>NZ_CM165967.1:0-4762306 GCF_056821705.1 Erwinia sp. AK-PDG3-5
CGCTTTGCCGATCGTAATGCGCACCAAATCTTCCTCGAGCCAGAAGGCCTGACCAGCAATGAAATTTACCCAAATGGCATCTCTACCAGCCTGCCGTTTGACGTTCAGATCCAGATCGTCCGGTCGATGAAGGGCCTGGAAAACGCGAAGATCGTTCGGCCCGGCTATGCCATCGAGTACGATTTCTTCGATCCTCGCGATCTGAAACCGACGCTTGAAAGCAAACATATCCAGGGTCTGTTCTTTGCCGGACAGATCAACGGCACTACCGGTTATGAAGAAGCGGCGGCTCAGGGACTGCTGGCCGGTCTGAACGCGGGTCGCCTGTCTGCGGACAAAGAGACCTGGGCACCCCGCCGCGATCAGGCTTACCTTGGCGTACTGGTTGACGATCTCTGCACGCTGGGTACCAAAGAGCCGTACCGCATGTTTACCTCACGTGCTGAATACCGCCTGATGCTGCGAGAAGACAATGCCGATCTGCGTCTGACCGAAGCCGGTCGTGAACTGGGTCTGGTTGACGATGCCCGCTGGGCTCGCTTCAACGAGAAACTGGAAAGCATCGAAAAAGAACGCCAGCGTCTGCGCGATATCTGGGTACACCCGAAATCAGACAGCGTGGAAGAAGTGAACGACGTGCTGAGTGCTGCACTAACCAAGGAAGCCAGCGGTGAAGATCTGCTTCGCCGTCCGGAGATGACCTATCAGCAGCTGATGACCCTGAGCACCTTTGCCCCGGCACTGGCCGATCCTCAGGCGGCAGAGCAGGTTGAGATTCAGGTGAAGTACGAAGGCTACATTGCGCGCCAGCAGGAAGAGATCAATCGCCAGCAGCGCAATGAGAATACCTTGCTGCCGGCAGAACTGGATTATCGTCAGGTGAGCGGCCTCTCCAATGAGGTGATTGCCAAGCTGAACGATCACAAACCGGGATCGATTGGCCAGGCATCGCGTATTTCAGGGATCACCCCGGCGGCGATCTCGATTCTGTTGATCTACCTGAAAAAGCAGGGCTTGCTGCGTAAAAGCGCCTGACTTTCACTGACAGTCAGAACGTAGAGGGGCGGGAGTTTTCTCGCCCCTCTTGTATTTGTCAGGCGGGACGAATAAATTCCCCCAAAAATCCCTCACAGGACCTTATTGTGATTAATAAACTCACTTCGCTGCTTAAAGCCGCTACTATTTCTCTGTCCGATCAGCAAAAAAACCAGCTGGTGGGCTATGTTGAAATGCTGCACAAGTGGAATAAAGCCTACAACCTGACGTCAGTGCGTGACCCTGAGCAGATGCTGATCCGCCATATCATGGACAGCATTGTGGTTGAGCCGCACCTGCAGGGCAGCCGCTTTATTGATGTCGGCACCGGCCCAGGCCTGCCAGGCGTACCCTTAGCGATTGTCCGGCCTGACGCGCATTTCACGCTGCTGGACAGTTTAGGCAAGCGCATACGCTTCCTGAAGCAGGTTCAGCATGAACTAAAGCTAGTGAACATAGAGCCAGTGCAGAGTAGGGTAGAGGACTTTCCTGCGGAGCCGCCGTTTGATGGCGTAATTAGCCGGGCCTTTGCTTCACTGAACGATATGCTTAACTGGTGCCACCATTTGCCAGGCGAAAAAGGCCAGTTTTATGCCCTGAAAGGCGTTGTTCCTGACGATGAACTGGCGACATTACCGGCGGGATTTGCTGTTGATCGGGTGGTCAAATTAGCGGTTCCGCAGTTGGAAGGTGAGCGTCATCTGATCGTGGTTAACGTGACGAAATAAGCAGCAGGCGCTGCTTTTTTATCCCGCAGTTGCGGCGATATTTCGGCGTTTTTTACCCGGATTATCCGCCGGAAGCTGAATAGCCTTATTGTCTGTAAGTGCTTTATGTTACTGGATTTTAGTTAAGTGCAGTGACTATCCTGCCAGGTGACAACACCTGGCGTGCCAGACCGGCTAAGGTGTTGTCTGAAAATGCATCAGTTGAACGATCGCATTCACACTTTTTTCCGCTGCCAGGTTGTTTCGACAAGGTTAAAAGCACAGGCTGAAATTATCCGACATGATTAGCAACATTTAACCTTATTTTCACATTCCATTATCATTAACATCACCTTTTGCCGCCATTATCGTCTGTTCAGTAGTCACGCAGGAAAATATATCCCCTTTATAAATCGGCGTAAGTAATGGCTTATGGGGCGAGAATTAGTTGCTACGAATGTCAATAAGGGCTTTTAATCGACAATAATTGCCATATTTAAATTATTATTAGATAACTCATTGAATTTTATTAGATATTTTAATTTGAATTTCATTCTAATGAGACTAATCCTGCACAGAAGTTAAGCATTAAGTTACCGAAGTGTGATCATACGCACGCTTTATGAGCAAGGTTTGTCGGCTATTGCAGTAAATTTCACTTGGTTTGCTGTTCTTTACAATTTTGAAAAACAGGCCTGTGGAAAGAAATTTAAATAATTGTTCACCTTTTCGCTACTTATCCATTGAAATCGCAGGGGCGCACCGTATAATTTGCTCGTTTTTTGCTGCTTGACTCAAAAGAGCAAAGGCAGTTTTATACGACACGCGACATACCCCGGATGGGGCAGGAGAGTTTCAGCGTCATGTCAGTGTCCCTTTACAGAGTAAAATTTGCCCGAACCGTGCTGATGCTTCAGCTGGTGACTTTCGTCGTAATCGGCGCGCTGTTTGCCCTGAAAGATCTGGCGTGGGGCTTGTCCGCCCTCGCGGGTGGACTGGCAGCCTGGCTGCCAAACATTGTGTTTATGATTTTTGCCTGGCGTCATCAGGCAGGAGACCCAGTAAAAGGGCGCATCGCCTGGACTTTTTTACTGGGTGAGGTGCTGAAGGTCCTGGCCACCATTCTCCTGCTGGTGTTGGCGCTGGCAGTATTTGGGGCGGCGTTTACACCGCTCGGACTGGCCTGGTTATCGGTGCTGATTGTGCAAATCGTCGCACCGGCTGTAATTAACAACAAAGGGTAAGAGGCATCATGGCTGCAGGAGAAATCTCTACGCCGCAGGAATACATAGGTCATCACCTGAAGAATCTTCAGCTTGATCTGCGTACCTTCGAGCTAGTGAATCCACACGACGCACCGTCGTTCTGGGTACTAAATATCGACTCCATGTTTTTCTCTGTGGTGCTCGGACTGGTGTTTCTGGTGCTGTTTCGTTCAGTTGCGAAATCAGCCACCAGCGGCGTACCGGGTAAAATGCAGGCCGCGATCGAGTTGGTGATTGGTTTTGTCGACGACAACGTCCGCGACATGTATCACGGTAAAAGCAAATTAATCGCACCGCTGGCCCTGACGATTTTCGTCTGGGTGTTCCTGATGAACTTCATGGACCTGCTGCCTATAGACTTCCTGCCGTATATCGGTGAGCACGTCTTAGGTTTGCCAGCGTTGCGTGTGGTGCCTTCTGCAGACGTGAACATCACGCTGTCTATGGCACTTGGCGTATTTGTTTTGATTCTGTTCTACAGCATCAAGATGAAAGGCATTGGCGGCTTTACGAAAGAGCTGACACTGCAACCCTTCAATCACCCGATTTTCATTCCGATCAACCTGATTCTGGAAGGTGTGAGCCTGCTGTCCAAACCGGTATCTCTGGGTCTGCGACTGTTCGGAAACATGTATGCGGGTGAATTGATTTTTATCCTGATTGCCGGTCTGTTGCCGTGGTGGTCACAGTGGATTCTGAATGTGCCTTGGGCCATTTTCCACATCCTGATCATTTCGTTGCAGGCTTTCATTTTCATGGTCTTAACGATTGTCTATCTGTCGATGGCATCTGAAGAACATTGATTTTTTACTTAACACTACTGCGTTTTAACTGAAACAAACTGGAGACTGTCATGGAAAACCTGAATATGGATCTGCTGTACATGGCTGCCGCTGTGATGATGGGCTTAGCGGCAATCGGTGCTGCAATCGGTATCGGCATCCTCGGAGGCAAATTCCTGGAAGGCGCTGCGCGTCAACCGGATCTTATCCCTCTGCTGCGTACGCAGTTCTTTGTTGTAATGGGTCTGGTGGATGCAATCCCAATGATCGCTGTTGGTCTGGGTCTGTACGTGATGTTTGCTGTCGCGTAATAACCGATAGTTCATCGCCGGGTGTTATGTCTGGTGATGAACGGATTCTTCCGGTTGGCTTGCCAGCCGGAGAAAAAGTTAACTTAACAAGAGGCATTGTGCTGTGAACATTAACGCAACAATCCTCGGCCAGGCTATCGCGTTCATCCTGTTTGTCCTGTTCTGCATGAAGTACGTATGGCCGCCTTTAATGGCCGCTATCGAAAAGCGCCAGAAAGAAGTTGCCGAAGGCCTTGCTTCCGCTGAACGTGCCAAAAAAGATTTGGATCTCGCGCAGGCTAATGCGACCGATCAGCTGAAGAAAGCGAAAGAAGAAGCTCAGGTAATCATCGAACAAGCTAACAAGCGCCGTTCGCAGATCCTGGACGAAGTCAAAGCTGAGGCTGAGCAGGAACGTAACAAGATCGTCACCCAGGCGCAGGCTGAAATTGATGCTGAGCGTAAACGTGCACGTGAAGAGTTGCGGAAGCAAGTCGCGATGCTGGCAATTGCCGGCGCCGAGAAAATCATTGAACGTTCCGTGGATGAAGCTGCTAACAGCGACATCGTTGATAAACTGGTCGCTGAACTGTAAGGAGGAAGGGGCTGATGTCTGAATTTACTACTGTAGCTCGCCCCTACGCCAAAGCAGCTTTTGACTTTGCTGTTGAGCATCAAAGTGTCGATCGCTGGCAGCAGATGCTGGCGTTCGCTACCGAGGTAGCCAGCAATGAACAGGTAGCAGAACTTCTTTCCGGCGCTGTTGCGCCGGAAGCGTTGTCTGCACAGTTCATCGCTATCTGTGGTGATCAACTGGATGAAGCCGGTCAGAACCTTGTTAAGGTCATGGCTGAAAACAAACGTTTACCAGCGCTTCCCGATGTACTGGCTCAGTTTATCCAACTCCGTGCCGCACATGATGCGACCGCGGACGTTGAGGTAATCTCATCCACTACACTGAGTGACGAACAGCTGACCAAAATCAGCGCCGCTATGGAAAAACGTCTGTCACGCAAAGTTAAGCTGAATTGCAAAATCGATAAATCTGTATTGGCAGGCGTAATCATCCGAGCGGGTGATATGGTCATTGACGGCAGCGTACGCGGCCGTCTCGAGCGTCTTACAGACGTCTTGCAGTCTTAAGGGGACTGGAGCATATGCAACTGAATTCCACCGAAATCAGCGAACTGATCAAGCAGCGCATTGCTCAGTTCAATGTAGTGAGCGAAGCTCACAATGAAGGCACTATTGTATCCGTCAGTGACGGCATCATCCGCGTAAACGGCCTGGCCGATGTTATGCAGGGTGAGATGATCGCACTGCCGGGCAACCGTTACGCAATCGCACTGAACCTGGAGCGCGACTCCGTTGGTGCAGTCGTGATGGGCCCATACGCTGACCTTGCCGAAGGCATGAAAGTTAAGTGTACTGGCCGTATTCTTGAAGTACCGGTTGGTCGTGGCCTGTTAGGCCGCGTGGTGAACACCCTGGGTGCACCAATCGACGGTAAAGGCGCAATCGACAACGATGGCTTCTCGCCAATCGAAGTGATTGCACCAGGCGTTATCGATCGTCAGTCCGTTGACCAGCCTGTACAGACTGGCTACAAGTCAGTCGATGCGATGATCCCAATCGGCCGTGGCCAGCGTGAGCTGATCATCGGTGACCGTCAGACCGGTAAAACCGCGATGGCGATCGATGCGATCATCAACCAGCGTGATTCCGGCATCAAGTGTGTGTACGTCGCTATCGGTCAGAAAGCGTCGACTATCGCTAACGTGGTTCGCAAACTGGAAGAACACAACGCACTGGCTAACACCATCGTTGTTGTGGCTACCGCATCTGAGTCTGCTGCTCTGCAGTACCTGGCTCCGTATGCCGGTTGCGCCATGGGCGAATACTTCCGTGACCGCGGTGAAGATGCACTGATCGTGTACGATGACCTGTCTAAACAGGCTGTTGCTTACCGTCAGGTTTCCCTGCTGCTGCGCCGTCCGCCAGGTCGTGAAGCTTTCCCTGGTGACGTGTTCTATCTCCACTCCCGTCTGCTGGAGCGTGCTTCTCGCGTTAACGCTGAGTACGTTGAAGCGTTTACCAAAGGCGAAGTGAAGGGTAAAACCGGTTCACTGACTGCATTGCCAATCATCGAAACTCAGGCTGGCGACGTTTCTGCGTTCGTTCCGACCAACGTAATCTCGATTACTGATGGTCAGATCTTCCTGGAAACTAACCTGTTTAACTCCGGTATTCGTCCGGCAGTTAACCCGGGTATTTCGGTATCCCGTGTGGGTGGTGCTGCTCAGACCAAGATCATCAAGAAACTGTCCGGTGGTATCCGTACCGCGCTGGCACAGTATCGTGAACTGGCAGCGTTCTCTCAGTTCGCTTCCGATCTGGACGAAGCGACCCGTAAGCAGCTGAGCCACGGTCAGAAAGTGACCGAGCTCCTGAAACAGAAACAGTATGCGCCGATGTCCGTAGCGCAGCAGGGTCTGGTGCTGTTTGCGGCCGAGCGTGGCTTCCTGAATGACGTCGAACTGGCGAAAATCGGTAGCTTCGAAGCGGCGCTGCTGGCTTTTGCGGATCGCGATCACGCTGAGCTGATGGCTGAAATCAACCAGTCTGGTAACTATAACGGCGAAATCGAAGAGAAGCTGAAAGGCCTCCTCGAAACGTTTAAGAAAACCCAGTCCTGGTAATGTCTGGCGGCTTGTCTCTTAGGGGGCAAGCCGCAAGGCTTTGAGGAGAAGCTTATGGCCGGCGCAAAAGAGATACGTAGTAAGATCGGAAGCGTCCAGAACACGCAGAAGATCACCAAAGCGATGGAAATGGTCGCTGCCTCTAAAATGCGTAAATCGCAAGAACGCATGGCGGCCAGCCGTCCTTATGCAGAGACCATGCGCAAAGTGATTGGTCACATTGCGTTAGGGAATCTGGAGTACAAACACCCTTACCTGGACGAGCGTGACGTTAAGCGCGTTGGTTATCTGGTCGTGTCTACCGACCGCGGGCTTTGTGGTGGTTTGAACATTAACCTGTTCAAACGCGTGCTGGCAGATATGAAAAGCTGGTCTGATAAAGGCGTTGAGAGCGATCTCGCGATTATCGGATCGAAAGGCCTTTCATTCTTCAGCTCTGTCGGTGGCAACGTTGTTGCTCAGGTGACCGGCATGGGAGATAAACCTTCCCTGTCCGATCTGATTGGCCCAGTGAAAGTGATGCTGCAAGCCTATGATGAAGGTCGTCTCGACAAGCTGTTTGTCGTCAGCAACAAATTTATCAACACCATGTCCCAGTCTCCACAAATCGTTCAGTTGCTGCCGTTACCGCCAGCAGACGAGAGCGAAGGCGTGGTGAAGAAGAGTACCTGGGATTATCTGTATGAGCCGGATCCGAAAGCGCTGCTGGACACATTACTGCGTCGCTACGTCGAGTCTCAGGTTTACCAGGGTGTTGTAGAGAACCTGGCCAGCGAGCAGGCCGCGCGTATGGTGGCGATGAAAGCTGCTACCGACAACGGCGGAAACCTGATCAAAGAGCTGCAGTTGGTATACAACAAAGCTCGTCAGGCCAGCATCACCCAGGAACTTACCGAGATTGTCGGTGGGGCCTCCGCGGTTTAACCAGGTATACCCTGCCAGCTGTTAGCGGCGGGGTATAAACGAATTAGGTAGAGGATTCAAGATGGCTACTGGAAAGATTGTCCAGGTAATCGGCGCCGTAGTGGACGTCGAGTTCCCTCAGGACGCAGTACCACAAGTGTACAGCGCCCTTGAGGTTAAAAATGGTGATGCTCGTCTGGTGCTGGAAGTCCAGCAGCAGCTGGGTGGTGGCGTCGTTCGTACCATCGCCATGGGTTCTTCCGACGGCCTGAAGCGCGGTCTGGAAACGGTTGACCTTGAGCACCCGATTGAAGTGCCAGTGGGCGTTGCCACACTGGGCCGTATCATGAACGTGCTGGGTGAGCCGATCGATATGAAAGGCGACATCGGCGAAGAAGAGCGTTGGGCAATTCACCGCGCGGCACCTTCTTACGAAGATCAGTCAAACTCGCAAGAGCTGCTGGAAACCGGTATCAAAGTTATCGACCTGATGTGTCCGTTTGCTAAAGGCGGTAAAGTCGGTCTGTTCGGTGGTGCGGGTGTAGGTAAAACAGTAAACATGATGGAGCTGATCCGTAACATTGCGGCTGAGCACTCAGGTTTCTCTGTATTTGCCGGTGTGGGCGAGCGTACCCGTGAAGGGAACGACTTCTACCACGAAATGACCGACTCAAACGTTATCGATAAAGTATCACTGGTCTATGGCCAGATGAACGAGCCACCAGGAAACCGCCTGCGCGTAGCGCTGACCGGCCTGACTATGGCTGAGAAGTTCCGTGACGAAGGTCGTGACGTACTGCTGTTCATCGATAACATCTACCGTTACACCCTGGCCGGTACTGAAGTATCAGCACTGCTGGGTCGTATGCCTTCTGCGGTAGGTTATCAGCCAACGCTGGCTGAAGAGATGGGTGTCTTGCAGGAGCGTATTACCTCCACCAAGACCGGTTCAATCACCTCCGTACAGGCCGTTTACGTTCCTGCGGATGACTTGACTGACCCATCACCAGCCACCACCTTTGCTCACTTAGATGCAACCGTGGTACTGAGCCGTCAGATCGCTTCTCTGGGTATCTACCCAGCGGTTGACCCACTGGATTCTACCAGCCGTCAGCTGGATCCACTGGTTGTTGGCCAGGAGCACTACGACACTGCACGTGGCGTTCAGTCCCTGCTGCAGCGTTATCAGGAACTGAAAGACATCATCGCCATCCTCGGTATGGACGAACTGTCTGAAGAAGACAAACTGGTGGTAGCACGCTCTCGTAAGATGCAGCGTTTCCTGTCCCAGCCATTCTTCGTGGCAGAAGTCTTCACCGGTTCTCCAGGCAAATATGTGTCTCTGAAAGATACCATCCGTGGCTTTAAAGGCATCATGGAAGGTGAATTCGACCATATGCCAGAGCAGGCTTTCTACATGGTTGGTTCCATCGAAGAAGCTGTAGAAAAGGCGAAGAAACTGTAATAACGGTTTCTGTGGAGGTTAATTATGGCTATGACTTTTCACCTGGACGTTGTCAGCGCAGAACAGCAAATGTTCTCCGGTCTGGTACAAAGCATCCAGGTATCAGGAACGGAAGGTGAGCTGGGTATTCGCCCAAATCACGCTCCACTCCTGACCGCCATTAAACCTGGTATGGTTCACATCGTTAAACAGCAGGGCGAAGAAGAGTATATTTATCTCTCCGGCGGCGTGTTGGAAGTGCAGCCTGGCGCGGTTACCGTGCTGGCTGACACCGCGATCCGTGGTACCGACCTCGATGAGGCCCGTGCAATGGAAGCAAAACGCAAAGCCGAGGAGCACATGAATAGCTCCCACGGTGATGTGGACTTTGCAACCGCGTCGGCTGAACTGGCTAAAGCGATCGCCAAACTGCGCGTGATCGAGTTGACCAAAAGAGCGATGTAACTCAGGTTTAATCTGCAGAATGCCAGTCAGGAAACTGACTGGCATTTTTTTTGCCGAGAAAAATGTAGTATTTTCACCGTTAAACCGTTTTACTTCCGTTCAATAACTGAATTTCAGGATGTCTATGTCTACCAGCGCAATGAGCGTGGTGATCCTTGCCGCCGGCAAGGGAACCCGCATGTACTCCGACTTGCCGAAAGTGCTGCACCGCCTGGCGGGAAAGCCGATGGTGCAACACGTCATTGATGCCGCTACCCAGCTTGGCGCCGACAAGGTTCACCTGGTCTATGGCCACGGTGGCGATCTGTTGCAATCCACCTTAACGGACCCGGCGCTGAACTGGGTATTGCAGGCAGAACAGAAAGGAACCGGCCATGCGATGCAGCAGGCTGCGCCTTACTTTGCCGACGATGAAGACATTCTGATGCTGTATGGCGACGTGCCGCTGATCTCGGTTGAGACGCTGCAACGTTTGCAAAGCGTGAAGCCAGAAGGCGGCATCGCGCTGCTGACGGTCATCCTGGATAATCCGACCGGTTACGGGCGTATCATTCGTGAGAACGGCTCGGTGGTGGGCATCATCGAACAGAAGGATGCCTCACCGGAGCAGCTGGCGATCGCCGAAATCAATACCGGTATTCTGTTGGCCAACGGTGCCGATTTGAAACGCTGGCTGAGCAAGCTGACCAATAATAATGCTCAGGGCGAATACTATATTACCGACATCATAGCGCTCGCCCATCAGGAAGGCCGCGCGACCCAGGCGGTTCACCCTACCCGCTCGACAGAGACCGAAGGGGTGAATAATCGCCTGCAGCTGGCGACGCTGG
Source organism: Erwinia sp. AK-PDG3-5 (assembly GCF_056821705.1). Taxonomy (NCBI): domain Bacteria; kingdom Pseudomonadati; phylum Pseudomonadota; class Gammaproteobacteria; order Enterobacterales; family Erwiniaceae; genus Erwinia; species Erwinia sp. AK-PDG3-5. The sequence continues at coordinate 10,421 of NZ_CM165967.1, forward strand.
AGCGTGTGTACCAGGCTGAACAGGCTGAGAAGCTGTTGCTGGCTGGCGTGATGTTGAAAGATCCGGCCCGTTTCGATCTGCGTGGTGAGTTGACCCACGGCCGGGACGTGGAGATCGACACCAATGTGATCATCGAAGGTCAGGTTAAGCTTGGCGATCGGGTCAAAATTGGCAGCGGCTGTATCCTGAAAAACTGCGTGATTGGTGATGACTGTGAAATCAGTCCTTACAGTGTGGTCGACGACGCTGAGCTGGCCGCCGCCTGTACCATTGGGCCGTTTGCCCGCCTGCGTCCAGGCTCGCAGCTGGCGGAAGGTGCCCACGTTGGCAACTTCGTCGAAATGAAAAAAGCCTCGTTAGGCAAAGGCTCGAAAGCCGGTCACCTGAGCTATCTTGGCGATGCGAAGATCGGCGCCAATGTGAACATCGGCGCCGGCACCATCACCTGCAACTATGACGGCGTGAACAAATCGCTGACGGTGATTGGCGATGATGTGTTTGTCGGCTCGGATACGCAGCTGGTGGCACCGGTCAATGTTGCGGCGGGCGCCACCATCGCTGCCGGCACTACGGTGATGACAGACGTTGTCGCCGCGGGCCTGGTGTACAACCGCAAAGACCAGAATCTGAAAACAGACTGGCAGCGCCCGGCGAAGAAGAAGTAAGCACTAACCGGGTAACTCAGGTTACCCCCAAATTATTCTGAGGAGGGACCCACCCCTCCCGCAAAAGCAGTCATAAATATAATCCCCACTCTCTACAAAGGCTCGGGGAACCGGCGCAATCCGGACTCATCAGGTCAGAAGACAAAGTTAATGACCGTTACGGTCATGACCTCAGGAATAACATTATGTGTGGAATTGTTGGTGCAGTAGCCCAGCGTGATATCGCTGAAATCCTGCTTGAAGGCTTACGTCGTCTCGAATACCGCGGCTACGACTCTGCCGGTGTGGCAGTAGTTACCGCAGAAGGCCAGGTCACGCGCCTGCGCCGTGTCGGTAAAGTGGCCATGCTGGCCGAAGCGGCTGAAACCACGCCACTGCTGGGTGGAACAGGCATTGCGCATACCCGTTGGGCAACCCACGGCGAGCCTTCCGAGGCGAATGCGCATCCCCATATCTCTGAACACATCATCATCGTTCACAACGGCATCATTGAAAACCATGAACCGCTGCGCGAACTGCTGATCGAGCGTGGCTACCGCTTTGCCTCCGAGACCGATACCGAAGTGGTTGCTCACCTGGTTCATTGGGAGCAGCAGCAACAGGGCGGTTCACTGCGTGAAGTGGTACAGCGCGTGATCCCGCAGCTGCGCGGTGCCTATGGCATGGTGATCATGGACAGCCGCGATCCGTCGCTGCTGGTGGCCGCCCGTTCCGGCAGCCCGCTGGTGATTGGCCGTGGCGTGGGCGAAAACTTTATCGCCTCCGATCAGCTGGCGTTACTGCCGGTAACCCGTCGCTTCGTCTACCTTGAGGAAGGCGATATTGCGGTGATCACCCGTCGCGATGTCACCATTGTCGATCGTCAGGGCGAGAAGGTTACCCGCGCCGAAATCGAATCTAACGTGCAGTACGATGCCGGCGATAAAGGCCAGTTCCGTCACTACATGCAGAAAGAGATTTACGAGCAGCCGATGGCGATCAAAAACACCCTGAGCGGGCGTTTCAGTCACGGTGAAGTGGATCTCTCTGAGCTGGGACCGCAGGCCAACGAACTGCTTAAGCAGGTTGAGCATATCCAGATTGTCGCCTGTGGCACCTCCTACAACTCCGGCATGGTGTCGCGCTACTGGTTTGAAGCGCTGGCCAACGTGCCTTGTGACGTTGAGATTGCCTCCGAATTCCGCTACCGCAAATCCGCCGTGCGTAAAAACAGCCTGCTGATCACCCTTTCCCAGTCGGGTGAAACGGCGGACACGCTGGCTGCACTGCGCCTGTCGAAAGAGCTCGGGTATCTGGGTTCGCTGGCGGTGTGTAACGTGGCCGGTTCTTCGCTGGTACGTGAATCCGATCTGGCGCTGATGACCAAAGCGGGCACCGAAATCGGCGTGGCGTCGACCAAAGCCTTCACCACACAGCTGACGGTATTGCTGATGCTGGTGGCGAAAGTGGGGCGTCTGAAAGGCATGGATCCGCAGATTGAGCATGACATCGTGCATGGCCTTCAGGCGCTGCCAGCCCGCATCGAGCAGATGCTGTCGCAGGACAAGCTGATTGAGACGCTGGCGGAAGACTTCTCTGACAAGCATCATGCGCTGTTCCTTGGCCGTGGCGATCAGTATCCGATCGCCATGGAAGGGGCGCTGAAGCTGAAAGAGATCTCCTATATTCATGCGGAAGCCTATGCGGCCGGCGAACTGAAACACGGTCCTCTGGCGCTGATCGATGCCGATATGCCGGTGATTGTGGTCGCGCCGAATAACGAGCTGCTGGAAAAACTGAAGTCGAACATCGAAGAAGTGCGCGCGCGCGGCGGTTTGCTGTACGTGTTTGCCGATCAGGATGCCGGTTTCAGCAACTCCGAAGGGATGCGCATCATCCCGTTGCCGCACGTTGAAGATATCATTGCACCTATCTTCTACACCGTGCCGTTGCAGATGCTGTCGTACCACGTGGCGCTGATTAAGGGCACTGACGTCGACCAGCCGCGTAACCTGGCGAAGTCAGTCACGGTGGAATAACCGCTTTCGTCTGACAGGCTCCGCAAAAACAAAACCCCGGTTCTGCTGTTGAAGGCACAACCGGGGTTTTTTTATGGCTCAATGCCGGAGGACTCAGGCTTTAGCAAAATAGCGTTGGGCATTGTTAAAGCTGATGTTCTGCACCATCTCGCCCACCCACGCCATCTCATAAGGGATTTCGCCCTGTTCCATCAGCCCACCCAGCATATTGCACAGGATGCGACGGAAGTACTCGTGACGGGTATAGGACAGGAAGCTTCTGGAATCGGTCAGCATGCCGACGAACTGGCTCAGCAAGCCAAGCTGAGAAAGCTGCTCCAGCTGGCGCTGCATCCCGTCTTTCTGATCGTTGTACCACCAGCCGGAGCCGAACTGGATCTTGCCGGCGATACCGCCGCCCTGGAAATTGCCGGTCAGCGCGGCGATCATCTCGTTATCGCGTGGGTTCAGGCAGTAAAGGATGGTTTTCGGTAGCTGGTCGGTTTTATCCATCTCATCCAGCAACTGCGAAAGCTCGCGGGCGTAGGTGCGGTCGCCAATGGAATCAAATCCGGTATCGGCGCCCACCAGCCTGAACATCCGGCTGTTGGTATTGCGTAATGCGCCAATATGATACTGCATCACCCAGCCGCGCTGCGCGTATTGCTGACCTAACCACACCAGCACGGCGGTGGTGAAGCCCGCGACCTCTGCCTCATCCAGCGTTTGTCCGGCAATACGGCGTTGCAGCAGGCGGCTTAAGGTGGCTTCCGTTGGAACCGGCGCAAAGCGCACGATTTCGATGCCGTGATCGGCCGCGCGGCAGCCATGCGCATCAAAGTGATCCAAACGGCGCGATAAGGCGGTGAGCAGGCTGTCCCAGTCAGTAATTTCACCTTCCGCCGCTTCACCCAACTGAGAGATATAATCGGCGAAACCGTCCAGTTCGATTTTAAAGGCGCGGTCCGGACGCCAGCTTGGCAGGATCTCAGTGTCGAAGGTGCGGTCAGCGGCGATCTGGCGATGGTAACGCAGGTCGCTGATCGGGTCGTCGGTGGTGCCGACCATTTTCACCTTCATCTGCCGCATAATGCCGCGCGCGGAAAATTCCGGCGTCGCCAGCTGCGCGTTGCACTGATGCCAGAGGCTTTCTGCCGTTTCAGGCCTGAACAGCTGGCCGGTGATGCCAAACGGCCGCTTTAACTCGAGGTGCGTCCAGTGATAGAGCGGATTGCCCAGCGTTTTCGGCACGGTCTGCGCCCAGGCCTGATATTTATCATAATCGCTGCCGCTGCCGGTGATCAGCGATTCCGCCACGCCCGCCGCACGCAGCGCCCGCCATTTATAGTGATCGCCTTCCAGCCAGATCTGGCTGAGATTCTTAAACTGACGGTCTTCAGCAATATCCTGCGGGTTGAGATGGCAGTGATAGTCATAGATCGGCATATCCGCCGCATAGCGGTGGTACAGCTCGCGCGCGGCATCGCTGCGCAGTAAGAAATCTTCACCCATAAATACCGTCATTGCTCAGGCTCCGTTTTGCCAGACATCCCATCGCGCCAGGATATTTGGTTGACCACTTTTTACGTATATGCTCGCATTCGCTCATTAAATGGTCGAAGAGAGGCGGTTTACTGCCATAAAACACCATAATGGCGATTTGGTCGACCAATAATGGCTATTGTTGTGAGTGATATCACCCATCTGCATATTTCCTGTTGACCACTTTTTCACCTTGTCCGCAAGATGCGGGCAACCAGGGTGAGGGTGTGGATCAGCAATGCGGCTGCAAAGGGACGTTACTGACTGCCACCGTGACCTCTTTCGAGCGGAGAAAATCGATGAGTCTGACGGCAAATAGTGTGCAAGACGCGGTGGGCAGTAAGAGAAAAGTCAAAAAGTTACGCTGGTGGATCCTGGTGCTGTTCCTGCTGGGTGTTACCGTTAATTACCTGACCCGTAACTCGCTGGGCATTCTGGCCCCGGAATTAAAAACCAGTCTGGGGATCACCACCGAACAGTATTCCTGGATAGTCGGTGCCTTCCAGCTGGCCTATACGCTGTTCCAGCCGTTATGTGGCTGGCTGATTGATGTGATTGGCCTCAAGCTGGGCTTTGTGATCTGCGCCAGTATCTGGGCGCTGGTCAGCCTGTTACATGCCGGCGCGGGCAGCTGGATCCATCTGGCGATCCTGCGCTTCTTTATGGGTGCCGCGGAAGCTGCCGCTACCCCCGCTAACGCCAAAACCATTGGCGACTGGTTTCCGAAAAAAGAGCGTCCCATCGCCGCAGGCTGGGCCGGTGTTGGCTTCTCTGTCGGTGCCATGCTGGCCCCACCGATCATTTACGTCACCCACAGCTACTGGGGATGGCAAGGTGCCTTCCTGTTCTCTGGCGCGCTGGCGGCTGGCTGGGTAGTACTGTGGTTGTTGTTCTATCATTCGCCGGAAGATCACCCGCGGCTGGACAAAGACGAACTGGCGTTGATCAAGCAGGATAACGAGCCGGATGCGGTCAGGCTGCCGTTCTTCACCGCGCTGAAAACCGTCGGCAAAAACAAACGTTTCTACGGCATCGCCATCCCAGCCTTTATGGCTGAACCTGCCTGGGCGGTTTTAAGCTTCTGGGTACCACTGTACCTCGCCAGTGAACGCGGCATGGATTTGAAACAGATTGCCATGTTTGCCTGGCTGCCGTTCCTCGCCGCCGATTTGGGCAGTATCGCCAGTGGGTACCTGACGCGTCTCTATACCCGTTGGTTTGGCTGCTCGCTGGTGAACTCGGTGGTTGCCAGCTCGGTGACCGGCGCATTCCTGATGCTGTCGCTGGCGCTGGTGGCGATCACCAAAGACCCTTACATCACCATTATCCTGATCTCGGTGGGTGGCTTTGGCCATCAGGTGATCTCCTGCATGTTAAGTGCGCTGGTGGTGGAGTCCTTTGATAAAGGGCAGATGGCTACGGTGAACGGGATGCGGGGTTCCTTTGCCTGGATCGCCAGCTTCCTGTTCTCCCTGTTGATAGGCGTCACGGCTGACACCATCGGATTCAATCCGCTGTTTGTGGCCATGGGCTTTTTCGATCTGATTGGTGCCGTGTTCCTGGTCGCGTTTATTGCCGAACGTCGAAGCACGTCGCACGCGGCCTGATTTTCAGACTGACAATTTTGAAGAGTAAACGATGAAAACATTGAAAAACTGGGTGTTAGGGCAGAAAACGGCCGAATTTATTGAGCTTTGCGTCGATGAAAAACACCTGTTCCGCCTGTACGTGCTGGAACAGGGATTGTGCCGGGTGCTGATCAAGCAGAAAGGGGCGCTGGCGCTGGATCGCACCTGGAGCATTGCGCCGGAAGCGGACGTGCCGTGGGAAGGTCGCCTGCGGGAAAGCTGTGAAGGCTTCTCGCTGCCGGGTTATCACTGCGAGCATCAGGAAGATAAGCTGGTGGTAACCACCGATTGCCTGCGGGTCACCCTTCATCAGCCGCTGTGGCTGGAGTGGGAATATCTTAATGAAGAGGCGGGATGGCAGCCGCTTTGCGCCGATCGCCCTACCGGTGCCTATCTGCTCAATGCCCATGGTGATGGCGTGGCGCATTATCAGCGCCGTTACGCGGAAGATAACTATTACGGCCTGGGCGAGAAAGCGGGCGATCTTAACCGTACCGGTGGCCGCTATGAAATGCGCAACCTGGATGCGATGGGCTATAACGCCGCCTCGACCGATCCGCTGTATAAGCATATTCCCTTCACCCTGACGCGCCGCGATACCGTCAGTTTCGGGCTGTTTTATGACAACCTGAGCACCACTCAGCTGGATTTAGGCAACGAGCTGGATAATTACCATCTGCCGTACCGCCGTTATCAGGCCGAGGCGGGCGACCTCGATTATTACCTGTTCCTTGGGCCAAAAGTACTGGATGTCACCAAAGCCTTTGTTCGTCTGACCGGCAAAACGCTGTTTGGCCCGAAATGGAGCCTCGGCTACAGCGGCTCGACCATGCATTACACCGATGCGCCGGATGCGCAGGTTCAGCTGATGAACTTTATTTCGCTGTGTCGGGAAAATGCCATTCCGTGCGACTCGTTCCAGCTGTCGTCAGGCTACACCTCGATCAACGACAAGCGTTATGTCTTCAACTGGAACCACGACAAGGTGCCGCAGCCGGAGGTGATGAGTGCGGCGTTTCATGATGCCGGAATGAAGCTGGCTGCCAACATTAAGCCTTGCCTGTTGCAGGACCATCCGCGCTATGACGAAGTGGCGCAGAAGGGGCTGTTTATTCGCGATTCTGAATCAGACGCGCCTGAACGCTCGGTCTTCTGGGATGACGAAGGGTCGCACCTCGACTTCAGCAATCCGGCGACGGTGGCCTGGTGGCAGGAAAATGTCACCCACCAGCTGCTGGAGAAGGGGATCGATTCCACCTGGAATGACAACAACGAATATGAAGTCTGGGATGGTGAAGCGCGCTGTCACGGCTTCGGTCAGCCGTTGCCGATCAAGCTGATCCGTCCGGTCATGCCGCTACTGATGATGCGTGCTTCCATGGAGGCCCAGCAGCGGTTCGCGCCCGAAAAACGTCCTTTCCTGATCTCCCGTTCAGGCTGTGCGGGGATGCAGCGCTATGTGCAGACCTGGAGTGGCGACAACCGCACCAACTGGCAGACGCTGCGCTATAACACGCGGATGGGCGTCGGGATGAGCCTCTCCGGCTTATATAACGTTGGGCATGACGTGGGCGGATTCTCAGGCGCGAAGCCCGATCCGGAGCTGTTTGTGCGTTGGGTGCAGAACGGCGTCATGCATCCGCGTTTCACCATCCATTCATGGAATGACGATCGCACGGTCAATGAACCCTGGATGTACCCGGCGGTAACCCCGGCGATCCGCGACGCGATGGCGCTGCGCTACCGTCTGATGCCATACCTGTACACGCTGCTGTGGCAGGCCAGTCAGGACGATGAGCCGATGCTGCGCCCGACCTTCCTCGACCATGAGCACGATCCCCGCACCTTCGACGAGACCGATGATTTTATGCTGGGGCGCGACCTGCTGGTGGCCAGCGTGGTCGAGCCGGGAGCCACGCAGCGCGCCATCTATCTGCCTGAAAATACCACCGGCTGGTACGATTATTACAGCGGTCAGTGGTATGCCGGCGGCCAGACGATTACCGTGGATGCGCCCTTAGACCGACTGCCGTTGATGGTCAGAGCGGGCGCAGCGCTGCCGCACGCCAGCCGGGTTGGCCATATCGACAATGATTTGGATGACCAGCGCACGCTGCTGCTATTCCCGGCACAAGGCATCGCTGAAGAGAGCGGCATGCTGTTTGAAGATGATGGAGAAAGCTGGGAGTGGCAGCGCGATGGCGCGTTGTGGCTCAACTGGACGCTGAGCACTGATGCTGAGCGCATCAATATTCAGTTTACCGCCCGCGGAAGTTATCGCCCGGCCTGGAAAACCTTACGCCTGCAGCTGCCAGCAGGAGAAACACGCACGCTAACCATTAACGGCGAACGTCAGCAGAGCTGGACGCTGCGCTAAGCGGCAGAATGCGTCAACCAGAACGGCATTCTGGTTGACCACTCTTCAGCATTTTCCTACTATCTGAAGGCGTATTTCCTGACTAAGGCTGTGGCTATGAGTGTTGAAGTAAAGCGTCAATACCGCGAGGTCGGTGAATACCTGAAAGAAGAGCTGCATTCAGGCAAGTATCCGATCGGCACGCGTCTGCCTCCCGAGCGCGATATCGCTGAGCGGGTGGGCGTTGGTCGCTCTGTGGTGCGCGAAGCCCTGATCATGCTGGAAATTGAAGGTTACGTTGAGGTGCGCAAAGGCTCGGGGATCTATGTGATTGCCATGCCAGACGATCGCCAGCAACAGGACGGCGCCTCACTGATCGGGCCGTTCGAACTGCTGCAGGCCAGGCAACTGCTGGAAAGCAACATTGCCGAATTTGCCGCACTGCAGGTCACGCCAGCGGATATCAAGAAAATGCGCGCCGCGCTGGATGCCGAGATTAAAGATATTGAAACCGGTGGCGGTGAGGATGGCGATAAGCTGTTCCATCTGGCCATTGTTGAAGCCACCCACAACAATATGCTGACCGGGATGTGGAAGCAGTGCTGGGCGCAGCGGGAGAACAACCCAATGTGGCAACAGCTGCATGAGCGCATCTCCAGCAAGGAGTACCGCCGCGAATGGCTGAAGGATCACCAGCTGATCCTGGCTGCGTTACAGAAAAAAGACGCCGCCGCCGCCAAACTGGCGATGTGGACGCATCTGGAGAACGTAAAGTTACGTCTGATGGCCCTGTCAGATGTCGATGCCCCTGAATTTGATGGTTATCTTTTCGGCTCCTGGCCTATCCGCGTCACGCCCTGACTCAAACCCACCCGCCGTCACAAAACTGTCATAAATCGTACATTTTACTGTCACCAAACTGTCCTATTTTGCCTCCAGCAGCAATGATTATTCATTATTAAAATGGCGTTAAGCCTGACTTTTAATCCCCCTGGAGGGAACATGACACTGATGCAAAAAACCCTGGCTCAATGTGTAGCGGTAACCCTGTCGTTGACCGCGGTTTCTGCTTTTGCCGCCACTAACCTGACCGGTGCGGGTGGGACTTTCCCGGCGCCTGTGTACAACAAATGGGCTGCAGACTACAACACAGCGACTGGCGCTCAGGTTAACTACCAGGGTATCGGTTCATCCGGTGGCGTGAAGCAAATCATCGCAAAAACCGTCGATTTTGGTGCCTCTGATGCGCCACTGAAAGATGAAGATCTGCAGAAAAATGGCCTGTTCCAGTTCCCAACCGTGATCGGTGGCGTGGTGCTGGCCGTCAACATCCCGGGAATCAAATCCGGTCAGCTGACGCTGGACGGTAAAACCGTCGGTGATATCTATCTGGGCACCATCAAGAAGTGGAACGATCCGGCAATCACCAAGCTGAATCCAGGCGTTAAGCTGCCAGACAGCAACATCAACGTGGTGCGCCGCGCTGACGGTTCCGGTACGTCCTACGTGTTCACCAGCTACCTGGCGAAAGTGAACAGCGACTGGAACAGCAAAATTGGTAAGGGCAACACCGTTAACTGGCCAACCGGTCTGGGCGGTAAAGGTAACGACGGCGTCGCCGCGTTCGTTCAGCGTCTGCCGGGTTCAATCGGTTACGTAGAATATGCCTATGCCAAGCAGAACAACCTGGCGTACACCAAACTGATGGATGCCGACGGCAAAGCCGTTTCTCCAAGCGAGAAGAGCTTCAGCAACGCTGCTAAAGGCGCGAACTGGAAAGAATCTTTCGCCCAGGACCTGACCTTCCAGAAAGGTGACGATGCATGGCCAATCTCTTCCACCACCTTTATCCTGGTGCAGAAAGAGCAGGCCAACGCGGAGAAAGGCGCAGCGGTACTGAAATTCTTCGACTGGGCCTACAAAAACGGCGGCAAAACCACCAACAGCCTGGACTATGCTGCGCTGCCAGACTCGGTAGTTGAGCAGATCCGTGCCGCCTGGAAAACCAACGTGAAAGACAGCTCCGGTAAAGCACTTTACTAAGCTGTTGTAGGGGCCGGAGCACTCCGGCCCGTTCCCTCGGGTGGCACCTTCGTGCCGCCCCTACACTTTCAACATCGAGAACTCTATGGCTGCAACCAAGCCGACATTCAAAGCCCCCGGCAAGCAGGGTGACATCATTTTCGGTGCGCTGGTAAAACTGGCTGCGCTGATTGTGCTGCTTCTGCTCGGTGGCATTATTGTCTCTCTGATCATCTCTTCCTGGCCCAGCATTGAGAAATTTGGTTTCTCGTTCCTGTGGACCAAAACCTGGGATGCACCCAACGAACAATTTGGTGCGCTGGTACCGATTTACGGCACCGTCGTGACCTCAATTATCGCGCTGATTATTGCCGTTCCGGTCAGCTTTGGTATCGCCCTGTTCCTGACTGAACTGGCACCGAACTGGCTGCGCCGCCCGCTGGGCACGGCGATTGAGCTGCTGGCGGCGATCCCCAGCATTGTCTACGGCATGTGGGGCCTGTTTATTTTTGCGCCGTTGTTTGCCACCTACTTCCAGACCCCGCTGGGCGACCTGATGGCGAACATTCCCATCGTCGGTACGCTGTTCTCGGGGCCGGCATTTGGTATTGGTATTCTGGCTGCCGGGATTATCCTGGCGATCATGATCATCCCGTACATCGCGTCAGTGATGCGCGATGTGTTTGAACAAACGCCGGTGATGATGAAAGAGTCGGCTTACGGCATCGGTTGCACCACCTGGGAAGTAATCTGGCGCGTGGTGCTGCCGTTCACCAAAAACGGCGTGATTGGCGGCGTGATGCTCGGTCTGGGACGTGCGCTGGGGGAAACCATGGCGGTGACCTTTATCATCGGTAACACCTACCAGCTCGACAGCCCGTCGCTGTTTATGCCGGGCAACAGTATTACCTCCGCGCTGGCGAACGAATTTGCTGAAGCGGAATCCGGCGTGCATACCGCCGCGCTGATGGAGCTGGGCCTGATCCTGTTTGTGATTACCTTTATCGTGCTGGCCTGCTCAAAACTGATGATTTTGCGCCTGGCCAAAAGTGAAGGAGCGCGCTCATGACCACCATGGAAATGCAGTCTCGCGCCGAACTGGACGCATCCCGCCGCAAAATGCAGGCGTGGCGTCGGATGAAAAACCGCATCGCGCTGGCGCTGTCGATGCTGACAATGGCCTTTGGCCTGTTCTGGCTGGTGTGGATCCTGTTTGCCACCGTCACCCGTGGCGTGGATGGCATGACGCTGTCGCTGTTTACTGAGAATACGCCGCCGCCAAATACCGCCGGTGGCGGCCTGGCGAACGCCATCGCCGGCAGCGGACTGTTGATCTTATGGTCAACGGTGATCGGCACGCCGCTGGGCATCATGGCCGGGGTGTACCTGGCCGAATATGGCCGCAAATCCTGGCTGGCCGAGGTGATCCGTTTTATTAACGACATCCTGCTGTCTGCTCCGTCGATTGTGGTCGGTCTGTTTGTCTACACGCTGGTTGTGGCCAGGATGCAGCACTTCTCTGGCTGGGCAGGTGTGGTTGCACTGGCACTGCTGCAGATCCCGATTGTTATCCGCACCACGGAAAACATGCTGCGACTGGTACCGGACAGCCTGCGTGAAGCGGCGTACGCGCTGGGCACGCCGAAGTGGAAGATGATCTCGGCGATCACACTGAAAGCCTCCGTCTCCGGCATTCTGACCGGCGTGCTGTTGGCGATTGCCCGTATTGCGGGCGAAACGGCACCGCTGCTGTTTACCTCACTCTCCAACCAGTTCTGGAGTACTGACATGATGCAGCCGCTGGCTAACCTGCCGGTGACCATCTTTAAATTCGCCATGAGCCCGTTTGCCGAATGGCAGAGTCTGGCCTGGGCGGGCGTGCTGCTGATTACCCTCTGCGTGCTGTTGCTGAACATCCTGGCGCGCGTCGTTTTTGCCAAGGGCAAACATTAATTACTTAAGCGCGGCTGCGGCGGCGTGAATAAGCGAGAAAGAGAATGGCTGACAACACCTCAAGTAAGATGATTCAGGTTCGTGATTTGAACTTCTACTACGGGAAATTTCATGCGCTGAAAAACATCAATCTGGATATCGCGAAAAACCAGGTCACGGCGTTTATCGGCCCGTCAGGCTGTGGCAAGTCCACCCTGCTGCGTACCTTTAACAAGATGTTCTCGCTTTACCCGGAACAGCGGGCAGAAGGCGAGATTATGCTGGATGGCGAGAACATTCTCACCGCCAGCCAGGATATCGCGCTGCTGCGTGCCCGCGTCGGAATGGTGTTCCAGAAGCCGACGCCGTTCCCGATGTCGATTTATGACAACATCGCCTTTGGCGTGCGCCTGTTTGAAAAATTGTCCCGCGCGGATATGGATGAGCGCGTACAGTGGGCGCTCACCAAGGCCGCGCTGTGGACAGAAACCAAAGACAAGCTGCACCAGAGTGGCTACAGCCTGTCGGGTGGTCAGCAACAGCGTCTGTGCATCGCGCGGGGCATTGCCATTCGCCCGGAGGTGCTGCTGCTGGATGAGCCCTGCTCGGCGCTGGATCCGATCTCGACCGGCCGCATTGAAGAGCTGATCACCGAATTAAAGCAGGATTACACCGTGGTTATCGTGACGCACAACATGCAGCAGGCTGCACGCTGTTCCGATCACACGGCCTTTATGTATCTGGGCGAACTGATTGAATTCAGCGATACTGACACGCTGTTTACCAAGCCGCATCAGAAACAAACTGAAGACTACATTACCGGCCGTTACGGTTGAGTTGACTGGAGAGTACGATGGATAACCTGAATCTGAATAAACATATCTCCGGGCAGTTTAACGCCGAGCTGGAGCATATCCGTACCCAGGTGATGACCATGGGCGGCATGGTTGAGCAGCAACTGATGGATGCCATCAAAGCGATGCACAACCAGGATGGCGAGCTGGCGAAGCAGGTGATTGATGGTGACCAGAAGGTCAACATGATGGAAGTGTCGATTGATGAAGCCTGCGTGCGCATCATCGCCAAACGTCAGCCAACCGCCAGCGATCTGCGTCTGGTGATGGCGATCATCAAAACCATCTCCGAGCTGGAACGCATTGGTGATGTGGCCGAGAAGATCAGCCGCACCGCGCTGGAGAAATTCGGTCAGCATCACAAGCCGCTGTTGGTCAGCCTGGAGTCACTGGGTCACCACACCATTCAGATGCTGCATGATGTGCTGGATGCCTTTGCGCGGATGGATCTGGGCGCGGCGATTGAGATCTACCGCGAAGACAAGAAGGTCGATCAGGAGTATGAGGGCATCGTGCGTCAGCTGATGACCTATATGATGGAAGATCCGCGCACCATTCCCAGCGTGCTGACCGCGTTATTCTGCGCCCGCGCCATTGAGCGTATCGGCGATCGTTGTCAGAATATCTGCGAAATTATCTTCTACTTCGTTAAAGGGCAGGATTTCCGCCACGTTGGTGGTGACGAGCTCGATAAGCTGTTAACCGGCGACGACGAAGGCAGTAACTCCCCAACCTGACGCTCCCCACTGGCCGGCTTCCCCCGGCCAGTTGATCCTGCCGCGACTTTTCGTCTGGAATGTGACCGCCTGCCTACTTATACTTGCCGCACTCTATTTCTGGCAGGGAACACTCATGATTTCAAAGACGCCTGTAAAGGGCGCTACTCCGGGCAAAGCCATGCTGGCGGCGATCAGCGGTTATGCAATGGACGGCTTCGATCTGCTGATTCTGGGCTTTATGCTGCCCGCCATCTCAATCTCACTGGCGCTCAGCCCTTCACAGGCAGGTTCGCTGGTGACCTGGACGCTGATTGGCGCGGTACTCGGCGGCATACTCTTCGGCCACCTGAGCGATCGCTTTGGCCGCATCCGCGTACTGACCTATACCATCCTGATGTTCTCGGTGTTCACCGGCCTGTGCGCGGTGGCACAGGGTTACTGGGATCTGCTGGCCTACCGCACCTTGGCGGGCGTCGGGCTGGGCGGGGAATTCGGCATAGGCATGGCGCTGATTGCCGAAGCCTGGCCTGCTAACAAGCGTAACCGCGCGTCGGCCTGGGTCGGTATCGGCTGGCAGCTGGGCGTGTTACTGGCGGCATTTATCACCCCGTTCCTTCTGGGCTACATTGGCTGGCGCGGCATGTTCCTGGTCGGGTTACTGCCGGCTATAGCCTCCTTTATTATCCGCCGTGGCATGGGCGAACCCGCCGGATTTACCCAACATGTGGATGTGAATCAGGGCCTTTCGTTCTCAGCAAGGCTTAAGCTGCTGGTCAAGGATCGCGCGACCGCTAAGGCCAGCCTGGGGATTTTCATCCTCTGTTCGGTGCAGAATTTTGGCTATTACGGCCTGATGATCTGGATGCCAAGCTACCTTTCCAGCAATTTCGGCTTTTCGCTGACCAAGTCAGGGCTGTGGACGGCGGTGACGGTGATCGGCATGACCTTCGGTATCTGGCTGTTTGGCGTGCTGGCGGACCGCTTCGCGCGCTGGAAGATTTTCCTGCTTTACCAGTTTGGTGCGGTGATTATGGTGATCGTGTATGCGCAGCTGCGCGACCCGACCGTGATGCTGTTTACCGGAGCGGTGATGGGGATGTTTGTGAATGGGATGATTGGCGGTTACGGTGCTCTGATTTCGGACACCTACCCGGCGAAGGTGCGGGCAACGGCGCAAAACGTGTTGTTCAACCTCGGCCGTGGCGTGGGCGGCTTTGGCCCACTGGTGATTGGTCTGCTGGTGATCCACCTGTCGTTTACCGCGGCCATTACCCTGCTGGCGCTGATTTACCTGCTGGATATCTTCGCCACCCTGTTCCTGCTGCCTAAAAAGCAGGGCACGGAGGATTCGCTGGGCGCGATTGGCTAATCTGCTCAGGGGCGAAGAGGTTCGCCCCTGACGCCGCTTAACGGGTGATGTTCCAGCCTTTTGCCCGCCACAGTGCTGGCAGTTCGGCCATCTCGGTGAAAGGGGTGACCAAAGGGTGATCCAGCGGCTTATTATGCGCATCCGCGCAGAAGTAAAACACCGGAATGCCTGCCGCAATACCGGCTTTTGCCCCCGCTTCAGAGTCATCAATTAAAATGCACTGCCCGATGGGAACGTTCATCTCGCGGGCGGCGTGGTACATCAAATCCGGATCGGGTTTCCAGCTGCCAATGTCATAGCCGCTGTAAAGGCGGTCGGTAAACCACGGTAGCATCTCCGTCAGCCCCAGCGAGTGCTGCATTTTTGGCACCGTTCCGTTGGATACTACGCACATCGGCACGGTAATCTGCTCAAGCAGCGCTTTTGCGCCGGCGATCGGCTTTAATTCCAGATCGAACAGCCGCGCCACTTCTTTGCGGTATGCCGGTTCGAACTCCTCTTTGCTGACGCTCAGATGATGCTCGGCGCACACCTCGGCAATAATGTCGTACAGCTTGACGCCTTTGTACTTTTCAAACATCTCCTGCAGTGAAAGGTCGCCGCCAAACTGCGCGAAGGTATTCACGTAGGCCTGGGTACAAAGCAGTTCACTGTCCACCAGCGTTCCGTCGCAATCAAAAAATACACAGCCAACAGTCATCGGTGTCTCCCTGAGTTTTTTTACGGTCTCTCCACTTTGACTTACCTGCGGCTGAATTGCGACTGAGAAATGTCAATTCCAGTTAGTGGTTGTGAACGTCTGTAAAACGCGGCGCAACCGGTTGCGAAAAAACCTGTCGGTTAGCTCCCAAAATCAGAATTTTAGGTTAGGATAGCCGTCGACAACTTTTCTCCGTTTTGGAATCACATAATGACTAATCCAGGCCTACTACAGCGGATCTTTAAACTGCAGGAACACGGCACCACCGTACGTACTGAAGTGATTGCAGGTATCACCACTTTCCTGACGATGGTGTATATCGTTTTTGTGAACCCACAGATCCTCGGTGTGGCGGGCATGAACACCCAGGCGGTGTTTGTCACCACCTGTCTGATTGCCGCGTTCGGCAGCATCCTGATGGGCCTGGTCGCTAACCTGCCCGTGGCACTTGCGCCGGCAATGGGCCTTAACGCCTTCTTTGCTTTCGTGGTGGTGGGTGCGATGGGTATCTCCTGGCAGGTGGGTATGGGTGCCATCTTCTGGGGCGCGGTTGGCCTGCTGCTGCTGACCATTTTCCGCGTGCGCTACTGGATGATTGCCAATATTCCTGCCAGCCTGCGCGTGGGTATCACCGCCGGTATCGGTCTGTTTATTGCGATGATCGGCCTGAAAAATGCCGGCATTATCGTTTCTAACAAAGATACGCTGGTGGCGGTCGGCAATCTGACCTCACACAGCGTGCTGCTGGGGGCGCTGGGATTCTTTATTATTGCCATCCTGGCTTCCCGCAATATTCATATCGCGGTGCTGGTGTCGATTGTGGTGACCACGCTGATTGGTCTGGCGATTGGTGATGTGAAATACGGCGGCGTGTTCTCCGCCCCAACCGGCATTACCTCGATTGTGGGGCAGGTTGACCTGGCCGGATCGCTGAACATTGGCATGGCCGGCATCATCTTCTCCTTTATGCTGGTTAACCTGTTCGACTCCTCCGGTACGCTGATTGGCGTCACCGACAAAGCGGGTCTGACCGATGAGAAAGGCACCTTCCCACGCATGAAGCAGGCGCTGTTTGTTGACAGCATCAGCTCGGTGGCCGGTTCTTATATCGGCACCTCTTCCGTGACGGCTTATATCGAAAGCTCTTCCGGTGTTTCCATCGGGGGCCGTACCGGATTGATGGCGGTGGTGACCGGTATCCTGTTCCTGCTGGTGATGTTCCTGTCACCGCTGGCGGGCATGGTTCCAGCCTATGCGGCGGCGGGTGCGCTGATTTATGTTGGCGTGCTGATGAGCTCAAGCCTGGCGCGCGTGAAGTGGAATGATCTGACTGAAGCCGTTCCGGCCTTCGTCACGGCGGTGATGATGCCATTTAGCTTCTCCATTACCGAAGGGATTGCGTTAGGCTTTATCTCTTACTGCGTGATGAAGTTTGGCACCGGTCGCTGGCGTGAAATCAGCCCATGCGTGGTAGTTGTCGCGCTGCTGTTTGTGCTGAAAATCGTGTTTATCGACGCGCATTAATCGCGTTAAGCAGGCCAGCTCCGGCTGGCCTGTCGCTTTCTCAACGCCGGCGTTCGCTGCGCTTTCCGTACCTATCCCTGAAACACTTTCTCCGCTGGCAGACTGGTCAGACGCAGCATGCGTTGGCCCATCGCCGGTTTGTTGACCTGAATATCCTGCAGCCGCGTCCAGTTCTTCTCTTCATCAGACTCCCAAAGATGCAAACGCTCGCTGCCGGGTGACAACGCACAGGACCAGATCAATAAGGGTTCGACGTCAGAGACCGCCTGAATATCGGGATACGCCAGCGAGCGTAAACGGCCAGAGGCGGGATGCAGCCGCAATGACTCGCTGCTGCCTTCTTTCACCCCGGTGAGCTTCATCAGGCTTTTACGCAGTGCCCACAGCTGGATAGCGGCTTCGCTGGGGTCGGTCTGCGCATTAATCCAGGCGCGTTCAGCGGAAGAGAGGCCTTGCATATACTGCTCCTGCGTCTGTCGACTGTGCGCACGTACAATCTCAATGCCCAGCCCGACATGACCGCCTTCCTCGGCCAGCAGGACGCCAATAATGTTACCGGCATAGGCCAGGCTGAAGTCAGGCAGATCGGGATCGGCAAACACCGGGCGGCCACACGCGCTGAGCGTCATTTCCGGCAGCTGTGAAAGGCCATAAACGCGCAGCATCAGGTCAGCCAGCAACGCGCGGGCCGCCAGATAACGCACACGGCGCTTTTCAGCCAGCGTGCTGGAGAAATCAAGCAGGGGTTGTGAAAGTCGCTGTACCGAAGGGAGTCCCTGGGTAAGGGTCCGGCGTGCAAAATGACTGGCCATCTGTCGCTCCGTGAAAATGGTCGGAAAATCATCGGGGCTATTGTAAGAATTTTCTTAGCAAATATCACCTCACTTTACGTGTAAGTGCAGACTTTCAGATTAAGATCATGTTTTTGACGATAGCTGAGCAGCATTGGACGTTTTGCAGAGAAAAGAGGGGAAACGGGCGTTTCCCCTTTGATTTATTTACCGATGCAGAAGCTGGAGAAGATGCGGCCCAGCAAATCATCAGAGGTAAATTCGCCGGTGATTTCGCTTAACGCCTGTTGCGCCACTCTCAGCTCTTCCGCCAGCAGTTCGCCAGCACGGGCGCCCAGCAGCTGCTCTCTTCCCTGAAGTAAGTGAGTAGCCGCTAACTCAAGCGCCTGCAGGTGACGACGACGCGCCAGGAAGCCACCTTCCATATTGCCGGAGAAGCCCATGCTCTCTTTCAGATGGTTGCGCAGCACGTCAATGCCGTCGCCGGTGCGGGCCGACAGGCGAATAAGTGAGTGGCCATTCACTTCCGTCAGACCTTGCGCCTCGCCGGTGACGTCCGCTTTGTTACGCACCACGGTGATCGGCAGAGTCGCGGGTAAACGGGCAATAAAGTCTGGCCAGATTTCGGCAGGCTCGGTGGCGCCGGTGGTGGTGCCGTCAACCATAAACAGCACGCGGTCTGCCTGTTCGATCTCGTTCCACGCACGTTCAATGCCGATGCGCTCAACTTCGTCGCTGGCCTCGCGCAGTCCGGCGGTATCAATGATGTGCAGCGGCATACCGTCAATATGGATATGCTCACGCAGCACGTCGCGGGTGGTACCGGCGATATCGGTCACAATTGCCGCCTCACGGCCTGCCAGCGCATTCAGCAGGCTGGACTTACCGGCATTGGGGCGACCGGCGATCACCACCTTCATACCTTCCCGCAGCAGGCTGCCCTGACGCGCTTCGGCCCGCACGCCATCCAGATCGGCAATCACCTGTTCCAGCTGCGCTTCAATTTTGCCGTCTGACAGGAAGTCGATCTCCTCATCAGGAAAGTCGATAGCCGCTTCGACGTAGATTCGCAGGTGAGTAAGTGCTTCCACAAGATGGTTAACGCGCAGCGAAAACGCCCCCTGCAGGGAGTTCAGCGCCGAGCGCGCCGCCTGTTCAGAACTGGCATCAATCAGGTCGGCAATCGCCTCAGCCTGCGCGAGGTCCAGCTTGTCATTAAGGAAGGCGCGCTCTGAGAATTCGCCGGGCCTGGCGATACGCAGGCCAGGCATGGCGACAATGCGCTTGAGCAGCAGGTCGAGGATCACCGGGCCGCCATGACCCTGCAGTTCCAGCACATCTTCGCCGGTAAAGGAGTTCGGGCCTGGGAACCACAGCGCAATGCCCTGGTCCAGCGCTTTCCCGTCGGTATCACGGAAGGGCAGATAGTCGGCGTAGCGGGGTTTAGGCAGCTTGCCCAGCAGTGCCTGAGCAACCTCAGCGGCTTTGCTGCCGGAAATGCGCAGGATGCCCACACCACCGCGGCCTGGCGGCGTCGCCTGGGCGACGATAGTCTCGCTATGACTCATATTCGACTCTCTTTTTTTGGCAAAAAAATAAGGCGGTCAGTGACCGCCTTATAGTACACCCTTTATCTTTCTCACTGCCCGCGTGTTGTCTGCAATGAGAAATCCTCCGGGTGAAGCATCTTTTAGTAAATCTTATGCTTTCTTCTTGTCACGGCTGTGTAAGCCACGTTTTTCCAGGCCGCGATAAATCAGCTGCTGCTGGATAATGGTGACCAGGTTACTGACGATGTAGTACAGCACCAGACCAGACGGGAACCACAGGAAGAACACGGTGAAGATCACTGGCATAAAGGTCATGATCTTCTGCTGCATCGGGTCGGTCACGGTGGTCGGCGACATCTTCTGAATGAAGAACATCGTAACGCCCATCAGGATCGGTAGGATGTAGTACGGGTCCTGTGCAGACAGGTCATGGATCCACAGTGCAAACGGCGCATGACGCAGTTCAATCGAGCCCATCAGCATGTAATACAGCGCCAGGAAGATTGGCATCTGGATAACCAGCGGCAGACAGCCACCCAACGGGTTCACTTTCTCTGCTTTGTACAGCGCCATCATTTCCTGGCTCATACGCTGCTTATCTTCACCGATACGCTCACGCATTGCCTGAATCTTCGGCTGCAGCATGCGCATTTTCGCCATGGAGGTGTACTGCGCTTTAGTCAGCGGGTACATGATGCCACGAACGATAAAGGTGATAACGATAATGGAGAAGCCCCAGTTACCGATAAAGCTGTGCAGGAATTTCAGCAGTTTGAATAGCGGCTGCGAGATAAACCACAACCAGCCATAATCCACGGTCAGGTCCAGATGCGGCGCGATAGCGGCCATCTTGTCCTGAATTTCCGGTCCAACCCACAGGGTGGCAGCCAGATTCTGCTGCGCGCCAGGGGCGATAGTCACCGGTGCAGATTTGTAGCCGATGGCCGCAATACCGTTACCCAGGTTACTGGTGTAAAGCGTATTGGTGCCGTTGGTGCGTGGCACCCAGGCCGTCGCGAAGTATTGCTGAAGCATCGCCACCCAACCGTTATTGGTGGTAGTGCTCAGGTTTTCGTTATCGCTGATTTTATCAAACTTGTACTTCTCGTAGTTGGTCTCACTGCTGGAGTAAGCCGCGCCACGGAAAGTGTGCAACGCAAAATTGTTACTGCCGGTATCGCGGTGTTTTGGCAGGTCGATGGTCTGCTTCAGCTGACCGAACATCGCCACTTCCAGCGGCTGCTGGGTGGTGTTGTTAACCTGATAATCCACGTTGATCGCAAACTCACCGCGCTTCAGTACGAAGGTTTTGGTGTAGGTTGCGCCGTTTTCCGCAGTGTAGGTCATCGGGATACGCAGTTCGCTCTGGCCGTCCGCCATCTCAAAGCTATCCTGAGTGGTGGTGAACAGGGGACGCGCGCCGTTAGCCGGGTTGTCCGGGCCGTTACGACCGGTCAGACCGCTCTGAGCCTGATACAGAAAACCTGGGTTGGTTTCCAGCAGCTGGAATGGCTGAGAAGAACCCAGTTTATCCGGGTAAGTCAGCAGCTGTGCCTGCTCGATATCGCCACCACGGGTGTTGATATGTAATGTCAGGACATCAGTCTTAACGGTGATCGTTTTGCCCTGTCCGCTGGCAGGTACGCCCTGGTTTGCGGCATCACCGGCTGCGCTGGTCGTGTTTTGTGTGGTCTGAGTCTGCACAGGCTGCGGAGCATGGTCCGTCTGCCAGGCTTGCCAGATCATAAAAGACACGAACAGAAAAGCGATGAGAAAAAGATTGCGTTGCGAATCCATCGTTAATGTTCTCTGTTATCGTCGGTTTTTGGCGGCACCGGATCGTCGCCACCCGGGTTCAAGGGGTGGCATTTTAATACGCGTTTCATCGTTAACCAACTGCCTTTTATCACCCCAAACCTGCGCAATGCCTCAATACCGTATTGAGAACAGGTGGGATGGAAGCGACAGTGGGGTCCTAAAAGCGGACTAATCGCGCGTTGATACACGCGGATGACCGCTATCAGGAGCCGCGAGCCAGGCGACAGTGACGACGCCATAGTTTCTCCAACGCTTCCGTCAGCGCACGGTTATCCAGGTCAGCCACGCCTTTTTTCGCCACGATCACGAAATCCATTGCTGGAAGTTCATGTTGACGCAGGCGAAAACTCTCGCGGGTCAATCTCTTGATCCGGTTGCGTTCATGCGCGCGTTTGACGTGTTTTTTTGCGACGGTAAGACCGATGCGGGGATGCCCCAGCGAGTTCAGGCGGCCGAGAATAGTAATTTGCGGCGTGCCAGCTCTTTGTGGCTGCTGGAAGACGAAAGTGAAATGAGTGGGAGTTAACAAACGTAACTCCCTGGGAAATGCGAGCTTAACCACTGAGCGGTTAGCTTTTATTACTTAGAAACGGTCAGGCGTGAACGGCCTTTAGCACGACGACGTGCCAGAACCTGTTGACCATTTTTTGTTGCCATACGAGCACGGAAACCGTGTGAACGGTTACGCTTCAGTACGGACGGTTGAAAAGTGCGTTTCATGGCGATTTCTACCTAAACTTGGAAAATTTTCACTGGGTGACGCGTTTTGATGGTCAGAAAATCGACCGACGCCTCAGTGTGTCTTTAATAAAGAGGCGGGATTGTAATAATTGTACAGTCCGGAGTCAATTTACTTCGCGTTAAAAGCCGCGTCTGGATGTCCCGGTCGACCGCAAAACCAGCCGGTACGGGCCAGAGCGCTACGCGTCGGGGCGAGAATTATACGGCCTCTGCTATAAAG
Source organism: Erwinia sp. AK-PDG3-5 (assembly GCF_056821705.1). Classification (NCBI taxonomy): domain Bacteria; kingdom Pseudomonadati; phylum Pseudomonadota; class Gammaproteobacteria; order Enterobacterales; family Erwiniaceae; genus Erwinia; species Erwinia sp. AK-PDG3-5. The sequence goes on from NZ_CM165967.1 coordinate 32,849, forward strand.
CGCAAGGATCGTTCAGGATCTTCTTGCGATCCCTTACATCAGCCTTACGACAATAACGTGACGGGCGCTTTAAAATTCGACGAATGCAGACGATCCTGAATGCCTTTTGAGCACGAGAGCGTAAACTTATCCCCGCAGCGATGGCCTGTGGATAAATTGGATCAAAACTGTGTAGAAAGTGAAGATCTCTGCTTCGCTTTACGCTATGATCCGCCCTTCCGTTTGCGATCCTCCGGGTCGATCGATGGCGGGATAACCGCGGACAGCGGTTCGTATGTGCGTCATCTGCATGCGTCAACAATGATGAATTTATCGCTTCAGCGCCTTTTTTCTTATCGAATTTTTTCGAGTGGAGTCCGCCGTGTCACTTACGCTATGGCAACAGTGTCTTGCCCGTTTGCAGGATGAACTACCTGCCACCGAATTCAGCATGTGGATACGCCCACTGCAGGCCGAATTGAACGACAACACGTTGGCCTTGTATGCACCAAACCGGTTTGTACTCGATTGGGTTCGGGATAAATACCTCAATAATATTAATGGCCTGCTGAATGATTTCTGCGGCACGGATGTGCCGTTGCTGCGTTTTGAAGTGGGCAGCAAGCCGGTGACACGCCAGATCAGCCAGCCGGTAATGGCCAGCGCCCATGCCAGTGCACCGGTACAGGGTTCGCGCCCCGTGCATACCCGCCCAAGCTGGGACAGCATGCCGGCACCGGCGGAGCTCTCTTACCGCTCGAACGTCAACACCAAGCACAACTTTGATAACTTCGTTGAAGGTAAATCAAACCAGTTAGCCCGTGCGGCTGCGCGTCAGGTGGCGGACAATCCTGGCGGCGCTTATAACCCTTTATTCCTCTATGGCGGCACCGGTCTGGGTAAAACCCACCTGTTGCACGCGGTAGGTAACGGCATCATGGCGCGTAAACCCAATGCCAAAGTGGTATACATGCACTCCGAGCGCTTTGTACAGGACATGGTCAAGGCGCTGCAGAACAACGCCATTGAAGAGTTCAAACGCTACTACCGTTCGGTCGATGCGTTGCTGATCGATGACATTCAGTTCTTTGCCAATAAAGAACGATCTCAGGAAGAGTTTTTCCACACCTTTAATGCGTTGCTGGAAGGCAACCAACAGATCATTCTGACCTCGGATCGCTATCCGAAAGAGATCAACGGCGTGGAAGATCGTCTGAAGTCGCGCTTTGGCTGGGGACTGACCGTGGCGATCGAGCCGCCAGAACTGGAAACGCGCGTGGCGATCCTGATGAAAAAAGCCGACGAAAACGACATCCGCCTGCCGGGTGAAGTGGCTTTCTTTATTGCCAAGCGTTTACGATCCAACGTGCGTGAGCTAGAAGGCGCGTTGAACCGCGTGATTGCCAACGCCAACTTTACCGGCCGGGCGATTACCATTGATTTTGTGCGGGAGGCTCTGCGCGATCTGCTGGCGCTTCAGGAGAAGTTGGTCACCATCGACAACATCCAGAAGACAGTGGCAGAGTATTACAAAATCAAAGTGGCTGATTTGCTCTCCAAGCGGCGTTCCCGCTCGGTGGCCCGCCCACGCCAGATGGCGATGGCAATGGCGAAAGAATTGACCAACCACAGTTTACCGGAAATCGGTGATGCTTTCGGGGGTCGTGACCATACCACGGTGCTGCATGCCTGTCGTAAAATCGAGCAGCTGCGTGAAGAAAGTCACGATATTAAAGAAGATTTCTCAAATCTAATCAGAACATTATCTTCCTGACGCTATGAAATTTATTGTAGAACGCGAGCATTTACTCAAGCCATTACAGCAGGTCAGCAGCCCACTGGGCGGACGGCCGACCTTACCTATCCTCGGCAACCTGCTGTTACAGGTCAATGAAGGCAGCCTGTTGCTGACCGGCACGGATCTGGAGATGGAAATGGTGGCCCGTGTCGCGCTGACACAGGAACACGAACCTGGCGCCACGACGGTGCCAGCCCGTAAGTTTTTCGATATCTGCCGTGGCCTGCCTGAAGGCGCGGAGATTACCGTGATGCTGGACGGCGAAAGAATGCTGGTGCGCTCTGGCCGCAGCCGTTTCTCGCTTTCCACGCTGCCGGCCAGCGACTTCCCGAATCTGGATGACTGGACCAGCGAAGTCGAGTTTACGCTGCCGCAGGCCACGCTGAAGCGCCTGATCGAAGCGACCCAGTTCTCGATGGCGCATCAGGATGTGCGTTACTACCTGAACGGCATGCTGTTTGAAACCGAAGGTGAAGAGCTGCGTACCGTGGCCACCGATGGTCACCGTCTGGCGGTCTGTTCGATGCCGGTTGGTCAGCAACTCCCGAGCCATTCGGTGATCGTGCCGCGTAAAGGCGTCATTGAGCTGGTGCGTCTGCTTGATGGTGGCGATACGCCACTGCAGGTGCAAATCGGCAGCAACAATATTCGTGCGCACGTCGGCGACTTTATCTTCACCTCCAAGCTGGTTGATGGCCGTTTCCCGGATTATCGCCGCGTATTGCCGAAGAACCCGGACAAAACGCTGGATGCCGGTTGCGACATTCTTAAGCAAGCTTTTGCCCGTGCGGCGATCCTCTCTAACGAGAAGTTCCGTGGCGTTCGTCTGTATGTCAGCGAAAATCAGCTGAAAATTACCGCGAACAACCCTGAGCAGGAAGAAGCGGAAGAGATGCTGGATGTCACCTACGGCGGCACCGATCTGGAAATTGGTTTTAACGTCAGCTACGTGCTGGACGTGCTCAATGCGCTGAAGTGTGAGAATGTGCGGCTGCTGCTGACCGACTCCGTTTCCAGCGTACAGATTGAAGATGCAGCCAGCCAGAGCGCGGCCTACGTCGTCATGCCAATGCGGTTGTAGTAGAATATCGGGCTAACTTACTTGTCATTTTGTGCCCGGGCAGTGCTCGCCGTCCGCACGTACTTTAGTACGCTACGGCGGCTCCGCGCTGGTCAGGTGCAAACTGACTGCGCCGATGACGCCCTGGCCTGCCGTAAAAAAAGGGCAGGATGCTGCTTTATCATCGCCTGTTTTGGAATTCCGTCTGTATGGCTTTAACCCGCCTGCTTATCAAAGACTTTCGTAACATCGAAAATGCGGATCTGGCGCTGGCGCCCGGCTTTAACTTTCTGGTGGGCGCGAATGGCAGTGGCAAAACCAGCGTGCTGGAAGCGATCTACACGCTCGGCCACGGTCGCGCGTTTCGCAGCCTGCAGGCCGGACGGGTTATCCGCCACGAGCAGGATGCGTTTGTCCTGCACGGGCGTATTGAAGGCGCCGAGCGTGAAATCTCGGTCGGTCTGACCAAAAATCGCGCCGGAGACAGCAAGGTGCGCATCGACGGCAGCGACGGTCATAAAGTCGCCGAGCTGGCGCAGATGCTGCCGATGCAGCTAATCACCCCGGAAGGTTTTACGCTGCTTAACGGCGGGCCGAAATACCGCCGCGCCTACATCGACTGGGGCTGTTTTCATAATGAACCCGGCTTCTTTACCGCCTGGAGCAATCTGCGCAGGCTGATGAAACAGCGCAATGCCGCCTTGCGTCAGGTGTCGCGCTATCAGCAAATCCGCGCCTGGGATCAGGAGCTGGTTCCCCTTGCTGAACAGATCAGCCGCTGGCGAGCCGCCTACAGCGACGCCATTGCCGAAGATATCAACGCCACCTGCGCACAGTTTTTACCTGAATTTAAGCTGACCTTCTCTTTCCAGCGCGGCTGGGACAAAGAGACGGAATACGGCGAACTGCTCGAACGCCAGTTTGAACGCGATCGGGCACTGACTTACACCGCCAGCGGCCCGCACAAAGCGGATTTTCGAATCCGTGCCGACGGGACGCCGGTGGAAGATTTACTGTCACGCGGCCAGTTAAAGCTGCTGATGTGCGCCCTGAGACTGGCGCAGGGTGAGTTTCTCACCCGACAGAATGGGCGACGCTGCCTGTATCTGATAGATGATTTTGCCTCCGAGCTGGATGAGACGCGGCGACAGCTGTTAGCCTCACGTCTGAAAGCCACGCATGCCCAGGTTTTTGTCAGTGCAATCAGTGCCGAACACGTGTTCGACATGACTGACGAAAAGGGCAAGATGTTCCACGTGGAACAAGGTAAAATAGCGGTTCAACCTGAAGATTAAACGAGCGAGAAACGTTGATGTCGAATTCTTATGACTCCTCAAGTATCAAAGTTCTGAAAGGGCTTGATGCAGTACGCAAGCGCCCGGGTATGTATATCGGCGATACGGATGACGGCACCGGTCTGCATCACATGGTATTCGAGGTCGTGGATAACGCTATCGACGAAGCACTCGCCGGTCACTGTAAAGATATTCTGGTGACTATTCATGCGGATAACTCCGTATCCGTCCAGGATGATGGCCGTGGTATTCCTACCGGCATCCATGAAGAAGAAGGCATTTCTGCGGCAGAAGTGATCATGACCGTGCTGCACGCAGGCGGTAAATTCGATGACAACTCCTATAAAGTTTCCGGTGGTCTGCACGGCGTCGGCGTGTCAGTGGTTAACGCCCTGTCTGAAAAGCTGGAGCTGACCATTCGCCGCGAAGGCAAGGTTCACAATCAGGTTTACGTGCATGGCGTGCCACAGGCCCCACTGCACGTGACCGGTGAAACCGATCTGACCGGTACCCGCGTACGTTTCTGGCCAAGCCATCAGACCTTCACCAACGTGACCGATTTCGAGTATGAAATCCTCGCCAAGCGTCTGCGTGAACTGTCGTTCCTGAACTCCGGCGTGTCGATCAAACTGGAAGACAAGCGTGATGCCCGTCAGGATCACTATCACTACGAAGGCGGCATCAAGGCGTTCGTTGAGTACCTGAACAAGAACAAAACCCCGATTCACCCGAATGTCTTCTATTTCTCGACGGAAAAAGACGGTATTGGCGTGGAAGTGGCGCTGCAGTGGAACGACGGTTTCCAGGAAAACATCTACTGCTTTACTAACAACATCCCACAGCGCGATGGCGGCACGCACCTTGTTGGTTTCCGTACCGCGATGACCCGTACGCTGAACGCCTACATGGATAAAGAAGGCTACAGCAAGAAAGCGAAAGTCAGCGCCACCGGTGACGATGCCCGTGAAGGCCTGATTGCAGTGGTATCGGTGAAAGTGCCGGACCCGAAATTCTCCTCACAGACCAAAGACAAGCTGGTCTCTTCTGAGGTGAAAACGGCGGTTGAGCAGCAGATGAACGAACTGCTGGCGGAATACCTGCTGGAAAACCCGACCGATGCGAAAATCGTGGTCGGCAAAATTATCGATGCGGCCCGTGCCCGTGAAGCGGCCCGTCGTGCGCGTGAAATGACCCGCCGTAAAGGCGCGCTGGATCTGGCGGGTCTGCCAGGCAAACTGGCTGACTGTCAGGAGCGTGACCCGGCGCTGTGCGAAATCTACCTGGTGGAGGGTGACTCTGCAGGCGGATCCGCCAAGCAGGGACGTAACCGTAAAAACCAGGCGATCCTGCCGTTGAAAGGTAAAATCCTCAACGTTGAGAAAGCGCGCTTCGATAAGATGCTCGCCTCGCAGGAAGTTGCCACGCTGATCACCGCGCTGGGCTGCGGCATCGGCCGTGACGAATACAACCCGGACAAACTGCGTTATCACAGCATCATCATCATGACCGATGCCGACGTGGATGGTTCGCACATTCGTACGCTGCTGCTGACCTTCTTCTACCGCCAGATGCCGGAAATCATCGAACGTGGCCATGTCTATATTGCTCAGCCACCGCTGTACAAAGTGAAGAAAGGCAAGCAGGAGCAGTACATCAAGGATGATGACGCGATGGATCAGTACCAAATCGCGATCGCGCTGGATGGCGCAACCCTGCACACCAATGCCGAAGCACCGGCACTGGGCGGCGCGCCGCTGGAAACGCTGGTGTCAGAATTCAACAGCACCCGTAAAATGATCAAACGTATGGAGCGCCGTTATCCGGTAGCCCTGCTGAACTCGCTGATCTACCACTCAACGCTGAGCGACCTGTCTGAACAGGCGACGGTACAGAGCTGGATTGACGGGCTGATTGTGATGCTGAACGAGAAAGAGCAGCACGGTAGCTCCTACAGCGGTCTGGTGCGTGAGAATCTGGAACAGCACATCTTTGAGCCGATTGTACGCATCCGTACCCACGGCGTGGACACCGATTATCCTCTGGATAACGAATTCGTCTCCGGCGGTGAATACCGTAAGATCTGCGCGCTGGGTGAAAAACTGCGTGGCCTGATCGAAGAAGATGCCTTCATCGAACGTGGCGAGCGTCGTCAGCCGATCGAGAGCTTCGAGCAGGCGATGGACTGGCTGGTGAAAGAGTCACGTCGTGGCCTGACGGTTCAGCGCTACAAAGGTCTGGGTGAGATGAACCCGGAGCAGCTGTGGGAAACCACCATGGATCCCGACAGCCGCCGTATGCTGCGTGTGACGGTGAAAGATGCGATTGCCGCTGACCAGCTGTTTACCACGCTGATGGGCGATGCGGTTGAACCTCGTCGTGCCTTTATCGAAGAGAATGCGCTGCGTGCAGCGAACATCGATATCTAGCGCGTAATGCGTCTCAAGAAAGGCAGATCCCAGGATCTGCCTTTTTTTATGGCTGTCGTCTTTAGGGCGGGTTTCCCCCCACTAACGCATAACGGTAAAACTCACTGTTATTTTTCATGCCGAGCTTACGCATTACCGCACGTTTATGGGTGCTGATGGTTTTAACACTCAGACTGGTCAGACGCGAAATATCGGTAAGTGACAGACCCAGACGGGTATATTTGACAACCATAGCTTGTTGTTTGCTAAGGGTAATCGGATCCTGGGTGCCACAATGGCGGGGATCGTAAAAGGGTGATGAAGCCGAACCGCGGGCATTTTTATAGCTGAACAGTTCAACCAGCCGCTGCCGCGATTCACGTTGAGTCACCTGATATCGGTGTTGCTGGCAGGAACGGTTCTCTGCATGGCACGCTGCGGCCAGCCAGATCGACAGGCAACGCTCCCTGGACGGATCCTCTGATTCCTGAAGCGATTTTGCCCGAGATTTTTTACCTGGTATTAACTTAAATTCATCGGTGAGGATGATATTTGCTGTGAGTAACTCTCTGTTAGCATCCGCCACCAAAAACACCGGATTTCCCTCATATTGCGGGAGCCAGGCTTCCTGGATAAGACCGATCGCACCCGAGATAAAAAAACTATCTTTACTGACGATGACAATATTCATTCTGTTTCCTCCTTGAATGTCACGCTCGGTTATCATCTCACATTTGTTCAAAAACCACACATCGAATAAATTTGCCTTTAGGTGCCGTTCCCGACCGGTTTTAGCGATAGGCCGTTTTTTCGGGCTGGTCAATGCGAGCTGAATCGCGCTAGCATGAAGCAAACCGTTAGCTGACGAGGACGTTATGGCAATAAAATTGATTGCGATTGATATGGATGGCACCCTGCTAAACCCACAGCATGAAGTGACTCCCGGGGTTAAAAAGGCAATTCAGGCCGCCCGTGAGAAAGGTGTTTCTGTGGTGCTGGCCACCGGCCGGCCGTTTATCGGCGTGCAGCGTTACCTGATGGAGCTGGATTTACAGCATGAAGGGCAATACTGCATCACCAATAATGGCGCGCTGGTTCAGCAGGCGGCTACCGGTGAATGCGTGGCGGAAGCGACGTTGACCCACGATGACTACCTCTATTTTGAAAAGCTGGCGCGTGAACTGGGCGTTCACTTCCAGGCGTTGACTAAATCCGAGCTGTATACCGCCAATAAAGACATCAGCGCGTTCACCGTGCATGAATCTTTCCTGACCGGCATTCCGCTGCACTATCGTGCGGTTGAAGAGATGGACAGCAGCATGACCTTCCCGAAAGTGATGATGATCGATCCACCTGAAATCCTCGACAAGGCCATTGCCCGCCTGCCGGAGGAAGCGCGTGAGCGCGCGACGATCATGAAAAGCTCCCCTTACTACCTTGAAATCCTGAATAAAAAGGTGAATAAGGGCGCGGGCGTTAAGGCGCTTGCCGACCGTCTCGGCCTGTCCCGTGATGAAGTGATGGCCATCGGCGATCAGGAAAACGACATGGCGATGCTGGAATTTGCCGGCACCGGCGTGGCGATGGGAAATGGCATTGAATCGGTTAAAGCTATCGCCCAGTTCGTGACTAAAACCAACCTGGAAGATGGCGTGGCCTATGCCATTGAGAAGTTTGTGCTGTAAGTCCTGACCCAGCGTCCCGGCCAGTCCGGGACGTTTTTCTTCCTTCGCACCCTTCCCTGATTTCTCTTGCTTACCCGATCCTGCCTGGGTGGGTTGTCTGTTTTGTGATCTGGATTGTAGTACAACCTGAGTTATGGGTACTACAATGTCCCCTTCGCTATTCTCCATGGAACATCATGAAAGACGACCTCAGCAAAACGGACCGTATCATTCTGACCCTCGGCGAAGAGGTGGTCGCGGGCAAATATGCGCCCGGTGCCTCATTGCCGGCAGAAGCTGAGCTCTGCGAGCAGTTCAGCACCTCGCGCAATATCATCCGCGAAGTGTACCGATCGCTGATGGCCAAGCGGCTGATTGAGATGAAACGCTATCGCGGCGCCTTTGTGACCCCGCGCAGCCAGTGGAACTTCCTCGACAGCGACGTGCTGCAATGGTCGCTGAAGCACGATCAGGATCCGCGCCTTATCGCCGCCATGAGCGAAGTGCGCAACCTGGTGGAACCGCAAATTGCGCGCTGGTCTGCCGAGCGGGCCACCTCGCGGGATTTAGCCAACATCGAGGCGGCGCTGAACGATATGGTCACGCACCACCGCGATCGCGAGGCCTTTAATCAGGCCGATATTCGCTATCACGAAGCGGTGCTGGAATCGGTGCATAACCCGGTGCTTCAGCAGCTTAGCGTGGCCATCAGCTCACTCCAGTTAGCGGTTTTTGAACGCACGTACATGCCTGATAGCGGCAATATGCCCAATACCTTGCAGGAGCATAAAGCGCTGTTTGACGCCATTCGCCATCAGAAGCCGGATGAGGCTGAACAGGCGGCACTGACGATGATCGCCAGTTCAACCCGACGACTAAAGGACATCACGTGACCCGCTATATTGCTATCGACTGGGGTTCCACCAACCTGCGAGCCTGGTATTACCGTGAAGGCATCTGCCAGGAGGAACGACGTTCTGAGTCCGGCATCACCCGGCTGAATGGCCGCACGCCGGCAGAGGTCTTTGCCCGCGTGACCGAAGGCTGGCCGGTGAACGACGTGCCGGTAGTGATGGCTGGCATGGTGGGCAGTAACGCCGGCTGGTTAAGCGTGCCCTATCTGCCTTGTCCGGTCGCGCTGGGGGATATTGCGTCGCGCCTGACCAGGGTAGATGGCCTCGCCTGGATTGTGCCGGGGCTGAGCATCGACCGCCGCGATAACGTCAATGTGATGCGCGGCGAAGAAACGCAGTTGCTCGGTGCCGCGCAACAGCATCCCGCTTCGCATTACGTGATGCCGGGCACGCACTCAAAGTGGGTGAGGGCAGATGGCGGCAAGATTGTCGATTTTCGTACGGTGATCACCGGCGAACTGCACCATGTTTTGCTTAATCATTCGCTGGTGGGTGCCGGTTTACCCCCACAGCAGCCGGATGCCGAAGCGTTCCGTCAGGGGCTGGAAACCGGCGCTAATGACCGCAGCATTCTCAGCCGACTGTTTGAGGTGCGCGCGGCCCATGTGCTGGGTGCGCGTCCGCGGGAATCGGTCAGCGAGTTTCTTTCCGGCCTGTTGATTGGTCATGAAGTTGCGCTGATGAAAGAGACGTTTATGCCGGGTGAAACGACTCCGCTCACCCTTATCGCCGGCAGCTCACTGGCCGATCGCTATCTGCAGGCGATGAGCTTAAGTGGACTGTCGGCCCATTTGCTGGAAGGCGACACCGCCTTCCAACACGGAATCAGGAGTATCGCCGATGAACTGGTCAACTAAGCTGCCGCTGATCGCTATTCTGCGCGGCATTCGCCCGGAAGAGGCTGAAGAGCATGTCGCCGCGCTGATTGATGCCGGTTTCGATGCCATTGAAATCCCGCTGAATTCGCCAGACTGGGAACTGAGCATTGCCAACATGGTGACGACTTTTGGCCATCAGGCGCTGATTGGGGCGGGTACGGTGCTGGAGCCTGAGCAGGTCGATCGCCTGGCCCTCATTAACAGCAAGCTGGTGGTGACGCCCAATACCGATCCCGCCGTGATCCGCCGCGCTGTGGAGCGTGGCATGACGGTGGCCGCAGGCTGCGCCACGGCGTCGGAAGCCTTCGCCGCGCTGAAGGCCGGTGCGCAGGCGCTGAAAATCTTCCCTTCTTCCGCCTTTGGCCCGGATTACATCAAGGCGCTGAAAGCGGTGCTGCCTGCGGATGTGCCGGTGTTCGCCGTAGGCGGCGTCACCCCTGAAAATCTTCATGCGTTTCTGGCTGCCGGTTGCGTGGGTGCTGGGCTGGGCAGCGATCTCTATCGCGCCGGACAGCCGGTAACCCGCACCGCAGCGCAGGCCCGCGCGTTCGTTGCCGCCTATAAGGAAGCCGTACAATGAAAATCACCAAATTAACCACCTATCGCCTGCCGCCGCGCTGGATGTTCCTGAAAATTGAAACCGACGAAGGCGTGGTTGGCTGGGGCGAGCCGGTGATTGAAGGGCGGGCGAAAAGCGTCGAGGCGGCGGTGCATGAGCTGTCTGAGTATCTGATTGGCCAGGATCCGGCGCGCATTAATGATTTGTGGCAGGTGATGTATCGCGGCGGTTTCTACCGTGGTGGCCCGATCCTGATGAGCGCCATCGCCGGAATCGACCAGGCGTTGTGGGATATCAAAGGCAAGGTGCTGGGCGTGCCGGTCTGGCAGCTGCTCGGTGGCCTGGTGCGTGACAGCATCAAAGCCTACAGCTGGGTGGGCGGCGATCGTCCGGCCGAAGTGATTGATGGCATTAAGAAACTGCGAGAAATCGGCTTTGATACCTTCAAGCTGAACGGCTGCGAAGAGATGGGCATTATCGACAGCTCGCGCAAAGTGGATGCGGCGGTCAACACCGTAGCGCAGATCCGCGAAGCCTTTGGTAACGAGATCGAGTTTGGTCTGGACTTTCACGGACGCGTCAGTGCGCCGATGGCCAAAATCCTGATCAAAGAGCTGGAGCCTTACCGTCCGCTGTTTATTGAAGAGCCGGTGCTGGCGGAGCAGGCGGAATATTATCCGCGGCTGGCGGCCCAGACCCATCTGCCGATTGCGGCGGGAGAAAGGATGTATTCCCGCTTTGAATTCAAACGGGTGCTGGAAGCGGGCGGGCTGGCGATTCTGCAGCCGGATCTCTCCCACGCCGGTGGAATTACCGAGTGCGTTAAAATTGCCGCGATGGCGGAAGCCTATGACGTCGCGCTGGCGCCGCACTGTCCGTTGGGACCGATTGCGCTGGCATCCTGCCTGCACGTGGATTTTGTTTCCCGCAATGCGGTATTCCAGGAGCAGAGCATGGGCATTCACTACAATAAAGGCGCGGAATTGCTGGATTATGTAGTGAATAAAGAAGACTTCAATATGAAGGGCGGCCACTTTGCACCGCTGAATAAACCGGGGCTGGGCGTGGAAATTAACGAACAGCTGGTGATTGAACGCAGTCAGCAGGTGCAGGACTGGCGGAATCCTTTGTGGCGGTTTGCGGACGGCTCCGTCGCCGAATGGTAAATCTCCTGCTCCCCTGGCTTTCTGGCGGCGTTCGCTGCGGAAACTGACCCGAATCACTGACATAAGTCAGCTCATCGGGATCGGTTTCCTGGCTGCCTTGCCAGAAAACCAGCGGCCTGGAGATTAACATGGGTGAGAGTTAATTAAAGGCCAAGCCAAAAGAGTAAAAGCTGGGTCTTAGTTAGATAGTGTTATAGCAATAATAATAATGACATACCCTAAAAACTCCGCGTGCGCTGCGGGCGGTATTGCTGCTGCCCGAATATGGCGATAACGCCCACCGAGGTTATTATTATGACCACCGATCTGTATACCTCTACGCTGAAGCAACTGAACGCGAAAATAATTCCTTTTATCGTCATCTGCTATTTTGTGGCGAATCTGGATAAGACCAATATCTCGATTGCCGCGCTGCAAATGAATGCGGATCTGGGGCTGTCTGCCAGTATGTATGGTCTGGGTGTCGGCATGTTTTATATCTCTTATATTCTGTTTGAGATCCCCAGCAATGTGATTATGACCAAAGTCGGTGCGCGCCGCTGGATCGCCCGCATCATGATTACCTGGGGCATTGTCAGTACCGGGATGGCCTTTGTGCACAGCGCCAATCAGCTGTACGTAATGCGCTTTTTACTGGGCATGGCAGAAGCGGGTTTTGCGCCGGGCATCATCTATTACATCTCCTGCTGGTTCCCGAAAAGTAACCGCGCCCGTGCGATGTCCTTCTTCTATATGGGCTCGGTTGCCGCCTCCATTATTGGGCTGCCGGTGTCGGGTGCGATCCTGAATATGCACGGCATGGCGGAAATTGCAGGATGGCGCTGGCTGTTCGCGCTGGAAGGTATTCCGGCCCTGGTGTTGGGCGTATTGGTACTGTGGCGCCTGCCGGATACCCCCGACCATGCGCCCTGGTTAAACCCGGAGCAGAAATCCTGGCTGAAGCAGCGTTTGCAGCAGGACAATGTCGGCGTAGAGATCGGCAAAAATCACGCCTGGTGGAGCGCCCTGAAAGACAAAACGGTGTTGCTGCTGAGCCTGGTGTGGTTCCTGCAGGCCTTTGGCTCCATCGGCATTACGCTGTTTATGCCGCTGATCATCAAAAGTATGGCCGCCGAACAGAGCAACTTCGTTATCAGCCTGCTTTCAGCCGTGCCGTTTGTGATGGCGTGCCTGTTTATGTACCTGAACGGTCGCCATTCCGACAAAACCAATGAACGCTCCTGGCATATGGGGCTGCCGCTGATCTTCTCCGGGCTGGCCCTGGCGGTGGCGATTTACTCCGGCAATCTGGTGGTGTCCTATCTGTTGCTGGTGCTGACCGTCGGCTTTAACTTTGCGCTGACCCCGATTTTCTGGGCGGTCACCACCGAAAAACTGGCCGGTGTGGCGGCGGCTGCCTCCATCGCCTTTATCAATACCGTGGCGAACTTTGTCGGCCTCGGTTTACCGCCAATCCTTGGCAAAATCAAAGACATGACCAACAGCTACCATTACGGTTTGCTGATTGTGGCCGTGGCGCTCATCCTCGGTGGGGTGATCGGCATTATCGTGTCACGCCCTTCGCGTGATGCGCTGAAATCCGTTCCTCACCCTCAGTCAGGTAATTGAAATGAAGAAGAAAGTATTGAAGCTGGCCGGCTTGCCCGCGCCCCTGATGTCCGCCCTGCAGGAAGCGTATGAGGTGGTGGAATACAGCACCCTGAGCGACCGCGATTTTTCCGCCATGGCGGGGGAGTTTGAAGTAGTGCTGACCAACGGTGAAGGGGTGGTGACCCGCGAGCAGATCGCCGCTTTACCGGCCCTCAAGCTGATTGCGGTATTTGGTGTCGGCTATGACGGCGTTGATGTGCAGGCGGCGCGTGATCATCAGGTTAAGGTGAGCCACACGCCGGATGTGCTGACGGAGGACGTCGCTGACCTCGCTATCGGTCTGATGCTGGCCACGTCCCGTCAGATCCCGGCGGCACAGACCTTTATCGAGCAGGGAAAATGGTCGCAGGGAAGCTTTCCGTGGACCCGCAAGGTGTCCGGCGCGGCGTTAGGGATTGTCGGGCTGGGACGTATTGGCCAGGCGGTAGCCCAACGCGCGCAGGCGTTTGCTATGTCGATCGCCTACTGCAACCGTTCGCCACTGAAAGACGTGGCGTATCGCTATCAGCCTGATGTGGTGGCGCTGGCAAAAGAGTGCGACTTCCTGTTGGTCTGCGCGCCCGGCACCGCCAGCAATCGCCATCTGATTAACCGCGACGTGCTGGATGCGCTGGGCAGCGACGGCATTCTGGTCAACGTCGGGCGCGGCAGCGTGGTGGATGAACAGGCGCTGATCGCGGCACTGGATGCCGGCACGCTGGGCGGCGCCGGGCTGGACGTGTTCAGCGACGAACCACGGGTGCCGGCGGCATTACAACACCGGCCAAATGTGGTGCTGACGCCGCATATGGCCAGCGCCACCTGGGCCACGCGCAAAGCGATGTCTCAGCTGGTGCTGGATAACGTGGCCGCATTTTTTAACGGTTTACCGTTGGTCTCGCCAGTACCCGAAAGCCGCTGAATGCATTACCCTTAGCTGCATAGACGGCTAAGGGTAAGCATGATGACAGAGACACAGCTGACGTTTGATCCACGCAATCACCAACTCACCAACATCAACATCTGGACGGCAGACAGCCAGTGGTTGGTGTATGACGTGCGGCCAAATGGTGCCACCTTTACCAGCCTGACCGTTGAGCGGGTTAACCTCAGCGGCCAGACGGAGGTGCTGTATCAGGCCAAAGACGGCGCCCATGTCGGCGTGGTCACCGCCAGCCCCGATTTACCGCCGCGCTATGTGTGCATCCACGGCCCGGAACACCCTGACAGCCAGTGGAAGTATGATTTTCACCATCGCCGTGGCGTCATTATTCAACACGGCCATCTGGAGAATCTGGACGCCTGCGATATCACGCCACCCTTCACCGCCGGCGCGTTGCGGGGCGGCACGCACGTGCATGTCTTCAGCCCTGACGGCTCGCGCCTTAGCTTTACCTATAACGATCATCTGATGCATGAGCTGCACAACGGCGAAGATTTACGTAACGTCGGCGTTGCCGTGCCGCTGCATGCGGTGTGCCCGCCGAAGCAGCATCCCCGCGAATACGATGGCAGCCATTATTGCGTACTGGTGAGCAAAACCACCTCAACACCGGTGGCCGGCAGTGACGATATCAACCGGGCATATGAAGAGGGCTGGGTCGGCGAAGAAGGCTATCTGAAACATGATGGTCACCGGCAGCGCTGGGCGCTGGCCTTTATTGGCGACACGCTGGCAGCAAACGGCGACAAGGTGCCGGAGGTGTTTCTGGTCGATCTGCCGGCGAAAATGGCCGATTACGCGCTGGAGGGCGATGCGCCGCTGGCCGGCACCGCCACCAGCCTGCCTGCGCCGCCGGAAAACGTCTTCCAGCGCCGCCTGACCTTCACCCATCAACGTGCTTATCCTGGCCTGGCGACCGCGCCGCGTCACTGGTTACGCAGTTCGCCTGACGGGCGCGCCATTGCCTTTTTGATGAGAGATGACGCGGGGGTGGTTCAGCTGTGGACGGTTGCGCCAACGGGCGGCGAGCCACGGCAGGTCACCCAGGCGAAGAGTGATATTCAGTCCGCCTTCAGCTGGCATCCGAATGGGCGCGCAGTGGCGCTGATCAATGATAACAGCGTGATGCTATGTCACGTGGCGAGCGGCAAGCTGCAGCGTCTGACGGCAAGAACGGACGACGCGCCACTGGCGGATGCCGTGGTCTGTTCGCCGGATGGATTGCATGTGGCCTACCTGCGCAACGTCAACGGCTGGCAACAGGTGTTTGTGGTCAGCGTGGGGGAATAATTTGCCTGACGCCGTTACTGAGGAGGCGTGGTGCTCGGCATGGGGGCCGCCGTGGCGAGGCTTTCGTTAGTGTGGTTTTGCCGCTCGCTTTGCAGCACGCGTTCACGCGGGGAGCTTGCCGTCTGGTCTTTGCCGCTACGATAGTAATCCCACGGCAGCAAAATCGTATCCACTACGGCTGAAAACGGCAGGTCGAGGGCAGCAAGCGGACGCATCACCCAGCCGTTATTGCTGTCTGCAACGGTCGCTGCGCCAGCACGTGTGCCGGAATAGTACCCCTGATCCGGGCCGGCATGGCTCATTATGCTGGAACATCCCGTGGTGCTGACCACAGAAAGGCAGGCAAGCAGACCGGCACAGCGGCATTTATTTAACACTTTCATCTTCATCATCCCTTCAGTCACGGCAACGCCGGCCTGATTGTTATCGTCATGTGCAGAGAGTTCCCGGCCGCTCTGTGGCGACTCATGCACGGGTGCGACGAATTCTTCCCTGAGTGTATGACATTCACCGGCAGATGGTTAAAAAATTTGCGTTTCGATGCCCTGAAAGCCCCGTCGGGGTCACAAATGCCTTTGTGCAGGATGCTGAGGTTTTCAGCCTGCCAAAAGCAAGGGCCGCAGCAGCGGCCCTTTTTTATCCTTCCTGATGCGCCCGCGCGATCTCTTCGGCGAGGATCGCAATTCCCCGTTCGATGGTATCGTTGTCCGACACATAGTTCATGCGCATACATTGATGCGTGTGTGGCCATTCCTGCTCCAGACCGGGGAAGAAGAAGTGGCCGGGCACCATCAATACGCCACGCTTTTTCAGCCGCTGATACAGCACTTCGGTTGAAACGGGCAGATCTTTAAACCACAGCCAGAGGAAAATCGCCCCTTCCGGCTTATGGATCAGGCAGCGATCTTCCGACAAATAGCGGCGAATGACGGCAATCGTCTCGGTCACCCGCTGCTGATAGAACGGTTTGATCACCTCTTCCGACAAGCGCAGCAAATCGCCACGCTGGATCATCTCATTGGCGATGGCCGGGCCAATACTGCCGGGCGCCAGGCTGATAATACCGTTCATATTGCTGATGGCGGAAATCACTTTCTCATCGGCAATGATAATGCCGCAGCGCGCGCCCGGCAGGCCGAGTTTCGACAGGCTCATACACAGAATGATGTTCGGGTTCCACAGCGGTCGCGCTTCGCTAAAGATAATGCCGGGGAAAGGCACGCCATAGGCATTATCAATCAGCAGCGGGATTTGATGCTGTTGCGCCAGCACATCGAGCTTCATCAGCTCTTCGTCGGTGATCACATTGCCGGTGGGATTGGTCGGGCGTGAGACGCAGATCAGCCCGGTGTCATCGGTGATATTAAGATGCTCAAAATCAACGTGATACTTGAACTGGCCTTCCGGCAGCATCTCGATATTTGGGCGCGTGGAGACAAACAGATCCTCATCCAGCCCGGCATCGGCATAGCCGAGGTATTCCGGTGCCAGCGGGAACAGCACCCGCTTTTTGCTGCCATCGGCGCGACGGCCGGCGTACAGGTTAAAAAGATAGAAGAACGCGCTCTGGCTGCCGTTGGTGAGGGCGATATTTTTCGGGCTGATTTCCCAGCCAAGCTGTTCGCGCAGCAGAGTCGAAAGCGACTCCAGCAGCGTGGATTTACCGCGCGGGCCATCATAGTTGCACAACGCCTCGGCAAGCTTGCCTTCATCGTGCATCTGTTGCAGCAGCTGCTGAAAATAGTCATTCATTGCGGGGATCTGCGCGGGATTGCCGCCGCCCAGCATCACTGCTCCCGGTGTGCGTAATCCTTCACCCATATCTTCCATCAGGCGCGTGATGCCTGAATGTTGCGTAAATTTGTCACCGAAGGCGGAAAAGCTCATAACGTGTTAACTACTTTGTCTGATCGTGTGGAGGTTTACCTTAACGCCAGCCCAGGCGGGATGCAATCGCACCTCCGTGAAAACGGTAAAGCATTTGTTAAAGCAGATTTCCTTGCGCGGCGGGGGCATCCTGTGCCGGTCGTCGCTGCCATTAAATAATACCTTAACATTATATTTAAATAATTAACTGGTGATTAACACGTATCATTAGTAATAAATAAAACGATGTTTTGTTTTTATGGAAATGATGTATCAATACGCATTAATGTAGACTTCGATCACGGTTACCGGGGTTTCTCTTTGGCTATAGTGTGCCCTCGACAAATCATCATGGATGTTTTGCACGCGCTGTTATACCTCTTTTAACTGTATTTAAGGCTAATCCGATTATCACGGCGGAATTAATTCGTGTCTGAGAGGAATGGGTGAAAATTAAATTAGCCACTGAAAAGGAAGATCACCATGAGTTTGAATACGTTTAGCTTGCAGGGCCGTGTGGCCATCGTCACCGGCTGCGATACCGGGCTGGGGCAGGGAATGGCCGTCGGGCTGGCAGAGGCGGGCTGCGATATTGTCGGCATTAATATTGTCGAGCCCACCGAAACCCACGGCATGGTGGCAGGAATGGGTCGTCGTTTTCTAAGTCTGACCGCCGATCTGGGACAGATTGAGTGCCTTGCCGGTCTGGTAGAAGCCGCGGTCGCGGAATTCGGCAGGGTCGATATTTTGGTCAATAACGCCGGCATCATCCGTCGCGAAGATGCGATCAACTTCAGCGAAAAAGACTGGGACGACGTGATGAACCTGAACATTAAATCGGTGTTCTTTATGTCTCAGACGGTCGCGAAACAGTTTATTAAGCAGGGTCACGGCGGCAAAATCGTCAACATTGCCTCGATGCTCTCTTATCAGGGCGGGATCAGGGTGCCTTCTTACACCGCGTCGAAAAGCGCGGTGATGGGCGTGACGCGTCTGTTGGCGAATGAGTGGGCGAAGCACGGCATCAACGTCAATGCGATTGCGCCCGGCTATATGGCGACCAACAATACCCAGCAGCTGCGGGCGGATGAAAAGCGCAACGGTGAAATCGTTGACCGCATTCCTGCCAACCGCTGGGGTCGTCCTGAAGATATGAAAGGGCCGGTGGTGTTTCTGGCCTCGCCCGCTTCAGACTACGTGCATGGCTACACGCTGGCGGTCGACGGCGGTTGGCTGGCACGCTAAGGAGTAAACGCCAGGCCACCGGCAGGATGGGTGGCCTGGTCCTTCCTTTTAAGCCCGTCTCGGCTTATTTGATCACCTGCGGGTTCACGCAGTTTTTCTCTACCTTGCCGGTCAACGCCGCAATCAGGTTATCCACCGCATCGCTGGCCATGCCATAACGCGTTTCATGGGTTGCCGAACCGATATGCGGCAGCGCCACCACGTTTGGCAGCGTCAGCAGCGGAGAGTCGATCGGTAACGGCTCCTGCTCAAAGACATCCAGACCTGCGGCGTGGATCGTGCCGTCTTTCAGGGCCGCAATCAGCGCCTGCTCATCGACCACCGGACCGCGGCCCGCATTGATCAATACCGCGCTGGACTTCATTTTTGCCAGCTGCTCTCGGCCAATCAGGTGGTGGGTTTCGTCAGTCAGCGGCAGGCTGATGCACAGGAAATCAGACTCTTTCAGCAGCGTATCAAGGTCGCAATAGGTGGCATCAAAACGCTGTTCGGCTTCTTCATGATGCTTACGCGCGTTATAGAGGATTGGCATGCTGAAGCCGAGGTGCGCGCGCTGCGCCAGCGCCAGGCCGATACGGCCCATGCCCAGAATACCCAGCTTTTTGTGGTGAACGTCGATACCGAACCAGTCAGCGCCAATATTGCTTTTCCACTCACCGGCTTTCACCCGCTCGGCGACTTCGGTCACGCGACGGGCTGACGCCAGCACCAGCGCCATCATGGTATCGGCCACGGTTTCGGTCAGTACGGTAGGCGTGTGCATCAGCACCACACCGCGATCGTTAAGGGCGGCGATATCGAAATTATCCACGCCAACCGAGACGCTGGATGCGGCACGCAGCTTCGGTGCTTTGCTCAGGAAGTCGGCGTCAACCTTACCTCCCGATCCCAGAATGCCTTCAGCCTGTTGAAAAGCCGCCGCGTGCTGACTCAGGTTTTCTGGGGTCAGGCCGTTGATTTCGGTGACGGTAAAATGGGCGTCGAGCTTTGCGCGCAGATCGTCTGGTAATTTTTTATACAGCACCACAGAAGGTTTCATTTCGTCTCCCTTTTAAATTGAGGAACGGGCCAGCTGGCCCGTTTTGCATTTTTAAGCGTGTTTAGCGCCGCGGGGCATCGGGGGCTGATTATTCTCCGCCGGCTTCACAATCAACGTCAGCCAGACTGAAATCAACAGCGATCCTCCCATAAAGATATACGATGCTGAAGGGCTGCCGGTGGCACCGTTCAGGTAACCAACCACCCACGAACCGAGGAATGAGCCCAGCGCACCCATCGCATTGATTAGCGCCATGGCGCCACCGGCAACGTTACGCGGCAGCATCTCGGGAATAATGGCGAAGAACGGCCCGTAAGGGGCATACATCGCGGCACCGGCAATCACCAGCAGGGTGAACGACAGCCAGAAATTATTGGCTCCTACAAGATATGACCCTAAAAACGCCAGCGCGCCAATCAACAGCAACGGCCAGACAAACAATTTGCGGTTTTGTAACTTATCCGACGCCCAGGAGACCACAATCATCGCAATCGTCGCGGCCAGGTAAGGCACGGCGGACAGCCAGCCGGCTTCCACCATGCCCATCTGGTTGCCGTTACGCAGAATCGACGGTAACCACAGCACGAAGCCATACACGCCAATGCTCCAGGTAAAGTACTGGACGCACAGGATAATTACGTTGCGGGATTTAAACGCTTCGCTGTAATTGCGCACCGCTTTGATATTTTCCTGCTCTTTTTGTAACTGCGCCTGCAGCGCGGCTTTTTCGTCGTCGCTCAGCCATTTGGCCTGCGCAGGCTTGTCCTGCACCATAAACCACCAGGCCACCGCCCAAATCACCGCCGGGATACCTTCGAAAATAAACATCTCACGCCAGCCGAAGGCTTCAATCAGATAGCCGGACACCACCGACATCCACAGCACGGTCACCGGGTTACCGAGGATCAGGAAGGTATTGGCGCGTGAACGTTCGGATTTGGTGAACCAGTTACTGATATAAATCAGCATCGCGGGCATCACCGCCGCTTCCACCACACCGAGCACAAAGCGAATCGCCGCCAGCATTGGAATGTTGCTCACCATGCCGGTTAATGACGCGCAGACGCCCCACAGAATCAAACAGACGAACACCAGCTTCTTCACGCTGCGGCGTTCGGCATAGATAGCGCCAGGGATCTGGAAGAAGAAGTAGCCGAGGAAGAACAGGGCGCCCAGCAGCGATGACATGCCTTTGGTGATCCCCAGATCGTCGTTTATCCCTGCAGCAGAGGCAAAGCTGAAGTTGGCCCTGTCCAGATACGCCAGGCTGTAGGTGATAAACACGATGGGCATGATGTACCACCAGCGTTTAGGCGCGATTGTTTTCTGTTTGTTCATAGGTGGATCCTCTGTTTGAGGTTTACCGCATTCTGTCCTGTAGGGAAACGATGCGGTTTCATTATGTTGCCGGCTCTGGCAGTGGCTAAGGGTTAGAAATCGCCCAGTTCAGCGCGCGTCGGTAACCCTTCGCTGTCGCCGATCACCTGAATCGCCAGTGAGCCGATTTTGTTGCCGCGACGAATCGCTGCGGGCAACGGTTTTCCTTCCAGTAACGCGCTGATCACCCCGACGGCAAAGCCATCGCCTGCGCCGACGGTGTCCACGACCTTCTCCGTTTTGATTGCCTCGACCTGGCCTTTTTCGCCCTGTGAGGTTTTATACCAGGCGCCGTCGCAGCCGGTTTTCACAATCACCGCTTTGACGCCCATATCGAGGTAAAAATCGGCAATGGCTTCCGGCTGATCGTAGCCGGTGAGTATTTTGCCTTCGCTGATACCGGGCAGCACCCAGTCGGCAAAACCGGCCAGCGTGTTCAGCTGTTTGGCCATTTCGCGCTCGCTCGGCCACAGCACCGGGCGCAGATTTGGATCGAAAGAGATGGTTTTGCCCATCTGCTTCATCTCCTGCGCGGCGTGTGTAGACAGCGCCAGCGAGGAGGCCGAAATTGCCGCCGACACGCCGCTTAAATGCAGGTGGCGCGCCGAGCCAAAATAGTCGCGGTTGAAGTCATCGACGGACAGATGGCTGGCGGCGGAGCCCTTGCGGAAATATTCCACCAGCGGATCTGAGCCGTCGTCCACTTTTGATTTCAGCTGAAAACCGGTGGCATAGCGGGCATCGGTGGTCACCTGGCGATGATCCACGCCCTCTTTTTCCAGCTGCTGTAAGGTGAAGCGGCCAAACGAGTCGTCACCGACGCGGCTGACCCAGCCCACCTTCAGTCCAAGCCTGGCGAGGCCAATCGCCACGTTCAGCTCAGCACCAGCAATACGCTTCACAAAGCGTTCGGCAGCCGCCAAATCCCCGGCTTCCGTGGCCACAAACATCGCCATCGCTTCACCAATCGTCACCGCATCCAGCGTGCCGTTGTTATGCAGACTCATCGTTTAATCCTCTTTCAACAGGTCAACGTAGTGGCGGGTGACGGCAACCAGATCGTCGCCTTCCAGTGGGAATTCAATGCCGCGCGGCACCTCGCGCGGTAACAGCGTCAGCGTTTCGCGCCACAGGTTATCGGCATCATCCAACGCCACAGCCTGCCAGGCGTGACCTTTGCGCGCGGCGGCTTTGACGTGGATATACGTGACGTAAGGGCTGAGGCGCTGGGCCGCGGCGATGGGCTCATCGCCTACCCACAGCCAGTTGCCCATATCGAAGGTCAACCCGCTGTCAGCGCGGGCGTCGCCACCGTCCCGGGCATAGCCCTCAAGCGCAGCCAGCGTGCCGCCATCGGTCTGATCGTTCTCAACCACCAGCTGAACAGGCTGACCTGCCAGCTTTTCGCGCAGTGCGGAAGCGTCAAAACCGCATTGATAGTGCCCCAGCGAATATTTTAGTCGCTGGGCGTTTAATTGCTCAGCTTCGGCCAGGTGACGATCGAGGTGCGGATTAAGCTCACCCTGTTCGGTAAACAGCGCTTCCGGCACCGAGTAATAGGCGGTCAGGCGCGCATCGGCAATGGCTTTGCCGAGTGCCGGCAGCGTTTGCAGTTCTTTATCGCTGAATAATTCACGGCGGATTTCCACGCCATCTGCACCCGCTGCGGCGACGATCGGCACGACCGCCTGCTGGCCGCCGAGTGCGGCAATTTTTTCGCGACCATAGGCCGCGGTGACGACTATCACTTCTCTTTCCATCGGGTCCTCCAGGCACGGGATGGCCTTGGCGTTATAAAAACGTTAAATGGAACCGGTTCCAAAGCAAAGGGGCAGAGTGTCGTTTTATGATCGCGCTCACGATGTGAACAGTATTTTGGCGGGAATGGTCTGAAAAAGCCTGAGGGGATCAGGCTTTGTTGTGCAGTAAGGTCGTCGATCCGCGAACAATCAGCTCGCCGGAGAACACGCAGTCATTGGGTGGCGAGGTGTCGCCATCGATGCGGCGGATCACCTGTTCCAGCGCGGAATAGCCGATCTGCCAGGTCGGCTGCTTAAAGGTGGTGATGCCGACGCCAGCCAGTTCGGACCACTCCAGCTCATCAAAGCCCAGCAGGCCAATGTGCTCACCCCAGTTGAGGCCAAGGCGCTTCAGCGAACGGGCAACCTGCAGCGTCAATGCGCCGTTCACCACCATCACCGCACAACGTTTTTCCCCGTGCTGCTGCCAGAAGGCGTGCAGAACCCGATCCATGCCGGCACTGTCGGTGAGGGCGACTTCCGCTTTTTCGGCAAGGCGGTCGGGGTGCTCTGCCATGGTGTGTTGAAAGGCGCGCAGGCGTTCGTGGCGGGTGTTGACCATACCCAGCGGCTCGGTCACAAACAGGATGGCCTGATAATTCTGTCCGATCAGGTGAGTGGTGACCTCGGTCGCCGCTTCAGCGTTGTTCAGACCGACCACATCGCAGGGGAAATCAGGAATTTTTCGGTCAATCAGCACCATCGGCAAAAAGGATTGCTGAAGCTGGTTCAGCGCTTCTTCGCGCATCCCCACCGCATTCACCACAATCCCCTCGACCTGATAACTGCTCAGCAGGTTGAGGTAATGCTGCTCCTGATCGACCTCGTTGTTGGTGTTACACATCAGCAAGGTAAAGCCCTGCGCGCGGCAGGCTGCTTCAATGCCACACATCACATCCACCGAATAGGGATTGGTAATATCGGCTATAATCAGGCCGATTAAGCGGGTGCGGCCGCGCTTGAGCCCGCGCGCCATCTGGCTTGGGCGATAGTTGAGCTCGGCAATGGCGGTTTCAATCCGCTGCTTTAAATCCGCCGACAGGACGTTCTGCTCGCCGTTCAGATAACGCGAGACGCTGGTTTTCCCGGTCTTTGCCGCTTTAGCGACGTCGCTGATGGTGGCTCGTGCCGCCTTGCGGTTCATAGCGATCCTTAAAACTGTCACAGTGAAGAAAAACGACCTTTCAGCCAGTACTGGCCTTATTACCCTAAGATAGCCCGGAATTGCCGAAAGCGGATCGGGCCATCATAAAGCATAAGCGCCGGCGCGCCCATCTTTGCGCTTCGGCCTGTGGAATGCGATTGTGAAAGGGAAGTGGCTTGACGGGATGGGGTGAATTGCCGGGCTAAACGCGCCGCCCGGCACGAACAAACTTACTGTAGCGGGCTGAGGGTGATTTCCACGCGACGGTTCTGCGCTTTGCCTTCCGCGGTGCTGTTAGAGGCCACCGGATTATCCGGGCCCATCCCGCTGGTGCGCAAGCGATTCGCGGCCACGCCCTGGGTGATCAGCGCGCTGCCGACGCTGTCCGCACGCTGCTGCGACAGGGTCATGTTCAGCTGACGGGAGCCGGTGCTGTCGGTGTTGCCCGCCACGTTGACCGCGGTTTTTGGATACTCTTTCAGTACCATCGCCACGCCGGTCAGGGTGTTGGCGCCCGCCGGTTTCAGCGAACTGCTGCTGCTGTCGAAGGTGACGTTATTCGGCATATTCAGCACGATATTGTCGCCCTGACGGGTGACGCTGACGCCGGTTCCCTTCATTTTGTCACGCAGCTTGGCTTCCTGCACATCCATGTAATAGCCCGCACCTCCGCCCAGCGCCGCACCGGCCGCTGCGCCAATCAGCGCGCCTTTGCCACGGTCCTTTTTCGAGGAGGACAGCATGCCGACACCCGCACCCACAGCCGCCCCAAGGCCAGCACCAATACCAGACTTACCTGCTTCGCGCTCGCCGGTGTACGGATTCGTCGTACAGGCTGACAGGGCGATCGTACCGCTCAAAACCAGAGCAAGAGTCGTAAAACGCTTCTTCATCGGGATTCCTTTTCAATTGCAACGGCGGGCAAATTTGCCCGTAAAACGCCGATTATGCCGAGGAATTTCCAAAAAATAACGGTGCTTTGGTCTTAAAGTGTAAAGAGACGCTACTTCAGGTTATCCGGGTGACAAAAACAGCCGGTAACATGATCGTTAATCAGCCCACAGGCCTGCATAAATGAATAACAGGTGGTGGTACCAACAAATTTAAAACCTTTCTTTTTAAGCGTCTTTGAAAGCGCATCAGAGACCGGGCTAAAGGTCGGTGCGGTGCGATAATCGGCATGTCGGTGAATTTGCGGCGCGTTATCGACAAAATCCCAGATAAAGGTGTTGAACGGTTCACCCCGGGCTTCCATCGCCAGCAGCGCGCGGGCATTGGCAATAATCGCCGCGATTTTGCCGCGATGACGAATAATGCCGCTGTCCTGCATCAGGCGTTCAATGTCGTCCTCATTCATCAGCGCCACCGCCTGCGGATCGAACTGATGGAAGGCGTTGCGGTAATTTTCGCGCTTTTTCAACACCGTCAGCCACGACAACCCGGCCATTTGCCCTTCCAGACAGAGCATTTCAAACAGCCCCCGCCCGTCAGTGATCGGTACGCCCCATTCGGTATCGTGGTAGGCAAGATAGATCGGATCCTGTGAAACCCAGCCGCATCGCTGCATGGTTAAATTTCCTTATGAAATTGACCGAAAAATAATCACCACTGCCTTGACGTTATCGCGTTCCAGGCAATAGTTAGTGACAGGTTGACCAGTAAATAAATTCAATAATACGCGCACTCTTATCGATTTTAGGCTCTTTTCTGGAGTCATTTTCATGTCAAAGAAACGGTATGGCACACGCTATCTGGCCTTTGGGGCAGTGTCGGTGGCGTGTTATCTCTGTGCAAGCAGCCCAGCCCTCAGCTGGGATCAGATTTATGTCTTTGGCGACAGCCTCAGTGACAGCGGCAACAATGGCCGTTACACCTGGGATGGCAGCCAGCATCCGCTGTACGACGATGTGCTGGCGGCCAAAATCAATCAATCGCTGCGCCCATCCGATCGCGGCGGGACCAATTACGCCGCCGGTGATGCGGTGGCGGTGGCGGCGCTTAATCCGGTCGATAATACCGCCGACCAGCTGCAGACCTACCTCGCTGCCAGCGGTGGCCGGGCCGATGCGGATGGGCTGTATGTTCACTGGGTCGGGGGTAACGACTTAGCGGCGGCTGCTCTCAATCCCGTGGCGGCGAACGGCATCGTCAGTACCAGCGCGTTCGCGGCGGCTAATCAGGTTCATGCGCTGCTGACCGCCGGTGCCAACACGGTCATTGTGCCCACCGTGCCCAATATTGGCGCCACGCCGGCGCTGCTGGAGGCGGTGATCCAGACCGGCCTCGCGCCCGTCGCCAGTTCAGCGCTGACCGCCGCGTTTGCCTCGCTGAACAGCCAGACCACCCTCAATCCGGATGCCCGCAACCAGGCGATCAAACAGGCGTTGACCGCGGCGGCCGGACAGCTCACCACGGTCAGCGTGTTGCAGGATGCGA
Source organism: Erwinia sp. AK-PDG3-5 (assembly GCF_056821705.1). Classification (NCBI taxonomy): domain Bacteria; kingdom Pseudomonadati; phylum Pseudomonadota; class Gammaproteobacteria; order Enterobacterales; family Erwiniaceae; genus Erwinia; species Erwinia sp. AK-PDG3-5. Next base: position 59,335 of record NZ_CM165967.1, read on the forward strand.
TCGCCGACCAGCTGTTTGATGCCTGGCAAGCGCTCAGCGCGCAGGCCAGTGCGTTAACCGACAGCTATAACCAGCAGGAGGACGCGCAGCTGGCTCGTCAGGGCGGCAACATTGTCCGGGTTGATATCAACGGGCTATTTAACGAAGTGCTGACCGATCCGGCGCATTATGGCCTGAGTAACACCGCCGGCATGGCCTGTCCGCCGGGCGTGTCTGCGGCTGTGTGCAGCTCCTCAACGCCGGGCTTCTCCAGCCAGCAGGCGTTTCTGTTTGCTGACCGTCTGCATCCCAGTCCTGCCACCCATTTGCTGATTGCCGATTACATCCAGTCGGTGCTGGACGCGCCTGCGCAGGTGGTGGCGCTGAATCAGGCAACGCTGGCGATGTCCCGCGATGCGCGCGCTACCCTCGACAGCCATCTGCAACAGCAGCGCCACGGCGAGTATCCGCAGGGCTCGTTCAGCCTGTATGGCGGCTATGCCGGACAACATAATGACTATTCCAGCAACCTTGCCGCCGGGGATGGCGATGCCACCACGCATAATCTGACGCTGGGCGTGGACTATAAGCTGACCGACAATTTGCTGGTGGGCGCGCTGGTCTCCGGCTCTAACGACTCGCAGCAACCGACGACAGATTATGAGTATAAGATGCGCGGCTGGCTGATCTCGGCCTACAGTGAGCTGTCATTCTTCGATAGCGGCTGGGTGAATACCGACGCGCACTATGCCTCGGCCAGTTACGACAGCATCAAACGTCGCCTGACGCTGGGGCCCGCCACGCGAACCGAAAGCGGTGAAACCAACGGCACCCAGATCGGCGCGCGAGTCACCACCGGCTGGGACTTTCCTGTCGGCACGCTGCTGACCACCGGCCCGGTAGCGCAATACGCGCTGGATTACAGTTCGGTGGACGGCTATCAGGAGCAGGGCAACAGCAGCACCGCGATGCGTTTTGACGATCAAAACTATCACTCGCAGATTGGTGCGCTGGGCTGGCGGGTCGATTCCCAGCTGGGCTGGCTGAACCCGTGGGCGGAGGTCAGTTATAACCACCAGTTTGGCGATAACGTCTGGCGGGCGGGCGGCGGACTGAAATCCACCCAAACCTCGTTCACCCGTGATACGGCAGAGCAGGACAGCAACTGGGTGGATATCACCGTCGGTGCCCATATGCCTCTGGGGGATTCGGTGGCCGCCTTTGCCTCCGTTTCCCAGACCGGCGGGCTGAGTTCCGGGGAACAGTTTATGTATAACCTCGGGGTCAGCGCGCGCTTCTGAATTTAAATGGTCAGCTGAGCAAGCCTGCGGCGACGTTGATCGACAGGCCCAGGATGGCCAGATTGAACAAGAACGATAACACCGCCTGCAGGGTGGTAATGCGGCGAACCCGGGTATTGCCGGTGGAGACATCCGCCGTCTGCGCGGCCACTGCGATGGTGAAGGAATAGTAAATAAAATCCCAGTAGCCTGGCTGCTCGGGTTTTTCGGGGAACAGCAGCGCTTTTTCGCCTTGCCCCTGTTGCTGGTAATACAGGTGGGCATAGTGCATGGCAAAGGCGGTCGGCAACAGCGACCAGGAAACCACCAGCGTGGCGGCGGTCAGGGCAATATGGCCGGCCTGCTGCGCCTGCGGCAGATGCTTAACGGCCGTCAGCTCAAACAGAATGGTCAGCAGGCTGACCAGACAGGTCAGGCATACCAGGGCCAGCACGGTGCCGGCGCTTTCATCCTGTTCGCGGGCGATATGGGCAATCCGATCGGTCGGCGTTCTTAACAGCAGCCACCAAAGGAACAGCAGGTAGAGCCAGGCGAGCACGTTCCAGCTGACCAACAGCCTTTGCACCAGCGGCTGCTGCCCCGGTAAAAAGAAAAAGCACACCACTGCCAGCACTGAGGCCACCAGCAGGCGGGGACGGGCGTGATAATAGTGCTTCAGAACGTGCAGTGTTTTCATTAAAGGAACATCCCGGCATCCCTGAGTAAATGGTCGTTGCCCTTGCGACGGGTAAAGCCGCTGCGGTCGAAAAACTCCAAAATCTGTACGGCAAGCTTGCGACCCACGCCAAGGCCGTCGCGGAAATCCGCCGCGCTGGTGGAGTGTCCTTCTGCATCACGCTGGCGGATCATATCGGCCAGCGCCTTCATCTGTTCGCTGAGGAAATAGCGGTCTTTAACAATCGCGCTGATGTATCCGGCCTGGGCCGCCTTGCGCAGCACCTGCCGCATGCGTTCTTCGTCCACGGCAAGGGTGGTCGCCAGATCCCTGACCCACCAGGCGTTGTGGATAAACAGCGGCTCGCACTGCTGCCAGAGCGCGGCTTCGTCCGGCTCAAACTGAATACTGAAGCCTGCAAGATGCAACCAGCCCCGGTTATTGCTGAGTTTACCGCTGGCCGACAGGCGATCGATTAACGCCAGGCCAACGGTATCAGGCAAGTTAGGCAGCGCCATTCTGCGCAGCCGGTCGCGGCCGAGGCCGGCCCGATCGCCGTTATTGTGATGATACTCCGCAAGCGTCAGTAATACCTGCTCCTGCCACATTTCTGCCGTGTCGCTCAGGAGCAGGTACTCACCGGCCTCAACCGGCGCAATCGTTGCCACACAGGTGGCCAGCGCCGCCGGCGTTAACTGCCGGGCCCAGCTTAGCGACTCTCTGCGGCACGGCTGGGTTTTCAGGTACAGCGCAATTGCCGGCTGATCGTCAGCAGACTGTGCCAGCTGATGTAACCAGCGCAGATAGTCTGGCTGACGCTTGCCACGCCGCCTGGGCGTAAGCAGCACCACGCGGGCGCCCGCCAGCGTCTGTTGCGCGCTGATATCCCGCAGGATCAGCCGATCGTTATCGGCGAGCCACAGGGGGGTATCCAGCACCAGCTCCGCCAGCGCGCCTTCCAGCAGTGAAATCCGGCCGGTGATATGACTGGCGGCATGATGCAGATGCAGCGGCTGTCCCTGGCGCAACGGCTGGTGGCTACTCAATTCGACGATCACGCGATCGAAAGCCGCTTCGGGCGGGAATTCCAGCAGCCAGTCACCGCGTGAGATATCGCTTTTTTCCACGCCGCCGCTCAGATTGAGGGCGATGCGCTGGCCGGCATACGCCTGTTCAACCGGTTGATTCTGGGCATGCAAGCCACGAATGCGCACCGCTTTGTTCAGGCCGGTCAGCCACAGCTTATCGCCGACCTTCACCGTGCCGCTGAGCGCGGTGCCGGTCACCACGGTGCCCGCGCCCTTGACGTTAAACGCGCGGTCGGTGGCCAGGCGGAAGGTTTTGCCTGCGGCTCTTTCCCTGTCGGGAAGCTGGCTGAGGTGCGCAGCCAGTGCCGGAATGCCAATCCCGGAGAGGGTGCTGGTGATAAACAGATCCATCCTCCAGCCCATGTCGTGCGTCAGGGCGGTGATGTCGTCACTGAGGCTTTGCAGCCGGGCTTCGTCAACCGTATCCGCCTTGGTGATGGCGACGGTCAGGGCCGGCACCGCGCTGAGCTGGAGGATCGCCAGGTGTTCCAGGGTTTGCGGCATGATGCCATCGTCGGCGGCCACCACCAGCAACGCGCGATCCAGTCCACCGATGCCGCTGAGCATATTGGCGAGGAATTTTTCATGGCCGGGCACATCAATAAAGCCGATTACCCGGCCGTCCGGCTGCGGCCAGTAGGCATAGCCCAGGTCGATGGTCATTCCCCGGCTTTTCTCTTCCGGCAGGCGATCGGCATTGACGCCGGTGATCGCTTCCAGCAGCGCCGTTTTACCGTGGTCGACGTGACCAGCAGTGGCGATAATCATAACGAAATCATCCTGATAAACAGTTCTTCATCTTCCAGGCAACGCAGGTCCAGCCAGAGTTTTCCGGCGGAGAGACGTCCGGTTAACGGCACCTCGCATTTTCGCCAGGCGGCGGCCAGCTGCTTCAGGCGGCTGCCGGAGCCGTCGTGCGGCGTCAGGGTCAGCGCAAAGCTGGGCAGGCGATCGACAGGAAGCGATCCGCTGCCGATCTGCGATAAACAGGGCGCGATCTCCACGGAAAAATGCGCGCCACAGGCCTGGCGAAGCACCGGCAGCAGGCGCTCAGCCTGTTCGGCAATCGATTGTGGCGTGCGGGTTAATAAGCGCAACGTGGGAAGTTGAACGGCCAGCGTTTCCGGCTGCAGATAGCGCTGCAGCGTGGCCTCCAGGGCCGCCAGAATCATCTTGTCGACCCGCAGCGCCCGCTTCAGTGGATGTTGCTGAAGACGGGCGATCAGCGCTTTCTTGCCGACGATAATGCCGGCCTGCGGGCCGCCAAGCAGCTTGTCGCCAGAAAAACTCACCAGGCTGACGCCATCGGCAATCAGCTGCTGCGGCATCGGTTCCGCCGGCAGGCCGTACTGGCTGAGATCAATCAGCGAGCCGCTGCCGAGGTCGACGATCACCGGCACACCGCACTCTTCGCCCAGCGTCGCCAGCTCGCTTTCGGCGACCGAGCAGGTAAAGCCGGCAATCTGATAATTACTGGTGTGGACCTTCATCAGCAGCGCGGTGTTTTCCGTCAGCGCCTGGCGGTAGTCCTTCAGGTGCGTGCGGTTGGTGGTGCCCACTTCGGTCAGCGTGCAGCCCGCCTGCTTCATCACGTCGGGAATGCGGAACGCGCCGCCGATTTCGACCAGTTCGCCGCGGGAGACCACCACCTCTTTACCGGGTGCCAGCGCGGCCAGCATCAGCAGCACGGCGGCGGCATTGTTATTGACGATGCAGGCGTCTTCCGCCCCGGTCAGCTGGCACAGCAGCTCAGCCAGCGCGCGGTCGCGATGCCCACGCTCGCCTTCCTCCAGCGCATACTCCAGCGTCACCGCCGAGCGCATCACGTGAGTCACCGCCGCAACGGCCTCTTCACACAGCAACGCGCGTCCCAGATTGGTGTGCAGCACCGTGCCGGTGAGATTCAGCACCGGCTTGAGCGCCGTGCTCTGTTGCCGTTGCAGGCGAGCCGCGGCGGCCTGCGGCCAGTCGCTGCACCAGGCAGGAAGCGGTTGCTGCGCCAGAATCTGCTCGCGAGCTTCCTGTTGCAGGGCGCGCAGGGTGTCGGTGGTTTGCTGATGGCCATACTGAACGCGCAGAGCCTGCATGGCAGGCTCGCGTAGCAGGCTATCGATGGCGGGAAGCTGACTGAATAGTGTCTTCATTACGTCCGTATAATGGATCAGGCGGTTGGAGGAACGGTACGGGCAAAGCTGTCACGCGCAAACATCTTCTCAGCGAGTTTGATCAGCGCCGGTCGCTCAACGCACCAGCCCGGCACGATGCGGCGGAAGTTGAGGAAGCCGATCAGGCAGGCGGTGGCGATATCGGCCAGATTCAGCGTGTCGCTGTTGAGCACCGTGCCCTTTGCCGCTTCGATTTCCAGCGCATCGAGCCCACGCTGGATCTTCTCACGTTGGCGCAGCAGCTGCGCTTCCATCTGAAACTCGGGCGGACGCATCTGTTCGCGCAGCAAAATCACCGCCGCATCGCCAATGCCGTCAGCCAGCGCTTCCAGCTGCAGCACCTTTAACGCCGCCAGCTTATCGCGCGGCACCAGCGCTGGCGCAATGTCCAGCTGTTCCAGATAGGCAGCAATGATATGCGAATCATACCAGGTTTCGCCCGGGCTGGTGACCAGCGCCGGGATTTTTCCCAGCGGATTGTAGCCGGGCACGTGGCTCTCATCGGTCCAGGGATTTTCGTTAATGAATTCAAACGTGATGCCCTTTTCCAGCATGATGACGGAAATCTTTCGGACAAAAGGGCTGGTATAGGTGCCAATCAGTTTCATTACGCATTTCCCCTGTGGCGCCGACAGGTGTCGGCCGGAGTGGACAGATAGCATCGCTGGCGCAGGTGGCCCCAGCGGCTGCCGTTATTCTCCCGGAAAAAGGAAGGGATTCAAACTGCTACGTGAAAAACCTTCCTGCTCCATGCGGGCGTCAAGGATCAGGGAGGCCAAATCGTCCGCCACCGGCTCAACGGCCGGATCTTTTTCCTGATACAGCATTTTCACGTAAGTGCCGCAATCGCCGCAGCTTTCCGCTTTAACCGGCGCCACTTCGGAGTCCAGTGACCAGTAGTGCAGGTCGCGGGTCTGTTCGCAGTTGCTGCATTTTGATCGCACCACATACCATTCGCTTTCGCACAGGTTGCAGTGCAGATAGCGCAGGCCACCCTTGGTGCCCATATGCACCACGCTGGCCACCGGCACGCTGGCACACACCGGGCAGAACTGCCGCTGTTCGCCGTATTCTGCGTGGGCTTTGCCGGGGATCAGTGCCGCCATCTGTGCCCAGTACAGCGACAGGGCCGCCCAGATAAACGGCGACTTATCGCTGCTGACCTGGGAAAATTCGTTAGAGAACAGCGCGCTGGCCATCGTTTCCAGCTCGGACGCCGAGGCTTTTTCCAGATTCTCCAGCGAGGCCAGCGCCTGACCGGTCATCTCGGGCTTCATTTCGGCAATCAGCGAGTGCAGCAGCCGCTGCCAGTGGTGATCGCGCGGCAGGGTGTGGATATCCAGCGGCGGCTTTCCGCTGGCTGCCGTCGCCAACAGTCGGGCATGCAGGTCCATCTGCAAAGGATGATCGTAAAGCACGATTTCCTGCGCGCTGGCCACCACCGCCGCAAAGCGTAAGTAGTCACCCAGCGGATTTTTCTCCGCCAGTTCTCTCAGCCGGGCTGCGCGTCGGCTGTATAAATTTTTCAACCTGGGGAAAAGTAACGGCGGAATAAAATCCGCCGCATTTTTGTCGCTTTTCTCCAGCTGCTCTTGCGGGATTATGCGAATAGTCATCAGTCTCTTTTCCTGTGGTGAGAATATCTGCCCAGAATACGCATTTCTGTTCGGAATTATAGCGCCCGGTATCACCCCGATCCTTGTTTTGGGAAATTTTAAGCCATTTTTCTGCCCGCGACCGGGGTGCACCGGTACCCCGGTTCTGCCAGCAGCTGGCTGATTTTAGTGTTTATTCTTCCTGATTTGGCGATACCAACGCGGATGATGTTTTTTTGCCCAGGCCGGCGTTACCCAGCCCTCAACCATCGCGGTGATGGTGCCTTTCACCCACAGCGCCGCGTAGATATGCACCATGATGACCATAATCAACACCACCGCCGATACGGAGTGGACCACCAACGCCAGGCGGACGATCGGGATGGAGAATGCGCTGGCGAAATAAGGCCGCCAGATGACGATGCCGCTGGCTAACAACAGTAGCAGGCTGACGATCGCCGCCCAGAACACGCATTTCTGGCCGAAGTTATAGCGCCCGGTATCCCCGACCTCTTCATTTTTCGCCACTTTACGGATGTTCTTTGCCCACTCCAGATCGTCGCGCACAATCAGGTTATCCCGCCAGTAGCGCAGGAACATCAGCAAGAAGGCGGCAAACATAATTACCCCGATAAACGGGTGAAGAATGCGCGCCAGCTGCGGCGTGCCGAGAACATGCATCAGCCAGTTGAAGGAGGGGAAAAAGAAGCCCAGCCCACTGAGTGCGGCGAACACAAAGCAAAACGCCACAATCCAGTGGTTGATGCGTTCCGGCGCGCTGTAGCGCTGGATGCGGTCGCGCTTTCTCATTGCTCTTCCTCCCTGTCGTGCAGGTTATCGTCATCATCTTCCACCCGATTCGGCCCGATGCCGACGTAGTGGAACACGCTGGCCGCGAAGGTGGCGGCAAAGCCAATCGCCGCCAGCGGTTTCCAGATCCCCTTCCAGAAGGTGACCGCCGGGCTGATCGACGGATTTTCCGCCAGGCCATGATACAGCTGAGGTTTGTTGGCGTGATGCAGGACATACATCACGTGGGTGCCGCCGACGCCTTCCGGATCGTACAGCCCGGCATGGTCATAGCCCCGGCTGTTCAGTTCGGTCACGCGCTCTGCGGCAACCTGCTTCATCTCCTCTTTGCTGCCAAAGTGGATGGCCCCGGTGGGGCAGGTTTTCACGCAGGCCGGTTCCTGACCGACGGTGACGCGATCGACGCACAGCGTGCATTTATAGACGCGGTTGTCCTCTTTATTCAGCCGTGGCACATCGAACGGACAGCCGGCAATGCAGTAGCCGCAGCCAATGCACTGCTCGGACTCAAAATCGACGATGCCGTTGGCATACTGAATAATCGCGCCTTCGGAGGGGCAGGCCTTCAGGCAGCCGGGATCGGCGCAGTGCATGCAGCCGTCTTTGCGGATCAGCCACTCCAGCCTGCCGTTCTCCTCCACCTCGGAAAAGCGCATCACGGTCCAGGATTTGGCGGTCAAATCGGCCGGGTTATCGTACACCCCGACGTTATGCCCGACCTCATCGCGCAGGTCGTTCCATTCCGAACAGGCAACCTGACAGGCTTTGCAGCCGATGCAGGTGGTCACGTCGATCAGTTTCGCCACTTCCAGCTGATGGTCGCGCGCCTGCGGGGCAGGCGTGAAGCCGTTGGTGGCGGAACGACGAATAATATCCTGTGATTGATAAGCCATAATCGTTCCCCTTAGCCAGCTAATGTGGCTAAGCCTTTTCTACGTTAACCAGGAACGCCTTAAACTCCGGCGTTTGCGTGTTGGCATCGCCGACGACCGGCGTCAGGGTGTTGGCGAGGAAGCCTTTTTTCGCCACGCCCTCAAAGCCCCAGTGGATAGGAATGCCGATGGTATCGACCGGTTTCCCGTCCACGGTCAGCGTTCGAATGCGCTTGGTGACCACCGCCTTGGCTTTGATATAGCCGCGGTTTGAACTCACCTTCACCGTGTCGCCCGCCACAATTCCCAGCCTGCCAGCCAGCCCCTCACCGATTTCCACAAACTGTTCCGGCTGCGCAATGGCGTTGAGCAGCGAATGTTTGGTCCAGAAGTGGAAATGCTCGGTCAGACGGTAGGTGGTGCCGACGTACGGGAATTTGTCCGCTTTGCCCATCGCCGCCAGATCGTCTTTGAACACGCGCGCGGCCGGATTGGACACCACCTTCGGATGCAGTGGGTTGGTGCCCAGCGGCGTTTCGAACGGCTCGTAATGTTCAGGGAACGGCCCTTCCGCCATTTTATCCAGCGCGAACAGGCGTCCCATCCCTTCCGGCTGCATGATAAACGGCCCGACATCGCTGCCCGGTGCGGCGGTGCTGTAGTCCGGGATATCCTGCCCGACCCACTTCGCGCCATCCCAGTGCAGCAGCGCGCGTTTCGGATCCCAGGGCTGGCCCTGTGGATCGGCAGAGGCGCGGTTATAGAGGATGCGGCGGTTGAGCGGCCACGCCCACGACCAGTTAAGGGTGTTGCCCAGCCCGGACGGATCGGTGTTGTCGCGGCGCGCCATCTGGTTGCCGTCCGCGGTCCAGCTGCCGGCAAAGATCCAGCAGCCGCTTGAAGTCGAGCCGTCATCGCGCAGCAGGGCAAAACTGCCCAGCTGTTGGCCCTTTTTCGCCAGCAGCGTGCCCTTGTCGTCCATCAGGTCCGCCAACGCCTTGCCGTTGCTTTCCATCGCCACTTCTTCTGACGCCGGATTGTCCGGAGTGAGATAGTTCCAGCTCATGTTCAGCACCTGCTCCGGCAGCGCGCCGCCCTCTTTGGCATACATCTCGCGCAGGCGCTGATAAATCCCGGAGAGGATTTCGCCGTCATTGCGCGACTCGCCAGGGCCATCGGCCCCTTTCCAGTGCCATTGCAGCCAGCGGGCGGAGTTGACGATCGAGCCGTTCTCTTCCGCAAAGCAGGTGGACGGCAGGCGGAACACTTCGGTCTGGATCTGCGACGGGTCAACGTCGTTAAATTCGCCGTGGTTCTGCCAGAAGTTAGAGGTTTCGGTGTTCAGCGGATCGATGGTCACCAGGAACTTCAGCTTCGCCAGCGACTGCACCACCTTGTTTTTATTCGGGAATGACGCCAGCGGGTTAAAGCCCTGGCACAGATAGCCATTCACCTGTCCCTTCGACATCATCTCGAAGTACTGCAGCACGTCGTAGCCTTTGTCCCACTTCGGCAGCCAGTCGAAGCCCCAGTTATTCTCCTTCTGCGCCTTATCGCCGTAGAAGGCCTTCATCATGCTGACGAAGAACTTGGGATAGTTGCTCCAGTAGTTCACCTGGCCCGGCAGCGTTGGCTTCGGCGTATTGGCGGTCAGGTAGGTTTGCAGATCGGCCTGTTTTTCTGACGGCAGCGTCATATAGCCCGGCAGGCTCTGCGACAGCAGCCCCAGATCGGTCAGCCCCTGAATATTGGAGTGGCCGCGCAGGGCATTAATCCCGCCGCCGGCCATTCCCATATTGCCCAGTAGCAGCTGAACCATCGCCATGGTGCGAATGTTCTGCGCGCCGACCGAGTGCTGCGTCCAGCCGAGGGCATACAGGAAGGTAGCGGTGCGATCGTTGGCACTGGTTTCCGCCAGCACCTGACAGACATAGAGGAAATCGGCTTTCGGCGTGCCGCACAGCGATTCCACCACCTCCGGCGTATAGCGGCTGACGTGTTCTTTCAGCAGGTTCCACACGCAGCGCGGGTGGGTCAGCGTCAGGTCACGTTTGGCAAAGCCGCTCTCGTCCAGCTCATAGTTCCAGCTGGTTTTATCGTACTTGCGATTGGCTTCGTCGTAGCCGCTGAACAGCCCGTCGTCGAAGTGGTAATCCTCGCGCACAATCAGGCTGGCATTAGTGTAAGCCTCAACGTATTCGCGCTGGATCCTGTTGTTGCTGATCAGGTACAGCAAAACGCCTGACAGGAAAGCAATGTCAGTCCCGGATCGGATCGGGGTATAGAAATCGGCAACCGACGCGGTTCGGGTGAAGCGCGGATCGATCACAATCAGTTTGGCCTTGTTATGGATTTTGGCTTCCATCGCCCAGCGGAATCCAACCGGATGCGCTTCAGCGGCGTTACCCCCCATCACAATCACCACATTCGCATTGCGAATATCAACCCAGTGGTTGGTCATCGCACCGCGACCGAACGTTGGAGCAAGACTTGCTACCGTAGGTCCGTGTCAGACGCGTGCCTGGTTATCGACGGCAAGCATGCCGAGCGAGCGGGTCAGTTTCTGCGTTAAATAGCCGGTTTCGTTGCTGGAGGCGGACGCACAGAGCATCCCGGTGCTCAGCCAGCGGTTTACCGTGGTGCCGGCGGCGTTCTTCTCGATAAAGTTGGCGTCGCGGTCGGTTTTCATCAGTCTGGCGATGCGATCTAACGCCTCATCCCAGCTGATAGGCTGCCACTTATCGGAACCCGGCGCGCGGTAGGAAGGGGTTTTCAGGCGGCTTTCGCTGTGGATAAAGTCCAGCAGGCCAGCGCCTTTCGGGCAGAGTGCGCCCCGGCTGACCGGGTGATCCGGGTCGCCTTCAATGTGGAAAATCGACTCTTTGGCGTTTTTTGCGCCGTCACCGAGGCTGTACATCAACAGCCCGCAGCCAACGGAACAGTAGGTGCAGGTGTTACGCGTTTCACGGGCGCGCAGCAGCTTGTATTGGCGTGTTTCCGCCAGTGCGACCTCGGGCATAAAGCCGAGCATCGCCGCGGTGGTCCCTGCCATCCCACCCGCGCAGATTTTGAAGAAGCTTCTTCTGCTGACATTCATGGCGTCATTCCTGTTTCGACAGTGCTCAATAAGTTTTGCGATAAGGCGGTCACAGGTTCAGAATCTTTAGAATCTTTTCTGAACGCTTGTGGTTAAAACATTACCACAGTAACTATGTGGTCGTCGGCCGTGGGATGGGTTTCAGGTGAATATGAGCAGTAAATGTGACGAGAGTGTGAGTGAGATCGCAGGGCTGAGCCAGGTCGAGGTGCGGCAGCGTCGATCGCTGGACACCCCGGAGCCCGACTGGCTGGCGGAAGAGGTGCCGGTGGCGCTGGTGTACAACGGCATCTCGCATGTGGTGATGATGGCGACGCCAAAAGATCTTGAAGCCTTCGCCATTGGCTTCTCGCTGTCGGAAGGGATTATCGCCTCACCGGCGGATATTTATGGCATCGAGATCCAGCCGTCGTGCGGCGGCATTGAGGTGCAGGTGGAGCTGTCCAGCCGCCGGTTTATGGGGCTGAAAGAGCAACGCCGGGCGATGGCGGGGCGGACAGGCTGCGGTGTGTGTGGCGTGGAGCAGCTGGCGGAAATCGGCAAACCGCTGCAACCACTGCCGTTCACACAGACCTTTGACCTCACCCGTCTGGATGACGCCTTGTCCCAGCTAAAAAGTTTTCAACCGGTGGGGCAGCTGACCGGCTGCACGCACGCTGCGGCCTGGATCATGCCGGACGGCAATCTGGTCGGCGGCTGCGAGGATGTCGGTCGCCATGTGGCGCTGGATAAGCTGCTGGGGTTGCGATGCCAGCAGCCGGGCTGGCAACAGGGCGCGGCGTTAGTATCGAGCCGGGCAAGCTATGAGATGGTGCAAAAATCCGCGATGTGCGGCATTGAGATCCTGTTTGCGGTCTCGGCGGCCACCAAACTGGCCGTTGAGGTCGCCGAACGCAGCAACCTGACGCTGGTCGGCTTCAGCAAACCGGGTCGCGCCACCGTCTACACCCACCCGCAAAGACTGATCTGACTGCCGTCTCAGGCCAGTACCACCTCCGGCAGCGCTTTTTCCAGCGCCGCAAACGCCGGAAGGCTGGCCGCGCCGCTGTCGGTAATCAGCGCAGTAATATCCTTGATCGCCGCATAATTCATGCGGCTGGTCAGCCCCAGTTTGCTGTGATCGGCCAGCAATATCAGCTGCGTGGCCTGCTGCGCCATCGCCCGCGCAATCGCCGCTTCGTGCGGATGAAAACTGCTGGCGCCATTTTTCGCCTCGATACCCACCGGCGACATCAGCGCCACATCGGCGCGATAACGGAAGATTTCGCCGACGGTCAGCTCACCGCGCGTTTCCTGCGCGCCGGCCAGCAGGCTGCCACCCAGCAAAATCACCGAATTATTCAGCGTCTCATGCTCTTCGGCCGCCGACAGCTTCAGCGCCGCATTCAGGCTGTTGGTGATGATGGTCAGGCCAGACATGGTGCGCAGCTCTTCCGCCAGCATGGTGGTGGTACTGCCCGCATCGAGAAACAGGGTTTGCCCCGGCTTCAACCGCTGCGCGGCGGCGCGGGCAATGGCCCGCTTTTCCCGCGCGCGGACCTCGCTGCGGACGGTTAACGGCGGCTCCGGCTCGGCATCCAGCGCAATCAGTCCACCGTGCACCCGCCGCGCCAGCCCGAGGGCTTCAAGTTCAATAATGTCTCTGCGGGCCGTTTCCCTGGAAATCCCCAGCTCCCGAATGATCCGCTCGGTACTGACGTGATTTAGCGTGGTCAGCAGCGCGCGAATGCGATGTAAACGGGTTTCCTGCAGCATTGTGGTGTCCTTTTCCAGTGGGGATGGGCATAGCCTAACCGACATCGCCGGTGGCTGCATGTGTATTTTATTGTATTTGTGTATTTGGTTGCATTTTGGCAAAAACTTGCCATGATGAAGGTATCCGGGCGCACGGGTTGCCCGTTCATTTCTCACTTCGCAACGGGAGTTATCATGGCTACACGTTCGACCATCATGGACACCAACAGCTTTCGCGCCGAGCATGCCGACGGCCTGGATGCTGATGTACGTAAACTGACCGATAAACGCAGCAAGGTGCTGGGTGAGTCTTACCGTCTGTTCTACCGTAAGCCGGTCCATCTGGTGAAAGGTGCGGGCCAGTATCTCTGGGATGCCAACGGCGATAAATACCTCGATGCCTATAACAACGTCGCCAGCATTGGCCACTGCCATCCGGCGGTGATCGACGCGGTTTACCAGCAGATGCAGCAGCTGAACACCCATACCCGCTACCTTCACGAACGTATCCTTGATTACTCCGAAGAACTGCTGGCGACCATGCCATCTGAAATCGACCGCGCGATGTATATGTGTACCGGTTCAGAAGCCAATGACCTGGCGATCCGCGTTGCCCGTGCGCACAGCGGCGGCACCGGCATTATCGTCAGCCAGGAAGCCTATCACGGCACCAGTGACTTAACGTCTGGCGTATCGCCCGCGCTGGGCACCGGTCAGCCGCTGGCGACCACTACCCGCCTGGTGTCCCCGCCCGATCGTTACCGCGTTAACGCGCCCGATCTGGGTGACTGGTTCGCGGCTGAAATCCAGAAGCAGATTGATGATATGGCGGCCAACGGCATCAAGTTTGCCGGCTTCCTCGCTGACTCTATTTTCTCCTCTGACGGCGTGCTGCCGGGGCCAAAAGGCTTCCTGAAGAAAGCGGTGGAGGTGGTGCATAAAAACGGCGGGATCTTTATTGCCGATGAAGTGCAACCGGGCTTTGCCCGTACCGGCGATGCGTTCTGGGGCTTTGCCCGCCATGGCGTGGTGCCCGATATCGTTACCACCGGTAAGCCGATGGGTAACGGCATTCCGGTGTCGGCGCTGCTGGCAAAAAGTGATGTGCTGGCCTCCTTCAGCGATGATATTCCGTACTTCAACACCTTCGGTGGTAACCCGGTGGCGATGGCGGCGGCGCAGGCGGTACTGAAAGTCATTAAAGAAGAAGGATTGCAGGAACACAGCCGGGTAGTCGGCGACAAATTGCTGCGTGAACTGCTGACGCTGAAAGACAAATACGAATGCGTCGGGGATGTGCGCGGTGCGGGTCTGTTTATCGGCTTCGAGCTGGTGACCGATAAAGCCAGCAAAACGCCGGACAAACAATTGGCGCTGGATGTCACCGAGATGCTGCGTGAAAACCGCGTGCTGACCTCGGTGGCGGGGCCGTATGGCAATGTGCTCAAACTGCGTCCGCCGTTGGCGTTCCAGGAGAGCGATATCGACTGGCTGGTTGGCGCGTTGGATAAATCGTTGGCAGCATTAGGGAAATAAAGCCTTAGACCGTTTAGTTTTATCCGCGCGGGCATTGGGCATAAAAGCGCCGCTGCGCCTGCTGCGGAGTAAACCCTTATAAACGTCGGGGCATTGATAACCCTTTTACGGATCGTTTATTTAACTATAATGATCCGACTGCTTACGCGGTGCTAACAGAAACAGCGCCGCCCACCATTAAATGGAGATGATGAACATGAGTTATTCACTGCCATCCTTGCCTTACGCATACGACGCACTGGAACCGCATTTCGACAAGCAGACGATGGAAATCCATCACAGCAAACACCACCAGGCTTACGTCAACAACGCCAACGCGGCGCTGGAAGGGACTGAGTTTGCCGATCTGCCTGTAGATGAGCTGATCGCTAAACTGGATCAGGTTCCTGCCGATAAGAAAGCAGCACTGCGTAACAACGCAGGCGGCCATTCAAACCACAGCTTCTTCTGGAAAGGCCTGAAAACCGGCACAACCCTGAGCGGCGACCTGAAAGCGGCTATCGAAAAAGATTTCGGCAGCGTTGACGCGTTCAAAGCAGAATTCGAAAAAGCGGCAACCACCCGTTTCGGTTCTGGCTGGGCGTGGCTGGTTAAAAAAGGCGACAAGCTGGCCGTTGTCTCTACGGCAAACCAGGACAGCCCGCTGATGGGCGAAGCGATCTCTGGCGCATCCGGTACCCCAATTCTGGGTCTGGACGTGTGGGAACACGCTTACTACCTGAAGTATCAGAACAAACGTCCTGATTACATCAAGGCGTTCTGGGATGTGGCTAACTGGGATCAGGCGGCAGCGCTTTTCTCAGCAGCAAAATAATTCCCCGCCACGTTAATTCGTGACGATAAACCGACGGAGTTCGCTTCGTCGGTTTTTTATTGCCTGCTAATTAATGAGAGTTCCTGTTCATTCTGCGCATTCCCCCGCTGGACAGATTAATCGCCTGCCGCTGGCCGACCGGCCGGTTAAAGTAATCAACTCCCCGTACCGATAGGTAAAAATGTTAAGTGGATCACCATACCTGGCTAACGCGCAGTGCATCTGCTCGCCGCCATACGCTATCGGGTCACGGGAAAATAATAAAAATGATTAACAGCATTAAACGTCGCATCGAGAACCTCAACGTCGGCAGGAAGCTGGGTTCCGGATTTGCCCTGGTTCTGCTGCTGGCTGCGCTGATTGCGGCCGTCGGCATCCAGAAGTTCAACAACGTGAAAGAGCGGACCGATAAGGTCGACTTCAGCCACGCCATCAGCAGCGATATCAGCGCCGCGCTGGACAGCCAGAAGCAGTATCAGCTGTTCTTTGACCAGAAAGAGATCGCCCTCAGCCAGAAAAAAATCGCCGACGCGCTGGCGCTGTTCGACAAGATGATGAGCACCTCGGTATTTGATGCCCAAAGCCGTGCGTGGCTGAACACCTTCCCTGGGCTGGTCAAAGCCTACCAGCAGGCGCAGTCCAACTATGTCAACGCGGTGAACACCCGCGATGGCATCAAAAACAGCTGGAACCTCTCGGCCAGTGAAGCGGCCTTCCTCGACCTGAAGCAAGAGCTGGGGCCGACCGCCGACCTGCAGTTGCAGGTGCTGATGGGCAAGCTGGATTATGCCTTGCTGGACGTGCATTACGCCGTGCGCGGCCTGATTGCCGGGCCTTCCGAGCAAACGGCGGCGATATTAAGCGCCTCGGCAGACAATGCGGCGGTGACGCTGGATACCTTTGCCAGCCTGGTGACGCCTGCGCAGGAAGCCACGCTGCAGCCGCTGAAAAAACGCCTGATTAGCTATAAGGCCAGCGTGCTGTCATACGTGCCGGCCTATCAGGAGCAGAAAGCCGCGGCCGCGGTAATGATTAAGCAGGCTGCGGAGATGAACAAGCTGGTGGAAGCGCTGGTACAAAAACAGTTGAGAATGACCCGCGAGAACGTCGCCACCGCCATTACCACCATGTCAGCGGTGACCCTGGCCGCGCTGGTGCTGGGCATTATTGTCGCCATGGTCATTACCCGCCAGATCACCCGTCCGCTGCGTGACACGCTGGAAACCACCGAGCGTATCGCCAACGGCGATCTGAGCGTCAGGGTGCACACCGATCGCCGCGATGAGCTGGGGCAACTGATGGGCGCAGTGGGCATCATGAGCGATAATCTGCGTCAGATCATTGGCGAAATCCGCTCGGGCGTCAGCCAGGTAGCCCATGCGGCGGCGGAAATCAGCGCCGGCAATACCGACCTCTCTTCCCGCACGGAGCAGCAGGCTGCCGCCGTTGAGCAAACCGCCGCCAGCATGGAGCAGTTAAGCTCTACGGTGAAACAGAACGCCGATAACGCGCACCATGCCAGCAAGCTGGCGTCTGAGGCCTCCACCACCGCTCAGACCGGTGGCCGACAGGTGAAAGACGTGGTGGAAACCATGCAGCAAATTTCGCAAAGCTCGAAGCGCATCGCCGATATCACCACTACCATCAACAGCATCGCGTTCCAGACCAATATTCTGGCGCTGAATGCGGCGGTGGAAGCCGCGCGTGCCGGTGAACAGGGGCGGGGTTTCGCGGTCGTCGCCAGCGAGGTGCGCAACCTGGCACAGCGGTCGGCGCAGGCGGCAAAAGAGATTGAAGGGTTGATTAAAGAGTCGGTGGATCGGGTTAACAGCGGTGCGCAGCTGGTCGAAAATACCGGAATGACCATGCAGGATATTGTCCAGTCGGTCTCCAACGTGCGTGACATTATGGGTGAAATTGCCTCCGCCTCTGACGAGCAGAGCCGCGGCATCAGCCAGGTGTCGACGGCAGTGGTGGAGATGGACAACACCACCCAGCAAAACGCCGCGCTGGTGGAAGAATCGGCCGCCGCCGCGAATTCGCTGGAAGAGCAGGCGATGTTGTTAAGCCGGGCGGTGGCGGTATTCCGTCTGTCAGCCGATGAAGGGACACCGGCGCGCGCCGCCGCGAAGCCGGTGACGCCATCACCGCTGCGCCCCGCGCTCCAGGCCCCGAAAGCCATCACCTCAGGCAAGCTCAGCGAAGCGAATTGGGAAACGTTCTGACAACGATGGCCGCCCCTTTGGGGGCGGTAAGTGGCCCGCAAAATAAGCCGTCAGCAATGACGGTTTTTTTATGCTCCTTGATCATCGCGGTCGGTGGGTTCCACGCCGAGTGAAATGCTGCCCGTTGCCATTATCCCCCCGGATTATGCTGGATACCCCGGTCTCACTGGTTTTAACCGCTTATATGGCTGGATGTCTGGATGGCTAATAACGTTTTGTGTTAGCTTATGCGCTTTCGTTCGTTGCCAGCCGTAACAATCCAATAAAAAATGCGGCAACCTGTTTTGTTCACCTGCCAGAGAGTTATTGTTCATGACTGTGGTAAATCGCCTGGAAATGCGTCAAATCTCCATCGCTTTTGGCGGTTTTACAGCCCTGAATGGCGTTGATTTCAGCCTCGAAGGCCACTCGGTACATGCGCTGACCGGGGCCAACGGCGCCGGGAAGTCGACGCTGATGGCGGTACTGTCCGGCGCTTACGATCACTACAGCGGTGAAATCCTGCTTGATGGCCAGCCGGTCAGCATTCGTTCCCCGCGTGACGCCAAACAGCTGGGGATCCATCTGGTGCAGCAGGAAGTGGATGTCGCGCTGGTGCCGACGCTCAGCGTGGCGGAAAACATCCTGCTGGATCGCCTGGCTGAAGGCGGACAGGTCTACAACTGGGGCGAAGTGCGCAAACAGGCGCGCGCGTTGCTGGCGCAGCTGGACGTCTCACTGGATGTGCGTCGCCGCATCGATCAATGCACGCTGGCCGAGAAGCAGCAAATTCTGCTGGCGCGCGCGCTTTCCCACCACTGCCGTTTTCTGATCCTCGATGAACCGACGGCGCCGCTGGATCATAATGAAAGCGAGCGCTTATTTGCCGTGGTGCGCCGGCTGAAAAGCAACGGCATTGGCGTGGTGTTTATCTCCCACCGCATCCACGAGCTGCGCGCCATTTGCGATCAATTGACTGTACTCCGCGATGGCCGGTTGATTGAAACCTGCCCGATGGCGCAGCTGGATGGCGAGCAGATTGTCGAGAAGATGCTCGGTCATCAGCTGGAGGATATTTACCCGCCGCGCCGCCCGCCGTTCAGTGATGAGATCCTGCTGAAGGTTGACGGCCTGCACGACGATGCGCTGTTGCAGGACATCTCGCTGACGCTGCGCAAAGGCGAAATCCTCGGCCTTGCCGGGCTGGCCGGCGCGGGGAAAACCGAACTGTGTAAAGCGCTGTTTGGTGCCAGCAACAGCCGCGTGGACAAGGGTGAGCTGCACGGCAAGCCGTGGAAACCCTCTTCCCCGCACGCTGCGGTTGAAAACCGCATGGCGCTGATCCCGGAAGAGCGTCGCAAAGAAGGCATTTTTATTGATGAGTCGGTGGCGATGAATCTCAGCGTCACGGCAGATAACAGCTTCTCACGCTGGAGTCTGTTTGGTCACCGCCAGGCCTGGCAATGGGCTGAAGAGGTAATTCAGAAACTGGGCGTGCGTACCACCGGCCCGCAACAAACGCTGCGTCGCCTGTCGGGCGGCAACCAGCAAAAAGTGGCAATCGGCAAATGGCTGCGCAACGACGCAGACGTGCTGATTTTTGATGAGCCGACCAAAGGCGTCGATATCAAAGCCAAAACCGATTTGTTTGTATTAATTGATGGTCTGGCCCGCCAGGGCAAAGGGGTGATTTATGCCTCCGGCGAATTCGCCGAGCTGGTGGGCTTATGCGATCGCATTTGCGTGCTCTGGGACGGGCGTATCGTGGCAGAAATGGATGCCACTGACGTTGATGAAGAAACGCTTTTACTTTATTCCACCGGAGGAACGCCTGCGTGAGCAGCAAAGATATTTCCCTGAAGGCTGCGCCCTCTGTGCGCCACCAACTGTTTGAATTTCTCTATAAATGGGGAATGTTGCTGACGGTCGTCGCGCTGATCGCCGGCTTTGGCCTGGCGTCGGACAGCTTCCTTGAGCCCACCAACATCATCAATATCCTGCGCTCTATCGCCATTGTGACGGTGATAGCGATTGGGGTGTCGATTTCCCTGACCATTGGCGGATTTGACCTTTCAGTGGGGTCGACCGCCTCGTTAGCCAACTCACTGGTGATCTCGCTGTTCGTCTGGTACGGCTACGGCTCGACGGAAGCCATTGTCATCACCCTGCTGCTGTGCACGCTGGTCGGGCTGTTCAACGCTTTTCTAATCGTTATCCTGCGTATTCCCGACATGTTGGCGACATTAGCCAGCCTGTTTGTCGTGCAGGGCGTGGCGATGACCTACAGTTTTGGCGGCTCGATTACCGAAAATATGGTGATGCCGAGCGGCGATATGGCGGAAGGGACCATCCCGGCCAACTTCTCGCTGCTGGGGCAGGTGCCGACCATCGTGATCATCATGCTGGTGGTGACGGTCGTCGCGCAGCTGGGCCTTTCGCTGACCAAACACGGCCGCCGTATGTATGCGATTGGCGGCAATCCTGAGGCGGCGCGCCTGTCGGGGATCCGCACCAACCGCTATCGGGTGCTGGCCTACGTGATTGCCTCACTGCTGGCGGGACTGGGCGGGATTCTGCTGGCGTCCCGTATCGGTTCTTCGCAGGTGAACGCCGGTGGCGGCTATCTGATGGATGCGGTGGCGGCGGCCTGGATCGGCTTTTCTCTGGCGGGCTCCGGCAAGCCGAATGCGCTGGGAACGTTGGTGGGTGCCATCATCCTCGGCGTGTTACAGAACGGACTGGTGATGCTCTCGGTGCCGTATTACGCGATGGATATCATCAAAGGCCTGGTGCTGGCTATCGCACTGGCCATTACCTACATACAGCGCCGGTAGGCGCTTACTTCTTCAGACAGGGTAGACATAATAATGAAAAAACTGACCACATCGTTGCTGGCGTTGAGCCTGCTGATCGCCGTACCGGCCTTTGCTGACACGGCTGCGGTGCCTGCCGCTATCGCTAACCACGATGGCCCGATCCGTATCGCGGTGATCCGTAATCTCGGTTCGGATGACAACACCACGCAGTTCGTTGCGGGTGCCATTCAGGAAGGCCGCAAGCTGGGCTTTAAGGTCAGCACCTTCCTTAGCAACGGCGACGACGCGCGCTTCCAGGACTTCGTTAACCAGGCGATCAGCCAGAAGTATGACGGCATCATCCTGTCGCACGGTAAAGACCCGTACTCCACGGCGCTGGTGAAGCGCATTACCGATGCCGGCATCAAGGTGTCGGTGTTCGATACGCCGGTGAACCAGCCGATTGCAGGCGTGACGGTCACCGCGCAGGACGATGCGTCGCTGGCGCAGCTGTCGCTGGACCAGCTGATCAAAGACACCAACGGCAAGGCCAATATCGTCAAGCTTTGGGTGGCGGGCTTCCCGGCGATGGAACGTCGTCAGGTGGTGTACGAGAAAGTGCTGAAGGCGAATCCAGGTCTGCATCAGCTGGAATCTATCGGTGCGGTTTCTTCCGACGTGCAGGGCGATACCGCCAACAAAATTGGCGCCATTCTGGCGAAATACCCGAAAGGCAAAATCGATGCGATTTGGGGTTCATGGGATGCGTTCGCGCAGGGCGCCTATAAAGCCTTGCAGGAGAATGGCCGTACCGAGATCAAACTGTACAGCATCGACGTCTCCAACCAGGATCTGCAGTTGATGCACCAGAAAGACAGCCCGTGGAAGCAAACGGTGGCGGTCGACAGCAAGCTGATTGGTGCGACAAATATGCGTCTGGTGGCCAACAAAATTGGCGGCGAAACCACGCCTGCGACCTACCAGTTTAAGGCGGCGGCGATTTCTCAGGCGCAGCTGGCGGCACAGTCTGGCGCGGTCAACGTGTCGACGCTGAATAAAATCATCCCAGGCTGGGGCGAATCGACTGACTTCGTTGCACCGTGGTTTGCCACACTGCAGGCGAAATACGCCAAAAAATAAGCCGGATCCCGAAATGAAAAATGCCCGCAATTGCGGGCATTTTTATCGGCGAAAGCGCGATTAAAAAGCGGTTTTCGCGAAGCCGGTCATCTCCTGCAGGCCCATCTCACGACCTAATGCGGTCATCGGATGCACCACAACCAGGCCACGGACGCTCTTTTTGAACGCGCCCATATTGGCCTGCTCTTTCTTGGTGATGGCACGGCTGAACGGCAACTCTTTCAGCTTCTGCGCTTCCGCGCTCAGCTTCTGCTCGCGAACGCCACGCAGACGCTCCAGCTCTTCGATCAGCTTGTCTTTCTCTTTCAGCAGTTCGCCGAGCTTTTCCGTGTCGCCGGACGCCAGCAGTGGCTGCTCTTTGTAGTTCAGGGCATCCAGCTTATCGCTGAGGATCCTGATTTCTGCCTGGACTTCTTCTTTCATTGTCATTAACCGTGAAGTGATTCATTGCCGCAAGGATACACAATGCGACGGCAAGAGGGAAAGGTGACGCGTTACTTTTTGAACGCCTGCTTCAGGCTGATGCGGGAAATCAGTTCAGTCAGAGAAAGCACCATCGTCGATCTGACCACCTGCTGATAGCGTTGCTGCAGCATGGCGCGCAGCTCCGCGTCATCGCTGGAGAGGTCAGGACGCGGTGGAAAGGCGGCAACGCAGTGCAGTTCGCCAAATGGGCCTAACAGCTCATCATCGGTAAAACGGTATTCGGTGCCGTCATCGTTCAGCGCTTCACGCAGCGCCATCAGCAGTTCGGCATCTTCATACTCGCTCCGGCTGATCACGCCGAGGCCGTAAATCAGTTTCAGCCGCACAGACAGTTCGCCCAGCGGACCATCACCCAGTAACAGCGGTTCTACCGCATACTTCACCGCGTAGTCATCCTTGCGAAACACCTGGATCACCAACAGGTTCACCGCCTCCGCCAGCAGCTCAACCGCCGCGATCAGAAAGCTTCTGACCGTTCGTCCGGTGTTCAGGCGTTCAAGCACCCGATTCTCAAAAGCCTGTGGTTTTTCCATGAGAGCCTGCATATCGTTCATCACCAGGCGGGGGCCGCCTTTAAGGGCACGCGTGTGCCCTGTCCGTTCATCCGTTGAAGTGGGCGTTACGCCATGGCATCAAAGGCCTTCACCACGTCAGCAACTACGTCGCTGTTTTCCTCAAGGCCTGATACCTGCGCCAGCGTCGCCTTGACGCCTTTGCTGTTCAGCAGCCCGACCAGCTCCTGAGCCTGCGGATCCTGATCGCTGCGATAATGCATCGCGGCGGCAATGCCGGTCACCAGGTTGGCGTGCGGCAGGCCGTATTCCAGCGTGCCCAGCGTAGGTTTGATCAGGCGATCGCCCGCGCTGAGTTTACGCAGCGGCTGGCGTCCCACGCGCTCAACGTCATCTTTCAGGTACGGATTTTCAAAACGGCCGAGGATTTTCTGGATATAGGCCGCATGCTTATCCGCATCAAAATCATAACGCTTGATCAGCACCGCGCCGCTCTCTTCCATTGCGCCTTTCACCACGGCGCGCACCTTCTCGTCGAGGATCGCATCGCGGATGGTCTGGTGCCCGGCCAGCTGGCCAAGATATGCGGTAATGGCATGTCCGGTATTTAGCGTGAACAGCTTGCGCTCCACAAAGGCCATCAGATTATCGGTCAGCTCCATGCCCGGAATGGCGGGCAGATCGCCTTTAAACTGGGTTTTATCAACAATCCATTCGCTGAAGGTTTCGACGGTCACTTCCAGCGGATCGGTGGTGCCAGCTTCAGACGGTGGCACGATGCGGTCCACGGCGGAGTCCACGAAGCCCACGTGCGCGTCAACCCAGGCGTGATACTGCTCTGGCAGCGCCTTCATCACGTGGCCTTTCAGCTGGGTGGTGCCGCGCACCATGTTCTCACAGGCGATAATGTTTAACGGGCGGGTATTACCGTTATCACTGCGTTTTGCCAGACCTTTCGCAATGCCACCGGCGATGCGTTCGAGGATCTGCGGGCCAACCGCCGTGGTAACGATATCAACGTCCGCGATCAGCGGGATGATGTCATCGCTGGTGCTGTTTACCGCATTCACGCCTTTAACGATCTCGACCTGAGCCTGTTCGCCAACCACATGAACCGGGTACTCATGACGGGCATTCAGCGCATCCAGAACCACCTGGTTAACGTCGGCAAACGTCAGCTGAATCCCGGCATCAGCCAGTAATTTTCCAATAAAACCGCGACCAATATTTCCGGCGCCAAAATGTAATGCTTTCATAATTTTTACCGTATCAATGATCAGGGGCCGGACAAACCCGACCCTAAAAAAGAGCCGGGCATGCCCGGCCCTGGGAGGTAATGCTTGTCAGCTATCCGACTCAGGCTGGCTGTTTACCTGACAACAGGTCCAGCACTTCCTGCACGTCGGTGGTGTTGATCAGACGTTGGATCACCGACTCATCATCCAGCGCGTTGGTCAGGCTGGTGATCACCTGGATATGCTCGTTGTTACGGGCCGCGATGCCGATAACCAGACGGGCAATATCATCCTCATCTTCACCAAAGCGTACGCCTTCCGGGTACTGGCAGAACACGATGCCGGTTTGCAGCACGCGGTCTTTTGCTTCGATGGTGCCGTGCGGCACGGCGATGGACTCACCCAGGTAAGTTGGGGTCAGTTTCTCACGATCCAGCATCGCCTGAACATATTCTGGCTCAACATAACCGCCTCTCACCAGCTGCTCACCGGCAAAACGGATGGCCTGCTCTTTATTGGTGGCGTGGTTGCCGAGGAAGATATTGCGGGCGCTCAGTTTGAACAGGTGTTCCTGGCTCTCGTCATAGCTGTCGCTCAGCGTGGCGGTGACTTTCTCGCGGTGACCGGCGGTGCGGTTGGCGTCCACCAGACGGCTGGTCAGGTCGGTATACAGGCCGCTGTCGAGGAAGTTGGTCAGCGAAATATGCTGCGCGTGCGGCGCCTGACGCATGGCGCGTTCGGTCAGATCGCGGTGCGTGATCACCAGATCCACATCGCCCGGCAGGTTGTTGATGGCGGTGTTGGTCACGGAAATATTGGTCAGTCCGGCATCGTTCACCTTCTTACGCAATACCCCGGCACCCATCGCACTTGAACCCATCCCGGCGTCACAGGCAACAATGATTTTGCGCACGTGGGTCAGGTCGCTGTTCATGCCGTCAGCCGAGGTGGTAGCAGTGCCAGAAAGGCCTTTAGACTGCGCTTTCATTTCGCTAACACGACGGGTTGCAGCTTCGATATCGTCTTCTTCTTTCACCTTGCTGGTTTTCAGCAGGATAGCGGAGACCACGAAGGAGACGGCAAAGGCGGCAACAATCGCGGCGATGTTCGCGAAGTAAGCCCCTTTTGGCGTCATGGCCAGCACCGCCAGGATGGAACCCGGAGAAGCCGGTGACACCAGACCGCCGTTCAGCAGGGTCAGGGTGAACACGCCGGTCATACCGCCGAGGATCACCGCCAGAATCAGGCGCGGGTTCATCAGCACGTACGGGAAGTAAATTTCGTGAATACCGCCGAGGAAGTGGATGATTGCCGCGCCGCCCGCAGACTGCTTAGCATTGCCACGACCGAAGAACATGTACGCCATCAGCACGCCCATACCCGGACCTGGGTTAGCTTCGATCAGGAAGAAGATCGATTTACCGGCTTCGCTGGCCTGCTGGATACCCAGTGGCGAGAAGATACCGTGGTTAATGGCGTTATTCAGGAACAGGATTTTCGCCGGTTCCACAAAGATGGAGGTTAACGGCAGCAGGTTGTTCTGCACCATCAGGTTCACGCCAGCGGCGAGAATGTGGGACAACCCTTCGACCAGCGGGCCGATAGCCAGGAACGCGAGGATCGCCAACAGCATGCCGATGATACCGGCAGAGAAGTTGTTGACCAGCATTTCGAAACCGCTTTTGATTTTGCCATCGACGGCGGCGTCGAATTTCTTAATTGCCCAGCCGCCGAGCGGGCCAGCAATCATCGAACCGAGGAACATTGGCATGTCCGCACCGACGATCACGCCCATGGTGGTGATCGCACCTACCACACCGCCGCGATCGCCACCGACCAGACGACCACCGGTATAGCCGATCAGTAACGGCAGCAGATAGGTGATCATTGGGCCGACCAGCTTGGCCATGGTTTCATTTGGCAGCCAGCCGGTAGGAATAAACAGCGCGGTGATGATACCCCAGGCGATAAACGCCCCGATGTTTGGCATCACCATATTGCTCAGAAAGCGACCAAAGTTCTGGACCTTGATCTTGATATCTGATGAGGACATAAAAAAACACCCCTTATTGGTACGCGCTGACAAATAAGAGAGCGCGTTGATTTTTGTTTATGAGATTACGGCGGGGAGCCGTCTCTATCACTGTATGCAGGCGGACTCTAACACGCGAATATGACGCTGCGTAGCAAGCAGGAAAAGTGTGATGTATATCACTATGTTGGGTGGGGTAGAGGGGGTTTTTTAGTGATGCGCATCACACTTATGCAGTGTAAAAAAAAGACGGCGAACAAGAAGTAAGCAAATCAGGCTGATTTGTGTGATTTTTGTCACGAATATGTGATGAGCCTTTGTGTTTGATGTGTGATGCAGATCACAATAAATTTACTGTGCAAAATGCGTGCGATCACAGTTACGCCCGGCTCGAAATCAACGGCTTAGCGGGATGTAATAAAATTACGCATTAAATCTGTTTTCGTTTGTACATATTGTTGAGACTGAATGGTCTTCTCAACCTGGTTATGTCAGAGGGCAATCACCCTATTCTTGTCCTGAAACAAAGAAAATTTAATATCGCCCTCGTTACGATGGCCCATAAATTACACATGGAATATGCAGGGATGCAGCATGGAAATTATTGGCGATAACACGTGTGTCACCAGTCTCAGACCCAAAGCTAAAGTGGTTTACTGCCGTGGTGAGCAACACAAGTACTGGCTCGAACTCCAGTTTGTGGATGAGAGCAACAACCCGGTCAGCGGGCTGAATGTCAGACTGGAGTACCACCCGCTGGCTTCGGCAGCGGACGTCGCGATGTGGAAAAAACACTTCAGCTATGACTTCAACCCCACACCTCCGCCTAATCCCCCTGCGGGTGTTACCGACAGTCAAGGGTTAGTGCGGTTTGATGACCTCTACTGGGTGGCCGTTGATATTAAAACGGACGGTCAGCAGCTGGCAGACATCATGGCGGAGCGTTCACTGGGCCTCCGGCGAAATCCAAACAGCCAACCGGAGAGCAATAATTATTTCCAGCCTGCAACCCGCAACCCGTCATGGCGCTCCGACGTGCAGGAAAAGGCGGAGGCAGTCGGACACCTCCATCATTATGTGACCATCGGGGAACTGTGTGACCGTATTCCAGAAATTACGGGCTGGACAGAGCCGGAACCTCCAGCGTTTCATTTTCCTCCCGGCCGCTCATTAAAAGGGACGGAGATTACGCGTGAAGGACTGGAGCAGCGCCACGTTATCGAAATCTGTCCGTTCCGGGCATGGGTTTTGGCGCTGCATGATACAAAGGACTATGACCTCTCTAACGGACTCAACCTCGGCATAATGGCCGACCTTGTCTATACAGCGGAGGCTATGAATCCGGCCATCGATTATTTCTTCCGTAAGAAGTGCCAGGATCTGTCCTGCATTCCACAGTTTGCAGAGTTTCCGTCTTACTTTCACACGCTGGCAGTGGATGTGCCGTTCTACGACCGCTACCAGCCTCCGGTTTATCTGAACACCGGGGAGGGGCCAACAGGCAAAGGCGACACCCGCCTGTTTACGGTGGAATGCGGTACGCACCTACTGGTTGCCTGGTGCGGCACCGACAGTTTGCTCAATATCCTGACTGATTTGTCCTTCGGGCCAAAGAGCTGCCTGCCGGAATTGGCCGCAGCGGGAAACGTACATGGCGGTTTTCTGGAAGCCTATGATCTGGCGAAGCGGCAGTTTGGGGATAAATTAAGTCTTGTTCAGGCGTCCTTGGCTAAGGGGGGTAAGAAGCTGTATGTATGCGGGCACAGTCTGGGCGGGGCGTTGGCACTCTTGTACGCCGCTGAGATGAAAGACAGCCAGCCGGTACTTTACACCTATGGGATGCCACGCAGCTTCACCCGCGCGGCGATTGTGTCTCT
Source organism: Erwinia sp. AK-PDG3-5 (assembly GCF_056821705.1). NCBI lineage: Bacteria > Pseudomonadati > Pseudomonadota > Gammaproteobacteria > Enterobacterales > Erwiniaceae > Erwinia > Erwinia sp. AK-PDG3-5. Next base: position 87,262 of record NZ_CM165967.1, read on the forward strand.
TAGCGGGATCACGCATTACCGGCACGTCAACGACAATGACACGATTACGCAGATCCCTCCGGATGCCGATCTCGATAACGCGTTCTACAGGACATGGGGGCCGCTGGGTGACAAGCTGGGGTTTGACTGGGCGCTAACCACCGCAGCCGGACTCAGTGTGGCGGTGAGGGATCTGACGTATCAGTCTGCGGGTCTGGTGGAGAAAAGAGATCCATACTGGCATCACGGCAATACGGTGATTTTTTTACGGGCGCAGCAGCACCTGATGCAGGCTGACAGTCCCTACCAGAAAAACCCGATTGATGGTCAGGTATACAGTCGGCATTTGGTCACTGGAAAGCTGTTTCTGGTGCCGTCACTGAATAATGAATGCCTGAAATCGACCGGGGAGCATCAGGCCGCGTTTATACAGTGTCTGAATCCGGCCAGCCTGGCAAAAACCTTTCCAAACAATTCCAATCCGAAGCTTAACGGCCTCGGTACTGATCCCCGCAGTCATTCGATGGCGCACCGCTACCTGCCCTATATCCATAATCAGGTGCTGGAACTGGCCGATCCGTCACTGGAGATGAGCAGAAAAGCGATGAGGGAAAGATTTCGGGAAGTGGTAGAGAAGGACGCATCTGGGAGTAATACGGATGAGGTTGAACGTAACTGCGAGTTCCTGGCTCTCCAGGACATGTTGCCTGTGACGCTGAAGCGGTTGCTGGCCGAGGAAACCGGGAAAAATGCCCTCATACGCTTTGCGGCGGTAACGGAGGAAGAAGTTGAATTTTCTCAGTAGAAGCGTCGTTATCGCGTCAGCTTTCGCATTGCAATGCGGGTGTGATAACCACCCCGATCGCACGCTCTCGCCCTCTCCGGAGGCTAAATGGTTAAACGTCACTTTCCGGGTGCCGGTGGGAATAGCGCTCCAGCCTGCAGAGCTGCTGTACCGTTCGAAGGAGTGCAAGTCTGTCCGTTATAATTCAAGCAATGAACCTCATGATATCCCCGGATATAACGATTTTGAGCAACCCTTCAATGTTTCGCAGGGTAACAATATCCAGCAATTACGCGTTGCTGTAGACGGTGGAGGTCCGTGCCAATGGCAGCTGAACTCGTTGCGGGTGAGCTTCAGGATTGCGGATGATAATTCTCTTACGAAGGGAAAAGAGATTATCGATACCAGCTATATTTTCGATTTTGGGGATTACGGGCTCAGTGACGGTTACGGGACCGGGAGGGCCAAAGCGTTCAGAGAGAAGCTGCTGGAATTGAACCCAGATTTATTCCCAATGGTGTTTATAAATCACATGTTCAAAAAGACAACACTGAAACTTTTTGGAGGGGAGACGGATTACGAAGAATGGAGTAGGCGTTATCGTTTATCCGCTACAGAAAATATTTATATTAATCCGTTTGTGCATATCAATAAGCCCGTAACGCTTGAAAGCCCAAAGACTACGCCAGGAAATATAAGAGCGTTCTATCCGGATGGCAGCAGTGAGGAAATACCAAATATCTCTCCTGATTACGAAAAATTACTGTCGATGAAGTGATCAAAAAATGTTTTGATCCATTCGCCAACTGGTGCGCTATTTCAAGGGCGTGAAACCCCACTAATTCAGTACGGTGACGCCTGCAGATATACCGGAACGGAATAGACCCCTGAAGAGAGGCGATAACTGGCATTACTGTGATAAGAATAAACCGTCCCATGGACAGAAAGGGTAAGGTTGCCATTATCGACGTTAATCTCCGCGTCTTTGTCCGAGGTGACGAGAAAGGGCTTCGTTCCTTTCTTAATGCTGGCGGCAAAATCCCCCTCGCTTTTCGCCGCATCGTACAGATAGAAGCGATAGGACCAGGCGGTTGTGGCACCGGCATTACCTTCCGTGACATAAAGCACCGCCAGATTGCTGAGAGGGAATTTTTTAATAATGCTCTCCGAAAAAGGCGTTATGCGGGAAAACCAAAAAATGCCGCCAGCCAGCAATATGGCCAGCGGCATTAACACATAACGTTTCTTAATAGCCCGAGCGTTTTGCAAAATCAATCCCTGCCCTTATCCACACCTGATCGGTGGCATAAAGCGCAGAATCAGGCTGAAATTCCATTTCATTAATCGAGAAAAAGACTATCCCGGTTCTAAACTCGGATCATTGACACCCATCGTAAAAATGGACTGATAGCGTTCTGAAAAATCGGTCAATCCGTACCACAAGTTTAAGATTCAGGAGAAAGCGCGAAGGGAATAGCCGATTGAGGTAAGCAGAAATTTTAACGGGCGGAGCACGTCCGCCCGTTAAGGAAAGCGATCGCCATTAAGCCGGGCGGCTTACTGGAAACCGCCTTGCAATGCGCTTTGCGCCTGACCGAGCACCTGAGCGTTCGAAGACAGGTTTTGCATCAGCGTGTTGTACTGCTCGGCTTGCTGCTGCGTCGGGAACTGGATAGCCGGACCGTTAAAGGTCACTTTGCTGCCCTGCTGCTGCAGGAAGTCACCGGTTTGTACCGCATCCTGGCTCAGCGCCAGCAAGGCCGGTAACAGCGGCTGCAATGCGTTGGCTGGCTGGGTCACCACTTTGTTGTAGACGTTGTCATACACGGTTTTCAGCTCTTCCGGCTGCTTCAGCGCGGCCTTGCTGCTGTCGGCCTGGGTTTTGGCCGCCTGAATTTGCTGAGTCAGCACGCCCAGAGAACCACTGGCCTGGCGCAGCGAATCACGGCGCGTCAGGTAGTCCTGTGGGGTGCGAATGGCGGAAAGCTCATCCACCACCGGCTTCATACCGGAATCCACCGCGCGGTTAACCTGCTGTGAGAAACCATAAATGATGGCGTAATCGCTGACGTAATTGCCAAATTTCTGCTTCTGATCTTCGCTCAGGCTCGGCAAATGTTCGCCGCTGCGCATCACGGTGTTCTGCAGGAAATCGATGAAGGCTTTGCGCTGGTCGGCTTCTTTATCGCCGCAACCAGTCAGTTGGAAGACCAGAACCAGGGCCATAAAAGGCACTAACAGACGCGAGCAGACGCGAAAGATTCCTGTCGTCATGGGAAGTAACTCCTGTAATTGTAGGGCTGGCAAGCTATCGGGGCGGCAGGCGCCGCACCTAAGAATAGTCCGTAAGGGACGGGGAGAACAGGGAAAAGAGCGCCGGAAGGGCGAATAAATGCTGACTTCCGGCAGGGGGACTCAGTAAACCAGCGCCTGGCCGTCTTTGCGACTTTCGGTGGCGGCAATGTAGAAGCCTTGCGGATCGCGGACGATGGCCTGCGCGCCGCCGAAGTTATAGGTCTGCAGCGGATCTTCCACCACAATCTTGTGGCCCATCGCCCGCAGTGCGGCAAGGGTATTCAGCGGCATGGCCGGTTCCACGCTGACTTCACGCCCTTCCACCACCCGCCAGCGGGGTGCGTCAATCGCCGCCTGCGGGTTCTGTTTCGCCAGCATGATGCGCAATGCCATCTGCAAATGGCCCTGGGCCTGCATCGGGCCGCCCATCACGCCAAACGACATCAGCGGCTGACCTTCCGCATCCAGCGCAAAGGCCGGAATGATGGTGTGGAAGGCGCGTTTGCTGGCCGCCACCACGTTCGGGTGCGCCTCGTCCAGCACAAAGCCCGCGCCACGGTTTTGCAGGCTGATGCCGGTGCCCGGCACCACCACGCCTGAACCGAAGCCCATAAAGTTCGACTGAATAAAGGAGACCATCATGCCGCTGGCATCGGCGGTGGACAGATACACCGTTCCGCTCTGCTTTGGCGCGCCGAAGGTAAAATCGCCCGCTTTGGTCGGGTCGATCAGCGCCGCACGGGTTTTGAGGTAGTCGTCGCTCAGTAGCAGATCCGCTGGAAACTCCATATGATCCTCATCGGCGATATAGCGCTCCAGATCGACCAGCGCCAGCTTCATCGCCTCGATCGACAGATGCAGCCACTGCACCGAATCCGGCTCATAGCGGCCAATATCCCACTGCTCCAGAATGCCCAGCGCCATCAGCGTGGCGATGCCCTGGCCGTTTGGCGGCAGTTCCTGCACCGAGCCGCCGGCAAACGGACGGGAGAGCATTTCAACCCAGTCCGCCTTGTGGTTTTTCAGATCGTCCAGCGTCAACGCCGCGCCGTGTTCTTTGGCAAAGGCGACAATTTTCTCGGCCAGCTCACCGCGATAGAACGACTCGCCGTTGGTGGCGGCGATTTTCTCCAGCGTGTCCGCCTGATCCGGGTTGCGGAACAGCTCGCCGACTTTCGGTGGACGGCCGTCTGGCGCGAAGCAGGCGCTAAAACCCGGCTGATCGCGCAGCTTGTTATAGCCGCGTTCCCAAAGATGACCGATCAGCGGCGACACCGGGAAACCGTTGCGCGCATACTCGATCGCCGGTTGCGCCAGCGTGGTCAGCGGCAGGGTGCCAAATTTCTCCGCCAGCTCAACCCAGGCGGACACCGCGCCCGGCACGGTAACCGCATCCCAGCCAATTTCCGGCATCGCCGCAAGATGGGCGAAGGTTTCTCGCGACCAGGCGGCGGGCGCGCGGCCGGAGGCATTCAGCGCATGCAGTTTTTTCCCGTCCCAGATAATGGCAAAGGCATCGCTGCCAATGCCGTTGCCGGTCGGCTCAACCACCGTCAGCGCCATAGCGGTGGCAATCGCCGCATCCACCGCATTGCCACCCAGTTGCAGCATCCTGATCCCCGCCTGTGCCGCCAGCGGTTGTGAGGCCGCTACCGCATTGCGGCCCATCATCGGCGCGCGGTAGGAAGGGTAGCCGACGTTAAAATCACTGATTCCACTCATAGCAGTTCCTTAATGATTAATCGTTACGCGGATCAAGCGCATCGCGCAGTCCGTCGCCAAGCAGATTGAAGCCCTGCACGATAAGAAAAATGGCAAGACCAGGGAAAATCGACATCCACGGCGCCTGCTCCAGGAAGCCTTTGGCAGTATTGAGCATCGCGCCCCAGGACGGGTTGGGCGGCTGCTGACCGAGGCCAAGGAACGACAGGCTGGCTTCGGTAATAATGGCGGAGGCAATCGCCAGCGTGGCCTGCACCAGAATCGGCGACATCACGTTGGGCAACACATACCGCAGCACGATCCAGCGGTCCGGCAGGCCGATGGCGCGGGCGCCGTCGATATACTCTTCATTGCGGATGGCAATCACCTGACCACGGGTCAGGCGGGCAAAAATTGGCATCGCCGACAGACCAATCGCGATCATCGCATTACCCAGGCTGGGACCCAGAAACGCGCCCAGCGCGATGGCGAGGATCAAAAATGGACAGGCCAGCAGCGCTTCAATAAAGCGCGAAATCACCCCGTCCCAGATCCCCTGCCAGTAACCGGCAATCAGTCCCAGCGGCACGCCAATCAGAATGGCGATCATCACCGAGATACAGCCCGCCAGCAGCGAGGTCCGCGCGCCCCAAATCAGACGGGAGAGCAGATCGCGCCCCAGTTCGTCGGTGCCTAACCAGTGCAGGGCCGACGGGGCTTTACGCACCGCCATAAAGTCAGCTTTGATCGGGTCAAACGGTGCCAGCCACGGCGCAAGCAGGGCGATCAGCACAAAGAAAATCACAATCACCGCGCCAATCACCGCGCTTTTATTGCCGAGGAATTTCTTCAGCACGCGGTGGGTCGGTTTACGCAGCGCAGCGGCGCTGCCGGCAGCCAGAACTTCACTCATCGTCAGCCTCGCATTTTCGGGTTAATCAGCACGTAGAGCACGTCTGCCAGCAGGTTCAGCAGCAAAAAGCCAATCGCCACCACCAGCACCACGCCCTGAACCACGGCGTAATCCCGGTTGAACACCGCATCAACAATCATTTTGCCGAAGCCGGGCAGGGTGAAGACCTGCTCGGTCAGCACCGCGCCGCCCAGCAGTTCGCCAAACAGCAGCGTGGTCAGGGTGATCACCGGCACCAGCGCATTGCGGAAGGCGTGCTTAAGGATCACTTTGTTGGGCAGCAGGCCTTTCGCTCGGGCGGTGCGGATATAATCCGCCTTCAGCACCGCAATCATCGAGGCGCGGGTGTGGCGCATCAGCGTCGCCGCCAGCCCGGTGCCCAGCACCAGCGCCGGCAGCAGCAGGGTTTTCAGGTTCTGCGACAGGCTCTCGCTGAGCGAGACATAACCCGAGGCGGGCAGCCACTGAAGATGCACCGAAAACAGCAAAATCAGCAGGATGCCCAGCCAGAAGTGCGGCACCGAGATGCCCGAAAGCGCGACAAAGTTGGTGGTGTGATCAACCCAGCTGTTTTTGCGCACCGCGGCAATAATCCCCATGCTGATGCCGACTACCAGCGCCACAATCATCGCCAGCAGCGACAGCTCCAGCGTCACCGGCAGCTTGCTGGCAATCAGTGCGGTGACCGGCTCCTGGGTACGCAGCGAGGTGCCGAGATCGCCCCGCAGCGCATTGCCCAGCCAGTAGAAGTACTGGCTGGGCAGCGGATCGTTCAGGTGATACTGCTCACGCAGTTGGGCAATCACCGCCGGATCGCGCTCTTCGCCCGCCATCGCCAGCACCGGATCGCCCGGCAGCAGCTTCTGCAACGAGAACACCATGATGCTCACCAGGAACAGCGTCGGGATCGCCAGCAGCAGGCGTTTACAGATCAATTCCAGCATTGTCGCTCTCCGGCTTACGGGGCCATCTTCACGCCAGCCAGGCGTACCAGCCCGTCCGGCCAGGCCTTAAAGCCCTGCAGTTTTTTATTCATGCCAAAAATACGCGGCTCAAAGTAGAGATAGGCAATCGGCATATCGGTTTGCAGCTGCTTCACCACCTTGTCATACAGCGCCTGGCGGGTGGCCTGATCGTTGGTCTGGCGGGCTTCGGTCAGCCAGCTGTCCACCTGCGGATTGCTGTAACGACCGTCGTTGAGGGTGCCTTTGCTGTTGATAAACGAGAAGATGCTGCCATCCGGATCGGGGCGACCCGACCAGCCAGACAGGCTGAGCTGATAGTCCCCGCGCTGCTGACGATCCAGCAGGGAAGCGAACTCGCTCATTTGCAGATTGACGTTAAAGCCCGCCTCGCTCACCATCGCCTGGATCACCTGACCGACCTGCTGAGAGGTGGGGTTATTGGTGACCAGCAGCGTGACGTTAACCGGCGTTTTCACGCCCGCAGCGGCCAGCAGGGCCCTGGCTTTTTCCACATCGCGCGGGGCGATTGGCAGTTTGACGTGATACGGACTGACCGGGGAAAACGCCTGATTGGCCGGGGTATACAGGCCTTCAAACGCCACCTGATTCAGCGCATCGCGATCGATCGCCAGCGAGAAGGCTTCACGTACGCGGGCATCTTTGGCGAACGGGTTGGCCGGGTCGACCTTGCCATTGGCGATGTTAAAGGTAATGCCCTGATAGCCGAGGCCGGTGGTTTTGGCGAGGGCCAGCTTGCTGTCGGCTTCGACGGTTTTTACATCGCTGGCGGCGATGCCTTCGGTCAGATCGAGGTCGCCAGAGCGCAGGTTAGCCAGGCGCACCGAGGCGTCCGGGATTGGCAGGAACACCACCTTATCGAAGTGGTAAGCGGCTTTGTTCCAGTAATTTTCAAAACGCTTCAGCACGATACGGTCCTGCTGAACCCGGCTGACAAACTGATACGGGCCGGAGCAGACCGGATGGGTGGCGAAGTCCGGTTTGGCGGCGGCTTTCGGGGCCAGCATCGCGCCGGCGCGGTCGGTCAGCTGGCTGAGCAGGGCGGCATCGGCGGTTTTCAGGTGGAAAATCACCTGGGACGGCGACGCCACTTCTACCGACTCAATCGAGGAGATTTCGCTCTTCCGCAGCGATCCCGGCAGCGTCAGCGCGCGGTCGATATTGAATTTCACCGCGTCTGCATCAAACGTCTCGCCGTCCTGGAACGTCACGCCCTGACGCAGATTCATGGTCAGCGTTTTGCCGTCTTCGCTCCATGTCCAGTCGGTCGCCAGGCCTGGCACCACCTTCAGATTTTCATCGACGTCCACCAGACGGTCGCACATTGCCGCGAAGACGAAGCGGCCGTAGTAGGTGCGGGCCAGATGCGGATCGAGCATATCCGGATCGGCACCCAGCCCAATGCGCAGGGTGCTTTCTGCCTGAGCCTGCAGGCTGCCCAGCAGCATCAGGCCGCCAAAAGCGGTCAACAACGTGTGGCGTACTTTCATCGCGTCACTTCTCCAGAGGGGATTGAATGGTATTTAACCGCTTGTTCAAACAGCGCACGACGCCGTAAAAAGGCGGAAGAAGGGGGAGCAATCGTTATTACGCTGCGGTCGCGGTTGATCTCCTGCCAGCGATGGCAGGCGATCTGGCGGCCGCCCGGTAAAGCCTGGTGAATCGGCTCAACCAGCCGACATTCGTCGCTAACGTGCGGGCAACGGGTGTGAAAACGGCAGCCGGAAGGCGGATCGGCCGGATTAGGCAGATCGCCCTGCAGCATCGGGATTTGGCGACTGACGCCCGGCTGAAGCTGCGGTGCGGAGGCGATCAGCGCCTGGGTATAGGGGTGCAGCGGGGCGTCAAAAATCTCATCCACCGTCGCCAGCTCCACAATCTGTCCGAGGTACATCACCGCCACGCGGTCGCTCATATGGCGGATCACCGCCAGGCCGTGCGCCACGATAATCATCGTCAGGCCGAACTGCTGCTTCAGGTTCTCCAGCAGATTGACCACCTGCGCCTGCACCGACACGTCCAGCGCGGAAACCGGCTCATCGCCCAGCAGCAGTTTGGGCCCGGAGGCCAGCGCGCGGGCAATGCCGATACGCTGACGCTGTCCGCCGGAGAATTCATGCGGATAACGGCGGGACCAGGCGGCCGGCAGGCCGACCGTTTGCAGCAGATCGGCCACTTTTTCCTGACGTTGGCTGCTGGAGAGCGATGTATGCAGCCACAGCGGCTCGCCGACAATGCTCTCGACGTTCATGCGCGGATTGAGCGAGGCAAACGGGTCCTGGAAGATGATCTGCAGCTCGCGGCGCAGCTGATTCAGGCGTGCGCCGCTGGCCTGGGTAATGTCTTCGCCCTGATAAAACACCTTGCCCTGGCTCGGTGACAGCAGGCGCAGCAGCAGCCGACCCAGCGTCGATTTGCCGGAGCCGGATTCGCCCACTACCGCCAGCGTCTCGCCTGGCATCACCTTCAGCGAAATACGATCGACGGCAGTGACCTGTGGGTTGCGCTTAAACAGGCGTGTCGGACCGGCAAAGGTTTTGCTCAGGTCGCTGCATTCCAGAATCGGCGTACTCATGCAATTTCTCCCAGCGTAATGTGCTGTTCCAGCGGCGCGCGGAAGCAGGCCACCTGATGACGGGGACCGAAGGCTTTCAGGCTGGGTTTATGCTGATGGCAGCGGGTTTCGGCAAAGGGACAGCGGGTGGCAAAGCGGCAGCCTGCCGGCATCTGCTCAGGCAGCGGCACGGTGCCCGGAATGGTCGCCAGCGCGGCACTGCGCGCGCCGAGGCTGGGGATCGAGCCCATCAGTCCGATGGTGTACGGATGCTGCGGGTCGTTGAAAATCTCCTCCACGTCGCCGGTCTCCACCACCTGCCCGGCGTACATCACCGCCACGCGCTGCGCCACTTCCGCCACCACGCCGAGGTCATGCGTGATCATTAATACCGCGGTGCCGGTTTCGGCTTTCAGCGTATTCAGCAGCGCGAGGATTTGCGCCTGAATGGTCACGTCCAGCGCGGTGGTCGGTTCGTCGGCAATCAGCAGCTTCGGCTGGTTGATCAGCGCCATGGCGATCATCACCCGCTGGCGCATGCCGCCGGAAAGCTGATGAGGCCAGGCTTTAAGCCGCATTTCCGGCGCGGGGATCTGCACCTTTTCCAGGATCTGTAACGCCACCTTCATCGCCTCACGGCGGTTGACGTTGCGGTGGCGCATCACCGCTTCACTCAGTTGATCGCCCAGGGTGAACGCCGGGTTCAGCGAGGTCATCGGCTCCTGAAAAATCATCGCCAGCTGGTTGCCGCGAATGTCGGCGTAATCACGCGGGCTCAAGGTCAGCAGGTTCTGCTCAAGGAAGGTCAGGCTGCCGTGCTTCACTTCGGCGCTGGCGGGTAACAGCCCCATTAACGCCAGCGAGGTGATGCTTTTGCCGCAGCCGGATTCGCCGACCAGCGCCAGGGTTTCACCGGCATGGACCTCCAGCGAAATATTGTCCAGCACGCTGACCGGCGAGCCGGTGAACTGCACGTTGAGCCGGGAGACGGCCAGTACCGGGGAAGGATGTTCAGGGCTCATGGTTGCTCCTCGTCGCCACTGCTGATGGCTTCAATCAGCGCCTGTTGCAGGGCCAGCAGGTGCTCGCGCATCGCCGCTGCCGCTTCACGCGGCTGACGGGCGGCAATGTGCTGCACCAGGCGGTGATGATGGTCGTCATAGTTGTTCAGGCGATCCTGGGTGCGGGCCAGCTCGCGCAGATGCTGCCAGCTGGGTTCGCGGCGCACCGCATCAATGGCATCAAACAGGCCGAGCATCAGCCGGTTCCCCGCTGCTTCCGCGATGGCGCGATGAAAGGCGCTGTCCCACAGCTCATGCTGATCGCCGTCGCCGAGCGTGATGCTCTGCATTCTCTCCAGCAGGCGTTTCAGCAGCGCAATCTGTTCTTGGGTCGCCCGCAGCGCCGCCATCCGCGCCAGGCCCGGCTCCAGCTGCACGCGCGCCTCCATCACCTCCAGCAGATTGGATTGCTGCGGCAGATCCTGCAGCACCAGCGGCTGCACCGGCGCGGCCGGGCCAACAAAGGTGCCTTTACCCTGCTTGCGCCAGATCCGGCCTTCCTCTTCCAGCACATCCAGCGCGCGGCGAATTTCCCGACGGCCGACGACAAAGCGTTCTGCCAGCTCGCGTTCGGTGGGCAGCGGCAGGTCAGGTTGCGCCTCGTGCTGTTGCAGCAGCTGGCGAAGTTTTTCCAGCGCGGAGCTGGAGTTAACGGCGGTTTCTGGTGTGTCACCCATAATTGGTTCGCTTGTTTACTCATCAGAAAAAGGGCGGTTATCGTCGCTTACCATCACAATTGCTGATAGTTTGCGCAGTCTCTTTTTCTTTAAATTAGGCAAGAACCGAACCAATTTTTTATTGGTTCATTAATTTGTGAGCCATGTCGCGCTAATAGATTGAATTTTGGGAGATTTAAACCTTAACCCGATTTTTGTTCTGGCGGCAAAGGCCGGGCAGAGGCAAAGCCGTTAACATTTACCGGCCACTGACGCGGCCATCTGCGCTGCGATGGTGCAGCTTTGTTCCGTTTCGGCGCAGTGGCCCACGGCTTACCACAGGCATTTATCGCAAAACCCCGGCGATTCAGCGGATTACAAATCTGGCATCACTCTTGCCTGTCTTTAACCATGCAGGAGCGATGGCGGGTAACCGGTATCGCCACACAATTTGAAAATGGGTCACTAGGGTTCCGGTCGAAAGACGCTGGTCCGAGAGTGACCGACCGCCCTCTGGCGGTTACACGGCGGGACAAAAGCCCGGGAGGATAGCGCGATATTGCTCGCTGCCTCCTGCTTTTATTCCATTCGCCAACGTCAGAGGAACCACCATGATCACAGCCTTCACGCGTCTGCTTCTTCTCTGTGCCCTCGCACTGTTTAGCGTCAATGCCCTTGCGGCAAAGCCCACCTTTAAAATTTGCTGGTCAATCTATGCCGGATGGATGCCCTGGGACTATGCGCAGCAAAGCGGCATCGTTAAAAAATGGGCCGATAAATACGGCATCGATATCCAGTTCGTGCAGGTTAACGACTATATCGAGTCGGTAAACCAGTACACCTCCGGCGGCTTTGACGGCTGTACCATGACCAATATGGACGCGCTGACTATTCCCGCCAGCGGCGGCGTCGACAGTACCGCGCTGATCGTCGGCGACTACTCCAACGGCAACGACGGCATCCTGGTGAAAGGCGCAGACAGCGTTGCGGCGCTGAAGGGCAAACCGATCAACCTGGTTGAACTCTCCGTGTCGCATTACCTGTTGGCCCGCGCGCTGGATAAATCCGGCATGAGCGAAAAAGACGTCAAGGTGGTGAATACCGCCGATGCCGATCTGGTCGCCGCGTTCAGCACGCCGGAGGTCGGTTCTATCGTCACCTGGAACCCGCTGCTGGCCGAAGCGGAGAAACAGCCGAACAGCCATCTGGTGTTCTCGTCGGCGCAGATTCCGGGCGAAATCCTCGACCTGTTAGTGGTCAACACCTCCACCCTGAAACAGCACCCTGAGCTGGGCAAAGCGCTGACCGGGGCCTGGTACGAAACCCTGAAAAACATGTCCGGCAAATCCCCTGAAGCGATCAAGGCCCGCACGCAAATGGCGGAAGCGTCCGGCACCGATCTGGCCGGATTCGATCAGCAGCTGGCCGCCACTCACCTGTTCAGCGATGCCAAACTGACCCTCGACTTTATCGACACGCCACAAATCAAAGCCACCATGCAGATGGTGGCCGAGTTCTCCTTTAAGCACGGCCTGTTGGGCGAAGCGGCACCGGGTGCGGATGTGGTGGGCATCGCCACGCCTGCCGGTAACTGGGGCAATGCGGGCAACATCAAGCTGCGCTTTACCGATGAGTACACCAGGCTGGCGGCGGCTAATCAGCTTTAATCCGGAGGAACGCCCGATGCGCAAGATGATCAATTACCAACCGGTGCCGATGGCCCGCTTCATGATGGGATTTCTGCCGCTGCTGGCGTTGCTGCTGGTTTATCTGCTGGCGTCCGATGCGCGGCTGAGCCTGAACCAGGCCGACAAGCTGCTGCCGGGCTTTAACGCGATGGGTCAGGCGGTATACCGCATGGCTTTCGAACCGAGCCCGCGCACCGGCGAGTATCTGCTGTGGAGCGACACGGTTGCCAGCCTGCTGCGTCTTGGCATGGGCGTGGCGATTGGCGGCATGCTGGCGCTGGCGTTCGGCCTTTTCTGTGGCGCACTGCCGGTGTTCCGCGCCTTTCTCTCGCCGCTGATTACCCTGTTCGCACTGGTGCCACCGCTGGCGATCCTGCCGATTCTGTTTATCTGCTTTGGTCTGGGGGAAGTGTCGAAGGTGGTGCTGATCGTTATCGGTATCACCCCGATGATTACCCGCGACCTGATGCTGCAGGTGCAGACCATCCCGCGCGAACAGCTGGTCAAGGCGCAGACGCTGGGCGGCCACAGCGCGCAGATCCTCTGGCGGGTGATCCTGCCGCAGCTGATGCCGCGCCTGTTTGATGCGGTGCGGCTGTCGCTCAGTTCTGCCTGGCTGTTTTTGATCGCGGCGGAAGCCATTGCCGCGACCGAAGGGCTGGGCTACCGCATCTTCCTGATGCGCCGCTATCTGGCAATGGACGTGATCCTGCCGTATGTCGCGTGGATCACGCTGCTGGCGTTCACTCTCGACCTGCTGCTGCGGGTGATGAGCCGCCGCTGCTGGCCGTGGTACTACGCCAAATAAGGGGGAAATATGGCGATTATTGAACTGAAAAACCTGGAAAAACATTACGGCCAGCAGGTGGTGCTCGAGCGGCTGAACGCCCGCGTCGAAGAGGGCGAATTTGTGTCGATCGTCGGCGCGTCCGGCTGCGGAAAAACCACCTTCCTCAATATGCTGCTGGGAACGGAAAGCCCGAGCAAAGGCGAGCTGCTGCTGGATGGCAAAACGATCCCGCAGGAGCCTGACGACCATCGCGGCGTGGTGTTCCAGCGCTATTCGGTGTTTCCGCATCTGACCGTACTGGGCAACGTGATGCTGGGCGATGAGTTCAGCGAAGCCCGCTGGCTGGGCCGCGTCTGGGGCAAAAAGCGCCAGCAGATCCGTGAACGGGCGTTGGAGATGCTGGCGCAGGTGGGTCTGGTGCCGGCACAGCACAAGTATCCGCATCAGCTTTCCGGCGGGATGCAGCAGCGGCTGGCGCTGGCGCAGGCGCTGATGAAGCGGCCGCGCATTTTGCTGCTCGACGAGCCGTTTGGCGCGCTCGACCCGGGGATCCGCGGTGAGATGCACGAACTGATCGGCGACCTGTGGCAACGCCACAATCTGACCATTTTTATGATCACCCACGACCTGAAAGAGGGCTTCACGCTGGGCTCGCGGCTCTGGGTGTTCGACAAGCTGCGCCACGATCCGCATCAGCCGGACGCCTGGGGCGCGAGCATTACTTACGATATTCCACTGGAGCGAGGACGGCCGGCGGCTGAGAAAGCCCCGCCCATCGCCCGGGTGGCCTGAGGAGGAACAATGACAACCTACGAAACTCTGTTACCCGCCGGATCGCACTGGTCACTGCGGATGCGTCGCGGCAGCGCGTTGCGGCTGATCGACATCGACGGCGGCGTCAATGCCGGGCTACTGATGTATAACCCGGAGAACCTGCTGGAGCGCTACAACGCGCCCGATACCCTGAAGTGCCAGCACACCTTTCGCCTCACCGCCGGTCACTGCCTCTATTCCGATATGGGCCGCATTTTCTGCGGCATCGAACAGGACAGCTTTGGCTGGCACGAGAGCGTCTGCGGCAGCAGCAATGCGCAGCAGGTCGCCGCGCAGTTTGGCGCCCGTGATTATCAGGGGGCGCGCAATGACTGGCATCAGAACGGCACCGACAGTTTCCTGGTCGAGCTGGCCAAGTACGGGCTGGGCAAGCGCGATATGGCGTCCTGCGTGAATTTCTTTGCCCAGGTCGCCGCCAGCGATGAGGGCGAGCTTGAACTGCAACAGCAGGGCAAAAAGGGCGCCGAAGTGACGCTGCGCTTTGCGATGGATACGCTGGTGATCCTGCATAGCTGCCCGCATCCGCTGGCGGCAGGGGATCGCTATCCTCAGCAGCGGCTGGGCATCGTGCTGGACGGCCAGACCGCGCCGCTGCCGGCACACTGCCTGGCGCGGGAAGAAAACCAGCGCGGCCTGCGCAATAACGACCTCTACCACTTAACCGGCCAGCCGTAAGGAGCCTGCAATGATCACACTCAGCCCCAATGACGTGGCGCAGGCTGCGCACCGCGAAACCATCGCCGCAGGCGATTACTGGCTCTACCGCGTGGAAGCCGGTCAGACGCTGCGCATTACCGACCTGGAAGGCAATCAGGCGGCGGACACGCTGTTTTTTAATGCCGATGATACGGCGGAACGCTACAGCTTCAGCGACACGCTGCGCGGGCAGAAAAACGTCTTTCTGACCGCCGGCAGCGTGCTGCGCTCCAATGATGACAACGCGATGCTGACCATCACCGCCGATACCTGTGGCCGCCACGACACGCTCGGCGGTGCCTGCTCCACCGAGAGCAATACCGTGCGGTATGACCTGGAAAAACGGCATATGCACGCCTGCCGCGACAGCTGGATGCTGGCGGTGGCGGAGCGTCCGGAATTCGGCCTGACCCGTCGCGACATCACCCACAACATCAACTTCTTTATGAACGTCCCGGTCACCCAGGCCGGCGGCCTGACCTTCGCCGACGGCATCTCCGCGCCGGGAAAATATGTCGAAATGGTGGCGAACATGAACGTTCTGGTGCTGATCTCCAACTGTCCGCAGCTGAACAACCCCTGCAATGGCTACAACCCGACGCCGGTCGAAGTCGCAATCTGGTAGCCCTCTGGCACGGCGGGACGACCCGCAGTTGCGTGCCCTGATTAAGCAGGACGACCTGCCTGAAAAGAGAGTGAACTTATGCTGGAGCGCGTATTAATCGCAAACCGTGGCGCCATTGCCGTGCGCATCATCCGTACCTTAAAGGCGATGGGCGTCAAAGCCATTGCGGTGTATGCCGACGCCGACCGCCATTCACAGCATGTGCGTCTGGCCGACGAGGCCTGGTCGCTGGGCGACGGCAGCGTGCGGGATACCTATCTGAATCAG
This sequence comes from Erwinia sp. AK-PDG3-5, assembly GCF_056821705.1. Lineage (NCBI taxonomy): Bacteria > Pseudomonadati > Pseudomonadota > Gammaproteobacteria > Enterobacterales > Erwiniaceae > Erwinia > Erwinia sp. AK-PDG3-5. The sequence continues at coordinate 103,088 of NZ_CM165967.1, forward strand.
GACAGATTGCTGCAGATCGCCGCTCAGTCGCAGGCGCAGGCGATCCATCCGGGTTACGGCTTTCTCAGTGAAAATGCCCGCTTTGTCACCCGCTGCGATCGGGCTGGCGTGATCTTTTTGGGGCCGACGGTGGAACAGATGGCGGCGTTTGGCCTGAAGCACCGCGCCCGCGAGCTGGCACAGCAGAATGCGGTGCCGCTGCTGGCCGGCAGCGGCCTGCTGACCTCGCTTGATGAGGCGCAAACGGCAGCGACGTCGATCGGCTATCCGGTGATGCTGAAAAGCACCGCCGGCGGTGGCGGCATCGGCATGCAGCGCTGTGATGATCGGTCACAGCTTGAGGAGGCTTTTAGCCGCGTAAAACGGCTTGCGGGCAACAATTTCGCCGATGATGGCGTCTTTTTAGAGAAGTTTATTGCCCGTGCCCGCCACATTGAGGTGCAGGTGTTTGGCGATGGCGAAGGTGGGGTCATCGCACTCGGTGAACGGGATTGTTCTTCGCAGCGACGTAATCAAAAGGTGATTGAGGAAACCCCGGCACCGGGACTGAGTGACGCGGTGCGCGAGGCCCTGCAAGAAACCGCCGTTCGCCTGTGCCAGGCGGTGAACTACCGTAGCGCGGGCACCGTGGAATATGTGTTTGATGACCAGACGCAGCAGTTTTACTTCCTCGAAGTGAACACCCGCCTGCAGGTTGAGCACGGCGTCACCGAGATGATTTACGGCGTGGATATTGTCCGCTGGATGGTGCAGCTGGGTGCGGGCGCATTGCCACCCATCGCCTCGTTAAAAACCCTTGCGGCCGGGCATGCGATTCAGGTGCGTCTGTATGCCGAAGATCCGGCCAAACAGTTCCAGCCCAGCGCCGGATTGCTGAGCCAGGTACAGTTTCCCAACAAGGTCAGCCACGGCACGCTGCGCGTTGACAGCTGGCTGGAGAGCGGCATTGAGGTCTCGCCGTTTTACGATCCGATGCTGGCAAAAGTGCTGGTCCATGCCGCCGATCGTCCCCAGGCGCTGGCGTCGCTGGCTGAGGCGCTGGCCGCCACCGCGCTGTACGGTATTGAAACCAACCTGCACTGGCTACGCCATCTGCTGACCCTGCCGGAGGTGCAACAGGGCCGGGTGATCACCGCCACCCTGGGGAATGTCAGCTGGTCGCCCGCCACGGTCGATGTGTTGAGCGGCGGCACGCTGACCACCGTTCAGGATGCGCCAGGCCGGGCTGGTTACTGGCATGTCGGCGTGCCGCCATCGGGCCCGTTTGACAGCCGTTCCTTCCGCCACGGCAACCGCCTGCTGAACAATCCGCCGGACGCCGCCGGGCTGGAGATCACCCTGCGTGGCCCAACGCTGCGCTTTAATCAGGATTGCGCCTTTGTGCTGGCGGGTGCAGCCATTGCGGCGCGGCTGGATGACGACGTGCTGAGCAATGGCCGGATTATCAACGCGCGCGCGGGCCAGACGCTGACGCTGGGCGAAATCGTGGGCGCGGGCTGCCGGTGCTATCTGTTACTGGCCGGCGGGATTGACTGCCCGGTTTATCTGGGGAGCCGCAGCACCTTTACGCTGGGCAAATTTGGTGGTCACGCAGGCCGACAGCTGCGCACCGGCGACGTGCTGCATCTGGCACGGCCGGAATGCCGTGCGCAGGCGGCGTTGCCGGATGAACTGATGCCGGACTGGCAAAACCAGTGGCAGCTGCGGGTGATTTACGGGCCGCATGGCGCACCGACCTTTTTCACGCCGCAGGACATCGACAGCTTCTTTGCGGCGGACTGGCAGGTGCACTACAACTCCAGCCGCACCGGCATCCGGCTGATTGGCCCGAAACCGGAATGGGCGCGCAGCGATGGCGGCGAGGCGGGGATGCACCCGTCGAATATTCACGACAACGCCTACGCATTTGGCACCGTGGATTTTACCGGCGACATGCCGGTGATCCTTGGCCCGGACGGCCCGTCGCTGGGCGGTTTTGTCTGTCCGGCCACGGTGATAGCCGCCGATCTGTGGAAGCTGGGGCAGCTGAAAGCCGGCGACCGCGTGCGGTTTTTGCCGGTCTCGCTGAGTGAGGCGGATCGTCTGGCCCGCGAGGAAAACCAGATCGCAGCGGATCTTCAGCCGGTCGCGGCAATGCCGGACGATCGTCGCCAGGCGGATCCGATTCTGGTTCATCAAGCGGCCAGCGAAGCCCAGCCGGCGCTGATCGTCCGTGCGGCGGGCGATCGCTTCCTGCTGGTGGAATACGGCGAGGCGCAGCTGGATATCGCCCTGCGTTTTCGGGTTCACGCGCTGATGCAGTGGCTGGAAGCCCGCCCGCAGACCGGCAGGCTGGAGCTGACGCCAGGCATTCGCTCGCTGCAGATCCATTTTGACAGCCTGGTGTTGCCGCGTGACACGCTGCTGGCCACGCTGCTACAGGCCGACCGCGAGCTCGGCACGCTGGAGAACGCCACCGTGCCTTCGCGTACCGTCTGGCTGCCGTTGAGCTGGGATGATGATGCCTGCCGCGAAGCGGTGACGCGCTACACCCAGTCGGTGCGCCCGAATGCGCCCTGGTGCCCGGACAACATTGAATTTATCCGGCGCATCAACGGCCTGGCCTCGGTGGACGAGGTAAAAGATATCGTCTTTAACGCCCGCTATCTGGTGATGGGGCTGGGCGATGTCTACCTTGGTGCGCCCGTCGCGACGCCGCTGGATCCCCGCCACCGGCTGGTGACCACCAAGTACAATCCCGCGCGCACCTGGACGGCAGAAAACTCGGTCGGTATCGGCGGCGCCTATATGTGCGTTTACGGTATGGAAGGACCCGGCGGCTATCAGTTTGTGGGCCGCACGATGCAGATGTGGAACCGCGACCGTCAGACCGAGGCGTTTCGCCAGCCGTGGCTGCTGCGTTTCTTCGACCAGATCCGCTTCTATCCGGTCAGTGCAGAAGAGCTGTTAAGCATCCGCGAGCGCTTCCCGTGGGGCCGCTATCCTTTACGCAGCGAAGAGGGCGAATTCAGCCTCGGCGACTACCAACAAAGCCTGATCGACAACCAGTCGCAGATCGCCGCTTTTCAGCAGCAGCGGCAGCGGGCGTTTGATGAAGAACTGGCCCGCTGGCGTGCCGATGGGCAATTCACGTTTGACAGCAGCCTGCAGGAAGAGATCGTCCAGGACGAGGCGATCCCCGCTGGCTGTTCGCCGGTAGAAAGCCAGGTGGCGGGCAGCGTCTGGCAATGGCTGGTCAAGCCGGGAGACCGCGTCAGCGCGGGCGAGACGCTGGGGATCCTCGAATCGATGAAGATGGAAATCCCGATTGTGGCAAGTGTAAACGGTACCATCCGCGCGCTACAACGATCCGCCGGACAGCAGGTGCAGGCCGGGCAACTTTTACTGGTGATGGAGGCGGAGAGTCGATGAAAAGCAAGAGTGAAATATAGTCTAAAAATATGACGTAAATCTCAGGATTTGATCTAATACTTATGATCCTGGCGTTTCCCTGCGCTGTCTCTCTGAGCAACCTCTCTGAGCCACCCCAGCGGCTGTTGTAGCCAGCATTCAGAACCTGAGAATCAGGTTCTTTACCCTCTGGCCGTTCACATTTGTGATTTTTATGAGGAGAGAATTATGGAATTGAAAGACCCAATGGGAGAGTTGTTATCAAGCCTCGAACATATTGTCTTAACGCGTGAAGTAATCCAGGCCGCTCCCGCATTAAAGGGTGAAGTATCGATACCCGAACCAAAACGCATCAGGGAAATCACCGGCATGGAAATTGACGAATTTGCCCTGGCATTGGGCGTGAGCGTTTCATCGGTTAAGAGTTGGGAAGCGAAGCGGACGAAACCGTCGCGCAGCGCGCAAAAGTTGATGCAGTTGATACAATTTAATCCCTGTCTCAGCAGAGAACTGCTGGGATAATCCGAAAAACCCGCCATCTGGCGGGTTTTGTGTTTCTTGGGGTTTGACTCTACTGCTGGAGCAGGTGTTTTCGCTGATAGCGCTGGACTGTTTTTAGCGTTCCCGCCTTGATACATTCGCCGACACGTTGATCAAAATGCCGTGGTAAGTTCAGCATTACTTCTTCCAGCGCAGCCGGTGTACGGGCAATGATCTCATCTATCCATCCTTGTGCACGTTCAGCATTGATACCCAGATAACGCGCATGGCTCATCCAGTGGCGTGGCAAAATATCGTACCAACGATAGTGTTTATTGCGTTTCCCCCGGACTGACATCGACATTTCTGCTTTGCGTGGTTCCAGGCCTTTACCAAACATTGGATAAGCTGACATCACGTCGTATAGCGGCGTTAACTGGTAGCCATCTGGCCGCAGAAACACGCTAAAATTCTTTGCATGACCGTCAATCGCTGCCAGTAGCCAGAAGCAGAACTGCGCCCTAAAAAAAGTTTCCAGATTCTCCGCCGGACGCAGGGCATATTTGAGCAGGTCTGAAATGGATTTGGCATCGGGCCCTCCGTGCTCTTCATACTTACTTTGCCCCGCTTTACCCAATGCCTGGCATAAGTCTTCCTGAGGCAAGCGGTAAATTTTATCTCCCACAACGCGGCGATCAAAACGCTCCACCATCAGTACTTTCTGTTTAACGAAGACGCCAATCTGACAACGATTCGTTTCCATGCCCAGTGCAGCCAGGAACTGTAAGCAGAACCATTCGTTATCAACGCTGTTGCGGAGATCCAGAGGATCTCCTTTGCGTGACGAAATCTGTGGCTTAATGATGTGGGTAGTGGCTGTTTTCCCCAACGGCTTGCACCAGCAATTGTCCCACCAGGTCAGCGCGGTTTTTTCCTGGGCTCCTGCTATTGAGATGCGGAATGTTTCTTTGGGCTGCATGCCCAGAACGTTGTCAGTTCGGGTATTCTGGATGATGCTGGCGATTTCTGCTTCGCTCAGCGTCTGTACCTGAACGTTCTCCAGTGGGGACCCGGTCTGTTCTGTCTGCAGCGTCATTGCACCCACGCAATCTTTTCCCAGGAGAGCCAACAGGTCGAACGTTTTCCGGCTGCGCGCGCCAAGGCGATCGACAATCGCCTGACGGATGCGGTCGTTGTCCGGCAGCAGATTATCAAACCAGGCTTCCACAACGTCGCCTTTCCATGATTCAGCGCGTAACGGCATACTTAACGATATAGGGCGTTTTTGCTCATCCTCCAGCCACTCAGCGCTGTAGGTAAAGCTCTGTTGCCCTTTGTTGCGAGACAGAACACCCACATACTTATCGTTCATATAACACCAGAGATGTTCGGCAGCCATTACCAAATCTCCTGGTTGGATGTGTCCAGGCTTGATTCATTCAGTGGCGAGATATCCACTTTCAGATCAAGTATCGCGCAGATACGCAGCAGGGTATCCAGCTGGCAGGCACCGGTTTTTTCAACCCGTGATATGGCCGATTGCGTCGTACTACATAAGGTTGCCAATTGAGCCTGGTTCATTCCTTTCCGGCTGCGGGCAGACTTGATTACCGCACTAAAATCTATCGGACGACGTACATTCATAGAGACCTGCCAATTATTTATAGCACTTTCGCTATACTAGTCGAGATATAGCAGATTTGCTATCTCCTCGAAATATATCAATTTCGCTATATTTTGGAATTATAGCACTTCTGCTATGATTGTCAGTTCATTACATTTCCGCCTTGCCCTCACCGCCGCATTTCACTACTCTACGCCGCTTTGCAAAACAAGGCGCATCCCCCATGCAGGTATATGGTCTGGCAGCAACGTCTGCGACAACCCCCCTCGAACCTTTTGAATTTCAACGCCGTGAGCTGCAGGCTGGCGATGTGCATATCGATATCCACTACTGTGGCGTGTGCCACTCTGACCTGCATATGGCACGCAATGAGTGGGGCGTCAGCCAGTTCCCCCTGGTGCCGGGTCATGAAATCGTGGGCCGCGTGATCGGCACCGGCAAGGACGTCACCGCGTTTAAAACCGGCGATCTGGTAGGTGTCGGCGTGATGGTCGATTCCTGCGGGCATTGCTCACAGTGCCATCAGGGCGAAGAGCAGTACTGCGAAGCGGGCTTCACCGCGACCTATAATGCAGATGAAAAAACCATTGGCGGCAAAACCTTCGGTGGCTACTCCGAAAGCATCGTGGTTGACGGCAAATTTGTGGTTAACGTTCCGGAAAACCTGCCGCTGAATGCGGTTGCGCCGCTGCTGTGCGCGGGCGTCACCACCTGGTCACCGTTGAAACACTGGAACGTGCAGCCAGGCCAGCGCGTCGGTGTGATCGGTCTGGGTGGACTGGGCCACATGGCGGTGAAGCTGGCGAGCGCGCTGGGCGCGGAAGTGGTGCTGTTTACCACTTCGCCCGCCAAAGGTGCCGATGCACTGCGTCTGGGTGCCAGCAAAGTGGTGGTGTCGAAAGACGCCGCGCAGATGGCTGCTGAAGCAAACAGCCTTGATATGATTCTGGATTGCGTCGCCGCGCCGCACGACCTGGATATGTATCTGCATACGCTGAAGACCAACGGTCATCTGGTGCTGGTGGGCATTCCGGACGCACCGCACCCGTCGCCAAACGTCACACCGATTGTCTTTAAGCGCCTGAGCATTTCCGGCACCTCGATCGGCAGCATTCAGGAAACGCAGCAGATGCTGGATTTCTGTGGTGAGCACAACATCGTCTCCGATGTGGACGTGATTACCCTGGATCAGGTGGAAATGGCGTTTGAACGGATGCTGAAAGGGGATGTGAAGTATCGCTTCGTGATCGATATGAAAGCCTCTAAACGCGGCTAACGTCGGCGATATCGCGATTAAAGCGATTGAAAAGGGCGGGAAAAATCCCGCCATTTTTTATATGTACCAGCGGATGCAAACACCCCATCCGCTGATTTCGCCCTTACTGCAGCAGCGAAATGTCTGCAACCTGCAGGAACAGCTCACGCAGTTTGGCCAGCAGCGTCAGGCGGTTGATCCGCACTTCACGCTCTTCGGCATTGACCATCACCTTCTCGAAGAAGTTGTCGACCGCGGTGCGCAGCTGAGCCAGCTCGATCAGCGCATCCTGATAACGGCCTTCTGCAAAGTAAGGCTGCAGTTTGCTGGTCAGCGCGGAGACGTAGGTCGCCAGCTGGATCTCTTCATTCTCTTTCAGCAGGGATGCTGACACGCTGTCATTCAGCGGCTCGGTAGCCTTGGCGAGAATGTTGGAGACGCGCTTGTTCGCCGCCGCCAGCGTGGCAGCCTCTTCCAGCGTACGGAAGTGCGACACCGCCTTCATGCGGGCGTTGAAGTCTGCCGGACGGGTTGGGCGACGCGCCAGCACGGCCTGGATGGTATCCACGCTGTGGCCTTCTTCCTGATACCAGGTGCGGAAACGACCCAGCATAAAGTCGATCACTTCGTCGACCACCTTGCCGTTGCTCAACTTGCTGCCATACAGACGCACGGCTTCTTCGGTCAGCGTTTGCAGATCCAGCGGCAGGTTCTTCTCGACGATAATACGCAGCACGCCCAGCGCGGCACGGCGCAGTGCGAACGGGTCTTTATCGCCTTTTGGATGTTGGCCGATGCCGAAAATACCGGCCAGCGTATCCATCTTGTCGGCGATAGCCAGCGCGCAGGCCACCGGGTTGGACGGCAGATCGTCACCGGCAAAGCGCGGCTGATACTGCTCGTTCAGCGCCACCGCCACGTCTTCTGCTTCGCCATCGTGACGCGCATAGTGCATGCCCATCACGCCCTGGGTGTCGGTGAACTCGAAGACCATGTTGGTCATCAGGTCACACTTGGACAGCAGACCAGCACGGGTCGCATGGTTAACGTCCGCACCGATCTGTCCGGCAATCCAGCCTGCCAGCGCCTGAATACGGTCGGTTTTATCGCGCAGCGTCCCCAGCTCTTTCTGGAACAGTACGGTTTCCAGACGCGGCAGGTTATCTTCCAGACGCTTTTTACGGTCAGAGTTGAAGAAGAACTCGGCATCGGCCAGACGCGGACGTACCACCTTCTCGTTACCGGAGATAATCTGCTGCGGATCTTTCGACACGATATTGGTGACGAAGATAAAGTTTGGCAGCAGTTTGCCCGCCGGATCGTAGACCGGGAAGTACTTCTGGTCGCCCTTCATGGTGTAGACCAGCGCTTCGGCCGGCACCGCGAGGAATTTCTCTTCGAACTTCGCGGTCAGCACCACCGGCCATTCGACCAGCGAGGTGACTTCTTCCAGCAGGCTATCACTTAAATCTGCCACGCCGCCGATTTCGCGGGCGGCCGCTTCAGCATCGGCTTTAATCTGCGCTTTACGCACTTCATAGTCCGCCTGCACCTTGCCGCGCTCCAGCAGGATCTGCGGGTACTGGTCAGCATTATCGATGGTGAATTCAGGCTCGCCCATAAAGCGGTGACCACGGATGGTGCGGCCAGACGCCACGCCAAGAATGGTCGCCGGCAGACTTTCATCGCCCAGCAGCAGCGTCACGGTGTGAACCGGACGGACAAACTGCACGTCGGAATCGCCCCAGCGCATCAGTTTCGGGATTGGCAGCTTCGCCAGTGAGGTGCTGACCATTGCCGGCAGCAGCGACTGGGCGCTTTCGCCGGTCACCTGGGCGCGATACAGCAGCCATTCGCCTTTGTCGGTGCTCAGACGTTCGGCCTGGTCGACGGTGATGCCGCAACCCCTGGCCCAGCCTTCGGCGGCTTTGGTGGCCACGCCGTTAGCGTCAAACGCAGCGGCAATCGCCGGGCCGCGTTTTTCGACTTCACGATCGGGCTGTGCGGCGCTCAGGTTGGCGACTTTCAGCGCCAGGCGGCGCGGCGCGGCATACCAGCTCACTGCGCCGTGGGTCAGGCCCGCGGCGTCCAGCTCGGCGGTGAAGTGGGCGGCAAAGGATTCAGCAAGATTACGCAGTGCCTTTGGTGGCAGCTCTTCGGTGCCGATCTCCACCAGAAAAGTTTTCTCAGTCATGGCGGCCTCTTATTTTTTCTTGTTATTGCACATCGGGAAGCCAAGCGCCTCGCGAGACGCATAGTAGGCTTCAGCCACGGCTTTGGTCAGGGTGCGAATGCGCAGAATGTAGCGCTGACGCTCGGTCACGGAAATGGCTTTACGCGCATCAAGCAGGTTGAAGGTGTGGCCCGCTTTCAGAATGCGTTCGTAGGCCGGCAGCGGCAGAGGTTTCTCCAGTGCCAGCAGGCTTTGTGCCTCTTTCTCGTACTGCTCGAAGCAGGTAAACAGGAAGTCGACGTCGGCGTATTCGAAGTTGTAGGTGGACTGCTCCACTTCGTTCTGATGGAACACGTCGCCGTAGGTGGTGGTGCCCAGCGGGCCGTCGCTCCAGACCAGGTCGTAGACGCTGTCCACGCCCTGGATATACATCGCCAGACGCTCCAGGCCGTAAGTGATCTCACCGGTGACCGGCTTGCACTCCATGCCGCCAACCTGCTGGAAGTAGGTGAACTGCGTCACTTCCATGCCGTTCAGCCACACTTCCCAGCCCAGGCCCCATGCGCCCAGCGTTGGGTTCTCCCAGTTATCTTCCACGAAGCGAATATCGTGAATGGTCGGGTCCATGCCCAACTCTTTCAGTGAGCCCAGGTACAGCTCCTGAATGTTGTCCGGTGACGGCTTGATGATCACCTGGAACTGGTAGTAGTGCTGCAGACGGTTCGGGTTCTCGCCGTAGCGTCCATCGGTAGGACGGCGTGACGGCTGAACGTAGGCGGCCGCAATTGGCTCCGGGCCTAACGCACGCAGGCAGGTCATTGGGTGAGAGGTGCCGGCGCCGACTTCCATGTCCAGTGGTTGAACAATGGTGCAGCCCTGGCGAGCCCAGTAATCCTGTAAGGTCAGGATCAGTCCCTGAAAGGTTTTAGTATCAAACTTTTGCATGTTGGATCCGCACGCGATACGAGAGGTTATAAAAAGTGGGCGTCAGTATACCCTTTGACCGCCAGAGTGTCAGCCCGCTGTAACGGCCAATAGCCAGACAGCGCCTCAACAGCCTGGCAGATTGGTGGGTTCTGCTGCGGATTGGGCCGCCAGGCGCTATCATCAGAAAATCGTATACGTTCTGTCCAGCCGCTTTTTTCGCCGACGACAGAGAACGGGCGATGATTCCTAAGCAAATGATTTAGCAACACTTTAATTCAAAACTCCACGCACTTTATCGACCGCGATCACCATACCAGTGCGGCAAATCTGACCGGTTGGTGAAAATTCGCGCGTTGACTTTCGTCTAATCGTATACGAATTTGGCTGCATCAACCGCACGATGAGACGCATATGAAAAAGGCCATTTGCTACCCAGGTATGAACCCGGAAGACCGCCCGATGGGCCCCGCGCCGCTGTCGGCTGCGATACTGCATGAACCGATGCTGTTTATCTCCGGCCAGGTGGCGATTGACCCCTACACCGCGACCATCGTCGGCAACACCATTCAGGAACAGACCCATCAGGTGCTGAAAAACGTCGGAGACCTGCTGAGCCAGGCTGACATGAGCTTCGACAACGTGGTGCGCGTCACCATTTTCCTCACCGATCTGTCGCTGTTCTCGCAGTTGAACGACGTCTACGCCGGCTACTTCGCCTTCCCATTCCCGGCCCGCGCCACGGTCGGCATCCAGCTCAACCACCCGGATTTACTGGTTGAGATGGAAGTGACGGCAATGCGCTGAGGCGCGGGAGAACAGCATGCATATCCACATTGAAAATGATCCGGCTGGCCCGGCAGCGCTGCAACTGCCGCAGGCGGTGCTGATGCAGCGTCTGGAGGCCAACCCGGCGTTACGTGGACGCTTTACGCTGAGTGAAAACAGCGATGCGCAGCGTGTCGCCGACTTTTTACCGGCGGCCGATATCGTCTGGGCCGGCCGCAAATTCCCGCTGTATCAGCATCTGACATCCGCCTCAACGCTGGGCTGGGTGCAGGTGATGTCGGCGGGCGTGGAGAGCTGGCTCGAGAAGTGGCCAGACGCGGTGCAGCTTACCAACGCTTCCGGCGTGCATGGCGACAAAGGTGCGGAGTTTATTCTGATGTCGGCGCTGATGTTCAACTACGGCATTCCCGGCTTTCTGCAGGATCAGGCCGGTCAGCAGTGGCGTCCGACCTTTGGCGGCTGCGCGCGCGGTAAAAAAGTGCTGCTGCTGGGGCTGGGCGGCATCGGGTCAGCCGCTGCGGCGTTACTGACCCGCCAGGGCTATCAGGTGACGGGCGTGACCCGCAGCGGAGAAACCACGGCTGAGGTGGCGCGCTGTATTCGCATCGCCGAGGTGGACGCCGAACTGGCCGATACCGATGTGCTGGTCTCCACGCTGCCGCTGACGCCGGCCACCGACGGGCTGTTCAGCCGTCAACGGCTGGCGAGATTACCGGCGCGGGCCGGGGTGATCGTTGTCGGCCGGGCCAGGGTTTTTGACTACGACGCCCTCAGCGACATGCTGACCGCCGGGCAACTGGCCGGTGCGGTACTGGATGTGTTTAACGAGGAGCCGCTGCCGCAAGGCGACGCGCTCTGGCAGTGCCCGCGGCTGATCATCACGCCGCATTGCAGTCTGGACGACCACGGCGCCTATCTCGACGGTTGCCTGACGTTGTTCGAGCAGAACCTCGAACGGTACCTGGCCCACGAGCCGCTTATAAACCGGGTGAGCAAAGAGAACGGTTATTGATCTTACGCCAACACCAACAAACGCAGTCGAACGTGATTCATTACTTGCAGGTCATCGCTTCCACACATACCAGCACCAGGGGAATCTTTTAATGAAATTAGCACGCATCGCTTTGTTCGTATCCGGTCTGACCGGCGCACTGGTCTCTCTCTCCGCGCAGGCTGCGGACCCGGTTACACCTTCCGCCGACGCGTTCGGTGCGATGGCGCAGTGTAAAACGCTGCAAACCCAATATCCTTCGCTGGTTGGCAAGGACGTGGTGGTGGGTCTGGGCGGCTACACCAAAGGCTTCGAAGCGCCATCCGCGGCCGATCCAACGGTGATTGAAGGTCTGGACCCGTCGCTGTTCGATCGTATCGGCGGCTGCCTGGGCTTTAAACACACTTATCAAAACGGCTCCTTCAACGTCCTGCTGACCTCGATCTCCAGCGGCCGTGCTGATATCGGCCCGATGCTGTACGTCACCCCTGAGCGTCTGAAGCAGATTGCCTTTGTGGCGTCGGTGCAGGTACAGGACGGTTCGATCGTTGCCAAAGGCAACCCGAAGAAAATCCTCTCTGCTGATGACCTGTGCGGCAAAACCGTCGCGGCGGCGGCAGGCACCTATGAAGCCACCAAACTGGTGCCTGAGCAGACGGCAAAATGCACAGCGGCCGGTAAGCCGGAAGTGGGCATGCTGATGGTGCAAAACACCGATAACAGCATCCAGGCGATCAAAAGCGGTCGTGCGGATATCTATCTGACCGAAGCGGGCTCCGCGCGTGAAATCGCCAAGGCTGACCCAAGCTTCGACACCGCCTTCACCGTCGATCTGCCGATCATGGTCGGTTTCCCCATCGCCAAAGACAACACCGTGATGCGTCATGCGGTGCTGGATGCGATGAAAGTGATCCAGGAGAGCGGCGCGCAGAAAAAACTGCTGGATTACTGGGGCCAGGGCGCCAGCGCTCAGCGTATCGCCGTCGATAAAGGGTAAGCCGTCAGGTCAGTGAACGACCGGCCCTGCGGCGAATGCTGCTGTAGGGCCGGGGTAAGGTAAGCGTCCGACAGCGGGAGAAAGCGCGTGGATGATTTTCTGAAGTATTTAACCCTGCCGTATCTGTGGCAGGGTGCCGTTATCGCGCTGGAATTGCTGGTGGGTGCGCTGGCAGGTGGGGTGATTATTGGGTTCTTTCTGGCGCTGGCCAGCACCTCCCGCCACTGGATTATCCGTTTTCCTGTGCAGGTCTATATCTATATTCTGCGTGGCACGCCGGTCCTGTTACAGCTGATCCTGCTGTACAACGTGTTACCGCAGTTTGGCCTGCGCTTCAGTCCTTTCCTCAGTGCCTTACTGGCATTGATGATCAACGAAACCGCCTTCTGCGCGGAAATTATCCGTGGTGGCATTCTTGCCACCGATCGCAATCAGCGCACCGCCGCGCAGGCGTTTGGCTATTCGCGGACCAAAGAGATGATCCATGTGGTTATCCCGCAGGCGCTGCGAGCCATTCTGCCGACCATGGGCAACGAAGCGGTGGGCCTGTTGAAATCGACGTCACTGGCCTCGGTGGTCGGCGTGAACGAACTGACCATGCGTGGGCAGACCATCGTTTCACAAAACTTCCTGTTTATTCCGGTGCTGGTGGCGTCAGGCGGTATCTATATGATCCTCTCCTCGCTGCTGGCCGGTGGCCAGTGGTGGCTTGAACGTCACTACAATCTTGAAGACCGCGCCCGCCGTGCCCGTCTGCGTCTGGAGAAGTTGCCGATGCCGGTGGAGGCCGAGGTGGTCGCGCTGCCGAAACAGCGCTGGGACACCAACAAAGCCGCCACGGTGCTGGAAATCGATAACCTGTGCGTCGAGTACGGCAGCAAGCCGGTGCTGAAGGATCTGTCGCTGCATATTCGCCGTGGCGAAGTGGTGGTGCTGCTGGGCCGCTCCGGTTCCGGTAAAAGTACGCTGCTGAAATCGATCCTGGCGCTGACGCCACGCTCCAGCGGCAAAATTGCCACCGAAGGCCACATCATGGGCTACGACGAAAGCGGCCGCGCGCTGCCAGAGCGCCTGCTGCCGATGAACCGCGCCCGTTCCGGTATCGGCATTGTCTTCCAGCATTTTGCCCTGTTCGACCACCTGACCGCGCTGGATAACGCCATGAGCATTCCGCTGCGGGTGCAGGGCGTGCAGGAAGAGCTGGCGCGCGCTAAGGGCTTACGTGCCCTGCGGGCGGTAGGTCTGGGCGACTTCGTTGCCAACCTGCCGCACGAACTGTCCGGTGGCCAGCAGCAGCGCGTCGGCATCGCCCGCGCACTCGCCGCCGAGCCACGCATCCTGCTGTTTGATGAGCCAACCTCGGCACTGGATCCGGAGCTGGTGCGGGAAGTTAACCAGACCATCCGTAATCTGGCGCAAACCGGTATCACCATGATTATCAGCACCCATGACGTGGCCTTCGCCGCCAGCGTGGCGGATCGGGTGGTATTCCTGCAGGGCGGCCAGCTGATTGAGCAGGGGCCGCCATCAATCCTCAAGCAGCCGGAAACCGAGGCATTTGCCACCTTCCTTAAACATGAACAGGAACATCAGGAGAGTCACCATGCCTGAGTCAGCCAATGGGTTGCCCTTCCAGCTGGAGACCCGCCAGCGTTTAGGCGAGCCACTGTACCGCTATATGATGGGCCAACCGGCGGATGCGCTGCTGGACGCTTGTGACGTCAACAGTCAGGACCTGCAACGCTATCGCCTGCTGCCCCGCGTGATGCGCGCCAACAAAGGCATTGATACCCAGATGGCGTTTGCCGGACAGCGTTGGGCGGCCCCGCTTGGCGTCGGCGCGTTTGCCGGTGACGCGATTTTCCACCCGGAAGGCCTGCTGCCGATTGCCCGTGCCTGCAAGCGTCTGCAGCTGCCGCTGGCCATCTCGGAAGAGACGGTCACGCCGCTGAACGCCATTTGTGCGGTGTATGACGGCTGCTGGCTGCAACTGCGTGCGGCGGGCGATCTCTCCCGCATTGAGCGGTTGATCGCCCATGCCGCCGAATGCGGCGCAAAGGGCATTATTCTGACGCTGCTGGCACCGGTTCATCCGGTTCCGGGTCTGCAACCTGGCGGGTTTTCCATTGGGGAGGCGCTGCTGCAGCGCGGCATGAAAACCATCGGTTCCACCGGGCCTGGCGTGCAGGCATTACCGGCTTTCCCGTGCTGGGGCTGGGACGAACTGCGTCAGGCCGGTGAAATGGCGGCGAAGCATCAGCTGCCGCTGCTGGTGAAGGGCATTCTGCATCCTGACGATGCCGTTGCGGCACAGAATGTCGGCTGTCAGGGCATCATCGCCTCCAATATCGGCCTGCGCCAGAGTTCGCGCTGGGCCACGCCGGTGCAACAGCTTGGCGCATTACGCCAGCAGTATCAGGGCGATCTGGCGCTGGATGGCGGCGTGCGCAGCGGCACCGATGCGGTGGTTGCCGCCTGTCTGGGCGCCTCGTTATCGCTGGTGGTCCGTCCGGTGATCAGCGCGCTGGTGGCCGGGGGCGAAGAGGCGGTATTTGGCCTGCTGTCGGGCTGGGTGAATGAAATCACCGCCCTCAGCCACTGGTGCGGCGTCAGCGAAATCAGCGAGCTGAACCCGTCGTTTCTTACCTCTGCCGGAGAACCCGTCTGATGACCCTGCTTTTAACGCTTAACCAGGGCGACCGCAGCGAATCCCGCATTTATTACTGCGCGCAGTATCTGGCCGACAGCCTCGGCCTGTTTGCAAAGCATGGCCTTCGCGTCAACTTCACCACCGCAGAATCCGGCGGTCACACCGTGCAGGGTGGCCAGGTACCGGCGGTGATCGCGGGCGAGGCCGATCTGACGATTGGCGGTCCGATGGTGATGATGAAAAATCATCAGGAAAATGGCCCGGAACTGCTGTGCTTTGGCGCGGCGGTCTCAGCCAACCCGTGGTTCCTGGCAGCCGGTACAGCGCACTGCCGGTTTAGCCTGCAAAGCCTGCGCGGTAAGCGCGTCATTGATGTCGGCAACGTCGGCACGGCGACTTTGAGTTTCACCTGGCTGCTGCGTCAGCACCAGCTTGAAAACGAGGTTGAGCTGATTGCCGGCAGCGGCGACGAAGCGGCCGACATGGCTGCCGTCAGCCGGGGCGAAGCCGATTACGCATTGCATTCGATGCACGCGCTGGCACCTTATATTGCGCGTGGCGAGCTGCACAGCATCGCCAGCCTGGCACCGCTGTGCGGCGATATTCCGTGGAGCGCCTATATTGCCCGGCGTGACGTGCTGGCCGGCAAACATGCGGCATTCGTTGCTTTTACGGCGGCGATGAACGCCGCGCAGCAGTGGTTGCAGCAGCATAGCGCGCAGGCGCTGGCGGCGCAGGTTCAGCCCTGGTATCCCGATTACCCTGAAGCGGCGCTGGTCACCGGACTGGATGCCTATCTGCAGGCGAAGGTCTTTGCGGCGTCTCCGCTGATGATACAGGACGATTTCGACCGCTTTGCGCGGCTGCTGACCGACGCCGGCTGGCTGAGCCCGTCAATCCCGGTTCCTTTTGCCGCGCTGGTGGACGTGTCCCTCGCCGCCCGCGTGAAACCTTAACAGGAGAAACGGCATGAAGACGTTGATTATTAATGGCCTGGCGGTACTGGAAAGCGGCGAAGTGCAGGCCGATCTGCTGATTGAGCAGGGCAAGATTGCCGGTATCCTGGCGCGCGGCACCGCGTTGCCGCAGGCCGACGAGATTATTGATGCGACCGGGCTGGTGATCCTGCCGGGCGCGATTGATGTGCACACCCATTTCACCGGCTCGCACGACTTTCCTGAGCAGGAACTGCGGGAAGGGACGCGCGGTGCCGCCGCACACGGCGTGACCACCATTGTCGAAATGCCGCACTCGCTGCCGCCCGCCACCACAACCAAAAACTTTATTTCCAAGCGCGAGATGCTGGCCCGCAGCTGCTCGGTGGATTTCGCCATGTGGGCCGGGCTGGACGGCAACAACGTCAGCCAGCTGGCGGAGCTGGACGCGCTGGGTGCGGTCGCCTTTAAGGCCTTCCTGTGCAGCGGCGCGGTGAACGGTGAAGCGACGGATGAGAAAGGGCTGCCCCGTCTGAACGACGATGGCCTGCTGCGCGCGATGCGCGAACTGAAAACCTTTGATGGCCTGATTGGCGTCCATGCTGAGAACCACGACATTCTGATCGGCGCAGGCAGCGAACTGCGCCAGGCCGGACGCAAAGATACCCGCGCCCACGCGCTGGCCGGCCCGGAAATCGCCGAGATTGAAGCGGTTGGCCGCGTGTTGCAGATAGCGAGAGAAACCGGTGCCAGGGCGCATATCGTGCACGTCAGTTCGGCCAGGGCCGCGCAGCTGATAGCCGATGCCCGCCCGGCCGTCCGCGCCACCTTCGAAACCTGTCCCCACTATTTAATGCTGGATGAAGAAGATCTGGTGCGCATCGGTCCCAACGCCCGCTGCGGGCCGCCCATCCGCCCGCGTCCGGTGGTGGATGCGCTGTGGCAGGTGCTGCAAAGCGGCGAAATCGACGTGCTGGCCTCCGATCACTGTCCGTACACCCCGGAACAGAAGCAGGCCGGTCTGGAAACCATCTGGGACGCAGGCATGGGCCTGACCGGCGTGGAAACGCTGGGCCCGATGTTCTTTAGCGAAGGGCACATAAAACGCGGCGTGTCGTTGCAGGATATCGCCCGCATGACCGCCACCGGCCCGGCAAAAGCCTTCCATCTTTATCCGCAGAAGGGCGCTATCGCGCTGGGCTTTGACGCTGACCTGGCCTTTTACGATCCGGCTTCAAGCTGGACGGTGGCAGGGGCGAACTTCCAGGGGCTTGGCAAGTGGAGCGCGTTTGAAGGCATGACCTGTCAGGGCAAAGTGGTCCGCACGTTAATCCGTGGCGTGACGGTCTTCAGCGAGGGCGAAATGCAGGTGGAACCGGGCTTCGGCCAGTTCCAGACCCGTACCCATTAATTCAGGACAGTGCTATGGCCGCTAAATCCGCGACCCCCGCGCGTAAAACGGGAAAACAGGTCAACGCGCCTTTGCTCGACGAAGAGAATATTGACGACAGCTGGGCACCCGCCAGGCCACGTACCTTAGTGGATCACGCGGTGGATGCCATTCTTTCGGCCGCCTCGCGGGGATTATTACTGCCGGGCGACCGGGTGTCCGAGCCGGACCTGGTGACCCGTCTGGGCATGAGCCGGGTGCCGATCCGCGAGGCGCTGCGCATTCTGGAAAGCCAGGGGATTGTCTCCAGCGAGCCGTATAAAGGCATCCGCCTGATGGAGATTTCGCATCAGCGGCTGGAGCAGATTATCGACGTGCGCATTCCGCTGGAAACGCTGGCCTGCCGCCGGGCGATTGAAGCAGGGCGCAACGGCCCACGCGAGATCCGCATTCTGAATCAGAGCGTGGAAGAGCTGGTGCTGATGCAGCAGCGCGAGGACGTGTACGGCTTTGCCTCCGCCGATACCGCTTTTCACCGCACGCTGTGCAGCTTTGCGATGAACCCGGTGCTGAGCAATTTGTGGGAGTCCATCGCCCGTCAGCTGACGGTGATTTTCGGCCTGTCGACCATGGGTAAATCAATGGCGGCGATTATCGAGGAGCATCAGCGTCTGGTGGATGTGTTTGCCGAAGGCGATATCCGCAAAATGGCGGACGAAATTGAACAACATATTCGCGTGCAGTCGCTGGACGTGGATTACGAAAAAATAATCGCGGAACGCCGCAAATTGCTTTCTCAGGCAGAGTAACGCCGCCTTTGCTTCACTATTTTGCCACCAGGAAACCGACTTGATGAAAATTACCGACGTAGAAGCCTTTTACTTACGGCTGCCGAACATTGAAAAGCGCACCGACAGTTCGCAGGATGCGCTGCTGATCAAAATCTCCACCGATGCCGGTTATGTCGGCTGGGGTGAAGTGGACGGCAGCCCGTACGTGACCAAAGCGATTATTGATGCGCCGTATTCCCACACCATGGTCACCGGCCTGAAGTCGCTGCTGATTGGCGAGAACCCGCTGGACACCAAACGTCTGTGGACCAAAATGCACAAGGCGACCATCTATTACGGCCGCAATGGCGCGGTGATCCAGGCGATGGCGGGCATTGATATCGCGCTGTGGGATATCAAAGGCAAGGCGCTGGATAAACCGATTGTCGATCTGCTGGGCGGGGCGATGCGCGACAAAATGCGCGTCTACTCCTCCAATATGTTCCAGTACAGCATTGATGACACCGTGGCCCGCGCCCGTCATGCGGTGGATACCGGCCACACCGGCGTGAAGTTTGGCTGGGAACCCTTTGGCGAGAATGAAGCGCTGGATATGCGCTATCTCGACGCACTTCGCCATGCAATTGGCGGCGACGTCGACCTGATGCTCGACGTCGGCCACGCGTGGGATGCCAAAACCACCATTCGTCGTGCCGAACGTTTCGATCCGTTCAACCTGTTTTGGATTGAAGAGCCGCTGCATCCGGATAACTTTGCCGGTTACGGCCAGGTTTCCGCCGCCTGTACGCAGCATATTGCGGCCGGCGAGCAGGAGTGTTCGGTCAGCGGCTTCCAGCGTCTGATTGATGAAGGCGGCATTGATATCGTGCAGATCGACCTGACCCGCACCGGCTTTACCCAGGCGATTGAGATCGCCAACTATGCCCACAGCCGGGGCCGCAAGGTGTGCAACCATAACTTCACCACCGACATCAACACCGCCGCCTCGCTGCACTTCCTTTGCGCCATCGAGAATGCGCTGGTGATGGAATATTGCGTTGAGCCCGGTGAAATCAGCCGCTCGCTGGCGAAGAACCCGGTGCGTATTGAAGACGGTTACGCCTGGCTGTCGTCGGAGCCTGGCCTGGGCGTCGAGCCGCGCGAAGACATTATCGAGAAGTTTTTGGTGCGGGATTAACTCCGGGCCTGACGCCACCGGGCGGGGTTACTTGCAGGCAATTGGGCACGACCTTTTTTACCTCAAGCCGCTTGATCGCGGCTTTTTTATTTAAATAAAAACAAAATAAAGATTTAATAACAAAGACTATCCCGATGCTGGTTAATCGGATCGGTAATGGAGAGTGGTAACAGGGAGTCCACGGAAAACCGGAGTAACTTGATGATGAAGGGAATAACTTAAAAAAAGATTAGCGAATCTATTAACGCCTTCTGTCAACAGCCTAAAATAAAATTCCTGTTTTGTAGGTTTATCACTTTTCTGCATGATTAATCTGACGTAAAGTTTCGTTATTCTCCCCTGATAAAAAGCCTGTCTGAATAAAATAGGGATTTCCCGTTACAAGGAGTAACGCAGATGACGATGGCCCGTTTCCCGCAGACTATCTTCTCCACGCAGCGCCCGTTCGACGATTACGGCACCGATGATATGCGTTGCGGCGACATCACCGAATCACGGCTGAAAGACGAGTTTGCCCTCAGCACCATTTCTAATGTCGTTGACCCTTACACGCTGACACGACTGACGGCCTTCAATAACCCGCAATCGCGCTTTGCCGGCGTCTATGGCGATAAAAGGGCGGGGAAAGTCAGTGTCGAGGAGTGTGCCAGGCTGTTGTTTGATGAACTTCAGATCACATCGCTGCCTTTTTCCGTTTATGGCCCCTATAGAAATCTGATCAATCAAATGTTCAGCCATATGCAAACGGCGAACGGCGCACCGTTCCGAGATTTGCAGCTGGACAGGGGATATCGCGAGCAGATCCTTAATGATGATTCCGATGACAGTACCCGATTAGAAATAACAGCCGTAATAAACAAATATGTGAATTATGTTGATAAAGGATTCCCGCAGTCAAAGATAGCTTATCTCTCTGATCAGGTAGGCAAGAAGATATTACCTAAATTCAACTCATTGGTAATGGATAAAATTAATGGGTTAAGTATTACTGTGCATGATATCCATGCGACACGAATTGATATAAAAAGCCTCAAGGTCAACCGTGGTGAGTGGCGAGCACAACTCATCTATACTGCTCAGGACCATTTTGGTCTTGACGTTGAAGACATTCATAAACAGAAATTTCATCAATTCCATTTCTTCAGGATCTGGTTCGTTTTACAGAGATTTAACCGGTTTGGATTCAGTCCATTTATGACAAATATGGAAGCCACTATCGAAATACAAGGGAACAGGTAATGAAAAGACTGTTAATCATATTGGCCGTGTTGGTGTTTATGGCATCAGGAGTCTATTTTTATTTAAATAGCCGGGAAGTCAAGGTCATTGATGTCCATCTTACACCGTATTCGGCGGTGATAATTGTAAATCATCTACCCATATCCACTTCGACCAGTATTGAATGGTGGTTGAAAAATAAATCCGCTATTTACTCAAAGTATAAAATACTCCCCAGCAATGCCGGTGGGCCAGAATCTATAACATTCTTTGCTTTTGGTGAGGGGTATCAGGAATTAGGCCGAGAGGACCGGCTATGTTTCGCTGATATGGAGCCACCTAAAAACTGCATCGATAAAGGCATTCTCATGCAGGTCAGTCGCACCCGAGATGGCGACACGCAGTTCAGACGCCACGGAAATACTTATCTTATGACGCAAGATGGAAAAATCACCGAAGTCAGCAAGGATTAGCTTTTGGACATCAGTAAGCCAAAATTTCATCAGTTGCAGTTTTTGAGGATCGGGTTTGTCCTGCAACGTTTTAATCCATTTGGCTTTCGTCCTTTTCTTACAAACATGGAAGCGATAATAGATATTGAGGGGGGGAGGAAATGAAAAAATTACTGATTATATTCGTTTTAGTGTCTTTCATTACTGGTGGGTCATATTTGTATCTTAACTTTCGGGGCGTTAAGGTTATAGATGCACATCATGATCAATACACCGCACAAATTCTGGTTAATCATTTACCTTTATCAACATCAACCAGTATTGATTGGTGGGTGAAAAATCAAGCAGAAATATTATCAAAATATAAAATTTTGCCAAAAGACTCCGGAGGGCCTGCCTTTTTATCAGTTTTTTCTTTTGGTAAGGGTTATCAGGATGATGGCTACAAAGACAGGGAAGACAGGTTATGCTTCGCTGATATGAAACCCCCTAAAAACTGCATCGATAAAGATATTTTGATGCTTATTAATCGCACCCGATATGGCGACACGCAGTTCAGACGCCACGGGAATGCGTATCTTATGACGCAGGATGGAAAAATCATCGAAGTCAGCAAGGATTAGCTCAGAAGAGGGTTCAGGGAATGAGTAATTTGTTTATCAAGGTCGACAACATAAATGGCGAATCTCAGGACGCTGACCACAAGGGCTGGACCGATATCCACTCTTACAGCTGGGGCGTAAACCGGGTTCAGGCCGGTAAGGGAGGCGCCAACCATCTCAATCTGATTGCCCAGGCCTCAATGGATAAATCCACCCCGGCGATGTTTTTGCACGCCTCGAATGGCCATAAAATTAGCAAAGTACAGCTCTCGGCCTGCAAGGCTGGCGGTACCGCACTGGAATATTATCGCATCACGCTGGAGAACGTTTTTATTGCCGGCGTTTCATTCAGTGACGGCGGCGACGACGCCCGAATGCAATATGCTTTTCAGGCCGAGACGGTAAAAGTGCAGTACTGGGAACAGAGTGCCTCCGGCGGTAAAGGCGCCGAAGCCAGGTCGGGCTGGGATATCAAAAATAATACCTCGGCTTTCTGAACAAGAGGAGAAACCTTCCCGGCAGACGTGATGGAGGCCATGGCCAGTTCTCCACTCTTCGATCTGTTCCCAGACGGAGGGTGGGCAGTTGTGTTTGATGGCTACGTAAGAGGTGTTTATTGATGCGCAGGGGCCTTCAACGATGAAGGTCCGCTATGAGCGAGGAGCGGACATAGCCAGACTTAGTATCTGATAAACCCTCGCAACCTTTTTTACGAAAGTTAGTTAGATTCTGGTTAACTCCAAGTTTGCAGCCAATTATTATTTAAGCGAAGCGGTAGTGATCTAAATGGGGGGAGGTGGATGTGCGCTATCTATACGTATAAAGTTTGGAGAAGGGAGCAAAAGGCTAGATGCACAGAGGGCCACTCTATGTGAGTGGCCCTCTGTACTCTGAAATTATTCAGAAAATATGGCTCCATCTAGCCCCATAGACCCGCCGATTGTCGGATAAGTGAGTTAATGCTAGTGTGCTTACAGGGATAAGAATAAGGAAATGTGCATAGAATGCAAGTTATAAATTTACCTTCATACTTGGAGTGCCTTTC
Source organism: Erwinia sp. AK-PDG3-5 (assembly GCF_056821705.1). NCBI lineage: Bacteria > Pseudomonadati > Pseudomonadota > Gammaproteobacteria > Enterobacterales > Erwiniaceae > Erwinia > Erwinia sp. AK-PDG3-5. Next base: position 125,971 of record NZ_CM165967.1, read on the forward strand.
TGAAGCACGTATGCAGTCATACAGAGCGTTCTTTTTTACAGCGGGTTCGCCTCCCGCCGATGATCAGCTCGTGGCGCTGTATCACTGGAACAGTGAGCTAGCAGAGATGCTATGGAAACTGATCTCACTGATTGAAATAGCACTCAGAAACAAGGTTCATACTGTGCTGAGTAATGAACACTTTCAGACCGCCAAAAACATGGTGGCCAATGGTTCTGATAAGAAGCAGTTTACTACGAATAAAGTTTCGACGCAGACACATGGGAAAAAACAATCTTGCAACTGGTATCACGCAGTTAATTTTAGCGGAGAGCCACTATCGCTGATCACTTCAATCACGCATAAAAACATGCGCGGAAAATACGTCGCGCGCAAGCATCCAAAAAGCCCTGATGACGTAGTTTCTGGGTTAACATTTGGTTTCTGGCGGTATATTTTCTCAAATCTGGATAAGGCGTGAGAAGATCATAAGAATATCATTACAAAATCCTTTCCTTACGCCCCTTTCAGCAACACAGCGGTTACAACTCGGATTGAATTTAAACTGGATTGTCGACTTGATATGATCCACTCAATACGTAACCGGATATCTCATCATGAACCGTTATGGAAAATGGGGCATATGCTGGAGGAAGTCATTTCTCCACGCTCCGGATTTCCTAAAAACAGAAACATAGTAAAGACAAAGCCTAAAAACATAAAAGAATGCTGTGACCATCTTAAAGAATATCATAACCAAATGATTGATTTTTTATCATGGATTGATCGAGATTTGGCCGCAAGCTATAAATCGTCATGGTGGCATGACCGGATGGTATTCATCTGTTCGATGCAGGACGTAGGCAGCGTTATAAACTCATCTCCTGTAGCAACTGAGGTTTCATATAAAATGTTAAAGAGAAATATCCGCGCAATCGCCTTCCGGGATAAATCAAAAATTATCTCTAAAGGAAGCAAGCGTTCTCTTATTATACCGCTTAGATAATTTACCTGGAAATTAATAGTGATGTCAGATAATAAAACATGCGTGGCCTGTATAAAGAACATGGGGCTAAAGTGGATAGCCGAAGGGTTAGCCTCAGACCGTGAGCATAATTTTGAAGCATGTGGACATACAAGTAAATATCTGAATGCTAAAGGTGTGGAGGAGTTGGCTTATGCATTCTTTGTGGTAGGATCTATTCCCCCTTCCCTAGGTGGTAGGGCTCCTATATATAACATAAAAACAAATTGAATCAACGAGTTAATGTTTGAGTCAGAACTGGATTCAGACATAGTATTGCTGAGTCAGTATAAGCCCTTACGTCTTTATCATTACGGACCTCCATTACATAAAATCGGCGCAACTACACATTATCAAGATTTAGTATTTAATAATGTCACAGGTTCAGAACGTCAAAAAATATGGGCTGATGTAATCAGCGCCTGCGAAACGATATTTCTGGATGTCAATACACGGATTTTTAGAGCCAGAAATGGTGAGGAACTCCCGCCAGCACTGACAAAAGAGTTTGACTCAAATCCGATGCCAAAAGAAGGTCGATATAATCGGAATGGTGAGCATATCTTTTATGGATCGTTTGAGGTTGAAACGTGTCTGCATGAAGTACGTGTCAAACTCAGTGACTGGATTGCAGTGGCCACTTTCAAGGTAGGCATAGAGCTGAAACTACTCGACCTTACCCGTGTAACTGACCCGCCGGGAACAGAATTCGAAAGTATAAGTATCTTCATTAACAAGCTAGTTTTCAGCGATAAAAATGAATACCCCTTATGTCAGGAACTTTCTGATGAGATCCGGTCGCGAGGATATGATGGTTTCATCATTTCGAGCTATTTTAAGCAAGCTCATAAAAAAGACCTGAAAAATGTTGTTCTTTTTGATAAACCCGCGGAGGCCGGTAAGCTATACCTCGAATCAACTAATAAAGTTAACCTTGAGAGCATTGCATATGATTATTCATTCGGCCCTATGAAGGATAATAAACGGGTGGATATGGACGCTCTACGTCTATGGTCTGAGGAATTTAAGAGTCAGTGGAAGCTTCTTGAGGAAAACCAACTGGATTTTGATCAGTTTGGTAAGTTCATTGAAAATCACTGGAAAGGATTAGGTGACGTTCTTAAGTGAACAGGGCTGAAATAAACCGTATTTCATTGCCTGTTCATCCCGGAGAAACAGTGCCCTCTGTAACCGATCGGTCAGCAGGTTATTACAAATTTTTTCTGCGCCCTGCTGCGTGGCCGCCTTCTCTTTGATGCAGCGCAATCATAGATCCACATGGCCTTTGAGGATACTTTTAACCCGCTATATCCATTCCGGTATCTGTAGCTAAGCTGATCTACTCCTTGTTATTTCTCACAAAACACTTTTCAGCAATGTCTGCTTTTGGCACTTAGCTGCCATTCCCCTCAATAACTTTTCCGCCCACTCACGCTTTCCCCACCCACAAGCTGGCTCCATCCGGTCAGCGTCCTCCGATTTCTCACCGCAAAGGTTGTTGAACAATCGCCGTCCGGCTACCCTCTGGTACGCACTAACGCTGGAACTGAGGACGGCATGACGGACATGAAGGAAAAGATTGGCTGGATAGATAATTTGCGCGCGGTGGCCTGTCTGATGGTGATTATGATCCATACCACCACCTGGTATGTGACCAACAGTACGGCCATCGGCGAGCACACCTGGGATGTTTCCAACCTGCTGAATTCCGCCTCGCGCGTGTGCGTGCCGCTTTTCTTTATGATTTCGGGTTATCTGTTCTTCGGTGAACGCAGCGCACAGGGGCGGCATTTCCTGCGCATCGTGCTCTGTCTGGCCTTTTACAGCCTGGTGGCGCTGGCCTATATCACCTGGCTGACGCCAATCAATCAGGGGATTTCCATCAAGCACCTGCTGCAAAAGCCGGTGTTCTACCATCTGTGGTTCTTCTTCGCGATTATCCCGATCTACCTGCTTTCCCCGCTGATCCAGGTGAAAGCCGTGCGCGCGGGTTATCTGGCGATTGTGACGCTGGTGCTGGCGGTGCTGGCCAACCCGAATACCGTCGATCAGTCGGTCGGACCGTTCCACTGGCTGCCGCTCAATCTGTATCTCAGCGGGGACAGTTTTTACTACGTGCTGTACGCGCTGTTTGGCCGGGCGATTGGCATGATGGACACCAACCGACGCGGCGTCAGCTGGCTGGCGGGTGTGGTGTTTATTGCCAGCGTGGCAGGGATTGCGATGGGGACCAAAAAGCAGATGGCGATCAACGGTGCCTTTGCCGACACCTGGTATCTCTACTGCGGGCCGGTGGTGTTTATTGCGGCGGTGAGCCTGCTGGTGCTGTTTAAAAACTGCCTCAATCAGCGACCGCTGCCGTTTCTGGCGCTGATCTCGCGCCATTCACTGCCGATTTATGGCTTCCACGCGCTGTTTATCCATTTTATGCGCACCCATCATCTGGATCACACCAACCACCCCTTTATCGATATCCCGCTGGTGTTTAGCCTTACGCTGGTAGGCAGTTTGCTGCTGGCGATGGGCCTGCGACGTATCGATAAGACCCATCTGGTGAGTTAGTGGTAGCCCATCACTGACAGCAGATGCTGGGCCTGTTGCACCGCATCCTGACGATGCGCAATGCCCATTTTCTGGTACAGATTGCGGATATGGGTTTTGATGGTGGTGGCCGCCACCGCCAGTTCTCCGGCGATTTGCTCGTTGCTGTAGCCGGAGTAAATCAGCCCCAGCACCTGCCATTCGCGTTGGGTTAACGGGCTGGTGCGGATCAATTCCGGCACCTGCGGATGGGTCAGCAGCTTGTTAACGAAGCTTTCATCGAAGTGGGCGAACTTGTGACGATGGTGCTGATTCAGCTCGCGCAGAATTTGCTGCGCCCGCCGCTGTTCCAGTTCCGGCAGCAGGTTCAGCTGCAGCAGCTGCCTTAACTGTTGCGCCATCATCTCGCCTTCAATCACAAAGTGGCTGATAAAGCCGGTGCGGTTCGCCAGCCCCAATGCTTCAATCAGCACCCGCTGCGCTTCGCTTTTACGCCCGGTGTGCCAGTACAGCAGGTTACTTAACAGCAGGTTGCGGTTCAGATCGCTGAGCAGGCGCAGCTGGCGGGCGTTGCTGTTCAGCTCGTCCAGCACCACTTCAGCCTCGTTAAACTGTTCCAGCATAATCTGCACGCGGGCGATGGTGCGCCACTGGCCCTGCTGGAAATGGTTATCCGCCACGCCGGGTTTACGCGTCTGTTGCAACCACTGCCGCGCCGCCGGTTTATTGGCGGTGATCTGCCAGTAAATTACGCGGATTTTATCGGTGTTGGTCAGCCAGTCGATATGGTATTTGCCGTTTTTCAACAGGGTTTCGCAGCGTTGCAGATAGTGGTGGGCATTATCCAGCTGGCCGCGCGCCAGCGCGCATTTCGCCAGCATCGCCAGACACTGCAACTGCTGTTGCGGCTGGAAGTTGGTCAGCACCGTCAGCCCCTGACGGGCAGCGGCTTCGGCATCATCCACTCGCGACCACGACCACAGCACCTGGGAACGCAGGCGCAGCAGGAATTCGTGCATCGGCAGCTGCTCAAGATGCTGTTCGCGCACCAGCTCAAACGCGCGGTCCTGCATCTCAAAAGCGGCCTGCAAAAAGCCCTGTGCAATCAGGATTTCACTCTGTTGCAGCAGCGCCCACAGCGCGTAATGGTAGACCTGATAACGTCGGGCAATCTGCTCGGTCTGCTGCATCAGCGGCAGGGCGCGGGCCAGATCGCCTTTGCAGTGCTGAATTTCGCCGGTGACCGAGGTGGCGACAATCCGGCTGTAATAGCTGTCGTGCGGTAAAAAGCGCAGGGCTTCGGTCGCCAGCTGTCCGGCTTCTTCCTGACGACCGTCGTTAATCGCCACCTGCGCCCGCAGGGCATCGAATTCCGCAGTTAAATCGGGCGCCATCGCGATATCGCGCAGCTGCATTTCCCTTTCCGCGCGGGACAGCAGCGCCTCGACTTCCGCATAGCGGTGCTGGCTCTGGGCCAGCCAGGCCTGTAGCAGCACCAGCTTCGGATTGAGGATCATCTGGTCATACGGCAGCGCGTTCAGACACTCTTCCAGCAACGCCAGCTCGCTTTGATTAAACAGCGCCCAGGCATGTTGCAGCATGATATCGCGCAGCATGGTGGTGTCCTGCGCGCCCAGCGCGTGGTGGATAGCTTCGGCCGGGAAGCCCAGCGCCAGCCAGCCTTCCGCAGCGGCACGGTGGATGGCCGGGATCGCCGACGCCAGCTCCCACTGACAGCGCTGACGCAGAAAAGTGGCGAACAGCGGATGGAAGTTAAACCACTCGCCGGTGTCATCCATACGGTGAATAAACAGTCCCTGGCTTTCCAGCGCTTCCAGCCGTTGCTGACCGTTTTCTCCGCCCATCAGACGGACGATCAGCGCATCGTTCATCGACCGCAGCAACGAGCAGCGCAGCAGGAAATCGCGGGTCGGCGCATCGACGCGATCCAGCACTTCCTCCACCAGATAGTGCGACAGGTGGCTGGCGTTAACCCCGGCGAGTTTACGGGCCGATTGCTGCGTCGACTGCTGCGCCGGGGTGGTTGACTGGCGGGCAGACAGGGCGATCAGCTGCAACGCCGTGGCCCAGCCAGCAACGTCATCACACAGGCGGTTACTGTCGGCCTGCTCAATCGGTTCTTTCAGGCGGCAGTCGAAAAACTGCTGCGTTTCAGGATGGGTAAACGCCAGCTGGGTGGAATTGAGTTCCAGCAGCTGATCGCGCACGCGCAGGTTGGCAATGCCTAACGGCGGCAGGGTGCGTGAGAGGATCAGCAGCGAGACATTTTCCGGCTGATGGCGCAGGAAAAAGCGCATGCCTTCGTGGATCGCCGTGTTGGAAATCAGATGGTAGTCATCAATCACCAGCATCAGCGGCTGATCCCAGTCGGAAAGCTCGACAAACAGCTGCGCAAACAGCGCCGGCAGGCTGGCGTACTGATGCTTCTGGCTTAACGCTTCGCTCTTGGCGCAGTGGCCGCCCGTCGCATGTTGAATGGCGGCGATCAGGTAACTGACAAAGCGTTCAGGCTGATTATCGCTTTCATCCAGCGAGTACCAGCCGAGGGTATTTTTGCCGGACGCCCAGTGCGCCATCAGCGTGGTTTTGCCGTAACCCGCCGGGCTGGTCACCAGCGTCAGGCGGTAATTTTGTGCAGCGGAAAGTCTCGTCAATAAACGCTCGCGCACCACCGTATTTTGCAACCGCACCGGGCGGCTCAGTTTCGAAGGGATAAGCATAATGAGTATCTTTTGCCGGAGGTCAGAGGACAGTTTCCCCTTCTCTAACTGCGACAAAGCCGTGTTTGGGGGCTTCAGCGTAAGTTTTGTGGGGGGATTTAATTATTTTAGTGTGCGTAATTAATCAGTTTTCCTTAAGGTCTGCCTGGAACGTATTGATTGCAAGAACGTTACTGATTTTTGTTTCGTTTAGTCGCACTTCGTCACATTTTTAAAAATCAGATTTTCCACGCGCATCTCCTTGGCTGACTCCCGGCCGACTACGCCCCTTTTCTCCTCCCTCGCTAATCCCTGTCGGGAGGATGTTGTGCGGTGGGTGAACCTTCAGCATGGGAAAAATTTACCCGATGTGAGGAAAGGTGATGCAGGTTCAGTTTGATAAATCGGTGTTTCAGGCGGCGTTAACACGTCAGTGGCAGCGCTTTGGTTTACATCAGGCGCAGGAAATGACGCCCCACCAGTGGTGGCAGGCAACCAGCGCGGCGCTGTCGGAACAGCTGAATGCCAGCCCGCTGCCCCCGGCCACTAAACAGCCGCAGCGGCACGTGAACTATATCTCGATGGAGTTTCTGATTGGCCGCCTGACCGCCAACAACCTGATTAACCTCGGCTGGATGGAGGCGGTGCAGGAAGTGCTTAAAGAACAGGGCGTTGAGCTGGCGGACGTGCTGGAGCAGGAGGTCGATCCGGCGTTGGGCAACGGCGGTTTGGGGCGGCTGGCAGCCTGTTTCCTCGACTCGATGGCCAGCGTGGGCCAGCCTGCTACCGGCTACGGGCTGAACTACCAGTATGGCCTGTTTCGTCAGTCGTTCCGCGACGGCGAACAGCAGGAAGCGCCGGATAACTGGCACCGCGAAAGCTATCCGTGGTTCTGCCACAACAGCGCGCTGTCGGTGGATGTTGGCTTTGGCGGCATGCTGCTGAAACAGGATGACGGACGCGAACACTGGATGCCGGAATTCTCCCTGCGTGGGGAAGCCTGGGACCTGCCGGTGGTGGGTTATCAGAATGGCGTCACCCAGCCGTTGCGCCTGTGGCAAGCGGGTGCGGTGCAGCCTTTTGATCTGGGCCGGTTTAACGACGGGGAATTCCTCAAGGCAGAAAAACAGGGCGTTGAGGCAGAAAAGCTGACCAAAGTGCTGTATCCGAACGATCACCATCAGGCCGGTAAACGTCTGCGCCTGATGCAGCAATATTTCCAGTGCGCCTGTTCGGTGGCCGATATTCTGCGCCGCCACCATTTCCTCGGTCGCAAAATTGAGGATTTACCGCGCTTTGAGGTGATCCAGCTTAACGACACCCATCCGACCATCGCCATTCCGGAACTGCTGCGCATTCTGCTGGACGAGCACCAGCTTGAGTGGGACGCCGCGTGGACCATTGTCAGCCAGACGTTTGCCTATACCAACCATACGCTGATGCCGGAAGCGCTGGAGTGCTGGGATGAGAAGCTGGTCCGCAGCCTGCTGCCGCGCCACTTCTCGCTGATTAAGCAGATCAATGCCCGTTTTAAAAAGGTGGTAGAGCAGCACTGGCCGGGCGACAAACACGTGTGGGAAAAGCTCTCCATCCACCAGAACAAGCAGGTGCGCATGGCGAACCTGTGTGTGGTCAGCGGCTTTGCGGTCAACGGCGTCGCCGCGCTGCATTCCGATTTGGTGGTCAAGGATCTGTTCCCGGAATATCACCAGCTGTGGCCGCAGAAATTCCATAACGTCACCAACGGCATCACGCCGCGCCGCTGGCTGAAGCAGTGTAATCCGGCGCTGGCCGCGCTGATCGACAGCAAGCTGAACGTCGAATGGCTGACCGATCTCGATGCGCTGAAGGGGCTGGAAGCCTTTGCCGATGACCGCGCGTTCCAGCAGGCCTATCAGAACATTAAGCAGGAAAACAAACGCCGTCTTGCCCACTATGTTCAGCACACGATGGGCATCACCCTCAATCCGGAGGCGATTTTCGATGTGCAGATCAAACGTCTGCACGAGTACAAACGCCAGCACCTTAACCTGCTGCATATTCTGTCGCTGTATCGCCAGCTGCGGGATAACCCGGAAAGGGACTGCGTGCCGCGCGTGTTCCTGTTTGGCGCCAAGGCCGCGCCGGGCTATTACCTGGCGAAAAATATCATCCACGCCATCAATAAGGTGGCGGAAAAAATCAATAACGACCCGCTGGTTCGCGACCGTCTGAAGGTGGTGTTTATCCCGGACTACAAGGTGTCGGTGGCGGAATTGATGATCCCGGCGGCGGATGTCTCAGAGCAGATTTCGACCGCGGGTAAAGAGGCCTCCGGCACCGGCAATATGAAGCTGGCGCTGAACGGCGCGCTGACCGTTGGCACCCTCGACGGCGCCAACGTGGAGATTGCTGAACAGGTCGGCGATGAGCATATCTTTATCTTCGGCAAGACGGTTGATGAGGTGAAAGCGCTGCTGAGCGCGGGTTACGATCCGCTGAAGCTGCGTAGGCAGGATAAGCACCTGAACAGCCTGCTGAAAGAGCTGGAAAACGGCTTCTTTAGCGGCGGTGATAAAACCGCGTTTAAACCGCTGCTGGACAGCCTGCTGTCGGGCGGCGACCCGTACCTGGTGCTGGCGGACTTTGCCGATTACTGCGCCGCCCAGCAACGGGTGGAGGTGCTGTACCGCGACGCCACACAGTGGACGCGCAGTGCCATTCTGAACACCGCCCGCGTCGGGATGTTCAGTTCCGACCGATCGATCCGCGACTATCAACAGCGGATCTGGCAGGCGAAGCGCTGAGGAGCCCCGATGGAAAATAATGCACTTGAGCAGGCGGCCAGAGAGGCGGGCATTGCCTCCGGCTTTATTAACGCCCATGGCAAGCCTCAGGCGATTGCGGCTGAAACTAAACGCGACCTGCTGCAGGCGATGGGCTGGAACAACGATCGGCGGCCGCCGGCCAGGCCGGTGCCCACCGTCAGGGTGTTTACCGGAGGCGAGCGGTTTGCCCTGCCGGTTAACGGCGACGGCGATTTTAGCTGGCACTTCCGTCAGGAGAGCGGCAGCGAGCAGCAGGGCAGGGTTAACGGGCGCATGACGCTGGCGCTGCCGGAGCCGATCGCGGCGGGCTATCACCGCTTGACGCTCACCCAGGGCACGCAGAGCTGGGAGTGCCGGGTGATTGTCGCCCCGAAACGCTGCTTCGAACCGGAGCCGCTGCTGGCGGGGAAAAAGCTGTGGGGCGCCTGCGTGCAGCTGTATACGCTACGCTCGGAGAGCAACTGGGGCATCGGCGATTTTGGCGATCTTGGGACGCTGTTAAGTCAGGTCGCCTCACGCGGCGGTGCGTTTGTCGGCCTCAACCCGATCCACGCGCTCTGTCCCGGCGATCCGGAAGCGGCCAGCCCGTACAGTCCTTCGTCCCGCCGCTGGCTGAATATTATTTATATCGACGTCGCCGCGGTGCCCGATTTTCAGCACAGCGAGGCCGCGCAGCAGTGGTGGCAGGCGGCGGATACCCAGCATGCGCTGCAGGCGGTGCGCGCCACCGACTGGGTGGATTACAGCGCGGTGATGGCGCTTAAGCTGAAGGGGCTGCGTCTGGCCTACCCGCAATTTATGGCGCGCAGGGCGGATGATGCGCAGCGCCAGGCGTTTGCCCGCTTTGTGAAGCAGGGGGGCGAAAGCCTGTGGTTACAGGCGGCCTATGACGCGCTGTATGTCCATCTGGAGAAAGAAACCGGCAGGGCACAGGGCTGGAACGCCTGGCCGGACGCTTACCGCAACGCGCGCGGTCCGGTGGTGCGGGCGTTTTGCGAGCAGCAGGCGCCGGAGGTGGAGTTTTACCTGTGGCTACAGTGGCTGGCCGAAACGCAGATTGAACGCTGTTATCAGCTCAGCCAGCAGGCCGCGATGCCGATTGGCTTATACCGCGATCTGGCGGTAGGCGTGGTGGAAGGCGGCGCGGAAACCTGGGGCGACGGCGAGCTGTACTGCCTGAAAGCCTCGGTCGGCGCGCCGCCGGATATCCTCGGTCCGCAGGGGCAAAACTGGGATTTGCGGCCGATGGATCCCTGGGCGATGGTCAACCGGGGCTATCAGCCGTTTATCGATCTGCTGCGATCCAATATGATCCACTGTGGCGCGCTGCGGATCGATCATGTGATGGCGCTGCTGCGTTTGTGGTGGATCCCGGCGGGTGAAACCGCCGATAAGGGGGCCTACGTGCAGTACCCGGTTGACGATCTGCTGGCGATTCTGGCACTGGAAAGCCAGCGCCACCGCTGCATGGTGATTGGCGAAGACCTGGGCACGGTGCCGGTGGAGATTGTCAGCAAGCTGCGTGAAGGCGGCGTTTATTCCTATAAAGTGCTCTACTTTGAGCGTGATGCGGAGAACAGCTTCCGCGCGCCGCAGTCCTATCCGGTGCAGGCGATGGCGACGCTGACCACCCACGATTTACCGACGCTGCGCAGCTACTGGCAGGCGGACGACTTAACGCTGGGCAAAACGCTGGGGTTGTACACCGATGACGCGGTGCTGGAGACGCTGTACGCCGACCGGGCGAAGGCCCGTCAGGGCCTGCTGGATGGCCTGCATCACTATGGCTGCGTGCCGGTGAAAACCGCGCAGCGGGCCGCCCAGCTAACGCCCGCCATCCGCCGTGGCCTGCAACGCTATGTGGCAGACAGCGCCAGCGCGCTGTTGGGGCTGCAACCGGAAGACTGGCTGGATATGGCCGCGCCGGTTAACGTGCCGGGCACCAGCGATCAGTATCCGAACTGGCGACGTAAGCTGTCGCATACGCTGGAGGCGATGTTTGCCGATGCCGACGTGAACAGCCTGATTCAGGATCTGGATAAACGCCGCAGGAAAGTGTCGGTCATCTGACCGGCAACAGGCATAAAAAAGGGTGGCCTTGAAGGCCACCCAGGACACAGGACTAGCTGTAATAACCGTATTACAGGTAAAAAATCTTATCCCTTCACCCCTCCCGCCGTCAGCCCACCCACCAACCAGCGTTGCGCGATCAGGAACACCGCAGTGATCGGGATGGCCGATAAGATGGCCGCCGCTGCGAAATCACCCCACAGGTAGTTTTGCGGGTTCAGGTACTGCTGCATGCCCACCGCCAGCGTGTAGCTGTTGACGTCACGCAGCAGCAGCGACGCCACCGGCACTTCGGTAATGGCGGCAATAAACGACAGAATAAACACCACCGCCAGAATCGGCACCGACAGCGGCAGCAGCACCAGGCGGAACGCCTGCCACGGCGAGGCGCCGTCCAGCGACGCCGCTTCTTCCAGCGAGTTATCGATGGTTTCGAAGTAGCCTTTGATGGTCCAGACGTGTAGCGCGATGCCGCCCATATAGGCAAAAATCACCCCGCCGTGGGTGTTCAGCCCGAGGAAGGGCACGTACACGCCTAAGCGGTCAAACAAGGCGTACAGGGCGACCAGCGACAGCACCGCCGGGAACATCTGGAAAATCAGCATCCCCTTCAGCAGCGAACTTTTGCCGCGAAACTTCATGCGGGCAAAGGCGTAGGCGCAGGTGGTGGATAGCGTCACAATACCGGCGGCGGTGATCACCGCAATCTTGATCGAATTCCATAACCACAGCATCACCGGGAACGGCGGCGGGGTGACGCTGCCGTCGCTGTTGGTGACGGCGATCCCCAGCGCCAGCTTCCAGTGATCCCAGGAAACGGTCTCCGGGATCAGGCTGCCGGTAGCAAAGTTGCCGGGCCGCAGCGAGATGGCAAACACCATCAGCAGCGGAAACAGGATCAGCGCAACAAAGCTCAGTAATAACAGGTGCGTCACCAGCAGCCTGAGCCGCTGAGACTTTGGTTTAACCATGGCCATAACCGCTCCTTAATCGAATTTCATGCGTGATGCTTTCAGGTTGATGGCCGCCAGGCCGCCAACCAGCAGGAAGATCAGCGTGGCGATTGCCGCCGCCAGGCCAAAGTCCTGGCCGCCGCCGCCTTCAAAGGCGATGCGCCAGGTGTAGCTGACCAGCAGGTCGGTATGCCCGGCAGGTGTGGTGGTGCCCAGCCGGTCCGGGCCGCCGTTGGTCAGCAGCTGGATCAGCACAAAGTTATTAAAGTTAAAGGCAAAGCTGGCAATCATCAGCGGCGTCAGCGGCTTAATCAGCAGCGGCAGGGTGATGCGGAAGAAGTTTTGCACCGGGGTGGCGCCATCCATCGCCGAGGCCTCATACAGGTCGTCGGGAATGGCTTTCAGCAGGCCCATACACAGGATCATCATGTAGGGATAGCCGAGCCAGGTATTGACGATAATCAGCATGGTTTTGGCGGTCAGCGGGTCGCTAAACCACGCCGGTTTGATGCCGAACAGGGTGCTGAGCACCAGGTTGATCTCGCCGAAGCTCTGGTTGAATAATCCTTTGAAAATCAGGATGGAAATAAACGCCGGCACCGCATACGGCAGGATCAGCAGCAGGCGATAGGCCGCCTTGCCTTTCAGCTCATCCCACTGCACCACGCAAGCCAGCACCATGCCGACCGCCGTGGTCAGGACCACCGTCAGCAGCGAGAACACCACCGTCCAGACAAAAATCGACAGAAACGGCTTCTGGATGCCGTCATCCTGCACCACGCGCAGGAAGTTTTTCCAGCCGATGCCGACGGTAAAACCGGGGCTCAGCACCTCGGTTTCCCAGCCGCCTTTGGCATCAATCGCCTGATAAAAACCGGTCTCCATATTGGGACGGTAAACCTTGCCGCTCTGGCTGTCGGTCAGCAGGTTATCGGTCTTGCTGAGCTGATACAGCGGCTGGGTACCGGAGAATTGACGCAGCGAACTCATGCGCAGCTGGGTGCCGTCAGCCAGTCTGGCGGAGAGCTGGCTTAATGCCTGACGATTCTGGGTGATCACCCGCAGCCCGGCTTTCTCCGTCTCCGGCAGGGTTTGCGCCGCCATCTCCAGCGTTTGTGGCGTGGTGGCGTTAAAGGCGAACGGTTTGGAGACCATCACCGCGCCGTTTTCCGGCGAGTTCAGGGCCAGCTGCCACCGATCGCCATCCGGATACAGCGCGAAGTTCCACGCATTATCGGCGCTGAACTGGCGGTCCATCAGCACGCTCTGCGCCCGCTCGAAGGTCAGCTGGTGGACGCTGCTGTAGTTGGTAAAGGCGATGGCGATGGTGCACACCAGCGGGAACAGCACGAACAGGGCCATGCCCGCCAGGCCGGGATAGACGTAGCGCCAGGCGTACGCGCGGCGGTTGCCATAAATAAACAGGCCGAGGCTTGAGAGAAGGAGCGTCAGAATGGCGAACAGGTACTCTCCCTGCGCATACATCAGCACAATCAAATAACCGGCCAGCAGGGCAAAAAGCACGATCAGCGCCCTGGCGACCGCGGTTTTCAGCGGTCGTTTGGCAGGCGTTGTCAGGCTGGTCTGAGCGAAAGGCATAGCAGCAATCCTTGTGGAATCAGGGCTGCAAGCAGCCCTTTATTTCAGCTAACGCTACGGTTATTTCGTGACGCGGGTTTCAACATCTTTCAACGCCTGTGGCACGGTCTGACGGCCATTGACCGCGTTGATGATCGCGCTGCGCTCGGCGTACCAGAAGGCACTCATTTGCGGGATGTTCGGCATGATTTCGCCATTTTTGGAGTTGGCCATGGTGGCGGCAATGCGCGGGTCGCTTTCCAGCTTCTGCTGGTACGATTTCAGCGCCACTGCACCCAGCGGCTTATCCTTGTTGACGGCGGCCAGGCCCGCATCGGTGATCAGGTAGTTTTCGATAAACTCCTTCGCCAGTTCCTTATTCGGGCTGGCGGCGTTGATGCCGGCGGTCAGCACGCCAACGAACGGTTTTGACGGCTTGCCGTGGAAGGTTGGCAGCAGCGCGACGCCGTAGTTGATTTTGCTCTTATCGAGGTTTGACCAGGCCCACGGACCGTCGATGGTCAGCGCGGTTTGCCCTTTGTTAAAGGCGGCTTCGGAAATCGAGTAGTCGGTGTCGGCGCTGATATGCTTGTTTTTCACCAGATCGACGATGAACTGTAATCCGGCTTTCGAGCCTTCATTGTTGACGCCGGTGTTTTTGATGTCGTATTTGCCGTCAACATATTTGAAGGCATAGCCGCCATCGGCCGCGATAATCGGCCAGGTGAAGTAGGGTTCCTGCAGGTTCCACATGATGGCGCTTTTGCCCTGCGCCTTCAGCGTCTTGTCCAGCGCCGGGATCTCTTCCCAGGTTTTCGGCGGGGTTTTGACCAGGTCTTTGTTGTAAATCAGCGACAGCGACTCCACCGCCACCGGATAGCCAATCAGCTTGCCGTTAAAGGTGACCGCATCCCAGGTAAACGGGAACAGCTTGTCCTTAAAGGCTTTATCCGGGCTGACTTCGGCCACCAGGCCCGACTGGGCATAGCCACCAAAACGGTCATGGGCCCAGAAGATGATGTCCGGGCCGTCGCCGGTGGCCGCCACCTGCGGATACTTCTCTTCCAGTTTGTCAGGGTGTTCGACCGTGACCTTAATGCCGGTGTCCTTTTCAAACTGCTTACCGACCTCGGCCAGGCCGTTATAGCCTTTATCGCCGTTAATCCAGATCACCAGCTTGCCTTCTTCGATTTTGGCGAAGGCGGACGACGAGAGCACCAGCGTAGCCAGCGCGGAAACTGCAACAGTGTGTTTGATAACGTTCTTGATGCTGAGGGCCATAATCCAGTCCTTTCATTGCTGTGGGGCTTGGCCCCAGGTGGAGAAGCGAGGGTACGACGCCAGTGTGGCGTTAACCCCCTGGGGCTTCATCATCCCCCCGCCTACGCCCCCACCTCTCAGAGTGTGACGCCGCTAGCAATGCCTTCAGTAATCCCGCCTGCGCGCCGTTATTCGCCATCGTTTTTTGCAGCGCAGATCACGAAACGCGCTTTTGCCCTGCAGGTTCCGGCCTGCGCCGCGACTTCACATCCTCCCTGCTCCTCCCCCACAAAAATCCGGCCGCCGGAGGATTACGCCCGCCGGGGATGTCGTCATGCTGCGTGGCATTCAGTCGTCCACATTCACAGGAGTCCAGATGGCGAGCGTTTCCCTCAGCGGCGTATATAAAGCCTTCGGTGAGACCGTGATTTCCAGCGACATCAATCTGGAGATAGAAGAAGGCGAGTTCGTGGTCTTCGTCGGGCCATCGGGCTGCGGAAAATCCACCCTGCTGCGGATGATCGCCGGGCTGGAGGAGATCACCGCCGGTGAGCTGAAGATTGGCAATCAGCGCATGAATGAGGTGCCGCCTGCCGGCCGTGGGATCGGCATGGTGTTTCAGTCTTACGCCCTCTATCCGCACCTGTCGGTGGCCGAGAACATGTCGTTTGGCCTCAAGCTGTCGCGCACCAAAAAAGCCGAAATTGATCGGCGGGTGAATCAGGTCTCCGAAGTGTTGCAGCTGGCGCACCTGCTCGACCGTCGGCCGAAAGCGCTGTCCGGCGGACAACGTCAGCGCGTGGCGATTGGCCGCACGCTGGTGGCGGAACCGACGGTATTTTTGCTGGATGAACCGCTCTCTAACCTCGATGCGGCGCTGCGGGTGCAGATGCGCATTGAGATCTCCCGACTGCATAAGCGCCTGCAGCGCACCATGATTTACGTCACCCACGATCAGGTTGAAGCGATGACGCTGGCCGACAAAATCGTGGTGCTGAACGCCGGCAAGATCGCCCAGATTGGCAAGCCGCTAGAGCTTTACCACTATCCCGCCAACCGCTTTGTCGCCGGCTTTATTGGCTCGCCGAAAATGAACTTCCTGCCGGTAAAAGTGGTGGCCGCCGAGCCTGATCGCGTGCAGGTCGAGCTGCCCGATCGCCAGTGGGTCTGGCTGTCGGTATCCGGCAGTGAGGTGATTGTCGGCAGCAACCTTTCGCTGGGCATTCGCCCTGAACACCTGCTGCCCGGCGACCGCGCTGAAATTGCGCTGTCCGGCGAGGTGCAGGTGGTCGAGCAGCTTGGCAACGAAACACAGATCCACATCCAGATTCCGGCAATTCGTCAAAACCTGGTTTACCGCCAGAACGACGTGGTGCTGGTAGAAGAAGGTGCAACATTCGCTATCGGCCTGCCGCCACACCGCTGTCATCTGTTCCGTGAAGACGGGACGGCCTGTCGCCGGTTACACCCGGAGCCGGGCGTTTAAATGCACATGTCCCCCTACAGGAGAAGATGATGATAACAATACGTAATTCCTCTCTGGCGCTGGCAGTGGCTGCAGGCGTCCTTTCCACACAGGCAATGGCGGTGGATTTCACCGGTTATGCGCGTTCCGGTATTGGCTGGTCTGGCAGCGGCGGCGAGCAGCAATGTTTCAAGGCGACCGGGGCGGAGAGTAAATACCGTCTGGGTAACGAGTGCGAAACCTATGCCGAATTACGCCTGGGCCAGGAAATCTGGAAACAGGGCGATAAAAGCTTCTATTTCAACAGTAACGTGGCGTACTCCGTTTCACAGCAGAATGACTGGGAAGCAACCGATCCGGCTTTCCGTGAAGCCAACGTGTTAGGTAAGAACCTGATCGAATGGTTACCCGGCTCCACCCTCTGGGCAGGTAAGCGCTTCTACCAGCGTCATGACGTGCATATGATCGACTTCTACTACTGGGACATTTCCGGTCCCGGTGCCGGTCTGGAAGATGTGGATGTTGGCTTTGGTAAGCTGTCTATCGCCGCCACGCGTAACACCGAAAGCGGCGGCTCCTTTGGCTATATCGCCGACCAGCGTAACGAACTGCCAACCTCTAACGACGTGTTCGACGTCCGCCTGGCCGGGATTGAAACCAACCCGGGCGGCGTGCTGGAACTGGGTGTGGACTATGGTCGCGCCAACGCGCGTGACGGCTATACGCTGGATGACAATGCCACCAAAGATGGCTGGTTGCTGACCGCAGAACACACCCAGAGCATCTATAACGGCTACAACAAATTCGTCGTGCAGTACGCGGCGGACTCGATGACCGATCCGAACACCGGTTCGTCCAACGGTCACTCCAACGGTGGTGCGATCAACAATAACGGCAACATGCTGCGCGTGCTGGACCACGGTGCCATCGACTTTAACGATACCTGGGGCCTGATGTACGTGGCGATGTATCAGGACACCGATCGTGATAACAACAACGGCACCACCTGGTACACCGTCGGCGTGCGCCCGATGTACAAATGGACGCCGATCATGAGCACCTTGCTGGAAGCGGGTTACGACAACGTGAAGTCCCAGCGTACCGGCGACCGCAACGGCCAGTACAAATTGACCCTGGCGCAGCAGTGGCAGGCGGGCGACAGCATCTGGTCCCGTCCGGCAATCCGTCTGTTCGCCACCTATGCCAAGTGGGATGAGAAGTGGGGTTATGACACCGATGCGGGCGTGGATAACGGCCTGGCGATGAACGACACCAGTGCGCGGACGTTCAGCCGGGGTAATGATGATGAGGTGACGTTTGGCGCCCAGATGGAAGTCTGGTGGTAAACCTCTTCGTCCTTTGAGCCGCAGATGCGTTGGCTGCCCTCGCTCACCCCGGTCACATACTTATGTATGCTCCCGGGGATGAGCTCGGTTGCCGCCTTCCTGCAACTCAAATGACTATGAGGTTCTGGGGCTGGGTTATAAAAAATTTACCGCCTTCTGATTTTGCACTGAAGTGGGCCTGAGCCACTCAATGATGGTGAGGTTTTGTGGCAGGGGTTGAGTAGAAAAAACATGACGTGCTGGCGGGTGGGTTATCCGTAAATAACCGCCAGCCTTCAGGGTGATTTCAAAGGAAACTATGATGAAAAAGAATCTGCTGTCACTGTGTCTGTCGTTGAGCCTGCTGGCTGCTGCACCTGCGGTGGTGAATGCGGCGCAAAATGATGCGAATACCGCTCCGGCGATTGCAAGCCAGACATTACGCAACCTGTCGTGGACGCCGCTGGTGCCGCCAGTGACGCAGGATGTGACGCTCGGGATGTCCAGCGCACAGATTAATCAGGGGCAAATTCAGGGCGCGGTCGCGGCATTCGCCTTGCCTGCCGACCGGGGTTCGCTGGAGATTACCCTGACCAGTATCGCCACCGGCAAAACCGTGTATGCGCCAAATGTTCTGGTGCTGGATGAGCAGATGCGTCCGGCGGCCTTTTATCCTTCCAGCTACTTCCCCTACGAGAAGCCGGGCATTGTGTCCAGCGACCGGCTGGAAGGGACGCTGAAGCTGACCCCGGCGTTGGGGCAGAAACAAATTTACCTGCTGGTGTACACCACCCGCAACGATCTGGATGCCACCACGCAAATGGTTAACCCGGCAAAAGCCTATGCCGCTGGCGTGGGCAACGCGGTGCCGGATATCCCGGATCCTGTGGCGCGCCATACGCCAACCGGCACCTTGAGCCTGAAGGTCACCGCCGAGCAGAAAGCCGGTAACGTGATGATTGGTCAGATCTTCCCGTCATCCGCACCGGCCGAAGCGGCACCGGTGGTGGTTGGCAGCACGCAGGCACCTGCGGCTGCGCCAGCACCGGCCAAACCGTCAGAGCCGATGCTGGACGATTCGGATGCCTGGTTTAACGAGTCGATTAAGAAGGCGGTCAAAGCGGGAGATGTTGATAAAGCGCTGAAACTGCTGGATGAAGCGGAGCGTCTGGGCTCGAAAACCGCCCGTAAAACCTTTATTGAGAGCGTGAAGAAGTAGATTTTCAAATCTGAGTAACAGAAGGGCGGGCAGAGAAATCTGGCCGCCCTTTTTTGATGCGGATGAAAGCGGCTGACCGCAGGATGGCCTGAGAGTAGACTCCGGCAGAGGGTTACTTCAGCCAATGAGCGCATCACGGGAGACGTTATGGAATCCACCCCTTTTCATCTGAATATCGCTGAGGCGGAACTCGCCGACTTGCGGCAGAGACTGCACCAGACGCGCTGGCTGAAAGTAACTGCAGGCGTTGGCGACAGCGAAGGCATCGATCTGCGCTTTCTGAAAATGCTGGTGGAGTACTGGCTGGACGAATTTGACTGGCGCGCACAGGAAGCGCGAATTAACCGCTTCGATCACTTCCACGCGCAGGTAGGCGGTCAGCGTATCCACTATATTCACCAGCGTGGCAGCGGCCCTGCGCCGATGCCGCTGATCCTCACCCACGGCTGGCCTGGCTCGTTTGTTGAAATGCTCGATATCATTCCGTTGTTAACCGATCCCGCCGCGCACGGTGGCGATGCGCGCGATACCTTTGATGTGGTGGTGCCTTCACTGCCCGGCTACGGCTTTTCCGCCGCGCCTGAGCAAACCGGGACCGGAACCTATGAGATCGCCGCACTGTGGGCGGCGCTGATGAGCGGGTTGGGATACGACAAATTTGGCGCGCAGGGCGGGGATTTGGGCGCGGGCGTTTCGACCTGGCTGGCGTGGCGTTTTCCTGAACGCCTCACCGGCCTGCATCTGAATTACATCCCCGGTTCCTATTCGCCGCCGCTGGGCGATGGGCAGCCGGCGGTGACGGCGGAAGAGCAGCAGTATCTCGATCATGTGCAGGCCTGGAGCCAGCAACATGCTGCCTATGGTCGCGTGCAAAGCACCCGACCACAGAGCCTGGCGGTGGGCTTAAACGACTCTCCGGCGGGACTGGCGGCGTGGATTGCGGAAAAATTCCAGGCCTGGACTGACCATAACGGCCCGCTGGAACAGGCGGTAACCTACGATGCCCTGCTAACCAACATTTCGCTGTACTGGTTTACGCAAACCATCGGTTCGTCATTCCGGCTGTATGTTGAGGGCAGCAAGCGCCCGGCGGCCTTTGCTGCCGGGGATCGTATCCTGCCGCCGCTTGGCGTGGCGCTATTCCCGGCGGAACTGCCGATGCCGCCGATGTCCTGGGTTGCCCGCTGCTATAACGTGCAGCGTTGGCAGACCATGGCGGAAGGTGGGCACTTCGCGGCGATGGAAAAACCTCAGGCGCTGGCTGAGGAAATCAGGGCCTTTTTCCGGCCACTGCGCGGGAAGGCGTAAGGGTTACGCCTCCCATCGCTGCAATGCCCGGCGCAGCTGGCGCGATGACGAGAATCCGGCGGACAACGCGGCTTTTTCGGCCCCTTCACCCTGTTGCAGGCGCTGGCGGGCGATGGCGATACGCAGCTGCTCATGGTAATCACGCACGCTGATGCCCAGATGTTGCCTGAACAGCCGCGTTAAGTGGCGCGGACTGATATGCACCTTTCCGGCAATTTCATCCAGCTGCCACTCGCGCTCGGGTTCAACAACCAGCAAATCCTGGGTGCGGTGAATGGCCGGATGCATATGGTTGCGATAGCGCAGCCAGGGCGACAGCTGCGGATCCTCGCCGGAACGGCGGAAGTAGACCACCATTTCTCGCGCAACGTTAAGCGCAGTCTGCGAGCCGCACAGCTGGTGGATCAAGTGCAGCGACAGATCGATGCCGGCGGTGATCCCGGCGCTGGTCCAGATGCCACGATCTTCGACAAAGATGCGGTTTTCCTTGACGATCGCTGTGGGATCGGCACTTTTTAGCCGGGTGATCACTTCATGATGACTGGTGCACTGCACGCCGCTCAGCAGCCCGGCTTTTGCCGCCAGGATGGTGCCGGAACAGACGCACACCAGCGAAATCTTGCGGTCATGGATATCGGGCTGCTGGCGCATCAGCCAGTGACGCGCGGCCACACCTTGCGGCGTATCAAACCCGCGACTGGAATCCTGCACGCCAGGTACGATGAGCAGGCTCCCGGCGGGCAGGCGATCGGGCAACGGCTCGATGCGGCTGACGGTCATCTCGGTGGAGGTCATGATGCTCTCCTCCGGGCCGATATAGCGCAGCGAGAACGCGCCCGCTGCCAGCTTCAGCGTTTCCGCCGGGCCGGTCACATCCAGCGAGACAATGCCTGGCACCATCAAAAACCACACCGGGATAGTCATCTTATGGCAACTCCTGCAGACACTCCTCCACGGTACGGATGGAGGCGAATCGGTTGATCAGCACGGCTTCAGTATGATGACGCAGGTCAGCGATACTCAGCGTGATGCGGTTATGGCTAATCGGGAAGGTCAGCGTCGCTTCGGTCACGAACGTCACCTTATAGCCCAGATCGGACGCCACGCGGGCGGTGGTTTCGCAGCACTGTTCGGTGCGCAGACCGCAAATAATCACATGATCGATTTTCTGCTCGCGTAGCCACGGCTCCAGTCCGGATTCGGTCAAGGCGTTGTGCACCCGCTTCTGGACGGTTTTCGCCACCTTATGGTTAAGGAACGGCAGACGCTCAACCAGGCCGGAGGCCAGCGAAAACGGGCCATGATCTTCCACATGGAACACATCAACAATCGGAATGCCACGAACATGGCAGCCGCCAATCAGCGCGCTGATGCTGCGTTCAAACGCCGGCATCTCGACCGTATCCTGGTAACCACGATGATAGAAGGACTGCTGCGCGTCAATCACTAAAAGGACGGCATTGGACATTTACGGACTCCACTGGAAGAGGGTATAGGCCAATGATGGCGGGAAAGGGCAGGTCAAAGAAGGCCAAAAACGGACATGATCCTGTCCGGATGAGACGATCGACATTTCGTTGGGCACCGAAGCATCGTGTTGGCGGCTGAATACACTGGCAGACATCAACCACCGGCGGAGTTACCTGATGATTGCTGTACTTTTTGAAGCCGATGCCGTGCCTGAGCATCAGGCACGTTATTTTCAGCTTGCCGCAGAGCTTAAACCGGCGCTGGCCAACGTGGACGGGTTTATCTCAATCGAGCGTTTTCAGAGTCTGAGTACGCCCGGAAAAATCCTTTCGCTCTCCTGGTGGCGCGATGAAGCGTCGGTGTTGAGCTGGAAGAAAAATCAGCAACACAGGGCGGCACAGGAAGAGGGAAAAGCCTCCCTCTTTGCGTATTACCGTATCCGTATTGCCAGCGTGATCAGAGACTACTCTTCAGAATCAGGAAACCATGCAGATGTATGATATTCATGTTGTTTTGGCCAATATGCCAGGCTCACTGGCCTCAATGGGCATCACGTTAGGTAAACAGGGTGTCGGTCTGGAAGGCGGCGGCGTGTTCTCCGTCGGCAGTGAAAGTCATGCGCATTATCTGGTGGAGGATGGCGAGCGAGCCCGCGAGGTGCTGGTGGGTGCCGGTTTCACCGTACTTGCGGCCGTTAAACCGGTGATTAGAAAGCTCCGGCAGGAACGTCCAGGGGAGCTGGGCGAAATCATGGACGTGATTGCCCGCAACGGAATAAATCTGTTGGTCCAGTACAGCGATCACCAGAACCGGTTAATATTACTGACAGACAATAATGAAAGGGCCGCACAGGTCACTCAACCATGGGAAATCCCTTCTGCATGAGCCAGCCGGGTTTAGCCAACACGGATGACAGTGCCGTATCGCTGGAACACGCCATGTCGGCTATCGCCAGTGCCATTTCTGACCCGTCGAGGGTCAGAATACTCTGCGCTTTGATGGACGGCCGGGCATGGACAGCGACCGAACTGAGCGCCGTGGCCGATATCGCAACCTCCACCGCCAGCGGGCATTTGGCGAGGCTACTGCAAAGTGGTTTGACGGTGTGCCTTTCGCAGGGAAGGCATCGTTATTACCGGCTGGCAGGGAGCGATGTTGCCAGCCTGCTGGAAAACATCATGGGCGTGTCAGTTAAACATATCCGCACGCCAGAGACGCGCGCGCCACTGCAATTACGGCGTGCCCGTACCTGTTATGACCATCTGGCTGGCGAAATCGCGGTCGAACTTTATGCCTGTATGAAGGCCAACCACTGGATTGAAGCCGACGGCAGTGCGGTAACGCCGGCCGGGCGGCACCATTTTCAAAGCGTTGGAGCAACGCTAAACCCCAAACCTGAACGAAGACCGTGCTGCGATTGTCTGGACTGGAGCGAGCGGCGTTTCCATCTCGGAGGGGATGCCGGCGCAGCGTTATTTCTCGCTTTTGAGGCACAGGGGTGGCTGGTGCGCATCGAAGGTTACCGGGAAGTGAGGTTCACTGAAGCAGGCAAAAGGGCGTTACACAGGCATTACGGGGTGGTTTTCACGGACTGAGGGCGGCTGCCTTTGGTGATTGTGGGATGCGCTTAACGAAAGCCAGTATGCGACGCGGTTAGGGCTGAATTTCGTCTTTACACAATGCTATACTCTGCGCCTCTTCAAAGAGGAAGATCGTCGTCTCCGGTGAGGCGGCTGGATTTCAAATCCAGTTGGGGCCGCCAGCGGTCCCGGGCAGGTTCGACTCCTGTGATCTTCCGCCAATTAGCCTCTTCCAAACGTGTTCCATGCTCATCCAAAAAATCTTTAATGACAGGGTTAATGCGATTGTCCTTGGCTTATAAGATCTGCCTGAATATGCATTTTGAATAGGAATATATCGATAATGCGTTCAGCGTTCTGCTGAACGGGTCAGATGAATATAATAAAAATAGATTAATAATTCAGAGAATTTACATTCGAAAAAAAGTTAATGATTATTCAATTAATAAAAACATTTCTGACCGTGCAAAATTCAGGTTAGTTGATACAATTACCTGAAATTATAAAGAGGAACAGTGATGAAATTAGGGTTTGCCTGCAAGTACCTTAACGCGGATTTAAAGCAGCCATGGCCCTTTAAGTCACCCACCCGAAAGCGATTTCTCAACCTTGATGAGAAAAAGCAGGAGCAATTGCTGTTTGAGTGTGCCACACACAACCTTGCTCAGCTGTCGCACATTTTTGATGAGCTGGCGCAACTGCCTGAGGCATTAAGAATGATGAGAATAGGCAGCGATTTGCTCCCCCTGTTTACCGTTCCTGAAGCCGGCATCCATTATCAGCGGCTGTTACGCCAACTTAAACCGCTTTTCTCGGCGTGCGGTGAACGCGCGCGGACCAGCGGCATACGTCTGTCATTTCATCCCGGGCAATACACTGTGCTGGCATCCGAAACACCGGAGGTCGTTGACCGCTCGTTGGCAGACATCGAATACCATGTTTTATGCGCCAGGCTGCTCGGTTACGGGAAAAGTTTTCAGGATTTTAAAATTAATATCCATATGAACGGACGGGGAGGATTTGAAGGATTCAGCTCCGCTTTTCAGCGACTGAGCCCTGAAGCTAAGCTGATGCTGACCGTTGAAAACGATGAAGTTTCTTGCTCGTTAGATGATGTATTGCAGGCCAGAAAGTTGTGTCCGATTGTCCTGGATATTCACCATCACTGGGTAAAAGAAAACCAGTTCATAAAACCCGATGATGAGCGTATGGCTTTAATTAAAGAATCCTGGCGGGGAGTGAGACCCGTTTTACATTACTCAGTGTCACAGGAGGGGTTAATTCCTGAACGCGGATTTCCCGATCAGGAATCGCTGCAATTGTCCAAAATGAAACTGCGGGCACATTCAAACTATTATTTTAATGAGGATCTCAACGAGTGGGCTCTCTCATTTAAGGATTTCGATATTATGTGTGAAGTAAAAATGAAAAACATTGCGCGGGCAAGCCTCTTTAAATATCAGTAGGGGTGTGGAGCAGCAACCTCCCGGAACGCCCGGAACGCACGGAACGCTTAGATGCCTCAACGTTAATCCTGCGTTCCCTGATCTGGCGGCCCGATGAGGTCGGCATCCCCTCATTCCTGGCCAGATAATAAGATTCATACACGCACCCTTGCACATTGCTTTCAGCCAGTGCGCAGGGTATTCAGCGCTACAGACCATAAATCCTTGCCGCACCGGGAACAGAGGTGAATACCCTTCACATCCAGTTCTTCAACACTGCCGCAATGATTGCAGGCATAGGTGCCGGCAGCCTGAATTTCAGGGAAACTCCGGCGATGCTCAGGTGGCAGGACCGACAGGCCGGGTCTGACACATTCATTATCAAAACAATAGATGCTGAGCTGCCCGTCAACCTCCACAAGGGCCAGACGTATCTGGCCCAAATGCTCTATGTTTTTCAGACGCAGCTCCATCAAAAATTCGTTCGGAGAAATATTGAGCCGGTCCAGATTTTCCACCACGTAGCGCCCGTCAGACACCAGCGTAATGACCTCGCCTTCAACCAGGCGGGCCACAGCAGTGAAGCGGGACATGGACCATGTAGTGGCACGGTAAAGGATGAGAAGTACAATGAAGACCATAATCACAGGCAGCACGGGCACATCATCATAGAAGGTCACGTCACCTGAAGCCGATCCCAGCGTAAGAATAATGACCACTTCAAAGAGGGAGAGCTGCTGGACGCCACGCCGGCCAGATATTTTCAGAAAGATAAAAACCACCACATAAGCAATACACACGCGTAATGCCACTTCACCCAGGAACGTCAGGGGAAGATCGTTCAGGAAAAATTTCTGCCAGTCAGTGTGATTCATTCTATGTTCTCGGGAATATCAGCGTCTGAATATTATAATACTCAAATCATTATTAAGGTTCTGAGTGACCAGAGCTGTGGTTTTACCCCAGCACCTGAGCATGCCGGCCCGCCATGGCACTCTTGGCCGCTGCACGGAGCCTGACGGCCGAAGAGCCATCCGGGCGTGAACACCATCGGTGGTACAGCAGACCGTCTGCGAGCTGTTTTTTGCAGCATCAGGTGTGCGTCGGTTTCTGGTGCCAGGAGCGGGGGATGAATGAAAAACTGGCAGGCGGGAACAGACAGAATTATTTGATCCCAGTCACTATTATATTTATCAGCTGCTCAGATTTGTAAGGAAGTGAGCGCAAGATTAAATTAACTTAAAATAAAAATCACCCACAGAAATATATTGGTTTTATGTGAGCGAAAAAAACCTCTTCCCTACCGGAAGAGGTTTTTTATCATGCTGGTAAACTGTTAACACTCACTCATTAACTATTCATGCAGTCCTCACACAGACTAAATTCTGGCACCCGCTGCTGTGCGATTCCATTAGCCTGAAAATCCGTATAAATACTGCCAAGAAAGATTCTGAATCTTGCTGCAGTAACCTGCTCACAACCTTTTTTATGTAAAACCCAAGCGTTTAAACTACTTACTAAGTAGTAATATCTGGCTGTATTCATTAAAACCTCAATCAGTAAGTGATCAATAATCACACAATAAAAATTAAGGTTTATTGATATATGTCAATGAAAACGCAACTATTTTCACTATTAAGAATTTACCGGGTTGCAAACTCATAAAAAGCATAGGTATTTTTTTTGCAAAAATATGATGTTTATTTCCAGACCTGGCGGAATCTGGTAAAAATGGTCGGTCTCAACCGAACTGAGCAGGGACTTCGCTAATTGAAGAAGAAAAATAAGTCTGCATGGTGGCGGGATAAGCGCATTTCACACAGGGGGGATTGCCCCCCTGTTAATTCTCATCTCAATGTGTATTGCTATCGCCAATGAAAATTATTTCCCTTCGAAAAAGTCTGAAGGAAGTTGCCCTGGTGGCATGTTGATGACTTCATCGTTATCCGGTCCTTCATTTTTCATGTACGTCACCTTTGCAAACTCCGGTATGACGACATAAGGATAGGCAGGTCCCTCATCACGAAAACGGTGCATATCTTCAATAAATTCATTCTGATAACAAATGGTCTTCTCCGGATGCTGACCCTCACCAGCTATCCACTGTGGGAAGAAAATGGTGCCGTGGATAACCTTTCTTTTAATATCAAACAGCAGGCTAACGCAGGTTCCGGTAGGTTCGTGCCAGTCGACTTTATAAATGCCTGGGGCAAACTGCACCGCGTTCATCTTCTGATTTGTCACCCAGCGCCCACCAACCAGCCCCTGATGGATCCGGTAATCGCAGGTATTGTCATTACGCGCGTACCATTCATATTTCCAGCCATTATCATAGGTATATACAAAGTGCGTGCCGACGAATTCTGATAAATCGTTCGCAAAATCGTTTTCCATGATTGTTTCCATGACATCACCTTTTATCTTTGAGGAATATTAAAAATAAATTAGAAATTAAGATTTTTCCAGTTCGGGAAAGTTACAGTTTTAATAGCACCGGGTAAATGTGGGTCGGCTACTTTAAATAATTATTTTGTAATGCATTTTTTAATAAAATCACCCATCATTAACACTCACTTTTTCTGCAATAAGGCCTCATAACTCATCTTTTCCCAACATCACGACACGCAAATAATCCGAATGAAGGCCTACCTTCTCCGTTAAAGAAGTCACTTACATTCCTCTTTCAGGCGCATCGTCAGGCGGACATGCCTTTCCAACAACATCAGCCAGAAATTCCATCACCCTAACAGCGGAGGGATCGCGTCGGTACTCGGGATAGGCAACCAGCCACATACTTCTGCTTGGGGGCGGAGAATCTACAGTCAGTTTTATCAGAGAGCTGTCATTGTCCCCCATGAAACAGGGTAACGTCACCACGCCAAGCCCACTCCTGGCGGCCTGCTGCTGGGCCATCAGGTCGCTTGCCCTGAATATAATCCGCCGTCCGTTCAGCAGGGATCCCAGCCATTTCTGCTGCGTCACATAATCCAGCGACGTTTCATAACCAATGAATAACCAACTCTCAGGCGGCCTGTCCTGCCAGGAAGGGGAAGCATACAGGCCGAAACGCATCGTCCCGATCCGGCGTGTTAACAGGTCGGGATCCTCCGGTCTTGTCAGACGTACCGCAATATCTGCCTCGCCTTTGTTCAGTTGAACATGATGGGATGCTCCTGATAAGGAGAGCGAAATATTCGGATGACTTTGCGTAAAGTCGGCCACGGCCGGCGCAATCAATAGTGCAGCGACAGCCGGGGATGCGCTAACCCTGATAACAGCAGCGGGCGCGGCAGAGAGGGACGTAGCCTGTATTTTAACCCGGTCGGCCACCCGGGTCATTTCTTCAGCGACTGAGGCAATGACTTTGTCCTGTTCTGTCAGCGCGGTACGCCTGGGCAAACGTTCCGTCAGACGAAGTCCGAGCGACATTTCGAGGGCGGCGATGCGGCGGCTGACGGTGGCATGATCAACGTGAAGCTCTTTTGCCGCAGCGGACATGGAACCCCAGCGGGCCAGCGCAAGAAAGTAATGTAAATCCTGCCAGTCCATTCACCTTCTCCTTGTGCGTTTTTACACATAGATGGGTCTTTTATACCCGTATTTTCCTGAGATAAACGACTTTATAATTTTCTCACTCAAACAGTGAGGACAGCCTATGTCAGTAGCCATCGTAATCAGTCAGCCGGGCGGTCCCGACGTCCTCAAAGCAATTGAAATCGCCCTGAGTGAACCGGGCCCCGATGAAGTTCAGATCCAACATGAGGTAATTGGCATCAACTTTGTGGATATTTACTTCCGTTCAGGGCTGTACCCTCAGTCATCTTCTCCGGCCGTGCCCGGGTTTGAGGGCGGCGGGAGGGTGATCGCCGTCGGGGATAACGTTCGCGCATTTACCCGAGGCGACCGGGTTGCCTATACCGGCAACCCGATGGGGGCTTATACCGAGCGCAGAAATATTCCCGCCAGCCGGCTGATAAAAATACCCGAGGGGATAACTATTCGCACCGCCGGAAGCACAATGCTGAGAGGTCTCACCGCTCATATGTTGCTTCATAAGGTACGCAACGTTAAAGCAGGAGACTGGCTGCTGGTGCATTCCGCCGCGGGCGGTCTGGGGCAGATTGTCACCCGCTGGGCAACCCTGAAAGGTGCCCGGGTGATTGGTACAACGGGGTCAGTGGCAAAAATGAAAATTGCACAAGCGGCAGGTGCCGCTGAAGTGCTTCTTCACACCGATGCGGCATGGGCTGAAAGCGTACGCGAGATTGCGGATGGGCGCGGGGTGCATCTTGCCATTGATGGCATTGGAGGCGCTATGCTCGCGGCAACGCTCGGCGTGGTTCGCCCTTTTGGCACGGTGGCAAGTCTGGGGCAGGCGGCAGGCCCTGTACCACCGGTGCGTGTAGAGGAACTTGGCTTCGCCCGCTCTATCGCTCTGATGCGGCCAAGTTCAATGGCCTATGCTGATGACGCGGAACTTTACAGGCAGGGGGCCAGCGACCTGATGGCGGCTCTTCAGAATGGGCTGGAAAATCCAATCGGAGCGGAATACAGCCTGATGGAGGCGGCACAAGCCCACGCTGACCTCGAGGCCGGACGCACAACGGGAAGCGTGATACTGACGGTTTAGCCCCCTTTAATCTACAGAGACATAATGTAAATAAGTTATTGAATATTATGAATATAGAAGCCTGGGTTGTCACTGTCTGGGCTTTTACTCTTTGTCCGGCACTGAACTGGAAAAAAATGCCCATCAGCATGGCGACTGGAATTTTTATTTCATTAGCGCTTGCGTTTAGCACCCGGTGAAGCGTAGTATGCCTCTATCGGTTTGTTACACAGACCTTATGAAAGCAGTTTTAGTAAAGCAGTCCTCAGTTCAGGCGTTATCCCAAGATACCCTTCCTCGTGAGTCTCCTCCTAAATGCACCATAAGTTCATCTCTGCAAAACAGACCACGTTCGCCACTGATGTGGCCAAAAAAATAAAGGAAGTATCTATGTCTGATTCAATGACTGGTTTAGTAAAATGGTTTAACGCTGATAAAGGTTTTGGCTTTATTTCTCCACAGGATGGCAGCAAGGATGTATTCGTACACTTCTCCGCCATTCAGAGCAATGACTTCAAAACCCTGGATGAAGGTCAAACAGTGCAATTCTCCGTGGAGAATGGTGCCAAAGGCCCGTCAGCGGTAAATGTCGTACCGATGTAATTCGGTTCGTGACCGGAGTTTAAAACAGCGATGACGGCAACAGCCTGAGCAGTTAAGCTTCAGTTAACGTAGAAAAACCCGCCCTGTGCGGGTTTTTTTATGCCCGTTTCACGCCGGTCCCGCTCGTCTTGAGGGGGAAGCAATGACGTAACGACAGGGTCAAAAAAATTTTTTTTAAGGGTCTTGAAAATCCGACAGCAGATTATATAAATAGTCATGACCGGGGCTTGCCCCGCTTCGATGAACTTTTGGATGAACCCTTATTCAGAGGATTATCATTATGAATCTACGCAATTTTCCCGTTTCTCCTTTCTTCAGTGACGCGATCCTGTCTGACCGCTTTAACCGCATGGACAGACTGTTCAGCCAGCTGACCGGCGATGCCAGCGCAGCGTCTATTCCCGCCTATGATTTGCAGCAGCTCGACGGCGAGCACTATGCCCTGACCGTCAGCGTACCGGGCTGGACGCAATCTGAACTCGAGATTGAAGTGACAGGAGGCCAGCTGACGGTCGCCGGACGCAAAGCGGGTAACGACAAGGCTGACGCTGATGCTGAAAAAGAGGTTGGCCCATCCTGGCTTCACCGGGGAATACATCAGGCTGACTTCCGTCTGAGTTTTACCGTTCCTGAGCATGTGAAGGTGACGGGGGCAAGGCTTGAGAATGGCCTGTTGCGGGTGGCGCTTGAGCAAGAGGTACCGGAAAGTGCAAAACCCCGGCGTATCCCGATTGAACAGGGCGATACGCAACTTCTGTCCCATCAGGCGTAATTCCTTTACTCACGTTATCCTGGGGTGTTCTGCCCCAGGATAACGTGCAACTGGAATTTGCTGCGGGAAGGCTATCGTGAACCTGTTCACCAATCCATCAGGACCCAGCATTGAGCCGACCACATCCAGCGAAAGCATCCGGCGCTTCAGCACTGACAGGAGGACCATATGATCAACATGATCATAGTGAACACATCTTTCATTGCCACCATACTGGTAATGGCGTTTGAGCTGATGCGCAATATTCATAAATGAGGGTGTTTTCAGTCCTGAACGGCACGGTCATTTTCTTTAACGAATGCTTTCTTCTGCAGCGATGCATTAATTTCATCGCGCAATTGTTTTACTTTTTTCAGATAAATGCCAGAATGAAACAGAGACATAAGTAGCACGCTATTATAAAGTGCGCGATGTATCTGGGTGCAAAAGTTTCTTATTTGTTATGCCAACACCGGGGAATACCCACTACCGTTTCTACGTTCATATGTTGCAAGCCAAGAGGTCAGATGTTTTGTCATAACCGCCGGGCGGGATGCTGTTGAAAAATTCCCGCCCCGGCTTTGACAAACGCGCAATCTGCGTCAACACTCTTCTGCGTTACATCATCCAAAATCAGTGCCAGTTATAAGAATAAAACCCGTCATTAACCCCTGTCTTTCTCGCAAGCAACACCCCCTCACCACCCGCCACTAGTAAACTTGAGTAATTGTTGATTTTGTAACTATAAATAGTGAAATTAACTTTCTCCCTGCCGATAACCCTGTGGCCTTACTGGTAATTACATGGACAACACGACAGGGGAATTCGAGTTTTATGAAAAAATTACGCGTTTTTTTGGAAAATATCAGAGTCGGCAGGAAGCTCATGTTGGGATTTGGGCTGGTGCTGATCCTCAGCATTGCTGTAGCGGCCTGTGGTATTAAAAACCTGCGGGATATTGCGGAGCGTGCGGACAAACTCAGCCAGCTGAAGAACATTAACGATCAGTTCTCACAGGCCAAAGATGCCCGCCAGCAGTACGTCAAAACCCATGATGAAAAATTTATCGCGGCGAATGAAGAGCGGTTGCGCGCGGTAGAAACCAACATTGACCAACTCAAAACCCGGCACTGGAATGCCGAACAGAGTCAGTTGATTGCGTCACTTCCGGGCGCCATGAGCGTCTACCGTGAGCATCGTGCAGAGACGGTAAGCGAAGTGCATTCCCGTCAAATTATCCTGCAGGCGCTGAGGCTTAGCGGTGAAACCGCCGACGCTGAGGCGATGGCGCAAAAATACAGCGCCTCGCCGGACGGTACTGCCGCCGCGTTGAACGACGTTGCTAAACACCTTGCCGGTGTCAGCGTCCGCGTCCGGCTGATGGAGCTGGATAACAGCGCAGCAAATCGTCAGGCATTAACAGGCTTTTTAGCTGAAACGATTCAACTTATTGAGCAGGCCAGGCCCCGACTCAGCCCTGAGGACGGCAATGCCATAGAAAAACTGGCGGTGCTGCTGGCCGCCAGACGCGACAGCGTGCAGGAATATAACACCTCGGCGCTGGCGGAAGAGGAGGCGACCCGGCAGCTTGGCGCGGCGGGGGCGCAACTGACCACCACCAGTAATCAGCTGTTCAGCCAGCAACTGAGTGCCACCCATGAAGATATCGCCAGTGCCATTCTGTGGATGTTGATGATCCTTGCCGCTGCGGTCATCGCCAGCATTGTCATTGCGGTGATCATCTCCCGGCAGATCACCCGTCCGCTCGCCGCTACGCTGCAGATCGCACGACAGATTGCGCAGGGTGATTTGAGCGTGCGTCTGGAGACTTCGCGTCGGGATGAACTCGGCGAGCTGATGAAAGCGGTTGGCGGCATCAGCAACGATCTGCGCAGCATCATTGGCGATATTCGCAGCGGCGTTATCCAGGTCAGCCAGGCGTCCGCAGAGATTGCGACAGGGAACAACGATCTTTCGGCCCGAACGGAAGAGCAGGCGGCCGCGCTGGAGCAAACGGCGGCCAGCATGGAGCAGCTGACGGCCACCGTGAAGCAGAATGTGGAGAATATTCACCATTCAAGCGAGCTGGCACGCGCCACTTCCGAGACGGCAAACAAAGGTGGCGTGTTGGTTAAAAGCGTGGTGGACACCATGAATCAGATCAGCGCCAGTTCCAGTAAAATTGCCGAGATCACCACCGTGATCAACAGTATTGCCTTCCAGACCAACATCCTGGCGTTGAACGCGGCGGTGGAAGCTGCCCGCGCGGGCGAACAGGGCCGCGGCTTTGCGGTGGTCGCCAGCGAGGTGCGGAACCTTGCCCAGCGCAGTGCACAGGCGGCCAGGGAGATTGAAACCT
This sequence comes from Erwinia sp. AK-PDG3-5, assembly GCF_056821705.1. Lineage (NCBI taxonomy): Bacteria > Pseudomonadati > Pseudomonadota > Gammaproteobacteria > Enterobacterales > Erwiniaceae > Erwinia > Erwinia sp. AK-PDG3-5. Next base: position 159,037 of record NZ_CM165967.1, read on the forward strand.
TGATTGCTGAATCCGTCGCGCGCATTGGCAGTGGATCGCAACTGGTCGGCAAGGCAGGCGAAACGATGAATGAAATTGTGAACTCTGTCGGCAACGTCACCAGCATACTGGTCGAGATTGCTCAGGCGTCCGACGAGCAGAACCGCGGAATTTCTCAGGTTGGCGTGGCCATCGTGCAAATGGATAGCGTCACCCAGCAGAATGCGGCGCTGGTGCAGGAGTCGTCGGCGGCTGCCAGCGCGATGCGCGACCAGGCATCAATGCTGGAAGCGTCGATCTCACGATTCGTTGTGCAGTAAGGCGGCTTCGCGGGCAGGATGCTCAGTGCATTAACGTGAAAGTAAAAAAGGCCGGCAAGCCGGCCTTTATCGCAAATTAACCCCCTACTTTTCTGGCATCTGCGCGGGCATTTTTATCAACGCCCGGTTTTTCGCCACATCATCGGCGGTCACGGCCGGTGCGGCATTACCCCAGCTGTTCCGCAGATAGGTTGCGGCAGCCGCGACCTGTTCATCAGACAGTTTCCAGGCAAACGACGGCATCGCACCGCTGGTTGGGTTGGACTGCGTCACCGCACCCCGGCCACCCTGCAGGATAGTGGTAATAATCGACGACGCATCGTCCGCCATCAGCCCCGGATTGTTCGCCAGTCCGGCCGCAAGCTGCGGGATACCCTTGCCATCACTGTTATGACAAGCGCTGCAGTTGGCGGAATAGACGTTGGCTCCCATCTTCATCTGCGCCGAATCGGCCGCCAGCGGTTGTGGTGCTTTGGTCCCCGAGTCCGGCTGCGATTTCAGGTAGACCGCAATCGCGCGTAGATCCGCATCGGTCAGATGCTGGGTCGAATTGGTCACCGCTTCCGCCATCGGCCCGGACGCCACCGCCACATGGTTGCTGCCGGTTTTCAGGTAGTCGACAAGTTGCTGATCGCTCCAGCTGCCGACGCCGGTATAGCGGTTCGGGGTGATATCCGGCGCATGCCATTCCGCCAGGTTACTGCCCTGCAGATAGGCTCCGGTGTCGCCACCCAGCAGATTTTTCGGCGTATGGCAGGCGCTACAGTGCTCCAGACCTTCCACCAGATAGGCACCGCGATTCCATTCGGCGGATTTGGATGTGTCCGGCTCGTATCCGCTGTTTTTAAAGAACAACAGGTTCCAGCCCATCATCGCCAGACGGATATTGTACGGAAAGCCGAGGTGGGTCTCCGGGGCGTGATAATTCACCGGCTTCACCGAACGCATATACATCCACAGGTCGTGCATGTCCTTGTCGCTGGTTTTCACGTAGGCGTTATACGGCATCGCCGGATAGAGGTTTTCGCCGTCTTTGCCCTTGCCGTGACGCACCGCGCGATAGAAATCACGCTCGGTCCAGCTGCCAATCCCGGTTTCCGTATCCGGCGTAATATTGCTGGCAACGATGCCGCCAAACGGCGTGCTGATCGAATAGCCGCCGGCAAACGCATCTTTGCTCTCTGGCGCGGTATGGCAGGCCACACAGTCACCGGCGATAGCGATGTACTTCCCGCGCGCCACGGCGGCGGCATCCTCCGCTCCCGGCGGCTGGCTGGTGAGGAGGGTGTTATCCGCAACGTCATCCGCGCGGGTAGTGCCATTTTGCCACAGCAACCCCGCGGCCACGGCGACGGCAATCAGCGCCACGCCGCCCAAAATTTTGGTCTTTTTCATGTCACACCTTCACCAGTGGGCCGGGGTTTTTCACGTATTGCTCAATAATGGCTTTTGCCGTCCACAGGCTGAGTGCGCCGATGGTGCCGGTTGGGTTGTAGCCCGCATTATTGGGGAACGATGAAGCGCCAAGGACAAACAGGTTATGCATGTCCCAGCTTTGCTGATAGCGGTTGAGCACGCTGGTCTGTGGGTCGGTCCCCATCACGGCGCCGCCGATGGTATGGTCACTGGCAAAGTTATACGGCGAATAGTGGCCCGAGGCGGAGTTGGTGCCGTTGACGATTTTGGCGCCCATTGCCTTGCCGATTTCAACGCTTTTCTCTTCGATAAACTTCGCCGCAAGACGGTCGTTTTCGTTGTAATCGAAGGTCACGCGCAGCAGCGGATTGCCGTTGTCATCTTTGTATTCCGGGTCCAGGTCGAGGTAGTAATCCTCATGGGAATAGCTGGTGCCCTGGCCGAAGATAAAGGTGCCGTTCTGGAACGCATGGGTATAGGCTTTTTTCCACTCTTTGCCCCAGCGCGGCGTGCCTGGCGGCAGGGCGTCGGCATTGCCAATCGGACGCGCACCGCGCGCTACCACCAGAATACCGGCACCGCCGATAAAGCCCAGATTGCTGTGATCGAAGTTATCGCCGTTGAAGTCGTCAACCTGCTGCGAAAGCGCGCCCGCACCAATAAACTGGTTGAGGTTTTCGTCTTCAAAGAACAGGGTGGCACCTGCCACGGTCTGGAAGCTGTAGGCGCGGCCAACCACGCCTTTTTTGCTGACCGGATCGTAAGGCACACCGATTTTGGAAAGCAGCAGCAGACGCACGTTCTGCATCTGGAACGCCGAAAGGATCACGATATCCGCGGGCTGGAACCACGCTTTTTTATTGCGATCCAGGTAGGTCACGCCGGTGGCGGTCTTGCCGTCGTCGGCTTTGTTGACCTTCACCACGGCGGAATCGGTCAGCACCGTGAAGTTCTCACGCTGCATCAGCGCCGGGATCACGCAGGCGTTCGGACTGGATTTAGAGAAGTTACCGCAGCCGTAATACAGGCAGTAACCGCAGTAGGTGCACGGACCCATACGCACGCCAAGCGGGTTAACGTAGGCGCGGGACGCCTGGCCCGCCGGGACCATAAACGGGTGCTGACCCAGGGATTTTGCCGCATCGCGGAACAGATCGGTCAGACGCATGCCTTCCAGCGGCGGCAGCGGATATTCACTGCTGCGGTTGCCTTCAAACGGGTTACCGTCCGGGATCACTTCGCCGTTCAGCTTGCCCGCTTTACCTGAGACGCCGGCGATTTTTTCGAAGCGATCGTAAAACGGTTCCAGTTCGTCATAGGTGACGCCCCAGTCTTGCAGGATCAGCCCTTTGGCGATCATTTTTTTGCCGTAGCGCTCAACGGTCTGAGTGTAGGGCTGCAAATCGAACGGGGTAAAACGCCACGCCATCCCGGCCCAGTGCGTACCGGAGCCGCCGACGTTATAACCCAGCTCATTCAGGTTCCAGTCGCGGCTGGGTAGCGCCTGTTGGGTGATGTTATTGCGGAAAGTGGTGGTTTCCACTGCGGGCGGCAGCAACATACTGCGGCGGGTATCCCAGCGCAGTTCATCGGTATCAATCGACGGGGGAAAATCCGTGGCGGTTTCAAACCACGGACCGCGCTCAACGGCAACAACATTCAGGCCGGCACGGGTTAACTCTTCGGCAATCAAAGAGCCACACCACCCCAGGCCGACGATGACGACATCAGCTTTTGGACGCACGTTATTCATAAAACTTTGCTCTCTACAGAAATATAACAGCCAGTATTTACAGGGTGTTATCAATCAGACTGGTGGGGATGATGTTCAGCTTCTGCCCTTTTTTACTCAGCAGATCGCGGAAGTCATAACGTGCGCCAGGGAAGCCCAGCATTTTCCAGCTGGTCATCTCTTTATTGCCACCGTATATCGGGTCGGAGAGAAAACCTTCACGGACGTTTTGCAGCATCAGCTCGAAAAAGACTTTGGTATCCACGTCGGCACCTAAATCGAATTTTCCGGCTTCCATCGCATGCAGGATCTGCTCGCGGCGGGCTTCGTCCAGTTCGATAAACGTTTTGCCGTAGGCTTTGCGGGTGGCCTGATCCAGCGCGGTCAGGCCCTGGCGGTAACGCTCCGCAGGCGTCAGCAACGACTGCTGGCCCTGCTCAGGCGTGCCTTTCACAAAGCGTCCGAGGCGGTAGACGGCAACGGCTTTGCCATAATCGCCCGCCAGCTGACGGTCGATAAAGGTGGCACAGCCCGCGTCTTTGCCACTGAGGCTGGATTCATCCGCCGGGATAAAGTGCTCAGCAATGATGCCCACGGTGTCAGACTCATGCTGGGTCAGAAACTGTAAGCCGCCGGTGCGAGGCGGAGTGGGTGGGGTATTTACTTTTCCTGGTTGCCAGGGCTGGCCACCGGTAACGACTTCAGCCTGAGCGCCAGGCAATGACGTAGCCACACCCAATGCTGCCATTGAGGTGAGAAACTCTCTGCGTTTCATAGATTCCCTGTCGGTTAATTGATCACATTGCGGAATTATTATTTTAATTTTGAAATAGAAATTCGTGATATTTAGATAATTTTAAATATCAAATCAGAGATATTTACTTCACATGTAAATAAAGTGTTTAATAAAGCATTAACAAACTTGGGGGATAATAATTCGTAGCGTGATCGCGACCAAGATTTTCGTTGATGGTTTTACATCATTGCCTCCGGCCTGCTGATTTTTTGCGCCGGGCAAAAAGGTGTCCTGCCTGCAATCGCTCAAATTGTGACGCGTCGGCAAAGAATTTCATCCCAACCTATCGCCCTGTTTTTCGCTGTGATGCAGAAAGTGAACGCGGCATGTTTTCGTCAGGATTTTTACCGGGTTTCCGGGAGTAAAAATGAAAAAGTTAACCCTGCAAATGCTGGCGAAAATGGCCGGTGTGGGCGTGGCCACGGTAGACCGGGTACTCAACGATCGCGGCGGCGTGTCTCCCGAGACGGTGCGAAAAGTGCTGCACGCCGCGCGGGAAGCGGGGCTGAAGCGCTATCTGCCGGAGGAGCATAAGCAGCCGTGGCAGATCGAAGCGTTTTTAAGCAGCAATCCCTCGTCGTTTTTTCAGCGGCTGAATAACGATCTGAGTGCCGTCGCCAACCATTTGGGTTATCAGCGCTTAACACTGCACCGCACCTTTATCCCGGAATCGCAGCCAGAGATTCTGGCGCAACGCATTATCGCCAGCAGTGAAAAGCGCGACGGCCTGATTGTGTTTGGTCATGACTATCCCATGATCCACGACGCGCTGGCGCACTGTCATGCCAACGGCATTCCGGTTGTGACCTTTGTGACGGATATTCCGGATGCGCAACGGCTTTGCCACGTCGGCATTAATCAGTATCAGGCAGGCCGCACCGCAGGACTGCTGATGAGCAAAACGATCGATACCACTGGCGATGTGATTATGGTCAGCGGGCGCATCGATTATCGCGCCCATCGTCAGCGCATTGAAGGGTTCCGCGATGCGATGGCTGCCCATGCGCCGCAGGTGAAACTGCGGGAAGCGTTGGCCGGTCAGGATCAGCGAGACACCATCCGCTCGTTGCTGGATTCGACGCTTTCACTGTCGAATGACGTGGCGGGGGTCTACAACACCGGCGTGGGCAATACCGAAGTGCGGGATATCCTGCAAAAGCACCAGCGGCTGGGCGTGTGTGCCTTTATCACCCATGAGCTGTACAGCATCACCAAAGCCATGCTGCAGGAGGATGCGGTGGATTTCACCCTCGACCAGAATGCCCATCAGCATGCGCGCCTTTCGATCGAGCTGCTGTTGAGTCATCTGGAGACGGGTTATCAGCCTGCGCTGTATGAGGACGGGAAGGTCGATTTGAAGATTGTGACCTGTGAGAATTTGGGTTGAAGGTGGGGGGCTGACCATTTCCGGGTTTTAGTAGGGGGGACAGTCTGCTATGTGCAAGGAGCGGACGTGGCTAAAATCGGAATGTACTTATCTACGGGGGCAGGTCAATGGGCTTCATATGCAGATTAATATTGATTGCAGTCTCAATAACGTTCATGTACATCGGAAAAGAATGGATATATAATCATAAAGATTAATTATTAAGGATGATATTAAATGAATAACTCAGCTTACTTAAAGTTGAAGTTAGAATCTGATAAAAAAATTGCTGATTCTCTTCAGAAAGGAATTGCCTCAACACCTGGAGCTGTTCGGAAATCATTGAATGATATTTATTTAGGTATGGAGCGGGCCTCTTGGTATTCATCGTGTTTTTTTGATAAATATGAAGATGTATGTAAAGAGTTAAAAAGCGAAGATGTTCGCATGTTCATGTCAGTGATTGAATTATATAATCGCAGGGATGCATTACTTGATATATTCAAGATCTACGTGGATTATGTTTTAAAGGGTAAATTTAAAGATTCAGATAAATCATCACCGCAAGAATTGGCTCGAAAAGGTGCGGGGATTGCATCCGGTAAGGCGGTAGGAACAGCAACAAAAATTACCCTATCATACGCTTTAGCGAAAGGATTATCTGAGTCCATAGGTGTATCTAATGCTGTGCGAACTATGGTTAACGCCAGGGGTGCTACGGTTTTGACAATATTTCAGATTTATGGGAGCAGCCAAAAAGCTGCGCTGGCTGCCAAGCGTTTAAGGAGCTTAGATCCTGTCTTTTATTCCATTCTATATAAAAATAAAATAGAAATGTTATATATATACATTGAGCCGGTGCTTTCAAAAGTAATAAAGAACATAAAATCAATGTCCTCCCCTGACTACAATGAAATTGTTGGCATTATTGAGCGTGTTGAATGAAAACTATTATTAAGTTAATCGCTGTGATGTTTTTTGACTGGATTTTGTTGGCTGTATTTTTATTCTTTTCAACCCTATATTTTATTTTCATTCCGGAACACTGGGGGAAATTGGTATTAATTACCCTCATTTTTATTGTATGGTTTGGTGGCGGGGTTTTAGAAAGGTTGATGAGCCGAAAAAAAAAGTGAATGTAGTCTAAAAAATATTAAGGGGGAATTCCCCCTCAGTTCAATATTGCGAAACATTGTTTTTAATATTCCAGCCTGAACGGGTTTCTGCCCCCTTTCCGCCAGTCGGGCTTTGTTCCCAATACTGCATTTTTACTGAGTCAGCCTGAAATTCATATTCAACGTTTGCATCTCCAGAATCGCTAAGTAACACTTGGGCGACGATTACATTTTCCAGTGTAATGCGGTAATACTCGATTGCTGTTCCGCCAGCCTTGCAGCCGGATAGCTCTACTTTACGAATTTTGGCACCATTAGAAGCAAACAGTAGCATTGCAGGCGTCGCTTTATCGATAACGGTATGCACTGAGAGATTGTTATAACTTACTACTCCATTACCTGCAACGGCTCTCTGAGCACCCCAATTATAAGAGTTAATGTCAATCCAGCCCTTGTGGGCTGCATCCTGAGATTCGCCGGCAACGTTATCAGCCTTTAGAAATAGATTGTTCATTCCTTTGCCCTTTCCTTTGCATGGTTATATTGCCTGGTGATTATACCCTATAATTCAGGAAAATAACCCTGTAGTAAGGAATTACGTCTCAGTTGGCAAAAGGTTTTTTATAACCAATAAGCAACATACTTCATTGATTGAATCAGGCCGTATAACGTTCCCCAAAGTTGTACCTAAAGCGGTGAGATAGTCTCCACCTCATGCTGGAAAACATAGGGATCGGAAAGCAATTCAAACTCTTCGTCATCAGGGTATGTCACTGCCACATGATAATTTTCCCCTGCGAAGGCCCTTACTGCCTCAAGGTCCTGCCACCAGGTGGCAAGGAAAAAGTGCTCCCATCCGTTCTGTGTTTCCCTTTGAACGAATGCGCCTTTATTTCCCTCGACACTCCTTGAATGCTCCACACCTGTTTTATCGAGATGCTTAGCAAAGCCCTCTGCATATTTAAGCGGAACGCAACCGTGCCATGTCCTGACAATCATTAACTTTCTCCTTTATTAGTGATTATGATCCCGAAGAAAAACTGTCACCACGTCTTTGGGGGGAATGCCTCCGCACTCGGAAATGAGCCATCCAACAGCGCCGCGATGATAGGTCCCATGGAAAAGCACGTGGTTGATCATGTCGAGTGACTTCATTTGACCTTCACCGCCATCAACAAACTTGAATCTGATAACTTCAGCCAATTCGGCATCTTGCATGGCGCTCACGCGCTCGATATACCACTCGGTACATTCGCGCATCTTCACTCGCAATTCTTCAACTGATGGCGTTTCTGGCGTGTTGAGGGCGGTATATCCGTGTTGCTGGCCGGTCATGTTAGCCTGGAAAATTCTGTCTACTATGTAGATATGATTCATCAACCTCAGCATCAGGTGATGCTTCTCAGGATGGATTGAATCATCGGTTTCCTGTATCGACTGGAGGGTAGCTGTATCTGCCCACAGTTTACATTTTAGTAGCGTAACTAACGTGTCCTTATCCATTACCTTGCCCTTCATTTCCTGTGAAGCGATATCATGCCTTCATTGCGTCCCGCAGTGCAACACGACTAAACCAACACGGTTCTGCCTATATATCGTAATCATTGAGTCGCTAAAACTAATGCATATGAAATTGGGCTTGTTCTGTTCCAAGCCCAAACATTACCAAAGCCCTATATTAATAATTGTTCAATAGGCTCAAGGACCCTTGTGGTAACCTGGCATGAATGTCACGCCAAAAGGAGTCAAGATGCTAAAGGTATGGGGCCGCAAAACGTCTTCGAATGTTCAGGCTTTGATGTGGTGCATTGGAGAAATGGAATTGCCGTACGTCAGGCACGACATAGGGCATAAGTATAAAGGGACTGAGACTGATTTTTACTATTCACTAAATCCAAACAGGACTGTTCCGGTTCTGCAGGATGGTACCGCTCCACCCCTATGGGAGACGGGAGCCATTCTTCGCTATCTCGCTAATCGCTATGGAGCTGAAAGCTTCTGGCCTTCGGATGACATACAAAAAGCAAATATAGATAAATGGGCTGAATGGTCAAAAATTAATGTTGCGACGGCATTTAATCTCCCTGTGTTCTGGCGTGTTGTACGTACACCGCAGGAAAACTGAGACGAACATGCTATAGCTGAAGCGATGGTGAAGTTAGAAAATTACCTCTCAGTCGCAGAAGCGCAGCTTGAAAAACACCGCTTTCTGGCGGGATATGATTTTTCTCTGGCCGACATCCAGTTTGGTCACGTGTTATACCGTTATTACGATATAGATGTCGTCCGAATGCCTTTACCCAGATTACGTGCGTATTATGAAAATATCGCCTTGAGACCTGCTTTTCAGGAGCATGTCATGGTCTCATATGAAGAGTTGCGCGCTTAACATTAGTCGTTTGATGCAGCAAGTTGTGAGCTATAAACGGCCTGGTTTCATACTAGCGATTGTTCATTGCCGGGCAGTAACAGCTGTTCGGCTTTAAAGTTGTTATAAGGTCAGTTGTAAGATGTAGCTCAGCGCTTTCATGTAAAAGGCCAAAAATTTGACCAGGGCGCACACACCTTTAATTGAGTTACAGGAAACCGTCTTTTATAAAAACGGCCTTTGTCGATCCAGCCGCACAGGGCGATGCCATTCTCGTATTCAAGAACAACCATTATTAGTTTTCGTTTGTGACGCTGAACAATGGAGCCCACTTCTGTCATGTTGATGCCTTGCTTGCAAGCACTGACCTGACAATAAACTCGTTACTCCTTCTGAGGTCTTCAATTGCAGGCTGAATTTTTGCGTACACACGCATCCCTTCCAGCATCATAAAAATACTTACTGCCATTACTCTTGCATCTTCATCCTGCCGAAAGACCTGCTGTGCCTGGCCTTTGCTCAGTATGATCTCTAATTGATTAATTATCTTATTGAATTTATCAGACACCTTGTTTTTGACCTCTTCATCACCCGGCAAGAGTTCACTGGCGGCGGCTATGGTAAAGCAGCCTTTATCTCCTTCAGGAGCAGAAGAGAACAGGGCGACAAATTCGAGGGTTTCACGCAATGCATCTTCTGACGATAAATCCGCATCACGTTTCATGCCTCTGGACGTTCCTTCATCCATATAAAGCTGTAGTGCAGCAAGATAGATAGCCCGTTTATCCGGGTAAAGTTTGTAGATGCTGGCGCTTGCCAGGCCTGATGCCTTCATAAGGTCAGACATTGAGGTTGCCCGGTATCCTTTCTGCCAGAAGCATTCTAGCGCAATGTTAAGAAAGTCCTTTGGATCAAATTCTCTGGGTCTGCCAACCGATGCTTTCATGCGTTTCTCCTGTGGGGGAAAATTGATTGTAGATCGATCAATCTACAATTGGAAGCTTCTGTGAAATTCTTCATTCACGCATCCTCGCTGTTCGTTTTTCTTTAAGGGTGACAAGAGCAGTCTCATTGCTGGGCAGGAGAGTTTGCCTCCAGCAAGCTTCATCCCTAAGACGGATGAAGAGACTCTGAACAATCTAAACGCTGAATGAGGTTTGTTTATGATAAAAAGAACTCACTGGGCATGTATGCCTGAAATCTGATGGAGCAGAAATGAGAACTCAGAAACGATGTATGGGATATGTGGCCATCGTTGTTGATGACTACGATCGGGCAATAGAGTATTACACGGAAAAACTGGGCTTTACGCTCGTTGAGGATACACCGCAGCCGGGAAAACGCTGGGTAGTCGTTACACCAAACCCGGACAGCGACTGTAATCTTCTATTGGCTCGCGCATCCAACGAGAAGCAGGAAAACTTTATCGGCAACCAGTGTGGCGGACGGGTTTTCCTTTTTCTTCAAACTGATGACTTCTGGCGCGACTACACCGCCATGAAAGCTAAGGGGGTGGAATTCTGCCAGGAACCTCGCGAAGAGGATTACGGTACAGTCGTTGTATTTGAAGACCTGTATGACAACCGCTGGGATCTTTACCAGAATAATTTAAGCTGATGATTTTAAAGTAATTGAGATTTAAATAACCTCGTTGCCTACAGCTGGTTTCTTAATCAGAACGCGGCAAAGTTTTCAGTTTGACACACATACCAGAGTGCCTATAATGTCTCGCAACAGCGCTAAACCCCCTCCTGTTGCAGTTATTGCAGTGACGGTTTAGCCTTTTTTTTGCCTGTTATTTATAGGGTTGCTAGGGACAGCAAAACTCAGCCGACGACTGTCAATGCAGTAGTCCCAACGGTCAAAGCATTTCTCGAATACCCCGATTTGATGCAGCAATTGGTTAATCGCGGTATGCATGTCGCCGATTGCGAGCGTTGTGCGAGGAAGCTTGCCCAAGTGGGCTATTATCGCTTGTCTGGATACTGGCATTCTGCCAGAACCTATACCAGGTCCGCGCAAAGGCAGATTACCTATAATGACCAGTTCCAGGCTGGTACACACTTTGAAGCTGTCTTCGATTTCTACCTTTTTGATAAAGCGCTCCGTCAGGAGTTCATGAGTGCAATTGAACGCATAGAAATTTACTTTCGGACTATCATTGCCCATGAAATGGGTAGGATCAGCCCTCTCGCCTATGAGAATAAATCTTTATTTTCCGCAAATGCTTTTGATGCCTTTAAGAAAGGCCCAAACTTTGATGACTGGACGGCTCGCCATCAAAAGCTTTTAAAAGAATGTAATGAAGAGAGTATTACCTCTCATTTCGCCCATAATAAGCCAATACCCATTTGGGTCGCTGTGGAAGCATGGGATTTCGGACTGCTTTCAAGGTTTTATAGCATGTTGAAAGATGAGTGTCGCGACGTAATCTGTACACGAATTGGCGTTGATAAACGCGATGTGCTCGATAACTGGCTAATAAATATCAATGGACTGCGCAATCGCTGTGCACACCATGCGAGATTTTGCAATCGCCCGAATCCACGTGGTTTTAAATTGCTGCGAAACGGATATTTCAATCTTCTGAACATCAGTCAGAATGAGTCGGAGAAACTATTCGGTGCAATCGCGGTGATCTGGTTCCTGATAAAGAAAATTGGTCCCAGCAGTACCTGGCTTGACAGAATTGCCGATCTTATTGATACCAAACCGACAGTGCCTGGATTCCATTTCACCTCTATGGGAATTGACCGCACGTTGACCTCTTTCCCCAGAACCCGTTTCCAACATCAGTTTAAAATCAAACCAGCGACACAGAAATCTGTAACCTCCGAACAACTTGTCGAGGAGCTGGAGAAAATCTCTGGCATTACGCCTAATGATGCGGAGGCAAGTTTAGTCGACAGGCTAATTCAACTTGCGGGGCATTACGAAAACCTGTGATTCTTTCGGTGCCTTTAGGGTTAATGTTAGTGAGTTCGTTCTCGTATAACTGAATAACGCATTATTCTATAAATTGCGATCACCTCTCTGCTTCGAATAAAGATATTTCTTAAATTAAGGCTCACACTCTTAGGAATATATCAATTTGATGTGACAGGAATATTCCGATACTCACCAGATAATAGACTTAAATCCTGCAACACCCACCCGCAATACATTTTTTTGCGAGCCACTTCTAACCCTTCAAATTTGAGTGTTTTTCACTCAGTTTTCATTTGACTCACTATATATGCATACAGGAGACTACACCCTGTTACGCATTCCCTCGCGTAACAAATAGCAACGCCCCGAAAGCGCGAACACACTTTCGAGGCGTCTGACCAAAACGTTAAAGGAGCTAACGAATATGGCTACGGCATACAGTAACACATATGACGATTATGATTTCACATCTGAATCTTCAATTTTTGATCTGAGTATTCCAGCACTGTTGAAATTACCGGTAAATACCTCTCTGGACTTATTCCAGATACTGGATATTTGTCGTTGTTATGGCGATGCATTAATTGAGAATGACTTTGAGGAACAGCGCATGGCGCTTTGTGGCCGCCTGTTCGCCGGACTGGAAGTGCTGAAGGTGGTTTTAACCCATCCTTTACCTGACTATCTGATTGAACAGCTCACGGTCGATGAGGTGCAGTCTGGCGGCTATATCAGTCCGCTGACCAGCGACTCGGAAACGCTCTGTGGCTACTGTTCTGCGCTGGCGCTGGTGTTACTCAGCCAGCGGCAACCGCAGGAGCAGGCAGAGCAGATCACCGAATTGCTTTTCGATATGCTCTACGTGCTGACTGAAGATCTGAAAGCGCCGCGCTTTATCCGTACCAGCGAGGGGTTAGCCATGATTGAAGGCGAAACGCTGCTGCCGGTTCATTAAGTCACTGTCATTCAGCCCGAGCAATCGGGCTGTTCTGAGCCTTTGAAACAAAGGCTTCACAATAAAAGAACCCTTCTTTACAAAATTTCTGTGCCTTCCAGGCGCGAACGCTTTATCTTCTACAGCAAATTTGCGAGCGTGCGCGTTTCCACGGCCCTGACGTGCAAAAAGAGTAAAAACAGAACCGATTATTTTGTAGAATTTGATCAGTACGCCTCAGGGCTGACGGTGTTCAATCTGGAGAAATTATGAGTAAGTCGAAGATCGCGTTGTTATCCGCTGTATTGATGGGAGCCCTGCCGGTGATGTCCACTGCGTATGCAGAAGGCGAGCAGGCTCAGCAAGTTCAGACCGACCCGGCGGCTCAGGCACCGGCCACGCAGGATCCGGCCACCGCCGCTGACCCGTCAGATGCCGACACCGGCACGCCGTCCTCTCAGGATAATCAGGGCGTGACCACACCAGGGCAGACCCCGGACGTGCAAACGCCTGCGGAACACAATCAGGATGCCCCTGAGAAGCCCGATCCGGCGCACCCGTATGCAATTAAAACCTTCTTCGCGGACTTCCAGCGCTTCAATATCGGTAGCGTGATCCCAGACCGTTACCGCACCAAGAAGTATGAAGTGGTGGACTGGAAAACCCGTAATCTGCCAAAACCGGCAGAGGGCACGGCCTGGACCTATATGGGCGGCAACTATGTGCTGTTCACCAAAGTCGATGGCAAAATCGTGCAGGCTGAATCCGGCGACATCTTCTACCACCAGTAATAAAAAAAAACGGAAACCGCATGCGTCGGTTTCCGTTCTTGGTTGGTTCCCACCTTATCACCGCAGGATCCGTTTCTTCTGACGTCTCCACGCCTTAATCGGCAGGGCGGTTCAGCTCTTTCCAGCGCTTATACACGTCCAGTGCCTGAACGTCCGGCTGATGCTTCATCGGCAGGCGACGCTGCGCGATCGGCTTGGCAAATTCCTGATAGAAGTTCTCCAGCTCAAAGTACTGACGATCGTCGCGGTAAAACGGCACGTACTCTTCGCGGGTGGTGATGTAAATCACCTGCTTCGGACTGCAATAGTACAGCGAACCCAGGCACATCGGGCACGGGCTGGCCAGAATGTAGATCTCACAGTCGGAGAGATTTTCCGTTTGCAGCTTTTTACAGGCTTCGCGGATCGCCAGGATCTCAGCATGAGCGGTCGGATCGTGGCTCTGCGCGGCTTTATTGGCGCTTTCGGCCACGATCTCGCCATTGCGCACAATCACCGTGGCAAAGGGTCTGCCACCTTCCTCAACGTTCTGCATTGCCAGCTCAATCGTTCTTTTTACAAAATCCATCATGACCTCTCTCACTCGTTAAGACAGGCGTAAGCGTAGGCTTAATATTGCTAGCAATCAAGCTAGCAAAGATGGATTTGATTTTATTGTATTGATAACTAACCGTTTATAGGGGTTTCATGCAGATGCCGCCAGCCGATGCCGGCAGAAGACAGGCTGAATACCACGGTTGAACGCCGCTGGGTAGGTGCTGAACCCGGCAGCGACTGGATTTCCCGGTAACTCACCACGGCACCGTCGGTCCATTCGCTGATCAGCGTCATCTCGTCAATGGCGATCTTCAGCCCTGGCTTTGCCGCCTGGCTGGCGCGGAAAAACTGGCTCAGTTTTGGGTGATCCAGCACCGCGCCGCTCAGGCCGATCATCGAGAACGCCGCCGGGAAGCGAGCCAGTAACGCCCCGACGTCGCCGCTGCCTTCACTCAGCCAGCTTTCAATGGCGACATGTGCGTCCAGCACTTCGGTAAACCAGGTATTCATGACGTTTTCTCACTGTTAACGGGATATTTTTGCTGCTGGCGGGCAAACCAGTCAGCCGGAACATGATGCGGTGCCTGCGTCAGCTGCTCAATGCCCTGTTCGATGATGATCGACGCCTGCTTCCACAGGTCGGCATTGCCGTCGGTCAGCAGCGCAATCTGTACGCGCTTTTCGACCAGATAGACGCGGGCAAAATGTGGATCGAAATGGATTATCGAGCGGGTGTTATCAATAATATCCGCCAGCTTGATGGTCTGCGCATCGGCAGAGGCTTTGGCGGTGTGGCGAAAGTGGGCGACTTTGCGCGCGGCGCGGTTTTTGGCTTCCGCCGGATGGCAGTCGGTCAGCATTTCGACCAGCTCCGCCACATCCGGGCCGAAGAAGTTGCTGATGTCATTTAAGGTGGAGGGCGTGTCCTCAACCGTGTCGTGCAGCCAGGCGGCAGCCAGCATCACTTCGTTGTCGGTCACGCTTCTGACCAGTTCGACCACGGCCGCCGGATGAACGATATAGGGTTCATCGGTGTATTTGCGGCGCTGGCCCGCTTCCGCGTGGGCTTTGGTGGCATATCGCCGTGCCTGTTCTTCCAGTGAGTCCATCCGCTTTCCCCCATAGATAGAAAATTAGCTTGCAAATATATCGTGCACTATTTATATTTTTGGTCATGACGAAAGATAAAGATGACAAAAAAGCCAAAGACTCGCCACTGTTGCTTGATCAACAGCTGTGCTTTGCGCTTTATTCCGCCAATCTGGCGCTGCACAAGCTTTACCGGCAGCTGCTGACCCAGCTCGATGTCACCTATCCGCAATATCTGGTGATGCTGGTGCTGTGGGAGAAGGATGACGTCACCGTCTCTGAGATTGGCGAGCGTCTTTTTCTTGATTCCGCGACCTTAACGCCGCTGCTGAAACGACTGGAAGCCGCCGGACTGCTTAATCGCCAGCGTTCACGCAAAGATGAGCGCCAGGTGGTGGTGACCTTAACGGAGCAGGGCGCTGAATTACGCCGTAAGGCCGAGAATATCCCGGAGTCGGTGTTCTGCGCCACGGCCTGTGACGGCGATATGCTGACCTCGCTGAAAACCGGACTGGAAACGCTGCGCGACAACCTTAACGGGTAAGCGCGGATGCACTAAAATCAGTATCGATTCTTTTTGTTATATAAATCGCGCGCGATTTAATCGCGCATAAAAACACTCAACAGGAGTTTCACCATGTCTATCGAAAAAGTTGTTTATACCGCAAAAGCTAAAGCCACCGGTGGCCGTGACGGCCGTGCGACCTCTTCCGACGGCGTGCTGGACGTTAAGCTGGGCGTGCCGAAAGAAATGGGCGGCGCAGGCGGCGAAGCGACTAACCCGGAGCAGCTGTTTGCTGCCGGTTACTCTGCATGCTTCCTCGGTGCGATGAAATTTGTGGCCGGTCGCGACAAAATCGCTATCCCGAAAGACGCCTTTATTGAAGGCGAAGTGGGCATCGGCGCGATCCCGACCGGTTTCGGTATCGAAGCCAAGCTGAATATTCACCTGGAAGGCATGGACGAAGCGGAAGCCAAAAAACTGGTCGATGCTGCACACATCGTGTGCCCGTACTCCAATGCAACCCGTGGCAACATCGATGTGACCCTGAATATCATCAACTAATTTGATGGTAAAAACGCCCCCGGCCCGCTCTGTGGTCGGGGATGCGCGCCCCGTAACGTTTTAAAATACAAAAAAACCGCAATCTTTCTGGTAGTTTCCTGTTCTCCGCTTACGCTTACTTAGCACCCTAACGAGTCGACACACAGCATCCTTCTCAGGAGAGACACATGATCAAGTCCCGTATTGCAGCCCTGCTGCTCGGCACGCTGCTGGTCAGCGGCACCTCTTTCGCTGCAGATACCACCATCAAACCTACCCGCGGAACGATCGATTCGGTCAGTGATTCGGCGGTTCAGATCACTACCCGTCAGGGCGATAAGCTGGATGTAAAAATCACCGACCAGACCAAGGTCAACAGCGTGAGCAAAGCCAAAATGAGCGATATCAAACCGGACAGCTTTATCGGCACCGCCGCGGTTCCGATGGCCAATGGCGAGCTGAAAGCGCTGGAAGTACACGTGTTTGCACCGAGCCTGCGTGGCAGCGGTGAAGGTTTCAACCCGTTTGAATCGCCGGACGGCAAAATCAACACCATGACCAACGGCACCGTCGGCAAGCTGGTTAACAGCAACGGCCGCACCCTGACGGTCAAAGTGCATGACATGGAAAAAACCGTGATCGTGCCTGACGACGTGCCGGTGGTATTGATTGAGCCGGGCAACAAGAGCCTGCTGAAAGCCGGAACCAAAGTGGTGCTGTTCGGCATGAAAGATGCGCAGGGCAACATCGTGGCACGCGGCATTTCTGCCGGTAAAGACGGCCTGACGCCGCCAATGTAACCCGGAGAAACCATGCCGGCTTCTGCAAAAAAACGGGTCCATCCGTGGCCCGTCCGCCTGTGTCACTGGCTGAACGTGCTGGTGATGGTTGGCATGGTGATGAGCGGCTGGGGCATTTATAACGCCTCGCCGCTGTTTTCGTTTACCTTCCCGCAATTCCTCACCCTCGGCGGCTGGCTGGGCGGCAATATCGCCTGGCATCTGGCCGTGATGTGGCTGCTGTTCGTCAACGCGGCGATTTACGTGCTGTGGGGACTGTTCAGCGGGCATTTTCGTCGTCGCTTCTTCCCCTTTACGCCCGCGTCGGTGCTGCGTGATATCGGCCAGGCGCTGCGCTTTAAATTGCCGCACCAGCAGGGCCGCTATAATGCGGTGCAAAAGCTGCTGTATGTGGGCGTGCTGATGTTGGGTGCGCTGCTGGTGCTGTCCGGGCTTTCCATCTGGAAACCGGTGCAGTTCAGTCAGCTGGTCGCCCTGTTCGGTGGCTTTGATATTGCCCGCTACGTCCATTTTTTTGCCATGAGCGGCGTGATGCTGTTTGTGGTGGTGCATGTGGTGATGGTGTTGCTGGTGCCAAAAACGCTACCGGCGATGATCACCGGTGGCCGCAGGGAGACACCCGCCGATGAGTGACAAACCCAAAATTATCCTCGAGCCGGATCAGCGCAAACAGCTGGTGAATCTGCAGCGTCGCCTGATCCTGCGATCCGGCCTGACGCTGGGCGCGGTGTCGATGCTCACCGGTTGCAACCTGCAGGACGGCGATCAGGTGGATAAAGCGCTGTGGGCGATGTCGCGCTGGAACGATCGGGTGCAGGCCTGGCTGTTCAGCGGCGATAAGCTGGCGCAGACCTACAGTGAAGCGCAGATTACCCGGCCATTCCGCTTCAACGCGTTTTACCCTGAGTACAACGTGCCGGATATTGATATCAGCGACTACCGGCTGGAAGTGTCCGGCAAGGTGGAGAAAAAAGCGCCCTGGACGCTGGATCAGCTAAAGCAGCTGCCGCAGAATGCGCAGATCACCCGGCTGATCTGTATTGAAGGCTGGAGCGCCATCGGCCAGTGGAGCGGCGTGCCGCTGAAAACCTTCTTACAGCATGTGGGGGCCGATCTGACCGCCAAATACGTCGGCTTTAAGTGTGACGATCGCTACTACTCCAGCCTGGATATGCCCACCGCGCTGCATCCGCAAACCATCCTCGCGTTAGATTTTGACAAAAAGCCGCTGCCGCCGGATTTCGGTTATCCGCTGCGTCTGCGCGCGCCGACCAAGCTCGGATTTAAGAATGCCAAGCATATTGGGGCTATTTTTGTCACCAATGAGAATCCCGGAGGGTATTGGGAGGATCAAGGATACAACTGGTTCAGCGGGATCTGAGCATCCCCGTCGTCCTTGACGCTGTGGCGGCGTTAGCTGCAAGAAGCCACCCGAATCACTTACTTATGTAAGCTCATCGGGATGACTTCTTTTGCTGCCTTGTCACAGCGCCAATGACTTGGGTCTGGACTGTGGGAGCCGTCGTCCTTGACGCCGTGGCGGCGTTAGCTGCAAGAAGCCACCCGAATCACTTACTTATGTAAGCTCATCGGGATGACTTCTTTTGCTGCCTTGTCACAGCGCCAATGACTTGGGTCCGGACTGTGGGAGCCGTCGTCCTTGACGCCGTGGCGGCGTTAGCTGCAAGAAGCCACCCGAATCACTTACTTATGTAAGCTCATCGGGATGACTTCTTTTGCTGCCTTGCCACAGCGCCAATGACTTGGGTCTGGACTGTGAGACCTTGCAGCGTTAGCGCAACGTTAATTAATCCCATTTGAGCTTTTTCTGAACGATTTTTGGGAAAACGGGCGCGTATTGTGGTTAACTACGCGGCTTGTGCGGAGGGGCTCCTTCGCTCTGACGTTCCTGGGTGACGATTTTACCTGGGGATAATCGACCTGCTTTCCGAACTCTGGCGTAACGGTACGGTCTGATTAGCGTTTAAGATCCGTTTTAGTTACACCGGGAAATAGGTTGAATGAATTTTATTAAAACTCTTACACAGCAGAAGCTCTCGCTGATGCTGGCATTTTACATCGGTATCTTTTTGAATATACCGGTGTTTTACCGTCGTTTTGATCCCTTTCTGGCCCAATTCAATGCCATGCAGTGGTTTTCTGCTGCGGTGGAAGTGGTGGCAATCGTCCTGCTGACCTTCTTCCTGATGCGTCTGCTGTCGCTCGGCGGCAAGGTGTTCTGGCGCATTACCGCCACCGCGCTGGTGCTGATTTCGGTTGCCGCCAGCTACTATATGAGCTTCTTTAACGTCGTTATTGGCTACGGCATTGTGGCCTCGGTAATGACCACCGATACCGACCTGTCGAAAGAGGTGATTGGCTACCACTTCGTCCTGTGGATGGTGTCAGTCAGCATCGTGCCGTTAGTGCTGATCTGGTGCAACGCGCTGCGCCTGACCCTGCTTGAGCAGCTGAAAACCCCAGGGCACCGCATTAAACCGCTGCTGATCCTGCTGCTGGCCGTCGCGCTGGTCTGGTTGCCGATCCGCTTCCTCGATAAGCAGCAGAACATCAACGAAAAGCTGACCAACGTCGATCTGCCAAGCTATGGCGGCGTGGTGGCGCACTCCTATCTGCCGTCGAACTGGCTTTCGGCGCTGGGGCTGTTTGCCTATACCAGCTACGACGAGAAGATGGACAGTAAGGACCTGCTGGATCCGGCGAAGAAGTTTACCTACACCGCGCCAGCCGGGCTGGACGACACCTATGTGGTGTTTGTCATCGGTGAAACCACCCGCTGGGACCATATGGGCATCCTCGGCTATAACCGCGATACCACGCCAAAACTGTCGAAAGAGAAGAACCTGGTGGCGTTCCGTGGCGAGTCCTGCGATACCGCCACCAAGCTGTCGCTGCGCTGTATGTTTGTGCGTGAGGGCGGAACCGATGAAGGTCCGGCCCGCACCCTGAAAGAGCAAAATGTCTTCTCGGTACTGAAAGAACTGGGCTTCAGCTCGGAGCTGTTCGCCATGCAGAGCGAAGTGTGGTTCTACAACAACACCAACGCCGATAACTTCGCCTTCCGCGAGCAGATTGGATCGGAGAAAGAGAATCAGGGCAAATCGGTTGACGATATGCTGCTGGTGCCGGAGCTGAAAAAGTCGCTGGATCGCCATCCTGACGGCAAACATCTGGTGGTGCTGCATACCAAAGGCTCGCACTACCTCTATTCCCAGCGCTATCCGCGTGAGTTCGCCCGCTATCAGCCTGAATGCATGGGCGTCGACGACACCTGCAGCAAGGCGATGCTAATCAATGCCTTTGATAACTCGGTGCTGTACACCGATACGGTGCTCGACAGCGTGTTCGACCAGCTGCGTGATAAGAAAGCCATCGTCTTCTATGCGGCGGACCACGGCGAATCGATCAGCGAGAATATGCACCTGCACGGCACGCCGCGTCATATGGCGCCGCCGGAGCAGTTCCGCGTGCCGATGATTGTCTGGGCATCCGATAAGTATCTGGCCGACCCAAACAACCAGAGCGCCTTTGAACGGCTGAAAGCCCAGCAGCGCGTTGGCAAAACCCATCGCCACGTTGAGCTGTTTGATACCCTGCTCGGTTGCCTGGGCTACACTTCGCCAGACGGCGGCATTAATCAGAAAAACAACTGGTGTGCCGATCCGAAACAGGTCCCGGCGACGGCAGACAATAAAGCCTGATCGGCTGCAAAACCCCTGCAAATAGCCCGGATCGTTCCGGGCTTTTTTATGCCTGAAATTCCCCACCGCAAAACCGCAGCATAAAATCCTGTTGGCGAAAAATGACTGTTACAAAAATTTGTCCATTTTTAATGGAAAAAAAGTCGCTGAAAGCCTTCTGCCGTCAGGCTTCATCCACTTATTTCGCGCCGCGTTTCGCTTATGACCGATCCCGGGTTGTTGCTGATTTCTTATGCGTCAGTTGCAGCATATTTAGCTGGCTAAGTTGATATAAGCAAAGCGTATCGTTCATAAATAACCCAGTTAGCCGACTAAATTAATCGTTTTTTTTTAGAGCAAATTGCCATGATTAAAGTTGTGGGCATTATCTTTGTGTGGTGAAAAGGACTGCAATCAATCGTTTCCTCTGAAAAACACCGCAATTGGTTTTTTTTATGTTTGCTTGCTGTTTCTCACACTCTGTGTAAATACCTGACAGTTGTATTGACGTTCCTTGCAACTGTTGACAAATTGATGCCTCAGCGAGACAGGATGCGGATTAGTCTGATGGTTTCTCCCCTGACCAATCCTTTCCTTCTCCAGCGCCGCAAGGCAACGCAAAGACCGCACTAAAAAAATACAGGGTCTTGCGCACGTGCACACAACACCACATCACAATTGGAGCAGAAGCATGCGTATTTCTAAAACAGGGATGCTGAAGGTAGGTCTGAGCCTGATTGCTCTCACCGTTGCCGCTGGCGTCCAGGCTAAAACCCTTGTTTATTGTTCAGAAGGGTCGCCTGAAGGCTTTAACCCACAGCTGTTCACGTCTGGCACCACCTACGATGCCAGCTCAGTCCCGATGTACAACCGTCTGGTTGAATTCAAAATCGGCACCACTGAAATCCAGCCGGGCCTGGCAGAGAAGTGGGAAGTGAGCGAAGACGGTAAAACCTACACCTTCCACCTGCGTAAGGGTGTGAAGTGGCAGACCACCAAAGACTTCAAGCCAACCCGCGATTTCAACGCCGATGACGTGGTGTTCTCCTTCGAGCGTCAGCTCGACAAGAACAATAAGTATCATGGCGTCTCTGGCGGCAGCTACGAATACTTCGAAGGCATGGACATGCCGAAGCTGATCAGCAAAATCGAGAAAGTGGACGACAATACCGTGCGCTTCGTGCTGACCCGTCCTGAGTCTCCGTTCCTGGCTGACCTCGGCATGGACTTCGCCTCCGTGCTGTCGGCTGAATACGCTGACAACATGCTGAAAGCCGGCACCCCGGAAAAAATCGACCTGAATCCGGTCGGTACCGGTCCGTTCCAGCTGGTGCAGTACCAGAAAGACTCCCGCATCCTGTACAAGGCTTTTGACCAGTACTGGGGCACCAAGCCAAAAATCGACCGTCTGGTGTTCTCCATCACTCCGGATGCGTCCGTGCGTTACGCCAAGCTGCAGAAAGGCGAATGCCAGGTGATGCCGTACCCGAACCCGGCTGACATCGCCCGCATGAAGGAAGATAAAAATATCAACCTGATGCAGATGCCAGGCCTGAACGTCGGTTACCTGTCGTTCAACACCGAGAAAAAACCGCTGGATAACCTGAAAGTGCGCCAGGCGCTGATCACGGCCGTTAACAAGCAGGCGATCATCGACGCGGTCTATCAGGGTGCTGGCCAGGCGGCCAAGAATCTGATCCCACCAACCATGTGGGGCTACAACGACGCGGTCAAGGATTACACCTACGACCCGGCGAAAGCGAAAGAGCTGCTGAAAGAAGCGGGCATGCCAGACGGTTTCTCCATCGACCTGTGGGCGATGCCGGTTCAGCGTCCGTACAACCCGAACGCACGTCGTATGGCTGAAATGATCCAGTCCGACTGGGCGAAAATTGGCGTGAAAGCCAAGATCGTCACCTACGAGTGGGGCGAGTACCTGAAGCGTGCTAAAGCCGGTGAACACCAGACCGTGATGATGGGCTGGACCGGTGATAATGGGGATCCGGACAACTTCTTCGCCACCCTGTTCAGCTGTGCAGCGGCAAAAGACGGTTCCAACTACTCTCGCTGGTGTTACAAGCCGTTTGAAGACCAGATCCAGCCAGCCCGTGCTGAGCCCGATCACAACAAACGTATTGAATACTACAAACAGGCTCAGGTTGTGATGCACGACCAGGCGCCTGCGCTGATTATCGCGCACTCTACGGTGTACGAGCCGGTGAGCAAGAAGGTGACCGGCTACGTGGTTGACCCATTGGGTAAACATCACTTCGAGAACGTGGATATTCAGGAATAAGAAACCTGATGCGCGGTTGAATAACTGCGTTGCGCGGTGCTCGCCACCTTCGCCTGGCATCCAGCCATGTTGAGGGCGGTGGGCACCGCGCGCCTTGTTCTTCAATCTGCTCCCGACGATGTTAACCATCTGAAGTCATCATTAATTGAATTCATTCAATCAATGCCAGGTACGGCGCCCTGAAAAGCGTCGCGGCGGAGAATCTCCGCGGCAAGATGTGAGCAAATATAATCTCTCGGGCTACGAGCCTGCGGGAACCAAAAGAGAATCCGGAATATGCTGCAGTTCATACTCCGACGTTTGGGACTTGTCATCCCGACGTTTATTGGTATCACCCTGTTAACCTTCGCGTTTGTCCATATGATCCCGGGCGATCCGGTGCTGATTATGGCCGGCGAACGCGGAATGTCTCCTGAACGTCACGCGCAGCTTCTGGCCCAGATGGGTCTGGATAAGCCGCTGTGGCAACAATATGTCTCCTACGTCTATGGCGTGCTCCATGGCGATTTAGGCATTTCACTGAAAAGCCGCATCCCGGTCTGGCAGGAATTCGTTCCGCGCTTTAAAGCGACGCTGGAACTGGGCATCTGCGCGATGATTTTTGCCGTGGCTGTCGGCATCCCTGCCGGGGTACTGGCTGCGGTTAAACGCGGTTCCATCTTTGATCATACCGTGGTCGGCATCTCGCTGACCGGTTACTCCATGCCGATTTTCTGGTGGGGAATGATGATGATCATGCTGGTGTCGGTGCACTGGAATCTGACCCCGGTGGCGGGGCGAATAGGCGATACGGTGTTCCTCGACGACAGTCAGCCGCTGACCGGCTTTATGCTGATTGATACCCTGATCTGGGGCGAACCGGGCGACTTCAAAGACGCCGTGATGCATATGATCCTGCCGGCCATCGTGCTGGGGACCATTCCGCTGGCGGTGATCGTCCGTATGACGCGTTCGGCGATGCTGGAAGTGTTAGGTGAAGACTACATCCGTACCGCGCGCGCCAAAGGGCTGACGCGGATGCGGGTGATTGTGGTCCATGCGCTGCGCAATGCGATGCTGCCGGTGGTGACCGTGATCGGGTTACAGGTGGGCACGCTGCTGGCGGGCGCCATCCTGACCGAAACCATCTTCTCCTGGCCGGGTCTGGGCCGCTGGCTGATCGATGCGCTTCAGCGTCGTGACTATCCGGTGGTGCAGGGCGGCGTGCTGATGGTGGCCATCCTGATTATCGCGGTCAACCTGCTGGTTGATGTGCTCTATGGCGTGGTTAACCCGCGCATTCGCCACAAGAAATAAGGGGACGAGGATATGTCTGCACTCGATCCAGGCAGCGTGAGCGCTGCCCCAAAGCCCATGACCCCGTTACAGGAGTTCTGGCACTATTTTAAGCGTAACAAAGGCGCGGTGATCGGGCTGGTCTACGTGGTTCTGATGTTCCTGATTGCGATCTTTGCCAACGTGCTGGCGCCGCATGCGCCGTCTGATCAGTTCCGCGATGCGTTACTGCATCCGCCGGCCTGGCAGGAGGGTGGCAGCTGGAAGTTTATTCTCGGTACCGATGACGTGGGTCGCGATGTGCTGTCCCGTCTGATGTACGGTGCCCGCCTGTCGCTGCTGGTCGGCTGTCTGGTGGTGGTGCTGTCGCTGATCCTCGGCGTGATTTTCGGCCTGATCGCCGGTTACGTCGGCGGCGTGACCGACAACGTGATTATGCGTCTGGTCGATATCATGCTGGCGCTGCCAAGCCTGCTGCTGGCGTTGGTGCTGGTGGCAATCTTCGGGCCGTCGATTGTCAATGCCTCCATCGCGCTGACCTTCGTGGCCCTGCCGCACTATATCCGTCTGACCCGTGCCGCGGTGCTGGTGGAAGTGAACCGCGATTACGTCACCGCTTCCAACGTGGCCGGCGCCGGCCCGATCCGCCAGATGTTTATCAACATTTTACCAAACTGCCTGGCACCGCTGATCGTGCAGGCGTCTCTGGGCTTCTCCAACGCGATCCTTGATATGGCCGCGCTGGGCTTCCTGGGTATGGGTGCGCAGCCACCAACACCGGAGTGGGGCACCATGCTCTCCGACGTGTTGCAGTATGCGCAAAGTGCCTGGTGGGTGGTCACCTTCCCTGGTGTCGCGATCCTGCTGACCGTACTGGCATTTAACCTGATGGGCGACGGATTGCGTGACGCCCTCGACCCGAAACTCAAGCAGTAGAGGCACCCGATGGCACTATTCACTGTAGACAAACTGTCGGTGCATTTCGGCGACGAGAAGGCACCGTTTAAAGCGGTCGACCGCATCAGCTATCAGGTCGAGCAGGGCCAGGTAGTCGGCATCGTTGGCGAATCCGGCTCCGGTAAATCCGTCAGCTCGCTGGCGATCATGGGGCTGATCGATTATCCCGGCAAAGTGATGGCGGAAAAGCTGGAGTTTAACCAGCGCGACCTGAAACGCATCTCCGAGAAAGAGCGCCGCCAGCTGGTGGGCTCCGAAGTGGCGATGATTTTCCAGGACCCAATGACCAGCCTGAACCCGTGTTACACCGTGGGCTTCCAGATTATGGAAGCGATCAAGGTGCATCAGGGCGGCAACAAGAAAACCCGTCGCCAGCGCGCGATTGACCTGCTGAACCAGGTCGGCATCCCCGATCCGGCGTCGCGTCTGGATGTCTATCCGCACCAGCTTTCCGGCGGGATGAGCCAGCGCGTGATGATTGCGATGGCCATCGCCTGTCGGCCAAAACTGCTGATTGCCGATGAGCCCACCACCGCACTGGATGTGACCATTCAGGCGCAGATCATCGAGCTGCTGCTTGAGCTGCAACAGCAGGAGAACATGGCGCTGATCCTGATCACTCACGATCTGGCGCTGGTAGCCGAAGCCGCGCACCACATCATCGTGATGTATGCCGGGCAGGTGGTGGAAACCGGGAAGGCGGTGGATATCTTCAAATCGCCACGCCATCCGTACACTCAGGCGCTGCTGCGTGCGCTGCCTGAATTTGCCGCTGATAAGGCGCGTCTGGCATCACTGCCGGGCGTGGTGCCGGGCAAATATGACCGTCCGCAGGGCTGTCTGCTGAACCCGCGTTGCCCGTATGCCAACGACCGCTGCCGGGTTGAAGAACCTGAATTACGTGATATTCCGGGGCGTCAGTCCAAATGTCATTACCCTCTGGATGATGCCGGGAGACCAACTTATGAAGCCTGAACATAACTCTGCGCTGCTGATGCAGGCGATCGATCTGAAAAAGCATTACCCGGTGAAGAAAGGGCTGTTTGGTCAGGAGCGTCTGGTGAAGGCGCTGGACGGCGTCTCCTTTAATCTGGAGCGCGGCAAAACGCTGGCGGTAGTAGGCGAGTCAGGCTGTGGAAAATCCACGCTGGGCCGTTTACTGACCATGATTGAAACGCCGACCGAAGGTCAGCTGTTCTATCAGGGACAGGATTTGCTGAAGCACGATCCGGCGGCCCAGAAGCTGCGCCGCCAGAAAATTCAGATCGTCTTCCAGAACCCGTACGGCTCGCTGAACCCGCGTAAAAAGGTCAGCCAGATCCTTGAAGAGCCGCTGCTGATTAACACCAGCCTGAGCAAAGCCGATCGCCGCGAGAAAACCCTGGCGATGATGGCCAAGGTCGGCCTGAAAACCGAGCATTACGATCGCTATCCGCATATGTTCTCCGGCGGTCAGCGTCAGCGTATTGCCATCGCCCGTGGCCTGATGCTGGATCCGGACGTGCTGATTGCCGATGAACCGGTGTCGGCGCTGGACGTGTCGGTGCGCGCGCAGGTGCTAAACCTGATGATGGATCTGCAACAGGAGCTGGGGCTGTCATACGTGTTTATTTCCCACGACCTGTCTGTGGTGGAGCATATCGCGGATGAAGTGATGGTGATGTATCTGGGACGCTGCGTGGAGCGGGGCAGTAAAGAAGCAATTTTTGCAAACCCGCGCCATCCGTACACCCAGGCGCTGCTGTCTGCCACGCCACGTCTGAACCCGGACGAGCGCCGCGAACGTATCAAGCTGACCGGCGAGCTGCCAAGCCCGCTCAATCCGCCACCGGGCTGCGCGTTTAACGCCCGTTGCCACCGTCGTTTTGGTCCCTGCACCCAGCTGCAACCGCAGCTCAAGCAGTATGGCGACCAGCAGATTGCCTGCTTCGCCGTCGATCAGGATGAAGGTCAGCCGGTTGGTAACTGAGGTCCGGCCATAAGCGAGAAGGGCGAATAATCGATTCGCCCTTTTTTATCTGTGCGTAGCTGACGAATTTATAAAAGAAATAAGGCGTGAGTGGCGCGTGCTCAGGCGATTGCGCTTAGGACCAATGGTCAGTTCAAAAGGGTGGGAAGAACAGGGCCACCGGATAAAGTAGGGGGGCAGGGGTAGCTAAAGGTGACTTATGTCAAATTTTACCGTTTGCCAGCATAAACTTTGATAACTTCCCTTAACGTATTGCTAAACCTGGCCAGGTTGGCTATTTCCTCTTATCATTCATTGTCTTTTAATCGTCATTCTTTTTAATTAACCTGACGAAATTATTTAATTAAGGCAAATAATAACAAAGTTGATTGATAGCCCGTGCAATCATTTATTTTATTTATCCTGAAGAGTTAATTAATCATTCTTCTGCACCATTACTGGCGGTAAGAATAACCTGATGCCAATAAACATTGTATGGTATATTGCCGCAAAATCCCCCCACTCTCCGCGATCATTCCCATGAAAAGCTATGATGACCTGCAGCGTTTTAAAGAAAAAACGCAAACAAACCATATCGAATTCAAGGACATGTCTGAACAGACGAAGAATTCAGACGGTGCCAATTGGGCGATCATCAAACAGTTAATGAATGATGGCGCAGAGTCGGCTTTAGGCAACGGTCAGCGTATCGATGTGCCTGCACCGCAACCGATTGCAGAAGACAGCCTGGATGCCCTGTTGGGACAAGCCGCGCAGCCAGTGCAGCCGCCTGTTCAGAAGCCAAAACCACAGCATCAGCCGCCTACAAACGCGCCGTCGCACAGCG
Source organism: Erwinia sp. AK-PDG3-5 (assembly GCF_056821705.1). Classification (NCBI taxonomy): domain Bacteria; kingdom Pseudomonadati; phylum Pseudomonadota; class Gammaproteobacteria; order Enterobacterales; family Erwiniaceae; genus Erwinia; species Erwinia sp. AK-PDG3-5. Next base: position 187,277 of record NZ_CM165967.1, read on the forward strand.
TGGCGCCGCTTGTGGCGAAACCGGCGGCAGCGCAGATTGGTGGCTCCTTGCTGGACAGCATTTCCGCGTCGCTGAAGCCTGCGCCGGTGGCGGAACCTGCACCTACGCCTCAGGCCGTGAACCCGTTTAATGAGTCGCAAAACCCGCTGGCGTCGGCACAGCCGGCCTTTGCCGCCCCAGTCGCCGCACCAGCTGCTCAGCCAGCGCCGGCCGCGTCACCGTTGATGGCATCTTTGTCCTCGCTGCCCACCGCCGCGCCCGCGCAGACTGCCCCGGTGCAACCAGCCGCCGATCTGCCGCGCTTTAAGCAGCTGTTTAGCACCGCGCCGGAGCCGTCAGTGACCTCTTTATCGAAAGATACTTTGCTGCAACCTCTGCTGGAGAGAATTGCCTCATGCCGTTAGTTTGTGTTTGTTCTCCCAAAGGGGGCGTGGGTAAAACCACGCTGGCGGCCAACCTGGCCTATTCCCTCGCCCGTGGCGGCAGCAAAGTGCTGGCCATCGACTTTGATGTGCAGAACGCCCTGCGTCTGCATTTTGGCGTGCCGTTGTCCGATGGTCGCGGTTACGTGGCGAAATCGTCCGAATCGCCCGACTGGAGCCAGTCTATTTTAACCACCGGCGGCAACATCTTCGTGATGCCATATGGTGACGTGACTGAAGAGCAGCGTGTTGAATTTGAAGATAATTTATCCCGCGATCCGAACTTCCTCGCCCGTGGTTTACATACCGTTCTCAACTACCCAGGTCTGGTGATTGTCGCTGATTTTCCGCCAGGACCGGGTCCAGCCCTAAAGGCAATGACCGATCTTGCCGATTTACACCTTGTGGTGATGCTGGCGGATACCGCCTCGCTGTCACTGCTGCCGCACATCGAAAACGAAAAAATGATTGGCGGTGCGCTGAACCAACGTTCAGGACACTTCTTTGTGCTGAACCAGAGTGACAGCCGCCGCAACATCAGTCGTGACGTAACGGCCTTTATGCAACAGCGACTGGGCGACCGGTTGCTGGGTGTGGTGAATCGCGATGAGAGCGTGGCGGAAGCCAATGCCTCGCAGCAGTCCATCTTTGATTTCAGCCCTGTTTCGGCGGCGGCCTTTGATATTGAGATCGTCAGCAAGCGTATTACTGCCCTGCTGAATATCAAGGTTGGCGACGGTGAAATGCAGGCGCCGCTGAGATCGCGTTAATCGACGGCGGAGCCGTCGGGTATGGATGCCTGAAACACCGCAGTGCGCCCGCGCTGCGGTAAAAAATAATAGTCTCGTTTTCAGGATGACTTATGAAAAAAGTCCTGTACTACCTGTTGCTGCTGGTATTATTCCCGCTGGCCGCAGTGATTGTGATCACCCCAATGGATAGCCAGAAACAGTATATTTTTGGCCTGATTTCCATTGCGATTCTTTTTGTTATGGGCTTCAGTAAAAGCCGCAAAATCTCCATGGTAATGGTGTTCCTGTCGGCATTAATGTCGACGCGCTATATTTACTGGCGTGCGACGGAAACCCTGTCATTCAATTCCGAAGTGGAAGCGATCTTAGGCATCGGCTTATTTATTGCCGAAGTGTATGTCTGGCTGATCCTGATCCTCGGCTACCTGCAAACATCATGGCCGCTTAAGAGAACCATCGAGCCGATGCCGGAAGACGTCAACTTATGGCCGACCGTCGACATCTACGTGCCGAGCTATAACGAAAGCCTTGATGTGGTGCGCGACACCGTACTCGCCGCCCAGTGCATCGACTATCCACGCGACAAAATCAAAATCTACCTGCTGGATGACGGCAAGCGTAGCGAATTTGCGGTGTTTGCCGCCGATGCCGGCGTGGGCTACATCACTCGTGACGATAACCGCCATGCCAAAGCCGGTAACCTGAACCACGCGATGCGCATTACCAAAGGCGAGCTGATTACCGTCTTTGACTGCGACCACGTTGCGACCCGCGCCTTCCTGCAGGCCACCGTGGCACCCTTCCTGAAAGACCCGAAACTGGCCCTGTTACAGACGCCGCACTACTTCTATTCGCCGGACCCATTTGAGCGCAACCTGAAAGCCGCGCGCGATATCCCGAACGAAGGCGCGCTGTTCTATGGCCCGGTACAGCAGGGTAACGACAACTGGAACGCCACCTTCTTCTGCGGCTCCTGTGCGGTGATCCGCCGTTCTGCGCTGGAAGAGATCGGCGGCTTTGCCACCGAAACCGTGACCGAAGATGCGCACACCGCACTGAAAATGCAGCGTCTGGGCTGGAAGTCCGCCTTCCTGGCACTGCCGCTGGCGGCGGGCCTGGCCACCGAGCGTCTGGGTCTGCACATCATTCAGCGTACCCGCTGGGCACGTGGCATGACGCAGATTTTCCGCGTGGATAACCCGCTGCTGGGCCGTGGCCTGAAGTGGCAGCAACGCCTGTGCTACCTGAACGCCATGCTGCACTTCCAGTTTGGTTTGCCGCGCGTGATCTTCCTGACCGCCCCGCTGGCGTATCTGCTGTTCAACCTGAACATCATTCACTCATCTGCCAGCCTGATTTTCGCCTACGTATTGCCGCATCTGGTGATGTCGCTGTACGTCAACTCCCGCATGAACGGCCGCTTCCGCGCCACCTTCTGGGGAGAAATCTACGAAACGGTGATGGCCTTCCACCTGGTTATTCCGACCCTCCTGACGATGATTTCGCCAAAGCACGGCAAGTTCAACGTAACGGATAAGGGCGGCCTGCTGGATGTGGGTTTCTTCGACTTCAACATCGTGCGTCCACACGTAATCTGTGCGGCGCTGCTGACGATTGGCGTGGTGAGCGGCATTATCCGTGCCGTGGCGCATGACTACTTCGGCGTCGACCCTTACGTCATCGCCCTTAACGTCGGCTGGGCGCTGTTCAGCCTGATCATCCTGATGGCGGCGATCGCCGTGGCGCGTGAAACCAAGCAGACGCGTAAAACCATCCGTATCGAGGTGAATATTCCGGTGGTGCTGCACTACGCCAGCGGCATCTCTTCACGCACCACCACGGTGGATCTGTCGATGGGTGGCGCACAGGTTAACGCGCCGGATGACCGTCATGAAAACGATGAAATTGAAGCCATCGACCTGATGTTGCAGTCCGGCACTATCTCGATTCCGGTGAGCATTATGGGCTCGGACAACGGCGTGATCCGCCTGATGTTTGATGAGATCCCGTTATCACGCCGCCGCGAACTGGTGCGCGTGGTGCTCTCCCGCGCGGACGCCTGGATCAAGCCAGAAGGCGAGAAGGACAAACCGTTCCGCTCGCTGATTACCATTATCCGTACCGTATTTGAATTGTTCTGGCTGACCTGGAAAGATCGTCGTGCGAAGCGTCATCGTCAGGCCGTGAAGGAAGAGGATGGCGTGGCATGAAGCGACTGATATTACCTGCGCTCTGTTTTACCGGGGTTCTGACCCTGAGCAGCGTCTGGGCCGCGCCGGAAAGCGTGACCCAGGACAGCAATGCGTTGTCCCAGATCCCACCGCCGGCCGATGTGGGCCAGCAGACCAGCAGCACTCCGGGCTATGCGGCACAGATGAACCAGGCAACCGGTACGGTTTCTCAAATGAGCCAGCCTGCCGCCGATCCGGCCGCGCAGCCCGATGCTGCCCAGCCGCAGGACGCGCAAACGTCGACTGACGTTCCCCAGCCTGCACCGGGCACGGCGGACAGCGCAGCGACCAGCCAGCCGGCCACGGCGGACAGCGCAGCGACCAGCCAGCCGGCCGCGACGGACAGCACGGCAACCAGCCAGCCGGCCACGGCGGACAGCGCAGCGACCAGCCAGCCGGCCACGGCGGACAGCGCAGCGACCAGCCAACCGGCCACGACGGACAGCACGGCAACCAGCCAACCGGCCACGACGGACAGCACGGCAACCAGCCAGCCGGATCCGGCCACCGGTCTGCCGGCGGGCCTGCCACCACTGCCGGCGCCGGTGGTTTCCGCCCCGGCGCAGCCCGTGTTGCTGAATCAGCCGCTGACCAGCACCGTGTCGGTCGGCCAGATGGGCCAGACTAACGGCATTCTGTTGACCGGCGGTCAGCTGCAGTCCGGTATCGTCTTCACGTTGCCAACGGATGAAGTGATCACTAACGCCCGCCTGAACCTGTCACTGAAGGTCTCTCAGGCGCTGGCGGCCCGTAACACCTCACTGCAGCTGATGCTCAACGGTCAGCCGCTGGGCACCCTGCCGTTAAGCGCCTCAGACAGCGCCAGCGAAGATTATCAGCTGGATATTCCCGCCGCGATGGTGGTCTCCAGCAACAACCTGAGCTTCAAGATTAACGATGCCGATCAGCTGCTGTGCGAGCGCGACAGCGCCAGCCAGTATCAGGTCACCATCCTGCCGAAAACCACCCTGTCGCTGGAAGGCCAGCAGCTCAATATCGGTAACACGCTGCGCAACTTCCCGCGTCCGTTTATCGATCCGCTGCGCATGACCCCATCGGTGGTACCGATGGTGTTTGGCGATTCGGTGTCGCCGGGTGAAGTCAGCGCGGCGGCAATTGTCTCCTCGTGGATGGGTATCCAGACCGATTACCGGGGCATCAGCTTCCCGGTGCTGCGTAACGAGCTGCCAGAGAAAAACGGCATCCTGTTTGCTCATCCGGGCGAAATGGTGGCGGGCGTGGCGATCCCACGCGTGACCGGCCCGAGCCTGCAGGTGATCGATAACCCGGTCAATCCGGTTTACAAGCTGATGCTGGTGATCGGTAAAGACGATGACGCGCTGCGTCAGGCGGCCTGGCGTCTGACGCAGCCGCTGAGCGTCGACGTGCCGTCGCTGGCGGTGGCTGCGCAGAATATCCCGGTCAGCAAGCCGTACGACGCGCCGCGCTGGATCAACACCGATCGTCCGGTTCGCCTCAGCGATCTGCTGCGTAAAGATCAAAGCATGACCACCACCGGGATCTGGCATGACGCGCTGCGGGTGAACTTCCGCGCCGCGCCGGACCTGTTCCTGTGGGATGGCGACACCCTGCCGGTGAAGCTGAACTACCGTTTCCCGTCGGAAAGCTGGATTGATGAGGACAAATCGTTCTTAAACGTCGGGCTGAACGGCACCTTCCTGCGCAACCTGACCGTCAATAAGGTCGGCCTGCTGGAAAGCGTCTGGCACCGTCTGGGCGGCGATGCGCGTCAGGAAAACTACACCCTGAAGCTCGACCCGTACCTGATTTACGGTGACAACCAGCTGCAGCTGTACTTCAACATCAAGCCGAAGGCCGATGCGCCGTGCAGCGTGCTAAGCAACAACAATATCAAGAGCCGGATCGAAGACGACTCCTATATTGACCTGAGCCACACCCGTCACTTTACGCTGCTGCCGAACCTGTCGTATTTCGTCGGTGCGGCCTTCCCGTTCACCCGTTTTGCCGACTACTCGCAGACCGTGTTGATGCTGCCGTCCTCGCCAGGCAATGCTGAAATCAGCACCCTGCTGGATATGGCCGGACGCTCGGGCAATGCCACCGGCGTGGCGTTAAGCCACAACAGCGTGATGTTTGGTATTCCCGCGGGCGGAACCTCGCTGGGACGCCTGAAGAACAGCGATGTGCTGGCGGTTTCTACCCTGTCGCAGACGGCCTTCAATCAGTCGATGTTGCAGGGCACGCCCTACGATGTGAACGGCCACACCCTCGGTGTTAAAGAGCCGACGCTGCTGGATAACCTGCGCGGCTGGCTGACCGGTGACTGGTACCGTCAGGCGGTGGATGCGGATCGCTACTTCTCGTCGAACGAAGACTGGCGCGGCTTTATCAGCTACAGCTCGCCGTGGAACAGTTCACGGGTGGTGGTGATGACCGTCGCCACCGACGATGCCCAGCTTTCCCGCCTGCATCACGACCTGACGTCGCAACGTATTAACGCCGGCATCCGGGGCGATACGGCGATCATCACCGATGAGAACGGTATCCGCAGCTTCCGCGTCGGCGCGCAGTTCCCGAGCGGCCAGATGCCGTGGTACATGATGGTGATCTGGTATGCCAACCAGCATGCGGTGGTGTTAGCCCTGCTGGCGCTGTTGTTCTCTGTGCTGGTGGGCCTGAGCACCGTTGTGCTGCTGAAGCGCCACGCCTGGAAGCGACTGAACCCGCAACATGATTCCGATTCCTCTGGCGAGAAGAAGTAACCGACATGATGAAAATAAAAACACTGACCGCCAGACTTCGTCAGCATTGGGTTCCCGGCATGACGCTGGCTGCCTCCGCGCTGGTTTTCCCGGCGCTGGCAGCGGAGAACAACCCGGCCATCCAGGCGTTGTTCGATCAGGCCAATTACTGGCACCAGAAGGCCCATGACGAGCTGGCCCGCGATGCGCTGAACAAAGTGCTGATGGTCGACAGCAGCAACACTCAGGCCATTTACCTGATGGCGCTGTGGGCACAGCAGAGCGGCGACAGCGCGACGGCCAGCAAATGGCGCACGCGTCTGAGCCAGGTCTCACCGGATGATGCGCATCTGGTGGAGCTGGACCAGGCCCGTCAGCTGCAGTCAATCCCGGCGGCGCAGCTGTCGCTGGCCCGTCAGCAGGCGCGCAGCGGCAATATCTCGGCGTCGCTGCAAACCTGGCGCAACACCTTCAGCGGCAACGAGCCGCCGGCCAGCGTGGCGGCAGAATATTACCTGACCATGGCGGGCGATCGCTCGCTGCTGCCGCAGGCGATTGATAACCTGCGTCAGTTCTCGGCGCAAAATCCGCAGGATAACGGCGCGAAGCTGGCGCTGGGCAAGGCGCTGACCTATCAGGAATCTACCCGCCGCGAAGGTCTGCAAACGCTGGCCGGCATGGCGGATGGCAACCAGGATGCGGACCGCTCGCTGCGTCAGGGTCTGTTATGGCTCGGTCCGCAGCCGGCCGATGCCCCGCTGTACCAGAACTATCAGCAGCGTCACCCGCAGGATCGCGCGGTAATGGACTATTACCGTAAGAACGCCGGGGGTGCTGAAAAAGGCCAGGGCTTTACCGCGCTTAACAGCGGTGATGTTTCCGGCGCTCAGTCTGCCTTTAATCAGGTGCTGCAGGCCAACCCGGAAGATGCCGATGCGCTGGCTGGTCTCGGCTATGTCGCCCAGCGCAACGGCAACTATGCCGCGGCGGCGGACTATCTCGATCGTGCCGCGAAGCAGGGCGGTGAAAACAGCCAGCAGCGCATGACCCAGGCCGCCGACGCCCGTTTCTATGCCCAGCTTGCCACCGCGCAGCAGGCGATGAAGGCCGGGAACACCGCGCAGGCGCTCAGCCTTAGTGAACCCCTGACCCAGGCCGACGGCGAAAAAGGCGTGTCGGCGAAGCTGTTCCGCGCCGATGTGCAGCGCCGCAGCAACCAGCTCGACGCCGCGGAGCAGACCTACCGCTCGGTGATCCAGAGCGACCCGGACAACCGTCCGGCGAAAGAAGGGCTGTTCTACGTGCTGCGTCAGCAGAACCGTAGTGCGGAAGCCAATACGCTGCTGTCGGCTCTGCCGGAAAGCGTGCGTGAAAGCGTGACGCCGAAACCGGCGGTGACCAGCGATCCGGTGCGCCGCCAGGCGAAGCAGGCGCTGGCGGCGGGTAACACCCAGCAGGCGATTACTATCCTGCAACAGGGCTTGCAACGCTTCCCGACCGATCCGTGGCTGCGCCTCGACCTGGCGCGCATTTACCAGCAGCAGGGCAACACCAACCTGGCGGCGGGCATCATGCAGCCCGCGTTCCGTTCCGGCGCAAGCAATAACGAAATTTACGCTGGCGCGCTGTTTGCCAGCGAAAGCGGTGCCTGGCAGCAGGCGCAGACGCTGATCGCCCGCATTCCTGCCCGCAGTCAGAGCAGCGAAATGCGCGAGCTGTCGCGCAGGGCCAACTTCAATCTGCAGATGGCGGTGGCGCAGCAGTATCTGGCGCAGGGCTCGAATGCCGCGGCGGCGAATACCCTGAAAGCGCTGGCGGTGAACCCACCGGAGAACCCAGCCGATGCGGGTAACCTGGCGAAAGGGCTGGCCGATGCCGGCGATCTGTCGACGGCGGTAACCGTGGTGCGCAACAATATGCAGCGCGGCGTGCAGGGCAATGCCGGTGATTATGCCGCGCAGGTGGCGGTGCTGAACCAGGCCGGGCTGAGCGGCGAAGCGCAGAGCTTCCTCAGCAACCCGGAACTGCAGTCGCGCAGCACGCAAACCCAGCTGGCAGGCATTCAGAACGGCTACGTGATCAACGAAGCCGACCGTCTGCGGAATCAGAAGCAGTATGCTGCGGCCTACGACAAGCTGATCGGCGCGTTGCAGCGCGATCCGCAGAACACCGATTTGATGTTTGCCATGGGCCGTCTCTATCAGTCCGGCAAAATGAACAAAGAAGCGGGCGTGGTGTATGACTACCTGATGACCCGCGACACGCCAACCCAGGATGCCCGCGTTGGCGCGATTGACGTGGCGCTGGCCAGTCACGACCTGCCAAAGGCGAAAGGCCTGGTGGCCGGACTGCGTGGCGAGCAAACCCCGGAGCGCCTACTGCTTATGGCGCGCGTGGCGGAAGCCGACGGCGACCATCAGCAGGCGCTGGCGTACCTGCGCACCGCGCGCGGCAAGATGATCGGTCTGGAAGGCGCCTCAAGCGGCTCCAACCCGGCAATCGGCGGCCTGGCGCTGGCAGACAATCCATTTATCAACCGCACCACGTCATCGCAGCGTCGTTCCCCTTCGGCGTATGGCGCGGTGATGCCGTGGCAGACCGCCCCGGCGGGCAGCAGCGATGCGGCGATGCAAACCACCAGCGTGGACGTGCCGTCGCAGCAGAGCCAGACGCTGCATCAGATCGATACCATGATGGACGATTTGCAGGAGCGCACTGGCACCTGGGCACAGGGCGGCGTGCAGGTCAGAGGGCGTGATGGCGAATCCGGCCTTAGTAAGCTGACCGAAGCCAAAGCACCGCTGACCTGGTCAACGGTACCGTATGGCGACACCCGTTTCGACTTCACCTTAACGCCGGTGACCCTCAGCGCGGGCAGTGCCAACAGTTCGGCCACCCCGCGCTTTGGTACCCAGGCGCTGGAGCAGGGCCGCAGCGCGCAGGCCAACAACGTGCTGCCGTCGGAAGTGAAGCTGGATTCACCGGGATCGCAGAACGCCTCCGGGGTTGAAGTGAACCTCGGCCTGACCAACGACAACTTCAAAATTGACCTGGGCTCGACGCCATTGGGCCAGGATCTCAGCACGCTGGTGGGCGGCATTCAGTGGTCACCGAAGCTGACTGATTATCTGACGCTGATCCTGACCGGTGAACGCCGTTCGGTCACCGACAGTCTGCTCTCTTATGTCGGCGTTGAAGACAAGCTGAGTGGCAAACGCTGGGGCCGCGTGACCAAAAACGGCGGCGATGCGCTGTTAAGCTATGACAATGGCGACGCCGGTTTCTACTTCGGCGCGGGCGGTTACAGCTATCTCGGTGAGAACGTTGAAAGCAACCAGAGCATCATGGGCCAGGCGGGCGCCTACGTGCGTCCGTTCCATGACGACAGCAGCGAGCTTAAAACCGGTATCAGCATGAGCTGGATGGATTTCTCGAAAAACCTCAGCTACTACACTTACGGCCAGGGCGGTTACTTCAGCCCGCAGAACTTTGTTGCGGTGTCGTTCCCGGTTGACTGGAGCAAGAACTACGACGATCTGAAGGTGAAGGTTGGCGGCTCGGTGGGTTATCAGTCCTACTCGCAGGATCGCAGCGCCTACTTCCCAACGGATCCGGATAAACAGGCGCAGCTGGAAAGTTATTACAATGCGGGCTACGCCACCGAGGCCTATTACGAAGGCGGCAGCAAAAACGGCATTGGCTATAATCTGCACGCCGGTGCGGATTACAAGGTGAATAAAGACGTCACCATTGGCGGCCAGCTGGGCTACGACACCTTCGGTGATTACAACGAAAGCAGCGCGAAACTCTATTTCCGCTATATGCTCGGGGACAAATAAGAATGACTGACCTTCAGGACCGTACGCTGCACTACTATCGTCAGCAGCAGTATCAGCCAGGCTGGTTCGACTTACTGAGCGTGATGATTAACGGCATGTTACGCAATGCCGGAGAGCGTGAGAGTCACGCCTTCCTGCAGCAGATGGGTGATACGCTGGCAGCGCGTTATCCGCTGGGCGCGGCGAATACCGTGGCGGATCTGGAAAGCCAGATCAACGCGGTGCTGGCGCAGTTTAACTGGGGCTTTGTTGATGTGCAGCCGCGTGAGAGTTCGATGGTGATCTCGCATATGGCGCTGCCGCCGGGCGACGGGCAGATTGAAGCCCGTCAGTGGCGTCAGGCGCTTGGCGCGGTGCTGCTGGGCTTATACGCTCGCTGGCTGCGCGATCAGGGCGGCAACCACGCCGTTCCGTTGGTGTGCGAAGAAACCGACAGCGAAGCCACGCTGAATTTCCGTTATCAGAGGTGAGGAAGATAATAATGTCTCTGCTCAGGGCGAGCCTGATGATCATTGCGATGATGGTGGGCTGCGCGCAGGCCATCGCGTCAGACGGCTGGAGCACCTTTAAAGGGCGCTTTATGACCGAAGACGGCCGCATTCAGGATACTGGCAACAATAACGTCAGCCATACCGAAGGGCAGGGCTACGCGATGTTGATGGCGGTCTGGTACAACGATCGCGGCAGCTTCGACAATCTGTGGCGCTGGACTCAACAGCATCTGAAGAACCCGCAGAATGGCCTGTTCTACTGGAAATACAATCCAGCCGCCGCCGATCCGGTGATGGACAAGAACAATGCCTCCGATGGCGATGTGTTGATCGCCTGGGCGCTGCTGAAGGCCGGACAGAAGTGGCAGAATCAGGCCTATTTGCAGGCGTCCGACCGCATTCAGAAGGCGATTGTTGACCGCGAAGTGATCACCTTTGGTGGCCAGACCGTGATGCTGCCTGGCGTGCAGGGCTTTAATAAAACCAGCTATGTGGTGTTGAATCCGTCCTATTTCCTGTTCCCGGCGTGGCGTGATTTTGCCGCGCGCAGTCATCTGAAGGTCTGGACCAACCTGATCGACAGCGGGATGGATCTGCTGGGCAAGATGCGCTTTGGCGATGCCGGTCTGCCGGTTGACTGGGTGGCCTTGAACGCCGACGGCACGGTGGCCCCGGCTACCGCCTGGCCGCCGCGCTTTAGCTATGACGCGATCCGCGTGCCGCTGTATGTCTACTGGTATGATCCGCAAAGTCTGCAGCTGGTGCCGTTCCAGCGTTACTGGATGGGTTTCTCCCGGCTGCAAACTCCGGCATGGATTGACGTGATGAGCAACAACAAAGCGCCTTACAATATGGCCGGTGGCCTGCTGGCGGTGCGCGATTTGACGCTGAACCAGAGCGGTTATCTCACCGACCAGCTGGATGCCAAAGAGGATTACTTCTCGTCGAGCCTGCATCTGCTGGCCTGGCTGGCGCTGAAAGACCACTAATCTGGTCCGCAGGCAATAAAAAACCCGCCTGCTCACACGGATGAGCAGGCGGGTTTTTTTCATCTATCAGTTCGGGTACGCCACCCAATCTCCGCCGTTCAACCGGATCCACGGTTTCCCCTGATACATCATCACCACCGCGTTATCGTTCTCCGACACCACCGGCGTCTGCGGCAGGTTGGCGGCCAGCGTCGCCAGATTTACCTGCGGGTTGCTGAACACCTGACCATCCACCGCACGGGAAACCAGTTCGGAAATGGCCTGCAGGCTGGTTGGCGTAGAGACGTCCACGGCCTGGGCCGGATGAGGCGCTTTCATGCCGACAAACTTAATGCCGACCGGCACATGGGTAATCGACGGGCTGGGAATATCCCGCAGTCCGGACATCTGCATTTTGTCGCCTTCCAGCGCCGCACCGTGCTCCGGTACCACGATCACCATCACCCGACGGCCGGATTTATCCAGATTGGTCAGGAAGGTATCAAGCTGATCGAACAGCATTTTCGCGCGCGGCTGCCAGGCGGCGGTTTTGCTGCTGCCCAGTTCGCGCGTGCCGTCATGCAGCGGGATCAGGTTATAGAAGGTGGCGCTGCGCGGATCGGCACTTTTCTGCCGCTCATCCAGCCAGCGCTGCATCACCTCGCCATCGTTTAACACCGGCGAGCTGTCGAAGGAGCTGAGTTCCGGCGTGATCCCGGCCTGCGACATCAGCGGCGCGTTCACATTGCCCTCTTCACGCAGCTCCTGCAGATAGTTACCGAATACGCCGGTATGGTCCATCATCAGCTGCTGCTTAAAGCCGAGGTTCGCCAGATTGTCGAACAGATAGCAGCGTCCATCGGTCGGTTTATACAGGTCGCTGTGCGAGCTCTGGCCGCAGCTGGCACGCAACAGGCGGATACCCGCTGGACCACTGTAACCGGTGGCCGAATTGTAGTTGCTCAGCATAACATCGAAGTGCTTCCACAGCGGATGATCGCGCAGCTGTGCCGCATCCAGATCGGACCACGCCAGCGAACAGATATTGATCACCAGAATATCGAACGGGGCCGCATCCGCCGGTAAGGTGGCGGGGAACGCAGTGACCTTCTGCTTTTCGCTGTCGTAAAACTTATTCAGATACGCGGTCAGATTGGCGCTGGTGGGCGGCGCAGACTGATCCAACCCGTCGGCGGCGGTCTTGGCCGCTGGCGCTGGCGCAGACGTAGACGCCGCGGCAGGCGTGCTGCTGCCGGGCAGCAGGTTCACCGACGGACCGGCAATCGTCACCACGTTCAGCCACAGCAGCATCAGCGAAACCAGCACGGTAATGCGCACCCACTGCGAGATAAACAGGTACAGCACCAGCATCACAAAGGCGGTGCCCACCATCTCCCAGTTAATAAAGCGGTTGGCCAGCTCCAGCAGATACGACGCGGAGAAGCCGGTGAGCTGGCTGCCCTGACTGGCAATGCTTTCCGGGCCGGGCAGCCAGGTATCGTGCCAGAACAAACCGATGCCAATCGGGATAGCGATCCAGTTGCGCAGGCGGTGCAACCGATCGGAGCGGATCGGCAGCAACAAGCCGGCCAGCAACACCAGGTTGCTCAGCGGATGAAAATTGAGGTATCCGAACCACAGCAGCGCGAATTTGATCAGGAAGTAGAAGTTCCAGCCACCCAGACCGCGCCATAAAAAGCGCGCTGCGGGCATTACAGGTCGTTGAGTCATTTCTTATCCGGTGGAGTGGTCGCATTACGTCGCCAGGTGCCTTCGTACTTCAGGGCGCGCGGCGGGGTCAGGCGTAGCATTAGCCGGTGCCACTTTTGAGGCAGCCAGCGGGCATAAACAGGTTTAAGTATTAATAGCAGCAGCATCACAAGGATCAGGATCTGCACGATATCCGACAGGTTCATTCTGACGCTTCCGGTGGCTGTTTACCGAGGGTGATGTCCTGGGGCTGACGGCGCGGGGCTTCTGTCGCGGGCGTCGACGCCTTCGGATCGGCAGCAGGCTGCACCGGCGCGGCGCGCCAGGCGGTTTTCACTTTGGCCGGGATCTGGCGGATCTCCGACAGAATCTGCAGATCCTCCTGCCACACCAGCCGGTTAGTGAAAATCTCATCGTGCGGCAGGCGGAAGATAAACTTTACCGCCGTGTCCAGATCGTTAAAGCGACAGGAGGAGAGGAACAGATACACCCGGTCATCGACTAACGTCACCAGATCGCCAAAGCGCCGGGGTTTGCACAGCGTCAGCACCTGTTCCGGCTTAAGCTCCGGCACCGGACGCAGCGCGACCAACAGGCCTTTGCCATTCTCGGGCAGCAGGGTGTTGTTTACCAGCAGCGTCACCGACTGGCAGAAAGCCTCCAACGGCAGATAGCCTCTTTCCTGCAGCGGCTGCATCGATTTCAGCAACGCATCAAGATCGGCGGGCACGTGACGATTGTAGGATTGACCCTGAATGCCTTCCAGCATGGTCAGGAAGCGCGACATCGGCGCATTAAACGGCACGATGGCGTTGACGCCGCAGGCCAGCAGCAGGCGTTCATCGCTGTAGCGCAGGGCAGTTTCCATCTCGCGCACCACTATTTTTAGCCCGCTGCCGCGGGTCCGCCGCAGGCTGTGGATGCGGCCTGCCAGATGGGGGATATGGTCGCTGCTTTTCAGGGTGAAAATCACCGTAGCGGCATTGGCCTGTAACGCGCGTTCGTACACCTCTTCATTGGTGGCAAACAGCATCCACTGACTGGAGAGCGGCGGCGCGCCTTCCAGCACCGTTTGTTCCGCGAGATACAGCTGCTCATCGTTGAGGGTAAGCGGGCTATTTTGCTCTGCCTGATCCCGTAAGACGAAGCCCTGTTCTGACGCGTCGAGGCGCATTGCACGGTCGGCCAGCATACCGCCGCCATTTGCCCACCAGTTAATGCGGTAATTCCAGCTGTCCTGCTGCCAGTCGAGATGGGAAAGGCCTTCAAGATGGCGGTAACAGGTTTGCAGATGATTGCGAATGTTATTAATTCCTGTTCCCGCAGTAATTATCAGAAGCGTGATTTTTTTTCCGCTCAACCACTGTTGTAATTGCTTCAGCCAAATATTTACCTCGTCAGCCGCTATTTTTTCCCATAACAACGAAGCGGTAAATAATATCACCAGGCGCGGTTTTTCCGACAGCACCCGCTCCAGATCGTCGGTGAGGTTGAGCAATGCCTGGCGCGTCTCCGGTAATGAGAACATCGGAATGGCATCAGGGCCGCCCTGCGGCGCAGGGCTAAGCAGCGCCAGGGGCGAGCTGCCGGCGGTGATCACGGCCACCGAGCGCTGCGCGCTAATGCACTGACGTGCCAGAGCACGGGCGTCTTCTTGCCGGTTTGCAGTTATCCAATAACAGCCGGATGGCTGCATCAGGATTAATTCATCCCTGACCTGTTCTAAACCTAAAGAAAATGATGTGGCCATAAGTTTTATCGCAACACGTCCTATTAAAAACAGTGAGTGGTGAGCAGATGAAAATAGGTTACCTGAATTATCTTGCTGTAAATATACATTACAACTTCGGCCAAACCCATTTAAACTATCCTTAAGTTAATTCTTAGAACAACCCGCCGCCTTTGGCACCTTCTGCGGCTAAAAAAAAAGGATTTAGAATGAATCAGCCGCGACAGCCGGTGTTATCTGTAAGCAGTGAATCACAGGATGACATTCGCGCGTTAGCCGACGCCTTCTCTTTACAACACTGGCACTATGTTGACATCGCCCGGGAAGAGCGACTGGCGGCGATTGTTGCCCGCTGGCCGTTACTGGCAGAGCTGGCAACAGATCTGCGCAAGAAGGTGGCGTAATGCCGGTGATTGCCTTTCAGGGGCTGCGCGGCGGTGCGGGTACCACCTCGCTGGTGGCGGGGTTAAGCTGGGCGCTGCATACGCTGGGCGAGTCGGTTATCGCTATCGATATGTCGCCCGACAATCAGCTGCGCATGCACTTCAATACCGCGTCGGAGCATCCGCGTGGCTGGCTGCGTACCGCGCTGGATCGGCAGCCGTGGCAGCAAAGTGCCCTGCGCTATGCGCCCGAACTGGATTTTATCCCCTTTGGCCAGCTGGGTGACGACGAGCTGATGGCCTTTGTCAGCCAGCCGCTGGCGCATCAGGATGGCTGGGCCACCCAACTTGCCTCGCTGAAGCAAACCTATCGCTGGATCCTGCTGGATGTTCCTGCCGGCACCACGCCGTGGACGCGGGCATTACTGGCGCTGGCTGACCGCACCATCAGCGTGATGGTTCCTGATGCGAACTGCCATATTCGCCTTCATCAGCAGTGCTTTACCGCCGATAACCTGTTCTTACTGAATCAGTTCTTCCCGGTCAGCCGTTCGCAGCAGGATCTGCATCAGCTGTGGCTGGCGACGTTGCAGAACCTGATCCCACTCACTATTCACCGCGATGAGGCGGTGGCGGAAGCGCTGCTGCGCAAGCAGCCGTTTAACGAATATCGCCCGCAGAGCCTGGCGGCAGAAGAGATGACGACCTTCGCCAGCTGGGCGCTAATCCATCTGACTGAGCAGGCGTCATGAAGCATATCCTCAGGACAGGGTCGACATTATGACGGCATTACGCTGGCTACTCAATCCGCCGGTCTGGCAGGCGCTGCATCAGCGTTACGGCGGTTTCCGCCGCAACGGCGCGTCGGCCATTACCTGCGCCTTGCACTGCTTCTGGTTGGTGTTGGGCTGGTCGCTGCTGCGCTTTGAGTCGCCGGCCTGGCAAAAGGTGCAGGCCGATCGACGTCGTCTGTACCCGCATATCTCGCCGGAAAAACCGCGTCCGGCAGATCCCCTGCGTTATCTTTTCCAAAGCCTGTGGCTAGTCGTGATCTTGCCTGTCGGCGCTGTTAGCAGTAGTGAGCGCTCACGTATTATTCCGTTGCAGCGCTGGCGGCAGCGCGCCTTAATCTGGCTGGGCAAACTGCCGCAGCGCGCGGAAGATCGGCAACTGGCGCGCAGGGCCGACCACCGCATAAAGCAGATGCCTGCAGCGCTGCGCAAAGGGCTGTTTGGCGTGGCGATCTTGCTGGCCACCGCGCTGGCGCTGCTGTGTATCTCTCAGCCGTTCGACTTCTTTACCCAGGCGGTGTTTGTGGTGCTGCTGTGGAGCGTGGCGATGGTGGTGCGGCGCATTCCGGGGCGTCTGCCGACCATGATGCTGATCGTGCTGTCGCTGACCATCTCCTGCCGCTATCTCTGGTGGCGCTACACCGCCACGCTGAACTGGGATGACCCGGTCAGCCTGACCTTTGGCGTGCTGCTGGTCGCGGCGGAAACTTATTCGTGGGTGGTGCTGGTCCTGGGCTATTTCCAGACCCTCTGGCCGCTGCAGCGTCAGCCGGTACCGATGCCGGCTGACACCGCCAGCTGGCCTACGATAGATTTGTTAGTACCCACTTACAATGAAGCGCTAAGCGTGGTGAAACCGACGCTGTATGCCGCACTCGGCATCGACTGGCCGAAGGACAAACTGACCATTTACCTGCTGGATGATGGCAACCGCGATGAGTTTCGCCAGTTCGCAGCGGAGATTGGCATAAAGTACATTGCCCGCTCCGGGAATGCCCATGCCAAAGCCGGAAACATCAACCATGCGCTGAAAAGCGAATGCCGCGGCGAGTATGTGGCGATTTTCGACTGTGACCACGTGCCCACCCGCTCTTTCCTGCAGGTGGCGCTGGGTTGGTTCCTGAAAGACCCGAAGCTGGCGATGCTGCAGACGCCGCACCACTTCTTCTCGCCCGATCCATTCGAACGTAACCTGGGCCGCTTCCGCCGCACGCCCAATGAAGGCACGCTGTTTTATGGTCTGGTGCAGGATGGTAACGATGTCTGGGATGCGGCGTTCTTCTGCGGCTCTTGTGCGGTGATCCGCCGCAGCGCGCTGGACGAAATAGGCGGCATCGCAGTGGAGACCGTCACCGAAGATGCGCATACCTCGCTGCGCCTGCACCGCAAAGGCTACACCTCGGCCTATATCCGTATTCCCCAGGCGGCGGGCCTGGCGACCGAAAGCCTGTCCGCCCATATCGGCCAGCGTATTCGCTGGGCGCGCGGCATGGTGCAAATATTCCGTCTGGATAACCCGTTGATGGGCAAAGGACTGAAGCTGGTGCAGCGGCTCTGTTATGCCAACGCCATGCTGCACTTCCTTTCCGGTATACCCCGGCTGATCTTCTTGCTGGCACCGCTGGCCTTCCTGCTGTTCCACGCGTTTATCATTTTTGCGCCAGCGCTGGTGATCGCCATCTTTGTGCTGCCGCATATGGTGCACACCAGCATGACCAACTCCCGCATACAGGGTCGCTGGCGTCACTCGTTCTGGAGCGAAGTCTACGAAACCGTGCTGGCCTGGTATATCGCCCGGCCGACCACGGTGGCGCTATTTAATCCGCATAAAGGCAAGTTCAACGTCACCGCCAAAGGCGGACTGGTGGAAGAACAGCATCTCGACTGGGTGATCACTAAGCCGTATATGTGCCTGGTGCTGATCAACCTGGCGGGCATCTTTGCCGCCTTCTGGCGACTGCACTCTGGCCCGCCGCACGAGGTTTTGACGGTGCTCGTCAGCCTGGTGTGGGTGCTGTACAACATGATTATCCTCGGCGGTGCGGTGGCGGTGTCGGTGGAAGCCCGGCAGATCCGTGAAGCGCATCGGGTGGAAATTGCCATGCCGGCGGCGCTGGCGCGGACCGATGGCCATATGCTGCCCTGCACGCTGCGCGACTACTCCGATGGTGGCGTCGGCCTGGAACTGCGGGAAGACAATTTGCTCAGCGAAGGCGAGCAGGTCTGGCTACTGCTGCGCCGGGGCCAGCAGGAATTCAGCTTCCCTTGCCTGGTGCAGCGCACTTTCGGTCGCCGCGCCGGCATCCGCCTGCATCAGCTGACCACCGAACAGCACGTCGAATTTATACAATGCACCTTTGCCCGCGCCGATACCTGGGCCTTGTGGCAGGACAGTTTCCCGGAAGATAAACCCGTGCAAAGTCTGGCCGATATTGTGGTTCTGGGCTTTAAAGGCTATTTGCGGTTGGCGGAGTATGGCCCCGCACCGCTGCGCAGGTTGTTTGAGCTGCTGACGCGGCTGGCAGGCTGGTTGGCCTCTTTCTTCCCCCGAAGCGTGAGCAGAACAGGCTCCGCGATTTCCTGATTGACCTTGATGAAGACCTCATGACGAAAAAATTAGCTTGGTTCACCGCATTATGGCTTGGCGCGCTGCCAGGACTTCAGGCAGCGCCGGACAGCTACACCCGTCCGGTAAACACGACGGCGGACAGCCTGGTGCCTCCGGCAATCGATCCCGCCGCGCCGGTACGTGATTATCTGCGGTCCTTTACCCAGATTGCCCCGCCGCCAGGCAACTTTAACCTGACCGGCACCCGCACCCAGGGGCAGATTGAGTTTGGCGTGCGCAGCGATGAAGTGGTGACTAAAGCGTTGCTCAACCTGAGCTTCCGCCCATCGCCATCACTGATCCCCGGCATGTCGCATCTGAAGGTCTACCTGAACGACGAGCTGGTGGGGCTGGTGCCGGTTGTCGCCGAGCAGGCCGGTAAAAATAATCAGGTTCAGGTGCCGATCGATCCGCGCTTTATTGGCGACTTTAACCGTATCCGCTTTGAGCTGGTGGGGCATTACGCCAACATCTGTGAAAACCCGGCCAGCAGCGCTATCTGGCTGGATATCGGGCAAGACAGCACGCTGGATCTTTCGTTGCAAAAGCTGCCGCTGAAGGACGATTTATCGCACTTCCCCGAGCCGTTTTTTGATGCGCGCGACAACCGCCCGTTAACCCTGCCGGTGATTTTTGCCCGCGCGCCAGATCTCGGCCAACAGCGCGCCGCCGCAGTGCTGGCATCCTGGTTCGGTACCCAGGCGGACTGGCGCGGACAGACTTTCCCGGTGCTGTATAACCAGTTGCCCGATCGTCAGCACGCCGTGGTTTTTGCCACCAACGACCAGCGCCCGGACTTCCTGAAGGATTTGCCGCCGGTGGATAAACCGACGGTGAAAATCATCGACCAACCGGACAATAAGTACCAAAAATTACTGTTGGTGTTGGGACGCGACGATAACGATCTGCTGAAAGCGGTGCAGGGGATTGCGCAGGGTGAACTGCTGCTGCGTGGACAATCCTCGACCATTGACAGCGTGAAGGAGCTGTCTGCACGCCAGCCTTACGATGCGCCAAACTGGGTGCGTACCGACCGCGCCACCACCTTCGCCGAGCTACAGCAGTTCCAGGGCCAGCTACAGGCCGATGGCATGCAGCCTGCGCCGATTTCGTTAACCCTGAAGCTCCCGCCGGACCTGTTCCTGGTGCGTGCACGCGGTATCGATATGGATATCAAATATCGCTATACCTCTCCGGTGCAGGATGACGGCTCGCGGCTGGCGGTGAACCTGAACAACCAGTTTGTGCAGGATTACCCGCTGGTGAACAAGCGCGACGAAAGCAATCAGCTGCTGCATATTCCGCTGGTGCAGGGGCTGCTGGATGGCGGCACGCAGCTCACCATTCCGGCCCTGCAGCTGGGCGTGGTGAACCAGATGCGCTTTGATTTTGATTATGCCAGCACCTTTATTGGCGGCTCGTTTAACAACAATACCAATGAAGGGCGCTGCGAAACTATCACCCCGGTGAGCAACCATGTGGTGATTGACGGCAATTCGACGGTCAATTTCTCTGGCTATCGCCACTATATGGAGATGCCGTCGCTGGGCGCGTTTGCCAACGCCGGCTTCCCGTTCAGCCGCAACGCCGATCTGGCACAAACGCTGGTACTGGTTAATAACCGTCCGCAGCCGGGTGAAGTCAGCGCGCTGTTGAACGCGCTGGGCAACATCTCGGCGCAGACCGGCTATCCGGCGCTGAAAATGCAGATCGCCGATGACTGGAGCAAGGCAAAAACCAGCGATGCCGATCTGCTGATGATCGGCAGGCTGCCTGAACAGATGAAGGATGATGACAAGGTCAATCTGCTGCTGGATACGGCGAAGAGTTGGATCAACAAGCCTAACCGTCAGACCGCCGTCTCCAGCGGCGCCTCTTCCCCGGACGATCTGCGCGCTGAAAGCCAGACCACCATCAGTTCTGGTGGGCCGATGGCAGCGGTGATTGGCTTCCAGTCGCCATTTGATGCGCAACGCAGCGTGGTCGCGCTGCTGGCAGACAGCCCGCGCGCGTGGGAATTGCTGAATGGCGCGCTGATCGACAGCGGTAAACGCGCGGCAATCTTTGGCTCGGCGTCAGTAATCCGTGAATCCGGCGTGCGCAGCCTGCGGGTGGGCAATACCTACTGGGTGGGCCATTTGCCGTGGTGGGAGCGGGTATGGAATGCGCTGGCCACGCATCCGGTGCTGCTGGCGGCGTTTGCCACGCTGGTGGTGATCCTGTTTGCGCTGCTGGTGTGGCGACTGATGCGCCGCGTCAGCCGTCATCGCCTCGGTGACGAGGACGACGATTAGTGAAACGTTCGCGACTTAGCCTGTTGTTGCCGCTGCTGCTGTGGCCCTTAAGCAGCAAGGTGCTGGCGGCACCCGATCACGTTGAGCCGGTCGACTGGCTGCTGCAACAGGTCAGAATTGGCGAGGCGACCAATAAATATGATTTGGTCAGCCAGTCGCTCTACCGGCTGGAAAAAATTGCCCCGGATAACCCGCAGGTGTTGGCGGCGCAGATCCGCCAGGCGTTACATCAGGGCGAGCAGGACAAAGCGCGTCAGCTGATGGTAACGCTGAAGCAAATTTCGCCCGATTCGCTGGCGACGCGGCAGGCTGAAGTTAGTATTCGCTTACTATCAGATGAGGGCAGGAAACAGCTGCAGCTGGCGCGGCTTCTCGCCACCTCTGGCCGCATTGAAGAGGCCAAAGCGGCTTACGATAAACAGTTCAACGGTGTCTTTCCCTCGCCCGATATCGCGCTGGAATACTGGCGGGTAGTGTCGCGGCTGCCGGGACAGGAAAACCGCGCGCTGGCCGAACTCTCGGCGCTGGATCGCGATGCGCCTGGCAGCATTAACGTGCGCATGGCGATTGCGCAAATGGAGCTGAGCCGCAATAACCCGACCGCCGCCGTTAAACAACTGCAAGCGGTGGCAATGGATCCGGCGGGCCGGGTGCAGGCCGCCGAACTGTGGCTCAGCAATATCAAATCGCAGCCGGTCACGCCGCAGAGCGTCGCCCAGCTGAAAACCTATCTCGCCACCTTTACCTCTGACAAGCCGCAGTCTGACGGTCTGACCGAGCTGGCGCGTCAGCAAAAAATGCTGGCCGATCCGGCTTACCAGCAGCGGCTGCGCGGCCTGGCGATGATTGACCGCGGTCAAAGCAGCACCGCCATTCCCGCTCTGCGCGCCGCGCTGCAGGCCACCCCAAACGATCCCGATTTATTGGGGGCGATGGGCCAGGCCCTGGCGCGGGACAACCGTCGCGCCGAAGCAAATGGCTATTTTCAACGGGCGGTTGTCGCTGATGCGCAGGGCACCGATATCGGCAAATGGCGCAGCCTGCTGACCTCTAACCAGTACTGGCTGGCAATCGCCGGGGGCGACAAAGCGCTGGCGGCGGGTAATCTTAGCCAGGCCGCAAGCCAGTATCAGCGGGCGCGCTCGCTGGATAACCTCGACAGCTATGCGCTGATTGGGCTGGGCGACGTGGCGCTGGCGCAGAAAGACCCGGCCACGGCGGACGTGCAGTACACCCGCGCGTTACGGCTGGATGCGGGCAATACCACCGCAGCCCGGCGGCTGGCCGCTCTCTATCAACAGCAGTCCCCGCAAAAAGCGATGGCGTTTATTAACGGGCTGCCAGCTGCGCAGAAAAAGGCGTTGGGTGACACCCTCGCCAGCCTGCGTAGCAATGCGTTGAGCGCTGAGGCGGACAGGCTGGCCGCGGCTGGAAACTGGCGGCAGGCGGCCGAGATTTACCGTCAGGCACAACAGTTGTCGCCTGACGACGTCTGGCTGAACTACCGGCTGGCGGCCGCACTGCGCCAGAGTGGACAGACGCAGGCCGCCGACCGGCAGATGCAGGCGATGGCGCGTCAGCAGCCGGGCGTGCCGGCACAGGTGTATGCCAACGCGCTGTATTTGTCAGGCAGCAACCGCCCGCAGGCCGCGCTGGCGCAGATCCACTCGCTGCCGCAGACAAAGTGGGATCAAAATATTACCGATCTCAACGCCCGACTGGAAACCGACCGGCTGATTGCCCGCGCGGAAGCCAGCCTGGATAACATCGAAGCGCTGATTGCCCGCCATCAGCTGGTCGCCGCGCGTAAGCTGCTGAGCGCGCTGCCGCCCGAGGCGTCCACTGATAACGTCTACAGCGGACGCCGCGTGGCGAATGCCTGGCTGGCGGTAGGTGAGCCGCAGAAGGCTACCGCGCTGTATGCCGGGCTGAAAACCCAGGCCGCAAAAGCCGGACCATCGCAAAGCAGCGCGCTGATCTATCGCGATGCTGCCCGCCTGGAAGCGCTGCAGGGGCAACCTCACTTCGCGCAGGAGGATTACCGCCAGGCGATGGTCGCCAGCGGCATCACCCCGGTTGTACCGCCGGATAATCAGGCGTTTACCCGGCTGACCCGCAACGACCCACAGGATGACTGGTTGAAACGCGGTATCCGCAGCGATGCCGCCGATCTTTACCGTCAGCAGGACAGCACGCTGACGCTGGAAGAAGACTATTCGCGCAGTAAGGGCACCGGCGGCGTATCCGACTTCACCGCGCACACCACCATGATGGAAGCCGAAACGCCGTTCGCCGACGGCAAAAGCTTCCTGCGGCTGGATAATGTCGATGTCTCGGCCGGTACCTTCTCGCGCAATGACAGTGGAAACATTGATGAGACGTTCGGCACCTGCGCCAATGACGATGCCACCTGTAACCGCGATTTCCGCCAACATCAGAACGGCACCAGCGTTGGCGTCGGCTACCGCAGCGAACAGTGGCGCGCGGATATTGGCACCACGCCGCTGGGCTTTGCAGTCACCAACTGGGTAGGTGGCGTCACCTGGAACACCGATCTACGGGACCTCGGCGTGTCGTTGACCGCGTCACGGCGGCCGATTTCCAGCTCGCTGCTCGCTTATGCTGGCGCACAGGATCCCAATACCGCCAGCGGCAAAACCTGGGGCGGCGTGGTGGCAACCGGTGGCGCGATTGGCCTGAGCTACGACCAGGGCAACGCCAACGGCGTATGGGCCGATCTCAGCGCGCACCAGATCACCGGCGAAAACGTGGCGGACAACAGCCGCGAACGCCTGATGGCGGGCTATTACTACAAGTTAATCAACGAAAACAACCGGCGGGCCACCATCGGCCTGAACGGCATGCTGTGGCACTACGCGAAGGATCTGAGTGATTACTCACTTGGACAGGGCGGCTATTACAGCCCGCAGCGTTACAGCTCACTGTCGGTACCGGTCAGCTGGCGCCAGCGCACGGAAAACTGGTCTTACGATCTCGGCGGTTCCGTTTCCTGGTCCCATTCGCAAACTGACGGCCAGTCACGCTATCCGCTCGATTTCGGCGCGTTGACCACGGATAACCCACAAAGCAGCGACAGTAGCAGCAACGGGTTCGGTTATACCCTGCGGGCGGTGGTCGAGCGTCGTTTAACCGCGCACTGGACGATGGGCGTCGGCGTCGATATTCAGCAGGCGAAGGACTATACGCCGAGCCACGGACTGATCTATGCGCGTTATTCGATGGCAGGCTGGCAGGGCGATCTGGATATTCCGCCAGAGCCGTTAACCCCATACGCGGACTTTAAATAGGGTCATCAGGCTGCAGTTACGGGGAAAATTAAGATAATCGCCTTCAGAAAACACCTAATCAACCACTTGCCGGGACAGAGTGCTTAACAAGCGGCCGCCTTAAGATATACTCAGGGCAGTTTTTTGCTGCCCCAGGTGGTGGCATCCCGTGATTCGGAGAGTGGGTTTGCGCGTCAGTCGTTCATTAACAATAAAACAGATGGCGACGGTATCCTGCGTGGCCGCCGTGACCATCTGTATTTTTATTGTCATTCAGCTTTTCCATTTTGTGCAGCAGCGCAGGATTGACTACGCCCAGCAGATGGAAAATGTCGCCCACACCGTGCGTCAGCCGCTGTCCCAGGCGGTGCTGAAAGCCGATATTCCGCAGGCCGAACTGATCCTCAACTCACTGAAACCGGCCGGGATCCTGGCCAGGGCCGAAGTGGTGTTGCCGAACGGCTTGCAGGCGCTGCATACCGATTTTGAGCCCGAAAAGCCGGTGCCGGAATTTATCGCCACGCTGTTTGAGCTGCCGGTGAAGATCACCGTGCCGCTCTACTCGGTGGAGCCAGCTAATCCCAAGCCGCTGGCGCTGCTGGTATTGCAGGCCGATTCCTGGCGGGTCTATCAGTTTATTCTCAGCGCCCTGTCGACGATGGTGACCACTTACCTGCTGCTGGCATTGATCCTGTCGATCGCCATCAGCTGGTGCATCAACAAGCTGATCGTTCGCCCGCTGCGGCGGATCGCCATGGAGCTGCAGGATCTGCCGCCGCAGGAGGCGATTTCTCATCAGCTGACGCTGCCTGAGCGCCACCGTGACGATGAGCTGGGCATGTTAATCCGCAGCTACAACCGCAATCAGCAGGTGGGCGAAGCGGTGCATGATGAGATGAGCAGGCTGACCACCCGTTTTGCCCTGACCAATCTGCCGAACAAAACCCTGTTTCTGGCGCTGCTGGAGCAGCATCTTAATTCCGTCTCTGACGACGACAATTTCACTCTGATGGTGCTGCGCATCGAGACCTTGCAGGATGCCAACGGCGTGGTGAAGGATGAACAGCGTGATGCGCTGTTGCTGACGCTGCTGGAAAAAATTCGCAACAGTATCGACAGCCATACGCTGGTGGGCCAGCTGTCAGGCAGTGATTTTGTGCTGCTGGTGAAGCGCGCCAATAAACCTTTCCGCGCCATGCGCCTGGCGCGCCTGCTGCTGCTGCGGCTGAATCAGCCTGTCACCTTGCAGGATATGCAGCTGCGGCCCAACCTGAGCATCGGCCTGGCGCAGCGTGAAGAGCGCGATCTCACCGCGCAGGACTTTTTAAGCCGTGCGGCGTCGGCGATGATGTCGGCCCGTCATCAGGGCAAAAATCAGATCCTGTTCTTTGACCCGATGATGATGGAGCGGGCGCACAAGCGACTGACTCAGGAACACGATATTTTGCAGGGGCTGGAAGAAGAGCAGTTCTCGCTGTTCCTGCAGCCGCAGATTGATATGCGTAACGGCAAGCTGGTCGGCGCGGAAGCCCTGCTGAGAATGCGTCAGCCGGACGGCAGCTGGGCCTTGCCGGAAGATCTGATTGTGAACGCCGAAGAGATTGGCGTGATCAGCGCGCTGGGCCGCTGGGTGTTCGAAGAGTCCTGCCGGGTGCTGGCGGGCTGGCAGAAGCAGGGCATTAATCTGCCGCTCAGCGTCAATCTCTCCGCCGTGCAGCTGCGTGAAGCGGATATGGTCACCCATTTACAGGACCTGATCCATCGCCACCAAATCAGTCCGGGCAGCCTGATGCTGGAGATCACCGAAACCGCCCAGGTGGGCGAGCCGGAACAGGCACTGCAGCTGTTAAGCGAGCTGCAAAAGGTCGGCATCTCGGTGGCACTGGATGATTTTGGTATGGGCTATGCCAACCTGAACTGGCTGAGCCAGTTTAAGTCGTTACCCATCAGTAAGCTGAAGATGGACCGCAGTTTTGTCTGCGTGCTGCCGAATGATGACACTATGGTGCGCATCGTCGCGGCGATTGCCGAAATCATCAAGCTGGACGTGATTGCCGAAGGCGTCGAGACCAGCCAGCAACGCGACTGGTTACTGGCGCGCGGCATTAATATCGGGCAGGGCTACCTCTATTCTGAGGCGCTGCCGCTGCCCGTCTTTAACCGAAAATATCTGGAATTAGTTACGCCCTAATACGGTCCCGTAAGGGATAATTTCCACGTGTATCAATCCTTAACGCAAACCACAACGCGTCATTACCGGTGCTGAAGTGATTCAGCTCATAAAACGGCGCGTTGCCCGGCGGCTGAGTGTTTCAAGTTATATCAATCCCGTTAACGTAGTGTTACTTTCGCGCTGAAGACTGACGATAACCTCAGCGAAAGCGCCTGCCATCCAAGCCGTTAATGGACATTCTATGAAAACTTCCCTGTTTAAAAGCCTCTATTTCCAGGTGATTACCGCCATCGTCATCGGCGTGCTGCTAGGGCATTTCTACCCCGAGTTGGGTGCCCAGATGAAGCCGCTTGGCGATGGTTTCGTTAAGCTGATCAAGATGATCATCGCACCGGTTATTTTCTGTACCGTGGTCACCGGCATCGCCGGGATGGAAAGCATGAAAGCGGTCGGCCGTACCGGTGCCGTCGCGCTGCTCTATTTTGAAGTGGTCAGTACCATCGCCCTGATTATTGGCCTGGTGGTGGTTAACGTGTTGCAGCCTGGCGTTGGCATGAATATCGACCCGGCCACGCTGGATGCCAAAGCGGTGGCGATGTATGCCCAGCAGGCCGAACAGCAAGGCGTGGTGGCGTTCCTGTTAGATATCATTCCTAACAGCGTGATTGGTGCCTTTGCCAGCGGCAACATTCTGCAGGTGCTGCTGTTCGCCATCATGTTCGGTTTTGCCCTGCACCGTATGGGCGACAAAGGCACGCTGGTATTCAACTTTATCGAAAGTTTCTCCCGCGTGATTTTCGGCATCATCAATATGATCATGCGTCTGGCACCGATTGGGGCGTTCGGCGCAATGGCCTTTACCATCGGCAAGTACGGCGTCGGTTCGCTGGTGCAGTTGGGCCAGCTGATTATCTGCTTCTATATTACCTGCCTGCTGTTTGTGGTGGTGGTGCTGGGCACCATTGCCCGCGTGGTCGGCTTCAACATCTTCAAATTTATCGCCTACATCAAAGAAGAGCTGCTGATCGTACTGGGGACCTCGTCCTCAGAATCCGCGCTGCCGCGCATGCTCGATAAGATGGAAAAGCTCGGCTGTAAGAAGTCGGTGGTCGGGCTGGTGATCCCAACCGGTTACTCGTTTAACCTCGACGGCACCTCGATTTACCTGACCATGGCGGCAGTGTTTATCGCCCAGGCCACCAATGCGCATATGGATATCTGGCATCAAATCACGCTGCTGGTGGTGCTGCTGCTCTCCTCGAAAGGGGCGGCGGGCGTTACCGGCAGCGGGTTTATCGTGCTGGCGGCTACGCTCTCGGCGGTCGGCCATCTGCCGGTGGCCGGTCTGGCGCTGATCCTCGGTATCGACCGCTTTATGTCTGAAGCCCGTGCGCTGACTAACCTGGTCGGCAACGGCGTGGCGACCGTGGTGGTGGCAAAATGGGTCGATCAGCTGGACGAGCAACAGTTGAAAGACACGCTGGATGGCAAAAATAAGGCGAAAAAACTGCCCGAAAACGCCGCATAAGCCGTTAATTCGTTAAATATCCCCTCAAATGCCCGTCGCGACTTGCCCTCGCGGCGGGCATTTGCATAATAACCCCCAGAGATTTTTATCATTTTTCACTCCGTGGTGGGACATCCCCGCCAATGCGTGGTCTAAGAAGCTGTTCTGAGAAAAAACAGCGGCTTCCCTGAGTTATCCCTCCCGTAGATAGCAGCAGGCCGTAGATCGCCAGTGATTTTTTTTGGTTTGTGATTGAGTAGGGGTTCACATGCAGGGCACCAGAATTCGTCTTTTGGTTGGTGGAATATTGCTGGCCGTGGTCAGCAGCACTGTGCAGGCTGAAACACTCCAACCCGATCCCGCCTGGCAGCAGGGAAAACTCGATAACGGGTTCACCTGGCAGGTTTTAACGACTCCGCAGCGTCCCAGCGACCGCGTTGAAGTCCGCTTACTGGTTAATACCGGCTCTCTGGTGGAGAATACCCAGCAGGCCGGTTACAGCCACCTCTTACCGCGTCTGGCCTTAGTGCATAACGCGAAGCTTGACCCTGCGCAGCAGCGCTCGCTGTGGCAGCAAAGTATCGATCCCGATCGCCCGCAACCGCCTGCGATCACCTCTTATGACTTCACGCTCTACACCCTCAGCCTGCCGAACAACCGGCCGGAAGTGGTGAAAGAAGCGATGAACTGGCTGGCGGCGACCGTCGGCGATATGACCATCAATGAACAGACGGTGAACACCGCGCTGGCTGCTGACGATCCGATCGCCACCTGGCCTGCCAATCCGCAGGATGTCTGGTGGCGTTACCGGCTGAAGGGCTCCACGTTGCTGGGCCACGATCCGGGCACGCCCGCCAATGCGCCGATCGACCCGGTTAAGCTGAACGACTTTTACAGGCAGTGGTACACGCCGGACGCGATGACGCTGATGGTGGTGGGCAACGTCGACAGCCGCAGCCTGGCCGAGCAGATCAACAAAACCTTCTCGCCGCTGAAGGGCAAGCGTGATACGCCGTCGCCGATGCCAACGCTGTCGCCACTGCCGCCACAGCCGATTAACCTGGTCAACAATAATCTGACCCAGGATCGCCTGTCGCTGGTGTGGGATTCGCCGTGGCAGCCCATCAGGGATTCGCAGAATCTGCAGCATTACTGGCAGAGCGATCTGGCCCGTGAAGCGTTATTCTGGCACGTGCAGCATGTGCTGAGCGACAGCAAAGCGCAGAAGGTGCAGGTGGGCTTTGACTGCCGCGTGCTGTACCAGCGCGCGCAGTGCGCCATCAATCTGGATGCCGATAACGCCACCCTGCAAAGTAACCTAAATCTGGTTGCGCGCGAAATGGTGAATATCCGCGATAACGGCCTGCCGCAGGAAGAGTTTGACGCATTGATGGCGCAGAAAACCGCCGAGCTGAACAAGCTGTTTGCCACCTACGCCCGCACCGATACCGATGTGCTGATGAGCCAGCGTTTGCGCTCGCAGCAGAATGCGGTGGTGGATATCGCGCCGGAACAGTATCAGAAACTGCGCCAGAGCTTCCTGTCGGGCCTGACCTTGCAGATGATGAACCAGGAGCTGCGCCAGCAGCTGTCACAGGATCTGACCATGATGCTGATGCAGCCGCAGGGCGAGCCGGAAACCAACGTTCAGCAGCTGGAAGAGAGCTGGAAGAAAATCATGGCACCGGCCCCGGAAGCGGCGGCCGCAGCGGTGGATGAAACCAAGCCGGAAGTCTCTGACATCCCGTCTTCGCAGAACTGATCTGTTCTGACAACAACCCGGTCGCCTAACGCTGCCGGGTTTTTTGCGTGCTACCAGATCCGCGCGCGCAGCCATTCATTGACCAGCATCGGCCAGCTGGCCAGCGGCAAATCGGCGACGTTGCGGATGCCAAAGCCGTGTCCGCCTTTCTCGTAGAAGTGCAGCTCGCTGGAGACCTTGTGTTCCCGCAGCGCGCTGAACATCACCATACTGTTATTGATGGGCACCGACTCATCATTCACCGCGTGGATCAGCAGGGTTTGTGGCGTTTGTTCGGTGACGCGCGTTTCCATCGAGTACGCGTCAATTTCCCGCTGCGTCGGGTGTTCACCCAGCAGATGCTGGCGACAACCCTGATGCGCCAGCCCTTCACGCATACTGATCACCGGGTACATCAGCACCAATGCATCCGGGCGGGCGGTCAGCGAGTCGGCAATATCCTGCACCGGATAGAGTTTCTCATTGAAGCGCGTACCGACGCTGGCGGCCACATAGCCACCGGCCGAGAAGCCCATCATCACAATACGCTTGCCGTTCAGCCCACGCGCGGCACGGTGACGCAGCACGCGCACCGCACGCTGTGCATCCGACAGCGGCGCGTCAGCCGCTTCATGGTGGCCATCCTGCGGGAAACGGTAGGTCATCACCGCCAGCGTATAGCCCATCGCGGTAAAGAACATCGCCAACGCGCTGCCTTCTTTATCGATCATGATTTTTTCGAAGCCGCCACCCGGTGCGACAAGCAGGGTCACGCCGTTGGATTCTTCCGGATACCAGAAGGCCAGCTCAGGATTGCGCACGCCGCTGGCGGCACGATCGTAAGGTTCGTACTCTTTGGCTAAATCGACAATTTGTGGGCTGACCCTGGAATCGCTGGCACCGGGAGCCTCGCCGTGAGGCCAGATATTAATAATTTCGGTTTTCATAGGCGCTCCTGAATTTCATTATTTAAGTATAGGCGAGCCCGGCGCGAGAATAGGGGGGATCGGCTGTAATAAAACAATCATTGCCCATTTATTTATACAGCGTCCAGCCTTGCTCACGCTTTTCGCGCAGTTTCAGACTATGCCCAGAAGCGCCGGTTCGGGGGTATTTATGGGCTGCTATCTGATTGTTTTAAAACGAGTCGGTTTGCATCACGGATCGCCTTTAAGCAGGTTTACGGTAATTATCATACTATTCAGTTTATTATCCGTTTGCCGATCTGCGGCTGGACCTGAATTAGGAATTGACTCATTCAGACTGCTTACGGATAAGCGGCGTAATTAATTTGACTTAATTTGCGGATGTTAATTAAAGGGCGGATCTTCGCGAATAGAATAATAAAAAGCCCCGCTAGTGCAGGGCTGTTTGCATTCAGGAGGAAAACCGGCGAAAGCGCTTAAGCCGGCATCGCCGAACGGGGAATGATCGCCCCGCGATGTTGGATCACCGTGCTGGCGGTCAGATGGCCGCGTTTAGCCGCCTCTTCCGCACTGCCACCGCTTAGGCGTACCGCAAGATAGCCGGCGCTAAAGGAATCCCCTGCCGCCGTGGTATCGACCACGCTGCTGGCCGGCAGCTTCACCGCCGGAATATCCAGCAGTGGCCGATCGGCCAGCGACACCAGGCAGGATTCGGCACCGCGCTTGATCACAATCTCGCTGACGCCGGCGGCACGGGTGCGGGCAATCACTTCGTCAACCGGCGCTTCGCCCCACAGCAGGGTTTCATCGTCCAGCGTCAGGAAGGCGATGTCGGTGCAGGCTAGCATCACCTGATAAGCCGCCTGCGTCACCTCTGCCGACGACCACAGGCGTGGACGGTAGTTGTTATCAAAGATGATTTTCCCGCCGTTGCGGCGACAGGCGGTCAGCAACGCCATCAGCTTTTCCCGGCTCTGCGGGCTGAGGATCGCCAGGCTGATGCCGCTCAGGTAAAGGTAATCAAACTGGGCCAGCTGCTGGCAGATGTCTTCTGCGCGCTCGCCTTCCAGCCAGAAGCGTGCGGCGGCATCGTTGCGCCAGTAGTAAAAGGTTCGCTCGCCCTGCGCATCGGTTTCAATCACGTACAGGCCCGGCAACTTGTTGTCCATCTGCTGAATGAGGCCGGTCTGCACCTGCTCCTGCTGCCAGGCGGCGAGCATCTCACCGCTGAAGCTGTCGGTGCCCAGCGCGGTCACGTAGTCCACGCTGAGCTGCTGTGGGTCAACCTGGCGGGCGATATACACCGCGGTGTTCAGCGTATCACCGCCAAAACCGCGGCTCAGGTCGGTGGCTTTCTGTGAAAGCTCAATCATGCACTCGCCGATAACGGCAATTTTTTTCTGCGTCATGGTAGTCAGCTCATCCCTCAAATTTGCACCAGTTTCGCTGCGCAGCCGCGCGTAGTCAATATTTTAAAACGGCGTTTTACTTTTTTCCTCACGCAGTGAATAGCTGAGAAAACAGCAACAACGGCCTTCATTTTCGGCCAGCTGCGGCCAGCAGTAAGGGGCAATTACCGGGCGTTTTTAGCGCCAGGCGCGATAAAGTTCTGCGATCCGGTGCCGATATCTCTCTTGCGGGAGATCCGTTCCCTGAACGGTCTCATCATTATCAAGGATCAATTACATGGTGCTGAACGACCTCAGTCACCGGCTTCCTCTCTCAAATGTTGTGACAAAGCAACAAGATGAGCGTTTGTACTGGCAGGAGTGCCAGCGCATCTATACGTTTCAGCCTATCTACCGGGTGACCGGCAGTCTGATGGCAATTGAGTTGCTCACGGCGGTATTTCATCCCGCTGAACCGGGCAAGAGGGTATCACCGGAGTCCTATTTTGCAGCGCTTGAGATCCCACAGCGCCTGCACATTGTTACCGAGCAGCTTGAATTGCTGGCGGAATGGGAAACGATGTTCACCTCCAGTGGCACCGTTGCCTCGGTCAATATTGATGGCCCAACCCTGTTGGAACTGCAGCACCATGCTGCCATCCGTCAGCTGGTGGCCCGCTGCCCGTGGGTGCGTTTTGAGCTGGTAGAACACCATGTGCTGCCGCAGGAGGAGATTGTCGCGCAGATGCCGGAACTCGGCCCGCTGTGGCTGGATGATTTTGGCTGCGGCATGGCCAACTTTTCCGCGCTGACCGAGCTGAAGTATGACTACATCAAAATGGCCCGTGAGCTGTTTATCATGCTGAGAAAGTCAGAAGAGGGTCGTAATCTCTTTAACAAGCTGCTGGCCCTGATTAATCGCTACAGCAAAGGGGTGATTGTCGAAGGCGTTGAAACGATTGATGAATGGAATCAGGTGAAAAATTCACCCGCTTATGCCGCTCAGGGTTACTTTTTTGCCCGTCCGATGCCTT
Organism: Erwinia sp. AK-PDG3-5; assembly: GCF_056821705.1. Taxonomy (NCBI): domain Bacteria; kingdom Pseudomonadati; phylum Pseudomonadota; class Gammaproteobacteria; order Enterobacterales; family Erwiniaceae; genus Erwinia; species Erwinia sp. AK-PDG3-5. The sequence goes on from NZ_CM165967.1 coordinate 220,274, forward strand.
TTGAACAGCTGGAATCGCTGCCGCACCAGCTGATCTGATCCCGTTTCCTTCGCGCTGGACTATCTTTACAGAAGGCCGAAGCGAGCAAGGAGACCGGGTATGTCGCGTACGGGAAAAATAATTAGCTGGATTGTCGGGATTTTTTTGTTGCTGGTGATCGTGGTGGTGATCATCATTGCGACCTTTGACTGGAACCGACTTAAACCGACCATCAATCAAAAAATGTCGACTGAATTGAATCGTCCGTTCGCCATTCGCGGTGACCTGGGCGTGGCGTGGGAACGCAACCGGGATGAACCCGGCTGGCGCAGTTGGGTGCCATGGCCGCACGTTCACGCCGACGATATTCTGCTGGGCAATCCGCCCGAAATCCCTGATATCACTATGGTGCATCTGCAACGTGTGGATGCCACGCTGGCCCCGCTGGCACTGTTGGGCAAAGAAGTGTATATCCCGTGGATTAAGCTGACGCAGCCGGATGCCAGGCTGATCCAGACCGCGGATAAAAAGAATAACTGGACTTTCAATCTGGCCGGCAGTGACAATCCGGACCCGAATCAGCCGCCGTCTGCGTGGACCTTCCGCCTCGACAACATCATGTTTGACCGCGGACAGATCGCCTACCGGGATGCCATCAACAAAGCCGATGTGCAGGTCACCGTTGATCCGCTCGGCAAGCCGGTGCCTTACGTTCAGGTGGCGGGCAGCAAGGATGATAAGAGCCAGAAGGGCGCGTCTGATTACGTGTTTGGCTGGAAGGCTTCCGGGACGTACAACAACGAGAAGCTGACCGGCGACGGTAAAATCGGCGGCATGCTGTCGCTGCGAAGTAAAACCAATCCTTTCCCACTGCAGGCCGACGTGCGCAACGGCACCACGCGTGTGCAGGTGGCCGGGACGCTGCAGGATCCGCTTAACCTTGGCGGGCTGAATATCCGGCTGCGCTTCGCCGGCGACACGCTGGCCAATCTCTACGGCCTGACCGGCATTCTGCTGCCCGATACGCCGCCATATGAAACCGATGGACATCTGATCGCCCGCTTCCAGCAGAAGGGAGGCCCGGTATTCCGTTATGAAAATTTCAACGGCCATATTGGCGACAGCGATATTCACGGCTCCATGACCTACACCCAGGGCAAACCGCGTCCAAAACTGGAAGGTTCGCTGGAATCGAAACAGCTGAGAATGGCGGATTTAGGGCCACTGATTGGCGTGAATTCGGGTAAAGGCAGTGAGAAAACCGAGCAGGCGAAAGCCAAACGTGGCGATGCCACCACTCAGCCAGCGGATCGCGTGTTGCCACACGATAAGTTTGATACCAAAAGCTGGGGAGCGATGGACGCTGACGTGAAGTTCAGTGGCAAGAAAATTGAGCACAGTAACTCGCTGCCGCTCAGCGATCTGTACACCCATCTGGTGCTAAAAAACGGCGATATCCTGTTGGATCCGCTGCGCTTTGGTATGGCCGGCGGTAATCTTAACGCCACCATTCATCTGGAAGGTGACCGCACGCCGATGCGCGCGCGCGCCGATCTGCATGCCCGTAACCTGAAGCTGAAGCAGCTGTTCCCGGACGTCTCCGCCATGCAAAGCAGCATGGGGCAGATGAACGGCGACGCCACGCTGAGCGGAAACGGTAACTCGGTGGCCGATATTCTGGCGACCAGCAACGGTGAGCTGAAGATGCTGATGAATGACGGGGTGATCAGCCGCAGCCTGATGGAGATTGTCGGTCTGAACGTCGGTAATTACGTGGTCGGCAAGCTGTTTGGCGATGATGAAGTGCGGATCAACTGTGCCGCAGCCGACCTCAACGTCACTAACGGCTTAGCCTCAACCCGGCTGTTTGTCTTCGATACCGAAAACGCGGTGATTAACATCTCCGGCACCACCAACTTCGCCAACGAGCGGATGGATTTGTCGATCGATCCTGAGAGCAAGGGCATCCGTATCATCACCCTACGCTCGCCGCTGTATGTGAAGGGCACCTTCAAGAATCCGAATGCGGGCGTTAAGGCCGGTCCCCTGATTGCGCGGGGTGCGGCCGCGGTGGCTCTCGGTGCGGTAGTGGCGCCCGCCGCCGCACTGCTGGCGCTGATTTCACCCAGCGACAACGAGCAGAATCAGTGTACCAACGTGCTGCAACAGATGAAGAGCAAGAAGTAATCCCCGGCGGGGATGGGCGCAGGGCCCGTTCCCGCAGCGGATTTCAGCACGAAAAAAAACCGGCCATGGCCGGTTTTTTATTGCCTGAACAAGGCTTAGTCGTACAGCGATTCGTGGCGGGTTTCTTTGCTGGCCAACAGCGCAATCAGCGTCAGGCAGGCCATCGAGGCCAGATAGATACCGACGTAGAACAGACCGTAGGTGTGCGCTAACCAGGTGGCGATGTAGGGTGCGACAGACGCCCCAAGGATCGACGACAGGTTATAGGAGAACGAGGCACCGGTATAACGCACTTCCGTCGGAAACAGCTCCGGCAGCAGGGCACCCATCGGGCCGAAGGTCAGCCCCATGATGCTCAGGCCGCACAGCAGGAAGGCCATCACCATTAGCTGATTCCCTGACCCTAACATGCTCGGGAAAATCAGCGAGAAGGCGATAATCGCAAGGGTAATGACGATCATGGTTTTGCGGCGACCAAAGCGGTCTGCCAGCAGGCCGGCAATCGGCACCATCACACCAAAACCAATGACCGCCAGCATCAGCATCCACAGCATGGTATTGCGTGGGAAGCCCAGGCCGCCCGGTGCCGGCGTGGTGCCGTAGGTCATTGAGTACACGGTCATGATATAGAACAGCGTGTAGGTCGCCAGCATGATAAAGGTGCCGATAATCGTCGCCTTCAGATGCTTAGACAGCAGCGTGCCGATCGGGATTTTGACCTGCTTCTTCTCTTTCTTCACCTTGGCAAAGACCGGCGATTCGTGTAGCGACAAACGCACGTACAGCCCAACCAGCACCAGCACCGCAGAGAGGATAAACGGCACGCGCCAGCCCCACTGCATAAACTGATCGTCGGTCAGCAGCCAGGAGAGCAGCAGGAAGGTGCCGTTGGCAAAGAAGAAGCCAATCGGCGCACCGAGCTGCGGGAAGGAGCCGTACAGGGCTCGCTTCTTCGCCGGGGCATTTTCCGTTGCCAGCAGCGCCGCGCCACCCCATTCCCCGCCGAGGCCCAGGCCCTGACCGAAGCGCGCCAGCGCCAGCAGCAGTGGCGCAAAGACGCCGATGGTTTCATAGCCCGGCAGCAGGCCGATCACCACGGTTGAAATCCCCATGGTCAGCAGCGACGCGACCAGCGTGGCTTTACGGCCAACGCGGTCACCGAAGTGGCCAAACACAGCCGAGCCAATCGGGCGCGCGACAAAGGCGATGGCGAAGGTGGCCAGCGACTGTAGCGTGGCGACCGTGGCATCACCCTGTGGGAAGAAGATATGCGGGAAAACGATCACCGCAGCGGTAGCATAAATATAGAAATCGAAAAATTCGATAGCGGTGCCGACCAGCGAAGCGACCATCACTTTACCGCGGGAGTTTACGGGCGTGGTGTCGTTTTCGGCGTCGAGCGTTGGGGCGATGGAGGCTTGCATAGCAGTTTCTTATTTGTAAAACATGTTAAAGAATCTTACGCACAGCGGAGACGGCATTCAATGGCGAAAACCGCGCCACGACGGGCTTGCGGCGTGGAAAAGAGGATTATGCGTGACAGAGGATAATTGCCGGGCGATGGCAACGCCAAACGCCGGTTTGCTGGCAATAAACACCAGCAAACGGCCAATAAAAAGTGGTGGGTCAGCGTTAAATGCTGGCTTTTGCGCAACTTTTGTCCAGCAAACCAGATTTATGACTGACTTTCCCCCCTGCGACGGACGACGTTAACCCCGACACAGCGTGTTACAGAACGTGTCGGAGCGGATGGCGAGAGTCTTATTTTATCGTCGCGTTTACCTGCTCAAGCATCCACGGATAAAACGGATTCGACGACTGGCGCATCAGCGAATCCAGGCTGACGATTAACACCGAGCGTTCCCCGCGCGGCGTCATTGAGCCGAAACTGACGCCGAACGCATTGGGCGGCGTCGGCGTGCGCCCGTACAGGGAATCGGTTAACGGGAAGGGCAGCGCCACATGGGACAGCGAATAGACGTCTGCCGGGTAACGCAATCCCAGCGGCGTGACCAGGGTCGCGGTGCTGCCGGCCGGGGTGGTTTTTGCCACTTCGCTATCGCTTTCGGCAGAAGCGTTGGTGACCAGGGTCGTGGTGTAGGCCCGTGGCGCGGGTGGTAACAGATGTTCCGCCGCATGACGGGCGCTGCTGCGCATCAGCGGGGAGAGCGGCACCGACTGATTGATATCAAACAGCACCAGCTCGCTGCCGTTGGCCGGCAGCAGATTGTATAAGGCTCTGACCACCGCAGGCGTGCTGACAGTGGCATCCGCCACCGACTGGAAGGTCAGCACCGGCGGCAGTTTAGCCAATCGCTGGCTGGCCTGTTCACGATGCAGCTGGCTCTGCAGGGCGCTGGTAAGCAGCCAGGACTGGCGCGCCGCTTTTACCGGGAATGAGTTGTATTTGAACGGGTTAAACTCCGGCAGGATGCTCAGCCACGCCGAACGGGCAAATGCCGGGAAGATCGACGGGATCCCTGCCAGCCCGGCATAACGGGCGTAGCTGCTGACGCCAATCATCGGCGAGATCAGAATCAGCCGGTCGGGTGCCGGCAAGGTCGGATCGTCCAGCGCATCCAGCGCATATTTCATCGCCAGCGCGCCGCCGTTGGAGAAGCCGACGATATGCAGCGGTGCACCGGGTGGAATGCGTTTTTTCGCTTCCCGCACGGCCAGCCGGGTTGCCGCCATCCAGTCCTGCCATACCACGCTGGTCAGTGCCGCCGGCACCGTGCCGTGGCCGGGTAAGCGGATCCCCAGCGCGATATAGCCATGCTGCTGATAGTCTTGAGCGATATGGCGCAGGCTGTAGGGGGAGTCGGTCAGGCCATGCAGCAACACCACCGCGCCACGCGGCGTGCCGGTCGGCATCATGATGTAGGAGCGGTTCCAGTCGGTGGAAAAGTGTTCCGGATTGACCGGGCTGCGCTCCGCGTAGCGGTTATAGGTTTCCGGATTGTCGTCCTGCAGCCTGTCGCTGACGTTAATTTTGATGCCGTCGAACAGGTTCTGCTCATTCTTCAGATAGCCCGTCCAGTCGCTGTTATCCATCTGACTGTCGCTCAGCTCCTGCGGTACCCAGGTGTGCCACAGCTGCAAATCTGGCCCGCGTTCCGTTAGCGCCACGCGCAGCCCCAGCAGCACGATCGATACAATGACCACCAGTGTCGCCACGCGTTTAAACCAGATTTTAGTCCGTTGAAGCATTGTCATCCTGTCCTTCTGCCCGAGTCTCCGCTGCAAGTATAGAGCGGATCGGCCAGGGAATGAGACTGGGTTTAAGCAATGTCTTAATGGGAATTTCGCCGCTGTTGATTAATGGTTTAAGAAAAAAACAGCGATTAATCACCGTAAGTTACCATTTATCTTTATGATTATGTTGGGTATTTATATTTTTCCATCGCAATATGGTGCTAAATTTTGCGGTTTACTTCGGTCTTGACCCGGCCTATAGTGACGGCGATTCACACAACGGAGCCCAAAATTGGACAGTCACCCCTTAAGTAACATCTTAATCTGGTAAGCCAACTCCTTTGTTTGCTTGCCGAAAAACGGCGGGCAATGTTTCACCTCCTTTCAAGGTCGTCGCATCCCCCCTGACTTATCGTAATCAGGTCCAGTGAATACTGGGCGCGGAAGGCTATGCGTTTGATCCCCGATCTTCTGCAGTGCCGCTAAACACACTTTTTCTGATAAAGGATTTTCTGATGAAAGAACCTCCGACCAGCGATGGGCGAAGGCAGCTGCACGGCAGAAGGGGGATAAACACGCACTGATCGTCCCGCCTTCACGCTGTCCTGCCCTCGTCCCGATCCGTACACATTCTGATTAATCCTCATGCGTAGGAGAGATTCCCCGCGCCTGAAAAAAAAAGAAAGGATCTGGCAGATGAAAATGAACAATGCCAACTTAAAACTTGCCCGCGATCTGGCCATCGCCAGCGCCGCAAAACAGAGCCTGGACAGCACGCTGGCCAGAATGCATACCCAGCGTCAGGGCCTGACCCTGCAAGAGGCCGCAGAGCGCCTCGCCCATTACGGCAAAAATCAGGTGGCGAACGAGAAGGCGCCACATGCCATTCGCCAGCTTTTTCAGGCGTTTAACAACCCCTTTATCTGGGTGCTGATGGTGCTGGCCGGCATCAGCTTTGTCACCGATTACATTTTGCCGCAGCGCAAAGGCGAAGAAACCGATCTGACCGGCGTGCTGATCATGCTGATGATGGTGATGCTGAGCGGGCTGCTGCGTTTCTGGCAGGAATACCGCACCAATAAAGCCGCCGAAGCGTTGAAGTCAATGGTGCGTACCACCGCCACGGTGATCCGCCGCAGCAGCGCCTCGGCGCAGCCGGTCAGAAGTGAAATTGCCCTGCAGGATGTGGTGCCAGGCGACATTATCTTCCTGTCGGCGGGCGACATGATCCCGGCTGACGTAAGGTTGCTCTCCTCCCGCGACCTGTTTGTCAGCCAGGCGGCGCTCAGCGGGGAGGCCATTCCGATTGAGAAATATGACGCGATGGCCAACATCGCCGAGAAAACCGCTGCCGGAAGTAGCGATGACGCCGACCTGCTGTCGATGCCAGGCATCTGCCTGATGGGCACCAACGTCGCCAGCGGCACCGCAACCGCCGTGGTGGTGGCGACCGGTGGCGAAACCTGGTTTGGCTCGCTGGCGAAATCAGTGGTGGGTAGCCGTCCGCAAACGGCGTTCGACCGTGGCGTCAACAGCGTCAGCTGGCTGCTGATCCGCTTTATGCTGGTGATGGTGCCGATTGTATTGTTTATCAACGGCTTTACCAAAGGTGACTGGTCCGATGCGCTGATGTTTGCGCTGGCGGTGGCGGTGGGGCTGACCCCGGAAATGCTGCCGATGATCGTCAGCTCCAACCTGGCGAAAGGGGCGATTGCCATGTCCCGTCGCAAAGTGGTGGTGAAACGGCTGAATGCCATTCAAAACTTCGGCGCGATGGACGTGCTGTGCACCGACAAAACCGGCACGCTGACGCAGGATCGCATCATTCTGGAACAGCATCTGGATGCCCACGGCCGTAATAACGACAAGGTGCTGCAGCTGGCCTGGCTGAACAGCCGCCATCAAAGTGGCATCAAGAACCTGATGGATAAAGCCATCCTCAGCTTCAGCCAGGGAAACCAGGCGGTCGCCGGACTGTGGCGCTACCGTAAAATTGATGAACTGCCGTTCGACTTTGAGCGTCGCCGCCTGTCGGTGGTGGTCGCCAACGAACACAATCAGCAGCAGCTGATCTGCAAGGGCGCGGTGGATGAGATGCTGGCGGTGGCCAGCTGGTGGCTGGACGGCGGCGAAAAGCGTCCGCTGGATGAAGCCGCACGGCAACAGTGGCGTCAGCAGGCAGAAGAGTGGAATCAGCAGGGCTTCCGCGTGTTGATGCTGGGCGAACGTGAGCTGGGAGAGAATCCGCTGACGCTGCCGTTGAGCAAAGCGGACGAGCGTGAGCTGACCATTTGTGGGCTGCTGACCTTCCTCGATCCGCCGAAAGAGAGTGCCGGCGAAGCGATTGCTGCGCTGCAGGAAAGTGGCGTGGCGGTGAAGGTGTTGACCGGCGACAACGCGATTATCACCAGCAAAATCTGCCGTGAAGTCGGCCTGAACCCTGGCGAGCCGCTGTGCGGTACCGAGATCGCCCGCCTTAGCGATGATGAGCTTTACCCGCTGGTGGAAGCGCGGACGGTCTTTTGCCGCCTGACGCCGCAGCAGAAATCACGCGTGCTGCAGGCGCTGCAGTACAACGGCCACACCGTCGGATTCCTCGGCGATGGCATCAACGATGCGCCGGCGCTGCGCGATGCGGATATCGGCATTTCGGTGGATACCGCCACGGATATCGCCAAAGAGTCCGCCGATATTATTCTGCTGGAAAAAAATCTGATGGTGCTGGAACAGGGCGTGATTAAAGGCCGGGAAACCTTCGGCAATATCATCAAGTACCTGAACATGACCGCCAGCTCCAACTTTGGCAACGTGTTTTCAGTGTTGATCGCCAGTGCCTTTATTCCGTTTTTACCGATGCTGGCCATTCATCTGCTGATCCAGAACCTGATGTATGACCTGTCTCAGCTGGCGCTGCCGTGGGACAAAATGGACAAGGCGTTTTTACGCAAACCGCGCAAATGGGACGCGAAAAACATTGGTCGTTTTATGCTGTGGATGGGACCAACCTCGTCGCTGTTTGATATCACCACCTTTGTGATTATGTGGCACGTGTTCGCCGCCAACAGCGTCGAGCATCAGGCCCTGTTCCAGTCGGGTTGGTTTATTGAAGGGCTGCTGTCGCAAACGCTGGTGGTGCATATGCTGCGCACCCAGAAAATCCCGTTTATTCAGAGCCGTGCGGCGCTGCCGGTGATGATAGCGACCGGGCTGGCGATGGCGTTGGGGATCTATATTCCGTTCTCACCGCTGGGGCATGCGGTCGGTCTGGTGCCGTTGCCATGGTCGTACTTCCCATGGCTGGTCGCCACGCTGTTCGGTTACTGCGTGGTCGCGCAGGCGATGAAACGTGTTTATATCCGCCGCTTCGGCCAGTGGTTCTGAGGAGAAACGCATGAAATACGCTAACGTGGTGACCACCATCGTGCTGTTCTTTGTCGGGCTGCTGATTTTCTCCAGCGGGCTGCTGATGATCCTCAGCATGTAATGCAGTCAGGGCGGATCGCCGATCCGCCCTGATTTTTTAATCCCGTGGGACCTTCACAAACCGCAGGTAAATAAAGCGGATCACAAAGTATTCAATCGCACCCAGCAGCAAAAACCACAGGCAAAATACCAGCGTATACAGCTGGCCGATATCACTGAGATGGAACATCGCCATCAGGCGGTACGTCAGGCTCAGACCAAACCACGGCGCGGGCAACAGCAGGGCCGAGAGCATGCCCAGCATCAGGGTGCTCATCGGCATCAAAAAGGTCAGAAACGGGTTATTCATGGGGCGTCCAGTCGGGTCATCAGCGGCCATTTTCCAGCAAACTCGCTTCAGGTTCAATCCTTACACCGCCAGCGCGCGTTTCACCTCTTCCCGCATCCACTCAATAAAGCTGCTGCGCTTCTCCGAAGGGTGCAGATCTTGCCGCCAGAGCAGGTGAATCGGGCGGCGTCCACCTTTGCCCGCTGAGCGTGATGACCACCGCCCAGTTTGAAACCGGCAAAGTTTACCGGGTCTGGTAACGCTCAAGGGGCGGATTTGCCGATCTCCGCCCCTTTTTCTAAACAAAAAAAAACCATTTCCTGCCCGCCATATCCCTCATTTCCGCTGGCTATTCCCCCAACGCCTTCAGGGATGTGACCGTTAACACAGTAATTCTTTTAGCCTTTTTGATTAAAAATTTACCGCGAAATTAGCATTCGTTAAAAAGTATAGCCAAGGCTATACTCAAATCCCTGATTTTGTTGTCTTTTTTTTTGCGAAACCCCGTGATAGGATGCGCTTCTTGTTGAGCACCCGCGCTTATTTTTTCGCCGGGACCTCTGTTTTTGATGCCTGAAGGCGTCCAGGGTCCTCAAACCGGTATAACTACAATGAACATGTACGCAACAATGATTTTGGCCTTTGGCATGTCGATGGACGCGTTTGCGGCGGCCATCGGTAAAGGTGCCAGCCTGCATCGTCCCTCATTGAAAGAGGCGCTGCGCACCGGCCTGATTTTTGGCGTTATTGAAGCGCTGACTCCGCTGATTGGCTGGGCAGTGGGCATTGCGGCCAGCCGTTACGTTATGCAGTGGGATCACTGGGTGGCCTTCACGCTGCTGTTTGTGCTCGGCGCCCGTATGATTTGGGAAGGGTTCCGCAAAAAAGAATCGGTCGAAGACGCGCCCCAGAGCCACAGCTTCATGTTGCTGGCCACCACTGCGGTGGCAACCAGCCTCGATGCTATGGCTGTGGGCGTTGGCCTGGCCTTCCTGCAGGTGAACATTGTCACCACCGCGCTGGCTATCGGCGCATCTACCATGGTGATGGCATCAGCCGGTATTTTGCTGGGGCGTTTCCTGGGCCCGGTGATGGGCAAATGGGCCGAGATCTTTGGTGGTGTGGTGCTTATTGGCATCGGTAGCAGCATTCTGGTTGAACATTTAGGCCTCTTTGCCTGATTTCCCTCCTCTTTCCCCTCTTGCTGTCGGTGGGCTGCGGCCCGCTTGTTTAACCTTCGTTTACGTTCCCCTTTGCATACTACCCGCCAATTTTGTGATCTGGTTCAAATTTATTTGCCTGAAAAACGCGCTTCTTGTATACTTTTTTTGCGTTTTACTAACAAAAGTTTAATCAGGTAGCCGAAATGAAAAAATTCTTTAAACGTGTGTTGCACAGCTATGTTGAAGCGTTCAAACACGTGCCGCCAGGCGCCATGTCTTAATGGTTCCGGCCAGACACCCTCGATAGCCTCGGTCAGGGACCGACCGGTGGTTATCACTTTCTTCTGTTCTTCACTGCCTTCCGCTCTCCCTAAAAATCTTCTTACGCCTTCTGAACCCGTCCAGCTATCGGGCGATTTGCTGTGCCTGTCGATCGCCGCATTGTTAGCGTAAATGGAATAAAGTTACGTGCTGGCGGGTGATTATCTTTCCCCTATTATCATTCAAGCTGTCTCCATCCAATCCAATGAGGAATTCAGCATGACAACGTTAAACAACAAAGTGGCTATCGTAACCGGCGCTTCGCGCGGTATTGGGGCGCAGATTGCTCTGCGCCTCGGTGAAGAAGGCTTTAACGTGGTGGTCAATTACGCCAACAGCGCGAAGGAAGCCAACGACGTGGTGGTGCAGTTGCAGGGGCTGGGGGTGGATGCGATGGCGGTTAAGGGCGATGTTTCTCGCTCGGATGATGTCGCCGCACTCTTTACCGCCGCCGAACAGAAGTTTGGCCGCATCGATGTGCTGGTGAACAACGCGGGCGTGTTGAAAACTCTGCCGCTGATTGAGCACTCCGATGAGCTGTTTGCCCAGACCTTCGCCATCAATGTACAGGGGGTGTTTAATACCCTTCGTGAGGCGGGGAAACGGCTGGCGGAAGGCGGACGCATCATCAATCTCTCCAGCTCTGCCATTGGCTTAAATATGCCTGGCTACGCGATTTATAACGGCAGCAAAGCGGCGGTCGAAGCCTTTACTCACACCTTCGCCAAAGAGTTGCGGGGTCGCCAGATCACCGTGAATGCCATCGCGCCCGGCCCGGTGGCCACTGAACTGTTCCTGAACGGTAAAAGCGACGAGCTGATCCAGAACCTGGCCAATCTCAACCCGATGCAGCGCCTCGGCCAGCCGGATGATATTGCGGCGGTGGTCGCCTTCCTGGCCAGCGAACAAAGCGGCTGGATCAACGGCCAGGTCATTCGCGCCAACGGCGGGATGGTCTGATTTATTTCCCCCATCGCGCATTTACGCCTTACACTCATTAAGTACCGCGTTAAGGGTCACCGTGGGGCCTGGTGGCCTCACTTGTTTTCGACGGATTGAACCCGACTTGTCTCAAAATAGTTGTGTGAAAAGAAGGTGTTAATAGATGGAATTTAAAGATTATTATGCCCTGCTGGAGGTTGAACCGACGGCAGATTTGAAAACCATTAAAACGTCGTACCGTCGGCTGGCGCGAAAATACCATCCCGATGTCAGCACCGAAGCCAATGCCGAAACGAAATTTAAAGAGATGGCAGAAGCTTACGAGGTTCTGAAGGATAGCGACAAGCGCGCTGAATACGACAATCTGCGCTTACACCGCGACGATCCCCGCTTCTCACAATCCGCACCGGACTTCGGTGGCGGATTTGGTCAACATTCTCAGGGTAATACCGGTGACTATTCTGACTTCTTCGAATCCATCTTTGGCCGTCAGGGCGGTGGATTCCAGGGGCAGACGCGACGTCATCCACCAAGACGAGGTCAGGATTTGGAAATGGAAGTGCCGATGTTCCTTGAAGAGACGCTGGCCGGCGACAGCCGCAACGTCTCCTTCACCCTGCCAGTGCTGGATGAGTTTGGTCGCCAGACGGATGAAATAGCAAAAACCCTGAAGGTGAAAATCCCCGCAGGCGTGGTCGATGGCGAGCGTATTCGCCTGAAAGGCCAGGGCGTGGCGGGCAGCCACGGTGCGGGGAACGGCGATTTGTATCTGGTGATCCGCGTGGCGCCGCATCCGCTGTTTGAAGTCGATGGGCAGAATTTGCAGATTGTGGTGCCGCTGGCTCCGTGGGAAGCCGCGCTGGGCGCGACGATTCAGGTACCAACCTTGACCGGAAAAATCGCGCTGACCATCCCGGCGGGCAGTCAGAACGGCCAGCGAATGAGGGTCAAAGGCAAAGGCCTGGTCAGTAAAAAAGGCAGCGGCGATCTGTTTGCCATTTTAAAAGTGGTGATGCCGGGCAAAGCCGATGAGCAAACGGCCGCTCTGTGGCGTGAGTTAGCGGAGAAGGCCGCCTTCGAGCCGCGCTCAGCATGGGAGAACGCATCATGAGTGAACATGTCCGCTATACCGTGATTGAGATTTGCCGTTCGGTGGATATTTCCCCTGAAGATCTGACGGAAGTGGTGGGGCTTGGGGTGATTACCCCGCTGGAAGTGACGCCAGGCTGGATTTTCGATTATCACGCGCTGCGTAGCCTGCGCAAAGCACGGCAACTGCAAATTGAGCTTGAGCTGGAGTGGGCGGGTATTGCGATGGCGCTGACGCTGATGGAGAAGGTGGAGCATCTGGAGAAAGAGAACGCCCATCTGCAGCGCCAACTTGAGCGGCTGCTGCACACCCATTAATTTTCCGGTGTGGCGAAGTGTTCAGGGTCGGTTTGCCCGACCCTGATTTTCATTAATCCTGGCTTTGATATTCATCCAGCGTGGCGTTCTGGCACGCTTCGGGACTCTGACGCGCTTCCTTCTTCTGGTTTTCATTCAGGTTCATCCAGGCGGCGATCACCGTTCTGGCTTCATCTTCATCAAACTCCGGTTTTTCCTGCGCGGAAGGCGACTGACCGCGTGCATCCAGCGCTTTCAGTTTGGCAATGTAGCTGTCCACAGAGCCGCTGGTTTTTTCCTGGGTCACTAACGTACACAGATTGGCGATATAGCCCTGAGCCGGATCGTCAGAGTCATCTGCGGCCTGCGCCGCGCCGGTTGCTGCCATTATGGCGAGCAGCATTAGTGCTTTTTTCATACCTGCTCCTTGTGAAAGGGGTGAAGTTAACGCATCTTCCATCAGGCAGCCTTTAAATTGCAACTGTTTCAGCCTGCTCGCCAGTGTCGATCGGATTGATGACAGAATTTCATTCAGACTCTTTTAAAGATTCAGGATCGCACGATGGTGGGTTGTGCCGCTCTGTTGCTGTGCTTCAGCATTGGCCTGGACCAGGTCACGGTGGGCATCGATACAGCATTAAGCCTGAAGCAGGCGACGACAAGCTGGAGCGGATTAAATACCTTCGCCCAGCGTGCGTCTTATTTTTCCAGCGCGCCGAGAGCCACAGTCAGTATATATATGGGCGTTCATGGCTGGATGGGAATTATTGGCTAAAGGATTTATTTAACCTTTTCTGGCATGGCAGAAGAGTGATGGCTTGAAATTAACCATTTTTCGCCATTCCAGGCATAGGTAAAGGTATAGCGAGCCGCTGCCTTGCTGCCATCTTTAAAGGTGAAGGTGTAAGTTCCGCTATCAATCGCTTTATTACAGCCAATACGAATAGTACGGCTATCAATATGGCCAACCGGTTTTTTCGCCAGGAAGTCTTCAAAATAATGAATGCGCTCTTCATCGGTCAGACGGACCTGATTGGAAAGTGTTGGCAGTAATACTGCATCTGAAAGGTAGTTTTCAGAGACTGTTTTTGCGTCGCCCGTTTGCAGAGAAGCGTTCCAGCGGTCGAACATTGATGCAACTTCCTTTTCGTTCATCTTAACGCAACCATGACTTTCCTGCGCAAAGGCAGCCGATGACGTCAGCACACCAGCAATAATAAGACCGGTTATTCCAGCTTTCATTTAATTCATTCCCATGATGTTTCATTAATTTTGTTTTTTCGAAGGGAACGGTAGCAACAGTAGATTAAACGCGGAGTAAACCTTTCCAGATGGCTAAACGGGTGCGGGAATATTGCTGATTTAGATCAATTTCATTCTCTTTTTTTAATTTAATTATCGTCAAATGATATTATCAGAAATGGGGTGTCGGAATTATTAAGTTTCCGCCTGTGTAATAGCCGTGGGCAACATTATTTTTACAGAAGGGGGATAAATGAAGACAGCCACATAGTGTGGCTGCCGGTAATCCTGTAAGAATTAGTGCTGAATCAATTTCCTGACCCAGGCAATAATCTCGGCATCTTTACCCTGTTCAAACAGGCAGTGTTGGAAGCGTTTACCACCCACGGCGGTTTTTACCAGTTCCGGGTCGATGGCCCGCAGCGTATCCAGGTAGTTTTCCTTGATCACCGCACTCTTCACCTGGTTCAGAATACCTGCGTTACGCACCTGAGGCTCTTTACGGTCAAGCGGATAGCCTTCGCCTTTGCGACCGGTGAAGGCCTTCTCAAAGATATAACGCACGTTCAGCTCCGCGCCCCAGCCAAAGCCTTTAGCAAAAGGTAACGACAAGGCGTTGCCGTTATTGATCTGCGCAAACAGGAAAGCGTCAGCCGGATCGATACAGTAGCCGCACACCACGCCCGGATGGATATTAAGTGACATTAATGCGCCCTGCCCGGTGCCGCAACCCGTGACGACAAAATCTACCGCTTTAGCATTCAGCAGGATACTGGCCATGATCCCTAAGTGAATATAGGTCAGATGGTGGTCCTGATCGTCCTGCATACCCACGTTAAACACCGCATCCTTGTTGTCTTTAGCGACCGCTTCCAGCTGGGCTAACACCAGCGCATTTTTCCCCGCCTGGCTGTTTTCCATCATCAGTGCAATATTCATATTTACTCCCATTTAAGGCTTATTCATTCAAAAAAAGGGTAGAAGGGGCTAGCGGGCAAGCCAGCCGCCATCTACCGCAAGGGTATATCCGTTAACGTAGTCAGACGCTTTAGAGGCCAGGAAAACCACCGGGCCCATCAGGTCCTCCGGGGCGCCCCAACGTCCTGCCGGAATGCGATTAAGAATGTCTTTGTTGCGCGTTGGGTCTTCGCGTAACTGCTCGGTGTTATTGGTAGCGATATAGCCGGGTGCCAGCGCGTTAACGTTGATGCCATGCTTCGCCCATTCGTTGGCCAGCTCGCGGGTCAGGCCCATCACCGCGCTCTTCGAGGCGGTATATGACGGCACGCGAACCCCGCCCTGGAAAGAGAGCAGGGACGCGATGTTGATAATTTTTCCGCCGTGGCCCTGTTTAACGAACTGACGGGCGACCAGCTGGGACAGAAAGAACAGCGTCTTGATGTTCACATTCATTACGTCGTCCCAGTCCTGTTCGCTGAAATCCAATGCCTCATCGCGGCGGATGATCCCGGCGTTGTTGACCAGAATATCGATTTGCCCCATCTCGCCGACCGCGCGCTCAAGCAGCGACGCCAGTTGATCCTGTTTGCCCAAATCGGCATTCAGACTCAAAAAACGTCGACCTGCTGCCGTGACTTCCTTAGCGGTTTCTGTGGGTTCACTGCGGTTTATGGCGACAATGTCGCACCCGGCTTGCGCCAGGCCGACGGCCATACTCTTCCCCAGTCCGGTATTGCACCCGGTGACCACGGCGACCTTGCCGTGGAGAGAAAAATCGTTAAGGATCATGCGGTTTTCCTTTATTTAAAGATAGACATGCAGGTATTCCACCAGGCATAAAATCGCCATCGCCTGGCCATACGGCATCGACGTCAGCGGGACCTGGCGGTAGTAATCAAGGTTTTTGCCCATTGCGGTGCCAAAGGAAACCTGGGTCAGTTCCCCCTCGGCATTGATATGCTTAATCAGTCCTTTCAGCGCCTTTTCCGCCACAGCGATGTAGCGGTCGTCGGCATAATGGCAGCGAGCAGCTTTCAGCATGCCGAAGGCAAAGCCCGCGGTGGCGGAGGCTTCCAGATAGGAGGTCGGATCGTCCAGCAGCGTGTGCCACAGGCCGCTCTCATGCTGGCAGCTCTCTAGCGCCGCCAGCTGGCTGGCAAGCACCTGCTGAAGATAACGCCGGGTGGCGTCTTTCTCCGGCAGATCCAGCAGCTCAAGGAATTCCGGGATGACAATGGTCAGCCAGCTGTTACCGCGCGCCCAGCGGGCATTGGCAAAGTTGTGGTGGCCTTCAAACGTCCAGCCGTGGAACCACAGCCCGCTCTGGCGATCCATCAGATACTGGGTATGCAGCAGGAACTGATATTTCGCCTCTTCAATGTAGTCCGGGCGGTTCAGCAACTTGCCAATCTTCGCCAGCGGCAGCACGGTCATCATCAGCGTGTCGTCCCACAGCTGCTGATGGTTTTCCTCTGCCAGCGTAATGTGTTGCAGACCGCCGCAATCGGTACGCGGCATCTTGTGCACTATCCAGTCGGCCCAGCTTTCCAGATAGGGCAACCAGCGTGGGTCTTTACTCTCTTCATAGCGGTAAGCCAGCGTCAGGAACGGGCAAACGGTGTTGACGTTGCGGGTGGTGGAACCCTCCGCGAAGCGGTCGCTAAACCAGTCATCAACGATTGCCCGCAGACGGTCATCACCGGTCTGGCGGTAGTACTGATGAATACCGTACAGCCCGATGCCATGCGTCCACTCCCAGCCTGCCCAGCCTTTAGTATCAATTACCCGTCCGTCATCCAGTCTTAACAGGAACTCGCCAGACTCATCGGTAATGTTCACCAGGTTATCCACCAACTTATTGATCAGCTGATGTAATTCTTTACTGGAGATAAAGCGGTCCGGCTGGCGGAGCAGTTCGCTGTGTTTTACGGGATAGACCAACATATTTTTTTGTCCTCGAATATTCAGGGATGACGGGTTAACTGACTGGCGACAGGTTCAACCAGCGGCGTGACGGGCAATGGCGTCACAGCAGGCTTGTTGCGGTTGAGGTAGCCAATATTGTTGTTGCCCCACAGCGCTTCGTACGGCAGTCCGGCAAGCATCTCGACGGTTGCCCGGGCCTCAGGGGTGATATTGCCGGGTACCACATTGCCGGCTGCACGCATTTTCTCGGTCTCTTCACGCAGCGTCTGATGCGTTGCCAGGTTGAGTTTGAAGCGCAGGGAGATAAAGAAGCCGAAGCACAGCATCACCAGCGTGCCGCCACAAAGGATGCCGAGAATAGCCTCGCTGACCGTTGAAGTTTGCGTGCTGCTGCCAGCGACAAAACCGGAGAGCTGCATCAGGATGCCGACCAGCATCACCGCGCCAGCCTGGGAGGCTTTGCGGGTCAGGGTCATTATTCCGGCGAAGATACCCTCACGACGTTGTCCGGTGATCACTTCATCGACGTCAGAAATGTAGGTGTAGATGTTCCATGGGACATAGTTGATACCGCCACGGCCCAGTCCGGCAAGGCCCGACACCAGCAGCAGCAGCGAGAACACATCGTTCAGGCCAGCGTAATGCAGCACGCCGTAGGAGAGGGTGCTCAGACCGAAAAGCACCACCACGATGCGGTAAGAGGGAGCAGGTCCAAAACGGATGCACAGCGGGATCATGCCCATCACGGCGATAAACTGCATGATCGCCATGGTGCCCATCAGATTGGAAGCCAGGCTGGCGCTCTGCATCAGCACGAACACCACGTAGTAGGTGAACACCGCATTGAACACGTCCTGAGCGATATAGCCGCCGAGATACATGCCGAGATGTTGGCGGAAAATGCGCACGCGCAGCGTGGAGGACAGCTCAATCTTCAGCCGTGAAAGGCTTTGCCAGAGCGTCAGTTTCTGCTGCTCGGCTTCCAGTGCGGCAGCGGATTTTTTCTCGGCCGGCCGTTCCCAGGTGTTGAACCACACCAGCGTCAGCACGATGGCGCAAATCACCGAGAACACCAGGCTCGAATAGAAGAAGGAGATCACGTTATCTTTGCCGAAGTAGCTCAGCAGCACGCCCGGCAGGAAAGCTGCCAGAATGGCGGAAAGCTGCGCCAGGGCGATACGTGCGCCAGAGAATTTGGTTTTCTCTTTGAAATCATCGGTCATTTCCGGCACCAGCGTTTCGTATGGCACCAGAATTGAGGTGTAGACCACTTCAAACACCAGATAGGTCATCAGGTAATAGACGTAAGTCATATCGCCGACCCACATCAGGCTGTAAGTGAAGACCAGCGGGATACCGGTCAGAATGAAGAATTTGCGGCGACCAAAGCGCTTGCCCAGCCAGGTCGAACCGAAGTGGTCGGTCAGATAGCCCATCAGCGGGCTGACCACGGCGTCCAGCACGCGGGCCATGGCAAAGATGGAAGTAGCTTCAATGGGGCTGAGCCCGCAGAAGGTGGTGTAAAAATAGAGAAGCCACGCAGAGGTTAGCGCCATGGTGCCAGCGCCGAGAAAATCTCCTGATCCGTAGGCTAAATAAGTTAGCGTTCCTGGTTTACGTATCTTCATAGTGCCCATCCTGGTTAGACAATTGTCAGACCCGGCCTTATGTCGGGGATGAGCTAAGTTAGAACCAGCACGCACAGAAAACCTTTGCGATTTTGCCAGGTTTGAGGAGGTTGTGACATTAAAAAGAAGAAACCGGACACCGATCTCACCAATTTAATAAAATGCCGTTTCATTTTTATTGAAGTGCCGTAGTGAGGGGTGGGTTTGGTGCGGTTTTTCTTCTTTGCGCTTCTTTACCTGTCACATCCGCTGACAGACTTTTTTATCCACTATGGTTAAGCCTTGTTTATGCTGATTTTTCTTCTCCCTTTTCCTCATTTGATAAGGATTAACCTGTGTCGAACATCCTTCGTGGCCTGGTCTTTGCCAGCCTGCTAACCGGTTTTTCTGCCACGGCGGCGGAGACCACACCGACCTACGGGCCGGAACTGCAAGGTTTTGATTTCCCTTACCCTATTCAGAAATTCGATTTCACCTCGCAGGGTCAGCCGCTCAGCATGGGCTACATCGATGTGCAGCCGACAGGCCAGGCCAACGGCCGCACTGCGGTGTTGATGCACGGCAAAAACTTTTGCGGCGTGACCTGGCAGGATTCGATCGATGCGCTGAGCCACGCCGGTTACCGCGTCATAGCCCCGGATCAGATTGGTTTTTGCACCTCCAGCAAACCCGCCCATTACCAGTACAGCTTCCAGCAACTGGCGCTGAATACGCAGAACCTGCTGAACAAGCTGCATATCGACAAGGTCACGCTGGTGGGCCACTCAACGGGTGGGATGCTGGCGACGCGCTTTGCGCTGATGTATCCGCAGGAAGTGCAGAAACTGGTGCTGGTGAATCCGATTGGTCTGGAAGACTGGAAAGCGAAGGGGGTGCCGTGGCGCAGCGTCGATGACTGGTATCAGCGCGAGCTGAAAACCTCAGCGGCCAGCATCAAAAAGTATGAGCTGAACACCTATTATGTCGGTCGCTGGAAGCCAGAATACGACCGTTGGGTCACCATGCTGGCCGGGTTGAATAACGGATCGGGCCACCAGATTGTCGCCTGGAATTCGGCGCTGCTGTACGACATGATTTTCACCCAGCCGGTGTACTACGAGTTCAAAAATCTGAAAATGCCGACCGCGCTGATGATTGGCACTTCAGACACCACAGCAATCGGCAGCGATATTGCCCCGCCGGAGGTGAAGGCAAAAATCGGCCATTACAATCAGCTGGGCAAGCAGGTTGCCGCGTTAATTCCACACTCCACGCTGATTGAATTCCCGGGAATGGGGCACGCGCCGCAGATGGAAGAGCCGGCGAAGTTTAATCAGGCGCTGATCAAAAATCTGGATCAACGTTAACGGCACTGCGACGTACAGGCCTGCAGGCAAGACTGTATTTTGGCACCACAGCCACTGTCATCATTGCGCTGACACTGGCTGTTCTGCACATAGCAATTTTGCTGGCACAGGCTGACATCACACTTTGCCGCCACCGGTGTAGCGATAATATCCTGCTTGGGCGGCACTAACGGCAGTTGAGACATTTGCGAACAGGCGGTACCTGAGAACGCCAGCGCCAGCAAGGCCAGAATGCCAGTCATCTTCATCGTTATTTCCCCAGAAAAAATCATGCAAAAGCGATACTGACAGCATAGATAGCCTGGTCAAAAACGCGAAGATTATCGGGCTGATATGCGACGACGGCCGGATGAAACCGTTGGCGGTAATTCTTCTGCCATCCTGGCGCTGTACTATGATTATCAGCGTGGCCTGAGTGCTCACACATTACAGCCTCACTCCGGCCCCAACGCCCGCAAGATCCTTCCGGCCTGATCCGCCGTTAGCGGGTAATCAAAGAAGCGCTGATAGAAATCCTGGGTGGTTTTCACCATATCGAGATCCGGGAATAACGCCGGATGCAGCCGCTTTGCCGCCCATTGGATTTGCAGCGCGGCTTCGGTACCGTAGCGATCCCAGGGGAAAACCCCGGCCGGGTTTTGCCACACCCGGTGGTTTTTTACCGCCTTCAGGTTGCTGAATAATGCCGCGTAATCGGAGTCAGTAATAGCACCTGCACCGGCACCAATAATGATGATATCCGGCTGCCAGAACAGCACGTTCTCCGGCGAGGTTTCCTTCATATTGCCGCTCACTTCCTCGGCTGCATTGCGCCCGCCGGCCAGTTTGATCCAGGTATCAATCAGCGTATGGCTGCCATCCACTTTTAACGGATGAAGTGATTCAATATGCAGGACGCGCGGGCGCTGGTCAGCCGGCAGCGCCGCCGTTCTGGCCTGAATCGCGGCAATATGCTGGTCCAGGTAGGCGTTGTACGCCTGCGCCCGCTGACGCGCTTTCTCCGTCCCGACCACTTCAGCAGTGGTCAGCAGGGAGCGCTTCATGGACGGGAAGTCGTCAAAGCCCATCACCAGCGTTGGCAGGCCAGCCTGGCGATAGGCGGCGGCATCGCCATCTTCTGCTGCGACAAACACGGCATCCACTTTTCGCATCAGCAGCGCTTCGCTCTCGAAACTGCGGCCATGCACCGACAGCGCCTGATTTAACGACGGCTGGATTTTAAACATCCACGGCCGGTCTTTGGCGTGATTTACCGTTGCCACGATCCGGTCGCCCGCACCCAGCGTCATCAGCAGCGAATGGTGTGCATACCAGCCATCGGCAATGCGCGTTGCCTGAACGGGTACGGTGACGCGATTCCCCGCGTCATCGGTTACCGTGCGGGCGAATAGCGACTGGCTAAACGTGGTCAGGCTCAGTGCCGCCAGCAGCGGCAGCAGGATCGGGCGCATATTCATCAGGACCTCATCAGAAGTTAAGCTGCATGGAAAGCTGCACCATTCGCGGTTCACCAATCTGGGCGCTGGCATAACCGGCACCGCTGTAGCCGTTCAGGCCGCCGGGCACAATGTTGGTCCAGTAATGGCGATTGGTCAGGTTGGTCATATCCAGCCGGAACGTGGTGTCCGTATTGAACAGCCGCGTTTTGTAGCGGGTCCCGGCATCAAAGGTGGCGTAGCTGCCCACCCAACTGTCGTTGGCGTTATCGGTGCTGCGGCGGCCAACGTAATGCATCCCGCCGTGAATATCAGTGCCGCTCAAGAACGGCAGATCGTAAGCAGCAAACAGGCTGGCGGTATAGCGTGCCAGGCCGACAATCTGCTTATCGTCGGTGGTTGTGCTGGCGGTATCGCGCAGACGCGGATCGAGCCAGGTCATGCCGCCATACAGATGCAGATTATCGCTGAGATCGCCGTCGGCCATCAGCTCCAGGCCCCGGTTGCGCTGGTTACCATCAACGGCATAGTCACCGCTGGGAGTGGTATAGGCAAACGGACGATCGATCTGGAACAGCGCGGCAGTGAGCAGGACTTTGCCTACCGCCAGCTTGCTGCCTACTTCCACCTGCTTGCTGCGGTACGGCGCCAGAATATTGCCGGCGTTGGCGGCTCCGGTCGGTGCGGTATCGCCCTGTTGCAGGCTGTCGGCATAGGTGACGTAAAGCGTCAGCGGATCGACCGGCTTAAACATCAGGCTGGCAGAACCACTGAACCCGCTGTCATTTGACTCGCTGGTGCGGCTGCCGGTTTTGGCGTAGTTCGCCGAAGTCAGGAAGCTTTCGCTACCGGCCAAGAGCAGGCTCCACTGCGGCGAAAACGTCAGCGTATCGCTGAGTAAAAAGGCCTGCTGGGTGGCGGTCGCCGAATGGTAACGATGGGTAAAATCAGGATAGTCCGGCTCGGCGAACGCCTGCGGATTGTCCAGCGACGCGCTGCCCAGCGTTGAGGTTGCGCCGTTGAGCGGGTTTTCATTCTTCCAGACAAAGCCGCGCATGCCGGTCGAAATCTGGTGATGCAGCCAGCCGGTGTCCACTTCGCCGTTGAGGTTCGCCATATAGCTATTGAGGGTAAAGCGGCTGGCGGTGGCGGACGAGGTGGTGGTTTTGTAATGGCCGGCGTTGTCGGTAAAGGTGTTGGTCACCGCGGTCGATTCGCGGTCGGCAATCTGGCGAAGTACGCCCACTTCGCCCTGCCAGTTGCCATCAAAATCATGCTTCAGATGCAGGCTGGCGGTCAGCGTAAGGTTATCGTCACCGGCATAGGACTGGCCGAGATGGGCGGTTTTCGGGTTGGGCGCTGACGGGAACGACAGCCCGCTGCCCAGCGCGAATTTGCCCGGCAGGCCTTTATCATAGAAGTGGTAGTAGCTGAAGTTGGTTTCCAGCACGGTTTTATCGGTCAGGTTGGCGTCCAGCGCAAGGCTGAATAGCTGACGACGTTTTTTACTGCCGCTGACGTAGCCGTTGCCTTCATCATCAAGGAGGTTCGCGCGATATCGCAGACGATCGTTATCATCCAGCGGACCACTAAAATCA
Organism: Erwinia sp. AK-PDG3-5; assembly: GCF_056821705.1. Lineage (NCBI taxonomy): Bacteria > Pseudomonadati > Pseudomonadota > Gammaproteobacteria > Enterobacterales > Erwiniaceae > Erwinia > Erwinia sp. AK-PDG3-5. Next base: position 243,334 of record NZ_CM165967.1, read on the forward strand.
CCCGATACCAGATGGCTCAGCCCGGTTCCGCCACCGAAGGTCATGCTGTGCTGAGCGATATCGGTCGGACGTTTGGCGACAAAGTTAAACAGGCCCGCCGGGTTCGCCGGACCGTACAGCGATCCCGCCAGCCCGTTCAGCACCTCCAGATGATCAAACTGTTCCGCCGCGTAGTCGGTGGTGGAGACCACATTCAGCCCATCAATCATCGAGTTCTGTACCACGCTTCCCTGCATACCGCGGGTCTGCGGCCGCGCGCCATCGCCCTGCACGGACGGCATATAGCGATAGATATCGCTGAGGCTTTTCAACTGCTGGCGCTTCATCAGCGAAGGGGAGATAACCTGAACGGCATAGGGGGTGTTGCGGATATCCTGCTTGCCGAGGTTACCGAGCGTGGCCTGTTTATCCGCTGCGGGAACGTCGCGATCCGGCGCCGCGGCGTTGACCGTCAGCGTTTTATCTGCGGTTGCGGCCTGCGCCTGCAACGCGAAAAGAATCACTACGCTAAGCGCACTTGCCTTAAAAGAGGGGGTTACCACTGCCATTGTTATACTTTGCCTTACGATGCTTAGCGGCTCGGGCGGCCACCTGTGCGGGGATGCGGTCAAAAGAGCGCAGAGATTAACATATCGCTATATCATTTCGTATATAACGACAGGCTTGCGCAAGAGTTCGGAGGATGCTGCTAAAAGCGCGCTAAAAAGCGAAGTATGCTAACGAATTTAGTGTGACTGACATCACATTATTTTGCCACTGTCAGGTCATAACCTCAGGCTATACCCTGCCGATAAACAAGCATTATCCCGGCTGTCATAACAGTGAAATAGTCTTCTCAGGCAAACCCTGCAACCTGATAAGAGATAACCCTGATGCTGATCCCTCAACCCTATTTGTTATTCCTTGGCGATGTTACCGATCCGCTGGCGGCTAAAACGGCGCGCGGCATCCACGTCTGGCGTCCTGAGCAGTGCGTTGGGCAGATCCGTCTGCCGGGCTGCACTGTCTCTCTGGGCCTCGACGATCTGACCATTGAAGCCGCCGTCGCGGCCGGTGCGAAAACGCTGGTGCTCGGTACCGCCAATGCCGGTGGCTATCTGCCGGAACACTGGCTGGACACCGTGCGTGGCGCCATCGGTGCCGGACTGAACGTGGCCAGCGGCCTGCATTATCGCCTGGTGGATAACGAAGAGCTGGTGGCGCTGGCGAAAGCGCAGGGCGTTGAGCTGTTCGACATCCGCCATATGCGGCCAAAACTTGACGTGGGCAGCGGTAAGAAACGCAGCGGCAAACGCGTGCTGACGGTCGGCACCGACTGCTCGGTCGGCAAAATGTATACCTCGCTGGCGCTGGAATCCGCCATGCGTGAGATTGGCCTGAAGGCTGATTTCCGCGCGACCGGGCAGACCGGCATTCTGGTTGCGGGTGAGGGGATCGCCATCGATGCGGTGATTGCGGACTTTATCGCTGGCGCGGCAGAAGCGCTGTCTCCGGCCAACGAGGCCGATCACTGGGATATCGTGGAAGGTCAGGGTTCGCTGTTCCATCCCTCTTATGCCGGCGTCAGCATGGGTCTGATCCATGGCGCGCAGCCGCACTGGCTGGTGATGTGCCACGAGATGCACCGTCCGCATATGCGTCACCTGCCGCATCAGCCGATGGTCAGCCTGGCAGACTGCGTGGAAGCCAACGTGCGTGCCGCGCATGTCACCAGCGACAGCGTTCAGCTGGCCGGTTTCGCCATCAATACCTCTAACTACAGCGAGCAGGAAGCCCGTGATTACTGCCAGCAAATCAGTGAGGAGTTTGGCGTGCCGGCCACCGATCCGGTGCGTTTTGGCATTGCGGAGATTGCTGCGCTGCTGAAAGAGCGGGGCTGATTATGCGCCGGATGCAGGTTGAAGTTGTCGAGCTGCCGTTAGCGCGTCCGTTCGCCATCGCGCGCGGTACCCGCACGGCGGTGACGGTGGTGCGGGTCACGCTGGAAGAACAGGGCTTTATCGGGCGTGGCGAATGCACGCCAACCGCCCATTACCACGAAAGTGCCGAAAGCGTTACCGCGCAGCTGGCGGCGGTGCAGGAAGAAGTGGAAAACGGTCTGACGTTAAGCGAGCTGCAAAACCGTCTGCTGCCGGGGTCGGCCCGTAACGCGCTCGACTGCGCGCTGTGGCGGCTGGATGCGGCGCTCAACCGACAAACGCTGTGGCAGCGTCTGAATGCCGAGCCTCCTGCCACCGTGATCACTGCCGAAACGCTGAGCCTGGACAGCGTGGAGATGATGACAGCCGCGGCGGCGGATGCGGTTTCGCGCGGGGCGATCCTGCTGAAAATCAAACTCAACCGCGACCTGATACTGGAAAAAGTGGCGGCGATCCGCGCCGCCGCGCCGGACGCCACGCTGATTATTGATGCCAACGAAGCCTGGAGCGGGCTGGATCTCAGCAGCCTGTTCTCGGCGCTGACCCACTACAACATCGCGATGATCGAACAGCCGTTGCCTGCGGGTAACGACGCCGATCTGCAACGCTTCGATCACCCGATCCCGGTCTGTGCGGATGAAAGCTGCCATCACGTCGGCGACATCGCCGGGCTGCGGAACCGTTACGAGATGATCAACATCAAGCTCGATAAATGTGGCGGCCTGACCGAAGCGCTGGCGATGGTGGAAGCCGCGCGGATCCACAAATTACGGCTGATGGTGGGCTGCATGCTCGGCTCCTCACTGGCGATGGAAGCCGCGCTGCCGGTGGCCGTCTCGGCGGAACATGTTGATCTCGACGGGCCGATCTGGCTCGCGGCGGACAGCTCCCCTTATCTTTCCTACAACCAGGGTCGTATCTGGCTTTAATCCAGCGACTACCGGAGTCACGATGACGGAACGTATTCACTCAGAACCCACCGCCACCGGATCCGGCAACGCCTCGCCTGTACTGCAGGTTGAGGATTTGAGCGTCAGCTTTAGCGGGCGCTCCGGGAAAAACCTTGCGCTGAAAGGCGTCTCCTTCACCATCAATAAAGGCGAAATTGTTGCCGTGGTTGGCGAAAGTGGCTCGGGTAAATCGGTCACCTCGCTGGCGGTAATGGGCCTGCTGGCATCGTCTGCCACCATTGAGCGCGGTGCGATCCACTTCAGCCCGCGCAGCGGCGTGAAGCACCCGTTGCTGACCATGAGCACCGAGGAGCGCCGCAAGCTGCGCGGTCGCGATATGGCGATGATTTTTCAGGAGCCGATGACCTCGCTAAACCCGGTCCTGCGGATTGGCGATCAGCTGACGGAAGCCCTGCGCGATCACCAACTGTGCGACAGCAAAACTGCCAACGCCAAAGCCCGCGAGCTGCTGCGCAAAGTGCGTATTGCGGATATCGATCGGGTGATGAAAAGCCATCCGCATTCCCTGTCCGGCGGCATGCGCCAGCGGGTTATGATTGCCCAGGCGCTGGCCTGCGATCCGCAGCTGCTGATTGCCGATGAACCGACCACCGCGCTGGACGTCACCGTTCAGGCCCGCATCCTGCAAATCCTCCGCGACCTGCAACAGCAAAGCGATATGGCCGTGCTGTTTATCACCCACGATATGGGCGTGGTGGCGGAAATTGCCGATCGGGTGGTGGTGATGTATCGCGGCGAAGTGGTGGAACAGGGCCGCGTGGAGCAGATTTTTGCCGCACCCGAACACCCTTATACCAAAGCATTGCTGGCAGCGGTCCCGCGTCTGGGAGATATGAAAGCCAGCCGCTGGCCACAACGTTTTCCGCTGCTGGGTGAAGAGCAGGATGAGGAGGCCGGCGTGCAGATCACCGCGCGTTATGAGCAGAAGCCGCTGCTGGATGTGCGTGGGCTGAAGGTGTATTACCCCATCCGCAGCGGGATGTTTTCCGCGCTAACCCATCGTGTCCACGCCGTTGAGCAGATCGATTTTTGCATTTGGCCAGGGGAAACGCTGGCGATTGTCGGCGAAAGCGGCTGCGGCAAATCCACCACCGGACGCGCGCTGCTGCGGCTGGTTTCCAGCGAGTCGGAGAGTATTCACTTTCGCGGCGAAGAGATCAGCCTGCTGAAAGAGCCGGCGTTTCATGCGCTGCGCCGGGAAATTCAGATGGTGTTCCAGGATCCCTATGCCTCGTTAAATCCGCGCCTGACGGTGGGCTTCACCATTGCCGAACCGCTGCTGCTGCATGGGCTGGTGAAATCCCTGGAAGAGGCGACGCCGCAGGTTCAGTCATTACTGAAAAGCGTCGGATTATTGCCGGAACATGCCCGCCGCTATCCGCATGAGTTTTCCGGCGGCCAGCGTCAGCGTATCGCCATCGCCCGCGCCATGGCGCTGCAGCCGCAGGTGATTATTGCGGATGAAGCGGTGTCGGCGCTGGATGTCTCCATTCAGGCGCAGGTGGTTAACCTGATGATGGACCTGCAAAAAGAGACCGGCGTGGCGTGGATCTTTATTTCGCACGATATGGCCGTCGTCGAGCGTATCGCCAATCGCGTGGCGGTAATGTACCTCGGCCAGATTGTGGAAATTGGCCCGCGCCATGCGGTATTCAGCAACCCTCAGCATCCGTATACCCGTCGTCTGTTGGCCTCCGTTCCGGTGGCCGATCCTGCCCGCCGTACCGTGCGTGAACTGGACGACGGCGAAATCCCCTCGCCGCTGCGTAAAGCCGGGGAAGAAGTGGCAAAACTTCGTTACCGCCAGGTCGACCTGCATCACTGGGTTGCCGAAGGGGACATGCACCGTTAGCACTTATTTCATTTACCATTCTGGAGAGACACCATGAAGCCTTTTTTACGTCGTTCTGCCGTCGCCCTTGGGCTGTCACTGTGTCTGGCGGGCATCGCCCAGGCGCAGGACCTGCGGATTTCCGCCTATGTCGATATCACCGGTCTTGATCCACACGATACCTCGGACAACGCCAGCTATTCGGTGCAGGCGGGGATTTTTGAACGCCTGTTCCAGTTCGACAGCAAAATGAAGTTGGTTCCGTGGCTGGCGACCGATTACACCAGCAACGCGGACGCCACCGAATTCACGCTCAATCTGCGTAAAGACGTTATCTTCCAGGACGGCACGCCGTTTGATGCCGCGGCGGTAAAAGCCAACCTCGACAGGCTGGCCGATCAGACCAAAGGTCTGAAGCGTAACAGCCTGTATAAGATGATTAAAACTGTCACCGTCGTGTCGCCAACCCAGGTCAAAATCGATCTTAACCAGTCGTTTGGCGCCTTTATCAACACCCTCGCACACCCGTCGGCGGTGATGTGGAGCCCGACCGTGCTGAAGCAGTACCCGGACGAAGCGCAGCTGCGCCTGCATCCCACCGGCACCGGCCCGTTCAAATTTGTCAGCTGGCAGCCGGGAAAAGAGGTCAAGCTGAGCAAGTTTGACGGTTACTGGCAGAAAGGCTGGCCGAAGGTCGATAACGTCACCATCACGCCAAGCCCGGAAGACTCCACCCGCGTCGCGGCGCTGAAGTCCGGCCAGGTGGATGCGATCTATCCGCTGCCTTCCGACCTGATCAAAACGGTAGAGAGCGACAGCAAGCTGGCGGTTCAGCGCGATGAAAGTATTTACCTCTACTACATGGCGATCAACACCCAGCATAAATCGCTGGCCGATGTGCGCGTGCGTCAGGCCATCAACTACGCCATCAACCGTGATATCTGGCTGAAAGTGGCCTACGCGGGCATGGGCAAACCGGCCACCTCGGCGATCCCGCCGGCGGTGCAGTTCTACGCCAAACAGAGCGATCCGGATTACCGCTATAACCCGGAAAAAGCCAAAGCCTTGCTGAAAGAGGCCGGATTCGCCAACGGTCTGGACCTGAAGCTGTGGGTGACCAACGCCACCGCCAGCGTGCGTGCTGCGCAGTTCCTTAAGCAGCAGTTGGGTGCGGTCGGCATTCGCGTCTCGGTGACGCCAATGGATTCCGGTGCGCGCAACGCCAAACTGTGGGGCGTGAAGGATCCGAAGCAGGCCGAATTCGACCTCTATTACGGCGGCTGGTCAACCTCGACCGGTGATGCAGACTGGGCATTGCGTCCACTGTTTGCGACTGAATCCTGGGTACCGACATCGTATAACGTTTCTTACTACAGCAACCCGGAAGCGGATAAAGCCATTGCGGCAGCGCTGCAAACGGCCGATCCGGCGAAGCGTGCGGCGGCTTATGCCAAGGCACAGACCATCATCTGGAAAGATGCGCCCATCGCCTTCCTCGGCTCGCCAGATAACCTGGTCGGCAAGAAGAAGAACCTGACCGGCGTGTCGATGCTGGCCGACGGCTCGTTCCTGTTCGATCAGGCGGAGTTCAATTAATCCTGAGTCTGCGGCGGGAGCGATCCCGCCTTTGCTGCTGGTACACCCGAATTAACCCGGAAATCGCCTATGTTTGCCTATCTTGTCCGACGTTTACTGGAAATGATCCCGGTGTTGCTGGTGGTCTCCCTGTTGGTATTTGCCTTTATTAAACTGCTGCCGGGCGATCCGGCACGAATTTATGCCGGTCCCGATGCGCCAATTGAGGCGGTCGAGGCGGCACGACAGCATTTAGGCCTCAACGATCCGCTGCCACAGCAGTATCTGCACTGGCTGGGCGGGCTGGTGAAGGGCGACCTCGGCGTCACCTATCGCACGCAACAGCCGGTCACCGAGGTGATTGCCCAGGGCTTTATGCCGACGATGTGGCTGGCGCTGGCCGGATTTGCCTGGTCGGTATTGCTGGGGCTGATTATCGGCGTGATCTCGGCGCTGAAACGCGGGAAATGGCAGGACTGGACGCTGATGAGTCTGGCGGTGGGCGGCATATCAATGCCGCCGTTCTGGTTGGGGCTGCTGCTGATCCAGTTTGTGGCGATGCCGTTTGGCCTGTTTTCCGTCAGCGGCTTCAACCAACCCAGCGACATTATCCTGCCGGCCATTACGCTGGGATCGTCGGTGGCGGCAGTGATGGCGCGCTTCACCCGTTCGGCCTTTCTGGAAGTGGCGCAGGAAGACTACGTGCGCACTGCCAGAGCGAAAGGGCTGCGTAACCGGCTGGTGACCTGGAAACATATCATGCGCAATGCGCTGATCCCGGTGATCACCATGCTGGGCTTACAGTTTGGTTTCTTGCTCGGCGGATCGATCGTGGTGGAAAGCGTCTTCAGCTGGCCGGGTCTGGGCTGGCTGCTGATCGAGTCGATCAAAACCCAGGATCAGCCGGTGATTCAGGCGCTGGTGATGCTGTTTGTCTTTGAATTTATTGTCATCAACCTGCTGGTGGACCTGCTTTACGCAGTGGTAAATCCGGCCATCCGTCTGCGTCAGGAGCCTGCATGAAGCCAACAACCGAAGCGGCCATCGCGCAAACCGTGCTCGAGAACAGTACGCTGCGCTCGCCGTGGCACGATTTTATTCAGAACCTGATACGCAATCCGCTGGCGCTGGTGTCCGGTGGCTTTATCCTGCTGCTGGTGATTGTGGCGGTGTTTGCGCCGTGGATAGCGCCCTGGGATCCGATGGCTCCCGACTGGATGGCGCTGTCGGCACCGCCTTCTGCCGCGCACTGGATGGGCACCGACGATCTGGGTCGCGATGTGCTCAGCCGCATTATCTACGGCGCGCGCATCTCGCTGTATGTCGGCGTGCTGTCGGTCACCCTTGGGATGCTGGTCGGCATCGTGCTGGGACTGCTGGCGGGCTATTACGGCCGCTGGGTGGATATGCTGATTATGCGCGGCTCCGACGTGCTGTTCGCCTTCCCGGGCATGCTGCTGGCGATTGCAGTGGTGGCGATTTTAGGTCCAGGCTTAAATAACGTTATTATCGCCGTCGCGGTGTTTAGCGTGCCGGTATTCGCCCGTATCGTGCGTGCCTCGACGCTGTCGTTGAAGCAGGCGGCCTATGTTGAAGCGATGCGCTGTGCCGGTGCGCCGGATCGGGTGATTTTGATCCGCCATATTCTGCCGGGCACGCTGTCGAACGTGATTGTCTATTTTACCATGCGTATCGGCACCAGTATTCTGACCGCCGCCGGCCTGAGCTTTATCGGCCTGGGCCCGGAGCCGGATGTGCCGGAGTGGGGCAATATTCTGGCGATGAGCCGCAATATGATGATGGCCGGAGAGTGGCACGTCAGCGTGTTCCCAGGGCTGGCGATTTTTATTACCGTGCTGGCATTTAACCTGTTGGGTGATGCGCTGCGCGACACCTTAGATCCGAAACTGAAAGGGTAAGCAGATGGATTATCGTCAGGCCGCGCTCGACCTGTTATTGCAGCGCTGGCGAGAGACGCGCCGGTTGGGCAATCCTCGCGGCATCTGTGGTGCCACTAACAGCCTGAGCGATGTGCCGGGCGTTCGGGTCGGGCACGCCACGCTGGACGAGGGCGAACGCCAGACCGGGGTGACAGCGATTGTGCCGCCGGGCGACAACCTGTTTACCCAGCCGTTACCTTGCGGTGCGGCGGTGTTAAACGGCTTCGCTAAGCCGGTCGGGCTGGTGCAGATTGAAGAGTTGGGCGTGCTGCAAACGCCAATCCTGCTGAGCAACACGCTGGCGGTGGGCACGCTGTTTACCACCCTGGTGCGCGAGGCGATTAGCCATAATCCGGAGCTGGGGCGCTCGCTGCCGACGGTGAATCCGCTGGCGCTGGAGTGCAACGATGGCTGGCTGAATGACATTCAGGCGCTGGCGGTGACCGAGCAAATGGCGCAGCAGGCGCTGCAGTCTGCCTCCGCTGCGTTTCCCCGTGGCAGCGTCGGAGCCGGGCGCGGCATGAGCTGCTTTAGCATGAAGGGGGGCATTGGTACCGCCTCACGCAGCCTCCCGACACTGAATGCCACGCTGGGCGTGCTGGTGCTGGCTAACTTTGGCGCCTTAACCGCGCTGACGCTGGACGGGGTCAGAGTGGGTGAGGCGATAGAACCGCTGCTGCCCGAGCTGACGCCGCAGCGCGATGCCGGTTCGATTATCATTATTATGGCCACCGATGCGCCGCTGGATGCCCGGCAGTTAAAGCGGATAGCGAAGCGCGCCGGTGCCGGCCTGGGCAGGCTTGGCAGCTACTGGGGCCACGGTTCCGGCGATATCGCGGTGGCCTTCTCCACTCACCCGGTGCCGCAGCCGCCGGAGGAGTCGGCGCTGGAACCGCTGTTATCCGCCGCTGCCGATGCCACGGAACATGCCGTGCTGGATGCGCTGCTGAGCGCCGAAGCGGTCACCGGATTCCGTGGGCATCATCGCCCGGCATTAAGCGAATTATTAGATCGACTGGCTGCAGTCCTTGACGCCTGACTTATCCCTGGCGCGGCGCACGCTGGCCGCGCTGCAACCCCCTGGATTCTGCTGAAGGTCTTCCCCAATGAAAATTTTTATCTCCGCCGATATTGAAGGCATCGCAGGCGTGATGCGCCCGGAACAGTGCAGTCCGGGTCACGCCGAGTATCAGCTGGCACGTGGTCTGATGGAGCAGGAAATAAATGCCGCCATCGACGGCGCCTTTGCCGGTGGCGCAACGGAAGTGGTGGTTGCCGACAGTCATGCGCAGATGACCAATCTGCGGGCGGAAAACATCGATCCCCGCGCGCGTCTGGTGCAGGGTAAACCGCGCGGGTTATCGATGGTGGAAGGGCTGGAGCATCAGCCATACGACGGCATGATGTTCGTCGGTTTTCACAGCGCCGCAGGCGAGTTTGGCGTGCTGGCGCATACCATCAACGGTCGGGCGTTTTACCGGGTCAAAATCAACGGCGAAGTGATGGGCGAAAGCGATATCTATGCCGCCGCCGGCGCGGAGCAGAATGCGCCATTGTGGCTGGTGACCGGAGATGACAGGCTGCAACAGTGGATGGCCGATTACTATCCCTCGGCTGATTACGTCTGCGTCAAACGGGCGATTTCACACACCTGCGCCGAATCACTCAGCCCGGACGCCGCCCGCACCGCCATTCGTCAGGCCGCTGAAAAAGCAGTGAGGCGCGGCAGAAAAGTCAGCACCACCCGCGTTACCGCGCCTTACCAGCTGGAACTGATGGTCACTAAACCGGTACTCGGCGATCTGTTCTGCCTGGTCCCTGGCGTCACGCGGCTGGATGCCGTCACCGTCGGATACAGCGCCCAAAATATGGCGACCCTCGTCAGCCTGCTGAGCGCGTTCTCCTATCTGGCCTCGACGCAGAACTGAACCTGACCTGTGCAAACGTTTTTCAAGCTGGGTATTGTCGTTGTGGTTGATTATTGACCGACCAAAATTGTGCGCGTGGTCTGGTCAAACAGGTCAACTTTGTGGCTTGTGCTGACCAGTTTGCGGGTGGATGTATGCGCAAGATGAATCTGATCACCAATGATGGCAACCTCATCAAACACTCCGCCCGTTATATCGCTATCACCGCCTGTGGTTAACGCCGGTACTTCACCATCCGGCTGCGATTAAGCACCAGCTTCAGGCTGTCGCCGTCGACCTGCACGGCAAAGCGCTTCTGCCACAGGCCATCCTGCGCGGTGGCCAGCAGGCGGCCTTTGCCGAGCGGCACCAGCGTGGCGTGAATGGCGGCCGGGCCAATGCCCATCACCATCTTGTCACCGTTGATAACCAGCTCACTGCGCATCGCCGGGATGTGCCAGCGGCCCTGTACCGGCGGTAAGGTGGTGCTGTCCGCGTCCACCGGCACAAACTGGCGGGCGGCGAGGCCAATCTCACCGCTGATGGTGCTGCCCTGCTGGCGCAAACGAACCGGGAAGGTGCTGGACAGCGACACTGCTTCACCCGGCACGTCGCTGTGATAGAGATTCTCAGCATTGCCCAGCCAGTTGATGCTGTCGGCATTCACTTCCAGCCAGTCACTGCCTTCCTCCGCCACGTACAGACCGGGCGTCAGGCTGTGGCCGCGTTGCGGCAGCGATTGCCCTTGCAGCGCGGCCATGATCGCCAGCGCCGAATCGAAGCTGGCGACATCTTCGCGGTTGGCGACCAATGCCAGACCCACTTTTTGCTGCGGATCGAGCAGGAAATAGCTTTTATAACCGGCATGGGAACCGCCATGACCAACCAGTTTCACCTTGCCTGCCGACGAGTGGGCGATCCCCAGACCGTAGCCGGTCACCCGGCCATCGGCGAGCTGGCGCGGTGCAGCCAGCCTGTTCAGCGTCTGTTCTTCACGCAGCAGGTGCTGAAGCCATCGGCTGAGGTCGGTGACGCTGCCGGTAATACAGCCGGATGCCGACAGGTGCAGTCCGGCGCTGGCGAGCAACCACTGCTTGTTGTGCTGCCAGTAGCCCGGCACCAGGCCCGGCACGACGTCGAACCAGGTTTCCGGTGCGCTAAACGGGATGCCCAGCGGCCGGTTAATCTGCCCGGCGATAAGCTCAGAGAACAGCACGCCTTTGGCCTTCAGCGCTTCCTCGACCAGGCGATAGCCGGTATTGGAATAGGACACTTCACTGCCCGGCGGATAACTCAGGTCGCCCATCTCGGCCAGCAAAGCCAGTAAGGCCGCGGCGCTGGTGGCGTTGTAAACCGACAGGCCCAGCAGCGAGAGGGTTTCGCGCACGTCCGGCAGGCCGGAGGTCATATCCAGCGCGCGACCGACGGTCACCTGGCCGTTTTCGCCGGTCAGCTGCGGCAGATGCTGCACCAGCTTGTCCTCCAGCCCCAGATGCTGGCTGGCGGCACCGGTCACTAACGACGCGAAAATATGCTTGGTCACCGAGGCATAGCGCACCACGGTATCACCATCGAAGGCGCGGCCCTGCGCCAGATCCGCCAGGCCACCGGCGCTGATGCTGTGTATTTTTTCACTGTCGAACAGCGCGATAGCCCCGCCCGGTGCGCCGGGCTGTCCCCAGCCGGTGGTAATCTCGTCCGCAACCTTTTTCGCCTGCTGCCAGTTAAGGGTCATGCTGGTTCCTCCAGCGTCATGCTTAAATCAAACAGTTGCAGGGTGTGCGGGTGCTGAATGCGTCGCGCGCGCAGGTCGTCGGCGCTTAACATCTCAACCATTTCACCCTGTTGCATCACCCCAATATGCGCACACAGGTGGGTGACCACCGCCAGATTGTGCGTCACCATAATGTAGGTGAGTTTGCGTTCTTCCCGCAAATCACTGAGCAGATTCAGAATTTCCGCCTGCACCGACACGTCCAGTGCCGAGGTGGGTTCATCCAGCAGCAGCACTTCCGGTTCGGCTATCAATGCACGGGCAATCGCCACGCGCTGGCGTTGACCACCAGAGAGCTGATGGGGAAAACGGAAACGCACGCTGGCTGGCAGGCCAACGTCTGACAGTACCTGAGCGATGCGTTGCTCCGCGCGATCGATCCGGTGGATCAGCAGCGGCTCATGCAGAATGCGATCGATTGTCTGGCGCGGATGCAGCGATCCGTACGGATCCTGAAATACCATCTGCACCTGGCGGAAAAAGTTGCGCCCACGGTTGGCAGACAGCGCCATACCGCCGAAGGTCATCTCGCCGCGCCAGTCACTGTTCAGCCCAGCCAGCGCGCGCAGGATGGTGGATTTGCCTGAGCCGCTTTCGCCGACGATGCCGAAGCTGGCGCCGCTGGCGACGTCAAATGACACGCCCTTCACGACGTCAAGCGAACCAAAAGCAATGCGTAAGTCTTTAATTTTAATCATGGTTATTCCTCCCGCCACGCGGCTTCACGCTGCATCACGGGCAGACGCGCGCGCGGATGGCGGAGCGAAGGCAGGCACGCCAGCAGACCTTTAGTGTATGGATGCTGCGCCTGCTGCAGATCGCCCGCCGCCAGCATCTCGACAATGCGTCCGCTGTACATCACCGCCACGCGATCGCAAAAATGCGAGACCAGCGGCAGATCGTGACTGATCAGGATCAGCCCCATGCCGCGCATCGAAACCAGATCGTCAATCAGCCGTAAGATCTCCGCCTGCACCGTGGCATCCAGCGCGCTGGTCGGTTCATCGGCGATCAGCAGTTCAGGATCCGGTGCCAGCATCATCGCAATCATCACCCGCTGGCCCATGCCGCCCGACACCTCATGCGGATAGCGTTTCGCCACTAACGCCGGGTCGCGGATTTTCACCTGCGAAAGCAGATCGACGGCGGCCTTCAGCGCGTCGCGCTTGCTGCCGCCTTTGTGTTCACGCCAGGCCTCGGCAATCTGCTGACCAATGGTCATCACCGGATTCAGCGAGTATTTCGGGTCCTGCAAAATAAAGCCCACGCGTTTGCCGCGCACCTGACGCATGACTTTTTCACTGGCACCCCGCAGATCGATACCGTCGAAGCTCAGCTTATCCGCCGTGACCTTCGCGTTGCCGGGCAGCAACTGCATCAGGCAGCGCGCGGTCAGCGACTTGCCTGAGCCACTCTCACCGACGATGGCAAACTTCTCTTTGCCGACGCTGAATGAGACGCCGCGCACCGCTTCAAACGTCTCCGTGCCGCTGGTGAAGCCGATGCGTAAATTTTCAATTTCAACCAGCATTTACTGCTCCTTAGGATCCAGCACGTCACGCAGGCCATCGCCGAGGAAGTTGAAGGCCAGCGAGGTTAAAAAGATGGCGATGCAGGGCATCAGCGGCACCCACCATTCGCTGAACAGGAAGCGGCGCGCGGTGGCGATCATCGTTCCCCACTCAGGCGACGGTGGCTGCGCGCCCATCCCGAGGAAGCCAAGGCTGGCCGCGGTGATAATGATTGAGCTCATATCCAGCGTCACCCGCACAATCAGGCTGGGCACGCACAGCGGCATGATATGGCGCAACACGATGCGCAGCGGCGACGCGCCGCTAATCCGGCTGGCAGCGATAAAATCACTGTGACGAAACTGCAGCGTTTCGGCGCGGGCAAGGCGTGCGTAAGGCGGCCAGGCGGTGAGGGCAATCGCCAGAATGGCGCTCTCGACGCCGGGCGTTAAGGCAGCGACAAACGCCAGCGCCAGAATGAGCCGGGGAAAGGCCAGAAAGATATCGGTGATGCGCATCAGCGTTTTATCCAGCAGGCCACCGGCATAACCGGCGATACAGCCGATAAACAGGCCGATGGGCGCGGTGATCAACACCACCGCAATCACCATGCCTAAGGTGGTTCTGCCGCCAAACAGGATGCGGGTGAAAATGTCGCGTCCCAGCTCATCGGTGCCCAGCCAGTGCAGCGTCGAAGGGCGGGCCAGGCGGTTAGCCAGATCCTGAAAACCGGGATCGTAAGGCGTCAGCAGCGGTGCGGCCAGTGACAGCAGCAGCATCAGCAGCACCACCAGCAGGCCGCTCATCGCCAGCGGATGGCGCTTCAGCCCCAGCCACAGGCGATAACGTCTGCCCCACACCGCCTGACTGCGGGTGGTTGGCGTCTCGTTAAGTAGCCAGGCTCTTGATAAATTTGTCATTTTACGCGGGGATCCATAAGTCGGTAGAGAATATCGGCGCACAGATTCAGCAGCACATAGGCGGTGCCAACCAGCAGCGTCGCGCCGACAACCGGGTTCATATCGGCATTCATCAGCGAGGTGGTGAGGTATTGCCCCAGCCCCGGCCAGGAGAAGACGTTTTCGGTGACTACCGCGCCTTCCAGCAGCCCGGCATAGGTCAATGCCAGCACGGTCACCAGCTGAACCGCCACGGTCGGAAAGGCGTGACGCCAGACGACCCGACGTGAAGAGAGCCCTTTGGCGCGGGCGGTGATAACAAATTCGCCGCTCAGCGCGTTCAGCATAAAGGTGCGGGTCATACGGGTGATGTACGCCATGCTGAAATAGGCGAGGATCAGCACCGGCTGGGCCATATGCGCCAGCGCATCCCAGAAGGCGTCATAATCTTTCGCCAGCAGGGAATCCACCGTCAGCAGGCCGGTCACCTGCGGCACCATATCCTGATAAATGATGTCCTGACGGCCAGGGCCAGGCGCAATGCCCAACACCGCGTAGAACACCAGCAGGCTGAGGAGCGCGAGGACAAACACCGGCAGGGAGTGACCGGCCAGGCACAGCACGCGGATCACCTGATCGATCCATTTCCCCTGACGCACGGCGGCCCAGACGCCTAATGGAATGCCGATAATCGCCGCGACAATAATCGCCGCCGTTGCCAGTTCAAGCGTGGCCGGGAAAAAGCGGGCGATGTCCTGGCTGACCGGGTTAGAGGTCAGAATGGAGCGACCAAAGTCACCATGAAGAATTTGGGTCAGATAGTGCCAGAACTGAATGTACAGGGGCTGATCCAGCCCCATTTCCTGTCGAACGCGCTCGATGACGGCCTGCGGGGCGTTATCGCCTACCGCGGCCAGCACCGGATCGGTCGGCATCACCCGACCGATAAAGAACGTCAAAACCGACAGACCAAACAGCGTCAGCAGCAGGCTTCCCAGCGTGCTGGCAATACGGGTTAACCACGACATCAGGCTTTTTTCACCAACTCGTAAGGGTTGTCATTCAGCACGGTGATGTGCATGCCGGTGACGCCTTTGGTGCTGGCGTAGGTGTTCAGTTTCTGGAACATGAAAATGAACGGGCTCTTCTCGCGGTGCATGGTCTGGATCTGCTCATAGAGGGCAATACGTTTCGCCGGGTCTTTTTCGTGCAGGGCCGCTGCGGTCATTTTGTTGAAGTCTTCGTCGGACCAGCTGCAACGCCACGCCAGTGAACGCACGCGGGCGGTGTCGCTGTTATCGGTATTGACGCTGAACGCTTCGGTGTTGGAGTTCGGATCAAAATAGTCAGCGCCCCAGGCGGTGATCGCCAGCTGATGCTGACGGGCGCGCATCTTGGTCAGGACCTGGCGGTTTTCAGCGGAAATCAGCTGAACCTTGATGCCGATGGCACCGAGCTGCGTCTGGATAGCCTGAGCAATGTCCGGGAAAGGCTGGGCGGAGTAGTGATCCAGCGTCAGCTCAAACCCGTCCGGGTAGCCCGCTTCGGCCAGCAACGCTTTCGCTTTTGCCACATCCACCTTAAACGGCTGGTCGTTTAACGCCGCCGGGAAACCGGCTGGCAGTAGGCTCTGATGGACTTTGTAGGTCAGCGGAATAATATTTTTCTGGATGCTGTCGTAATCAATCGCCCACTTCAACGCCTGCCAGACCTGCGGCTTCTGCAAATGTTCGTTTTTGGTGTTGCAGGACATCAGCATCAGGGTGCCGACCATCTGCTGAACCACGTGGAAATTCGTGTCGCCCATCAGCGGCTTAAGCTGCTCGGTGGTCAGGTCGCGGGCGATATCCACATCGCCTTTTTGCAGCATCAGCAGCTGGGCAGAGGGGTCAATAATATGTTTGGCGATCACCCGCTTAATGGTGCTTTTTGACGGATGGTTGTCGTTTTTCTCCAGAATAATGCTCTCGCTGGCTTTCCACGCGCGCAGGGTGAACGGGCCGCTGCCGGCGCTGTGCTGCTTGATCCAGGCATTGCCCTGATCGTCGCCGGCCTGGTTCGCCAGCGCGGTTTTCTTCTGCACGATGCTGCCCACCGGCGCGGACAGGCAGTACAGCAGGAAGGTTTCGGCGGCGGGTTCCGCCAGGTTCAGCACCAGCGTGTGGGCATCTTTCGCCACAATCATCTGGTCAACGTTGTCTTTGGTGAAGCCGAACTGGTTGATGATAAAGGCCGGGCTCTTATCCAGCTTCACTACGCGTTGCAGCGAGAAGGCGGCATCATCGGCGGTCATCGGGCTGCCATCGGCGAATTTAACCGCCGGGTCGAGATGGAAGGTGAAGGTCTTGCTGTCGCTGCTGACGTCCCAGCTTTTCGCCAGTTCGCCCATCACTTCATTCGGCTTGGCCGGATTTGGCATTACCAGGCGTTGATAAAGGTTACCGCAGACTTCAGAGCCGATGGCTTCAAAGCTTTCGGCCGGATCCAGGCTGGTCATGTTGTCGAGCTGCATCGCCATCACCAGCATCGAAGGCGGGGTGGCGGCAAAGGCGCTGTTCAGAGAAAGGTAAGAGAGAAAAGGAACCGCACTGCATCCTGCAAGAAAACGTCTTCTGGTAACCATGGTATCTCCAACATATTGAAATTAAAGAAAAATAATGAATTTTATTGTGCTTTCTGTCTTGACAGCCACCGACGATCTCGGGTAGTACTGAAAGGAGAAGCTTTTTTTGCTGCGCGAAGCAGCATGCGCTTTGCTGGTGCAGCCTGCCTCAGCATGGCGCACCGTTAATCCCCTAACCTGAGAGCGGAATTCTCCCATGCAACAACTGCGTTCTGATGCCGTGACCGTGCCCGTCTTTGACGGCCATAACGATCTCCTGATGCGCCTGTGGCTGTCCCATCAGGACGATCCCGCTTCCGCTTTTCTCAACGGTCCGGCTGCGGGCCAGATGGACCTGCCACGAATGAAGCAGGGCGGTTTTGCAGGCGGTTTATTCGCGGCGTATGTGCCTTCGGCTGGATCCAGTGCAAGAAGCGCGCCAGCTGTCAGAAAAAACCGATCGGTGCCGGAATACAATGAGATAGAACCGACGCCATCGCGCGAAGAGGCGCTGGAAATCACCCTGTCTATGATTGCCACCTTATTGCGCATTGAGCAGCAGTCGGCGGGCGCGGCACGCATCTGCCGCACGGCGAAAGACATTCGTCAATGCATGCAGGACAGTGCAATCGCCATGGTGATGCACATCGAGGGAGCAGAAGCGCTGGATGAAGATCTGGCGTTACTGGAGGTGCTGTATGCCGCCGGTTTGCGCACGCTGGGCCCGCTGTGGAGCCGGCCGAATATTTTTGGTGACGGCGTGCCGTTCCGTTTCCCTTCATCGCCGGATATCGGCAACGGCCTGACGGACGCGGGATTAAGGCTGGTTCGCGCCTGTAACCAGAAGCGCATCATGGTGGATTTGTCGCATATGGATGAGAAGGGCTTCTGGCAAACGGCGAAAATCAGCGACGCGCCGCTGGTGGCCAGCCATTCCAACGCCCATGCGTTGTGCCCACAGTCGCGTAATCTGACCGATCGCCAGCTGGCGGCCATCCGCGAAACCCACGGCTTTGTCGGGGTGAATTTTGGCACCAGCTTCCTGCGTGGCGACGGTAAAAAAGCCGACGATGCCACGGTGCTGGAAATCGTCCGCCACGTGGATTACCTGGTTGAAAAGGTGGGTGAAGATAACGTCGGTTTTGGATCGGATTTTGACGGCACCACGCTGCCGCCGGATATGAAAGACGTGGCGGGATTGCCGTTGCTGGTCGGGGTGTTAAGCGAGCACGGTTACGACCGGCCATTGCTGGAAAAAATTTGCTACGGCAACTGGATCCGCGTGCTGGAAGCCACCTGGGGTGAATAACCATGCGCCTGCGCCATATTGAGGTTTTCCAGGCGATTGTTGAAGCCGGCAGCATCAGTGCGGCGGCGCGGCAGCTCAACGTCTCACAGCCGAACGTCAGCCGGGTGCTGAATCATGCCGAGCAGCAGCTCGGTTTTACCCTGTTTGAACGGCACAGCCAGGGAATGATCCCGACGCTGGAGGCGCAACGGTTGATCCCGGAGATCCGCGAGCTGTATGGCCGTCTGCAGGCGATCGGCGTGTTAACCGAGCAGCTGCGGCGCGGCGAAGGCCAGACGGTGCGGGTGGGCGCGGCCCATGCTTTTGGCCAGATGATCCTCGCCCCGGCGATGGTGGAATATCGCCGGCAAAACGGCTTCGTCAACGTCGACCTGGTGACCGAGCATTTCAGTACGCTGTGCCAGAACTTGCTGGAAGATCGGCTTGATTTTGCACTGGTGTTTGGTCAGCAGGTGCCGGCAGAACTGGTATCAGAACCGCTGTTTCACTCGTCAATGGTGGCCCTGTTGCCGGCGGATTCAGAGCAGACCTCGGCGGTGACGCTCGAGTGGCTATGCCAGAACAATTTGCTGATGATGCAGCAGGAAGATCCGCTGGGCCATGTGCTGCACCGCGCGCTGCGGGATAAGGCGCTGCAACCGGCCAATTCACTGTATATCAAGACCTATTCGGTGATCGCCGATATGGTGCTGGCCGGCGGTGGCGTGGGCATTGTCGACCTGTTTACCGGCCGCCGCTATGCCGACCAGCTGCGGGTGTTGCCGATCGCCCAGCCGTTGCCGTTTGAGGTAATGCTGATCGGCCGCCGCGACCGGCCACAATCGCAGTCTACGCTGCAACTCAAGCAGGTGATCCGCACCAGGCTGTGGGAGCTGGCGCGCCAGTGCGAGGCGCAAATTCACGCCGAACACTGAGCCGGCATCTGACCGAAATGCGCCGCGCTGCGCGAACAATTGGCGGTTTTTGCCGCAGCCGTCAACGAATGTCCGATGGAGTTAACAGTTCGGCGCTCTGCCGCTTTCTCTCTCCCGCGGCGGGTGCTTAAATCTGCTGTCGCTTAAAAAGATGCAGGAGGAGCTGTGCTGCCATCGCAAACCGTCAATGTGACCATCCCCCGTAACTGGGTAGACCTGTACGAAACCATCTGGAAACCCGAATTTTTCCCGAAGTGGGCCTCCGGCCTTAGCCAGTCATCGCTGGTCAGGGAAAGCACGCACTGGAAAGCCAACGGCCCGAACGGCGTGGTGAAACTGCGTTTTACCGAGCACAACCCCTGGGGCGTGATGGATCATTACGTCGATAGCGGTTTTGGCAAGGAAGTGTATGTGCCGATGCGCGTGGTGGGGAATGAAGCCGGGGCAACGGTGTTTATCACCGTGTTCCGACAGTCACTGATGTCTGAAGAGAAGTTTGCGCAGGATATTGAGTGGGTAAAGCGGGATTTGCAGGCGCTGCATACGCTGTTAACCACCTGACCGGCAACGCGGGGGAACCGCCGTTCTCCCCGCGCTGTCAGCAATGCTCTCAGAAATGAATCACACCTTTGATTAATTCCCGGTTGTGAATCACGTCCGCTTCAAACACCTCCGCCAGATCGGCAAACGCGAAGCGTTTATTCAACATCATCTCTGCGCTGATTTTGCCTGCGGCCATTAACTGGGCGACCTTCTCAAAATCTTCCTGAGTGGCATTGCGGCTGCCCATCAGCGTGGTCTCTTTCTTATGGAAATCGGTATCCGGGATCTGGATGTCGCCTTTGTGCAGACCGACAAACACAATGCTGCCGCCGTGGGCAATCAGCGAGACGCAGTTGTTCATGGCGTGCGGGTTACCGGTGGCATCAATCACCTTGCCCGGCAGGCGGCCGGAGAACTGCGCCCGCAGCTGCTGTTCGAAATCAGCGGCGGCGGCATCCAGCGCCGGCAGCGCCAGATTTTTTTCGACGTGGGAGCGGCGGAACGGGCTGGTATCGGCAACCACCACCCGCGCCCCGGCGGCATTGGCGATAGCGGCCACGCCCAGCCCGATCGGGCCGGCACCAACCACCAGCACGCTTTCGTCGGGCTGCACAGCCGCGCGGCGAACGGCATGAGCACTGATGGCAAAGGGTTCGATTAATGCCGCGGCTTCCGCATCAACGCCGGTGACATCCAGCAAATTACTTTCCGGCACGCTGAGGTAGTCACAAAAACCGCCGTCCTGATGGACACCAATCACCGAAATTTTCTCACAGCAGTTGGTTTTGCCGCTTTCGCAGGCGCCACAGGTGCCGCAGGAGAGGTAAGGGATCACCGAGACTTTCTGACCGACGCGGAAGCGGTGTGCGCCGGCACCCAGCGCCACAACCTCACCGCACAGCTCGTGGCCGAGTACGCGGGGATAACTGAAGAAGGGCTGATTACCTGCCCAGGCGTGGATATCGGTGCCGCAGATGCCGGCAGTCACAATCTTCAGCAGGGCTTCACCCGGCGCGGCATGGGGTTTCCCGCGCTGCTGGTAGGACATCTCTTTCGGCTGCTGGATCACCAGCGTGGTCATCATGGTCATGGGTTTTTCTCCGTTGTCTGGCCTGAGTTATGGAATAAAACCGGGCGTCCGCGCAGGGTGCTGCAGCGGATTTGTGACTGAACGCGCCTTTATCGGGCCTGAATTGGTTTTTAATGGATAAAAATCAGGAGAAGCCATGAGCCGCACGCAAAACCTTCGCCACAACGTGGTCAATCAGATGCTGGAAGGGATCGCCAGCCAGCATATCCGCTCGCCTTTGCCCCCGCAGGCGGCATTGGCGGAGATGTTCAACGTCAGCCGCACCACGGTTCGCCATACGCTGGCGCATCTGCATGAACGTGGCGTGCTGGATAAGGTGGAAGACCATTATCTGATCGTGCGTAAGCCCAGCCAGGATGACGGCTTCGATGCGGTCAGCACCTCGCTGGACGATCAGGCCCGCCAGTTTGAGCAGGCATTTTTCCAGATGATCAACCAGAAGACCTTGTCAGCCGGCGAAAGCTTTACCGAACTGCAGCTGGCGCAGCAGGTGGGGGTCAGTCCGGTGGTGGTGAGGGAGTTTTTGCTGCGCTTCAGCCGCT
The DNA here is from genome assembly GCF_056821705.1 of Erwinia sp. AK-PDG3-5. Lineage (NCBI taxonomy): Bacteria > Pseudomonadati > Pseudomonadota > Gammaproteobacteria > Enterobacterales > Erwiniaceae > Erwinia > Erwinia sp. AK-PDG3-5. Next base: position 264,661 of record NZ_CM165967.1, read on the forward strand.
ATAACCTGATTGAAAGCACCCGCCGCGGCCACTGGCTGATGAAGAAGTTCGACCGGCGTTATGCGGAAAAACTGTTTGAGCTGCGGGAAATGCTGGAGACGCACGCCCTGAACCGCTTTCTCAATCTTCCTGCCGATGATGAGCGCTGGATCAAAGCGCGTGACCTGCTTAGCCGCCACCGCGAGATGCGCGATACCATCGCCAGCAGTTACCGGATGTTTGCCCAGCTGGATCGCGAAATGCATCAGCTGATCCTCTCCGCGGCGGATAACCCGTTTATTGACCAGTCGCTGGAGATAATTTCGGTGATTTTCCATTCGCATTATCAATGGGATGAAAGCGATTTAAAGCAGCGTAATATCGTCGCGCTGGAGGAGCATATGGCGATCCTCACCGCAATAATCAGCCGCAATGACGTTGAGGCGAGCTGTGAATTACACCGTCATCTGGCGACCGCGAAACAGTCGATGATCCGCTCGATCAAACAGTACAGCGACTGATCCTGAAAAGGCTGCATCCGCACCCGGACGGGCGGCGGCATGCAGCCCGCCTTCAGAGATTACTTATCCGTTGGGCCACAGCCGCCAATGATTTTTGAGATGGAGACGGCCGGGTGCAGCAGATAGTCATAATTGCAGTCTTTCTCTTTGTTGTAGACGCTGCCGCTACAGCCGGAAAGGGTGGTAATAACAGCGGTCAGCAGTGCGAATTTCATGACGTTTTTCATCGGTGATAAATCCTTTTATAAAGTGAACGTGCCGGTCAGCCCGACACAACGCGCAGTATTATTTTTTGCAGCGGGTGGCGGTCAATCATTAATTGGCGGTGCGCGTGCCCGTGATTTAACCGGAATTACCGGGCTGTTCCGGTCCGCGTACGCCCGTCTGCGGGGGGATAAAGTGACTGGGATCTCGCTTTGCGCCGGGGCTTAGGGATAAAAAACCAATAAAAAACGGCAAAGCCCAATCTGTAGCACGGAACCGCAACATGATTACCCCAGGTAATTAACAGGGCATTTACTCTGGGCAGGACATCTTCACCGCCGAGCGCGGATTACAAGAACACCTGACACTGGGGAATGCTTTATGGAAAACAGCCCGATTGTGACTGGCAGCGGCCATCAACTTGGCTCTGACAAAGAGACGGTAGAAATCGTCCCGGCGCACGGCAAACTGGTACGTTCAGCGCGCATCAAACGCGTGCAAACCACCGCGATGATCCTGCTGTTCCTCGCCGCCGTGATTAACTACCTCGACCGCAGCTCGCTTTCGGTGGCTAACATGACCATCCGTGGCGATATGGGGCTGAGCGCCACCGAAATCGGCATGCTGTTGTCGGCCTTCTCGCTGGCGTACGGTATCGCCCAGCTGCCTTGCGGCACGCTGCTGGACCGTAAAGGCCCGCGCATTATGCTGGGGATCGGCATGTTCGTCTGGTCCTGCTTCCAGGCCCTGTCCGGGCTGGTGCAGAGCTTCACCCAGTTCATTCTGGTGCGTATTGGCCTGGGAATTGGCGAAGCGCCGATGAACCCGTGCGGCGTCAAGGTGATCAACGACTGGTTCAATATCAAAGAGCGCGGGATGCCGATGGGCTTCTTTAACGCCGCCTCGATGATTGGCCTGGCGATCAGCCCACCGATTCTGGCGGCGATGATGCTGACCATGGGCTGGCGCGGCATGTTCGTTACTATCGGACTGCTGGGCATCTTCCTCTCTGCCGGTTGGTACATGCTGTACCGCAACCGCGATAACAAAACGCTGACCAAAGAAGAAGTGAACTATCTGGAAGCCGGCAGCGTCGTCGCACGCAAAGAGCCGATGAGCATGAAAGAGTGGCGCGGCCTGTTTAAGAACCGCACCATGTGGGGGATGATGATTGGCTTCAGCGGCATCAACTACACCGCGTGGCTGTATCTGGCCTGGCTGCCGGGCTACCTGCAAACCACCTATCATCTGGATTTGAAAGCGACAGGCTGGCTGACGGCGATCCCGTTCCTGTTCGGTGCGGCAGGGATGTTACTGAATGGCTATGTGGTTGATGCGCTGGTGCGCCGCGGCATGCAGCCGGTCAAAACCCGTAAAATCTGTATCGTTGCCGGTATGCTGTTCTCCGCGGCCTTTACCGCCGTGGTGGTGCAGGCAACCACCACATACGCGGCCGTGGTGCTGATCGGTATGGCACTGTTCTGTATCCACTTTGCCGGCACCTCCTGCTGGGGCCTGATCCACGTGAACGTCACCTCCCGTATGACGGCGTCCGTCGGCAGTATCCAGAACTTCGCGAGCTTTATCTTCGCCTCGTTCGCCCCGGTCTTAACCGGCTTTATCCTCGATAAAACCGGCTCGTTCAACATGGCGTTAATGGTCTGTGCCTGCGTCACCGTACTTGGCGCGCTCTCTTACCTGTTTATCGTCCGCGACCCGATTGTCGATGCCGTAGCCTAACGACTGAGTCAGTAAATAAAGGCAGCGCTATAAAGGCGCTGCCTTTTTTATTTCCAGGCAGGATGATTATTTGTGGGGAAATGCAGATTGTTGCTACCTGATTTCAAGCCGCTTGCACAAAATTTGGATCCAGTTTTAAGTTTAAATAAGTGCTACGCAGGGAAGGTGATATTGTGCGCTACACTGCGCGCGGGCGTATATCCTGACAGGGTAAAAGCCGCTTTTTACCTGCGGCTTTGGTGGCATAAAGGTGTACATAGTCAACCAATGGTGTACTCTGGCGTTTAACAGAGAGAGTTATCAGTGAGCTATGCGATAGAGTTTATCGAGACGTCAACATTCACGCGACAGATAAAGTTGATTGCCACAGATGATGAGCTTAAGGATTTACAGAAAGAGCTGATTGGGTCGCCAGAGAAAGGCGATGTGATAAGGAATAAGGGTGGCCTGCGCAAAATCAGGATGGCGACAGGCTCGCAAGGTAAAAGTGGCAGCGCCAGGGTCATTTATTTTCTTGCTACAAAAAGGGTTATTTATCTTGTCATGGCCTATCCGAAAAACGTTAAGGTTAGCCTGACTGATGCGTAAAAAGTCCAGCTGAAAAAGTTAACTAAATTATTGAAAAGCGAGGTGTGATATGAACATTTTTGACGATCTTAAAGCGTCTTTAGAAGAGGCTGTGGATATCAGGAATGGCGATAAAGCGCCTGGCAATGTCACCCGCTATGAGATTGCCGATGTCAGGGCGATCCGGGAGCAGCTAAACGTTTCGCAAAGTGAAATGGCCAGGGCTCTGGGTACCAGCGTTGATACAATTAAAAGCTGGGAAAGTAAAAGGCGTAATCCCACCGGTCTGGCGGCTAAAGTGTTGGCCGCTATTCATGCCAATCCCGCATTTTTTCGGGAACTGGCCTCGCAGTAATTAATATAGGCACCCCAGCCTTTTTTTATACTTTTTTTACACCCCGCCCCTGCATTTTTACATCAACTTTGCACCCCGCTCGCAACAATAGAGGCCTTCGAAAGCGCCTCTGGAGGTGTGTTGTGAGCATGGCCTTAATTACCGGCATTGTGCTGGTGTTCCTGTTGTTGGGCTATCTGGTATATGCCCTGATTAATGCGGAGGCGTTCTGATGGCCGCCAGCGCATTTTTACTGATCGCCAGCTATCTGCTGCTGTTGATGATCCTCGCCCGTCCGTTGGGTAGCGGTCTTGCTCGCCTGATTGACGATCGTCCGCTGGCCGGTGTTGCCGGCTTCGAACGCCTGCTCTGGCGCGCCAGCGGCGTAGCGTCTGAATCCATGAGCTGGCGCAGCTATTTGCTCGCAATCCTGCTGTTTAACCTCGGCGGCCTGATCCTGCTGACAGTGATGCTAATGACCCAGGCCAGCCTGCCGCTTAACCCGCAGCACCTGCCGAATCTGAGCTGGCATCTGGCGCTGAATACCGCCGTCAGCTTTGTCACCAACACCAACTGGCAGGCCTATGCTGGCGAAAGCACGCTCAGCTACTTTAGCCAGATGGTGGGCCTGACCGTGCAGAACTTCCTCTCGGCCGCGACCGGGATTGCGGTGGCCTTCGCGCTGATCCGCGGCTTTGCTAACCGCTCACTGGGCACGCTGGGCAACGCGTGGCGGGATATGACCCGCATCACGCTGTATGTGTTGCTGCCGCTTTCCCTGCTGATTGCACTGTTCTTTGTCAGCCAGGGCACGCTGCAAAACGTTAACGGCTATCTGGATCTCACCACGCTGGAAGGGGTGAAACAGACGCTGCCGATGGGGCCGGTCGCCTCGCAGGAAGCGATCAAAATGCTTGGCACCAACGGCGGCGGTTTCTTTAACGCTAACTCGGCGCATCCGTTTGAAAACCCGACCGCGTTAAGCAACGTCGTGCAGATGCTGGCGATATTTCTGATCCCGGCCGCTTTGTGCTTTGCCTTTGGCGATGTGGTGAAAGACCGCCGTCAGGGCCATGCGCTGCTGTGGGCGATGTCGCTGATGTTTATTTGCGCGGTGGTGGTGGTGATGTGGGCCGAACTGAAAGGCAATCCGCACTTCCTCAGCCTGGGTGCCGACAGCGCCATCAATATGGAAGGCAAAGAGACCCGCTTTGGCATTCTCAACTCCAGCCTGTTCGCGGTGATCACTACCGCCGCCTCGTGCGGCGCAGTCAACGCGATGCATGACTCCTTTACCGCGCTGGGCGGCATGGTGCCGATGTGGCTGATGCAGATTGGCGAAGTGGTGTTTGGCGGCGTCGGGGCCGGGCTGTACGGCATGCTGCTGTTTGTCCTGCTGGCGGTGTTTATCGCCGGCTTGATGATCGGTCGCACGCCGGAATATCTCGGCAAAAAAATCGACGTCTGGGAAATGAAAATGACCGCGCTGGCGATCCTGATCACGCCGACGCTGGTTCTGCTCGGCACCGCGCTGGCGATGATGACCGACGCCGGACGCAGCGGTATGGCGAACCCCGGCATCCACGGCTTCAGCGAAGTGCTGTATGCGGTGTCGTCGGCCGCCAACAACAACGGCAGTGCCTTTGCCGGTCTGAGCGCCAATACCCCGTTCTGGAACCTGCTGCTGGCGTTCTGCATGTTGGTCGGCCGCTTTGGCATCATCATTCCGGTGATGGCGATTGCCGGATCGCTGGCGATGAAAAAAGTGCAGCCGGTGGGCAACGGCACGCTGCCGACCCACGGGGTGCTGTTTATCGCTCTGCTGATTGGCACGGTGCTGCTGGTAGGCGCACTGACGTTTATCCCTGCTCTGGCTCTGGGGCCAGTGGCGGAACACCTGATCATGTTTGCACATTAATCGCCGGAGAGAAGGATCATGAGTCGTAATCAACAGGCGCTGTTTGACGGTGCGCTGATAAGGGTCGCCCTGGGCGATGCCCTGAAAAAAATGAGCCCACGCGTGCAGTTCCGCAATCCGGTGATGTTTGTTGTCTGGCTGGGCAGCGTGCTCACCACGCTGCTGGCGCTGGCCATGCTGGCAGGCAAAACGCCAGGTAGCGCCGGCTTTACCGGGGCGATTTCGCTGTGGCTGTGGTTCACCGTGCTGTTCGCAAACTTTGCTGAAGCGCTAGCCGAAGGGCGCAGTAAAGCGCAGGCCAACAGCCTGAAAGGCATCCAGAAAACCAGCTATGCCAAAAAAATGGCGGCGGCAAAATACGGGTCGGCGCATCAGCAGGTCGCGGCAGATTCGCTGCGCAAAGGCGATGTGGTGCTGGTGGAAGCCGGTGACATCATTCCCTGCGATGGCGAAGTGCTGGAAGGCGGCGCATCCGTCGATGAGAGTGCGATAACCGGCGAATCTGCACCGGTGATCCGCGAATCAGGCGGCGACTTTGCGTCGGTCACCGGCGGGACGCGCATCCTCTCTGACTGGCTGGTGATCCAGTGCAGCGTTAACCCTGGCGAAACTTTCCTCGACCGGATGATCGCCATGGTAGAAGGCGCAACAAGGCGCAAAACCCCGAACGAAATCGCGCTGACCATCCTGCTGGTGGCGCTGACCATCGTCTTCCTGTTGGCGACGGCCACGCTCTATCCGTTCACGGTCTGGGGCGGGGATCCGGTCAGTATCACCGTGCTGGTGGCGCTCCTGGTCTGCCTGATACCGACCACTATTGGTGGCCTGCTGTCCGCGATTGGCGTGGCGGGGATGAGCCGGATGCTGGCCGCTAACGTCATCGCCACCAGTGGACGTGCGGTGGAAGCTGCGGGCGATGTCGATGTGCTGATGCTGGATAAAACCGGCACCATCACCCTCGGCAACCGCCAGGCCACCCAGTTTATGCCTGCGCCGGGCGTCAGCGAAGAGCAGCTGGCCGACGCTGCACAGCTGGCGTCGCTGGCCGATGAGACGCCGGAAGGGCGCAGCATCGTGGTGCTGGCCAAGCAGAAATTTAACCTGCGCGAGCGCGATCTCAACAGCATGGGCGCGACCTTTATTCCGTTCTCAGCCCAGACGCGAATGAGCGGCGTCAACGTGCAGGATCGCATGGTGCGGAAAGGGGCAGTCGACGCCGTTCGCCGCCATATCGACAGCAATGGCGGCACCTTCCCGGCAGAAGTGAACAGGCTGGTGGAGGACGTGGCTCGCAGCGGCGGCACGCCGTTAGTGGTCTGCGATGGCGCCAAAGTGATGGGCGTGGTGGCGCTGAAAGACATTGTGAAAGGTGGCATCAAAGAACGTTTTGCCGAGCTGCGCAAAATGGGCATCAAAACCATCATGATCACCGGCGATAACCCGCTGACGGCGGCGGCGATTGCCGCTGAAGCGGGCGTGGACGATTTCCTGTCAGAAGCGACCCCGGAAGCCAAGCTGGCGCTGATCCGTCAGTATCAGGCGGAAGGACGTCTGGTGGCGATGACCGGCGATGGCACCAACGATGCCCCGGCGCTGGCGCAGGCGGACGTGGCGGTGGCGATGAACTCGGGCACCCAGGCAGCGAAAGAAGCGGGCAATATGGTGGATCTGGATTCCAACCCGACCAAATTGCTGGAAGTGGTGCATATCGGTAAGCAGATGCTGATGACGCGGGGATCGCTCACCACCTTCAGTATCGCCAATGACGTGGCCAAGTATTTCGCCATCATTCCGGCCGCGTTTGCGGTGACCTATCCGCAGCTGAATGCGCTGAACGTGATGCGCCTGCACTCGCCGGACTCCGCCATTCTGTCGGCGGTGATCTTTAACGCGCTGGTGATTGTGTTCCTGATCCCGCTGGCGTTGCGTGGGGTCAGCTACCGTCCGCTGAGTGCCGCCGCGCTGCTGCGTCGTAATCTGTGGATTTATGGTTTTGGTGGCCTGCTGGTACCGTTTGCCGGCATCAAGCTAATCGATATGTTACTGACCCTGACCGGTTGGTTGTAAGGAGTGAGCATCATGAGTCAATTACGTCCTGCGGTGATTTTGCTGCTGTTACTAACGTTAATCACCGGGCTGATTTATCCTTTACTCACCACCACGCTGGCCCAGTGGTGGTTCCCTTCGCAGGCCAACGGTTCACTGTTGATAAATGATGGGAAAACGCAGGGATCGGCGTTGATTGGGCAGAACTTCACGCAGCCGAACTATTTTTGGGGCCGCCCTTCCGCCACCGGCGATTCACCTTATAATCCGCTGGCGTCGTCGGGCAGCAACCTGGCGGGCAGCAACCCGGCGCTCGATGACGCGGTAAAACAGCGGGTGGCGGCATTACGTAAAGCCAATCCGCAGGCCAGCGCGGCGGTGCCGGTCGATTTGGTGACGGCATCGGGCAGTGGCCTGGATCCGCAGATTTCACCGGAAGCGGCCTTCTGGCAGGCACCGCGCGTGGCGGCGGCGCGTCAGCTGCCGCTGCAAGAGGTGAAAAGGCTGATTGAGGATAATACCCATACGCCATTCCCCGGCTTTATTGGCGAACCGGCGGTCAACGTGGTGACGCTGAACCTGGCGCTGGATGCATTGCGATAACTGACACCTTAACAGGGAGCGTCCATGAACGATGAACTGCACCGACCGGACCCGGATTCCCTGCTGCTGCAGGCGACGGAAAGCGGGCGCGGCAAGCTGAAAATCTACTTCGGTGCCTGTGCCGGGGTAGGCAAAACCTGGGCGATGCTGCAGGAAGCGCGTCGCCTGCGGGCGCAGGGGCTGGAGGTGCTGGTCGGCGTGGTGGAAACCCATGGGCGTGAGGAGACGGCGGCGCTGCTGGACGGCCTGACGGTTCTGCCGCGCAAGGCGACCGGACAAAACCGCCATCCGGAATTCGATCTGGATGCGGCACTGGCGCGTCATCCGGCGGTGATCCTGATGGACGAACTGGCGCACACCAATGCGCCAGGCTCCCGGCATCCTAAACGCTGGCAGGATATTGAAGAGCTGCTGGACGCCGGGATGGACGTGATGACCACCGTCAACGTTCAGCATCTGGAAAGCCTGAATGACGTGGTCGGCGGCGTGACCGGGATCCGCGTGCGGGAAACCGTGCCGGATCCCTTTTTCGATGCGGCCGACGAAGTGGTGCTGGTGGATTTGCCGGCCGACGATTTACGCCAGCGGCTGAAAGAGGGCAAGGTCTATATTGGCGACCGGGCCGAACGCGCCATTGAGAACTTCTTTCGTAAGGGCAACCTGTTTGCCCTGCGTGAGCTGGCGCTGCGCCGCACCGCCGATCGGGTTGACGATCAGATGCGGGCCTGGCGGGACAGCCAGGGTCGGGAGAAAGTCTGGCATACGCGCGATGCAATCCTGCTGTGCATTGGCGATAACACCGGCAGCGAAAAACTGGTGCGTACCGCAGCCCGACTGGCGGCCCGGCTGGATAGCGTCTGGCACGCGGTCTACGTCGAAACGCCCCGGCTGCACCGGCTTTCTGAAGCCCGACGCCGGGGCATTCTGCGCACCTTACAGCTGGCACAGGATTTAGGGGCGGAAACCGCCACGCTCTCCGATCCCGACGATGCCAACGCGGTGCTGCGTTACGCGCGTGAACATAACCTCGGCAAAATCATCCTCGGTCGCCGGCCAGCCCGCCGCTGGCGGCGCGACAGCTTTGCTGAACGGCTGGGCAAACTCGGCCCGGATCTGGATATGGTGATTGTCGCGCTGGATGAGCCGGTTTCGGCACCGGCCAGCGCGCTGGCTGATAACCGTCCCGGCGGCGACAAATGGCGAAATCCGTTGCGCGGTTGCCTGGCCAGCCTGATTTTATGTTCGCTGGTCACGCTGGCCGGACGCTGGCTGCTGCCGGGCGTCGACTCCGTGAACCTGGTGATGGTTTATCTGCTGGCGGTGGTGGTGGTGGCGCTGCGCTATGGTCGCTGGCCATCTGTCGTTGCCACCGTGCTGAATATTGTCGCCTTTGACCTGGTGTTTGTGATGCCGACCGGCACCATCGCGGTGTCGGATGTGCAGTATCTGGTCACCTTCGGCGTGATGCTGGCGGTGGGGGTGATTGTCGGCAACCTGACGGCGGGCGTTCGCTATCAGGCCCGCGTGGCCCGTTACCGTGAACAGCGCGCGCGGCATCTGTATGAGATGGCGAAGACCCTGAGCCGCGCGCTCAGCCAGCAGGACATTGCGCAGGCGTTACCGCGAAGTCTGGACACCACGTTGCAGGCCCGCAGCGAACTGCTGTTGCCGGACGAGCAGGGCGAACTGGTGGCGGTTGGCGAGTCGCGGCTGAATAACGTACCGGATAACGCCATCGCGCGCTGGAGCTTCGATAAAGGGCAGCCGGCCGGTGCCGGCACCGACACCTTGCCGGGCGTGCCCTGGCAGATCCTGCCGCTGAAAAGCGGCAATGAAACCCTGGGCCTGCTGGTGCTGGAGCCGCTGAATCTGCGTCAGCTGATGATCCCGGAACAGCAGCGGCTGGTGGAAACCTTTACGGTGCTGATTGCCAACGCGCTGGAGCGTATTGCCCTGAGCCAGCGCGAAGCGGTTTCCCGTCTGGCTGCGGAACGCGAGCAGTTGCGCAATGCGCTGCTGTCGGCGTTGTCGCACGATTTGCGCACGCCGCTGACGGTGTTGTTTGGCCAGGCGGAGATCCTGACGCTGGATCTGGCGACGGAAGGCTCAAAACACGCCGTTCAGGCCAGCGAGATGCGCGAGCAAACGCTGAATACTATCCGGCTGGTCAATAATCTGCTGGATATGGCTCGCCTGCAGTCCGGCGGATTTAGCCTGCGTGCCGAGTGGATGGCGCTGGAAGAGTTAATTGGCAGCACGCTGAAGATGATGGCGCCGTCGCTGGGCAACAGGAAAGTGGCGTTGGCGTTACCGGAAGAGATGTTGTTGATCCACGTTGACGGTCCGCTAATGGAGCGGGTGCTGACTAACCTGCTGGAGAACGCGCTGAAATATGCCGGTGACGATGCGCAGATCGGCATTCGCGCCGGAGTGCAGGCGCAGCGACTGGAAATTGAGGTATGGGACAGCGGGCCGGGCATTCCTGGCGGCCAGGAAATGCAGATTTTTGAGAAGTTTTCGCGCGGCAATAAAGAGTCGGCGGTGCCGGGTGTTGGACTGGGACTGGCTATCTGTCAGGCCATCGTCAGCATTCACGAAGGCAAAATTCGCGCCGAGAACCGGGCGGAAGGCGGTGCGCGCTTTATTATCACCCTGCCGGTCAAAGCGCCGCCGGTGATTGAAGAGTACCAGTGAGCAGGCACAAAAAAAGCCGCCCGGAGGCAGCTTCTTCTGGCACGTCCTTATGCACCATTCCTTATTTGTACAGTTCAGCGGTCATATACACGCCGTTATCTGCACGGGCACTGGTGATTTTGTAAGAATCAGCGCCGGATGCTTTCGCCTGAGCTTCGATCTTGGCCTGTGCGCCGTCAAGGGTTGCACCGTGTGCGGAGATGCTCTGGGCAGCGAAGCTACCGAAAGAAACCAGTGACAGGGCGGCAATAGCGGCGACAGACAGCGTTTTGATGGTTTTCATGGTTAAAATCCTTCTTTATGGTTTGCATGTTTTGCAGGTGAAGACCGTGTGCCTTCGATGGGTGTAATAATAACCCTGGTAATTATTAGTCTATTAACAATAAGTGCGGTCTTAATCACACTTTTTCGCAGGGTTAGGTGGTACGGGCGAAAGGCATGTATTAAGTGGTTGAATATAAAGTAAATAAAAAAGCTCCCTGAGGAGCTTTGCTGTTCATTCTGGGCTGCGCCAGCGCACATCCACGCCGTTTTGCCACTTTAAGCCAGACAGCGGGCGATAAATTCGGCCGCTGATCGCGCGCCCTGGGCGGAAATGGTGTGGCCAATGGAAGCATCAAATTGGGTACTGACGGTAATGCCGGCTTCGCGCAGCGCGATGGCGGCGGTTTCCGTTTCGCTATAAGGGATCACGCTGTCTGCCATACCATGGATCAGCATTACCGGCGTATTCACCGCCGGATGATACGGCGTTGGTGAGGCGAGGCGACCGGAAAAAGACACCAGTCCGGCGACGGGCCAGCGGCCAGTAACAATCGCGTCCAGGCCCATAATCGAGCCCTGCGAAAAGCCCACCAGCACCACTTTATCCAGCTGATTTTCCATATGATGTTCGGCCAGGATTGCGCTAAGCTGCCGGTCGAAGGCCTCGCGCGCGGCTTCCACGCGCGCCGGGCGATTATCCGACGTGATGCCGTTCAGGCTGAACCATTGATAGCCCGGCCCATGTTCAAAACGGAAAGGGGCATTGGGGCTGGCAAAGCTCACGCCAGGCAAATCGCCAGACCAGTGTGCGCCAAGGCCGGCCAAATCCTCTCCGTTGCTGCCAACGCCGTGCAGTAAAATTACCAGTCCTGTTGCCATCTTAGCCTCGTTAACTCTGTTGTCGTCGGATGTTGATGTTGCTTTGACCACAAGGCTACACCGGTTTTAGCGGGATTATTATCCCGGAAAAATCGTAAAAACTCTTTCCAGTTTGGAAACAATCCAGTGGACACCCATTATCGGTTTAACTGAGTCGGTTACCGCTTTCAGCATCGAACAGGTGCATTTTTTCACTGTTGATGGCCAGCGCAATAGCCTGTTCCGGCTGGGCATCCACCCGACCTGCGAACTGCACATGTAAGGAAAAGCCCTGCCAGTCAATATGCAGCAGGCTCGACTCGCCGGTCACTTCGATCAGGTTGACGGTGGCGGTTGGCTGAGCTGACGCGGGATCGAGGATGAAATCCTGCGCGCGCACACCCACCAGCACCGGTTTGTTTCCCTGGCGGCTGGCGGCGTCATGCCAGCGCGCAGGCAGGGAAAACCTCAAGCCATGGCACAGCACGCCCGGTTGACCTTGCTGGATGTCCAGCTGGCCCTCAAGCAGGTTCATCGGCGGCGAGCCAATAAAACGGGCCACAAAGGTGTTCACCGGAAAGTCATAAATCTCCAGCGGTTTGCCCTGCTGTACGATAACGCCATCCCGCATCACCACTATCTGGTCAGCCAGCGTCATCGCCTCAACCTGATCGTGAGTGACATACACCATGGTGGTTTTGAATCGCTGATGCAGCGCTTTGATTTCCGCCCGCAGCTCCATGCGCAGCTGGGCATCAAGGTTGGACAGCGGCTCATCAAACAGGAAAACCTGCGGGTTGCGCACCATTGCCCGACCCATTGCCACGCGCTGGCGCTGGCCGCCAGACAGCGCACGGGGAAAGCGGTTTAACAGTTTGCTGATGCCGAGGATCTCCGCCACGCGGGCGATTTTGCTCTCCTGCTCTTCGCGTTTGACCCGCTTGACCTTCATATGGAAGCCGAGGTTTTCCGCCACCGTCAGGTGGGGATAGAGCGCGTAGCTCTGAAACACCATCGCAATGTCGCGATCCGCGGGATCCAGATCGTTGATCTGTTTGGCATCCAGCAGGATCGCCCCTTCTGACAGCGTATCCAGCCCGGCCAGCAACCTGAGCAGCGTGGATTTGCCACAGCCTGACGGGCCGACCAGCACGGTAAAGCTACCGTCCGGAATGGTTAAATCCAGCGGGCTGAGCACCGTTTGTTTACCGTAGCGCTTGGCCACTTTCACCAGTTCAACACGAGCCATAATTCAGCGTTCTCTCCATAAAAGGGCGACGGCTAGCCTTTACTGCCGCCACTGGCCAACCCGTTAACCAGGCTTTTTTGCAGCCAGATGGCGATAAACAACGGCGGAACCGAGGCCAGAATGCCGACGGCGGCAATCAGCCCGTCATCGGTGGCGCGGCCTGCGGTAAAGCCCGCAATGGTCACGGGCAGCGTCTGGGCACTGATATTGCTGGTAAACAGCAAGGCGTAAAAGAATTCATCCCAGGCCAGCAGCCAGCCAAACAGCGCCGAGGCGCCCAGCACCGGTTTCGCCAGCGGCAGCGTGATGCGCAGCAGCACCTGCCAGAAGCGCAGCCCATCCAGACGCGCCGCCTGTTCGATGTCCCTTGGCAGCGCATCAAACTGGTTTTTCAGCATCCAGGTGAGAAACGGCAGGATCAGCGAGCAGTAAACCAGCACCAGGCCAAGATGGGTGTTCAGTAGATTGAGCTGTTGCAGCACGAAATAGAGCGGCAGTACGAAGGCCACCGGCGGCACCATATAAATCGCCAGGCTGCCAAACAACCAGCCGTCACGGCCCGGATAGCGGGAAAAGCTGAATGCCGCCGGGATCGCCAACAGCAGCGAAATCAGCGTTGCGCTGGTGGCCACCAGAATACTGTTGCCCAGCGCGTGCAGGAATAACGCGCCCGGCTGACCGGGTGCCAGCGAGACCAACGCCGCGTAGCGACTGAAGTCCCATTTGCGCGGCAACCACTCCAGCGGAATGCGTGCCAGATCGTTATTCGAGCTGACGCTCATCAGGAACAGCCACAGCATCGGGCCAAGAATGCTGACCGCAACCAGCAGCGCGGCCAGATAACGCAGAACCAGCCGGAGTTTACGCTTCATTGACTACGCTCCTGCGGCGTTGGCGATAGAGCATCACCATATAAAGGGCAATCAGGATGCTACACATCAGCGTCATCAAAATGGCGTAGGCCGCACCGCTGCCGGCACGGAGATAGCTGAACGATTCCTGATAGACGAAGAAGCTGAGGGTTTTGGTGCTGTCGACCGGCCCACCGCGCGTCATCACGTAGATGATGTCGAAGATTTTAAAGGCATCAATGGTGCGCAGGATCAGCGCCACGCTGAGCGGCCCGACAATGGCCGGGAAGGTAATGGCGCGGAAGCGGCGAAAGGCCGACGCGCCATCCAGCCGGGCGGCTTCAAACAGATCGTCCGGGATCGACTGCATTGCGGCCAGCGTCATCAGGGTGACCAGCGGGTAGTTTTTCCAGACGTCCGCCAGCATCACCGCATTCAGCGCGGAATCCGGTGAACCCAGCCAGCTGCGGTAGCCGTCAATAATTCCCAGCTGGGTCAGCAGGGCGTTAATGCTGCCGTAGTCAGGATTGAAATTCAGTCGCCACATCATGGCGTTAACGATGGTCGGCAGCGCCCATGGCAAAATCACCAGCACCCGCAGCACGCTTCGGCCATAAAACTTTTGATTGAGCAGCAGGGCGACCAGCACGCCAATAATGCCTTCCAGCGCCACCGACACCACGGTGAAATAGAGCGTACGCAGGATAGAGGCAAGGAAATCGGGATCGGTGAGGGCATAGAGATAGTTCTCGATACCCACGTAATTGATTTCGCCACCGGTGCCGATCAGCGCGGCGTCGGTAAAGCTGAGCCAGATGGTTCGCAGCAGGGGCCAGGCGGTCAACAGCCCCATCACGATCAGCATGGGTGCCAGTAGCACCCATGCCTGACGCTGCTCACGTTGTGACAAACTGAGCATCGCGACTCCTTAATGCAGACGCTGAGCGCTTTTCGTCACGGCTGCCATACCCGCTTCCGGCGTGACCTGTCCCTGCAATACCTGCTGAAGCTGTTGCTGCAGGGTGTTGGAGAGACGGGAATAATCGGCGGTAATTGGGCGCATCAGCATCACGTCCAGCGCCGGTTTGGCGGCAGCAATTAACGGCTCCTGGCCTTTCTGCACCGCCGGATCGTCATAAGAGGATTTCCAGATTGGCAGGCTCAGACGGGCATATTTATCCTGCACCGGCTGAGACGTCAGGTAGCGAATGTAATCCCAGGACTGATCCGGGTGGCTGCTGGTCTGAGTCACGCCCAGGCCCATCGAGCCATTCATCGCCGCCACCGCACCGGGTTTTTCAGAAGGTGCAGGCACAATGCCGACGTCACCGGCCACTTTGCTCTGTTTCGGATCGTTGGCCATGTTGTACATATAGGTCCAGTTCAGGGCAAACGCCGCATCGCCATTGGAGAACACCTTGCGCACATCCTCTTCCAGATATTCGCGGGAGTTCGGGTTAGTGACCCCTTTATCCAGCGAGGTTTTCATATAATCGACGGCTTTAACCGATCCGGCATCGCTGAAGGTCAGCTTGCCATCTTTATAGAATTGACCACCGAAAGCGGAAACCAGCGTGGTGTAATCACAGACCAGCGCTTCGGCCTGCGACCAGCTCCACACCAGCGGATATTTCACGATGCCTTTCTCTTTCAGGATCTGCGACTGCTCCATCACCTGTGCCCAGGTTTTTGGCGGCTCTTTAATTCCGGCTTTCGCCAGCATCGCTTTATTGTAATAAAGGTATTTGGTATCGAGGATCCACGGCATCCCCCACTGTTTGTTATTCCAGCTGACGGTACTCCAGGCGCCATCAAAGACTTTCGCCTTTTCATCCGGGGTAATTTTACTGGTGATGTCTTTCAGCATATTGAATTTGCTAAATTCAGCGGGCCACATATCGTCAAATAACACCACGTCATAGCCATTGCTGCCCGCACCGCGTGCCGCGACGATTTTATCGTGCAGCGCTTCATAAGGGACAAATTCAAGATTAACGCTGACGTCGGGATGGGCTTTTTCAAAATCAGTGGTCATGGCACGCACGTCGCTTTCGCTGTAGGCGGCCTGAGACATAAATAAGGCATTAATTTGGGTTTTTGCAGAGGCCATCCCGGAGGCGCTGAGTGCCAGCAGGGTGAGGACATAACCGGTCAAACGGGGGGTGAATCGACGCGTCATACAAACTCTCCAGTTTCAGTAAATGAAAAGCGATTGGTCAATCTTTTTTAACAACGGTAAAACGCCTGGCGCCCTTGTAAACTAAAGGTGCCAGGCGATAATTACGAGCACTTTCTTATTTTATTTCTTACAGTTGGCGGGATTCCCCTGGTGCTGGCTGACTCGCCGTTCCTGACGCGCCCGCCGCGCGTCGAGAGATGAATAGGTGATTTAATTTAAGACTGTTAACGAGTGGCCCTGAGCGTCGGCAATATTGCCGCGCCCAACGCACCGGCCGCATCGCCAAGTGCAGAATGCGTAATATGGTTATTTACCGCATAGCCGTCTGCGCGGACCAATGCTGAGTCGAGACCTGACTGATAAAGCGGAAGCAGGGGCGCCGCGCTACCGCTTAATACGGTAATATCCGGGCCATACAGCGTCAGCAGCGTATTTAATCCGCGCCCAACGGTATGACCATATTTATACAGAATGTCGGCGACTTTCGGCCTGGCGGCTTTCATTTCGGTTAATACCGCCGGGGTGCTGCCATTCCAGATCAAATCCGGCAGCTCGCTTTCCAGCGCCTGCTGCAAGGCACTGCGCGAGGCGAGCATCTCCCAACAGCCCTGCAAACCGCAATAACACATCACCGGTTCGGAAGAGACCGGAATATGCCCGGCTTCCGGGTGCTTGCCGTCAACACTGCGCAACGGTTCGCCGTTATCCAGCAGCGCGACGCCAATGCCGGTGCCTAATGTCACCATCAGCATGCGCTGGCTGCCGCGGGCTGCGCCTAAATGGTATTCGCCCAGCGCGGCCACCACCGCATCGTTATCAATGGCCACCGGTATCGCCAGCATTTCGCGTAATTGCGCCACCAGCGGGTAATAGGAAAAGCAGGCCAGCGTGTCGTTATTCTCAATAATTTCAGTGGCGTTATTGACCGGGCCACTGGCGCCGATGCCTAAACTTGCCAGCGAAGAGCCGTTCGGCAACAGGCGGCAAATCTTGTCGACCAGCGCCTTGGCCCGCAGCGTTTGCGGCAGGGTGGTAAACCAGGCCGTCGCCACCGTTTCTGACACCACTTCCCGTTCACCGTCCAGCAACACAATGCGTGTCCCGGTGCCACCCATATCGATACCTGCGCGGAGAGGAAGTGTGTGAGTTGTCATATTTTTTCCGTTATTTTTTTGCCGTAGAGGAATTCACCTGGCACCATACCATTGCCACGGGCAAGCGTAACGGTAAGATGCTGAACCCAGAGCATAGCGCAGAGTAAACGGGTTAACGGCGAGTTGCCTGGCGTGTCCCAGCGCTGACTGCGGGCGTAGGCCACCGGCCCAACGGTAACCACTTCGGTGCCGTTGCTCAGCAAATCCGTGGCCAGCGTTTGCAGCGTCACATCGCTGCCATCGCCAAACAGCACGGCCAGCATGCCCTCACCCGAGGTTTCCATCGGGCCATGTCGGAATTCGCCGCCAATAAAGCCTTCTGCACTCACTTTTGATGCTTCTTTGATAATCAGTGCCCCGGTTAAGGCGGTGGCGGCATCGGCTCCCATGCCGACCATCGCTACGCGCGGTTTAGCATGGCGGAATAAACGGTCGGTCAGCTGCTGTACCGGATCGCGTTGTTCGATGATCCCGGCCACCTGCGGCAGCACGGCGCGGACCTCTGTCAGCAGCGGCTTTTCGTCCTGACTGGTCAGGGCGTACAGCGTACGGTAGCTGGCGACTAAGGTGTTCAGATAGCTTTTGGCACTGACGGTGGCTTCATCACCACTTTTCAGTTCCACCACGATATCCGCCTTTTTTGCCAGCAGGCTGGTGATATCGTTGGTGACGCCAATCAGCGTTTTCGGCGTGGCGACGGCATCCAGCACCGCCACCACTTCGCCACTCATCCCGGATTGTGACGTTATCCATAATAAGGTCCCTGGTGTGACCATTTTCGGCATATCAAGTAAGCGACCTGCATCAATCCGCCACACCGGTAAGCCCTGGGCGATCAGCGCCCGTTCGATCGGGATCAACGCATAATCAGACGATCCCATTCCGGCCAGCACAATGCGATCGTACTGGTTGAGATCCAGTGAATTCAGTGTGCCCGGCAGGGCATAGTCGAGCTGGTCGCCAAGGGCGCTGACCTGCTGCGCTAACTCTTTTTCGTAGTCACTGAAGCACAATGCCGTCATGGGTCTTATTCTCTTAAAGGTAAACATTCCTGATGTGTTTAAACATATATGCACGAATTCGTGCAGTCAAGGCGAAAATTCGTGCAGCCTGATTGTTTTTACCGCGAATAAAGCCCTGTCAGGGTGACAAGTTGCACGTTGTGAGTCAGTATATGCATGATAACGTGCAATTACACAGCAAGGGAGTGAGGGATGACAGCGGCACAGCGCAGAGCGCAAATAGTAGAAATGATTGCTGAACGGGGCTATCTGAATGCCGCAGAGCTGTCGGAGATCTTCGGCGTGGACAGTTCAACCATCCGCCGCGATCTCTCCTTGCTGGCGAAAACCGGCAAGGTGATGCGCACCCACGGCGGCCTGTTGCCGGTTGAAGCCGAGAGCAATAATGATACGCCGTTTACTGAGCGACTGACGATGAACGCCGCGGCCAAAACCGCGATTGCGCAGTACGCCGCCAGCCTGGTGAAAGATGGCCAGTCGTTGATTCTGGATAACGGTTCAACGGTGTATGCGCTGGCGCTGGCATTGAAGGATAAAAAGAATCTGACGGTGGTCACTAACGACATTTTTACCGCGATGGCGCTGGGCAATTTTCCGGGCATTACCGTGCACGTGGCCGGCGGGCTGATGCTGGATCAGGTTTACACCCTGGTCGGGCAGGAAACCGTCGACAAGATCAACAGCATTCACGTTGACTGGGCGTTTCTGGGATCGGAAGGGGTGCATTTCGACAGCGGCATCACCAATATCAACACGGTTGAAATCCCGGTCAAACAGGCGATGATCAAGTCTGCCGAGCAAACGGTGGTCCTGGTCGACAGCTCCAAAATCGGCTATCGCGCGCTGGCACACGTCTGTCCGTTGAGCGATATCAGCCAGATAGTCACCGAAAATTCCCCCACGCTGAAACAGCGCGCGAAGTACGGTTCGCGGTTGGTTGTGGTCGAGCCGCAGGCATAAAAACGCACGTAGTGACGCAGAAGGGGATGAAATTGCACTAAAATCAGTTCTTTTAGCCGTAAAAGTGAGCCTTTAATGTTGTATCGCCGCTTTGAGAAACTGATCGACATCTTCCAGGATGCGCCCGGTGCCACGCCACCCAATAGCGTCTGGGCCTTCTACGTTTACTACCTTCGCCAGGTCTGGCAAAGCTTCGCGATGCTGTTGGTGGTCGGCCTGATTGGCTCGCTGATTGAGGTGGCGCTGTTCCGCTATCTCAGCACCATTATTGATATGGTCAACAGCACGCCGCCGGCCACCTTCTTCAGCGATCATGCGTCGGCACTGGTCTGGATGCTGGTGGTGGCGCTGGTGCTGAGGCCGATCTTTATCGGCTTGCACGACCTGCTGGTGCACCAGACCATCAACCCCGGCATGACCAGTATGATCCGCTGGCAGCATCATAACTACGTGCTGCGCCAGAGCCTGAATTTCTTCCAGAATGACTTCGCCGGACGGATCGCGCAGCGCATTATGCAGACCGGCAACGCGCTGCGGGACTCGGCGGTACAGGCGGTTGATGCCTTGTGGCACGTGCTGATTTACGCCATCACCGCACTGGTGCTGTTTGCCGAAGCCGACTGGCGACTGATGGTGCCGTTGCTGCTGTGGATTGTCGGCTACGTTGTCTGCCTCGCCTACTTTGTGCCGCGGGTGAAATCCCGTTCGGTAGCCTCTTCCGACGCGCGTTCCAAATTAATGGGCACCATCGTGGATGGCTATACCAATATCACTACCCTGAAACTGTTCGCCCACAGCGACCTTGAACGGCAGTATGCCCGCGAGGCGATTGGCGATCAGACCGCTAAAACCCGTGAACAGGGGCGGATGGTGACCAATATGGATGTGGTGGTCACCACGCTGAACGGCCTGTTGATCGTCGGCACCACCGGCCTGGCGCTGTGGCTGTGGACCCAGTCGTTGATTAGCGTCGGGGCGATTGCGCTGGCCACCGGTCTGGTGATCCGCATTGTGAATATGTCCGGCTGGATCATGTGGGTGGTCAACGGCATTTTCGAGAATATCGGCATGGTGCAGGACGGCCTGCAAACCATCGCCCAGCCGCTCAGCGTGATGGATAAACCGAAAGCGCCGACGCTGAAGGTCCATCGCGGCGAAATTCGCTATGACGAGGTGAACTTCAATTACGGCGGGAGTCGTCGGGTGATCGATAACCTGCAGCTGACCATTCGTCCGGGCGAAAAAATCGGGCTGATTGGGCCTTCCGGCGCCGGTAAATCGACGCTGGTGAACCTGCTGCTGCGCCTGTACGATCTGGACGGTGGCCGCATTGTGATTGATGGTCAGGATATCGCCCAGGTCAGTCAGGAAAGTCTGCGGGCGCAGATCGGCATGATCACTCAGGATACCTCGCTGCTGCACCGCTCGATCCGCGACAACCTGCTGTACGGTCGTCCCAACGCCACCGAAGCCGAGCTGGAAAAGGCCATCCATCAGGCAAAAGCGGATGAGTTTATCCCGATGCTGTCCGATCCACAGGGCCGTTACGGGCTGGATGCGCACGTCGGTGAACGCGGCGTTAAGCTCTCTGGCGGCCAGCGACAGCGTATTGCCATCGCCCGCGTGTTGTTGAAAGACGCGCCGATTCTGATCATGGATGAGGCCACCTCCGCGCTGGATTCGGAAGTGGAAGCGGCGATTCAGGAGAGCCTGGAAACGTTGATGGGCGGAAAAACGGTGATTGCCATCGCGCACCGCCTGTCGACCATTGCCAAAATGGACCGTCTGGTGGTGCTGGAGAAAGGACGAATTGCCGAAATGGGCACCCATCAGGAACTGCTGGCGCACGGCGGACTGTATGCACGGCTCTGGGCGCATCAAACCGGCGGCTTTGTCGGCGAGGATTAATATTACGCGGCCCTGGTGAACAGGGCCGCACTCTCCCGGCCTAGCTGGCGGGCTTCAGTTTTTTCAGCTCCAGCGCATAGGCTGTGCCATCCACCATCACCTTCAGATACTTCACATCGGTTCCCACGTCTGCCGTCGCCACATTGGCACTTTTCAGCAGCAGGGCATTGTCATTATTAAAGCCAATACCCACGGCGGCTTTGCCGTGCCAGTGCTGATGAAAACAGTTATCGGCCGCCCCATTTAAGGTGGCCAGCATCGTGGCATCGGTCACCGCGGTGTAGGACTTTTCGAACATAAAACGGATGCCCTTACTGAACCGGCTAAAATCATTGGTCTCAATGATGGCGGTGGTATAGCCGGTATATTTGCCGAGCTTAACGTAAATTTTAATCTTGCCGTTTGAGGAACCGGGCTGGGTCAACACGCGGGTAGCCGGAGAGGAGCCCTGGCCAACCCAGCTGCTGGTAAAAGAGTTGTCGCCGGTTTTCAGAATAAAGATATCCGCGCTGCCCTCAGGCGATCGTTCAGAATAGCCGGTTTGCGTTTCGCCCTGGCTGCTGTAACCACAGCTGGCTAACAGACGGATTTTGGTCTGCACGGTATTTTGCGACGGAGCCAGTTCCCCAAGGTAAAACCAGGTTTCAGCATCCTTACGGTTATCCATCTTGTTGGGCGAGGAGAGGTAGTCGTAGCTGAGCGAACCGTTGATCTCAATACCGTGACTTTCGGTATGCACGTTGCCTTTTTCATAGGCAGAAATGGAAGACCAGGTATCGCCGGTTTCCGAGGTGTCGATGCTGGAACCGGCCTGCATATTGAATTGCGTATTAATAAATCGGGTGTAATGGCATTCAAAGGGATGGGTGCAGGTTTCCAGATTAAAGCCGATAAATGACCAGTCACCATTTGAAAGATTGCCGGGATAATCTGAGTGCTCAATCCAGCCATTCCAGATAAACGATTGGGTGGCGCGTTGCAGATCGATGGCGGGTTTTAAGGTACTCCGTTGAATATTAAAGTTGGATAATTCGATGGCGGTGATATGGTCCCATTTTCCCGAGGGGTTATTTGACCAGGCGCCATAAATAACCGTGTCAGAACAATCACGGGCGTACCACTGATCTATTTTACAATCGAGGGTATCGAGCATACTGAGTCCTTTCCCACCCAAGTTATAAAACATCATATTACTGACGCGAATAAACTGTCCGGCCTGAATAATATTTTTGTAAAAGCCTTTGGTATTGGGTGAAGCGGCCTTACTTTCACCATCAACAATAATACTGGTGATTTCCGTATAGCGGGCATTAACGTTAAACATTACCTCGTCATTCTTTTGGTCTGAAATCAGGGTAGTCGAAGGCGAATAGCCAAAGGTCACCAGATCGCCCGCCAGACGAAATCGGGTCACCTCCTTACTGGCGATATCAAATTTTGACATCAAAAAACGCCCTGCCGGAAACTGAATGCCTATGTTGGGACTGGTGTTTTGTGACCAGTTCCACATCCGCGTCACCGCATCGATACAATCGATTTCACCGCCGGGTACCGCACCAAAAAAAACGACGCTCACTTCGCGGTAGTTCGCCAGATTACGTTTCCACCGTGCTCCTTTGGCACTGACGACATTGATGCCATAGTCTTCTGGCGTTGTTTTGTCGTTAATATCATAAATAAACACGCCACCACCAATTTTGGTTCCGGCCGCGTACTCCATCACCACGGCAATTTGCCCGGCGGTGGTGGGTTCAAGCGCACGTAAAGCATCGATGGTGCCGACAGTGGTAACAGACGTGTTCCCGCCGCTGACGGTGGCCAGCTCCATGACGACTTTGCCAAATTCAATGGCTTTTCCGTCTTTACCCAGTACCGTTAATGTATTGCCATTCGCCTGGTCGTAAATTGAATTTTCTTCACTGGTGTTAGTGGAACTTTTAGACGGCATACGCTGAACCTCTTGTAATTAACGTTAATGACGGGATTCGCTAAGAATTATATGTGAGCGGAAAAAAAAGAGTTTATCAGGACCAGTAATAAATAATTTTAATGGCGTCGCGATGCGTTATTTTTGGCAGGAAAAATAGGGAGGGGTTTTGTTTGAAATGACTATTTTTTTATTTGAGTTAAATGAATTTGCAGACTTTCCTTAGCGTTATTCTATTTGTCTCAGGCTCTACAACCGTTAACCAGAGTTTGCGATTGAACCATAAGGTTGGCTAAATTATAAATTGCTTTTTATGGAAAATAACCGCCATTGCTGGCAGTTATTTTATTAATGATATTAATTTAATTTATGCGTCACGCCTCATCACCCTGACGTCGATAAGGTAAAGCTTCCCGCGCTTCTTCTGCCCACACCGCCACGCCAGCGCGCTCTTGTTGCAGGAAATCGGCCACGGCGTCGCGCAGACCTTCATGCCGCAGATAGTGCCAGGACTCGGTGATCGCCGGTTCAAAACCGCGTATCAGCTTGTGTTCGCCCTGGGCGCCGGCATCAAAGCGCTGTAAACCGTGGGCAATCGCATAATCCATCCCCTGATAGAAACAGGTTTCAAAATGCAGGCGATTAAATTCTTCCAGGCAGCCCCAGTAGCGGCCGTACAGCGTGTTGCCATCCAGCAGGCTGAAGGCCATCGCGGCTGCCAGACCGTTTTGCGTCGCCAGCACCACGCGGATCGCCTGCGGCATTTTTTCCGCCAGCAGGCTGAAAAAGGCGCGGGTGAGGTAAGGACGCTGGCCACGAACCGCATAGGTATTGGCGTAGCAGGCATAAACAAAGTCCCAGTGCGACTCGCTGAGCTGGCTGCCGGTCAGCCACTCAAACTCGAATCCCTGGCTGGCAACCAGCTGCCGCTCTTTGCGGATCTGCTTACGCTTGCGCGACATCAGCGTGTCGAGGAAGTCCTGAAAATCGCGGTAGCCCGGATTATGCCAGTGATACTGCAGGCCTAGGCGTGGCAGCCAGTTGGGTTCCTCCGCCAGACGATCGTGGGTAAAGGCATTGCCGAAATTGATGTGGGCGCTGTGCATCTGCCGCTGTTGCAGGAAATCCGGAATGCCCTGCAGCAGTTTTATTGCCGCGTCGGCCTCACCCAGCAGGCGTGCACCGGTGACCGGGCTGAACGGCACGGCGGCCAGCCACTTGGGATAGTAGGGCAAGCCCGCCCGCTGGCAGGCATCTGCCCAGGCATGGTCGAATACGTACTCGCCCCGGGAATGGGTTTTACGGTAGCCAGGCAGCGCCGCCTGCACCTCGCCATTTTCCACCCACAGCAGATGTTCAGGCTGCCAGCCGGTGCCTTTGCCCAGACAGCCGCTCTCTTCCAGCGTGCTCAGAAAGGCATGGCTGATAAACGGCTGGTCGTCAGGCGTTAACGTATCCCACTGACTGGCGGGAAGGTCGGCCAACTGCGTCAGAAGGGTAAGAGACATAGCGGTACTCCGTCATTGCGGCGAGTACGGGAACCCGTACCGGATAGATCACGAAAGGCTAAGGTGAAGGTTTTTACCGCGAAGATCAACGACTGATACCGCCACCGCACGGGCCGCTAAAGCCGGAGCGGTGACGGAAGAGGGCAGGTTAGCGAACGCCGTGGGTCAGCGTGTAATCGACATCCTCAGGCTCTTCGCCGCCGACGCGTACCACCGGCCCCATGATAAACAGGAAGCAGAACGCCGCCAGCAGGCAATGTGCGCCAACAAACACCAGCCCCAGACTGTAGCTGCCGGTGATGGCCACCAGGTAGCCAAAAATGATCGGGGTGACGATACCGGCAATATTGCCCACGCAGTTAAAGATCGCCCCAGCCAGACCCACCGCTTCTTTTGGCGCGGTATCGCTGATAATCGCCCAGGTTCCTGCCCCGGCCGCCACCCCTTTGCCATAGAAGGCGAAGGACATAATGGCGATAACCCAGAAGTTACTGTTGGCCACCGCTGCCGCAATCAGCGTGGCGGCCATCAGCATGCCGACAATATACGGCGTTTTGCGCGCCCAGGAGACTGACCAGCCGATGCGGATCAGGTAATCGGAAATGATGCCGCCAGAGATACCGCCGGCAAAGCCGAACAGCGCCGGTGCGATAGTGGCAAACCCGGCGTGCAGAATATCCATTCCGCGTGCCTGCACCAGATAAATGGGGAACCAGGTGATAAAGAAATAGCTGAGGGCAATGGTGCAGTACTGGCCGATATAAGCGCACCACAGCATGCGGTTGGTCAGCAGCTTGCGGAAGGTGGCATGCGACAGGCGATTTTTATCTTTCCTGACGGCAGTGGAGTCAATATCGATCAGCCCGCCGCCGTCGATAATATAGTCCAGCTCCTGGCGGGAAACCTGCGGATGCTGGCGCGGTTCCTTCATATACCACAGCCAGGCAAAGAAGGCGCAAATGCCAATCAAGCCCAGCACAAAGAACGGCCACGGCCAGCCAAACTCAGACACCAACCAGCCGGACAACGGGGAGAAGATTGCTACCGCGAAATACTGTGAGGAGGCAAACAGCGAAGAAGCCCGGCCGCGTTCCGATTTTGGAAACCACATAATGGCAACGCGGGCGTTGGCGGGAAAGCTGGGGGCTTCAATTAATCCCAGCGCAAAACGCAGGCTGAACATAATAATGAGCGCGCTGGTGACGCCCTGAGAAAACTCGCCGATAAAGCCCATCGCCAGCGTCGATAGTGACCACAGCACCAGGGTAATGCCATAAACTTTTTTGGTGCCAAAGCGGTCGAGAAATAAACCGCCGGGAATTTGCCCAATAACATAGGCCCAACTGAACGCGGACAGCACAAACCCCAGCTGAATCGGCGACAGGCCAAATTCATCCTTAATTGCGCCGCCGGCAATCGACAGAATAGATCGGTCAGCGTAGGCAATTACCGACAGAAATAAGATCAACATTAATATCCAGATGCGGACATGCGAGCCGTTTTTTGCGGTCATAACAGGTTACCTTGTGGGCCTTTCTTTCAAATATAGGAGCGCCGTCAGGTAACGGTCATTGGGCTTTTGTTGCAATAACGCGCGAATAAAACGGGGAAATTCAGCAAGAGTCACAAGGGCGCTTGAAGCGCTTCACATTCCCGCCACTGAATGCCGGTGGGCCGAAAAGGCTTTGCAGGAATGTGCTCTCTGTCGAGGAATTGAGCGGCAGAAGCTTCTACGGCCGCGTCAGTGATCCATTAAGCCGGGCGCGATATCTTTCAGGAAATTATAAAACCAGGTCTTGGCGGAGATATCGCCGATTTCGGTATGCGCATAGACAAAGACTTCCTGATCCGCCACCTGGAACGGCAGCTCCAGCAGGCGACCATTGCCCCTGCGCTGATAAATTTTGGCGGCAGCTGAAGGCAGGGTGACCAGCAGTTCGCTGGAGGAAATCAGTTCGCCCAGCGCGGAGAATCGCGGCACTTCCAGCGCGATTTCACGCTCCAGCCCAAACTCTTTAAGCCGGTCTTCCACGATATGGTGCCCGCTGCTGGCGGCCACAATCACATGCTGTTCCCGCATATATTCATCAAACGACAGCGTACTGCCAATGCGGGGATGCTGTTCGTTCAGCAGGCAAACATAGCGTTCATACAGCAGCAGTTCGCGCTGTGCGGAAGAGATGGTTTCGTTGCGGTTGCAGATGGCGGCATCCACCTTGCCGGTCAACAGCCAGTCATTCAGCCTGAGGGATTCTATCGCCACCACTTCCAGCTGAATGTGCGGCGCCTCCACCCGCAATGAGGCCACCAGTCCGGGGAGCAGCAACAGTTCGCCGAGGTCAGACAGGGCGAGGCGGAATTTTTGCCGCGAGGTGGCGGGCACAAAGTTTCGCGTATCCGCGACCGCCTTTTCAATGCCGGTCAGGGACTTTTTGAACACCTTATACAACTGCAAAGCGATCGGGGTGGGCTCCATGCCGGCCCGGCTGCGTTTAAACAGCTCGTCGTTGGTTTCATTTCTCAGACGCGATAACGCATAACTGGCAGAGGGTTGGGTAATGAACAGCCGGTCTGCCGCACCGCTGACGCTGCGTGTTTCGTAAATGGCGATAAACACACGGACAAGATTGAGATCCATCATAATACGGCCTTATAGATGCTATCTATAAATGAAGATTCAAATTATCTATTTGAACTATTTTAAACTTCTTTATAACATCCACACCATCAATATTTGATATGTTGCATTATTTTTTGCATATCACCTCAAAGCATAACAAAAACATACACCTATAATAATTCCATCGCGCAAATGGCGGCGGCCTTGTGCAGGCTGTGCGTCCCGGGAGAGAGCAAGTGAAAGGCGAAATCGTAGAAATTATCATCGACTGGATTGAAGAGCACCTTGATGATGGTCTGAATATTGAAGCCGTAGCCGCCCGTTCGGGCTATTCAAAATGGCACCTGCAACGTGCATTTAAAGAGCAACAGGGCATGACCTTAGGCACCTTTATCCGCTGCCGTCGACTGGACGAAGCGGCCAAAAGCCTGATCAGTTCCCATAAGACCATTATGACCATCTCGATGGATCTGGGATTTTCTTCCCAGCAGTGTTTCCAGCGGGTGTTCAAAAAGCATTTTAATATCACGCCAAGAGACTATCGCAACCAGCACCGTGAAATTCACTGAGTCAGCGTAGCCAGGCAACACCTTTAACCCTACACCTCCTGTAAGCTAAACAAGATGAAAAAGACTCTGTTGTTACTTATCGCCGTGGCGATGAGTGGACCTGCTTTTGCCCTGACCCTGGGCCCGCAAGCGCCGGTCAGTGTTCTCACTGTTCACTGCGATCCGGGCAGCTGCTTTAGCGCAAACGGGGCTGCCCAGGACCTCACTCAGGGACTGGTGGGTTATGCCCGTCAGGTACAACGGGTACTGCGGCCGGTTGAGACCGTGGGTGCGGTGGGCGACATCAGCTTTTCCAGCCAACCAAAGTAAAACGCCCTCTGTTCGCGTAAAATCCGTTAAATATCGCTGCGATAAGCCGGCGCTATGCAAAATTTAATATTTCCTCGGGTATACTGACCCCCGTGTTAATTTGCTTACGGGATGCTATGGAACGTTTCGCTGAAAACCTCATTTATGCCTCACGCTGGCTGCTGGCGCCGATTTATATCGGGCTGTCGCTGGGTCTACTGGCACTTGCGATTAAATTTTTCCAGGAGGTTTTTCACCTGTTGCCAAATGTATTGGCGATGGCAGAAAACGACCTGGTGTTAGTGCTGCTGTCGATGATCGACCTGACGCTGGTCGGCGGTCTGCTGGTGATGGTGATGCTCTCCGGTTACGAAAACTTCGTCTCAAAACTGGATATTGCCGACCACAAAGAGAAGCTCAGCTGGTTGGGTAAAATGGATTCCGGCTCGCTGAAAAACAAAGTGGCCGCGTCGATTGTTGCCATCTCTTCCATTCACCTGCTGCGGGTGTTTATGGATGCCAAAAATATTCCGGACAATAAACTGCTGTGGTATGTGGTGATCCATCTGACCTTCGTACTCTCGGCGTTTGTGATGGGCTATCTGGACAGCCTGTCGCGGAAAGAGAAGCTCAGTAGCCACTAAGCCCCATCTGCCCGGCGTTCCGGGCAGATTTCCCGCTTTTTTCACCTT
This sequence comes from Erwinia sp. AK-PDG3-5, assembly GCF_056821705.1. Classification (NCBI taxonomy): domain Bacteria; kingdom Pseudomonadati; phylum Pseudomonadota; class Gammaproteobacteria; order Enterobacterales; family Erwiniaceae; genus Erwinia; species Erwinia sp. AK-PDG3-5. The sequence goes on from NZ_CM165967.1 coordinate 293,316, forward strand.
ATCGCGCTGTTTTGCTTGCATCCACAGGGGCAAATCGCATAAAAAGCGGTGAAGAGCCCGGATACCCTGCCGATATAAAAACATCACGGTCGCCGACATTCCCTGATATCGCACTGAAATGCGGTTATTCTGCGAATAACTTCTGGCATTTGCATTGCATGATATCAGGTATCTTCCCATGGCCTGGGATCGCCTGTTGATAACTGAGGACGGAAATGCCAGATGATTAGTCGTCGTCGGTTGATATTAGGAACCGGCGCCACGTTGCTTGCGATGACCACCGGAAAACTGTTTGCCAGAGAAGATATTATCCCTCTGTGGCAGGACGAACCGCCCGGCGGCGGCGGACCCAGCGGAAACCTGCATGTTTCTGCCAACGGCTCGTGGTCGAATATCGTCAGCCCGGCGATCCAACGCTTCCAGCCAGAAAACCCGAACGGATCGGCCGTATTGATTGCCGCGGGTGGCGGCTATCGCTGGATCGGCATGGGTGGCGAAGCCTGGCCCGTGGCGCGCTGGCTGAATGCGCGTGGCTATACCGCCTATGTCCTCAGCTATCGCCTGCCGCGTGAGAAGTGGCACGCAGGCAGCCTTGCCCCGTTGCAGGACGCCCAGCGCGCCATTCGTCTGGTGCGCTCGATGGAACGTAAGGTGCATCTGCTGGGCTTCTCAGCCGGTGGCCACCTGTTTGGTATGGCGGCGGCCCGTCCTGGGTTCGTCACCTACGAGCCGCAGGATGCGCTGGATAATGTGGTCCCGGTGGTGGACAGCGTCGGGCTGATTTACCCGGTGATCACCCTGGAGCCGCCGTATACCCACACCACCACGCACAAGCAGCTGGTCGGTAACAATGCCTCCGCGAATGAAGAGGCGAACTGGTCGGTAGAGAATTATGTCACCCGTAACTACCCGCCGACTTTCCTGGCGCAGGCGGAAGACGATCCGATCTCTAACCCGCATAACACGGTGATCATGCACACCGTTTGCCGGCGTATGGGCGTACCGGTTGAGCAGATTAATATCACCCGTGGCGGACACGGTTTTGGCCTCGGTAAAGCCGGTTCCCCGGCGGCGATTTGGGATGAAGCCTACGCCATCTGGCTGGATGCCCGTAAGTAAGCTGCACCGTGACGGTGCATTCACCTGCCGCACTCATGCTTCAGCACGCCACGCCGCGTCAGCTGCCGGTAAAAAAAACCTTCGTAACCCGCCACCGTTAAAGTTTTCCCGCAATCGGGCGATAACGTTTATGACGTGAGAGGCAGTAAACACAAGCCGCGTTTTCTCTCACTTCTGAGTTCTTCTCGCGTATGGAACATGCCTTTAGCCCTCCTTTGGTCGTCAGACTTTCTGCTTCACCACCCATAATTAATCAAGTATTTGAAAAGTATAGGTAAAACCATGTTTCCATTAATGGCGATTAAACAGCGCCTGTCGTCTTTGCTGTTTCGTAATAAACACCAGCCCGCAAACGGGACCTTTGACTGCCGCAGCCTGCCTGCTTCGCTTTCGCAGGCCGGACTCAGTGAAAAAAGTGCCGGCATTCTCATGACCTTTGTGCCGCCGTATGCCGACTTTCAGCCGGTCAGCCAGAGCTGGCAGCGCTTTAGCTCCGCCGATTTGACGGTGATTACCCTCTCGTCCAATGGCGCACTAAGCAGCAGCGGCAAAGAGACCACCTATTGCGACGGCGCCGGTCAGCAGGGGAGCTGGCTGTTGCTGCCGGAGAGCCTGATAGCGCGTCATGAAACCCATATCGTTGATTTACATGTCAATGACACCCATACCGCTGCCGACCGTATCAACGCCATCCAGCAGGAGCTCAGCAGGCTGGCGGTGCGGATGCCACTCTCATCCGACCGCACCTTCGCGATGATTTACTGCGATGGCCTGTCCGCCTCGGAAGGCTTCCTGATGCAGGCCTGGTACAACTGTGGACGCTTCCCGTGCCTGGCGATCGGCGGCTCGGCTGGCGGTAAGATTGAGTTTGATGGCACCTGGATCGGCGTGGGTGGCAAAATTCTGCAGGGCAAAGCGGTAATCATTTTCTGCCAGATGGCCGCCGGCAAATCCTTTGCGCCGTTCAAAAGTCAGAACTTTGTCCCAAAAGACAAAAGCTGGCTGATCGCCGAGGCCGATCCGATTGGCCGCACGGTCAGTTCGGTATTCGATCAGCAGGGCCAGCAGGTGAGGTTTACTGACGCGCTGGCCAGCTGGCTGGGCTGCAACGTGCCGCAGCTGACCGAAAAGCTGAAAGGGCTGACCTTTGGCGTGAAGGTCGGCGAGGAGTATTTCATTCGCTCCATCGCCAAAATTGACGCCGACAGCATTCAGTTTTTCTGCGACCTGGAATTTGGCGACCGCCTGTATCTGCTGGAAGAGAAAGATTTTAAACAGACCACGCGTCAGGACTGGCAAGCCTTTATCGCCAACCGCGGCAGGCCGGCGGCCATTCTGATGAATGACTGCATCCTGCGCCGGGTTGGCAACGAAGGGCAACTGCATAATGCGCATTTCTTTAAGGGGCTGCCGGCCGCAGGCTTCTCCAGCTTTGGCGAAATCCTTGGCGTGCCGATTAACCAGACGCTCTCTGCGCTGGTGTTTTTCAACCAGGACGTGAAGGCGATGAGCCAGTTCCCGGTACAGTACGCCGGGTACGCCGGGCATTATGCGCAACGCGCGCTGCGCCGTTGGGAAGCGCTGAACAGCATTCAGTCGCGGGTGCTGAAGCGGGTGATCGCCTATCAGCACGAGCTGGCACCGCTGATGGAAGCCTTACCGATGCTGGAAGCCGCTACCCAGACGCAGAATGAGACGCTGGGGATGGCGGAAAACAGTATCCGTTCGATTGGCGATATTGCGCAGAAAAGCCAGCAGGCTCAGCAACGTTTGGGGCAGGGGCTGGATGACCTGGAGAAAATTTCCAACGGCATCAACGAGATCACCAGCGGCATCAGCAATATCGCCTTCCAGACCAATTTGCTGTCGCTGAATGCGGCGGTGGAAGCGGCGCGCGCCGGGGAAGCCGGACGGGGATTTGCGGTGGTGGCCGGGGAAGTTCGTCGGCTGGCCCAGTCTTCGAAAGAGCAGGCGGATTCAACGGCAGGCAATATTGGTCAGGCGGTGGATACCATTTTCCGCATCCGTACCGTCGCCAGCGAAACGGTGGAAACTTCCACCGAGATGGCGGAACGCAGCATCGCTGCGGCGGATACGATTGCCGCCATGAGCCATCAAACCGCGCACCAGCGTGAAAGCATCGCGCAGCACCTCGGTAGCCTGCGCAGCCTGACCGCCGGTATGGATGCGATGCAGGACGCTGTCGCGCAGCTGTCCGTATTGCAGAGCCTCTCCGGGGCGAACGAGAAAGGGTAATTTCGCCGACCCTCCGCCAATAAAAAAGCCAGCATATGCTGGCTTTTTTGATCCTGAAGCAGGACTTAACGCATGGTGACAAACTCTTCCGAACCGGTCGGGTGGATAGCCACGGTGTTGTCAAAGTCTTTCTTGGTGGCGCCCATTTTCAGCGCGACCGCGAAGCCTTGCAGCATCTCATCCATACCGTAGCCGATACCGTGGATGCCGACGATCTTCTCGTCTTTACCCACGCAAACCAGCTTCATGCGGCACGGCTGACGGTGCTGCGTCACGGCGGTGTACATGGCGGTGAACGCCGACTTATACACTTTCACTTCATCGTCGCCGTACTTCTCACGCGCTTCCGACTCGCTCAGGCCCACGGTGCCGATTGGCGGGTGGCTGAACACCACGGTTGGCACGTTGCTGTAATCCAGATGCTCTTCAGGCTTGTTGTTGAACAGGCGCTCGGACAGACGACGACCTGCGGCAACCGCCACCGGCGTTAATTCAACCGCACCGGTGTTATCACCAACCGCATAAATGCCAGATACGCTGGTGTTCTGGTACTTATCGACGCTGATGTACCCTTTTTCATTCAGCTTCACGCCCGTGACGTCCAGGTTCAGGTTGTCGGTCATTGGCTCACGACCGATGGCCCATACCAGACAGTCAACGGTCTGCTCCTGGCCATTTTCCAGCTGCAGCGTCAGGCTGCCGTCGGCATTTTTGATCACCGCTTTCGGCACGGATTCGGTGTGCAGCGCCGGGCCTTCAGCATTCATCACTTCAACCAGCGTATCGACGATCAACGGATCGAAGCTGCGCAGCGGCGCGTGTTTACGCACAAACAGGTGGGTTTCGGAACCCAGTGCGTTCACCACTCCGGCGATTTCGACCGCGATGTAGCCGGCACCGACAACGGCAGTGCGTTTTGGCAGGGCATCCAGCTCGAAGAAGCCGTCAGAGTCGATACCGTATTCCGCACCCGGAATCGACGGATGGGTTGGACGGCCGCCGGTGGCGATCAGGATGTTGTCGGCAGTAATTTTTTCGCCGTTCACTTCCACGGTGTGCGCATCGATAAAGCGCGCGTAGCCTTTGATCACGTCGACGTTGTTTTTACCCAGCACGTTATCGTACGAGGTGTGAATACGGTCGATATAAGCGCTGCGGTTTTTGACCAGCGTCGCCCAGTTAAAGCTGTTAACGGTGGTATCGAAGCCGTAATCCGGGCCATACAAATGGATCGCTTCGGCAATCTGCGCCGCGTGCCACATCACTTTCTTCGGGACACAGCCGACGTTTACACAGGTACCGCCGAGTTCTTTCGCTTCGATCAGCGCGCATTTCTGTCCGTACATCGCGGCACGGTTAATAGAGGCGATACCGCCGCTGCCGCCGCCAATAGCAAGGTAGTCATAATGTCTGGTCATCGGTGATTCCATAAGTCAGTGAAATGAATTGGCAGTAGTGTAACGCCACTCGGTTAAATGCCGCAAAGTTTGCGTCTATGATTGTGATAGGGCAGCGGGGCGTAAATCAGCGATAATCGACAATTACTGCGAGATGGCTCACTGTTTTCGCATACTAACAGGCAGAGAGAGGCCAGATGGAACTGCTATTTTTAGGGACCGGCGCGGGCACGCCCAGCCGCCAGCGGAATGTCACCAGTATCGCCTTAAATTTGCAGGGGACGCGCAGCGGATGCTGGCTATTTGACTGTGGCGAAGGCACCCAGCATCAGATGATGCGCTCCCAGGTAAAGACCGGGAAAATCGAGAAAATTTTTATCACCCATCTGCACGGCGACCATATTTTTGGTCTGCCGGGGTTGCTGACCAGCCGCTCGATGAATGGCATCAGCGACACCCTGACCCTTTACGGCCCAAAAGGCATCAAGGCCTTTATCGACACCACCCTCAGCCTGAGTGGTTCCTGGCTGACCTTCCCGCTGGAGATTGTCGAGATCGCCGCCGGCGAGCTGTTTAGCGATGAGCATTTCCGCGTCACCGCCTGGCCGCTGACCCATCCGGTTGAGTGTTACGGCTTCCGCATTGAAGAGCATGACAAGCCGGGCGCGCTGGATGCGCAACGGCTGCTGGCCGACGGCATCAAGCCCGGCGTGCTGTTCCAGCAGCTCAAATTGGGCAAAACCGTGACCATGGACGACGGTCGGGTGGTCAGGGGCAAAGACTATCTTGGCCCGGCAACCAAAGGCCTGACGCTGGCGATTTTCGGCGATACCAGCCCGACGGCCGCTGCCGCCGAACTGGCGGCGAATGCCGATGTGATGGTGCATGAAGCCACGCTGGAAGTGGCGCTGGAAGAGAAAGCCAACAGTCGGGGGCACTCTTCAACGGTGCAGGCGGCCACGGCGGCAAAGAACGCGGGCGCGAAAAAGCTGATCGTCACCCACCTCAGTTCGCGTTATCTGCGAGAGGATGCGGAAAGGTTACTGGCGGAGTGTCGGGCGATATTTCCGGATACCGAAATGGCGCATGATTTCTCGCTATTCCGGCTCTGAGCGGCGGTTCGAAAGGCAGGGATGATACGGTGGGACGCGCGGCGGCGTCCCACGAGCGGCATTTATTCCGGCACAATCCAGCTGACTTTGGTGTGACCGGTGCCGGATGGCACCAGGTGCTTCAGCAGCCACGGCAGCACGTTGTTCATCTGCTGCTCCAGCTTCCACGGTGGGTTGATCACAATCATCCCTGACGCGGTCATGCCAAAGCGATCGCTGTCCGGACGCACGCCCAGTTCGATCTGCAGGATACGGCGAATACCGGATGCTTCCAGCTCTTTGGTAATGCGTTTGATCTGTTGACGCAGCACCACCGGATACCACAGCGCGAACACGCCGGTACCAAAGCGCTTATAGCCTTCAACCAGCCCCTGAACCACCGCCTGATAATCGGATTTCATTTCGTAAGGCGGATCGATCAGCACCAGACCCCGGCGTGACAGCGGCGGAAGCTTGGATTTCAGCTGCTGGAAACCGTCTGCACGTTCGGTGCGGGCACGGTCATCTTTCTGGAACTCGTTACGCAGCATCGGGTAATCGCTTGGGTGCAGCTCGGTCATGTTCAGCTTGTCGAACGGACGCAGCAGATGACGGGCGATCAGCGGTGAGCCCGGATAAAAGCGCAGCTTGCCGTTCTTGTTCAGTGCCTGGACGCAGGAGATATAGCTCTCCAGCTCTTCCGGCAGATCGTCCTGTTGCCAGATACGGGCAATGCCTTCCAGATATTCACCCGTGCGCTCGGCGTGCTCGCCGCTCAGCTGATAGCGCCCGGCACCGGCGTGGGTGTCCAGATAGAGGTAGGGTTTATCCTTCTCATTAAGCGCAGTGATAATCAGGCTCTGAACGGTATGTTTGAGAACGTCGGCGTGATTGCCGGCATGAAAACTGTGGCGATAACTCAGCATGTCGTGGGATCTGTCCGGTGGGGAATGAGGAGCGTGCCGCCGCTGGGCGGCACATATTGGCGCCAGTATAACTGTCCTGCGCTTAAAATGCTCTGTTATCCTGGCAGGTGCTGCCACATCGGATAGGTAAAGAACAGCAGGTGCAGCAGATTAAAGCTGAAGTGCACCAGCGTGGCGACCCACACTCTGCCGCTCCATAGCCACGCCAGGCCGTAGATAATCCCCGCCAGGCTGGCGAAAATTACCAGCAGCGGGCCGCCGGCGATATGCGCCAGGCCAAACACCGCGGCGGCAATCAGTAATCCCCAGACGTTGCCCAGCTTCTGGCTCAGCCGTTGTTGCAGATAGCCCCGAAACAGCGCTTCCTCGGCAAACGAGACAAAGAACAGGTTCGCCAGCACAAAGGCACCCAGCCACTCGGGCAGATGCCGCTCGACGCGCAGGCCGCCGGCCAGAGTGGCAATCAGCAGCAATAGCGGCAATGACAGCATCAGCACCAGCCACCACAGCGTGTTCTTCGGCCCGGCCGCCGGACGCTTAAGCAGCGTGGGCAGACAGGCGAGCAGCAGGAAGGGGATCAACGCCTTATCGAAGTTGTAATAGAAGCTGAACGGCGCGCTTTCTGGCCCGGCTTTCACCTCGCTGACAATCTGCGGGTTAGAGAATCCGGGGATCAGATGCAGCATCAGCGCCACCGCGCCCAGCACCAGTACCGCTTCAGTCACCAGCGTCACGGCGGCAGGTTTTTTGATTTGACGATGGCCGATCGCCACCGCGCCAAGCACCATTAAGGCGGCGATTGCCGGCCAGTGAAGCGTGCCATCCACGGCCGCCATAATCAGCGCCAGCGCCAGCAGCCCGAACGAGGCGCGGCGGTAAAAAGGCAGAAAAAGTAACGAGGCCGCAAAGACGTACCACATAACAACACTCCGTGTAGAAATCGTATTAACTGGAAAACGGCGAAAGTATGCGGCTGGCCGTCGGGGTAGGCAACTGGAATCGTGGTGAAAAGGTCAGGATTTGCGGGTGCAAATGACCAGGATCAACAGCCGGGTTTTCTCAATCAGGCCATTGAATTTCGCTACACTTAGCCTCATGTTAACCTAATCGCGCGCTTAAACGCGCCTCAAACATGTTTGACTATAAGGACTGCGCAATGACCAATCCGTTACTCTCCTCTTTTACGCTTCCTCCTTTCTCCGCCATCAAACCCGAGCACGTGGTCCCTGCTGTTACTCAGGCACTGGCCGAGAGCCGCGCGGCGGTTGAGAAGGCGGTTGCCCAGGGCGCGCCTTACACATGGGATAACCTGGTTCAGCCCCTTGCTGAAGTTGACGACCATTTAAGCCGTCTGTTCTCACCGGTCAGCCACCTGAACTCGGTGAAAAACAGCCCGGAACTGCGTGAAGCCTATGAGCAAACGCTGCCGCTGCTGTCCGAATACAGTACCTGGGTGGGCCAGCACGAAGGCCTGTATCAGGCTTACCGCAATCTGAAAGAGACCAGCTACGCCGGATTAACCGCCCCGCAGAAAAAGGCCGTGGATAACGCGCTGCGTGATTTTGAGTTGTCCGGTATTGGCCTGTCGAAAGAGAAGCAGAAGCGTTATGGCGAAATCGCCGCGCGTCTGTCCGAGCTGGGCTCGAAATACAGCAACAACGTGCTTGATGCCACCATGGGCTGGAGCAAGCTTGTCACCGATGAAAGCGAACTTGCCGGTCTGCCGGAAAGCGCCCTGGGCGCGGCCAAAGCCCAGGCAGAAGCCAAAGAGCAGGAAGGCTGGCTGTTAACGTTGGATATCCCGAGCTATCTGCCGGTGATGACCTATTGCGACAACCAGGCGCTGCGTGAAGAGATGTACCGCGCCTTCTCTACCCGTGCCTCCGACCAGGGCCCGAATGCCGGCAAGTGGGACAACAGCGAGGTGATGGCTGAAGAGCTGGCGCTGCGCCACGAACTGGCCCAATTGCTGGGCTTTGACTCCTACGCCGACAAATCGCTGGCCACCAAAATGGCCGAGAATCCGGCGCAGGTCACCGACTTCCTGACCGGTCTGGCAAAACGTGCCCGTCCGCAGGCCGAGCGTGAAATTGAACAGCTGCGCGCCTTCGCGCTGAAAGAGCACGGCGTTTCTGACCTGAACCCGTGGGATCTGACCTATTTTGGTGAGAAGCAGAAGCAGCACCTGTTTTCTATCAGCGACGAACAGCTGCGTCCTTACTTCCCGGAAGAGCGTGCGGTTAACGGCCTGTTCGAAGTGGTGAAACGCATTTACGGCATCACTGCCAAAGAGCGCAAAGACGTCGATGTTTATCATCCTGACGTGCGTTTCTTCGATCTGTTCGACGAAACCGGCGAGCTGCGCGGCAGCTTCTATCTGGATCTCTATGCGCGTGAACATAAACGCGGCGGGGCGTGGATGGATGACTGCGTTGGCCAGATGCGCCTTGCCGACGGTTCGCTGCAAAAACCGGTCGCCTACCTGACCTGTAACTTCAACCGTCCGCTGAAGGGCAAGCCTGCGCTGTTTACCCATGATGAAGTGACCACGCTGTTCCATGAATTTGGTCATGGCCTGCACCATATGCTGACCCGCATCGAAACGCCGGGCGTGTCCGGCATCAGCGGAGTGCCATGGGATGCGGTCGAGCTGCCAAGCCAGTTTATGGAAAACTGGTGCTGGGAGCCGCAAGCACTGGCCTTTATCTCCGGCCATTATGAAACCGGCGAGCCACTGCCGCAGGAACTGCTGGAGAAAATGCTGGCGGCGAAAAACTACCAGGCGGCGCTGTTTATCCTGCGTCAGCTGGAGTTCGGCCTGTTCGACTTCCGCCTGCATGCCGAGTTTGACCCGGCCAAAGGCGCGCAGATCCTTGAGATGCTGAAAGAGATTAAACAGCTGGTGGCGGTGATCCCAAGCCCGGCATGGGGCCGCTTCCCGCATGCCTTTAGCCATATCTTTGCCGGCGGCTATGCGGCGGGGTACTACAGCTATCTGTGGGCCGACGTGCTGGCGGCCGATGCTTATTCGCGCTTTGAAGAAGAAGGTATTTTCAATCGTGAAACGGGCCAGTCATTCCTCGATAACATTCTGACCCGTGGCGGGTCTGAAGAGCCAATGGAGCTGTTCAAACGCTTCCGTGGGCGTGAGCCTCAGCTGGATGCGATGCTGGCTCATTACGGTATTCAGGAATAGCGTTAACGTGAAGATTTGTTTAGTGGATGAATCGGGCGCCGGAGACGGCGCCTTATCTGTTTTAGCCGATCGCTGGCAGCTGGAGCACGATGCGTCAGCGCCGATGGCATTAGTGATGACCGCCACGCACCTCGAACTGCGCAAGCTCGATGAGCCTAAGCTTGGCGGGATTTTTGTCGATTTCGTTGAAGGCGCGATGGCGCACCGTCGGCGTTTTGGTGGTGGCCGCGGCGAAGCGGTGGCCAGAGCGGTCGGTATCAAAAGCGGTTATCTGCCTGCGGTGGTCGATGCCACTGCCGGTCTGGGACGCGATGCGTTTGTGCTGGCCTCGATTGGCTGCCGGGTGCAGATGCTGGAGCGCCATCCGGTGGTGGCCGCGCTGCTGGATGACGGTTTACGGCGGGGCTATGAAAGTGCCGAAATCGGCGGCTGGCTGCGCGAACGGCTGACCTTGATCCACGCGTCGAGCCTGCAGGCGCTCGCTGATATCGTTGAACAGCCGGATGTGGTTTATCTCGATCCGATGTTCCCCCACAAGCAGAAAAGCGCGCTGGTCAAAAAAGAGATGCGAGTTTTTCAAACGCTGGTGGGTGCCGATGACGATGCCGACGGCCTGCTGGAACCGGCCCGGCGTCTGGCGAAGAAGCGCGTGGTGGTGAAGCGGCCTGACTACGCACCGCCACTGGCGGGCGTGGTAACTCAGGCGGCGGTGGTGACCAAAAGCCACCGTTTTGACATCTATCCGCCGCTGGTCAGCGACTAGGTGCGGGATGGCGAAAATAAAAAGGGCGGAATTTCTTCCGCCCTTTTTTATGACTTATGCCTCAGACTATTCGTCTTCTTCGTCGCGCAGCGGCACGATCAGCATATCGATATGTACGGTGTTGATCAGCTGGCGAGCCGAGGACATCAGCTTGCTCCAGAAGTCCTGATGGTGACCACAGACCACCAAATCCACATCGTATTTTTTGATGGCGTCGACTAATACCTGGCCCAGATCGCCGCTGCCGCTAAGGGTTTCGGAAATCGGGTAGCCTGCGCTGTTAGAGAGGTCAGTCAGGGCGGTATGGGTCTCTTCAGAGATACGTTTTTGCATATCGCCAAGGTTCACATCGATCAACCCGGTATACAGGTCGGAATAGTTCACATCGACGTGGATCAGTGACACTTTGGCATCGTAAGGACGCGCCATGGACACCGCTTTGGCGACCAGCAGCTTACTTTCAGGGGAAAGGTCGACTGCAATCAGAATGTGTTTGTAAGACATAACGATACTCCTTTCATTCGTTGCGGAGAGTTATCCGCCGACAAAGTTGTCTTTTTGCATCATAACACATTGAAATCCGTTGCTAATGTTTAATGCATGATGGTTTAGTACCGCGCCTGAGATGAGCAAACATCCCGGCACCTTTATAGTTTTCGCATTGATTATAGCCCGAATTGTTAACAGACGGGCGTGCAGGCCGCGCCCTTTGCGAGCGGGATCAAAATGAATTTTTCTCTCTTTCTGCTGCTCAGGCAAAACATCGCTGGAATTATTTTAATCAAATCTCCTACACTGATATTAACGACCCGTTATGCGCTAATGACGGTCGCTCAGCGGTTACAACTTCAATTCTGTCTGGTTCAATGAGGTGATTGGCGAATCATTGTGGGGCTTGTCCGGCATTCCCCGCGGATAACGTCCTTTAGATGCCTTGCCGGGAGGGGATCATGATCAGCACCATCGCGCTTTTCTGGGCTCTTTGTGTGGTTTGTGTGGTGAATATGGCGCGCTACTTTTCCTCTTTGCGCGCGCTTTTAGTGGTGCTACGTGGGTGTGACCCTTTACTGTATCAATATGTGGATGGCGCGGGATTTTTTACCTCACACGGGCAGCCGAGCAAGCAGGTTCGACTGGTGCGTTATATCTGGTCACAGCGTTATCGCGACCATCATGATGATGAGTTTATTCGCCGCTGCGAGCGGGTTCGGGGCCAGTTTATCCTGACCAGCGCCTTATGCGGATTGATTGTAATTAGTCTGGTCGGGCTGGCGATTTGGCACTAACGCCGCGCCGACATCAGAAACGAAAAAGGGCGGAGATGATCTCCGCCCTTTTGTTTTTTCTGCTGCTGATTACGCCACGAACCTCAACGCAATCCAGTACAGTCCACCGGACAACACGATCGAGACTGGCAGAGTCAACACCCATGCCAACAGGATATTTTTGATGGTGCGACTCTGTACGCCTCCGCCATCAACCAGCATGGTACCGGCGACGGAAGAAGAGAGCACATGGGTGGTCGACACCGGCATTCCGGTGTAGCTCGCCACGCCGATGGAGACCGCGGCAGTCATCTGCGCGGACATGCCCTGCGCATAGGTCATGCCTTTTTTACCGATTTTCTCACCGATAGTGGTCGCCACACGGCGCCAGCCAACCATGGTACCCAGCGACAGCGCCAGCGCGACCGCCACGATAATCCAGATCGGTGCGTACTCAACGGTGTTCAACAGGTCGCTTTTCAGCTTACCGAGGAAGCGCTGATCGTCATTGCTGACGCCAGGCAGCTTGGCGGCTTTCTCTGCGGTATCGGAGATACACATCAGCAGACGGCGAAGCTGCGCGCGCTGATCGACGGTCAGGTTGTCGTAGCTCTGCAGGTTATTCAACAGGCTCTGGGCATGGTCGATAGCCGGCAGCGCACGGGCCGCATCACAGTGGAACTCATGCGGGCCGCTTGGCACTTCTTCCGGCGTAGGAACGGCCGGCGGCGCCATCTGAATAATATGGGTCAGCGAATCAGCATGCTGCTGATAGTACTGCTCCAGATGATTCACCGCATCGCGGGTACGGGTGATGTCATAGCCAGAGGAGTTCATATTGACCACGAAGCCGGCCGGGGCGACGCCAATCAACACCAGCATAATCAGGCCAATGCCTTTCTGACCATCGTTCGCACCGTGTGAGTAGCTCACGCCGATAGCGGAAACAATCAGCGCGATCCGGGTCCAGAATGGCGGTTTCTTTTTACCGTCAATCTTTTCACGATCGGCTGGGGTCATATGAATGCGCAGACGCTTTTTGTTCCCGCTCCAGTAACGACGCAGCAGGAAAACCAGGCCGCCAGCCAGCACCAGGCCGACAATCGGTGAGATCACCAGCGAGGCAAAAATGCCGATCATTTTCGGGATGTTCAGCGCGTCCACTACCGAAGTGCCGGTAATCAGTGCGTTGGTCAGGCCAATGCCGATAATGGCCCCGATGAGGGTATGGGAGCTGGAGGCCGGCAGACCGAAGTACCAGGTGCCGAGGTTCCAGATAATTGCCGCCAGCAACATGGAGAAGACCATGGCAAGGCCATGCGCCGATCCAACATTAAGCAACAGGTCAGTGGGAAGCAAATGAACGATGGCATACGCCACACTCAGTCCGCCCAGCATGACGCCAAAGAAGTTGAATACTCCGGCCATCACCACCGCAAGTTGCGATCGCATTGCGCGGGTATAAATAACGGTAGCCACAGCATTGGCCGTATCGTGGAAGCCATTGATCGCTTCGTAGAACAACACAAAAAGCAGCGCAAGCACCAGTAAAATACCGGTGTGATAATCGAGACCAGCAAACAGATGTAACATAAGCGTTAAGCCATTTTGGAGGACATGAACGCGGCGCATTATCAGCGAGAAAGCGCGGCCGGGGAAAGCGAAATATAGACTTTTTTTGACATTTATGTGGCGATTAGATGAATTCAGAACATTGCTCTGCGCAAAAAATAACCGGTTTTGCGATCTTTGCCGGACGCGCGTTTTGTGACTCTGGTATCAGCGGCCCCTTATCACTACAATCAGCGTTTTTTCAGCAGCCCCGGAGCGAGTCGTGGAAAAGTTTGACGTTATCATTATTGGCGCCGGTGCGGCTGGTTTGTTTTGTGCCGCGCAGGCGGGACAACGCGGCAAGCGGGTGCTGCTGCTGGATAACGGCAAAAAGGCCGGCCGTAAGATCCTGATGTCCGGCGGCGGCCGCTGCAACTTCACCAACCTGTTTATCGAACCGGCGGCCTACCTGTCGCAAAACCCCCATTTCTGCAAATCGGCGCTGGCGCGGTATACCCAGTGGGATTTTATCGATCTGATCAACCGCCACGGCATTGCCTGGCATGAGAAGACGCTGGGGCAGCTGTTTTGTGATGAGTCAGCGCAACAGGTTGTCGACCTGCTGCTGAAAGAGTGCGAAGCGGGGAAGGTCACGGTGCGGCTGAGAAGCGAAGTGCTGAGCGTTTCCCGCGACGAGACGTACCGGCTTCAGCTGAATGGCGATACGGTGCAGGCGGATAAGCTGGTGATTGCCACCGGCGGGCTGTCGATGCCGGGATTGGGCGCGTCGCCGTTTGGCTACAAGATTGCGGAGCAGTTCGGCCTGAAAGTGTTTCCGACCCGTGCCGGGCTGGTGCCGTTCACCTTGCATAAGCCGCTGCTGGAACAGCTGCAGACGCTGTCCGGCGTGGCGGTGCCTGCGACCGTCACCGCCGAAGACGGCACGGTGTTTAAAGAGGCGTTGCTGTTTACCCACCGGGGATTATCAGGACCGGCAGTGTTACAGCTCTCCAGCTACTGGTTGCCGGGTGAGTTCGTCACCATCAACCTGTCACCGGAACGCGAGCTCGGCGCCTTTATTAATGAAGAGCGCGACGCCCATCCGAATCAAAGCCTGAAAAACACTTTGGCAAAAGTGCTGCCGCGCCGGCTGGTCGACAGCCTGCAGCTGCTCGGCCACGTGCCGGAATGCACTTTAAAGCAGCTTAACAACCGCCAGCAGGCTGAGCTGGTCGCGCTGCTGCACAACTGGCGCATTCAGCCTAACGGCACTGAGGGTTACCGCACCGCCGAAGTGACCCTTGGCGGCGTCGATACCAGCGTGCTGTCGTCGAAAACCATGGAAGCACGGGATGTGCCTGGCCTGTACTTTATCGGTGAGGTGGTGGATGTTTCGGGCTGGCTGGGCGGCTATAACTTCCAGTGGGCGTGGGCATCGGCCTGGGCGTGTGCGCAGGCGCTGTGATCGTCACTCAGCCGCGCTTCGCAAGCGCTGGCAATGAGGCGACGATAGCACCGTTCTGCAACGGCCGTTAAGGCCGTTGGGAATTCTGCTTCAGCGGGAACAGGCGGGTGTTGATGATGGCAATGTTCACCTCGCACGGCACGCCGTCGTCGAGAAACACGGTTTCATTGATCTGAATAACCGCATCGTTTTCCGTCAGCTTTAATAACGCGATCATCTCCGGATCGGTTAAATTTAACGCCGTCAGGTTTTGATCCCTGAGCTGGACTTTCTTCCCGGTAAGCTCCTCGATATAAGAATATTTCGAGATTTCCAGCTTGCTGAATTCCATGCTGCTAAACAGGTTTACCGGCAGGTGAATATGTTCCAGCGCCACCGGAATATCATCGAAGCACATCAAACGTAAAATCTTATAGACCTGATCGCTGTTCTTAATGCGCAGCGCCTGCGCCATATCTGCTGACGGCACCTTCATGATGCTGACCGAAATGATTTTTCTGACGCCTTTGTGACCATGCTTTTGCGCCTGATAATCAAACGGTGACAGCGCGTGAAATCGCCCCGACTGGTTACTTATCCCGATAGACCCAACAAAAAGCCCGGATCCTTTCACCCGGTAAATCCGCTGTTGCTCTATCAGAATGCGCGTTGCTTCGCGCACCGTCGCGCGGGTAATGCCAATGTTTTTGGCAATTGAAATTTCGGTATCCAGCTTCTCTCCGGGTAGAAGGCCATCGTCCTTAATTTTGTTGAGGATGTAATCAACAACCTCTCGCTGTTTTTCTGTAATGCCATCAACCATCGATTTTCTTCCCGTGAGAGTGAAAGACAGATTTCCCCAGTCCGGCCGCGATTTGCCTGACTTTCCGTGCTGAATATCACTTTGGTTACATGGATATGTGATCAACTTAACGAATTTACACTGAGGGTCAGCCTGTCCAGCTGGTTTTAAACTTTACATGTTGTATCTGTACACGTCCACGTACATTATTGAGATGACTAGACACCTGAAACATGTATAGACGGGATCGCCTTACAGAGGCCATGGCTTTTGGGTCAATGCACTATCTGCCGTGCTTATTATTTTAACTGTCTGTAATAAATCAATTTTATTGATTTATTTTGAAATCATTTTTCCTGCTGGTTTGGCCGTTTTTAAGTCAGATTTGTGGATAGGAAACGGGCAGGAAAAAATGAGGCTAAACATTATCTGACTGTACAACTCAATCAGATCGCTCATGTAAACAGCAGGATGAAGATTATGCCACACCTGGGAAATTGGTTAGATAATAATAAAATTCAATACGTTGAAAGCGTTGCTGACTGGAAGGACGCGCTGCTGATCGCCGGGCGTCCGCTGCTCAGTGAAGGGATCATTTCACAAGATTACATTGATGCCATCATTCAGCAAAAAGAGCAGATCGGACCCTATTTTGTTATCGCGCCGCGGATTGCCATGCCCCATGCGCGTCCTGAGCAGGGCGCATTAAAACTGGGGTTGTCGATTGTACTGTTGGGCAATGCGGTGAACTTTGATTCTGAAGAGAACGATCCGGTCAGCGCGATATTCATGTTTGCCGCACCGGACAGCAACAGCCACATCGAAATGATTTCCCAACTGGCGGAAGTTCTTTCCGATGAAGACACCATGGAACTGCTCTTCAATGCGGGCAGCAAAGAAGCCCTGATGACGATTTTAGTAGGCGGCGGGTCTGCCCGTTAACACTCTCCTTTTGACTAACAGATATTGAGGTTTGATATGAAAATTATGGCGGTGTGTGGTTCAGGTTTGGGCAGTAGCTTCATGATGGAAATGAACATCAAAAAAGTGCTGAAAACTCTCGGAATTGAAGCGGAAGTGGAACACTCCGATCTCGGCTCGGTAACGCCTGATGTGGCCGATGTGTTTGTTATGGCGAAAGACATTGCCTACAGCGCCAATCTTCCGGAACAAAAGGTCATTATCATAAATAACATTATTGACCTGAAGGAAATTGAGCAAAAAGTACGCGAGTATTTCGGCAAATAATAACGCTCATAACCAGATAAACACCTTACCCTCGAGGTTAAAATGTTTACGCAAAACCTTTTGCAGTTCGTCGTCGACGTGCTGAAAGTGCCCTCCATCCTGGTTGGACTGGTGGCATTATTCGGCCTTGTTGCACAGAAGAAGCCGCTGCCTGATGTGATTAAGGGCACGGTAAAAACCATTCTGGGCTTCCTGGTGCTGGCGGGCGGAGCGACGGTATTGGTCGGCTCACTGACGCCACTGGGCGACATTTTCAAACAGGCGTTTGATGTACAGGGCATCATTCCCAATAACGAAGCGATGGTCTCCATTGCACTGGCGAAATATGGTGCCCCTACCACCATGATTATGGCCTTCGGCATGGTGGCGAATATCGTGGTCGCCCGGTTCACCCGTCTGAAATATATCTATCTGTCCGGCCATGTCACCTTCTATATGGCCTGTATGATCGCGATTATTTTATCGGTGGCGGGTTTTGAAGGCATCCAGCTTATTTATACCGGTTCGCTGGCGTTGGGTATTCTGATGGCGACCTTCCCGGCCATTGCTCAGCCTTATATGCGTAAGATCATCGGCGGTGACCACGTCGCGCTGGCGCATACCGGTACCATTGGCTATGTGTTATCGGGTTGGATTGGCTCGCTGGTCGGTAAAGGTTCCAAATCTACCGAAGAAATGAACATGCCAAAAAACCTCAGTTTTTTGCGTGACAGCACCATTTCTATCTCGCTGACGATGATGATCATTTACCTAATCCTGTCGGTTTCCGCCGGTAAAGCGTATGTGGAAACGAACTTCAGTAACGGTCAGAACTACCTGGTGTACTCCTTTATTCAGGCCATTACCTTTGCCGCCGGTGTCTTCATCATTCTGCAGGGTGTGCGTCTGATTCTGGCCGAAATCGTTCCTGCCTTTACGGGCTTCTCCGAAAAGCTGGTGCCGAATGCCCGTCCTGCGCTGGATTGCCCAATTGTCTTCCCGTATGCGCCTAATGCGGTGCTGGTCGGCTTTATTTCCAGCTTCATCGGTGGCCTGATGGGGTTGTTTATCCTCGGTCAGCTGCACTGGGTGCTGATTCTGCCGGGTGTGGTGCCTCACTTCTTCTGTGGCGCGACGGCGGGCGTGTTCGGTAATGCCACCGGCGGCAAGCGCGGGGCGATCTGCGGTGCCTTTGCGCACGGCATACTGATCACCTTCCTGCCGGTGGCGTTGCTGCCGGTTCTGGGACAGATTGGCCTGACCAACACCACCTTCTCGGATACCGATTTCGGCGTGGTGGGGATCCTGCTGGGCAACATGGCTCACTTTATGGATAAAGGGACCATCACCATGATCATCACCGGCATTTTCGGCCTGTTAGTGATTTATAACTTCGCCGCGCCGAAAAAAGTCGTGGTGGAAGAGAACGCAGGTTAAGCCCAACGGCTCACCGCAACCGGTCAGGCAAGCGAAGGTGCCTCCGGTTGCGGTTTCCTTATCGCGGTTCGGGATCGGCAGAATGGGAGGATCTCAACTTGTTAAAAAATCATCAAAAAAATTAACGCTTGCTTAATGAGTCGTGCTGCGCGTAGTATGCGTCATCGGTTTGGAACACAGACCTTATGTAAGCAGTTTTAGTAAAGCAGTCCTCAGTTTAAGTGTTATCCCTAGATACCCTTCCTCATGAGCCTCCTCCTAAGTGCGCCCATAAGTAATTATCTGAAACTCAGGCCAAGTTCGCCGCGTTGAGTGGCTCAAAAAATTAAAGGAAATATCTATGTCTAACAAAATGACTGGTTTAGTAAAATGGTTCAACTCTGACAAAGGCTTCGGCTTCATTTCTCCAGAAGACGGCAGCAAAGATGTATTCGTACATTTCTCTGCAATCCAGAGCAACGATTTCAAAACTTTAGATGAAGGCCAGAAAGTAGAGTTCACTATCGAGAACGGTGCTAAAGGTCCATCAGCTGGCAACGTAGTTGCTCTGTAATTGCTGATACTTCGCTAACACTTGCGACAGCGATGACGGCATTAGCCCGAGCAGCCAGGTACCCGCGATAAAAAAACCCGCCTTGTGCGGGTTTTTTGTTTTCAGCGTTCAGTAAAAGCCACTCCCCGGGAACGGCCGCCATCAAGGCGCGCGGTTATCCGGCGGAGTGGCTTTTTTTATGGGCGTGATTCGGTAACAGCGCTCAGCGGCAGGGGCCGGTCCTGAAATCAAATACCGCCGTTTGCTGGTACAGGAACAGTTTGTAGACGCAGTCCTGTGACAGATAGGTGGCCGTCGCGGTTTTCATCTCCGGCAGGGTTGGCGTTAACCGCAGGGCGATATTTTCCCGCAGAGCCAGCACCTGATATTCCCAGGGCGCTGACTCCATCAGCATCGGCAGGCGAATAGCCTTGATCAGCGGGAAGTTACGCAGGCTGATGATGATATCGGGTGAATCGGCCGGCTGGCCGATAAACGCAATATTCTTCACGTCCTGGGGGGGGATATGCGACAGGTCGATCTTCATTCGCTGCAGCAGATTTGCGGTGTAGCGCTGATCGTTGGCGACGGTGTTAAAGGCCGAGACCATCAACACCAGGCAGTAAAACAGCGGCAGCAGCGTCAAAGCCTGTACCCAACGTCGTATCGCCGGAAAGGCCAGAATATTGACGCAGAAGCAAAACAGGCTGAAGCAACTCCAGGCAATCAGCACGCGAGGACTGATTACCGGTTCGCTCAGCAGCAATGAAAGCCCCGGAATGGCGGCGATCGCCAGAAACGGCAGCAGAACGATCGCCAGGCCGTTGACCATTTTCCGCCTGGCGGAGCCAGCCTCTCTTGCCGTCCTGACCAGTAACCTCAGCAACCCCAGAGCGGCTAACAGCAGCGGAACTGCAATCAGCAGCACCTTATTACCCGGAAACGCGCTCAGCACCATCGCGGTGAAGCTGTCGACGTTCTGCAACAAGGTGGCAATGGCAGCGGATCCGGGCGGAATCATTTTACTGTGCGCCAGGCTGTAAGGGTCGGTCACCAGCCAGGCGACGATAATGACCTTATACAGCACGGCGGCGATCAGACCGGCCGCCATTTTTTCGCCGATATACGGCCAGATCGCCTCACGGTTAACCCACAGCCTGAAGGTGATAATGGCGCAACAGCCGAGATACACATTCAATCCGGTCTGGTACGTAGTCAGTACCAACAGCATCAGCCCCGCCGTCAGCAGGATATTAAGAGTCCGACTGAATCGGAACGGCAGACTGGCTAGCATCGCCATGGCCAGCGACAGCATCATGGTCAGCGAGTCATAGCTATAGAGCAGTGACTGCGCGAGAAAAGGGTTGAGCATCATAAACTGGGCGGGCAACAGCTGCCAGTAACCGCGTAGCGGTAGCGCCAGTTTTTCTGCGTATATCACGCTGGCGGCGGCGAGGATCGCCAGGCCCATCAGCAAAGGCAGCGGCGAGATATCGTTGACGCTGGTATTAAAGCGCAGCGCAACGTTAATCAGCCAGGTTAACGGGCGGCCGTTGGAGATCCACAGATTGGCCTGGCCATTAACAATGCGGAAGAAGTCATCCCGGTAATACACTTTTTCGCTCCACAGCGGCAGCGTCATCAGCAGGCCAGTCAGGAAGGTGTAAAGGATCTGCCGGTGACGGCTGATTACTGAGGTGGCAGACTCACCATTGCGCATGTTATTCCAGATTAAGGCGTGCGTTGAAGAGCCACTAAACAGCCGTGGAGTGCTTCAGTTTAACCAGGAATGTCGGTGGCGGAAGTCCGTATTAACGGGGGATATGAGAGGGCGTTTGCAATTTTGAGTAACAGCGTGCGGCAGAGTTCAGGCTCTGCCGCATAAAGCCTTTAAATCACCGCAGAGAGCAGCCAGACCAGCACAAAGCCGGTGACGCCCATCGCGGTGGTCAGCACGGTCCAGGTTTTCAAGCCGTCCGCCACTGACAAGCCGAGGTAACGGGTGACCACCCAGAAACCGGCGTCGTTTACGTGGGACAGGCCCAGTCCGCCAAAGCAGGCTGACAGCGTAACCAGCACCAGCTGCATATCGCTCAGGCCGGTGACGGCCTGGGTCAACAGTCCGCTGGTGGTCAGGATCGCCACGGTTGCCGACCCCTGCGATGCCCGCAGCGCCAGCGACAGAATAAAGGCGGCGGGGATCAGCGGCAGATGGATGGTTTCCAGCGACAGCGCCAGCGCTTTACCCACGCCGGACTCGACCAGCACTTTACCAAAAGCACCGCCCGCGCCGGCGACGAGGATCACTCCCGCCGAGCTTGGGATGGCGCGATCCAGCAGTTCACCCAGCTTCTCTTTGCTGATGCCACGACGCAGCGCCAGCAGCCAGGCCGACAGCGACAGCGCAATCAGCAGCGCAATCGCCGGCGTACCGATTAATGTCAGCAGCTGGCGGATAACGTTGCCTTCTGGCAGCGCCGTGTGCGCCAGCGTGCCCACCACAATCAACACGATAGGCACCACAATCAGTGAAGCAATCAGCGTTGCGCCCGGCGGTTGCGTCCCGGTTTTTCCCGGCGTGCTTTCAGGTTTAGCCAGCTGCAGCTGCTCCAGCACCGCCAGCGACAGATGATACTGACGGCGGTTCATCGCTTTCGCCACAAAGTAACCCACCACGCCAACCGGGATCGACACCGCGATGCCCAGCAGCATCAGCCAGCCCACGTCGGTGCCCAACAGGCCCGCCGCCGCTGCCGCACCGGGGTGCGTCGGTAACGCCACGTGCACGGTCAGCATCACGCCCGCCATCGGCAGGCCATATTTGATTGGTGAGACCTTCGCGACCTTGGTGAAGCCGTAAATCAGCGGGATAACAATAATAAAGCCGACTTCAAAGAACACCGGGATGCCGAGAATAAAGGCGGCCATGGTCAGCGCGGCGACGGTGCGTTTAATGCCCAGCGCGTGGGTGAAGCGCTGCGCCAGCGACTCCGCGCCGCCGGAAGATTCAATAATCGCCCCGAGCATCGCCCCCAGCACGATAATGATGGTAATCGACCCCAGCAGGCCGCCCATCCCGGCAACGATCACCTTCATAATGTTGTCCGCCGGGATGCCGGTGGCGATCGCCACTAACAGACTGACCACTAACAGGGCGACGAACGGGTGGATTTTCAGTTTGATCACCATCAGCAGCAAAATCAGCACGCTGGCGACGGCGATAGTTAATAACAGGGCGGTGGACATTATTTCAGCCTCGTAGGATTTTATAATTTTATCATGCTTTTCAACATGGTATGGGTAGGTCATCCCTGGCTCTGGCCTGATTCAGGCAACAGAAAGCCAACGCTGCGCTAAAGGCGCGCAGCGTTTACTCGGTCAGTCGTTAACTATTTATAGGCGTCGAACCAGCCCAACCCGTCGGTGGTGCTGGCGCGGGGGAAGTACTCGCAACCGATCCAGCCCTGATAGCCGCTGCGATCGATTAAATCGAAGATCCACGGGTAGTTGATTTCGCCTTCGTCCGGTTCATGGCGATCCGGTGCGGAGGCAATCTGGATGTGTTGATACTGGCCGCTAAAGGCGGTGATCAGATGGCTCAGGTTGCCGTCGACCAGCTGGGCATGGAACAGATCGAGTTGGGTAAACACGCCCGGCCGATCAATGCGTTTGACCATCTCCAGCGTCTGGTACTGGCTGGAATAGAGATAGCCTGGCTTGGTTTTCGGGTTTAACGCTTCCAGCAAAATGCGGATGCCGTGCGGCGCGAAACGGTCGGCGGCGTAACGCAGGTTGCTGATAAAGGTCTGGCAGTAAGCTTCACGATCCGCGCCTTCCGGCACGGTGGAGGCCATGATATGCACCTGCGGGCAACCGAGTGCCAGCGCGTATTCCAGCGCCATATCGATATCGCGACGGGCGGCTTCTTCACGGCCGGGAATGGCACAGACGCCCCATTCGCCGGCGGCCACATCGCCAGGCCCGGTGTTAAACAACACCAGCGCCAGATCGTTACGTTCCAGCGCCTGCTTTAATTCGCTGGCGGCATAGTCGTAAGGGAACAGAAACTCCACGCCACGGAATCCCGCTGCCGCTGCCGCGTCAAAACGCGCCATAAACGGCAGTTCGGTAAACATGGTTGAGAGGTTGGCAGCAAACTTAGGCATGTTTAGCTCCGTAATTCAGCCACTTCGTCATCCTTCAGATAACGAATCGGGCGGTCGCCCAGGGTGAAGATCAGGCGGGCGGTCTCTTCCAGCTCTTCGGTGTTGTCCGCCGCTTCACGCAGGGTTTTGCCTACCACCACCGGGCCATGATTGGCCAGCAGGAAAGCTTTGTAATGTGGTGCCAGCTTCGCCAGGTCTTCACCCAGCCGCGCATCGCCCGGACGGTAATAGGGCACCACCGGCACATCGCCGACGCGCATCACCACATACGGGGTAAACGGGCGGATGCAGTTGTGCGGATCCAGGCCTTCCAGGCAAGAAAGGGCGGTCAGATACAGGCAGTGCAGATGGACGATTGCGCCGCAGGCCGGGTTGTTCAGATAGATGGCGCGGTGGAAGCTGACCTCTTTCGAGGGCTTATCCCCGCCAATCCATTCCCCTTCCAGCGTCACTTTCGACAGCCGGTCGGCGACCAGCTCACCGAGGCAGGAGCCGGTGGGTGTGGCCAGCAGCGTGCCGTCTTCGAGCAGCATCGAGAGGTTGCCCGCCGAACCGGTGGCATAACCGCGCTGGAAGAAGGACGCGCCCAGCCGGACCATCTCTTCCCGTGCTTGTTGTTCAGTCATAGCGAGAACTCCTGTTGAGCGCGTGCGAAGAAGTTTTCATCGCCAAAGTTGCCGGATTTCAACGCCAGCGAGATCGGCTGGGAAACGGCTTTGACCCACGGCACGCCGGGCGAAATCACCGGGCCGATATGGAACGCATCGATATTCAGCGTCTGCGCGACCACGCCGGAGGTTTCACCACCGGCGACGATAAAGCGCTGCCAGCCACGCTGTTGCAGTTCTCGCACCACTGCGGCAAACAGCTGCTCGACCGCTTCACTGCTTTCTTCGGCCCCATACTGTTGCTGAATACGCTTAAGGGTTTCCGGTTCAGAGGTGGCGAACAGCAGCGGTGCCAGGCTTTCGCCGCTGTGCTGCGCGACCCAGTCACAGAGCTCGATCGCATAGGCGTCACGCTGTGCCAGCGCGCGTTCCACGTCGACCGCCAGAGACGCCGCCTGATCGCGGTAACGCGCCACCTGACGATTGGTCATGGTAGAGCATGAGCCGGACAGTACCACCGCGCGTTCCCCCTGCGGCGTGCCGGCGGCCTGCGCCTGCGCGCTGTTATGGGCGCTGCTTGCCCACTGACGGGCCAGACCGATCGCCAGGCCGGAACCGCCGGTCACCAGCGTCATTTCCCGCAGCGCTTCGCCCTGGGTCAACAGATGCTGTTCGTTCAGCGCATCCAGCACCACATAACGCACGCCCTGTTGTTTCAGTTCAGCCAGCGCATGACGCACGGCGTCGGCACCCCGATCCAGCGTCTGGCTGTTGATCAGTCCGGCTTTGCCTTCACTCTGGGCTTCCATCAGACGCAGCAGGTTGCTGTCGGTCATCGGCGTCACCGGATGGTGGCGCATACCGGAATCCGACAGCAGCTGATCCATCACAAACAGATGTCCCTGATACACCGTGCGGCCATTGACCGGCAGTGACGGGGAGATGATGGTCTGGGTTTCGCCCAGCGCGGCCAGCAGCGCGTCGGTAACCGGACCGATGTTGCCTTTGACGGTGCTGTCGAAGGTCGAGCAGTATTTAAAGTAGAAGCGCTCGCAGCCCTGTTGCTGTAGCCATGCCAGCGCCTGCAACGAGTCGGCAACCGCCTTCTCCGCTGCGCAGGAGCGGGATTTCAGGCTGACAACAATCGCCTCAGCCTCCAATGCCAGCGGCTCGGCCGGCACGCCATTTACCTGTACCGTCGCCATGCCGTTCTGCACCAGGAAGCTGGCGATATCGGTGGCACCGGTAAAGTCATCTGCTATCACGCCCAGGCGCATTATTGCGGCTCCTTTTTCGCTGGCAGGGTAATGCCACTGAAGATTTTGATCACCGCGCTGTCGTCTTCACGGCCATAGCCGGCGTTGCTGGCGGAGGTGAACATAGTAAAGGCGGTGGAGGCCAGCGGCAGCGGGAAGTGCAGCGCTTTGGCGGTGTCGGCCACCAGACCCAAATCTTTGACAAAGATATCCACCGCCGATTTTGGCGAGTAATCACCGTCCACCACGTGACGCATACGGTTCTCAAACATCCACGAGTTCCCCGCTGCGTTGGTGACCACGTCATACATGGTATCCAGCGGAATACCGGCGCGCGCCGCCAGCGCCATCGCTTCGGCACCGGCGGCAATATGCACGCCTGCCAGCAGCTGGTGGATGATTTTCACCGTCGAGCCGAGACCGATTTCGCTACCAATGCGGTAGACCTTGCCTGCCACGGCATCCAGCACCGGTTGCAGCAGCGCAAAGGCCTTATCGCTGCCGGAGGCCATTACCGTCATCTCGCCCAGCGCCGCTTTCGCCGCACCGCCAGAGACCGGCGCATCCAGCATAATCAGCTGATGCTCCGCCAGACGCTGTTCAATCAGCAGCGCATCCTGCGAAGAGATGGTGGAGGACACCATTACCGCGGTCCCGGGCTTCAGATGGGCCGCCAGGCCGTTATCACCAAACAGGATCTGGTTCACCTGCTGCGCATTGACCACCAACAACAGCACCGCATCTAACTGTTCGGCAAAGCCATCCGCACGGGTTTCGGCCGCTTTGGCTCCGCTGCTCAGCAGCGTTTGCAGCGCGGCGGGATTCAGGTCAACACCGTAGGTGTTCAGGCCGGCTTTGATACAGGATTGCGCCGCGCCCATGCCCATAGACCCGAGGCCAACGACACAGACCGACATTGATGATGCGTTAGGCATACGCTCTCCGTGTTAATTTAGGTGATTATTTGTTTTGTTGTGTGAAGTATAGGCGCTTTTATCGCCAGACTTGGTGACCTGTATCACATTAATTAACAGTAATTAACCTGTATTTCACAAGGTTTAACATGCCTGTGAATCGCGTTATAAAGTATTAAATCCTTTATTATCAGTGGCATGTGTCTTTGTGTCTGCTGATCAAAACCTGAGCAGTTCCCCGAGTGCGTGATAAAATGATAAAAATTGGGGTGCAGACCGCGCCTCAGCTCCATTACACTTGTCCCGCAGATAACCCGCTCACAAGGAGAGACCATGATCCCGGTCGAAAGACATCAACAAATTTTAGCGCTGGTGCAGGAAAAGGGCGTGGTGAGCATTGCTGAACTGACCGATCGGCTGGCGGTGTCGCATATGACCATCCGACGGGATCTGCAGAAGCTGGAAGAGCAGGGCGCGGTCATGCTGGTGTCGGGCGGCGTGCGATCGACCGAGCGACTGGCCAGCGAGCCGTCACATCTGGATAAAACCAGTATGTTCAGCCAGGAGAAGCAGGCGATTGGCGAAGCGGCGGCCCGGCATATTCCCCGTAACAGCTGCATCTATCTGGATGCCGGCACCACCACGCTGGCGCTGGCCCGCGAGCTGGGTATGCGGGACGATTTAACCATCGTCACCAATGACTTTGTGATTGCCAACTTCTTTATCGACAACAGCCAGTGCCGGATGATCCACACCGGCGGCACGCTCTGTCGCGATAACCGCTCCTGCGTCGGCGATGCGGCGGCGCTGGCGTTGCAGGGACTGTCGATTGATATCGCCTTTATCTCCGCGTCCTGCTGGGGAATGCGCGGGATCTTCACCCCCGATGCGGAGAAGATCACCGTAAAGCGTGCGGTAAGTGAAGTGAGCCGCAAACGGGTGCTGCTGGCTGACAGCTCAAAATACAACAAGATCGCCACCTTCCTCGCGCTGCCGCTGGCCCGCTTTGACGCGATTATTACCGATCCCTATCTGCCGGACTCCGCCCGCCAGGAAATGGCGGCGCTGGAAATCGAGATCACGCTGGCCAGTTAACGGCGTGTCGCACGATGTAGAAAGGGCCTTCTGGCCCTTTTTTTATTTACTAAAAGGCGCAGGCTATTAGTGAGATTGATAATGACAATGAAAGTTATTATCATTCGCGCACAAAAACACTAACAACATCGCAATCACTTTATGAAAACGCCACGTTTCTCCTTTTCCACCTTCACGCGCCTCCATGGAAAACCGCATTTAGTTCTGTTTGTCAGCCTGCTGGGCAGCGGCTCCGCGCTGGCGGCAGAGAGCACCCTGACCGTCAATGCCGATCCGGCGACGGCGGTGGGCAGCTACAGCCAGGATACCGCGACCATTGGCGGCACCACCGCCACACCGCGTAACGACACCCCGCAGTCGGTCAGCGTGGTGACGTCGCAGGTGATCAAAGATTACCAGGTCAAAACCGTTAACGACGCGATGAAGTTTGTCAGCGGCGTCACCCAGGGCAATACGCTCGGGGGTATTGAAGATGGCTTCGTTAAGCGTGGCTTTGGCGCCAACTCTGACGGATCGATTTTCCTCGATGGCATCCGCAGCAATCAGGGCCTGTCGATGGATTCAACCATCGATCGTGTGGAAGTGCTGAAAGGCTCGGCTTCCCTGATGTACGGCATTCTCAATCCTGGCGGCGTGATCAATCTGGTCAGCAAAAAGCCGCAGTATGAGTGGAATACCCATATCAGCGGCGAATCCAGCAGCTTCGGCGGCGGTGCCGGTACGGTGGACATCACCGGTCCGCTCGGCAATGGTTTTGCCTTCCGGTTGATTGCCGAACGCCAGCGCGAAGATTACTGGCGCAACTTCGGCGTGAACCAGCATACGCTGATTGCCCCTTCCCTGAGTTGGTTTGGCGAGAAAGCCTCGTTCAATATCAGCTACATGGAAAATAAATACGATATCCCGTATGACCGTGGCACCGCCTTTATCAACAAAAAACCGGTCGATATTCCGTATAACGAACGGCTGGACGACAGCGCCAACCATGCTTACGGCAAAAATAAGCGGCTGAACGTCAATTACGGCTATAACCTTGATGACACCTGGGCGACCCACGTTAATTATGGCTGGATGCAGCGCCGCTATGACAGCAACGAAGTCAGGGCCACCGCTATCGACACCACCACCGGGATTGTCTCGCGCCGCGCGGACGCCAACCGTGGCTTTAACCATCAGACCACCTATCTGTCATGGGATATCGGCGGCAGCCCGGAGATCTGGGGCTTGCAGCACGATCTGATGCTCGGCGTGGACTACGAGCAGGACGAAACCTATAAGGCCTATTCCTATCGCGGCAAAGTTTCCAAAACCTTCAATATGTACGACCCGGTTTATGGTGAAGAACCGGTGGTCAGCAGCAGCACCGTCAGCGACACGATCAGCAACCTGCGAACCAACCTCTACAGCCGGTCAGTGTTTGCCAAAGACAGCATTCACCTGACCGATAAGTGGATCGCGGTGTTGGGCGGCCGTTTCCAGCGTTACACCCAGACCGCCAGCAGCGGCTGGACCAATCCCGCTACCACGCTGAACGATCGGGGCGACAGCTTCCTGCCACAGGCGGGGCTGGTGTATAAAGTCCTGCCGGATCTGTCGCTTTACGGCAGCTACAGCCAGTCCTTTACCCCGTCGACGCAAACCGATGACGACGGCAACGTCGCCTCGACTGAAAAAGGCACCACCTATGAAGTCGGTGCCAAGTGGCAGGTGGTGCCGGCGGTTTCTGCCACGCTGGCGCTGTACCGCATTGATGAAAAAGACATGTCGGTATTTATCAACGGCGTGACCCGTAACATTCCGAAAGCCCGCTCAACCGGCGCTGAAGTTGAAATCAACGGCGAAGTGGCAAAGGACTGGAACCTGACGGCGACCTACAGCTATGACAAAACCGAGATCGTTGAGGACAACCTTAACCCGGATAACGTCGGCAACCGTCTGGTCAACGCGCCAACCAATATGGGCAGCCTGTATCTGAGCCACACCCTGCGCTTCTCCTGGCTGCCGGGCGAACTGCGTATTGGCGGCGGCGGACGCTACGTCGGCAGCCGTGCTGGCGATCCTGAAAACAGCTTCACCATGCCGGACTACACCGTGGCGGATGCCTTTATCGCCTGGGACAGCCAGCTGGTGGGGAAACATACGCAGCTGAAGCTGAATATGAACAACCTGTTTGATAAGGAATATTACCAGTCCAGTGGCGGTAATCTGCGGGTGAGTGAAGGCGAGCCGCGCGTAATGTATCTGCAAGCGTCTGTCGATTTCTGATAGCAAACAGAACAGGAAAAGCGATGAACAGGACATTGATCAGCCTGCTGCTGATGCTGGTCAGCAGCGTGGCGTCGGCGAAAACCATCACCGACATTCTGCAACGCAAGGTAGAGGTGCCGGATAACCCGCAGCGGATCGTGGTGGGGGAAAGCCGGATGATTTACACCCTGGCGCTGGTGGAAGAGGGCAACCCGGCGAAACGGGTGGTGGGCTGGCCGGGCGATCTGCAAAAGCTGGATCGTCAGAGCTGGGATCGTTACGTTGACGCATTCCCGCAGATCAAGACCATCCCGCTGGTCGGCAAGTCGAATTATACCCAGATCAGCGTGGAGAAGGTGATCGCCCTGCAGCCCGATCTGGTGATCCTGCCGGTGTATGCCAAACAGGAAAGCAATCATAACAGCTTCCAGATGCAGCTTACTGCGGCGGGCATTCCGGTAATCTATATCGATACCCGTGTCGACCTGCTGAAAAACACCGTGCCGAGCCTGAAAATTCTGGGCGAAGCGCTGAATGATCAGGCGAAAGCGCAGCGCTTTATTGATTTCTATCAGCAGCATATGAATCTGATCCGCGATCGGCTGGCAACCGCCAATCCGGCAAAACCGAGCGTGCTGTTGCAGCTGCATATCGGCCGCAGAGAGGAATGTTGCACCACGGTAAGCCACGGCAATCTGGCCGATTTACTGGCGTTTGCCGGCGGCAATAATATTGCGACGGGTCGGTTTGGCGGCGTGTTTGGCCAGCTGAGTCCGGAAGCAATCATTGCCGCCAACCCGGAGGTTTACCTGGCCACCGGCTCGGGCGGCCCGCAGCAAACGGAGCAGCTTCAGCTTGGCCCGCAGGTCAATGCGGCGGCGGCTCAGCAGAGCTTCAGCAAGGCGCTGGCGAATGAGTCGGTCATCTCCCAACTGCCGGCCATCCGCAATGGCCGGGCGCTGGCGGTGTGGCATAACTTCTATATGAGTCCGTGGCATCTGCTGGATGTGGAGATCTTCGCGAAGGCGCTACATCCCCAGCTGTTTGCCGATCTCGACCCGCGTAAAACGCTGGATGAGATGAATCAGCAGTTCCTGCCGTTAGCCGAAAAGGGCACCTACTGGACCACGGCTGACCCGGCTGCAAACGGGCACTAAAAACGTCAGGCCATAAAAAAAGGCCCGCGAATTTCGCGGGCCTTTTGCTGCTATAAGTCCAGACCAACGTTATTCGTTGATATTGGGATGCTGATTAATCAGATGCTTACGTTTCTCTTCCAGCTCGGCAATCTGCTCACTGATATCGTCGATTTTGGTTTCGATATTATCGTGATGCTCCTGCAACAGCTCTTTCGCTTCATGAATATCGGAAGCCGCCGGGGTCGCGCCACGCAGTGGCATATTGGCGGTTTCTTTCATCATGATACCGGTGACCAGGCCCACAACCGCCACCACCATCAGGTAGTAAGCCGGCATGTAGAGGTTCGCGGTATATTCAACCAGCCAGGCGGCCAGCGTTGGCGTCAGACCTGCCACCAGAATCGAGATATTAAAGGCACTGGCTAAGGCGCTGTAACGGATGTGCGTCGGGAACATCGCTGGCAGCGATGAGGCCATCACGCCGGTGAAGCAGTTCAGTATCACCGCCAGGATCAGCAGACCGGCAAAGATCAGCCCGGTGACGTTACTGTTGATCAGCATGAAGCAAGGAATGGCCATAATCATCAGCGCGATACTGCCGATAATCACGAACGGACGACGACCAAACTTATCGCTCATCAGGCCCATGATCGGCTGAATAAACAGCATACCAATCATGATAGCGATGATGATTAACACGCCGTGATCTTCGGAATAGTGAAGATTGTGTGACAGGTAGCTCGGCATATACGTCAACAGCATGTAGTAGGTGACGTTAGTCGAGAGCACCAGACCGATACAGGCCAGCAGGCTTTTCCAGTGCTTGGTGGCAATCTCTTTGAACGACACTTTTGGCCCTTCGGCCAGACCTTCACGATCGCCTTTTTCCAGCTTGTCCACGTGCTGCTGGAACGCCGGCGTTTCTTCCAGCGCGTTACGCAGGTAGATACCGATCAGTCCTAACGGCAGCGCCACGAAGAACGGAATACGCCAGCCCCACTCAAGGAACTTAGCATCACCGACCACGGTGGAGATCAGGACGACCAGACCCGCACCGGTGACGAAGCCGACGATGGAACCGAAGTCCAGCCAGCTACCCATAAAGCCGCGTTTACGGTCCGGGGAGTATTCCGCCACGAAGATCGACGCGCCGGTATATTCGCCGCCGACCGAGAAGCCCTGCGCCATTTTACACAGCAGCAGCAGGATCGGTGCCCAGATGCCAATCGTGGCGTAAGAGGGTATCAGGCCGATACAGAAGGTACTGACCGACATGATCACAATGGTAATCGAGAGGATTTTCTGGCGACCGTATTTGTCACCGAGTCTGCCGAAGAAAAGACCACCTAAAGGACGAATAAGGAAAGGAACGGAGAAGGTTGCCAGAGCGGCAATCATCTGCAAACCCGGATCGGCACCCGGGAAAAACACCTGGCCTAAGGCGAAGGCCACAAAGCCGTAAACCCCAAAGTCAAACCACTCCATAGCGTTACCCAGCGACGCTGCGGTAATGGCTTTGCGTAACCTGGCATCATCAATGATCGTTACGTCTTTTAAGCCAATCGGCTTAACACGCTTCCTACGTAGCTTCATATAAAACACCCTGTAATTGTCTGTTTCCCAATTAGATTCTTGCCCCTTTCTGCTCGTGCGCAAGACCTGGCACCGGGCGAAACGGGTCAAATAGTGCAGGGCCAGAAGCCCCACTGACAGCGATTTGTGGTGGGTAATGGCGCCCATCAACAGATAACTGTCTGCTTTCAGTATATCGTTTCTTACGCGGCTAACATAATTTCTGTCTGAAATTAGCTACAGCGATGCAACAGACCGAATCTGATTCAGACAAGGAATTTAACAAAGCCAGGACCAGCCGCCGACGGGGCTGCTTCACGGCAAAACGGCCATTGGCAGGTATTTATTCTGATGAGCAGAATAATAGAAGAGAACAAAACCGTTAATTGCTGATAATTCATTGGCTGAATTAAGTGAAAATAGTTAATGAAATTCAAAAAAGTTATTTGTTGCGTGAGAACAGACTATGGGTAATACTTCCTGCCGCATTTTTGCGGAGTCAGCAATGTATAATAAAAATAGCAACACCTTTGAAAATTATTATCTTAATATGCACGAAAGCATTGATAATAATTTATGTCTCTGGCGTCATTATCACGCCGTTAACCTTTTTGATAATCAGGTCATTTCGCCGCAAAATGCGTGGCTGAACTGTGGTGAAAGTGTCGACAAGGTATTGCAGCAGGTGCATTTACAGAGCAAAAGTGTGGCGCAGCAGGCTGGGTTGCTAAACCGTTACGGACTGTTGTCAAAGCAGATGCAGGGAATGGTGGAACGCTTTCAGGCGCTGGGTGTAAAACTGGGCGAGCAAAGTGTTAATTCCCGCCGCGAGGAAATTTATCAGGAGTATCAGCAGCTGGCCGATCATATTATGCCGACGCTGGAACGCATTAATCAGCGGGTAGAAGCACGCCGTGAAGCGGTAGGGATTAAAGCCGAAACAAAAATAACCCCGCCGCTGGCTGACGAAACGGTCAACGTGGCATTACGCGCCGCACTTAAACGTCGCAGTTAACTTTTTACCTTTTGTTCTTCCATCCACGCCATTAACGCACTGCCGCTCATCGGCCGGGCATACAGATAGCCCTGGATAAAGATTACCCCACGCTTTTTCAGATACTCCAGCTGTAGCGGTGTTTCCACCCCTTCCGCCACGATGCTCAGCTTCAGCTTATGGCTCAACATGATAATCGCATCCAGCACCGGCGCTTCGCCCTCAACCGATTCAATGGCATTCACGAAGCCACGGTCAATTTTCAGGTAGTCCAGCGGGAAGGTTTGCAGGTAAGAGAGCGAGCAGTGGCCGGTGCCGAAGTCATCAATGGCGATCTTGATCCCCTCCAGGCGAAGCTGCTGCAATTTGCTGATCACATCGTCGCCGTCGGAAATCAGGCTGCGCTCGGTCAGCTCAAGGGTAATATTCGGTTGATGGTGGGCTATTTTGGCGGCAAATGCACGAATGTCCGCCATAAAATCCGCATGCTGAATATGCTCACCGGCGATATTCAATCCAATATGGAAGTTCGGCGGGACCTGCCAGTCGCGCATATCGTCGGCGATATTCTGTAATAAATTCTGCGTTAACGGGACAATCATCCCTTCTTCTTCAGCAGCCTGAATAAACAAGTCCGGCCTGGCCCAATGGCCATTAGGTAATTTCCAGCGCATTAGCGCTTCCGCACCGGACACTTTTCCTGTCTCGACGTTATACACCGGCTGATAACTCACCGAAAATTCCCGACGCTGGATAGCCCGCTTAAGCTGGTCGCGGATCGACACCTTTCGCTTCAACAAGTTATTGGTCACCATCATTAATAACAGCGAGAAAATAACCGCCATCGGAATAAAGGTCATCATGCCGTGGCGCCAGGTCAATGCCAGGTCACGCGCAGGAGAGGTGACGGTGGCGACAATCGGATAGCGCTGAGAGCTTTCAGTCAGGGTATGCGAACTGAGCAGGGAAGCGGTGGCTTCCGGGAGAACGCCGCTGGCGATACGGTAACCGCCACCAAACTGCAGGGCGATGGCGTAGTCATGGCTTTTACCCACCGCATCCATAAAGTCGAGCAGATACTGGCCATCCACCACCGCATAACTGCTGAACCTGCTTGCCGTGTCGAGCATATAGATCACAGCCGGGCGATCTTTGACCGAAAAGGTGCCTGCCAGCGAATACATCCACCAGGCTTTACGCGATTCCGGAGGGGAAGCCTGCAACATGGTTTTAAGGTCACCCTTTAAACCGGCATAAATCGATGAACAGGTGACTTCGCCATGCTGCATAACGCCTATCGAGCGAAAATAGGGGTACTGCGAAGCATATTGTTGCAGCTGCTCATTGATATCGTCGCAGGATTTGCCGTCAAACATGCGCAAATAGCCGACCATATTCCACGCCTGATCGCTAATTGATTCGGCCTGAGTTAACAGCATCGAGGCGGTGACGGCCTGCTGACGATGCACAATTTGTTGGGCGTCAATAAAGGTAAACAGCAGGCAGAGGATCAGGGGCGCCAGACCGGCAATACTCAGAAAAAGGCCCTTCTTTTCCGGGTTGGTCTTAAAAATAGAGTCCACGTCGTACCTCTGTAACCCAACAAATCGTTGCGTAAAAAAAAGTTCCGGCCTGCCGCGAATGGCGGAATGGCTGACGAAAAGCCAGATAGTCTGCCAGCATCATAAGCGCAGAGACCCGGCTTTAGTCAATATTCTGCAAATTATTGCCAGATTGATCGTTTCCCCGCCGTTTTTCTCCTGTGTCAGGATGCCCTCGCGGTCTGGCCGCGTAACCCGGACAACAACAGGAGCGAAAATGACTGATGCGGTGGTACTAAAAAGTGCAGCGCCTTTACGGGGCAGGATCACGGACGAGGAGTGGCAGGCGAGGGTCAAACTGGCGCACTGTTATCAGCTGGCGGCGAAACTGCGCTGGACCGACCATATCTATACCCATTTCTCGCTGCGCGTGCCGGGGGAAAAGCCTCACTTCCTGATCAACGCCTACGGACAAACCTTCGATGAGATCACCCCGGAAACGCTGGTCAAGATCGATCTGGATGGCGAGATCATCGACGATCCGACCGGTCTGGGCATTAATCCGGCCGGCTACGTGATCCACAGCGCCATCCACCGCGCGCGCCCGGAAACCCATGCCGTGTTGCATACCCATACCGCCGCCGGGATTGGCGTGGCGGCGCAGAAAAAGGGTCTGCTGATGATTTCCCAACACAGCATGCGTTTCTTCCAACGTCTGGCGTATCACGACTACGAAGGGATAGCGCTGGATCTGGACGAGCAGCAGCGCATCGTCGCCGATCTGGGCGATCTCAACGCGCTGATCTTGCGCAATCACGGCCTGCTGACCTGTGGCAACAACCTGGAAGAAGCCTTCTATAACCTCTATTACCTTGAACGCGCCTGCGTGGCCCAGCTGGCTGCCCAGACCGGCGGCAGCGAGTTGACCATCGTGCCGGACGACGTGGCGGAGAAAGCCGCGCAGGTGTTTGATAACGGCATTAAAAACAAAAAATATCTCCTGCACTGGGATGCGTATATCCGTCAGCTGCAACGCAACGCACTTTAATAAGGGATCGCCATGAAATATTTAGCGGCCGTGCTGCTGCTTTGCACCACTTATGCCGCCAGCGCGGCCAGTGACCTTTCAGGCGTGACGCTGGTGCTGGGCGATCAGGCGCGTAATCTGCGTTCGCTGGTGGACGCCTCTGGCGTGATGAAAGACGCGCCATATCAGTATCGCTGGGCCAATTTCCAGGGCGCGGCGCCGTTGTTCGAAGCGCAACGCGCCGGGGCGGTGGATACCTCTTATGCGGGGGATTTGCCGGTACTGATGGCGGCTTCGGGCGGGGTGGAATTAAAGATTATTGCGACTAACGTCGGCGATCCCGGTTCGAATGGGCTGGTTCTTCCGGCCGATTCACCGATCCACAGCGTCAAGGATCTGGCTGGCAAACCGGTGGTGGTCTCCTCCGCCCGGGGCAGCATTTCCCAGCACTTGCTGTATCAGGCGCTGGAAGAGGCGGGCGTAAAGCGTGATGCGGTGCCGGTCCGTTTTGTGCTGCCAACCGATGCCAGCGCCGCGTTCAACTCCGGGCAGATTGCCGCCTGGGCGACCTTCGATCCCTATCTCGGCATCGCCGAACAGCACGGGGCGCGCCTGCTGCGCGACGGCAAAGGGCTGACCACCGCGCTGTCATTTGTTACCGCCACCGGGAGTTCGTTAAAGGATCCGCAAAAAAGGCTGGCGATAGCCGACTTTGCCCGCCGCCTGGCGAAAGCGCGGGAATGGGCGCTGCAGCATCCTGATGAATATAATCAGGTTTACTCTTCTCTGACCCGACTGTCGCCGGAAGACGCGAAGGCGATTACCGTCAGGATTTCTCACGGCATTCGCCCGGTCTCGGCGGAGGATATTGCGAAAGTGCAGAAGGTCTCCGATCTGTTCTCCTCGCTGGCGATCCTGCCGGCGAAAGTGGACGTCCAGTCGATCACCGACACCAGCGTGTTCGCGGCGCAGTAGGTTCCGTTACAGCCGCACCACCTGGCCACTGTTCATCGACGCCAGCGCTGCGTCCGCCAGGCGCAGCGCCTGCAAACCGTCTTCGCCGCCAGGGGAGATGGCTTGGCCACTCTTCAGGTGCGCAATCAGGCTGGCGAACTCCAGACGATAGGCATCGGCATAGCGTTGCAGGAAGAAATACATCGGTTTCTGCGCCACCACGCCGCCAATGTCGGATTTTACCAGGCTGCTTTCCGGCAGGTTATTCACCGCCAGCATCCCCTCGCTGCCGTGCACTTCAATGCGCTGATCGTAACCGTAGCTGGCGCGGCGGCTGTTGGTGATCACCGCCATTTTGCCGCTGGCACAGGTCAGGGTGACGACGGCGGTATCAATATCGCCCAGCGCCTTAATGGCGGGATCGACCAGCGAACAGGCGCTGGCATAGACGCTGACCGGCTCTTCCTGCAGCAGCCAGCGCGCCATATCAAAATCGTGGATGGTCATGTCGCGGAACAGGCCGCCAGAGGTTTTCAGGTATTCCGCCGGTGGCGCACCGGGATCGCGCGAGATAATGGTGACGATCTCGGTATTGCCAATCTCGCCGGCGGCCAGGCTTTGCTGAAGCTGCGCCATGCTCGGGTCGAAGCGGCGGTTAAAGCCGACCATCAGGGTCACGCCACATTCTTTGACCGTGGCCAGGCAGCGCTCGACGCGCTCTAAACTCAGGTCCACCGGCTTTTCACAGAAGATGGCCTTGCCCGCTTTGGCTGAGGCCTCAATCAGATCGGCATGGGTAATGGTGGCACTGCAGATGGCGACCAGGTTGATGCTGCTGTCATCCAGCGCCTGTTCGGCGGTAACCACTGTCGCCCCGTATTTTTCTGCCAGTGCCTGGGCGGCAGGAGGATACACGTCGATCACATACTGTAAGTGACAATCTGGGTGCGCCGCGATATTGGCCGCGTGGATTTGACCGATACGACCGGCACCGAACAGGGCAACGTTATACATACACTGATTCCTTAGTCTAGGGAGAGAAATAGCTGGTGCATGAGTGATCGTTTTTGGCCGAAATAAAGTCAACGCAAAGGCCAAACGGCATCATCAAAAAATGCGTTAAATCACAGATTTAAATGAGGTGAAGTCCATCATTTTGCAGCAAACAGAATGGAATCATTGGCTTAGCCTTACTGGCTGAATGCGCGCTTTGCACTATGATGAAAAACACTTCACGCGCAAGGAAAGGGATGCAGGCATGCCTGACAAAAACAGCTGGAAAGGGCCCACCATCGCCGAAATAGCCAAAGAGGCCGGGATCAGTATGGCCACCGTCGATCGGGTGCTGAACGGGCGCGCGGGCGTGCGTGACGTGACGCGAAAAAAGGTCAAACTGGCGATAAAACGACTGGGTGGCAACTGGGATGAGAGCGGCGTGACCGGGCAGCAGCGGCGTATCGCCTTTATCTGCGAGTCCGGCACCAGTTTTATCAGCCTGGTGGAACAGGAAGCCCGGCGTTATATCGCGGCTCATCCTGAAATCGCTTTCAGTTTTGACAGCGTGGCGAATGTGCAGGTGAACACCGAGCGCTTCAGCCAGCTGATCGCCCGCCGGGCAGCAGAATCAGAGGCGGTGTTTCTGGTCTGCCGCGACGACGTTAAAATCAACCGCGCGGTACGTGAGGCGATCGATAACGGCGTCCACGTCATCTGCCTGACCAGCGATCTGCCCAATTCGCGGCGTACCGCCTATGTCGGCCTCGACCAAATCAGCACCGGCTCCACCGCTGGCTGGCTGATGGGCCGGATGCTGCCGAAACAGCCCGGCAATATCCTGCTGATCTTCAGCTCAACCTATCGCACCCAGGAAGAGCGGGAAGTGGGATTCCGCCGGGCGTTACGGCTGGAGTTTCCGCATCTGACGGTGGTGGAAAGAGTGAATATCAACGATGAATCGGAAAGTTCATACCAAAGCGTGAAAAAGTTTCTGGCAGACAATCCGCCAATGGCCGGCATTTATAATATGGCGGGTGGTAATCGCGGCGTCGCGCGTGCCTTGACGGAAAAGGGGCTGGCTAACGAGGTGGTGTTTATTGGGCATGAGCTGAGTGACTACACCCGCAGCCTGCTGGAAACCGGGGAAATGGATATCGTACTGGGCCATGATATTCAACGGGAAATCGAGCTAGGTGTTGAGGTTATCGACCGTTTACGGACCGGTGAGAGTATTCAGAGCATAAACACCCCTTTGCTGATTTATACCAAGTATGCGCATTTTTGATCCCTGACGGCGCAAAATACAGCAGGACATGCGCGCCGCGCCGTTGCTATGCTGCGATAAGCCTCTTAAATCCAGGACATCCCCACGATGAAGATGAGTGATATTCCGTTTGGCACCACGGCATGGTCCGCACTGGCCACCACTGAACACCCTGGCGAAACCGGCATAGCGCTGTGGCGTACCCAGCATTTCGGCGAAATTCGCGTCAGAATGGTCGAATACACTGCCGGATATCTGGCCGATCACTGGTGTTCCAAAGGGCATATTCTGCTGTGTCTGTCCGGCGAGCTGCACACCGAACTCGACGATGGACGGGTCTTCACCCTGACGGCGGGAATGAGCTATCAGGTCGCCGATGATGCCGAAGCGCATCGCTCCTGGACCCACACCGGCGCGCAGCTGTTTATCGTCGATTAGGCGATTGCCGGTGCAATGACGGGCCAGATCCGTGCCTGGCCCGTTAACTTCAGTCGTTAAAATAGATCTGCTTCAGCGCCACTTCCACTCCGCGCACCTCCGCTAGCCCTTTCAGACGGCCGATGGCTGAATAGCCCGGATTGGTCTTCTTATGCAGGTCATCCAGCATCTGGTGACCGTGGTCGGGACGCATCGGGATCCCGCGCGTGTTGCCCTGCTGACGGCGACGCTGCTCTTCCGCCAGAATCACCTTTACCACGCCAACCATATCCACATCGCCGCCAAGATGCGCCGCCTCGTGGAAGCTTTTCGGGTTCTCTTCGCGCAGCGTCGAACGTAAATGGGCGAAGTGAATGCGGTCGGAGAAGGTTTCCGCCATCTTCACTAAATCGTTATCTTCCCGCACGCCGTAGGAGCCGGTGCAGAAGGTGAAACCGTTATGCACGCTGTCCACGGTCTCTTTCAGCCACTGCATATCTTCCTGCGTGGAGACAATGCGCGGCAGGCCGAGGATCGGGCGCGGTGGATCGTCCGGATGCACCGCCAGCACGATGCCGGACGCTTCCGCCACCGGCACGATGGCCTGCAGAAACGCCGCCATATTTTTCCGCAGACCAGCTTTATCGATGCCGTCGTACTGCGAAAGCTGCGCCTGGAACTGCTCCAGCGTGTAGCCTTCTTCCGCACCGGGCAGCCCGGCAATAATGTTGCGGGTCAGGGTCTCGATGGCGTCCGGCGTCATGGCATTGAAGTAGTCAGCGGCGGCTTGCTGCTCCTGCGCGTCGTAATCCTGGCTGGCGTTCGGCCGCTGTAAAATATGCAGTTCGAAGGCGGCAAAGGCGATATGGTCGAAGCGCAGCGCTTTGGCGCCATCCGGCAGGGTCCAGGCCAGATCGGTACGCGTCCAGTCGAGGACCGGCATAAAGTTGTAGCAGACGGTATCAATGCCACAGCGACCAAGATTGCGGATCGACTGCTGATAGTTGGCGATGTAATGCTGATAATCACCGCGCTGGGTTTTGATCGATTCATGGATGGGTATGCTTTCCACCACCGACCACACCAGCCCTTTTTCCGCCAGCAGTGCCTGGCGAGCCTGAATCTCTTCTACCGGCCAGACCTCGCCATTCGGAATGTGATGCAGGGCGGTGACGATGCCGGTTGCTCCCGCCTGGCGGGCATCGTCCAGCGAAACGGGATCGTTTGGGCCATACCAGCGCCATGTGTGTTCCATGCAGAGCTCCTTAAATACGCAGGAAAAAACCGGTTACGGCCCAGTGGTCAGGCGGATGGACCAAGGATAAAACGCAACGGCAGTGGAGTGCCGTGATCCGGATCGCAGCGCGCTGAGTGGCATATCCAGCACGTCTACGATCGGCTTTTTAGCGGACAGTGATTGGATTGGTGGCGGGTTCAGCCGCCACCGTTGAGGCCGGAACGCCGCTTATTCGCTCGCCGACTTTCTTCGGGTCAGCGCCTTTTTCTCTTTCGGTCTGCCATTCCCCAGCAGAATCGCCAGCTTGTTGCCGCCCGGCGTGGTTTCCATCAGGATTTTACACACGCTGGTCAGCGGCACGGACAGCAGCATACCCACCGGCCCCAGCAGCCAGCCCCAGAAAATCAACGACAGAAACACCACGAGGCTGGAGAGTCCCAGCCCTTTGCCCATCACGCGCGGCTCCAGCATATTGCCAAATACCATATGAATGGCGGTGAACAGCACCGCGACCATCGCGGCATCAAACACCGTATTCAGCAGCAGCGCCTGGATCAGCGGCGGAATGCCGGCAATGATTGGGCCGATATTGGGAATAAAGTTCAGTACAAAGGCGACGACGCCCCACAGCAGTGAAAACTTCACCCCCAGCAGAAACAGCGACAGCCAGACGGCGGCCCCGGTAATCAGACTGATCAGCGTTTTCAGCGCCAGATAATGGGTGACGCCTTTCAGCGCCTTATGCAAACCGGCAATGCGGATTTTCGGGTTCACCAACGCGAAACGCAGCTTGTAGGGCAGGTGATGCACCTCAAACAGCATAAACACCACGGTCATCAGCAGCAGCACCACATTGGTCATCGCCCCGGAGAACTGGCTCAGTACCGTGGTGGCGACGTTCATCAACGAATTCGGATCCAGCCGCTCGGCCATACGTTCGGTGGAGAGGTTGATATGGAAGGTGGCGGCAAAGTGCTGCACGATGCCCAGCTTATGCTCCATCTGCGCGCGGATTTGCGGGTAGATGTCGCTGAATTCATTGACCGATCCGGCCACCATCGCCACCAGCAGGCCAATAACAATCAGCACGCCCAGCATTACCAGGCTGATGGCCAGGCCCCGCCTGACGCCTTTGCGCATCAAATAGGTGACCAGCGGGTTCAACACAATGGCCAGAAACAGCGCCATTAAAAACGGCACCAGAATCTCTGATGCCGCTTTGATACCCGCCAGAATCACAATCAGCGTGGCCATTTTCAACAGCATATTCTGCCCGATCTTTTCCTGCTGCAGTTCGCTCATTCCCTCTCCAGTTCAACCTCAGATGCGTAAGTTTAACGCCTCTGAACAGTGCCAGGATGCTTTTAGGAAAGATCGGAGGCTTTTCCCTGTTTTTGCAGCAGCGCCAGCGCCGCCAGCATCAGCAGCAAACTCACCGTCATCGCAATACTGGCCATCGCCATTCCCTGACCGACCGAGCCCTGTTCAAACTGCCGCCAGATAAACACCGCCACCGTTTGCGTACCGGCGGGTGCCAGCAGCAGCGAGGTCACCAGCTCGCGGGAGGCGATGGCAAACACCATCAGCATCGCCGCCAGCAGGCTGGGAAACACCAGCGGCAGAATAATATGGCGCAGCGCCTGCAGCGAGCTGGCCCCGTGCACGCGGGCGGCGGGTTCCAGATTGCCGCCAATCTGTTTTAGCGCGCTGCCGACATAGCGCACCGGCCACGGCAGCAGAATGCAGCAGTACGACAGCAGTAAGATCGCCCAGCTGTTGTAAGGCGAAACCGGCCAGAACGATCGGTTCCACAGCAGGATTAACCCCACGCCAACCACCACGCCCGGGATGGCGGCAGGCAGCAACGACAGGGCATCGATTATTTTCGCGCCACGCATTTTGCCCTCCACCACCAGCCAGGCTGCCAGAAAACCCAGCACGCCGGTAATGGCGGCGGCACCCAGCGCCAGCGCCACGCTGGTGGAGAGGGCCGATAACGCTTCGCTTTGCTGCGCGAACAGCGCGACAAAATGGCGATCGGTGAGGTTAGCCAGGTGCAGCCCGCCGGACAGCGTCGACATCAGCGCGGTGACGTAAAGCGAGCAGAGCGGCATTGCCACCACCACCACTGAAACCAGGGTAAACAGCGCCATCACCGGGATTTTCCACACACCCAGCAGAACCGGGCTGCTCTGCGCCGGTTTGCCGGTAATGCTGGTCACTTGTTTATTGCCGGTCAGCGGCTTTTGCAGCGCGAAGGCCGCCAGGGCGATCAGCACCAGCATCACCGAAAGCAACGACGACCCGGGCAAATCAATTGGCCAGTCCGCCAGCCGCTGTTCTATGCCAACGGTCAACATCACCACACCCGCACGCGGGCCCAGTGCTGCCGGTACGCCGAACTCCTCAATCGCCAGGGTAAAGGCCAGCAACACCCCCGCCGCCAGTGCGGGCAGCGCCATCGGCAGGGAAACATGCCAGAATGCCCGCCAGGCGGATGCGCCATGTATCCGGGCGACCATTGCCAGCCGCTGACCGCTCGCCAGCATGCTGCGCGACACGGCAAAGTACACCACCGGGAAAATGTTCAGCGTCATGATCACCATGATGCCGGTCTGGCTGAAGAGCAGAGTGTTGAGGTTCGGCCCGCCCAGCTGCATCAGGTAGCCATTTTGTTGCAGCGCCAGCATCCAGCTGAGTGCGGCGATATAGGGTGGGGTCAGGAACGGGATCAGCATCAGCAAATCCCACACGCGGGCCAGCGGCAGATGAAACAGCCCGCGCAGCGTACCGAGCGGAATTCCCAGCAGCGCGCTGAACAGCGCCACACCAACGCCGGTTTTCAACGTGCCCAACAGTAATGTCGGCAGTTCAGGATCCGTTAACAACGCCGGGAGAGTCGAAAACGCCCCGGCCAGCGATCCTTCGCTGAGCGCCGGGAACAGCGCCTGCAGCAGAATAAATAACAGCGGCAGCGCCACCAAAATAATTAAAAGTGCCACGGTCAGCAGTGGCATCAGGCGCAGTTTCACAGGCAGATTTCCAGTGCGTAAGGTCGCGTTATTGCTGTGCAAATACGTTGCCGAAGCGCTGAAGCACCGCCGCGCGGTCACTTTTCGCCTCGCTCTTCGCTGGCAGGATTTTAAGATCGTTCAGCAGCGGGCGTTTCGCGCCAATATCTGCACGGGCTGGCATCAACCACGCACCCGCCACTAATGCCTGGCCTTCCGGTGACAGCACATAATCGATAAAGGCTTTGGCATCTGCCGCATGCTGCGTTGATTTAAGGATCATCATCGGACGCGGTGCGACCACCGTGCCGCTTTCCGGGAAGATCACTTTGATCGCTTCACCATCCTGAATGCTGCCATAAGAGACATAATCCACCGCGCCAAAGACCGCCGCTTTCGCCCCCTGTAAAACCGGCGTCAGCGCCTGCGCATTCGGGCCACTGATCACCATGCCGTTGGCTTTCAGCTTATCGAACA
Source organism: Erwinia sp. AK-PDG3-5 (assembly GCF_056821705.1). Lineage (NCBI taxonomy): Bacteria > Pseudomonadati > Pseudomonadota > Gammaproteobacteria > Enterobacterales > Erwiniaceae > Erwinia > Erwinia sp. AK-PDG3-5. The sequence goes on from NZ_CM165967.1 coordinate 337,237, forward strand.
GCTGCCAGGCACCGTCTCCCATGCCGTTTTGCAGGCCAATCAACAGATCCAGTGAGGCGCCAGACATCGACGGATCCGGCGTGGTCACCTTGTCCTTAAACGCGGGCGTAGTGAGGTCGGCCCACTCTTTCGGTTCCGGCGTGCCGCTTTTGGTATTCCAGACGATGCCCAGTGCGGAAATACCCTGCGCCACATAAGCATCGCTCTTCAGCGCATCCGGCACCTTAGCCGCGTTGGCGCTTTGATAAGGCAGCAGCCAGCCGCGATGCTGCAGATCTTCTGCCGTATCCCAGGAGGCGGAAATCAGCACGTCTGCCAGCGGATTAGCCTGCTCGGCTTCCAGTCGGGCCATCACCTTGCCGGTGGTGGCCTGGAAAATATTCACTTTTACGCCGGTCTGCTTCTCATAACCGGCGGCAAGTTTTTTGGCCAGTGAGCCAGGTCCGGCGGTATACACCGTCAGCGCGCTGGCATCATTGATCATCATGGCGGAGGTGAAGATCATCGCGACGATGGCTCCTGTTTTTTTAGTCAAAATGGATTTCATGCTAATTCCCCAGAGTATGGCGTGACGGCCTGAATGGACGTCACGGAACCGTGTGACAGGTGAACAATGCGGTTGGCGAGCACGTCGGCCTCGTTGCGATCGTGGGTGACATATACCGCAGTGGTGCCCAGCTGGCTTAGCAGGCTGCTCATCTCACGGCATAAAGATTCACGCAGATCGCGATCAAGGTTCGAGAGCGGTTCGTCAAACAACAGAATGCCGGGCTCGGCGATGATGGCGCGTGCCAGCGCCACGCGCTGTTGCTGGCCACCTGACAGATCCCCAGGGCGACGCAGGGCGAAGTTGGCCAGGCCAACGCGCTCAAGGGCAATCATGGTTTTCTTCAGCCGTTCGGCGGTCGCCACCTTGCGCATCAACAACGGGAAGCCGACGTTCTGCGCCACCGTCATATGCGGCCACAGCGCGTAGTCCTGAAACACCATGCCGATATCACGCTGTTCCGGGGGAAGCGCACTTCGCGGGCTGGCAATCAGCCGGTCACCAAAGTGGATTTCGCCCTGCTGCGGTTGCAGCAGACCGGCCAGCAGTTTCAGCAGCGTGCTTTTGCCACAGCCGGACGGGCCCAGCAGCGCCACGGTGGTGCCGGCTTCAACCGTCAGGTCGAGCTGTTGCAGGACGCGCTGATCGCCAAAGGCATATTGAATGCCCTTCAGCACAATGCGGATCGGAGTGCGCGTCATAAGGCGGCCTCGGTAATGAACAGGCATCGCCCACAGACCGTCAGCCGTGACCGACGGTTCGCGCTCTCCTGGGGGAAAATCAGGGGAGCTAACATATTTTTTATCCTCTTTGGGACTTCATTAAGGCGGCAGTATAGGAGCGCTATGTGACGGATTTATGGCGGAAATGGTGACCATCCTGTAAACGGGGGATGACAGGCAGGGGGGAAATCAAGGTATAGTGACCTCTCGTGTTGTTGTTAACAGAGTCCCGATCCCCATGCCTGATCAACCCGCGCTGGAGCCTGCTCAAAGCGGTTTACGCTTGAATCTGCGCATCATTTCCGTGGTGATTTTCAATTTTGCCAGCTACCTGACTATTGGCTTGCCGCTGGCGGTTCTGCCGGGTTACGTCCATGACGTGATGGGCTACAGCGCCTTCTGGGCGGGGCTGGTGGTCAGCCTGCAATACTTCGCCACCCTGCTCAGTCGTCCGCATGCCGGCCGCTATGCCGATCTGTGGGGGCCCAAAAAGGTGGTGGTGTTTGGCCTGTGCGGCGCGCTGCTGAGTGGCATCTGCTATGCGCTGGCGGCGGTGGAAAGCGCGCTGCCGGTGGTAAGCCTGATGATGCTCTGCCTGGGGCGAGTGATCTTAGGCGTCGGGCAAAGCTTCGCCGGCACCGGCTCCACGCTGTGGGGCGTGGGCGTGGTGGGTTCGTTGCATATTGGTCGGGTCATCTCGTGGAACGGTATTTTCACCTACGGTGCCATGGCGATTGGCGCACCGCTGGGCGTGGGCATTTATCAGTGGGGCGGCCTGCTGCTGCTGGCGGGGATCATCATCGCTATCGCCCTGATCGCCATTCTGTTTGCGCTACCCAGGCCTAACGTCACCAGCAGCAAAGGCAAGCCGCTGCCGTTCCGCGCCGTATTGGGCAAGATCTGGGGTTATGGCGTGATCCTGGCGTTGGGTTCAGCCGGGTTTGGGGTGATCGCCACCTTTATCACCCTGTTTTATCAGGATAAGGGGTGGGATGGCGCAGCCTGGGCGCTGACCCTGTTCAGCGGGGCATTTGTCGGTACGCGTCTGCTGTTTCCTAATGCCATTAATCGCCATGGTGGGCTGGCCGTCGCGCTGGTTTGCTTCGCGGTGGAAGCGGTGGGGCTGTTTCTGGTATGGGGATCGGTCGATCCGTGGATGGCAAAGCTGGGCGCGTTCTTCACCGGTGCCGGTTTCTCGCTGGTGTTCCCGGCCGTTGGCGTGGTGGCGGTGAAAGCCGTTCCGCCACAAAATCAGGGCAGCGCGCTGGCCGCCTACACCACCTTTATGGACCTGTCATTGGGCATTACCGGGCCGCTGGCCGGGTTTGCCATGAGCTATCTCGGCGTGCCGGTGATCTACCTGATCAGCGCGTTGCTGGTTTGCGTGGCGATCCTGCTGACGATTCGACTGAAACGGGTGTTGAAGGGGCAAAAAGAGGCGCTGGTCGAGATGTCCTGAGCCCGGCTGGACGCCTGCGGGCACGCGGGTAACAGCAAAAAAATAGCGGCAGTTCGACAGCTGCCGCCAAAGTGACACAGATAAGGGTGGGGGCGTTTCCCCCGGCATTAATCCTGCAAGATTTCGATACTACGACGGATTTCACGCTCAATATCCGCCGCTTTCCAGCTGTCCATCACCGAGGAGAACGGCTCGAAAGCATAAATTCCCCGGTAGCCCAACTGCTCAAGACGCTGCACCTGAGCGGCAGTTTTCAGCACATCCCCCTCGGTCAGCATAATGCGCTCTTCATCGGTCAGTTCGCTGGTCGGACGGCCATCTTCCACGCCGGACAGATGCACCAGGCCAATCGCGTTGATATCCACCCCGCTGGCAAACTCTTCTTCTGCCTTCTCATAAAGGAAATGGTGGAAGGTATCCAGCACCAGGCGGAACGGCACCTTGGCATCCCGGATCAACGCCTGCGCCTGTTGCGCCGAGCGCAGCGAACTTACCGGGAAGCCCAGCGGCTCAATCAGCCCTTCAATGCCATACTGAGCAAACAGCGGACCAAGTTTTTGCAGCGCCTCAAGCGTCTGCTGTTCGGAAACCGGCGTGCCATCGTTCAGCGGGCAAAGCACCAGCGCTTTTGCGCCAACGCCCTGCGCATCTTTCAGTAAGCTTTCCGCTTTCGCCATCAGCGCATCGTCAGCCTGATTGAACGGGTAGACCGCATTGATGGTGACAATTTCCAGATCGTAACGCTGCGCCAGCGCTTTCACTTCGGCATGGCTCAGATTGTCGGTGACGCTACCGCCACGCATATCGTTACGCAGTTCAACTTTATGCAGCCCAAGCTTATTCACCAGTTGGAAAAACTGTTCGATGCTGAGGCCGGGGGCAATCTTACGGTTAATACAGAAACGGGTAGGGTCAATCGCCATGGTACTGCTCCTGCAAGCAAGGTAGAGAGGATCAGAAGAGGCCCTTTTTTGTGCAGAAGGAGGATGGCCTCAGGTTATGGTCTATAAAAGAACATTTATTTCATGTTTGGTGAATTATGAAATTTAAATTTTTGGATCGCTCTCGCAAAATTTCGTTTTTTTCGACCTAAAGCCGCAACGAGAGGGAGGAAATGTGAGCCCTGTCGCAGGCGAAATTGGCAATTAATTGTCTGACGCTGACATGCCCATGAGCCGCGCCATTGTTAAGTTTAAGCTGAATTTCGCCGGCGGCCGGTAGCAATCGGCGCTGGCAACCGCTCAGCGGGTAAAAATGCGATCCAGGCCGCTAAAAATGAATTTTCTAAAGTGAAATATTTGAAAAATTTATTCCAATATAATACTGTCCTTGCACGCATTCGGGATTTGTCCGGTCAGGTTGCCAGCGGCTAAACGCGGCAGCCCGCAGGGAATACTCACATCAAAGAGGCCAGAACATGACTATCGTAGGCAATTTTATTGGCGGAAAAACGTCTCAGAGCGCCAGCAATGAAACCATCCCAATTTACGATCCGGCTACCGGCAAACCGGTGCGCGAACTGACGCAAAGCACCGCCGATGAGGTGACTCACGCCATCGAAGTGGCGCATAACGCCTTTGAAGACTGGTCACGCACCTCGCCTCTGCGTCGTGCGCGCGTGATGTTCAACTTTAAAGCTCTGATGGAACAACACCGCGAAGAGCTGGCTGAGCTGATCGTCAGCGAACACGGTAAAGTCTGGTCAGATGCGCTGGGTGAACTGACGCGCGGCCTGGAAGTGGTCGAATTTGCCTGCGGTATCCCGCATCTGATTAAAGGCGAAAACTCTGCCGACGTGGCAACCGGCGTGGACAGCTATTCGCTGATGCAGCCGCTGGGCGTGGTGGCCGGGATTACCCCGTTCAACTTCCCGGCGATGGTGCCACTGTGGATGTTCCCCATCGCGTTGGCGTGCGGTAATACCTTCGTCCTCAAGCCACCGGCGCTGGATCCTTCTGCATCGGTGCGTATGGCAGAACTGCTGACCGAAGCCGGCCTGCCGGATGGCGTCTTTAACGTGGTCCACTGCTCGAATGAAGATGCTGAGCAGCTGTATAAAGATCCCCGCGTGCAGGCGGTGAGCTTCGTCGGTTCTTCTGGCGTGGCAGAACATATCTATAAAACCGCCAGTGCCCATGGCAAGCGTGTGCAGGCGTTTGGTGCAGCTAAAAACCACGCCATCGTGATGCCGGATGCCGACCTGGAAGCAACCGTCAATGCCATCATGGGCGGCGCGTTCGGTTCAGCGGGCGAACGCTGCATGGCGCTGCCGGTTGTCGTGGCAGTGGGTGATGACACCGCAGACAAACTGATTGCTGCGCTGACCCCGCTGGTGAAAGCCCTGCGCGTGGGCCCGGGTATTCAGAAAGGCAGTGAAGAGAATGAGATGGGGCCGGTGGTTTCCGCTGCGCACCAGAAGAAAGTGCTGGGCTACATCGATAAAGGTGAGCAGGAAGGCGCGAAGCTGGTGGTCGACGGCCGCAACTTCCAGGTGGAAGGCTACAACGAAGGTTACTACGTGGGCGGTACGCTGTTCGACAACGTGACTTCCGATATGGTGATCTGGCGCGAAGAGATCTTTGGACCGGTGCTGAGCATCATGCGTGCGCCGGATTACGCCAGCGCGTTGAAGCTGGTTAACAGCCACGAGTTTGGTAACGGTAGCGCCATCTTCACCAGCAATGGCCACACCGGCCGTGACTTTGTGCGTGAAGTGCAGGCCGGTATGGTCGGCGTGAACGTGCCGGTGCCGGTACCGATGGCCTTCCACAGCTTTGGTGGCTGGAAGCGTTCGGTGTTTGGCGCGCTGAACGTGCATGGGCCAGACGGCGTGCGCTTCTACACCCGAATGAAAACGGCGACCGTGCGCTGGCCGAGCGGTCAGAAAACCGTTTCAGAGTTCAGCATGCCGACGCTGGGATAATTCATACATTCCAAAACCTCTGGCGCGGCTGCAAGGCGCCAGAGGAAAATAAGGAGAATTGAATGTCATTGTTGTCCAAAGTACAAAAACCGGATGCGCAAGGGCGCATTCAGCATGTGACGCCGGAGAGCGTGGGCTGGCGTTACGTTGGCTTTGATGCCTATCAGCTGAAAAAGGGGCAGACCCTGCAGCTGGAGAGTGGCGATAAAGAGCTGTGCCTGGTGCTGGTTGCCGGCCTGGCGTCGGTGAAGACGCTGCACGCTGAATTCCCCGGCATCGGTAAGCGGATGTCGCCGTTTGAACGCACGCCACCTTACTCGGTGTATGTGCCGAACAATGACAAAGTGGAAGTCTATGCGGATTCCGACCTTGAGCTGGCGGTCTGTAATGCGCCGGGCAAGGGGTCATTACCTGCCCGACTGATTTCACCGGCGGACGTCGGCGTGGAGCAGCGTGGCAAGGGGCGTAACAAGCGTCTGGTTCACAATATTCTGCCTGATGATAAGCCAGCGGACAGCTTGCTGGTGGTGGAAGTGTATACCAACGAAGGTGACACCAGCTCCTATCCGAGCCACAAGCACGATCAGGAAAACTCAGAAAACGAAACCTATCTGGAAGAGACCTATTACCATCGGTTTAACCCGGAGCAGGGCTTTGCTATGCAGCGCGTCTATACCGACGATCGCTCGCTGGATGAGTGCATGGCGGCCTATAACCGCGATGTGGTCACGGTGCCGCGCGGGTATCACCCGGTCGCCACCCTTGCCGGTTATGACAATTACTATCTGAACGTGATGGCCGGGCCGGTTCGACTGTGGAAATTTACCTGGGAGAAGGATCACGCCTGGGTGAACAGCGATGCGTATCCGGTCGAAAAGTAGAACGGGATGCGACAAAAAAACGGGTGGAATTTTCCACCCGTTTTTTTATGCCTTATCGGCGTTGTTCAGCGCCAGTGAAACGGCCAGCGTCTGGGCCAGGCATAGCGATGCCACCTGCGAACGGAAGCCATCAACCTGCGCTTCACGCACCACAAAACAGACGTCGCTGAAGGCAGCCAGCGGGCTGACCTGGCTGTCGGTGATCGCAATCAGATGCGCCCCACGTTTGGCCCCTAGCTCAACCAGTTCCACCGCTTCACGCGCATACGGTGAATAGCTGATGGCAATCACCACATCCTTCGGATTCACCATGCTGAGCTGCTCGGTAAACATCCCGCCCAGGCCGTCAATCAGGAAGGCACGGCGTTCCAGATGGCGCAGTGCATAGGTCAGATAGGACGCCACGCTGAACGAACGGCGCAGGCCAATCACGTAGATGTTCTCTGCCTGATGCAGCATCTCAACCGCTTTATCCAACTGCTCGGGATTGGTCTGCATCGCCAGCTGTTGCAGCGCCTGTGAATTCACCATGGTGAACACATTCAGGATTTCAGCCGGGTTCTCGGGTGGAGCAGCCGTTTCATCGGTCGAGGTCTGGCGGAACAGCCGCGCGCGCTCGGTGTAGTTCACCGTCTCTTCCATCAGGTGCTGACGGAAAACCTGTTTCATTTCGTTGAAGCCGCTAAAGCCAAAGGCATTCGAGAAGCGGATCAGGGTAGAAGGCGGTACGTCTGCCTGCTGGGCAATCGAGGCCACGGTGTCAAAGGCAATGCTGTTGCTGTTGTCCAGAATATAACGAGCCACCTGTTTCAGGCGCTTACTCAGGGTGTCGTAGCGACGGCGGATGTCGTCCTGCAACAGGGAAAGCTGCGTTGGGTTGTTGGTCATTACTTCGGCTCGCTAAATAAAATACGTCGTTTCTTTTGTCCGATATTCTACCAGATGAACAAAAAATTTCACTTTCTAACGGATTTCAGGGGATCTATTTCATCGGGATATGAATGGAATCACAGATTCTGGCTGAAAAGAGAGCAGAAAGGAGGGGGGATTCGTTCGCGAAGAGAAATAAGGGCAGTGAGAAGGGCGTGATGTGAAGGTTGAAAGGGCAGGACAGCAAGGTTAAAAGGGCATGAACGGGTGACTGTTCAGCGGCCGCTGGCATTGCCAACAGCCGAGCCTGTCGCGTTCCTGCCCTGGTTAATGGATTACTTCGCTGGCCGCACTTCGCGCCAGTAGTTGATCAACTGATGGTAGTTGCTTTTCACCTGGGCGATCAGCGCGTCATCATCCAGCTCCCCTTGCAGCCACTGGCGTGAAGGCTGGCCGAAGATGGTGCGGCCGACGGCAAATCCTTTCACCCACGGTGCTTTGGCGGCGTCAGCGAAACCGGCTTTCAGCTTCTCTTCCGGCGCATCAAGGCCGAGGATCAGAATGCCGCGACAGTTCGGGTCTTCCCGCTCAATCAGGCCACTGATTGCCTGCCAGCTTTCCAGTTTCAGCGGCGGCAGTTTCCACCAGTCCGGCTGAATACCCATCGAGTAGAAGTGGGTCAGGATGTCGAGGTAGTAAGACTCTTTCTTGTCCGGATTGCCCTCCGGCAGGATCACTTCCAGCAACAGCTCGTGGCCGGTTTTGTTACAGCCGTTCCACACGTCCATCACCAGCTCATCCTGCTCTTTACGCAGTTCGGCGCTGTCATGCGGGTGGTAGAACACCAGGCATTTCACCACGTGTTCCTGCGGCCAGTCGACCAGCTGGGAACCGATGTTGCCGTGTTCCAGGCGCAGCGGACGGGAGCTGGGTAACTCAATCGGGCGACCAATCCACCAGCCTTTACCGGTAATGGCGTTCAGCGCCGGCTGTCCGAAGGTGGTGTCAGCGAGGATACCGCTGCGGCCATCCAGCCCGGCTTCACCGGCGGCTTCTTCTGCCGCACGCAGCAGCAGCAGCTTCAGTTCAGGCAGGCGTGAGGTGTCGACGCCCGCTTCATTGGCCATATCCACCAGCTGTTTACGGTGGTCGAAGGCAAAGACACACAGCTCTGGCCACTGTTGCTTGCGGGTGGTGACGCGGTGCAGGTGATTCAGGCGGCTGTCGAGATCCGGACGCTTAACGTCCTTATCGCGGCTGAGGAAATCATCCAGTTCGGCTTTGGTTGGCATCGCTGGCGCGCAGCCATGGCGTGACACCACCAGGGCGCCGCAGGCATTGGCATAGCGGCAGGCCTGCTCCCAGCTTTCGCCATTCAACCAGCCGCGCAGCAGGCCAGACATAAAGGCATCGCCCGCGCCCAGCACGTTCAGCACTTCCACGCGCACGCCGCTTTGTAATTTGGTCTGTTCCCAGCTGTCCGGGATCTCGCCTTCCAGCACCACGCAGCCCATCGGACCACGTTTGCAGACCAGCGTGGCTTTGGTCGCCTGACGAACGTTTTTCAATGCGGTCAGGGTATCGGTGCTGCCGCCGGCAATATGAAACTCTTCTTCCGTTCCGACCACCAGATCGAAATAGTGCAGCACTTCCTGCAGCTGTTGCGTGACGTGCTCGGATTCCACAAAGCGGGTTTCACCGTCGCCGAGCGAGGTCAGTCCCCACAGCACCGGACGGTAATCAATATCCAGCGCGGTGCGTAAGCCGTTCTGACGGGCAATTTCCAGCGCCTTTAATACCGCCGCGCGGGTTTGAGGATGCGACAGGTGTGTGCCGGTGACCGCCACCGCACGGGAAGAGGTGATGTACTCTTCACTGATATCTTCCGGGATCAGTCCCATATCGGCGCAGTTATCGCGGTAGAACACCAGCGGGAAGGTGTCCTGATCCTTAATTCCGAGGATCACCAGGCCAGTCAGCCGGGTTTTATCAGTGATCAGACATTCGGTATCGGCACCCACGCGCTGCAGCTCTTCGCGCAGAAAACGGCCCATATGTTCATCGCCCACGCGGGCCAGCATGCCGGATTTCAGCCCCTGGATCGCCGTGCCGTACGCCACGTTACCCGACGAACCGCCGAGATATTTTGAAAACGTACTCATATCTTCAAGGCGGGCGCCAATTTGCTGGCCATAGAGGTCAACGGCAATGCGCCCGATACAAATCACATCAAGCCGTTTCTGTTGTGTACTCATACCTGTTGTTTCCTTCTCTGATAAGCCGACTCAGCTGCGCTTTTCCAGCGGACTCGCCTGAACGTAACGTCCGGACGCCCGGATTCAATATGAAAATGAGTATGGAGAATAAAAATTTCAACTTCAACACAAAATGAAATTAATACCCCAAAAGTGTGAGGTGGATAAAACTCTGGGGAGCGTGGTTGTGGGGGATCAAAAGCGGCGGCGGGTTGTGGCGATTCAGGCGGTGTGAGCCTGCTCGCAAACTGCAAAAGCCGTTCGGGCAAAGCTCTTGAAGTGAAACGAAATATTCTTTACTGCTCAGACATCCTCTTTATTGTTCCAAATCTGACCGCGCGATCACCCCGCGTAGAGCCGTTTCATCGCATAATTTGATCTCTCTCGCAAAATGAAATGTTTCTTCTGTAATTCTGTTTGGTGAAAAAAATATTTGTTTATAATCGCCTCACGTTTCACTTTTTCAGCCTCACCGTTAAGGAAGAGCACATGGGTAAGAGTAGATTAACCACAGCACAGGCTCTGGTCAGATTCCTGGACAACCAGTATCTGTCGGTAGATGGCGTTGAAACCAAGTTCGTTAAAGGGATTTTTGCCATCTTCGGTCACGGCAATGTGCTGGGCCTCGGTCAGGCACTGGAGCAGGACAGCGGCGACCTGATGGTTATGCAGGGTCGTAACGAACAGGGTATGGCGCACGCGGCCATCGGCTTCGCCAAACAGAAACTGCGCCGTGAAATCATCGCCTGTACCTCTTCTGTCGGACCGGGTGCGGCCAATATGATCACCGCTGCGGGCACCGCATCGGCTAACCGAATTCCTCTCTTACTGTTGCCCGGCGATGTGTTTGCTACCCGCCAGCCGGACCCGGTTCTGCAGCAGATTGAACAGAGTCATGACCTCAGCATCAGCACCAATGATGCCTTCCGCGCGGTCAGCAAATACTGGGATCGCGTCAGCCGCCCGGAGCAGCTGATGACCGCCTGTATCAATGCCATGCGCGTGCTGACCGACCCGGCTGAAACCGGTGCGGTAACGATTTCTCTGCCGCAGGACGTGCAGGGCGAAGCCTATGACTACCCAGATTATTTCTTCCAGAAGCGCGTGCATCTGCTGGATCGCCGCCTGCCAACTGAAGCCCAGCTGGCAGCCGCACTGAAGATGATCGCCGGTAAGCGTAAGCCAATTATCGTCTGCGGTGGCGGGGTGAAATACTCCGAAGCCGGTGAGGCGTTGCGCCAGTTCGCCGAGCGCCATCAGATCCCCTTCGCGGAAACCCAGGCCGGTAAAGGCACCATTGTTTCTGACCATCCGCTGAACGTCGGCGGCGTGGGCGAAACCGGTTGTCTGGCGGCAAACCTGCTGGCGAAAGAGGCGGATCTGGTGATTGGCGTCGGTACCCGTTACACCGACTTCACCACCGCCTCGAAATGGATTTTCCACAATCCGGACGTCAGCTACATCAACATTAACGTCAGCAATTTTGACGCCTACAAGCTCGATGCCGTGCAGGTAGTGGCCGATGCGCGTGAAGCGTTGACCGCACTCGATGAGCGTCTGGCCGCGCAGGGCTTCACCAGTGGCTGGGGCGAGAAAATCGCCCAGGCGCAGAGCAAATTGCTGAAAGAAACGCAGCGCGTTTATCAGTCGGTTTACAGCAACGACGGCTTTGTGCCGGAAATTGATGACCATATGGATCGTGAAGCGGTCTATGCCGAGTTCAACCGCCTGACCGATTCCTTCCTCACCCAAAGCAGCGTGCTGGGGACACTGAATGAGCATCTCCCAAAGGATTCGGTGATCGTCGCCGCTGCGGGTAGCCTGCCGGGGGATCTCCAGCGCGTCTGGCGCACCAAAGATTACAACAGCTACCACGTCGAGTACGGCTACTCGTGCATGGGGTATGAAGTCAGTGCTTCGCTGGGCGTCAAGCTGGCTGAGCCGCACCGTGAGGTCTACACCATGGTCGGTGATGGCTCCTTTATGATGCTGCACTCCGAGCTGGTGACCTCCATTCAGGAAGGGGCCAAAATCAACGTGCTGCTGTTCGACAACATGACCAACGGCTGCATCAACAACCTGCAGATGGAACACGGGATGGACAGCTTCACCACCGAGTTCCGCTTCCGTAATGCGGAAGGCGGCAAGCTGAATGGCGGCTTTGTGCCGGTGGACTTCGCGGCGATTGCCGGCGGTTACGGCTGCAAAACCTATCGCGTCACTACCCTCGACCAGCTGAAGCACGCGCTGGAAGATGCCCGCAAGCAGACCGTTTCCACGCTGATTGATATCAAAGTGCTGCCGAAAACCATGGTGCACAAATACTTCAGCTGGTGGCGCGTTGGCGGGGCGCAGGTTTCCGAATCTGAACGCGTCGATGCGGTCGCCAAAATGCTCAACGAACATATCGACCAGGCACGCGAATACTGATTCGTTTTGCTTACTCTGAATTTAGTGCGGACATCTTCACTGGCTGCAAATAACGGCCAGGTTGATGCCCGCGCTCTCCCCTACATATAAAGGATATTTTATGACTCTGAAACTTGGCGTAATCGGCACCGGTGCTATTGGTCAGGAACATATTCGTCGCTGTAGCAAAGTGCTGCAGGGCGCCAAAGTGGTTGCCGTCTCGGATATCAACATCGACGGCGCGAAAGGCATTGTCAGCCGGTTAGGTCTGGACGCGGAAGTCTATGCCAACGGCCACGATGTGATCGCCTCTGCGGAAGTGGATGCGATCATCGTGACGTCCTGGGACCCAACGCATGAAGAGTTCACCCTGGCGGCAGTTGCTGCGGGTAAACCGGTGTTCTGCGAAAAGCCGCTGGCGCTGAGTGCTGAAGGTTGCCGCCGTATCGTGGATGCGGAAATCGCCCACGGCAAACGTCTTGTGCAGGTAGGCTTTATGCGTCCTTACGATGCCGGCTACCGCGCGTTGAAGAAAGTGATCACCGACGGTGACATTGGCGAGCCGCTGATGCTGCACTGTGCGCACCGTAACCCGACCGTACCGGAAAGCTACACCACCGATATGGCGATCACCAACACGCTGATCCACGAGCTGGACGTGCTGCGCTGGCTGACCGAAGACGATTACAAATCTGTGCAGGTGGTCTTCCCGCGTTCGACCAAAAACACCCATGCAAAACTGCGCGATCCGCAGATTGTGCTGTTTGAAACCCATAAGGGCACCCGCATTGACGTTGAGATTTACGTCAACTGCGCTTACGGCTACGACATCCAGTGTGAAGTGGTCGGTGAAACTGGCATCGCCAAATTACCAGAGCCGTCTTCTGTTCAGCTGCGCAAAGACGCCAGGCTGTCGAACACCATTCTGACCGACTGGAAAGACCGCTTTATTGATGCCTACGACGTTGAGCTGCAGGCCTTTATCAATGATGCCACCGCCGGAACCTTGCAGGGCCCGTCAGCATGGGATGGCTATGCCGCTTCCGTTGCCGCCGATGCCTGTTTGAAAGCGCAGGAAAGCGGCGCTATCGAGCCGGTTGAGCTGCCAGCGCGTCCAGCCTTCTACAACAAGTAGCTTCAGGGAGATCGCAATGAAAATCGCCTTTGACGTAGACGTCATCAGAGACATGGGCATTACCAAAATGGTTCATCAGGTGGCGGACTGGGGCTACAAGTACATTGAGCAGTCTCCGCACCCACAGATTAACCCGTTCTATAAGCATCCGAAGGCCAGCCGGGAGATCATCACCGAGTATAAAAACGCGCTGCGTGAAACCGGGCTGGAGATTTCGTCGTATATCGTGGTTTACCGCTGGTCCGGCCCGGACGAAGCGCGGCGTCAGGCGGCTGTCCGTAACTGGAAGCGCATGATTGAGATCGCGGTGGAAACCGGCGTGCAGGTGATCAATACCGAGCTTTCCGGTACGCCGAACGAGCCGGAAATCTGCGAAGAGATGTTCTATCGCTCGATGGAAGAAATCTTACCTATCGTCGAACGTGAAGGTATCCGTATCGAAATCCAGTCACATCCGTGGGATTTCTGCGAAGAGAATAACGAAACCGCCGATCTGGTGAAATCATTCCGCAGTGAGAACGTGAAGTACCTGTACAGCGTGCCGCACACCTTCTTCTATGACAAAGGAAAGGGCGATGTGAAGAGCATGCTGGAGTACGCCGGTGGCGATCTGTCCCACGTGCTGATTGCCGATACCATGAACCACACTAAGCATTGTCGCTACATCGTTAACCCGCCAGGCGTGGATGCCACCATTCACCAGCATGTGGGTGTCGGTGAAGGGGAGGTCGATTTCGACACCCTGTTCCAGACGCTGCGCGAAATGGATTTTGCCAACCGAACCTACAAAGTGGGCGGTGAGTCGATTATTGCCTCTTCGCTGTTCGGTTATCCGGAAAAAATGAACCGTCAGGCCGTGGAAACCCGCGAACTGATCGAGCGTGAGCTGCTGAGCAGATAACTTCTGGCAGCCTGCGCTGCCGTACCCCTTGCGAGAGAGTGCGATGAACAAAGATAACGTTAAGCTGGCAATAGCCCCGATTGGCTGGACCAACGATGATATGCCGGAGCTGGGTGCGGAAAATACCTTCCAGCAAATCGTCAGCGAAATGGCGCTGGCGGGATTTACCGGCAGTGAAGTGGGCAGCAAATACCCGCGCGATCCGGCGGTATTGAAGCCAATGCTGGATATTCGCGGCGTGCAGATCTGCAACGCCTGGTTCAGTACCTTTTTTGCCAACGGCGATAAAGCGAAAACCATCGACGAATTTATCAACCACCGTGATTTCCTGCACGCGATGGGCGCGAAGGTGATCGGCTGTTCCGAGCAGAGTAAGAGCATTCAGGGCACGCCGCTTTCGGTACTGGATGAGAAGCCTTACTTCACTGATGAAGAGTGGCAGCTGACCGCCGACGGCTATAACGAGCTGGCGAAACTGGCGGCGGAGAAAGGCATGCAGGTCTGTCTGCATCACCATATGGGCACCGCTATCCAGACCACGGAAGAGATTGACCGCTTTATGGCGATCACCAATGACGACGTGTTCCTGTTGTTTGATACTGGCCATGCCTACTATTCGGAAGGCAGCCAGGCGAAGATGCTGGCGATCCTCGAAAAGTACCTGCCGCGCATCAACCATGTGCATCTGAAAGATGTGCGTGATGAGGTGGTCGCCGAGGTGAGAAGCCAGAAGCTCTCCTTCCTTGATGGCGTCAAGAAAGGCACCTTTACCGTGCCTGGCGATGGCGTGATCGACTTTAGGCCGGTGTTTAAAATTCTGGACGAGTCTGGCTATAAAGGCTGGATGGTGGTGGAAGCCGAGCAGGATCCGGCGTTAGCCAATCCGTTTGAGTATGCGGTGAAAGCCAGAAAATATATCCGCGAGACCGCCGGCCTGTAACCGAGGCGGCAGTGAAATAAGAAAGCCCCTGACCAGCACGCTGGCAGGGGCTTTTTGTCATTCAAACAACGGCGATTATTTCAGCGCAATCGTTTTGATGATGTTCTCAGAGTCGGTCTGAGACTGCTGCTGGTTTTCTGCTGGCAGCGTAATCTGCATGGTCAGCAGTTTGCCATCCACCTTCGCCAGCACCACGGAAGACCAGGAAGACTGGTTCTTGGCGGAGATCACCGTATCCAGCTGCTGAGCAGGCTGGCCGCTGATTTCAATCGCTTTATTGGTCACGACCTGCAGCTGAGGATCGCGGTTGCGCTGCTGCTGCTCAAGGCGGCCAGCCAGCACGTCCAGTCCATCGGTCGTCGCATCACCTTCAATCACGATAATCGCTTTCTGGCCGGTCGCATCAGCATAGACGTGCATGTTATTGGCCTGGGTGCCAAGCTTGCCGCTCTGATCGGACATCCCGGCGGGCAGGGTGAAGCCCAGCTTGCCGTCCATCAGGGTGACGGCCTGGCTGCTCTGGCTGCTGCTGACGCCGTTATCATCCGCAGAGGCTTTGTCATCTTTGCCGTCGCAGGCGGTCAGTCCAACCACCAGTAAGCCGATACCGGCATATTTCAGTAAGTTACGCATCATGATCCCTTTTACGTTAGTCGTGTGCTGCTTTACAGCCCCTCATAAAATAGTAATCAGCGGGCAAAAGCAACTGTCGCTCTGTCACAGAATGCAGCTTAGCCGAAGTTAATCTGAGCGCGGTTCGATTTTTCCGCCAGACGCTTCAGCATGGCATTCAGCAGCAGGCCATAAGCCGGCAGGAAGAAAATCATGCAGATAAGCACCTTGAAGCTGTAATCCACCAGGGCGATCTCCACCCAGTTCTGCGCCATAAACGGATCGGGACTTTTGTAGAAGGCGATAAAGAAGAACGCCAGCGTATCGCTGATATTGCCGAGGAACATCGCGGAGGCCGGGGCAATCCACCACTGCGGCAGCTGGCGCAGACGGTTGAAGACGTGCACATCCAGCACCTGGCCCAACGCGTAGGCCATAAAGCTGGCGCAGGCGATGCGGGCAACGAACAGGTTGACGTTTGCTAATGCGGCAAAGCCCTGCCACTCACCCTGATAGAAGAGTGCGGAGACGGCGTAGGAGATAAACAGTGCCGGAACCATCACCGCAAGGATGATGCGACGAGCCAGCGGCGCGCCAAAAATGCGCACGGTGAGATCGGTTGCCAGGAAGATAAACGGGAAGCTGAACGCGCCCCAGGTGGTGTGAAAACCGAAAATGGAGATCGGCAATTGCACCAGATAGTTACTGGAGGTGATCACCAGCACGTGGAAAAGGGACAGCCAAATCAACGCATGCGTGCGCTGACTATTCGAGAACGAAATCATCATATGACCTTTTTGAAGATTGGGGTGAGGGAACCCAATGAAAAATTGTGTCGCAATAGCGATTGCGCGGCATCTTACCGAAACAGAGTGCTATTGCAACGGTTAATTTTAGCGCAAACGTTATCGTCTCGGCACCTACTTGCACATGCAAAAGGTGAGGGTAAAATGAGCGCAGGTATTTCTTCCGTTTTAATGAGACTGCTATGAGCGATCTGTTCGCCAATCCCGATCAAACCCTCGATGCGATGGGCCTGCGCTGCCCGGAACCTGTGATGATGGTGCGTAAAACCGTGCGTCATATGCAGGAGGGCGAAACCCTGCTGATTATCGCTGACGATCCGGCTACCACGCGTGATATCCCCGGCTTCTGCCGTTTTATGGAACACCAGCTGGTAGCGCAGATGACCGAGCAGACCCCCTATAAGTATCTGCTGAAGAAAGGGCTCTGAGCATCGGCTGCGGGCCCGGCTTTACGCGGGGCCACTCAGCGTTTGCGCAGCAGCCTTAACGCATTCGCGGTGACCAGCGCCGTTGCGCCGGAGTCTGCCAGTACCGCCAGCCACAGGCCGGTAATTCCCAGCAGCGTGGTCACCAGAAACACCCCTTTTAGCCCCAACGCAATAGTGATGTTTTGTCGGATATTGGCATGCGTGGCCCTGGAGATACGGATCATCGTCGCCAGTCCGCCAAGCCGGTTGTGCGTCAGCGCGGCATCCGCCGTTTCCAGCGCGACATCGCTGCCGCTGCCCATCGCAATCCCGGTCGTCGCGGCTTTCATTGCCGGCGCATCGTTAATACCATCACCGACCATCGCCACCGGCTGCTGCTGATTCAGTTCGCCAATCGCGGTGACCTTATCCGCAGGCAACAAGCCTGCGCGGTAGTCGATGCCCAGCTCACCGGCGATCGCCGCAGCGGCGCGCGGATTGTCTCCGGTCAGCATCACCGCCTGAATATCCAGCGCTTTTAACTCCGCCAACGCGGCGGCGGCATCGGCACGCAGCGTGTCACGCAAGGCGATCAGCGCCGTTGGCTGATTCTCCTGCAACAGCACCACCACGGTGTTTCCTTCTGCTTCCAGCGCGGTCACCCGTTCCTGCTGTTCAGGGCTGAGCGTGCCTTGATCCAGCCTGGCGGGCGCGCTGATTAGCAGTGAGTGACCACTGACGATAGCCTCAACGCCGCTGCCGGCCAGCGCGCGTTGCGAGGTTGCCGCTGCCAGCGTTAAGCCACGCTGGCCAGCCAGCGCCACGATGGCTTTGGCTAAGGGATGCGACGAACCGGTTTCCACCGCTGCCGCTTTGGCCAGCAGGGAATCTTCACTCTCCTCTGCCAGTGGGATCAGCGCGGTGACCTGCGGTTTTCCTTCGGTCAGCGTGCCGGTTTTATCGAAGGCAAAGGTGCGGATGGCGTTCAGGCTTTCCAGCGCGGCACCGCCTTTGATTAACACACCCCGACGGGATGCCGTAGCCAACCCGGAGGTGATGGCGGCAGGCGTTGAAATCACTAATGCGCAAGGGCAACCAATCAGCAGCAGCGTCAGGCCTTTGTAGATCCACGGCTGCCAGTCGGCGGCGAACAGCAGCGGCGGGATCACCGCTACCAGCAGCGCCATCGCCATAATCACCGGCGTGTAGATGCGGCTGAAGCGGTCAAGGAAGCGCTCAATCGGTGCCCGGTTGGATTCGGCTTCTTCAATCAGATGCAGAATGCGGTCGATGGCACTTTCACCCGGTTTGGATACCACTTCTAACAGCACCTGGCGGTCCACGCTCAGGCAGCCTGCGGCAACCGCTTCGCCTTGCTGACGCTCGACCGGCACGGATTCGCCGGTTAATGCGCTCTCATCAAAGCTGGCAAACGGCGAGAGTAAGCGCGCATCGGCGGGCAATCTCGCGCCGGCGGCCACTTCAATTCTGTCGCCAGGGCGCAGTTCACTGAGGGCAACCGTTTCACGCTTCTCGCCGCTCACCCGGACAGCTTCTTCCGGTTTCAGGGCCATTAAGGCGGTCACGCCACGGCGGGCGCGGCTGGCGGCAAAGGATTCCAGCCGTTCACCCAGCAGGAACAGCAGCAGCACCATCGCGGCTTCTGCGGTGGCGCCAATAAATAATGCGCCGATGGCCGCGACGGTCATCAGGGTTTCAATGGCAAATGGGGTGCCGCTGCGGATCAAACGCAGCGCGCTGCGGGCAATGGGCCAGGCACCGGCGAGGGTGGTCAGGGTGAAAGCGATCTGTCCGGCTGCAGGGCTGACAAGGTCGATCAGCCAACTGGCCAGCATCATCACGGCAAGCAGAATAATGGCGCGATTTTCCTGCCAGAAGCCCGGCGTGGTGGCGTCGGTTTTGACGGCATCGCTACGTTGCAGGGTGAAACCGGCTTGCTTCACCGCCGCTTCAACCTGCTGGCGGACGTCGCGATCGGCGTTCACGACCAGTTTTTCGGTGGCATACAGCACGCGAGCCGTATCGACTTCGCTGAGCTTGCTAACGGCGGTTTCAATTTTTCGTGCGCAGCTGGGACAATCCATTCCGCTGATTATCCAGCTGAAACGTTCTGCGGAACCTCTCCTGTCGCTTTCCTCATCGGCATCGCTGCCTGAACCGCAGCCGGCCTCGCTGCAACAGCTGGTTTCAGCGGTGACTGAGGTCATCATCGAGATTTTTTTGATGGTTGGGCGAGGTTTACTGCTGCAACCCTGCTGGCTGTGAGCATGGCGTTGGCCACAAGGGCAAGAAGATGAGTGCTGATGCATGGCGCCTCCTGATGGGCAACGGCGGGAAACGCTCCCGCCGATGACGCATCTTACACTCTGGAGTGGACTCCAGAGTCAAGGCTTTTACGGCGATTACAGATACAGCGAACGCACGATCATAAAGTGACCGGCAAAGTAGCAGGCGGCGACAATCGCCCGGTCAGAGGTGAACCGGCGACGATAGTGGCTGACAAGCCAGACGATATTGGCCAGCAGCAGCAGCGAAGTCCCTACCATCAGCGTGAAGCTGTAATCGGTTGGGCGGAAGAAATACTGCTCGGTGGTCAGCCAGACCATCAGCAGGGTCATGCCGATAAAGGTGCAGATCGGCCAGCGCAGATCTTCCAGTCTGGACCAGATGGTGGCGATCAACAGCGCGCCAATTACCAGTACCGTCAGCGGGATCGGCCAGAAGAAGGTCAGCGTCATATGGCTGGCGAAGCACAGGGTATACAGCAGATGCGAAAGGAAAAATGCGCCAATCGCGTACAGCATGCGCCGGTTAGGTAATAGCGTCAGTGCATCACCAATCAGCGTGGCCAGCAGGCCAAACAGGATCAGATAGTCGGTGGTATTGAGGATCGGTGCCTGCCAGGCCAACGCCAGCAGAAGCAGCAAGGTGACGGGCTTAAATACCCAGCGTTGCCATTGAGGTCCACGGTACGACGCATCAACGTAGAGCCAACCGGAAAAGAAAACTGCCAGAAACGACCAAATCATAATGTGTCCCTTTGTATTCAGATGCAAAACTCCACAATTCTGAATCTAGTCTAGGACAGAGCCTGCTGATGTGACAATGGGAGGCGTCTGGTTGTATCCTTTCTGGCCGTGGGAATGATTGGCATTGCCTGATAAGGAGGAAGAAGAAAAAATATGAAGGTCATTTTTTTCATCGTACTGGCTATCATCGCCGTGCTGGCGACGCGTCAGTTTATCAAGCAGCGGAGAGAAGTGGCGGTCAATGACGCTTCCCCGGTGCGCTCAATTCCCGCCGAGGTAAAAGCCAAGCGCGAGGTTCCGATGCCGAACCGCCGTTCGCGTCAGCGTGAAGTGATCCCGGTTGAGGATAAGCGTTATGAAGCCTGGTTTCATCCGCTCAACGGTGCCGGGGATTTCAAACTGGTGCTGAAAGAGCAGGATTACCGGCAGATTGACCGGGGGGAAAAGGGACAGCTGAAGGTGCAGGGGACGCGGTTTATCTCGTTTAGCGCGAATTAGTGGGCTTGCCGAAAAAGCATGGAGTTCCGCGCTTTTTCGGCTGGTTTTACCACTGCGTTACTTCTTCGGCAGGTATTTCTTCTGCCAGGCCAGCAGCTCAAACACACCAAAAAAGAAAATCTTGGTTTGCATCAGGACGCTGAGCTTTGGGGCATCTTTCGGCTGCGTAGCGCGCATCAGCACCAGCTGCAGTCCGTGCATCACCACCATAAAGAACAGCGCCACATCAATAAAATACTTCAGCGGCTTGGGGAACGGATGCACCAGGTTAAGCAGTAAAAATGCCCAGACACAGACCATCAGCAGCCTGCCAATATTAATCATCATGGTTCTCTTCCTTCTTCGCGATCTGGCGGTGGTACAGGCGATACGCTACCTGTCCGGCGACCTTTTCCCGATGCAGCTGCCAGCTTACCGGCACCGGCGGCAGGCCATGTTCTACTTCGCTTTCGACATAAATCAACGCGTTATCCGCCAGCCAGCCGTTGCTTTCCAGCTGGCCGAGGGTCTGTTCCAGCAGTCCCTTACGGAACGGCGGATCGATAAACACCAGATCGTGAGGCTCGCCGTTTTGCGCCAGAAATTGCAGGGTGTTGGTGTTGATCACCCGGCCAGTTTTACAGCCGAGAGTGGTCAGGTTCTTTTCTAACTGCTGCGCAACCGGGCGCTCCAGCTCTAACAGTGTGGCAGATGCGGCGTGACGCGACAGCGCTTCCAGCCCTAATGCACCGCTGCCTGCGAAGCAATCCAGGCAACGTGCGCCCTGAATATCGGGCGCCAGCCAGTTAAATAACGTTTCGCGGACGCGATCGGTGGTCGGTCGAAGTCCGGCGCTGTCCGGCACCGGTAATTTTCTGCCGCGCCACAGACCGCCAATAATGCGGATTTGTCCGGCGCCGCCGCTGCGGGGTTTTTTATTCATGCTGCTGAACTCTTCATAATTTGTTGCACAGTTTAACGGGCTTACCGGGCTGAGGAAACGTAAAAAGGGTGCTGTGTTGCGTTAGCAGGAAAGTGTTAGACTAGGGGATTAAGTCAATTTTCAACGACCTGACAGATTTTTCCCCGCGAGGAGTGTGGTTGCACCATGGCAAAAAATAAAAAACGTGGCTTTTTTTCCTGGCTGGGATTAGGGCGTGAAGAGCAGGCGCCGCCGGAAGAGATAAAAGAGACGTTAGAGGAACAGCAGCCCGCTGACGAGACGTCAACGGATGCCGCCACGCCCGCAAAAACCGAGGCAGAGCAGCGCGCCGAAGCGACGGTCAACGTCACTGAAAATGTGGCTCACGATCAGGCCGCGCACCCGGAAGCTTACCGTGAACCTGCCGCTGAGCCGCAGCCAGAAGCGAAACCTCAGCCGGAAGAGCTTGCGGTAATTGAGCCCGCGCCGCTGGAAGAGTTTTTGCCGGAAGACGACGTGCGTGTTCATCCTGAATCGGAAGAAGAGGTTTTACCGGAACAGCTGGCGGTCGTTCAGCCTGAGCCGGAAGAAGAACTTCTGCCGGAAGAGATAGCCGTTGTTCAGCCAGAGCCAGAAGAGATTGCTGAGATCGCACCGGAAGATGAGATCCTGCCCGAAGAGCTGGAAGCGCTGGCGTTAGCGGCTGACGCAGAGCCGGAAGTGATTGAGGAAGAAGAGTCCATCGCCGCCGCGTTAGCGAAAGTGGAGCAGTCAGAGCAGGCCGAGCAGCAGCGTCCGACCAAAGAAGGTTTCTTTGCCCGCCTGAAGCGCAGCCTGGTGAAAACCCGCCAGAACCTGGGTTCCGGCTTTATCGGCCTGTTCCGCGGTAAAAAGATTGATGACGATCTGTTTGAAGAGCTGGAAGAGCAGCTGCTGATTGCCGACGTTGGCGTGGAAACCACCCGCCGCATTATCAAAAACCTGACGCAGCAGGCGAACCGTAAACAGCTGCGTGATGCCGAAGCGCTTTATGGCCTGTTGAAGCAGGAAATGTCAGAGATCCTGGCTAAAGTGGAAGAGCCACTGGACGTCACCGGCAAAACGCCGTTTGTGATCCTGATGGTGGGCGTCAATGGCGTCGGCAAAACCACCACCATCGGCAAACTGGCGCGTCAGTATCAGGCGGAAGGCAAGTCTGTGATGCTGGCGGCGGGCGATACCTTCCGTGCCGCTGCGGTTGAGCAGCTGCAGGTGTGGGGCCAACGTAACAATATTCCGGTGATCGCCCAGCAGACCGGGTCGGATTCAGCCTCGGTGATTTTCGATGCGATTCAGGCCGCTAAGGCGCGTAACGTTGACGTGCTGATTGCCGATACTGCCGGTCGCCTGCAGAACAAATCGCACCTGATGGAAGAGCTGAAGAAAATCACCCGCGTGATGAAAAAGCTCGACGATCGGGCGCCGCACGAAGTGATGCTGACCATCGATGCCAGCACCGGCCAGAATGCCATCAGCCAGACTAAGCTGTTCCATGAAGCGGTGGGACTGACCGGGATTACTCTGACCAAGCTGGATGGCACCGCAAAAGGCGGCGTGATCTTCTCCGTAGCCGATCAGTTCTCCATCCCGATCCGTTATATCGGCGTGGGTGAAGGCATTGAAGATTTACGCGCGTTTAAAGCTGACGATTTTATAGAGGCACTTTTTGCCCGAGAGGACTAATTAGGATGATTCGCTTTGAAGAAGTCAGTAAGGCTTATCTCGGCGGTCGGCAAGCGCTTCAGGGGGTAGATTTCCATCTGCGTCCGGGAGAAATGGCGTTTCTGACCGGACATTCCGGGGCAGGGAAAAGTACCTTGCTGAAGCTTATTTGTGGCATCGAGCGGCCAAGTGCCGGTCAGATCTGGTTTGGCGGCCACGATATCAGCCGCCTGAAAAGCAGCGAAGTGCCGTTTTTACGCCGCCAGATTGGCATGATTTTCCAGGATCACCATCTGCTGATGGATCGTTCTGTGTATGACAACGTGGCAATCCCGTTGATCATTGCCGGTGCCAGCGGTGAAGATATTCGCCGCCGCGTGTCGGCCGCGCTGGATAAAGTCGGCCTGCTGGATAAAGCCAAAAGCTATCCGATTCAGCTGTCGGGCGGTGAGCAGCAGCGGGTGGGCATTGCCCGTGCGGTAGTGAACAAACCTGCGGTGCTGCTGGCCGATGAACCGACCGGTAACCTCGACGATGCGCTGTCGGAAGACATCCTGCGTCTGTTTGAAGAATTTAACCGGGTTGGCGTCACCGTTCTGATGGCAACCCACGACCGGGCCTTGATCGCCCGCCGCAACTACCGCCTGATGAGCCTGAATCAGGGACGTTTGCACGGAGGCCAGGGTGGTTAATAAACGCAATTCCCGGGCGCCTGCGCCCAAAGCCGCGAAGCAGAAGCAGCCTTCCAAAAGCAAAGCGCTGAAGGGCGGCTGGCAAGAGCAATGGCGTTATGCGCTGCGCGGCACCTTATCTGATATGTGGCGTCAGCCGCTGGCGACGTTACTGACGGTGATGGTTATCGCCATCTCCCTGACTCTGCCAAGCGTCTGTTATATGGTGTGGAAAAACGTCAACCAGGCGGCGGCACAGTGGTATCCGGCACCGCAGCTGACGGTTTATCTCAGCAAAACGCTGGATGACGATGCCGCTGAAGGTGTTGTCAGCCAGCTGAAGAAAGAAGATGGCGTCGACAAGGTGAACTACCTGTCGCGCGAAGAAGCGATGGGCGAGTTCCGTAACTGGTCTGGCTTTGGCGGGGCAATGGATATGCTTGAGCAGAATCCGCTGCCTGCGGTGGCAATTATCACGCCGAAGCTCAACTTCCAGAATGACGACACCATGACCAACCTGCGCGACCGCGTGTCGAAAGTGCAGGGCGTGGATGAAGTTAAGATGGACGACAGTTGGTTTGCCCGCCTGGCGGCGCTGACCGGGCTGGTGGGGCAGGTGGCGGCGATGATCGGCGTGCTGATGATTGTGGCGGTGTTCCTGGTGATCGGCAACAGCGTGCGGCTGAGCATCTTTGCCCGGCGCGATACCATCAATGTGCAGAAGCTGATCGGTGCAACGGATGGCTTTATCCTGCGTCCGTTCCTCTACGGTGGTGCGCTGTTAGGGTTCGCCGGTGCGCTGCTGTCGCTGATCCTCTCCGAAGTGCTGGTGTTCCGTCTGGAGTCCGTTGTGACACAGGTGGCGGCGGTGTTTGGCACCACCTTCAACCTGACCGGACTGGCGTGGGACGAGAGCCTGCTGTTGCTGCTGGTGTCGGCGATGATTGGCTGGATAGCCGCCTGGCTGGCGACCGTACAACATTTACGTCGATTTACGCCGCAGTAACCCCTTTACACGTTTTTTGTTATAATCTTCCTCTGTTGCATGAGTAATGTGCTTCAGAGGAAGTCATCAATTTGTCACTTCCTCCTGCTATACTCTTCCTGCCCAGACGGTGTGTAATTTATTCACCGACGATAGTGAACTTGTGGATAACTTTGACGTCGAAGTAGCACAGATTGCTTTTAATTCTGGCTGCCGTTCACGTACTCTTGTGGACTGTGCAGGGAATTGCGCGGCATTATTGTTAAATACAGAGAGGGTTTGAATGACCAAAGAAATGCAAACTTTAGCTATTGCTCCTTTAGGCAACCTGGATTCTTACATCCGGGCCGCCAATGTCTGGCCTATGCTGACGGCAGAAGAGGAAAAAGCGTTGGCTGAACGGCTGCATTACCAGGGCGATCTGGAAGCAGCTAAAACGCTGATCCTGTCTCACCTGCGCTTTGTTGTTCATGTCGCTCGTAACTATTCGGGCTACGGTCTGCCGCAGGCTGACCTGATTCAGGAAGGTAACATCGGCCTGATGAAAGCGGTTCGCCGCTTTAACCCGGAAGTCGGCGTGCGTCTGGTCTCCTTTGCGGTGCACTGGATTAAAGCTGAGATCCACGAATACGTCCTGCGTAACTGGCGTATCGTGAAGGTCGCCACCACTAAAGCACAGCGCAAGCTGTTCTTTAACCTGCGTAAAGCCAAGCAGCGTTTAGGCTGGTTCAACCAGGAAGAAGTGGAAATGGTTGCCCGTGAACTGGGCGTCACCAGCAAAGACGTGCTGGAGATGGAGTCGCGTATGGCTGCCCAGGACATGACCTTCGATCCGACACCGGATGATGAAGGTGAAGGCCGCTCGATGGCGCCTATGCTCTACCTGCAGGATAAGTCGTCTGACTTTGCCGATGGCATTGAGGAAGACAACTGGGAATCCCATGCGGCTGATAAACTCAGCGATGCGATGCAGGGTCTTGATGAGCGTAGCCAGAATATCATCCGTGCCCGCTGGCTGGACGATGACAACAAAACCACGCTGCAGGAACTCGCCGATCAATACGGCGTTTCAGCAGAGCGTGTGCGTCAGCTGGAAAAGAACGCGATGAAAAAACTGCGCGTCGCTATCGAAGCGTAATCCATGCGGTAACAAAAAAAGGGCGACTCCGGTCGCCCTTTTTGTTTTTGTCAGTCAGCCCGTTATTGCGCCAGAAAGCCCCAGCCGCCGACCTGGGCAATAAAGCCGGCCTGCCGCATAAACGCGGCCATCACCTCACGATCCTCAACCTGACGGTCCGCAATCCACCACTGCACGATCCCCGGGTTCTGCGCCAGCAAATCATTCAGTAAGTAACTGCCCACGCCGCGCCGGCGCGTCACCTCACGCACCTTGAAATCCTGCAACTCGCCCTGCGTGCCAAGGATCGACGCGTTGACTGCCGCCAGCAGGCGGTCGTTGAATTTGGCGGCCCAAACCTGCTGATGTTCATCCAGCGACGCTTCAAGCGCAACAAGGTCAGCCTCTGGCCAGATTTTCGCCAGATCCAGGCGGTCCTGATCGGTGAAATTTTGCAATCTGATGATGGTCAGTTTCATGACGAATACCGAACGAGTACGAAAGGCATATTGTAGCGAATTTAGCCAAAGAAGGGCGCTTAACTTTTCCCCGGAGAAAACGGAGTATTCTGTTTAGTTCGGCGCGCTAACCCAGCGTGAAAGCTTATTGCCGAACTATTAATCAGCATAAAAGACTGCCATTTTGCTGAAAAAGCCACCGTTGCCACCAGCGTTTTATCCTGCGGGAGCTGGGTATTTCTGAATGTGTCAGTTGATTTACAGCAGAATATTCCTGTTTAATAACCTGAAAATTAAAGCCTTATTTATAAAAATCGCCGCGTATTCCGATAACTCTCTCTTTCTTCAGCGTTTTATCTGGGATCCAGCGGCAATAAAACAGCAATCACAACAGATGGGGTAGTTCGGATGAAAATCAGTAAAGGTAGCGCGTTCCTGGCAGGTTGTGTGGCACTGGCGATGAGCCACGCGGCCATGGCGAAGGACATTAAAGTGGCCATTGTTGGCGCGATGTCCGGCCCGGTAGCGCAGTATGGTGATATGGAGTTCACCGGTGCCAAGCAGGCGATTGCCGACATCAATGCCAAAGGCGGCGTAAACGGTGACAAACTGGTTGGCGTGGAATATGACGATGCCTGCGATCCAAAACAGGCGGTTGCCGTTGCCAACAAAGTGATCAATGACGGTATCCGTTATGTCATTGGCCACCTCTGCTCGTCGTCTACTCAGCCTGCTTCCGACATCTATGAAGATGAAGGCGTGCTGATGATCACCCCGGCGGCAACCAATGCCGATCTGACCACCCGTGGTTACAAGATGATCATGCGCACCACCGGTCTGGATTCCGACCAGGGCCCAACTGCCGCCACCTATATCCTGAAAGAGATCAAGCCTCAGCGCATCGCGGTCATCCATGACAAGCAGCAGTACGGTGAAGGCCTGGCGCGTTCCGTGCAGGCCAGCTTGAAAAAATCAGGCGGCAACGTGGTGATGTTTGAAGGTATCACCGCGGGCGACAAAGATTTCTCCACGCTGGTGGCACGCCTGAAGAAAGAGAACGTCGACTTCGTCTACTTTGGCGGTTACTACCCGGAGATGGGCCAGATGCTGCGTCAGGCACGTGCTGCCGGCCTGAAGACCCAGTTTATGGGACCCGAAGGCGTGGGCAACTCCTCGCTGTCTAACATCGCAGGTGCTGCGTCTGAAGGCATGCTGGTGACCTTGCCGAAGCGTTACGACCAGGTGCCGGCTAACAAACCGATTGTTGATGCGCTGAAAGCGAAGAAGCTGGATTCAACCGGCCCATTCGTCTGGACCACCTACGCCGCACTGCAGGCGCTGACCACCGGGATGGAGCGCAGCAAAAGTGCTGAGCCAGCCGATATCGCTAAAAATCTGAAGGAAGGCGCAGCGGTGCCAACGGTGATGGGCGACCTGAGCTGGGATGAGAAGGGCGATCTGAAAGGCTTTGAGTTCGGCATCTTCAAATGGCACGCAGACGGTTCTTCTACCGCAGTGAAATAAATCAGCCATACTTTCCCGGCGGCAGGGGCTGTCCGGGGAAGGCTGACAGCGGTGAAGACGACAACAAATCGTCGGTAACAGTAAACGTCTGGTGAGGGTTCCCGGGCGTTTTTTTCCATTCTCTCCGCCCGTGCGGAAAGAAGTAAGGTAGCAAGGTATGTCCGAGCAGTTTCTCTATTTCCTGCAGCAAATGTTCAACGGCGTGACGTTGGGCAGCACCTACGCGCTGATAGCCATTGGTTACACCATGGTCTACGGCATTATCGGCATGATCAACTTCGCCCATGGCGAGGTCTATATGATCGGCAGCTACGTCTCATTTATTGTGATTGCGGCCCTGATGATGATGGGGATCGATGTCAGCTGGATGCTGATCGGTGCCGGCTTTATCGTGGCGATTGTGATTGCCAGCGCTTACGGCTGGAGCATTGAGCGCGTGGCCTATAAGCCGGTGCGATCCTCCAAACGCCTGATCGCGCTGATCTCGGCCATCGGGATGTCGATCTTCTTACAAAACTACGTCAGCCTGACGCAAGGCTCCCGCGATCTTGCGTTGCCAAGCCTGATCTCCGGGCAGTGGACGCTGGGCGAGAGCAACGGTTTCTCCGCCACTATTTCCACCATGCAGGTGGTGATCTGGGTGGTGACCTTCCTGTCGATGCTGGCGCTGACGCTATTTATCCGCTATTCCCGCATGGGACGCGCCTGTCGCGCCTGTGCTGAAGACCTGAAAATGGCCAGCCTGCTGGGCATTAACACCGACCGTGTTATCTCGCTGACCTTTGTAATCGGCGCGGCCATGGCGGCGGTGGCCGGCGTGTTGCTCGGCCAGTTCTACGGCGTGATTAACCCGTACATTGGCTTCATGGCGGGCATGAAGGCGTTTACCGCCGCTGTCCTTGGCGGCATCGGCAGTATCCCTGGCGCGATGCTGGGCGGCCTGATCCTCGGTATCGCCGAAGCGCTGACCTCTGCGTATCTCAGCACCGAATACAAAGACGTGGTCTCTTTTGCGCTGCTGATTGTGGTGCTGCTGGTAATGCCTACCGGTATTCTCGGCCGTCCGGAGGTTGAGAAAGTATGAAACATCTCAACCTGGTTAACGCCGTTGCCTCCGCGCTGATGCTGGTGCTGCTGGCGGCCTTCTTTATGGGCATGCGCCTCGACCTCGACGGTACGCATCTGGTGGTGAATAACGCCGGCAGCGTCCGCTGGAACTGGATTGCACTGGGCGCGGCGGTGGTGTTCCTGTTCCAGCTGCTGCGTCCTTTGCTGCAAAAAAGCCTGAAAAAAATCTCCGGCCCGGCGATGGTTCTGCCGGGTATTGACGGCTCCACGCCGAAGCAAAAGCTGGTGCTGCTGGTGATGATCATTGCCGCCGTGGCCTGGCCGTTTATCGTCTCACGCGGCACGGTGGATATCGCCACGCTGACGCTGATCTACGTGATGCTCGGGCTTGGCCTGAACGTGGTGGTCGGCCTTTCCGGTCTGCTGGTGCTGGGCTACGGCGGATTCTATGCCGTTGGCGCCTATACCTTTGCCTTGCTGAATCACTACTACGGTCTGAGCTTTTGGGAGTGCCTGCCGCTGGCCGGTCTGGTGGCGGCGATGTTTGGCCTGCTGCTCGGCTTCCCGGTATTGCGGCTGCGCGGTGACTATCTGGCGATTGTGACGCTCGGCTTCGGCGAAATCGTGCGTATTCTGCTGCTGAACAACACCGAAATTACCGGGGGGCCGAACGGCATCAGCCAAATCCCAAAACCGTCGCTGTTCGGTCTGGAGTTTAACCGCAGCGTGCGCGACGGCGGCTGGGACACCTTCCATAACTTCTTCGGCCTGAAGTACGATCCCAGCGACCGCATTATCTTCCTGTATATGGTGGCGTTGCTGCTGGTGATCATCACGCTGTTTGTGATTAACCGCCTGCTGCGGATGCCGCTGGGACGGGCCTGGGAAGCGCTGCGTGAAGACGAAATTGCCTGCCGCTCGCTGGGTCTGAGTCCAACGCGCATCAAGCTGACCGCCTTCACCATCAGTGCGGCCTTTGCCGGCTTTGCCGGTAGCCTGTTTGCCGCACGCCAGGGCTTTGTCAGCCCGGAATCGTTCACCTTTGCCGAGTCGGCGTTCGTGCTGGCGATTGTGGTACTGGGCGGCATGGGATCGCAGTTTGCGGTGATCCTCGCCGCGGTGCTGCTGGTGGTTTCCCGCGAGCTGATGCGTGATTTGAATGAGTACAGCATGCTGGTGCTCGGCGGTTTGATGGTGCTGATGATGATCTGGCGGCCACAGGGTCTGTTGCCGATGAAGCGTCCGCATCTGAAGTTGAAGACGGTAGAAAAAGGAGAGCAGCGATGACCCAGCCTTTGTTGGCCGTAAAAGGCCTGATGATGCGCTTTGGCGGCCTGCTCGCCGTAAATAACGTTGAGCTGGAGCTGCGCCCGCAGGAGATCGTGTCATTAATCGGCCCGAACGGCGCCGGGAAAACCACCGTCTTTAACTGTCTGACCGGTTTCTACCGGCCGACGGGCGGCAGCATCATGCTGCGCGACAAGGATATTGCGGGCCAGCCTGGGCAAAAAATTGCCCGGATGGGCATTGTCCGTACTTTCCAGCACGTGCGTCTGTTCCGCGAAATGACGGTGATCGAGAACCTGTTGGTGGCGCAGCATCAGCATCTGAAAAGCGGCGTGTTTGCCGGTTTGCTGAAAACGCCGGCCTTCCGTAAAGCCGAAAGCGACGCGCTGGATCGCGCCGCCACCTGGCTGGAGCGTGTAGGCCTGCTGGACATGGCCAACCGTCAGGCGGGCAACCTGGCCTACGGTCAGCAGCGTCGTCTGGAAATCGCCCGTTGTATGGTCACCCGGCCGGAAATCCTGATGCTGGATGAGCCAGCCGCCGGCTTGAACCCGAAAGAAACCCACGAGCTTGATGAGCTGATTGCCGAACTGCGCAACCAGCACAACGTCTCGGTACTGTTAATTGAACATGATATGAAACTGGTGATGGGCATTTCTGACCGCATTTATGTAGTGAATCAGGGCACGCCGCTGGCAAACGGCACGCCGGAACAGATCCGCAACAATCCGGACGTGATCCGCGCCTATCTGGGAGAAGCCTGATATGAATCCGATGCTCTCTCTCGAGAACGTCAGCGCCCATTACGGCAAAATTCAGGCGTTGCATAACGTCAGTCTGCATATCAACCAGGGCGAGATTGTCACCCTGATTGGTGCTAATGGCGCCGGTAAAACCACCCTCCTCGGCACCCTGTGTGGTGAGCCGCGTGCGACGCAGGGAACCATTACTTTTGACGGTAAAGCGATCACTGAATGGCAAACCGCGCGCATCATGCGTGAAGCCATCGCCATTGTGCCGGAAGGGCGACGCGTGTTTTCACGGATGACGGTGGAAGAGAATCTGGCGATGGGCGGCTTTTTCGCCGAGCGTCGGCAGTATCAGACCCGCATCAAGCGCGTATATGAGCTGTTCCCACGCCTGTATGAACGCCGCGTTCAGCGTGCCGGTACCATGTCCGGCGGTGAGCAACAGATGCTGGCGATTGGCCGGGCGTTGATGAGTCAGCCGCGCCTGCTGCTGCTGGATGAGCCCTCGTTAGGCCTGGCGCCGATCATCATCCAGCAGATTTTCGACACCATCGAGCAGCTGCGTCAGGAAGGGATGACCATCTTCCTGGTGGAGCAGAACGCTAACCAGGCGCTGAAGCTGGCCGATCGCGGTTATGTGTTGGAAAATGGCCATGTGGTGCTTGAGGATACCGGCGACGCCTTGCTGGCGAATGAAGCGGTGCGCAGCGCCTATCTCGGCGGCTAATTTGTTGTAAACCCGGCGGTTGCAAGGCCGCCAGGCCCACAGCCAGTTGGCGAAGCCGTGGTGACAGGGCGGGATTTTTCCCGCCCTTTTTTGTGCCCGTCACCGCAAAACTGGCGGTAATTCAATCGCCTCGTGCGTCACCTGCCTGTCACCTTTCCGTCATAAACCCGTTATCTTTCCGTCATTTTCCCGTGTCATGTTACTTCCCGAACAATAAGAATGCGCGATATCGCGCGATTGACTCCGGGCACAGGATACCGATATGACATCGTTCTCATTTCGTAAAACCGCACTTTGCATGGTACTGGGACTGACCTTCAGCGGTCACGCACTGGCTGCCACCGAGATCCCTTTCTGGCACTCGATGGAAGGCGAACTGGGTGTGGAAGTAAATTCTCTGGCACAACGCTTTAATGAATCTCACCCAGATTACAAAATCGTGCCGACCTACAAAGGCAACTACGAACAGAGCCTGGCGGCCGGGATTGCCGCCGTGCGTTCAGGTAAAGCGCCGGCTATTTTGCAGGTTTACGAAGTGGGTACCGCCACCATGATGGCGTCCAAAGCGATCGTGCCGGTCTACGATGTGTTCAAAAACGCCGGCGTGGCCTTCGATGAGAAGCAGTTCGTGCCGACCGTGGCGGGCTACTACAGCGACGCCAGCGGCCACCTGATTTCTCAGCCGTTTAACAGCTCGACGCCGGTGCTGTATTACAACAAAGACGCCTTCAAAAAAGCCGGTCTGAACCCGGATCAGCCGCCGAAAACCTGGCAGGATTTGGAAAAAGACGCTGCTGCACTGCGTAAAGCGGGCATGACCTGTGGCTACGCCAGTGGCTGGCAGGGATGGATCCAGATTGAGAACTTCAGCTCCTGGCATGCGCTGCCGGTCGCCACCAAAAACAACGGTTTTGACGGCACCGATACCGTGCTGGAATTCAACAAGCCGACGCAGGTTCGTCATATCCAGATGCTGGAAGACATGAACAAGAAGGGCGATTTCACCTACTTTGGCCGTAAAGATGAATCCACCGCC
Source organism: Erwinia sp. AK-PDG3-5 (assembly GCF_056821705.1). Taxonomy (NCBI): domain Bacteria; kingdom Pseudomonadati; phylum Pseudomonadota; class Gammaproteobacteria; order Enterobacterales; family Erwiniaceae; genus Erwinia; species Erwinia sp. AK-PDG3-5. The sequence continues at coordinate 369,876 of NZ_CM165967.1, forward strand.
AAGTTCTACAACGGCGATTGTGGCATCACCACCGCGTCTTCCGGCTCGCTGGCGGATATCCGTCATTACGCCAAATTTAACTACGGCGTCGGCATGATGCCGTACGATGCCACCGTCCCTGACGCCCCGCAGAACGCCATCATCGGCGGCGCGAGCCTGTGGGTGATGAAAGGCAAAGACGCCAGCACCTACAAAGGCGTGGCCGAGTTTATGGCCTTCCTGGCACAGCCGGATATTGCGGCTGAATGGCACCAGAAAACCGGCTACCTGCCGATCACCACCGCTGCCTATGAGCTGACCCGCAAACAAGGGTTCTACGATAAAAACCCTGGCGCGGACATCGCCACCCGTCAGATGCTGAACAAGCCACCGTTAGCGTTCACCAAAGGGATGCGTCTGGGCAACATGCCGCAGATCCGTACCGTGGTTGACGAAGAGCTGGAAGGCGTCTGGACCGGTAAGAAAACGCCGCAGGCGGCACTGGATAACGCGGTGACCCGTGGCAATCTGCTGCTGCGTCGCTTTGAGCAGACGGCTAAGCAGTAACGCTTCGCCCACAGGGGCCGCATTCAGTCCAATTCCTGGCTGGATGCGGCCCTGAACCCGTTTTCAGGGCCGCGTCGAGGGTAGTGAACGCGGCCCCTTACTCCTCATATTGGACGACGCTATGTCTTCTTCCCGTCCCGTGTTTCGCTCGCGCTGCCTGCCCTATTTACTGGTGCTGCCTCAGCTGCTGATCACCGTAATCTTCTTCCTCTGGCCCGCCGGTGAAGCCCTGTGGTATTCGGTGCAAAGCGTCGATCCGTTCGGCCTTTCCAGCACCTTTGTCGGCATGGAAAACTTCAAACGGCTGATCGGCGACGAGTATTACCTCGACTCTTTTCTGACCACGCTGATTTTCAGCGGGCTGGTGACGGTCATCGGGCTGGTGGTCTCGCTGTTTTTTGCCGCGCTGGTCGACCATGTCCTGCGCCTGAAGCGCTTCTACCAGACGCTGTTTTTACTGCCTTACGCCGTGGCGCCCGCCGTCGCCGCAGTGTTGTGGATGTTCCTGTTCAGTCCGGGTCTGGGGCTGATTACCCATTTCCTGCGTTATCTCGGCTATGACTGGAACCATGCGCAAAATAGCGGCCAGGCAATGTTCCTGGTAGTGCTGGCCTCGATCTGGCAGCAGATGAGCTACAACTTCCTGTTCTTCTTTGCCGCGCTGCAATCCATTCCAAAATCGCTGACGGAAGCCGCCGCCATTGATGGCGCGGGTCCGGTCCGGCGCTTTTTCCAATTGTCTTTGCCGCTGATCACCCCCGTCGGCTTCTTTTTAGTGGTGGTGAATGTGGTGTATGCCTTCTTCGACACCTTCCCGGTGATTGACGCCGCCACCGGTGGTGGCCCGGTGCAGTCAACGACCACGCTGATTTATAAAATTTACCGCGAAGGTTTTGCCGGACTCGACCTCTCTTCCTCTTCCGCCCAGTCGGTGGTGCTGATGGTGCTGGTGATTATTCTGACGGTGATTCAGTTCCGCTACGTCGAGAAAAGGGTGCGCTACCAATGATTGAGAACCGACCAGGGCTGACGATGTTCAGCCATATCATGTTGGGACTGGGGATCCTCACCGTGCTGTTCCCGCTGTATGTGGCCTTTGTTGCCGCCACCCTGAGCAACAGCGAAGTGTTCCAGGTGCCGATGACGCTGATCCCCGGCCGCCATTTGCTGGATAACATTGCCAACATCTGGCAGCACGGCGTGGCGCAGAACAGCGCGCCCTTTGGCGTGATGCTGATGAACAGCGCGATCATGGCGCTGAGCATTACGCTGGGGAAAATCACCGTGTCGATCCTCTCCGCCTTTGCGCTGGTGTGGTTCCGCTTCCCGCTGCGCGGACTGTTCTTCTGGATGATTTTTATCACCCTGATGCTGCCGGTTGAGGTGAGGATCTTCCCGACCGTTGAGGTCATTTCCAACCTGAATATGCTCGACAGCTACAGCGGGCTGACGCTGCCGTTGATGGCTTCCGCCACCGCCACCTTCCTGTTCCGCCAGTTCTTTATGACCCTGCCGGACGAGTTGATAGAAGCAGCGCGGATTGATGGTGCCAGCCCGATGCGCTTCTTCTGGGACATCGTGCTGCCGCTGTCAAAAACCAACCTGGCGGCGCTGTTTGTGATCACCTTTATCTACGGCTGGAACCAGTATATGTGGCCGCTGCTGATCATCAGCGAAGCGGACCTTGGCACCGCCGTCGCCGGTATCCGCAGCATGATTGGCAACGGTGACGGCTCGACCCAATGGAATCTGGTGATGACCGCCATGCTACTGACCATGGTGCCGCCGATTGTGATTGTTTTAGTGATGCAGCGCGCCTTTGTTCGCGGGCTGGTTGAGAGCGAGAAATAAGTTATGGCAGGCGTAAAACTTCAGGCTGTTACCAAATCCTATGACGGCAAAAATCAGATCATTCAGCCGCTCGACGTGGAGATCCGCGACGGTGAATTTATGGTGATGGTGGGCCCCTCCGGCTGCGGAAAATCCACGCTTCTGCGCATGGTCGCCGGGCTGGAAGAGGTCACCAGCGGCGATATCTATATCGACACCCAGCGCGTCACCGATCTTGAACCGAAAGATCGGGGCATTGCCATGGTGTTCCAGAACTACGCGCTCTATCCGCATATGAGCGTTGAGCAGAACATGGCGTATGGCCTGAAGATTCGCGGCATGGGCAAAGAGCATGTGCGGCAGAAGGTGCTGGAAGCCGCCAAAAGCCTGGAGCTGGAAGCCTTGCTGCATCGCCGCCCGCGTGAGCTCTCTGGCGGCCAGCGGCAGCGCGTGGCGATGGGCAGAGCGATTGTGCGCGAGCCCGCCGTATTCCTGTTCGATGAACCCTTATCCAACCTCGATGCCCGTCTGCGCGTGCAGATGCGCCTTGAGCTGCAGCTGCTGCACCGCCGCCTGAACACCACCAGCTTGTATGTTACCCACGATCAGGTGGAAGCGATGACGCTGGCGCAGCGGGTGATGGTGATGAACAAAGGGGTGCTGGAGCAGTTGGGTACGCCGGTGGAGGTATATGAACGTCCGGCGACGCGCTTTGTCGCCAGCTTTATTGGCGCGCCGTCGATGAACCTGATGGATGGCCAGCTAAATGATGATGGCAGCCGGCTGAGGTTGTCCGATCGCTTTACGATCCCGTTGCCGCAAGCGAAAGCGCGTTGGGCGGGCCGTCCGTTGACGCTGGGTATTCGCCCGGAGCATATTACGCTCGCGTCGCCGCAGGACGGCTTGCCGCTGGTGGTGGAAACGCTGGAAATGCTGGGCGCGGATAATCTTGCGCACGGCAAGTGGGGCGGGCAGTCGCTGGTGGTACGCCTGCCGCATATCGAGCGTCCGGCGATTGGCAGCACATTGTGGCTGCATCTGCCGACAGACTCGCTACACTTCTTTGAACCCTCTACTGGACAACGGCTCGAATGATGAACAAAGCCTGGCCTTACCCACCGATTGTGGCCCATCGCGGCGGCGGTAAACTCGCCCCGGAAAACACCCTCGCCGGCATTGATGTTGGCGCGAAACTCGGCCACAAGATGATCGAATTTGACGTGAAGCTGTCGCAGGATGGCGAGATCTTTCTGCTGCACGACGACACGCTGGACAGGACCAGCAATGGCTGGGGCATTGCCGGGCAGCTTCCCTGGGAAAAGCTGGTGCAGCTGGATGTCGGCGGCTGGTACGGCAAGGATTTCGCCGATCAGCGCCTGCCGTTGCTGTCGCAGGTGGCGAAGCGCTGTGCTGAGCACCAGATGATGGCCAATATCGAAATCAAACCCACCACCGGTCTGGAAGCCGAAACCGGACGGGTGGTGGCGCTGGCCGCGCGGGATCTGTGGCATATGCAGCCCGCAGCACCGCTGCTCTCGTCGTTTTCATCTGTCGCCCTTGCCGCAGCGAAAGAGGCGGCACCGGAGCTGCCACGGGGTTTGCTGCTGCATGAATGGCACGATAACTGGCGGGAAATGACCGATGCGCTGGAGTGCGTGTCGATTCACTTCAATCACAAGGTGTTGAACGAGAAGCGCGTGGCTGAGCTGAAAAAATCCGGCTTACGTATTCTGGTGTACACGGTGAACGATGCCGACAGGGCTGCACAGTTGCTGAAGTGGGGTGTCGATGCGATCTGTACCGATGCCATCGACACCCTTGACCCCGACTTTGCCTCTCAACTGCATCGCTAAGGCGGCAACCGCGTGAGCTGAATAGATGAACCCCGACCACTGACTGATGTCAGCGCCCGGGGTTTTCAGTACTTGCCGCCTTATTTTCGCGCCAGTACGGCAGGTAAGGTGGAGATTAATTGTTGTTTTGTTGCACCGGCGGCAGGGTATTGGTACCCGGCTGTGACTGGATCACGCGCTGGGAAGCACTGTTCCGCTGCTCCTGAACTTTCCGCTGTGTGTCCTGGCTTTGACGTTGCTGATCCTGCTGCAACTTCAGTTTCTGCTGGGACTGTTGCGTCTGCATCTGGCTCTGCATCCGTTGAGTGCTGGGATTATAGCCCGGCTGGTTTGGCTGATTGTTGTTCAACATGTTGGCCATGCCGCTCAACGGTGCCAGTGCGGCAACAAAAATAACTAACCATTTCATAAACTGCCTCCGTGTTAGATTACTCAAGTGTATGCCAGGGCCACCAATCTGCCTCCAGGAGTCAACTGAATTTCAGTCCCGCCTCGCCTTTTCTCTTATTTCGTACACACTTATCAGCAGTAAACAAACGTAAATAAGACTAACAAGAGGTGAAGATGACAGGACAGGGTAAGTTAACGCGGCTTGCGGGACCGCTAATGATCGGGCTGTTACTGTGGCAGGGTGCCAGTGCTGCACCCACCGCACCGGCAGTTTCTTACGGGGTGGATGCGGATACCTTCCATCCGGTGAAAGAGCAACATGGGATGGTGTCGTCAGTGGATGCGACAGCAACTCAGGTTGGCGTGGATATCCTTAAGCAGGGTGGCAACGCGGTGGATGCGGCGATTGCCGTCGGTTATGCGCTGGCGGTGACCCATCCGCAGGCCGGCAACCTCGGCGGCGGCGGCTTTATGATGCTGCGCACCGCCTCAGGCCGCACCACCGCTATCGACTTCCGCGAAATGGCCCCGACCCGCGCCAGTCGCGATATGTTCCTTGACGCGCAGGGCAATGCCGACAGCAAAAAATCCCTCACCTCTCACCTGGCGTCCGGCGTACCTGGCACGGTAGCGGGCTTTGCGCTGGCGAATAAAGAGTACGGCACTATGCCGCTCAGCCGTCTAATCCAGCCGGCGATCAAACTGGCCAGCAAAGGCATCGTGGTCAATCAGGCGCTGGCTGACGATCTGAAGGTCTATGGCAAAGAAGTGCTGATTAACCATCCCAACAGCAAAGCGATTTTCTACAAGGCGGATGGTCAGCCTTATGCCCGCGGCGAGACGCTGGTGCAGCGTAATCTGGCCCACAGCCTGACGCTGATTGCCAGCCAGGGACCGGATGCCTTCTACAAAGGCGCTATCGCCACGCAGATTGACGAGGAAATGGCGGCGCACGGCGGCTTAATCAGCAAAGTGGACCTGGCGAAATACCAGGCGATTGAGCGTAAGCCGATCAGCGGCACCTATCGCGGCTATGAAGTCTTCTCGATGCCACCGCCATCTTCCGGCGGGATCCATATCGTGCAGATCCTGAATATCCTGGAAAACTTCGATCTGGCGAAAATGGGCTTCGGCAGCGCCGATGCCATGCAGGTGATGGCGGAGGCGGAAAAATATGCCTATGCCGACCGCTCGGAATACCTTGGCGATCCGGACTTTGTGAAGGTGCCGTGGCAGGCGCTGACCAGCAAAGCCTATGCGAAATCGCTGGCGCAGCAGATTGATGTGAATAAGGCGCGGCCGTCTTCGGAGATCAAACCGGGCAAGCTGGCACCGTATGAAAGTAACCAGACCACGCATTTCTCGGTGGTGGATAAGCAGGGCAATGCGGTGGCGGTGACCTACACGCTGAACACCTATTTTGGCAGCGGTATCGTGGCGGGTAACAGCGGTATCCTGATGAACAATGAAATGGATGACTTCTCTGCCAAGCCGGGCACGCCGAACGTCTATGGCCTGGTGGGCGGTGAAGCCAATGCGGTGGGGCCGTACAAGCGCCCGTTGTCATCAATGTCGCCGACTATCGTGGCGAAAGATGGCAAAACCTGGCTGGTGACCGGCAGCCCTGGCGGCAGCCGCATTATCACCACCGTGCTGCAAATGGTGGTCAACAGCATCGATTACGGGATGAATATCGCCGAGGCGACCAACGCACCCCGCTTCCATCACCAGTGGTTGCCGGATCAGCTGCGGGTTGAAAAGGGCTTCAGTCCGGACAGCCTGAAGCTGCTGGAAGCCAAAGGTCAGCATGTGAAGGTGATGCCGGCGATGGGCAGCACGCAGAGCATTATGATTGGGCCGGACGGCATGCTGTATGGCGCATCCGATCCGCGCACCATTGATGATTTAACGGCGGGTTACTGACTGAAAACCCCCGGCATCCGGGGGTAAATTTTTCTGACGGAGAGGCGCTAAGCCTCTGTTTTTTTCTCGTGTCCGGCGTTTTCACGGGTGATCGTGGCCACGCCGTTTAATGTTTAAACCGGCGACGGCTGATCCTTCAGACGTGCCATAAATAGCGCATCCACCTGCTGACCGTCGCGGACCGCGAAACGGCGGGCAACGCCTTCGGTAACAAAGCCGAAGCGCTGATAGAGGGCAATCGCCGTGGCATTATCAGCAAACACCGTCAGCTCAATGCGTTCGATGCTCAGCCAGTTATCGCACAGGACGATCATCTCTTTCATTAGCGCTGAAGCCACGCCTTTTGCCGCGATGATGGACATCGACGCAGATGCCAAACGATGCGGTGTGACGACGACGTAACCGACTGTTCACTTCCAGCGTCAGATCGCCCACCACCTGGCCATCAATGCAGGCGACAAACCGCTGCTGACCCTCTTTCGGTGAGTCCAGCCGCTGCTGCCACATTTGCTGCGAGGGATGCGGAAGCTGGAGCGTATCGCGATAGGTTTCGGGCTGGCTGAGGATGCGAAAAAGCGCCTCAGCATCAGTCGGTTCGGCATGACGTATAACGATCTCCCTCATTTCTCTGCTCTTTGTTTTCCGCTAATCCTCTTTAAGATCATGGGCTTTAGCCGATAAATCAAGCAAAAAAATGCTTTACAAGTGCGAATGATAATGATTATTATTGTCATGCGTTCCCGGCATGGGCTTCACGGACCATCGGGAAAGCACGACATTGCTCACATTGCTTCCAAGTATTTTTTAGCCAGCTCGGGTGCTGGCTTTTTTTTGCCTGCTATTCACTGGAGCCCACTAAATTCTTTATATCACGGGCGCAATGAAGCACTCGTTCAATCCTGACCTGCTTATCCTGAACACTGAATACAATCAGGTACTGCCTGAACGGGCACAGCCGAATGTTTTCAGCCAGTTCTTTCCAGAGTCGATAACGCTCGGGTGCTTCAGCAAGCTTTCCGCACTGGCTGGCGATTTGCTCCAGAAAACTCACCGCCCTGATGGGGTTATCCAGCGCAATATAATCACCAATCTCTTCCAAATCCTGTTCCGCCAATGGCGAGAAAATCAATTCCATCCCTGTATCCTTCTAATTACCTTGAATACTTTTTCCCCAGTCTGGCGAAAACCTCTGCGGCCGGTTTACCTTCGCCGCTGTTAACCCCTGCCTGAATGGCCAGACGAAGCTCATCCAGTTCTGATGTTTGCTCGCGTTCTTCTAACGCTCTCAAGCCTGCGCGAATGACTTCGCTAACATTATTGTAGCGACCACTCTCAATCTGCTGGCGGATGTATTGCTCGAAGTAGGGGCTCAATGCAACACTTGTCGGCATAAAAATTCTCCATTTGTACTATCTGTTATTAATAGAGAGTATTTCATCTTGCCGCATATTGTTCAACTTTGGCTCCACAGTCGGCTGCACTTAGCCACGGCTCAAGGTATCTCTCCGACAAAATGTCTGTTTGTTCCCTTTCGATTCCATCGAATAATTTGAACAGAGGAGACAATTTTATCCGCTATCATCCCCTCCAGAACAGGTCCAGACTATGTGAAAACGTTGAGGAGGATTGAACATGATTTACCTACGCAAAGCACAAGATCGCGGTCACGCTAACCACGGTTGGCTGGACAGCTACCACACATTTTCTTTCGCCAGCTATCATGACGCCAACTTTATGGGCTTCTCGGCGCTGCGGGTGATTAACGAAGATGTGATCGACGGTGGACAGGGTTTTGGTACCCATCCGCATAAAGACATGGAAATCCTGACTTACGTGCTGTCCGGTACGGTTGAGCACGAAGACAGCATGGGCAACAAAGAGCAGATCCCGGCGGGTGAATTCCAGATTATGAGCGCCGGTACCGGTGTGCGTCACTCTGAGTACAACGCCAGCAAAGAGGTGCCGCTGCACCTGTATCAAATCTGGATAATTCCGGAAAAAACCGGCATCGAGCCGCGCTATGCTCAGCGCCGCTTCGATGACGTGCAGGGTCGCCAGCTGGTGCTGTCTCCCGATGCACGTGACGGTTCGCTGAAGGTGTTCCAGGATATGACGCTGTCGCGTTGGGCGTTTAAGCAGGGCGAACAGGGCGCTGTGGAGATTGAAGCTGGACGCCGTATCTGGATCCAGGTGGTGAAAGGGGATGTCACCGTCAACGGTGAAAAAGCCTCCACCAGCGATGCGTTCGCGATCTGGGACGAAGCCGCTCTGGCGATTGAAGCCGGTAGCGATGCCGAAATCCTGCTGTTCGATCTGCCTGCTGTTTAAGTCCGTCACACTTTGGGTGCGGTTTACCGCACCCTTCACCGTTTCCCTTTCAATTTTGTTACACTCTGTTCATCTCTCCCCTGACCCTTTACAACAATGAAGAAAAAAAGACCGGTATTACAGGATGTTGCCGATCGTGTGGGCATCACCAAAATGACCGTCAGCCGCTATCTGCGTAATCCCGATCAGGTCTCTGTTGCCTTACAGAGCCGGATTGCCGAGGCGCTGGATGAGCTGGGTTACATCCCCAATAAAGCCCCCGATATTTTGTCTAATTCCACCAGTCGCGCCATTGGCGTGCTGCTGCCCTCGCTGACCAACCAGGTGTTCGCCGATGTGCTGCGCGGCATCGAGGCGGTGACCGATGCCGCGGGCTACCAGACCATGCTGGGCCACTTTGGCTACAGCGCGGAAAAAGAAGAGCGGCAAATTCGCTCGTTGCTGGCCTGGAACATTGATGGCCTGATCCTCACCGAACGCACCCACACCGCCGCCAGTCTGCGGATGCTGGAAACCGCCGGCATCCCGGTGCTGGAAATGATGGATTCGGTTTCGCCTTGCCTGGATATGGCCGTCGGCTTTGATAACGTCGAAGCCGCGCGGCAAATGACCCATGCCATTCTGCAGAAAGGCCATCGCCGTACGGTATACCTTGGCGCCCGCCTGGATGAGCGTACCTTGCTTAAGCAGCAGGGCTACGAGAAGGCGATGCGGGAAGCTGGTCTGGAGCCGCGCAGCATCATGATGGAAGAGGCGTCCTCTTTCTCGATGGGCGCAACCCTGCTGAAGGAAGCCCAGCGCCGCTATCCCGAAACCGACAGCCTGTTTTGTACCAACGATGACCTGGCGGTCGGCGCGATGTTTGAATGCCAGCGTCAGGGATTGCGGGTGCCTCAGGAAATGGCGATTGCCGGTTTTCACGGCCATGATATTACTCAGGTGGTAACACCTGAACTGGCAACGGTGGTGACACCGCGTGAAAAAATGGGTCGTGAATCTGCCGCCTTGCTGCTGTCCAGCATCCGCGGCGAATCGCGCGACGCCAAACAGGTGAATGTCGGCTTTACCATTTCGGAAGGTGGCAGCATCTGATGGCTGGGTGAATTTATCCACTGCGTGTGGGCAAGAGGGTTTGCTGCCCGCGCGCTGTGGATGAAAGTTGTCCCTTTGTGCCGCCATGACTCTGAAACTGTCATTTTTTTGAGCTACTTCACATTTACCAGCTTTTTCCTCCCCAGCTGTTGCCTTAGCGGACGGCCGTCCAGACAATGTTACCGATAACAAATTGGGCTGACCCAGAACGGCCATCTCCATAGACTTCTCTGCCGGAGCATAAATAATGAAAACATCCCCTTCGTCCAATCACGTGTTCGTGTTGATGGGCGTATCCGGAAGCGGCAAATCAGCTGTTGCCAACGCCGTTGCACACCAGTTGAAGGCGGCGTTTCTTGACGGGGATTTTCTTCATCCTCGCGCCAACATCGAGAAAATGTCTGAAGGCCATCCGCTCAATGATGATGACCGCAAACCCTGGCTGGAAGCGATTAACGATGCGGCATTCGCCATGCAGCGCACTAACGACATCTCGCTGATTGTCTGCTCGGCGCTGAAAAAGAGTTACCGCGACATCCTGCGCAAAGGCAACGACAACCTGTCCTTCGTCTATCTGCAGGGTGATTTCGACACCATCGAATCCCGTCTGCGCGCGCGCAAAGGGCACTTCTTTAAGCCGCAAATGCTGGTCACCCAGTTTTCCACGCTGGAAGAGCCGGGCACTGATGAGCGCGATGTGCTGGTCGTGGACATTAATCAGACGCTGGATGAGGTTGTGGCTGCGACCATTACCACTATCGAAGGCGCGATAAAAAAATAAGTTGGATGTAATGGCTACTGCAACACTGGTTTTGACCGCAGCGGGTTCTGTTTTACTGCTGCTGTTCCTGGTAATGAAAGCGCGTATGCACGCCTTTGTCGCTCTGATGTTAGTTTCTGTCGGGGCCGGGATCTTCTCCGGTATGCCGCTCGATAAAATTGCGGACACCATGCAGAAAGGCATGGGCGGCACGCTGGGCTTCCTCGCGATTGTGGTTGCGCTGGGGGCAATGTTCGGCAAAATTCTGCATGAAACGGGCGCGGTCGATCAGATCGCCATCAAGATGCTGAAGACCTTTGGCCAGAGCCGCGCGCATTATGCGATGGGCGTGGCCGGTTTAATCTGCGCGCTGCCGCTGTTCTTTGAAGTGGCTATTGTGCTGCTGATAAGCATTGCCTTTGCCGTGGCGCGTCGGACCAACGACAACCTGGTGAAGCTGGTCATTCCGCTGTTTGCCGGCGTGGCGGCGTCCGCGGCCTTCCTGATCCCCGGCCCTGCGCCGATGCTGCTGGCCTCGCAAATGCACGTCGACTTTGGCTGGATGATCCTGCTGGGCGTGTGCGCGGCGATCCCAAGCATGCTGATTGCCGGTCCGCTGTTCGGCAACTTTATCAGCCGTCATGTGACCTTCACGCTGCCCACCGAAACCACCCATCCGGACTTTGATGAGAGCAAGCTGCCCTCGTTTGGCTTCAGCCTGTCGCTGATCCTGTTCCCGCTGGTGCTGGTGGGCCTGAAAACCATTGGTGCCCGCTTCACGGATCCCGGCACGCGGTTGTACGAGTGGCTGGAGTTCATTGGCCATCCGTTTATCGCCATTCTGCTGGCGTGCCTGGTGGCGATTTATGGTCTGGCGTACCGTCAGGGGATGGATAAAGAGCGGGTGATGCAGATTTGCGGCAGCGCGCTGCAACCTGCCGGGATTATCCTGCTGGTGATTGGTGCCGGGGGCGTGTTCAAACAGGTGCTGGTGGATTCGGGCGTTGGCCCGGCGCTGGGTAACGCGCTGACCGGCGCGGGTCTGCCGGTTGCGCTGGCGTGCTTTATTCTGGCCGGTGCGGTGCGCATCATTCAGGGTTCAGCAACGGTTGCCTGTCTGACCACGGTTGGCCTGATTATGCCGGTGATTGAGCCGTTGCATTATTCAGGCGCGCAGATGGCAGCACTGTCGATCTGTATCGCCGGGGGTTCGATTATCTTTAGCCACGTCAACGACGCCGGTTTCTGGTTGTTCGGCCGCTTTACCGGCGCAACGGAAGCCCAGACGCTGAAAACCTGGACGATGATGGAAACCATTCTGGGGACCGTCGGTGCTATCGTCGGCATGATTGCCTTCGAGCTGCTGTCCTGATGGGCAGCTGAATAGCAGAAGGGCGCTCAGTGAGCGCCCTTTTTGTTTAAATCTTCAGATAAGCCCGGATGCCATCGAGGAACATCTGGGTCGCCAGCATAATCAGAATCAAGCCCATCAGCCTTTCCAGCGCGTTAACGCCTTTCTCCCCCAGCAGCCGTAAAAATACGCCCGACATCAGCAGGATAAACACCGTTGCGCCCCAGGCAATCATCAGTGCACCGACCAAATGCGTCATCTGATCGGGATACTGATGCGACAGCAGCATCAGGGTGGCCAGCAGCGACGGGCCTGCCACCAGCGGAATGGCCAGCGGCACCAGGAAGGGTTCTTCGCCGGCGGGCAATCCGCTGCTGCTACTTTCATGGGAAGGGAAGATCATTTTAATGGCGATCAGAAAAAGAATGATGCCGCCGGAAATCGACACGGTTTCCGTGCGCAGATTCAGGAAGGCGAGGATTTTCTCACCAGCAAACAGAAACAGCAGCATGATCACCAGCGCGATCAGCATTTCGCGGATCAACACCACCCGTCGACGTTTAGGCTCCAGATGCTTCAAAACCGACATAAAAATCGGTAAATTGCCCAGCGGATCCATAATAAGCAACAATAATATCGTTGCTGAGATCATTTCAGTCATCGTATCCATCTCTGTTAAGCGCCGTTAGCGGCCAATACCCTGCATTTTCCAGCCGACAGGTCTGGCGCTATCCGCCTGCCCGTTTGCTGAATTATTACGGGTATATTAGCGATATTGCTAAAAATTTGCCGATAATCGATTTAATTCACTTGCCACTTTTGCAGCATTTTGTAAGGTGTTAACCATACTTCTTTCTTATAACTTTAACAGGTCAGGTCTACTCTCCCCCCGCCATTGACTGGCCGGGCAAGCCAGTGGTCTGCAGCAGGTGCATCATGAAATCAGTAGGACTTATCGGTTGGCGTGGCATGGTTGGATCCGTTCTTATGCAGCGCATGGTAGAAGAACGTGACTTCGACGTGATCCGCCCGGTCTTCTTCTCGACGTCTCAGCATGGCCAGCCGGCCCCTGAGTTTGGCGGGCAGTCTGCCGGAACCTTGCAGGATGCATTCAATATCGAGGCGCTGAAAGCGCTGGATATTATTATTACCTGTCAGGGTGGCGACTATACCACTGAAATCTATCCAAAACTGCGTGCTGCCGGCTGGCAGGGTTACTGGATTGATGCCGCTTCCACCCTGCGTATGAACGACGATGCGTTGATTATCCTCGATCCGGTTAACCATAACGTTATCCATCAGGGCCTGGACAAAGGCATCAAAACCTTCGCCGGCGGTAACTGTACCGTCAGCCTGATGCTGATGTCACTGGGTGGCCTGTTTGCTAACAACCTGGTTGAGTGGGCGTCAGTGGCCACCTATCAGGCGGCCTCCGGCGGCGGCGCGCGTCATATGCGTGAACTGCTGACGCAGATGGGCATGCTGCATGACCACGTGGCGAAAGAGCTGCAGAACCCGGCCTCAGCAATCCTCGACATCGAGCGTAAAGTGACCGAGATGGGCCGCAGCGGCGTGCTGCCGACCGATAACTTTGGCGTCCCCCTGGCTGGCAGCCTGATCCCATGGATCGACAAGCAGCTGGAAAATGGTCAGAGCCGCGAAGAGTGGAAGGGCCAGGCCGAAACCAACAAAATTCTGCAGCCACCCAGCCTGATACCGGTCGACGGATTGTGCGTTCGCGTTGGTGCGCTGCGCTGTCACAGCCAGGCTTTCACGCTGAAGCTGAAAAAAGACGTGCCGCTGCAAGACGTGGAGCAGCTGCTGGCTTCCCATAACGACTGGGTCCGCGTGGTGCCAAACGACCGCGAGCTGACCATGCGCGAGCTAACGCCTGCTGCGGTGACCGGCACGCTGAAAACGCCGGTAGGGCGTCTGCGTAAGCTGAATATGGGGCCGGAATATCTGTCTGCCTTCACCGTCGGCGATCAGCTGCTGTGGGGTGCCGCTGAGCCTCTGCGTCGCATGCTGCGTCTGCTGGTTGGCTAAGCCTTAAACCCCGCGTTACCCACGCCCCGTTCGCCTCTGGCAGCGGGGTGTTTTATTTGCAATCCGTTTCCTGCTGCGCTTTCCCTCCCGCGTTTTCCGACTTGTCCGTCACCAATCTCCGAAAGTTTGATCTGAAAGGCATATTTTTATGTTTTCAGTGCTGGCTTTAGCCGCGCCCTGGCTATGCTTAAAAATATCATTGAAACATAACGGGCCGGGACTGCTTGCGGGACACGGTCCGAAACGCTTTACCTTATCTGATGAAGTTGTCGCACGCTGCGGCGGTTTTCGCACTGGATGGCTACCTTTCCGGTCAGCGTGCTTTTGGTTCAATAAAGAGCAGAGCATTCGTTGCCTTTTCGGGGTAACAAGAGATTGCCTGCCAACCATCAAGGGAAGAAAGTCATGTCCGAGCTTACGGATCGTCGGCTTATTAATGAATTAATTTCCGGCCACTATGCAGACCCATTTTCGTTCCTTGGTATGCATCAGACCGAGAGCGGCCTCGAAGTACGGGCAATGCTGCCTGATGCAACCGAAGTCTGGGTGATTGAAACCAATACCGGGCGCAAATGCGCTCAGCTTGAATGCCTGGACTCCCGTGGTTTCTTCCACGGTGTGGTTCCGCGACGTAAAAACCCCTTCCGCTACCAGCTGGCCGTCACCTGGCATGGTCAGCAAAACCTGATTGATGATGCCTACCGCTTTGGCCCTTTGCTGGCGGAAATGGACAGCTGGCTGCTGGCCGAAGGCACGCACCTTCGCCCGTACGAAACCATGGGCGCCCATGCGGACGTGATTGATGGCGTTATCGGCACGCGCTTCTCCGTCTGGGCGCCGAATGCCCAGCGCGTCTCGGTAGTGGGTGATTTCAACTTCTGGGATGGCCGTCGCCATCCGATGCGCTTTCGCCAGGAGATTGGCGTCTGGGAGCTGTTTGTTCCCGGTGCGATCCACGGGCAGCTGTATAAATTCGAAATTATCGATCTGCACGGTCAGCTGCGGCTGAAGGCCGATCCCTATGCATTTGAAGCGCAGATGCGGCCGGACAGTGCCTCGATGATTTGCGGGATACCCCCAAAAACCGAGATGCCGGAGGCCCGTCGTCGCGCCAATGATTTTGACCAACCGATCTCGATTTATGAGGTGCATCTGGGCTCATGGCGTCGGCACACCGATAACAATTTCTGGCTGAGCTATAAAGAGCTGGCCGAACAGCTGGTGCCTTACGCCAAAGAGATGGGCTTCACCCACCTTGAGCTGATGCCGATTAACGAACATCCGTTCGATGGCAGTTGGGGCTATCAGCCAACCGGCATGTACGCGCCAACCCGGCGGTTTGGTACCCGTGATGACTTCCGCAACTTCGTTGCCGCGGCGCATGAAGCCGGGCTGAACGTGCTGCTCGACTGGGTGCCGGGCCATTTCCCTTCCGATGACTTTGCTTTGGCCAAATTTGATGGTACCGAGCTGTACGAGCACGGCGATCCGCGCGAAGGCTACCATCAGGACTGGAACACGCTGATTTATAACTTCGGCCGCCGCGAAGTCAGCAATTATCTGGCGGGCAACGCCCTGTACTGGATTGAGCGCTTCGGCATTGACGGGCTGCGCGTCGATGCGGTGGCGTCAATGATCTATCGCGATTACAGCCGTGCCGAAGGGGAATGGGTGCCTAACCACCTGGGCGGCAGAGAGAATCTGGAAGCTATCGCCTTCCTGCGCTACACCAACCGCACGCTGGGCTCCGCCGCACCGGGCTCGGTGACGGTAGCCGAAGAGTCGACCGATTTCCCTGGCGTCTCACGTCCGCCGGAAATGGGCGGTCTGGGCTTCTGGTACAAGTGGAATCTGGGTTGGATGCACGACACGCTGGATTATATGAAGCTGGATCCGGTGCATCGCAAGCATCACCACAACAACCTGACCTTTGGCATGCTCTATAACTCCACCGAAAACTTTGTGCTGCCGCTGTCGCACGATGAGGTGGTGCACGGCAAGAAATCGATTCTGGACCGCATGCCGGGCGATGCCTGGCAAAAATTTGCCAACCTGCGTGCTTATTACGGCTGGATGTTCGGCTTCCCCGGCAAAAAGCTGCTGTTTATGGGCAACGAGTTTGCGCAGGGCAAAGAGTGGAACCACGACGTCAGCCTCGACTGGCATCTGCTGGAAGGGCACGACAACTGGCATAACGGCGTGCAGCGACTGGTACGCGATTTGAACCACACTTATCGCGCGCATCCCGCGCTCTATCAGCTCGACTTCGACCCGATGGGCTTCGAATGGCTGGTGGTGGATGATTTCGAAAACTCGGTGTTTGTCTTTGTGCGCCGCGATCGCGAGGGCAACGAGCTGATGGTTGTCAGCAACTTTACCCCGGTCATCCGTGGGAACTACCGCTTTGGCGTCACCGGCGCGGGCAGCTGGCGGGAAGTGCTCAACACTGACTCCAGCCATTATCACGGCAGCAATGCCGGTAATCAGGGCGCAATCCACAGCGATCCGCAGCCCAGCCACAATCGTGAACACTCGGTGAGCATGACCTTGCCGCCGCTGTCCACCGTCTGGCTGGCGAGGGAGGCGTGATGAGTCCCGTGCTTCCTGGCAAAGACACGCCCGCCGGCGCTGATTACGACGGCAAAGGCGTGAACTTTACCCTGTTCTCGCAACATGCAGAGCGCGTGGTGCTCTGTCTGTTTGACGAGCAGGGCCAGGAAACAC
Organism: Erwinia sp. AK-PDG3-5; assembly: GCF_056821705.1. Taxonomy (NCBI): domain Bacteria; kingdom Pseudomonadati; phylum Pseudomonadota; class Gammaproteobacteria; order Enterobacterales; family Erwiniaceae; genus Erwinia; species Erwinia sp. AK-PDG3-5. The sequence continues at coordinate 386,719 of NZ_CM165967.1, forward strand.
GCGTGGATTTACCGGGCCACACCGGCGATATCTGGCATGGCTATCTGCCGGCGATCAAACCCGGCCAGCGCTATGGCTACCGGGTGCATGGCCCGTGGCAGCCGGACGCCGGACACCGCTTCAATCCCAACAAATTACTGGTCGATCCCTGTGCCCGCGAAGTGGAAGGCGAAGTCACCGACGATCCGCGTTTCCAGTGCGGTGAAACGGAGATGAATTGTGAAGACAGCGCGGCAGTGGCGCCGAAAAGCGTGGTGCTGGCCAATGATTTTGACTGGGAAGACGACCAGCCACCGCGCGTGCCCTGGGGCTCGACCGTCATCTATGAAGCGCACGTTCGCGGGCTGACCAGGCGCCATCCGGGCATTCCCGCAGAGATCCAGGGTACCTATGCGGCGCTGGGCCATCCGGTGATGATCAGCTATTTCAAGCGCCTCGGCATCACCAGCCTGGAGCTGTTACCGGTGGCGTATTTTGCTCACGAGCCGCGTTTGCTGCGCCTTGGGCTGACCAATTATTGGGGTTACAACCCGCTGGCGCCTTACGCACTGGATGCGCGTTATGCCTCCGGCGTTAACGGGCTGCATCCGCGCGATGAGTTCCAGCAGGCGGTGAAGGCGCTGCATGCGGCGGGCATCGAAGTGATCCTCGACGTGGTGTTTAACCACACCGCCGAGCTGGAAGAGACCGGCCCGACGCTGTCCAAACGCGGTGTCGACAACAAAAGCTATTACTGGCTCGACGATCAGGGTGGCTATCAGAACTGGACCGGCTGCGGCAACACGCTGAACATCAGCCATTCGAAAGTGATGACCTGGACGCTGGACTGCCTGCGTTACTGGGTAGAGGAGTGCCACGTCGACGGCTTCCGCTTCGATCTTGCCACCATCTTAGGTCGTACGCCGGAATACCAGCGCGATGCGGAGATGTTCCAGGCGATCCAGGCCGATCCCCTGTTATCGGCCTGCAAGCTGATTGCTGAGCCCTGGGATATCGGGCCTGGCGGTTACCAGGTGGGGAACTTCCCACCGCCGTTTGCCGAATGGAATGACCACTTCCGCGACGTTGTGCGCCGTTACTGGCTGTATGGCGACATCTCTAATGCCGAGTTGGTCAGACGCTTTGCTGCGTCCAGCGACGTGTTCCAACAGCCTGGACGATTGCCGTCGGCCAGCATCAATCTGATCACTGCCCATGACGGTTTCACCCTGTGCGATGTGGTTTGCTACAACGACAAACATAACGAAGCCAACGGCGAAGATAACCGCGATGGCAACAACAGCAATTACAGCCATAACCACGGTGTGGAAGGGCTGAACGCGCCGTTGCTGGTGGCTGAACATCGCCGCCGCAGCGTGCACGCCATGCTGACCACGCTGTTACTGGCGCAAGGCACACCGATGCTGTTAGCGGGTGACGAGCACAGCCACAGCCAGCACGGCAACAATAACGCCTACTGTCAGGATAACGAGTTGACCTGGCTTAACTGGGAAAACAATGACAGCGGGCTGTTTAACTTCACTGCCGCATTAATCCATCTGCGCAGCAAGATCCCTGCGCTGCAGAGCGATAGCTGGTGGCAGGAAGGGGATGGAAACGTTGAGTGGCTGGGGCCCACGGGTCAGCCTTTGAGCGTTGAGGAGTGGCAAAACGGGGCGCATCGTCTACAAATTTGCCTGTCTCAGAACTGGTTAATTACGTTTAACGCCACGGAAGAAGTGTGCGATTTACAACTGCCTCAAGGGGAATGGCATGCCATTCCACCCTTCGCCGGGGATGATAACCCGATCCTTATAACTGTCTGGCATGGACCAGCCCACGGTGTGTGCGTGTTCCAAAAGCAATCATAACAGGAGTCAGACATGATCAAATTAGAGAAGAACGATCCCCTGATGCTGGCAAGACAATTGCCGACACAAACTGTTGCCCTCATCCTTGCCGGTGGACGCGGTACCCGGTTAAAAGATCTCACCGCGAAACGTGCAAAACCTGCTGTACACTTCGGCGGCAAATTTCGCATTATCGACTTTGCGCTATCGAACTGCCTGAACTCCGGGATCAGGCGGATCGCGGTGATCACCCAGTATCAATCCCACACGCTGGTGCAGCATATCCAGCGTGGCTGGTCTTTCCTCAACGAGGAGATGAACGAGTTTGTCGACCTGCTGCCTGCGCAGCAACGTCAGGCCACGGAACACTGGTATCGCGGGACGGCAGATGCGGTCACGCAGAACCTCGATATCATTCGCCGTTATCAGGCGAAGTACATCGTGATCCTCGCGGGTGACCATATCTACAAAATGGATTACTCGCGGATGCTGCTGGACCATGTGGAAAATGACGCCAAATGCACCATCGCCTGTCTGCCTGTGCCGATCGAAGAAGCCAGCGCGTTTGGCGTCATGGCGGTTAACGATGAAAGCCGGGTAGTGGAATTCCTCGAAAAACCGGCCGATCCGCCGCATATGCCGGGCGATAAAACCCAGGCGCTGGCCAGCATGGGGATCTATGCGTTTACCGCAGACTATCTCTATGAGTTGCTGGAAGAAGACCTTAAAAATCCCGAATCCAACCATGACTTTGGTAAAGACATTCTGCCGCAGATTGTCTCCACCGGTGAGGCGCTGGCGCACTCGTTCAGCATCTCCTGCGTGCAAAGTGATGAGACCGCGCCGCCTTACTGGCGCGATGTGGGAACCCTGGAAGCTTACTGGAAAGCCAACCTCGATCTGGCCTCGGTGACGCCAGAGTTAGATATGTATGACCGCGACTGGCCAATCCGCACCCATATGGAGCCGCTTCCTCCGGCGAAATTTGTGCAGGATCGCTCAGGCAGTCACGGTATGACCATGAATTCGCTGGTGTCGGGCGGCTGCATTATTTCCGGCTCGGTGGTGGTGAATTCGGTGCTGTTCTCCCGCGTTCGAATCAACTCTTTCTGCAATATCGAATCCTCAGTTCTCTCGCCAGATGTGGTCGTGGGGCGATCCTGTCGCCTGCGCCGCTGTGTGATTGACCGAGCCTGCGAGCTGCCGGAAGGCACGGTAATCGGTGAAAATCCCGATGACGATGCGCGGCGTTTTTACCGTTCCGAAGAGGGGATCGTACTGGTGACGCGATCCATGCTGGCCAAATTGGGCTGGCGCAGTTAACTAAGAAGCAGTTCAGTCTGGGCAAGGTTTTTGATGCGGAGGACCGCGTCAGCACACCGTAAAGGAGCCGATAATGCAGGTTTTACATGTCTGTTCAGAAATTTTCCCGCTGCTTAAAACCGGCGGGCTTGCTGATGTTGTTGGGGCATTACCGGCGGCGCAAATTGCAGAAGGCATTGATACCAGAGTCCTGCTTCCAGGCTTCCCTGATTTAAAGAAAGGGATCCCGGAGACAGAGGTCGTGGCAAGGCTGCAAACGTTCGCGGGCTACGTGGAGCTGCTCTATGGGCAGTTTGATGGCGTAGGGATTTACCTGATAGATGCGCCGGGTTTATATGACAGACCCGGTAGCCCTTATCACGACGAGTCACAGTTCGCGTATACGGATAACTATCTCCGCTTTGCGCTGCTGGGCTGGATTGGCTGTGAAGTGGCCTGTGGGCTGGATCCTTACTGGCGACCTGAGGTGGTCCATGCGCATGACTGGCATGCCGGGCTGACCTGCGCCTATCTGGCGGCACGCGGCCGTCCAGCAAAATCGGTATTTACTGTTCATAATCTGGCGTATCAGGGATTGTTTGCCGCCAAGCATATGGATGACATCCAGTTACCCTGGTCATTCTTCAATATGTTTGGGCTGGAATTCTTCGGGCAGATTTCTTACCTGAAGGCCGGCCTGTTTTATGCTGACCATATTACCGCCGTCAGTCCTACTTACGCCCGGGAGATCACCCTGCCGGAGTATGGTTACGGCATGGAAGATCTGCTGAAGCAGCGACAGCTTGAGGGCCGGCTGACCGGGATCCTCAACGGGGTCGATCCGGCCATCTGGGACCCGGCGCAAGACCTGCTGCTTAACGCGCGCTATAACCGCGATGTGCTGGATGCCAAGGTCGAGAACAAACGCCAGTTGCAGATCACCATGGGCCTGAAGATTGATGACAAGGTCCCGGTCTTTGCGGTGGTCAGCCGCCTGACCAAACAGAAAGGATTGGATCTGGTGCTGGAAGCCTTGCCTGGCCTGCTGGAGCAGGGCGGACAGCTGGTGTTACTGGGCGCCGGAGATGCCGTACTGCAACAAGGATTCCTTGCGGCGGCGGCCGAATATCCGGGCCAGGTGGGTGTACAGATTGGCTATCATGAAGCATTCTCCCACCGCATTATGGGCGGTGCCGACGTGATTATGGTCCCGAGCCGTTTTGAACCCTGTGGACTGACCCAGCTGTACGGCCTGAAATACGGCACCTTACCGCTGGTCCGGCGCACCGGTGGACTGGCGGATACGGTCAATGACAGTTCGCTGGAGAACCTCGCCGATGGCATGGCCAGCGGATTTGTTTTTGAGGACAGCAATGCCTGGTCTTTACTGAGGGCTATCCGCCGTGCTTTTGTACTGTGGTCCCGTCCTTCACTTTGGCGCTACGTGCAGCGTCAGGCGATGGGGATGGATTTTAGCTGGCAGGTGGCCGCTGTGGCCTACCGCGATCTCTATCAACGACTGTTGTAATGGCTATGGGAATTTTGATATGAACGCACCTTTCACCTATACCGCTCCCACGCTCAGCGTCGATGCGCTGAAGCACTCGATTGCCTATAAATTGATGTTTACCATCGGTAAAGATCCCTCAATTGCCAACAAGCATGAATGGCTGAATGCCACGTTACTGGCGGTCAGGGATCGGATGGTAGAGCGTTGGTTGCGCTCTAACCGGGCGCAGCTTTCCCAGGATGTGCGGCAGGTGTATTACCTGTCGATGGAGTTTCTGGTAGGCAGAACCCTTTCCAACGCGCTGCTGGCGATGGGCATGTACGATGATGCTCAGGCCGCGCTGGAGGAGATGGGCTTCAATCTGGAAGACCTGATTGAAGAAGAGAGCGATCCGGGTTTGGGTAACGGTGGTTTAGGCCGACTGGCTGCGTGCTTCCTGGATTCCCTTGCCACGTTAGGATTGCCTGGCCGCGGCTATGGCATTCGCTACGACTACGGCATGTTCAAACAAAATATCATTGATGGTCGCCAGGCTGAGTCGCCGGACTACTGGCTGGAATACGGTAATCCCTGGGAGTTCCAGCGCTTTAACACCCGCTACAAAGTGCGCTTCGGCGGACGTATTCAGCTGGAAGGCAGCCGTTCGCGCTGGCTGGAAACCGAAGAAGTGCAGGCGATGGCCTACGACCAGATCATCCCGGGCTACGACACCGATGCCACTAACACTCTGCGCTTGTGGTCAGCGCAGGCCAGTAATGAAATCAACCTGGGGAAATTCAATCAGGGCGATTACTTTGCGGCGGTGGAAGATAAGAACCATTCGGAAAACGTGTCCCGCGTGCTCTATCCCGATGACTCGACCTATTCCGGCCGGGAACTGCGGCTGCGTCAGGAGTATTTCCTTGTCTCGGCCACGGTGCAGGATATCCTCAGCCGCCACTGGCGGATGCATCAGACCTTCGATAACCTCGCCGACAAGATTGCCATTCACCTGAATGACACCCACCCGGTACTGGCGATCCCGGAACTGATGCGCCTGCTGATCGATGAGCATAAGTTCAGCTGGGATGATGCGTTTGAAGTCACCTGTCAGGTGTTCTCCTATACTAACCACACGCTGATGACCGAAGCGCTGGAAACCTGGCCGGTCGATATGATCGGCAAGATCCTGCCGCGCCATCTGCAAATCATCTTTGATATTAACGATTACTTCCTGAAAACCATTCAGGATTACTACCCGGACGACTGGGATCTGCAGTCACGCATTTCGATCATAGATGAGAACAACGGCCGTAAAATTCGAATGGCCTGGCTGGCGGTGGTGGTCAGCCACAAGGTGAACGGCGTTTCTGAGCTGCACTCCAATCTGATGGTGCAGTCGCTTTTTGCGGATTTTGCCGCGCTGTTCCCCGGCCGCTTCTGCAATAAAACCAATGGCGTGACCCCGCGTCGCTGGCTGGCGCTGGCGAACCCTGAACTCTCCGGCGTGTTGGATGAGGCGATTGGCCGCACCTGGCGTACCGAGCTGAGCCAGCTGGATGAGCTGAAGCAGCATATCGATTATCCCAGCTTCCTGACGCAGATCAGCGATGCCAAGCTGCACAACAAAAAGCGGCTGGCAGACTATATTGCGCAGAAAATGGGGGTGGTTATCGATCCGCACGCGCTGTTTGACGTGCAGATCAAGCGTATCCACGAATATAAGCGTCAGCTGCTGAACGTGCTGCATGTAATCACCCGCTATAACCGCATCAAAGAGGATCCTGACGCCGACTGGGTGCCGCGCGTTAATATCTTTGCCGGTAAGGCCGCCTCGGCTTACTACACCGCGAAGCATATCATCCACCTGATCAACGATGTGGCGAAGGTCATTAACAACGATCCGCTGGTGAGAAACCGGCTGAAGGTGGTTTTTGTGCCTAACTACAGCGTCAGCCTGGCGCAGATCATCATTCCTGCGGCAGATCTCTCTGAACAGATTTCACTGGCGGGGACCGAGGCGTCAGGCACCAGTAATATGAAATTTGCGCTGAACGGCGCGCTGACTATCGGCACGCTGGATGGTGCCAATGTCGAGATGCTGGAGCACGTGGGCGAGGAGAATATGTTTATCTTCGGTAACACCACGCCGCAGGTCGAAGCGCTGCGCAAGAATGGCTATAGCGCGCACAAGATTTACGAGCAGGATGCGGAACTGCATCAGGCGCTGACCCAAATCGCCACCGGCACCTTCAGTCCTCAGGAACCGGGCCGCTACCGTAATCTGTTCGATTCGCTGGTTAATCTGGGCGACCATTACCAGCTGCTGGCCGACTATCGCAGCTATGTTGATACCCAGGATAAGGTGGATACGCTTTATCGTCACCCGGATGAGTGGACCCGCAAGGCGCTGCTGAACATCGCCAATATGGGCTACTTCTCCTCGGACCGGACGATCCAGGAATACGCTGACGAGATTTGGGGGATCAAACCGGTACGGTTGTAATCCCGCGCGTTAAAAGCAGAAATGCAAAAGGGGCAGAATAATCATTCTGCCCCTTTTCATTACGTCGACTGGATGAATCAGGAAGCCAGTGACAGCGCCGGTTTCTTCACGTGCTGAGCCAGCCATTCGCCAACGCGGGCGCGTTGCTCATCGTTCAGCCACATACCGATTTTGGTCCTGCGCCACAGGGCATCATCCTGCTCACGCACCCACTCGTTTTCCACCAGATAACGCAGTTCGGCTTCATAGAAGTGGTGACCAAACAGCTCGCCCAACTCTTCCAGGCTGGTCGCGCCGCTTAACAGCTTCTCGGTATTGCTACCGTAAGTCCGGGCGTAGTGACGGGCCATCCCTTCAGTAATGAACGGATAACGGCGACGCAGGCTGGCGGCGTAATCTTCACGCGTACCGGCAATATCTCCGCCTGGCAGCACGCAGGTTTTGGTCCAGGCCGGACCCGCTTTCGGATAGTACTTCGACAATTTCTCCATCGCGTGCTCAGCCAGCTTACGGTAAGTGGTGAGCTTGCCGCCAAATACAGAGAGCAACGGTGCCTGGCCGTTATCATCGCGCACGTCGAGCGTGTAATCGCGGGTGATCGCCTGCGGTGAATCAGATTCGTCATCGCACAGTGGACGCACGCCGGAGTAAGACCAGACGATATCCTCTTTGCTCAGCGACTTCTTAAAGTGGCCGTTGAATACTTTCAGCAGGTATTCAGTCTCGTTGTCGTCGATATGGACGTTTTTCGGATCGCCTTTGTATTCCACGTCGGTGGTGCCGATGATCGAGAATTCGTCCATCCACGGGATCACAAACACGATACGGTTATCTTCGTTCTGCAGAATGTAAGCCTGTTTCTGCGTATGCACGCGTGGCACCACGATGTGGCTGCCCTTGATCAGGCGAATTCCGTATGGTGACTTCAGCTTGAGGCCATCATCGAACAGCTGCTTAACCCATGGGCCAGCGGCATTGACCAGACCTTTGGCACGCCAGGTGAAGGTTTTGCCGCTGTCGATATCTTCGGCTTCAACCATCCACAGGCCATTTTCACGCCATGCGCGGGTCACTTTGGTTCGGGTGCGGACTTCGCCACCGCGCTTCTCAACTTCCTGCGCATTCAGCACAACCAGGCGCGCATCGTCGACCCAGCAGTCGGAATATTCGAAACCGCGCACGATTTCAGGCTTCAGTACCGAATCTGAGCCAAAACGCAAACTTTTGCTGCCCGGCAGGCTGGTGCGTTTGCCCAGATGGTCATACATAAACAGACCGATGCGGATCATCCACGCCGGACGCAGATGCGGACGGTGCGGCAGACGGAAACGCATTGGGAAAGCGATGTGCGGTGCCATCTTCAACAGCACTTCACGTTCTGCCAGCGCTTCGCTGACCAGACGGAATTCGTAATGTTCCAGGTAGCGCAGGCCACCGTGGATAAGTTTGGAGCTGGCGGAAGAGGTCGCGCAGGCCAAATCTTGCGCTTCCAGCATCAGCACAGACAGGCCGCGTCCTGCAGCATCAGCCGCAATGCCAGCGCCGTTGATGCCGCCGCCGATTACGATCAAATCTTTGGTTTCCACGTCATCTTCCCCCGATGTTCGGAATAGTTCTTAAATGTTCGTTTTCGAGCATTATAATAGTCGTATTCGCACATTGATGCCAGCGTTAACCGAATAAAAACATTTATGCGTGATGCAGGTAACATAATTGAGCAAAGAAAAGCCGCTTAACCCTGCAACATATCGGGTTATTCCAGGCAACCTTCGCGTTACAATAAGGCTGATTTGTCTGACTTTGACGAGAACCCACCATGGAACAATTTGAGTGCATCAGTGTGCAGCAGGCACAGGCACAGATGACCGATAACAACGCGCTGCTGGTTGATATCCGCGATCCGCAGAGTTATGCCGCCGCCCATGCCAGCGGGGCCTTTCATCTGACCAATGAATCGCTGCCCGGATTTATCGCGCAGTCCGATGTCGACACGCCGGTGCTGGTGATGTGCTATCACGGCATCAGCAGTAAAAGTGCCGCGCAGTATCTGTTGAGCCAGGGATTTAATCAGGTGTTCAGCGTTGATGGTGGTTTTGAAGCCTGGCGTGTGGTGTTCCCGCAGCAGGTGGAAGCCGTTGCGCTTTAACTGACCCTCTTCTAACAGTGCGGTATACTGTTCTTTCGTTTTAATTAACAGGGACTTTCGACGGCGATGATGCGCATCACTGAATTCTCCAACCCCCGCATGGCGCAAGCCTTTGTGGACTATATGGCAACCCGTGGCATCCAGCTGCGTGTGGAGCACGATAACCATTATACGGTTTGGCTGGATGATGATTCGAAAGTCAATCTGGTCGAAAACGAACTTAGCCAGTTTATTCGCGACCCGAACCACCCGCGCTATCAGGCGGCGAGCTGGCATTCAGGCAGCACCTCGTCCGGCATTCATTATCAGGGCTCCTCACTGTTGGCCAATATCCGTGAGCGCGCCGGACCGCTAACGCTGTCCGTGATGGTGATATGCATCGTGGTCTTTGTGCTGATGCAGATTTTTGGCGACCAGACGGTGATGAGCCTGCTGGCCTGGCCTGATGCGGACCAGCACTTTGAGTTGTGGCGCTGGTTCACCCATGCGCTGCTGCACTTCTCGATCCTGCACATCACCTTTAACCTGATGTGGTGGTGGTATCTGGGCGGCGCGGTGGAAAAAAGACTGGGCAGCGGCAAGCTGTTTGTCATCCTGCTGATCTCGGCATTGCTCAGTGGCTGGATGCAGTCCAAATACAGTGGGGTGATGTTTGGTGGCCTGTCTGGCGCCGTCTATGCTCTGATGGGCTACGCGTGGCTGAGAGGCGAGCGCGACCCGCAAAGTGGCATCTACCTTGAACGTGGGCTGATGGCCTTCGCGGTCGTCTGGCTGGTGGTGGGGTACATGGGCTGGTTTGGCTTGTCTATTGCCAACGCCGCGCACGTTACGGGCCTGTTGGTCGGTCTGGCCATGGCATTTGTTGATACCCGACACGTTAAAAGATCCTAAAGCATTCATCAGCAGGGACGCCTGGACAGGAGAGTTTTGTGAAGCAAACGCAACGTCATGACGCCATTATCGAATTAGTGCGTCGTCAGGGATATGTCAGTACGGAAGAGCTGGTGGATCATTTTGCCGTCAGCCCACAAACCATCCGTCGCGACCTGAACGACCTGGCAGAACAGAATAAAATTCAACGTCATCACGGCGGGGCTGCCCTGCCATCCAGTTCGGAAAACACCGCCTGGCAGGATCGTAAGATGATGTGGTCGGCCGAAAAAGCGCGTATTGCTCAGCGTGTTGCCAGCCAGATCCCTGACGGCGCGTCGCTGTTCATTGATATCGGCACCACGCCGGAAGCGGTGGCGCACGCGTTGCTGAATCACAGCAATCTGCGGGTGGTGACCAACAACCTGAATGTTGCGATGCTGCTGATGTCGAAACCCGATTTCAGTCTGATCGTTGCCGGTGGCGAAGTGCGTACCCGTGACGGCGGCATTATGGGTGAGGCGACGCTCGACTACATCTCTCAGTTCCGCCTGGATTTCGGCATTCTGGGGATCAGCGGCATCGATATGGATGGTTCCCTGCTGGACTTCGACTATCACGAAGTGCGCACCAAGCGGGCGATCATTGAAAACTCTCGCTGCGTCATGCTGGTCGCTGACCACTCCAAGTTTGGCCGCAACGCGATGATTAATCTGGGAAATATGAGCCTGATCGACTACCTGTTTACCGATGAAACGCCGCCACCGAGCGTGATGCAGACCATCGAGCAGCACGAAGTGCATCTGGAGCTGTGTTAACGCCCGGACTCTGCACACAGCGGCAAGGATGCCGCGCGCTTTTCTCCTTTCTTCTTTTGTATCAAGTTTATCTTTCCCCCAACGAGCAATTTATTCTGTTCCGGTCTTAACTGTAAGAGTCGTAAGCCGGTTTGCACTTTGCCATTTTTCCCTTTTAATAAGGAAGCGGTATGTCGCAGCAGAAATTCAATCAGGCGCGTTTTGACGCGGCCCTTACCCGTCAGTGGCAACATCTTGGTTTAGCTTCAGCCAGTGAAATGACGCAGCATCAATGGTGGCAGGCCCTTAGCGGCGCACTGGCCGAGATGCTGGCGGCCTTGCCAGTGGCCAGACAGACCCGGAAACAGCGCCACGTTAATTACATTTCAATGGAATTCTTAATCGGCAGGCTGACCGGCAATAACCTGCTGAATCTCGGTTGGTATGATGAGGTCAAAGCCAGTCTGGCTAAGCACCAGTGCGATCTGAGCGAGCTGCTGGAAGAAGAGGTCGATCCAGCATTAGGCAACGGTGGGCTGGGTCGACTGGCGGCCTGCTATCTCGATTCGATGGCGACGGTGGGACAACCGGCAATTGGCTACGGGCTGAACTATCAGTACGGCTTATTCCGCCAGTCCTTTGTTGACGGCCAGCAGTTTGAAGCGCCGGACGACTGGCAGCGCAACAGCTATCCGTGGTTCCGCCATAATGCGGCGCTGGATGTGAATGTTGGGCTGGGCGGTAAAGTGGTTAAACAGGGCGGCATCTCCCGCTGGGAACCGGCGTTTACGCTGCGTGGTGAGGCCTGGGATCTGCCCGTCACCGGCTATCGCAACGGCATCACTCAGCCACTGCGACTGTGGCAGGCCACGCATGCGCATCCTTTTGACCTGACGTTATTTAATGACGGCAAGTTCCTCAAGGCTGAACAGCAGGGGATTGACGCAGCGAAGCTGACCAAAGTGCTGTATCCGAATGATAATCATCAGGAGGGCAAACAGCTTCGCCTGATGCAGCAGTATTTCCAGTGTGCCTGCTCGGTGGCCGACATTTTGCGCCGCCATCATCTGGCCGGGCGCCATATCGCCGAGCTGCCGGATTATGAAGTGATCCAACTAAACGATACTCATCCCACCATCGCCATTCCTGAAATGCTGCGCGTCTTGATCGATGATCATCAGATGAGCTGGGACGACGCCTGGGCCATCACCAGCAGAACCTTCGCTTACACCAACCATACGCTGATGCCAGAGGCGCTGGAGCGCTGGGATCAACGGCTGTTCCGCACGCTGTTGCCACGCCATTTTATGATCGTCACCGAGATCAACAAACGCTTCAAAAAGGTCGTGGAGCAGCACTGGCCAGGCGAAGAGGCGGTGTGGGAGAAGCTGGCGGTGCTCTACGATCATCAGCTGCGGATGGCGAACCTCTGCGTGGTCGGTGGGTTCGCGGTTAACGGCGTCGCGGCACTGCATTCTGAGCTGGTGGTGAAAGATCTGTTCCCCGAGTATCACCAGCTGTGGCCGAACAAATTCCATAATGTCACCAACGGCATCACCCCGCGCCGCTGGTTAAAACAGTGTAACCCGGCGCTGGCCGGGCTGATTGACGAGACGCTGAAGGTCGAATGGGCCAATCAACTCGATGCGCTGAAAGGGCTCGAACCCTTTGCCGATAACAAAGCCTTCCGTAAGCGTTATCGCCAGATCAAACACGATAACAAGGTGCGTCTGGCCGACTATATCAAGCGGGTGACCGGCATTCTGGTTAGCCCGGATGCGCTGTTCGATGTACAAATCAAACGCCTGCACGAGTACAAACGACAGCATCTGGGCCTGTTGCACATCCTGCATTGCTACAAAGCGCTGCGCGAAAACCCTGAGAAAGACGTTGTTCCGCGCGTGTTCCTGTTTGGTGCCAAAGCGGCACCGGGCTATTACCTCGCCAAAAATATTATCTACGCCATCAATAAAGTGGCGGAGAAAATCAACAACGATCCGCGGGTAGGCGACAAGCTGAAAGTGGTGTTTATCCCTGACTACCGGATTACGGCGGCGGAACTGATGATCCCGGCGGCGGACCTTTCCGAGCAGATCTCCACTGCCGGTTATGAAGCGTCCGGTACCGGCAATATGAAGCTGGCGCTGAATGGCGCGTTAACCATCGGCACGCTGGATGGGGCAAACGTTGAGATTGCCGAACAGGTCGGTGAAGAGAATATCTTTATCTTCGGTAACTCGGTGTATGAAGTGAAGGCGCTGAAAGCGGGCGGCTATTCCCCTAAAAAGCTGCGTAAGAAGGATAAGCATCTTGATGGCCTGTTGAAGGAGCTGGAAAAAGGTTTCTTCAGCGATGGCGATAAACATGCCTTCGACCTGATGCTGCACAGCCTGGATAAGGGCGGCGATCCCTGGCTGGTGCTGGCCGATTTCAACAGCTATATCGAGGCGCAAAAGCGGGTGGAAACCTTATGGCTTGATCAGGAAGCCTGGACCCGCGCCACCATCCTGAATACTGCCCGTACCGGGATGTTCAGTTCCGATCGCTCAATCCGCGATTATCAGCAGCGTATCTGGCAGGCGAAGCGCTAAGGAGCCGCAATGGACAAAAAGAAATTTGAACAGGAAGCCGCCGCCGCCGGGATCGCCACAAAATACATCAACGCCCGTGGTGAGGCGGAAGAGGTCAGCGTGGCAATCCGTCAGCGGCTGCTGGCGGCGATGTCGGGGAAGCACAAGGAAAAACCCGGGCCGGTACCGGCCTGCAAAGTGTTTATCCGTAAGCGTTTGCTGCAACTGTCGGTCGGCGGACAGGGCGAATATCAGTGGCAGCTGATGATGGAGAACGGGCGGGAACATAGCGGCGCGGTCAACGGTGGGGAAGCGATCCGGCTGCCGGCCAATCTGGCCTTCGGCTACCATCAACTGCATCTTCAGCAGGGTGGAAAGCAGTGGCAGTGCCGGCTCATTGTTGCCCCTAAGCGCTGTTATGAACCTGAGCCGTTGCTGCAGGGCAAAAAACTGTGGGGATCCTGCGTTCAGCTGTATACCGTGCGTTCTGAACAGAACTGGGGAATGGGGGATTTCGGCGATTTAAAACGCCTGCTGGCGGAGGTGGCCGATCGGGGTGGCGCGTTTATCGGCCTGAACCCGATCCACTCGCTGTATCCCGCCAATCCGGAAAGTGCCAGCCCTTATAGCCCCTCATCACGACGCTGGCTGAACGTGCTGTATATCGATGTGTCCGACGTGCCGGATTTCCAGCAGGGCAAAGCGGCACAACGCTGGTGGCAACAAAAAGGCACGCAAAAGCTGCTGGCCAAAGCCCGTGAAAGTGACTGGGTGGATTATGCACGGGTTGGCGAGCTGAAAATCAACGGGCTGCGTCATGCATGGCAGCATTTTACCCAGCGCAAAAATAGCGATTCCGACGTGGTGCAATTTGAGGATTTTATTGCCGAAGGCGGTAGCAGCCTCTACTGGCAGGCGGCATATGATGCGCTGCATGGCATTATGCTGGCGGACAATCCCGATCGTTGGGGCTGGCCGGTGTGGCCGAAGACCTTGCAGCAGGCCCACTCGAAAGAAGTGCAGCAGTTTTGCCAGCAGCAGGAGAGTGAAATCCGCTTCTGGCTGTGGTTACAGTGGCTGGCAAACCGGCAGTTTGATGCCTGCTGGCAGCTGAGCCAGCAACGCAAGATGCCGATCGGCTTATACCGTGATCTGGCGGTTGGCGTGGCCGAAGGCGGTTCGGAAACCTGGTGCGATCCGGAGCTGTATTGCCTCGGTGCTTCCGTCGGTGCGCCGCCGGATATTCTGGGGCCACTGGGGCAAAACTGGGGTCTGCCACCGATGGATCCGCACGTTATGGCAGCCAGAGGCTATCAGCCATTTATCGATCTGGTACGGGCGAATATGGCCAGCTGCGGTGCGCTGCGCATCGATCATGTGATGTCGATGCTGCGGCTATGGTGGATCCCCTACGGTGAAACTGCCAACTTCGGTGCCTATGTTTACTATCCGGTGGAAGACTTACTGGCAATCCTCGCACTGGAGAGCCAGCGCAATCAATGCATGGTGATTGGCGAAGATTTGGGCACGGTGCCGAAGGAGATCGTTTCACTGCTGCGGGAGGGCGGTATCTACTCCTGGAAGGTGCTGTACTTCGAACAGCAAAACAGGGACCAGTATCGTTCACCCGCCGCCTGGCCCCGTCAGTCGATGGCGAGTGCCACCACCCACGATTTGCCAACGCTGCGCGGCTTCTGGAATGCCGGCGATCTGGTATTAGGGGAACGGCTTGGGCTCTACCCGGATAAAGTGGTGCTGCACCGGCTGTATCAGGATCGCGCCAGACAGAAGCAGGCTCTGCTGACGGCCCTGCATCAATATGGCTGCCTGTCTAAAAGCAACGGCAAAAAAGCCAGCGTGATGAAAATGACCCCGGAGTTGAATCGCGGGATGCAGCGATTTATTGCCGACAGCAACAGTGCGCTGCTGGGTCTGCAACCGGAGGACTGGCTGGATATGGATAAGCCGGTCAACGTGCCCGGAACCACCGATCAATACCCGAACTGGCGCAGAAAGCTCAGCATGACGCTGGAAGAGATGTTTGCCGATGCGCGGATAAACCGGCTGATCAAGGATATTAATCGCAGGCGCAAGGCGAGTAAGTCAGGCGGGAAATCAGGGAAGAAAGCGGGGGAGTAAAACCGGAAATGAAAACGGGCGGAAGGATCCGCCCGTTAAGGCCACTCAGTAGAAAGAGTGCTCGCCGCGCTGGTGTTCAGTCAGATCGCGTACGCCTTTCAGCTCAGGGAAAGCCACCAGAAGTTCTTTTTCGATGCCTTCCTTCAGGGTCACATCGACCATAGAACAACCGTTACAGCCGCCACCAAATTGCAGGATAGCGTAACCGTCATCGGTGATTTCCATCAGCGAGACTTTACCGCCGTGGCTGGCCAGCTGTGGATTGATGGTCGCCTGGAGCTGATACTCAACGCGTTCAATCAGCGGGGCATTATCGTCCACCTTACGCATTTTGGCGTTAGGCGCTTTCAGCGTCAGCTGAGAACCGAGGTTATCGGTAACGAAATCGATTTCCGCCTCTTCCAGATACGGGGCGCTGAGTTCATCAATATAGGCCGACAGCTTCTCAAACTTCAGTTCGGTGTCGGTGGCTTCTACTGCATCGGGTGGGCAGTAAGAAACGCCGCATTCGGCTGTTGGTGTACCTGGATTGATTACGAATACACGGATTTGTGTGCCATCTTCCTGTTTCGACAGCAGTTTTGCGAAGTGCTCTTGCGCAGAATCAGTAATTAGGATCATGGCGATTGCTCAATAGTTTATACAATTAATTAACGATATTACGCCCATCGCCGACGCTCTACAAGGTTCGGCACAGGCTCCATACCTGCACGCTGGCCGCGCCTGCGGCCAACAAAATGCGGCTGATCTCTCCCACGGTGCTGCCGGTGGTGACCACATCATCTGTTAATGCGATATGCAGGCCTTTCACCGCAATTTCAACCCTGAACGCCCCACGCAGATTTCGTCTTCGGGCGGTGGCCAGCAGCTGGTGCTGGATCCGCGTTTTCCTGTGCCGGGAAATTCCCGCTACGGTATAACGGCATTTAAGCCAACGGGCGAGATGGCGGGTCACTTCATCCATCTGATTATAGCCCCGTCGCCAGGCGCGTGATGGGTGTAAGGGTACACAGAGCAGCAGGTCAGGTCTGCGCAGCTTGTGCTTCCGGCGCGCATCTAACCAGCTTAGCAAAAGCAGCCTCGCCAGCATGGCTGAGAGTGCGGTGGCCTGGTGAAATTTTAGCCGCTTCACCCAGTCACTGAGCGGTGGTCGCCAGTCGCTGACCATAATCATCTGGTGCCAGTAAGGGGGTTTCAGCAGGCAGGCGTCGCATTCCTTTTTGGCGTTTGAAGACGGCAGGCCACAGCGCTGACAGCAGGTGGGCAATGGCGGAAGGTGGCGTAGACAAACGCTGCAAATGCCGTGATGGGCAAACGTCAGCGGCATCTGGCATAGCCAACATGTGGTGGGCATTGGTAGCATAGCGGCCTCCATGGCAAAAACAGGACAATAACGGATGACACAGCTTTACTGGCAGACAATCGGCACGGGCGATCGCAATCTTGTGATGCTGCACGGATGGGGGCTGAATGCCGATGTCTGGCAAAACGTGGTTGAGCGACTGAGTCCGCATTTTTGTCTGCACCTGGTCGACCTGCCGGGCTACGGTCGCAGCCGGGATTATGCGCCAATGAGCATTGAGCAGATGGTCGCCACCCTGTTGCCGCAGGCGCCGGAAAAAGCGCTGTGGCTGGGCTGGTCGTTAGGCGGGCTGGTCACCAGCAAGCTGGCCTTATTGCATCCTGAACGCGTCAGCGGATTGATCACCGTCGCCTCCTCGCCGGCGTTTTCTGCCGCAGATGGTTGGCCGGGCATCAAACCTGATACGCTGGCGGGTTTCCAGCAGCAGCTCAGTGAAAACTTTCAGCGCACCGTCGAGCGTTTCCTTGCCCTGCAAACGCTGGGCACCGAAAGCGCCAGGCAGGATGCCCGCTTGCTGAAAAGTGTGGTGCTGGATCTGCCGGCTCCTGACAGTGCCGTGCTGGATGCCGGACTGGAGATGTTACGCACGGTCGACCTGCGTGAAGAGATGAAAGCGCTGACGGTACCGCTGTTACGCATCTATGGTGCCCTGGATGGATTGGTGCCGCGTAAAATTGTGCCGTTGCTTGATGCCGCGTGGCCTGCCAGCCAGTCCACGATTGTTGAAAAAGCCGCGCACGCGCCGTTTATTTCCCACCCTGAGGTTTTCTGCCAGCAACTGATTGATTTCGGCTCGAAAAATAGCGCATAAACTTTGGCCAAAAACTGGCGAATTATTTATTACGGGTAATAATTACCTCTGTAAGCAGGATCGCTTACTGATTACCTCTGAGCTGTCAGGGAGTTGGCTCATTTTTCCCTCCCTGAATTCTCATCAAGCGATTGCTTATTCCTAACAACTATACAGGAGTGTCTTTGATGAAAATCTTTAAAACTGTTGCGATTAGCCTGCTGGTAGGCTCGGTTTCTTTTACGGCCATGGCGGCTAAAGAAGTGACCAAAGAAGAAGTTAAAACAATGAATCTCGAAAAAATTGGTACTGTGACCACGACCGCGGAAGCGACTTCTCCGATGGATGCTAAAAAAGATCTGTCTAAAAAAGCGGATGAAAAAGGTGGGAAATACTATCTGGTGATCGCCGGACGTGAGCACGGTAAATTCAGTGCTGCTGCCGACGTGTATAAGTAAATACAGGTATTAAAGGCCGCTGTAGCACGCTTTAACTGTGGTCTGAATTTCTCTCTACAGGCAGGGTTTCCCTGCCTGTTGTTATTTCCGCATTCCCTTCAGCTCTTCAGCCACATATAAGAGAGCGGCGTTAACGTCAGTGGTTTTTCACCGTCGAAAATCCGGTCGGTAATAATATCGCGATAGCGTCGGGCATCCGGCAGCGTATATGCGATCTCCCGGTTGCTGAGGTTATATATGCACAGCAACGTCTGATGATCTTTCTCGGACCAGCGATACATGATGAATAGCGCGTTTTCGCCTTCCAGTACCTGCATGGGATTATCGGGATGAAAGGCGGTTTGCCGGGTTCTGAGTTGCACCAGGCTGGCGAGTGCGTGATAAACCCGATAGCGCAGCGAATGGGTATCGCTTAATTCCGCTTCAATCTGGCTGAGGCTATATTTCTGCCGGTTAATCGCCCGGTTATGTCCGGCGGCTTTCACCCCGTCCATATCATTGCGCGAGCCCAGTATGCTCTGGATATAGAGCGCAGGCACGCCAGGAAATGCCAGCAGCAGGGCGTGGGCCAACATAAATCGTTGCAGCCGGGTGCTGTCGTCATCGTCTTTTTTGTTCAGTGCATCCATATACGTGACGTTGATTTCGTAAGGGCTGGTGCTGCCATCCGCATTGTTTTTATACGAAACCAACGCCCCTTCCATCGCCAAATCCCTGACCAGCGAAACAATTTCGGTTTCCGGCAAAATGCCCCGGAGCGGATTCAGGCCGATACCATCGTGGGACGCGAGGAAATTAAACCAGGTCGTCGTGCCGCCCGAGCCATCAAGTGAGGCTGCCCACTGTTTCAGTGCGCGTGCCGATCCATTGTGAATTGCGTGCAGCACCAGCGGCGGCAGTGAAAACTGATACACCATCTGCGCTTCATCCTGGCCGTTACCCAAATAGCTGATGTTATCTTTGTGCGGCACGTTGGTTTCGGTGATGATCACCGTGCCTGGCGCCACGGCATTGGCGATGGCGCGAAACAGTTTGACCAGCAGGTGGGTCTTTTCCAGATGGATGCAGGAGGTTCCGGGCGTTTTCCACATATAGCCAACGGCATCCAGCCGGACATAATCGGCCCCTTTTGCCAGATAATCTAACAGCACGTTGACCATGCTCAGCAGCACTTCAGGATTGGCAAAATTGAGATCGATTTGATCGGCGCTGAAGGTGGTCCAGATAAAGCGGGTTTCACCATCCGCCATCTGAAACGGCGTCAGTAACGGCGAGGTTCTTGGACGTGTGACCGCACTCAAATCGGTGGACGGCGGCATGCTGATAAAGAAATCATCCCAGCCCGGATCCTGCGCCAGATAATGCCTGAACCATCCGCTGTGGGCGGACATATGGTTGCAGACAAAATCAAACATCAACCGCGTCTGCCCGTGCAGTTCGGCGATATCTGACCAGTCCCCGCAAATCCCGTTGACCTGATGGTAATCAATCACCGAAAAGCCATCATCCGATGAATAAGGGAAAAAGGGCAGCAGGTGAACCAACGTAAAGCTGGACTGTAAATGTTGCTGATAGAAGCGTGAGAGGGTACGCAGCGTCGGCGTATCGGCCTCGCGGAACTGATCGGCGTAGGTGATCAGCACCACGTCTTTTTCATCCCAATGCGCTTTACGCTGATGATTCAGCTCGTTGCGGGTGCGCAGAATAGCATCCGCCAGCTTTTCCCTGCAGACGAGGGGAAAGGTGCCGTCGTAAATTTTGTCGAGTAAGGGAGTAATGTTATCCATTGAGATGCAGTGAGCCGCCGCATTTATCCACAGCACGATAGTTTTCACTGTAGACCGTTGAAGCAGAATCGCAACTTCAACGGCCAGACGCTCAACGTCTCGTCAGGGAAATCAGTGGCAGCGCCCGCTCTTGGTACAGCCCGCGCACGGTGTGTGGGTGACGACGCTCAATGACAGACGTTCCGGCGGTAAGGTCAGGGTTTTCAGCCGCAGCCACAGCAGCAGGTTGAAACCGGCAACCGCCAGTAAAATCAGGCTGCTGGATTGAGGATTATCGTTAAAGGTGGCCAACTGATAAAACACGGTTGCCAGCGAATAAGCCAGATTCAGTCCCCAGCCAATCGAGAAAAACATCCAGCGGCGACTACTTTCCCGCGCAATGGCCCCCATCACGGACACACAGGGCACGTAAAGCAGCACGAAAATCAGATAGCTGTAAGCGGCGGCGGCACTGCCGAATTTGCTGTGCATCACCCCCATCGCGCCGGTCGCCATTTCGCCGTCGCCCTTACTGGCTTCAACCGGATTAAGCAGCACGCTCAGGCTGAAAGTCTCTTTAACCCCGTCCCAGGTTTCTGTCAGCGCGTCTTTCAGCTCATTGATCAGGCTAAAGCTGGCGGCGTCAAAGGGCTGCTCGTGCAGGGCTTCAGCGGTGTACAGCGTGTTCAGCGTCCCGACCACCACTTCTTTTGCCATCGCACCGGTCACCAGGCCGACGGTGGCCTGCCAGTTATCCGGCTGCACACCCATCGGCGACAGCAGTGGCGTCAGGGTGCGGCTGACGGTAGCCAGCGCCGAATCGTTGATGCTGTCCACCGGCTGACCACTGAACGAGAAACTGTTCAGCGCACCAATCAGCACGCTAACCACCACGATGACTTTGCCGGCCCGCAGCACAAAACTTTGCAGCCGCTGCCAGGTTTGCAGCAGCAGACTTTTCAGATGGGGCACGTGCCAGGTCGGCAGCTCCATCACAAACGGCGACGCTTCCCCTCGCAGTAAGGTTTTTTTCAACAGCAGCCCGGTCACAATGGCGGCCACAATGCCCAACAGATAAAGACTGAACACCACCAGCGAACCGCTTTTGCCGAAGAAGGCGGCAGCAAATACGGCGAAGATCGCCAGCCTGGCACCGCACGACATAAACGGTGCCATCAGCACGGTCATCAGGCGCTCGCGCGGCGCATCCAGCGTGCGGGCACCCATCACCGAGGGCACATTACAGCCAAAGCCGACAATCAATGGCACGAAGGATTTGCCGGGCAGACCCAGCGCCTGCATCAAACGATCCATCACAAACGCCGCGCGCGCCATATAGCCGGAGTCTTCCATCAGCGAGAGGAACAGATACATCAGGCCGATTTGCGGCACCAGCGGCATCACGGTATTGATACCGCCGCCAATGCCCTGCGCCAGGAACAAGGTTAGGGGCAGCGGGAAGTGCGCCATGGCCCCAAGCCACTGCGTGCCGTGAATAAATATCGCCGCCGATCCGATCTCAAACAGCGGTTGCAGCGCGCCGCCAAGGTTGATAGCAAAGAAGAACATCAGGTACATCACGCCTAAGAAAATCGGCAGGCCAAGCCAGCGATTGAGAACCAGGCTGTCGAGCCGGGTTGAAAGCCGGTGCGCGGTTGCCCGATGCGGCACGGTCACCGCGTCACACACCGCATCAATGGCCTGATAGCGGGCTGCCGCAATTTTCAGCGGCGCTTCCGCCAGGTCAGGGAACGTTTGCAGCAAGCCTGCGGCGTCGCTGGCCTGGGAGCGGCTGTAAATATCGCCCTCAAGCAGTTGTAACGCCAGCCATCGGCGTTGTACCGGCGATCGCTCGCCGTGCATCGCGTCACTCAGCGTGGCCACCTGTGCAAGGATTTCGACGGGATAGCTGACCGCAAACTGCCCGGCACGCCGTGAATGGTCATCAATGGCCTGCTTAAGCTGTTCAATGCCCTGCGCGCGAGTGGAAACAAGCGGAATAACCGGACAGCCGAGCTGCTTTTCAAGGGAACGAATATCGATATCAATCTGCTGGCTGGCGGCGATATCCAGCATATTCAGAGCGATGATGCAGGGCACGCCCAGCGCCTGCAGCTGCTGAGTCAGCCACAGGTTACGGGCCAGATTGCTGGCATCGACCACGTTGATCACCAGATCGGCTTCGCCGCTTAACATGTAGTGACAGGCAATCTGCTCGTCGAGTGAGCTGTCGGCAGAAAGGGTGGTGAGGGAGTAGGTGCCGGGCAGATCGACCAGTTGCACAGCATAGCGTTGCGTCGCGAACTGCCCCTGTTTGCGCTCGACCGTCACCCCAGCCCAGTTGCCTACTCGCTGCCGCGCGCCGGTTAACTGATTAAACAGGGTGGTTTTACCCGAATTTGGATTGCCAATCAGGCCAATGGTGCAGGTTTTCATGTTCATCTTCCCCTCAGCGCTGAGGCTCCAGTTGCAGGAAAGCCAGGTCTTTTTTCCGCAGCATCAGGCTGACGCGGCGAACTTCGATCTGGACCGGATCGCCCAGCGGGGCAATGCGTTTGACCTGAAAATGGGCACCGGGTAACAGCCCAAGCGCCAGCAGTTTCTGCCGGAACGCGGCGCTGACGGAGGGAGAGAAGCTGACGATTTTATAGTACTGCTGCGGGACGATCTGCATAGTTCCACCTGGCGGCGGGAGGCGCCGTGATATTCAACGGTGGCAATTATAATGAGAACGATTCACGGTCTTATTGATGCAGAACAAGCTTGAGGGGAGCGAAACTAAACAGAGGGGAAATGACGCGCGGACCCGCAGATCCGCGCGTGTTGCTTAGCGTTTTTTGCCGAACGCCGCGGCCAGCGCATCACCCATCGCGCTGTTGTTGCTGACAGCGGGCTGAGCCGCCGGCCGTGGACGCGGCTTGCCCTGAGCGGGTTTCGCGTTGTCACGGCCGGCATTACCGCCGCCACGGCGAGCGTTGCCTTCGCCCGGCTGCTCATCAAGACGCATGGTCAGCGCAACGCGCTTACGCTGCAAATCCACTTCCATCACCTTCACCTTAACGATATCGCCCGCCTTCACCACTTTGTGTGGGTCATCGATGAACTTATCTGACAGCGAAGAGATATGCACCAGACCGTCCTGATGCACGCCGATATCAACGAAGGCGCCAAAGCCGGTGACGTTAGTGACCGCGCCTTCCAGCACCATGCCGGGCAGCAAATCGTTCATCGTCTCGATACCTTCTGCGAACTGCGCCGTTTTAAACTCAGGACGCGGATCGCGGCCCGGTTTTTCCAGCTCTTTAATGATATCGGTGACGGTCGGCACACCGAACTTCTCATCGGTGAAGTCGATGGCACGCAGGTTGCGCAGTTCGGTAGGGTTGCCCATCACTTCATTCAGCGCCTGCTGAGTAGCGGCCAGAATGCGCTGCACCACCGGGTAGGCTTCCGGGTGAACCGTTGAGGCATCCAGCGGGTTATCGCCCTGGTTGATACGCAGGAAGCCCGCGCACTGCTCAAAGGCTTTCGGTCCCAGACGGCTGACTTTCAGCAACTGCTGACGATCCTGGAAGCGGCCGTTCTCGTCGCGCCAGCTGACAATGTTCTGCGCCATCATCTTGCTCAGGCCCGCCACGCGGGTCAGCAGCGGTACGGAAGCGGTGTTCAAATCAACGCCAACGCCGTTTACGCAGTCTTCGACCACTGCATCCAGCTTCTTCGCCAACTGGCTCTGGCTGACGTCGTGCTGATACTGGCCGACCCCGATGGATTTCGGGTCGATTTTCACCAGCTCAGACAGCGGATCCTGCAAGCGGCGGGCAATCGACACCGCACCACGGATGGACACGTCGAGGTCAGGGAATTCCAGCGCGGCCAGTTCCGAGGCGGAATAGACCGACGCGCCGGCTTCACTGACGATCACTTTCTGCGCCTTGACCTGCGGATACTGCTGTTGAATATCCAGGTAGAAGCGCTCGGTTTCGCGGGACGCGGTGCCGTTGCCGATGGCAACCAGCTCAACGTTGTGTTTGGTGCACAGCGCCGCTACGGCAGCCGCGGCTTTTGCCGTCTGGCCGGTATGCGGATAAATGGTATCGGTAGCAACTAGCTTGCCGGTGGCATCAACGATCGCCACCTTCACGCCGGTACGCAGACCCGGATCGAGGCCCATGGTGGCGCGCATGCCTGCCGGCGCCGCCATCAGCAGATCGTGCAGGTTACGGGCAAAGACGTTGATCGCTTCATCTTCGGCGCGTTCGCGCACGGTGCCCATCAGCTCGGTTTCGAGATGCAGCAGCACCTTGATGCGCCAGGTCCAGCTGACCACCGCTTTACGCCAGCCATCAGCCGGTGCGTTATTCAGGCGCAGCTGCAGGTGATCGATAATGATTTGCTCGCCGTGGCTTTCACGTGGCGGCTCGTCGAACTGCGGATCGGGATTCAGCGCCAGCTGCAGGATGCCTTCGTTGCGGCCGCGGAACATCGCCAGCGCACGGTGAGAGGGCACCGTAGTCAGGGCTTCGTGGTGGTCGAAGTAGTCGCGGAATTTTGCGCCTTCGTCCTGTTTGCCATCGACAACGCGCGACACCAGGTGCGCATGTTTCCACAGGTAGTCACGCACTTTGGCCAGCAACGAGGCGTCTTCAGCGAAGCGTTCCATCAGGATATAGCGCGCGCCATCAAGGGCGGCTTTGGTGTCCGCAACGCCTTTATCGGCATCGACAAAGGTCGCGGCCAGCTGCTCAGGGTCGTATGAAGGATCCTGCCACAGCGTGTCGGCCAGCGGTTCCAGACCGGCTTCAAGCGCAATCATTCCGCGCGTGCGGCGCTTTTGTTTATAAGGCAGGTAAAGGTCTTCGAGTTCGGTTTTGCTCAGGGTGTTGGTGATGGCGGTGCTCAGCTCATCGGTTAACTTGCCCTGGTCGCCGATAGATTTCAGAATCGACTGGCGTCGCTCTTCCAGCTCCCTGAGGTAGCTCAGGCGGGTTTCCAGCATACGCAGCTGGGTATCATCCAGCCCGCCGGTCACTTCCTTACGATAACGTGCGATAAACGGCACGGTATTCCCTTCATCCAACAGACGGACAGCGGCATCAACCTGTTCTGCTCGCGCCTGCAGCTCACTTGCAATAATGCGGCTCAGCGAATCTTTCATCATCGGTTACTTTATGGCTTATAGACAGCGGACAGTTATACGGATTGCAGGCGGAAATTGCCAGTCGCCGGGCGACACTCAGCGCCCACATCCGCGTGATTAGGATTGTTTAACGTAGTCGATCGCCACCACATACCAGTGCGCATCGCCAACCGGCGTAGGCACCACCGCCAAATCGCCGACCTCTTTCTTCAGCAGCGCGCGGGCCATCGGTGAATCGATTGAGATGTAGTCATTGCGGCCAAAAATCTCGTCGTAGCCGGCAATGCGAAAGCGCTTCACGTCGCCCGCGTCGTTTTCAATCTCGACCCAGGCGCCAAAGAACACTTTGCCATCCTGCTGCGGCGAGTATTCCACAATGCGCAGCTGCTCAAGGCATTTGGTGAGATAGCGCACGCGGCGGTCAATCTCGCGCAGCCGTTTCTTGTTGTATTGGTAATCGGCATTTTCACTGCGGTCACCGAGGCTGGCCGCCCAGGTCACCTTTTTGGTCACTTCAGGCCGATCTTCCCGCCAGAGAAAGTCGAGTTCCTGCTTAAGCTTGTCGTAACCTTCGCGGGTAATCAGTTGGGTTTTCATCGTAATCCACTTCTTTCACGGGAATGCTGCGACTATTTTGTTGTGCGGCGCGCACTGATGCAAATCCCTTCTGCATTTTTCTGCCAGCGCTTACTGTTTGTTTGTCCTGACTATTCGGCATTGAAAAGCTGTGCATTAGCGCAGGTTTTTCAGCCAAAATTAAAGATAAGCTGCTGTTTAATATGCTTTGTAACAATTTCGGCTAGAATATAAACCATTATTGACTGTTACATTCAGGCATCTTTTTTGAAAATAATAGCTCGGGCAATTGCGCCTTTGGGAGTATCGACATGCAAGAGAACTACAAAATTCTGGTCGTGGATGACGACATGCGTTTACGTGCGTTGCTGGAACGCTATCTGACCGAACAGGGTTTCCAGGTGCGTAGCGTGGCGAACGCTGAGCAGATGGATCGTCTGCTGACGCGTGAATCCTTCCACCTGATGGTGCTGGACCTGATGCTGCCAGGTGAAGATGGCCTGTCTATCTGCCGCCGTCTGCGCAGCCAGAGCAACCCAATGCCGATCATCATGGTGACGGCGAAAGGCGAAGAAGTGGATCGTATCGTTGGCCTGGAAATCGGCGCTGATGACTACATCCCAAAACCGTTTAACCCGCGTGAGCTGTTGGCCCGTATCCGTGCCGTTCTGCGTCGTCAGGCCAATGAACTGCCGGGCGCACCGTCGCAGGAAGAAGCGGTGATCGCTTTCGGTAAGTTCAAGCTGAACCTCGGCACGCGTGAAATGTTCCGTGAAGACGAGCCAATGCCACTCACCAGCGGCGAGTTTGCCGTGCTGAAGGCACTGGTCAGCCACCCGCGTGAACCGCTGTCCCGCGATAAGCTGATGAACCTGGCGCGTGGCCGTGAATACAGTGCGATGGAACGTTCGATTGACGTGCAGATCTCCCGCCTGCGTCGCATGGTGGAAGAAGATCCGGCACACCCACGCTATATCCAGACCGTTTGGGGCCTGGGCTACGTCTTCGTGCCGGACGGCAGCAAGGCATGAGGCGGATCCGCTTCTCTCCCCGCAGTTCTTTTGCCCGTACGCTGCTGTTGATCGTGACTCTGCTGTTTGTCAGCCTGGTCACGACCTATCTGGTGGTGCTGAACTTTGCCATCCTGCCAAGCCTGCAGCAGTTCAACAAAGTGCTGGCGTATGAAGTGCGAATGCTGATGACCGATCGGTTACAGCTGGAGGATGGCACGCAGCTTGAGGTGCCACCTGCATTCCGCCGTGAGATATACCGCGAGTTAGGCATTTCGCTGTATACCAACGCGGCGGCGGAAGAGAGCGGATTGCGCTGGGCGCAGCATTACGAATTCCTTAGCCAGCAGATGGCACAGCAACTGGGTGGGCCGACCGACGTTCGCGTCGAGGTGAATAAAAACTCCCCGGTGGTGTGGCTGAAAACCTGGCTGTCGCCGGATATCTGGGTCAGGGTGCCGCTGACGGAAATTCATCAGGGGGACTTCTCGCCGCTATTCCGTTACACGCTGGCGATCATGCTGTTAGCGATTGGCGGTGCCTGGCTGTTTATACGCATCCAGAACCGACCCCTTGTGGAGCTGGAGCACGCTGCAATCCAGGTGGGTAAAGGCATTATTCCGCCACCGCTGAGAGAGTACGGAGCGTCTGAAGTGCGCTCGGTTACCCGGGCGTTTAATCAGATGGCGTCGGGCGTTAAACAGTTGGCCGATGACCGCACGCTGTTAATGGCGGGTGTCAGTCATGACCTGCGAACGCCGCTAACGCGTATCCGTCTGGCGACCGAGATGATGTCTCAGGAAGATGGCTATCTTGCTGAGTCGATCAATAAAGACATCGAAGAGTGCAACGCCATCATCGAGCAGTTTATTGATTATCTGCGTACCGGCCAGGAGATGCAGTTTGAGCGTGCGGACCTGAATGGCGTACTTGGCGAAGTGGTCGCGGCGGAAAGCGGCTATGAGCGTGAGATTGAGAACGAGGTGATGACCAGCGAACTGATGGTCGATATCAACCCGCTATCCATTAAACGTGCGGTGGCCAATATGGTGGTGAACGCCGCCCGCTATGGTAACGGTTGGATAAAGGTCAGCAGCGGCAGCGAGTTGCAGCGCGCCTGGTTCCAGGTTGAAGATGATGGTCCGGGCATCCGGCCGGATCAGCTGAAGCACCTGTTCCAGCCGTTTGTGCGCGGAGACAGCGCCCGCAGCACCAGCGGAACGGGATTAGGCCTGGCGATTGTGCAACGTATTATCGACGCGCATCAGGGATCGTTGGAGATTGGTGACAGCGATCGCGGCGGGTTGCGCATTCGTGCCTATCTGCCTTTGCCACCAGCCAACAGCCTGCCGGCACCGCCCGTCGCCTAACGGTTTAATCTGTCTGTAAAAAAGGGCTTAGTCGATGACTAAGCCCTTTTTGCGTTACAACTGCGGACCGGCTTTGATTAACGCCTCACCGGCTGGCGTATCGGTGTATTTATCGAAGTTATCAATAAACCGCTGGGCCAGATCGGTGGCTTTCCCTTGCCACTCGGCTTCATCACTCCAGGTGTTTCGCGGATCGAGAATATGGCTATCCACACCCGGCAGCGCGACGGGCATCTGCAGATTAAACACCGGCAGCGTCACGGTTTCGGCTTGCGACAGCTCACCGCGTAGAATGGCATTGATAATCGCCCGCGTATCCTTAATGGAGATGCGCTTGCCGCTGCCGTTCCAGCCGGTATTGACCAGCCAGGCCTCCGCACCGGCCGCTTCCATCCGCTTCACCAACACTTCGGCATACTGCGTTGGGTGCAGCGTCAGGAAGGCCGCACCGAAGCAGGCGGAGAAGGTCGGTGTGGGTTCGGTCACGCCGCGTTCGGTACCTGCCAGTTTGGCGGTGAAGCCCGACAGGAAGTGATACTGGGTCTGATCGGGACTGAGCCGTGACACCGGCGGCAGCACGCCAAAAGCATCGGCAGTCAGGAAGATCACTTTACTGGCGTGGCCCGCTTTGGAGACCGGCTTCACGATGTTATCGATGTGTTCAATCGGGTAGGAGACGCGGGTGTTTTCGGTCTTGCTGCCGTCATCGTAATCCACGGTGCCATCGGCACGGATCACCACATTTTCCAGCAGGGCGTCGCGTCGAATCGCCTGATAAATTTCCGGCTCAGCCAGTTCAGAAAGCTTGATGGTCTTGGCGTAACAGCCGCCTTCAAAGTTAAACACGCCGTCATCGTCCCAGCCATGTTCATCATCGCCGATCAGCTGGCGCAGCGGATCGGTAGAAAGCGTGGTTTTACCGGTGCCGGAGAGGCCAAAGAACACCGCCACATCGCCTTTTTCGCCGACGTTCGCTGAGCAGTGCATCGAAGCAATGCCCTTTAACGGCAGCAGATAGTTCATGATGGCGAACAGGCCTTTTTTCATTTCGCCGCCGTACCAGGTGCCGCCAATCAGCTGAATACGTTCCGTCAGGTTGAAGGCAACAAAATTCTCGGAGTGCAGCCCCTGGTTTTGCCAGTGTGGATTGGTGCATTTAGCACCGTTCATCACCACGAAGTCCGGCTCAAAGGTGGCCAGCGCGGCGTCATCCGGGCGGATAAACATGTTTTTCACAAAGTGCGCCTGCCAGGCCACTTCAGTGATAAAGCGCACGCAAAGTCGGCTATCGGGATTGGCGCCGCACCAGGCATCCACCACAAACAGGCGTTTGTGTGACAGCTGCTTAGTGACGAGGGATTTCAGGGCCTGCCAGTTTTCCTCAGAGAGCGGCTGGTTGTCGTTCTTACCTTCGCCCCGATCGTTCCACCACAGCGTGTCGCGGGTGGTGTCATCGCGGACGATATATTTATCTTTGGGTGAGCGGCCGGTAAAAATGCCGGTATCGACGGCAATGGCGCCAGATTGTGTCTGAATGCCTCGTTCACAACCGGACAGTCCTGGACGGGTTTCTTCGTGAAAAAGCGTTTCATAATCGGGGTTATGGACGATTTCAACCGTGTCCGTGATGCCATAAGCGACGAGGTCCTGCGGGGTCAGATCACGCATGTTACTGCTCCTTTATCGGCTCTGTGCTGCAACGTAGTGTAGGGTAATGGAAGACCATTAACCGTGATGTTCCGCATATCCATCCTCATGCGGAAAGCACGATCGCGCGCAGTCTACACGTGTGAAGATGCAGTGAAAGGCAAAAGCAGCAGAAATGAGAAGCAGCGCGTGAAGAGAGGAAGGAGCAGGGCCAGGCCGGTTAAGGCCTGACCATTTCGTGCATATTTACGCATCAGTTTGCGACGCGAGTCGCATCAATGAAGCTGATCGTTACTCGCGGAAGAACCGTTACGAATCGCCGCAATATCCACCGCGTCGTAGGTATAGTGGCTGCCGCAGTAGTCACAGTGCATGTCGATTTTGCCATCTTCGGCAAGGATTTCGTCCACTTCGGCTTCAGGCAGCGTCGCCAGCACTTCGCCACAGCGCTCGTGCGAGCAGGTGCAGCGGAAGCAAACGTCTTGCGGATCAAAAATCGTCACTTCTTCCTGGTGATACAGGCGCCACAACACATCATTCGCCGGCAGGCCGAGCAGCTCGTCAGTTTTGATGGTTTCGGTCAGCGTGGCCAGATGGGTGAAGTCATCCGGGTTAGCATCCTGCGCCGGCAACACCTGCAACAGGATCCCGCCTGCGCCCTGCTGGCCTTCGATTTCGCCGGTACGGATAAACAGGCGCGTTGGCAGCTGCTCAGATCGTATAAAGTAATCTTCCAGGCACTCCGCCAGCGTCTCGCCTTCCAGCCCTACCACGCCCTGATAACGCTCACCTTCCGCCGGGGAAATGGTGATCACCAGGTAGCCGTTGCCGACCATCTCTTTCAGCGTGCTTTCTGCCGCAATCTCACCCTGCATACGGGCAACGCCGCGCATTTCCTGACGGTTATTGCCGTTGATTACCGCCAGGTTCAGCGGGCCATCGCCCTGCAGCTGAACGGTAATATCGCCGTCAAACTTCAGCGTGGCGGTCAGCAGGCTGGTAGCAACAAGCAGTTCGCCCAGTACTTTCTGCACCGGTAACGGATAGTCGTGGCCTTTGATGATTTCACGCCAGGTGTCGGAAACGGTAACCAGTTCGCCACGCACGGCATGGTTTTCGAACAGGTAACGGTGCATTTGATCTTGATGAGCCATGATTCTCTCTCGTTTGGGCGGATTACTCGTCGCCAGAATTTTTAAATTTCATTAAGTCCCGTCGCTCTTTTTTATCCGGGCGGCGGTCGGGATGCGGCATGGTCAGCGCGTTCATTTTTCGCGCCAGCGCGATCTTTTCCCGTTTCTCAATACTTTGTGCCGTCTCTTCGTACATCAGCTGAGCTTCCACCGCCGGGCGGCGCTGTTCGCTGATGGCCAGCACGATCACGGTGCGTTCATCATTTCCCTGCCGGAGCGTCAGTTCAGCATTCAGCTCAACGATTTTACTCGGCTTGCTGCGCTGACCGTTGTAGTGGACTTTGCCACCCTCAATCATCTGGCGTGCCGCAGAACGGGTTTTGTAGAAGCGAGCGGCCCACAGCCACTTATCCAGCCGAATCGCCTCTGCGGATTTCTCTTTCATCGCTGCTCCTTGATGGGAATACCCCTATGTATGGGTGAATCGCTGAAATTCAAGGCGCTTCATCGCAGGATAATCAGGGGAGTCAGAAGGGGAGGCCATTCGCCTTGTCAGCCTTAAAAATAGCATAAAACTGACCGGCTCAGAATAACGGGCGAATGCTCTGGCTGGTGCTCAGCGAGGGGCTGAAGCACTTGTCGTAATAGGTTTGGATGGCAATCAGGCGCTGGCGATTACCGTGGATGCGCTTCAACGCCAACAGGCCGTTGATCACAAAACTGAGCGTAACCACCAGCAGCAGCAGGCTGGTACCCAGATAACGCCAGAGCGTTAGTTTGTCCGGTGCGCTGTGCAGCGCAATATGACGGGTGCCGTTGGCATCGGTAGTGATATTGGTGACGATGCCGCTGGCGTAAAACTGGGTGTGCAGCAGCATGCCGGCCAGACGTTGCAGCTCGGGCCACTGGTCGGGTGCATTGAAATCAAACAGTGAAACGCTCGGTGCCTGCTGGTTAACTAGCTGCCGGCCTTCATCGCTGAGGATCAGGAAGCCGCCTGGCGGTGGGCTGTTCAGCGCTTCCGCCGCACGGCGGGTTTCGCGGTAGAAGAACGAGGAGGTGGCGGTATTCACCAGATTTTCCAGCGCTTCAGCGCTGACCGGACGCAGCAGCACATTCATGCCGTTCAGCGAGCCGGAATCCGCCCGGCGTACCAGCGTATCCCAGTCTTTGGCATTGCCGAGGTTAACCAGCGCATTCTTCAGCCGCACGCAATCCTGATCCTGACTGCACAACTCCTGGGTTCTCAGCACGATGTCCGAGAAATCATCCAGCAGGATCATGCCGGATTTCTGTATAGCCGTCGCCAGCTGTGGGTTGAGCTTTGGATCGGTGTTGCTTTGCGGGTGTAGCTGCATGCTGGTGGTGCTGAGCAGCGCGGTGGCTTTATCAATAATGTCGGACTGCGGCTGGGGCAGGGGAGCGGCGTTATTCCAGTAAACCGCCGAGCAGTCAAACGGCATAAAGGCGTAAGTGCGGTTGCCCTGATAGGTTGCCGGGATGGAACACATGCCTTCACCGTTGACCTTCAGGCTGTCACCGATATGCAGCGGCATTTTTTCCAAATCGTTGACCGTCTGAACCTGAACGCTTTCGGTGCCCTTTAACCACGCCAGGCTCAGCTTAAGCGGCATACTTAGCGGGATCCACGCAACCAGTAACACCATTACCAGTAACGATCCTGCCGCCAGTACCAGATTCTTTTTCCAGCGCTGAATGGGGAAGTTGCGCACCTCATCCTGCAGCGAGAGGAAACGCCCCTGGCGGACAACCTGGCGGTTCAGGTAAATATCTATTTCAGTCGACTGGCCCAAATCAGTAGAGACGTAGGGCTGCCAGTGAGGCGGGTAAATCAGGTCAATGATGCCCAGTGAAATATTGCTGACCTGTCCCTGGTTAGATTCGCCGAACAATCCCCAGCGCTTAGGCGCGCCGCGCAGGCAGTGAATTTCGCGGAGATCTTTTTCGCCAGGACGACGGTAGAGGAACCAGCAGCTGACCGCAATCATCGCGGCGCCAGCCAGCACCAGCCAAGGCATCAACAGTTCAGGACCAACCAGGCTGACAAAGAACAGCAGGAAGGCGATGCAGATTGCGGACGCTTCACGCGTGCCGTCCGGGCGGCTGAGGGCGTATTCTTCGGCGGTTTCCTTGCGCACGCTGACCAGCTCAATGTTTTCGCTCTCTTCTTTCCTGATCGAGGCGTTTTGCGACACCGGGCGGATAGCCGGGGCCAGCGCGGGCTGCTCATAAACGTAATTCACCAGCGAATGGCCATTTAACGAAATGACCAGCGGAATGGATTGCGTTTTGATCAGCTCAACGTAGTTCTCTTCAGCAATATACTGTTCCCACAACGGCGGCAAATGCACTTCTACCGCATCCAGGTAATAACGCCATTTGTTGGGATCATCAGTGGTGAGGCCGTAGCGGGTAATCGAGCGTGTGACAGGGTAGACGTTGCTGCTTTGCGAGGTGAGGACCAGCGGTTCGGCCGTCCTGCTGGTACCACCGGGTAAGGTGTTATCACGATGTTTTTCAAGCAGGTTGATATAGCGCTCAACGGCTTTGCGCTCGTCGTCACTCAGTTTACGAAATGGAGGACTGATGAATGGCAGTGGTTTCGCCAAGGGCGGGCGATGCCGCATAGCGTACCAAAAGAAACATCCCGCTCCCATCGAGCAGGCCAGCATTACAGCCAATATAATGACTATTGTGCTCATGCTTCCCTCATTCCTGCCACGATGCTCCCGTCGTCATTATGATGATACCCGGCTTTGATCATATCGTTACCGACATTGTGGCGGGTTTAGACGGCTCTGGCAATCCGCTGTGTATACAAAAATAGCGCGCAAAATCATAAAATTAGATTATTAGTATAGGAATCCCTGCTGAGATGGTATCAACCCATTTGCTGCATCAGTATCGGCATAATCCTATTTTTACTGGTCCTGATTGACTTTTTTTAAAACTTTTCATGCTAGCCGACGCGCATTTGTTATAACCAGGTAAAATAATCCATGCGATGATTGGCATCCCCACTCCGGTGCCGCACAATGGGGGTACGACGGTCAATATGCCGTGACTTACGGGCTATGACGCTCATTTTTTGGCTTTTTTCCTGGGGCCACTATGACCAGACAACTGCAGAAACCCAAAATCCTTAATGTGGAAGCCGTGGCACGCTCGCGTCTGTTCACCATTGAGGCCGTAGACCTGGCATTCAGTAACGGTGCCCGTAGAGTCTATGAGCGGATGAAACCCACTGACCGCGAAGCGGTAATGATCGTGCCGATCATCGACGACCACATTATCCTGATCCAGGAGTATGCGGTGGGGCTGGAATGCTATGAACTCGGCTTTCCAAAAGGGTTGATTGACCCAGGCGAAACCCCGTATGAAGCGGCGAACCGTGAGCTGAAAGAGGAAGCAGGTTTCGGCGCGGAAATGCTGGAAACGCTGGGTAAACTGACGCTGGCACCGTCCTATTTCTCCAGCAAAATGAACATCGTGGTGGCGGAAAAGCTCTATGAAGAGAAGCTGGAGGGAGATGAACCTGAACCCCTTCCCCAGCTGCGTTGGCCGCTGGATAACCTGCTGGGGTTGTTACAAGAACCGGATTTCTGCGAGGCGCGTAACGTCAGCGCGCTGTTCCTGGTTCGTGAATGGCTGGTGAAGCAGGGCCGCATTAGCTATTAAAAAAGCGGGCACCAGGCCCGCTTACGTTGATTCAGAGGGACGCGCCGGATAACGGCGCGTCCCTTTTTGTTGGCTTAACGATCAGAACAGTTCATGGCTCTGGCCGTTATCCATCAGCGTGGTGCCGACATCATGCACGGAGTACTCGGTAGGCTGGGTGCCATCGATAAAGTATTCCTGACGGGTGTTGCCGCCGCCATTCGCCAGCTTGCCGGTGCCACGGTCTATGGTCACCGTCACCACGCCTTCCGGCGGAGAAAGGGGCTGAACCGGCACGCCATCCAGCGCGGCTTTCATGTACTCGTCCCAGGCGGGCTGAGCACTTTTCGCGCCGCCTTCATACCCTGAAATCTGATCCTTGATCGCACCCGATGCCGTCGTGCGACCCAGATCGCGACGGTGGTCATCAAAGCCAATCCACACCGAGGTCACCACGCCAGGGCCATAACCAGAGAACCAGGCATCTTTCGAGCTGTTGGTTGTCCCGGTTTTGCCGCCGATATCGTTGCGACCCAAATCACGGCCTGCGCGCCAGCCGGTTCCCATCCAGCCTGGCTCGCCGAAGATGTTTGAGTTCATTGCACTCTTAATCAGGAACGACAGCGGCGTGTTGATCACGTGCGGTGCATATTGCTGCTCGCCATCCTGCTGGGCCTGCTTCTGCGAAACCTGCTCAAGCTGCGGCTGAGGAACGGCGGTCTTTTCACCTTCTTTCGAGACGGCAACGTTTTCCACGCTGTCTTCACTCAGGGCGACCGCTTTCTTGGTTTCGCCATAAATGACCGGAAGATTGCACTCCGGGCAGGCGACCTTCGGTTTCTCTTCAAACAGGGCGTTGCCTTGCTCATCTTCGATCTTGCTGATGAAGTAAGGGTCAACCAGGAAACCGCCGTTAGCCATAACGGAGTAACCGCGCACCATCTGCAGCGGGGTAAAGGAAGCGGAACCCAGCGCTAACGATTCGGTGTGAACGATGTTTTGTGCCGGGAAGCCGAAACGCTGCAGATATTGTGCCGCGTAATCGACGCCCATTGCGCGCATAGCCCGCACCATCACCACGTTTTTCGACTGTCCCAGACCCTGACGCAAGCGGATTGGACCATCGTAGGTTGGCGGTGAGTTTTTCGGACGCCAGTCAGAACCGGCACCCGCATCCCAACGCGAAATCGGTACGTCGTTAAGGATGGAGGCCAGCGTCAGCCCGCGGTCCATTGCGGCGGTATACAGGAACGGCTTGATATTCGAGCCCACCTGACGCAGGGCCTGAGTGGCGCGGTTGAATTTGCTCTGATTAAAGTCGAAGCCACCCACCAGCGCGCGAACCGCACCGTTATGTGGATCCAGCGAAACCAGTGAGGAGTTCACATCCGGCACCTGACCCAGCGCCCAGCCGGCATCGACTTTGTAGACCCAGATTTGCTGACCGGCCTGAACCACTTCCGTCACCGATTTTGGCGTGCGGCCCTGAGCGGTGTCGGATTTGTACGGACGTGCCCAGCGCATACCCGCCAGATTCAATGCGATGCTGCTGCCGTCACGCATGGTGACCGTGGCTTCATCACTGTTCGCTTCGGTAACCACTGCCGGGAACAGCGGACCATACACCGGCAAAGCCTTGAGGGACTTGACGATTGCCGTGTGGTCCCATGGGTTCTGGCCCACTTTCCACAACACATTCGACGGGCCACGGTAGCCGTGACGCATATCGTAGTTCATCACGTTGTCCTGCACCGACTTCTGGGCAGCCAACTGTAATTTACGGGTGATGGTGGTGGTGACTTTGAAGCCGTCGTTATAGGCGTTGTCGCCATAACGCTTAACCATCTCCTGACGAACCATCTCGGTCAGGTAAGGGGCAGAGAACGCAATTTCCGGCGCGTGGTAGTGGGCTTCCAGCGGGGTGTTGCGCGCCTCGTCATACTGCGCCTGGGTGATGTAATTCTGGTCCAGCATGCGACCCAGCACCACATTGCGGCGCTGTAACGCGCGCTCGTGTGAATACAGTGGGTTGAAGGTTGAAGGGGCTTTAGGCAAGCCGGCAATCATCGCCATTTCGCTCAGCGACAGCTGATCAACGGTTTTGCCGAAGTAAACCTGCGCTGCGGCGCCCACGCCATACGCACGGTAGCCGAGGTAGATCTTGTTCAGATAGAGCTCAAGGATTTCGTCTTTATTCATCATCTGCTCAATGCGGATGGCGAGGAAAGCCTCCTTGATCTTACGCATCAGCGTACGCTCAGGGCTGAGGAAGAAGTTACGCGCCAGCTGCTGGGTGATGGTACTCGCACCTTGTGACGCATGCCCAGACACCAGCGCCACGCTCGCCGCACGGAAGATGCCGATCGGATCGACTCCGTGGTGCTCGTAGAAGCGGCTGTCTTCGGTAGCGATAAAGGCTTTCACCATAACCGGCGGGATTTGCTGCAGTTTCAGCGGAATACGGCGCTTCTCGCCATACTGAGCAATCAGCTCATTGTCGGCGCTGTAAACCTGCATAGGCGTCTGCAAACGCACATCTTTCAGTGTGGCAACGTCGGGCAGCTGGGGCTCTATGTATTTGTACAAACCATAGACCGAGCCTGCTCCAAGCAAAATGCAACACACTGCAAGGATCAATAAATACTTTACGAACTTCACCTGATATTTTCCATTCTGAGTCGATTGGGCAGTTTATAAACAATCGCGCGGTAGTATAAAGGCAAGCCAGAAGCTTGGATACGTCCTTTTAGATACTGACGATATGGAGATCGCGCGAATGGCATTTCAGACATGGCAAGTCGGCCTGGATATTCAAAACGGGCAACTCTGCGCCCTCGGCATCCAGCGCCGTCGGAACGGCTGGCAACTTCGCCACTGGTGGCAACATGCGTTGCCGCAAGATACGTTAGTTAACGGGCTGCTGCAACGTCCTGAGCCGGTGATCGCCCTGCTGCAAAGCTGGCGCAGGCGGCTCCCATACCGCATCTCGCTGCGGGTGGGTTTTCCTCCACAACTGGTGCTGCAGCGGCAGATCGAGCTGCCTGGCAGCCAATTGCGTGAACCAGAGCGTAGCAGGTACATCACCGCAGCGGCGAGGCGATTTTTCCCAATTGAACCGGAGACGCTGGCGCTGGATTACCGTGTGGAGGCCGACGCCGGCAAAGCGCTCTATCTGACCGCAGCCCGGCAGGATGCGCTTCAGAGTTGGCTGCACTGCCTTCAACAGGCCAGACTCAACCCACAAGTGCTGGAACTGTCGCCCGCGGCACTGCACGCCCTTTCAACCACTTTACCGCTCAACCCGTCGGCAGCGCTGGTTCACCGTTTGCAGGATCACTGGCTGTGGTATTGCCCATTTCCGGGCAGGCCTCGCTGGGGCTGGAGTTCAGTGCAGGATGCGCCAGATTTTGCCGCGTTACAGCAGA
Source organism: Erwinia sp. AK-PDG3-5 (assembly GCF_056821705.1). Taxonomy (NCBI): domain Bacteria; kingdom Pseudomonadati; phylum Pseudomonadota; class Gammaproteobacteria; order Enterobacterales; family Erwiniaceae; genus Erwinia; species Erwinia sp. AK-PDG3-5. Next base: position 424,723 of record NZ_CM165967.1, read on the forward strand.
AGCAGTTAGCGGACGTTGACGCATTTTATTACAGCTCTTACCAAAAGGAACCGCTGCCGGAGCGCGCGCAGGGGTTGGATCCTTTTGCCGCATTTGCCCTGAAGCAGCCGCCGTTGCCCACGCTCAGTGGGGCTTTTTCGCTGGCTGCCGGACTGGCGCTTCGTCCAGGAGATGCCTGATGGTCTGGGTCAATCTGTTGCCCTGGCGGGCACTCAAACTGAAAAGGGCGCGTCAGCGTTGGGCATGGGTGCTGGGTGTGCTGGTGCTGACACTGAGCGCCGCCGCAATGCCAACGGTCGGGACGCGGGCGCTTAACCAGCAGTACCAACGTCTGGACAGCTTTATGCAGGGCGCCAGCCAGCGTCTGGAAGAGCAGACCCGGCAGATGTCGGCACTTACGCTGGAAAAAGAGGGCCTGCAACGCCAGCTTCAGGCGCGACAGCTACGTCAACATCGCCTTGATCGCTGGCGAAGCTTTGCCCTCAGTCTTCCCGAAGTGATGCCCGAAACGCTGTGGCTGAGTGCCATTGCGAAAAACGCTGCCAGTCTGACGCTATCAGGAGTTTGTCAGGGGATAAGCGATCTCGAGGCATTTCGCTTAAAGCTGCAAACGCTGGCGCTGGCCGCGCAGGTAAAAACCGGGCAGCTGAGTCGAGGCCCACAAGGCAGGCTGGCCTTTAACCTGTTGGTAACGCTTGCAGGAGAAGAAGATGAATAGCGCCTGGTCTCGCTGGCTGAGTTTACCGGTCTGGGTTCAGGGCTTGCTGCTGTGTGCGGCCGTTTGTGCTTCTGCACTGTGCGTTTGGCATCTTTGGGCCGCACCGGCCGACCAGCAGGCCTTAAAGCTGCTGGCTCAGCATCGGCTGCAAAGCAGTCGGTATCAGCTTCTTGTGCAACGCCTGATGGCGTCGGGATCCTTTGCCAGTGCCAGGGAGGAAATCGCGCAACTTCAGCAGGCGCTGCAGCCTGAGCAGAAAACAGCCTTCTCTTTACTGACGTTGATGCAGGTTTCAGGGGGCGAGTTGGCAGACTGGCAACCCAGCCGCCAGGGAGGAAGCCTGACGTTGGATGTTAGCTGGCCGCAGGTGGAAAGCCTGTTTGGCTATCTGAGCACGCTGCCCGCCGGCGTGACGCTATCAAGCTTCACCCTCAAGCCTGAACACGCGCAGCTGCGTTTCCATCTGACGCTGGCCCTGAATCATGAAGACTGAATGCGGAAACCTCTGTAGGGCAATCGTTAGCCTGTTGTTGCTGATCGCTGCTCACAGTCAGGCCGGTCGCGATCCCTTTCAGCCATTGGTGAGTGAATGCGAGCAACATCCGATGCCTTTTCACTGGCAGCTGAAAGGGATCATTGGCCAGGCTGACGATTTCCATGCCTGGCTGATAGCAAAACAAGGCAAGTGGATCCAGCTGACTCAGGGCCAACAGCTTAGCCAGCGCTGGCAGTTGCAGGAGATCACCGCGTTGAGCATTACCCTGGCGGATCTGAACGGGTGCGAGCCAGCGTTTAAAAGGAACTTAAAAGGGAGCATTTATGAAAAGGATAGTTTGCCTGCTGATGTTGATGGGCGTACTGACGCCGTTAAAGGCCAATGAACGACCGGTTTCGCTGGCCTTTGACGATGCGCCGGTGGGGCAGGTGCTGCAGGCGCTGGCTGACTGGCAGAACCTGAATTTGATGGTGGCGCCAGACGTGCAGGGTACGCTTTCCCTCAGGCTGACGAACGTTCCCTGGCAACAGGCGCTTCAGCTGGTGGCCCGCATGGCTCAGCTCAGTGTCGAAACCGAAGACAGTATTTTACTGGTGTGGCCGGAAAGCCGGGCGCTGGAACAGCAACGCAAGGAGGCGCTGGAACAGGAGCACCAGCGTGAGAAGGCAGAGAAAGAACAGCTGCTGATAACCGAAGTGCTGACGTTGGCCCACGCGGATGCCAGCATCGTTAACAGCAGTTTGCAGTCGGAGCGTGCACGACTGATGAGTGAGCGCGGAAGCGTTACGGTCGATGCCAGAACCAACAGTTTACTGCTGCGTGACACGCGCCCAGCGTTGGAGGCCACCCGACGGTGGGTACAGGCGCTGGATGTGCCGTTGGAACAAATCGAGCTGGCGGCCCATATCGTCACCATCAACGAGGAGAGCCTGAGAGAGTTGGGCGTGCGTTGGGGCACCACCAGCGATGAGCAAATCACACAGGCGTTGCGCACCAGTCAGTTTACCGTCTCCCTTCCTGTTGCGGATGCCGCCCTGACGGCGGGCTTTACGCTGGCCCGACTGGACGGAAAATTGCTCGATCTGGAGCTTAGCGCGCTGGAACAGGAAAATAAGCTGGAAATTATCGCCAGCCCGCGCCTGTTTACATCCCATCAGCAGCCCGCCAGCATCAAACAGGGCACCGAAATCCCCTATGAAGTGTCCAGCGGCACCAGTGGCACCACTACGGTGGAGTTTAAGGAGGCGGTGCTGGGCATGGAGGTGACGCCGGTGGTTCAGGCTAACGGCCGGATTTTATTGAAGTTACAGCTGACGCAAAACGTGCCAGGCAAAACCATGCGCAGCGGCGAGGGCGATTATCTTGCCATCGACAAACAGGAAATCCAGACGCAGGTGACGTTAAAAGACGGCCAGACGCTGGCCCTGGGCGGCATCTTTCAGCGTTCCACCGCCAGCGGTCAACGCAAAGTTCCGCTGATTGGCGATATTCCGATACTGGGGTCGCTGTTTCGCTATGATATTAATGAACAAAAAAGGCGAGAATTGGTGATCTTCATCACGCCACGACTGATTCGTGATGAGTAATGCTTTTTTTAGTCCAAACTGAGTAACCGGGTGCTTTTTTCCGGCCTTGAAGGCATATGGGTTTGACGCAAGGGCGGAATTAGCTTACAAGGTTTAGCGATTTTGATTTATGGGCCACAGTTTGGCTCCGAAGAATACACAGAACCCGTTTTTTATCGTGCGCAACCGGCGTAGCCGATGCAATGACATCGGGGTGATAAATGAAGCGGACTGAAACGCGCCAGATAGCGCGCAATGGGCAAGGTCAATTTAAACGGTTGCCAAAACACCTTCAGTGTTGAGATAATTTTGTTCTGACTCTCGCACAACGCTCATGAGGTTTCAGTTCATGTCCTGTCCGGTTGGACGGGGTATCATTAACGAATTGTCGTAGTAATACCGAAAAAATGGCAGAGAAACGCAATATCTTTCTGGTTGGGCCTATGGGTGCCGGCAAAAGCACTATTGGGCGTCAGTTAGCTCAGCAACTCAATATGGAATTTTTCGATTCCGATCAAGAAATTGAGCGACGTACCGGAGCGGATGTGGGTTGGGTGTTCGACGTCGAAGGCGAAGAAGGCTTCCGCGATCGCGAAGAAAAAATCATCAACGAACTCACTGAGAAGCAAGGCATTGTGCTGGCGACCGGTGGCGGTTCCGTTAAATCACGTGAAACCCGTAACCGTCTTTCGGCTCGCGGCGTAGTGGTGTATCTGGAAACGACCATTGAGAAGCAGCTTGCCCGCACTCAGCGCGATAAAAAGCGTCCTCTGCTGCAGGTGGAATCTCCACCGCGCGAGGTGCTGGAAGCGCTGGCCGCAGAACGCAATCCGCTCTACGAAGAGATCGCTGACGTGACGATCCGTACCGACGACCAGAGTGCGAAAGTGGTCGCGAATCAGATCATCAACATGTTGGAAAAGAGCTGAGTCCAGCTCTGACCGCCTGCGGGCCAAAGTAATAAAAAGGTGATAACGCTTCATGGAGAAGATTACCGTCACTTTGGGGGAGAGAAGTTACCCCATTACCATCGCTGCCGGACTGTTTACCGATCCGGCTTCTTTTTGGCCGCTTAAGGCGGGCGATCGGGCCATGCTGGTGACAAACCAGACGCTGGCCCCTCTCTATCTCACGCCTGTGCGCCAGCTGCTGGAAGGCGCTGGTGTGGAGGTTGACCAGGTGATCCTTCCCGACGGCGAGCAGTATAAAACGCTGGCGGTCATGGATCAGGTCTTTACCGCTCTTCTCGAAAAACCTCACGGTCGTGACACTACCCTTATCGCGTTAGGCGGTGGGGTTATTGGCGATCTGACCGGGTTTGCCGCCGCCAGCTATCAACGTGGCGTGCGCTTTATTCAGGTTCCTACCACATTGCTGTCGCAGGTTGACTCCTCTGTGGGAGGCAAAACGGCGGTTAACCATCCGCTGGGCAAGAACATGATCGGCGCGTTCTATCAGCCCGCTTCGGTGGTGATTGATATTGACTGCCTTAACAGCCTGCCGCCACGCGAGTTAGCGTCTGGCCTGGCTGAAGTGATCAAATACGGCATTATCCTCGACGCTGAGTTTTTTGGCTGGCTGGAAGCGAACATCGATGCCCTGCTGGCCCTTGATGGCAACGCGCTGGCGTATTGTATCCGCCGCTGTTGCGAGCTGAAAGCCGACGTGGTGGCCGCAGACGAACATGAATTAGGGCAACGTGCGCTGTTAAATCTCGGCCATACCTACGGCCACGCGATCGAAGCCCATATGGGCTACGGTAACTGGCTGCACGGTGAAGCCGTCGCTGCCGGCATGGTCATGGCAGCCCGCACGGCCGAGCGTCTGGGGCAATTCTCTGCTGAGGATACCGACCGGATCATCCGGTTGCTGAAACGTGCCGGTCTGCCGGTCACCGGCCCGGAATCGATGGCGGCTGAAGCGTATTTGCCGCATATGATGCGTGACAAGAAAGTACTGGCTGGAAAACTTCGTCTGGTGTTACCTCTCGCTATCGGCCAGTCCGAAGTGCGCAGCGGCGTGGCCCATGATACGGTGCTGGCTGCGATCAACGACTGCCTGCCAGTCTGAAGCTGTTACATCGGGCTTGTGCCCAACGATCAAGTTATCCGCCGCTCAGAGGATGTTGAGTGGCGTCGCTGCTCTACTGTAGGAGGTTGAATGGACGAGTTTAAACCGGAAGACGAGTTAAAACCTGACACCAGTGATCGCCGCCCGCAGCGATCCCGCAAGACGTCTTCTGCCCCTAAAGTCCCGGTATCCCGCCAGCATATGATGATGGGCGTCGGTATTCTGGTGCTGCTGCTTTTGGTGATTGGTATCGGCTCCGCGCTGAACTCGCCGGGTGACAGCAACAGTAGCCAGACGGCTGAGAAGCCTGCTGCGCCAACCGGTACTGCGGGCACAACACCTGCACAGTCCGGCAGCGATAAAAATATCGATCTTTCTGGTTCCTCATCAATGAGCGGCCAGTCTGGATCCCAGCCTGCGCCTGATAGCACTGCGGCAAACCCGCCGGCGACCAGCAATGGCCCGCAGGAACTCAGCGCACCGCCAATCTCTTCCACGCCAACTCAGGCCGCACCGGTTCAAACCCCGGCTAATCAGCAGCGCGTTGAGCTGCCGGGCGATCTGAACAATGCTCTGAGCAATCAGCAAGGTCAGGTCGATGCCGCCGCACAGGGTGCGCAGGATTCCGGTAGCTCATTGCCTACCGCACCGGCAACCGTTGCGCCGGGTGGCAATACGCCACCTGCAACTGCAGCTAAGCCCGCCGCCAGCCAGCCACGTCATCCGACTCAGCATCAGACTCCGGCTACTGCGCACAAGCCAGCCGCGGCTAAATCTGCTGCAAAAGAGACTAAGCACGCTGCCATCACGCCAGCCGCGCGCAGCGCCTCTGAGCCGGCAAAAGCTTCTACCTCAACGCCGGGTGGCAGCTATACGCTGCAACTGAGCAGCGCCTCGCGTTCAGATACCCTGAATGCCTGGGCGAAGAAACAAAACCTGAGCAGCTACCACGTGTATAAAACCGCACGTAACGGTCAGCCATGGTATGTGCTGGTCAGCGGCTCGTATGCCACGCCAGCGGATGCGAAGCGCGCCGTAGCCTCGCTGCCGGCTGAGGTTCGTGCACAAAACCCATGGGTGAAGCCAGTCAGCCAGGTGAAGAAAGAGTCCACTGAATAGAGGTCAGGCGAGCCTGATTTACTGATGAAACTGTTAGCCCTCTTCGGAGGGCTAACTATTCAAAGCGCAGATAGGTTGTTGTTGTCATCGCAGCCAGAAAAATAAGTGTAATAAAAAACGACGGCATGAAAAAAAATCGCGCTTTTTTAAAATGGGCGGGTGGCAAATACCCGCTGCTTGAAGATATCCATCGTCATCTGCCGGAAGGCGACTGTCTGATAGAGCCTTTTGTCGGGGCCGGATCGGTGTTTCTTAATACTGAATTTCCGCGCTACCTGCTGGCGGATATCAACAGCGACCTGATTAACCTCTACAACATCGTTAAAACCCGCGTCAGCGAGTTCACCACCGATGCCCGCGAGCTGTTTACCAGCGAAACCAACGACGCCGAGTTCTACTACGCTCGCCGTGCTGAGTTTAATCGCTGTGAGGATCCTTACCGCCGTGGCCTGCTGTTTTTGTATCTCAACCGCCATTGCTACAATGGGTTGTGTCGCTACAACCTGAGCGGTGAGTTCAACGTGCCTTTTGGCCGTTATCGCAAACCCTATTTCCCGGAGGACGAGCTGTACTGGTTCTCTGAACGTTCACAAAACGCCACCTTTGTCTGTGAATCGTACGATGTTACCCTGAGCCGTGCACATAAAGGGGCGGTGGTCTATTGCGATCCCCCGTATGCACCGCTGTCAGCGACGGCGAACTTTACCGCTTACCACACCAACAGTTTCAGTCTGCTGCAACAACAGCATCTGGCGCAACTGGCGGAGAAGCTGTCGATGGAGAGCCACATTCCGGTGCTGATCTCCAATCACGATACCCCGCTGACCCGCGAATGGTATCAGGCGGCAAAGCTGCATCAAATCAAAGCGCGGCGTTCGATCAGTCGCAACAGTAACGGACGTAATCAGGTGGATGAACTGCTGGCGTTGTTCGCCGGGAGTTAGCCCTCAACTGCGGTACGTGCCTGTCGTCAGGTGCGCTAATTGGGAGAAATGGATGAAACAGTTTTTACTTGCCCCATCAATTCTGTCTGCGGATTTTGCCCGTCTGGGTGAAGACACAGCAAAAGCGCTGGCCGCCGGTGGCGATGTCGTGCATTTCGATGTGATGGACAATCACTACGTTCCCAATCTGACCATGGGGCCAATGGTACTGAAAGCGCTGCGCGACTATGGTATTACCGCGCCGATTGATGTGCACCTGATGGTGAAGCCGGTCGATCGCCTGATCCCGGACTTTGCTAAAGCCGGTGCCAGCTACATCACTTTCCACCCGGAAGCCTCCGAGCATGTCGACCGCTCGCTGCAGCTGATTAAAGAGCACGGCTGTAAAGCCGGTCTGGTGTTCAACCCGGCCACCTCGCTCAGCTACCTGGATTACGTGATGGACAAGGTGGATGTCATTCTGCTGATGTCAGTCAATCCGGGCTTCGGTGGTCAATCCTTTATTCCCGGCACCCTCGATAAGCTGCGCCAGGTTCGCAAGCTGATCGACCAGAGCGGTTATGACATTCGCCTGGAAGTGGATGGCGGCGTGAAGGTTGAAAACATCGCTGAGATTGCCGATGCGGGCGCAGATATGTTTGTTGCCGGTTCGGCGATCTTTGGCAAAGCGGATTACAAAAAAGTGATCGACGATATGCGCACCGAACTGGAGAAATCACGCCATGGTTCATTTCACTAAGGTTCGTGCATTGGCTTTCGACCTGGACGGCACGCTGATTGACAGTGCGCCAGGTCTGTCCAGCGCGGTCGATGCGGCATTAACGGCACTCAGCTTACCGGCCGCAGGCGTTGAACGCGTCTCCACCTGGATCGGTAACGGTGCGGATATCCTGATTGAACGCGCGCTGACCTGGGCATTAGGCCATCAGCCGGAAGACGAGCTGATCCGCGATGCCCGCGTGCTGCTGGATACCCATTATGCCACCACCATCGAAAGCGGCAGCAAGCTGTTTCCGGGCGTGAAGGAAGGGCTGGCGGCACTGGCAGCGAAAGGCCTGCCAATGGCGGTGGTGACCAACAAACCCACGCCTTTCGTCGCGCCGTTGTTATCTTCACTGGGCATTGCAGACTACTTCTCGCTGATTATCGGCGGTGATGATGTGGTGGCGAAAAAACCGCATCCGGCACCGCTGTTTCTGGTGTTAGGCACGTTCGGCCTGTTGCAGGAGGAGCTGGTGTTTGTCGGCGATTCCCGCAATGATATTCTGGCGGCTCAGGCTGCTGGCTGTCCCTCCATCGGGATGACGTTTGGCTATAACTACGGTGAGCCGATTGCCACCAGCCAGCCTACCGTTGTACTGGACCATTTTAACGATTTGTTGCCCGCACTCGGGCTGTAATTATCAGGACGAAAAACATGAGCAAACCCATCGTATTTAGCGGCGCACAGCCTTCCGGCGAACTGACCATCGGTAACTATATGGGTGCGCTGCGTCAGTGGGTCAGCATGCAGGATAGCCATGACTGCATCTACTGTATCGTCGACTTACATGCGATCACCGTGCGCCAGGATCCGACCGCACTGCGCAAAGCGACGCTGGATACGCTGGCCCTTTACCTGGCGTGCGGCATCGACCCTGAAAAGAGCACCATCTTTGTTCAGTCGCATGTGCCTGAGCATACTCAGCTGAGCTGGATCCTTAACTGCTACACCTATTTCGGCGAACTTAGCCGCATGACGCAATTCAAGGACAAGTCCACGCGCTACGAAGAGAACATCAACGCCGGTCTGTTTGACTATCCGGTGCTGATGGCGGCCGATATCCTGCTGTACCAGACCACGCAGGTGCCGGTAGGCGAAGATCAGAAGCAGCATCTGGAATTGAGCCGTGACGTGGCATCACGCTTTAACGCGCTGTATGGCGATATCTTTAAGGTGCCAGAGCCGTTTATCCCGAAATCAGGCGCGCGCGTGATGTCGCTGCTTGAGCCGACCAAGAAGATGTCCAAGTCTGACGATAACCGAAATAACGTTATCGGCCTGCTGGAAGATCCAAAAGCGGTGGTGAAGAAGATCAAACGCGCGATGACCGATGGCGATGAGCCGCCGGTGGTACGTTATGACGTGAAGAATAAGGCGGGCGTGTCTAACCTGCTGGATATCCTGTCTGGCGTGACCGGCACCAGCATTCCTGAGCTGGAACAGCAGTTTGAAGGCCAGATGTATGGTCACTTGAAAGGCGCGGTGGCCGAAGCCGTTTCCGGCATGCTGACCGATCTGCAAGAGCGTTATTACCGCTTCCGTAATGATGAAGCGCTGCTGGATCAGATCATGCGTGATGGCGCGGCTAAAGCCCGTGCACAGGCGCAGGTGACGCTGAAAAAAGTCTACGAAGCCATCGGCTTTGTTGCGCAGCCGTAACGGCCGTTGAACAAACCAGAAGCGGACATCTTCGCTTCTGGTTTATCTTTTCATTCCTCAGAACCAACGCAATTTTTCCCGCAAGGCCACCACCCGGCCGACAATTATCAATGACGGGCTGCTGACTTCAGCCGCCAGGCTCCCCAGCTGCTGTAACGTGCCGCTGACCACCCGTTGCTGGGGCGACGTACCTCTTTCTACCAGCGCCACCGGCATATCGGCCGCCATGCCGTGAGCCAGCAGCTGCGTCTGGATCTCTCCCGCCTGCGAAAGTCCCATATAGAACACCAGCGTTTGCTGCTCCGCCGCCAGGTTTGGCCAGTCGAGCGTGCCATTTGCCTGCAGATGCCCGGTGACCAGTCTGACGCTTTGAGCATGATCGCGGTGCGTCAGCGGAATGCCGCTGTACGCTGAACAGCCCGATGCGGCGGTGATGCCGGGCACCACTGAGAAGGGGATCTTCGCGTCCAGCAGGGCCTCCAGTTCTTCCGCGCCGCGGCCAAAGATAAAGGGATCGCCGCCTTTCAAACGCACCACCCGTTTGCCCTGTTGCGCCTGTTCCAGCAGAAGCTGATTAATGCTTTCCTGCGGCACGCAGTGGAAACCTGCCCGCTTGCCAACAAAGATGCGCTCCGCATCGCGGCGCACCAGTTCGAGGATCGCATCGGACACCAGACGATCGTACACCACCACGTCAGCCTGCTGGATCTGCTGCAGGCCTTTCAGCGTCAGCAGCCCGGCATCGCCAGGTCCTGCGCCAACCAGCACCACTTCACCGCGATTCTCAAGCGGTTCAGCAAACAGCGCTTCGGTCAGCTGCGCAACCTGGTCGGTTTGTTGATTGGCCAGCGACTGCGCCAGCCGATCGTGATGAAACACTTTTTCCCAAAACCGTCTGCGTTGACCCATCCCGACGAACCGATCTTTAACCCGCTGGCGAAGAGAACCGGCATAGGCGGCGATTTTCCCCAGATGTTGAGGCAACAGCGCCTCTATTTTTTCCCGCAGTAGTCGGGCCATCACCGGCGCACGGCCGCCGCTGGAGATGGCGACAATCAACGGCGAGCGGTCAACGATGGACGGCATAATGACGCTGGCCTGTTGCGGGGCATCGACGAGGTTACAGAACACCTGTCGTGCCTCGGCGCAGTCGCCCACCTGCTGATTCGCCGCGTCGTCGTCGGTGGCGGCGATCGCCAGCCAGCAACCGTCGAGCATCTCCGCGCGGAAGGTGCCTTCAATCAAGGTGAGCTTGCCCGCCTGCTGCCAGAGCCGGAACTGTGGGGAGAAGTGGGTTGCACAGACTGTCAGGTCGGCTCCGGTTTTCAGCAGCATTCGTGCTTTACGTTCGGCAATGTCACCGCCGCCGACTAACAGACAGGCTCTGTTACGCAGCTGACAAAACAGGGGAAGATAGTCCATACAACGCTCACCAGTCAGAAAGAAAAGGGCCGCCAGAACGCGGCCGGTGCGGGATTTTTACATATCAGTCGGGGATCAAACAGCAATCTCTACCTTACCGTCACGGACGCGGGCAGGGTAGCTGATGACGGAACGGCTTTCGTCATCCATACAGAGGCCATCATGCAGACGGAAACGCTGTTTTTTCAATGGGCTGGCGACCCAAAGCGTCTGCTGATGCTCGCCGATTAATCCGCGAGACAGAACGCTGGCCCCGGCAAAGGGATCGATATTGCTGAGCGCATACACCGTTTCATCGGCGCGTGGGCGGAAGATCGCCAGCTGTTGATTGTTCACCCACGCACACACGCCGGTGGCGGGCAGGATGCTGTCCAGAGAACAGACCGGTTGCCAGTGACTCATGATTGCTCCTCCAACAGAACAACAGGGATGCGCTCCTCCGGCCGTGCCGGGCGATGCTGCTCGCGTTCGCCGATGACCTGCACCAGCGGGTCGCGCCGTGAATCGTTAATAAAGTGAGCGAAGCGCGCGTGCTGACGCGGATCGTCCACGGTCTCTTTCCACTCGCAGACAAACCGCGTGCGCAGTCTGGCGAGTTCGGCTTCCAGCTGCGCATTGAGCGCCAGCGTGTCGTCAACGATCACCCGTTTCAGGTAGTCGATGCCGCCTTCCAGACTCTCCAGCCACAGCGAGGTGCGCTGCAACTTATCGGCCGTGCGGATATAGAAGATCATCAGGCGGTCGAGATAACGGATCAGCGTTTCCTTATCCAGGTCGGCTGCCAGCAGATCCGCATGGCGCGGCTTCATGCCGCCGTTCCCGGCCACATACAGATTCCAGCCTTTCTCGGTGGCGATAATCCCGACGTCTTTGCCCTGGGCTTCGGCACATTCGCGGGTGCAGCCTGAGACGCCGAACTTCATCTTGTGTGGCGTGCGGATGCCTTTGTAGCGGTTTTCCAGCTCGACGCCCAGGCTGACGCTGTCGCCGACGCCAAAGCGGCACCAGCTGCTGCCCACGCAGGTTTTGGCCATGCGCAGCGCTTTGGCATAGGCATGACCGGTTTCGAAGCCGGCGGCGATCAGCTGTGACCATATCGCCGGCAGGTCATCCTTATGCGCGCCAAACAGACCAATACGCTGGGATCCGGTGATTTTGGTGTAGAGGTTGAAGCGGCGGCCAATGTCGCCAATGGCCATCAATCCTTCCGGGGTGATCTCTCCGCCAGCGGATCGCGGGATCACCGAGTAGGTGCCATCTTTCTGAATATTGCCGAGGAAGATATCGTTACTGTCCTGCAGTGAGGTGTGCTCTGGTTTTAATACGTATTCATTCCAGCAGGAAGCCAACAGCGAGCCGACGGTCGGTTTACAGATCTCGCAGCCGTAGCCTTTACCGTATTTCGCCAGCAGCGCATCGAAGGTTTTGATCTCTTCAATGCGGATCAGGTGATACAGCTCCTGGCGTGAATAGCTGAAATGCTCGCAAAGGTGGTGATTGACCTCGATGCCCTGACGGCTCAGTTCGGCATTCAGCACCTGGGTCATTAACGGCACGCAGCCGCCGCAGCCCGTTCCGGCTTTGGTTTCTGCTTTCAGGGCAACAACGGTATGACAGCCGCCCTGAATGGCGCTGACCAGATCGCCTTTGGTGACATCGAAACAGGAGCAAATCTGCGCGCTGTCTGGCAGCGAGTCGACGCCGATTGAGGGCTTGCTCCCGGCATGGGCCGGCAGGATCAGGGCATCCGGGTTCTCAGGCAGTTCAATGGCATTCAGCATCAGCTGCAGCAGATTGCCGTAATCGCTGGTGTCGCCCAGCAGCACCGCACCGAGCAGCCGCGTGTTATCTTCGCTGACCACCAGCCGCTTATAGATTTCCTTGCTCTCATCCAGATAAACATAGCTACGTGAACCCGGCGTGCGGCCATGCGCATCGCCAATGCCGCCCACCTCCACACCCAGTAGTTTTAGCTTGGCACTCATATCCGCGCCAGCAAAGCGGTTGTCATTGCCCAGCAGGTGATCGCAGGTGACCTGCGCCATTTTGTAGCCCGGCGCAACCAGCCCATAGATACGGCCCTGCCAGGCGGCACATTCGCCGATGGCATAGATATCGCCATCAGAGCTGAGGCAGTGGTCATCAATCAGCACGCCGCCACGCGGGCCGAGGGCAAGCTCGCTTTGTCTGGCGAGGGTATCCTGCGGGCGAATACCGGTAGAGAAGACGATAAAGTCGATGTCCAGCGCGCTGCCGTCGACAAACTGCATGCGTTTGCCGCCTTCCGGGCGGTCGGTGATGCGTTGGGTGTTTTTGCCAGTGTGAACCTTCACCCCCATCCGTTCGATTTTCTGCTGCAGCTGCGCGCCACCAAGGGGATCCAACTGTTCCGCCATCAGCACCGGGGCAAACTCCACGACATGGGTTTCGATGCCGAGATTTTTCAGCGCGCCAGCCGCTTCCAGGCCCAGCAATCCGCCGCCCACCACCGCACCGCGCGTGCTGCGGCGCGCGCAGGCTTCAATCGCGTTGAGGTCTTCAATGGTGCGGTAAACAAAACAGTCCTGACCGTCCGCGCCGTTGATCGGCGGCACCCACGGATAGGAGCCGGTGGCGATCACCAGCTTGTCATACTGTACGGCGCGACCGCTGCTGGAAACGATCGTCTTCTCCTGCCGGTTCAGGGTGATCGCCCGTTCGCCAATCAGCACCTCCACGTTATTTTTCAGGTACAGGTCGTTGCGGACCAGCGATAATTCTTCCGAGGTATGATGGGAAAAATAGGCGGAAAGGTGTACGCGGTCGTAGGCCACGCGAGGTTCTTCGCAAAAAACGGTGATGGCAAACTGGCCGGGCGTCGCCTTTGCCAGCAGTTCTTCAATCAACCGGTGGCCTACCATGCCGTTGCCAATGATGACGAGTCGGGTGCTCATATTTGCCTCACAATGCAATGTAATGCCGCTACAATAGCGCGCCCGACCTCCGGCTTATTGATGTACATCAAAGCGCTTTTTAAATACTCCTTTATGGGTATGCTGCTGATTTTCTGGGTTTTATTGTAAGTGTTGGAATTTGCAGAACTTCAGCTGAAACGGATCAGCCGGTGACTGACAATCGCCGTGCAGCCCGCGTAAACAATGTTATGGTTAAAGAAGAGATCACTGACCCTCAGGAGCGTGTATGCAGGCTGTTAATTTGAAATGGATAACGCATGTTCGTTTGCCGGCGCGGGAAGGCCTTTGGCAAATTGAGATCGACGCCGGCAGGATCGTGCGGATTTCCCCGCAGACGCAGAATCCTCCTACGGTGGATGCGCTGGATGCGGAAGGAGGATTAGCCTTTCCGCCATTTATCGAGCCGCATATTCACCTGGATACTACGCAGACCGCGGGCGAACCGGCCTGGAATGCGTCGGGAACGCTGTTCGAGGGCATTGAGCGCTGGGCGGAACGCAAGGCGCTGCTGAGCCACGACGATGTTAAGCAGCGGGCGAAACAGACGCTGAAATGGCAAATTGCCAACGGCATTCAGCACGTACGCACCCATGTGGATGTGTCCGACCCCACGCTGACCGCGCTGAAGGCGATGCTGGAAGTGAAGGCCGAGATGGCGCCGTGGGTCGATATTCAGCTGGTGGCGTTCCCCCAGGAAGGCATTCTCTCTTATCCAAATGGCGAAGCGTTATTGGAAGAGGCGCTGAAGCTCGGAGCGGATGTGGTTGGCGCTATCCCGCATTTCGAATTCACCCGTGAATATGGCGTGGAGTCGCTGCATAAAACCTTCGCGCTGGCGCAGAAGTACCAGCGGATGATCGATGTGCATTGCGATGAAATCGATGATGAGCAATCCCGTTTCGTCGAGACGGTCGCCGCGCTGGCGCTGCGCGAGAAAATGGGCGAACGCGTCACCGCCAGCCACACCACGGCGATGCACTCCTATAACGGTGCCTACACCTCGCGGCTGTTCCGCCTGCTGAAGCTCTCCGGCATCAACTTTGTCGCCAATCCGCTGGTCAATATTCACCTGCAGGGGCGGTTTGACACTTACCCTAAACGCCGGGGCATTACGCGGGTGAAAGAGATGCTCGACGCAGAGATCAACGTCTGCTTTGGCCACGATGACGTGTTCGATCCCTGGTATCCGTTAGGCACGGCAAATATGCTGCAGGTGCTGCATATGGGGCTGCACGTCTGCCAGCTGATGGGTTACGGCCAGATTGATGCCGGCATTAATCTGATCACCCATCACAGCGCCAAAACCATGAATCTGACGGATTACGGACTCGAGGCAGGTAACAGCGCCAACCTGATTATTTTGTCGGCGGAGAATGGTTTTGATGCCGTGCGTCGGCAGGTGCCGGTGCGCTACTCGATTCGTCGGGGAAGGGTAATTGCAGAGACCCGGCCCGCCGAAACCACCATTCATCTGCAGGAAAGCGAGACCGTCGATTTTAAGCGCTGAGCCCTTCCCGCAGGCAATAAAAAAGGCCGGTTTCCCGGCCTTTCGTTTATCTGTCTGATGATTAGTGCGCGGACATATGGCCAGGCAGCTTATGCTTGCTGACGAAGCCCAGCAGCAGACACATCACGAACACCACGGCATACAGACCGTTTGCTGTTAACAGCGCCGCATGTGCGCCGCCTTTTTCAACAATCGGGCCGGTCACCACGAAGGTCAGCATGGTGCCGACGGTGCCGCAGGTCAGGATAAAGTTGACCAGCTTCGGCGAAGAGACTTTGGTCTGCAGCGAGCCGAGGGTGATGATGGTGGTGTAAATCGCGCTGGAGCAGAAGCCCAGGCTGATCATGATCCACTTCAGCATCGACGCGTCGGTCGAGGTGACAAACCAGTACATCAGTGCGGTCGCCAGCAGGGCCAGCACGGTGACAATGCGCTGCGGATCGAAGAAACGCAGGATGGCGCTGAACGCCCACATGCCGATCATGTATGAGGTCCAGAAGTTACCGACCAGACCGCCGGCCTGACTGATATCCATACCCATGGTTTTGGTGGCGTACAGCGGCACCCAGCCAATAAAACCAAGCTGGCCCAGGATATAACAGAGGGCAGCTACGGAGAGCAGCAGCACGCCAACACCCCATTTCTCTTTCTCACCCTGCGGCTGGTTGGGTGCTTTCTTGCCGAGCACCGGGAACTCAAAGCACAGTGCCAGCACAAAGATGGCCACGTAGATCACGCCGATACAGGCATACACCCAGTACCACGGCAGCGAGCGCGCGAGGATGGCGGCGGCAATTATCGGGAAAATCGTTCCGGCCATGCTGAAGAAGGAGTCGGTAAACAGCAGGCGCGAACCGCGCTGACGGCCTTCGTACAGATGGGTGATCAGGAAGGTGCCGATCGACATGGTAATGCCGCTGACCACACCCAACACAAACATGCACAGAGAGAAGACGCTCAGACTGTGGCTGTTCATCAGCCCCAGCACCGCCAACACCATCAGCACAAAACCAAAGATCAGCTGGCGCTTCAGCGGAATAATTTCCATCAGCCAGGCATTCAGAAACACCGCAGCGAGGATACCGGCGTTCAGGAAGGTAAAGGTATTACTCATCTGGGCAACAGGTAACTGGAAATAGTCAGCAATATTTTCCAGCACCATCCCGGTCACAATAACCACTGCGCCGGTAAGCGCATAAGAGAAGAAGCTGATCCAGGTAAGCCCGATGCGATCGCGATTAGTCATAATTGGAAACCTGTGAGTCAAAGGGAGTGTGGAGCAGGACGCCCACGGTAAGCGTCGGAAGTGTAACGATAATCGTGATCAGCTTAAATAATTAATGAAACATTTGTTTTCATATTCATGAATAACGTGAGCAAGCTCACGCTTTATCGGGTCTCGCAAGCGATTGCCCGGACAGGTTTCGACGTAAATATAGGTAAAACGCTGGCGCACGGGTAAGCGCCTCTTTACAATCAGTTTTCTTGCCTGTAGCCCTTTGTAAGGAATCTTTCATGTTAAAACGTACTTTGACAGCGGTTGCGACCGTTCTCGCGCTGTCCTCGATCTCCGTATCTGCTCTGGCAGCCAAGGGAGACACGCATGTGATGTTGACCACCTCCGCTGGCAACATTGAGCTGGAACTCAACAATCAGAAAGCACCGATCTCCACCAAGAACTTCGTTGATTACGTCAACAGTGGTTTTTATAACAACACCACTTTCCACCGCGTGATCCCCGGCTTTATGGTGCAGGGCGGCGGCTTTACTGCGGATATGCAGCAGAAGCCGACCAACGCGCCGATTAAAAACGAAGCCGACAATGGCCTGCTGAACAAGCGCGGCACCATTTCAATGGCCCGTACTGCGGACAAGGACAGTGCCACCAGCCAGTTCTTCCTCAACGTCGCGGACAACGCTTTCCTCGACCATGGCCAGCGTGATTTTGGCTATGCGGTGTTCGGCAAGATTGTGAAAGGCCAGGACGTGGCGGATAAAATCTCCCAGGTTCAGTCGCAGAACGTCGGTCCTTACCAGAATGTTCCGGTGAAACCGGTGATGATCCTCTCCGCAAAAGTACTGCCTTAATCTCCCGATGGGTGATTGCTGCTTATACTGAGTGCAGGCATCTTGCACGCGGCCGCCCGGCCGCATTAAGCAGCAATCACTTCGTCATGGAGGCAGCATGTCCAAAAAAGTCACCGATAAACAAAAACACAGCCTTTGGCAGCAACGACTGGAAGCCAATTTCCTCGCCAGTTTTCAGTTAGGCGGCACCGTCTTCGATCCCGGCCCTGCTCATCCCGGACTTCCCCATTTGCGGGCGCTTCACCATGCCTTATTTCAGGATGTCCTTGAGGATGCGGGCGAACTGCGCCGCGTTGATATCCAGTTGGGCGACACGCCGTGCTGCCATTTCGAATATATCGAGAAAGAAGGCAATGCGCTGATGCAGTCGCTCGAAGATGAGAATGGCCTGGCCGATTTGCCGCTGGAAACGCTGACCGAACGTCTGGCGTGGTATTACTGCGAACTCACGGTGCTGCATCCGTTCCTGCACGGCAATGGGCGCGCTCAGCGACTGCTGTTTGAGCAGGTGATCATTCAGGCCGGGTTTGATATTCAGTGGAAGAATATGGATGCGGAAAGCTGGCAGGCCGCGAATCAGGCGAGTCTGGACGGCGATCTCAGCTTACTGACCGCCGCGTTTGGCAAAGTGGTAAGCGAACGGCCGGAAAGTGCGTAGAATAGCGCGGTCCTGATCCCGCCCGGAGCCACCATGCTACTGCTTATCGATAACTACGACTCATTTACCTGGAACCTCTACCAGTACTTTTGCGAGCTGGGCGCTGAGGTTGAAGTTCACAGAAATGATCGGATCACCCTTGAGCAGATCGCGGCGCTACAGCCCGAACGTTTGGTGATTTCTCCGGGACCCTGCACGCCTGACGACGCGGGGATTTCTCTCTCAGCTATCCGCGCTTTCGCTGGAAAGCTGCCGATTCTGGGCGTCTGCCTGGGGCATCAGGCGATAGCCCAGGCGTTTGGCGCGCGCGTGGTGCGGGCGCGCGAAGTGATGCACGGGAAAGTCTCCGCCATTGAACACAACGATGGCGGCGTGTTTGCCGGTCTGAATCATCCGCTCACCGTCACCCGCTACCATTCGTTGATTGTGGAAAACGGCTCGCTGCCCGATGACTTTGAAATCACCGCCTGGACCCTTGCAAACGGGCAACCGGACGAGATTATGGGCTTCCGCCATCGTCATTTGCCGCTGCAGGGCGTGCAGTTCCATCCGGAAAGTATCCTTAGCGAGCAAGGGCATCAGCTGCTGGCGAATTTTCTTACGCGGAAATAAATTGCCTTTAAGTGATTTATTATGCATATTTTATGATTATAATTTCACTTTTCTGCAACGTTACAAATGATGAGGTAGTCAATGGCAGCGGATAAATTAGCGGTGACGCGGGCGACATTTGATGAAGTGATATTGCCTGTTTATGCACCAGCGCAGTTTGTGCCGGTGAAAGGCAAAGGGAGCCGTGTCTGGGATCAGCAGGGCAAAGAGTACATCGATTTTTCCGGTGGGATTGCGGTCACCGCGCTGGGACATTGCCATCCGGTGCTGGTGGAAGCGTTAAAAACTCAGGGTGAAACCCTCTGGCACACCAGCAACGTGTTTACTAACGAACCCGCACTGCGCCTTGCCAGCAAGCTGATCGCCGCCACCTTTGCCGAGCGCGTGTTCTTCGCGAACTCCGGTGCTGAAGCCAATGAAGCCGCCTTCAAGCTGGCCCGCTATTACGCCTCTAAACGCCATTCGCCGTACAAAAGCAAAATCATCGCTTTCCACAACGGCTTCCATGGCCGCACGCTGTTTACCGTTTCTGTCGGTGGCCAGCCGAAATATTCTGACGGCTTTGGGCCGAAACCTGCCGATATCGTGCATGTGCCGTTCAACGACCTGGACGCGGTCAAAGCGGTAATTGACGATCACACCTGCGCCATTGTGGTTGAGCCGATTCAGGGTGAAGGCGGCGTGATGCCCGCGACCGTCGAATTTATGCAGGGGCTGCGCAAACTCTGTGACGAACATCAGGCGTTGCTGGTGCTGGATGAAGTACAAAGCGGTATGGGCCGCAGCGGCAAGCTGTTCGCCTATGAGCATTACGGCGTGACGCCCGATATCCTCAGCACCGCGAAAGCGCTGGGCGGCGGTTTCCCGGTCAGTGCGATGCTGACCACCAACGAGATTGCTTCCACCATGTCGCCTGGCGTGCACGGCACCACCTACGGCGGAAATCCGCTGGCCTGTGCCATTGCCGAAGCCGCGCTGGATATCATCAATACCGAAGCGGTGTTGAGCGGGGTGGAAACGCGTCGTGAGCAGTTTGTCACCGCGCTGAGAGCGCTGGACGCGAAGCTGGATCTGTTCAGCGACATTCGCGGTAAAGGGTTGCTGATTGGTGCGGCGCTGAAGCCACAACATGCCGGCAAAGCGCGCGATATTCTGAATGCCGCCGCCGCTGAAGGGGTGATGATCCTGAATGCCGGGACCGATGTGATCCGCTTTGCGCCATCGCTGGTGATTGAGCCGACCGACATTGAAGAAGGCATGGCGCGCTTCGCCAAAGCCGTCGAAAAAGTCCTGACTTAACCGACAGTAACGGGAGCTGAGTGGCTCAGCTCCCGATCCGCGACTGTCCTTCTCTGCACCATTCTGCTTACGTCGACTTCCTTAACCGCCGGGACAACCAGCGTCCATGATGCGGCCGCGCGCTCCACGCCAGTGACGAGATGGTGTGCATCACGCTGAGATGCCCCAGGATCCGCTTCACATGCCTTTCCAGGATGGTCACCGGCCCCTGATTCAACTCCATCTGCGTATCCAGCACGTTCGCTTCTGAGCTCGGCCCGTCATACTCCAGCCGCTGTTGGCAACGCTGCAACGCAATCTCACAGGCCTGCAGATAACGCTCCGCCAGCGACGAGGTCAGCATGGTGTGTTCACGCGCCAGCGTGGTCATGGCATTGATATGCTCGACGATAAACTGGCTGTGCGTCACCCACAGTTTCATATCCGCCAGATAGCTGGGATCAAAGCCTGGCTCCTGCATCGACTGATTGAGCGAGTTGAACAGAGCGTTGTGCGCCTGATTAACGCGGATACGCTGATAGGCCAGCTTCACCGGGTCCTGTTCATTCCCCAGCAATAACCGCAGCGCATCCTGATAGGTTTCCAGCGCGTCATGCGCATTCTGCCGCAGCAACCCGCTTTGCCATTGCGGCCACAACCAGATGGTGCCCCCGAAGGCAATCAGGCAACCCATCAGCGTATCCAGTAAACGCGGCAGCAGGAAGTCTGCGCCGTTAAGCGAGAGCAGCTGCAACGAATACACTGCGGTGACCGTAAAGCCAATCATCGCGAAGCCGTAGAATTTACGGATAAACAGGTAGCTGATAAGGGTAATGGCTAGCATCACCAGCAGCACGATGGATTCGGGTGCCTGCAGGCGCAGGGTTACTGCGGCAATCACCAGCCCGGCCAGCGTGCCCAGCGCACGGTGCTGAATACGGACGCGGGTTGCGCTGTACCCGTTCTGGCTGACAAACATGACCGTCATCAGGATCCAGTAGGGTTTGGGCAGATTAAAGAATAGCGCCAGCGAGCTGGCAAAGGTCAGCATCACCGCAAAGCGGGCGGCGGTGCGCAAGGCGGCCGATTTCAGCGACAAATAGCTTCTGATAGCCGGCAGCAGCGGCAGTCGGCGCTGCCGGTCAGCCATCAAATCGCGCTGATAAAGGGGACGCTGGGTACGCAGCACCCGACCAATCCGGCTGAAGTGGTAATAGCAGAAGGTGCCGACGGGGTTATCCGGATTCTGCCGTGAGATCTTCTCCAGCGCCTGAAGCTGCTTATCCATGGTGAAGCGCTCGGGCAGCTTGTGGTAGAGGATATCGTCGGCCAGTTCACGTAGCCTGGCGGCGATGGTCTGCGCATTCCAGCGGATCACCGCTTCGGCATGGCTTTGCTCCACCAGCTTTTGCACTTCTTCCGGCTGATGCAGGCTGACGGAGATGTGCTCCTGCAAATCAAGCGCGATTTGAAACGCGCGGGTCAGCCGCTTGTGGTGATTGTTGTTGGTGGCTGACAGCATATGCATCTGCTGATAGCAGGTGGTGATCAGGTCGACCGCTTTTTGCTGGCGCGCCAGCAGCGGAGGCAGGGCTTTCTCCGGATCGGTGAGTTTGGTCAGCAGGGTGTATTTCGCTTCGCAGTAACCCGCCAGCTCGCGATAGAGCAGGCTTAAGGTTTCCCGCAGCGGCTGCTCTTTCCACAGCCAGAACCAGACCCAGTTGAACACGCCGTACCAGATGGTGCCGAGCACGTAGAGCATCGGCGGTTCCCACACCGGCATGCGTCCTGCCAGGCTAAGGGTGAAGATTGCGGCTATCAGCGAGCCGGGCAGCAGGCGACCATGCAGCGGGCTGATTTCGCCGGTGACGCCCAGCAGCATCGCCATCGAAAACAGGATCACGGGCAGGGGAACGTGGTGACCGGCAAGGTACTGGATCAGGAAACTGCTGAAGGCGAACAGGATTCCGCCAACGATCAGGCGTTTGAAAAAGCGCTTATGAGGAGTATCAAGGCCAGCGAGGTTGCAACAGGCAGGGACTAAGGAAAACAGCAACCCTTTTTGCAAGTCGCCCAGCAGCCATCCCATCGCTACCGGTAAACAGAGCACCAGCGTCTGGCGCAATGCGTAGTTGATCTCCGGGTGATAAATCAGTCGACGCCACATCACTCCACACCAAATAAAAAGGCGCAACACCAGGTGTTGCGCCGTGGATCAGAGCCGATTAGCGCGTGCCGTAGACAACGATAGTTTTACCGTGTGCCGAGATCAGGTTCTGATCTTCCAGCATCTTCAAAATGCGTCCCACTGTTTCACGAGAACAGCCAACGATTTGCCCAATTTCCTGGCGGGTGATCTTGATCTGCATCCCATCCGGGTGCGTCATGGCGTCCGGTTGTTTTGCCAGGTTCAGCAAGGTCTGCGCGATGCGACCCGTCACATCGAGGAAAGCTAAATTGCCCACTTTCTCAGAAGTGACCTGCAAGCGATTCGCCATCTGTGCAGACAGGCGCATCAGAATGTCAGGGTTAACCTGGATCAGCTGACGGAATTTTTTGTAGGAGATTTCAGCCACTTCACAGGCTGTCTTCGCGCGTACCCACGCGCTGCGCTCCTGACCTTCTTCAAACAGGCCAAGCTCGCCAATAAAGTCGCCCTGATTGAGGTAAGACAGGATCATCTCTTTGCCTTCTTCATCCTTGATAAGCACCGCTACTGAACCTTTGACGATGTAGTAGAGGGTTTCTGCCTTTTCACCCTGATGAATCAGCGTGCTCTTGGATGGATACTTATGAATATGGCAATGAGACAGGAACCATTCAAGTGTCGGGTCTGTTTGCGGTTTGCCGAGAACCATTCGCTGTTATCCTCTGTTGTAATCGTGCCTAAATACAGGGGCAGAGTTCCCTGCCAGGCGTTGAAATAGTCAAGCGTTTCCCATCAGGAAATTTATTCGGGCCTCTGTTAAAAGCCTGGCTCGTTATGCGATTCGTTTCGTCGTGCCTGTAGAGTACTGACGAAAATATTACAGCTTTGTTTGTAGCACAGCTTTCAACGAGTGTCTTGTGTTGTCTCGCTTCAGCATAGTGCGAAAATTGCCGCATTGCCGTTTTTCTGGCTAAAGCGTAATCTGGCGATAACTGAATGAATTAGAGGAAATTGTTATGCAGGCTCGAGTCAAGTGGGTTGAAGGGTTAACGTTTTTGGGAGAATCCTCATCCGGGCATCAGGTTCTGATGGACGGAAATGCGGGCGATAAAGCCCCGAGCCCGATGGAGATGGTGTTGATGGCCGCGGGCGGATGCAGCGCAATCGACGTGGTTTCCATTCTGCAGAAGGGCCGCCACGACGTAAAGGATTGCGAAGTGAAGCTCAGCTCCGAACGCCGTGAAGAGGCCCCACGCCTGTTCACCCACATCAATCTGCACTTTATCGTCACCGGCGTGGCGTTAGGCGATAAAGCGGTGTCGCGTGCCGTTGATCTCTCCGCTGAGAAATATTGCTCGGTCGCACTGATGCTGGGCAAAGGCGTGGAAATCACCCACAGCTATGAAGTGATTGAGTTACCGGCGTAAGTCATCCCATCGCCGCCTTAAGCCCCGTTCCCGCGGGGCTTACTCTATTTTCTTACCCTGGATCAGACGTTTCACCAGCGGCCCCATAATCAACTCCATCGCCAGTCCCATCTTGCCGCCCGGCACCACCAGCGTATTAATGTGCGAGATAAACGATCCCTGCAGCATCGACAGCAAATACGGGAAGTCGATATCTTCCAGCGCCTGGAAATGGATCACCACAAAGCTTTCATCCAGCGACGGGATACCGCGCGCCGCGAACGGGTTAGAGGTATCTACGGTCGGCACACGCTGGAAGTTAATGTGCGTGCGGGAGAACTGCGGCGTAATAAAGTTGATGTAATCCTCCATGGATCGCACCACCGAATCCATCACCGCTTCGCGTGAGTGGCCGCGTTCGCTGGTATCGCGCACCAGTTTCTGGATCCACTCCAGGTTAACGATCGGCACTACGCCAACCAGCAAATCAACCTGCTGGGAGACATTGTTCTGCGGCGTCACCACGCCGCCATGCAGCCCTTCATAAAACAGCACGTCTGTCGGTTCCGGCAGGGATTGCCACGGCGTAAAGGTTCCCGGAACCTGATTCCAGGGTACCGCTTCATCATAGGTGTGCAGATATTTGCGGGATTTGCCGCTGCCTGAACGACCATATTCCGCGAAGGTCTGTTCGAGCAGGGCGAAGTCATTGGCTTCCGGGCCGAAATAGCTGATATGGCGGCCCATATCGCGCGCCTTACGGATCGCCATATCCATTTCAGGACGGGTATAACGGTGAAAGCTGTCGCCTTCGACTTCGGCGGCATGCAGATTCAGCTGCTGGAAGATTTTTCTGAAGGCCAGGCTGGTGGTGGTGGTTCCCGCCCCGCTGGAGCCGGTGACGGCAATAACCGGATGTTTGGCTGACATGCGCATACCTCCCTGAGAAAAGTCACATCGATCACGCATTGGTACCATGTTTCGCGCACGGGTGTCATCTTTGCCACTTAACCGGTCACGGAACCTCGCGGCATAATATTGACCGTCTCGTGCAGTTCAGACCACACCAGCACCGCTTCGCCGCTGCTTAACTGGCGGCGAACATCCTTCACTTTTTGTTCCAGCGAGCGTTCCTGCTCACCGTAGTCGGTGCCTTCACGCAGGACAAAGGATTCAATCAGGTTATCGAGGGTGTCAGCGTCGAGCTCTTTCCAGGGAATAATCACGTTAGTTGTCCAGCCAGGTTGAAAGCCATTGAGGAATGCGTTGCTCAAGCCACATTTGCGGATTGCGTAAGGTGCCACCGACAAACCCCACGTGGCCACCATATTCGGTCAGTTGATAGGTCACTGACGCAGGCAGCAGGTCGGGCGTGGGGATCACTTCGTCGGTCATAAAAGGATCGTCTTTGGCGTGGATGATCAGCAGCGGTTTTGCCACGCCGGGCAATAACGGCATCGCGCTGCAACGACGGTAGTAATCCGTCGCATCCTGAAAACCGTGTGCCCTGGCGGTAATGGCATCATCAAAATCACGCAGCTTTTTCAGCGCCCGAAGCTCAGTCAGATCGATGGGCAAGGTGCCAGGCCAGGCAAGCAGTTTGCGTTCAGCGTTTTGCTTCAGAAGATTGAGCAGGTAGCGCTGGTAAACGCGGGAAAATCCCTGCTCCAGCTTCTGGCTGCAGGGTTCCAGCATCAGCGGGGCCGATACCACCACCGCCGCATCCAGCAGGCAGTTTGCGCCCTGCTCGCCCATCAGGCAGGCCAGCATATTCCCGCCCAGCGAAAACCCAACGGCGGCGGTGGGAACCTGCCCCCACTCTGCACGCAGCCAGTTAAGGAAAAAGGTGGCATCGCTGGTTTCGCCAGAGTGATAAATCCGGTGGAGGCGATTGGGCTCGCCGCTGCAGCCACGAAAATGCATCACCACCCCCAGCCAGCCTCGCGCCTGACAGCTTTCCAGCAGCCCGTGGGCATAAGGGCTGTTTACGCTGCCTTCCAGACCGTGAAACAGCACCATCCGCGGCTTGTGTCTGGCACCTGCAGGATCTTCACTCCACGCCAGATCGATAAAATCCGTGTCCGGCAACGTCAGGCGTTGCCAGTGAGGTTTTAGGTTAATCCGACGGCGAACCAGGCGCGGCAGAAGCGTTTGCAGGTGCGCATTGCTCATGCCGGTTAAGGGCTGAAAAGAGGCGGCTGCTGAGTGATTAAAATTCATGTTCAAAATGCTTGTAGGATCTCTGTCACATTGCTAGCTTCGACAAGTTCGTTTCTGGTCAGGGGGTGAGGAGCACCCGTTTCATATGGAACTGAGTTTGTTTTTATCGATGTTAGGCTTTTTATGGGTCGCTGCCATCACGCCAGGCCCTAATAATATGTTACTGACCGCCTCCGGCGCCAACTTTGGTTTTCTGCGCTCGCTGTGGTTGCTGATTGGCATCATGATCGGCATGCAGGTGATGCTGCTGATGGTCGCCTTTGGCATTGGTGGACTGATCCTGCTTTATCCCTCGCTGCATCTGGTGCTGAAAATTGGCGGCAGTGCCTATCTGCTGTGGCTGGCATGGAAAATTGCCAGCGCGAAATACGAGAAACTGGACACCGAAACGGCACCCGCCGCGCCGATGCCGTTCTGGCAAGGCGGCCTGCTACAGCTGATTAACCCGAAAGCCTGGCTGATGGCCTTGGGCGCGGTGGCCAGCTTTAGCCTCGCCGGTGAAGCCTATCGCGGTTCGGTGCTCGCTATCAGCGCCGGTATGGCGTTGGTGAATGTGGTTTCCGGCGTGATCTGGCTGGGCTTCGGTTCGCTAATTGGCCGTATTCTGCGTAGCCGCCGCGCGTGGACGATATTCAATGTCTTTATGGGGATCCTGACCGCGGCCTGCGTGCTGCTGATCTGGCATTAATTCCCCGCCCGGCAACATGAACCACCGGCAGGTATGCTGCTCCCTGGAGGGGCACTTTCTCTGCCGGTGGTTTTTTTATGGGCTAAACCCGGATTATGGCTAAAGAACCCCGCATTTGATCTAAGGATGAAAAGTTATAACAGATAATTTCTAATTACTTTCTTGCGATGGTCACTGTCGGTTACAAAGGCGTTATTCAAACAATAACGTGCGGCGGAAGACATTATGGCAAGAAAATTTACTCTTACTCTTATTGCGGCATCACTCGGACTGTTCGCGCTTAGCGCCCAGGCGGTAGATGTCACAGTAGCCTATCAAACCTCTGCCGAACCGGCGAAAGTCGCTCAGGCCGACAACACCTTTGCCAAAGAGAGCGGGGCGAAAGTCGACTGGCGTAAATTCGACAGCGGCGCGAGCGTGGTGCGTGCGCTGGCTTCCGGCGATGTGCAGATTGGTAACATCGGCTCAAGCCCTCTGGCCGTAGCCGCCAGCCAGCAGGTACCGATCGAAGTTTTCCTGCTGGCCTCTCAGCTGGGTAACTCTGAAGCGATGGTGGTGAAAAACACCATCAAAACCCCGAAAGATTTGATCGGCAAACGCATCGCCGTGCCGTTTATTTCCACCACCCACTACAGTCTGCTCTCCGCGCTGAAGCATTGGGGCATCCGTCCCGATCAGCTGCAAATTATCAACCTGCAACCTCCTGCCATTATTGCTGCCTGGCAGCGTGGAGATATCGATGGCGCCTACGTCTGGGCACCTGCGGTTAACGAACTTGAAAAAACCGGCAAGGTGCTGACTGATTCCGATCAGGTCGGAAAATGGGGCTCGCCAACGCTGGATGTCTGGGTAGTGCGGAAAGATTTTGCGCAGAAACACCCGGAAGTGGTCACCGCCTTTGCCCGCAGCGCGCTCGCGGCACAGAAAGGCTATATCGATAATCCCGAGCAGTGGCTGAAAGAGGGCGACAACCTGAGCAAACTGTCCCGTCTGAGCGGCGTGCCGGAACAACAGGTTCCCGGTCTGGTGAAAGGCAATACCTATCTCACCGCCCAGCAGCAGGTTGAACAACTTGGGAAGCCGGTCGATAAGGCGATTGTCGATACCGCTAAATTCCTGAAAGAGCAGGGTAAGGTGCCGCAGGCGGCCACCGATTACAGCGATTACGTTACCGATCGCTTCGTTAAACCTCTCGCGACGCAATAAGGAGTTCCCATGCTGACGGTCTCGCATCTTACGGCTCGCTATGAAGGGCACCTCGCACTGCAGGATATCAACCTGTCGATTGATTCTGGTGAGCTGCTGGTGGTGCTGGGACCTTCAGGCTGTGGCAAAACCACGCTGCTGAATCTGATTGCCGGTTTTCTGCCTGCCGAATCCGGCAGCATTATGCTGGATGGCAAGGCGGTCACCGGGCCGGGCGCAGAACGCGGCGTGGTGTTTCAACATGAAGGGCTGCTTCCGTGGCGCAACGTGCTGGATAACGTCGCTTTTGGCCTGCAGCTGGCCGGCGTCGAGAAAAACGCGCGCCGCGAAGTGGCTCGCCAGATGTTGAAGAAGGTTGGGCTGGAAGGCGCTGAAAAGCGCTTTATCTGGCAGCTGTCCGGCGGCATGCGCCAGCGGGTGGGCATTGCCCGGGCGCTGACCGCGGACCCGCAGCTGTTGCTGCTGGATGAACCTTTCGGCGCGCTTGACGCCTTCACCCGCGAGCAGATGCAGGAACTGCTGCTAACCCTGTGGAAGGAGAGCGGCAAGAAGATCCTGCTGATCACTCACGATATCGAAGAAGCGGTGTTTCTTGCCAGTGAACTGATCCTGCTGTCGCCCGGGCCGGGAAGGGTGATTGAACGACTGCCTCTCGACTTTGGCCGTCGTTATATCGCTGGCGAGTCCTGCCGATCCATCAAGTCCGATCCGGCGTTTATTGAGCGCAGAGAATACGTTTTAGGCCAGGTCTTCCAGCAACGCGAGGTGTTTTCATGAGCCTGTTATCCACCGAAAAAACCGTGCCACGCCGCGTGCGTCTGCGTTGGCCCTTTGGCCGCCAGATCACGCTGAGTGCGGCGACTTTGCTGGTGATCCTCGCGATTTGGTGGGGCGTCACGGCGCTGAAACTGATTGCGCCGCTGTTTCTGCCTGCGCCGCAGCAGGTGTTCCATCAGCTGCTGACCATTGCCAGTTCTCAGGGGTTTATGGATGCCACGCTCTGGCAGCATCTGGCCGCCAGTCTGACCCGCATCCTGATCGCGCTGTTTGCCGCGGTGATTATCGGCGTGCCGGTAGGCATTCTGATGGGATTGAGTGCAACCGCACGCGGCATTCTCGATCCGCTGATCGAACTTTATCGTCCGGTTCCGCCTCTGGCCTATCTGCCGCTGATGGTGATCTGGTTTGGCATTGGCGAGACCTCCAAAATCCTGCTGATCTACCTGGCCATTTTTGCCCCCGTGGCGATGTCAGCCCTGGCTGGGGTGAAAAGCGCCCAGCAGGTACGCATTCGCGCGGCCCAGTCGCTGGGCGGCAACCGCTGGCAGGTGCTGTGGTTTGTGATTTTGCCTGGCGCACTCCCTGAAATCCTCACCGGTCTGCGCATTGGTTTGGGCGTGGGCTGGTCGACGCTGGTGGCCGCTGAGCTGATCGCCGCCACGCGTGGACTGGGCTTTATGGTGCAGTCCGCCGGAGAATTTTTAGCGACCGATGTGGTGCTGGCCGGCATTGCCGTCATCGCCCTGATCGCTTTCACCCTTGAGCTGGGGCTGCGAGCGCTTCAGCGCCGCTTAACCCCGTGGCACGGAGTACACTCATGAACGAACGACTGACGATTACCGCGCTGGGCCCGAATATCGGCGCTCAGGTTTCCGACATCAACCTCAGCCGTCCGCTGAGCGATGCACAATTCGAACAGCTTTATCATGCGCTGATCCGCCATCAGGTCTTATTCTTCCGCGATCAGCCGGTCACGCCTCAACAGCAGCGTGCGCTGGCCACCCGCTTTGGCGACCTGCATATCCACCCGGTTTATCCTCACGCGCCGGGTGTGGAAGAGATTATCGTGCTGGATACCCATGACAATAATCCGCCGGACAACGATAACTGGCACACCGATGTGACCTTTATTGCCGCGCCGCCAGCTGGCGCGATCCTCGCGGCCAAACAGCTGCCGGAAACGGGTGGTGATACGCTGTGGACCAGCGGCATTGCCGCGTATGAGGCGCTGTCTGAACCCTTTAAGGTGCTGCTTAGCGGATTACAGGCCGAGCATGACTTTACCAAGTCATTTCAGGAATTTAAGCATCGTGGCAGTGAAGAGGAGCATGCGCGCTGGAAGCTGGCGGTCGAGAAGAACCCGCCGTTGCTGCATCCGGTGATCCGCACCCATCCGGTCAGCGGCAAGTCGGCGTTATTCGTCAACGAAGGCTTTACCACGCGCATTGTGGATGTCAGCCAGAAGGAGAGCGATGCGCTGCTGAACTTCCTGTTTGCCCATGTCACCAAACCGGAGTTTCAGGTCCGCTGGCGCTGGCAGGAGAACGATATTGCTATCTGGGATAACCGGGTCACGCAGCATTATGCCAACGCCGACTATCTGCCGCAGCGAAGGATCATGCATCGCGCCACCATCCTGGGTGACAAGCCTTTTTACCGCGCTGAAAGCTGAGGGCTGTGAATTAGTCAGCGGCCATCAGGTTGCGCGAGAAGTTGCGGACATCGGCGCCGGCTTTCAGGCGATAGAGCTTCGCTTTTCGCGCACCGGTGGCCACGCTTTCGCCGGTTTCTTCAAACATCTCAGAAGCCTCAAACCGGCGGATCAGGCTTTTGCGCTGCACCGTTTGGCCAAGGATCGTTTCGGTGACATCCTGAAGCTGAGTCAACGTAAATGCTGCGGGCAGGCAGTACACCGGCAGCAAGGAATAGAGCGTCTTCTGCCGTAATCGCTGCAAAGCGGCGGCAATAATCTGCTGATGGTCAAAGGCAATATTTGACCTCGACGCCAGCTCTGCCACTGGCTGCCACTGCACATCACTGATGGCATCACTTTCCGACTGGCAATTCTCTGCCGCGATCAACGCATACCAGGCCGATGTCAGGCTCCAGCCGCGCGGATCCCTGTCGGGGCCAGAAAACGTTTCTAATTGCTCCAGCCAGGGTGGAATCACGCCCGTTTTCTCCTGCAACTTCCTCATTGCTGTGGCTCTGGTTGAGTCATCACGCGTTAAATCAATAAACCCACCCGGTAACCCCCAAAAACCTTGCTGCGGATGGTTGGCACGCTGCACCAGCAACACACAGAGTCGTTGGTCAAAGAGAGTAAACAGAACGCTGTCGACGGTGACAATGGGCGTGGGATAGCGGCTGGGATCATAGCCGGCCAGATACTGCTGTTCTGCTGTCATGGGATTACCTGCGAAGAAGTGTCACAAAGACACATTATCAGTCTGCTGCGCGTCATTCAAATACCGCTGCGTAAAGGATGTTTTAATATGTGTTAAATCAGCTGGTTATGTGTTTATTACTCGAAATGGAAATCAAACGCTTGCTTAATAGTGTCTCATAGACAATTATATAAATGTCTCTAAGACATTAATCATAACTGAAAGGAGTCTGACAATGATGAAACTCTCATTAACCCTCGATGGTCAGGAAACGGCATTCGATACCGGCCGCTTTCCTGATGGTGCGGTCTGGGCTCACCTGCTTCCACCACTGCGTTCACAGGCAAACGTGCTGACGCTGCGGGCGACAGCAATGCAGAGCATGGACGATCTGATGCTTGTGGCGCAGTTACTGGATGCTGCTCGCCAACGCTACACCCTGACGTTAACGACGCTCGAACTGCCCTGGTTGCCTTATGCCCGTCAGGATCGCAACATGCGAGATGGCGACAGTTTCGCGTTAAAGGTCTTTGCTGGTTTCATCAATCAGTTGGGCTTTGACCGGGTGAAAGTGCTGGACCCGCACAGTGATGTGGCTGCAGGTGTCCTCGATCGCATGATGGCTATCCCACAACATCGTTGCCTGCAACATAGCCGCAGTCTGATGAGCAAACTGGAACAGGGAATGATGCTGATAGCGCCGGACGCTGGCGCGCTGAAAAAAATTCATGCGCTGGCTCAGCATGTCGGGGCCAGCGACTTTGGCATCCTGGCCAAGCACAGAGATATCACCAGCGGCAGGTTAAGTGGATTTGAACTGCTGAAAGGCGAGGTTGCGGGACGCGATGTGCTGATCGCCGATGACCTGTGTGATGCTGGCGGCACCTTTATCGGTTCGGCAGCCGTCCTGCGCGAGGCGGGAGCCCGCTCGGTCAGCCTGTATGTCACTCATGGCCTGTTTACTAAAGGGGTTGATCATCTGCTGTGTCAGGGCATTGACCATATCTGGACCACCACTTCCATTGCCGATCCGGCCATTGCGCAGCCGCACGTCGAGCTGATTAATAGCGATGCAATATTCCACCGCGAAGGAGATAACCATGCAAACTAATCCGATTCTGGCCATTGATGGTTATAAGACCTCGCACCGTGAGCAATACCCGCTGGGCACCAACAAGGTCTATTCCAACTTCACGCCACGCGGAAACCGCTTCTTCCATTCGCCGCTGGCCGACGACCGTCTGGTGTTCTTTGGCCTGCAGGGTTTTCTGCAGTGGTTCATGGTCGATCTGTTTAACGACAAGTTTTTCGCCCAGCCAGAAGAGGTGGTGGTGGATGAGTATCAACAGCTGATGGACAGCTACCTTGGAAAAGGCAACGTCAGCGTTGATCATATTCGTGCGTTGCACCGCTTAGGCTATTTGCCGCTGGAGATCAAAAGTCTGGATGAAGGCTGCAAAGTGCCGATGAAAATTCCGGTGCTGACCATCACCAACACGGTTGATGAATTTTTCTGGCTGGTCAATTACCTGGAAAGCGTGATGTCGGCGGAGTTATGGAAATCGTCCACCAATGCCACCGTCGCCAGCCATTACCGGCAGATTTGCCAACTGTGGGCGGACCGGACCTGTGACGATAGCAGCCATATCGATTTTCAGTGCCACGACTTCTCCTTCCGGGGAATGTCAGGCTTGCATGATGCCGCACAGGCGGGTGTCGGGCATCTGCTGAGCTTTACCGGCACCGACAGTTTGCCTTCCATTCTGTATGCCCGCCGTTACTACACGCCGGCCAAAGATTACTTTATCGCTGGCAGCATTCCGGCTACCGAGCACAGCGTGATGTGCATGGGAGAAGAGCAGGGCGAAATCGCCACCTTCCGCCGGCTGATCACCGAGCTTTACCCGCAGGGATTTGTCTCTGTGGTGTCGGATACCTGGGATTACTGGAAAGTGCTGACCGAATACAGCCGCGAGCTGCGGCCGGAGATTATGGCGCGTGAGGGTCGGCTGGTGTTTCGCCCGGACAGCGGTAACCCGGTGGAAATCTTATGTGGAACGGGTGATGATCAGGCGACGGATCCCGCGCGAACCGCCCAGCAAAAAGGCTCTGTTGAAGTGCTATGGGAAATCTTTGGCGGTACGGTGAACAGCAAGGGCTACAAAGTGCTGGACCCGCATGTGGGGCTGATTTATGGCGACTCGATTACCCTGGAACGCGCGAATGAGATCCTCAGCCGTCTGGAAGCCAAAGGCTTTGCCAGCAGTAACGTGGTGTTTGGGGTCGGCTCTTACACCTACCAGTACAACACCCGAGACACCTTCGGCTTTGCGATGAAAGCGACTTACGGCGAAGTGAATGGCGTTGGGCGTGAAATCTTTAAACAGCCTAAAACCGACAGCGGCATGAAGAATTCAGCGCGTGGCTTGTTGCGGGTCGATCGTAATGCCGCCGGGGAATTAACGCTTAAAGATGGGCAAAACTGGGCGCAGGAGCGCGGCGGGGAAATGAAAACGCGTTATCTCAATGGCAAATTATTGAATACTGAGGATCTTGCGACGCTGCGTCAGCGTCTGGCCGCGCAGTAAATCAGGAAAGCGTCAGAGGCGCGTATTAACGCGCCTCTGACGAGTGGCATCAGGAGGCCATCAGGGTTTCCAACTGCTCCTGCGCATCCAGCCATTCCATCTCGCACTCTTCCAGCGCTGATTTAGCCGTAGCCTGCTGTTGTAGTGCTAACGTGAGATCGGCTTTGCGGCTCTGATCGTAGATGTCGCCATCGGCCAGTTTGGCTTCCGCCTCTGAGAGTTGCGTGTTCAGCTTTTCCATCTGCTTTTCCAGCTTCTCGATCTGCTTACGCAGCGGCTGAGTCTGCGTGCGCAGTTCCGCTTCACGCCGTTTCTGGTCTTTACGATTTTGCGCGCTGTTGGCGCTGTCCTGCTTCGGCTCTGACGCCGAGGTCTGCTTTTGCAGATCGCTCAGCCACTGCTGGTAATCTTCCAGATCGCCATCAAACGGCTCGACCTGACCATCGTGAACCAGGTAGAGATCGTCGGTGGTGGAGCGCAGCAGGTGACGATCGTGCGACACGACGACCAGTGCGCCTTCGAAATCAATCAGCGCTTCGGTCAGCGCCTGGCGCATATCCAGATCGAGGTGGTTGGTCGGTTCATCAAGCAGCAGCAGGTTAGGGCGCTGCCAGACAATCAGCGCCAGCACCAGCCGCGCTTTTTCTCCGCCGGAGAAGCGTTCGGTGTTCTCAGTGACCTTATCGCCCTGGAAACCAAAGCTGCCCAGATAATCACGTAGCTGCTGTTCCAGCACTTTTGGCGCCAGACGCACCATATGCTGCAGCGGAGATTCATCCGCCCGTAAGAATTCCAGTTGATGCTGGGCGAAGTAACCAAGCTTGATGCCTTTTGCCAGGCCAATATCGCCCTTTAATGGTGCCAGATCGCCGGCCAGCATCTTAATCAACGTGGATTTACCGGCACCGTTGCGGCCAAGCAGCCCAATGCGGGAGCCGGGGACCAGGTTCAGCTTGATGGAATTCAGGATGATTTTATCGCCGTAACCGGCGGTGACTTTTTCCATCTTCAGCAGCGGATTCGGCAGGCTTTCCGGCTCGCGGAAGCTGAAGGTGAACGGGTTATCAACATGTGCAGGTGCGATCATCTCCATGCGCTCGAGCATTTTGATGCGGCTTTGTGCCTGCTTGGCTTTGCTGGCTTTGGCCTTAAAGCGATCGATAAAGCTTTGCAGATGAGCCACTTTTTGTTGCTGATTTTCAAACATCGACTGCTGCTGCGACAGCTTGGTGGCGCGCTGAATTTCGAACGAGCTGTAGTTGCCGGTGTATTCGTTCATCGACTGGTTTTCGATATGCAGAATTTTGTCGACCACCGGATCGAGGAAGTCACGGTCATGCGAAATCAAGACCAGCGTGCCCTGATAGCTGTTCAGCCAGCGCTCAAGCCAGATCACCGCATCGAGATCGAGGTGGTTTGTCGGTTCATCAAGTAACAGCAGGTCAGAGCGACAAATCAGCGCCTGCGCCAGGTTAAGACGCATGCGCCAGCCGCCGGAGAAATCGCTTACCGGGCGTTGCAGCTGTTCCTGAGAAAAGCCCAAACCGTTAAGCAGGCTGGCGGCGCGAGGCTGTATTGTCCAGGCCTGAATCGCATCCAGCTTACCGTGCAGAGTGGCGATGGCGTGGCCGTCGTTGATCTCATTGGCGTGTGCGAGTTCAGCTTCCAGCTGACGGAATTCGCGATCGCCATCGATCACGTATTCAATCGCCGGTACGGAAAGGGCCGGGGTTTCCTGATTGACCCAGGCCAGCGACCAGGTGCCGGGAAAGCTAAAGCTCCCTGCATCGGCGCTTATCTCGTTTTTAAGCAGCGACAGCAGCGTGGATTTACCGCAGCCGTTTTTTCCCACCAGGCCCACTTTCTGCCCGGGGTTAATCGTGGCTGTGGCATTGTCCAGCAGTACGCGGACACCGCGTCGAATTTGTAACGAAGAGAAGACAATCATAAGCGCCGTAATAGTCAGGATATGTTAAATTAAACCATCAATTTTTTCGGAATCTTGAATTCCGTTGCGTCGAGCATGGTAGCGGAATTTCCCCGCCGTGACGATGATTTGGAGGGGAATGATGTCGCAGCCACCTAAAGTTTTGCTGCTTTATGCACACCCGGAATCACAGGACTCGATAGCCAATCGGGTTTTGCTGCAACCGGCCTATGATTTGCCGCACGTGACCGTTCACGATCTCTACGCGCACTATCCTGATTTTTTTATCGATATTCACTACGAACAGCAGTTGTTGCGCGAGCACGACATCATCGTTTTCCAGCATCCTCTTTATACTTACAGCTGCCCGGCGCTGCTGAAAGAGTGGCTCGATCGTGTGCTGTCACGCGGGTTTGCCAGCGGTCCCGGCGGCAACGTGTTGGAAGGCAAATACTGGCGCAGTGTGATCACCACCGGTGAGCCCGAAGCGGCTTACCATCAGGAAGGGCTGAACCGCTATCCGATGTCAGACATTATGCGTCCGTTCGAGCTGACGGCGCAGATGTGCCGGATGCACTGGCTGACGCCGATGATCATCTACTGGGCGCGTCGCCAGACCCCGGACGTGATGAAGAATTTTTCGCGAGCGTACAGTGACTGGCTCGCTTCCCCTTTGCCTTATGGAGGTATTTGAATGGAAGGACAAACTCTCCTGACGGCAGGCGTGGTCTATTTATTTGCTGCGGTTATCGCTGTGCCGATTGCGGCCCGTTTAGGCATTGGCGCGGTTCTGGGCTATCTGCTGGCGGGGATTGCCATCGGCCCGTGGGGACTTGGTTTTATCAGCGATGTGGACGAGATCCTTCACTTCTCCGAGCTGGGCGTGGTGTTCCTGATGTTTATCATCGGCCTGGAACTGAAGCCCTCAAAACTGTGGGAGCTGCGTCGGTCTATCTTCGGCGTCGGCGCGGCGCAGGTTATCTTCAGTGCGGCCATATTGGGCGGGCTGCTGCTGCTGACGGATTTCTCCTGGCAGGCCGCGACCATCGGCGGCATTGGCCTGGCGATGTCCTCGACGGCGATGGCGCTGCAGTTAATGCGCGATAAGGGCATGAACCGCAACGAGTCCGGTCAGCTGGGCTTTTCGGTGCTGCTGTTCCAGGATTTGGCGGTGATCCCGGCGTTGGCGCTGGTGCCGTTACTGGCCGGCGGTGACAGTGGCCACACCGACTGGATGAAGGTTGGCATGAAGGTGCTGGCCTTTGCCGGCATGCTGATTGGTGGTCGCTATTTGCTGAAGCCGATCTTCCGCTTTATCGCCGCTTCCGGCGTGCGTGAAGTGTTTACCGCAGCGGCGTTGCTGCTGGTGCTCGGTTCGGCGCTGTTTATGGATGCGCTGGGGCTTTCGATGGCGCTCGGAACCTTTATTGCCGGGATCCTGCTGGCGGAAAGTGAATATCGCCATGAGCTCGAAATCGCTATCGATCCGTTTAAAGGGTTGTTGCTGGGCTTGTTCTTTATCTCTGTCGGCATGGCGCTGAATCTGGGCGTGCTTTATACCCATATCACCGAAATCCTGATTGGCGTGGTGGCACTGGTTTCCATCAAAGCCGGCGTTCTCTATCTGCTTTCCCGCATTTTTGGCCTGCGCAGTTCAGAACGCCTGCAATTTTCCGGCGTGCTGAGCCAGGGCGGTGAGTTTGCCTTCGTGCTGTTCTCCGCAGCCTCCTCGGCTAAGCTTTTCACCGGCGATCAGATGCCGCTGCTGCTGGTGACCGTCACCCTGTCGATGATGACCACACCGTTGTTAATGCAGGGCGTGGATAAGATTCTGGAAAGACGCTTTAACGAAGTGGATGAGACCGCTGAAAAACCGTTCGTTGAGGATGATAAGCCACAGGTGATCGTGGTGGGATTTGGGCGTTTTGGTCAGGTTGTCGCCCGCCTGCTGATGGCCAACGAGAAACGCATTACCGTGCTGGAGCGTGATATCAGTGCGGTTAGCCTGATGCGAAAATACGGTTACAAAGTATACTATGGGGATGCGACCGAGCTGGAGCTGCTGCGTGCCGCTGGCGCGGAAACCGCCCAGTCTATCGTGATTACCTGTAACGGCCCGGAAGATGCGATGGAGATTGTGCATCTCTGCCAGCATCACTTCCCGCACCTGCAGATCCTCGCAAGGGCGAGGGGACGTGTGGAGGCGCACGAGCTGATTCAGGCTGGCGTGACGCAATTCTCGCGTGAGACCTTCTCCAGTGCGCTGGAGTTAGGACGCAAGGCGCTGATGACGCTGGGCATGCATCCTCATCAGGCATTTCGCGCCCAGCAACATTTTCGTCGGCTAGATATGCGGATGCTGCGTGAACTGATGCCAAATCATGCGGACAGCCAGCAAATTTCCCGGGTAAAAGAGGCGCGTCGTGAGCTGGAAGATATTTTTCAGGCTGAGATGCAGCATGAAAAGCGCCAGTTTGATGGCTGGGACGAATTTGAATAGGATCGATTATGCGTAAAAGATTTATTGCAGGTGCCACCTGCCCAAAATGCAAGGCTCAGGACACGCTTGCGCTGTGGCAGGAGAATAATATCGATGTGGTTGAGTGTGTTAAGTGTGGCCACCAGATGCGTGAAGCCGACAAACAGGCGCAGGAACAGGTCAGAACCAATGAGCAAGTGATTGGAATTTTCCATCCTGAGTAGCGTTATGCCTCAGCTTTTTTTAAGCTGTAACACACAGCGGCATTGAAATTCGTTACAATCGGCGCAATTTAGAGTCTTTCGCGTTGGCAAACAGGTCAACAAACTAAGGACTCAACGTTCTCAACGGTTAGGAGTAATCATGAAAGTAGCTAAAGACCTGGTGGTCAGCCTGGCATACCAGGTACGTACAGAAGACGGCGTGTTGGTCGATGAGTCCCCGGTGAGCGCACCACTGGATTACCTGCACGGTCATGGTTCCCTGATCTCAGGTCTGGAAAAAGCCCTGGAAGAGCATCAGGCGGGTGATAAGTTCGAAGTGAACATCGCTGCCGACGACGCTTATGGTCAGTATGACGACAACCTGGTGCAGCGCGTACCGAAAGACGTGTTTATGGGCGTTGATGAACTGCAGGTTGGCATGCGCTTCCTGGCAGAAACCGATCAGGGTCCTGTTCCGGTTGAAATCACCGAAGTTGAAGACGAGCACGTCGTGGTTGACGGTAACCATATGCTGGCCGGTCAGAACCTGAACTTCAACGTTGAAGTGGTTGCGGTTCGTGAAGCGACGCCGGAAGAACTGGCCCATGGTCACGTTCACGGTGAGCACGGTCATGACCACGATCACGACCATGACCACGATCACGACCATGGTAAAGGCGGTTGTGGTACTGGCGGCTGTGGCTGCCACTAAGTGCCCGACACGAAAAAAGGAGCCCACGGGCTCCTTTTTTTATGCGCTGAACCGGCCGTTAATAGTGCGGCGGCGGGGCTTCTTCAGACTGTGACGCGATCATCGAAGGAGCCGCTGATTTTAGCTTATCGGTCAGCAGGCGCATCTGCTCACGCAAACGGGCCATCTCCAGTTCATGATGAATCACCGTTTGGTTAAGCTCTTCCAGGGTATGTTCCTGAAAGGCCAGTCGGCTCTCCAGCATCTCCATCCGCTCTTCAAACAATGATTGTTGCATACGTTTTCCTCTTGTTACTGCACTGGCCGGTATACTGGCCGAATGGCGTGATTCTAACGGGAAAGCCTGGCTTGAAATAGGGATTTTGCGGTTAATTTCGCTCCCGAGGTTGAAAAAGTTCTTTCGCGTCTGCATCTCTGTGGTGAAACTTTCGCAGGGGACTGCGGTCGGAAGTTAACTTAGTTTTCATTGCGAGATTGTGTAGCTTCCTCGCAGACAGTTATAGTGCAGGCCCTGGCCTGTAAACGATTTCCGAGGTGAGAGCCTTCGGTTTTGGAGAAATGGATGAAATCACTGTTTAAAGTCACACTGTTAGCCACCACCATGGCCGTTGCGCTGAATGCGCCACTGGCAATGGCTGCCGAAACGACTCCGGCAGCAGCACCGGCTGAACAGGCACCACAGCAGGCACCGAAGAATGCAGCCTTCAAGAATGACGACCAGCAGTCCGCTTATGCGCTGGGTGCGTCATTGGGTCGCTATATGGAGAACTC
This sequence comes from Erwinia sp. AK-PDG3-5, assembly GCF_056821705.1. Lineage (NCBI taxonomy): Bacteria > Pseudomonadati > Pseudomonadota > Gammaproteobacteria > Enterobacterales > Erwiniaceae > Erwinia > Erwinia sp. AK-PDG3-5. The sequence goes on from NZ_CM165967.1 coordinate 464,092, forward strand.
ACTGAAAGAGCAAGAGAAACTGGGCATCAAACTGGATAAAGATCAGCTGATCTCCGGTGTTCAGGACGCTTTTGCGGGTAAGAGCAAACTCTCAGACCAGGAAATCGAGCAGACGCTGCAGTCGTTTGAAGGCCGCGTGAAAGGCGCCGCTCAGGCGAAGATGGAAAAAGACGCCAAAGAGAACACCGCGAAAGGTGAAGCTTATGCCACCAAGTTCGCGAAAGAAAAAGGCGTGAAGAAAACCGAGTCTGGCCTGCTTTACCAGGTTGAGAAAGAAGGTACCGGCGACGCACCGAAAGACAGCGACACTGTGGTAGTGAACTACAAAGGTACGCTGATTGACGGTACTGAATTCGATAATTCCTACACCCGCGGTGAGCCACTGTCATTCCGTCTGGATGGCGTTATCCCGGGCTGGACTGAAGGTCTGAAGCACGTGAAGAAAGGCGGTAAGATTAAGCTGGTGATCCCACCACAGCTGGCTTACGGCAAAAACGGCGTTCCGGGTATCCCGGCTAACTCCACGCTGGTGTTCGATGTTGAGCTGCTTGACATCAAACCTGCTGCCAAAGCGGATGCTAATGCTCCGAGCCCAGCAGAAGCCCCAGCCGCCACGCAGGCGAAGTAACACCTCTCACCGCCACACAGTGTGTGGCGGTGTGCTTTCCCCCGGTAAAATCCCTCTTGTTGTTGCGTTCCCCGGCATTTCATGACAAAGGTCAGGACAGGCGTTTCTGATATTTGATAGACTGTGCCTCACGCATTTTCTTCAGAATGAGTCTGCCCTTGCGCCGTGCGACAGGCTCTCTTAAAGGGTGGTGTCTAAATGTCTGGTTCAATTTTTACCGGTGATGTGGCCGATCTGGAATTACTGGAACAGCATCCCTTCGTGCAAACTGACTTTGATATCCTCAAATCCTATGAAGCGGTGGTGGATGGATTGGCAATGCTGATCGGCTCCCACTGCGAAATCGTGCTGCATTCACTGGAGGATTTGAAGTGCTCAGCGGTCAGAATCGCCAATGGCGAGCACACGGGGCGTAAAATTGGGTCGCCTATCACCGACCTGGCGCTGCGTATGCTGCATGACATGAATGGCGCAGACAGCAATGTCTCCAAAGCCTACTTCACGCGGGCAAAAAGCGGCGTACTGATGAAATCGGTGACCATTGCCATCCGCAACGGCGATCAACGCGTCATTGGCCTGCTGTGCATCAACATGAACCTGGATGTGCCTTTCTCTCAGATTATGGCGACGTTTATGCCACCGGAGACACAGGACGCGGCATCTTCCGTGAACTTCGCGTCGTCGGTTGACGATTTGGTGATGCAAACGCTGGAGTTCACCATCGAAGAGGTGAGCGGCGACCGCAATGTTTCCAACAACGCCAAAAACCGTCAGATCGTGCTGAACCTTTATGAGAAGGGGATCTTTGATATCAAGGATGCCATTAACCAGGTCGCCGACCGCCTGAATATTTCCAAGCACACGGTTTATCTCTACATCCGCCAGTTCAAGAACGGCGATTTGCAGGGGCACGATCGTTGATGCGTTATTCCCTGCTGGTCACCGGACCGGCTTACGGCACGCAGCAATCCAGCAGCGCCTATCTCTTCGCCAAGGCTTTACTGGCCGCCGGCCATCAGCTGGAGAGTGTGTTCTTCTATCGTGACGGCGTGCTGAATGCCAGCCAGTTGTCCTCACCGGCCAGCGACGAATTTCATCTCAGTCAGGCCTGGCAGCGCCTGCATCAGGAGCAGGGCGTGACGTTGAATATCTGCGTAGCCGCAGCGTTACGTCGGGGAATAACCGATCGGCAAGAAGCGACGAACCTGGGGCTGCCCGCCGCCAACCTGGCTGAGGGCTTCCAACTGTCGGGTTTAGGTGCGCTGGCGGAAGCCGCTTTGACCTGTGACCGTCTGGTGCAGTTCTGATGAATCGTGTGGCGTTCGTTTTCAGTCAGGCTCCTCATGGCACCAGTGCCGGGCGCGAAGGGCTGGATGCAGTGATGGCGATGTCTGCATTGAGTGAAGAGCTGGCGCTGTTTTTTGTCAGCGATGGCGTGTTCCAGCTTATCTCAGGCCAGCATCCCGAACAGATACTTTCGCGCAATTACATTGCGACCTTTGGCGTGCTGCCGCTTTATGACATTGAGCGTTTCTATGTCTGTGCGGACTCGTTGGCCGAACGTGGCCTGCGTGCCGAAATGACCGACGTGCTGCCGGTCGAAGTGATGACGCCTGCTGCATTGCGTGAAGCGCTTGGAAAGTACGATCGGATCATCGCGTTTTGAGGATTTTATGCTTCACACTCTGACCACTTCCCCTTTTAAGACCGATTTAGCCGCGATCGTGCGTTTATTTGCGGCAGGCGACGATGTTCTGCTCATTCAGGATGGCGTGCTGGCCGCAATTGAAGGGACGCGTAGCCTTGAAATCCTGCAGAAAGCCCCTATATCCCTGTATGTGCTGGAAGAAGACATTGTCGCGCGTGGGCTTTCTGCTCAAATTTCAACCAGCGTGGCGACAGTAAGCTATACTGATTTCGTCGCGCTGACGGTAAAAAACCCTCAACAAATGACCTGGTAACTGAAGATATCCTGGTTATTTCTTGACACCTTTTGAGCTCAGCCCTAAAATTCTGCGTCCTCGTTATACCACGAGGCGATTTATCACGTGTTTACGAAGCAAAAGCAAATCCCAGGAGCTATTTAATGGCAACAGTTAATCAGCTGGTTCGCAAACCACGCGCACGTAAAGTTGCAAAGAGCAACGTACCTGCGCTGGAAGCCTGCCCGCAGAAACGTGGTGTATGTACTCGCGTATATACTACTACCCCTAAAAAACCGAACTCCGCACTGCGTAAAGTATGTCGTGTTCGCTTGACCAACGGTTTTGAAGTTACCTCCTACATCGGCGGTGAAGGTCATAACCTGCAGGAACACTCCGTGATCCTGATCCGTGGCGGTCGTGTAAAAGACTTGCCAGGTGTGCGTTACCACACCGTTCGTGGCGCGCTGGACTGCTCAGGTGTTAAAGACCGTAAGCAGTCACGCTCCAAGTACGGCGTGAAGAAGCCAAAGGCTTAATGGTTCTCCGTTAAGTAAGGCCAAACGTTTTATATTAAATGTCATAATAAACTCGTAGAGTTTTGGACAATCCTGAATTAACAACGGAGTATTTCCATGCCACGTCGTCGCGTAATTGGCCAGCGTAAAATCCTGCCAGATCCTAAGTTCGGATCAGAGCTGCTGGCTAAATTTGTAAACATCCTGATGGTAGACGGTAAAAAATCTACAGCTGAATCAATCGTCTATACCGCGCTTGAGACCCTGGCTCAGCGTTCAGGTAAAAACGAACTGGAAGCATTTGAAGTAGCCCTGGACAACGTCCGCCCAACCGTGGAAGTTAAATCCCGTCGCGTTGGTGGTTCTACTTATCAGGTACCAGTTGAAGTCCGTCCGGTTCGTCGTAATGCTCTGGCAATGCGTTGGATCGTTGAAGCTGCTCGTAAACGCGGTGATAAATCGATGGCTCTGCGCCTGGCGAACGAACTTTCTGATGCTGCAGAGAACAAAGGTACTGCAGTTAAGAAACGTGAAGACGTTCACCGTATGGCCGAAGCCAACAAGGCGTTCGCTCACTACCGCTGGTAACAGCTTCGTAGTTGTTATTAACCCAGCGGGCGTCCCAGTGACTCACCCGCTGGGGTTTACTAACTTAGAACGTCCGAGAATCAGAGGAATCAAATGGCTCGTAAAACACCCATTGAGCGCTACCGTAACATCGGAATCAGCGCACACATCGACGCCGGTAAAACGACGACGACCGAACGTGTTCTGTTCTACACCGGTGTAAACCACAAAATCGGTGAAGTACATGACGGCGCGGCCACCATGGACTGGATGGAGCAGGAACAGGAACGTGGTATTACCATCACTTCCGCTGCAACCACCTGTTTCTGGTCTGGTATGGCTAAGCAGTTTGAGCCACACCATGTAAACATCATCGACACCCCGGGACACGTTGACTTCACCATCGAAGTAGAACGTTCCATGCGTGTGCTTGACGGCGCAGTAATGGTTTACTGTGCAGTTGGTGGTGTTCAGCCACAGTCTGAGACCGTATGGCGCCAGGCTAACAAATATAAAGTTCCACGCATCGCGTTCGTTAACAAAATGGACCGCATGGGTGCTAACTTCCTGAAAGTTGTTGATCAGATGCAAGTGCGCCTGGGTGCAAACCCAGTTCCATTGCAGCTGGCAATCGGCGCAGAAGAGAAATTCACCGGTGTTGTTGACCTGGTGAAAATGAAAGCCATCAACTGGAACGATGCCGATCAGGGCGTGACCTTCGTTTACGAAGAGATCCCAGCTGATATGCAGGAACTGGCTGATGAATGGCGCGCCAAGCTGGTCGAAGCCGCTGCTGAAGGTTCTGACGAGCTGATGGAGAAATTCTTTGGCGGCGAAGAGCTGACTGAAGAAGAGATCAAAACATCTCTGCGTAAGCGCGTTCTGAACAGCGAAATCATCCTGGTTACCTGTGGTTCTGCATTTAAGAACAAAGGTGTTCAGGCGATGCTGGATGCGGTTGTTGAATATCTGCCGGCTCCAACTGACGTTACTGCAATCAACGGTATGCTGGACGATGGTAAAGATACCCCAGCTGTTCGTCACTCTGATGATGAAGAACCGTTTGCTGCGCTGGCGTTCAAAATCGCTACCGACCCGTTTGTTGGTAACCTGACCTTCTTCCGCGTTTACTCTGGCATCGTTAACTCCGGTGACACAGTTTATAACCCGGTGAAGTCTGCTCGTGAGCGTCTGGGCCGTATCGTACAGATGCACGCCAACAAGCGTGAAGAGATCAAAGAAGTTCGTGCAGGCGACATCGCCGCGGCTATCGGTCTGAAAGACGTGACTACCGGTGACACTCTGTGTGATCCAAACAACGTGATCATTCTGGAGCGCATGGAATTCCCAGAGCCAGTAATCTCGATCGCTGTTGAACCAAAAACCAAAGCTGACCAGGAAAAAATGGGTCTGGCTCTGGGTCGTCTGGCTAAAGAAGATCCATCATTCCGCGTATGGACTGATGAAGAAACTAACCAGACCATCATCGCCGGTATGGGTGAATTGCACCTCGACATCATCGTTGACCGTATGAAGCGTGAATTCAACGTTGAAGCGAACGTCGGTAAACCTCAGGTTGCTTATCGTGAAGCGATTCGCGCCAAAGTTACCGATATCGAAGGCAAACACGCCAAGCAGTCTGGTGGTCGTGGCCAGTATGGTCATGTTGTTATCGACATGTACCCACTGGATCCAGGCTCGAACCCTAAAGGTTACGAGTTCGTCAACGACATCAAAGGCGGTACTATTCCAACGGAATATATCCCTGCGGTTGACAAAGGTATCCAGGAGCAGCTGAAATCAGGTCCTCTGGCTGGTTATCCAGTAGTCGATCTGGGTGTTCGTCTGCACTTTGGTTCTTACCATGACGTTGACTCCTCTGAGCTGGCGTTTAAACTGGCTGCTTCTATCGCGTTCAAAGACGGCTTTAGGAAAGCAACTCCAGTTCTGCTTGAGCCGATCATGAAGGTTGAAGTAGAGACTCCGGAAGAGAACACCGGTGACGTTATCGGTGACCTTAGCCGTCGTCGTGGTATGCTGAAGGGACAAGAATCTAACGCTACTGGCGTTCAGATTCACGCTGAAGTTCCGCTGTCTGAAATGTTCGGATATGCAACTCAGCTGCGTTCTCTGACTAAAGGCCGTGCTTCATACTCTATGGAGTTCCTGAAGTATGATGATGCGCCGAACAATGTCGCTCAGGCCGTTATTGAAGCTCGTAGCAAATAAGCTACAGTTTTAAAATATTGATCATATGCTCTCACCATGGAGTGAGAGCATTAAAGTAAGGAATATCGTCGTGGCTAAAGAGAAATTTGAACGTAACAAACCGCACGTCAACGTTGGTACTATCGGCCACGTTGACCACGGTAAAACTACCCTGACAGCAGCTATCACCACCGTTCTGGCTAAAACCTACGGCGGTTCTGCTCGTGCATTCGACCAGATCGATAACGCACCAGAAGAAAAAGCACGTGGTATCACCATCAACACTTCTCACGTTGAATATGACACCCCGACTCGCCACTATGCGCACGTTGACTGCCCAGGCCACGCCGACTATGTGAAAAACATGATCACCGGTGCTGCGCAGATGGACGGTGCAATTCTGGTTGTTGCTGCAACTGACGGCCCTATGCCTCAGACCCGTGAGCACATCCTGTTGGGTCGCCAGGTTGGCGTTCCTTTCATCATCGTATTCATGAACAAATGTGACATGGTTGATGATGAAGAGCTGCTGGAACTGGTTGAGATGGAAGTTCGTGAACTTCTTTCTGCCTACGACTTCCCTGGTGATGACCTGCCAATCGTTCGCGGTTCTGCACTGAAAGCACTGCAGGGCGAAGCTGAGTGGGAAGAGAAAATCATCGAGCTGGCTGGTTACCTGGATAGCTACATCCCAGAACCAGAGCGCGCAATTGACAAGCCATTCCTGCTGCCAATTGAAGACGTTTTCTCCATCTCCGGCCGTGGTACTGTTGTTACCGGTCGTGTAGAGCGCGGTATCGTTAAAGTTGGCGAAGAAGTTGAAATCGTCGGCATCAAAGACACCGTTAAATCTACCTGTACTGGTGTTGAGATGTTCCGTAAGCTGCTTGACGAAGGTCGTGCAGGCGAGAACTGTGGTGTTCTTCTGCGTGGTATCAAGCGTGAAGAAATCCAGCGTGGCCAGGTTCTGGCTAAGCCAGGTTCAATCAAGCCACACACCAAATTTGAGTCAGAAGTTTACATTCTGTCCAAAGACGAAGGCGGCCGTCATACTCCGTTCTTCAAAGGCTACCGTCCACAGTTCTACTTCCGTACAACTGACGTGACCGGTACCATCGAACTGCCAGAAGGCGTTGAGATGGTAATGCCTGGTGACAACATCCAGATGGTTGTTACCCTGATCCACCCAATCGCGATGGATGACGGTCTGCGTTTCGCAATCCGTGAAGGCGGCCGTACTGTTGGTGCGGGCGTTGTTGCTAAAGTTATCGCTTAATTGTCGATGATTTGAAACGGCAGGGTTCGCTCTGCCGGTGCAAGTAAAAAGAGCACTTCGGTGCTCTTTTTTTATGCCTGTAATTTGACGCCGGGAGGATGGTAGCGATTGAAATAAAAACGATTCGCATTTACACTATGATCAGAAACTGTACTGGAGTCGCAAAATGTACGTCTGCTTGTGTAATGCCGTTAGTGATAAAACCATCCGCGAAGTTGTCCGCCGTTATCAACCGAAATCGTTACAGCACCTTCGTCAACTGGTCCCGGTTGGCAAACAATGTGGCAAATGTATCCGTGCCGCGCGCGAAATCATGGATGAAGAACTGCAGCACGTTCCGCAGTACAAAGAGATCGCCTGATAATCTCCCTATAATTTGTCATGGTTTTTTGACTTCCCCCAATCCGCGTCTACGATTTGATTAACTGGAAGCGGAGGAAGCAAAATGAAGGGCGATGCCAAAATTATAAGTCATTTAAACAAATTGCTTGGAAATGAGCTGGTTGCTATCAATCAGTATTTCCTGCATGCGCGGATGTTCAAGAATTGGGGGCTGATGCGGCTTAACGATATTGAGTACCACGAATCCATCGATGAAATGAAGCATGCCGACAAATACATTGAACGCATTCTGTTTCTTGAAGGATTACCCAACCTGCAGGATCTGGGCAGACTTCGCATCGGAGAGGATGTTGAAGAGATGCTGAAGTCAGATTTAGCGTTGGAACTTGAAGGGGCGAGAGATTTACGGGAAGCGATAGCCTACGCTGACAAGGTGCATGACTACGTCAGTCGGGACATGATGATAGTGATTCTGGAGGATGAAGAGCATCACATCGATTTCCTGGAAACCGAACTCGATCTGATGGGCAAGGTCGGGGTACAAAATTATCTCCAGACACAAATAAAAGTCGAATAGCAGGGTAGGGCAGTTGCAATGTCGTTGTACATATTTTCGCCGCTGAAACAGTCACTTCAGCGGCGTTGTCATTTCTGAGTCCCATCAAGCGCTTTCCCCTTCCAGCTTCCCCCTACATTCCTTTGCGACAAACAGTTTGCTTTGTGTGCTCAGACACGTATAATGCGCGGGCTCGTCAGAAATGACGGCCCGGTTCAATCTGAACCGCAGGTTGGCAATTAGCTAACCTGACAATACTCCCAATAGGGGAGTTATGTGCAGACGATTACACTCTCCCATCAATCGTAATGGGTTTGAGTAGTAATCTTTTCGTTTATAAATAATTGGAGCTCTGGTCTCATGCAGAACCAAAGAATCCGTATCCGTCTTAAAGCGTTTGATCATCGTTTGATCGATCAATCAACTGCGGAAATCGTAGAGACTGCCAAGCGCACTGGTGCGCAGGTTCGTGGTCCTATTCCGCTGCCGACCCGCAAAGAGCGTTTTACTGTTCTGATCTCCCCGCACGTCAACAAAGACGCGCGCGATCAGTATGAAATTCGCACTCACAAGCGTCTGGTTGACATCGTTGAGCCAACTGAAAAAACGGTTGATGCTCTGATGCGTCTGGATCTGGCTGCAGGTGTAGACGTGCAGATCAGCCTGGGTTAATCAGGTCATTGAGCGATTGAGAGGTTGAACACAATGATTGGTTTAGTCGGTAAGAAAGTGGGCATGACTCGTATCTTCACTGAAGATGGCGTTTCTATCCCAGTAACCGTGATTGAAATTGAAGCAAACCGCGTGACTCAGGTTAAGAGCCTGGAAAACGACGGCTACACTGCTATCCAGGTAACTGCGGGCGCTAAAAAAGCAAACCGTGTTACTAAGCCTGAAGCAGGTCATTTTGCTAAAGCTGGCGTTGAAGCTGGCCGTGGCCTCTGGGAATTCCGCACCGTTGAAGGTGATGAGTTCGCTGTTGGTCAGAGCATTAACGTTGATATCTTCAGCGACGTTAAAAAAGTTGACGTGACTGGAACATCTAAAGGTAAAGGTTTTGCCGGTACTGTAAAGCGCTGGAACTTCCGTACTCAGGATGCTACTCACGGTAACTCCTTGTCCCACCGCGTACCGGGTTCTATCGGTCAGAACCAGACTCCGGGCAAAGTGTTTAAAGGCAAGAAAATGGCAGGCCAGATGGGTAACGAACGTGTCACTGTTCAGAGCCTGGACGTGGTACGCGTTGACGCTGAGCGCAACCTGCTGCTGGTTAAAGGTGCAGTACCCGGTGCTACCGGTTGCGACCTGATCGTTAAACCAGCTGTTAAGGCGTAAGGGGATAGCAATGGAATTAGTATTGAAAGACGCGCAAAGCGCGCTGACTGTTTCCGAAACTACCTTCGGTCGTGATTTCAACGAAGCGCTAGTACACCAGGTTGTTGTTGCTTATGCAGCAGGTGCCCGTCAAGGTACTCGTGCTCAGAAGACCCGCGCTGAAGTAACTGGTTCCGGTAAGAAACCGTGGCGTCAGAAAGGTACTGGCCGTGCTCGTGCTGGTACTGTGAAGAGCCCGATCTGGCGTTCAGGTGGTGTAACTTTCGCAGCGAAGCCACAGGATCACAGTCAAAAAGTTAACAAAAAGATGTACCGCGGCGCGCTGAAAAGCATTTTGTCCGAATTGGTACGTCAAGATCGTCTGATCGTTGTCGAGCAGTTCTCTCTGGAAGCGCCTAAAACTAAGCTGCTTGTTGAGAAACTGAAAGACATGGCTCTGGAAGACGTGCTGATCATCACAGGCGAACTGGAAGAGAACCTGTTCCTGGCCGCGCGCAACCTGTACAAGGTTGACGTACGTGATGCAGCTGGTATCGACCCAGTTAGCCTGATCGCCTTCGACAAAGTCGTTATGACTGCTGACGCAGTTAAGCAAGTTGAGGAGATGCTGGCATGATCCGTGAAGAACGTCTGCTGAAAGTCGTGCGCGCGCCGCACGTATCTGAAAAAGCATCTGCCGCGATGGAAAAAACAAACACCATCGTTCTCAAAGTTGCTAAAGACGCGACCAAGGCAGAAATCAAAGCCGCTGTACAGAAGCTTTTCGAAGTGGAAGTAAAAGACGTTAACACCCTGGTAGTTAAAGGGAAAGTTAAACGTTCTGGTCAGCGTATTGGTCGTCGTAACGACTGGAAAAAAGCTTACGTCACCCTGAAAGAAGGCCAGAATCTGGACTTCGTCGGCGGCGCTGAGTAAGTCGGAGGAGAAGAACAATGGCAGTTGTTAAATGTAAACCGACATCTCCGGGTCGTCGCCATGTAGTTAAAGTGGTAAACACGGAGCTGCACAAGGGCAAACCATTCGCCCCGCTGGTAGAGAAAAACAGCAAATCCGGCGGCCGTAACAACAATGGTCGCATCACTACCCGTCATATCGGTGGTGGTCACAAGCAGGCTTACCGTATTGTTGACTTCAAACGCAACAAAGATGGTATCCCAGCAACCGTTGAACGTCTTGAGTACGATCCGAACCGCTCTGCGAACATCGCACTGGTTCTGTACAAAGACGGCGAGCGCCGTTACATCCTGGCCCCTAAAGGCCTGAAAGCTGGCGACCAGATTCAGTCTGGCGTTGATGCTGCGATTAAAGCAGGTAACACCCTGCCGATGCGTAACATCCCAGTGGGTTCTACCGTGCATAACGTAGAAATGAAACCAGGCAAAGGCGGACAGATTGCTCGCTCAGCTGGTACTTACGTGCAGATCGTTGCGCGTGAAGGTTCCTACGTAACCCTGCGTCTGCGTTCAGGTGAAATGCGTAAAGTCGAAATCGACTGCCGCGCTACCCTGGGTGAAGTCGGTAATGCTGAGCATATGCTTCGCGTTCTGGGTAAAGCCGGTGCTGCTCGTTGGCGTGGTGTTCGTCCTACCGTTCGCGGTACTGCGATGAACCCAGTCGACCACCCACACGGTGGTGGTGAAGGTCGTAACTTTGGTAAGCACCCGGTAACTCCGTGGGGCGTTCAGACCAAAGGTAAGAAGACCCGCAGCAACAAGCGTACTGATAAATTTATCGTACGTCGCCGTAGCAAATAATTTTAGAGGATAAGCCATGCCACGTTCTCTCAAGAAAGGTCCTTTTATTGACCTGCACTTGCTGAAGAAGGTAGAGAAAGCGGTGGAAAGCGGAGACAAGAAGCCTTTGCGCACCTGGTCCCGTCGTTCAACGATCTTCCCTAACATGATCGGTTTGACCATCGCTGTCCATAATGGTCGTCAGCACGTTCCTGTCTTTGTTTCCGACGAAATGGTCGGTCACAAACTGGGTGAATTTGCACCGACCCGTACTTATCGCGGCCACACGGCTGATAAGAAAGCCAAGAAACGCTAAGCAGGAGGAAGAGATGGAAACTATCGCTAAACATCGCCACGCTCGTTCTTCTGCACAGAAGGTTCGCCTTGTTGCGGATCTTGTACGCGGTAAGAATGTGTCGCAGGCTCTGGACATTTTGACCTACACCAACAAGAAAGCGGCTGTACTGGTTAAGAAGGTCTTAGAATCTGCCATTGCTAACGCCGAACACAACGATGGCGCTGACATTGATGATCTGAAAGTCACGAAGATCTTCGTAGACGAAGGCCCTAGCATGAAGCGCATTATGCCTCGTGCAAAAGGTCGTGCAGATCGCATCCTGAAGCGCACCAGCCACATTACTGTGGTTGTGTCCGATCGCTGAGACTCTGGAGACTAGCAATGGGTCAGAAAGTACATCCTAATGGTATTCGCCTGGGTATAGTTAAAGCTTGGAACTCTACCTGGTTCGCCAATACCAAAGAATTCGCTGACAACCTGGACAGCGACTTTAAAGTGCGTCAGTTCTTGACTAAAGAACTGGCCAAAGCGTCTGTATCTCGTATCGTTATCGAGCGTCCAGCTAAGAGCATCCGTGTGACTATTCACACTGCTCGCCCTGGCATCGTGATCGGTAAGAAAGGCGAAGACGTAGAAAAACTGCGCAAGGTCGTAGCGGATATCGCTGGCGTTCCTGCACAGATCAATATCGCTGAAGTCCGTAAGCCGGAACTGGACGCTAAATTGGTTGCTGACAGCATCACTTCACAGCTGGAGCGTCGTGTGATGTTCCGTCGTGCTATGAAGCGTGCTGTACAGAACGCAATGCGTCTGGGCGCTAAAGGGATCAAAGTTGAAGTTAGTGGCCGTCTGGGCGGTGCTGAAATCGCGCGTACCGAATGGTACCGTGAAGGCCGCGTGCCGTTGCACACCCTGCGTGCTGACATTGACTACAACACCTCTGAAGCGCACACCACTTATGGTGTAATCGGCGTTAAGGTATGGATCTTCAAAGGTGAGATCCTGGGTGGTATGGCTGCTGTTGAACAACCGGAACCGGCTGCTCAACCTAAAAAGCAGCAGCGTAAAAGCCGTAAGTAAGGAGAGTCGCTGATGTTACAACCAAAGCGTACAAAATTCCGTAAAGTGCATAAAGGCCGCAACCGTGGTCTGGCGCAGGGCACGGATGTTAGCTTCGGTACTTTCGGTTTGAAAGCTGTTGGCCGTGGTCGTCTGACCGCCCGTCAGATCGAAGCCGCACGTCGTGCAATGACACGTGCAGTTAAGCGTCAAGGTAAAATTTGGATCCGTGTATTCCCGGACAAACCAATTACCGAGAAGCCGCTGGAAGTGCGTATGGGTAAAGGTAAAGGTAACGTGGAGTATTGGGTTGCCTTGATCCAACCGGGCAAAGTCCTGTATGAAATGGACGGCGTTCCGGAAGAGCTTGCCCGTGAAGCATTCAAGCTGGCAGCAGCAAAACTGCCTATCAAAACCACCTTTGTAACTAAGACGGTGATGTAATGAAAGCAACAGAGCTGCGTGAAAAAAGCGTTGAAGAGCTGAACACTGAGCTTCTTAACCTACTGCGTGAGCAGTTTAACCTGCGCATGCAGGCAGCATCCGGCCAGCTGCAACAGTCTCATCTGTTGAAGCAAGTGCGTCGTGATGTTGCACGCGTAAAGACTTTACTGACTGAGAAGGCGGGTGCGTAATGACCGATAAAATCCGTACTCTGCAAGGTCGTGTGACTAGTGACAAAATGGAGAAATCCATGACCGTTGCTATCGAACGTTTTGTGAAACACCCTATCTACGGTAAATTCATCAAGCGTACGACTAAACTGCACGTACATGACGAGAACAATGAATGCGGTATCGGCGACGTGGTTATCATCCGCGAATGCCGCCCGCTGTCCAAGACTAAGTCCTGGACGCTGGTTCGCGTTGTAGAGAAAGCGATTCTGTAATAGAATCAGCCCTCGTTAAAAATAAGATAAACGGCTCGTTTTGAGCCGTTTATTTTTTCTACCCATATGCGAAAAGCAGTGTTATAATGCTGCGCCCTCAATTATGGGCTATCAATCGACCTGAATCAGGTCCCGAAGTAGTAGTTGACATTAGCGGAGCACTAAAATGATCCAAGAACAGACTATGCTGAACGTCGCCGACAACTCCGGTGCACGTCGCGTAATGTGTATCAAGGTTCTGGGTGGCTCGCACCGTCGCTACGCAGGCGTAGGCGATATCATCAAAATTACCATCAAGGAAGCAATTCCTCGCGGTAAGGTTAAGAAAGGTGATGTGCTGAAAGCGGTAGTGGTGCGCACCAGGAAGGGTGTTCGTCGCCCGGACGGTTCTGTCATTCGCTTCGATGGTAATGCATGCGTTATTTTAAATAATAACAGCGAGCAGCCTATCGGAACGCGTATTTTTGGGCCGGTAACTCGTGAACTTCGTACTGAAAAGTTCATGAAAATTATCTCTCTGGCACCAGAAGTACTCTAAGGAGCGAAAAATGGCAGCTAAAATCCGTCGCGATGACGAAGTTGTCGTGCTGACCGGCAAAGATAAAGGTAAGCGCGGTAAAGTTAAGAATGTCCTGTCTTCTGGCAAGGTAATTGTTGAAGGTATCAACCTGGTTAAGAAACATCAGAAGCCGGTTCCGGCCCTGAACCAACCAGGTGGCATCGTTGAAAAGGAAGCTGCTCTGCAGGTTTCTAACGTTGCACTTTACAACACTGCCACCGGCAAGGCGGACCGTGTAGGCTTTAGATTCGAAGACGGCAAAAAAGTCCGTTTCTTCAAGTCTAACAGCGTAACTATCAAGTAATTTGGAGTAGTACGATGGCGAAACTGCATGATTACTACAAAGACGAAGTAGTTAAACAACTCATGACTGAGTTTAGCTACAATTCTGTCATGCAAGTCCCTCGGGTCGAGAAGATCACCCTGAATATGGGTGTGGGTGAAGCGATCGCTGACAAGAAACTGCTGGATAACGCAGCAGCCGACTTGGCAGCAATCTCCGGTCAAAAGCCGTTTATCACCAAAGCACGCAAATCAGTTGCAGGCTTCAAAATCCGTCAGGGCTATCCGATCGGCTGTAAAGTAACTCTGCGTGGCGAACGCATGTGGGAGTTCTTTGAGCGTCTGATTTCTATTGCTGTTCCACGTATCCGTGACTTCCGTGGCTTGTCCGCTAAGTCATTCGATGGCCGTGGAAACTACAGCATGGGCGTTCGTGAGCAGATCATCTTCCCAGAGATCGACTATGACAAAGTCGACCGCGTTCGTGGTTTGGATATCACCATTACCACTACTGCGAAATCTGATGATGAAGGCCGCGCACTTTTGGCTGCTTTTAACTTCCCATTCCGCAAGTAAGGCAGGGTTACTGATGGCTAAGCAATCGATGAAAGCACGCGAAGTCGTTCGCGTGAAACTGGCTGATAAGTACCGCGCTAAACGCGAGGAACTGAAAGCTATCATTTCAGGTGTGAACTCATCCGACGAAGATCGTTGGAATGCTGTTCTCAAGCTGCAAACTCTGCCGCGTGATTCCAGCCCGTCTCGTCAGCGTAAACGCTGCCGCCAAACTGGCCGTCCACATGGTTATGTGGGCAAGTTCGGGTTGAGCCGTATCAAGCTTCGTGAAGCCGCTATGCGCGGTGAAGTACCTGGCTTGAAAAAGGCTAGCTGGTAATTACCAATTGAATCACGGGAGTAAAGACAGATGAGCATGCAAGATCCGATCGCGGATATGCTGACCCGTATCCGTAACGGTCAATCTGCGAATAAAGTAGCGGTTACCATGCCTTCCTCCAAGCTGAAATTGGCTATTGCCAAGCTGCTGAAGGAAGAAGGATATATTGAAGAATTTAAAATCGAAGGCGACACCAAGCCAGAACTGGAACTTACTCTTAAGTATTTCCAGGGCAAGGCAGTGGTAGAGAGCATTCAGCGTGTTAGTCGTCCAGGTCTGCGCATCTACAAACGCAAAGACGAGCTGCCAAAAGTTATGGCAGGACTGGGTATCGCTGTTATTTCTACCTCTAAAGGTGTTATGACCGATCGTGCAGCGCGCCAGGCTGGTCTTGGTGGCGAAATTATCTGCTACGTAGCTTAAGGAGGAATTTATGTCTCGTGTTGCTAAAGCACCTGTCGTGATTCCTGCAGGCGTAGAGGTAAAACTCGACGGTCAGGTAATTTCGATTAAAGGTAAAAACGGCGAGCTGACTCGTACTTTGAACTCTGCTGTAGAAGTTAAGCATGTTGACAACTCCCTGACTTTCGCCCCGCGCGAAGGCTTCACGGATGGTTGGGCACAGGCTGGTACTTCTCGTGCATTGTTGAACGGTATGGTTATCGGTGTTACCGAAGGCTTCTCTAAGAAGTTACAGCTGGTTGGTGTAGGTTATCGTGCAGCCGTTAAAGGCAACTCTGTGAGCTTGGCCCTGGGCTTCTCTCACCCTGTTGACCACGCGCTGCCAGCCGGAATTACTGCTGAATGTCCAACTCAGACTGAGATCGTGCTGAAAGGCGCTGATAAACAGCTGATTGGCCAGGTAGCAGCAGATCTCCGCGCCTACCGTCGTCCTGAGCCTTATAAAGGCAAGGGTGTTCGTTACGCCGACGAAGTCGTGCGTACCAAAGAGGCTAAGAAGAAGTAAGGTAACACTATGGATAAGAAATCTGCTCGTATCCGTCGTGCGACCCGCGCACGCCGTAAGCTCAAAGAGCTTGGTGCAACCCGCCTGGTGGTACATCGTACCCCGCGTCATATTTACGCACAGGTAATTGCTCCAAACGGCTCTGAAATCCTGGTTGCTGCTTCTACTGTAGAAAAAGCAATCGGTGAGCAATTGAAGTACACAGGAAACAAAGACGCCGCAGCAGCTGTTGGTAAAGCAGTAGCTGAGCGCGCAATCGAAAAAGGCATCAAAAATGTTTCTTTCGACCGCTCTGGTTTCCAATATCATGGTCGTGTCCAGGCACTGGCAGATGCTGCCCGTGAAGCTGGCCTACAGTTCTAAGGTAGAGGTGTAAGATGGCACACATCGAAAAACAAGCTGGCGAACTGCAGGAAAAGCTGATCGCGGTAAATCGCGTATCTAAAACCGTTAAAGGCGGTCGTATCTTCTCCTTCACTGCATTGACAGTGGTTGGCGACGGTAACGGTCGTATCGGTTTTGGTTACGGAAAAGCGCGTGAAGTTCCAGCAGCGATCCAGAAAGCTATGGAAAAAGCTCGTCGCAACATGATCAATGTTGCGTTGAACAACGGTACTCTGCAGCACCCTGTTAAAGGTGTGCACACAGGTTCTCGTGTGTTCATGATGCCGGCTTCTGAAGGTACCGGTATTATTGCCGGTGGTGCAATGCGCGCCGTCCTGGAAGTCGCTGGGGTTCATAACGTTTTGGCTAAAGCCTACGGTTCCACTAACCCGATTAACGTGGTTCGTGCAACGCTGGATGGCCTGGGCAACATGAATTCCCCAGAAATGGTCGCTGCTAAGCGTGGCAAATCCGTTGAAGACATTCTGGGGTAATGACCATGGCTAAGACTATTAAGATTACTCAAACCCGCAGTTCGATCGGTCGTTTGCCAAAACACAAGGCAACGCTGCTTGGCCTGGGTCTGCGTCGTATTAACCACACCGTAGAGCGTGAAGACACGCCAGCTGTACGCGGTATGGTCAACGCGATTTCGTACATGGTTAAAGTGGAGGAGTAACAGATGCGTTTAAATACTCTGTCTCCGGCCGAAGGGTCTAAACACGCTGCGAAGCGTGTTGGTCGTGGTATTGGTTCTGGCCTCGGCAAGACCGCTGGTCGTGGTCACAAAGGTCAGAACTCACGTTCTGGCGGTGGCGTACGTCGCGGTTTCGAAGGCGGCCAGATGCCTCTGTACCGTCGTCTGCCGAAATTCGGTTTCACCTCACGCAAAGCAATGGTTACGGCAGAAGTTCGTCTGTCTGACCTGCTGAAAGTGGAAGGCGGAATCGTCGACCTGAACACGCTGAAAGCAGCCAACATTATCGGAATTCAGATTGAATTCGCTAAAGTTATTCTGTCTGGCGAAGTCTCTGCACCGGTAACGGTTCGCGGTCTGCGTGTCACTAAAGGCGCTCGTGCTGCAATCGAAGCTGCTGGCGGTAAAATTGAGGAATAAGTAGCAGATGGCTAAGCAACCAGGATTAGATTTTCAAAGTGCCAAGGGTGGTTTTGGCGAACTAAAACGCAGACTTCTGTTTGTTATTGGTGCGCTGATTGTTTTCCGAATTGGTTCTTTTATTCCGATCCCTGGTATCGATGCCACTGTACTTGCCAAACTGCTTGAGCAACAGCGTGGCACCATCATTGAAATGTTTAACATGTTCTCTGGTGGTGCCCTCAGCCGTGCTTCTATCTTTGCCCTGGGTATTATGCCGTACATTTCGGCCTCTATTATTATCCAGCTGCTGACGGTGGTTCATCCAGCGTTAGCTGAAATAAAGAAAGAAGGGGAGGCTGGCCGTCGTAAGATCAGCCAGTACACCCGTTACGGTACGTTGGTATTAGGGATATTTCAGTCTGTCGGTATTGCTACCGGTTTACCGAATATGCCTGGAATGCAGGGCCTGGTGTTAAACCCAGGCTTTGCTTTCTACTTTACCGCTGTTGTTAGCCTGGTTACCGGAACAATGTTCCTGATGTGGCTGGGTGAACAGATTACTGAGCGAGGTATCGGCAACGGTATCTCAATCATAATCTTCGCTGGTATTGTTGCGGGATTGCCGCCGGCCGTTGGCCATACTATCGAGCAAGCAAGGCAAGGCGACCTGCACTTCCTCCTGTTGCTGTTGGTTGCAGTTCTCGTATTTGCAGTGACCTTCTTCGTTGTTTACGTTGAGCGTGGTCAACGCCGCATTGTGGTGAACTATGCGAAACGTCAGCAAGGCCGTCGTGTCTATGCTGCACAGAGCACACATTTACCGTTGAAAGTGAATATGGCCGGGGTTATCCCAGCAATCTTTGCTTCCAGCATTATTCTGTTCCCAGCGACTATAGCTTCTTGGTTCGGGGGCGGTACCGGTTGGAACTGGCTGACGACTATTTCGATGAATTTGCAGCCCGGACAACCGCTTTATGTGCTACTCTATGCGACTGCAATCATCTTCTTCTGTTTCTTCTACACAGCGCTGGTGTTCAACCCGCGTGAAACAGCAGATAACCTGAAGAAGTCCGGTGCATTTGTACCAGGAATTCGTCCGGGAGAACAGACGGCGAAGTACATCGATAAAGTAATGACTCGCCTGACTTTGGTCGGCGCGCTCTACATTACTTTCATCTGCCTGATCCCGGAGTTCATGCGTGATGCGATGAAAGTCCCATTCTACTTCGGCGGTACATCACTGCTGATCGTAGTGGTTGTCATCATGGACTTTATGGCTCAAGTGCAAACTCTGATGATGTCCAGTCAGTATGAGTCTGCATTGAAGAAAGCAAACCTGAAAGGCTACGGCCGTTAATCAGGCGCTTACTGAAGTTACGGAGAGTAAAAATGAAAGTTCGTGCTTCCGTCAAGAAATTATGTCGTAACTGCAAAATCGTTCGCCGCGAAGGTGTCGTTCGTGTTATTTGCAGCGCCGAGCCTAAGCATAAACAGCGTCAAGGCTAATATTTTTCTTGCAAAGTCGGGTTGAGCTGGCTAGATTAGCCAGCCAATCTTTTGTATGTCTATGCGTTTCCATTTGAGTATCCTGAAAACGGGCTTTTCGGCATGGGACGCATAAGTAATTAAATAGGAGTGCATAGTGGCCCGTATAGCAGGCATTAACATTCCTGATCATAAACATACCGTGATTGCATTAACTGCAATCTTCGGCATCGGTAAGACCCGTTCACAGTCTATCTGTGCAACTACGGGAATCGCTGAAAATGTTAAGATCAGTGAGCTGTCTGAAGAACAAATCGATATTCTGCGTGATGCAGTAGCTAAGTTTGTTGTTGAAGGCGATCTGCGTCGTGAAGTCACCCTGAGCATCAAGCGTCTTATGGACCTTGGCTGCTATCGTGGTTTACGTCATCGTCGTGGTCTTCCAGTTCGCGGTCAGCGTACTAAGACCAACGCACGTACCCGCAAGGGTCCGCGTAAACCGATCAAGAAATAATCGGGGTGATTGAATAATGGCAAAGGCACCAGTTCGTGCACGCAAGCGTGTAAGAAAGCAAGTCTCTGATGGCGTGGCTCATGTCCATGCGTCTTTTAACAACACCATCGTAACTATTACCGATCGTCAGGGTAATGCGCTGGGTTGGGCAACAGCCGGTGGTTCCGGTTTCCGTGGTTCTCGTAAGTCTACGCCATTCGCTGCGCAGGTTGCTGCAGAGCGTTGCGCAGAGGCCGTGAAAGATTACGGTATTAAGAACTTGGAAGTTATGGTTAAGGGTCCAGGTCCAGGCCGCGAATCAACGATTCGTGCTCTGAACGCTGCTGGTTTCCGCATCACGAATATTACTGATGTGACTCCGATCCCTCACAACGGTTGTCGTCCGCCGAAAAAACGTCGCGTATAACGCCCGTTTTTTAGGAATGTTGGAGAAAGAAAATGGCAAGATATTTGGGTCCTAAGCTCAAGCTGAGCCGTCGCGAAGGTACCGACCTCTTTTTGAAGTCAGGCGTTCGCGCGATTGATACCAAGTGTAAGATTGAACAAGCTCCTGGTCAGCACGGTGCGCGTAAACCGCGTCTGTCTGATTATGGTGTGCAGTTACGTGAAAAGCAGAAAGTTCGTCGTACCTACGGCGTGCTGGAGCGTCAGTTCCGTAACTATTATAAAGAAGCAGCTCGTCTGAAAGGCAACACAGGTGAAAACCTGTTAGCACTGCTTGAAGGTCGTCTGGATAACGTTGTTTACCGTATGGGCTTTGGCGCTACTCGTGCAGAATCACGTCAGTTAGTTAGCCACAAATCTATCATGGTAAACGGTCGCGTTGTCAGCATCGCTTCTTATCAGGTAACTCCGAATGACGTTGTTAGCATCCGTGAGAAAGCCAAAAAGCAGTCTCGCGTGAAAGCCGCTCTGGAGCTGGCTGAACAGCGTGAAAAGCCAACCTGGCTGGAAGTTGATGCGACTAAGATGGAAGGTGTGTTCAAACGTATTCCTGAACGTACCGATCTGTCTGCGGACATTAACGAACACCTGATCGTCGAGCTTTACTCCAAGTAAAGCTTAGTACCAAAGAGAGGACACAATGCAGGGTTCTGTGACAGAGTTTCTAAAACCGCGCCTGGTAGATATCGAGCAAGTGAGTTCGACGCACGCCAAGGTGACCCTTGAGCCTTTAGAGCGTGGCTTTGGCCATACTCTTGGTAACGCACTGCGCCGTATTCTGCTTTCATCCATGCCGGGTTGCGCGGTGACCGAGGTTGAAATTGATGGTGTACTACATGAGTACAGCACCAAAGAGGGCGTACAGGAAGATATCCTGGAAATCCTGCTCAACCTGAAAGGGCTGGCGGTAAGAGTTCAGGGGAAAGATGAAGTTATTCTCACCTTGAATAAATCTGGCATTGGCCCTGTAACTGCAGCCGATATCACCCATGATGGTGATGTCGAAGTCGTCAAGCCGCAGCACGTGATTTGCCACCTGACCGATGAGAACGCTGCGATTAGCATGCGTATCAAAATTCAGCGTGGTCGCGGTTATGTGCCGGCTTCTGCCCGAATTCATTCGGAAGAAGATGAGCGCCCGATCGGTCGTCTGTTGGTAGACGCCTGTTACAGCCCTGTAGAGCGTATAGCCTACAATGTTGAAGCAGCGCGTGTTGAACAGCGTACTGACCTGGACAAGCTGGTTATCGAAATGGAAACCAACGGCACTATAGATCCTGAAGAAGCGATCCGCCGTGCGGCTACCATCCTGGCAGAACAACTTGAAGCATTCGTTGACTTACGTGATGTACGTCAGCCGGAAGTTAAAGAAGAGAAGCCAGAATTCGATCCAATCTTGCTGCGCCCTGTTGACGATCTGGAATTGACTGTCCGCTCTGCTAACTGCCTTAAGGCAGAAGCTATCCACTACATCGGTGATCTGGTACAGCGTACCGAGGTTGAGCTGCTTAAAACGCCTAACCTTGGTAAAAAATCTCTTACCGAGATTAAAGATGTGCTGGCTTCGCGTGGACTGTCTCTGGGCATGCGCCTGGAAAACTGGCCACCCGCTAGCATTGCTGATGAATAAACCGATCACAGGTTAAGGTTTCACTGAGAAGGATAAGGTCATGCGCCATCGTAAGAGTGGTCGTCAACTGAACCGCAACAGCAGCCATCGTCAGGCTATGTTCCGCAACATGGCTGGCTCTTTGGTTCGTCACGAGATTATCAAGACGACCCTGCCAAAAGCGAAAGAGCTGCGTCGCGTAGTTGAGCCGCTGATTACTCTTGCCAAGACCGATAGCGTAGCTAATCGTCGTCTGGCATTCGCCCGTACTCGTGATAACGAGATCGTGGCAAAACTGTTTAATGAGCTCGGCCCGCGTTTTGCGAGTCGTGCAGGTGGTTACACTCGCATTCTGAAGTGTGGCTTCCGCGCTGGTGACAACGCTCCGATGGCTTACATCGAGCTCGTTGATCGTCCAGAAGCTCAAGCAGAAGCTGTAGCAGAGTAATCTGTTGCACTACGGAAAAACCGGGCTTGCCCGGTTTTTTTATGTCTAAAATTCCCCTCAGCCCTTTCAAGCGTTATCCTCATCCCTTCCTTCTCCATTTAGCGAGTCCAATATGTGGCTTATTGATCGACTGGTAGAGCAACATATCTCTGAAGCACAAAAGAACGGTGAGCTGGACGATCTGCCCGGCAGCGGTAAAAAGCTTGAGCTGGATGATGACAGTCATGTTCCAGTTGAATTACGCGCGGCCTATCGTCTGATGAAAAATTCTGGCTATCTGCCACCTGAACTGGAAATGCGTCGTGAAGCGGTCGAACTTGACCAACTCCTTGCAGGGCTTGAGCCCGATGATCATCGCTATGATCAGCATGCTAAGCGTCTGGTCTTACTTGAACTAAAACTCAGACAAGCGGGTATGAGCACTACGTTCCTGCGCGGTGACTACAGTAATCACGTTCAAAAGCGGTTCAAAGGAGAGAGTGATGTTTAAAATTGGGCAACTGGCTAAGCTGGCCGATGTTACGCCAGATACCATCCGCTACTACGAAAAGCAGCAGATGATGGACCATGAAATCCGAACTGAAGGCGGATTCCGTCTTTATAGCGATAAGGATCTGCAGCGTTTGAAGTTTATTCGTTATGGCAGACAGTTGGGTTTTAGTCTTGAAGCGATCCGGGAACTACTGTCGATCCGCGTTGATCCGGAGCATCATACCTGCCAGGAATCGAAAACCATCGTCCAGTCACGCTTGCAGGAAGTCGAAGGAATGATTGCCGAATTGCAGAATATGCAGCGTTCACTACGGCGATTAAATGATGCCTGCTGCGGGACTTCACACAGCAGCGTTTACTGTTCAATCCTTGAGGCACTGGAAAAGGGGGAAATTGCTGCAGCAGATTGATTTTTTATTCAACGGGTTCTATATTCATGCCGTCATTCATGAAAGGAAAATCACATGTCAGGTTATCAACATAAGAAAGGTGTCATACGCGACAATGCGATTGAAGCGTTACTGCACGATCCATTATTCAAAGTTCGGATAGAAGTGAATCAAAAAGGCAAAGGCAGCTTCCGGCGTAAAGACAAACACAAGAAGAAGGGTAACTGGGAGGCCAGTGGTAAAGACAGCTTTACCACTGGCCTTCTGCTTTCAGAGCAAAAAAAAACCGCCAGGAGCGGTTTTTTTACAGCCAATGCCAGAATTATGGCTGGCCGTTCTGCTGCTTGAGCAGATCGCGAATTTCCGTTAACAGCGTCTCTTCTGCACTTGGTTTCGCCGCTGGTTTTTCCACTTCTTTTTTCTGATACAACTTGTTCATTACCTTGATCGCCATAAAGATTGCGAAGGCAACGATCACAAAATCAAATACCGTCTGAAGGAAAATTCCGTATTGCATCACAACCGCTGGGGTTTCGCCTTCTGCAGGCTTCAATATCCAGCTGAATGATTTGAAATCTACACCACCAATCAGTAACCCTAGCGGTGGCATAATGATATTCGCCACCAGAGAAGAAACGATCTTACCAAATGCTGCACCGATGATGACACCGACCGCCAGGTCGACAACATTGCCGCGCATAGCAAAATCGCGAAACTCTTTGAATAAACTCATTGTTATCTCCTTTCCTGTGCCAATTGTTAAGTCTAACAAACGATTGGTTTTTTTCCATGGTGATGGGTGAATAAATGAATTATCACCGGAATAAAGCAGCCGGCAGTAAAATCCACCGGCGCGAAACTACAGGAAGAACGGACTCGGCTGGAAGAGGCGTTCAACATCGGGCACAAACTTCTTGTCAGTAAGGAACATGATGACGTGATCGCCTTGCTCAATACGCAAATTATCATTGGCGATCATGACATCATTACCTCGCACAACGGCCCCGATGATGGTGCCTGGAGGCAGTTTGATATCATTAATCAGTCTGCCCACCACGCGCGACGTCGTTTCATCACCATGAGCGATGGCTTCAATGGCTTCTGCAACACCGCGGCGTAATGACGAAACCCCGACAATATCAGCTTTACGGACATGCCCCAGCAATGCGGAAATAGTTGCCTGCTGTGGTGAGATGGCAATATCTATCACGCTGCCCTGCACCAGATCGACATAGGCTTTACGTTGGATGAGCACCATTACTTTTTTCGCGCCCATCCGTTTGGCGAGCATAGCCGACATAATGTTGGCTTCGTCATCATTGGTGATGGCAATGAACAGATCTATTTGATCGATGTGTTCTTCTTCAAGCAGTTCTTGATCGGAAGCATCACCATAAAACACGATGGTGTTTTGCAGCTGCTCTGCCAACTCTGCTGCACGTTGCTGATCGCGTTCGATCAGTTTAACGCTGTAATCTTTTTCCAGCCGCTGGGCGAGTCCAAAGCCAATATTACCGCCGCCGACGATCATAATGCGCTTGTACGGTTTTTCCAGACGCTGGTATTCGCTCATTACCGCCCGGATATTTTGGCTGGCAGCGATAAAGAAAACTTCATCACCGGCTTCTACAATCGTCGATCCTTGCGGACGGATGGGACGATCCTGACGGAAGATAGCCGCTACGCGCGTATCAATATGCGGCATATGTTCACGCATGACGGCCAGCGCATTGCCGACCAACGGGCCGCCATAATACGCCTTCACAACCGCGAGACTCACTTTGCCCTCTGCAAAATTCACTACCTGCAATGCCCCTGGGTACTCGATCAACCGGTAGATGTTATCGATCACTAACTGCTCTGGCGAAATCAAATGATCGATTGGGATCGCTTCCGGGACAAACAGTTTTTCCGCATCCCTGATGTAGTCCGGAGCACGAATACGGGCAATACGGTTGGGGGTGTTAAACAGCGAGTAGGCAATCTGACAGGCGATCATATTCGTTTCATCCGAATTGGTCACCGCAACCAACATATCGGCATCTTCGGCGCCCGCTTCACGTAATACGCGAGGATGTGACCCGTGCCCCTGTACGACACGCAGGTCGAATTTATCCTGCAACTGACGCAGACGATTCGAATCAGTATCTACGACAGTAATGTCGTTGTTTTCACCAACCAGGTTTTCGGCGAGTGTGCCACCTACCTGACCGGCGCCAAGAATGATTATTTTCATTTTGTTTTAGTCTGATTCGTTGGGAGTCAACCTGGCCGGGAATCTGTCCCCGGCCGGCGCAGTTATCGTTTTAGTAATTTTGCATAGAAGAAGCCGTCGCCATCCTGTGGAGCAGGGAAGACCTGCAGACCCGGATGGTTGGCATCGCCTGTATCAGACAGCATGGCATCTTCATGGCGTTCAAGGAAAGCGGCAACCTGCAGATGATTCTCTTCCGGCAGGATGGAGCAGGTTGCATACAGCAATGTACCGCCAGGCTTCAGATGCGGCCAGATAGCATCCAGGATCTGCTGCTGCAAAGCTGCAAGCTCAGGGATGTCACGATCGCGGCGTAGCCATTTAATATCAGGATGACGGCGGATAACACCGGTTGCCGAGCAAGGGGCATCTAACAGAATGCGGTCAAACTGTTTGTCGCCACACCATGTTTCTGGGAGACAACCGTCGCCAACCTTTACCTCTGCCGTCATATTGAGACGCAGTAGATTTTCGTTAATCCTGGCCAGACGTTGCTCATCAATATCCACCGCCAGTACAGTTGCCTGTGGCGCTGCTTCAAGAATATGAGTGGTTTTGCCGCCCGGAGCGGCGCAGAGGTCGAGAATAGATTCGCCATTTTGCGGATCCAACAGCGCCACGCATCCTTGTGCAGAAGCATCCTGAACCGTCACCCAGCCCAGATCAAATCCCGGCAGCTGTGACACCGGGCAAGGCGTCTCTAGTCGTAAAGCATCTGCATGTAGTGGGTGCGGCTCGGCTTCTTTGCCTGCTTCCTGTAACAGCTTCAGCCAGGCATCCCGGCTATGGTGTTGGCGATTAACACGCAGCCACATTGGCGGCCGCAGATTATTGGCCTCAACAATGGCTTCCCAGTTATTCGGCCACGCACGCTTCAGTCTTTCCAGCAGCCATTTCGGATGCAGGTATTTCTGGTCGCCAATGTTCATCTGCTGCACCAACTCGTCCTGCTTACGCTGGAATTGACGCAATACACCGTTAATCAATCCCTTAAACTGCTGTCGTTTCAGGGAGATTGCACCTTCAACCGTTTCTGCCAGCGCGGCATGAGCGGGAATGCGGGTGAAGATCAGCTGATAAAGGCCAACCATTACCAGGAAGTGAATGGTACGTTGTTTGCCCGTCATCGGGCGTTCCATCAGCTGGCCAATAATCCATTCCAGTTGAGGAAGGGTACGCAACACGCCATAGCAAAGCTCTTGCAGCAGCGCAGCATCTTTCTCAGCCACGGATTTCTGCGCAGCAGGCAGCACGTTACTGAGCGACTGGCCTTGCTCGACCACTTTTTCGATAGTCTGGGCAGCAATGCTGCGCAAATTGGTATTTTTTTTCATAGGGATCGCAAGTCAAAATCAGCCCGGATGTGAACCGGGCGAGGCATCAGGCAAGAATGTTGCCCGGCGTGAACCACTCTCGGCGGGAGTTCAGCAGATCCTGCACTTTCATCGGCTTTTTGCCGGCAGGTTGCAGTTCTTCAATGTTCAGGACACCGTCAGCGGTGGCAACCTGAATGCCGTTTTTATCGGCCTGAACGATCTTGCCGGGATGTTGATCTGAGTGAGGCAATACGGTCGCTTTCCAGACTTTTACTGGCTGGTCATCGACAGTGAAATAGCTAACAGGCCACGGGTTGAAGGCACGTATGCAGCGTTCCAGCTGGGCAGCCGAAAGGCTCCAGTCCAGCTTAGCTTCTTCCTTGCTTAGCTTCTCGGCATAGCTGACCTGCGCTTCATCCTGAACTTCAGGCTTCGCAGTGCCGTCAGCCAGCTGCGATAAGGTGACCAACATACCTTCAGGGCCCAGCTCAGCCAGCTTGCTGTAAAGCGTGGCGCTGGTATCTTCAGGCCCGATTGGGCAAGCAAGCTTATACAACATATCGCCCGTATCCAGCCCGACGTCCATTTGCATAATCGTCACGCCGGTTTCGCTGTCTCCTGCCCACAGTGAGCGTTGGATTGGCGCAGCGCCACGCCATTTTGGCAGCAGCGACCCGTGCACGTTGATACAACCCAGACGTGGCATCGCCAACACCGGCGCTGGCAGGATCAAACCATAGGCGACCACCACCATCACATCAGCGCGTAAATCGGCAACCAGCTGCTGGTTTTCTTCCGGCCGGAGGGATTTTGGCTGAAACACCGGGAGATTGTGTTGCTCGGCCAGCAGCTTAACCGGGCTGGCGGTGAGTTTATTTCCACGGCCTGCCGGACGGTCTGGCTGCGTAAAAACGCCAACAACGTTATGCCCAGAAGACAACAGCGCGTCTAAATGACGCGCTGCAAAGTCTGGAGTGCCGGCAAAGATAATATTCAGGGCTTCAGACACGCTTTTCCCTTATTCAGGCTCGTTTTGATCGCGAGCAGTCTGGCGATAAAGTTTTTCCAGCTTCTGGCGGATACGCTGGCGCTTCATCGGCGACAGGTAGTCAATAAACAGTTTACCGACCAGATGATCCATTTCGTGTTGAATACAGATAGCCAGTAAACCATCTGCTTCCAGCTCATAGCTGTTTCCTTCACGATCCAGCGCGCGTATTTTGACTTTTTCAGCGCGGGGAACCAGCGCACGCTGTTCAGGAATGGAGAGGCAACCCTCTTCAATTCCCGTTTCGCCGCTTTTTTCCAACATTTCGGGGTTGATAAGCACAAGACGTTCTTCGCGATTTTCAGAAACGTCAATCACGATAATGCGCTGATGGATATCGACCTGAGTGGCCGCCAACCCGATACCTTCTTCGGCATACATCGTTTCAAACATATCATCGACGATGCGCTGAATATCGGCATTCACTTCTTTAACGGGTTTCGCAACGATGCGCAGGCGCTCGTCAGGAAAATGTAATACCTGCAAAACTGACATAACTTTCCAGATCTGTGTTCAAGGGATTAGATATTTATCTTTCTTATTGTAGACATTTCGGTCGGTGATTGACAGCATTCCCGCTACGTTAGCCTTAGGGACTTTTCAGTATTTACAGGGATGCATCATGACACCAACGGAGATTTGGTTACGTCTTTCCGGCGTTGCAGGTATACGCAACCAGCAACGAATGAGGGTTGTGGATTGCTTGATTCAAACGGCCAGTGTGGCAGAGAGAGATCTCATCCGCGCCGGCTTAAATGAGGAACAACGGCAGGCCTTTCTCAACTACGCTCCAACGATTGTGGAGGAAACCCTTCTTTGGCTGGAGCAACCTCAGCACCATCTTTTGACATGCGACAATTCTAACTATCCGGAACGATTGAAAAATATTGCCAGCTATCCGCCGCTGCTTTTCATTGCGGGTGACCCTGACCTTTTACTGACGCCGCAAATTGCTATCGTGGGGAGCCGTAGATGTTCGCCTTATGGCAGAAATTGGGGTAGCTATTTCGCTCAAACATTGGCGTTAAGTGGTATTACCATCTCCTCTGGACTGGCATTGGGAATAGATGGGATTGCTCATCGTGCGGCACTTGAGGTCGGGGGGAAAACCC
This sequence comes from Erwinia sp. AK-PDG3-5, assembly GCF_056821705.1. Lineage (NCBI taxonomy): Bacteria > Pseudomonadati > Pseudomonadota > Gammaproteobacteria > Enterobacterales > Erwiniaceae > Erwinia > Erwinia sp. AK-PDG3-5. The sequence goes on from NZ_CM165967.1 coordinate 492,720, forward strand.
TCGCGGTATTGGGCAGCGGCCTGAACCACCTTTATCCCCGACAGCATATCTCTCTGGCACAGGAGATTATCGCAAGTGGTGGTGCGGTGATCTCTGAATTCCCATTATCCACTTCGCCGGTTGCGCACAATTTTCCCCGGCGTAATCGTATCATCAGCGGTTTGAGCCTGGGCGTATTAGTGGTGGAAGCGACTTTAAAAAGCGGCTCATTGGTGACCGCGAAGCTGGCTTTAGAGCAAAATCGCGATGTGTATGCTTTGCCTGGCGCTATTGGCAATCCGGGTAGTGAAGGCACTCATTGGTTGATTCAGCAGGGCGCGTTATTAACGGCACATCCCCATTCCATCCTTGAACAGCTGCAAAGTGACCTCAAATGGTTGTCCGATACGTCAAATTCAACAATATATTCACATCAGCAGGGCAATAGTCCATTGCCATTTGCTGATGTGTTGGCTAACGTAGGAGATGAGGTTACACCTGTTGACGTCGTCGCTGAACGTGCCGGCCAACCTGTGCCAACCATCGTAGCTAAGCTGCTTGAGTTGGAGTTAGCAGGATGGATCGCAGCTGTACCCGGCGGCTATGTCCGATTGAGGAGGGCAAGCCATGTTCGACGTACTAATGTACTTATTTGAAACGTATATCCACAACGAGGCAGAAATGCGCGTTGATCAGGATAAATTGACTGATGATTTAACCGATGCCGGTTTTCATCGTGAAGATATTTATAATGCGTTGAACTGGTTGGAAAAGCTCGCAGATTATCAGGAGGGACTTGTCGCTCCGATCCTGCTGGCTACCGATCCGCTGTCTATGCGTATCTACACCGAGGAAGAGAGTCAGCGTTTAGATGCTAACTGTCGGGGCTTTATTTTGTTCCTGGAGCAAATTCAGGTACTGAATCTTGAAACCCGGGAAATGGTCATCGAACGTATTATGGCCCTCGATACTATCGAGTTTGATCTTGAAGATCTCAAATGGGTGGTGCTGATGGTGCTGTTTAATATCCCAGGATGTGAAAACGCTTATCAACAGATGGAAGAACTTCTTTTCGACGTCAACGAAGGAATAGTGCACTGAAGATCGTCTTCGTGTAAGAAATGTTATGAATAAAACAGCGCTTTTCGCTGTGCGAAAAAATGAACCCTGCCCCCAATGTGGGGCAGAACTGGTTATTCGCTCCGGCAAACACGGCGCTTTTCTCGGCTGTTCACAGTATCCCGAGTGTGATTACATTCGCCCCCTGAGAAGTCTGGCAGATAGCAACATAGTCAAAGTTCTGGAAGGACAGTTCTGTCCTGAATGTCAGTCGGAACTGGTTTTACGCCAGGGACGTTTCGGCATGTTTGTCGGTTGTAGCCGCTACCCGGAATGTGAACATACTGAAGTTATCGATAAGCCCGATACCACGACCCTTGCCTGCCCTCAGTGCAATCAAGGGAAGCTGGTTCAGCGGCGGTCACGGTATGGCAAAATCTTCCACGCATGCGAACGCTATCCAGATTGCCAGTTTGCGGTCAACTTCACGCCAGTCGAGGGTGAATGTGAGTTTTGTCATTTCCCTCTTTTAATAGAGAAAAAAACGGCTCGCGGTCTTCGGCGTTATTGCGCCAGCAAAGCCTGTGGTAAGCCGGTAACATCAGGAATCAGCAGTGAAGAATGAGTCCGTCCCAGGTTCTGTAGAAGCCTGTATTCACCAACTTCGGCAAAATGCCGTCATTGCCTATCCTACTGAGGCTGTTTTTGGCCTGGGGTGCAATCCTGACAGTGAGTCAGCGGTAATGGCTTTGTTGGCATTAAAGCAGCGGCCTGTGGAGAAAGGGCTGATCCTTATCGCTGCAAATTATGCTCAGCTTCAGCCCTACATCGATGATTTCAGCCTTACTGATGCGCAGAAAGAGAAGATGCTCGCCTCGTGGCCGGGTCCGGTTACCTGGGTGATGCCTTCACGCACCTTAACTCCTCGCTGGCTGACTGGCCGTTTTGATTCTCTGGCAGTCAGAGTCACTGACCATCCTGATGTGCAGCGTCTTTGTTTGGGCTTTGGTAAACCGCTGGTGTCTACCAGTGCGAATTTAACCGGGCTTGAACCTTGCCGTACTGCCGCTGAAGTTCATCAGCAGTTTGGAGCTGACTTCCCGGTCTTTCTGGGAAATACCGGCGGTCGACTGAACCCCTCAGAGATTCGGGATGTTTTAACCGGCGAACTCATTCGTCAGGGCTAACAGGAAATAAGATGCACACCTTTGCCGTTTTCGGAAATCCGATCAATCACAGCAAATCACCGCGTATTCACCAGCTTTTTGCTGAGCAGACCGGCATCCCTCATGCTTATGGTCGCATCTGTGCGCCTGTTGATGAGTTCATTGCTTCCTTATCAGAGTTTATGGCGCAGGGTGGCAAAGGAGCCAACGTTACCTTGCCATTCAAGGAGCAGGCATACGAGCGAGCCGATGAGTTGACCGAACGTGCTTCTCTGGCCGGTGCCGTCAACACGGTGAAAAAACTGGAGGATGGCCGTCTGTTAGGTGACAACACCGACGGCATTGGTTTGCTGACGGATCTGGAACGACTGAATCTGATCAAACCGGGCGATCGTATTCTCCTGGTCGGGGCTGGAGGTGCCGCTCGTGGCGTGATCCTTCCTTTATTGTCGTTTGGCTGTTCACTGACCATCACCAACCGCACGGTATCTAAAGCGCAGATCCTCGCCGAAGTATTCCAACACGCTGGTGGTATTCAGGCGAAAGCGATGGATCAACTTGATGGCGAACACTTTGATTTGATCATCAATGCCACATCCAGCGGGATTGGTGGGGATATTCCGGCATTGCCATCATCACTGATCACTGAAAAAACCCGTTGTTACGACATGTTCTACCTGGCTACGGCGACACCTTTTCTGAACTGGTGCCAGCAGCATGGAGCTGTGGCTATGGCAGATGGTCTGGGAATGCTGGTGGGGCAAGCGGCTCACTCATTCTTTTTATGGCACGGCAAGCTACCCGATATTGCTCCGGTCATTGCGGTATTAAAGGCAGAACTCAGCGCGTGAATCAGGCTATCCAGTTTCCCGACAGGGAATGGTGGGATGAGACAGAAAAGGCGGTTTGTTTTCCAGCCCTGGTGAATGGCTTCCTGCTTACCTGTGCGATCAGCGGCGAAACGATGGTTCGCCGCTACGGTAATGAGCTGGCAATAGTGCCATGTTTCCTTGCCCATCGTTGGGATCTGGAAGATGAAGCGGAAGCCTCTATTAAAGACGCCCAAGCAAACGATCAGGGTTGGGTCTGGCTTTCCTGAGCAAGGTAGTCATCTTTCCAGCCGACATAATTATTCGATGAATAGAGAAGGCCCGCCACCTCAGCTTCTGTCAGTTTGCGAGCTTGCTTTACCGGACTTCCTAAATAAAGGTAGCCACTCACCAGACGTTTACCCGGAGGGACCAGGCTTCCGGCCCCAATCATCACATCGTCTTCTACTATTACCCCATCCAGCAGAATAGATCCCATTCCTACCAATACCCGATTGCCAATGGTGCAGCCATGCAACATGGCTTTATGGCCAACAGTGACATCTTCCCCGACGATCAGCGGATTGCCTTCAGGGTTATAAGAAGACTTATGGGTAACGTGCAAAATACTGCCGTCCTGAATATTGCTGCGTTTGCCGATCACGACACGGTTCACATCCCCGCGGATGGCTACCAGTGGCCAGATACTGACATCGTCCTGCAAGTCCACTTCGCCTACCACCACGCTTGAAGCATCGACCATTACGCGCTGGCCGAGCTGCGGGCGGGTGCTTTTAAACGATCTTAGGTTCCCTGACATAACTACCTCTCTGCAATAGGATCCCTGAAGGGTAGTGCGGCAGGGGTTTACCGATCAATAACTGCCGATGATTTTGCGGTAATTTTGTGCGGATCGTCTGAGATCTCAGCGGAAAGCGTGAAAATCCAGCAACCAAATAGAAAGATCGAAAAAAGCCTTGTGCTCTGAAATGGGATCCCTATAATGCGCATCCACTGACACGGAACAACGACTTCACGGTCACCGGGTCAGAGGTTCAGGAAGCTGAATCGCCAGAGAAAAACTTCCCAAAAAGAAGTTGACTCTGAAGGAGGAAAGCGTAATATACGCCACCTCGCAGTAAGGCGCCAAGGCCCTTACCGCAACGCTCTTTAACAATTTATCAGACAATCTGTGTGGGCACTCGCAGGATTGATATCAGCGTCGCAAGGCGCAAAAAATATCAAGCCTTAAGAGTGAACACATAATGAAATTCATTATGACGTTTTACACTTGAGCATCGCTGAACTTGTTTCAGCAAATCGAACTTTTAATTGAAGAGTTTGATCATGGCTCAGATTGAACGCTGGCGGCAGGCCTAACACATGCAAGTCGAACGGTAGCACAGAGAGCTTGCTCTCGGGTGACGAGTGGCGGACGGGTGAGTAATGTCTGGGAAACTGCCTGATGGAGGGGGATAACTACTGGAAACGGTAGCTAATACCGCATAACGTCTTCGGACCAAAGTGGGGGACCTTCGGGCCTCACACCATCGGATGTGCCCAGATGGGATTAGCTAGTAGGTGGGGTAATGGCTCACCTAGGCGACGATCCCTAGCTGGTCTGAGAGGATGACCAGCCACACTGGAACTGAGACACGGTCCAGACTCCTACGGGAGGCAGCAGTGGGGAATATTGCACAATGGGCGCAAGCCTGATGCAGCCATGCCGCGTGTATGAAGAAGGCCTTCGGGTTGTAAAGTACTTTCAGCGGGGAGGAAGGCGACAGGGTTAATAACCCTGTCGATTGACGTTACCCGCAGAAGAAGCACCGGCTAACTCCGTGCCAGCAGCCGCGGTAATACGGAGGGTGCAAGCGTTAATCGGAATTACTGGGCGTAAAGCGCACGCAGGCGGTCTGTCAAGTCAGATGTGAAATCCCCGGGCTTAACCTGGGAACTGCATTTGAAACTGGCAGGCTAGAGTCTTGTAGAGGGGGGTAGAATTCCAGGTGTAGCGGTGAAATGCGTAGAGATCTGGAGGAATACCGGTGGCGAAGGCGGCCCCCTGGACAAAGACTGACGCTCAGGTGCGAAAGCGTGGGGAGCAAACAGGATTAGATACCCTGGTAGTCCACGCCGTAAACGATGTCGACTTGGAGGTTGTGCCCTTGAGGCGTGGCTTCCGGAGCTAACGCGTTAAGTCGACCGCCTGGGGAGTACGGCCGCAAGGTTAAAACTCAAATGAATTGACGGGGGCCCGCACAAGCGGTGGAGCATGTGGTTTAATTCGATGCAACGCGAAGAACCTTACCTGGCCTTGACATCCACGGAATTCGGCAGAGATGCCTTAGTGCCTTCGGGAACCGTGAGACAGGTGCTGCATGGCTGTCGTCAGCTCGTGTTGTGAAATGTTGGGTTAAGTCCCGCAACGAGCGCAACCCTTATCCTTTGTTGCCAGCGAGTAATGTCGGGAACTCAAAGGAGACTGCCGGTGACAAACCGGAGGAAGGTGGGGATGACGTCAAGTCATCATGGCCCTTACGGCCAGGGCTACACACGTGCTACAATGGCGCATACAAAGAGAAGCGAACTCGCGAGAGCAAGCGGACCTCACAAAGTGCGTCGTAGTCCGGATCGGAGTCTGCAACTCGACTCCGTGAAGTCGGAATCGCTAGTAATCGTAGATCAGAATGCTACGGTGAATACGTTCCCGGGCCTTGTACACACCGCCCGTCACACCATGGGAGTGGGTTGCAAAAGAAGTAGGTAGCTTAACCTTCGGGAGGGCGCTTACCACTTTGTGATTCATGACTGGGGTGAAGTCGTAACAAGGTAACCGTAGGGGAACCTGCGGTTGGATCACCTCCTTACCTGAAGATACCTTCCCGCGTAGTGTCCACAACAGATTGTCTGATAGAAAAGTAACGAGCAGAAAAAACCTCTACAGGCTTGTAGCTCAGGTGGTTAGAGCGCACCCCTGATAAGGGTGAGGTCGGTGGTTCAAGTCCACTCAGGCCTACCAAATTTTCACTCATGCTGCGTTATGCGCGCGGTCGTTTACCTTAAGTAAACTTCCCTTCCGCATGCCTTGCCTGAGTAAAAATTACATTTCTCCCAAAGAGTAGTGTCCTCAACGTCCTCTTCGAAAGAAAAGAACGTAAGTGGTAGTAGATGGTCTCTGCAGTAACTGTATGGGGCTATAGCTCAGCTGGGAGAGCGCCTGCCTTGCACGCAGGAGGTCAGCGGTTCGATCCCGCTTAGCTCCACCATGCAGTTTTCTGACAATACTTCAGAGCGTACCGGCAACGGTGTGCTGCGAAGTATTATGCTCTTTAACAATCCGGAACAAGCTGAAAATTGAAACGACATGTCGTTTTCATTCTCCGTAATAAGAATGAAATCAACGATATGTTCGAGTCTCTCAAATGCTTACAACAGCAGTGTCTTTCGGGACGCTTGTGGGTTGTGAGGTTAAGTGACTAAGCGTACACGGTGGATGCCTAGGCAGTCAGAGGCGATGAAGGGCGTGCTAATCTGCGATAAGCGTCGGTAAGGTGATATGAACCGCAATAACCGACGATACCCGAATGGGGAAACCCGGTGCACTTTGGTGCATCATTGCAACATGAATACATAGTGTTGCAAGGCGAACCTGGGGAACTGAAACATCTAAGTACCCAGAGGAAAAGAAATCAACCGAGATTCCCCCAGTAGCGGCGAGCGAACGGGGAACAGCCCAGAACCTGAATCAGCTTGTGCATTAGTGGAAGCGTCTGGAAAGTCGCAGGGTACAGGGTGATACTCCCGTACACAAAAATGCACTTGCTGTGAGTTCGATGAGTAGGGCGGGACACGTGACATCCTGTCTGAATATGGGGGGACCATCCTCCAAGGCTAAATACTCCTGACTGACCGATAGTGAACCAGTACCGTGAGGGAAAGGCGAAAAGAACCCCGGCGAGGGGAGTGAAACAGAACCTGAAACCGTGTACGTACAAGCAGTGGGAGCACCTTCGTGGTGTGACTGCGTACCTTTTGTATAATGGGTCAGCGACTTATATTCTGTAGCAAGGTTAACCGTATAGGGGAGCCGAAGGGAAACCGAGTCTTAACTGGGCGTTAAGTTGCAGGGTATAGACCCGAAACCCGGTGATCTAGCCATGGGCAGGTTGAAGGTTGGGTAACACTAACTGGAGGACCGAACCGACTAATGTTGAAAAATTAGCGGATGACTTGTGGCTGGGGGTGAAAGGCCAATCAAACCGGGAGATAGCTGGTTCTCCCCGAAAGCTATTTAGGTAGCGCCTCGTGAACTCATCTTCGGGGGTAGAGCACTGTTTCGGCTAGGGGGCCATCCCGGCTTACCAACCCGATGCAAACTGCGAATACCGAAGAATGTTATCACGGGAGACACACGGCGGGTGCTAACGTCCGTCGTGAAGAGGGAAACAACCCAGACCGCCAGCTAAGGTCCCAAAGTCATGGTTAAGTGGGAAACGATGTGGGAAGGCACAGACAGCCAGGATGTTGGCTTAGAAGCAGCCATCATTTAAAGAAAGCGTAATAGCTCACTGGTCGAGTCGGCCTGCGCGGAAGATGTAACGGGGCTAAACCATGCACCGAAGCTGCGGCAGCGACGCTTAGGCGTTGTTGGGTAGGGGAGCGTTCTGTAAGCCGTCGAAGGTGGCCTGTGAGGGCTGCTGGAGGTATCAGAAGTGCGAATGCTGACATAAGTAACGATAAAGCGGGTGAAAAGCCCGCTCGCCGGAAGACCAAGGGTTCCTGTCCAACGTTAATCGGGGCAGGGTGAGTCGACCCCTAAGGCGAGGCCGAAAGGCGTAGTCGATGGGAAACAGGTTAATATTCCTGTACTCGGTGTTACTGCGAAGGGGGGACGGAGAAGGCTATGTTAGCCGGGCGACGGTTGTCCCGGTTTAAGCATGTAGGCGGAGAGTTTAGGTAAATCCGGACTCTTATTAACGCTGAGGTGTGATGACGAGGCACTACGGTGCTGAAGTAACAAATGCCCTGCTTCCAGGAAAAGCCTCTAAGCATCAGGTAACACGGAATCGTACCCCAAACCGACACAGGTGGTCAGGTAGAGAATACCAAGGCGCTTGAGAGAACTCGGGTGAAGGAACTAGGCAAAATGGTGCCGTAACTTCGGGAGAAGGCACGCTGGCGCGTAGGTGAAGGGACTTGCTCCCGGAGCTGAAGCCAGTCGAAGATACCAGCTGGCTGCAACTGTTTATTAAAAACACAGCACTGTGCAAACACGAAAGTGGACGTATACGGTGTGACGCCTGCCCGGTGCCGGAAGGTTAATTGATGGGGTTATCCGCAAGGAGAAGCTCTTGATCGAAGCCCCGGTAAACGGCGGCCGTAACTATAACGGTCCTAAGGTAGCGAAATTCCTTGTCGGGTAAGTTCCGACCTGCACGAATGGCGTAATGATGGCCAGGCTGTCTCCACCCGAGACTCAGTGAAATTGAACTCGCTGTGAAGATGCAGTGTACCCGCGGCAAGACGGAAAGACCCCGTGAACCTTTACTATAGCTTGACACTGAATATTGAACCTTGATGTGTAGGATAGGTGGGAGGCTTTGAAGCGTGGACGCCAGTCTGCGTGGAGCCAACCTTGAAATACCACCCTTTAACGTTTGATGTTCTAACCTGGCGCCGTGATCCGGCGTGGGGACAGTGTCTGGTGGGTAGTTTGACTGGGGCGGTCTCCTCCTAAAGAGTAACGGAGGAGCACGAAGGTTAGCTAATCACGGTCGGACATCGTGAGGTTAGTGCAATGGCATAAGCTAGCTTGACTGCGAGAGTGACGGCTCGAGCAGGTGCGAAAGCAGGTCATAGTGATCCGGTGGTTCTGAATGGAAGGGCCATCGCTCAACGGATAAAAGGTACTCCGGGGATAACAGGCTGATACCGCCCAAGAGTTCATATCGACGGCGGTGTTTGGCACCTCGATGTCGGCTCATCACATCCTGGGGCTGAAGTAGGTCCCAAGGGTACGGCTGTTCGCCGTTTAAAGTGGTACGCGAGCTGGGTTTAGAACGTCGTGAGACAGTTCGGTCCCTATCTGCCGTGGGCGCTGGAAGATTGAGAGGGGTTGCTCCTAGTACGAGAGGACCGGAGTGAACGCACCACTGGTGTTCGGGTTGTCATGCCAATGGCATTGCCCGGTAGCTAAGTGCGGAAAAGATAAGCGCTGAAAGCATCTAAGCGCGAAACTTGCCTCGAGATGAATCTTCCCTGGGCCTTTAAGGCCCCTGAAGGGACGTTGAAGACTACGACGTTGATAGGCCGGGTGTGTAAGCGCAGCGATGCGTTGAGCTAACCGGTACTAATGACCCGTGAGGCTTAACCTTACAACACCAGAAGCGTTCTGGTGGTGTCTGAGAGACACAAACAGATATTTTCAGCTTGAACCGGATAAAGAATTATCTGTTCTGCGGACCCCGGTCCGTGGGATTTTGCTTTGTGGCAAGGCGGCAAGCGCCGTGAAGGAAGGAGCATACTGAGGTATGTGACTGAGTTTACAAGCGCGGCCAACGCGGCCACGGAGCGAAATACACAGGACAGAGCACAGAATTTGCCTGGCGGCTTTAGCGCGGTGGTCCCACCTGACCCCATGCCGAACTCAGAAGTGAAACGCCGTAGCGCCGATGGTAGTGTGGGGTCTCCCCATGCGAGAGTAGGGAACTGCCAGGCATCAAACAAGCAAACAAGCCTCATGCGAAAGCATGGGGCTTTTTTGTATGCGTAATAAGGCAAAACCCGCCTGATAACGGCCGAAACCCGCCACTAAAATCCCAAACCACCCCAAACCATCCCAAACCACCCCAAAACCAGACAAAAAAGACGTCGTGCTGGCGCACGACGCCATATTTAATCCAGTTATCACTGATCCGGAATCTTCCCGCACCCTTAATGCTAATCACCTACCAGATACGCCGGACCCTCCCTGCGGCCATAAAAAAGCCCTGCCTGTCGGCAGGGCGTATATTACGGTAGGCAACTTAACAGTGCTTAACTCAATGAATAACCTGAGAAAGAAACGCGCGGGTACGTTCTGACTTCGGATTGGAGAAGAATTCCTGCGGTGGCGCTTGCTCAACGATCTCACCACGATCCATAAAGATCACTCTGTCAGCCACAGTTCGGGCAAAGCCCATCTCGTGCGTGACACACAACATTGTCATACCATCTTCAGCCAGTCCAATCATGGTATCCAGGACCTCTTTCACCATCTCTGGATCCAGTGCCGATGTCGGTTCATCAAACAGCATGATTTTGGGTTTCATACACAGCGAACGTGCAATCGCTACACGCTGCTGCTGTCCACCAGATAGCTGTCCAGGAAACTTATGAGCGTGCTCGGAAATGCGAACACGTTCCAGATAGTGCATGGCCAGTGCTTCAGCTTCTTTCTTCGGCGTTTTACGCACCCAAATTGGCGCCAGCGTGCAGTTCTGCAACACGGTCAGATGCGGGAACAGATTAAAGTGTTGGAACACCATCCCGACTTCTGTCCGCACACGTTCAATATTACGAAGATCGTCATTGAGATGAATACCATCAACCACAATGCGGCCCTGCTGATGCTCTTCCAGATGATTAATACAACGAATGGTCGTCGATTTACCGGAACCAGAAGGACCACAAAGCACAATGCGCTCGCGTGGCTTAACGTGGAGGTTGATATCTTTCAATACGTGAAACTGGCCGTACCATTTGTTCACGTTTTCGAGCGTAATCATCATCGCGTCGTCGGATTGTTTCATAGGTTGGGTCATTTTAAGCCTCAATGCGGTGTACGCCCGGTGTGAAAACGCTTCTCCAGATACTGGCTATAGCGCGACATGCTAAAACAGAAAATCCAGTAGACCAGTGCAGCAAAGACATAGCCTTCAGTCGACATCCCCAACCACGCGGGGTCGACAGTCGCTTGCTGTACGCTACTGAACAGGTCAAACAGACCGATGATAATCACCAGGCTGGTATCTTTGAACAGGGCAATGATGGTGTTCACCAGACCCGGGATCACCAGTTTTAACGCCTGCGGCAGGATCACCAGGCCCTGTGTCTTCCAGTAGCCCAGCGCCAGTGACTCTGCGGCTTCAGTCTGGCCTTTTGGTAGCGCCTGTAATCCACCACGAACCACTTCTGCAACATACGCTGACTGGAACAGGATCACGCCAACCAGCGCGCGGATCAGCTTATCAATGCTGTTGCCCTCTGACATAAACAGCGGCAGCATCACCGAAGACATAAACAGCACGGTGATCAGCGGCACGCCGCGCCAGAATTCGATAAAAATGACTGAAAGGGCACGCACCACCGGCATCGAGGAACGTCTTGCCAGAGCCAGTAAAATCCCCAACGGCAGGGCACCGGCGATGCCGATGGAGGCAATAATCAGCGTCAGCGTTAATCCGCCCCACTGACGCGTCTCTACCCGCTCAAGTCCCAAGAAACCGCCATACAGCAGCACCCAGACAGCAATCGGATAAACCACCGCCCAAACGGCGATGTACAGGCCACGGCGCGGCATGCTTTTGAGGAACATCGGCAGAATTGAAAGCAGGCCAATCACCAGCGCCAGGTTGATACGCCAGCGCAGTTCATGCGGATATAACCCATACATAAACTGGCCAAAGCGGGCATGGATAAACACCCAGCAAGCGCCATCCTTTGTACAATCTGCGCGGGTGGTACCAATCCAGTTGGCCTGGAAGACCAGCCAGTTAAGCGCCGGCGGGATCACCGTCCAGATAACCCAAATGCAAAACAGGGTCAGCAGAGAGTTCCCCCAGCTGGAGAACAGATTTTTTCTTGCCCAGCTGACGGTGCGGGAAAAAGCATTCGTCGGGACGGGCGGAGTTTCGTGAGTAGCTAAAGTCATATTGATCCCGTTCTCTTAACGCTCAATCAGGCGGATTTTGCGGTTATAGATGTTCATTAACAGCGAAATCAGCAGGCTAATGACCAGGTAGACACCCATGGTGATGGCTATCGTCTCGATAGCCTGGCCAGTCTGATTCAACACCGTTCCTGCAAACAACGAAACCATATCGGGATAGCCAATCGCTGCAGCGAGCGAGGAGTTTTTCACGATATTCAGATACTGGCTGGTCAATGGCGGGATTATCACGCGCATGGCCTGAGGAATGATGACCTGGCGCAGCGTTACCGGATTCGGTATCCCCAGCGAACGTGCCGCTTCGTGCTGACCATGCGGTACGGACTGGATGCCGGAGCGGATAACTTCAGCGATAAAGGTTGAGGTATAGATCGACAGGGCAAGCGTTAAGGCTGCCAGCTCAGGGATCAGGGCAAACCCACCACGGAAGTTAAAGCCGCGAAGTTGAGGAATGTCCCAGTGCATAGCGGCACCAAATGTCAGATGCGCAATAACCGGGAAGATAATCACCATCGCCACGCTGGGAGGCCAGGTACGGCGGAGCTGCCCGGTTTTCAACTGATAGGTGCGGTTGTACCGGAACAGAGCAACAGTGCCTGCTACCGCCAGTAACAGCGCAATAACAAACGGCCAGGTACCCACCGCGTACTGTGGCCATGGAATATAGAGACCCCGATTACTGACAAAGGCTAAATCAAACGCACTGGCTGCCTGACGCGGTCCCGGAAGGTTGCGCAAGACGGCAAAGTACCAAAAGAAGATCTGCAACAATGGCGGGATATTACGGAAGGTCTCGATGTAGATCGTCGAGATTTTTCGCAGCAGCCAGTTGTCGGATAAGCGTGAAAGGCCAATAAAGAAGCCGAGGAGCGAGGCAAACACAATACAAAGAGCGGAGACCAGCAAGGTGTTGGTTAAGCCAACGAGAAACACACGGGCATAGGTATCACCTTCGCTGTAATCGATCAGGTGTTGAACGATACCAAAGCCAGCGCTACGTTCCAGGAAACCAAAACCGGAGGTAATGCCGCGGCTTGCGAGGTTAATGACGGTATTGTGAACCAGATACCCCGCCACACCCAGAACAACGACAATCGCAATGATCTGGTACAACCAGGCGCGCACCGCAGGATTACTGAATGAAAAATCCCTTTTTACGGTTGGGCGTTGAGACATGTTGAAACCTCAGTGACGAAAATTCTGACTAAGGCACCGGCAAGCCGGTGCCCTGTAAACGGTGGGAATTAACGTACTGGTGGTGCGTACTGGATGCCGCCTTTGTTCCAGAGGGCGTTCTGGCCACGGGCAATTTTCAACTGGCTGTCTTTACCGACGTTACGGTCAAAGACTTCCTGATAGTTACCAACCTGCTTAACGATGTTGTAAGCCCATTTGTTATCAAGCTTCAGATCTTTACCGAAATCACCTTCTGAGCCCAGCAGGTGAGCCATATCTGGATTAGAAGGTTTAGCAGCCAGCTGATCAACGTTTGCAGAGGTTATGCCCATCTCTTCGGCATTCAGCATGGCGTACAGAGACCATTTCACGATGGTGAACCAGTCATCATCGCCACGACGAACAACCGGTCCCAGCGGTTCTTTAGAGATCACTTCTGGCAGCACGATAAATTCGTTTGGTTTGCCGAGCTTGATACGCAGTGCATACAGCTGAGACTGGTCGGATGCCAGCGTATCGCAACGACCGGTATCCAGCGCTTTCGCTGATTCGTCAGAACGGTCGAAGGTCACCGGAGTGTACTGCATGTTGTTGGCTTTAAAGTAGTCAGCCACGTTCAGTTCGGTATCTGTACCGGCCTGAATACAAACGGTTGCGCCATCAAGCTCTTTCGCGCTCTTCAGCCCGGCTTTCTGGTGGGTCAGGAAGCCGATGCCGTCATAATAGTTTACGCCAGCGAAAATGAAGCCCATGCCGCCATCGCGCGCAGAGGTCCAGGTTGTGTTACGAGACAGGATGTCTACTTCACCTGACTGCAGAGCAGTGAAACGTTCTTTTGCGGTGAGTGGGGTGTATTTCACTTTGGTTGCATCGCCAAATACGGCGGCGGCAGCTGCACGGCATACGTCCACATCGATACCGCTAAATTTGCCGCTGGCGTCTGCAAACGAGAAGCCTGGCAGACCATCACTGATACCGCATTGAATGAAACCTTTCTTCTTAATGGCATCCAGGGTGGTGCCAGCGTGAGCCTGATTCGCAACTGCAAACAGCGCTGCAGCGGCAACCAAAGTGGAGAGCATCATTTTTTTCATAAAGCATCCTGTGTGGCGAAATCATTATTATGTTTAACGCACGCTGTGGTGCACTTTTCCTGTCTGTGGCCGAAGCCATCCACGACACTGCAAAGGTAATGCCAAAATTGCAGAGCCCTGAATTTGTTGGAAAGGTTTGCTAATAATTAGAAGCATCCAGAAAGTTTGCTTAATATCGCGCACTACAGGTGGGCAAAAACAGGTGGATTGGTCACAAATGGTGCATCGCGTTTCACTATATGGAAGCAATGTGAGCAAAAGCGTATTTTATGTTGCAGGATTGTAATGAATTCGGCGAGGCCAGCTCACATTCTGTGAGCTGGCTCTGAAAAGAAGGAAGAAAGAGATTTAATAAAGGGAGCTGGCACCCTCAGGACGGGTTTTGAAGCGGCGATGGAGCCACAGATACTGATAGGGCGCACGCATGATTTCGTGTTCAATCACCTGATTCATATACGCCGCGGCCTGCTGCTCATCCGCGACGGGGTAATCTTTCAGCTCAGGCTGGATCACCAGATTATAGCCGCTGCCATCATCATTACGGATCAGGACAACGGTGAGCATAGCTGGTTTGGCCATGCGGGCAATCATCCAGGTACCGCTGGTCGTCGCGGCCTGAGGAACGGCGAACAGCGGCGCAAATACGCTGCCTTTAGGGCCATAATCCTGATCGGGAGCAAACCATACGGCTTCGCCCTGTTTCAAGGCATTCACCATGCCACGCAGGTCGCGACGGTTGATCATCGCTTTGTTAGAGCGCATGCGACCTTTAGTCTGAACCCATTCCATCAGTTTATTGTTGTGCGGGCGGTACATGGCCATCATTGGCTGACACAGGCCCATCGTACGGCCTCCCAGCTCAAGAGACATAAAGTGAACGCCAATGATCAGCGCACCTCGTCCGCCTTCCTGCGCAGCCTTCAAGTTATCCAGGCCCTCAACGGTAAACCAACGCTTCACCCGGCGATCCGACCAGAACCAGGCCATCCCGGTTTCCAGTAATCCCATACCCAGTGATTCAAAATTCTTTACGATATGCTGTTCAAGCTTATCGGCAGGCATCTCAGGGAAACACAGTTCCAGATTGCGGCGGGTAATGCGGATCCGGCGCTTAAGGAACCACATCGAGGTCCGGCCCATCCAGGTGCCCAGTTTTTCCAGCAGAGGAAAAGGGAGCTGAACCAGCAAAAACAGAATTCCCAGTCCGATCCAGGTTATCCAGTAACGTGGGTGCAGTAAGCGGCGGGTGAAACGGGGGGAAGACTTCATAATTCTCTCTTTAAGCGTGCATAGGGTATGTAGCGCATAGAGACGCAAATCATCAGCGATACAAAAACTTCGACAACATCACGGACAGGAAGTTGAGCCAGAAAGGTGTACTTTACACGATCCGGATAATTCTGGGCTTGAAAAAAGGCAATAAAAAAGGCGCTAACGAATGGTAGCGCCTCCAACACAATGAACCGAAACTTAGTTCATGCCGTATTTTTTCAGTTTCTTACGCAGCGTACCACGGTTGATGCCCATCATCAGGGCCGCACGGGTCTGGTTGCCACGGGTGTATTGCATCACCATGTCCAACAATGGCTGTTCTACTTCAGCCAAAACCAGCTCATACAGGTCATTCACATCCTGACCATTCAGTTGAGCAAAATAGTTCTTCAGTGCCTGTTTGACCGAATCACGCAGTGGCTTTTGAGTCACCTGATCCTGTGAGTTTACGGTAGATACGGTCAGTACGTCAGAATTTACGCGTTGTTCGAACATAGTTCTGTCAGCTCTTTATTTCTATTAGGCAAGATTTTCGAAGTATGCTTCCAACGCCTCCAGCTGTTCGCTGGCATCCTCTATGGCGTTGAATGTGCGCCGAAACTGGTCGTTTGGGGCATGCTCCTGGAGATACCAGGAGACGTGCTTCCGGGCAATACGGTATCCCTTGCGGTGACCATAAAAGTCGTGCAGTTCCCGTAGGTGCCCGATGAGCAAGCGCTTTACTTCAGCTAGTGGCATCGGTGCCAGCAGCTCCCCAGTGTCCAGATAATGCTGGATTTCCCGGAAGATCCAAGGTCTTCCCTGAGCCGCACGTCCTATCATCAGGGCATCAGCCCCCGTATAGTCGAGCACGGCTCTGGCTTTATGCGGGTCAGTGATGTCGCCATTCGCGATAACGGGAATGGAGACATTCTGCTTAACTGTCCGAATGCTGTCATATTCAGCTTCGCCGTTGAACAAACACGCGCGAGTGCGTCCGTGAATGGTCAGGGCCTGAATACCGCAGCGTTCAGCCAATTGGGCAATTTCAACACAATTACGGTTGTCTGGATCCCAGCCAGTGCGAATCTTCAGCGTAACGGGAACGTCCACTGCATCAACCACCGCCAGCAGGATAGACTTCACCAGCTCAGGGTGTTGCAGCAGGGCAGAGCCCGCCAGTTTGCGATTCACTTTTTTGGCTGGACATCCCATGTTGATGTCAATCACCTGCGCGCCAGATAAAGCGTTGATACGCGCTGCTTCAGCCATCTCATGAGGGTCACAACCTGCAATTTGCACGGTACGAATACCGGGCTCATCACTGTGAACCATGCGCAACCGGGATTTGTCCGTCGCCCAGACTTCAGGGTTAGAGGACATCATCTCGGAAACGGTCATACCAGCGCCCATTGCATAACAAAGGGTCCGGAATGGTCTGTCGGTTATCCCGGCCATTGGCGCGGCAATCAGACGATTACGAAGCTGGTGGTTTCCAATGCGCATGAAATAAAAGTGACCATAGTGTGTCCGCAAGGCGGCGTATATTACGCATTTTCTGTCGAAGATGAAAGGCCAAACTTTGAACAATCCACCGGCTTACGGGGTGCTGGTAGAGTTATCCATCAGGGGTAAATTATTTAAGTGATTAAATTCAATAACTTAATAAAAAGAGATTAAATTACGAACAAATATTTTTCTTTTTTTATAGGCTAAACAGCCAGATAAAAGGCATCACATGCCCCGGATAACGAGACATGTGACGGATGAAATCATCAAAACCAGACGATCTCACCTTTTGTTAACATCTCAGGCTTTGATGCCCGTAATCCGGCACCACTCTTCTTTTTCAGCGACCGGGTCAAGGGTGAACAACTCCTGATAGGCTTCACAAACACTTTCAGCCTGGCTTGCCAGTACGCCTGACAGACCCAGAGAGCCGCCCTTCACCGGCAGGACGCTAATCAGCGGTGCCAGCTCGCGTAATGGGCCTGCAAGGATGTTAGCCACCACCACATCGGCACTCAGATTATCTGGCTGCTCATGCGGCAGATACAGTGAGAGGCGATCAGAGACGCCATTACGTTCAGCGTTGTCACGGCTAGCCTGGATCGCCTGAGGATCGATATCGATCCCTATCGCGCTGGCGGCACCCAGCTTCAGTGCGGCGATCGCCAGAATGCCGGAACCGCAGCCAAAGTCGATCACCGTTTTGCCTTGCAGATCCAGACCATCAAGCCAGGTCAGGCACATTGAAGTGGTAGGATGCGTACCCGTACCGAAAGCCAGACCAGGATCCAGCATCACGTTTACCGCCCCCGGGTCCGGCACGTCGCGCCAGCTTGGGCAGATCCACAGACGCTGACCAAAACGCATCGGATGGAAGTTGACCATCCACTCACGTTCCCAGTCTTTATCTTCGATCTGTTCAATTTTGTGGGCGAAGCCGCTGCCCAGCAGAGGACAGGCTTCTAAGCCAATCACCACCAGATCCATATCGGTTTCAGCATCAAATAAGCCGATCGCATCGGTATCGCCCCACAGCAGCGTTTCGCCGGGTAAGGGCTCGAACACCGGGTTGTCATGCGTGTCCTGAAACGTGACCGAGACAGCCCCGTTCTCGATCAGCGCATCGCCCAGCTCTTCAGCCTGAGCGCCGGTGGTATTAATTTTCATCTGTATCCAGGGCATGGCAATTCTCTTTATTCAAACAGGGGTGGAAGCCTGCGCTGACGGGGCAGCGGCATGGCCAAAACGGTTTCCAACGACAAAGGCAATCAGGCTCAGGATAAGTGAGGGCACGATCGGGTGGAATCCCCATGGCTGCAGCGAAAAACTGGCCAGCAGCGTATAACAACCCGCACCGATAATCATGCTACTGAGCGCGCCAGTGGCATTGGCTTTTTCCCAGTATAACCCGAGGACCAGCGGCCAGAGGAAGACCGCTTCAAGCCCACCAAAGGCCAGCAGATTGAGCCAGATGATCATTTCAGGTGGATTCCACGCGGCCAGCAGCAGCAGCAGGCCAAGCAACAGCGTGATAACGCCTGACATCTTCTTCAGCAGCGGCTCATTGTCCATCTGCTGTGGGTAGAGGCGCAAATAGAGATCTTTGACGATCGTCGCCGATGATTGCAGCAGTTGCGCGTTGATGGTCGACATGATCGCCGCCATCGGTGCCGCCAGGAAGATCCCGGCAGCGACGGGCGGCAGAACGTGGATCATCAGCGTTGGGATCACCTGGTCCGGGATTGCCAGATCAGGCATCACCGCCCGTCCAAGCGCGCCCGCCAGATGCATGCCAAACATCAGAATCGTGACCACGATGGTACCAATAATGATCCCCCGGTGGACCGCCTTGCTGTCTTTATAGGAGATGCAGCGCACCGCGGTATGCGGCAGGCCGATCACGCCGAAACAGACCAGCACCGAAAATGACGCCAGGAAGGTCGGGCTGAGAATATGATCAACGCCACTGGCGGACACCAGCTGGGGATCAATATGCTGAAGCTTATCGACGGCACTGTGCATCCCGCCAGCGGCATGGATCACCGCAAACAGCAGCAGGAAGGTGCCTGCCAGCATCACCACACCTTGCATGGCATCATTCAGTACGCTGGCCCTGAAGCCGCCAAAAGCGGTGTACAGCGCGATGGTGCCACCAAAAATCAGCAACCCGGTATCGTAGGGAATGCCTGCGGCGGTTTCCAGCAACCGCGCACCACCGACAAATTGCACGGTCATGGCGCCAATAAAGGCGATCAGCAGGCTGAGGCTGGCGAACCACACCAGTAACGGACTGCGATAACGGGCATAAAGCATATCGTTGAGGGTAACCGCGTTGTAACGTCGGGCGAGGATAGCGAATTTTTTCCCTAATACGCCCAGCGAAAGCCAGACGGCGGGGACCTGTACCATCGACAGCAGTACCCAACCCAGCCCATATTTATAGGCCGCACCGGGTCCGCCAATAAACGAACTGGCGCTGATGTATGTCGTCGCCATAGTCATGGCCAGCACAAAGCCGCCCATCGATCGGCTACCGAGGAAATATTCAGTCAGAAAGCTGCCTTCACGGCGCTTACGCATGGCATACACAGAAAGGCCGGCGACCAGCAGCAGATAGGCAATAAGCGGCAGGATGATTTGAAGTTTCACTTTTCATCTTCCAGAGGAATGTCACGAAATACCAGCCTGACCATCAGCCAGCACAGCAGGATAAATAGCGCAGGAACCAGCAGACAGGCCATTTCAAACCAGTGTGGTAGCCCGGTAATGCCTTGTTTATCATCCGGTAGCCAGGCCATCAGCGACCAGGCAATAAGATAGGCGACAGCCAGCCAGAATGACCAGCGAGCCTCGCGATGAGCCTGAACGAAGCGCTTGTCCATCTCTCTCCTCACCTTAAAAATGCAAAGAAAAAGGCCGGTCAGACCGGCCTTTTTTTCAAAACATCAGGCTAATCAGGTTTCCTGAAGGCCGAGTTTTTTCTCCAGATAGTGGATATTGGTTCCACCGTGCTGGAAGTTTTCGTCAGACATGATCTTCATCTGTAGCTCAACGTTCACTTTGATGCCGTCGATGATCAGCTCAGCCAACGCATTTTTCATGCGGGCGATTGCCACATCACGGGTTTCACCGTAAGTGATCAGTTTACCGATCATGGAGTCATAGTACGGCGGCACAGTGTAGCCAGCGTAGATATGCGATTCCCAACGCACGCCAAAACCACCGGGTGCATGGAAGCGGGTGATCTTGCCTGGGCTTGGCAGGAAGGTGTTCGGATCTTCGGCGTTGATACGGCATTCTACCGCATGGCCACGGATCACCACGTCTTCCTGTTTGATCGACAAAGGCTGACCGGCAGCAATACGCAGCTGCTCTTTGATCAGGTCAACACCGGTAATCATCTCGGTAACCGGGTGTTCAACCTGGATACGGGTGTTCATCTCGATGAAGTAGAACTCGCCGTTTTCGTACAGGAACTCGAAAGTCCCTGCGCCACGGTAACCGATTTCGATACAGGCTTTGGAGCAACGATCGCCGATGAAGCGACGCATCTCATCAGTGATACCGGGTGCTGGAGCCTCTTCCACCACTTTCTGGTGGCGGCGCTGCATGGAGCAGTCACGTTCAGCCAGATAAACGGCGTGGCCCTGACCGTCCGCCAACACCTGAATTTCGATGTGACGTGGGTTTTCCAGGTATTTTTCCATATAGACCATATCATTGTTGAAAGCCGCTTTGGCTTCCGCACGGGTCATATTAATGGACTGTTCCAGATCTTTTTCATGACGCACAACGCGCATACCACGACCACCACCGCCGCCAGACGCTTTGATGATTACCGGGTAGCCGATTTGCTTACCGAAGGCACGGTTCTTATCCATATCTTCGGTCAGCGGGCCGTCAGAGCCAGGTACGCAAGGTACGCCAGCTTTCTTCATCGCATTGATTGCAGAAACTTTGTCACCCATCAGGCGAATGGTTTCAGCTTTCGGGCCGATAAAGATGAAGCCTGAACGCTCAACCTGCTCAGCAAAGTCCGCATTCTCGGACAGGAAGCCGTAGCCTGGATGGATCGCCACCGCACCGGTGATCTCTGCTGCAGAGATCAGGGCAGGGATGTTCAGGTAGCTTTTTACGGACTGTGCAGGACCAATACAGACGGTCTCATCTGCCAGCAGTACGTGTTTCAAATCGCGGTCCGCGGTTGAATGCACGGCAACAGTTTTGATGCCCAGCTCTTTACAGGCACGCAGAATGCGCAGCGCGATTTCACCACGGTTAGCTATTACAATTTTATCCAGCATGGTTCGCCTCGTTATTCGATGACTACCAGCGGCTCGTCAAATTCAACGGGTTGGCCGCTTTCGACCAGGATCGCTTTTACTACGCCGGATTTATCGGCTTCGATCTGGTTCATCATTTTCATCGCTTCAACGATGCACAGAGTGTCGCCAGCGTTAACTTTCTGACCCACTTCCACAAACGCTTTAGCGTCCGGGCTTGGGGTACGGTAGAAAGTGCCCACCATTGGTGAACGTACGATGTGGCCACTGATCTCGGCTGCAGCCGGAGCTTCCATCGCTGGTGCAGTTGCAGGTGCGACGGCGTTAGCCAGCGCAGGCTGCTGCTGCATCATCGGTGCAGCATAGTGCTGCATCATTGGGTAGCCCGTGTTGGCCGGTGCGCGACTGATGCGAACAGACTCTTCACCTTCAGAAATTTCCAGTTCAGAAATGCCTGATTCTTCAACCAGTTCGATCAGTTTTTTAATCTTACGAATATCCATGAGTGTGGTTCCGTACTCTGTTTAATTAGATTGTGACAGGCGTTTAACCGCCGTCTGCAAAGCCCAGGAATAACCGTCGACACCAAGTCCACAGATTACGCCGGCAGCAATATCAGAAAGATATGAATGATGACGGAAAGGCTCGCGAGCATGCACATTCGACAGGTGGACTTCAATGAATGGGATGCTGACTGCCAGCAGGGCATCCCGAAGCGCTACGCTGGTATGGGTGAATGCCGCCGGGTTAATGACGATATAATCGACATTGCCTTTCGCCTCATGAATGCGGTCAATTAACGCGTGTTCCGCATTGGACTGGAGATGGCTCATCTTCACGTTGAGCGCATCAGCTTGCGTGGTAAGGTCACTTACAATCTCTGCCAGGGTCGTTTTACCGTACTTCTCAGGCTCACGTGTGCCGAGAAGGTTCAGGTTGGGACCGTTTAAAAGCAGTATGTGAAACTTATCCGTCATCTTGCTGCTATCTCCTGCGATAATTGAGGCATCGCACAAAATACAACGCGAAACGCCATTTGTCACCTTTCCAGATGAAATTAGGTCGGTTCGCAAGTTTGAAGTCGGGCATTATAACGATTTCGTGGCAATTCGCAGCTAAATACTGGTCGTATCAGCGAAGATTATCAACCACCTGGCAAAAACGGCAGGTGGTTTAATGCCAGATATGCGGAGTGGCACACAGTCTTAAGCGGGTTTTTAACGAAACCACTGGCGAAACTTTTTGTAGCGCCATGCCAGCAAGATCGCTGCAATTAGCGCATAAATCCACGGTTGTGGACTGAAAGTCTTCACCGACCACAAGTAATGGATGGGGGCGAGGATCAGCACCAGGTAAACACCGTTATGCAGGGTTTGCCAGCGTCTGCCCAGCTTGCGCTGCGCTCTCTGAAACGACGTCAGGGCCAAAGATAAGAGGATTAACCAGCTGATAATGCCCAGGGTCAGGTAAGGTCGGGAGATCAGTTCAGAGCCCAGCAGGCCGAGATTGCTGATGCCCAGCTCCAGCACCGAATAGCTTACCAGGTGCAGTGTTGCCCAGGCAAAACACCACAGGCCCAGTAGGCGGCGCACACGGATCAACAGCGGTTGCTTACCGTAGCGCGCTAGCGGGGTGATCAGCAGCGAGCCCAGCAGGAACTTCAACGCCATTCTGCCGGTAAAATGTTGTATGTCTTTCGCCGGGTCGGCGCTGAACCAGCCCTGATCGATGGAGAGAAGCAACCAGATTAAAGGAAGAAAACCCGCAAGGTGCAGGATAACCTTTAAGCCGGTAATTTGCCTGGCGGTGATACGCATCACTAGAAATTCTCCCGCAGATCCAACCCACGGTATAAAGAAGCCACCTGATCCGCATAGCCGTTAAACAGCAAGGTAGGCTGGCGTTTGACATCAAGAATGCCACCTGAACCAATAAAACGCTCTGTCGCCTGCGACCAGCGAGGGTGATCCACATGCGGGTTCACATTGCCGTAAAAACCATACTCGTTTGAGGCGAGCTGATTCCAGGTGGTTGGCGGCATATCTTTGACCAGGGTGATTTTGACAATCGATTTGATGCCTTTAAAGCCGTATTTCCACGGCACGGTCAGTCGAACAGGTGCACCATTTTGCGGGGGCAGCGCTTTACCGTAAACGCCGGTGGTCAGCATCGTCAGAGGATGCATCGCCTCATCAAGGCGCAATCCTTCAACATAGGGATAGTCGATACCGCCGCCAATAAAACGATCTTTCTGGCCCGGCATTTCATCCGGGGCATAGATGGTCTGGAACGCCACATAACGCGCGTTGCTGGTGGGTTCGGCGGCTTTCAGCAGTTTGCCCAATTCAAAACCGATCCAGGGCACGACCATCGACCAGGCTTCAACACAACGCATCCGGTAAATACGCTGTTCAAGCGGGAAGCGTTTGAAAATATCGTCCATGGATAGCGTCAGGGGTTTCGCAACTTCGCCGCCGATTTCAATTTTCCAGTCGTCGGTTTTCAACGTTCCGGCGTTAGCCGCAGGATCGGCCTTATCGAGGCCAAACTCATAATAGTTGTTGTAGCCGGTGACTTTATCTTCCGGCGTCAGGGCTAAATCGGCCTGATACTGAACGGGTTTGCTGAAGTCGAGGGGTTTTCCAGAAGGCGCTTTAGGGCGGTCGTTGCCTTTAAACCAGGATAAGACGTCGGCGTGAGCCGCAGAGGGCAGCGATAACGCCGCCGCGCTAATACCCAGCGTTTTCAGCAACTCGCGGCGACGGGCGTTAAAAATGCTCTCGGGGGTAACATCGCGTTCGGTAAGTTTATCAAAGGGCTTCATCAGGCGGCCTCCACAGGCTCGTTCTTCTCTTCCTGTTAGCATGACCAAAGAGTCGGCTTTGCGCGAATAAACGACGTAAAATGTGAAATTTCCTGGAATGAGAATCACCTGAAAATGAACGGCGAAACGTCAGGCAAATGCGGAGACACGTATACTCGCACGGCGGGTCATTAATCTGACATCCGCCAGGTCAACGCCCGCCAGGATATGGTACTTTCAGTGGCGGTCTGATTTTGGGCAGCGGAGAGTCATACATTTATTCGGCACGGGTTCAGGACGCGAAACGCGTTACTTTATCCGCAGTGATGGGCACAGGGATGCGATTAACCACCAAACTTTCGACGATGATCACCTTACTGAGCGCACTGGCGATGTTACTGATGCTGGTGGGCTGCATTATGAGTTTTTTTTACCTCAGCACGCAAAGAAGCGAACACCGGCTTGAACTGATGGCTGGCGATGTGGATAGCGCGCTGCAAACCGAGTCACCCGAACAGGTTTCACAGTGGCTAAGCAAAGTGATGGGGCCACTGCAAATTGTTCGCACCGAGCTGATGCAAGGTGATCAAACCCGGTTAACCCTCGTGCATCATCAGGATCCGGTTCTGGATGATGAACAAAACCAGTATCGCGACACCGTCCTTCCGCTGCCAAAACATCCTGGTTACCGCCTCCATGTTCAGTGGGTCGATTCAACCGAAACCTGGCTGAAATCCTTTATCGGCGCCTTCATTCTTAGCGTGGTCATTGCGATAGTGGCGATCATGACCACGCTGCTGATCGTGACGCATCGCTGGCTTAACCGGCAGCTTCAGGGCATGGAGCGGCTTGAGGTCAGAGCCGGCAAGGTGATTAAAGGAGAGAGAGGCACGGTAAGGGCGGGGACGGTACATGAGTGGCCACCCAAGGCCAGCAGCGCTATCGATTTACTGCTGGCAGACCTGCAGGAAGCGGGCGAGCAGCGCACGCGCATTGATACCTTAATCCGGACGTTTGCCGCGCAGGACGCGACCACCGGGCTGAACAATCGCCTGTTCTTTGATAACCAACTGGCGACCATGCTGGAGGATACCGAAACCGGCGGCACGCACGGCATGGTAATGATGATCCGCCTGCCGGACTTTGACACACTGCGGGATAACTGGGGACACAACCAGACCAAAGACTATCTGTTTGCGCTGGTGAACCTGTTATCGACCTTTGTGATGCGTTATCCCGGCGCCTTGCTGGCGCGCTATTTCCGCA
Source organism: Erwinia sp. AK-PDG3-5 (assembly GCF_056821705.1). Taxonomy (NCBI): domain Bacteria; kingdom Pseudomonadati; phylum Pseudomonadota; class Gammaproteobacteria; order Enterobacterales; family Erwiniaceae; genus Erwinia; species Erwinia sp. AK-PDG3-5. Next base: position 518,047 of record NZ_CM165967.1, read on the forward strand.
GTGATTTTGCCGTTCTCCTTCCTCACCGCAGCCTGAAGGATGCCGACAGCATTGCATCCCAGCTTATTCATGCCGTGGATGCGCTGCCGCCGACGCGAATGTTGGATCGCGAGGATATTATCCACATCGGTATCAGCGCCTGGCACAGCGGGCAGGAAACGCAGCAGGTAATGGAAAACGTTGAACTGGCTACCCGACATGCCGCTTTACTGGGTGGCAACAACTGGTCGGTGGGTGAAGCGCCGCAGCAAGAGTTCACCCGCGGCAGCGTTAAATGGCGCACGCTGCTGGAAAATACTCTGCATCGTGGCGGCCCAAGACTGTATCTGAAACCCGCAGTGACCCTTGATGGGACCGTTCATCATCGGGAAATGATGCCGCGTATCTATGATGGCGAGAAGGAGCTGCTCTCAGCCGAGTATCTGCCTTTCGTTCAGCAGTTAGGCATGGCCGAAGGATACGACCGTCAGTTAGTCACCCGGATCCTGTCGCTGTTGCCGATTTGGCCAGAGGAAACCTTCGCCATTCCGCTGACAGTTGATGCCCTTATGCAGCGCCCTTTTCAGATTTGGCTCAGGGATATGCTGCTGCAATGCACTAAATTGCAAAGAAACCACATTTTATTTGAACTTGCAGAAGCAGATGTGTGTCAACACATCAGCCGTTTGGGTTCTGCGTTTCGATTGTTGAAGGGTTTTGGCTGTCGAATTGCGATTAATCAGGCGGGCCTGACGGTGGTCAGTACGGCTTATATCAGGCAGTTTGAGGTGGAGCTGATCAAGCTGCATCCTGCCCTGGTAAGAAACATCGAACGTCGTACAGAGAATCAGCTGTTTGTCAGGAGTCTTCTGGAGAGCTGTACCAGAACTTCTACCCAGGTTTTCGCGGCGGGTGTCCGCACCAGAGGCGAGTGGCAAATCCTTGCGGAGCTAGGTGTGGCGGGTGGTCAGGGCGATTTCATCGCGCCGTCACAGCCGCTAAACACCAGCGTAAAAAAATATTCGCAAAGATATCAAGTTTAATCTGCCGTTGTGCTGGATTTCACGTAGAATACCCGCGCGGCTGTGGTGCCGGCATGGGGGATCTGGTCAGCCCAGTGACCCAAAGAATGTTAAATTTTATGTACGTTATGTCCGTCTGTCAGCCCTGAATTCTGAGCGCATTAGCCTGACATCAGGCTTGTGGTTCGCAACGCGACTTCAGGGTGTGGCCCTTGCGTGAGATAGCGTGATTTTTCACCGAAGTAGACTGTTTTTGCGCCTTGTCGCTGCTTCGTGTGGTTGGTAAAGTAAGCGGATTTTATTTTCCGCCCCCAGCTTGCAGGATTATCCTTTAGTATGTTTAAAAAATTCCGTGGCATGTTTTCCAACGACTTGTCCATCGACTTGGGTACAGCCAATACCCTGATCTACGTGAAAGGGCAGGGTATCGTTCTGAACGAACCTTCCGTCGTTGCCATCCGTCAGGATCGTGCCGGTTCCCCTAAAAGCGTTGCGGCAGTCGGTCATGATGCAAAACAGATGCTGGGTCGTACCCCCGGCAATATCGCTGCTATTCGGCCAATGAAAGACGGCGTCATCGCCGATTTCTTCGTTACCGAAAAAATGCTGCAACACTTTATCAAACAGGTTCACAGCAACAGCTTCATGCGCCCAAGTCCGCGCGTGTTGGTGTGTGTACCTGTCGGCGCGACGCAGGTTGAGCGTCGCGCAATCCGTGAATCCGCCCAGGGCGCAGGAGCACGTGAAGTGTTCCTGATTGAAGAGCCTATGGCTGCGGCAATCGGTGCTGGCCTGCCGGTGTCTGAAGCAACCGGTTCAATGGTTGTGGATATCGGTGGCGGTACAACAGAAGTGGCGGTTATCTCGCTGAACGGCGTGGTTTACTCTTCTTCCGTCCGTATCGGTGGCGATCGCTTTGATGAAGCGATCATTAATTATGTGCGCCGTAACTACGGTTCACTGATTGGTGAAGCGACCGCTGAACGTATCAAGCACGAAATCGGCTCTGCTTATCCGGGCGATGAAGTGCGTGAAATTGAAGTCCGTGGTCGTAACCTGGCAGAAGGTGTGCCGCGTGGCTTCACGCTGAACTCCAACGAAATCCTGGAAGCGCTTCAGGAGCCGCTGACCGGTATCGTTAGCGCGGTGATGGTTGCACTGGAACAGTGTCCGCCAGAACTGGCATCCGACATCTCTGAACGCGGTATGGTTCTGACCGGTGGTGGCGCATTGCTGCGTAACCTCGATCGTCTGCTGATGGAAGAAACCGGTATTCCGGTCGTGGTGGCAGAAGATCCGCTGACCTGCGTTGCTCGCGGTGGCGGTAAAGCGTTGGAAATGATCGACATGCACGGCGGCGATTTGTTCAGCGAAGAATAATTTGCTTTAAGGAGTGTAGGTACGCTCTGTCCTGCACTCCTTTTTTAAGATGTCGAGGAATACGCCGAGTTTATGAAGCCGATCTTCAGCAGGGGACCTTCCCTGCAGTTACGCTTATTTTTAGCGGTTATTGTGGCTATAGGCGTGATTGTCGCCGACAGTCGTATGGGCGCTTTCAGCCAGATACGCACCTATATGGATACGGCGGTCAGCCCATTCTATTTTCTGGCCAACGGGCCACGTCAAATTCTGGACAGTGTTTCTGAAACACTGGCCTCTCGCCAGCAGCTCGAACTGGAAAACAAAGGCTTACAGCGCGAACTGATGCTCAAGAACAGCGAATTGCTGATGCTGGGTCAGTTTAAGCAGGAAAATGCCCGTCTCCGCGAACTGTTGGGTTCCCCTCTGCGTCAGGACGAGCACAAGATGGTCACCCAGGTGATCTCCACCGGTACCGATCCCTACACCGACCAGGTGGTGATTGATAAAGGCAGCGTGAACGGCGTTTACGAAGGCCAGCCGGTGATCAGTGATAAAGGTGTGGTCGGGCAGGTGGTTGCCGTGGGCAAAATCACCAGCCGGGTGATGCTGATCTGTGACTCGTCCCATGCCTTGCCTATTCAGGTACTGCGTAACGATATTCGGGTGATCGCGGCGGGCAACGGCTGTACTGAAGACTTGCAGCTGGAACACCTGCCAGGTAACACCGACATTCGCGTTGGCGATGTGTTGGTGACCTCCGGACTGGGCGGCCGTTTCCCTGAAGGCTATCCTGTTGGCGTGGTCTCTTCCGTCAAGCTTGATACCCAGCGCGCTTACACCGTAATCCAGGCCCGACCTACCGCAGGTCTCCAGCGTCTGCGTTACCTGTTGCTGCTTTGGGGTGCCGATCGTAATGGCACGATGCCAATGGCGCCGAATGAAGTGCACCGGGTGGCCAACGAGCGACTGATGCAGATGATGCCGCAGGTTCTGCCTGCCGCGAATGAACTGATGGGACCGCCCGCACCGGGGCAACCTGCGGGATCCGTTCCTGCTGCTTCCGGTCAAACCGCTGTTCCTGCCGCGCCTTCTTCTGCGGGTCGCCAGGCCGCGCCTGCTGCCCGCGGAGGCCAGCCTTGAGCAGTTATCGCAGCCATGGGCGTTGGGTTATCTGGCTGTCGTTCCTGGTCGCACTGGTATTACAAATTATGCCGTGGCCTGAACAGTTCTTTATGTTCAGGCCGTCATGGCTTCTTCTGATCCTGATTTACTGGGTGTTGGCTCTGCCTCATCGCGTGAATGTCGGCACAGGCTTTGTGATGGGTTCTATACTGGATCTTATCTCTGGCTCGACGCTGGGCGTTCGTGCTCTGGCTTTCAGCATCGTGGCTTATCTGGTGGCGTTCAAATTCCAACTGTTCCGTAACCTCGCGCTCTGGCAGCAGGCGCTGATGGTCATGGTGCTGTCGTTGGCAATGGATGTCATTGTATTTTGGGCTGAATTTTTAGTGATAAACGTCTCATTCCGGCCGGAAATTTTCTGGAGTAGCGTAGTAGACGGTATCCTCTGGCCCTGGCTGTTCTTGTTGATGAGAAAAATACGCCGCCAGTTTGCCGTACAATAAGGACGATTATGGTATCCCTTTATCTGGCCTCTGGTTCTCCCCGTCGTCGCGAGTTGCTCACGCAGCTTGGCCTGCGCTTTGAACGCCTCTCTACTCAAGTCGAAGAACTTAAACGCCCGGACGAGCAGGCTGAAGCCTACGTTCGCCGTCTCGCCTGTGAAAAAGCTCAGGCCGGTGTTGCCGTGGCTGAACGGGATCTGCCGGTGCTTGGCGCTGACACCATTGTAGTGCTGAACGGTGAGGTGCTGGAAAAACCTGAAGATCAGGCTGACGCCGCCAAAATACTGACTAAACTGTCTGGTCAGACGCATCAGGTACTGACCGCCGTTGCGCTTGCAGATAAAGCGAGCATCCTGGACTGTCTGGTGGTCACCGACGTCACTTTTCGCACCTTAACCGCTGAGGATATTGCCGCCTACATTGCCAGCGGTGAACCGATGGATAAAGCCGGAGCCTATGGCATTCAGGGGTTAGGAGGCAATTTTGTTCGCAAAATTAATGGAAGCTATCACGCAGTGGTCGGGTTGCCGTTGGTTGAAACCGCTGAGTTGCTCAGTCACTTTCAGTCACTGCGTGAGGTAAGGGAACAACATGACCGCTGAACTGCTGGTAAATATCACCCCTTCGGAAACGCGTGTAGCCTATATTGATGGCGGCATCCTGCAGGAAATCCATATCGAGCGCGAAGCGCGCCGTGGGATTGTGGGCAATATTTATAAAGGGCGCGTCAGCCGTGTTTTGCCCGGCATGCAGGCCGCTTTTGTCGATATCGGTCTGGAAAAGGCCGCCTTCCTGCACGCCTCGGATATCATGCCGCACACGGAATGCGTCGCCGGAGATGAACAGAAAAACTTCTCAGTGCGCGATATCTCTGAGCTGGTCCGTCAGGGGCAGGACCTGGTGGTTCAGGTGGTGAAAGATCCCCTGGGCACCAAAGGCGCACGCCTGACCACAGACATTACTCTGCCATCACGCTATCTGGTGTTTATGCCTGGCGCCTCACACGTGGGGGTGTCTCAGCGCATTGAAAGTGAAGCCGAGCGCGACCGTCTTAAAAAGGTGGTGTCTGCTTACTGTGACGAGCTGGGCGGTTACATCATCCGCACGGCGGCTGAAGGTGTAGGTGAGGTTGAGCTGGCGTCTGACGCGGCATTTCTGAAACGCCTGTGGACCAAGGTGATTGAGCGCAGAAAACGCAACCAGACGCGCTGCCGCCTGTATGGCGAAGTGGCCTTATCCCAGCGCATCCTGCGTGATTTTGCCGGTGCAGCGCTCGACCGGATCCGCATTGACTCCCGTCTGACCTACGAGCACCTGGTGGAGTTTACCGGCGAATATATCCCGGAAATGACCGCCAAACTGGAACTGTATACCGGCAAGCAACCGATCTTCGATCTGTTTGACGTTGAGAATGAGATCCAACGTTCGCTGGATCGTAAAGTGGAGCTGAAGTCCGGTGGCTATCTGATCATCGACCAAACCGAAGCGATGACCACCATCGACATCAATACCGGTGCGTTCGTCGGCCATCGCAATCTTGATGAGACCATCTTCAATACCAACATTGAAGCGACGCACGCCATTGCCCGGCAGTTACGTCTGCGTAATCTCGGCGGCATTATCATCATCGACTTTATTGATATGACCAATGAAGATCACCGACGCCGGGTGCTGCATTCGCTTGAGCAGGGGCTAAGCAAAGACCGGGTGAAAAGCGGTATCCATGGCTTCTCACAGCTTGGGCTGGTGGAGATGACGCGTAAGCGCACCCGGGAAAGTATTGAACATGTGCTTTGCCAGGATTGCCCGGTCTGTAAGGGACGCGGCACGCTGAAAACGGTGGAGACGGTCTGTTATGAGATCATGCGTGAAATTGTTCGCGTACATCATGCTTATGACTCGGACCGCTTCCTGGTATACGTTTCACCTGCGGTGGGTGAAGCGCTGAAATCCGAAGAATCACACGCGCTGGCCGAAGTAGAAATCTTCGTTGGCAAGCAGGTCAAAGTCCAGGTTGAACCGCTCTATACCCAGGAGCAGTTTGACGTGATCATGATGTGACCAGCACAAGGAGAAGTGTGTGAGGCGATTACCAGGGATCCTGCTACTGACTGGCGCAACCATCGTGGTGATTGTTGCGCTGATGGTCAGTGGGCTGCGTCTGGTGATGCCGCATCTGAACAGCTGGCGCGAACCGCTGCTGGAAAAAATTTCGTCCGTGGCCGGCATGCCGGTGGAAGCCAGTGCGCTGAACGGCACCTGGGAAAACTTCGGCCCGGTGCTGGAAATCCGCGATCTGCACGTCAGCCTGAAAGAAGGTGATGACTTAAAAGCCCAACGCATCACGCTGGCGCTGGATATCTGGCAGTCAATGCTCCACCTGCGCTGGCAGTTCCGCAATCTGACCTTCTACCAATTGAATCTGGCAACCAGTCAGCCGTTAACCTCAGGCAACGGTGAGAAACTGCAGCTGGAGCCGGGTAAGTTCAGCGATCTGTTCCTTCGTCAGTTCGATCACTTCGATCTCCGCGACAGTCATATCAGCTTTGTCACCCTTTCCGGTCAGCGTGCGCGACTGGATGTTCCTCAGCTCACCTGGCTAAACGAGAAAAACCGTCACCGGGCGGAAGGCGTGGTCAGCCTGTCCAGTTTTAACGGTCAGCATGGTGAAATTCAGGTGCGGCTGGATCTGAGCGACAGCAACGGCTATCTGGATACCGGCCGGGTGTGGATGCAGGCGGATGATGTCGACATGAAACCCTGGCTAGGACAGTGGATGCGTGATAATACCAGCCTGGACAGTGCACGATTCAGTCTGGCGGCATGGATGAGCCTGAAAGAGGGTGAAATCTATGATGGCGATATCCAGCTGAAAAAAGGCGGCGCGCGCTGGAAGGGCGACCAACAGCAGCATCATCTGACCGTCGATAACGTTACCGCGCACATTGTCCGCTTCAACAGCGGCTGGAGCATTGAGGTCCCTCAGACCAATCTGGTGACCGACGGCCACCCGTGGCCGAAAGGCCAGCTGTCGGGTATGTGGCAGCCTGAGAATGGCGTATTGCCTGGCCCGGATCACAATGAAGAAGTTCGCGTGCGCGCCACGCAGCTGGATCTGGAACGGCTGGATCCGCTAATACCTCTGTTTGCCAAACTGACCCCAACACTGCTGCAAAACTGGCGTGCGTTGCAACCTAAAGGCCGCATTGAAGCGCTGGCGGTGGATATTCCAGTCCAACAACCGGAACAGAGCCGTTTCCAGGCCAAATGGCGGGATCTCAGCTGGCAACACTGGGAACTGCTGCCCGGTATGAAGCATTTCAGTGGGTCGGTGAGCGGTGCGGTGGCGAACGGGCAGGTCGATTTCAACGTCAACAACGCCACTTTACCTTACGGTTCGATGTTCCGGGCACCGCTTGAAATAGAACATGCCACAGGGGCATTGAGCTGGCAGTACGCCATCGACCACTTCACCCTTGCAGGCCATCAGTTAGATGTGAAGGCGCGTTCCCTGTGGGCGAAAGGCGACTTCACCTACGCCCAGCCGAAGGACAAAGCGCCACGACTGGATATTCTGGCCGGCATCAATGTGACCGATGCCGGCGATGCCTGGCGTTACTTCCCTGAACCGCTGATGGGCAAATCGCTGGTGGACTACCTCAGCGGCGCCATTAAGGGCGGGCATGTGCAGAATGCCTCACTGATTTTCGCCGGTAACCCCCAACTGTTCCCGTTCAAACATAATGACGGGCTGTTTGAGGTCTGGGTGCCGCTGAAACAATCAACTTTCCAGTTCCAGCCAGGCTGGCCGGATCTGCAAAATCTGGATATCAACCTCGACTTCGTTAATGACGGCCTGTTTATGAAAGCCGAACACACCAAACTGGGGCAGGTTGATGGCAGAAATATCTCGGCGGTGATCCCGGATTATCTGAAAGAGAAGCTGATCATTGATGCTGACATCAACGGTGCCGGCAAAGCGATTGGCGACTACTTTAATCAGACGCCATTGAAACCCTCACTGGGTGCCGCGCTTGATGAGCTGCAGATTGGCGGAGATGTGAGTGGTCGCTTACATTTGGATATTCCGCTGGATGGCGAGCTGGTCCGGGCCACCGGCGATGTAAATCTGAAGGACAACACGCTGTACATCAAGCCGCTCGATAGCACCATCAAGCAGCTGACTGGCCACTTTACCTATGATAATGGCGACCTGAAGAGCGACCCGATGACCGCCAACTGGTTCGGGCAGCCGATGGATGTGAGCTTCAACACCCATGAGGGCGACAAGAACTACCAGATTGGCGTTGATCTTAAAGGGGATTGGCAGCCAGGCAAGATGGATGTGGTTCCTGCACAGATCCGTGACAAGCTCACCGGCGATGCCAGCTGGAAGAGCAACGTGCTGATCAATCTGCCGCACGCTGGCAGCGCAAACTATCAAGTTGTTTTGGACGGTGACCTGAAAAATGTGAGTAGTCACTTACCTCCACCGCTTGATAAAGAGCGGAATGTGGCGATGCCGGTTAAAGTCAGCGCCAAAGGTGACCTCAACAGTTTCAACCTCAGCGGTTCCGTCGGCAGTAACCGCCACTTCAACAGTCAGTGGCTATTGGGCAAGCAGCTGAAGATCGATCGTGGAATCTGGGAGAACGACAGCAAAGGTCTGCCTGCCCTTCCCGAGGTGGACGGCATGGTTCTGAATCTGCCTCCGCTGGATGGCGAAGCCTGGCTGGGGCTGTTCAACAGCCAAAGCACGGGCAAAACGGCTGGTGGATCGTCTTCGCAGCAGGCCACTAAAAGCCGGGCGTTTATCCCGGGGAATATCACTCTACGCACGCCAGTGCTGACGCTGGGTGGCCAGCAGTGGCACGATCTTGAAGCCACGCTGAGTGAGACCGTATCGGGAGATACGCAAATTCAGGCTAAGGGCAAAGAGATTAACGGCACGCTGAAGATGAACCAACGTTCACCCTGGGCTGCTCATCTCAACTACCTTTATTACAATCCGGAATGGGCCTCCGCGGAGGGCAGTTCCCCTCTGCCGGGCGACAGCAGCAAGATTGATTTCAGTCGCTGGCCAGCGCTGGCACTGACCTGCGATGAATGCTGGCTACGCGGGCAGAAATTTGGCCGGATGGCGGCAGATGTCAGCCATTCCAGCGACACGCTGACCCTGAAAAATGGCCTGATTGATACCGGAAGCTCGCGGCTTAAAGTCGAGGGCGAGTGGGTTAATCGTCCTGGCGCCCAGCGTACGGCTTTAAAAGGCGTGCTGAGTGGCAAGAAAATCAATGATGCCACCAACTGGTTTGGGGTGAACACGCCACTGCGGAATTCGCCGTTCAATATCGATTACGATCTTCACTGGCAGTCCGCTCCGTGGCAGCCTTCAGAAGCGACCTTAAGCGGCGTGCTGAAGTCGCATTTCGGTGCCGGTGAAATTGCCGATGTGAATACTGGCAGAGCCGGACAGCTCTTGCGGCTGGTGAGTTTTGATGCGCTGCTGCGCAAAATGCGGCTGGATTTCAGTGATACCTTCAGTCAGGGCTTCTATTACGACTCGATCAGCGGAACGGCGTGGATTGAAAAGGGCGTGATGCACACCGACAATTTGCTGGTGGACGGGTTGGAAGCTGACATTGCGATGAAGGGCAAAATGGACCTGGTGAAACGCCAGATCGATATGGAAGCGGTTGTGGCGCCGGAGATCTCCGCGACCGTCGGTGTGGCAGCAGCGTTTGCGGTCAATCCGATTGTCGGTGCGGCGGTGTTTGCCGCCAGCAAAGTACTCGGTCCGCTGTGGAACAAAATTTCGGTGCTTCGCTACCATATTTCCGGCTCGATAGATAAGCCGCAGATTGACGAAGTGCTGCGTAAGCCCGTTGAAAAGAGCGCGAAGTGAATTTGACGTGACCTGCGAATTGCCTCAGGCTATAGATATGCGATGCCAGCGGTTACTGGCTCATCCAAACAGAGCGAGAATTCATGAGTCTGAATCTGGTAAGTGAGCAGTTACTAACTGCTAACAACATTAATCAACAGGATCTCTTTTCCCTTCTCGGTCAGCTGTCTGAACGTAAACTGGATTATGCCGACCTCTATTTCCAGTCCAGCTTTCACGAATCCTGGGTGCTGGAAGACCGCATCATTAAAGATGGTTCATGGAATATCGATCAGGGTGTCGGCGTCCGTGCCGTCAGCGGCGAAAAGACCGGTTTTGCCTATGCAGACCAGATCACGCTGAATGCCCTGACGCAGAGCGCCACCGCTGCGCGCAGCATTGTCCGTGAGCAGGGGAATGGAAAATCCCATACGCTTGGCGCGGTGATGCATCGTTCGTTGTACCCAACGGTGGATCCGCTGCAGAGCCTGACCCGTGAAGAAAAAATTGCGTTATTGCACCGCGTCGATAGCGCCGCACGCGCTGCGGACAAACGCGTTCAGGAAGTCAGCGCCAGCCTGAGCGGCGTGTATGAAATGATTCTGGTTGCCGCCACTGACGGCACGCTGGCCACCGATATACGCCCGCTGGTTCGCCTTTCTGTCAGCGTACAGGTGGAGGAGAACGGCAAGCGTGAGCGTGGTTCAAGCGGCGGCGGCGGGCGCTTCGGCTATGAATTCTTTCTGGCTGATGAGTCTGGCGAAATGCGCGCCGAAGCCTGGGCGCGTGAAGCGGTGCGAATGGCACTGGTTAATTTGAATGCGGTTGCTGCCCCGGCAGGCACCATTCCGGTTGTGCTGGGTGCCGGCTGGCCGGGCGTGCTGTTGCATGAAGCGGTCGGTCATGGTCTGGAAGGTGACTTTAACCGCCGTGGAACCTCGGTCTTTAGTGGCCAGATGGGCCAGCTGGTGGCTTCTGAGCTCTGTACCGTGGTCGACGATGGCACCATCGAAGGCCTGCGTGGTTCGCTGGCTGTCGATGATGAAGGCGTACCGGGTCAGTACAACGTGCTGATTGAAAACGGCATTCTGAAAGGTTACATGCAGGATAAGCTCAATGCGCGCCTGATGGGGGTTAACCCGACGGGCAATGGCCGCCGTGAGTCCTATGCTCATCTGCCAATGCCGCGTATGACCAATACCTATATGCTGGCCGGTAAATCCACGCCGCAGGACATCATCGAAAGCGTGGAGTACGGCCTGTATGCACCGAACTTCGGCGGCGGTCAGGTTGATATCACCTCAGGTAAGTTTGTGTTCTCGACTTCAGAGGCGTATCTGATTGAGAACGGCAAGGTCACCAAACCGGTAAAAGGCGCGACCTTGATTGGCTCGGGCATCGAAGCGATGCAGCAAATCTCGATGGTTGGAAACGACCTTGCGCTGGATAAAGGCGTGGGCGTTTGCGGTAAAGAAGGCCAGAGTCTGCCGGTCGGTGTGGGTCAGCCCACGCTGAAGCTTGATAAGCTGACGGTTGGCGGCACCGCGTAATCCGTTTAGCTGCAGGCTGAAAAGCGACACCCAAAGGGACGAGAAATCGTCCCTTTTGCTTTTCTGGCCTCTACTCCTGCCGCGATTCCTGATAAACGTCCGCCACCTTATCGAAATACTCGGTGAGATAGTTAATACACACCTGCACCTTCAACGGCAGCTTGTCCTTTTGCGTATAAACCGCATAAACCGGCCTTGGTGCGGATTGGTAATGGGCAAACAGGATCTCCACCTGTCCGGCGTTAATCTCATCGATCACCCACATTAACGGCACATGGGCGATGCCGGTTCCTGAAACCAGCCAGCGGATCAGGGTTTGTGAATCATTGGTGGCAAAACGCCCCTGAAGAGAAAGGCGGATAGAGACTCCTTCAGGCGACGTCAGCTCGAAATCGTTATCCGGGCGGACGCTGTACTCCAGCCACGAAAAGTTACCTAAATCTGACGGTTTCTCCGGTGTGCCATGTTGCGTCAGATAGCTTTTTGCAGCGCAAACCACCATCGGCATTGACCCCAACCGCCGTGAAAACAAGCTGGAGTCCTGCAGCGCGCCGACGCGGATCACTAAATCCAGCCCGTCAGCGATAAGATCGGGAGCCGGGCTGCCGGTGACCAGATTTACGGTCAGGCCGGGATATTCCCGCAGCATCTCTGCCGTCATGTTGGCCAGCACGTTTTGCGCCATGGTGGAAGAACTGCCAATGCGCAAGGTTCCCACTGGGGTATTGTTAAACGCGTACAGCTGTTCATGAACCTGCTGCGCTTCGGACATCATTCGTCGACAGCCCTGGAAGTAGATCTTCCCGGCTTCGGTCAGTCCCAGGCTGCGGGTACTGCGATTCAACAATTTGACCTGGAGTTCATCTTCCAGTTTGGCTACAGTCTGGCTGACGGCCGAGACGCTCATTTGCATCCGGTTAGCCGCTGCGGTAAAGGATCCCAGTTCTACCACCCGTGCAAACACGGACATGCCCTTAAGTCTTTCCATTGTTAACCCTGGCTTAAAAGTGATTTAGATCACATTAGGTAGAAAACACATAGTCAGGCGCGTTATTATAGCGGCGCCGGGTTACCTTTCCGTAACTCCACTCACCACAATGCTGGCTCCTGAATACGCTATTATTCATTGAGCGCCGGTTATGATTATCTGACAGCTTGTCTGTTACTCTATCATCATCAACCTGTAAAGCAGCAGCCCCCCTGAACCGGGAGGTGGCTTGAGTCTGCCAGAAGGCGTGTGCCCGGTGAGGTACTGACAAGGATAAAAGATGAGTATGCTTCCGGTTATTGTGATATTTGGGCTCTCTTTTCCGCCCATTTTCTTCGAAATTATTGTGTCATTGATGCTGTTCTGGCTGGTGCGTCGTTTGCTGACACCAACGGGGATCTATGACCTGGTCTGGCATCCTGCACTGTTTAATACAGCACTCTACTGCTGCCTGTTCTACCTGGTTTCCCGATTGTTTGTCTGAGGTCATAGTGAAAGCGCTAACAACAAAAATTGCCCGATACGCCATAACCCTGATTCTGGTCGTCATCGCCGTTATCCTGATTTTCCGCGCATGGGTGTTCTACACAGAATCCCCGTGGACACGTGATGCTAAATTTACTGCGGATGTCGTGGCGATTGCCCCGGACGTTAGCGGCCTGATAACGGATGTTAAGGTACGCGATAACCAGCTGGTGAAGAAAGACCAGGTGCTGTTCGTGGTCGATCAGCCGCGCTATCAACAGGCGCTGGATGAAGCTGAAGCCGATGTGGCTTACTACCAGGCGCTGGTGAACGAGAAACGTCGTGAAGCGGCCCGCCGTAATCAGTTGGGTGTTTCTGCCATGTCCCGAGAGGCCATTGAGCAATCCAATAACGATTATCAGACCTCCGAACACCAGTTGGCGAAATCCATCGCGACGCGCGATACCGCAAAACTGGATCTGACGCGTACCGTGGTGAAAGCGCCAGCAGATGGTTGGGTGACTAACCTGAACGTTTACCGCGGTGAATTCATTACCCGTGGCTCAACCGCCGTGGCGTTGGTGCAGCAGCATACTTTCTATGTGCTGGCCTATATGGAAGAAACCAAGCTGGAAGGCGTTCGTCCGGGTTACCGTGTCGAGATTACGCCGCTGGGCAGCAACCGCGTATTGCATGGTACGGTGGACAGCGTTGCGGCGGGTGTTACCAACAGCAGCAGCACCATCGACAGCAAAGGGATGGCGACCATTGACTCCAACCTTGAGTGGGTGCGTCTGGCGCAGCGTGTGCCGGTGCGTATTCACCTGGACGAGCAGCAGGGCAATCTTTATCCATCCGGCACTACAGCGACAGTGGTGGTAACGGGCGCAGCCGATCGCAAGCCGGAACAGATGTCACCGATGTCGAAGTTGATGCATCGCCTGCGTGAGTTCGGCTAAGCAGGAGAGCATTATGCAGTGGCACCGTTTGCGGTTCCCGATCAAGCTGACATTTGCCATTGTGCTGTCTTTGCTAATCGGTTTTCACTTCAATCTTGAGACGCCTCGCTGGGCGGTAATGACCGCCTGCATTGTGGCAGGTGGAACGGCGTTTGCTGCCGGTGGCGATCCGTTCTCCGGCGCGCTTCGCCACCGCGGTATGTTGCGTATTATCGGTACCTTCCTCGGGTGCATTGCGGCACTGACCATCATGATCGCCACCATCCGGGCACCGGCGCTAATGATGCTGCTTTGCTGCATGTGGGCCGGACTCTGCGTCTGGCTCTCTTCCCTGATCAAAATTGAAAACTCCTATGCGCTGGGCCTGGCGGGTTACACCGCGCTGATCATTGTGGTCAGTGTGGATGCGAACGGTTCAGTGCTGCTGGCTCCGCAGTTTGCGGTGGAACGCTGCAGCGAAATCATCATCGGGATTGTCTGCGCCATCCTCGCCGATATGCTGTTTTCGCCGCGCTCGGTGAAGCAGGACATTGACCGGGAAATTGATGCCCTGCTGGTGGATCAGTACAAGCTGATGCAGCTTTGTGTCGCGCACGGCGACAAGGAAGAAGTCGACAGGTTGTGGACCAACCTGGTTCGCCGCACCACGGCGCTGAACGGCATGCGGGGCAACCTGATGATGGAGTCCAGCCGCTGGCAGAAAATCGATGAGCGCATGCGTGCGCTGAATACTCTTTCGCTGACGCTGATTACTCAGGCCGCCGAAACCTATCTTATCCAGGACAGCCGAAAAGAGTATGTCCCGCCGCAGTTCCATATCTTCTTTGATAAATCGGTAGAAAACATCGGTGACATCCACAAGCGGATGAAAATTATGCGCCGGGTTATCACCACCAGTGGCAGCAAAAACACACCGGTTACGTTGCAGAACTGGGTGGTCGCCGCCACGCGCTACCTGTTGTTGTTAAAAGGGATCCATACCAATAGCAGCATCAGCCGTATTGAGCGGGAAGTGCTGAAGGATGAGCCGGTGGTGAAGATGCGTTCGGCCGAATCACGGCATGCGATGATCAACGGTATCAGGACGTTTGTCGCCACCGCGGTCGGCTCTCTTTTCTGGCTGTGGACCGGCTGGGCTTCCGGAAGCGGTGCGATGGTGATGCTGGCGGTGATCACCGCGCTGGCGATGCGGATGCCGAATCCCCTGATGATGGCCAAGGATTTCCTCTATGGCATGATCGTGGCGATCCCACTCGGATCGCTCTATTACATGGTGATCATGCCGTCAACCCAGCAAAGTATGCTGCTGTTGTGCATCTCGCTGGGGGTGATGGCATTTATCGGTGGAATACTGATCCAGCGGCGGCAGATTGGTACTTTGGGTGGCCTGGTTGGCACCATCAACATTATTACCCTGGATAACCCGATGACCTTTAACGTCACCGCGTTTCTGGATAACGCGTTGGGGCAGGCTATCGGCTGCTTCCTCGCGCTGCTGGTGATCCTGTTGATCCGGGACACGTCGAAAGCCCGCACCGGCCGCATCCTGCTGAATCGCTTTATGTATGCCGCGGTGGCCGCCATGAGCACCAATCAGGCTCGCCGTCGTGAGAATCATCTGCCGGCGCTGTATCATCAGCTCTTTATGTTGCTGAATATTTTCCCTGGTGATATCGATAAATTCCGCATTGCCCTGACGTTGATCATCGGACACCAGCGTTTGCGGGATGCAGATATCCCGGTTAATGAGGATTTATCGGCTTACCATAAACAGCTGCGGCATACCGCCGATCAGGTCATTGCCGCGAGAACCGATGCAAAACGTCATCGTTACTTCGAGCAGCTGCTGGCCGAGCTGGACACTTATCAGGGCAAGCTGGTGCATTATGACGCGCCGCTGAACGTAACCGAGCCGGTCAAAAGGCTGGCGAATACGCTGAAAAAGTACCAGAACACCCTCATCCAAATCTGACTTTACGCTGATACCGTTCGGTATCAGCGCTTTCCCATTCACGTTTCTCTCCGACGGGTTCATACAGGGATAAAGTGTGCCATCTATACTTATTCCATCAGGATGGCAAACCCCTCAGGAGAACACGATGAGCACCTCATTACTTCAGGATCACGAACTGTTCCAGACCGGCTATTTTTGTGATGGCAAATGGCTGCGTACCGCTGCCACCTTCGATGTACTGAATCCGGCAACCGGTGAAGTGGTCGCCCAGGTCGCCAAAGCCGGTAAAAGCGAAACAGAGCAGGCGATCGCCGCTGCAGAGAAGGCTTTCCCCGCCTGGCGTGCTAAAACGGCCAAAGAGCGCAGCGAAATCCTCAACCGCTGGTATCAGCTGATGATCGACAACAAAGCCTGGCTCGGGGCGTTAATGACCGCAGAACAGGGCAAACCGGTGAAGGAAGCAGAAGGCGAAGTGGAGTATGCCGCCAGCTTCATTCAATGGTTTGCTGAACAGGCCAAGCGCGCTAATGGCGAGATCATTCCTCCTGCCAAAGCCGGCTCGCGGATCCTGGCAACGCGGGAACCGATTGGTGTGGTGGCCGCGATCACGCCGTGGAATTTCCCAATGGCAATGTTGACCCGCAAACTTGGTCCGGCACTGGCCGCAGGCTGCACCGGAATTATCAAACCCGCCAACAACACCCCACTTTCAGCCTTTGCGCTGCTGGCACTGGCGAAGAAAGCCGGTGTACCCGATGGTGTCCTCAATGCTGTCGCGGGCGACACCCATGCAATCAGCGATGCCATTATGGCCAGCAAGGCGGTTCGGAAGATCTCGTTTACCGGCTCGACCGCCGTCGGCAAGCTGTTGATGCGAAATGCCGCAGAGACGATGAAAAAGGTCTCAATGGAGCTGGGCGGCAACGCACCCTATATCGTGTTTGATGATGCCGATATTGATGCCGCGGTGAAAGGCGCCATCGCCAATAAATTCCGTAATGCTGGCCAGGTTTGCGTCAGCGTGAACCGCTTCTATATCCACAACCGCGTTTATGACCGCTTCGTCAGCCAGCTGGCTGATGAGGTCAAGAAACTGAAGGTCGGAAATGGCATGGAAGAAGGGGTGATTGTCGGGCCGCTGATAGAGGCTTCAGCGCTGGAGAAAGTGGAAGAACACGTCAACGATGCGGTCGCTCACGGAGGCAAGATTGTTACTGGCGGTGCCCGCCATGAGCTGGGTGGCAATTTCTGGCAGCCCACGGTGATAGCCGAAGCCAACGAGAAGATGAAGCTGGCTAAAGAAGAGACCTTCGGCCCCGTCGCAGCCTGCTTCCGCTTTGATGAGGAAGACGAGGTTATTCGTCGGGCAAATGATACCGAATTCGGGCTGGCTGCGTATTTCTATACGCAAAACCTTCAGCGTGTATTCCGCGTGTCGGCGGCACTGGAAAGTGGCATGGTCGGCATTAACGAGTGTGCCGTCTCGACGGAACTGGCACCTTTCGGCGGCGTAAAAGAATCCGGCCTTGGACGTGAAGGTTCGGTACTGGGACTGGAAGAGTTTTTAGAAGTGAAAGCCCTGCATATTGGGGGACTTTAACTCACCGGGGGGCAGTATGCCGCCCAACCGTGTGCCTCGTGGAGCGGCTAGCATGAGAACAGAGATTTTTGATTTTGATGAAATTGTCGATCAGGCACACTTCTACCGCCAGTTCAGCGAACGATTTGCGCTGGCCGATCTGAATGTGAAGGATTTGGACAGCTTATGGGACGCGGTGACGCTGTTGCCATTACCCCTGGAAATTGAATTCATACATTTGGGGAGCGGACAGAAGCGGCGTTATGGCGCGTTAATCCTGCTGTTTGATGAAGCAGAAGAGGAGCTGGAAGGGCAGCTCCGTTTTAACGTTCGCTAGTTACCAGAGACAAAAAGGGCCCCGACAAGCGGGGCCAAAGGGTTCGTCATACTGACGAGGAATGTCTTACAGTAGCAGTGACAAGCCAGCTAGAGGGATTTGCGCGTTCGACAACACGCAGGTGCTGGCACCTTCTAATTTTTTGTACTTATCAAAATTTATTTATACAGCTCTGCGGTGGCGTGGTAGCTGCCATCGTTACGCGCTTCGATCACACGATAAGAGCTGGCACCTTGCTGATCCGCTTTCTGAGAAAGCTCATGACGGATATCGGTTGGCGCGCCATCAACACCACTGACACTAATGGTGCCCATTGACTGCAGATTCTGCTCGCTTGCCTGCTGGTCAGTTATCAGGTGAGCGGCGCTGGCGCCGAAAGAAAGAACTGAGGACAGGCCGAGTACTGCGATTGCTAATTTGGTTTTCATGATAGATGCTCCAGATAGGGTTGAGCGGTAACCGAAAGGGCTAAAAAGCGTTTATTATTCTTGGGGTTACCGTTTTTATTAAAGCGTTAATACCGTATTGCCGGGTAAACTTTGCTTATTTATACAGCTCTGCAGTCGCGTGGTAGTTGCCGTTGTTGTACGCCTCAATAACACGGTAAGCACTTGCGCCCTGAGCGTCAGCCTTCGCATTCAGCTGCTGGCGGATGTCCATCGGTGAACCGGCAACGCCGCTTACGGAGATGGTGCCAACTGATTGCAGATTTTGCGCCTGATCCGCGTTAACAGATTCAGCTGCAAAAGCACCAAAAGAGAGAGCAGAAAGAACGGTTACAGCCGCAACAGTAGTTTTAATGTTCATGATTATTTCCTCGTAGTATGTTTTTATCTTTTTGTTTAGTGTGATTGGCATCACGAAAACAAGTATAGATCTAATAACGTAAAAAATTAATAGCCTGCTAATAATGTTTTGTTGGGATACTTTAACCGAAAACTGCATTTTAATAACCAGACGTTATAAAAAACGCTTATAAGTTGCCCTGTTCATGTTAAATACATGTAAAAACATAGGGATATGTGACTTTAGCCATTCGTGCGCTTATTTGTGGTGGATCACACCATGAGACGAGAGTATCTGGTTTTTCTGCCTGACATGTCGCCCGCGAGGCAGTGCATCATGCTGATTAGCGGTGCGTGGAAGGGTAGAAAAGCAAAAGCCGGCAGGCGCCGGCTCTGAGATAAGATGATGATACGGGGGGGTTAGCCTTAGGTTAATAATCAGGCATTAATTGCTGCTGCTTATAATTCTTGCTCGAAGAGGATCAGGATCGCTTCAAACAGCTGCTTTACCGTAAAGGCACGGGCAGGGGTAATAAAGATGGTGTCATCGCCGGCAATGGTGCCAAGGATCCCTTCAGCTTTGCCGAGGGAATCCAGCAGGCGAGCGATAAGCTGCGCGGCACCCGGACTGGTATGGATTACCACCAACGCGTCATTGTAGTCGATATCTAACACGAGGTTTTTAAGCGGGCTGGTGGTGGTCGGCACGCCCAGTTCTGCAGGCAGGCAATAGACCATTTCCATTTTGGCGTTGCGTGTGCGCACGGCACCAAACTTGGTCAACATACGGGAGACTTTAGACTGATTGATATTGTCGAAGCCATCTTCCTGTAAAGCGGCGACGATCTCGCCCTGCGAGCTGAACTTCTCTTCCTTCAATAAAGCCTTAAAGGCTTTGATCAGGTCTTCCTGTTTTGATGGGTTACGCATAGGCTTCCGCTAAAGAGTCAGAAATAAAGGGGATTCCCTGACGGGACTGGCGGTGATTATGCAATTAAATGAATGATTATGCAATAAGGTAGGGTGTTTTATGCGGGGGGATCGCTGAAGGGGCGACAGTATGCCAAACTTTTGATGGAAAAAAAATGCCCGCTCAGTCAAGGATGTAGCGCAAAAAGTAAACGATTTGTTATTAAATTGATGTTGTTCTGCTTAGCGCTAAGGGTGTAATGTAAGGCCGAATCGTGCTGTCTGTCGCTGGTTATGAACGGCCTTGCAACATAAGCGGTTAATCACCTGCTTCAGCGGTTTTGGGCGTGAGCGCTCAGATCGCTATGAACGCAATCGCAAAGCGCTGAAGGCTCGACTATGTTGATAACCAGATGGATTCACCGCACTTTACGCTCACTATAATAAGGAGTTCAGGATGAAAGTTGCAGTTCTCGGCGCAGCTGGTGGTATTGGCCAGGCTCTCGCACTTCTGCTAAAAACCCAGCTTCCGGCGGGTTCAGACCTCTCTCTGTACGACATCGCTCCCGTTACGCCTGGCGTAGCTGTTGATTTGAGCCATATCCCTACCGCAGTCAATATCAAAGGTTTCTGTGGCGAAGACGCAACGCCGGCGCTGAAAGGCGCTGACGTGGTTCTGATCTCCGCTGGCGTGGCGCGTAAGCCCGGCATGGATCGCTCCGATCTGTTCAATGTTAACGCCGGTATTGTTCGTAATCTGATTGAACAGGTTGCCAGCACCTGCCCTAAAGCGTTGATTGGTATCATCACTAACCCGGTTAACACCACGGTCGCGATTGCCGCGGAAGTGCTGAAAAAAGCCGGCGTTTACGATAAGAACAAGCTTTTTGGCGTTACCACGCTGGATATCATCCGTTCCAACGCCTTCGTCGCTGAGCTGAAAGGCAAAAATCCTGCCGAGCTGAACATTCCGGTAGTGGGTGGACACTCAGGCGTGACTATCCTGCCTCTGCTCTCTCAGATCCCAGGCGTCAGCTTCTCAGAACAAGAAGTGGCCGATTTGACGAAACGTATCCAGAATGCGGGTACCGAAGTAGTTGAGGCGAAAGCAGGTGGCGGATCCGCGACGCTGTCGATGGGCCACGCTGCGGCCAAATTCGGTCTGTCGCTGGTACGCGCTCTGAACGGTGAAAGCAACGTTGTGGAATGTGCTTACGTTGAGGGTGATGGCACACATGCTCGCTTCTTCTCACAACCGCTGCTGCTGGGTAAAAACGGCATCGTTGAGCGCAAGCCAATCGGCACGCTGAGCGCTTTTGAGCAGAAGTCGTTAGACGGCATGTTGGATACGCTGAAGAAAGACATTACGTTGGGCGAAGAATTCGTTAAATAAGCCTGATGCAGGGCCAGCGTTGTCTGGCCCTACCTTCCATCACTTCCCGCTTAATTCCCCGGATATTCCAGCACGGTAATCGGCAGCGTCATTTTTTGATCGTTGCGAATAATATCCACGTCAATGACGGTTCCCGGTCGAATCTCTGCAACCTGATCCATTGTTTCCACCGCCGAAATAGCCGGTTTATGGTTCACGTTGGTGATCACATCATTGATTTGCAGACCCGCTTTCGCTGCCGGGCCGCCTTGAGAAACATTGGTCACCACAATGCCCTGAATATGATCCAGGCTGCTGTTTTGCCCGTGCATTTGCGGCACTTCACGACCACTGATGCCGATGAACCCACGGATCACGCGACCATCGCGGATAAGCTTATCCATGATTTTCGCGGCCAGTGCCGTAGGGATGGCAAAGCCAATGCCTTCCGGCGTTTCACCGTCGTTACTCTTATCAAACGACAGCGTATTGATTCCCATCAGTTCACCGAGAGAGTTAATCAAGGCGCCGCCCGAGTTCCCTTTGTTGATGGAAGCATCTGTCTGTAAGAAGTTCTGGTAGCGGGAAGGGCTGAGACCTACGCGGCCAGTGGCGCTGATAATCCCCTGGGTCACCGTCTGCCCAATATTGTACGGATTGCCAATAGCCATCACTAAATCGCCGATATGGGCAATGCGCGCGGGATTAATTGGGATAACGGGCAGGCTGGAAGCGGTGATCTTCAACACCGCAAGGTCGGTCAGGCTGTCCGAACCCACTAACATGGCCTCAAAGATGCGGCCATCTTGCAGCGCAACAATAATCTGCTCGGCATCGTTGATGACGTGTTTATTGGTGAGGATATAGCCACGCCCATCCATGATCACGCCGGATCCCAGCGTGCGGATTTCGAGGTTGTCAGCAGAGGCATTGGCACTGCGATTGTAGACATTCACTACCGCCGGGGCAGCCCGACGCACGGCAGAGTTGTAGCTGACAGGCGTTTCATTAGCGCTGTTATCTTTGTGCGAGAAAAAGTCACTGCCGATCCGCAATGCTGGCATGCCGGCCAGCAGCAAACCCGCAACTACAAGGCCAAGAAGCACTGAACGCAATAGTTTAGGAAACATGGCTTTAAATGGTGAGTGAATGAACGTTTGGCAGGATAGCATGAGTTAAGCGGACACGCAGGTGTCCGCTTCATGATTTAACGTAAAAGCAGATAGATACTCGCATCACCACGGATCACGTTCAGCGCCAGCAGCGGTGGCTTGGCTTCCAGCAGCTTGCGCAGCTCGGCCAGATTAGCCACCTTGGTGCGGTTGAGGCCAATAATCACATCGCCTTTTTTCAGGCCATATTGCTCAGCCGGTGAGGCTTTGGTCACGTCATCCACTACCACGCCTTTGGTCCCGTCTTTCGCGGCGCCATCGATGAAGGTAGCACCTTGCAGAGCCGGAGTGGTCTGATCGGCCGTGGTAGAGGTTTGCGTACTGGCATCCAGTTTAACGGTCACGTTAACCGGCTTACCTTCACGGATCAGGCCGACCTTGACGTCTTTACCCGGTGCGGTGGTCCCAATTTTCACCCGCAGGGCAGCGAAGCTGTCGATCGGCTTATCATCCAGACTGGTGATGATATCCCCGGCCTTGATGCCCGCTTTCGCCGCCGCAGATCCCGGCAGTACTTCATTGACGAACGCGCCACGCTGGGCATCCACATTGAAGGCTTTGGCCATATCCGCCGTCATCTCAGTGCCTTTAATACCCAACTGACCGCGGTTCACTTTGCCGAAATCAATCAGCTGCTGAGCCAGGTTCATCGCCATATTGCTTGGGATAGCAAAGCCAATGCCGATATTGCCCCCGGCGGAGGAGAGAATGGCGGTATTCAGGCCAATCAGTTCGCCATTCAGGTTCACCAGCGCGCCGCCGGAGTTGCCACGGTTGATGGCGGCATCCGTCTGAATAAAGTTTTCCAGGCCTTCAAGATTCAAGCCGCTACGCCCCAGCGCAGAGACAATCCCTGAAGTGGCGGTCTGGCCAAGGCCAAATGGATTACCAATGGCGACGGCAAAATCACCGACTTTCAGCCGATCGGAGTCCGCCACTTTAATCTGCGTCAGGCCTTTTGCGCCGCTGATCTGGATCAGCGCGATGTCGGTTTGTTCATCGTGACCAATCAGTTTGGCATCAAATTCACGACCATCACTCAGCTGGACGCTGATTTTACTGGCGCCATTGACCACATGATTGTTGGTGAGCACATAGCCCTTATCGGCGTTGATCACCACGCCTGAAGCCAGGCCTTCGAATGGCTGCGGCTGGGAATCACCGTCCTGGCCCTGACCAAAGAATTTTTTCAGCGGCTCAGGGATCTCCTGGGATTGTGCAGCCGTCTGGGTGCCTTCCACATGGACGCTGACAACCGCAGGGAGCACTTTTTCCAGCATGGGCGCCAGGCTTGGCAGCGGTTGCCCCTCAATTTGCGCAGGGAGCGTAGCCATCGCCTGGGGAGAGATGGTCAGATTCATGCCAATACTCAATGCCAATGCACTTAACAGTAAGGATTTGTTCTTCATCGCTAAGACGCTCTCGCTACAGAAGGTGGGGGGACTCAGGTATCAACCTAAAACTCAGCGTGCAGATGTTACTGCTGCAAAAGAAAAAAGGGCGCTGGGCGCCCTTCATTCATTCTGCTTATTTCTGTGCTGCACGGTCACCGCGAAGCAGGCCTGAAGCGCTGTCCGGGTAGTCACGTGGCATCTGAACCGGGACCTGATCGTTATCCGCTTCCGATTCAGTCAGCTGATAAGCAAACGGGTTTTTCTCACCCGGCAGGTTTGGCAGCAGGTCATTAGAGCCTTTCGCCATATGCTGATACAGCTGGCGGTAATCGCGGGCCATGTTATCCAGTAGTTCAGCACTTTGCGCAAAGTGGCTGGTCAACTCTTCACGATAGTCGGCCAGCTCTGCTTTCGTTTTTTCCAGTTCGTACTGCTGGCTCCGCTGCTCGCGAAGCTTTTTGTTGCCAAAACGCATGGCCGCCGCGCCGATGATTAATCCAACTACCAAGCCAATAAGCGCGTATTCCCAGGTCATAATAACTCCCGTGTTGTCTTCGTTGTTCCGTAAGGGCTACTGGCCAACGCCAGTTCACTACCTGCCACTATAACCGCTAATCTGATGGAAGTGGAATCCTGCGGCTGCATCGCTTAGTGTATAGCGGCCTTTTTTTCGACAATCAACCACCTGACGCACCTAATTTTTCAGGGAATGTGAATAAATTATGCAAACGATGTCTCCTCTGGCGCGATACCAGCAGGCGCTGGAAAAAGGCGAATTCCAGCCTGACGCAGTACAACTCGACGCCATGACGCGCCTTGACGGAATTTATCAGGCGCTGACTCGGGTTCAGCCGGTTTCTGCCCAGCCTGCGAAAGGACTTTTTGGCAAGTTAAACAAGCTGATGGGCAAAGGAAAAACCGAGGCGCCGGCGGCGGCCCGGGGCTTATATATGTGGGGCGGTGTCGGCCGGGGAAAAACCTGGCTGATGGATATGTTTTTTCAGGCAATTCCTGGAGAGCGTAAGCAGCGTCTGCACTTTCACCGTTTTATGTTACGCGTCCATCAGGAGCTGACTGAGCTTCAGGGACAAAGCGATCCGCTGCAAATTGTCGCCGATCGTTTCAAAAGCGAAACCGACCTGCTGTGCTTCGACGAATTCTTTGTGTCAGACATTACTGACGCGATGCTGTTGGGCACGCTGATGGAAGCGCTGTTCGCCAGAGGGATTACGCTGGTTGCGACCTCGAACATTCCGCCTGACGATCTCTATCGCAATGGCCTGCAGCGTGCGCGTTTTCTGCCCGCCATTGAAATGATTAAGCAGCATTGCGAAATCATGAACGTGGATGCCGGCATTGATTACCGCTTGCGCACGCTGACCTCTGCCCATCTGTGGATGACGCCATTAAATGACGACACCAGCAAAGAGATGGAGCGGATGTTCGTGGCGCTGGCTGGCGTCGCCCGCAGCGACAAACCTGTGCTGGAGATTAATCACCGTTCTCTGCCGACCCAGGGCACGGCGGAAGGCGTGGTGGCGATGGACTTTCAAACGCTGTGCGGTGAAGGGCGCAGTCAACACGACTACATCGAGCTGTCGCGCCGTTTTCACAGCGTACTGCTGTATAACGTGCCGGTGATGATCTACAAAACGGAAGACCAGGCGCGACGTTTTCTGGCATTGGTGGATGAGTTCTACGAGCGGCATGTTAAGCTAGTGGTCTCCGCCGAAGCCTCGCTATTTGAGATATACCAAGGCGCGCGGCTGAAGTTCGAATACCAACGCTGTGTCTCCCGCTTGCAGGAGATGCAAAGCGAAGAGTACCTCCGGCTGGCGCATTTGCCCTGAGGCAAGCCAGGGCGGGGCAACGGGGTGCAATTATTGTAAGAAAAGGGTCGCGCTTTGTGGTCGACTTCTCTATAATCTTGCGACCCCACGTTACAACAAAGGTTTTTTTCCCAAAACTCTTTGTGTTCCAGTAACTCTATCCGAAGGGGTGGGCTTGCTGGTCAAGATGGTCGTGTGAGCCTCAACCGTTTATTCAAGCGTTTGGGATTTCACCAACGTGTAACTTAATTTGGGTAAGCTTTTAAATGAAAACTTTTACAGCTAAGCCAGAATCGGTCCAACGTGACTGGTTTGTTGTTGACGCAACTGGCAAAACTTTAGGTCGTTTAGCGACCGAACTGGCTCGTCGCCTGCGCGGTAAGCATAAAGCGGAATATACTCCGCACGTTGATACCGGTGATTATATTATCGTTCTTAACGCTGAGAAAGTTGCCGTAACCGGTAACAAGCGTACCGATAAGATTTATTACCATCACACCGGCTTTGTCGGTGGTATCAAGCAAGCGACCTTCGAAGAGATGATTGCTCGCCGTCCTGAGCGTGTGATTGAAATCGCGGTTAAGGGCATGCTGCCAAAGGGCCCGCTGGGTCGTGCTATGTACCGTAAACTGAAAGTTTACGCGGGCAACGAGCACAACCATGCGGCACAGCAACCGCAAGTTCTTGACATTTAATCGGGATTACAGGCAATGGCTGAGAATCAAAACTACGGCACTGGTCGCCGCAAAAGCTCTTCCGCACGCGTCTTTATTAAGCCGGGTAGCGGTAACATCGTTATTAACCAGCGTTCATTAGAACAGTACTTCGGTCGCGAAACTGCCCGCATGGTAGTTCGTCAGCCGCTGGAACTGTTGGACATGGTTGGTAAATTCGATTTGTACATCACTGTTAAAGGTGGTGGTATCTCTGGTCAGGCTGGTGCGATCCGTCACGGTATCACACGCGCTCTGATGGAGTTTGACGAATCACTGCGTGGCGAACTGCGTAAAGCAGGTTTCGTGACTCGTGATGCTCGTCAGGTAGAACGTAAGAAAGTCGGCCTGCGTAAAGCACGTCGTCGTCCTCAGTTCTCCAAGCGTTAATTTATTCTGCTTCGGCAGAGTCGATTATCGAAAAACCCGGTGCTTGCACCGGGTTTTTTCTTTTCCGCCATCGGCATAATGATGGAAATCGCGACGGGGTTTACCCTTTTCCCGTCAAATCCGCGTTCCCGCCCCCACAAGCTGTCTAAAATCTGGTAAACTGTGTGTCACTTTGCGCGCATTAGCAGAGCATTGATGCATGAAATCCTCAGTGGATGCTGGTTCGGCTTCACATCATGCTAATGGCACTCTATTAAGCAGGTTAGTCGCCACCTGGCGGGCTTGCGCAGTAATTTTCTGGATAAACTTGGAGGTTTACATGGCTGTCGCTGCCAACAAACGTTCGGTAATGACGCTGTTTTCTGGTCCTACTGACATTTTTAGCCACCAGGTTCGTATCGTGCTGGCGGAGAAGGGTGTTAGCGTAGAGATCGAGCAGGTAGAAATGGATAGCCTGCCCCAGGATCTGATTGACCTCAATCCGTACCGTACCGTTCCAACGCTGGTTGATCGTGAACTGACGTTGTACGAATCCCGTATCATCATGGAATACCTTGATGAGCGCTTCCCGCATCCACCATTGATGCCGGTTTACCCGGTTGCCCGTGGTGAAAGCCGTCTGATGATGCACCGCGTGGAGCAGGACTGGTACAGCCTGATGCGTAAGGTCGAGAGCGGCACGGCGCAGGAAGCAGAAGCCGCGCGTAAGCAGCTGCGTGAAGAGCTGCTGGCTATCGCCCCTCTGTTTGCCCGTACCCCGTTCTTTATGAGCGAAGAGTTCAGCCTGGTTGATTGCTACCTGGCACCGCTGCTGTGGCGTTTGCCGCAGATGGGCATTGAGCTGGTCGGCGCAGGTTCTAAAGAGCTGAAAGGCTATATGACGCGTGTCTTCGAGCGTGATTCCTTCCTGGCTTCCCTGACGGAAGCGGAACGTGAAATGCGCCTGCAAACACGGGGCTGATTACGATGGAAATGTCGCAACTTACCGCTCGTCGCCCGTATCTTCTGCGGGCGTTCTATGACTGGCTGCTGGACAACCAGCTAACCCCGCACCTGGTCGTGGATATCAATCTGCCAGGTGTGATGGTGCCTCTTGAGTATGCGCGTGATGGTCAGATCGTTCTGAACATTGCTCCGCGTGCGGTCGGCAACCTGGAGCTGGGTAATGATGAGGTGACTTTCAACGCCCGCTTTGGCGGCGTGCCTCGTCAGGTTACGGTTCCTCTGGCGGCAGTGATGGCTATTTATGCACGTGAAAACGGTGCAGGTACGATGTTTGAGCCTGAGCCGGTTTACGAAGAAGCCGGGGAATATAACCCGGATTCAGAGCAGAACGACACGCCAGAAACGGTGATGTCTGTTATCGACGGCGATCGCCCGGATGACAGCATCCAGAACGATGATGACAATCCGGACAATGACCCGCCACCGCGCGGTGGTCGACCGGCGTTACGCGTCGTGAAATAAAAAAACGGGCCTGTCGGCCCGTTTTTTATTGCTGAGATCAGTAAACATCTCGCAGGTAACGTTTTTCTTTTTTGAGCTGGTCAACATAGTCGGCCGCGCGCTCTACAGACATCCCACCGAACTGAGTAATCACCTCATACAAGGCTTTATCCACGTCCTTCGCCATGCGTGATGCATCACCACAGACGTAGAAGTAGGCGCCTTGTTCCAGCCAGGCAAACAGCTCTGCACCTTGCTCAAGCATGCGACTCTGTACGTAGATTTTCTTCGACTGGTCGCGGGAGAATGCCAAATCCAGACGCGTCAGTAAGCCGCTTTCCTGCCAGCCCAGCAATTCGTCTTTATAGATAAAATCGTGTTCCTGATGCTGGTCACCAAAGAACAGCCAGTTTTTGCCTTTCGCGCTGGCAGCCTGACGTTCCTGCAGGAAGGCGCGGAATGGCGCAATACCGGTCCCCGGGCCAATCATAATCAATGGCGCATCGTTATTCGCCGGCACGCGGAACGCTTTGTTCGGCGAGATAAAGATGGCTGGTTTCTCACCACGGCCGACACGCTCCGCCAGGTAAGCAGAGCATACACCGCTACGTGGACGGCCAGTGCTGTGGTAACGCAGCGTGGCGATAGTCAGGTGAACCTGATTTGGGTACGCCTTCGAGCTCGATGAGATGGAGTAAGCACGGTGCTGTAATGGACGCAGCAGCGCAACGAACTCTGGAATGCTCAGTGAGCGGGTCAGCTCAAGTTGCAGCAGGTCCAGCGTGTCTTTACCCCACAGCCAGACGCCAAGCGCGTCCTTGTCGTCATGCTGCAGAACGTGGCGCAGTTCCTGGTTAGTGGTGTTCTGGCCTACCCATTCAATCAGCTTACGCGAAGGTTCAGAGATCTCGAACTGATAGGTCAGCAGATCGCCCAGCGTTCTGTCGAAGCCTGAAACCGGCGTATCGTAATCCGAGTTCAGCTGAGTCAGCAGCAGTTTCACCAGCGAAGGGTCGTTGACCGGGATCACGCCCAGCGCATCGCCGGCTTCGTACTTCAGCCCGCTGTCGGTCAAATCGAATTCGAAGTGACGGATATCTTTGCCTGATTCATCACCAGAAAGACGCTTGTTGGTGATCAGTGCCGCGGCATAAGGATTCTGCTTGTTGCTGCCTGGGATCACCGGGGCTTCCGGTAGATTCTCCAGCGCGGTACCGCTACTGCCGGCACTGGCAGCAAACTGTGGCATAGAGGTAGAGATCCACTGATTAGAAGGCTCTTCGTAATCAATGTCGCAATCAATACGGTCGCTGACGCGTTTCGCGCCGAGCTGCTCAAGGCGCATATCGATGAATTTACCGGCCTGGCAGAAGCCATCATAGCCCGTATCACCGATAGCCAGTACGGCAAAGTGCATCTGCTCCAGACGCGGGGCGGTGCTGGCAGAGATGGCCTGCCAGAACAGCTGGGCGTTGTCAGGCATTTCGCCTTCGCCGTAGGTTGAGGTGATCACCAGCACGTGACGCATGGTCGCGAACACGTCGATATCCACTTCACCCAGGCCCTGCACCACAGGCACCAGACCCTGAGCACGGGCAGCTTTCGCTGCGCTCTGTGCCAGCGCTTCGGCATTACCGGTCTGCGAGCCAAACAGGATATGCAACTGCGTGGTTGCCGCAGAACTGGTTCCGCTGGCAACCTGCTTGCTGTCTTCCAGTACCAGCAGGCGTGAGTGTAGCCCGGCGAGAAAGCCCGCCAGCCAGTATTTCTGGTCGCCATTGAATGGCGCGTCTTCAGGAATGTAAGGAATTTTCATGGGTTATCTGTACTCAATCCCGTTTCGTCGTGTTCAATAGATAGTCACATTCAGTCCGGTAAACCGTCAGGATAATTTCCCGACGGCTGCAGCGATTTCAGGCAGTGCGGCGCGAGCAAACAGCTCTTCGAAGTCAGGCAGTCCGCCCAGCACTTCTCTGTTACGCGCATCCTGATAAATGATCCAACCATAAGTCGCCAGGCTGTCCATCGAGCGGATGTTACGTTGCGTCAGGGCAGCCTTGTAGTCCGCCATACGTTTGGCTGCAATCAGGCAGGCCAGTTCATCATCACTGTAATTCTCAATCGCTGAACGTGCGTGACGCTGCAGCTTACTGATCAGTGAGAAGTCCTCTGTCATTAACAGGTTACGTACGGCTTTTTCTACCGCGGCATCTTCTACCGGTGTACCTTTCGGCAGGCGGGACAGCGCCAGCTGCTGCGCGAAGCTGAGCACGGTATAGTTGTTCAGCAGCACAAACATATCTTGCGTGTCAGTTGCACCGTATTCAGGTACCACCCCATTGGCAATGGTTTTCTTGCTGCGCCAGGCCGCTTTGAACTTGGCGACCTGATGGCTCGCCAGCGCGGTTGAAAGCTCTTCCAGCAGGTCCTTACGGGTCTTGGCCTTCAGGATCTCGGTGCTTTCCTGGTACAACAGCAGGGAGCGCGGCATCACAAAGACAAAGTGCTGGCACTCGGTTTCCCAGTGCTCAAGCAGCCAGGCCGCACGAGGTGAATGGGTCGCTTCCAGATGCCAGTTCAGCATCGTCAGCACCGCGTCCTTGTGTACGCGCGCCATTTCATTGTCGTCAGCGATGCAGCCAAACAGCACGGAGTCTCCGGCTGCTGAACCTGCCAGCGTGCCGTACGGGTCGTACTGGTAAGCAAAGCCACCGCTCATGCCGTTACCGAAACCGGTGCCGTAAGTGCCCAGGTTCAGGATCGCGCCATTGGTCATATATTCACAGCAAAAATCGCCAACGCCTTCAACCACGGCCGTTGCACCGGAGTTACGGACTGCGAAGCGGTCACCCGCCTGGCCCTGCACAAACAGGCGTCCACCGGTAGCGCCAAACAGCGCGAAGTTACCGATCAACACGTTGCCTTCAGCATCCTGCGAGCCGCCGCCAGGCGACATCACCACAATTTCGCCACCGCACTGGCCTTTACCCACGCCATCGTTACAGGTGCCGTAATGCTTCAGCTGCATACCGTCGTTGCAGAACACGCCGAAGGACTGACCGGCCGATCCTGAGGTAGAGATATTGACGGTATTGGGTGCCAGATAACGGCGCCCGCGATCGTCCAGCAATGCTGCAGGGATTTTGCTCAGCTGAGCGGCATCCAGCGTGTGGTTCAGCAGGCGCTCGATATCGATGGCCAGCTGTCCGCCAACGCTCTTGTTGCGGTTGTTCAGCGTGATGCCATTGCCGAACTGAATATCGGTTTGGCCCTGATCGACCAGCTCCAGTTTCAGCTGTTCGACCCAGCCGTTGTCCAGCTCGAAATCTTTTTCCAGATAGACCGGACGGGCGATTTTCAGTTCGGGTACCACGGTCAGCATGGCACGGAAGTCCAGCTTGCCGACTTCCAGCGGATGATCCATCAGGTGCAGCAGGTCAGAGCGACCGCGCGCTTCACGCAGCGAACGCAGGCCAAGGCGCGCCAGAATCTCACGCACTTCATGCGCGACATTCATAAAGTACTGCGCCAGCTGACGGGGATCGCCATCAAAGGCTTCGGCATTAGTGGTCAGGCCAGCCGGGCATTTCACGTTACAGTTCTTTGCCATCACGCATTTCAGCATCATCAGCGCGGTGGTGCCGAATTCGAAGCTGTCGCCACCCAACAGGGCTGATTTCACCACGTCGCTGCCCGTTTGCTGCGCGCCGGAGCAGCGAAGCAGAACTTTTTCGCGCAGACCGTTAGCGCACAGCGCCTGATGCACTTCGGCAATGCCGATTTCCGCCACGCGTCCGGTGTATTTCAGGCTGGTAACCGAAGCCGCACCGGTACCACCGGTGTTGCCCGCAACGTTGATAACGTCCGCACCGGCTTTTGCCACGCCGACGGCGATGGTGCCAATGCCTTCTGAGGAAACCAGTTTAACAATGACGCGCACGCGAGCGGCTTTGCAGTCGTGGATCAACTGCGCCAAATCCTCAATCGAATAGGTGTCGTGGTGAGGAGGAGGGGAAACCAGCTCCACGCCAGGCGTGCCGCCACGGGCCGCAGCAATTTCAACCGTGACTTTCGCCGCAGGCAGCTGACCGCCCTCGCCAGGTTTCGCGCCCTGACCGATTTTAATCTCCAGCTCTTCCAGCATGGGGTCCGCAAGGTACGCAGCCCATACGCCAAAGCGACCGGAAGCCAGCTGCTTAATGCGTGATGCACGGATAGTGCCATGACGGGAATAGTGCTCGCCACCTTCACCACAGTTGCTCATGCCGCCAACCATGTTGGTGCCGTGTGCCACCGCTTCGTGAGCCGGCGCAACCAGCGCACCGTGGCTCATCGCGCCGGAAGCAAAGGTACGGGTGATTTCGCTGGCAGGCTGAATTTCGTTCAGCGGCAGAGAAGGGGCCGAGGTGAAGATGCGTGACAGGTACTCAGCCGCTTTGCCGGTTGCGGCAAGCTGCAGGCCACCGGCCACAATCTCACTTTCGCCGATCTCATCGGTGAAACGGGTTTTCAGTGCGCTGAACAGTGCCGCAAGGCGCTCGTTTTCTGGCTTCAGACCAACGATGCTGTCGGTCAGGCGCAGCGTGAAGTGACCTTCACGACCTTCGGTGGCTTCACATGCCAGACCACGGGTAGCAAAACCATTGTTGGTTAGCGAGTAGCGACCCAGTTTACGGGCAAACTCTGCCTGGCTGTCGACGTGGGTCAGATCCGCCGGGAAGGTCAGAATGTCACGCAGCGCCGCCGGGCGACGTTTACGTTCCTGCAGCATCAGGCTGGAGAATTCGCGATAGTCCGGCGTGATGGTGAAGTTATCAATGACGTCATTTGGGATGCGCTCAAAGCTGGTATCCGCAAAAGCGCTGGGTTTGATATTGAAGGCATTATCCAGTTTCGCCAGCGTCAGCAAACGGATGAACTGATCTTCATCGCGTGGCTTGTCAGCAAAACGGATCGGCTGCTCTGTCATATCAATAAAGGTACGCACAGCAATGGTGCCGTAGGAGTGACCGGCACCTTCCGCACGCTCTTTAAACAGACCTAACAGCGGCACTTCTGACTCACCCTGAATTTTCAGGGCGCTCTGGTGCCAGTCTACGGCCATCTGCGCGATAGTGGCAAAGCCAGCGCCGCCAACCGGGGTTTTAATATTCGGGAAGTACTTTCTCAGTACCGGATCGTCGGTATTAAGGAAGTTTGGCTCGAAGAACTCACCGCAGCTGTAGCTTTCAACGGTACAAAGGCCGACTTTACCCATGGTTTTCATCAGAGCTTTTTCAGCGGCTTTGGCATAACGTTTGAATGCCTTATTGCCTTCTTCGCCTTCGCCGTACTTCTCTTCTGCGCGCATCTGCACGCCGAGAGGGTAAACGGCCGACGCGCCGAAACCGAGGGTTGCCGCAATATGGTGCGAGGAGATGCTCTGGCCGCTTTCAACTACCAGAGAAACGTCCAGACGTAAGCCTTCCTGAACCAGGCGCTGGTTAATGGCAGACACCATTAACAGCATCGGGATACCGGCACGGGTAGAAGAGATATGACGGTCAGTCAGAACCGCGATACCGCCTTGCTCACGGGCAAAATCGACAACCTGCTGAGCAAGGTCATCAATGGCTTTTTCCAGGGCGTTGGCATTGTCGATACGGTTCTGTGGCTCAGTGCCCACCACCGGAATGTAAAGCATATCGAAACGCGCATACGGGGCGACATTCTGCTCACGCAGCTGCAGCATATCCAGATGCGTCAGGATCGGGGTCGGCACGATAATCTGACGACCTTTGCTGCGGCCCAGATGCGGCTTAGCACCCAGCGCAACGCGCAGGGTCATGCCGTCAACTTCACGGATGGAGTCTAACGGTGGGTTAGTTACCTGAGCAAAACGCTGAGAGAAGTAGTGCG
Source organism: Erwinia sp. AK-PDG3-5 (assembly GCF_056821705.1). Lineage (NCBI taxonomy): Bacteria > Pseudomonadati > Pseudomonadota > Gammaproteobacteria > Enterobacterales > Erwiniaceae > Erwinia > Erwinia sp. AK-PDG3-5. Next base: position 551,659 of record NZ_CM165967.1, read on the forward strand.
CCATCCCGCCTTCATGATCGGACAAACCGTTGATCGCGTTGCCGTAACCCATGGCAGAAATTTTCTCTGCGCCGGTGTTCAGCATTGGGTCCATCATGAATTTGAAGCTTTCCTGGTTGTAGTAGTAGGCCACAAACCGTTGATAGGTTTTCAGGTCACCACTGTAGCGCAGCGGTGAACCTTGCTCTTCAGCAGGAACCACAGGCAATTCTTCCAGCATGACACGGGCCTGTTCAACCAGTGCCGGGTAATCTTTTTCAGCAGCCAGTTTTTCCAGCGCTTCCAGCGTGGTGTAGCTGCGCTTTTCGCTGTGATCGTAATACAGCATGCCGCCCGCTTCGATACGGCCACGGCGTAATACGCTTTCCGGTGGGAAGGCGATCTGACCGGCTTCTGACATCGCACCGATATACTCGGCGGTTTCCACCGAGCGCAGTGGGCGCAGGCCCAGACGGTCCAGACGCGCGCCAATCACTTCACCGTTACCAAAAATCAGCGCGGCCGGCCCATCGTTTTTCTCTTCATATAAAGAGAAGTACTCCAGCATCGCGCGGACTTCGGTCGACAGGGTGAGATCGTTTTCCCACGCCGGCGGCATCATCGACACCACGGCATTGATCAGGTCGAGGTTATCTTCCATCAGGCGGCTCTGGATGCTCTGATCCAGACGCGAGCTGTCAGACTGTCCTTTCGGGCGAACAATTTTCTTGCCGCGAGCCAGCGCCAGCGCAGACTCAGCAATACGGTTTTTACGGTCGGTGTTCAGCTCGCCATTGTGGGCCATCAGCCGGAAAGGCTGCGCCATCGTGGTGTGCGGATCGGTGTTGGTGGAGAAGCGGGTATGGAAGAACAACCCACGCACCTGATGATCCGGATCGGTCAGATCCTTGAAGTAAGGGATCACTTCATTGGAGTTCAGACGGGCCTTCAGAACTTGAGTGCGCGAAGAAAGCGACAGCGGATAGAGCCCGCCAAACTGGCTTTCGGTAAAGGCGCGCGCCTCAATGTCCAGCAGGGCACGGTAGATGCATTTTTCGAATTCGTTTTGCGTCTCGACATCCTGCGGGGCAGTGAACACCCACTGGACGATAGGCAACTGGAAAGAGAGCGCAGCAGGACGCAGCACGCTACCATCGAGTGGCAGGTCGCGTTTCAGCAGGACAGGCAGGCCATAGGCTGCAAGCGTATCTTCAACCAGACGTTCCGCATTCGCGCGCAGTTCAACGTCTTTAGGCACGAAAAAGTTGCCGACGCCAAAGCGACCCGCTTCAAGCTGTTGGCCGGTAATTTTGCGGAAGAAGTGCAAAGAGATGTCCACGTTGACGCCAGCACCGTCACCGACGCCTTCCGCCGACATACCCCCGCGATGAGGTACCGTGCACAAGGCGCTATGGGCCATCTGCAGGATCTCATGAGTTTGCTCGCCGTCCTTACGCGTCAGAAAACCTACGCCACAGCTATCGCTGTCTCTTGAAGGATCGTACAAGCCATAGGGAAAAGGTTTTGTGTTGGACATCGGAGGCCTCCTCAACTTCTTTGTGACATTACCTATAGTGTTTCAAGCACAGAGTGCATCTGAGGAGTCTCTCTCAGGCTCTGTCTCATTTTTCCTGACCGCTTAATGCGGACGCCGTTACCCCGAGCGTTACCTCTCCAGACTTTTTTCCTGACGTCCTTGAAGGGGGCTGCTCTCAAATTTCCGAATCTCTTAAAGGGAGACAACTTGCATCACGAGGGAGTCTTCTTGCTGCATAGATATGCCGAGACACTGGCCCGTCGGGAAAGCTTCCAGCGGATTTCCAACTTATCGGGAAAGCGTACTCAGGTCAAATAGCGTTCTTACTGAGGCTTTTGCGACCTTATGACAACTCAGGATATTGATGTGTAAGGATTTGTCGGCGTTTTTTCTACTAAACCCGGCAAGGCAAAGACCGCAATAAGTGTGAGCTGTCTCACTGTAGTGCAGGCGCCATATCTCTGCACCATGCTGGTGCTGGGGTTATTGGTAGGAGAATGTTCTGACAATTATACGCTATTTACTGAAAAATACTGTTTTTATCCCGCACGCTTATTTGAATTAAACAGCCGCCCATCATTAGTAAAATTAATCATCATCGCAATGAGTAAGTTCTCACTTAATGTGAATTGTTATTCTGTAGGGCAAAGGGTTAAGAGTGCAAAGATCCCCCTATCACTATGAATTAGGCAGTTCAGTGAGGAAAAGCAGTAGAAGGACCGACCAGCAGATTATGCAGTTCAATAAAGCGTCCAACATCTAAGTGACAGAAAGATGACAAAAGATTCGGGCGACGACATGTTCATTTTCAGGATGGCGGTTTTTATGCTGTGGATCCAGCACAGACGCTGCTTGCAGGCAGATAAGCGATCGCTATTCTATGCCAGACGTGACGGTGAAAGTCCTCCTCAACAATTCGCCACAACCGCTCTCAACCAGGGCGAAGTAAGGCGATCGTGCCGGGCATGTTCAACCGCGTGGCTTAGTAAAAATCCGTCACGGGTCGTTTCTTTCTTTGAATAAGTGAGTGCGTAAGCAGTCATTCAGCGCGGGTGCTGCACCAGACTGGTGCGCTGATGCTTTGTACAGGTTACGTGGGTCTTTTAAGCTTTTACGGTATGATTGGGGCTATTGGCACGGAAGGAATCTTTTATGAAACAAATTCGTCTCTTAGCACAATATTATGTCGACCTGATGGTCAAGCTGGGACTGGTCCGCTTCTCATTGTTGCTGGCTTCAGCGCTGGTGGTCCTGGCGATGATCGTCCAGATGGCGGTCACCATGGTATTGCGCGGTCATGTCGAAAGTATCGATATGGTTCGATCGGTGTTTTTTGGCCTGTTGATTACGCCGTGGGCGGTCTATTTTCTCTCAGTCGTCGTTGAGCAGCTTGAAGAGTCGAGGCAGCGCCTGTCGCGGCTGGTCGATAAGCTGGAAGAGATGCGTCACCGCGATCTTGAGCTGAATCAGCAGATGAAAGAAAACATCACCCAGCTTAATCACGAAATTGCTGACCGTATCAAAGCTGAAGAGGCGCGTTTGCAGGTGATGGCCAAGCTGAAGGAAGAGATGGCCAGGCGCGAGGAAGCGCAGATCGAACTTGAGCAACAATCCTCCTTCCTGCGCTCATTTCTGGATGCATCACCCGACCTGGTCTTCTATCGCAACATTGATCAGCAGTTCTCCGGCTGTAACCGCGCGATGGAATTGCTGACGGGAAAAAGCGAAAAGCAACTGATTGGGCTGACGCCGCGCGATGTTTACGACGAAGATGCCGCCACTAAGGTCCTGGAAACGGATGATAAAGTCTTCCGTCACAACGTGTCGTTAACTTACGAGCAGTGGTTGCAGTATCCGGATGGGCGCAAAGCCTGCTTCGAAATTCGTAAAGTGCCTTATTACGACCGCATTGGTAAACGCAGTGGGCTGATGGGCTTCGGACGCGATATAACGGAACGTAAGCGCTACCAGGACGCTTTAGAGAATGCCAGCAGGGAAAAGACCACATTTATCTCCACAATCAGCCACGAGCTTCGTACGCCGCTTAATGGCATCGTCGGCCTGAGCCGTATTTTGCTGGATACCGATTTAAATCAGGAGCAGCTCAAATACCTGAAAACCATCCACGTCTCGGCAATCACCCTCGGCAATATCTTTAACGACGTGATCGAGATGGACAAAATCGAGCGACGTAAGGTCCAGCTGGATATTCAGCCGATGGATTTTACCGGCTTCCTAGCCGATCTTGAAAACCTCTCCGGGCTGCTGGCCCAGCCAAAAGAACTGAAGTTTGTGCTCGACCCGCAACTGCCGCTGCCTCACAAAATCATGACCGATGGCACGCGCCTGCGGCAGATCCTGTGGAACCTGATCGGCAATGCGGTGAAGTTCACCCAGAAGGGCAGCATTATTGTTCGCGTGGCGTATCTGGGCGAAGACTGCCTGCGCTTCGAAGTTGAAGACTCCGGTATGGGGATCCCGCAGGACGAGCAGGACAAGATTTTTGCCATGTATTACCAGGTGAAAGATCAGCATGGGGGCAAGCCTGCCACCGGGACCGGGATTGGTCTGGCCGTTTCGCGTCGGCTGGCACAAAGCATGGGCGGTGATATTACGGTTCACAGCGCGCCTGGCACAGGTTCCTGCTTTACCCTGACCGTGAATGCCCCCCGTATCGCTGAACAGCCGGAAGATCAGCAGCCAGCGGATGATATGCCGCTTCCTGCGCTTCACGTGCTGCTGGTTGAAGACATCGAGCTTAACGTGGTGGTTGCCCGCTCGGTGCTGGAAAAGCTCGGTAACAGCGTTGAGGTAGCGATGACGGGTGAAGAAGCACTCGCCATGTTCGACCCTGAAGAGTTTGATTTAGTGTTGCTCGATATTCAGCTGCCGGATATGACGGGCCTGGATGTCGCCCGTGAGATCCATCAGCGTCATGGCAAGCAACATTTGCCGCCGCTGGTCGCGTTGACCGCCAACGTGCTCAAGGACAAAAAAGAGTATCTGGATGCCGGGATGGATGATGTGCTGAGCAAACCGCTGGCCGTGCCGGCGCTGACCGCCATCATCAAAAAATACTGGGACTTTCAGCAAGACGAAGCCGAGGAACGCAAAGTGGACGAAAAGAAACTGGGATTACTGGACGTCACCATGCTTGAGCAATATATCGAGCTGGTGGGCCCGCAGTTGATTTACCAGAGCATGGAGATGTTCGAGCAGATGATGCCGGGCTATCTGGACGTGCTGGACTCAAACATGATGGCGCGCGATCAGAAAGGGATAGCGGAAGAGGGACACAAGATTAAAGGCGCGGCAGGTTCTGTAGGGTTGGTGCATTTACAGCAGTTGGCGAAACAAATTCAAAGTCCGGAGTTGCCAGCCTGGTGGGACAACGTTCAGGAATGGATTGACGAGTTGAAGCAAGAGTGGCGGAACGACGTGGACGTGTTACGGGAATGGGTTTCGGACGCTGGAAAAAAATGACCCCGACCGAGGCCGGGGTGCGCGAATACTGCGCCAACACCAGGGAAATGGGTAACCTGCGCTATTCTTAAAAGAAGAGTTTAAAAGCACAGGCGCGGTATTGGGTAAAACGCTCAGGAACTACCTTAGCAAATCTTACATCACATGTTACCAGATTCATTAAAATGTGTGATGTTGAGCAGCGATTTAAGACAGAAAACATTAATTTGATAACACAGTCAAGCTGGAAATGATTTTTTGCTCTGAATTGGTGGTTTTTTGAACGAATGTGGCTATTTTTTCGGGAATCCGATTGACGTGGTAGTGTAGCCAATACGTCGGCGCGCTAGCAACGCTGCTAATCAAAAATGGTCAGACTGCTTAAAAGTTTAACTCTCTGTATAACATATTCTTTTTGTGAGATTACGGTCTCGGTAATGAAACCGTTTACAGGGCGAATGATAAAAGCGCAATTGGAAGTTTTTACCGATTAATGAAGGCGTATCTAATAACTTTTGCGATCTGGATGAAGCGCTTATCTCGTTAGCCCAGTAAAAGCCCCTATTCAGAATCTTCTCAGGGTTTTGGGGTGCTTCCGACCTATTTTGCAAATGCTTAGGTAAGAAATTTATAAGCTATGCGAATCTTTTTTTATCAACTGATTCGGACCGCTTAACTGATGTTCCTGAGGATATTTTACGTTCGTTTGTTCAATGGAACCGATTCCTGAAGTGCGGAAGTGGTTGAAGCGGCTAGGACATTTTAATTATGGCCGGGCTTTATCCCTTAAAAGCGCCTTTTATTGGCAATGTTAGCGTCAGGTTCTTGTTTAAGATGAAAAGTGTCGTACAGCTATCCTCTTACAGGAATTGATAAGATAGTCATGGATATTATGGTATGAAAAAACGAAACAAAAAGGGTTTTCAACTGCTCAAAACGTGGGTTTTACGCGCGTTTTTGACCGTGATTGGCGCGTGGGTTGCGGGAATTTTACTGTTTTCATTTCTGCCGGTACCTTTCTCCGCTGTTATGGTAGAACGACAGCTAGGTGCCTGGTTTAGCGGCAATTTTAGTTATGTCGCGCACTCTGACTGGACCAGCATGGATGACATTTCCCCCTGGATGCCGCTGGCGGTAATGGCCTCTGAAGATCAGAAATTCCCGACGCATTGGGGTTTTGATGTGCAGGCCATTCAATCAGTGCTGGATAACGAAGAGGGAGGGCGGATCCGCGGCGCGTCGACCCTGTCTCAGCAGACCGCCAAGAACGTCTTTTTATGGGATGGCAGAAGCTGGGTACGCAAAGGCTTAGAAGCGGGACTGACGGTGGGAATTGAAACCGTCTGGACCAAAAGACGTATTCTGACTGTTTACCTGAATGTGGCCGAGTTTGGTGACGGCGTTTTCGGCGTTGAGGAAGCCTCTCAGCGCTACTTCCATAAGCCAGCGAGTCGTCTGACAATGTCTGAAGCCGCACTGCTAGCGGCCGTATTACCGAATCCAATTCGTTTTAAAGCCGATGCACCGTCAGGCTATATCCGGCAGCGTCAGCAGTGGATTTTGCGTCAGATGAGGCAGCTTGGGGGAGAGGGATTTTTACGCGAACATAAGCTGATGTGAGAACGTTTTCCCAGGCATAATCGGTGATTATACCTGGGATAAAAACGGTTAATCTTCGTCGAAACCGGCGTTAAAAAGCTCAATTACCGCACTCAGCGCCTTCTCTTCTTCCGGGCCTGATGCCTCAATTTCAATATGACCGCCCTTGGCTGAATCCAGCATCAACAGGGCTATCACGCTGCTGGCCTCCGCTTCAGTGCCACTCTCATTACGCAGTAATACTTCCGCATCAAAACTCTGCACCAGTTCGAAAAGTTTCATGGCCGGGCGCGCGTGCATTCCCAGCTTATTTTTGATCTCAACGGTTTGCCTGACAGTCATGATTTACGTTTTTCCAGCGTGCGATGACGGGACTGGACATTTTTACCGCGTGAGCGGAAATAGTCAGCCAGCTGTTCAGCGATATAGACGGAACGGTGTTTACCCCCGGTGCAACCGATGGCAACAGTAAGATAGCTACGGTTGTTAGTTTCCAGCATCGGCAACCACAATTCCAGATAGCTTCGGGTCTGATAAATGAAGTTATGCACTTCCGTATGGCGGTCGAGAAACGCCGCTACCGGGCGATCCAGGCCGGTCATCGGACGCAGTTTTGGATCCCAATGGGGATTCGGCAAAAAGCGCACATCGAAGACGTAGTCTGCATCGATGGGAATACCGTGCTTGTAGCCGAAGGATTCGAAAACCATCGTCAGCTCGCGCTCGCGTTTACCCAGTAAGCGCGTCCGCAGCATCTCGGCCAACTCGTGCACCGACATCTCGGAGGTATCAACAATCAGGTCAGCGCGAGAGCGCAGCGGTTCCAGCAGCTCATTCTCTTCGTCAATGGCGCTCTCCAGCGATAAATTCTTGCTGGAAAGAGGGTGCAGGCGGCGAGTATCGCTATAGCGACGGATCAGCGTGTTGCGATCGGCATCGAGAAACAGCAGTTGAGGTGAAAAGCTGTCCGGCAGGCTGGTCAGGGCTTTTTCGAACACTTCTGGTGACTCAGGCATATTGCGCACGTCGATGCTGACCGCAGCAGACATGTTGCGGTCGGCCAGAGAATTAGCCAATTCAGGCAGTAAAACCACGGGTAAGTTATCCACGCAGTAAAAGCCCATATCCTCCAGTGCTCTCAAGGCGACAGACTTACCCGATCCCGATCGACCGCTGACAATCATCAGCACCATGACTTCTTCTCCTGAATTTGCCTGTTTGAGGGTATTCAGCCCTGGTTGCTAAGGCCGCCAGAATAACCCACATGCTTAAAATGAGCCGGGGCTTCCACGCCCGGTATGATCAGTGGCTCTCCTCAGGAGTCTCAGCCATGATCTCGTATAGCTCTTCATCAGTCTGCGCAGCGCGCAGGCGGCGACACACGGTTTTATCCGCCAGACGTTTGGCAACCAGCGATAGCGTATGCAAATGCGTTTTGCACTGATCGGCAGGCACCAGTAAGGCGAAAAGCAGATCTACCGGTTGATTATCAATGGCATCAAAAGCGATCGGCTGATCGAGGCGGATAAAAACGCCCACCGCACGCAGGGTATCTTCTACCAGTTTGCCATGCGGGATCGCGATACCATTACCAATTCCGGTACTGCCCATACGTTCACGGGTCAGAATCGCTTCGAAGATGGTCTGGTGCGGAAGGTTAAGCTGTTTAGCCGCCAGCTCGCTGATGATTTCCAGCGCCCGCTTCTTACTCTGGCAATGGACGCCGCTGCGGGTGCAGGACACATTCAGTACCGAGCTCAGTTCCAGTGTTAATTCATTGTTCATCATAGTTTCACTTACGTGTTCACTTCTGCCTGGCAAAATTACGGGACACATCTTCACCTGAAAAGAGGGGAGAGGGTCATCGGTCGACTGCTCAGCCTGCCTGATTGATTAACGGCCCGGCTCCCCGATTAAAGGGAGCCGAGCCGGTTATCTTACGTCATGCCTGATCCTAAGATTAGGGTGGCGAAGAAATAATCAATGCTTGAGTGAAATTTAGTGCTGCTTCAGCTTGTCTTTATGTTTATTGAGCTGGCGCGTCAGCTTGTCTATCAAGCCGTCAACCGCCGCGTACATATCTTTCCCTTCCGAGGTGGCATGCAACTCACCGCCATTCACATGCAAAGTCGCATCCGCTACCTGAGTGACCTTTTCGACCTTCAGTACAATATAGACCTGATTAATTCGATCAAAGTACTGTTCCAGTTTGGCAAATTTGGTCGTCACGAAATCACGCAATGGTTCAGTGATTTCCACGTTCTGCCCGGTAATGTTGAGTTGCATACATTCTTCCTTATCTGTTCGATCAGACCAGCTGTTTACGCTGGTTTGAGGGCGGGATGGATAAAGACTCTCGGTACTTTGCAACAGTGCGCCGCGCTACCATGATCCCTTGATTAGAGAGCAAAGTCGTGAGCTTGCTGTCGCTCAGTGGTTTGGCGGGATTCTCCGCCGAGATTAATTTTTTCACCAGTGCGCGTATCGCCGTGGAGGAAGCTTCGCCACCACTCTCGGTGTTGACGTGACTGGAGAAAAAATACTTCAATTCAAAAATTCCGCGCGGACTGTGCAGATACTTCTGCGTGGTCACGCGGGAAATGGTGGATTCATGCATATCCACGGCACTGGCGATATCCGCCAACACCATGGGGCGCATAAATTCTTCGCCCTGTTCGAAAAACGCCTGCTGCTGATCGACGATGCAGCGCGTCACTTTCAGCAGCGTGTCATTACGGCTTTCCAGACTTTTTATCAGCCACTTCGCTTCCTGCAAATTGCTGCGGATAAACTGGCTGTCACTGTCGTTACGCGTCGAACCGCCGAGTGAAGCATAATGCTGATTAATCTTCAGCCTGGGTACGCTGTCTGAATTCAGTTCCACCGTCCAGCGATTGCTGGCTTTGCGTACCAGCACATCCGGGATGACATATTCCGGCTCGGTAGTATTAATCGACTGACCCGGACGCGGATCGAGCGACTGAATTACCTGCATGGCGTTTTTAAGCACGTCTTCCTTCAGCCGCGTCACGCGCATCAGGCTACGGAAGTCATGATTAGCCAGTAAGTCCAGATGTTCGCTGACAATCAGCCTTGCTTCTTTCAGGCACAATGCGTCAGGCGGGAACTGGGAAAGCTGGACCAGCAGGCAATCCCGTAGATCGCGGGCACAGACGCCAACGGGATCGAAGCGCTGAACGCGTTTCAATACCGCTTCCACTTCATCCATGGTCAATTCATCGTTGCCAATGCTGTCGAGGATCTCATCCAGCGAGGCGGTCAGATAACCGGTGTCGTCCACGGCATCGACAATCGAGGTCGCGATCGCCCGGTCAGTTTCGGTAAACGGGGTTAACTCCACCTGCCACATCAGGTAATCCTGAAGGGTCTGCGTGGTTTCACCTTGATAGACCGGCAGCTCGTCGTCGTGATAATCGGTTCCGGTGCCTGACGGCGTTCCGGCGGTATAAATTTCGTCCCAGGTCGCATCCAGAGGCAGCTCTTCGGGCATGTCCTTCTGTTCCAGCGCTTCCCTGGTATCCAGAGCCTCTTTCTCCTGATATTCGCGTACGTCCACTTCCTCATGAATGTCGGTTTGTTCAAGCAACGGATTACTTTCCAGCGCCAGCTGAATTTCCTGCTGTAGTTCAAGCGTAGAGAGCTGCAGCAAACGGATCGCCTGTTGCAGTTGTGGCGTCATGGCAAGCTGTTGGCTAAGCCTGAGTTGCAAACCTTGCTTCATATTCAGGATACTAATTCCTCGAAAATCTTACCTGGTTTTAACACCTTATCAGAGTCTGAACTCTTCGCCCAAATAGACTCTTTTAACTTGTTCATCCTCCAGAATTTCTGCCGGAGTTCCATGAGCAATTAAGTGCCCCTGGCTGACGATGTAAGCGCGCTCACATACCGCCAGCGTTTCACGCACGTTATGGTCGGTGATCAGCACGCCAAGGCCGCTGTCACGCAGGTGTTCGATAATCTTTTTGATATCAATAACTGAAATCGGGTCAACACCGGCAAAGGGCTCATCAAGCAAGATGAACTTTGGATTGGCGGCCAGCGCGCGGGCAATCTCAACACGACGACGTTCGCCACCGGATAATGCCTGACCCATGCTGTTGCGCAGATGCTCGATGTGGAATTCGCTCATCAGTTCATTGGCGCGGTCTTCGCGTTGTTCTGTGGTCAGATCGTCGCGGATCTGCAGTACGGCCATCAGGTTGTCATAGACGCTCAGGCGGCGGAAGATCGACGCTTCCTGCGGCAGATAGCCAATCCCACGGCGAGCGCGGGCGTGCAACGGTAAGATACTGATGTCTTCATCATCAATGACGATACGACCCGCATCACGCGGCACAATGCCAACCACCATGTAAAAGGTGGTGGTTTTGCCGGCGCCATTTGGACCTAACAGGCCAACAATCTCACCGGATTTGACCTGCAAACTGACATCTTCGACCACGCGACGGCCTTTGTAAGCCTTCGCCAGGTTTTCCGCAATTAACGTAGCCATAGCTGATTAGTTACTCTTTTTTGGGCCGGTAGACTGGGTGCCTTTGTCCTGCAACTGGGAAGGAACCAGGATGGTCGTCACGCGTTTGCCGCTGCTGCCATAAGCCTGCATTTTCTGCTCTTTCACCAGATAGGTAATCCGGTCACCCTTCACGTTGCTGTCGAGCTGCTCCAGATAAGCATTACCGGTCAACTCGACAAAATCTTTCGCCAGCTCATAATGCATTTTTTGCGCATGGCCTTTCACCGGCTTACCGTTGTCCTGCATCTGGTAGAAGGTGGCAGGATTACCATAAGCATCGACGATGGTTTTCTTGCTGTCGCCATCCGGGCGAGTGACCACGACTTTATCCGCGGTGATTTTGATCGAGCCCTGGGTCACGATGACGTTGCCGGTAAAGGTGGCAACGTTACCCTGCATATCAAGGGCCTGATTTTCGGAATCGACGTTCACCGGTTTATCGGAGTCGCCGGTCAGCGCCAGAGCCGGCAGGCTGGTAGCCAGCAGCAAGCTGAGCGCCAGGAACTTAAGGTTGTTTTGCATTTTGGATTTCATAAGAGGTTTTGACCTTTTCAATCAGCTCGGCTGTTTTCTTCCGTAAATTTCCACGCATCTTCATCCCGGTAGAGTTGAAGCTACTGCCATAAAGCGTGACCTGATCATCCGACGTTACATCCTGGGTGACGAGGTTCACTATGGCATTATCGGTCTTAATCCGCTCAAGTTGAGCATCCTGAGTCAGGCTGTTGACCTCTACGTGGCCGTAAAGATACAGCATACGGTCATTGGTCAGCTTGGCTTTGTCTGCCCGGATAGACCAGGTCGGAATTTTGTTTTCGTCGTACGTGGTCATCACCGGGTTTTCGAACCAGCTGACGGCCTCAGTGGAAAAATAGGTCACTTTGTCCGACACCAGCTTGTAGTTCAGACCACCCTGAGGGTTGTAGACCACAGTATTTGAGCTCTGGCTGGTGTAGGTGGGATTCTGGTCGCTGTTGGCAACAGGTTGTGCGCTGTCATCCGGACCGGCCAGATTCCAGCCAATCAGCACAATGGCCACCAAAGCCAGTAACAGCGTGATCCAACGTCTGGTTTTACTCATACAGACTGCCCTTTGGCCTCATCAAACTTATCCTGTGCTATCAAAATCAGATCGCAAATTTCACGCACCGCTCCCCGACCACCGGCAATACGGGTTACGTAGTTTGCGCGAGGAAGCAGGACCGGGTGGGCATCAGCCACGGTAACGCTGAGACCGACTTCGGCCATCACCGGCCAGTCAATCAGGTCGTCACCGATGTAAGCCACCTGCTCGGGGCGAAGTGCTAGTGTATCCAGAAGTTCACGGAAGGCCAAAAGCTTATCAGATTGTCCCTGGTAAAGATGCGTAATCCCGAGCGTGGCACAGCGATCTTCCAGCAATTTTGCCTTCCGGCCGGTAATAATGGCCACTTCCACGTCGGATGTCAGCAGGCAACGAATACCATAGCCGTCGCGGACGTTGAAAGCTTTCAGCTCTTCTCCGCTGTTGCCCTGATAGATCACGCCATCGGACATGACGCCATCAACATCACAAATTAACAGTCTGACCTCGCGCGCGCGGGTCATGACATCAAGGCTGACCTCGCCATAGCAAGTTTCAACCCACTCTGCAGCAGTACTCATTTGTCTTCTGTTCCTTGTTAAACCACGCCAGCGCGCAGCATGTCATGCATATGCACCACGCCCAGCAGCGTGTCACCGTCAGCCACCATCACGACGGTAATATTCCTGCTTTGCATCAGGTTGAGCGCATCCACCGCCAGCAGATTTGGGCGGACCCGAATGCCGCCTGAGGTCATCACGCTGGCAATGTCGGCCGTCTGGAAATCAATGCCCATATCAAACACCCTGCGCAGGTCACCATCGGTAAAGATGCCTTCGATCTTCATCAGATCGTTGCAAATTACCGTCATGCCCATGTTTTTGCGGGTAATTTCAAGCAGCGCATCCCGCAAAGAAGCCTCGCGGCTGACATGCGGGATCTCATCACCGGTGTGCATAATATCATTGACGGTTAACAACAGCTTACGGCCAAGTGCGCCGCCCGGATGGGACAGGGCAAAGTCTTCGGCAGTGAAGCCACGCGCTTTCAACAGCGCAACCGCCAAGGCATCACCCATCACCAGTGTCGCGGTGGTGCTGGTGGTCGGCGCCAGGCCCAGAGGGCAGGCTTCATGCGGTACTTTAACACACAGATGAATATCAGCGGCACGACCCATTGCGCTCTCGGGTTTGCTGGTCATGCAAATCAGTGAGACGTGCAGCCGCTTTAACACCGGGATAAGGGCCAGAATTTCAGAGGATTCGCCGGAATTGGAGATGGCGATGACAATATCGCCCGCGCTTACCATGCCTAAATCGCCGTGGCTGGCTTCAGCAGGATGAACAAAGAAAGCGGGTGTACCGGTGCTGGCAAAGGTCGCGGCCATCTTTTTGCCGATGTGACCCGACTTGCCCATGCCCATTACCACGACTTTCCCTGAACAGCTGAAGATGCGCTGACATGCCTGGGTGAAATCGTCGTTGATGTATTGATCAAGCTGCTCCAGACCCTGACGTTCGATATTCAGGACATCTTTCCCGGCTTGCTGAAAGTCAAAGCCGGGTTCGAGGTTGCCAGGTGCCATAATTTCCATTCCTTTTTACCAGAGGGTAGCCGAAGGCAGCCAGTAGAGCAGTGCAACCCAGGCAACAAAGCCAGAGAGCAGTAGCGCACCGGCCACGCGGCCGATACAGCGGCTGCGCTGTAAACAGATTAAGGTAAATAGCGCGCTGACGCCCAGCATGACCCAATAGTCACGAGCGAACGCGTGCATATCCATATCCCCTGGGTGAATCAGTGCCGGAACGCCCAGGACAATCGCAATATTGTAGATGTTGGAACCAATAAGGTTGCCAATAGCGATATCATCTTCGCCTTTGAGTGCGCCCGCGATCACCGTCGCCAGTTCAGGCAGGCTGGTGCCAACGGAAATCACCGTCAGGCCAATAATCAGTTCGCTGATGCCGAAGAAGTCCGCAATCACCGTGGCGTTATCGATGACCATCCGCGTAGACATCGGCAGTATAATCAACGCCACCGCCAGCCATAAAAAGGCGACGGTATTACCGGTATCGTCGCGCGGCAGCTCAGCCAGCTGCTCCCGTGTCAGCGAGTCGTTGTTTTCGCGTTCGGCTTTACGGGCAATTTTGATAATAAAGAGTAAATAAGCCGCCGCAATGGCGATCAAGGCCACGCCATCATTGCGGCTGAGGTTATTATCAAACAGCATTACGCCACATAATAATGTGACCAGCAGCATCAGTGGCAGTTCACGACGAACCAGATTTGAATGCACCGTAAGGGGATGAAGCAGGGCAGCGCCACCGAGGATCAGCAAAATATTGGTAATGTTCGATCCCATGGCCGTGCCCACGGCGATATCCATCTGTCCATGGGTTGCTGCGGAGAAAGAGACAATCAGCTCAGGTAGCGAGGTGCCTATTCCGACCACCGTCATACCAATAATCAGCGGGGGAATACCCAGCGCGCGGCTCAGAATAGCGGCACTGAAGACCAGACGATCGGCACCATATACCAGCAGAACTAAACCGATAACCAACAGTGCTATAGCTACGAGCATGAAATGTCCTTTGATCGGGTATAATCGTCGGCTGGCCTTGCGCGACGAGTAAAGCAAGGGTGTTAAGTTATTGTGCTGATTTTGACGGTCTGGGAGCGAAAAGTAAAACTTATGCCAACTTTAGCCACGTCTTCGAGGTAAGTTTCTGTAAAAGTGTCCTGTCCGATGGGTTATACGTTACCATCGGAGATAAATTTAATGCCTGAAATGTGGAGAGGTAACTATGAGCCAGACGGAGACGAATTTGGTGGATGTCCGGGGCGTGAGCTTTGCCCGTGGAGATCGCCCAGTATTCGATAACATCTCGCTGACTGTGCCAAAAGGGAAAGTGACCGCTATTATGGGGCCATCAGGCATTGGTAAAACCACCTTATTACGTCTGATTGGTGGCCAGTTACGCCCTGACAGCGGAGAAATCTGGTTTAACGGCGAAAATATTCCCAGCCTGACTCGCTCTCGCTTATATGAAGCCAGAAAAAAAATGAGCATGCTGTTCCAGTCCGGTGCGCTATTCACGGATCTTACCGTCTTTGATAATGTCGCCTGGCCGCTGCGTGAACACACTCAGCTTCCCCCGCAGTTGCTGCACAGCACGGTGATGATGAAACTGGAAGCGGTAGGATTACGCGGAGCGGCACAGCTGAAACCTTCCGAACTTTCAGGCGGCATGGCACGACGTGCGGCGCTGGCCCGTGCGATTGCCTTAGAGCCTGACCTGATCATGTTCGATGAGCCTTTCGTCGGCCAGGATCCCATTACCATGGGCGTGCTGGTCAAACTGATTGATGAACTCAACCATTCGCTGGGGATGACCTGCATTGTGGTTTCTCACGATGTTCCGGAAGTGCTCAGTATCGCTGACTACGCTTATATTATTGCCGGGCAGAAGGTGATTGCTCAGGGAACGGCTAAATCCCTGCATGAAAATGAAGATGCGCGTGTCCGCCAGTTTATTGATGGTATCGCCGATGGTCCGGTACCGTTTCGTTTTCCTGCAGGCGATTATCTGCAAGACTTAACCGGTTCAGGGAGTTAACTAACTGATGTTTTTACGTGCGCTTGGACGACAGGGGATCAATACCTGTGCTTCCTTTGGTCGTGCCGGATTAATGCTCTTTCACGCGCTGGTGGGTATTCCCCGCTTTCGCAAGCACGCGCCACTGCTGATAAAACAGCTTTACAGTATTGGTGTACTGTCACTGCTGATCGTGGTGGTATCGGGCTTATTTATTGGCATGGTACTGGGATTGCAGGGCTATCTGGTTTTAAACACCTACGGTGCCGACAGCAGTCTTGGCATGTTAGTGGCGCTTTCGCTGCTGCGCGAGCTGGGGCCGGTTGTGACTGCGCTGCTGTTTGCGGGCCGGGCAGGCTCTGCCTTAACGGCGGAAATTGGCCTGATGAAAGCCACTGAACAGCTCTCCAGTATGGAGATGATGGCGGTCGATCCCCTGCGTCGGATTATTTCACCCCGGTTTTGGGCGGGCTTTATCAGCATGCCCTTGCTGACGCTGATTTTTGTGGCGGTTGGTATCATGGGCGGCGCCATTGTTGGCGTCAGCTGGAAAGGCATCGACAGTGGGTTCTTCTGGTCGGCGATGCAAAATGCTGTTGATGTGCGCACGGACATTCTTAACTGCGTAATCAAAAGTGCGGTCTTCGCCTTCACGGTGACCTGGATTGCTCTGTTCAATGGCTATGATGCTATCCCGACTTCGGAAGGGATCAGCCGGGCAACCACTCGCACTGTGGTACATGCTTCTCTGGCGGTACTCGGTTTAGATTTTGTGCTGACTGCACTGATGTTTGGGAACTGATTCAATGCAAACGAAAAAAAGCGAAATTTGGGTAGGTGTGTTTTTATTACTGGCGCTGTTTGCGGCACTGTTTCTTTGCCTGCGCGTGGCAGATTTGCAATCGCTGGGCAGCACGCCAACCTGGAAACTCTATGCGACTTTCGACAATATTGGCGGTCTGAAAAGCGGGTCACCGGTCAAAGTGGGCGGTGTGGTGATTGGTCGGGTATCCGACATTGAACTTGATCCAAAAACTTACTCGCCGCGCGTTACGATGGATATCGAAGACCAATATAATCAACTGCCTGACACCAGCTCGCTGGCGATCAGAACCTCCGGTCTGTTGGGGGAGCAATTCCTGGCGCTGAATGTCGGTTTTGACGATCCCGATATGGGAACCGCTATGCTTAAAGATGGCAGCACCATTCAGGACACCAAATCGGCGATGGTGCTGGAAGACCTGATTGGCCAGTTCTTGTATAAGAGCGGCAATGGTAATGACAAGAAAGATGATTCGTCGGCGGCACCGGAAGCTAACGGGCAACCCGCGCCGGCGGCTACGACTACACCATAAGAGGACAAGCCATGTTTAAACGTTTCCTGATGATGGCAATGCTGGTTATTGCCCCGGTTGCAGCCAATGCGGCAGCAGATCAAACCAATCCTTATCAGCTGATGAACGAAGCAGCAGGGAAAACCTTCACCCGGCTGAAGACCGAACAGCCTAAAATCAAACAGGATCCTGACTATCTGCGTCAGATCGTGCGTGAAGAGCTGTTGCCGTATGTGCAAATCAAATACGCCGGCGCGTTGGTGTTAGGTCGTTATTACAAAGATGCGACGCCTGCGCAGCGCGATGCGTACTTCAAAGCCTTTGGTGATTATCTGGCACAGGCCTATGGTCAGGCGCTGGCGCTGTATAACGGGCAGACTTACCAGATTGCTCCTGAGCAATCCTATGCAGACAAAACCATTATCGCAATTCGCGTCACCATTGTTGATCCGAACGGTCGTCCCCCTGTGCGTCTGGACTTCCAGTGGCGCAAAAACAGCCGCAGCGGCGACTGGCAGGCGTATGACATGATTGCTGAAGGGGTAAGCATGATTACCACTAAGCAAAATGAGTGGAGCGACACGCTGCGTCAGAAGGGCATCGATGGCCTGACCGAGCAGCTGAAGTCTTACGCTAAGCAGCCCATCACGTTGGATAAACAGCAGTAATGAGCGATCAACTGAGCTGGCGTCTTGAGGCGAACCAGTTACATTTGTCCGGCGAACTGCAGCGCGAAACCCTGTTAGCGCTCTGGAAGCAGCGCGAGACGGTAATGAAACAGATCGATACAATCGACGTTTCTGAACTGGATCGGGTTGATTCGGCTGGGCTGGCGCTGCTGGTTCATCTGCGGCAGATAGCATTACAACAGGGCAAAGCGCCCCAATTTACGGGCATCAACGATAAACTTCATTCGTTGATTACCCTGTATAACTTGCAGCAGATCATTGTTTCCCGCGGATAAAATGCCTGGCGGAAACTGAACAGAAAGAGCCCCTGCACCGTCAGGGGCTTTTTGCTTGTTTAAGATAGCGGCACTTTCCACTAATATGTGTGCCTGTTTATCATCTATTAAATTTAGAAGCCTCATGGAAACTAGTGAAATTCAATCCGTGCTGATGGGCGCGTTACCGTTGCAGGAAGTCCACGTTACTGGCGATGGCAGCCATTTTCAGGTTATCGCGGTAGGCGAACTGTTTGCCGATCTCAGCCGGGTCAAAAAACAGCAGACTGTCTATGCACCGCTGATGGCGTATATCGCTGACAACCGCATGCATGCCGTTTCAATCAAAACATTTACCCCTGAAGAGTGGGCGCGCGACCGTAAGTTAAACGGTTTTTAAGCTGCTTCGCTGTGGTCACCGCGCAAGATCGTGGTGAGGCGAACAGACCTTTATTTTTTTAAAAGAGAGCTGGTGCAATGGATAAATTTCGTGTGCAGGGTCCGACCCGTTTAAGCGGGGAAGTCACTATTTCCGGCGCAAAAAACGCTGCGCTGCCGATCCTGTTCGCCGCTCTGCTGGCGGAAGAGCCTGTAGAGATTCAGAATGTCCCGAAACTGAAGGACATCGATACCACCATGAAGCTGTTAAGCCAGCTGGGTGTTAAGGCTGAGCGTAACGGTTCTGTGCATCTGGATGCCAGTGACGTCAATATCTACTGCGCACCTTATGATCTGGTGAAAACCATGCGCGCTTCCATCTGGGCGCTTGGCCCGCTGGTGGCCCGTTTTGGTCAGGGGCAGGTTTCTCTGCCTGGTGGTTGCGCCATCGGTGCCCGCCCTGTTGACCTGCACATTACCGGTCTGGAACAGCTGGGCGCTGAGATCAAACTTGAAGAAGGCTATGTGAAAGCGTCCGTCGATGGCCGTCTGAAAGGCGCGCATATCGTGATGGATAAGGTCAGCGTTGGCGCGACCGTAACCATCATGAGCGCAGCCACACTGGCTACCGGTACGACGGTCATCGAGAATGCTGCGCGCGAGCCAGAAATTGTGGACACCGCGAACTTCCTGAACACCTTAGGTGCGAAAATCACCGGTGCCGGCAGCGACCGTATTACCATTGAAGGCGTTGAGCGTCTGGGCGGCGGAGTTTACCGCGTCCTGCCCGACCGTATTGAAACGGGAACCTTCCTGATTGCTGCGGCGATTTCTGGCGGAAAAGTCCTTTGTCATGCCACTCAGCCGGACACTCTGGATGCCGTACTGGCTAAGCTGCGTGAAGCCGGTGCAGAAATTCAAACCGGTCCGGACTGGATCAGTCTGGATATGCATGGCAAACGGCCTAAAGCAGTCAACTTCCGCACTGCGCCGCATCCGGGCTTCCCAACGGATATGCAGGCTCAGTTCAGCTTGCTGAATCTGGTGGCAGAAGGCACCGGTGTGATTACCGAGACCATCTTCGAAAACCGCTTTATGCACATCCCAGAGCTGATCCGTATGGGCGCGCATGCGGAGATAGAGAGCAACACCGCGATTTGTCATGGTGTTGAGAAGCTCTCCGGAGCTCAGGTGATGGCGACCGATCTGCGTGCGTCGGCCAGCCTGGTTCTGGCAGGTTGTATCGCAGAAGGCACCACAATTGTTGATCGTATTTATCATATCGACCGTGGCTATGAGCACATCGAAGATAAACTGAAGGCGCTGGGCGCGAACATTGAGCGCGTGAGCGGCGAAGAGTAATTTTTTCGTCCTCAGCAATGAAAGGCGGTAGGAAACTACCGCCTTTTTTTATTACCTCATCAGTCCTTTGCGGTCGATAAGCTTTTTCGTGATGGGATGGTAATAGCGGCTTGGCCATATCTCGGCGGGATGAACTTGCAGCGCATCCGCAATCAGCCACTCACCTTTTGGCCAGGGACGAAATAGCGCATTGGCGAGTGTCGATGAGCAGAGTCCAGCATCTCGTGAAACCCCTGCCAGACTGGTTCCCTTTTTGCGCAGGCTCGCAATAATGTCTGCGTTGTGCCAGTCATCTTTAAATTTGACCATTTGTGCCTCCTCCATGTACACCTGACTTCTTATGACATTCCTTTATTAACGGCTGAGCTGCATAGCTATGTTTGGAAACAGTGCCTGCTTTGACTGCTCGTAGCCGCAATACACCGCGAAGCATTTATAACAACTTCAGGAACTTTATTTCCAGTATTTTCTAAATGTTGAGGTGACTTTTTGCGAGGGAACGCATAAGTTGCAGGCGTTTTGACCGGTTAACTGCGAAAGGTATCAAGCAAACAGGGATGGAGGATGAATGCAGACGTAAAGGGCTGAAAAAAGGGGGCAGAGCGCGGTTTCCCGCGCTTATAAAGACTAGTATTCGCGCTGGACTGACATGTGAGCCAGTGCTTCAAGCGCACTGCGCCAGGGTGATTCAGGCAGTACTTTAAGCGCCGAAATGGCTTTATCCGCTTCATGCTCAGCGGCCTGACGCGTCCATTCCAGAGAGCCACATTGGCGCATGGTTTCCAGAACAGGTTCCAATAAATGGCGGCCGTTACCCTGTTCAATCGCTTCGCGGATCATCTGGGATTGTTCAGGGGTACCATTGTGCATCGCATGCAGCAGCGGCAGGGTAGGCTTGCCTTCACTCAGGTCATCACCGACATTTTTACCGAGCGTTTTACCATCGGCGCTGTAATCCAGCAGATCGTCGATTAGCTGGAAAGCGGTGCCAATGAAGCGGCCATAGTCCTGCAGCGCTTTTTCCTGCTCTGGCACAGCCTCAGCAAGGATGGCTGAAGATTGGGCCGCCGCTTCAAACAGACGGGCGGTTTTGCTGTAAATCACCCGCATGTAGCTTTCTTCGGTGATATCCGGGTCGTTGCAGTTCATGAGCTGCAGAACTTCACCTTCAGCGATAACGTTAACTGCTTCAGACATCAGCGCCAGTACCCGGAGCGATCCGAGGCTAGTCATCATCTGGAAAGCACGGGTGTAAATGAAGTCGCCAACCAGCACGCTGGCCGCGTTACCAAAAGCAGCATTGGCCGTGGCTTTGCCGCGACGCATGTCTGATTCATCCACCACATCGTCGTGCAGGAGCGTGGCCGTGTGAATAAATTCGATCAGGGCTGCTATGGTAACATGCTGTTTCCCTGTGTAATTAACGGCGCGAGCCGCTAAAACAGCGATCATCGGACGGATGCGTTTGCCTCCACCACTGATGATGTAGTAACCCAACTGATTAATGAGGGAGACCTCAGAGTTCAGCTGTTCGAGGATAGTTGCGTTGACGTCCGCCATATCTTGCGCGGTGAGTTCGGTTATCTGTTCTAAGTTCATCAGTCTGTTCAGCTATTGCTCAGTATGCTGCTATGATAAGCGTCTTTACCCGTGCCTGCGGCAGGTTATGTATTACAGATTGTACTGGAAAATCAGCGCAACGAAACAATTGCATTCGCTTAGCGTTTTTTTTCTGCAATACCCCGCATCAGGCACTTGTCATTATCCTGGAAGTTGCGTAGAATTCGCGCCCTATTGTGAATATTTATAGCGCAGCCTGAAACTAAGACGGCAAGCGCGAAAGCGGAGTTTATATGTACGCGGTTTTCCAAAGTGGTGGTAAACAACACCGAGTAAGCGAAGGTCAGACCGTTCGCCTGGAAAAGCTGGACATCGCAACCGGCGAAACGATTGAATTCGACCAGGTTCTGATGATTGCCAACGGTGAAGATGTGTCAATTGGCGCGCCTTTAGTTTCAGGTGGCTTGATCAAGGCAGAAATTATTGCTCATGGTCGCGGCGACAAGATCAAGATTGTTAAGTTCCGTCGTCGTAAGCATTACCGTAAGCAGCAGGGTCACCGTCAGTGGTTTACTGACGTGAAGATCACTGGCATCAGCGCGTAAGAGGAGATCTGACAAATGGCACACAAGAAAGCTGGCGGCTCCACTCGAAATGGTCGCGATTCCAATGCAAAACGCCTTGGCGTTAAGCGTTTCGGCGGCGAATCTGTTCTGGCAGGTAGCATCATCGTTCGTCAGCGTGGAACCAAATTCCATGCGGGCACCAACGTAGGCTGCGGCCGTGACCACACTCTGTTTGCAACTGCAAACGGCAAGGTCCAGTTCGAAGTGAAAGGCCCGAACAACCGTAAATACATCAGCATCGTTGCTGAGTAAGGTTTTCGTGCCTGAAAGCGGTACCTGATACCGCTTTCAGCAGCGAATCTAAAAGCCCCGCTATGATTGCGGGGCTTTTTACATTCTGCGTTCTGCCCCGGCGTAATTACGTCTGAGGGGGCACAGCAAAGGTCATTTTTGCTGTACACTTTATATTCAGCTGCACGATGTCTTGAGGCGGATCTCCTTTCTGGAATCGACGTGAAGACAGCTTTTGCGGCGCCAGAAACCCAGTTTCCGTCATCAGGCACACCAGCTTGCTACGGCGGATCACTCCCGGACACGCGTCACCTTGCCAGCGTCGGGCGAATGATTTACGGAGAAGTAACATGAAGTTTGTTGATGAAGCGACGATACTCGTCGCTGCGGGCGATGGCGGCAATGGCTGCGTCAGCTTCCGTCGTGAGAAATATATCCCAAGAGGCGGTCCGGACGGCGGCGACGGTGGTGACGGCGGCGATGTCTACATGCAGGCCGATGAAAACCTCAATACCCTGATTGACTACCGTTTCGAAAAATCTTTCCGTTCAGAGCGTGGCCAGAATGGTCAGAGCCGTGATTGTACCGGCAAACGTGGTCAGGACATTATTATTAAAGTGCCGGTCGGCACCCGTATCATCGATCAGGGCACTGGCGAGACGCTGGGCGACATGATGACGCATGGTCAGATCCAGATGGTCGCGAAAGGCGGCTGGCATGGTCTGGGCAACTCCCGCTTCAAATCCTCCGTAAACCGTTCTCCTCGTCAGAAAACGATGGGGACCAAGGGTGAAGTGCGTGATATCCAGCTGGAACTGATGCTGCTGGCTGACGTGGGTATGCTTGGTTTGCCGAATGCCGGTAAATCGACCTTTATCCGTGCGGTGTCCGCCGCGAAACCAAAAGTGGCTGACTATCCGTTTACCACGCTGGTACCAAGCCTCGGCGTGGTTCGTATGGACACTGAACAGAGCTTCGTGATCGCCGATATCCCGGGTCTGATCGAAGGGGCATCTGATGGCGCGGGTCTGGGTATTCGCTTCCTGAAGCACCTTGAGCGCTGCCGTGTACTGTTACACACCATCGATCTGGCGCCAATTGACGAATCCGATCCGATTGAAAATGCCCGCATCATCCTCGGTGAGTTGGAAAAATACAGCGAGAAGCTGTTCAACAAACCGCGCTGGTTAGTGTTTAACAAAGTTGACCTGCTGGATGCAGAAGAAGCGGAAGCTCGTGCGAAAGCGATTGCTGATGCGCTGGGCTGGACAGATAAATACTATCTGATCTCTGCTGCCAACCGTACTGGCGTAACGCCATTGTGTTGGGATGTGATGTCCTTTATCAACGCCAATCCAAAAGAAGCGGAAGAAGCACAGAAGCAGCCTGAGAAAGTCGAGTTCATGTGGGATGACTATCATCGCCAGCAACTTGAAGAAGCTGAAGCAGAATCAGCTGTTGAAGTGGAAGACGACGACTGGGATGACGACTGGGATGAAGAGGACGACGAAGGCGTCGAAATCATCTACAAGCGTTAATTCAGAAAAAGGACACCCCGGTGTCCTTTTTTAATGTCTGAAGCTCGGGCAATTAAGTCTTTTAAATGGTAAAGATAATTATTATCATCTTTGCCATCCTTCGATTTGCCATGTTTTGACATCGGCGCTTTACCAACGAGCCTGATAATGACCTCTGCCTTCCTCACGCGTTGCCCGCTACTGTTCAGCCTGCTTATGATCCCCATTCTCGCCCAGGCTGATGCCCGTCCTGACTGGCCGCGCCATCTTTCGACCTCAAAGGGGGATGTTGTGCTTAAGCAGCAACCGCGACGTATTGTTTCAACCAGCGTGACGCTCACCGGCTCATTACTGGCGATTGAAGCCCCGGTTATCGCCAGCGGGGTAACTCAGCCAGGAAAACGGCTTGCCGATGATCGGGGGTTCTTTCGTCAATGGGGCGATATTGCCAGAGCCAGAGGGGTTAAAACGTTACCCACAGGGGAAGCCAGTCTGGAAGCCATCGCCGCGCAGGATCCTGATTTGATCGTGGTCAGCGCAACGGGAAAAGACTCAGCTGTCACGCTGTATGACCGCCTTTCGCTGATTGCACCCACGCTGGTGATTAATTACGACCAGCAGAGCTGGCAGCAAACAGAGCGACAGCTTGCAAAAGCTATCGGAAAGGAGACTGAAGCGGAGGCTTCTATTCAGTCATTTGCCAGACGGGTCGCTGCCGTCAAAGAGGCAATAGTATTGCCACCGCAGCCCGTCTCTGCGCTGGTGTTCAATCCACAGACTCAGGCCGCTAATCTCTGGACCCGCGACTCTGCGCAGGGACAATTGCTGGAATCATTGGGGTTTACCCTGGCCACGGTGCCCGCTGAACTGGCTCAGGCGCAACGGAGATTGCAACGCAAAGACATTATCCAACTCAGTGGCGAGAGCCTGGTGACGGGGATCAATGGGCAATCTGTGTTGATGTTTGCCGCCGATCAATCTGGCAAATTGGCACTGCTGTCTGCGCCTCTATTGGCGGCGTCACCTGCCGTTCAGCACCAGCAGGTGTATACCCTGGGGAATGACAGCTTCCGCCTTGATTACTACAGTGCAAGCCATCTTCTGACGCGACTTACTGAGCTATTCGCTGCTCACGGAGTCCGACCATAACCACTTAAGTCCGTCCGTGATCCCTCCGCGCCAGCAGAGGGCATCATGACCGCCGTCAATCTCCCGAAAGCGCACATCCAGGCCAGCATCGACCAGCAGGGGATATAGCTGGCGGTTCGACTCAAGAATGATTTTCTCATGCCAGCCTGCATCCAGTGCAATGCGTTGTCCGGGCATTCCGGCAATGCCTTCAACAACCTGACCTATATGCTGCAAAGCAACAATAAAACGACAGGCGACCGCTTATCAATCATCCCGGAATATACCCTGAACTCGACGCTGGCCTGGCAGGCCACAGACGCGCTTTCCCTGCAAAGCACTCTGACCTGGTATGGTCGGCAGACGCCGAAAAAATATAACTACAAGGGAGAGTCAGTCAGCGGTACGGAGCAATCGACGGTCAGTCCCTACTCCATCGTGGGCTTGAGCGGTACCTACGATGTGAACAAATACGTGAGCGTCACCCTCGGCGTGGATAACGTACTGGATAAACGTCATTTCAGGGAAGGGAATGCACAAACAACCGGTAACGCCACGACCAATGCGTATATGTATGGCGCAGGGGCGAACACCTATAACGAATCTGGGCGGACCTGGTATATGGGCCTGAATACGCATTTCTGAGGATAGTGGAGGTGGTGACGGCTCCCCACCACGGCTAGTTCAGATTGTGCGGCAACCAGCAGGTGGCATTGAGCCCACTTCGGTCGTCACGATTGGTCAATCGCAACTCACCGTGATGGATCTGCGCGATGCGCAGCACAATATTCAGTCCTAACCCACTACCGCCATAACGTTGATCCATCCTGCGAAACGCTTTTGTCAGGTCGGCTGCAGCTTCAGGATCAATACCTGGCCCTTCATCTCTGACAGTGAAACGGCTGCCGCCGTTTTCACTTTCTGCCAACAGACTGATATGGCTGCCTTCCGGGCTGTATCTCGAAGCATTCTCAAGCAAATTACGCACCATCAGTCGCAACAGAACGGCATCGCCTTCAGCTTCAAGAGACAGGTCACCTGAGACCTCCAGCGTCTGCTGGCGCAGCAATAGCATCTCAACCATTTCCTGCTGCAATGGCTGGAAGACACTTTCCCAGCTGACCACCTGATAATGGCCACCGGCCAGAGCCTGACCTGCACGGGATAGCATCAGCAGTTGCTCAATAACATGCATGAGCTGGTCGATGCGTTTCACTAACATCGGACCCTGGGTAACACCCTGTTGCTCCAGCAGTTCAAGGTGAAGCCGTAATCCGGCTAACGGTGTGCGCAGCTCATGTGCCGCATCAGCGGTGAAAAGCCGCTCTTGCTGCAAGGTATGATCGAGCCTGCCCAATAACTGGTTCAGGGCGCGGGTCACTGCAGCAATTTCATCCATGTCAGAGAAATTAGGCAGCGGTGTGAGATTATCGGCAGAGCGTTCAGACAAGCTGTTCTGCAGTGACTTCAACGGGCGAATGATCCAGCTGATCGCCCAGAAAGAGAGTAGTAGCGTGAAGCAGACCATCACCACGGAAGGCAGTAACAGTGAGGCTATCGCTTCGCGGATTTCATTTTCGACTCGCTCATTGCGGGCGTGAGCAGAGAGCGTTTCGTTAACCAGGAAACTGATCTGTTCGCGGCTTTCATGCCACAGCCAGGCTGCGCTCATCATCTGACAGGACAGCAGGATCAATGCCAGCATAATCAGCAAACGCCGACGCATACTATTCAAGTGCGTTCTTCCAGACGATATCCCACGCCACGCACCGTCTTGATGCGGTCTTTGCCCAGCTTGCGGCGCAAGTTGTGGATATGCACCTCAAGCGTGTTAGAGCCGGTATCATCTTGCCAGCTATAAAGGTCTTGTTGCAGCGTTTCACGATGCACCGTCTGGCTGATGCGCATCAATAAACGGGTCAGCAGCGCAAACTCTTTCGGCGTCAGCTCAACAGGCTGATTGTCTATATAGACTTGCTGAGAAGACAGGTTGAGGGAGAGATCGCCCTGTTGCAGCAGGTTATCGCTGCGTCCCTGATAACGGCGAATCAAAGCCCGAACTCTGGCCTTCAATTCGGCCAGCGCGAAGGGTTTAACCAGATAATCATCGGCACCGGCATCCAGTCCATCAACCCGATCCTCTAAGGCATCACGGGCGGTGAGGATCAGCACCGGCAGATCGATAGTCTCTTTACGCCACTGCCGCAGCAGCTGCCTGCCGTCCCGATCCGGCAACCCAAGATCGAGAACAATCAGGCTGTACTGGCCGCTTTGCAGCAGAGCACAGGCTTCAGCGCCATTCTTAGCCGCATCCACCGCATACCCTTCAGTCGTCAGCGCCTGAACCAGTCCGCCCAACAGCAAAGCATCATCTTCAACAACCAGTAGTTTCATAATTGTCAGTTATTTTGGTAAACATCCTTATAAAGCCGGCTCTCAAAGCGGACCAGCGGAATACGTCGCTGACGCTGATCTTCCGGCGGAACGGCATAGCCAGAAAGATACTGGACGAATGCCACGCGCTGCCCGCTGGCTGTCGTCATAAAGCCAGCAAGGTTATACACACCCTGCAATGAACCGGTCTTGGCGGATACCTTTCCGTCGACGCCTGCTTCATGAAGACCACCGCGATAGCGTAACGTTCCGTCGTAGCCTGCGAGAGGCAACATGGAAATGAAATTCAGCTGTTGATCATTTTGTGCAATGTATTGTAACGCTTGCATCATGGTCGCCGGGGAAATCAAATCGTGCCGTGAAAGCCCCGAACCGTCTACCTGAATGCTGTTGCCCAGATCGACATTCGCCTTTTGCTTCAAAATCTGACGCACGGCATCAGAGCCGGCGCGCCAGGTGCCAGGGACGCCAAATCGCTCATGTCCAATGGTGCGGAACACGGTATCGGCAATCATATTGTCCGACTTCTTCAACATGATCTTCAGCAGATCGTGTAAGGGTGCAGACTGTGTTTCTGCCAGCACGTTAGCTGGCTGCGTGACCTGAGTCTGACGCAGTAAATGGCCGGAATAATCGATATCGGCTGCCTGCAACTCCGCTTTTAGCAGGGCACCGGCATAGCTAGCGCCATCCTGAATAGCAAAGGCCAGCGGCAAGGGTTCGGCACGCTGGGTCATACATCCAGTCAGGGTGAAGCGGTTTAATTCGCCTGGCACCACATCCAGCTCACAATACTGTGCATCCGGCGAGCCTTTCGCCAGCGTTCGCACCTGGCTAAACATACTGACCGGATAATAGGAGGCCACGCGAATAAACGCCTTGTCACCCGGATTCGGTGCGCTGTAGAGCGATACCGAGAAGCAGTTACGGTCAACAATGGCAGCGGCTGGCGGCGCACTAAAGCACTGCGTCAGGTCATTCCACGGCCAGCCTGGGGCTTCGTCGTGGCTGGCAAATACCGACGTATCAATCACCAAATTGCCCTGGATATGCTTCACACCCTGCTTTTTCAGCGTGGTCACCATATTGCGCAAGTCCTGACGCGTCAGCGTCGGATCGCCACCAAAACGGGCCACCAGATCGCCTTGCAGCGTGCCATCATTAATGGTGCCTTTGCTTTCCAGTTGCGTATGAAAACGGTAGTCCGGGCCAAGCTGAAGCAACGCCGCCAGGGCGGTTAACACTTTCATCGTACTGGCCGGCAGCGCCATCTGTTTACTGTGGTAGTCAATTGAAGGCGTGGTTGCGCCTATTTTCTGCACAATCAGCGCCAGATTTGCGCCATCAGGTAAATATTGGGTGTAGTCTTCAACCGAAGCAGCGTGGGCATTCAGCATAAATGCGCAGGCTAAACCGGTAACAATTCGTGAAAATCGCATAATCTCGCGTTTACTGACAGGTGATGCTGACATACTACGGTGCATCGTTGTGGAAAGTAAACGATGACCCATAAGGAACTCTGGGTTAAAATACGTATCAAAATGCAAAACCTCCAGGCCCTGAGCTTCCCTTTGGGTCTGGTTTGTTTCGTTTGAAATTCAGTGGCAAGCGCCGCAGAACGCTTTTTCTGCATGAACCTGTCAGGATGACGAAATTTTGCACAGGACAGAGTTTACGAGGTATTGAGATGAATCAGATTCCGATGACGTTAAGGGGCGCGGACAAACTGCGCGAAGAGCTGGAAGAGCTGAAAACCATTAAACGCCCCCGAATTATTGCCTCAATTGCAGACGCACGTGAGCACGGCGACTTAAAAGAAAACGCTGAGTATCACGCAGCGCGTGAAGAGCAGGGCTTCTGTGAAGGTCGTATCCAGGAGATCGAGGCAAAACTGTCTAATGCTCAGGTCATCGACGTTACCAAAATGAACGCGAACGGTCGGGTGATCTTCGGTTCAACCGTCAAGGTATTGAACCTGGATACTGACGAAGAGTCGACTTATCGCATCGTGGGCGATGATGAGGCTGATTTTAAGCAAAATCTGATTTCTGTGAACTCGCCAATGGCGCGTGGCCTGATTGGCAAAGAAGTTGATGATGTGACGATCGTGAAAACACCCGGCGGCGACGTCGAGTATGAGATTTTGAAGATAGAATATCTCTGATTTCTGCTACGCTGAAACTATCACGCGTATTGTAAAGAAAGGAAAAAGGCCGCTATGCGGCCTTTTATCAACATCAGGAGCGTGTCACCTTCTCCGGTCTAAGTTTCAGTATTGTTACCTGATCCTCAGCGCGGAAGGGAGATCTTGCGTTCCTTCGTTGGACGGTACAGTACCAGCATCTTGCCGATAACCTGCACGTTTGCTGCTTTGGTTTCGCGCACGATAGCCTCAACAACCAGTGCTTTCGTTTCACGGTCTTCCGTGGCGATTTTCACTTTGATGAGCTCGTGGTGCTCCAGTGCTTGTTCGATCTCGGCTAGCACCCCTTCGGTCAAACCATTGTTGCCCAGCATAACAACGGGCTTCAGCGGATGGGCCAGTCCTTTCAGGTGCTGTTTTTGTTTGGTACTCAGATTCATCGTATTTTTTACTTACATTGGGATTGAAAACGGGTCATTCTACCGCCATCTCTGGTGTATCACCAAATCGGCTTTGCTGATTTGCGCGGTTTATTTATCGCATGCGTTGAATCATAGTTGGAAATTGTATGACTGGTAAAAAGCGTTCGGCCAGTTCCAGCCGCTGGCTGCAGGAACACTTTAGCGATAAATATGTGCTTCAGGCACAGAAAAAAGGGCTGCGTTCTCGCGCCTGGTTTAAACTCGATGAAATACAGCAAGGTGACAAGCTGTTCAAACCTGGCATGACCGTCGTCGATCTGGGTGCTGCACCCGGGGGTTGGTCTCAATATGTGGTAACGCAGATTGGGTCAAAGGGTCGTGTTATTGGTTGTGATATCCTGCCGATGGATCCTATCGCCGGTGTCGATTTCCTTCAGGGCGATTTTCGTGATGAACTGGTCATGAAGGCGTTGCTGGAACGCGTAGGTGACAACAAAGTACAGGTTGTGATGTCCGATATGGCTCCCAACATGACAGGAACGCCAGCAGTTGATATTCCACGTGCAATGTATTTAGTTGAGCTTGCACTGGAAATGTGTCGTGATGTATTGGCACCTGGCGGCAGTTTTTTAGTAAAAGTGTTTCAGGGAGATGGCTTTGAAGATTACCTCCGGGAAATTCGCTCCCTGTTTACGAAAGTAAAAATTCGTAAGCCGGACGCTTCGCGCTCTCGTTCGCGTGAAGTGTACATTGTAGCGACAGGGCGCAAACTATAGTACCCTACGCTGTCTGTTAACACAGTTGTAATAAGAGGTTAATCCCCTTGAGTGACATGGCGAAAAACCTAATTCTTTGGTTAGTCATCGCGGTCGTGCTGATGTCTGTATTCCAAAGCTTTGGGCCCAGCGAGTCGAATGGCCGTAGGGTTGACTATTCAACCTTCCTGTCAGAAGTGAACCAGGATCAGGTCCGCGAGGCACGTATTAACGGGCGTGAAATCAACGTTGTCAAAAAAGACAGCAACAAATACACGACTTACATTCCTGTCAACGATCCCAAGTTGCTTGATAACCTGTTGACTAAAAACGTGAAAGTAGTTGGCGAACCGCCAGAAGAACCGAGCCTGTTGGCGTCGATCTTCATCTCATGGTTCCCAATGCTATTGCTTATTGGTGTCTGGATCTTCTTCATGCGCCAGATGCAGGGCGGGGGCGGCAAAGGGGCAATGTCCTTTGGTAAAAGCAAAGCCCGCATGCTGACGGAAGATCAGATCAAGACTACCTTCGCTGATGTTGCCGGTTGCGACGAAGCAAAAGACGAAGTGGCTGAGCTGGTTGAATACCTGCGTGAGCCAAGCCGTTTCCAGAAACTGGGCGGTAAAATTCCGAAAGGCGTTCTGATGGTCGGGCCTCCGGGTACCGGTAAAACGCTGCTGGCGAAAGCAATCGCCGGTGAAGCTAAAGTGCCTTTCTTCACGATCTCCGGTTCTGACTTCGTTGAAATGTTCGTGGGTGTGGGTGCATCCCGTGTCCGCGACATGTTTGAACAAGCCAAGAAAGCCGCGCCTTGCATCATCTTTATCGATGAGATCGATGCAGTCGGTCGTCAGCGTGGCGCTGGTTTAGGCGGCGGTCACGATGAACGTGAGCAGACGTTGAACCAGATGCTGGTAGAGATGGATGGTTTTGAAGGTAATGAAGGTATCATCGTCATCGCCGCGACTAACCGTCCAGACGTACTTGACCCGGCGCTGCTGCGTCCAGGCCGCTTTGACCGTCAGGTTGTTGTAGGCTTGCCAGACGTTCGTGGCCGTGAGCAGATCCTGAAAGTGCATATGCGTCGCGTTCCATTAGCGACCGACATTGAAGCATCCGTTATTGCTCGTGGTACGCCGGGCTTCTCAGGCGCCGATTTGGCTAACCTGGTC
Organism: Erwinia sp. AK-PDG3-5; assembly: GCF_056821705.1. Taxonomy (NCBI): domain Bacteria; kingdom Pseudomonadati; phylum Pseudomonadota; class Gammaproteobacteria; order Enterobacterales; family Erwiniaceae; genus Erwinia; species Erwinia sp. AK-PDG3-5. Next base: position 583,397 of record NZ_CM165967.1, read on the forward strand.
AACGAAGCTGCGTTGTTTGCTGCCCGTGGTAACAAACGTGTTGTGTCGATGGTTGAGTTCGAAAAAGCGAAAGACAAGATCATGATGGGTGCGGAACGTCGCTCCATGGTGATGACAGAATCGCAGAAAGAGTCGACGGCCTACCACGAAGCTGGTCACGCGATCATTGGTCGCCTGGTGCCGGAGCATGATCCGGTGCACAAAGTGACCATCATTCCTCGTGGCCGTGCATTAGGTGTGACCTTCTTCCTGCCTGAAGGCGACGCGATCAGCGCCAGCCGTCAGAAACTGGAAAGTCAGATTTCTACCCTTTACGGTGGCCGTCTGGCAGAAGAGATCATCTACGGTGTTGAGCGTGTTTCTACCGGTGCTTCTAACGACATCAAGGTAGCCACCTCAATAGCGCGTAACATGGTAACGCAATGGGGCTTCTCAGAGAAACTGGGCCCGCTTTTGTATGCTGAAGAAGAGGGTGAAGTATTCCTCGGTCGTTCAGTGGCTAAAGCGAAGCACATGTCTGATGAGACCGCACGTATCATTGACCAGGAAGTGAAATCACTGGTTGAAGGTAACTACCAACGTGCACGTCGTATTCTGAACGAAAACATGGACATTCTTCACGCGATGAAAGATGCGCTGATGAAGTATGAAACCATTGATGCTCCACAGATCGATGACCTGATGGCACGCCGTGAAGTGCGTCCACCACAGGGCTGGGAAGATCCGGGCAGCACCAATAATTCTGACAGCAACGGTACGCCTAAGGCTCCGCGCCCGGTTGATGAACCGCGCACGCCAAATCCTGGTAACACCATGTCAGAGCAGCTGGGCGACAAGTAATTTACTTGTTCGTTTAAGCTCACTCCAAACCCCGGCGCTGTCCGGGGTTTTTTATATCTACAATTTCATTACCCGGTCCTACTGACCTGCTGAACCCGTTTGGAGACTTACCGTTATGAAGCTTTACGCCAGAGACACCATCCTCGATCTTTCCCATCCTCATGTGATGGGGATCCTGAATGTGACCCCGGATTCTTTCTCTGATGGCGGCAAGCATAACGATTTGATCCAGGCGCTGACCCATGCCAACGAAATGATCAATGCCGGTGCCACCATTATTGATATTGGCGGCGAATCCACGCGTCCTGGCGCATCGGAAGTCAGTGTTGAGCAGGAACTGGAACGGGTTATTCCGGTGGTTGAGGCTATTTCTCAACGTTTTGAAGTGTGGATTTCGGTCGATACTTCCAAAGCAGAGGTGATCCGGGAATCCGCCAATGCGGGTGCGCATGTCATCAATGATATCCGTTCACTGCAGGAGCCAGGTGCTTTGGAAGCAGCGGCAGCAACAGGCTTACCTGTCTGTCTGATGCATATGCAGGGCGAGCCGGGCACCATGCAACAATCGCCGAAGTACAACCAGCTGCTGCAGGATGTGGACGCCTTTTTTGTGCAGCACATCGCCAGATGTGAAGCCGCCGGGATTAAAAAAGAGCAGTTGATCCTCGACCCGGGATTCGGTTTCGGTAAGAATCTGTCCCACAATTATCAGTTGCTGGCCCATCTGGCTGATTTTCACCGGTTCGGCCTGCCACTGCTGGTCGGCATGTCCCGTAAAAGTATGATTGGGCAACTGCTGAACGTTGGCCCGTCGCAGCGGCTGACAGGCAGTCTGGCCTGCGCGGTAATCGCCGCGATGCAAGGCGCGCACATCCTGCGCGTTCATGATGTTAAAGAAACCGTCGAAGCGATGCGCATCGTCGAAGCAACACTGTCAGCGAAGGAAGAGTAACGCTATGAGTAACCGTAAGTATTTTGGTACCGATGGCATCCGCGGCAAAGTGGGTGAGTCTCCTATTACACCTGACTTCGTGCTGAAGCTTGGCTGGGCAGCGGGTAAGGTGCTGGCACGCAATGGCTCAAAGAAAATTATCATCGGTAAAGATACGCGCATTTCTGGCTACATGCTGGAGTCAGCCCTTGAGGCAGGCCTGGCAGCAGCGGGATTATCGGCGGCCTTTACGGGACCGATGCCAACCCCAGCCATTGCCTATCTGACCAGAACCTTCCGTGCCGAAGCGGGGATTGTCATTTCGGCTTCGCACAATCCGTTTGACGATAACGGTATCAAATTCTTTTCCATCGAAGGCACTAAGCTGCCAGATGACGTGGAAGAGGCGATCGAAGCGGAGATGGAGAAACCGATCACCTGCGTAGAATCTGCAGAGCTGGGACGTGCCAGCCGCATTGTCGATGCAGCTGGCCGCTACATCGAGTTTTGCAAAGGTACCTTCCCAAGCGAACTCAGCCTGAATGGCATGAAGATTGTGGTGGACTGCGCCAACGGTGCGACCTACCACATCGCGCCAAACGTCCTGCGTGAACTCGGCGCGACGGTGATTACCATTGGTGTTAACCCTGATGGGATGAACATCAACAAAGAGTGTGGCGCCACCGATGTCCGCAAGCTGCAGGAACGCGTGTTGTCGGAGAAAGCAGACGTGGGGCTGGCCTATGATGGCGATGGCGATCGCATCATGATGGTGGACCATCTGGGCCATAAAGTGGACGGTGATCAGATCCTGTATATCATTGCCCGTGAAGGCTTACGTCAGGGACAACTGCGCGGCGGTGTCGTCGGGACGCTGATGAGCAACATGGGGCTTGAACTGGCGCTTAAGCAACTGGGTATTCCGTTTGCGCGTGCAAAAGTGGGCGACCGCTACGTGCTGGAAAAACTGCAGGAAAAAGGCTGGCGTCTGGGCGCTGAAAACTCCGGCCACGTGATCCTGTTGGACAAGACCACTACCGGTGACGGTATCGTGGCAGGTTTGCAGGTACTCACTGCGATGGTGCGTAACCACATGACTCTGCACGATCTGTGTAGCGGCATGAAGTTGTTGCCACAGATCCTCGTTAACGTGCGCTTCAGTGGAACAACCGATCCGCTGGAAGATGCAACGGTCAAAACGGTCACTGCAGAAGTCGAAAAAGAGCTGCAGGGTCGTGGGCGGGTGTTGCTGCGTAAATCAGGGACTGAACCGCTAATCCGCGTGATGGTTGAAGGCGAAGATGAAGCGCAAGTGACGGCGCTGGCACACCGGATTGCCGATGCGGTGAAAGCGGTCTGATAAGCCAGAAAAGGGCGGTAGATGAGTGATTTACCAGCAAGTTGTTGCTCATTTGCCGTTTTTTTCCGCAATCAGATGCCTGGTGCTAAATTGCCCTTGCGCAGTCAGGCGGCTTTGGTTAGTATTCACACCCGCTTCTGATGGGTAGTGACAACGCTATCTCTCTAACTGGTTTGAAGCTTTTTGATGTGCGGCTACCGCGCAAGGAAACAGGTTAATTATGTACGAAGCTCTCTTAGTTGTTTTCCTTATTGTTGCAATCGGCCTTGTAGGTTTGATCATGCTTCAGCAAGGTAAAGGCGCTGATATGGGCGCGTCATTTGGTGCTGGCGGTTCGGCAACGCTGTTTGGTTCTAACGGTTCAGGTAACTTTATGACCCGTATGACCGCAGTATTGGCAACACTGTTCTTCATCATTAGCTTGATTCTGGGTAACCTCAACTCCAATAAGACTCAGAAAGGAAGCGAGTGGGAAAATCTGACTCAGCCTGCACAGTCGCAGCAGAGCCAGCCAGCTAAACCGGCAACCCCGGGTAGCGATATCCCACAGTAAGCAGTAAGCAGTAATTTCGACACGACAGAAATAAAAAAGTCGTCTCTTTAGTGCCGTGGTGGTGGAATTGGTAGACACGCTACCTTGAGGTGGTAGTGCCCGCATGGGCTTACGGGTTCAAGTCCCGTCCTCGGTACCAAACTTCAGTATTGCTTGCGTTTTACGCAAGATCGGCGTAGTATTTGCCACGTTATTTCGGACGCGGGGTGGAGCAGCCTGGTAGCTCGTCGGGCTCATAACCCGAAGGTCGTCGGTTCAAATCCGGCCCCCGCAACCACTTTCCCTTAGAGTTCTTTTTCAAATATACTGTATGCATCGAACGGCGCATCTCAGCAGATTTTGAAAAAAATTCTTTTGGATTGTGCCGAACCGCCAGATTTTTGGCGTACAGGGTCCAGTCGCATAAAGCCCCGATTTATCGGGGTTTTTTGTTATCAGGAAACAGCATACTGGGCTATTAAGCCCTTTTTTTATGTCTTGGGGGTGGCCTTGTCCACATTAGAGCAAAAATTAACTGAGCTGATCACAGCACCTGTAGAGGCGCTGGGCTACGAACTGGTCGGTATCGAGTTTGTACGCGGTCGTACATCGACGTTGCGCATCTATATTGATAGTGAAAATGGCATCAATGTTGACGATTGTGCTGATGTTAGCCACCAGGTAAGTGCCGTATTCGATGTCGAAGACCCGATTACTGTCGCTTACAACCTTGAAGTCTCCTCACCAGGCCTTGAGCGCCCACTCTTTACCGCTGCGCATTACGCACAATTTATTGGCGAAGAAGTGAGCCTGGTGCTGCGTATGGCCGTTCAAAACCGCCGCAAATGGCAGGGAATCATTAAATCTGTAGAAGGTGAAATGATCACTGTTGCTGTTGAGGGTAACGACGAAGTGTTCGCGCTGAGCAACATTCAGAAAGCGAACCTGGTTCCCCACTTTTAAAAGTCCGGATTGAGGCATACCAGGATGAACAAAGAAATCTTAGCTGTAGTTGAGGCTGTGTCGAACGAGAAATCACTCCCGCGCGAAAAGATTTTCGAAGCGCTGGAGAGCGCACTGGCCACGGCGACCAAGAAAAAGTACGAGCAGGAAATTGAAGTCCGTGTCAGCATTGACCGCAAAAGCGGCGATTTCGACACCTTCCGCCGTTGGGTTATCGTTGACGAAGTGACTATGCCAACGCGTGAAATCACGCTGGATGCAGCTCGCTACGAGGACGAAGCGCTTAATCTGGGCGAATATGTAGAAGACCAGATCGAATCTGTGACCTTCGACCGTATCACCACCCAAACCGCGAAACAGGTTATCGTGCAGAAAGTGCGCGAAGCTGAACGTGCGATGGTTGTCGATCAGTTCCGTCAGCAGGAAGGTGAGATCATCACCGGCGTGGTTAAGAAAGTTAACCGCGACAATATTTCTCTGGATCTGGGCAGCAACGCTGAAGCCGTCATCATTCGTGAAGATATGCTGCCACGCGAAAACTTCCGTCCGGGCGACCGCATTCGCGGTGTTCTGTACGCAGTGCGTCCAGAAGCGCGCGGTGCTCAGCTGTTTGTCAGCCGATCCAAGCCTGAAATGCTGATCGAACTGTTCCGTATTGAAGTGCCAGAAATTGGCGAAGAAGTAATTGAGATTAAAGCCGCCGCGCGCGATCCAGGCTCACGAGCCAAGATTGCGGTGAAAACCAACGACAAACGTATCGACCCAGTCGGTGCATGCGTCGGTATGCGTGGTGCACGAGTTCAGGCAGTATCCAGTGAGCTGGGTGGCGAGCGTATTGATATCGTATTGTGGGATGACAATCCTGCGCAGTTCGTGATCAATGCCATGGCCCCTGCGGATGTTGCCTCTATCGTGGTGGATGAAGATAATCACACCATGGATATCGCTGTTGAAGCCGGTAACCTGGCTCAGGCGATTGGCCGTAATGGTCAAAACGTACGTTTAGCCGCACAGCTGAGTGGCTGGGAGCTAAACGTAATGACGGTCGACGATCTGCAGGCGAAGCACCAGGCTGAAGCCCATGCTGCCATCGACGTCTTTACCAAGCATCTCGATATTGATGAAGACTTTGCTACCGTTCTGGTTGAAGAAGGTTTCTCTTCTCTTGAAGAACTGGCATATGTTCCGATCAACGAGCTGTTGGAAATTGACGGTCTGGATGAAGAGACAGTAGAAGCGCTGCGCGATCGTGCGAAAAATGCGTTAACAACCCTGGCGCTGGCGAAAGAAGAGAGCCTGGGCGACAACCAGCCGGCAGAAGATTTGCTGAATCTGGAAGGTCTTGATCGTGAGCTGGCATTCAAGCTGGCAGCGATTGGCGTCTGTACGCTGGAAGATCTTGCCGAACAGGGTGTTGACGACCTGACAGATATTGAAGGCCTGAACGATGAGCGGGCTGGTGAGCTGATTATGGCTGCACGCAATATCTGCTGGTTCGGCGACGACGCGTAATAAACTGTAGCAGGAAGGAACAGCATGACAGATGTAACTGTAAAATCGCTGGCCGCAGAGATTCAGACACCGGTAGAACGCCTGGTACAGCAGTTTGCTGATGCAGGGATCCGCAAGTCTGAGACTGATTCTGTGACGCAGCAGGAAAAAGAAACGCTCCTGACCCATTTGAATCGCGATCATAACGGCGGTTCAGGTAAACTGACTCTGCAGCGCAAGACGCGCAGCACCTTGAATGTTCCCGTTACCGGGGGCAAAAGCAAGTCAGTACAAATTGAAGTCCGCAAAAAGCGCACCTATGTAAAAGGCGATCCTGCAGAAGCTGAACAGGCTGAAGCAGAAGAGCAGGCACAGCGTGAAGCGGAAGAACTGGCTCGTCGTGAGGCTGAAGAAAAAGCCAAGCGTGAAGCCCAAGACAAAGCGAAGCGTGAAGCCGAGGAGCAGGCTAAACGTGAGGCAGCTGATAAAGCCAAACGTGAAGCAGCGGAAAAAGATAAAGTGAGCAATCAACCTACTGATGAAGTAATCCGGGCAACGCAGTCTGACAAAGCCCGTCGCGAAGCAGAAGCTGCAGAACTGAAGCGTAAAGCCGAAGAAGAAGCGCATCGCAAGATTGAAGAAGAAGCGAAGCGCGTAGCGGAAGAGGCTCGTAAAATGGCAGAAGAGAAAGGCACCGAGTGGACTGAGGTTAAAGAAGTTGAAGATACTTCTGATTACCACGTAACCACTTCTACCCACGCCCGTGCGGCTGAAGACGAAAACGATGCGAAGGTTGAAGGCGACCGTCGTACCCGTGCAGTCCGCCCGGCAAAAGCGCCACGCTCCAAGAAAGGCAACAAGCATTCTGAAGCGAAAACTGACCGTGAAGAAGCGCGTGCGCAGGTTCGCGGCGGTAAAGGCGGCAAGCGCAAGCCAAGCACCCTGCAGCAGGGCTTCAACAAGCCAGCGCAGGCTGTTAACCGTGACGTGATCATCGGCGAAACCATCAGCGTAGCCGAACTGGCTAACAAGATGGCGGTGAAAGGTTCCCAGGTCATCAAAGCGATGATGAAAATGGGTGCCATGGCCACCATTAACCAGGTTATCGATCAGGAAACTGCCCAGCTGGTAGCGGAAGAAATGGGTCACAAAGTGACGCTGCGCCGTGAGAATGAGCTGGAAGAAGCGGTAATGAGCGATCGTGATACTCATGCGCTGCAGGAATCCCGTGCACCGGTTGTGACCATCATGGGCCACGTTGACCACGGTAAAACCTCTTTGCTGGATTATATCCGCTCCACCAAAATCGCCTCTGGCGAAGCGGGCGGCATTACTCAGCACATCGGTGCATACCACGTTGAAACTGACACCGGTATGATCACCTTCCTGGATACCCCGGGACACGCCGCGTTTACCGCAATGCGTGCTCGTGGTGCTCAGGCAACTGACATCGTTATCCTGGTTGTTGCGGCAGATGATGGCGTGATGCCACAGACTATCGAAGCTATCCAGCACGCAAAAGCGGCGAAAGTGCCGGTTGTCGTGGCGGTGAACAAAGTTGATAAGCCAGATGCCGATCCGGATCGTGTTAAAAACGAACTGACCCAGTACGGAATCATTCCGGAAGAGTGGGGCGGCGAGAACATGTTCGTGAACGTGTCTGCGAAAGCCGGTACCGGTATTGATGACCTGCTTAACGCCATCCTTCTGCAAGCAGAAGTGCTGGAACTGAGCGCGGTTCGTCAGGGTATGGCAAGCGGTGTGGTTATCGAATCCTTCCTGGATAAAGGTCGTGGTCCGGTTGCTACCGTGCTGGTACGTGAAGGTACGCTGAATAAAGGCGATATCGTTCTGTGCGGCTTCGAGTATGGCCGTGTGCGTGCGATGCGTGACGAATTAGGTCGCGAAGTGACTGAAGCCGGTCCTTCGATTCCTGTTGAGATTCTGGGACTGTCAGGTGTTCCTGCAGCCGGTGATGAAGCAACGGTTGTTCGTGACGAGAAGAAAGCCCGTGAAGTTGCACTGTATCGTCAGGGCAAATTCCGTGAAGTTAAGCTGGCTCGTCAGCAGAAATCTAAACTGGAGAACATGTTTGCGAACATGACCGAAGGTGAAGTTTCTGAACTGAACATCGTGCTGAAAGCTGACGTTCAGGGTTCTGTCGAAGCTATCTCCGACTCGCTGCTGAAGCTGTCCACTGATGAAGTGAAAGTGAAAATCGTGGGTTCAGGCGTAGGTGGTATCACCGAAACTGACGCCACGCTGGCCGCGGCTTCTAACGCTATCCTGCTGGGCTTCAACGTACGTGCCGATGCTTCTGCTCGCCGCGTAGTGGATACCGAAAGTCTGGATCTGCGTTACTACTCCGTGATCTATAATCTGATTGACGAAGTTAAGCAGGCGATGAGCGGTATGCTGGCGCCTGAGTACAAGCATCAGATTACCGGTCTGGCTGAAGTGCGTGACGTGTTCAAATCACCTAAGTTCGGCGCTGTTGCCGGCTGTATGGTGACTGAAGGTAACATCAAACGTCACAACCCAATCCGCGTTCTGCGTGACAACGTGGTTATCTACGAAGGCGAGCTGGAATCCCTGCGCCGCTTCAAAGATGACGTCAACGAAGTCCGTAACGGCATGGAATGTGGTATCGGCGTGAAGAACTACAACGATGTGCGTGTTGGCGATATGATCGAAGTCTTCGAGATTATCGAGATCCAACGTACTATCGATTAATGGTCGCCTGAAAACAGTGACTTATTTGGGAGGCCGTTGTGCCTCCCGAATTATTTGGAGAGTATTATTATGGCGAAAGAATTTGGTCGCCCACAGCGTGTCTCTCAGGAATTGCAGAAAGAGATTGCTGTTATTCTGCAGCGTGAGATTAAAGATCCCCGTTTGGGCATGATGGTTACCGTATCAGGCGTCGATTTGTCTCGCGATCTGGCCTATGCCAAAGTATTTGTGACCTTCCTGAACGACAAAGATGAAGACGCTATCAAAGGCGGTCTGCGTGCGCTGGGTGATGCTTCTGGCTACATCCGTTCACTGCTGGGCAAAGCGATGCGTCTGCGTATCGTCCCTGAACTGACCTTCTTCTACGACAACTCGTTGGTTGAAGGGATGCGCATGTCTAACCTGGTGACCAATGTGGTCAGAAACGATGTTGAACGTCGTGGACCGCAGGAAGAACAGGAAGAAGAAGACAAGAAGGAAGACTGATGAGCCGTCCTCGTCGTCGCGGACGTGACGTCCACGGTGTTCTGCTGCTCGACAAACCACAGGGGCTGTCGAGTAATGATGCCCTGCAGAAAGTGAAGCGGTTGTTCACAGCAAACCGAGCTGGTCACACCGGCGCCTTAGATCCTCTGGCAACCGGCATGCTGCCGATCTGCCTTGGCGAAGCCACCAAATTTTCTCAGTATCTACTGGACTCAGATAAACGTTACCGCGTGATTGCCCGTCTTGGGCAGCGTACGGATACGTCTGACGCTGATGGCGCGATTATCAGCGAGCGTCCGGTGACCTTTACTGAAGAACAACTGGCGCAGGCATTGGACAGCTTCCGTGGGGAAACCCAGCAGGTGCCGTCGATGTATTCCGCGCTGAAGTACCAGGGGCGTAAGCTGTACGAATATGCCCGTGAAGGCATCGAAGTCCCGCGTGAAGCCCGCAGCATTACGGTTTACGAGTTACAGTTTATTCGCTGGGAAGGCGATGAGCTGGAGCTGGAAATCCACTGTTCCAAAGGCACCTATATCCGCACCATCACCGACGATCTTGGCGAGATGCTGGGCTGCGGCGCGCACGTTATCTATTTGCGTCGTTTGCAGGTTGCGACCTATCCGATCGCCAGTATGGTGACGCTGGAACAGTTGGCTGAACTGAGTGAAGAAGCTTACCGTACCGAACGCACGCCGGCAGAATTGCTGGATGCGTTGCTGATGCCGATGGACAGCCCGGCAGCCGCGTATCCGGCGGTCAATCTGCCGCTGGCCGTGTCAGCTTACTTCCGCCAGGGCATGCCGGTGCAGGCGGTTAATGCGCCTTCTTCCGGCCTGGTTCGCGTGACGGAAGGTGAAGAGCAGAAGTTTATTGGTATGGCAGAAATTGCCGATGACGGTCGCGTTGCGCCACGCCGTCTGGTTGTAGAATATTCCGACTAGTCATTTGCGTAAGCTTCTGGCTAAGAGTAGAATGGCGCGGCTTTACCATTGGGTTGCTGAATTAGAGATCGGCGCCTGTACATTTATCTTATAATTTGGAGTTGTATCATGTCTCTAAGTGTTGAATCTAAAGCGCAGATCGTTGCTGATTACGGTCGTGACGCGAATGACAGTGGTTCTACCGAAGTTCAGGTTGCTTTGTTGACTGCACAGATTAACCATCTGCAGGGTCACTTCTCTGAGCACAAAAAAGACCACCACAGCCGTCGCGGTCTGCTGCGTATGGTTTCTCAGCGTCGTAAGCTGCTGGATTACCTGAAGCGTAAAGACGTTGCACGTTACACCAGCCTGATCGAGCGTCTGGGTCTGCGTCGCTAGTATCAGAGTTTGCCGGGTCGTTTCGGTGCATTCTGATGTACCGAAATGATGGGTTGGCAGATTCGTGCGAGATTCGCTAAAAAGGGGCCTTTATGGCCCCTTTTTTTAGGCGAGCGGCAGCATTTCAAGCCAAACTATTGTATTGTTGCTGGGTGTGATCTTCAGTTGCAGAGGTTCGCGCGGCTAATGAGAGGCTTTGTCCCATAAGGGATTAGGGTTGTCATTAGTCGCGAGGATGCAGATGAGGATTTAAAATTAACGGCAGGGTCAGTGCCTTGCCAGTACGTTAAGGACATAATTTTGCTGAACCCGATCGTAAAAAAATTCCAGTATGGTCAGCATACCGTCACCATTGAGACCGGTATGATGGCTCGCCAGGCAACGGCAGCCGTAATGGTAAGCATGGACGACACCGCTGTGTTCGTTACCGTTGTAGGCAAAAAGACCACTAAGCCAGGCCAGGACTTCTTCCCGCTGACCGTTAACTATCAGGAGCGTACTTACGCTGCTGGTCGTATTCCGGGTAGCTTCTTCCGTCGTGAAGGCCGTCCAAGCGAAGGTGAAACCCTCATCTCTCGTCTGATTGACCGTCCGGTTCGTCCGCTGTTCCCGGAAGGGTTCATCAACGAAGTCCAGATTATTGCCACCGTGGTCTCCGTAAACCCACAGGTTCACCCGGATATCGTGGCATTAATCGGTGCCTCTGCCGCACTGAGCCTGTCAGGTCTGCCTTTCAATGGTCCAATTGGTGCCGCTCGCGTGGGCTACCTTAACGATCAGTATGTGCTGAACCCAACCACCGATGAGCTGAAAGAAAGTAAGCTGGATCTGGTTGTTGCTGGAACTCAGGGCGCGGTTCTGATGGTTGAGTCTGAAGCTGAACTGCTGAGCGAAGATCAGATGCTGGGCGCAGTGGTGTTCGGCCACGAGCAGCAGCAGGTTGTGATCGACCAAATCAACGCGCTGGTTGCCGAAGCAGGTAAACCGCGTTGGGACTGGAAGCCAGAAGCTGTCAACGAATCATTACAGACCCGTATTGCTGCGCTGGCTGAATCCCGCCTGAGCGAAGCATACCAGATCACTGAAAAACAAGAGCGTTATGCTCAGGTTGGCGTGATCAAGTCTGAAACCACTGCAGCACTGCTGGCGGAAGACGCTAGCCTTGATGACAACGAAATCGGCGATCTCCTGCATGCGCTTGAGAAAAACGTGGTTCGTAGTCGTATCCTGAGCGGCGCTCCGCGTATCGATGGTCGCGAAAAAGACATGATCCGTGGTCTTGATGTACGCACTGGCGTTCTGCCACGTACTCATGGTTCTGCGCTGTTCACCCGTGGTGAAACTCAGGCACTGGTTACCGCAACGCTGGGTACCGCCCGTGATGCCCAGAACCTGGATGAGCTGATGGGTGAGAAGACCGACAGCTTCCTGTTCCACTACAACTTCCCTCCGTACTGCGTAGGTGAAACTGGCATGGTTGGGTCGCCTAAGCGTCGTGAGATTGGTCACGGTCGTCTGGCTAAGCGTGGCGTACTGGCAGTAATGCCTAAAGCTGACGCTTTCCCTTATACCGTGCGTGTCGTGTCAGAAATCACTGAATCAAACGGCTCCTCTTCAATGGCTTCCGTCTGTGGTGCTTCACTGGCACTGATGGACGCAGGTGTACCAATCAAAGCAGCCGTAGCCGGTATTGCGATGGGTCTGGTAAAAGAAGGCGAGAACTTTGTGGTTCTGTCTGACATCCTGGGTGACGAAGATCATCTGGGCGACATGGACTTCAAGGTAGCCGGTAGCCGTGAAGGTATCACCGCGCTGCAGATGGACATCAAAATTGAAGGTATCACCCGCGAAATTATGCAGGTGGCTCTGAACCAGGCTAAGGGTGCGCGTCTGCACATTCTGGGCGTGATGGAACAGGCTATCAGCACGCCGCGTGGCGATATCTCTCAGTTCGCACCACGTATTCACACGATCAAAATCAGCCCGGACAAGATCAAAGACGTGATCGGTAAAGGCGGTTCTGTGATTCGTGCGCTGACCGAAGAAACCGGCACCACCATCGAAATCGAAGATGATGGCACGGTGAAAATCGCAGCGACCGACGGTGAGAAAGCGAAATATGCTATCCGTCGTATCGAAGAGATCACTGCAGAAATCGAAGTGGGCCGTATCTACAACGGTAAGGTTACCCGCATCGTTGACTTCGGTGCCTTCGTTGCTATCGGTGGTGGCAAAGAAGGTCTGGTTCATATCTCTCAGATCGCTGATAAGCGTGTAGAGAAAGTGACCGACTATCTGCAGATGGGCCAGGAAGTGCCGGTGAAAGTTCTGGAAGTTGATCGCCAGGGCCGCGTACGTCTGAGCATCAAAGAAGCGACTGAGCAGGCTGCAGAGCCTGAAGCAGCCGTGACTCCAGCAGCGCCTGAAGCTCCTGAAGCAGAATAAAGTCAGACCCTTAAGCTCTCCCTGTGAACGGGGAGAGCAGTATCATCGCGAGGACAGGACGACACCTTGTGTACGGCAGGCGGATGAAAGGATATTCATCCCAATGTTTGTCTTTGGGAGTGGGAAATGAAGCCTTTTTTACGCTGGTGTTTCGTTGCGACAGCTTTAACGCTGGCAGGATGCAGCAACTCGGATTGGCGTAAGAACGAGGTTCTGGCTGTTCCGCTGCAGCCTACGCTGCAACAGGAAGTGATTCTGGCACGTATGGAACAAATTCTTGCCAGTCGATCCCTTAGCGATGATGAACGCGCACAGCTGTTATATGAGCGCGGAGTGTTGTATGATAGTTTAGGTTTGAGAGCACTTGCGCGAAATGACTTTTCATTAGCGTTATCTGTCAGGCCTGATATGCCTGAAGTATTCAATTACTTAGGCATATATCTAACGCAGGCAGGCAATTTTGATGCTGCCTATGAAGCGTTCGATTCTGTACTTGAGCTTGATCCAACTTACAATTATGCGCATTTAAACCGCGGTATCGCCTTATACTACGGCGGAAGGTATAAATTAGCGCAAGATGATCTGCTGGCGTTTTATCAAGACGATCCTAACGATCCTTTCCGCAGCTTGTGGCTCTATCTCGATGAAAGAGAGATGGACGCAGACAAGGCTAAAGTAGCGCTTCAACAGCGTTACGACAAAGCGGTCAGAGACCAATGGGGATGGAAAATTGTCGAGTTCTACCTGGGAAATATCAGTGAAAGTACACTGATGGACAGTCTCAAGGCAGACGCAACGGATAACACCTCGCTCGCTGAACATCTCAGTGAAACCAACTTCTATTTAGGTAAACATTACCTAAGTCTGGGGGAGAAGGACGACGCAGAAGCGTTGTTCAAGCTGACGGTCGCAAACAACGTTCACAACTTCGTTGAGCACCGATATGCATTGTTGGAGCTGGCCCTACTCGGCCAGACACAAGACGATTTATCAGAATCTGACCAGCAATAGCTGACGAACTACTATCGCCCTTTTTTCGAAATGTCATCATCTTAGCGGATGAGGGCTTTCTTGTTCGTCGAAACCACTAATTTGAGCCGGTTCACACTTTTTGATGAAAATGACTGAATGTTTTCACGACGAGTTATGTAGACTGGCCGCCGCAATCTAAGAGGCACGTGTACTACATGACTGATATTGAAACCACTTTTGCTGACCTTGGCCTGAACGCCGAACTCCTTGAATCTCTGAACGGTATGGGCTACGTGAAGCCTTCTCCAATCCAGGCTGAGTGCATTCCTCACTTGTTGGCAGGCCGTGATGTTCTGGGTATGGCACAGACCGGTAGCGGAAAAACTGCAGCGTTCTCGCTGCCACTGCTAAACAACATTGATAGCTCCCTGAAAGCACCTCAGATCCTGGTGCTGGCACCAACGCGTGAGTTGGCGGTTCAGGTGGGTGAAGCGATTACCGAATTCTCTAAACACATGAAAGGTCTGAACGTGGTTGCCCTTTACGGCGGCCAGCGTTATGACGTTCAGCTGCGCGCTTTGCGCCAGGGTCCACAAGTTGTTGTGGGCACCCCTGGTCGCCTGCTGGATCACCTGAAGCGTGGCACGTTAGATCTGTCTAACCTGCGCGGCCTGGTGCTGGACGAAGCCGATGAAATGCTGCGTATGGGCTTCATCGAAGACGTTGAAACTATCATGGCTCAGATCCCAGACAATCATCAGACTGCTCTGTTCTCTGCAACCATGCCAGAAGCGATTCGTCGTATTACTAAGCGCTTTATGAAAGATCCGCAGGAAGTGCGTATCCAGTCAAGCATGACCACTCGCCCTGATATTTCTCAGAGCTACTGGACAGCTTTCGGTCGTAAGACTGATGCACTGACTCGCTTCCTGGAAGCTGAAGATTTTGATGCTGCTATCATCTTCGTGCGTACTAAAAACGCCACGCTGGAAGTTGCTGAAGCGCTGGAGCGTAGCGGTTACAACAGTGCTGCCCTGAACGGTGACATGAACCAGGCCCTGCGTGAGCAGACTCTGGAACGCCTGAAAGATGGTCGTCTGGACATCCTGATTGCGACCGACGTTGCGGCCCGTGGCCTGGACGTTGAGCGTATCAGCCTGGTGGTAAACTTCGACATCCCTATGGATGCAGAATCTTACGTTCACCGTATCGGCCGTACCGGTCGTGCGGGTCGTGCTGGCCGTGCGCTGCTGTTCGTTGAGAACCGTGAGCGTCGTCTGCTGCGCAACATTGAACGCACCATGAAGCTGACCATTCCAGAAGTTGAACTGCCTAACGCAGAACTGCTGGGTGAGCGTCGTCTGGCTAAGTTCGCCGCTAAAGTTCAGCAGCAGCTGGAAAGCAGCGATCTGGAACAGTACCGCGCACTGCTGAGCAAAATGCAGCCTGCAGAAGATGAGCTGGATATCGAAACGCTGGCCGCTGCTCTGCTGAAAATGGCTCAGGGTGAACGTCCTCTGATCGTGCCTGCCGATGCACCTCAGCGTCCTCGTCGTGAGTTCAAAGAGCGTGATGATCGTCGTGGTGACCGTCCAGAGCGTGGTCCTCGTGAAAACCGTGAAGGTGGCGAGCGTCCAGCCCGTCGCGAACGTCGTGACGTTGGCGATATGGAAGTTTACCGCATTGAAGTTGGCCGCGATGACGGCGTTGAAGTTCGTCACATCGTTGGTGCTATCGCTAACGAAGGCGACATCAGCAGCCGTTACATCGGTAACATCAAACTGTTCGGTACTCACTCAACTATCGAGCTGCCGAAAGGCATGCCGGGTGACATCCTCCAGCACTTCACTCGTACGCGTATTCTGAACAAACCAATGAATATGCAGCTGATTGGCGATGCAGTGCCACACAGCAAAGAGCGTACTGGTGGCGGTGAGCGTCGTGGTCCAGCTCCAGCCCGTGGCGGCTTCGGCGCTGGCAACCGTGAAGGCGGTCGTAGCGATCGTCCTGAAGGTGGTCGTCGCTTCAGCAATGACCGTAACGGTCCAGCTGCTGGTGGTGAGCGTCGTGGCGGCGGTTTCAGCCGTGACGGTGGCAACCGCGGTCCTCGTACCGAAGGTGGCAACGCACCCACTCGTCGTCGTGATGCATAATCACTGACTGACCCATAAAAAAACCAGCCTTCGGGCTGGTTTTTTTTTGCCTGCAACTCGCGGACGCTGCATCAGCGATAAGGGCAGCGAAATCCTGCCCTACAGCGTGCGGATTACAGCGCGTTATGCGCTTCCATAGCCAGTTCAAACGAGCGCAAACGCGCCTGCTGATTGTGTATCTGACCATTCACCATGATTTCGTCAGCCTGCGTTTCACGCATCAGTGAAGCCAGTCCCTGACGGACTTTATCCACATCGCCGACAATCGACATACTCAGCGCCTGTTGCACACCGTACTGCTCTGAAGGTGACCACAGGTTATCCATATTCTCAACCGGCGCAGGCAGCGGGCCTGGCTTACCACGGCGAAGATTGATGAACTGCTGCTGCATCGAGGTGAACATATAGCGGGCATCCCGTTCGCTATCTGCAGCCACCACATTCACGCACACCATCGCATGCGGCTTCTCAAGACGCGCCGATGGCTTAAAGTTTTCACGATAAATATGCAGGGCCTGGAACAACATGTCCGGCGCAAAATGCGACGCAAAGGCAAAGGGGATGCCTAGCTGGGCGGAAAGCTGCGCGCTATATAAGCTGGAACCGAGCAGCCAGACCGGAATTTTCAGCCCCAGCCCTGGCACCGGCTGTACGGCCGGTTGTACGCCTGGTTCAGCATCAAACCAGGCAATCATCTCGGCGACATCTGACGGGAAGTTGTCGACATGGCCGCCCATATGACGGCGAAGTGCCATCATTGTGCGCTGATCCGAACCCGGCGCGCGGCCCAGTCCCAGATCGATACGGCCAGGATAAAGCGATTCGAGGGTACCGAACTGCTCGGCAATCACCAGCGGTGAATGGTTTGGCAACATTACGCCGCCTGAGCCCAGACGCAGCGTGGTGGTATTGGCGGCCAGATAGCCAATCAACACCGACGTCGCCGCACTGGCAATGCCGGTCATGTTGTGGTGTTCAGCCAGCCAGTAACGGTTATAACCTGACTTTTCCGCTTGCTGTGCGAGAGCCAGTGAAGAATGAAACGCATCGCGCGCGGTTGCGCCTTGCGGGATCGGCGCCAGATCGAGAACCGAAAGTGGGACATTTTTCTTATCAGACATAGGTGCTCACTTATTCGAAGGGCGTAAGCCAATACAAATATCTATCCTGGACGATTTCTTCTCAAAAGGATTGGCAGTTTGCAGCACTTTTTAGCAGTGCAAGGCCGCGATTAAAGCCCCGTCAATCCACTGGCTCGCGCTCAGGACAGGCTATTCTGACCAGTATCCTCCATCGCTACCCATATTGAACAGCCTTTATTGGTAGTGCGATGATGGGGTTTTACGCCCGCCGCGTTAGCTGACCAATTCCAGCCCGGCCACTTTCCACCAGTAGCCATTGCACTGCTGGCGGGATATCAATGTCAGAGGCTGTTTTCCGGTTTCGTTATTGCGGAACGCTTCAAGCATCGGCAGGGTATCGCTGCCTTCCGGTGACAGCCGCACAATGTCAACCAGGCCCTGCATCGAAATCAGCTCATTGCCAAGGTTATAGCAGTAGCCGCTCATGGTCTGGATGCCGTTAAGCACAAATACCTGCTGATCTTCCTGCGAGCGCAAAGCTCTGCCCCGTGGATACTCAATACAGCATGTCTGACAATCATCTTTCCCGCGGTTTTCCGCTCTGGCCGTAAAACAGCGCGCGGAATAAGCCAGCGGCAAATGGCCGTAGCTCAGCACCTCAACCTCAAACTGATTCCTGATCCCCAGCGCCTCACACTGAGTGAGTAAATTGACCAGCCATTCACGGGAAAGCTCAACCGGCATGCACCAGCGCATCATGCCCATTTTATGCAGCAGTCGTAGGGTCACGGCGTTATAACAGTTGAGCGCATGTCCGGCGACGAACGGCAAACCGGCCTCTGAAGCCATATTCACCGTGCCTATATCGTTAGCTTCGATCAGAAATTCGCCGTTATCAACGTACCTTTTCAGCTCGGTCAGTTCAGAGGGGGATTGCAGTAATGCCAGCGTACTGAGCACCACCTGTTTTCCGCTGCCCGCCAGGTCTTTGGCCATCCCCAGCCAGTCGGCGTGCTTCGTTGCCCGACGCTTGCTGCAAACGGCTTCACCCAGGTAAATAACGTCAGCCGAGCTGGCAGCAGCTGCCTGATAAAATGCCTGCAACGTCTCTGTTGGCCAGTACCAGAGAACCGGGCCTATTGCGTATTTCATGGTGATCCTTACTGCCATTCACGGTGATAGGCACCGAGCGTGGTTTGAGTGCCTTCGCTAAGCGAACTTAATGCGGTCATCCAACTTTGTTGTGCGCTGAAATTCTCCGGATCAGCCTTGCAGCGATCGATGGCGTGTCGCCAGATACGCGCGATTTGCGCCACATAGGCCGGACTTCTCTGGCGTCCCTCAATTTTCACGGAGGCGATATTTGCCGACAAAAGGGTGGGAAGCAGCTCGAGAGTATTCAGGCTGGTCGGTTCCTCCATGGCGTGATACGGCACATCGCCTACCTTATAACGGCCCTTACACAGCGTCGGATAACCGGCATTTTGACCGGCGTCGTAACGATCGATCAGCACTTCATTTAAGCGTGACTCAAGCCCGGCTGCGGTTTGCTGCCAACGGACATATTTCGCCGGTGAGCAGGCACCCACGGTATTCGGCGATTCGCCCGTCAGGTAGGAGGAGAGGTAACAGCGACCTTCAGCCATGATGCACAGGCTGCCAAAGGCAAAGACTTCAAGCGGAACGGTCGTCGCGCGCGCCAGCTGGCGAACCTGATGAATGGACAGCACGCGCGGAAGCACCACCCGTGAAACCGCAAAGTTGCGTTGATAGAACCTAATCGCCTCAGCGTTAGTGGCGGATGCCTGTACCGAAACATGGCGCTCAATCTGCGGATAGCGCTCGGCGGCGTATTCCAGCATGGCGATATCAGCGAGGATCAGCGCATCGACGCCGGCTTCTGCAGCCATATCCACCGCCCGTTCCCAGCGCTGGTAGCCGTCAGGATGGGCAAAAGTATTGATCGCCACATGCAGTTTACGTCTATGCTGATGAACGTAGCGGGACGCTTCCTGCAGACGCTTTTCGGTAAAATTGAGCCCGGCAAAATGGCGCGCGTTGGTGTCATCTTTCAGGCCGATATATACGGCATCAGCACCATTCTCTATCGCTGCCTTCAGGGCAGGTAAGTTACCTGCAGGACATAGCAATTCCATATCAAAACATTCCGGATAAACAGAAGAGGCGTTGAGTTTAGTCAGCATGAAGCGGACAATTTTTGATTTAAGGCAGCTAATGGCGTATTGATGGGAAGAGATTTGCCGACAAATTCCTCAAAGTTCGCTCACTTTGTTGATCCAACTGCCTGATGCGTTTTGTCGATATGGCAAAATAGTCGAAACTTACTCAAAAGGAGTCACGATGGTGTTGAACCCATTTCGCGCTCAATTGGTTCGAAAAGGCCCGCAAATGCTGCGGATCCCGCTGCAGTTTGCACCGTTCATGATCAAGAAGCAGATGCTGCAGCAGATCCTGAACTGGCAATTTCACCATGCTTTGGCCGAAGGTGAGTTAAACTTTCTGCAGGGGCGTTGGTTAGGGATTGAGATCCGTGACCTCGGGCTGAGCTGGGCAACGACTGTTGAACAGGGAAAATTACGGATAGCCGATCGGGTTGAAGCGGACGTCTGGTTTCGCGGCGACGCTAACGATTTGCTACTGGTAGCCGCTCGCAGGTTGGATCCCGACACGCTGTTTTTCCAGCGCCGTTTGGTAATTGAAGGGGATACAGAACTGGGGCTTGAAGTGAAAAATCTGATGGATGCGATTGAGCTTGAATTCATGCCGGCGCCGTTGCGCTTTGGTCTTATGCAACTGGCTGATCTGGTTGAGGCTGGACTGACTGAGGACGCGAATTCCCCAGCGGATCGCGCGGGTGCACCATGTTGATTCGTAGTGAAATAGGAATGGATGCGGCCAGCATAGACAGTTTGTTGCGCCGTTGCTTTGAAACCTCCGCAGAAGCTGAACTGGTTCAGCAACTGCGTGAAGATGGTTTACTCACCCTGGGCGTGGTCGCCACGGATGAGGAAGGCCAGGTACTGGGCTATGCGGCATTCAGTCCGGTAACCTTGAATGGCGAAGATAATCAGTGGGTCGGCCTTGCGCCGCTGGCCGTAGATGCCGATTTTCGCGGGCAGGAACTGGGCAAAAAGCTGATTTACGAAGGTCTGGATACGCTGAATGAGTTTGGCTATGCCGCGGTGGTCGTGCTCGGCGATCCGGCCTACTACGAACGATACGGTTTTGAACCGGCGGCCAGGCATCAGCTTCGTTGCCGCACGCTGGGCGCGGAGGCCGCTTTTCAGGTCTACAAGCTGGCTGATAATGCGTTTACCGGGGCCGGAGGGCATATTGACTATTCAGCGCCCTTTAACCGTTTTTAAGCCCCTCCAGCCAGGCGCTTAATGAGACAGGCTGGTGCTCTACCAGCCTGATCTTCTCCAGCCGCTTCAACTGTTTCACCTGATATTCCAGCCTGGAGGCAGAAGAACGATCCCCGGCCTCACAGTGAAACAGCAGCTCCAGCGGGCCTTTCCCGCGTAATGCTTTCGCTCCTTTCCCCGCCTGATGCTGTAAGAAGCGTCTGGCCACATCATTAGTGATCCCGGTATACAGCATGCCGCTGGCGGTGCGCAGGATATACAGGCGCCATGGCGTACTCTGACATTCGCTCATTATTTCAGTCATCACGATTCCTCTGCCCGCAGCATAGCAAAACCCACGGCGAATGTGGCAAAGTAGCGTTTTTCAGGGAGGCCTCATGTCAGCAAGCGAAAACCTTAGCGCGATTAGCCGCTATCTTAAAAAACAACATGTGCTGTCTCTTTGCAGCGGCAATCCAGTGTGGTGTGCCAACTGCTTTTACGTCTATGACGCCGAAAAGGTCGCCTTCTGGTTGATGACGGAAACTGACACCCGTCACGGTGCGCAAATCGCCCAGGATCCGCTGGTGGCCGGCACCATCAATGGACAGCCTAAATCAGTGCTGCTGATAAAAGGGGTGCAATATTCCGGCAAGATAGCTTTGCTGCAAGGTGAAGAAGAGCTGCATGCCCGCAAAGCCTACATCAAGCGTTTCCCGATCGCGGCAAAAGTCTCCGCACCGTTATGGCAGATAACGCTGGAGGAATTGAAGATGACCGATAATGCGTTGGGATTTGGCAAAAAGTTGAGTTGGATAAGAGGATAACAGGCCGGGTGTAATACCCGGCCTGAGGCCTGTCAGGCCGTTTCGAGCAGACGCAGGGACTCACGGTTAAACGCGGGTAAATCCTCAGGGGTACGACTACTGACCAGCGTGTCGTTATCGACGACCACTTCTTTATCGTAGAAATCGGCACCGGCATTTTTCAAATCAATCGCAATGGCCTTCACGGAGGTCATTTTACGCCCGCGTACCGCATCGGCGCTGATTAGCAGCTGTGGGCCATGGCAGATGGCAAATACCGGTCTGCCTAGCGCCACAAACTGTCTGGTGAAGTCAACGAAGCGGTCATCGCCTCTCAGGCTGTCCGGTGAATGGCCGCCGGGTAACAGCAGCGCATCGAACTCGCCTGGCTTAACGTCGTCGATAGACTTATCGATCTTCACTTCCGCTTTGCCTTGCTTGCCCTTGACGGTCACGCCGGCTTTTTTCTCGATGGTGATAACCTGATGGCCAGCCTGGGTAAAAGCGTCAGCAGGAGAAGTAAATTCTGAGTCTTCAAATTCATCGGTTATGAGTACCGCTATCTTCTTGCTCATGTTTTCCTCCGGTGATTAAAATCATTAACACCCTTGAGTGTGGTTCATTATGCTGATAAATCAAGTCGTGAGGGGGGGATTGCGCTGAGTTAAACCGGTTAAGGTAGAGTGTCATGCCGATGAGTTGGTCATGCCGACTGAGCAGGCGAAAATTCAAAACGGAACCCCGATCAAATTGTGGATAATGAATTCTGAGTACTATGCGCTGTCGGGCGTAGCCCGCAGCGATCCGGAGTCTTCGCCATGTCCCATATAACCTCGTCACGCCTTGCTCTTCCTGTGTTTGCCAGGTGGAAACCGCTGCTGTTTTTGGCTGTGGTGGTCATCGGGCTGTGGGTCGTCAAGTGGCAGCCCTATTACCTGAAAGCTTTCCTCGCCGCGGATACGCACAGCATCGGTAAATCCCTGTTGGCCAACCCCAGCGAGCATCCTGTTCAGGCCGCCTGGGACTACGCGCAGGTCTATTTTCTTGCGGTATGGAAAGCCGCCGTGCTGGGGGTGATCCTCGGCTCTCTGGTACAGGTGTTGATCCCCCGAAACTGGTTATTACGCACGTTGGGACAGCCCCGTTTTACTGGCACGCTGTTTGGTACGTTGCTTTCCCTGCCTGGCATGATGTGTACCTGCTGTGCCGCGCCGGTTGCTGCAGGGTTGCGGAAATCTTCAGCCTCAGTAGGGGGAACGCTGGCGTTCTGGTTGGGAAATCCGATCCTGAATCCGGCCACGCTGGTGTTTATGGGATTTGTGCTGGGCTGGCAATTTGCGGCCATCCGGCTGGTGGCCGGGGTGTTAATGGTGCTGGGTATTGCGCTGCTGGTGCAAAAAATGACGCCCGATACGCAAACTTCAAACGTGGTTCCGCTGGTGCCTAAAATCGATCACACGCCGTTTTTGCGACGCTGGTTTCGCGCGCTGTGGACGCTGTTCTGGAATACCATTCCGCTGTATATCCTGGCGGTGCTCCTGCTCGGCGCGGCGCGAGTCTGGCTGTTCCCTCATGCGGAGGGCCTGGTCAGCAATACGCTGTTCTGGGTGGTGGCGATGGCGATTGCTGGGTGCCTGTTTGTGATCCCAACGGCGGCAGAAATCCCGATTGTTCAGGCTATGATGCTGGCGGGCATGGGGATGGCACCGGCGCTGGCGCTGTTGATGACCTTGCCAGCGGTAAGCGTGCCGTCGCTGCTGATGCTGCATGGCGCGCTGCCGGCCCGTTCGTTGTGGTTTACCGGCGCATTGGTGGCATTAAGCGGGATAATTGTTGGCGGATTGAGTCTGTTACTGCTTTAGCGTGATTCAGGCAAGTAGATGTAAGCCCGCCAGAATAACGGGCTTAGCCATCGGCTTTCCGCAGGTAGTGAATGACCTGGTTACTGCTGCCACGCCAGGCGAGTGCCGGGTCTTTTAAGGCCGCGATAAACTTTCCATCGATTAACACATCAATCTGCTCAATGACCTGCTTTTGCTTAGCCGTCAGCTCCGCCAGCAGGTAACCGGTCCACAGCCAGATATCCTTGCCCGGGCAATCACGGCGCACGCGCTTCACCAGCCTCAGCACATCCGCGACGTTAGCCGGATGCAAGGGATCGCCTCCCGACAGGGATAAACCCTGGCGGGGAATGCGCGTATCGTTCAGGTCAGCGATCAGCTGCTCTTCCTGCTGCACGGTGAAAAGATGCCCGGAAGTGAGCCGCCAGGTACTTTTGTTATAACAACCCTTGCACTGATGCTCACACCCGGCGACAAACAGCGTGCAACGCGTGCCAGGCCCGTTAATGATGTCGACCGGGTAATACTGATGGATATTCACCCCAGCGGGCCGTTCAAATGCTTAACGCGTCGTTTCACCTCTTCCTGTTTTCCGGCGTTAAATGGACGGGCATCCGGGCTGCCAAGATAACCGCAAACGCGACGGGTAACCGACACTCTGGCCGCATCGTGATTGCCGCATTTCGGGCACGTAAACCCCTTGCTGGTACAGGCGAATTCGCCGGTAAAGCCGCACGCATAGCACTCATCAATCGGTGTGTTGGTGCCGTAATAGGGCACGCGGCTGTAGCTGTAATCCCAGACGTCTTCCAGCGCTTTCAGGTTGTGCTGAATATTGGGATATTCGCCGTAACAGATGAAGCCGCCATTGGCGACCGGCGGGTAGGCCGCTTCGAAATCAATCTTGTCGTAGGGGTTAACCTTTTTCTCCACGTCGAGGTGGAAGCTGTTGGTGTAATAGCCTTTGTCGGTGACGCCAGGCACCACGCCAAATTCTGCTGCATCCAGACGACAGAAGCGATCGCACAGGTTCTCACTCGGCGTGCTGTAGAGACTAAAGCCGTAACCGGTTTCGGCTTTCCAGCGATCGGTGGCCTGACGCAGATGGCTGACAATCGCCACCGCTTTGTCCCGCAGCTGTTGATCGTCGTAGAGATGCGTTGCGCCGCCGCTCAACGCGTTAATGGTTTCGTGCAGCCCGATATAACCCAGCGAAATGGAGGCGCGGCCGTGTTTGAAGATCTCCGCCACGTCATCGTCGGCATTTAACCTGACGCCACAGGCGCCTTCCATATACAGAATGGGTGCGACACGCGCTTTGACGTTCGCCAGCCTGGCGATGCGGGTCATCAGCGCTTTTTTCGCCAGCGCCAGACGCTGATCCAGCAGCGTCCAGAAGTGTTGTTCATTGCCTTTCGCCTCAAGGGCGATACGCGGCAGATTCAGGCTGATGACGCCGATATTATTACGGCCCTCATGCACCAGTTCACCGTTCTCTTCCCAGGTGCCGAGGAAGCTGCGGCAGCCCATGGGGGTTTTGAAGGAACCGGTGACGCTGACCACCTGCTCATAGTTGAGAATATCCGGGTACATGCGCTTACTGGCGCACTCAAGGGCCAGCTGCTTGATATCGTAATTGACGTCACCGGCGCGGCGGTTAAGGCCTTCTTTGATGGCGAACACCAGTTTTGGGAAAACGGCGGTTTTACGGTTTTTACCCAAACCGGCAATGCGATTGCGCAAAATGGATTGCTGCACCAGTCGCGCCGACCAACAGGTACCAAGGCCAAAGCCGAAGGTGACGAAAGGCGTCTGACCGTTAGCGGTATGCAGGGTATTCACTTCGTACTCAAGCGACTGAAAAGCGTCATAACACTCTTTTTCGGTACGGTCGCGGGCATAGGCTTCAGCATCGGCAATCTGCCATTGTTGCGCGGTTTTCAGGTGCTTAGCCTGGCTGGCCTCGACAAACGGCGCCAGCACTTCATCAATGCGGTTGATGGTGGTGCCGCCATAAATATGGCTGGCAACCTGCGCGATGATTTGCGCCGTAACGGCGGTCGCGGTCGAGATGGATTTGGGTGGTTCAATCTCGGCATTGCCCATCTTGAAGCCGTGCGTCAGCATCCCTTTCAGATCGATCAGCATGCAGTTGAACATTGGAAAGAACGGCGAGTAATCCAGGTCATGGTAGTGAAGTTCGCCACGTTCATGTGCCATCACCACATCACGCGGCAAAATATGCTGCGAGGCATAATGCTTAGCCACGATCCCCGCCAGCAGGTCGCGCTGCGTTGGGATCACCTTGCTGTCTTTGTTGGCGTTTTCGTTCAACAGGGCGGGGTTACTTTGCTCAACCAGGCCGCGAATGGCGGTATTCAGTTTGCCCCGCAGCTCACGGGCAATGTCGCGATCGTGGCGATATTCGATGTAAGTCCGGGCCAGTTCGGGATAGCGCCCGGCCATCAGCTGGTTTTCAACCGCGCGCTGGATATCATGAATATCCAGGCAGTCCTGCTGCTGAAGCTGCTGGCAAATCTGCACCGTTACCTCAGCACAATATTCCCGATCCTCAATTCCTGCCGCGTGCGCCGCGGCTATGATTGCATCGCCGATGCGCGTTGCATCAAACGGCATACTGCAGCCATCACGTTTAATCACCCTCACCACGTGTCATCCCTCGCAAAAATCTATATATGGATTTATGCAGGCATGATAAACGCTATATGTAGTGATTTTTGGAGTTTAACTGCCAGTTTGTTGACCTGGCGCAAGTGTTCAGCAAAGTCTTAAGAACGCGCTAAAACGCTCCAATTTATGCCCGGCAGGCAGAGCACTCGGATGCTGTCACTTTGCGGCGGCGGGCTGGCTCTCAAGGCCACCTGCGCTGAAACTTTGGCCGGAGAACGGGCAACATCGCAGCTGAAAGTATTTTTTGGCGCCTGAATGACGCGCTTCAGTTGCATTCATAGCAGAGGAATTCATATTATTGCCTGTTATGCGGAGCAAACATGTCTTTGCTCAGGTCATCCCGGGATACTGTCTGATGCCTTCTGTGACGTACAATGAAAAACAGGTTAGCCGATGGATCGGTGCGCGCACCGTTGCCAGGGGAAGAAGCCTGGTGGAAAAAGCGCAGAACATTCAGTGGCAAAACAACCTGCTGACCGGCGAAGTGCCGGGCAGAAAAATCGAACCCTTCCAGGTGATGGTGCATTTCAGCACGCCGCAGGGCAAGCTGCTGGCCAATGGCGAATGCACCTGTCCGGTAAAAAACAACTGCCGCCATGTTGCGGCGGTGATGCTGGCTTATCTGCAACAGCAGCCTGAGAAAGTGCCAGAAGAACCCACATTACACCGAATCTCCACCACGCCAGTGCCAACGCTGCGGCTTGAATCTCGCGCAAAATTTGTCAGTGGCTTTGGTCGCTATGGCCACCGGCAGAAGAAGCTGGACTTCGCTGCGGTGCATTTTGACTACTCGGGCATCGCCGTCCCGGCGGGCAGCAGCGGCGAACGCTTTGAAGACCGTCAGGGCACGCCTTTTTTGATTCAGCGTCAGCCGGTGCTGGAAGAGAGCTGGTTGCAGGAGCTGAATGCCGCCGGGCTGGAAACCATCCCGGCCGGGCACATCTACACCCCTGAATCCACGCCATTGCCACCGGTGATCTTTGCCCCGGAAACCCCGGCTGCGTGGCGTGCGTTTATCCGCAAACAGCTGCCGAAACTGCGCAAGCGCGGCTGGAAAGTCAGTATGGACGATGACTTCACCTGGAACGTCACCGACATTGCCGGCATCGAAGGCAAAGCGGTGCAGGGGCAGGACGGCTGGTTCAACCTTGAGTTGGAAGTCAACGTCGGCAAACGCCAGGTACGGATGCAGCCGTTACTGTCCGCGCTGTTCCAGAAAGATCGCCGCTGGTTCTCCGGCAACCTCAATCAAATCCCCGACGAGGAAGTGATCGAACTCCGAAGCGATCGCAACGAACGTCTGCATATCAGCGCCAGCATCATGAAGCCGCTGGTCGGCAACCTTATCGATCTCTTTGCGTTAGGGGCCCATACGCCGCTGCGTATTGCGCCTTACGAGGCAGGCCGCTTAACCGCGCTGAATGATACCGGCCGCTGGCAGTTTCACGGCGACAGCGGTGTCTGTCAGCTGGCCGAGCGCCTGCGATCCAGCGAAGGCATCCTGCCAGTTGAGCCACCGAAAGGGCTGCATGCCCAGCTGCGTGATTATCAGCAGCAAGGGCTGAACTGGATGCAGTTCCTGCGCGCCCATGACCTCTCCGGCGTGCTGGCGGATGATATGGGACTGGGTAAAACCGTGCAGACGCTGGCGCATCTTCAGCTGGAAAAAGAGGCGGGCAGGCTGGACCGTCCGGCGCTGATCGTGGTGCCGACCACGCTGGTCTATAACTGGACGCAGGAAGCCAGCCGCTTTACGCCAGAGCTGAAGGTGCTGGCGCTGACCGGGCCAGATCGTAAAGCCTTTTATGATGACATCGAAAAGTACGATCTGGTGCTCACCACCTATTCGCTGTTGTGGCGTGACCAGCCGCAGCTGATTGGCCACAGCTATCATCTGTTGATCCTTGACGAAGCGCAGTACGTTAAGAACAGCGCCTCACGCGCGGCGGCGGTGATTCGCTCGCTGAAATCCCGCCACCGCTTGTGTCTGACCGGTACGCCGCTGGAAAACCACCTCGGTGAGCTGTGGTCGCAGTTCGATTTCCTGCTGCCGGGCTTCCTCGGCAGCGAAAAGCAGTTTACGCAGGACTGGCGCGTGCCGATTGAGCGCAACGGTGACCGGGTGCGCAGAGAGCTGTTAGCGCGACGCGTCAGGCCGTTTATGCTGCGCCGACGCAAGCAGGAAGTGGCAAAAGAGCTGCCGCCTAAGAACACCATCGTGCGGTCTGTCGAGATGGAAGGCAGCCAGCGCGAGCTGTACGAATCCGTGCGCAGTGCGATGCAGGATCGTGTGCGGCTGGCGGTCGAGCAGCAAGGCGCCGGGCGCAGCCATCTGCTGGTGCTGGATGCGTTACTGAAGCTGCGGCAGATTTGCTGCGATCCGCGGCTGGTCAAAACCGATAAGGCGGCGAAGGTAAAGCATTCCGCCAAGCTGGCGCTGCTGCGGGAGATGCTGGACGATCTGCTGGCGGAGGAGCGCCGAATCCTGATTTTCTCGCAGTTCACCACCATGCTGTCGCTGATCGCGGAAGAGCTGCAAAAAGCCCGCATTCCGTATGTGATGCTGACCGGCAGCACGCGGGATCGTATTGAGCCGGTGAGGCGTTTCCAGGAAGGTGAGGTCCCGGTATTTTTGATCAGCCTGAAGGCCGGTGGCGTGGGGCTCAATCTGACGGCGGCGGACACGGTGATCCATTACGATCCCTGGTGGAATCCGGCGGCAGAGAATCAGGCCACCGACCGCGCCTATCGCCTCGGTCAGGACAAGCCGGTGTTCGTCTATAAACTGATTGCCGCGGGCAGCATTGAAGAGAAGATCGTCGCGCTGCAGGGGCAGAAAGCCGAACTGGCCGACAGCATCCTTGAGGATGAACTGAGCGAACCCGCCAGCTTCACCAGTGACGATCTCGCCACGCTGTTTGCGCCGCTCTGACGACGCGTCTCTGCGGTCGATTGCCGCTACGCGCCATCAGCGCTTCTGATACCACCAGACCGCTTCCCACGGGCGCAGCATCACTTCACCGGGCGTGACGTGGGTATCGGGATAGTTGCTGATCAGCACGTCCCACTGACCGCTGTAGGCCGGTGGGTGCCAGACCTGGGTTTCGGCACTGAAGTTGGTTGCCACCACCAGCGTCTCGTTGTCCATGCGTCGGCAGTAACACCACAGATAAGGATGATCCGGCAGCAGATCGAGATAATCGCCCCAGGTGAGGATCGCGAACTCTTTGCGTAGCTGGATCAACCGCTGATAGGTGTAAAACACCGATCCTTGGTCGGCCAGTGCCGCCTCGGCGTTGATCGTTTCCAGGTTGTCGCACATACCGATCCACGGCGTGCCGCTGGTGAAGCCGCCATTCTCGCCCGCGTTCCAGGGGATGGGCGTGCGGCCGTTATCGCGGGATTTACTGGCCAGAATCGCCAGCAGGTTATCGCTGTCACGGCCCTGAGAGCGCAGCTCGGCGTACATATTGTGGCTTTCGATATCGCGGTAATCGATGATGCGGGTGAAGTGCGGATTGGTCATCCCCAGCTCTTCCCCCTGGAAGATATACGGCGTGCCCTGCATCCCGTGCAGCACCAGCGCCAGCATTTTGGCCGACTGCACCCGGTAGCGATCTTCGTCTCCCCAGCGCGACACCACCCGTGGCTGATCGTGGTTACACCAGAACAGCGCGTTCCACGCCTGATTGTGCATGCCATGCTGCCAGTGGCTGAAGATCGCCTTCTGCGCCACCAGATCCAGCGGCGTCAGCGTCCATTTCTGACCATTGTAGAAATCCACCTCAACATGATCGAAGCTGAATACCATCGACAGCTCTTCGCCATCCAGTGCGCCATAGCGCTGGCAGTGCTCAAGGGTGGCGGAAGACATCTCGCCCACGGTCATCAGCTCACGCGGGCGGAACACGTCGCGGCTCATTTCCTGCATAAACTCATGGATGCGCGGACCATCGGTATACAGTCGCAGCCCGTCGCCACCGGGGTCGTCCGGGAAATCCTGATGCTTGGACACCAGGTTCACCACATCCAGCCGCAGCCCGTCGATGCCGCGATCGGCCCAGAAATTGACGATCTGCTTGAGCTCGGCGCGCAGATTCTCGTTCTCCCAGTTAAGCTCGGCCTGCTCCGGTGCCCACAGGTGCATATAGTACTGGGCGCTTTCCGGGTGCCAACGCCAGGCGTTGCCACCAAACTTCGACAGCCAGTTGTTCGGCGGCTGAGTTGGCGTGCCGTCACGCCAGATATAATACGAGCGATAGGGGCTCTCGGGATCCAGCGCCTCGTGGAACCAGTGATGCTGGGTCGAACTGTGGTTGAACACCATATCCAGAATAATGCGCATGCCGCGCCGATGCGTTTCTTCGACCAGTTTGTCAAAGTCGTTCAGGGTGCCAAAGATCGGATCGATGGCGATATAGTTCGCCACGTCATAGCCGTTATCGACCTGCGGGGAGATATAGAACGGCGTCAGCCAGATTGCATCCACGCCGAGCTGTTTTAAATAATCGAGCCGCTGGATCACGCCTGCCAGATCGCCCGTTCCGCTGCCGGTCGTGTCCTGAAAACTCTTGGGATAAATTTGATAAATAACGCCGTTCTGCCACCACGGGGGAATTTTGGTCATCGCTCAATCCTGATTCTCAGGTGAAAGGGTCTGGCTGCGTCGATCGTTGTAATCCATTCTTATTCCCTAAGATTAGCCATTATCTGGCAAGGCGTCACAAAACAAGACAGTGCCTGGGGGTTTAATCGCAACTCACTTGATGCGCATTGCGAAATATGTTTTATGGGTTTTTTGCCTTTTTTGGCCCGTCATACTTATGGAGACCTTTTGATGCCTCAGTTTTTGCGTTTGTCGTTACTTGCCAGCGCCCTGTTTGTCTCACTCTATGCTCAGGCAACCCCCGCTGGCAACCTACCGTTGATGCCCTGGCCACAACAGGTTGAGCAGCCGGCCAGCGGCGGCAGTTTGCGGCTGGATAACCGGCTTTCTATCCGCATTGAGGGCGACGATCTGCCGGGATCGGGAGATCGCTGGCGTCAACGCATTGGCCTGCAAACCGGCTGGCAGATGATGCCGCAAACCGCTGAGGTGGCGCAGCCGACCCTCCGCATTATTATCGCCAAACGCGTCGATCCAATCCCGCAGCCGGACAGTGATGAAAGCTACAGCCTGCAGGTCAGCGGTGACGGCGTGGTGCTGAATGCCGCCACGCGTTTTGGCGCGATGCGTGGCATGGAAACCGTATTGCAACTGGTGCAGAACACCCGGCAGGCCAGCGAGATCCCTTATGTCACCATCCACGACAGCCCGCGCTTTCCCTGGCGTGGGATCCTGATCGATTCCGCCCGGCATTTTATGCCGCTCGAGACACTCCGCCGCCAGATTGATGGCATTGCCTCGGCCAGAATGAACGTCTTCCACTGGCACCTGACCGACGATCAGGGCTGGCGATTCGCCTCCAGTCATTATCCGCAGCTGCAGGAAAAGGGCAGCGACGGCCTGTACTACACCCAGGATCAGATGAGATCGATCGTGCAGTACGCAGCGGATCGTGGCGTACGCGTGGTGCCGGAGATCGATCTACCGGGTCATGCGACGGCGCTGGCGGTGGCGATGCCCGAATTGATCAGCGCGTCGGGGCCGTATCAGATCGAACGTGGCTGGGGCGTGTTCAAACCGCTGCTCGATCCCAGCAACGAGCAGGTTTATCGGTTTATCGACACCCTGGTCGGCGAAGTGGCGGCAGTGTTCCCGGATCCGTGGCTGCATATTGGTGGTGACGAAGTGGATGCCACGCAGTGGAAGGAATCCAAACACATTCAGGACTTTATGCGGGGAAAAGGGCTGAAGGATGAGCATGCGTTGCAGGCGTATTTCAACCAGCGGGTGGAGAAGATCCTTGAGCAGCATCATCGCCAGATGATGGGCTGGGATGAGATCGCCCATCCGGATCTGCCGAAAAGCATTCTGATCCAATCCTGGCAGGGGCAGGATGCGTTGGGCGAGGTCAGCAAACAGGATTATCACGGCATCCTCTCCGCCGGTTTCTATCTGGATCAGGCGCAGCCGGCCTCTTATCACTACCGCAACGAAGTCTATCCCGTGGGTCTGGACGGGCACGATCGGCTGCAGCAGGGCGATACGGCGCAGAGCTGGCAGTTCAGCATGCCAAGGCTGAAAGGCAGCGAGGTGAAGGGCAGCTTTACGCTTATCGAGCATGGCGGCGAATGGCGCGGCTTTATCGATTTTGCCGGGAAATCGCGGCGGATGGTGCGCGACGTCGAGTGGCTGTCACCGCATCAGGTGACTTTCAGCGTGGATACCTGGATGGGGGACTTCCGCCCGGTGGTCTCACTGGATGGCGACAGGCTCAGCGGCTATATGCAGGTGGGCAACGCGCGCTATCCTGTTCAGGGCTCTAAGCTGCAGGCGGTGCCGGCCGGCATCCAGCCTGCGGTACCGAGTGAGCAGCAGATGAAAGATAACCTGCTGGGCGGTGAAGCGGCGCTGTGGGCAGAAATCGTCAATCCTCAGGTGATTGATGTGCGCCTGTGGCCGCGCGCCTATGTCGTGGCGGAGCGCTTGTGGTCGGCGAAGGATGTGACCAATGAGCAGAACATGTACCGGCGGCTGGCGGCGGTGGACAGCTGGTCAGCCGTCTCGGTAGGCTTGCAACAGCATGCCCAGACGCAGACCCAGATGATCCGGCTGGCAAACAGCAGCAATACCGTGCCGCTGCAAATCTTCGCGGAAGCGCTGGAGCCGGCACAGTATTACACCCGTCAGCACCTGAAATTCCAGGCCGGGCATTACGACCTCAACGAACCGCAAAACCGGCTTGCCGATGTGTTACCCGCAGAGAGCGATAAGGTGCGCGAGCTGAATCAGCAGGTCGGGGCATTGATTACCAACCGGGGCGACCGCCAGGCGCTGCAAGCTATACGTCATCAGTTACGTCTGTGGCAGCAAAACGTGCCGGAGGTGATGCCGCTGCTGGCGCAAAATTATCCATTACAGCCGCTTCAGCCGGTGGCGCAGCAGCTGGACGCGATAAGCCGCATCGGCCTGTCATTGCTGGATGCCATAGAGGATAACCGGGCGTTTGGGTCGGATGAAGTGGCAAAAATGCAGGCGACGCTGGATAACGCGGCGGCCACCCAGGATGAAGTGGTGCTGGCGTTGGTCTATCCGATTGAGCGGTTATTGCAGGCGGAACGATAGGACGAAAACCCTCTCCCGCGGCGGGGAGAGGGTGAACCGGTTAGCGACGAACGGCGATAGCTTCGATTTCGATTTTCACATCTTTTGGCAGACGGGCCACTTCCACGCAAGAACGCGCCGGGAAGCTGGCCTGATGCTCGGTGAAAAACGCTTCATACGCGGCATTCACCGTCGCGAAGTCATTCAGATCCTTGACGAACACCGTGGTTTTAACGATGTCACCGACTTTCAGACCGGCGGCTTCAACGATCGCCTTCACGTTTTCCAGCGACTGGCGTGCCTGAGCGGTCACGTCGTCGGCCACGGTGCCGGTTTTAGGATCGACCGGGATCTGGCCAGAAGTGATGATCATGCTACCCAGATCGACGCCCTGCACGTAAGGACCGATAGCGGCGGGTGCGTTTTCAGTGCTGATTTCGCGAGACATACTTTCTCCCTGATAATGAGATGCTGCGTTAGCGGAGCAACGGCGGTCACTCCGGCCGGGTTTGGCGTTCACCAGCGGCCCATTATAGGCCGCTGGATGCTGATTACCAGTTTGCCAGCACCACGTGGTGGGCGAACGACTTCTCACAATATTTGCAGGTTAAGCGCACGTCATCCTGGCGTTTTTTCACCGCGAAGCTGGAGGTGACCGGCTCGCTGCGGCTGATGCAGTTGCTGTTCGGGCAGGTCAGCACGTGCTCGATACGATCCGGCAGCGCCGGCGCAATTTTGCCGACCACTTCATAATTATCGATGCGGTTAACCGTGGCGTGCGGGGCATAGACCGCCAGCTGGTTAATCTGATCGTCGGTCAGAAACGTGTTCTCAATCTTGATCAAATCTTTGCGGCCCATCTCGCCCGACGGCAGGTTCAGACCGATAGTAATGCGCTGATCGGTTTCGGTCAGGCGGAACAGCGACAGCAGCTTAAAGCCAATCTGTGCCGGAATGTGGTCGATTACCGTGCCGCGTTTAATCGCTTCGACCTGCAGTTTATTATCGTGCGTCATCTCATTTCCCCTTACAGAGCCAGTTCGCTACTCAGCACCAGCGCCAGAAGCGCCTGGCGTGCATAGATGCCATTTCCCGCCTGCTGGAAGTACCAGGCATACGGCGTTTTATCGACATCGGTGGTGATCTCGTCGATGCGCGGCAGCGGGTGCAGCACTTTCATATTGTCGCGGGCGCCGGCGAGGTCAGCCGCACGCAGCACAAACTGCGCTTTGACGTTGGCGTATTCGGACGAGTCCAGACGCTCTTTCTGCACGCGGGTCATATACAGAATGTCGACCTGCGGCACCACTTCTTCAATGCTGTCGTGGCGGCTCCAGACAATGCCTTTTTCATCCAGCACATCGGTGATGTAAGACGGCATCGCCAGCGCATCCGGGGCGATAAAGTAGAAACGGTTGCCGTCGAACTTCGCCAGCGCCTGTGCCAGCGAGTGCACGGTACGGCCATATTTCAGGTCGCCGACCATTGCCACCTTCAGGTTGTTCAGACGGCCCTGGGTTTCCTGAATGGTGAACAGGTCCAGCAGGGTCTGCGTCGGGTGCTGATTCGCGCCGTCACCGGCATTGAGGATCGGCACCCCGTTGGAGAATTCCGTTGCCAGGCGCGCGGCACCTTCCTGCGGATGACGCATCACAATCGCATCGACGTAGGTGCCAATCACCGAAATGGTGTCGGCGAGGGTTTCGCCTTTCTTGCCCAGTGAGGTGTTGCTGCCATCGGCGAAGCCGACCACCGACGCGCCCAGGCGGTGCATGGCGGTCTCGAAAGAGAGGCGCGTGCGGGTGGAGGCTTCAAAGAAGCAGCTCGCCACCACGATATGCTTCAGCAGTTCCGGCTGCGGCGTGGCCTTCAGGCTGGCGGCGGTGCGCAGCACCAGCTCGAGCTCTTCACGATTGAGGTCGTTAATTGAAATGATATGCTTGTGAAACAACGGGTTTGCCATTATCTCTCTCCTTTACGCGTGCCGGTTAGCTGAAAAACGGGCAAAAAAAAGCCCCTCAATGAGGGGCTTCTTTTTATGATCGGTGGTGCCTTGGAAGGAAAAACGGCGCTGCCAGCCTGGGTTCAGGCTTGTCAGTCCAGCAATGTTAACGCGACTCAGTTTCATGCTTCCTCCCGGCAAACGGGGGGCATTATACGCAATCGGTACCCTGCGGCAAGCAAAAAACGCAGGTCCGAAACCGTTTGCCCCTGGCAACTTAATGCAGTTTTGCCAGCGTCGCGACCATCACCGCCTTAATGGTGTGCAGACGGTTTTCCGCCTGATCGAACACCACGCTGTGCGCGGATTCAAACACCTCGTTGGTCACTTCCATGCCGCCCTGCAGATTGTATTGCTCGGCCATCTGCTGGCCCAGCGTGGTCTGGTCGTCGTGGAAAGCCGGCAGGCAGTGCAGGAACTTCACTTTTGGGTTGCCGGTCAGTGCCAGCATCTCATTGTTGACCTGGTATTTGCGCAGCAGCGCGATACGTTCCTGCCACACTTCTTTCGGTTCGCCCATCGACACCCAGACATCAGTGTAGATGAAATCTGCGCCGTTCACGCCTTCCGCAATATCTTCGGTCAGGGTGATTTTGCCGCCGGTTTTTTCTGCCGCCTTACGGCACTCGGCAACCAGCGCCTCATCCGGCCAGCAGCCTTTTGGTGCCACCAGACGCAAATCAAGCCCGACCAGCGCGGCGGCTTCCATCAGGGTATTGCCCATATTATTATGCGCGTCGCCGACATAGGCGAGGGCCATCTGGCTGAAGGCTTTCTCCGGCAGGTGCTCTTCCATGGTCAGCAGGTCTGCCAGCAGCTGGGTCGGGTGGAACTCGTTGGTCAGGCCGTTCCACACCGGCACGCCGGCATGTTCCGCCAGCGACTCGACCAGCGCCTGGCCGTGACCGCGATACTGAATACCGTCATACATCCGGCCCAGCA
The DNA here is from genome assembly GCF_056821705.1 of Erwinia sp. AK-PDG3-5. Taxonomy (NCBI): domain Bacteria; kingdom Pseudomonadati; phylum Pseudomonadota; class Gammaproteobacteria; order Enterobacterales; family Erwiniaceae; genus Erwinia; species Erwinia sp. AK-PDG3-5. Next base: position 619,561 of record NZ_CM165967.1, read on the forward strand.
CGCGCGCCGTGTCTTTCATCGATTCTTTATGGCCGATCTGGCTGCCACTCGGGCCGAGGTAGGTGACGTTTGCGCCCTGATCGTAAGCGGCAACTTCGAAAGAGCATCGGGTACGGGTCGAGTCTTTTTCGAAGATGAGCGCAATATTCTTGCCTTTCAGGTGCTGAATTTCCTCATCGTTTTTCTTATCTGTTTTCAGCGTGGACGCCAGCGCCAGTAATCCGGTCAGTTCAGCGGGTGTAAAATCCAGCAGCCTGAGAAAATGGCGTTTATATAAATGACTCATAAAGCACTCCAGGTGACAATTATTGAATTAAAATTCAATTTAACCGTATGAATATGCATTTTCAACCCCGACGTGCAGAAACTTTTGTTTAAAGGTAGTGGCGGGAACGGCACTGTGGGAAAATACTCATTATAGATGCCACACACAGAGGAACGGATCATGGCAAATGAAGCCTTGCTGGAAGAGCAGCGTGAAGAAACGCGGCTGATTATTGAAGAGCTGTTAGACGATGGCAGCGACCCGGACGCGCTTTACACCATCGAACACCACCTCTCTTGCGACAGTTTTGACGCGCTGGAAAAAGCGGCGGTTGAAGCCTTCAAATTGGGTTACGAAGTGACCGAGCCGGAAGAGCTGGAACTGGAAGATGGCAGCAAAGTGATGTGCTGCGATATTCTGAGCGAAGGCGCGCTGAATGCGGAACTCATTGATACGCAGGTTGAACAGCTGGTCGATCTGGCCGCGAAGTTCAACGTTGATTACGATGGCTGGGGCACCTACTTCGAAGATCCTGATGCGCAGGACGAAGATGAAGAAGGCGACGAAGCCGATGAAGAAGATGACGGCATCCGTCACTGATTCAGCTTAAGCGTTATCAGGCCCGGACATTGCTCCGGGCCTGTTTATTTCTGATCGGGCAGAATTGCGCTGCCATCGACTTTTATGAAGGGAACGCCGGTTCACCTTCACCACTTTTCGGACCCGCATGAACACTGAACACCTGCTTGCTCCCATTCACGCTTTTTTGCATTGCCGCACGCCGCAGGCATGGATTGAGCAGGCCCGTAAGCCGGAGAACCTGCCGCTGCTGCTCACCGACCATCTGGTGTGCGAACTGAAAGCGGCGCAGACCGCCATGTGGCTGATCCGCAAATATGTGGCGGACAAAGAGAGTGGCGATGCGCTACTCGCCTGGCTGAAGCCGTGGGAACAGTTTGTGCATTGTGAGAACGCTGACCTGGCGTTTCTCGAGCAGCATAAAACCTTATCGAAAACGGTGATTAGCCGCGTCGACGCCAAATATGGTGATGTGCTGGTGGATAAGATGGTGCTGCTGATCAAAGAAGAGCTGCACCACTTTTATCAGGTGCTGGAAATCATGCAGGCGCGCAATATTCCCTATGTGAAAATTACCGCCAGCCGCTATGCCAAAGGCCTGCTGCGGGAAATCACCAATCATGAACCGCAAACGCTGGTGGATAAGCTGATTTGTGGCGCCTATATCGAAGCGCGTTCCTGCGAACGGTTCGCCAGCCTGGCGCCGCATCTGGATGATGAACTGGCATCGTTTTACGTGTCGTTATTGCGCTCAGAAGCCCGGCACTATCAGGATTATCTGGCGCTGGCAGCCGAGATATCGAAAACCGATATCAGTGCGCGCGTGCAGATCATTGGCGAGACGGAAGCGAAGTTGATTCAGGAACCGGACAGCCAGCTGCGATTCCACAGTGGATTGCCGGATTTCGATTAGTCGAACAGAAGGTTGGCTCAGGAAGGGATCAGGACGGAAGGGGACTTCCGTCCGGTTCAGTTCACAGCGTTTTCAGCATGGTGACTTCACAGTCAACGTGGCCGGTGCAGCCCATCGGGCCGGGGATATGTTCAAAGCCCAGATGCTCATACAAACGCACGGCACGCGTCAGTGAAGCGGTGGTTTCAAGGTAGCAACGTTTGAAGCCGCGCTCGCGCGCAAAGTCCATCGCCTGCATCGCCAGCTCGCGTGCCAGTCCCATACCACGCACCGCAGGCATAAAGTACATCTTCTGCAGTTCGCAAACCCCTTCCTCGCTGCACTGCAGCGGCGCTACGCCACCGCCGCCAACAATCTTACCTTCCAGCTCAACTACCCAGTAGGCGCTGTCAGGCTCGCTGTAGAGCTCAAAGAGATGGTCGAGGTTCGGGTCCGCCACGGTGAAGCCTTTATCGGCCGTCAGGCCAAACTCGGCGGAGACATCGCGGATGACCTGCGCAATCTGCGGGTTATCGTCCAGCGTAATGGGACGCACGTGTAAATTGAGCTGCGTTGCAGTTGTCATAAGACTCACTCGTTTAACCATGCCAAAAAAGCCGGGCAAGCCCGGCTCTGATCGGTGGGCAACGGGCAGGACGCCCGTTGCCCTTTACAGTGCGGCAATCACCGACTGTTGTTCAATCAGTTTCGCTTTAGCCTGTTCAAAGTCGGCAATGCGCTCACGCTCTTTCGCCACAACGGCTTCAGGGGCGCGGGACACAAAACCTTCGTTCGACAGTTTGCTCTCAATCTTACCGATTTCCACGTCCAGCTTGGTGACTTCCTTCGCCAGACGCTCCAGCTCAGCGGTCTTGTCGACCAGGTCAGCCATTGGGATCAGCAGCTCGGCACCGTCGATGATCTTGGTGACCGACACCGGCCCTTTGTCATCGGCCGCCAGACAGGTGATGCTGTCCAGACGTGCCAGCGTTTTCAGGAAGCTGTGGTTGTCGGTAACGCGCTGCACCACTGCCGGGCTCGCGCCACGCAGCAGCACATCGAGCTTTTTAGACGGAGACAGGTTCATTTCCGCCCGAATATTACGGATGGCAACGATAGCCTGCTTCAGCCACTCGGTGTCGTTCAGTGCGGCTTCATCAACCTTCGCGGTATCGAAAGCGGGCATCGGCTGCAACATGATGGTGTCGTCGCTGATGTTTTTCAGCACTTTCACGCGCTGCCAGATGGTTTCAGTGATAAACGGAATGATTGGGTGCGCCAGGCGCAGCAAGGCTTCCAGCACGTTCACCAGCGTATTACGCGTACCGCGCAGCTGAACTTCCGTTCCGCCGGTCATTACCGGTTTCGCCAGCTCCAGGTACCAGTCACAGAACTGGTTCCAGGTGAATTCATACAGAATGTTGGCGGCGATATCGAAGCGGTAGCTATCCAGCGCGTCACGGTAGGCTTTCACCGTCTGGTTGAATTCAGCGATGATCCAGCGATCGGCCAGAGACAGCTCCATTTCGCCACCGTTGAAGCCACAATCCTGATCTTCGGTGTTCATCAGCACAAAGCGGCTGGCGTTCCACAGCTTGTTACAGAAGTTGCGGTAGCCTTCCAGGCGCTTCATATCCCAGTTGATGTCACGGCCGGTCGAGGCCAGCGCCGCCAGGGTGAAACGCAGGGCATCGGTCCCGTGAGGCTCAATGCCGTTCGGGAACTGCTTCTCGGTGCGCTTGCGGATTTTCTCGGCCAGCTGCGGCTGCATCATGTTGCCGGTACGTTTCTCCAGCAGGTCTTCCAGCGAAATGCCGTCAACCATATCCAGCGGATCGATGACGTTGCCTTTCGACTTGGACATTTTCTGGCCTTCGTCGTCACGGATCAGGCCGGTCATATAGACCGTCTTAAACGGAACCTGCGGCTTGCCGTCTTCATCTTTGATGAAGTGCATGGTCAGCATGATCATGCGGGCGATCCAGAAGAAGATGATGTCGAAGCCGCTGACCAGCACGCTGGTCGGGTGGAAGGTGCGCAGCGCTTCGGTGTTCTCAGGCCAGCCAAGGGTAGAGAAGGTCCACAGGCCGGAAGAGAACCAGGTGTCCAGCACGTCTTCATCCTGATTCAGCGCCACTTCGGCACCCAGGCTGTTTTCGCTACGCACTTCTTCTTCGGTGCGACCGACGTAGACGTTGCCTTCTGCATCATACCAGGCCGGGATACGGTGACCCCACCACAGCTGACGGGAAATACACCAGTCCTGAATATCGCGCATCCACGAGAAGTACATGTTTTCGTACTGCTTAGGCACAAACTGGATATCGCCTTGCTCAACCGCTTCAACCGCGACTTTCGCCAGCGGTGCAGTACGCACGTACCACTGATCGGTCAGCATTGGTTCGATAACCACGCCGCCACGGTCGCCGTAAGGCACGGTCAGATCGTGAGGCTTCACCTCTTCCAGCAGGCCCAGCGCGTCGACCGCAGCAACGATCGCTTTACGCGCCGCGAAACGTTCCAGGTTCTGGAATTCAGCCGGGATAGCCGCGCTGTAGACGTCGGATTCTTCGCCGTTGCAGTCATACACCTGCGCCAGCTCACGGATATCGCCATCAAAGGTCAGGATGTTGATCATCGGCAGCTGGTGACGACGGCCAACTTCATAGTCATTGAAGTCGTGCGCCGGGGTGATTTTCACGCAGCCGGTGCCTTTTTCCATGTCCGCGTGCTCATCGCCAACGATTGGGATGCGACGGTTTACAAACGGCAGCACGATAAATTTGCCGATCAGATCTTTGTAGCGCGGATCTTCCGGGTTAACGGCCACGCCGGTGTCGCCCAGCACCGTCTCAGGACGGGTGGTGGCGACCACCAGGTAATCTTTGCCATCGGCGGTTTTCGCGCCGTCGGCCAGCGGATAGCGGATATGCCACATCGAGCCTTTCGACTCACGGTTTTCCACTTCCAGGTCAGAGATAGCGGTGCGCAGTTTTGGATCCCAGTTGACCAGGCGTTTGCCACGGTAAATCAGGTTCTCTTTGTACAGGCGCACAAACACTTCTTTGACGGCGTCAGACAGGCCATCGTCCATGGTGAAGCGCTCACGCTCCCAATCCACAGAGTTACCGAGGCGGCGCATCTGGCGGGTGATGGTGCCGCCTGATTCTGCTTTCCATTCCCAGATTTTTTCGATGAACGCATCGCGACCGTAGTCTTTACGCGTTTTGCCTTCTTCAGCGGCGATTTTGCGCTCGACAACCATCTGCGTGGCGATACCGGCATGGTCCGTCCCTGCCTGCCACAGGGTATTTTTACCCTGCATGCGCTGGTAGCGGATCATGGTATCCATGATGGTTTGCTGGAACGCGTGACCCATATGCAAGCTACCGGTGACGTTCGGCGGCGGGATCATGATGCAGAAGCTCTCCTGGCGGGTATCGCCATGAGGTTTAAAGTAGCCCTGCTGTTCCCAGTGCTCGTAAAGCGGCTGTTCGATATCTTGCGGGTTATATGTCTTTTCCATTTCTACTATGTCGTTGGCGGCACGGGCGGCGTTGCCGTATTCAAGTGGAATCCAACGCTGCGATACGCTTTATAGCGGTCGCGCGCCAGCTGTTTCAAAGATTCTTCATAAGGGACGAAGTCTACCACTTCATGGAAAGCGGTGGCAAAATCTGCAAACTGCGGCAGCAGGCTGATCAGCAGGTCACGCGGCGAATTTCCCCGACGTTGTGGCCAGGCGAGTTCAACCGGTGCACCGTATTTTGGCCCTTCGCCCGCCAGATTGTGCGGCACAAAGGCGCTGGCCGGACGTTGCCATAATGCTTCGTCCAGCCGGATGGCCTGCGCTTCATCCTCGCAGGCAATCAACACGCGTTTTCCCTCGCGCCAGCGCGCTTCTGCTATATCGCAGACCAGCGCCTCAAGGGCGCTGATCCCGTCAACCGGGGTGTCGGTTTCAAGCAGATAGAAGGTTGCGTTTTTCATCAGATTTTAATCGTCGCCGTTCAGGCCTGCGCGGTTAAGCAGGAACTGAGAGAGCAGGGCAACCGGACGTCCGGTCGCGCCTTTGGCTTTACCGGAGCGCCATGCGGTACCGGCGATGTCCAGGTGCGCCCAGTTGTATTTACGGGCAAAGCGCGCCAGGAAGCAGGCTGCGGTAATCGCGCCGCCAGGACGGCCACCAATGTTTGCCATATCGGCAAAGTTGGAGTCCAGCTGCTCCTGATATTCGTCGGCCATCGGCAGACGCCACGCGCGGTCACCCGCCTGTTCGGACGCGCCGATCAGCTCGTGCGCCAGCGGATTATGGTTCGACAGCAGTCCGCTGACGTGGTGGCCCAGCGCAATCACGCAGGCACCGGTCAGAGTGGCGATATCAATTACCACGTCCGGATCGAAACGCTCCACGTAGGTCAGCGCATCGCACAGCACCAGACGGCCTTCGGCATCGGTGTTCAGCACTTCAACGGTCTGACCGGACATGGTGGTCAGCACGTCGCCAGGACGGTAAGCACGGCCACCCGGCATGTTCTCACAGCCGGCCAGCACGCCGACCACGTTCAGCGGCAGGTTCAGCTCGGCCACCATCCGCATCACGCCGTACACCGACGCCGCACCGCACATGTCGTACTTCATCTCATCCATGGCTTCGCCAGGTTTGAGCGAGATACCGCCGGAGTCGAAGGTCACGCCTTTACCGACCAGCACGATTGGCTTGCTGTCCGGATCCGGGTTGCCTTTGTACTCAATGACCGACATCAGCGATTCATTCTGCGAGCCCTGGCCCACGGCCAGATAAGCGTTCATGCCCAGCTCTTTCATCTGCTGCTCGCCAATTACGCGGGTGGTGATGTTTTTGCTGTAGGCATCGGCCAGCTGACGCGCCTGGGACGCCAGGTAAGCCGCGTTACAGATGTTCGGTGGCATATTGCCGAGGTCTTTTGCCGCTTTCACGCCAGCCGCCACGGCCAGGCCGTGCTGAATGGCGCGTTCGCCGCTGGTCAGTTCACGGCGCGTCGGCACGTTGAACACCATTTTACGCAGTGGACGACGCGGTTCGGTTTTATTGCTTTTCAGCTGATCGAAGCTGTAAAGCGTCTCTTTCGAGGTCTCAATCGCCTGACGCACTTTCCAGTAGGTATTGCGGCCCTTAACGTGCAGCTCGGTCAGGAAGCACACCGCTTCCATTGAGCCGGTATCGTTCAGGGTATTGATTGTTTTCTGAATAACCTGCTTGTACTGACGTTCATCGAGCTCGCGCTCTTTGCCGCAGCCAATCAGTAAAATGCGCTCAGAGAGAATATTCGGCACATGATGCAGCAACAAAGTCTGACCGACTTTGCCTTCCAGTTCGCCACGGCGGAGCAGAGCACTGATGTAGCCATCACTGATTTTATCCAGCTGTTCAGCAATCGGTGACAACCTGCGCGGTTCAAACACGCCAACCACGATACAGGCACTGCGTTGTTTTTCCGGGCTACCGCTTTTTACACTGAACTCCATGCACTCTCCTGAATCTTAAAGACAACGGCGCTTGCTGCGGCTAGAATGTAGCGCTTTCGTCAAGCTCGGTGCCAGGCACTACGCCGTTAAAGTAACGGGCGTCAGATTTAGTTTTGGTGATGATTAGTCCCAATTATTTTGGGTTACATCATTTTTTTGCATCACCAGAACGCGATTGTTGTCATACTAGTTTAGCTATGACGGAGGCCATTGATGAGAAAAAATGGCGTATAAGCGATGAAACTAGCGATTTTCCTGCAAAAAGACAAGTTTTCACAGGCGTACTCAGCGTGATCATCATTAGATATCTGGTAAGGGAAACACTCAAAAGCCAGCTGGCTATCCTCTTCATCCTGCTACTGATCTTCTTTTGTCAGAAGTTAGTCAGGATTTTAGGCGCAGCGGTGGACGGTGAGATCCCAACAAATTTAGTCCTGACATTATTAGGCCTTGGCGTGCCCGAAATGGCGCAGCTTATCCTGCCACTGAGCCTGTTTTTAGCCATTTTGATGACGCTTGGCCGGTTATACACCGAAAGCGAAATCACGGTGATGCACGCCTGCGGCTTGAGTAAAGCCGTACTGGTGAAGGCAGCGATGGTGCTGATGCTGTTCACCGCCATTGTTGCGGCGGTCAACGTTGCCTGGCTGGGGCCCTGGTCTTCGCGCTATCAAAGCGAAGTGACACAAAATGCTAAAGCTAACCCTGGCGCTGCTGCGCTGGCGGCGGGCCAGTTCCAGCAGTCCGGAGATGGCCAGTCGGTGATGTTCATTGAGAACGTCAAGGGTAACAACTTTGGCAACGTGTTCCTGGCGCAGCTGCGGCCGAAAGGCAATGCGCGTCCGTCGGTGGTGCTGGCGGATAAAGGCCATATGACCCAGGGGCCCGACGGTTCTCAGATTGTGACCCTTGATAAGGGCACGCGCTTTGAGGGCACGGCGATGCTGCGCGACTTCCGCATTACGGATTTCGAGAACTATCAGGCGATCGTGGGGCACCAGGACGTGGTGCTGGATCCGAACGATGCCGAACAGATGGATTTCAAAACCCTGGCGAAGTCCGACAAGCCTGAGTTCAGAAGCGAGTTCCACTGGCGCCTGACGCTGGTGTTCTCGGTGCTGGTGATGGCGTTGATGGTGGTGCCGCTCAGCGTGGTCAACCCACGTCAGGGCCGCGTGCTGTCGATGCTGCCTGCCATGCTGCTGTACCTGATCTTCTTCCTGCTGCAGAGTTCCCTGCGCTCCAGCGGACAAAAGGCTCGCCTCGATCCGGCCTTATGGATGTGGGTGGTGAACCTGTCTTATCTGGGGCTGGCCGTGTTGCTTAACGTGTGGGATACGGTGCCGATGCGGCGTTTCCGTGCTCGCTTTAGCAAGGGAGGAGCCTACTGATGTTTGGCGTACTCGACAGATATATCGGTAAAACCATCTTCAACACCATTATGGCAACGCTGTTTATGCTGGTGTCGCTGTCCGGCATCATCAAGTTTGTCGACCAGCTGCGCAAAACGGGCCAGGGCGAATACACCGCGCTGGGTGCCGGATTGTACACCGTGCTGAGCGTGCCGAAAGATATCGAAATCTTCTTCCCGATGGCAGCGCTGTTAGGCGCGTTGTTGGGACTGGGCACGCTGGCGCAGCGCAGTGAGCTGGTGGTGATGCAGGCGTCGGGCTTTACCCGTATGCAGATTGCCGCCTCGGTAATGAAAACCGCCATTCCGCTGGTGCTGTTGACCATGGCCATCGGCGAATTTGTTGCGCCACAGGGCGAGCAGATGGCGCGTAACTACCGGGCTCAACAGCTGGTGGGCGGCTCGCTGCTGTCGACGCAAAATGGCCTGTGGGCCAAAGATGGCGATAACTTTATCTTTATCGAACAGATCAAAGATAACAGCGAACTCAGCGGCATCAGCATTTACAGCTTCAACAAAGCGCGTCGTCTGGAGACCGTGCGTTATGCGGCGTCGGCCAAGTACAACGTGGATAAAAAGCGTTGGGACCTGGCGGAAGTGGATCAGTCGAATCTGACCGATCCAAAACAGGTGACCGGCAGCCAGACGCTGAGCGGCGAATGGAAAACCACCTTAACGCCCGACAAGCTCGGCGTGGTGGCGCTGGATCCGGATGCGCTGTCGATTAGCGGTCTTTATAACTACGTGAAGTATCTGAAGCAGAGTGGCCAGGTGTCCAGCCGTTATCAGCTGAATATGTGGAGTAAAATCTTCCAGCCGCTGTCGGTGGCGGTGATGATGCTGATGGCGCTGTCGTTTATCTTTGGTCCGCTGCGTAGCGTATCAATGGGAATGCGTGTAGTCACCGGGATCAGCTTTGGCTTTATCTTCTACGTGCTTGACCAGATCTTCGGTCCGCTAAGCCTGGTTTACAACATTCCGCCCATTATGGGCGCTCTGTTGCCGAGCGGGGCGTTCTTTGCGATCAGCGTTTATATGTTGCTGAAGCGGCGGTAAACGCAGCCCGGTTGCTCCCAACGCCGACCTGAAAGTAAAAAGACCCCGTCAACTGGCGGGGTCTTCGTTTTACAGGGCAACAATCAGAAATTGTAGGTGATACCGGCGATGCCGCTGTAGTCGGTGCGGAAGGTGCCGCCCACGCTGCTTCTGGCTTTCCCCTCAACCGACCAGTTATCGGCAATCTTACCTTCGACGCCCATTTGCACGCGGTAACGGTTATCCGATAACGCGCCGTATTTGCGGCTGACCTGGCTGTCTGACAGCGTCATGCTGGAACCGGCTGAGCCTGGCGAATACTGATATTCAACACCCGCTGTTAGCATCACGTCCGGATTGGACTTCCACAGGCCACGCTTCTTCACCTCCAGCCCGGCGGTAGCGATATAAGGCGTGCTGGCGCTGAGGCCAACCTGCGCGCTGTCGCTCTTCAGGCTGAAGCCAGACAGGCTGCCGCCACTCAGGCCTACGTACGGCGAGATAAACAGCGAGCCGCGATCGGCGGTGAACTGATAGCCGCTTTTAACGCTGCCGGCCAGGATATGGCTTCTCGCTTTACCGTGGTGAATATCCAGCACCGGATCGAAGGTCAGATCCTGACTGAGGTGCATATAGCGGATGGCGGAATCAACAAACCAGCCCATGGATGACCAGGAGTAATCAGCGCCGATGGTTGCCATACGGTGAGTTTCCTGCCCGTTACCCTTGGTGGTGCCCTGGGTGTAGCCGGCAGTAAAGCCGAATATTGTCTGTCCCTGCACGCTGTCCCAGCCGAGGTTCAGGGATTGCTGGTTCACCGTAAACCCTTCAAAACTTCCCTTATTCTGCTCAATCGACACCCATTCACCGCTTTTTTGCGGCGCATTGCGTAGCAGCGAGGCACGTCCATGCAGCTGGCTTATGGCTTCGCTGAAGACATACTGGCGGGAAGCCAGCAATGCGCGGGTATCGCGGATCAACGGTTTGTTATCCTCGACGGTGAACCAGCCTGAAGGTTTACCACTCGTAGGGTCGACAGGCGTTGCAGGCGTCGCGACTTCGTCTGAAGCGGTCGGTTCAGCCGGTGTTTCTGCATCCGCAGCCGCTTCAGATTCAGCCGGTGTTTCAGCATCCGCGGCCGCTTCAGGCTCTGAGGGTGTTTCTTGATCCGCAGGCGTTGAAGGCTGAGTCGGCGTTTCAGGCTCTGCCGGTGTGACCGGATCCACAGGCGTGACAGGTTCAGCCGGTGTCTCAGGCTCAGTCGGCGTCACCGGATCCACAGGCGCAACAGGCTCAGCCGGCGTTTCAGGCTCTGCGGGTGTTACTGGATCCACAGGCGGGACAGGCTCAGCTGGCGTTTCAGGCTCTGCAGGCTTCACCGGATCCACAGGCGCGACAGGCTCAGCCGGCGTTTCAGGTTCTGCGGGTGTTACCGGATCCACAGGCGTCACAGGCTCAGCCGGCGTTTCAGGCTCTACCGGTAACGCCGGTTCTGCCACGGCGTTATGCGCCAGTACCCATTGCACGCGGTTATCTTTTTCGATCACCTGGTAGTCCGGTGTATACAGGCTGAAGCCCCGGGCAACCGACGGCACGGTAAAGTAGTCATGAGCCGTTCCGGCAGGCGCATCCAGCAGCACAATGTCGTTCATCAGGCTGACCGGTTCTGACGAGCTGGCCAGCACGCTGATATCCAGAATATTACTGCTGCCCGTTGCCGATTTCTCGATGGTCACTTTGTCGCCCTGTTCTGTGGCAGGGGAAGCCGCCAGGCTGATGGTCAGTCCGTTGGCATCCAGCGATCCCAAATTAAACAGGGTTGACGACCAGACGCCCCCATCCGCAGCCAGCAGTGAAATAGCGGAACCGGAGGTGGCTTTCAAACTCCCAACGCTACTGTTGCCGCTGAGCTGCCAGAATGCACCGGTGTCCATGGTCATTGTGCTGCTGGCCGCCGCAGTAATCGCGCCCTGGTAATTGACTTTACCGAGAGCGAGCCTGGCGTTTTCACCCAGCGTAATATCCCCAGTGACTGAGCTGGCAGCCAGCGCGGCAAGTTCAGTCGCGCTGCGCAGAGGCTGACTACAGGTGGTAGTGTCGGTATTGATTGCCGCATAACAGCGCCAGATACGTTCTTCTTCTGATGAGCTGGCGTAATATCCCAGCATCACCTTAGAAGAGTCAGCCGCTGCGATATCAGCCTGGACCTGGGCATACTCGCCGACCTGCAGCGTGCTGTCTTTACTGACGGAAATAAGGTCGGCGTTGAAGCGCGAGGTTGTCCAGTCGTCATCAACCACCAGGCCGGCAGCATGAGGCACGGGCTGGCCCGAAAGCAGGACGGTACCCTGAGAGACGTTCAGATTTCCCTTCAGGTTCATGCCGCCGGTAAGCGCCGTAATTGCAGATGAGCTGGCCATACTGGCATTGACGTTCAACTCGCCTTGCTGGTCGCCGCTGCCACCCAAAAAGCCACGAAAGACGATGCGGTTCAGCTGCGACAACCGGCTTTCGATAACCGCTTCAGCATCGGTGCCCAGATAGGTCCAGGTCTCGGTGCTGCTTTTATCGGTTGGGAAATACCAGTACGAACTCTTGTTAAGCTGAAAATATTCGGTGTCCTTGGTGTAAGGGTTGGCGTAGACGTAGATAGAGCCTATGGTCCCTTTGGGATTGCTGCCACTGAACTTGTTGAACTGCACGTCATCACTGTTGTATCCGGTCAGATTGAGCGTGGCTGCGGTTGACGTATCATGGTTCACCACCGTGGCGCCGCTGTCCGTATGGTTGATTTTTTTGAACGACAGATTATTACCGTTGAGATCGAGCGTGCCGCCCCGGTAACCGAAGAAGATATTATCTGTCGCGAGTTGTGCAGCATCGTTAAGGACCACCGTCGGCCGCCCGCTGACCAGCGTCACCGAAGAGAACGCCTGTTTGTTACCCTCAGCATCAGCTTGTTGATCAAGCACCACCGTACCGTCGCCGGTATTCAGGCTGCCGCCATTAATCCCGGAGGCATTGACGTACAGGGTCCCTGCACCAATTTTATGCAGAGCATCACCAGCCAGACCATTAACCTGCCACTGTACGGTTTTACCTGAATCAACTTCGATACCGCCGCCAACCCAGCTGCTGTTCGCACCCTCAGCCGATTTAACGAGGTAGTTGTTAGAGAATTGCAGCTTTCCGGCGCCCAGGTTTACTGCCTGATCCAGCACTAAGGTACCGCCCTCGCCGTTGAAGCGCAGATCTTTGGAGGCATCCAGCTCATCAGTGGTGGCATCGCTGGGTAACGCGGCGTCCACGCCATGCCATGCCCAACTCGTGTTTCCTTGCGTGATGCTGTCTGTACCCCAGTGCAGGGTGCCATCCACACTGCTGTCGGTCACATCCGGGTCGGTGTTGCCGGCAATGACCTGCTGAATAAATTCATCCTGAATTAAGCCTGAATTGGTGGTCAGGCCGTAAGGATAGGTGCCTGATATAGAAACGGTGACGGCAGCGAGTTTCCATATTTTGTCAACGTTGTCATAAACCAGTACCGGACTGCCGCTGTCGCCACCCTGGCCACCAATGTCCAGCGGGGTAACGCGTGCATCCGTTGGCGCATAGGTGGTCCAGGACAGGTAATTGGTCGAGAATCGTGGGTTGAGGATCGTGCCGCCGGTTCTGTAAGTGTAGGCATCGGCCAGATTAACGACTGTCTGAGTATCGGCATCGACCTGTTTCTGGGTGCCGGTTCCTACGCGCACGTACCAGGTGTAGCGGCTGGTATCGGTTAATTCGGTGCCGGTGACATAGGGAATTGACGCGGTTTCTGTCACCACTTTATTTAAACGTGGGGCATGAAAATCTAATGAACTCATTTCATTGCGATTGATTAAACTATAGCTGGTGGAATATTGGGCGCCACTACCAAAACTTACCGTTTTATATCCCCCATTGTGTTTTACGCCAGCAACATAGGAAGGGGAAATTAACGTGGCGTAGCCCTTGGACGACGCCACGCCAAAATCCGGCATAGGAAAATTCAGCGTTCCTGCGAGGATGCCGTCGGTGGAGTAGACATTGACGTCTTTATTACCCACGGCATACTTTCCGAGGTTTTCGCCAAAGTCGCGATAGTCCTGGAGATCAATATCTTGTCTCATAATACCTGCATAAGACGTTACGCAGACAAAAAGAGTGCCGTAGCACGCAGCGGTCCTTCTTCTCACAATAATAATCCTTTTAATTTATTCTATTTATTACATTGCTCTGGCAATGAATTATCTCGCCTTATTGTATTAAACAATTTAAAGACAAATTAAGTGTCCATTAAAAGTGATTTTAATTTTGCTGTAAACGGATATGTCAGGAATGATTGATCTGCGATAATATTCAAAATAGAGAAAAGCAGGGTCTTTTGAGATGCTTTATTATGAGGGTGTTAAATAAACTACCAGGAAATAAGGAGGGATTAATTAAATCCCCCTGAATAATACTATTCTACTGAAAAAATAAAAGAGTATTGTTCAGGGGTAAATCAGGAGGAAGTGTATTCACCGTGGCAGGCTAGCCTGTGCGAAGCCAGGCGATCAGCGTCGGCAGTAACGTCAGCAGCCACAGGATCAGCCCAATCACCCCACCGACCACCGTGCCGTTGATGCGGATGCGCTGTAAATCCTTGCCGATATTCAGCTCAACCTGATGCGACATATCCTTCGCATCCCAGCTCTTCACCGTATCGCTGATATGGCGGCTTAAGAACGCCGAGAATTCCGGTGCGGCGCTGGTCGCGGCCTCTTCCATATGCTGGTTGAGCGAGGCGCGTAAGTTGGCATCCTGCATCAGGGTTTCCCCCAGCCACTGACCGGCAGCGCTAACTTTGCTGTGCAGCACCGAATCTTCTTTATCAAGATCCGCTTTCAGCCAGTTACGCAGATCGCCCCACAGCTGGCTGATATAGGTATTCAGCGCGTCATCCTGCTTCAGATAGTCTTTGATCTCTTCGGCTTTCAGCTGCATTTCGGGATCGTTGCGCAGCCGCTCGATCAGCCGTTGCACCGCGCGGTTAAAGCCCTGACGGATCTCATGCGCGCCATCCTGCTCGATATCGTTGAGGATCGATCGCACCGCGTTGGCAGCCATCTCCGCACTCTTATCGCCAACCCATTCGGTCGGCAGCATCTTCTCTTTCAACGGATGCTCGCGCTTCAGATAACGCATCACCTGCTGGGCGATAAATTCGTGGGTGCCCGGCTTGTTCACCAGATGCAGAAGCTGTGCGATGGCATCGTCGAGCAACGTCTGGTGACGGTTATTCTTCGTCAGACTTTCCAGCACCATCGCCGCCGACTGCGACAAATCGACCTTATCGATGGCTTTATGGATGGCACGACGCATAAATGCCTGAATGCGCTGATCATCGGCCAGGTCGAGGAACCCGCGCACAATCTTCAGCAGATAACCGCCCAGACGAGCGGCGTTCTCAGGGCTGCTCAGCCAGTTGGCAATCATCTGCGCCGGATCGTGACGGCGGATCAGCGTCAGCAGCGAGGTAGTGTTAAGGAATTTGTCCTGCACAAACAGCGCAAGGTTATCGGCAATGCGGTCTTTATTGCGCGGGATAATGGCGGTATGACGCCCAACCAGTGGGATCGGCACGCGCCTGAACAGCGCGCTGACCGCAAACCAGTCGGCCAGTCCGCCGACCATCGACGCTTCAGAAATGGCCTTCAGCGCACCGACCCAATGATTAGTCGGAAACCACAGCGGGTAAAGCACGGTGCCGATAAAGGCCCCTGCCGCGCCGCATAACAGCAGCAACGGCGTACGTTTAGCTCTGGTGAGTTCGAGTTCTTTGTCCATTGACCCTTATCTTACAATTTATGGTGTGTTGACGGCCTTGCCTTACTCCCGTTGCTTAGCGTTTACGGCCGCCCATAATGCTGCCCAGCACGCCACGGATAATCTGATTGGTAATCTGGCGCGCGGCGCTTTTGGTGACGCTTTGCACCACGCCATCTCGCTTGCCGCCGCGCGGGCCGGTGCTGCCGAACAGGATATCCTTCAGTCCGCCGAGGATGCCGTCGTCCACCTCGACCTTTTGCCCTTTGGCCGGCGGCGCGTTGGCCTCGTCGCTGGCGGCCTGCACGCCTTTGCTCAGCATCTCGTAAGCCGATTCCCGATCGACCGCCTCTTCATATTTGCCGGAGAGCGGAGAGTGATTGATCAGGCCGTTGCGCTCATCGTCGGTAACCGGCCCCATCCGGGAGAAGGGCGCTATCACCGACGCGCGCTCGACCACCGACGGGCTGCCTTTCTCATCCAGGAAGGAGATTAACGCCTCGCCGGTGCCGAGTTCCTGAATGGCGGCGACGGTATCGAACGCCGGGTTGGCACGCATGGTCTGCGCGGCCACCTTCACCGCCTTTTGATCCTTAGGCGTAAACGCCCGCAGCGCGTGCTGAACACGGTTGCCGAGCTGTCCGAGCACCGTATCCGGGATATCCGCCGGATTCTGCGAGACAAAATAGACGCCCACGGCTTTGGAACGAATTAAACGTATCACCTGCTCAATCTTATCCAGTAGCACCTGCGGCGCATCGCTGAACAGCAAATGGGCTTCATCGAAGAAGAACACCAGTTTTGGCTTCTCTTGATCGCCGGCTTCCGGCAGTTGCTCGTAAAGCTCTGAAAGCATCCACAGCAGGCTGGTGGCGTAGAGTTTCGGCATCTGATAGAGCTTCTCTGCCGAGAGGATATTGATTACCCCTTTGCCGTCGCTGTCGGTGCGCATCCAGTCTTTGATGTCGAGCATCGGCTCACCGAAAAAGTACTCGGCACCCTGTTGCTCCAGCGACAGCAGCCCGCGCTGGATCGCCCCCACCGACGCGCTGTTGATATTGCCGTACTGCGTCTGGAATGCTTTGGCGTTATCGCCGATGTACTGGGTCATCGCCCGCAGGTCTTTAAAGTCGAGCAGCAGCAGACCCTGATCGTCCGCCACGCGGAAGATAATCTGCAGCACGCCGCTCTGGACCTCATTCAGATCCAGCAGACGCGCCAACAGCAACGGGCCGAGATCGGAGACCGTGGCGCGAATGGGATGGCCTTTTTCGCCGAAGATATCCCACAGCACCACCGGATTGCCCTGCGGCGACCAGTCGGTCACGCCAATCTTCGCCAGTCGATCTAACAGCTTCTCGGAGGCCGCGCCTTCTTTCGCTATCCCGGTCAGATCGCCCTTCACATCGGCCATAAACACCGGCACGCCGATGGCCGAGAAGCTTTCCGCCAGCTTTTGCAGCGTGACGGTTTTGCCGGTGCCGGTTGCGCCGGTAATCAGCCCGTGACGGTTGGCCATGCCAGGCAAAAGGCTAAGCGACAGGTCGGTGGTTTTGGCAATCAGCAACGGTTCAGTCATCGGTATGGTTCCTGAAGTAAGCGAAAGAAGTGGGTGAAGTCATACACTAAGCGTAGCAGGCCGACGCGCAGCGAAGCGAGAAGGGCACTGTCCTTTTTCAGCGCGCAATGATGACTGTAACGGATTCAGTTGGCGGATAAATAAAAAAAAGAGCCGCGCAGTGGCGGCTCCGGGAAGGACGGTGAGGGGACAGCCTCGCCGTTTTAAGAGATGAACTGTTTGCCCTGCTTCAGAACCAGGTCACAGGCTTTGGTTTTCACCTTCTTGCCCATCGCGGTATCGCCCAGGCTGCTGAGGTTCACCTGCTGATTATTACCGGTGTTCAGCAGACCCATCAGGCCCTGTTTGTAATCGGTGGTTTCCTGCTGCTTGGCCGTGTCGGTCAGACCCAGTTTGCCCATCAGCTGGTCTTTCACCGAGCTGACGTTGTTATCCACAAGATTGTTCTTCACGCAGTATTGCAGCACGCCAGTGGCATTGGTCATGGTGCTGGAGCTGAGCGCCTGATTGCCGCCGCCTAACAGGCTGGTCAGCGAGCTAAGCGACGTTCCCGCAGGCTGAGGCGTGGTACCCGACGCCGCAGTAGAAGAATTTGAGTTCTGGCTGAGCGTCGAAGCCGCGCTGCTCAGCTGATCCTGCCAGCTGGCTGCAGAAGCCACGCCCGCGAACAAGGAAGTCGAAACCGTTACTGCCAAAACCATCTTAGAAAATTTCATAATAGACCTTATAGTATGTTTTCCAGCGCGACGCCCTTCGGGCGTCACACCGTATCTCCCCATTGGGACTGCCGGATTGTCGGGGAGTTCCGCATTGTGAGGGGGGAAAGCATTTGGTGCTGGCCTTTGAGATTAGTCCTAAGGGGAAGGTGGGGCGGATGGCGGAGGTGGTGGGTTGGTTGTATGGTGAGTTTACGGGGTGGAGAAGGGGGGAGAAGTGGGACTGCTGATTTTGGGCTTTTGTTGTGGAGGATCGTTTGGGGAGAGGCTGGGTAAGGTTTTTCCTCGTAACCGCTGATTTTTTCAGCACTTGCATCACAACAGGGCGGATAGTAGTTGCGCGCAGAGTCGGTAACGGTATAATCCCCAACGTTTTCCGCATACCCTTCAGTGCCGAAGTGGCGAAATCGGTAGACGCAGTTGATTCAAAATCAACCGCCGCGAGGCGTGCCGGTTCGATTCCGGCCTTCGGCACCATCGGAACATCAATAGACGTCAACGGACGTCTTTTTTTGTGCCTGAAATCCAGTATTTACCTATCTTTCCCGCTATAGTAACTCTCTCAAGGTCAACCGGGTTCAACGTACATCTACCAACAGATGTTGGTACAGATGATGGTATTTCCGGTTCGATAATGCTTGTACCAACAGGAGGGATAAGCATGGCTCTAACAGATATTAAAGTCAGAACAGCCAAGCCAAAAGATAAGCAATACAAGCTGACTGATGGTAATGGTATGCATCTTCTCGTCCACCCAAATGGTTCAAGATACTGGCGTCTGCAGTACCGCTATGGCGGAAAGCAAAAGATGCTGGCTTTAGGTGTTTACCCTGACGTATCTCTTGCAGATGCCAGAGCTCGTCGCGATGACGCTCGTAAGCTTTTAGCAAACGGCATCGATCCGGGAGATAAAAAGAAAAATGATAAGATTGAGCAGGAGGAAGCACGTACTTTTGAGCAGCTTGCTATTGAGTGGCATGCCACAAATAAAAAGTGGTCGGAAGAACATAGCCGACGAGTGCTTAAAAGCCTGGAGGACAATCTCTTCCCTGCCATAGGTAAGCGGAATATCGCTGATCTTAAAACTAGAGACCTGCTGGCCCCAATCAAAGCGGTAGAACTGTCAGGACGGCTTGAGGTTGCTTCACGATTACAACAGCGAACCACGGCAATTATGCGCTATGCCGTACAGAGTGGTTTACTGGACTATAACCCCGCGCAGGAGATGGTTGGCGCTGTTGCTTCAAGTAACAGGCAGCATCGACCAGCCCTTGAGTTGAAACGGACTCCCGAGCTGCTTCAGCGCATAGGCAGCTATACCGGTAGGCCGCTGACTCGCCTAGCCGTTGAGCTAACTCTTCTTGTCTTCATTCGTTCCAGTGAATTGCGTTTTGCTCGCTGGTCAGAGATCGATTTTGAAACATCTATGTGGACGATTCCAGCCGAGCGAGAAGCTATTGAGGGAGTAAAGCACTCACAGCGTGGCTCAAAAATGCGTACACCTCATCTGGTGCCACTTTCCCGACAGGCTCTGGCGATTCTTGAACAGATAAAGAGGTTCAGTGGCGATCACGAACTGATCTTTATTGGTGACCATAACCCTCGCAAGCCGATGAGTGAAAACACGGTTAACAAATCTCTGCGAGTGATGGGATATGACACTCAGGTTGAAGTCTGTGGTCACGGTTTCAGGACAATGGCGTGTAGTTCGCTGATTGAATCGGGGTTGTGGTCGAGGGATGCGGTGGAACGACAGATGAGCCATATGGAGCGTAACTCTGTGCGGGCAGCGTATATCCATAAAGCGGAACATCTGGATGAACGCAAGCTGATGTTGCAGTGGTGGGCTGATTTTCTTGATGCGAATCGGGAGAAGGCGGTTAGTCCGTTTGATTTTGGGAAGATACGCAGGTGAAGGGATTTAATATATTGTAAATCTGCGGCCTGAACTGCTAGGCCGCTACAAAGTTAATGCCGGGTACCTATGGTGGAAAAATGGGCAAGCAATAACCGCAAAGTGTATGCCGGAATCAGTACTGGATTCAAAAAGGCTATGTGGGCGAGTCGATTGTTCAGTAAAATCTAATACTGTATATTGCAGTACATTTGCAGGCATTCTTCGGGAGTGTGACATGGCTACTACCAAAACCGCGACGCTTACCATCCGGCTAGATCCTGGATTGAAGGACGCGCTGCGAGCTGCCGCACAAGTGGAACATCGTTCTATCGCTAACATGATAGAAATGCTGATCCGTGAACATTGCGTGAAAAATGATATAGCCATCGAGCAGTCCAAGAAATCGGATCAACGTGGGGAACGTTAAACATGATCAAGACAGTGAAACAGGCGTGTCGTTTTAATCCTGTTATTAAGGATTACAGAATGAGCCAGGGAATTGAGAATCTGGCTGATCTGATAAACGATGCAGGCGATGGCAAAGAGTTCTTTTCAAGAAACTATGTTACTCACGGTATGGAGCAACTTTTCCGAGAAGGTATGCTTCGCCTGTCTGGTAAGTCAGACCAAGCAGTTTTCGAGCTCACCCAGGCTATGGGGGGGGGGAAAACCCACATGATGATTGCGCTAGGCTTGCTTGCAAAAAATACACATTTACGTCCTGAGGTCTTGCCTGCTGATCTTAATAAGCGCTTAGACTTTGATAATGCAAGAATTGCTGCGTTTAATGGTCGCAATAATCCTGACAATTACATCTGGGGGGATATTGCCACCCAGCTCGGCGAGTCAGAGAAAATCAAACAGCATTGGATTAATGGTCCTAAAGCTGTTGACCAACAAAAGTGGAAAGAGATTATTGGCAGCACTCCCACGTTGATAATGATTGATGAGTTGCCGCCATATCTTGATAACGCAAGTACTCAGGTATACGGTTCAGGCACACTTGCTAACATGGTGGTATACAGCCTTAGTGCCTTGATGAGTGCTGCATTAGAACTACCAAACTGCTGTATTGTCATCGCCAACTTGTCTGGTAGTTATGATGCCCAGACCAAGACACTTAAAGAAGCAATTTCAAACCTGCAGCAAGAAACTCGCAGACAATCGATGACCATTACGCCGGTACAGCTATCGGGTAATGAAATATATGAAATCCTTAAAAAGAGATTGATTGATGAGCTGCCAGATGAGCAAACCATCAATGAAGTTGCTGAGGAATACGCTCAGCAAATCAAAAAGGCAGAGGACGGAGGATACATTGTTGCAGCAAGTATTGAACAAATTGCTGAACAAATCAGAGAGACCTACCCCTTCCATCCATCGTTTAAACACTTGGTAGCTCTGTTTAAAGAAAATGAGGGATTCAGGCAGACTCGAGGCTTGATGCAGTTTACTGCTCGCCTATTAAAAAGTGTTGAGCAACGCGAAGTTGATGATGTTTTCCTTGTCGGCACGCAGCACCTGGATCTTAATGACGAGCAAGTGAATGATGAAATTGAACGAATTTCACCAAAACTGATTCCAGCCGTCACCAGAGACATTGCTGACAAGGGCGATGCGATTGCCGAGAATATCGATAATGAACTCAGTAACGATGCGGCTAGCCAGTTAATGACATTGCTGCTTGCATCGTCTTTGTCTCGTGCTGTAGGGGGGCGTATTGGCCTGTCGGAAAGTGAAGTAATTGAATTCTTAGCCGCGCCTAATCGTAAAGCTGATGAGTTCCTTGATGCACTCCAAAAATTACGCGAACAAGCTTGGTATTTACACCGGGAAGACCAGCGCTTCTATATCAAAGAAACGGAAAACCTTTCACGTCAGATCGAGCGTAATGCTAAAGAATTACCGCAACCAAAAATTGATCAGGCTCTAATTCATAGGCTTAAAGGAATCCTTCAGCCCAATCGTCGTAACGTATATCAGGAGGTTCAGATCCTCCCACGTATGGACGAACTCAAGCTGGGTGGACCTCGTGTTCTTATAGTGATTAAGCCAGATGGTAAAGTGCCTCCTAGCGAACTTACTAATTTCTTTGAGTTTCAGCAGGAAAAAAACAACTTACTTGTGCTTACTGGACAGGACAGCATCATGGCTGATGCAGTGGAAGATCGCCTGCGTGAGCTGTATGCCATCGAACAGATTACCAAGCGGTTGAAAGCTGGGGATACCTTATATGAGGAAGCTCGGGACAGATTAGAAGAAGCTGAAGGGCGTTTTATCAAGGCCTTGTCTGCAGCTTATAATACAATCCTATTTCCCGGTATCGATGAAATCGATGGCTCTGAGCGTTTGCTCAAAGTCACAATTGATCATGGATTAAAAGTTGGGGAAGGTGACCAATCTGCCGAAGTGCAAATTGAAAAATTGATGGCAGATCCAAGAGCTAATTATAAATTAGCTTCTGATTTGGATAAGAATTTCACCCAGTTTTTTGCTATGGCAGAATCCGAACTTTGGCCGTCTGGTGCCAGTAACCGCCGTACACCATGGAAGGATGTTGTCAACCGCGCCAAATGCAATTCAGGCTGGCCCTGGATGCCTGGTGGCAGTGGTATGGATACCCTCAGGGCTGCAGCTCTTAAGCAGGGGCGCTGGAGAATGGGGGAGGATGGTTATATTGAAAAAGGACCATTCCCGAAAGAAAAAACCAGTGTTAACGTCACGTTGGTAGGCACTAGTCCAGAAAATGGAGAGTCGCTCATCACTTTGACTCCAAGAAATGCGGGTGAGAGCCCAGTTATCTATTTCTCGACTAAACCAGAAGTGCTAGATACTGATCCAACAGTTGATGATTTGGAAAATTTTAGTACGAGGGAAGGTACACTTTATTTTAAAGTTGCCGATCCAACCGGAAAATATGAGTGTGGCCCCGCAACGCGCTGGGTTGCAGATCTAAAAATAAGACATCAAATTGAACCTTCCGCAGATAAACGAAAGGTTACCTTGCAGTGTACGCCGAAAGCCGAGATGTACTACACCTTGGATGGCTCGAATCCGAAAGATGGACAACCCTATGTTGCTCCGTTTGAAGTTGGCTCTAATGCTGCTCGCTTGTTGGTTTACGCTAAAGCAGGTGAAGCAACTAAAACAGCAGATTTCCCGATACAGCATAGCGGTGACAAAACTGTTCAGATAGATGACACCAAGCCAGCGAGTTTAATCAGTGGCAAGCGTGTACCGCTCGATACCACAGAAAAGGTCTTCAAGGTACTGAACCGCTTTAAAGATCAAGCAAACACACGCTTTAAAGGTGTTCGCATTGAGATCGGTGAAGGAGAGAACACTGTTGGTGTTCGCTTTGGAGAGCGTCAAATCACGGCCGCAATGATCGAGGCGACTATAAATAGCTTGCGGGACGTATTGAACGAAGCTGATGCTAATGTCTCAATTGCTGTGAGAGATGGTGTCGATTTTGAAAATGGCTTTGAAGCCAAAGAGTTCGCCAAATTAGTTGGTATTGAGTTGAAACCTGGTGACATTGCTCAAGAAGAGTAATCCCCAAAAATAGAGACTAGATATATGGCCAAGGCACAATCAAAAAAAACCACGACAGGTGTTAAGCATCCGACGCTGGGTTTCGGTGTGCCTGCTAGCAGTGATCCTCACCACTTTAAAGTGATCATTCCAAAGTCGAGTACCGGTAAAGTGCAAATTAGTGAGTATCTTGGTTTGCAGGCGCAAAGCGAAGAATTTTCTGTAGTTGATCGTGTGCAGTTAGACCGCACTCGTTGGACAGCGATACGCGCTGAAGTGCAACGTGCGTTTAATTCTCGCTTGAAAAGCTATGGCTTAGAAACTAGCTCTTGGCAAGTAGGCGAGAACATGCTTGACCGTTTGTTAGGTAAGGAGATTTGTGTACTCGCTTGGGCAATAGAGGGTATGGAAATTGACAATATCCCCGTTGCAGTTCGCAACTGGTTAGCGCTTAGCCCAGAAGAACGTTGGTGGTTATTTGGAATGACAGCCAAAAGCACTGGAGGGGTTGAAGATCGTGATATTGGGTGGCGTATTGCCCTGCGTCACGCGCTTGGTGATATCGTACAAACTGAGCAAATACAATTCACTCAAGACAGCTGTGTCTCTTATAGTCGACATGCACCAAAATCACACGAAATTGAGGAACCATCAGTAAGTTATGGCGACTTGAAATCATCTGATAATACCTGCTTGTTGTCTCACGATACCGGTGGTGACGATTCGTTATCTCTCGATGCAGCTAATGCTCAATTATCTATTGAACCTGCTCTAGGCAACTCAAATGCAGAGGAGTTCTTATTCTTGTTTGAAGCCAAACTTGCCAAGGCTATCGGGCAGCCGGTTGGCGAAATGAGTAGTCCAGAATTTTTGGTCAAAAAGGGATCAACAGCCAATATTGCTCTAGCTAGATCATTGCGCCCAGCGATTCGAGACCTGCGTCAGAAACTTTTAGATGATGGTGTTCTAATGAAACGAGGAGATGTTTATTCCTTCGAACACGAGTATCAGTTTAAAAGTCCCAGTGCGGCAGCTTGTGTAATAGCAGGTAATCCGCGTAGTGGTATGGATGCTTGGCGGGATCTGCAAGGGCGGAGCCTGAAAGAGCTGGGATACGGTAAAAAAAGTTAGCTCATGGTTTGAATTTAGGCGCGGAAAAACTATGAAGCCTAAAAAATATGTTCATTTTTTAGGTCGGGCAAGGCAAATTGCCTTGCCCGACCTGTTTGGAGATAAAGACAAGATGGCAGAATTAACTCCTTTTGTACTTAAGGATGCACCAGCTCTAATTGAGGCGGCATATCCGGCACAAAAAATTTCATTCGAAGCCCAAAAAGAACGAAAAGCTGGGCCAGGTCAAACATTAACTTCATTGGGATCTTATTGGAAGGGTAGAAAACCTTTGATCCTTGTTCGGTCGATCGTGTTGGGGACACTCTTGCCTCAAACTGAGGATACTGAAAAAGATTTAGAAACATTCGAGATGCTGATGGGTTTTGACATCGAAAGCCTAGCAAAACGAGCGTTAATTCAAAATGATATTAAGCCGACCGATATAGCTGCTCGTATACAGTTGCATAATCCTTGGGATTATTTTAGTCATAACGTCAAAGCTACTGATGCTAATTTTAACGAGATAGATGCGTTACAATTTCCAATCAACAGTAATTCTCTTGGCCTAAAGTTGCGCTGGCGTCGCGATGTAGAAAAAAGAGAAAAACTGACGATCTATATCCAATATTTAGAAACTATTGATGGATATGAGGCAAAAGCTAGCCTTTGCAAAAGACCGGAGGAAGTTGACCAGCATTGGCTTTACGAGCATATTTGGGCAAAAGTTAATCGAAACTATAAAAACCTTGGCATTAACGCAAAATCCCATCAAGAACTCGTAGAACAACTCGGGCTGCTTCGCTACGGCCACCGACCAAAAGTAGCCGATACCTTTAGTGGTGGCGGTTCAATACCATTCGAAGCAGCCAGATTAGGTTGTGACGTGTATGCCTCTGACTTAAATCCAATCGCGTGCATGTTGACTTGGGGAACATTTAATATCATTGGTGCTCAGCCTGATGTCCATAAATCGACAATAGAAAAGCAGAGACAAGTCAAAAATAAGGTTGAAAAAAAAATAGTTGACTTAGGAATCGAACATGATTCCAAAGGTAATAGGGCTAAGGCTTTCTTGTATTGTATAGAGGCTCGTTGTCCTGAAACTGGGTGGTTGATTCCCTTGTCGTCCTCTTGGGTTATTTCGCCGAGACAAAATACTATTGCAAAACTAATACCTAATCGTGAACTTAAGTCGTTTGATATTGAGGTTATTAGCGATGTAACTTCTAATGAGTTAGAGGCTGCGAAAACTGGTACCGTTCAAGATGGGCAAATGGTTTATGAGTTAGATGGTAAAGTGTACCGCACGCCGATAAAAACACTTCGAGGTGATTTTCGGGATCAAGATGGAAAAACAAAAAACCGATTAAGGTTATGGGAAAAATTGGATTTTAGGCCAAGGGAGAATGATATTTTTCGAGAAAGATTGTATGCAATACAATGGGTTACAAAGGATTCTATACATGAGTCTAGAAAAATAACATTTTTTACAGGCCTTAGAGAAGAAGATATTATTCGTGAAAAAGTGATAGATAAAATTCTATCTGAAAACATTCAGGATTGGCAGTCGCGCGGAATAATTCCCGATATGGAAATAGAGCCGGGTGACAAAACCGATGAGCTTATCAGAACGCGTGGATGGCGATATTGGCACCAATTGTTTACTCCGAGAGATCTCTTGAATCTAGCCTTTCTAAAGCAAGAAATAGATGCTCCAGAGCTAATTTCAGAATTTTGTGGAACACTTGATTTTTGCTCAAAATTATCTCGTTGGATTGTCAGATATTCATCAGGGGGGGGGAGCGATTTCACCTCTAATGTATTTTCAAATCAAGCATTAAATACACTGTACAACTGGGCTAATAGATCATTTTTTGATTGCGAATTTGTACAAAATTATCCATCGATCCCGTTGCCCCACAAAACTGAGTTACAAGCTTTAGCAAGCAATGAAATAACAGTATTGAATAATATATACATTACAGATCCCCCATACGCAGATGCGGTTAATTATCATGAAATTACTGAATACTTTATTGCATGGCTACGCAAAAATCCGCCTGAACCATTCGATAAATGGACATGGGACTCCCGTAGAGCCTTAGCTATTAAGGGTGCTGGGGATGACTTCCGTAAGGGAATGATTAGTGCTTATAAGGCGATGGCAGAGCATATGTCCGACAACGGTATGCAATGTGTGATGTTTACCCATCAAGATACTGGCGTTTGGTCAGATATGGTTGGTATTTTCTGGGCATCAGGGTTACAGGTTGTAGGAGCTTGGTACATCGCCACTGAAACTAGCACTGAACTGAAGAAAGGCGGCTACGTGCAAGGCACAGTCATTTTGATGCTGCGCAAACGCGTTGCTGGAGAACGTGCTGGTTTTAAGCAACGGTTGTTGCCGACCGTGCGGGCTGAGGTTAAGCGCCAGATCGAAACAATGATGCACCTTAATGATGAGGTTCAAGGCAAGTTGGGTGAACCTGTCTTTAACGACTCTGATCTTCAAATGGCCGGTTATGCAGCAGCGCTAAAAGTTCTGACGTCTTATACCCATATTGGTGGCGATGATGTCACCAACTTTGCCCTGCGTCCACGTATCAAGGGTGAAGTAACTGTCGTGGATGAGATAGTGCAACAAGCTGCTGAAGCTGCAAATAGTCTGTTGGTACCAGAAGGGTTATCCGCTGATACTTGGCAAAAAATAAATGGTATTCAACGTTTCTATCTACGCATGATGGATATTGAAACCACAGGGGCTTCAAAACTTGATAACTACCAAAATTTCGCCAAGGCCTTCCGAGTTGAGGATTACGGTCGGGTAATGGGTAATATGACTGCTAATAAGGCGCGTCTTAAGC
This sequence comes from Erwinia sp. AK-PDG3-5, assembly GCF_056821705.1. Classification (NCBI taxonomy): domain Bacteria; kingdom Pseudomonadati; phylum Pseudomonadota; class Gammaproteobacteria; order Enterobacterales; family Erwiniaceae; genus Erwinia; species Erwinia sp. AK-PDG3-5. Next base: position 646,786 of record NZ_CM165967.1, read on the forward strand.
AAGTACCCGAGTTTTCTTCACGTGACCTGACGGACAGTACTGAGATCGGCTCAACTTGGCTTGGACATTTGATTATTGCCTTGCAAGAAACACTCAGTGAGAAAGAACTTCAGACAATAATTAATCAGTTGCAAGCAGATTTGCCGGACTTTATAGAAGTGCGGCCGGTATTGATCGAAATGCTAACCTTCATTGAGAAAAAAGCTCCCGAGAGAGCCACTCGTGAGGCAGCTGAAGTGTTGGGGGCCCGCCTGAAGAACATGCGTGCACTTGGCCAATGATCGACGTGAATAGAAGCAATGATGAATCAATGAAGCTATTAGTTGAGTTACAACTGGGATGGAGATTCTACGGTAATGAGCATTAGGCGATTTTCGTCACGTACGCATAGACTCGACAATAGTTTCCTGCTTGAGCACCTTAAAGGTGCTCGCAGTTACAAACGTATAGCTGGTTATTTTACGAGCTCACTCTTTGAAGTGGCCAACGAGCTCATCGAGTCTATACCGGATGTAAAAATCGTCTGTAATGTAGATATTCATCCTGATGACCTGAAAGTGGCTCAGCTTCGTGAGTCCAAAATGATAGGTCGCTGGAATGAGCAGAACATTGAAGCTGAAAGCCTACTCAACCGCGATCGCTATCGACGACTTGACAGTTTCTTGGCCAAGCATGGTCAAGTAATCCGGGTTGCTCCTGACAGTATTTGCGGTTTTTTACACGGCAAAGCAGGTGTTATTGAGCTTGCTGATGGGCGAAAAGTTGGCTTCATTGGCTCTATGAACGAAACCAGCAGTGGCTGGCAACGTCATTATGAAATTCTTTGGGAAGATGAATCCCCGGAAGGAGTGGAATGGATTGAACAAGAGTTCAATTTTTTGTGGAATGCGGCTCGTCCATTACCTGAGGCGGTTATTCGTGAGGTGAAACGACGTGGCTATCGCAGAGAGGTTTTATTTGAAGATATCGTCGAAGCTGATGATATAGCTCCTGCAGCGTTGATCGAGTCTCCACTTTATCGGCAGGGATTTTCCTTACAACCTTGGCAGCAAGGGTTTGTCAGTGAGTGCATTCGGCATTACCACAACCATGGCATCGTACGCTTATTGATTGCTGATGAAGTTGGCCTTGGAAAAACGCTTTCGATGGCTACTGCTGCACTTTCATTGTGTTTACTGAGTGATCGCGATAATAAGAAACGCAAACCCGTTATTATTTTTGCTCCAGCCACGCTTTGTGAGCAATGGCAAGTGGAGATGATAGATAAGTTAGGCATTCCTTGTGCTAGATGGCATACCCAGAAGAAAGCTTGGTTAGATCCTGAAGGGCGGATTATATCGCCCACTGGACAAGAACATATTGCAAAGTGTCCGCTTCGCGTAGGGATTGTATCCACGGGCCTAATGATGCGTGACTCGTTAGAGAAGCAGCATTTGTTGGGATTGCATTTTGGTGTGGCGATATTGGATGAAGCGCATAAAGCGCGTAGCAGACAAGGTTTCGGCAAAGATGCTGGCTCGCATAATGAGTTACTCACCTTCATGCGAGAAATCGCTGCGCGCTCAGATCATGTTATTTTGGGCACGGCCACCCCCATTCAAACCAACTCTGAGGATTTATGGGACTTGATTGGCATCTTACATCAAGGTAGCGGTAATTTTGTACTTGGCAACGACTTTGCCAAATGGCACCGCCCACAAGAAGTTTTGCCCATACTGTCGGGTGAACAGCGCGTGACCAAAACCAGTTTTGCTTGGGAGCTTCTTCGGTCACCATTACCAGTCGTAGATTCAACCAATGAACAGTATGCTCGTCGCCTATTTAGCTCTATTCGCCAGGATCTTGGCTTAATTAATCAGAATGATAAATGGGATATAAAGAATACGCTCTCAGACCTGTCAGAAGACTCTTTAGAATATTTTGAAGATGAGTTGGATAGAGATATATCTGGTGCCAGTTTTTTTCAGCGTGAAAACCCATTAATCCGCCACATTGTTTTGCGCAAACGTGTAACGCTTGAAGATGCTGGTCTTTTGCCCCGCATAGGTGTAGATGTTCATCCTGATCGGGAGTTGGCAAAGGAAGTTCACCAATTTAATATTTTGTTCGAAGGGAAAGCCTTGAGAACAAGTGAGGACTTCCGACAAGCTTATGCAGAGGCGCGACATTTTAGCAAAGCCCTTTCCCTGAATGGTAAGGGCAGTGGCTTCATGAAAAATCTTATGGAACAACGGATTTGCTCAAGTATTGCCGCTGGATTAAATACGGCCCGAATGCTATTGGAAGGCCGTACTGTTCTTGAGGAAAACGATGAACAGCTGATTGAGATTAAAGCCGAAAGCCCGGCTGAAATTGCGGTTCTGGAAAGGATGATAGCCAGACTTGAGCATATAAAAGAAGATCCGAAACTCAACGCTGTGATTCATTACCTTGAGAAGGAGAAGTGGCTGAAATTTGGAGTCATTATTTTCAGCCAGTATTACGATACAGCTAAGTGGGTCGCCGACTCACTTGCTGAACGTTACCCTAATCAGGCTGTGGGTCTTTATGCTGGTGCAGGTCGCAGCCGCCTTTATCAAAAGGGTGAAAGTGTCAATATCGAAAGGGAAATGCTTAAGCGTATGGTTGCTGAGCATCAACTTGAGATCATGGTTGCCACGGATGCCGCTTGTGAAGGCCTGAATCTTCAGACATTAGGTACGTTGATCAATATTGACTTGCCATGGAATCCGACACGTTTAGAGCAGCGTATTGGCCGCATCAAGCGCTTTGGCCAAGTTCGTGAAAAAGTCAGTATGCTTAATCTCGTCAACGAGCAAACCGTGGACGAAAAGGTTTATGAGAAACTGTCTGAACGAATGCAGGATCGTTACAACCTGTTCGGCTCTTTGCCTGACACCATCCGTGATGAATGGATAGAAGATATTGAAACTATGGGTGAGAAAATGGATGAGTATATTAACGCCCAGAAGCAGGCTAATGGGTTTGACTTGCGATATACAGAGACAATGTCTCCATCAGATAAAGATTGGCGTGATTGCTCCAACGTACTCTCGCGTCGCGATTTCACAGAGTTAATGATGTCCGGGTGGAGTGAAAGTAAATGAGTTCTGGAAAAATGGTTACTTATGATCAGCTCATGGTCCCATTAATGAAGGCCTTAGTTAACTTAGGGGGGTCGGGTAGTATCGATGAAATCTATGAGACTGTGGTTGATATAGAAAAGTTTGATGAAGAAACATTGGCGATTTTACATAACCCGGAGAAAAGCAGTCAGACAGAGATTGGGTATCGCTTAGCTTGGGCGCGCACTTACTTAAAAAAGGCGGGTTATCTAGAAAATTCATCACGTGGTGTATGGGCCTTAACAGATAAAGCGAAACAAGCGTCGGAAATCGATAGTCGTGAGATTGTAAATTTTGTTCGTACATTAGACCGAAAAGCTAGCCTGGCTACAACGGATCCTAGTAAACCTGAATTATCTGTTGATGATTCACCGGAGGAAGTGCTTGCTTGGCGCGAAAAATTACATCACATATTGATTGAGGAGATGAGTCCTGACGCGTTTGAAAGGTTAACGCAAAGGCTTCTACGAGAATCTGGTTTTATTCACGTTGAAGTTACAGGCCGTACTGGTGATGGTGGTATAGATGGTAAAGGCATTGCCAGAATAAATGGTTTGATGAGTTTTCACATTGCTTTTCAGTGCAAAAAATACAAAGGATCGGTTGGGGCTCCAGAGATACGAGATTTCCGAGGTGCTACTGTGGGACGGGCAGATAGAGGAATGTTTATTACAACTGGGAATTTCACAAAAGCTGCCATAGAAGAAGCAAATCGTGACGGTGTTTCCCCAATAGATTTAGTTGATGGCGATCAATTAGCTGATAAGCTTAAGGAACTAAGTTTAGGAGTGAGAACAGAGCTCGTTGAGAAAGTGAGTGTAGATCCAGATTGGTTTTTAAATCTTTAGTAGCTACTAGTTAATTTTCCACAGTAGGGACTTGAATGGATGTATGGTTGTCATGATTTGTATTAGCTCAAAATATGAGCTAACAATTTCCTCAGGCAGCATCCAATCAAATCTGACATTCCGCTGCGAGCGAGAAGTGGAAGCTCTTGTTGGACTCAAATCTGATGACTGTTTGGCTCAAATCTTGGTTTATTGATCAACAGGGAGCAGTTCAGGCCTAGGGTCCCATATGGCCTAGAATAAGTTAGAATTCATTTTCTCCACTTATATGGTCAGGACGAAGAAACACAACTTTTATGACTAAGACAAAGAGACACAACTTCCCTCCAAGCGTTGTTGGTAAGATCGCAGAGCGCGCCGCATACATTTGTAGCAATCCTTCTTGTCACAGAGTAACAATCGGCCCGGATCAATCGGCGGAAAATCTTTCTATCAAGACGGGTGAGGCGGCGCATATCTGCGCGGCAAGTCCTGGTGGACCACGCTATGACATGTCCCAATCAGAAACAGAGCGGAAGAGCATAAATAATGCTATATGGTTGTGCGGAGCTTGTGCCGATCTAGTTGATAAGAATGGTGGAAAGGGTTACCCAGCCGAGCATTTGCGCAAATGGAAACGCGACCACGAATCACTGATGAAGGAGTGTTTGGAGGGAGGAAAGAGACTAATGTTTCAGTTTCTGTCGCATCGTCCAGACGAGAACGTTGCTCTACGTGTGATCCATTTATTGGAAGACAAGAGTTCTCTCTATATGCCATACGCTCAAGAAGATCCAAGCCGAGTCTTGGATTCTTTGAAGGAGCTCCGGCTCTCTCTTACGGCGATTCGCTCTGAGATTGCACCCGAGTCCCCGCTATCAGTGATCGTTGAGTCAATTGTCCGTGCTTGCCGACACTATATGAATTCAACTCCTGATTGGCCGGGCATTGATGAGCTGAACTTCTCCCTCGGCGCAGTTCGTAAGGTAGTAGGAATTAACATCGGAGAACTACTGAAACACTATGAAATTCCGATCAGCCAAGAACTACATTCCATTATTCCTGAATGAGTTTTAACACATGACTCCAGCGGACGCAGCGTGATAAAGCTGAGCTGCACCGTTAGTTTCAGTCCTTGAATGAATATATCTGGCACAGAGCGGACAGTCAGATTAGGTTTGGCTCAGTGCCAGAATTGTGTCAGTTCAAATCTGAGCTAATACACATGAGTACTAGATGTAGCTGTTGCTGTAAAATGAATATGGCAAGTAGATACCATATTCATTCAAATCTATTTAACCAGACTCAAATGTGGAGGGCGTTTACCAGAGGTTTGCTCAGATAAGCCTTCCCCATTGATGGAGCCCATAAAGAAGCTATTGCTGAAGGTAAGAGCACTTACTTCATCTGCAGGGAACCGTAGTTGTTCGAGGATCGTACTACGCTTGATCCCACTTGAACGCAGTGCTGAAAATACCTTTTCTAATACAAGTGATCTCTCACGATCGTCCATGCCTTGTGGTTCGCTGGTCCGATACCCCCGCCGAGCTAACTCAATTGATAACTGTCGATAATGCCATTCGGTAGATAAACCCACATCGAATGTGCGACGGACCAAAGCTGCGAGTGATACTTTCCAATTTTTTTTCATTGAGATAAGTAGATCCAGCGATGGCATTCTTGGGACTGTCGCCAAAACACTACGTTCAGGCATCAAAAAAGATGATGCAAAGCGGTCTGCATCTAGCTCGGCTTGCCTTCCATTATTGCTCGAATGTTTGTGAAGAACTAAATGACCTAATTCATGAGCGGCATCGAAGCGGCTACGCTCCGGCGTTTTCATTGTGTTCAGAAGAACAAATGGTTTTTCGTCAATCCAAAACGAAAAAGCATCAACTTCAATGCAATTTTCAGCGAGCGAGAACACACGTACACCATTAGCTTCCAGAAGGTGAATTAAGTTAGAAATCGATAATTCACCGACTCCCCAGTGTTCTCTCACTGCTCGGGCGGCACGATCAGGTTCCGAATAACCATCGAAGCTACAATCAGGAATATTGGGTTTCGGTAGTTTGAATTTTTCTTCAATCCAGATCGATAACTCCTGGGCAAGTTTGCCTGCACCAAGCGCTGAATCTCTCTTCTGTGCGCTTAGCTTAGACATTGCTCGAAAACTAACCGATTCAGGAGAAAGAGAAGGGACGTCTCCGTCGAGGAAAAACTCAACAGGGTAACCAAGAACAGCAGAGATTTTATCCATACTGTCACTGGCTATAGCGTCAAAGATACCTGCCTTCTCATAGTTCGAAATCGTTCTGCTGGTCAATTCAGCTGCTTCGGCTAAAGCTCTTTGTGTCAGACCTCTTCGTTCTCTTGCTATACGTAAACGCTCTGAATTAAACATGGTACATACTTAGCCTACTTTTAAAATGTCGAGGTCAATATCCGGCGTAAATAGTGGTGCATCATTACTTTGGATAATCGGCTCAGGTCCGTTGATATCAAGTATCAAACGTGTAGAAAAGCTATTAACTACATTTTTATCGTTGTACGAGACAGGCCGAGAAAGTTCTGCACGGATACCGACACGGTGAAAGTCATCGATTTCATAAAAATCGTAGAGTAAAAACCATAAGTCCATTCCGATTTTATTTGGCAGGAGAGGGACAATATCGCCCTCGGGTAGATCAAGGTCCAACTTAAGTTGGTTATCGTCAAGTTTGAGATCTCCCTGCCCTGGGGTATTGTTGTGAATCAATCCCATCAGATCGCAAGTAAAATCACCTTTCTTTAGGCGAGATTCAGGGTATCCATGAAGAAGCCCAGTTTGATCGCAGCCACGGCATAGGTAAATTGCAACTTTATCGCTCACTGTTAATTCAACATTTCGAATAGATAGCCGTTTGTACCCTTTTGGCGCAAGAATCTCACGAGCACCGCTAACTCCCTCACCATAAAAATACTGCCCACGTGAAATTGCAGGGTGGTTTTGGGTCGTTGAGTAACGGCCTGATAACCCTCTTTCGAGGATACGGCCAAGATCACTTTGGCTGAGATTCATAGGCTGTAGATAAGACTCAACGTCACCATGGTCAGCCAGCACGACAGTTTTTGCGAGATTGTGAGAGTACATTGGCAGTGCCTCTTATGTATTTTCTGTTTTTTATACCTCAATCGAGGTGTAAAAACAAGAAAAATACTGGATGCAATGACAGTGTAAGCGCATTGTTCATCTGACAATCAAAGCGCGTGAAAAGCAAAAAAAATCGAGAAAGATATAACCCTAAAAAATAGTGAGAAAAGTGACCTTTACCCATATCTGAGGCAGAATAGAACTAGTCAATTTCTGCGCCTCAGGAGTCTTCACCGTTATGATTAGCCTTGTTTTTTCTTATTCCCATGTAGATGAAGAACTACGCAATGAGCTCGAGAAACATCTTTCGCCCCTCAAGCGGATGGGGAAAATCACCACATGGCACGATCGCCGCATCGATCCTGGGCAGGAATTTGAACACCAGATTGATCATTATTTTTCCGAAGCCGATATTATTCTATTGCTCATCAGTAGCGATTTTATCGCCTCCGATTACTGCTATCAGGTTGAAATGACCAACGCGATGGAACGTCACAAGCGGGGTGAGGTAGTGGTCATACCGGTGATTTTACGAGAATGCGCTTGGCACCAGTTGCCGTTCGGCAGCATTATGGCGGCGACAATCGACGGTAAACCCATAACCAAATTTTCCAGCCATGATGAAGGTTATGTTCAGGTCGTTGATGCCGTCTCTCGCGCTATTGCCAGTATGGAAGCGAAAAAATCACTACAGAGTGCGCATGTCTCTTCTCCGGCTCCGGGGAATCTTGGGTATCAGGCAACAGAGATAGTTTTTACTCCACGATCCAGCAATCTATCTCTACCAAAGACTTTTACCGACCTTGATAAAGATCGAGCCCGACGTGAAGGTTTTGAGTATGTCGCCCGTTATTTTGAGAACTCGTTGGATGAACTCAAGAAACGCCATGCTGGGTTAGACGTCGATTTCCATCGGCTTGATGCGAATTCATTCACTTGCGCGGTCTATATCAACGGTAGCAAGGTTGGTCAATGTGGCATCTGGCGTGGCAATCAACATCATGGAATGGGGGACATCTGTTATAGCCAAGAGAACGTTATTCGGAACAGCTATAACGAAAGCTTGACCCTTACTGATAACGGTCAAATTCTCGGTTTTCGTGCCTTGATGGGTGGATTTAGCAGTGTCAACTCACGAGAACAGCTGCTGACGAATGAGGGGATCTCAGAACATCTTTGGGGAATGTTCTTCGGAGTAATCAAGCAACGTATGTGTCGATGATTAATCGCCTCAGAATCGTTAACTTAACCCAATTTGAACGAAGCCGGTACTGACAAATTACGATAAGGATATAGAAATGGTACAACTTAACCTTGCCAAGGTGCTGTTACTTGGAGACGAAAGTAATGGATATGTCCGTTACGAAATATTTTCAAAAGAAGGAGAACGACCAGACTATCCAGAAAAAATTATGGTTTATCGCGAGAAGGTATTGGAGACGAACGGCGATAAGTATTGGGCCAAAACGGATGAAATTATCAGTCTGGACCATCTCGGATTCCAGAACGGTGGATTTCAAATGGCAATTACTTATCAAATGCGTCCTGCGCGGGATATGTTTTCAGCGATAGATGAATGCAAAAAACATTATAGGAGTTCCCAGTGACCAGAAGATTATAGAACAGACTAATCCAGCATCGTTGATCTCAGTTCTACTTCAGTGCTGTAGCTCTGGCGTGGTCGGCTGGGCTGCGACTTACCTTTAATAATTAGTGCCAGATTGCGTATAGTGTCGATTGTCTCTGTTAACCCGTGTGGTTATAGCCTCGGAACATATTCAGACTCCTGCTGGCAGGCGTAAGCCGTCCCTGAAGGGCAGGCAGACGCCATGCTGTTGTTCAGATTAAAAGGATTGAGAAGGGTATCGCGGGGCGGTTGTCACACTATGGAGTTATGGCGTAAATAAGTCGCCATCAGCAAAAACGGTGTAGGGAATCTCAGTCCTGACTACAGCCGAATGAGCGTTCAGCACTGCTATAGCGTTTAGTTCGATGCTTTGCCATGTAGCTCAGACGGAAAGTCAGAGCATCTAGTTTATCCAGAAACCCCGGCTTATTGAGCTCCAGGAAAGCCAAAGGGTTATCAACAAAGTGCACCAGCGTCAGATATTCAGGCCAGTCACGCTTCTTCATCGCACTTAGCCATGCGATCTGAACAAGAGAGCCCAGACCTTTCCCCTGTTCGTCGTAGCTTCCCAGAGCATTGAACGTGTCTGTGTTGACGAAGAGGGCCATGTGATAATGCTTCTTGCCACACAGTTCTGGTTGCTCCAGCACCCAGACGTAGCGAACTGAAGAGCGATGGCAGCGTTTACCTTCCCTGGCTTTTCTTTGTCGGTAAGCGACTATCTGAGCTTTTAGTGAGTCGATAAAGCGGGATATTAGCCCCGGGCTTAAGTCAGCATCACTGACAATGCTGTCACCCACATCTCCGGCTTCAGGTAAGTGTAAATCCACCCTGATAACCGTGGTTTGTGGATGGTCCTGCAGTGCGTTACAAAGTACCCCTTCGATACGCTGTAGATATTTATCGTTGAAAGGTTCCTGGCGTTGGTCCAGTACCATTGGGTGGATGATGTCATCGAACAAAAACATAATGGATTCCTCCACCTGTCGGGAAACAGCAGGCATAGAGCTGCCTTCTTGGAACACAGACAGGTATAGTGATTGGGAAATTCAGCAATTAACGCTGATGGGGATACTGGGCAGGTGTTGTTTGTGATTTAGTATGCAACTCACGTTGTTACAGCCTTATGCCCTGCAGAGGTTTGCTTAAGTATTTGTATTATAAAATTACTGACAGGCTATTAGGTCCTTACCCTACAGGTGAATATTACCTATCCGACATTAGTTCCGCTTAGCGGAACCTTTTGGGGCAAGGCTTAACTTATTGTTTCAACGACAATAATTACTCCGAAGTTAGCAGTTCCATAAAATATGTATTTGCCCCGGAATGGTTATGTATCCGTCGCATCTCGAGCGGCTCAAATCAGTGGATCGAGTACTGTACGATAGGCAAAACAGATGTACTCATCCATCTTGCTGGTAAGTATGTGGTTCTCAGCCTGACGGTCATTAACCCAGTTATCTATCTCCTCGCTTGATTTAAACTTTAGATTCTCAATCCAGTCAGCAAGACAATTCCCCAGCATCAAATCGTACCAGCACAGCCAGACAAGCTTTAGACGGAGCTCGGTCCCTCTAAACTGCTGAAACAGGCTGGTGAGCTTATTTGCCAGTGAACGATGTTTTAAACGGACGCATTCGGAAAGCAGAACACCTTCAAGCATGGGATGGTGGGCCAACAAGTGCTCCTGCGTTAATAAGCTTACGTTCAGGTCATCATCTATCGATAATGATGCTGCCGCTGCCTTTCCGTAAATAAGCCGGTGTAGCCAGTGGGGCACAATAGCAATAACAGCTTCTTTCCCAGGGAATTTAAGACAGCCAACCGTCAGGCTATGATAGTGATATATATTTTGATGGCACATTCCCTGCCTGACTGTCAGCTTCGTAAAGTCTGTCAACCAGGTCTGGTAGCATTTATGAAGCTCTTCGTATCGGGGTTTATATTCTTTCATGGTTTAAATATTCCTTCGGGTATAGATGACAGGCAGCAGAAAACCTCCGGATAGCCGGATAATGATTTCATGCTGCGGATTTAGTTCGGGGTGAGATTATTTACGGGAACGGTTGATGCGTTCTTGCAGCCAAACTTCGACTTCGCTTTTACGCCAGCGAGAGCTGCGGCCAAATTTGATGGGTCTTGGGAAGGAACCATCTTTGATTAGCTTATATATAAATTTATCTGTCATGCATACGAGTTTGGTAATAAAAGTCATGTCGATAAACTGATCTTCGAGCAAGGAAGGTTGATTGGACATTGCTTGATTCTCCGGTTAAGTAAACTAAGCTGGACTCGTTATATTTGATAACGACCACGTGCTTCGGCATACCAACCCGGTAATCTGTAAAAAAGTTGAAGGTCATTGACCTCTATGCCACTACTGGCCTATTGGAAAATCGATCCCCTAAGTGCTGCATCATAACGAACCGCCAGCTATCAGCTACTGAGTTCTCTGAACGCTGCTCCATACCAATTTCTTGGCTGCCATTGAGCACTGCACTAAGGGAAATTTTTTCATTGCATGTCAAAGGTCGTTTACTGCGGAAGTGAATAAAGCATCCACTTCTTTCCTTGGCAGTTACTGAGTAGTCAATCGAGTTAATGGTAGAAGGACGTGCCTGCTGAATTTGGCTACGATTTTTGTGCAGAACACCATGGGGTAGGTTTCTTCGTGGATTGTAAGTAGAATACTGTATTCTTGATGCGGAAAGGCTAGGTGTCATACCTAACTTATTGATATTTTTCTCGTAACCGAAATTGAGCACTACACTTTTACTACGTTATTGCACGGCTTTTATATCATTCTTCCATTCAGAAAAAGTATGGTTTACATCTGGATTATCTTCTTTTACTCTTGAGTGAAATGATGGAAAACACCATTCTAGGGTAGGAGAGGTATCGTGGAGGGGTATGAATTCGATGAACGGGAAATGCGAAAAAAGAGACTGCGACAGGCAAGTCGCCTAAAGTGGTTGAGGAAAAACCCAAGGGCAATGCATTTTTTTCTCTTTCGTTTACTAGCGAACAAAACCGTAGCACTCGCCAGTACGAACATCCGAACAAAGCTCGATATGCCACAGTTTCATGTCCATGCCCCCGATGTGGTCATGTCCCCTCAAAATACGGGAAAAATAAATAATAAAGGCGAGATAAACTTCCAGGATTTAGACATAAATCTGCAGGACTTGGATCTGAATTTTCCCCCACCAAAATGTGAACAAGCTAATGGATTAGACTTCTCTAGGGTAACGAATACGGATGTTATCCCAGATGTAATGGAAAAAATAATCGATGTCATTTTGAAAATGCACCAATCGACGAGGGCAGCAGACCAGGCTATCACGGAAGTGATGGGGGCTTGGGCTAATGCCAGCAATCAGTTCCCTAGAGCATTTTCATGGCTGGATAAGAATAATGAAGAGCAATGTTTATGGGTTTGGGAGCAAATGAGGAAGAAATATATTTCTATTGATACCAAACCTATTTCCTGTGAGCAACGCTACCATTTTATTATTGCTATCTTTGATAACTGGAAAGGGTGGAGTGACGAGCAACTAGGTTATCTGAAAGAAAATAAAAGAAGAAAGGATGGGAAGTTCATTTCTCATGGTTTGGGTGGTGCAAATACTTTAAGCCACAAAGAAATATTGCTCGAAGAACTGAGTAAAGCTTGGGAGCAAAAATCCCGTAGGAAAAAGATTAAAGATACAACTCCTACCTTGAAATTGAATAAACTATACCAAAAAAGGCTGGGCCAGATTGCTGAAAATAAAAGCATGACGCTAGATGAGACACTCAAATGCCTTATCGATAATGAGTTCTCACGTGTCAGTATATTGAAGACTAGATAGTATTAAACCAGATGAGGAATAGGGTACACATCTGAACATCATTCCAAATAATTTCAGACAGATATTATCGCAGTGAATCACCTCCGACGCCTTATTGGCTCGGGGGTTTTGTTTTTCTGTCTGAGGTCGTTTCATGAAAAAATCAGAAGGTTTGCAAGCCATCGAGAAACCGTTGGCATCACTCCCCCATGCTTTCGGTAAACACATTCTTGACCATATTTACAAGCTCACTCACTACGAACCGATCATCGGCATCATGGGCAAAACAGGTACGGGAAAATCATCGCTCTGTAATGCGCTTTTCCAGGGTGAGGTCACTTCCGTTAGCGATGTCAACGCCTGCACTCGTGAGGTGCTTCGATTGCGTCTTAGCAGCGGCGACCATAGCCTGATACTTGTAGACCTACCCGGTGTAGGCGAGAGTGAGCAACGGGATAAAGAATATGAATCTTTATATCGCAATATTCTCCCTGAGCTGGACCTCATCCTGTGGGTTATTAAAGCTGATGATCGTGCGTTTTCCGTGGATGAACGTTTCTACCGTCGGGTTATGTCTGACCACCACCAGCGGGTGCTTTTTGTCGTTAGCCAGGCTGACAAAATCGAGCCATGCCATGAATGGTTTGTCACCAGCAATGCACCATCCCCGCATCAGTTGGTGAATATCGAGGCCAGACTGGCGTCTATTCGCCAGTTATTCTCACCACACCATCCGGTGTGCGCTGTCTCAGCGAGAACAGAATGGAATCTCCCATCAATGATAGAAACGATGATGTGCTGCCTGCCAGACCGAGCCACCAGCCCATTGGTGACACAACTGCATGGGAGGTTATGCAGTGAGCCGGTAAAAAAGCAGGCTCGTGAGGGCTTTGGTAATGCGGTTGGGGAGGTGTTTGATTCTGCGCAAGCGGCATCATTTATTCCCGCGCCACTGAAAGCAGTTATTCGCACTGTCCGCGATGCCGTAGTATCCGCTGCTCGCGCCGTTTGGGACTGGATTTTTTTCTGACCTGGCTTACCTGCCATTATCTTCGGGACATACCCTGTCCGTTCTGATGTTTTATAATCTGCTGAATTTCGACAGTTTTCCCTTTACGCCCCGTCACGGTTGATTTTGGCAACTGTAAAAAATACGTCTTCTGGTGTCCATTCCCTGTCCCTCCCCCTCGTTAGAATAATCGTTTTATTTTCAGCTAATTATATCACTGGAGAACCTGCCTCATGGTTCAGGTTGAACGTCGTCATGACCGGCTTGCCGTCCGACTATCGTTAATTATCAGCCGCCTGGTAGCTGGAGAAACACTGGATTTACGAGCGCTGGCAACTGAATTTGGTGTGTCGGTTCGAACTCTACGCCGGGACTTTCGGGAACGTCTGATGTACCTGGATCTGGAGTATCGCAAAGGCCGATGCCGCTTGCTATCCGGTAGCCGCCAGAGAGAGTTAGCAGTGTTGAAATTTGCCCGTCAGTCAGGCGTTGAAGCTCTGTTTCCTGATATGGATAACCATCTGGTCAGTTCACTGTTGAGCGGATCAGGAGAGTCTCCTTGCCTTATCTGGCAGGGAAGATCCCTGGTTTCATCCCCAGAATCAGGCGTATTCACTCGGTTAGTGAGCGCGGTATCAGAACATCGAAAGGTGACGCTGCTCGGTAACGGTTGCCGCTGTACAGGCCTCGCTCCCTATCGGCTAGTTCTGCGTGACGGCGAGTGGTATCTGACAGGCGAGCATCAGACCCGGATAGCAGTATTTCCCTTGACGGATATTCGTGCAGTCACGCTCCACAACGGCAGCTTCGCTCCTGATATAGCGATGCGCGATATCCTCTCTCACCCGGATTTTCTTCAGGCTTTACCCCACTTTCGCTTTTTCCATTCATTGCTTGTCGCAACTGCCGGCGGGCTTATACCTCAGAAGGAATAACCACGATGAAATTACTTACCACTACATTGCTGGCTACCAGCGTTTGTCTGAGTGCAGTTTTTCCGGCTGACGCTGGCAATATCGTCGGCTCTGTCAAAGCCTGGGAGTACATGCAGGCTGACGGCTGGAAATCAGCTGATGGCATGGATGACAATACGCTGCACAATATGCTCTACCAGGCCAATGTTATTGATAACTACCCGTGGACGAAGCAGTTTTTGCTACGTACCCGTGGTGGTGGTGCAATTTTCCTTGCCGATAAGAAAACCCACACTATTCGTCAACTAAAACTGAATCCTGTCGGTGAAACCTACAACGACATTGAAACGGTTTATCAGGGAGATGATAAAGGGGAAGGCTGCTACTTTGCCGTTATTGATAACCAAGCTTCGGTACGTGATAAGGCTATCGATGCTCTTATATACCCCGACTGGTCTGCACCCCAAGATACGGATGCTGTTCTTAAGGCTAAGATTGCAAAAGTCAGACAACAGACAGCCCCAAAAGTCATTATGGTGATGCCAGATAATTGTGTGAATAAACAGCAGCAAGCCACATTGGCGGCTAAGCGCTCGGAAGAGGATCGGAAACTACAGCAATGGGTCGCACAGCAAAGCTTAGCGGAATTGTGTCGTCGCACAGGCAACTGCTGAGCACTTCCCAAAAGCCACGTCCCAAATGCCACTGAAGGAAAAGAACGATGGAAAAGGATTGTCAGAAAGATATAGATATACCTTCTTTCACAATAGTAAGGGTATGGGCAAAACCTAGTTACAGCAAAATCATGCCACTCGTCAGCCGATTGGCTAAAACCTTACCTGCCATTGTCGTTTTAATGCTGTGCCATCCGTCATCTGCTTACGCAGATGAACAACGCTATATCAGTATCCGCAATACCGATACCGTGTGGACTCCCGGTAATATCTGTGTGTATCAGTTCCGTCTGGATAATGGTGGTAGCGGTGTGGGTTTTGGCCCTCTGTCTGTTTCGCTGGGGCTGAAAGACAAGGCGGGCAACACGCTGGCGACGGGAACAATGGACGTAGCCCCCTTTGGAGACAGCGATGCTACTCGTTCTCAGGAAGCTTTTCTTGAGCATGAATGTGTCGAAAACGTCAGCGCTATTGAAATCATGAATGCGACCGAAGAGCGCAACGGCCATCAGGCCAGGCTGCCACTGTCCGTTTTCGACCCTCAGTATTATCAGCCACTGTCAGTATCGGTTGCTGTGAATAAGGCATCATAACTGGCTTAGACTTAAATCTGCCAGACTTCAGACTCACAACAACATCAGGCCATGCCTCCTTCGGGAAGCATGGCCTTTTCTTTTTTAATCGCCAAAAAAGGAATTAATCATGATCCGATTAGCCAGCCGCTTTGGTGCGGTTAATGTTGTACGCCGCGACCGCCCATTAACTCACGACGAACTGGCACATTACGTGCCCAGCGTCTTCAGTGAAGAAAAGCATGAGTCCCGCAGCGACCGATACACCTATATCCCAACAATAACCCTGCTCGATAATCTGCAACGTGAAGGTTTCCAGCCTTTCTTTGCCTGTCAGACCCGAGTGCGCGACCAGAGCAAGCGCGAACACACCAAACACATGCTGCGTCTTCGCCGTGAGGGCCAAATCACTGGCAAGCAAGTTCCGGAAATTATTCTGCTCAACAGCCACGATGGTTCGAGCAGTTATCAGATGTTGCCGGGATTATTTCGTTCAGCCTGCCAGAATGGACTAATTTGCGGTGAGAGTTTTGGTGAGGTTCGTGTACCTCATAAAGGCAACGTGGTGGAGAAAGTCATTGAAGGGGCTTACGAAGTGCTGGGAATATTTGACCGTGTAGAAGAGAAACGCGATGCCATGCAGTCGCTAATGTTAACTCCGCCAGCACAGCAGGCGATGGCGAAAGCGGCATTAACCTATCGCTTTGGTGAAGAGCATCAGCCGGTGACGGATTCGCAAATCCTATCCCCGCGCCGCTGGCAGGATGAAAGTAACGACCTGTGGACCACTTATCAGCGCATTCAGGAAAACCTGATTAAAGGCGGTCTGTCTGGACGAACCACCAAAGGCAAACGTGCCCATACTCGTGCTGTAAAAGGTATCGACGGTGATGTGAAGCTTAACCGTGCTCTGTGGGTGATGGCTGAGAATATGCTGCAGCTTGCCTCATGAACCTTTTTATTATCCCTTCCCTCAGGCCTTGCCAATAAACCGGCGAGGCTTTTTGTTTTAAGGAACAAAAATGTCTGTATTTAATTTATCCCCGGTATTTCCTGCAAACGAGCAACGCGTCATTCGTCGGGCATTACGCCTGCTGGAGAAATATCAGCGTCAACCGAGTGAGCCATTTACCTCCACCAGCTTCACTAAGACCTAGCTGCAATTACAGATGGCTCATCAGGAGCGTGAAGTTTTTATCGTGATGTATCTCGATAATCAGCACTGCCTACTGGGATGCGAAACTCTATTTACCGGCACACTCAGCCATACCGAAGTTCATCCCCGCGAAGTGGTTAAATTAGCTCTGAAACACAATGCCGCTGCGGTAATTCTGGCGCATAACCATCCGTCAGGTACGACAGAAATCAGTCAGCAGGACAAACACATCACTCAGCGGATAGTGAAAGCGTTAGCACTGGTAGAAGTGCGAGTGCTGGATCATTTGGTTGTTGGGAACGAAGTGGTGTCTTTTGCTGAGCAGGGTTTGATTTAAACGGAGGTTTTCATGTCAATCACACCACCTCATGAATGGGGTCTACAAAGCGATATCACCCCTCGATTTGCCGCAAGATTAGTTCAGGAAGGCAACCGGCTGTATTACCTGGCTGACAGGGCTGGATTGACGGGGAGTTTTAGTCCAATGCACCTGCAGAAATTAGATCTGGCTTTCCCGCTGTTTGTCGAACAACTGGAAGATATGCTGTGTGCTGGCGAACTAAATCCACATCAGCAACGTCAGGTGAAAATTCAACTTGCGAGTTTAACCTGTATAGCTGATACCCTTGGTAGCTGCGGTTACGTTTACATTTCTATTTATCCCACACCGTAACACCTTCTCTTTTCTTCTTTTATCAGGATTCTACCCATGCACATTTCAACTGTACCGGCCAAGGTGCCGGTTTCGTCACGTCCGTCGCCCGTGCAGGTCTGGCAGCAACTTTTAACGTATCTGCTGGATCACCATTACGGCCTGACGCTTAACGACATACCATTCCATGACGACGCGGCCATCGAGGAGCATATCGATGCAGGAATCACGCTCGCCGATGCTGTTAATTTTCTGGTGGAACGTTATGAACTGGTACGCATCGACCGCAAAGGGTTTAGCTGGCAGGAACAGACTCCGTTCCTGACCGCGACTGATATTCTCCGAGCCAGGCGAGCTACCGGATTAACAAATACTTAAATTCTTCGAGCCTCATTCCTGATTTTGGCTTCTGAACTTCCCACCTTTTTTATTCATCGCATAATGCGCCTGCCATTCCCGGCAGGCGTGTTTGCTTTTATGGACGATTAACGATGCAAACAGAACCCGACGTGTTGACGGAACACAATGAACTCATTCTTTCGACCAGTATCGAGCGTGTTGTCACGGGCCGCGATACCGCACTAAAACGGATCGAACAACTCATTCAGCAGCTTGATGCCATTTCACGGCTGACCTCAGAAATTGGCGGTGGTACAGCGCAAGACTGGGCAATGAAGTCCGGGCACCGCTACGATAGCTGGCTGACTGAAAAGGCTGATAAAGCAATGCCTGCCGTCACCCGCAATATAGATCGCAGTATCTGGCGCGATTTGATGCTGAAGTCTGGCATGATGGCCTTGATGGATGCTCAGGCTCGAGACCAGTGGCATAAGAATTTGGAGGAGGGCGATCTTCCTGAGATCAGTGAGGCGAATATCCTCAGTACTTTTGAGCAGTTACATTTGAACAAAATGGATGTCTTTGAGCGCGGGATCATCAACGTGTTCAAAGGTCTGTCATGGGATTACAAAACTAATAGTCCCTGCTGCTTCGGTAAGAAGATCATCATTAACAATCTGGTGACGCATAACCGCTGGGGCTTTAGCCTTAACTGGGGTTGGCGACGGGATCAACTGGCGGATCTGGAGAGAATGCTGTTTCTACTGGATGGCAAACCCATCCCTGACAACCGGGGTGATATCTCTACCCGATTGATGGAGCATATTCGTGATAATCCGGCTAAAAATGTTTATGAAGATGAGTTATTCAGCATTCGTTACTATCAAAAAGGTACGGCACACTTGACCTTCAAGCGTCTGGAGTTGATTAAACGTATGAACGATATCATAGCTAAACACTATCCGGGAATGCTGGCTGCGAGGTAAGTGAGTTGTCGTATGTTTGCTGTTAAAAGTGTCGTATGTTTGCTATGATGAAGAAACGAACAAAGGAGGATGACATGACCATAAAAGCTCGAATTCAGTCACGGCTGAAGCGCTCAAAGCGTTATGTTTTCACTCGTGACGATTTCAAAGATCTTGCTGGCTACGATCAAATAGGCAGAGCACTGCGTGAGCTGATGAAGGAAGGGCAGCTACTGAAAGTAGGCTATGGCGTCTACACCAAAGCGCGGCAAAATGCGATTACCGGTAAGCTGATGCCTGCTGCTCCCGGAGGTTCTGCTGCGGTAATGATTGAGGCGTTGGAACGTCTGAAAGTGGATTACCGTCTGGCAGGCGCAACAAGCGCCTATAATAGCGGTAAATCCACCCAGATCCCTGCGTTAGTGGAAATCAAAACCTCACCACGTTTTAAGAGAACATTGTCAGTAGGGAACAGCAAATTAAATGGCTGATTTAATAAAGTTATTCCCTGATGTTGCCGATGCCCTGGGCATTGAATCAGTTGCAATTGTAGAGAAAGATTATTACATCGTTGAGTTATTGCGATTGCTCCAGCCTCTGGCGTTTGACACGCATCAACTGGTTTTTGCCGGTGGAACAGCATTGTCAAAAGCGGGGATATCTTTGAACAGGATGTCGGAGGACGTGGACATTAAGCTTGTTCCTGTCGCCGGTATTTCCCAGCAATATTCCAGAGGTAAGCGTAAAAGCATTCGTAAGGGTATTATTCAGACCATTATCGAAACGATTGCAGCCTCAGATACGTTTCGCATGGACGAAGAGTATCCAAAGGTTACTCGTGATGAATATCGCTATAATGAAATTCCGGTACGCT
The DNA here is from genome assembly GCF_056821705.1 of Erwinia sp. AK-PDG3-5. NCBI lineage: Bacteria > Pseudomonadati > Pseudomonadota > Gammaproteobacteria > Enterobacterales > Erwiniaceae > Erwinia > Erwinia sp. AK-PDG3-5. The sequence continues at coordinate 666,483 of NZ_CM165967.1, forward strand.
ACCCGCAGGAATATGCACAAATTCCCTGTTTAAGGCCATTTATCAAACTGGAACTGATGGAAACGGATTTGCTTGAGGCTGCGGAAAATCGTGCTATTAGCTCACTGGTAATGGATCTAACAAAGAAGGGCGAAGTAGTGAGGGCTTTTCCCTGCGCAACTATCGGTAGCACGCAGGCTGAAAAACTGATCTCGATGATGCGCAGAACGGCTGCAAGCGTGCGTAATGTGGAGCGTGCAGTGGATGAGTCACTGGTGCGTCATATCTACGACAACTTTTGTATTGTCAGAGAAAAAGGTGCTGACGTTCCTGTTTTGAAGCGCTTTGTGCAGGAATGTATTGAGCAGGATATCCAACGTTACGGTGCTCAGTATCCTGAATTCTGCGAGTCGCCTGTTGAAGAACTAAAAATGGGGTTGGAAGAACTGGCGAGCAACCCTGTTTATAAGGAACGCTATCTGCAGTTTGTTACACCAATGGTGTTCGGTGAAAGCCACGTTTCCTGGGAAGAGGCCTATGCCTGTTTTCGCATAACGGCATTGGATGTGATTGATGCATAGCGCCAGAGATACGCTCGATGGTGAGCATTTTCCAGGTAACTCTTGCCCCGATTCGAGTCCCAAAATCAACGATTTAATGTGTTGGTATCGATGTTGGTATATTATCTAAATATTATTTTTTTATTGTTTATAAATAAAATGGTTAATCGTTATGTGCGAGTCCGGCCTTCCCATAGTGTATGAAAAATTACGTCACCGTTTAGGTGGCTTTTTTTTTGGTTTGAATTCAGTCCATGGTTCATTCTTTGCTGCGTGGCTATTCTTGGGGTATCTTATTTTTGTTGAGAAAACTGCACACAAATGATCCTAATGTCTTTTGAACCAAGGAGTATCATCGATATTTTCGGTAAGATCACAAAAAGGCAGCCACTCTTGAATTTATATGAGGGTTGCAATCGTCTTTAAATATTCTTTCGCTCTTGATAGCTCTGATTCTAAAAGTTGTGAAAATAAGCGTTTGTATTGATAGCTTATAATTTCTAAAGTTTTATTTAATTTACTTCTACCAGTGAGAAGAATAAAGGCTGAAACTCTCCAGCCTTTATCGGTCATCTAACTTTCTTGAAGACGAGCAAGATCAGAGGGAGACATACAGCGAAACCCACTATAGAGGCTAAAGCTGAATCGGAATGATTTTGCGATAGCTCCTTAACAAACCAGGTGCATTGAGAAGGTGGAAATTCCCCGCCCTGGCTCATTGTCTCCGAAAAGTTAAGAGCGAAGACAAGATCGAAGTAAAGCACTATAACGTAATAAGCAGCGCAGAGCAGCGCGATACTCACCCATCTGATCCAGAACTTCTTATTCGTCATCGTAAGTGCTTCCCAATGAGCCGCCTACTGTACCGCCTGAGTATGGGGATGTTGAGCCAGAATCGGCCGCCGCTTGTTGGAATTTTGCACTCCCCCCCGATGGTTGAGGGCTTTTGTTCTCTATGTTTGGAAACTGCTTCCTGCATGCACTTGCCATCTCGACAACGAGCATTGAAGAGTCGTCTGCACTCTTCGATTCAAGATAGCTTTGCAGTGATACCGGAATAGTGAAATCTTCTTCTATGTCGATTAGTAGCTGAGTTGTCGTGGATGTGTAACCGTGTTTGAATACCTTTGAGCCAGCAAACTTAATCCCCTTGACTGAGTGAGTGGTACAGTTGCTACCAGTCACATCATATTTATCAATCGTGCGGCCTCTTCGCTTTGTGCCGTCTTGCATGTTGGGCGTTTGATTTGGTAGCACACCTCTGTTCCACAGGTTTTCGAAAATTTACGGATTAATTTAGGATCAGCATCATCAATGCGAAATGCGCGAGCACCCATTTCATAAAGTTCGTATCGGTAATAATTAAGCGCATCTTCATCCTGGAAAAAATCTAAAATTCCATCCCCAGTAAAAGTACTTTTATCAGTGCGCCCATAGCGTCCATAGGTATATAGGGAGATACGGTTATTCTCATGCACCGAAACGAAAGCGTGACCCGCACTTGTCGTTTCAGTCCAGATATAAACGCCGTTTAAAAGCTGGTTATCTTTTGGCTTACATGTGTCAGCAAAGCTGTTTTGCTTCTTCGCTGTCTGGGCGTGTTGTTCTGTTTCCTGCAATGGTTCAGATATCGCTTTCTCAGCCACTGGTACTGTTGTTGCTCTCAAGGCTGGTTGGTAAGGCCCGTGTGACATAAAAGTATGAGTGGGAATGAAAAATGCTTTGCATGGACAGGTGGAACGACTGTAGATCGTACTGGCAGCTAATTGCCCATGAATAACCTCACCTGGGTATCCACCTCCCACACTATAAGAACCAGGATGTTTACCACAGGACACTTTGCAGCCTACTGTCGCTTGTCTGTTTCTGTTCGGGTCAATTAACTTTCCTGGCGGATGTCCAGATAGCACTGATCCACCGCATGTTGTTTTATCACCTTGCACTACCCAAAAACCATTAGCCATTTTCTTCTCACCTTTATTTTTAGAATGTTACTGGAGTGAGAAAATTGGCTGGCATTGCAGGGCTGTTATCTAATTGACACAGCAGAGTAAAATCTTGTGGGGTGCTAATAATCACGTCACCGTTATCAAGCAGGCTCCCAACAAGGGCAAAAGACACACCGTTGGCATTGGTTGCGGCTGAACCTGAGCCGCTGATAATTTTTGCGCGTGTTCCGTCAGGATAAACAACGTCATCACCAACCATTGCCCGTCTAACTTCGCTTCCGTCCTTAAAAGTAAATGAATCATTGGCGCTGGCGTGCTCAATTTTTCCGCCGTTTAGTGTAAGGGATCCGGCAGTGGCGAAGCGCCAGATCTCCACTAAAGAGCGGTCTTTCATCTCTTCTACATGGGATTCGAAAATCTGACGTTGTTCGTCGTCTGCGTTTGCCAGCTGTTCCACGCTGTACGGATTCTTGAATAATTCGATCACGGATGTGGTGATCTCGTTAGTATATTTCTGCATAAGTCCTTCTACTAGTATAGAAATAAACACAGAGTTTATTTTACAAACATTAATCACATGCGCAAGAAGTATTAGACTTAAGCCAAATAGCACTGGGGGCAGGTCATTGGATAGGGAGTACCTTAGGAGAGAGCTGATCCTTAGCCAAGTTAGGTGATAAACAAGTCCAGGCTCATGGTGCGAAAAAAAATTTTCGACAATTATTATTTCCACTTGTATAGTCTGGTTCTAATCTGTTTTTATTATGTTGTGTGACATTTAATGACTTGAAAACAGATTTAAACAAATATGTGAAATCATGGTTACCATATTCCAAATATGGAACCTGTCAATTTTCAAATAGCATAGCAGGGAGCTAAATGATGGAAATGTGTAGTAGTTTTATTAATCTATTAACATTAGGGATATCGAGTGGTGAATTGAATTTCACACAAGTTATTATCTTTTTATCCATCGCTTGTCCTTTGGCTCTGGTTATCTGGAAGGTTAAAGGGATTTTCACATTCTTTAATGATGTCAGAAATTCCAGAGTAAACGAACTACAGCGCATCCTTAATAGCCATAGCCTTGCTGAAGAAGTTCGTACTGGCTTAAAGGATGAAATTGAAAGGAGTGTTGGATATCGTATTACGGGCATATCAGATGTAGCGAAGCAGAAAGCTATATGGCAGCTTTACATGCAAAACAGAGTATTAATAAAAGTGGGTTTTTTCAAAAAAATTCAAGAATTTTATTTTTTTGGAAAATGATAATATTATTTTTAAAAAGGGGACATCCTTCTGGTTAGAGAACGTGTTGTATGGATTGTTTTCATTACAGTTTTTAGTTCTATCCGCATGTTATGTTTTTATATCCCTCTACCGAGGTCAACAGTACCCAATTTGGGGACATTCTCTTTTGTACTTTGCTGCCGTAGTACTATTCCTTTTCTTTATCTCTTTTGCAAACATAATCCCTCGCCCTAAAGAGTGCCAATTACTTGAGGAAATTCTAAAACCCAAGGATCTTGATGTCTAAGGTTGGTGGTTTTGCTCTAACCCGCACAATATCCTACTTTTTGGGCTTATCCTGATACAGGAACAGCCCAATCCTTACAGCATGCCCCAATTCATTTAGCTCAAATATTCGACAATTCTCACATCCCAGATATAATGGATATAACCGATATATCCATCTGTCAATCGAGGTTAATGATGGCAGCGAAAAACAACTCTGCACGGCGTGAAGATCACTCCTTCGATGTGAGGAGCCTCAGTGGCGACCAGCTTCACAGCCTAGAAACCCATGCCGATGCGGAATACCTGGTGATTGATTTGGGCACCACGAAAGCGCGTAACCCGGCGTTCAATGAAACCATGAAGGTGGCGATGCAGGCTGCCCTGAACGCCGTGCTGGCTTCGTTTAGCCAGAAAGAGCCTGCGTTGAACAAGAGCACGGCTTCCAGTAGACGAAAAACGCTGGCGGTCGTCACTGAACCTCTGGAACAAACCAGCAAACAGGCCAGGGCCGAACGGAATGCTCAACGGCGTGAACAGCTGAACGACCGTATTCTGGCAGATTCCGTCTGGCTGACGGCGCGTGAACTCTCCGAAAAAGCCAACTTCCAGAGCAGTAATCCAAGCGCTGGGCCGAATCGTTGGAAATCGGCAGGCAGTATTTTTGCCCTGCAGCTGCAAGGCAAGGACAACTATCCGGAATATGCGCTGGATGAAGGTTTCCGTCCAATCCCGGTGGTGAAGCAGGTGATCTCGTTGTTCGGCGAGAAGAAAACGCCGTGGGGACTCGCCATCTGGTTTGGGTCGGAGAACAGCTGGCTTGGCGGCAAAAAGCCTAAAGATGTGCTGGCATCCCAGCCTAAACAGGTGCTGTTAGCGGCGCAGGCAGAGAGAGAGGGCGCCGTTCATGGCTGATGCTGATGACAAGGAGGTTGTTGCCCGCAAAATACGTCAGCCCAAGGCTAATTTGCAGGTGAACTTTGTCACCTGGCCTGCTGGCAAACGGCTTCATCGGGTGCATTCAGCGGATTACAGTGCGGTGCAGTTCAATCCAGGCAAAGGGAACTCTCGCTTTAGCCCAATGAGTAACGGCGTAGCGACCTTATACGGCGGTGAGAATACCGGCGTGGCGGTGATGGAAACGCTGTTCCACGATCTGCCGGCAGACTCCGCTGGCGCACCTTACGATTTGGGAAAGCTGGCCGGAATGGCGCATTCGATTATCACGCCGCTTATTGACCTTCAACTTGCAGATCTTAATCCTAAAACACTGCGCAAAATGGGCGTTACGCGAGCCCAGCTTTTGGACTCTTCTGCCGAACAGTATATTTTCACCCGGGAATACGCGGTGGCGATATACCAGGCTTTCCCGGACGTTCAGGGGCTTCAATGGTCTTCTAAACAGCATGGTGATGCGGCGTTGATGCTATTCGGCGACCGTATCGAAGTAACTCAACTGAAGGTTGAGATTGAATCAGAAGTGATAAATGAATCAGAGAAGGTGTTGGATGCCATTGAGGAAGAAGCCGATCAGCTTGGTGTGGTGCTTTTGGCGGCGGGTGGTGGGTAATAAATAGCATTTGGTTAATCAATAATCCCAATAAGCGCTTATTAAAAATGCTGCCCTAAACCCCACCGGCAATAATCAGCCCGCCTTCACCACCAAGCCATTAACCCAAACATCATCCCGGTCAGGCCGACGATCGCCTGTCGTCCAGATATCTTTCAAATGCACATCTGGCAAAGCCGAAACAATCCCACTCAGCCGATCCTCATTCATATCCGTAAATCGCCTGCCGTCCTTCACCCGCTCGCCGGTTCCATACTTAAAGGATACATACCAAACGCCGCCAGGTTTCAGTGCGTTTGCCAGCCGCGCCATCACCTCCGGCAACTCCTTTTCAGCCAGATGTAACAGCGACGCACAGCACCAGATGCCGTCATAATGCTCAACCGCAGTCAGCTCCTGAAAGCGCATCACCTCAACCGGTTTTCCCGTAAGTTTCTTCGCTCGCCCGACAAGCTCCGCAGAGGCATCAAAAGCATCAACCGCATAACCCAGCTCGCTGAACGCTTTGGTATCACGGCCCGAGCCGCATCCCGCGTCCAAAATACGGGCGCCTGGCTTCAGAAGAGCCAGAAACGGTTGATAGACGGCAGACATATCGACATCCACCGTCTCGTCAAAAAAGCGCTGTGCGTTTTGCTGGTAATAATCGTCATTCATCAGAAAATACCGTCTCCCTGTGCGACAGGTTCCCATACATGGAACAGCGTTTCTTTCGCCATTTGCCAGTGTTGCTGCAGGAAATTATGCCTCAAAGCCGGCGTATTGCCCGTCTGACGGATCAAGGTTTCGCGCAGCGGAAGATGGCTGTTAATAAAGTACTCATTACGGTCATGCAGACGTTGAAGCAATTTGGTGGAAGGTATCCGGGCAAACTTCCCCTGATGCCCACGATTGCAGGTCTGGCAGGCCAGCACCAGGTTCCAGACGCCGTCCAGATTGCTGACTGAATGGTTCAGCATAAAGGGAAGGAAGTGGTCGACGTCGGCAAGGTCGGTTTCACCCATCGCGATACTGATAGGGCGGTAGCAATAGAAACAGTAGCCTTTTTGATAGCCATTCAGGCTGTCGCGACAGCTGGTAATGTTAATGCGCCTGTTGTTTCTGCGGCTGAATAACATCTTACTGTCTTCATCATATTCCACGGCAATCAGGTTACGTGAAACGCCCATTGCCCAGGCTTCCTCAACCAGTCGCCAGCGCGCATCGGTTTCCCGAATCAGATTAGGAAACCGATCGTTTTCGGTCAGATGGTAGTAATTGTCGGTCAGGCGAATGCCTTTCTCCGTTTTACGTTCATCAAGGAAAAAACGCTTGTGAATTTCAGCCTGATTGACGTTATGAAAAGCATCAATCACATTGGCAAAACCGCGTTTAACGGTAATGCCAATCAACTGCTCTTCCGTAATTTCACCCTTGTTGAACTGCAAACAGGCATCGAGAAACTGGCTTTGCTTGCTGGTGATCTGTTTGGGTGCCTGCTCCAGATGAGCACAAATATGGCGGGCAAAAGGCGCGGCCAGCATTTCCAGGGTGATCAGGTCGTTACCAGGCTGCTTCAGGTCATACAGCGCATGGGCCAGCGCAAATTTGTAGGACGCGACATTCTTGCCAAAAAGGATTACACCACGCCAGTAATGCTCCAGCTTAGGATCGGCCTGATAGAAACGCATAAATGTCCTGTTTTGTGAGGCGGCTCGTAATAAAGAGAGTTACGCGATCACATAACAAAACGCAGTAATTGTAAATCCAAAAACAACCCATCTTTAACAATGTTCGCTTATAGCGGCGCGGATGTTTTTAACATCACCACCCAAACCCTCACCGCCGCATCCTCAAATACGCCAACGGCTTATCTGGCCACGCCCGATCCGGGAACAGCCACAGGCGGATGCTGTACAGATGGAACAGCGGCGTGAACAGCTGCTCGTCGCGGGTGGCCAGGCCTTCCAGCTCCAGCAGCAGCAAATCCAGCTCGTCCAGCAGGGCGGGATGCGGAGCCACTTTCAGTGACTTCATTCGCCGCTTCAGGAACAGCGCCAGCTCGTGGAACATCTGACCGCTATCCAGCTGATGCTGCCCCAACACCTCGCGGTTGCGGGCGTAATAGTCATAGCAGTTCGCGCCCAGCCACACCTCGGTCACCAGGTTGCCAGCGGTCAGCAGGTCGGGATGCGGATCGAGGCGCATACGCGGCAGGATCACGTTCACGCGCTCCAGCATGCGTGTAATAAAGTGCTGACGTGATAGCAGCGATGAGCCGTTACGTTCCATCTCTTTCACAAATCGCAGCAGCTCGCCCAGCCCTGAACGCACCGCGCGGCGGGCAATCCATGACGGGCGCTTATTACGAATTATCGCGGTGATCACCACCGCAAACAGAATCCCGGTCATCGAGGAGATCGCCGTGTTGATCGCCAGCGTCAGGTCAGGCTTCAGGTGGTGGCTCAAGCCGATTAAACCGGGCAGCTGGATCGCGGCGCTCAGGCCGATCATGTTGGTCGAAGGATTCGCAATCACTAACCCCAGCACAAAAAGACCCGGCGACAGGCAGATAATCAGGCTTTCAAAGGTCACGGCCTGCGGGATCAGCAGCGCGACGTACAGCACGCTGATAATGATCGAAATTACGGTGCCTTTGATAAACAGCTTCATGGAGTTGCCCGGCGTATCTGCGCTGGCAAAGAATGAGCTGAGGATCGCGGCCATCATCGGCGCGGAGGCGCCATCACGCCAGGCGGTGCCCATCCAGAACAGGCAGGCACCAAAGGTCGCGAGGAATGAGGTGGTCGCGGAGAGCAGCAGCAGGCCGGTGTCGGTATGCGGGCGCGATCGCTCTTTACGTGCAAGGCTGGTATCGCCCGACAGATCGCTGACCAGGTTACTGACGCTGTGATACGCCCCGGCGATGCGCACAAAGTCGGCCAGGCGCTCAAGTAACCCTGTGAGCACCAGGCACTCGTCAATCGGCAACTCGCCTCTCTGCCAGGCACGTTTGAGATCGGCCTGAGTGGCGGTGAGCGTGGCCTGAATCGCGGCGTTATCCCTGAGATCGTCCCCGGCGTTCAGCCACAGCAGAAACTGCTGAAAGGCGAGGGAAACCGTTTCCGGAAAGCGGATATCCAGCTGCGCCATCTGATGCAGACGGATCTCAATCGCGGCCAGCGTCGGGATCAAATAAGAGAGATGCTGGTACTGCACGCTCACCAGGCGGATCAGCCTGCGCGCCGCGTCACCTTCATATACGCAGTGGGTAATCAGCGCTTCGACCTGCTGCGGATATTGCGCCATGCGGATCAGAATATCTTCCCGCTCCGGCGAGTTGTGCTTCGGAATACCGGTCAGCAGATCGCTGCACATCTTGCGCCCGTTCTGGTACCAGACGGTGACGCTTTGCTCGAGCAGGTTGCGCATCGATACTGGAAGCAGTAATCCATGAATAAAGCTGCTGCAGGTGACGCCCAGCGCGATCTCTTCAATACGTGAAATCACCGTGCCGGTAATGCTCAGCGGCATGGTCACCGCCGGGAAACCCATAATGGCAGCGCTGTAGCCCGCCAGCATAAACACATAGCTTTTCGGCGTGCGGTCATGCAGCGACAGATAGAGGCAGAAGCTGACCCACAAAGACACGCACAGGCTGAACAGCATCGGAGACTGCACGGTTTCGGGATAAATCAGGAATACAAACAGCCCACCCAGCAGCGTGCCCATCAGGCGGAAGATCGATTTCGAGATGGTTGAAGCGGAGTAAAGTTGGGAAGAGACGTAAACGGTAGTCAGTGCCCAGGCCGGTTTATCCAGATTCAGTTCAAGCGAGATATAGACAGCCAGAAAGGCCGCAAGACAGGTCTTTACTGAAAACAAAACGGCGTTTTTCGAAAACCACTGCATGACAGGGACTACCAGATGCACACTAAGTGCGCAGCATCCTGCCAGAATACGCGCCCAATTCATGGGGTTAACTACGTCAAATTGTTACTGAATCAAAAAAGATATTCCCATCATGAAATTATCTTCAGTTGAAACTATATAAATAAACTTCAGCGGCAACCCTAACCACAAAAGCCCCTGCCAGTAAAAGCAGGGGCTTATTTAGCGATAACAAGGTGCTGCACGTTACCCGTAACAGCCGATCAATAAATCCTGTCAATGATAGCGATCAACTTAATGTCAGTTAACGCTCAGAAACCGTCCCGTAACCATAAAAAAGATTCGTAAAAGAACGGGGCGAGCGCTCAACACATTCTTACCGTCCCTGGTGCGAAACACCGTGCCCCATCTTGCCATGCCCGGCACCGACTTTTCCGTCGTCGGCATCCTCCACCAGGTCACACTGTTTCGGCAGCGTGGTGGCAATCAGACCGGCAATAATCAGCGAGCCTGCCAGCGCGCAGATGGCGGTTCCCTGACCATAGAAGTAGATCATAATGCCGACCAGGTAAGGGCCGCAGAAGCCGCCCAGATTACCTAAACCGTTGATCACCCCGCGTGCGCTCCCGGCCAGTTCGGCCGAGGCGATACGGCCAGGCATCGACCAGAACGGGCTGGTGGCGGCTTTGAGGAAGAAACCACAGAACACCAGGGCGATATAAGCCGCGACGATATGCTGATGCAGCACCACGGAAGCCAGCAGCGACGCGGCAAAGCAGAACAGCGAAATCATCACCCACAGACGGCGTTTGCCGGTTTTGTCGCTAATCATCGAAACCAGGTAGATACCGACAATGGTCGCGACAAACGGCAGTATCGCCAGCAACCCCACGTTGGCCATATTGGTACCGGTCAGGTTTTTCAGAATGCTTGGCAGCCACAGCGTGTAGCCATAATCGCCGGTCTGGTAGAAGAAGTTCAGCAGCACCAGCTTCATCAACCCTTTGTTGCGGAACACGTCTTTCAGCCGCGCTTTGCCAACCGGCGCTTTCTTGCTGCGCGCTTCGCGCTCACGGGTCAGTTCGGTAATCAGGTATTCACGCTCACGCGCGGGCAGCCAGCGGGCTTCTTCCGGCCGGTCGCTGATCACCAGCCACCACACCAGCAGCACGGCGGCAGACAGCAGGCCTTCGATGATAAATAACCAGCGCCAGTCAAAGGCGTTAATGATCCAGCCGGAAATCGGCGCGGTAAACATGCCGCCCAGCGGCGCAAACATCATCACAAAGGCGTTCGCACGCCCCAGCTCTTTTTCCGGGAACCAGTTGCTGACCATGGTCAGCACCACCGGCAGCATCCCGCCTTCCGAAATCCCCAGCACAAAGCGCAGACCCAGCAACTGCCAGTGATTGGTGACAAAGCCGGTGGCGATCGACACCACCATCCACGCCGCCAGAGACCAGGCGATAAACTTTTTGCCGCTGCCGTTCACCGCCACGCGGCCGCCCGGCACCTGCAGGAATAAATAACCGATAAAGAAAATGCCGCTGGCGATACCGGCCATCTGGCTGGTGATGGCTAAATCCTGCTCCATGCCGCCAGGCAGGGCAAAGCTGATGTTCACCCGGTCCATAAACGACACAATGCAGGTGATCAGAATCGGGGCTATCACACGCAGCCAGCGCGTGCCGGGTATTTTATTATTCATCTCAGGCCCTCTGGAAATAGTGGATGACGGTCCATCCCGGTGATGCAGGCCGACAAAGCCGGCCTGGGCAGGTGGTATGAACGCGTTAATCGATGGCAGTCGGCAGCGGCTTCTGGTTGAAGAACGCCTCAACGTTGGCGAACACCACATCCGCCATCTGCTGACGGGTTTCGTGGGTGGCGCTACCCACATGGGGCTGTAACAGCACGTTGTTCAGCGCAATCAGCTCTTCCGGAACCTGCGGCTCCTGCTCGAAGACGTCCAGCGCGGCACCGGCAATCTCGCCTTTGCGTAAGGCCTGAATCAACGCCGCCTGATCGACTAACGAGCCGCGCGCGATATTGATCAGCCAGGCGTGTTTCGGCATCGCCTGCAGGACGGTGCTGTCAACCAGCCCTTTGGTGGATTCGCCGCCAGAGGCCGCAATCACCAGGAAATCACACTCTTTCGCCAGGCTCTGCACATCGTCGCACCAGCTGTACGGCAGCGACTCACGGCGGCTGCGGCTGGTGTAGCTGACCGGCATATCGAATCCGCTGGCACGGCGGGCAATCGCCTGACCGATGTTGCCCATGCCGACAATGCCGATGCGTTTGCCGCTGACCTGAGTGCCCAGTGTTGGGGCGTTTTTCAGCCACTGGCCCTCGCGAACAAAGCGGTCGCCCTGGCACAGTCGGCGGGATGCCGCCAGCAGCAGGCCCATCGCCATATCGGCAACGTCATTGGTTAACACGCCGGAGGTGATGGTCACGGCAATCTTGCGGGCGCGGGTGGTGTTGAGGTCGATGGCATCGGTGCCGACGCCGAACACGGCAATCAGCTTTACCTGCGGTAACTGTTGCAGGACCTCGTTGCGAACGCCGATGTCGCCGCGCGTCACCACCGCCTGAATGCTGTCGCCAGACTGGGCCAGAAAGGCCTGCGGATCCTGCTGCTCGTACAGGCGGTGAACCGTCCAGCCGGAGGCCAGTCGGTCCATCAGGCCGTCAGGTACGGGAGCGATTAGCAGGATGGCGTGAGTTGTCATGGGGTTCCCCTTCAAAGGCAGTACGTCGGATACGTACTATTAAAGGGGTTTCTGAGTATTTAATTGCGAGCTGGATCACACTGAATCGTGTTAGAAATCTGTGTTACCGACTACGTGATCGCGAAGGTGCTTATCGGCGGGTTTTCGGCGTCAGATGGTCGAGCCCATCGACAGGCGATAGTGCAAATCCACCCGCTCGATGGTGGGAAGGTTGTTGATCTTCTTAATCAAAATCTCGGTGGCGGTTTTGCCCATCTCGAAGCGCGGGGTGATCACGCTGGCCAGTTTCGGGGTTGTTACCTGACCGATCTCCAGCCCGTGGAAACCGGCAATCGCCATCTCCTGGGGCACGGCAATCCCGGCCGCCAGGCACTCCTGCAACACGCCTACCGCGAGGTCATCGTTGGTGCAGAGGATGCCGTCCATATCAGGATACATCTGACGCGCCATGGTCATCATTCCGGCCCCGGCAGAGACCGACGAAACCTTTTTCGGCGCGATGCGTCCGGTTGGCAGGCCCGCGTCTTCCAGCGCTTTGCAGTAGCCGGCGTAGCGCTGTTCATCGCGGATATCGGACATCGAACCGAAATAGATGATGCGCTTTTTGCCGCTGCCAATCAGCATGCTGGCCATATCAAACCCGGCCTGGACGTTATTGAATCCGACGTTGACGCGGCCTTTGGTGGTGGTCAATCCCATCACTTCCGCCACCGGAATGCCCGCCGCTTTCAGATACTTCTCGGCGCGCACGGTGTGGACCGATTCGGTCAGTAAGATTGCCTTAACATTGAAGGCCAGCACGGTGGCGATCTGCTCTTCCTCACGCTGGCTGTCGTAGTCGTAATTCACCACCAGCGTCTGATAGCCCTGCGCGGTGGTCACCGACTCCACGCCGGCCAGCAGGTCGGAGAAAATCTGGTTATTAAAGGAGGGGATCAGCACGCCGATGCGGGGAAGGGCGTTGCTGGCAATGGCGTGATTATCCGGGTCCGGCTCATAGCCCACCTCGGCAATCACGCTGGCAATCCGTTCGGCGGTGTCAGGTTTAACTTTTTCCGGCGTGCGGAGATAGCGGCTGACCGTCATTTTTGTTACACCCGCCAGAGTGGCAATATCATGTAACGTGATCCGTTGCATTTTCATCGTTGTTATCAGCCGACAGCCCTTCAATGCCTGCATTATGCCTGCTGCGACCCTTAAAGGAAATTGGATTAAAGTGCGGTTAATCCTGGTCTTACAACGCGCGTAGCGGGAAAAAGCCCGTCGCGATCACAGCAACGGTATCCTGGTTTCGTAACAGCGCTATAGGTGATCTGCATCACAGTTTAAAAGGGCTAAAAGCCGTGTGATAAGGCCCATACAGACTCACCTCGCGCGAGCCACTCACTGCCTGATGCAATGGAGCAGGAACAGATGAATTTATTCAGCTTAGAGAAAAAACGAATTTTAGTGACCGGTGCAGCGCAGGGCATCGGTTTTATTATGGCGCGCGGCCTGGCGCAGCACGGTGCGGAAATCATCATTAACGGCACCTCAGAAGAGCGCGCAGAGAATGCGGCGATGAAGCTGCGCGACGAAGGCTTTACCGCCCACACTGCGGTCTTCAACGTCGCGGACCCGCAAGGGGTTGAAGCGGGGATTGAAAAGATTGAGTCCACCATCGGGCCAATCGACGTGCTGTTTAATAATGCCGGCATCCAGCGCCGTCACCCGTTTACCGAGTTCCCGCTGGATGAGTGGAATGACATTATTGCCACCAACCAGACCGGGGTGTTCCTGGTGTCCCAGACCGTGGCGAAGCGCATGATCACCCGCAACGCGGGCAAAATCGTCAACATCTGTTCGATGCAGAGCGAACTGGGGCGCGACACCATCACCCCCTACGCCGCAGCGAAAGGCGCGGTGAAAATGCTGACGCGCGGCATGTGCGTGGAGCTGGCCCGCTATAACATTCAGGTCAACGGCATTGCGCCGGGCTATTTCGAGACGCCGATGACCAAAGCGCTGGTGGACAATCAGGAATTTACCGACTGGCTGTGCAAGCGCACCCCGGCTGCCCGTTGGGGCAATCCCGAAGAGTTGGTCGGCGCGGCGGTATTCCTGTCTTCAAAAGCGTCTGACTTTGTGAATGGGCATCTGCTGTTTGTTGATGGCGGCATGCTGGCAGCGGTCTAACCGGGAGGATCCGAAATGGCAGGTCAATGCATTATTGTGATGGGCGTCTCCGGCACCGGGAAATCCTCGGTGGGGACCGCGCTGGCAAACGCCTTACAGGCGAAATTTATCGACGGGGACGATCTGCATCCGCGGCAGAACATCACCAAGATGGCGTCCGGCCAGGCGTTGAACGACGACGATCGGTTGCCGTGGTTAGGGCGACTTTCAGACGTGATTTTCAGCCTTGAGCAGAAGAATGAGTCCGGTGTGCTGGTCTGTTCAGCGCTGAAAAAAAGCTACCGTGACCGGCTGCGTGAAGGCAATCAGAACGTGCATTTTATCTGGCTGAACGGCGATTACGACTGCGTGCTGGATCGCATGAAACGGCGCAAAGGGCACTTTATGCCGGAAGCCTTGCTCAAAAGCCAGTTCGCCGCGCTGGAAGCGCCCGGCGCAGAGGAGAGCGATGTGATCCCCGTGGATATCTCGCCAGCGCTGAGCACCATTGTCACCCGCTGTGTCAGCCTGTTGCAGCCAACGCCTGCGGCGCCCGCCATGGCATCCTTACAACCGGAGACCGAACAACGTTATGATCATTGATACCCTCGAACAGGCAGCAAAAAATCCGCTTTATCCCGCGGTGATCCGTAATACCCTGCAGGCCATCCAGGCGAACAATCCGCAGACGCAGGCGGTGGGAAAATACGCCATTCAGGGCGAGGCGATCTTCTACTCGGTGATGGAAAGCGAAACGCGCGATTTCAACGCGCAGCAGCCGGAGTTCCACCGTCAGTATATCGATATCCATCTGGTGCTGGCCGGGGAAGAGATCATCGGCGCAGGCCCGATCGGGCTGGATCTGGATCTGGTTGCTCCTTTTGAAGAGCAGAAGGATCTGGGCTTCTGCCACCGGATCGACAGCGAAACGCTGATCCACCTGCAACCCGGCGCGCTGGCGGTGATCTTCCCGCTGGAGCTGCATCGCCCAATGTGCACCTTCGGCGTTCCCTCTCCGCTGCGTAAGATCGTGGTGAAAATCGACAGCGCGCTGCTGGTGGATTAATCCCGATCCGGCTTGTGGATCTTGTTTAGAAAGCGCCTGAAATTGGAAGATCTCAGGCGCTTTTTAGGGCGGGGTTAGTAGCCAGGAACGGAGCGTGTCCCCCAGTTCTTTGTGCCATTTCTGTCTTCAGCCATAAGCTCATCATGGACAAAGTCAAGCACCCACGAACACTTCGCGGCCAGGTTATTAGCCTCATCCAACGCATGCTTCGTTGCGGCATAGAACAGGAGATAGGAGTGTTTGGATATATCAGGAATGCTGCCAAAACAGATATTATCCGTATCAAGATGTTCGACCTTTCCCCTTGGCGTCATCTTATCGATTGAGTTCAGGGCCTCCAGCATAGCCTGAGGATGACGGATTAACCCTCGCTGGGCCGCTTCAACCAGATCAGCGGTTTTTTCGTTATTAGATAACGCTCTGAACCAGGGCAGTATGGCTATCCATTCCGCATCGCCTTCAGCAACTTTAGTGGCAATAATGCTATGCCAGTCGGATTCGCTGACTTGAGCCTGAAAAGCGTTAACCCCATGCTCCTCAATCTGATGCTTTACCTCGGCAGGGCTCATCTCTGCACTGGCAAAGACTGAACATAAGAGTAACGTCAGAAGAGCTCTTTTCATGGCTGACCTTCCAGAACAACACCCCCCCTGATCGCTGAACCGCCATCATCCTTTAAACGCAAATAGACGGGTATTGCCATAAACATCTCCTTGTTTATTCCGTATACGGGCAAGGATGATGCTAAGGCTTTGTGTTTTGACATCCAACAGGGAAGTGCGGAAATTTGCGTGCGATAACGGAAATAGCATTCAGGCAGAGGGAGAGGTTAATTAGCGTCAGCGAAATAAATAAGATGGTGTTCGAATTAATTCTGAATTGTTAGCTCATTGCCAACAGTAAAATAGCTGGGGTTAATGAAATTAACCCCAGCCTCACGTTTATTTGCGTCGTGCCCGACGCCACAGCAGCACAATAATCAGCACAATCACAATGACCGCAATGCTGCCAGGGACGATCCACGGCTGCACTTCGGCCAGCAGCGGTGGATGGCCGCCCTTGCGCACCCAGGCAACATCGCCCGCGGTGACCGTACCTTCTGGATTGCCGTAGTGCTGACGGACAAAGTTGGTGATATCCGCCACCTGCTGATCGTTCAGCTTGTCGACATAGGACGGCGAGCTGAAGCCCGGCATTAGCACGTCGCCATCGGCAGTTTTGCGCTGCACACCAAACAGGATCGCCGAGATCAGGTTATTCGGATCGCGCAGCCCGGTGGCGGTGTTGTGGAACAGCGACGGATAGGCCTGATTCTTGCTGCCTGCACCATCCGGCTGGTGGCAGCTGGCGCAGTTCCCGCTAAACAAGGCGGCACCGGTAGTGAGCGAGTGGTTGGCATTATTCGGGTTGCGGCCACGAATGCTGTTTTCCACATCCATCGGCTTGCCGTAAGAGAAGGCAGCCTGAGTGTCGCCCTCGTCACGGATCGCCGGGGTGCTTTTCAGGTACACCGCAATGGCCTTCAGATCGCTGTCCGGCAGATACTGCAGGCTGTTTTCAACCGCTTCCGCCATGCCGCCTGCCGCCTGGTTTTTCCCTTCAGCGCGCCCGGTTTTCAGGTACTGCATCAGCTCCTGGTCGCTCCAGCCGCCAATGCCGCTGACCTTGTCGGAAGTGATGTTTGGCGCATACCAGCTGCCCAGCGGGCCGCCGGCGAGCGGTTTCGCACTGTCTTCCTGCATCAGCACACCGCGCGGCGTATGGCAGGTATTGCAGTGCGCCAGGCTGTTGACCAAATAGTTGCCGCGGTTCCACTCGGCGCTTTTGCTGCTGTCCGGCTCAAAACGTTTGGTGTTAGCAAACATCAGGTTCCAGAACTTCATGCTGAAGCGCAGGCTGAACGGGAACGGCAGGTTAGTCTGCTGATTCGTTTGATCGACCGGCTTCACGCCGTGCTCGAAGTAGTAATAAAGCGCGTGCAGATCCTGGTCGGTCATCTGGCTGTAGGAGGTATAGGGCATCGCCGGATAGAGCTGGGCGCCGTCAGCCCGCACGCCATCACGCACCGCAGCGGAGAATTCCGCTTCGGTATAATGACCAATGCCGTTTTCGGCTGGCGTGATGTTGGTGGAGTAAATCACCCCCATCGGCGAGGCGATGGCATAGCCGCCGGAAAAGGCGGTTTTGCTGCCGGGTGCGGTGTGGCACGCCTGACAGTCCGACGCGGAGGCAACCTGCTGGCCTTTATGCAGCAGGTTAACATCCAGATCTTCAGCAGAAGCGGCAAGGCTTACGCCAGCACCGCTCAGGGCCAGCAGCAGGGAAAGCAACGTCAGTTTTTTCATACCCGCCCCTTCATGCGCATCGCCATATCCTGTGCCGCTTTCAATGCCAGTGCGGCCATGGTCAGCGTACTGTTCACCACGCTGGCTGAAGGAATCGCTCCGCCGCCCGGCAGCCACAGATTCTCATGATCGAAGGCGCGACAGTTGCCATCCACCACCGCGTCTTTGGCATCTTTGCCCATGATCACGCCGCCCATAATATGATTGTTGGCGTTCAGCCCTTTGCTGATGTTGAACTCTTTGGCATCAAACAGCTGGCCGATATGCTCCAGTTGCGCGTGGGACGCTTCCGCGCCTTTACGCACGTAATCACCGACGTCGTAGTAAATATCCGGGCAGGGCAGGCCGTGCGGATCCAGGCGGGTTTTGCTCAGCGTCAGGCGATTTTCCGGATCCGGCAGCGGCTCAAGGCTGATCGACAGATCGACGCTGTGCACGGCGCGATAGCGGATCTCTTGGTCCAGCGCCTTGCCGACCAGGCCTTTTGCCAGCGCCTGGGTGGTGGCAGCAACCACGCGCGAGATGTTATTGAGGATCACTTTGTTGGCGGAGTAGTCGCGGCGAAACTCGCCATCGCGATAGCCGACCATACAGCTACTCTGCGCCGGGCCACGACCCAGCCAGACCGGTTCTTTGGTCAGGAACGAGCAGTGGAAACCGGAGTGGTCCATCATATTGCGGCCGACCATATCAGAGCTGTTAGCGATGCCGGTTGGGTTGGCGTCGTTGGCCGCCATCAGCAGCAGGCGTGGCGTTTCGATACCGTTACAGGCCAGCGCGAAGGCCTTTCCGGTGGCTTTATGTGATGCGCCAGAACTGTCTTTCCAGTGGACGGCGGTGATGCGGTTGTTATTGTCGGTGTCCATTTTGTAAACCACCGCTTCCGCCAGTACCACCGCACCCGCGCGCTCGGCACGTTCGATATGGTGGATGCCGTTATACATCGCGCCAATCGGGCAGATTGGCTGGCAGTTATTGTTACCGCAGCAGGTCGGGCGACCTTCCCACGGGCGGGTACTGCGGCCCTGCGGGATCGGCACCAGGTTGTAGCCGTGCGGGTTGACCACGCTGGCGAAATAGCTGTCGCCATGGGCAAACGGCACCATATCCATTGGATAAGGCTGGCTGCGCTGGGAAGGTGACTGTCGGGCCGGATCGTGCGGGCCCGCCACGCCAATTTCGTTTTCGGCTTTGCAGTACCACGGCTCTAGTTCGTCATAAGAGATTGGCCAGTCACGCCCGACGCCGTATTTCGACTGCATGACAAAGTCGCTGGGATCGTGACGCCAGCAGGACGCCGCCCAGTGCCAGGTGGTGCCACCGACGGTACGCAGGTAACCCTGCTGAAAACTGGAGGCGTTCGGGCCGGTCACGTTAACGTAGTTATTCGGTGGGAAGTAGAGCGGGGCAGGCGCGAATTTCGACTGCGGGTACAGTCCCTGGAAATCCGATCCGGCACGGTTGGCGAACGGCATATTGCGCCAGTTCTCGACCGCCTGAGAACGCTCAATGCGCAGGCCGGCTTCCAGCACCAGCACGGAGTACCCCTGGCTGACCAATTCATTGGCAATCATGCCACCGACAACACCTGAGCCCACGATCACAATATCCGCACTGGCATCGCCTTGCGCAGTAAAAACGGGTTGTTTGTTCATTTTTATCTTATTTTTTAATGTGTTGAATTACAGACTGGCGATCAAACCGTCGTTTTCATCCGGGACGGGTGCGGTCCACCAGATCGGGCCATTGCCGCAGTAGGTTGGCACCACCAGGCCATCGCTGACCGGGGCATACATCAGCGCCTGCTTATAGGCGACCAGCGTGCCGTGATAGTCGCTGCCGACGGTGCCGGTGTACCAGGCGGTAACGATCTGATAGAGGAAGTCTTTCAGTCCGGCCTGAGTGGCTTTGTCCATCAGCTGTTGCGCGCTGTCGCCGGCGGTCAGCAACTGCGCCAGGCGGGTGACCCTGGCGGTAAACTGCCTGTCGCGGCGGGCAAAGGCGTCGTAGAAACGCGCGGCCAGGCCACTGTCGATCTGCTTATGCTCGGTGATGGCCTGCGAGACGGTAATAAAGTTTTTAACCGGATCGCTGGCGCTGACCAGGCCTGCCGAAAACGCCCGGCCCGGCCCGACGAACAGCGCCGCCGATAAGGTCAGATTGACGGCAGCGCGCAGGAACTCACGACGATTGGAACCGGTTCCATTTTTGAGCGGAACCCTAGAACGATCGGTTTTTGGCTGGTGCATGGTATCCCTGGAAAACGAAAGTGAGCGAGAAATGAGACTTAAGTCGCAAATCTTACTGGGATGCCCCTGTTTTGTTAATGGGATATTGCAGGAATTTATCGAAGTGTGACGATTTCAGCTCTAAATGATAATTTTGTTTAAATATTAACACCCGATCGCCAGACGAGAATCGCCCCCCGTTCTCTCGTCTCATCAGGCGTAATTGACGAAGGCGCAACCTCGCTATCCGGTTACGCCTGACCCTTAAAACCGCTCTGCGCGGAATGCCGCCAGCATCGGATGTTTCTCCCCACTGACAATTTCCCCGGCCAGCAGCTCGCCAACAATCAGCCCCAGCGTGGCGCCTGAATGGGTGAAGGCGACATAGCAGCCCGGCACTTTTTCCAGTTCACCCAGCACCGGATCGCCATCGCCCGGAATTGGCTTCAGACCAGCCTTCCAGCCGGCGGCTTGCAGCGGCGGATGCCCGGCCAGCAGCTTCGTGGTCTCCGCCATCAGCTCGGTGACCACCGCCTGCGGGATCTGATAGTTGCCTGCGGCATCCTGGGTAAACTGCGCTTCATACCAGTCATGATCCATCACTAACGTACTGCCCGGATTGGGCCGCACCGCCGATCTTGGCGTATTCAGCACGGCTTTCAGACCGTGATCGACCGGTTCGCTGGTCACCAGCATCGACACGGGCGAACCGTTGGGAATGGTCACGCCCAGCGGCTTCACCACATCAGGGGTATAGGGTCCGCAGGCCACCACCACCACTTCGGCTGCAAACTCACCGGCCGCATGGGTGGAAACGCCGGTGGCGCGTCCTGCGCTGTCGGTTTGCACCGTGGCTTTCCCGGCCTGCTCAACCAGCTTGCCGCCCGCGGCCTTGAACTCGGCCAGCAGCTGGCTAATCAGCGGCGGCAGGCTGACCCAGCCCTCTCCGGGATTGAAGATGGCGGTGGCGGCCATAGCCCCGGTGGCGATATTCGGCGTAAAGCGGTCAACGGTGTCGGGCCTAACCAGCACCGAGGCATAGCCGTGGGCGGCTTCATAGGCATGACGCGCCAGGCTGCCGGCCTCATCGTTTTTACTCCAGCACAGGCCGCCGTCGAAACGCAGCCAGTCGACGTCGGGCTGCCGGGAAAACAGCGTGCGATAACGGTCGATCCCGGCCATGCGCAGATTATGGTAGGCAAGCGAGCGCTCACCCGCAGAATTCAGCCAGGCCAGAGAGCGGCCGGACGCGCCGGAGGCGGGCTCAGCCTCGGTAATCAGCGTGACCTGTGCGCCAAAGCGCTGCAAATGGGTGGCGATGGAAACACCGATAATGCCGCCGCCAATCACGGCAACGGTCTTGCTAGAAGCGGTTACAGCCATATAACAAATTCCTTATCAGTCAGACAGAGTAAGAGGCGGTCAACGGCCAACAGGGGCGTTACAGCACTTCCGAAAGAAACTGGCGCAAACGGGCCGATTGCGGCCGGTCAAAGATCTGCTCCGGCGTGCCGCTTTCGACGATTTCACCTTCATCCATAAACACCACCTGGTCGGCAACCTTGCGGGCAAAGCCCATTTCATGGGTCACCACCACCATGGTCATGCCGCGCGTGCACAGGTCGGCCATCAGCGTCAGCACCCCTTTCACCAGCTCTGGATCGAGGGCAGAGGTCGCCTCATCAAACAGCATCACCTGCGGATCCATCGCCAGCGCCCGGGCAATCGCCACGCGCTGCTGCTGGCCGCCGGACAGATCGCGCGGGCGGTGGTCGGCACGGGTGGTCAGGCCCACTTCATTCAGCCGATCGGCCGCCAGCTTAAAGGCCTGCTTCTTTGGCAATCCTTTGATTTTCCACGGGGCCAGCGCGACGTTCTGCAAGGCGCTGTGGTCCGGGAACAGATTGAAGTGCTGGAACACCATGCCAATGCGCAGCCGCAGCGCGTCGGGGTTCTCTTTCAACACTGAACGGCCAGCCAGCAACACATCGCCGGATTTCGGCTCGTGCAGCCGGTTGATGCCGCGCAGCAGGGTCGATTTTCCCGAGCCGGACGGGCCAATAATGCAGGTGGTGGTGCCCGGTGCGACGCTGATCGACACCTTGCGCAGCACCTCAATCTCACCGTAGGCCAGCGTCAGATCGCGCAGCTCGAGGCTGGCGCCGTGAAACGCGCGCTCGTCGATCGGCGCTGAGGGGGAAGTCTGAATCAGCATCTTATTGTCCTCTGTCGGGCGTCAGCTGCGACGCAGGATGGGTGGCAAGCGCGTTGCGTTGCTGCACTTCGTCCACTTCTTTCAGCCCGCTTTGTGGCGCGGTGGCTTTGCGGCGTCCGGTGCGGTAACGGGCATCGACATAGTTCACCAGATGGGTCATCGGCACGGTGATCATCAGGTAGAACAGCCCGGCCAGCATCAGCGGTGACAGGTTGCCGGTCAGCACTGCCGCATCCTGGCCGACGCGGAACAGCTCGCGTTCGTTGACCATCAGCCCAAGCAGATACACCAGCGAAGAGTCTTTGATGATGGCAATAAACTGATTCACCACCGCCGGTAACACGCGACGGATGCCCTGCGGAATGATGATCAGGGCCATGGCGCGGGCGTAGCTCATGCCCAGCGCGCGGCAGGCCTCCAGCTGGCCGCGTTCCACGCTTTGGATCCCCGCGCGGAAAATCTCGCCCATATAGGCGCTGGCAATCAGGCTCAGGGCGAAAATCCCCAGCGGATAGGGGCTGGGGCCAAAAATCTGATAGCTGAAGCGGGCGAAGCCCTGGCCGATCAGCAGGATGGTGAGGATCGCCGGCAAACCGCGGAACAGGTCGGTATAGAGGCGGGCAGGAATGCGCAGCCAGCGGGAGGGCGATATGCCCATCAGCGCCAGCAGCAGGCCGATGGAGGTGCCCAGCACGGTGGCGCAGAGTGAGATGATCAGCGTGTTGATCAGCCCGGTGCCGAGCAGCTGCGGCAGAACCTGTAACATCGACGGAAAGTCGAAAAACGTTTTCCTCAGGATCTCGAAAATATCCATAGCAAGGACTCACTTTCTTTAGGCGGCGCGAAGGTCACGCCGCCGGGTAGAGGGGCGCGTTTTCAGGACTGGCTGGTCTGGTCAGCGGCAGGGAGATACTGTTTCGGCATCGGTGAGCCGGGGAACCACTTCTGGTACAGGCGTTTCCAGGTACCATCTTCCATCGCCGATTTAATCGCTTTATCCAGCGCGGTTTTGAACGCCATCTTGTTTTTGGCGATGGCAAAACCGGCCGGCGCGTCAAACGACGGAATGTCTGCGGCATGGATCAGGTCATAACGGTCGGCGTAGGTTTTGGCCGACTCATAATCAAGGAACACCGCATCCACCGTGCCGTTGTTCATCGCCGAGATCGCCGCGTTGTTGTCCGGGAAGCGCACCAGGTCGGTCTGTTTAAAGTGATCGACCGCATAAGATTCCTGCAGGGTGCCCTGGATCACCGCCAGCCGGTGTTTGGCCAGCGTATCGACGTTCTTCACCCCAGAGGTTTTGTTGGTCAGCACCGTCAGGTAACCCGCCAGATAGCCGGAGGAAAAGTCCACCGTCTGCTCGCGCGCTTTGGTGATGCCAATCGCCGCCACGCCGGCGTCGTACTGACCATTGGCCACCGCCGGCAAAATCCCGGCAAAGTCCTGGCCGATAAAGTCCACGTTGTTGATGCCGATGCGGTGCGCCACGTCGGTAAAGAACTCGACGTCGAAGCCGGTGAACTGGCCGTTGGCATCGGTGAAGGTATAGGGTTTGGCATCGCCAAGGCTGGCGACGCGCAGGTGGCCGGGCTCAATCAAACCATAGGGATTGTCATTACTGGCCGCCGAAGCAGCGCTGGTGAATAAAGAGACCGCAGCAAGAAGGGAAGCGGCCAGAGCGATCAGGGGCTTATGCGATTTCATAGTCAGTCCGTTTTTGTTGTGGATAACATCAACGACTATTGAGAGCGGATCGGTATTTTAGTATGAGACCGGTCTCAATGCAGGTGGCTGAAAGACGACAGGGTGGTTGTGAGACCGGTCTCAAGTCAGCTATAGTGATAGTAGACACAGCCGGTAAAAGCCGTCAATCTTCATTCACTCAAGGTGTGATTCGAAATTATTATGACCAGAACAGCAGCACGGGCCAAAGCCCCGACCGTCGCCGATGTGGCCCGCGAAGCCAACGTGTCGAAAGCGCAGGCCGCCCGCGCGTTGGGAGGCTATGGCGCAGTGAGTGAAGAAGTGGCCACCCGCGTGACCGATGCCGCCGGTCGCTTAGGCTATCGGCCCAACGAGCTGGCGCGCAGCATGAACACCGGACGCTCGAACACGCTGGGGGTGATTGTCGGCGATATCGAAAATCCGCACTTTGGCCTGGCGCTGCGCGGCATCTCCGACGTGGCGCGCCAGGCAGGATACCATGTGATCCTCAGCAACAGCGATGAGCAGGTCGACATTGAACAGGAAGCGGTGCGGGTGATGCTGGATAAGCGCGTGGACGGCATTATCGTGGCGCCCTGTAGCTCGGCGGCCGGACACAACCCGCATCTGGCGCAGATTCTGGCGGATGGCTGTGCGCTGACCCTGTTCGATCGGGGCGTTTACGATCTGGATGTGGAGGTGATCGGCGTGGACTTTACGCCTGCGGCGCAGGAAGCCACCCAGCAGCTGCTGGAGCTGGGTCACCGGCGGATTGCCTATGTCACCAGCATGCAGTGCGAGGGCGGCTATCAGCAGCCGGAGGATCTGGGGCTGACCCCGGTGGCGCAGCGTGTGACGGGCATGGAACAGGCGTTTGTGCAGGCGGGCGTGACCTTCCTGCCGGAGATGATTAAAACCGATGCGATTGATGATGCGGCGATCGGCAAGATTGTCGCAGAACTGTTTGAGGATGGCCCGCCGCCGTCGGCGATTGTCGCCTCAGACAGCCTGATTGCCCAGTCGCTGATGCGTGAATTCGCCCTGCGCGGGCTGCGGATCCCGCAGGATTTGTCGTTTGTGATGTATGACAATTTCCCGTGGACGGAAATCGTTTCACCGCCGCTGTCGGTGATTGAGCAGCCGGTGTATGAGATGGGCCGGGAAGCGGCCCGCCGCGTGATTTCACAAATCCGTGGCGATGATGCCGGCGCCCAGCCCAGTTTCACTCCCCGTTTTATCCGCCGGGGTTCGGTTGGTCCGGTCAGTACAGCTGGCGATACAGCTCGGTAATATCGGCCAGCGTGGCGTCGCGCGGGTTGCCGCCGGTGCAGACATCGTCCAGTGCCGCCTGCGCCAGCGCGGCAATGTCTTCTTCTTTCATGCCAACATCGCGCAGCCTGGCGGGGATGCCGACGTCGGCGGACAGCTGTTTCACCGCGTCGACCGCGGCCACCCGCACTTCGCTCAGGCTTAAACCGCAGACTCTAGGGACGTTCATCGCCCGGGCAATATCACGGTATTTTTCGCCGGTATAGTCGGCATTCCATGCCATCACGTGCGGCAGGATAATGGCGTTGGCCACGCCGTGCGGCACGTTGTAAAACGCCCCCAGCGGGTGCGCCATGCCGTGAACCAGCCCCAGCCCGACGTTAGAAAAGCCCATGCCGGCGATATACTGGCCCAGCGCCATATCTTCCACCCCTTTGGCATCGCCGGCCACCGACGCGCGCAGTGAGCGGCTGATAATCTGCATCGCTTTCAGGTGCAGCGCATCGGTTAACTCCCACGCGCCTTTGGTGGTGAAGCCTTCAATCGCATGGGTCAGGGCATCAATGCCGGTGGCCGCTTTCAGCGAGGGTGGCATACTGGCCATCATTTCGGCATCGACGATCGCCAACACCGGAATATCGTGCGGATCGATGCAGACGAATTTGCGGCGGTTCTCTTCGTCGGTGATGACATAGTTGATGGTGACTTCGGCGGCGGTGCCGGCGGTGGTGGGAACAGCAATAATTGGTACTGACGGGTTGCGGGTGTCGGCGAAGCCTTCAAGGCTGCGCACGTCGGCAAATTCCGGGTTGTTGATAATGATGCCGATGGCTTTTGCCGTATCCTGCGGGGAACCGCCGCCGATGGCGATCAGGTAGTCAGCGCCGGCAGTTTTGAACAGCTCGACGCCTTGCTGCACCACGCCGATGGTCGGGTTCGGCACCACCTCGTCATAAATCATATAGGGCAGATGGTGGCGGTCGAGCAGCGCGGTGACTTTCTCCACCACGCCGGCTTTCATCAGCGCCTTATCGGTTACCAGCAACGCTTTAGTAAAGTGGCGTTTGTTCACTTCACTGACGATTTGCGCAATCGATCCCGCACCAAACCAGGCTGTTTCATTCAATACCATTCTGTGTTGCATATCGGCTCCTGCCTTGAAGGTTTTTATTATTACTCGAGAGGTCGGGGGGAAATATGCGCAGGAAATAGCCGGCGGGGTATTGATGGAGATCAGTCCAGGGCGAGTTTTCTCGCCCTGGTGAGGTTAACGCGGCGGATTAATTGTGGGCGTATTTGCCGGACGGTTTTTCGTCAGTGTCGGTGGAAATTTCTTCGTCATCGGTAATGTCGGGCACCGACAGGCTGGCCGCTACGCCCCAGTAGTAACAAACCAGTGAGGCGAGGGTCACCAGGATCATATCGGTCGGCGACGCTATCGCATTGATGCCGCCAAAGGTGCCGAGATACGACAGGATCAGCACCAGCAGATAGTAGACCAGCAACCACCAGGCGCATTTCAGATCGCGGGCTGAGGTGTCCGATTTCTTACCGAATACCGCATAGCCCACCCACGCCAGCACCAGAATCGGGATCAGGATTTCGTTGACCGACCAGCCGCTCCAGTAGATCAGCAGCGTACTGGCGACAAACGCCAGCGGGCTGAGGATGGCGGCAACCGGCAGGCGGAACGGACGGGGCATATCCGGCAGATGACGACGGAATGCGCCCAGGGTGATTGGGCCTGGCATATAGGTGAAAACGGTGGCCGAGGTAACGGCACCAATCAATCCGCCCCATACCTGAAACTCCGACGGCAGCGTCCAGGCAATCGACAGGATCAGTGATAACCATAACGCGCCGCGCGGTACGCCGGATTTGGCATCCACTTCACCAAAGATTTTAAACAGGTGGCCGTTACGCGCCCAGGCAAACAGCACGCGGCTGGCCCCGGCGAGGTAAATATTGCCGGTCCCGGCAGGAGAAATCACCGCATCGACGAGGATCAGGTTAATCAGCCAGGTGATCCCCAGGCTGCGTGCCAGATCGGCATACGGCGACTGAAATACCTGCTTCAACCCATCCCAGCCGTGCGCCGACAGCGCTTCGGACGGCACCGCACCCATAAACGCATATTGCAGGGCGATATAGATCACGAAGCTCACCGCGATGGCGATGATGATCGACAGCGGCACGTTGCGCTGAGGATTTTTTGCCTCGCTGGCAAAGTCCACCGCCTGGCGGAAACCGAGGTAAGCAAACACGATTCCTGCCCCGGTCAGCGAGGTGAAGATGCCGTGCGCCCCGCCCGGTGGCGGTGGTGGCACATCGAGGTTTGCGCCGTGGTAATACATAAACAGCGTGCCGATAGTCAGCAGCGGCACGATGAATTTGAAGGTGGTGACGATGGTATTCACCCGGCCGAAGAAGCTGACGCTCCAGTAGTTCAGCAGGAAGAAGCCGACCAGCAGCAGGATCTGCACCGCGAAGCCCAGCGCCGTCGGGCCGCCCGCGCTGTTACTGACCGCTGGCCACCAGTACTGGGCATACTGACGCACCGCTTCCACTTCCACCCCGGCGGTGCTGGTGTAGGCCAGCAACGAACTGACGCCAATAACAAAGCCGACCACGTTGCCGTGTGAGAAGTTGGGGTAACGCACAAAGCCACCGGCGCGCGGAATGGCGGCAGAAAGCTCGGCAAACACCAGGCCAATCATCAGCACGATAATCGCCCCCAGAATCCACGCCCATCCAGTCTGTGCCCCGGCATAACCGGAGCTGGTCAGCGCCGCATACAGCCAGCCGGAGCCGATCATCGACCCGATCCCCAACAGGCTGAGATCAACCAACCCTAACTTTTGTTTGAATGCAGCCTTCGCCATAGGAACCTCATGATGTGATGTCGCGAGTTATTCGTTAACTCTTAATATTTTGGGTAATACGGTAAAAGGGGGATGTAGCATATTACGTGCCAGTAAAAATAACGGCGCGTGACGTTATTAATATTCCGGCGAGTTTCTCATGGAATAAGGGCGTAATACGGGCGGAATAAGGGTGGGGGGCGTTTAATACATTCACGAAGAAAAAAGCAGTGAGCGTCAGCAGTGCGCTGCGCACCCGGATGATCCATTATATAAACTTTATAATGGATAGTTACATCCTGATATATCGGCGATCTATTCCCGGCCGGTTTTATACGTCCGCCGGGAATAATCGTTTATTAGTTCGACATAATGCTGGCGGCTAATTGTGCACTGTCAGGCGTATTGCCGATTAATTCGGTCAGCAGATTATTCACTCCATCGCTCATCGGCGTGAAGTGCGTTTGCGCCGAGCGGGTCACCACAATAAACACACCAACGCTGTACTGCGGCACCATCGCCATATAGGTAATAAAGCCACCGCCACCGCCGGTTTTCTGGATGATGCCGGGACGGCCGCCCTGAGGCGCCATATATACCCAACCCATGCCCAGCGCCGTGGCTTTGCCCGGTACATCCATGCCGATGACTCTGCTTAACTGGTCGCGCTGATAAATCATGGTCTGAATGCGGTCGGCCTGCGGGGTGCGCGGATGCACGTCGGAGGAAAGGAACTGCTGCATCCAGCGGCCCATATCATCCGGCGTGGAGTAAATGCCGCCGCTGCCGATTGCCGCCAGCGTATTCATGCACGGGCTGGCGCCTTTCGCGGCCACCATCAGGCGACGACACTGGTCCGGTGACGGCGTAAAGGTGGTGTCCTTCATACCCAGCGGACGGGTAATTTCACGCTGAAGCAGCGCCGGATAGGGCACGCCGGAGGCTTTAGACAGCGCATCGCCCAGCAGATCGAAGGCCAGGTTAGAGTAGGCTGCCTGGCTGCCCGGCGCGGCTTTCAGCTGGGCATTGTCCAGCCAGTTCCAGCGCTGAGCGTGCGTCGGCCAGACAAACACCGGACGCTGCGCCTTGCCGCCAGGCTGTTCGCGAGGCAGGCCGCTGGTGTGCGTCGCCAGGTTGATCAGGCGGATGGTTTGCCCGGCGTAACTCGGCACGCTGCTGCCGGCAGGGGCATATTTGCTTAACGGATCGTCAAGGCGAACCACGCCCTGTTCAGAGAGCTTCACCAGCAGTTCGCTGGTCAGCAGTTTGGTCAGCGAGGCAATGCGGATCACCGAGTCTTTCTGCGGGCGCACGTTGCTGCCTGGACGGACATAACCCTGGCTGGCAAAAACGCGCTGGTTGGCATCAATTGCCACCATCGCCATGCCGGTTGCCTTGGTGTTGTAGAAGATGTTCTGCGCGTAGCGGTCAACAATTTGGGACGCAAGAAGCGGGTCGGGGCTGGTTCTCGCTGCCATGCCGCTAAGCGGAAGGGCAACAAGCATTAGTGCCAGCAAACGGTGAAGAAGGGGTTTCAACGTGCGGTCATCCATCTGAGTCAGGCTTAAGAGAAACCTTATAGTAATCTGTTTTAACCCGGCTTAAAAAGCCGTCAGCGTGCTTTTATCAGCGACTTTCGCCACAAATTTGTATCAAGAGGGCACAGGCGTGCCCTCTCAACAATCAGGCCAGCGCCTGACCGTGATACTGCGCGTCGTTAACCTTGAACACGCTGATCGCCCGTGACAGCTGTTCTGCCTGCTCTTGCAGCGATTGCGCCGCGGACGCCGACTGGTTTACCAACGCGGCGTTCTGCTGCGTCACCTGGTCCATCTGGGTGATCGCCATGCTGATCTCGTTGATGCCGGTGCTCTGTTCTGAGCTGGCAATTGAGATTTCGCCCATGATGGCGGTCACGCTTTTCACGCTGCTCAGCACTTCTTCCATGGTGGTGCCGGCTTTCGCGACCTGCTTGCCGCCTTCGTCCACTTTGCTAACAGAGTCTTCAATCAGTTGGGCAATCTCTTTCGCCGCTGAAGCAGAGCGCTGCGCCAGGCTGCGCACCTCCGAGGCCACCACCGCAAAGCCGCGACCCTGTTCACCGGCACGCGCCGCTTCTACTGCCGCGTTCAACGCCAGGATGTTGGTCTGGAAGGCAATGCCGTCGATCACGCTGATGATGTCGACAATTTTACGTGAGGAACCGTTAATCATCTCCATGGTGCTGACCACCTGCTTCACCGCATCACCGCTCTGGCTGGCAACTTTCGACGCCAGCGCGGCCAGTTCATTGGCCTGGCGGGCGTTGTCGGCGTTCTGCTTCACGGTCGAGGTCATCTGCTCCATTGCTGAGGCGGTCTCTTCCAGCGAGCTGGCCTGCTGCTCGGTGCGCGATGACAGGTCCATATTGCCCGCTGAAATTTCGCTGGAGGCGTTGTGGATCAAATCGGTGCCGGAGCGCACTTCGGTGACGATGCGCAGCAGGTTTTCGTTCATGTGCTTCAGGGCCTGCATCAGCTGACCGGTTTCGTCGGTGGAGTTGACGCGGATCACCGTGCGCAGGTCGCCTGCCGCCACGTTCTCGGCAATGGTCACCGCTTCACGCAACGGACGCACGATAGAGCGGGCGAGGAAATAGCCCAGCAGGACTGCGGCCAGGATCGCCAGGGCAGAGAAGATCAGGGTGATTTGAATCGCACTGTTCCCTTCCGTGCCGGCCAGCGCGCCTTCAGCAACCAGCTGTTGCGACTGCGAGTCGGCAAAGGCGGAGGCCAGATTCAGATAGGTATTCTGTGCCGGGGTCATTTTTTGCAGGGCGAATTCGGCCGCTTCATCTTGTTTACCGGCGCGGATCATCTCCAGCAGCGTGGATTTAGCCGTTTCAAATGTCTGAGCCGCTTCTTTAACCGCCTGAATTTTTTTGATACCCACGGGCGTGGTTTGCAGCTGGGCAATCTTGCCAACCGCCAGATTGGTTTTGTCGGTGGCGTCAGTCAGCTGACCGAAGCGCTTAACGTTGTATTGTGGGCGGGTGGTGTCGATAACCATGCCGCGCAGGAATTTAATCTGATCGTTGACGCCGTCGCGCACGTCAAATGCCAGGCGGACTTTGATATAACGATCGCTGACGATGCTGCTGACCGCGTCGTTAATGGTGTTGATTTTGACTACGGCGGTGACGCTCACGACGATCAACAACAGGATCACCAAACTGAACGCAGCGCCGAGGCGAACCCCGACCTTCATATTTTTCACTGATGCCATCACATGTTTCCCTCTGAAAGACAGGGCTTTCGTTTGCGCCCCTGAAGCAGGTTAAATCGGCAACAGGGGCGAAAACTTGATGAATATTTGTGAGGCAGGTCTCAGCTTATTCGGTGGCGGTCACCTGCAGGCTGACCAGGCCGATGCCCAGCTTACGCGCTGCAAAGCCGTCGATAGCGCCTTCGGCGGTCTCTTCCGGCGCTGGCGGCAGGATTTCAATGGTGCGCGACTGCGACGGATTAGTGAAATGAATCTTAAGCGTGCTGTCGGCATTGGTCAGCGTAATCTGTTGCGTGCTGTCACCCACTTTAACGGTGAACGGCTTCTGGCTGTTTTTACCAAAGGCCCGCGCGTTCAGCGTCAGGTCAAAGGCTGCCGGCAGCGGTTCCAGATACTGCACGGTGACGGTCGGCAGCAGATTGGCGTCAGACCAGCGTCCGCCCCAGGGTTCGATAAAGGAGAGGCCGGTGACCTTTTGCACCTGCTTCGGCAGGCCCGGCAGGCCGAACATGATGTGGTCGGCGGTATAACGCAGATCGTCGTCGGTGACTCTCAGGCGCGTCACCGCCTGCTGATAACGCGCGTCGCTCTGTCCGCCGGTCTGTTTAAAGGTGACCTTGCCCAGCGTGTTGCCCGCTGCAATCTGCAGGATCTGCGGCGCGGAATTCAGCGTGCCGTCAGCGACGCACAGGCCTGGGTTCAGTTCCAGCTTCTCGTCCCAGACATCGCCCATTTTGAAGCAGCGGTCAATCCAGACAAACTTCTCGTCGGGCGCAAAGCCCGCCAGCTGTTGCTTTAGCGGAGTTGCGAGGTAGACGTCAAATTTTGGCTCTATCTTGTTCGGCTTCACCGACAGCAGCAGCGGCAGCTTAAAGTGCATGCCGGAGAAGCTGAAGGTATTGCTGACCGTATCAATTTTGTAATCTGAGATTGATTTTGGGAAGTTCCACAGCTTGATGACGTCCGGCTTCCACTCGTTGATTTTGTCTTTGATATTCAGATAGGTGGCCACCATCGAGGTCGACGACAGGCTGCTGCGGCCAAGGCCGATAAAGTTATCGCCACCCATCGCATCCAGCACCGTCGCGCCGTTATCCAGCGTACTGCGTTTCACCGGCAGCACTTTGCTGGTGACGTCGTTGCCGCGCACCATAAAGAACAGATCGCTGCGATCATGCTGGTTCAGGTATTTATAGGCGGTATTGTTCATCGCCAGGTGATCGGAACTGACCACGATAATAGTGTTTTTAAAGTACGGCGTGGCCTGAATGCGCTGGATCAGCCGGGCAATATGTTCCTGGCTACAGGCCACTGCGGCAAAGGATTTGTTCGGCTTGCCCTCATACGGGTAGTCTTTGCGCTGGCAACTGCGCGAGATAAACCCGTCCGGGTGATGGGTATCGACAGTTAACGCAAACAGCGAGAAAGGGCGGTTCTGCTTCGCCAGCTCAAGGTATTTATCGAACACCACGTCCAGCAGCGTGTCATCATACCAGCCCCAGTCGTTGCGGTAGTTGGGGTCTTTGACCACCGATTTCAGCTCGTTATAGCCATACAGATGGTCGAAGCCGTGCGAGGAGAGGAACAGGTCTTTGCCGGCGAAGCTCAGGCTCGCGCCCTGGTAAAAGTAGTTCTGATAGCCGGAAGACTTCAGGATGTCGCCCAGGCAGACATTCTGCGGATAGAAGCTGGAGAGCGAGCTGGAGGCATTGCCGTCAAACGGCGCAAACAGCGGAATACCGCACTGTGAGGCCACCATCCCGGCAATGGTATATTCGGTTCCCGGCAGCTGTTCGGTATTGCTGAAGTCGTAGGCGTTATCTTTAATCTTGCTCAGTTCAGGCGCCAGACCGGGAAAGGCTTTTTCATCGAAGTAGGTGCGTTCAAGGCTTTCGGCATAGATATAAACCAGATTGGGCTTATCCCCGCGAAGCTGTTTTCCCGGCACTTTGTAATGGGTATAAAAATCGGAGTTACCTTTTCCGACCTGGGATTTAATCAGGCTGGCCACCTGCTGATAGGCCGGCGTGGTATTGATTGAGGCGACGGCCAGAATCACCGCCAGCAGGCTGTAGAGCTGACTGGCGCGATGGCCTTTGCGCAGGCGTAACAGCCAGGACAAAACGCCAAACAGCACAACCAGCGCGACAATCAATCCCACCGCCGGAAGAATATATTTGCTGATCCCCGCGCCGCTTAAGCTGCTGGTGATGGTGTAAATAACCGCGTCATTAATGCCTTCGCCGGTAAAATAATTACTCGCGAGCATTGAGGCGTTCAGAATGATATAGATGCCAAGAAACAGCAGAATAGCGCTGAACCACAGTTTATTTCTTCCGGCTTTCCAGGTGTAAAGCGACACTGAACCAATGAACAATACCAGCGAGAGTAATTCTGAACCCATGAGCTTATTTTTATCCTCAACCTGACGCGATCCCTGCCCTGTGCCGGAAGTAGCAGTGGTCTGATCTGCGCGTAATACGCCAATTTAGCGCAGCGAATTATCCCTGGCAATGTTGTTACCCCCCAGCAAAATGCGCCTGACCGCGCGGTTTATGACGGCCTGTTTACACTTTGTTTAATTTTGTATTATTTTAAAATCGGTAACATTAACGTTTTGTGGGGCGTATGCGGGGAAGATGACGGGAAGTTCGTTGAATTATCAGCAAAATGTGGGTGTTCTCCGCCAGCCTGATAGCGGAGTGTTAAGTTAAATTAACGTTATTTTGCGGCGGGTTGCCCGTCTGCGAGATAACGGAATTCAGATTTAGATCACGTTAAGCCAGGTCGTTAAGCTCTTCATGCCAGAGGCGGTCCATCGCCCGCTCCAGCTTTTTGAACAGGCGGTAACGGGGTTCATGGAAGGCAACGCGGGCAGCGTCGGGTTGCAAAATCACCGGGTTGAGTTTCACCGCCTGCGCCACGCCATCCGCCAGATTCGCCCAGATCCCCACGCCGACGCCGGCACAGATTGCCGCGCCCAACGCGCCGGTCTCTTTACACTCCGCGACCTGAATCGGGATCGCCAACACGTCGGCAAACATCTGTGGCCAGACGCAGCTGCGGCTGGCACCGCCAGACAGGGTGGCCGAGGTGAACGGCAGCCCTGCCGCGCGCAGGCGATCGATATGCGCACGGTGAGAAAAGGTCACGCCTTCAAATAAGGCGAACAGCATATCGGCGCGGGTGTGCCAGCCGCTGAGTCCATAGAATCCGGCTTTGGCCGGTTCTTCTTTCCGGCCGGAATAGAGGTAAGGATGGTAGACCGGCAGATGCGCATCCGGCACCACCTTTGCCACTAAATCACTGCTTTGTTCTGCGCCGCCGCCGCTGCGGCCGTCGGCAAACTCGCGGATAAACCAGTCCAGATTGGTCGCCGAGGTGGCGCTGGCTTCAATCGCCATATAACGGTCGCGCTCAATCAGGGCGTTCATAAAGACCGGGCGCAGGTAATCGGGACGGGAAACCACCACCTGATTAATGCTCCATGTGCCTGCCACAATCGAGGCTTCGCCTGGCGACACCACGCCGGAGCCGACGGCACTGGCCACCACGTCAAAAATCCCTGCCACCACCGGAATACCCGCAGGTAAACCGGTAAGCTGCGCGGCATGTGGGGTGACGGTGCCGACCACTTCACAGGATTCATGCAGGGTGGGAAGCAGCGGCAGGGCATCCGCCAGGTCGTACAGGGCCAGCAGGTCGGCGCTGTAGCCGCGAACGCGGTGATCGATCAGCCCGGCCCCTGACGCATCGGAATAGTCGGCACTGACTTCGCCACTCAGAAAGTGGCTGATAACGTCCTTGGCACAGAGCACATGCCTGATGCGCTGATACAGTTCCGGCCGGTTTCGCTTCAGCCAGCTCAGCAACACCGGCGTTGAGCTGGCCCAGACTTTTTGCAGCGAACGGGCATAAATCGCCGCCGCGTTGCCGTCGTGCTCCAGCTCTTCGACTCTGGCGGCGGCGCGACTGTCGACCGACTGAATGCCGATCACCGGCTGCTGCGCCTGATCGAGCGCATACAGCCCGTTGCCATGCCCGGCGGCACCGACGGCGATCACCTGCGCATCCGGCAGCTGGGCCAGGCAGGCTTTGATGGCGGCGGTGACGCCCTGCCAGACCTCGTTCACCGGACGTTCGGCATAGCCGGGCTGTGGCTGGTGGGTTTCGCCCGCACAGCTGGCAACGGCGCGAACCGTGCCATCCAGATCGAACAACACCGCCTTAATCATGGTGTTGCCGGCATCAATGCCCAGCAGTTGGCTCATCGCATTTCTCCGTTTCAGCCGGCACGCTGATAGATCGCCAGCGCCTCTTCTCCGCTGACGCCCTGATGAATTATCGCCATCAGCGCCGTCACCACGCTGGCCGGGTTGCTGTGTTGATAGACGTTACGGCCATACACCATGCCGGATGCGCCCTGCGCCATCAGCGCCGCGCTTTTGGTCAGCACCGGGCCAAGTTCACCCTTGCCGCCGCCGCGCACCAGCGTTGGACAACGGGCCGCTTCCACCACGCGGTGAAACTCTTCCACATTATCGGTCGGATCAACCTTGATGATATCCGCGCCCAGTTCGCGCGCCAGCCGGACCAGTGGCACCATTTTCTCCACGTCGCCCAGCGAGCCATAGGCCGCGCCCTGTCCGGCCGCTGCCATTACCAGCGGCTCAATCATCAGCGGCATACCGTAATGCTCGCAGGCGTGGCGCAGGCGGCCGATATTCTCAATGCACTGGCGAAAAATGCCCGGCTCATCGGGGATCAGATAGAGATTCACCACCACTGCCGCCGCGTCCATTTGCAGGGCCGCCAGAATCGGATCGTCCGGATTGTGCAGCACCGCCCACATCTCGCGATGACGGGCGGCGTTATAGGCATTGCCGACGTCGGTGCGCAGCACCAGCGCGGGCTTGTGGCGCTGGGGCAATTGCTGAAGCAGATCGGCCTGGCCGTAATTGACCTGAATCGCATCAGGCTGAGCGGTAACCAGGCTGCGCATCACGCCGGCGATATCTTCCAGGCCGATAAGAAAATCCGGCTCGTTGGCGATGCCGTGATCGATGGCGACATCCAGACATTTACCCTGATTAAAGAGTCGGTTAAGCCTCACTTTCTGACTGGCTGACATGGCGGGATTCCTTATTAACGGCCACAGGCGAAAGCCTGCCGAGCCCGTGCAGGCTGGCAAGACGGGAAAGGGTTTGATTGAGGTGCTGGTCTGCCTGTTCGGGCGACCAGCTTCGCGCCTCCGCCAGCAGACCGTTGATCTCCTCGATCAGCGCCAGCGTTAGCTGTCCGCTGATGGCCAACGGCGTGCGGCGTACCAACAGGTCTTCCAGCGTCTGCACCTGCTCGTGCGCGATCAGGAAGCGTATTTCGTTCTGGCTCCAGTTCGGGTTAGCCTGCAACGGCTGGTCAGGCTGGAGCGCCATGGTATGCAGCATCGCCTGTGCACGGGTGCCGTAACGGGCAACCAGCTGTGAAACGCGCGCGGGCGTCAGGCTGAATTCCTCACTCAGTTCGTGCATCCAGATGGGTTTTCGCGCCGCATTGGGATAATTGCGGCCACCGCCAATCGCCAGCTCTACCGTGCTGACCTTGCGGCTTTCGCCCAGCAGCTTCAGCACCCGGTCTGCCGCTTCTTCGCCAAATTTGCGGAAGGTGGTCCATTTGCCGCCGACCAGGCACAGGGTGGTGAACTCCCGTCCGGCCACCGGCGGCAGTAACACTAACGAGTGATTGCGCGAAATGGTGCCGTTAAAGGCCGAATCGCTGGCCGGAAGCGGGCGCACGCCGCTGAAGGTATAGAGGACGTCTTCGTCTTTGACCTTAAGGTGGGGAAAGACAAAGCGCAGCGATTGCAGAATATAGGTTTTCTCGTCCGCTTCGCAGACCACATCATCCGGGTTATCCACCCGAATATCGGTCGATCCCACCAGCACGTTGCCGTACCACGGGAACATGATGCACACCCGGCCTTCCTGATTCTCGTAGTAGACCATTTCGCCATCCAGCATCTGCAGCAGCGCCGGGCTGCGCAGGATCAGATGCGAGCCCTTAGTGCCGCCAATCAGCTTTTGCTCAGGCAGGGTCGGGCTTAAGGTGCCGTTCAGCCGATCGATCCACGCGCCGGTGGCATTGACCACCACATGCGGTCGCAGCGAAAACGTCTCGCCGCTAAAGCTGTCGCGCAGGGTGATGTTCTCGCCATCACAGTGTTCAACGCTGACATAGTTCAGCGCCAGTGCGCCTGCGGCCGCACGCTCGGTATCGTCAATCAGTTCAAAGCCCAGCCGTTCCGGTGCGGCAATCCACGCATCGTAATAGGCGGCGCTGCACTTCACCCAGTCGGCAAAACCCGGCCAGCGTTGTTGAGTCTGTTGTTTAGTGTGCAGCTGATGTTTGGGCAGGGTGCCGAAGCGGCGGGACCAGGTGTCATACAGCGCCAGACCGGTTTTGATCACCAGCGCGCCGCGACGACTCGGTTTTTCGGACAGGCGCAGAAAGCGTTTTCCGGCATTCATCAGGCCACCACCCCAGCTGTCAATGGGCACGGTGGTGCGCAGCGGGGCGACAAAGTGCGGCGCATTTTTTAACAGCCGGTCGCGCTCCTGTACCGACTCTTTCACCAGCGAAAACTCACCGGTTTCCAGATAGCGCAATCCGCCGTGGATCATCCGTGACAACGCGCCGCTGGCGGCCTGACACCAGTCGCCTTTTTCCACCATCACCACCGGGATCCCCTGCAGGGCCAGCTCGCGGAAAGTGCTGATGCCGTTAATGCCGCCGCCAATAATCAGTACCGGCGTGCGGGTGAGTTGCCGGAGCCGGGTCAGTCGCGCCTCGCGATCGTCAGGCCTGCTGCTGTCTGATGCCATGCTGTCCTCCTTATGCAATCCTTTGTGAGGTATAGCAGTCAGGGACAGAAATTCACTTTTGTGTTGCAAAAGTGTTAACCAGCGCGGCTTTAGCGGCGCTTATCGGCAAATTATTGCAAAACATCAATGCTGATGGAAATGACGCACAGGAAACGCTAAAAACCGCACAAAATGCTTGGTTTCGTGAGTAAATGCGTCAAATGACACATTTACTTAATGATTTCATCAGCAAAAACGCACAAAACGGTCATGAAAGGCGATTTTTTGTCATGTTTCTCAGGCTATTATCAGCGGGCAAAATTCTAAGACGATTCTTTCCAGGGATACATTATGTTAACAAAAATGCGCGTTTTATCTCAGGCCATTGGTCTGGGGCTGCTGGCAGGCAGTGCGTCATTCGCCGCCCATGCAGAAGTGACTGTGTTGAAGCAAGATCCGCAGGCTGGCGACCCGCTCAGCCGCCTGAATTTCACCGTTGGCGGCAGTATTCGTCCGCAGTTCAACAATATGACCGGCGCCAGCGATAACGGCTCTTACAAACGTAACGGCTTCGATGGCGGCACCCGTTTCCGCTTTGCGGCGGATTACTACCTGTTTGATGACATCAGCTGGATCGGTTACTACGAGCTGGGCGTGAATATTCCGGCGGTGTTTGACTGGGATAATCACCATGCTGACGGCGCAAACAACACCAGCCGCCGTATGCTGTACACCGGTTTCAAAAGTAAGACCTGGGGCCAGATGACCTTCGGCCAGCAGAACAGCGTTTACTATGATGTGGTTGGCGCGAAAACCGATATCTGGGACTACGACATGCTTGCCCAGGCACCGGGCAACGGCATCAACGGCGACTACGATGGTTCATACCGTAGCCGTAAGATGCTGAAGTACAAAAACACCTTCGGCGCGGCTGACGTCTATGCCTCGTACCTGTTCAGCGATAACGAATACCTGCCGGGCAACGGCTTACGCTACAAGCGTCAGGGCGGCGGCTCGCTGGGTGTGGATTATCACCTGACCAAAGACCTGACCTGGGGCACCGCGTGGAATTACACCCGCGCTGAGATGCGTAACCCGGGCAACGGCGACAGCAAAACCTACGATCAGAACATCTACGGCACTTCTCTGAGCTGGAAACCGGACAACTGGACCTTCAGCTTCGGCGGCGGTTACTACCAGAACTTCCTGACCACCAAGCAAGTTAACGTGAATAACTACTTCGCGGGCGATGCGTGGGGCATTGAATATCTGGCCGGTTACACCATCCCGGTGGGCCAGTATGCCCTGAAATCGGTGATGCCGTACTTTATGGGTGACCGTCTGGAATACGTTAACGACCGCAACTACCAGCGCATCGATAACGGCGTCGGCGTGACCTTCCAACTGGATTACGGCTTCCGTGTTGACTACGAACACGTCTTCACCTCCAGCACCGACAACCTGGGTGATATGAACCTGGTCCGTCTGCGTTACGACTTCTGATTCGCTGTAAACCGTGACCTTATTCACGGTTCAGGCAGACTCTGAGCGCCCCTGCATTTGCACGGGCGCTTTTTTTTTCGCTGAGGCGCGTTTGGGTTAGGATGGGCAACTCACTCCTGATGACGGGAGAGTCCGATGCGATGGAGGCAGTGTGAATCAACAGAAGGCAGGTTCAGAAGCAGTGGCAGGCAGCGATCGTCCGTTTTATGACGACCGGCTGACGCCCTATATTGAAATCGATGCGCAACGGCTTACGCGTAATTTACAGCAGATGCAGCAGCGTGCCGCGGCGGGGAACGTACGGCTCCGTCCTCATGTGAAAACCCATAAAAGCGTGGCGATAGCGCAACAGCAGATTGCGCTGGGCGCGGTCGGTATCACCGTGTCGAAACCCAGCGAAGGCGTGGTGTTTATCAACGGCGGCGTGCGCGATGTGCTGCTGGCGTACCCGGTGATGCAGGCTGAAAGCGTCAGCGAGCTTTTCGCCGTCGCCGCCAGCAGCGGCTGCAAACTGGGGGTGATTGTCGCCAGTCAGGCCGGTGTGGCGGCTATCGCGCAGGCCGCCGCGGCGGTCACTTCACTCGATTTATCGGTGTGGATCAAGGTCGATGTCGGGCTTGGACGGGTTGGCGTCAATCCGGAAGGCGATGAAGCGTTGCAGTTGGCCCACGCGGTGCAAGCCGCCGGCCTGCACTTTGCCGGGCTGGTTTCTCATGCCGGACATGCCTATGGCGCACAGAACCCGCAGCAGATGGCGGCGATCGTGCAGGCAGAAGCGCAGTGTATGCAGGGACTGCGCCAGCGCCTGCATCAGGCCGGATTTGTGCAGTGCGCGTTGTCCGTCGGTGCAACGCCGTCAATCCTTGGTGCGCCGTTGCCTGATGGGTATGACGAGATCCGCCCCGGCAATTACGCCCTATGCGATCTCACCGGGTTGCGCCTGCAGCTGTGCACGCTGGATGAGGTGGCCATCAGCGTGGTTGCGCGGGTGGTGTCGGTAAACGATCGCTACGCCATTATTGATGCGGGTTCAAAAGCACTCAGTTCTGACAAGGGGCCGCACGGAACTGGTGCAGCCGATTTTGGTCTGGCGGTCGATGCGTCGACCGATCGGCAGTATCGTGTCGAAAAATTATCGGAAGAGCACGGCTTTATTCCACATTATGGCAATACACCGCCGCTCGGCAGCCTGATGCGCGTTTTCCCCAACCATTCCTGCGCGGTAATGGCACAATTTGCGCAATTTGTTATGAGAAACAGCAATGGCACGGCGGAAATCATGAATATCGATGCGCGCGGTATGTTTTTATAGAATATGGATCGGATATTGCAGTGTCTCCTTCATAAATGATGACAGGCCATGGAGACCGCATGATTGCGCCATTTTCACCGATCACCGAACTGGCCGCCGCGTTACGGCGCGGCGAGCTCAGCTGTGAAGAGATTGCGGAATTTTATCTCGCCCGCATCGCCCGTTATAACGACAAGCTTAATGCGTTTGTCACGGTGTTTGCGCAGACCATGCTGACGGCGGCGCAGGGGCAGGACCTGTTGCTGAAAGCCGGCGTCGATCTGGGGCTACTTCAGGGGATACCGCTGGGCATTAAGGATCTGTTGCACTGGCGGGGCACGCCCTGTAGCGCCAGCTCCCGTCAGCTGCCGGACAGTCGCTCCATCCATACTGCGCCTGCGGTAACCCGGTTGCTGCAACACGGCGCGGTGATTGCCGGAAAAACCCAACTGGTGGAGTTTGCCTTCGGCGGTTGGGGGATCAATCAGGGTGCTGGCACGCCGTGGAATCCCTGGGATTGCGAGGTGCATCGCGTGCCGGGCGGGTCCTCCAGCGGATCGGCTGTGGCGGTGGCGGCGGGCTTGGTGCCGGCGGCGATCGGCACTGATACCGGCGGCTCGGTGCGTATTCCCGCCGCGCTGAATGGCCTGGTCGGCCTGAAGCCCACGCAAAATCGCATCAGCCGCGAAGGCTGTATTCCGCTCTCCACCACGCTGGATTCGATTGGTCCATTAACCCACACGGTGGCCGATGCGGAGCTGATCTACCGCAGTATGAGTGGGGATACGCAGCGCCTTGCGGTGGCGGACACGCTAAAGGTGGCGTTTATTGAGCCGGCTACGCTGGGCGCAGCAATCGACCCAGAGATTGTCGCCGCGCTGGAAAAGACCCAGAGACGGCTGAGTGAGGCGGGAATATCGGTCACCCGCATTAAGCTGCCGTTCTCGTGGACCGGGCTGAGTGCCCGTAGTGGGGAGATCATC
This sequence comes from Erwinia sp. AK-PDG3-5, assembly GCF_056821705.1. Lineage (NCBI taxonomy): Bacteria > Pseudomonadati > Pseudomonadota > Gammaproteobacteria > Enterobacterales > Erwiniaceae > Erwinia > Erwinia sp. AK-PDG3-5. The sequence goes on from NZ_CM165967.1 coordinate 708,407, forward strand.
TCGGCAGAAGCCTGGGCCTGGCATCGCGAGATGATGACCAGCCACCGCGATCGCTACAATCCGTTAACGGCGGAGAAGCTGCTGCATGGGGCGGCAATTAACAAAGAGAGTTTTGAAGGCCTGCTGCGCCAGCGCGAGCAGCATATCGGGCTGTTCCATGAGTTGATGGACGACTGGGATATCCTGCTGATGCCGACGCTGGCTATCACCGCCTGCCCGGTTGACGAGGTGGATGAGCAGCAGGCCACGCTGGCGCTGCTGACCCGCGCGGTAAACTATCTTGATGGGTGTGCCATTACGCTGCCGGTGGCGCTGAGCTCAGAAGGGATGCCGATTGGTGCGCAGCTGGTGGCCAACTACCACCATGAGTCACAGCTGCTGGCGATGGCGCACCGGCTGGAAGCGTTAACCGGCTGGCATCAGCAGCCCGCTGGCTGGGAATAACCGTCGGCGCGCTTGCTGCACAAGCGCGCCGTCAGTTTACAGATCGCCGGTCATGTACTGCGCCACGCCGTTGCCAAAGCTCCAGTCGCCTTTGCCGTTGGTGATAAAACTGATCATCACGTCGCTGCCCAAAATGCCACAGCTCTCTTTCAGCTCACGGCAGAGTTCGGCCATAAAAAACTGCTTCTGCTCATCGCTGCGCGGGCTGGTAAAGACGCGCACCATCACCAGATTATCGGTACGGGTCAGACCCAGTCCGGTATCTTCAAACACCATCTGATACGCTTTGTTTTCGTGAACAATCTGGTAGCGATCGCGCGCTGGCACCTTAAATGCCGCCAGCACCGCGCGGTGCGCTGCGTCCAGTAAGGTTCTCATCTCCGATTCTGAACGGCCCTGAATCACATCAAATTGCAGTAATGGCATTGGTTTATCCCCTGAAAACAGTCAATTGAGCCGGATGGCTGCGGCTTATCTGAGGTTCACTTTACGGGGAATATGAGAGGGGAAAAAGCGCTATACTTGAATTGATTATTTACTATTGTGAACAATAACCATGAAAGACGTAAAGACCGACGCGCTGTGGATCCATCTGCACTGGCTGACGGTGCTGGCAGAGCAGGGGAGCTTTACCCGCGCTGCCGAGCGCCTGGAGGTCAGTAAAGCGGCGATGAGCCAGAAGATTAAAGAGCTGGAGCATCTGGCGGGCGTGCCGCTGGTCACGCGAACCACCCGCAGCCTGCGGCTGACCAGCGCCGGTGAGAAGCTGGTGGAAGAGTTACGCCAGCCTTTTGCGCAGATTGAACAGAGCTTTTTCAGCGTGCGTGACTCGGCGGGGCCGTTACGCGGCCTGGTGCGGGTGACGGCGCCGGTGGCGTTTGCCCGCCAGCAGCTGGTGTCGCATATCACCGCCTTCCTGCGCGAGCATCCGCAGGTGCGTGTGCAGCTTGAGGTGTCTGACCGGCTGGTGTCACTGGCCAGTGAAGGCTTTGACCTCGCTATCCGCCACAGCGATACCCTGCCCGAAACCCATGTGGCGCTGCCGCTGTGTGCCACTCATGCGCAGGTGGTTGCTTCACCGGCGTATCTTGCGCAGCACGGCTTCCCGCAAACGCCGCAGGCCCTGAGCGATCATCAGTGCCTGTATTACCCGCGCGGCACGGAGATGCCACGCTGGACCTTTGCCTCACGCCAGGCGGGTGAGGAAAGGGTGACGGTGAATGTCAGCGGGCCGTTTGCCACCAATAACAGTGAATCCATTCGTGATGCGGCGCTGGACGGGCTGGGCATCGCGCTGCTGCCGGACTTCAGCGCCCGCGCGGCCTTAAGCGAAGGGCGGCTGGTGGAGGTGTTGCCAGACTGGCAGACGGTGGGTGCCTTTGCCGGAATGCTGTACGTAGTGCGCCCGTGGTCTGCGCAGGTGCCGCGCGCGGTCAGCGGTTTTATTCACTGGCTGCGGGCGGGGTTTGAGCCGTGATCATCCTCGCAAAAACCGAACTGATATTTCATAGTTACCTGTTTTGAAAAATAGTAATCAATTAAGCTGAAGGCCTTGTTTCCCCTCACGGAGAGGCCGATGTCCAGCGTTCCCAGCCTTGAAACCCTGCTGCAGCAGGAACAACTTGTCCGCCTGACCCATTTCAGTTTTGATGATGCCTGGAAAGTGGGGGAGCTGATCCGCCAGCGCGCCTCACAGGAAAAATACCCGGTGGCGATTGAAGTTTACGCCTTCGGTCAGGTGTTATTCTGCGCTGCGCTACCCGGTTCCAGCGCCGAAAATCTGGAGTGGATTGCCCGCAAGCGCAACAGCACCCTGCGCAACGGTCATGCCTCTTTATACACCGGCGAAGTGAATGAAGCGGCCGGCACGCGGATGGAAGCGATGAACTATATGGATCCTGAGCGCTATACCGACCACGGCGGCAGCTTCCCATTACTGCTCACCGGCGGTGGGATTATCGGTGCGGTGACGGTCAGCGGACTGCCTTCTCATGAGGATCATGCGCTGGCGATGTGGGGGATCCAGCAGGTTTTGTAACCTTTTCCCGCAAAACTTGACGACGTTATGCGCTACCCTTAAATGAAACGTTCATTTTACTGGAGGTGTGTATGACGTCGGCCACTCGCTATGGTTTGATCGCAGTGGATAAGCAGGGCAGTAACGTGCTGTTCCTCAATCCGGAGACTTTTGCCGTCGAGCAGGAGCTTAATGCTTTCCCTCCGCGTCCCCACGAGTTACTGATCCTGCCGCAGCAGCAAAAAGCCTATGTGCCGATCTTTGGTGATGGCATCCACGGTGATAATCCCCATCCAGGCCACAAAATTGCGGTGATCGATCTGATCTCCCGCCAGGTCAGCGGATTTATTGACGTCAGCCCGCTGGAGTCGCCGCATACTTCGCGGCTGGCAAGCGATGGCTATGTCTATCAGTGCTGTGAAAACAGCGCGACGATCCTGGCGATCGACCCCAATACCGATAAGATCGTCAGCCAGATTGCGGTGCCTTCGCACAATACCCATCGCCTGACCATCCTGCCTTCCGGCCGCAAGCTGTTTACCGACAACGAAGAAGATGCCTCAATAACCGTGGTGGCACTTGAAAACGGCAAAGGCCAGGTGGTAGACAATATTGCGATGCCGGGGCCAATTAACGGGATTGCGGCATCGCCATGCCATCCGGCGATCGTTGCAACCGATGGCGACCAGCCGCGTCTGTATGTGCTGGATGCGGAGAGCCATCAGCTTATCCGCACCTTGCCGCTGACCGGCCACCAGAAGGCGTCACAGATTGTCCGCTTCAGTGAGGATGGCTCTTTGCTGGTGGTGATTGGCGATCAGGAGCCGGTGATCAGCCTGTTCGACGGTGAGCTGAATCCGCTCGGTCAGGTGGCGGTGGGCAATAAGCCGATGGACGGCTGTTTCAGCCCCGACAACCGCACGCTGCTGATTGCTAACGAAGATGATGGCACCCTGAGCGTCATTGATATTGCCAGCCTGTCCGTGACCGCTACGCCGTCTGTCGGGCGAGGTTGTGAAGTATTGAGCTATTATGCGTTAGCAGAATAAACGCGGCATTTGGAAGAGAAGATAATCAGTGAGTGAGATCGACGAGCATAATATTACCGATATTCTGGCACCGGGCCTGCGGGTGATTTTTTGCGGCATCAATCCGGGAAAATCCTCCGCCCATAAGGGCTTTCATTTTGCCCATAACGGCAACCGCTTCTGGAAGACCATCTGGCAGGCGGGATTCACCGTCAGGCAGCTGAAGCCGGAAGAGGAGATGCAGCTGCTGGAGACCGGCTGCGGCATCACCATGCTGGTGGAGCGGCCAACCAAAGAGGCGACCGAGCTGTCCGGCATGGAGCTGCGTGACGGCGGCATAGCGCTGATAGAGAAGGTGCAGCAGTATCAGCCTGATGCGCTGGCGGTGCTGGGCAAGCAGGCTTACCAGCAGGCGTTCCGGGTCAGTAAGGTGGAGTGGGGCAGGCAGCCGCAAACCATTGGCGACACCGAAGTGTGGGTGCTGCCGAATCCCAGCGGGCTGAACCGGGCGTCTCAGGAGCAGCTGGCGGCCGCTTACCGCGAGTTGGATACTGCCCTTGCGGCACGAGGCCGTTAGGGCGCTGCCCGGCTTCAGGCATAAAAAAAGCCCCTGCATGCAGGGGCTTTTTTACTGGCGCTTAAGGAACGATTAATCGTCCAGGAAGCTGCGCAGCACTTCAGAGCGGCTCGGATGACGCAGTTTACGCAGCGCCTTCGCTTCAATCTGACGAATACGCTCACGGGTTACGTCAAACTGCTTGCCGACTTCTTCCAGCGTGTGGTCGGTATTCATATCGATACCGAAACGCATACGCAGTACTTTCGCTTCACGCGCGGTCAGGCCAGCCAGCACATCGTGCGTGGCAGAGCGCAGGCTCTCGGAGGTCGCAGAATCCAGCGGCAGCTCCAGCGTGGTATCTTCGATGAAATCACCCAGATGCGAATCTTCGTCATCACCAATCGGCGTCTCCATAGAGATCGGCTCTTTAGCGATTTTCAGCACCTTACGGATTTTATCTTCTGGCATCAGCATGCGTTCGGCCAGTTCTTCCGGCGTCGGCTCGCGCCCCATTTCCTGCAGCATCTGGCGGGAAATACGGTTGAGTTTGTTGATGGTCTCAATCATATGCACCGGAATACGGATGGTGCGCGCCTGGTCAGCGATGGAGCGGGTGATAGCCTGACGGATCCACCAGGTGGCATAAGTCGAGAACTTATAACCGCGGCGATATTCAAACTTATCAACGGCTTTCATCAGACCGATGTTACCTTCCTGAATCAGATCCAGGAACTGCAGACCACGGTTGGTGTACTTCTTGGCAATCGAGATAACCAGACGTAAGTTCGCTTCAACCATCTCTTTCTTCGCACGGCGGGCTTTCGCTTCACCGATAGACATACGACGGTTGATGTCCTTAACCTGCTCGATGGTCAGGCCGGTCTCTTGCTCAATCTGTCCGAGCTTCATCAGGCCGCGCTGCACGTCATCGGCGACGTCTTTCAGCTTCTCGGACCATGGTTTATTCATTGCCAGCGCGGCTTTGAACCAGGTTTCGCTGGTTTCGTTGCCGGTGAACAGGGTGATGAAGTTCTTCTTCGGCATTTTGCAGATTTCAACACAGAACTTCATGATCAGGCGTTCTTGCGTACGAACGCGATCCATCATGATGCGCATGCTGTTGACCAGGAAGTCGAACTGCTTCGGCACCAGGCGGAACTGCTTAAAGACGTCTGAAAGATTCTGGATCTCAGCGGCGGCATCAGCGTGGCTGCGGCCTTTAGCTTTGATAACGGTACGCGCTTTCTCGTACTGAACACGCAGGTCGTTGAACTTCTCGCGCGCCAGTTCCGGGTCGATGCTGTTGTCATCTTCCGCGTCGTCTTCGTCTTCTTCTTCTTCGTCGTTGTCGTTACGTTCTGCTTCAGAAAGCTCAGAGCCCACGTGGGTGGCGGTAGGGGCAATTTCTGCTTCAGCGTTAGGATCGACAAAGCCGGTGATCATGTCTGACAGGCGTGCTTCGCCCGCTTCAACACGGTCATACTGTTCCAGCAAATAGGTAATAGCTTCCGGATATTCGGCAACGGAGCACTGAACCTGGTTGATACCGTCTTCGATACGCTTAGCGATGTCGATTTCGCCTTCGCGGGTCAGAAGTTCAACGGTACCCATTTCGCGCATGTACATACGCACCGGGTCAGTGGTACGCCCGATTTCAGATTCAACGCTGGACAGCACCTGAGCGGCGGCTTCGGCGGCATCTTCGTCAGTGTCGCTGCTGTTTTCGTTGAGGATCAGATCGTCGGCATCAGGCGCTTCTTCTACAACCTGGATGCCCATGTCGTTGATCATCTGAATGATGTCTTCGATCTGATCGGAGTCGACGATATCTTCCGGCAGATGGTCATTGACCTCGGCATAGGTCAGATAGCCTTGCTCTTTACCACGGGTGACAAGAAGCTTAAGCTGTGACTGCGGGTTTTGCTCCATAAGACGGTATCCACACTTCTGTTAAATTAGATTGGTGTCGGTCGGCTAACAAGCCAACAATAACAGTGAGGGCGTTAGATTTATGCCGCTGCCCATCCAAGCGGCTGCCAGGCTCGACCTGGCGGATTATCGGCACTTAAGCCGCAGTGTTCGTTACATATTCTGTATTGAAGCTATCTGGCTTTGCCGATATACGCTTCTTAAATTCGGCAAACAGACTCAAAAAAGCCAGCTTCTTATTTCCTGGCTAAGGCCTGGCTCAGCGTCCAGAACTCGCGGCGTTCTTCCGAGTTCAGACCATGTGTGCGGTCGCGCGCAATCAGCTCTTCGAGCCGGCGTTCCAGCGCCGCGTCATACATGCTGGCCAGGGAGTCCTGAAACATGGTTTCCACTTCATCTTCTACGATCATGTGGTTCCATGTGGCCAGAGTTTCAAGGCTCTGGCTAAAATTTGTTCCACGATACAACTCTAGTAGCTGTCCGGTGGTCAGGCCAGGATGAGCAACGCAAGTGCTCACTAACTCCACAAATAGTGGGAATCCGGCCAGATCTGACGCTTCTAATCCTTCCAGTGGCGGCACGGTAGTGGCCAGCGCCGGATTCTGGATCAGCAGTCCAATCAGTATACGCATGGTTGTGCGTTTGAGCTGGGGCTGCTGAGGAGGCCGGGCTTTATCGCCCAGCTTCGGCATCAGCTTATCCAACTGGCTGTCGTCCAGAATGCCCAGCTTGTTGCCCAGCTCCTGACGCAAATAAATGCGTAACGTTTCGCCAGGCACCTGGGTAATCAACGGTAACGCCAGGGTGCTCAACTGCGCGCGACCATCTGGCGATCGCAAATCAACCTGCGGCAGTAAAGAGTCAAACAGGAACGCGGAGAGCGGCATCGCCTGCTCCATCCGGGCTTCAAAGGCCTCTTTACCCTCTTTACGCACCAGCGTATCCGGGTCTTCACCATCAGGCAGAAACATAAAGCGTAGCTGACGACCGTCATTCATGTAAGGTAATGCGGTTTCCAGCGCGCGCCAGGCGGCTTCGCGGCCTGCTCTGTCGCCGTCATAACAGCAAATAACCGTGTCGGTGGTGCGGAACAGCAGCTGAATATGCTCTGGTGTGGTCGAGGTTCCCAGCGAGGCAACGGCATAATCAATGCCAAACTGCGCCAGCGCCACCACATCCATATAGCCTTCAACCACCAGTAACTTCGCCGGTTCGGGATGATTCTTTTGCGCTTCATACAGGCCGTATAACTGACGACCCTTATGAAAAATATCGGTTTCGGGGGAGTTGAGGTATTTCGGCATCCCGTCGCCTAACACGCGACCGCCAAATCCTATTACCCGCCCGCGCTTGTCGTGGATCGGGAACATCACCCGTTCGCGAAAACGATCGTAACTGCGGCCCTGGTCGTTGGTGACCAACATGCCCGCATCGATTAATGACTGGCGATCGTCCTGATTGCGACCGAAGCGCTTCAGGGCGTTATCCCAGCCTGCAGGGGCATAGCCGATAGAAAAGTGCTTGATGACAGCGTCACTCAGTCCGCGATTGGCAAGATACTCGCGCGCGCCTGAAGACTGACTCTGTGACAGCGCCTGCTGATAAAACTCATTCAGGCCGCCCATCAATTGATAAAGGCTCTGACGCTGATGGCGCTCTAACTGGCTCGGGCCGGTTCCGCTTTCGTACGGCACTTCTAATCCGTATAGCGTTGCCAACTCTTCGATGCTTTCCACAAACTCCAGACGATCGTAGTTCATCAGGAAGTCGACAGCATTGCCGTGGGCGCCACAGCCGAAGCAGTGGTAGAACTGTTTCTCACCGTTCACGGTGAAAGAGGGGGTTTTTTCGTTATGGAAAGGACAGCACGCGTGGTAGTTCTTGCCCTGCTTCTTCAGCTTTACCCGTGCATCGATGAGGTCCACGATGTCCGTGCGCGCCAGCAAGTCATTGATAAATACACGTGGAATTCGTCCAGCCATAGGCCCCGGTTTATCAGTGCATAAACGAGAACAAGCCGCGCATTCCTTTCGGAAAGCACGGCCTTCTTAACTACTTACTTATCTGTAATACGTGAGGGCGAGCCCCCAACGACTAGTACAGACGAGTGCGGCGTGCGTTTTCGCGAGCCAGTTTCTTCGCGTGGCGTTTAACTGCTGACGCTTTAGCGCGCTTACGTTCGGTAGTCGGTTTTTCATAAAACTCACGACGACGAACTTCAGCCAGAACGCCTGCTTTCTCGCAAGAACGCTTGAAGCGACGCAGTGCTACGTCAAATGGCTCGTTTTCACGTACTTTAATTACCGGCATGTAACTCTCACCTCGATAAAATCGGTTTTGTTGCTGACGTCGGTGCCAGCTTGTTTCAAAATGGTGCGGAATTTTACTCCAACACAGGCAGCGTTGTAAAGCACCATAGCATTAACTTACCAACAGATGCGCCTGTGCCACTGCCGGTTTTTTCAGGCCAAGGAGTATACATCAAAGGGAAGGCGGTCGCGAAAATATTTTCCCCAGCTTTTTCAGGGAGTCACGTTTTTCGTTGCAAAATTGCCGAACGGCAGCGGCCTTCATGGTACACTGCGCGCCGCCAGAATGAGGTAAATAAAGTCATGCGTGTGCTCGGAATTGAAACATCCTGCGATGAAACCGGAATCGCCATTTACGACGAAACCGCCGGTTTGCTCGCCAATCAACTTTACAGCCAGGTCAAACTGCATGCCGATTACGGCGGTGTGGTGCCGGAACTGGCGTCGCGCGATCACGTGCGTAAAACCGTACCGCTGATCCAGGCGGCGTTAAAAGAAGCCGGATTGCAGGCCAAAGACATTGATGCGGTGGCCTATACCGCCGGTCCCGGTCTGGTCGGCGCGCTGCTGGTCGGGGCCACTATCGGCCGTTCGCTGGCCTTTGCCTGGGATGTGCCGGCGATCCCGGTTCATCATATGGAAGGCCATCTGCTGGCACCGATGCTGGAAGATGATCCGCCGGAATTCCCCTTTGTTGCCTTGCTGGTATCGGGTGGTCACACCCAGTTAATCAGCGTGACCGGTATTGGCGAATACAGCCTGATGGGCGAGTCAGTGGACGATGCGGCAGGTGAAGCCTTTGATAAAACCGCCAAACTGTTGGGGCTGGATTATCCTGGCGGCCCAATGCTGTCGAAAATGGCCCAGCAGGGCACCGAAAAGCGCTTTATCTTCCCGCGTCCGATGACCGATCGCCCTGGGTTGGATTTCAGCTTTTCGGGGCTGAAAACCTTTGCGGCCAACACCATCCGTGAAAACAGCGATGACGATCAGACCCGTGCTGATATCGCCCGTGCTTTTGAGGATGCGGTGGTTGATACGCTGGCGATCAAATGCAAGCGCGCGTTGGAGCAGACCGGCTTTAAACGCCTGGTGATTGCCGGTGGCGTCAGTGCTAACCGCACGCTGCGCAGCAAAATGGCGGAGGTGATGAAGGCGCGCGGCGGGGAAGTGTTTTATGCGCGACCGGAGTTCTGCACCGACAATGGCGCGATGATTGCCTACGCGGGTATGGTGCGGATGAAAGGCGGAACGCGGGGCGAGTTGAGCGTGACAGTACGTCCGCGCTGGCCGCTGGCGGAACTGCCTGCCATCCAGGCGTAGTGGTCCACTCTGCCATCATTAGTCGGTGATGGCAGAGGCGTTACGGATGACGCAATAAATCCTTTAATACCCGCCCGGGCGATGGCTTTGCCCTGCGTTCTCAGGCGTCAGGTTTCTTCTTTTTCTTCTTCCAGATCTTCGTTTCCTGCCCACGCCACAGACGCTGAATATTGTCGTGATGGCGCAGCAGCACCAGGCACGAGAGCATGGCGACCGGGAAGGTCAGCTGGGGTTTGAACCACCAGACGTAGAAGGGGGCAATCAGTGCGCTGATAATCGCGCCAAGGGAGGAGTAGCCGCTCAACAGCACGGTCAGCAGCCAGGTGCCGGTCATCAGCCCGGTTAAGTCCCAGCCAATCGGCGCAATGGCACCAAAGGCTGTCGCCACGCCTTTTCCACCTTTAAAGTGGAAAAACACCGGATAGATATGACCGAGGCAGGCGGCAATGGCGATGAGGCCGAGATAGAGTGGCGAAACGCCATAGTGATAAGCCAGCCAGACCGGCAGCATGCCTTTCAGAACATCAAACACCAATACCATCGCTGCCGGGGTCTTCCCGCCAATACGCAGCACATTTGTCGTACCGGGATTACCGGAACCATTAAGTCGCGGGTCCGGCAGTCTGAACAGTCGGCAAACCAGGATCGCGCTGGAAATGGAGCCGCACAGATACGCGAAAAGAATCATACCAAGCGCGAATACACTCATAACACCGTTCCATCCAGTAGGGGTCGTTTTGTTCTCGTCATCCGTGGATAATACGCATAATCCGCCGGAAGTGGTATCCGGCAACCACAAAAACAGAGACGGCCATCATGGATATTGTATTTATTGAACAGCTCACGGTCATCACCACCATTGGTGCTTTCGACTGGGAACAAACCATTCAGCAGAAGCTGGTGTTCGATGTCGAAATGGCCTGGGACAACCGCAAAGCCGCCGCCAGTGATGATGTAAACGACTGCCTGAGCTACGCCGATGTGTCTGAGGCCATTATTAATCACGTTGCCGGTGGCCGCTTTGCGCTGGTTGAGCGCGTGGCGGAAGAAGTGGCAGCGCTGTTGCTGACCCGATTCAACTCGCCATGGGTGCGAATCAAGCTCAGTAAGCCAGGCGCAGTGGCCCAGGCAGCGCAGGTTGGGGTGATCATCGAACGCGGGACTAATCCGAAATAAACTCAATGTGATTGCCATCACGGTGAAACCAAACCACATTATGCTCTGTCTTAAGGTTGGCCTAACTCAACCTGGGCACAATTTGGCGGGAGCGTTAAGCAACCGCCTTTTTAATGTTTTTTATACGGATAGAGGTAGATTGGATGGCAGATATTCATCAGCTATGGGTGGCAGCAATACTCGGCATTGTTGAGGGGTTAACGGAGTTTCTTCCGGTCTCCTCCACCGGGCACATGATCATCGTCGGTCATTTGTTAGGATTTGAAGGCGACAAGGCGGACACCTTTGAGGTTGTTATCCAGCTGGGTTCAATCTTAGCTGTTGTAGTGATGTTCTGGCGTCGACTGTTTGGTTTAATCGGCATCCATTTTGGCAAAGTGCCGCATGAAGGCACTGGCAAAGGTCATCTGACCCTGATCCACATCCTGTTGGGTATGGTGCCGGCCGTGGTTATCGGTCTGATTTTCCACGATAAAATCAAAGAGCTGTTTAACCCGATTAACGTGATGTACGCGTTGGTGGTGGGTGGCGTGTTGCTGCTGGCGGCGGAATACCTGAAGCCTAAAAACCCGAAAGCGGTTGGCGTGGATGATATGACCTATCGTCAGGCGTTCGTGATCGGCTGCTTCCAGTGTCTGGCGCTGTGGCCTGGCTTCTCCCGCTCGGGCGCGACCATTTCAGGCGGTATGCTGATGGGCGTGAGTCGTTATGCGGCTTCAGAGTTCTCCTTCATCCTGGCCGTGCCAATGATGATGGGTGCCACCGTGCTGGATCTCTACAAGAGTATTGGCTTCCTGAGCATGGCCGATCTGCCGATGTTTGCGGTGGGCTTCCTGACCGCCTTCGTGGTTGCGCTGATTGCCATCAAGGTGTTCCTCAACCTGATTAAGCGCATCTCGTTCGTGCCGTTTGCGATTTACCGCTTTATTGTGGCCGCTGCGGTCTACATGATCTTTGTGTAGTTAAGCGCGCATTGTCCCGGAGTCGGCCTGCCCAGGCCGCTTCGGGATCTTAATCCTGCTGTTGCTTCCACTGTTCCAGCGCGGCAATGCGCCTTCTGTTTAGCTCCTCCCGGACCTCAATACCCTTAAATCCGGCTGCCACCACCTCCCTGGTCGACACGCTTAACACCACCTCAAACGCCTGACGCAGATAATCACCCTGCGGATACGCATTGCTCTCAAAACCGGTGCGCCCACGGGCATCCGCTTCGCTGGTCAGCGCAATTTGCTCCACCCGCTGGGGTTTACGCCAGGCATCAATACGATCAAACAGCGCTACCAGGGTTTCCGCGCTCTGACGTTCCACGGTATGCACCAGATCGTGAAATTCGGTGACCAGCAGGGCGAGATCGCGAATCGCATTCGGCACCCGCAGACGCTGGCATAAGGCGGCAACCAACGGGACGCCGGCGGGGCCGTGACCGTGATGGCTCGGCCACTTCTCCGGTGGCGTCAGCGCCTTGCCGACGTCGTGGAACAGGGTGGCAAAGCGGACAGCGATATCCGGGCTGAGCTGGGCGGCAATAGCCAGCGTCATCAGCGTATGAATGCCGGTATCGATTTCAGGATGCCATTTGGCCGGCGCGGGCACGCCGTAGAGATTGTCCAGCTCCGGGAACAGCACCGCTAAAGCACCGCAGTCTCTCAGCACCTGGAAGTAGACCTGCGGGTTGCGGGTTTCCAGCGCCTTTTCCGTCTCCTTCCACACCCTTTCTGGCGTCAGCGTGTTCAACTCGCCGCTCTCTGCCATCCAGCGCATCAGCGCCTGGGTCTCTTCCGCCACCACAAAATTCAGATGGGCAAAACGCGCGGCAAATCGCGCCACGCGCAGTACACGCAGCGGATCTTCGTTAAAGGCCGCGGAAACATGGCGCAACAGACGCTGATCAAGGTCCGCTTTGCCGCCATAGGGGTCGTATAAGCGGCCCTGTTCATCCTGGGCAATGGCATTAATGGTCAGATCGCGGCGCTGTAAATCCTGCTCAAGGGTCACATCCGGGGCGGAATAGCAGACAAAACCGGTGTAGCCACTGCCGCTTTTGCGCTCGGTGCGCGCAAGCGCGTACTCCTGATGGGTTTCAGGATGCAGAAAAACCGGGAAGTCACGGCCAACCTGCTCGTAACCCTGGCTGAGCATCTCTTCCGGAGAGGCGCCCACCACGACCCAATCTTTGTCTTTGACCGGCAGATTTAACAGTGCGTCGCGTACCGCGCCACCGACAAGGTAAGTCTCCACTACCACGCTCCTGAGTTAAACGTTTCAGTCATCATACTAGATGTGGTGATCCTCTCCCACCTTTGCGGGTCAGGTTTGCTGAATGACAGGCACGACAAAAAGGGCATCAATGGATGCCCTGATGCTGACCGGTGAAGGGTTAGTTCATCCAGCGATCTTTCTTTTTACGGCTGGGGATCATATGCGGTAACAGCAGACCCAGCAGCAGGCCGACACCGGCCACGCCGCCGCCGTACATAAACCACTGCATAATGATGGTGCGCTGCTTATCATCAAGCTGAACGTTGGCGGCACTCACTTTTTTCTGTGCCACAACCAGTTCGTTTTTCAGCTTTTGATTCTCGTCCTTCAGGCTGTTGATGGCGCCATCGCTACCGGCCACTTTCTTCTGCATCTCGGCGGTGCGCTGGTTCCAGCTGCCATCAATGTTTGCCAGCTTGTCAGTCAGGTCTTTGACCTGCTGTTCCAGCTGCGGCACGCGGGTACGCAGGCTTGGCTGCTGGCTCAGCTGGGATTCCGGGATCCAGGTGGTGCGGCCGTTTGAGTCGCGGATCTGCGCATAATGCGTGCTGTCATTCGATTGCAGCAGCTGGACTTCTTCGCCGGCATTCAGGGTGCCGACAAGGCGGAAATTGTCACCGGGACCACTGCGAACCCAGGTGGAAAGTTCGTCGGAGATATAGCGTTTTTCTTGGGCATGAACGGATGCTGCTACGCTAAAAGTCAGTAAAGTGAGGCCAATAAGCTGAGTTTTTTTCATTCGATGTCTTTTTTACATGGATCCTGGACAAAAGTAATGGAACAGTCTGGAGCTGGCTCGCAGAAAGCTGAATGAGAACTTTCCTGGTCTCAGCGCTCTGCGAGGGCCGACGCGAGCAGACGCGAAATAGAGAAGAAAGCCAAGACAGCCACGGCGATTCTGCATTACTCTTCACGTCATATCTGGCCACCGTGTGCCCCATTGATGAAATGAGCGGCAAAGTCGCGCCAAAAGCCCTTTACCGTACCGCTAATTATCTGGTTAAGAAAATATGACCATCGAAATCGAATTAAAGTTCATCGCCACCTCCGAAGCCGCCGAAAAATTGCCTGCACAGCTGGCAAACTGGCCACATCAGCACTCTGCCCCGCAGAAACTCACCAATATCTATTTCGAAACGGCCGACGGCCAGTTGCGCGGTTGGGATATGGGGCTGCGCATTCGTGGCTTCGGCGACAGCTATGAAATGACGCTGAAGACAGCAGGGCAGACCATTGGTGGCCTGCATCAGCGCCCGGAATACAATGTGGCGCTGGCCAAACCCGAGCTGGACATTACCCTGTTGCCGGCAGAGATCTGGCCGCAAGGCTGCGATCTGGCCGCGCTGCAGCAGCAGTTGCAGCCGCTGTTCAGCACCCATTTCGTTCGTGAAAAGTGGGTGGTTACTTACCGGGAAAGCGAGATTGAAGTTGCATTTGATCGCGGCGATGTCACCGCCGGTGAGTTGAGCGAACCGCTGAATGAAATTGAACTGGAACTGAAAACCGGTGAACGTGATGACCTGTTGGCCTTTGCGACTGAACTGGCAAATATGGGCGGACTGCGTCTGGGTAGCCTGAGCAAAGCCGCCCGCGGATACGCGCTGGCCAAAGGCAATCCAACCCGCGAACTGCGCCCGCTGAAAGTAATGAAGGTGGCACCGAAAGCCACGGTAGAGCAGGCGATGCTGGCGGCGTTCACCCTGGCGCTGAGCCAGTGGCAGTATCACGAAGAGCTGTGGCTCCGCGGCAACCGCGCGGCTCAGCATGAAGTGCAGCAGGCGCTTGAAACCCTGCGCCAGACTTTCTCCCTGTTTGGTTCACTGGTGCCGCGTAAAGCCAGCAATGAGCTGCGCCACTCCTTAACCGGGCTGGAGGAGGCGCTGCGGGAAGATGAAGTTAAGGCCGAAGCGCTCTGTTTCAGCACGCTCTCTCTGGATACCCAGTTAGCACTTACTAACTGGATTGTTACCGAGCGCTGGCGCGGGTTTATCGACGCGAAAGGCGATGCCAAGCTGCAGGGATCGTTCAAGCGCTTCTGCGACATTATGCTCGGCAGAATTGCCGCCGATTTGAAAGAAACCTTCGGCGATGTGCGTCAGATGAATGAATATCAGGATAAATTGACCCGTTTGCATCGTCAGCTGCTGGCCGCCCGTTTACTGTCCGGTGGCTACGACGCTGAGACGGTCGATGCCTGGATGCAAAGCTGGCAGCAGCTGGCGCAGGCGATCGAAAGCGGTCAGGAAATCTGGCTGGAAGGTCATTGTCGTCAGGCGGTTAAGCAACCGGCCTTCTGGAAAAACGGCACCGTCTGATTTTAGTTTGCCCGTCGCGTTTAGAGAACAGAGAGAATTCACGCTGCTCACAGGGAGTTTTTATGTCGCCATCGCTTACTCAAATCCTGCCGCCGTTGCTGGCAGCACAGGCCCAACAGCTTAGCCCGACGTGGGGAGAACTGAGCGCCGGACAGCAGGGCGTGCTGGCCTTCAGTGATTTTGTGCAGGATAACCTGGCGCGCCATCCTGACTGGTGGCAATCGCTGCAGGAGCAGGCGCCCGCGCCGGACGAGTGGCAACACTATCCGGCCTGGCTGGCAGAAAAACTGGCGGGGGTGGCGGATGAAAATGCCTTGATGCGTGAACTGCGCCTGTTCCGGCGACAGATGTTGACGCGTATTGCCTGGATGCAGACGCTGGCAACCAGCAGTACGCAAGACTCGCTGAAGCAGCTGAGCGAACTGGCAGAAACCCTGATTGTCGCCGCCCGTGACTGGCTATGGCTGGCCTGCAGCCGTGAATTCGGCACGCCGGTCAATGCCGCCGGTGAGCCGCAGCCGCTGCTGATCCTCGGCATGGGCAAGCTGGGCGGCGGCGAGCTGAATTTCTCTTCTGATATCGACCTGATTTTCACCTGGCCTGAAAATGGTACCACCACCGGCGGACGCCGTGAGCTGGATAATGCCCAGTTCTTCACGCGGCTTGGCCAGCGTCTGATCAAAGTGCTCGATCAACCGACGGTAGACGGCTTCGTCTATCGCGTTGATATGCGCCTGCGGCCCTTTGGTGACAGCGGCCCGCTGGTATTGAGCTTTGCCGCGTTGGAAGATTATTACCAGGAGCAGGGACGCGACTGGGAGCGCTATGCGATGGTCAAAGCGCGCCTGATGGGCGGGACGGACGATCGCTGGAGCCAGGAATTACAGCAGATGCTGCGGCCCTTTATCTACCGCCGCTACATCGACTTCAGCGTGATCCAGTCGCTGCGAAATATGAAAAGCATGATCGCCCGTGAAGTCCGGCGGCGCGGCCTGACCGACAACATCAAGTTGGGCGCAGGCGGCATTCGCGAAACGGAATTCATTGTGCAGGTGTTCCAGCTGATCCGTGGCGGGCGCGAGCGTTCGCTGCAGCTGCGCGCGCTTTTACCCACCTTGCAGGCCATTGGCGAGCTGAATTTGCTGCCTGCCGAACAGGTCGGGCAGCTCGGTGAGGCCTATCTCTATCTGCGTCGTCTGGAAAATCTGCTGCAAAGCATTAACGACGAACAGACCCAGACGCTGCCGGCGGACGCGTTAAACCGCGAGCGTCTGGCCTGGGCGATGGGCGTGGATGATTGGGCTGAGCTCACCCGCCAGCTTGAGGAGCATATGGCCGCGGTGCGGGCGATTTTCGATGACCTGATTGGCGATGACACTCCGGAAACCGGCGGCAATAAAGAAGCCGATGATTATGGCGTGCTTTGGCAAGATCGACTGGAAGAGGCCGAACTTGCGCCGCTGGTTCCGCACCTTGATAGCGAGGCGCGTCAGCGTCTGCTGCAAACCATCAACGACTTCCGTCAGGATGTCGATAAACGCACCATTGGCCCGCGTGGACGGCAGGCGCTCGATCAGCTGATGCCGCGTCTACTGAGTGAAGTCTGCCCGCGCGATGATGCCGCCGTTGCCTTAAGCCGCCTGACGCCGCTGCTGCTGGGCGTGGTAACGCGAACCACCTATCTGGAGCTGCTGACCGAGTATCACGGCGCGTTAAAGCACCTTATCCGCCTGTGTGCGGCGTCGCCAATGGTGGCCAGCCAGCTGGCGCGCTATCCGTTACTGCTCGATGAACTGCTCGATCCGGCCACGCTGTATCAACCAACCGCCACAGATGCCTATCGTGATGAGCTGCGCCAGTATCTGCTGCGCATCCCGGAAGAGGATGAGGAGCAGCAGCTGGAAGCGTTGCGTCAATTTAAGCAGGCCCAGCATTTGCGCATTGCGGCGGCAGATATTGCCGGCACGTTGCCGGTGATGAAAGTCAGCGATCATCTGACCTGGCTGGCAGAAGCGATGATCGAGCAGGTGGTGCAGCAGGCCTGGCAGATGATGGTTCAGCGTTATGGCCGTCCTTCGCACCTGACTCAGCTTCAGGAACGCGGGTTTGCCGTGGTGGGTTACGGCAAGCTGGGAGGCTGGGAGCTGGGCTACAGCTCGGATCTGGACCTGGTGTTCCTGCATGATTGCCCGGCCGATGCGGTGACCGACGGCGAGCGCAGTATTGATGGCAGGCAGTTCTATCTGCGTCTGGCGCAGCGTGTTATGCACCTGTTCAGTACCCGCACCTCGTCCGGCATTCTGTATGAAGTGGATGCGCGGCTGCGTCCATCCGGTGCGGCGGGCATGCTGGTCAGTACCTTTGACGCCTTTGACGACTACCAGCGCAATGAAGCCTGGACCTGGGAGCATCAGGCGCTGGTGCGCGCGCGCATCGTATTTGGCGAGGCGGCGCTGAGCCAGCGCTTTGATGATATCCGCCGGGGCATCCTGTGCCTGCCGCGTGAGGCCGATAAGCTGAAGATCGACGTGCGCGAGATGCGTGAGAAAATGCGCGCGCACCTTGGCAATAAGCATAAAGGGCGCTGGGATCTGAAAGCCGATCGGGGCGGCATCACCGATATTGAATTCATTACGCAATACCTGGTCTTACGCTATGCCGCCAGTGAACCGAAGCTGACCCGCTGGTCCGATAACGTGCGTATTCTGGAGCTGATGGCCAATAATGACCGGATGAGCAGCGAAGAAGCGAAGGCGCTGACCCAGGCTTACGTCACGCTACGTGACGCGCTGCACCACCTTGCGTTGCAGGCGTTGCCGGGTCATGTCTCGCCGGATGCGTTCAGCGCGGAGAAGAGCGTGGTCAACAACAGCTGGCTGCACTGGTTCGGCAGTTAATCTGCTGCTTGCCCGGGTTTGCAAGCGATAGCGTGTAAGATGACGGGTGAATGTGCGGGATTGTCAGCTTGTGCTATCATCCCGCGCACTATTTTTGACTTCAGCCTGGAGTGTCTGGAATGAAAATTACGCTGCCCGATTTTAACCGTGCGGGTGTTCTGGTTGTTGGCGACGTGATGCTGGATCGCTACTGGTACGGCCCAACCAGCCGCATCTCCCCTGAAGCCCCGGTTCCGGTCGTAAAAGTGGATAACGTTGAGGAGCGTCCTGGCGGCGCGGCTAACGTGGCGATGAACATCGCCTCACTGGGCGCAGGCTCACGTCTGGTGGGATTAACCGGTATTGATGATGCCGCCCGCGCGCTGGACGCCAGCCTGAGTGGCGTTAACGTGCAGTGTGACTTCGTTGCGGTTGCCACCCATCCCACTATCACTAAGTTGCGCGTTTTGTCGCGTAACCAGCAGCTGATCCGCCTGGATTTTGAAGAAGGTTTTGAAGGCGTCGATCCTGAGCCGCTGCATGAGCGTATCCGTCAGGGCCTGCCGAAAGCGGGCGCGCTGGTGCTGTCTGACTACGCCAAAGGGGCGTTGGCCAGCGTAGAAACCATTATTCAGATCGCCCGCGAGGCCAATGTGCCGGTGCTGGTCGATCCGAAAGGCACTGACTTTGAGCGGTATCGCGGTGCCACCATTCTGACGCCAAATCTCTCTGAGTTTGAAGCCGTGGTCGGCAAATGTGCCGACGAAGCCGAGATTGTTGATCGCGGCATGGCGCTGATGGCGCAGTTCGATCTGTCTGCCTTGCTGGTAACGCGTTCAGAGAACGGTATGACGCTGCTACAACCGGGCAAAAAGCCGTTCCATCTGCCGACTCAGGCACAGGAAGTGTATGACGTGACCGGTGCCGGTGATACGGTGATTGGCGTGCTGGCGGCGGCGCTGGCGGCGGGTAATACGCTGGAAGAGAGCTGCTTCCTGGCCAACGCGGCTGCGGGGGTGGTGGTCGGTAAGCTGGGGACCTCTACCGTGTCGCCGGTTGAACTGGAAAACGCCATCCGTGCCCGTCCGGAGTCAGGTTTTGGCGTAATGGACGAAGCGCAGCTGAAAGAAGCCGTCGCCCTGGCCCGTCGTCGCGGTGAGAAGGTGGTGATGACCAACGGCTGCTTCGACATTCTGCACGCCGGCCACGTTTCCTATCTGGCCAACGCCCGTAAGCTGGGCGATCGCCTGATTGTTGCGGTTAACAGCGATGCCTCGACCAAACGGCTGAAAGGCGAAACCCGTCCGATCAATCCGCTAATCAACCGCATGATTGTGCTGGGCGCGCTGGAAGCCGTCGACTGGGTGGTACCGTTTGAGGAAGACACGCCGCAGCGCGTGATTGCTGATGTGTTGCCGGACCTGTTGGTGAAAGGTGGGGACTACAAGCCGGAAGATATTGCTGGCAGTGAAGAGGTCTGGGCCAACGGTGGTGAAGTGCGGGTGCTGAATTTCGAAGATGGCATCTCCACCAGCAACATTATCAAAGCCATTAAATCGAAAGATTGATGCGCTGACTCAGGTCAGAAAGAAAAAAGGGGCGATCTGAGATCGCCCCTTTTTTTAGCTTAAAACCAGAGAATTACTGCATATCTTCGGTTTTAATCACGTCAGCAGGCGCAGCAGGTGCAGCAGGCGCGCCACGGCTTTCCAGCTCGGCCAGGCGTTGCTCCAGCGCAGCCAGCTTTTCACGGGTGCGTAATAACACCTGAGTCTGCACATCAAACTCTTCGCGATTGACCAAATCTAGACGGGTCAGCTGCGATTGCAGCGTCTGACGGATTTTTTTCTCAACATCGTCGCCGAACTCACGGATGCCTTTTGGCATGGATTCGTGAACCTGACGGGCGAGTTGTTCAATTTTTTTGGGGTCAATCATAGCGGCTTCCTGGTGGCGGCAAAGTTTCTTTAAGTGTAATGCGATAATCCGAAAGGATAAACCAGAAATAAGCAAAGCAGAAAAATGCCAAACTAAAGGCACATTTTGTTCGTTGCCCTGGCTTTTTAACGGCGTTATAGTAAGCAGGCTTATTCTCAGGGCGGGGCGTAATTCCCCACCGGCGGTAAATCGGCGTCATGCCGAAAGCCCGCGAGCGCTTCAGACCTCCCGGTTTGAAGGTCAGCAGACCCGGTGTAACTCCGGGGCCGACGGTTAAAGTCCGGATGGGAGAGAGTAACGTATCAGGCCGGGCTTTGCCCGCCGCGCCGTTATTTTTTGTCACTGCATGACACTCCTAAGCACGCCCTGATTCTGGTAACCCATACATTTTATAAGGTTTTATTACCATGAATCAGACGCTACTTTCTGAATTTGGCACGCCTGAAGAGCGTGTAGAACGTGCTATCGCCGCCTTGCGCGACGGGCGCGGTGTGATGGTGTTGGACGATGAAGATCGTGAAAACGAAGGCGACATGATCTTTGCCGCCGAAACCATGACCGTTGAACAAATGGCACTGACCATTCGCCACGGCAGCGGCATTGTCTGCCTGTGTCTGACCGAAGAGCGTCGTCGTCAGCTTGAGCTGCCAATGATGGTTGAAACCAATACCAGTGCTTACGGCACCGGCTTCACCGTGACCATTGAAGCGGCGGAGGGGGTGACCACCGGCGTTTCGGCTAAAGATCGCGTGACCACCATCCGTGCGGCTATCGCCGACAATGCCAAACCTTCTGACCTGAATCGCCCTGGCCATGTGTTCCCACTTCGCGCCAGCGAAGGTGGCGTGCTGACGCGCGGCGGTCATACTGAAGCAACTATCGATCTGGTGACGCTGGCCGGCTTCAAACCGGCGGGTGTACTGTGTGAACTGACCAACGATGATGGCACCATGGCCCATGCGCCAGAAGCTATCGTGTTTGCTAAGCAGCAGAATATGCCGGTGGTGACCATCGAAGATTTGGTGGCTTATCGCCGTAGCAACGAGGCTCGTCAGGCCAGCTAATTGCCTTACGATAAAAAAAACCGGGTGCCTGTCACCAGGTTTTTTTATGCCCGAACTTAAGCCGCTGCTTTAACTAAACCATGGCTTTAACTTAATCCGCTGCTTTGCAGCAGGGTCAGGCTTAGGCCCATCACCGCCATCCCGCACAGCACGCCATAGCTGGGATTACTTTTCGGATCGATCTCTTTCGCCAGCGGCATCAGCTCATCGACTGACAGCGCCACCATAATCCCTGCCACGGTCGCCATCACCGCGCCCATCATCACTGGCGACACCAGTGGACCGAGCACCAGGAAGGCCAGCACGCCACCCAGGATTTCGGCCATGCCTGACACGCCTGCCCAGAAGATCGCCTTCCTTTTTGAACCCGTTGCGGCATACATTGGCCCGGCGACGGCAAGTCCTTCAGGAATATTGTGGATGGCAACGGCCAGCGCGATGCCTAAGCCCATTTCGAGGTCACTACTCGCGGTGACATAGGTTGCCACACCTTCTGGAAAATTATGCAGGCTGATGCCGAGCGTCAGCAAGATCGCCGTGCGCCGAAGGTTACGGGGAGGTTGGCCGCCGGCCAGCAGATCCTGTGGATGCTGGTGGGGCAACATGCGATCTAGCGCGAAGTAGCCCAATAGCCCAACCACAAACATGCCGTAACCCAATACAGGAGACATGCCTTCAGCGTGCAGCGCCGCTGGCAGCATCTCCATCAGCGAAATCAGCAGCATAATTCCGGCAGCAAAACCCAGCGCAAACGCCAGAACCCGGTTCGACGGTTTCTGGCCGACAACACCCAGAAACGCACCAATAAAGGTCGCGCCACCGGCGAGTAAAGTCAGTATTAATGGCACGGACAAGGTGACCTCCTGAAGGAAAGTATAAGGTATAGCCTTTGCTATACCTTATCAAAAAATAATCAGTTGTAACGTCAGGATTTGTATTTTTTGCTGTTCAAATTTCTTGAATATCTTCATCACCGTTATCCGGGTTCATCCCCTGTAGAAAGGGCGTAATGTAGCGATCGTTAAGCCGACATCTTCAGGGGAACCACTATGAGTCAGTCACGTATGCCCGCACTTTTTCTTGGCCATGGCAGCCCAATGAACGTGCTGGAAGAGAATGTTTATACCGAAACCTGGCGTAAGCTGGGCCAAACCTTACCGCGCCCTAAAGCTATCGTTGCAGTCTCCGCACACTGGTACACCCGCGGCACGGCGGTCACCGCGATGGAAAAGCCAAGAACCATTCATGATTTTGGCGGATTCCCTCAGGCGCTATTTGACACCACTTATCCGGCACCGGGTTCACCGGACCTGGCCCGCCAGGTTGTTGACGCGCTGACACCTTACGATGTTCGCCTGGATCAGGAGTGGGGTTTTGACCACGGTTCATGGGGGGTACTGATCAAGATGTACCCTGAAGCCGATATTCCTGTGGTTCAGCTGAGCGTCGACGGTACACAACCGCCGGCTTATCACTTTGAACTGGGCCGCAAGCTCGCGGCACTGCGTGAGCAGGGCGTAATGATTGTCGCCAGTGGCAACGTGGTGCATAACCTGCGGATGGTGCGTTGGGAAGGCAATGCTGAGCCTTACCCGTGGGCATCTTCCTTCAACGACTACGTGCGGGAAAACTTGAGCTGGGAAGGGGAAGCAGAGCAGCATCCGCTGGTGAACTTTAGCCAGCACAGCGGCGCTGCGTTATCCAACCCGACGCCAGAACACTATTTACCACTGCTCTACGTGCTGGGTGCCCGTTTGCCGGGTGAAGAGGTCTCTATTCCGGTGGATGGTTTAGTGATGTCTTCGCTCAGTATGCTGTCGGTGCAGGTGGGCTAAGCCTGTTGTTAATTCGCCACTATTAGTTGGTATTAACTGAAAGCGCGGTGAAAACCGGCGTCGCGGTGGCTTTCACCTCTTTCTCCGTATCGCTGAATATCCAGGCGGGGCTATTCAGTGTTATTTCATCCAGCCTTGGTTCCAGTCCCAGAGGTACGGAGTAGGCTGCCTTCCCACCGCTCAGCGGGATCGTTAGCGGCACTGTTTGACCGGGGATGACAGCGGTTCCATTGAAAGTGACCGCATAGCCAAATCCATCTTTGTCAGTGCCGTAATGGTCGCTTCGGTTAGCCATCGCGCTGCCTGTAAGGGCAAAATTGCCGGTGACACTGGACAGCAAATTAGCCAGCCCTGAAGCATCCGAGGTACAGGTGACATTCACCACCGGTTTTGCACTGAGGGTTGATGATGTTGCCAGGGCTTGATCTGTGGCAACAGCAAGACGGAAGGCGGTGTTGGAAACCGTATGGGAGCAGCTTACCGTCCCGGTTTGATCCCACTGTGACAGACTGAACTTATAATTCTTTGCACCAGAGGCGGTGTTTAATCCCCCTTTGCCATCCAGCTGAAAGAGATGTATCGCGCCTGAAACGTTACTGGTATCTATTTCCCCGGTTTTTATCAGATAGGCCTGGATTTTGAATGTGCGGGTTGCGGTAGTTCTGTTAATCGTCCAGTCCGTATCAATTTTCGTGCTTAAATTGCCATTTCCGGAACTTTCATCAAAGGTACCGAGATCCTTTCCGTCATATATTAGCCCCATCTTCACTCCAGAAGGCATAGTCTGGCTTTTTATTTTGGGGAAAGGATAAAAATAGACATTTTCCTGAATTCCCGTTGAGCAAGTAATATTCCGAACATACTCTTTTGATTCCCATACCCGGCTGCCATTCTGAGTGCCAGAAAGCAGGACCAGTTTGCCAATCTCCTGACTTTCATCTGAAACATTACCAATATAGCATTCAAGTGCGGCGGCATTAAATGAGAGTATTAAGGTGAAAAGGCCAAAGGTAATTTTTCTTTTCAGGTGTTTTTTCATTTATCGTAGTTCCTTTACATCAGTTAATTAATGGAGCCTCGGCCATTAATTTAATGTTTCGTTGAAGGTCTCTCTTAGCAGGCCGGTATATACCGGCCTGCTATCCTTAAGACAGGTTCGTAGAGTGCTAATTGATTAACAGGGTTACCTGTGATGAGTACTGGCCCACTTCAGCGGACAGACCTTCTAACAGAGTCTCATTTTCCAGTACGGTAATCGTTCCTGTGCCCGCTGTCGTTCCGCTGGTCAGTGTCGCCGTGTAAACGCCGTCTTCTTCAGTCACCGCGCTGATTTTTGCTCCATCTAAATTAGCGACCTTGAAGGCCACCTTCGCACCTGTGGCGGTATTTAAATATTGGTCTTTCGCAGTTAACGTTATGGTCAGCGTAGATTTCCCATCGGCTGACAATATGCTGTTGTTGCTGAGCTGCAAGACTGAGTTGCTGGCACTTATAGGGCCGGCAACAAAGGTGACCTCTGTGGACTTGCCCGTTGTGTCAGTGCTGATGATGGCATTGATGGTCTTACTTCCTGCAAGGAAGCTGTAGACCTTAGCTGTGGCTATGCCGTTAGCGTCTGTCGCTCTTATAGAAGCAAAACGTAAGTTTACGCTTTGTATGGTTCTAAACGTTACATTTAAACCTTTAACGGGATTACCGCTGGCATCTTTCACCACGACGGTTAGCGTTGAGAAGGCTGAGTTGTCCGCAGTAACGCCGGCCACTGGCGAGGCCGTCAGGCTGTCGATGAACGCTGTTTTGCTGTCCCCGATAAAGGTAACCTCCACCGTTTTGTCAACGGCATTGGTACTGGCCATGACTTCCATTGTCATGGCTTGCGTACTGCTCACGGTAGTGACAGCCAGTCCTGCACTGTCGGTCTGTACCTGACTTTGGCTAAGCGTACCTGGCGCGGAGAAGGTGACTACTGCATCCGTCACGGGGTTATCGTAGGCGTCGGTGATCAGTGCCGTGATGGTCGAGACGGCAACACCGTCGGCAACAACGCCTTGTGCCGGTGTTGCGGTCAGGCTGGCCACCCTGGCGGTGCTGGCATCGGCGTAAAACTCGGCGGTGATGGTCCGACTGTCTTCAACCGCATCCGTCCGGGCCGTAACAATATTGCTTCCAGCGACGGTACTGGTCAGCGTCAGGGTCGCGTAACCGTCGCTGTCGGTGCGAGCAGTTAGCTGATTCGGCGCCGCTTTACCGTTTACGTTAAAGATCACGTCGACGTCACTGACCGGGTTGTCATTGGCATCCTGTACTACCGCCGTGAGGATCAACGGGTCTTTGCCATTAGCCTGCGGCGCATTCGCTGACATCATGATGTCAGCGACTTTGGCCGTGGTTTTATTGCCGATAAAGGTTACGTAAACCTGTTTGCCGCTGCTGTCATAGTCAGTGACCGCCGTTATCACATTCTCTCCCGCCGCCTTGCTGGCTAGCGTGACCTCTACCTTGCCTTCATTGTTGGTGACAGCAGGGGACGGGTTCAACGTGGCATCACCAACCACCGTAAATGTCACCTCAGTTCCACCCAGCAGATTGCCATTGGCATCTTTTACTGTCGCCGTCAGAGTGGAGAGTGAGGTGCCGTCAGCGATGACTTCGTTGGCCGATGCGCTGAAACTATCGATGGTGGCAGTAGCGGCATCGCCAATAAAGCTGACCGAAGCCTCCTTACCCGTTTCGTCATAGGCGGTCTGCGCCAGAACCGTGTTGCTCCCGGCTAACCAGCTGGTCGCGATCGCCATTGCTTTACCGTCACTGTCGGTTGTCGCCGAGGAGGTACTCAGGCTGGCGTTGCCCTCAATGGTGAACGTCACACGGGCGTTATTGACCCGATTTCCGTTGGCATCCGACACCGTTGCCGTCAGCACAGATTTATCCTTGCCGTTGGCAGTCACTCCACTTTCAGGTGCAGCGATAAGACTGTCGACTTTGGCCGTGGCTTGGTCAGCGATAAAGCTCACCGAAGCCTGCTTACCGGTTTTATCGTAATCAGTGGTTGCAGTAATGGTGCTACTGTCTGCGGTAAGACTGGTCAGGGTTATTTCTGCATAACCCTCATTGTCCGTCGTCGCTGACGGGCCGGTCAGATTGGCGTTTCCGCTTATGGTGAAGCTGACGGGTTTGTTGCTCACCGCATTGTTATTGGCATCGAGCACCCTGGCCCTGAGCACCGAGCTGTCGGCACCGTTGGCGATGACGTCGGATTTGCGCGAAGCGTCCAGGAAATCTACATGCGCGGTGGCGGCATCGGCCACAAAGCTGACGCTAACCTGTTGGCCGATGTTGTCGCCCTCAATGGTCGCCGTGACGGTGCTGCTACTGGCGCTTCGGCTGGTAAGGTTCGCCGTCGCCACGCCTTTCACATTGCTTATGGTCGTTTCAGCCAGCACACCCTCACCGGATGTCACGGCAAATGACACCGCAACCCCACTGAGCGGATTACCGTTGGCATCTTTCACGGTAGCGCTAATCTCTGAATGGTCGGAGCCATCCGCCGTCACGTCTGAATCCCGTGACGCAGTAAGCGTGTCGATCTTCACCGTGGTGCTATCGGCGATAAAGCTGACGTAGACCTCTTTGCCGACAGGATCGGCGTCGGTATACGCTATGGCCTCGATGGTTTCAGCAATACGGTCGGTAAGCTGGACGCTAGCCAGGCCATCGACAGAAATGACTGATGCCTGGCTTAAGTCACTATAGCCGGGAGTACGCTCAAACCATACTTTTGCACCGCTAACCAGGTTACCGTTAATATCCTTCACCGTTGCCGTCAGCACCGAGTAGTCAATCCCGTTTGCCACCACGCCGGAAGTCCGCGAGGCCGTCAGAGTGTCAACTATCGCCGTCGTTGGGTCGCCAACAAAACTGACGCTGGTTTGTTTACCGGTAGCGTCAGCGTCGGTGGTCGCCGTGACCGTGATGCTCTCTGCCGTCAGGCTGGTTAGCTGCACGGTGGCGATGCCTTCAACAGTCGTGGCAATGTTCTGACTGAGGGTGCCATTATCCGTGACGCTAAAGGTGACTTTTGCGCCGTTGACCAGGTTGCCATTGGCATCTTTCACCCTTGCGGTAATCACCGAGCTGTCGCTGCCGTCAGCCGTAACGTTATCCGCCCGCGAGGCGGTCAGGCTGTCGATATTTGCTGTAGTGACGTCGGCAATAAAGCTGACGGAGCTCTGTTTTCCGCTGGTGTCGTAAGCCGTAACAGCGGTGATTGTGTTGCTGTCAGCAGCGGTGCTGGTCAGCGTCACCGAGGCGTTTCCGCTGCTATCAGTTCTGGAGGATGACGCGCTCAGCTGGGCGCTACCGGTAATGTTGAAGCTTACCAGCTCGTCGTTAACGGCATTACCATTGGCATCTTTCACCGTGGCGGTCAGTGTGGACATGGCTTTGCCGTCAGCCTTGACTGCGGATGAAGGCGTGGCGGTGAAACTGACAATACTGGCTGTTTTCGCTTCCGCGACAAAGGTGACGGTGGTCTGTTGACCGTTTGAGTCAGTGTCCGTGGTGGCGGTCACCGTACTGCCGCCTGCGTTGACACTGGTTAGCTCAACACTGACCTTACCGTCGCTGTCGGTGGTTACTGAGTTCGACTTCAGTATTGCCCCATCAGTAGCCGTAAAGCTTACCGGCACCTGGCTCACCGGGTTGTTGTTGGCATCCGTGACAACCGCTGTCAGCGTGATGACTGAACTGCCATTTGCCAGTGCGGTGGAAGGGTAGGAGGTAAGGCTGTCCACTTTCGCGCTAGTGCTATCGGCGATAAAGGTGATGGACGAATTTTTACCCGTTTGGTCAAAAGCAGTTGTTGTGGTGACGGTGCTGGTGGCCGCGACAAGGCTGGTCAGATACACCACGGTTAAGCCGTGTACTTCGGTTGGCGCTGACGAGTAACCTAATTTGGCAGTGCCATCCACCCTAAAGAAAACGGTAGCCTTATTCACCGGATTTCCGTAGGCATCTTCGACGGTGACGAAAATTGACGAACTGTCTTTACCGTCAGCCCGCGCGAAGTTATCTCTTAACGAAGCTTCGACGATTTGCGCCGTAGCCAGGTCGGCGACAAAGCTGACGGAGGCCTGTTTTCCGGTGGGATCAAATTCTGTTACTGCTTTAACAGTTTTGGTTTCAGCGCGGGTACTGACCAGACTAACGCTCGCAATACCATTCACCGTGTTGGCCGATTTCTGGCTCAGTTCTCCTTCTCCTGTCACCACGCTGAAGGTGACTTTAGCACCATTGACCAGGTTGCCATTTGAATCCTTCACTGTAGCAAAAAGGGTTGTACTGTCATTGCCGTTAGCAGTCACCTCTTCTGTACGGGTTGTGGTTAAGTCATCTACTTTCGCCGTGGCAAGGTCGGCCGTAAAGCTGACAGAAGCCTGTTTGCCCGTTTGATCAAAGTCGGTGACAGCCGTCACCGTACTGACTTCAGCGACGGCGTTAGTGATCTGCACGGTAGCGATGCCATTCTGACCGGTGGTGGCCGATTTCCAACTTAACTTGCCCTTACTCCCATCGGATACGCTGAAGTAGACCTGCGTGCCATCGATAGGGTTGCCCTGAGCATCCTTCACCGTGGCGGTAAGCGTCGCGCTGTCAGCGCTGTTAGCCGTCACTTCATTCGCTGGTGATGCGATGAAGTCGGCAATTGTCGCAGTGTCCGCGTCGGCGATAAAGCTGACGGAAACGTGCTTACCGGTGCTATCGACGTTGGTTGTCGCGGTTACGCTGATGCTTTCCGCACCCAGACTGGTCAACACGGTCGTGGCCACACCGTTTACGGTGGTGGCTGGGTTCGGACTTAACTGCCCTTTACCTGTTGCGCTGAAGAATACCTTTGCGCCGTTGACCAGGTTGCCATTGGCATCGCTCACCGTAACGGTAAGCTCCGAACTGTCGGTGCCATTGGCTTTCACATCAGAATCCCGTGAAGCGTGCAGGCTGTCGATTTTCGCGGTGCCAACATCGGCCATGAAAGTGACTGAAGTCTGCTTGCCGGTGGCATCAGTGTCAGTGGTGGCTTTAACGGTGACGATGCCGGCCTCAGTGCTGGTAAGCCGCACGGTCGCGATGCCGTTAGTCGTGGTGGCCGGAGATGGCGTCACGGATCCCTTGCCGGACACATCGAACGAGACTTTGGCGTTATCGACGAGGTTGCCGTTGGCATCCTCAACCTTCACGGTGAGCACCGACATATCGCTGCCGTTAGACAAGACATCTGCATCGCGAGAAGGGGTGAGCTCGACGACTTTCGCGGTGGTGATATCGGCTTTAAA
The DNA here is from genome assembly GCF_056821705.1 of Erwinia sp. AK-PDG3-5. Classification (NCBI taxonomy): domain Bacteria; kingdom Pseudomonadati; phylum Pseudomonadota; class Gammaproteobacteria; order Enterobacterales; family Erwiniaceae; genus Erwinia; species Erwinia sp. AK-PDG3-5. Next base: position 737,811 of record NZ_CM165967.1, read on the forward strand.
GCTAACAGCCGCCTGTTTACCGATATTGTCACCGTCGACCACTGCGGTCACCGTGCTGCTTCCTGCCGCCTTACTGGTAAGACTGACTGTCGCGGTGCCGTCACTGGCAGTTTCAGCAGTCGACTCACCGAGGACGGCATTGCCCTGCACGCGGAAAGTGACCGTAACGCCCGCTACTGCATTGCCAAAATTATCTGTTACCCGCGCGGTCAGTTGTGAACTGTCGGAGCCGTCAGCTTTCACCTCTGCTTCGCGCGATGCGTTCAGGCTGGCAACTTTCGCTGTCGTGGTATCAGCAATAAAGCTGACGCTGGTCTGTTTTCCTGTGGTATCAAAATCGGTTTTCGCCGTAACGGTAATAATATCTGCCAGCGTGCTGGTCAACTGAACGGTGGCGATACCCTCACTGGAGGTAATAGCGGAAGGTTGGCTTAATTTGCTGTTCCCGTCAGCAGGCACGTTGAAGCTCACCTTTGCCCCGCGGACGAGGTTGCCCCTGGCGTCTTTAACCCGTGCGCTGAGGATCGAGGTGGCAATGCCGTTAGCTTTCACCTCAGTGGCGGGCGTTGCGATAAGGTCATCAACGCCGGCCGTGGCAACGTCCGCAGCAAACTCAATGGAAACCTGCTTACCTGTCGCGTCAAAAGGCGTTGTGGCGCTGACGGTAATGCTGTGGGCTGTGGCGCTGGTCAGGCTAACCGCAACGGTGCCGTCATCGCCTGATATCACTGCAGTTTGGCTGAGAAGACCATTGCCGCTGACTATTGCAAAGTTAACCACAATCCCGCTGACGACGTTGCCCTGAGCATCCTGCACCACGGCTTTCAGCTCGGCGGCTTCAGCGCCATCCGCTTTGACGCCCGTTTCTGGCGAAGCGGTGAACTGGCCTATCTGTGCGGTACTGATATCACTGATGAAGGTGACGGTGACCTGCTTACCTGTTTTATCCTCCCCCGTCGTTGCGGTTACCGTACTGCTGCCCGCGCGGGTGCTGGACAGGTCAACCCTGACCGCTCCGTCTGCATCGGAGATCACCGTCGTCTGGGCCAGTTTGGCCCCGCCCGTTGCGTTGAAAATGACCGGCGCGCCACTGACGCGGTTGCCGTTAATATCTTTCACTACTGCCGTCAGAACCGCGGCGTCATTGTTATTAGCGACTAAATCTGTCGATGGCGTTGCAGATAAGTCATCAATTTTCGCCGTACTCATATCTGCAACAAACGTCAGCTCTGCACGCTTCGAAAAGCCAGCGGCCGATGCCGTCAGGGTGACGTTGCCAGCCAGTTTACTGGTTACATCCACGGTGGCAGATCCGTTGCTGTCAGTCACGGTGGCGGTTGTAGAAGGCGTCGCCTCCCCTGCGACCGAGAAGGTGACCGGCACATTATCGAGTGGGTTGCCGTAGTAGTCGGCGACCCGCACTCTGGCTTTATTGGCGGCTTTGCCATTGGCGACGGCATTGTTGACGTCAATGGTCAGTTCAGCCAGTTCGGCAGTACTGCGGTCAGCAATAAAGTTCAGCGTTTTACTGTCGCGGTTGCCGTTATCGAGATGTGAGAAAATGGTGACCTTACCGGCTTTGGTCGATGCCAGCGGCACAACTGCAGTGCCAGAGGTGTCGGTAATATGCAGCGCTTCACAGCTGTTTGCGCCCTTCAGAATACAGCTGTCGTCGATCCCTGAAACGACATAGCGCACGTTGAGATCGCTTAACAGCTCACCGGATTTACCGGTGACTGTGGCAAGTAACTGTGCTGAATCAACGCCGTTAGCCACCACATTATCGGCCGGCTTAACATCCAGCGTGATGATGGTGCTGGAAGGGATAAGGGTGATCACCACGGTACTTTCTGGCGAGACATTGCCGTGGTTATCGGTGGCAATGGCCGAAACGGTATAGCTGTTAACGCCTTCGTGCAGATACTTCGGTAATTTGACCGCGACAGAGGTCGCAGAATCCTGAGACAGTGAGCCGCCCGCCGCAATCAACTCTGCTGCGCGCCAGTCAATTTTCTTTAAACCGTATTTGGCGCGCACGCTTGCGGTGATCACCGTGGTGGACGCCGCTTCAGCGCTAACAGAGGCGGGCAGGGAGAGTGAGATGAGGTTCTGTTTGCGGTATTGCATCACGATGTTGTAGTTACGATCGACAAAATCGTAGCGCGCCCCCGGGAGGCTGCGCATCACCCTGACGGTTTCCCGGTCTGTCTGTTCTTGCCACGACAGGCCAAGGCGGTAATTAATGTCCAGTCCGACAAAGCTGTCGGAACCGCTACCTGACTTGTGACCCGCTTTAAAGGTCAGCAACGGGATCGGCGTGTAGTTTAGCGTGGTGGTGACTGCGGAAGGGGAATCGCGCAGGTCGCTTGGGCTGGCGGCGTTATCGAGAACGATCCCTTTGCCAAAGTACTTTTCATACTTCACCGAGCCGCCAAATTGTGGATAGAAGGGCAGCCAGGCATCCGCAGCCAGATCGAAACCATTGGCTGGGCGCTCGTCGTAATCTTCCATCGCATCCAGTGGCGACTGGTGCCAGTCGGTCAGGCGCTGATATTTATTGGCGCTCAGTTTTAAGTAGTGGGTCCAGGCTTCTGCCCCGACACTGAATCGCGCATTATTGCCGGTAATATCGTGGTCATAGAAGCTGTTGACCCCGAGCATAAAGTGATCGGAAAGGTAATGACGCAACCCCAGACCGAGATTGAACGTGGTACGTTCTTTATTGACCCGAACGCCCTGTTGATTAAACAGCAGCGTGCTTGGGGTATCCCACCAGGGTAACAATAAATCTGCACTGGCTTCACCAGAAGAATTGAACTGGATGCGGGTATTGCCGCTTTGACCCATCCAGTCACGCAGCGCACTGCTGGCCATATCATTGGCAATACCGGTAATTACGCCCATACCGGCCTGAGAACGGCTGTCTGCGCCCATCACTTGCCAGAATTGCTTTATGCCTTGCAGTGGACGCATATCGTTATCATCCGCGTCACGGGAACGTTGCATGTCCTCTTTTAACAGCAGCGATTTTTCTTCTGATAGGCTGCTCTGGCTGCCTTCCAGTGAAGGGATCTGTGAAATAAGGTCATTGCGGTCTTCTTTATCCAGCTCAGCCGCGCTATTGAACGGGCCAGAGGAAGAAGAGGTGCTGTAGGCCGGTGGGGCGGGGAATAAAGGGGACGAAAGGTCCAGTGCCGACGGCGAAGGATGGTTTTTTCCCTGCTCCGTTGTTGCAGACCCGGGCTCAAGGGTCAGGCGGTCTGGCAGGGTACTTATCCCCGCGTTGAGCTCCGCCATCGTCTCACTTAACGCCATCATGTCTGATTCTGCCCGGGCGGTTGAAGAATAAAGCGGTATAGCAATTGAAACAAATAGATGGTTCAGAATAACAAGAACTGCGGCAATTTTTTTGAATTTGAATTCCATATCTTCCCGTCCTTAAAAAAAGTTCCATAACCCCGGAGAGGAGGTTATGGAAAGTAGAGAAAAAAATGTTGGAAAAGATTTTTTGGTTTTTAGTGTGACAGGCTGTCAGCGGCAAAAAATGGTTTGATTAAATCTGGCTGATGCTTTTCATTTTTTTTTGAATTTCGAGGAAGGCCTGGCTTTTTACCCGCTCACAGATCATATTCAGCTTGTCATTCAGTGTCAGCGTCATCAGCTCTTTTGGATCCTTTTCCATCAGGTCTTCGTGGCTTTTAAAATAGGCATGGGAGTTATTAATCTTGTCAAACTGCAAGCGGTACTGATTAAAGGCTTCGTAATTAAGGCCTTTCAGCATATCGAAGTTGTCTACACATTTCTTGCCGTCAGTCTTTTGTTGGACCAGGCTATCACCGGTTTTTTTTACCGTTCCTTTTTTTCCTTGCGGCGTACTGCAGGCACACAGTGTCAGTGAAAGAAGGGCAAGTGAGACGAATTGATGAATTTTCATAGTACATATCCTTATGGCTATCCTGGCCGGGCGTAATTGATAAGCGCGTGCATGCCCTCACCAAATAATAATGCAGTATATTTAAGAAAGTTATTAAGATTCCTTGAGTGGAGGGGAATATTCTTAAAAACTTTCGCATGAGGATAAGATCGGGAGATGGGTTAATGAAATCGTTTTTTACGATTGGTTGAGAGGTTTTGTTTTGTCAAAACGATCATGAATATAGTAAAAATCTTAATTAGCAATATTAATGTTAACAGGGCTCGTTAGTGGCTATATTAAACTGTTATTGACTCCTTTAGACATAACGAGAGGGTTATTATTCAGATATCATTCCGCGTTCTACTCATTATAGCGTGAGAAGGTCGATTATTATTAGTTGGACAATGTAAGACGTTTCGCAAAAAAATTAGGCAATATCATGGCGCTCCAGCCCCGATTTTCTGAGATTAAGGAAAAAAGGTTCGGATGAGGATGACGCAGGTGGAAGAAGAGTATTGAGGGTATCGTGGCAATGGCCTAAGAGTCTCAGCGAAGCACTCCGCGTTAACAGAGTGCTCAACTGAAAGGCATAACAGCGTTATTCGATAAAGGTGTGCGGATAGAACCGCGACAGATCCTGAGTAATCAACGCCCGGTCTTCGCGGATGCCAATACCAGCAGGTTGATCGTCAATCAGCCAGCTGCCAATTAAGGTGTAGCTGTCGCCAAATTTTGGCAGCGGGTGGAACTGCTGCACAATCATGCCTTCTTCGCCATAAGGGCCATCGGCACTGGCAATTTCCTTGCCGTTTTCAATGATGCTGATGTTAGAACCTTCGCGCGAAAACAACGGTTTAACCACATATTTATCCATATGCGGCACGTCATCTTCGGCAAAATACGCCGGCAATAAATTCGGATGATTGGGGAACATTTGCCACAGCAGCGGCAGCAACGCTTTGTTGGAGATGATGCTTTTCCATGCCGGTTCCAGCCAGCGAACGCCAGCATCTTCCAGCTTGGTAGAGAACACCTCACGCAGCATAAACTCCCACGGATAGAGCTTGAAGAGGTTGCCGATCACCTGGTCATGCACATCGGTGAACTGGCCTCTTTCGCCCAGGCCAATTTCATCCATAAACAGAAATTCGCTCGGTAAGCCGGCTTCGGTGGCGCAGTCCTGCAGATATTGAACCGTGCCACGATCTTCGTCGGTGTCGCGACAGCAGGCAAAATGCAGCCAGCTAAAGCCATGCTGCTGGTGCAGGTCGGCAAAGCGCTCAATCAGCTTCTCTTGCAGGCTATTAAACTGATCGCTGCCGGTGGGCAGGTTACCCGCCGCCTGCTGATCTTCCAGCCAGATCCACTGAAAGAAGGCCGCTTCATACAGCGAGGTCGGCGTATCGGCGTTGTTCTCAAGCAGCTTAATGTCGGAATGGCCATCCCAGGCCAGATCCAGCCGCGAATAGAGCGACGGCTGGTTGGTTTTCCACGAGGCGCGTACGAAGTCCCAGGTGTGTTTTGGAATGCGGAATTTGGCGAGCAGCTGTTCGCTGTTCACCACTTTCTCCACCACCTGTAAACACATCTGATGCAGTTCGCTGGTTACGTCCTCCAGCTTCTCAATCTGCTGGAGCGTAAACTGGTAGTAAGCATCCTCACACCAGTAAGGCTCGCCGTGCATGGTATGAAAACGGAAACCGTATTCGGTGGCCTTTTCACGCCAGTCCGGGCGTTCAGCGATAGCAAGACGCTTCATGGCATTAGCCCCCTGAGGTGCGGCGGGAACCGGATGTCGCGCTGCTACGCTGCGCGGTGGCCTGCTTAGCTACGCTGTCACCAAAGCCGCCACGGGTGACCGTGCTGGTGGTGGCAGGTTTCGGCGCCATGGCGGTTTTCGGCACGTTCATGGTGCGACCTGGTGTGGCAGCGCCAAAGCTTTTACCGCTGGCATCAACAAACTTGCCGTTGGCCGGGCTGTTCGGTGCGCGTGAGGTGAATAGCGGCTGCTGTTGACCACCAAACCCGCCGCCCATCATACGGCCCATCATGTAGCCGGCCATCAGCGGCATCCAGAAGCTTCCGCTCTGCTGAGATTCAGCATTATTGGTTGTGCCTACACCCGCCTGAGCAGGGGTTTGCTGGCACTGACCCTCACCGAATTCCGCCACGCAGTCTTCACGTGTTGCGTATTTCGGTGCGGTTTTTTCCGCTTCTTTTTTCGCGTTGTTGAACGCCGTGGTGCATTGCTCGCTTTTGCCCGGGTTGGCGCTGGAGCAGTCGTCGGCATTTTGATACAGGGAAACGCTTTCATCCGATTGTTCACAACCGGCAAGCATAAAGACCGCGGTGACCGCTAAGGCTACCGGGGTTAAGTGTCGTGCGCTCCAGCTTTTGCGAAAGGAGGCATGATTGATTTGTTTAGTCCGTTTCATCACGTTCTGTCCTGTGCCCAAAGGTAGTGCATAGAATAGGGTAACAGCGGTGAAAAATGAAGCGATGAGGGCAGTACGGAGGGGGATCTTTACTTAGCTATACGTTTGATTGTGAAGGGGCAGCAGGCGCTGCCCCTCAGCGGATCACTTACTGAAAGGATTGCCGCTGGCACGGGCTGGCGCGGTGCTTTGCGCAACCGGCGTGGCATGAACCCGGGCGGGTGCAGCATTGCCGTTATCAGCCGCGTTATTTTGCTCCGGGGTTTCAGGTGCGACCGCCTCAGGAGAGGTGGACACATCTTTGCCCAGGCGGGCATTCAGCGACTGCAGATCCTGCTCGTTCAGCGTACCCAGTGCCGACTTGATGTTCAGCTCATTGATCATGTAGCTGTAGCGGGCATCGGACAGCTGCTGTTTGGCACTGTACAGCGTGGAGGTCGCATCCAGTACATCAACGATGGTACGCGTACCCACCTGATAACCGGCTTCCATCGCATCGAGGGAGCTTTGCGCAGAGACCACGGCCTGACGGTATGCGTCGATGCTGCTGATGGAGGCATTCACGTTGTTAAAGGAAGAACGCACGGTCTGAACGGCAGAACGGTGCGCGCTTTCTAACTGCTCGCTGGCAGCAACGAAAGAATACTGCGCCTGCTTAACCTGAGAGGTCACCGCGCCACCGCTGTACAGCGGCAGAGAGAAGCTCAGGCCAACCTGGTTAGAACCGGTAATGCTGTCATCGGTCGCAGACGTCTGGTTGGCGCGGCTGCCACCGTATTTGCTGTTAGACAAACCGGTAGAGGCGGTCAGGTCCAGGGTTGGCATATGGCCCGTTTCGGCTGAGCGGATGGATTCGCGTGCCAGATCCTGTGACAAACGGGCAGACAACAGGCTCAGGTTGCGGCTTTCTGCTTCTTTCAGCAGTGCGTTAACCGGCTGCGGTTTTTCCGTTTTAAAACGTTCAACGTTCAGCGATGCCAGGTTTGGATAGTAGTTGCCGGTGACCTGACGCAGGATTTCCACATTGTTATCCAGCGCGTTACGTGCGGTCACTTCGTTAGCCAGCACGCTGTCGTACTGGGCACGGGCGTTCTGCACGTCAGTGATGGCGACCAATCCGACGTTAAAACGTTGGGTGGTTTGATCTAACTGGCGATAAATAGACTGTTTCTGCGCTTCGGTGTAGGACAGCGTATCAATCGCATTCAGCACGTTAAAGTAGGCGGTAGCGGTGTTCAGGATCAGCGTCTGCTGTGCAGTCTGATAAGTCACATCCTGGATGCCGGCTTGTTTTTCCTGCAGGGTCAGCGCGCGCCATTTTGACATATCAAAAATGGTCTGAGTCAGCTGCAAGGTTCCGCTGGTGGTATTGGAATGCAGGCCACTGCTGTCGCGATAGCCGTTGTTATAGGTATAATCAGCACCCAGGCCTAACTGCGGCAACAACGGGCTACGGGCTTCGTTGATTTTCTCAAAGGCCGCATCACGATCTGCTGCAGAACTGCGAAGATCGGGGTTAGACAAACGAGCCTGTTGGTAAATCTGCAACAGGTTTTCTGCCTGACTGGCGACACTGAAGCCGCCCAGGCTCAGGCCGATGAGTAACGGGAGCAGTTTCTTCATTTGCATTCCTTGTAGTGCAGCAAAATTGCTATGGTAGCGCTGACGTAAGCCAAAAAATAATCGCCGATTCTAGCAGAGTAAACGGAACAGTTAAGTTGGCTGAACGTGCCATGTTGCCCTAATTTACTTAAATAATTCATTAAGAACCACACTCTCAGCGGATTCGGGTTGCTTTTCTCGTTTTCGCACTCATCCGGAATGGAGCTGCCCCGATGGAAAACAGCAAAAAATACCCAGTGACTTTCACAAAAAACGATGTAGAAATTATTGCACGAGAGACACTTTATAGCGGTTTTTTTTCACTCACCAGCTACCGATTTCGTCACCGCTTATTTAAGGGTGGGATGAGTGGTGAAGTAAAAAGGGAAGTCTTTGAGCGCGGACATGCCGCAGTGCTGCTACCCTATGACCCCGTGCGCGACGAAGTGGTCCTGATCGAACAAATCCGAATTCCCGCGTTTGACAGCAGTGAGACGCCCTGGCTGTTAGAATTAGTCGCCGGGATCGTTGAGCCGGGCGAAACCTATGAAGATGTGGTGCGGCGTGAAGCCGTAGAAGAAGCCGGGATAACCCCCGCGCGCGTGAAGCCGGTGCTGAGCTATCTGGCCAGTCCTGGCGGCACCAGCGAGCGGTTGCATATCCTGGTGGGAGAAGTGGATGCCAGCGTGGCGAAGGGAAACCACGGTCTGGAGGAAGAGAATGAGGATATTCTTGTCCATGTGGTCAGCCGTGAGCAGGCTTATCAGTGGGTGGAAGAGGGGAAAATAGATAACGCAGCCTCTGTCATCGCTTTGCAATGGCTTGAACTGCACCATAAAAAATTACGCAACGAGTGGAAAACCGAATGATAAAGCGCTATGTACCTGATTTCCCTGAAATGATGCGCGTGTGCGAAACCAATTTCGCCCAGCTGCGTCGCCTGCTGCCTAAAGAAGACCAGGCGGGAGAGTCAGTGACCTATCAGGTGAACGGTGCCCATTATTCTGTCACCATCCAGGAATCGACGCGTTACACCACGCTGGTGGAAGTGAAGCAAACCGCGCCCGCGGTGAGCTACTGGAGCCTGCCTGCCATGTCCGTCAGGCTGTATCACGATGCGATGGTTGCGGAAGTGTGTTCAACGCAACAGATCTATCGCTTCAAAGCGCGCTATGATTATCCTAATAAAAAGCTCCATCAGCGTGATGAAAAGCATCAGATAAACCAGTTCCTCGCAGACTGGTTGCGCTACTGTTTGGCGCATGGCGCGATGGCCGTACCGGTTTGCTAAAACAGACAACTGAGATGGCGTTAACCCTAAGGATTTTGATTGGATAGCCGGCTACTACTTCCTGCGGCGGGTGGGTCTACGGTCAGGATTTTACAGATAACCGATACCCACCTCTTTGCAGGTAAAGATGAAACGCTGCTGGGTGTGAACACCTGGGCCAGTTATGACGCGGTACTGCAGGCAATATCCGCCAGCCCCCGTCACTATGATTTGATTGTCGCCACGGGCGATCTGGCTCAGGACCATACTGTCGAAGCCTATCAGCATTTTGCTGAGGGTATCGCGCGCCTGCCCGCACCCTGCGTCTGGCTGCCGGGAAATCACGACTTCCAGCCAGCCATGTTCAGCACCCTGGCCGAATCGCAGATTGCCGATGAAAAACATGTGCTGATTGGCGACAGCTGGCAGATTGTGTTGTTAGACAGCCAGGTCTTTGGCGTGCCGCACGGGATGCTCAGCGACTATCAGCTGGAATGGCTGGAGAATACGCTGGCGAAAGAGCCGCATCGTCATACGCTGGTGCTGTTGCATCACCATCCGCTGCCGTCTGGCTGCACCTGGCTGGATCAACACAGCCTGCGCAATCCCCACTCGCTGGATGCGGTGCTGCAAAAATACCCGCTGGCCACCACGCTGCTGTGCGGCCATATTCATCAGGATCTCGATCTGAACTGGAACGGACGCCGCCTGCTGGCGACGCCGTCGACCTGCGTGCAGTTCAAACCCCATTGCACCAATTTCACCATTGATTCCGAAGCGCCGGGCTGGCGATGGCTGGATCTTCTGCCGGACGGCCGGGTGGAAACGCAGGTCGAACGCCTGGCGACGCGGGCCTTTAGTCCCGATCCCGATTCGGAAGGATACTGACGGATGGCCACGCTACTTTATCTGCATGGCTTCAACAGTTCCCCGCAGTCAGCCAAAGCCACCCAGTTCCGTGAATGGCTGGCCGCTTACCATCCCGATCTCAAGGTGCATGTGCCGCAACTCCCTGCTTTTCCTGGCGAAGCTGCGCAGATGCTGGAGAACTGGTTGATGTCTGCCTCCGGTGAACAGGTCGGCATTGTCGGCTCCTCGTTGGGCGGCTATTACGCCACCTGGCTGTCACAACGCTTCCATCTTCCGGCGGTGGTGGTGAACCCAGCGGTGCGGCCTTTTGAACTGTTGGCGGATTATTTGGGCAACAACGAGAACCCATACACCGGCCAGCAATATGTGTTAGAGTCACGCCATATTTACGATCTGAAAATGATGCAGATTGACCCGTTAAAGTCACCAGATTTGCTCTGGTTGCTGCAACAAACGGGTGATGAAGTGCTCGATTACCGTCAGGCCCTGGACTACTACAGTGCCTGCCGCCAGACGGTTGAAGAGGGCGGCAATCATGCTTTTATCGGATTCGAACGCCATTTCTCCCCGATCCTCGACTTCCTGGGCTTGTCCTCCGGCTGACGTGAGTCGCGGCGACTGGCTTCTCACTTTTAGCCACCAATCAGATTTATACGATGACTCAATCCAGCTATAACGCTGACTCCATTGAGGTACTCAGCGGCCTTGAACCCGTTCGTCGCCGTCCGGGGATGTACACCGATACATCACGTCCTAACCACTTAGGTCAGGAAGTGATCGATAACAGCGTCGATGAGGCGCTGGCGGGCCATGCCAAACGCGTCGAAGTGATCCTGCATGCCGATCAATCGTTGGAAGTTATCGACGATGGCCGCGGCATGCCTGTGGATATTCACCCGGAAGAGGGTGTTCCAGCCGTTGAGCTGATCTTCTGTCGTCTGCACGCCGGCGGTAAATTCTCCAATAAAAACTATCAGTTCTCTGGCGGCCTGCACGGCGTCGGGATCTCGGTGGTAAACGCCCTTTCCACCCGCGTGGAAGTGACGGTTCGCCGTAATGCCGAAGTCTATGAAATGGCCTTCGAGAACGGCGATAAAGTGGAAGATTTGCACGTTACCGGCACCGTGGGTAAGCGCAACACCGGCACCCGCGTCCGCTTCTGGCCCGATGTTAACTTCTTCGACAGCCCACGCTTTTCCGTTTCGCGCCTCAGCCATTTGCTGAAGGCAAAAGCGGTACTCTGTCCGGGCGTTGAAATTGTTTTCAAAGACAACGTGAACAACACCGAACAGACCTGGTGCTATGCCGATGGCCTGACCGATTACCTGTGTGAAGCGGTAAACGGTCTGCCTACGCTGCCAGAGCGGCCATTTGTCGGCGCGTTCGCCGGCGATGTGGAAGCGGTGGACTGGGCGCTGTTGTGGCTGCCGGAAGGCGGCGAGCTGCTGACCGAAAGCTACGTCAACCTGATCCCGACTATGCAGGGCGGGACGCACGTCAACGGTCTGCGTCAGGGCCTGCTGGATGCGATGCGTGAGTTTTGTGAATACCGCAATATCCTGCCGCGCGGCGTGAAGCTGTCTGCGGAAGATATCTGGGATCGCTGTGCTTACGTGCTGTCGGTCAAAATGCAAGATCCGCAATTTGCCGGTCAGACCAAAGAGCGCCTGTCTTCACGTCAGTGCGCGGCCTTTGTTTCGGGCGTGGTGAAGGATGCCTTCAGCCTGTGGCTGAACCAGAATATTCAGACCGCTGAGATGCTGGCCGAAATGGCGGTATCGAGCGCGCAACGCCGTATGCGTGCTGCCAAAAAAGTGGTGCGTAAAAAGCTGACCAGCGGCCCGGCGCTGCCCGGCAAACTGGCTGACTGTAGCGCGCAGGATCTTAACCGCACCGAGCTGTTCCTTGTGGAAGGGGATTCCGCAGGCGGATCCGCCAAGCAGGCCCGCGATCGTGAATATCAGGCGATCATGCCGCTGAAAGGTAAGATCCTCAATACCTGGGAAGTCTCTTCGGATGAAGTGTTAGCGTCGCAGGAAGTGCATGATATCTCGGTGGCGATTGGCATCGATCCAGACAGCGAAGATCTCAGCCAGCTGCGCTACGGCAAAATCTGTATTCTTGCGGATGCGGACTCCGATGGTTTGCATATCGCCACGCTGCTGTGCGCGCTGTTTGTCCGTCACTTCCGCACGCTGGTGAAAAACGGCCACGTCTACGTGGCAATGCCGCCGCTCTACCGCATCGATCTGGGTAAAGAGGTTTATTACGCGCTGGATGAAGAAGAGAAAGCCGGCATTCTCGATCAGCTCAAGCGTAAAAAGGGCAAGCCTGGCGTACAGCGCTTTAAAGGGCTGGGCGAGATGAACCCCTTACAGCTGCGTGAAACCACCCTTGATCCAAACACCCGTCGCCTGGTTCAGCTGACGGTTGAAGATGATGAAGTGGAGAAGACCATGGCGGTGATGGATATGCTGCTGGCGAAGAAGCGTTCGGAAGATCGCCGCAACTGGCTGCAGGAAAACGGCCATACGGCAGATATCGAAGCGTAATCTAACGCCGATATAAAAAAGGCCCGGACAGGAAACCGTCCGGGCCTTTTTATTGCGTCAATGCTGGCGGGTTAACAGCTTAACGCAATGCCTGCAGAATATTCGCCGCGGCTTCCACGCGCACCGGGTTTGGGTAATTCTTGTTCGCCAGCATCACGATCCCGAGCTTCTCCGCAGGGATATAGGCAATGTAAGTACCGAAGCCATTGGTGCTGCCGGTCTTGTGGATCCAGCTGGCGGGCGTTGCCGGGTGGGCGGGAACCAGCGCGGTGACTTCACGTGGCTTAAGCGCAATGCCGTTTGCGCTGTCGGCAATAATCGTCTGTGGATTGGTCGGCCAGTCATACATCTCCCAACCCAGCCCCTGCCGGAAATTCCCGACCTGGTAATAGCCTTTCTGCGCGGTCAGCAGCGCTTCTTTCAGCACCGCATCCTTCGCGGGCAGGCTGTCGGGATCGATATTGGCCTGTAAAAATTTCGCCATGTCCTGCGCGCTGGACTTCACGCCATAGGCCTGTTCATCCAGCGGGCCTGGCGTCACGCGCAGCGGCTGGCCATTTTTATAGCCCCAGGCGTAGTCAGCCTGAGCGGATTCGGGCACGCGAAGGTAGGTGTGGGACAGGCTTAACGGCGTGAAAACCTGCTGCTGCATCAGCGAAGCAAAGCTGCTGTTAGATTTCGCCACGGCTAACAGTCCAAACAGGCCGATGCTGGCGTTAGAATAGTTGCGCTTAGTTCCGGCTTTCCACTGCGGTTGCCACTGCTGATAGTAATTCCACAGCGATTTCTGGTCGGTCACCGCATCAGGCACCTGCAGAGGTAACCCGCCCGCCGTATAGGTGGCGAGGTTGAGCAGGGTGATATCGCGCCACTGTTTGCCGGACAATTCTGCACTGTATTTCGCCACCGGATCGTCGAGCTTGATCAGCCCGCTCTGCACGGCATAGCCGCCCAGCACGCCGGTGAAGGTTTTGCTGACCGAGCCCAGCTCAAAAATAGTGTTGGCAGAAACCGGGCGGCCGCTTTTCACTTCCGCCACGCCATAATTAAAGAACCAGGGATGACCCTGATAGATCACTACCACGGCCATGCCGGGGATCTGCTGGGCTTTAAGCAGCGGGGCAATCTGGCCATCGACCACGCTTTTGATCTGTTCACTGCTCAGCGGCGGGGCAGAAAAAGCGTCAGCAGAGGTCAATGTCAGTACGGCAGACAGGCAAACTACAGGGGAAAGTCCTTTAAACATCACAGTGCTCCAGATAATTAATTAACCGGCTTATGCTAAGGGATCCTCCCGGAAGTTAACATGTCCTTAACCGCAATCGGCCAATTATGTGATGGCCGCGACATTTACCCTTTCCCTTATTCTCTGTCCGTTTAGTTGATCCCTGGCGATAATACAGGCTACTCTGCCGCCAATGTGCTGATTAAGGATTTTCTGGTGACATTTCCGCTGATAAAACGCAGCCTGATCATCTGGTTACTGCTGATGGTGATCCCGCTGATGGTGGTGCCCGGCATCCAGCTGTATCAACAATGGAAAGCGCTCAATAAGGCGTTTCAGGAAGTGGAGCTGCAGATTGCTTACCGGCTGACGCAGAATGCGGCGGTATTGCCGCTGATCTCACCCGGCAGCGATGCCAACGCGCTTAATCACAAATTCCCGCAAATTGTCGCCATTGAACCCTTGCCTGGGGGAAGTTCCCAGCAAGAGCGGATCACCCTCGCGGATAACGGCCGCTACTGGCTGAACAATCCCTGGCAGAACGTCCGCGAGCTGGTGGACTTTCGCCCGGTTGTCTCCGCGGCATTGCAGCAGGCCGAGTTCAGCCATCTGACCTTAAGCTGGCAGGAAAACGTGCTGCTTACCGCAGGCAGCGGGCAATCTGGCGGCATCTGGCACTGGTCAACAACATTTTCTCAAGAGATCCAGCCGTTTAAGCTGACCGCTGACGCGTCGGCAAACTGGGCGGTAGTCAAAATATGGCCTTCGTTACTGCTGGCGCTGCTGCTCAGTGGGCTGGTTCTGCTACTGCACCAGCTGCAGCGCCAGCGCCAGGCCGATCGCCGCGCGCAGTTTTATCAGCATTCACAGCTCAACGCGTTAGGCGAAATTACTGCGGGCATGGTGCATGAGATCAATCAGCCGCTGACCGCCATCCAGACCTGGTTACAGGGCGCGCAAAGGCTGGTGGCGAAGGGCGATCTCAGCCTGCTGCCGAAAGCGCTTGAGGGCGCCTTAAGCCAGACTCAGCGCATTGCCTTACTGCTGCAACGCTTTCGCGATCACCTTGAACAACGTGAGGTGAAGATGGAAGCGGTGGACGTGAAACGTCTATGGGGACATGTGGAGGATCTGCTGGCGCGCGAGATCCGCGAAGGCGAAATAGCCGTACAGCGCGATTTTGTTACGCCAGCACCATTGGTGCGCGCCGACCGCCTGTGGCTGGAACAGGTGCTGCATAATCTGTTAAGCAACGCGGTGCAGGCCCAAAGCGCGCAGCGTAAAGGCTGGGTTCGGGTGCAGTGCAGGGTGGACGATCGCAGCGTGTTGATAACCCTGACCGACGGCGGTAAAGGATTTTCGGAAGAGGGCCTGAAGCAGGCGCTGATGCCGTTTTACACCACCCGAGCCGAAGGTATCGGCCTCGGTATGACGCTGGCAGAAACGCTGGTATTGCGAATGAACGGCACTCTTCGCCTGTCGAATCATAAGGCTGGCGGAGCCTGCATCCAGCTGCGTTTTCAGCTTTGGGAGAAGCAATGAACGAGTCATCTATCTGGCTGATCGACGATGATGCGTCAATCAGGGAATCCCTGAGCTTTCTGTTGCAGACGCTGGGCTGGCAGGTCAACACCTTCGACAGCATTACCGCCTTTGAAAGCCACGCTTCGGTCACGCCCTCGCTGACCGGTTGCCTGTTGCTGGATATCCGCATGCCGGGAAAAAGCGGGCTGAGCTGGCTGGAAGAGACGTCCCGTCACTATCCGCTGATGCCGGTGATCCTGATGACCGGCCACGGCACTATCGACCTGTGCCGCCGGGCGTTCCAGCACGGTGCCTGGGAGTTTTTCACCAAGCCCATCGACAGCGATGCGCTGATTGAGTGCATCAGCGAGGCCTTCAAAGAGAGCGAACTGCGCGCCGGGCAATGGCAGGAACGGCAGCAGTTGGAGACCCGGTTTGCTCAGCTGACTAACCGCGAGCGCGAGGTGCTGGCACTGCTGGTCGAAGGGCAGAGCGCCAAAGAGATCGCTAAGACGCTGGCGCTTTCCCCGCGTACCGCCGAAGCGCATCGCGCCTCGATTTTTGCCCGCCTTGAGATCAACAACCTGGCCACGCTGGTCTGGCAGTATGCCCGGCTGCAAACCCTGTCTGAACCTGGTAAATCTACCAGGCACGATGGGTAATCCACCGAATAGTTCGCCTCTGACGTTTCCTGCAGAATAGGGTCCACTTACCGAAAACAGGAATACTGAGATGAAAAAGACCCTTTCTGCTCTGGCCGTACTGGCCTGCTTTAGCGCACTGCCGGTACATGCCGCGTCGCTGACTGAAAAAAACATTTCTCTGCAGCAGGCCAATGAATTGGCGTCTGCCGTCATTCAGTCCTGTTCGGCGAAAAAATATAACGTCAGCGTGACCGTACTGGATCGTGGCGGCAACGTGAAATCCCTGCAGCGCATGGATAACGCCGGCCCGCACACCGTTGAAGCCAGCCGCATGAAGGCCTTCACCGCGCTGAGCGCGAAAAACGCCTCTGGCAAAGTGATGGAAGCCGCGCAGTCCAACGCCGTCGCCGCCAATATGCGTGACATCCCGGGTTTCCTGTTGCTGGCTGGCGGTTTGCCGCTGCATGATGGCGACCAGGTGATCGGCGCGGTAGGCGTGGGTGGTGCACCGGGCGGAAATCTGGATGAGCAGTGCGCTCAGACCGCTATCGATAATGTGTTCAAAGGCTGATGAGGAAGGCTAAACCATGAAAAAAATCATTCTACTGACTTCGCTGCTAATGGTGTTGGGTTCAGCCCAGGCCGCGGAACCGGCAACCGGCTGCGCCGCGAAACGCGCAGAGGTTGTCGAACAAATTAAGTATGCTGACGCCCATGGCAACCGTTCACAGAAAGCGGGCCTGGAAAAAGCGCTGAAAGAGATCGATCAGCACTGCACTAACGACGGTCTGCTGGCCGATCGCCAACAGAAGGTCAGCGAGAAGCAGGCCAAAGTCGCCGAGCGCGAAGCCGATCTGCGTGAAGCGCAGGCCAGCGGCAGCAGCAAAAAAATTGCCAAACAGCAGAAGAAACTGGACAGCGCTAACGAAGAGTTAAAAGACGCGCAGGCGCAGTTGAGCAAGTAGGGTCGAAAAAGTCATCCCGACCCCATTCAGCCCCTAAAAATGTTAATCGCCCCTGGTGCGCACTTTGCGCGCCAGATTAGCGAGACGCTGGGTGCGACAATAAACCGCAAACAGCACAACCCCCCGGCTATTGAAAATCCGTCTGCAACACAGTAGCGCAAGTGCGGCAATCGCCAGAGGCCACACGGAGCCAGCTCCGGCCAGCAGCTGACTGAGTAGTTGTGATACCGTCAGCGCAAGCAAAATGAGCAACAGCGATAAGAATCCTGTCAGCCCTGCGGTGAAACCACGAGCCACAAGTACGCTTGCGGTTATTAACGCGACGAGCATTACCAGTGACGGCGCAAAGAAGCTCAGCGCATGAAGCTGCGGTGATAATTTGGGCAGAGTGTGCAGGAAGGGCAACAGGTTGAAGGCAAAAGCCACCAGAAATAGCGGGAATAACGTGGCTATCGGGAAGGCATTTTGTCGGGGAAGTTCGCTGACAGGACGTGAGAAATAGCGCTCCAGTTCTGGCGTGGAATGGTTCAACATATGAGCGTCATGACGCGCGATAGCACGTTCGATCTCCCGGCCATGCACTATAAGATCGTAAAAGACACTTCCGGTTATCAGTGAAAGAAATCGCCTCAAAAAACCGCCAAAGATTTTAAAGCTAAGCCACGGGTTCCAGAGTGACTGAAGCAGGATATCATCTCTCCTGAAGTAAACAAAAACCATCAAAGTCGTTTTTAGTCGCAAAAACTTCACGCAACAAATAGGGAAAATGACTTCACAGTTTCTGGGATATACTCAGCCGGTCCTCACTTTCGCTAAGGCCATCCTTGAAAATCACGCTTGAAGAACTGCGCGCCTGGGTCGTGGTTGTCGATACCGGTTCGATCACCGCTGCCGCCGAGCAGCTGAGCCAGACCACTTCCGGCATCAGCCGTGCATTGAGCAGGCTGGAAAAGAAGCTTCAGACCACCTTATTGCACCGCACCACCCGACGTATCGCCCTGACCGAAGAGGGCCAGATATTTCTGGAGCACGCACGGGAGATCCTGCGATCGGTCGAAACCGCCGAGGAGCATATTGCTCAGCGTCGTGAAGTCCCTTCAGGCCGCTTGCGGGTGAATGCCGCCACGCCGTTTATGCTGCATGTGATCGTGCCGTTACTGGACGAATTCACCGCGCGCTATCCGTTGATTCAGCTTGAACTGAATACCGACGATCTGGTGATCGATCTACTGGAGCAGCAGACCGATATCGCCATCCGGATTGGCGAGCTCAGGGATTCCAGTATTCATGCCAGGGCATTAGGCAGCAGCCGATTACGCCTGGTGGCCAGCCCGGACTATCTGGCGAAATATGGCGTGCCGACCCGCGTGGAGGATCTGGACAATCACCGTTTACTGGGCTTCAGCCAGTTGGATCGTCACAACGTCTGGCCGGTGTGGAAGAGTGAAGGGGAGCCGCTGCAAATCAAACCGACGATGTCGGCATCCAGTGGCGAAACGCTCAGGCAGCTGGCGGTTTACGGGCAGGGGATCGTGCGCATCTCCGATTTTCTCAGCCGTGAGGATCGCGCCAGCGGCAGGCTGGTTACCGTACTGGATGACCTTACGCGCGAGATGCATCACCCGATCCACGCGGTCTACTACCGCAACACCACCTTATCGGTGCGCATCAGCTGCTTCCTGGATTTTCTTAGCGAGCAGATCGCCAGCAAGCCTTTGCTTTAAAAAAGGGCAAGTGCAGCGAAAATACAGCGAATACCGACAGGGTTAAAAAAATCGCCCGGGGAGTGTTACTCATCCGGGCGAATTATTAATGCGGCTTACTTGGCCGCTTCCAGCACGAAAATCTTCACATCCACCACATCGGCTTTGATATTGGTGCGGTGCTGTTCCATATGGGCAGCCTGCTGATGCTGTTCCAGATGGCGCAGTGAATCCCAGTGCTCGACCATAAAGATGGAATCGGGCGAATGCTGCTTCCAGGGAACCTGCGCTTTAAAGTCAGTCAGCGCCTGATAGCTTCCGCAGCCCGCTTCCTCCAACACCGTTGGCGTTACGTTCTCAATAGCCTGTAAAACGGCCGTGCGGCGGCCTGGCTTTACGCAAATTTCAGCGATCACGGTGAGCATAGTCGTTCCTTTTTGGGATTGTCGTCTGACTAGTTAAGCAAAGATTTCGCTCAGATGAGTCCGATAGCGCGCAATATCTGCGGCAATGTCCGGTTGTTTAATCACATCGTTACAAATAAAGGTCGGTAAACCTTCCATGCCGAGGAACTGATTCGCCTTATGGAAGTGCAGGTACAGGCCATCGACGCCGACGCCTTCGAAGAACTGCTCGGGATCGGTAAACGCCTGCAGCGGCGCATTCCAGGTCAGGGACAGCATGTATTTGGTGCCCTGAATCAGCCCGCCGGAGCCGTATTTTTTCGCCGCGTCGGAGCGGGTACGACCATCGCTGGCGTACAGTGAACCGTGACCTTCGGTGAACACTTCATCAATGTATTTTTTCAGGATCCACGGCTCGCCCATCCACCAACCTGGCATCTGGTAAATGACGGTATCCGCATCAAGATATTTTTGCACTTCATCGGCAACCACATACCCGTCGTCAACCACGGTGACGTCGACCTGATGGCCGGCATCGCGTAAAAAGGTGGCGGCCACTTCGGTCATGGTGTGGTTCAGTTCGCCTTTTGAATGGGCGAAGGCTTTTCCTGCATCAATAATTAAAATCTTGCTCATGCTCTTTGTTCTCCAGTTCATGACATTACGGCCAGTGTACGCGCGAGAACCGCAGAGAAAAATGTGTGTTTGATCACAACACTTTTGCTTTTTGAGCAATAATGGCGCTTCACAAGGTAGGATTTCGGCACAGTTACCATGAGACAGACAACAATGATAAAAAAAATACGCATTAAAAGCGGGGTTGCCGCATTACTGCTGGTTGCAGGCGGCGCCAGTGCTCAGTCACATCTGGACCGCGTGCTGCAAAGCAAAGTCCTGACGGTTTGCACCACCGGCGATTACAAGCCGTACACCTTCCTGCGCGCTGACGGGCAATATGAAGGTATTGATATCGCGATGGCGCAGTCACTGGCCAAAAATCTCGGCGCGGAAGTGAAGTGGGTGCCCACAACCTGGAAAACCTTAACGCCGGACTTCATCGCCAAGCAGTGCGATATCGCCCTGGGCGGCGTGTCGGTCACCCTGAAGCGCCAGCAAACCGCCTGGTTTGCCATCCCGCTGGGCACCGATGGCAAGATCCCGCTGGTGCGCTGTGTTGATAAGAAGAAGTACCGCACCATTGAACAGCTGAATAAGCCGTCGGTGCGGCTGATCGAACCGGCGGGTGGCACCAACGAGGCGTTTGTGCACGCTTACCTGCCGCAGGCTAACCTGACGCTGTTCCACGACAACGTGACCATATTCCAGCAGTTAGTGGATAAAAAAGCCGACGTGATGATCACCGATGCCTCGGAAGCGATGTTCCAGCAGAAGCACTATCCCAAGCTCTGCGCCATCAATCCCGAGCAGCCGATGCAGTACGGCGAGAAAGCCTACATGCTGCCGCGTGACGATCTGAGCTGGAAACTGTATGTCGACCAGTGGCTGCATTTAAGCAATGCCACCGGCGAATATCAGCAGGTTGTCAGCCAGTGGCTGGCCGTTAAAAAATAAACCTGATGGCGGGGCGATCTTTCCCCGCCTGAATCCGCTTTGCCCCCACGGTACCCTGTGACAGACCCCGCCTGGATAAGGTACTATCCACGCCAAACGACCCCGATGTGGCGCGCCAACAGCGCCGCGATGTGAGGAATCAAGAGTAATGAGTGACCTGACGCAGGATGGTGCAGAGCGTCGTGCCCTGCATAAGTTTACGGAAGAGGCCTACCTCAACTATTCCATGTACGTCATCATGGACCGTGCGCTGCCCTATATTGGCGACGGGCTGAAGCCCGTACAGCGCCGCATTGTCTATGCGATGTCAGAGCTGGGGCTGAACAACAGCGCCAAGTTCAAAAAGTCGGCCCGTACCGTGGGTGACGTGCTGGGTAAATACCATCCGCACGGTGACAGCGCCTGTTATGAAGCGATGGTGCTGATGGCGCAGCCGTTCTCTTACCGCTATCCGCTGGTGGATGGCCAGGGGAACTGGGGTGCGCCGGACGATCCGAAGTCCTTCGCCGCGATGCGTTACACCGAATCCCGCCTGTCGAAATATGCCGAAGTGCTGCTGGGCGAGCTGGGACAGGGCACCGTCGACTATGTCCCGAACTTCGACGGCACTCTGCAGGAGCCGAAAATGCTGCCTGCGCGGCTGCCGAATATCCTGCTGAACGGCACCACCGGGATTGCGGTGGGCATGGCAACGGATATTCCTCCGCATAACCTGCGCGAAGTGGCGAAGGCGGCGATCGCACTGATCGACGCGCCAAAAACCACTCTCGACGAGCTGCTGGATATCGTGCAGGGGCCGGACTATCCGACTGAAGCCGAAATCATTACGCCACGTAACGAAATTCGTAAAATTTACCAGAGCGGTCGTGGCTCGGTGCGTATGCGCGCGGTATGGAAACGGGAAGATGGCGACGTGGTGATCACCGCGCTGCCGCATCAGGTCTCCGGTGCGCGCGTGCTGGAGCAGATTGCTGCCCAGATGCGCAATAAAAAGCTGCCGATGGTCGAGGATCTGCGTGATGAATCCAACCATGAGAACCCGACGCGGCTGGTGATTGTGCCGCGCTCCAATCGGGTGGATATGGACCAGGTGATGAACCACCTGTTTGCCACCACCGATCTGGAAAAAAGCTACCGCATCAACCTGAACATGATCGGCCTGAACAACCGTCCGGCGGTGAAAAATCTGCTGGAGATCCTCAGCGAGTGGCTGATCTACCGTCGCGATACCGTGCGCCGCCGCTTGCAGCACCGTCTGGATAAAGTGCTGCGTCGTCTGCATATCCTCGAAGGTTTGCTGGTGGCGTTCCTCAACATCGACGAAGTGATCCACATTATTCGTACCGAGGACGAACCGAAGCCGGTCTTGATGTCGCGCTTTGAGATCAGCGAAACTCAGGCTGAAGCGATCCTCGAACTGAAATTACGTCATCTCGCCAAGCTGGAAGAGATGAAAATTCGCGGCGAGCAGGATGAGCTGGCGAAAGAGCGCGATCAGCTGCAGGGCATTCTGGCGTCCGAGCGCAAAATGAATACCCTGCTGAAGAAAGAGTTGCAGGCAGACAGCGACCTGTATGGCGACGATCGCCGTTCACCGCTGCGTGAGCGTGAAGAAGCCAAAGCGATCAGCGAAAGCGAACTGGTGCCGTCAGAGCCGGTGACCATTGTGCTGTCGCAGTCTGGCTGGGTGCGCAGCGCCAAAGGGCATGATATCGATCCGGGTGGCCTCAGCTACAAAGCCGGTGACAGCTATCGCGCCGCCGCCCGTGGCAAGAGCAATCAGCCGGTGGTGTTTGTCGACTCCTCCGGGCGCAGCTATGCGTTGGATCCGATTACGCTGCCGTCGGCGCGTGGCCAGGGCGAGCCGTTAACCGGCAAGCTGACGCCACCGCCGGGCGCGGTGATGGAGCAGGTGCTGATGGAGGCCGACGATCAGAAACTGCTGATGGCCTCGAGCGCGGGCTACGGCTTCGTCTGTACCTTCAGCGATCTGGTTTCCCGTAACCGTGCCGGTAAAGCGCTGCTCACGCTGCCGCAGAATGCCAAAGTGATGACGCCACTGGCGATCCATCATGATGACGATCTGCTGTTAGCGATCACCTCTGCGGGCCGGATGCTGCTGTTCCCGGTGGGCGATCTGCCGCAGCTGTCGAAAGGCAAGGGCAACAAAATTATCTCCATTCCTTCCGCGCAGGCGGCGTCCGGTGAAGATAATCTGGCCTGGCTGCTGCTGCTGACACCACAAACCTCGGTGACGCTGCACGTCGGTAAACGCAAGCTGACGCTGAAGCCTGACGATCTGCAGAAGTTCCGCGCAGAGCGCGGGCGTCGCGGTACGCTGTTGCCACGTGGATTGCAGCGTATCGATCGGGTGGAAGTTGACGGTCCGGTCAGAGCACCGGTTGCTGACAGCGAAGAGTAACGGTCCCTGTATACTGGGTGCTGGCCAGGCGAAAGCCTGGCTAACCCAGTGAAATGCAGTCAATTTCAAGATTTCAGGATATACTTTATCCGTACCCCGAAGGCAGGGCGTTCGCCCCGGTAACAGGTCAGGTTACCGTCTGCCGACTCAGGGGAGTCTGAAAGCAATAACGAGGATGTGATGCTCTCAATTTTACGTTTTATTGTCGTGGTGGTTTACTCAATCCTGGTGTGTGTCTTTGGCTGCATCTGGTGCTTATTCAGCCCGAGAAACCCGCGTCACGTCGCCACGTTTGGCCATCTTTTTGGCAAACTTTCGACGGTATTTGGCCTGAAAGTCGAACTCCGCCGTCCAGAAGGCGCCGAAAATTACCCTAACGCCATCTATATTGCCAACCATCAAAATAACTACGATATGATCACCGCGGCGAAGATTGTGCAGCCGACGACGGTGACCGTCGGCAAGAAAACGCTGTTGTGGGTGCCCTTTTTTGGCCTGCTGTACTGGCTGACCGGTAACCTGCTGATTGACCGTGATAACCGCTCCAAGGCGCACGGCACCATTGGCGAACTGGTCGATCAGTTCAAGAAGAAAAAAATTTCGTTCTGGATGTTCCCGGAAGGTACCCGCAGCCGTGGTCGTGGCCTGCTGCCGTTTAAAACCGGCGCGTTCCACGCGGCAATGGCCGCCGGTGTGCCGATCATCCCGATTGTGGTGTCGAACACCCACGATAAAATTAAGCTTAACCGCCTGAACAACGGCCATGTGATTATCGAAATGCTACCACCGGTAGACACGGCTGCCTTTGCCGACCAGTCGGTACGCAAGCTGGCGACGCACTGCCGTGAACTGATGATGGCGAAACTTGACGAGTTGAACGCAGAAGTGGCCGCGCGCGAAGCCGCCGATAAAAGATAATTTCAGCCAGCCTGCGGGCTGGCTTACCCTCACACAGCAAAGACCAGAATCATAAAAGATGGATAGCAGTCCGGCATAAGGACTGCGTTTTGGTTTACGGAGTTTTTATGTCTTTCAGTCGACGTCAGTTTATTCAGGCTTCGGGTATCGCGCTGTGCGCGGGCTCGTTGCCTGTTAATGCGTTCGCCGCCGGGCCGGGCACCGCATTGCCGGTCCCGCCGCTGGTGGAATCGCGCCGTGGGCAGCCCATTTTCCTGACCCTCCAACGCAGTCACTGGTCCTTCACTGGCGATGGCAATAAGGCCCAGGTGTGGGGCGTCAACGGCCTCTATCTCGGGCCGACGGTGCGGGTCTGGAGCGGCGATGATGTCAAGCTGATCTACAGCAACCGACTGAATGAACCCGTCTCGATGACCATTAGCGGTCTGCAGGTGCCTGGCGCACTGGCGGGCGGCGCACCACGACTGATGTCACCGGGCGTGGACTGGGCGCCGGTATTGCCGATCCGCCAGCCGGCCACCGCCTGCTGGTATCACGCCAACACGCCAAACCGCATGGCACCTCACGTTTACAATGGGCTGGCCGGTCTGTGGCTGATTGAAGATGAGGTCAGCAAAGCGCTGCCGATCCCCAATCATTACGGCGTCGATGATTTCCCGCTGATTATCCAGGATAAGCGGCTGGATAACTTTGGTTCACTCCAGTATGACCCGCCGTCCAGCGGTGGCTTCGTCGGCGACACGCTGCTGGTTAACGGCGTGCAGAATCCGTATGTCGACGTCTCGCGCGGCTGGGTGCGTTTGCGCCTGCTTAACGCCTCCAACTCCCGCTGTTATCAGCTGTTAATGAGCGACAACCGCCCGTTCAACGTGATTTCCAGCGATCAGGGATTCCTGCCTGCGCCGGTGGCAGTCAAGCAGCTATCGCTGGCACCGGGCGAACGCCGTGAAGTGCTGGTGGACATGAGCCAGGGCGACGAAGTGTCGATCACTGCGGGCACCGCAGCCGGTATCGTTGACCGCTTGCGCGGCCTGTTCGAACCCTCCAGCATTCTGACCTCGACGCTGGTGCTGACGCTGCGTCCGACCGGGCTGTTACCGCTGGTCACCGATAACCTGCCAATGCGCCTGCTGGCCGATGAGATGATTGAAGGTTCGGTCAGCCGCACGCGTGAATTCAGCCTCGGTGATGCATTGCCGGGCATCAATGGCGCGCTATGGGATATGGAGCGAATTGACGTGCAGGCGCAGCAGGGCACCTTTGAGCGCTGGATTATCCATGCCGATCTGCCGCAGTCATTCCATATTCAGGGCGTGAAGTTCCTGATTAAAAACGTCAACGGCGCGCAGCCATGGGCAGAAGACCGCGGCTGGAAAGATACGGTCTGGGTCGACGGCACGGTGGAGTTATTTGTCTCTTTGCTGCAATCCTCAGCCGAACACTTCCCGTTCGTCTATTACAGCCAGACGCTGGAAATGGCCGACCGCGGCTCGGCGGGTCAGATGCTGGTACAGCCAACGATTTAGGTGGCGAGAGTCGGGCAGGCAGGCAAAAAAAACGGGGCGATTAATTCGCCCCGTTTGCACAGTTAGTTCAGCTCATCCGGATTTGGTCCCAGTCGGTTACCCTTATCCAGCTTGGCAATCTCGCTGATTTCAGGTTTCTCCAGACGGAAGTCAAACACCTTAAAGTTCTCTTCGATGCGCGACGGCGTGACCGATTTCGGGATCACCACCAGGCCGCTATCCAGATGCCAGCGAATCACGATCTGCGCCGGGGTTTTGCCGTATTTCTTCGCCAGGTTTTTAATGATTTCCTGATCAAATACGCCTTTACCGCCCTGCGCTAACGGACTCCAGGACTCGGTCTGAATATGGTGCATCGCATTCCACGCGTGCAGCGTGCGCTGCTGCAGCATCGGATGCAGCTCAATCTGATTGACCACCGGGCTGACGCCAGTCTCTTCCAGCAGCCGTTTCAGGTGGGCTTCCTGGAAATTACAGACGCCGATACTTTTGGTCAGCCCTTGTTTCTGTAACTCAATCATCGCTTTCCAGGCATCAACGTAGTTGTCTTTTGCCGGGCACGGCCAGTGCATCAGATAAAGATCGACACTCTCCAGCTGCAATTTTTTCAGGCTGGTTTCCATCGCCTGCGGCGCGTTCAGCTGATCGTCATTCCACAGTTTGGTGGTGATAAAGATATCCTCGCGCGGGATATCGGTTTCTTGCAGCGCCTGCCCAATCCCTTCCTCGTTTTTATAGATGGCGGCGGTATCCAGTGAACGATAGCCGACCTGCAACGCCTTAACTGCCGCGGTGCGGGTGTCGTCAATGCTGGCCTGCCAGACACCAAGGCCAATCTGCGGCATCATGTTGCCGTCATGGAGTTTAATTACAGGTTGCTCTGCCATGTTTTCTCCTTTGCAGCGAATGAACCGGCACCTCTGTGCCGGCGAGTGACTCTAAGTCTAGTTGAGAATAGCCGCGCCGTTGGGCATGATGCTATTTGGAATTCTCTGAGAGTAAAACTCGTTTATGGATCGCAACACGCTTTGTACTCAGCTTGCCAGCAAGGTGGTGCATCTGGTGACATCGGGCGCTTCGCCGCTGGCTTCGTTGCCGGATGTTCGCCTGATTTATGCCGACAAGCCCAGCGGACGGACGCCGGTGCTTTATTCCTCGGGGATCGTGATCCTGTTCCAGGGGCAGAAAACCGGCTACCTCGGCAATAATGTTTTTCATTACGATGCCACGGAATACCTGATGCTGACCGTGCCGCTGTCGGTAGAGTGTGAAACCTTCGCCACGCCGGAAGC
This sequence comes from Erwinia sp. AK-PDG3-5, assembly GCF_056821705.1. Classification (NCBI taxonomy): domain Bacteria; kingdom Pseudomonadati; phylum Pseudomonadota; class Gammaproteobacteria; order Enterobacterales; family Erwiniaceae; genus Erwinia; species Erwinia sp. AK-PDG3-5. The sequence continues at coordinate 764,651 of NZ_CM165967.1, forward strand.
GCCGCTGGCCGGGATCCTGCTGAACGTCGATCCGGTCAAGCTGCAGGATTTGCTGATCGATATTGGCGATGACGACAGCTTCCATCCCGAACCGCAAACCCGGGGCATTCACTCCTCCGCGCTGACGGAAGAGATGCTCTGTGCCGCCGAGCGGCTGCTGGATGTGCTGGCGAATCCGCGCGATGCTCGCGTGCTGGGCCCGCAGATTGTCAGGGAAATTCTTTATCATGTGCTGCTTGGCCCGTGTGGCGGGGCGCTGATGGCGCTGGTCAGTCGCCACACCCAGTTCAGCCAGATTGCCCGCGCGCTGCGCCGCATCGAACACCATTACACTGATAACCTCAGCGTTGACCTGCTGGCCGCGGAAGTAAATATGAGCGTCTCGGCGTTTCACCATAACTTCAAAGCGGTGACCAGCACCTCGCCGTTGCAGTATCTGAAAAGCTACCGGCTGCACCAGGCGCGGATGCTGATGCTGCACGAAGGGCTGAAGGCCAGCGCGGCGGCAATGCGGGTGGGGTATGAAAGTGCTTCGCAGTTTTCGCGCGAGTTTAAGCGCTATTTTGGCGTTACGCCGGGCGAAGAAGCGACGCGGATGCGTCAGGCGGGATAAGAGAAAGGCCGGAGCACCGGCCTTTTTTTACGCCGATTTTTTACGGCGGATCAGCAGTACCACGCTGCCGATTAATCCGGCGCAGAGCAGCACCAGCGGCAGCACCATCAGAATGGTCATCACCTGATCTTCGTGCCGTTTGATAAACGGCACCTGGGTGATGGCAAAGCCCAGCGACACCAGAATGCCTACCCAGAGAAAACCGCTCAGCCAGTTAAACAGCTGGAAGCGGCCGTTTTTCAGGCCGGAAATCCCTGCCATGGTCGGCAGAATGGTGCGCACAAAGCCCAGAAAACGGCCAACGATCAAAGCCGTCAAACCGTGGCGATGAAACAGATTCCACGCCCGCTGGTGATACTGCACCGGCAGATGCATCAGCCAGCTTTTCACCAGCCGCGTATTGCCCAGCCAGCGCCCCTGTAAATAGCTAAGCCAGCAGCCGAGGCTGGCGGCCAGCGTCAGGATCGCCACCGTAGGCACAAAGTCCATCACCCCTTTGGCAATCATCGCGCCTGCCAGTAACAGCAGGCTGTCGCCCGGCAAAAACGAGGCGGGCAACAGGCCATTTTCAAGAAACAGGGTAGCGAACATAATGCAATAAACTACCCAAATGACGTCCGGATTGGCCAGCGCAGCAAAATCCTGATGCCACAGCGCCTGAACAATCTCATGCAATACACCCATCTTAATTCCTGTTTACTGCGTTAAGCTGCCATTGTAGCGCTAATCCCCTCACCACACTTTGATCAAGGGCGCGGATGTCGCACCGTTAATCGTCCGTTTAGCTTTATCAGGCAGGACAGGCGGAAAGACGAGCAAATCCGGCAGCCAGGTCTTCAATCAGGTCGTCAACGTTCTCCAGGCCAATATGCAGGCGCACCAGCGTGCCAGTAAAATCCACGCCGCCGGCCGGCCGGATTTCCGCCAGCTCCTCCGGTTGATTAGCGAGGATCAGCGACTCGTAGCCGCCCCAGGAATAGGCCATGCTGAAGTGTTCGAAGCGATCGAGATACTCAGCCAGCTGCGGGTCGGTCAAACGCGCTTTCAGCACAAAGGAGAACAGGCCGCTGCTGCCGGTAAAGTCGCGTTGCCAGAATTCATGTCCCTTACATTGTGGCAGAGCAGGGTGATTGACCACGGAAACTTCGGCCCGATCCGCCAGCCAGTTGGCGACCTTTATTGCGCTTTCTTCATGCTGACGTAGGCGCACGGCCAGCGTTCTTAATCCCCGGCTGGCCATATAGGCGGTATCGGCATCGACCATCTGACCCATCAGATAGGAGTTTTCACGCAGCTGTGCCCAGCAACGTTCATTGGCAACGGCGGTACCGATCATCGCGTCGGAGTGACCAATCAGATACTTGGTGCCGGCCTGAATAGAAATATCCACACCAAAATCCAGCGCGCGGAACAGAATGCCGGCGGCCCAGGTATTGTCGATCATGATCACCGCATCCGGCGCTTTGCTGCGCACGGCGGCGACAATCGCCGGGACATCCTGCACTTCCATGGTGATCGAAGCCGGAGATTCGAGGAACACCACTTTGGTATTTGGCTGCACCCGTTCGGCAATTTCCGCACCGATGCAGTGATCGAACCAGCTGGTGGAGACATTCATTTTGCTGAGGATTTTGGTGCAGAAGTCCTGCGTCGGCTCATACACCGAGCCCGCCATCAGCACGTTATCGCCAGCAGAAACAAAGGCCAGAATGGCGTTAGCAACCGCGGCCGCGCCGCAAGGATAGAGCGCACAGCCCGCGCCACCTTCCAGTTCGGTCATCGCGTCCTGCAGGGAAAAGTGGGTCAGCGTGCCGCGACGGCCGTAAAATAACTCGCCATCGGCGCGGCCGGCGGTACAGCGTTTTTTCTCCGCCACGCTATCAAACACCAGCGAGGAGGCCCGCTGGATCACGCTATTCACTGAGCCCTGGGTAAAACGTTTACTGCGTCCGGCGGCAATCAGCGCCGTTTCAATTTTTTTACTGGTCATCGGAATGCTCTGTTTGCGGATGTCTGGTCTGCCTTAACGTTAACACGGCAGGCGGCTGGGCGAAATTAAGCGTAGGGCACTGTGAGAAAGATTCAGCAAAAGTCGGCTGGATATGCGTTAAATCAGGAAAGTGTGTAAAAAATGTTACCCCAAAAGTAAATAGTAATGATAACCACTATCAATTCAGCACTGATTTGGTATGATCCGCACTGGTTTTTTTTACCCGTTGAATGACGTTGGAGACACAGCGTGACGAATGATTTGATGCAGACGGATCTTTCCGTCTGGGGCATGTACCAGCATGCAGACATCGTAGTAAAAGTGGTGATGATCGGCTTACTGCTGGCATCTGTCGTGACCTGGGCGATCTTCTTCAGTAAAAGTTTTGAACTCAGCGCCGCTAAACGCCGCCTGAAAAACGAGCAGAACGCGCTGGCAGGTGCACGCTCTCTGCAGGAAGCCGCGCAGATCAGCGCCAGCTTTAAAACGGGCAGCCTGACCACGCAGTTTCTGAAAGAAGCGGAAAACGAGCTGGAACTTTCCGCAGGCTCCGACGACGACAACGGCATCAAAGAGCGTACTTCTTTCCGCCTGGAGCGCCGCGTGGCGTTCTTTAGCCGTCACGCGGGCCGCGGCAACGGTTTCCTCGCCACCATCGGCGCCATCGCACCGTTCGTCGGTCTGTTTGGTACGGTGTGGGGCATCATGAACAGCTTTATCGGCATTGCCCAGACCCAGACCACTAACCTGGCGGTGGTGGCACCAGGGATTGCGGAAGCCCTGCTGGCCACCGCTATCGGCCTGGTTGCGGCCATCCCCGCCGTGGTGATCTACAACGTCTTTGCCCGCCTGATCGGCAACTACAAAGCGTCAATGGGCGATGTTGCCGCCCAGGTGATGCTGCTGCAAAGCCGCGATCTGGACCTGGCCGCCAGCGGCAGCGCACAGCGTGCGCCCGCTCAGAAACTGCGGGTAGGATAAGCACCATGGCAATGCGATTGAATGAAGATCTCGAAAGCAACGGCGAAATGCATGAAATCAACGTCACGCCGTTTATCGACGTGATGCTGGTGCTACTGATTATCTTTATGGTCGCCGCGCCGCTGGCAACGGTTGACGTCCGCGTTAACCTTCCTGCTTCCACCAGTGCGCCGCAGCCGCGTCCTGAGAAGCCGGTTTACCTGTCAATCAAAGCCGACAAGCAGCTGTTCATTGGCAACAATGCGGTGACGCCGGACACGCTGTTGAATGCGCTAAACAGCCAGACCGAAGGCAACAAAGAGACCACCATTTTCTTCCAGGCAGATAAGTCTGTGGATTATGAAACGCTGATGGGCGTGATGGATAAACTGCGTCAGGCGGGATATCTGAAGATTGGTCTGATGGGAATGGAAACCGCCGGGAAGTAACCGACGGGCGTTAAAAAAAGGGCCGACATGCAGATGTCGGCCCTTTTTTATTACAGCTGCACCACCGGGGCGCCGCTGTGTCGGGTCTGGTACTGACGGATCAGGCGTTTGATAATCATTGTCCCAATCAATCCGCACACGGCGGCAAAGGTCAGCCAGACGCCAGGCATCGCCTTATCGCCGGTGGCGTGGATCAGGTAGCTGGAGATGGCCGGGGTGAAGCCGCCGAACAGGGCGGTTGCCAGGCTGTAAGCCAGTGAGAAGCCGGTCGCCCGCACTTCCGCCGGCATCACTTCTGCCAGATAGACCACCATCGCACCGTTATAGCTGGCGTAAAGGAACGAGAGCCACAGTTCCGCTTCCAGCAGGTGCGAAAGGCTCGGGGAACCGACCAGCCAGTGCAGCACCGGCCACGCGGTGGCAATCATCAGCAGCGTAAAGAAAATCAGCAGCGGCCGGCGGCCATAACGGTCGGACACGGCACCCATGATCGGCAGCCAAATCAGGTTAGATACGCCCACGCACAGGGTGACGAAGAAGCTCTGTTTGTCGCTCATCATCAGCACGGTTTTGCCAAAGGTGGGGGTAAACGCGGTGATCATATAGAACATCACCGTGGTGGTGACCACCATCAACATGCCCGCCAGCACCAGCGCCCAGTTGCTGGCGACCGAGCGAACGATTTGCTTCATCGACGGGTGCGTTTTGCGCTGGCTGAACGCTTCGGTTTCTTCCAGCTTGCTTCGGATCCAGAACAGGAACGGAACAATCATACAGCCGATCACAAACGGGATACGCCAGCCCCATTCGGTGACCTGATCTTTTTCCAGCAGATGGTTCAGGCCCAGGCCTAACAGCGCCGCAAAAATCACCGCGATCTGCTGGCTACCCGACTGCCAGCTCACGAAGAAGCCCTTACGGTTCTTCGGCGCGATCTCGGCCAGATAAACCGAAACGCCGCCCAGCTCAACCCCGGCAGAGAAGCCCTGCAACAGGCGTCCTAACAGGATCAGGATCGGCGCGGCGGCACCCAGCGTGTTGTAACCCGGCACCACGGCAATGGTCAGCGTACCGATGGCCATCAGGCCCAGCGTCATTAGCAGCCCTTTGCGGCGGCCATGATGGTCAATATACGACCCCAGCACGATGGCACCCAATGGCCGCATCAAGAAACCTGCACCGAAGGTCATCAGCGTCAGCATCAGCGAGGCAAAGGGATCGTCACCCGGGAAAAAGGTTTTGGCGATAGCCGTGGCGTAATAACCAAACACCATGAAATCGAACATTTCCAGGAAATTACCGCTGGTCACATTGAAGATGGTTCTGGCATTACCCTGAGGCTTGCGGGCGGGATTTGGGGGAGAAGTCACGGCAGTCATACAGCATCCTTTTGGGTTTTCTTCCGTTTTATCCTGCCAGCCGCGGATTTAATGTGATGACGGTCACCGTTAGCCGGGTGCTGCGCAGAGTCTTCGTAACAAATTATTAACACATGCAGTACCAGCCATTATTCAGGCAGAAAAGCCGGTGCCAGAAGCCGCTGACGGCGGCGGTCATCGACTCAGAACGACAGGTCTATCACCACACTGTCGCTGTAACTGCCCGCCACCGGCGTGGCCTGGGTAGTCAGCACCTTCGCGGTGTAGTTGAAGGTGCGGGTCAGGCCATCGGTGCTGAGAGCACTGGATGCGGTACTCGACACCCGGTCGGTACCGGTTGGCCCCCAGCGCGTGGTGGTGGCATTTTGATAAATCTCGTAGGCCAGCTGGTTGCTGCCGCTGGTCATATAGCGTTGGGTGCCCACCGCATGGCTGCCGTTGCTCATCCCCACCGTATAGGTGCTGCCTTTGGTACAAATCACATTAATCGACTGAGAAATGGTATTGAAACTGCTGACCAACGGCGCGCTGCCGAAGCTGATATTGGGTGCGGTAATCGTCGTACAGTCATTGGTTACCAGCAGGGTGGTGGTGATCGGCACCGTGCCCGATCCCGTCTGTTGGCTGCCCAGCAGGCAGAGTCCTACTGCGCCAATCCCGGTACAAATGTTGTAGTTCACCAGGATATTCAGGGTGACGGTATAGGTGCCTGCGGCCACCGTTTGTCCGGGCACCGTGCGCAGGTAGAGCGGAATACTGAAGTTCTGCCCGCCGCCCAGGCCAAGCAGGTTCAGCAATTGCGCCTGGCTATAGGTGGTGGTGACGCCACCGACTGCGATCTCGGTGGCGCAGGCGGAATCGGTGCAGGTCTGCAACGGGATATTGTCGGTGCCGGTGCTGACGGTTTTTAACGTTCCCCGCGTGCCGCTGGTGTAGGTGGCGCTGGCGAGCTGCAGCCTTATATAGTCGGTGGAAAGCAGTGACAGCACGCTGCCCGAGCCGCAGTTAACGTTGACGTTGGCCGTTATGTTGCTGGCAGTGGTATTGACCGCAAACGAACTGACGGTGCCGAAACTGGCGGTGGAAGAGGGCAACGTACAGGCGGCCCAGCCGGGGATCGCGCAGGCCAGCAGCAGCAGGAATAACAGGCCGGAAAGCAGCTTTTTCATGGTGACGTTCCTGAAGAGGGATCGGATGTGAGCGAGCAGGTTAGCGGCCCGTAAGTTTCAAGCGATTTAGGGCGGCCGCCCGCCACAGTGAGCGTTGACGCACAGTGGCGACCATCCGGCGTTTCCGCGCGGAAAGCATTGTCAGTTTTCAGGTTTTCCATCCACACCAGACCATCCCAGCCGACATATTCGGTTGCCTGACCTTCGCGGAGGATCTGCGTGGACACCGGCAGCGGCTGACCATTTTGATCGTGCAGGATCACGCTGGCGGCACGCAGCGGTTCAATCGGGAAGTGCAGCAGATAGCCACTGTCCCGCTTGACGGCAAAGCGCTGTTCCACGCTGGAGGTGGTCATGTCCGCCGGCAGATCCAGCGTATCGATGTCGTACTTCGCCGGATAATAGGAGCTGATGCCCGGCACCAGCAGATAGCCGTTGTCATTGGTTTTACCCATCAGTTGGTTTTCGTAGCGGACATTGATGTTCGGGTAATCGGTTTTCACCAGCACGAAGGCGTCGTTAACCTGATTGGCGGCAAACAGGCTGCCATCCATCAACACTACCGAGCCGGTTAAATCCGCCCATTCTGTGCTGTAATCCTTGTCGCCATAGAAGCCGGCGGAGGTTTCGATATTGGCGTTACGCCAGCTCAGGCTCGCCTGGCGGTAATCGCTGTCGCTACTCTGATTGGCATACGAGGCATCCCAGGCAAATCCGCCTTCGGTCGGCATCGCGCGTGAGGCGGTGATGCGTTGTGACGATCCGCCTTGCTGATCGCGCTCCTGACTTACGCTGACCGTGCCCAGATCGCTGAACGGGATCACCAGTGAGATCGCACCGGACCATTCCCCTTCCTGCTGGTCGCGGCTGGCCGAGACGTACAGGCTGCTGTTGCCCCACAGGTTTTTACTCCACGACAGGTTCCACAGCTGGGTACGGTCGCCGGTGCCGCTGGTGATATCAATAAAGGCGGCGCCGACGCTGCCATACTGGTTCAACGACAGGCTGGCACTGTACTGAGCGCTGCGGCGGCTGAGGGTGTATTCCGAGCCGCCGATGTTGCCGTTACGATCGCCGTACAGGGCCAGATTGCCGAAGCCTGACGAGCGCACGATATGCTGCGTGCCGACGCTGAAGCGGCTGTTGTTGTACTGGTATCCCCAGCTGTACTGCGTGCCGGTGTCGCCTTCCATCTGGCTTTGCGTCAGCGCTGCATTGACCACGCCCAGCGAGCCAACCCTCATCTGGCCGCCCGCGCCGCCCACCGCCAGCGCATCGGCACCTTCGGCGTGGCTCTCCAGCGTCAGCCAGTCGTTCAGGCCATAACGATATGAGCCGCTGACCGCACCGGCTCCGTAATCAAAATTCTTCAGGCCGTAATTTTCACGCAGCGCACCGGCAGAAAATGAAAAGTCCGACAGGCCGGGCTTCAGCAGGTTACTCGACACATAAAACGGCAGGGTGGTGGTCACGCGCCGGCCCACCGCATCGGTGGTCACTACCACCGCGTTCCCCGCGCCGTTAACAAACGGCATATTGGTCAGTGACCATGGGCCAGGCTGGACGTTGTTGCTGCTGTTTTTATAACCGTTCACAAACAGGTCAACGGTTGATGGCACCGCCGCCTGGCCGGAAAACGACGGCAGCGGATAGGTGACCAAATCCGGGCGTACGGAAAAGTCCCTTGCGATCTGGATTCCGCCCAGCCTGACGCTGCTGGTCCACGCCAGCGAGTCGGTGATCAGATCGCCCACCCGCCAGCTGAGCGAGTGGTTCTCATCCTGATTACTCCACCAGGTGTCGTAGCGCAGGAAGCCCTCGTCCTGGCTGCCCGGCGTACCGGAAAGCTGTTCCTGATAGACACCATTGGTAGAAAACTGCCCGCTGTCGCTGAACAGGCGGAATTCATTCCAGGCAGAGAGCCGGGTGCCGCTGGCCGAGGTGTGGCTGGTATACAGATCGTAATTGAACAGCGCGCCTGCGGTGGTGCGTCCCGGATAGCGCGGGCCGTTGGTCTCGGTGCTGGCGATGGTTTGCTTCGGCAGCCACGCCGGCGGCACGGTCAGCAGGATACGCTGACGCGGTCGATCGTATTCGGCTTTGACCTCGGGGAGCGTTGAGACATCGACAATCGAGGCATTAATCTTCGAGGTGGGGATCCCGGCGCGCTGCAGATCGCCCGCGCGCAATAAATAGTGGTCATCCTTAAACTCAACCGGCACCACCTGACCGCTGTCCTGATCGTTCACCACCAGTCCCAGCATGTACTGATTGTTCTGCTGACCTGGCGCAGTTTGTTGCGGCGGCGGCGGCAGCGAGGAATAGGTTTCCGCGCTGCCGGTTACAGGTAACAGGCAACTGATGATGCCGGTGACGGCCAGGGAGCAGCGTCCCAGTGACGCAAAGCATCGCCTGCTCATGCGTTATTGTGAGGAACCGGTACTACGCCAGCTTTTATTATTTTCCAGCTGTGCGCTCAGTTCCGAACTGTTGGAAGCCGGGAAATTCAACGGGAAGGTATTGCTGGATCCTGCCAGCACATAGCCAAACAGGCTGTTGGACAGAATGCGGCTGCCGAGCGAGACCTTGCTCAGTCTGGCGTGGCCAGAGCCGTTGTTGGTGATCCTGATGGCGGAATGGCCATCCTGGCTGACCGTCTGCCAGCTGAGATCGGGCTTAGCCGAGTCAGAGGAAAGGCCCTCACCATAGGTGAACAGAGGAACCGAATAACGCATCTGGAAATTCAGCCCGGCCTGATCCTTACCCGGCGTTTGCGGGGTGGGGATCTCATCCAGCAATACCCGGTACGCCACTTCTTTGCCTGCCGGTGGCGGCGTCTGATTGATCAACCGCACCAGCTGTTTTTTCCCCGGTTCAATCCTCACCAGCGGCGGGCTGGCGACCACGGTTTGCTGCGTCTGATACTGTTCCTGACCGTTAATCTGCTGCCAGGTAAACACCCTGACCTGCATTAAGGTGGTGTCTTCTCCCCGGTTCTCAAGCCACAGCTCGGTGGCTTTATCACCGCTGGGGATTTTAGGATCGATAGGCCAGATCAACACCGAGTTACCAGCCCAGGCTGGCGCCACCAGAGCACTGCCCATCAGGCTGATAAGCAGGCCAAAAAGTCGTAGCGTCTTCATTATTCAATCCTTCTGAAATCCCTGTTTTACCAACTCAGCGTCACGTTCAGCGTGTCGCTGTAAGTCCCAGCCCGGTTGACGCCGCTCAGCTGCAGCAGGCCATAAATCGGCAGGGTAATGTTATTTGCATTGCTATAGGTCAACGCCACGTTCTGATTCACCGGGATGGCGCTTGCCGCACTGTGGCTGGCATTGGTATACAGCGAATAGGCCACCAGATTGGTGTTATTCGCCACCTTCAGATTCCGGCTGGAGCCGAAGTTGCTGCCGCCATCAATGCTCATATTCAGCGTGGTCCCGGGCGTGCAGGCCAGCGTGATGGTGGTGCTTTGCACAAAAGCGGCACTGACGCTTCTGCTGCCGACGCCCGGTTGGGTGCCAAAATCGAGCGTGCCAAACACGCCCGGATTGGTCCCCGACACCACGCAGCCGTTGACCACCGATGCGGTCACCTGAAAAGTTTGAGTGGGTAGCGACCAGCCCTGGTGACTGATCAACAGCAGCATCAGGCACAGCCGCCCGCCTCGTCGCATCACCCACTCCAGCACGTTGTTTTCCCTGTCTTCAGACTCAGTAATTGACGGCTACGTTGATGGTATCGGTGTAGGTGCCTGCCGGAATGGCCGCATTGAATCCACCGCCGGTGATACGACCGTAAATCGGGTAGTTGTCGCCGTTAGCGGGATCGGTGGTGCCGGTATTGGCCAGGTTGGTATTGTTGGCAATTGGCGTGGTGTAGGAGGTGGTGCCATACAGGGTGTAAGCGATCCCCCGGGTGGCGTCACTGCCCAGTACCAGATAGCGTGGCTGTGCCGTCACCGCACCGAACACGGTAGCGGGGGCCGCATTACTGCTGGTGAGCTGGACATTGTAGGTTTGTCCGGTGGTGCAACGGACAAAGATGCCGTTGCCCAGCGAGCCGACCAGGGTGGCGTTCAGGGTATCGAAGGTGGCAGCGCTGCTACCAAAGTCTAAGGTACCGAAGTTGACGCCGGTGGTGGCGGACTGACCGTTAACCAGGCAGCCGGTGGTCAGGACCAGCCTTGCGTTAATGGTTCCCGTTGTGGTGGCGGCAAAGCCAGAAGAGGCCACGCCAAGGCTAAGGCCACAGCCCAGCAGAAAAAGCTTCATTTTCATAACCATTCCTTACTGATTAGACAGATGAACGTGCTTTTTCGCCTGATGTGAAATTAATATAAGTGACGCTAAATTCTGCAATAAAATTACTCGATCTCTGTCACAATAAACGCCTGAGAGCTGTGCATCAGGCGTTTGAATTAACAGCTTTGTCTTGTTTTTCTTTACTATAGATCAGCCTGGACCTTGTAGCGAAGCGAAACGTTAAAATAAAGCTTATCAATTTTCCAGTAGAAATCATTTCTGCGCCAAACCCTTACCCGATCTGGGCTGTGAAAATAAACGGGACTTTTCCTATTTATGACTTCGCAAAAAAAAGTGGCTCTGCTATGTTCGTAGGCTCGCAATTGGTCTTTATTAAACGCGATAAATTATAGGGATATAAATAATTGCGCTGCGTTTATTTTGCTCACTTTCCGGTCTTTATTGTCACAGGCATAAAGTTGCCTGATCTTTAGCCGATACACTGATCTCAAAGGCAGTTTTTTTCAGCAATTTTGTTTAACTACCCGGCGCCCGTAAAACGGCATCAGCATCAGAGATTTCCCTATGCTTATGAGCTCCTACGACCAGCTTCTGGTCATCGTTTCCATCTTCGTGGCTTTTCTGGCTTCCTATACCGCATTGGATATGGCGGGCAGAGTGGCGACCACTACGGGCAGAACAGCGCAGGTCTGGCTGTTAGGCGGCGGCTTTGCGATGGGCGTCGGCATCTGGTCAATGCACTTTATCGGCATGCTGGCGATGAACATGGCAATGGTGATGAGTTACGATCCCACGCTGACCGTGGTCTCGATGCTGATTGCGGTCGCGGCCTCGATCTTCGCGCTGTGGATCGTTTGCTACGGTGAACTGCCGCTGCATCGCCTGATGGTCGGCGCGCTGGTGTTGGCCAGCGGCGTGGTGGCGATGCACTACACCGGCATGGCGGCATTGATGTTCGAGCCGGGCATCATCTGGGACTGGAACTGGATCATGCTGTCGGTAGTGATTGCGCTGGCCGCGTCCACCGCGGCGCTGTGGCTGGCATTCAAGCTGCGTCAGGGCGGCGGACGACTGGCGCTAATGCGCGCGGGTGCGGCGACGGTAATGGGCTTTGCCATCGCCGGGATGCACTACACCGGCATGGCGGCCGCCAGCTTCCCGATGCACAGCCACGCCACTGAAATGGGCGTTAACAGCAACTGGCTGGCGGTGCTGGTGGTGGTGGTGACGCTCTCCATTCTGGGGATCACGCTGGTGGTGTCGACGCTGGATGCCCGCCTGCAGGCGCGAACCTCGGTGCTGGCCTCCTCGCTGGCCGATGCCAACCGCGAGCTGGCTCAGCTGGCGCTGCACGATAACCTGACCCGCTTACCTAACCGTATTCTGCTGGAAGATCGTCTGGACCAGGCGATGAATAAAGCGGTGCGTGAAAACACCTCTTTTGCGCTGATGTTTATGGATCTTGATGGCTTTAAGGCGGTAAATGATGCGTTCGGCCACCATATTGGTGACAACCTGCTGGTTGCCGTTACCGACAGAATGAACCATCTGCTGAAGGGCCACCACACGCTGGCCCGCCTGGGCGGCGACGAGTTTGTGCTGCTGGTGGAGATCAACGATCCCAATGATGCGGCCACCACGGCCGATATGCTGGTCAAAGCCATCGACCAGCCGTTTGAAATTTCCCGTTATGAACTGATGGTGTCGCTGAGCATCGGCATTGCCGTATTCCCTGGCGATGGCAATGACGAGCGCGAGCTGATGTTCAATGCCGATGCCGCTATGTATCACACCAAAAATAACGGCCGTAACGGCTACACCTTCTTCCAGCCGTCGATGAACATGATCGCGCAGAGCCAACTGCAGCTGATTAACGATTTGTGGCTGGCGCAGGAGCGTGAAGAACTCCGTCTGTTCTATCAGCCGAAGTTCTGTGCTCCGCAGGGACCGATCCTCGGATTTGAAGCGTTAATCCGCTGGCAGCACCCGGAGCGCGGCCTGATGTCCCCGGACGTATTCCTGCCGCTGGCGGAAAAAACCGGGCTGATTGTCAGTATCGGCAACTGGGTGATCAACGAAGCCTGTCGCCAGCTGCGTATCTGGCATTTGCAGGGCAACCCGCACTGGTCGGTGGCCGTCAACCTGTCCGCGTTGCAGTTTGAACAGCCAGGGTTGGTGGAAACCGTGCTCACCGCCCTCGAGGTTCACCACATTCCGGCCGAGCTGCTGACGCTGGAAGTGACGGAAACTACCGCGATGCGCGATCCGGATGAAAGTATCCGCATCCTGACGCAGCTAACCGATCTGGGCGTCAAAGCCTCGATTGATGACTTCGGTACCGGCTACTCCAGCCTGCTGTACCTGAAGCGTTTACCGGCCAGCGAGCTGAAAATTGACCGTGCCTTCGTCAACGAGTTACAGGCGCAGAGCGAGGATGCCACCATTGTCACCGCCATTGTGGCGCTGGCGCAGACCCTGAATCTGAAAGTGGTGGCCGAAGGGGTGGAAACCGAAGAACAGCAGGCGTTTCTTACCAGCCTCGGCTGTAACTCCCTGCAGGGCTATCTGTTGGGCCGACCGATCCCTGCGGATCAGGTGGCTGGACTGAAGCATTACGTCGGTGACAATGAGGTGGACGTTTTGCCGACCCTGAAAAAAGAGCTGATTGGCATCACGCCACTCACCGACGCTGTTTAATATGCCCACGGCAACCTATAATAGTTGCCAAATTCCTTGTTCGGGCATGTAACAGTTTTGGCTAAATACCAGCAGCTCATCGACCAACTCCAGCAGCAGATTTCGTCGGAAGTCTGGCTGCCCGGAGAAAAACTGCCCTCGCTGCGTGAGCAGGTCGCGTTAAGCGGCATGAGTCTGATGACGGTGATGCACGCCTATCAGGTGCTGGAGAGCCAGGGGTGGATCCAGTCCCGTCCGCAGTCCGGCTACTACGTTGCCCCACGCGCGGACTTCCTCAGCCAGCCTGCCAGCCACCAGAAGGTGCAGCTGGCGGAGTCTGTCGATATCAATGCCTTTATCTTTGACGTGCTGCAGGCCTGCCGCGACCCGCGCATTCTGCCGTTTGGCTCTGCCTTTCCCGATCCTGAACTGTTCCCGCAGCGGCAGCTGATGCGCTCGCTGGCGTCGGTTTCACATACCATGAAGCCTGCCGACGCGCTGAACAACCTGCCGCCGGGCAATGAAGCCTTACGCAAAACCCTTGCGCAGCGTTACGCCCTGCAAGGCATCCAGGTCTCCCCGGATGAAATCGTTATTACCAACGGTGCGATGGAAGCGCTGAACCTGAGTATGCAGGCGGTCACCGAACCCGGCGACTGGGTAGCGATCGAAAACCCGTGTTTTTACGGTGCGCTGCAGGTGATTGAACGGCTGAAGCTAAAGGCCGTGGCGATCGCCACCGATCCGCAGCATGGGATGGATTTAGACGAGCTGGAAAGGGCGCTGGAACGTTGGCCGATCAAAGCCTGCTGGATGATGACCAACCAGCAGAACCCGGTGGGCCATACGCTGACCAAAGCCAAAAAGCAGCGGCTGGTGGAGATCCTCTCTGCCCATAAGGTGACGCTGATTGAGGATGACGTTTACAACGAACTCTATTTTGGCCATGAAAAGCCGCTGCCCGCTAAAGCCTTTGAGCTGGAGCACAGCGTGCTGCACTGCTCGTCCTTCTCCAAGAATCTGGTGGCCGGCTTTCGCGTCGGCTGGGTGGTTGCCGGTCAGCATGCGCAGCGTATCCAACGCTTACAGCTGATGAGCACGCTGTCGACCAGCACGCCGATGCAGCTGGCGCTGGCCAACTACCTGTTGACCCGCAGCTATGACAGCCATCTGCGCAAACTCCGGATGTTGCTGGAGCAGCGCAAGAATCAGGCGCGACAGTCGCTGAAGCGTCATCTGCCGGTGGAAGCGAGGATCAACGATTCCCTGGGCGGCTATTTCTTGTGGGTGGAGTTGCCACGCCAGGTGAACACCACCGAACTTTATTACCGCGCGCTGAACAGCAATATCAGTATTGCACCGGGAAAAATGTTCTCGTCAGGCGAACAATACGCGAATTATTTCCGCTTTAATGCGTCATGGGCGTGGGGCGATGCGCAGGAGGCGGCGGTAGCGATTCTCGGGGGATTGATTGCGGAAATGCTGTAAAGGCCGGAGCGGACGTAGGAGCAGATGGATGTGATTAATGGGCCAGTTTGCCTGGCCCCATTGCCATCAGATAGTTGAGGCGCGCTGCTGGCCCCAGGCTAGATGATATACGTCGTAGAAATCGACTTCGCCTTTCAGCGACAGCAGCTTTTCAATGCCCTGTTTCACCTTGTCAGAAACCTGGCTGCTGGAGAGGATTTCCTGAATCGCCTGGTCGGACAGGGTACGAATGTAGTACCACTCGCCGTTATAGCAAACGCGCAGATCCAGGGTATCGATATCCTCAAAACGGTAGCGCGGATTCACATCCAGCATCATCAAGCCGCTCATCAACAGCACAAAAAACGTCGCGCCCCAAAACGCCGGCCAGCCGAGGAATTCGGTGGTGAAACACAGCGCTACGGTCAGGGCATAACAGACGTACATTGATATCCATAAGCCGGGATGATTTTTCAGGAAGGTCATGCTCAGGCGCGGCCGGTTATCACGCTGTTCCTGTTGATTCAGCGTGTCGATCTCGCGTTGCAGTATCTGTTTTACGTCGTGCATTTTTCTCACCTCATTCGTGACTGTTCACAGTAAAACACACGGCGTAAAGCCAGGGCAGACACAGTTTTCATTAAAATTGCTATAACAGTTCGCCAGCCGTGGTAAACGCCATCGCATCGCGCCTTTTTGAGCCCGATTTCCGTTTCTTTCTTTCGGGGGATCTGCCGCTGCGCTGATTTGAGTTAAGTTCCCGTAAATTAATAAGTTATGTGATCTGCACCGTCGCGGGAACATTGCATCTTGTGGATTATTTGCCACAATTAATTAACAACTAATTCAGTCCAGAAACAGGAGACGCCGTATGTTGCCGCAATCTGGGAGCCTACTCACCATGATGTCCTTCGCTGCCGGTACTTTCTCTGCCGGCGCGTCATCCAATCCGCAATATATGACGTTCCAGCCCGCCAGCGGCGTACCGAACAATCCGCTGCCGTTGATCATCTATCCGCAGGTCGCGCTGGATGATGAAGAAGACATTGCCCGCTTTTTCGAAGATCTGTTTGCCCGCCACCAGTGGCTACCTCGCTGGCGCTATCCGGTTTTCCCTTACACCCATTACCATCCCAACACCCATGAACTGTTGGGGATCGCGGCCGGTTGGGCGCAGATTCTGTTTGGCGGTGAAACCGGCCGGGCAGTTACCGTCTATGCCGGCGACGCGGTGCTGATCCCGGCGGGCGTTGGCCATCAACAGCTGGCCGCCAGCGATGACTTCTTTGCGGTCGGCGCTTACCCACGTGGGATGCAGCCGGATACCCGCCGCGATGAGCTGAATCTTCTGAACCAGTCTATAGTAGAAATTAAGCGGGTTCCGATGCCGCAGCATGACCCGATCACCGGCGGTGAAGGGGCCGTCACCGAAATCTGGCACCCGCTGGAACAAAACTGATCGCCGCTGATTAAACGCACCGTTATGGTGCGTTTCCTTTATGACCTCCTTTCCAGGGATACTTCCCGGGGCACCGGCCCGGCCAGGCGTTGAAGGTGCCCTCGCACGGCATCAGGCTCCGCTCTGTCACCCTGGGTACTGGCACGCTTTGTGCAGATAAGTAACGGGTTCACCGACAGTGGAAGGGAAATCATGAATCAAGGCTATGAATTAGCATCAACCTTTTATGATGAAATGCTGCTGGGCAGCGGTCAGCACCGCCAGCACTATCGCGACTACTGGCACTGGCTGCAAAAAGCCGACCACGAGGCGATCGCCCGCAAGCGGGAAGAAGCCGAACTTTTGTTTCACCGCGTCGGCATCACCTTCAATGTTTATGGTCAGGATGGCGGCGCTGAGCGCTTAATCCCGTTCGACAGCGTGCCGCGCATTATCCCGGCCAGTGAATGGGCGATGCTGGACAAAGGCATCCGCCAGCGCGTTCAGGCGCTGAATGCCTTCCTCCATGATATCTACCACGAGCAGCACATCCTGAAAGCCGGCATCATCCCGGCGGAGCAGGTACTGGTTAACGATCAGTATCAACCCTGCATGCAGGGACTGAACCTGCATCGCGATATCTACGCCCATATCTGCGGCGTCGATATGGTGCGTAACAGCGACGGTGAATACTACGTGCTGGAGGACAACCTGCGCACGCCATCCGGCGTCTCCTACATGCTGGAAAACCGCAAAATGATGATGCGGCTCTACCCGGAACTGTTCGCCCAACAGCGGATTGCGCCGGTCGAACGCTATCCGTCGCATCTGCTGCAAACCCTGCGCGAAAGCTCCCCGGTGAACGATCCGGTGGTGGTGGTGCTGACGCCCGGCCGTTTTAACAGTGCCTACTTTGAGCACAGTTTCCTTGCCCAGCAGATGGGCGTGGAGCTGGTTGAAAGTGCCGACCTGTTTGTGAAGGACGGGGCAGTGATGATGCGCACCACGGCGGGCCCGTGCAAAATCGACGTGATTTATCGCCGTGTTGATGATGCCTACCTCGATCCGCTGGCCTTCCGCGCCGACTCCATGCTTGGCGTGCCGGGGCTGCTGTCGGTCTATCGCGCCGGCAATGTGGTGCTGGCGAATGCCATCGGCACCGGCGTGGCGGACGACAAGTCTATCTATCCGTATGTACCGGATATGATTAAGTTTTATCTCTCCGAAGATCCGATCCTGAATAACGTGCCGACATGGCAGTGCCGTCGCCCGGACGAGCTCTCGTGGGTGCTGGCTAACCTGCCAAAGCTGGTGGTGAAAGAGGTGCATGGCGCGGGCGGTTACGGCATGTTGATTGGTCCGGTGGCCACTCAGAAACAGCTGGAAGAGTTCCGTTCGCTGCTGATTGCCCGACCACAAAACTACATTGCGCAGAACACCCTGGCGCTCTCGACCTGCCCGACCTTTGTTGAGCAAGGCCTGGCGCCACGGCATATCGACCTGCGGCCGTTTGCCCTCAGCGGGGCTGAAATCCGGCTGGTGCCGGGCGGGTTAACGCGGGTGGCGCTGACCGAAGGTTCGCTGGTGGTGAACTCATCGCAGGGCGGTGGGACTAAGGATACCTGGGTGCTGGAGGATGACCAATGCTGAGTCGCACAGCCAGTGGTTTGTACTGGATGGCGCGCTATTTAGAGCGTGCCGAAAACATTGCCCGCGTGCTGGACGTGACCAACCGTCTGTCGCTGATGCCGGTGCGCAGCAGCCACGACGATGAGCTACACGTGCCGCTTAACCTGACCAGCACCAGCGAGCTGTTCTGGACGCTGAATGACAAGCTGGCGATGCCGCAGCTGTTCAATTTCTTTGTGCTCGATGACCGCAATCCGGGCAGTATTTTTTGCTGCTGGGAATCGGCGTGGAACAATGCGCACGCGGTGCGTGGCAGCCTCTCTTCCGAAGTGTGGGAAAGCATCAACTCCAGCTGGATTGAGATGCGCAAGCTGCGGCGCAAAGGCGTCAGCAGCATCGGCGCGGATACCTTTTTTGACTGGGTAAAAGAGCGTTCGCACCTGTTTCGTGGCGCAATGTTTGGCACGCTGATGCGCGGCGATGCGATGAGCTTTATCCGCCTCGGCACGCTGCTGGAGCGGGCGGACTGCACCGCCAGATTGCTGGACGTGACCCACTCTCTGACCGAGCAGGATGACGACTCGGTGCGCGAATATTACCGGCTGGATACCCTGCTGCGCTCGGTGTCGGCGCGCGAGGCTTACCACACCATCTACAAACAGGAGCTGGCCAGTGCCAGCGTTAATGAGATGCTGATCCTGCGGGAAGAGAGTCCGCGATCCCTGCGATCCTGCATTGATGAAATTTCCAACCAGCTAAACTTGATCGGTGGCAGCGGTGAAAATCGCCCGCGTCTGCTGGTGACGGTGCTGGATGCAGAGCTGCGCTTCACCTCGTATGACACGCTGATAAAAGAGGGGATCCACAGCTGGCTGCAGGATTTCCTTGGCGACCTTGGCAACATTGCCGTGAGCATTCAACAGACTTACCTGGAGGCTAAATGAAACTGGATATCGCCCATAAGACCCTTTTCAGTTATCAGAGTCTGGTGAAGCAAAGCACCCAGTATCTGCGGCTGACGCCGCAGAATTCGGTCCATCAGGACATTATTTCCTGGGAATTGATCCTGCCCGAACAGGCGATCTGTACCACCGATACTTACGGCAACGTGCTGCACGTGCTGACGCTGGATACGCCGCACCAGTCGATTGAGATTGAAGCGCGCGGCATGGTGGAAATCCTCGATGATGGCGACATGGCCCCGGATCCGGACAGCTGCCTGTCGCCGTTAGTGTTCCTGCGCGTGACGCCGTTAACTCAGCCTGATGCGGCAATCCGCGACTTTGCTCTGCGCTATTTCCGCCCGGAAGCGCCAATGGCCAGCCTCGACCGGTTGATGGACGAGTTATTACTGAAAATGCCTTATCAGCCGGGTAGCACAATGGTTACTGATAACGCCGCGAAAGTATTTGCCGCGGGCACCGGGGTTTGCCAGGATCACAGCCACGTGTTTCTGGCCTGCTGTCGCAGCCTGCATATCCCCGCTCGCTATGTGAGCGGATACCTTTATACTGACACCGTTGAACATGTGGCTACGCACGCCTGGGTTGAGGCCTGGGTGGACGGCAGCTGGCACAGCTTTGATATCACCAATAATACCCGCAGCACGCGTCAGCATCTCAAGCTGGCGGTGGGCGTAGATTATATGGATGCCTGCCCGGTGCGGGGCATGAGGCTGGGCGGCGGGAGCGAAGACATGTTAGCGGTGGCTGCGGTGCAACTGGTGAATTCGCAGCAGTAATTACTGACTCGGGCAAACTATGACTTACTGTGTGGCAATGCGTTTATCGTCAGGGATGATTTTTGTTTCGGACTCCCGCACCAATGCGGGCGTCGATCATATTTCGTCGTTCCGTAAGCTTCACGTTTTCCAACAGGACGATGAGCGCACGCTGGTCCTGCAAAGTGCCGGCAACCTGGCCACCACGCAGAGTGCCCTCAGCCTGCTAAGGCGAGGGTGCGAAGACGCGAAAAAGCCCAACCTGATGAGCTGCAGCAACATGTACGATGTGGCGCTGCTGGTGGGCGATACGCTGCGCGAAGTGATCAAACGGGACGGGGAAGAGTTTGGCGGCACGCTGATGTTGGGCGGCCAGATCAAAGGCGAAGAGCCGCGGCTGTTCCAAATCTACCCGCAGGGCAATTTCATCGAGTCGAGCACCGACACGCCGTATTTCCAGATTGGTGAGAGCAAGTACGGCAAACCGATTATCGACCGCGTGCTGCGCTTTGATACGCCGCTGGATCAGGCGATGCAGTGCGCGCTGATCTCGATGGACTCCACGCTGGCCAGTAATATCTCGGTCGGACTGCCGCTGGACGTGATGATTTATCCCACCGACAGTTACAGCATCGCGCAACAATATCATCTGACCGAAAAGCATCCCTACTACTCGCAAATCCGCCAGCTGTGGAGCGCCGGTCTGCTCAGCGTCTTCGCTCAGTTACCGCCTTTAGAGCTGGATGAATAGCCTCGCCTGATCTCGATTTTAAGTCTGCTTTTAGTTGGCCGGGTTTATCTCAACCCGGCCAACTAATGACGCCTGTCATACTGCTACAGATAACCCGGCTGGGTCATTTCCTTAATAAATTCGCTAATCATTCCACACCGGCCAGATGCTTAATATCTTTCCTAACCTGTTGTAAGTAATGCACTACGGCGATTTTTTCTTGGTCTGCGTCTGGCATCGTGAGATGATGGTTTGCATCAATTATCTTTAAGCATCAGGGATTGGGCATCATGTCTTCCACCTCTCCGCAGTGCATTTTTACCGAAGGTCAGCTTGACCTGCCGCCAGGCTATGAAGATCGCACCCTCAACGTTTTCAAACCCCTCGATCCTGCAGGCGCAGTCATTACTATCGCCCGCGATGCGCTGAATGAAGGCGAAATGCTGGGGGCGTACATTGACCGTCAGCTGCAGCAACTGAAGCAAGTTCTGAAGGGCTGGAAGCTGGAAAGCCGTCAACCGGCGACGCTGGGGCAAAATGCGTTGGTGGGCGAGAGCATCCACGCCAGCTATCTGCGGGAAGGTAAACGCATCACTCAGCAGCAAGCCGTTTTCGCGGTTGACGACAGGTTGGTGCTGGTAATCACTCAAAGCAAAACCGCCGTACTGGATAACGGCGATATGGCGACCTTCAGCTCTCTACTGAAAAGCTACGTCGCCCGTTAATAAGGACATTTCAGATGCTTGAAGCTGCGCGTGTTGGCGATGACATCGGCCATTCCCATGCTCTTGCCGGGATGATTGCCGGAACAGTGGTGGGCGGACTGCTGTGCGCGATGGGGGGCATCGCCGCCGGAGCATTGATGGTGGCAGGGCTGGCTTCTTCCTGTCTCGGTGTTGGGCTGCTGTTAGTGGGCGCCAGTCTGGCAGTGGGCTATGCGACGGGAGAACTGGCAACCGCTGCCCGCGATGGCATTGCCGTAGCCGGCGCAGCCGGCATGTCCGCAAGTGGGAAGATCCTGACGGGGTCTCATAATGTCTTTATCAACGGCAAGCCCGCGGCAATCGCCACCCTCAGCCAGGCAGGCTGTGCCAATGACGGCCCTTCGATGCAGGTGGCACAGGGCTCTGCCAGCGTCTTTATCAATGGTTATCCTGCTGCACGCATCGGTGACGCCACCAATTGTGATGCCAAAGTGATGACGGGGTCGTCCAACGTGTTTATTGGCGGCGCCCGCCAGACCACCTTACCTATCACGCCAGAAGTGGCTGACTGGATGTATAAAGCCTCGGATCTGACGCTGCTGTTCACCGGCCTGTTGGGTGGCTGGGGCGGGGCGGCCGGAAAGGTTGGCGCGTTGAGCAAACTGCTCGCTAAACTTCCCGGCATCAATAAACTCGCCCGCATTACCTGTCGCGCGGGGGTACTGATGACCGGTGCGGCAGCGGCAGGCATTATTGCCCGCCCGGTGGATCTCATTAGCGGACAAAAATTCCTCGACGGCGATGATGAGCTGGACTTCACGCTTCCCTCCCGTCTGCCCGTGCTTTGGCAGCGCTACTGGCGAAGCGGCAATCCCGCAGACAGTGTGCTGGGGCGCGGCTGGAGCCTGTTCTGGGAAACCCGTCTGGCACGCTATCAGGATGGGCTGGTCTGGCGCGCGCCTTCCGGCGACTACGTCTCTTTCCCCGACGTCCCCAAAGGCCGTAAAACCTGGTGCGATAGCGAGAAGTGCTGGCTGGAGCACCATAGCGATGACAGCTGGTCGGTGTTTGATGTCAGCGGCGAGCGTCTGCATTACGGCAGTCTGGACGAGGCGATGCCCGGCCTGTTAACCGCCATGGCTGACCTTACCGGCAATACCATCACCTTCCATTATCAGCATGATGGTCTGCTGCATGAACTGATCGACAGCGCCGGGCAGCGGGTCATCTGCCGTTACGACCCTGCACGAAAGCGGCTGCTGGAAGCCCGACTTGATGATGCAGTCACGCTGGTTAGCTACGAATATGATGATGAAGGTCAGCTGGTCAGGGTTAAAAATCGGGGCGGTAGCGTGGTGCGACGCTTCAGCTGGCACGACGGGCTGATGAGCAGCCATGAAGATGCGAACGGCCTGCTGAACGAATACCTGTGGCGCGAAATTGCGGGGCTGCCGCGCGTGGTGGCTTACCGCAACAGCGCGGGAGAAAGGCTGGACTTCAGTTACGATTTTGAAAACGGCAGCCGCCGGGCAGTGCGTGAAGACGGCTGCACCGCTCACTGGGTTTGTGAGGATGATGACAGCGTGGCCGCATTTACCGATTGGGACGGCCGCCGTTACAGCTTTATCTATCAGAAGGGCGAGCTGTGTTGCGTCCTGTTGCCGGGCGGCGCACAGCGCAGCTGTCAGTGGGACCGCCATGGCCGTCTGCTCAGTGAGAAAGATGAACTGGGTCGCAGGACGGAATATCGCTGGTCACGGCTGTCCACCAATCTTATTGAAATCGCCTGGCCCGACGGCGTCCGCGAGCGCAGTGATTTTGACCCGGCAGGTCGGTTGATCGCTGAGACTGATGCCGAAGGCAACATCACCCGCTGGCATTATCCGGACGCTGAAGAGAGCCTGCCGGACAGGATAACCGATGCCAACGGCGGCGAAGTCAGTCTGCAGTGGAACCATCAGGGGCTGCTGACGCAGCATACCGACTGTTCCGGCAGCATCACGCGCTGGCAGTACGATACCTTTGGCCAGCCCAAAGCCATGATCGATGCGCAGGGCAATATCACCCGCTGGCACTGGCTTGCCGCCGGGCAACTTAGCGAAGTGGAACACCCGGACGGCACGACGGAACGCTTTAGCTGGAACGAACGCAATCAGCTGGCGGCGTGGTATGACCCGCTGGAGAGCCTCACTCGCTGGCAGTACAACGCCCTGGGCCAGCCGCTGAGCCAGACCGACCGCCTGAACCGCACGCGGCGTTGGCATTATGACGTGCGCGGACGGTTAACCGAGCTGGATAACGGCAACGGAGGACGCTATCGTTTTGAGCACGATCCGACGGGACGCCTGACGCGCGAAGTTCGCCCGGATGAGACCTCCCGTCAGTTTGACTATGACGAGGCTGGCTACCTTGCCACCGTGGCGGAGACCGCGCGAGAAGCGGCCGATGGCGGCATTGCCCGCCGCAGCCAGATGTTCCGCCACGATGCCGCCGGACAGCTCCTCTGGCGCGCTAACAACAGTGCCGAATGGAATTACCGCTATGACCTGCGCGGCAGGTTGACAAGGCTGCAGCGCACGCCAACAGAGTCAGGACGATCGCTGGGCATTGAAGAAGACAGCCTGCAGTTCAGCTATAACGCGCTGGGGCAGCTGGAAGAAGAGTCTGGGGTGAACGGCGCGCTGCGTTATACCCGGGATGCGCTGGGCAATCTGACCCATCTGGCCCTGCCTGGCGATGATGAACTCCGCTGGCTGCATTACGGTTCCGGCCACGTCAGCGCGATCGGTTTCAACCGCCAGACGGTCAGCGAATTCACCCGCGACAGCCTGCACCGCGAGGTTTCACGCACCCAGGGGGCCCGCCTGCAGACGCGAAGCTATGACGCGCTCGGCCGCCGCACGCAACAGCAAAGTCAGCTGAGCGGTGAATTTGTTTCACCACAGAGTATGCTGCTGGCCCGCGCCTTCCGCTATACCGCAAGAGGCGAACTGGCCGGCGTCAGCGACATGCTAAGAGGCGATATCCATTACGGCTACGATGCTGAAGGCCGGCTGCTGAGCCATGCAGAATCGCGCAGTCGCCGGGCTGCCAACGAACTGCGTTATGACAATGCCGACAACCTGCTGGCAGAGGGTAATGGCCCGCTTCCCGATAACTGGGGAGGCTGGAATGATGATCCAGTTTACGGCCAGCGTCAGAGCCACGGTAGCCAGGACACGGACGCCATTGCGGATAACCGCCTCAGCGTCTGGCGAAACCTGTTTTACAAATACGATGGCTGGGGCAACCTGATCAGCCGCCGCAACGGCGCGGACGAACAGCATTACCGTTACGATGCAGATAACCGCCTGATTACGGCCCGCGGTACCGGCCCGGAAGGCCGGTTTGAGGCCCACTATCATTACGATGCGCTGGGTCGCCGTACCTGCAAAGCGGTTCGCCTCCATGACAAAACCGTCGCCACGCGCTTCCTGTGGCAGGGTTACCGTCTGCTGCAGGAACAAAAGCAAAGCGGCGCACGGCAGACCTACCTTTATGATCCGAACGATATCTGGAGCCCGCTGGCGAGACTGGATCAACCTGCCGCCGGAACGGCAGCAGACATCTTCTGGTTTAACACCGATCTGAACGGCGCGCCGCTGGAGGTAACGGACGAAGAAGGCCACCTGCGCTGGGCTGGCCATTACGGCACGTTTGGGGAGGTCAAATATCAGACGACGCGCAGTTTCGACGTCCGTCAGGATCGCTCCCTGATAGAGCAACCCCTGCGTTACGCAGGCCAGTACGCTGACAAAGAAACCGGGCTGCACTATAATTTATTCCGCCATTACGATCCGGGTATAGGACGGTTTACGGTTCAGGATCCAATAGGGCTGGCGGGTGGTGATAACCTGTATGCGTATGCGCCGAATCCGTTAACGTGGATTGATCCGCTTGGGCTTACCGCGTGTAGCCCAAATAAGAAAACAACGTATGAAGGTACAAGCCGAAGAGATGCATTCCGTCAGGCTAAACGTGATGCGGGCATACCTAATAACCAGCAACCTTATCAAGTGAGTAGGGCTGAACTAGGCGACGGATATGGTGATCTTGTGAGAGATAGAAGAGGCATTCCTATTGAAACCCGACAATATCTTTTCAAAGACGGGAAGGGTTCAACAGTGGTTATCCAGGAACATAGCTTAGGACATGCTAAAGCAACACCTTTACATGGGGCTGAACCACATTTCAATGTTAGGCCAGTTGAGCATGTGACTGGGAAAATTGCAAATACAGGTAGTATTCCCGGAACTCACGGACATTATAACTTTCCATAAGGAATTGATATGTGGTTTGAATTTGCTTTGCATAAAGAGAAGATTACTCATATGTTTGGGGGTCTTTTTGAAATAAAAGATGCCGAATTAAACGGGTTTTATTTTCATGAAAAATCATCAATCAGATTTTTGTTTGGCATTAAAGGAATTCCTGATAAGCATCCTAAAAAATGGGATGGATATGGTTATAATGCTATGAATGTTGTTATAAGTTTTGATGTGATAAAAAAGTTTAGTGCCAATGGTTGTGAAATTAATTTCAGATGCAATCCAGAAATTATTAGTTCGTTAGGTAAGTCTTCGATTAATATTGATAGCGATGAAATGTCTATTTTTTGTGAGTCTGAATTTCTCAAGATTGAAAGTATAAGTCCGTACATTGATATAAGATGGGATTGATTTTGTAATGCTATGGAAAAGGCCGAAAGCGATCCCTCCGATCCCTCCGATCCTTCCTGCCTTTTCCTTCAGTCGCCCGTCACGGCAGCATGGCGAGCCAGCTCCAGCAGCTGCTTCGCCTCTAGCGGCTGTTTTTATCATCCGCCCCTCAATATTCTCATGCACTCCCATCATGAACATCACTCCTCCCTTCCGTTCGCCCCACACGCCGTTCCTTGATCCTTCTCGGTCGCCAACCTCAGCAGCATGCGGTGGCCGATATCATTATCCCAGTTAAAGCTGTTCTGTAGCACCACGATGGCGGTGCGGTGTTTGATGTCCATCCCGATATAGCTGGCGTAGCCGCCGATAAAGCCGGACTGATAGAGAATGCTTTGACCGTCAATATTGTTGCTCAGCCAGGCTAACGCGGAAGAGTCATACTTCGGCTCTTTAAAGCGAATGGTGGTGGCATCATCAAATGCCGCGTCCAGCGCCGGATTGCCGCTGCCGTTCATATGCGCATTCAGATAGGTTAACAGGTCGTTGGCGCTGGACCACAGCGAGGCGGCTCCCACCATATTGCCGGCAAAATGCCACTCCGGCACCACTTCCCCCCGACGCACAAACTTGGGTTGATCCCCTGCATGCCCTCGGGCGCGAAGCATATAGCCCGGCAATGTCTCAGGCTGATAGCCGGTATGGCGCAGACCCAGTGGCGCGATAATCTGCTGGCTGGCGATCTGCTGCGGTGACTGGCCGCTGTGCCGGGCGATCACATCATCCAGAATCGAATAGCCGAGGTTGGAGTAGATCACCGAGCGATGGGCCGGCGCGGAAAAATCGCGCAGGTAATCAACAAACTCGCCCTGATCCAGGTCGTCATAGAATGGATTGCCGGTAAACAGATAGTCGGTCAGCTTGCCGAGCATATGCAGCGTGGTCATCTGGCGCGGCAGGCCGGAAGTGTGGGTCGCCAGTTCCATCAGGGTGATCCTGCTGGCATCCGGGCTGAGCGCCACCTCATTACCCAGCATCTCCCGCAGCGTGCTGTCCCAGCGCAGTTTACCTTGCTGCACCAACAGCGCGGCACTCTCTGCGGTAAAGCCTTTTGTCAACGAGCCCACCGCAAACAGCGTATCGCCGGTCAGCGGGATCTGCCGGTCGTTATCGGTAAAGCCGTAGCTAAACACCTGGCGTTTGCCGTCATGCATCAGGGCAACCACCACGCCAGGCGTGCGATGCGTGTCGATCAATGGTTTGGCCAGCGCATCAATCTGTTGTTTTACCGGCACATGGCAGCTTGCCAGCAGGCTGGCTTCCGGGGAGGTATCGATGCTGTTGCTGGACAGCGAGGCGCAGCCGCTCAGGAGCAGGCATGCGGACAGCAACAGGGAGGTCAGGTTATTCATTGCGATAGGCCGTACTGATGATTTTGACTGCCGCGAAATTTTTAACTTTATCAGTAAGGCCTCGGCGGGACGATCGCCGCCAGATTTCCATTAGTGCCAAAGATTTACGCTTGCTGGTAAGTAAAATAATCAATAAAAATAATAAGTTAGGATTTGTTATAGTGTAACCTGGTGACATTGTGAACGGCAAGCGCTAAGCCCGGTTATCAGCCAGTTCTGAATAATTACGCGAGAAGTACCTGCCAGGCGGATCGGGGAAGGGGGGTAAAATCCTTAATTAACAAGGCGTCCAGCATCGGGCGGTTGGCGACATCGGTCACCACCTGAGTCAGTCCCTCGCGCAGCGCGGCGAGGGTTTCAGTGGATGTGCGGGCGGAAGTGATTACCGGTAAGCCTGGTACGCTCGCCGTTTGGTCAATAATCTTTAACCCACGCAGCTCTTCCGGGAAATCACGCTGAAGCAGTGCCCAGCTGATACAGTCGATGGCGGCAATATCGGCTTGCCCACGGCGAATTAACGCCACGGAACGTCGATGGCCGCCGGAGGCAACGGTGGCAGAAAAGATCGCCGGGCCGCCGGTCATTTTCATGACGCTGTGGAAGCCCGACTGGGAATCTTCGCTGTTAAAGGCCAGCCTGCGGCCGGCAAAATCAGCCAGCGCCTGACCCGATTCCTCTTCCCGCACCACCAGCCAGCTGGCGTAATTCGGGCCATCGCAACCGGCCGCCGAGTAGCAAAACGCCCCGACCACCTGAACGTCCGGCAGCAGGGTGACCAGCGGAAAGCCGCAGGTCTGGCTCAGCAGCAGATCGTCACGTTGCCAGTGAGGCAACAAGGGATCCGGCCAGCTCAGGGCGGTGGGCGTCGTGAGCGACGGCAGAGTGTTCCTCAGCGTCTGCCAGAAGGCTTCCACATGCTGGGGCGTGAAGGGGTACATCGGCAGTGAGGCAATCATCTGTGCTCTTTGCTCCATCGGCAAACGGGTGGACAGTCACCGCTATCGGGGTAATTAACGCGGGCAGCCACGCGCGGTAACCGTCGACCACAAAGCCTTCGCTGCGCTGCTGATAGGCGGTTTTATCCGCCAGATAAACGTCGCGCAGGCCGTACCACGGCAGGCCCGGCAGATCGTGATGTACCAAATGATAGTTCAGATTCAAAAACAGCAGTCGCCAGAACGGTCCCGCCTCGTTGAGCACCGAACGCGCCTGTGGATTCTCTTCCGCCCGATGCTCGTAAAAGGAGCGGATTTTGGTCAGGCTCAGGCTGAAATAAGTCACGGCGAACACATAGTAGCCGGTTGCAATCCCGTGCCTTTCCAGCCAGTAAAAAACGCCGGCCAGCAGCAGCCCGTGGTTTAGCCACATCAGCATTTCGCGCCAGTCACCGGCGAGTATTTTGCGCACGGCATCCTGCGCGGTGCCAACGATATCCAGCAGCGGGCCCAGCACCACCCGGCCGCTTAAGGTGTTGCGCACCGCCGCCAGCAGCGGAAACAGGCGCGGATAGCGTTGCCAGTGCGCCGCGCTGTAATAGTAGGTTTCAGGATCCTCTTCCGGCAGCGTCAGGAACTCGTTGCGGTGATGTTTCAGGTGCGAATCGCGATACAGCCGGTAGGGATACCAGACGGCCAGCGGCAGTTGCGCCAGCAGCTGATTCACCCGCGCCCACCGGGTGGGATGGCCATGAATACATTCATGTTGCAGCGACATATACCAGGTGTTCAGCAACACCAACAGCGGGGTACCGATCCACGGACTTAATGCCTGCCAGTACGACACCACGCCAAACCAGCCGGCATACACGGTGACGATCACCGCCCAGGTGGGCAGTTCGCTTTGCCACAACCAGTGGGCTTCACGCCGCTTAATGGCGCGGCGCTGTGACGCATGCAGGTAATCAGCCATAATTCTCTCCTGAAACAGAACGTTCAGTATGCCGTGGCTGAAAATCGCGCGGAAATAGTGAAAACGTATGAAGTTATGCGCTTAACAGCAATGCTGACGGCGTGCGGCCAGCGAAGAATGTCGCCGGGGAACAGGCTTCTTCTTGTCGTCATTTTTTCGCCATGAAAGCGTCATTCAGGCTCTTTACTGTCGCGGTAAACCGCCTGGAGAGATGCCTGTGTTTACTATTGAATCCGTATTAGACGACCTCTGCCCACAGCGGAATACCCCCGGCTGGCAAAAATCCTTGCTCAGGATCCTGCTGCGCGAAAAAGAGTTTCAGCAGTTCAATCAGAAATACCGCCACCTTAAGGGGCTGGATATGGCGGAACAGGTGCTCGATTACTTCGATATCCGCTGCGAACTGAGCGAACGCGATCTGGAGCAAATCCCCAGTCAGGGGCCGGTGGTGATTGTCGCTAACCATCCGCTGGGCACGCTGGATGGACTGGCCCTGTTACACGCGGTTTCGCAGGTGCGCCGCGATGTGAAAATTGTCACCAACCGGCTGCTGAACTGCCTGGAGTCGCTGAGTAGCCTGATGCTGCCGGTCGACAATATGGGCAACCGCACCAACCGCCAGCAGCTGACGCAGATGCAGGAGCAGCTGGAAAATCAGGGCGTGCTGATCTTCTTCCCGGCGGGGGAAGTCTCGCGGTTTGGCAGCAAAGGCGTGAAGGACGGCAAATGGAGCCACGGGTTTGTCCGGCTGGCCGCCCGTTACCGCGCGCCAGTCGTGCCGATCCACGTCAGCGGACGCAATACCTCGCTGTTCTATCTCACCTCGATGATCTACCAGCCGCTGTCGATGCTGTTGCTGGTGCGCGAGATGTTCAAAAACCGCGGCGCACGGCTCAAGCTGACCATCGGCGCGCGCATTCCCTATGCCCACTGGCATGACGGCCACACCCCGGCGAAAGAGCTGGCAAAGCGCTTCCGTCGGCATCTGTACCGCACCGCGCAGGGGAAGTCCGCCCTGTTCCAGACCGAACCGGCGATAGCCCGCGCAGAAGACCGTGCGGTGCTGAAGCGCGCGCTGTCAGGCTGTGAAGTGCTGGGCCAGACGGCGGATGGCAAAATGATTTACCTGTGGCGGCGTAACGGCGAAGACTACGTGCCGATCCTGCGCGAGCTGGGCCGGCTGCGGGAAATCGCCTTCCGTGCGGTGGGTGAAGGCAGCGGCAAACGACGCGATCTCGATGACTACGATGACGACTATTACCACCTGATTTTGTGGGATGACGAGGCGCTGGATATCGTTGGCGCCTACCGTTTTCTGCCCACCGCCGAACAGCTGGCGCAGAAAGGGCTGGAAGGGATCTACAGCCACAGCCTGTTCCATTACGATCACCGGATGAACGACGTGCTGATGCAGGGCATCGAGCTGGGCCGCAGCTTTATCCAACCGGCTTACTGGGGCAAACGCGGGCTGGATTATCTCTGGCTGGGGATTGGCGCTTACCTGGCGAAATACCCGCAGTACCGTTACCTGTTTGGTCCGGTGTCCATCTCGGGCGGACTGCCGCTGCCCGCGCGCGATCTGCTGGTGGCCTTCTACCGGCTCTATTTTGCACCGACACTGCCGCTGGCCACGTCACGCCGACCCTATCCGGCTTCGCTGCCCGACGTGCTGGCGCAGTTCAGCGGCGAGGATTATCAGCAGGATTTGAAAACGCTGAAGCGGATGCTGAACAACCTCGGCACCAGCATCCCGCCGTTGTACAAGCAGTACTCCGAGCTGTGCGAACCGGGCGGCGTGCAGTTTATCGATTTTGGCAGCGACCCGGACTTCAATAACTGCATTGATGGCCTGGTGGTGGTGGATCTGCTGCAACTGAAGTCCACCCGCTTCGATCGTTATATCGCCGTGCATCACTCCTGACCTATGAGGCCGAACGACACGGTTCACTGTAAACATTTATTTCACATTTCATTAACGTATTGATAAATATTTTGCATGGATAACGCGCAGGTCACACGCATGCTTCTGCGAAAGCGTCATTCCAAAGCAGGGAATTCTGCCGGGCGGAAAAAGGGCTAATCTGGTTTAATTGCGGTTGAACTAACGATAAAAAATTCTGCATAACGGTGGCTTACATTTGGTAAGGGTATTCCGCCGTGGGTGAGTGGCGCAGGGCAATACTGTGGTTAGTCTTATCTTTCGCTGGGACTAAAAAGGTCACCGGCTAATAAGACCCTACACAAGGAAGCCCATCATGAACCCCATTACTCGTCGCAGTTTTATGGCATTTGCTGCTGGTGGCACCGTCGCGTTAGCGGCTGGAAAGGTGCACGCTCACGATCAACCGGTGGCGCAACCCTTCACCGGTAAAACCGGCGGCAGCGATCCCGGCCCAAACGACCCAATCCGCATGGGGGAAAATCCCGATATCGTTAATCCTCCGCCGACCGACAGCGGCACCCTGCCTAACCTGCGCTTCTCCTTTAGCGACTCGCACGTCCGCAAGGGCAGCGGCGGCTGGACCCGGCAGGTCACGCAGCGTGAACTGGGGATTTCCACCACCATCGCCGGCGTGGATATGCGCCTGAACAGCGGCGGCATTCGCGAGCTGCACTGGCATAAAGAGGGGGAGTGGTCCTATATGCTGTATGGCTCAGCGCGCATCACCGCGCTGGATACCGACGGCAACTGGTTTGTCGATGACGTGAACGTCGGCGATTTGTGGTACTTCCCGCCTGGCGTGCCGCACTCGATTCAGGGACTGGGGCCGGACGGCTGCGAGTTTCTGCTGGCATTCGATAACGGCGGCTTTGATGAAGACAGTACCTTCCTGCTTAGCGACTGGTTTAAGCACGTTCCGCCGGAGATTTTAGCGAAGAACTTTGGCGTCCCGGCGGAAACCTTCAGCAAGCTGCCTTCGCCCTCCGATGAATATATCTTTGCCGGCCAGGTGCCGGGCGCGCTGAATGCCGATGCGATCGGCGGCGCAGCCCGCTCAAGCATTGCCTTCAGTCACAGGATGCTGGCGCAGGATCCGATTACATTGAAAGGCGGCACGGTGCGCATCACCGACTCTTCCACCTTTAAGGTGTCTAAAACCATCGCCGCCGCGCTGGTGGAGCTGCAACCCGGCGCGATGCGTGAGCTGCACTGGCATCCGAACAATGACGAGTGGCAATACTATCTGGAAGGCGAAGGCCGGATGGGGGTATTTGCCTCGTCCGGCCAGGCGCGCACCTTTGACTTCCGCGCGGGCGACGTTGGCTACGTGCCTTTTGCCATGGGGCATTACATCGAAAACACCGGCGATAAGCCGCTGCGTTTCCTTGAGCTGTTTAAAAGCAGCTACTACGCCGATATTTCCCTCAATCAGTGGCTGGCCTCAACGCCGCCAGAGCTGGTGAAAAAGCATTTGCATCTGGATGACCGCTTTATGCAGGCGCTGGATAAAACCAAAAAACCGATCGTGAGCTAGTCATCATCTCAGCGGGCGGCGTCCGGTTTCGCCCGCGTTATCCATTGTCACCGCGTTGTCATCTGCGCAGGATAGTGTCTTAAGCCGTTACTGTGACCAACCGCACAGACGGGAGACCACGAACGCTATGTCTGCGATCCATATCCATCGCCTCACCAAAACCTTCGGCACGCAAACGGTGCTGAACGAGGTTACGCTGGCGATCCACCACGGGGAGTTTATTGCCGTGCTGGGCCCGTCGGGCTGTGGCAAAACCACGCTGCTGCGCACGCTTGCCGGTTTTGAAACTATCGACAGCGGGACCATTACCGTCGGCGATCGGCTTTATTCCTCCGTTGATCATCACCTGCCGCCAGAAAAACGCGATCTGAGCATCGTCTTCCAGAGCTATGCACTCTGGCCGCATATGACCGTCGGGCAAAACGTCGAATACAGCCTGAAGGTCAATGGCATCGGGCGCGAAGAGCGGCGGATCCGGGTTCATACCGCGCTGGAGACGGTAGGGCTGTCGGGATTTGACGATCGGAATCCGGCGGATCTCTCCGGCGGACAACGACAGCGCGTCGCTCTGGCCCGCTGCCTGGTGGCACGGCCGCAGGTGGTGTTATTGGATGAACCGCTGGCTAACCTGGATGTGCATCTGCGCGCGGCCATGGAAGAGGAGTTCAGTCGTTTTCATCAGCACTCAGGCGCCACGCTGATTTACATCACCCACGATCAGCAGGAAGCGATGGCAATAGCCGATCGGGTGGTGGTGATGGACGCGGGCAGGGTGATGCAGTTTGCCACGCCGCAGACCCTTTACCGCGAGCCGGCCAACGACATGGTGGCGCGCTTTATTGATGATGGCCGCGTGGTGCCGGTGCAGGAGATTGAACCGGATCATCAGGGACGCGCGTGGGTGAACCTGCTCGGCGCTCGCTTTAATCTGCGTGCTTCGCCGGACCAGACGGTGGTGCCCGCGGCAAACGTCTGCCTGCACGCCGCCGATCTGCGTCTCGCTGAGCCTGGCGAACCGGCCTTCCCGGTGCGGATCCGTCGGGTGATTTACCGTGGCGGCTTCAGCCAGCTGGATGTTACTGCCGAAGCCGACAACCAGACCGTTCTGACCTTCCACCTGACCGACACTGCGGCTCTGCGTTGTGGCGACCGCCTGATGCTGACGGTGCAGGACGGCTGGGTTATTCCATCTTCTCATTGAACTTTTTAAAGGACTTCAGGGACATGCGTACAGCCAAAACCACCTTAGCGTTACTGCTGGCCGCCAGCACTTTTTCCGCCATCGCTGCGGAGGGAAAGCTGGTGATTTACACCTCGCAGGCACCGGAAATTGCTCAACAGACCATTGATGCCTTCAAAGCGGCGAATCCGGGTATCGAGGTGGAATGGACGCGCAACGGCACCACGCAGCTGATGAACGTGCTGCGTACCGAGAAAATGAGCGGCGAAGTGCAGGCTGACGTGCTGCTGGTGGCGGATGCGATCAACCTGGGCGCACTGAAAAAAGACCGGATGCTGATGGCTTATCCTGATGCGCCGGTCAGCCACATCAGCGCCAACTTTTATGACAAAGACAAAACCTGGTTTGGCACCAAAATCATCGCCACGGTGATTGGCTATAACACCCAAAATGCCAAACCGGTCGACAGCTGGATGGCGGTGACCACGGCCGAAAACAAAGGCCAGGTGGCGGTGCCAAGCCCGCTCTATTCCGGGGCGGCGCTGTATCATCTGCACACGGCGATTAACACGCCGGATATTGGCTGGGGCTTCTATCAGAAGCTGGCGGCAAATGGCGTGATGCCGGAAGGCGGCAATGGTCCGGCGCTGAAGGCGGTGGCCAGCGGCATGGATAAATACGGGGTGATCACCGATGCCGATATCATCCGCGCCAAAAAACAGGGCTCGCCAATCGACCTGATCTACCCGAAAGAGGGCGCGTCCTTTGTGACTGAACCGGTGGCGATTCTGGCGGGGGCGCATAACGTGCCGGCGGCGAAAGCCTTCGTCGACTTTATGCTGTCGGAAAAAGGGCAGCAGCTGGTGGCGAAACAGGGTAACCGCCCGATTGATGATCGTGTCGCCGCGCCGGAGGGCTTTGCGCCTGTCGACAGCATCAAACTGCTGACGCTGGATACCGATAAAGCGGTCGCAGACGATGCGCAGGTTCGCGCGAAGTTTAGCGAAATCTTTGGCGGATAAGAGCATGGTTCAACAGGTGTTAGCCCGCAAGTCAGCGGCGAAAGGCTGGCGCTGGCGCTGGCCGCGCAGTGAGCTTGCCGTACTGTGGCTGCTGACACTGCTGATTGGCCTGCTGTCGATAGCGCCGCTGAGCCGACTGGTGTGGGCCGCTATTGCGCCGGAAGGCGTGCCGGATCTGGCCAGGCTGATGCAGGTTGTCGCCACGCCGCGCGTGCTGCGGGCAACCGGCAACACCGTGATCATCGCGTTAGCGGCCACCGCGCTGGCGGTGGTGCTGGGCACGCTGGCCGCCTGGCTGGTGGCGTTAACCACGATGCGCACAAAGCAGGCGTGGGTGTTTGCCTTTATCCTGCCGCTAATGATCCCGCCGCAGGTGACGGCGCTGGCGTGGCTTCAGGCACTGTCTCCGTCGGGTCTGCTGATCACCGGCCTGCACGCGCTGGGGATCTCGCTGGATATGCAGGGGCATCAGCCGCTCTATTCTATGTGGGGCATTATCCTGCTGCTGGGGTTGCACAATGCGCCGTTGGTCTTTTTGTCGGTACGGGCAGGTTTACGCCGCTTGCCCGCCGAACTGGTGGACGCGGCGCGTATTACCGGGGCTTCTCCACTGCGGGTGATGCTGACGGTGATCCTGCCGCTGGCGCGTCCGGCGATTTTTGCCGGTGCGGCACTCTCCTTTGTCGCCGCGGCGGGTAACTTTGGTATTCAGGCGATGCTCGGCATTCCCGGCCGCGTGCCGACGCTGATCACCCTGGTTTATCAGCAGCTGAATAATACCGGTCCCGGCGCGCTGCCGGATATGGCGGTGCTGTCGATTCTGATTGCGGCGATCACTCTGGCTGGCCTGTTGCTGAGCGGGTTTCTGGGCGGGCGGCATGATGTCCGCGTCACCGGCACGCCGCGCCGGTTGCAGCAGCCGCTGAATCGCTGGCGTCTGCCGGTCGAAATCGGGGTCTGGGCGGCGATGGTGCTGACGTTGGTGATGCCGCTTTCGGCGCTGTTCACCACCTCACTGACCCGGGGCTTCGGCCAGGCGCTGACCCTGCAATCGCTGACGCTGGAAAATTATCGTAATGCGCTCTTTGCCTATCCGGCAATCCGCACGGCGTTCTTTACCAGCCTGGGCCTGACGCTGCTGGCGGTGGTGATCCTGACGGTTGTCGCGCTGTTTATGGCCTTCTTCCTCAGCTGGCAGCGCACGCGGCTGGTGGGGCTGCTGCACCTTTCCAGCGAGCTGGCTTACGCCCTGCCGGGGATTGTCACCGGTATCGCCGCCATTCTGTTTTTCCTGAAACCGTTGCCGCTGATTAACGTCAGCCTGTACGGCACGGTGTGGATAATCCTGGCGGCCTATTTATCCAACTTCCTTGCGCTGGTACTGCGGCCAACGCTGGCCGGATTTGCCCAGATTGAGCGTTCGCTGGATGAGGCGGCGCAGCTGGCCGGCGCCGGTTTTCTGCGTCGCATGCGCGATATTTTGCTGCCGCTGGCTGCGCCGTCGGCCACTGCCGGCGCGGTGCTGGTATTTCTTACCGCGCTGAACGAAATCCAGGTGTCGATCCTGCTGGTGACCTCGAATACGCAAACGCTGGGGCCGATGATCGTCTTTCTCGATGAGGGCGGATCGTCCACCCTGGCGGCGGCGGTGGGCTGCCTGATGATCCTGATCGTGCTGCTGTTTATGTTGCTGGCTACCCGGCTGGTGAAAAAGCTGCCTGAAGGGGTGCTGCCATGGCAGGCGTAACCGGATCGATGGGCGCAAATGGTAACAGAATATGCCTTGCAACATTTCTGTCATCATTGTCTTCTAGTCTGCTCTCCAGGCAGTTAACACCTTCAATTTCATGAGGAATGGCAATGCGCTATCGTTACTCTCTGCTGGCAGGCGCTCTGGTGCTCAGCCAGTTTGCCCAGGCGAAACCGGCAACTCTGACCTTTGAACACATCCGCGCCATCGCCGACACCACCACACCCGCCAGCGACCCACAGTTTGTCGCCTTTGATGCGGCAATCCAGCAGTCGCTGATCGCCGCGCTGAAAGGGGATGCCGCGACACTGACGCGTGACCAGCTGGACGACACCAAACAGAGTAAAACGCTGGCGGATAAAAAGTGGTTGAAAGAGAGTGGCTACGACTTCCAGAAGAAAGCCAATCAGCAGGCGGGTATCCAGCTGTTAACGGCGTTCCCGGCATTGCCGAAATCCACCATTGCCGCCAGCCTGAAAACCGTTGAAAACGTTAACCTGAATGCCAGCCAGGGCCAGCGCACGCAGGCCTTGATCGACGCCGAAGGCCAGGATCATCTGTTCTTCCTGGCGGATGCGCTGGGGCCGAAACTGGGCCAGGCCTTCCTTAACGCTTACAACAAAGGCGAGATCGGCAAAGCCGCCGCGCTGATCAAAGCCAGCGAAGTCAGCACCAGCGCCGCTAAAAAACAGTTCAACAATCCGCGTCCGTTCCTGATCGACGGCAACAGCATTCACCTTGTGCCGGACACGGCGGTGGTGAAGGACAACAAACCCTATAGCGCCACCGAAGGATCCTATCCAAGCGGCCACACCAATACCGCCTATACCGATGCCTTACTGCTGGGCGAAATGCTGCCAGAGCGGTTTGTGCCGCTGGTGGATCGTGCGGCCCGCTATGGCTATTCCCGCATGGTGCTGGGCGTGCATTACCCGATCGACTTGATCGGATCGCGGATGGTGGCGCAGCGAAACGTGGCCCATTATCTCAATGATGCGAAGTATCGCGGCCTGTTTATTAAGGCACGCGATCAGCTGCGTCACGCGCTGGAAAAGGAGTGCGGCACCTCACTGGAGGTCTGTGCTAAACCGGCTGGCGAAGCCGATCCCTATACCGCGCCTGAGATGAAAACCTTCTACCGCTTCACCATGACCTACAACCTGCCACAGCAGAAAGTGAAGACCTCGCCGGTGGTGGTGCCAGAGGGGGCGGAAGTGCTGCTGAAAGGGCCCTTGCCCGATCTGACCGATGCCCAGCGTCGTCAGCTGATGGTGTCTACCGCGCTTGCCGGCGGCTATCCGCTTTCCGGCAACACGCCAGAGCAGAACTTCTGGCAGCGCCTGAACCTGCAAGATGCGGTGGCGGCCGCGCACCGCTAGCCGTCAGCCAGACAGCAGAAGGGCAACCCTTGTTGCCCCTTTTTACCTTACGCCGACAGGAAACTAGCCCTGGGTCGGCATGCCCGGCCAGACGCCCGGCCCGATCGGCAGGCCCAGCGCGTACCACGCCAGCAGCAGCAGGAACCACACGCTAAAGAACACCAGCGGATAGGGCATGATCAGCATGTAGTAGGTGCCCAACTGCGCGTCTTTGCGGTAGCGCTGCAGGAAGCCGAGGAACAGTGGCAGGAACGGAGACATCGGGGCCAGCGGCAGCACCGACGAGTCGGCAATGCGGAAAATCATCTGGGCGAAGGCCGGATGGAAGCCCAGCAGCATAAACATCGGCACAAAGATTGGCGCCAGAATCGACCAGATCGCCGAGCCGCTGGCGATAAACATGCACAGGAACGCCGACAGGAACATCAGCCCGATAAAGGCCGGCGCACCGGTCATCCCGGCGGACTCCAGAATATCGGTCAGCCCCACCGCCATAAACTTGCCCATGTTGCTCCAGTTAAAGAACGCCACGAACTGCGACAGCGGGAACACCATCACGATAAAGCCTGCCATGCTCTTCATCGGTTCGATCAGCTGCTGCGGAATATCGTCCGGGCGCTGGATCTGTTTGGTCACCACGCCGTAGGTAATCGCCACCACAAAAAAGAACAGAATGATCAGCGGTACGATGCCCTGAATAAACGGCGACGGGATGATTGAGCCGGTGCCCGGCTGACGCAGCGGCGAGCCTTCCGGCACCACCAGCAGCGCCACCAGTGCAACAAAAATTAGCCCGGCGATGCCGCTCATCATCAGCCCGCGATTCTGGATCGGCGTCAGCGTGGCCAGCTGCTCATTGCTGTTGCCTTTCCATGCCGGCAGGCGCGGTTCAACAAACTTATCGGTCAGCAGACCGCCGGCAAGGGTCAGCACCACCACCGATGAGGCCATAAAGAACCAGTTATCGACCACGCTGACGTGCACCGTATCACTGACGGCTTTGGCCGCTTCGGTGCTGATGCCGGAGAGCAACACGTCGGTAGTGACAATCAGCAGGTTGGCGGTAAAGCCGGAGGCCACACCGGCAATGGCGGCCAGCAGGCCAGCCACCGGATGACGACCCACCGCGATAAACATCAGCGCGCCCAGCGGCGGCATCACCACCAGCGCGGCATCGGAAGAGATATGGCTGAAGAAGGCGATAAACAGCACCATATAGCTGGCATAACGGGCGCTGACAAATGACGCCATCTTATGCATCAGCGCCTGCAACAGGCCGACTTTTTCCGCCAGTCCGGCACCGATCATCAGCGCCAGAATCGATCCCAGTGGCGCAAAGCCGCTGAAGTTTTTGATGATATTCGGCAGGATCCACTGGATCCCCGCGACGCTTAACAGGTTCTTAACGTGGATGATCTCGCCGTTGGCCGGGTTCTTCACCGACACGCCCAGCCAGGAGATGACTGCGGTCGACACCATCAGCACTACGATCAGGTAAACGAACAGCAGGAAGGGATTCGGGATCTTATTGCCGACCCGCTCAATCCAGTAAAAAATCTTGCCTGGGCTTTTCCCCGGGCTGGTTGCTTCACTCATGCTTTACCCTCGGTCTTGGTTGTGTTTGCTTAGGCTTATAATTTTTGGGCTGGGATCGAGCCCAGCCTCAGGGTCGGACGGTGGAACTAAGCCAGGGGTGAGGGTTTCACACCCGCCGGGATCGGACAGTGGTAAGGTTGTTGTTCGCGCGCCTGGCGGAACTCCTGTTGTGCGTTTTCCAGCAGCGCGCTATCGCTGAGCAACGCAATCGCGGTAGCGGCCAGGGTTTTACCTGCAAGACACATGCCTTTATGGGCAATCGGCGTGCGGCCTTGCGCCACCAGCTGCCAGGTGTGCAGCGGCGTACCCAGCGCAAAACAGGGGGTGAAGCACTGCGCGGTTGGCGCAATCCAGCTGACGTCACCGACATCGGTTGAGCCGTACATCACCTCGTCGGATTCACAGTAAGGTGCCACCTCGTCCATTAGCTGCTTGTCACCCAGCGCCGCCACCCAGTCCTTGCCTGCCGCGCCGCCGGTGCGGGCGATGTTCAGCTTAGCGTTCTGCAAATCTTCCTTGCTGAGGGTCTGACGGATCTGGTGCGCGAACTGCCGCTCGCTGGCGCTGTAATCAGGAATGCCGTACTCGCACAGGTAACCGTACATCACCCTTTCCAGCGCCCGGTTGGGCACGTAATTCGAGCAGGCTTTATCAAAGCGCAGGGTCAGGGTGGTGTCGGTCATCAGCGCCGCGCCCCTGGCGATATTGATCACCCGCTGATAGATGTTTTCTGCCTGATCAAGCTCGGGCGCGCGGATCAAATAGAGCACTTCGGCATCGGCCTGCACCACATTGGGGGAGCTGCCGCCGGTATTGGTCACCGCATAGTGCAGTCGGGCTTCCTGAATGATGTGCTCGCGCAAGAAGTTCGCGCCGGTGTTCATCAGCGTCACCGCATCCAGCGCGCTGCGACCGAGGTGAGGGGAGTTAGCCGCGTGGGCGGCGACCCCTTTGAAGTGGAAGGCGGCCTGAATATTGGCCAGCGTGCTGGTATTGAACATGCCGCTGAAGCCTTCCGGGTGCCAGGTCAGCGCAGCATCGACGTCATCAAACAGCCCTTCGCGCACCATAAAGGTTTTGCCGGAACCGCCTTCTTCACCCGGACAACCGTAGAAGCGCACGGTGCCCGGTATGCCTTGCTGGGTCATCCAGGCCTTGACCGCAAAGGCACCGGCCAGCGCGGCGGTGCCCAGCAGGTTGTGACCGCAGCCGTGACCGTTGCCATTTTCGACCAGCGGATCGGGCGTGGCGCAGCCTGACCGCTGGCTTAATCCGGCCAGCGCATCGTATTCGCCCAGCAGCGCAATCACCGGCTTGCCGCTGCCAAAACTGGCGATAAACGCGGTGTCGATGTTGCCCACGCCGCGCGCGACGGCAAAGCCTTCCTCTTCCAGCGCCGTCGCCAGCAAATTAGACGAGAAGGTTTCGGTAAAGCGGGTTTCGGGATGATCCCAGATGGCATCGCTCAGGGCGGTGAAGCGGGACTGGTTGCTGTCGATATAGTGCGCGACAAAGGCGCTGAATTCGTCAGACATTACGCCTCCTCCCTGAAGTCCTGAATATTGAGCGCCAGCGCGGCGAGGGTTTTCACCGCCGTGGCCATCACCTGCTCGTTAAAGTCGAATTTCTCGTTATGGTGCCCGGCGCTCAGTTCGGTGCCGAAGATGATGTAGGAGGCCTGGCCGCCCAGCGCCTTTACGCGCTCCATCATATAGGTCGCGTCTTCGGATCCGGCGGCCTGCCCGCGCTGGTCGACCAGCGAGGTCAGTTCAGGAATGCGGCTGGCCTGCTGGCGAATATAGTTGACCCACGGCTGGGTCGGCTTGCTGCTGCGGGCCGCACCCATCAGCGTCACCTCGTGCTGCACGCCATACATCGCCGCCGCGCCCGCCAGTGCCTGCAGGGTTTTCTGGTAGATAAAGTCGTTAATGTCGTTGGTTGCGCCACGGGTTTCCACCTTCATAAAGGCGCGATCGGCCACCACGTTACGGCCGGTGCCGCCCTGCAGCACGCCGACGTTGATGCGCGAGCTGCCGCCGCTGTGCTGCGGTAAGGTATGCAGCGCCAGCGTGGCCTGAGCCGCCGCCAGCAGGGCATTGTTCCCTTCTTCCGGCCGTGCACCGGCGTGGGAGGCGACGCCACGGAAGGTGACATCGAGCTTGGTAGTGGCCATAAAATTATCGCTGCCGCAGACCAGCTCTCCGGCCGGGACGCCGGTGCCGATATGGATGGCGGTAAAGAAATCGACGTCATCCACCA
This sequence comes from Erwinia sp. AK-PDG3-5, assembly GCF_056821705.1. Taxonomy (NCBI): domain Bacteria; kingdom Pseudomonadati; phylum Pseudomonadota; class Gammaproteobacteria; order Enterobacterales; family Erwiniaceae; genus Erwinia; species Erwinia sp. AK-PDG3-5. The sequence continues at coordinate 806,519 of NZ_CM165967.1, forward strand.
CGCCGGCCGCAACCATCGATTTCGCACCGCGCGTGCCTTCTTCGGCCGGCTGGAAAATCAGCTTGATGGTGCCGCACAGCTGGGACTCAAACTGCTTCAGCACCTGAGCCAGCCCCAGGCCTATCGAGGTGTGACCATCGTGGCCGCAGGCATGCATCATGCCCTCGTTGCAGGAGGCAAACCCGTCGGCGAACGGGCGGTGTTCTTCCGCCTGCAGCTCAATCACGTCCAGCGCATCCATATCCACCCGAAAAGCCATCACCGGACCTGGGCGGCCGGTGTCTAAGGTGGCGACGATGCCACAAAAGCCGCCGGAAAAATGTGACAGCCATTGCGGCAGGGCGCCCTGGCTGAGCGCCCGCTGCTCCTGCTGCGCCAGCACCTCGGCAGACGGCAGGCCCATGCGGGCGTCAGCGTCGATCACCTCTCTGCCCAGCTTGAGCGGGTATCCCAGCCGGTGCAGCTCTTCGGCCACCAGGGTGGCGGTGCGGAATTCTAACCAGCCGGACTCGGCATATTTGTGCAGGTCGCGTCGTCGGGTTTGCAGGGTGGGGGCGATTTCACGGACGAAATCAGCAACAGCTTGTTCCATTTTCTCTTCCTCAGAATGACAGGATAAATTTTGCAGGCAGCAAAACGGGCCCGAAATTTATCAGGGACGGGTAAACAGGTGTCTGGATACGGGCGCAAAAAGCCGCGCCGGGTCAGTCAAAAACGATGTTGCCGGGGGTACCAAATGGCCAACAGAAGGGCCGGGTGGAGAATGTGTCTTTTTTTTGACTGTACACATTGGCAGCAGGGGGAAGAAGATGCCAATATCTTTGCCTTGATAAACACCGGTTATCACCACTGTCGAGGTTTTATGCCTGCTTCCATTAAGCTTCATCAGCTCCGTGCCTTTGTCGATGTCACCCGGTCGGGCAGTATCCGTGCCGCCGCCCGCGCATCCAATTTGTCTCAGCCGGCGTTAACTAAATCGATTCAGGAGCTGGAGGAAGTCCTTGGTGCGCGGCTGTTTATCCGCCGCAGGCAGGGGGTTGAGTTGACCGATGTCGGCGATAATTTCTTTCAACATGCCAGCCTGATCCTCGAAGAGTTACGGGTGGCGCAGGAGGATATTCAGCAGCGGCTGGGCCATGCCGGCGGGTCGGTCAACATTGGCGTGGGCGGAAGTATTGCCCGCACCATTATGCCGCAGGTGATAACTCAGTTTCATCGCCAGTACCCCAAGGTGAAGGTCAGAATTGTTGAAGGTCAGCTGGTGTCGATGATCCCCGAACTGCGTCAGGGCGAGCTGGATTTCACCATCAATACCTATTATCAGAGCCATCTGGATAATGAACTCAGCTACGAGCGTCTTATGGAGCGGGAATATCGGGTGGTGGTGCGCAAAGGGCATCCGCTGGAACACGCTACCTCGCTGGCGGAGTTGCAAGATTGCGACTGGACAATGCCGACGCCGAAGGGCAGTTACTACCGCTTGCTGCACGAGCTGTTTACCGATATGGGCATGGCCCCGGCGATCAGCGTCACCTGCGAAACCTTTATGGCCTGCACCAGCCTGGTGGCGCAAAGTGACTTTGTCAGCATCCTCTCGCTGGATGTGATTTCCGATCCGATCCTCGGCAATCATCTGGTGGCACTAAAGATTAAGGAGCCGCTGCCCAAAGCGACCTTCTATTTAATTCAACGCAAGGACACCACGCTCACCCCAATGGGCGCGCACCTCGCCAGGCTGTTCAGGATGCATTGCCAGGGCGTCAAATTCCCGCTTGAAGAGCAGTAAGCCCCGTTTTCCCTGCCGCTGAAAAGCAAAACGCCTGACAAATGCTGTCAGGCGTTTTTTTAGCTTGGGCTATAGCGCCCAAACTGACGCGGCTTAAGCCTGTGGGGTGCTGGTGGTGCTCATCTTCATCAGATCTTTATCAACGAAGAACATGCCCTGTCCACCGGTGCCAACCAGCGCCAGTTTATCCAGCACGGATTTGAACAGCTTCTCTTCTTCGTGCTGCTCGGAAACGTACCACTGCAGGAAGTTAAAGGTTGAGTAGTCCTGAGTGGTCATTGAGGCGTGCGCCAGCTCGTTGATCTTGCCGGTGATCAGCTTCTCGTGCTCGTAAGCCTGCTCCAGCACTTCGTTCAGCGAGTTAAAGGTTACCGGCGGAGCCGCAATGCTGCCCAGTACCGGCATCGCGCCGGTGTCGCTCAGGTAGTTAAACAGACGCTGCATATGCTGCATCTCTTCTACGGAATGTTCACGCATAAAGGCCGCAGCCCCTTCAAAACCTTTGTCAGCACACCAGGCGCTCATCTGCAGATACAGATTGGCAGAGTAGAACTCCAGGTTTAATTGATCGTTCAGTTTGGCGGTCATGTCGGCAGTCAGCATAAAGGCTCCATTAGCGATGATGGGATATTATTAGAAGTGTCATTGGGCGCAATTATGCACGCATGTTGCCTAAATAAAAACCGTTACTTGCGGCTTTTATCTTATTATTTGCTGTTCGTAACATTATGATAGTTAAGTGATAACTATTCTCGCCTTAATACCAATTATTCAATTTTCCAAATGGTTTTGATAACCATTCTTATTGTTATTTGCGCGGAAAGATAATTCTGAAAAACGCATAACATGCTGATAAAAATAACGCCCCCGAATAAATCAGGGGGAATTATTATCACTCCACCATCAAGCGGTCGAGGATTGCCTGGGCGGTGGTGACATCGGTCACCAGCGCGTTGATCATCCCGGAGCGCACCGCGCCAATGATGCCAGCCGCTTTTTCCGGCGTGGCCGCCACGCCAATACTCAGCGTGGTATTGCGCAGCTGGGCGGTGGAGGCGGCGATCATCCGCTCTTCGCCATCCCAGTGCAGGATCTCACCGCTTTCGGTGACGTAATGCCGCAGCACGTCGCCCGCCGCCTGGCTTAGCGCCTGCTCATTGGCAGTGGCAGTGGTGGTTTCTGACGGGGCGGGCAGATGATGGGTTAAGCCCACGCCGACAATCGCCACGTCGAGATTATCCCACAGTGAAATAATTTGCTGTACGCCCGCATCAGCCAGAAATGCCTCCCGCAACATTGGCGAGGTCAGGTAAGGCGCATGCAGGAAATGCGGCACGCCGCCCATCTGTTCCGCCGCCTGACGGACAAATTCATTGATCTGAAAATGTGCCGCCGCCTGCTGCATCCCGCCATTCATCGCGACCGTCATCACGCCAGGGATTTTGGGCAGGCCGCCCATCGTCACTTCCCGCACCGCGCGGCCCCAGCCAATGCCAATCACCGAACCGGCCGCCAGATCGGCCTGCTGCAGCAAGCCCGCCAGCGGCGTGGCCAGCGAGCCGAGGATATTGGTCGGCGGTGGCTCCACCACGGCGGCGCTTTTCAGCCCCAGCCGCTGGATAAGATCGGCGGTGATCTCTTCAGGCGACGTCAGTTCCACCACCTCGATCCGCACGATCCCCGCCGCGCGGGCTTTGTTCAGCAGCCGCGAGATGGTGGCGGTCGATACGCCCAGTTTTTTAGCAATGTCCACCTGAGCCATGTCTGACTGATAGTGCAACTTTGCCACCATATGCATCATCGCCCGCGTTGTCGCGGCGTCTTGTAAAAGAGGTTCTTTCAGCTTGAAATTCCTTTCTGCAATGTATTACACTCAGTTCATCGATTGAAGGATTATTGCGCAACACCCCACAAATTGCAATGCGTATACCCGGCAACAACCCTGACAGGACGCCGCATCAGCACTGATGCTACAGGGGGGATCGGGTATGAAGTCGCACACTGAAAAATGAGGCTGTAACCGTGTTCTAAAACTGAAAAACTGTCCAGGAGACAAAAATAATGTCACATATGTCAACGTCAGAACTGCGTGGTTATCAACAGATCTGCGGCAGCAACGGCGCAATGCTGGTCATTGCCTGCGATCAACGTGGTGCAATGCGCAGCCTGCTCTCATCCGACCCGGATCAGCAGAAAGCCATTTCCGAACAGCAGCTCGGTCGCATCAAGGCGGATATCACCCAGTATCTGGCAAGCCAGGCCTCATGCGTGCTGGTGGATCCGGTCTGTGCGGTCCCCGATTTGGTAGATGACGGCATCATTGCCCGCGACACCGCGCTGCTGATTGGGCTGGATGCCTCAGGCTGGGATACCACCGCCGAAGGCTACCGCAATTCACGTCTGGTGGAAGGCATCAACGCCCGCCGCGTGCGTGAACTGGGCGGCAACGGTGGCAAAATCATGGTCTACCTGCGTGCCGATCGTCCGGAGGCCAACGACCACAACCTCGCTATTCTCCGCCATTGTATTGAAGACTTCAGCAAAGAAGATCTGCTGCTGGTGGTCGAGTTTCTTACCTATCAGTTAGAAGGCGAGAGCGATGCGGACTATAAAAGCAAGGTCCCGTCGCTTATCTTTGAAGGCACCAAACTGTCGCTGGATTGCGGTGCGAAAGTGCTGAAAATTCCTTACCCAGGATCGCCTGCCGCCTGTGCCGCCATCACTGAAATTTCCGGCGATGTGCCGTGGGCCGTGCTCTCCGCCGGTGTTGACCACGCAACCTTCCTCGGCCAGGTGGCCGATGCCATGAGCAATGGGGCTTCCGGTGTGATTGCAGGCCGTGCATTATGGAAAGATTGCATCTCGCTGGACCGCACGGTGACCCGTGAAAAGCTGGAAACCTTAGCGGTGCCAAGACTGCGGGAGATTCAGGCGGTTATCGGGAAATATTTTACCGCCGCCCCGGCGGAAGTAAAAAGCGAGGAGCAGGTCAATCATGTCTGATGGAAGGGCAACCGCCAGCCACGCCGCCCCGGTCAACACCGGTAAACGCGTCGTGATGGTTAACGGCATCCCCGCTTCGGGAAAAAGCAGCATCGCGCGGGCATTATCGCAGGCAACCGGCTGGCCCGTGTTGTCGGTGGACGGCATTAAAGAACCGTTTATGCAGCAGTTCGAACAGCTGGATCGTCCGCTTAATCGTCGGCTGGGCATTGCCAGCTATCAGGCCATTTGGTCTGTGATTGCCGCAGCGCCACAAGGCTGCACCTTTATTGTTGATGCGTGGTTTGGCTTCCAACCCAAAGAGAGTCTGGTGAATTACTTACAGCAGGCGAACGTCAGATCCCTGGCCGAAATCTGGTGTCAGCTTCCCGGCGAACTGGCGGCGCAGCGTTATGCGGCCCGGTTGGGCGATCGTTTACCCGGTCATCCCGGCGCCGAATATATTCCTGAATTGATTGCTCTGGCTGAACGTGCCGGGCCGATGCAGTTAAGTCCGGTTTATATTGCCGACCAGAGTAAGGTTATCAACAATGAAAATATTATTGCCTGGACCAGAGAGGTTTTAACCACAGTTAATTATAACTGATAACTTTTCCGCCGGAATTAATGGCAGGAACGATCTCAATATCATTTATTATAAATGAAACTTCACTGGTTTTTATTAAATTACCAGCGTGATCTTATTGCTTTATTTTTCAATCTCTCTTTAGGCTAAATTATTTTTATTTAATTTTAAAATAGGTGACTGGATCACGTTTTAACCCCTGGCTGGAAAGTATATTGAATTAACGCTTATTTTCTAAATAAGGAACACTATGCTGACTGACTGGATTAACGAAAGTAATCTTTCACTGTTCACCCATGTTAATGATTGGCAACACGCGGTGAAAATGGCCGTGCAGCCGATGGTGGACAACGGTTCCGTAGAGCCGCGCTACCTGAACGCCATCTATGATATGCATCGGGAAATAGGGCCCTATTATGTGTTAGGTGAAGGCATCGCAATGCCCCATGCCAGACCGGAAGAGGGCGTGATTAAAACAGCACTGTCGCTAATCATTATTTCCGAAGGCGTCAGTTTTAATAGCCCTGATAACGATCCTGTTTATGTGGTATTTGCCCTGGCGGCCATCGACAGTCATTCACATATTGAAATGATTGCCAGCCTGTCCCGGCTTTTTTGCGAGGACGACGTGCTGGATAAATTAAAGAATGCCCGAAGTAAACACGCCGTACTGGATATTCTCAGCCAGTTTTAAAAGAGCCCGATCATGAAGCGAAAAATTGCACTGATTGCCAGCGGCGGAGATGCCGTAGGGATTAATTCGGCTATTTTGCCGCTGGTTCAGCACGCGGAATCATTGCTGGCGTTTCATGGCGGCTATGACGGCATTATTCATCACGCGCCTTTTATGCTGAATGAAACCGAGGTCAGGCTGGCGGTCGCCAGCAACCGTAACGTTTTACGCAGCGCCCGCAGTCAGCTTGCCTGGCAACCGGCGGGAAGGGCCAGCATCCGCAGGCGGTTACGGGAACTTGATGTGGATCTGCTGCTGGTGTTCGGCGGCGGCGGTTCGCTGCAGGCGGCAAGGTGTTTGCAGGAAGAGGGGCAGCCAGTCCTGCTGATTCCGATGACGGTAGACAATGACATCCCCGGTCTGGATGACACGCTGGGCTTTAGCAGCGCGGTGGGGGTGATTGCGCAGGCGCTGGACCAGCTGCACGGTACGGCGCACAACATGCCGGGGCGGATTTATCTGCTGGAAGCGTTCGGTGCAGGCTGTGGGCATCTGGCGCTCAGCGGCGCATTGGCCGGCGCGGCACATGCGGTGTTAATCCCGGAGATCCCGCCGGATATGCACTGGTTGCAGCAGCGCTTACGCCACTGTCTTAGCGCGCCTTTCGGCTACGGCATCGTGGTGTGTGCCGAAGGCGTGGCAGGCAGCGAAAGGGTCATGGCAGGAAGCCAGGGTGGTGCGGTGGCGTTAGGGCAGCAGCTTGAAGCGACGCTCGATCTGCCGGTGCGTTACACCCTGCCGGGATATTGTCAGCGCGCGGCGACGCCGGTGACAGCCGACCGGTTACTTGCCTCCGCTTCAGGTCAGCAGGCCTTGCAGCTTATTCAGCAAGGTGAAAGCGGGCTGGTGATTGGCATGGCACGGGGACAAACAACATGTATCAGGCTGCAGGCGATCGCAGCAGGTAAAAGACAACCCGATCCGCGTTTAGTGGTAGCGGCAAGAAACTTACAGATGATCAACTAAGGAATACCTGATGAAAAAGTTATCTATTCTTGCAGTGTGTGGCGCAGGGCTGGGCAGCAGCTTTGCGTGCGAAATGAGTATTGAAGCGGCCTTAAAGGATCTGGGCATTGAAGCCGATCTCTCGCATTGTGATATCTCCAGCGCCACCTCCTCCCGCGCCGACATTATTATGACCGGTGAGAACTTCCGTTCACAGTTTCAGCATTACACCATTAACGCGACCGTTATTTATCTGAAGCGTCTGGTCGATAAAAATGAAATTAAAACCAAGCTTGAGCCGATACTAAAAGAAAAAGGCTACATGCTCTGATCCATTTTTAATCCTATCCGTTTACTGTGACAGAAACAGGGGACTACCATGTCTTTCCTTAACTTTATTGTCCATGATGTGCTGGGACAAGCGTCAATACTGATCTCATTGATCGCCATGATCGGTCTGATCTCGTTGAAGAAAAGTCCGGGCCAGGTGATTACTGGCACCTTAAAAACCCTCTTGGGCTTTTTGGTCATTCTGGCGGGTGCCAATATTATTGTCGGCACCTTAACCTTCCTGGGTGAGATATTCCAGAAAGGCTTCCATATGCGCGGTGTGGTTACCGACGTCGGTTCGATTGCCGGTATCGCCCAGCAAACGCTGGGCAGTGAGACCGCATTGATTATGGTGATCGCCTTTATCGTCAATATCGCCATTGCCCGTTTCACCCGCTACAAATATATCTTTCTGACCGGGCAGGCGTCGCTGTGGATGGCGACCGTCTGTTCGGTAATTGGGTATATGGGCGGACTGCGTGGCGTCGAGCTGATCGTGTTGGGCGGGGTGATTGCTGGAATGATGGCGGTGTTTATGCCGGCGCTGGCTCAGCCGATTGTCCGCAAGATCACCGGCGGCGATGATTTCGCGCTCGGCCATTTCTGTACCGTCGGCTATATCGTGCAGGCTGGCGTGGCCAAAGTGACCGGCGACGTCAGTAAAAGTACCGAGGATCTGGAACTGCCGCAGGCACTCTCTTTCCTGCAGGATACCTACCTGTCGATGATGGTGGTGATGATCCCGATCTACCTGATCCCGGCGATCGTTGCCGGCCCGGAAGTGGTCGCCGCCTCATCCAATGGCGTTAACTTTCTGGTCTATTCCTTCCTGCAGGCGATTCAGTTTGTGGTTGGGGTATATGTGCTGCTGTCCGGGGTGCGTTTACTGCTGGCCGAAATTGTTCCGGCGTTTCGCGGCATCGCGCTGCGTATCGTACCGAATGCCGTTCCGGCTCTTGACTGTCCGGTACTGTTCCCGTATGCGCCAAACGCGGTGATTATCGGCTTTATCTCCACCACCATTGGCTCGGTGATCGGCATGCTGCTGTTCCCGTGGGTCGGTCTGGCGATGATCCTGCCGGGCATGTTAACCAACTTCTTTGCCGGCGGGACTGCCGGGATCTTTGCTAATGCGGTGGGCGGACGTCGCGGGGCGATCATCGGTGGCGTTTTCCACGGGCTGTTTATCACCTTACTGCCGGCGCTGCTGCTGCCGCTACTGGGGCAATACGGTATGGCCAACGTCACCTTCAGTGACTCCGATGTGATCAGCGTCGGGCTGATCTTTGGCCACATTCTCAACTTCTTCCATTAACGGAGGCGTTATGGACCAGGCAATAGACGACATCATGCAACAGGGACTTCCGGCGAAAGAGTGCGCCACTGCGCTTAACGAGTTGGGGACACGTTTCCTGCAACAGCAGGACAGCGACCGCGCGATTGCCTGTTGGGAGCAAAGCGTGACCTGTTACGGTAAACCCGGTTTTGCTCAGGCACAGCTGATGAAAGCCTACAACGTGAAACGTCGGGAATGTTCACAGGCGGGAGACGGGGCCGGTGTGGAGTTGTATTCATTGAAGATAGATGGATTAATGCAGCAAAGTAAGGATGCCATTCGCTACGGATTTTAGAGCTGACAGAACGAGCGGCCAGCGTGCCGCTCAGTTTTTTAAAAAAAGGTGACGGGTAAAATCCGAAAAAATTAATTCTTTTCGTGAGTAAAAACTGAAAAAGGCTTTTTTAACGTTTTAGAAATGTTTTATTTTGGTGCTGACTTGCAACCGGATGAAATAGCTCAGTATAAAAAATAAAAAATATTTTACTTATGCGATTAAAACTCAATCAAATTTTTAAGTTCAATTCCCAAACCTTTCGCCAGTATGGCAATCACTTCCAGCGTCGGGTTGCGTAAACCTCGCTCAATTCCAGACACATAGGTGCGATCCAGCCCGCATTTATGTGCGAATGCTTCTTGCGACAAGCCTGCCTGCAGTCTGAGTTGTTTAACTCTTTTTCCAAAAAGAACTTTAGTGGTGTTTAGCTTTTCCATACGCTCAGCATTACGCTTTGCGGTCTATTAGTCCACGGACTATTAGTCACATTAGGAAAATAACGTGATATGATTGTGACTCATCGTCTACAAGTGAGACTTTTATCTGCAGGTTGGGGAAGGCAATGAACAAAGATGATTGGCATCCCGCAGACATTATTGCGGCGTTAAAGAAAAGAGGCACGAATTTGTCGGCTTTATCCCGGGAATCCGGACTGGCCTCTTCAACCCTCTCCAATGCCCTGCGCCGTCCCTGGCCCAAAGGCGAGCTGCTGATTGCCGCCGCCCTGGATGCCCGGCCTGAGCAGATCTGGCCCACGCGTTACCGAAAGAAATAACGACCAGCGTTTTCTTACTGACCGCTTCATTTTTACCCGCAGACGATGCCTGCGAGAAAGGCTCGTCCTGAATTTGCCCTCAGTCCGCCTTTTGATGTAAGCCTTTACTCATCCAGCGCACCACCATGCTGCCCAATCCGGCCAGGGTTAACAGCGCGACCACGCCCTGCCAGCCCGCATGTTCCAGAATCACACTGCCCAGCGCCGAACCCACCGCCATGCCGATAAACACCCCGGTAAACATCAGCGCATTCAGCCGACTGCGTGCTGCCGGTTCAAGACTGAAGATAATCGACTGGTGAGACACCAGCGTCGACTGCACGCCAAAGTCGAAGCCGATGGCCGAGATCACGATCAGCGCCAGCTGATAAGGCGCAGGCAACAGCGGTAGCAAAAACATCAGCGCGAACGAGACGGTGGCAAGCCCGGTGCCGATGCGGGTGACCAGCTCCGGGCCACGGCGATCTGCCAGCGAACCGGCTAACGGCGCGGCCAGTGCACCGGCGGCACCGGCCAGACCGAACATGCCGGCGGTGGCACTGCCCAGCTGATAGACGTCATGCAGCATCACCGCCAGCGTCGACCAGAAGGCGCTGAAGCCAACGGACAACAGCGCCTGTGCCAGCGTGGCTCTGCGCAGCGGTTTGTATTCGGTCCACAGATGACGCATCGAGGCCAACAGCGCCGGATAGCTCATGGTGGTGCTGGCCGGGATGGCAGGCAGGCTGCGCCAGATCACCAGCGTAATTGCCACCACCATCACCGCCGCCGCGCCAAACATGCTGCGCCAGCCGAAGTACTCCGCGACGAAACCGCTCAACACCCGGGATAGCAAAATGCCCAGCAGCAGGCCGGTCATCACCGTGCCGACCGTTTTGCCACGCTGGGCCGCAGGCGAAAGCGTGGCGGCGGCCGGCACGATATCCTGCGCCATCGTCGCCGCGATGCCCACCGCCAGGCTGGCAACCAGCAACATGCTGATGCCGCCACTGAAGGCGCTCAACAGCAACGCCGCCGTGAGCAGCATGCCTTTCAGAATAATGATCTGACGGCGATCGTGGCGATCGCCCAGCGGGGCCAGCAGCAAAATGCCCAACGCATAGCCAATCTGGGTCAGCGTCGGCACCAGCCCGACGGTGCTGACGCCCGCATGCAGTTCGTTAACCAGGATGCCGAGCATCGGCTGGCTGTAATAGATAGAGGCGACGGAAAAGCCCGCGCCGGTGGCGAGCATCAGGACCGTGCGGCCGGTGATGCCTTTTTCGTGGGTGTTGGCAGTCTGTGTTATGGACATGTTGTTAGCTCTGTTGTGCGATGATGATCACATTTTTACCGGATTGGTGATCAAAGGGTAGTCTCCCGATCGGTAAAACTGTTATACGTTTAACGTATGAAAGAATCCCTTCTGTCAGGCATTGACCGTATAGAGTTAATGCACACCTTTGTGCGCATCGTTGAATCAGGCAGTTTGTCTGCGGCTGCGCTGCGTCTGAGCACCACCCAGCCGACCATCAGCCGCCGGCTGCAATCCCTTGAGCGACTGCTCGGCGTCAAGCTATTGCAGCGTACCACCCATGTGATGAAGCTGACCGACGACGGCGAGCGCTGTTTTGCTCACGCGCAGGAACTGGTCGAGCGCTGGCAGGCGATAGAGGACGACCTGCGCGGCGCGGCGGAAGAGCCGAAAGGCGTGCTGCGGGTGCTGGTGCCTCATGCCTTTGGTCAGGATCAAATGATCGCGCCGCTGCAGGACTATCTGCAACGCTATCCGAAAATGACCATCGAATGGATGCTCAGCGATCGTCGCCCGGACTTTATCGCCGAAGGGATCGACTGCGCGGTGCACGTTGGCGCGCTGACCGATCCGTCGGTGGTGGCGCTGTTAGTGGCGGAAGTGCCGCGTATTGTGGTGGCCTCCCCGGCGCTTGCAGGTCTTGCATCCGACACCGACTCTCCGGCGGCGCTGGCCGAATTACCCTGGGTGGCGTTAAGTACCTTTTACCGTCAGGAAGTGGTGCTGAATAGTGAACAGGGCAATACGCAGCGCATAGATATTCGTCCGCAGCTGCTGACCGACAGTTTATATGCCTTACGCAATTCGGTGCTGGCAGGAATGGGGGTGGGGATTGCCTCGTCATGGGCGGTGAAAGAGGATATTGAACAGGGCCGCTTGCGCCATCTCTGTCCGGACTGGCACGCGGCGCCGCTTCCGGTGTATCTGGTTTACCCGTATGCGCGCTTTTATCCCGCCAAGCTGCGGCAGTTTCTGGCGCTGATGCGCGAGGTGCTGCCGGTAATTGGCGGCACGCAGCGCCCGGCAAAATAACCGGCCCCGGAGTGAGGCCGGACTGTCACAGCTTAAAAGGTTTCCCAATTACCCTGATCGCTGCTGACGCTCAGCGCCTTACGGGGCAGGGTGGCTATCGCTTTCACCGGCTGGCTGACGGCGGGCAACAGCGTTTGCTGACCAATTTTAAACACCGCAACCGCCTGAGACAGGCGGCTGGCCTGCTCTTCCAGCGAAGCGGACGCCGCCGCAGATTCCTGCACCAGCGAGGCGTTCTGCTGCGTCACCCGATCCATCTCGGTTACCGCCAGACCAATCTGATCGATACCGCGACTCTGTTCATCGGACGCCGAGGCAATTTCCCCCATAATGTCGGTGACGCGAACCACCGCGTTGACGATATCGTGCATGGTTTCGCCGGCCGTTTCGACCTGCAAAGAGCCTGCATTGACGCGGTTAACCGAATCTTCGATCAACGTTTTGATCTCTTTCGCCGCCTGGGCGCTGCGCTGGGCAAGGTTACGCACTTCGCCGGCCACAACCGCAAAACCGCGCCCCTGTTCGCCGGCGCGCGCCGCTTCCACCGCGGCGTTCAGCGCCAGAATATTGGTCTGGAAGGCGATACCGTCGATCACGCTGGTGATATCGGCGATCTTCTTCGAGCTTCCGGCAATTTCGCTCATGGTTTTCACCACGCCATCGACCACCTTGCCGCCTTTTCCGGCGGTTTCGGAGGCGCTTTTCGCCAGCTGTGACGCCTGACGGGCATTCTCGGCATTCTGTTTCACCGTGGCGGTTAACTGCTCCATGCTGGCTGCGGTTTCTTCCAGTGACGCCGCCTGCTGCTCGGTACGGGAAGAGAGGTCGTTGTTGCCGAGCGAGATTTCGCTGGCCCCGGTGAAGATGGCGTTGGAGCTGTCGCGCACGTGGCCGACGGTGACAATCAGTGACTGCTGCATCGCCGTCAGATTACTCGCCAGCATCCCCATTTCGCTGCGGCCTTCCACCACCAGGGTTTCAGACAGATCGCCCGCCGCGATGCGCTGGATATGCGCCAGCACCTGTTTTAGCGGCGTCAGCAGCACGCGTTTAATTACCACCCAGACCGCCACAACCAGCAGCAGCAACACCACCACCACGGTCGCCAGCGTCCACATCATATGGCTGAAGCCCTGCTGGTTTTCGATCATACCCACCGCCAGCAGCTGGCGGTTCTGCGTACGCCAGCTCTCGTAACTGTTTTCCAAATCGTCCTGGGCTTTCTGCGCATCCAGATTGCCGTAGGCTTCATAATTATTGGCACCCAGATACTGGATCGACATTTTCATCGTGTCGTACATCTGCTGATAATTATTGGCCACGGTGGTGGCGAGCTCGGCATTCTGACCGCTCTGCTGAGGGGCTTTTTTATAATTGGAAAAATGATACGCCGCATCGTCCAGCGTCTCGCTGGCGGTGGCCAGCAGCTTGGTGATCCCCGCCAGTGACGCCGGATCGGTCTGTTTTTTCAGGATGCGGATGGCGGCACGGTTAATGGTAACGCGGGTTTTAATCAGCGTCTGCCAGGCATCGCTCAGCTGCCCCTGTTGCTCGGTCAGCACGCTGGCGCGGACGAAGTTATCTTTGTCCTGGTGAATGGCGTTAAAGGAGAGTCCGCTGGAGAGCAGCAGTAACGCACTGAATACAATCAACATAATGATGATGCTGGTGACGACCTTAATATTTTTAAGCATAGCGCGCACTCTGTAGGGAAGATAAGCCTGGTAAAAGGGTTATCGGTACAAAGTGAGTTAACTTTAAGCAGCCCCTGACGCGTTGTCAGAGGCTGAGGGGAAGGGACTGTTATTGAGCCAGAACCAGCGGTGATTTTCGGTGGCGAGCGCGAGGTAATACTGTTGCATTTTTTCCACTGACAGGGCGGCGAAAATACCCGCCGTCAACGGCGGTAAATTCAGTTGCTGCTGCTGCCAGCGATCGAACACCTGAGTATGCGACTGCGGGGCGCTGGCGGGCAGTGCGTCAATCAGCATGGCGGATTTCTCCCGCACGTCATCATCGGTTATTTTATCGATAACGTCGGCCATATCGGCAATAAAATCGACGATATGCTGTGAAAGCTGTTGATGGCTTAAGGTCGGCGATTGCAGGGCAAACAGCATCCCGGCCACGCCAGCAGACTGATGAAAACGGCAGCTCACCACATAGCCGATATTCAGCTCTACGCGTAGCTTCTGGAAGAAGCGCGGTTCAAAAAGCGACGCCAGCCATTGCCAGGCGGCCAGGCAATCCGCGCTGTTTTCTGCCAGCGGACAGAACAGCAATAATGCCGCCTCGTCACTCTCAGTTGGGAAGGAAAAGGGCGGGCGTTGAGGCAAAAGGCCCGGCTTGAGCCCGCCATCAGGGCACGGCATGAGCCTGCCATCAGGGTACGGCATGATCCCGCCAGGCCAGAGAGACAGAAGCTGAGACAGCGCCAGCTGCAGACCGTTATCGCCACCGTAAAGCGTTGCCTGCCACGGCGTACCGCCGAACCCCGCCGTGGCCGCCTGCCACTGCGGGGCACTTAACCGGTCAACTGCGTCCAGCGTCAGAGACGAGCCGTTCAGCCCTTCCGTTGATGTCAGCGGCTCAGACTTGGAGCCGTTCAGCACCTCTGGCAGCCGTCCCAGCAGCACGCGGATGGCAATCTCCGCACGCTCTGAACGCAGCGCTTTACGGTACAGCCGGTCGCCTTGCGCGATAACCGCCGCGGTCGGTGAGCTAAGCGCCTCAATCATCGCCGCCACGCGATTCTGCATCAGGCTGGCGCTGCCGCTAAGCTGGATCAGCCAGATGCCCTGGCGTTGCGTCAGGCTTAGCTCGCCGCCAAGATGTTGGCAAAGGCCGATAACCGGTTGCAGCGCGGCTTCAAGCAGCGCCGCATCCCGGCGGGAAAATGGCTGACCGGCCTGCGGGATCAGCAACAGCAACGGCGCGCAACTGGTGTTAATCCGTTGCAGCGCAGCCGTTTCAACCGGCAGTGCCGGCAGGCTGAGCGGCTGGCCGGGGGCGTAAAAGGTCATCTGCGCGGCGTCGCAAGGCGCTTCAGGCCAGCTGAGTTCGCTGGTGTCCAGCGTGAATCCCTGCACCGCTTTACGACTGACTTCGACCCCAGGCGTCACCCACAGCCGGGTGAGGGCTGCCGGTTGCATCGCCGCGCGTAACGCCCGCCAGCCTTCCAGCAGGTTTACCGACCGCTCAGCAGGCGCAAAACCGAAGGCACGCGCGCGGAGCCGATCGAGGCCGGAAAGCTGATCGACATGCCGCTGGGCCAGCCTGGCATAATGCGCCAGCGCGTCATGACTCAGGCTGGCCGACTGGCGTAGCCACTGACTGAATACCGCTTCAACCCTCGCCGGACTGGCCGATTCGCACAGTTCGAACTGCAATGAAATCAGCGACTGCTGCGGGCTGCGATAGGGCTCCAGCAACGAAACGCCATCGCACAGGTTGAGTTTGCTGAGCGTCGCCAGCAGGCTGCCTGCCGCTTTATCGGTTAACAGCTGGCTGAACAGCGCCAGCATCTGCCGCTCGGCAGCCGGGATGACAATGCTTAACAGCAGGCGATGGGTTGAAGGCAAGCGCAAAGCATAATGGCGCAGGTCAGTGAGCGTCAGGGGGGAAACCTGTTCAGGCCGCTGAGGCACAGCAATCTGCTCAGCATTCTGAAGCCTGGCGGCGGGTGGCTGCAGCAAACCGCTGCGGCCGTTATCGCCGTCAGCAAGTGCTGTGAACGCGGCCGCGACCTGCTCCGCCAGCTGCCCCAGCGCGTCCAGCGACTGCGGCCCGTGCAGCCACAGTTCCAGATTGGGCGCGCGGAAAAATTGCTGATGATAGCCGCGCAGCGCCTGCTGCAGCGCGCCAGTATCCTCGCCAAACGCCGACCGATTGCCAACATGGAAATCATGCAGGCGATGCGGCGCCGCCACCGCCTGGCTCAGGGCGACCTCACACAGGCTGTCGCTATGGCGGGTCAGCATCTGGAACTCGGCGTCGATCACCGTCGCTTCCTGAGCAATCGATTCGAGGTTTAATAACGGCCTGGCGAGCATATCCACCAGCCGCCGCAATCCCGCGTCGAGGCGCGTTGGGTCGATATCAAAAAACCAGGCGGTGTGATGTGCAAGGGTGGTGGCATTCAAGCGGGCACCGTTCGCCGGTCCCCAGGCCATCAGCCTTTGATCGTCACGGTAATTTTCGCTGCCGGCAAACAGCACGTGTTCCAGCAGATGGGCCAGTCCGGGCCACTGTTCAGGGGCCTGATGGCTGCCGGCGGAGAGTTGGAGCAGAGCAGCGGCCCGGCTGGCCGACGGGTCGTGGATCAGATGGATCCGCAAACCGTTGGCTAAGGTGCGATGGTGTTCGCCGGGCGCTGCCTGACTCATCAGGCCTCAGTCTTGAAGATCAGCTGAGAGTTGGTGCGGTTACGGAACTGCAGATGGCTGATCTGCATATTGGTGCAGTTCGCCTGCTCGCGCGCTTCCAGGATCTTGCCATGATGCGGCGATTTCGAGCACACCGGATCGGTATTGTCGGCGTTGCCGGTCAGCATAAAGGCCTGACAGCGGCAGCCGCCGAAATCCTTCTCTTTTTCAGAGCAGGAGCGGCACGGCTCCGGCATCCAGTCAAACCCGCGGTATTTGTTAAAGCCGAACGAGTCGTACCAGATTTCCTGCAGCGTGTTTTCCAGCACCGACGGGAATTCCACCGGCAGCTGGCGCGCGCTGTGGCACGGCAGCGCCATGCCTTCCGGCGTGACGCTTAAGAAGATCGCTCCCCAGCCGCCCATGCAGCCTTTCGGCCGCTCTTCGTAATAATCCGGGGTAACGAACAGCAGGTTGGCGAGGTTGCCGCTGGCGGTCATCTTCTCGCGGTACTGATGCACCACCGCTTCGGCGTTGGCGATCTGCTCACGGGTTGGCAGCAGGCCTTCACGGTTGAGCTGCGCCCAGCCGTAGAATTGACAGGTTGCCAGCTCGACGTCGTCCGCTTCCAGCTCGATGCACAGTTCAATAATGCGATCGATCTGATCGATATTGTGGCGATGCAGCACAAAGTTCAGCACCATCGGATAGCCGTGCGCCTTCACCGCTTTGGCCATTGCCAGCTTGGTCTGGAAGGCTTTTTGCGATCCGGCCAGCGCGGCGTTCAGCGTTTCGTCGCTGGCCTGGAAACTGATCTGGATATGATCCAGCCCGGCTTCGGCAAACGCATCGATCTTTTTCTCGGTCAGGCCGATGCCGGAGGTGATCAGGTTGGTGTAAAAACCGAGATCCCTTGCGGCGCGGATCAGCTCAGGCAGATCCTTACGCACCAGCGGTTCGCCGCCGGAGAAGCCCAGCTGAACGGCACCCATCTGGCGGGCCTGCTTAAACACCTCAATCCATTGTTCGGTGGTCAGCTCTTTCTCCTGCTGAGCAAAGTCCAGCGGGTTGGAGCAGTAAGGACACTGCAGCGGGCAGCGGTAGGTCAGCTCAGCCAGCAGCCAGAGCGGCGGATTGACCGAAGGGTTAAGCGGGTTCACGGAAAATTATCCACTTTTGTTCGTAAGCCTGACCAAAGAACTCTTTGACGTCGTCGTCCACGCCACCGGCATCCGGAAACTGCGCGTTCAGTTCAGCGATCAGGGCAGCCACAGAGCGTACGCCATCCACGAGTTGCAGAATGGCGGTCGCACTCTCATTCAGTTTTGCCATGCCTTCCGGGTAAAGGATCACATGGCAGTCCTGCGCCTGTTCCCACTGCAGGCGATAACCACGGCGGAAAGCGGGGATCTGCTGTTCGGTGATGAGCATTACAGTAATCTCTCTTTGTGCCAGGCCATTTTATCGGTCACGGTGTGGTAAGGCGGGCGATGCAGCGTATAGGCCATGGTCATCGCATCCAGCATGCTCCAGAGGATATCCAGCTTGAACTGCAGGATCTCCAGCATACGTTCCTGCTTCTCAACGGTGGTGCAATATTCCAGCGCCAGCTGTAAGCCGTGCTCAACGTCGCGGTTGGCCTGGCTTAAACGGCCACGGAAATAGCCGTAGCCTTCGGCTTCAATCCACTTGTAGTGCTGCGGCCAGCTGTCGAGGCGTGACTGGTGGATTTGCGGCGCAAACAGCTCGGTCAGCGAGCTACAGGCGGCTTCCTGCCAGACGGCGCGGCGGGCGAAGCTGACGTAAGCATCAACGGCGAAACGCACGCCCGGCAGCACCATCCGCTCGGACAGCAGCACGTCGCGGTCCAGGCCGACCGCTTCACCCAAACGCAGCCAGGCTTCGATACCGCCTTCGCTGGCGTCGTGACCATCGTGATCCAGAATACGCTGCACCCACTTGCGGCGGGTTTTTGGATCCGGGCAGTTAGCCATGATCGCCGCATCCTTCAACGGAATGCTGGTCTGGTAATAAAAGCGGTTGGCGACCCAGCCCTGGATCTGCTCACGCGTGGCCTGACCGTTATGCATCGCAATATGGTACGGGTGATGGATATGGTAATACGCGCCTTTGTCGCGCAGCGCCTGTTCAAAGGCTTCAGGCGTCATCGGCTGGGCCGGGAAATTATCGGGTTTCATCTGCGTCTCGCTAAACCTCAATCACCATGCCGTCCCAGCTGACTTCAATGCCCAGCGACGTCAGCATCTGACGTTCCGCGGACGCTTCATCGAGGATCGGGTTGGTGTTATTGATATGAATAAGAATTTTACGTTCTGCCGGCAGTGAGGCCAGCAGCGCAATCAGCCCCTGTTCCTCTGCCAGCGCCAGGTGCCCCATATCCTTACCGGTATTGCGGCCGACGCCGGTGTTAGCCAGCTCATTATCCTGCCACAGCGTGCCGTCAATCAGCAGGCAGTCGGCTTTGTGCAGCCAGCCCAATAGCTCGCTGTCCGGTTCACCCAGGCCGGGCGCGTACATCAGCGTCTTACCGGTGCGGGTGTCTTCAATAAACAGCGCGATATTGTGGCCAGGCAGGGGCTTACCGCGATACGCCGAATAGGGCGGTGCGTTGCTCAACAGCGGGATCGCCGTAAATTTCAGCGCCGGACAGACCGCCACCGAGAAGGCTTCACCCGGCGTAATGCCGTGATGGATCAGCCCGCCGTTCCAGTGGGTCAACATGGTGAACACCGGGAAGCCGGTGGTCAGGTCGTCATGCACTTCAGGCGTGCACCACACCTGATGCGGGCAGCCTTCGCGCAGGCTCAACAGCCCGGCAGTATGGTCGATCTGGCTGTCGGTCAGAATAATCGAACCGATAGCGGTGCCGCGCAGCACCTCTTTTTTACTCAGCGCAGGCGTGGCCGCCAGCTGATGAGCAATGTCTGGCGAGGCGTTGCACAGCACAAAATTGATGCCATCGTCACTGAGGGCAATGGAGGATTGCGTACGGGCTGAGGTTTTCAGGGTGCCATTACGCACGCCCTGACAGTTCCTGCAGTTGCAGTTCCACTGAGGGAAGCCACCACCCGCCGCAGAACCGAGAACGTTAATCTGCATGTGTAGACCAGCTAAAGAAGAGAAGATGCCCACAGCAGGCTGTGGGCATAAAGGATTAACGGTTGGAGATGTACAGCGTCACTTCCAGACCTAAGCGCAAATCAACAAATTTAGGTTTAGTCCACATGGTGGGATCCTCACGGTGTTTATGAAAAATACAGGACTCTGCTCGTTAAGTTCGGCAGGTAATACGCTTGTTGTCAAATATCGAAAGATTTGGCGCGCAAATGTTGCGCCTAAGCTTTTGCGATATCAACCCTGTAAGCAGCAGGGATATTGAGAGAACAGTCACCCGAACGTTCCAGGTGGTTCATTCTCCCCATGTTTTCTGTAAAACCGCTAACCAGTTGCGCCAGCTAATTTTTTCGATCAATTGTTGCGAATAGCCCGCAGCGCGCATGGCATCGACCAGACGCGGCAGTCCGGCCGCATCTTTCAGCGTCTCCGGTACGCTGATGCCGTCGAAATCCGACCCCAGACCCACGCGATCCTCACCCAACACCGCCATCAGCCCTTCAAGGTGGCGCAGGATGTCGCCGAGCGGCGTGTCGCTGTTGCGTTTGCCGTCGCTGCGCAGGAAGGCATTGCCGAAATTCACGCCGACAAAGCCGTCGCTTTCGGCAATCGCCTGCAGCTGGCTGTCGGTCAGATTGCGCGGCTGCGGGCAAAGGGCGTGCACGTTGGAATGGGTGGCGACCAGCGGCGCGCTGCTGTGTTTCGCGGTCTGCCAGAAGGCTTTCTCATTCATATGTGACAGGTCAATCAGCAGCTTTTTCTGGTTGCAGGTGCGTACCAGCGCCAGGCCCAGCGGCGTCAGCCCGTCGCCGGTATCGGGTGAGCCGGGGAAACTGCCGGTAACGCCGACACCAAAGCGGTTCGCCAGATTCCACAACGGGCCGATGCTGCGCAGACCGGCATCAATCCAGCGATCCAACTGGCTGAGCTGGTCATCCAGCGCCCCGGCACCTTCAATATGCAGCACCATCGCCAGCACGCCCTGTTCAATACAGCGCTGGATCT
This sequence comes from Erwinia sp. AK-PDG3-5, assembly GCF_056821705.1. NCBI lineage: Bacteria > Pseudomonadati > Pseudomonadota > Gammaproteobacteria > Enterobacterales > Erwiniaceae > Erwinia > Erwinia sp. AK-PDG3-5. The sequence continues at coordinate 827,099 of NZ_CM165967.1, forward strand.
CGCCCGCCGTGCGGCAAATTTTTGCCCGACCAGCGGACTCCGCTTCAATCCTGTGCAGCAGCGCAATCTGCGCGTCGGTGATGGCTAACGGGTCATGCACGGCCTCGCTGTAAGCCTGATTACTTTGCTGCACAAACTCGACCGGCGGGATAAATACCGCAAACAGGCCACCGGCGAATCCGCCCTGAATGATACGCGCCATATCCAGATGACCGGGCAAGGTGCCGTGCAAAAACTGCGTCACCGGATCCTGCTCAGCAGGCATCCACAGGCGCAATAGCAAATCGTTGTGGCCGTCAAAAATCGGCGTCAGGGAAGCAGTTTCAGTCATGGCAGGGCTCAATGGCGTGAACAGCTGACGATCATACGCAGTTTAGCGCCCGCTGCGTCGTTAAAAAGTGCTCTACGGGCCTTGAGGCTTGACGACGTGGGCAATGTGCCTGACTGTTACTGAGCATCATTTCCCCTTCTCTGGCGTGTAAGGAGCATTGATATGTCCCGTTTGACCGCGAAAGATTTCTCCCCCGAACTCCTCGAAATTTATGACTACTACGTACACGGCAAAATAAATAAGCGCGAATTTCTGTCGCTGGCGGGTAAGTTTGCGGTGGGCGGCCTGACGGCGGCGACGCTGCTGACCTCGCTCAGCCCCAACTATGCGCTGGCCGAACAGGTGGCGTTTACCGATCCTGATATTCTGCCGGAATACATTCACTATCCTTCGCCCAACGGCAATAAAACCGTGCGTGGCTATCTGGTGCGTCCGGCGAAGGCCAGCGGCAAGCTGCCGGCGGTGGTAGGGGTGCATTGTATGAAGCACACATTTACCCGGAGGTGAATCACGGCTTCCACAATGACTCTACACCGCGCTACGACAAGAAAGCCGCCGATCTGGCCTGGGAAAGAACCCTCGGCTGGTTTAATAAGTATCTGGCGTAACGGTAAAAAAAGGTGCTCAGGCGGCGCCCTGCGTCAGCCGTTGCGTTTCCCCGGTGCGAAGCGCGCCGGGGGTTTTGCCGACGGTGCGCTTAAAGGCACGGCTGAAGGCGGCCAGCGAGCCGTATCCCAGACGCCAGGCCACCGTTTCAATCGCTTCGCCATCGCGGCCGATCCATTGCACCGCCAGCTGCATACGTAATTCGGTCAGATAGCGCACCGGCGTCATGCCGGTCACTGCGAGGAACCGTTCGGCAAACACCGAGCGCGAACTGCCCATCTCGGACGCCAGCAGCGCCACCGTCCAGTTTTTGCCCGGCTCGCGATGCAGCGCCACCAGCGCCTTACCCAGACGCGGATCGCGCAGCGCTTCAAGCCAGCCGCCGGCCTGTCCGCATCCCGATTCCACCCAGCCGCGCACGATAAACGACGCCACCACATCCGCCAGCCGGGACAGGATCCCCGCGTAACCCGCTCTGCGGCTCAGCGACTCGCGCTCCATCGCATCGAGCATCGGCTGAACTTCCGGGTATTTGTGGATCAGCGTATCGGCCAGCAGCACTTCCGGCATCGCGCTGATGAGCATCTGCATGCCGCCCAGATCGAACTCCATGCTGCCGCTGAAAATCAGCACCGACGCGGCGTCCGGCACCTCGGACGGGCAGGCCTTCACGCAGCGAACGTTGCCGCACACCGGCGTCGATTCAAACGACCGTACGTCTTTGCAGGGCACATCCGGCGAGGAGAGCAGCATATGATCGGTGCCCTGCGGCAGCAGCAGCGCATCGCCGGTATTCAGCGTATACAGATTGCCGCCCTGGGTTTTCAGCAGCACCGGCCCACGGCTGACAAAGTGAAACTGCGCCTGACCTGGCGCATTAATAAAGCCCACGCCGAACGGCGCCGCCAGCTCAATCCGCTTGTACTGCACGCCCATCAGGCGCATTCCCAGCAGCAGCTCGCTGGCAAGATCGTGGGTTTCTGTGATCATGGTGGCTATCCTTCCGGACGGATAATCAATAAATACGGATTTAACATCATAGACCATCCGGGGGCAGCCCACTACTCTGTACACTCACTTCTTCTTACGGAAAGCATGCAATGAACACACTCAAACAGGCCGGCATGGCAGAGGAAAAGCCCCAGTGGGGCGCGGTATTTTCGATGGCGCTTGGCGTGTTTGGACTGGTGACGGCAGAATTTCTGCCCGCCAGCCTGCTGACGCCAATGGCCGCCAGTCTTGGCGTAACGGAGGGCGTAACCGGGCAGGCGGTGACCATTACCGCGGTGTTCGCACTACTGACCAGCTTTTTCAGCGCCTCAGCCACCCGTAATCTGGATCGCCGCTGGGTGATGCTGATGTTCTCGGTGATGCTGATCGTCTCCAATCTGCTGGTGGCCTTTTCACCGAACCTGGGCTTTATCCTCGCCGGCCGCGTGCTGCTGGGGATTGCCATCGGTGGCTTCTGGACGCTGGCGGCGGCGACGACCATGCGGCTGGTGCCGGAAGCGATGATACCCCGCGCGCTGTCGATCGTCTTTAGCGGCGTGTCGGTTGCTACTATCGTTGCCGCGCCGATGGGCAGCTACTTTGGTCATCTGATTGGCTGGCGAAACGTGTTTGTCACCGCCTCGGTGATTGGTTTGCTGGCGCTGGCCTGGCAGGTTGCCGCGCTGCCGAAAATGCCGTCGACGCAGGTGGGAAAAAGCAGTTCCATGTTTGCGTTGATCCGCCGTCCCGGCATGCAGACCGCGTTGCTGGCGATCATTCTGGTATTCTCCGGCCACTTCGCCTTCTTCACCTATTTACGTCCGTTCCTCGAAAGCGTCACCGGAGTCGGCGTCAACGGGCTGTCGGTGATCCTGCTGGGCTTTGGCGTGGCGAACTTCGCCGGAACGCTGATTGCCGGCATCCTGCTGGAGCGTAACCTGCACCGCACGCTGATCGGTATGCCGCTGGCGATGGGCCTGCTCGGTGTCGGTCTGGTGGTGATGGGATCGGCTCCGTTGGTGGATGCGGTGCTGGTGGCGCTGTGGGGCATGGCGTTTGGTGCCGTGCCGGTAGGCTGGTCTACCTGGATCACCCGGACCATGCCGGATGAGGCAGAAAGCGGCGGCGGTCTGCTGGTGGCGTCTATTCAGCTAGCGATTACCATCGGTGCGGCGGCAGGCGGCGTGATCTTCAATATTACCGGGGCGAAAGGGGTATTTATGGGCAGCGCCATGGCGTTACTGATTGCCACGCTGACGATTTATGCCGCCTTGCGAACCAAACCGGTTGTGGCGGAGAAAGCGTAAAACAGTGAATGGCCAGGCAGGGCGCCTGGCCATTGTCGACATCAGATCAAATCGGTCGATCCCACGCCGGTATTTTTACGGTCAGCCACTTCTTTCAGCAGCGCCACCATAAAGATCATCATGCCCAGCACCGGCAGGATGGCCCCGTAGGTGGCGGTCTGCGTCATCGGATAACCCTGCTGCACCACATACGCTCCCAGGAAGGCACCCAGCGCGTTGGCGATGTTAAACGCCGAATGGTTCAGCGTGGCGGCCAGCGTTTGCGCTTTGCCCGCCACCTGCATCAGACGTACCTGCAACGGGGCGCACAGGGCAAGGTTAGTGCCGACCAGGAACGCGCCAAGCATCAGGCCGGTGAGGGTGCCAATCAGCAGGGGGAAGATAGTCAGCACCACCACGCTCCACGCCAGGATGCTGAAGATCGACAGCATGATTTTGCCGTCAGCCATACGGCCACCCGCCAGATTGCCAATCACCATGCCCAGACCAAAGGCAAACAGCACAAACGGCAGCCAGAAGGTGGAGAGATGCGCCGCCATGGTCAGGATTGGCGTGATATAGCTGATCACCGCAAACATGCCGCCAAAGCCAATCGCCGCAATCCCCAGCGTTAACCACAGGCGCAGGTTCGCCAGGCCACGGATCTCTTTCAACGGCGAGCTCTGCTCCCGCTCTTTCTGCACCGGGAACAGCTTGTAGATCAGCAGCGCATCAATCACGGTCAGCACCGAGACGCAGGCAAATGCCCAGCGCCAGTCGAGGTGTTCGCCGAGCATGGTCGCCGCCGGGTTACCCAGCAATGACGCCAGCGTCAGGCCCAACATCACTCTGCCCACCGCCTGTCCACGGCGATTCTCTTCCACCAGTGACGCCGCAGCCAGCGCGGCTACGCCAAGGAAAGCACCATGCGGCAGCCCGCTCAGGAAGCGGGAAATAACCAGCATATGCGCATTGCTGGCCAGCATGCTGCTGAGGTTGCCGACCAAAAACAGCGAGATGAAAATCATCAGCTGATGTTTACGGCACAAGCGCGCGGTGCTGAGGGAAAACAGCGGGGCGCCAACCACCACGCCGAGCGCGTAGTAGCTGATAAATTTGCTGCCTTCCGCCAGGCTGACGTTCATCGCGCTGGAAACCTGCGGCAGCAGTCCCATAATCACGAACTCACTCAGGCCGATGGCAAAGGCGCCCAGCGCAAGGGAAAAGAGCAGCGGGCCGACGCCACGCACGGGTGTAGCTGAATCTAACGTATCCATAGAAAAGGGTGCACTTAATTAACGATGAGAAGTTACTCCAGCCACAGGCGGGAGCGCAGGTCTTCAGGCAGGGCAGGTAAGTGAGGGGTGTTTCTTGTTATCGGGCCTGTTCCGGCCCTTGTGTCATCTTTCTGCCAGCAAGGGCAGTGATGCGGCGCTAAGTTTAGCGTGAAGCCGCCGGATGACACAAGGAGGACGCCGCCCGCGCAGGGGTTATTTCGTGTCGATATGTCCCAGTTCCCGCTCCGGGAAGCAGAAGTTCCGCACGCGCTGCTTCAACTCTTTGGCTTCCGGGAATCCGCCGTCGGCTTTACGGTCCCAGATAATGTGCTCATCAATCAAGATCTGATAAATGCCGCCGGTGCCGGGTACCAGGCTTACCGAGGCTAAATCGGTGCTGAACGTATGCAGTAATTCTTGCGCCATCCAGCCGGCACGCAGCAGCCAGTTGCACTGCGAGCAGTAGTGAATGGTGATGGCAGGAGCGGTTTTCATTGCGATGTCCTTCTCTAAAAACAGGCGATCATCTTCCGGCGTCGATTGCTTCACTGTCAAGTGGGCGTTGCTGACGCTTTATTTACATTGTGAATTAATTGTGGAGGTTGTTGATATAGAGAATCGATCTCATTATCATTCGCATTTGGCAGTCGTCATGGAATGACCTACATAGCGCCGGATGCGTATGGAGTTTTCGCAATCTTGTTGGATTGCGGCCGCAATGTATGAGTCGATACTAATAAAGAATAAAGGCTTACTAAATGCGCAAATCTTTCAATTCTCAGGGCTTTATCCAGAAGTCCGTGCTGTTCGGCACGCTGGTTACCACCGGTTTTAGCATCGCTGCTGAAACACGCACCACCGCACCACTTCCTGAAGCCAGCACCTCTGGCACGCCGCTGGCGATCTCCGGCAAGAAAAGCCAGTCGGAAGCTGTTATGACGGTCACCGCGCCCGAACCGGAAAAACAGGCGGGCAGCAAAACCACCATCACCGCCGCAGAAATGCAGCAAAAGGGCACCAACGACTTTGGCTCGGTGATGCGCTATGAGCCGTTAATCAGCGCCACCGGCGTCAGCGGCGGATCGTCCGCAGGCAAAAGCGGCTTCGACCGCAGCGGCTATACCGGCTACAACATTCGTGGTCTGGAAAGCAACCGGGTGGGACTGGATGTGGACGGCATTCCGCAGCCGGATGCCACCGGCCGCAGCTACGTCAGCCGCGCCGGATTAAACACCTTCGGCATTGGCCGTGACTATCTCGATCCCTATATGTACGGTCAGGTAGACATTGAATCCGGTGCAACCTCAACGGCGACGGCCAATACCGCCATTGGCGGCGCGGTCTCCTTCCAGCCGAAATCCGCCGACGATTACCTGTCGCCGTACAAAGCCACCTACTTTGGTTATCAGTCTGATTACGACTCGGCCAACCGCAGCTGGCATAACGGCATTACCGCCGCCGCCGGCGACGAAACGCTGCGGGGCGTGTTTGTTTACAGCCGCCGTGATGGCCAGCAAACCCGTAATAACAGCGGCACCATCGATGCCTATCCGGCCAACTGGCACTCCAACGCGTTGATGACCTCGGCGATCTGGCAGCCGAATGACGAGCACAAGCTGACCGGTACCGTCGATTATTACGACAAGACCAACCACACCCATTACGACACCTGGAACTCGGCGGGCAGCAGCATTCTCGGCACCTCGCAACAGCAGAGTAATACCCGCCGCTGGGGCGTCAGCCTGAAGGATGAGTGGACGCCAGCCAATGCGTTTATCGATTCCCTTAGCAATAAAGTCTATTACCAGCAGACCCAGGCGCACGACAATACCTGGATGCCAATCAGCACCAGCAGCAAAGAGCGCGTTTACTCGAACTACGATGTGGATACTTACGGCTTCGAAACCCAGCTGAGCAAGGCGCTGGGTCGCCATGAGTTGAGTGCCGGTCTGAACGGCCGCATTACCGAGACGAAGCGTCCATTCCGTGAGGATCCGACCCCAAGCGCCTGGTCGGTGATCATGCAGCCGGAGTCCGACAGCCGCAGCTATGCGCTGGGTGCCTTTGTGCAGGATGCGATCCAGTTCGATCTGGATGGTCATGGCTTCTCTATCGTGCCGGGCGTGCGTGTGGCGCATCAGACCACCAAGCCACAGAACCTCTCCAGCCTGACCACCGGCAGCACCGTGCTGGACGAGTCCGAACTGAACACTCTGTATGGCAAAGAGAATTCGGATACCCAGGTTCTGCCATCGTTGAGCTTCAACTACGACATTACGCCATCGCTGATGACCTATGTTCAATACAAGCGCGGCGCGCAATTCCCTAACGCCAGCCAGCTGTACGGCTCGTGGAATCTCGGTTCAAGCTATGCCGGTACCGCGCAGTACGCGTTGATTGGTAACAGCGATCTGAAAACCGAAACCAGTAACAACCTGGAATGGGGCATGAAAGGGCAGGTGGTGGATGGCATCACGCTGAAAACCGCCGTGTTCTACAACACCTACGAAAACTTTATTGCCTATACGCGTTATACCCGCGCCGGCAGCCCTGCCCGCTTTACCAACGTGCCGTCCAATATCTACACTGTTTACCAGGCAGAAAACCGCGATAAGGCCTATATCTATGGCGGTGAAGTGACCACCAAAGTGAACTTTGGCACCTGGTTTGAACAGGTTAACGGCCTGAGCGCCACCTTCGCACTGGGTTACAGCGAAGGTAAATCGAAGTCCAGCTACTCCGGCGACAGCTATGTCGATCTGGACAGCGTCGCGCCAATGAAAGCCATTGTAGGCGTGGCCTGGGACGATCCGGCCAAACGCTATGGTGCCGCTGTGACCGCCACCTTTGTGAAAGGGAAGCAGGCCACCGCCACCAACCGTGAAAGCTACACCAACGCGGCAGGCAGCACCTTGACCGATTCCAGTGAAGAATATATGCGCGTACCGGGTTACGGTATGGTGGATATGACCGCTTACTGGCAGGCGACGAAAAACGTCAAGGTCAGCGGCGGGATCTATAACCTGACCGACCGCAAATACTGGGATTATCTCAGCAGCCGCGAGCTGACCAACACCACTAACCAGGATGCGTACGACAACGCGCTGGCGGTGATGCCTGGCCGTACCTTCCAGCTGGGTGTAAACGTCGACTTCTGATTACCCTGTTTTATTACCCATTGCCCTGCACCGCGTGCAGGGCGTCAAGGAGAGCAAATGGAACTGAATACCCTCTATCAGCGTTATCAGTCGTTAAAAGCTGAACACCCGAAAAAGTATGCCCGCGAGCTGGCGGATCTGATGAACATCAGTGAAGCGGAGCTGACCCAGGCCAGAACGCTGAACGATGCGGTGGCGCTGCGTCCGGACTTCACCGCGCTGCTACCGGCGCTGGAAGCGGTGGGCGAAACCCAGTCGATCACCCGTAACGCTTACGCAGTTCACGAGCAGGTAGGACGCTATGAGAACCTGCATCTGGGCGGCCATGCCGGACTGATCCTCAACCCGCGCGCGCTCGATCAGCGCCTGTTCCCGTCCCAGTGGAAGAGTGCGTTTTCGCTGGTAGAAAAAACGGCGCGCGGCGAGCGTCACAGCATCCAGATTTTTGATGCACACGGCGATGCGGTACTGAAGATTTACACCACGGCGGCCACCGACAAAGCGGCGTGGGATGCGCTGATTGCCGCCTTCACCCTGGAGGAAACCCCGGCGCTGAATCTGACGCCTGCGGTGCCTGTCCAGACCAGCGATGCCGATGCGGCGACGATCGAGCAGGAATGGCGGGCGATGACCGATGTGCATCAGTTCTTCGGTTTACTGAAACGCCACAATATCTCCCGTCAGCAGGCGTTCCGCGCGGTTGCCAGCGATTTGGCGCTGAAAGTCGATAACAGCACGCTGAACGCGCTGCTTAAACGGGCGCAGCATGACGGCAATGAAATCATGATTTTCATCGGCAACCGTGGCTGCGTGCAGATCTTTACCGGCGCAGTTGAGAAGCTGGTGCCGGTGGACAACTGGATCAATATCTTCAACCCGACCTTCACCCTGCACCTGATGGAAAACACCATCAGCGAAAGCTGGATCACCCGCAAACCCACCGCTGACGGCTTTGTCACCAGCCTGGAACTGTTTGCTGCTGACGGCACGCAAATCGCCCAGCTGTACGGACAGCGCAGCGAAGGTCAGCCGGAACAAACCCGCTGGCGTGAGCAGCTGGCCGAGTTAATCGGATCAGGAGAAGCGGCATGAAACTGTGGCTGATTGCGCTACTGGCGCTGCCTTTTTCACTGCTGGCCGAAGAGCGGGTGGTGTCGATAGGTGGCGACGTCACGGAGATCATCTATGCGCTGGATGCGCAGCAAAATCTGGTCGCCCGTGATACCACCAGTCTGCAACCAGCCGTGGCGACTAAGCTGCCCAATGTGGGCTATATGCGCCAGCTGAATGCCGAAGGGATTCTGGCGATGAAACCCACGCTGGTGATTGCCAGCGAGCTGTCCAAACCGTCGCTGGCGCTGGAGCAGGTTGAACAGGCCGGGGTTAAGGTGGTTACCGTCACCGGCAAGCCTGAACTGAGCGCCATCCACAGCAAAATTGCCACCATCTCCGCCGCGCTGCATCGCGAAGAACAGGGCAAACTGCTGGAGGAGAAGCTGGATAAACAGCTGGCTGGCATTTCGGATAAACCGCTGCCGGTGAAGGTGCTGTATATCCTTAACCACAGCGGGATGAAAGCGATGGGCGCAGGCAGCGGCACCTCGGCCGATGGCGCGATCCGTGGCGCCGGGCTGCAAAATGCGCTGGGCAATATTCCGCATTATCAGCCGCTGACCCAGGAAGGGATTGTGGCCAGTGCGCCGCAGCTGATTGTGATTGGTGCGGACGGGCTGAAGGGCATGGGCGGCGAAGAGAATTTGTGGCAGCTGCCAGGTCTGGCGCTGACCCCGGCCGGTAAGCAGCAAAATGTGCTGGTGGTCGATGAAATGGCGCTGCTGGGCTTTGGCCTGCAAACGCCAGGCGCGATTGCCAAACTGCGTAAAGCGGCGGAAGCCCTCGCGCAATGAACGGACAGCATATTCAGCGACGCTTAGTGCTGATGGTGGTGCTGATGGTGGCCATCGTGGTGTTTGCCGCCAACATTGGCGCGATGCGCCTGTCATTGCCGATGGTCTGGCAGTCAACCCGCGACAGCATGGTCTGGCAAATCTGGTGGAATATCCGTTTACCGCGCGTGTTGCTGGCGGTGCTGGTCGGCTCGGCGCTGGCGTTATCCGGCGGCGTAATGCAGGGACTGTTCCGCAATCCGCTGGCCGATCCGGGCCTGTTGGGCATCAGCAGTGGTGCCGCGCTGATGGTGGCAATTTCGGTGGTGATCCCACTGAGCCTGCCCGCGATGTTAGCGTTGTGGTGGCCAATGCTGGCGGCCTTTATCGGCAGCCTGGCGGTCACGGTGGTGATCTTTACCCTCAGTCGCTCCGGCAGCGGCACCCTTTCACGTCTGCTGCTGGTGGGCATTGCCATTAATGCCGTCTGCGGCGCGGCCGTGGGCGTCCTCTCATGGATCAGCAACGATCAGCAGCTGCGCCAGCTCTCCTTATGGGGAATGGGCTCGCTGGGGCAGGCGCAGTGGTCCACGGTTATCGCCAGCGCGGTGATTATCCTGCCCGCCATGGTCGCCACCCAGTGGCAGGCCCGGCGGCTGAACCTGCTGCAGCTGGGTGATGAAGAGGCGCATTATCTGGGCGTGGACGTCAAACACACTCAGCGCATTTTGCTGGTGCTGAGCGCGCTGATGGTGGCGGCTTCGGTGGCGGTGAGCGGGGTGATTGGCTTTGTCGGGCTGGTGGTGCCGCATCTGATGCGCATGTGCATTGGCAGCGATCACCGCTGGATGTTACCTGCCGCGGGCCTGGCCGGGGCGATCCTGATGCTGATTGCCGATACGCTGGCGAGAACGGTGGTCGCACCGGCGGAAATGCCGGTGGGGTTGCTGACCAGCCTGCTGGGTGCGCCATGGTTTTTGTGGCTGATTCTGCGCCGCCGGGAGGGCCGTTATGACTAAGTTACTGCAAGGGCAAAACCTCAGCTGGCGCGTCGGTCAGCGGCTGCTGATTGATGATGTCTCGCTGAGTTTGCGCGCCGGCGAAATGGTGTCGCTGATCGGGCCAAACGGCGCCGGGAAATCGACGCTGCTGCGTTTACTGACCGGCTATCTGCCACCGGCGGCGGGGGACTGCCTGCTGGAAGGCAAACCGCTCGGCAGCTGGTCGCGCGAGCATCTGTCGCAGACCCGCGCGGTGATGCGTCAGCAAAGCCACGTCGAGTTTCCGTTGCCGGTCAGGGAGGTGGTGGCGATGGGCCGTTCGCCGTGGCCGGGCCAGCGCACCAAAGCGGTGGTGGACGCGGTGATGGCCTTAACCGGCAGCGATATCCTTGCTGACCGCGACTATCGCCATCTGTCCGGCGGCGAGCAGCAGCGTGTTCAGCTGGCGCGCGCGCTGGCCCAGCTCTGGCACGATGACGGGCCGCGTGGCTGGCTGTTCCTGGATGAGCCAACCTCGGCGCTGGATTTGTATCATCAGCAACACGCGTTGCGCCTGTTGCATCAGCTCACCCGCAAAGGGCAACTGACGGTGTGCTGCGTGCTGCACGATCTGAACCTGGCGGCATTGTGGTCTGACCGGATGATGTTGTTGCATCAGGGGCGGTTGGTCGCCGAGGGCACGCCCGCCGAGGTGATGACCGAAGCCACCTTAACCCGCTGGTATCAGGCCGATCTGCATATCCATCACCACAGTCAGGATGCGGTACCGCAAATCGTTCTGCGTCGTTAATGTTACTGCCTTGTTGAGGCTAATCTTGCTGCCCCGGTTACACGGCCTGGGCGGCAAACAGCACTTCTGCGGGTTGCGGGCGGCTGAGCAGGAAGCCCTGCAACTTGTCGCAACCGGCGGCGGCCAGCGCCAGCCGCTGCTCCTCGGTTTCTACCCCTTCCGCCGTCACCGAAAGGCCCAGCGAGTGGCCGAGCTTGATCACCGACGAGACGATGGTGTTGGCCTGCGCCTGAATACCCAGCAGTTGGGTAAAGCAGCGGTCGATTTTGAGGGTATCCACCGGGAACTGCGTCAGGTAGCTCAGGCTGGAGTAGCCGGTGCCGAAGTCATCCAGCGCAATGCTAAACCCCGCCGCCCGTAAGGTTTGAATGGTATGCAGCGCCTGCTGCTTATCTTCCAGCATCACGCCTTCGGTCACTTCCAGCTCAATCTGCCTTGGGTTAACGTCATGCTGTTGCACAATCTCATTCACGCGGGCAATAAAATCACCGGCGAGGAATTGCAGCGGTGAGACGTTGATCGACATCTTCAGCTGCGGACAGGTTTTCGCCCGCTTCACGGCCTGCTGCAGCACCCAGTCGCCCAGCGGGATGATCAGCCCGGTTTCCTCGGCGATGGGAATAAAATCGGCAGGGGAAACTGGCCCCAGCGTCGGATGCTGCCAGCGTAGCAGCGCCTCAATGCCGAGCATTTTTGTGCCGCTGATATCCATAATCGGCTGATACCACAGCGCCAGCCCGCAGGTGTTTTCCAGCGCCAGCCGCAGTTCTTCCGCCAGCTGCTGCCGTTTGATCAGCGCGTCGTCCAGCGCCGGAACAAACATATGGTAGCGTCCGCGTCCCTCGGCCTTGGCCGCATACAGCGCGATATCCGCCTTGCGCATTAACTCCTGGCGTTCCGTGCCATGCTGCGGCGCCAGCGCAATACCGATGCTGACCCCCACCCACAGGCGATTGCCCTGTATGGTCATCGGCGTGGTCAGGCAGGCAATAATCTGCTGACACAGCGCGGTGATCTGCCTTTCGTCCTGCAGATGATTGACCACCACCACAAATTCATCGCCGCCCAACCGGCCCACCGCATCTTCCGGCCTTAACAGCGCCGACAGCCGCTGACCAATTTCCACAATCAAATCGTCGCCGGTGTGATGGCCATAGGTGTCGTTAATCATCTTAAAGCGGTCGAGATCCAGCAGCAGCAGGCCAATATTTCCGCCCGCTGCGGACAGGTTGCTCAATCGCTGCGTCAGCTGTTGTTCCATCGCCGCGCGGTTGGGCAAGCCGGTCAGCACGTCGTGCAGCGCCAGCTGTTGCGCGTGCGCTTCGCTGGCTTCCAGCTTCTGCATTGATTCGGAAAGCTTCAGCGACGAGGTCCACAGCCGGCGGGTCATCTTGATGCACATCAGCGTAATCGCCAGCATCGCCAGCAACACCAGCGGGCCGGTCACCAGCAGCATCTGACTGCCGGGCCGCATCGGCTGCCAGGAGACGTAACTGACCGGGATATTAAGGCGGGATTGCAACAGGAAACCGGCGCTGTTGGCACCGTCAGTCGAGCTGGGCGTAAAGCGGAAGGCGTTCACCACACCTCGGTGTTGCAGGAAGTCGACAAAGTTATAATGCAAATAGCGCAGGAAAATCAGTTTATCGCCACCGCTTCCTGGCACCTCTCCCAACGCAACTTCGGCGACACGCCCATTGACCCGGATAAAGTCGCCGGTAAACGCCGGGGACGCCGTGCGAGAGAGGCGTTGCAGACTGTCGAGCCACGGCAGCAGTGAGTTTCTGACTTCAAGGTATCGCGCGTTAGTTACCCGTTCCCCTTCAAGCCACACCGATTGCGGACGGTTTTGCGCATCCAACAGGTACACTTCATCATCACCGGCCAGGGTATTCAGCCAGCGTCCAAAGGGATTACTCACTGCAGGCGTGGCATTCAACTGCTGCAGCAACGCAGGCCAGGCCAACAGGCTTTGATGTTGATGCAGATATTCAGCCAGGTGCTGAGCAAAAATATTACTGATGACCTGCTGCTGTTTTTCCTGAGCCTTTGCGTTGCTGATGGTGGTGACCCACCAGGCGGTAAATCCGCAGGCGAGGAATGTGAACAGCACCACCAGAATCATTGGCGTGACGACATTACGGATAAAGTGGCGTCGCAGCCCGTTTAACAGGCTAAGTTCGTTAGTCATTTACTTTCCAGCAAAATCGATTCAGTCGCCAATAAACGCTGGCCTCACGAAGATAAGACATTACCTCATTGTCGTTTATCGGCAAGGGGTAACGCCTTCTTTAACGAAGAATTTATGTCTGAATGTTTTTTGGAAACTACGGGAATATATCGCCCCACCCGCAAACGCGCTGGCAGGGCAATAAACGGCTTACTGGGCGGTAAAGTTGCTGGTCGGATCGGCGGTGACCGGCATCGGGGCCACATCCGGCGGCAGGAAGATGTGGTCGAGAATATTCCTCGCCAGCGGCGCGGCGGTGACGCCGTTGACGCCACCGTTTTCAAGGATGATCGCCATCGACACTTTCGGGTCGTTAAACGGCGCAAAGGCGGTATAGAAGATATGGTCGCGCAGACGGATCGGGATCATCCTGGCGTTATACACCTGGTTTTGCCGCAGGCCGAACACCTGCGAGGTCCCACTCTTCGCCGCAATGCCGTAGGGCGCGGTGTGGAAGTATTTATAGCCGGTGCCGTTTGGCGCATTGGCCATACCGAACATGGCGTGGCGCACCAGGCTCCAGTAAGGCGATTTGGCATCGCCAATCTGTTGTTCCGGCAACGTCTGTTTCCACGGGGTGATGCTCTTGCCCTGTTTGGCTTCATACAGCAGGTGCGGCTGGATCACCCGACCGTTATTAATCAGCGTATCCAGTGCTTTCACCATCTGGATCGGCGTGGCAATCCAGTAACCCTGGCCGATGCCGACCGCGACGGTATCACCCTGGTACCAGCCCTTTTTATGCACCTTCTGCTTCCACTCGCGGCTTGGCAGCAGGCCGTTGTACTCTTCATTGAGATCGATGCCGCTCGGTTTGCCGTAGCCGAACTGGCTGAGCATGGTGTGAATGCGGTCGATGCCCATCATAAAGGCCACCTGATAGAAGAAGGTATCCGCCGACTCTTCGATGGCGCGGGTGACATCCAGCGTGCCGTGGCCGCTTTTTTTCCAGTCGCGATACTTACGATCGGTGCCCGGCAGCGTCCAGGTCGCTGCACCGAAGAAGGTGGTTTGCGGCGTAATCACATGGGTCAGCAGGGCGGACATCGCCATATACGGTTTTACCGTTGACGCAGGTGGATACAAACCTTGCGTCACGCGGTTAATCAGCGGCAGGTCTTTGTTGGCTAACAGTTCTTTGTAGGCTTTATAGCTGATGCCCTTCACAAACGGATTGGGGTCGTAGCTCGGGCTGGAAACCATCGCCAGCACCTGACCATCTTTCGGGTTCTCGATCAGCACCGCCGCACGCTGACCGACCAGCTGCGTTTCGACATACTGCTGAAGGTGCAGGTCCAGCGTTAAGTAGAGGTTTTTGCCCGCCACCGGCGGCACTTCTTTCAGTACGCGGATCACCCGACCGTGGTTATCCACCTCGACTTCCTGATAACCGGTTTTGCCGTGCAGCACCGACTCATAATAGCCCTCGATGCCCTGCTTACCGATGTTGTGGTCGGCGGCATAGTTCTCGCCAACCCCTTCTTTATCCAGGCGTTTGTAATCGTTGTCGTTAATTTTCGACACGTAGCCGATCACGTGCGCCAGGTCCGGCCCATAGGGATACTGGCGGTCTTCGTAGCTGCTGACGTTAACGCCGGTAAAGCGGTACTGGTTCACCGAGAAGCGGGCGACTTCTTCATCAGACAGCTCGGTTTTCAGTACCACCGGTTTATAACGGCTACCGGCATGCAGCGCGCGGGTAAAGGTATCGATATCGTCAGGCGACAGGTCGACAATCGGCGTCAGTTCAGTCAGCAACGCCTTCATGTCCTGGATTTTATAGGGAATGATTTCAATGTCATGCCAGGTCACGTTTCTGACCAGCGGGATGCCATTGCGATCGAAAATAATCCCTCGCGTCGGGGCGATAGGGATCATTTTGATGTCATTTTGATTGGAGCGGGTCTGGTAATACTGATTCTGCTCAATTTGCAGGTGGTACAGATTCACCACCAGCGTAATAAACCCTGCCACTACTATCCCAAAGGCGACTAAGGCCCTGCGAACAAAAAGCTTTTCTTCTTCTTCAAAATTTCTGAATTTCATTAACCGGCAATCGCATTATTTTTAGTCGTTTTCTGGTCTCATGATAGAGATTACCGGCCAAATCACGACACGAAAGATGCATATGCGGGCACTAAAGTGTGACATTTGTTGAAGATGTTACAGAAAAGACATCTTAGCTAAGCCAAACTTTAGCGCCATGTTGCTGTTTATTGGGCTTTTTGCGCGGCCGATGCCAGTCCGTCGATCCATTCCTGATGCGCATTCAGCATCGGGTTAGGGCGGGTTTGCGCCAGTTCCTGCGCGGGTTTCCCGATCTGCGTTTCCTGGGTCAGGATGCGCACGCGGTTGCCCGGCAGATCCTCAAACAGCCAGGCATGATGCACATCCAGACGCGAATCCGCATCGCCTTCCACCCAGCCATGCCACGCAATGCGCGCCGCTTCACCGGCCACCGGCGGCACGTATTCCGTCACTTCCGCTTCAACCGGGAAGCCAAAGGTGGTGAAGCGAAAGCGTGCGCCGGCGCGTAATTCCGGGCCGGAGCCATCGTGAAAACGGATATCGTCGGCATTGCTGTAGTAGCTGGCCCACAGCGCAGTGTTATTCAGCTGCGCCCAGACCTGAGCCGCAGTAATGCCGGCGACGATGATTTCATTGGAGACGCTGTTATCGGTGGTGCCTGGCAGATAGCCTTCAGGCCAGATGATGGCGTTAAGCATGGGAATTCCTGTGTTCAGTGGTGAGAGAGTCACCCGCTGGCGGCGCAACGTTTCTGCGTGCAGCGAGTGGATAACCCACAGCATGCGTGTCAGACTGACATAAATCTAATCACCGTTTTTTATTTTGGTTATCACCATGGCTGATATCAGAACGCTGGATCTGAACCTGTTAAAAGCCTTCTCCGCCCTGCTGGAGGAGCGCAACGTCACCCGCGCCGCCCGTCGCCTGTCGCTGACGCAACCGGCGGTCAGCGGCATGCTGGCACGACTGCGCGAGAGCTTTAACGATCCGCTGTTTGTCCGCGCGCCCCACGGCATCGTGCCGACGCCGCGTGCGCTGGAACTGGCGGAGCCGGTGGCAAAAATCCTGCGGGATATCGACGGGATGTTGCAGCCCGCGGCATTCGATCCGGCGCACAGCGAGATGCAGCTGACCATCGCCTCGACGGACTATGCGCTGCGGGCGGTGGTGGTGCCGTTTCTCGCCCGGTTGCGCACGCTGGCGCCTGGGCTACAGATCGCCGTCAGGCCGGTGGAGAACCGCCAGTTGCAGCAGCAGCTTGAACGCGGGGAAATCGATCTGGCTATCGTCACGCCGGAGAGCACGCCGGCAGAGCTGCACGCGCGTCGGCTGTTCGATGAAGAGTATGTCTGTATGCTGCGGGAGGGGCATCCGGCGGCGGCGAAAAAGCTGACCTTAACGCGCTTTTGCGCATTGGATCATGCGCTGGTTTCCTACGAGGGCGAGATGTTTTCCGGCGTGACCGACAGTGCGTTGCTGGCGTTGGGGCTGAAGCGCAAGGTGACGCTGTCGGTCACCAGTTTTCTGGTGCTTCCCGAAATCCTGCGCGACAGCGATCTGATTGCGGTGGTGCCAAAACGGCTGGCGGTGAATACCCAGGGGCTGACGCTGCTGGCGCCGCCGCTGGCGATCCCCGGCTTTACCAAAACCGTTGCCTGGCATGAACGCACCCATACCTCGGCAGGCCACCGCTGGATACGGCAGCAGCTGTTCGAGACGTTCTCCTGAGTGGGGTGCTATCCGCGTCGAACACGCCTTTGATCCGATCTACAGCCACTGCCGCCGATGGCATTTGGTGCTACAGGGCGCAGTGCCATTGGGCGTTATGGTATCCCGCTATTTTCTGAGTTTGTTTTCGACTACTGAGGTTTCTATGCCAGGGCTATTTTCCCCGTTTGAATTGAAAGACGTGACGTTACGTAACCGTATTGCCGTGCCGCCTATGTGCCAGTACAGCGCTGTTGATGGTGTCAGTAATGACTGGCACCGCGTGCACTACAACAGCCTGGCGCGCGGTGGTGCGGGGCTGGTGATTGTGGAAGCCACGGCCGTTTCGCCAGAAGGCCGCATCACCCCGGGCTGTTTAGGTCTGTGGAATGACCAGCAGGCGGAAAAGCTGGCGCAGATTGCCCGCGAAATCAAAGCGGCCGGTGCCATCCCTGGCATCCAGATTGGTCATGCCGGACGTAAAGCCAGCGCCAACCTGCCGTGGGAAGGTGACGATCATATCGTTAAAACCGATCCGCGCAGCTGGGAGACCATTTCCCCGTCCGCCGTGGCCTTTGGTAGCAACCTGCCGCAGGTCCCGCAGGAAATGACGCTGGCCGATATTGCCCGCGTGCGCAACGACTTTGCTGAAGCCACCCGCCGCGCGCGTGAGGCCGGTTTTGAATGGCTGGAGCTGCATTTTGCCCATGGCTATCTGGCGCAGAGCTTCTTCTCGGTTCACGCCAACCAGCGTGAGGATCAGTACGGCGGCAATGCCGAAAATCGCGGGCGCTTCCTGCTGGAAACGCTGGATGCCGTGCGTCAGCAGTGGCCGGAAAATCTGCCGCTGACCGCCCGTTTCGGCGTGATTGAGTACGATGGCCGCGATGAAGAGACGCTGAACGAAGCCATCGACCTGACCAAAAAGTTCCGCGCCAACGGCCTGGATCTGCTGAGCGTCAGCGTTGGCTTCTCCACGCCGGACGCAAACATTCCATGGGGACCGGCTTTCCTCGCCCCGGTTGCGGCCCGCGTGAAGCGCGAAGCGAACATTGCCGTGGCGTCCGCCTGGGGCATTGATGCACCGCTGATTGCCAATCAAACCATTGAGCAAGGCGAGCTGGATCTGGTGATGGTCGGCAAGGCGCATCTGGCCAACCCGAACTGGACGTACCAGGCCGCACGCGACCTGAAGAAAGAGCAGGCGTCATGGGTGCTGCCCGCACCGTATGCGCACTGGTTGGATCGTTACCGCGTCAGTCAGTAACGCGTTACGGGCAGGCGATCCCCCGCCTGCCCGTGTTCAGGCGCAAACCGGTTGCATCGCCCTGATGAAACCGGCCCGTATTGACCTGAAAGTGCGTTATTTTCCCGAATGGTGCCGGGCGTGCATCTTGTCGGGCAGCGGCTTGTTCGCGTCATTTTGCGGGCGGCAACAGATGAAACAGGCTTTAACCCTCGGCCCCACGCGCATTTTTGCCACGGTCATGGCCTGAGAGGCATCGTACAGGCTGCCAATAAAATGCAGCGTCTCCTTTCTGGGCAGGGAAGGACATCCCGCCCGATGCAGCATATAAAAATCTGAATTATCTTTTTGCTGTGTCACATAATAATATTCGGCAGGCATTTTATCGCCTCCTTCATAAAAGGGTCTGAATGACATGTCAGTTATTTTTAGTGGCTATTGTTTAACTGACATTCTATATCGCGCAGTCTGTCCGGCCAGATTTTACAGATTATTCCCTGACGCCGTGGTTAAGCATGAGTAATGATTTCGTCTTATTCTGATTTAGCTTGCTGATATTTCATCCAACCCTTCAGCGCGCAGCCTGCCGTAACGCATCATGCGTAAGCCACTGAAGTGTGAAGCTAATAAAGAAATCTCCGGTATGGCAGTGGCGGGTTTTTTCTGATTACTGCAAGACGGGGTAACTGAATTATAAGGAATTAAACATAATGCACGGCGAGTAATTACGCCCAGCGGTTACTAATGATTTGGCGCTAATATTGAATAAATAGCCGGCTTTATCCTGGATGGCCAAAAACATCACTGTTTATTGCTATTGATAATATTCCTGAAACGCGGTCTTAATGCAGTAGGACTTTAATACTAATAAATTATATTTATGTCTCTGAAATAAAAATGACAGGCCAGCGAAATTGGCCTGTCATTTAACCTCAACGATTACGGCCTGGCGGCGGGCAGCATCACCGCCAGACAATCATCCAGACTTTTCCGGGTTTCGGCCAACTGCGCCGGGCTTAACGCGTAGTAACGCTGGCTGGCACCCTGCGCCGAATGGCGATCGAATTCCACCTTATCAAAGGCATAGGACGCGTTTTCATTGACGATCACCGCCTGCAACTTCGCCATAAATTCATCCGGGTTTTTTGGCTGTCCGATATCATTGATCATCACGCAGGCAGCCGCATAGTAGTGCGGATTCTGTGGGTGAGGCTTCAGCGCGAGGTAAAGACCAATGGCGATAACGACGAGGATCAGGATGGCGAGCAGTTTGGTTTTCATGGCGATCGGTTCTGGCTGTAAAAATTTGCGCAGAGCTTAACGTGTGACCTGGCGCGCTGCCAGTAAAACCTGCGCGATAAGCGGTAAATGACCGAACGCCGGAGGAACTCAGGTCAGGGTGCGGATCATCATCAGCTTGCGCTTGCGCCTTTCGCTCCAGACGGTGAAGATCCCGGCCGAGGCGACAATCACCGCGCCCACCAGCGTTGACGCGCCCGGCAGGCTGTTAAGAAACAAATAGCCAATCAGCATCGACCACACCAGCGTGGTGTAATCAAACGGGGCCAGCAGCGAGGCGTCGGCATAGCGCAGGCTGAGGGTGACCAGGATTTGCGCCATGCCGCCAAAGAAGCCGCAGCCCACCAACAGCAACAGCTGGGTGCCATCAGGCACCGCCCAACCGAAAAACAGCGTCGACAGGCCAATCAGCATGGTCATCAACGAAAAATAAAACACAATCGCGCCGGGTTTTTCAATGCCGTTCAGAAAGCGGATCTGCACCAGCGACACCGCCGTGCACAGCGCGGCCATCAGTCCCAACAAAATTCCCAATCCGGCGGACAGGTTTAAGACGTTACCGGCCAGCAACGAGCCGCCGTCGTTCAGATGCGCGGACAGCATCACCAGAATGCCGGAGAAGCCGATGACCACCGCCAGCCAGCGATAGAGCTGAACGGTCTCTTTTAACAGCACCGCCGCCAGAATCACCGTGAACAGCGGCGCGGCGTAGCTGATGGCCGTGGCGTCGGCGAGTGACAGATAGACCAGCGCCATATAATTGAAATACATGCCGCCGGTGCCGGAAAAGCCGCGAATTAAATGGCCGAAGATATTCCGCGTTTTGATTTGCGGCAGAATATTGCCCTGCATTTTCAGCCAGATCAGCAGCGGAAACAGGGCGACGAACGAGCGGAAGAAAATGACTTCACCGGTCGGAATGGTGCCGCTCAGCCCTTTGACGCAGGCCAGCATTAATGTCGCGCAGAGGGCTGACAGTAATTTCAGCAACACACCCAGTTTGGAATTCATCATTACCTTCGCTTTTCATCGTGCAACCCGGTTCCCGCCACGGGGAAGTCCGTTTTACCTTAGAGCGTGCAGGTCATTTTCTGTCATATAAAATGCCTATCCCTAAACAGGGTTTCCCTCTTATACAAGGCAAAACGCGGCTTATATAGTCGCATCAGGGTGCCGAAAGCCGCCACCGTAAGAACGCCGCCAAACCCATAATTTTTGCTCATTCTGAGCCAGGGGACGAAAGTCATCACCGACCGGGGAATTACTGATGAAACTGAAGCTACTGTCTTGTTCCGTACTTGCACTGCCATTAATGATGGCGTTTTCTTCCGCTAATGCCGATGCCCTGTCCGATATCCAGGCGCGCGGCCAGTTGAACTGTGCCGTTTACTCAGACGTTCCTCCGTTTTCATCACCGGACCCGAAAACCCGCCAGCTGGTGGGAATGGATGTTGACCTTTGTACCGCGCTGGCACAGCAGATGGGGCTGAAGCTCAACCTGATGCCGACCTCGATTGAAGCCCGTATCGCGGTGATTGCCACCGGCCGTGCCGATGTGTTGATTGCCAACCTGGCGTACACCAAAACGCGCGGCAAGCAGATCCAGTTCAGCGACCCGTACTACGTGGCGAAAGAGATGCTGGTAGTGAAAAAGCCGGACGTCGACAAAACCAAGGCCGACTTTAAGGGTAAGCGCATCAGTGCCACCAAAGGCACCACTTCCGAGCAGTCAATCCATCTGGCGGGCGCCAAAGCGGTGACCTTCCAGGATGCGGCCTCGGCGTTTCTCGCACTGGAGCAGAATAAAGCCGTCGGCTTTGTCACCAACACCATGACCGGCATCAAGATGATTACCCAGGCCGGCAAAGACGGCATCGAGCTGGGAATGATCAAAGAGCCAATGGCGCTGGAGCCGATTGGCATTGGCATGAAGCAGGGCGAACCCGCGCTGCTGGCCAAAGTGAATACCAGCCTGAAAGCGATGGACGATGACGGCACCATCGACAAAATCTGGGACAAATGGATTGGCCCCAACACCGACTACAAAATGGTGCGCGAAGAGAAGGTGCAGCCGCTGTCCAGCCTGAAATTCGAACCTCTGGAATAATCGATGACGATGCGGTTACGTGAGGCGCCTTCGAGCGCCTCTTTTCATCTGCACGGCCATGGCGATCGGGTGAAGATCTCGACCATCGGCAGCCGCGCGTGGCTGGTGGAAGCGCCGGGTGCCTTTGATTTGCCGGCGCAACGGCGGATCTGGTCGCTGGCGGCCTCGCTCAGTGCCCGCCCGGACGTTGACTCGCTGATCCCCGGCGTCACCAATCTGCTGGTGGTGTTTGTGCAAACGCCGACCGATTACGACGCCACGCTGCGGATGCTCAGCGAGCAGTGGGACAAGGCCGAAGCGGTGGATCCCAACGGCAAGCTGATCGAAATCCCGGTGATTTACGGCGGCGAACATGCCACCGATCTTCAGGCCATCTGTCAGCACACCGGCTTAACGGCGGCGGAAGTGGTGCGTCGTCATGCCAACGGCCATTACACGGTGTTCGCGCTGGGCAGCGCGCCGGGCTTTGGCTATCTGCACGGCCTCGATCCCTCGCTGGCCACGCCACGAAAAAAAGTCCCCTCGCTGCATATGCTGAAAGGCACGGTGACCATCGGCGGCGCGCAGGCGGGCGTCTCCGCGCTGACCGGGCCGAACGGCTGGAACGCGCTGGGGTTTGCGGAGCTTAACGTCTTCGATCCCCATGCAGAAAATCCTGCGTTGATGGCACCGGGCGACAGCGTGCGCTTTATCCCTGCGAGGATTGAACTGTGATTGAAATTACTCAAACCGGCGCGCTCAATACCGTGCAGGATCTGGGGCGCAACGGCTACCGCCATATCGGCGTCTCGGTCAGCGGCGTGATGGATCCGCTGGCGTTACGGGCGGGCAATATCCTGCTGGGCAATGATGAGAACGCCGCCTGCATTGAGGTGCAGATGTTCCCGTTCCGCGTGCGCTTTCTGACCGACACCAGCATGGTGCTGACCGGCGCAGACTGCCGAGCGCAGCTTGATGGCGTTGACTTGCCACCGTGGTGGGGATGCGCGGTGCGCGCGGGGCAGGAGCTGGAGTGCCGCTTTCCCCGACGGGGCGCGCGCAGCTATCTGTGCGTAGCGGGCGGCATTGATGTGCCGCTGGTGATGGGCTCGCGCAGCACCGCGCTGCGTGGCAATTTCGGCGGTCATGAAGGTCGACCGTTGCAGAAGGGCGATCGGCTGCCGCAGGGCGAGACGTTTTCACTGGCGTTGCCGGAGGCCGGAATGGGGATTGAGCCGCCTGCGGTCGCCATGGCGCACGCGTTTCCAACCAGCGCCAGCGGCGTGGTGCAGCTGCGTGCCATTCCGGCCGGTGAATATGCGCTGTTCGTCGCCGATCATGCCCGCTTCTGGCAGCAGAGCTGGAAGGTGTCGATGCAGAGTAACCGCACCGGCTATCGTCTGGCGGGCGAACCGATCCTGCCGGAAAAAGTGGTGGAAATGCGTTCCTACGGGTTGGTGCCGGGCATTGTGCAGGTGCCGCCAGCGGGCGAACCGATTATTCAGCTCAGTGACGCCAATACCGCCGGTGGCTATCCGAAAGTGGCCGGGATCATTGAAGAGGATTTGTGGCGTCTGGCGCAGGTTCAGCCCGGCCAGTGTATTCAGCTGGTGAAGAGTGATGCGCAGGAAGCGATTGAGGTGGCCGCAGAGATCGCCCGCTGGCTGACGCGCCTGCGAAATTCCTGCCTGCCGATGAAACGCGCCGTCGGGCTGTAAGCGACAAAAAAAGCGGGCACCCCCAACAGGTTGCCCGCTTTTTTATTGCTGTTCAGCGCTTAACGCATGCCCGCGCAGAAG
This sequence comes from Erwinia sp. AK-PDG3-5, assembly GCF_056821705.1. Classification (NCBI taxonomy): domain Bacteria; kingdom Pseudomonadati; phylum Pseudomonadota; class Gammaproteobacteria; order Enterobacterales; family Erwiniaceae; genus Erwinia; species Erwinia sp. AK-PDG3-5. Next base: position 850,819 of record NZ_CM165967.1, read on the forward strand.
GCGGCAAGGCGGTCGCAGCCATCCTGTAGCACCTCCATGCTGGTGGCGTAAGACAGGCGGAAATAGGGGCTCATACCATAGGCGGCACCCTGAACGGTGACGACATGCTGCTCTTCGATCAACGCCAGCACAAAGTCGGCATCGTTGCTGATGGTGCGGCCGCCGGCGGTGGTTTTGCCGATAAATGCGGCGATATTGACGAACAGATAGAACGCGCCCTGCGGCTTATGGCAGCGTAATCCGTCAATGGCGGTCAGACGCTCCAGCACGTAATCACGGCGCTGGCGGTAGATTGCCGCCCGCTGTTTCAGCAGATCCTGCGGGCCCTCCAGCACCGCCACCGCCGCCGCCTGGGTCAGGGTGGTGACGCCGCCGCTGTTCTGGGTATTGACGTTGCTCATGGCGTTTATCAGCGCCTGCGGGCCGCCGCAGAATCCCAGCCGCCAGCCGGTCATCGAGTAGGCTTTCGAGACGCCATTCACCGTCAGTACCCGGTCAAACAGCGCAGGCACCACTTCGGCGAGGGTACAGAAGGTCACGTCGTCGTAGATCAGATGTTCATAGATATCATCGGTCATGATCCAGATCTGCGGATAGCGCAGCATCACCTCGCCAATCGCCTGTAACTCCTGCCGTGTGGCGACGGAACCGGTCGGGTTGCTGGGGTAATTGAGCAGCAGCCATTTGGTTTTGTCGGTGATCGCCGCGTCGAGATCGGCCGGATAGGGCTTAAAGCCGTTCTCCTGCGGACAGGCCACCGGCACCGGCGTGCCGCCCGCGAACTTAACGATATCGGCGTAGCTGATCCACGACGGCGACGGGATGATCACCTCGTCGCCGGGATTGATGGTGGCCAGCATGGCGTTAAAGATGATCTGCTTGGCGCCACCGGCGGTGAGGATCTGGCTCAGGGCATAGTGCAGGTGATTATCCCGCTGGAATTTTTTCTGGATGGCGGTGCGCAGCGCGGGCGTGCCGTCGGTCGGCGGATAGCGGGTATCGCCACCCAGCGCGGCAGCATAGGCGGCTTCGATGGCGTGCAGCGGCGTCGGGAAATCAGGCTCGCCGGTCGACAGCGCCACAACATGCACGCCTCCGGCCGCCAGATCGCGGGCTTTCTGGGTCATGGCGACGGACGCAGAGACGGAGACGTTCTTTAAACGGTCGGCAATATCAGGCATGGCGCTTAGGTTCCAATAGTAGGGCCAGAACGATCGCCATGCGTGTGGCCTGGCCATCTGGCTGAAAAGGGGAGCGGACCCCAGCAGGGTAATAATGATTGGCGCAGCCAGGCCAATAGCGCTTTGTTGTGGTGACATAACACAAAACAATAATAGCCCGCCGCGCGGCAGCCTTATGCACTGGTATGGTGCGTAACGGCCTGCAGGGCCGAAAATCGGCAGGGTGCCCTGAACATGAACGCGACGCTTCAGGCGGTAAAGGTCGGATAAGCCGCACAATTTGTGCATTCAGCCTGTGCCTGGCATCAATTTTGCTTATATCAGACTCTGTTTCGCATTTTGAGGACGCGGTGATGAATCTCCGTCGGCTGAAGTACTTTATTAAAATTGTCGATGTCGGCAGCCTGACCCAGGCGGCTGACATTCTGCATATTGCTCAACCTGCGCTGAGCCAGCAGCTGGCAACGCTGGAAGGGGAAGTTAATCAGCAACTGTTGATCCGCACCAAGCGCGGCGTGACGCCCACCGAGGCCGGCAAAACGCTGTATGTTCACGCGCAAACCATTCTGCGGCAGTGCGAGCAGGCGCAAAGCGCCATCGACGGTTCCGGCCTGGCGCTCTCCGGCAGCGTGTCAGTGGGCCTGGCGCCGGGCACCGCAGCGCAGCAGCTGGCGTTACCGCTGATGGAAGAGGTGCATCGCCAGTTCCCCGGCATCATTCTCTACTTCAATGAAAACTTCGGCACCACCCTCAGCGAGCTGATCATGAATGGCCGGATGGATATGGCGGTGATCTACGGCAACCGCGAAATCCACGGGCTGCGCTTTATGCCGCTGATTAAGGAAGACCTCTATTTTGTCTGCCCGCACAGCCTGGCAAAACCGGCGAAAACCGTCAGCCTTGCGGAGGTCGCTAACGCCGAACTGTTCCTGCCGCGCATTTACAACATCATGCGCAAGGTGATCGATGAGGCCTTTATCCATCAGGGGCTGGCCTACCGCGTGAAGTGTGAAATCGAGTCGCAAACCACGCTGAATGCCGCGCTGGCGGCAGGCCTCGGCTGCACGGTGATGCCGGAATCGGCCGCGCGCGCGATGTTAAAAGCCTCCGATGCGTGGATGGCGAAGATTGAACAGCCGGATATCCGGGTCTCGCTGTCGTTCTGCATGTCCGATCACCTGCCGCTGTCGCAGCCGGCGGAAGCGGTGAAAGGCATTCTGCTGTCGCTGATGGCTAACCGCACGGTGGACAACCGTCCGCTGACGCTGGTGGGGTAATAAGTCTGCCTTATTACCGTAAAGCGAAACGCTCTTACCAGGCGCCGGGACGGCCAGGCTACAGTGATCCCACGGTTTAGTCAGTCTTCCCGGCGGGATGGAAATGGAAAACAGAACTCTAGCACTCCGCGATATCCGTCAGATCGCCCACAAGATGCGGGCGTCTGGCCTCAGCAGCATTGAACTCACCGCTGGCCATTATCGCCTGCGGCTGAAAACGTCACCACGGCCTGTGCTCCCGCCCTCTGCGGCGGTGCCTGCGCCTGCGGCCACGCCACAAAAAACCGAATCCCTGTGCGCGCCGATGCCTGGCGTGGTGCTGTTGCAGCATCCTTTAGCCGATCGGCCTTACATCTCTCCCGGCGCGCTGGCGGAAAAAGACGCGCTGCTGGGGTTGCTGAAGGTCGGGCCGGTCTATCTGCCGCTGCGCAGCCCGGTAAAGGGCGTGGTGGCGTCGGTGGCGATTGCTCAGGGCGAATGCGTGGAGTACGGCGAGCCGATCTTCACGCTGCTTCCCGCTGAGGAGGCCGCATGAAATGTCTCGATTTAAATGCCGACATCGGTGAAGGCTACGGCGATTACCAGATTGCCGATGATGCCACGCTGATGCCGTTAATCACCTCCGCCAATGTGGCCTGTGGTTTTCATGCCGGCGACGCGGCGATCATGGCGCGCACGGTGGCGCTGGCGAAACAACACGGGGTGGATTTGGGGGCGCACGTTGGCTTCCCGGACCTGCTGGGCTTTGGCCGCCGCCGCATGCAGATTGAGCCGGAAGTGATGGCCCATTACGTCACCTATCAACTCGGTGCGCTGGCGGCCTTTGCCGCAGCGGCGCGCTATCCGCTGACGCATATGAGCTTTCACGGCGCGCTCGGCAACATGGTGTCCGAAGACGAGGCGCTGGCGCGCACGCTGCTGCAGGCGGTGAAAACCTTCGATGCCAATATGATTATCAGCACCATGCCGGGCAATGCGGTCGATCGCATGGCGCAGGCGCTGGCGCTGCCGGTGATCGGGACCTTTCTCGCCGATCGCGCTTACGAAAGCGATGGCCTGCTGGTCAGCCGCAGCAAGCCCGGTGCGGTGATCCACGACAAAGATCAGGTGCGCAGTCGCGTGCGTCAGCTGCTGCTGGACGGCACGGTGCAAAGCATTGATGGCGTGACGCTGCCGGTGAATGCCAGCTCGATTCTGGTTCATGGCGACACGCCGGAATCGATCGCCATGGTGCACACGCTGCGGGAACTGATGGCTGAATTAGCCATTCCGCTGCTGCCGCCCTCCCGGCAATTACGGCAGCACAGCACGGAGAACCCGCCGTTATAAGTCCCCCTTATTGCCTCACACCGTTTATGTCTTATGCCGGTTGGGGATTACTGGATAGAGTCAGATTTATTGCTAAACCCGGCGAAATGGTTGGCCGGGAATGACAGGAGAGGCGAGATGCCATTTTCAGATTATAAGATCGCACTGGTGACCGGCGCTTCCGCCGGAATGGGTGAAGCCATTGTTGAACGTCTGTGCCAGGAAGGGATCACCGTCCATGCCGTGGCCCGCCGCGCAGAGCAGCTGGCGGCGCTGGCTGCCCGCACCGGCTGTATTCCCCACGCGCTAGACGTGGCCGATTTAGACGGCATCACCCGTCTGTGTAACGAGCTGGAAGTGGATATCCTGGTCAATAACGCCGGCGTGTCCCGTCCGGGATCGATTCTGGATGCCGACGAAGAGGGCATTGATACCCAGGTGGACGTTAACCTGCGTGCGGTGCTGCACCTGTGCCGCCTGCTGGTGCCGGGCATGATGAAGCGTGACCGTGGCCATGTGATCAACATTACCTCGATTGCCGCCATCTATAACTTTAACGGCAACTCGATTTATCACGCCACCAAGGCGGGCGTGCATGCCCTGTCGCGTCAGCTGCGGGTTGATTGCTACGGCAAGCGGGTGCGCGTCACCGAAATCTGCCCTGGCCGCGTCGCCACCGAGATCTTCGGCAACGTGATGGGCGACCAGGAAGAAGCACGCCGCCGCTTTATCGACGGTTTCGAACTGCCGCAGGCGAAGGACATTGCTGACTGCGTTGCCTTTGCGCTGTCGGCTCCGGTCGCCGTCAATATCGGCAACATCGAAATCACGCCAACGCTGCAGGTGCCGGGTGGACTTTCCACCATGCGTCCCGGCGACCGCGCTGAATAACAGCTTTCACGAGGGGTGAACAGACGATGACACTTGATTTCAGTGCCGTCCTGACCGGCCAGTTTGGGCAGATGATCGTCGACGGCACGCTGGTCACCCTCAAGCTGGCGCTGGGGTCGTGGCTGCTGGCAATGGCCCTGGCGTTGCTGCTGGTGGTGATCCGCCTGACCGATAAACGCCTGGCGGTGTTTCTGGTCTCGGCGTATGTCTCCTATCACCGCAACGTGCCGACGCTGATCCAGCTGATGATGTGGTACTTCGCCATCCCCACGCTGCTGCCGGAGTCGGTGCAGATGTGGGTCAATGATTTTAACGCCGAATTCCTGTTCTCAATGTGCGCGCTGGGCCTGTGCCAGGCGGCTTATTTCTCCGAGGATATTCGCAGTGGCCTGCGCGCCATTCCTGACGGCCAAAGCGAAGCCTCGCGCGCGCTGGGCATGAGTTATGTGCGCTCGATGCGTTCGGTGATCCTGCCACAGGCAACCCGCAATGCGCTGCCGTCGCTGCTTAACCACACCGTGCTGCTGTTTAAAAATACCAGCCTGGCGATGGTGATTGGCGTGGCCGAACTGACCTACGTCACCCGTGATATCGAGAACCAGACCTTCCGTACCTTCGAAGCCTACCTGGTGGCCTCCCTGGGCTATCTGTTCTTCTCACTGCTGTTGATGGCCGCGGGGGCGTTGCTGGCCCGTCGCTTCCAGCGGGCTTACGCGAGGTAATCCGATGTCTGATTTCTTCACCATTCTGCACGATAACGGCATGCTGCTGCTGATGGGACAGTATCCCAACGGCCCGCTCGGCGGCGTGCTTTGCACCTTATTGATTTCGGTACTGGCGGTGCTGCTGGCTTTCCCGATCGGCGTATTGCTGGGCCTGGCGCGGATTTCTCCGTGGCGCTGGTTTAGCTGGCCCGCCGCCTGCTGGGTGTACGTGCTGCGCGGCATCCCGCTGTTGATGGTGGTGTTCTGGACCTACTTCTGCGTGCCGTTGCTGATTGGCCATAACATCAGCGGCTTCGCCACCATGCTGTGTACGCTGGTGATTTACGAGAGCGCCTATATCGCCGAAATCGTGCGTGGCGGCATTCAGGCGTTGCCGGGCGGCCAGTATGAAGCGTCCCGCGCGCTGGGGATGAGCTATCTGAAAACCCTGCGGGTGGTGATTTTGCCGCAGGCGCTGTACAACGCGCTGCCGAGCCTGGTCAGCCAGCTGGTGTCGATTATCAAAGACAGCACGCTGGGTTACGTAATCAACGTGCCGGAGCTGACCTATGCGGCCAACCAGGTGAATAACCAGCTGCTGACCAAACCTTTCCAGGTGTTTGCGATTGTGGCCATCAGCTATTACCTGATCTGCTTCAGCCTGACCTGGCTGGCAAACACACTGGAAGAGCGCATTGCGCGTAAGCGTCGCAATGTGACGCCCGATGCCGTGCAGACCGCGCAGGTCCTGCTTCTGACCAAGACTGACTGATTAAGGAAGGCAAATGAGACCCATGATATTGTTCAATCAGGTCAACAAGTGGTACGGCGAGTATCAGGCCCTGACCGATCTGAGTGCGGAAATTCAAAGCGGCGAGGTGGTGGTGGTGTGTGGCCCGTCCGGCTCCGGCAAATCGACGCTGATCCGCACGGTAAACCGCCTGGAGCCGATTGAGCAGGGCCAGATCCTGTTTGACGGCACCGATATTCACGGCACCAGCACCCGGCTGAATCAGCTGCGCACGCGGATTGGTTTTGTCTTCCAGAACTTCAATCTGTTTCCGCACGTTTCGGTGCTGGAGAACATCATGATGTCGCCAATGAAGGTGCTGGGCGTTAAGCGCTCTGAAGCCAAACGCCACGCCGGCGAACTGCTGGAAAGGGTCGGGCTGTCGCACAAGGCCAATGCCTATCCGGCGCAGCTCTCCGGCGGTCAACAGCAGCGGGTGGCGATTGCCCGCGCGCTGGCGATGAAGCCGCCGGTAATGCTGTTCGATGAACCGACCTCGGCGTTGGATCCCGAAATGGTCGGCGAAGTGCTGAACGTGATGCGCGGCCTGGCGCAGGAGGGCATGACCATGATGTGCGTGACCCACGAGATGAACTTTGCCCGTGAAGTGGCCGACACCATCTGGTTTATGGATCAGGGCAAAATCCTGGAGAAAGCCAACCCGGAGCGCTTCTTCAGCAATCCGCAACACGAGCGCGCGAAGCGTTTCCTCAGCGATTTACGCCAGCACTGATCCACCTGCTTTCGCCCTGCCTGCCTCCGCAGTGCAGGGCTGCCTTCCCTGCCTTTCGGTCATAAAACCGCCCCGAACCTCACAAAACCGAAAGATAAGCCGCCATGTTGATTGCACCTCGCCGCGCAAGGGCTATATGTTGGGATAAGGTTTTCCAAATGTAACCATGAGGTTAAATTTATGTCCGTAAAGTTGAGTGCGATGATGGTTTCCCTGGCAGCCGCCTGTGCTTCTCCGGTGTTCGCCGATCTGCCACAGGGCTATCCGGCGGATTACCAGAAGCTGGTCGAGGCCGGGGTCAAAGAGGGCAAAGTGGTGATCTATTCCACCACCGATACCAAGGCGGCCGCCCCGCTGATCAAAGGGTTTGAGGCCACCTATCCCGGCATCAAAGTCGAATACAACGATATGAACAGCACCGAACTCTATAACCGCTATATCAGCGAGCAGGCGTCCGGCGGCACCAGCGGTGACGTGGTCTGGAGCTCCTCGATGGATACCGGCCTGAAGCTGGCCACCGACTATGCGGCGGAATATGCCTCGCCGGAAATCAGCAAGATCCCCAAATGGGCGGTCTGGCAGCAAAAAGCCTATGGCACCACCTACGAACCGGTGGTGTTCATCTACAACAAACGGCTGATCCCGCAGGGCGACGTGCCGGATTCCCATGTGGCACTGGCGAAACTGATCGCCAGCCAGACCGACAAATTTAAGAAGAAAGTCACCACCTACGACATCGAAAAATCGGGCCTCGGCTTTATGCTTTCCGTACAGGACAGCAAGGCCGATGCGAACTATTTCAAAACCCTGGCCGACGTGGCGAAAGGCGGGATGGCGGTGCAGTCATCCACCGGCACCATGATGGAAAGGGTCTCGTCTGGCGAAAACCTGATTGGCTTTAACATCCTTGGCTCCTACGCCGAAGCGCGCGCCAAAGGGGATCCGTCGTTAGGCATTTCCTACCCGAAAGATTACACGCTGGTGCTTTCCCGCGTCTCCTTTATCAGCAAGGAAGCGGCGAACGCCAACGCCGCCAAACTCTGGCTGGATTATGTGCTGTCGGAAAAAGGACAAACCATTCTGGCCAGCCAGGCCGACATTCCCTCACTGCGTAACGATATTGAAGGGACCAACGATATCGACGGCATGACCAAACGGTTGGGCAACGCGCTGAAGCCGATCCCGGTGGATGAATCCCTGCTGGAATACCTGCAGCCGAAAAAACGCCTTGAGTACATCAAACAGTGGCGCGAAGCCGCGGCGAAATAAGCTCCTGTCCAGGCGCGCGCTGTGCTGGCGCGCCTGCGTTTCCGCGTCCGGCCAGTCTTAGCCGACCAACCAAGGGATGACTGATGATAGCATTGCGCAGAAAGTGGCAGGGCCTGCCGCGTAGCATCGTGGTACTGATAACCGCGCTGGTTATCTATGTGCCGCTGCTGTTTATTGTGGTTCAGAGCTTCCTCTCGGCCCCGTTCTTTTCCCCTTCGAAAGCGTTCAGCTTCGAATCCTTCGGGTTTATCTTTACCGATCCCGATTTTTATAAGGCGCTGAAATCCGGCTTCATTCTGGCTTTCGGCCTGGTGATTATCGCCATTCCGTTAGGCGGCATCCTTGCTTTTCTGATGGTGCGAACCGATCTGCCCGGCCGGCGGCTGATTGAACCGCTGATCCTGGTGCCAATATTCGTCTCGCCGATGGTACTGGGGTTCGGCTATGTGGTGGCGGCCGGGCCGGTCGGCTTCTTCTCGCTGTGGGCGGAAAAGCTGATTGGCTTTGTGCCGTGGAATATCTACTCGATGCCAAGCATCGTGGTGATCGCCGGGTTGACCCACGTGCCGCATGCCTATCTGTATATCTCCTCGGCGTTGAGAAGCGTCGGTTCGGACGTGGAGGAAGCGGCGCGCATTGCCGGTGCTTCGCCATTGCAGGTGATGACGGCGGTCAGCTTGCCGATGGTGCGTCCTTCGATCCTCTACGCCAGCGTGCTGCTGTTCTTCCTCGGGCTGGAGGTGTTTGGCCTGATGCTGGTGCTGGGCGATCCGGAAGGCAATATGGTGCTGGCGACCTATCTTTATCAGCTGACCAACAAGCTGGGCACGCCGTCGTACCATCTGATGGCGGCGGTGGCGGTGGTGTTGATCTGCATTACCATTCCGCTGGTGATGCTGCAACGGCGGCTGATGCGCACCGCTAACCGCTTTGTGACGCTGAAGGGCAAGGCGTCGCAGGCCCGCGCGCTGCCGCTGGGTAAATGGCGCTGGGTGGCCGGTGCGGTAGTGGCGGCATGGCTGACCATCACCATTGGCGTGCCGCTGCTGGGCGTGGTGCTGCGCGCGTTTATCTCCAACTGGGGCGTCGGCGTGTCGATCTGGGATGAGCTGTCGATCGGGACCTTCCGCACCATCTGGCAGCAGCCGAACCTGCTGCGCGCCATCGTCAACTCGATGGCTATCGGCGTGTTCGGCGGCGCGCTGGCGGTGGCCTGCTACCTGTTTATCGGCATTGCCATGCACCGTAAGCCGGATAACGTCACGCGCTTTCTCGACTACAGCGTGCTGGTGCCGCGCGCGGTGCCGGGCCTGCTGGCCGGTCTGGCATTTCTGTGGGTGTTCCTGTTTCTGCCGATGTGGCTGGATCAGTCGCTGAAGCATGGCTGGCTTTCGGCGTTGCCGATGGCGGAATGGCTGCGTGAACACTTTATCGTCTGGCTGAGGTCATTGCGCAGCACCATCTTCAGCGTCTGGCTGGCCTATACCGTGGTGTGGATGGCGTATGGCCTGCGGCTGATCTCGTCGACGCTGTTGCAGGTCGGGCCGGAGCTGGAGGAAGCCGCGCGCAGCACCGGCGCTTCCCGCGCGCAGATCACCCGCCACGTCACCATCCCGCTGGCACGCTACGGGCTGATCGGCTCCTGGCTACTGATGTTCCTGATTTTCGAGCGCGAATATTCCACCGGCGTCTATCTGCTCTCGCCAGGCACCGAAACCATTGGCTCGATGCTGGTGTCGCTGTGGGCGGCGGGCGCGATCGATATCGTCGCGGCGCTCTCCTTTATCAATATCCTGCTGGTGGTGATTGGCCTTGGTGTCGCCCTGCGCTTTGGAGTGAAATTACATGATTGAGCTATCCGTAGAAAATCTGCATCTGACCTATGGCGACAATCCGGTGCTGAAAGGCGTCTCTATGCAGCTGAAAAAGGGCGAGGTGGTGTCGCTACTGGGCCCTTCCGGCAGCGGCAAAACCACGCTGCTGCGCGCGGTCGCCGGGCTGGAGAAACCCACGCAGGGCAACATTGTTATTGGCGACAAAACCGTTTATGCCGGCAATCCGCGCAGTGAGATCCCGGCGGAAGAACGCAATCTTGGGCTGGTGTTCCAGTCTTACGCGTTGTGGCCACACAAGACGGTGTTTGAGAACGTCGCCTATCCGCTGAAGCTGCGCAAGGTGGCCTCGGCGGAGATTAAGCAGCGCGTGCAGTCGGTGCTGGAACAGCTGGGCCTCGGGCATCTGGGCCAGCGGCATCCGCACCAGCTGTCGGGCGGACAGCAGCAGCGCGTGGCGATTGGTCGGGCGCTGGTCTACAACCCGCCGGTGATTTTGCTGGATGAGCCGCTGTCCAACCTGGATGCCAAGCTGCGTGAAGAGGCGAGGGTGTTTCTGCGTGAGCTGATCGTCAAGCTGGGGCTGTCGGCATTGATGGTCACCCACGATCAGAACGAAGCGATGGCCATTTCCGACCGCATTCTGTTGCTGAACAACGGCGTGATTGTGCAGCAGGGCACGCCGCAGGAGATGTACGGTTCGCCTGCCACGCTGTTCACCGCCGAGTTTATGGGCAGCAATAATCGCCTGCACGGCAAGGTAACGGAGGTCAGCGAGGGCAACGCGCGGATTCAGGGCGTGGACTGGGCGTTATGGGGACGGGCAGCCGAAGGCGTGACCGTCGGACAGGATGCTACCGCGGTGATCCGCGTCGAGCGGGTACGCCTGACCGACGGCCCGGAGGAGAATGCGCTGGCCTTGCCATTGCTGACCAGCATGTACCTGGGCGACCGCTGGGAATACCTGTTCCGCACGGCGGGCGATGACTTTGTGATCCGCGCCTACGGCACTGAACTGCGCGACCCGGCGCACTGTCATCTGTCACTGCCAGCCGGGCACGTGTGGATTTTCCCGAAAGGCTAATCAGAACGGGGGCGACATCCGCCCCCGGTTTTCCCCGCAACATTTTCTTCCCGTCACCCAGACTTTCAAATGCGGCAGACGCCGCCATCAGCGTGGTATTTCCCGTCGCAGTCATGGCCGAAGGTCACAGCCTGTTTAATCTGAACTTCACGCCAATGGAAAGCGTAACAGGTGGCTTTGTTAAGACGGTCAGATGCTGTGTCAGACAGGACAGGTGATTCATCCTGTTCTGAAGTCAGATTAGCCAGAGGCTGTTTTAGAGTTAATTATTTTCTGAAGCGTTCGCTATTTAATTTTCCTGCTGTTAAATCGTCTTTTTTAATTTTATCGCGCCAGCGGAAGGGATGCGGCGGTTTATTTATAAAACCTACCCTGTGCTTATAAGGAAAAAATAGTATTGAGGTGATTTATTTTCTTGAGAATAGTCCTGGTAGCACCGATCGGTTATGCCGATGAATCGCCGCTCTGCACCGGGTTAATTGTTAAGAATAATCTTGCATTATGGGGATTAATCAGCCCAGCGGAAAGTTAACGTAATTATTTGTCATTATTTCCATTGAGAGGGATTATTTAATTCAAGGAATAAAAAGCAAATTAATTGATTAAATACAATGAGTTGGATTAGTTTTTCAATGAAAACTATATATCATTACGATAAAAAATATTTGTTTTACAGCTTTTATCTGCAATTCACATACTCGCCACGATATTTACTGCTGGCTGTAATAACGTCACGTAAATAACGAAAGGCCAAATCAAGATTTACCCCTCGCAGGCCATATGTCATGGATGTTTTTTCGGAGTTAATAAATTGTGGACTGCGTGCCTTAATTGTTTAGCTGCTGAAGGAATGCAGGGTTTATTTTGATAACCCTTTGTGCTTCTTTATATGTTAAAAGGAATTTCAGTAATGAAAAAATGCAGCTTCAGTCTGAGCGCTGTCGCATTATCCGTTTTATTTAGTCTTGGCGCGACCGCGCTGACGGCTAATGCAGCAGCGATTGCTGTGCCGGATGTTAGCGCGCTGAGTAAAGATGGTAATGGACAGTATGTCGGTGGCGGTTCGGTATTTATTGGTGGCTCTGATTTAACCTGGAGCAAAGATGTCACCGCCGGAACGGCGTGGCAGAAGATCAAAATCTATACGCCAGGCTTTGATGCGCTGGTTCGCAGCAGCGGCTATCTGGATTATCTGAACAGTGCTTCAAGCCAGCTGGAATCTGACGCTAATTATCTGATTGAGGAAGACTATCAGCGTTCTGTCCACGGGCAGCGTCTGGCCAATGCCTTAACGGAACAGGGCTATTCACGACCCACCAACGTGGTGCAGGGACTGCGCATGGGGTCGGCGGATAATCGCTATGTTAAAACCCAGGCGGTCACCCTGTATCAGCGTGATGCCAGCGGAAATATCGAATACCAGAAAAATGCGGATGGCACTTACGTCGTTGATTCGCAAGGCCATCAGATCCCGCTGACCGTCAGCAAAACCATCGAGCTGGATCGCAATTCCGATGTTTACCTGCGCACGGCCGAGAATGTCGGTGGTGTGGTGGGTCTGCTGGATGCAGAAATTTACTCTAAGGTGAAAAGCTTCGCGGCGAATGTCACGGCTGCGGTCACGTCGGCCGGCAACTTGCATGAAAATGACTGGAACGGTCACGCGCGTGATGTGGTGAGCATCCGCAACAGCATTATCAATAATACCCTGACTGATGACGCGTATGTCGTCAGTCCCGCGATTGAAAGTGAGTCCGGTACCGATGAGCAAGTCTACAGTGAGCGTCCGTTCGCCGTCGGCCTGTCTTTGACCCATTCAGGTGCGACCTGGCAGACTGACAGTGCCGGCAATCAGATTGACAGCAGTACGCTGACCAATGTGGTGCCCGCCACCGCCAATATCGTGCTGGATCAGGTGCAGATCACTGCGCAGAACCTCGCTGCGGTCCGTCAGGATAACCATACCTACACCAATCAGAACCGTTATGACTGGCTGGCCGATACGGAGTCTACCGCGCTGCAGATCGCCGGTTCAGGTCTGTTTGCCACCATTAATGAGTCAACCCTGAACGGTGGGGTGAATGCTGCGGGTACGTCGCTGGCCCTGTCGGGACATGCTAACCGTACCGATATCAGCAGTTCAACGCTGAATGGTGATGTCACGATCAACCATGACGGTAACATCCCGGTGATTACCGTCGCGGTGAAAAGAGACTCGGCTGGCAACTATACGGCGGTCGGAGCCAGTGTCAGCACCACTGATGCCTCCGTGCTGGATCGCAGCCATAACGGCACCACGCTGAATGTGGCTGGCAGCACCATTAACGGCGATATCACCGCAGGCGGCACCACCGGCTTTAGCGTGCAGCTGGTGGACGTGACCGATGCCAATTCACAATCCAACATTGCCCCAACCGTGCATGCCACCACGCAGTCAATTTATAACAACGTGATCAGCAGTACGAATCAAACCGTGTTGGCCAATGCCAACGGTGCCTGGACACCCGTGACCGTTAATCTGGATCAGAGCGTGTTAAACGGTAAGGTCACCGGCACCACCACGCTCTTCAATCCTGTCGATTATGCTCACCAGAGCGCTGAGCGTGTGCTGACGTGGAATCCGGATCTGACCGTGAAAAACGGCTCGGTATGGAATGCCGCTGCGCGTGCTAATGACCAGGGACCGGAAGTCGCGCTCAGCAATCTGCATAACCTGAACCTGACGGCCTCAACGCTGAATCTGGTGAACCTGAACAGCCAAACGTCGACCCTGGGCGGTAAAAATCGTTCCCAGGACCTCAGCACCGCGCGCGTGGTGGTGCATAACAACCTGACGCAGGATAAAGACGTTAACGGCAACTACCTTGGCTCGCAGATTATTAGTGGTGACAGTATTGTCGCTCCGCTGCTGGACCTGGGTGGCGAATATGCCTGGGGTTCTCTGCAGGTGAAAGGCAGCGCTGCGGGTAATTATCTGCTGCATATCGCCAGTTCCGGCATTGAACCTTACGTTTACAACGACTATCTGGACGATGCTCAATACAACGCAGAAGTTGGACACAGCTTTGTAAACTACAAAGACGCCAACAGCGATGCGACCTTCACCGGTAAAACCGAGCTGGGTGTATACCAGTACATCGCGTCCGATGAGTATGACGACACCTTACCGGGCGAGCGTAACGTCTACTTCAAACGCAGCGGTAAACTCTCCAACTCTGCCGCCACCGCACTGAGCATCCCGGCGGCTCAGGTCAACGTGGCAACCTTAGAGTCCGATGCACTGGCTAAACATCTGAACGCTTCCCGTAAGGCTAAAGATGTCGGCGGCGTGTGGATCTCTTACTTCGGCGGTAAAAACGAACAGCGTGTATCTGCAGGTGCTGACTATGACCTGAAGACCAACGGCGTGATGCTGGGTGTGGATAACCGTTTCGACATTGAGAAAAACGGCAGCTGGCTGACCGGTTTAGCCTTCAGCTCCGCGCGTTCTAACCTCAGCGTAATGAACAGCTCGGGCGACCTGGATAGCTACGGTGCGCAGTTCTACCTGTCCCGTCGCTTTGAGAATGGCCTGTTTGTTGATACCCAGGGTCAGTTCGATCACTTCAGCAACAGTGCCTCGGTGCGGATGCTGGACGGTCGCAAAGCGCATGCGGCGTTCTCAGGCAACGGTTACGGCCTTGGCATGAAGGTGGGTTACACCTGGGAAGACAACGGACTGTTTGTTGAACCTTATGCGAAAGCCACCGGACGTGCGTTTGACGGTGCCCACTACACCCTGACCAACGGCATGGTCGTCAACGGGAACGATTATAAATCCCTGCAGGGCGAACTGGGTGCCGATCTCGGCTACACCTTCGAGATGGGCGCCGGTCACCTGAAGCCTTACCTGCATCTGGCTGGCATCAACGAGTTTGCTGACAACAACCAAACTCGGGTGAATAACGCCACGCTGAACAACAGTATTGATGGCGCAGCCATTCAGCTTGGCCTGGGGGCGGAAATGAAAGTGACCGACAACTTTGGAGGTTACGTCGCCTATGACTACGCCAGGGGCCATGATTCTGAACGTCCATGGCAGACCACTGTCGGTGTGAACTACAGCTGGTAATTTTAAATCATCGTCCCTGCCTTAGCTTATTTCGAGGCGGGGATTTTTTTCATCAGGGAAAGGAGGAACAGGATGTGGACGTAAAGGACAGAAGTACTAAGTCTCCGCTGCGTAAAGTCGTGGCGCAAAGCAACCATGACAGTGCACAAGTCCCAGAACTTCTGGAGGAGTATGCGGATAAACCTCTCTATCTGTTGATAGCGTTGTGGTGCCGACATCAGAACAGCTGGATAGACCGACAACAAATCTCCGACGCTTTTGCTATTACCGAACGGCGGGCAACCTTTCAGATCTCCTACATTTTGCGGCACAAGGAGATGATTGAATGTCAGAGCAGAAAAGCGCGGGGTGATGACACCGGAAGATTGCGTTTACAAATCAAAGTGCAGGAGGTGGACTTAAACAGACCCGCGCGCAGGACATTTGCCGAAATGCGTGGGGAGGTTAAAAAACCGGAGAGAGCGGAAAAAGAACCCGTAAACGACTGGCGATGGGTGTTGATGCGACAGCCGCCAGGATGCAAATGATGCCGTTCAACTGCGTACCCAGCAACCAGGTAACCTTAGCCTGACATAATGCCGGGGCGTGAATTACAGCATTTTTACTTTTTATACTACGCCATACCAGGGAAGTTTTGCTTGTGAATGACATAAAAAAACCAGCCCGCAGGCTGGTTTCAGCGGTGAAGAAGACCGCTTAATCTGTTCCTCAGGTGCGAACCCGCAGAGCAGCTTCAATCTTATCGGCGACCTTCGTCACGACGTAGGCAATCACCATATAGAACACCACGGCAATCAGGAACGCCTCAAGATAGTAGAAGTTCAGGGCGGCGGTCAGCTGAGCCTGGGCAAAGATATCGACCACTTCAATCGCGAAGGCCAGAGAAAGCGCCTTCATGATCACCATAAACGAGTTCGCCAAATCCGGGATGGCGGCAACGATAATTTGCGGAAACAACACCCGACGGAACAGTTGGCCATTGCTGTAACCCAGTGAATGCGCGGCATCGGACTGACCACTGTCAAAGGAGTTCAGCGCACCTTTCACCACTTCGGCCTGGAACGCGGCGACGCATGCGGTCAGGGCAATGATAATGATCGCCCAGTTCGGCATGGCATGCGCGTTGATTTCTACCCCAAGCAGCGAACTCATCGATTGCAGCGCCAGCGGCAAACCGTAATAGGCGAGGAAGATCACCACCACCATCGGGATGCCTTTGAAGGTGATTTTGTACACCACCACCAGTTGACGCAGCACCGGGATCTTTTTGTGTTCGATGAACGCCAGCAAGCCACCGAGCAGCGTCGAGATAATAAAGATGGTAACCGCCATCGCCAGCGTGACCGGCACGGCATCCATAATGCTCCAGAAGTCCGGCAGCAGCACATCAAGATCAAACATATTCTGAGTCCTTATTCCTTCACACGCTTGCCGTGAACTTTATCTTGGCTGCGGCGCTTTTCGACGTGTACTTCGCATGACGCATCTCGAAGAAACGCACGATAAGCCAGGCCGCCAGGCACAGCAGAGAGTAGATCACCGCCAACACCAGATAGGTGCCGAACTGATACTGGTTATAATCCCGCTCCATAATCAGGTGCGCCGTCGCCATCACATCTGCCGCACCGATGTACATCACCAGCGCCACGTTGTGGATCAGGTAAATGATCGAGTTACCGTAACCCGGCAGAGCGATATGTACCGCCTGTGGGCCAATAATGCGCGTCAGCTTCTGGCGGAAGGTATAACCCATGCTGTCCGCCGCATCATGCTGACCCCGCTCGACCGCAAGGTAGGCCGGACGCATCACTTCAGACAGATAGCCGCCGTGATACAGGCTGAGCCCGACCATCGAGGCGATATTGGCGGTGATAAAATCCGCCAGGCCAAACCCGCTGACGACCAGCGGCAGTCCATAAAAGGCGACGAACAGTTGCAGCACCACCGGGACACTGCGCGCGTAGGAAACATAGAGATCGGCCAGCTGGCTGAGCACCGGTAACCTGCGCACGCGCAAGGTGGTGGCCACTATCGCCAGAAAGAATCCGGCGATCAGCGCGACAAACATAATCGCTAACGTCAGCGGCAAAGCCGAGAGCAGCTCGGGGATCATGGTAGAAAGATTCACGTTGAAACACTCCTGGGTGCAGCTTTGCCCGTCGGCGACAAAATGAGAACAGCCTTACTTCATGTATTTGACGACGTCTTCGCCAAACCATTTCTGTGAAAGCTTATCCAGCGTGCCGTCATCCTTCAGCGCTTTCAGCGCGTTGTTGATATCGTCGTTCAGCGCCTGATTTTCCGCCGAGCGGTGGATCAACACATAGGTATTGTTGATGGAGATGGGTTCGCTTGCTTGAATAGCCAGCTTCTGATTATCGATAACCGTCTGCTCACCGAGGTTGGAAGGCAGGATCAGCGCATCGTACTTGCCGTTCTGCACTTCCTTCAGGCGATCCGGATAGGGCACACCGGCGCTTGACGCTTTGATGTTCACTTTGTCGTTTGGATTTTCCTGCTGCCACTGAGTGACCAGCTTGTAGACGCCGCCGCCGGCGGTCACCGGTACGATGTTCTTACCGACCAGATCTTTCAGAGTGTTGATATTGCTGTCTTTGCGGCTGTAGATTTTCATCAGACTGGCACCCATCGGGCTGTCCGGGATCAGGAACTGCTTGCTACGGGCTGGCGCTTTATAGAAACCGCCGGTGGCCATGTCGTATTTCCCGGTCGCCAGTCCGGTTTCCTGCGCGATGTCTGCCGCGCCGGTCATCACAAACTTGTACTGGGGCAGTTTGGCATTGATCGCTTTTAATACGTCAGGCTCGTAGCCTTCTGGCTCAACGCCAATCGCGCCCCAGGACAACGGCTTGGATTCAGCAGCAGTGGCGATTTTAATGGTGCGCACGACGGTGTCAGCAGACGCGGTGAAGCTCAATCCAGCGGAGGCCATGGCGAGCGTCACGCCGCCGATAACGGCCAGGCGACGTAAGGTAGTCTTGATTGCAGGCATGTCTTTATTCCTTTTATTAGTAGAGTGCGTGTTCAGAATTCAGGAACTGGGCGAGTCGTGGGAGGGACGGATTATCAAAAATCTCCGTCGGCGTGCCTTCAGCGGCGACGACGCCCTGGTCCATAAAGACGATTCGGTTCGAGATGTTTTTGGCAAACTGCATTTCGTGGGTGACCAGCAGCGAGGTGATGCCTGACGAGGTGACGTCCTGAATCACTTTAAGCACTTCGTTAACCAGCTCAGGATCCAGCGACGAGGTCGGTTCATCAAACAGCATCACATCCGGTTTCACCGCTAACGCGCGGGCAATACCGGTTCGCTGCAGCTGTCCACCGGAAAGCTGGGAAGGGTAGTGATCCTGTTTTGCGTCAAGGCCCACTCGCTTCAGCTCTTCCATCGCAATATCACGCGCTTCTTCTTTCGATTTGCGCTGTACAACCACCAGAGGATCCATCACGTTTTGCAGCACGGTCATGTTTTTGAACACGTTGAACTGCTGGAAGACCATTGCCGTCCGCAGGCGAATAGCCTGGATAGCCTGCTTATCTGGCGACTGATAATCCATTTTGACCTGGTCGAAGGTGATCAACCCTGAATTGGGCTTCGCCAGATAGTTAATGCAGCGCAGCAGGGTGGTTTTCCCGGTGCCGCTTGGGCCGATAATCGACACCACATCGCCGCGTTTGACCGAGAGATTGACGCCTTTCAGGATCGGAGAACTGCCGTAAGACAGCTTAAGATCGTGGAGTTCAAGCATGTTGGTAGTCCTCTTTATTTCCCGGGCGTGGCATGGCCAAGCACGTGCATCAGGCGATTTGCCCAGCCAAAAATCGAAATAGCGTGGATAAGATCGATAATTTCGACGTCATCCAGACCCACAGAGCGCAATGAGGCGATATCTTCCACCGTCGCTTCGGCAGGCGCAGCCGATAACCGGCGGGCAAAGCGATAAATGGCGGCATCGCGCGGGCCAAGCATTTCAGGTTTATCAAAATAGATCGCGCTGACCAGCTTATCGCTTTTGGTCAGTTGGGCATGACGGCGCGCGTGAACCACGGCGCAATACTTGCAGCCGTTAACGATCGACGCCCCTAATGCCCCCAGCTCGCGATCCGGACGGTTAAGCCCGCCTTCGACGTACATAATGGCGTTGAACAAAACGGTGCGGGCAACGTAGCTTTCCGGATCGTGCGCCAGCGTGCGCACGTACTCGGAAATCTTCTTGTTGGATGGCGTCACCTTCATCGCATCACGCTGCGCCGGCGTGGCGTCTTCCACGTCGACGGGCGCGATGTAAGGATGCCAGGCCAGAGGCTTCAGGCTGACCAGAGGGATCATGCGGACCTCATCAGGCGCAGGCCAGCGGCAACGCGCGTTTGGAAGTTAACAAAAGCGATCAGCTCGGACAGCGCAACGATTTGCGCGTTGTTGAGCCCGGCCTGCTGCAGACGGGTCATATCACTGGCAGCGGCCTCGCTCGGGGTCATGGTGACCCGATCGGCATGGCGGACAATCGTCGCCAGCGGCTCATCCAGATCGACTTCGCCATTCGCCAGCTTCAGCAACTGTTCCGAAGGGGAAAGCGCGGCCAGCTGTACATCATAGTCCGCCATCAATTCTTCTGCGGCATTCAGCGCGGCCATGCGGTGAGCAAGCGCCAGCCGCAGTGACGGTTCCAGTCCCTGAGTGTCCTCTGGCTGTAAAACAGACAGGCGGCAAAGCTCTGCGCCCTCAACAAATTCCGTACGGAAGCGACGGGCCTTAAACAGCGCGTCGTCCGGTGAAAGTCCGGCAGCCTTATCTATTGCGTCGATCACAACGTGTTCTCCTGATGTAGCAAGGGGGTTGAATCAACCCATTCGTCACCCTGCAATTCCGGGATGTCGTAAGCCACCATGCTTGCAAAGTGGGCGTCGACGTCCTCTGCAAACAGCGAGGCGGTGATGCCGCGAACCAGACGATCGGCACCGGCACTGACTGCCGGAATATCACCGGAAACCTTGCCGTGCGTCAGCATCGCCGCATCATTAAAGCAGTGTATATGTGCCAGCATCGGGCAGGCGCCCGGCACACGCTCGCGGAACTCAAAGGATGGGCCAAGGTCCGGCGCTTCCAGCATATTCTGCCTGGCGGGTCCCATTCCGGGCTGATAGCGTCCGTCGGCCCAGTTGCGGATATGCGAGGCCAGCGCGGAAAATTCCGGGCGGCCGGTAAAGTCATTGGAAAAACCGGTGGCCGCGATCAGAAAATCAGCTGGGCGCGGGCCCTGAGTGGTTTCAATCAGCAGCCCGTCCGCCTGCTGTTTTACCGCGACGATGCCGCAGTCCAGCAGGAAGCGGGCATTGGGATGGCGCGACACGCGCAGCGTTGAAGAACGCGGCGGCGGCGTCTGGCTGGAGGCGGTGTAGTCGACAAACTTCCACTTCCAGGCATCCGGCAACTGATGCATGCCGTGCACCACGCCCTGGCTGCCAATCCCGGTCATTTTATTGATGCGTGGCATCTCTTTGCGGCGGATCAGCATTTCTACCGAACCGGCACCTGCTTCAAGTGCGGTGGCGGCGTTATCCATTGAAGACGCGCCCGCGCCGATCACCGCCACCCGTTTGCCTTGCAGCGCGGCAAAATCAATGTCGTCTGCCGAGTGCGCCCAGTAAGCGCGGTCGATACCGTTAAGGAAGTCCGGCACGGCGAAACCGCCCAACCCGGAACGTCCCGTGGCCAGCACCAGCCGACGGGTCAGCACGCGCCCCGTTTCCGCCCCTTCAACATCAAGCGCGATAAATTCGCCAACCTGCGAGATGCCGGTCATGCGCACGTTGTTCTGCACCGGAAGATTAAGCACCTGGCGATACCAGACCAGGTAATCCATCCACTGGCTTTTTGGGATCTTGTCCAGCGCTTGCCAGGCCTGCTGGCCCCACTGTGCGGTGAACCAGGCGCGGAAGGTCAGCTGTGGCAGACCCAGCGCAGGACCGTGCAGCGTTTTCGGCGAGCGCAAGGTTTCCATGCGGGCGAAGGTAATCCACGGGCCTTCCAGACCTTGCGGGGCCGCATCATAGGCAATGACATTATTGATGCCGGTCAGCACCAGTTTGGCGGTGGCTGCCAGGCCGCACATACCCGCGCCAATGACCACAACATCGCGAACGGCTTCGCCCTGATGCAGCTGCTGAGGAACCCAGGGTTTTGCCGGCAGCTCAAGGAATTCAAGATCTTGCTTGAGCTGGGCTTCCAGTACGTCGAGGCCGATGGGCAGTGGCGAAGTTGCAGGCGTTGTCATCATAAATTTCCCCGACTTGTGTTGAATTCAGTCTGTCACAAGTGCTGCGGTAAAGGCCTGGCGAAGATGAAATCCAGCAAATTTACGCCCGTGGAGAGATAATTTTATTATCTGCCTGGTGCATGATTTAGCATTCATTATCTGTCTGGCGCATGGTAATAAATCAGTTTTCGCATAATCCACTTCCCCCGGATGGGAGTCAAGCGGGCTGATTATTTGTTAACCAATGAAATTCTTATATCTTATGCTGAAAAAAGCATATGCCGCAGGCGGCGGCAGTGAAAAGGGCTGTTGAGATGAATGGCGGGGCGTTCAGAAAAGGAGGGTGTTGAAAAATTAGTCCTGATTTATCAGCTTCATAACCCGCTGGTGTTCGGTGGCCGGCAGCCGCTGGAAGGCGGGAAGCAGATTGGCGGCTGCGGTCTCCAGCGCATCAACCAGCGACTGAGTCGCCGCTGAAAGTTGCCGACCTTGCGGGGTGATCACCCCAAAGAAGTAGGGGATCTCCTCTTCCAGCGCGCGAATAGCGACCCCCTCCAGCGGCATTCCCCAGGCGGTGACCGGCTCCAGAATGGCGACGCCCAGACCGGCACGCACGCAGGCAAGGATATTGGCGGAAGAGTTAGTCTCGATGGTTTCGTGAGGGGGTATCTTCAGCTTTTTCAACGCCTTTTCGAAACGTCCACGCAGGCGCAGCGGGCTCCACGGCACAATTAAACGCCGTCCGGCTAAACGACCAATGGCAATTAACTCTTCTGATGCCAGCGGATCGCTTTCTGGCAGCGCGACCACGCATCGGGATTGACCAATCCAGTGCAAATCCACCGCATGATGTTCCAGCGGCAGGCTACACAGACCCAGATCCGCTTCGGCGGTGATCACGGCATGCGCGGTTTGTTCAGCGGACTGGCTGACAATCTGCACTTTGTTTTGCAGGCCCAGCAATGCCAGCGCCTGGGGTAATAAACCTGCGGCCAGTGCGGGCGTCGCCGCAATACTGAGTGGACGATGCTGCTGATGGCCAATTTCATTGGCGCGCAGGCGGATTTGTTGCAGCGACAGTAACGCTTTTTGCACGTACTGATGCAGTTGAAGCGCTTCTTCGGTGGGGTGAATGCGCGGGCCGTTGCGGATAAAGAGGGGATATCCCAGCGACTGCTCCAGCTCCTGGATCAGCCGGGAAACCGAAGATTGTGAACGATCCAGCGCCTTTGCCGCCGCCGTTACGCTGCCCGCAGAGATGACGGTGGCAAAAGCTTCCAGCTGTCGCAAATCAAGGTCATGTAAAGTTGTCATCCCGCCGACGTCCCTAACTGGTTGATAAGTCCCAACAAGCGTGTGGGAAACCTTCTCATCATAGAGAGACTCTGCCGAATAATCTACAACGGTCCCAGGGCCTGAAGTGTTCTGCGTGCGGGATTGGGATGTTAACAATGGATAGCAAAATCACAATAACAGCACTAATTGTTACTACACTAATAATAACTTGAGTTATTATTGTTTCATCGGAGGCAAACAAACCTCCCAAACAAATAACTTAAGGATTACAACCATGAAAACCATCAACACACTGTCACTTGCCGCTGTAGCCGCTCTTTCTCTGATTTCATTTGGTAGCTTCGCGCAGAGCGTCTCCGTTACCTCATCGACTCTGGACGGCGCTGAAGCTAAAATCGCTGCACAGGCACAGCAACACGGCGAGCAGTACAAAATCACCAGTGCTAACACCAATAACAACGTGTATATGACTGCAGAATTGTATAAATAAGGAATGGTTGCATAAGGATGTGCCGGAAGAGGTCGCCCATTGGGCGGCCTTTTTTGCATTTGAAGTGGATAAAAAGCATCGCAAAAAGCGCGGATCAGTCTGAATAAGCCTGGGATTACTTCTGGCCCTCGATTTTGGTGGCATTTTTCCGGGTAAAATCTCTGAAGTCACTAATGCTTAACGGGCGGGAAAAGTAAAACCCTTGAAACGCAGTGCAGCCAAAACTCTTCATCAACGACCATTGTTCCGGTGTTTCAATCCCCTCAGCCAGCACCTCAAGTTTCAGATCGAGCCCCATGCGCGCAATATGCCTTGCGATGACAGCCCCCTTCATACTTTCTCTCGCGCCAAAGACAAAGCTGCGGTCGATTTTTATTTGCTCAAGTGGCAGGCGGCGAAGGTAACTTAATGATGAAAAACCGGTACCAAAATCATCCAGCGAGAATCTAAATCCTGCATTCGACAGCGCACTCATTTTTGCCACCACGGTTTCAATATCAGAGGCAAAAACGCTTTCAGTGAGTTCAATCTTCACCAGTGAGGGGGTGATCTGCGCAATTTTGGCCTGATTCAGCAGGCTTTGAACAAAGTCTGGCTTCATCAGATGATCAACGGTGACATTGATGGAAAGCGTCAGGTGACTGGTTTTAGGATCTAACCGCCATTCGGCTAATTCTCTGAAGGCATTGACGATCACCCATTCACCCACCGAAGGCATCAGCCCAGCTTGCTGCGCATCGGGAATAAATTCCGACGGTGGAACCAACCCTTTTTTGGGATGGTTCCAGCGCAACAGCGCTTCGGCCCCAGAAATATGACCCAACGAATTAAGCAGCGGCTGATAATAGATAACGAATTCGTCGTTATAAATCGCATTCTGAAGAGATCGGATTTTTTCGCTCCTGCGCGAGAAATCTATACGCATGGCGACGATGCCCCCAGCCAGGATAGCGGTCGACAATATGCCGTTAATCCAGGGGAGAACCGCTCTCAGTTCAGGCGGAATAGGTTCTGCGAAAGGGAAGACTAAATTGGCTGCACTAAATACGCTGAACGTCGCCAGCGAGAGTAATATTATCAGCAGTTGCAGCAGACTCTTCTGCCTCTGGTAATTGATATAGCCAACCAGCGCTATCGTCAGCAGGTAAAGGTGGGTTGTTCTTGGCGCATCCATTTCAGGGATATCAAAAAATAAACAGAAATAGATGGCATAGGCAATGTGGACGACCTGAGCAAGCATCAGACCTGTGGAAAAACTTCGCTTTTCGGTTACGGCCCAACAAATAATGGCGGCAATAATCAGCGTAATGTCTGAATAGGCCATCGACCATTCATGCAACATTAAAAATACCGTACACCAACCGCATATCACGATTAAACCAATAATAAAGGCAGAACGGCACATAAAAGCGAGATGTTCTTCATCCAGAGATTTGACAACTCTTTGCTTGGGCATGGTGCAGATGACTCCACTTCTGTAATAAATTAACCCTCTGAAATTAGAGTTTTGAGGTAAGAATCAGAGGCGAGATATGAGTGATTTAAGTCAAATAATCGTTAGTAAAGTCGTCGCCGGGTGGCATTTCTTTGGATGACGGAAACACTTTAGCATCATTCTATTTCCTTTTAGAACACTTTATGTATGAATTAATTATGAAGTAAAAGGCTTTCTTATCTCAATTAGCATATTAAATAATTCAATGAATAGAATGAGTTAAGGCTGAGATGCTGACGCAAAAATCGACTTGAGCACTTATACCAGACTGTACAGCTTTTGATCAATATTTTCGCAAGGGTATTATTTCACGGTTTTAATCATTGCAGATTAGCGATCTTTTAATTTTTAAACCTGTTTCGAAGGCCGCTGTTTAATTGCTTCTCCTGGTCGCCAATCAACGTCGGAAACTGTGGATGAGGACGCTGCGATAGACTCTATAGGAGAAAACGGAGGCTCAGAAATTTAGCTTAAATATCGTTGCGTTCCCGTTCGCCTTTGCTTATTGTGTGAGCGATTAGTGCCAGTTAAATCAAGAGGTCAGTGTCTCATCAGGCGTTAACCAGGGCCCGTGGAAGGAATCTACGGGTCAGATAATTTTTCTATAACAAGGATTGTTATATGTCATCACATTCCCCGTTTTTTACCTGCAGCCGCCTCGCGGTGCTATTGGCGATTTTTCCACCGTTTTTTGGGCTAAACGTGGCCCTGGCCGCCCCTGGCGATGAACCGCTTGTTCTGCAACAGCAGCGGCAAAAAGCGCTGGAGCAGCAGCTTACACCGCCAACACCCGACGTGCACCTTTCGCCGCCTGCGTCTGGCTTCAGCCGCATTCCGTTTCCACAGGAAAAACCCTGTTTTCTAATCGATAAGGTCGTGCTCAGCGGCATAGACGACTTACCGCACTGGCTGCCGCTTCGGTTAATCACCCATCAGGCCACGGGTCAGTGCCTGGGCGGCAAGGGTATTAACCTGTTGATGAGCGCCCTGCAGAACCGCCTGATCGATCATGGCTATATCACCTCGCGTGTGCTGGCGCCGGCCCAGGATCTGACCAGCAACGAGCTTAAGCTGGTGATTGTGCCCGGCAAGGTGCGCAAGGTGGTCCTGACGCCGGGCAGCGACCGCTACGCTTCGCTGTACGCTGCCTTCCCGGCCCATGCCGGCAACCTGCTTGATTTACGCAACATTGAGCAGGGGCTGGAAAACCTGCAGCGGCTGCCGACGGTGCAGGCCAGCATGGAGATTGTGCCCGGCGAGCAGCCGGGCGAAAGCGACGTGCTGCTTAGCAGGCAGCAAACAAAAATGTGGCGCGTCGGCGCGTCGCTGGACGACGCCGGCACCCGCACGCCGCAGACCACACCATCACCCTGGGGTATGCGCAAAGCAAAGTAGAGGATTTTAAAAACATCCAGGGGGTTAATGCGAAATATCGCTACGAGTGGAACTCTCCTCTCAGTATCATAAGCTCATTTACCTATCTGAATGGCAGTAATGACGGTCATTATTCAAACGTCAATAATACTATCTATCCAGAAGTTGATGTAAAGTATTATTCTTTAACCGTCGGTCCGGCATATCGTACCAATGATTTTTTCAGTCTCTATGGTTTAGTTGGCTTGAACTATAACAAAGTTAATTACAGCTATGACTTGGAAAAGTTTGGCCTGGGAAATTCAAGTAGTACGAGTGACAATAAATCTACCAACCTGATGTATGGCGCGGGTATGCAAATCAACCCATGGAATAATCTCACCATCGACGTGGGTTATGAAGGTTCAAGAGTCACAGACGGCGTTACGGACTACGCAGTGAATGGATTTATTGTGGGTGTTGGCTACCGCTTTTAAGTCGCGAGTGCACTGTTAAGAAGAATCCGGCCATGTGCCGGATTTTTTCTGCGCTTTTAGGGTATTAATCGCTAAAAGATAACGCTTAGCCAAATGATTATCGTCATTACCACTGCCACTAACTGTGCCGCACCGCCAATATCTTTGGCGCGTTTAGAGAGGGGATGAATCTCTAAAGAGATACGGTCCACCACAGTTTCAATGGCGGTATTCAACAATTCCACGATCAGCAAAATAAAGCAGGTGGCAATTAACAGGAGTCGTTCGGTTTTTGTGATGTCCAGAAAAAATGTAATGATCAGTAAGAATGCGTTAATGATGATGAGTTGGCGAAAAGCATCCTCGGTGAAGATGGCATCTTTCAAACCTTCCCAGGAATTATTGACGCTGCTGATGAAGCGATTGATGCCTTTTTTCTTTTCAAAGGACATGCGTTTACTCTTATAAATTAGAATGAATTCATTATGCCAACTAATAACGTCAGGTGAGTTATCCTGAGCTTTTAATGATTAATTATTTTAATTAATCATCTCGCGGCGAGACTTGCTCGCAGTGCAGTGCTGCATAGCGACCAGTTGCTAAGCAACACCACCGCGAGAGTCGACGCGCGTTAGCGCCCGTAGAAAGATCAGAGTGTCTTTTCAAACAGGCGATAACGCTTATACGGCACGGCACCAATGCGCTCCAGAATCGTTCGCATGCCGGTGTTGGACTCCAGGATCCACGACATCTCCAGCGCATCAATATTGCGTCTGGCAAAGGGATCACGTAACGCCTCAATCAATAACAGCGCCATAATTGGCCCCATCCTACTGAACTGAAAATCATGGCGAACGCCCATCAATGGCACCCGCGCAGTGCGCACGCCGCTGACCTTCAGTCGCCATAACAGCTTCGCCCAGCCGAAGGGGAACAAACGGCCTTCTAACCCTTCAATAGCCTCGTTAATATTCGGTAAGCCCACGATAAATGCGCAGGGCACAGAATCCACTTCGGCAATATAAATCATGTCGTCTGGAACCAGATATTTCAGCTGGTCACCCATGGTGGCAAATTCATGTTCGGTGAAGGGCACAAACCCCCAGTTGTTTTGCCAACCGGAGTTGAATATTTCCCTCAATACCTGCATTTCTTCAGCAAATTTTTTACGATTCAGGCGGCGAATGCTGACCTTTTTTCTCACCTGAGCCATCAGTTTAGTCAGTGAAGGTTCAAAATGCAGATCGGTCCGCTTCATCCAATAGGCCAACAGATCAATGCCCTGTGAATAGCCTTGTTGTTCAATATAATCAGCGTAATAGGGTTTACCATGCGTCATCAGGGCGGAAGGTGGGGTATCAAAGCCCTCAATCAATAAGCCGCTTTCCTGATTGATATTCATGCTGAATGGGCCGGTGATCTTGATTGCGCCTTTTGACTTAAGCCACGCTTCTGCCGCCGCAAATAACGCCTCAAAAACCTCCGCATCGTCAATCGCATCAATCATGCCGAAATGGCCGGTATCCTGACCATAAAGCTCGCGATGCAGACTGTCGATTTGCGCGGTAATTCGCCCGACAATTTTACCCTCTTTTTTTGCCAGAAATGCCTGCCACTCAATATGTTCAACGCTCGGGTTCTTCTTCGAGAGATGCTCCTCACGCTCGATAAACAGCGGGTCAATCCAGTTGGGATCGTTGCGATAAAGTGAGGAGGGAAAAGCAATAAATGCCTTCAAATCACGCTTTTCAGTGACTTTTTCAATATGAATCATAAAAAACCTTTAATTATTTTCGTCTGTTCGAAGAAGCCCACGGCCAGCTGGCAGGCATTTTAAAGTTCTCAAAGCGATGATCAAGCAGGCCTGAAAGCGAATGCTGATGATGGCAAAAGCATTATTTGTTAATAAAAGTTTTGCTTCGCGCGGGTAACTATTAATTTAAACATTACGTGCTGCAGTGATTATTGGCAGAGTACTTCCGCAACAGGGTAAGCAATTTATGCTTTACTCTTTCGTTCTATTAGTTTTGTAAAGACCTTTGACCCTTTGCAGTCTACTGATTTTCTTTTTCTGACGTGAAGCTATTTTTTATCACTTAATGCTTTTGTCATAATCATCGTGAATCAGCTATTCACTTTTAACCGGGTTCCGGCTACTGTTTATGAAGTGTTTAGGTTCGGTAATGAACGTGAGAAGACGCGGAAATATAACGTTGCGTCCTGAACATAAATGCCAGTGAGACTCTTTTTCTTTAGTCATGGGTGGTTTGCGAAAGCTTAACTGCTTGCGAAGCTAATGGCGGAATAAAAAAGAGTTAAATAACGGATTATAAAAAAATTCATAATAAAACATCAACTCTCTCACCAACCTTGCCTGTCGCATTTGGTGATTTGAATCTATGGCTGATTTGTCTATGTCTGAAACGAGCTCAACCCATTCTCTTCCTATGCGCTATGCCGATTTCGGCTCACTGGTGGAGGCGTTAGATTACGCCGCCCAGGGCCGCACAGGAATGAACTTCTATGACCGTCGCAATCAACTGGTGGGCGTGTTGGAATATCGTGCGCTGAAAGAGCGGGCGATAAGTGGCGCTCGTCGTCTGCTGTCGCTGGATCTGAAAAAGGGCGACCGTGTTGCGCTGATCGCAGAGACCAGCGTCGGTTTTGTCGAAGCGTTCTTTGCCTGCCAGTATGCCGGTCTGGTCGCGGTCCCGCTGGCCATTCCGATGGGGATCGGGCAGCGTGCTTCGTATGTCACCAAGCTGAAAGGATTGATTTCCAGCTGCGCACCGGCGGCGATTATCAGCAGTGAAGAGTGGGTGCCGTTAATCAGCTCAGCCACAGAAAATGCACCGCCTCCACACATTCTCAGCAATGCCGAATTCAATGCCTTGCCGGAACGGGATATTGCGCTCGACAAGCCTGCAGCCGATGATATTGCCTACCTGCAATATACCTCCGGCAGCACCCGTTTCCCGCGCGGGGTGATTATTACCCAGCGTTCGGTGATGGCGAATCTGCAGGTTATCAGCCATGACGGAATCAAATTACGCGCTGGCGACCGCTGCGTTTCCTGGCTGCCGTTCTATCACGATATGGGGCTGGTGGGTTTCCTACTAACGCCAGTGGCGACGCAGCTTTCCGTCGATTATCTGCGGACGCAAGATTTCGCCATGCGGCCTTTGCAGTGGTTGAAACTGATCGACAAAAATCGTGGCACGGTCACCGTCGCGCCGCCTTTTGGTTACGATCTGTGCCTGCGTCGCAGCAACATGAAGGAGCTGGCCGGGCTGGACCTTTCCAGCTGGCGCGTGGCCGGCGTCGGCGCGGAACCTATTCCTGCCGAATTACTCAAGCAGTTCGGTGAGCACTTCAGCGAACTCAGCTTTAATCCCAACGCTTTTATGCCTTGCTACGGCTTAGCTGAAAACACGCTCGCGGTCAGTTTCTCGGAAGAGAACGCCGGGGCGCAAATTCATGAGATCGACCGTGAAGTGCTGGAATATGAAGGCCGGGCCGTCGCGCCAGGCAAAAATACCCTGGCCACCTCATCCTTTGTGAATTGCGGCAGAGCCTTGCCTGGGCATCGCATCGATATTCGTAGTGAAAATGGAACGACGTTGCCGGAACATCAGGTTGGGCATATTTATATTTCAGGCCCCAGCCTGATGAACGGTTATTTCCGTGACGATGTTTCGCAGCAAATGATCAAGGCGACGGGCTGGATGGATACCGGCGATTTGGGTTATCTGTCAGGCGGAAATCTGTATGTCACCGGCCGCAAGAAAGACTTAATTATTATTCGTGGCCGTAATATCTGGCCGCAGGATATTGAATATGTTGCTGAAGCAGAACCGGAAATTCATGCCGGCGATGCGATTGCGTTTGTCACCGAAGAGCACGGTGAGGGCGCCAGAATTATATTGCAGATCCAGTGCCGGATCGGTTCTGAAGAACGCCGTGAGCAGATTGTTCACTCGCTGTCGGCCAGCATTCAAAGCGAATTCGGCGTGGCGGTGGATATCGAACTTCTGCCGCCTCACAGCATTCCACGCACCTCGTCAGGGAAACCTGCGCGCGCTGAAGCGAAAAAACGCTGGTTATCCGCAGCACTCTATCCGGCGGTGCAACTGGCTGGGCTGGCCTGATGAGCACCACGGTCGCAGTGACGGGCGCAACGGGTTTCATTGGGAAACACATCGTCGGGAATCTGCTGTCGCGAGGCTTCAGGGTGCGGGCGTTAACCCGCACACCGCAACCCTCCACCGACGACAATCTGGTGTGGATCCAGGGTTCGCTGGAAGATCAAGCTTCGCTCTGGGAGTTGGTGCGCGGGGCAACCAGTGTCGTTCACTGCGCAGGGCAGGTGCGCGGCAGTTCGCAAAATACCTTCACTCAATGCAACGTTAACGGCAGCGTCGGCCTGATGCAGGCTGCCCGGTTAAGCGGCAGCTGTAAGCGATTCCTGTTCCTGTCGTCTCTGGCGGCCCGCCATCCTCAACTGTCCTGGTATGCGCGATCGAAATTTGTCGCCGAGCGCGAGCTGATCTCAATGGCCGTAGGCATGTCTCTGGGTATATTCCGCCCGACGGCGGTTTATGGACCGGGCGATAAAGAATTGAAACCGGTTTTCGACTGGCTGTTACGCGGCGTGCTTCCCCGACTGGGCTCGCCAGAAGCGAAGCTCTCGTTTCTGCACGTCAGCGATCTTGCCGAAGCCGTCAGCCAGTGGCTGGTTGCCGACGTGCCGGAGACGCAAACCTGCGAACTCTGTGATGGCGTGCAGGGCGGTTACAACTGGCTGCGATTGAAGGCGATCGGTTCAGCGGTGCGCGGAGGTCCGGTGCGGTTGCTGGGCGTGCCGTTGCCAGCGCTTAAGTTCTTTGCCGACGTCAGTATGTTGTGGAACCGGCTGGCCAGAAAAGAGCCGATGCTGACGCACAGCAAAATCCGCGAATTAACCCATCAGGACTGGTCGGCAAGCAACACATCTTTATCCGAAACCATTCACTGGTTTCCAGAGGTCAGTCTGGAACGCGCGCTGCGTGAAAGACTGTTTTAATTCTTACGAGTAGAGGTTTTCAACGTTCTTATGCTAAATCGCGACGAAGTGATGGATTATATTCTTACCTGCTTACAGGACATCGTTAAGGGCGGGGTGGATGTCAGGCCGGACAGCGATCTCGTCAACGATCTTGGCCTGGAATCGATCAGAGTGCTGGATTTGCTGATGATGCTGGAAGACAAACTGGATATTTCTATTCCGATTAATATTCTGCTGGATGTCAGAACGCCTGAGCAACTGCTTGTCGCGCTGCAACCTCACCTGGAGAGCGCCAATGGGCCTGTATAATAAGTTTTCACGCCTCGCGGGTGAGCGTGAGCAGTTCCAGACGTCCGGACTGAATCCTTTTGGAACCTGTATCGATGAGATTTACTCCGCGACGGAAGGGCGCATCGGTGACCAGAAAATTGTGCTGGCCGGAACCAACAATTATCTTGGACTGACCTTTGATGCGCAGGCCATCGCTGACGGCCAGGCCGCTTTAGCCCTGCAGGGAACCGGCACCACCGGCTCGCGTATGGCAAACGGCAGCTACGGTTCACACCTGGCACTGGAGCAGGAGCTGGCGACCTTTTTCAACCGCCCCTGTGCCATCGTTTTCTCCACGGGCTATACGGCTAACCTCGCCGTCATCAGCACACTTGCGGGCCCTGGCGCGGTGGTGCTGATTGATGCCGACAGCCACGCCAGTATTTATGATGCCTGTGCGTTGGGCGGCGCTGAAATTATCCGTTTCCGTCACAACGATGCTAACGACCTGGAACGCCGGATGGTCCGTCTGGGCGAACGGGCAAAAGAGGCGATCATCATCGTCGAAGGCATTTACAGCATGCTCGGCGACGTGGCCCCACTGGTGGAAATTGTCGATATCAAGCGCCGGTTTGGCGGGTATTTGCTGGTCGACGAAGCCCATTCCTTCGGCGTGATGGGCGAAAACGGTCGCGGTCTGGCCGAAGAGCTGGGTGTGGAAGAAGAGGTCGATATTATCCTCGGCACCTTCAGCAAAAGCCTGGCGTCGATAGGTGGCTTTGCCGTGGGCAGTAAAGCCATGGACGTGCTGCGCTACAGCAGTCGGCCCTATATTTTCACCGCGTCACCTTCGCCATCCAGCATTGCTTCGGTGCGTGCCTCCCTGCAGAAAATCGCCCAGCAGCCTGAATTACGCAAAAAGCTGTGGAGCAATGCCAACCGTCTTTATAACGGGCTGGCGCAAATCGGTTATGAGCTGGGGCCACGGATCAGTCCGGTGGTGCCGGTGATGATTGGCTCGAAAGAAGATGGCCTGAATTTCTGGCGCGATCTGATTGCGAAAGGGGTTTACGTCAACCTGGTTTTGCCGCCGGCGGCGCCGTCTGGCGTCACGCTGCTGCGCTGTAGCGTCAATGCGGCACACAGTGATGAAGAGATCGATAAAATCATTCAGGCGTTTGCGGAACTGAAAAAGTAACCGCGCATTCCCTGCTCATGCAGAGCAGGGAATGCAGGATGAAAGCGGAGGTTATTGCGAGTGGGCGACCGATTCACCTTCATAAACCGACAGGTAACCCTGTGTAGCCATAAATTCAGAGATAGCCTGTTCCGCTGCGGCAATCACCTGATCGATCGGTTTATTCGCATCAATATCAACCAGCGGTGCGCCTTCAAACGTCAGTAGCGGTGTGGCAGCCACTTTTTTACTGAGTTGTTCGCGGCGGTGATCGGGCTTACGTGCGCAGGCGACGTCAAGATCCACATTCAGTTTGATCACCAGGTCTGGCTTATGCGCCGCCATCCACCTGAAGGCAGAACGCTCGCGACCGGCCATCCATTTTACCAGGCCGTTGCCTTTGGTGTCTGGCGGGAACACCGTTCCGTCATAGGCACCGGGAATTTGCGCCTGAGGAAAACGGTCGGTTAATACGATGAGCCCTTGTCGACGATAAGCCAGCATGCGGCGAAAACGTAATAAGCGGCGCACAACAAAAGTCATGATCACCACCGACGGCAACAGACCCAGTTTGGTCTTTTTTGTTTTCACTTTTTTGGTATTACGCTCGATGGCACGTTCAAGGGATTTGCCCATTAGAGGCAGTTGTGACACGGCGCGTCCGACATTTCCGGCCTGTTTACCGAGGTGAACGTGTACAGCAGGACCGTATTTTTTGACGTGAACAATCAAATGTTCACAGACAGTAGACTTTCCGGAGCCATCACTGCCAATTACCGCAATAAGCGGCGGGAGTCTGGAGGTCATAATACTTTGCTCTTTATTAATACTGAATGAAATGTACCATTTTGACCGCAAGAAGTCGTTAGCGAGGTATGGTTATAAAATGCTACTTGTTGGTAACGCCGTGGGCGGAAAATTAAATCAGGTGGTTGCGTTTTTTCTGAGTGATTTATTCTGTTGTTGAGCGGATAAATATACGTCTCAGGGCAAGAGTTTATGAATTTTAGAGCACGAAATAATAAGAAAAATAGCGTGAAAAGATGGTTTGGATGCCCGCTTAGCCGGTATTTAACAATACCTGCTACCCGGTGATAAATGACTTGAACCCATAGAGGAACAGAATAAAATGGTTTTTTTACCTGTGGATAGCTTGTTGTGCGCCAGAAAATAAATTCCCAGTCGCGTTATTCCCCGGTGCGCGTAATCGCTATTACAGGTTGTGATGGTTCCGGAAAATCGACGTTAGCTGCCAGTCTGGTTAAGCACTTCTCTTCGCAACAGCCGACGGAATTTCTCTATCTCGGTCAGTCATCAGGATTGATAGGAAAGTGGATCGCCGATCTGCCAATCATTGGTGCGCCGTTTGGCCGCTATTTGCTGAAGAAATCCGATCGCGTTCACCAGCGTCCTTCCACGCCTCCCGGCAATGTTACCGCGCTGGTGATTTTTCTGCTCTCTTTCTGGCGATCTTATAAGTTCTGGAAAATGCTCAGAAAAAATTGCCATGGTCAGTTGCTGATCGCCGACCGCTACCCGCAGGCCGAAGTGCCGGGCTTCCGTTTTGATGGACCGCAGTTGGCCAAAACCCACGGCGGAAATCGTTGGATTGGTTGGCTCAGGAATAAAGAGCAAAAGCTCTATCAATGGATGGCCTCATATCCGCCATTGTTATTAATCCGTCTGGATATTGATGCGCAGACAGCGCATGCCCGCAAACCCGATCATTCGCTCGCCGCGCTGCACGAGAAAATTGCCGTTATTCCTCATCTGACTTTTAATGGCGCAACCATTCTCGATCTGGATGGTCGGGAGCCGGCAAATAAAATTCTGGATGAATCATTACGTGCGATTCAGGCCTCATTAACCTATTCAGAGACAGAGTTATTTCATGACCATCATGCTGAAGAAAATTAACAACGGGCGTGCAGAAAATGACGTGGACGACTCTTCTTTCTGTATTCCGGGGCTTATTGCGGTTGTCGGCAGTGACGGTACCGGAAAATCGACGCTGACGGCTGATTTAGTCAGGAATTTGCAAAAGCAAAGGGTAACGGAACGCCGTTATTTAGGTCTGATATCCGGTGAGGATGGCGATAAAATTAAACGCTTACCGGTTATTGGTGTCTGGCTTGAACGTCGGTTGGCGGCAAAATCGGATAAAACGCAGCGCATGAGTAATAAGCCTCCGGCACTGTGGGCGGCTCTGATTATGTACGGTTTTTCATTGTGGCGTTCGTCGAATTTACAGAAAGCGATACGTCTTGCGCAGAGCGGCGTACTGGTGATCAGCGATCGTTATCCTCAGGCTGAAATATCGGGTTTTTATTATGATGGTCCCGGCATTGGCGTGGAACGGGCAAAAGGCTGGTTAATGAGCCGACTGGCCGAAAGTGAACGACGCTTATATCAGCAGATGGCGTTGATTCGTCCGCAGCTTATTTTGCGTCTGGATATTGATGTGGATACCGCCTATGCGCGTAAACCGGACCACAGTTATGAAGAGTTAGAAGATAAAATTTCTGCCATGGTCAGAATTCAGTACAACGGTTCGCGCATTATCGAACTGGATGCGCGCGCGCCTTACGAGGAAGTGCTGGCGAAAGCGCTGGATTCGATCACGGCTGTTGCCGCCGGTTCCACATCATGAAGCACTGGTTTAAGGATGGCGCCTTTCGCACGATGTTGAAAAATGCCGCTTATCTTGGATCCGGCAGTGTGGCAAGTGCCCTGCTGGGCCTGGTGGCGCTTTCCTGTGCCGGCAAAGGCATGTCGACAGAAATGTTTGGCGTACTGGTGGTTATTCAGGCTTATACCAAAGCGGTCAGTGATTTAATTAAGTTCCAGACCTGGCAATTCGTGGTGCAATTTGGCACCCCGGCACTGGAAGGCAAGAATATCTCCCGCTTTCGCGACGTGATTTCATTCTCCTTTGGGCTCGATATCCTTAGCAGCGTCGTGGCTGTATTGGGTGGAATGGCGCTGCTGCCTTTCCTTTCACACTCGCTGGGTCTGGATATTCACAGCCTGTGGCTGGCGGTGCTTTACTGCACGTTAATTCCGTCGATGACCTCGTCCACGCCGACCGGTATTTTGCGGGCGTTCAACCGCTTCGACTTAATTGCCGTGCAGCAGGCGATTAAGCCGTTCCTGCAGGCGGTCGGCAGTCTCTTCTGCTTCTATTTCGAGCTGGGTTTCCCCGGTTTTATTATTACCTGGTACGTTTCCAACCTGATTGGCGGCACGCTGTTTTGGTGGTTCGCCGCGCGCGAGCTGCGTTCCAGAGAGATTCATAATGCGTTAACTCCCCGACTGATGAAGACCGCTCGCCGAATTGAAGGCGCGTGGGACTTTGTCTGGACGACCAATTTCGCCCATACGATTTGGGCGGCGCGAAATTCCTGCAGTACGGTGTTGGTTGGCATCGTTTTAGGTCCGGCGGCGGCCGGCCTGTTTAAAATTGCGCTGACCTTCTTTGATGCCACCGGCACGCCGGCCAAGCTGATGGAGAAAAGCTTTTACCCGGAAATCATGCGCCTCGATCCGCGCACCAGCAAGCCGTGGCAGCTCGGCCTGCGCTCCGCACTGTTTGCGGGTGGCATCGGGGTGGCGGTGGCGGTGCTGGTATTGGTCGTCGGCAAGCCGCTGATTTCCGTGGTCTTCGGCTATAAATATTTGCAGGCCTATGACCTGATGCAAATTATGCTCGGTGCGATCATCGTTTCTATGCTGGGCTTCCCGCAGGAATCCTTGCTGTTTATGGCGGGCAAGCAGCGGGCATTCCTGATTGTGCAGACGATTTCTTCGGCCTGTTATATTGCGCTGCTGATCGGCATGTCGCACTTTTTCGGCGTTCAGGGCGCGGCGTTTGCCTATTTTGCAGGGCAATCCTTAGACGTATTACTCACGATGATCCCGACGTTACATGCCTGGCGCCATCGCAATGCCCTGCGGTTTACCCTGCCTCAAGAGAGTCAACAAAATGGATAATAACTGGAAGAAATTTCCCGTCGAAACCACGGAATTGTTATTTGCCGCCGTGGAAGAGGATGACATCGTTGATGCGAATTTCAGTCTGCCGCAGCAGATCGCGTTGCCGTGCTCTCAGGAAGGGCTGCGAAATAATTATGCGCTCTGCCTGCAATTCTGGCAGGACGGCTTTTCCCGTGAGGAGTTACTGGGTCTGGTAAACGACTTCCTCAGAGGACGTGACATGTCGGCGTCGACGCGTTTACGCTACAAATATATTCGCGCGCGTTATAAGCATTTACGTTTTGCTCAGCGTCTGTATGGCAAAAAACATCAGTCGGGTCGTCTGTTCCATCTGACCACCGTGCTTCTTGGCCACTTCCAGGATGCGTTCCGCAATGGCAATAAAAAGAACCTGAATCTCTACGGCAATATTCTGCGGGTGTTCCTCAGCAAGCCGATCTGGTCACAGGTCAGCCATGGCCTGCGTCATCTTAAGTTAGAAACCGAAAGCGGATTTATTGCCTATCGTCAGGATCAGTTGCGGCAACTGCAAACGTTGATTGCCAACCCAATGCTGACCGGCAAAGAGTTTCACGACGTCCGCAAAATCGTCAGTCAGCAGGTCTCCTTCTACGACACCCTGAGATCCCTCGATCCTGAAAACCTCGAAGCGCGGAAAATTTCCCGCTTTATGGCCGCGATTAACGGGCTGATGGGTGACCGGCATGATGTGATGGTGGCCGACAAGCTGTCTGGCGGTAAATCCTACGACGCGCCTGCGGTATTGGATATCGATATCCGCCAGCGGCTGGAATCCCTGCTCGCCAGGTTTCACGCGCAGTGATCAACGCCGGGATGCTTCGCAAGTCGATGGCCCTGGTCTTGCTGTTGCTGCCATTCGCGGCATCCGCCCATAACTTTATTTATGGCCAACCCGTTGCGCCCGTGGCAATTGCCGACCGTGGGGAGTTGATCCTCAGGGAAGGGGAATTCAACTATCAAGGCTGGAACAGCGGCGAACTGGCGGGAAAGGTACGGGTTGTGCAGTACATCGCGGGCCGTACGTCGGCGAAAAAGAAAAACTCGCTGCTTATCACCGCCGTTAAAGAGGCGCAGTTTCCCGAGGATCGCTTCCAGCCCACCACCATTGTTAACACCGATGACGCCATCCCCGGCTCCGGTTTCTTCGTCCGCGGAAAGATTGAGAAGAACAAAAGGAATTATCCCTGGGCACAGTTCGTTGTCGACAGCGACGGCATCGGGCGGAAAACCTGGCAGCTCCCTGAAGAGAGCTCCACCATTTTAGTGCTCGATCGGGAAGGGCGCGTACGCTGGGCGAAAGATGGGTCGCTGAGCCCGACCGAAGTCAGCGATGTGATCGGCCTGGTGCAAAAGCTGATCGGCAGCGGCCAATCATGATGTGCAACCTGACGATGAGCCCCGTGGAGAAAAGCGGCTGGCCTGGCGCGAAAGGAGA
The DNA here is from genome assembly GCF_056821705.1 of Erwinia sp. AK-PDG3-5. Taxonomy (NCBI): domain Bacteria; kingdom Pseudomonadati; phylum Pseudomonadota; class Gammaproteobacteria; order Enterobacterales; family Erwiniaceae; genus Erwinia; species Erwinia sp. AK-PDG3-5. The sequence goes on from NZ_CM165967.1 coordinate 889,327, forward strand.
ACCGTTGTGTCGCTGATTGAACGCTATATCACGGTTGAAATTCGTCGGCTGGTGATGGTTATCGTCGGTTTTCTGGTGGTGATGTTCGCCAGTTATTCCGCACAGCGCTACCTGACCGATGCGGCCAATGGCACGCTTGCGTTGCAGGTGGTGTTTGATGTCGTCTGCTACAAAGTATTGATTGCGCTGGAGATGCTGCTGCCGGTTGGACTGTATGTTGCCACCGCCGTCGCGCTGGGCCAGCTTTACACTGACTCCGAAATCACCGCAATACTTGCCGCCGGTGCCAGCCCGGCTCGCCTGTATAAAGCGGTGCTGTTTTTAGCGATTCCACTGGCGGTGGTGGTGACGCTGCTGTCTCTTTACGGCCGTCCGTGGGCGTATGGCAATATCTACCGGCTGGAGCAACAGTCGCAGTCGGTGCTGGATGTCAGCCATTTACAGGCCAATAAATTTAACGTTAATGGCAGCGGCAGAATGGTGATGGCCAGCCGCATCGAGCCTGCCAGTCATCAGCTTACCGACGCGTTGATTTACTCCCGCTCCGGGAAAAATACCAACCTGTACCGGGCGCATTCGGTGGTGGTCACCGATCCTTCACCGGCCACTCCCAGCGTAAACCTGAAGAACGGCACGGCGTATGTGTTGGATCGCGAGGGGGCGCAGGACAATATGCAGCATTACCACAGCCTCAATATCGCGTTGAAACCCTTTATTGAAAGTCAGGAAGTCAGGCGAAAGTCGGCTCCCGTGGCCGAGTTAAGGCGGTCGTCGGATCCGGCAGATAAAGCAGAACTGCAGTGGCGGGAAAGCCGCGGCCTCAGCACCTTATTGATGGTGCTGTTAGCCATCCCGCTCAGCCGCACCAAACCCCGGCAGGGACGCTACGCCACCTTACTGCCGCTGACGCTGCTGTTTACCGCCATTTTTTATGGTGGCAACGTCTGCCGCACGCTGGTAGCCAATGGTTCGCTGCCTGCCATCCCCGGCGTGTGGCTGGTTCCGCTGGTGATGCTGATTGGCTTAGCCTGCTGTATTGCGCGCGATTTCTCTCTGCTGCGGAAATTCTCCCGATGACTATTTTCAGCCGCTATCTGATGCGGAATATCTTTATCGGATTTGCTGCGGCCGCGGGTTTGCTGATCCCGCTGTTCACCACCTTCAACCTGATTAACGAACTCGATGATGTGGCGCCGGGCGGCTATCGCTGGACGCAGGCGCTGCTGGTGGTCGTGATGACCTTACCGCGCAGCCTGGTGGATCTTGCGCCCTTTGTTGCCTTGCTGGGCGGCATTGTCGGGCTGGGGCAGCTCTCCAAGAGTCTGGAACTTACCGCTATCCGCACCGCCGGGTTTTCGATCTCCAGCATTGCGCGGGTGATGTTCTGCGCCGGACTGGTGATGACCCTGACGCTCGGCGCGGTAGATGAGTGGGTGGCCGCTCCGTTGCAACAGCGGGCGTTGCAGATAAAAAATGTCGCGATGGCGAAAGCAGAAAGTGACTCCGATGCCGGCAATGCGCTGTGGGCGAGGAGTCAGGATGACTTTGTGACGGTGCAATCGTTGGATAATCACAACCAGCCGGTGGGGATCGAAATCTTCAGCTGGCAGCCCGACCTGACGTTGAAGTCCTATATTTTTGCGCAGAGCGCGACCATCGCCGGAAAGGGCATGTGGACGCTACACAATGTCACCGAAAAGCGCTGGGATAAGCAGCAGGAAACCGTCAGTAATCTGCCAGAAATGCAGTGGCATTCGCTGTTTTCGGGTGAAGATTTGAAGAGGCTCACGTTGCCCGCAGAAAGTTTCTCGGCCCGACAGCTCGCTGACTATATTGTCTATCTGCACAAAACCGCGCAGCCAAGCCTGGAGTATGAAAGTGCCTTGTGGCAGAAAGCGGGGCGGCCCATTTTGATTCTGGCAATGATCCTGCTGGCGGTTCCCTTCACCTTCAGCACGCCGCGTGCGCCGGGACTGGGAAGTCGCTTAGCGCTGGGCGTAATCGTCGGGCTGGTGACCTGGATTGTTTACCAGATCGTTCTTAATCTCGGGATTTTGTTCTTAATCAATGCCCAGCTCACCACGCTGGTGCCGCCGGTGTTATTGCTGGGGCTGGCGGTTGGATTGATCTATCGCTTCGATCGGCGGCTAAAGTATTAGGTACTGAGTCTGACAATCCGAGCAGACCGCTCCCTTGCCCTGGATCAGCGTAAGAACGAGGAACACTCAATGATCACGTTATGCAAAGCCTGCGGTACATCTTATGAGATAACCTGTTCCCAGCCAGCTCAATGCAAGATATGCCAGGATGAACGTCAGTATGTCCCCGCTTCCGGGCAGCAATGGGTGGACTTTGATGCCCTTTGTGCTTCGCACAGCAATAAGTGGAAACAACACGACAGCGCTCTCCTCAGCCTCCGCACCGTGCCAAATTTCGCCATCGATCAGCGCGCGTTTATTCTGCGTACACCTGAGGGCAATATTCTGTGGGACTGCATTGCCACGCTGGATGACGCTACGATAACGTTAGTGGCCTCACTGGGAGGACTTAAGGCTATCGCGATATCGCATCCTCATTACTACACCACCATGCAAGATTGGGCTGAAGAATTTAACGCCCCAATTTACCTGCATGCCAGTGACCGTGAATGGGTGATGCGCGACAGCCCCTGGATTACCTTTTGGCAAGGCGACACCCTCGAACTGACCCGCGATGTCAGCGTGATACGTCTCGGCGGGCATTTTGCTGGCGGCTGCGTTCTGCACTGGGCGCGAGAAGAAGGTATCGTGCTTTCCGGCGACATCGTTCAGGTAGCGCCGGGCGGGCAGGGGGTCTCCTTTATGTGGAGTTACCCCAATATGCTGCCGTTGCCCGCCGCAACGGTCAGCGACATCACACAACGCCTGAGTACGGTGAAATTTAAGAAACTGTATGGCGCTTTTGAAGGCAAGGATTTAACGGATAACGCGGATGAAATCGTGCGGCGTTCAGGCGAAACGTATCTTCGCTGCCTTAAATAAAGGGGGAGGTAATTGCTGAAACCGCAAACTTTGTCCTCACGTGACAATGCGTATACCTGGCTCAAGTTTTTTCAATTCTTGGGTAAAATAGCACCGTAACTGATAGTTTGGCTGGAATGATTTCAAACATAAAAAACATCACCAACAACGCCATTATCATCACCAGAATAAATTAAACAAGCTTCGCTTTCGTGTTCAAATATTCCAAGCTTTTATAAATATTATTCATAAATTCGTGAGCTATTTTGTCTTGCTTAATTTAATTTATTCCTTCAAAAAAAGGAAGGACACTGTGTGTTGGCATAATCCTATAGACAGGAATACCCATTGATTCATCTATAAAATAAATATGATTTTTATAGTTCATAGATATTTACCTCTTACTCTGTTAGCTAATGTAATTCAAAAGTAAGAAGGCAGGTGAGGGATTTTGTAAAAACCTAATAACTGATTTAACCATGCCGACTCGAGGATTTAAAATTACATGCCCAATGTTATAAATTCTCATCTGCAGACTTCCGCCCTTAAAATTTTTATCTCCATAACGAGTTATTCCAGTAAGAAAGTCTGCTCCTGGTACATAGTGGTCATCTCAGCTCAAATAATATCTGTTCTCAGCATTCGTGAATCGCCAAAGGTTTAACAGACACCTCGGAGTCATTTAAGATGACTTAAAAGAGAGGTGCTCATGAGCGTTAAACGTTATCCCGAAGAGTCTAAAATTGAATCGGTAAAACAGGTTGTTGAGCGAGGCCATTCTGTTTCCAGCGTCGCAACACGTCTCGATATCACTACTCACAGTCTTTACGCCTGGATAAAGAAGTACGGACCGGACTCTTCCACCAACAAAGAACAGTCAGATGCTCAGGCTGAGATCCGCCGACTCCAGAAGGAGCTGAAGCGGGTTACTGACGAACGGTACATATTAAAAAAAGCCGCGGCGTACTTCGCAAAGCTGTCCGACTGAGGTACGCCTTTATCCGTGACAACTCCTGTTGTTGGCCTGTTCGTCTGCTCTGTCGGATGCTGAATGTTCATCCGAGTGGGTATTACACTTGGCTTCAGCAGCCGCATTCACCACGGCATCAGGCGGATCTCAGGCTGACAGGACAGATCAAACAGTTCTGGCTGGAGTCCGGTTGCGTTTATGGTTATCGCAAGATCCATCTCGACCTGCGAGATAGCGGGCAACAATGCGGGATTAACCGGGTCTGGCGGCTGATGAAGCGTGCCGGGATAAAGGCTCAGGTCGGGTATCGAAGCCCACGAGCGTGTATAGGTGAAGCCAGTATCGTGACACCCAACAGACTCCAGCGGCAGTTCAACCCGGAAGCACCGGATGAACGTTGGGTAACGGACATAACTTACATCCGAACCCACGAAGGCTGGCTGTACCTGGCCGTAGTTGTTGACCTGTTCTCACGCAAAGTTATCGGCTGGTCAATGCAACCCCGGATGACAAAAGATATTGTCCTGAATGCGCTTCTGATGGCCGTGTGGCGACGTAATCCTCAAAAACAGGTGCTGGTTCATTCTGATCAAGGTAGTCAGTACACAAGCCATGAGTGGCAATCGTTCCTGAAATCACACCGACTGGAGGGCAGCATGAGTCGCCGCGGTAACTGTCACGATAACGCAGTTGCAGAGAGTTTTTTCCGGCTGCTGAAGCGTGAACGGATAAAGAAAAAGATCTACGGGACGCGGGAAGAAGCTCGCAGCGATATTTTCGTTTACGGAGCAAGAAATTACGCGCAAAGAAAAGGATCTCAAGGAGATCCTTTACGGATCGACGAATACATCATTATTTCATCGACAGCAACTTGTCATAATCTGGGTAGATATGAGTGATATCTTCACTGAAACCATTTGGATAAGTCGCAGTTATATTTCCAGGGCGAATTGCTGGTGGAGTTAACACAACTACTTTGCTGAGGTGTATTTTCGGCTCAATATTGATGTTTTCTACATCCAGTGTTTTATATCTCCTCCTCCACTGCTCATATCCTGTATTACCACCGAAAAGAGACAGATCCGCTTGATTATCAATGTGGTGAACAACCATTGGGAAAAAGTCTGTTTTTAGTTCAATTATCTCTCCGCTGGACACTTTAGCCCGCCCAGTCCCATAGCCATCACTGAGACCATAGTCTCCAAAATCGAATATATAACTGGTATCGATAACCTTTTTCCCCTTCACCAAGGGAACATCATCCGCAATCCTGAAGCTTACCAGCAGCGAGTTTAGCTGCCACTGACACGGGCCGCCACCGTCCACTGTGACGCGCAGATGACGGACATTGCTGCTATCCGACACATCGAACGGTCGTTTAACATCGTTATAGCCCGGAATATCATGCGGCTCATTGCTCGAGTTATAGCGGACTGACTTACACTGCGCCGAACGATACAGCAGCTCAGCGGGCTGCAGCGTAATCCCCTCCGGAACCCGGAAAGTAACATCCACCCACTTTGCATCTGCCGGGGGAGAAAGAGTCTTATCCGGACGGTTATCACACCCGAAAAGTAGAGTCAAAGCGCATGCAATGACGGCGGTTTTACTGAGAGAGTTCAACTTCTTCCTCCGTTACCGCCGCAAAACGCAGAAGGGCATTGTTTCCTGTTTCTTCGGCTTGTGTCCCCCTCAGAGCCACCGGCAGCATGTCCTGCAACGCCAGAAACTCACGGTTACGTTCAACCTCATCCGGGTTACTGTAGGCTGCGGCTTTCTCAACCTCTTCCCGGAACATGACCCGCATCTCTCTCCGGTTCATATCGCGGGTCGGATCGGCCAGTTCCAGCAACTGATTGTGAATATAGGGCAGGTAGCGGTGCGCCATCGAGTGGCTGCGGGGATCTGTTCCGATGCCGTTCAGCTCCGGGTTAGTGTTCTGCGGAAAGGTCTTTGCCAGGCTGGCCGGGTTCAGACAATGGATAAACGAGGCCTGATGTTCACCGGTGGATTTCAGGCACTCCTCATTCAGGGACGGCACCACATACAACTTAGTGGCCACAAAATGCCGTGAGTAGGCCTGCCCGTCGACCAGGCTTTTCTGGTACGGACTGGCGGCCCGCATCGCGCACTGCTGCGCCCGGAAAAATATCACTGTGCTGCCGTGATGCCAGTACGGTTCTTTTTTCTCTGCAAGCCCAGTTGACTGGTACGTCAGGTCCCGCACGGCCACGCTGAGTCCAGCTGCCGTGGTCAATGACCAGTCAAATCCCAGTTTGTCGCCCAGAGGTCCCCACTTTCTGTAAAATTCATTATCAAGATCGGCATCCGGCGGGATCTGCGTGATAGTGTCATTGTCGTTAACGTGCCGGTAGTGTTTGATATTCCCCAGAGAGGCTATCGCCGAGCGGGTGAAAGTTCGTGGCATCCCGTAGGTGTATAGAACTGGCTGGTAATCCTTCATTTCAGCGGCATAAAGCAGCGCTAGAGCACCACCCAGACTGTGACCACAAATAAATAATGATTTTCCTTTGTCTAAAGATGTCCTGATAGCCCGAAGATCAAACTTATCCCCGAATTTCCGTTTTGCCAGTTGATAGGCGCCCAGAAAACCACCGTGAACATTTCCCGCTACGGCCAGCTCCGGCAGACAGCGCTTAGGGGCAAAAGACAAATCGGTCAGGATATTCAGCAGGCTATCGGTACCGCACCAGGCGACCAGCACATGTGCAGCACATTCCACCGTAAACAGGCGGGTATCACCTTCTCTCGTCGGCCCCTCCCCGGTGTTCAGGTAGACCGGAGGCAGATAGCGCTCGCGGAACGGCACATCCACCGCCAGCGTGTGGAACCACGACGGATACTCGGCAAACTGCGGGATGCAGGACAAATCCTGACACTTCCGCCGGAAAAAATAATCGATAGTCGGGTTATTAGACTCTGCGGCATACACAAGGTCGGCCATGATGCCGAGGTTCAGCCCATTGGCGAGGTCATAATCTTTCGTGTCGTGTAACGACAGCACCCACGCCCGGAAAGGACAGATTTCTATCACATGGCGCTGCTCCAGCGCGTCCCGCGCGATTTTCGTCCCTTTCATCTCCTTTCCGGTCGGAAAATGAAACATTGGAGGATCAGTCTCAGTCCATCCCGGCATATCCGGCAACCGGTCACACAGCTCCCCGATGGTCACATAGTGATGGCGGTAACCGGCGTCTTCAGCTTTCCCCTGCACGTCTGAGCGCCATGTGGGATCATGGGTTTCCGGCCGGAAAAGATTATTACTCACTGGCTGGCTGTTAGGGTTACGGTTGATGCTTAGCGGTCGCTGCTCCATTTCGTCGGCCAGTTGTTGGCCGTCTGTTTTCACATCTACCGCTATCCAGTACAGATCATCAAACCGTACCAGACCTTCACTGTCAGTGACACCGGCGGGCGGGTTCGGCGGCGGTGTGGGGTCAAACTGAGTGTGTCCGCCTCTGGCCCACAGAGCCAGCTCTGCCGCCGTTGCCAGCGGATGATACTCCAGCTGCACGTTGAGACCGGAAACTGGGTTGTTGTTCTCATCCACGAACTGCAGCTCCAGCCAGTGCATCCGCTGCTTACCGCAGGCGACTTCTTTGTACTTCATTTTGTGACTCAGGCAGGTCACTGTCGTGTTGTCTGTTGCGTCCATTTTGCACTTAAATCCTTTTAATTCAATTTTTTAAATTGATTCCCACCTTGCACGGGGCGCAACTTAACCAAAATATTCACTGTTATCTTAATATGCAGTGGGCTGAAGGTTGCAGGTCATTTATGGATTTACGGTAAGCCCCGTTTTGCAGAACGTTCTATCTCCGATTTAGAGCCTGTCTCTCGGTATTACCAGTAGTCTGACCATAATCCCACATGAATCATAATGATATCGTAGGCATAATATCCAAAACATGACTAAAGCCAAATCATTCTGAGTGAAAAATGTTCGGTTTGATGTGGGGGGGAGTGAGGAGTGTCCAACGCAGGTGGTATGCGTTTTACTTCAGACCGAACAAAGAGCGGATGTAGCCGTGCAGTAAAATCCGTTAGCCAGGTGCTCATGTGGAAATAGTGTCTATTGAGGATGTGAAGTCTGACAGGCAAGACCACCGCGACCAGAGGGGATGGTTGCCACTTAGAGGAAATGTTTAGGCTGGATGGAAGAGGTAAAGCAGCGACATTAGCGGTCAAAACGACCAGAAATTTACCGGAACCCCAGAAAGCAAAAAACCAGCCCGTAGGCTGGTTTTTCTGAATGATGGTGCCCGGACTCGGAATCGAACCAAGGACACGGGGATTTTCAATCCCCTGCTCTACCGACTGAGCTATCCGGGCAACGCGGCGCATTAAACCTTACTGGCAGCGGGGCGTCAATGGCTTTGTCATCAAAACGCAACTGATTGCACTCTTTTCCATCAACCCAGGGAATAAGTGATAATTTCCTGCGCAGTCAGTCGAATTTTACAGCGCATGCATCGCTGTTTTCCGCCTGTAAAAAACATCCTGCTGCCGGTTTTCGTTTAGCTGACATAAGGGCACGTATTAAGAATAATCTGAGTAAATCCATCAGGCTGTCATATTTCCGACCTATTCTGTTCATCTTGATTCGCCACGAGTCTGCACAATGGACTACGCCGCCCAGCCTTTAAGCACCTTTACTGCCCGCTCGCGCCAGCTTACTGCGCGCGCGCTGTGCATTGATGTGCCTTGTGTGACCCCAGAAAGCGATAACCTCGCCGTCATGGATCTGTTCAATCAGCACGCCTCGCTGATCAGTTTGCCGGTGGTGGAAGGGCATCGGCCGTTTGGGATGATCAACCGGCATATCTTTCTGTCGCAGATGTCGCGACCCTTTTTCCGCGAGCTGTATGACCGTAAAAGCTGCATCGCCTTTATGGACAAGTTCCCGCTGGTGATTGATGCAGAAAGCACGCTGGAGGCGGTGACGCAGCAGATGGTCGCCTCCGGGGATAAATCGGTCACCGATGGCTTTATCCTGACCTCCGCCGATCGCTATATCGGTATGGGACTGGGCATTGATGTGATCAAAACCGTCTCGGATCTTCAGGCTCAGCAGCATCATCAGATCATGCAGAGTATTGAATACGCGCGGGTGATCCAGGAAGCCATGCTCGATCAGTCGCAACAGACGCTGGCTGCCGAACTCAAGGACTGGTGTCTGAGCTGGCAGCCAAGGGACTGTGTTGGCGGCGATTTCTATGCCTTCCATCAGGTCGATCGCGGCTGGCTATTGCTGATGGCCGACTGCACCGGCCATGGCGTCCCCGGCGCCTTTATGACGGTGATCCTCTCTTCGGCGCTGGAGAAAGCGCTGGCGCATTGCCCGCCGGATCAGCCGCAGCAGTTGCTGGCGCATATCAATCATTCGATTAAACAAACGCTCGGCCAGCTGAATCAGTCGCAGCAAACCTCACTCTCCAACGATGGCTGTGACGCGATGGCGGTATTCATTGACAGCGATCGTCAGCGGCTGATCTGGTCGGGAGCCCGGCTCTCCGGCTTTTTACTGTCCACCGTCAGTGAAGAAGCCATTGCACTGAGCTGTGACCGGATGGGCATTGGCTACACGGACACGCCGCCAGATTACTGCTGGACCCGGCATGAGCTGCCGTTAAAAGGGCAGGATATGTTCTTCACCTTTACCGACGGTCTGACCGATCAGATCGGCGGTGAGCGCAATATTATGTTTGGCAAACGGCGCATTCAGACGCTGCTGCAACAGCACCGCACGCAGTCCATGCCTGAGATCGCTCAGGCCGTGATGGATGCCTACCTTGGCTGGCAGGGAAGTCAGCCGCGTCGCGATGATATGACCTTTCTCGGGTGCCGTTTTTAATGTCTGAAGGCCGACAAGCAGATTATGTTTATGAAAAATGATGCCGTCCTCTCTGGTCTGTTCAGCCCGTCGCAGCACGACGTGGTGGCGTTGCAGTACACAGGGTTTTTCTCGCAACACAACATTACCGCGATGGGCGAGGTGATCCGCCTGTACCTTGAGCAGAATGAAGGCTCTTTCGCCACCCGCCGCAAGCTGTTCTCCACCTTTATTGAGATGGTACAGAATATCCTGCGCTACTCCTCAGACAGCCGGGCGCTGCTGCGGGATAACGATGAAATGCGCTTTGGCTCAGTGACCTTTGGCATGGACCAGGGGAAATACGTCTGTCAGAGCGCCAACCTGGTCAGGTCTGAAGACACCGGGCGCCTGCGCGAATGCCTGGAAACGCTGCAAAGTATGAGCGATGAGCAGATCAAACTGACTTATAAAGCCTCGCTGCGTGCCGAGGCTCCCGCGTGGAGTAAAGGGGCCAATATTGGCCTGCTGACGCTGGCGCGTGACGTCAGTGAGCCGCTGGAATTTACTTTTCAACAGGTGGAATCTACGGATTTATCCGCCTTTTATCTGAAAGCCATTATTTAGGGCAGAGCGACAACATGAACGACATCAGCATTCCTGCAACTTCATGCACACCCGAAGTTGAGTTTAATTTCGACGGCCGGGTGCTGTCGCTGCGTGGCGAATCCTATCCGGAAAATGCCGCCGCCTTTTATCGTCCGTTAGTGACCGCCGTGGAAGGGTTCACCGCTTCCCATGCGCTGCATAGCGAAACAGAGATGGCGATACATGTCTCCCTGAGCTATTTCAACAGCTCCAGCACCAAAATGCTGTTTGGCTTGTTCGGTGTGTTAAACAGCGGAGCGGTCGCGGGCATCGCCACCACCCTGCACTGGTATTACGATCCGGAAGATGACATCTCGGAAGAGTTTGGTCAGGAGCTGAGCCTGGATTTTCCAGCGATCACTTTCCACCTTCATCCGGGGGCGCTGTCATGATGAGCCTGGATGAACTGTTCACTCAGGAAAAGAGCATTTTGCAGCACTCGCAGGCGCTGGCCAGCCACTCCGAGCTGCCGGCCGAGCGCTACCGTGAGGCGTTGCAGCAACTCAGCGGCCACTATCAGCAGCTGATGCGCGAGTCTTATCGGCTGATCTCCCGCAGCGATCGGGCAGAACGCGAGCTGAACATGCTTAACGAGCAGCTCCAGCAGCTGGCGGTAAAGCTGGAATACGAAGCCACGCACGATCCGCTCACCGATGTCTTCAACCGTAGCGCCATTATCAACCATATCAGCAGTGCGCTGCTGGAGGATGAAGCGGCGTTGATCCTGCTGGATATCGATCATTTTAAGGCGATTAATGACCGTTATGGCCATCCGGTCGGGGATGCGGTGATCCGTGAGCTGATCCAGCGGATCGGCGGTTGTGTACCGCAGGAAGGCAGTGTGGGTCGGGTCGGCGGTGAGGAGTTTACGATTTTGCTGCCGCGCCACAGCCTGGCGCAGGCAGTGATTGTGGCGGGCTATATCCATGCTTCACTCAATGCATCGTCGCTGAAATCGATGCCGCATCAGCTGGTGACCGTCAGCCTCGGGGTTAGCTGGGGCCAGCAGGCCAGCGAGTTTGATCTGCTTTACAGCCAGGCCGATGTGGCGCTCTATGAAGCCAAGCGCCGGGGCCGTAATCGCGTGCACTGCGGCTAACCCGCCTCAATCCAGCCGCTTGTCCACCGCATCACGCAGGCGATACCAGCCGCTGACAAAAGGCACAAACCACGGGCGTCCATCGTACAGCGGAATGCGCTTAAAGGTGGGGCGATCGAACGACAGCGGACGCGGTTCCGTGCCCAGCACCTTCTGCGCGGTGCGGTATCCCAGCCAGCTCATTAACGCCACGCCGTTACCGTTGCAGCCTACCGCAAAGCGCGCGTTATCCATCAGCCCGGCATAGGCGGTTTTATCGTGCGTCATGCCGACATAACCGCTCCAGGCGTGGCTGATTTTGTAGCCCGTCAATTCCGGCCAAATCGCCAGCATCCTTTCGCGGATCTTAATCGCGGCGGTTTTATCGTCGCAGTCCATCATGCCAGGACGCGAGCCAAACAGCAGGCGCGTGCCGTCGGGAGAAGGGCGGGTATAGATCAGATCGCGGCGACTGTCGGTGATCATCCTGCCGCCGGGGATCAGCTTCGCCATCAGCTCTGGCGGTAACGGTTCGGTGGCGATTTGATAGCTTTTCACCGGCACAATGCGTTTAGCCAGGTTTGGCGTGGCCAACGTATCGGTGTATCCATTAGTGAGCACTAACACTTCTTGTGCTGCAATGGCTCCACGCTCAGTATTAACGATTTTTCCGCCATCGCGCGGGGTAATCGCGGTGACGCGCGCGTGGGAGAACAAGGTGGCACCCAGCTGGCGGGCCAAATCGCGCAGCGCCTTGTTGTATTTCCCCGGATGCACGCCGCCGTACTCATCGACCAGAATCCCGCCGTGATAGAACTCAGAACCGATGATCGACGCCTGCTCTTTACGCTTCACCTTATGCACGGTCACGCCGGTCACCTTGTGCAGGATATCGCCCATTTGATACAGGCTGTCGAGCTGCTTTTTGGTGTGCGCGCCAAAATAACGACCGCCGATAAACAGGTCGGCATCCAGCTGCTCGCTTTTGACCAGCTGCTGAATAAAGTCGAAAGAGGCGATGGAGTCGGCAATCATCTTGCTGAACAGCTCGGGCGAGATGCCTTTGATCGCACCCCCAACCACCAACTTCTGACCGCTGCTGATCATCCCGCCGGTGCGCGTGCTGCCGCCGCTGCCGAGTTCGTTGGCGTCCAGCACCACCACATTTTTGCCGTGGCGTGCCAGCTCAATGGCGGCATTGAGTCCGGCAAAGCCGGAGCCGATCACCACCACATCGGCGGTGGCCGGCAGAGGATCTAAAACCGTTTCAGGCGGCGCGGCTTCCCACCAGTAAGGGCTGGTTTTGAAGTCGGCGGTAAAAATCTCATCAGTTTGGCTTGCCATGGTGTCTCTCAAAAAGGATCACAAAACCTGGCCGAGGAATTCGCGGGTACGCGGATCCTGCGGGGCATCAAAAAGTTGCGCAGGGGGGGCGCTTTCCACAATCCGGCCGCGATCGGTGAAGCACACGCGGTGCGACACTTCACGGGCAAAGCGCATCTCGTGGGTGACCAGCACGCAGGTCATCCCTTCATCCACCAGTTCGCGGATGGTGTTCAGCACTTCTTTTACCGTCTCGGGATCGAGCGCCGCCGTCACTTCATCAAACAGGATGATTTCCGGCTGCATCGCCAGCGATCGGGCGATAGCCACGCGTTGTTGCTGGCCGCCCGACAACTCACCGGGATAGCGATCTTCTTTACCGGTCAGGCGCACTTTGGCGATCAGTTTGAGCGCCCGCTCGCGCACCTCATCACGCTGATGCTTCAGGACCTGCATTGGCGCCATCATGATGTTGTCCAGCACCGTGCGATGCGGGAACAGGTTGTACTGCTGGAATACCATCGACACCTGGTGACGCAGCGGACGCATCTGCTTCTCGCTGGTCATCTCATGCACGCGGTGATTGCCGACGCGAACGAAGCCTTCATCCACCGGCAGCAGGCCGTTAATGCAGCGCAAAATGGTGGACTTGCCGGAGCCAGACGGGCCGATGATGCACACCGCTTCGCCTTTATTGACGCTCAGCGAAATCCCCTTCAGCACATGGGTATCGCCGAACGACTTGTGAATATTGTCCAGCTCAATAAGGGCGTGGTTACGCTCGCTCATATCGCTTCCCCTTTAGTATTTTTTTCCAGCCGACGCGCCAGCAGCGCAATCGGGTAGCAATAAAAGAAGAACATCAGCAGCACGGTCACGTAGAAGTAAACCAGGGTGCTTTCGCCTTCGGTCGCCAGCGTGGTGCGCAACAGCGTGACCACTTCCTGCACGCCCGTGACGGTTGCCAGCGCGGTGGAGATGGTCAGCAGCGCATACAGGTTCATCCAGCCGGGAATGATGCGGCGGAAGGCCTGCGGCAGGATCACCAATCGGTAGATCTGCCCGTAGCTGTAGCCCATCGAGCGTGCGGATTCCCACTGACCGCTGTGCACCGACTGCACGGCACCACGAATGACCTCTGCGAAGTTGGCGGCGGTGGGCAGGCTCAGCCCGACAATCGCCTTAAACAGCGGTGAGAAGGTAAAGGAAATGCCAAACACCGATGCGTGATAAGGCAGCAGATAGAGCATTGAGAACAGCAGTACCAGCCAGGGCGCGTTGCGCAGGAAGTTCATCACTGCGCGGGCAGGCAGGCTGAGCCAGCGGCGTTTTGCCATCATTGCCAGCCCCAGCAGCAGGCCAAACACGGTAGAAAGCGCCATGCTGACAATGCTGATATAGATGTTCAGCACAAAGCCGCCCGACCACGGCCAGCCTTGCTGACTGCCGGTTAACAGCAGCGGCAGCCGCAGCCACACCTGATGCCATTCGCCACCCGGATCGTTAAAGATGGTGAACAGCAGTCCGATCAGCGCCAGCAGCGCAAAGGCCTGTTTGGTCTGGCGCTTTCGCTTCAGATAGAGCGCATCCATGATTAACCTCCGTAGCCAGGATAGGCGAGACGACGCTCAACCCAGCTGATAAACCACACCAGCAGGCTGACCAGCACCACGTAAATCAGCAGCACTAACAGCATCACTTCCAGCGTGCGGAAGGTGTCGTTGTAGATCTGTCCGGCGGCATACATCAGCTCCGGCACGGTGATCACCGACGCCTGCGAGGTGGTTTTAAATAAGTTGGTCAGCACGTTGGTCAGCGGCGGCAGGCAGATGCGTGACGCAATCGGCGCCTGCACGTGCACAAACAGTCCCCAGCGGGAATAGCCGAGGGATCGCGCCGCCTCCAGCGTGGCTTTCGGCACCGCATCAAAGCCGGAACGAAAGGCTTCAATGCATAGCGCGCCGCCAAACAGGCTGAGCGAGACGGTTGCCGAGGCGAAGGCGCTGACCAGCGGCACCTGCAACCCGGTAACCGGATCGGTGGCGGTAAAGCCAATCTGCGTCAGGGTGAAGTAAAAAAACAGCATCTGCAGCAGCGGCGGCGTATTGCGAAACAGCTCTACAAACAGCTCGATTAGCGCATCAAGCCAGGCGATTTTGAAGGTCAAGCCAAGCGCCCCGGCCAGGCCGATGGCGATGGCAATCACCGAAGAGAGTGCCGCCAGCTCCAGCGTCTGCACCACGCCCTGAAGCAGCCATTGCTGATAGGTCGGATCCAGCAGCCAGGAATAATCGAGTCCGAACATCGTTACGCTCCCGCCGCTTACTTGGCTGCGCGGGCGGCTTCGGCACGCTTAGTGATGTAGTCCGATGGCGGCATATGGTAGGTGCTCTGCCATTCAACCAGCTTGTTTTCGCCTTCCGTTTTCACGATTGCCGCGTTAACCGCGTTTTTGAACGCCTCGTCACCCTTGCGCAGTCCGCCCGCCATCGGCAGGAACTCGTAAGGCTTGATGGCAATTTTGTAGTCACTCCAGCCCGGCTCGCCCAGCTTGTTCTGCAAGGTCATGTCATCGAAGACCATCGCCACGCAGCGGTTATCCTGCAATGCGCGATAGGCTTCCGGCAGGGCGGTGAAGTTCACCAGCTGGATGCCGTATTTCTGCGTCAGCGTTTTGTTGTAGTAAGAGCCCTGAATGCCGCAGATTTTCTGGCCTTTCAGCTGTTCCCACTGGTTGAATTTAGCTTCTTTGCGCGCCATCACCGACGGGCCCGCTGCCGAAACATACTCCACGGTGAAATCAATTTCTTTAGCACGCTCAGGCGTTACGCCCAGCGTGGCCATAATCAGGTCGATCTGGCCGGACTGCAGGAACTGAATGCGGTTAGAGGCGTTGACCGGCACCAGTTTGATTTTGTCGGGTGAGCCGAGCAGGTTAGCGGCGATGGAGCGCGCCAGGTCCACTTCAAAGCCCACCGTTTTGCCCTCGGCGTTCATAAAGCCGTACGGCGGGTAATCGTTTTTGATACCCACGGTCAGTACGCCACGACTTTTGATATCGGACAGGGTGTCAGCATGGGTAATAACAGGAGTCATAATCAGCAGGGAAAGAGCCATCAGTGCGCGATTTCTTTTCATGTTTACATCCTTCCGGTGTCGTGGTGATTGCAGGTGATTTCCGGCCTTTTTGGCTCAGGTTTTGGTCTGTCGGCAGCGCGATGCTCTGATTCTTTTTTAGCCCTGGTGTGCTTAAAAATGCATCTCACTTGCCAACCGAGTGTGAAATCTGCTAGAAATTTAGTCAACAAAAAACCACATATTGAAATCTTATAATTAAAAGTTCCACATAGTGGAATTTTGGAGGGGCGATGAGCGACGCTCATGGGAAAAACGGGGTCCAGCTTCTGGACCGTGCGGTGATGCTGCTGGACCTGGTGTCAGACGTCGGCAGCGAAGGTCTGACGCTGAAAACGCTGTGCGAGCTGTCCGGGCTCAACAAGGTGACCTGTCACCGCATTTTGAATTCGCTGGTGGATCATCAGCTATTGCATAAAGCCCAGGGGGATAAGTGCTACCGGCTGGGCACCAAGCTCCTGATTTACGGGGCGAAGGCGGCCAAAGGGCCAGGCCTGCGTCGCCACTTCCAGCCGGCGCTGGAACGTTTAAGGCAGTTGACCGGCGAAACGGTGATGCTGATGGCGCGCGACCGCGATGATTCGGTGTGTATCGACCGTTATGACAGTGATTTTCAGATGCAGACGCTGACCGGCTCGATAGGTGGCGCGGTGCCGCTCGGTTTGGGGCCCGGCAGTCTGGCGATCCTGTCATTTCTCGACGCGGAGACGCAGCAGGCGATCCTCGAACGCAATGCGCTGCGGCTGAATAACTGGCCGATCCTGACTAAAACCCGGCTGCAATCGTTGATCGATCAAACCGCCTCGCGCGGTTACGCGTTGGATCCTGGCGAATTATTGCCGGGGATCGGCGGGGTGTCGGTGCCGATCCGCGTGGCGGGTGCGGGCGTGGTGGGATCGCTGGGCTTAACCGTATTGTCACCCCGTTTGACGCCGGACGCCGTGCAGCGCTATGTGGCGTTATTACAGGAAGAAGTGGCTGGCGTAGAACCGATGTTAAGTCCGCTGGATACGCGTCTGCGGGCATCAATGAGCTAACTGGAGAAGAACCTGATGAATGCTTCAACCCGGCGCGTGGCGCTGATCAGCGGTGCCAGCCGTGGCATTGGTGCGGCGATTGCCGCAAATTTACTGGCCAACGGTTGGGCGGTGAGCCTGGGATGCCGGACGCCGGAAGAGGTGGCCAACGCCGATCCTGAGCATCAGCTGGTCTGTCGATTTGATGCGCTGGATGGCGCCACCGAAGACGACTGGATTGCGGCCACCATCGCAAAATTTGGCCGCATCGACGCGGTGATCCATAACGCCGGGATGATGCTGCCGGTTTCGGTGCTGACCGCCACCGACGACGAGTTTGACCGCACTTTTGACGTCAACGTGAAGTCGCCGATGCGTCTGAGCCGCAAGGCCTGGCCGCATCTGGTGGCCAGCGGCAGCGGGCGGATTGTGGCGCTGGTTTCGCTGTCCGGTAAGCGGGTGCGTGCAGAACGTTCCAGTCTGTACGCGATGAGCAAGTTTGCTGCACTGGCGCTGGCTCACGGTTTGCGCCGGATTGGTGACGAAGACGGCATTCGTTCCACCGCCATCTGTCCGGGTTATGTCGCCACGGACATGGGCACCGCGCTGACGGAAGTGCCGGCGGAGAAGATGACGCAACCCGAAGATTTGGCGCATCTGGTGCGCACGGTGCTGGAGCTGCCGACCACCACCAGCATTGCGGAGATCCCGGTGAACTGGACCGTGGAAGATCAATACTAAAAGAGGGTAAGTCATGGGTCCAGTCGTTGATTTGGTGCCATCGTCGGCGATCTTCCCGACACAGGCGGAAGTGGTGGTGATCGGTGGAGGGATTATTGGGGTGGCGACGGCGATGTCGCTGGCGCAGCGAGGGATCCAGGTCGTTGTGTTGGAGAAGGGCACCGTTGCCGCCGAGCAATCCAGCCGCAACTGGGGCTGGTGCCGCCGGACCGGGCGCGATCTGCGCGAGCTGCCGTTGATCGAGCAAAGTTTGAGAATGTGGGAGGGGATGAATCAGCGGGTGGGGCGGGAAACCGGTTTCCGTCGCGAAGGCATTCTCTACACCTCGCGCAATGAACAGCAGCGCGAGCGGCATCAGCGTTGGTGTGACGAAGCGCGTCAGTATGATATTCACAGTGAGATGCTGTCGGCAGATCAGACCGCCGCCAGGCTTCCGGGTCTGAACCAGGCGATAGCGGGCGGGATGTGGACGCCGTTGGATGGTCGGGCCGAGCCACAAAAAGCCGCGCCCGCGATGGCGATGTACGCGATGGAGTTGGGAGTCAATATTCAGCAGCATTGCGCGGTGCGCACCATTGAGCGCGCTGCCGGACGGGTGAGTCATGTGGTGACCGAGCACGGAGCGGTGGCCTGTCAGTCGGTGGTGGTGGCTGGCGGCGTCTGGTCCCGGTTGTTGTTGCAGGGAATGGGGATCACCTTGCCGCAGTTAAAGGTTTTGTCGACGGTGATGAGAACCCGGCCGGTTAATTGTGAAATCGCGCCGTGCGTCAGTTTTGGCGGCGTCGCGATGCGCAAGCGGCTGGACGGTGGGCTGACCATCGCCAGTTCAGCGGTGAATACCGCCGATATAACGCCTGATTCGTTACGTTTTCTGAAGGTTTTTTTCCCGGCGTTCTGGCAGGAGCGCAAGGCGTTACAGTTGCGGTTGGGGCAGCGTTTTGTGGAAGAAGCGTTGCACTGGCGGCCCGGTCAGGCGGATCGCGTTTCGCTGTATGAGCGGATCAGGGTGCTGGACCCGCAGATCGATCCGGCGGTGCTTAAGCAGATCCTGATCAACCTGAAGCAATGGCTGCCTGCGCTTGGCAACGTACAGGTAGCGCAAAGTTGGGGCGGGATGATCGACACGATGCCGGATGCGATCCCGGTGATTTCCGGCGCACCAACGGTGCCAGGCCTGTTTATCGCCACCGGTTTTTCCGGGCACGGTTTCGGTATCGCGCCCGCTGCGGGTCAGTTGATGGCCGATCTGGTGAGTGGATCAACACCGATCGTTGATCCCACCGCCTTCCGTTTAGCGCGGTTCAGTGACGGCGAGAAGATCGAGGCGCAGCACTGGCTGTAGATCTGGGGGGTTGAGTTTGGTAAGTCTTCTGTGGGTCTGAGTTTGGTAAGCCGTCTGTGGGTTGGGGTGGCAAGATTGACGGGGCTGTGGGCTGCGATTCAGTAAGTCGTCTGTATGCTATGGTGGCAAGCTCAGGGAGAGAGGGGGGAACACAAAGACGCCGTGCACCCATCCCTGGGGGCTCAGCTGCGACATCCCTGTCGCAGATGCTTTGTTTATCCCCCCTCTCTCCCTTCCCCCTAGGCTTCAATGCCGAATGATTGAATGTGGACACTCAGGTCAAAACCCCGCCCAGCTGGCTGCCGTTGACCTGTGTATGCACTATCCCCTCAACAACAACGCGAACTAAAATCCTGCCCTTGACCTGTGTATCCACGAAACCTATCAACTACGCGAATGTTATAGGGTGGCGGCGTAGAGCGCGGTAGCCGAGTGTCTGCGGCAGGGATGCCGCAGCCAAGCCTCCAGGGAGGGATTTACGGCGTCTCGGATACCGCGCTCTATGCTGACGCCAACCACCGACCCGGTTTTGACCTTCACCCCGTTGAATATCTTTGCAACAAAACTGCATAACCAACAGAAAAATAACCTTTTTTATTTTTATCGCCAATTTTAGTCATTAAATATCAATTAATTAGAGAAAGCGCCGCCAGCCGATAAATTCACCCGCCGTCTTGAACCTGAAAAAAAAAAGTGCCATCATTGCGCCCACTCTGACGGATAACGTCACCACGCCACTTTAAGGTCGCCGCCATGCCTGGTTCACTGCTGAAAAACAGCACCTGTACCCGACATTCACGTATGTCGCTGGCGCGCCGATCCGCTTGTCACATCCTGTCGAAAAAATCTCTCACCGTGCGGTGAGGTTTTCATACGCTTACTGTTGGCCATGAGTAAAAACAGACGCGATCTGATTTTACTGATGTCTATCGGTTGAAGCCGGACCCTGTTGGCTGTTCACCTGTTTGACACCTTTCGCCGGAAGAGGGCTATTGCCGTCTCCCATTGCTGTGCCTCTGGCACCCACTCATCCTTGACGCCTGAGGATTTGTGCTATGACACCACTGAAAATTGCAGCCAGCACCACTGTGGCTATCCACCTCCAGACCGGACGCGAAGTCGTTACGCTAGAGAAAACTGATTTTACGGATGTGGCGGCGGTGGTCGTCTCTGTTGCCGACTCCCGTAGCGGCATGCTGGCGCTGCTGCGCCATACCGGCTTTAACCTGCCGGTGTTTATCTCGCTGGACTACCCTGAGCAGGAACAGGAAATTGACCTGCCGGAAAACGTCGGCTTGCTGACCGGTGCCGGGGACGATGCGATCAAACTCGAAGCCGCCGCGTCCGAATACCAGAGCGAACTGCTGCCGCCGTTCTTCAATACGCTGACCAAATATGTCGCGATGGATAACAGCACCTTTGCCTGTCCCGGCCACCAGGGCGGCGCATTCTTCAAAAAGCACCCGGCTGGCCGTCAGTTCTTCGACTTCTTCGGCGAAAACGTCTTCCGCGCCGATATGTGCAATGCCGACGTAAAGCTGGGCGACCTGCTGATCCACGAAGGATCGGCGAAACATGCACAAAAGTTTGCTGCGAAAGTCTTCAACGCCGATAAAACCTATTTCGTGCTGAACGGCACCTCCAGCGCCAATAAAGTGGTGACCAACGCCTTGCTGACGCGCGGCGACCTGGTGCTCTTCGACCGCAACAACCATAAATCGAACCACCACGGCGCGTTGATCCAGGCCGGTGCGACCCCGGTCTACCTCGAAACCGCCCGCAACCCGTTTGGCTTTATCGGCGGTATCGATGCGCGCTGCTTTAACGAGGACTACATCCGCGAGCAGATTAAACAGGTGGCGCCGGAACGCGCGCAGGAAGCCCGTCCTTTCCGCCTGGCGGTTATCCAGCTTGGCACCTACGACGGCACCGTCTATAACGCCCGTAAAGTGATCGACAGCATCGGCCACCTCTGCGACTACATCCTGTTTGACTCGGCATGGGTCGGCTACGAACAGTTTATTCCGGTGATGGAAGCCTGTTCGCCGCTGCTGCTGGAACTCAACGAAAACGATCCGGGCATCTTTGTTACCCAATCGGTGCATAAACAGCAGGCCGGATTCTCGCAAACCTCGCAGATCCACAAAAAAGATAACCACCTGCGCGGCCAGAAGCGCTTCTGCAGCCATAAACGCCTCAACAATGCCTTTATGCTGCACGCCTCAACCAGCCCGTTCTATCCGCTGTTTGCCGCGCTGGACGTGAATGCCAAAATGCATCAGGGCGAAGCGGGGCGTCGCCTGTGGCACGAATGCGTCACCCTCGGCATCGATGCCCGTAAAGCGATCCTGGCCCGCTGCGAAATGATTAAGCCGTTTATTCCCGATGAAGTGGACGGCAAACCCTGGCAGGATGCGAAAACCGAAACCATCGCCTCGGATGCCCGCTACTTTAGCTTTGCGCCGCGCGCTGACTGGCATGGCTTTGAGGGCTATGAGAAAGATCAGTACCTGATCGATCCCTGTAAGCTGCTGCTGACCACGCCGGGCATCGATGCCGCCAACGGTCAGTACGCATCCTTCGGCATCCCGGCTACTATCCTGGCTAACTACCTGCGCGAAAATGGCGTGGTGCCAGAGAAGTGCGACCTTAACTCGATCCTGTTCCTGCTGACGCCCGCAGAGAGCGTCGAGAAAATGGCCCATCTGGTGGCTAAGCTGGCGCAGTTCGAACAGCACGTCAAAGAGGATGCGCTGTTATCCGACGTACTGCCAACCATCTACCGCAAGAATGCGAAGCGCTACGCAGGTTACACCCTGCGTCGTCTCTGTCAGGAGATGCATCAGCTGTACGTCAGCTATGGCGTGAAGGATTTGCAGAAGGCGATGTTCCGTCAGGAAAGCCTGCCAAAAGTGATGATGAACCCGCAGGATGCCAATATCGAATTTATTCGTGGCAACGTCGAGCTGGTGCCGATTGCGAAGGCGGAAGGACGCATCGCGGCGGAAGGCGCACTGCCTTATCCTCCGGGTGTGCTCTGTGTTGTGCCTGGCGAAGCCTGGGGCGGGGCGGTTCAACGCTACTTCCTCGCACTCGAAGAAGGGCTTAATCTGCTGCCTGGCTTCTCGCCGGAACTGCAGGGCGTCTATGCCGAAGCCGATGAGAATGGCGTCAAGCGTCTGTTTGGCTACATGCTTAACGAGTAACGGCTGTCAGTAACAGGTGAGTATCAGGGGCCGCGATTGTGGCCCCTGTGCTTTGCGGCAGCTCAGTCCGCCGTCAGCGCTTTTTCATCTTCGCGCGCCTGACGTACGATCGCTTTGGCTATCCACTTGCCAATATCTTCCAGCTGCAGGTTATCGCAGCCCCAGATATCCTTCATCACCAGAAAAATCTCCGAGCCATAGACCAGCGACAGCGACTGAACCACGCGCTCCACCATCTTCGGTGACATCTCCTGGTTTAACGGCTCAACCACATGCTGCAGCATCGCCTTGCGGTTACCCCTGATCAGCTTCTCTTTTTCCGGCCGTTCGCTGGAACGTGACTGCGCCCACTGCGTCAGAGAAAGGTGCAGGGCAGCACGCAGCGTGCCTTCATGCTCCAGCATGCGCGGGAAGGCAAATCCCAGCATCTCATCAATGCGGTCGCCGGTGTCTTCTTTGGTCGGACGCCAGTTTTTGATCGGGCTGAGCGTCTCAGTCACGATGGCCGAAACCAGCGCGCTCTGAGTGGGAAAATAACGGTAGGCTGTCGCCCGCGAAAGCTGTGCTTCCTGAGCGACTTCGGTGATCGACGGGAAGGCGCCACTGTCGAACATCTTCATTGCAGTTTCAATCAGTAAGCGTCGTGTTCTTGCCCTTGTAGCGGTTAATGTCATAACCCCAGCGGAATCCCTTTGCTCCACAATAACCTCATTTGTTCAATTAATTCGGCTTGAAATTCAAGCGATTGACGAATAATGCCCGGAAGAAATCGCGATGACTTCGGGGCAAATCTAAAAGCCAGACCTCAGCCGTAAGCATAGTCAACATCTCTGTGAGACGCATATTTCATTCAATTGATTTACCAATAATGAAGGTGGTACTGTAATCTCGTGGCCTTGAAAATAATGAGGCGTACAGGTTATGTACGTTTTTACTACTGGTTTTTCAAGTTCTTATTTCGTCTGATAACAGGGTGTTGTTACGACTATGAGTATAAACGCAGGTTATATCTACGCTGTTGCTACAGCAGATACTAAAGGAAGGGAACTGTTTTACGTCAGTGACTGCATCGCCAAAACCGGTGCAGACGTGTTAACAGTTGATCTGTCAACTCAACCAGTTATGCCTTCTGAAGCGGATTTCCCCCCGGAACTGATCGCCGACTTCCATCCCGATGGACGCAACGCCGTGTTCTGCGGCGACCGCGGCAGAGCCATTGATGCAATGGCGCTGGCATTTAAGAATTTCCTCAGCAAAAGAAGCGACCTGCTCGGCGTGATTGGTTTGGGCGGATCCGGCGGAACGGCGCTGATCACCCCGGCGATGCAGGCACTGCCCATCGGCATCCCGAAAGTGATGGTTTCTACCATGGCCTCCGGCGACGTCTCAGGCTATGTCGGCGCCAGCGATATCACCATGCTGAATTCCGTGACCGATGTGGCGGGCCTGAACCGCATTTCCCGTCGGGTGCTGGCCAACGCCGCCCACCAGGTTGCGGGTGCCGTGTTGTGGGACGTCGAAGAGGATCCGAATGAAAATCCGGCGCTGGGGCTGACCATGTTCGGCGTCACCACGCCCTGCATTCAGCACGTCAGCGCCGCGCTGGAAAAGGACTATGACTGCGTGGTGTTCCACGCCACCGGCAGCGGCGGCATGGCGATGGAAAAACTCACCGCCAGCTATATGCTGTCCGGCCTGCTCGATCTGACCACCACCGAAGTCTGCGACCTGCTGTTTGGTGGCGTGCTGGCTTGTGATGATACCCGCTTTGATGCGCTGGCCAGTTCAGAAGCGCCCTGCGTCATCTCCTGCGGCGCGCTGGATATGGTCAACTTCGGCCATGCCGACAGCGTGCCGGAAAAATATGCCGACCGTCTCTTCTATCATCACAATGCGCAGGTTACGCTGATGCGCACCACGGTTGAGGAGAATGTGGCGCTGGCAACCTGGATCGCCGCCAAGTTGAACCGGTGTCAGGGAAAAATTGTCTTCCTGATCCCGGAAGGCGGATTCTCGGCACTGGATGCGCCAGGCCAGGCATTCTGGTCTCCGGACGCCGATCGGGCATTTATCACCACGCTGGAAGACCGTTTAGTGCAGACGGCAAAGCGTAAAATACTTCGCGTACCCTATAACATTAACGACCGGGAATTTGCACAGATTGCTGTGGAGCAGTTCCGCCAACTGGCAAAGGAGTACTGAGAATGGCTTTTACCCGTCAGGAAATACTGACAAAATTTAACCAGATGATTGCCCGCCGCGAGCCGATTATCGGCGGCGGTGCCGGCACCGGCCTTTCTGCGAAATGCGAAGAGGCAGGCGGCATCGATCTTATCGTCATTTACAACTCAGGCCGTTATCGCATGGCAGGACGCGGCTCGCTGGCCGGACTGCTGGCCTACGGTAACGCCAATGAGATTGTGGTGGATATGGCGAAGGAAGTGCTGCCGGTGGTGAAAAACACCCCGGTTCTGGCCGGCGTCAACGGCACCGATCCGTTTTGCCAGTTCGACCGTTTTCTGGACGAGCTGAAAGCGCTGGGCTTTTCGGGCGTGCAAAACTTCCCGACCGTCGGGCTGATCGATGGTAACTTCCGCGCCAATCTGGAAGAGACCGGCATGGGCTACGGCCTGGAAGTCGATATGATCCGTCTGGCGCACCAGAAAGAGATGCTGACCACGCCGTATGTGTTCAGCGAAGCCGATGCCATCGCCATGACCGAAGCCGGTGCCGATATTATCGTGCCGCATATGGGGCTGACCACCGGCGGGAATATTGGTGCAGAAACCGCGCTGAAGTTAGCGGATTGCGTGCCGCTGATTAATCAGTGGGCCACGGCGGCAAAAAGCGTGCGGGAAAACGTCATTGTGCTGTGTCACGGCGGGCCGATTTCCAGCCCGGAAGACGCCCAGTACATTCTGGATAACTGCCCGCAGTGCGACGGTTTTTACGGTGCCAGCTCAATGGAGCGTCTGCCAACCGAAACCGCACTGACCGACACCACAAAACAATTCAAAAATATCAGTCGTTAATTTTTGCCCACAGCAGGGCGTATCAACTATAAAAAAGGGCAGCCCTTACGGAGCTGCCCTTTTTTTTGCCTCAGCATCAGTACGAGTGGTAGCTCTTCTGCGCGCTGCTCACTTTATACAGATAACGACGGGATTCCGCTGACGGATGGTTGGTGGTCAGCGTCTGATACACCTCGGCTGGCGACAGATTGTTGATGGTGTTAAACGCCCGCGTTTTATCGCTGGAGAACACTTTCAACACGCTGCCCGCGCCACCGTTGTAGGCAGTGATCACCGCATAACGCCGCGAGGTTGGGTTGGTGATCCCGGCCAGATAGCTACCCTGCAGGATCGACAGATAGGCGGTACCGGCATCAATGTTGTTTTCCGGATCCAGCAGATAGCTGCGGCTCGGCTTGCCCCATTTGCCCTTCATGCGGAACACGTCAACTCCGGCGGTATGCTGCACCACCTGCATCAGTCCGAGCGCGTCGGCATTACTGACCGCATACGGGTTAAAGCTCGATTCAATCTGCATAATCGCCAGGATCAGCGACTGATCGACGCCATACTTCGCGGAGGCTTCGCGCACCATCGGCAGGTATTTATGAGCACGCTTATCCAGATGGTTGGGCACCATCGGAATGGTGATCGAGTAGATCACATGCAGCCCGGAGGTGCGGCGTTGCAGCTTGTTCTGGATCAGATAGTCCGCAAAGGTGGCCGCACGGCCTTGCCAGCGGATCGCCTGGCCGGTGTTATCCAGCACCTGACCGTAAAGCAGCGGCTCGGTACCGAGCTTAATATCATTGGCATCCGAGTACAGATCGACATTCCCCGGATCGTCACCGATCAACAGGGTGGTGATGATCGCCTGACGCAGGCTGGTCATCGGATCGGTCCCGGCAATGGTCTCAATGGTGATCGATCCAGACTCAAAGTTGATGTGGCTGCGGGTGTAATATTGATCGCTGTACTTCACGTAATCTTTGGGGCCGGCGATCAGCACTTCGTTGATGCCCCAGATATTCTCGATGTTATGGGCAAACTGTCCCATCAGAATATCGAATCCGTTGGTGTCTTTAACCCACTCTTCGTGGAAAGCCGGCTTTTTGTTGCCTGAGCAGGAAATCAGCAGCGGCGCTATTACCAGCAAACTAAGGAGTTTCTTATTCATGTTGTCGTGCTTCGCCCACATTGTGAGGGCCTCATCTGTGAGGCCCAACGATTATTCTTCTGGCGGGGTGTAACCTTCGATATGGACCTCATGCCCTTCAAACAGGAATTTAATCATCTCCTGCTCAAGCTGCTTACGATCGTCGGGGTTCATCATGCTGAGCTTCTTCTCATTGATCAGCATGGTTTGTTTGCTCATCCACTGTGACCAGGCTTCTTTCGAAATCTCATTATAGATACGTTTACCCGTCTCACCCGGATACAGCTGGAAATCCTGCCCTTCGGCGTCACGTTGCAGGAACGTGCAAAAAATCATTCGGCTCATTACTCTTCCTCTTCTGTCGCGCGGATGTTCAGCGCTTTCTGTTGTGGCTGACGCAGCTGTTGTAACAGGCGTTCCACCGGCGCGGCCAGCCCAACGGACTGTGGCTGCGCTAAGTTATACCAGAGACCAGCGCCTTCATCCATTACCGCGCCTGCCGGAGGCAGTTCCAGCCACATTGGCACAATATCCAGGTGGAAATGGCTGAAGGTGTGACGAAACGCGATGCTCTGTTGCAGGGGTGCGCCATCAATGCGTTTGTCGCTCAGCCACTGTTGCAGCTCGGGCAGGGTAGTAAACTGCGGGAAACAAAACAGCCCACCCCAAAGGCCGACCGGTGGGCGCTGTTCCAGCCAGACCTCCTGATCCTGCTGCATCATCAACAGCCAGCCGGTGCGCACCGGCAGCGTCTGCTTTGGCTTCTTGCCGGGGTAACTGGCCCAGCTGCCGTTGGCATAGGCGATGCAGCCCAGATTCAGCGGGCAGATTTCGCATTTGGGTTTTGAGCGGGTGCAGACCATCGCCCCTAAATCCATCATCGCCTGATTAAACTGGCTGACGCCTTCTGCTGGAGTGACCTCTTCGCTGATCTCCCACAGACGCTTCTCGACCTCTTTTTTGCCCGGCCAGCCGGAGACGGCATAGCAGCGGGCCAACACGCGCTTAACGTTGCCGTCGAGGATTGGATAATGCTGCCCGAGAGATAAAGAGAGGATCGCGCCGGCGGTCGACCGGCCGACGCCGGGCAAATCCATCACCTCGTCAAAGGTCTGGGGGAAAATGCCGTTGTGCTTCTCCGCCACCGTTTTCGCCGCTTTATGCAGATTGCGCGCGCGGGCGTAATAACCGAGGCCGGTCCATAAATGCAGAACTTCATCCAGCGGGGCGTTGGCTAAATCGCTGATTTCAGGGAAGCGCGCCATAAAGCGTTCGAAATAAGGGATCACCGTCGCGACCTGCGTTTGCTGCAACATCACTTCCGAAAGCCAGACTTTATACGGCGTTTTTTCCAGCTGCCAGGGCAGAGTTTTGCGGCCAAAGCGCTGATACCACTCCAGTACCTGCCGTGAGAACTGCGGCGCTTGCATCATGTCAGAGAAATATCCTGGATAAGTGAAAATCAGGCTGGGATTCCAGCACAGACCAACTATGCTGTAAACCGGAAGTTACCGGGGCTTGCTTAACCGCTGTAACTTTGCATAATGCCCCCTTTCCAGAGATTGCAGACCAGCAGGCAGAAATATGAAGAATGATGTCATTTCCCCGGAGTTTGATGAGAACGGTCGCCCAATGCGCCGTATTCGCAGCTTCGTTCGTCGTCAGGGTCGTCTGACGAAAGGCCAGCAGCACGCGCTGGACAATTACTGGCCGGTAATGGGTGTTGAGTATCAGCCTGAACCTGTTGATCTGGTCAGCTTATTTGGCCGTGAATCACCGGTGGTGCTGGAGATCGGTTTCGGCATGGGGGCTTCTCTGGTCACCATGGCGCAGAATAATCCGGCCCAGGACTTCCTCGGAATTGAAGTGCATTCACCTGGCGTCGGCGCTTGCCTGAGCAGCGCGCAGGAAGCCGGCGTGGAGAATCTTCGCGTGATGTGCCACGATGCGGTCGACGTGTTAGAGAAGATGATCCCGGATAATTCACTGCGTATGGTGCAGCTGTTCTTCCCGGACCCGTGGCACAAAGCGCGTCATAACAAACGCCGTATCGTGCAGGCCCCGTTTGCCGAGCTGGTGATGCGCAAGCTGAAGCTGGGCGGCGTGTTCCATATGGCTACCGACTGGGAAGCCTATGCCGAGCACATGCTGGAAGTGATGAACAGCATTGCTGGCTATAAAAACCAGTCAGAAACACAAGACTACGTGCCGCGCCCAGAGTCGCGTCCGTTAACGAAATTTGAGCAGCGTGGCCAGCGTCTTGGTCACGGTGTTTGGGATCTGATGTTTGAGAGGATTAAATAATGGCTACCCAACGCAGTCGTCGCCTACGCAAGAAAATGCATATCGATGAGTTTCAGGAATTAGGTTTCTCAATTGGTTTCTCCTTCCCGGAAGGCACCAGCGAAGAGACCATCGACAAGAGTGTTGATGCGCTGATCGAAGAAGTGATCGACCCGAACGGCCTGGCCTTTGATGGCAGTGGCTACCTGCACTGGGAAGGTTTGATTTGCCTGCAGCAGACCGGCAAATGCACCGATGAGCACCGCGAGCTGGTGCGCAAATGGCTGGAAGAACGTAAGCTGAACAACATTCAGGTCACCGAACTTTTCGATGTTTGGTGGGACTAAGTCAGTATCCCTCGTCGCATCTGAAAGGATGTCGGGATAAACGGATGTTTGTTAGGGCCACGCATGCGTGGCCTTTTCTTTCTCAGGAGAATGCAAAATGCGTAAAGCGATGATGGTGGCAGCGCTGTTGCTGGCAGCGGGTCAGGCTCAGGCTGACTATCAATGTAGCGTGAAACCCCAGGATGACATCGTGATCTCCCCGCAGACTGTGCAGGTAGTGGGTGCCAGCGGCAATCTGGTGATCACCCCAACCGGCGACGTGCAGCGCAACGGCCAGGCGGCGACGGTTGATACCGCCACGCGCCAGAAGGCGATTGATTACCAGACCGCATTACGTCGTGATTTGCCGTGGATCGATCAGGGTGCACGTCAGCGTCTGGAAAAAGGCCGCGTTGCGCTGGATAAAGTGATTGTTGAAAAGCTCGGGCAGGACAGCAACGTGCGTAACCGTCTGACCTCGCTGGATACGCAGCTGAAACAGCAGATGAACCGGATTATTGAGCATCGCAGCGATGGGCTGACCTTCCATCATCAGGCCATCGATCAGGTGCGCAAAGATGGCGAGGCGCTGGTGCAGAGTGCGATGGGCGGCGTGGTGCAGGACAGCCTGAACGAGATGGGCAGCAAACAGGCCGGTAACGGCGGGAATCCGCTGCAGGCGCTGATGGGCAATCTCGGCGGTTTGCAGCAGTCTTTACAGGAAGAGTGGAAAGGGCAGGAGCAGGATTTCCAGAACTTCGGTCATGAAGTCTGCAACCGGGTGACGGTGCTGGAAGATCAGCGCCAGGCGATGATTGCCGGCCTGAAGTAAGCCGAACCTTGCACGATAAAAAAACGCCTGATGAAGCTCATCAGGCGTTTTGTTTTTATGGCGCCTCGTCTTCTGCGAGGAACAGCTCAAGCAGCGAGTTGAGGAACAGCTTCCCTTTCTCCGTCACCTGCCAGCTTTCCGCCGTTTCCGTCAGATAGCCTTCGCCGAGGGCCTGATTGATTTGCGGGCGGATGCTGCTCTCATCCAGGCCGGTATACAGCGGATATTCGGCACGTGGCGCCGCTTCCAGCAAGCGGAAGCGGTTCATAAAGAATTCGAACGGCTTGTCGCTGTCGCTGACGTCCTGCTGACGGTCGAGATATTTTCCAGCCATAAAACCGCGAGGATGGCGGGTTTTGGTGGTGCGGATAATGCGGCCATCGGTCTGGGTCAGCTTGCCGTGCGCGCCACAGCCAATCCCTAAGTAGTCACCAAAGCGCCAGTAGTTGAGGTTATGCTCACAGCGATAACCCGGTTTGGCATAGGCCGAGGTTTCATACTGTACATAACCTGCCGCCGTCAGCAGCCGATCGCCCTGTTCGAAGATATCCCACAGCGCGTCGTCATCCG
The DNA here is from genome assembly GCF_056821705.1 of Erwinia sp. AK-PDG3-5. Lineage (NCBI taxonomy): Bacteria > Pseudomonadati > Pseudomonadota > Gammaproteobacteria > Enterobacterales > Erwiniaceae > Erwinia > Erwinia sp. AK-PDG3-5. Next base: position 919,796 of record NZ_CM165967.1, read on the forward strand.
GCAGTTTTGGCGGACGTGAGGCAAACAGCGTGTTGGGTTCGATAGTCAGCTGATACCACGACAGATGCGGTGGGTTCAGCGCAATCGCCTGGCGTAAATCGTCCAGCGCCTCTTCAAGGGACTGATCCGGCAATCCGTGCATCAAATCGAGGTTAAAGCTACGCAGATTCAAATCTGTTGCCAGATGAGCCGCGCGCTTTGCTTCTTCCGGGCCGTGAATGCGTCCCAAACGCTCCAGTTTCTGCGCGCTGAAACTCTGCACCCCAATTGAGATGCGGTTGATTCCGGCGCGCTGGTAGCCACTGAAGCGGTCTGCTTCCACGGCACCGGGATTGGCTTCCATGGTGATTTCCGCCGCGGCAGAAAGTGGCAGGCGGGCGCGAACGCCATCCAGCAACATCTGCATGGCTTCACTGCTTAACAAACTGGGCGTACCGCCGCCGATGAAAATGGTGCTGACTTCACGCCCGGAGGTCAGGTGAAGATCGGCATCCAGATCCGCCAACAGATGCTGCACGTACTCTTCATGCGGCACGTCCCCTTTCAGCGCGTGCGAATTGAAGTCGCAGTAGGGGCACTTCTGCACGCACCAGGGAATATGGATATACAGACTGAGTGGCGGCAGCTTACGCATTGCGCATCGCTTCCAGCAGCAGCGTCATGGCTTTGCCACGATGGGAAACCGCGTGCTTCTCAGCTTTGGTCATCTCACCGGCGGTTTTACCCAGCTCAGGTACAAAGAAGATCGGGTCATAGCCGAAGCCGCCTTCGCCCACCGCGCTGCGGGTAATTTCACCCTGCCAGCTGCCATGGAACACCAGTGGCATCGGGTCTTCTGCGTGACGCAGATAAACCAGCACGCAATGGAACTGCGCCTGACGCTTATCGTCAGGCACGTTTTCAAGCGAAGCTAACAGCTTCAGCAGATTCTGCCGATCGCTGGCATCTTCCCCGGCATAGCGCGCCGAGTAAATGCCCGGTGAGCCGCCCAGCGCATCGACCGCCAGCCCGGAGTCATCGGCAATTGCCGGCAGGCCGGTGATCGCCGCCGCATGACGCGCTTTCAGGATGGCGTTTTCAATAAACGTCAGGCCAGTCTCTTCAGCTGACTCCACGCCCAGTTCGGTTTGCGCCACAATGTCGAGGCCAAAGGCGGCCAGTAAATCAGCCATTTCACGAACTTTGCCGGGGTTGCCGGTGGCGAGCACTACTTTTTGCATATCAGGTCCAGAATTTTCAGGTTACAGCAGATACCAGAGGCCCGGGAACAGGTCCATGCCCAGGTAGTTCAGCATATAGAGGATCAAAATCACTACCATGGCCGAGAAGTCGATACCGCCCATCGCGGGCAGTATCCGGCGGATAGGGGACATCAGCGGCTCGGTCAGTTGAATCAGCACCTGATCCACCGGGCCACGGCCCTGGCTGATCCAGCTCATCAGTGAACGGATGATGATCACCCAGAACACCAGGTTGCCCGCTGACTTCAGCAGCGATAACAGACCCACCAGCAGATTCATCGGGTCAACCGAGAAGGCACCCACCTGAATCAGCAATAAAATCGGGTATTTCAGCGTCGTCAGCACAAACGCCAGCAACAGTGACGCGGTATCTATCGGGCCAATGGAGGGCAGGATCCGTCGCAACGGTTTCACCACCGGTTGGGTAATTTTAACGACAAACTGCGCCAGTGGGTTATAGAAATCGGCTCGTGACCACTGCATCCAGATACGTAATAACAGCACCATTACGTACAGGTCGATCAGGGTTTTGACCAGGAAAGTCAACGTCAGCATGGGGTTCCTCAGTTATTGTTGTGAGCGGCGCTGTAATCACGCGCGCCAAAAATAGCGGTGCCAATGCGCACCATGGTACTGCCTGCCGCGATTGCAGCATCCATATCGTCGCTCATTCCCAGAGAAAGCGTATCGACAGCGGGATAGTCTTTTTTCAGTGCGTTAAACGCCTCTGCCATCTGCTGACACACCGCTAACTGCCGCGAATACTCTGCTTCGGGTGCCGGAATGGCCATCAGTCCACGCAGCGTTAAGCGCGGCAGCAGGGCGATCTCTTTTGCCAGTTCGCTCAGCGCCTCCAGCATGATGCCAGATTTACTGTTTTCGTCACTGATGTTTATCTGAATCAGCACATTCAGCGACGGCAAATCAGCCGGACGCTGCTCGTTAAGCCGGGTGGCAATTTTCAGCCGGTCAACGGTGTGGCACCAGCCAAAGTTCTCCGCCACCAGTCGGCTCTTGTTGGATTGCAGCGGACCAATAAAGTGCCACTCCAGGGCGGAATTCCCCAGTGCCAGGATCTTATCCACGCCTTCCTGCACGTAGTTTTCACCAAAACACCGCTGGCCCGCAGCAATAGCTTCTTCGACCGCGCTCTGGGGTTTTGTTTTGCTGACTGCAAGCAAAGTAATCTCTGCCGGATCGCGCCCGCACTTTGCGGCTGCCGCGGAGATTCGCTCGCGGACTTGCTGTAGGTTGTGCTGAATCGAGGTCATAGTCAGGGAGTATTATATGGATATTGAGGACATGGTGGCCCTTAGTGTAAAGCATAACGCCTCGGATCTGCACCTTTGCAGTGGGCATTCTCCATTCTGGCGCCGTTGCGGCCAACTGGAGCCGATCGGCGCTTCACCGTTGGTCACCAGCGCGATGCTGGAAAGCCATGCGCGGCACTGGCTGACCGACGCCCAGCAGGCGGCATTCGCAGAGGCCGGGCAGCTGGATTTTGCCCTGACCATGGCGGACGGAACGCGGCTGCGTGCCAACCTGTTCCGCCAGCGGCAGGGGCTTTCGCTGGCGTTGCGGGCGATCGCAAGCGAAAGCCCGGATATGGCTGCGCTAAAGCTGCCGGAGATCACCCGCTCGCTGCTTCAGCTGCAGGCCGGGCTGGTGCTGGTCACCGGGGCTACCGGCAGCGGAAAGTCGACCACGCTGGCGTCAATGATTGCCGCCATCAACCAACAGCAGGCGCGGCATATTCTGACGCTGGAAGATCCCATCGAGTTTCTGCATCACAGCCAACGCTCGCTGATCCAGCAGCGCGAAATAGGCACGCATTGCGCGTCGTTCAGTGCAGGGTTGCGCAGTGCGCTACGTGAAGATCCTGACGTTATCCTGCTGGGCGAACTGCGCGACGGCGATACCATTCAGCAGGCATTAACCGCCGCGGAAACCGGGCATCTGGTGCTGGCAACGCTGCATACGCGAGGTGCAACGCAGGCCGTGGATCGGCTGGTGGATGTGTTTCCGGGAGCGGAGAAAAACCTGATCCGCAGCCAGCTGGCCGGGAGCCTGAAAGCGGTGATCGCGCAACGGCTGGAGCCGGAAGGCGAGGGCCGCATCGCACTGTTCGAGGTGTTGGTGAATACGCCAGCGGTCGCGAATCTGATCCGTGAGGGCAAAACCCATCAGCTTGGCGGATTAGTGGAAACGGGATCGCAGGTCGGCATGCAAACCTTTGCTCAGTGCCTCAGGCAGAGGCAACAAGCGGGAATGCTGCTCCAGCTGGCATGGGATTAAGGGGGATTGTGCGACCTCAGGACCAGCTGTTTTCAAACCAGCTTTCGAGGATGATCACCGCGGACAGGGAGTCGACGCTGCCTTTACTCAGGGCACGAAAACCCCCGCGCTCGAACAGCTCGGCGCGGGCTTCTACCGTGCTCAGGCGCTCGTCATGAAGGTCAACCTGCACGCCAAAACGGCCATGAATGCGGTTGGCAAACTTACGTGCCCGGGCCGTCAGCGGTTGCTCGGTGCCGTCCATGTTCAGCGGCAGTCCAACCACCACGCGATCGGGTTCCCACTCTTTCAACAACGCTTCAATCTTGTTCCAGTCTGGCGTGCCGTCCTGGGCCTTCAATGCCGCCAACGGCCTGGCGGTGCCGGTTAACTGTTGGCCGATCGCGACGCCGATGCTTTTGGTACCAAAATCAAACGCAAGTAAGGTCATATGGCTCATCAGGCGTGACCTGCATCGCTGGCGATATTGTGAATATCCACGCCGATGCTTTTTGCCGCTTCACGCCAGCGTTCAGCGATCGGGGTTTTGAACAGGATATTGCTGTTGGCAGGGGTGGTGAGCCAGGCATTTTCCAGCAGCTCACTTTCCAGCTGGTCTTTTTCCCAGGCGCAATAACCCAACGCGACCAGCACGTCTTTTGGCTGCTCCGGGGTTCCCAACGTTTCCAGCACGTCACGGGAGGTGGTGATCACCGTGTTGTCAGAAACACGAATGCTGGAGGCAAAGGTACGCTGGGCTGAATGCAGGATAAAACCACGATCTTCCGCCAGCGGGCCGCCAGAAAAGACCGGCTTGTCGAGTTTGACCTCGGCTTCGCGTGGGGTAGGGCTGATTTTTAGCTTCTTGAGAATGCCGTCAACGGTCAGATTGTCCATTGGCTTATTCACAATCACACCCATTGCCCCATCATCATTGTGCTCGCAGATGTAAACCACCGAGCGCTTAAACAACGGGTCTTGCAGCGTGGGCATCGCAATCAAAAAATGATGCTGTAAATTCATATCAGGATTCTGTAGTAGGGTTAACCGCCCAGGGCTGGCGCCCCGGGCGTAATTAACGGGTTAATAAAGGGGCCCGTTGACCCCATTCGACCTGTCAGGCCAGACGCTTTTCAATTGCGTCCATCAGCATACCAGTAATTGAAACCGGGAATGCTGCCTCGATCTCACGGATGCAGGTTGGGCTGGTGACGTTAATTTCGGTCAGCTTGTCGCCAATGATGTCCAGACCGACAAAAATCAGTCCTTTGGCTTTCAGCGTTGGGCCAACGCGACGGGCAATTTCCCAGTCGCTTTCGGTCAGCGGGCGGGCTTCGCCACGGCCACCGGCCGCCAGATTGCCACGGGTTTCGCCGGACTTTGGAATACGTGCCAGGCAGTAAGGCACCGGCTCGCCATCGACAACCAGCACGCGCTTATCGCCTTCGGTGATCGCCGGGATGTAGTTTTGCGCCATGCAGTAGAAGTTGCCGTGCTCGGTCAGGGTTTCAATGATCACTGACAGATTCGGGTCTTCTTTCTTGATGCGGAAAATTGACGCGCCGCCCATGCCGTCCAGCGGCTTAAGGATGATGTCGCCATGCTCCTGCCAGAATTCGCGGATCTTCTGCGCACTGCGCGTCACCAGCGTGTCTGGCGTCAGCTCGGCAAACCAGGCGGTGAACAGCTTTTCGTTACAGTCGCGCAGGCTCTGCGGCTTGTTGACGATCAGCGTGCCTTTTTCCTCTGCACGTTCAAGGATGTAGGTGGCGTAGATGAATTCGGTATCGAACGGTGGATCCTTGCGCATTAATACCACGTTCAGATCGGCCAGCGCGATGTCCTGCTCGCTGCCGAAGTCGAACCACTTGTCGTAGTTCTGCTCCACGCGCAGGGTGCGGGTGCGCGCACGCGCTTCGCCGCCACGCAGGTAGAGATCGTTCATTTCCATGTAATGAATTTCGTACCCACGGCGCTGTGCTTCCAGCAACATGGCGAAGCTGCTGTCTTTTTTAATATTGATGGAGGTAATCGGGTCCATCACAATGCCAAGCTTAATCATTATTGCTTCTCCAGTGAGCTCTTTTTCTTTGCGGATGGGTTAGCCCAAATCGCCAAACCGGACCTGCAGGGCGGTAATCGCCGTCAGGGCCGTTGTTTCTGTTCTGAGCACTCTTGGGCCTAACAGAATATCTGTAAAGCCATATTGTGCTGTCATGCTGATTTCATCAGCGGTTAAGCCGCCTTCCGGGCCAATCAGCAGGCGTACCCGTTCAACGGGCAGCGGCAGAGTGTTGATGCTCTGGCTGGCGCGGGGATGCAGGTTCAGCTTTAAGCCAGCGTCCTGCTCGGCGCTCCAGCGCTCCAGCATCATCGCTTCACGCACCTCAGGCACGCTATTTCTGCCGCACTGTTCACAGGCAGCAATCACAATTTTTTGCCATTGCTGGTGTTTTTTCGCCAGCCGCTCAGCATCAAGCTTTACGCCACAGCGCTCAGAAAACAAGGGGGTGATCACATTTACCCCAAGTTCCACCGCCTTCTGAATGGTGAACTCCATCTTCTCCCCACGCGACATCACCTGGCCTAAATGCAGGTGAAGCGGGGATTCACGGCTATCTTCGCGGCTTTCGCCGAGGGAAACGCGGACGCTTTTTTTGTCGGCCTGCACGATCTCAGCGGCAAAAGTCAGATTACTGCCATCGAACAATTCCAGGGCCTGTCCGGCACCCATTCGCAACACGCGGCCAACGTGGTTAGCGGCCTCGTCGCAGAGAGCAATCTCGCTGCCCGCGGTAAGCAATTCGGGATGAAAAATGCGGGGTATACGCATGGAAATCCTGATAAATGTTAGCGGCCGGAAAACAGATCCGGCCTGAAGATGGGCTCTAGTTTAGGTCAGTGATTTTACCGCTGGCAAGCTTGCTGTACATAGGGATTGTGGTTGCCCTGTACGCGCGCGATGCGATTGTCCCGTTCGCACTCCCATGAACTGACCGGATACTGCTTGTTCCAGACCGTCATCAGCTGGGTTTGCTGCCTGGACATGTCGATCTGATAGCGATCGCGCATATAGAACCAGGTGCGGGCAATGGCGCCGCGCGCACGTGCAGGGGGCTCGGCCTGTTTGTTTTTGAAATCGATCTTCATTTCACACTGACCATAGTGGCGCTCGCCGCCGTTCCACTGGCTGTACATAAAGTTCCCACGGTCGCCATTCACTTCGCCAATCGAAGGCTGAAGGTTGTGCAGATCGGTCTCTATCTGGCGGTAACCGGCATCTTTCGCGCACTGTTTACGGCCGCCATTTTGCCAGCATTGACGCTGGTGGCCGAACGTCCAGGCCGGCACCACGTGTTCCCACTCGATGCGTTTCGCCCGGTTGGCATTTTTACGCACCTGATAGCCACAGGAGGCGAGGTCAGGCACGCCTTTTTTCCCTTTCCAGTGGATTTTACAGCCGCAATAGAACGATCCTGGCGCATCGGCGTTGATTTGAGCCGCATATTCTTTGGCCTGACCAAAGCTGTTCTGGTGATAGTTATCCAGGCTGAGGCCGTGAGCGAAAAAAGTCGGTAAAAACAGGGAGAGTGACAAGCAGTAAAAAATTTTGCGAAGCATGTTGCGGGCCTGGCCTGATAAACGAGGCGGCGAGAGTAACAGATGCGATTCGCTTCGGGAAATCAGTGCCAGAAAATCAGCGGGTTATTGCTGAATAATTGGCCATCAGGACGATTTTTCGGATTGTTGGAACTCACCGGGAGAGAGCCGATCGCCGCAGCGGACGCAGCGATACTCGCTTTCGCCCCTGACGACACGGTTATGGCGGCGTACCGTCAGCTGATGCTGCTGACAGCCACAACGGTAGGGGAAAGAGCGACTGCGTACCGATTCAATCTCAAACTTGTGTGTGCGCTGCGCCGGCACATCCAGAATGCTTTCCATCATCCACTTCCACTCTTTACCGTGCGGTGCGACCCGGCCAAAGTGTTTCCACACCAGTAGATGCGCCAGTTCATGGGGCACCACTTCATCAATAAAAGCCTGCTGATTTTCCAGTAACAGCACCGGATTCAGGCGGATCTCCCAATGTTGCAGCCACGCGGTGCCCGCTGCCGTGCCGCGTTGTTGGTAGACCAACGTCGGTTCAGGGTAGCTGCGTTCCAGGCGATGGTTTGCCAGCTGCAATTTTTCACGCAGTGAGCGCATCACGGCTTGTTGCAGGGCAATGGGAAGTCTGAGGGATTTCATACGGCAGAGAATACGATGTGGCAGGGGGGAATTCAATAAAGCTGGCCGGGTTTCCCCGGCCAGAGAGTCTTAGTCACGATGACCGATATCGCGCAGCTTCTTGCCGCCCAACAGGTTACGTTCAATGTGTTCCAGCGAAATACCTTTGGTTTCCGGGATCAGCACGATGGTCAGAATGATAAACAGCACGTTCAGACCGGCGTAAACCCAGAAGGTGTTCGCGTTGCCCAGGGTGTTGAGCATGGTCAGGAAGGTGGCGCCGACAATCATGTTGGCAATCCAGTTGGTTGCCGTAGACACGGTGATACCGAAATCGCGGCCTTTCAGCGGCTGAATTTCAGAACACAGAACCCAGATCAACGGGCCGGCACTCATCGCAAAACCGATGATGAACATCAGCAGCATGGCGATAGCGAAGTACTGACCGGTTGAAGAGTGGATGCCCACGTGCAGCATGGTGCCGAGGATACCCATACCGACCGCCATCACCAGGAAGCCCAGTTTCAGCGTTGGCTTACGGCCCCAGCGGTCAACCAGACCGATAGCAATAAAGGTCGCCAGTACGTTAACCAGACCCACAATCACCGTGCCCCACATCTGCTCGGTAGTGTTGGTGAAGCCCGCAATTTCAAAAATCTTCGGCGCGTAATACATGATGACGTTCATCCCGGTGAACTGCTGCATGATCTGCAGAAGCACGCCCAGGTAAACCGCGCGACGGAAATTGCTGTTGCCTTTGAACAGGCTCCAGCCGGACTGTTTGATCTTCAGGCTTTCACGGATTTCGTCCAGCTCGCGTTTCGCTTGCTCGCTGGTGTCACGCAGACGGTCCAGTACGCGCTGAGCGGTACGGAAATCGCCTTTAGCAGCCAGCCAGCGTGGGCTGTTCGGCAGGAAGCAAACGCCAACCAGCAGCAGCGCGGCCGGGATGGTGATCACGCCCAGCATCCAACGCCATTCGCCGGTGTAGCTGAATGCGGTATCAGACAGATACGCACCCAGAATACCGATGGTGATCATCAGCTGGTACAGGGAAATCATACTGCCGCGAATCTTCTCAGGTGCGATCTCAGAGAGGTACAGCGGCGCGGTATAGGAGGCAACGCCGACGGCCAGACCCAGCAGAACGCGGGCGAAGATCAGCATTTCCGGGTTGGATGACATCGCTGACCACAGCGAACCAATCACAAACAGAATGGCACCGATCATCAGGCTTTTTTTACGGCCCAGACGGGAAGACATCCAGCCGCTACCAACGGCACCGACGGCGGCACCAAACATCATCGAGCTGACGATCCACTCCTGCTGATGTGCGGTAACGTTAAAATCTTTCGCGATGAATGGCAGGGCACCGGCGATAACGCCGATATCCAGACCAAACAGCAGGCCGGCCAGTGCTGCGAGGAAACAAACAAAGAAGGTCATCGCCTTGTTTGATGTCCTGCTCTTTTTCTTATTATCAGGCATAACGCCTCCATTAAAGTGGTACTGCTTATTGTTGTTATAAATGTTAGAAAACCTTTGCCCACAAGACTGTGCTGCAGATCACATTGGTGTAATCGGTTACACACCAGATCATTCCTAAATGCAGCATTTTCACGCGCGCTTACGCTTTATAACCAGTTAGTCATAGTAGTAAATAGTTTCACTTAGTTCCCGAGTGCCCTTCTATCAGACAGCGCTGAAAATAGCGCATTAGGCTACAAGTTGTTAAGAGAGTTAATTCTTAATTATCAGATATTCGTAAATATTTCTGAGTGTAACCGTTAACAATCAACGCGTCTGAAGCCAAAAAAAGTGTAGACAGCGATGGTTATTCCGCCAGCGTCAGACAGCAAAAAGGGCACCCACCGGGTGCCCTGAGTCCTGCAAGCTGGTGCTTACTTGAGGCCAGCAGCTTCACGCAGCTGTGCAGCCTTGTCGGTTTTTTCCCAAGGGAAATGTTCACGGCCGAAGTGACCGTATGCCGCGGTCTCGCGGTACATCGGATGCAGCAGGTCCAGCATCTGAATCAGGCCGTATGGACGCAGGTCGAAGAACTCGCGCACCAGCAGCGTCAGCTGCTCGGTAGAGACTTTCTCAGTACCGAAAGTTTCAACCATGATGGAAGTCGGTTCAGCCACGCCAATCGCGTAGGAAACCTGAATCTCACAACGGTCAGCCAGGCCAGCCGCAACGATGTTTTTCGCCACATAGCGCGCTGCATACGCCGCTGAACGGTCAACCTTAGACGGATCCTTACCGGAGAACGCACCGCCGCCGTGACGCGCCATGCCGCCGTAGGTATCCACGATGATTTTACGACCCGTCAGACCACAGTCGCCCATTGGGCCACCGATGACGAAACGGCCCGTCGGGTTAATGTGGTATTTGGTGCTGGCGTTGATCCACTCTGCTGGCAGAACCGGCTTGATGATCTCTTCCATCACCGCTTCCTGCAGATCTTTCAGCGAGATATCTTCAGCGTGCTGAGTAGACAGAACCACGGCATCAATACCGACGATTTTGCCATCGTCATACTGGAAAGTGATCTGGCTTTTTGCATCCGGGCGCAGCCATGGCAGGGTGCCATTTTTACGCACTTCAGCCTGACGCTGAACCAGACGGTGAGCATAGGTCACCGGCGCAGGCATCAGCACATCAGTTTCGTTAGTGGCATAACCAAACATCAGACCCTGGTCGCCCGCACCCTGTTCCAGAGGATCGGTGCGGTCTACGCCCTGGTTGATATCAGGTGACTGTTTACCGATGGCGTTCAGTACGGCACAAGAGTTGGCATCAAAGCCCATATCGGAATGGACATAACCGATTTCGCGTACGGTGTTACGGGTGATCTCTTCAATATCGACCCAGGCCGACGTGGTGATTTCACCACCGACCAGCACCATGCCGGTTTTCACATACGTTTCGCACGCGACACGTGCTTTCGGATCCTGCTCGAGGATGGCATCGAGCACAGCATCAGAAATCTGGTCGGCGATTTTATCAGGATGTCCTTCTGAGACGGACTCGGAAGTGAAAAGGTGTTTAGCCATTAATTCTTTACCTTACTGAATACGGGTTGATAACGACTGCATAGCGCTAAAGACTGTTTGCCAGTTCTCACCGGCTTCGGTTCCCAGCGCCCCCTCAGGCAAAGCCATGAGCAGTACATAACAGGTGACGCTTAGAAGTTAACCATTTAGATGGATTAACATCTGGACGGCTATTTTAGGTCACTCATTAATCGGATTGCCAGCCTTTTTTCTTTAAAGCTTTTTTCAGCTCAGGTAAAAAGTGGAACATTTTCATGACAGGCTTCTCATTCCGCACATTAAGGAATTGCATAATGTTATACTTGAGAGACCGATTGGCGCGGCCTTTCAGCGTTTTATGCTGAATATCCCGCTCGCCGATGGCTTGTTGTTGCGGGTTATCCCTGCGATAGTAGTTAACTGTTCCGCATCACTGAAATTTGAGGCTCGCAATGTCTGACGACATTAAGACAATGAAGGGTTCGTCAGCTGGCGAACAAGGTGGACTCCGCTCGATGCAGGAGGTGGCCATGAGCGATCAAGAAGCCAGCAAGATGCTGCGCACCTACAATATTGCCTGGTGGGGTAATAACTACTACGACGTCAATGAGTTAGGGCACGTCAGCGTCTGTCCGAATCCGGACGTCCCGGAAGCCCGGGTCGACCTGGCGAAGCTGGTTAAAGAGCGCGAGGCCGAAGGCCAGCGTCTGCCAGCCTTGTTCTGCTTCCCGCAGATCCTGCAGCACCGTCTGCGTTCGATTAACGCCGCGTTCAAACGCGCGCGGGAATCTTACGGCTATCGCGGCGATTACTTCCTGGTCTATCCGATTAAGGTTAACCAGCACAAACGCGTTATCGAATCGCTGATCAACTCCGGCGAGCCGCTGGGGCTGGAAGCCGGTTCGAAAGCCGAGCTGATGGCGGTACTGGCTCACGCCGGTCAGACCCGCTCGGTGATTGTCTGTAACGGCTATAAAGACCGTGAATACATTCGTCTGGCGCTGATCGGCGAAAAGATGGGCCACAAGGTCTATCTGGTGCTGGAAAAAATGACCGAAGTGAAGCTGGTGCTGGAAGAGGCGGAACGTCTGAACGTGGTGCCGCGTCTCGGTATCCGTGCGCGTCTGGCGTCTCAGGGCTCCGGTAAATGGCAGTCTAGCGGCGGCGAAAAATCCAAGTTTGGTCTGTCGGCGACGCAGGTGCTGAAGCTGGTCGATATCATGCGTGAAGCTGGCCGGATGGAAAGCCTGCAGCTGCTGCATTTCCACCTCGGTTCGCAGATGTCCAATATTCGCGACATCGCCACCGGCGTGCGTGAATCGGCCCGTTTCTATGTTGAGCTGGCTAAACTTGGCGTCAACATTCAGTGCTTCGATGTCGGCGGCGGTTTGGGCGTGGACTATGAAGGAACGCGTTCGCAGTCTGACTGCTCCGTTAACTACGGCCTGAACGAATATGCCAACAACGTGATTTGGGCGATCGGCGATGCCTGCGAAGAGCACAATCTGCCGCACCCAACGGTGATCACCGAGTCTGGTCGTGCCGTCACGGCGCACCACACCGTGCTGGTGTCGAACATCATCGGCGTTGAGCGTAACGAATTCAGCGAGCCACAGACCCCGTCTGCGGACTCGCCACGTCCGATCGTCAGCATGTGGGATACCTGGCAGGAGATGCATCAGCCAAACAACCGTCGCTCGCTGCGCGAATGGCTGCATGACAGCCAGATGGATCTGTTTGATATTCATACCGGCTACTCGCAGGGCACCTATGACCTGACGCAGCGCGCCTGGGCTGAGCAGCTTTATCTGAGCATCTGCCACTATATTCAGCAGCATCTTGACCCGACCAACCGCGCGCACCGTCCAATCATCGACGAACTGCAGGAGCGGATGGCAGACAAGATTTACGTCAACTTCTCGCTGTTCCAGTCGATGCCGGATGCCTGGGGTATCGATCAGCTGTTCCCGGTGCTGCCGCTGGAAGGGCTGAACAAGTCGCCTGAACGTCGCGCGGTGCTGCTGGACATCACCTGTGACTCCGATGGCACCATCGATCACTACGTTGATGGCGATGGCATTGCCACCACCATGCCGATGCCGCAGTACGATGTGGATAATCCTCCGATGCTCGGCTTCTTTATGGTCGGCGCTTACCAGGAAATCCTCGGCAACATGCACAACCTGTTCGGCGATACCGAAGCGGTGGATGTGTTTGCCTATGCCGATGGCCGCGTCGACGTGCATCTGTCTGACGAAGGCGACACCGTTGCTGACATGCTGGAATACGTGCAGCTGGATCCGCAGGAGCTGCTGACGCACTTCCGCAACCAGCTTAAAGAGAGCGATCTGGACGAAGAGCTGCGCGCGCAGTTCCTCGAAGAGTTCGAATCTGGCTTGTACGGCTACACTTATCTGGAAGACGAATAAGCTGGACGAGTTGACCACGCCGATGGTGGGCGTGGCAATTCTCCGCAAAGTCCCTTCCTCGTCGGGTTTAACGACGCGGTGGGGATTTTTTTTATCTCTGTTTCAGCCGAAAGCTGGCCTGGTCCGGCTTCACAGTTAAAGAGGATTTGGTATGAATAACACCCTGGGCAACCAGTACGACAACTCGCTGGTGTCAAACGCCTTTGGTTTTATGCGTTTTCCGGTCAACTTCCAGCCTTACGACAGCGATGCTGAGTGGGTGATCACCGGTATTCCTTTCGATGCCGCGACCTCCGGTCGTCCTGGCAGCCGCCTGGGCCCTGGCGCGATCCGTCAGATCTCCACTAACCTGGCGTGGGAAGGCTGCCGCTGGCCGTGGAACTTCGATCTGCGTCAGCGTTTAAAGGTGATTGACTGCGGTGACCTGGTGTACGCCTTTGGCGATTCTCAGGATCTGACCGACAAGCTGCAGGCGCATGCCGAGAAGCTGCTGGCCAACGGCAAGCGTATGCTGACCTTCGGTGGCGATCACTACGTGACGCTGCCGCTGCTGCGCGCTCATGCTAAATACTTCGGTAAGATGGCGCTGGTGCATTTTGATGCCCATACCGATACCTATTCCAACGGCCCGACCTTCGATCACGGCACCATGTTCCACCATGCGCCGAAGGAAGGCCTGATCGATCCGGCACACTCGGTGCAGATCGGTATCCGTACCGAGTTTGATGCCTCACTGGGCTTCAACGTGCTGGATGCGGCGCAGGTCAACGACCGCAGTGTTGATGACATCCTCGCTCAGGTGAAGCAGATCGTCGGCGATATGCCGGTTTATCTGACCTTCGATATCGACTGCCTCGATCCGGCGCATGCGCCAGGCACCGGCACGCCGGTAATTGGCGGTCTGACCACCGATAAAGCCACCAAGCTGGTGCGCGGTCTGCAGGGGCTGAACATCGTCGGGATGGATCTGGTGGAAGTCGCACCGGGCTATGACCAGTCGGATCTGACCGCTCTGGCTGCCGCCACGCTGGCGCTGGATATGCTGCATGTTCAGGCCGTTAACAAAGGCTAGTTTTACAGCCGAAATGAGAAGGGCGCCTGATATGGGCGCCCTTTTTTTATGGCAACACGCGGTTATTTACCGGCAGCGATACGCTCTTTAATGTGCTGAGCGCGCGCTTCGGAAGCCGGGTGGGAGTCAAACATCGAGCTTTGATGGCTGCCTTCCAGTTTCGCCAGTTTTTCGAAGCTGGTGACCAGGCCGTTAGGATCGATGTTGCGTTTTTTCATCAGGTCGAAAGAGTAATCATCTGCCTGTGATTCCTGCTTCTGCGAGAACTGCGCGTTAACCAGTTTCTCACCCAGGTCTGCAAGCTGCGACTGGGACAGCGTCCCGGCGATGCCGCCCACGGAGCCAATGGCGGTACGGGCAGCGGTGGTGCTGTAAGCAACCTGCATCGCGCGACGGCTATGGCCTAGTGCCACGTGGCCCATTTCATGGCCCAGCACACCCTCGACTTCATTGTCGGTCATCATATCCATCAATCCGCTGTAAACGCGGATACAGCCGTTCGCCATCGCCCAGGCATTGACGTCTTTGGTGATGTACACCTTGTAGTTGGCCGGCGTGCCGTTGATATTGTCACCCAGCGCAGCGGAGATTTTCGCCAGGCGCTGCGCATACGGGCTGGAGTCGGGCGCAATTTGCGCTTCGCTATCCATCTGCGCACAGGATTTCACGCTGAGTTCTTTGACCTGTTCATCGCTAATGGTGGCGGCCTGGTAGGCCTGCGCACCAGACTGCATCAGCGCATTGCTATCTACTCCCTGACAACCAGAAAGTGCGGTAATCAGTCCCAGAGAAACGAAAGAGAGGGGTAATTTCATATTATTTCATCCATCAGTAACAAGGTAATAAAAACAAGTACCTGCCAAACCGGCAGAAAAAAACGCTGCTTATAAAGAGAGCGTTATAACGTGCGCATCTACGAATGCATAGTGGTTATAGCCCCAAACCGCAAGTTTACGCCTGCTATTTTGCACGTTTCGCCATGTACAGCAGACCCGTCTTTCATGTACATTGAGGGTCGACTTTTACAACTTTGCCTGATAACTCATTGATTAAAATAGGTTAAGGACGGCGAAGCGTTTAATCCGACCTGGAGTAGAACATGTCTTCTCGTAAAGAGCTTGCTAACGCCATTCGCGCATTAAGTATGGATGCGGTACAAAAAGCCAAATCTGGCCACCCTGGCGCCCCGATGGGCATGGCAGATATCGCCGAAGTATTGTGGCGTGAATTTCTGAACCATAACCCAACGAATCCACTGTGGGCCGATCGCGACCGCTTCGTGCTGTCGAACGGTCACGGCTCCATGCTGATCTACAGCCTGTTGCACCTCACCGGCTACGATCTGCCGATTGCTGAGCTGGCAAACTTCCGTCAGCTGCACTCTAAAACTCCAGGTCACCCGGAATTCGGTTACACCGCAGGCGTGGAAACCACTACCGGCCCACTGGGTCAGGGCGTGGCTAACGCCGTAGGTATGGCCATTGCCGAGCGCACGATGGCGGCGCAGTTCAACCGTCCGGGTCACGATGTTGTTGACCATAACACCTATGTGTTTATGGGTGACGGCTGCATGATGGAAGGTATCTCCCACGAAGTGTGCTCGCTGGCGGGTACGCTGAAGCTGGGCAAACTGGTTGCCTTCTATGATGACAACGGTATCTCAATCGACGGTCACATTGACGGTTGGTTCACTGACGACACCGCCAAGCGTTTCGAAGCTTACGGCTGGCACGTGGTGCGCGGTGTTGATGGTCATGATGCCGCAGCGATCAAGCAAGCGGTTGAAGAAGCGAAAGCAGTTAGCGACAAGCCTTCCCTGTTGATGTGCAAAACCGTGATCGGTTTTGGTTCACCAAACAAAGCCGGTACCCACGATTCACACGGCGCACCGCTGGGTGATGACGAAGTGGCACTCACCCGTAAGCAGCTGGGCTGGAACCACGCGCCGTTTGAAATCCCACAGGATATCTACGCGCAGTGGGATGCGAAAGAAGCCGGTCAGGCAAAAGAAGCCAGCTGGAACGAGAAGTTCGCGGCTTATGCTAAAGCTCACCCGGAGCTGGCGGCAGAATTCAAACGTCGCATGGGTAACGAGCTGCCGGCTAACTGGCAGGCTGAGTCGCAGAAGTTTATCGAACAGCTGCAGGCTAACCCAGCAAAAATTGCCAGCCGTAAAGCGTCGCAAAACACGCTGGAAGCCTTCGGTAAACTGCTGCCAGAATACCTGGGCGGCTCGGCTGACCTGGCGCCAAGCAACCTGACTATGTGGTCTGGTTCTAAGCCAATCAACGACGATCTGGCCGGTAACTACATCCATTACGGTGTGCGTGAATTCGGTATGACCGCCATCGCTAACGGCATCACGCTGCACGGCGGCTTCCTGCCCTACACCGCGACCTTCCTGATGTTTGTTGAATACGCGCGTAACGCTGCGCGTATGGCTGCACTGATGAAAATCCGTCAGGTGATGGTCTATACCCACGACTCCATCGGTCTGGGCGAAGATGGCCCAACGCATCAGCCGGTTGAGCAGATGGCCAGCCTGCGCGTGACGCCGAACATGAGCCTGTGGCGTCCATGTGACCAGGTTGAATCTGCGGTTGCCTGGAAATACGCAATCGAGCGCTTCGACGGCCCAACGGCACTGATCTTCTCCCGTCAGAACCTGGCGCAGCAGGATCGTACCGCTGAGCAGCTGGCCAATGTGGCGCGCGGTGGTTACGTATTGAAAGACTGTGATGGTCAGCCGGAAATCATCCTGATCGCAACCGGTTCAGAAGTTGAACTGGCGGTGGGCGCGTATGACAAGCTGACCTCCGAAGGCCGTAAGGCGCGCGTAGTCTCGATGCCGTCTACCGATGCCTTCGACAAACAGGATGCCGCTTACCGTGAAGCGGTTCTGCCGAAAGCGGTCAGCGCCCGTGTGGCGATTGAAGCCGGTATCGCAGATTACTGGTTCAAATACACCGGTCTGAACGGTGCAATCGTCGGTATGACCACCTTTGGTGAGTCAGCGCCTGCCGAGCAGCTGTTTGAGATGTTTGGCTTCACCGTGGATAACGTTGTCGCTAAAGCGAAAGAACTGCTGTAAGCCCAGCGGGGCGGGATTGCTTCCGCCCCGTTTTCACTTTTCCGCCGTCATCCCCGGCCGTGGAATTTTCCAAATCTGTGACTTAGATCTAAAGATTGTTGCAGCAATTGATCCTCGTCATTCCTATTATTCCTCCATTCTATTATTCTCGCTGAACCGTTTCAGTTTGCGCAGTTGCTGAAGATATACGGGCTCAGTACAGTTTTTCTGATGCAAGAATTCCCTGTACAAATTTGAACGTCTGGCTCAGGCTAACGCTCCAGTTTTACACCGAATTCGGATGCAGGAGTGATATGACGGTTCGCATTGCCATAAACGGTTTTGGTCGCATCGGGCGCAACGTGTTGCGCGCTCTTTATGAAACCGGGCGTCGTGCAGAGATCACCGTGGTGGCCATCAATGAGCTGGCTGACGCGGCGGGAATGGCGCATTTACTGAAGTACGATACCAGCCACGGGCGATTTGCCTGGGATGTCCGCCAGGAGCGGGATCTGCTGTGGGTCGGCGAAGATACTATTCGCCTGCTGCATCGTGCGGAAATCAGCGATCTGCCGTGGCAGGAGCTGAATGTCGATGTGGTTCTGGATTGTACCGGCGTGTATGGCAGCCGCGAAGACGGCGAAGCCCATCTGGCCGCCGGCGCGAAAAAAGTGCTGTTCTCCCATCCTGGCGGAAACGACCTGGATGCCACCGTGGTTTTCGGTGTGAATGAGAAAGAGCTGCAACCGGACCACCTGATCGTCTCCAACGCTTCCTGCACCACCAACTGTATTATTCCGGTGATTAAACTGCTGGATGATGCCTTCACCATCGAGTCGGGCACCGTGACCACAATCCACTCTGCCATGCACGATCAGCAGGTGATAGATGCGTACCATCCCGACCTGCGACGCACGCGCGCAGCCAGCCAGTCGATTATTCCGGTTGATACGCGTCTTGCCGCCGGCATTACCCGTATTTTTCCTAAATTTAACGACCGTTTTGAGGCGATAGCGGTACGTGTCCCTACAATAAACGTGACGGCGATTGATTTGAGCGTCAGCGTGAGGGAGGCGGTGCAGGCGTGCGAGGTTAATGCCTTGTTGCGAAACGCGTCAGAAGGGGCATTTAGTGGTATAGTTGACTATACGGAATTACCGTTAGTCTCCATAGATTTTAACCACGATCCGCACAGTGCCATAGTGGACGGCACGCAGACGCGGGTCAGCGGTCAGCACCTGATCAAGACACTTGTCTGGTGCGACAACGAGTGGGGCTTTGCTAACCGAATGATCGACACGACGTTAGCGATGGCCGCAACCGGTTTCAGGTAGGGCGCGGTTTGCGCCTGTCAAAACTTAGAGAATCAACGAGAGGATTCACCATGTCTGTAATTAAGATGACCGATCTGGATCTTGCTGGCAAACGCGTACTTATTCGTTCTGATCTGAACGTGCCAGTGAAAGAAGGGAAAGTGACGTCGGATGCACGTATTCGTGCCTCATTGCCGACCATCGAAGCGGCGTTGAAGCAGGGCGCGAAAGTGATGGTTACCTCCCATCTTGGTCGCCCGACTGAAGGTGAATACAACGAGGAGTTTTCCCTCCTGCCAGTTGTTAACTATCTGAAAGACAAACTCTCTTCTCCTGTTCGCCTGGCGAAAGGCTACCTTGACGGCCTGGACATTGCCGAAGGTGAGCTGGTCGTTCTGGAAAACGTTCGCTTTAATAAAGGCGAAAAGAAAGACGACGAAGCCCTCTCTAAAAAATACGCCGCCCTGTGCGACATCTACGTGATGGATGCCTTTGGCACCGCTCACCGCGCGCAGGCGTCTACCCACGGCGTCGGCAAATTTGCCCCAATCGCCTGTGCCGGCCCACTGCTGGCTAACGAACTGGACGCGCTGGGTAAAGCGTTGAAATCGCCAGAGCGCCCAATGGTGGCGGTAGTTGGCGGTTCTAAAGTTTCCACCAAATTTGACGTGCTGAACTCGCTGGTAAAAATCGCGGACACCGTGATTGTCGGCGGCGGCATTGCCAACACCTTCGTGGCGATTGATAACAACGTCGGTAAATCTCTGTATGAGCCTGATTTTGTTGATGCGGCGAAAAAACTGCGTGACGAATTTAAAATCCCGGTTCCTACCGACTCCCGCGTAGGCACGGAATTCTCTGAAACTGCACCGTCTACCGTGAAGAAAGTCAGCGAAGTGAAAGATGATGAAGAGATCATGGACTTCGGCGATGAAACCGCACTGGCAATGGCTAAGATCTTGAAAGAAGCCAAAACTATCCTGTGGAACGGTCCGGTCGGCGTGTTCGAATTCCCGAACTTCCGCAAAGGTACTGAAATCATTGCCAATGCAATTGCAGACAGCGACGCATTCTCTATCGCAGGTGGCGGTGATACGCTGGCGGCCATCGATCTGTTCGGTATCGAAGATAAGATCTCTTATATCTCTACCGGCGGCGGTGCTTTCCTGGAATTCGTGGAAGGCAAAACACTGCCAGCAGTCGCCATGCTTGAAGCGCGTGCAAAACAGTAATTACTGGGGCGGGACGTTGCGTCCCGCCAGAATGATTTACCCGCTTGACGGGTTCCGAATCTCTTAATACGACCGACGAAACAGGACAAAAAACATGTCTAAAATTTTTGATTTCGTAAAACCAGGCGTTGTCACCGGCGACGACGTGCAGAAGATCTTCAAAGTCGCGAAAGAAAACAAATTCGCTCTGCCAGCTGTTAACTGCGTAGGCACCGACTCTATCAACGCCGTACTGGAAACCGCTGCGAAAGTTAAAGCCCCGGTCATTATTCAGTTCTCTAACGGTGGCGCAGGCTTCATCGCCGGTAAAGGTCTGAAATCAGACAAGCCACAGGCTGCAGCCATCCTGGGCGCAATCTCTGGCGCACACCATGTGCACCAGATGGCAGAACATTACGGCGTGCCGGTTATTCTGCACACCGACCACTGCGCGAAAAAACTGCTGCCATGGATCGACGGTCTGCTGGACGCGGGTGAAGCTCACTTCGAGAAAACCGGTAAGCCACTGTTCTCTTCTCACATGATCGACCTGTCAGAAGAATCACTGGAAGAAAACATCGAGATCTGCAGCACCTATCTGGCCCGTATGGCTAAAATCAACATGACGTTGGAAATCGAACTGGGTTGTACCGGTGGCGAAGAAGACGGCGTGGACAACAGCCACATGGACGCATCTGCGCTGTACACTCAGCCAGAAGACGTTGATTACGCATACGAAAAACTGAATGCCATCAGCCCGCGTTTCACTATCGCTGCGTCATTCGGTAACGTGCACGGCGTGTACAAGCCAGGCAACGTTAAGCTGACCCCGACCATCCTGCGTGATTCTCAGGACTATGTGAGCAAGAAACACAACCTGCCACACAACTCGCTGGATTTCGTGTTCCACGGTGGTTCCGGTTCTTCTGCTGCAGAAATCGAAGAGTCAATCAGCTACGGCGTGATCAAAATGAATATCGATACCGACACCCAATGGGCAACCTGGGACGGTATCCTGCAGTACTATAAAAAGAATGAAGGCTATCTGCAGGCCCAGCTGGGTAACCCGGAAGGCGCAGACAAGCCAAACAAAAAGTACTACGATCCACGTGTCTGGCTGCGCGCATCTCAGTCATCAATGATCGTGCGTCTGGAGCAGGCATTTAAAGAGCTGAACGCAGTAGACGTTCTGTAATTTTGCCGCTTTAACGACAGTCTGAAAAAGGCCCCTTAACCGGGGCCTTTTTTTTCGCCTGTCCGGTAACAAATTGTTAATTTCGCTGCGAATTTGGCAGAGCGCGGCATTTTTGGTTACCCTTTGAGTTTGGGATGTCAGTTTGTCTGGCAAAAAAACTGCTTACTTCCCGCAGGGGAAAAACAACAGGAATACGAAATGGAAGATCTGAACGTGGTACATGGCATTAACAACGCAGGAGGTTGGCTGGTGCGCAACCAGGAGCTGCTGTTAAGTTATGCCGTAAATATCGCGGCGGCCATTGCGATTATCATCGTCGGGATGATTGTGGCGCGCCTCCTCTCCAACACCCTGAATAAAGTGCTGCTGGCGCGTCATATCGATGCCACGGTAGCCGACTTCCTGTCTGCACTGGTGCGCTACGGGGTCATCGCCTTTACGCTGATTGCCGCCCTGGGCAGGGTAGGCGTGCAGACAGCCTCAGTGATCGCGGTGCTCGGTGCCGCCGGTTTAGCCATTGGTCTGGCGGTGCAGGGCGCGCTGGCAAACCTGGCGGCCGGCGTGTTGCTGGTGACCTTCCGTCCATTCCGAACCGGTGAATTCATTGATATCGGCGTGATGGGGACGGTGCAGAGCGTGCAGATCTTCTCTACCACCCTGAAAACCGCCGACGGCAAAATTGTCGTGGTGCCAAACGGTAAAATCATCGCCGGGAACATTGTTAACTTCTCGCGGGAGCCGGTGCGCCGTAATGAGTTCATTATCGGTGTGGCCTATGATGCCGACGTTGATCAGGTGATCCAGCTGCTGCAGGAAGTGGTTGATGCCGAGCCTCGCGTGCTGCGCGATATGGGCATCCAGATCGGGCTGAATGAACTGGCCGCCTCTTCAGTAAACTTCGTGGTGCGCTGCTGGAGTAATGCCGGTGACCTGCAGAACGTTTACTGGGACCTGATGAAGAACTTCAAGCGCACGCTGGATGCGCATCAGATTGGCATTCCTTATCCGCAGATGGACGTTCACCTGCATCAGGTGAAGTCCGCTGATGATCAGCAAGCTGAAGCCAAAACCGCGACGCCCGAGGTCGCACCGTCGTTACCTAAGCCAGAATAATCAGTACGTTAAAGGCGAGCCGCGGTTCGCCTTTTTTGCCTTAATAGTATTAGTAAAATTGATATAACATTAGTTTATTCCATTTCCTCTAATGAATCTTCCGCTATACACTCGCCTGCAATTATTCAGGACGAGGTGTTTACCGTGTTTTCAATTTTCTTTCAGGGCATGGCTCTGGGTGCTGCGTTAATCCTGCCATTGGGCCCGCAAAACGCGTTGGTGTTAAATCAGGGCGTCCGTCGTCAGTATCATCTCATGACCGCCGGCCTCTGCACCTTAAGCGACATCGTCTTGATTTGTGCCGGCGTGTTTGGCGGCAGTGCCTTGCTTACCCAGTCGCCACTGCTGCTCAATCTGGTGACCTGGGGCGGGGTGGTTTTCCTGCTATGGTACGGCTGGGGAGCGTTACGTACTGCGTTCAGCTGCAACATTGAACTCTCTTCCTCTACCGCGATGAAACAGGGCCGCTGGCGGATAGTGGCCACCATGATGGCGGTGACCTGGCTGAATCCGCATGTCTATATCGATACCTTTGTGGTGCTCGGCAGTCTGGGCGGACAGTTGCCGGCAGCTGCGCGTAGCTGGTTTGCGCTGGGGTCGGTCACCGCATCAATCCTGTGGTTCTTTGGCCTGGCGTCACTCGCCGCCTGGCTGTCACCGCTGCTGAATACGGCGAAGGCCCAACGCATCATCAATGCGCTGGTTGGGGTAATGATGTGGGGTATTGCGTTAAAGCTGGCGTTGCAGGCAACAGGTTTCCACTAATTGTCTGATGGGGATGATTTCAGTCACAAGGAACTCACTCCAGGAATTAAGGTCATAGCCTGATACCCAAAAACGCAATAACATATGCCAGCTTGTTGCGTTTTGACGGAACATTTCTCTGGCGGTGAGGCAATTTTCCCCGTCAGTAAACCTTGATGTGACTGAAATACCCCACGGAGGAACCCAGTGAAGCTTACTAAATTGGCCCTGGCCGCAATGATTGGATTTGGAACCGTACCGGCTCTGGCGCTGGCAGATGAGCTGCCGAATGGCCCACACGTTGTGACGTCTGGCCAGTCCAGTGTTGAAGCCACACCGGATATCGCTACGCTGGCTATTGAAGTCAGCATTTCGGCGAAAGATGCCGCGACAGCCAAGGCTCAGGCCGATACGCGAGTCGCGCAGTACTTTGATTTCCTGCAGAAAAATGGCATTGAGAAGAAAGATATTGATGCCGCTAATCTGCGTACGCAGCCAGAATATGACTACACCAAAGAAGGCAAAGCGGTGCTGAAAGGCTACCGTGCGGTGCGTCAGGTGCAGGTGACTCTGCGTCAGTTAGATAAGTTGAACGAGCTGCTGGACGGTGCGCTGAAGTCTGGCCTGAACGAAATCCGCTCCGTTGAGCTGGGCGTGGCCCATCCGGATGAGTACCGCGACAAGGCGCGTCAGGCCGCGATTCAGGACGCGACGCAGCAGGCAGGCGAGCTGGCGAAAGGCTTTAATACCAAGCTGGGCCCGGTTTACAGCATCCGTTATCACGTTGCTAACTACCAGCCAATGCCGGTCGCGCGCATGTATAAAATGGCCGATGCCGCACCGATGACCTCCGCGGCGGAAACCTATGAAAAGCAGAGCATTCACTTCGACGATCAGGTTGATGTGGTGTTTGAACTGCAGCGTAACCCGTAATCGCAAAAAGGGCGCTGTCGCTGACAACGCCCTGTGTATGCTGTATTCAGGGCTCCTAGTGGGAGCCTTTTTTATGGCTTATTCCGGCTGACGCAGGACGCGATGGCCGTGAGCGATCAACGCATCGGTGACCTTGCGCATCAGGCGGCTTTCTGGCGCGAAGCGGTGCCAGTAAAGCATCCGGCGCTGGAACAGGCCCGGCGTTAAGTCAATCAGCTCGCCTTCTGCCAGCTCGCGCTCAATCTGCAGGTGCGGGATCATACAGCAGGTGGTGCCCTGACGCGCCAGCTGCACAAACGCTTCTGAAGAGTTAACGATATGGCAGGGAACGCTGCCCGGTGACAGGTCAAAGTTCTGTTGTAAAAAGGCCTGATGCATATCATCCAGATGGTCGAAGGCCACCGCGGGTGCTTTCAGCAGGGCAGAGCGGGTCACGCCATTCGGGAAATAACGCGCCGCAAACTCCTTCGAGCCGACAAACAGATAATCCAGCGCGCCGAGCTGATCCACCAGGCAGCTTGGCAGAGGCTGATGCTGAATACTCACTGCCCCAACCACTTCGCCACGACGCAGGCGTTCCTGCGTGCGGCTTTCATCTTCCACCTGCAGGTTCAGACGCACCGGAGAGTCGGTTAATACGGTTTTCAGCGCGGGTAGCAGCCAGGTTGCCAGACTGTCGGCGTTTATCGCCAGCGACAGCAGCAATGGCGTGGTGCCGCTGTTCTCATCGCCCAGCCACTCCTCTTCCAGCAGTTCAACCTGGTGCAGTAACGCCAGCAGCTTTTGCCCTTGCTCGGTTGGGCGTGGCGGCACGGTACGCACCAGCAGCGGCTGGCCGAACATATTCTCCAACTGTTTGATTCGTTGCGAGACTGCCGACTGGGTAATGCAAAGCTTTTGTGCTGCGCGTTCGAAGCCGCGCTCGCGAATCACTGCATCCAGCGCCTGAAGCGTGCGATAATCCGGGCGTTTCATAGTGGGTGATAACTCTCTTTCAGGTGTGGAAACTGCACTATGCCATATTTTTGTCACTTTGCCCTGGGCAAAGGCGACATTATCCCGCTTCAGGTTTGTGGCCTGGCTTCCAAAGTGCCAACAAAGCCCGCGTGAAGGCAGTCATTTCCATCGGGTTGTTTTATACTAGCGCCACACTGTAGCTGTACGGAATCTAAACTTACCATGACACAGGATGAACTGAAAAAGGCCGTAGGTTGGGCAGCGCTGGACTATGTTACCCCGGGCACCATTGTCGGTGTGGGGACGGGTTCCACTGCCGCTCACTTTATCGATGCATTGGGCTCGATCAAACACCAGATTGACGGTGCGGTCTCCAGCTCTGAGGCTTCAACAGAGAAGCTGAAAAGCCTGGGTATTCAGGTATTCGACCTCAACGAGATTGATTCCCTGTCGGTCTACGTCGATGGCGCTGATGAGATCAACGGCATGATGCAGATGATCAAAGGCGGTGGCGCGGCGCTGACGCGGGAGAAAATCATCTCTGCGGTGGCGGATAAGTTTGTCTGTATAGCGGATGAGTCTAAGCAGGTTGATGTGCTGGGCGGTTTCCCGCTGCCGGTGGAAGTGATCCCGATGGCCCGCAGTTTTGTGGCGCGTGAACTGGTGAAGCTGGGCGGCCTGCCGGAATACCGTCAGCATGTGCTGACCGATAACGGCAACATAATTCTCGACGTGCATAATCTCAAAATTCTGGACCCAATTGCGCTGGAGAAAGCGATCAATGCGCTGCCAGGCGTGGTCACGGTGGGGCTGTTTGCGGCACGCTGTGCCGACGTTGCGCTAATCGGGACCGCCAACGGCGTGAAGACCATAGTAAAATGATCTTACCGGCGCCGCCATGGCGTCGGTTATTTTCTGATAAAAAACATCTTTTCTGAACCCGATGAAATTTGGTGACTTATGTCACATAACTTTCCTGCGCAGGCTTATCCTGCTAATCCTTTTCACCATTCCCCGATTATCTGCCAAATTGTGCTGCCTTGCCTGTTAGCCGTGCTGGCCCCAAGGCAATCGTTTGTATTGCCGCAGCCGTAAATTTTGATATTTTGGCAGAAGGCTATCTTATACCCGGATGTAGATGGGGTAAGCTGGCACTTCTGAAGTCGCAAAAATAGGGTCGGGAAATGGCAAAAGTATCACTGGAGAAAGACAAGATTAAGTTCCTGCTGGTGGAAGGCGTCCACCAGAGCGCGGTCGAGAATTTGCGCGCATCAGGGTACACCAACATCGAATTTCATAAAGGCGCGCTGGACAGCGAAGCTCTGAAAGAGTCCATCCGCGACGCGCACTTTATCGGTATCCGCTCGCGCACCAACCTCACTGAAGAGATTTTCGCTGCGGCGGAAAAACTGGTGGCGGTCGGCTGCTTCTGTATCGGAACCAACCAGGTTGATCTGACTGCTGCTGGCAGTCGTGGCATCCCGGTATTTAATGCACCTTTCTCCAATACCCGATCCGTTGCAGAGCTGGTCATCGGCGAGCTGCTGTTAATGCTGCGCGGCGTGCCTGCCGCTAACGCCAAAGCACACCGTGGCATCTGGAACAAACTGGCCGTGGGCTCATTTGAAGCCCGTGGTAAGAAGCTGGGCATCATCGGCTACGGCCATATCGGCATGCAGCTGGGCGTGCTGGCGGAAAGCCTGGGCATGCACGTGTTCTTCTATGATATTGAGAGCAAGCTGCCGCTGGGTAACGCCACGCAGGTCCGCCATCTGCCTGACCTGCTGAATATGAGTGATGTGGTCAGCCTGCATGTGCCAGAGACGCTCTCTACGCAGAACATGATGGGCGCAGAAGAGCTGGCGATGATGAAGCCAGGCTCACTGCTGATTAACGCCTCACGTGGCACCGTGGTCGATATTCCGGCCCTGTGTAAAGTGCTGGCTGACAAGCATCTGGCGGGCGCGGCAATTGACGTGTTCCCGGAAGAGCCTGCCACCAACAGCGATCCGTTCCTTTCGCCGCTGTGCGAGTTTGATAACGTGATCCTGACGCCACACATCGGCGGCTCAACGCAGGAAGCGCAGGAAAATATCGGTATCGAAGTGGCGGGCAAGCTGGCTAAGTACTCGGATAACGGTTCAACGCTGTCTGCGGTTAACTTCCCGGAAGTGTCCCTGCCGATGCATGGCGACCAAAGTCGTTTGCTGCACATTCATGAGAACCGTCCAGGCGTGCTGACCGCAATCAACAACATCTTTGCAGACCAGGGCGTCAACATCGCCGCACAGTACCTGCAAACCACCCCACAGATGGGTTATGTGGTGATTGATGTCGATGCACCGCAGGATGTAGCGGACAAAGCGCTGCAGCTGATGAAAGCCATTCCGGGCACCATCCGTGCTCGTCTGCTGTACTGATTAAGCTGGCGGGTTAACGCCCGCTCCGTTAATCAGCATAAAAAAGCCCCGTCAATTGCCCGGGGCTTTTTTTATAGCGATTCAGCCTTACCACTGCCAGATTTTCGACGGCGTAATCATCGCCGGGAGCGGCACATCCCACTCCGCAACGGGCAGGTCATCAACCAGCTGGCAATCATGCCCAAGGCCGACGGGTAAAAATCCGTGCTGCTGCCAGTTTTGCAGCGTGCGGTCGTAAAAACCACCGCCCATCCCCAGCCGTTGTCCCTGCTTATCAAAGGCCACTAACGGCACCAACAGCACATCCAGCTCGCTAAGCGTGGCCAGATTGCGGATATCCAACGGCGGCTCAGGAATACGCAGCCGGTTGGGCGTAAGCGTCGTATGCTCATCATAACGAATAAACAGCAGTTGGCCTTCGGAGAACGGATGGAGCACCGGCAGGTACACCTGCTGCTTGTGCTGCCAGAGTTTGGCAATCAGCGGACGGGTATTCAGCTCACCGTCGAAAGAGAGAAACAGGGCGATTTTTTTGGCTTGTTGTATCGGGGCAAAATTAAGCGCGCGTTCGGCGGCTTGCACGGCGGCGAGCTGTTGCTGCTCGGGTGTCAGCGCCCGACGGAGGTGACGAACATGGGTGCGGATATCCTGGCGATCGAGAAGATTCAGGTTCATAGCTCACCGTGTAGTAAGACTGGACAGGGGTAAACACAGAAATCACACGCTGGGTGTTGGACAGGATCGTACCAGAAAGGAACTGCTGTAAAGAAGTGGAATCTCCGAGATGCCGCCGCAGGCTGTAACCCTTGAACCCTTGGTTCAAGGTGAGACTGCCGTCGTAACCATCAGGCTTCTCGGACGAACCGAGCTTGCACACAGGTTACAGAGCGTCAGACTCTGATGGTATTAAATATCGGCTCAGGGGACTGGCCCGCTTGCAAACATCTCAGAGAAATTTTGTACTTCACCGTCACTCTAACACAGATAACGATGAGGTGTTATTCGAACTTACTGCCGGTCCGGTCCGTAATGCGACCCTGTTCAAGCAACGCCTGTTCAATGGTCTGTTGCAGCATCCGGATGCGCTGCTCCATGTTACTGGCATAGTCGCGGGTTTTCAATTTCTCCGCAGCCAGCTCATGGCAAATATTGAGCGCAGCGATAAATACCAGCTGCTCTGTGTTAGTGACTCTAGTGCGAACTTTTAAATCTTGCAACCGTTGATTAAGGTCTTCGGCAGCCATATTCAGCGCATCTTGCTGTTCAGGCGGACAATTTACTCTTAACGAACGACCAAAAATTTGAATATCTACGGGTTGAGCAGACATGCCACCATCCTGACTGATTACTTCGCCGCCAATCTCCCTTACCGCTCAATGGGTTGGGAGGGGCGCAACTATAACTACGCCTTATAGAAGAAACAACCCCTTTTCTGGAATCGTTGAGGCACCTGGTGGTAGCATAACACGAACTTATCCAGCCAACGATGACCAAAACGTATGTCACTATCAAACACAATGCCGGGCTATGATGCGCTGGCTTCAGCACTGACGCAGCAGGGCGTAGGGATGACACCTGCCGAAATGCACGGTTTACTCAGCGGGATGATCTGTGGCGGCACGCAGGACAGCAGCTGGCAAACCCTGGTTCATGAGCTGACCAACGAAGGCATGGCGTTTTCCCAGTCGCTGGCTTTGCCGCTGCAACAGCTGCATGAAGCCATCGGGAATACGCTGGCGGAAGAGGGTTTCCTGTTCCAGCTTTATCTGCCAGAAGATGATGACATCACCGTGTTCGATCGCGCCGATGCGCTGGCGGGTTGGGTGAACCACTTCTTGCTGGGTTTGGGCGTTTCCCAGCCTAAACTGGACAAGGTGAAAGGCGAGACCGGCGAAGCGATCGACGATCTGCGCACCATCGCTCAGCTTGGCTATGATGAAGACGAAGATCAGGAAGAGCTTGAGCAGTCACTGGAAGAGGTGATCGAGTACGTTCGCGTTGCGGCGTTACTCTGCCACGATACCTTCACCCATGTGCTGCCAACCGCTGTGGAAGTACAAAAACCGACCCTGCACTAAGCGGGCGCACACTCAGGAGAAGTTGATGACCCAGCAAGAATTTTTACGTCGACGCGCTGCATTGCTCAGCAAAATGGCGCCGGCCAGCGCCGCGGTGATTTTCGCTGCGCCGGAAGCCACGCGCAGCAACGACAGTGAATATCCTTATCGCCAGAACAGCGATTTCTGGTACTTCACCGGCTTTAACGAACCCGAAGCCGTGCTGGTGCTCATCAAAAGCGACGAGAGCCACAATCACAGCGTGCTGTTTAATCGCGTGCGTGACCTGACCGCAGAAATCTGGTTTGGCCGCCGTCTGGGCCAGGATGCCGCACCCGAGAAGCTCTCTGTCGATCGCGCGCTGCCTTACGACCATATCGGCGAGCAGTTGCCGCTGCTGCTGAACGGGCTGGACGTGGTATATTACGCGCAGGGACTTTACCCTGAGGCCGATTCGCTGGTATTTGCGGCGCTGGACAAGCTGCGTCGCGGCTCGCGCCAGAACCTGACGGCGCCTGCTACCATCACCGACTGGCGTCCTGTGGTGCATGAAATGCGCCTGTTTAAATCTGCGGAAGAGCAGGCTGTATTGCGCGAAGCGGGCCGCATCAGCGCGCTGGCACATACGCGCGCCATGCAGACATGTCGCCCTGGCATGTATGAATACCAGCTTGAAGGTGAGATCCAGCACGAATTCAATCAGCATGGCGCACGCTTCCCGTCCTACAGCACCATTGTTGGCGCCGGTGAAAACGGCTGCATCCTGCACTACACCGAAAATGAGTGCCAGATGCGCGATGGCGATCTGGTGCTGATCGATGCCGGGTGTGAACTGAAAGGCTATGCCGGCGATATCACGCGTACCTTCCCGGTCAACGGCAAGTTCACCGCACCTCAGCGCGCGATTTACGACATCGTGCTGGAATCATTAAACACCTCGCTGGAACTGTTCCGCCCCGGCACCAGCATCCGTGAAGTGAATGCGGTCGTGGTGCGCATCATGGTGACCGGGCTGGTGAAGCTGGGCGTGATGAAAGGCGATATCGATACGCTGATCGAAGAGCAGGCCCATCGCCAGTTCTTTATGCACGGACTGAGCCACTGGCTGGGGCTGGACGTGCATGACGTCGGCGTGTACGGCAACGATCGCGACCGCACGCTTGAGCCAGGCATGGTGATCACCATCGAGCCGGGTCTGTATATCGCGCCGGATGCGGATGTACCTGCCGAATATCGCGGCATTGGCATTCGCATCGAGGACGACATCATTATCACCGCTGAAGGTAACGAAAACCTGACGGCGACAGTGGTGAAAGAGCCGGATGAGATCGAAGCGTTGATGGCGGCAGCGAAAGCCTGATGAGCATCGTAATTGCAGGCGGAGGAATGGCGGGAGCCACGCTGGCGCTGGCCATTTCTCATCTGACGCAGGGACAGGTGCCGGTCACGCTGGTGGAAGCCACCGAACCCGCCAGCCGATCCCATCCTGGCTTTGATGGCCGGGCGATTGCGCTGGCGGCGGGAACCTGTCAGCAGCTGGCGGCCATTAATCTTTGGCCGTACTTGAAGGATTGCGCCACCGCCATCACCCATGTTCACGTCAGCGATCGCGGCCATGCCAGTTTTGTCTCGCTGGATGCTGCCGACCATGGCATTTCTGCGTTGGGTCAGGTGGTTGAGCTGCACGATATCGGCCAGCGGCTGTTTACGCTGCTGAAGAAGGCGCCCGGCGTGCGCGTATGTTGCCCGGCTAAAGTTACGGAGCTGGTGCGCAATCAGCAAGACGTGCAGGTGACGCTCAGCAATGGCGAAACCTTGCCGGCTCAGCTGCTGGTGGCGGCCGACGGCTCGCGCTCCTCGGTGGCGGCGTCCTGCGGCGTGCAGTGGCAGTCGCAGGATTATCAACAGGTGGCGGTGATCGCCAACGTGGCGACTCAACAACCCCATCTGGGCCGGGCCTATGAGCGTTTTACCGAGCATGGCCCGTTGGCGTTATTGCCGATGTCTGCAGGCAGAAGTTCGCTGGTGTGGTGCCATCCGCTGGACGATAAAGCCCGTATCGATGGCTGGAGCGATCGGCAGTTTATTCACCAGCTTCAGCAGGCGTTTGGCTGGCGCTTAGGACGCATCACCCAGGTCGGGCAGCGCCACAGCTATCCGCTGCAGCTGCAGGCTGCCTCTCAGCACGTTTCACACCGGCTGGCGCTGGTCGGCAATGCCGCGCAAACGCTGCATCCGATCGCCGGTCAGGGATTTAATTTAGGGCTGCGTGACGTGATGTCGCTTGCCGAAACGGTCGCGGCAAGCTGGCGCGCTGGCGAAGATGTGGGAAGTTATGCCACGCTGCAGCGCTATCAGCAGCGCCGACAGCCGGATGCCGCGGCCACCATCGGCATTACCGACACGCTGGTCAGGTTGTTTGCTAACCGCTACACACCGCTGGTGGCAGGAAGGAGTCTTGGCCTGATGGCGATGGACTCGCTGCCGCTGGTGCGTAATTTGCTCGCCGAGCGCACGTTAGGCTGGGTTGAGCGCTAAGGAGAAAGCAGTAATGCAAACCTATGATGTTATCGTCGCAGGCGGCGGTATGGTTGGACTGGCGGTCGCCTGTGGCCTGCAGGGCAGCGGGATGAAAATCGCGGTACTGGAGCGTGAACCTGCCGCAGAACCGTCTGTGGCTGATCAGCCTGCGCTGCGGGTGTCCGCCATCAACGCCGCCAGCGAACGTCTGCTGCAGCATCTTGATGTCTGGACCTCGATTCTGGCGGCACGCGCCAGCGCCTATCACGGTATGGAAGTCTGGGACCGCGACAGTTTTGGTCACATCGCTTTTGACGATGGTCAGCAAGGGCTGGCGCACCTCGGCCACATTATCGAGAATCCGATTATTCATCAGGCGCTGTGGAAGAAAGCCAGCGAGCTGAGCGACATCACGCTGATTGCACCGGCAGAGCTCCAGCAGGTGGCCTTTGGCGACAACGAAGCCTTTGTCACCCTGAAAGATGGCAGCATGATGAGTGCCCGTCTGCTGGTGGCGGCCGATGGTGCTAACTCCTGGCTGCGCAACAAAGCGGATATTCCGCTGGCGTTCTGGGATTACGACCATCATGCGCTGGTGGCCAATATCCGCACCGGGCAGCCGCACGACGCGGTAGCCCGTCAGGTATTCCACGGCGACGGCATTCTGGCGTTCCTGCCGCTGAGCGATCCGCATCTGTGCTCGATTGTCTGGTCGGTTTCGCCGCAGGAAGCGACACGTTTGCAGTCGATGCCGGAAGATCTCTTCAATCAGCAGCTATCGGTGGCCTTCGATCTGCGACTGGGGCTGTGTAAGGTGGAAAGTGAGCGTAAAAGCTTCCCGCTGATGGGACGTTATGCCCGCAACTTTGCCGCGCACCGTCTGGCATTGGTCGGCGACGCCGCGCATACCATTCATCCGCTGGCAGGTCAGGGCGTTAATCTCGGTTTTATGGATGCCGCCGAACTGATTGGTGAAGTGAAGCGCCTGCACCAGCAGGGCAAAGATATCGGACAGCACCTGTATCTGCGTCGCTACGAGCGCAGCCGCAAGCACAGTGCGGCGATGATGCTGGCCGGAATGCAGGGCTTCCGTGAGCTGTTTAACGGCAATAACCCGGCGAAAAAGCTGCTGCGTGATATTGGTCTGAGCCTGGCCGATAATTTGCCTGGCGTGAAGCCACGTCTGCTGAAGCAGGCGATGGGGCTGAACGATCTTCCCGATTGGTTGCGGTAACCTTGCGATGCCGTTCAGGGCGAAGTTCACCTTGCCCTGAACGTTTTCCCTCCTCTGCTTTTCCCCTGTTGCTGCTAATCTTTACACCAACTTATTTGCCCACAGAAACGCTTTTTCAGGTGAGTGCAACGGCTGCCCCATTTTGGCCCATCGTTTGAAAAATTCTAATTTTACTGCCCACTTCGCATTACTTTTAATAATGCATAAATTGCTAACCTGAAGTTATTTTTTATCTGTTTCGCCTGAAACCCTTACTTTTAAACTGAATTTTTAGCGGTTGATTGCCGTTTATGTGCGGTTTGCCGCGGAAATCTGGTGAAAAATGCTGGAAACTCTGTTGCCGTTCCGCCCTGCACTGAAAAGATTCACCCCCGTTTAACTTATGGTTAATGGCAGCATTCGGTGGTAAGTTCAGAACCAGGGTATCGTTTGCGTTCCGGTCGCCACAGGCTGTGACCAGGCGCATGACAACTTGTAAAGCACAGGAATGATATGACTCAGCAGACCCCCTTATTCGAACAGCATCAGGCTTGCGGTGCGCGCATGGTGGATTTCCATGGCTGGATGATGCCGCTGCATTATGGCTCCCAGATGGATGAGCACCACGCGGTCCGGACTGATGCCGGCATGTTTGACGTCTCTCACATGACCATTGTCGATCTCAAAGGTGCGCGCACCCGGGAATTCCTGCGCTATCTGCTTGCCAACGACGTTGCCAAACTCACGGTGCCGGGCAAAGCCCTTTATACCGGCATGCTTAACGCATCGGCTGGCGTAATTGACGATCTGATTGTTTACTTTATGACCGAGGACTTCTTCCGTCTGGTGGTTAACTCTGCCACCCGTGAGAAAGACCTGGCGTGGATTGGCGAGCACGCGACACCGTTCGGCGTTGAGCTGACGCTGCGTGACGACCTGTCGCTGATTGCCGTGCAGGGTCCGCAGGCGCAGGAAAAGGCGCAGACGCTGTTTGACGAAGCGCAGCGCCAGGCCGTAGCCAGCATGAAGCCGTTTTTTGGCGTGCAGGTCGGTGAGCTGTTTATCGCCACCACCGGTTACACCGGCGAAGCAGGCTACGAGATTGCACTGCCCAATGAGCAGGCGGCGGATTTCTGGCAGAAGCTGCTGGCGTCAGGCGTGAAGCCTGCGGGCCTGGGCGCACGCGATACGCTGCGTCTGGAAGCCGGTATGAATTTGTATGGTCAGGAGATGGACGAGGGCGTCTCTCCGCTGGCCGCCAATATGGGTTGGACCGTGGCGTGGCTGCCGGAAGATCGCAATTTTATTGGTCGTGAAGCGCTGGAATCCCAGCGTGAAAAAGGCACCGAGCAGCTGGTCGGCCTGATCATGACTGAAAAAGGCGTGCTGCGTAATGAACTGCCGGTCCGCTTTACCGACGGCGAAGGCAATCTGCGTGAAGGTGTGATCACCAGCGGATCTTTCTCCCCGACTTTAGGGTGCAGTATTGCCCTGGCACGCGTACCGGCTGGCATTGGCGAGCAGGCTATCGTGCAGATCCGTAACCGGGAAATGCCGGTTAAGGTCACTAAACCGATTTTTGTACGCGCCGGTAAACCGGTCGTCTGATAACAATAACCTCTCAGGAGAGCCTGGCGATGAGCAATGTGCCAAATGAACTGAAATACCGTGACAGCCACGAATGGGTGCGCAAAGAAGCCGACGGAACTTACACCGTAGGCATCACCGAGCACGCGCAGGAGCTGCTGGGCGATATGGTGTTTGTTGACCTGCCGGATGTGGGTAACACCTACAGCCAGGGCGACGACTGCGCCGTGGCCGAGTCAGTGAAAGCGGCGTCGGATATTTACGCGCCCATCAGCGGCGAAATTATCGAGGTGAATAGCGCGCTGGACGGCGAACCGGAGCTGGTTAACAGCGCCCCGTACGCCGAAGGCTGGCTGTTCAAAATCAAAGCCAGCAATGAATCTGAACTGGATTCGCTGCTGGATGCCGATGCTTACAAAGGCAGCATCGACGAATAAATCATTGCCCTGCGGGACGAGCCCACTCGTCCCGCTTCTGCTTACCATGCCCGATTCAGGATTTACCGCTAATGACTCAGACTCTCAGCCAGCTTGAACACACCGGCGCGTTTATCGAGCGCCATATTGGTCCTTCGCAGGAGCAGCAAGCTGCGATGCTCAATGCCACCGGTGCCAGCTCACTCCATGACCTGATCGCGTCGATCGTGCCGGCAGATATTCAGTTGCCGAGCCCGCCTGCGGTGGGGGATGCCCTGACTGAACATCAGGCTCTTGCGGAGCTGAAGGCGATCGCCAGTCAGAATCTGCGTTACAAATCCTATATCGGCATGGGCTATACCCCGGTGCTGACCCCGCCGGTTATCTTGCGCAACATGCTGGAAAACCCAGGCTGGTACACCGCTTACACCCCTTATCAGCCGGAAGTGTCTCAGGGGCGTCTTGAAGCGCTGCTGAACTTCCAGCAGCTGACGCTGGACCTGACCGGTCTGGATATTGCTTCCGCCTCATTGCTGGACGAAGCCACCGCCGCCGCTGAAGCGATGGCGATGGCCAAACGCGTCAGCAAGCTGAAAAACGCCAACCGCTTCTTTGTGGCGGACGATATTCACCCGCAAACCCTCGACGTGGTGCGCACCCGTGCGGCGACCTTCGGCTTTGAAGTGCTGGTCGATAAAGCCGAAAAAGTGCTCGATCATCAGGAGGTGTTCGGGGTGCTGTTGCAGCAGGTCGGCACTACCGGTGAAGCACATGAGTACAGCGATCTGATTGCCGAACTGAAAAACCGCAAGGTGATCGTCAGCGTCGCGGCGGACTTTATGACCCTGGTGTTGTTGCAGGCACCGGGTAAAATCGGTGCGGATATCGTCTTTGGTTCCGCGCAACGCTTTGGCGTGCCAATGGGCTACGGCGGTCCACACGCCGCCTTCTTCGCCGCCCGTGATGAACATAAACGCTCGATGCCAGGCCGCATTATCGGCGTCTCGCGCGATGCCGCAGGCAATACCGCGCTTCGTATGGCGATGCAGACCCGCGAGCAGCATATCCGCCGTGAGAAGGCGAATTCCAACATCTGTACCTCGCAGGTCTTACTGGCCAACATCGCCAGCCTGTATGCGGTTTTTCATGGACCGGTAGGGCTGAGGCGCATTGCCTCCCGTATTCACCGTCTGACCGACATTCTTGCCGCCGGTCTGCAAAAAGGCGGCCTGACGCTGCGCCACCACAGCTGGTTCGATACGCTGACCGTGGAAGTCAGTGATAAAGCGGCCGTACTGGATCGTGCGTTAAGCTTCGGCGTGAATCTGCGTACCGATATTCTTAATGCCGTCGGCATTACGCTTGCTGAAAACACGCTGCGTGAAGATGTCGTCGCGCTGTTCTCGATTCTGCTGGGCGAAAATCACGGTCTGGATATTGATGCGCTGGACGCGTCGGTCGCGGAGGAAAGCACCTCGGTGCCGGCTGCGCTGCTGCGTAAGGATCCGATCCTGACCCATCCGGTGTTTAACCGTCATCACAGCGAGACTGAGATGATGCGGTATATGCACAGCCTGGAGCGTAAAGATCTGGCGTTGAACCAGGCGATGATCCCGCTGGGATCCTGCACCATGAAGTTGAACGCGGCGGCCGAGATGATCCCCATCACCTGGCCTGAGTTCTCTGAGCTGCACCCCTTCTGTCCGGCCGACCAGGCGACGGGTTACCTGCAGATGATTGGTCAGCTTTCCCAGTGGCTGGTTCAGTTAACCGGTTACGACGCACTGTGTATGCAGCCAAACTCGGGTGCGCAGGGTGAATATGCCGGCCTGCTGGCTATCCGTCACTACCATGAAAGCCGTAACGAAGGCGGGCGTAATATCTGCCTGATCCCAAGCTCCGCGCACGGAACGAACCCGGCCTCTGCGCAGATGGCGGGCATGTCGGTGGTGGTGGTCGCCTGTGATAAACAAGGCAACATCGATCTGCACGATCTGCGGGTCAAGGCCGAGCAGACCGGCGATGCGCTCTCCTGCATCATGGTCACCTACCCGTCGACGCACGGCGTTTACGAAGAAACCATCCGTGAAGTCTGTCAGATTGTGCACCAGTTCGGCGGCCAGGTTTATCTGGACGGCGCGAACATGAATGCCCAGGTGGGGATCACCACGCCTGGCTATATTGGCGCGGACGTTTCCCACCTCAACCTGCATAAAACCTTCTGTATCCCACACGGCGGTGGCGGTCCGGGTATGGGGCCTATCGGCGTAAAAGCGCACCTGGCACCGTTTGTGCCGGGTCACAGCGTGGTGCAGATTGATGGTGTGTTAACCCAGAACGGCGCGGTCTCTGCGGCCCCGTTCGGTAGCGCATCGATTCTGCCCATCAGCTGGATGTATATCCGCATGATGGGTGCAGAAGGGCTGAAGCAGGCCAGTTCTGTGGCTATCCTCAATGCCAACTACATCGCCACGCGTCTGCAGTCGGCCTATCCAATCCTTTACACCGGACGTGATGGCCGCGTCGCGCACGAATGTATTCTGGATATCCGTCCGCTGAAAGAGCAGACCGGGATCAGCGAGCTGGATATCGCCAAACGCCTGATCGACTACGGTTTCCATGCACCGACCATGTCGTTCCCGGTGGCGGGAACCCTGATGGTTGAACCGACCGAA
The DNA here is from genome assembly GCF_056821705.1 of Erwinia sp. AK-PDG3-5. Lineage (NCBI taxonomy): Bacteria > Pseudomonadati > Pseudomonadota > Gammaproteobacteria > Enterobacterales > Erwiniaceae > Erwinia > Erwinia sp. AK-PDG3-5. Next base: position 957,501 of record NZ_CM165967.1, read on the forward strand.
TCAGAAAGCAAGATTGAGCTCGACCGCTTTATTGACGCAATGCTGGCGATCCGCATGGAAATCGACCGTGTTGCGGCGGGAGAATGGCCTGCCGACAATAACCCGCTGGTCAACGCGCCGCATACGCAGATGGAAATCGTCGGTGACTGGGATCATCCGTACACCCGTGAACTGGCGGTGTTCCCGGCAGGCAGCGACAACAAATACTGGCCAACCGTGAAGCGTCTTGATGACGTGTACGGCGACCGTAATCTGTTCTGTTCCTGTGTGCCGCTGAGCGAATACGAGTAGTTATCCGGCAAATTGGCTACAGTAGAAAGGGCACATGAGGTGCCCTTTTTTTTTATGGGAGTGAAGTGATGAAAACGGCTTTAGTGACCGGCGGTGGACGCGGCATCGGCAGAGAAACGTCGCTGTTGCTGGCGCAGCGGGGATATCAGGTTGCGGTGAATTATCATCAGAACGCGGCAGCGGCAGAAGAGGTGGTGGCGTTAATCAAACGACAGGGCGGACAGGCATTCAGCGTGCAGGCGGATATTGCGCAAGAGCAGCAGGTGGAAGCGATGTTTGCACTGATCGACCGCCAACCGGGCACGCTGACCGCGCTGGTCAATAATGCCGGCATACTCTTTCAGCAGACCACGCTGGAGCAGCTGACCGCAGAGCGTATCAACCGGGTGTTTGCCACCAACGTCACCGGCTGTTTTATCTGCTGTCGCGAAGCGGTAAAACGCATGGCGCTGAATCATGGCGGGCAGGGTGGGGCGATCGTCAACGTCTCATCGGCAGCTTCCCGCTTGGGCGCGCCCGGCGAATACGTCGATTATGCGGCGTCGAAAGGGGCGATGGATACGCTGACCAAAGGGCTCTCGCTGGAAGTGGCGGCGCAAGGTATCCGGGTAAACGGTGTCCGGCCGGGCTTTATATACACCGAGATGCATGCCAACGGCGGCGAACCCGGCCGTGTTGATCGGGTGGCGTCGGCGATCCCGATGAAGCGTGGCGGTCAGCCTGAGGAGATCGCCCAGGCCATTTGCTGGCTGCTAAGCGATGAGGCCTCCTATATCACCGGCAGCTTTATTGATGCCGCCGGTGGGCGCTAACGGATGGCCGGGGTGCACCGCTAATGTTCCACCCCGGCGGTTTATTGTCAGAGCTTTTCACCCTGGCTGGCAATTACCTGCTGATACCAGCCGAAGCTCTTCTTCTTCGAACGTTTCAGGGTGCCGCTGCCGTCGTCGTTTTTATCAACGTGGATAAAGCCGTAACGTTTGCTGTACTGGCCGGTAGTAAAGGACACGCAGTCAATGCAGCCCCACGGCGTGTAGCCCATCAGCTCGACACCATCGTAGAACACTGCCAGCTTCATCTGTTCGATATGCGCTTTCAGATAGGCAATGCGATAGTCATCGTTGATCTGCCCATCGGCTTCCGGCTTATCGATGGCACCAAAACCGTTTTCGACAATAAACAACGGTTTCTGGTAACGCTCGTACAGCGCGGCCAGCGAATAGCGCAGCCCCACCGGATCAATCTGCCAGCCCCAGTCAGACGCCTTCACATGCGGGTTCGGCACGCTGCCCTCAAAGCCTGAAACCGCGCTGCCGGTGCCTTCGGCGTTGGCCTGCACCGCGTTGCTCATGTAATAACTCAGGCCGATATAATCCGCACAGCCTTCGCGCAGCACCTGTTCATCTTCATTCTGCATCTCAATATGGTATCCCTTGCGGGCCCACTCGTTGAGGATGTAGGACGGGTAATAGCCGCGCATATGCACATCGCCAAACAGATAGCGTTCGCGCATCGCTTCCTGCGCCAGCATCACGTCATCGGGATGGCAGGAGAAGGGATAGAGCGGCACCATGGCAATCATGCAGCCAATTTGTAAATCGGGATTAATCTTGTGACCGAGGCTGACCACTTTAGCGCTGGCGACAAACTGGTGATGCAGCACCTGGTACATGGCCTGCTCAGGCTGCGGATGGTCGGTAAATACCACGCCTGAACAGCAGTAACCGAACAGCGGATACTTCCAGTTGCGCTGGTTATTGATCTCGTTAAAGGTCATCCAATACTTCACTTTATTTTTGTAGCGCTCCAGCACCACCTCACTGAACCGCACAAAGAAATCCACCACTTTGCGATTCAGCCAGCCGCCATACTCTTTCACCAGGTGATAGGGCATCTCAAAGTGGGAGAGGGTGATCACCGGTTCGATATTGTGCTTCAGCAGTTCATCAAACAGGTCGTCATAAAATTGCAGACCGGCCTCGTTGGGCTGCTGCTCGTCGCCGCTGGGGAAGATGCGCGTCCAGGCAATCGAGGTGCGGAAGCATTTGAACCCCATCTCGGCAAACAGGGCGATATCGTCTTTATAGTGCGAGTAAAACTCGACGGCCTGGTGATTTGGGTAGCTGTAGCCTTCCAGCACGCCGTCGGTCATCACCCGATCGACGCCATGCGCACCGCCGGAGAGCACATCCGCAATGCTGACGCCTTTGCCGCCCTGATCCCACCCGCCTTCAACCTGATGCGCGGCAACCGCGCCTCCCCACAGAAAATCTGCTGGTAACTGCTGATGTTTGCTCATCAATCCCGTCCTTTTGGTAAATGTATGCTGTCGGGCGGCGAGCGCCGCCCGTTGAATCAGGCTTTGGCTGGCTTCAGCGGCGCGGGGTCAACCACCACCGGCTGCTCCTTAAACCCGGCAAACCAGGTAAAGACCACGCCAAGCACAAAGGCGATGCTTATCGACATCAGGAAGCCAATAAACTGGGGCATATGGCCCTCTTTAAAGAACACCGGCAGCACGGCGATGCCCGGCAGGCAATAGCTCCACGACACGGCGTTAAAGAAGCCCGCCACCGAGCCACCAATCGCGCCGGCCAGACAGCCGCAAATCATTGGACGTTTCAGCCTGAGCGCCACGCCATACAAGGCCGGTTCGGTAATGCCAAACAGCGCGGTGAGTCCGGCGGAAAGCGAGACGCGCTTCATCTCCATATCGCGGGTCTTCAGCCAGACGCCAAAGGTGGCGCCCGCCATGGCGAACACTGCCGAAGCCTGCAGGCCGGTAAAGGTGTCATAGCCCAGCGTGGCATAGTTACCGACCGTTACCGGGGTAATGCCCCAATGCACGCCCAGCGTCACCAGCGGCATCCACACCGCGCCCACCACGAAGCCGGCAATCACCGGACTGAGGGAATACAGGGTGTTATAAACGCCACCAATGGCGCCGCCAATCGCATTGCCAATCGGGCCGAAGGCCAGCAGCGTCAACGGCACCATAATCGCGATGCAGAACATCGGCGTGAACAGGTTGCGGATCACCAGCGGCAGGATGCGTTCAAAGAAATGCTGGATATAGGACATGATCCACACCATCAGAATGATCGGGATCACCGAGGCGGTATAACTGAGGTACTTAACCGGGATGCCGAAGAAATCCAGCGGCGCGGCGTTAACCGGCACGCCCGCAACCTCCGCCAGGATCTTCACCATTTCCGGGTTACCGACAGCCTCTTTCATCAGCTGTTGCAGGGCCGGATCCGCCGAGTTAGCCAGCAGGATTTTATTGGCGGTCAGCATATTCATATAGTCCGGGCTGACCAGTGCACAGGCGGCAATCACCGCGGTGAAAGGATTGACGTTGAATTTCTTCGCGGCGGTAAAGGCCACCATCACCGGTAAAAAGGTGAAGCCCGTCCAGGAGACGAAGTTAAGAATGCGATAGGCGCCGCTGGCCTGATCCATCCAGCCAAGGGCGGTGACCAGCGATAAAATTCCCTGCAACACGCCGCAGGCGGCAAGCGGATAGAGGAAGGGTGCAAAGATGCTGGAGATGATATCCATCAGGCGGCTGACCAGCCCGACGTTGGGGGCAGAGACCGGCGCATTCTCATCAACGCTGACCAGTTTCAACACTTCCTGATAGGCGTCGCCGACGTGATTGCCAATCACCACCTGAAGCTGACCGCCCGCTTCAATAACGGTAATTACCCCTTTAACCCGTTTTAATTGATCCTTATTAACCTTCGCGCCATCTTTTAATATAAAACGTAATCGGGTAGCGCAATGTGTGACATTGATCACATTGTCATTGCCGCCAATCAACGCGACAATTTCCACTGCAGACTGAGCATAATTCAACGCCATGTCTTACTCCTCGGTAGGGTACCTTTGCTCCTGACTGGAGTCATTGGTTTATTATTATTACCGCGAGTTTAACAAGGAACCGAATATTGTCACGATATAACAAATCACCGGCGATGTGATTTGTTACATGAAAAAAACAGGGTGTTTTTTTATTTCAGTTTACTGGCCAGTCTGCGGCCAATAGTTTCCAGAATATAGATCACCGGCACCTGCGTGGTGACGTCATACTCGCCGGAGACCAGCAGCTGTGGCATATGATAGGAGAGATTAAAGTCTGCCATCTTTGCCAGCGACGAATTATCATTATTGGTGATCGAGATAACCTGACACTGATGCAAACTAAACTGGCTGGCAAGACGCAATATTTCCGGTGTTTCGCCAGATACCGATAATATAATGGCGACGGCATCCTTATACATGTCGCTATTAACCGGATAATAAGGGTCATCGATATGATTACTGAACTTGCCGACGTTGGAAAAGAAGCGGGCGCCGTATTTTCCCAGGGTACCTGAGGTGCCTGCACCGACGAAAATGATCCTTTCCGCACGGACCAGATGTTTTACCGCCTCATCAATTAAGCTTTCGAACTCTTCATTGTTGATGCTTTTAAAAAAACTGACGATTTCACTGACGCCGGAATAACCCGGTTGCTGCTGTTCCTGCTCAAGATAGAGCTTAAAACGGATGCGAAATTCGGAATAACCGTCACAGTGCATTTTGCGGCAAAAGCGCAGCACGGTGGTGGTGGAAACCTGCGCGGCATCAGACAGTTCGCGAATGGTCATATACATGACCTTATCGCGATTCTTAATGGCGAAATTATAAACCTGCAGTTCCAGGCTGTTGAGGGTTGCAAGGTTATGGTGAGTAAACATTACAGCAGCCAGCCTTGTTGCTGCGCGCGATGCAGATGCTGCTTCAGGTGTCCCCACAGCGTCGGCCACTGTTGAGCAATCACCGCATTGCGGCTGACCACCTGTTCCAGGCGAATGCCGTTTTCCTTCCAGCTTTGGCCCTGATTGTGCAGGTTCTGGATAATCGGCAGCGCACGGTCAAGCATATTGGCGAAGCGTGCATCAGCCGTCTCGCCCGTTTCATACTCGTCCCACAGCGCGCGGAACCGATCGCGCTGCGCCGGCGGTAAAAGGGCGAAGATACGGTCAGCGGCGGCCACTTCCTGCGCGTGAATCGCTTCGCGAGCCGCCAGGTCATACACCAGCACATCACCGGCATCAATTTCCACTACATCATGCAGCAGCGCCATCTGTACCACGCGCTGCACGTCGACCTGAAAACCGCAGTACGGCGCAAGGCTCATCGCCGCCACCGCCAGATGCCAGCTGTGCTCAGCCGAGTTTTCATGGCGATCGGTGCCAATCACTCGGGTGCGCCTTTCAACGCTTTTCAACTTATCCAGTTCCATTAAAAATTGAAAAACGTCTGTCATTTCACCGAAATCTACTGCGGATACGCTCTCTGACATGGCTGGCCTCTTCACTTCCCTGAGAAAAAATTTGGCAACCAGTGTAAGACAAAGCGTGAGAGAGGTCTTTCCAAAAAATGGGCGCTACACCTCATCACCGTTTATTTTTAAGCTTACATGTGTACTCTGAAACTATTCTCAGTTACTCTGGTTCTGCTCATTTTTCGGGCGCACTGGCCGATAACCTGTTTATTAAAAACGGTTGGAGCCCCGTTAAGAAAGGATTTCAGGCCCGTTGCGGGCAGGGAGAAAACGGTTTTATGAGTCCTAAAACTCTGGTGGCTGAAGGCTATTCGCTGGCTGAAGAAGTGGCGAACAGCATCAGTCATGGTATTGGTTTGATCTTCGGTATTGTGGGTCTGGTGCTGTTGCTGGTTCAGGCCGTCGCCATGCAGGCAACGCCGGTGGCGATTACCAGCTACAGCCTGTATGGCGGCAGCATGATCCTGCTGTTCCTTGCGTCCACGCTCTACCATGCTATCCCCAATCCGCGCGCCAAATTCTGGCTGAAACGGCTGGATCACTGCGCCATTTATATCCTGATTGCCGGCACCTATACGCCATTCCTGCTGGTCGGCCTGAATTCGCCGCTGGCGCACGGGATGTTAGTGGTGATCTGGAGTCTGGCGCTGATCGGCGTGCTGTTTAAGCTGGCGTTTGTTCACCGTTTTGAAGCGTTGTCAGTCATCACCTATCTGATGATGGGCTGGCTGTCGCTGGTGGTGGTTTATCAGCTGGCGATGAAGCTGTCGGCGGGCGGAATTTGGCTGCTGGCCATCGGCGGGATTATCTATTCGCTCGGGGTCATTTTCTTCGTCTCGAAGCGTATTCCTTACAACCATGCTATCTGGCACGGGTTTGTGCTGGGCGGCAGCGTCTGCCACTTCCTGGCAATTTATTTCTACGTGATGTGAAAAAGGGGCCGAATGGCCCCTTTTACTTAGCTCACAACCGCTATTCGGTCAGAGAATAGGGCAGCGGCTGAATCGCCAGCTTGCCGCCTTCATCACCCTGCACGCGCAGTTCGGTGTCAGGTTCCAGATCGTTATTCAATACCGCCTGAACCCAGACCTCGCCATTATCTAACTGACAGGCGGTCAGGATAGTGCCGGTACGACGCCAGTTCTCACCCAGCTTCATTTCCAGCGCGTCGTTGGCAGCCGGAATACGTCCTGCCGCACCCGCCAGCCAGTAAAGCGCCCGTTTATTGGCACCGCGGAATTTAGCGCGAGCCACCATCTCCTGCCCGGTATAGCAGCCTTTCTTAAAGCTGATGGCGTCCAGTGCCTGCAGGTTAGTGGCCTGCGGAATAAACTGCGCGCTGGTTTCGGCATCAATCACCGGCAGACCGGCTTCAATATTCAGCGCCAACCACTGCGTGCTGTCATTGAGCTGCGCTTCGCCTTCCAGTCCTTTGCGCACCGCGTCGGCTTTTTCGCGGCTGGTCACCAGCAGGAAACGCTCCGCAGGCGCGGCAAACCACAGCAGCGTCGTGTCGTCCTGTTGAATAACCGGGTTTTCAGCGTCTGGTAGCGCGGTAAAGAAACCGCTCAGCGCCGAACGCGCCTGGAAACCGGCTACGCCAAGCAGCACCGCTTCGTCATCCGGCTGAATGACCACTTTGGCGAACACCGCATATTTCTTCAGTTCGGTGATCTGGTTATCCCGCAGGCTGCGGCGCTCCAGATAGGCCAGACCTTCGCCGCGATGGAACAGGCGCAGGTTGCTCCACATTTTCCCTTTGGCATCGCAGTGGGCGGCAGGCAGATGGCCATTGCTGGCCAGCGCAGCAACGTCCAGCGTCACCTGGCCTTGCAGATAGCTTACGCGATCGGCACCGGTCACCGTGACCAGCGCCCACTCTTCTAAAGAGATCAGCGTAAGCGGCAGGCGTGAAGAGGCCGTGGGATGACGGGGTGGGAAAGAGAGTGTCGGCATGATTCCATCCTGAATGTGAGAGCTATGCTGTTCATGTTAAAAGAGCCCACTGGCATTGCAACCAGTTTTCCGGAAACGAGGCACAAATCGCGTGATAACCCTGCAACAGATGCGACTGCTTTGCGCGCGCGCCCGCATGCCGATCACGACGGCATCAACATCAGCGGAAAAAAGCGCTACACTAGCCGCCATGTTTGACTGACTGACGATGGATAAAATGGATATTAGTAACAGAGCACGGGTTCACTGGGCGTGCCGCCGTGGCATGCTTGAACTGGATATCGCCATCATGCCGTTCTTCAAGTTTGAGTACGATACGCTGGACGACAACGACAAACAGCAGTTCGTGCGTCTGCTCGAAAGCCCCGATCCTGACCTCTTTAACTGGCTGATGAATCACGGTGAGCCGGATGATGCTGAGCTGAAGCGGATAGTCAATTTGATCCAGCAGCGAAATCAGCAACGTGGCCCTGTGGCACTCTGATTTACGGATCTCATGGCGTGCCCAGTGGATTTCTCTTTTGCTGCACGGCGTGGTGATCCTTGCGCTGTTACTCGCGCCCTGGCCTGCCAGTTTCACCCTGGTGTGGATGCTGCTGCTGACGCTGGTAGTGTTTGAATGCGTGCGCAGCCAGCGGCGGATCCGCAGTCGTGAAGGCGTGATTTCACTGCTTGAGCATCAGCAAATGCAGTGGCGGCAGAAGCGCTGGCAGATTTGTGGCCGCCCGTGGATGACCCGCCAGGCGATTTTCCTGAAATTAAGTTCAGCGAAAGGCGAGAAGGAAAAACTGTGGTTGTGCCGCGACAGCATGGATGAAGACGACTGGCGGGCATTGCGTCAGCAGTTGCTGACGCCGGGCTAACCGACTATAGCGATTCGGCAATTAAAGCGATCCGGCCTTTACAGCGATTCGGCCATTTCGGTCAGGATTTGCTCGCACCACTGGGCAATGCGTTCATCGGTGGCATCAAACTGATTGATGTCATCGAGCGCCAGCCCGACAAAGTGGCTGCCGTCTGAGGTCAGCGGTTTTTTGCTGGTGAACTCATAGCCTTCATTTGGCCAGTAACCAACAAACTTCACGCCTGACGGCATCAGCACGTCATGCAGCATACCCAGCGCATCGAGGAACCACTCGCTGTATTCGCCCTGATCGCCCATTCCATAAAGCGCCACGACTTTTCCCTGCAGATTCAGCGCAGGCAGCTCGGTCCAGATCGCCTCCCAGTCTTCCTGCAACTCGCCGAAATCCCATGTTGGGATGCCGAGGATCAGCATATCGTACTGCTCCATCAGCTGCGGCGCATCGTCTTTCAGGTTGTGCAGGGTAACAAGGTCTTCGCCAATAAAATCGCGGATCTTCTCAGCTGCCATTTCGGTGTAACAGGTGCTGGAACCATAAAAAAGTCCGATATTCATATCTGATAACTCAATTTACTTGGTGCAATGGCGCAGATTATATCAGAATTGAGCCTCTGCGGCGCAGTCAGCGACCGCAGCCAGCAAAAGGGGAAGACGTGCAGGACAGCGATCTGATTGAGCAATTTCTGGATGCCTTGTGGATAGAGCGCAATCTGGCTGAGAATACCGTGGCATCTTACCGGCTGGATTTGATGTCTCTGGCGGGTTGGCTACAGCACAATGAATCAAATTTGCTACGGGTCGATGCCGTCGATTTGCAGGGCTTCCTTGCGGAAAGAGTGGAGGGCGGTTACAAAGCCACCAGTTCGGCTCGCCTGCTGAGCGCTATGCGCCGTCTGTTTCAGTATCTCTATCGTGAGAAACTGCGCGAAGACGATCCCAGCGCGCTGCTGGCTTCCCCTAAACTCCCACAGCGTTTGCCGAAAGACCTGAGCGAAGCACAAATCGACCGGCTGTTGCAGGCGCCAAGCGTTGAACAGCCGATTGAGCTGCGCGATAAAGCCATGCTGGAACTGCTGTATGCCACCGGTTTACGCGTTACGGAACTGGTGAGCCTGACGCTGAACAACGTCAGCCTGCGGCAGGGCGTGGTGCGGGTGATTGGCAAGGGTGACAAAGAACGGCTGGTGCCGCTGGGCGAAGAAGCGGTGCACTGGATTGAGCAATATCTGGAGTACGGCAGGCCCTGGCTACTGAACGGCCAGACGCTGGATGTGCTGTTCCCCAGCAACCGCGCGCAGCAAATGACGCGGCAAACTTTCTGGCATCGGATTAAACATTACGCCACACTGGCAGGGATCGACAGCGCGAAGCTCTCACCTCACGTATTGCGTCACGCATTTGCCACCCATCTGCTGAACCACGGGGCGGATCTGCGCGTTGTGCAGATGCTGTTAGGGCACAGCGATCTCTCCACCACCCAAATTTATACGCATGTCGCCACCGAGCGGCTGCGTCAGTTACATCAACAGCATCATCCGCGGGCCTGACCTGGCGGAGTGAAATAAACGGCCCGCGAATGAGGCCTTAAAGGACAAACGATGAAAAAGCCTTACCTGGTACTTTCTCTGCTGATCGCCGCGATTAGCGGTGTGGCACATGCAGACGATGCCGCCATCCAGCAATCGCTGAAGAAATTGGGTTTGCAGCAGACTGAAATCCAGCCTTCCCCTCTGCCAGGCATGAAAACCGTGCTGACCGAGAGCGGCGTGCTGTATGTGACCGAAGATGGCAAACAGTTTATTCAGGGCCCGTTGTACGATGTCAGCGGTGGCCAGCCGGTCAACGTCACCAATAAGCTGCTGGAGAAGAAAGTCGAGGCGCTGAGCGATCAGATGATCGTTTATAAAGCGCCTAAAGAGCAGCATGTGATTACGGTGTTCACCGATATCACCTGTGGCTACTGCCGCAAGCTGCACTCCCAGATGGCTGACTACAACGCGCTGGGGATCACCGTGCGTTACCTCGCGTTCCCGCGTGAGGGGATGAATGGTCAGGTGGCGAAAAACATGGAATCCGTCTGGTGTGCGGCCGATCGTAAAAAGGCCTTCACTACCGCGATGAACGGCGGCGAAGTGTCACCGATTGACTGCAAAATCGACCTGTCACAGCACTATAAACTGGGGATCCTGTACGGCATCCAGGGCACGCCAGCCATTCTGTTGCAGAACGGCATGATGATCCCAGGTTATCAGGGGCCGCAGGAAATGAAACAGCTGCTTGATAGCCAGAAAGCGGGTGGCTAATCGTTTTGACTAGCCCAACCGAACTCCGCCGCCGCCAGGCGGTGGAAGGAGCCGAGCTCCCTGACGAACTCCATCCTCTGCTTCGCCGTCTGTATCTGCATCGGGGGGTTCTGCAAGCCACTGAACTGGAGCGCGGGGCAAAAAATCTGCACCCGTTCCATTCCCTGTCCGGCATTGAGCGCGCCGCTGAAATCCTGCAAAAAGCCCTCGCCGATAACCTGTGCATCATGATTGTCGGTGATTTTGATGCCGATGGCGCCACCAGCACCGCGTTGACGGTGCTGGCGCTGCGCAGCATGGGCGGCCGCAACATCAAATACCTGGTGCCTAACCGTTTTGACGATGGTTACGGCCTGAGCCCGGAAGTGGTTGAGCAGGCGGCAGCGCGGGGCGCGCAGTTAATCGTCACCGTGGATAACGGCATCTCTTCCCATGCTGGCGTGGATCTGGCGCATGAGAAAGGGATTTCGGTGGTGATCACCGATCACCACCTGCCTGGCGAAACGCTGCCGGCGGCGGAAGCGATCGTTAACCCGAATCTTGAAGACTGCGCGTTTCCTTCCCGCTCGCTGGCGGGCGTTGGCGTGGCCTTTTACCTGATGCTGGCGTTGCGTGCGCGTCTGCGCGACAGCGGCGCTGAAGTGCTGCCAAACCTGGCCGAACTGCTGGATTTGGTCGCGCTGGGCACGGTGGCCGACGTGGTGCCGCTGGATGCCAACAACCGCATTCTGGTCTGGCAGGGCTTAAGCCGTATCCGCGCCGGTAAATGCCGTGCCGGCATTAAGGCGCTGCTGGAGATTGCTAACCGCGATCCCCGTCAGCTCGCCGCCAGTGATTTAGGGTTTGCGCTGGGGCCACGGCTGAATGCCGCCGGCAGGCTGGATGATATGTCGGTCGGCGTGGCGCTGCTGCTGAGTGAAGACATTGCTCAGGCGCGGATGCTGGCCAGCGAGCTGGATGCGTTAAACCAGACCCGCAAAGAGATTGAGCAGGGAATGCAGACCGAAGCGCTGGCCCTGTGCGATGCGCTGGAAAGCAAAGACGAAGCGCTGCCGCTGGGCATCGCCATGTATCACCCGGAATGGCATCAGGGCGTGGTCGGCATTCTGGCCTCGCGGCTGAAAGAGCGTTTCCACCGTCCGGTGATTGCCTTTGCCCCTTCCGGCGACGGCACGCTAAAAGGTTCCGGTCGTTCCATCGCCGGGCTGCATATGCGCGATGCGCTGGAGCGGCTGGATACCCTGCACCCCGGTTTGATCATCAAGTTTGGTGGCCATGCAATGGCGGCCGGACTGTCGCTGGAAGAGACGAATTTTGATCGGTTCCGTCAGCACTTTGGCGATCTGGTGGGTGAATGGCTGGATGCAGAAGCGCTGCAGGGCGTGGTCTGGTCCGATGGTGAACTGATGGCGCAGGAGCTGACGCTTACCACCGCGGAACTGCTGCGTGAAGCGGGTCCGTGGGGACAGGCGTTCCCGGAACCGCAGTTCGACGGCAAATTTACGCTGATCCAGCAGCGCCTGGTTGGCGAGCGTCACCTTAAGGTGATGATCGAACCGCTGGGCGGCGGCCCGTTGCTGGATGGTATCGCCTTTAACATCGACACCACCCAGTGGCCGGACCCGAGCGTCAGGCAAGTTGAGCTGGCCTACAAACTGGACATCAACGAGTTTCGCGGCAACCGCAGCGTGCAGCTGATCATCGATCATCTCTGGCCGCTGTAAACACCGACCCCGGCCAGCGGCAAATTTCCTCCCGCTGGCCGAAATTGCCGCCTCTTCAGCGCTACAATCCGCAGGCAAATTCGGTTAAACTGCTCAGTTACATTCATGTCCTTAAAAGATTCTAAAATCATGTTTGAAATTAATCCGGTAAAGAACCGAATTCAGGATCTCTCTGAGCGCAGTGGCGTTCTCAGGGGGTATCTTTGACTACGATGCCAAGAAAGAACGTTTAGAAGAAGTTAACGCCGAGCTGGAACAGCCTGACGTCTGGAACGAACCCGATCGCGCCCAGGCGCTGGGTAAAGAGCGTTCCTCGCTCGAAGCCATCGTCGATACGCTGGATCAGATGGAGCAGGGACTCGAAGACGTCAGGGGCCTGCTGGAACTGGCGGTCGAAGCCGACGATGAAGAAACCTTCAACGAAACCATTGCTGAACTCGACGTGCTTGAGAAAAAGCTCGGCGAGTTAGAATTCCGCCGCATGTTCTCCGGCGAGTACGACAGCGCTGACTGCTACATTGATATTCAGGCCGGTTCTGGCGGCACCGAAGCTCAGGACTGGGCCGGCATGCTGGTCCGTATGTACCTGCGCTGGGCAGAAGCCAAAGGCTTCAAGACCGAAATCATTGAAGAGTCCGAAGGCGAGGTTGCCGGAACCAAATCCGCGACGCTGCGGATTATCGGCGATTATGCTTTCGGCTGGCTGCGTACCGAAACCGGCGTTCACCGCCTGGTGCGTAAGAGTCCATTTGACTCCGGCGGCCGCCGCCACACCTCTTTCAGCTCGGCGTTCGTTTATCCGGAAGTGGATGACGATATTGATATCGAAATCAATCCGGCCGACCTGCGTATTGACGTCTACCGTGCCTCAGGCGCGGGTGGTCAGCACGTTAACCGGACCGAGTCGGCGGTACGTATTACTCACCTGCCGACCAACACCGTAACCCAGTGTCAGAATGACCGTTCTCAGCACAAGAACAAAGACCAGGCGATGAAGCAGATGAAGGCGAAGCTGTACGAGCTGGAAATGCAGAAGAAAAATGCTGAGAAACAGTCGTTAGAAGACAACAAGTCTGACATCGGCTGGGGAAGCCAGATCCGTTCATACGTGCTCGATGATTCACGTATCAAGGATCTGCGCACCGGCGTAGAGACCCGTAATACTCAGGCGGTGCTGGATGGCGATCTGGACCGTTTTATTGAAGCAAGCTTGAAAGCAGGGCTATAAGGAACTGACATGTCTGAACAACAACCGCAGGGCGCTGACGTCGCACTTGAGCTGAATAACGAACTGAAAGCACGTCGCGAAAAACTCAGCGCGCTGCGTGAAAACGGCGTGGCATTCCCGAACGATTTCCGCCGTGACCACATCTCCGAACAGCTGCATGCTGAATATGACGGACGCGAGAACGAAGAGCTGGAAGCGCTGGGCGTCGAAGTGAGCGTGGCTGGGCGTATGATGACCCGCCGCATCATGGGTAAAGCCTCTTTCGTCACCTTGCAGGACGTCGGCGGCCGCATCCAGCTGTACGTTTCCCGTGACGATCTGGCGGAAAGCATCTACAACGAGCAGTTTAAGAAGTGGGACCTTGGCGACATCGTCGGCGCGCGCGGAAAGCTGTTCAAAACCAAAACCGGCGAGCTGTCGATCCACTGTAGCGAACTGCGTCTGCTGACCAAAGCCCTGCGCCCGCTGCCGGACAAGTTCCACGGCCTGGCCGATCAGGAAACCCGCTATCGTCAGCGTTATCTGGATCTGATCGCCAACGAAGAGTCGCGTAAAACCTTCAAAATCCGTTCGCAAATCATGGCGGGTATCCGCAGCTTTATGGTTGGCCGCGAGTTTATGGAAGTGGAAACCCCAATGATGCAGGTGATCCCTGGCGGCGCGTCTGCCCGTCCGTTTACCACCCATCATAATGCGCTGGATATTGATATGTACCTGCGTATTGCGCCGGAACTGTATCTGAAGCGTCTGGTGGTTGGCGGCTTCGATCGCGTGTTTGAGATCAACCGTAACTTCCGTAACGAAGGTATTTCGCCACGTCATAACCCAGAGTTCACCATGATGGAACTCTATATGGCCTATGCGGATTACAAAGATCTGATCGAACTGACCGAAAGCCTGTTCCGTACCCTGGCTCAGGACATTCTCGGCAACACCGTGGTGCCTTACGGCGAGCAGGAATTCGACTTCGGTAAGCCGTTCGACAAGCTGACGATGAAAGAAGCGATCCTGAAATACCGTCCGGAAACCAACCTCGCCGACCTCGACGATTTTGATAAAGCGGCCGCCATCGCGCAGTCACTGGGCATCAAAATCGAGAAGAGCTGGGGCCTGGGCCGTCTGGTCACCGAGATCTTCGAAGAGACCGCAGAAAGCCATCTGATTCAGCCGACCTTCATTACCGAATACCCGGCTGAAGTCTCACCACTGGCGCGTCGTAACGACGAGAATCCAGAAATCACTGACCGCTTCGAATTCTTTATCGGCGGCCGTGAAATCGGTAACGGCTTCTCCGAGCTGAACGATGCACAGGATCAGGCTGAGCGTTTCCTGCAGCAGGTGAATGCCAAGGATGCGGGCGATGACGAAGCCATGTTCTATGACGAAGACTACGTGACCGCACTGGAGCACGGCCTGCCACCGACGGCCGGTCTGGGCATCGGGATTGACCGTATGGTGATGCTGTTTACTAACAGCCATACCATCCGTGACGTGATCCTGTTCCCGGCAATGCGTCCATCGGGCAAGTAATGTCGTTGTAAAAACAGCAAAAGGGGCGAAGCAATTCGCCCCTTTTTTAGATCCCTGCGAAAAGCGGGCACGCGCTTTGCAGGATGGTTTTTTTCATCAGGAAGACAGATGAGCGCGAAACAGGCCTCGCTTGAGAGCCGCATCAGACAGTGCTGGGATCAACTCTCGGCCCATGAGCAGCGTTTAGCGGATGTGATCCTTGCGGCACCCGGTCAGCTGGCCATGAACACGGCAACGGAACTGGCGCAAAGCGCTGGCGTCTCTAAAGCTACCACCACCCGTTTTTTCCGACATCTGGGCTACGAAAGCTTTGATGCCGCCCGTCGTCAGGTGCGCGAGCTGCAAAGCGGCGGATCGCCCCTTTATCTGCAACAGTTTCAGGCAACCTCGGGCCTGGATTCGCTGATCCAGAGCCATCTGGAGCGCGAAATTGCCAACCTGGTCAATACCTACCGTTCGCTGGATGCCCAACAGCTGGCCGATGTGGTCAGCGCGATTGCTCAGGCGCGCCGCGTGGTGGTGCTTGGCTGGCGGCACAGCCAGACCATCGCCTCGCTGATCTACCGCGAGCTGGTTCATGTCCATCGCGACGTACAGCTGCTGCCAAAGGCAGGGGATTCACTGGCGGAATCTCTGGCCGCATTAGGCCCGGAAGATGTGGCGATTTGCGTCGGACTGCGACGTCGTATGCCGGCTCTGAATAGCGCGATGAACGCCTTAAATGAGCTGAAAGTGCCGATGCTTTATCTCTCGGATGTGCTGTCCGGTAAACCGGCGAAGCAGGCCAGCTGGATCATCCGTTGCCACACGGAAGGCAGCCTGATCTTTGACAGCACCGCCTCTCTGTCAGGCATTTGCAATCTTCTCTGCTCGCTGGTGGCCCGTGAGAAAGGCAAAGCCAGTAGCGATCGGCTGGCGTTGATCGAAAACATCCACCAGTGGCTCGACGAACTGGAATAGCTGCACATTTTTAGTGCAATCGCCGCGCGCTATTGCACCGTCAACGTTCTTCTCACTCACCGTCAAAAATGGCGAAAACAGGGCCAAAGAAACCCGAGAAAAAATATTACCCACTAAAGAAACAATTGTTTCTCAGTGATTTTAAAGGAAAAAGGAATTTCCTCCTCTCCCGTGAAAACGGGCCAGCGCAAAACTGGCACGAAAGGTGAATTAGCTCTGACAGGCACTTCACCAACACCATGGGAAACACCAATGAAAAAAATAACGCTTCTCCTCGCTGCAATGCTGACCTTAGGCGCCAGCGGCCTCGCTCAGGCAGATACCCTGGCGGACATCAAAGCCAGCGGCAAAATGACCGTCGGTATTGACCCCACTTTCCCGCCGTATGAGTACACCAACGATAAAGGCGAAATCATCGGCTACAGCGTCTCCATCATGCAGTCGGTGGCGAAAGATCTCGGCGTGAAACTCGATTTTCAGAAGACCGCGTTCAACGGCATCATCCCTGGCCTGATTTCCGGCTCGTTCAATGCCGAAGGCTCCTCACTGAACGTCAATGCCGAGCGGGCAAAAAAAGTGCTGTTCACCGTTCCCTACAGCAAAACCGTTAACGGCATTCTGATCCGCAAAGATGAAGCCGGAAAATTCAGCGCTAAGCCGCTGAGCATTGAATCGCTGACCGGCCTGCGCGGCGCGGCGAAAAGCACCAGCGTGCCCGAGCAGCTGCTGAAAACCTTCAACGAAACGCTGAAAAGCAAAGGCCTGAAGCCGATTGAGATTATCAGCGTGGATACGCTGGATCAGACGGTCAGCGCCCTGATGACCAAACGTGCCGATTTCGTTATCGATGATATTGCGGTGCTGGCCCCGGTTGCCAAAAAATACCCCGCTAAGCTGAGCCAGGTGGGCGAAGTGGGGCCGTCGCAGTGGATGGCCTGGGCCACCCGTAAAGATGACGTCGCGCTGAACAAAGCCATCAGTGAGCATATTCTGGCGATGCAGAAATCGGGCGAGCTGGCCAAACTGCAACAGCAATACCTGGGTACCACGATCGTCGTGCCTGCCGATAACTTTATCCCGCAGGAATAAGACTATGTGTCAGCAACACGTCCATGTTACCGCCGGACACGGCCAGACGTTCACCGTGCGTAAAGGCCAGTTTATTACCGTTATTGACACCCTCGGCCAGCAGGCGGCCGACTTTGTCGCCGTCAGTGCGGAGAATATTGAAGAAAAGCTGTCGCCGGTTCACACCCGTCAGCACTTGCGCTCGTTGTTCTTTAAGCCGGGCGATGCGCTGTGGTCCAGTGAAAACCGGCCGATGCTGAAGATTGTCTCGGACAGCATTGGCATCCACGATGCCAACGTACCCGCCTGCGATCGGACGCGTTTTAGTATCGATTTCGGCGTCGAAGGGCACCGCAATTGTGTTGATAACCTGCTGGAAGGCATGAAGCCATTTGGCGTCACTTACTACAGCCTGCCGGAGCCGTTTAACCTGTTCCAGAATGGCCCGGTGACCGCCGATGGCCGGATGGAAGTGACCGACCCTAACAGCCGCGCCGGCGACAGCATTGTGTTCCAAGCCCTGTGCGACCTCATTTGCGCCGTCTCTTCCTGCCCGCAGGACATTATTCCGGGTAACGGCCTGCAGGTCACCCCGATTGATATCACCGTTTCTGACAGTTACACCCTAAGCGAGGCCTGAAATGCTGTTAATGAAAGAAGGCTTTGCCTCTGACACACCCCGTACCCTGGCAGAACCCGTCCGGGTAGCGGCGGGAACCGTCGGCAGCATCAAAGTGCTGCGCGGCCAGCTGCTGCGGATCGCTGCGGCAGACGCCGGTGCCGTCGCGTCCCTGTATGGTTTCAGCCTGGCTGAACCGGCTGTCTGGCTGTCGGTCCACCACACCCGCGTGTTCAGCAACAGCTATCTGCTGGGCTCGGGGATGCGCATGGTCAACAACCGCCGCCGTCCGGTGATGGTGCTGGGGAAAGACAGCGTTCGCCGCCACGATTTGCTGCTGCCCGCCTCGACCACGGCATGGCTGAGCGCGCAGGGCTATCAGGGGCAGCAGGGCTGCTATGACGCGGTACAAGCGGAACTGGTTCGTTTGCAGATGGCGGTGCCGAAGCTGCCGGATCCGATCAACCTGTTTATGCATGTTGAGCTGGCGCGCAATGGTGACATTCGGCCACAGCCGAACCTGACCAAAGCCGGCGACAGCATTACCTGCCGCGTGGTGCAGGATACGCTGTTTATCGCCTCGGCCTGCTGTACCGGCATTGAAGGTAACGATAAGCCTGCGCCGCTGCTGCTGTCGGTAGCGGAAAATCTTCACGACTTTACGGGCGGATAACGCGATGTTGGGGCTGGATGCAGACGTCACCGCAGGACTGCCTGAGCTGGGCCGGGGTTTACTGGTCACGCTTGAACTGACTGCGTTGGCGGCGTTAGTGAGTCTGGTACTCGGCCAAATCGGCTGCTACCTGCAACTTTGCCGCAGCTGGCCGCCGCGTCTGATTGGGCGACTGTATGTCAGCCTGATGCGCGGCACGCCCGCCATCGTCCAGCTCTTTGTGGTGTTCTTTAGCTTGCCGTTGTTAGGTCTGGGCGGCCAGCCTCTGCTGGCCGCCGTGGTGGCGATTGGCATGAACAGCGGCGCCTATGTCGCCGAAATCCTGCGGGTAAACCGGCGTCTGGTTTCTCGCGGCCAGCTGGAGGCGGCAAGAACGTTGGGATTAAGCCGCTGGCTGACCTGGTGGTACATCATCAATCCACAGGTGATGCGCGCCAGCCTGCCAATGTTAGTCAATGAATTCACCATCCTGCTAAAAACTACGCCGCTGGCATCGGTAGTCGCCCTGACCGAGCTGACTTATGCCGGGCAGATTGTCATTGCCCGCAGCTATGAGGCTACGCAGGTGATGCTGCTGGTTTCGCTGGGTTACCTACTGATTGCGCTGCCGCTTATCCGGGCGGCACGCTGGCTGGAACAACGGGGGAGAGCGTAATGGACTGGCAGGCAATTATTACCGCTGCACCTTCGCTGGGGCAGGGCATGCTGGTGACGCTGCAACTGTGCGTGGCGGCGGCGATCGCCTCACTGATTGCCGGCTCAACCCTGGCACTGTTACTGATGCGGGCTGCGCCGTTCTGGCAACCGCTGCTGCGTTTCTACAGCTCGGTTACGCTGGGGTTGCCGCTGCTGGTGGTGATTTATCTGCTCTATTTTGTGCTGCCGGAATACGACATCACCCTCTCCTCACCGGTGGTGGGCGTGGTGGCTCTGACGCTCTATTATGCGCCCTATATTGCACAGGTCCTGCGTGCCGGGCTTGAGGCATTGCCGCGCGGTCAGTGGGAGGCATCCCGCGTTCTCGGCTTGGGACGCTTTCGCACCTTCAGCGATGTGATCCTGCCGCAAACCTTGCCGCAGATGCTGTCGCCGCTGGTTGGGCTGCTGATCGGGCTGATTAAAGACTCCGCGCTGCTGTCGGTGGTGTCGGTGCCTGAATTTATGTATGCCGCCAAACAGGCGATTTCCGAAACCTACGCGCCGCTGGAGATCTATCTGGCGGTGGCGCTGATTTACTGGCTGCTTTGCAGCGTTATCGATCATCTTGCCCGCCGGGCCGAGAGGCGGATGACCCGTTATCTCGCCCGTTCGCCGGGCTAACCAGGAGCATCCGATGCAACAAGACTCACTCTGCCGCGAAGAACACCTTGTCCCGGCGCGTCATGGCAAAGCGTTGCGCCTGAAAAAAGGCGAAGCGGTGCAGGTTATCAATACCCACGGCACCCAGGTTGTCGACTGCTGGGCCTATAACGCCGATGACGTCAGCGAATACATGTGTATGGAGGCGACCCGCGTCTGGAACCAGCGCCTGAACCCGAAGACCGGCGACAGCTTTATCACTAACCAGCGCCATCCCATTTTGACCGTGGTTGCCGACACCTCGCCTGGCGTCCACGATACCTTTATGGCCGCCTGCGATGCCCGTCGCTATGAGCTGTTGGGCTGTACCGAGCCGCACCGCAACTGCCATGACAATCTGCACGAAGGGATGGCCGAGCTGGGTGTGACGCTGCCGCATGGCAACCTGGCCTCCTTTAATATCTTTATGAATATTCAGGTGCAGCCGGATGGCCTCACCCTGAAAACGCTACCGGTGGTCACCCGGCCTGGCGATTACATCGTGCTGCGTGCCGAGATGGATTGCTTTGTGGCCTTCTCCGCCTGCCCGCAAGATATCGTCAGCATTCAGGGGCAGGGCGATAACACCCCGCGCGACGCGACGGTGCGCATTCTGGCGGCAGGTTTTTCTGATCGCGAAGTAAAAGGTCCGTGGGTTCCTGCCTGATAAATTGATCCGCAGCGAAGAATGCGGAATAGTGAGGGACTGATTTTTAGCCCTTCACCAGGACGCGACGATGAAAACCTTGGGACTGATTGGCGGCATGAGTTGGGAATCCACCGTGCCGTATTACCGCCTGATCAATGAAGGGATCAAACAGCGGCTGGGTGGCCTGCACTCGGCGAAGCTGGTGCTGTACAGCGTGGACTTTCATGAGATTGAAGCCTGTCAGGCCAGCGGCGACTGGGATCGGGCCGGACAGATGCTGGCCGATGCGGCGCTGGCGCTGAAAAAAGCCGGCGCGGAAGGCATCGTGCTCTGTACTAACACCATGCACAAAGTCGCCGCGCCGATCGTCGAGCAAAGCGGTTTGCCTTTTCTGCATATTGCCGAGGGCACGGCGCAGGCCATTCAGCAGCAAAACCTGTCCCGCGTGGCGCTGCTGGGCACGCGCTACATCATGGAGCAGGATTTCTATCGCGGGCCGCTGGCCAGCGAGTTTGGCATTAAAACCCTGGTGCCCGATGCCGCCGCGCGGCAGGAAGTAAACCGCATCATCTTTGAACAGCTCTGTCTGGGCGAGTTTAGCCCGGCGTCGAAAGCCTACTATCAGCAGGTGATTGCCGGGTTGGTGGCGCAGGGCGCGGAGGGGATTATCTTTGGCTGTACCGAAATTGGTTTACTGCTGAAGGCGGAAGATTGCCCGATCCCGGTGTTCGATACCACCGCGATCCATGCGGCTGCGGCAGTTGATTTTATGCTGTCCGAAGGGTGCAGCGCTACGATTTGATCGCGTCGTTCAGCCAGTCTTTAAAGCGGGCATAAGGCACGTACAGGGAAACGTTTTTATACAGCTCTTTGCCCGACTTCAGGTCGTTGATGCGGCTGGAATAGCCGACAATCACGCCGCCGATGGAATCGTCCGAGGCGTTATACACCGCGCCGCCGGACATGCCTTTCACCACGCCCGCATCGGATGCCACCACTACGCAGCTGACCTTGTTCCAGTCGTTCTTCAGCCCGGTATTGACCAGGTTGGTGCCGGTTGAGGCCACCGGCATCGCCGAGATAAAGCTGTAGCCATACAGATTGATTTTGTCGCCAATGTGGCCATTGCGGAAATGCGGCGGCGGGACGTTGCCATTCTTGTGGTAAACCACCGCAAGGTCGCATTCAGGATGGTAGGATTTGACGCGATACAGGGAGAACTTGGCGACGTGTGCAGCGGTCAGGCTGTAGTCCGCGGTCAGCGGAATGGTGGTGCCCAGCGTGCCGACGCCGAGCACGGTCGGAATGCCGGTGACGGTCATATCCACCCGCTTTTCGGCTTCTTTGCTGTACTCATATTTTCCTACCGAACAGCCACTGGCTAACAGGGCAAGCAGGCAAACAGCGCGTCGCATCTTTCTTCCTCGGTAATGAATCGATCAAGCACAGCTCAGGAAACGCCCGTGAATCCATTCGAGGTATCGGCTCTTCATCGCAAAACTTTAATCATTTGAACAAGGCTCAAAGCCTACGGCTTCTGGCTCAGATGGCAATCTGTCGTCGTCCGAAGCGGGAAAAGTCAGATCAATCTTAGAAGCTATTGTTCAGAAAGTATTATGTAACAGCCGAATGAAGCAAATTATAGACCATAAAGATTTCGTAAAAATGGCAATTTCGCTGTTTTATTAACCCGTTAATTCAGCGGGATAACACTTACTGCTGAAAAGTTTGCCGATTATTGCGATATCAGCAACAGACCTTTGACAGACCCGATCTATAAGCCGCCGGCAAGCTGTGCTTTAATTGCTAATGTGATCTGAATCAAACTTTTTAATCCCTGCAACCGGGAACGCCCCCTCGGGCTTCTGGCCTGACCGTTATTTATTTGGAGAGTGTGACATGCCTGTTTCCTTACTGGCGCTGGCGCTGAGTGCGTTTGCTATCGGCACCACGGAATTTGTCATTATGGGCTTGCTGCCGGAAGTGGCGGGAGACCTCGGCGTCTCCATTCCTTCCGCCGGCTGGCTGATCAGCGGTTATGCGCTGGGTGTGGCCATTGGCGCACCGATTATGGCGCTGTTGACGGCGAAGCTGCCGCGCAAACGCACGCTGATGCTGCTGATGGTCATTTTCATTATTGGCAACGGGCTCTGTGCGCTGGCCTATAGCTACAACCTGCTGATGATGGCGCGCGTAGTTACCGCCCTCTGTCACGGTGCGTTCTTTGGCATCGGTGCGGTGGTTGCGGCCAGTCTGGTTGCGCCGGGCAAGCAGGCGTCGGCGGTTGCGCTGATGTTTACCGGCCTGACGCTGGCGAACGTGCTCGGCGTGCCGCTGGGCACCTGGTTTGGTCAGCTGTACGGCTGGCGCGCCACCTTCTGGGGCGTATCGGTGATTGGCGTGCTGGCGTTTATTGGCCTGATTGTCAGCCTGCCCACCAATCGCGATGAAAAGCCGGTGCACCTTGCCAGCGAAATTGGCGCGCTGGCGAACGGCAAGCTGTGGCTGTCGCTGCTGATGACGGTGTTCTTTGCCGCCGCGATGTTTGCGCTGTTCAGCTATATTGCGCCGCTGCTGTTGCAGGTGACCGGCATCAGCGACAAAGGCGTCAGCTGGACGCTGTTCCTGATTGGTGGTGGGTTAACGGTGGGCAATATTCTGGGCGGCAAGCTGGCGGACCGCAAGCTGTCCTTAAGCCTGATCCTGAGCTTCTCGCTGATCGCGGTGTTTTCACTGATCTTCAGCTGGACCAGCCATGCGCTGTGGCTGGCCGAACTGACGTTGTTCCTGTGGGCGATGGCCACCTTTGCCACCGTACCGGGTTTGCAGATCAACGTGGTACGTCACGGTAAAGAGGCGCCGAACCTGGTGTCGACGCTGAATATCTCCGCTTTTAACGTCGGGAACGCCTTTGGTGCCTGGGCCGGTGGCGCGGTGATTGGCAGCGGTTATGGCCTGACGGCGGTGCCGGTTGCGGCCGCCGTGCTGGCGGTCGGCGGCCTGATCCTCTGTCTGATTACCTTCCGTCCGTCGCGTGGACAGGCGCAGACCGTCAACGCTTAATGCAATAACACCGCAAGGCGCTGGTTAACCAGGCTGATGTGCTGCAGTAAATGGGCGCAGAAAGCCTCAACCAGCGCCGAAGAAGGGCGGTGGCGTGGCCTGACCAGGCTGACGGTAAAGGCTACATCAATACTGAAGCGCCTGATCACCACGCCGCTTCCGGCATAGTCCAGCGCGGTCAGCGGGTTGACGATCGACACGCCGACGCCGGCTCTGACCATCGAACACACCGACGCCGCACTGTGCGTCTCCAGCACCATCCTCCTTTGCACCCCCTGCTCATGAAACAGATTGTCCAGCAGCTGGCGATAGCTGTCGGTTCGCGACAGGCTGATGTAATCCTCACCGGCAAAATCCTCCGGCGTTAAGCAGGCTTTCGCCGCCAGCGGATGACTGTCCGGCAGCACGCACACCTCATTACCGGTAAACAGCTCGGTGCGCTCGGTTCCGGCCGGCGTCAGGCGGGTTTCCGTCAGTCCCAAATCGTAGCGCTGCGCGGAGAGCCACTCCTCAAGCAGTGGGGATTCCTGCGGAATAATGTTCAGGCTGACGTCCGGGTAGCGTTGCAAAAAGGGCCGACAAAATAGCGGTAGCAGCGACTGCGAAAACACCGGCAGGCAGGCAATCGACAGTTCACCCTGACGAAACTGGCGCAGACCTTCAGCGGCGCTGACGATGCGGTCCAGGCCATACCAGGAACGCTGCACCTCTTCAAACAGCCGCAGGCCCTGCACCGTGGGCTGCAGACGGCCGCGCACGCGGTCGAACAGCTTCAGGCCGACCAGCTTTTCGAAACGCGCCAGTTCGCGGCTGACGGTGGGCTGCGAGGTATGCAGTAACGCAGCGGCTTCCGTCAGGTTGCCTGCGGTGACCACGGCGTGAAAAATTTCGATATGTCGCAGCGTAATGCCAGCCATACTTTTATCCGGGAGACGATTGAAGCCATATCATGGATGAATAGACTCCGTTAAAACAGATATTTTTCATCCTGTTCAGGCTGTGGCGTAATAGCCCCATTATCTTCAGGAGAGTTCCGATGCCACGCTTACTTACCAACACCGAAACCGCTTTAACCCGCGATAACCTGCTGCCGCTGGTGCGCCAGTACGGTGGACCGGTCTGGGCCTATGACGCCAGCGTCATTGCCGAACGTATCTCGCAGCTGCAGCAGTTTGATGTGGTGCGATTTGCGCAAAAAGCCTGTTCCAACATCCATATTCTGCGTCTGATGCGCGCCGCAGGGGTGAAGGTGGATTCGGTGTCGCTGGGCGAAATTGAGCGTGCGCTGGTGGCCGGCTTCACACCGGGCGGCGACGAGATAGTCTTCACCGCCGACGTGCTGGATGAGCAGACGCTGGCACGACTTGCCGAGCTGAAAATCCCGGTCAACGCCGGTTCCGTTGATATGCTGCACCAGCTGGGCGAAGTGTCTGAAGGGCACCCGGTGTGGCTGCGCGTCAATCCCGGTTTTGGTCACGGCCACAGCCAGAAAACCAATACCGGCGGCGAAAACAGCAAGCACGGCATCTGGTATACCGATTTGGTGCTGGCGCTGGAAGCCATCAAGCAACACCAGCTGAAGCTGGTCGGCATTCATATGCATATCGGCTCCGGCGTCGATTATGCCCACCTGGAGCAGGTGTGTGATGCGATGGTTAATCAGGTGATTGGTTTAGGTCACGATCTGGAAGCCATCTCGGCGGGCGGCGGCTTGTCGATCCCCTATCGCTTTGGTGAAGAGGCGATCAATACCGAACACTATTTCGGTCTGTGGGATGCGGCCCGTCAGCGCGTGGCACAACATCTCGGCCACCCGGTGAAGCTGGAAATTGAACCGGGTCGCTTCCTGGTGGCGGAATCTGGCGTGCTGGTCTCCAAAGTGCGTGCGGTGAAGGCGATGGGCAGCCGTCACTTTGTGCTGGTGGATGCCGGCTTTAACGATCTGATGCGTCCAGCGATGTACGGCAGCTACCACCATATTTCTGCCATCGCCGGCGATGACCGCCCGCTGGATGAGCAGAACACCGTCGACAGCGTGGTCGCCGGGCCGTTGTGCGAATCAGGCGATGTGTTTACTCAGCTGGAAGGCGGCAAGGTGGAAACCCGCGCGCTGCCGCAGGTTAAACCGGGTGATTACCTGGTCTTCCACGATACCGGCGCTTACGGCGCGTCGATGTCCTCTAACTACAACAGCCGACCGCTGCTGCCGGAAGTGCTGTTTGAAGCGGGCCAGCCGCGCGAGATCCGCCGCCCGCAAACCATCCAGCAACTGCTGGCGCTGGAGCTGTAAGCGGTATCCCTGACGTTGTGAACCGGCCGCCTGAGTTTCAGGCGGCTAACCGCAGGCCGGGTTCAGGCCCCGGTCAGATGCTCGCCACCCAGTAACTCCTTCCGCAGCAACACAATTTCCTCCGCCAGATCGCGGCACAGCATCGCATTCATCAGATGGTCCTGCGCATGGACCAGAATCAGCGTCACCGGCACTTTCCCGCAGCCTTCATCAGCGCCAATCAGCTGGGTCTGAATATGGTGCGCGCCTTTCGATGCCTCCAGCGACGCGGCTAGCGCCTCATCCGCCTGCTGCCACTGCTTCTTGCGGGCGAACTGAATCGCACTCATCGCGTGAGACCGCGCCTCGCCTGCACTGATCAACAGCTCCATCATGGTTTGCTCAAAATCCATTCCTGCCTCCGTTATTGGTATGCCAAATAGTGAAAATACATCCTATCGGAATGCCAATATGCACTTCTGCGGGTTTTGTCACAGAAAATAAGTTCGGTTTCGCTATTTTTGGTATGCCACAAGAACGGACTTCCGCAGGGCGAAAAAATATCGGGACGCTTCACCACTTACTTCTGAGGGTATTACGCATGTCTCTACAGGATCGACTCATCGACTCTTTAGGCAGCTTCGCCACCAAATTCAACAGTTATCGCTACATCATGGCGATCAAGTCTTCGTTCATTACCCTGATGCCGGTCATCATCGTCGGCGCGTTCTCGGTGCTGATCTCCAATATGGTGCTGGACGGGAAAAACGGCCTCGCCAGCATTCAGGCACTGGGCTTTCTCGCCGAGCTGAAGCCGATCACCACCAGCATCAACTACGCCACCCTGAGCTTTCTCAATATCGGCGCGGTGTTCCTGATCGGTATTGAGCTGGGCAAAATCAACGGCATAAAAACGCTGTTTCCCGGCCTGCTGGCGATCATCTGTTTTATCGCCGTGACGCCAACCACGCTCACCATGCTGGTCGACGGGCAGATGCATCTGGTCACCGATGTGCTGGCGAAACAGTTCTCCGACACCAAAAGCCTGTTCCTCGGCATGTTTATCGCCATCCTCTCGGTGGAAATTTACTGCCGCCTGGAGAACGTTGAACGGCTGAAAATCAAAATGCCGGACACCGTACCGCCTAACGTCGCCGCCTCGTTTTCGGCGCTGATCCCGGCCATCATCACCGTCTCGGCGATTGCCACCTTCGGCTTTATCTTCCATCGCTTCACCGGCATGTATCTCTACGATGCGGTGTACAAAGTGGTGCAGGAGCCGCTGGAGTCGGTGGTGCAGAGCCTGTGGGGCATTCTGCTGCTGATGTTTGTTGCGCAGCTGTTCTGGGTGATTGGTATTCACGGCAACCAGATGGTGAAGCCGATCCGCGAGCCGCTGTTGCTGGGGGCGATCCTGGTCAACATGAATGCCTTTGAGCAGGGCAAAGAGGCGCCAAATATCATCACCATGCCGTTCTGGGATGTCTACATGAGCATCGGCGGTTCCGGCCTGACCATTGGCCTGCTCAGCGCAGTCATGCTGGCGACCAAACGCAAAGAGATGCGCGAAATTGCCAAGCTCTCTTTCGGTCCCGGCCTGTTCAATATCAACGAGCCGGTGATTTTCGGCATGCCGATCATGCTGAATCCGATCCTCGCTATCCCATTTATCATCACGCCGCTGATCACCGGCTCGATCGGCTACTTCGCCACGGTGATGGGCTTTGCCGGTAAAGCGGTGGTGATGGTGCCCTGGACCACGCCGCCCATCATCAATGCCTGGCTTTCTACTGCCGGATCGATGGGCGCCGTGGTCACGCAAATCATCTGCATTCTGGTCTCCATTCTGATCTATGTGCCGTTTGTGAAAATTGCCGCGCGCCGTGCCGAAGCCGCTGAGGCGAAGGCTTTGCAACCTGAATTCGCGCAAAACTGAGGA
Source organism: Erwinia sp. AK-PDG3-5 (assembly GCF_056821705.1). NCBI lineage: Bacteria > Pseudomonadati > Pseudomonadota > Gammaproteobacteria > Enterobacterales > Erwiniaceae > Erwinia > Erwinia sp. AK-PDG3-5. Next base: position 985,308 of record NZ_CM165967.1, read on the forward strand.
GAAGGTATGAGTAAGGTCACCATCAACATTCCTGACGATTTTATGCTGGGTGCGGCCGCATCAGCGTGGCAGACCGAAGGCTGGAGCGGGAAAAAAGACGGGCAGGACTCCTGGCTGGATGCCTGGTACAAGAACGACCGGCACGTCTGGCATAACGGTTATGGTCCGGCGGTCGCCACCGACTTTATCAACCGCTACAAGGAAGACGTGGCGCTGATGAAGGCGGCGGGACTGACCCACTACCGCACCTCGATTAACTGGTCGCGTTTCCTTACCGACTACGAAAATGGCGTGGTGGATGAGGAGTACGCTGGCTATTACGACGCGCTGATTGCCGAGATGCAGGCGCAGGGCATTGAGCTGATGCTGTGCCTGGAGCATTACGAACTGCCCGCGGTGTTGCTGGAGGAGTACGGCGGCTGGGGCTCGAAAAAGGTCGTTGAGCTCTATCTGCTGTATGCGGAAAAAGTCTTTGAACGCTATGCCGGCAAGGTCACCCGCTGGTTTACCTTTAACGAGCCAATTGTGGTGCAGACCCGCGTCTATCTCGATGCGCTGCGCTGGCCGTATGAACAAAACACCTCGAAGTGGATGCAGTGGAATCACCACAAAAACCTGGCCACCGCCAAAGTGGTCAAGCTGTACCGCGAGAAGGGCTATCCCGGCACGGTCGGCACCATCCTTAATCCGGAAGTCACCTATCCCCGTTCGTCTGCGCCGCACGATCTGAAGGCCGCAGCGATGTACGATCTGTTCTACAACCGCGTTTTCCTCGACCCGGCGATCAAAGGCGAGTACCCGGCGGAGCTGGTGGCGCTGCTGGCGAAACATCAGGTCAGCTGGGATGTCAGCGCGGAAGAGCTGCAGTTGATTGCCCAATATCGGGTGGATGAGGTGGGCATCAATCTCTATTACCCGCATCGGGTGAAAGCGCCATCCCGCGCCTGGCATCCCGAGACGCCGTTCCATCCCGCGTATTATTACGAGCATTTTGAACTGCCGGGTCGGCGGATGAACAAATCCCGCGGCTGGGAAATTCAGCCGGGCATCATCTACGACATGGCGATGCGCATCAAAAACGATTACGGCAACATTCCGTGGTTTGTCGCCGAAAGCGGGATGGGCATCGAAGATGAAGCACAGTTCAAAAACGCGGAAGGGCAGATCCAGGATGACTATCGCATCGCCTTTATCGCCGAGCATCTCTACCAAACGCTCAGGGCGCGTGAAGATGGCGCTAACTGCCAGGGCTATATGCTGTGGGCCTTTACCGACAACGTTTCGCCCATGAACGCCTTTAAGAACCGCTACGGGCTGGTGGAAATCGAGCTGGAGAACGACCGCCAGCGCCGCCTGAAAAAATCAGCGCACTGGTATCGCCAGCGCCGTGACAGCCGACAGCTCACCCTTTCCCTTGATGATGAAATGAAATAAGGAATGACCATGAAACGTATCGTATTAGCCTGCGCCGCAGGCATGTCCACCTCGATGGTGGTGACGCGGATGGAAAAAGAAGCGGTCGCGCGCGGTCTGGAATACCAAATTTATGCCATTCCCGAGCAGAATCTGCGCGACGAGTTGCAAAACTACGGCCCGGATGTGGTGGCGGTGCTGCTTGGGCCGCAGGTTCGCTTCAAGCTGGAGGAGAACCGCAAGCTGACCGACAGCTATCACATTCCCATCGCGGTGATTGATACCCTGGCTTATGGCACGCTTAATGGAGCAAAAGTACTCGATCAGGCGCTGGCTTTGGTAAACTAGGCAGATTACCTTGCCGACCGCAGCAGGAGAGTGCGCAATTATGGAAAGCACGGTCGGCAGGATGTTTAACGAGCTAAGGGTAAATACGTGGAAAAGGGCGCGGCGGGTCAAGAGAAGAAGCAGTATCAGGAAATCGGACAGCATCTGCGCCAGCAAATTCTCGACGGTCATTATCCCGTTGGTTCACGACTTCCGCCGGAACGAAACATTGCCGAAACCTGGGGCGTCAGCCGCACCATCGTGCGCGAGGCGTTGTTGATGCTTGAGCTGGAAGGGACGGTGGATATCCGTCAAAGCTCCGGCGTGTACGTAATGCGCATTCCTTCTGAAATCAGCAATGAAGAAGAAGCGTTCTTCCGCAGCGACGTCGGCCCGTTTGAAATGCTGCAGGCGCGGCAACTTCTGGAAAGCAATATCGCCGCCTTTGCCGCCAGGATGGCCACCAAAGCGGACATAGAGAACCTGAAGCGCATCCTTGAGCAGGAGCAGAAGGCGATTGCGGTCAACGATGCCAGCCAGGATAACGACAAGATGTTTCACCTGCTGTTAGCGGGCGCGACGCAAAATCAAATGCTGCTGGATACCGTTACCAGCATCTGGCGACATCATGAGAACAACCCGCTTTGGCAGCAGTTGCGCAGCCATATCGAAACCCGCAGCTACCGCCTGAAATGGCTGGGCGATCATCAGACCATCCTTGCCGCGCTGCGTCGTCGTGATGTGATGGGCTCGTGGCAGGCGATGTGGCAGCACCTGGAAAATGTGAAAAAATCCCTGCTGGAACTGTCAGACGCGGATGCCCCAGATTTTGACGGCTATCTGTTTGAGTCGGTGCCGATTTTCCAGGGCAAGCTGGTATGAGCACGCTGAAAATTGTGCCGCTGGCGGAGGCGAAACAGCATATCGACACGGTCACCGACTGGTTATGGCAGGCCTTTGGCAGCGAAAACAGCCGGCCCTTCTTTGCCAGCATTCTGGCCAGCAGCCTGAGCGGGGCGGATCTGCCGATCACCTGGGTAGCGACAGACGGCGACCGGGTGGTGGGAACCGTAGGATTGTGGCGCTGTGACCTGATCAGCCGTCAGGATCTGTCTCCGTGGCTGGCCGCGTTATACGTCGACGAAAGCTATCGCGGGCGCGGATTGAGCGAGCAGTTACAGCAACGTGTGATGGCGGAAAGCCGCCTGCGCGGCGACGAGCAACTGTATCTCTATGCTGCCTGCGCGGATTATTACGAGCGCTTTGGCTGGCAGTATATCGGCGATGCGCTGGATTATCCGGACCGGTCTGTCCGGCTTTACCAGCGATCGCTTGCCGGTTAATCAGTCCGGCGTGCCCACCGAATGACGGCGAACCAGCGTCGGGCTGAACACATTGGTCACTTCTGGCAGCGGCTGATTATTGGCTAACGCCAGCGCCAGCGCGGCGGCCTGTTGCGCCATGGTGACAATCGGGTAACGCACCGTGGTCAGACGTGGACGAACGTAGCGCGACACCAGCACGTCATCAAAACCAATCAACGACATCTCTTCCGGCACCCGCACGCCATTATCACTTAACACCGCCAGCGCGCCGGCGGCCATCGAATCGTTATAGCAGGCGACGGCGGTAAACTGCTTGCCGCGGCCCAGCAGCTCGGTCATCGCCTGTTCACCGCCCACTTCATCCGGCTCGCCCAGCGCCACCAGACGGTCGTTGCACGGCAGGTTATGTTCCTTCAGCGCATCGTAATACCCCTGCAAGCGATCTTCGGTATCGGAAATCGGGTGCGTCGAGCAGATGTAGGCAATGTTCTGATGGCCTTGCTGGATCAGATGGCGGGTGGCCAGCCAGGATCCGTAGCGATCGTCCAGCGCAATACAGCGCTGCTCGTAGCCGGGCAGGGCGCGATTGATCAGCACCATGCCGGGGATCTGTTTCATCAGCGGGATCAGGTCGGCGTCGGGAATTTTTTTCGCGTGGACCACCAGCGCGCCGCAGCGGTGGCGGATCAATTGTTCAATCGCCTGACGCTCTTTTTGCTCATTATGGTAACCGTTACCAATCAGTAAAAAGTTGCCGGTCTCGTATGCCACCTGCTCCACGGCTTTCACCAGCGCACCAAAGAATGGGTCAGAAACATCGCCCACCACCAGCCCCATGGTTTCGGTAGACTGCTGCGCCAGGGCGCGTGCGTTGGCGTTCGGGTGGTATTGCAGCTCATCCATTGCGCTGGTAACGGCCAGGCGTGACGCCTCACTCGCCTTCGGTGAGTTGTTAATAACGCGGGAAACCGTTGCAACGGAAACGCCCGCGAGCCTGGCAACATCCTTTATCGTAGCCATCGGTAAGAGCCTTCCAGGGTAAGCGTTTACATAGCTGTTCAGTGTTGCGGAAAATCCCTGTTACTTCAAGCACACAGAATGCCAGCGGTGTCGCAAAGCTGGATATTTCAGTCCATTCTGGCTGTGAGATCGGCGTGTTTATATTCAGCTTTCCAAAAAAAGGCTATTCTGGCTTTCCACAAAAAAATTGTTTGCCTGCCGGATCGCCATATGACCATTAAAAGAGTGCCGCACCTCGCCCACTGGGGCGCCTTCACTGCCGTCGTCGAAGACGGGAAACTGCTGCGTTGTGAGCCGTTTTTCGCCGATCAGGACCCGTCGCCGATGCTCAACAGCATCCCGGAACTGGTCTATTCGGATAAGCGGATCAGGAAGCCGATGGTGCGCCGCTCGTGGTTAGCCTTGCGTGAGAAAAGCGACCGCACGCTGCGCGGCCGTGAAGACTTTGTTGAGGTCGACTGGGATACCGCGCTGGATCTGGTGGCGGAAGAGAACCGCCGGGTGCGCGATCGCTACGGCCCCTCGGCAATTTTCAATGGTTCTTACGGCTGGTCGTCGGCGGGCCGCGTAAACCACGCGCGTACGCTGATCCGCCGCTTCTACTTTACCGGCGGCGGCGGCATCGATCAGCTGGGTAACTACAGCTGGGGCGCGGCACAATTCTTCCTGCCGTATGTGATTGGCACCTATATGCCGCTGACCGGCCGGGTCACCGACTGGCCAAACGTGGTGGAACACTGCGAAATCTTCGTTGCCTTTGGCGGGCTGGCACTGAAAAACAGTCAGGTTGCCTCGGGCGGTGCCGGCCAGCACAGCCTGAAGCCGGCGCTGCTGGAGCTGGCGGCCAAAGGCACCACGGTAATCAATATCAGCCCGATGCGTGATGACTGCCCGGAGTTTGTTAACGCCGAGTGGATCCCGATCCGGCCGAACACCGACGTGGCGCTGATGCTGGCGTTAGGCTTTGAAGTTGAACGGCTGAACGCGGTGGACAGCGCATTCCTCAGCTCGCATTGCGTGGGGTATCCGCAGCTGCGCAGCTATCTGCTGGGCGAAACCGACGGCACGCCAAAAACGCCGCAGTGGGCCAGCGACATCACCGGCATTCCGGCGCAGCGCATTGAGCAACTGGCGAGGCAGCTGATCGGCAAACGCAGCTTTATTACCTGTTCCTATTCCGTTCAGCGCGCGCACCGTGGCGAACAGCCTTACTGGATGATGATTGCGCTGTCGTCGATGCTCGGCCAACCGGGACTGCCGGGCGCGGGCTTCTCCTTCGGCCATGGCTCGATGAACAGCGTCGGTAACCCGCGCGTGGAAGGGCCGGCACCGATGATGTCGACCGGCGTCAACCCGATTGCCGATTTGGCGATCCCGGTGGCGCGCATCAGCGATATGCTGCTGAACCCTGGCGAGCCGTACCACTTCCAGGGGCAGATGCACACCTATCCGGACATTCGTCTGATCCACTGGGCAGGCGGCAATCCGTTCCACCATCATCAGCAGATTAACCGGCTGGTGGAAGGCTGGCAGCGGCCGGATACGGTGATCGTGCAGGACATTGTCTGGACGCCCGCGGCGAAGATGGCCGATATCGTCTTACCGGTGACCACCACCCTGGAGCGTAACGATATTGGCGGCTCATCCCGTGACCGCTTCGTGCTGGCGATGCATCAGGCGATCAAACCGCAGCACCAGGCGCGTAACGACTTCGATATTTTCGCCGACCTGGCGGATCGCCTCGGCTACCGTGAAACCTTCACCGAAAACCGCAATGAAGCGCAGTGGATCGAACACCTGTATCAGCAGTGCGCGGTGGCTCACCAGCGTAAGGGCATTGACTGGCCGGATTTCGACACCTTCTGGAAGGAAGGGCATGTGGAAGTGCCGCAGGGCGGCAAGCCGTTCGTGTTTATGGAAGATTTCCGTCAGGATCCGCTTGCCCATCCGATCAAAACCGCCAGTGGCAAAATTGAGCTGTTCAGCGAAACCATCGCCGCTTATCAGCTGCCCGACTTTGCCCCACATCCGGAATGGCAGCCGCCAAGAGAGTGGCTGGGTGCCGAGGTCAGCCAGCGCTTCCCGCTGCATATGATCTCCATTCAGCCGAGCGACCGTCTGCACAGCCAGATGGACGCCACGCCGTCGGTGCAGGCCAATAAAACCGCCGGGCATGAAACCTTGTGGATGCACCCGGACGATGCTGCCGCGCGCGGCATTGCCGATGGCGATGTGATTGACGTCAGCAACGATCGCGGGCGGATGCTGGCCGGTGTCAGGCTGTCGGATGGTATCAGCCCAAGCGTGGTACTGATTGCCACCGGAGCCTGGTTCGACCCTGGGTTTGGCAAAGCCTGGCAACCCTACGATCGCGCCGGTAACCCAAACGTGCTGACGCTGGATATCGGCACCTCGTCATTAACCCAGGGGCCGAACGCCATGAGCTGCCTGGTGGAGATCAAAAAGGCGAAAGATTGCAAAAGTGCCTAAGAATCACATAGCTGGTTACAGTTTGCGGAGAACTGTTGCGAATGCTGGCTGGCGAGTGACGCGGCCAGATTGCTACAGTCTAAGTCCCAGAGGTATTGATGGGTGAACATCAAAAAGTTTTTATGCTTTGTTTCACCGACCTGCGCAGATGCGCAGGTTTTTTTTGCCTGTAAAACAGGGTTGGCTGGATAACCTGTTGAAAATACGCATAAAGTGCTAAATCCTGCCCCCGTTCACTCACGATCTGAAACACAGTTTCCCTGTTATCTCCCCGGCATTTTTTGTATAACTCCCAGTCAGTTATCCTGTCCTCATCAGTAGAAGATCCATGTCGCGCTTAAAGAAGATACTGGCAAAAGACCAGGCAAAATCACCGTTTCATCCTGTTCGTTTCCGTCTGATCTGCCTCGGGGTGTTCGGCTGTCTGGTTTTGCTGCTGATATGGGTCGGAAATTTACAGCTGTTAAACCATCCGATGCTGGAAAAGCAGGCGGATGAGCGTTCGCTGCGTACCGTCACGCTGCCCACCAACCGGGGGACGCTGCTGGACCGCAACGGTGAGGCGCTGGCGCTGAGCGTGCCGTCGCGCGATATCATTGCCGATCCGCAACGCGTGCTGGAAGCGCATCCGGATTTCACCAGTGACAAGTGGGAGTATCTGGCCCACGCGCTGGATCAACGCCCTGAGCAGATTGCCGCGCAAATCAACGCCAATCCGAAACGCCGCTTCCTCTATCTGGGACGCAAAATCGAGCTGGGCATCGCCAAGGATATCGCCACGCTGCACCTCGCCGGGATCAGTACCGTTTATGACGACAGCCGCTTCTATCCGATGAGCGATGCCACCGGGCCGCTGCTCGGCATTGTCGGCGCGGATAACACCGGGCTGACCGGGTTAGAAAAGGGCTTTGACAAGGTGTTACAGGGCACCGCCGGGGTGGAAAAATACCGCCAGGATGCGCACGGCAATATCGTGGCGATGATCAATTATGAACCGCCGCGTCAGCCACCGACCGTGCAGCTCAGCATCGATAAATTCGATCAGTACACCATGTACACCAAGCTGCGTGACGGCGTGTTGTTGAACAAGGCCGATTCCGGTGCCGCGGTGCTGATCAAAATTGATACCGGCGAAATCCTCGGCATGGCGTCCTACCCGTCGTTTAACCCGAATAACTTCGTCAATGTTTCCGCCAACCAGATGCGCAATACCGCCATTAACGACAGCTACGAGCCGGGTTCCACGGTGAAGCCGCTGGTGGTGATGGAAGGGCTGATCCGCAAACTGGTTCGCCCGGATTCGGTGCTGGATACCACGCCATACCGGGTTAACGGCCACCTGATCCGCGACGTTGGCCACTGGCCGCGCCTGACCATGACCGGCATCCTGCAGAAATCGAGCGATATCGGCGTGTCGCACATCGCGCTGGCGATGCCTGCCGAAGTGCTGGTGAATACCTTCAGCTCGTTCGGACTGGGGAAGCCGACCGGCCTCGGGCTGACCGGTGAAAGCGTTGGCTACTTCCCGCTGCACCGTGAGCGCTGGGCGGATATCGAACGTGCCACCTTCTCGTTTGGCTATGGCCTGCGCGTAACGCCGTTACAGATTGCCCGTGAATATGCCACCCTCGGTTCCTTTGGCATTTATCGCCCGCTGTCGATCACCAAAGTCACGCCGCCGGTGATCGGTAACCGCGTGGCCGATGAAGAAACCGTGCGTTCGGTGGTGCATATGATGGAGAGCGATGCGCTGCCGGGCGGAAGCGGGGTGCGTGCGGCGGTGCCGGGCTATCGTCTGGCGATTAAAACCGGTACGGCGGAGAAGATGGGCGACAGCGGAAAATATGACGGCGGCTATATCAACTACACCGCCGGCGTGGCGCCCGCCAGTAATCCGCAGGTGGCGCTGGTGATTATGATTAACCACCCAACCGCAGGCGATCACTTCGGTGGCTCGGTTGCCGCGCCGGTGTTCGGTAACATCATTGGCCCGGTCCTGAAGCATATGAACGTTGCGCCGGACGCGTTGTACTCCACCCACAGCGATTAATCCTTCAGGCGATGCAGAGCAGCACTCTGCTCTGCATCCCACACGCTCCCTCAACAGTGTTAACCCTCTCAACCCTCTCAACAGCCTTAACTGCCTCAACACGCTGATACCTTCTCTCATGCCCCGATGCTCAGCCGGATAGCGCACAAAAGCTTGGCGATTTGCCGAACTTGCTCACATCTCTTAACCGACTCTTTGCACTCCCTAAACAGCCATTACCGTGCTCGCACGGTAAGGTAAGCCATCACGATCCGACACCGCATTCCGTCGGCGCGTGCCAGCCCCTCTCACTGTTGGTAGCGCTGAAAGGGGCGCATTCAGTCCCAAAAAAGAGCACAAAAGGAATCGTTTGCGCGCCCGTCAGGAGGGGATTAAGCACGGAAAGCTTATCGGTAGCGTTTTGATAAATAACTTAGCGCAAACTTAACACTTCTCACCGGGTGACCTCCCTATAATTGCCCTCTTTGGTGAGAATAATCACTCTCATTATTATTTCATTTCCCTTTCACCTTGAGAATTCACCATGCGCTTAAAGCTCCTCTCAGCCAGCCTGATTTTCTTGCTGGCAGCCTGCGACCAGAATGCCTCGCCCGGTGCTGCCAGCAATGCGCCGACGCCGGTTGGCGTCACCACGATGAAAAGCGAGCCGGTGACGCTGTTCACCCAGTTGCCGGGACGGACCACTGCCGTGCGGACGGCCGAAGTTCGTCCGCAAGTCAGCGGTATCATCCTTAAACGTTTGTATACCGAAGGCGCGGAAGTGAAAGCCGGGCAGCCGCTGTATCAGATCGATCCGGCCACCTATCAGGCGGCGTATGACAAAGCGCAGGCGACCTTAACCAATGCCAGCAAGCTGGCGCAGCGCTATAAACCGCTGGCGGCGGCGCATGCCATCAGCGGCCAGAGCTATGACGATGCGGTGGCTGCCGCGCGTGAAGCGCAGGCGGATCTGGAAACGGCGCGGGTGAATCTCAATTACACCGAGGTACGCGCGCCGATTAGCGGGCATATCGGCCGCTCGCTGTCGACGGAAGGCGCGCTGGTGACCAACGGTCAAACCAGCTACCTCACCACCATTCAGCAACTGGACCCGATCTATGTCGACGTCAGCGAATCCTCGCAGGATCTGCTGCGTCAGCGTCGCGCGCTGGCCGACGGCAGGCTGAAGCAGGTTGGCGAGAATGCGGCAGCGGTGAAGCTGATTCTGGAAGACGGCTCGACCTATGCCGCGCAGGGCAAGCTTGAGTTCTCGGAAGTGACGGTGGATGAGGGAACCGGCAGCGTGACCATGCGCGCGTCATTCCCGAATCCGAAAAGGGTGCTGCTGCCGGGCATGTTTGTCCACGCCAGCTTCCCGCAGGGCGTGGCCGATAGCGGCATCCTGGCACCGCAGCCGGCAATCATGCATGACACCAAGGGCAATCCTTACGTCTTTGTGGTCAATGCGGATAACACCGTGGCGCAGCAAACCATTACCACCGGCGAGATGATCAACGGCAAATGGCTGGTGACGTCCGGGTTGAAAGCGGGCGACCGGGTGATCGTCGATGGCTTACAGAACGTCCGCTCCGGCGCGAAGGTCAATGCCAGTGAAAGTCAGGACAAAGCCGCGCCTCAGGCCAATCTGTCCACCACCGATCCTTCAGCGCAGTAAGGAAATCTGATGTCTAAATTCTTCATTGAACGCCCCATCTTTGCCTGGGTGGTGGCGATCATTGTGATGCTGGTCGGTGGATTATCCATCCTCAAGCTGCCGATTAACCAGTATCCCAATATTGCGCCACCGGCGATTTCGGTGCAGGTCACCTACCCTGGCGCCAGCGCCGAAACCGCGCAGAACACCGTGGTGCAGGTTATCGAACAGCAGCTGAGCGGCATCGATAACATGCGCTATATCGAGTCGCAAAGTAACAGCGACGGCAGCGCCACCATCATCGTCACCTTCGATCAGGGCACCGATCCGGATATCGCCCAGGTTCAGGTGCAGAACAAGGTGTCGCTGGCGGAATCTCAGCTGCCGACCGAAGTGACCCAGCAAGGGATCAACGTGCGTAAGTATCAGGCCAACTTTATGTTGGTGGTCAGCCTGATCTCGACCAACGGCAAGATGAGCAACGGCGACCTGGCCGACCTGCTGGTGTCAAAGCTGGAAGATCCGATCTCGCGCACCAAAGGCGTGGGTGACTTTATGGTGATGGGCTCGGAATACGGCATGCGTATCTGGGTCGACCCGGCCAAACTGTATAAGTATCAGCTGATCCCAAGCGATGTTTCTACCGCCATCACCCAGCAGAACGTGCAGATTTCCAGCGGTAAGCTGGCGGGCCTGCCGACCATTCCGGGGGCGAAATTCAGCGCCACCATCATTGGCAAGACCCGTCTGCAGTCGGTGAAAGAGTTCGAAAACATCCTGCTGAAGGTCAATCCGGACGGCTCTCAGGTGCGCCTGCGTGACGTGGCGAAAGTGGATTTGGGGCCACAGGATTACAGCATTTCCGCGACCTATAACGGCAAACCGTCTGCGGGTATGGCGCTGCGTCTGGCCAGTGGTGCCAACGTGCTGGATGCGATTAACGCGGTGCGCGCCACCGTGGACGGCATCAAAGGTTCGCTGCCGGACGGCGTGCAGGTGACCTTCCCGTACGACACCTCGCCGGTGGTCAGCTCGTCGATTGAAGAAGTGGTAAAAACGCTGTTCGAAGCCATCGCGCTGGTGTTTGTGGTGATGCTGGTGTTCCTGCAAAACCTGCGCGCCACGCTGATCACCACCATGGTGGTGCCGGTAGTGCTGCTGGGCACCTTCGGCATCCTGTCGGCCTGCGGCTACACCATCAACACCCTGACGATGTTCGGCATGGTGCTGGCCATCGGGCTGCTGGTGGACGATGCGATCGTGGTGGTGGAAAACGTCGAGCGCGTGATGCACGACGAAGGACTGGATCCCAAAGCCGCCACGCTGAAATCGATGGAGCAGATCCAGGGCGCGCTGTTTGGTATCGCGCTGGTGCTGTCGGCGGTGCTGCTGCCGATGGCCTTCTTTAGCGGATCGACCGGGGTTATTTACCGCCAGTTCTCAATCACCATCGTCTCGGCGATGGCCCTGTCGGTGCTGATGGCGCTGATCTTCACCCCGGCGCTGTGCGCCACCATCCTGAAAGCGGGATCGGCGGATCACAAAACCCAGGGGCTGGCGGGCTGGTTTAACCGCAAGTTTGACAGCGGCACGCTGCACTACAGCAACAGCGTCGGCCATGTGATCGCCAAGCGTAACCTGTTCCTGGTGATCTATCTGCTGCTGGTGGTGGCCACCGGCTATCTGTTCACCCGCGTCCCGACCTCATTCCTGCCGGATGAAGATCAGGGCGTGATGATGATGCAGACCACGCTGCCCGCCAACGCCTCCAGCGAACGGACGCAGCAGGTGCTGGATGATATTCAGTCCTGGCTGCTGAAGAACGAGCCGGAAGTCAGCTCGGTGTTCTCACCGAACGGTTTCAGCTTCTCCGGGCGCGGGGAAAACACCGCGATGTCCTTTGTGCTGCTGAAACCCTGGGCGCAGCGTAACAGCGACCAGACCGTGCAGAAGCTGGCGCAGCGCACCATGGCGCACTTCGGCTCGCTACAGGACGCCAAGGTGTTTGCCCTGGTGCCGCCCGCGGTAATGGAACTGGGCAACGCCACCGGCTTTGACTTCTTCCTGCAGGATACCGACAACAAAGGCCATGAAGCGCTGATGGCCGCCCGTAATCAGTTCCTCGGCATGGCCGCGCAGGACAAGCGCCTGATGGCGACCCGTCCTAACGGCATGGAAGATGAGCCGCAATACCATCTGATCATTGATGACGAGCGGGCGAGGGCGCTGGGCCTGAGTCTGGAAGACATCAACGACACGCTCTCCACCGCGTGGGGTTCAACCTACGTGAACCAGTTTATCTACCACGGCCGCGTGAAGAAGGTCTATCTGCAGGGCAACGCCGGTTCGCGCGTGACGCCTGAAGATTTGAACAAGTGGTACTTCCGCAACACCAGCGGCGAAATGGTGCCGTTCTCGGCCTTTGGCAGCGGCAAGTGGGAATACGGTTCGCCGCGTTACGAGCGCTTTAACGGCATCTCGGCGGTAGAAATCATGGGCTCACCGGCTGCGGGCTACAGCTCGGGCGATGCCACCAAAGCCGTGGAAGAGATTGCTGCCAAACTGCCGGCGGGCTTCAAGGTGCAGTGGCATGGCCTGTCGTATGAAGAGCAGAGTTCCGGCTCGCAGACGCCCGCGCTGTATACCATTTCCATCCTGGTGGTGTTCCTGTGCCTGGCGGCGCTGTACGAGAGCTGGTCGATCCCGTTCTCGGTGATCCTGGTGGTGCCACTGGGCGTGCTCGGCACCATTCTGGCGGTGCTGATGCGCGGGCTGGAGAACGACGTGTTCTTCCAGGTGGGGCTGTTGACCACCGTCGGGCTGGCGGCGAAAAACGCCATTCTGATCGTCGAGTTTGCCAAAGAGCTGCACGAGAAAGAGGGCAAAGGGCTGGTGGAAGCGGCGATGGAAGCGGCCAAACTGCGTATCCGTCCAATCATCATGACCTCAATGGCCTTTGTGCTTGGCGTACTGCCCCTGACGATCTCCAGCGGCGCGGGCGCAGGGAGCCAGCACTCGATCGGCACCGCCGTGGTCGGCGGGATGATCACCGCCACCTTCCTCGCCATCTTCTTCGTGCCGATGTTTTACGTCGTCGTGGCGCAACGCTTCTCAGGTAAGAAAAAAACGCATATTGAGGTGAAGAAATAATGTTACGCAAGACGTTAACCCTGGCCGCGCTGCCGATGGCGATGATGCTGGTGCTCAGCGGCTGTACCATGGAGCCGAAGTACCAGCGCCCGGCGCTGCCGGTGGCGGCAGATTACGGCCAGCAGGGCAAGGATCAGGCCGGAAACGGCGCGGATATCAGCTGGCAGAATTTCTTCACCGATCCGGTGATGAACAAGCTGATTGCGCTGTCGCTGGAAAATAACCGCGACCTGCGCGTTGCCGCGCTGAATGTCGACGTGGCCCGTTCGCAGGTGCAGATTGACCGGGCCGCATTGCTGCCCTCGGTCGACCTCAGCGCGTCGCAGACCGCCGCGCATCTTCCGGGCAATCTGTATAACACCGCCTCAACCGGCCCGGTGACCTACCATGAGTTGAATACCAGCCTGGGCGTCACCGCCTGGGAGCTGGATTTCTTTGGCCGCCTGCGCAGCCTGCGTGACCAGGCGCTGGAAAGCTACCTGGCCACCGCCGCCACCCGGCGCGCCACGCAGATCAGCCTGATCTCCGAAGTGGCGTCCGGCTATCTTTCGCTGTGTGCGGATAACGAGCTGCTGAAGCTGGCGATGGACACGGTGAAAAGCCAGCAGGATTCGTACAATCTGACCAGGCGTAGCGTGGATGGCGGCGTCAGCAGCGACCAGGATCTGGTGCAGGCGGAAACCTCGGTGCGCACCGCTCAGGCGGACGTAGCGTCTTATACCCGTCAGGTGCGTCAGGACGTCAACGCGCTGGCGCTGCTGGTCGGCACCAATCTGCCATCGGACATGCTGGCCAATGCCCGCCTGAACAAAGACTGGCACTTCCCGGCGACGCCATCCGGTCTGCCTTCGGACCTGTTGACCCGTCGTCCGGATATCATCGCGGCGGAGCATGAGCTGAAAGCGGCGAATGCCAACATCGGCGCGGCGCGTGCGGCGTTCTTCCCCAGCATCAGCCTGACGGCCTCCGGCGGATCGACCTCCAGCAGTCTCGGGCATCTGCTGGAGGGCGGCACGGCGGCCTGGTCATTTGGGCCGAGCATTAACCTGCCCATTTTTGACGGCGGCGTGAATTCGGCGAACCTCGATATTGCGCATTTACAGAAGCGAATTGAAATTGCCGACTACGAGAAATCGATCCAGACGGCATTCAAGGAAGTGGGCGATGCGCTGGCCGGACAGGACACCTACAAAGATGAGCTGACGGCCAGAGAGCAGGATGAGCAGGCGAATCAACGCAACTATGACTTCGCCCATATCCGCTATCAGCAGGGAGTGGATAACTATCTCAACGTGCTGGTGGCGCAGCGTTCACTGTATGCGGCGCAGCAATCGCTGATAACCACTCAGTTGGGACGGTTGAACCAGCAAATAACACTGTATAAAGCGCTTGGGGGTGGGTGGAAATCATGATTTCCTTGATTTCCTTACGAAATCCTTACGCTCTGAGGATGGAATTTAATCACCCCCCTCGCTCATAATAGCGTCAGGCCAGTTTTGCTGGCCTGACCTTTTTCAGGCGTGGGCAACGGCCCCGTTGAACCCTTTGCCTCACTTGACTCCACAGAGCCTCATGACCCCAACGACTTCGAAAACCTCATCCTCCCGACGTAAAAAAATCATTTTACTGATCCTGGTCATCCTCGTTGCCCTGCTTGCCTGGCGTTTCTGGCCGCACGGGGGTGGAGAAGCGGGTGGTCCTGGTGGACCGGGAGGGCATGGCGGTATGCGTGGGCCGGGCGGTCCGGGCATGATGGCCGGTGCAGTGACGCCGGTGCATGCCGGCGAGGTCACGACGGCGGATGTTCCAGTCTATCTGACTGCGTTAGGTACCGTGGTGGCTAACTCGACGGTGACGGTCACCAGCCGGGTCGACGGACAGTTGATCAAGGTGCTGTTTACCGAAGGGCAAAAGGTGGAAGCAGGGCAGGTGCTGGCGCAGGTCGATCCGCGCAGCTATCAGGCCACGCTGGCGCAGTATCAGGGTGATTTAAGCCAGAATCAGGCGCTGCTGAAAAGTGCCGAACTGACGCTGGCGCGTTACCGCAAGCTGTTTGCCCAGGACTCGCTGGCTCGCCAGGATCTGGATACGCAGATTGCCACCGTCGGCCAGTATGCCGGCACCATCAAGGCCGATGAGGCACAGATTGCCGCCGCTAAGCTGAACCTTGAGTTCACCAAAATCACCTCACCGATTGCCGGTCGCGCCGGTTTACGCCTGGTCGACGCGGGCAATATGGTGCACACCACCGATACCACCGGTATCGTCACCATCACCCAGACCCAGCCTGCCACCGTGACCTTTAGCGTGCCGCAGAACAACATTCCTGTTCTGCTGAAGTCGCTGCACAACGGCCAGAGCCTGCCCGCCACCGCCTTCGATCAGGATGGCAACGCCGAGCTGGCCAGCGGCAGCGTGCAGTTTATCAGCAACCAGATTGATACCAGTACCGGCTCGGTGAAGCTGAAAGCGCTGTTTGTCAACCAGGACGAGACGCTGTATCCCAACCAGTTTGTTAACCTGCGGCTGCAAACCGGCACCCTGAAACAGGCGACGGTGATCCCTGCTCAGGCCCTGCAGCTGAGCAGCGACGGCAGCTTTGTCTACGTGATCAATAAAGACCAAACGGTGACCCGCAAGGCGGTTAAAACAGGCCCAACGCTGGGGGACACGCTGCAGGCGATCCTCTCGGGCGTCAGCGCGGGTGAGCAGGTGGTCACCGAAGGGATCGATCGCCTGAGCAACGGCAGCAAGGTGAAAGTGGTGACCGCCGCGGAAACCAAAACCGCCAGCGGGAGCGCGAAAGCGCAATGAATCCCTCTCGCATCTTTATCGAACGTCCGGTTGCCACCATTCTGCTGATGGTGGCGGTGCTGCTCTCCGGCATCTTCGCCTACCGCTTCCTCTCCACCTCGGCGCTGCCGCAGGTGGATTACCCGACCATTCAGGTAACCACGCTCTATCCTGGGGCCAGCCCGGACGTGATGGCGTCGTCAGTGACCGCGCCGCTGGAACGCCAGCTGGGGCAGATGGCGGGCCTCAGTCAGATGGCCTCCAGCAGCTCCAGCGGTTCCTCGGTGATCACCCTGAAGTTCTCCCTCGACCTGTCGCTGGACGTGGCCGAGCAGGAAGTGCAGGCGGCGATCAACGCCGCCGACAGCCTGTTGCCGTCCGATCTGCCGAACCCGCCGACCTATAAAAAGGTGAACCCGGCGGATACCGCGGTGATCACCCTGGCGGCCAGTTCGGACACCCTGCCGCTGATCAAAGTGCAGGATCTGGTCAATACCCGCGTGGCGCTGAAGCTGTCACAGATTTCCGGCGTCGGTATGGTGACGCTGGCGGGCGGACATCAGCCGGCAATCCGCGTACAGATGGACCCGAAAGCGCTGGCGGCCCACGGGCTGACGCTTGCAGACGTCAATACGCTGATCGGCAACAGCAACGTTAACGGCTCGAAAGGCGGATTCGACGGTCAGTATCACTCGGTCACCATCGACGCCAACGACCAGTTGCGCACGGCCGAAGAATACGGCAACCTGATCCTGACGTATCAGAATGGCGCGGCGCTCAGATTGCACGATATCGCCACCATTCAGGAAGCACCGGAGAACACCTTCCAGTCGGCGTGGGCCAATAATTCCCCGGCGATTGTGATCAGCGTGCAGCGCCAGCCCGGCGCGAACGTGATCTCGGTGGTGGATGCGATCAAAGCGCAGCTGCCAACGCTTCAGGCCGCTTTGCCGGATGGCGTCAAGGTGCAGATCCTCTCCGACCGCACGCAGACCATTCGGGCCTCGATCAGCGACGTCCAGTTTGAGCTGATGCTGTCGATTGCGCTGGTGGTGATGGTCACCTTCCTGTTCCTGCGCAACGTGGCCGCCACGCTGATCCCCAGCATTGCCGTGCCGCTGTCGCTGGTCGGCACCTTTGGCGTGATGTACCTCGCCGACTTCAGCCTGAATAACCTGTCGCTGATGGCGCTAACCATTGCTACCGGCTTTGTGATTGATGATGCGATTGTGGTGGTGGAGAACATCTCGCGCCGGCTGGAGCAGGGCGAAACCCCGATGCAGGCCGCGTTGAAAGGCTCGGCGCAGATCGGTTTCACCATCATCTCGCTGACCTTCTCACTGATTGCGGTGCTGATCCCGCTGCTGTTTATGGGCGATGTGGTCGGGCGCTTGTTCCGCGAGTTCGCTATTACCCTGGCGGTGTCGATTCTGGTGTCGATGGTGGTTTCGCTAACGCTGACCCCGATGCTGTGCGCCTATCTGCTGCGCCATATTCCCGAAGAGCGGCAGAGCCGTTTCTACCGTAAAGGCGGCCAGTTCTTTGACAAGCTGATTGCCGGTTACGATCGTCTGCTGACCATCGTGCTTAATCATCAGCGGCTGACGTTGCTGGTGGCGCTGGCGACGCTGGTGTTTACCGGACTGTTATATCTGGTGATCCCTAAAGGCTTCTTCCCGTCGCAGGATACCGGGTTGATCCAGGGCGTCACCGTCGCCTCGCAGGATATCTCGTTCAGTGAAATGGCTAAACGTCAGCAGGCGCTGGCGGCTATCGTGCTGAAAAACCCGGCGGTGGAGAGCCTCTCATCCACCATCGGCATTGACGGCACCAACACCAGCCTGAACAGCGGACGGTTGCAGATTAACCTGAAGTCGTTTGACCAGCGCGATGAGCGCGCAGACCAGGTGATTGCCGAACTGAAGCAGACCACGGAGAGCGTGCCGGGTATCCAGCTGTATATGCAGGCGTCGCAGGATCTGACGGTAAACGATCAGGTCACGCCGGATCAGTATCAGTTCTCGCTGGATGATGCCGACAGTGAAAATCTGGTCAGCTGGTCACCAAAACTGGTGGCGGCGCTGAAACAGCGGCCGGAGTTCAGTTCGGTGGTCAGCAATCTGCAGGATCAGGGCCAGGTAGCCTACGTCGAACTGAACCGCGATGCGGCAGCACGCTATGGCATCACCGCCGCGGATGTCGATACCGCGTTATATAACGCCTTCGGCCAGCGCCTGGTATCGACCATCTTTACCCAGTCGAATCAGTACCGCGTGGTGCTGGAAGTGGCGCCGAAATATCAGCAGTCTCCGGCCTCGTTTGAGGATATTTATCTGGCGCCGGCCACCAGCAGTTCGGATACGGATTCGACCACCACCAGCACCAGCACCACGTCGACCAGCGACAGCACCTCAGGCACCACCGCCAGCACCACCGGCATGGTTAAGCTGACGTCGATTGCCACCATCCATCAGCGTATCGGCTCGCTGACCCATATGCGCCTGAATCAGTTCCCGGCGGTGACCGTCTCCTTCAATCTGACGGACGGTTACTCGCTGGAAGATGCGCAGAAAGCCATCGCAGAAACCCAGAAAAGCCTGGCACAGCCGTCAAGCATCACCCTGCGTTATCAGGGGGAAACGGCGGCGTTCCAGAGTGCGACCAGCAATACGCTGTGGCTGATCCTCGCCGCGCTACTGACCATGTATGTGGTGCTCGGCATTCTGTATGAAAGCTTTATCCATCCGGTGACCATTCTGTCCACGCTGCCGTCCGCGGCGGTGGGGGCGTTGCTGACGCTGCTGCTGTCGGGCACCGAATTCAGCCTGATAGCGTTAATTGGGGTGATCCTGCTGATCGGCATTGTGAAAAAGAACGCCATTATGATGATCGACTTCGCGCTGGACGCGGAGAAGAATCAGCATCTCAGCCCGCGTGAGGCGATCCATCAGGCCTGCCTGCTGCGTTTCCGCCCGATCCTGATGACCACTATGGCGGCGCTGCTGGGTGCGCTGCCGCTGATGCTGGCGTCCGGCTCTGGTGCGGAACTTCGCCAGCCGCTGGGGCTGGTGATCGTTGGCGGATTGATCTTCAGCCAGGTGCTGACGCTGTTCTCCACCCCGGTGATTTACCTGTGGTTCGACCGCATGGCAGAGCGTAGCCGTCGCAGAATGCGTAAGGTTCGCGGATGAATATCACACGGCTGTTTATCTTCCGGCCGGTCGCCACGCTGCTGCTGACCATGGCGCTGCTGTTGCTGGGCGCACTGGGTTACCGGCTGCTGCCAGTGGCACCGCTGCCGCAGGTGGATTTCCCGACCATCATGGTGACGGCGAAGCTGGCGGGTGCCAGTCCGGAAACCATGGCAGCCACGGTGGCCACCCCGCTGGAGCGATCGCTCGGGCAAATTGCCGGCATCACCGAGATGACCTCCAGCAGTTCGGCGGGATCGAGCAATATCATTTTGCAGTTCGATTTGAGCCGGGACATCAATGGTGCCGCGCGTGACGTGCAGGCGGCGATCAATGCCGCCCGCAGCCTGCTACCCAGCAGCATGGCGTCGCTGCCGACCTACCGTAAAGCCAACCCGTCCGACGCGCCAATTGTGATGCTGGCGCTGACCTCCACCACCCGCACCAACGGCGAGCTGTACGATATTGCCGACAGTAAAATCGACCAGAAGATTGCCCAGGTGCAGGGCGTCGGCGATGTATCGCTGATGGGCAGTGCGCTGCCGGCGGTCAGAATCGATCTGCAACCGCAGATGCTGACGCACTTCGGCGTGTCGATGGATACGGTGCGCGAGGCGATAGCCAACAGCACCACCAATCTGCCAAAGGGGATGTTGCAGGGCGAGCACCAATCCTGGGTGGTGGACAGCAACGGCCAGCTCGATAAGGCCAGCGAATACCGCAAGCTGGTGGTCAGTTATCAGGACGGCAGGGCGATCCACCTCAGCGATGTCGCCACGGTGTATGACTCGGTTGAGGACAAATACAACGTCGGTTACTACAACCAGACGCCATCGGTGATGATTGGCGTGACCCGTCAGGCGGGTGCCAATATGCTGGAGACCATTGATGCGATCAAGGCGCAACTGCCGGCGCTGGAGAAGGATCTGCCGGCGGACGTGGCGCTGAAAATTGTCGTCGACCGCTCGCCAAACGTTCGCGCCTCGCTGTACGACACCGAAGAGACGCTGCTGATTGCCGTGCTGCTGGTGATCGGCGTGGTGTTCGTTTTCCTGCGCAACGTGCAGGCGGTGTTGATCCCGGCGCTGGCGTTGCCGGTGTCGCTGATTGGCACCTGTGCGGTGATGTATATGCTCGGCTACAGCCTTGATAATCTGTCATTGATGGCGCTGATTATCGCCACCGGTTTTGTGGTTGACGATGCGATCGTGGTGCTGGAAAACATCACCCGGTATATCGAAGAGGGGATGAGCCCGGTGCGCGCTTCGTTAAAAGGCGCGCACGAGGTGAGCTTCACCGTGCTGTCGATGACGCTGTCGCTGGTGGCGGTGTTTATCCCCATCCTGTTGATGGGCAGCATTGTCGGGCGGCTGTTCCGCGAATTTGCGGTGACGCTGACGGTGTCGCTGATAATCTCAATGCTGGTTTCGCTAAGCCTGACGCCGATGCTCTGCTCACGGCTGCTGAAATGCCGACCGGCGGTCACCAAACGTCCGCACCCGGTATATCAGTGGATTGAGAACGGCCTGAACCGGCTGCTGGCGGCGTATTCCTCGGCGCTGGACTGGGTGATGCGTCACCAGCGGTTGACGCTGTTCAGCCTGATCCTGACGGTGCTGCTGAATCTGTTCCTCTATTCGGTGGTGCAGAAAGGGTTCTTCCCCAATCAGGATACCGGCCTGTTGATGGGCATGTTGCGGGCCGACCAGAACGTCTCTTATCAGGCGATGAAGCCCAAATTACAGCAGTTCGCCAAAATGATTGAGCAGGATCCGGCGGTGGATGGCGTGATGGCGTCGATGGGCAGCGGCGCGTTCGGCTCGCGCAACACCGCTAACTTTTTTGTGCATCTGAAAGATTTCGACAAGCGTGATGCGACCGCCACCGAAGTAGCCAATCGCCTGAGCGGCAAATCGGCCAATATCCCCGGCGTGCAGCTGTTCCTGATGGCGGCGCAGGATATTCATATCGGTGGACGCAGCGCCAACGCCTCTTATCAGTACAGCCTGCAGGCGGACGATCTCGATACCTTGCGCATCTGGACGCCGAAGGTGAAAGCCGCGCTGGAAGCGATCCCGCAGCTCACCAGCGTCGACTCTGATGCCCAGACCGGCGGCCAGGAAGTGATGATCACTATCGATCGCGATCGGGCCAAACGGCTTGGCGTGGATGTGAATATGCTGGATACGCTGCTCAACAACGCCTTTTCACAGCGGCAGGTCGCCACGCTGTATAAAACGCTTAACCAGTACCATGTGGTGATGTCGGTGCAGGATGCCTATACCCGCGATCCGCAGATGCTGGAGAACATGTTTGTGGTCAACGACGAGGGTGCGCAGGTGCCGATCTCGGCCTTTGCCAGCTTCAGTGGGGCGAATGCGCCGCTATCGGTGGCGCATCAGGGACAGTCGGCGACCAGCACCATCGCTTTTAACCTGGCGGATGGCGTCTCGCTGGAGCAGGCGTCGGCATTAATCAAAACGGCGATGGCGCAGATTGCGCTGCCGGACAGCATTCAGGCGGGTTTCCAGGGCACGGCGAAAGCCTTTGCCGGCCTGTCCGCCTCGATGCCGTGGCTGATCCTCGCCGCGCTGGCGGCGGTCTATATCGTGCTGGGGATGCTGTATGAAAGCTATATCCATCCGCTGACCATCCTGTCGACCTTGCCGTCGGCGGGCGTTGGCGCGCTGCTGCTAATGTTGCTGACGGGCACCCAGCTGACGGTGATCGCGCTGATTGGCATTCTGCTGCTGATCGGCATCGTGAAAAAGAACGCCATTATGATGATCGACTTTGCGCTGGCGGCCGAGCGTAAGCAGGGACTGTCACCGCAGCAGGCGATCACCCAGGCCTGCCTGATGCGCTTCCGCCCGATTATGATGACCACGCTGGCCGCCTTTTTTGGCGCGCTGCCGCTGGCGTTGGGCAGCGGCGGCGATGCCGATTTACGCAGTCCGCTGGGGCTGGCGATTGCCGGCGGCCTGGCCTTAAGCCAGCTGCTCACTTTATTCACCACTCCGGTGGTGTACCTCTATCTTGATCGCGCCAGCCGGGCCACGAAACGCCAGTGGGCCCGCCTGCGTCATGCTGAATAATGATAATGAAAATGACTAAACTGACTCCTGTTTTGCTGGCGCTGATCCTGAGCGGCTGTGCCGTTGGCCCTGATTACCATCGTCCGACCGCCAGCGTGCCCAGCCAGTACAAAGAAGCCAAAGGCTGGCAACAGGCCAGACCGCAGGATGCGGACAACAAAGGCGCGTGGTGGGCGGTTTACCACGATGAAACGCTGGCCGGGCTGTTGCAGCAGGTGTCGATTTCCAACCAGAACGTCGCGCAATACGAAGCGCAATATCGTCAGGCGCAGGCACTGGTGTCGGGATCCCGCTCGGATCTGTTCCCCAGCGTGACCGGAACCGGCGCTTCTACCCGCAGCGGCAGCGCCAGTAACACCACCACCGGCTCGGGCCGCACGGTCAGCAACAGCCACTCGCTGGAAGCCAGCGCCAGCTGGGAGCTGGATATCTGGGGCAAGCTGCGTCGCACGCTGGAAGAGAACAAGGCCAGCGCGCAGGCCAGCGCCGCCGAATTAGCCAACATCACCCTAAGTGCGCAGTCCGAACTGGCGCAGGATTATTTCCAGCTGCGGATTATGGATCAGCAGATCGCCCTGTATCAGCAAAGTGTCGACGCCTATCAGCGCTATCTGAAGGTGATCGACAACAAATACCAGTCCGGCAGCGAATCCCGCGCCACGTTGGCGCAGGCGCAGGCCCAGCTGGAAAGCGCCCGGGCGTCCGCGCTGGATCTGACCTGGCAACGTGCGCAGACCGAACATGCCATCGCCATGCTGATTGGCAAAACCCCCGCTGAATTCAGCCTGCCTGCCGCACCGCTTACCGCCACGCTGCCGACCCTCCCGAACGCGCTGCCGTCCGAGCTGTTGCAGCGCCGTCCGGATATCGCCTATGCCGAACGTACCGTGGCTTCGGCCAATGCGGCGGTGGGCGTGGCGATTGCCGGTTACTATCCAGACCTGACCCTTGGCGCCACCGGCGGCTTCTCCAGCTCCACCTTCAGCAATTTGCTCTCGCTGCCCAACCGCGTCTGGTCATTAGGGCCGGAGCTGAGCGGCACGCTGCTGGACTTTGGTGGCACCTCGGCGAAAGTCGATCAGGCCCGCGCCGCCTATGATGCGGACGTGGCAAGCTATCGCCAGGCGGTGCTGACCGGCTTCCAGGAAGTGGAAAACTATCTGGTTGAGCTGAACACTCTGCAGGACGAGATGCTGGCGCAGCAGCGGGCGACCGATGCGGCGAAGGAGTCTGCGCGCGTCACCTATAACCAGTATCAGGCCGGGATGATTGATTATCTGGATGTAGCGACCACCGAGAACACCAGCCTCAGCTCACAGCAGAGCCTGTTGTCGCTGCAAAGCACGCAGTGGGTTGCCAGTGTCCAGCTGATTGCCGCGCTGGGCGGCGGCTGGCAGGACCGGTGATGGCAAAGCGTGCGGAAGGCCTTTAAACCCGATGTGAAGCCGGTTCCATCCTGACCTGTTTGAGGACTATTTTGCCTGCAGAGCATTGAGTTGTGGCGCTGGATACTGCATCGTTAGAGCCAACTTTTTTATGCTAAGGAGTTGGCATGCTATTTAAAATTTTCCGCCTGCTGTTTCGCCTGTGCTTCGGCACACGCCTGCAGGGCGATCTGTCTGGATTATATAAAGAAAAAGTGCTGATTGTGCCCAACCACATGTCGTTTCTCGACGGTGTGTTGCTGGCCGTTTTCCTGCCGGTAAAACCGGTGTTTGCCGTTTACTCGTCGGTCAGTCAGCACTGGACGATGCGCCTCGCCAGCAAAATGGTCGATTTCGTGCCGATGGATCCGACCAGGCCGATGTCGATCAAGCATCTGGTGAAGATGATAAGCCAGGGCCGCCCGGTGGTGATCTTCCCGGAAGGCCGTATCACCGTGACCGGCTCGCTGATGAAAATCTACGACGGTGCCGGTTTTGTGGCCGCAAAATCCCAGGCTACCGTGGTGCCATTACGTATTGAAGGGGCGGAATATACCCCTTTTGGTCGCCTGGCCGGCGTGTTTAAGCGCCGTCTTTTCCCGCGCATCAGCCTGACCGTATTGCCGTCCACCATTATCCCGATGCCGGATGCGCCAAAAGCGCGCGATCGCCGCAAGCTGGCAGGCGAGCATCTGCATCACATCATGATGGAAGCCCGTATGGCGGTGCGTCCACGCGAAACCCTGTATCAGGCCTTTCTGTCTGCGCGTACCCGGTATGGTTACTTCAAACCGGCGATCGAAGACGTTAATTTCACGCCTGACAGCTACACCGGCCTGCTGAAAAAATCCCTCGGCGTCGGCCGTATTCTGGAGCGTTATAGCGCGCCAGGAGAATATATCGGCCTGCTGTTGCCTAATGCGACGGTTACCGCGGCGGCGATCCTCGGCGCATCGATGCGCGGCCGCATCCCGGCGATGCTGAACTATACCGCCGGCGTCAAGGGCGTCAGCAGCGCGCTGAAAGCTGCGGAAGTGAAAACGGTCTTCACCTCCCGCCAGTTCCTCGACAAAGGCAAGCTGTGGCATCTGCCGGAAGAGATTACGCAGGTGAAGTGGATCTTCCTTGAGGATCTGAAAGACACCGTCACCACTCAGGACAAGCTGTGGATCCTGCGCCATCTGCTGATGCCGCGTCAGGCCGAAGTGAAGCAGCAGCCGGAAGATGCCGCGATGGTGCTGTTTACCTCCGGTTCGGAAGGCAACCCGAAAGGCGTGGTGCACTCCCATAAAAGCCTGTTGGCCAACGTTGAGCAGATCAGAACCGTGGCGGACTTCACGCCGCGCGACCGCTTTATGTCCGCGCTGCCGCTGTTCCATGCTTTCGGCCTGACGGTGGGGCTCTTTACCCCGCTGATGACCGGTGCGCAGGTGTTCCTCTATCCCAGCCCGCTGCATTATCGCATCGTGCCGGAACTGGTGTATGACCGTAACTGCACCGTGCTGTTCGGCACCTCCACCTTCCTCGGCAACTATGCGCGCTTTGCCAATCCGTATGATTTTGGCCGGCTACGCTACGTTGTTGCGGGTGCGGAGAAATTACAGGAAGGTACGCGCCAGACCTGGATGGACAAATTTGGCATCCGTATTCTGGAAGGCTATGGCGTGACCGAGTGCGCGCCGGTGGTGGCGATTAACGTGCCGATGGCGGCGAAAAACCATACCGTTGGCCGCATTCTGCCGGGCATGGATTCACGTCTGATTTCGGTGCCGGGCATTGAGCAGGGCGGTTTGCTGCAGCTGCGCGGCCCGAACATTATGAAAGGCTATCTGCGGGTGGAAAATCCTGGCGTGCTGGAAGCCCCACAGGCCGATAACGGTGAAGGGCAGATGGAAGCCGGCTGGTACGACACCGGCGATATCGTCAGCTTTGACGATCACGGCTTCTGCCAGATCCAGGGCCGCGTGAAGCGCTTTGCCAAAATCGCCGGGGAAATGGTCTCGCTGGAAACGGTTGAGCAACTGGCGCTGAAAGCCTCGCCAGAGAAGCAACATGCCGCCTCAATGAAGCCGGACGGCAACCGTGGCGAAGCCCTGGTGCTGTTCACCACCGACAGCGAACTGAGCCGCGATGGGCTGCAGAAAGCCGCGCGTGAACTGGGCAGCCCGGAGCTGGCGGTGCCACGAGACATTCGCTTCCTCAAGCAGCTGCCGTTACTGGGCAGCGGTAAACCTGATTTCGTCACCCTGCGCAGCATGGCCGAAAATCCAGAGGTCGCGGAGAACGCCAATGGCTAACCCCACCAACCCTCAGGGGCTGATGTCGAAAGGGATGATGGCGGTGATTGCCGCCCAGTTCCTCTCCGCTTTTGGTGATAATGCGCTGCTGTTTGCTACCCTGGCGGTGCTGAAGCAGCAGGTCTATCCCGACTGGAGCCAGCCGGTGTTGCAGATGGTGTTTGTTGCCACCTACATCATTCTGGCGCCGTTCGTCGGCCAGATGGCCGACAGCTTCGCCAAAGGTCGGGTGATGATGTTCTCTAACGGCCTTAAGCTGCTGGGCGCGCTGACCATCTGCTTCGGCTTTAATCCGTTTCTCGGCTACAGCCTGGTCGGCGTCGGCGCGGCGGCCTATTCGCCGGCAAAATATGGCATTCTCGGTGAGATCTCCGGTGGCGATACGCTGGTGAAAGCCAACGGCCTGATGGAGTCGTCGACCATTGCCGCCATTCTGCTGGGATCGATTGCCGGTGGCGTGCTGGCTGACTGGAACCTGACCGGCGCACTGGTGGCCTGCGTCGCGGCCTATGGCCTGGCGGTCGTCGCCAATACCCTGATCCCCAAACTGACGGCAGCCAGGCCCGGCCAGTCGTGGCATCCGGCAAAAATGTCGGCCAGCTTCTTCAGCGCCTGCCGCATCTTGTGGCGCGACGGCGAAACCCGCTTCTCGCTGGTCGGCACCAGCCTGTTTTGGGGCGCAGGCGTCACGCTGCGCTTCCTGCTGGTGCTGTGGGTACCGGTAGCGCTGGGGATTACCGATAACAAAACCCCGACCTTGCTGAATGCCATGGTCGCCATCGGTATCGGCTTTGGCGCGGGTGCCGCAGCGAAACTGGTGACGCTGAAAAACGTCGGCCGCTGTATGCCGGCTGGCGTGCTGATTGGTGTGGCGGTGGTCTTTTTCTCGCTGCAACACACCACCACCGGCGCTTACGGCCTGCTGATCGTGTTGGGCATGTTGGGCGGATTCTTTGTGGTGCCGCTGAACGCGCTGCTGCAAATGCGCGGTAGAGAGAGCGTTGGCGCGGGCAATGCGATCGCCGTGCAGAACCTCGGTGAGAACAGCGCGATGCTGCTGATGCTGGGGCTTTACTCGCTGGCGATCAAACTTGGCGCGCCGCCGGTGGCGACAGGGGTGGGATTTGGTGCGCTGTTTGCGCTGGCGATTGCCGTGCTGTGGGGATGGCAGCTGGCGCAGAAACGTCACAAGCAAAGCGTATAGTTCAAGGAAGGCAGTGTCGTCACGGCTTTTAAGGCGTGAATAACCGAGGCGGGAGCGATCCCGCCTCGGTTTTTTTATGGTGAAGGGAAAGTATAACGACGATGAATCGCTTCCAGTTCCTGCAGCACGTCTTCGGTAAGCGTCAGATTGTAGCTGTCGATATTAATCTGCAGCTGCTCAAGCGTGGTGGCACCCAACAGGGTACTGGCAACAAACGGCTGCTGACGGACAAAGGCCAGCGCCATCTGCGAGGGATCCAGACCGTGTTTTTTCGCCAGCGCCACGTACTCGGCGATAGCCAGCTGAGCCTGCTCACCGCTGTAACGGGTGAAGCGGCTGAACAGCGTATTACGCGCACCTTCCGGCCTGGCACCGTTGAGGTATTTACCACTTAAGGTCCCAAACGCCAGGCTCGAATAAGCCAGCAGCTCAACGCCTTCAAGGTGGCTGATTTCCGACAAACCGACTTCAAAGCTGCGGTTCAGCAGGCTGTACGGGTTTTGGATGCTGACAATGCGCGGCAGCTCGTGCTTTTCCGCCAGCTGCAGGTAACGCATCACGCCATAAGGGGTTTCGTTGGAGACGCCAATATAGCGGATCTTACCGGCACGCACCTGTTCGTTCAGCGCTTCCAGCGTTTCCAGCAGGGTGACGGTGGCCGTGGTGTCGTTGTATTCGTAGCTCAGCTTGCCGAAATAGTTAGTCTGACGCTGTGGCCAGTGCAGCTGATACAAATCCAGATAATCGGTCTTCAGACGCTTCAGGCTGGCATCCAGCGCTTCACGAATGTTTTTGCGATCCAGCGCCTGATTCGGGCGAATTGACGCATCCGCGCCACGCACCGGGCCGGCCACTTTGGACGCAAGGATGATTTTGTCACGATTGCCGCGGGCCTGGAGCCAGCTGCCAATGTATTTTTCGGTTAAACCCTGGGTTTCCGGACGCGGAGGCACCGGATACATTTCTGCGGTATCAATAAGGTTAATACCGGAACGGAGAGCTAAATCTAACTGCGCATGGGCGTCGGCTTCGCTGTTCTGCTCACCAAACGTCATGGTTCCCAACCCCAGGCTACTGACTTCCAGGGTGCTGTGGGGGATACGGTGATAGTGCATGTGCCGGCTTCCTTTTTACATTATTAAAAGGTTCTGGAACCTGAAGAACGGCCTGCAATGAGGTGCATAGCCCCGCGGTACGTGCTCAGGTCCGGCATTTGACTATAACCGCCGTTCGCTGCAGGGGGAAGAGGGGATTTATCGGGAAATGCGGACAGAGCCACCAACGGATTGCCAAAGGTGGCTTAATTTGACTTAGCGCTCAACGATGGAGGAAACATCATCACCGTTGATTTGTAATTCATGGCCAGAGCGGTCGGTATATTTCACCAGGCCGGTCTCTTTATCAATCTCAGGTTTGCCCTGGGTCATGATCATGTTGCCTTCCTTAGTCGCCATCACGTAATCGCTGCTACACCCGCTGACCAGCGTGGCCAACATAAGCGCTGCTGCGCCAAACATATACTTCATACTTCGCTCCCTTAAGGCCCGCTACTGAATACTGTTATGTCCATTAATAACGCATTTTGGCGACAGACGCAGTAGTAGATGTCCGAAAATGTGCTGCGAGCACGTCGGGCCATTGACATTAATCGTAAGATGATACTACAGAGCGAGGTACTGGCCGGCGTGACCGGCCAGTAAAGGATCAGGCGAGGTTCTTTTTAGAGCGCATCAGGTTCAGGCATTCCACGGCCATTGAGAAGAACATGGCGAAATAGATATAGCCTTTAGGAACATGCACATTGAAGCTTTCCAGTATCAGCGTAAAGCCGACTAAAATCAGGAAAGCCAGCGCCAGCATTTTCACCGAAGGATGACGGTCAACGAAGTCGCCAATGGTTTTAGCGGCGAACATCATTACGCCCACCGCAATCACCACGGCGGCCATCATGATAATCAGATGATCCGACAGGCCAACGGCGGTGATCACCGAATCGAGGCTGAAAATAATATCCAGCAGCATAATCTGCACGATGGCACCGACAAACGAATGCACATTGGTTTTATGCTCGGCATCACCGCCTTCAATGGTTTCGTGGATCTCCGCGCTGGATTTCCATAGCAGGAACAGGCCACCGAACAGCAGGATCAAATCGCGGGCGGAGAAGCTGTGATCCATCAGGGTAAACAGCGGCGTGGTCAGGCGGATCACCCAGGCGATGGACGCTAACAATCCCAGACGCATTAACATCGCACCGGCTAAACCTACACGGCGAGCGGTATTCTGTTGATGTTTAGGGAGTTTGGCGACTACCAGGGAGAGGAAAATAATATTATCGATGCCGAGGACGATCTCCAGAATCGTCAGCGTGCCCAGGGCCAGCCAGGCATTGGGATCTGCAATCCAATCAAACATGCTAACTTTGCTTCCTAAACGAAAAGTAAACGAGGAGTATACGCAACCCGTGGTCGCGCTGCTATCCTGCTTTCCTTTTATCTGGGGCGGTCAGCCCGTCGGATTACAATAAAAAATGGCGGGCCAGCAGGGGACCGGTGAAGCTTTTCTTCAGATAGAAACCGCGCGGTAAGGTCATAATCGGCTGGCCGTTAGTGCCAATCCCTTCGGTCAACGCTTTGCTGTTGGCAGCTTTAGGGCGGATTTGCAGCACCTCACCGTGGCGGGCGGTGATCTTTTCGACCTGCCCTAAGACAATCATATCCATTAGCTCTTCCCAGTCGCGCTGCAACAGCGCTTCCTCTTCCTCACTGGCACTCCACAACAGCGGCGTACCCACCCGACGCTCAGCCAGCGGGATCGCCCGGTCACCCTCAACCGGAACCCATAAAACCCTGGCCAGTTTGTGCCGCACATGGCTGGTCTGCCAGGTGACGCCGCTGTTACCGGTCAGTGGCGCGACGCAGACGAAGGTGGTTTCCAGTGGGCGACCCAGCGCGTCTATCGGGATGGTTTTCAACTCCACACCAATCTCGGCAAAATCCTGCTCGGGCTTGCTGCCTGCACTGGCTCCCAAATAGCGTTCCAGTAACATGCCAACCCAGCCTTTATCACGACGCAGATCCTGCGGGATCCTCAGACCCGCTCTTTCTGCCAGTTCACCCAGCGTAAAGCCTGCCAGCTGTTGGGCACGATCCAGCAGCACGGTTTCGTTTTCTGGCGGCGCTAGCGGAATAAATTCAGAACTCATGGATAACTCTCAGTTGCCGTTCAAAAAAGCACCACTCTTTTGCACAGGGAAAATTAAGGCAAAGCGGATTGTGCAAAACAGGAATAATAGCATGATAAATCATGATTTTTTACCCCGCCAGCCCCGTTAAAAAAGAGCAGGGCAAAAGGTTATGCCCGACTTGTCACCGACAATGAACAGGATCACCCCCCCTGTTATCCACAGAAAAATGGGATAACTCGTCTTTTACGCGAACACTGTTTCGATTTACAGCCTTGACTGCGGCTGTTTTGCCACTTTTTGCACGATTTATGCTTAAGTGAGCGGCATATCCTGTGGATAAAAACGCGGGTGTTCGATCTTTCACCAGCCACTGAATATCCCTCTGTGACAACAGGATGACGCGAGGCGATTTTCGGTGGGAATCAGGATAATTCCGAGGTTTTAGAGTCAGTTAATCCGTCGGGAAAATCGGAGGCAGATTGCGCGTCAAAAAGTTTTCCCCAACCGTTAAGGGAGTTCTGCACAAAGCTATCCACAGAAAACGTGAATAAGATCGCGCTTTCTGCCCCCTCTCTGTTTATAACTTAGTGCAAAACTGTGAGTTATCCCGCGTCAGCCACGTGCTGAGGGCGTAAAGCAGTGGTTTACCACCTGTAAGGAGTATGAAACAATCAGAACATCCGAGTTTTAGTTTGAGGTAGTCCAGTGATCGATGATGATGGCTACCGCCCGAATGTTGGTATCGTAATTTGTAACAGGCAGGGACAAGTGTTGTGGGCCAGACGTTTTGGCCAGCACTCCTGGCAGTTTCCCCAGGGTGGGATCAATGCGGGTGAAACCGCGGAGCAGGCGATGTACCGGGAACTGTTCGAGGAAGTCGGTTTGCACCGCAAAGATGTGCGCATCCTTGCCTCTACCCGAAACTGGTTACGTTACAAGTTGCCAAAACGTTTGGTGCGTTGGGACACAAAGCCGGTTTGTATCGGCCAGAAACAAAAATGGTTTCTTTTGCAGCTAATGTGCAATGACGCAGATATCAATATGCAGACCAGCAGTACGCCGGAATTTGACGGCTGGCGTTGGGTCAGTTTCTGGTATCCGGTTCGTCAGGTGGTCTCGTTTAAACGCGACGTTTACCGCCGCGTGATGAAAGAGTTCGCCAGCGTGGTCATGCCACTGCAGGAGACGACCGTACAGCGAAATATGCCCGCTTATCGACGGAAGAGAGGTTAAGCCACGTAGATTATGCTCACACAGCTGCGCGAAATAGTTGAAAAAGTGGCAGGTGCGCCCCGGTTAACCGAGGCGCTTGATATCCTGGTCAATGAGATCTGCCTGGCAATGGATACCGAAGTCTGTTCGGTGTATCTGGCCGATCACGACCGCCGCTGCTATTACCTGATGGCGACCCGTGGCTTAAAAAAGCCGCGTGGTCGTACCGTCGCACTGGCCTTTGACGAAGGGATCGTCGGACTGGTGGGCCGGCTGGCTGAGCCAATCAACCTGGCTGACGCGCAAAGTCACCCCAGCTTCAAGTATGTGCCTTCCGTAAAAGAAGAGCGTTTCCGTTCGTTCCTTGGCGTGCCGATCATCAGCCGACGCCAGCTGTTGGGCGTTTTGGTGGTTCAGCAGCGCGAACACCGTCAGTTCGACGAAAGCGAAGAGTCTTTCCTCGTCACGCTGGCCACGCAGATGGCGACCATTCTGTCGCAGTCTCAGCTCAACGCCCTGTTTGGTCAGTACCGCCAGACCCGCATTCGTGCGCTGGCCGCAGCCCCTGGCGTGGCGGTGGCGGAAGGGTGGGTGGATACCACCCAGCCTTCGCTGGACCTGGTGTTTGCCGCGTCCACGCTGGATACGCACCGCGAACGTGAGCGCCTCTCTCTGGCGATGGATGAAGCCTCCAGCGAATTCCGTCGCTACAGCAAACGCTTCACCGCCAGCGTGCACAAAGAAAGCGCGGCAATCTTCGATCTCTATTCCCACTTACTCAGCGACAACCGGCTGAAGAAGGATCTCTATGCGGAGATCGACGCCGGTTCAGTGGCTGAGTGGGCCGTTAAAAAAGTCATTGAGAAGTTTGCCGCACAGTTTGCCAGCCTGCAGGACAGCTATCTGCGTGAGCGTTCGGGCGATCTGCGGGTGCTGGGACAGCGCCTGCTGTTCCACCTCGATGACAGCGTGCAGAGCACCAGTACCTGGCCAG
The DNA here is from genome assembly GCF_056821705.1 of Erwinia sp. AK-PDG3-5. NCBI lineage: Bacteria > Pseudomonadati > Pseudomonadota > Gammaproteobacteria > Enterobacterales > Erwiniaceae > Erwinia > Erwinia sp. AK-PDG3-5. Next base: position 1,018,113 of record NZ_CM165967.1, read on the forward strand.
AAAAGTTTGTGCTGGTGGCCGATGAACTCACCGCCACCACGCTGGCCGAGCTGCCGCACGACCGTTTAGCGGGTGTGGTGGTCAGGGACGGTGCTGCCAACTCACACGCCGCCATTATGGTGCGCGCGATGGGCATTCCAACGGTGATGGGCGCGGATATTCAGCCCGAGTTGATGAATGGCAGGCTGCTGATCGTTGACGGCTATCGCGGTGAGCTGCTGGTGGATCCTGAACCGGTGCTGGTACAGGAATACCAGAAGCTGATCAGCGAGGAAAATGAACTCAGTAAGCTGGCCGAAAATGTCGTTGAACAGCCCGCCACGCTGAAAAGCGGTCAGCCGGTGAAGGTGATGCTGAATGCCGGTCTGAGCGCTGAACATGAAAAAGCGCTGGGAAGCTGGGTGGATGGTGTCGGTCTGTACCGCACTGAAATTCCCTTTATGCTGCAAAACGGCTTCCCTTCAGAAGAGGAGCAGGTCGCGCAGTATCAGGGCATGCTGCAGCTGTTCCTCGACAAGCCGGTGACGCTGCGCACCCTGGATATCGGCGCGGATAAACAGCTGCCGTATATGCCGATCAGTGAGGAGAACCCGTGCCTTGGCTGGCGCGGCATTCGCCTGACGCTGGATCAGCCGGAAATTTTCCTCGTGCAGGTTCGCGCTATGCTGCGTGCCAACGTTGCCAGCGATAACCTCAGCATTCTGCTGCCGATGATCACCAGCATTGATGAAATTGATGAAGCCAAACGGCTGATCGATCGTGCCGGGCGCGAAGTCGAAGAGATGCTGGGTTACACCATCCCGAAACCGCGCATCGGGGTGATGATCGAAGTGCCTTCGATGATCTTTATGATCGGGCACCTGACCGGCCGCGTCGATTTTGTCTCGGTTGGCACCAACGATCTTACCCAGTACTTACTGGCGGTCGATCGCAACAATACGCGGGTCGCCAATCTGTACGACAGCCTGCATCCGGCGGTACTGCGCGGTCTGAAGACCATTGCGCAGGAAGCCGAAAAGGCGGGCGTTGAGCTCTGCCTGTGCGGCGAGATGGCGGGTGATCCGATCTGCGTGGCGGTGCTGATTGGCCTGGGGTATCACCACCTGAGCATGAACGGCCGTAACGTGGCGAGGGTAAAATACCTGCTGCAACACATTGATTACGAAGAAGCCCACGCGCTGGCTAACCGCGCGCTTGACGCAATGCTGGCCAGCGACGTCCGCCACCTGGTTGCCGCCTTTATGGAGCGGCGTGGCCTTGGCGGGCTGATCCGTGGCGGGCGCTGAATCTCTTAACAAAGTTTACAGTTCCGCGAGATCGCAACAATTCGGGCTGTGCTATTATGCGCGCCTTAATGCAGCGCCCCGCGCGCACTGGTTTACTTATTCCGTCGCCTGCAGGTCAGGACAGACTTTAACAATGGTGAAAGATGAATAACGGCTATCTGGCTTTCCCCCAATTTGACCCGATAATATTCTCCATCGGGCCAATTTCCCTGCACTGGTACGGTTTGATGTACCTTGTTGGCTTTGTATTTGCCATGTGGCTGGCCGTGCGTCGTGCCAACAAACCTGGCAGTGGCTGGAAAAAAGAAGAAGTTGAAAACCTGCTGTATGCAGGCTTCCTCGGCGTGTTCCTGGGTGGGCGTATCGGCTACGTGTTGTTCTACAACATGCCGTTGTTCCTCGACAATCCGCTGTACCTGTTCAAAGTCTGGGATGGCGGCATGTCATTCCACGGCGGCCTGATCGGCGTGATCTGCGTGATGCTGTGGTTCGCGCGTCGCACCAAACGTAACTTCTTCCAGGTGGCTGATTTTATTGCGCCTCTGATCCCGTTTGGTCTGGGTGCCGGGCGCTTAGGCAACTTTATTAACGGTGAGCTGTGGGGCCGTGTGGCACCGGATTTGCCGTGGGCAATGCTGTTCCCAGGCTCGCGCAGTGAAGACGTCGCGCTGGCAGCGACCCATCCGGAATGGCAGTCACTGCTGGCGACGTACGGCGTACTGCCGCGTCACCCTTCGCAGGTTTACGAACTGCTGCTCGAAGGCGTGGTGCTGTTTATCATTCTTAACGTCTTTATCCGTAAAAACCGTCCGATGGGCGCCGTGTCAGGCCTGTTCCTGATCGGTTACGGCGCGTTCCGGATCATCGTTGAGTTCTTCCGCCAGCCGGATGCGCAGCTGGGCCTGTTCGATAACGCCATCAGCATGGGGCAGATCCTGTCTATTCCGATGATTCTGGCCGGGGTGATCATGATGGTCTGGGCTTACCGCCGTCAGGGCGCGCAGCAAGTACGTAGGGCAAAATGAAACAGTATCAGGATTTAATGCGAAAAGTGCTGGAAGAGGGCACGCCGAAGGATGACCGTACCGGAACCGGCACGCTGTCAATTTTTGGCCATCAGATGCGCTTCAATCTGCAGGATGGTTTCCCGCTGGTCACCACCAAGAAATGTCATCTACGTTCAATCGTGCATGAGCTGCTGTGGTTCCTCAATGGGGATACCAACACCGCCTATCTGCAAGAGAACAAAGTCACCATCTGGGACGAATGGGCCGATGAAAACGGCGACCTGGGCCCGGTGTATGGCAAACAGTGGCGTAGCTGGGGGGCTGCCGACGGTCGCGAGATCGATCAGCTGACCAACGTGCTGCAGCAGCTAAAAAGCGACCCGGATTCCCGCCGCATCATCGTGTCTGCCTGGAACGTCGGCGAGCTGGATAAGATGGCGCTGGCACCTTGCCATGCGTTCTTCCAGTTCTATGTGGCGAATGGCAAGCTCTCCTGCCAGCTGTATCAACGCTCGTGTGATATCTTCCTTGGCCTGCCGTTCAATATCGCCAGCTATGCGTTGCTGGTGCATATGGTTGCACAGCAGTGTGACTTAGAGGTCGGGGATTTTGTCTGGACCGGCGGCGACACGCACCTGTACAGCAACCACCTCGAGCAGACTCATCTGCAGCTGACGCGTGAACCTCGTCCGTTGCCAAAACTGGTGATTAAGCGCAAGCCGGCTTCGCTGTTTGATTACCGTTTTGAAGATTTCGAGATTGAAGGGTACGACCCGCATCCACCTATCAAGGCGCCGGTCGCTATCTGAGTTAAGCAGGAGCGGATCCTTCCGCTCCTGTCCTTCTTCTTTTACGCTCCCTTCAGGCAATTAACCCACAGGAAAACAGGCGAAACGGTCTTCGAGCAGAGGATAGCCGTGGGAGCCTGGCAATTCGAAATGCCACCATTCCGTGGCGATGCCCTTAAAGCCACCGCCAAACATAATCGCGTTAAGCATCAGCCTGTTACGTTGAGCCTGCTGTGCCAAACCCGGATAATAGGGGTGCGAACGTGCGTGCATTTCATCAAAACCGGCACCCATATCGACAATCTGTCCCTCGCTGTCCACCAGCGTCAGGTCGATGGCCGTTCCCCGACTGTGATGCGATCCCTGCGAGACTTCAACCACATAGGCGGGATCCGGGCAGGCATGCCATAAATTGTGCTGCGCCTGCTGCGGGCGATATGCGTCGTACACCAGTAAAGTAAAGCCCGCCAGTTCGGCAATGGCGATGCATTTTTCCAGCGCGCGCGCGGCGTCAGGATGAAGTAAACAGCGGTCTTCACAATAGATCGGCCGGCCACAAATGTTATCTGCGGTGGCATATTTCATCTCAATTTTTAACTGGGGAAAGGTCTTTGTTAAATCCACCAGTTCACATTCATCAGCCATAACGCATCCTGTTGTATTCGCTTCGCCGTCCAGCAAATCATTTTACGACAGCCCCCGCAAATACTTTGTCCTTATGCTGCAACGCTAAATTCTTGTTGGAAAACGCCGCACGCTTTGCCGGATTGCCGCTGGATCGATGTGGGGTAAAAAGCACAATACAGCGATGAAAACGATGAGCGGATTTACCTTAGCCGAGCTGTTAATTGTCATGGTGATTGCCAGTATCCTGACGCTCGGTGCCATTAGCAGCTGGCAAAGCTGGCAGCAACTGCAACGGCTGAATGACAGCGCGCGCCAGCTCCAGCATTTCCTGTTGCGGCTGCGCAGCGAGGCGAATGAGCACAACGCCGCGCGGATACTTTGGCGACGCACTGGGGCAGCCTGGTGCGTGGGCAGCGGCCCGCTGCAACCCTGCGGCAAATCCTCACGCAGCCTGTTTCCCGCACCCTGGCCGGAGGTCCGCTTGCGTTCACTGACCGAGGAAATGGGCTTTTATGGCCGCAATAATGTTGCCCGTCCTGGCCGGATTATCCTCGCCGGGGAAGCCGGTGAACGGCATGTGGTGGTGTCGTCACGGGGACGGGTGCGGATATGTGAGGATAACTGCCTGTGAAGCAGACGGGGTTTAGCCTGGCAGAAATGCTGGTTGCGCTGGCCATCAGTAGCGTGTTGTTGCTTAGCGCCGCCAGGCTGCTTCCGGTGCTGCAACGCAACAATCTGCAAACCCTGATGCGCTTTCAATTGCAGGAAGAATTGCAGTTAATGATGTTCACCCTGGAGAAATCCGTGCTACGGGCAGGATATTGCCGGGGAGAATGTCGCGGACAGGGGCTGACTCTCGGCGCTGATGGCCACTGCCTGTTGGTGCGTTGGGATGAAAACAGTAACGGCAAATGGGAAGGCGTGGAAAGCAGCGACAGCGATTTCTATGGCTATCGATGGCGTGACGGCAGTCTGGAAACGCAGCGGGGCGTCGATCGTTGTGACGGTGGCGGTTGGGAAAGACTTAACGATCCCCGCACCGTGACCATCGAGTCGTTCCGGGCAACCCAGGTCGATCGCCAGATTCGCCTGGCGATCACCGCCTTCGCGAAAGCCTTTCCTTCCGTTCGACTGACGGCGGAGCGTTGGTTAACCGCGGCCAATCTATGACTGATTTACCAAAGCAGCAGGGCGGCGGCGCGTTGATTATGGTGATTATCCTGCTGGCGTTATCGGCGGCCTTGCTCAATGCCACGCGCAAGCAGTTGGATGACGGGCTGAGCCGGGTCAATGATGAGCGGCAGTTCCTGCAACAAAGGGTGCAGGCCAGCTCGGCGTTGAGTTGGGGAGCCCGACAACGGTGGCCGGTCGCGCCGGAATGGCAATGTCAGCGGGAAAACGCCCGCGGCTGGCGAAGTTGCCTGCTGACTGTTAATGACCAGCGCGAGCTGTTAATGGGCGACAGCGGGCCAGCCACTATTGCCCAGTATCAGTGGCTGGCACGACCGGAGGCGATGAGCCTCAAAACGCTGCCCCACGGCTGGCTTGATTACTGCCCGCTGACAGAGGAAGAAGGATGCTATCCCGATGAAAAATCAGCTGGGTTTTAGCCTGCCGGAAACCCTGGTTGCGCTGCTGCTGTTTGCCTGCAGCTTGACGGCCTTACTGCAGTATCAGCTGGCGCTGGCCAAAGGGTTCCAGCATCAGGCACAACAACGGGAGGCCTGGCGCTATGCTTTGCAGCGTTTCGAGGGCTATCAGCCACCCAACTGGCAGAGCGCCGTGGTTCAGCAGATGGGGCCAGCAAACTGTCCGCTATTGACCGCGACGGTGGTCAGCCCGCTCGGACGTCAGGCGCAGTTAACCTTGCTGCGTTGCCCCGATATCACCGAGTGACGGGACTGGCGATTTGCAACCTGCCCCTGACAGGTTACAGTGTTGGCGCAAAGCAACATCCCGGAAAAGGAGCAGACATGTTTACCGTTTACCACTCAAATCAGCTGGACTTGCTGAAAACGCTGGCGGCTTTTCAGATTGAAAACAAGCCCCTGCGCGATCCCTTTCAGTCTGAAGTGGTGCTGGTACAAAGCCCTGGCATGGCGCAGTGGCTACAAATGTCGCTGGCTGAGCAGTTTGGTATTGCGGCTAACATCGCCTTCCCGTTACCGGCGACCTTTATCTGGGATATGTTTGTTCGCGTTTTACCGGGCATTCCTAAAGAGAGTGCCTTTAATAAAGCCAGCATGAGCTGGAAGCTGATGGCTATTCTGCCAGCGATGCTGACACGCACCGAATTCACCCTGTTACAGCACTATCTCACTGAAGACCAGGACAAGCGCAAACTCTTCCAGCTGGCTTCCCGCGTGGCGGACTTATTTGACCAGTATCTGGTCTATCGCCCGGAATGGCTCAACAGCTGGGAGAAAGGCCAGATCATTGACGGGCTGGGCGAGGCGCAGCAGTGGCAGGCACCGTTATGGGCCGCGCTGGTGGAATACACCGCAGAACTGGGCCAACCCGAATGGCACCGCGCCAATCTCTATGCACGCTTTATCAGTAAGCTTGAGAGCAGCAATGAGCGGCCGCCCAATCTGCCTGACCGGGTGTTTATCTGCGGTATTTCCGCCCTGCCACCGGTCTATCTGCAGGCGCTGCAAGCGCTGGGCAGGCACATTGATATCCATCTGCTATTTACCAATCCTTGCCGCCATTATTGGGGCGACATTCAGGATTATGCTTTCCTCGCCAAACTCCAGAGCCGTCGCCGTCAGCATTTTCAGCGGCAGAGTGAAAGCCCGCTGTTCCGCCAGGCCGATGCCTCCGCGCTGTTTAATGACGCCGGAGAACAACAGCTCAGCAATCCATTGCTGGCGTCCTGGGGCAAGTTGGGCAGGGATAACCTCTTTCTGCTGGCCCAGATGGAGTGCCAGGAAATAGACGCCTTTGTCGATATTGAGCCCACCACCCTGCTGCAAACGGTACAGCGCGACCTGTTAGAGCTGGAAGACAACGCGGTGATTGGCCTGCAACAAAATGAGTGGGAAACCAGCACGGCGAAACGGTTGCTGGATCCTGCTGACCGATCGATCAGCCTTCACCTTTGCCACAGCCCGCAGCGGGAAGTGGAAGTGCTGCAGGATCGCCTGCTGCAAATGATGGCTGACGATCCTTCGCTGTCTCCGCGTGAAGTGATTGTGATGGTGGCCGACATTGATGCTTACACCCCGTTTATTCAGGCGGTATTTGGTAATGCGCCCGCCGGGCGTTATCTGCCGTTTGCCATTTCTGACCGCCGCGCCAGTCAGGCCCATCCCGCCTTGCAGGCCTTTATCTCGCTGTTGAGTTTGCCGGACAGCCGTTTCACTTCAGAAGAGGTGCTGGCGCTGCTGGACGTCCCGGCTCTGGCAAACCGCTTTGCTATTGATGAAGAAGGGCTGAAGCGCCTGCGCCGCTGGGTGGAAGAGTCCGGTATTCGTTGGGGGCTGGACGACGATACCGTTCGCGATCTGGAACTGCCGCCGACCGGGCAGCATACCTGGCAATTTGGCCTGACCAGGATGTTGCTGGGCTATGCAATGAACAGTGAAAGCGGTCACTGGCAGGGGGTGCTGCCCTATGATGAGTCCAGCGGCTTGATTGCAGAACTGGCCGGCAACCTGGCCGAGCTGCTGACCCGTTTGCGCCACTGGCGGACCCTGCTAAATACCACGCGACCACTGGAAGAGTGGCTGCCGCTGTGCCGGACGCTGCTGCAGGATTTCTTTGCCGGCGATGCCGATACCGAAGCGGCGCTGGCGCTGATTGAAGAGCAGTGGCAGCAGGCAATTAATTACGGCATCCAGGCGCAGTATCAACAGGCGGTTCCGCTCTCCCTGCTGCGGGATGAACTGGCTTCCCGCCTCGATCAGGAAAGGATCAGCCAGCGCTTCCTCGCCGGCCCCATCAACTTCTGTACGCTGATGCCAATGCGCTCCATCCCGTTTAAGGTGGTTTGCCTGCTGGGAATGAACGACGGGGTTTATCCGCGCACGCTGCCGCCATTGGGCTTTGACCTGATGAGCCAGCAGCCGAAAAAGGGTGACCGTAGCCGTCGCGATGACGACCGTTATCTGTTCCTTGAAGCGATTAACTCGGCGCAGCAGCAGCTGTATATCAGCTATATCGGGCGCACCATTCAGGACAACTCGGAGCGCTTCCCCTCGGTGTTGGTTAGCGAACTGGTCGAGTACATCAGCCAGAGCTTCTGCCTGCCGGAGGACCAGCCGCTCGACGTCGACAAAAGCGCCGAGTCGGTGATACGACATCTGCATCATCTGCACAGCCGGATGCCGTTTGCCGCGGAGAATTTCTCGCCGCAGGCCGAATTCAAAAGCTTTGCCGCCGAATGGTTGCCTGCCGCCAATGCCAGCGGCGTGCCGCATCCCGCCTTTATGCAGCCGCTGCCAGTGCTGGAGATCGCGGAACTTAACTTCGAGCAGCTGGTGCGTTTCTGGCGGCATCCGGTGCGGGCCTTTTTCAGCCAGCGGCTGGGGGTGAGTTTTATCGCCGAAGAGGCCGGATTACCGGATGCAGAGCCCTTCACCCTCGATAATCTCAGTCGTTATCAGGTCAACACCCAACTGCTTAATACCCTGATTGATGACCAACCCAGCGAGCCGCTTTACGCCCGGCAGCGTGCCTCCGGAAATCTCCCTTATGGCGCCTATGGTGAGCTGTTCTGGCTGGAGCAGCAGGAAGAGATGGCCGAGCTGGCGAATCGCGTGCGCGAGCAGCGGGCCGAGGCGGTCAGCTGGGAAATTGCCTTAACGATCGGCGGGATACAGCTGAACGGCTGGCTGCCGCAGGTGCAGGACGATGGCTTACTGCGCTGGCGGCCGGGCCACCTCAACTTTACCGACGGATTATCTTTGTGGCTTGAGCATCTGGTTTACTGCACGCTTGGCGGCCAGGGCGAAAGCCGGATGGTGGGCCGCAAAGAGAGTCAGTGGCGCTTTCCCGCACTGCCTGCTGAACAGGCCAGAGAATGGCTGGGTCGTTATGTCGAAGGCTATCAGCAGGGGATGTGCTCACCGCTACTGTTATTACCGCGAACCGGCGGTGCCTGGCTGGAAGCCTGTTATGACGAGAAGGCTGAACAGCTGCTGACGGATGAAAGCACCCAGGCCAAAGCCCGTGTCAAGCTGTTGCAGGCCTGGCAGGGGAATATGCAGATTGAAGGGGAGGGCAGCGATCCCTATCTGGCCCGTCTGTTCCGTACGCTGGATGATGAAATAGTGCAGCAGATCTCGCACAACGCGGAAATTTGGCTGCTGCCGTTGCTGCAGATGAATGACATGCAGTAAGACATCCTGTAGTGTTACTTTATAACCATTTGTCGTTTTTTACTTTCTTGTTTCTTTTTCGTCCACAGCCGTCAAAGAAAATATCCAGGTTAAATGTCTGCTACCGCTCTGCCCGCACCGGGGCGGTAAGCCAGAAGATTAGATCGTCGAGGAGTTTGAATGCGTCGTTATGCAGTCTGGTTTTCCACGCTTTTCCTGCTGTTTACCTTGAGCCCTTTGGTACAGGCACAACCTGGCTGGCAGCCGATCCCTGACACGATCCGCAAGAGTGAAAAAGACCCGCGTCAGTATCAGGCCATCAAGCTGGATAATGGCATGACGGTGCTGCTGGTGTCCGACCCGCAGGCGACAAAATCGCTTTCCGCGCTGACCATCCCTGTAGGCTCCTTAGAAAACCCGCGCAACCAACAAGGGCTGGCTCATTACCTTGAGCATATGCTGTTGATGGGCTCAAAACGCTATCCTCAACCTGACAATCTGGCCGAATTCCTTAAAAAGCATGGCGGCAGCCACAATGCCAGCACCGCGTCTTATCGCACCGCGTTCTATCTGGAAGTGGAAAACGACGCGCTGGAACCGGCGGTCGATCGCCTGGCGGATGCCATTGCCGAACCGCTGTTGGATCCGGTCAATGCCGATCGTGAACGTCATGCGGTCAATGCGGAACTGACCATGGCTCGCTCACGCGACGGCCTGCGCATGGCGCAAGTGGGTGCCGAAACGCTGAATCCCGATCACCCAAGCTCGCTGTTCTCTGGCGGAAATCTGGACACGTTGAAGGACAAGCCGGATAGCAAATTGCACGATGCGTTAACCGCCTTCTATCAGCGTTACTACTCTGCCAATTTGATGAAGGCGGTGATTTACAGTAATAAGCCGATGGATGAGCTGCAGACCATTGCGGCCAAAACCTTTGGTCGGGTGGCAAACCGTAATGCGACGGTGCCGGCTATCACCGTGCCTGTGGTCACCGACAAGCAGAAAGGCATCATCATTCATTACGTGCCTGCCCAACCGCGCAAGCAGCTGAAAATTGAATTCCGTATTGAAAATAACAGCGACAAATTTCGCAGTAAGACCGACACGCTGATTGCCTATCTGATTGGCAACCGCAGTAAGAATACCCTGTCTGACTGGCTGCAAAATCAGGGGCTGGCGGATTCCATTGATGCCGGTGCCGACCCGGTGGTTGACCGCAACGGCGGCGTGTTCTCCATTTCCGTTTCGCTGACCGATAAAGGCCAGGCCGACCGCGACCGGGTGGTTGCGGCGGTGTTCAGCTACCTGAATACGCTGCGCACTGGCGGCATTGATAAGCGCTATTTCGATGAAGTCGCTAACGTGCTGAATCTCGATTTCCGTTACCCATCCATTACCCGCGATATGGATTATATCGAATGGCTGGCAGACACCATGCTGCGGGTTCCGGTTGCCGATACCCTGGACGCCCCCTATATCGCCGACCAGTACGATCCGCAGGCGATCAAGGCCCGTCTTGACGGCATGACGCCACAGAATGCCCGCATCTGGTACATCAGCCCGAACGAACCTCACAACAAAGTGGCGTATTTCGTTAACGCGCCTTATCAGGTCGATACCATCAGCCCAGAGCATTTCGCGCAGTGGCAGGCGGCCAGTGAAAAAATCGACCTGTCGTTGCCGGTGCTTAACCCCTATATCCCGAACGATTTCAGCCTGATTAAGCCGGATCATAAATACGATCATCCGGCTGAAGTGGTGAATCAGCCAGGCCTGCGGGTGTTTTATATGCCAAGCCAGTATTACGCCGATGACCCCAAGGCCAGTATTACCCTTTCGCTGCGTAATAAAGAGGCGATGAGCACGGCTAAAAATCAGGTGATGTATGGGCTGAATGATTATATGGCCGGGTTGGCGCTGGACGAGCTGAATTCACAGGCCTCGGTGGCGGGGATCAGTTTCTCCACCGGTGAAGACGACGGCGTAACCTTTAGCGCCAGTGGTTTTACTCAGCATCTGCCAGAACTGATGAAAGAGCTGCTGAAAAGCTACGCGACTTACCAGCCCGATCAGCAGATGTTGGATCAGGCTAAGTCCTGGTATCTGGAACGGCTGGCCTCCGCAGCGAAGGGCAAAGCCTTTGAGCTGGCCATTCAGCCTGCCCAGATGGTTTCGCAGCTGCCTTACACCCAACGCAGCGAACGCCGTGCGCTGGTGGCGGGCATCACGCTGGATGACGTAAAAGCCTACCGTAATATGCTGCTGGAGAAGGCGACGCCGGAGCTGATGGTGGTGGGTAACATGACCGAAGCCGCCACTAAGACCCTGGCCACGGACGTGAAGAGCCAGCTGAACTGTTCAGGAGAAAGTTGGTGGCACAGTCAGTATCTGTACATCGACAAGAAAACCTCCGCCAACTTGCAGGATGAAGGCAGCAGTACGGATTCTGCGCTGGCCGCGCTGTATGTCCCGCTGGGCTATCCGGAATATGAGAGCGTCGCCAGTAGCGCGCTGTTAAGCCAGATCATCCAGCCGTGGTTCTACAACCAGCTGCGTACCGAAGAGCAACTGGGCTATGCGGTGTTCTCCTTCCAGATGCCGGTTGGCCGTCAGTGGGGGATTGGCTTCCTGCTGCAGAGTAACGTGAAGCAGCCAGCCTACCTGATGACCCGTTTCCAGGCGTTCTATCCCACCGCGGAAAAACGCCTGCGTGAGATGAGCAAAGACGATTTTGCACAGTATCAGGCGTCGATGATCAACGAGTTGAAGCAGCGACCGCAAACCCTGGATGAAGAAGCCGGACGCTTCAGCAAAGACTTCAACCGTGAAAACTACCAGTTTGATACGCGCGAGAAGGTGATTGCGCAGATCCAGGCGCTGACGCCGGAAAAAATGGCCACCTTCTTCCACAAGGCGGTGATTGAACCGCAGGGCCTGACGCTGTTATCACAAATTTCAGGCAGTCAGCACGATAAGGCGGATTATGCCAAACCAGAAGGCTTTACCAACTGGAAAGAAGTGTCCAAACTGCAGCAATCTTTCCCGGTGAAAAGCGATAAACCATGACTCAACTTGCCCAGCGCCTTGATCCCTTAACGCTGCCATTGCAGGGAGAAAGGCTTATCGAGGCCTCGGCAGGCACCGGCAAGACCTTTACTATCGGGTTACTCTACCTCCGTTTATTGTTAGGGCTGGGCGGCGAAGCGGCTTATAGCCGCCCTCTGCCGGTAGAGGAAATTCTGGTGGTGACCTTCACCGAGGCGGCCACCGCTGAACTGCGTGGACGCATCCGGGAAAACATCCATAAGCTGCGCATCGCCTGCGTGCGGGGGCAGTCTTCAGATGTGATGTTGGCCCAACTCCTTGAGCAAATCCCCGATTTACAGCAGGCCGCTGCCCAGTTACTGGCCGCCGAGCGCCAGATGGATGACGCCGGGATCTTCACTATTCACGGCTTTTGTCAGCGCATGCTCAACCTCAACGCCTTTGAATCCGGCATGCTGTTTGAACAACAGCTGATTGAAGACGAGTATCCGTTACGCCGACAGGCCACGGCTGATTTCTGGCGTCGCTACTGTTATCCGTTGCCCTTGCCGATTGCCCGGGTGATGACCCAGATGTGGCAGGGGCCGGAGCAGTTGCTCAGCACGCTATCGCCCTGGTTGAACGGTGAAGCACCGTCACTCAAACACCCGCCCAATCTGCAGGAAACCTTTACCGAGCGGCATGAAAAAATCATTGCCGAGATTGACCGGCTAAAGGCCGCCTGGCTGGCCGCGGGAAACCTGCATGATGTGATTGCTAACTCTGGCGTGGATAAGCGCAGTTACAGTAGTAAGCACTTACCTAATTGGCTTGAGAAGCTTAATCAGTGGGCGACGGAAGAGACGCAGGATTACAGCTTCCCCAAAGATCTCGAGCGTTTTAGTCAGCGGGTTTTGCTGGAGAAAACCAAAAAGGGTGAAGCACCTCAGCATCCGCTGTTTGACGAGATAGACCACTTCCTGGCGGAGCCTCTCTCTCTGCGTGAGCTGGTGATCGCACGCGCCTTGAGTGAAATCCGTTTTGCCACGCAAAAAGAGAAGCAGCTCAACGCGTTACTGGGCTTTGACGATCTGCTGGGCAGGCTGGACAGTGCGCTTCAGCAACCGGCCGGAGGCGCATTAGCTGAGGCTATCCGTCGCCGCTATCCGGTGGCGCTGATAGATGAATTCCAGGATACCGATCCGCAGCAGTACCGCATTTTCCGTACCCTGTATGGCAAGCAGCCCGAAAATGCGCTGTTGCTGATAGGTGATCCGAAGCAGGCGATCTACGCTTTCCGGGGTGCAGACATCTTCACCTATATGAAAGCGCGTAATGAAGTTAGTGCCCACTATACGCTGGAGACTAACTGGCGCTCTTCTCCGGGCATGGTTAACAGCGTTAACCGTCTGTTTTCTCAGCAACAACATCCGTTTTTATTCAGCGATATCCCGTTTATTGCGGTGCAACCTGCCGGACCGAATGCCGCCCTGAGTTTTACTCTGGATGGCACTGAGCAACCGGCGTTGCGCTTCTGGCTGCAGCCTGGCGACGGCGTGGGAGTAAGTGATTACCAACAGTTTATGGCCCGTCAGTGCGCCGCGGAAATTTGCCACTGGCTAACGGCGGGTCAGCAAGGTACCGCGCTGATTGGCAAAGGCGAAAAACGTCGCCCGGTTCAGGCCTCTGATATCACCGTTCTGGTTCGCAGCCGCGGTGAAGCCTCGGTGATGCGTGAAGCCCTGAATGGCCTGAATATTCCCTCTGTGTATCTTTCAAACCGCGACAGCGTTTTCACCACGCCAGAAGCGCGAGAAATGCTCTGGCTGCTGCAGGCGGTTCTGGCCCCGGAGCAGGAGCGCGTGCTGCGCAGCGCGCTGGCCACCAGCATTTTTGGTCTGGATGCGGTCACGCTGGATGCGCTAAACCAGAATGAGCGTGCCTGGGATGCGCTGGTAGATGAGTTCGACGGCTACCGTCAACGCTGGCTAAAACGCGGCGTGCTGCCGATGCTGCGTGAGCTGATGATTAACCGCAAAATTGCCGAAGATTTACTGGCTTCAGAGAGCGGGGAACGGCGGCTGACCGACCTGCTGCATCTCGGTGAACTGCTGCAGGAAGCCTCGGCCCAGCTGGACAGTGAACATGCGCTGGTTCGCTGGCTGGCGCAGGAAGTGGCTCAGCCCAACGGGCAGTCATCCAGCCAGCAGCTGCGGCTGGAGAGCGATCGTCATCTGGTGCAGATCGTGACCATCCATAAATCCAAAGGATTGCAGTATCCGCTGGTCTGGCTGCCATTTGTCGCCAACTATCGCGAAGCGGGACAGGGCATTTATCACGACCGTGAGAGCTATCAGGCCTTGCTGGATTTGCGTGACGATGAAGAGAGTGTCGAGCTGGCCGAACAGGAACGGCTGGCCGAAGATCTACGGCTGCTGTATGTGGCGCTGACCCGTTCGGTCTGGCATTGCAGCGTAGGCATTGCGCCACTGGTTAAAGGCAACCGCAAGAAAGAGGGCAACAGTGACCTGCATCGCAGCGCGCTGGGCTATCTGGTTCAGCAGGGCGAAGCTGCCGATGCCAGCCAGCTGCTCAGCCATCTCCAGTCACTGGAAAATGATTCTATTGAGGTGATTGCCGCCGCAGCGCCAGATGCCACGCCGTGGCAGCCGGTGCAGGATGAAGAGCAGGTATTAAGCTGCCAGCAGATCGGCCGAACGCTGCGCGATGAGTGGCGAGTTACCAGCTACTCCGGCCTTCAGCAACACGGACAGTCGGTCACCTTCGACCTGCTACCTAAACTGGACGTCGATGCCGCAGGCGAGGGTCAGAACCCGCTGATGAGCCAGCTGACGCCGCACAGTTTTCCGCGCGGCGCGGCGCCGGGGACCTTCCTGCACGGGCTTTTTGAAAACCTGGACTTCACGCAACCGGTTGAGGATGAGTGGCTCAGCGAGCAGCTGCTGGCGCAAGGACATGACCTTGCCTGGCTGCCGGTGATGAAGGCGTGGCTGGCGCGGATACTGCAAACGCCGCTGGATGATTCCGGCATCAGCCTCAGCCAGCTTCCTGCCGATAAGCGCCAGGTCGAGCTGCAGTTCTATCTGCCGATCCAGCAAATGCTGACCGCTTCCAGCCTGGATAAGCTTATTCGCCACCACGATCCGCTTTCAGCCGAGTGCCCTCCGCTAAACTTCCAGCAGGTTCAGGGAATGCTGAAGGGCTTTATCGACCTGGTCTTTTGCTGGCAGGGGAAATATTACCTGCTCGATTACAAATCCAACTGGCTCGGTGCTTCAGCAGAAGACTACACGCCAGAGGCGATGGCGCTGGCAATGCAGTCGCATCGCTATGATTTGCAGTATCAACTCTACAGCCTGGCGCTGCACCGCTATCTGCGCCATCGTCTGGCGGATTATGACTATCAGCAGCATTTTGGTGGCGTGTTCTATCTGTTTTTACGCGGCGTGGACGGCACCGCCAGCGAGAACGGTATTTACCGAACGCGGCCGGATGTTGGGTTTATCACCGCGCTGGATGCGCTGTTTGCCGGTACCGCGCAGGAGGACGTATGTCAGGAATAGCCGCGTTGTTGCAACAGGCCGGTGAACTGCGGCTGTTCCGCTCGCTGGATATTCAATTTGCCCGCATGATCGCGTCTGAAGATCATCCTGCTTTAATGCTGGCCGCGGCCTGCGTCAGCGCGGAAGCGGGAGAAGGGCATGTTTGCCTGCCTTTGGCCCAGTTTACCGAACAGGCATTGTTTGACGGGCGACAGCCTGAACTTGCCCGTCAGCTGTGGCGGGCAGCGGGTGAACCAGACTGGCTGGATCTGCTGCAAAATTCGGAGGCCGTCGGTGACGGTTCCACGGCCACACCGCTGGTTTTGCATCAGCAGCGTCTTTACCTGCACCGCATGTGGCAGTCTGAAGGAGAGGTGGCGCGATTTATTGGGCGGGAAGCCGCTGCAACCGCATTCGACCCGCAGCAGCTGCGCGCAGCACTGGATCGGCAGTTTGGTCAGCAGCCGGATGACTGGCAAAAGATTGCGGCTGCGGTCGCAATCACCCGTCAGATCTCGGTGATTTCCGGCGGACCGGGCACCGGTAAAACCACCACCGTGGCTAAACTGCTGGGCACCTTGCTCTCGCTGTCGGCAGAGACGGTACGTATCCGTCTGGCCGCGCCAACCGGTAAAGCCGCGGCCCGATTGACCGAATCGCTGGGCAAAGCCCTGCAGCGGCTGGAGGTCAGTGACGAGGAGAAACAGCGGTTCCCGGCTGAGGCGACCACGCTGCACCGCCTGCTCGGTGCGGTGCCCGGCAGTCAGAGAATGCGTTATCACGCCGGCAACCCATTGCACCTCGATCTGCTGGTGGTGGATGAAGCGTCGATGGTCGATCTGCCGATGATGGCTAACCTGATTGCCGCGTTACCTTCGCAGGCGCGGGTGATCTTCCTCGGTGACCGCGATCAGCTGGCCTCGGTTGAAGCGGGCGCAGTATTGGGCGATATCTGCCGCTGCGCTGAAACGGGATACAGTCTTGCGCGTGCAGAAGAGCTGAGCGCCTTAACGGGCTGGGTTATCGAAGGACGGGAAGACCCGCAGGCGCCCCCGGTGCGTGACAGCATTTGCCTGCTGCGCAAGAGCTACCGCTTCGATGCCTCTTCAGGAATTGGTCAGCTGGCGCTGGCAGTTAATGCGGGCGATACGCGCCAGGTCGATGCAGTCTTTGCCGCAGATTACGCCGATATTGAGCGCTTCACGTTAGGGAGTAGCGAAGCGTATCTGCATCTGCTTACTGCCTGTGTTGCCGGTTACCGCGACTATCTGAGCCGCCTTGCCGCAGGGGCACAGCCCGCCGATGTGCTGGATGCGTTTAGCCGTTTTCAGCTGCTTTGCGCGCTGCGCGAAGGGCCGTTTGGAGTGATGGGGCTGAATGAGCGCATTGAGGTCTCGCTGCAAAAAGCGGGCTTGATCCGTCGTTCACCGGGGGCGGCGAATAAATGGTATCCCGGTCGGCCGGTGATGATTGCCCGCAACGACAGTGCGTTGGGGCTGTTTAACGGCGACATTGGTATTGCGATGCTGGATGAGGAGCAGGCGCTGAAGGTGTTCTTCCCACTGCCCGACGGCAGCATCAAAGCCGTACAGCCCAGCCGACTGCCGCCGCACGATACTGCCTATGCGATGACGGTGCATAAATCGCAGGGATCCGAATTCGATCACACCGTGCTGGTGCTGCCTAATCAGTTCACTCCGGTGCTGACCCGCGAGCTGGTTTATACCGCCATCACCCGCGCGAAACTACGATTAACGCTATATGCCGAGCAGAACGTGTTAAACAGTGCGGTGAAAATGCGCACCTTGAGGCGCAGCGGGCTGGTCGAACGGCTGACCGAATAATCGGGCTGAGATGAGACGTTAAAAAAGGGGCGATAAATCGCCCCTTTTTGGTCTTCAGGAGAAGAGACGGGCGTGGCGCAAATCGGCCATCAGCACTTTTGAGCGGCGCTGATAGTTGTACATCAGCTTTTTGCTTTCCGGCAGCAGTTCGATATCAACCGGCGTAAAGCCGCGTTCCTGGAACCAGTGAATGCTGCGGGTCGTCAGCACGAAGAGTTTCTTCAGCCCCATCTGACGCGCCTGCAGTGCCACGCGTTCCAGCAAGGCTTCACCGCGCGAGGAACTGCGGTAATCAGGATGCACCGCCACGCAGGCCATCTCGCCAATCGCTTCTTCCGGGAACGGATAGAGCGCGGCACAGCCGATCGTCAGGTTATCGCGCTCAATGATGGTGAACTTATCAATTTCCATCTCCAGTTGCTCGCGAGAGCGACGAACCAGAATTCCCTGCTGCTCCAGCGGACGGATCAACTCCAGAATGCCGCCGATATCATTAATGGTGGCACGGCGGATTTGCTCGGCACTTTCCATCACGATCTGCGTACCAATACCATCACGTGAGAACAGTTCCTGTAACAGCGCGCCGTCTTCCTGGTAGCTGATCAAATGGCTACGACGCACGCCGCTGCGGCAGGCTTTGACCGCACCACGCAGAAAACGCACGGTGCCGGAAAGGTAGTCATCGCGTGTTTCCAGCTCTTCAATACGCTGCTGGGCGTCATTCGGGAACAGCTCGGAGATGATGTTGCCTTCATCATTGGTCACACCCTGTTCGGAGCAGAAACCAATCATCTTCTCGGCTTTCAGCTTGATGGCTAACTGCGTCGCCACTTCCTCAGAGGTCAGGTTGAAGCTCTCGCCGGTAACGGAAACCGCAACCGGCCCCATCAGCACGATTGCGCCGCTGTCCAGCTGACGGTGAATCGCTTCTTCATCGATACGGCGAATACGGCCGCTGTGGCAGTAATCCACACCATCATCCACGCCTAACGGTTGGGCAATAATAAAGTTGCCGCTGACCACATTAATATGCGCGCCCTGCAACGGGGTATTGTTCAGGCTCATCGACAGGCGGGCGGTAATATCCAGCTGTAAACGGCCTGCAGCCTGCTTAACCAGCTCAAGGGATTGCGCATCGGTGACACGGGTATGCTTGTGATAAATCGGCTCCAGCTGGTGTTCAGCCAGGTTGGCGTCTATCTGCGGCCGGGCGCCATACACCACCACCAGGCGAATGCCCAGGCTGTGCAGCAGGCCAATATCATTGACGATGCTTGAGAAGTTCTCATGCTCGATGGCTTCACCACCCAACATAATGACAAACGTCTTACCACGGTGGGCATTGATATAGGGCACGGTATGACGAAAACCCTGAACCAGCTCGGTACTCCGTTCCTTCACGGCAAACCCTCTATGAATTATTATTCGCTAAAAGTGTATTTTTATTCTTTTATTGGCCGGGCGCAAGGGGCAATTTCTCAGTATTTTCTGGTTTCTTCCCCTGGCTGCCACGCTAATACGCTGCATTTTATCGCTTTTTCTGGGTGACACCGCCGGAGGGATTCGCTAAAGTTTTTGCACTTGGTAGTCATTTGGCTTTTTTTTAGACAGAGTTCAGCAAACACCCTGGAGCAGCATGTCCGATTTACCCTCACCTGGCCGTCGCCGGTGGTTAAAAAGCGCCGGCGCCGTCGTGCTGCTGAGCGTCAGTAAAGTAGGGCTGGCCGCCAGCAGCCACGTGGTGGCGATCCGCATCTGGCCATCTTCAACTTATTCCCGGCTGACGCTGGAATCCAACCGCCCGCTGAAATATAAGCAGTTTGCGCTCAGTCATCCCGAACGCGTGGTGATAGATATTGCCAATATCCAGCTTAACCATGCGCTAAAAGGTGTCGGGAACCTGGTGCGCAGCGACGATCCCTACATTAAAAATGCCCGAGTGGGACAGTTCGATGCCAATACCGTCCGGCTGGTGCTTGAGCTGAAGCAAAATGTGTCGCCTAAGATTTTCACCCTCGCACCCGTTGCCGGGATCCGCGACCGCCTGGTGCTGGATCTCTATCCGGCCAAAGGCAGCAGTTACGATCATGCTGACGATCCGCTTCTGGCGTTACTGGAAGATTACAACAAAGGGGATCTGGAAAAGAGCCAGCCTGCAGCGGCGGCTTTGCCGGGCAAGGCGGGGCGGGATCGGCCGATTGTGATCATGCTCGATCCGGGGCACGGCGGCGAAGACTCGGGAGCGATCGGCAAACATAAAACCCGCGAAAAAGACATTGTGCTGAAGATCGCCAGACGACTGAAGGTGTTGATCGACAAGCAGCCCAATATGCGTGCCTATATGACGCGCAACGAAGATGTCTTTATTCCGCTAAAAGTCAGGGTGGCCAAAGCGCGCAAACAGCGTGCCGATCTGTTTATCTCCATCCATGCCGATGCCTTCACCAGCCGAGCGGCACGCGGCTCGTCGGTATTTGCGCTCTCGACCAAA
This sequence comes from Erwinia sp. AK-PDG3-5, assembly GCF_056821705.1. NCBI lineage: Bacteria > Pseudomonadati > Pseudomonadota > Gammaproteobacteria > Enterobacterales > Erwiniaceae > Erwinia > Erwinia sp. AK-PDG3-5. Next base: position 1,038,064 of record NZ_CM165967.1, read on the forward strand.
GGTGCGACCAGCACTGCGGCACGTTTTCTGGCGCAGACGCAGAATGAATCAGACCTGATTGGTGGCGTCAGCATGAGCGGCGATCGCTATCTCGATCACACCATGTTCGATATGGTGCAGAGCCTGACCATCAACGACAGCCTGAAATTTGGTAAAGAGGTGTTGTCCCGCATCGGTAAAGTGAACCATTTACATAAACGAACCGTCGACCAGGCCGGTTTTGCCGTGCTGAAAGCGCCCGATATCCCATCAATTCTGGTGGAAACGGCGTTTATCAGTAATTTAGAAGAAGAGCGAAAGCTGCGGACGACGCGTTATCAGCATCAGGTAGCGGAATCTATTCTGGCGGGAATTAAAGCGTACTTCGCCAGTGGCGCAAGCCTGGCACCCAGAAAATAATGGGGATTGTGGGGCGGGGTGCTGCTCGCCCGACATTAAGCGGACAGGCAAATCTATTGCGGGGAAGTTGGCGGAGGCCAGAAACAAAAAAACACCCGTTAAGGTGTTAAGTTGGTTGCGGGAGCCGGATTTGAACCGACGACCTTCGGGTTATGAGCCCGACGAGCTACCAGGCTGCTCCATCCCGCGTCCGTAGTGTACTACTGTTGCTTCCGTCACAACAGGTCTTTCTTTTACTGCTTTCTCCGAAGAGAAATGGTTGCGGGAGCCAGATTTGAACTGACGACCTTCGGGTTATGAGCCCGACGAGCTACCAGGCTGCTCCATCCCGCGTCCGATATACTGTTGCTTCCATCACAACAGGTCTTGCTATTCACAGAACATTCTCCGAGGAGAAATGGTTGCGGGAGCCAGATTTGAACTGACGACCTTCGGGTTATGAGCCCGACGAGCTACCAGGCTGCTCCATCCCGCGTCTGTGGAAGCGCACTATACGCTGTAGGAGTTTTGATGCAACCCCTTTCTGCAATAAAGTCATCAAAATAGCGCTTACTGCTCACTTCTTCTGCATTTTCCTTATTCTCGTACAGCAACCGATGAACTTTACCGTTGAGCCGTTTAATTCTCCCGGTGCCTTTGCTATCTTCGGCGAGGAATTCCGCATAGAGGGCAGTGAAATAATGAAAGGATGTTGGGCGAAGTTTGCAGTAACAGGGGCGTTGCTTGCCCTGCTGGCGGGATGTTCCTCAAAACCGACCGATCGTGGCCAGCAGTATAAAGACGGAAAGCTGGACGAGCCGCTCGGACTGGTCAATCAGCCGAATGCGAAAGGGCGTCCGGTGAATGGCAAAGACTTCAGCGATCAGGTCAGCGAAATCCAGTACGCGTCGCCGGCGATGTATTCCCGCCAGACCGGCACCTACGGTTCGATTAAAGCCTGGCTGATGGCGGGCGGCGACACGCGCCAGCTGCGTCAGTTTGGTCTGGATGCCTATCAGATGGAAGGCACCGATAACTATGGCAACGTGCAGTTCACCGGTTACTACACGCCGGTGCTGCAGGCCCGTTACACGCGCCAGGGCGAGTTCCAGTATCCTTTATACAGAATGCCTGCGCGTGCTAAAGGCGGACGCCTGCCAAGCCGTGCGGACATTTACAGCGGCGCGCTGGGCGATCGCTACATCGTTGGCTACAGCAACTCGCTGATGGATAACTTCATTATGGATGTGCAGGGCAGCGGCTACGTGGATTATGGCGACGGTCGTCCGCTGACCTTCTTTGGTTACGGCGGCAAGAATGGCCACGCGTATCGCAGTATCGGCAAGGTGTTAATCGATCGCGGTGAAGTGAAGCGTGAAGATATGTCGATGCAGGCGATCCGTAAATGGGGCGAAGAGCACAGCCCGGAACAGGTGCGCGAACTGCTGGAGCAGAACCCATCATTTGTGTTCTTCAAGCCAGAAAACTTTGCGCCGGTGCGCGGAGCCAGCGCCGTTCCGCTGGTGGCGAAAGCCTCCGTAGCGTCTGACCGTTCGCTAATCCCGCCGGGTACCGCGTTGCTGGCCGAAGTGCCAATACTGGACAACAACGGTAAATTTACCGGAAAATATGAGATGCGAATGATGGTGTCGCTGGATGTTGGCGGTGCCATCAAAGGCCAACACTTTGATATCTATCAGGGCATCGGTGAGCAGGCGGGGCATATGGCCGGCTGGTTCAACCATTATGGCCGCGTCTGGGTACTGAAATCAGCCCCTGGTGCCGGTGTGCCGGTATTCTCTTCTGCATCAAATAGCACTAACGGTTCCGCTCTGCTGACCCAGTAAGCGATGCTGTTAGCGGGCTGGTTTGCCAGCCCTTCACTGAATTCTGAGGTAAAGCATGACTTCTCTTTCTGACGCCTGGCTGCAACGCTTTGGCGGCACGGCGCGTTTGTATGGGCAACCGGCGCTGCAGCTGTTTGCCGACGCGCATATCTGCGTGGTGGGTATTGGCGGCGTCGGCTCGTGGGCTGCGGAGGCGCTGGCCCGCACCGGCATTGGTGCCATCACCCTGATTGATATGGATGATGTCTGCGTCACCAATACCAACCGGCAGATCCATGCGCTGAAAGAGACGGTTGGCCAGGCGAAAACGGACGTGATGGCCGAGCGTATTCTGGCGATTAACCCGGAGTGTAAAGTCACCTGCGTGGATGATTTTATTACCCCGGATAATACGGCTGAGCTGATGAGCGCCGGCTTTACCTATGTGATTGATGCGATCGACAGCGTCCGGCCAAAAGCCGCGTTGCTGGCCTGGTGCCGCCGCAATAAGATCCCGCTGGTGACCACGGGTGGAGCCGGTGGGCAGATCGATCCGACGCAGATCCAGGTTGCCGATCTGGCGAAGACTATTCAGGATCCGCTGGCGGCCAAACTGCGTGAGCGGCTGAAGAACGATTTTAAGATCGTGAAAAACAGTAAGGGCAAGCTGGGGATCGACTGCGTATTTTCGACGGAAGCGTTGATGTATCCGCAGGCGGATGGCTCGGTTTGTGCCTCCCGCAGCACGGCGGAAGGTCCGAAGAAGATGGATTGCGCGTCAGGTTTTGGTGCGGCGACCATGGTGACGGCAACCTTTGGCTTTATTGCCGTTTCCCATGTGCTGAAAAAGATGATGGCGAAAGCCGCGCGCGCCTGATGGCGAGCACCAGGCGTGAGCCTTAGCTTTCCTTAGCCGCTTTGATCACCGCTTCAGCCAGCGCGCTCAACCCGGCGCTGCGCGACGAGCTCAGCTGGGCACGTAATCCCAGCACATCAAACAGCGTCAGCGGGTCGTGACTCAGCAGAGTGGCGGGTTGCTGACTTTCTACGGCGGTTAATAATACCGCCAGCAATCCGCGCACAATCCGGCCTTCACTGTCACCGTAAAAGTGCAAGCTGCCATCTTCACGCCGTTGATGCCCCAGCCAGACGCGATTTTCACAGCCGCTAAGTTCGATATCCGCCGTTTTTAACGCCTCTGGCAGCGCCGGAAGCTGTTTTCCCATCAGGATCAGCTGACGGTAACGGTCTTCCCATTGCGTATACGCCGAGAATTTTTGTTTCAGGCCGTCCGCGGTGATCAGTTCGCCGAAGGGATGAGGTGCCAGTAAAGAAGTCATGATTAATCGCCTAACAGGTCCAGTGCGGTGGTCATCCCTTTGACCAGCGCGTCTACATCGTGAAGGGTATTATACGGCGCAAATGACGCACGCAAAGTTCCGCTTACCCCTAACGCCTGCACCAGCGGCTGTGCGCAGTGCTGGCCGGCCCTTAAGGCAATGCCGCTTTCCGCCAACAGCGTGACCACATCGCTGTGGTGCACGCCGGCGATATCAAACGAAAGCAGGCTGGAGCGGCTGGCCCGGTAACTGCGGAATCCACTCAGCGCGGAAAGGCGTTCTTCTGCCACATCGGCTAATCCACAACTCCAGCTCTCGGCGGCGTCCAAATCAATGCCTTCCAGCCAGCTTAGCGCGGCGCTTAACCCAATGACGCCGGCGACGTTTGGCGTTCCTGCCTCAAAGCGCCACGGCACCGGCTGCGGGACGAATCCGTCAAAGCTGACGCTGCTCAGCATTTTGCCGCCGCCCTGCCAGGGCTCCATCTCCTCCAGCAGCGCGGTTTTGCCATACAGTGCACCAATGCCCATGGGGCCATACAGCTTGTGGGCAGAAAATGCGTAGAAATCGATATCGTAGGTTTGCACATCCGGCGGCGCGTGAACCACGCCCTGAGCACCATCAATCACTACTTTGGCACCGACACCATGAGCAAGCGCGATGGCCTGAGCGATATCAGGGCAACCGCCGGTGACGTTCGACATTTGTCCAAGGGCCAGCACTTTGGTCTTTGTCGACAGAAGTTCAGGCAGCAAGGCCATATCGGGCAGCAGATGGCTGCCCAGCGGCCACTTCACCACTTTTGCGCCGGTCTGGGCGGCAACCATCAGCCACGGCACCAGGTTGGCGTGATGCTCTGCTTCGCTCACCAGGATTTCATCGCCTGGCGCTAAACGAGGGCGAAAATAGCCCTGAGCCACCAGGTTTATCGCTTCGGTGGTGCCTTTGGTCCAGACGATATTGGTCGCCAGCGGGGCATTCAGCAGCCGGGCAACCTGTTCGCGTGCCTGCTCATATTTTTCGGTTAATTCACGGGCAGCGGCAAACTGGCTGCGGTGGACGGTGCCGGCGCTGAGGCTGTAAAAGTGCTTAGTAGCGTCAATCACTGCCGCGGGTTTTAAGGTGGTGGCCGCACTGTCGAGATAGACTCCAGCATCAGCCAGCGCCGGGAAATGCTGACGAAAGAGGGCGGGATTAAAGCTTGTCATAATTTCCTCGACTAATGATGTATTGGTGCGGTATCACTCAGGACCACTCTGAATAACAGGCATATTCCTGGCAAAGTTGGAAAAGCGGGTTATGCTTTTTCAGGAAAGCTTTAAAACATTACCAGCAGATAAGCACCCTTTTGGCAGGCAATTTACCCGCATTTTGCCAACAGGTCGTGCTCTGAAGGTGATTTATCGGATTACCGTCTTCAAGGAGAATAAAGATGAAAAAATTTGCTGCAATTCTGGCCGCCTGTGCCATGACCTTTACCCTGGCTGCTTGTTCAAGCAACTATGTGATGCATACCAATGATGGCCGCACTATCGTCGCAGACGGCAAACCTGTGGTCGACACCGATACCGGTATGATCAGCTATCAGGATGCCAATGGCAACAAACAGCAGATCAACCGTTCTGACGTGAAAGAAATGGTTGAGATGGGCCAGTAAGCTTCAGGCAAAAAAAAGCACCGCAATTTGCGGTGCTATTAATCACTATGGACAGACAGGGTAAATCTACAGGAATAAAAGATAGCCAGGCTATCAGATCTGAAAAGCGTCAGATCAAATGCAAACACAACATCACGACCACAAGCCAAAAGCCCTTCAAAATCCGGCGTTTCCGCCCCAATTTCAAACTGCTTTTCGTTCCGGCTCAGGAAGTGCGGCAACTATAGGTATTTGCTGGTACATCCTCAACGGACAAATTATAATGTCTCGGATAAAAAAAACTAATACGTAAAGCTCCGTCAGGAGTGTTACTTCCGATGATGTTCAAAAGTATCCGGTAACCATGTCAAAACGTCTTCCCCCTTTAAATGCTCTGCGGGTTTTTGATGCCGCGGCGCGTCATCTCAGCTTTACCAAAGCCGCCGAAGAGCTGTTCGTCACTCAGGCCGCTGTCAGCCACCAGATTAAGTCATTAGAGGACTTTCTTGGGCTGAAGCTGTTTCGTCGTCGAAATCGTTCGCTGTTGCTGACCGAAGAAGGGCAAAGCTATTACCTCGACATTAAAGAGATTTTTACCTCGCTGAATGATGCGACGCGCAAGCTTCAGGCGCGCAGTGCAAAGGGCGCGCTGACGGTCAGTTTGCTGCCCAGTTTTGCCATTCAGTGGCTGGTGCCGAGGCTCACCAGCTTTAACTCAGCTTATCCGGGGATCGACGTACGGATCTCTGCGGTGGACCGCGATGAAGAGAAGCTGGCCGATGATGTCGATGTGGCTATCTTTTATGGTCGTGGCAACTGGCCGGGCCTGCGGGTGGAAAAACTCTATGCCGAATATCTGCTGCCGGTCTGTTCGCCCTTACTTCTGACCGGGGATAAGCCGCTGAAGACGCCGGAAGACCTGGCTAACCAGACGTTGCTGCATGATGCCTCGCGCCGGGACTGGCAGTCCTACACCCGGCAGCTGGGCGTGGGGCATATTAATGTGCAGCAAGGGCCGATCTTCAGCCATAGCGCGATGGTGCTGCAGGCGGCAATCCACGGGCAGGGCGTGGCGCTGGCGAATAATGTGATGGCGCAAACCGAGCTGGAAGCGGGACGGCTGGTTTGCCCGTTCAATGACGTTTTAGTCAGTAAAAACGCTTTTTATCTGGTTTGTCATGACAGTCAGGCAGAACTGGGTAAAATAGCCGCCTTCCGGCAGTGGATCCTGGCAAAAGCCGCCAGTGAACAAGAAAAATTCCGCTTTCGATACGAAAGCTGAGATGTGATTTTTTGCCGCGTGGCCTGATGGCGGCGCGTGCACCCTCTGAGGATCTGGGAAATGTCGAGTCGTGCGATGCTGGTTTTTGCAGCAATAAGCGGGTTTGTCTATGTGATGCTGGGGGCTTTTGGCGCCCACGTATTGAGTAAATCGCTGGGGCCAGCGGAAATGGCCTGGATTAAAACCGGTCTGGATTACCAGGCGTTCCATACGCTGGCGATCATGGGTCTGGCTGCGGCGATGATCCGCCGGGCTAATTTCTGGTTTTACTGGAGCAGCGCCTTGCTGGCCCTGGGGACGGTGTTGTTCAGTGGCAGCTTATATTGTCTGGCACTCTCGCACCTGAAGCTGTGGGTTTTCGTTACACCAATCGGCGGCACCTGCTTCCTGATTGGCTGGATTTTGATGTTGGTTGGCGCGCTGCGTCTGAAAAAAAGGGCAGAACGCCATGAATAAAGTATTACTGTATTGCCGTCAGGGCTTTGAGAAAGAGTGTGCGGCAGAAATTACCGCTAAAGCCGCCCAGCGTGAAGTGTTTGGCTTTGCACGGGTAAAAGATGATTCCGGCTACGTGCTGTTTGAATGCTATCAGGCCGAAGAAGCGGAAAAGCTGATTGCCGAGCTGCCTTTCAGCGAGCTGATTTTTGCCCGCCAGATGATTGTGGTCGGCGAACTGCTGCGCGACCTGCCGCCGGAAGACCGCGTCACGCCGGTAACCGGCATGCTGACCGGCTTTGTCGAGAAGGGCGGCGAACTGCGTGTCGAAGTACCCGACACTAACGAAAGCAAAGAGCTGCTCAAGTTTTGCCGTAAGTTCACCGTACCGCTGCGCAGCAGCCTGCGTGCAGCCGGCATTTTGCTGAAATACGAGACCGACCGCCGTCCGGTGGTGCACGTGTTCTTTATCGCGCCGGGCTGTTGCTACGTTGGCTACTCAATGCCGAAAAACAACTCGCCGCTGTTTATGGGCATCCAGCGCCTGAAGTTTCCTTCCGATGCACCCAGCCGTTCCACGCTGAAGCTGGAAGAAGCCTTCCACGCCTTTATCCCGGCCGATGAATGGGATGAGCGTTTGGGCAGCGGATTATTCGCGGTAGATTTAGGCGCCTGTCCAGGCGGCTGGACCTATCAGCTGGTGAAACGCAGCATGATGGTTCATGCGGTAGATAATGGCCCGATGGCGCCAAGCCTGATGGATACCGGTCAGGTGTTTCACCACCGTGAAGACGGCTTTAAATACCGCCCAACCCGCAGCAATATCTACTGGGTGGTGTGCGACATGGTCGAGAAGCCGGTACGTGTTGCCAACCTGATGGCTGACTGGGTGGTTAACGGCTGGTGCCGTGAGGCGATCTTTAACCTCAAGCTGCCCATGAAAAAGCGTTATGAGGAAGTGTCGCAGAACCTGGCGATGATCGACGAGAAGCTGAAGGCCAACGGCATTAATGCCCAGATCCAGGCCCGTCAGCTGTATCACGATCGTGAAGAAGTGACGGTGCACATTCGCCGCATTTGGGCTGCAGAACCCGGACGTCGTGACGAGAAGTAAGCTTCCTTAATAAAATCCCCGGCTGGACTGCCATGAGCAGAAGATTTGCTTTCGCAAAGCCTCTGCCTTCGCTCTGCCAGGGTGGGGATCATTGCAACCGCGTTGAAATTACCCTGCCAGCTGCGGGTGGCAGGGCGTTCAGATTTGCTGTGGCAAACGTAACTCTTTGAGATTCCCTTCCAGCACCAAATCCGTTTTCAGCGTGGCGACCTGCCGGCAAATCTCTGCCATCTGCTGATGTTCCTGAAGCTTCTTCTGCCACTTTGTCGGCACCGAGGCAAGCTGCTGATAGACAGCGTCCAGCGTACCAAACTCCCTTAACAGTTCCGCCGCGCTTTTAGCACCAATTCCGGCTACGCCTGGGATCTTACTGCTGCTAATGCCTGCCAGCCCCCAGTAATCGGTCAGCTGTGCGGGCGACACGCCAAATTCCGCGTCGATAAAAGGCACATCCAGCCAGCGTTTCTGGAAATAATCGCGGATCTGGATCGCGGGTGCCAGCAGCTGGCAATAGCCTTTATCGGTCGAAACGATGGTGGCCTGATGGCCGCCAGCCGCCACTTTGCAAGCCAGCGTGGCCGCCAGATCGTCGGCTTCTTCACCGGCAACCTGCCAGCAGGCCACGCCAGCGGCAGCGAAAGCGGCGCGCAGCAGCGGCATCTCCTCATGCAGGCTGTCCGGCATTGGCGTGCGGCCGGCTTTGTAGCCCGGCAGCAGCTGATGCCGCCAGCCTTCATGACGTTCGTCATCGTCAAACACCGCTACCGCATGGGTAGGATTGCTGTGCCGGATTAACTGGTGCAGGGCGTTGACGCAGGTTTCCTGGCACGGGGAACCCTGCACAGCATGGATACGGCGGATCAGGTTCAGGGCATCAACAATCAGCAAATGAATAGTCATAAGTACCACGAGGGCGGAGCGACCCAAGAGCCGCTCCGGTTGGGAGTGTTATTTGATGATTTCGTAGCAGGGGATGTAGGCTGTGCCCGGCAGCTTCATGCGGTGTTGAGCAACAAATCCCTGTAACAAATCGTCCATGCGGCGCATCATTTCCGGATCGCCATGCAGCTTATACGGGCCTTTTTCTTTAATCGCCTTGATGCCCATATCCTTCACGTTCCCGGCAACGATGCCCGAGAAAGCCCGGCGCAGCGCGGCAGCAAGCTGCTCGGCAGGCTGGTCAGGATGAAGATTCAGGTTGGCCATATTTTCATGCGTTGGCATAAACGGCACCTGAAGATCCGGCGCGATACGAATCGACCAGTTAAAACTGTAAGCATCGCCGGTTTCACGACGGTGCTCTTTCACTTTCGGCATCGCTTTTTTCATCAGGCGTGCCACTTCCGGTGCATCATCAATGATGATGGTGTAGTGCTGGCGGGCCGCTTCACCCAGGGTGCTGACGATAAATTCATCCAGCACGTTAAAGTAGTCTGCACTCTCTTTGGGGCCGGTCAGGATCAGCGGCAACACCTGATCATGGTTGTGCGGATTCATCAAAATACCCAGCAGGTAAAGTAGCTCTTCAGCCGTTCCTACGCCGCCCGGGAAGATGATGATGCCGTGGGCGATACGAACAAACGCTTCAAGGCGCTTTTCAATATCCGGCATGATAATCAGCTCATTGACCAGCGGGTTCGGTGGCTCAGCGGCAATAATCGACGGCTCCGTCAGGCCGATAAAGCGACCTTCTTTATAGCGTTGCTGGGCATGGCCCACCGCCGCGCCTTTCATTGGCGCTTCCATCACACCCGGCCCACAGCCGGTGCAGATATTTAGCTCACGCAAACCTAACTGCGAGCCGACATTACGGCAGTATTGATATTCCACCGCGTTTATCGAGTGGCCGCCCCAGCACACCACGGTATTGGGTTCTTCGCCAATATGCAGCGCACGGGCGTTGCGCAGGATTGAGAACACCATATTGGTCAGCTGCACGGTGTCTTCAATATCCAGATTCTGGAAACGTTCGTTGCTGTTGAGCTGGCCGTTTACAAACAGAATATCGCGCAGCACCGCAAACAGGTTGGCCTGCAGGGAACGAATAATCCGGCCATCAACAAAGGCCTCTTCCGGTGGATTGATCAATTCCAGCTTCACGCCGCGCTCACGACGAAGGACGTTGATATCAAAATTCTCAAAACGAGAAAGCAACTCATGGCTGCTGTCGGTCTGACTTCCGGAGTTAAGTACGGCAAGAGAACAGTTGCGGAATAACTGGTAAAGGTCGCTGCTGGCAGTCTGCTTCAGCATATCGACTTCCAGTTGAGACAGCAGATCCATTGAGCCCAACGGGCTGACATGTGTAATCAAATTAACTCCTTTACACCCATCCGGGTGATCGTCACTCCATGGTCTGGCCCGCAACACAGGCCGGACGCGGAGAGTAAAATCCCTGAGCCCGGTGATTACCTGAGCCCACTCCAGAGTAGCCTTGTCAGCAGGGATTTAACAAGGTGTCGCGCGATGCTTATGCGGCGCGGCGCGCAAAACTTCGTGGATTACTGGCGGACCAGCCGTGAATGCCCCGGTCTGAACTCGCCATTGCTGCGCCATGGGTTGATATCCAGGCCGCCGCGTCGGGTATAACGGGCATAGACGCTGAGCTTTTCCGGCTTACAGAAGCGCAGGATGTCGTTAAATATACGTTCGACGCACTGTTCGTGAAATTCGTTGTGATGGCGGAAAGAGACCAGATAGCGCAGCAAAGCTTCGCGCTGGATGCGCGGCCCGCGATAGCTGATCTGCACCGAGCCCCAGTCGGGCTGATTGGTGATCAGGCAGTTAGACTTCAGCAAATGGCTGACCAGCTGCTCTTCCACTATTTCCGGCTGCGTTGCCTGCTCAAGGTAATCCGTGGTGAACTGGTAATTATCAATTTCGATATCCTGTTCATCAATGCAGGAGCCAGCAAAATGGCCAATCGGCTGGCCTTCCACTTCCTGCAGGCGGAACAGGGCGACGGTGACCTCACCTTCAGCACAGGCGCTGAGGTCGCGTTCCAGCGCGGCCCGGACATCGCCCCAGCCGGCAAATTTGGTCTGATTGAAGCTGTTCAGATAGAGCTTAAAGCTTTTGGATTCGATCAGATTGATGCTGTCGGCCTGCAGGGTGATTTCGCCCACCGCGACCTGTGGCAGGCCTTTCGCGTTCAGCCAGGACAGTTCATATAGCGTCCAGATATCGGCACCGTGGAAGGGCAGGCTATCGGGATACAGACCCAGAGGTTCGCGATTCATGCTGCGCGGAACGGCTTGCAGTAAAGAGGGTTGGTATTTATCGTGGTATTCTGTTGGCTTGCCGAGCGTCAGGTTGCTTAGCGCCTGATGTGGATCCGTTAAAGACATCGTAATAACCTTATGGCCTGCCGTTTGCAGGCGGTAGAGCAGAATGCAGAGATAGCCTTAGTGTAACTCAGGCTACAGAGAGTGAAAAAAGAATGATTGAAGAAACCAGCCGTGCCTTAACCGAGTTTACGCAAAAATATTGTGACGAATGGGACCGTGTATGCGGCCATCCGCCAGCCAGTGTGGAATTACTGGGTGTGCCTTCACCTTGCGTGCAGCAGACCGGCGCCGACGAACTTTACTGGCTACCGCAGCCGTTCACTCTGGCGCAGAACCTGGAAGCGGTTGAACGCGCCATTGAGTTCCGCATTCAGCCTTCCGTTGCCGCCTGGTACAGTACGCAATTCGCGGGCGATATGACGGCCACGTTTGGCGGAAAAGCCTGTACCTTGCTGCAAACCTGGAGCGAAGAGGATTATCTGCGCGTGCAGGAAAATCTTATCGGTCATCTGGTGATGAAGCGTCGCTTGAAACAGTCGCCAACGCTGTTTATCGCCACCACGGATTCGGAACTGGAGGTGATTTCGGTGTGCAATCTGACTGGCGAAGTGATTCTGGAGCAGCTGGGAACGGAAAAGCGCAGTCTGCTGGCGCCCGATTTGGAACTGTTTATCGCTGAGTTACAGGTTGAACTGCCCGCAGGCCGAAAAGGGTGATTTTTCTGTGCGATATCTCTCACAACCGCTGTGAGATATCGCTAAAAATAGCGCTGGCATATAAAAAGGCTTTCAAACTAATTGATTATTAATCAACTATATATATCTTTCAGCCTGCCAGCTTCACGCCAATTACCGCGGATTTTAACGCCAGCCATATTGTTTGCTTATGCCAATTTGTCAAAATAGCCTAATCAGAACGGATTCTGTGACTTAAGGATTGAGTCAGGACCCCCTCTGGATGAGGTTGCAAGGAAATCTTCAGGATGAAGAAAGGATGTCTCAGGATGAGATCAGGTACACCTCCAGGATGGAGAAGTGAGCTGTCAAATACGATAGCGAGACAGGATGCAAGGGATTATCACCAGATAGGTGATTTGTAAGGAAAACTGGGGACAAAGTTATCAAGGACGAGCAGGGAGCATTAGCGTGGCGGGATTGCTGCAAACGAACCGGGAGCACTGTTATTACAGTGCTCCTTTTTTTTGTCGCTATTTTCCCAATCCGGGCGCGAGTGGTATGCTTGCGGCCATTAAAAACCGGATAACAGGGAGCAGCCAATGAGCCGCGAACAACAGGTTCTGCTTCGCCTTCAGGCGATTGAACAACTACTGCACGATAAAGGGCTGTGGCAGTCCATCCCACCTGAAAGCGAGGCTTTCAACAGCGTGGAACCTTTCTGCGTGGATACCATGATGCCGCTGCAATGGCTTCAGTGGATCTTCCTGCCAAGAATGCATGCGCTGATCGATGCCGGCACCGAACTGCCGGTGAAATTAGCCCTCGCGCCGTATTACGAAATGGCCCTTGAAGCCGATATGCCCGAGCGCACCAGCCTGCTGCATGTCCTTGTCGCGCTGGATGATCTGTTTGAGCATGATGCCTGATGCTTGAGATCCTTTATCAGGACCAGTGGCTGGTTGCCGTCAATAAGCCGGCCGGCTGGCTGGTACACCGCAGCTGGTTAGATCGCCATGAGACGGTGTTCGTGATGCAGACCCTGCGCGACCAGATTGGTCAGCATGTTTTCACCGTACATCGGTTGGATCGGCCGACGTCCGGCGTGCTGCTGCTGGCGTTATCGAGCGAGGTAGCGCGCCTGCTATCGCAACAGTTCGAACAGCATGCGATGCAGAAAACCTACCATGCGGTGGTCAGAGGCTGGCTGGAAGGGGAAGAGACCCTCGACTATGCGCTGACCGAAGAGCTGGACAAAATCGCTGATAAATTCACTCACCCGGACAAAGCGCCCCAGCCTGCGGTAACCCACTGGAAATCGCTGGCCAAAGCAGAGCTGCCGGTCGCGGTCAGTCGTTACGACTCTTCGCGCTTCAGCCTGGTCGAACTCAAGCCTGAAACAGGGCGTAAACACCAGCTGCGCCGTCATTTACGCCATCTTCGCCATCCGATTATCGGCGACAGCGCGCACGGCGATCTGAAACAAAACCGCAGCGCGGCGCAGCACTTCGGCATGAAGCGTTTGATGCTGCATGCCAGCGAGCTGAGCCTGCTGCATCCGGTCACCGGTGAACCGTTGGTGCTGCGTGCCGGCCTCGATTCGGTGTGGCAAGGTTGCATGTCTGCCTTTTGTTGGCAGGAGTGCCTTCCGCAGATCCCAAGGGTTGAGTTTGTGGCGGCTAACCTGCAGGATAGTCCCTCAGAATAAGCGCCAGCAATGGAGAAAAGCATGGCTCAGGTAGGTATTTTTGTAGGCACCGTTTACGGTAATGCGCTGCTGGTGGCGGAAGAGGCTGAACCTCTGCTGATCGACCAGGGACATCAGGTTAAGATTTTCGAAGATCCGACGCTGGATGACTGGCAGCGTTATGCCGATCATGTGGCGCTGATTATCACCTCGACCACCGGTCAGGGTGATTTACCGGACAGCATCGCACCGCTGTTTCATGCCATCAAAGACAAGCTGGGCCATCAGCCAACGTTGCAGTACGGTGTAATTGCGTTGGGCGACAGCAGCTACGAAGATTTTTGTGGCGGCGGGAAGAAGTTTGATGCCCTGTTGCAGGAACACAATGCGAAACGCGTGGGTGAGGTGCTGTTAGTGGATGCGACTGAGAACCCGGAACCGGAAGAGATCACTTCTCCGTGGATTGAAGACTGGGCAAAGCAGATCGGCTAAACCGCTGACGCTTTTCCCGACGACGGTTGGGTCGGGCGCATCAGGCATTAACAGCCGGATGCGCTCGCTGTTTTTCTCAGCCGTCAATCAGGTGACTGGCGCAGGGTTAAACACCGCCAGCGCATTGTGAATACCCCATCGATCGGACCAGGTTTGTTTGCGTCCACTGGCAATATCCAGAATCAGTTCAAACAAGCGTGTTCCCACCTGCTCAATACTCTCCTCTCCCGTGGCAATCGTTCCGGCATTAATATCCATCAGGTCGAACCATCTGTCGGCCAGCGCGTTGCGTGTCGCCATTTTGATTACCGGGATGGCGGCCAGGCCATAGGGTGTGCCGCGCCCGGTGGTGAACACCTGCAGGGTAATGCCGGACGCCATCTGCTGCGTACCGCAGACAAAATCACTGGCCGGCGTTGCCGCGTAAATCAACCCGCGTCGGGTCGGGCGCTGGCCGGGTGAAAGCACCTCTACAATCGGGCTGCGGCCGGATTTAGCGATCGATCCCAGCGCTTTTTCAACCACGTTGGCCAGGCCGCCCTTTTTATTGCCTGGCGAAGGGTTGGCGCTGCGGTCGGTCTGGCCCATATTCAGGTAGTCGTCATACCAGGCCATCTCTTCCAGCAGGCGTTTGCCCACTTCTTCATTGATCACCCGTGGCGTCAGCAGATGGACAGCATCACGCACTTCCGTTACCTCAGAAAACATCACGGTGGCGCCACAGCGAACCAGCAAATCAGAGGCATAGCCAACGGCCGGATTCGCGGTCACGCCGGAGAAGGCGTCGCTGCCACCGCACTGCATACCGATAATCAGTTCCGAAGCCGGAACCGTTTCGCGCTGCCGCTGATTCAGACGCTGCAAATGCCGGCGGGCCACCTGCAGGATATCGTCGACCATCGACTCAAATCCGATATGCTTTTCATCCTGCAGGCGCACGACATCTTCTTCGCCCAGCGAAATGGTCTGCACGTCGGGCGTGCCTTCCAGCAGACGCTCAGGCTGAAGTTTCTCGCAGCCCAAACCGACCACCATCACTTCTCCACCGAAGTTGGCGTTCAGCGCCAGGTTGTGAATGGTGCGGATAGGCACGACGGCCGCGGGCGCGTTGATCGCCACGCCACAGCCGTATAAGTGATTTAATGCCACCACGCCATCAACGTTCGGGAACGCGGGCAGCAGGTCGCGCTCGATGATCTTCACCACATAATCGACCACGCCCGCGACGCAGTGAACGCTGGTGGTGATGGCCAGCAGATTGCGCGTGCCGACGCTGCCATCCGCATTGCGGTAGCCTTCAAAGGTATAGCCTTCCAGCGGCGGTAATGCCGGGGGAATATTGTTAGCGAGAGGCAGGCTGGGCAGCTCCGGCGCTTCGGGCAGCACCACCAGCGATTCGTCAATCCATCCACCGCGTGAGATATCCCTCACCGCATAGCCAATTACTTCGCCATAACGAATAATATTCGCGCCTTTGGCAATATCACTGAGAGCCACTTTATGACCCTGAGGAATATGTTCTTTTAGTACCAACCCGCAAGGAAATTCAGTTCCCGCCACCAGGCCGTTATTATTTACCACGATGGCAACGTTATCGTTCTCATGGACCTTTATATAAAGGGGCGGATCGTTTTTTTGAATGTTCATTGCTCGACAATTCCTGAAAATAAGTAAGGTAAGCGTCTTTTATTCTCTCCTTGATGAACGATGCGTCCTTTTGTGCCTGAATCGTATTCTGCTGCCAAACAGTATAAAAGCCCGCCCGGTGGAAAACATTATGCAGATGTCCGACATCCTGGCGGATGAGCAGGGCTTTTTCTGGCATACGTACAGATATCAGTGAGAACGCTCACAAAGGCAAGGGGAAAGCCACCGGACTGTGACCGCCCACGCAGAACGTCTTGGTTCCGTGAGCCACCCCGCAGGGGGTTGTGCATATGCCATAAGAATATGAATATTTGTGGCTTTTTATAGGGCTAATTGCCGATGTATTCCGCCAGGGCTGTTCCTATACTTTTCAGCGAACAGAACGATGAGATATTGCCACGCTGCGTGAAAACTATTCTGCCAAATTAATCGCTGTGTTTAACCCAACGTCATTCTGATACCCAACGCGATGTGTATGCAGTTCAGAGTGAAAGTAGCCTGACCGCTATATTTCAGGAGTGCATCATGAATTCAATCAGTAGTGCTGCGAGCGCCGTGCAAAAAAGAACAAATGCTCGCTACTGGATAGTGGTGATGTTATTTATCGTCACCTCTTTCAACTATGGCGATCGGGCGACCATCGCCATTGCCGGTTCCGCCATGTCCAAGGATATCGGGCTCAGCTCGGTAGGCCTGGGTTACATTTTCTCCGCATTCTCATGGGCCTATGTGATTGGCCAAATTCCAGGAGGCTGGCTGCTGGACCGCTTCGGGTCTAAACGCGTGTACTTCTGGAGTATCTTCCTCTGGTCACTGTTTACCTTACTGCAAGGCTTCGTTGACCTGTTCAGCGGCTTCACCATTATCGCCACGTTGTTTATGTTGCGATTCCTGGTCGGCCTGGCAGAGGCACCTTCCTTCCCGGGCAACAGCCGTATTGTTGCGGCCTGGTTCCCGGCGCAGGAGCGCGGCACCGCGGTCGCTATCTTTAACTCCGCACAGTACTTCGCCACGGTGATCTTCGCGCCGATTATGGGATGGCTGGTCTCTTCCGTTGGCTGGGCGCACGTGTTCTGGTTTATGGGGGGCCTCGGCATCATCCTCAGCTTTATCTGGCTGAAAGTGATCCACGATCCAAACGACCATCCGGGCGTCAACAAAGCCGAGCTGGAATACATGGAGCAGGGCGGTGCGCTGATCAATATGGATCAGAAAAAAGAAGAGCGTAAGGTGAGTTGGGCTGAGAAAAGACATCAAATCAAACAGTTAATTACCTCGCGCATGATGGTCGGCATCTATCTGGGCCAGTACTGCATTAACGCCTTAACCTATTTCTTTATCACCTGGTTCCCGGTCTATCTGGTGCAGGCGCGCGGCATGTCGATTCTGAAAGCCGGGATGGTTGCCTCAATCCCGGCGATCTGCGGCTTCCTTGGCGGCGTGCTGGGCGGGATTATTTCCGACTGGCTGATGCGCAAAACCGGCTCGCTGAATATCGCCCGAAAAACGCCAATCGTGCTCGGCATGTTGCTGTCGATTTCGATGGTGGTGTGTAACTACGTCGATACCGAGTGGGTGGTGGTGTTCTTTATGGCGCTGGCGTTCTTCGGTAAAGGGATTGGTGCATTGGGCTGGGCGGTGATGGCGGATACCGCGCCGAAAGAGATCAGTGGCCTGAGCGGCGGTCTGTTCAATATGTTCGGCAACATCTCCGGCATCATTACGCCAATCGCCATCGGCTACATCATTGCGTCTACCGGCTCGTACAACGGTGCGCTGATTTATGTGGGTATCCATGCCTTTGTCGCCGTACTGAGCTATCTGGTGCTGGTACAGGATATCAAACGCATCGAACTGAAACCTTTGTAAGGACGCGTTATGACCACGCAAAGCAGTCCTGTCATTACTGAGATGAAAGTCATTCCGGTGGCGGGCCACGACAGCATGCTGTTGAACATCGGTGGCGCGCATGGCGCCTTCTTCACCCGCAACATTGTGGTGTTAACGGACAGCGCCGGGCACACCGGCGTCGGGGAAGCGCCAGGCGGCGAAACCATTTACCAGACGCTGGTCGATGCCATCCCGCAGGTGATCGGTAAAGAAGTGGCCAGGATGAACAGCCTGGTGCAGCAGGTGCACAAAGGCAATCAGTCTGCCGACTTCGATACCTTTGGCAAAGGCGCCTGGACCTTCGAACTGCGGGTCAACGCGGTGGCTGCGCTTGAAGCCGCGCTGCTGGATTTACTGGGCAAATGCCTGAATGTGCCGGTGGCTGAACTGCTTGGCCCCGGTAAACAGCGCGATGAAGTAACGGTGCTGGGCTATCTGTTCTACGTCGGCGACCGGGAGAAAACCGATCTGCCATATCTGGCGGGCGAGAAATCGAGCCACGACTGGTATCACCTGCGTCATCAAAAGGCGATGGACAGCGCCGCCATTGTTCGCCTGGGGGAAGCCGCACAGGACAAATATGGCTTTAAGGACTTCAAGCTGAAAGGCGGCGTGTTGCCAGGCGAGCAGGAAATCGATGCCGTCAAAGCGATGAAGAAGCGATTCCCGGAGGCGCGCATCACCGTTGATCCAAACGGTGCCTGGCATCTGGATGAAGCCATCGCGCTGTGTAAAGACCTGCAGGGCATTCTGACCTATGCCGAGGATCCCTGCGGCGCAGAGCAGGGCTACTCCGGCCGCGAAGTGATGGCGGAATTCCGCCGCGCCACCGGTCTGCCGGTCGCCACCAATATGATTGCCACTAACTGGCGCGAGATGAATCACGCGGTGATGCTGAATTCGGTCGATATCCCACTGGCGGATCCGCATTTCTGGACGTTGAGCGGCGCGGTGCGCGTGGCGCAACTCTGTGATGACTGGGGGCTGACCTGGGGCTGTCACTCCAACAACCATTTCGATATCTCTCTGGCGATGTTTACCCACGTTGCCGCAGCCGCGCCGGGCAAGCCGACCGCCATTGATACCCACTGGATCTGGCAGGAAGGCGACCAGCGCCTGACCAAAAATCCGCTACAGATCCGCCAGGGAAAAATTGCGGTCCCGGACGCACCGGGGCTGGGCGTTGAGCTGGACTGGGCGCAAATCGAGAAGGCCCACCAACTCTACAAAACGTTGCCTGGCGGCTCCCGTAATGACGCCACGTCGATGCAATATCTGGTCCCCGGCTGGACCTTCGATCGTAAACGTCCGGCCTTTGGACGCTGAATCCTGACAGGTAAGGAAGAGTTATGAACGCGATAACAGGAACCCCGTTAGTCACCGAAATGCAGGTTATCCCGGTGGCCGGTCACGACAGCATGTTGCTGAATCTGAGTGGCGCGCACGCGCCGTTTTTCACCCGTAATATCGTGATCATCAAAGACAACTCCGGGCACACTGGCGTGGGTGAAATTCCCGGCGGCGAGAAAATTCGTAAAACGCTGGAAGACGCGGCGCAGCTAATTATCGGCCACGGGTTGGGCGAATATAAAAACCTGTTGAGCCACGTGCGAGAAACTTTCGCCGATCGTGATGCCAGCGGCAGGGGAAATCAGACCTTCGATCTGCGCACCACCATTCATGTGGTGACCGGCATAGAAGCGGCGCTGCTGGATCTGCTGGGGCAGCACCTCGGCGTTAATGTGGCTTCATTGCTCGGAGACGGTCAGCAGCGCGACCAGGTCGAAATGCTGGGCTACCTGTTCTACATCGGCGACAGCCGTAAAACCGACTTGCCTTACCAGAGTCAGCCGGACGACAGCTGCGACTGGTATCGGCTGCGCCATCAGGAAGCGCTGAGCCCGGAAACGGTCGTGCGGCTGGCTGAAGCGGCCTACGAGAAATACGGCTTTAACGATTTCAAACTGAAAGGCGGCGTGCTGGCCGGTAGTGAAGAGGCCGAAGCGGTGACCGCGCTGGCCAAACGCTTCCCGCAGGCGAGGATCACCCTCGATCCCAACGGCGCCTGGTCACTTAACGAGGCGATTGCGTTAGGCAAGCAGCTGAAGGGCGTGCTGGCGTATGCGGAAGATCCCTGTGGTGCCGAGCAGGGCTATTCCGGCCGTGAAGTGATGGCCGAGTTCCGCCGGGCAACCGGACTGCCGACCGCCACCAATATGATTGCCACCGACTGGCGGCAGATGGGCCATACTTTGTCCTTGCAGTCGGTCGATATTCCGCTGGCTGACCCGCACTTCTGGACCATGCAAGGTTCGGTTCGCGTGGCGCAAATGTGCCATGACTTTGGCCTCACCTGGGGTTCGCACTCCAATAATCATTTCGATATTTCGCTGGCGATGTTCACCCATGTGGCCGCCGCCGCGCCTGGCAACATTACCGCCATCGATACCCACTGGATTTGGCAGGAAGGCAATCAGGGACTGACCCGACAACCGCTGCAAATTAAAGGCGGACGGGTGCAGGTTCCGCAACAACCGGGACTGGGCGTTGAGCTGGATATGGATAAAGTCATGCAGGCTCACCAGCTCTATCTGAAGCACGGACTTGGCGCGCGCGACGATGCGCAGGCCATGCAGTTCCTGGTGCCGAACTGGACCTTCGACAATAAACGCCCGTGTCTGGTGCGCTAATTTTCTTTCACAGGAGTTACTGATGAGCTACGTAAACAACCCCAACAGCTTCCGTCAGCGCCTGCTGGCCGGTGAAACCTTAATTGGCAGCTGGTGTGCCATGGCTAACCCGCTGACCACGGAAGTGCTTGGGCTGGCCGGTTTTGACTGGTTAGTGCTGGACGGTGAGCATGCGCCGAATGACATCACCACCTTTGTGCCGCAGCTGATGGCGCTGAAAGGCAGCCACAGTGCGCCGGTGGTGCGTCCACCGACCAACGAGCCGGTGATCATCAAACGCCTGCTGGATATCGGTTTCTCCAACTTCCTGGTGCCTTTTGTCGAAACCGAAGAGGAAGCTATTCGCGCAGTCGCCTCCACCCGTTATCCTCCGGCCGGGATCCGTGGCGTCTCGGTGTCGCACCGCAGCAACATGTACGGCACGGTGCCGGACTACAACAACACCATCAACGATAACGTGACGGTGCTGGTGCAGATTGAAACCCAACTGGGCGTCGACAACATTGATGCGATTGCCGCGGTCGACGGCGTGGACGGCATCTTTGTCGGCCCTGGCGACCTGTCCGCCGCGTTGGGCTACCTCGGCCAGCCGGCGCATCCGGAAGTGTTGAAAGTGATCAAATACCTGTTCGAGCGGGCCAAAGCCGCTGGCAAGCCAAGCGGTATCCTTGCGCCGGTCGAAGCCGATGCCCGTCGTTATCTGGAGTGGGGCGCTGGATTTGTTGCTGTAGGCAGCGACGTTGGCGTTTTCCGTGGTGCCACGCAGGCGCTGTGCGACCGCTTCAAAAAATAATCCCCCGAATCTGGAGAAGAAAAAATGAAAATTGGCTTTATTGGTCTGGGCATCATGGGCAAACCCATGAGCAAAAACCTGGTGAAAGCAGGTTACTCGTTAGTGGTTCGCGACCATAACCGCGAAAACGAAGCTGAGCTGGTAAGCCTGGGGGCGACGGTGGCCGGCAGCGCGAAAGAAGTGGCCGAGCAGAGCGATGTGATCATCACCATGCTGCCTAACTCACCCCAGGTGAAAGAAGCCCTGCTCGGTGAGGACAGCGTGATCCAGGGCGCCAAACCGGGCACTATCGTGATTGATATGAGTTCCATTGCGCCACTGGCCAGCCGTGAAATTCACGATGAGCTGGCGAAGAAAAGTATCTCGCTGCTGGATGCGCCGGTTAGCGGCGGCGAACCAAAAGCGATCGAAGGCACGCTGTCGGTGATGGTCGGTGGCGATAAAGAGCTGTTTGATAAATGCTACGACATCATGAAAGCGATGGCGGGCTCGGTGGTGCACACCGGAGATATTGGTGCCGGTAACGTCACCAAGCTGGCAAATCAGGTGATTGTGGCGCTGAACATTGCCGCCATGTCCGAAGCGCTGACGCTGGCCACCAAGGCGGGCGTCAACCCGGAACTGGTGTTCCAGGCGATCCGCGGTGGTCTGGCCGGCAGCACCGTGCTGGAAGCCAAAGCGCCGATGGTGATGGATCGCAACTTCAAGCCCGGTTTCCGTATCGATCTGCATATCAAGGATTTAGCCAATGCGCTGGATACCTCTCACGGCGTGGGCGCGCAGCTGCCATTAACGGCGGCAGTGATGGAGATGATGCAGGCGGTGAAGGCCGATGGCATGGGCACGTCCGACCACAGCGCGCTGGCTTGCTACTATGAGAAGTTAGCGAAAGTGGAAATCACTAAATAGCCTATGGTCCGGCTTGTCCGCAGGCCGGTATCTGCACTTTTGGTTGAGGCCAGGTCAACGCGCCAGGAAACCGTATGAAAATAGTAATCGCACCGGATTCATATAAAGAGAGCCTGTCGGCTCAGCAGGTCGCCACGCAGATCGAGCTGGGGTTTCGCGAGATATTTCCCGACGCGCACTACGTTAAGCTGCCGGTAGCAGATGGCGGAGAGGGAACTGTCGAGGCGATGGTAGCGGCAACCAAAGGCAAAATCATTGAGCTTGATGTCACTGGCCCGCTGGGCGAAACGGTGAGCGCTTTTTACGGCTTATCCGGTGACGAAAGCTGCGCATTTATTGAGATGGCGGCGGCCAGCGGGCTGGAGCTGGTGCCGTCCGCCCAGCGCGATCCGCTGATCACCACCTCTTATGGCACCGGCGAGCTGATCCGTAACGCGCTGGATAAGGGTGTTGAGCACTTTATTATTGGCATCGGCGGCAGCGCCACCAATGATGGCGGTGCCGGGATGGTGCAGGCGCTGGGTGCACAGTTGCTGGACACGGACGGCCAGCAGATCGGTTATGGCGGTGGACAGCTGCCGGCACTGGCCCGCATTGATATGAGCCAGTTCGATTCCCGCATTAAACACTGTCGCTTTGAAGTGGCCTGCGATGTCACCAATCCGTTGCTGGGTGAAGAAGGCGCGTCGGCCATTTTTGGTCCACAAAAGGGCGCAACGCCAGAACTGGTGAAACAGTTGGATAGCGCGCTGGCGCATTACGCCGGGGTGATCCGCCGCGATCTGGATAAAGATGTGCTGACCATTGCCGGTGGCGGCGCGGCGGGCGGCATGGGCGTGGCATTGCACGCTTTCTGCCAGGCAGAACTGCGTCGCGGTATCGAAATCGTTACCGAAGCGTTAGGGCTGGATGCGCTGGTGAAAGATGCCACGCTGGTGATCACCGGTGAAGGCAGAATCGACAGTCAGTCCATTCATGGTAAAGTGCCGATTGGCGTGGCTCAGGTGGCGAAGCGATATAACAAACCGGTGATTGGTATTGCCGGCAGCCTGACCAAAGACGTGGGGATCGTGCATCAGCATGGTCTGGATGCGGTGTTCAGCGTGATTTACAGCATCTGCACGCTGGAAGAAGCGCTGCATAATGCCGCCGAAAACGTGCGTTTAAGCGCGCGCAATATTGCGGCGACGCTGGCGATAGGGCAAAAACTCTGACGGTTATCAGGCCGCTGTTTAGCGGCCATCCGGGCTTAGAGACTCAACCGATTTTTCGCCAGTCTGGCCACATTTTCCATCTCATCCAGCAGTTCAAACAGCTCCGGTTCCACCGCATCAATGCTGCCATGGGCGCGCAGGCCTTGTTCCAGCTGCAGACAAAGCTGCTTCAGCCTTGGCACGCCGCTGTAGCTGGCGCTGCCGTGCAGCTTATGAATAATGTCACGTAGCGCCAGCGTATCGTCAGACGCCATATAGCTCTCTACCAGCCCCTTCACCTCAGGCAGGAAGTCCACCAGCATTTGCAGCAGATCGCGCGCCAAATCCGGCTTATTCGCCGCCTGACGCAGCGCCAGCTGCCAGTCCAGCGACGCCGGAACATCCTGCAGTTTTGCCGCCACCGCCAGTAATCCCGGCGTGTAGCGCGCCAGCAGCTGGCTCAGTTTGGCTTCATCAATCGGCTTGGCGAGATAGTCGTTCATTCCGGCTTCAATCAGATGCTCTTTCTCACCATCCAGCGCATGGGCAGTCACCGCCACAATCGGCGTGGAGGCGTGCTGCGGATAACTGCGGATGATTTCGCTGGCGCGGATGCCGTCGATATCCGGCATCTGAATATCCATCAGGATAATGTCCAGATTGTGCTGCTGCGCCTGCTTGATCGCCGCTTCACCGCTGTCACACAACACGATATTGTCGACCTGTTCTTCCAGTAGCGCGCCAATCAGCTTGAGGTTGGCCGGATTATCATCCACCGCCATCACCGTCAGCGGCAGACGCAGACGGGAAGGGAGGTAGACCGCTTCGCGGGTATGGTTCTCAATCAGTACCGGCAGTAAACGCGTCAGGCTGACCGGCTTAATCAGGCAGGCGTTGACGCCGCGAGACTTCAGCTCCTCGGCATAAATCTGCATCTGGCAAGGCAGGGCCATGATCAGGTTATCGGCGCGTTTCAAGGCGGGCAGCAGCAGCTCGGCGGAGATTTCCCTGTCGGCCTGTTTGGTCACCGGCAGGCCCAGCAGCAGGGCATCAAAATGCCCGTCCGGCAGGCCATCCAGCGTGGTGCTGTAGCTGATGGTCATCTGCGTGGCGCCAAGCATTTCAAGCGTCGCTTTTGCTGCGGCACTGTTGGCTTCAACATACGCCAGGCGTTTGCCGATCAGGCAGTCCGTCGCCCGGCGATCGCTATTGGCATTCGGATTCAGCGCCAGGTTGATATTGAACCAGAAGGTGGAGCCCTGATTCATCCGGCTGTGCAGCGAGATTTCCCCGCCCATTTCGTTCACCAGCTTCTGGGTGATCACCAGCCCAAGCCCGGTTCCGCCATGGCGACGGGAAATGCTGGCGTCGGCCTGACGGAACGCCTGGAACAGCTGCGACTGCTGCTTCTCGGAGATGCCAATACCGGTATCGTGGATCTGCACTTCCAGATTCACCCGGTTAGTGCTCAGCGAACGCAGCTCAATACGGATATCGATGTTGCCCCGCTCGGTAAATTTAATCGCGTTGCCTAACAGATTGATGATGATTTGCTGCAGGCGCAGCGGATCGCCAATGGTATTATCCGGCACCTCCGGCTGAATGCTGAGCGTTAATTCCAGCCCTTTTTCATGGGCCGACTGCGCCAGCAGCACCACCACTTCATCCAGCGTGTCGCGCAGCGGGAACGGGATGGTTTCCAGCACCAGCTTGCCCGCTTCCAGCTTGGAAAAGTCCAGCACGTCGTTGATGATGCTTAACAGGTTATTGGCCGATCGCTCGATGGTGTGCAGATAGTCGCGTTGGGTAATATTCAGCGGGGTTTTCAGCGTCTGGCGGGTAAAGCCGATCACGCCGTTCAGCGGCGTGCGCAACTCGTGCGACATATTTGCCAGGAACTCGGACTTGATCCTCGCGGCTTCCTGCGCGCGCTTTTTGGCTAAATCCAGCTCGACGTTCTGGATCTCCATCTGCTCCAGGGTTTCGCGTAAATCCGAGGTCGCCTGGTCGATATTTTGCTGCATCTCTTCGTGGTAGGCGGTTAACGACATGGCCATCGAGTTGATGCCGTTCTTCAGCATATCCAGCTCACCGAGCATATTGCCGTTGACCCGGCTGTCCAGCTGACCGCGACGAATGCGGTCAACGGTGCTGACCATATCGCGGATCGGGCTGGTGACATCGCGCATCAGGCGATAGGCAAAGTACATCGCCAGACACAAACAGAGCAGCAGCAGCAGGGTGGAGACAAATACCTCCTTATATTGCTGCAAACGCACCGACTGCAGATCTAATTCAATCGCCACATAGCCGAGGGGATTGCCGTCGGGTTTGGCATCTTCGCCGGGTGACTCGTCGGGATAGTAGCTCTCAGAAACAATCGGCGTGCGCAGAATGACCGAATTGCCTTTGCGCTGATAGCTGAATAAATTCGACAGTTTTTGCCCGGCCGGGAGCCGAAGCTTATCGGCGTCGGTATGAAAGTTCGAGGTGACGAAAAGCTGATTTTGCGCGTCAAAAATCGAAATAGAGCGGACGATTTCCGAGTGGCGACGGTGCAGCAGGCTGACCAGCTGCCTGACCGACTCTTTACTGTGAAAGGTCATGCCATATTCACTGGCGACCGCCAGCGGCTCGATGATGTTGGCGCCCGCGTCCACTAACTGGTTCTGCAGCTCGTTGTAGCGATGTACGATGAAAAACGTGCTTAATAACAGGCCAATCATCAGCGTCGGGGCCAGTATTAAAATCATCATCCGTGCCCGCAGGCTATATTTGGTCATAAACTTCCTTAAGAAAATCTCTTTCGCCCGGCCATCACGCGGGTCGAATTAATCCGTATGCTGGTGTAGGCTACGCACGCTTTTTAGTGGCTGACACAGCTGATTACTTTCGGGACAGGCGAATAATGGCGCAATTCTACTCTGCAAAACGGCGCGTGACGACCCGCCAGATCATCATAGTGACGGTTAATGACCTCGATGGATTTGGCCAGGGCGTGGCCAGGCATAATGGCAAAGCGCTGTTTATCGCTGGCGCGCTGCCAGGTGAGCAGGTGGAAGTCGATATCACCGAAGATAAACGCGCCTGGGCCCGGGGAAAAACGCGCAAAATCCTCAAGGCCAGCCCGGACCGCGTCACGCCAAAATGCCCGCACTTCACCGAATGTGGCGGCTGCCAGCAGCAACACGTCTCACCTGCTTTACAACAGAGCAGCAAAGCCCAGGCGCTGTCGCGTCTGTTGAGCCAGCAAACCGGTCAGCCGGCCGAGGTCGATACCATCCTTTCCGGCGAGGCATATGGCTATCGACGTCGTGCCCGACTGGGCCTCAGCTACCAGCCTCGCAGTAAAACGCTGCAAATGGGATTCCGCAAGGCGGGCTCCAACGATCTGGTCTCTCTGACGCAATGCCCTATTTTAAAGCCCGAACTTAATGCATTGATCGCGCCGCTGCATCAGGTGTTGAGCACTTTACACGCAGTCAGCACCTTAGGGCATATCGAGCTGGTGCTGGCCGATAACGGCCCGCTGCTGGTGTTGCGCCACCTTGAGCCATTAATTGCTGAAGATCGTGAAAAACTGGAACAGTTTTCGCATAAGCATAAGGTGGCGTTATACCTGGCAGCAGAAAGCGATACGCTGGAGCAGGTAAATGGGGAGATGCCGTTCTACCGCATCCATGACCTGACCCTGACGTTCAGCCCGCGCGATTTTATTCAGGTCAACGGCGCGCTGAACGAGCAAATGGTAAGCCAGGCGTTAGCATGGCTGGATCTGCAACCGGAAGATCGGGTGCTTGACCTGTTTTGCGGCATGGGAAACTTCACGTTGCCTGTAGGAAAAATCGTTAAAAATGTTACGGGTGTTGAGGGTGTTGCAGCATTAGCGTTAAAGGGGGGGTATAATGCCGCCCTGAATAATCTGAATAATGTCAGCTTCTTTCAGCACAATCTGGAAGAGGACGTGACGCGGCAGCCATGGGCCGCAGAGGGATTTAACAAGGTGTTATTGGATCCGGCCCGTGCCGGGGCGGCAGGCGTGATGGATCACATCATTAAACTTGCACCCGAACGCGTGGTCTATGTTTCCTGTAATCCGACTACACTTGCTCGGGATAGTCAGAGTCTTCTGACCTCCGGCTACCAATTGGAAAGGATTACGCTGCTTGATATGTTTCCGCATACCGGGCACGTGGAATCCATGGTGTTATTTAGCCGAAAATAGGCGCCCGGACGGGCGTCAAGGCAGGAGAGGATATGGTTGCGGTAAGAAGTGCACATTTGAATACGGCTGGCGAGTTTGCACTCGACCAATGGATCACCAGTTTGGGGATCTCTAATCCGCAGTCATGTGAACGACTGGCCGAGACCTGGCGCTATTGCGAAGAAGCTACCCGGAATCATCCTGACGCGGCATTGCTGCTGTGGCGAGGCGTGGAGATGGTGGAAATCCTCTCCATGCTCAGTATGGACAACGAAAGCCTGCGGGCCGCGCTGTTGTTTCCCCTCGCCAACACCCACGTCGTCTCTGAAGAGGTGCTGGAAGAACACTTCGGTAAAGCCATTGTCTCACTGGTGCACGGCGTGCGTGATATGGACGCCATCCGCCAGCTAAAAGCCACCCACAATGATTCCATGGCGCCTGAGCAGGTGGATAACGTCCGCCGGATGCTGCTGGCGATGGTGGAAGATTTCCGCTGCGTGGTGATCAAACTCGCCGAGCGTATTGCCCATCTGCGCGAAGTGAAGGATGCGCCGGAAGATGAGCGCGTGCTGGCGGCGAAAGAATGTACCAATATCTACGCGCCGCTGGCGAACCGCCTCGGGATCGGCCAGCTCAAATGGGAACTGGAAGATTTCTGCTTCCGCTATCTGCATCCCGACGAATACAAACGCATCGCCAAATTGCTGCATGAAAGGCGCATCGATCGTGAAGGTTACATCGACACCTTTGTGCAATCCCTTCGTACGGAGATTGTGAAAGAGGGCGTGAAGGCCGAGGTCTATGGCCGTCCGAAACACATCTACAGCATCTGGCGCAAGATGCAGAAAAAGTCGCTGACCTTTGACGAGCTATTTGACGTGCGTGCGGTGCGTATCGTGGCCGAACGCCTGCAGGATTGCTACGGTGCGCTGGGGATTGTGCACACGCTCTATCGCCATCTGCCGAGCGAATTCGACGACTATGTTGCCAATCCGAAACCGAACGGTTACCAGTCAATCCATACCGTGGTGCTGGGGCCGAAAGGCAAAACCGTTGAAGTGCAGATCCGTACCCGCCAGATGCATGAAGATGCCGAGCTGGGCGTTGCCGCGCACTGGAAATACAAAGAGGGTGGCACCGGAGGCAATGCGCGTGGTGCGGCAGGTCATGAGGAACGTATTGCCTGGCTGCGTAAGCTGATTGCCTGGCAGGAAGAGATGGCGGACTCCGGTGAAATGCTGGATGAGGTACGCAGCCAGGTGTTCGACGATCGGGTGTATGTGTTTACCCCGAAAGGCGACGTGGTGGATTTACCCGCGGGTTCGACCCCGCTCGACTTTGCCTATCATATCCACAGTGATATCGGCCACCGCTGCATCGGCGCCAAGATCAGCGGGCGCATCGTGCCCTTTACCTATCAGCTGCAGATGGGCGACCAGATCGACATCATCACCCAGAAGCAGCCGAACCCGAGCCGCGACTGGCTGAACCCGAACCTCGGCTATGTCACCACCAGTCGCGGGCGCTCAAAAATTCATGCCTGGTTCCGTAAGCAGGATCGTGACAAGAACGTGGTGGCGGGTCGTCAGATCCTCGACAGCGAGCTGGACCATCTTGATATCAGCATGAAAGAGGCAGAGAAGCTGCTCCTGCCGCGCTACAACGTTAACTCGCTGGATGAGCTGCTGGCCGCCATCGGCGGTGGCGATATCCGTCTCAACCAGATGAGCAACTTCCTGCAGTCGAAGCTGCACAAGCCCAGTGCTGAAGAAGAAGATCGCGAGGCGCTGCGTCAGCTCACGCAGAAATCAGCGGCACCGCGCAGCAAAGAGAGTGGGCGGGTGGTGGTCGAAGGCGTCGGCAATCTGATGCACCATATTGCGCGCTGCTGTCAGCCCATTCCGGGCGACGATATCGTCGGCTTTATCACCCAGGGACGCGGGATCTCGATCCACCGCGCCGACTGCGATCAGCTGACCGATCTGACCTCGCATGCGCCGGAACGTATTGTTGATGCGGTGTGGGGCGAAAGCTACTCCAGCGGTTATTCGCTGGTGGTGCGCGTCACCGCCAACGATCGTAGCGGCCTGCTGCGCGATATCACCACCATTCTGGCCAATGAAAAGGTCAACGTGCTGGGTGTTTCCAGCCGCAGCGACACCAAAAAACAGCTGGCGACCATCGATATGGATATTGAGATCTACAACCAGCAGGTGCTGGGAAGAGTCATTGCGCGGTTGAACCAGGTCCCTGACATCATCGACGCCAGGCGGTTGCATTAATTTGTCAGGTGGCGATTTTACTTGCCAGTTTGCGTCCCGGCAGTGCTCGTCCAGGTCACATACTCGAATATGCTCCCTGGCCTCTGCGCTGGCGGGTCGCAACCTGACTGCGACAGTTACGCCACGACGTTGTTAAAGATACGTTCACATCAAGAGCGACAACCTTCAGGCTGTCAGCGCTTGCCAATCTGTTTATGGAAAATGTTATGAATGCACTCGATCGCCTGCTGGGCATCATGAAAACCCTGCGCGATCCTGAAGGCGGTTGCCCGTGGGACCGCGAGCAGACTTACGCCACCATCTCGCCTTACACCCTTGAAGAAACCTACGAAGTGCTGGATGCCATCAGCCGTGAAGATTTTGACGATCTGCAGGGCGAGCTGGGCGATTTGCTGTTCCAGGTGGTGTTTTACGCGCAGATGGCCAATGAAGAAGGGCGTTTTAACTTCGACGATATCTGCCACACCATCAGCGATAAGCTGGAACGCCGCCATCCGCACATTTTTGCTGACGTGAAGGTTAACGGCAGTCAGGACGTGCTGACTCACTGGGAGCAGATCAAAACCCGCGAGCGGGCGGACAAAGCGCAGCATTCGGCGCTGGATGATATCCCGCGCGCGCTGCCGGCCTTGATGCGCTCGCACAAGATTCAGAAACGCTGCAGTAACGTCGGCTTCGACTGGCATACGCTTGGGCCGGTGCTGGACAAAGTGTATGAAGAGATCGACGAAGTGATGCATGAGGCTAAGCAGGCGGTCGTCGATCGGCAGAAGCTGGAAGAAGAAATTGGCGACCTGCTGTTTGCCACGGTGAATCTGTCGCGGCATCTGGGTAGCAAAGCCGAAATCGCGCTGCAAAAAGCCAACGATAAATTCGAACGCCGCTTCCGTCAGGTTGAGCAGATCATTGCCGATCAAGGGCTGGCGATGCAGGACGCGACGCTCGAACAGATGGAAGCCGCCTGGCAGCAAATCAAATCCCGCGAGTAATAGCTGACTCGATTCAACAAAAGTGTGACTTGTATCAACCTCCGCCGCCGGCAAATCGGGTAATATTTTGCCGGTCAATACGGTGGCAGGCAGACAATCGGAAACGATTAATTGTGGCACTGCAGGGATTCGGGTAGACTGTTTTCCCGTCCTGGTTATTCCATCGTCTTTAAACCTACTTTCTCAGGTTCAGCATGACAACGAACTATATTTTTGTGACCGGCGGGGTCGTATCCTCTCTGGGAAAAGGCATTGCCGCAGCCTCCCTGGCCGCTATTCTTGAAGCACGCGGTCTTAACGTGACCATCATGAAACTGGACCCGTACATCAACGTGGACCCAGGCACCATGAGCCCAACTCAACACGGCGAAGTGTACGTCACCGACGACGGCGCAGAAACCGATCTGGATTTGGGTCACTACGAGCGTTTCATCCGCACCAAGATGAGCCGTCGTAACAACTTCACCACTGGCCGTATCTACTCAGAAGTCCTGCGCAAAGAGCGCCGGGGCGATTATCTGGGCGCGACCATTCAGGTTATCCCGCATATCACCAATGCCATCAAAGAGCGCATCATCGAAGGCGGTGAAGGCCATGATGTGGTGCTGGTTGAAATTGGCGGCACCGTGGGTGATATCGAATCCCTGCCATTCCTTGAAGCTATCCGCCAGATGGCGGTTCAGGTTGGCCGCGAGCATACCCTGTATATGCACCTGACGCTGGTGCCTTACATGGCCGCCGCTGGCGAAGTGAAAACCAAGCCAACTCAGCACTCGGTAAAAGAACTGCTGTCCATCGGTATCCAGCCAGACGTGCTGATTTGCCGTTCCGATCGCGCCGTACCCGCCAACGAACGTGCGAAAATCGCCCTGTTCTGTAACGTGCCGGAAAAAGCGGTAATCTCGCTGAAAGATGTTGATTCCATTTATAAAATCCCGGGCATGTTAAAATCCCAGGGTCTGGATGACTTTATCTGTAAGCGCTTCAATCTGAATGCACCGGAAGCAAACCTGGCCGAATGGGAACAGGTGATCTACGAAGAAGCCAATCCGGGCGGCGAAGTGACTATCGGTATGGTCGGCAAATATGTCGAGCTGCCAGATGCGTACAAGTCAGTGATTGAAGCCCTGAAGCACGGTGGTCTGAAAAACCGTGTGACGGTAAACATCAAGCTGATCGACTCGCAGGATGTTGAAACCCGCGGTGTCGAATTGCTGAAAGATTTGGATGCTATTCTTATCCCTGGCGGCTTCGGCTACCGTGGTGTGGAAGGCAAACTGATGACCGCCCGTTACGCGCGTGAGAACAACGTTCCTTACCTCGGCATTTGCCTGGGTATGCAGGTTGCGCTGATGGAATTCGCCCGTAACGTCGCCGGAATGGAAGGCGCAAACTCCACGGAATTTGTGCCAGACTGTAAGTATCCGGTAGTGGCACTGATCACCGAATGGCGTGATGAAGAAGGCAATGTTGAGCAGCGCACCGAGCAGAGCGACTTAGGCGGCACCATGCGTCTGGGCAGCCAGCAGTGCCAGCTGACCACCGACAGTCTGGTTCACCAGCTGTACGGTTCAGAAACCATTGTTGAGCGTCATCGCCATCGTTATGAAGTCAACAATATGCTGTTGAAGCAGATTGAAGCGGCTGGATTACGTGTGGCAGGCCGCTCCGGGGATGACCAGCTGGTGGAGATCATTGAGATCCCTGACCATCCATGGTTTGTTGCGTGTCAGTTCCATCCGGAATTCACCTCAACCCCGCGTGACGGTCACCCGCTGTTTGCTGGCTTTGTGAAAGCCGCCAGCGACTACCAGAAGCGTTTGGCAAACTAAGTATTTTCATAATGGCGCTGACTGACTAATCACCAGATGCCGGGCTGCAGTGCACACCGCTGCAGCGCCAAAATGGCGGTTAATCCGGGCGTTGTTTGTCTGAGTTTAAGTAAACTTGATACTGAGGAAAAACTAATGTCCAAAATCGTTAAAGTCATCGGTCGCGAAATCATCGACTCCCGTGGAAACCCGACCGTTGAAGCTGAAGTGCACCTGGAAGGCGGTTTCGTAGGTATGGCTGCTGCACCATCAGGCGCTTCTACCGGTTCTCGCGAAGCGCTGGAACTGCGTGACGGTGACAAATCTCGTTTCCTGGGTAAAGGCGTAACGAAAGCCGTTGCTGCGGTCAACGGCCCTATCGCTAACGCGGTAACGGGTAAAGACGCAAAAGACCAGGCAAACATCGACAAGATCATGATCGATCTGGACGGTACCGAGAACAAATCCCAGTTCGGCGCTAACGCCATTCTGGCTGTTTCTCTGGCTGCTGCGAAAGCCGCTGCTGCTGCCAAAGGCATGCCGCTGTATGAGCACATCGCTGAGCTGAACGGTACCCCGGGCAAATTCTCTATGCCACTGCCAATGATGAACATCATCAACGGCGGCGAGCATGCCGACAACAACGTCGACATCCAGGAATTCATGATCCAGCCTGTGGGCGCAAAAACACTGAAAGAAGCCATCCGTATGGGTTCTGAAGTGTTCCACACCCTGGCGAAAGTGCTGAAGTCTAAAGGTATGGGTACGGCTGTGGGTGACGAAGGTGGCTACGCGCCTAACCTGGGTTCCAACGCAGAAGCGCTGGCGGTTATCGCTGAAGCGGTAAAAGCAGCAGGCTACGAGCTGGGCAAAGACATCACTCTGGCGATGGACTGTGCAGCGTCTGAATTCTACAAAGACGGCAAGTATGTGCTGGCGGGTGAAGGCAACAAAGAATTCACCTCTGAAGAGTTCACTCACTTCCTGGAAGACCTGACCAAACAGTACCCAATCGTCTCTATCGAAGACGGTCTGGACGAATCTGACTGGGCTGGTTTCGCATATCAGACCAAAGTACTGGGCGACAAAATCCAGCTGGTGGGCGACGACCTGTTCGTAACCAACACCAAGATCCTGAAAGAAGGTATCGACAAAGGTATCGCTAACTCCATCCTGATCAAATTCAACCAGATCGGTTCTTTGACCGAAACTCTGGCTGCGATCAAAATGGCGAAAGATGCCGGTTATACCGCAGTGATCTCTCACCGTTCAGGTGAAACCGAAGACGCTACTATCGCAGACCTGGCGGTAGGTACTGCAGCGGGCCAGATCAAAACCGGTTCTATGAGCCGTTCTGACCGTGTTGCTAAGTACAACCAGCTGATCCGTATCGAAGAAGCGCTGGGAGCACGTGCGCCATTCAACGGTCTGAAAGAAGTTAAAGGTCAGTAATGACCTGACTTCCCGGTCCGTCACGGGCTGAGGAATTTCAGCTGAAACTAAACCGGGCCCGTTAATCGCGGGCCCGGTTTTTTTATACCTTTTTCAGCTGGCCGAACACCAGTCTTCCCTGATGGAAAGTAGCTTGCACCGCCGGGACGCGGGCGACCGCTTCGGCTGAGCAGCTGGCGTCGACCAGCATCATCTCCGCCGCATCATTGACCGCCGGCCACTGACGCTGCCCGGCATCGCTGAGCGGCAAAATATTGCCGGTGGCAATCGCCAGCGAACGGGTCAGGCCGAACTCGTCGGAGTTGCCGTACAGCTGGGCATACAGATTGGCTTTCTCCAGCATGCTACCGGTGCCAAACGGCGACCAGTGATCGATCACGCTGTCGGTGCCGGTCATTACGAACACGCCTTTCTCACTCAGCTGCGGCAGCGGCATCGAGAGTTTGCCAATCGGCACCGTGGAAGCCACGGTAAACTGCTGCTCGGCCAGAGCGTTGATCACCTCTGCCAGCTCATTTCCCTGCATGACCGATAACGCAAAGCCGTGGCTCAGCGTGACCTTGCCCTTCAGCTGCGGGTTTTTCTCGACGGTGCTGATCATGTACTTCACCGCGGCAATGCCCGCTGGGGTGGTTTCGTGCAGATGAATATCGACACCTTTGTGACTATCCAGCGCGATCTGGAACATCGCATCCAGCGACTTCTCCATCGCGCCATCGACGTTAGTCGGATCGAGGCCGCCAACGTACTGCACGCCCATCTGCATCGCTTCACGCATCAGGCCATCGACGTTAGCGTGCAGCAGGCCATGCTGTGGAAACGCCACAATCTCACAGCTGAAGTCCTGCTGATGCTTCTGCAAGGCAATCTGCAAATGCTCCAGGCTTTTCAGGCCGCTGACCGGATCGATATTGCAGTGGCTGCGGGCAACGGTGGTGCCTTTGGACTGCAACAGCCCGATGATTGCTTCGGCATGCTCGACAGAGTGCGGCAGCAGCCGCGGGATAATGACCTGCTCACGGGCAATCATATCCATGATGGTTTTGCCTCTGCGCGGGCGTGGCGCTTCCCAGTGGCTGCCGTAAAAGGTTTTATCCAGGTGAATATGCATATCGCGCGTGGCGGGCAGCAGCAGCATGCCTTGTGCATCGTAGGCGGGTAGGGCGCTGGCCGCGCGTGCCTTAACCTGACTTATCGCCACGATTTTGCCGTGATTGATTTCCAGATCGTAGAGCGCGGTGTGCGTGGCGATAACCATCTCGCCTTCGCGCTCAAATCCCTCTTCCAGCCTGACGTTTCGCAGGACGTAATGCGCATCAGCAAGGGTTTTGGTCTGGCTGGCATCGTCGCAGGGTACGCTTGCCGATGCAGTGTTGACGGTTGCGGCGCCTGCCATCCCAGAGGCAAGAAGGGCGCTGCCAGCGGTCATTCTGGCGCCGGTAGAGAGGAAGTTCCTGCGGCTTTGTTGATCGGTTTGCACATCAGTTTCCTTTTTTATTGTGGTCGTTTCCCCAGCAATATTACCTGAATGAAGATTGCTAGCAATTCTGCGCGATGTAAAAATATGCAAGGTTGGCAGCGCACGTTTTAAGTCCAGCGCAGTAGCCACCTGAGGATTATCTGAAAAAAGCGGCCTGTCAGCGGGAGGATCTGCATTATTTGTGAAATTTATTAATGAGTTGCGAACCAATTCTGCCTTTTAAGGAATGGTCTGATTTGTGTTAAGGAGGGCGAAATATCAGGTCAATTTATGTAAGTTCGCGGTAACGAAATGTAATCAGGACCAGTATAAAATGAAATACAGAGCGGATGTTGATGGACTGCGGGCGCTGGCGGTGTTGCCGGTAATCGCCTATCACATAGGAATATCCGGGATCCCGGGCGGGTTCACCGGCGTGGATATCTTCTTCGTGATATCAGGCTACCTTATCTGCGGCATTATTTACAATGGCGCTATGAATAACACCTTCTCCTATCTGGATTTTTACAAACGCCGCAGCCTGCGCATTCTGCCGCCGCTGTTTGTGGTGATGCTGACCACCTTGGCCTTTGGCTACTACCATCTGCTGCCGGCGCAGTTCAGCGATCTCAGCAACAGTTCGCTGGCCACGCTGCTGTTCTCGTCCAATATCTTCTTCTGGAAAACCACCGGCTACTTTGCCGGGCCAGCCGAACTGAAGCCGCTGCTGCATACCTGGTCGCTGGCTGTTGAAGAGCAGTTCTACATTATCTTCCCGGTGATCCTGCTGTTGGTGGTGCGCTTCTTCCGTCAGCGGACGACTCAGGTGATGCTGCTGATTATCGCCGTATCGCTGATGTTAAGCATCTATGCGGTGACACGAAAACCGACCTTCACTTTCTATATGCTGCCAACCCGCGCCTGGGAACTGGCGCTGGGCGGCATCATTGCGGTTGCCGGCCTTGAAGCCAAAATGGCGAAGGTCCCGCAGGGGATTAAACATCTGATGAGCCTGGCGGGACTCGGGCTGATCCTGTTTGGCTTCCTGTGGCTCAACACCGATAAACCCTTCCCGGCATGGAATGCTATCTGGCCGTGTCTCGGCAGCTTCCTGATTATTCTTGCCGGGCAAAAAGCAGCGGTTTCCCGCGTGTTGGCGCTGAAGCCGATCGTCTACATCGGCATGATCTCCTACTGCCTGTATCTGTGGCACTGGCCAATTATCGTTTACAGCCGGATGTTCGCGAACTTTGCGCCTGGCGTTCGCGAGTTGTTTATCGCTGGCCTGTCGCTGCTGTTGGCGGTCGCCTCTCGTTACCTGATTGAAATTCCCTTCCGCTACAAGCTGGCGGTCTTCAGCCCGGGCAGAATTGTGGCAGCATCGGTGGTGGGGCTGGTGTTGATGGCTTCCGGCACCTTCTATAAAGGTCATCTCGACAACAACGCCGGTCAATTCTCCACCGATGCGCTGGCGCTGGCGAAATACACCCAGTACAAAGATATGCCCGAATTTAACTATCAGTACCGACTGGGCCGCTGCTTTGTGGACGGTAAAAGCGAGGAAGATAAACCGTTCGATCGGGATTACTGCCTGAAAACCTCAGACACGGCGAAAAATTACGTGCTGATTGGCGACAGCCATGCGGCCCATCTGTGGCGGGCACTCAGCCTGGCGGCCGGGCAGGGCATCAATGTGATTCAGGCCACTTCGGCAGGCTGTAAGCCGCTGTACCAGCAGTCGCTGCGCAACCCTTGTACCGACCTGGTGGATTATGTTTACGGCTCGTGGATCCCGAAACACAAGATTGACGGCATCATCATCTCCGCACGCTGGGCCCAGGAAGACATTGCGCCGTTGAAAGCCACGCTTCAGCATCTGAAAGGCGTGTCGGACAACGTGATCGTGATGGGCCCGACCATTGAGTATTCGGAAGCGTTGCCGGACCTGTTGGCCTATCAGACCGACGGCCGTAAAGATCTGGTGGCGTCGTCCATCGACCACAGCATCAAACAGACCGACAGCGCGATGAAGCAGGCGATGGTGGATGCGCAGACCCGCTACATCTCGGTTTATTCCATCATCTGTCCGGGCGATATCTGTCGTGGGCTGGCGTCGGATGGTCATCCCATCTCCAACGACTATGGTCATTTCACCCTGAGTGGCGCAAAAGACGTGGCGAAGCAGGCGATGAACGAGATGCATCAGGACAACTTTATGTAACCCGCCGGGGCCGGCAGCACGCTGGCCCCTTCAATCTCCTGACAACGGAAGTCAGATAGCCGCCAGCCAGCACAAAGCGGTTTGGCTATCTCCGCGCCAATCTGCCATACTCTGCGCCCTTAAATTCACTTCCAGTTGAGACTGTCATGCAGTACCCGATTAATGAAATGTTCCAGACGTTGCAGGGCGAAGGGTTTTATACCGGCGTTCCGGCAATTTTTATCCGCCTGCAAGGATGCCCGGTGGGCTGCAGCTGGTGTGATACCAAACACACCTGGGATAAGCTGGCCGATCGGGAAACCTCGCTGGGCGATATCTTAACCAAAACCGTCGAAACCGATGCGTGGGGCTCGGCCGATGCCGCCGCGCTGCTGGCAGTGATTGCCAACCATGGCTGGACGGCGCGCCATATTGTGATTACCGGTGGCGAACCCTGCATCCACGATCTGACGCCGCTGACCGCGACGCTGCAACAGCACGGCTTCAGCTGCCAGATCGAAACCAGCGGCACCCACAATGTACTTTGTAGCGCAGAGACCTGGGTAACGGTGTCGCCTAAGGTGAATATGCGTGGTGGTTATGACGTGCTGAATCAGGCGCTGGTGCGCGCAGATGAAGTGAAGCATCCGGTGGCCCGTCAGCGTGACGTGGAGGCTTTGCAGGCGCTGTTGGCGACGCTGAATGATGATAAGCCGCGGATTATCGCGCTGCAGCCGATCAGTCAGAAAGACGATGCGACTAAGCTGTGCATTGAAACCTGTATCAAGCACAACTGGCGTTTATCGATGCAGACGCATAAGTACCTGAACATCGCTTAGCGATCCAATGTGAACAGTGGATAAAGAGAAGGGGAGAACCGCAAGGTTCTCCCCTTTTTACTATCCGCGGATAATAAAGCAGAGCGTTGGCCGCAGCCGATCGCTTAACCTCTGTAGATGCACCCAGCGGTGCAGGTCTCTTTGATGGTCACCGCGCTCAGTTCTGCGAGCTTCGGTTTCATCTGATCCCAAATCCATTTCGCCAGCACTTCGCTGGTTGGATTCTCCAGACCGGCAATCTCATTCAGGTAGTAATGATCGAGCTGATCGTAGATCGGCTTGAAGGCCGCTTTCAGTTCGGCAAAGTCCATAATCCAGCCGGTATGCGCATCCACTTCGCCGGTAATTTCGAGCCGCACCAGGAAGGAGTGCCCGTGCAGGCGGCCACATTTGTGCCCTGCAGGAACGTTAGGCAGATGGTGAGCAGCCTCGAACATAAAATCTTTAAACAGCGTGGTAGCCATAACAGTCTCAGTAAACTTTTCTTGAAAAAACCGCCGAAGTCTACCCGAAAAAGCCTTTTTTCGCACCCGTTTCCCGGCTGTTTCTTATTCTGAGCACTATCTGTAAACGGTGGCGCTTCTAACCTGTTAAATATCAGCGAGTTAATTAACCTGTTTTGCCACTATGCTTTACCCGTAAAACCGTTTAGTCATTTTGGTTATTTATTATTACCAACCCTTATTTAATGGTTATTATGCTAGTCGTTACCCTACTCTCATCTTGCTGTCTTTACGGCCCGGACCACCGATACTGGAACCTTCTACGCAATGACGACTCAGGCACCTCCAAGCTCTCTGCTTCCGCTTAACCCGGAACAACTCGCCCGTTTGCAGGCGGCCACCGGGGATTACTCCACGACTCAGCTGGCCTGGCTCTCCGGTTATTTCTGGGGCATGGTCAATCAGGCGCCCGGCACTGCCGCCGTCAGCGCACCGGCACCGGTTGAAGCCCCGGCGATTACCCTGCTTTCAGCATCGCAAACCGGCAACGCCCGCCGTCTGGCAGAACAGCTGCGCGACGACCTGCTGGCCGCGAAACTGAACGTCAACCTGGTTAACGCCGGTGACTACAAGTTCAAGCAGATCGCCCAGGAAAAACTGCTGGTGGTGGTGACCTCGACCCAGGGTGAGGGCGAACCGCCTGAAGAAGCCGTGGCGTTGCATAAGTTCCTGATGTCCAAAAAGGCGCCGAAGCTGGATAACACCGCGTTTGCCGTGTTCGGGCTGGGCGATACTTCATATGAATTCTTCAGCCAGGCCGGGAAAGACTTTGACGGTAAGCTGGCGGAGATGGGCGGTGAACGCCTGCTGGACCGGGTTGATGCCGATGTGGAATACGCTGCGGACGCCGAGCAGTGGCGTAAGCAGATTGTTACCATCCTGAAAGCCCGCGTACCGGCCGAATCACCGGCAGCAGCGGCCGCGACTGCCGCAGGTTCGGTGAACGAAGTGTTCAGCAGCCCCTACAGCAAAGAAGAGCCACTGACCGCCAGCTTCGCCGTTAACCAGAAGATTACCGGCCGCGATTCTGACAAAGATGTTCGCCACATAGAAATCGATCTGGGCGACTCGGGCCTGCGTTATCAGCCGGGCGATGCGTTAGGCGTCTGGTTCGAAAACGATCCGGCGCTGGTGCAGGAGCTGGTCGAGCTGGTGTGGCTGACAGGCGATGAGAGCGTTACGATCAATGACCAGACGCTGACCCTGAGCGAGGCGCTGCAAAAGCATTTTGAACTGACGGTCAACACGCCGCAGATCGTTGAGCAGTACGGCACCTTGAGCCGCGACGAAACGCTGCTGGGCCTGATCGGCGAAAAGCCCAAGCTGCAGCACTACGCGCAGAACACGCCAATCGTCGACATGGTACGCGGCGCGCCGGTTGAGCTGACCGCTGAGCAGCTGATTGCGCTGCTGCGTCCGCTAACGCCGCGTCTCTACTCCATTGCTTCATCGCAGGCGGAGAACGACACCGAGGTGCATATCACCGTTGGCGCGGTCCGCTTCGACATTGATGGCCGCGCGCGGGCGGGTGGGGCGTCCAGCTTCCTGGCCGACCGTCTGGAAGAAGACGGCGACGTGCGGGTGTTTATTGAGCATAACGATAACTTCCGTTTACCGGCCAACCCGGAAACGCCGGTGATCATGATTGGACCGGGCACCGGCATCGCCCCGTTCCGCGCCTTTATGCAGCAACGTGATGCGGACGGCGCCGCCGGCAAAAACTGGCTGTTCTTTGGCAACCCGCACTTTACCGATGACTTCCTCTACCAGGTAGAGTGGCAGCGTTACGTGAAGGATGGCCTGCTGACCAATATCGATCTGGCCTGGTCCCGTGACCAGCAGCAGAAAGTGTATGTACAGGATAAAATCCGCGCCAAAGGGGCGGAAGTGTGGGACTGGATCCAACAGGGTGCGCACATCTATGTCTGCGGTGATGCCAACCGTATGGCGAAAGATGTCGAGCAGGCTTTGCTGGAACTGGTCGCCGAGCACGGTGGCATGGACACAGAGACCGCCGACGAATTCTTAAGTGAGCTGCGCATTGAGCGCCGTTATCAGCGAGACGTTTACTAATGAGCAATGAAAAACATCCTGGCCCGCTGGTGGTTGAAGGCAAACTCACCGACGCAGAACGCCTGAAGAAAGAGAGCAACTATTTACGCGGTACCATCACCGAAGACCTGCAAAATGGTCTGACCGGCGGCTTTACCGGCGATAACTTTTTACTGATCCGTTTCCACGGCATGTATCAGCAGGATGACCGTGATATCCGTGCCGAACGTGCCGAGCAGAAGCTGGAACCGCGCCACGCGATGATGCTGCGCTGCCGCTTACCGGGCGGGATCATCACGCCTAAGCAGTGGCTGGGCATCGATAAGTTTGCCGAGAACAACACTATTTATGGCAGCATCCGTCTGACCAACCGCCAGACCTTCCAGTTCCACGGCATCCTGAAGGGCAACGTGAAGCCCGCTCACCAGATGCTGAGTGAAGTGGGGTTGGATTCACTGGCTACCGCCAACGACGTCAACCGTAACGTGTTGTGCAGCTCGAACCCGGTGGAGTCGGAACTGCATCAGGAAGCCTACGAGTGGGCGAAAAAGCTCTCCGAGCATCTGCTGCCGCAGACCCGTGCCTATGCGGAAATCTGGCTGGATAAAGAGAAGGTTGCCACGACGGATAAAGAGCCGATTCTGGGCGAAACCTATCTGCCGCGTAAATTCAAAACTACCGTGGTGGTGCCACCGCACAACGACGTGGATCTGCACGCCAACGACCTGAACTTCGTGGCGATTGCCGAGAACGGCAAGCTGATCGGCTTTAACCTGTTGGTCGGCGGCGGTCTGTCTATCGATCACGGTAACAAAGCGACCTATGCCCGTACCGCCAGCGAGTTTGGCTTCCTGCCGCTGGATAAAACGCTGGCCGTTGCGGAAGCCGTGGTCACCACGCAGCGCGACTGGGGTAACCGTACCGATCGTAAAAACGCCAAAACCAAGTACACCCTTGAGCGTGTCGGCGTGGAAACCTTTAAGGCGGAAGTTGAGCGTCGTGCAGACATCACCTTTGAACCGACGCGTCCCTACGAATTCACCACCCGTGGCGATCGCATCGGCTGGGTGAAAGGCATCGATGACAAATGGCACCTGACGCTGTTTATTGAAAACGGCCGTCTGCTGGATTATCCGGGCCGTCCGCTGAAGACCGGTATTGCCGAAATCGCCAAAATTCACCAGGGCGATTTCCGTCTGACCGCTAACCAGAACCTGATTGTTGCTGGCGTGCCGGAAGCGGATAAGCCGAAAATTGAAGCGCTGGCGCGCAGTCACGGGCTGATGGAAAGCGTCACGGCACAGCGCGAAAACTCGATGGCCTGCGTGTCGTTCCCGACCTGTCCGCTGGCGATGGCTGAAGCCGAGCGCTTCCTGCCAGAATTCGTCACCCGGGTGGAAGGTCTGATGACCGCACACGGCGTGGGTGATGAGCACATCGTGCTGCGCGTAACCGGCTGTCCTAACGGTTGTGGCCGTGCGCTGCTGGCGGAAATTGGGCTGGTGGGCAAGGCGCCGGGCCGTTACAACCTGCATCTGGGCGGTAACCGCATCGGCACGCGTATCCCACGGATGTACCGTGAAAACATCACCGAAGACGAAATTTTGTCTACCCTTGATGAATTACTGGGTCGCTGGTCAACTGAACGCGAAGCCGATGAAGGCTTTGGTGATTTCACTATCCGCGCAGGCGTGGTGAAACCGGTTGTTGATCCGGCCCGCGATTTTTGGGCATGACGGAGGCGTGATAATGTCTGTACTCGATCTCTCTGAACTGAACGAATTACCGAAGGTTAAGCGCGTGATGGCGCTGGCGGAGCTGAACACCAGGCTGGAGAAACTGTCGGCTCAGGATCGCGTGCTCTGGGCGCTGGAAAATTTACCGGGCGAAGCGGTACTCTCTTCCAGCTTCGGTATCCAGGCGGCAGTCAGCCTGCATCTGGTTAATCAGGCGAAGCCCGGCATTCCGGTGATCCTCACCGATACCGGCTACCTGTTCCCGGAAACCTATCAGTTTATCGATCATCTGACCGACAAGCTGCAGCTCAACCTGAAAGTCTACCGTGCTGAGCAGAGCGCGGCCTGGCAGGAAGCGCGTTACGGCAAGCTGTGGGAGCAGGGCGTGGAAGGCATTGAACGCTACAACGACATCAACAAAGTTGAGCCGATGAACCGTGCGATGAAAGAGCTGAAGGCGCAGACGTGGTTCGCCGGTCTGCGTCGCGATCAGTCCAGCAGCCGCGCCAATCTGCCGGTGCTGGCGATCCAGCGTGGCGTCTTTAAGCTGCTGCCAATCATCGACTGGGATAACCGTCAGGTGCATCAGTACCTGCAGGATAACGATCTGGGTTATCACCCGCTGTGGGATCAGGGCTATCTGTCGGTTGGCGATACGCACACCACCCGCAAATGGGAGCCAGGCATGGCGGAAGAAGAGACGCGCTTCTTTGGCCTGAAGCGCGAGTGCGGTCTGCACGAATAACGCCGCAGAGTGAAATGAACGATCGACGCCTGATGCTGCCATCAGGCGTTTTTTTTGCGCTTAAATCCCGACCAGCGACTGGAATTCCTCCGCGCTGCGGGTGACGTTGACCTTCGTCACTTCATACTCGGCAACGGCCTGGAACGGATCTTCGGCGAGAATGGTGTTCAGGCGCTCACGATCGATATCCTTCACCATCAGCACGCCACCGGTGCGCGGATCTTTGCGGCCTGCGGTGATAAACACGCCGGCGTCAAAATA
Source organism: Erwinia sp. AK-PDG3-5 (assembly GCF_056821705.1). Classification (NCBI taxonomy): domain Bacteria; kingdom Pseudomonadati; phylum Pseudomonadota; class Gammaproteobacteria; order Enterobacterales; family Erwiniaceae; genus Erwinia; species Erwinia sp. AK-PDG3-5. The sequence goes on from NZ_CM165967.1 coordinate 1,081,870, forward strand.
CTTGTTCAGCCAGGCGACGTGCGGATCCAGTACGGCTTCCACCTCTTCCAGCGGGCGGACATAGTTCAGATAGACGATATACATGCGGTAGCTCCTCTCAGGTTTTGGGGTTCGCCAGCTCGGTTACCAGCGGCAGCAGGATCTTAACGGTGCTTCGGGTGCGTTGCGTAATGCGTCCAGGCAGCCAGCGATCCAGATAAGCCAGATTATCCAGCGAAGCCTGATGGCGCGTGGTGCCCGCCGGGAAGTGGCGGCTGATGGCCCGCTGCTGCTGGCCATCTTTATTACCCAGCTCCCAGTTGGTGGCGCGCACGCTTAATAAAGGAATGCCGGCTTTATCGAACAAATCGTCGGTCGGCTGGTTCTTCACGGCTTTGCCATGGGTGGCGACCGCCAGCCCGTGCTGGCGAGCAATGGCCAGCGCGCGGTCGCGGGTTTGTCGGGCGACGGCTTCCGGCGTGTGGCTGCCGCTATCAAAGTAAAGTTTATCGCCGACAATCAGGCTGTCCAGGTTGATCACCAGCAGCGTATTCTTCTTCTCTTCCGGCTTCAGGCGGGCGAGGTAATCCGCTTCGCCCTGATGGCCGTTCTCTTCACCGCTTAACGCCACGAAGCGCAGGCTGTAGTGCAGCGGCACCTTGCTCAGACGCTGCGCCAGCTCCAGCATTACGCCAAGGCCGGAAGCATTATCGTCGGCTCCCTGTAGCGTCAGGCCGCCGAGGTTGTGCTGGCGATCGCTGTCGCTGACCGGCATAAAGGTATCGGCTTGGGTGACGATCACAATCTGCTGCGGCACCTTGCCTTCGCGGGCGGCAATCACCGTGGTGGCGGTGACTTTATGTGGCGTAATCTGCCCATCCTGTAAGCGATAGGGATAGCTGGCGGTGAAGTCGCGTTTATTGCTTTCATAGCCCATGCTGCTGAACTGATGTTGCAGATAATCTGCGGTCAGCATCTCGGCGGGACTGCCGGCCATGCGGCCAGGGAAGTAGGTGGCAATGTGACGCAGCTGCTGTTCAGCAAAATGGCCTGGCTGGCTCGCGGCCTGCAGAGGAAAAATAGCACCGCAACTGAGCAACACGGCAAGCGCGCGCAGGCGGAGTCGGGAAAACATGCGGGATCCTTAGTCGTCATCCTGTGACGATCTTGCGAAATATTTTTACGCGCTTAGTATGAAAGTGTGACGGCGATTGCACAATTTCAATCTCTCTGAAAACCCCTAAATATCATCCCTTAAGCACATTTTGTCTGATGCTATGCCAGATCGTTATTCCATTCGGTAACTACTCATTCCAATTAGTAATTTCATAAGGCTTAAGCCAGGGCCGTATAGTCACGCTAACTTTGTGTAATTACAGAAAAGGCTGACGTGGACTATCTTCCGATTTTTGCTGACATCCGAAACAAACCGGTGCTGATTGTAGGTGGCGGTGACGTGGCTGCGCGCAAGATTGATTTGCTGCGTCGCGCGGGTGCCCGGGTGCAAATCGCCGCTCGCACGCTGTGTGAGGAGCTGACCGCGCTGGAAAGCAGCGGAGAGGTCAGCTGGATAGCCCAGGAGTATCAGAACGCGCTGCTGGACGGCGTTTACCTGGTGATTGCCGCCACCGACGACGGCGAACTGAATGCCCGCGTCTATCACGACGCCACCGAGCGTCAGATGCTGGCCAACGTGGTGGACGATCAGCCGAAGTGCTCGTTTATTTTCCCTTCTATTGTTGACCGCTCCCCGCTGGTGGTGGCGATCTCGTCCAGCGGTACGGCACCGGTGCTGGCGCGGTTACTGCGTGAGAAGCTGGAAGCCCTGCTGCCCGCCAACCTTGGCCAGATGGCGGAGCTTGCCGGTCAGTGGCGCACGAAAGTGAAGCAGCGGCTCGGCAAAATGTCCGAGCGTCGTCGCTACTGGGAAGCGGCCTTTAACGGCCTGTTTGCCAGCCAGGTGGCCTCCGGCAATATCGAGGGCGCGAAGCGCACGCTGGATCAACAGCTTGACGATCCCGATGCCGGCGAAGGCGAAATCATTCTGGTCGGTGCCGGTCCGGGCGATCCGGGTTTGCTGACCCTGCGCGGCTTACAGGTGATGCAGCAGGCTGACGTGGTGCTGTATGACCATCTGGTCAGCGATGAAATTCTCGATTTGGTACGCCGTGACGCCGATCGCATCTGCGTGGGCAAGCGTGCCAATGCGCACAGCATTCCGCAGGAAGAGACCAACCGCATGCTGGTGTCGCTGGCGAAACAGGGCAAGCGCGTGGTGCGCCTTAAAGGCGGTGACCCGTTTATCTTTGGCCGCGGCGGCGAAGAGCTGCAGGCGGCGGTTGAAGCCGGCATTCCTTTCCAGGTTGTGCCCGGCGTGACCGCTGCGGCAGGTGCGACCGCCTATGCCGGCATCCCGCTGACTCACCGCGACTATGCGCAGAGCGCCACCTTTATTACCGGTCATTGCCGCGCCGATGGCGAAGGGCTGGACTGGGCATCCCTGGCGGTCTCACGTCAGACCCTGGCAATTTATATGGGCACCATGAAGGCGGGGGAAATCTCCTCGCAGCTGATTGCCCATGGCCGCGACGCACAGACGCCGGTGGCGGTGATCGGCCGCGGGACGCGTCAGGATCAGCAGGTGCTGACCGGCACGCTGGAAGAATTAGAAGCATTAGCGCAACGCGCACCGACGCCGGCATTACTGGTGATAGGCGAAGTGGTTCACCTGCATCAGCAACTGGCATGGTTTCAACATTCAGCGCAGCAGGCCGGACGTGAGTCCGCCGTTGTGAATTTGGCTTGAGGAAAGGTTATGGATCAAAAACGACTGACTCACCTGCGTCAACTGGAAGCGGAAAGTATTCATATTATCCGTGAAGTGGCAGCAGAGTTTGGCAACCCGGTGATGATGTACTCCATCGGCAAGGACTCCTCTGTGATGCTGCACCTGGCGCGCAAGGCATTCTATCCGGGCACGTTACCGTTCCCGTTACTGCACGTGGACACCGGCTGGAAATTCCGTGAAATGTACGAGTTCCGCGACCGCACGGTGAAAAACATCGGTGCCGAGCTGCTGGTGCACAAAAACCCGGAAGGCGTGGCGATGGGCATCAATCCCTTCGTTCACGGCAGTGCCAAGCACACCGACATCATGAAGACCGAAGGCCTGAAGCAGGCGCTGAACAAGTACGGCTTTGATGCCGCGTTCGGTGGTGCCCGTCGTGATGAAGAAAAATCCCGTGCGAAAGAGCGTATCTACTCGTTCCGCGACCGTTTCCACCGCTGGGACCCGAAAAATCAGCGTCCTGAGCTGTGGCACAACTACAACGGCCAGATCAATAAAGGCGAAAGCATCCGCGTCTTCCCGCTCTCCAACTGGACCGAGCTGGATATCTGGCAGTACATCTTCCTGGAAAACATCGACATCGTGCCATTGTACCTGGCCGCACCGCGTCCGGTGCTGGAGCGCGATGGCATGTTAATGATGATCGATGACGACCGTATCGATCTGCAACCTGGCGAAGTGATTGAGCAGCGCATGGTGCGTTTCCGTACCCTCGGCTGCTGGCCGCTGACCGGCGCGGTGGAATCCGAGGCGCAAACGCTGCCGGAAATCATTGAAGAGATGCTGGTTTCCACCACCAGTGAACGTCAGGGCCGCATGATCGACCGCGACCAGTCCGGCTCGATGGAGCTGAAAAAACGCCAGGGTTATTTCTAAGGAGCCGAGATGAATACCGTCATTGCACAACAAATTGCCGACCAGGGCGGCGTTGAAGCCTGGCTGCACGCCCAGCAACATAAAAGCCTGCTGCGTTTTCTGACCTGCGGCAGCGTCGACGATGGCAAGAGCACGCTGATTGGTCGCCTGCTCCATGATACCCGTCAGATTTATGAAGATCAGCTCTCTTCACTGCATAACGACAGCAAGCGTCACGGCACCCAGGGCGAGAAACTGGATCTGGCGCTGCTGGTGGATGGCCTGCAGGCCGAGCGCGAGCAGGGCATCACCATTGATGTCGCCTACCGCTATTTCTCCACCGAGAAGCGTAAGTTCATCATTGCCGACACGCCGGGACACGAGCAATACACCCGCAACATGGCCACCGGCGCATCCACCTGCGACCTGGCGATCCTGCTGATCGATGCGCGTAAAGGCGTGCTGGATCAGACGCGTCGTCACAGCTTTATCTCCACGCTGCTGGGCATCAAGCACCTGATCGTGGCGATCAACAAAATGGATCTGGTCGACTACAGCGAAGCGACCTTCGAGCAGATCAAACAGGATTACCTCGATTTTGCCGGCCAGCTGCCCGCCGATCTCGATATCCGCTTTGTGCCGTTGTCGGCGCTGGAAGGTGAGAACGTTGCCTCCCCAAGCGAAGCGATGGGCTGGTACACCGGCCCAACGCTGCTGGACGTGTTGGAAACCGTTGAGGTGCAGCGCGTGGTTGAGCAGCAGCCGATGCGTTTCCCGGTGCAGTACGTTAACCGTCCTAACCTGGATTTCCGGGGTTACGCCGGCACGCTGGCATCCGGCACCGTCACCGTCGGACAGCGCGTCAAGGTGCTGCCATCGGGCGTTGAATCGTCGATTGCCCGCATCGTGACCTTTGACGGTGACCTGCAGGAAGCGCAGGCCGGTGAAGCGATCACCCTGGTGCTGAAAGACGAAATCGATATCAGCCGCGGTGATTTGCTGGTGGCGGCCGATGCCACGCTGAAGCCAGTGCAGGCAGCGTCGGTTGACGTGGTATGGATGGCGGAACAGCCGCTGGTGCCTGGCCAGAGCTTTGACATTAAAATCGCCGGCAAGAAAACCCGCGCCCGTGTTGAGAAGATTGAACATCAGGTGGAGATCAACAGCCTGGCGAAACACGATGCGGAAAGCCTGCCGCTGAACGGTATTGGCCTGGTCGATCTGACCTTTGATGAGCCGATGGTGCTGGATCAGTATCAGCAAAACCCGGTGACCGGCGGCATGATCATTATCGATCGCCTGAGCAACGTCACCGTCGGCGCCGGGATGATCCGTCAGCCGCTGGAAGACGTGGTGCAGAATCCGGGCAACTTCAGCGCCTTCGAGCTGGAGCTGAACGAGCTGGTGCGTCGTCACTTCCCACATTGGGGCGCACGCGATCTGTTGGGCGGCAAATAATGGCCGCAGAACACGATGAGAACGTCATCTGGCATTCGCACTTTGTCACGCGTGAAGATCGTGAGCAGCAGCATGGCCATCAGGGCGTGCTGCTGTGGTTTACCGGTCTTTCGGGGTCGGGTAAATCCACGGTGGCCGGTGCAGTGGAGCAAGCGCTGCAACAGGTGGGTGTCAGCACCTACCTGCTTGACGGCGACAATGTCCGTCACGGTTTGTGCCGCGATCTGGGCTTCAGTGATGACGACCGTAAAGAGAATATCCGTCGGGTTGGTGAAGTGGCCAAACTGATGGTCGATGCCGGATTGGTGGTGCTCAGCGCGTTTATCTCTCCGCATCGTGAAGAACGTCAGATGGTACGGGAGCTGCTGGGAGAAGGGCGCTTTATCGAGGTGTTTGTGGATACGCCGCTGGCGATCTGTGAAGCCCGCGATCCGAAAGGACTCTACAAGAAAGCCCGTGCCGGAGAGTTGCGTAACTTCACCGGTATTGATGGCGTGTACGAAGCGCCTGAACAGGCGGAAATCCATCTCGACGGCGAACAGGCCGTTGCCCATCTGCTGACGCAAACGCTGGATGTCCTCCGCCAGCGTGGTGTGATTGCCGGTTAATATTGCCCTCAAAAATAGCCACAGAAGCGCGCTGGAAAGACCAGGGCGCTTCTTACTGCTGCGTAGGAAAAACCGCGAACAATTGGTAACAATATTGCGGGTTCAAGTGTTAGATCTCCTGCGTTGTCGCGATATCATCACCCCCTGAGATAGCCCCGGCAAAACGCCTCAGAGCGTGCTGTATTTCGCGTCAACAGGATACTTATGCATAACGTTACGCCCATGCTCGCCCGCAAAGACGATCGGGATCAGGAAGACCCTTCCTGGTCATTTCCCGGTGGTGTGGTTGGCTTTGCCTCATACTGGCTCGCGCTGGCAATCCCCTTTGTGATGTATGGGGCAAACACGCTGTTTTTCTTTCTTTATACCTGGCCGTTTTTCCTGGCGCTGCTGCCGGTCTCGGTGTTGGTCGGCATTGTTGCCAACGTGATCCTGCGGGGCCAGTTGATTTGGACCATTTTACTGACCGCTGTGGTGGTGGTCTGTCTGTTCTGGCTGCTGTTTACGCTACTGACCGGATGGTAGCCGGTCTCTTTGTTGGATCTTTCGCCAGCCCGGCTGGCAGGATTTGATGTCAGAATTCCCACTGCGGTTACAAAACTTTGCTCGCAAAACCTGATTTCAGGGCGGGGAACGCTCACCGATCCACCAATCTACGGTTAAATCACTGTGAAAGTGGAGTCGGATGTAAAGTTATGGGATGATTGAGCCGTTTTCAGGGGGCGGGGATGGGAAAACTTACTCTGCTGTTACTTGTGCTACTGGGCTGGTTACAATATTCGCTCTGGTTAGGCAAGAACGGCATACATGATTTTACGCGTGTTAAAGACGATGTTGCGGTGCAACAAGGCGGCAACGCGAAGCTAAAAGCGCGAAACGATCAGTTGTTTGCAGAAATCGACGACCTTAACGGCGGTTCTGAAGCAATTGAGGAACGCGCACGTAACGAGCTGGGGATGATTAAACCCGGTGAGACTTTCTATCGCCTTGTGCCGGATCAAAATAAACGAAACGCGCAGCAGGGTGCTTCTAACAGTCAGCAACGATAACTCATGAACATCGCAGGGTCCTTTCCGGACATCATCGCTGTGGTTCCCGCTGCCGGGATCGGCAGCCGGATGCAGGCAGAGTGCCCCAAACAATACCTTTCAATCGGTGGCAAAACGCTGCTGGAACATGCGCTTAACAGTTTGCTGGCGCACCCAGCCATCAGCCGTATTATTGTCGCCGTCAGTCCTGACGATCCCTTCTTTTCTGCGCTGCCAATGGCCAGCGATCCGCGTATCACGGTGGTGAACGGCGGCAAAGAGCGTGCTGATTCCGTGCTGGCGGGACTGCAGGCGGCGTCTTCCTCACGTTGGGTGTTGGTTCACGACGCTGCGCGTCCCTGTTTGCATCTTGATGACCTCACGCGGTTACTGGCTATTACCGCGACCAGTCGCGTGGGCGGCATTCTTGCGGCCCCAGTGCGTGACACCATGAAGCGGGCTGAAGCGGGGAAAGAGGCCATTGCGCATACCGTCGATCGCGAAGCCTTATGGCATGCGCTGACGCCGCAGCTGTTCCCGCTGGAACTGCTGCGCACCTGTCTTGAACGGGCGTTAAGGGAAGGGGCGACGATCACCGACGAGGCATCGGCGCTGGAGTATTGTGGCTATCATCCTGAACTGGTGATCGGCCGCAGCGACAACATTAAGGTAACGCGGCCGGAAGATTTGGCGCTGGCGGCGTTTTACCTGACTCAATCACAGAATAAGGAGAGCGCATAATGCGTATCGGCCACGGTTTTGATGTTCACGCATTTGGCGGCGAAGGCCCGCTGATTATTGGCGGCGTGCGAATTCCTTATGAAAAAGGGTTACTGGCACATTCCGACGGTGACGTGGCGCTGCATGCGCTGACCGATGCGTTGCTGGGTGCCGCCGCGCTGGGCGATATTGGCAAGCTGTTTCCGGACACGGACGCCGCCTATAAAGGCGCGGACAGCCGCGAACTGCTGCGTGAAGCCTGGCGTCAGATCCAGAAAAAAGGCTACCGCTTAGGCAACGTTGACGTCACGATCATCGCACAGGCGCCGAAAATGCTGCCCCATGTGCCGCAGATGCGCATCAACATCGCGGAAGATCTGGGTATCCATATGGATGAGGTTAACGTCAAAGCCACTACCACCGAAAAGCTGGGCTTTACCGGTCGTGGCGAAGGCATTGCCTGTGAAGCGGTTGCGCTGATCTTCAAGGCGGACGCGTAATGGTCGATGAGCTGAGCTGGCTGCACGGCAAGCCAACTGCCACCGGCGTGCTGAAAGCCAACCCGGAAGATTTTATCGTCATCGAAGACCTCGGCTATGGCCCGGACGGCGATGGCGAGCAGGTGCTGGTACGCATCCGCAAAACCGGCTGTAACACCCGATTTGTCGCGGAAGCGCTGGCGAAGTTTGCCGGTATTCACCCGCGTGACGTCAGCTTTGCCGGCATGAAAGATCGCCATGCGGTCACCGAGCAGTGGATTTGCCTGCGCATTCCCGGCAAAGAGACGCCAGATTTTTCTGCTTTTGAGCTGCCAGGCTGCGAGGTACTGGAAAGTGCCCGTCATCGACGTAAACTGCGTACGGGGGCGCTGCAGGGCAATGCCTTCACCCTTCTTTTGCGTCAGATTTCCGATCGTGATGCGGTTGAGCAGCGCTTGCAGCAGATTGCCGCCGCCGGTGTGCCAAACTATTTTGGCGTGCAGCGTTTTGGGCATGATGGCAATAACCTGCTGATGGCACGCCGCTGGGCAGCCAACGAGATCCGGGTGAAGGAGCGTAACAAGCGCAGCTTCCTGTTTTCTGCCGCCCGCAGTGCGATGTTCAACCAGGTGGCGAGCGACCGGTTAGCGCAGCAGGGATCGCTGACCACCGTGATGGCTGGCGATGCGCTACAGCTGACCGGACGGGGCAGCTGGTTCGTGGCGGAAGAGGCGGAACTGGAAACGTTGCAGACACGCGTCGATAACGACGAACTGCGCGTGACCGCACCGCTTCCCGGCAGTGGCGCCTGGGGAACCTTACACGATGCGCTGGACTTTGAGCAACGAAGCCTGGCGACTGAGACAGAATTGATTACACTGCTTGAGCGTGAGAAAGTCGATGCGGCCCGTCGTGCGGTGCTGGTGAAACCGCGCGATCTGCGCTGGGACTGGCAGGATGACGTGACCGTTGAGCTGACTTTCTGGCTGCCTGCAGGCAGTTTTGCCACCACTCTGGTGCGTGAAGTTCTTCTACAAGAAGGTGATGATGCGAATATTGCTGAGTAACGATGACGGTATTCATGCGCCTGGCATTCAGACGCTGGCTGCGGCCTTGCGTGAGTTTGCTGAGGTGCAGCTGGTGGCGCCTGACCGCAACCGCAGCGGTGCCTCCAATTCGCTGTCACTGGAAACGCCGTTACGCACCTTCACCTATCCCAACGGCGATATCGCGGTGCAGATGGGCACGCCGACAGACTGCGTCTATCTGGGCGTGAACGCGCTGATGCAGCCGAAGCCGGATATCGTGGTGTCCGGCATCAACGCCGGCCCGAACCTCGGGGATGATGTGATTTATTCCGGCACGGTAGCGGCGGCGATGGAAGGGCGTCATCTTGGACTGCCTGCGCTGGCGGTGTCGCTGGATGGGCATAAGCATTACGACACGGCGGCGGCGGTAACCTGTTCTATACTGCGTGCGTTGCTGCGCGAACCTTTACGCACCGGTCGCATTCTGAACATCAACGTGCCGGACGTGCCGTTGTCAGAGATCAAGGGCATTCGCGTCACCCGTTGTGGTAGCCGCCATCCCAGCGATCAGGTTATCCCGCAGCAGGATCCGCGCGGCAATATGATGTACTGGATTGGGCCACCGGGACAAAAGCTGGATGCGGGCCCGGACACCGATTTTGCCGCAGTTGACCAGGGCTATGTGTCCGTCACCGCGCTGCACGTCGATTTAACCGCGCATGCCGCGCAGGATGTGGTGGCGTCGTGGTTGTCCAGCGTCGAGGTCAGTCGCGAATGGTGAGTCGCCGCATTGATACGCTACTGGCGCAGTTGCGCCAGCAGGGCATTGACGATGAACGGTTGCTGAAAGCGATTGAAGATGTACCGCGTGAGCGTTTTGTGGACGAGGCGTTTGAGCACAAGGCCTGGGAGAATATGGCGTTGCCGATTGGCTCCGGCCAGACCATTTCCCAGCCGTATATGGTGGCGAAAATGACCGCGCTGCTGGAACTGACGCCAGAATCACGCGTGTTAGAAATTGGGACCGGATCGGGTTATCAGACCGCGATCCTGGCACATCTGGTCGAACACGTTTACTCCGTCGAGCGGATTAAGGGCTTGCAGTGGCAGGCCAAGCGACGGTTAAAACAGCTTGATTTACATAATGTTTCTACCCGGCACGGCGACGGCTGGCAGGGCTGGCCATCACGCGGGCCGTTTGATGCCATCATCGTCACCGCTGCGCCGCCTGAAATTCCTGTCGAGCTGATGTCGCAGTTGGACGAAGGCGGGATTTTGGTACTGCCGGTCGGTGAAGAGCATCAGGAACTGAAGCGCATCCGCCGTAAGGGCGGTGAGTTTATCGTCGATATCGTTGAGCCAGTGCGTTTTGTGCCGCTGGTAAAAGGCGACTTAGCCTGACGGATCGTTAGCAATTACACACATCTGTAAATGGCACCGGGTCTGTGATGTTGTTACTATCTGCTTAATTTCACTCTTTATTACTGTATGCGGGCCAGGTGCGTCGCGGCAGTAGTCACAGTTTTGCCTTCAGGGGGATATAAATGAGCACGGGAAGCCCAATGTTTAAGTTGCGCCGGATTGCGGCCGTTTCACTTGTTGGTTTTTGGTTAGCTGGCTGTTCCAGCGATAACTCCACACAAGCCCCTATCAGTTCTGTCGGCAGTGGCGGCGGCTCTGGCGGTATGTTGAGCGGTGGCTCCAACGCCAGCAGCGGTAACAGTAACAGCAACAGCGGAGTGCTCAGCAGCGCTAATAGCGGCAACGGCGGGTACACCGCGCCACCGGCCTCTATTTCGGCCAACTCCTCCAATGTGGTGAGCGCGCCACAGAACATTTCCAGCAGCAATGCTGCACCACAAGAGAACGTGGTCACCGAGAATGGCCACATTGTCTACAACCGTTCTTATGGGAATATTCCTAAAGGTAGCTACGGCGGGCAGACCTATACGGTGAAAAGGGGCGATACGCTGTTCTATATCGCCTGGATCACCGGCAATGATTTCCGTGATTTAGCCCAACGAAATAACGTTGCCGCACCTTATGCACTCAATGTGGGCCAGCAGTTGCAGGTTAGTAACGGCTCCGGTGGAACCTTAACCGGTGGTAATGCGGTGACCGCGGCGGATGCCTCTGCTGGCGGTGTAGCTGTCCAGCCTTCTGCGCCACAAAACCAGGGCGGGGCTGTTGCACACCAGCCTGTTATTACGTATTCTGAGGATTCAGGTAAACCAAGTGAAGGCAAAATGTTGCCATCATCCGGTACAACGACTGTTGCAACGACAACAGCGCCGGTTACCGCTCCGACCGTCAGTAGCACAACCAACAGCAGCACCCCAGTAGGAAGCTGGCGTTGGCCGACCGACGGTAAGATCATCGATAACTTCTCTGCTTCCGAAGGGGGCAATAAAGGTATTGATATCGCGGGATCGCGAGGACAACCCGTCATTTCAACCGCCTCAGGGCGCGTTGTGTATGCCGGTAACGCGCTTCGCGGTTACGGTAACTTGATTATCATCAAACATAATGATGACTACCTGAGTGCATACGCCCATAACGACACTATGCTGGTCCGTGAACAACAAGAAGTTAAAGCGGGTCAAAAGATCGCCACTATGGGTAGTACCGGCACGAGTTCGGTCAGATTGCATTTTGAAATTCGTTACAAGGGGAAATCCGTAAACCCGCTGCGTTATTTACCGCAGCGATAGTCCGGCAGAACACCAACTGGTGCTTTGCTTTGGGATCACGGGTAGGAGCCGAAAATGAGCCAGAATACGCTGAAAGTTAAAGATCTAAATGAAGATGCGGAATTCGACGAAAACGGAGCTGAGGTTTTTGATGAGAAGGCTCTCGTCGGAAATGAACCTGCTGATAACGAAATAGCTGAAGATGAGCTGTTGTCACAAGGTGCTACGCAACGAGTATTGGACGCGACGCAGCTCTATCTGGGAGAGATTGGTTATTCTCCTCTGCTAACGGCCGAAGAAGAAGTTTTCTTCGCTCGTCGCGCATTACGTGGTGATGTTCCGTCTCGTCGCCGCATGATCGAAAGCAACCTGCGTTTGGTAGTGAAGATTGCCCGCCGTTACAGCAATCGTGGTCTGGCTTTGCTGGATCTGATTGAAGAAGGTAACCTGGGGTTAATCCGCGCGGTAGAAAAATTTGACCCTGAAAGAGGGTTCCGCTTCTCTACTTACGCTACCTGGTGGATTCGCCAGACGATTGAACGGGCTATCATGAACCAAACCCGTACCATTCGTTTGCCTATTCATATCGTTAAAGAGCTGAACGTCTACCTGCGCACCGCGCGTGAGCTGACCCACAAGTTAGATCATGAGCCGAGTGCAGAAGAAATTGCCGAACAGCTTGATAAACCCGTTGAAGATGTCAGCCGTATGCTGCGCCTCAACGAACGCATTACATCAGTCGACACGCCACTAGGCGGTGATTCTGAGAAAGCGCTGTTGGATATCCTGGCCGACGAGAAAGACAACGGTCCGGAAGATACCACCCAGGACGATGACATGAAGCAGAGCATCGTCAAATGGTTGTTCGAACTGAACGCCAAGCAGCGTGAAGTGTTAGCGCGTCGTTTCGGCCTGTTAGGGTATGAAGCGGCCACGTTAGAAGATGTGGGTCGCGAAATTGGTCTGACCCGTGAACGTGTCCGTCAGATTCAGGTTGAAGGTCTGCGTCGTCTGCGTGAAATTCTGCAGGCTCAGGGCCTGAGTATCGAAGCCCTGTTCCGCGAATAATCGTGGACACTTATCGATGTTAATGCGAAAAGCGGTGGCGAGAGCCACCGCTTTTTTATTGCCTGTCGTTTACTGACTTAACGCCTTCAGCACCTCGCTGGACCCGGCGATCGCCCGGCCCCCCCTCCCTGCATGCTGACTCTCCCCAGGCTTATGCCGTGGCCCATTTTTTCGCCGAGCGTGACTGCACGATGCCGTAAGCCAGCCCGCCGGCAACCATGCCAATCAGGGCTTCACCGGCATCCGGGAACCAGACGTGCGCGATGCTGGCGCAGACGGTGCCAAACGCCCAGCAGGCAAATGCGCTGGTGCGGTAAGCCGTTTCCGGGCGCGAACTGGCGATATGGCCCATAAACAGCAGATCGACTATCATCACCGCGCCAATCGGCGGTACGGCGACACCCAACAGGCTCAGCCAGTTCAGGAAATAGCTCCATACGCCAATCACCGCCAGCAGTCCGCCAATCACGCCGAGGATCACCGTCCACAGACGCATTTTGCTTTTGAACAGATGGCCATAACCGACCGCGCCGTTGTACAGGCAGTGGGTGCAGACCGAACCTAGGTTGATAAAGACGAACAGCAGCGCCAGCATGTCCAGCACCGGATTGTGACCGGTAAGCAGATGCAGGAAATCGCCGCCGTTTTGTGCCGGATTGATGCCCGCACCGGCAGACACAATCACCACGCCCGAAAGCAGCGAAACAACGTTAGCCAGCGGGAACGCGGAGAAGGTGGCGACCACCGCCGATTTGCCGTTCTTTGACCAGCGGGTGAAATCGGCGGTCATGGTGCCTGAATCCGCAAATCCGGCGATCACCATGGTCATCGCAATGCCCATACTGATGCCGCTGGCGGAGCCTTTATAGCGGGTTATCTGGCTGATGTCGGTATGCTGGGCGACAAAGTACAGCGCCACCAGGCCGAGGATGACAAACATCGGCGCCGCAATCATGCCGATCGCCGACAGCGCGCGCACGCCAAGGAAGGTGACGCCGGTATACAGCACCGTCGCCAGCACAATCACCCACGAGGTATTCCAGCCAAAGGTGGCGTTGACGATGGTGCCAGTCAGCCCGGTCTGGAAGGCGTACCAGCCGATCACCACGGTCGACAGAAACGCCGAGGTAATGATGTAGCCACGGCTGCCGAAGGTCTTGCGGGCCTGCATGGCAAAGTTCAGTCCGGTATTGCCCGCCAGATAGCTCAGCGCGCCGACATAGGCGAACAGCACCAGGTTGCCGGCCAGAATGGCGATAATCGAATGCCAGAAGCCGAGGTTGTACGCCATGATCCCGCCAAAAACGGCATTGGTCAGGATCATCGGAAAACCAAACCACACCGCAGAGACCGAACGGGTGGGATGGCGATGGGAAAGCGGTACCGCCGCGTTTTCAAACTCCTGCTCTAATCCTGACGTGCTCTCATGCGACTGCGATGATTTCTGGCTCATAGTGGTGTGATCCCCGGTAAATAGCAGTAGGCGTTAATCAGCGGGTCAGCATCGGGGGTAACCGATGTTGCCAGCCGCAAACTTTCTCAAATGCCGCACTGGCACGCAGCACCAGCGCATCGTCAAGGTGACGACCAACAATTTGTAAACCGACCGGCAACCCGTCGGCGGTAAAGCCAGCCGGCACAGAGGCGGCCGGTTGTCCGGTAAGGTTGATCGGGAAGACAAAGGCCAGCCATTCGGCAGGCGTCACGCTACGGCCATCTATCATCGCCGGGCTTTCGATATCGATTGGGAAGGGCGGTGTTGCCAGCGTCGGGGTCAGCAACAAATCGTAGCCCTGCATAAAGCGCCACATTTTGTTGACCACCTCTTTGCGCTTCATATTGGCATCGGTGAACATCTCGGCGGTCCAGGCGGTGTTCAGCATCGCCACCAGATGGGGCGACATGCGATCGCCATAGCTTTCCGTCAGTTTGCGCATGCCGGTCAGATCGGTTTCCTGAGCGACCAGCGCAGCGAAGGTCTCTTTCGGATCGCTGAAGCCGGGATGCGCCTCGACCACACTGCAGCCCAGCTCCTGCTCGAAGACCCTGACCGCTTTCGCCACCACTTCGCGGACCTGTGGGTCAACCGCGGCATAGCCCCAGTCAGCGCTAAAGGCAATGCGTAGCCCTTTCAGGCTGCCCTGGGTGGCGTTGAGCCAGTCAATGTCACTGGTGGGGATCGAGTGGCGGTCGCGGGGATCGGGTCCGGCGATCACCGAAAGCATTAACGCGGCATCCGCCACGGTGCGGGTCATCGGGCCAATATGCTCCAGCGATTCCCAGCTGGAGAGTCCCGGATAGCGTTCATCGCGACAGCCGGGATACAGCGGCACGCGGCCCATCGACGCTTTCATGCCAAACAGGCCGCTGTGGGCGGCGGGAATGCGCACGGAACCGCCGCCATCGCTCCCCAGCGCCAGCGGGCACATTCTTGCCGCCAGCGCCGCAGCCGAACCGGCACTGGAGCCGCCAGGGGTTAAGCCGGTATTCCATGGATTGCGGGTGGTCGGGAACACCGGGTTATGGCCGGTGCCGCTATAACCAAACTCGGGCGCGTTGGTTTTGCCCAGTATGATGGCGCCAGCAGCTTTCAGCCGTTCAACGGTGATGTCGTCTTCATCGGGGATAAAATTCTCGTAGATCCAGGAGCCGGACACCGTTTTGATCCCGGCGGTGCTGATCAGATCTTTAATCGCCACCGGCACGCCAGCCAACGGGCCGACCTTTTCGCCGCGCAGGATCTTCTGTTCGATCGCTTTGGCCTGCGCCATCGCCAGATCGGGCGTCGGCGTGCAAAAGGCATGCAGCTCGGGTTCCAGAAGATCCATTTGAGCCAGCGAGGCGGTCACCACCTCAACCGGAGAAAGCGACTTGTCGCGGATGTGTGCCGCCAGCGTGATGGCGTCAAGATTCAAGATATCCTGTTGGTTCAACGGTGTCCCCTGTGCCCCTGAAGAGCTGATGATTGCTAGCTGGAGGATAGCAATGCATATTGCAGGCCAGATTTGTGATGGCGCTATCAAAAACGCTGAGACGAAGGTCTAACATCTTGTATACAGGCTGGTATTCGCGGCGGGAGGACGATGGGGATACCGGGCGCGAAGTGGGCCTGGGCGCAGCGCTAGCAAGAGGATTTCACTGCGGGAGTGCAGCGGGTCGTAAAGTGGTGCAAAAAAAACGGCAGGCATCATGCCTGCCGTTCTGTTCAGTTAAAAGCCGAAACTCGAGGTGCTAACCGGGTATTGACCCAGACTCTCCCGGGCTTTTAGCGCAACGGTTACAGCATCGTTTTCAGACGATAAATCCAGTCCAGCGCCTGACGTGGTGTCAGCGAGTCCGCATCCAGCGCTTCAAGTGCTTCCACCGCAGGAGACGTTTCTTCTACCAGCAATGGCAACTGTGGGCCATCGGCTTGACTGCTGGCTGCGCTACCGGACAGCGTTTCCAGCTCTTTCAGTTTCTGTCGGGCGCGCTTGATGACCTCTTTCGGCACGCCCGCCAGTGCGGCTACGGCCAGGCCATAACTTTTGCTCGCGGCACCTTCCTGCACGCTGTGCATAAAGGCAATAGTGTCGCCATGCTCAACGGCATCGAGGTGAACGTTGGCCACGCCTTCCATTTTTTCGGGCAGGGTGGTCAGCTCAAAGTAGTGGGTAGCAAACAGCGTCATCGCCTTGATGCGGTTCGCCAGGCTTTCCGCACAGGCCCAGGCCAGTGACAGTCCGTCATAGGTGGAGGTGCCGCGACCAATCTCATCCATCAGCACCAGGCTATGCTCAGTCGCGTTATGCAGGATGTTGGCGGTTTCGGTCATCTCCACCATAAAGGTCGAACGGCCGGACGCCAGATCATCTGCTGCACCAACACGTGTGAAGATGCGGTCAACAGGGCCAATTACCGCCTGCTCAGCCGGGACGTAACTGCCAATGTAGGCCAGCAGCGTGATCAGCGCCGCCTGACGCATATAGGTACTTTTACCCCCCATGTTCGGGCCGGAGATCACCAGCATACGGCGCTGCGGCGAGAGTGACAGCGGGTTAGCAATAAACGGCTCTTTTAACACTTGCTCAACCACCGGATGACGCGCGCCGGTCAGCTTGATACCCGGCTTATCGGTCAGCGTTGGGCAGCTATAGTTCAGCGTCCACGCACGTTCAGCCAGGTTGGACAGCACGTCCAGTTCCGCCAGGGCGGCGGCGCTCAGCTGCAAAGCTTCCAGATGCGGCAGCAGCAGGTCGAACAGTTGCTCATACAGGCCTTTTTCCAGCGCCAGCGCCTTGCCTTTCGAGGTCAGAACTTTGTCTTCATACTCTTTCAGCTCGGGAATGATATAGCGTTCAACGTTTTTCAGCGTCTGACGACGGACATAGTTGATCGGCACCCGATGGCTCTGTCCGCGGCTGACCTGAATATAATAGCCATGCACAGCGTTGAAGCCGACCTTCAGCGTATCCAGCCCCAGTTTTTCCCGCTCACGGATTTCCAGCTTATCAAGGTAGTCGGTGGCGCCATCTGCCAGCGCACGCCATTCGTCCAGCTCGGCGTGGTAGCCGGGCGCTATCACGCCACCATCACGGATTAGCACAGGCGGAGACTCAATCACCGCCCGTTCCAGCAGATCGCGCAGCTCATCAAACTGGCCCATTTGCGTGCGCAAGGTTTGCAGGTGCGGCGTGGCAACTTCCGCCAGCAGCGCATCCAACTGTGGCAACTGCTGGAAGGCGTGGCGCATCCGGGCCAGATCGCGTGGGCGGGCGGTGCGCAATGCCAGGCGCGCCAGAATACGCTCCAGGTCGCCGACCTGACGCAGCAGAGGGGAGAGTTCCGCGGTAAAGTCCTGCAGTGATCCAATGCTCTGCTGACGATTCTCTAAGGTTTTAATTTCCCGCACCGGCATATGCAGCCAGCGTTTCAGCATGCGGCTACCCATCGGCGTGACGGTTTTATCCAGCACCGCCGCCAGGGTGTTTTCAATGCCGCCGGCCAGGTTCTGGGTGATCTCCAGGTTACGGCGCGTTGCCGCATCCATAATGATGCCATCCTGCTGCCGCTCCATGGTCAGAGAACGGATATGGGGCAGGGAAGTGCGCTGGGTATCCTTGACGTATTGCAGCAGGCAGCCCGCCGCGCGCAGCGCATGGTGAGCCTGCTCGACGCCAAAGCCACTCAGGTCGCGGGTGCCAAACTGCATGTTAAGCTGCTGACGCGCGGTATCGACTTCAAACTCCCACAACGGGCGACGACGCAAACCACGGCGATTTTCAATCAGCGACATGGCGGCGAAATCTTCGGAATAGAGCAGTTCAGCCGGATTGGAGCGTGTCAGCTCGGCGGCCATGGTTTCCAGGTCCGACGGCTCCGCCAGGCGGAAGCGGCCAGAGCTGATATCCAGCGTGGCGAAGCCGAAGCCGCGCGGGCTCTGCCAGATGGCGGCCAGCAGGTTATCCTGGCGCTCCTGCAACAGCGCTTCATCGCTGATGGTACCCGGCGTCACGATGCGCACCACTTTGCGCTCCACCGGGCCTTTGCTCAGCGCCGGATCGCCAATCTGCTCGCAGATCGCCACCGATTCGCCCAGCTGCACCAGCTTCGCCAGGTAGTTCTCCACCGCATGATAAGGTACGCCCGCCATCGGGATCGGTTCACCGGCTGACGCCCCGCGTTTGGTCAGCGAGATTTCCAGCAGCTGCGAGGCGCGCTTCGCATCGTCATAAAACAGTTCGTAGAAATCCCCCATGCGGTAAAACAGCAGGATTTCCGGATGATCGGCCTTCAGACGCAAATATTGCTGCATCATTGGCGTATGGGTTGAAAAGTCCTTATCTGTAGACTCTTTCATATTGAATTAACTCATTTTTATGGCTTTAGAAGTACTCAAGTGGCCCCATTTGAAACCCTGATAAATCCATCTAAATCCGAAAATTTGTATGCCAGATGTATTCTAGCTACTATCGAGAATACAACATGGCTCTTCTGGTATACATGAGGCAACAACAGTGAAGATGACTCTGAATCAATCAATAATTATCAATAAGTTATCGATAGAAACCAAACCTGAGTTAGATTCAGCCGGACGAGTTGTGTATGTGCCTAACATTTCTGGTAAGCCGTATCTTATCACTGACAGCCACCGTGATTCACCCGTAGGCTTTGGTGTAAAGATCAGTGCAACAAAGAAGACCTATATCATCCAGAGAAGAGTTTCAGGAGGGGACAGAAGTCCTTCAGAGGGCAAGTCTCCTTCACAGGTAATCAGAGCGACGATAGGTAATGTATCGGATTTTGCTTCGATTGATCAGGCTCGTGAAGTTGCGAGAACCTACGCACAATCGATGAAATCTACTAAAAGAAACCCAAATACAGTTAAACGAGAAGCTGATATCGCAGAGCTAACTCTCAGTGAGATTTTTGCTCAATATCGTCAGCACCTCTTAGGACGAAGCAAACCAGCAAAACCAAATTCGATCCGGGTGCTGGATAAAGCTGAACAGAAGCTTAAAGAGTGGGAGCGGTATAGAGTCCGTGACCTCACAGGAAGCCTCATTCTCAAGAAGTTTGATGAGATAGCCTCAAAGACCAGAACGACGGCCGAGCAGACTTTCAGATGGGCAAATGTGGCAGTTCAACATTCTATCGATGTAGAAGCGATGAATGCACAGAGCCAGCAACGACTGCCTGTTCTCACATACAACCCATTCACTGTGCTCAGAGTGCAAAAGAAATACCGCAGTCGCTCTGAACTGGAAGAAAGCTATCAGTCAAAAGGTGTGAGAAATCCGCTTTCAGCAAAAGATACATTGGGTGAGTTTCTGGATGCACTGAACAACAAGAGAAGCTTTAACCGCCTTGGTTGCGATTACCTTCTACTAACGGTGTTACTTGGTGCGAGGAAGGAAGAAACGGCTTCTCTATGCTGGAGAGAGGAGCTATCGGTAGAAGAAGCAAAGTCTACGAGCTATGTCGATTTGGCTAATAGGAAAATTTTCTTCTTTGATACCAAGAACAGGACGAATCATGAGCTTCCCATCTGTGATGCTGTCAGATGTTTGTTAGAGCAAAGAAGAGATATCGTTTTTGATAAGGAAGTAAAAGCGAGTCGCAGAAAATGGGTGTTTCCAGCACGATCACCTCGAAGTAAAAGCGGGCACTATAGTGATAGTAAAACACTTAGGGAATACTTATGTGCAGAAGCCGGAATCGCTAAGTTAGGCACTCATGACCTGAGAAGAACCTTTGGCAGGATCGCTGAAGAGATTGGCTCCTATGCTGTTGTAAAGAAGCTCCTGAATCACCGTAACACAACTGATCCTACCGAGAGGTATGCTGAACCGGACAAAAACCGTGTGTTTGAGGCACTACAGCGGATTGAGCTACATATACTGATGACTGCGCCAGGGTTATATAATAATTTACTGGCTTCAGCAAAATACCCACCAATACCTGAATATTCTGGGAAGCAAGCATGAGTGCTATTGAAACCTTGAGAGAAATGTCAGAGGTCTGGAGTTTGTTTGGTGACATGCCAGATGATGCCACCATTGGGGTAGATTTAGCGGCACTGTATTTAGGAGTAAGTGTTAAAACCCTTGCTCGTTACCGTCAGAATGGTGATGGTCCACCGTATGTTCAATATCAATCTTCTGAAAGCAAAGCTCGCAACCAACGGGTGAATTATTTGCTTGGTGATCTTCGTGCCTGGAGAAACAATCATAGAGTAAGTAGCACTATGCAGGCCGCCCAGGTTAGAGGATTGGCTTTTACCTCTTTAAAGGATTTTGTCGAGCCTCAGCCATTCTGGGCAGATAGTAGTGATGATAAAATCATTGGACATATTCTTACTTTACCACACAGTATTTTTAAAGATTGCCTAAAAAATCATACTTGCGAAGTAATTTGGATAAGTGTTGAAGAAGCTCTATCAAGGCAATGGAGAAATGCAGAAGAAAGAAAAATATGGCACAGTATTTTTCGTGAGACTATCCAATGCATTATTCTTGAATCAACTTCACAACAAGAGAAACATGAAATATTATCTAATTTGGATATAAGGCATTGAGCGAAAACATTAAGGTGCTTTATTCAAGCACCTTTTTTTACTAATAGCGAAGGTCTTCACTGTTAAATATCTGACAAGTTTTTGTTTCTTTGTGAAGCATTTTCCTAGTCTCCTCATCATATCTTTTGGAAGCTAAGATGTAATGCAGAGTGGCTTTATAGGAATCTAAAACATTGGGAGGGCATAAAAGTTCTAATGTACCAAATGAGAAAAGTTTAACCCCATCAAAAAGATAAAACCTCCCATCGTTGGATGTTGATAAATGCCACTGTGGATCTTTGAATTTTTCAGCGGGCCGATTTTCGACTGAAATTGCTGGTCTTATGACTTCAAAGCCATTTATTCCAACTAATCTTGCCGCGAAATTAACAATTAAAGTGGGAATAACAGGAAGCATTAGA
Organism: Erwinia sp. AK-PDG3-5; assembly: GCF_056821705.1. Lineage (NCBI taxonomy): Bacteria > Pseudomonadati > Pseudomonadota > Gammaproteobacteria > Enterobacterales > Erwiniaceae > Erwinia > Erwinia sp. AK-PDG3-5. Next base: position 1,103,088 of record NZ_CM165967.1, read on the forward strand.
GATAGAGCTATCAGAAAAAGCAAAGCCAATCCAAAAGTTGTCATGCTTTGTTTTATATAACTTACCGAATTTTTAATGTGAATAAAGTAGAAAGCAGGTAGCAATGTGATGGTTAGGACTACTATACCTAAACCGTAATACTTGAGAACTTGAATTAATTCCGAGTCAGTATTGTCAAACTTGAGACTCTGAGTAATGACAGGGAACGGGAAACAAAACATCCAAGATACTAACCCTATGAAAAAGGCTCTACCTACAAAGAGAGAAGTTAATCTAAAAATGTCTATTTTTGAATGTGATATATTGTAGTTTTCAATTATCGATTTCTTATTAAAAAACAAGCTAAAAACTATTGGGAAAAAAGTGCTGCATAGTATTATCTTAAATACATTAAATTGGTTCATTTCAGTTTCCGTAAACTCTGCTAAATAAACCAATAAAGTAAAAGATATCAATGTGCTCAAAAGTAATATTATTGAATGAGTTCTCTTTACACGTTCATAGCCTAAAATATTTGGAACTTCTCTTTTTATAACTAAGCAACCCATAAAAGATGGAGAATAAAACAGGAACATAAAAAGAAAAAAGCTAAAAAGAATTATTGCACCAGAAAAAGAAAATAAACTTTCGAAAGTAACTGCTTTTAAGAAAAGATCTGTTCTGCCTAAAAAGACAAGATAAGTCCATATAAATCCAACGGTAATAAGAGTTAAAAAGGCACCCGAAGCAAAGAATTTGATAGCGGGTTTCTTAAGTTCCTCAAAAGTCATGAGTTACATCCTTTAAAGAATGAAAAATATCCTGCAAGATTATAACCTGCCTAAGTTGACAAATCTATTTGATATGATAATAACATTTCAAAAACCATGATGATTCAAAAAGTATATGGAAATAAAATGCAAGATTTAGATAGGTTTTAAACAAGTATTTTGCAAAATACTTTACAAAAATATTAGTGATGTTAGATATATCAAGGGTTGGAGTAGTAAAAGGTTAGTATAAGGTAAATAGAATATACCTTCTATCTACCTTATATATAAATGCAATAATAACTTTAAATTCACTTGATATTACTGGTTTTATTAAGTAAAAGACAATAATTTCTCTGCAAGATACTTATAGGTCATTTTCCATGTAGGTTATACATATACCTGTTTTGCAAGATTTTTAAATAAGATTGGAAATAAAATAATGTAAATAATATAAGGGGAGGTATGGATAGAATAGTAACAAATACAATAAAAATGGATACAGGAGAGAGGTGTTGTCTCATAACTGATAAAGTCTCAAAAATGCCACTTTATTATCCATGTTTATATATATCATCAGAATTAAGAAAGAAGAACGAGTCAATTTCAACTATTGAGCTACATTCAGCGAGTATAGCTTTGTTTTATCGATTTTTGAATTTTAAGAAAATTGACTTAGAAGAAAGGATCAGAACAGCAGAGTTTCTTCGTCTTCAAGAGATTGATGCATTGAAAGAATTCATAACTAAGAGAATGAAAAAAGAGAAGGTCGTAAACCTTGACAGCGGGTGCAGGGTTAGTAGCAATACGCAATATTTCAGATTAACAGCCATTACAAAATACCTTGAATGGCTATGTGACTTCTTCACGGTAAGTTATAAAATAGATCATATACTTATTGATAAATTCATTGCGAAAATGAAAAGTCATAGACCTAAAATTAGATTCAGAAATCAAAATTCATTAAATGATAAAAATCTCAGTAATAATCAACTAAATATTTTGTTTGATGTTTTAAAGGTAGGTTCAGAAATGAATCCATTTAAAGCTGATGTGCAAAGGCGAAATAGGCTAATGATATTAATTCTTTATCATTTAGGATTAAGGGCAGGAGAATTACTAAACATCAAGGTTACAGATATTGATATAGGTTCTCAGACAATTTCAATTAACAGGAGGGCTGATGACCCTGATGACTCAAGGATAAAACAACCACTTGTTAAAACCTTAGAAAGGAAGCTGTCTATATCAAATGATCTATGCAATGAAATTTGTAATTATATAAAATTTGAAAGGCGTAAGCATAGAATGAAAAAAGATAATGGGTATTTATTTATCTGCCATAAAAAAGGAAATACTTTCGGTGAACCCTTATCTATTCAAGCATATCATAAAATTATTAATGCTTTAAAGAATTCTTGCCCAGAACTTTCCAGAATGACAGGGCATAAGTTAAGGCATACCTGGAACTATGAGTTTTCTTCAAAGATGGATCAAATGGAAAATCCGCCTAACCAATATGAGCAAGAACAAATGAGGTCTTTACTGATGGGTTGGAAAGAGGGTTCGGGGACTGCTTCAACTTATAACAGAAGATTCATCGAAAAGAAAGCCGGAGAGATAGCTTTAAATATGCAAAAAGAGATTATCAACAGAGGAGATGTTTGATGTTAAAAGTAAATGTTAATGGTGACGATAATGAGAGCACTTATGAAGCTAAAACGAAAGGTTATTACTTTTCCTTAAGTGATGAGACATGGAGGCTAAGCCGAAATGCGACAGTTAATATTAAAGCGGTAAAAGATGCCATAAACAAAGAATTGTTGGGAGGATATTTAAAAACACTGAAATACTTAGCTTGTGAATTAAGTCCTGCTTCAGTTAAATTAATAAACAATAATTTTAGAAGATTTATTGTAAATGTGAAGCCTGAGAGAATTGATGAGTTTTCCCTTGTGAGGTTTAGAGGATCTGATGGTAAGAACAATAATATTATGTTATCGGTAAGGATACTCATAAAAAAATGGTATGAATTGGGCTATTCTGGAATAGATGAAGGTGCATATGTTTTTTTGTGCAAACTAATAATCCCTGATAACAAAAAAGGAGAAGTTGTAAGAAGAAGAGATCAAGTTAAAGGCCCATTTACCGATATCGAATTACAATCTTTTCTTGAAGCTTGCTATAGAGCATATGACAAGGGAAAAATAGATATTACTCAATTAGCAATGACTTTGCTGATAAGCGCAACTGGAAGAAGGCCACTACAGATTTCACAGATGAAGGTGTCGGATATAAGAAGGTTAAAAGTAATTGAGAATAACTATTCTTATGTCATTAGTATCCCAAGGATAAAGCAAGGCTTGGGGTTCAGAGAAGCTTGCAGAAGTTATCAAGTGACAAAAGACTTGTATGATTTACTCTGTAAACAGTGTGATTTAAGTGTCAAAGAAATTTCAAGTGCATTGGGCAGAGAACTGAATGATAGAGAAGTAGGAAGTACACCTCTTTTTATATCAATGCAAAAATTAAGGATTTTCAAAAACAATAACGAACTTAGCAAGGTTTTTGTTTCGGATAAAGCTCACGAATATTCTGTGAAGATTAATAAAACACTTAGGTTTATCGCTGAAACAGAAAATGTTTTCTCTGAGAGAACTAATGAAAGATTAAATGTAAATTCCCGAAGGTTCCGTTACACCGTTGGCACAAGAGCTGCGAGAGAAGGTGCCAGCGAATTGGTCATTGCAGAACTGTTAGACCACTCTACAACTCAATATACAGGGGTGTATGTTGAGTTTAATGCTGATCATGTTGCAAGAATTGACCAGGCAGTGGGGAATCATATGCAGAAGTATTCCGGTTTTTTTCAAGGTGAAATCAAGGTGGATAATTTAGTAAAAGAAAACGAATTGGCAGTAAGAAACTTAGCAGGTGAAGTAACTGGAGCATGTGATGGCTGTAAATCTTGTCAGGCTAATGTTCCTGTTCCTTGTTATACCTGCCACCACTTTCATCCATTTGTTGATGCACCACATATGGAATTACGAAATCATTTATTGAAACAAAGAGAACGAGTTATGACTAATACTCAAGATACAACTATCAGTAAAACCTTAGACAGAACAATAATGGCTGTAGAAGAAGTAGTAAAAAAATGTGAGACTTTAAAATTACAAAGGAGTAATAGACATGAATGAAAGTGATATAGTTAATTTTAGGAGTAAAACAGGAATCTTAGCAGAAAAAAACCTTAAAGAATTTATCCTAAATTGCAAAGGCCAGTTGAGTGAAAATCTACTTGATAATGATTGGGATAGTAATCATTGGAGGAAAATATTTAAATTTTCTAAATTTAAGATTAAGAATGTAAAGTTGGAATCGTTTAGTAAAGCGGAAGATCTTGATCCTAGTTACCTTGATTTTTGCAAATCATATGTGGCTTATATTTTTTGCTCTAATACGAAAGGATTTGATAAATTAACTTTTCCCATTGTGCTTAGAGTGATCGAAAAAAATCTTTTAGTTTATACTGGTTATGGTGATATAAAATTACTAAACCCAGTCATTCTCGATGAGTGCTTATCTGACATTAATGATAACTACACTAAAGCAGTGGCTTACAAATGTGGTAAATTCATGGAGAAATTAATCACCTTCCTGAACGAGAAAGAACTTCTTAATTGTGGCTTAATCAAATGGAGTAGTTACATTAGACCGCCTGAGTCAAGATTGTCGATTTCTGATAATGCAGACAAAGCCAGATTAGCTAAACTGCCTAATGAAAAGGCTTTACAAGCAATTGGAGAGCTCTTCTCAATGCAAGACCATGATCTTCATGAAAGAGACCTTTTTGTTACTTCTGTCTTCGCTCTGCTTATGTGTGCACCAAGCCGTATAACTGAAATATTATCTTTACGAGCTGACTGCGAAGTAATCGAAAAGAATAGGGAAGGAAAGGAATGCTACGGCTTGAGATTTTATTCATTAAAAGGTTTCGGAGCAAATATAAAGTGGATACCTGAAGTTATGGTTTCTACGGCTAAACTTGCCATCAAAAGGCTATTAAAATTATCTGAAAAGCCAAGGGAAAGAAGTGAGGTTCTTGAGCATAAGATGAAAGATAAATCAGCAAGAAAAATTTGGTTTGATAAGGAAAAGGATGTTCGATTCAGTAATGCGCTTTGTGCCCTTTTCGTTAACCAACTCAGTATGAAACTACAAACTGGTAGTGAACTGTTTAAAATATCAAATGTCTTTTTCTCAAAGGAGTTAGGTAGTTCAAAAATTAATAAACATAAGAATATTTTCGAAAGGCATGGATACTATGATGAACATAATAAGGCTTTGTTCCTGAGGACTCATCAGGCCAGACATCTACTTAACACTATCGCTCAAAGAGGAGGCCTCGGAGAGCTGGACATAGCAAAATGGTCGGGTAGGGTGTCTGTTACCCAGAATAGAGTTTACAACCACATCACAGAAGCTGAGATGATTGAAAAGGTAAAAGCTCTGGGGATTAATCAAAATAACATAATCCCCTGCGATAGTGATGTGAATGAGAACTTCGAAATCTCCACTCTTCATGACTTAAAAAACAAAATAGAGCACGGTGCTGTCCATACAACAGAATATGGATATTGTGTGCATGACTACATATTAGCTCCCTGTAGCAAATACTTTGATTGTATCAACTGTAGTGAGCAAGTTTGTGTCAAAGGGGAAAAGCAGAAGCTTGATAGGCTCAAGTCCTTACTTGATGCGACAGAAGGCCTCGTTGTTAAGGCTAAGGAGGCTATTAGTGAGGACGAACTCGGAGCTGATAAGTGGTATCAGCATCAAACCAAGACATTTGAAAGACTGAAGGGGATTATTGCATTGATGGAAAATCCCGAATTACCTGATGGTTCGCTTATAAGAACACATGGTGACGATTTTTCACACCTGTCCCGTATTTTAGTAATGAAGAAGGATGACAAGATAACAAACAAGGAGAACAATAATGGCCAAACACCTAACTAATAAAGATCTACAAATAATTATAAATTCTATAGCAGGATGGCAGAGTTTAAGGCAAGGAAAGTTTACCTGGGAAAACCTTTGTGACTCTGTTACAGAGCTTCTGGGTAAGAGACCGACAAGACAATCCCTTAGTCAGCATAAAGAAATAGTAAGGGCTTTTGAACTTCAAAAAAAAACCATAAAATCTGGTGCATCTGAAGTCAAAAGACCTGCAAACCTGAACATTGCTTCACAGCAGATAAGAAATCTGCAACTAAAAAATCAATCGCTCAAAGAAGAAGTTAGAGTTTTAAAACAACAATTCATAATATGGCAGTATAATGCTTATAAATATGGGATAAAAGAACATCAACTCAATGCCCCACTGATTCCAGTTGATAGGGAAAAAACTGATAAAGAGTAATATTATTAAGGTGAGAAAAGTTGATTTTAAAATAGAATACGTTATAAATAATATGTCAAGGATGACAAACTAGCAAGGATGCTTACTATGAATGGATTACAAAGATATTTGCCAGATCAAAGGTTTTTGATTTTACTTAATAGATTCATAATTAGATATGATGAGTCTCAATGTAATAAACAAAAGATTGTGAAGGATGCCTACTTATTTTGTGTAGGATACTTTTTAAAATATCAATCTGACTATGAAAATCACCATTTAGCCGGGTCAAGTAATATCCTGGCGGTTTTAACTTCGGCTTTACTCAGCCCTAACTATCATACAATACCTTCAACTATTGGCCTTGAGAGGGTTCTATACTTTTATAAGTTCATAGTTGAGTATGTCATTTGGAATGAATATGAGGCTGAGAAAACATTCAGAAGTCAAAAGAAGAGTTTTGAGTATAGGCCTGAAGTTAAATGTCAGAGAAATAAAGTGAGAAAATAATTCTCGGGTTTTCTGCATCGCAAATAAGCTATAATTTACAAGCCACATTTTCTATTAATTTTAAATTAATAGTGTGCACTATGCATACGGAACATGTGGCACCTGTTCCTTAAATCGTGTAATATCTTATTTATATAATTCAGCTCAGGATTTTGCAATGAACGATTACGAACAAAAACTTCTGGAGAATGGTTTTTCTGCAAAGGATATTGGTAAACTAAAAAGTATTATCAAGAGAGACGAATCTCAAACAGACTCACTCAAGAGCCTTGTTTTAGATTTAAGTAAGCGATTCTGGGCTGGGGTTATTTGCATTGCTATCATTGCTTCTGTCTTTGCATACGGCATCTATAAAGGACACAATGAGAGCTTAGTCTCATATGGTATCGTTCTTATCATAGGGGTGATAATCGTTTATTTTGTTATACCCCTTAATCTTGCTTGGAAAGCTCACTGTTTTATTAGAAAGAGCAGAAACTAGTTACCTTCTTTTTTGTCATTCATTTGCTGAAGATTTAGCCCTATCCCTGCCCCTTTGACCGCTGCTCCGGCTCCTTTGAGGGCAAGAGCAGGCTTACTCATTACCTGAACTTTGCGGTAGTAATCAGTTGGAAGATATTTGAATAACCTCCACGATTCTGGCTTTAGGGTCAGCTTAAAAATCCCGTAGTAAGAAGTGGTCAGGTCCACAACTTGATATGCAAGTAAACCAAGACGAGAGTCAAAGCCAAAAAACTCCGCTGTATCTTCGTATGCCTCTTTAACTGGATTTGATGGATTAGCTATACCCCTGAGTTTATCGATGCTTTCAATCGTAGAGCCTGCTCCGTTTGCGACCAAGGCTGAACCTGCCAACATACCTACTACATTCCCTGTCGCTAATGAACCTGCAACAACCCCGACACCAGCGACCATCTGAAGTGTCCCCAGTACGACCCCTATACCATCTATCACATAACCAATAATTTTCTCGTTATCATGATAAAACTTAACAGATGCTGAAATGGTGGCTTGACCTGAACGAAGCATCCTGTCTTGCAGGGTGAGGTTATGTGCTTCTTGCTTCAAATTTTGTATGCATTCCTGACATTGCTCATCACTGGTAGCAGAACGAATGGTGTTAAGTTGAAGATTCGCAAAGTCCCTCACTTCATCATGAAAACGCATCCTTAGCATTCCATCTTTCAGGTGAATGAGGGAGAGATTGTTAGCCAATCTTACTAGTTGATTTGCCTGAAGATTACCCATTGTGAGGAAGTAATCCGAAAATCTGTTCTTATTCCAGTAGTTGTCCATAACATTACCTTTATGTAAACATAGCTTTCAGTTAAGAGTGCTAATCAGATCCTAAAATAACTGGAGTTGGAAAGGAAGACAAATGAGTATTGATCTTTTTCTAAAAATTGAAGGCATTACAGGTGAATCACAAGACTCAAACCATAAGGGATGGATTAATGTCGATTCCTTCACTTGGGGAGCAAGTCAACCTGGCAACACGAGTGTTGGTGGAGGTGGTGGTGCCGGGAAAGTGCACTATCGTGATCTCACTGTTCAAACTCATATCGACAAGGCTACTCCAGCAGTGATGAAGTATGTTTCATCTGGTAACCATATCAGTAAGGTAGAACTCTCCGCTTGTAAGGCAGGTGGTAGTCAAACCGAGTATTGCAGGATCACACTGGAGGATGTGCTTGTTACCAATGTCCTCTTCAATGGAGCGATACACTCCGAAATTCTGAGTATGTCTTATCAATTTCAGGCATCTAAGGTCAAAATTCAGTATTGGGAACAGGCTTCCTCAGGTGGGAAAGGGGCAGAGTCACAATCAGGATGGGATATTAAAAGTAATAAAGAAGCTTAAGTGAAAGTTTGTATCGGAAGCAGTGGTTTACACACACTGCTCCTGTTAAAAAATTATCTATTTTATCTATTCTGCTAAAACACTTTTTTCGATAAAAGTTTTACGAGCAACATTCCCAACTATATTTGTTGAAACTCCATCAAACGTCCCGCCGATTATACCTCCGACAAGGGGGATCATTTTTCCTAAGTTGATAGCTCCTTTCTCCCCAAACTTTGTTAACAATCTAAATCCTACTTTTTTGTTAATGGCGAATATTGTTTCTTTCGAAATACTTTTGATTAACTGTGTTGACATTTTTGAGCCAACGACAATCCCTGTTCCTTTGAGAATGTCTTTCGCTGCATTCCCAACAAGGCAACTGTAAACGAGGCTTCTCACTCGATCATCTTTCACATCCCATCCACCCATTATCGCAAGTGAGGTTATCATTCGGATCTGAACATACAGGACAGTAGCGATACTTGCTGGGACTGCTACAGGTAGAGTCACGATACCACCGAGTCCTGACAGAAATCCTGAGGTAACCGACTTAGTGTTTTGCCATCTAATAAGAGAATTAGCTTTGTCAACAAGGGTGCCTTCACCTTTCAAATAGCTATCTGCCATTTCAAAAGCTGAATCTGTTCCAGGTATACTCCCGTCGAGGGCTTTATCATAAGCCCAGTTAAGGACCTGCATAATTTTGCCTTCATTTATTTTTTCAGTCACTTCAAATTCCTTTATTAACATTTGATTATATGTAACTGTTATCGGCATTGTTAAATTTTTCTTTATGAATTTTAAATGGAAAAAGCCAGCATTTAGCTGGCTTTTGTTTGATTCAAATTAGGTTATTGATGGTGTAAGTTATTAACTACTTTGTCAAAAACGTGCATCCATCTCTTGAGTTGCAGTTCCGTATCACGGATACCTTCCTGTGAGTTGAAGTCACCCTTTTGAGGAAAGAACATTACCCGCCATTCTGGATAATGAACATCGTCTACTGCAATGTAAAAACCTGATTCTCTGAAATCATGAGTGCGATCAAGCTCTTTATCAAGCCCAGACCTTTCTCTTGTAGTAGACAAGTTGTATCGCCATTCTTTGATAGCTGAGAAGGGATATGTTTTTTGTTTGTTCTCTTCCTTGAGATGGATTAGTCCCCGTTTTTCATCGAGCTTCATAGCAGTTGGACCGAACTCATGGCTCTACATGCCGTCAGACTCTCCGAACACATCTCTGGTGCTGGCATTCCACTTTTTAATGCGGAATTTTTTATAAGCAAACATCAAAAGCATGATGCTTACAAAGACCCATACCAATGCCAGTTGAATGAGTCCCCTCATACCCATGAAATAGAAAATTGCTAATGGTAGGGCAATTGCAATCCATACCCGTTTCATCATTAAAAAATTAGGTTGTTTTACTTTAGTCATTGCTGTCATGTATGTGTCCTTTGTTAATGATGCTAAATTTTGGGCGCACGTGTTCGTCAGCATTTTTGCTGATAATTCAGTAAGCTACATCGCTTCGTTTGAAGTTACATTACGACTCTGAATGAGTGTCTAGCAAATCATTTGTACCGATCGATCAGATCTTTTTGATAGATACAAACTATCGCGATGGTGAAATTGATCTGTAAAAGCGATCGATCGGTTTTTCCTATCAATATGATAATTAATAAGAATAGATGGCGCATTTGACTTAATGTGTCCTTTTAAACTACTGATAACTAGTAGGTTTAAGAGGCATCAAATAGAAAATCTTTTTTTCCCAGTGGTGCTTTCTTTGATGATTGCTAGTGATTCTTTATCGCCAGTGTTTTGGGTGGGGGTAACGATGTGAAAAGGTTTCATCTTGATTGACGGCTTAAGAATGCTCAGACCCGTTGCTTTCAAGGCTTGGATAATCTGCTTCAGGTATGGGACCCATAGTAGCCAGCGAACCTTGTCTTTCTGTTCAGTATCAATCTCCTCAATATGTGGGATAGCCGGGGAGTGGAACAAAGGCTCGTCGTCTATGTTCGCCAGTCTTTCCACTGCTTCTAACTCCTCAACAGGTAACCCTGTATCGTCTATCACCTGAGGCTCGACAGCAGGGGTGAGGGTAACCTTCTGGCTCAGACTCGACCATGAGTAGGCTTTACCTAACTGGGAGGCTTTGAAAGCGATTCCTGCATACTCAAATGAGAAACCATTCATTTTACCCGTGGAAGCAATGCTCGCACTGGCTGTTATATTTTGCTTACCGAGTTCATAGATGAAATCGTCAATGGTGATGGTGCCATAGAAACTGAGCACCGCCTCAATTGCTTCCTGGATGATTTTCTTTGAAGCTTTGTTGCCTGTCCTTGCTTCCATCATTTCCTCATTCCTACCAGTTTTCCTGACTTTGGGGGCTGGAGAAGGAGATGGACCTTTGGTTCGTGTGAGCTGATGATCCCACTCAAGCTCTTGAATGATTCTGGTGCTGATGAGGTTCTCATTTCTGCCAAGGTAGAGTTGGCCATCAGGTAGACGGATGCGAGATGCAATTATATGTATGTGCTGGCCGGCCTCGTCGTCATGTAGGACATAACAACGAAGATGGGTATCATCGAATCCCATTCGCCTCATATAGTCGTCAGCAATGAGTTTCCATTGCTCATTAGTCAGTAAATCTCCCATAGGCAGGCGAAGGGAATTGTGCCATACCGGTTTCTGCACATCTGGGCGGAGCTTCTGTGTTTGCATGAACTCAGCAGTCACCTCATCCACGGAGGAACCGATCATATTACCGCCTATTATTACTGGCACTGTTTTGTGATGAGGAGCTGGAGCAAGTGCATAAGAGATGACACCTCTGAAGCACTTGCCCCTGCGGATTTTCTGCATTCCTTTCACGAGCGGAGAATCACTTATCGAGTGAGAGGAGGGCATCTCTCACATGAGATAGCTTCAGCCTGAGAGTATCGACCTCATTACTCAAAGGTTGAGCATCAGATCCGCGACGAATAAGAAATGAAGTGAGGTCATTCAACTTTTGCAGGGAAGCCGTCAGTTGATGCCAGGCTTCTTTATTAACCTCTGGAACTAAGGTAGGCAACTGCTTTAGAGCTGAAGATCTCAGCCAATAGCTCCTGCTTAGCTGTCCTCTGGACTGGTTTACTTTACTCAGCTCAACTTCATTTAATCTGACAGTTATTGAGTATCTGCGAAGACGGTTGGGAGGTAATTTCTTTGCGATAGAATTGTTGGTAAATGAAGAAGGAAACTCATCATCGAAAATAATATTTATTTTTTCCATATCAACTCCTTTTGATATTTAGGTTTTAATAGCAAGTCCGTATGCTATATGTAATAAATACCATAAAGATCAATAGTGTCAATGGCTTGGCTTTTGCTTGTGGGGTGGCTTTTATCTTTCTTTTTCAACCGAAGGGCAGAAACAAGGCAACTGAGCATCGCTCAGTTAGCCCTTGCTTATTTTTTTATTGAAACTTGACTTTCTGAAAAATATGTTTCATATAATATTGTTTATTTAATTTGCTGGAGGGATTTATGAAAAGAAAAATTGGCATGATGGTTTTTTTTATTATTTTTTTGAATGTGTTGTTGGTTCTTTTTCGTCATACTGATAATGACTACTTTGCATTTCTATTGGCAATTATTTCGATAGCTGATATTCTTATTGCTTTTTTATTGCTGTGTTTTTTTATTAGATTTCTTCTTGTCAGAAGATAATCCATTGTTTTTAAAGTGGTTAATTCTTTTTATAATAGCATCGTAAATAGACGTTGTTCCACCTACTTCATTCTCTTTTAATCTATTTAAAATAAATTCATCTAAATTGATGAATAGTTTAGCTAAAAGACAATCTGCTACGATTATGAGTTTTGTGATAGTGAAGTAATAGTAAAATTTATCTGATTTCATCACTTCATATGATGGGATTATTTCACCAATTTTCTTGCCATACATCAGATAGGTTATAGCGATTAAACCAGTGAAGAAGGTTAGTATAAAGTCATTTAAATACTTATAAGAGTTTCTGTGAAGATATAAACAAAAAATTAAAGTAGCGGAGATGAATATCACTATGCCAAACAGAATTTCAGGGGTGTTCCTGATCAGATAGTTATCAAATAATATTCCTGATATGATTCCAGCTATAGGTGAAATCAAAAACACCAGAAAAAAATAGCAAAAAAACTTCATCATAGGGATATTCCTTTATTTAAGAGTAGTTATAGTTTTGATTTACAGGTAAAAGCGATGTTGTGAGATGTTCCTTCCTGTAATCTACATCCTAAACACCAAGACTGCACAATGAATCTACCATCGCCCATATTTCGCATACCAAAATCATCATGTTTATAGAAAATATGAGTGCCTGCTTTGCTGGAGCATGAAGGGCAACTTTTGAACACATCGCCATTTCTCTCAATAACCACAGAATCATGCAGTGGCCGTTGACATGTAGCACATAACTCTTCTGCTGTTAACTCAGACATTTGGTTGTTTCTCCATCATTTTATTCAAAATCAATTGATTAGGCATCAGTCCTTGTTGGTCGAAATGCAACCAAAACATAAGTTAATGTAATCATATTGACATGTGATATAAAATTTTTCAAAACAAATTTACATCCTAATTCATGATGATTATTATTGTGGAATAAGAAAATTCTGTAACAAAAATGTGTTGATCTCATAAAAATCATGATGTTATGTATTTTTTGTTTTTTTAGTTCATTTTTTTCTTGGTTTTATACCTTCTTTAAAAGGTAATTAAAATTCTTGTTTTTTTCTTTGATGCTTTCTGGATGGTAATGTTATGCAAAAAAACATATCAAAAACAATGCATTCTGAATGGGTGTTGAGGAATAGCCTTTACTGGATGAGTGCTACCACTCGCTGGAAGCTTGATGAAGACGATGAGCACTGGCTCGTCTCGTTCGAAGACTGGAACGACGAGGTTGAGTTCGAGTTCGAACGACTGCTGAATGACTACAAGCTCAGGGAGAAGCTTCAGGCTCATACCGGACAGGTCAGGACTTCTATCATCGACAATGTTCTGAGGAGTATTGATTCGAGACTCTCTCAATGAATACGATGCCATTCAACTTTGACCGCCTTAGCAATGGCAAAGTCTTCATCAGCAACCTTGCTGGCTTTCACAGCTTCGTCGATGACGAAGAGCTACATCTTCTTGCCGATAACAAATTTCCTCCAGAACAAACAACCTCCCGGCTACTTGAAAGCAAATTGTTCATTGCAGACGATGCTACTCAGGCAGTTTCAAAAGCCTCTCTGAGTTCTGCCTTTGCTAAACGACTGATTAACGAACTGGCCGTCCGGCCTATTTTCATGATTGTGCCGACTCTCAGGTGCGATCACACATGCAAGTATTGCCAGGTCAGCAGAGCATCGGTCACCGCTGATGGTTACGACCTGAACCCAGAACTGATACCGCAAATCGTCAGCACAATTAAGAAGCTGGGCACTTCACCTTACAAGATAGAAGTGCAGGGCGGAGAACCGCTTCTCAGGTTCGATCTCGTCCAGTCAATTTACGAGGAGTGTATGAGTTTGTTAGGTAGTGATGCTTTCGAAATGGTTATTGCCACGAGTCTATCAATACTCGATGAAAGCATCCTCTCATGGGTTGAAGACCGGAATATCACCTTTTCTGTGTCGCTTGATGGTAATGAAGCCGTCCATAATAAAAACCGTATCCTCACCGACTCTCAGGCTCACAAAAAAGCCGTCACGGGCATTAGAAAAATCACAGAAGAGCTGGGAGCAAACCGGGTAGCAACGGTCACCACAGTTACCAAAGAGCTGACAAAAGAACCAGCTTCCATAGTGGATGCTCATCTTTCTCTTGGCCTAACCGACATGTTTATCAGGCCAGTCAGCCCATATGGGTTTGCTCAGAAGCAAAGCTTCACTTTTTCAATGCCTGAATATTTTGAGTTTTATAAGAAGTTGATGCAGGAAGTGTTGCTTCAGAACCAGAAGGGTATACCTGTCGTTGAGCATTCGGCTTCAATCCATCTAAAGAGAATTTTCAATCCAGGCTTCAGTGGTTATGCAGATCTGAAATCACCAAGTGGAGTCGTGCTGAACTGTATTCTGTTTAACTATGATGGCAAGGTCTACGGTAGCGACGAAAGCCGTATGCTCCAGAAAGTAAATCCCGAAGCAGATTTCAGTGCAGGAGAGTTTGCTTCACTCTCATTCAGTAGCAACGAATACTACCGTTCCGCTCTCTCATTTTCATTTAATTTCGCCATGCCCGGTTGTGATACCTGTGCTTACCAACCTTTCTGTGGAGCAGATCCTTGTCAGAACATCAGTGTTCATGGCGAGCCTGTTGGTGACAAGAGTCGGTCAACCTTCTGCCAGTATCACAAAGGGATGTTCCGCTTCCTGCTGAATGAAATCTCTCATGATGGACCAATGGCTGAGATGCTCAAAAGGTGGGCTTATGTCTGAGGTGCTGAGAAACGATATTTTCCGGTTTTCATCAGACTTACCCGTTCAGCAAGGCTTCTATTGCCTGTGTAAAACCAAGCCCGAGAATCCTAAATTCTATCTGCCAAATTTGCTTGTCACTGCGACACAACTCGATTCCAGACTGCCTGCATATTTCGCAGACTCGATTGTAAGCCAGGAACTTTTCGATTCCATTGAAGATGGTGACATTGGGATCGTCAACAATGGCAACATGCTCCGGGTGATACTGTCCCGCAGAGCAAACCACAACACTGTCCTTGTCACTGAAAGGTGCAACAACAGTTGCCTGTTTTGTTCTCAGCCTCCTAAAGTTGGAAACGATGACTGGCTTCTCAACCAGTCAGCTCTCGCTATCGCTTCCTTCTCTCTGAATGGAGTAGTGGGAGTGAGCGGGGGAGAGCCTTTGCTCTATGGCGAAGACTTCCTGCATTTTCTGGACTTCATAATCGAAAATTCTCCTGACACAGCACTGCATGTTCTAACCAACGGAAGGAAGTTTGCGGATGTCAGTTTTACCCAGCAGATGAAGGAAAGAAGCGATAAGATCAAAATCACGTTTGGGATACCGCTTTATTCTTCAAGAGCATCAGTGCACGACTACCTGGTCGGAAGCGAGGGAGCATTCGATGAAACAGTCAGGGGAATGATCAATGCCGGTAACTCAGGGATCAACATAGAACTGAGAGTCATCCCTACTCAGGCTAACTATACAGAGCTTGATGACATAGTAGAGTTTGCTGGTCGTGTGTTCTCGAACATTAACCAGATCTCCCTGATGGGGTTAGAGTCGATTGGATGGGCCCGTAAGAACTGGTCATCAATCTTCATAGAGCACGACAACTACAGCGAAAAAATCCTTTCGGCTGTAGACACTGCACACAGGTCAGGTATCCCTCTTACCATTTTCAATTACCCACTGTGCCACCTTCCTGAAAGGGCATGGGGTTTTGCTACACAGTCCATCTCTGACTGGAAAAATTACTATCCCAAAGAATGTGATGAATGCACTCAGAAGTCTTCCTGTGCTGGTTATTTCAGTTCATCAAAAGGCCGTTTTCATCAACCTCCGAGACCAATAATATGAAAAAGTTTAATTTCGCGGCTCTGCTTCCTGGATTTTTGGCACTTAACAATTCAGTCTGGGCAAGTGATTCATCTACTGGTGCCAGTGACATACCTGGTATGACCCTGAATGAGCATGATTTGGTGATAGCACCTCTCAATACCGAAGTGCCGTTCTACATTGCCGGACACAGAAGTCACAGTTCTCACCGTAGCCACAGCTCACACCGTTCTTCATCAGGTGGAGGTTACTATGGTGGAAGCACACCTTATTATCCCAAGACATACAGCACACCAAGCACCTCAGAATCATCCAGTTCAGGAACTCGTTCGTCCTCGTCTTCCTCCTCTTCTGTCCGTTCACTTCGCTCTAATGATACAGATAGCACAACCACAACAAACTCAGCAGGAACCACAGGTGCTAATCGAGCAAGTAGTGGGCTGACTTCTGATACAGAAAAACGTAAGCGGTTAATCATGAGAGTGCAATTCGCATTACTCGATAAAGGTTTCTACAACGGTAATATTGACGGGAGCATGGGACCTGCTACCAGAAATGCTATTAAGAATTTCAGAATTGCAAATGGGCTTCCAACTCCAGTAAAGGAAACCTTGGATACACAGTTGTTAAATTCATTGAGTATTTTAGCTCGATAAATTTAATTCCTTCGCATTCACTTATGTGAATTTAATTATTAGGAAAGAGGAAGCGCCATGAAGGCACTTATAGATGTTAAACCTACAGCTGAACAATTAGCCCTGTTCTCTAGAATACAACCCGGAGTTGAAATTATAAGAGGGGCTGCGGGTAGTGGGAAAACCACTACTGCATTACTAAAATTAAGGTCTGCCATCGGTTTTTACTTGAACCGTAGAAGAAGGCAGACAGAACCAAAACCCGTTAATGTTTTAGTTTTAACCTTTAACAAAACTCTAAGGGGTTATATTAAAGAACTTGCAAAAAAGCAATTTTCTGTAGGTGATGCAATTGATATGGAGGTAAGCACTTTTAATTCTTGGTCAAGAGGATTAATAGGGCCTCAGAGCATACTAACAATAGATCAAACACAATGTTTATTAAAGGGCTTTGGTAAATCATATTTTAGCGATGCTGATTTTATAGCAGATGAAGCAGCATATGTGTTAGGGCGATTTTCTAAAGATGCACTCAATGAGTATCTGACAGCAAGAAGAGATGGCAGGGGGACAGTTCCTAGAATGGAAAGACCTAATCGTGTAATCTTGCTCGAAAAGGTAATAAAACCATACTTGGATTATAAGGTTAAATACGGATTTAGAGATTGGAATGATAATGCAATCGATTTGCAGGAACATAAATATAAAAATTACGATGTTATTGTTGTAGATGAAACACAAGATTTCTCTGCTAATGAGATCCGGGCAATAATGAATCAAGCAGCGAGGGATTGCACGATTACATTTGTTTTAGATAGTGCTCAAAAGATCTATGCGAGAAGTTTTAATTGGAGCGAAGTTGGAATAAACATCAGGCCGGAAAATAGCCATAAGCTATCTTTGAATTATAGAAATACAAAGCAAATCGCAACATTAGCTGCTGCATTACTTCAAGGGATACAAGTTGACGATGATGGAAGCATTCCTAATCTCAATGGGGTAAAAAAAGAAGGAGATATGCCAATAGTTATCTGTGGCGAATATCTCAATCAAGTAAAATATTGCATTTCTCACATCAAGGAAAATATTGATTTAACTAACCAGTCGGTTGCTTTTCTACATCCCAAAGGTTGGTTTAGAGATTTAAAGCCAATTTTGCAGAGCGAGAATCTTGGTTTTGAGATTATCCAAAGTCTTTCTGAGTGGCCCGAAGGAGATGAAAATATTGCACTAACAACCTTCCACTCCGCTAAGGGATTGGAATTTGACCATGTGATCATGATTGGATTGGACGGAAGTGTGCTGGACTCCAATGAAGTTAGCGACCTTGAAAATGAAAAGAGTGCAAGGCTACGACGTTTGATCGCAATGGGTGTAGGTAGAGCTAAAGAAAGTATTATTATTGGTTTTTCAAATCATGATGTCCCTAACATTTTCAATTCTATGAAAGATGTTGTTATTAGGAGGGATGTGTGAATATAGATGAAATTATAGCAAGCAGAAACATAACTTCAATTCTACATTTCACTACTAATAGAGGATTGTTAGGAATACTTGCTACAAAAACATTGAAATCAAGATTGCGATTGAACAAAGATGAGCACCTTGCACATATTTTTCAACCAAATGCGGCTTATAGAGATAAAGATCGAGCTTGGCTTGATTATGTAAATCTCTCTATAAGTAGAATTAATACAGGTTTTTTTAATACATCTTCTCAATCTTGGCATTCAGAAAAAAATTTTTGGTGGTGTATTTTGGATTTCTCTCCAAAAATACTGAACCATCAAGGGGTGAACTTCACTACTACTAACAACATCTATACAGGTGTAATCAGAAAATCTGGACATGATGGACTCGAAGCGATGTTCGCTGGTAGGATCAATCATTGGTGGGGAAAGGACATAATGAGGCTGGAAGGCCTTGAATCGCAATTTCCTACATGCGTGCAGGCAGAAGTGTTGTATCCTAAGGAAATTTCGACGGAATTTCTCCAAGCGATTTATGTTCAAAACGACGAAATTGCTGACGAGGTCGCTGGCCAGCTAGGGGCAATGAATCATAGGAACATACCTATCATTACTTCCCCTGTAAAGTTTACGGATATGAGGTAAGAGCACATGCAAGATGAAAGACTACAACGAACTATATCTTCAGCTTTGTGGTCTGCATATGCGGATGCTTTGGGCTTTCCAACAGAATTAGCCTCTGCTACCACTGTTGAACGAAGGATTGGCTCAATGTCATCTAACCATTTAGTAGATTGGAAGCGAATGGTGGGGGGGCGGTCAGGCGCAATTGTAAGCTTACCAGCAGGAACCTATTCTGATGATACTCAACTCAGATTAGCTACAAGTAGAGCCATAAGATCAGATGGTTTTTTTGATGTAGAATCATTCTCAAAAGTAGAACTTCCAGTATGGCTTTGCTATGCCTTAGGTGCTGGAAGGGGAAGTAAGAAAGCAGCTGCATCATTAATAAACAAAAATATTGCTTGGTTCAGTAATTTTTATCCAAACTATGTAGATGGCGGTGGGAATGGGGCTGCGATGCGCATTCAACCTCATGTGTGGGCTGCTCCTGATCCAAGCAAAAAGGAACAGTTTTTACCAGATGTTATAAGAAATGCCATTTCAACACATGGACACTTGAGAGGAATAGTTGGTGCAGTAATTCACGCATTAAGTCTTGCCAGCATATTTGCAAACAAATCAATTCCGAATATGGAATTTTGGGGGGATTCTTCTAAAGAAATTATTGGTATTAAATCGATTATTGAGGGGGATTATGAATTATCAACTTTCTGGTTACCAACATGGGAATCAAAAAGCAATACGACCTTAACTCAAGCATTAGAAAAAATAAAAGAAGAATGGTTGGATGTTGTTAACTCAGCAAGCAAAGTAATATCGAGTAATCAGAATGGCGGAAGTGATTTATATAAAGAAATTGTGACTGAATGTGGCGGACTAAATGAATATGAAAGAGGCTCAGGACTCAAATGTGCTTTCTTTTCAAATGTCGCAGCATTTTTATATCAAAGGGATGAGCCTAAAAAGGTAATACAGGATGTAGTCAACTTTTTAGGTAGTGATACTGATACAATAGGCACAATGGTAGGTGCTTTATTAGGTGCATTACATTATGAAAAATTGCCAAGCGAGTCTATTCAGGATGCTTATTATATTTCTTGTGAAGCAGAAAGGCTATTCAATATTAGCCAAGGGCTTAATGCTGATACACATCATTACCCAGACTTATTATATTGGCAACCTGCAAAAGTTATTGTTGATACAGTTTCAAAGAAAGGAAATCGTTTAGTTTTGGATGGGGTTTCAAGTGTAAAAAAAATAATAAATATATTTCATGCAAAACAAAAGGGAATTTCTTGGGTATGGGTTGAACTTGAAATTGGACAGCATGTTCTTTGCAAAATAAGAACCAGTTTAACATCTGATTTTTTCCATGACGAGAGGACCGGTTTTTCTGAAGGTGAAAGGAATAATAATGCCAATCTTATTGGGGATACAATTTCTTTCGATTTTTTTAGAGAAAGGCAACCTGAAGCTAATATTGTTTCCACTAAAAAAAATATCCTAGGAAATGAATCTAAACCATTAGTTTCATCCGCAGTAGGAGATGATTACCTCGATAAAATAACTGATGAAGTAATAAAATCTGGATTTGACAAGGATATACTTGCCTCTAGATTGCTCGAAACCGCTGAGATGACAAATGGTATAGAGT
This sequence comes from Erwinia sp. AK-PDG3-5, assembly GCF_056821705.1. NCBI lineage: Bacteria > Pseudomonadati > Pseudomonadota > Gammaproteobacteria > Enterobacterales > Erwiniaceae > Erwinia > Erwinia sp. AK-PDG3-5. The sequence goes on from NZ_CM165967.1 coordinate 1,123,538, forward strand.
TATCCATAGGTTTTGTATCGATTATTGTTAAAGCACGCAGGGCCAGGCTGAAAAAAAATATTAAGTAACTTGAGATTAAAGGGGCATATCTTACCTTTAGAATGCCCCAAAGAACTTTCCATAGAAATAGAGGTTTTTGTAAGTTTGATAATTCAGTGATTTTTCGGCAACTTTTCGATGGTTGATTTAAAAATCATGAATATTTTCCTTGAAAATTATTTTCTTAGATCTTTGGCATTTTTGATAGGGATAGTTTTAACAGAGTGAGAATAAAATATTTTTTACTATTTTGAGTAATGATTGTTTTAAAAAAACAATTTTAGCATTGAATGCTTATAATTTGTGTTAAATAAAAATAAAAAAGGAGAGTTAAATGAAAGGTGAAATGATTTTAGAAAAAGAAAGTTTATCCTTAGAAGGTGCTAAAGTATTTTTAGCCAAGATTCATAATGATTTGCAGGCATTCCTTGAAAATAATGATATGTCTGAGAATTATGCAATGTATCCTGCTGAGGATGTTGTTTATCTCATGTTCAGAGATTTTTACACCTCGGAAGAGTGTTTAAAGCTTTTTACTATTGTTCATGGTTTTGAATTGACCGATATTGCCGAATATAAAAGTGTTGATTGGTGGTTCTTATCTTCTTTGGCATTCGATGTAGATATTGATAAAGTTAGAGGCATCATCGAAAAAAAGATGGCTGAAGAAGAAAAGATTAAAATAAACTCGATTGTTGTTAGTGAAGAAGATGTAAGCATCAAAAAAAGGATCTGATATATATTTTGAAGACTCTTTATAACCTGTAAGCATTATGTCTCTTAACAAAAAACATGAGTTTCAGGGTTTATTTTGCACTATTTGAAATTTTTTAAAGAGAAATCCATTCAAAAATAAGTATTCCTTAGGTAGCTCAGTAATTATTATCTAAAATTATTTGGCTTATAATCAATAGGTTAAAGGTTTTTTCTTAATACTGCTGCATCATTGGCGTATGGCCTGATAAATCCTTGTCAATCGACTCTTTCATAATATTTTTACTCATTTCAATACTTTCAAGTAGTTATGTGGTCAGGGGCAACCCCGCTCAAATCACATAAACTCGCAAATTTGTCGCTCACTTGAAGCCTGGAGCCTGGACGGCCAGTTTGACGAAAAATACAGAGGTAATCCAGTGAAGAGTACCCTGGTCAGCGGGTTTGTCAGCCAGCAAGGCGCCTGGCTCTGTTTCAAGGGTATAGCCATGAAATCGACCCGATTTTCTTAAGATTAATTATGCCAGGCAAGTCACCAGACCTTAAGTTCAGATCGCGCTCGCAATAAAAATAAATGCCGAACGTTGACTGCATGGCCATAACGTTATTTGTGAAACACTCAATTCCTTTGTTAATAAATTCCATTTGTCTTAACAAAATCCCTCATTACGGCCCTATATAACGGTGGTTATTTTTCGGGAATATTTTGAAATATTAGCCTTATTAAGGTTAATAGTGTTTTAGGGAGGGCATATTGTAATGGAGAAATTACCTTGCTGAGCAGTATGATAGAGAATTAATGGTCAAATTTCAGGCTGAACTGAATCGTAGTCTACGTCATTTTATTCGGCTTAATGTCGCTATTGACGCCAGGGAGGGGTTTTTTTAAAGTGTATCTCTATGGTGCTGCCTCTCGTTACAGATTGTTTAAAATAAAAAATAAGGAAGAAACATCATCGGAATATCCGAGTGAAGTTAATAACAAAAAAAACGGTAACTCCCAATGCGTAGAGTGAAACTCTAAGCGCAGGTGTTTATAGTGCGTGAGTCCAGATGAGGTGAAAATGCTACTCACGATCTTAGATGAATCTGACACTAAAGAGAAAGCCTTACCACGCCTGAAATAATGCATCACGAATGATTTTTTCATCCATGCAATCATTTTTCTTGACGAACATGATTATCATTTTTACTGTTTTTATAGTTATATCAATTGCTTATTTTAGGTTGAGAAATGCATGACATTTTCTTGAGCTACATGGGAAATTCATGAGTTGTATGTTTTTACCGCACTCTTAAACTGAGTCTCACAGTTTAGGGATGTATGTTAAAAGATACTTAATCATCATTACGGATAATGTTTTAAATAAATAATCATTCATCGACAAGAGTCTTAAATGAAAAAAATACTGATATTAGCCGTGTTGTTTATTGGCACGCATGCGTATGCGAATCAACTTTTTCAACCAGATCCGGTGTATGCAGCTAATAAAGAAATCGGCGGTGTGACCTCTCACGGTAAAGAACAATATATGGTGTCATACCGTATAAGCATAACTAATCCACTGACAGATACCGCCAGTCTGACAAAAGGGTGTTTCGTTCTTTTCGACCGTACCGGCAAGGAAATTGTTGCCCGCGGGGTAGATGTGGTTTTACTGCAAGCGTTTAAGCCGGGTGAGAGTAAAACAGGCATGGTCTTTTTCTTTGGCGATAATGCAGATGTTTTGAATATGCCGTTCGTGAAGTGGATTAGCAGCGACAGTGGCGAAAACTCCAATGTTGATAGCAACGACAATCCTAACGTTGAAGGCAGCGACAATTCTAACGTTGAAGGCAACGACAATTCAAAAGTTGATAGCAACGGCAATTCAAAATTTGATGGCAACGACAATTCAAAAGTTGATGGCAACGACAATTCAAAAGTTGATGGCAACGACAATTCAAAAGTTGAAGGTAGCGATAACGCTAAAGTTGAAAGCAGTGACAATTGTAAAGGTGAAAGCCAGCACAATTCTAAGGCGGATATTAGCGGCCATAGTCAGGTCAGTTCTGACGTGGTAAGTCAATAAGCGATCTTAATGAGATTGATTTTACGAAGAGGTTTATATGTTAAAAAAAATGTCAGCAGAATTTGTGGGTACTTTCGTCCTTGTCTTCGGGGGCTGCGGTAGTGCGATTTTCGCAGCAGGTTTCCCCGCTTTGGGAATTGGGTTTGCTGGCGTGGCGCTGGCATTCGGACTGACGGTACTGACCATGGCGTACGCAGTAGGCCATATTTCAGGTGCGCATTTTAACCCTGCCGTCACATTAGGCCTGTTTGCTGGTGGACGTATCCCCGCCCGTGATGTTGTCCCTTACATTATTTCTCAAGTTGCCGGCGGTATCGCTGCAGCAGCTGTGCTGTATGTGATTGCTTATGGTCATGCCGGTTTTGATGCTACCGCCAGCGGCTTTGCCGCTAATGGATACGGTGGACATTCTCCGGGTGGTTATAACCTCCAGTCCGCAATGCTTATAGAAGGTGTATTGACCGCCATTTTCCTGATCGTCATCCATGGTGCAACGGACAAACGCGCGCCTGCCGGATTTGCTCCGCTTGCGATTGGTCTGGCACTGACGCTGATCCACCTCATTAGTATTCCGGTGACCAATACCTCCGTAAATCCTGCACGCAGTACCGCCGTCGCGCTGTTTCAGGGCACCTGGGCCATTCATCAACTGTGGGTGTTTTGGGTATTCCCTGCCGTGGGCGGCATTGTCGGTGGATTGATTTACCGTTTTATTCTCGGCACTAACACGTCGGGTGAGAGGCGTAGAAAAGTCAGGGATTAATTAGCTTATTTCGGCAAGGAGATAATAAGAAAAATCTCTGTGGCTTATTTTTATAATAGATTCATCGAAAATATCCAATGCACCTAAGACGTGTCGGGATGAGATGGAATATCCGTGGTTAATGTGACAGGGAGTGCCTTTTCAGGCCTCCCAGCCTGGTTGGGATAATTGATGAAATAGATTTTACATTAATGATATAGGAAATAAATATGAGTAAACTACCTAAACACATCGTATTAATAGCGGTGTCTCTGGGAATGTCGGCGAGCGCGTTTGCGTCTGACGGTACCATTAATTTTAAAGGCGTCATTTCCGCGGCTGCCTGCACGGTCAGCAGCATCGCCGGCAGCGCAACAGCATCGGGAACCGTGAATTTCGGCACCATCAGCAGCAACACATTCGGCACTGCCGGCGACACCACCCGCGGCACGCCTTTCAGTATTGAACTGAAGGACTGCGCTGTTGCTTCCTCCCCTTCAGTCACTTTCAACGGCGCGGCAGTGACGACGACTGGCTATACCACGCTGTTTTCTACCGATATTGATGGATTGGGGATACGTATAGGTGATGCAGACAATCTCGCGACTGTCTATGCCCCTGGCATCTCAACTGCCAATACAGGATTTGATTCACTGACAACAGGCGTAACGCAGGCCGTCGCAAATTTCAAAGCATGGCTTGTAGATTATACCGGTAGTGCAACGTATGCCGGAACAATTGATACCGATGTGACATTCACTATCGATTACGCTAATAGTTAATAAATATAAGATGGAAGTATATTTATTATGCTTCCATTTTTATATGGAGTTCATTCCTTGTGAAATATATTAAACTTATTCTCGGGGTTGCCCTGCTGCTGCCCATTATCTGTAAAGCTGATGGATTGACGCTTGGCGCAACACGAATGATTTATGAAGCAGGCAAAAAAGAAGCCAGTGCTCCCCTGCGTAATGGTATTACTCAGGCGCCGCAACTGGTTCAGTCCTGGGTCTCTGATTTCGCTAGTCGTGAGACTAAAAATATTCCATTTATAAATACCCCTCCGCTTTTTAAACTTCCCGCCGGGGGAGAAAGCCCGGTGCGGGTGGTCTATGTCGGATCCCCTTCTGCATTACCTAAAGACAGAGAAAGCCTGTTTCTTTTAAATATTCGGGCAATCCCTGCGGTGGAGAAAAAGCAAAACCCATCGCGTCTGACGATTGCTACGCAGAACATCATCAAACTCATTTATCGCCCAGAAGGACTCACGGCCCGAGCCGCTGCTGTCGCCGGCGAAAAACTGCAAGTATCAGCCCGGTCCGGCCATATCCTTATCAGTAATCCGACACCGTATGTTGTCACGCTGACTAACGTGACGATTAACGGCGCCAAAATTGAAAATCCGGGCACCCTTCGTCCTTTTTCACCGATTGAGATTGCCCTGCCAGCCTCGGCTTTGCGGACCTTTTCATGGAGTACCATCAACGACTGGGGCGGTATAACGCCATCACGCAGCGTGAGTTTCTAAGACGGTGTCCTGGAGATAATGATGCGTGGTTCTTCTGAATATATCGTGCAGGGTTCTGTTGTCACTCATCTGGCAGAGAAGTGGGGAGCGAGACTCATTTTTGTCATCGTCTCGTTAATGGGCTTCTCAACGGCCAGAGCGGAGCTTTATTTCAATGTGAATGCACTGAAGCTTACGCCTGAGCAAAAAGCCAATACTGACCTTGAAACCCTGTCCCGGCCGGAAATTCAGATGCCTGGTGATTACGCAGTGCAGGTTAGCGTTAACCAGGTACCGCAGGGAGAATACACCCTGAAATTTATTGTCTGTGGAACCCGTTTATGCCCGGAATTAACGTCGTCATTGTTGCAGAAATTTGGCGTCAAGCCAGGCGCATTCCCGGCGCTGGTTTCACTGTCTCCTGAGAGCACGATCTCCGACATTGGGGCGGTCATCCCTGATGCCGATACGCTGTTTGATTTTGACCGACGGGTACTCAAAATAACCCTCCCGCAGGCAGCGCTTAATCAAACTGCACGTGGCGATGTCCCCCCTGAACAGTGGGACGATGGGTTGCCGATGTTTTTTGCCTCTTACAGTGCCTCCGGCTCAGAAACCCACAATCAGTCGGCATTAAGCCAGAACCAAAGCTCTCAGTACCTTAACGTACGCAGTGGCATCAACATGGGCCCATGGCGCTTAAGAAACTACAGCACCTACAGCCGTACCGCTAACAACATCAGCCAGTGGAACAGTTTGCAAACCTCAGTGGAGCGTGACGTCCGCCCCCTGCGTGCCCGCTTTGTCGCCGGTGAAACGGCGACCCCAGGTCTGGTGATGGACAGTTTCAGTTTCCGTGGGGCCTCGCTGTCCACGCAAGACGAAATGCTGGCGGACAGTCAGCGCGGCTATGCACCCGAAATCAGGGGGATTGCCCTTTCTCACGCCACGGTTGAAGTGCGCCAGAACGGCAACCTGCTTTATCAGACGTTTGTGTCGCCTGGCGCCTTTGTGATCAACGATCTCTATCCAACATCCACGTCCGGCGATCTGGATATTACGGTAAAAGAAGAAGATGGATCGTTGCGTAGCTACACACAGTCTTTCGCCTCGCCGCCGATTTCGGTCCGTCGCGGCATGTTCAAATATTCCGTCACCGCGGGCGAATATGGCGCGCGAAATAATCACTCAGAGACGTCAGTAAATCAGCGGTTTGTGCAGGGTGAAATGCTGTATGGACTGCTGAACAATACGACCGTTTATGGCGGCGCTCTGGTGGCCGAACATTATCGCGCTGCAATGCTCGGTGTTGGCCAGAGTCTGGACATGTTCGGGGCGGTTTCGCTGGATTTGACCCAGGCAGAAACCACCTTCAGTGATGGCACGTCTAAAACCGGACAGTCCCTGCAAGCCAAATACAGCAAGCGGTTTGACTCCACCGGCACCTCCATGACCCTGGCCGGTTACCGTTACGGCACCGACGGATACTACGGGTTTGATGAAGCGAGTGAGTATTTTAACAATAGCCGGTTGGCCTCCCGCTACACCCTGAAGAGTAAGTCACAGATCACCGTGAATCAGAATGCTGGCCCGGCGGGATCGGTCTCGCTCAGCGCTTATCAGTCAGAATACTGGAACCGGGTTAATTCACGTAACCGCTCCGTCACCGGCAGCTGGAGTAAAAGTTTTTCAGGCGTCACCGTCAGCCTGAACCAGAGTCAGAGCCGGTTATGGCGGACAGGGCGTACAGACAATAGCACCTCCGTCAACGTCAGCCTGCCGATCGGCAAATGGTTATCGCCGACCGCCGATAGCAACATGCGGATGAGTAATAACTGGTCGCAGTCAAACCGGGGGACCGGCAGCCTGTCCACCACGCTGTCAGGGACGTCGCTTGAAAATAATAACCTTTCCTGGTCAATGTCCCAGGCCCGCAGTCGTCAATCTGATGGCTGGGTTAAGGACAGTACCGCGCTGTCCGGTAGTCTGCAGGGGAGCAACGCCACCGCATCGCTGGGATATGCACGTTATAACGGCGAAAGCGAAAGCATTAACTGGGGAGTACGCGGCTCAGCTGTCGTCCATCCTTATGGCGTAACGCTTTCCCGTGAGTTATCAGAAGGTAGCGCGTGGGCACTGGTGCGGGCGCCGGGTGGCAAAGATATAAAAATCAATAATCGCAGCGGCCTTTCAACGGATTCACGGGGCTATGCCATCGTCCCTTCACTGACACCCTACCGGGAAAATGACGTCAGTCTGGACACTTCCACATTAGAAGATGATGTCGATTTGAAGGGGTCAATCCAACGTAAAACGCCCTCCAGGGAATCGCTGGTACTGGCGGAGTACGAGACAAAGATAGGGCTACGGGTGTTCCTGACCCTGACAAGAAAGGGAAGACCGCTGCCGCTGGGGAGTCTTGTTCGTACCGAAGACATCAGCGGAATGACTGATGAAAAAGGGCGGGTTTATCTGGCCGGTGTTGCCGAATCTGCCCAGTTGCAGGTGTCACTTGCTGGGGGGGAACTTCTCTGCACGGTGCCATTCTCGGCGGCGGGGCGCATGAAAAATAACGGCATTATTGTGGCTGATTTGCCGTGTGATGCACTGACAGATCACGGAATCAACGGAAAATAAATTATGCTAAACACACTGAAACTCACGTTATGCTTTTTTACCCTGATAACGACGCTTTTATCATGTCAGTCTGCCTCAGCAGAAGATATGAACTGTACTTCAGATACCGCTTCGTATGTGCTTAACCTCGGCAATGTGGCGGTTGCGGAAAGTTCGAAGGCCGGGGATATTCTTTTTGCCAGTACCAATAACGTCAATCTTACCTGCAAGTCGAGCGGTAACTTTCAGCAAGCTTCTGAGGTCAGTTATACCGGCTGGAGCAGTTCAGGTATGACTGTCTCGGTAGACGGGTTAACGTGCCCGGTTATTGACCAGGGGACCGCAATATCCGATTCTGGCCTCGGCATTGTATGGACAAATTTCAATTCTGCATCCGGAACATGGGCATGTATGTCGACGGTATTCTCCGGTGCGTCCATTCGCAGAGGGCTTTTAACAAACGGTACCACGACGCTGACCGATAAAATATATATTGTCAGATCCAATAAAGACCTTAAATATGGCGAAACAAGCGAACTGGCTCAAACCGTTTATGTTGATGAAGCCAATGCCGACCGCGCGCCGCGCGGCCATCTGTACAGCTTTTCATTTTCCGGTTTGATGAGCATTGCGGCGGGCGGTTGTACGGTTGGCAGCGTACCCGATGTCGAGATGGGAACGTTATCCACAGCCAGCTTTACCGGCACAGGGAGAACCGGTCCAAAGGTGCCTTTTTCAGTGAGCCTCACGGAATGTAAAGGCGCAGCAACACAGGCCCATTTTGATTTCACGCCTGTCTATGGATTTGCGAGTCAGGAACAGGGCGTGATAGCCCTGAGCGATGATGTAAATTCAGCAACCGGATTGGGTATTCAACTGTTGATGAACGGCAAAACCATCGCCGGCTTCAATGACAATATTGCACCTATCACCCTGGGTGACAACCGGGTTGATTTCGAAGCAAAGTATTACCAAACGGCGGAAACCGTCACCCCAGGCCCTGCGGAATCGATGGTGGTGTTTAACGTTTTTTATAATTGATTGCTTACCAGCGCTGATGTACCCACGGGGCAATTTTGTTTTGATATAGGGTTTTCAACGCCAACATTGTATCGTCGGACAGTTCGGCGAGAGCGCTTGCTTGCGCATTGGTTTCTGATTGGGCTTTATTTTTAGAGCCGGGAATGATCACCGAGACATTTTCATTCATCAAAATCCAACGCAGCGCGAATGCTGCCATGCGGGTGTCACCCGGCAGCAAGCGACGAATATCTTCCACGGCATCCAGCGCCACATCGTAAGGCACGCCTGCAAAGGTCTCGCCTTTATCAAACTGCTCGCCGTTACGGTTGAAGGTGCGGTGATCGTCGGCTGCGAACGCGGTGTCAGCGGTCATTTTGCCTGTCAGCAAGCCCGATGCCAGCGGTACGCGGGCAATGATAGCGACATCCCGGCGTTTGGCTTCATGAAGCAGAAGCTCGGCAGGGCGCTGCCTGAAAATGTTGTAAATCAGCTGGATGGAAGACACATTCGGGTATTCAAGCGCCTTCAGGCCTTCTTCGACTTTTTCGACAGAAACCCCGTAGCTGCGGATTTTGCCGGCTTTAATCATCTCATCCATTACTGTGAAAACTTCAGGGGTGTAATAGATCTCGGTAGGAGGGCAGTGCAGCTGGACTAAATCCAGCGTCTCGGTTTGCAGGTTATCGCGGGAACGATCGACAAAGTCATTAAGATTCTTTTCGCTGTAGCCGGAGGCCACATGCGGCGAAAGGCGACGCCCCAGTTTGGTCGCCACGAACGGGCGAACTCCCCCTCGTTCATTTAGCACCTCGGCGATGATTTTTTCGGAACGGCCATCACCGTAAACGTCCGCCGTGTCGATAAACGTCATCCCGGCATCCAGTGCCGCATTTAATGCGCCTTTCGCATCTTCCATGCTGACTTCACCCCAGGTGCCGCCGATGGCCCAGGCGCCAAAACCGATTTCGGAAACACGCTGGCCCGTTTTACCAAGAATTCTGTTGTTCATGAAAACTTCCTTTTGAGGGTGCAGACAGCTTACGCACCGATTTATCAAACTGAGTAGGGAACGTTTAAAAGAGCTTAGCGTTTACGGGCCATGAGATCCCATGCTAAAAGATGCATGCTATTCATTGAATCAGTTAATGGTATTCATCATGAAAATGGAACGGGTTGATTTTGCCGATCTTCAGGCTTTTATGATAGTACTGCGCTGCCGCAGTTTTAAGCTTGCCGCCATCGAACTTGGCCTCTCCTCTTCCGCCATAAGCCATGCCATACGCCGGGTGGAAACCCGACTCGATGCACGGCTTTTAAACCGCACCAGTCGCTCGGTGTCACCTACGGCGTTAGGGCTGGAGGTGGCTGAAAAGCTTTCCCAGGGATTTGATGTCATTTCGTCCGCGCTGGATACCGTTAACGCGCCTGGCCGCAGTCGTTTCGGCGTATTGCGGCTCAATGTTTTTGCGGATGCTGCCGCGCAGTTAATCGTGCCGGCATTGAAGGCGTTTGCCGAACAGTGGCCTGACGTCAGGCTGACGGTGGTTGTCGAGGACAGGCCGGTCGATATTACCTCTGAAGGCTTTGATGCCGGCATGCGTTACGGGCATCTGGTGCCCGAGGATATGGTTGCCGTCGCCTTGACCGATACGCAGCGTTGGATCGTGGTCGGCTCGCCGGAGTATGTGATGCGTCATGGCGTGCCAACAACCCCGGCTCAATTATCAGAACATAACTGTCTGCAACTGCTGCTTGGCAATAACGCCAGTTTCCGCTGGGAGTTTGATGGGGCTGACGGTGTTTACAGCATGAGCGTGCCGGGTGCTATCACCTTGAAAGATACCTCAACCACGATCGCCGCCGCCATCGACGGGATTGGCCTCGCCTATGTGCTGGAGTCGCGGGTGGATACTGAACTTGCCAGCGGATTGCTGATCAACGTGCTGCCGAGACATGCATGTCAGGGGGAGCCGTTTCACATGTACTACAGCAGCCGTCGCTATGTGCATCCAGCCTTACGCGAGCTTATAAATATCATTCGCAGAAATAACGGATTACAGACGTTCCCCGATTTGCCGGATAAGAATCCGGCGAAGGAAAATGAAAACGGTATGTAGATCCTTGTGGGCAGCGAGATCTAAACCAGGCTGCCCACTCTTTATCAGGGGATAATGCGCGCCTCTCTCAGTTGAGAAAACAGGCTGAAAAACATGTCGTTGGTCGCCTGGAACCCCGTAAAACCTGCCCGGCGTAGCTTGCTGCCATCACCAAACATGTCGTAATTCCAGCCAAATACAAAATCAGCAAAACTCCCGTCGTTCAGCTTTAAAATGTCAGTTTCTACCAGCTGCTGCCCGGCGAGTTCTCGCCATGCCAAACGGGAGTCCTTAAATAACTGCTGAAATGACAGCCTGACCGGCGGAGCGTAGTCCAGTTCAACCCAGCGGGCGATGTACGGCCACAGCTCGCTCCAGCGCCAGATGTCACCGATGCTATTCCAGCTTTGCTCTGAGCCAGGGAAACGGAGAGGTAAATCCTGAGCCTTGCACAGCGAGGCATACAGCGCGATGCTCATGGCGAGATTCATAACGTTGCCGGGCACCGCGCTACCCACCACTCCCGGCCTGATTGCATTCCAGTGCCACTTTTTTCCATGTTGAAAGTGGCTGAGCCATATTAGTGGCCCTGTTATCGCCCCCGATCGCTTAGCGATCAAAGCCACCATCGACGATTCAGGTGTTTCTTTCGTCAGGTGAAAAGGCTGTTATGCAGCACATGAGGCCAGTTATCGTCTGCCCGATACTATTCTGACCCCCACTTCTGCCTTTGAATTACCGTGCGGTAACCGTCGGCATCGATAAAGGTTTTGCCAAGCTCTGCCCAGTAGGGATTGAAGGCGTCGACGACGGCAAATCCGGCGGCGTTCATCTGTTCACAGACGCGTTCCCATTCAACCTGGTCAGGAACATACAGCACCAGCAGGTCTTCATCAGTGCTCAGTGGTTTTACGGGATGGGTGTGACAGACGGTAAACTCCAGATGCCAGGTAAGGTCGGGATTGCCCAGCATCTTGCCGCTGAATCCCTGATGGTCGGTAAAGCCGCCAATAATCTCCAGCCCGAGTCCGGTACGATACATCTCGCTGCTCAGGGTGAGGTTGGTAACCGGACGGGCAACTCGCAGGGTATAAGCACGCATACATTTTCCTTCTTAACGGGTGTCGTACCTGTTTAGCATGGAAAATCAGGGCTGGAATGATCGGCCGTGCTGACGGCAGTCATCGTGTCAACAGAAAGCACGCAGAGGAAAACCGGAGTAGAAATCCAGGGGTAACGCTCACTCATGCCCGCTCTGCAAGGCCCAAACCGCGGCTTCCACGCGGGATTTCAGCTTCATCTTTTTCAGCAGATGCTTTACGTGAACCTTTACCGTGCTTTCGGTGATCGACAGCTTGCGGGCGATGGCTTTATTGGTCATGCCCTGGCTGATCAGCTTGAGGATATCGCGCTCGCGGCGGGTGAGCTGTTCGATGTCCCGCTCGTCGGAAGGGCGGTTTTCCCGCAGGCTGGCGACCAGCACATTGGTCAGCGTTTCACTCAGCACCATCTGCCCGGCGGCCGCCTGATGCAGCGATTTCAGCAACTCTTCCGGCTCCATATCCTTGAGCAGATAGCCATCGGCACCGCGCTTCAGCGCATTCACCACGTCATCTTCATGATCCGACACGCTGAACACCACGATGCGGCCAGAGAGCTCGATGGTGCGCAGTTGCACCAGCGTATCCAGTCCGTTCATGCCCGGCATATTTAAGTCCAGCAGGATCAGATCCGGATCCAGTTCCCCCGCCAGTTCCACGCCGAGCGTGCCGTTGCCCGCTTCGGCAACCACCTGCAACCGCTCGTCCAGCGCGATCAGCTGTTTCACCCCGTTGCGCAGCATCGGGTGATCGTCAATCAGTAATATGGTGGCGGCTTCTTCTTTCACGGTAGTGTCCTGTGGGTCAGTGCTGTTACAGGCCAGACTGGCCAGGCTGGGCGTTATTCTACGTATCCCGGGGATTATCCCTATACCACTTAATGGGTAACTACAAATTTCCAAATCCGTTCAGAAACTGATTATAGCGCAGGAGTAATTTTTTAAATCTTAGTATTTACAGTAGGTTAATTAATACTCCTTGCCTACCTCTTTTGGAGTCTGGCGCTGAAAACGTGCAATAACTACCTGTCGTCTGGTTGATTTGCATCAACCTGAACCAGCCGAGCGATCAGCAGGATGTGCAGCAATCACTCCTGTTACTGAGAACACTATGTCGCTTACACCCTCTACTCCTTCAACCAAAGGCGGAACGGTCATTCAGGACTGGCAGCCTGAAAATGCCGAATTCTGGCAGCAATACGGCAAACGCATCGCCAGCCGTAACCTGTGGATTTCGGTGTTCTGCCTGCTGCTGGCGTTCTGCGTCTGGATGCTGTTCAGCGCCATTACCGTCAATCTGAACAAGGTGGGGTTTAATTTCACCACCGAACAACTGTTTCTGCTGACCGCACTCCCGTCCGTGGCCTGCGCCTTACTGCGGGTGCCTTACTCGTTTGTGATCCCCATTTTTGGTGGCCGCCGCTGGACGGCGTTCAGTACCGGCATCCTGTTAATCCCCTGCCTGTGGCTCGGGTTCGCGGTGCAGGACACTCAGACCTCGTTCTCCACCTTTATGATTATCGCCCTGCTGTGCGGCTGTGCCGGAGCCAACTTCGCCTCCAGCATGGGCAATATCAGCTTCTTCTTCCCGAAAGCGAAACAGGGCAGCGCGCTGGGAATTAATGGCGGCCTGGGCAATCTCGGCGTCAGCGTGATGCAATTCTTCGCCCCGCTGGCCATCTCCTTCGGCATCTTCAGTTTCTTTGGCGGGGGGGCGCAGGTGGCCGCCAGCGGTGAGGCGATCTGGCTGGAAAACGCCGCCTGGCTGTGGGGCCCGTTCCTGGTGATTGGCACCCTGTTGGCCTGGTTTGGCATGAACGATTTGGCCTCCTCGAAATCCTCGCTGCGTGAGCAGCTGCCGGTGCTGAAACGCGGCCATCTGTGGATTATGGCGGTGCTGTATCTGGCGACCTTCGGCTCGTTTATTGGCTTCTCGGCGGGCTTTGCCATGCTCTCCAAAACCCAGTTCCCGGACATCGTGATCCTCAGGTACGCCTTCTTTGGCCCGTTCCTTGGCGCGCTGGCCCGCTCCGTCGGCGGCATGCTGTCCGATAAATTCGGTGGCGTGCGCGTCACGCTGATCAATTTTGTGGTGATGACCGTCTTCAGCGGACTGCTGTTTATGACGCTGCCTGCGGGCGACCATCCGGGATCGTTTATCGCCTTCTACAGCGTGTTTATGGTGCTGTTTATCAATGCCGGTCTGGGCAGCGGGTCGACCTTCCAGATGATCGCGGTTATTTTCCGCAAAAATACCCTTGAGCGGGTGAAAGCGCAGGGCGGCAGCGACGCGCTGGCGCAGCATGAAGCGGTAACCGAAACCTCCGCAGCGCTGGGCTTTATCTCCGCCATTGGTGCTGCCGGCGGCTTCTTTATCCCGCAGATGTTTGGCATGTCACTGGCGATGAGCGGATCCCCCGCCGGCGCGATGAAAGTCTTCCTCGGCTTCTACCTGCTGTGCGTGGTGATCACCTGGGCGGTCTACGGCCGTAAAAACGCAGATTAAGCAATGTCGTCGCTCCACACCTAACAATATCAGGCCTTCAGGAGAATTCCGGATGAGCAAGTTTCTTGACCGGTTCCGCTATTTCAAACAGCTAGCCGAACCTTTTTCTGGCAAACATGGCCAGACCCTCAACGCCAACCGTGACTGGGAAGACGGCTATCGCAGCCGCTGGCAGCACGATAAAATCGTCCGCTCGACCCACGGCGTGAACTGCACCGGTTCCTGCAGCTGGAAGATTTACGTCAAAAATGGCCTGGTCACCTGGGAAACTCAGCAGACCGACTATCCGCGCACCCGCCCGGATTTGCCAAACCACGAACCGCGCGGCTGCCCGCGTGGTGCCAGCTACTCCTGGTATCTTTACAGCGCCAACCGCCTGAAATACCCGTTAATGCGCAAAAAGCTGATCGCCCTTTGGCGTGAAGCGAAGCTGCAGCACAGCGATCCGGTCGAGGCCTGGGGTTCCATCGTCAGCGATGCGGAAAAAGCCAAAAGCTATAAGATTGCCCGTGGACGCGGCGGCTTCGTTCGCTCGAGCTGGCAGGAAGTGAACGAACTGATTGCCGCCTCGAACGTCTATACCGCGAAAACCTTCGGCCCGGATCGCATTGTTGGCTTCTCGCCGATCCCGGCGATGTCGATGGTCTCTTATGCCGCTGGCGCCCGCTATCTGTCGCTGATTGGCGGCGTGTGCCTGAGCTTTTACGACTGGTATTGCGACCTGCCGCCCGCGTCGCCAATGACCTGGGGTGAGCAGACCGACGTGCCGGAATCGGCTGACTGGTATAACTCGTCCTACATCATTGCCTGGGGCTCAAACGTGCCTCAGACCCGCACGCCGGATGCGCACTTCTTTACCGAAGTTCGCTATAAGGGCACCAAAACCGTCGCTATCACGCCGGATTATGCCGAAGTGGCCAAACTCTGCGATCAGTGGCTGAGCCCGAAACAGGGCACCGACAGCGCGATGGCGCTGGCCATGGGCCACGTGATGCTGAAAGAGTTCCACCTCGATCGTGAAGTGGGCTATTTCCGTGACTACGTCCGCCGCTACAGCGATATGCCGATGCTGGTGCTGCTTGAGCCGCGTGAAGGCGGATTCTATGCCGCCGGACGTCAGCTGCGCGCCAGCGATCTGGTCGATGGCCTGGGCCAGCAAAACAACCCCGAATGGAAAACCATTGCCATCAATGAAGCGGACGGTGAGCTGGTGGCCCCGCAGGGATCGATTGGTTTCCGCTGGGGTGAGCAGGGCAAATGGAATCTGGAATCGCGCGAGGGCAAAGGCCAGCAGGAGGTTGAACTGCAGCTCAGCCTGCTCGGTAAGCATGACGAGGTGGTTGAGGTCGGCTTCCCGTACTTTGGCGGCATCACCAGCGAGAACTTCAACAGCGTCGCGCTGGAAGAGATCCTGTTGCACACGCTGCCGGTGAAGCGCCTGACCCTGGCCGACGGCAGTGAAGCGCTGGTAACCAGCGTCTACGATTTGACCCTGGCCAACTATGGGCTGGATCGCGGGCTGGGCGATGCCAACTGCGCGCAGCATTACGATGAGGTCAAAGCCTACAGCCCGGCATGGGCAGAGCAGATTACCGGCGTGTCGCGCCAGAACATCATCCGTATTGCCCGTGAGTTTGCCGAAAACGCAGAGAAAACCCGTGGCCGCTCGATGATCATCGTCGGTGCCGGTATGAACCACTGGTATCACATGGACATGAACTACCGCGGCCTGATCAATATGCTGGTGTTCTGCGGCTGTGTCGGACAAAGCGGTGGCGGCTGGGCGCACTACGTGGGCCAGGAAAAACTGCGGCCGCAGACCGGCTGGACGCCGCTGGCCTTTGCGCTGGACTGGCAACGTCCGCCTCGCCATATGAACAGCACCTCGTTCTTCTATAACCACTCCAGCCAGTGGCGCTACGAGTCGGTCACCACCGAAGAGCTGCTGTCGCCGCTGGCGGATAAACGCCGTTACAGCGGCAGCCTGATTGACTTCAACGTGCGCTCCGAACGCATGGGCTGGCTGCCGTCCGCGCCGCAGCTCAACGTCAATCCGCTGCACATTGCCGCTAAAGCCGACGCGGCCGGCATGTCACCGGTGGATTACACCGTCGACAGCCTGAAGCAGGGCACGCTGCGCTTTGCGGCGGAACAGCCGGACAGTCCGCAGAACTTCCCAAGGAACCTGTTCGTCTGGCGTTCAAACCTGCTGGGCTCCTCCGGTAAAGGGCATGAGTACATGCTGAAATATTTACTCGGCACCGAAAACGGCATTCAGGGCAAAGACCTCGGCCGTCAGGGCGGCGTGATGCCGGAAGAGGTGGAATGGCAGGATAACGGTGGTGAAGGCAAGCTCGATCTGGTGGTGACCCTGGATTTCCGCATGTCCAGCACCTGCCTTTATTCCGATATCGTGCTGCCGACCGCCACCTGGTATGAAAAAGACGACATGAATACTTCGGATATGCATCCGTTTATTCATCCGCTGTCGGCGGCGGTCGATCCGGCCTGGGAGTCGAAAAGCGACTGGGAAATCTACAAAGGCATCGCCAAAACGTTCTCAGAGCTGTGTGTCGGCCATCTGGGAGTGGAAACCGATGTGGTCACGCTGCCGGTGCAGCACGATTCCCCGGCCGAACTGGCGCAGCCGTTTGAGGTGAAGGACTGGAAGAAAGGCCAGTGTGAGCTGATCCCAGGCAAAACCGCGCCGCATATTATTGCGGTAGAACGTGACTACCCGGCCACCTGGGCGCGTTTCACCTCGCTCGGGCCGCTGCTCGATAAGCTGGGCAACGGCGGCAAAGGCATCAGCTGGAATACCCAGACCGAAGTCGACTTCCTGAAACAGCTTAACTACGTCAAGGCGGACGGCCCGGCCGCCGGTCGGCCAAATATCGACAGTGCGATTGATGCGGCGGAAGTGATCCTCTCGCTGGCACCGGAAACCAACGGCCAGGTGGCCGTTAAGGCCTGGCAGGCGCTGAGTAAAATCACCGGCCGCGACCACACGCATCTGGCGCTGAATAAAGAAGACGAGAAGATCCGCTTCCGCGATATTCAGGCGCAGCCGCGCAAAATTATCTCCAGCCCGACCTGGTCAGGTTTGGAAGATGAGCATGTGTCGTATAACGCCTGCTACACCAACGTTCATGAGCTGATCCCCTGGCGCACGCTGAGCGGCCGACAACAGCTGTATCAGGATCATGAGTGGATGCGTGCCTTCGGCGAAAGCCTGCTGGTGTACCGTCCGCCAATCGATACCCGTGCCGCGAAGCCGTTCCTCAACCAGCAGCCTAACGGCAACCCGGAGAAGGCGCTGAACTTCCTGACGCCGCACCAGAAATGGGGCATTCACTCAACCTACAGCGACAACCTGTTAATGCTGACGCTGTCGCGCGGCGGGCCGATTGTCTGGATGAGTGAAGACGATGCCCGCGAGCTGGGGATTGAGGATAACGACTGGATTGAAGCCTTTAACGCCAACGGCGCGCTGACCGCCCGTGCGGTGGTCAGCCAACGTATTCCGGCCGGCATGACCATGATGTATCACGCCCAGGAGCGCATCGTGAACATTCCCGGTTCGGAAATCACCAGCCAGCGCGGAGGCATCCATAACTCGGTCACGCGGACCTGTCCGAAGCCGACCCATATGATTGGCGGCTACGCGCAGCAGTCCTACGGCTTTAACTATTACGGCACCGTCGGCTCGAACCGTGACGAGTTCGTGGTGGTGAGAAAAATGAATCACGTTAACTGGTTAGACGGTGAGGGCACCGACGATTGCCAGGGCAGCCAGCAGGAGAAACAGCCATGAAAATTCGTTCGCAAGTCGGCATGGTGCTGAACCTCGACAAATGCATCGGATGCCACACCTGTTCGGTGACCTGTAAAAACGTCTGGACCAGCCGGGAAGGCATGGAATATGCCTGGTTCAACAACGTCGAAAGCAAGCCGGGCGTGGGCTATCCCCATGCCTGGGAAGATCAGGAGAAGTGGAAGGGCGGCTGGATCCGTAAAATCAACGGCAGGCTGGAGCCACGCATGGGCAGCCGCGTCGGGCTGCTGTCGAAAATCTTCGCCAACCCGCACGTGCCGGAGCTGGATGACTATTACGAGCCGTTTGATTATGACTATCAGAATTTGCATACCGCGCCAGCGGGCAAGCATCAGCCGATAGCCCGTCCGCGCTCGCTGATCACCGGCAAGCGGATGAAGAAGATCGAAAACGGCCCGAACTGGGAGGAGATCCTCGGCGGCGAATTCTCGAAACGCTCCGCCGATCAGAACTTCAATAACATCCAGAAAGCGATGTACGGCCAGTTTGAAAACACCTTCATGATGTATCTGCCGCGTTTGTGTGAACACTGCCTGAATCCGGCCTGCGTGGCGACCTGTCCCAGCGGCGCCATTTACAAGCGCGGCGAAGACGGCATCGTGCTGATCGATCAGGACAAATGTCGCGGCTGGCGGATGTGTCTGACCGGCTGCCCGTACAAAAAAATCTACTTCAACTGGAAAAGCGGCAAGTCGGAGAAGTGCATCTTCTGCTATCCGCGCATTGAAGCGGGCCAGCCCACCGTCTGTTCAGAAACCTGCGTCGGCCGCATTCGTTATCTCGGCGTGCTGCTGTATGACGCCGATCGCATTGAACAGGCGGCCTCAGCGGAGAACGAGCAGGATCTCTACCAGCGTCAGCTGGATATTTTCCTCGACCCGAACGATCCGGCGGTGATTGAACAGGCGCTGGCAGACGGCATCCCAAACAGTGTGATTGAGGCCGCGCAACGGTCGCCGGTGTGGAAAATGGCGATGGACTGGAAGCTGGCGCTGCCGCTGCACCCGGAATACCGCACCTTACCGATGGTCTGGTATGTGCCGCCCTTATCGCCGATCCAGTCGGTAGCTGATGCCGGTGAACTTGGCCACAGCGGCGTGCTGCCGGATGTGGAAAGCCTGCGTATCCCGGTGCAGTACCTGGCGAACCTGCTGACGGCGGGGGATACCGCCCCGGTGTTGCTGGCGCTGAAGCGCATGCTGGCGATGCGTCATTACAAGCGTGCCGAAACCGTCGACGGCGAAGTGGATACCCGCGCGCTGGAGCAGGTTGGGCTGACGGAAGCGCAGGCGCAGGAGATGTACCGTTACCTGGCGATCGCCAACTACGAAGACCGTTTCGTGCTGCCCTCCAGCCACCGTGAGCTGGCGCGTGAAGCCTTCCCGGAAAGCAAAGGCTGTGGCTTTAGCTTTGGCGACGGTTGCCACGGCAGCGACAGCAAATTCAATTTGTTTAACAGCCGTCGCATTGATGCGATAGATATTGGCCGCAAAACGCCACCGCAGGAGGAGCGCAGATGATCAGCTTACGTGTTATTGGCCGACTGATGGATTACCCGGAACAGGCGCTGTTCGATCACGCTGCCGAGCTGGTGGATGCGCTGCAAAGCGCGGCTGAACTGGATGCGGATAGCCGTGCTCCGCTGCTGCAGTTTATCAACGACTTCTGCGCCCGTCCGCTGCTGGACGTGCAGGCGGAGTACTGCGAGCTGTTCGATCGTGGCCGCGCCACTTCGCTGCTGCTGTTCGAACATGTGCACGGTGAATCCCGCGATCGTGGCCAGGCGATGGTCGATCTGCTGGATCAGTATCGTGCCGACGGTCTGGAGCTGGACTGCAAAGAGCTGCCGGACTACCTGCCGCTGTATCTGGAATATCTGGGCAATGGCGCAGAGGCGCGGGCGCGCGGCGGATTGCAGGATATCGCGCCGATTATGGCGCTGCTGGCGGCACGTCTTCAGCAGCGCGAAAGCCCGTATGCGCGGTTGTTTGATGCGCTACTGTCGCTGTCTGGCAGCGGTGTGCAGGCCGACGCCCTGCAAAGCCAGGTGGCAAGCGAAGCCCGCGATGATACGCCCGCCGCGCTGGATGCGGTATGGGAAGAGGAGCAGGTGAAGTTCCTCGGTGAGCAGGGCTGCGCCTCTGCGCAACAGGCCACGCATCAGCGTCGCTTTGCTGGCGCGGTCAAGCCTCAGTATTTGGACGTGGCGCAGGCCACGCCACGTTCCTCAGGACACTAATCATGCACTATTTATCGCCGTTCTTTTTCGACATCTATCCCTATATCGCCGGCGCGGTTTTCCTGATCGGCAGCTGGTTACGCTATGATTATGGCCAGTACAGCTGGCGTGCAGGCTCCAGCCAGATGCTGGATAAAAAAGGCATGCGTCTGGCCTCCAACCTGTTCCATATCGGCATTATGGGCATCTTCTTTGGCCATATTGTCGGCATGTTAACGCCGCACTGGATGTACCAGGCCTTCCTGCCGATTGACGTTAAGCAGAAGCTGGCGATGATCGCCGGCGGCATTTGCGGGCTGTTAACGCTGGTGGGCGGCGGGCTGTTGCTGAAGCGTCGTCTGACCCATCCCCGCGTACGGGCCACCAGTAGCGTAGGCGATATTCTGATCCTGACGTTGCTGGTAGTACAGGTTTGTCTGGGGTTATTGACCATCCCGTTCTCGGCCCAGCATCTGGACGGCAGCGAGATGATGAAGCTGGTGGCCTGGGCGCAGGCGGTGGTGACCTTCCACGGCGGGGCTTCTCAGCATCTTGAGGGCGTGGCGGTGATTTTCCGCCTGCATATGGTGTTGGGGATGACGCTGTTCCTGCTGTTCCCGTTCTGCCGCCTGGTGCATATCTGGAGCGCGCCGGTCGAGTATCTGACCCGTCGCTATCAGATTGTGCGTAACCGCCGTTAATTTTTCAGCGAGCTGAGTGTTGCAAGGCCAGGGCTAATCCCCTGGCCTTTTTTATCCCCGACCGAAAATTTCAATCACCGCATCCAGATGATCCTTCATCGCTTTTTTCGCCGCACGCGGATCGCGCGCGCGCAGGGCTTGCAGGATCGCCAGATGCTCGGTCTCAGAGCGATGCGGCATATCCTGCGGGGTGTAATGCTGTTGCAGACTGCGGAACATGCTGCCATAACGGTGCCCCAACAGATGGGCGATGATAAAGGCATAAGCCGGATTGCCGCTGGCCTGCGCAATGCGGATATGAAACAGCCGATCGCCGGGATGCGTCGCCGAACCTTGCCGGTTATCGCGGCAGTTCTGCTCATAAGCCTGCTCAATCAACGCAAGTTCGTCTTCTGACGCATGGCGTGCGGCCAGCGCGGCGGTTTCGGGTTCAATCAACCTGCGGGTTTGCAGCAGCGAAAAGGGCGGCAGCTCGGCGCTGAAATCCAGCTGGATATCCAGTTCGTCATCTATATCGGCCCACTGATCTCGGCCAGCCTGCATCATCACCGGCTCTTCCGACGCGACGGTGCCGGGATGGCAAACAATCACGCCGTTGCCGACGCGCACATCCACCAGGCCAATCACTTCCAACGCGATTAACGCTTCCCGCACCGACGCGCGGCTGACCTGCAGTTGACTGGCGAGATCGCGCTCGGCGGGAAGCTTGCTGCCAGGCGGAAATTCGCCGCTGGCAATCAGCTGTTTCAGCTGATCGGCAATCTGGCGGTAGATCCTTGGATTCTCTAATTTTTTTATCGGCATGGCTCACCAGGCTGTTTTTCAGTTAAGCGATTCAGCCAGCATTTTGCAGAAATACGGCTTGCTGGAATGTTTTTAACATGTGAAAAATTGGTTAAATAAATAGCGCGTTTTACGGCTGAATATGCCCTGAATCATAGCAAAAGGGCACCGCTTAAAACGTTTTTTTTCGCTGTTAATGGCCTGACCATTAGTCCTTTAACCAACAGGAACCGTTATGGATCTTCAGGGTAAGAAAGTGCTTATCACCGCCGCAGGGCAGGGAATTGGCTTTAATACCGCGCAACTGTTTGCGGATTCGGGCGCGGAAGTGATCGCCACCGATATCAATATTGCCCGCCTGCAGGAACTGCCCGGCGTCACCGGCAGGGTGCTGGACGTGACCGATACGCAGGCCATTCACGCGCTGGCGGAAGAGATTGGCAACGTCGATGTGCTGTTTAACTGCGCAGGCGTGGTGCACAGCGGCGATATCCTCAGCTGCACGGAACAGCAGTGGCAGTTTGCCCTCGACCTGAACGTGACCGCCATGTTCCACACCGTGCGGGCATTTCTGCCCGGCATGCTGGCGCAGCAGAAAGGCTCAATTATTAACATGTCTTCCGTCGCCTCCAGCGTGAAGGGCGTGCCAAACCGTTTTGCTTACAGTGCCTCTAAAGCCGCAGTAATTGGACTGACGCGGTCGGTGGCAGCGGATTACGTCGGGCGCGGTATCCGCTGTAATGCCATCTGTCCGGGCACGGTGGAATCCCCTTCGCTGCGACAGCGCATCGCTGAACAGGCCAAAGCCGAAGGGCGCAGCGAAGCCGACGTCTATCAGGCGTTTGTCTCGCGCCAGCCGATAGGGCGCATTGGCAAAACCGAAGAGATCGCCCAGCTGGCGCTGTATCTGGCCTCGGATGCCAGCGCTTACACCACCGGTGCGATCCACATTATTGATGGCGGCTGGAGCAACTGATCGCCGCCCTATTTTGACAGGAGGAAGGATGAAATTATTACGTTATGGCAAGCCCGGCGCAGAGCGTCCGGCACTGGTTGATGCCCAGGGCAACCTGCGCGATCTCTCCGACGTGATTGACGATCTGGCCGGCAGCGCCTTGTCGCCCGCTTCACTGGATAAGCTGCGTCAGCTGAATGTCGACGCGCTGCCGAAAGTGGCTGGCACGCCGCGCATCGGTGCCTGCGTCGGCAATGTCGGCAAGTTTATCTGCATCGGCCTGAACTACGCCGACCATGCGGCGGAAACCGGGGCTGAAATTCCCAAAGAGCCGGTGATCTTCAGCAAATGGACCAGCGCCATTGTCGGTCCGAACGATGCGGTTGAGATCCCGCGCGACTCGGTAAAAACCGACTGGGAAGTGGAGCTGGGCGTGGTGATTGGCAAAGGCGGTCGCTACATCAGCGAAGCCGATGCGCTGTCCCACGTCGCAGGCTACTGCGTGGTTAACGACGTCTCGGAACGTGAATTTCAGATTGAGCGTGGCGGCACCTGGGACAAAGGCAAAGGCTGCGATACCTTCGGACCGCTGGGACCCTGGCTGGTGACCACCGATGAAATCCCCGACGCCAACCAGCTCAGCATGTGGTTGGAAGTGGACGGCAAGCGCTATCAGAACGGCAATACCAACACCATGATTTTTAAGGTACCGGAAATCATCAGCTACCTGAGCCGCTTTATGAGCCTGCAGCCGGGCGATGTGATTTCTACCGGCACGCCGCCGGGAGTGGGCATGGGGCAAAAGCCGCCGGTCTACCTGCGTGCCGGCCAACAGATCCGCCTCGGTATTGAGGGGCTGGGTGAACAGCGCCAGACCACCATTCAGGCTTAGGCCCGTTCAGTAAAGGACGTATTTATGACCACGATTACTGCCCTGCGCGTTGAAGATATTCGTTTCCCGACCTCGCTGTCACTGGATGGCTCGGATGCGATGAACCCGGACCCGGACTACTCCGCCGCGTACGTGATTTTAGAGACCGACACCCCGTCACTGAGCGGCCACGGGCTGACTTTTACTATTGGCAGGGGAAACGAAATCTGCTGCGCCGCAATCCATGCGCTGCAGCATCTGGTGGTCGGGCGCGATCTGGCCACCATCGCCGCAGACATGGGCGCGTTCTGGCGATCCTTTACCAGCGACAGCCAGCTGCGCTGGATTGGCCCGGACAAAGGCGCGATCCACCTGGCTACCGGCGCGGTGATCAACGCGGTGTGGGATTTGTGGAGTAAGGCCGAAGGCAAACCGCTGTGGCGGCTGGTGGCCGAGATGTCGCCGGAAGAGCTGGTGCGCTGTGTAGATTTCCGCTACATCACCGACTGCATCACGCCGGAGGAAGCGCTGGCGCTGCTGCGTCAGCGGGCGGACAACAAAGATCAGCGGCTGCAAACGCTGCTGGCTGACGGCTATCCCTGCTACACCACCTCCGCCGGCTGGCTGGGCTATCCCGATGACAAGCTGCGTCGCCTGTGTCAGGAAGCGGTGGATGCCGGCTTTGATTACCTGAAGCTGAAGGTCGGGCGCGATCTGGAAGACGACATTCGCCGGGTGACCATCGCCCGCGAAGTGATCGGCCCGGATCGCAAACTGATGATCGACGCGAACCAGGTGTGGGAAACCAATGAAGCCATACCCTGGGTGAACAAGCTGGCGTTTGCCAATCCGTGGTTTATCGAAGAGCCGACCAGCCCGGACGACATCGAAGGTCATCGCCGCATCCGGGAAGGCATCGCGCCGGTCAAAGTGGCTACCGGCGAAATGTGCCAGAACCGCATTATGTTCAAACAGTTCATCATGCGCGGCGCGATCGATGTGGTGCAGATCGATGCCTGCCGGATGGGTGGCGTCAACGAGATCCTCGCGGTGATGCTGATGGCGGCGAAATACGATCTGCCGGTCTGTCCGCATGCCGGGGGCGTTGGGCTGTGCGAATACGTCCAGCATCTGTCGATGATCGACTATCTGTGCATTGCCGGCACCCACGAAGGCCGGGTGATTGAGTTTGTCGATCATCTGCACGAGCACTTTGTTCATCCCTGTGTGATCCGCGGTGCCGCCTATATGCCGCCAGAGCATGCCGGATTTTCGATCGAAATGTTCCCGGCCTCGATTGAACAATACCGCTTTCGCGCGCTGGAACCGGCCTGATGTCGCTGCGGATTGATGCGCACCAGCACTTCTGGCACTACCAGCCGCAGGAGTATGGCTGGATCGGTGACGGGATGGCGCGGATCAGGCAGGATTTTCTGCCACGCCATCTGGCACCTGAGCTGTCTGCACAGAGCATTGACGGCAGCGTGCTGGTGCAGGCCAGGCAAAGCCTGCAGGAGACGCGCGGGTTGTTGGATATCGCTGAGCGTGCCCCGGTGGTGAAAGCCGTGGTCGGCTGGATCGATCTTCAGCAGGGCGATCTTACGCCTCAGCTGGCGGGATTTGAACATCGATCGTTACTGCGCGGCTTTCGCCATCTGATCCAGGACGAGACCGATCCGGCGGGTTGGATGCAACAGGCTCCGGTGCAATCGTCAATGCAGCAGTTACAGCAAAAAGAGTATGTCTGGGATCTGCTGGTCACACACCGGCATCTGGCCGAGGCGACGGCGTTTGCGGCCCGTCACGATGGTCATCTGATGGTGCTGGATCACCTGGGCAAACCGGATCTGGCGGCCGGTGCCAAAAGCTGGGCCAGGCAGATCGCTCCGCTGGCCGCGTTGCCGCATGTCAGCTGCAAACTGTCCGGCCTGCTGACCGAACCCCGCCCGGCGGGCTATGCCATTGACGATCTGCTGCCGTTTATCGATGTGGCCCTCGAGGCGTTTGGCCCTGACAGAGTGCTGGCCGGATCGGACTGGCCGGTCTGTCTGCTGGCGGGCGAGTATGCCGATGCCTGGCAGCTTATTCAGCGCGCCATCGCACCGTTATCGGCCAGCGAGCAGGACGCCATTTCAGGCGGCAATGCCTGCCGAATCTATCGAATAGAGGACGTAGAAGTATGAATCTTCATCTGCAAAACAAAGTGGTGATCGTAACCGGCGGCGGCTCCGGCATTGGCGCGGCCATCTCGCTAACGCTGGCCGAAGAAGGGGCAATCCCGGTGATTGTCAGCAACAGCGAACCGTCCGCTGAGCTGATGCAACGGCTTCACCAGCATCAGCCACAGGCGTTTTTCGTGCTGGCGGAACTACAGGATGAGACCAGCTGCGTGCAGGCGGTTGAACAGGTTATTCAGCAGTTTGGCCGCATTGACGGGCTGGTGAATAACGCCGGCGTCAATGACAGCGTGGGACTGGAAGCCGGACGGGAAGCCTTTGTGCGCTCGCTGGAAAAGAACCTGATCCATTACTACCTGATGGCGCATTTGTGTCTGGATCATCTGCGAGCCTGCCAGGGCGCCATCGTCAATATCAGCTCGAAGACCGCGCTGACCGGGCAGGGAAACACCAGCGGCTATGCCTCGGCAAAAGGCGGCGTGCTGGCGCTGACGCGGGAATGGGCCGCCACATTGCTCAGTGACGGGATCCGCGTCAACGCGGTGATCCCGGCAGAGGTGATGACGCCGCTGTATGAACGCTGGATCAAAAGCTTCGACCAGCCTGAGGAAAAGCTGCAGCAAATTACCCGCCATATTCCGCTGGGCAAGCGGATGACCACGCCGCAGGAAATCGCCGACACCGTGGTCTTTTTACTGTCGTCACGGGCCTCGCACACCACCGGGCAATGGCTGACGGTGGACGGCGGCTATTCCCATCTGGACAGGGCGCTGACATGACCGGGAACCGACGTTACTGCCAGGCACTGGACCTGGCTGACGATCCGCAGCTGATTGCGGAATATCGCCAGTATCACCAGCAAATCTGGCCGGAGATTGCACAACATCTGCGGCGCTACGGCATCGCCGATATGGAAATTTATCTGCTGGGCACCCGGCTGGTAATGGTGATGGAAACTACGCCAGACTTCGACGCTGAGCGGTTCGCACAGTTTAGTGAGCAGGATGCGAAAGTCAGGGAATGGGAGGCGCTGATGTGGACATATCAGCGGCCCACCCCCTGGACGCCCGCCGGAGAAAAATGGGTGGCGATGGAACGGATCTTCTCTCTGCAGGAGCAGAACTAAGGGTATAAACGGGTGCTCTTCTGGCCCTCATCTCTTCACTGCCGGTGTTTTTCGCTGTACTGGCCTCAGCTACCGAGGAACGAAACATGTTAGTCAATAAGACGACTGCGCCGGCTTATCGCGAGCGACAAGCGGCAACCAGCTATCGGCTGGCCTTTATTATGGTTACCGTGCTGTTCTTTATGTGGGGACTCTCCTACGGCTTGCTCGACGTGCTGAATAAGCATTTCCAGGACGTGCTGCACGTTAACAAAGCCCAGTCGGGCCTGTTACAGGCGGCCTACTTCGGCGCCTACTTTGTGGTGGCGTTACCGGCGGGATTCTTCATGGATCGCTTCGGTTACAAGGCCGGTGTGCTGGTGGGACTGTGCCTGTATGCGCTGGGTGCGCTGCTGTTTGTTCCTGCCGCTTCAGCGGGCAGTTTTGAGATGTTCCTGCTGGCGCTGTTTGTCATCGCGCTGGGGTTGGGCTGTCTGGAAACCGCAGCCAACCCTTACGCCACGGTGCTGGGCGATCCGGCTGGCGCAGAACGTCGCCTGAATCTGTCACAATCGTTCAATGGCCTGGGGCAGTTTGTTGGCCCGGTGATCGGCGGCTCGCTGTTCTTCTCTGCCACGCAGGGCACCACCACCGATGGCCTGGCGTCAGTGAAAACCACCTACGTGGCGATTGCGGCGTTAGTGCTGGTGATTGCCTTTGTCTTTGGCCGCACCCGTTTGCCGGACATTCGCGCGCAGGAAGAAGAGCAGAGCAGCGGCGATGAAAAAAGCCTGTGGCAGCATGGCCACTTTACCGGCGGGGTGATTGCTCAGTTCTTTTATGTCGCCGCGCAGGTGGGGGTCGGTGCCTTTTTTATTAACTATGTTACCGAGCACTGGGCAAACCTCTCTAACCAGAACGCCTCTTACCTGCTGTCGGTGGGGATGGTCAGCTTTATGATTGGCCGCTTCTTCAGCACCTGGCTGATGGGACGCGTTCGTCCGGCGACGCTGCTGGTGGCGTATGCCGCCATCAACATTGTGCTGTGCGCCATCGTGGTGTCGGGGATTGAAACGCTGTCGGTGATTGCGTTAGTGGCGGTTTTCTTCTTTATGTCGATTATGTTCCCTACGCTGTTCGCGATGGGGGTAAAAAACATGGGCAAGCAGACCAAGCGTGCCAGTTCGCTGATGATTATGGCGATTGTCGGTGGCGCGATTATGCCGTATCTGATGGGCGCAGTGGCCGATCGCTACAGTACCGCCACCGCCTACAGCCTGCCTTTGTTGTGCTTCGCCGTAGTGCTGATGTATGCCGTTCGTCAGCGGGCAAAAGCCTGACGGCTCTTCTCTGAATATTTCGCACTGTCCGGGCAGCCACAGGCTGCCCTTTCTTTACATAACATCTACTTTTCTTCACGCCAGCCAATGCTTTACCATGGCGTTACTCTTTCGCATCGCACTATGGATATTCAATGCGTTCTCTGGCCACACTTCTTCCTGCTCTGCTGTTACTGACCGCCTGTAGTAGCCACAAACCACCACAGAATGTTGAACCGCAGGGCAATCCCTTTGGCGGCGGCTTTAAGTTGGACCCCGCACACAACACCACGCCATTGATGGGTGATTTTGCCAATAATCCGGCCACCGAGCGCTTTATCGATAAAATGGTGCGCGAACACGGTTTCCAGCGTCAGCAGCTGCATGATGTGCTGGCGCAGGCCAACAACCTGGACTGGGTTATCCGCCTGATGGATCGCCAGGCGCCAATTGCGCAGGGACCGACCGGGCCAAACGGCGCGTGGATCCGTTATCGTGCCAAGTTTATTACCCCGTCCAACGTGCAAAACGGCGTGGTGTTCTGGAACCAGTATCAGGATGCGTTGCAGCGTGCCTACCAGACATACGGTGTGCCGCCGGAAATTATCGTCGGCATTATTGGCGTGGAAACCCGCTGGGGCCGCGTGATGGGCAAAACCCGCATTATCGATGCGCTCTCAACGCTGGCGTTTAACTATCCGCGTCGGGCCGACTTCTTTAGCGCGGAGCTGGAAACCTTCCTGCTGATGGCAAGAGAAGAGGGCGATGACCCGCTTGATCTGCGCGGCTCCTACGCCGGTGCGATGGGTTACGGCCAGTTTATGCCGTCCTCCTTTAAAAGCTATGCCGTCGATTTCAATGGCGATGGGCACATCAACCTGTGGGACCCGGTGGATGCCATCGGCAGCGTGGCGCACTACTTTAACGCCCATGGTTGGGTGAAAAATGGCACCGTGGCCGTGCCGGCGACCGGTCCCGACACCAGCTGGGAAACCGGCTTCAAGACCCGTTATTCCGTCTCGTCGCTGGCCGCCGGCGGCTTTCGTCCGCAGCTGAAACTGGACGGCAATCAGCAGGTCAGCCTGTTGCGCTTTGATATGGGCACCCGCTATCAGTACTGGTTCGGCTTGCCAAACTTCTACGCCATCACCCGCTATAACCACAGCAATCACTATGCGATGGCGGTGTGGCAACTGGGTCTGGCGGTGAAGGACGCGCGCTAAACCTTAGCGCTGCGTGTCTGAGGAAAGACCTGCAAACCCCTGCAGGTCTTCTTCCAGCGAGGAGCGGATATGCTGGCGGGTCATCGCTTCGGCCCGATCCTCATCGCCGGCAATCAGCGCATCATGCAGTGCCTGATGCCCACTGACCAGCGGCTCACGCTGCGGCCAGTGGCCTTCTGACCAGCGATACAGCCACTCCATTTTATCCTGTAACTGCTTGTGCCTGCGGTTGAGATGCCCGTGACTCGTCGCGTCCACCAGCGTGCGATGGTAGCGAAGATCGGCCTCGACGCGGCTGTCCATATCACCCTTCTCCGCCTTCGCCAGGCCGTCAAAAGCCTGGTTCAGTTTCTGACGGCTTAACGGCGTGCGGCGGCTGACGTAAATTCTGGCCGCCAGACATTCCAGCGCTTCCCGCAGCGTGTAGATTTCCCAGATGATTTCGGCGTTTAACGGCGCCACATGGCAGCTGAGATAAGGCGAACGTACCACCAGTTCCTGCGCTTCCAGCGCAAACAGCGCCGAACGAACGGTGCCGCGGCCCACGCCCATCTGCTGCGCCAGCGCAATCTCGGTCAGCACTTCGCCGGGCTGCAAGCGGCCATGGACAATCTCCCGTCGAAGCCAGTCGATGGCGTTATCCTGCAAACTCTTGCGTACGATGGGATCCTGTTTATCCATGACGAAACCTTAAAAGTTGCGCTGGAAATGGCTGCTGACAAAGGCCCGGCAGCGGTCGGAGTTGGGGTTGGAAAAGACCTGCTCAGGCGGGCCTTCTTCTTCAACCCGCCCCTGATGCAGAAAGATCGCCTTGTTCGACACTTCGCGGGCAAAGCCCATTTCGTGGGTGACGATAATCATGGTGCGGCCTTCTTCAGCCAGGTCGCGGATCACTTTTAATACGTCACCGACCAGCTCGGGATCGAGGGCTGACGTTGGCTCATCGAACAGGATCGCTTTCGGGTGCTGCGCCAGCGCGCGGGCAATGGCAATACGCTGTTGCTGACCGCCAGAAAGGTGAGCAGGCCAGGCATCCCTCTTCGCCGACAGCCCGACCTTTTCCAGCAGCGCTTCCGCTTCTTCGATGCACTCTTTTTTATTGCGCTTTTGCACATGCACCGGCGCTTCAATGATGTTTTGCAGCACGGTGCGGTGCGGCCAAAGATTAAAGCTCTGGAAAACAAAACCGAGCTGCTGACGGATATTGCGCACCGCGGTTTGTTGCGCGTTGGTCAGCGTGCCGTCGCTACCGGTCAGGGTGATTTTTTCGTTAGCGACCTGAATTTCGCCGCCCTGGGGTACTTCCAGAAAAGGAATGCAGCGCAGCAGGGTACTTTTGCCCGAGCCGCTGGCGCCAATCAGCGAAATCACATCGCCGTCGTTGGCGGTCAGGCTGACATCATGCAGCACTTCATGCTGGTCAAAACTCTTCTTTATGTTACGCAGTGTCAGCGTGGGTGTGCTCATGCTCTGGCTCCGAACTTATCGGGTGAAAGATTTTTCTCAAACAGGGAGAGACCCTTGGTGACGATCAGCGAGATGGCGAGGTAAATCACCGCCGCACTGATAAACACTTCCAGCGCCCTGTAGGTGGATGAGACCTCGGCGTTGGCAATCCCGGTGACGTCCATCAGGCTGATGGTGCTGACCAGCGACGTCGACTTGGCCATCGAAATCACTTCATTACTGTAGGCCGGTAAGGCCTGACGGACGGCAATCGGCAGCGTGATCCGTTTGAGGATGGTGAATTTTGACATGCCGCACACCCTCGCGGCTTCAATAGCCCCGGCGGGCACGGCGCGAATGCCGCCTCTGAGAATTTCAGCGGTGTAGGCCGCGTCATTAAGGATCAGGGCCAGCAGCCCGCACCAGTAAGGATCGCGCAGGAACGGCCAGAGAAAGCTGTGGCGAATGGCGCTGATATTGCCGAGACCGTAATAGATCATAAAAATCTGAATCAGCAACGGCGTGCCGCGGAACAGAAACACATAACTGCGCGCGACGTAACTGCCCGCACGCGTGGCCCGCAGTAAGTTGAGAGTCAGCGCCAGCAAACCGCCACCCAACAGCGACAGTACCGCCAGGTTTAGGGTCAGCGGCAGGCCGGCTAACAGCTTTAGAAAGGTCTCTTGTATAAAGGTAATGTCCATGCCCGTGCCCCTAAAGCTGGTGGTAATTCTGACCGCGCAAAGACCATTTCTCAGCCTGACGGATCGCAAACTCAGAGACGGTGGTGATCAGCAAATAAATCACTGCGCCAACGGCAAAGAAGAAAAAGGGCATCTGCGTCGAGCCGGAAGCCACCTGCACCTGATTCATGGTTTCGACCAGGCCGGTCACCGACACCAGCGCCGACTCTTTAATTGCCGACTGCCACTGATTGCCCAGTCCGGGGATGGCGGTGGTCAGCGCCTGCGGGACGATTACCCGCCGGAACATCAGCCATTTTCCCATGCCGACCACCGTGGCGGCTTCCAGCGTGCCTTTGGGGATGCTGTGATAAGAGCCACGGAACACTTCAGCCTGTCCGGCACCCGAAATCAGCCCGATCGCCAGCGCGCCCGCGACAAAGCCGCTGATATCAAACGGCCCCTGCATACCCAGTGCGTGACCAAAGAAGGCCAGCACCTGACGACCGCCAAAGTAGAAGATATAGATGACGATCAGGTCAGGAATACCGCGTAACACCACGGTATAGCCTTCCGCCAGTCGACGCATCCAGCGGTTGCTGCCAATCTTCGCCCAGGCCACCAGGCTGCCAATCACCGATCCCAGCAAAAAAGCGCAAAGCGACACGGATACCGTCACGCCAGCGGCTTTCAGCAGCACGGGGCCCCATCCGTCGGGGCCAAAACTCAGAAGTTGCCAGTCAATACCCATCAGGAACTCCGGTCATTATTGTGGCGATAAATCCATGCCAAACCATTTGACGATCAGCGCCTTCATCGTGCCGTCTTTCACCATAGAATCGATAGCGGTGTTCAGTTTCGCCTGCAGTTCCGTGTCGTCTTTACGCATGCCGATCGCCGAACCCGATCCCAGTACGCCATTCTGGAAGGTGTATCCGGTCAGTGCGCCATTGCCGTTTGAACGCTTCACGTAGGCCGTCAGGTTAGGGACCGCCGCCATCACCATATCCACGCGGCCGGCATCGAGGTCGAAGAAGGTATCTTTGCCGCCAGGATAGGTACGAATAGTGGCGATATCACCAAAGTATTTTTTCAGGAAGTCAGCCTGAATGGTGGCTACCTGCACACCAATCGTTTTGCCTTTCACCAGCTTAGCGATGCTGTCGATGGCCGGTTTGCTGGCGGCATCATCGGTCAGTGAAATGCGGGTACCGGTACCGGGCAGGCTGGTGATGCTGCTGTCTTTGGTGGTGACAAAGCCTGAGCCGCCGTTGATGTATGGGCTGGTGAAGTTAATGGTTTCCTGACGCTTAGGGGTGATCGACACCGCATCGACGATCGCATCATATT
The DNA here is from genome assembly GCF_056821705.1 of Erwinia sp. AK-PDG3-5. Classification (NCBI taxonomy): domain Bacteria; kingdom Pseudomonadati; phylum Pseudomonadota; class Gammaproteobacteria; order Enterobacterales; family Erwiniaceae; genus Erwinia; species Erwinia sp. AK-PDG3-5. Next base: position 1,156,621 of record NZ_CM165967.1, read on the forward strand.
TACCGTCCAGCAGGCCTGGGATCATGCCGCCCCAGCTCTGGGCGACGATTTTGTAGTTAAAGCCCGCGCGCTTAGCGATCTCTTTGATCATGTCGGGTTCGAAGCCGACAATTTCACCCGATGGCGTGGTCTGGTTGTACGGAGGGAAGGCGCCTTCGGTGGCGAAGGTCAGCGACGAGAGGTCTCTCGCCTGTAACTGTGGCAGAACCAGCAGGCCCAATGCGGCAATGGCACCGGTAAGGAAACGTTTGCGTGTCAGAATCATGTGCTACCCCTGAGAAAGTGAAAAACGGATTAAGAGAGAATATCCAGCGTTAAACGCGTCAGCGCGATGGCACCGACGCTGATGCAGCCTTCGTCTGGCTGATAGTCTGAGTTATGAACATGGTCGTTACGGCCAGGCTGAGCCGACCCAATATGGATCTGACAGGCCGGAACCCGGTCGGAAAAGTAGGAGAAGTCTTCCGCGCCGAAGCTTCTGCCTTGCTGCACTTCAGGCTGCTGCTTAAACTGGCGAGTGATGCTTTGCTCGGCGAGGTCGACCATCCGGTCGTCATTGAGCAGCGGTGGAACGCCACGCTGATAGTTGATCTCCACTTTGACGTTCATCGCCAGCGCCACTCCGGCACACACGCGGCGGAAGGCAGCTTCAATATGATCGCGTGAGGCGGCCGAGCGCGCCCGTACCGTGCCCCGAAACAGGCAGGAATCCGGAATAATATTGTGGATGGCGCCGCCTTCAATATGCCCCACGGTCATTACCGCTGACTGGGCTGGATCCATCTCGCGGGAGATGATGGTTTGCAGTTGGGTAATCAAATACGCGGTGGCAACAATCGGGTCCGCAGCGGCATGAGGACGGGCGGCGTGCCCGGAGATGCCGATCACCTGCACGTCGAACTCATCACAGGACGCGGTACTGGCGCCACGGGTCAGCAGAATATTGCCGACCGCCAGTTCCGGGCGGTTATGGAAGGTGATCGCCATGTCCTGGCCATCGGCGGCTCCGTCGGCAATCATCGCCGCGGCACCACTTTCCGTGGTCTCTTCCGCCGGCTGGAAGATCAGGCGCACCGACCCTTTCAGCAACGGCTGCAGCTCTTTCAGCGTGGCCGCCACACCCAGCAGGGTTGCCGTGTGCAGGTCATGACCGCAGGCGTGCATTTTGCCCGGCCAGACGCTGGCAAACGGCAATCCGGTTTTCTCTTCGATGGGCAGGGCATCCATATCGGCACGCAGCAACAGACTTGGGCCTGACTCTGCACCGTGAATGTCCAGCATGACGCCGGTTTTTCCCACGCCGGTCTGCGGCTCAAAGCCTAATCTCTGTAGCTCATGGGCGATCACTTCTGCCGTACGATGCGTATCAAAACCCAGCTCCGGATGCGCATGAATATCGCGGCGCAGCGCAATCAGGTGGGGCGCCAACCCTTTCACCATCCCGGCAATTTTTTCATCAAGGCCCTCAGGCTGAGATGCGTTCATTCATAACCTCACAGTGGGGAAAATTGCTGGTCAAAAGATAGACAATTGATTGTCGACAATCGATAATGGCCAAAAAATCAACAGGAAACAAGCCGCTATGCGTAAAAATGCCACCTTGCTGGCTGGACTCGGCCATTACACCTGCCCGCAAAGCGGTGGGCTTGTACCGCCTGTTCAGAGCAGCGTTACCTCGGTTATCGATGGCAGTGAAGGCGCACTGGGCTATGCCCGTAGCGGAAACTCGTCGGTACTACTGGCTGAATCGCTGCTCAACACCCTCGAACACGGTCAGGGTTGTGCCTTCTTCAACGCCGGGGCGACTGCGGCCTGGGCCGTGCTATCTACGCTTACACCGGGTGACGGCGTGATCCTCGAAGCGGATTGCTATTACGAGTTTCGTACCATCATCAGCCGCTACTGCCAGCGGCAGGGGATCGCCATAACGCTGGTGGACCTTTGTAACCTGGAAGCGGTCGGGCAGGCAACGCGTCAGGGGCATACGAATTTGATCTGGGCCGAGCTGCCCACCAATCCCTTATGGAAAATTGCCGATATTGCGGCGCTGGCGAAGGTGGCTCATCGGGTGGGGGCGAGGCTGGTGGTGGATGCCACCGTGGCCACGCCGTTATGGCTCAACGCGCTGACGCTGGGGGCGGACGTGGTGCTGCACTCGGCGACCAAATACCTGAATGGCCACGGCGATTTAACGGCTGGCGCTCTGGTGACCGCCAGGCCGGACGCGTGGTGGCAGGAGATTATCGCTTACCGCACCGCATCCGGTTCGGTATTGCCGGCAATGGAAGCCTGGTTGCTGTTACGCGGAATGCGCACGCTGTCGCTTCGGGTGGAAAGGGCCTCTGAGAATGCGTTAAAGATTGCGCGCTGGCTGGCACAGCAGCCTGGCGTCTCCGGGGTGCATTATCCCGGGCTGGAACAGAATCCCCATTTTGCCCGCGCTGAGGCCCAGTTCTCTGGCGGCTTTGGCGCGATGCTCTCTTTCCAGCTCAACGTCGGTGCAAAAGCCGCCGCCGCGTTTTGTCGTCGCACCCGCGTCTTCCGCCATTCAACCTCATTAGGGTCGACAGAAAGCCTGATTGAACACCGTCGCAGTACGGAAGGCGAGGGATCCCGTTGTCCTGACGATCTGCTGCGCCTGTCGGTGGGCATTGAAGACTGCGCGGATCTGCTTGCCGATCTTGCCCAGGCGTTAGATGCTACAGTTAATGCGTAGGGTTGACCGTTATGATGAGGAACACATGAAAGACTGGAATCCCGATCTTTACCGTCAGTTCGAAGCTGAACGGACGCGTCCTGCCACCGAATTACTCTCCCGCATTCCCCTCCGACATGTCAGCCGTGCCACCGATCTGGGGTGTGGGCCGGGCAACAGTACCGAGCTGCTCTGTCAGGCCTGGCCAGAAGCCCGCGTGACGGGGCTGGACAGCTCGCAGGCGATGCTGGAGCAGGCGCTGAAACGACTGCCTGATTGCCATTTTGTACAGACCGATATCCGTCACTGGCAGGCTGACGTGCCGCAGGAGGTGATTTACGCCAACGCTTCTTTGCAGTGGCTGACCGATCATCAGCAGTTATTCCCCCATTTGGTGGCACAGCTGGCTTCTGGTGGCGTGCTGGCAATCCAGATGCCTGATAACCTTGACCAGCCGACGCACAGCCTGATGCGCAAAGTGGCGGAAGACCCACGGTGGGCAGAGAAAATTGGCCCGGGTGCCGCCGACCGCAAGAAACTGCTCAGTACCGAAGCGTATTACGATTTGCTGAGTGCGGCGGGCTGTAAGGTCGATATCTGGCGCACCACTTATTACCATGTGATGCCGTCGCATCAGGCGATGGTGGACTGGCTGAAGGCGACCGGCTTGCGGCCGTTTCTGACCCCACTGAGTGAACCGGATCAAGAGGCTTTTCTCGCGGAATATTTGCGTGAGCTGGCCGGTGCTTATTCGGTCCGTCAGGATGGCAATGTGCTGATGCCTTTCCCTCGGCTGTTTATGGTGGCCCGAAAAGGGTGAGCCTGCGTTTTTCCTGGAAGACGGCGCGCAAATACGGCGTTTGCGGCCTCTTTTAACGAGAAAAAATGCTAGGCTTGCGGTTCTGTTAGTGAGGGAAAAGAGGAGTCGGGATGACGGACACAGAATTAATGCAGCTGAGCAAGGACATCGGGCAGCGGCTGTTACACCGCAAGGCGACGGTGACGGCGGCGGAGTCCTGCACCGGCGGCTGGATCGCCAAAGTGCTGACTGATATCGCCGGCAGTTCGCAATGGTTTGAGCGCGGCTTTGTGACCTACAGTAATGAGGCGAAAGCGGATTTAGTTGGCGTGACTGCCGCCTCGCTGGCGCGTTTTGGAGCCGTCAGCGAACAGGTGGTGCGGGAAATGGCCGAAGGCGCGCGGCGGCAGGCGCGGGCGAATTTTGCACTATCTGTCAGTGGGATAGCCGGCCCGGATGGCGGTTCGGCGGAAAAACCCGTGGGCACGGTCTGGTTCGGTTTTGCCGCAGAAGGCAAGGAGACGCTGGCCCAACGGCAGGTTTTCTCCGGTGACCGTGAAGCGGTTCGCCGTCAGGCCACCGCCTGGGCGCTCCAGACCCTGCGCGATCATTTTCTCGAAAATTAAACTTGATACTGTATGACCATACAGTATAATCAGCCCCATATTGAGTATATGCAAAGCCGCGTGTGCGTGTGCTTTACCCCGCATGATTAGGAGCGAAAATGGCTATCGACGAAAACAAGCAAAAAGCACTGGCAGCAGCGCTGGGCCAGATTGAAAAGCAATTTGGTAAAGGCTCCATCATGCGCCTGGGTGAAGACCGTACCATGGACGTGGAAACCATTTCGACCGGTTCCCTGTCACTGGATATCGCACTGGGTGCGGGCGGCCTGCCAATGGGGCGTATCGTTGAAATCTATGGCCCTGAGTCTTCCGGTAAAACCACGCTGACCCTGCAGGTGATTGCTTCTGCACAGCGTAAAGGTAAAACCTGTGCGTTTATCGATGCAGAGCATGCCCTTGACCCGGTTTATGCCAAAAAACTGGGTGTGGATATCGATAACCTGCTGTGTTCTCAGCCGGACACCGGTGAGCAGGCGCTGGAAATCTGTGACGCGCTGGCGCGTTCAGGTGCGGTAGACGTGATCATCGTTGACTCCGTGGCGGCACTGACGCCGAAAGCAGAAATCGAAGGTGAAATTGGTGACTCTCATATGGGCCTCGCGGCACGTATGATGAGCCAGGCGATGCGTAAGCTGGCCGGTAACCTGAAAAACTCTGGCACCCTGCTGATCTTCATCAACCAGATCCGCATGAAAATCGGTGTGATGTTCGGTAACCCGGAAACCACAACCGGTGGTAACGCGCTGAAGTTCTACGCTTCTGTCCGTCTGGATATCCGCCGTATTGGTGCAATTAAAGAAGGTGACGAAGTCGTCGGCAGCGAAACCCGCGTGAAGGTGGTGAAGAACAAAATTGCAGCGCCATTCAAGCAGGCTGAGTTCCAGATCATGTATGGCGAAGGCATCAACATTTACGGCGAGCTGGTAGACCTGGGCGTGAAGCACAAGCTGATTGAAAAAGCCGGTGCCTGGTACAGCTACAACGGCGATAAGATTGGTCAGGGTAAAGCGAACTCAGGCAACTTCCTGAAAGAGAACCCGGCTATCGCCAACGAAATTGAAGCTAAACTGCGTGCTACGCTGCTGACCAACCCGGACACCAAGCCTGATTTTGTGGCAACGGCGGCCGAGCTGGATGAAACCAGCGAAACCAACGAAAACTTCTGATTTCGTTCCTGACAGCCTGCGCTGTCAGCATGAGAAAAAAGGAACGGGATTAAATCCGTTCCTTTTTTTGTTTCTTGCTTTCAACCTCGCTACCCTTACCGTGTGATCCCCCTTTAAACCTGAAAAAACGTGGAGCAAGATGTCTGACGCCACTGAACGTAGCCAGTTCGCTCGCCTGCTGGATCGGGCAATGCGCATTCTTGCCATGCGCGATCACAGCGAAGTTGAGTTTCGCCGCAAGCTGGCGTTGTCAGCCGAACGCGCCGCGATGTATGCCAAAAACAAGTCTCAGGAACCGGAGACCATCACGCCGGAGCAAATCGACCGCGTGGTGGCCTGGTGCTATGAAAACCGCTATCTGGATGATGCCCATTTTGCCGAGCGTTTTGTCGCCAGCCGCAGCCGAAAAGGCTATGGCCCACAGCGTATTCGGATGGAAATGGGGCAGAAGGGGATAGACAAGGCGCTGACGGATGAGGTGCTGGCCAATAGCGAAATTGACTGGGCGCGCCAGGCATTTGAAGTCGCTGAACGCAAATTTGGCTTACCGCTGCCTACCGACTGGAAGGAGAAAGCCAAAGTCCAACGCTATCTGATGACCAAAGGCTTCTTTTCCGACGATATTCGCGCCATTTTCTCAAATTTTGACGAATGACCGACGATGGGATTTTACTTCCCCCCGAAGAAAATTTATCTTATTCACCACTTTTTGTTCGTGAGTTGCCAGCGAAGACTAACGCTTTCTGGCGAGGTTAGACTCACGAAACAGTCTTTAGCGTGATTCAGGGACAATTATGAGCAAGAGCACTGCGGAGATTCGCCAGGCGTTTCTCGACTTTTTCCAAAGCAAGGGACATCAGGTTGTAGCCAGTAGCTCCCTCGTCCCAAAAAACGATCCGACGTTGTTGTTCACTAACGCCGGGATGAACCAGTTTAAAGATGTTTTCCTCGGTCAGGATAAGCGTAACTATTCCCGCGCCACCACCTCTCAGCGCTGCGTGCGCGCGGGTGGCAAGCATAACGACCTCGAAAACGTGGGTTATACCGCCCGTCACCACACTTTCTTTGAAATGCTGGGTAACTTCAGCTTCGGCGACTATTTCAAGCGCGAGGCCATTGGCTTTGCGTGGGAGCTGTTGACCGGCGCACAGTGGTTTAACCTGCCGAAAGAGAAACTGTGGGTCACCGTTTACGAGACCGATGACGAAGCCTTCGACATCTGGGAAAAAGAAGTGGGCGTGCCGCGCGAGCGCATTATCCGCATCGGTGATAATAAGGGCGGCGCGTATGCCTCCGATAACTTCTGGCAGATGGGCGATACCGGTCCTTGCGGCCCGTGCTCCGAGATCTTCTTCGACCATGGCGATCACATCTGGGGTGGTCCTCCGGGCAGCCCGGAAGAAGATGGCGATCGCTTTATCGAGATCTGGAACATCGTCTTTATGCAGTTCAACCGTCAGCCAGACGGAACCATGCTGCCGTTGCCTAAGCCATCTGTCGATACCGGCATGGGCCTGGAGCGTATTACTGCCGTTCTGCAGCACGTTAATTCTAACTACGAAATCGACCTGTTCGCCAGGCTGATCGCATCGGTTGCTGAGGTGACGGGCGCCACGGATTTGACCAGCAAATCCCTGCGCGTAATTGCCGATCATATTCGTTCTTGTGCTTTCCTGATTGCTGACGGGGTTATCCCTTCGAATGAGAACCGTGGCTACGTGCTGCGCCGCATCATTCGTCGTGCTGTCCGTCATGGCAACATGCTGGGCGCGCAGGGCAGCTTCTTCTGGAAACTGGTTGGGCCGTTGATTTCTGTGATGGGTTCCGCGGGCGAAGAGCTGGCAACCCAGCAGTCTCAGGTTGAGCAGATCCTGAAAACAGAAGAAGAGCAGTTTGCTAAAACGCTGGAGCGTGGTCTGGCGCTGCTGGATGAAGAGCTGGAGAAATTGCAGGGCGATACGCTGGATGGCGAAACCGTCTTCCGTCTGTATGACACCTTCGGCTTCCCGGCTGACCTGACGGCTGACGTTTGCCGTGAAAGAAATCTGAAGATTGATGAGGCTGGCTTCGAGAAAGCCATGGAGCAGCAGCGTCAACGTGCGCGTGAGGCCAGTGGCTTCGGCGCTGATTACAGCAAAGTGATCCAGATTGATGCCGCGTCTGCCTTCAAAGGCTACGAGCAGCTTGAACTGAACTCCACCGTGACCGCTATTTTTGTCGACGGTAAACCGGCGACAGAGATCGTGGCAGGGCAGGAAGGGGTGATTGTGCTGGATGAGACGCCATTCTATGGCGAGTCGGGTGGCCAGGTTGGCGATACCGGCGAGCTGAAAGGCGATGCAGCCACCTTTACCGTCAACGACACGCAGAAATACGGCCAGGCGATCGGTCATACAGGCACGCTGGCAACCGGTAAAATCCGCATTGGCGATCGTCTGTCAGCGCAGGTTGACCAGGCACGTCGTGACCGCATTCGTCTGAATCACTCTGCTACGCACCTGTTACATGCTGCATTACGTCAGGTTCTGGGTCATCATGTGGCGCAGAAGGGCTCTCTGGTTAACGACAAATACCTGCGTTTTGACTTCTCGCATTTTGAAGCGATGAAGCCAGAAGAAATTCGCCAGGTTGAAGAGATTGTTAATGCCCAGGTTCGTCGCAATTTGGCGATTGAAACCAATATCATGGAGCTGGAAGCCGCGAAATCCCATGGTGCGATGGCGCTGTTCGGTGAGAAGTATGACGATCACGTGCGTGTGCTGAGCATGGGCGACTTCTCCACGGAACTTTGTGGGGGTACCCACGCCAGCCGTACCGGTGATATCGGCCTGTTCCGCATTCTGTCTGAGTCGGGCACCGCTGCTGGCGTGCGTCGTATTGAGGCCGTAACCGGTGAAGGCGCGTTGGGCCTGATGTATGCCCAGAGCGAGCAGTTGCAGGACATTGCCCATCTGATTAAAGCCAACAACAGCAACCTGAACGAAAAGGTCCGTGTGATGATTGATCACGTACGCGGCCTGGAAAGGGAGCTGCAGCAGCTTAAGGATCAGCAGGCGGCGCAGGAGAGTGCGTCCCTGAGCAGTAAAGCCATTGAGATTAAAGGCACCAGGTTGCTGGTCAGTGAATTGAGCAACGTTGAGCCGAAGATGCTGCGTACGATGGTCGACGAGCTGAAAAACCAGCTCAAGTCAGCAATCATCGTGCTGGCGACCGTGGCGGATGGGAAAGTCTCCCTGATTGCCGGGGTAACGAAAGATCTGACCGACCGGGTTAAAGCCGGCGAACTGGTGGGCGAACTGGCTCAGCAGGTTGGCGGTAAAGGTGGCGGTCGTCCTGATATGGCTCAGGCGGGTGGCACTGATGCTCAGGCGCTGCCTGCGGCACTGGCAGGCGTTGAGTCGTGGGTCGCTGCAAAGCTGTAACAAAATAAAAAATGCGCGCAGAAGGCGCTGTGGAGTCACTCCATGGCGCTTACTGATGGGTGCACTCTTAAAAAACACAAAGTCAGGTTAGCGAAGGGTATTTCGGCTAAACTAAGTATCAGCAGAATGTATTGGTATGATGGTGCACTTGTGGTGTATTTGTCATAGTCTATATTTAGCGTTATACGATGGATAATGCCGGGCGACAGTTAACCCGACTCTTTTAATCTTTCAAGGAGCAAAGAATGCTTATTCTAACTCGTCGAGTTGGTGAAACCCTCATGATTGGCGATGAGGTGACTGTAACGGTGCTGGGTGTGAAAGGGAACCAGGTTCGCATCGGTGTGAACGCCCCTAAAGAAGTGTCTGTCCATCGCGAAGAGATCTATCAGCGTATTCAGGCCGAAAAAACTCAGCAAACGAGTTACTAACGGATCCGGCGTCTCGCTACGCTTAGCGAGGCGCTACCGGTTTTCTTCGTCATCCCTGCCATTCTTCTGTCTTAAATCCCCCGTTCCGCTTTCTCTGTTGCCCTGAACTTTTCACTGTTTCTGCCTCAATACTGCTTTTGATTGCCCTGTATTGGCTGTCGTGGGCCAAAATCGTCCCTCAATTGTATTTTCTTGCGCTGAGCTTATTGCATTATCGCCTGGGTATTATTGTTGATATTTCAATCTTTTTGTCGCCAAAACACCCGTATTGCCTGCGAATTGTGCAATCAAACACGTAGGGGGAAAAATTGTTTGACTTATAAGTCCGCCAAAGTAATATGTGCGCCACGCAGTGCCGATGAGCAGTTATCAAGTTCTGAAGCACAACTCGCAAGAGTGCGTACTGGTGAGGTGGCCGAGAGGCTGAAGGCGCTCCCCTGCTAAGGGAGTATGCGGTCAAAAGCTGCATCCGGGGTTCGAATCCCCGCCTCACCGCCATTTGCATCCATAGCTCAGCTGGATAGAGTACTCGGCTACGAACCGAGCGGTCGGAGGTTCGAATCCTCCTGGATGCACCATTTTACGAGAGAGTTTGAACTAAACTTTTTTGTGTGTAGTACGATACTTGTTAGCAGCTTGTATCACGGTGAGTCGTTAGCACCCTGCGTTATACCAGAATATGTCATGCATCCATAGCTCAGCTGGATAGAGTACTCGGCTACGAACCGAGCGGTCGGAGGTTCGAATCCTCCTGGATGCACCATTTCTGAGAAGTGAAAGCGTTCCTTCGAATGGCAATTAGTTTCTTCAGTATCACCTCAGGTTTGTCGCGTTATCTCCCCTTAGTTTTTCCGATGCATCCATAGCTCAGCTGGATAGAGTACTCGGCTACGAACCGAGCGGTCGGAGGTTCGAATCCTCCTGGATGCACCATATTCTGCAATTCTGGTAGCACCGCTGTTCTGGCAAATTAGCGTGTAGCTGAAGCCAGCACAAAGGATGATAACGTTGCTTCAGCAACGGCCCGTAAGGGTGAGGCGAAGCCGAATAATCCTCCTGGATGCACCATATTCTGCAATTCTGGCAGCACCAGAATGAAGATTTTACGGTCCTTGTAGTCGACTGATTTGTCTCTCTCAACAATTCAGCCAGCGCACTCGACGGTATCATCGCATTACCCCTCAGCATTAACGCATTTCCCAATGCATCCATAGCTCAGCTGGATAGAGTACTCGGCTACGAACCGAGCGGTCGGAGGTTCGAATCCTCCTGGATGCACCATATTCTGCAATTCTGGCAGCACCGCTGTTCTGGCAAATTAGCGTGTAGCTGAAGCCAGCACAAAGGAGGATTACCGTTCCACACAACATCTCCTCTTCACAACAATTTACCACCCTCAAAATATTAACCCCTTGATTACCGTGTAAAAAATATGTCTACTCCTGTTTAGAACCCTCTGAGCTTATTCTCACGCCAAATTCTGATAATGAAAATCCCTATGTAAATCAAGGCATTTGCGGATCCATGCCAACAGCGACAAGTGCACCGCTTTACGCTAAAGTAATTGTTCACTTGATCATGGATGGAGAGAGCAGAATGTACGACAGTTATGCAGGGTTGATCTTTGATATGGATGGCACCATTTTGGACACGGAGCCAACGCATCGTAAGGCCTGGCATGACGTTCTGGCCCGCCATGGACTGCACTTTGACGAACGCTCGGTGATTGGTCTGAATGGCTCGCCGACCTGGCGAATTGCTGAAGCGATCATCGCCAGTCATCAAAGTACGCTGGACCCTTTTAAGCTGGCGGAAGAAAAAACCGTGGCGCTAAAAGAGATGCTCTTTGATACCGTGCGTCCACTGCCGCTGATTGAGGTGGTGAAAGCCTACAAAGGACGTCGTCCTATGGCGGTTGGCACCGGTAGCGAACATGCGATGGCAGAAGCCTTGCTGCAGCATCTGGGGCTACGCGAGTACTTCGATGTGATTGTGGGGGCCGACGATGTCACCCGCCACAAACCCGAGCCAGAAACCTTTGTGCGCTGCGCAGAGTTGATGAAGGTGGTTCCATCACGTTGCGTGGTGTTTGAAGACGCAGATTTCGGCATTCAGGCAGCTCAGGCCGCAGGAATGGACTTCGTCGATGTACGTTTGCTGTGAGTGACTGGCTCGCTTACGGGTCGATGTTCGCCAGCAGCTTTCTCAGTGCAACCTTACTCCCCGGCAGTTCAGAAGTATTACTGGCGGGCCTGCTGATAGCAGGAAAGGTTTCAGTGAGTGGCATTGTTGCAACCGCAGCACTTGGTAACACGCTAGGCGGTCTGACAAATATTATCATTGGTCGCTGGCTGCCGTTAAAACAGCAGGGGCGATGGCATAACACAGCAACGGCGTGGCTGCACCGTTTGGGGCCTGCTGCGCTGCTATTGAGTTGGTTGCCAGTGATTGGCGACCTGCTATGCGTTCTCGCTGGCTGGCTACGTTTTGCCTGGCTGCCGATGGTGTTTTTTCTCGCCGTGGGTAAGACCTTGCGTTACATAGCGTTGGCGTACGCAACACTACAGGGCATGGATTGGTGGCATTGATTCGCGAATAATCGGCGCTACGGTTAACATTATGCTTAACAATAATAAGTTTTTCTCCGAGCGGGAGGTCAATTTGATCCCGGACGTATCACAGGCGCTTTCCTGGCTGGAAGCTCATCCTGACGCATTAAAAGGTATTGGTCGCGGTATTGAACGCGAAACGCTGCGCGTCAGACCAGATGGTCATCTGGCGACCACCGGCCACCCAAAATCTCTTGGCTCGGCGTTAACGCACAAGTGGATTACCACGGATTTTGCGGAAACGCTGCTCGAATTCATTACGCCGGTAGAAGGCGATATCGACAAACTGTTGGCCTTTTTACGGGATATCCACCGTCATACCTCCCGCGATTTAGGCGAAGAGCGTATGTGGCCAATGAGCATGCCGTGCCTGATTGAAGACAGTCAGAATATCGAACTGGCTCAGTACGGCAGCTCCAACATCGGTAAGATGAAAACGCTCTACCGTGAAGGCTTAAAAAACCGCTACGGTTCGCTGATGCAGGTTATTTCCGGCGTCCATTACAACTTCTCGCTGCCGCTCTCTTTCTGGCAGGCATGGGGAGAAGGTAAGGATGAGAAGAGCGGGCAGGATGCGATCTCCGAAGGCTATCTGCGCCTGATCCGTAACTACTACCGTTTTGGCTGGGTCATTCCTTATCTGTTCGGCGCATCTCCGGCGATCTGCTCTTCATTCCTGCAGGGAAAAGAGACTAAGTTGCCGTTCGAGAAAACGGAAAAGGGCATGCTGTATCTGCCTTATGCCACCTCATTACGTCTGAGCGACCTCGGTTATACCAACAAATCTCAGAACGGTCTGGGCATCACCTTCAATAATCTGCCCGATTATGTGAAGGCTCTGAAAGCGGCGATCAAAACGCCGTCGAAAGAGTATGGCGAGATGGGCATTAAGGACGAGCAGGGTAACTGGTTGCAGCTGAACACCAACGTGCTGCAGATTGAAAACGAGCTTTATGCGCCAATCCGTCCTAAACGTGTCACGCGTTCCGGCGAGAACCCGTCTGACGCGCTGCTGCGTGGTGGGATTGAGTATATCGAAGTCCGTTCACTGGATATCAACCCGTTCTCAGCCATTGGCGTCGATGAGAATCAGGTCCGCTTCCTGGATCTGTTCCTGATTTGGTGTACGCTGGCCGATGCGCCGGAGATGAGCAGTGACGAGCTGCTGTGCACCCGGACCAACTGGAACCGCGTGATCCTTGAAGGGCGTAAGCCTGGCTTAATGTTGGGCATGGGGTGTGGTGAAGCGCAGCATCCGCTGGCAGAAGTAGGCAAAACGCTGTTCAAAGATCTGCGTCGCGTGGCTGAAACGCTGGATAGCCAGCAGGGAAATCATTTGTATCAGGAAGTGTGTGATCGTCTGGTTGCTTCTTTCGACGATCCGGATTTGACCTATTCAGCACGATTCCTGAATGCCCTGAAAGATAACGGCATTGACGGCACGGGGCTGGCCCTGGCGGAACAGTATCGCCATCAGCTGGCTGAAGAGTCGCTGGAAATTTTGACTGAGTCTGATTTTGAGCAGGAAGCTGTTCGCTCAAATGCGAGTCAGCAGGAAATCGAAGAAAGTGATACGCTTAACTTTGAAGACTTCTTAAAGAGTCGCAGTTAAGAAAAGAAAATGGCCACATTGCTGTGGCCAAAATAACATCTCTGTTGTCAGGGATGATGATAACAAAATTGCGCGTCTTTCATATATTCAGACCGGGCACGACAGAGAAAGTTTCACTGATTCGAAAATAAATTCATTAGTTGAGGTAACAATATGCCATTGCTGGATAGCTTTACTGTCGATCATACGATTATGGCGGCACCTGCGGTTCGTGTAGCTAAGACCATGAACACTCCTCATGGCGATACCATTACCGTTTTCGACCTGCGTTTCTGCAAGCCAAACAAAGAAGTGATGCCTGAGCGAGGGATCCACACGCTGGAGCACCTGTTTGCTGGCTTCATGCGTAACCACCTGAACGGTGATGGCGTGGAGATCATTGATATCTCCCCAATGGGTTGCCGTACCGGCTTCTACATGAGCCTGATAGGTACACCTGATGAGCAGCGTGTGGCTAAAGCCTGGAAAGGGGCTATGCAGGACGTGCTGAAAGTCACCGACCAGCGCAAAATCCCTGAACTGAACGAATATCAGTGCGGCACGTTTGAGATGCACTCTTTAGATGAAGCGCAGGATATTGCACGTCACATTATCGACAACGACATTCGCGTGAACCATAACGACGAACTGGCGCTGCCGAAAGACAAACTGCAGGAACTGCACATCTAGTTTGTCCGGGGCAAATGAGCTTGCCCCAACGTTTTACCTTATGAACAGGGCGGAAAATTTCCCGCCCTTTTTTACCGCCCGCCTTTTACGATCCGACTGACTCTTTCAACGATTTCTTCGGTATGATGCGTACCTGCTTAATCATATTCTCCTGAACATCAAGAATATCAATCGCATAGTTGCCCACTTTCACCCGGGTATTAGGTAACGGAATATCCTGTATCTCTTCAAGGATCATGCCGTTCACCGTACGGGCTTCATCTTCTGGCAACGTCCAGTTAAAGGCTTTGTTCAGTTCACGGATATTGGCACTGCCTTCAACCAGCACTGAGCCGTCATTCTGCGGTACCACTTCTTCCGCCAGAGTAGGGGACATCGAGGTGGTGAAGTCGCCGACAATCTCTTCAAGAATGTCTTCGATGGTCACCAGTCCTTTGATATCGCCATACTCATCCACCACCAGGCCAACCTTCTTCTTGTTTCGTTGGAATTTAACCAGCTGCACGTTCAGCGGTGTGCCTTCAGGTACGTAATAAATTTCGTCCGCAGCACGCAGCATGACTTCCTTGGTGAACTCTTTCTTCTCGGTCATCAGCCGATAGGCTTCGCGCACACGCAGCATGCTGATGGTGTCATCAAGTGAGTCACGGTACAGCACGATGCGGCCATGAGGAGAGTGGGTCAGCTGGCGAACAATCGATTTCCAGTCATCGTTGATATTAATGCCGGCAATCTCATTGCGGGGCACCATGATGTCATCGACGTTCACTTTTTCCAGATCCAGCACTGACAGCAGCATATCCTGATTGCGACGGGACATCAGTGAGCGCGACTCATGCACGATGGTACGCAGCTCGTCTTTGCTTAATGCGCCGCTGATAGCCCCATCGCTTCTGATGCCCACCATACTCATCAGCAGACGCGTAATGGTGTTCAGCAACCACACCAGCGGCATCATCACGATCTGTAACGGGCCGAGCAGGAAGCTGCTGGGGAAAGCGACTTTTTCGGGATAGAGCGCAGCAATGGTTTTTGGCAGAACTTCTGAGAACACCAGTACCGCAAACGTCAGGATCCCGGTGGCGATGGCCACACCCGCATCGCCATATAGCCGCATACCGACGATGGTGGCCAGCGCGGAAGCCAGAATATTCACCAGGTTATTGCCAATCAGCACCAGGCTGATCAGGCGGTCAGGACGACGCAGCAGTTTTTCAACACGACGAGCGGCACGGTTACCGTTTTTAGCCAGATGGCGAAGCTTATAGCGATTAAGGGTCATCATCCCCGTCTCGGAGCCGGAGAAGTAGGCCGAGACAAAAATCATGATGACCAGAGTGATAATTAACGTGGTGGTTGAAACATGTTCCAACGAAGGAATTCCTTGTAGTGAAGGGTCATGAGGTCAGGAAGTGCTGCAACATCCGGCTACCGAAGTACGCCATGGTCAGCAGAAAAGCCCCGCCGCAGTTGAACCAGGCTACGCGGCGACCGCGCCAGCCTTCGTGATAATGACCCCAAAGCAAAACGATATAGACGAACCAGGCAAGAATCGACAGCACAGCTTTATCGACATTCTCGCGACTGAAAAGATCGTGCATGTAAAACAAGCCGGTGCAAAGCACCAGCGTCAGAAGCACCACGCCAACCTGAGTGATGTGGAACATCTTGCGCTCAATGGTCATCAACGGCGGGATATCGCTGTTAAAGGCCAGCTTCTTGTTTTTCAGCAGATAGTCGATCCACGCCAGTTGTAAGGCATAGAGTGCGGCAATGATCAGCGTAGCATATGCAAACAGTGCAAGACCGATATGCACCATCATCCCCGGTGTGGTTTCGAGGTGGGTGATAAAGGCGTTGGGCACAAACGTGGCAAAGGCCAGATTGATCAACGCAAAGCTGTACACAATCGGCAGCAGCATCCAGCCGCGATTGCGTGAGGCGACGATGGTCATGATCGCGCAAATCAGCAGGCTGACCAGTGAGCCAATATTCAGCAGGCTAAGATTCTGGCCGCCGTCGATGGCAAAAATACGCTGTTCGAGCGCGACAGCGTGGCAAATCAGCGCGATTACAGCTGAGATTACCGCCAGGCGACGCCATCCACTTTGCTTGCGCAGCAGGCTGGGAATAATCAAAGCAAGGCTGAAGGAGTAGGCGAGTAGCGCCAGGATCGCAAAAACGGACATAGGTGTTGTCAGGTACCAGCCAGATGAGAAAAAAATCAGTATAGCGTCAGCGGCTGCTGGCTCCAAACGATCTCAACGCAGATGGCTGAGATCGCAGCGGCTTCATGTTATAATCCGTCCCATTGTGTCGCCTGGCGACCTCTCATTACGTTGAGCGAGAGACGATGTTTGATAATTTAACCGACAGATTGTCGCAATCCCTGCGCAATATCAGTGGCCGTGGACGGCTGACCGAAGACAACATTAAGGACACGCTGCGCGAAGTTCGCATGGCGTTACTTGAGGCGGACGTTGCGCTGCCGGTAGTGCGTGACTTTATCAACCGCGTAAAAGAGCGGGCGGTAGGTCAGGATGTAAATAAAAGCCTGACCCCAGGTCAGGAGTTCGTCAAGATCGTTCAGAGTGAACTGGTCGCGGCGATGGGCGCAGAAAATAATACGCTCAACCTGGCGGCGCAGCCTCCTGCCGTGGTGCTGATGGCTGGCCTGCAGGGTGCGGGTAAAACCACCAGTGTCGGTAAGCTGGGTAAATTCCTGCGCGAAAAGCACAAAAAGAAAGTGCTGGTCGTCTCAGCCGACGTTTATCGCCCTGCGGCGATTAAACAGTTGGAAACCCTGGCGGAACAGGTTGGCGTTGATTTCTGCCCATCCGATCTCAGCCAGAAGCCGGTTGATATCGTTAAGAATGCGTTACAGCAAGCTAAGCTGAAGTTCTACGACGTGCTGCTGGTGGATACCGCCGGTCGTTTGCACGTAGACGAAGCGATGATGGACGAAATCAAACAGGTTCACGCCGCGATTAACCCGGTAGAAACCCTGTTTGTAGTCGATGCGATGACCGGCCAGGATGCCGCCAATACAGCAAAAGCGTTTAACGAAGCGCTGCCGTTGACCGGTGTGATCCTGACCAAGGTGGACGGTGATGCCCGTGGCGGTGCTGCCCTGTCTATCCGTCAAATCACCGGCAAGCCGATTAAATTTATGGGTGTGGGTGAAAAAACCGACGCTCTGGAGCCGTTCTACCCGGAACGTATTGCTTCCCGTATCCTTGGAATGGGCGATGTGCTGTCGCTGATTGAAGATATCGAAAGCAAAGTTGACCGTGCTCAGGCTGAAAAGCTGGCCAGCAAGCTCAAGAAGGGTGACGGCTTCGATCTGAACGACTTCCTCGATCAGCTCAAGCAGATGCGCAACATGGGTGGCATGGCCAGCCTGATGGGTAAACTGCCGGGCATGGGGCAACTGCCTGATAACGTGAAGTCGCAGATGGACGATAAAGTGCTGGTGCGCATGGAATCGATGATTAACTCCATGACGCGTAAAGAGCGCGAAAAGCCGGAGATCATTAAAGGTTCCCGCAAGCGCCGCATTGCAACCGGTTCAGGTATGCAGGTGCAGGACGTTAACCGCTTATTGAAGCAGTTTGACGACATGCAGCGCATGATGAAGAAGATGAAAAAGGGCGGTATGGCGAAGATGATGCGCGGCATGAAAGGTATGATGCCGCCGGGCTTCCCGGGCCGCTAAATCAGCCGAAAAGACAGGATGGCGAATTAGATTGCTTTTTGCGCCAAAATGAGTAAAATTTTCGGGCTTTTTATATTGCATTCGGGCCCCGTTCCCTCAATGGGGCCCGTGTGTTTTATTAACTCAAGAGGATGTTATGGTAACAATTCGTTTGGCACGTCACGGCGCTAAAAAGCGTCCGTTCTATCAGGTAGTCGTCACTGACAGCCGTAATGCTCGCAACGGTCGCTTCATCGAGCGCGTTGGTTTCTTCAACCCGATCGCATCTGGTCAGGCTGAAGCACTGCGTCTGGATCTGGACCGCATTGAGCACTGGGTTGGCCAGGGCGCTACTGTTTCTGACCGCGTTGGTGCGCTGGTCAAAGAAGCTAAGAAAGCAGCTTAATCTGTCACGGTGGTCAACATGAGCAAGCAACTCGCCGCGCGGTCTCCAGCTAACCCGTTAATTCTGGGGAAGATGGGATCAGCCTACGGTATCCGTGGTTGGCTCAAAGTGTTTTCCTCCACCGAAGATGCCGAAAGCATTTTTGACTATCAGCCGTGGTTTATCCAACGTGCGGGTCAATGGCAGCTTGTCGAGCTGGAAGGCTGGAAGCGCCACAATCAGGACATGATCATCAAAGTCAAAGGCATTGACGATCGTGACACTGCCGGTCTGCTGACGAATTGCGAAATTGTCGTGGACTCAAAGCAGTTGCCGGAACTGGACGGCGGCGATTACTACTGGAAAGACCTTATAGGTTGCCAGGTAGTCACCACTGAAGGTTACGAGCTGGGTAAAGTCACTGAGTTGATGGAAACCGGTTCGAACGACGTTCTCGTCGTACAGGCAAACCTGAAGGATGCATTCGGTGCGAAGGAGCGGTTAATTCCGTTCCTTGATGGACAGGTTATCAAGAATGTCGATCTCACTACCGGCACCATTGAAGTAGATTGGGATCCTGGTTTTTGAGCTCCGGACAAGACGGTATGGCACCTGCTTCATCACTGTGGATTGGCGTTATCAGTCTGTTCCCTGAGATGTTCAGCGCGATTACCGATTACGGAGTAACTGGCCGGGCAGTAAAAAATGGCCTGCTCAGCATCCAGAGCTGGAGTCCTCGTGACTTCGCTCATGACCGGCACCGTACCGTGGACGAACGTCCATTCGGCGGCGGACCGGGGATGCTAATGATGGTTCAACCCTTACGGGATGCCATCCACGCAGCAAAAGCGGCGGCAGGAGAAGGCGCTAAGGTGATTTATCTTTCACCTCAGGGGCGCAAACTCGATCAAGATGGGGTTTGCGAGCTGGCGACCAACCAGAAACTGATTCTGGTATGTGGGCGTTATGAAGGGATTGATGAGCGCGTAATCAAAACCGAAATCGATGAAGAATGGTCGATTGGCGATTACGTACTCAGTGGTGGGGAGCTACCCGCAATGACGCTGATTGATTCAGTTGCCCGGTTTATTCCAGGCGTACTGGGTAAGCAGGCGTCAGCCGATGAAGATTCGTTTTCTAACGGTTTGCTGGATTGCCCACACTACACCCGACCTGAAGTGTTAGAAGGGATGGAGGTTCCGTCAGTTCTGCTGTCGGGCAACCATGCTGAAATTCGCCGTTGGCGCCTGAAGCAGTCGTTGGGCCGTACCTGGCTAAGAAGACCTGAACTTCTGGAAAACCTGGCTCTGACTGAAGAGCAAGCAAAGTTGCTGAAGGAGTTCCAAAAGGAGCTTCGCTAAGCAACATAACGATGATGGGCATGCACGGCAATCGCCGCGCGCCTGAATATCAGTTTACCCAGGATAAGAGATTTAATTATGAGCAACATTATTAAGCAAATTGAACAAGAGCAGATGAAACAGGACGTACCTTCATTCCGTCCGGGTGATTCCGTGGAAGTGAAAGTATGGGTCGTTGAAGGTTCTAAGAAACGTCTGCAGGCATTCGAGGGCGTGGTTATCGCTATTCGTAACCGCGGTCTGCACTCTGCATTCACTGTTCGTAAAATTTCTAACGGCGAAGGTGTTGAGCGTGTATTCCAGACTCACTCACCGGTTATCGACAGCATTGCTGTGAAACGTCGTGGCGCCGTGCGTCAGGCTAAACTGTACTATCTGCGTGAGCGCACTGGTAAGTCTGCACGTATCAAAGAACGTTTGGGCGCTAAAGCAACTTCTTAAGTTAATAGCGAACAAGGGGCTGGCCGAAAGGCGGCCCCTTTTTTTGTGCCTGAAATTTGCCTCACCGCTGCCGGTGAAAATGGTAGATGGCGGTGTTCACCGGACCGCTGTCCAGCACGATCAAACCGTACTTAATGCCGATAAACTCCGCGCCACACTTTAGCGCCACACCCCGGCTGGCAAGATTCTCTTCAACAGCCAGGATCTCAACAATCTCTCTTTCCGGACTTTGCCAGGCGAGATCGACCAGATACTGCACCGCGGAGCTGGCAATCCCCTGACGCTGTTCACTGCTGCGCACCCAGTAGCCGATGGAACAATGATTCTTCTGATCTCTGGAGTAGCGCAACCCTGCGCCACCCAGCAAGCGCCCGTCTTCTGCGAACAGCCCCAGTTCATTGGCATCCCCTTTATCTCGCAGCAGATGAGAGATGGCGAACCACTGGCGGGCTTCGGCTTCCGTGAATCCTGAGTGCGCCCACAGTAACCAGGGACTCAACGTATCCATTGAATCATTCACGGCTTGAGAGAATGCGGGAGCATCTTCATCACGGTAGGGGCGAAGCTGGATTTTCATTGCAGGCTCTCCTTTAGCGGGATTAATCCTTAGTTATCTTCATCATAGGTTATCATTTCAACATTCACGAACGAATCTTATGTCTACCCGGGCCCTTTATGGACGCGCAAAAAACCTGAAGTGACGGGATGGCAGGAATGGAGTAGGGGGAATTTCATATATGAGTGTAAATTTAAGTGTACATATGATTTGTGGGTTAGGGGTGCACTTGGTTATTTATATGATTGATTTGTATGGATTTATTAAATTAAAATCAAAGGGTGGTTGGTTGTGGTAATAAAAGTGTACATCTGTGGATTGAGTTTTGTATCGCATATGATACATTATCAATCACCCCATAGAGGGCTGACCTACGCATATCGAGAGAAACAGGATGACCATCATGCAAAAAGACGCGCTTAATAATGTCCATATCGCTGGCGAACAGATTCTGATCACGCCAGAAGAGTTAAAAAAACAGTTCCCGCTGAATGCAGCGCTGGAAGCGCAAATCACCGCTTCCCGCCAGACCATTGCCGATATCACCAGCGGCAAAGATCACCGTTTATTGGTGGTTTGTGGACCTTGCTCAATTCACGATACTGAAGCCGCGTTGGAATATGCTCGTCAGCTGAAAGGTCTCTCCGATCAACTGAAGGATCAGTTGTACATCGTTATGCGTGTCTATTTTGAAAAACCCCGTACGACCGTTGGCTGGAAAGGCTTAATCAACGATCCGTACATGGATAACTCTTTCGATATGGAAGCCGGTCTGCACATTGCTCGCCGTCTGTTGTTGGACCTGGTTGAAATGGGCCTGCCGCTGGCGACCGAAGCGCTGGATCCTAACAGCCCGCAATACCTTGGCGATCTGTTCAGCTGGTCAGCAATTGGTGCGCGTACCACAGAATCTCAGACTCACCGCGAAATGGCATCGGGCCTATCCATGCCGGTTGGCTTTAAAAATGGCACTGACGGCAGCCTGGGCACGGCGATCAACGCCATGCGTGCGGCATCAATGCCTCACCGTTTTGTCGGCATCAATCAGAGTGGCCAGGTGTGCCTGTTGCAGACCCAGGGCAATCCCGATGGTCATGTGATCCTGCGTGGCGGCAAAAGCCCGAACTACGGCCCGGAAGATGTCGCGCAGTGTGAAAAAGAGATGCGACAGGCGGGACTCCGTCCTTCCTTGATGATAGATTGCAGCCATGGCAATTCTAACAAAGATTTTCGTCGTCAGTCCGGCGTGGCTGAATCTGCGGTAGCGCAGATCAAAGACGGCAACCGTTCAATTATGGGCCTGATGCTGGAAAGCAATATTCACGAAGGCAACCAGTCTTCCGAGCAACCGCGCAGTGATATGCGCTACGGCGTTTCCGTTACTGATGCCTGCATCAACTGGGAAACTACGGAAACGTTGCTGCGTGAAATTCATCAGGACCTGAACGGAGTGCTGGCGGCGCGTCTGTCGCAAGAGGGTTAATTATGGTGGCTGAACTGACCGCGCTACGCGATCAAATTGATGAAGTTGATAAAGCGCTGCTCGATCTGCTGGCCAAACGTCTGCACCTCGTCGCTGAAGTCGGCGAGGTAAAGAGCCGTTATGGATTACCGATTTATGTTCCAGAGCGTGAAGCCTCAATGCTGGCTTCACGCCGCAAAGAAGCTGAGTTGCTCGATGTCCCGCCTGACCTGATCGAAGATATTCTCCGGCGGGTGATGCGTGAATCCTACACCAGCGAAAATGATAAAGGCTTTAAAACGCTGAATCCCGATCTGCGTCCGGTGGTGATTGTCGGTGGCAGAGGGCAGATGGGGCGTCTGTTTGAAAAGATGCTCACGCTGTCCGGCTATCAGGTGAAGATCCTCGATAAAGAAGACTGGGAACAGGCTGACAGTATGCTGTCTGATGCCGGAATGGTGATCATCAGCGTACCGATCCACCTGACCGAGCAGGTGATTGCCGGGCTGCCGCCATTGCCTGACGACTGTATTCTGGTCGATCTGGCATCGGTAAAAAACAGTCCGTTGCAGGCGATGTTGGCGGCGCACAGCGGCCCGGTTTTAGGCCTGCACCCGATGTTTGGTCCTGACAGTGGAAGTCTGGCGAAGCAGTTAGTGGTTTGGTGTGATGGCCGTCAGCCAGAGGCCTATCAATGGCTGCTGGAACAGATTCAGGTGTGGGGGGCGCGTCTACACCGCATCAGCGCGGTGGAACACGATCAGAACATGGCCTTTATTCAGGCGCTGCGTCACTTTGCAACCTTCGCTTATGGCTTACATCTGGCCGAAGAGAATGTGCAGCTTGAACAGCTGCTGGCGCTCTCCTCGCCAATCTACCGACTCGAGTTGGCGATGGTGGGCAGGCTGTTTGCTCAGGACCCACAGTTGTATGCGGACATCATTATGTCGTCCGAGAACAATCTGGCGCTGATTAAACGTTACTACCAGCGATTCGGTGAAGCTATCAAGCTGCTGGAACAGGGCGATAAGCAGGCGTTTATTACCAGCTTCCGTAAAGTGGAGCACTGGTTCGGCGATTATGCCCAACGCTTTATGCTGGAAAGCCGTACGCTGCTACGCCAGGCGAATGACAGCCGACCGTAATCTGCTAGTTAAAAGGCCGGAAACGGCCTTTTTCTATTTACTGCAAAAACCCGCATCCTTAAATATCTGCTGAGCCCTGACTGACAGTAAAAATGCTGCCATTGGTTGCGCACGCTCCTGACACACGGCAAAAGCATAATCAGCCGCGATTTGCCAGGGCGCGGGAATGGATAGCGTCACGATGTTTCCCTTCTCTTTCAGCAATGGCGCGTAGCTCTGATAGCCAATAAACATCTCAGCCTGTTTGGTATTCAGTAACCAGCTCGCAGCCAGTTCTCCGGCCGGGATGGCTGTGCATTGCGGGCCACCAACCAGCGGCATCGCTCGCTGCTTTAACGCCGTGCCTTCTCCGGGATGCGTCGCTTCAATACGATCAAAAAGCTGCCAGGTATAATCACCTGACGGATCGTTCAATGGCGTGGACGTTGCCAGGCGCAGGTTCGGATCTCGCAACAGATCTAACCAGTCACGACCTTGCGCAGCCAGCGTAGCGGTAACGCTCAGACAGAGTTGATTGTGGGTAAACAGGGCGGTATGGATTGCCTGTCCTTTATCAAGCAAAGTCTGCGGATGGGCTGAGTTGGCTGACGCAAACAGATCGCAGGCTTCGCCCTGTTCGATGCGTTGCAACAGCAGGCCAGCAGGACCAAACTCAGTTGTCACGCTGATGCCACTTTCCCGTTCGAATGCCGTCATTAATCTGGGCCAGACCACCCGCAGGCTGCCGGCCGCTAAGACCGTTATGCTGCACATCAATTACCGCCAACGTAGTGAGTACGGTAGAAACGTTGATACCAGCTGTCGGCTCTTTTCTGCATATCGATGTCGCTGAATTTTTCCGGATACAGCTTCTTCGCCATCCACAGCTCGCCCAGTGCCAGCGCTTCTGGCATTGGGTAACCCCAGGCTTTTGCATACTCAGGCATCAGATAAACGCGGTGATTTTTTACCGCATCCACGGCTTGCCAGGCTGGCTGCTGATTGATCTCATCGATCACTTTTGGGTAACGGTCCTGAACAAAGATCACCTGCGGGTTCCAGGCGATGATTTGCTCCATCGAGACCTGCTTGAAGCCTTTGACCGTGGCTGCCGCGACGTTCAACGCACCGGCATGTGCCATCATCAACCCGGTGTATTTTCCGGAACCATAAGTCGTCAGGTCAGGATTGGCCATATAAGCGCGGATCCGCCGTTCGGCAGGAATGTCTTTCAGTCGATCCGCCGTTTGCTGGCGCTCGTCAAAGGTCGCTTTAATCAGCGCTTCGGCCTGTGGCTGATGGTTTACCACCTCACCGATCAATCTGATCCCGTCCTTCAGTCCCTGGTTATAAGCCTGATCTTCGTTTTGTAACTGAGGGTTCAGTTCACCTTGCTGTTTCTCATCACCGCTACGCAGTGAAATCGCAATCACCGCAATGCCAAGGTTTTGGATCTGGTCGATCATCTCTTTTGGGGCGTAGTTGGTGACAAAAACTACCTGCGGATGCAGCGCGACCAATTTCTCCACGTCAACATGCGTCAGATCGCCCAGCGCAGGAATGGTGGCCAGCTGCGGGACCAGACGCTGATAGCCGTCTCCTAACTGTTGTTTCCAGTTACCCAGAATGCCAACCATGGTATTGGTCGCGTCGAGCTGGACTAACAGATTCAGCGTCTGATGCTGCAGAACCACCACGCGATCGACACGATCCGGGATGGTGACCTGCCGGCCTAACTGATCGGTGACCTGACGGGCAGCCTGGGAGCAAAAAGGAGCAAGGGCGAGTAGGGTGGTAAAAGCAGCAGTCTTGAAGGCGCGCAACATGGTGATTCCCTGAGTAACGTTATATAAAGCATAATATAGCGTCAGGTCGAAAGGAGACAATGATTCTGCGCAAACAAGTCGAGGAGGCATCGGCCGGGTTGAG
Organism: Erwinia sp. AK-PDG3-5; assembly: GCF_056821705.1. NCBI lineage: Bacteria > Pseudomonadati > Pseudomonadota > Gammaproteobacteria > Enterobacterales > Erwiniaceae > Erwinia > Erwinia sp. AK-PDG3-5. The sequence goes on from NZ_CM165967.1 coordinate 1,181,602, forward strand.
ATGGCCGATGCCTGGAAGGCGTTAAAGCTTATTCAGGTTCAACCGGGATAACGTTTTCGCTCGGGTAGCAACCCAGCACTTTCAGGGAACGGGTAATCGGCGTCAGCTCTTTCAATGCCTGCTGAACCTCATCGGAACGCAGGTTGCCCTGGAAATCGATATAAAACATCTCTTCCCATGGATTGCCGTTGATGGGACGGGATTCCAGCTTGCTCATCACCAGGTTGTGCTGACGCAGAACCAGCAGGGCTTCTACCAGCGCACCCGCTTGCTGGCCGGTTGCCATAATCAGCGTGGTTTTAGCGGGAACCTGCGGCGTCACCTCTACCGGTTTGCGGGCGAGGATAATGAAGCGGGTGATATTTTGCTTCTGATTCGCCAGGTTACGTTCCAGTACCTGCAGCCCATAAAGATCTCCGCCTGCTTCGCTGCCAATGGCGGCAACTTTTGGCGAGTTCATGGCGGCGACTTTTTCCATTGCGGCAGCAGTGCTTTCGGTGTACTCAATCTTCCAGTGCGGATAGCGATTAATGAACTGGCTACACTGCTGGAAAGGCTGAGGATGACTGTAAACCGTCTCGATTTGTTGCAGATCGGTGCTGCCGTTGACCAGCACGCAGTGATCGATGGGAATGGTCATCTCGCCAACAATTGAAAGGCTGGTCAGCTGTAGCAGGTCATAGACATCGTTGATCGAGCCGGAGCTGGTATTTTCAATCGGCAACACCGCATAGTCTGCCTGGCCGGTTTCAACCTGATTAAAGATGTCCTGGAATTTCAGACAGCCGCTTTCGATAAACGTCTCGAAATGGCGGGCGGCGTAGTTGCGTGCGGCCAGATGGGAGTAAGAACCTTTCGGGCCGAGGAAGGCAACCCGTGCGGATTGAGCCGTTGTTTTATTGAGGTGCTTTTGCAGTAGGGCTTGCTGCGTCAACACCGAGTCTTCAATGATCAGCTGAAACAGACGCGTGATGTAATGCGCGTCCAGCTTGTGGCCTTTGCCAAGGGTAATCAGATGCTCAAGCAGGTCTCGCTCGCGGTCGATGTCGCGGATTGGACGATGTGTTGCCATCTTCGCCGTTGCAACCTCAATCGCCAGCGCCCGGCGTTGGGCAAGCATGTTCAGCAGTTGTTCATCCAGCGCGCTGATTTTATCGCGCAGGCCGAGCAGGGGATTCTCAGGGGTCATAAGGCTACCTGTCAGATGTTCATAAAAAAAAAGCCTCCCGCGGGGGAGGCTTTGTAGTTCGTCTTCGCATTCATTCTTACACGACGAATTGCCTCCCAATCAGGGGAAGGTAAAGAAGGTAAAAAAGAATGCGAAGAAGAACGGTCGTTTGTGCATTGTGGTATCCAGAACAGAAGAGCGTTTAAAGTAACCGCTGCATTTTATTTCTGTCAATAAAAAACGCGCCCTGGGGCGCGTTATCTTCCTTTTGACGTCTATTCCTGATCGATGATGCTCAGGTATTCCTGATCGATGATGCTCAGGTCTTTGACACTGGCATTGGCGCGACGCGCTTCACCTTTATGCTGAACCTTGTTCAGCTGGCGTTCCAGTTTTCCGATCAGATCATTGATAGCCGTATACATATCATCATGCTTCGCGCTGGCGACCAGCGGGCCATTTGGCGTATTGATGGTGGCATCAGCGACAAATTCCTTCGGCTCCTTTGAAAGAACGATATGGGGTTTTATCAGGTCAGTTTGCCATTTTTCGAGCTTGGCGAGACGGTCTTCGACATGTTGGCGGATAGCCGGAGTGATTTCCATGTGCTTGCTGGTAATGTTCAGAACCATAGTGCTTACCTCTCTGTCATTTCCGTCGAATGTAGGTCCAGCATACCTCGAAAAAGAGGTTTATGCGTGATTCACATCACGTTTTTTTGTCACTTTTTGTCAATGTGGAAAAATCTGTGAGATGGGAGGAGAAATGCGGAAAGGGGGGTTGTCGGGGCGCATTTTAGCGGGCATTATTGACTGGATAACTCAGAAGAGAACTGGCCAAATAGCAGGAATTCTGAGCAAAAAAATGGCAGCCACTGGCTGCCATTTTTCATTTCAACGCTTAAGCCTGATTTGCTGCAATCAACTTAGCGACTTTGTCCGCTTCAGCATTTAACTGCAGCTGACGGTATGCATTTTCCATCAGTGGCAGTGCCGTGCGCGTAGCCTGAGTGTCCGGATAATCTTTCATCATTTGCTCAACACGGTTAACTACTGCGACATAAGCCTCGCGCTTAGTGTAGAATTGAGCAACGGATAATTCATATTTCGCCAGACGATCTTTCAGATACACCAGACGCTTTCTTGCATCTGTTGCATATTGACTGTTCGGGTAACCGCGCAGCAGCTGAGAGAAATCATGGAAAGCGTCACGCGCATGCGTCGGATCGCGGTCAGAGCGGTCGATGCCGAAAAAGCCCTGCAGTGCGCTGTCGTCCAGCGCCATATCCGTCAGACCACGCATATAAATCACGTAATCAATATTCGGGTGGGTTGGATTCAGACGCATGAAGCGGTCAATTGCGGCCTGCGCCAGCGGCAAATCGGCATTTTTATAGTAAGCGTAGATCAAGTCTAGCTGAACTTGCTGGGAGTAAGGGCCGAACGGGTAGCGGTTATCAAGCGCTTCCAGTTGCGTTATTGCTCCTTTAAAGTTACCGTCCTGCAGTTTTTGCTGGGCTGTGGCATAGATTTCAGCGGGCGGATTGTCAGGCACCGTTTCCTTCGAACCGGAACAACCCGCCAATGCCAGGCTCAACGTGGCTGCAGCCACCAGATATTTCATACGCGTCATGACGATTTGATTATCCTCAGAGTGTTATTCAGGAAGCTGTCCATGTAGCTCCCGATAGTGACCAGGTACAATAGCACATTATATTAAACGGCATCGCCGTGAAAACCCAACGTTAACGAAGAAGCTGTTTATGGCACAACAAGTAAAACTCAACGCAACGGTATCCGAATCACAACTCGGACAACGCTTAGATCAGGCTTTGGCCGAATTGTTCCCTGATTATTCTCGATCTCGCATAAAAGAGTGGATTCTCGACCGTCGCGTCACCGTCAATGGCGTAATCATCGACAAACCGAAGGAAAAAGTGCTTGGTAGCGAACAAATCGCTATTGATGCCGAAATTGAAGAAGAAGCACGCTGGGAAGCGCAGGACATTCCTTTAGACATCGTATATGAAGATGAAGACATTCTGGTCATCAACAAACCACGCGGTCTGGTTGTCCATCCAGGTGCCGGTAATCCCGATGGCACCGTACTGAATGCATTGCTGCATCACTTCCCGGCCATCGCTGATGTGCCGCGTGCGGGGATCGTTCATCGCCTCGATAAAGACACCACCGGTTTGATGGTGGTGGCGAAGACCGTTCCAGCTCAAACGCATTTGGTGGAATTTCTGCAGTTAAGAGAAATCACCCGTGAGTATGAGGCTGTGGCAATCGGCAGAATGACGGCGGGCGGTACGGTTGACGAGCCAATCAGCCGTCACTCTACCAAGCGTACGCATATGGCGGTCCACCCAACGGGTAAGCCTGCCACTACGCATTACCGCATCATGGAACATTTCCGTGTGCATACGCGCCTGCGTCTGCGTCTGGAAACCGGCCGTACTCACCAGATCCGTGTCCATATGGCGCACATTAACCATCCGCTGGTGGGCGATCAGTTATACGGTGGCCGTCCGCGTCCGCCGAAGGGCGCGTCGGAGTCATTTATTGCGATGTTGCGTAAGTTCGATCGTCAGGCTCTGCATGCCACCATGCTTCGCCTGTACCATCCGATTAGCGGCATTGAAATGGAATGGCATGCGCCGTTGCCTCAGGATATGGTTGACCTGATCGCTGAGATGAAAGCGGATACCGCTGAATTCAAGGATCAGATGGACTGGTAATGAGCCTGATCATGCCTGACTGGGCGCTGCCTGCCACTGTGCGGGCATGCAGCTCAACCCGAGTGGGCGGCGTAAGCCGCTTGCCGTGGGACTCACTGAATCTTGGCGCACATGTGGGGGATAATCCTCTGCATGTGCAGGCTAATCGTCAGCGTCTGGTTGAGCTGGGCGAGCTGCCTGCAATGCCAGTCTGGCTTGAACAAGTTCATGGTGCTGAGGTGCTTCACCTGACGGCCAGTCGACCTGACAGCTTAAAGGCGGATGCCGCTTATACACGTCAGCGCGGAATACCTTGCGCCGTGATGACTGCCGACTGTTTGCCGGTGCTTTTTTGTTCTTCAGATGGCAAGGAAGTGGCGGCGGCACATGCTGGCTGGCGAGGTCTTTGCCTGGGCGTACTGGAATCGACGCTGGCAGTATTTAATGCGCCGCCGCAAGAGATACATGCCTGGCTGGGGCCGGCGATCGGGCCAGATGCTTTTGAAGTGGGTCCCGAGGTTCGGGACGCATTTTTAGCGCAAAAAATGCACAGTGACAGGGCTTTCAGGCCTGTTGGTGAAAAATATTATGCGGATATTTGGCAACTTGCCAGAGAGCGCTTAGTCCACAGCGGAGTGCGCCACATCTCGGGTGGCGGCCTTTGCACCGTCTCAAAATCCACTGAATTCTTCTCCTTCCGACGCGATGGCGTCACCGGCCGTCTGGCAAGTTTGATCTGGCTGATATAACCTAGCGCCATAAGACGGTCCAGAATGATGTATTTTTCACCAAAATATTTAGGTCATTAAACTTGAAAATTTGAGGGATGACCTCATTTAATCTCCAGTAGCAATTTGACCTGAATGGGGGAATTATGCGTCTGGATCGTCTTACTAACAAATTCCAGCTTGCTCTCGCCGATGCCCAGTCTTTAGCCCTGGGTCGCGACAATCAATTTATCGAACCTCTCCACTTAATGAGTGCATTACTGACTCAGGAAGGCGGATCCGTACGTCCTTTACTGACCACCGCCGGTGTTGATACCTCGGCTTTGCGCAGCAGTGTTGAACAGGCTATCGGCCGTTTGCCGCAGGTGGAAGGAACGGATGGCGATGTTCAGCCTTCTGCGGACCTGGTTCGTGTTCTGAATCTCTGTGACAAGCTGGCTCAAAAACGTGCTGATAATTTCATTTCATCCGAACTGTTTGTTCTGGCTGCTCTTGAGTCGCGCGGTTCGCTGGCCGATCTTCTGAAATCTGCCGGTGTGACCACTGACAAACTGAGCAAGGCAATTGACCAAATGCGTGGAGGCGAAAACGTGAACGATCAAGGGGCTGAAGATCAGCGCCAGGCACTGAAAAAATACACCATCGACCTGACCGAACGTGCTGAGTCCGGCAAACTGGACCCGGTGATTGGTCGTGATGAAGAAATTCGTCGCACCATTCAGGTTCTGCAGCGCCGTACCAAAAACAACCCGGTTTTGATCGGTGAGCCTGGTGTAGGTAAAACCGCTATCGTCGAAGGGCTTGCCCAGCGAATCATTAATGGAGAAGTGCCGGAGGGGCTGAAAGGGCGCCGGGTGCTTTCTCTTGATATGGGTGCGCTGGTGGCCGGCGCGAAATACCGCGGTGAGTTCGAAGAGCGTCTGAAAGCCGTACTGAACGATCTCTCTAAACAGGAAGGCAATGTCATTCTGTTTATTGATGAGCTGCATACTATGGTTGGCGCAGGTAAAGCTGACGGCGCGATGGATGCCGGTAACATGCTCAAACCTGCACTGGCTCGCGGTGAGCTTCACTGCGTGGGCGCGACCACTCTCGATGAGTATCGTCAGTATATTGAGAAAGATGCGGCTCTGGAGCGTCGTTTCCAGAAAGTGTATGTGGCTGAGCCAACCGTGGAAGATACCATCGCGATCCTGCGTGGTCTGAAAGAGCGTTATGAGCTGCACCACCATGTGCAGATCACCGATCCGGCTATCGTGGCTGCGGCAACCTTATCGCATCGCTATATTGCCGACCGTCAGCTGCCGGATAAAGCCATCGACCTGATTGATGAAGCCGGTTCCAGCATTCGTATGCAGATTGATTCAAAACCGGAATCTCTGGATCGCCTGGAACGCCGCATCATCCAGCTGAAGCTTGAGCAGCAGGCTCTGAAGAAAGAGACTGACGATGCCAGCATCAAACGTCTATCTATGCTGGAAGATGAGCTGAACCAGAAAGAGCGTGATTACTCTGAGCTTGAAGAAGAGTGGAAATCGGAGAAAGCCTCTCTTTCCGGCACCCAGACAATTAAAGCTGAGCTGGAACAGGCGAAGCTGGCAATGGAACAGGCGCGTCGTCTTGGCGATCTGGCTCAGATGTCTGAACTGCAGTACGGGAAAATCCCTGAGCTCGAAAAACAGCTGGCTCTGGCTACGCAGTCTGAAGGCAAAACCATGCGTTTGCTGCGTAACCGGGTGACCGAAGTTGAAATTGCTGACGTGCTGGCTCGCTGGACCGGGATCCCTGTCGACAGGATGATGGAAGGGGAGCGCGATAAGTTACTGCGTATGGAGCAGGATCTGCATCAGCGCGTGATTGGACAGAATGAAGCGGTCGAAGCCGTGTCGAATGCGATTCGCCGTAGTCGTGCGGGTCTGGCGGATCCTAATCGTCCAATTGGTTCATTCCTGTTCCTTGGCCCGACAGGTGTGGGTAAGACCGAGCTGTGCAAAGCGCTGGCTAACTTTATGTTCGACAGTGACGATGCGATGGTGCGTCTCGATATGTCAGAGTTTATGGAGAAGCATTCAGTATCCCGTTTGGTGGGTGCACCTCCAGGTTATGTCGGATATGAAGAGGGCGGTTACCTGACTGAAGCCGTCCGTCGCCGGCCGTATTCGGTGATCCTGTTGGATGAGGTGGAGAAAGCGCACCCGGATGTCTTCAACATCTTACTGCAGGTTCTGGATGATGGACGTTTGACGGATGGTCAGGGTAGAACGGTCGACTTCCGTAACACGGTGGTGATCATGACCTCTAACCTGGGCTCCGATCTGATTCAGGAACGGTTTGGCGCGCTGAGCTATCCGGAAATGAAAGACGTGGTGATGACGGTAGTCGGTCAGCACTTCCGTCCGGAGTTCATTAACCGTATAGATGAGCTGGTGGTCTTCCATCCATTGGGTGAGCAGCATATTGCTTCTATAGCCAAGATTCAGTTGCAGCGTCTTTACGATCGCCTGGCCGATCGCGGATATGACTTACACATTTCCGATGCTGCGTTGCATAAGCTTGCTGAAAATGGCTATGACCCGGTTTATGGTGCTCGTCCGTTGAAGCGTGCTATCCAGCAGCAGATCGAGAACCCGCTGGCGCAGCAGATACTTTCTGGTGCACTGATTCCGGGTAAAACGATCGAAATGGATGTAAAAGACGATGCCATCGTGGCTCAGCAGTAATCGTGGTAAAAACAAAAATGGGCCTTCGGGCCCATTTTTGTTTAATAAGTGGTCGTAAAAGGGGCTGATTTGGCGTTTTGGGTTGAAAATTGAGCGGTTGAATGTTTTTTTGCATTTAGCCCTTGTCAGTCTCCAGAAATTCCCTATACTGCGCCTCCACTGACACGGAGCAACGACTTCACGGTCACCGGGTCAGAGGTTCAGGAAGCTGAATCGCCGGAGAAAAACTTCCCAAAAAGAAGTTGACTCTGAAGGAGGGAAGCGTAATATACGCCACCTCGCAGTAAGGCGCCAAGGCCCTTACCGCAACGCTCTTTAACAATTTATCAGACAATCTGTGTGGGCACTCGCAGGATTGATATCAGCGCCGCAAGGCGCAAAAAATATCAAGCCTTAAGAGTGAACACATAATGAAATTCATTATGACGTTTTACACTTGAGCACCGCTGAACTTGTTTCAGCAAATCGAACTTTTAATTGAAGAGTTTGATCATGGCTCAGATTGAACGCTGGCGGCAGGCCTAACACATGCAAGTCGAACGGTAGCACAGAGAGCTTGCTCTCGGGTGACGAGTGGCGGACGGGTGAGTAATGTCTGGGAAACTGCCTGATGGAGGGGGATAACTACTGGAAACGGTAGCTAATACCGCATAACGTCTTCGGACCAAAGTGGGGGACCTTCGGGCCTCACACCATCGGATGTGCCCAGATGGGATTAGCTAGTAGGTGGGGTAATGGCTCACCTAGGCGACGATCCCTAGCTGGTCTGAGAGGATGACCAGCCACACTGGAACTGAGACACGGTCCAGACTCCTACGGGAGGCAGCAGTGGGGAATATTGCACAATGGGCGCAAGCCTGATGCAGCCATGCCGCGTGTATGAAGAAGGCCTTCGGGTTGTAAAGTACTTTCAGCGGGGAGGAAGGCGACAGGGTTAATAGCCCTGTCGATTGACGTTACCCGCAGAAGAAGCACCGGCTAACTCCGTGCCAGCAGCCGCGGTAATACGGAGGGTGCAAGCGTTAATCGGAATTACTGGGCGTAAAGCGCACGCAGGCGGTCTGTCAAGTCAGATGTGAAATCCCCGGGCTTAACCTGGGAACTGCATTTGAAACTGGCAGGCTAGAGTCTTGTAGAGGGGGGTAGAATTCCAGGTGTAGCGGTGAAATGCGTAGAGATCTGGAGGAATACCGGTGGCGAAGGCGGCCCCCTGGACAAAGACTGACGCTCAGGTGCGAAAGCGTGGGGAGCAAACAGGATTAGATACCCTGGTAGTCCACGCCGTAAACGATGTCGACTTGGAGGTTGTGCCCTTGAGGCGTGGCTTCCGGAGCTAACGCGTTAAGTCGACCGCCTGGGGAGTACGGCCGCAAGGTTAAAACTCAAATGAATTGACGGGGGCCCGCACAAGCGGTGGAGCATGTGGTTTAATTCGATGCAACGCGAAGAACCTTACCTGGCCTTGACATCCACGGAATTCGGCAGAGATGCCTTAGTGCCTTCGGGAACCGTGAGACAGGTGCTGCATGGCTGTCGTCAGCTCGTGTTGTGAAATGTTGGGTTAAGTCCCGCAACGAGCGCAACCCTTATCCTTTGTTGCCAGCGAGTAATGTCGGGAACTCAAAGGAGACTGCCGGTGACAAACCGGAGGAAGGTGGGGATGACGTCAAGTCATCATGGCCCTTACGGCCAGGGCTACACACGTGCTACAATGGCGCATACAAAGAGAAGCGAACTCGCGAGAGCAAGCGGACCTCACAAAGTGCGTCGTAGTCCGGATCGGAGTCTGCAACTCGACTCCGTGAAGTCGGAATCGCTAGTAATCGTAGATCAGAATGCTACGGTGAATACGTTCCCGGGCCTTGTACACACCGCCCGTCACACCATGGGAGTGGGTTGCAAAAGAAGTAGGTAGCTTAACCTTCGGGAGGGCGCTTACCACTTTGTGATTCATGACTGGGGTGAAGTCGTAACAAGGTAACCGTAGGGGAACCTGCGGTTGGATCACCTCCTTACCTGAAGATACCTTCCCGCGTAGTGTCCACAACAGATTGTCTGATAGAAAACGTAATGAGCAACAGTAACAGAGTCCCCATCGTCTAGAGGCCCAGGACACTGCCCTTTCACGGCTGTAACAGGGGTTCGAATCCCCTTGGGGACGCCATCTCCTGATAATGAGTGAAAGACATTATCAACCAGTATCTCAAAACTGATTCTCTCCGCAAGGACGAGTCACGTTTGAGATATTTGCTCTTTAACAATCCGGAACAAGCTGAAAATTGAAACGACATGTCGTTTTCATTCTCCGTAATAAGAATGAAATCAACGATATGTTCGAGTCTCTCAAATGCTTACAACAGCAGTGTCTTTCGGGACGCTTGTGGGTTGTGAGGTTAAGTGACTAAGCGTACACGGTGGATGCCTAGGCAGTCAGAGGCGATGAAGGGCGTGCTAATCTGCGATAAGCGTCGGTAAGGTGATATGAACCGCAATAACCGACGATACCCGAATGGGGAAACCCGGTGCACTTTGGTGCATCATTGCAACATGAATACATAGTGTTGCAAGGCGAACCTGGGGAACTGAAACATCTAAGTACCCAGAGGAAAAGAAATCAACCGAGATTCCCCCAGTAGCGGCGAGCGAACGGGGAACAGCCCAGAACCTGAATCAGTTTGTGCATTAGTGGAAGCGTCTGGAAAGTCGCAGGGTACAGGGTGATACTCCCGTACACAAAAATGCACTTGCTGTGAGTTCGATGAGTAGGGCGGGACACGTGACATCCTGTCTGAATATGGGGGGACCATCCTCCAAGGCTAAATACTCCTGACTGACCGATAGTGAACCAGTACCGTGAGGGAAAGGCGAAAAGAACCCCGGCGAGGGGAGTGAAACAGAACCTGAAACCGTGTACGTACAAGCAGTGGGAGCACCTTCGTGGTGTGACTGCGTACCTTTTGTATAATGGGTCAGCGACTTATATTCTGTAGCAAGGTTAACCGTATAGGGGAGCCGAAGGGAAACCGAGTCTTAACTGGGCGTTAAGTTGCAGGGTATAGACCCGAAACCCGGTGATCTAGCCATGGGCAGGTTGAAGGTTGGGTAACACTAACTGGAGGACCGAACCGACTAATGTTGAAAAATTAGCGGATGACTTGTGGCTGGGGGTGAAAGGCCAATCAAACCGGGAGATAGCTGGTTCTCCCCGAAAGCTATTTAGGTAGCGCCTCGTGAACTCATCTTCGGGGGTAGAGCACTGTTTCGGCTAGGGGGCCATCCCGGCTTACCAACCCGATGCAAACTGCGAATACCGGAGAATGTTATCACGGGAGACACACGGCGGGTGCTAACGTCCGTCGTGAAGAGGGAAACAACCCAGACCGCCAGCTAAGGTCCCAAAGTCATGGTTAAGTGGGAAACGATGTGGGAAGGCACAGACAGCCAGGATGTTGGCTTAGAAGCAGCCATCATTTAAAGAAAGCGTAATAGCTCACTGGTCGAGTCGGCCTGCGCGGAAGATGTAACGGGGCTAAACCATGCACCGAAGCTGCGGCAGCGACGCTTAGGCGTTGTTGGGTAGGGGAGCGTTCTGTAAGCCGTCGAAGGTGGACTGTGAGGTCTGCTGGAGGTATCAGAAGTGCGAATGCTGACATAAGTAACGATAAAGCGGGTGAAAAGCCCGCTCGCCGGAAGACCAAGGGTTCCTGTCCAACGTTAATCGGGGCAGGGTGAGTCGACCCCTAAGGCGAGGCCGAAAGGCGTAGTCGATGGGAAACAGGTTAATATTCCTGTACTCGGTGTTACTGCGAAGGGGGGACGGAGAAGGCTATGTTAGCCGGGCGACGGTTGTCCCGGTTTAAGCATGTAGGCGGAGAGTTTAGGTAAATCCGGACTCTTTTAACGCTGAGGTGTGATGACGAGGCACTACGGTGCTGAAGTAACAAATGCCCTGCTTCCAGGAAAAGCCTCTAAGCATCAGGTAACACGGAATCGTACCCCAAACCGACACAGGTGGTCAGGTAGAGAATACCAAGGCGCTTGAGAGAACTCGGGTGAAGGAACTAGGCAAAATGGTGCCGTAACTTCGGGAGAAGGCACGCTGGCGCGTAGGTGAAGGGACTTGCTCCCGGAGCTGAAGCCAGTCGAAGATACCAGCTGGCTGCAACTGTTTATTAAAAACACAGCACTGTGCAAACACGAAAGTGGACGTATACGGTGTGACGCCTGCCCGGTGCCGGAAGGTTAATTGATGGGGTTATCCGCAAGGAGAAGCTCTTGATCGAAGCCCCGGTAAACGGCGGCCGTAACTATAACGGTCCTAAGGTAGCGAAATTCCTTGTCGGGTAAGTTCCGACCTGCACGAATGGCGTAATGATGGCCAGGCTGTCTCCACCCGAGACTCAGTGAAATTGAACTCGCTGTGAAGATGCAGTGTACCCGCGGCAAGACGGAAAGACCCCGTGAACCTTTACTATAGCTTGACACTGAATATTGAACCTTGATGTGTAGGATAGGTGGGAGGCTTTGAAGCGTGGACGCCAGTCTGCGTGGAGCCAACCTTGAAATACCACCCTTTAACGTTTGATGTTCTAACCTGGCGCCGTGATCCGGCGTGGGGACAGTGTCTGGTGGGTAGTTTGACTGGGGCGGTCTCCTCCTAAAGAGTAACGGAGGAGCACGAAGGTTAGCTAATCACGGTCGGACATCGTGAGGTTAGTGCAATGGCATAAGCTAGCTTGACTGCGAGAGTGACGGCTCGAGCAGGTGCGAAAGCAGGTCATAGTGATCCGGTGGTTCTGAATGGAAGGGCCATCGCTCAACGGATAAAAGGTACTCCGGGGATAACAGGCTGATACCGCCCAAGAGTTCATATCGACGGCGGTGTTTGGCACCTCGATGTCGGCTCATCACATCCTGGGGCTGAAGTAGGTCCCAAGGGTACGGCTGTTCGCCGTTTAAAGTGGTACGCGAGCTGGGTTTAGAACGTCGTGAGACAGTTCGGTCCCTATCTGCCGTGGGCGCTGGAAGATTGAGAGGGGTTGCTCCTAGTACGAGAGGACCGGAGTGAACGCACCACTGGTGTTCGGGTTGTCATGCCAATGGCATTGCCCGGTAGCTAAGTGCGGAAAAGATAAGCGCTGAAAGCATCTAAGCGCGAAACTTGCCTCGAGATGAATCTTCCCTGGGCCTTTAAGGCCCCTGAAGGGACGTTGAAGACTACGACGTTGATAGGCCGGGTGTGTAAGCGCAGCGATGCGTTGAGCTAACCGGTACTAATGACCCGTGAGGCTTAACCTTACAACACCAGAAGCGTTCTGGTGAGCGTCTGAGAGACACAAACAGATATTTTCAGCTTGAACCGGATAAAGAATTATCTGTTCTGCGGACCCCGGTCCGTGGGATTTTGCTTTGTGGCAAGGCGGCAAGCGCCGTGAAGGAAGGAGCATACTGAGGTATGTGACTGAGTTTACAAGCGCGGCCAACGCGGCCACGGAGCGAAATACACAGGACAGAGCACAGAATTTGCCTGGCGGCTTTAGCGCGGTGGTCCCACCTGACCCCATGCCGAACTCAGAAGTGAAACGCCGTAGCGCCGATGGTAGTGTGGGGTCTCCCCATGCGAGAGTAGGGAACTGCCAGGCATCAATTAAGCAGACAAGCCTCATGCGAAAGCATGGGGCTTTTTTGCGTGCGTTAAACGGCAAAATCCCTTCAAAAAGTCCCTCAAAATCCCCTATGCTGCATCAAAACTCCCCAATACCAGCCCGGAATTATGCCGGAACGGCCCAGACCATCCCGGCATCTGGCCACGAAAAGCCCTGAATCAGCCAAAAAACCAGACAAAAAAGACGTCGTGCTGGCGCACGAGGCCCTTGATTTATGGCGATCTCAAACACTTACTCTATAATCCAACCTGCTTCACAGTTCTGTAACGTTAACACTTAAAACAATTCATTAACATCTTGCCCGTAAGGTTTACTACCGGTTGTTGTATCACTTCTATCGCTAATTATTAGCAAGGAATAATAAAAGAGGTTAATTCTATGGCAGATGCCACGTCAGAACGGCAGCCTGAGGCTACGGCCGATGCGCTCTCCACGCGCCAACGTATCTGGGCAATTGTTGGTGCATCATCAGGAAATCTGGTCGAATGGTTTGATTTTTATGTCTATTCATTCTGTTCTCTCTATTTTGCTCACGTCTTTTTCCCTTCAGGAAACCCAACAACTCAGCTGTTACAGACCGCAGGCGTCTTTGCCGCTGGCTTTCTGATGCGACCCATCGGCGGCTGGCTGTTTGGCTACATTGGCGACAAGCACGGTCGTAAGAAATCAATGCTGATTTCAGTCTGCATGATGTGTTTCGGATCGCTGGTGATTGCCTGTTTACCGGGTTACGATACCATCGGTGTCTGGGCGCCGGCTTTACTGCTGTTAGCGCGCTTGTTCCAGGGACTGTCTGTAGGTGGCGAATACGGCACCAGCGCGACCTATATGAGTGAAGTCGCTGTAGAAGGGAAGAAGGGATTCTATGCCTCATTCCAGTATGTCACCCTGATTGGTGGGCAATTGATGGCACTGCTAACCGTGGTGGTGCTGCAGCAGATCCTGAGTGATGAAGAACTTCGTGCATGGGGCTGGAGAATACCGTTCGCAATCGGAGCCGTGCTGGCCATCGTTGCGCTCTATCTGCGCCGTTCCCTGAATGAAACATCCGATCAGAAAACCCGTCAGCATAAAGATGCCGGATCGCTGAGAGGTCTGTGGAAACACCGTCGCGCGTTCATTATGGTGCTTGGTTTTACGGCGGGCGGCTCGCTAAGCTTCTATACCTTTACCACCTATATGCAGAAGTATCTGGTAAACACTTCGGGTATGGATGCGCGAACGGCCAGTATGCTGATGACCGCTGCACTGTTCATTTTTATGCTGATCCAGCCGTTGATTGGAGCGCTGTCAGATAAAATTGGACGCCGGAGCTCAATGTTGATCTTTGGTGGGCTGGCGGCGATATGTACCGTGCCGGTGCTGACATTACTGCAAAACATCAGTAGTCCATGGGCGGCATTTGGGCTGGTAATGATCTCACTGCTGATCACCAGTTTCTATACGTCGATCAGTGGGATCCTGAAGGCAGAGATGTTTCCACCGGAGGTACGCGCGTTAGGTGTGGGACTGTCTTACGCAGTAGCCAACGCTTTGTTTGGCGGTTCAGCAGAATATGTGGCGTTGTCGCTGAAGGCAGCGGGCAGCGAGACCAGCTTCTTCTGGTATGTCTCGGCGATGGGGGCCGTTGCATTCCTGGTGTCGCTGATGCTGCACCGAAGAGGGAATGGCATCAAGCTTTAACGGGCAAGACTCCATAACGTGTAGCCGGTGGCAGCACCGGCTACATCCCAACTGAAATCTTTCCAGCTCCAGCCAGAACCTCCCTCCCGACTGTCGTACAACTCTTTCGCCGCGCCTAAACTGAGTGCAAACATCAAGCCAAAGCTGGCGCTTCGGCCTTCTCGCCAGTGCTGTTTATCTCCATAAGCACTTCCCGCCGCCGACAGTACCGCAGAGGAAACAAAATGCTCCGCTTTATCCTTACCGGTCCAGCTGTCGTTGGCCATATGAGTACAACCGGTGCAAAAGAAAACCATCAGCAACACGAGTTTGCGCATTACTTCTCCTTAAAAAAAAGCCCCGTCACTGACAGGGCCTGATTTAAGCGAACTTACAGAATGCGGCTAATCAGCCTGTCGATACGGATGCGGCGCAGACGGCGGATCAGCTTACGCACTTTAAGCGGGTAATCGGCAATGCTTTCCAGATCGCGGAAGTGTTCAACCACGGTGGTGTTTTGACGGATCAGCGCCAGCTCGTGGCGGCTTTGCTCAACCAGCTGCTGGAGCGGATCGTGGATGAGGACGGCATTTTCCAGATCGAGACGCCATGCGCGCGGATTCAGGTTATTCCCGGTAATAAGCAGCCATTCGTCATCTACCCACATGCCTTTAAGATGGTAGCTGTTCTCGCCGTCTTTCCACAGGCGAACCGTCAACTGGCCGTTAGTGACGTAATATTGCAAACGGCTCAGGAAGCGGCGCAGGTTGATCTCATACAGGTAAGGCAGGGCACCGATAATCTTGAACGGCTGATCTTCAGGGATGTAGAAGTCATTCGCGGTTTTATCCCCAACGATGATCTCAACTTCACGGCCCTGGCGCAGTAACCAGATAATGTTGCGCACCAGGATGGCGGGCATGTTGAAGTACGGAGTACAGAGCGTCAGCTTTTGCTCAGCACAAGGCATCAGGTGGAAGATGGTTTTGTTGAGCAGGCTGCGTTTGCCAAGCCCAACTAACGGAGTCACTGCCAGCTGTTCATTATTGGCATCACCTTCGAACTCATAATCAAACCCGCGCAGATCCTGGCGGAACTGACGAGTTTCATTTTTGATTTCCGGACTTTTGGGCCGCTCATGCTGATCGAGACGATGCACCGCTTCAGCCTGGATAAGGTTAGTTTCTATCCAGTCGAACATGGTGTTAGCCAGCGTGGGATTGGTAATCAGCTGATAGCGGTCATAACGGTATTTATCATGCTGATGAAGATAGACGTCATTGAGGCTGGCACCGGTATAGAAAAGGGTATCATCGATGATCGACCCTTTCAGATGCAGGACGCCTAAGGCTTCACGGGTATTTACCGGCACGCCGTAAACGGTGATGTGAATGTCAGGGTGAGCGTCTGCCAGCTCACAATACCAGTCGGCATTGGTTGCCGTGCGCGCTGCGCCAATACGACCACGCTGTGCGCGGTGCCAGTCTACAAGGACACGGACATCCAGCTCAGGGCGAAGGCGTTTGGCTTCATACAGCGCGTTGAGAATGCTGCGGCCACCGTCATCGTTTTCAAGATAAAGCGCCACAATGCAGATACGATGTTTCGCACCGGCGATTTTCTCAAGCAAAGTCTTACGGAAATCAGCCGCTGAATACAGCGTCGTGAAGTCAGCAGCCGACTGAGACAGTTTTGGCAGTTGCGCAAGGTGCTGTTGGTGTTTATTACGTTTGAATTTAGACAACATCACAGTGCGTATCTTCTCTGTTCATAGAATGGCCTTTTGCCATAAAATCATCACCCTAACCGCGAATATTACCATTAGTCGGGCCCGATGGTTTTAGTTTTACGTTTCCAGACATTATCAGGGTGGCGAAAAAGGCAGCGAAAGGGCCACAATACCGTCTTCAATCTGCACATCTACCCTAAATCCCAGTTTGCGTGCCAGCGTAATCATTCCCTGATTGCCCGGCATGGTAATCCCGTTTAACTGCTGCAACCCATGTTGACGGGTATAGATAATCATCTTCTCCAGCAGTCGCCGACCCAGGCCCAGCCCTTTAAGATCGGAGCGTACCAGCACGGAAAACTCTGCATCGATGTTATCGGCATCGGAAATAGCACGCGTCACACCAATGATCTCATTACTGCCATTTTGCTGACGGACAGCAACAAAGGCCATCTCTCGATCGTAGTCGATCTGCGTCATGTTAGCCAAATCGTCATGAGTGAACTCATTGATCTCACTGAAATAGCGATAATAAAGATCTTCCTTTGTCACCCGGCTAATGAACTCGCGTAATAAGGGCTCATCTTCAGGCAGAATTGGACGGAACAGGCAGCTCTCACCATTTTTCATCTCTACCCATTCTTCAAGCGCATGAGGATAAGGGCGAATAGCCAGACGCGCTTCGGGATCGCCGACAAAATCAGCCAGTTGCATGGTGACATCCAGTAGTGAGAACTCAGACCCTGACGCCAGTAGAGGATGAATGTCCAGCCGCACGATCTCAGGGCAATCAACGATCAGGTTGGAGACCTGCACCAGCACCTGGCTGATGCCGGCAATATCCAGCGGCTGGAGCGCGCTGCGACTGCGGATTTTACCGCTCTTGATGGCCTGAATAACCAGATAGCGCGCCAGCGTCATGTTCAGCGGCGGTAAAGCAATCACCGCCTGTTTGTCGGCTTGCCACTCAATGCCACCTTCTCCCAGCATGATCATCGGACCAAACACCGGGTCATGTTCTACCACAATTCTTAACTCCTGGGCTCCGGCACGGTTGGCCATGCTTTGCACCAAAAGCCCATGGATATTTGCCTGCGGTAAAGCCAGTTTGACCCGATCGATAATGGCTTCAGCTGCCAGCTCAACTTCGCTGGCGGTGCGCAGATACAGCATCACCCCCTGAACCTCCGACTTATGGGGAATGTCCGGCGACCGCAGTTTCAGCGCAACGGGATAGCCAATCTGACCGGCGATGTGCACCGCTTCGGCACTGTCGCTGGCAATCCAGGTTGGCAATGTATTGAGCCCATAGGCGCGCAAAATGGCCTGAACTTCATGCGTGTCGAGCGTAATGGCGCCACCTTCCAGCGCCTGGCGGATTAAATGATGAGCCTCAGCGGTATTCGCCGTCAGGTTCGGCGGCAGAGCCGGCGTTTCACGCAGCTGCTTCTGGTTTCGGCGGTACTCCACCATATGCATAAAGGCGGTGACCGTGCCTTCAGGCGTGCGGTAGGTCGGGATACCGGCATCACTGAACAACCGGCGCGCATCCAGGGAAGAGAACTCTCCGCACCAGTTGGTCAACAGTGAAATTTGTTTGGCGCGGGGATGTTTAAGGATGGTTTCAATCAGCCTTTGTGCGGTCAGCGAGGCGGGTGCGACAGCGCTGGGAGCGTGAATAATCATCAGCGCGTCAATGTCCTGGCTATCCAGCAAGCGCGAGACCACCTGAAGATAGCGATCCGGCGTGGCATCATCCTTTAAATCCAACGGATTACCTGCGCTGATCTCATCAGGCAGCAGGCTTTGCAGGTCAGTGAGCAAATCCTCACTTAATTGTGCCAGCTTGCCGTTTCTGGCATCCAGCGCATCAAGCGCAAGTGCCGCGGGGGCCGCGCCATTACTGACGATCATCAACCGCTCGCCGCGCAACGGGCGCATATGGCTAAGCGTTTCTACCGCGGAGAACAGCTCATGGGTGTCCTGTACCCGCAACATACCCGCGCGCTGGATAGCGGCATCCCAGGCGGCATCAAGGCCGGCATGGGTTTTCAGTAATTGTTGTGCCTGCTGGCTACGACCGCTTTTGATCACCAGAATCGGTTTATTCCTTGAAGCACTTCGCGCTGCAGAAACAAAGCGCCGGGCGTCGCTAAGATGCTCCAGATAGAGCAGGATTGCGCTGGTTTTGCCATCTCTGGCGAGGAAATCCAGCAGGTCGTCGGCATCGATATCCAGGCTGTCGCCAAGTGCAATAAACCAGGAAAACCCGAGTTGCCGTTGCTGAGCCCAATCCAGAATGGTGTTAGAAACCGCGGCAGACTGAGAGATAAAGGCGAGTTTTCCCTGTTGAATCGGGACGGGTGAGAAGCTGGCGTTTAAGCCCTGCCAGGGAGCCAGCAGGCCAAGACTGTTGGGGCCAAGCAGACGAATTTGCCATTCGCTGGCACACTGGTTTAGCGCATCAAGCTGACTGGCGGGTGCCGAAAGAATGATGCAGGCCTTACAGCCGCGTTCGCCTAGCGCTTTCAGCAAGTCAAGGTTGCGGCTGGCATGGGTGCAGAGGACAGCAAGATCGGGTGATAAGGGCAGGCTGGCGATATCAGGCCAGGTAAGCACGCCACAAACGGCCTGGTATTTCGGGTTGACCGGCAGGATTGGACCGTTAAAACCGCCCGCCAGCAGGTTACGCATCATCAGATACCCTGCGCGATCCGGTCGTGAAGAGGCACCAATCACCGCAATCGATTTAGGTCTTAATAGCGCTTCTAATCCGCGTTGGCTCATTTCCCCTCCCTTCGAAAAGATTCATCCTGATTCTAACGCTTTCTGGCCAGTCTGCCGCACTCAGCCGGTAAACACCGTTAAGGATAAAGCGATCAGGGAATAACTTCCTCGTGCGAAGCCGCATTTTGATGAAGTGGGTGATGCGGTTTGCCGGCTAAATAGCGATGGCGGAACAGATCGAAATGGCGGAACAGCGCCTCACCGGCCGCAGTATCACCGGCCTGAAGCAGCAGCTCTGCCGCTACTTCCGCGGTACAGTGCTGACCTTCGCCATGCACTTCACGCAACTGATAGTTCGACGGTCTGGTCAGCGTCAACGACATCACCGGGAAGGTATCCAGCCAGGGGCTTTTACGGAACATCTTACGGGCTTCAGTCCAGGTGCCATCGAGCATGATAAAGAGGGGCGGTTTGCCTGTCATCGGCGGGGTGTTCATCACCGGACGCCCGGCATCGGCATAGGACTCAGGGAAAACGACTACCGGCTGAACATCGGGATTTTGTACCGCCGCCAGCAGTGCCGGATCGGGATCGAGGCGTGACCAACCAAAGGCTTGCGTGTCCGGCAGAATATCGGCAATTAAGCGACCGGTATTGCTTGGCTTCATTGGTTCAGTATCAAACATCACCAAACAGAAACGGCTGCGGGCTTGCTGCGGCGCCATCGTTGCGCACAGGCAGTTTTTCCTCGGCAGCAGGCAGCGTTGGCAACGAATGGTACGGTTTCCGCGTGCCAGAAAGGGGCGAGTGGCGCGAGCAAGGCGTTCGGCGCGCAGGCGCAGGACAGCGTTTTCAGTCATGGGCGTTAATCTGAGGAAAACGTCATTCTAACGGAATTGGCGTTTAAGCAGTAGTGGCCAGGCAAGCCTGACCACGTAGGGAAGATCAGATGTTTTCGTTCAGCCATTCATCGAATTGCGTCTTCGGCATTGCGCCATTGAGCATATCGACCATCTTGCCCTGCTTATACACCATAATGGTAGGAATACTGCGGATACGGAAACGGGCGCTAAGCTCAGGCTCCGCTTCGGTGTTCACCTTAATAAAGCGCACTTTACCGTTACGCTCGTCAGCGACGTTTTCATAAACCGGGGCGAAGTTGACGCAAGGGCCACACCACGGCGCCCAGAAGTCGATCACCACAGGCAGTTCATCCTGCAGATATTTATCCAGCGTGGCGGCAGTGGCGTTAACCACTTCACCGGTAAATAATTCGCTGCCGCAGCGGCCGCATTTCGCGCCATCAGTGATACGCTCTGGCGGAACGCGATTCGTCGCCTGGCATGAAGCACAAACCGTATTCATTGATTCACCTCGGTGATGAGTAGGGGGTAAGCATTCACTTACCGCATTCCTGAGTAAAAGTGACGATAATTATGGTTGAGAGAGTCTCAGCCAACAAAGTGGTTTGTTCAATGGGTATAATAGGCTGTGGCTGAGAGAATTTTCAGCATCTTCAACCCGGGAGAAGCGCGCTCTCTGCCCGGATAACGCGTGCAACGCGGTTTTAGTGGAAGTTGATAGCTAAGCGCCGCCACATCAGGTACTCTGCGCGCTTCGCGCTCAGCCAGGTGGAGGGAAAATGAACGACGAATTTAAAGGTAAAAGCGGCAAAGTCAAAGTGATGTATGTCCGCGGTGATGACGAGAGTAGCAAGGGCGGGCAAAATCCCCGCACGGGTAAAGGTGGACCTCGTCAGGATGGCAGTCGTCGTCCTTCTTCACGTAGTAACACAGACAGCAAACCGCGTGGCGGGCGCGATCGCGACGTAGCACCGGGTGATTCACCATGGCGTACGGTTTCACGCGCTCCGTCTGCAATTGATGACAGCAAACCGGATCACGGTGGCATCAGCGGAAAAAGCTATATCGACCCGGAGCAGATCCGCCGTCAACGTTTGGAAGAGACGCGTGTGTATGGCGAAAACGCCTGCCAGGCCCTGTTCCAGAGCCGTCCTGACTGTATCGTGCGTGCCTGGTTTGTCCAGGAAGTGACCCCGCGTTTCCGCGAGGCGCTGAAATGGATGGCGGCTAACCGTAAGGCTTATCATGTGGTGGACGAGGCCGAACTGGTCAAAGCGTCTGGCACAGAGCACCACGGTGGCGTCTGCTTCCTGATCAAAAAACGTGTCGGAATGCCAGTCAGCGAGTGGCTTTCCAATGCGGGCGAGAAAGATTGTGTTGTTGCTTTGGAGCAGATTGGTAATCCACACAACCTGGGCGGCATGATGCGCAGCTGTGCACACTTTGGTGCGAAAGGGTTGCTGGTGGATGATGCGTCTTTACTGGAGTCCGGTGCCGCAGTGCGCACGGCAGAAGGTGGAGCAGAGCATGTTCAGGCCATCAGCGGCGAAAGCTTTGCTGAAGGGTTGAATGCATTCCGTAAAGCGGGCTATACCATCGTAACCACGTCAAGTCATAAAGGAACCCCGTTAGCGCAGGCTGAACTGCCAGCGAAAACGGTACTGGTTCTGGGACAGGAACGTGACGGTCTGTCAGACAGCACCTGGCAACAGGGCGATCTGAGCGTCTCTATCGGCGGCACCGGCAACGTTGAGAGTCTTAACGTTTCGGTAGCGACCGGGATTCTGCTGGCAGAATGGTGGCGTCAGAACGCTTAAGCTGTTGCTCTAAAGAAAAACGGGCCCCGCAAGGGCCCGTTTTTTTTGGCTGAAACTCAGCAATCGTCAGTGTGCGCCACTGCCGCCACCGCCAGCACCAAATGGCGGACGGGCAAACCAGATCAATACCAGCAGGAACAGGAACACCGCCGCCGACGCCCAGAAGATCTCATTGGCGGAGATAATCAGCCCCTGATTGGTGATCTGTTGGGCAATCCAGGCCGAGGCCTGATCGTGGGTCATTCCCAACTGCTCCAGCTTGGTATACATCTCCTGCGAGTTAACGTTGTAAGCGTTCACTGACTCGCTAAGGTAGCTGTGGTGCATCGATTCCCGATCGGTCCACATGGTTGTGGTGATCGAGGTGCCGATGGAGCCCGCCAGCGTTCGCGTAAAGTTCGAAAGGCTTGAGGCCGCCGCCATCCGATCGGGGGGAAGCCCGGAAAGGGTGATGGTGGTCAGCGGCATAAAGAAGCAGGCCACCGCAAAGCCCTGAATAAATTGCGGCCACGCCGAGGCGCCAAAATCCATTCCCGGTTCAAACGTATACGCTCGCCAGTAGAAGCAGACGGCATACATGATGAAGCTGAAGGTCACCAGTTTTCGCATATCCAGCTTATGCGCGAACCGGCCGATAATCGGCGACAGGATCACCGGCAATATCCCAACCGGTGCCGAAGCCAGCCCCGCCCAGGTTGCCGTGTAGCCATAAACTTCCTGGAGCAACTGCGGCAACAGGACGATCGAGCCGAAGTAGAGCATATAGGCCAGACTGATCGACAGGCAGCCGATGGTGAAGTTTCGCGATTTAAACAGCGAGAGATCCACTATCGGATGGTCGTCCGTCAGCTCCCATACCAACAGGACAAGCAACGCGATGACCGCCACCACCGTCAACACAACTATTTCTGGTGAGCTGAACCAGTCCAGCTCTTTACCCCGGTCCAACATCACCTGCAGGCAACCTATACCCACGACCAGCAACACCAGCCCGACCGTATCTATCGGCCTGATGACGGTCTCCGTTTCCCGGTTTCGCAAGGTTTGCAGCGTCAGCATCACTACCACCACGCCAATCGGCACGTTGATAAAGAAGATCCACCCCCAGTGATAGTTATCACTGATCCAGCCACCGAGGATCGGCCCGCAAATGGGCGCCACAATCACCGTCATCGCCCATAACGACAGGGCGACGCTTCGCTTCGCTGGCGGATAGTTGTTGAGCAGCAAACTCTGTGAAAGCGGGATCAGCGGGCCTGCGACCACACCCTGAACCACGCGGAAGAAGATCAGCATGGTCAGGCTGTCGGACATGCCGCACAGCCAGGAAGCCACGGCAAACGCCGCCGTGGACCACAGGAACAGCTTCACCTCGCCTACGCGCTTGGCCAGCCAGCCGGTAATCGGGATGGAGATGGCGTTAGCCACCCCAAACGACGTGATAACCCAGGTGCCCTGAGAGTTTGAGGCGCCCAGGTTACCGGCGATGGTCGGGATAGCCACGTTGGCGATGGTGGAGTCCAACACCTGCATAAACGTGGCCAGCGACAGCGCGATGGTCATCAGAACAAGCTGAGTACCCTCAAGCGGTTTTTGTGCCATAACAGCCTCCCGCTTGCTTAACCTGCATTGGCGCGGATGATTTCAGCAATCATCTTGTCCGCAGGCGCCAGATCCAGAGCCAGCGCGTTGGTTTCATAAGCTGGCGCAGAGCGCACGCTGGTGGCCAGTACGCCGCCATCGGTATTGGTGGTATCCACCGTCACCAGCGTAGACAGACCTATACGCAGTGGATGCTGGGCGACTTCCTTCGGATCCAGCTCAATACGCACCGGCAGACGCTGAACCACTTTGATCCAGTTGCCGGTAGCGTTCTGTGCTGGCAGCAGCGAGAAGGCGCTACCGGTGCCCATGTCCAGACCGACCACTTTGCCGTGATAAACCACGTCGTCACCATAAATGTCGCTGACAACGGTGGCAGACTGACCGATGCGAACGCCGGCTAACTGAGTCTCTTTGAAGTTGGCATCGACCCACAGATTGTTAGCCGGGACGATGGCTAACAGCGGCGTGGTGGAGGAGATTTGCGAACCAACCTGCACGCTACGGCGGGAAACATAGCCATCAACCGGACTGACCACTTCGGTACGGGCTAAAGCCAGCCACGCATCACGCAGTTCAGCCGCGCTCTGTTTCACCGCCGGCTGATTTTCCAGCGACGTGTTGAGGACCATTGCCTGATTTGCATTGTATTGCTGCGTGGCAACATCCAGCTGAGCTTTCGCGGTGGCGACGGCATCACGCGCATGTTGCAGGTCTTCACGACCAATCAGGTTCGCAGCCCCTAAAGGCTCGCGACGTTTTAAATCTGACTGAG
This sequence comes from Erwinia sp. AK-PDG3-5, assembly GCF_056821705.1. Lineage (NCBI taxonomy): Bacteria > Pseudomonadati > Pseudomonadota > Gammaproteobacteria > Enterobacterales > Erwiniaceae > Erwinia > Erwinia sp. AK-PDG3-5. The sequence goes on from NZ_CM165967.1 coordinate 1,205,778, forward strand.
CCTGTTCCAGCGCGGTCTTTTGCAGATCGATGGTGGCCTGATACTGCTTACCATTAATGATTAGCTGGTGAGTCTGACGAACCGTTGTCGCCAGAGCGGTCTGCGCTTTTTCAAATGCCTGTTGTGCATCGGTTTTATCCAGCGTGACCAGCACATCGCCTTTTTTGACATAGTCGGTATTGTCGAACCAAACCTTGTTGACGCTACCTGAAACCTGCGCCATCACCTGCGCCTGGTTGCCTGCAACATACGCATCATCGGTATCCTGGTAATGGCGCAACACCATAAACCAGTACACCAGGTAAGCCACCCCGATAACAATGAACAGCACAGCAAGAAAAAGTAACGCTATTTTACGTGTTTTCTTCTTTTTAGCCGGCGGTTGCGGGTTTTGGATCTCCGCATTTGCACTCATGGTCTTCTCCACTTATCCATGCCAACCGGGCATGGCTCAAATGAGTCATGCCCGGATTCTAAAATGCCAGCGGGTTAGCGCTGGCATAAATCAAAAATTTGCGGTCTAAAATAGCGGTTACTGGCAGGCAGGTTGTCGCACAATATGCTATTGAAGGAAAGGTTATCGGGAAAGGGCGGTGACCACTTCCTCTTCGTCCATTTGATCCAGTCGGGTCAATAGTTTACGGGTGATCCCTTCGAGCTGAGATTTTTCTGAAGGATTCAGTGAAGACCACAACAGCTGCAGACATTTATGCTGAGGTGGCAGCAACTGACGCAGGAATTCATTCCCTTTATCGGTCAGGTGCAGGTGCAGGCAACGACGATCGCTGTCGCTTTCACGGCGTTCGATCCAGCCGCGTTTTTCCAGTTCATCGGCAATACGAGTCGCGTTGGTGCGGGATGATCCCAGCGCAGCGCTAAGTTCTGAAGGCTGAATGCTGTGATTTTCCTGCGCATCAAGAGTAATCAATGCCATAAACAACGTCTCGTTAATTCCCTGAGCCTTGAGCATTTTGTTGCGGTTTTCCAGCAGTTTGCTCTGCATGTGCATGCACAGACGCGTCAACATGATTTCCTGCAAAGGGAAATCTTTCTGGCGGTTAGCGCGGAAATTTAGCATCTGTTCAATGGGAGAAAACGAACTTTCCATCTGGGACCTCATAAGTTGCAACTGGTATCGTATCGATGGTGATAAGTCAAAACATCAATCCTGTCGGCAGGGGTTGTTCACATGCCGGTGGACACCATCAGTAATTTCCAGGTCACTCCATAACCCAGGGCGCTCAGCAGCATCAAAAAGGGCGATACTGCTGGTGTTATAAAAGGTAATACCTGATAAGCCTAAGCCCCTGAGGGTAAGCTCAAAACGGTCATCAATCTGAAGAAGCCCGAAACGCCAGTTAACAGCACTCTGCTGGTTGACGCGAAGCGGGCTCTGCTCAGTTGCAGACCGGTAATCCCCCACCGTCACGGCGGAGTTGATTTATTGGCGTGCGGTAATACCGCAAAGAGCGAATCAAACAGCGACGCTCCAACCCGCACACTCAGTAACAAGATGATCGTATTCTTGCCAGGTCCTTTACTCTGCCGTGGGGATCGACACCACCGCTCAACGCAAAGCACCGGGACGCAATAATGTGATTAAAACAAACAGGCTGGTTACTGCGAGCAACACACAATAGAAGAAGATCACGTGCAGCGGGGCAAATTGTCGGGACATTCTGAACGTCTTCCTGCCTGTGACTTAATAGTTTCATACGAAAAAATAACTAACCTGTATAAGTGCAGACTAACCATACCAGAGTGTGTAAACGCATAACAGGGCAGTCACCCTGAAATTTACGCAATTTACTATTTGCAGGCTAAGAAGTAGCCTGCTCATTATGTGCGCCGTGCCACCAGCTTAAAATATTAAGCAAAGTTAACAAAGCACCGGCACTACAAACGCCATACCAGCCAGCATGTTGGAACGCGGTCGCGGAAACCAGCGAGCCTACGGCACCGCCAATAAAGTAACTGGTCATATATCCGGCGGTTAAGCGGTTGCGTGCTTCGGGCATCTGCCGGTAGATAACACTCTGATTTGTAATGTGAACGGCCTGCACTGCCAAATCCAGCAGGATGATACCAATGATTAATGCAATCAATGAGTGACTTCCCAGCGCGGTGATCCCCCAGGAACACAGCATAATCGCCAGCCCGACGGTGGTGGTTAAGCGGGCTTTGCCTTTGTCGGCCAGCGTGCCGGCTTGTCTTGCCGCCAGTGCGCCCGCTGCACCCACCAAACCCAGTAACCCGATGGTCCCTTCAGAATAACCATAAGGCGGGGAAGCCAGCAGGAAGGCCATCGATGTCCACAGCACGCTGAAGTTGGCAAAGGCGAGGCAGCCGGTGATGGCGCGGGTTCTTAACAGAGGGGAATGCGCATACAGGCTGAAAATAGAGTTGAGCAACTGTCCGTAGTTCAACGGAACCGATTGCTTGTAGCGCGGTAAAAAGCGCCATAAGGCCAGGGCCATCAGCACCATAAGGACGCTGGCGACCCAATACACCGTGCGCCATCCGCCGAGTTGGGCAAGTCCACCGGCAACGGTTCTGGCTAACAGGATCCCCAGCAGCAAGCCGCTCATCACTGTGCCAACCACCTTCCCGCGTTTTTCCGGCGCGGCCAGGGTGGCGGCTAAGGGCACCATAATCTGTGCCACCACCGAGAAGAGTCCGGTGAGCACGGTGCCCAGTAACATTAAGGGAAGTGTTGGAGAAAGGGCGGTGATCACCATTCCTCCCGCCGCCAGCAGGCTCATGATGACAATCAGGCCACGGCGTTCCAGCATATCGCCCAGCGGCACCAACAGCAGGAGTCCGGCGGCATAGCCAAGTTGGGCGGTGGTAACGATAAAGCCGGCTTGATTAACGGAGAGGTGAAACGTGCGGGCGACGGTCTCCAGCAAGGGCTGTACGTAATAGTTACAGGCAACCGACAGACCTGTTGCCACGGACATCAGGGCAACCAGAGAGGGAGTAAGACCAGCTTGCGGGGATTTCATCGCGCTCAGTATGGTAGTAAAATTCTGAGGGGTAATGGTAACTCAAATTACTATTTCACTCACAGGTTAATTAACAGGACAAACCAGTACGAAAAAGGGGCGACGCCAGCGCCACCCCTATCTACCGTGAAGAATGCAGTTTATTTCGCTGCAGACATCGCGTCTTTCACCCAACCATCAAACTGTGCCTGATGACCTTTGATCCAGCCATCAACGTGCGCGTTAATGTCGGCTTCAGAAGACTGGCCCTGATGCATACGGGAGTTCTGTGCATTGATATCCGCAATAGGCAGCTTCATCTCTGAGAACAGTTTCGCCGCTGCCGGGTTTTTCTCAGCCCAGGCTTTGTTGGCGACGATATGCATGGTGTTGACCGGGAAACCGTAGTTCGCCCCGTTCGGCAGCTTGGTATCCACATCCTTCTGTGCGCCAGGCATAGAAGAGAATGGCACCTGCAGCCAGACGGTATCGCGGCCCGGAACCAGCACATCGCTCACCCAATAAGGCGTCCAGGTGTAATACAGGATCGGTTTACCTTCTTTGAAGCGGGTGATGGTATCGGCAATCATCGCCGAATAGTTACCCTGGTTATGCACCACGGTATTGCTCAGGTCATAGGCTTTGATCTGGTGGTTAATCACCGCTTCACAGCCCCAGCCTGGCGTACAACCCGTCAGGTCAGCCTTGCCATCGTCGTTGCTGTCGAACAGCTTCGCCAGCTTAGGATCTTTCAACTGGTCGATACGGGTAATGTGGTATTTCTCGGCGGTTTTCTTGTCAATCAGGTAACCCTGTGCGGCCCCCTGAACATAGGTGCCTTCGCGGAAGAACTTCTTATCGCCGCCTGCTGCGTTGTACATATCATCATGTAACGGCTTCCAGTTAGTGGCAATAAAGGTGCCGTCACCCGCAGCGATAGTGGTATAGGCGACGTTGTAATCCACTTCACTTGGCTGATCAACGGTGTAACCCAGCTTTTCCAGCGCACGGCTGACCAGCAGGGTCTGGAAGGTTTCTTCTGAAATGGTGCTTTGAACGGGCTTAACGGTAATGCCTTTGCCCGGCAGATCGGCGGCGGAAACCTGAGTGGCGACCAGGGTAGTCAATGCGGCGGCTAACAATGCTGTCTTATGCATGGGATATCCTTTTTTGAGTTATCGTAGCTTAGGCTGCCGGTGGCGCGGCGGGCACGCCATCAGCAGCAGAAGGTGTTATTTGATAAACGGACGGGTGAACAGGCCCAGTGGTCCGGTGTTGTACCAGCGGCGAGCGCCCCGGCTGCGGCTGTCGCGGCCAACTGACTGCGTCAGGCGATCGAGGATGATGGCGAGGATAACGATGCCCACACCACCGACGGTAGCCAGACCCATATCCAGACGACCAATTCCGCGCAGAACCATCTGACCCAGGCCACCTACCGCGATCATCGAAGCGATAACCACCATCGACAGTGCCAGCATCAGCGTCTGGTTTACGCCAGCCATAATGGTGGGCATCGCCAGCGGCAGTTGCACTTTAAACAGCATCTGACGCGGGCTGGCACCAAAGGATTCACCGGCTTCAATCAGATCGGCGGGCACCTGCTTAATCCCGAGGATGGTCAGACGAACAATCGGCGGCAGTGCAAAGATAATGGTGACCACCACGCCCGGCACGTTGCCGATACCGAACAGCATGACAATCGGCACCAGATACACGAACGCCGGGGTGGTCTGCATCGCATCCAACAGCGGCCGGATAATTTTCGCCGCCCGGTCGGATCTCGCCAGCCAAATACCCAAAGGCAGACCGATCAAAATACAGAACAGCAGGGCGGTGAGTACCAGCGCCAGGGTGACCATCGCCTGCGACCAGGCACCAATCGCCCCTATCGCAATCAGTGAGACCAGGGTGGCGATACCCATTCCGAGGCTGGACATCTGCCAGGCAATCAGGGCGAAGATCACAATGGCGACCGGCGCCGGCATACCCAGCAGCAGCTGCTGGAAAGCGCTGAGGATATAATCCACCGGCACACGAATGCCCTGGAACACCGGACGGAAGTGGGAAACGATCCAGTCGATACCGGTGGTCACCCAGCTGTCCAGCGGGATCAGCGTCTTGTGGAACGGGTCGAGAATATTGAAGTGCTCGGCTTGTGGTGCCGGCGTGCTGTTTAACCAGTCGCTGCCGCTGGCCGCCGCAGCATCATGACCCCCTGATGGCGTTCCCCATGCATCGCCGCCGCCAGTTGGTGCTGCGTCTGTTGGGGCGGACGTTGCGGAACCGCCGTCAGCAGGAGTTGAAGAAGCGGCGCCACCATCGGATGGCGCGGCGGTAGACCAGGGATCGCTGCTGCTGGCGGCAGACTGGGTACTGTCAGTTGCCGGTGCGCTGGTGGCTGCAGGGGCGTTAGTCGCAGGCGTGCTCGAAGCCGCCCATGGATCGGTTGCGGTTGTTTGTTCACTCATTGCTGGCTCCTTCGCGGTCTAATGCCTGTAGTAACGTGCCTTTGGAGATAATCCCGATGTACTGATGGTCTTCACCGACAATCGGCACGGCACACGGTGCCTGAGCCACGTGAGTCAGCAAGTCACTCAGCGAGGTATCGCCAGGAACGGCGGCAGGAGTTGCAAGGATGGCGCCATCCAGACCCTCACCGGAAGCCAGCGCGGCTTTCAGCGAGTCGGTGGAAACCACACCAACGAAGCGTTGTTTTTCAAGAATGTAGCCGTATTCACGGTCAGCATCCTGCAACAGCTTAAGCGCCGAGCGAGGGCCAAAGCCGGGGGCTTTACGCATCAATGCGCCCGCGCTGCGACGGGCAATATCTTTCGCGCTGTACACGTGGCTGATATCCACGCCGCGGAAGAAGGTGCGGACATAGTCATTCGCCGGATTATTCAGGATTTCATCCGGGGTTCCCACCTGGATGACTTCACCGCCCTGCATAATGGCAATTCGGTCGCCAATGCGCATGGCTTCATCAAGGTCATGGGAAATAAAGACGATGGTGCGCTGGTGGCGCGACTGCAGTTTCACCAACTCATCCTGCATTTCGGTACGGATTAACGGATCCAGTGCTGAGAAGGCTTCATCCATCAATAAAATATCCGGATTAATTGCCAGAGCGCGGGCTAATCCAACACGCTGGCGCATACCGCCAGATAATTCGTCCGGGTAAGCATGAGCATAATTATCCAGGCCTACCTGACGCAGGGCATCAAGCGCTTTTTCCTGACGCTCCTGCAGCGGGATGCCAGCTAATTCCATGCCAAATGCGGCATTATTCAGAACTGACATATGCGGCATTAATGCGAATGACTGGAATACCATGCTGATTTTATTTCTGCGAACTTCACGCAGCGCGCTGTCGGATATTTTGGCAATATCGACGCCATCAATGATGACCTGACCCCTGGTGGGTTCTATCAGACGATTGAGAAGGCGAACCATGGTGGATTTTCCTGAACCGGACAACCCCATGATCACGAATATCTCGCCTTCTTCAATGGCCAGACTGGCATCTTTCACCCCGAGAGAGAGTCCTGTTTTCTCGAGCAGTGCTTCTTTGCTGATCCCCTTCTCGATGTGCTTAAACGCACGATCGGGATTTTCCCCAAATACCTTATATAAATTCTTAACTTCTAGTTTAATTGCCATGCAATATTTAAATTCCTTGTTAGCGGTTAATTTCTTATATTTCTTCTTTTACCTGGTTGAATATTAGCGGGCTATACCGTAGCACACTGAGATTCTGAGGCAACCCTTCAGGCGCAGTGCGAAAATTATCACTGAGACAGCGATCTCCGAAAAATTCAGCAGGGGTAAGGGATTGCAGCGAATTGAGGTGCGGGAAAATAAATGAATATTTCGCTCAGGATCATCCGACAAAGCGCCGAATTATTGCCTCAGCACCAGTGATTTGTTGTGAAATATGCCACATAAAACTGCCATTAATCTGTTATTCAATTTTTGTTGAACGACTGATTAATAAAAAATAAATGACGGGTGATGAGAGGAAAGATGGCTGCCGGGCGCAGCCATCTGGCAGGCAGTTAAAAATTCCAGTCTTCGTCTTCCGTATCGACCGCTTTGCCCATTACATAGGATGACCCCGATCCGGAGAAGAAATCGTGATTCTCATCGGCGTTAGGCGATAGTGCGGAGAGGATGGCCGGGTTCACGTCGGTCATTTCTGCCGGGAAAAGGGCTTCATAACCGAGGTTCATCAGTGCCTTGTTGGCGTTGTAGTGCAGGAATTTTTTCACCTCTTCGCTCCAGCCCACGCCGTCGTACAAGGCTTCGGTATAGGCCAGTTCGTTTTCATACAGCGCCAGCAGTAACTCTACGGCAAATTGCTGCAGCTCATCCTGACGGGCAGGGCTCTCCTTTTCCAGCGCTTTCTGGTACTTATAGCCGATGTAATACCCGTGCACCGCTTCATCTTTGATGATAAGACGGATCAGGTCGGCGGTATTGGTGAGCTTGCCGCGGCTTGACCAGTACATCGGTAAATAGAAACCTGAATAGAACAGGAAGGACTCCAGGAACACGCTGGCAATCTTCTTCTTAAGCGGATCGTCATGATGATAATGTTCCAGAATGATTTCTGCTTTGCGCTGAAGCGGTTGATTATCCTCGCTCCAGGCATAGGCGGCATCCACATCGGTGGTATGACAGAGCGTTGAAAAGATCGAGCTGTATGAACGGGCATGCACGGCTTCCATAAAGCTGACGTTAGACATCACCGCTTCTTCATGTGGTGTGACCGCATCCGCCATCAATGCCGGTGCGCCAACGGTATTCTGAATGGTGTCCAGCAAGGTGAGCCCGGTAAATACGCGGATGGTCAGCTGCTGTTCATCCGCATTCAGGCTATTCCAGGCGGGAATATCATTGGAGAGCGGCACTTTTTCTGGCAGCCAGAAGTTGGAGGTCAGACGGTTCCAGACTTCCAGATCTTTATCATCTTCAATCTGGTTCCAGTTAATAGCGTGTACACGTTTTAAGGTCATATTTTTTCTTCCGGGACGCGTTATCCGCCCCTTATGGTGAGCTTACAGCGAGCAGGAAACGCAGCCTTCTACTTCAGTGCCCAGCAGGGCCATCTGACGCAGGCGAATGTAGTACAGCGTTTTAATGCCTTTCTTCCAGGCGTAAATCTGCGCCTTATTGATATCGCGCGTGGTGGCGGTATCGCGGAAGAAAAGCGTCAGAGAAAGACCCTGATCGACATGGCGCGTGGCCTCGGCATAGGTGTCAATAATCGCTTCGGGGCCGATATCATAGGCATCCCGGTAGAACGCCTGATTGTCGTTATTCATAAACGGTGCCGGGTAATACACGCGGCCAGTTTTACCTTCTTTACGGATTTCAATCCTCGACACGATCGGGTGAATGCTCGACGTCGCGTGATTGATATAGGAGATAGAGCCGGTCGGTGGGATCGCCTGAAGATTCTGGTTGTAGATCCCGTGCTTCATCACCGCTTCACGCAGTTCCTGCCACTCTTTCTGGCCCGGTAACGTAATTCCCGCGCGGGCAAACAGCGCGGCGACTTCGGGTGTACGTGGCTGCCAGCTTTGCTCAACGTACTGAGCGAAGTATTCACCGCTGGCGTAACGCGATTCTTCGAAACCGGCAAAGCGCTCTCCACGCTCCTGAGCAATCAGGTTAGAGGTGCGCAGAGCGTGATAGGTGATGGTATAGAAATAGAGGTTGGTGAAGTCCAGCGCCACCTCAGAGCCGTATTGAATGCCTTCGCGTGCCAGATAGCCGTGCAGGTTCATTTGCCCCAGGCCAATGGCGTGCGACTGGGCATTGCCACGTTCAATTGAAGGAACTGAATGGATATGGCTTTGATCGGACACCGCCGTCAGACCCCGCACCGCAATTTCCACCGTGCGTGAAAAATCTGGCGAATCCATCGTGTGGGCAATATTCAGTGAGCCAAGATTACAGGAGATATCCTTACCGATATGGCGATAGCTGAGGTCGTCATTGTATTCGGTAGGCGTGTTCACCTGCAGGATCTCAGAGCAGAGGTTGCTCATGTTAATCCGGCCTTTAATCGGGTTCGCGCGGTTTACCGTATCTTCAAACATGATGTACGGATAGCCGGATTCGAACTGAATTTCCGCCAGCGTCTGGAAGAATTCACGTGGATTGATAAAGGTGCGGGTGATGCGTTCGTCCGCCAACATCTCTTGGTATTTTTCGCTGATGCTGATATCCGCGAACGGCAGGCCGTAAATACGCTCAACGTCATACGGCGAAAACAGCGCCATCTGCTGGTTAGTCTTGGCCAGCTGGAAAGTGACATCGGGAATGACCACGCCAAGCGACAGCGTTTTAATACGGATTTTTTCGTCGGCGTTTTCGCGCTTGGTATCCAAAAAACGCAGGATATCCGGATGATGAGCATGCAGATAAACGGCACCTGCGCCCTGACGCGCGCCAAGCTGATTGGCGTAAGAGAAGGCGTCTTCCAGCATTTTCATCACCGGGATCACGCCCGATGACTGGTTTTCGATACGCTTTATTGGCGCACCCGATTCACGTAGGTTGGAAAGCAGAAAAGCGACGCCACCACCGCGCTTGGAGAGTTGTAAAGCGGAGTTCACCGAGCGGCCAATCGACTCCATATTGTCTTCAATACGCAGCAGGAAGCAGGAAACCAGCTCGCCTCGCTGCTGTTTTCCACAATTGAGGAAGGTGGGCGTGGCCGGCTGGAAACGACCAGACAGCATCTCTTCCATCAACGATAAGGCCAGCGACCGATCGCCTTTGGCCAGGGTCAACGCCACCATGCAGACGCGCTCAGTAAAGCCTTCCAGATAGCGTTTACCATCAAAGGTCTTTAGCGTGTAGCTGGTATAAAACTTCCACGCGCCAAGGAAGGTCTGGAAGCGGAAACGGCGTTTATACGCCTGCTCAAAAAGCGAACTGACAAATTCAAACGGATAAGCATTCAGCACGTCGGCTTCGTAGTAGCCCTCTGAAACCAGGTACTGTAAGCGCTCACCAACGGAATCAAATTTCACGGTGTTCGGCAGAACATGTTGCAGGTAATACTGACGCGTGGCTTCTTTATCTTTCTCAAACTGAATGTTGCCGTCGGCATCGTACAGATTGAGCATCGCATTAAGCGAGTGATAATCCAGCGCGGCCGGATTCGGGGTTATGAGTGTACTTTCTGTCGCTGCCAAAATTCGGTTACTCCCTGATAAACGTTGGCGATGTCGTCGGCGGTGCCCAGTAGCTCGAAGCGGTACAGGCATGGCACCTGGCATTTCTGCGCAATGATGCTGCCGGCCAGGCAATAGGCTTCGCCGAAATTGCGATTACCGGCGGCAATCACGCCGCGGATGAGTTGGCGGTTACTGACATCGTTTAAAAACTGGATGACTTGCTTAGGTACCGCGCCCTGACTGGTGCCGCCGCCGTAGCTGGGCACCACCAATATATAGGGTTCATCCACCTGCAAACGCTGCGCGGCATCCAGTGGAATGCGGCGCGCAGGCAGGCCGGTGCGGATGACAAAACGGTGTGTGTTTTCAGACTGGCTGGAAAAATAGACCAGCGTCGACATCGTCTTAACCCTGCATCGCTGTAAGTGGGCGAAGTGCGGAGATTTTGTCCGGGCGGAAACCGCTCCAGTGATCGTCTTCCGCCATCACGACGGGCACCTGGCGATAACCCATTGATTTTAGCGTTTCGACGGCAGCCGGCTCGTGGTCGAGGTTAACCAGCTGGTAATCGAGGCCGTGTTTCTCCATGGCATTTTTTGTCGCATTGCACTGGACACAGTTGTTTTTTGTGTAAATAATAATGCGCATGATTCGTATTTACCTTGTTGGCTGATTGACGTCTCGTCTGGCACGCTTTTTGCTGCAATACGCTGCCGTCGCTTCACCACATGTAGTGGCTGGGTTGATGAGGTAAATACTAGATATAGTGGTTTGAGAATGCAACCATACAATATCCAGGTATAAGGCTTTTCTTCGTCAGGAAAATGGACAGGCCTTGTCAGGCGCGGGATGCAGCGTTTTAAGACCGGCAAAAAAAATCCCCACACCATCAGATGCGGGGATTTGTCTGTAAAGTAAACGAAACTAGTTACGCGATGAGGTGGTCGTTGCAATCAACGCCCCAACAAAAATACCTAATGCAGTACCAATCCCAACTCCATGCCACGGTTTGTCACGCACATAAGAGTCAACTTGCCCGCCGGCATCTTTTGCCGCCTGGGTTACACGGTTATTGCCGTGGAGTTTGGCGCGAGTCTCTTTCAACATCGCTTCTGCGCGGGAACGTGCACCGTCGACTTCATCTTTAGTCTTACTTCCGTAAGATTTCAGCAGATCGTCAAGGGTATCGGCCAGCTGATTGACGTCCTGATTGATATCAATGTCTTCATTTTTAGTGTTTCGGTTAAACATTTTTCTCTCCCTTGGAAATGAAACGTACTATTAACTATAGACCATCATGCAGATTTTTAGTGACCCGGACCGGAAAGCAGGGCGTTTATGGATTATTCCGAAAGCGCTTAACCTTCACGCTGTTGTAAGGTTGCAGGGTTGGCACGTTTTAGAGGAATGAGTATGTATTTACGCCCTGATGAAGTTGCTCGCGTACTGGAAGGTGCGGGATTTGAAATGGATGCGGTCACCGCAAGAGCCTATGGTTACCGTCGAGGCGATAACTATGTCTACGTTAATCGTGAAGCGCGCATGGGCCGTACCGCACTGATTATTCATCCTGTGTTGAAGGAAAAAAGCCACGGATTTGCGCATCCGGCCTCCGATATGAAAGCCTGTGAAGAGTACGTGCAGTTTCCGATGTATCTGGCTGGAGATAACCAGGATCACTACGGCATCCCCCACGGTTTTAGTTCCCGCGCGGCGCTGGAACGCTATATCGTAAACATGTTTGGCTGAGTAATCAGCCCGTTGAGTTTTCGGCGCACGCCTTGGTCGCGCTGAAAATCTCGCCCCCGCACGATCATCCCCCACACTCAGTAACGTTGCTTTCACCGGCCAGAATCGGTATAACGCTGACCCATGTAGAAGTTTAGACGTCTAAACGGATAAATCAGCGATGCAGCAAAGCAAGCCCGATACAACGCAACAATTCAAGCGCAGCATGAAAGCCCGCCATCTGGTGATGCTCTCGTTAGGCGGCGTGATTGGCACCGGCCTGTTCTTCAATACGGGCTATATCATTTCCACCACGGGTGCAGCTGGCACCTTGCTGGCCTATATCATTGGGGCGCTGGTGGTTTACCTTGTGATGTTAAGCCTTGGCGAGCTGTCGGTGGCGATGCCAGAGACCGGTGCCTTCCATGTTTATGCGGCGCGCTACCTGAGTCCGGCAACGGGGTACACCGTGGCATGGCTTTACTGGCTGACGTGGACGGTCGCCCTTGGCTCAAGCCTGACCGCTGCGGGTTTCTGTATGCAGTACTGGTTCCCGCAATCGCCGGTCTGGCTGTGGTGCCTGCTGTTTTGCGCGCTGATTTTTATGCTGAACGTGGTCTCTTCCCGCTTTTTCGCGGAAGGGGAATTTTGGTTCTCAGTGATTAAAGTGGTCACCATCCTGGCCTTTATACTCCTCGGCGGGGGAGCCATGTTCGGTTTTATCCCGCTGAAGGATGGCAGCAGCGCGCCGTTCTTCCATAATCTCACCGCCTCTGGCTGGTTGCCGCACGGCGGCCTGCCGATCCTGATGACCATGGTGGCCGTCAACTTTGCATTCTCGGGTACCGAGCTGATTGGCATCGCGGCGGGTGAAACCGAGAATCCGCACAAAGTTCTGCCAATGGCGATCCGCACCACGGTCGCACGGTTGATCATTTTCTTTGTGGGTACGGTACTGATCCTGGCAGCGCTGATCCCGATGGATCAGGCGGGGATCGTCAAAAGCCCGTTTGTGATGGTCTTTGAAAAGATCGGTATTCCTTATGCGGCAGATATCTTTAACTTTGTGATCCTGACGGCGATCCTCTCGGCGGCGAACTCGGGCTTATATGCTTCGGGCAGGATGCTCTGGTCGCTGTCAAATCAGAATACCTTGCCTCGCTGTTTCGCCAAATTGACTTCCCGCGGCATCCCATTGATGGCAATTTCAGTGAGCATGATCGGTGGCTTGCTGGCGCTGTTTTCCAGCGTGGTTGCGCCGGATACGGTGTTTGTCGCGCTGTCGGCTATTTCAGGTTTTGCGGTGGTGGCCGTTTGGCTCAGCATCTGTGCTTCGCATTTCTTCTTCCGCCGTGCTCATGTGCGGGCGGGTAAGCCGCTGGCAGACTTGAAATACCGTGCGCCATGGTATCCGTTGACGCCGATCCTTGGGTTCCTGCTTTGCTTGCTGGCCTGCGTCGGTCTGGCGTTCGATCCGGAACAACGCATTGCGCTATACTGCGGCCTGCCTTTCGTCGCGCTATGCTATGCGGCCTATCATTTCACTCAACGATTAAAAAATCGCGAGCTGGCAAAGGAGAGTGTGCGTGTTACCGAATAATCTTTCTGTAGAACAACAGGTGGCAGCGGGGCTGGTGCTGGATGGCGCAATGGCCACCGAACTTGAAGCGCGCGGCTGCGATCTGACCGACGCGCTGTGGTCGGCTAAAGTGCTGATTGAGAACCCTGAACTGATTTATCAGGTGCACTACGACTATTTCAACGCGGGCGCGCAGGTGGCCATTACCGCCAGCTATCAGGCAACCCCGCAGGGCTTCGCCAAACGTGGGCTGAGTGAAGAACAGTCGCTGACGCTGATTGCACGCAGCGTGGAGCTTGCCAGCCGTGCCAGAGCGGATTACCAGGCTGCCGAACCGCAGGCCGGCAATTTGCTGATTGCCGGCTCTGTCGGGCCCTACGGAGCCTATCTGGCGGATGGATCCGAATACCGGGGTGATTACAGCCTGCCGCAAGCAGAGATGATGGCCTTTCATCGCCCACGTATTCAGGCATTGGTTGCCGCTGGGGCGGATATCCTCGCCTGTGAGACGATGCCATCCTTTGCAGAGATTCAGGCGCTGGTGGCCTTGCTGGCCGAGTTTCCGGGTACCCCTGCCTGGTTCTCATTCACGCTGCGTGACGGGGAACACCTGAGTGACGGTACGCCATTAAGCCAGGTCGTCAGTCTGCTGGAGAGTTGCCCGCAGGCCGTTGCGCTGGGACTGAACTGTATCGCGCTGGATAAAGTGACGGCTGCGCTGCAGAACCTCTCCTCACTGAGCAAAAAGCCGCTGGTGGTCTATCCCAACTCCGGCGAGCAGTACGATGCGATCGGCAAAACCTGGCACAGCGATGCCTCAACCTGCACATTGATCGACAATCTTTCTGCCTGGCAGTCTGCCGGGGCTAAACTGATCGGTGGTTGCTGCCGCACAACGCCTGCGGATATCGCCGCGATTGCTCAGCGCTGTCATTCGCGATAACCCGCTGAAAATTTGTTTTATTACGCCCGCAATGGTCGGGCGTAATTAATGAAAACCCGTCAGACTCCGCTTAGACTATTCTGAATATTTAAATTGGCAGGAATGCATATGAGAAGGCTTTTGCTGGCGCTGGCTTCAGCGTGGTTATTGAGCGGATGTGCCACCATTGTTGGCGATCAGACCCAGGACGTTTCCATCCAGACCTGGCCTCAGGGCGTGAAATTTGTGGTGCAGGATGAAACGGGAAGGGCCGTTGCAGAAGGGATTACCCCTAAAACAGTCTCACTGCTGAAGTCTGATGGCTCGTACCTTGGCAAGAAGAAGTACACGCTGCAACTGGAGCGCGCGGGTTATGTGCCGCAGACGATCCCACTGGAAGAGAGAGCCAACCTCTGGTACATCCTCGGCAATATCCCGCTGGGTGGCATTCCTGGCTGGCTGTTTGTCGATCCGTTTAATGGCGGCATGTACAACATCCATCCGGAAAAAGTGAATACCATTATGAATCCGGTGGGCGCGCGCGGCTAGATGCGGACAACCAGGGGAAGATCGCTCTTCCTCTGGTAGCGCGTTCTGACGGGTTCAAAACCGTCCCTACGCTATTGCGCCGTCGGGTTCAGCATTACGTGTGCGGGTTTATGTTTTGCCAGATACTGCTGCTGGAAAATGCACATGCGAATGGTGTTACGGTATTCGCCGTTAATAAAGAATTCGTGGATAAGTTCGCCTTCAATATCGAAGCCTAATTTGGTGTAGATGTGAATGGCTTTCTTATTTTCTTTATCAACGATCAGGTAAAGTTTATACAGGTTCAGCACGGAAAATCCGTAATCCATCGCCAGCTTGACGGCTTTACTGGCAAGGCCTTTCCCTTGATGGCTGGGGGCAATGATAATCTGAAATTCAGCACGTCGGTGAATATGGTTAATCTCAACCAGTTCAACCAGTCCCGCTTTATCCCCTTCAAATTCCACCACAAACCGACGTTCGCTCTGATCGTGAATATGCTTATCGTAGAGATCGGACAGTTCCACAAACGCTTCGTACGGCTCTTCAAACCAGTAACGCATAACGCTGGCGTTGTTATCAAGCTGGTGAACAAAACGCAGATCTTCACGTTCGAGAGGACGCAGTTTTAAGCCATCTTCGGCAGGCATGGGAGACATATAAGTTCCTTTTATCAGATGCAATATTGCTGAGGAATTATACGTCTGACGGGAGGAAATGGCACGGCGTAAGCGTAGAAACAATGACGCCAGCACGGTTTCCGGTGCTGGCGTTTAGGCTGCGTTTAAGGCATCAGAAATTGTAGCCAGCGACCAGGTAGTAACCCCAACCGGTGGATTTCACTTCAAATTGACCGTTACCGAAGTTCAGCTCCTGGCCATCAGCCCACTGTCCGCCGTTGTGGAAGTAACGCGCCACGAACGAGTAATGCCAGTGATCGTAACCCAGCGAGAGGATATGGCTGGAAGCGATAGAGTTGCTGGTACGGGACGGGCCGGTCTCATCACGCAGATCGGAGCCCCAGTCAAAGTTGGTAAAACCGATGTAGCTCAGATTTCCGCCCCACAGGCTGGTAATCGGAACGAAGTATTTCACCTTAAAGCGATAGCCATCCCAGCTGTTTTCGTTAGCTGCACCGTAGTTTTCCCACTGGTATTTGGCATACACGTTCAGTGAAAGGCCAACATCTGAGTGGGTATCGATATCGGTACCCAGACCCATAAACCAGGTGTTCTGGCGGTTATCGCTGTTACGGCCCATATCGTAGATATAGTTGTTCGCGAAGTACCACTCTTTGAACGGGCCGAAGCTCAGGTCCGTGTTGGTCAGCTTGTCGATAGAGAAACGAGGTTCGATTTCCATAAACAGCGGGGAGCCATGGTCAAAGATACCGTTAGCATTGGAGTTACCCACGCCGAAGAAGTTAGTCGCATCGATATAGCCGTAGAAATCGAACCAGTCTTTTTTGGCGAACGCTTCGTATTCCAGATACACGTCGTTATTGAACTGAGGTCCGAAACGGGTGTGGTAGCTTCCCACCACGTTGACGCTCTGATGCCACCAGTCGGAAACATACTCCGGCGAATCGGTAGCAGCAGTTGAAGAGGCACTATAAGAGAGCGCTGCGAGTGCGCCAGCCATCAGAATTTTATATTTCATTATATTACCACAGGCTTAATGACCCTTTTTATGAAGCCACTGCGAAGGTCTTATTAAGTCGTCAACAGAAGAGGAAAGGGTGACTGTTTTCACAGCAAAAAACACCCGCGATGAATGCTGCGGCAGTGTGCCGTCATCCGCGCTTAAGGAAATAGATATCGCTCACACTTGTCAAACCTTGTTTCATTTCACTTTAGGTAAAGTGTGACGCTTGTCACAAATGTCTTTGACTGGATGGTCTGAAAGGGGATTGAGTAGAGGAAGGGTGTTTTTTGAGTGAGGTAATCGTTTGCATCGCTATTTAAGGCAGGGCAGGCAAAAAGTGGCGATGGATTTAGCGCTTCTGCAAGGGGAAGAGAAGGGCGATGGCAGCGGCTTATAATAAGATTAGCTTATAGATAGTGGCGTTTTTAGCGACGCGTCATCCCTGGCGAGATGAGCCCTTTCTGGTTTCATTAAGAAGATCGCGGGGAGTGATCTCCTTAATAACATCTGCAAATATAGCCGCAGAATTTTACCGGGACAGAATCATTACTCTTCGTCGCGTTCTTTATTTGCCCGCTGACGTTCGTAATAGTCATCTTCCGCAGTAATGATTTCATCCATCAGCGAGTCCATATCGACTTCATGAATCTCTTCAACGAACAGTCCTGTCAGCGGAGTTTCTGGGGTTAACTTGCCGTCTTCATACAGCAGCCAGATTTCTTTCGCATAACGGGTTTTTAGCAACTGCGGAGCAAACTGACCGTAATACGCGGTGATGTTATTCACATCACGCTCGAACATGGCTTCAGCATGGTTATTCGCTGCAGCATCGACAGCCTGAGGCAAGTCGATAATGACCGGGCCTTGTGCATCGAGCAGTACGTTAAATTCCGACAGGTCACCATGCACGATACCGGCACACAACATGCGTACGATATTACGGATCATGATATGGAAATCAGTCACCGCGCTTTCTTCAGACATAGTCACATCGCTAAGACGTGGAGCCACCATGCCGTCTGCATCCGTCACCAGTTCCATCAGGAGCACGCCGTCGATACAAAGATAGGGCTGAGGGACACGTACGCCCGCTTCTGCCAACCGGAACAGCGCATCCACCTCTGCGGTTTGCCAGGACTCTTCCTGCTGCTTGCGGCCGAATTTAGAGCCTTTCTGCATCGCACGGGAGCTACGAGAGTTACGGACCTTTCGGCCTTCCTGATACTGCACGGCCTGCTTAAAGCTACGCTGTGTCGCTTCCTTGTACACTTTGGCACAATTGATCTTGTCACCGCATAACACAGTGTAAACGTCGGCTTCCTTTCCGCTTTTAAGGCGTTGGAGCACATCGTCTATCAGGCCATCATCAACCAGAGGTTGGATTCGGTTTGGGATTTTCATGCGGCTTTATACCTTATTTCAGCCAGGTTACGAAAGATATCAGGCACAAAAAAACCCACAAGGTTTTCACCGTGTGGGTTCTCAGGACTTCATCGAGTGGGTCTGGTAACCATCGACCAAGAATTTGGTGGAGCTGACAGTATACCAGTGTCATTTTGTATTGCAGCACTGCCACCCGTTCTGATGAGATGAAAAAGAGGACTCAAGGTTGCCCTAGCGTCTACCTTCAGCCCTCAGAGGAGCCGGTGAAGCAGAGATGTCGATGTATTTTCTTAATCCCCTTGATCGGCTGACACCGCGAGGATCGGAAAAGGGTAATTTAAGCGTTGGAGCGTCTGATACTTTCACGGTCCAGGTTGTCTCGCCAATGAAGCTGAAGTTGGCTGAGTTGGGCGATAACTTCAAATTATCAAAGTGACCAGACTGGTAATCACCTCCAACAGTCAGTGCCTCTTTTACTCCTTGAGAAAGGTCCAGAAGCAAAATCGTCAGCACTTCTTCGAAGATGACGTCATCCGTCACGAATAAGAGATAGTGGTTCAAATCGACTCTAATCGCAGCTTCCAGCACTTTTCCGGGAATAATAATCCCTGTTGGGTGGCCTTCAATCAAAATCTCAGACTGAGCCTGACTGGTATCTGTTGCTTCTCTTAATTCCGATAGGAATACTGTCGTAATTAGTTCCATATCTATTTTAAAAAAATTCCAAAGCGTATGCTGGACAGGAAACTGTAACAGAAAAAAGGCCCTGAGTTGGGCCGTTTTTATTACGGTAAAAGGAGGCCAAAAAAAGCAAATAAGACATAACATACCGTAGCTGCAAACCACAGGAAAGTATATATCGTCATCCATGTGCGTATTTTGTGGTTTTTATCATCAAAGAAATCATAGCCGGGATCATTGCGGGATATGAAGTGCATTTTCTTTTTGCGACTCAACTTTATGAAGAACCGTAAGACCGGGAATACCCCAAAGAAACCAGTCATATAATAAAAAGTACATGGGCCAGGGAGTTTGTGTTTTTCTCTATAAGAAGATACAAGGTTATAATAATCCTGGCGGTTAAATGAATATAATATAAGTGACAGAATTAAAAGGCAGCAGCCCGTTCCGCCAAAAAATAATGATGTATCAGCCAATAATTTGTTATTAATCATAATAGTCTATAACTTTATTAACTATAGCCTCCGCGCCGGAGCTGCCGGCATATCCCCCAGCAACCGACCCTACAACCGCGCAAGCTACACCACCGGCACCGGCTGTCACTATTCCGATAGCAGCACAACCCGCTAATGCCGCTGAGCTACTGACCCTACCCCAAAATCCTGCTCCATTCAGAAACAGAATTCCGGCATGATAAACACTCCCCTGAACGGAGGTGGTGCCGATGAAAAAGTCACGATTCACCGAAGAGCAGATTGTCTTTGCCCTGAAGCAGGCTGAGCTAGGTACGGCCGTACCGGAAGTCTGCCGCAAGCTGGGCATCTCCGACGCCACGTTCTACACCTGGCGCAAAAAGTACGGCGGGATTTCTCCTTCAGAACTGAAACATATGCGGCAGCTTGAAGAGGAAAATCTGCGGCTGAAGAGGCTGGTTGCCGATCTGAGCCTCGACAAGGCGATGCTGCAGGACGTACTGGCAAAAAAGAGCTGACGCTGGCACGTCTGCGCGAATGGGTCAGGGATTTGCAAGTCCGCTACGGCGCCAGTGAGAGACAGGTCTGTTTTGCGCTGCGGGTCAGCCGCAGCTCGTTTCGATATCATTCTGTGGCCGCCGACGACAGCGCACTGCGGCTACGCATCCGTGAGATAACCGAAACCCGGGTTCATTACGGGTACCGCCGGGTACACGTGATGCTTAGGCGGGAAGGCTGGCGCGATAATCACAAAAGAATCTACCGCCTCTACCGTGAGCAGGGTCTGTCTCTGCGCCTCAAACGGCCACGCCGCAATAAATCGGCCCAGCGCCGACAACCGCAGCCGCAGGGTCTGTATCCGAATCACGCCTGGGGCATGGATTTTGTCTCTGATGCGCTGTTTGACGGGCGACGACTGCGCCTGCTGACGGTTATCGACCTGTACACCCGCGAATGCCTGGGGATCTGCGTGGGGCAGAATTTGCGTTCAACAGAAGTGGCAGAAATGCTGAATAACATAGCGCTCAGACGCCCTTTACCCCAGTTGCTGAAAACCGATAATGGTTCTGAATTTGCAGGGAAAATGCTGGACAGATGGGTGTACGAAAGAGGCATCAGAATCGACTTCTCACGCCCGGGAACACCGACGGACAATGCGACGGTGGAGTCCTTCAACGGCAGGCTGCGGCAGGAATGTCTGAACGAGAACTGGTTTATGTCTCTGGAGGATGCACGGTGCAAAATCGAGGCCTGGCGCATACACTATAACCAGAGGCGTCCCCATTCTGCTCTGGGCTGGATGACCCCATACGAATTCGCCGAAAAATCTGCCGGTTGCCAGAATATGCAGCCAACATGAAGCCGGTTATTCCTGATTATGCCTGGATCATATTCGGGGTCAGGGTCAATTCACTGTTTGACTGTTCATTGGTTGGGTTGGTTTGATGCGGCTGGGAAAGAGAAATTCTCGACCACCGCTGAGAGACTTCATCATTTCCAGAATAGCGAGAGCTCCATCAGATAATGGAACCGTATGCTCCCGATTCATCTTCATTCGAGCAGATGGAATTTTCCATTCGCTAGCATCGAAATCGATCTCATCCCATCGAGCCTAAGCAGCTTCGGCAGGGCGGGTGATGGTGAGAAGCTGCCACATGAACAGGCATCGTGTGGACAGGCTGATACTTGTCGTACGCATAGTCTGCATTAGCTGTGGATGTTGATCCGGGCGGATGCTGGGCATGTTTTTCTTTTGCGGTTTCTCGAATGCCTTCCCGATTTTTACGCTGGGAACCGCATCAATCAGGCCTGTGTTCTGCGCATAAATCATGACTTCGTTAATACGCTGACAAAGGCGTCGGACTGTCTCTAATGCACCTCTGGCCTGAACCGGCTGCACTGCTGTAACCAGAGTATGAGCCTTAATCTCAGTGACACTGATATCACCGATTGCTGGAAAAATATCTCTCTCAAGTGAGCGCCAGATATCGTCGGCATAGTCTTCTGTTACGCTGGCTTTCTTCACATTCCACCAACGCTCGGTAACTAACAGGAAAGTGTTGGTTTTAGCCTTTTGAGAATTTCTTACCTGTTCTTTCTGAGGTCCCTGAGGATCAATGTCTATCGCCAACAAAACTCGAGATTCAGCTCTGAGTTTACGCGCATCAGAAAGGGAGACAGCAGGGTAGGCACCGAAGCTCTATTTTGTTCGTTGTTTTGTCAGCGGTCGATAGTAACGGAACTGCCAGAGCTTACTACCACTGGACTTGATTAATAGAGTAAGCCCGTCACCATCATACAGCTGGTAATCGGCATCTTTAGGTTTGGCGGCTTTGATTTCCGTATCGGTTAACGGCTTGGTTTTTCTTGCCATGATGAGTCTCCATGCGTTTAGGCCCAACGAAAACGATAGAGCTTTTCGTTGGGCCTATCAATGGGCCTAAAAGGTTCGGATTTAATTAGTTCTCTTCGGACTTCGCGGGACAAATTGAGGATACAAAAAAGCCCGCAGGGCTTACGCCTTGCGGGCTTTTAGGACTTCATCGAGTGGGTCTGGTAACCATCGACCAAGAATTTGGTGGAGCTGGCGGGAGTTGAACCCGCGTCCAGAATTACTACACCGTCGGCACTACATGCTTAGTCCAGTCTTTACATTCGCCGGTTAGCTGCGAACGGACACGCCACTAACCAACTAGCCTGATTAGATTTAGTGTTTCAGCCCCAGGCAGGACATCCACACGAGTTCTTTTGTGTTTGACCTCTCTTGATCCCCGTCCTAAGAACGGAGGCTAGGGAGAGAGGGCTCTGAGCAGGTTATTAAGCTGCTAGTGCGTAGTTTTCGTCGTTTGCAACTATTTTTTTGCGGCTTTTAACGAGGCAAACCGCCCCTCGGCATGCTCCTAGGGCTTCGCAAATCCTGTCGAATCCAGAATCAGCCCCAAGTACTACTGTGAAGCAGTGTAACAGAAAAGGTGGTAAACGCCAAAGGCTTAGCGATTTGCGTGTTTCATGATACGTGCTTTGTCGGTCTTCCATTCGCGATCTTTGATATCACCGCGTTTGTCGTGCTCTTTCTTACCTTTGGCTACGCCAATCTTAAGCTTGGCCCAGGCGTTTTTCCAGTACAGGGATAAAGCGACGATGGTGTAACCATCGCGGTTGGCTTTATCGAACAGGATTGCCAGCTCGCGCTCCTTGAGAAGAAGCTTGCGGGTGCGGGTAGGGTCGCAGACCACATGCGAGGATGCGCCAATCAACGCCTGGAAGGTTGCGCCGAACAGAAAGGCTTCGCCATCACGCAGCATAATATAGCTTTCGCTGATGTTGGCCTTTCCTGCGCGGAGTGATTTGACTTCCCATCCCTGGAGCGACAGTCCCGCTTCGAATTCATCTTCAATGAAGTATTCATGGCGGGCCCGTTTGTTCATGGCAATGGTAGCGGAACCGGGTTTATGTGCTTTTTTCTTAGTCATAGTGCCACTTAGTTTACATGAAGCAGTGATTGATGGCATCCCCTGTAACAAACGAGACGGGGAAAAGCGCTATTTTAGCAGAACGCTGGCGGCTGAGAATTTTTGTTTGCCTGCCGGCGATGGTATTATTGAAAAGTTGAAGATTAACAGGAAACGTTATGTCTCAGATTAGTCGTTCCGCGTTGGTGCCCTACAGCGCAGAGCAGATGTTCCGGTTGGTAAACGATGTGGATGCCTATCCGGAATTTCTTCCAGGGTGTACCGGTAGCCGTATTCTCGATGCCAGCGAACAGCAGATGACCGCGTCAGTGGATGTCTCTAAGGCTGGGATCAGTAAAACGTTTGTCACGCGAAATACGCTGACGGATAACCAGAGCATTGCTATGCAGCTGGTTGATGGCCCGTTCCGCAAATTGAACGGTGGATGGAAGTTCACTGCGCTGAGTGATGATGCCTGTAAGGTTGAGTTGAGTCTGGACTTTGAGTTCACCAATATGCTGGTTGAACTGGCCTTCGGACGCATCTTCAAAGAGCTGGCAAGCAGCATGGTGCAGGCGTTTACTAAACGCGCGAAAGAGGTCTACAGTGCCTGATATCGCGGTTGAAGTGGTTTATGCGTTGCCAGAAAAACAGTATCTGTACACGGTAAACGTGGAAGAGGGCGCGACTGTGGAAGAGGCTATCAAAGCTTCCGGCATTCTTGAACTCAGAAGTGATATCAATCTCGCCAGTAACAAAGTGGGTGTTTTTAGTCGCCCGGTAAAACTGGGGGATGAGGTACACAGTGGCGATCGCATCGAAATATATCGCCCGTTACTGGCCGACCCGAAAGAACTCCGCCGCCAGCGCGCCGAACGCGCGGCAAAAAAATAAGGCGCCTTAGCGCCTTACGATTTCATCAACAAGCCTGATATTAACCGCTTTTCTTGCCGCTCAGGGTTGGCTTGTTATCAATGTTAGTCAGGGTACCGCTACCATCAAAGGTCAGCGTCAGCGTCTGCTGAGTCACAGGCTCATGGCCTGGCTCCTGGCGGAACACGTAATACCAGACGTTGCTACCAAACGGGTCGCGCATCATCGGCGTGCCCAGGGTGTAAGCCACCTGCTGTTGCGTCATGCCGGTATGAATTTTGGAAACATCATTCGCAACCAGGTAATTGCCCTGATTGATGTCCGGGCGGTAAACCACTCGCTCCAGAGTGGAACATCCAGCAGTCATCATCAGAAGAACCACCGCCGCAGCAGTCAGCGTTTTACAGCGCATAAGTATCTCTATTCCTTTTCGGGCCAACAATCTGGCTGCATCGAACGTTCGCTACGATTACAGCGTAAGAAGACGATGATAATAAACCTTTCCGCAGTTTGAAACCTCTACGGAGCAAGGATATGACCACAACAGGCCAAAAAAGTGCGGCAATCAGGCTGCTAAAAGCTCCTTTGCATTCGCCAGCGTGTTGCGAGTGACCTCGCTACCGCCCAGAAGACGGGCCAGTTCCTGCAGTCGGGCACGTTTATCCAATGGGATCATATGGGTTTCAGTCATTTCGCCATCGGTCTCTTTACTGACGTAGAAATGATGATTTCCACAGCCCGCCACCTGCGGAAGGTGGGTTACACACATCACCTGCGTGGATTCCCCTAACTGACGCAGCATCTTACCGACCACGGCTGCGGTTGGACCGCTGATACCGACATCCACCTCATCGAAAATCAATGCCGGCGTATCCATCTTACGGGCTGTAATCACCTGAATGGCGAGGGCAATACGCGACAGCTCACCGCCTGAGGCCACTTTCGACAGCGGTTGAAGCGGCTGACCCGGGTTAGTGGTCACGCGGAAATCGATACGGTCTGCGCCCTCAGCGGTCAAATGGTCAGCGTTAAACAGCACGTCAATCCCCAGCTTACCGTGCGGCATGGAGAGCGCATGCATGCTCTCACCAATCAGTCGGCTCAATTCTTCTGCGAAATGCACACGGCGCTGATGCAACTGCTCAGCACAGGCCATTGCCGCACGATGATGGCGGGAGACGTTCAGCGTCAGATCTTCCTGATCGCTTTCCTGCTTATCGAGCAGGCCTTGTTCTTCCAGTAACTGCTGATGGAAGGTCGGCAGTTCTTCAGGGGATATGTGGTGTTTGCGCGCCAGAGCGATCTGTTTAGATATCCGCTGTTCAAGCTCATGCAGACGGTTTGGATCGAGATCCAGACGTTCGCAGTAGTGACGGAGTTCATCGCTGGCTTCACTGATTTGAATGGATGCTTCATCCAGCAGCTTATAGACCCCGCTGAGCTTGTCATCCATCGTCAGCAGCTCGCTAAGCAATTGCTGAGCGGTATACAGCTGATTCTGCAACGTAGCGTCCTCACCATCAGCCAGCAGCATCAGAGCTTGCTGACTGGTGGAGAGCAGCTGTCCGCTGTTGGCCAGACGCTTGTACTCTTCATCAATTGCTTCATATTCACCGGTCACCGGTGCGAACTCGTTCAGCTCTTTAAGCTGATATTGCAGAAGCTCACGGCGAGCCTCGCGTTCCTGAGAAAGTTGCTGATGCTGAGCCAACACGCGGCAGCTCTGATGCCATGCACGATAGCTTGTCGCCATTTCCTGCATCAGGCCGGTTTCACCCGCGTAACCATCAAGCAGCGTTTTTTGATGTTCAGGCTTTAACAGAAGCTGGTGAGCATGTTGACCGTGGATCTGGATCAGCAACTGACCGAGGTCGCGTAACTGAGAAAGGGGAACCGCAGTGCCGTTGATAAAGCCACGTGAGCGACCGTCACTGCTGATCACCCGGCGCAACAGACATTCGTTACCTTCATCAAGCTGGTTTTCAACCAACCACGTCAAGGCAGAAGGGGTGTCTTTCAGAGAGAAGCGCGCACAAATATCGGCGCGGGAAGCGCCAAGGCGAACCATATCCGCTTCCGCCCGACCGCCCAGGCACAAGCCGAGCGCATCAATAGCAATGGACTTCCCTGCGCCGGTCTCGCCGGTGATGGCGGTCATGCCACGCTGAAAATCGATTTCAAGTTCACGAACAATCGCAAAATTACTGATGGTCAGTTGTGCCAGCATAGTGGGTATTCCTGTACGTAAACACAGATATGGTTTTTCATACAGTATATACTGGTTTTATAACCAGTAAAGTAGCTGGCGTTGGTTTTTAAAACAATTTTTTCGACCAGGCGAGCTTAGAGCTCAGCGTATTGAAATAATTATAGTTTTGTGGATGGATGAGATTGAGGTGATCGTTATTCCGGCGGATCAACACGTCTTCACCTTCCTGAATTGGCAAGGCAATCTGGCTGTCACAGCTGACTTCAAGGTCGCCGCGCATATGGGAAAAGCGCAGGCGAATGGTGCTGCTGCTGTTAATCACCAGTGGCCTTGCGGAGAGCGTATGCGGGAACATCGGCACAATCGCGATGGCATCCAGAGACGGCGTTAAAATGGGGCCGCCTGCGGAAAGTGAATACGCCGTTGAACCGGTCGGCGTGGAGATAATCAAGCCATCGGAGCGCTGAGAGAAGGCGAACGACTCATCAATGTAGACTTCGAACTCGATCATATGAGCCACTTTGCCCGGATGCAGCACCACTTCATTGATGGCCGTGCCGATGCGCGGTTCACGGCCCTGGCGGCACACCTGCGCTTCAAGCAGGAAGCGGCTTTCTGTAATGTATTTACCTTCCAGCACGTCGGCTAACTGCTGCTGGGCATTATCCGGATCGAGGTCGGTTAGAAATCCAAGATTGCCACGGTTGATGCCAATCACTTTGATATCGTAACGGGCCAGTACGCGCGCCGCGCCCAGCATATTGCCATCACCGCCGACCACTACGGCAAGGTCGGCTCGCTGACCAATTTCCGCCAACGTGCCGGTTTCAACGTCCGTCAGATTCAGCTCACGGGCGATCTGCTGCTCGATAATCACCTCATAGCCTTTGGTTGTCAGCCAGCGATAGAGCATCTCGTGTGTCGTCAACGCGGTAGGATGGCGCGGATGGCCCACAATACCGATACAGTTGAAATGTTTGTTCATGATGCTGGCGTTCCTCATGAGGTAAACTACCTCAGACAATGTGACGGGTTCCCTTGAAACCGCAATTCTGATCCCCATAATAAGCGAACCAGCGAGATGAATGTGCATAAACGCGGAGAAATTCATGAGTAGTAAAGAACAGAACACCCCAAACGAGCAAGTCTCAGACGATATCGAGATGGAGCAGGCGCAGAATCAGGGCGCAGACACAGCCGAAGCGGTCGATCCGCGTGATGAGCGTATTGCCGAGCTGGAAGTCCAGCTGGCACAGTCTCAGGGTGGCGTACGTGAAGCACAAATCCGTGCCCAGGCTGAGATTGAGAACATCCGTCGCCGTACCGAACTGGACGTCGAAAAAGCGCACAAATTTGCGTTGGAAAAATTTGCCAACGAACTGTTGCCAGTGATTGATAGCCTGGAGCGTGCGCTGGAAATGGCGGACAAGAATAATCCTGAACTGAACTCAATGGTCGAAGGGATTGAGCTGACGCTGAAATCTCTGTTGGGCGCAGTCCGTAAATTCGGTGTGGAAGTGATTGGCGACATTAACGTGCCGTTCAACCCTGAATTGCACCAGGCGATGTCGATGATGGAATCTGAGGATGTGGCGCCAAACCACGTTCTGATGGTGATGCAACGTGGTTACACGCTGAATGGCCGTCTGCTTCGTCCAGCGATGGTTGCCGTAGCGAAAGCCAAAGCGTAATCGCGCTGACCCAGTAAAAAAGCACCCTCGGGTGCTTTTTTTATGCTGTTATTCCGGCAAAATCGGCTGCCAGTCGATCGGTTTTTCGCCGTGCTGCTCCAGCCATTCGTTAGTCCTTGAAAAATGACCGCTGCCAAAAAATCCGCGATGGGCAGAAAGTGGGGAAGGGTGAGGTGCCAGCAACACATGGTGCCGGTGACGGTCGATAATGCTGCCTTTCTTTTGCGCATGTGCGCCCCAAAGCAGGAATACCACTCCTTCGCGATGTTCGTTAATCGCAGCGATCACTCTGTCGGTAAAGGATTCCCAGCCAAATTTCGCGTGTGAGTGGGCATTGCCGCCTTCAACCGTTAAAACGGTGTTGAGCAACATCACGCCCTGACGTGCCCAGCTTTCGAGGAAGCCGTGCTGCGGACGGACGAAACCGGGAATGTCTGTAACCAGCTCTTTGTACATATTCACCAGTGATGGCGGCACAGCCACGCCAGGCAACACTGAGAAGGCCAGACCATGAGCCTGATTGGGGCCGTGATAAGGGTCCTGACCGAGGATCACCACTTTGATATCCCCTAATTCCGTCATCCTTAGCGCGTTGAACACATCTTTCTGAGGCGGATAGACGATTTTGCCCGACGCACGTTCATGAGCCACTTTGGCCAGCATTTCAATGAAATAGGGCTTCTCTTTTTCCTCTGCCAGCACGTCGTGCCAGGTCAGTGTGTTGGCCATTATCGCCTCCTTAACATTTAAGCCGTGTAGCTTAACGTGGAACCGCGATCGGTAAAACTTAAAATATTGTTGATATTTTACAAAAAAATATTAAGTGAGAGTTTGACGAAAATTGAGCTAAATCATTAAGTTGTTCAGAGATGCATTTTCATCCGCGGCAGAATATTGATTTTGGTCAAAGAGGCACTACCTTCGGGCTGATATACAGATCGGATATGAGTCAATTCTGCTCCATTATCCTTGCTGATAGTTATCAGCCCTGAACTGCCTGGAGGCACAATCATGATTACCGGAATTCAAATTACTAAAGCATCTAACGCCGGTCTGCTGAACTCATTCTGGCTGCTGGACGACGAAAAAGCTGAAGCACGCTGCGTGTGTGCTAAAGAAGGTTACAACCAGGATCAGGTTGTGCCGGTCGCTGAGTTAGGCCAAATCGAATACCGTGAAATTCCGCTGGAAGTGAAGCCGGAAGTGCGTGTGGAGGGCGGTCAGCATCTTAACGTGAACGTTCTGCGCCGCGAGACGTTGCAGGATGCCGTCGAACATCCGGAAAAGTATCCCCAGCTGACCATTCGCGTTTCTGGCTATGCCGTGCGTTTCAATTCATTGACGCCAGAACAGCAGCGCGATGTTATTGCCCGTACCTTTACAGAAAGTCTGTAATAATCGGGGAAAATCACCCCGGTTATCGCCATGAAAATAGGACGTGTGTTGAAAAGTGCAGCAGCGCTATTTTCATTGTAATGTGATGAAAGTTAATAAAAATGAGTCGTTGTTGTTTCAGGGTTAAATTGGACTGAGGCAACAATGCCCATTTTCAGATTGAAAAGTTGTTGGAACCGTTATTTTTGTGCATCACAGACATAAAAAAACCGCCTGCTAAGGGCGGTTTTTTGTTATGCGGTGCAATTATTCAGCACTGTCCGGTTTAGCCACTACTGTGGGCTTACGACGCTTACCAATATTTTTGGTATCGCGATGGCGCTCTTTCGCACGCGGCTGCGCTTCTTTCGCTTCCGTCTGTTTAAGCTCTTTGCGCTTGGCCAGCACTTTCTTCGACGGCTTGCCGTTCAGCTTCTCACTCGGCGGACGAGTGGTTGGACGCAGTTCGTCAATGGTGCGTGATTTCAGCGGCTCCTTAATGTAGCGAGTCACTTTACCCAACAACACGTTGTCGTGTGCTTCAACCAGCGAAATTGCGATGCCTTTCTTACCCGCGCGGCCAGTACGGCCAATACGGTGCAGGTAGGTGTCGGAGGTGCGGGGCATATCAAAGTTGAACACGTGGCTGACATCTTCAATGTCGATACCGCGCGCGGCAACATCGGTTGCGACCAGCACGTTTACACGGCCATCCACCACACGTTTAATCGCTTCGTTACGCTTGAACTGCTCCAGTTCACCTTCCAGATAGCTGGTATTAATGCCCGCTTCACGCAGCCAGCCACACAGCTCGTGCACACGCTCACGTTTACGCACAAATACCACGGAGCGGGTGACTTCAGGCTGTTTCAGCATGTGGATCAACAGTGCGGTTTTATGCTTAACGTCATCCGCGCGGTAGTACCACTGCAGGATTTTTTTACGTTCGCGGCGGGCCGGATCGGCTTCAATTTCTTCCGGCTCGTTCAGCAGACGTTCAGAGAAGTCTTTAATCGCATCGCCTTCCAGCGTGGCGGAGAACAGTAATGTCTGTTTGCGCCAGCGGGTTTCAGCCGCGATGGTTTCGATATCCTGGGCAAAGCCCATGTCCAGCATGCGGTCCGCTTCATCGAGGATCAGCGATTCAACCGCGCGGCAGTCAAAGTTCTCTTCTTTGATGTACTGCAACAGACGGCCGGTGGTGGCGACCACGACGTCCTGGTTTTCGCTGAACACTTCCGCGTGGTTCATGTACGCAACGCCACCGGTTATCGTCGCGATATCCAGATGGGTATATTTAGCAAGCTCACGGGCCTGATCGGCAACCTGCATCGCCAGTTCGCGGGTCGGCGTTAAGATCAGAACGCGCGGCGGTCCGGATTTTTTACGGGGGAAGTCGAGCAAATGCTGAAGCACGGGCAGCAGATAAGCCGCCGTTTTGCCTGTACCGGTTGGTGCCGAACCCAGAACGTCACGACCCTCCAGTGCAGGCGGGATCGCAGCGGCCTGGATAGCCGTAGGGCGTGTATAGCCCTTCTCCTGCAATGCTTTCAGCAGGCTTTCATCAAGTTCGAGTTCGGAAAAAGTGGTTACAGTCATGGTCTACCTCAGTTTGGGGCGCTGATTATAGACAGATTGAACACGATCTTCATCTGTTTGTGTGGTCTGAATGACTTTTCCTTACGAGGATATTGTCCTATGCTAGCGCCGTTTCCATTTCAGGTCAGTCAAATGTCTCAACAGAAAGCGGTCCTTCGGTCCAACGGATTTACCTTCAAACAGTTTTTTGTCGCCCACGATCGTTGTGCGATGAAGGTCGGAACCGATGGCGTGTTGCTGGGTGCCTGGGCGCCAGTCGCAGGTGCGCAACGCGTGCTGGATATCGGCACCGGCAGTGGGCTGATTGCACTGATGCTTGCACAGCGAACCGGGCAGGATGTTGAGGTTGATGCCGTTGAGCTGGACGAGCAGGCCGCCTGTCAGGCGCGGGAAAATGCCGCCGAGTCCCCCTGGGCAGACAGAATTCACGTCTGGCAGGACGACATTGTTCGCTGGTCAAAAAACGCTGAGCAGCGTTACTCGCTGATCGTCAGCAATCCGCCGTATTTTGTGCCCGGAACAGACTGTGCCAGCCCTGAGCGTGCGTCTGCTCGTTATACCACGGATTTAACACACGATGTGTTGCTGAGCTGCGCGGAAGAATTAATTACCGAGGAAGGCTATTTCTGCGTGGTGCTGCCAGCCTCAGCGGGAGAAAAACTGGTTGAGCTGGCTCAACAGCGCGGCTGGCATCTGCATTGCCGTACGGATATATCGGATACCGAAATGCGCCCGCCAAATCGCGTTCTGCTGGCACTGTCACCCAAACCCGGCGATCCGTTTGTTGATCGTATGACGATTCGCGGGCCAGACCACAATTATTCCGAGGCGCATTGCAGCCTGACGCGCGATTTCTATCTGTTCCGCTAACTCACTACGGCGAGAGAAGGGTAGGCTTCGCCTCATCCAGCAGCTCGGGATAATCGAGCGTGAAATGCAATCCACGGCTCTCCTTTCGCTCCATCGCACAGCGGACAATCAGCTCAGCAACCTGCACCAGGTTACGCAGCTCCAGCAGGTTATTTGAGATGCGGAAGTTAGCGTAGTACTCATCAATTTCCTGTTGCAGCATAGTGATGCGGCGAAGCGCGCGCTCAAGACGTTTCGTGGTGCGCACGATCCCCACGTAGTCCCACATCAACAGGCGAAGCTCGTGCCAGTTATGCTGGATCACCACGCGTTCATCAGAATCATCGACCCGGCTTTCATCCCACTGCGGCAGGCTTTCCGGCATGCTGACGTCCTGCAAATGCTGATTGATGTGCTCCGCTGCCGACCAACCGTAGACCAGACACTCCAGTAGCGAATTCGATGCCAGACGGTTCGCGCCATGCAGGCCGGTATAGCTGACTTCGCCAATGGCATACAGCCCGGTGATATCCGTCAGACCCTGGCGATCGACGACCACGCCGCCGCAGGTGTAATGGGCGGCAGGAACAATGGGGATCGGCTCTTTGGTTAAGTCAAAGCCCAGCGTTTGCAGTTTCTCATCTATCATCGGGAAATGCGCACGGATGAATCCAGCCGGTTTATGGCTGATATCCAGGTACATGCAATCTGCCCCCAGCCGCTTCATTTCGTGGTCGATAGCACGGGCGACAATGTCGCGCGGGGCCAGCTCAGCGCGTGGATCGAAGTCGGGCATAAAGCGACTGCCATCAGGACGTTTAAGGATCGCGCCTTCGCCACGCAGCGCTTCCGTTAACAGGAAATTACGGGCGTCGGGATGGAACAGGCAGGTGGGATGAAACTGGTTGAATTCAAGATTGGCGACCCGACAACCCGCACGCCAGGCCATCGCGATACCATCCCCTGAAGCCACATCCGGATTGGTGGTGTATTGATACACCTTGGCGGCGCCACCCGTGGCCAGCACCACAGAGCGTGCCCGGCAGGTTTCCACCTTTTCGCGCTTACGGTTCCAGATGTAGGCGCCGACCACGCGGCGTTCGCCCGGCAGACCAATTTTGTCAGAGACAATCAAATCTACCGCATTGCTGCGTTCGATAATATGAATGTTGGGATGGCTCAACGCCTGGCTAACCAGGGTGGTTTCGACCGCACGACCGGTCGCATCCGCACTGTGCAGAATTCTACGATGGCTGTGTCCACCTTCGCGAGTCAGATGGTAACGACCTTCCAAAGCGTCCGGGTTTTCTTTATCAAACAGCATGCCGTTATCAATCAGCCACTGAACACAGTGGCGCGCATTGCTGGCGATGAACGAGACCGCGTCCCTGTCGCACAGGCCGCCGCCGGCAATCAAGGTATCTTCGACATGAGATTCAATGCTGTCCGTCTCATCGAAGACTGCAGCGATCCCGCCCTGCGCGTAGAATGTTGAGCCTTCGCTGACCGGGCCTTTACTCAATACGGTGACCTGGTGCTTTTCCGCCAGGCGCAACGCTAAGGTCAGGCCTGCGGCACCGCTACCAATGATCAACACGTCACAGCTGTATTCAGGAGAAGAAGTCATAGCGTTTAATTTACTAAACAGGTTGTTTGCTGAGCATAACACTCAACTTCAACACGAAAAAAGGCTTTTTCGTCGTCAACAGGCAGAGTGTGAGCTGGCCGAGACTTTCGCAAATGTAAGAATTAAGTCAATTTGCGTCAATTAAGCGAGGATAAGGTTTAATATTGAGAACAGCCTTGGATTACCGTGATTTTAAGGTGAAAAAGCGGGCTTCATGGGGTACTCTGCGGCGTTGACGGGGCACTTTTTGCTAACATGCGGAAGTGCAAAGGGGGCAGTGGCTGCTTAATCAGTCAGAAATCATAAAAATGATCGCTGATTTATCCTTTTCCGGCAGAACATCACAAATATAATGGCGCAACGGAACTTTACTCATGATGATCACTCAAAGCGGATGCTTGCTCGAAAAATATGAGTTATTGCGGGTAGTTCAAAAACGCGTGGAACAAGATTTGGGGAGAC
Source organism: Erwinia sp. AK-PDG3-5 (assembly GCF_056821705.1). Taxonomy (NCBI): domain Bacteria; kingdom Pseudomonadati; phylum Pseudomonadota; class Gammaproteobacteria; order Enterobacterales; family Erwiniaceae; genus Erwinia; species Erwinia sp. AK-PDG3-5. The sequence continues at coordinate 1,239,029 of NZ_CM165967.1, forward strand.
ATTACCTCGGATGAGCGAGCAGTTAACGGATCAGGTTCTCGTTGAGCGAGTACAGAAAGGAGATCAGAAGTCATTTAACTTACTGGTGGTTCGCTACCAGCACAAAGTGGCGAGTCTGGTTTCCCGTTACGTCCCCTCCGGAGATGTGCCTGACGTAGTGCAGGAATCCTTTATAAAAGCCTATCGTGCGCTGGAATCTTTCCGTGGCGACAGTGCGTTTTATACCTGGCTCTACAGGATCGCCGTCAATACGGCCAAAAATTACCTCGTTGCTCAGGGGCGTCGTCCACCGGCCAGTGATGTCGATGCAATAGACGCCGAAAACTTCGAAAGTGCAGGAGCGCTGAAAGAAATTTCGAACCCTGAGAACTTAATGTTGTCTGAAGAATTGAAGCAGATAGTTTTTCGCACCATTGAGACGCTGCCTGAAGATCTCCGTATGGCGATCACCCTCAGGGAGTTGGATGGTTTGAGCTACGAAGAGATAGCCGCCATTATGGATTGTCCGGTCGGTACGGTACGTTCCCGTATTTTCCGTGCGCGAGAAGCTATTGATAATAAAATTCAACCGCTTATCCAACGCTAGTCATAGCGTACACAGGAAGGGTACTGAGGCATGCAGAAAGAACAACTTTCCGCTTTGATGGATGGTGAGGCTTTAGATAATGAAGTTTTATCCGCATTGTCTAAAGACGCTACGCTGCAGAAAAATTGGGAAAGCTATCACCTGATCCGCGACACCATGCGTGGCGATGTGGGTCAGGTTATGCATTTCGATATTGCCGCACGCGTTGCTGCCGCCATTGAACTTGAGCCGGTCAACAAAACCACGACGCTGATCCCGGAAGCGCAACCCACACCAGAGCGCTATGAAAACATGCCGTTCTGGCACAAGGTGCGTCCATGGGCTGCCCAAATCACTCAGATTGGGGTTGCTGCGTGTGTGTCATTGGCCGTGATTGTTGGTGTTCAGCATTACAACCAGCCGCAGGATGGCCAGCCGCAATCCGATTCGCCGGTGTTTAACACGCTGCCGATGATGGGGCAGGCGTCACCTGTTAGCCTTGGTGTACCTTCTTCTGAAAGTGCGACCAACAACACCAATGCCAGCCAGCAGGTGCAGGACTCGCGTCGTCGCGTGAATGCCATGCTGCAGGATTATGAATTGCAGCGTCGTTTGCATTCCGACCAGCTCCAGTTTGAGCAGGCACCCGATCAGCAAGCCGCTGTTCAGGTTCCAGGTAATCAGTCGTTAGGAATTCAGCAGCAGTAATGAAGCAACTTTGGTGTGCCGTCAGCCTAATGGCTGGCAGCCTGATGTACTCCAGTGTCGCCCCGGCGGAATCAACTACCTCCGGGGCGCTCTTGCAACAGATGGAGCAGGCCAGCCAGTCTCTCAGTTATGAATTCGCCTACATCAACGTTTCTCGGTTAGGGATTGAATCCCTACGCTATCGTCATGCAATGCTGGGCAATAAAGTCTACGCTCAGCTGCTGCAGATGGATGGCCCGCGCCGTGAGATTATTCAGCGTGGCAGCGAAATAAGCTATTTCGAACCTGGCCTGGAGCCCTTTACCCTGCCTGGCGACCATATTGTCGATTCACTTCCGTCCCTGGTGTATGCCGATTTCCGCAAGCTAGCCGACAACTATGATTTTGTTGCGGTTGGTCGTACGCGTATCGCCGATCAACTGTGCGAAGTGATCCGCATTGTGGCGCGTGATGGAACCCGTTACAGCTATATCGTCTGGCTGGACAGCGAGAGCAAATTGCCTTTGCGGGTTGATTTGCTGGACCGCGATGGCGAAACGCTGGAACAATACCGCGTGATTAGCTTTGCGGTAGATGATGGCGTGAAGAACGTGATGAAGGTGCTGGAAAAATCCACGCTTCCTCCCGCGTTGTCCGTGCCACCCAGCGAGAAAGTGGCATTAAAGTGGAAAGCCGACTGGTTACCTACCGGCATGAAAGAAGTGACACAGAGTCGCCGACAGATCCCTTCAATGAATAAACCGGTTGAGTCGCGTCTATACTCAGATGGCTTGTTCAGCTTCTCCATCAACGTCAGCGCAGCGGATAAAAACAGTTCTCCGCAGCTCATGCGCACTGGGCGTCGTACGGTGCAGACTGAAGTGCGTAATAATGCGGAAATAACTGTCGTTGGCGAACTGCCACCGTCAACCGCCAAGCGTATTGCAGATGCGGTCAATTTAGGATCAACACCATGATGAGAGAATGGGCCACTGTGGTCTCGTGGAACAACGGCATCGCAACGCTGCATTCAGAAATTAAAACCTCCTGCAGCAGCTGTTCTGCACGAAAGGGTTGCGGCAGCCATATGCTCGATAAGCTGGGGCCGAAAAATGCGCACGTGATGAAAGTCGCCAGCGCCCAGCCATTAGCTGCCGGTCAGCGGATTGAGCTGGGGATTGCCGAAAAAAGCCTCCTCAGTTCAGCGCTGCTGGTTTACATGACGCCGTTGGTCGGACTCTTTATCGTCGCAGGCCTATTTCAGGCATTGTTTCACACCGATATTGCCGCGGTATCGGGCGCGTTGCTTGGTGGGGTTGGTGGCTTTATCCTGGCGAAAGGCATCTCCACGTATTTGGGGAAATCGGCCTCATTCCAGCCTGTTATCTTAAGCGTTGCTCTACCACCGGATGCACTGCGCGTAGAGGCAGATCGCTAAGCTTGCCAACCTGCCGTGCTAACGGCGGGTTTCTCCTTTGTGCTTCTAATCTTCCCGATAAAGTGACGCCGATCTCACTTTTCTTACGCCCCCTCTGAAACATTACGAAATCCCCGGACACATATTGTTTTCAATTTGCTAACGTCGTAGCATACTGACTCTTTGATGATAATGATTATCATTACTTTATCTGGGGTAAGTCATGCAACATCGTTTGGCCAGGTTCTGTGTCTTTGTTGGTTGTCTGTTATTTTCGGTCTCTACACTGGCAGCGCCTTTTGTGGTGGAAGATGTCAGTGGGCGAAAAGTCGAAATAAAATCGCCGGTTAAAAGGATTATCCTCGGGGAAGGGCGGCAGATTTTTCTGCTGGCTGCTTTTGATACCGAAGCACCTTTCCAGCGTGTTGTCGGCTGGCGTGACGATCTGCCAAAGGCGGATTTCGACAGCTATCAGAATTATGAAAAGAAATACCCTCAGATCAAAAATCTGCCCACCTTTGGCGGGGCGAAAGACGGCACTTTTAACATTGAACAGGCGCTGACGCTCAAGCCCGATCTGGTGTTGATGAACCTCGAATCTAAAGCGGCAACCGATGAAGGCCAGCTGATTGATAAGCTGAGCAAACTGGGCATCCCGGTAGTCTTTATCGATTTCCGTGAAAAGCCGTTTGAAAATGCGGAGAAGAGCATTCACATCATGGGCCAACTGGTCGGCAATCCGAAAAGAGCAGATGAAATCATCGCTTTCCGCCGTCAGCAGGTTGAGATCGTCACAGAACGTCTGAAAAACTACCAGGGTAAACGTCCATCAGTAATGTTGGATCGCGCCGGTGGCTACACGGAAGAGTGCTGCATGTCCTTTGGCGATGAAAACTTTGGCCGGATGGTGGAGGTTGCCGGTGGCCGTAATATCGCCAAAGGGCTGATCCCAGGCACCTTTGGCATGCTCAACCCCGAGCAAATCATCAGCTCAAACCCGGATGTGGTGATTGTGACTGGCGCGAACTGGAAAAACTACAACACCGCCAACGGTTGGGTGGGGGTGGGACCAGGAGCCGACCAAAAGGAAGCGCTTAAGCGTCTGCAAGCGCTGATGGAACGTCCTGCCTTCAGAACCTTACCGGTCGCCAGCAACGGCAATGTTCATGCTATCTGGCATCAGTTCTATGACAGTCCCTATAACTTTGTGGCGATTCAGGCGATGGCCAAATGGCTGCATCCTGATTTGTTCAAAGATATCGATCCCGATGCCACCTTCCGTGAATTCCATCAACGCTTCCTGCCGCTGGCGTATAAGCCAGGTTATTGGGTGACCTTGCCGGCGACGAATCCACCGGCAACGCCATAATCGCTTTCCATCATCTTAATTAAGGTCGCTTAGCGGCCTTTTTTAATCGTGACAGTCAAAAGCGCCTTTTTATGGTTACGCCATTGCGCTTTACAAAGACATTTTGTCTATAAAATGACACCTCCGGTTGCGAATTTGATGTCCGGCTATGTATGTGAATTCTTTCGTGCAAGGGGCTAACAGTGTAAGATGCGTGCTCATTGATGGCGGGTACATTGCATGAAGTGTTAATAGCTGTGTCCACCGCGAGAATTAAACCGAACGTTTAAGCGAAAATATTCATATAAATGAAGCATATAAGAAACTTTTCTGTCATCGCTCATATCGACCACGGCAAATCAACGCTCTCCGACCGTTTGATTCAAATTTGCGGTGGCCTGACCGAACGTGAAATGGCCGCACAGGTTCTGGATTCCATGGATCTGGAACGTGAACGCGGTATTACCATTAAGGCGCAAAGCGTAACCCTCGCGTACCATGCGCCGGACGGTGAAACTTACCAGCTCAATTTTATCGACACCCCAGGCCACGTGGACTTCTCCTACGAAGTCTCCCGCTCGCTGGCGGCGTGTGAAGGTGCATTGCTGGTGGTAGATGCGGGTCAGGGCGTTGAAGCCCAGACGCTGGCAAACTGCTACACCGCGATGGAAATGGATCTGGAAGTAGTACCGGTGCTGAACAAGATCGATCTGCCCGCAGCAGATCCGGATCGTGTTGCCCAGGAAATTGAAGACATCGTCGGCATTGATGCCACCGATGCGGTGCGCTGCTCGGCAAAAACCGGCGTTGGCGTACCTGACGTACTCGAGCGTTTAGTGCGTGACATCCCACCGCCAGAAGGCGATCCGGATGGCCCACTGCAGGCGCTGATTATCGACTCATGGTTTGATAACTACCTGGGCGTTGTGTCGTTGATCCGTGTGAAAAACGGCACGCTGCGCAAAGGCGAAAAAGTCAAAGTCATGAGCACCGGCCAGACCTATAATGCTGACCGTCTGGGTATCTTCACGCCGAAGCGCGTGGATCGTGATGCCCTGAACTGCGGTGAAGTTGGCTGGTTGGTGTGCGCCATTAAAGACATTCTTGGCGCACCTGTCGGCGATACGCTGACGCTGGCGCGCAACCCGGCAGACAAAGCATTGCCAGGCTTTAAGAAAGTGAAGCCGCAGGTTTATGCCGGTCTGTTCCCAATCAGCTCTGACGACTATGAAGCCTTCCGTGATGCGCTGGGCAAACTGAGCCTGAACGATGCTTCGCTGTTCTATGAGCCAGAAAGCTCCACGGCGCTGGGCTTCGGCTTCCGCTGTGGCTTCCTGGGTCTGCTGCATATGGAGATCATTCAGGAACGTCTTGAACGTGAATACGACCTTGAGCTGATCACCACCGCGCCAACCGTGGTTTATGAAGTGATCACCACCTCAGGCGAAACCGTCTATGTTGACAGCCCGGGTAAACTGCCGCCGCTGAATAACATTGAAGAGCTGCGTGAGCCGATTGCCGAGTGTCATATGCTGTTGCCACAGGAATTCCTCGGCAACGTTATCACGCTTTGTATCGAGAAGCGCGGGATGCAGACCAACATGGTGTATCACGGAAACCAGGTTGCCCTGACGTATGAAATTCCGATGGCTGAAGTGGTTCTCGACTTCTTCGACCGTCTGAAGTCGACCTCGCGCGGTTACGCCTCGTTGGATTACAACTTCAAGCGCTTCCAGACGTCTGACATGGTTCGCGTCGATGTACTGATTAACTCTGAGCGTGTCGATGCGCTGGCGCTGATCACTCACCGTGATAACGCCCCTTACCGTGGTCGCGATCTGGTTGAGAAGATGCGTGAGCTGATCCCTCGCCAGCAGTTTGATATTGCGATTCAGGCAGCGATTGGTACCCATATCATTGCCCGTTCTACCGTTAAGCAGCTGCGTAAAAACGTCCTGGCGAAATGCTACGGCGGTGACGTCAGCCGTAAGAAAAAGCTGTTGCAGAAGCAGAAAGACGGTAAGAAACGTATGAAGCAGGTTGGTAACGTTGAGCTGCCACAGGAAGCGTTCCTTGCCATACTCCATGTTGGTAAAGAAAGTAAATAAGCCCTAAGGCTACGAGGGAACTGGAATGGCTAATATGTTCGCCCTGATTTTGGCGATTGCGACCTTGATCACCGGGATAATCTGGTGCATTGATAAATTCAAGTGGGCACCCGCCCGCAAGGCCAGGTTGGCCGAAGCTACCGCAGCTGCTGGTAGCACAGGGGAGCAGGATAAAGCCACTAAACAGCCAGGTTGGGTAGAAACGGCAGCGTCCGTCTTCCCGGTGCTGTTGCTGGTGTTTGTGGTGCGTTCGTTTATTTACGAGCCTTTCCAGATCCCGTCCGGTTCCATGATGCCCACGCTGCTGATCGGCGATTTCATCCTGGTTGAGAAGTTCGCTTACGGAATTAAAGATCCGATCACCCAGACCACGCTGATCCCAACCGGGCATCCTAAGCGTGGGGATATCGCGGTCTTTAAATATCCGAAAGATCCGAGCATGGATTACATCAAGCGTGTAGTAGGCTTACCGGGTGACCACGTGGTTTATGACCCGCAGAGCAAAACCGTCACCATTAATCCCGCTTGTGCCCAGCAGAGCTGTGATAAAGCGGTGCCGGTGACCTATTCCGATGTGCAGCCAAGTGATTTTATCCAGACTTTTAGCGGCTTTGACGGTAATGAAGTTGGCAACGGCTTCTACGAGAAACCGCAGGGCGAATCAATGCAAGGTGGCCTTCGTCTGGCGACCCGCAATGAAACGCTGGGTGACGTAACTCACCGCATTCTGCTGGTCACTCAGGCACAAAGTCAGGCCAGCTCGTACTATCAGCAGCCTGGTCAGCCTCAGTCAAGCTGGGTTGTGCCGCAGGGCATGTACTTTATGATGGGCGATAACCGTGATAACAGCGCAGACAGCCGTTATTGGGGCTTCGTACCGGAGAAGAATCTGGTAGGCAAAGCGACAGCCATCTGGATGAGCTTTGACAAGCAGGAAGGGCAATGGCCAACCGGCGTTCGCCTGAGCCGCATAGGCGGTATTCACTGAGTTTGTCGGTAGACATGTTCAGTTAAACGGGTGGTTGCCCTGCGGGGCAGCCACTGCACACGAAACAGTTTCGTGTTGGCCTGGCCAGCCCTGTTCCGTGTGCAGAATTATTGACGCATTCAGATATTGGTAACACATGAACCCCATTGTAATCACCAGGCTCCAGCGGAAGTTGGGCTACACTTTTACTCATCAGGAACTGTTGCAGCAGGCGCTTACTCACCGCAGTGCCAGCAGCAAACATAACGAAAGACTGGAATTTCTGGGCGACTCGATCCTCAGCTACGTGATTGCCAATGCGCTTTATCAACGTTTTCCCCGTGTGGATGAAGGTGATATGAGCCGCATGCGCGCCACGCTGGTGCGCGGTAACACACTGGCAGAAATGGCCCGTGAGTTTGACCTGGGCGAATGCCTGCGTCTTGGGCCAGGCGAGCTGAAAAGCGGCGGATACCGTCGTGAATCAATCCTTGCCGATACCGTCGAAGCGCTGATTGGTGGCGTCTTCCTGGACAGTGATATTCAAAACGTTGAAAAGCTGATCCTCGAATGGTATGCCAGCCGACTGGAGCAAATCAGCCCAGGCGATAAACAGAAAGATCCAAAAACGCGTCTGCAGGAATATCTGCAGGGTCGTCATCTGCCGCTGCCCTCCTATCTGGTGGTGCAGGTGCGTGGCGAAGCGCATGACCAGGAATTTACTATTCACTGCCAGGTTAGCGGCATGGCAGAACCGGTTGTAGGAACCGGCTCCAGCCGTCGCAAAGCCGAGCAGGCAGCCGCCGAACAGGCGCTGATTAAGCTAGGACTTGAATGAACGAAGAAACTACCCATTGCGGCTTTATTGCTATCGTAGGCCGTCCAAACGTCGGGAAATCCACCTTACTGAACCAGTTACTGGGGCAGAAGATCTCGATCACCTCGCGCAAGCCACAGACCACGCGCCACCGTATTATGGGCATCCATACTGAAGGGCCTTACCAGGCCATCTATGTGGATACCCCCGGCCTGCATATGGAAGAGAAGCGGGCGATCAACCGTCTGATGAACCGTGCAGCCAGCAGCTCCATCGGCGATGTTGAGCTGGTGATTTTTGTGGTTGAAGGCACCCGCTGGACAGCGGATGACGAGATGGTGGTCAACAAGCTGAGAGACAACCGCGTACCGGTTCTTCTGGCGATCAATAAAGTTGATAACATCACTGACAAGAGCATTCTGCTGCCCCATATGCAGTTTCTTAGCCAGCAGATGGACTTTATGGACGTGGTACCAATCTCTGCCGAAAGCGGCAAGAATGTTGATACTATCGCCAGTATCGTGCGTAAGCGTCTGCCGGAAGCGGTACACCACTTCCCGGAAGATTACGTTACCGACCGCTCGCAGCGCTTTATGGCATCAGAAATCATCCGTGAAAAACTGATGCGTTTCCTCGGTGCTGAGCTGCCGTATTCGGTGACCGTTGAGATTGAGCAGTTTGTTACTAACGCCCGCGGCGGTTATGACATTAATGGCCTGATTCTGGTTGAGCGTGAAGGCCAGAAGAAGATGGTTATTGGTAATAAAGGTACCAAGATCAAAACCATTGGTATCGAAGCGCGTAAAGACATGGAAGAGATGTTCGAGCAAAAAGTGCATCTTGAACTGTGGGTGAAAGTGAAGTCAGGCTGGGCGGATGACGAGCGTGCTCTTCGTAGCCTGGGCTACACCGACGACCTTTGATCCCTATGGAAGGCTGGCAGCGCGCATTCGTCCTGCATGGACGTCCCTACAGCGAAACCAGCCTTCTGCTCGACCTGTTTTCTGAGAATTACGGCCGTATTCGGGTGCTGGCCAAAGGCGCCCGAGGCAAACGTTCCAGCCTGAAAGGGGCACTACAACCTTTCACTCCCTTACTGGTCCGTTGGGGCGGGCGCGGCGAAGTTAAAACGCTTCGTGGCGCTGAGCCCATCTCCCTTGCTTTGCCTCTTTCTGGTCTGACTCTCTACTGCGGCCTGTACGTTAACGAGCTGTTGTCACGGGTACTGGAGCAGGAAACCGCGTTTACCGAACTCTTCTTCGATTATCTCTATTGTCTTCAGGCACTGGCTGCGGTCACAGGCTCACCCGAACCGGCACTCCGGCGCTTTGAGCTGGCCATGCTGGGTCACCTGGGCTATGGCGTTGACTTCATGCATTGTGCCGGCAGCGGGGAAGAAGTGGCCGATGGAATGACCTATACCTATCGCGCGGAGAAAGGCTTTATCGCCAGCCTGGTGATGGGCAATAACACCTTTACCGGTCGTCAGCTGCGCGCGCTGGAAGAGCGGTCATTCCCGGATATCGATACCTTACGGGCGGCGAAACGCTTTACCCGCATCGCGCTGAAGCCCTATCTTGGCGGAAAGCCACTCAAAAGCCAGGAGCTGTTCCGTCAGTTTGTGCCGAAAAAACGCGCAGACGTGCTGCCGGACGAAGAGTAAAGCCATCAGGCCGTTCCGGTCAGCGTGCCGAACGTTGTACACTGCTTCACTCATTGCAAAAATTCCGAGGATTGTCATGGCTGAGTTGTTGTTAGGCGTCAATATCGATCACGTTGCAACCGTGCGTAATGCGCGTGGCACAAACTATCCGGATCCGGTGCAGGCAGCATTCGTCTCCGAGCAGGCAGGTGCCGACGGCATCACCGTGCATCTGCGTGAGGATCGCCGCCACATTACCGATCGCGATGTACGTATTCTGCGTCAAACCATCCAGACCCGCATGAATCTTGAAATGGCCGTCACCGACGAGATGGTGGATATCGCCTGCGAAATCAAACCGCATTTCTGCTGCCTGGTCCCCGAGAAGCGTGAAGAAGTCACCACCGAAGGCGGTCTGGACGTGGCCGGTCAGCTGGAGAAAGTCACCTATGCGGTGACGCGTCTCGCTGAAGCCGGGATCCTGGTGTCGCTGTTTATCGATGCGGATCATCGCCAGATTGATGCCGCTATGGCATCCGGCGCGCCGTACATTGAAATTCATACCGGTGCGTATGCGGAAGCCGAAGAAGGGCGCGAGCGTCACGCAGAATTTATCCGCATCAAAGATGCTGCAGCCTATGCCGCGGGCAAAGGGCTGAAGGTCAATGCGGGTCACGGTCTGACCTATCACAATGTCCAGCCTATCGCCGCGCTGCCGCAGATGCATGAGCTGAACATCGGCCACGCGATCATCGGCCGTGCGGTAATGAGTGGTCTGGCGGACGCGGTGAAAGAGATGAAAGCGCTGATGCGGGAAGCGCGTCGCTAATGGCTATTCTGGGCCTCGGCACCGATATCGTGGAGATCGCACGCATTGAAGGGGTGATTTCCCGTTCCGGCGACCGGCTGGCAAAACGCGTGCTGAGTGACAATGAGTGGGCACAATATCAGGCTCATCAGCAGCCGGTGCGTTTTCTGGCCAAGCGGTTTGCGGTGAAAGAGGCGGCAGCAAAAGCCTTTGGCACCGGGATCCGTGGTGGACTGGCCTTCAACCAGTTTGAAGTGTACAACGACGAATTGGGTAAGCCGGGACTGCGTTTCTTCCTGCAGGCGCAGGAAGTGGCGAAAAAGCTGGGCGTGGCGCATGTCCACGTCACGCTGGCTGACGAAAGGCATTATGCCTGCGCGACGGTCATTATCGAAAATTGAGTATCAGGCCGGGTCGAGCACAGCTTGTCCGGCTGCTTCGTTTATCCCCCGTGATGCAACACCACAAATTTCTCCCACAGCAGCTCATTGCTTTCACGATGCGCAGGATCGGTGATGATGGTATTCACGATAGGGCAGACTTGCTGGCAGGTTGGCGTGTCGTAATGACCCACGCACTCGGTACAGCGATCGGCATCAATCTGGTAGATGCTGTCACCCATCGAAATGGCCTGGTTGGGGCACTCTGGCTCGCACATGTCACAGTTAATGCATTTCTTTGTGATAAGCAGCGCCATAAGTCTCTCAATCAGTAACAGGATAAAGTGCGCGGGTATTATACGCCGCTGATGTCATCAGACCAGCTTTTTCACCAGCGCTTCGCTATGGCGGATATGGCTGGAGGCTCTTTCGGGATCGCGCTGCACCAGCGCCATAAACAGCAGATCGGTCAGCGTCAGCTGGGCGGTGGTTGAAGAGATGGCGGCGCTACGGGTGGTTTGTTCTTCCGCCACAGTATACAGGCAATGCGTCGCGCACTGTTGTAAGGTATTCGGCGTGAAACCGGTAAAGGCCAGCACATTGGCCCCTGCCCGCTGCGCTTCCTGCGCGGCCAGGTTAATCTCACGCCGCTCGCCGGTATAAGAGATCGCTAACAGCAGATCGCCGGGATTCAACGCCTGCACGCTGGCCAGCAGAGCATGCATATCCTGTTCTGCCACCGCGTTAATGCCGATTTTCATCAGCTTCCAGGAGAAGTCCTTCGCCACCAGGCCTGAAGCCCCAATGCCCACCAACACAATGCGGTTGGCGCTGCGGATCAGCCGCAGTGTCTCCAGCAGCATCTCTTCACTGTTGATATCAAGGGTGGCGCGGATCGCGGACTGCTTTTCGGTCAGCAACTTTTCGCCGACCAGTTTTAGCGGGTCATCGCTGAGAATCAGGTTGTGCACGGTGATGGCATCTTTATCTGCCAGCGATTCGCTGAGCGCCAGCTTCAGTGCGGGGAAGCCTTTGTATCCAAGCTTTTGCGCAAACTTCACCACGCTCGACTGGCTGACGCCCGACTCTTCCGCCAGCTTCTGCGAGCTGAGATGACGTGCACGATCCGGCTGCGACAGCAGAAAATCGGCCAGTCGCCGTTCGTTCATGGCCAGGGACGGATACAGCTGGCGAATACGCAGCAGGGAACTCATCGGTCTACCTCTAAATAAAAATGCCAACAGCTTGAATTCTATGGACAGATAATAGCTTGCTGTACGATAAGCGGTAAGTTTATCGGCACATTTAGCACAATCCATGATTAAAATTAGGTAATTTCTGTTTGGTAGTGAATATAATATTCAAAATTTACTCTATTTTTAAGAATTAAAAATTCATAAGTGAGGAAACATGGATCTTGGCGCACTGGTTTCAGAAACGCGTAACCCTGAGACGATGGATTTGGACAACCTGTCCACGCTTGAGATGGTCACAAAGTTTAATCAACAGGATGCCACCGTGGCCGAGGCGGTGCGGCTGACCTTGCCGGACGTGGCCAAAGCGGTGGATGCTGCGGCGGCATCCTTATCGGCGGGTGGGCGGCTAATTTATCTGGGGGCCGGCACCAGCGGGCGTCTGGGCGTGTTGGATGCGTCTGAATGCCCGCCAACCTTTGGTGTCCCGCACGGTCTGGTGGTCGGACTGATTGCCGGCGGCCCGGGTGCGTTGCTGAAAGCGGTAGAAGGTGCGGAAGACAATGCGCAGCTGGGCGTCAGCGATCTGCAGGCGCTTGAGCTAAAGCCGCAAGATATGGTGGTCGGCATTGCCGCATCCGGCCGCACACCGTATGTGATTGGCGCATTGCGATACGCGCGCCAGCTGGGCTGCCATACCGCAGCGGTCTCCTGCAATCCCGCGTCACCGATCGCCCATGAAGCCGAAATTGCCATTTCCCCGGTGGTGGGCCCGGAAGCCCTGACCGGATCGACGCGTCTGAAATCGGGCACCGCGCAGAAGCTGGTGCTCAACATGATTTCAACCGGCGCGATGGTGCGGATTGGCAAGGTGTACCAGAATCTGATGGTGGACATGCAGGCGACCAACATCAAGCTGGTGGATCGCGCCTGCCGCATGGTGTGTCAGGCCACCGGCTGCTCAGCTGAAGAGGCGGAAACGGCCCTGAAGCAAACCCAGTACGAGGTAAAAACCGCCATTCTGATGGTGCTGAGCGGCGTCGCGGCTGACCAGGCCAAAAGTTTGTTAATCAGGCATAAAGGATTCCTGCGCGCAGCGCTTCAGGACAGGGGATAGGCGATGGATAAGGCGATGACGCTGGCTGGCTACCTGTTGCAGGGGATCGGCGGGGAGGAGAACATCACCCGGCTGGAAAACTGCATGACAAGGGTACGTATCGAAGTGAATGACGATGCGCGTCTGGATCTGACACGACTACGTCAGCTCGAAGGCGTGAAGGGATACGTCAAGCAGGGAAGCCAGCATCAGTTCATCGTCGGGCCTGGCGCCGCTGCAAAGGTGGTGGAGGCGATGCGCAGTCTGATGGCTTCCGCGCCGTCTCAACCGCAGGCGATCGATCGGACCAAGGTGCAGGTGAAGCAAAAATATAAAGCGCCGATGAGCGATGCACTGCGCCAGCTGGCCAACGTTTTTATCCCGCTTATTCCGGCATTCATCGCCTCCGGCCTGATAACCGGCATCATCAACATTCTTAAACGCCCGGATATCGTCGGAGATTTTGCCCCTCATTATCCCAATATGTTAGGTCTGGCGGCGATTTTCGGCAGCACCATTTTCACCATCATGAACATTCTGGTTGGGGTCAATACCGCAAGGGTGTTTGGCGGTTCGATCGCCCTCGGCGGGGTGATGGCGGGGATACTGTCCAGTCCGGCGCTGGCGCAAATCAGTTTATTTGGTGAAAGTCTGCAACCGGGCCGGGGTGGGGTTATTGCCGTGCTGCTGGTGGTTGTGCTGATGTGCTGGATTGAAAAAAGGCTGCGGCAGTGGCTGCCAGAAGCACTGGAGCTGATCCTTAACCCACTTCTGACTACACTTATCACGGCAACGCTGGCGATTGTGGCTTTACAGCCGCTTGGCGGGATTATGTCAGATGCAATTGCGCACGGCGCAACCCTGGCCATCGATCGCGGTGGCATGCTGGTCGGCGCGATCCTGGCCGGTACCTTCCTGCCGTTGGTGTTAACCGGTTTGCATCAGGGCATGGTGCCGATTCATGTCGAGCTGGTTCAGGCGCATGGCTACAACGCGCTGCTGCCAATTCTGGCAATGGCCGGGGTAGGGCAAGTGGGCGCTTCACTGGCGGTATTGCTGAAAACCCGCAATGCGCGGCTGAAAAAGCTGGTGAAGGGGGCGCTTCCGGTGGGGATTTTGGGTATTGGCGAGCCGTTAATCTTCGGCGTCACGCTCCCTTTAGGCCGGCCATTTATTGCCGCCTGTCTGGGCGGTGCGGTCGGCGGCGCAGTGATCGGCTATGCCAAGGTGGCGACGTTGATTACTTTTGGTATTTCGGGTCTGCCGCTGGCGCTCACTATCATCTCTGGTAAGGTAATGCTCTATCTCGCAGGGTGGCTTGCCGCGGTAATCTGCGGTTTTCTCTTTGCCTGGTTTATGGGATTCAATGACCCTGAGGAGTAATTTTTGATAACTGGTCAGGAACGACGCGTGGTGTTCTTTGATTTGGACGGCACGCTGCATCAGCAGGATATGTTCGGCACCTTTATGCGCTATTTACTGAAGCGCCAGCCGTTGAACCTGCTATTGGTGGTGCCGTTGCTGCCGGTGATTGGCGCCGGTTTACTGATCAAGGGCCGGGCGGCACGCTGGCCGATGAGTCTGCTGCTGTGGTCGATCACCTTTGGCCACAGTGAGGAAAGCCTGACGGCGAAGGAAAATGCCTTTGCGCAGTGGTTCCGTCAGCGCGTCACGGCCTTCCCGGTGGTTCAGCAACGGCTGACGGACTATCTGAACAGCTCGGATGCGGACGTCTGGTTAATCACCGGTTCACCGCAACGGCTGGTGGAGCAGGTCTATTTTGACTCGGCTTTCTTGCCGAAGGTAAAGCTGATCGCCAGCCAGATGAGCCGCGGTTTCGGTGGCCGGGTGCTGTCGATGCGCTGCCTGGGGCATGAAAAAGTGGCCCGGCTGGAAGAGAAGATCGGCACGCCGTTGCAGCTGTACAGCGGCTACAGCGACAGTAAGCAGGATAACCCGCTGCTGTTCTTCTGCCAGCACCGCTGGCGCGTAACGCCGCAGGGCGAGCTGCAACAGCTTGAGTAAAACAGGTATACTGTGCCGCGTTTTTTAGCTGGAGACTCAGGTGAGCGACAAAGTAAGCGATGAATTCTGGATGCGCCATGCTCTGATGCTGGCGCGTCGTGCCTGGGAAGAGGGTGAAGTGCCGGTCGGTGCGGTGTTAGTTCAGGGCGATAAGCTGATTGGCGAAGGCTGGAATCGCCCGATTGGCCACCATGATCCCACTGCGCATGCCGAGATTATGGCGCTGCGTCAGGGGGGGAAAGTGCTGGAAAACTACCGGCTGCTGGACACCACGCTGTACGTCACGCTGGAGCCCTGCGTGATGTGCGCCGGCGCGATGGTGCATGGACGGATCGGCAGGCTGGTGTTTGGCGCAAGGGATGAGAAAACCGGCGCAGCAGGGTCCCTGATCGACGTGTTGGGCCACGCAGGCATGAATCATCAGGTTAAGGTGGAAGAGGGGATGCTGGCGGAAGAGTGCGCGGGCATGCTGAGTGATTTCTTCCGTCACCGTCGCGCAGAAAAAAAGGCACTGCGCCTGCAACAACGCGAGCAGACTGCCGAAGACGACTAGTGCGTTGCGGCGTGTCGCCCCTGATTGCCGTTAGTTCAGCGCAATTTTAGGGGCCACAGCCGGATAGCCTTCCCCCATCTCGGCTTCATAAGCCGCCTGCTGTGCCAGCTTCCGCTCCTGATCCTGCAAATAGCCCACCAGGCTTATCTGATACAGCCGGATGTTTTCCACGTAGTTATAGGCTTCCTGACCACGGGCATAGCCATAGTTGGTCTGACTGTAATAGCGTTTCTGGCTCAGCATCGGCAAACGCAGCTTCACATCTGCCCAGCTATCCGGATTTCCCTTCTGTTTTTCCGTCAGCTTACGGGCATCCAGCATATGGGCATAACCCATGTTATAGGCCGCCAGCGCAAACCAAATCTTCTCGTCGTCAGGGATGGTTTGCGGCACTTTTTCCATCATTCGCACCAGATATTCACTGCCGCCACGGATGCTTTGCTCGGGATCGGTGCGGTCACTGACGTTCAGGCTTTCAGCCGTGTTGCGGGTCAGCATCATCATGCCGCGCACGCCGGTCGGGGAGGTTGCCTGAGGATTCCAGTGCGACTCCTGATAGGAAATCGCCGCCAGTAAACGCCAGTCGATCTCGCTGGCGTACTTTTGAAACAGCGGGCGGATATCCGGCAGCGTGCCATCAATGGCGCGCAGGAAGGTGCGGGTATCGACATAATCGAAGGTCCCCACATGGCCGAGGTACTTCTCATCCAGACGGGCCATCGCGCCTTCTTCACCCATCTGGTTAAAGTAGTCGAGCATCGCCGCGTTCAGGCTGTCGTCCTGATCGCGCTGCATATACCAGGTAATCGGCTCTTCATCGGTAATATCAAAGGCGACCGCCAGCTGCGGATGGATGCGCTGTAGCAGGGCGATCGACACGGAATCCCCCACCGTGTAATCCAGTTTGCCATCGGCTACCGCTTCCAGCAGGGTGTTCGGGCTCTGATCGGTCGAAATCGCCCAATCCAGATCGGGATACTGATTCTGTTTGATTCCGCGCAGGGTGGAAAGGTAGGCAGAGTCGGAGGCGACGGTGAGTCGGCCATGCAGCTCACCGAGGTTTTTTGGGCGTGGCTTACCCATCCGGTAAACCAGTTGCTGGGATACGGAGTAATAAGTGGGGCCAGTACGAAAGCGCGATTGACGTTCGCCGCTGTAAATTAATCCTGCGGCCAGCACGTCAGCTTTATCATCTTCCAGGTCGTCAAACAGATCACTGAGGTTTTGCCGGACGGTGATCTGCAGCTTCACGCCCAGATAATCAGCGAAGCGTTTCGCCAGCTCATAGTCCATTCCGGCTGGGGCTTTATTAATGGTGTAGTAAGTCAGCGGGGAAGTTAACGTGCTCACACGCAAAACTCCCCGTGATTTTATCTGCTCTATCTGGTCCTG
This sequence comes from Erwinia sp. AK-PDG3-5, assembly GCF_056821705.1. Lineage (NCBI taxonomy): Bacteria > Pseudomonadati > Pseudomonadota > Gammaproteobacteria > Enterobacterales > Erwiniaceae > Erwinia > Erwinia sp. AK-PDG3-5. The sequence continues at coordinate 1,256,027 of NZ_CM165967.1, forward strand.
TTGACCCCCGTACCAAGGGATCGATGGCCACAGTGCCAACGCAAGCAGCACGGTAACCAGGCCGATGAAAAGATAATTAATTTTCAGGCGTTTCAAATGGTTATCTCTCGATTGCTCTCAGGTTCTGTCTGTAACGGCAGTATTTGATGTCTATAATTGTTCCTGAGCGTGGGGCATTTTGCGCAACTCGGTGCCCCTGCGCAACTGAATTCAACCTGAATTGTGTGAATTTCAGCCAATTCCCTGGTGCGATTTATTCTGCGCAAACGGTTTCGTAACCGGTGGGGATTCTCTATAATACCGCCCGCTTTCCCTGTTGCGCCCAAAGAAGCGTCGCCCGGCGCTTCGAAGACGAGAGATCTTTGATGATGGAAATTCTGCGTGGTTCGCCCGCTCTGTCGGCATTTCGTATTACTAAATTGCTGGCCCGCTTTCAGGACGCTCACCTGCCGGTGAGTGACATTTACGCTGAGTACGTCCATTTTGCTGACGTCAGCACGCCTCTGGCTGCTGATGAAAAAGCCCGTTTACAGCGCCTGCTGAAGTACGGTCCCTCTCTCGCGGAACATACGCCGGAAGGGCGCCTGATCCTGGTGACACCACGTCCGGGAACCATTTCGCCGTGGTCGTCTAAAGCGACCGACATCGCGCACAACTGCGATCTGCCTCAGGTGCTTCGTCTGGAGCGCGGTCTGGCTTTCTATGTTAAGGCCCCACAGCTGACCGACGCCCAGTGGTCGTTGCTGGCTGCGTTGCTGCATGACCGCATGATGGAAGTGGTCCTCAGCGATTTGAACCAGGCTGAACAGCTGTTTGCTCATCACCAGCCTGCTCCGCTGCAAAGCGTCGACGTGCTGGGTGAAGGCCGTGACGCGCTGGATAAAGCCAACCGTAAGCTGGGTCTGGCGCTGGCCGATGATGAAATTGACTACCTGCTGGCGGCCTTTGAAAAACTCGGGCGCAACCCGAACGACATCGAGCTGTATATGTTTGCCCAGGCGAACTCCGAGCACTGTCGTCATAAAATCTTCAACGCTGACTGGATTATCGACGGCGAGCAGCAGCCTAAATCGCTGTTCAAGATGATCAAAAACACCATGGAGAAGACCCCGGACCACGTGCTGTCTGCCTATAAAGACAACGCCGCGGTGATGGAAGGTTCTCAGGTGGGCCGTTTCTATGCGGACGCAGAAAAAGGGCAGTACGACTTCCATCAGGAAGAAGCGCATATTCTGATGAAAGTTGAAACCCATAACCACCCGACGGCGATTTCGCCATGGCCGGGTGCGGCAACCGGTTCAGGCGGTGAAATCCGTGATGAAGGCGCAACCGGACGTGGCGCGAAACCGAAAGCGGGTCTGGTTGGCTTCTCGGTCTCTAACCTGCGTATTCCTGGTTTTGAACAGCCGTGGGAAGAAGACTTCGGCAAACCTGACCGCATCGTCACTGCGCTGGATATCATGACCGAAGGTCCACTGGGCGGCGCGGCATTCAATAACGAATTTGGTCGTCCTGCGCTGAATGGCTACTTCCGTACCTATGAAGAGCAGGTCAACAGCCATAACGGCGTGGAGCTGCGCGGTTACCACAAGCCAATCATGCTGGCCGGCGGTATCGGTAACATCCGTGCTGACCATGTGCAGAAAGGCGAAATCACCGTCGGTGCCAAGCTGATCGTGCTGGGTGGCCCGGCGATGAACATTGGTTTGGGCGGCGGTGCAGCCTCTTCAATGGCTTCCGGCCAGTCTGATGCCGATCTGGATTTTGCTTCGGTACAGCGCGACAACCCCGAAATGGAGCGTCGTTGCCAGGAAGTGATCGACCGCTGTTGGCAGCTGGGTGAAGACAACCCGATTCTGTTTATCCACGATGTGGGTGCAGGCGGTCTTTCTAACGCGATGCCTGAACTGGTCAGCGACGGCGAGCGCGGCGGTCGCTTCAACCTGCGTGACATTCTTAACGACGAACCGGGTATGACCCCGCTGGAAGTCTGGTGTAACGAGTCCCAGGAACGCTACGTGATGGCGGTTGCGCCAGAGAAGCTGGAACTGTTTGCCGAGCTTTGTAAGCGTGAACGTGCGCCATTCGCGGTGATCGGCGAAGCCACCGAAGAGATGCATCTGTCTCTGGAAGACAGCCACTTCGATAACAAGCCTATCGATATGCCGCTGGACGTGCTGCTGGGTAAAACCCCGAAAATGACCCGCGATGTCACCACGCTGAAAGCGCAGGGTGAGCCGCTGGTCCGCGACAGCATAACGGTTGCGGATGCGGTAAACCGTGTTCTGCACCTGCCTGCGGTCGCTGAGAAGACCTTCCTGGTGACCATCGGCGACCGTTCGGTTACCGGTATGGTTGCGCGCGATCAGATGGTAGGTCCATGGCAGATCCCGGTGGCGAACTGTGCGGTCACCACGGCCAGCCTGGACAGCTATTACGGTGAAGCGATGGCGCTGGGCGAACGTGCGCCGGTTGCCCTGCTGGACTTTGCCGCATCTGGTCGTCTGGCGGTGGGTGAAGCGTTGACCAACATTGCCGCCACGCAGATTGGTTCGCTGAAGCGCATCAAGCTTTCGGCTAACTGGATGGCCGCAGCCGGTCACCCGGGCGAAGATGCCGGTTTATATGAAGCGGTGAAAGCGGTTGGCGAAGAACTTTGTCCGGCGCTGGGCATTACTATCCCGGTGGGCAAAGACTCCATGTCGATGAAAACCCGCTGGCAGCACGGCACCGAACAGCGTGAAATGACCTCACCGATGTCGCTGGTGATCACCGCGTTTGCCCGCGTGGAAGACGTGCGCCGCACCGTAACGCCTCAGCTGCAGCCGCAGCAGGATAACGCGCTGCTGTTGATCGACCTCGGCAAAGGCGTCAATGCGCTGGGCGCCACGGCGCTGTCACAGGTTTATCGTCAGCTGGGCGATAAGCCGGCAGACGTGCGTGACGCGCAGCAGCTGGCAGGCTTCTTCAACGCCATGCAGGTGCTGGTGGCGGATGGCAAACTGCTGGCTTACCACGACCGTTCTGACGGTGGTTTGCTGGTTACGCTGGCTGAAATGGCCTTTACCGGTCACTGCGGTGTTGAAGCGGATATCGCTGCGCTGGGTAAAGATTCACTGGCCGCGTTGTTCAACGAAGAGCTGGGTGCCGTGATTCAGGTGGCTGCGGCAGACCGTGCTCAGGTTGAGCAGGTGTTTGCTCAACACGGTCTGGCTGACTGTGTGCACGTCCTTGGCAAGGCTGTTCAGGGCGATCGTTTCGTGCTCACCTCTGGCGACTCTGCGGTGTACAGCGAAAGCCGCACCACGCTGCGTACCTGGTGGGCAGAAACCACCTGGCAGATGCAGCGTCTGCGTGATAACCCGGCCTGTGCCGATCAGGAACACGACGCCAAGAAAAACGACCAGGATCCAGGCCTGAACGTGGCGCTGACCTTTAAGCCAGAAGAAGATATCGCCGCGCCATACATCGCGACCGGTGCGCGTCCGAAAGTTGCCGTGCTGCGTGAGCAGGGCGTTAACTCCCACGTTGAAATGGCGGCCGCGTTCCACCGCGCCGGTTTTGATGCGGTTGACGTGCACATGAGTGACCTGCTGGCAGGACGCCGTGGTCTGGAAGCATTCCAGACGTTGGTTGCCTGTGGCGGCTTCTCTTATGGTGACGTGCTGGGCGCAGGCGAAGGTTGGGCGAAGTCGATTTTGTTCAACTCCCGCGTGCGTGATGAGTTCGAAACCTTCTTCCACCGTCCGCAAACGCTGGCACTGGGCGTCTGTAACGGGTGTCAGATGATGTCGAACCTGCGCGAACTGGTGCCGGGAAGCGAAGCCTGGCCGCGCTTTGTGCGCAACCAGTCCGAGCGTTTTGAAGCCCGTTTCAGCCTGGTGGAAGTGGCGGCAAGCCCATCACTGATGCTGGAAGGCATGGTGGGTTCGCGTATGCCAATCGCGGTATCGCACGGTGAAGGCTTCGTGGAAGTGCGTGATGATGCGCATCTGGCGATGCTGGAGCACAAAGGTCTGGTGGCATTACGCTTCGTTGACCACTTCGGTAAGGTGACTCAGCAGTACCCGGCGAACCCGAACGGTTCACCAAACGGTATTACCGCGGTGACCAACGAAAGCGGTCGCGTGACCATCATGATGCCGCACCCGGAACGTGTGTTCCGTACGGTGAGCAACTCATGGCACCCGGAAGAGTGGGGCGAAGACAGCCCGTGGATGCGGATCTTCCGCAACGCGCGTAAACAACTCGGCTAAGCCGGGTTACAGGGCAACCCTCCGGGGTTGCCCTTTTACGTTCTGCCCACCTGTTGCAAAATTGCGACAGTGGCCTGCTCGTACTGTCGCCAATAAGTGACATCTAAGGTATTGATTTATATCACTCACTGAGTTTTATCCGAATACCGTTTCTATTCAGCGACAGTTTCTTTTGACCATCAGGTCCGGAACGCGCTGACTCCTCTTACCCCGAATTTATATTTGTCATACAAATCATTGCGTTAATAATTAATTATAGAGTTGGCACGACTATTGCTTTTATATCTGCAGTGGCTCATTCACCTGGTTACGACAGCCCTGCGAAAGCGGTCAAGCGCTTCATAACAACCCGAATGACGCACAATACGGTGCCTGCCGTCCACCAAACCGATACAGTCCACTTTGTGGCTCTATCAAGCTTCGGACGCAACGTTGAGTTAGGCACCACCTAATTTTCTGTGATGACGATGTCCTCACAGCGTGAATGGCAGATTCTTTGAATCTGCCATTTTTCGTTTTGGATCCAGGGCTTTCTTCCCACGCGTCACTCAGCTAGCATCGTTGCAGCGTGCAAAATGAGAAACTCTTGTGAAAAAATGGCGTTTATTTCCCCGTTCCCTTCGTCAACTGGTATTAATGGCCTTTCTGCTGGTGCTGCTGCCTTTGCTGGTGCTGGCATGGCAGGCATGGGAAAGCCTGTCTGCGCTGAGCGAAAGGGCAGCGGATACCAACCGCACTACGCTGACCGACGTTCGTCGTAGCGAAGCGATGGCGCGAACCGCCCTGGAACTGGAGCGTAGCTATCGCCAGTACTGCGTGCTGGACGATCCGATGCTCGCCAACCTTTATCAAATCCAGCGCACTAAATACGCGCAGATGCTTGACGCTCAATCCTCCGTGCTGCCCGACAGCCGGATTGCCACCACGCTGCACAACGCCCTTGGCCTGCTGGTAAAAATCAGCTGCGATAACAGTAATCCAGTGACGGCCGCTTCCGACGCGCTGGAGGCATTCTCGACGGCGAATGCGCAGCTGGTTCAGTCGACGCGTGAAGTGGTTTTCTCGCGCGGTTTACAACTTCAGCGCGAAATTGCCGAACGCGGCCAGTATTTCGGCTGGCAGGCGCTGATATTGTTCTTACTGAGCCTTGGACTGGTGCTGCTGTTTACCCGAATGATTATCGGTCCGGTCAAGGCGGTTGAGAGAATGATTAACCGGCTGGGCGAGGGCAGACAGCTCAGCCACAACCTGGCGTATAAAGGCCCGCGTGAATTGCGATCGTTAGGGCAACGGATCCTCTGGCTGAGCGAACGGCTTGCGTGGCTGGAATCCCAGCGCCATGAGTTTTTGCGTCATATTTCTCATGAGCTTAAAACCCCTCTGGCCAGTATGCGTGAAGGCACCGCGCTGTTAGCGGACGAAGTGGTGGGCACCCTAACGCCAGACCAGCAGGAGGTTGTCAGCATCCTCGACCAAAGCAGTCGCCACCTGCAGCGGCTGATAGAACAGCTGCTGGACTATAACCGCAAGCTGTCTGAAGCCCCGGTGGCGATGGGCGAGGTGCAGCTGGATCCGTTGATCAACGGCATCGTCAGTTCGCATAGCCTGACCGCCAGAGCTAAAATGATGCAGACTGAGGTGACGCTACCGGTTGCGGCCTGTCGCGCCGACGCCACGCTGCTGGCGCGGGCCATCGATAATCTTTATTCGAATGCGATACATTACGGCGGAGAATCCGGTACCATCTGGATCCGCAGCCGCCAGCAGGGGCGCAAGGTGCTGATCGAGGTAGCGAATACCGGCAGCACCATCCCTGAGGGTGAAAGAAAAATGATCTTTGAGCCTTTCTTCCAGGGCAACCAGCAGCGCAAAGGCGCCGTAAAGGGCAGCGGACTTGGGCTGAGCATCGCCAGGGACTGTATCCATCGCCTGCAGGGCGATCTGCAACTGGTTAACAGTGAAGCGGAAGAAGTCTGTTTTCGTATCGAACTTAACGCCATCGTCGGGAATGCCCAATAATGAGAACCCTCCCTGTTTCCGCTGCGGTCGCCATCGCTATGCTGTTGGCGGCATGCAGCAGTAAAGCCCCCGATCCGGCCATGACCATCAACGGTAAACCGCTGACCGAACCCGAAATCAAAATCGTTAATTTCCAGCTGATTGACTGCAACCGCTTATGGGACATCGACAGTGACACGGCGCTGAACAGCTCACTGTACTGGTTACGGGCGATGGATTGTGCGGTGCGTCTTTCCCCGGCTGAAGCCCGTGAAGAAGCCCGGCGCTGGCCAACGGATAACTGGCAAAGCGCTTTCAAGCAGGGTGTATTGCTGAATAATGGCAACGTCACGCCGGTCGAACGGCGGCAATATATGGCGCGGCTGGACACCTTCAGTGCCGACTATCCATCTTCGCTGCGTCCACTTATTCAACTGTGGCGGGACGATCAGATGGGGCTGCTGCAACTGTCGGAAGAGAGAACCCGCTACCACCATCTGCAGCAAAGCAGTGATGCCGAGCTGGATGCGTTGCGTCAGCACCAGTTGGCGTTAACTAACGAACTCAGCGTGACCCGCCGTAAGCTGGAGTCACTGACCGACATTGAACGCCAGCTCTCATCCCGCCGTTCTCCGGATGCGGCCGATAGCAGCCACACCGATAAGAGCGACGGAAGCACGCCGGCCACAACACCCGAGGATGCTGCGCAGCCATGATAAAGAAATCAGCCAATCTGCTGCTGGTGGACGACGATCCCAGCCTGTTGAAACTGTTGGGAATGCGTTTGAGCAGCGAAGGCTTTAGCGTGCAAACGGCCGAAAGCGGGCCGGAAGCGCTGCGATTGCTGCAAAGGGAGAAGATCGACCTGGTGATCAGCGATCTGCGGATGGACGAAATGAACGGCGTCGAGCTATTTAATGAAATCCAAAAGCAGCAGCCTGGCATGCCGGTGATCATTCTTACCGCCCACGGTTCAATACCTGAAGCGGTCTCCGCTACCCAGCAGGGCGTGTTCAGCTTTCTGACCAAACCCGTCGACCGCGATGCGCTTTACAGTGCTATCGATCAGGCGTTGGCCCACCGCGCACCCGCCAGTGATGATGCCTGGCGCGAAAGCATTGTGACCCGCAGCCCGGTAATGCTGCGCTTGTTAGAACAGGCCAGAATGGTCGCTCAGTCGGATGTCAGCGTGCTGATCAACGGCCAGAGCGGTACCGGCAAGGAGATCCTGGCGCAGGCGATCCATGCCGCCAGCCCAAGAGCAGGCAAAGCCTTTATCGCCATTAACTGCGGTGCCTTGCCTGAGCAGTTGCTGGAATCGGAGCTGTTTGGGCACGCCAAAGGGGCCTTTACCGGCGCGGTCAGCCAGCGTGAAGGCCTGTTTCAGGCAGCCGAAGGCGGCACGCTGTTTCTCGATGAAATCGGCGATATGCCACAGGCGTTGCAGGTGAAATTGCTACGCGTGTTGCAGGAGCGCAAGGTGCGTCCGCTCGGCAGCAACCACGATCAGGACATTAACGTGCGCATCCTCTCGGCAACGCATCGCGATCTGCCGAAAGCGATGGAAAAGAAAGAGTTCCGTGAGGATCTCTTCTACCGCCTGAACGTGGTTAACCTGAAAATTCCCGCGCTGCATGAGCGCTCAGAAGACATTCCGCTGCTGGCGAATCATCTGTTGAAGCAGGCGGCCGAGCGGCACAAACCCTTTGTGCGCAGTTTCTCGACCGATGCGATGAAGCGACTGGTGGCCGCCAGCTGGCCGGGGAATGTCCGTCAACTGGTCAACGTGATTGAACAGTGCGTGGCGCTGAGTTCGGCTCCGGTGATTGGTGAAGCGCTGGTTGAACAGGCGCTGGTGGGCGAAAACACCGCGCTACCAACCTTTGTGGAAGCGAGAAACCAGTTCGAACTCAATTATTTACGCAAGCTGCTGCAAATGACCAAAGGCAACGTCACCCATGCCGCACGTCTTGCCGGGCGCAACCGCACGGAATTCTATAAGCTGTTATCCCGCCACGAGCTGGATGCATCTGATTTTAAAGAGTAGTTTTTTTGTGCCGCTTCACGGCTGAGATATGTTAGCTTAAGCACGCTGAAAAAGAGACAGACCGCGCAGCGGGAGCTGTCCGTTGCACGTATACTGAACAGAGATTACTCTCCGGCCGCGGAGAGAATGAAAAGGGTCTGCCATGAAAAAGATTGATGCCATTATCAAACCGTTCAAACTCGACGATGTGCGTGAAGCACTGGCCGAAGTAGGGATTACTGGAATGACCGTGACTGAAGTGAAAGGCTTTGGTCGTCAGAAAGGACACACCGAGCTTTATCGTGGTGCGGAATACATGGTCGATTTTCTGCCGAAGGTGAAGATTGAGCTGGTTATCGCTGACGATATCGTCGATACCTGCGTCGAAGCCATCATGCGTACCGCGCAAACCGGCAAAATTGGCGATGGCAAAATCTTTGTCTTTGATGTGGCACGCGTGGTGCGTATTCGTACCGGCGAGGAAGACGAAGAAGCGATCTGATTTTTCGCCTCTCCCGTCTGGCCCATCACATCGCCGTCCTTTACAGGGCGGCGATGTTGTTTCTGGCTGACCGATTACAGCACCTTGTGCGGACCAAACACTTCGTAATGGATGCGGGCGCTGTCAATGCTAAGCGTCACCAGCTGTTGCGCCACCTGCTGCATAAAGCCTGTCGGCCCACAAAGGTAGTAATGACCTGTCGGATCGCTAAGCTGGCTCTCCAGCGGCAGTAAATTCATCACGCCGACGCTGTCGAAACGTCCGGCATCCTGCGGCAGCGGATCGCGATACCACAGGTGTTGTGAAAAGTTGGGCAGGCGTTGTGCTGAAGAAGCCACCTCCTCACCAAACGCATGTCTGTTGCCATTATCGGCGGCATGGAACCACTGCACGCGGGCTGGATGCTGCTGAGAGGCCAGCACATCCAGCATCGCCAGCATTGGCGTCTGGCCGACGCCGGCGGAGATCAGGGTGACCGGTGTCTCAGGAGAGACGGCCAGGAAGAAATCACCCGCCGGTGCGGCCAGTCTCAGCTCATCACCGACCTGTGCATGCTGGTGCAGCCAGCCAGACACCGTGCCGCCTGGTTCATGGCGCACGGCAATGCGATAATCCCGGCCATTGGGCGCGCGGGTCAGTGAATACTGGCGGATCTCCTGATTGGCAAAACGCTTATCGCGCAGCCAGACGCCAAGATATTGACCCGCCTGATAATCCGCCACCGGCTGACCATCGGTCGGGCTAAGAATAAAGCTTTTGATCACCTCGCTTTGCGGCTCAATGGCGCTGATGCGAAACGCCCTCGGCATACGCCAGCCGCCCACTTTTTCCTCGGCCTGCTGATAAAGCTGTTCTTCCCGCTGAATAAACACGCCTGCCAGTACGCCATAGGCTTTGCCCCAGGCATCCAGCACCTCGTCGCCCGGACTGAGCATTTCGTCAAGGGTTGCCAGCAGATGCTGGCCGACAATCTGATACTGAGCAGGCTGAATAGCGAAGCTGGTGTGCTTCTGCGCTATCTTTTCCACGGCGGGCAGCAGGGCAGCCAGATTTTCAATATTGCTGGCATAAGCACAGATGGCGTTAAACAGCGCTTCCCGCTGATTGCCGTTGCGCTGATTGCTCATATTAAAAATCTCTTTCAGCTCGGGGTTATGAGCAAACATTCGGTCATAGAAATGGGCGGTCAACGCCGGGCCGGTCGCCAGCAGGGCAGGAATGGTGGCTTTCACAGTGGCAATGGTTTTCGCGTCTAACATAGGTGAACTCCCTTGAGGGCTTAAACATGTATTTTAGATGCATCTTATAATTTATAAACACGTATCGCAAACACACCTTTAAGTGACAGGGGCATCATTTGGTTAAGCAACCCTCGCCAGTCCTGAAGCCAATCGTTTGCGTAAAAAGGGCGCTTTGTGGCTACCCCTAAGCAGGTAAAACAGTTTACACTGTTGGCCTTCGCCCAAACGGGCCGATCGATACCGATTATTTTGTTAGCTGAGTCAGGAGATGCGGATGTTAAAGCGTGATATGAATATTGCCGATTATGATGCCGAGTTATGGCAGGCAATGGAGCAGGAAAAAGTGCGTCAGGAAGAGCACATTGAACTGATTGCTTCTGAAAACTACACCAGTCCGCGTGTTATGCAGGCGCAAGGTTCTCAGCTGACCAATAAATATGCCGAAGGCTATCCGGGCAAGCGCTACTACGGTGGCTGTGAGTATGTGGATATCGTTGAGCAGCTGGCTATCGATCGTGCGAAAGCGCTGTTCGGTGCCGATTATGCGAACGTGCAGCCACACTCAGGTTCCCAGGCGAACTTCGCCGTCTACACCGCGCTGCTGCAGCCGGGCGACACCATTCTGGGGATGAACCTGGCACATGGTGGTCACCTGACTCACGGTTCGCCGGTTAACCTGTCGGGTAAGCTGTATAACGTCGTGCCTTATGGCATCGATGAAACCGGCAAAATCGATTACGACGATCTGGCGGCGCAGGCACAGAAGCACAAGCCAAAAATGATCATCGGTGGCTTCTCCGCGTACTCCGGTCTGTGCGACTGGGCGAAAATGCGTGAAATCGCTGACAGCATCGGTGCCTGGCTGTTTGTTGATATGGCGCACGTTGCCGGTCTGATCGCAGCGGACGTTTATCCAAACCCACTCCCGCATGCGCACATCGTTACCACCACCACCCACAAAACCCTGGCGGGCCCGCGCGGCGGCCTGATCCTGGCGAAGGGCGGCGACGAAGACCTGTACAAGAAGCTGAACTCTGCTGTCTTCCCTGGCGGCCAGGGCGGCCCGCTGATGCACGTGATTGCTGGTAAAGCGGTCGCGCTGAAAGAAGCGATGGAGCCTGAGTTCAAGGTGTACCAGCAGCAGGTGGCTAAAAATGCCAAAGCGATGGTTGAGGTGTTCCTGGAGCGTGGCTACAAAGTGGTTTCTGGTGGCACGCATAACCACCTGTTCTTGTTGGACCTGGTTGATAAAAACCTGACCGGTAAAGAAGCGGACGCCGCGCTGGGTCGCGCCAATATCACCGTTAACAAAAACAGCGTACCAAACGATCCGAAGAGCCCGTTTGTGACTTCAGGTATTCGTATTGGTTCTCCTGCGGTTACCCGTCGTGGCTTCAAAGAAGCTGACGTCCGCGAGCTGGCTGGCTGGATCAGCGACATTCTGGACAACGTCGCGGATGAAGGCACTCAGGAACGCGTGAAGAAGCAGGTTCTGGAAATCTGCGCACGCTTCCCGGTTTACGCATAACACTGCGTTACCCCTTTCCCTCGCGAAAGGGGATCCGGAACACATTAACGGGACAATACTGTCCCGTTAATTGATCTTAGGCCTGACCTCTGAGAAAGTAGCGCGCACTTTTGTCGGAGGGAACATGGCGATTCGTTCAGCTTACTGGCTCGGTCTGGGCTATTTCACGTACTTCTTTGCCTATGGCGTCTGGCTTCCTTTCTGGGGAGTGTGGCTGAAAGACTCTGGCCTGCAGCCAGAGAAAATTGGCCTGCTGCTCGGCTGCGGCATGATCGCCCGATTCCTCGGCAGCCTGATCATCGCCTCAAGAGTCACCAATCCTTCGCAACTGATTACCGCACTTCGCCTGCTGGCGGTGCTGGCGTTATGCTTTGTGCTCAGCTTCTGGATAAGCACTTCGTGGATCTGGCTGCTGCTGGTGATGATTGGCTTCAACCTGTTCTTCTCGCCGCTGGTTCCGCTCAGTGATGCGCTGGCAGCGACCTGGCAAAAGCAAATCTCAATGGCCTATGGCCCGGTTCGCCTGTGGGGCTCGCTGGCGTTCGTTATCAGCTCGGCGCTGACCGGCGTGCTGGTCAATGCTTTCTCCTATCAGGCGATTCTGGTGATGCTGTGTATCGGCGTTGCCGCGATGTTTGCTGGCATGCTGTTACGGCCATCCGTGCTGCCTTTAGGCGATGCAAAGCAGTCGGAAAAAGCCGGATGGGCTGACTGGAAGCGACTGCTGCAGGAAAATGCCGTCTGGCGGTTCCTGCTATGCGTGACGCTGATGCAGGGGGCGCATGCCGCCTATTACGGCTTCAGCGCTATCTGGTGGCAGGAAGCCGGCTACTCAGCCAGCGTCGTCGGCTATCTCTGGTCGCTGGGCGTGGTGGCTGAAATCATTGTCTTTGCGTCCAGCAACCGACTGTTCCGTCGCTGGGGCGCGCGCGACCTGCTGTTGCTGTCAGGGATTTGTGCGCTGCTGCGCTGGAGCCTGATGGCATCAACCACCGCATTACCCTGGCTGATTGTGGCGCAGATCCTGCACTGCGGCAGCTTCACCGTTTGTCATCTGGCGGCGATGCGTTTTATTGCCACGCGCGAGGGAGGAGAGGTGATCCGCCTGCAGTCGGTCTATTCGGCGCTGGCGATGGGGGGCGGTATTGCGGTGATGACGATGATCTGCGGCGTGCTGTTCCAGCATCTGCACGGTGGCGTCTTCTGGGTGATGGCGATGGTGGTGATACCTGCGCTTTTCCTGCGACCGAAGGTCGCCTGATCACGACTCCAGCAGCTGCCGGATGCGCTGTTGCTGATGCGGTTGCAGCGGAAGCTCGGCATGAATCAACGGCGGTGAGTACAGGGGAAGCGGCGTGGCGTAAGGCGTGATCACCAGTGCGATGCCCTTTGGCGCACTGCTGCGTTGATACTCTGCCACATCCAGGTATTTGATATTCAGTGGCAGCAGCGTCAGCTCGCGGACCTGTTGCTCAACTTCCCGCTCCAGCTCTGCATCTTTATCGGTTAACAGCAGCACCTGTTTTTCCTGCAACGCACTTTCCTGCATCAGCCACGCACCAAAAATAATCGCTATCAGCCCCATCTCTTCCTGCGAGAAGGTCAGCTGATACTGCTGCTCGAATTCAGCTACCGCGGCCTGGGTGGTCCGCAACAGCTTTGGATAAAGGCGGGTCACTTCTTCGGTCAGACTGTTATCAATCCCGACACCAAACAGCGAGCGCTCCAGCGCCTGGGCCAAATGAGTATATAGCTGGTCCGCCAGCCCTTTATCATCGCTGAAGTGCATGCCCGAAAGCAGTTGAAAGCGGTCGATTAACTGACGCACGGCACCAAGCAGCTGGTGTTCGTAATCATGGCGGGCATCATCGGCGCTGGGTGCGTGCATCTGACTGAACAGCAGGGCAAACAGCCACGTTTCACTGCCATCGGGGGCCGTTTTGCAGCGTTTCTGCCAGTGACGCACCACTTCCTCAGCCACCTGATGTTCAATTTTTGCCGCCAGCCAGCGTCGCTGCGCGTCATTGAATTCCGTGCGTGATTGCCGGCACAGCGAATGCTGCATCAGCAGTTGCAAGAATTGGCGATCCCGCTCGGTGAACTGGCGTGCGAGCTTCTGGCCGCAATGTTGCACCAGCGCCAGAAGGTTTCGCTCATCATAAAGCGCCTTCTCGATCTGCTTGAGTCTGAGCTGCTGCTTGACCTGTGGAGCAAAATGTTGCTGTACAAAATCCGGTGTCAGCCGCAATGCCCGACGCAACCAGTGAAACAGACACAGCCGCTGGTCCAGTTCCGCACCGCTTATCTGCCACTTCCCCGCGGTATCCCGATGCAAGGCGAGGCGGTGATAGCGCTGGATTTCTGCTTCGACCTCCGCTATATCTTGCCGGGTAACCGACCGATCCACCCCGTTAATCTGACTCATCACCTCAAGAGTTACGGGAAGTTCAGGGAGATAAAGCAATAAAAGCAGATGACAATGACGCTGCGGACTGGAAAAAGCTGAAGGCTCGGGTGAGGGTAAACTCATCGTCGGCAATCCCAGTGAAAAGTAACATCGCTAAGCATAGCGTGATTGCTGCCGGTGGCAGCGTGGGGCGGCCAGTTTTATTTATAGCTTTCTAGGCAGGTCACAGAATTTTTGCCTGAACAGCAGAGGGAATTGAAATTGTTACACTATAACATTATTGTTGGGCGGCTAATCGGGGCATTATGCCTGTGTCTGGCACCGCACGCGTGGGCGCATCCGCACAGCTTTATTGATATGCAGGCAACGTTGCTGCATCAGGACGATAAGATCACTGGCCTGAAGATGCATTGGGTGATGGATGAGATTACCTCGGCCGATCTGCTGTACGACGCCGGCAAGGCCAAACCCGATTCGGTGGTCTGGAAAAAGCTGGCGGCAGAGGTGATGGCCAACGTGCTCGGACAGCATTATTTCAGTGAGTTCTGGCATCAGGGTAAACCGGTCAAGTTCGATAACTTACCGCCGGAATACCATCTTTCCAGGCAGGGGAACAAGGCGGTGCTGGACTATGTTTTACCGCTGGGCGAACCGCAGCCGCTGGCAGGCCAGACGTATGTTTTTACCACCTTTGACCCGAGTTACTTCGTTGATATGTATTACGATTCCGAAAAGTCCCTGCACATTCCCCCTGAGCTGGCGCAGCGCTGTACCTTCACCCTGAAAACGCCGAAACCGGATGCGTCGATGCAGGCCTATGCGCTGTCGCTGGATAAAGCCGACGCGCCGCCTGAGGACATGGATTTGGGGCAACAGTTCGCGCAGACGGTGACCCTGACATGTCAGTAAATGCCATAACGACCCGGCCGTCGCGTGGCTGGCTGCAGGCCTGGCCGCTTTGTGTTTTGCTGCTGCTGTTTATTGCCGCAGGTTTCACTGTCTGGCAACACTGGCCGCAGATCCTGTTGCAAAGCATTCTGTGGCAGAAAACGCTGCATCAACAGATGACCGCATTGCTGCAGCAGGTGGCCAGCCATCCGCATCAGGCGGGGTTGGCGCTGATGGGATTCAGCCTGCTGTATGGCGTGCTGCATGCGCTGGGGCCGGGGCATGGCAAGGTGGTGATCGCGACGTTTCTTGCCACGCATCCGACAAAAGTCAAAACCAGTTTGCAGCTTACGCTGGCGGCGGCGGTGGTTCAGGGCGGGGTGGCCATCCTGCTGGTCACCGTGATGCTGGTAGTGCTCGGCCTCTCATCCCGCCAGCTCCATCTCAGCAGTTACTGGCTGGAGAAGGGCAGTTATCTGATGGTCGCCGGACTGGGCCTCTGGCTGTGCTGGCGCGCGCTGCGTAAAATCTGGCAAGCCTTACGGCCCTTGCCAGCGATGAAGATTCAACGCATCGTGCCGGTGGGGCATCAACACAGCGATAGCTGCGGTTGCGGGCATCAGCATGTGCCGGACAGCCAGATGCTGGAGAAAGCGGTCAATGGCAAAACCAAAGCGATCGTGGTGCTTTCGATGGGACTGCGCCCTTGTTCAGGGGCGATCATGATGCTGCTGTTTTCAAAAGTGATCGGTGTTTATGGCTGGGGCGTATTGTCGGCATTGGCGATGGCGGTGGGCACGGCGTTAACCGTTTCGGCGATGGCCTTGCTGGTGCAGGTTTCCAGAGCGCTGGCGCTAAAACTCAGCCGTGGCGCCTCTCCTGCGGGCTGGCAAAAAGTTGGCTGGTCAGGATTGTCGTTGGTGGGAGGCGTGCTGCTGGTCGCGGTCGGCATCATGCTGTGGCTTAGCGCCACGCCGGCGATGTCCGGCGGCATAAGACCAATGTTTTTAGGTTAATCTGAAAGCAAAAAAGGCGGAGCTGAGCTCCGCCTTTTTGTCACTGAACGGTCCCGACCGGGAACCTAGCGCTTCAGCGCTTCGCTCAGTTCCTCACGCATGTTAGCCAGCATGGCTTTAACTACGCGTGGGTTGCCCGCAACGATGTTGCCGGAAGTCAGGTAACCGTGTGCACCAACAAAGTCAGTCACCAGGCCGCCTGCTTCACGCACCAGCAGTTCACCGGCCGCGAAATCCCATGGCTTCAGGCCAATTTCAAAGTAACCGTCAACACGGCCAGCCGCCACGTAGGCCAGATCCAGTGCAGCGGAACCGCTACGACGGAAATCAGCACACTGGGTGAACAGCTTACCTACGATGTTGATGTAAGGCGTGGCGTGCTGCTTCAGCTTGAACGGGAAGCCGGTCGCCAGGATGGTGCCATCCAGGTCACGAGCGGTGCTGCCGCGCAGGCGGTAACCGTTTAACTGCGCGCCCTGTCCACGAACGGCGCTGAACAGCTCATTGCGCATTGGATCGTAAACGACGGCGACTTCAGTGCGGCCTTTAATGCGCACGGCGATAGAAACAGAGAAATGAGGAAGGCGTTTGATGTAGTTGGTGGTGCCATCCAGTGGATCGATAACCCATTGTACATCCTCGTCTTCACCGGCTAATTCACCACTCTCTTCGGTAATAATGGTGTGCTTCGGATAGGACTTGCGAATCACCTCAATAATCAGGCGCTCAGCGTCGCGATCAACATTGGTAACGAAGTCGTTGGTGCCTTTCTGGCTCGCTTCGACAGCGTCCGGGGTTTCGTAATTCTTGACGATTAAATTTCCGGCCTTGCGCGCAGCGCGCACGGCAATGTTGAGCATTGGATGCATCGTTATCTCTCACTGGATGTTAAAGAACGGGAAAACGGCGCGGATTATAGCAGGGAGATCGTAAAATGTCCTGAAAATATGATAGCATCCTCAAATTATCTCACTGACCTGAACTCCTATGCTGCAAAACATCCGAATCGTGCTGGTTGAAACCTCTCATACCGGCAACATGGGATCCGTCGCCCGCGCGATGAAAACCATGGGACTGACCAACCTTTATCTGGTTAACCCTCTCGTCAAACCTGACTCCCAGGCCATCGCCCTGGCGGCGGGTGCCAGCGATGTGATTGGCGAAGCCCACATTGTTGACACCCTCGACGAAGCCCTGGCCGGCTGTAGTCTGGTGGTGGGCACCAGTGCCCGCTCCCGTTCGCTGCCGTGGCCGATGCTGGATCCGCGCGAATGCGGGATCAAAAGCGTGCAGGAAGGTCAGCAGGCGCCGGTCGCGCTGGTCTTTGGCCGCGAGCGCGTGGGGCTGACTAACGAAGAGCTGCAGAAATGTCATTACCACGTGGCAATCGCCGCTAACCCGGAATACAGCTCGCTGAACCTGGCGATGGCGGTGCAGATCATCGCTTATGAAGTGCGTATGGCGTTTTTACAGTCGCAGGAAACCGCGCAGCCAGAGTACGAAGAGTCGCCATATCCGCTGGTGGATGACCTTGAGCGCTTCTATCAGCATATGGAACAGATGATGACCCACAGCGGCTTTATCCGTGAAGGCAGCCCTGGTCAGGTGATGAGTAAAATGCGTCGCCTGTTCACCCGAGCCCGCCCGGAGCGCGATGAACTCAATATTCTGCGCGGCATGCTCTCTTCGCTGCAAAAGCCAAAGGGCGATAAGTAGACTATTTTACCCCCCGGTTTGCGGGGGTAATAGTTGACTAAAACGGTTGGTTAAATAGTTGAGTGTTTTACTAGGTTAAATACTTGACCAATTTAGTCGGGAATGGCAGACTTCAGGCATATTTTGTTAACACCCAACCAGGGTAATTACTGAGGTCGTTTACGCCATGAGACTGACATCCAAAGGCCGTTATGCCGTTACTGCTATGCTCGACGTTGCACTTCACTCCCATCAGGGGCCTGTGCCGTTAGCTGATATTTCAGAACGCCAGGGCATCTCCCTGTCTTATCTGGAGCAGCTGTTCTCACGCCTGCGCAAAAATGGCTTGGTGGCTAGCGTACGTGGTCCAGGCGGTGGTTACCTGTTGGGTAAAAGCGCTGACGCGATCGCGGTCGGTGCGGTGATTACGGCGGTTGACGAATCCGTTGATGCGACTAAGTGTCAGGGTAAAGAAGGCTGCCAGGGCGGTGAACGCTGCCTGACTCACGTGCTGTGGCGTGACCTGAGCGAGCGTATCAGCGACTTCCTGAACAACATTTCACTGGCTGAGCTGGTCAACAATCAGGAAATCCTGGAAGTGGCCGACCGTCAGAACAATACTGAAAAAGCGCGCGTGTCCACTGGCCGCGTGCATGAAACCATTAACGTCAATCTGCGTGCCTGATTGTCGCTAACGCGAACCTGTCTCCTGTCGTTCACTGGCTGATAGTTTCAGCCGGTAGCGGCAGGGTGATAACCTCATCGGGTCGCATTGAATGACTTACATTTAGCATGATGTATGGAGTTCAAAAGCAATGAAGGTTCCGATTTACCTTGATTACGCTGCAACCACCCCTGCCGATCCTCGCGTAGCCGAGAAAATGATCAAGTGCCTGACGCTCGACGGCACCTTTGGTAATCCCGCATCCCGTTCTCACCGTTTTGGCTGGCAAGCCGAAGAAGCGGTGGATATCGCCCGTAATCAGGTGGCCGAATTAATTGGCGCCGATCCGCGCGAAATCGTCTTCACCTCCGGCGCGACTGAATCCGATAATCTGGCGATCAAAGGCATTGCTCACTTCTATCAGGAGAAGGGCAGGCACATCATTACCAGCCAGACCGAGCATAAAGCGGTGCTGGACACCTGTATTCAGCTGGAGCGTGAAGGGTTCGAAGTCACTTACCTGGCACCTGGCAGCAACGGGGTGATCGACCTGAATCTGCTGCAGTCGGTGATGCGCGATGACACGATCCTGGTGTCGATCATGCACGTGAACAACGAAACGGGCGTGGTGCAGGACATTGGCAAAATTTCTGAGCTTTGCCAGGCGCGCGGTATTCTGTTCCATGTTGATGCGACGCAAAGCGTCGGTAAATTACCGGTCGATGTCACCCACATCCCCGTCGATCTGATGTCATTTTCTGCGCATAAAATTTACGGCCCTAAAGGCATCGGCGGTCTGTATGTTCGCCGTAAACCGCGTATCCGTCTGGAAGCGCAGATCCACGGCGGCGGTCATGAGCGCGGTATGCGTTCCGGAACGCTTCCCGTGCATCAAATTGTCGGCATGGGCGAAGCGTTCCGTATCGCCAAGCAGGAGATGGCCGGTGAAATGGCGCGCCTGAGCGCATTTCGCCACAAACTCTGGTCGGGCTTCAGTGAAATCGAGGAAGTCTATCTGAATGGCGATTTGGCGGCGGGTGCGCCGAATATCCTCAACGTCAGCTTTAATTATGTCGACGGTGAGTCGCTAATTATGACGCTAAAAGATCTCGCGTTGTCGTCAGGCTCTGCCTGTACCTCTGCCAGCCTTGAGCCTTCCTATGTGCTTCGCGCATTGGGGCTGAATGATGAACTGGCGCACAGTTCACTGCGTTTCTCTTTGGGCCGTTTTACCACCGAAGAAGAGATCGACTATGCGATTCAGCTGGTGCAGAAGTCGATTGGCCGCCTGCGCGAGCTCTCCCCCGAGTGGAAAGCCTTCAAAGCTAACAGCCAGACAGCAACGACTTCTCGTTGAATTAGCAGTACTTTCCCTCTACGACTCTCCAACGGACTGAACACTTTTTCAGTCCGTTTGCTCTCATTTCTGCAAGTCTGATTAGACGAACGCAAATAAAGGTTTATTGTAGTGACCGACCGTTTTTAAGGACGGACCAAATAATAAACTCTAGAAGGAGCCATGCGATGACAACCACACCAATGAAAATAACACTGTCAACGGCAGCGGCGGATGCACGTTGGGGCGAAAAAGCGACCCTGACCAGCAATGACAGCGGGATGACCATTCATCTGACCGGCAGCGATGCGCTGGCAACTATCCAGCGCGCAGCGCGTAAAATTGATGCGCAGGGCATCCGTCATGTCAGCCTGAGTGGCGACTGGGATTTGGAAAAGAGCTGGGCATTCTGGCAGGGTTATCGTGGGCCGAAAGGTCAGCGCACCGTTGAGTGGGCGACGCTGAATGACAGCGACCGTGCCGAATTCGACAGCCGCATGAAGATCATCAACTGGGTGCGCGACACCATCAACCTGCCTGCAGAAGACCTTAGCCCTGAGCAACTGGCTCAGCGTGCCGTCGATCTGCTGTGTGGCGCAGGCAGCGACAAGGTCAGCTACCGCATCACCAAAGGCGAAGATCTGCGCAAGCAGGGCTATATGGGCCTGCACACCGTCGGTCGCGGCTCGACCCGCAGCCCGGCGTTTTTGGCGCTGGATTACAATCCAACGGGCGATGAGAACGCACCGGTGTTTGCCTGCCTGGTGGGTAAGGGCATCACCTTTGATACCGGCGGCTACAGCCTGAAGCCTAGCGGTTCAATGGACTCAATGAAGTCAGATATGGGCGGCGCAGCGACGCTGACCGGTTCTCTGGCGCTGGCCATCAGCCGTGGGCTGGCCAAACGCGTCAAACTCTATCTTTGCTGTGCCGACAATATGGTTAGCGGCAACGCTTTCCGTCTGGGCGATATCATCACTTACCGTAACGGCAAAACCGTTGAAGTGATGAATACCGATGCAGAAGGGCGCCTGGTGCTGGCTGATGGCCTGATTGATGCCAGTGAGCAAAACCCTGAGCTGTTGATTGATGCCGCTACCCTGACTGGCGCGGCGAAAACCGCTTTAGGTAATGATTACCACGCGCTGTTCAGCTTTGACGATCGGTTGGCTCAGTCACTGCTTGGCAGTGCAACGGATGAGAACGAGCCGTTCTGGCGCTTGCCGCTGGCTGAATTCCATCGTGGCCACCTGCCATCCAACTTTGCCGATCTGAACAACATTGCTGCGCCTTCACACACTGCCGGTGCCAGCTCTGCGGCTGCCTTCCTGTCGCATTTTGTGAAGAATTATCAGCAGGGCTGGCTGCATATCGACTGTTCAGCCACCTACCGTAAAGGTGCGGTCGATCAGTGGTCTGCCGGTGCGACGGGCTTAGGCGTGCGTACCGTCGCCAATATGCTGCTGAAATAAGCCTGGATCGAACCGATGAATGAAACCAATCAGCGCCTTGAAGAGGTGCTAAAACTGGCCGCGACTGAGCCTGCTCATCGCCCTGAATTTTTTGCTCTGCTGATGGACGCCAGCGTCTGGGTGCCAGGTGAAAGCCCGGAGGAACAGGCCGTCACCGCTGAATCTCAGGTGGACCTGCAGCACTGGGAAAAAGACGACGGCACCAGCATCATTC
Source organism: Erwinia sp. AK-PDG3-5 (assembly GCF_056821705.1). Lineage (NCBI taxonomy): Bacteria > Pseudomonadati > Pseudomonadota > Gammaproteobacteria > Enterobacterales > Erwiniaceae > Erwinia > Erwinia sp. AK-PDG3-5. The sequence continues at coordinate 1,277,270 of NZ_CM165967.1, forward strand.
CCTTCTTTACCTCGGTAGAAGCGATGGAGCAGGCGGTCACCGAAGAGCAGCCATTCCTGGTGATGCCGGTACGCACCCTGTTTGAAATGACGGTGGGAGAAACGCTGTTTCTCAACCCTAAGCTGCCGACAGGCAAAGAGTTCTCCCCACGCGAAATCACCAGCCTGTTGGGCGAAGGCGCGAATGCGCTTAGCCAGCAAACCGTGCTGGAGGGGGGAACCTCGCTGTTACTGTCTGAGATTGCTGAACCGCCGGCGCAGATGATTGATTCCCTGACCCAGCTGTTTGCGAAATATAAGCAGGTTCGTCGGGCTTATGTGGCGCATATCAAAGAAGCGGCAGAGGATCGGCCTAATCTGTTGATTGGGATTGAAGCGGACAGCGATATCGAGGCGATTATTCAGGCGGCGGGCAGCGTGGCAACGGATACGCTGTTGGAAGATGAGCCGGTGGATATTTGTGAAGTGGTGGAAAACGATAAAGGCATCAGCCACTTCTTTACCGCCCATATCACCCCATTTTATGAACGTAAGTGGGGCAGCTTCCTGCGTCAGTTTAAGGCGAACAATAAGCCGGCATAAGGTCGTCAAGTCGGCATAAGGTGAAAAAAGGCGGGTCAGCTTAGTTGACCCGCCTTTTTTATCTTGGTTAATCAGCCAACGGCGATGGGCAGATCGTCACGGCTTCCCCATTCTCCCCAGGAGCCGTCATACAGCGTAACGTTTTCGACGCCCAGCGTGGTCAACGCCAGAATGACCACCACCGCCGTCACGCCGGAGCCACAGCTGGTGACGATCGGCTGGGTGAGATCGACGCCTTGCTGGCTGAAAATCTCTTCCAGCGCCTTTGGCGACTTCAACTGACCGTCTTCGACCAACGAATTCCACGGCACATTCAGGCTGTTAGGAATGCGTCCACGGTGCAGGCCGGGACGGGGTTCATCCACTTCGCCTCTGAAACGGTTAGCTGCTCGCGCGTCCACAATTTGCGCGCCGCCTTCATGACTGATCAACAACACGTCGGTCAGGCGTTTCACCAGTTTGCTGTCAAAGCGGGCGTCAAATTCCGCTTCGGGTAGGCCAACCGCACCGCTTTCCAGCGCATAACCGGCCTCTTCCCAGCCTTTTAATCCGCCGGCCAGAATCGACACCTTCGCCACGCCGAACTCGCGCAGCATCCACCAGGCGCGCGGAGCAGAGAACAGGTTGCCCTCATCGTAAACCACCAGGTGTTTATCGCTGTTGACCCCCAGCTCACGCATCGCCACGGCAAAGGCTTCCGCCCTTGGCAACATATGCGGGTAAGGGCTGGTGTGATCCGACAGGGCTTCGATATCAAAGAACGGCGCGGCAGGCAGGTGCTTTGCCAGATATTCAGCCTTAATGTCCCGCTGGTTTTCCATACCCGGAGGCAACATGCGTGCGTCTACGATTTGCAGATCGGGATCCGAAAGGTGTTCTGCCAGCCAGTCGGCGGTAACAAAAAAAGAGGATGTCATAGCGGCCTCGCATTGGGACATGAAGTAACGATAGTTCCAGTGTACCGCGCTGTTCTTTCACCACAAGATGTTCCGCACTATCAGAATGATATTACGTAAGAATCTGAATGCAGCGCGCAATTCTGATGTCGTTGGCAAACTGGCCGTGAATAACTTTGCGAAATGTTGCTAAAAGTGAAAAAACAGGCTTTTTTTTGCCCCTGCTGAGGTCATACTGTGCACCTCAATTATGGGGTGCTGGCCATGGAGTCATGATGAACGTTAAACGGAATGGATTATGTGTTGCGGCTTTTCTCTCGCTGCTGCTGTTAGGTGGCTGCGATCAAAAAGAAGAAACTTCGTCGACACCGGCCAGCCAGAGTGCATCAGATAAGGCACCAGCCAGCAAAGCGCCGTTATTAAGCGATGCGCAGAGGGCGGCTGAAGCAAAACGTGATACCGGTAAACCCTTAACGCTTATTGATGCTTCCGAAGTGCAGCTGGATGGCTCCGCTACGCTGGTACTGACGTTTTCGATCCCGCTCGACGATCGGCAAAACTATGCCAGCCAGTTACATCTGATCGACACTAAAACCGGTGCGGTCGAAGGCGGATGGGAGCTTTCACCCTCGCGTAAAGAACTGCGTTTCCGCCATCTTGAACCGGCGCGTGAGCTGACCGTTTCGGTAGATAGCGGGATAAAAGCCGCCAATGGCGCTGTCCTTGAGCAGGCCTTCCAGCAAAAAATAGCCACGCGTGACGTGCAGCCGATGGTGGGCTTTGCCAGCCGCGGTTCACTTCTGCCGACCAAAGTTACGCAGGGTCTGCCGGTTCTGGCGCTCAACATTAACAGCATCGATGTCGATTTCTTCCGGGTAAAACCGGCTTCACTGCCTTCTTTTCTGGCGTCCTGGCAATATGGCACCACGCTTTCCAGCTGGCAGTCACAGGATGTGCTGACCAAAGCCGACCTGGTCTACACCGGCCGTTTTGATCTCAATCCGCAGCGCAATACCCGCGAAAAAATGCTGCTGCCGCTCAGCAACATTGACGCGCTAAAACAGCCTGGCGTGTATCTGGCGGTGATGAAGCAGGCCGGTTCCTACAACTACAGCAACCCCGCCACGCTCTTCACGCTGAGCGATATCGGCCTGTCTTTGCATCAGTTCCCACAAACGCTGGCGTTGTTCAGCCAGAGCCTGGAAAGCGGAGCGGCTCTGCCCGGTGCTCAGCTTTCACTGTTGGACGACAAAGGGCAGGTTCTGGCCGAAGCGACTGCGGATGCGCAGGGCCATGCGGAATTTGCCCGCTTCCTGAAAGCCAAAATCGTGCTGGCAAAGCTGGGGGAGCAAACCACGCTGTTGGATCTGACGCGTCCGGCATTGGATCTGGCGGAATTCGCGGTGGCTGGTCCGGAAGGGTACGACAAGCAGATCTTTATCTTTGGCCCACGCGACCTGTATCGCCCGGGTGAGACGGTGGTGATCAATGCGCTGATGCGTGATGCCGATGGTCAACCTTTGCCTCCTCAGCCGGTCACGCTGGAAGTAGTTAAGCCGGATGGCGAAGTTGCCCGCACGTTAGTCTGGCAGCCAGAAAATGGCCTCTATCAATATCGTTTCACCTTGCCGGAGTCGGCCACCACCGGCAAATGGTCATTCCGTCTGAATACCGGCGATAACCGCAAACGAAGCTGGGCATTTAACGTAGAAGACTTTATGCCAGAGCGCATGGCATTGACCCTGAAAAGCAGCCCACTTCCGCAGTCTATGGAGGAGGATGCTGCCTTCCAGGTGAATGGCCGTTATCTGTATGGTGCGCCGGCTGCCGGAAACACTCTGCAGGGTCAACTGTTCCTGCGCCCGTTGAGGGATGCTGTGGCCAGCCTGCCAGGCTATCAGTTTGGCGACATCACTGAATCCGACCTGAAACGCACGCTTGATGAAGTTGACCTCAAGCTGGACGCTGAGGGCAACAGCAATGTAGTGGCCGAATCGAGCTGGAAAGAGGCACATTCACCGCTGACCGTTATCCTGCAAGCCAGCCTGCTGGAGGCGGGCGGCCGACCGGTAACGCGGCGTGCTGCTCAGGCAATTTGGCCGGCGGAGGTTTTACCCGGTATCCGGCCTTTATTTGGTAATAAGGACGTTTACGATTATCGCAGCGACAGTTATCACAGCCAGCCCATGGTGGAAGAGGGCAGTACCGCCGCCTTTGATTTGGTGTATGCCAACAGTCGCGGCCAGAAGCTGGCTGCCCAGGAGTTGACTGTCCGTTTGATCCATGAACGCCGCGATTATTACTGGAGCTTCTCGGACGGCGAAGGCTGGCAGTCCCGCTTCGATCAGAAAGATCTGGTTGAAGATGAACATAACGTCACCATTGCCGCTGACGGTAGCACGCGTGTCGAATATCCTGTGGACTGGGGATCCTATCGTCTTGAAGTGCGTGACCCGGAGAATAATGTGCTCAGCAGCGTGCGCTTCTGGGCGGGCTACAGCTGGCAGGATAATACCGAGGGTTCCGGGGCGCTGCGGCCGGATCAGGTCAAGTTAACGCTCGATAAACCGGCTTATAAACCGGGTGAGAAAGCAAAAGTGCGCGTTGAATCTCCGGCTGCGGGTAAAGGCTATCTGATGGTGGAGTCCAGTAACGGTCCACTGTGGTGGCAGGAGATCACCGTCCCTGCCGGTGGCGTTGATGTTGACGTGCCGGTTGATAACGCCTGGAAACGCCATGACCTGTACCTCAGCGCGCTAGTGATCCGCCCTGGGGATAAAACCCAGGGAAGCACGCCAAAACGCGCGGTAGGCTTACTGCATCTTCCACTGGCGCAAGAGAACCGACGTTTGTCCCTCAGCCTGGATGCCGCAGAGAAAATTCGCCCGCAGCAGACGCTGAAAGTGAAGGTGAAAGCGGGCGTTTCGCAGGGACCGGTAACGCAAAAAATCACCGTGCTGCTGTCAGCCGTTGATAGCGGTGTCTTAAGCATTACCGATTACAAAACGCCGGATCCGTGGGAAGCCTTCTTTGGCCGCAAACGGTACAACGCCGATCAATATGATGTTTACGGTCAGTTGATTGAAGGCAGCGGTCGCCTGGCGGCTCTGCGCTTCGGTGGTGACGGCGATGACGAAGATCCGTTAGCCCTTGGCGGGCAGAAACCGGTCACTCACGTCAATATTGTGGCCCAACAGCTGCAGGCCGTTACGCTCGATGCCAATGGCGAGGGCACGCTTGAGCTGCCAATACCGGAGTTCAACGGTGAACTGCGCGTAATGGCGCAGGCCTGGAGCGATAGCGACTTTGGTTCAGCAGAGAAGAAAGTGGTTGTCGCGGCACCGTTAGTCAGTGAACTGGCGACGCCGCGCTTTATGGCGGGTGGCGACCGCGCCAGGCTGGCGATGGACCTGACTAACCTGACCCCACAGCCGCAAACGCTGCAAATCGCGTTCAGTGCGGGTGGTTTGCTTAAGCTGGATGATCCGCAGACGCAATCAGTGATCCTGAAAGCAGGAGAACGCAAAACGCTGTTCCTGCCCGTCACCGCCTCAGCAGGATTTGGAGATGGCGACGTCAGTACGGAAATTACCGGCCTGTCGTTGCCAGGGGAAGCGTTCAAACCGATGAAACAACAATGGAAAATTGGCGTTCGTCCCGCCTGGCCGGGCGTGGCACGCAGCTTTAGCAGCGTGCTGCATGCGGGTGAGCCCTGGGCCTTGCCGGCAGATGCGCTGACCGGTCTGGCAACGGAAACCCTGCAGGGACAGCTGGTGTTAAGCAATAAACCTCCGCTGAATATCGCCCGCTATATTGCCGAACTCTACGCCTACCCGTACGGCTGTCTGGAGCAGACAACCAGCGGACTCTATCCTTCACTGTTTACCAATCAATTGCAGTTGAAGGCGCTGGGGATCAAGACCAGCACTGATGAAGCGCGTCGGGCCTCCATCGATCTGGGCATTGACCGTCTGGCGGGAATGCAGCGTGCAAACGGCGGCTTTGGCTTGTGGAGCAAAGAGAGTCCGGAAGAGTTTTGGCTGACGGCCTACGTGACTGATTTCCTCGTGCGGGCTAACGAGATGGGCTATGGCGTGGAAAAATCAGTGATTGAAAATGCAGACCAGCGCCTGCTGCGCTATCTGCAGGATCCTACTCAAATCGAGGTTTACTACAGCCAGGATAGCTTTGCCTCCCGCTTTAGCGTTCAGGCATATGCTGCGCTGGTCCTTGCGCGTCAGCAAAAAGCGCCACTGGGCGCACTGCGGGCCCTTTTCGATAAACAAGGTCAGGCGAAAACCGGGCTGTCGCTGGTCCAACTGGGCGTTGCATTGAAATTAATGGGCGATCGGCCGCGTTCTGAGCAAGCCCTGGCCCTCGGGCTGGCGACGCAGCGCAGCCAGAAAGAGAGCTGGCTGGGCGATTACGGCAGCGATATCCGCGATCAAGCCATGATCTACGTGTTGTTGTCAGAGAATAAGCTGCTGCCACAGGCGCAGGACAGCTTACTGCTTACGTTGACGCAGAACTTGAATGGTAAGCGCTGGCTCTCTACCCAGGAAAATAATGCCCTGTTCCTGGTGGGCAGGGCGCTGACCGATGCCTCAGGTTCAGCCTGGCAGGCCACGCTGAACGGCAGTTCCCTCAATGGTAAAGGACCGGTGACCACGCCATTAAACTTCCCAGAGCTGGCGGAAGGGGTTCAGTTGCAAAACGCTTCTGCGGATGCCATTTACAGTCGACTGGATGTGGTTGGCTACCCAACGGCTAAGCCGGCGCCTTTCAACAGTGTGCTGAATGTCACCCGACGTTATCTTGATCTTCAGGGCAAGGAGATCTCACTGGAAAACCTGAAGAGCGGTGATTTGCTGCTGGTCAACCTGAAGGTCTGGGCGGATCGTCGGGTGCCAGATGCGCTGGTGGTCGATCTTCTGCCGGCGGGACTTGAGCTGGAAAACCAGAACCTGGCGAACAGCAGCGCCAGCCTGCAGGAGAGCGCCGCCGATGTGCAGGAGTTGATGGGGGATATGCAGCAGGCCAATATCAAACACATCGAGTTCCGTGACGATCGCTTTGTTGCCGCGGTGGATGTGGATGGCTATCGCCCGGTTACCCTACTTTATCTGGCAAGGGCGGTGACGCCGGGTCAGTACCTGATGCCGCCGCCCCAGGTGGAATCGATGTATGTCCCACAATGGCGGGCGCTGGGAACTACGCCAGACAGCCTGACGATTCACTGAGTTGCAGGTGCCTGGCTTAACGCCGGGCACCGCTAAACAATGAATAAGCTATTACGCTATACCCGCTGGTTGATGGTGCCGATTGCCATTGTGCTGCTGCTTGTACTGGCGGATCGATTGTGGCCGTTGCCGCTGAAGGAGCTGCAGCCAGCGCGAGTGGTTGTAGCGGAAGATGGCACGCCGCTGTGGCGCTTTGCTGATGCCCAGGGCGTTTGGCGTTATCCCGTTACGCCAGAAGACGTTTCCCCTGATTACCTGCAAGCGTTACTCACCTATGAAGACCGCTGGTTCTGGTATCACCCGGGTATTAATCCCTTTTCGGTTATCCGGGCTGCCTGGCAGGATCTGAGCGGAGGTGAGATCGTTTCAGGCGGCAGCACGCTAACGATGCAGGTTGCCCGACTGATTGACCCCCACCCGAGAACCTTTACCGGCAAGCTCTGGCAGGCATGGCGTGCCATGCAGCTGGAATGGCATCTGTCCAAGCGTGACATTCTGACGCTGTATCTCAACCGTGCGCCTTTTGGTGGCACGGTAGAAGGCGTCGGCGCAGCAAGCTGGACCTGGCTTGGCAAGCCTCCCTCGCAGCTAACCAAAAGCGAAGCCGCATTGCTGGCGGTATTGCCACAGGCGCCGAGCTGGTTGAGGCCCGATCGCTGGCCAGAGCGGGCTCAGGCCGCGCGAAATAAAGTGCTGGAAAGAATGGTCGCTCTGCATGTCTGGCCGAAAGAGCAGGTTGAGGAGATTTATCCGGAGCCTGTCTGGCTGGCGCCAAGGCAGATGCCACAGCTGGCCCCGTTGCTGTCCCGCCGTTTAGTGGCGATGTCCAGTCAGCAAAAGATCGTCTCAACTGTCGATGCCGCACTGCAGCGGCAGATCGAGGCGCTGACGTCAGGCTGGAAAAGCCAGCTACCGCCGCGCACCTCCATGGCAGTCCTGGTGGTCGATCATGCCACGATGAAAGTGCGGGCCTATCTGGGCTCGGTCGATCTGGACGATGACAGCCGCTTCGGCCATGTGGATATGATCAGCAGCATCCGATCGCCGGGGTCGGTTCTGAAGCCTTTCGTCTATGGCATGGGGCTGGATCAGGGGCTGATTGCCGCGGAATCGCTGTTGCAGGATGTCCCACGCCGTTTTGGTGATTACCGACCGGGTAATTTTGATACCGGATTTCACGGTGCCGTTAGCGCCAGCGAAGCTTTGACCCGTTCGCTGAACTTGCCTGCGGTGCAGCTGCTGGAGGCGGTCGGGCCGAAGTTTCTGGCTGCCAGCTTGCGCAATGTGGGCCTCACGCTGCGTTTCCCGCCGGCAGCGGAGCCAAACCTGTCCTTAGTTTTAGGGGGGACCGGCGCGCGAATGGATCAGATTGTTGCGGCCTACAGCGCCTTTGCCCGTAACGGGCTGGCGGCAGGATTACGCTTTATGCCGGAACAACCGCTGGTGGAAAGGCCATTACTTTCACCTGGCTCAGCATGGATCGTCAGGCGGATCCTTGCCGGGGAGGTCAAACCCTTAGCAGACAGCCTGTTACCGGGCGTTGTCCCGCTGGCGGTAAAGACCGGGACCAGTTACGGCTATCGGGATGCCTGGGCCATCGGCGTCAATCCTCGTTACCTGATTGGCGTGTGGGTTGGCCGCCCGGATGGAACACCGGTTGCCGGGCAGTTTGGCTTTGCCAGCGCCGTACCGGTGTTAAATCAAATTAATAATTTGCTGATGACCTCACCCGGTTTTCGCGGTAACTGGTTACCTGTCGATCCGCGTCCTGCGACGGTCTCCGCCGGATCGTTATGTTGGCCGGGTGGGCTGGCATTACCTGAAGGCGACGGCAATTGCCGGCAGCGTAAGCAAAGCTGGATTCTGGAAGGGACGACACCGCCCACTTTACTGGCGCAAGGACAGGAAAATCTGGCAGGGCTGCAACAGCCGGTATGGATAAATGCTGCAGGCTTGCGCGTGGCAGCGGATTGCCCGCAGGCGAAGGGTGAAAATGTGGTGTTGTGGCCATTACCGCTGGAACCCTGGCTGCCGGTGTCTGAGCGACGGCAACAGCGGTTGCCCGCCGTGGATCCCCGCTGTCCGCCACTGGATAACGGCAGTGCGGTTCCTCTGATTTTAACGGGCGTTCGCAGTGGTCAGCTGTTGCATCGTCTGCCGGGTAAAAGTCAGCTGGACGTGAACGTCACGTCGCAGGGAGGCCGCGGAAATCAACGCTGGTGGTTCCTGGACGGCCGCGCGCTTACGCGCCCAAACCGGCAAGACACCGTAAATTTGTCATTAGGTAAAGCCGGCAGTTACCAGCTAACGGTGCTGGATGAGGGTGGACAAGTCGCCTCGGCAACTTTTACTGTGGAGTGATTCCGCTTGAATGCGATAAAACCGCTAAACATTTGTGGGTTTATAGATCGCATTTTTTTATTAAATTGTTGAATCTCCGATAGGCAAGGGCGGCGATGCCCCCTATAATCGGCGCCATTTTCCAGGCCGGGGAGCCTTTTCACCGGCCAAACTCGACATCAAACAGGGGTCCATATGACTATCGAACGTACTTTTTCTATCGTTAAGCCGAACGCGGTGGCAAAAAACGTTATTGGTGCCATCTTCAACCGTTTTGAAAGCGCTGGCTTCAAAATCGTTGGCAGCAAAATGCTGCACCTGAGCAAAGAGCAGGCTGAAGGTTTCTACGCTGAACACCAGGGCAAACCGTTCTTCGACGGTCTGGTAGAGTTCATGACTTCAGGTCCGGTTGTTGTTTCTGTGCTGGAAGGTGAAAACGCCGTTCAGCGTCACCGTGACCTGATGGGCGCTACTAACCCAGCTAACGCACTGGCGGGTACTCTGCGTGCAGATTACGCTGACAGCTTCACCGAGAACGCAACCCACGGTTCTGACTCTGCTGAATCTGCTGCCCGTGAAATCGCCTATTTCTTCGGCGAAGGTGAAGTTTGCCCGCGCACCCGCTAAGATCGTTACTCCAGGGCGAATAGCGGCGGGCGTTTACAATTTATTTTGCAGACGCGCTTTAACCTGTCGCTACACGCTTGTATGATAATGCGCCCCTGACCAGCCTGGCTGTCAGGGGCGCATTACTTTACCTTCCATTCCCCCAGAGCCATAACGTGTAATAACGAGGCCAGAGAATATTATGTCTGAACTAATTGTGAGTCCGTCGTCCGAATCTCCTGTCATTGCCACGCCAAAAACAGAAAAAATCAACCTGCTCGATCTGAATCGTCAGCAAATGCGCGAGTTTTTTGCCAGCATGGGCGAAAAGCCGTTCCGCGCCGATCAGGTGATGAAGTGGATGTATCACTACTGCTGTGATGATTTCGACGAGATGACCGACATCAACAAGGTTTTCCGCAACCGGCTGAAAGAAGTTGCTGAAATCCGCGCACCTGAAGTCGCAACCGAGCAGCGCTCGACCGATGGCACCATCAAATGGGCGATCACCGTTGGCGGTCAGCAGGTCGAAACCGTGTACATTCCGGAGAAAGACCGCGCCACCCTGTGCGTCTCTTCCCAGGTGGGCTGCGCGCTGGAATGCAAATTCTGCTCGACGGCGCAGCAAGGCTTCAACCGTAACCTGCGCGTGTCTGAAATTATCGGCCAGGTATGGCGTGCAGCAAAAATTATCGGTGCCTCTAAAATCACCGGTACGCGCCCGATTACCAACGTGGTAATGATGGGCATGGGCGAGCCGCTGCTTAACCTGAACAACGTTGTTCCGGCGATGGAAATCATGCTGGATGACTTTGGTTTCGGTCTGTCCAAGCGTCGCGTAACCCTGTCCACATCAGGCGTTGTTCCCGCACTGGATAAGCTGGGCGACATGATTGACGTGGCGCTGGCGATCTCCCTGCATGCGCCGAACGACACAATTCGTGACGAAATTGTGCCGGTTAACAAAAAGTACAATATCGAGACGTTTTTAGCCTCGGTGAGCCGTTACATTGCTAAGTCCAATGCCAATCAGGGCCGTGTGACCATTGAGTACGTGATGCTGGATCATGTGAATGACAGCACCGATAACGCACACGAACTGGCGGCATTGCTGAAAAACACCCCATGCAAAATCAACCTGATCCCATGGAACCCCTTCCCGGGCGCTCCTTATGGTCGCAGTTCGAACAGTCGCATCGATCGTTTTTCTAAAGTGTTGATGGATTACGGATTTACCACTATTGTGCGTAAGACGCGCGGTGATGATATCGATGCGGCCTGCGGACAGTTGGCCGGGGAAGTGATTGACCGTACCAAGCGTACCTTGCGTAAAAAAATGGCCGGTGAAGCGATTTCTGTGAAAGCGCTCTGAAACCTGAACGTTTGCAGTGACCCGTGCTGTCCGCCCTGATGTGAAAAGCGTACCATACGCTTAACTCAAATCAGGAGGTTGCATGGGTAAAGGATTCCCGTTCTGGTTGGCACTGTTGCTGGTAGCAGGCTGCCACTCGTCATCGCAACGCAATGAACTGCTGCAGACCCGACTACAATTGGGGCTGGATTATCTGGCCCGCGATAATTTATCTGCTGCCGGACGCAATCTGCATCAGGCCGTGGTGCTTGCACCGACGGATTATCGTGTTCAGCTGGCGATAGCGCGTTTTTACCAGCGATCGGATAACCCGGTTGCCGCCAGCGAGCATTATCAGAAGGCTCTGCTGCTGGCAGGACAAAACCGTGATGTAATCAATAATTACGGTGCGTTTCTCTGTAGTTTAGGGCAGTATGATGCGGCTCAGCAGCAGTTCAGCAAAGCCGCTGAATTACCTGAAAACGGCGTGCTTGCCGATGCGCGGGAAAATGCCGGTTACTGTTACCTCCTTTCGGGGGAACAGGATAGGGCACGGACAGCATTGGTTGAGGCAACACAAAACGCTGTCGACAAGGGAAAGGCTCTGCTGGCAGAAGCCGAAAGGCGATTTGGAAAGAATGAGCGCGAGGTATCGCGGCTCCTTTTAGATGTTTATCAACGCAACTTTTCAGCCTCGGCTGAGAGCTTGTGGTTAGAGATTCGCTTCGCCGCGCTGGCGCAGCAACCCGAAGGCGTAAAGCTTGCCGGGGCGCAGTTGGCGCGAAATTTTCCACAATCGATACAGCACCTGCATTATTTAGCTAATGAATACTGAAGCCACTCAAGATAACTCAGCAGTAAATTCAACAGGCCAGCGCCTGCGCAGTGCCCGTGAGCAAATGGGACTGACTCAGCAGAACGTTGCTGAACGCCTTTGCCTGAAACTTTCCACCGTCCGTGATCTTGAAGAGGATAAGTCGCCTGCCGATCTGGCGTCGACCTTCCTGCGGGGATATATCCGTTCTTATGCCCGTCTGGTACACGTACCTGAAGATGAACTGCTGCCGATGATGGCTAAGCATTCACCTGTTCGCGCTGCCAAAGTGGAGCCGATGCAGAGTTTTTCTTTGGGCAAACGTCGCAAAAAACGCGATGGCTGGTTGATGATTTTCACCTGGCTGGTCCTGTTTGTTGTCGTCGGATTGACCGGCGCCTGGTGGTGGCAAAACCACAAGGCTGCTCAGGACGATCTGGTGTCGATGGCCGATCAGAACGCGGGAACCAGTGGCGATAATAGCCAGTCGATCCCGCTGGGTGACAACAGCAATGACAACACGCCGGCCGATAACTCGGCCGCACAAAGTGTTCCTGCTGACGCCTCAGCCCAGACGCCATCAGCTTCGGCGCCAGCAGCAGCCAGCGCACCTGCTGCAACTCAGGCCCCGGCAAACAATGCCGCGGCTTCTTCACAGCCTGTTGCCGTTTCGCCTTCTCAGGCGCCAGTGGACAACACGGCCAACAGCCAGATGCCAACCGGATCTGCAGGCGTTAGCGCGCCAGCTGCCGACGGCAATGCGCTGGTGATGAGCTTCGATAAAGACTGCTGGCTGGAAGTCGCCGATGCAACAGGGAAAAAACTGTTCAGCGGAATGCAGCGTAGTGGTGGTAAACTCAGCCTCGCCGGTAAAGCGCCATATCGTCTGAAGATTGGTGCGCCGGGCGCCGTTCAGATCCAGTATCAGGGCCAGCCGGTCGATCTGAGTCGTTTCATCCGTACCAACCAGGTTGCTCGCCTGACAGTCGGTGCGCAATAACGCATCTTTCTGATCGCGAGTAATTGTGGAGAAAGAAGACTATGCATAACGCAGCACCCATTATCCGTCGCAAATCTACGCGCATTTACGTCGGCAAGGTGCCAGTGGGCGATGGCGCACCAATAGCCGTTCAGTCCATGACCAACACGCGAACCACCGATGTGGCCGCGACGGTCAATCAAATCAAAGCGCTTGAGCGTGTCGGTGTCGACATTGTTCGCGTTTCTGTTCCTACCATGGACGCCGCAGAGGCTTTTCGCCTGATCAAGCAGCAGGTCAATGTCCCGCTGGTTGCTGACATCCATTTCGACTATCGCATTGCCCTTAAGGTTGCCGAATACGGCGTTGACTGCCTGCGCATCAACCCAGGTAACATCGGCAATGATGAGCGTATCCGCCAGGTTGTGGACTGCGCGCGTCACTACAACATCCCTATCCGCATCGGCGTGAACGCCGGCTCGCTGGAAAAAGACCTGCAGGAAAAGTATGGCGAACCTACGCCACAGGCCCTGCTGGAATCTGCCATGCGTCATGTCGATCATCTGGATCGCCTGAACTTCGATCAGTTTAAAGTCAGCGTAAAAGCCTCCGACGTGTTTTTGGCCGTTGAGTCTTACCGTTTGCTGGCTAAGCAGATCGATCAGCCACTGCACCTTGGCATCACCGAAGCCGGTGGCATGCGTGCTGGCTCAGTGAAATCCGCCATCGGTCTTGGCTTGCTGCTCTCTGAAGGCATTGGCGATACGCTGCGCATCTCATTAGCCGCCGATCCGGTGGAAGAAGTGAAAGTCGGGTTCGATATCCTTAAATCCCTGCGCATTCGCTCACGCGGTATTAACTTTATTGCCTGCCCAACCTGTTCACGTCAGGAATTTGATGTGATTGGCACGGTGAATGAGCTAGAGCAACGGCTGGAAGATATTGTGACGCCGATGGATATTTCCATTATTGGCTGTGTGGTGAATGGCCCGGGTGAAGCGCTGGTTTCCACCCTTGGCGTCACCGGTAGCAACAAGAAAAGTGGCTTATATGAAGACGGCGTGCGCTTGCGTGAACGTCTTGATAACAACGACATGATCGATCAGCTGGAAGCCCGCATCCGTGCTAAAGCCACGATGATGGACGAAAGCCGCCGCATTGCTATCCAGCAGTTAGAAAAATAAATCGCATTTACGGGTTGGCCCGAAGGCCGGAGGACAGAGTTTACTGACATTCTGTCCCGGCCCTTTTAACCAGCCCCAGAGTTAAGAAGAGAAAAAAAGTGGCGAAGAATATCCAGGCTATCCGTGGCATGAATGATTACCTCCCCGCGGAAACCGTCGTATGGCAACGCATTGAGCAGATCCTCAAGCAGGTGCTGGCCAGCTATGGTTACAGTGAAATCCGCCTGCCGATTGTAGAGCAGACCCCTTTGTTCAAACGCGCCATCGGTGAAGTCACCGACGTGGTTGAAAAAGAGATGTACACCTTCGAAGACCGCAACGGTGAGAGCCTGACGCTGCGTCCGGAAGGCACGGCAGGGTGCGTACGTGCCGGTATCGAACATGGTCTGCTGTACAATCAGGAGCAGCGTCTCTGGTATGTGGGACCGATGTTCCGCTACGAGCGCCCGCAGAAAGGCCGTTATCGCCAGTTCCATCAGATGGGTGTGGAAGTCTTCGGCCTTCAGGGTCCTGACGTTGATGCTGAGCTGATCATGATGACCGCGCGCTGGTGGAAAGCGCTGGGCATTTCTGAACACGTTAAGCTGGAGCTGAACTCAATTGGTTCACTGGAGGCGCGTGCTAACTATCGTGATGCGCTGATCGCTTTCCTGGAACAACACCAGGACGTGCTGGATGAAGACTGCAAGCGCCGTATGTACACCAATCCGCTGCGTGTGCTGGACAGCAAAAACCCGGATATTCAGGCGTTGTTGAACGCGGCACCGGAGTTAAGCGATTATCTGGATGCCGAATCACGCGAGCACTTTGCTGGCCTGTGTGAACTGCTGGACTCTGCGGGTATCGCCTATACCCTTAACCAGCGTCTGGTGCGCGGGCTGGATTACTACAACCGCACCGTCTTTGAGTGGGTGACCACCAGTCTGGGCTCACAGGGCACCGTTTGTGGTGGCGGCCGTTATGATGGTCTGGTTGAACAGCTCGGCGGTCGTGCGACCCCAGCCGTCGGTTTTGCGATGGGTCTGGAGCGTCTGGTGCTGCTGGTTCAGGCAGTTAATCCGGAATTTGAACCGACGCGAATTGTCGATGTCTATGTTATCGCTTCGGGTCAAGGCGTGCAGTCGGCCGCCATGCAACTGGCCGAGCAGATTCGTGATGCAGACCCGACACTGAAGTTAATGACTAACTTCGGCGGCGGTAATTTCAAGAAGCAGTTCGCTCGTGCGGACAAGTGGGGCGCTCGCGTTGCACTGATGCTTGGCGAAGATGAAGTTGCCAACGGGCAGGTGACTATTAAAGATTTGCGCAATGGCGAGCAACAGACGCTGGCGCAACGTGATGCTGCAGCCACACTGGCAGCGATGTTGAAATAAGCCAAAAGCGGTATCGCGGTTTTAAAGGAGAAGGTTTGCGTGGAAGTCTATAGCAACGAAAACGAACAGGTTGATGCGTTACGCGGTTTCTTTGCCCAGAACGGTAAAGCACTGGTTATCGGCGTCATTATTGGTATCGGTGCCCTGGCCGGCTGGCGCTACTGGAGCAGCCATGAAGATGGCAGCAGCCGTGAAACCTCCGCAGCTTATCAGCAGGTGTCTGGCGCGCTGGATAGCAGCAAGCCAGAAACGCTGGCAGCTGCGGCCAAATTTGCCAGTGAAAACAGCAACACCTACGGTGCGCTGGCTTCTCTGGACGTGGCCAAGCGCTACGCGGACGGCAACCAGTTGGATCAAGCCGCAGCCCAGCTGCAAAGTGGCCTGAAAGATACTAAAGACGCGAACCTGCAAGCCGTGTTGAATCTGCGCCTGGCGCGTATTCAGCTGCAGCAGAAGAAACCTGATGAGGCGGTAAAAACCCTCGATTTAATCAAAGGTGACGGCTGGACAGCTATCGTGGCTGACGTGCGTGGTGAAGCCCTGCTCAGCAAAGGCGACACCAAAGGCGCCCACGATGCCTGGAGCAAAGGCATTGACTCTGACGCGTCTCCGGCGCTGAAAGAGATGCTGCAGATGAAAATGAATAATTTACCCGGCTAAGTTTACCCGCGGTATAAAATTGCCTCCACAGGCTCAAGAGGGATTTCATGGAATTGCGTAAGATACTTCTGCCGGGACTGATTTCAGTCACTTTGCTCAGCGGATGTTCATGGTTTAGCGGTGAAGAAGACGTCGTCAAAATGTCACCGTTACCAAAAGTTGAAAATCAGTTTACCCCGGAAAAAGTCTGGAGCACCTCAGTAGGTGATGGTGTAGGTGATTACTACTCCAACCTGCATCCGGGCTGGGCAGACAGTACGGTTTATGCCGCCGATCGCCATGGCATTGTGAAAGCACTGAACGCGGGCGACGGTAAAGAACAGTGGAAAGTTGACCTGTCAGAAAAAACCGGCTTCTTCTCCAGCAATCGTCCTGCGCTGATTTCAGGTGGCGTGACGGTTGACGGTGGTCATGTCTACCTCGGTAGCGAACGTGCTCAGGTCTATGCCCTGAACACCAGCGACGGCTCCGTTGCCTGGCAGACCCAGGCGGCCGGCGAAGTGCTGTCCCGTCCGGTGGTCAGCGATGGCCTGGTATTGATTCACACCAGTAACGGCATGCTGCAGGGGTTGGATCAGACCAGCGGTGCCATTAAGTGGTCGGTGAACCTCGACGTGCCGGCGCTTTCCCTGCGCGGTGAGTCTGCGCCTACAGCGGCCTTCGGTGCGGCGATTGTTGGCGGTGATAACGGTCGCGTGAGCGCCGTGATGATGAACCAGGGCCAGATTATCTGGCAGCAGCGTATTTCCCAGCCAAGCGGCGCCACAGAAATCGATCGCCTGTCTGACGTAGATACCACGCCGGTGGTGGTCAATGGCGTGGTTTATGCCCTGGCGTACAACGGCAACCTGACCGCGATGGACCTGCGTTCTGGTCAGATCCTGTGGAAGCGTGAAATTGGCTCCGTGCACGATATGATCGTTGATGGCGGCCGTATCTACCTGGTCGATCAGGATGACCGTGTGGTAGCCCTGAATACCGAAGGTGGCGTGACCATCTGGCGCCAGAGCGATCTGTTGCACCGTAACCTGACCTCGCCTGTGCTGTACAATGGCTATCTGGTTGTCGGCGATAGCGAAGGCTATCTGCACTGGATTAATACCGATGACGGTCGCTTCGTTGCTCAGCAGAACGTCGACAGCTCCGGCTTCCAGACTGAACCGGTCGTCGCCAGCGATAAGTTACTGATCCAGGCAAAAGGCGGCGAAGTTTACGCGTTTACCCGCTAACTTTCACCCGCTGTTCTGGTCTTAAACGGCTCCTGATTCGTCAGGGGCCGTTTCGTTTTTCTCTGGGCGTGGTATCCTCTACGCCTTCAGCCTGCGTGTGCGTCAGCACTCTTTTTGTTTGTCGTGCATGAATAGTATGTATGTCAGGCGCTTAATTTTTGTCATGAGGCTTCAATATGGTACCTGTGGTCGCGCTGGTCGGGCGTCCCAATGTGGGAAAATCCACCCTGTTTAACCGTTT
Organism: Erwinia sp. AK-PDG3-5; assembly: GCF_056821705.1. NCBI lineage: Bacteria > Pseudomonadati > Pseudomonadota > Gammaproteobacteria > Enterobacterales > Erwiniaceae > Erwinia > Erwinia sp. AK-PDG3-5. The sequence continues at coordinate 1,294,764 of NZ_CM165967.1, forward strand.
AACGCATACGCGAGATGCGCTGGTGGCGGATTTTCCTGGACTGACGCGTGACCGTAAATATGGTCGTGCTGAGGTCGAAGGGCAGCAGTTTATTTGCATCGATACCGGCGGTATTGATGGTAACGAAGAAGGTGTGGAAACGCGCATGGCCGCGCAGTCCCTGTTGGCGATTGAAGAAGCCGATGTGGTGCTGTTTATGGTTGATGCCCGTGCCGGCCTGATGCCTGCTGATATCGCTATCGCCCAGCATTTACGCTCGCGCGAAAAACCGACTTTCCTGGTGGCGAACAAAACTGACGGTCTGGATCCTGATTCTGCCGTGGTGGATTTCTATTCGTTAGGCCTGGGCGAGATCCATGCGATTGCTGCTTCTCATGGCCGCGGCGTCGCAAGCCTGCTTGAAGATGTGCTGGAGCCTTACCGCGAAGTCGTGGAAGAGTCTGCACCGCTGACCGAAGAAGAAGAGAACGCCGCTTACTGGGCTGATTTGGAAGCGGCAGAGCAGGGTGAAATCGAAGCAGCGGAAGCTGAAGACAACTTCAACCCGCTGGATCTGCCGATCAAACTGGCCATCGTCGGTCGTCCTAACGTCGGTAAGTCAACGCTGACTAACCGTATTCTGGGCGAAGACCGCGTCGTGGTGTTTGATGCCCCGGGTACTACCCGTGACAGTATCTATATCCCGATGGAGCGCGACGGTCGCGAATACATCCTGATTGATACCGCCGGTGTACGTAAGCGTGGCAAGGTAACGGAGACCGTTGAGAAATTCTCGGTAATCAAAACCCTGCAGGCTATCGAAGACGCCAACGTGGTAATGCTGGTGATCGATGCCCGCGAAGGCATTTCCGATCAGGATCTGTCGCTGCTGGGCTTTATCCTCAACAGCGGCCGCTCGCTGGTGATTGTGGTTAACAAGTGGGATGGCCTGTCTCAGGAAGTGCGTGATGAAGTGAAAGAGACGCTGGACTTCCGTCTGGGCTTTATCGACTTTGCGCGCGTACACTTCATCTCTGCTTTACATGGCAGCGGTGTCGGCAACCTGTTTGAATCGGTCACCGAAGCCTATGACTGTTCCACGCGTCGCGTGAACACCTCTATGCTGACCCGCATCATGAATATGGCGGCAGATGACCATCAGCCGCCGCTGGTTCGTAGCCGCCGTGTAAAGCTGAAATATGCTCACGCCGGGGGATATAACCCGCCGATTGTGGTTATTCACGGTAATCAGGTGAAAGATCTGCCGGATTCCTACAAACGCTACCTGATGAACTACTTCCGCCGTTCGCTGGAAGTGATGGGCACGCCAATCCGTATTCAGTTCAAGGAAGGCGATAACCCGTACGAAGGCAAACGTAACCTGCTGACGCCAAATCAGCTGCGCAAACGTAAGCGTTTAATCAGCCATTTGAAGAAAAAGTAAAATGGATATTAAGGGAGCCGTCTGGCTCCCTTTTTTATTCCGTTTATTTTATTCCCGCCTCCCGAATATCAAAAAAATCACTTCAGCTATAATGGATAATTGTGGCGCTGAACTATTTCTTCCGCTTTCTACGCGTGCTATCTGCTTTTGCCAAAAAGAGCCGGAAGTGTGAAGTTTGTTAAGTTTGTGTTTATTCCTTTACGAACCACGTGGTACAATTTTGCCGTTATTTCAGAGCCACCCCGCCTGCAACAGGCGTCGTCAGGGGCTTTGGCTAACACAGGACGGGGACAGCCCGTATCGAATTGTTAATAAGTTTAGTGACTTAAGAATAATGTTCATCGCCCTCCGCTACCAGCCAACCTTGGTGTTTGCGGTACAGATGCAAAATGAAGATTGTGCTGAAGCCCTATTTTGTTCAGGAGTATTTTTACCATGTCTCAACTGAATGCCCGGCCATCAAAATGGCTGAGCTTGTGGTGCGTATTGCTCGGGTTAATCCTGCTGGCGACCGGCCTTTTCTTTGTGATTGGTGGCGGGAAACTGGTTTCACTGGGCGGTAGCTGGTATTTCGTTATTGCCGGCGTGTTCACCGTTCTTTCCGCGATTCAATTCTTCCGCCGCAAATCTTCTGCCGTGACGATTTTCGCGCTGGTGTTCATTGGCTCGGCCATCTGGGCCGTGCAGGACGCGGGCATGGATTTCTGGCCGTTGGTTTCCCGTCTGATGACGCTGGCCGGTCTGCTGTTGGTGGCGATGATTACGCTGCCAGCCCTGCGCAAGCGCGAAGGCAAATCATCAGCGGCTAAACCGGCTTACGCGATCTCTGCGGTACTGGTGGTTGGCCTGGTGGCCACGCTGGTGCAGATGTTCCAACCGCATCCTACCGTGGCAAACGGTCAGGAATTGCCACTGGTTCCTGTTGCGAAAGATCAGCAGCAGAAAGACTGGGACAACTACGGTAATACCCCTGGCGGTAGCCGCTTTGTGGCGCTGGACCAGATCACACGCGATAACGTGAAGGATCTGAAAGTTGCCTGGACCTACCACACCGGTGATATCCCACTGAGCCCGGACGGCAATGGTGCGGAAGATCAGCAGACGCCTCTGCAGGTTGGTAACACCGTGTTCCTGTGTACGCCGCACAACAACGTGATTGCCGTTGCGGCTGATACCGGCAAGCAGATCTGGAAAGCGGACATCAATGCGAAATCCTCCGTCTGGATGCGCTGCCGTGGTCTGGCATACTTCGATGCCACCAAACCCTTGACGCAGCCTGCTGCGCCGGGTTCAAACGCGCCGGCACCGGTTAATCTGCCTGCAGGCGCTGCCTGTCAGCGTCGTGTTCTGATGAACACCATTGATGACCGTCTGATTGCGCTGGATGCCGATAACGGCCAGTTCTGTGCTGACTTCGGCAAGAACGGCACCGTTGACCTGCGTGAAGGTATGGGCGATGCAAAAGACCCAAGCTATGTACTGACGTCAGCGCCAACGCTGGCTGGCAGCACCGTCGTGGTGGGTGGACGTGTGGCGGATAACGTCAGCACCGATATGCCTGGCGGCGTAATGCGTGGCTTTGACGTGATCACCGGTAAAATGCGTTGGGCATTCGATCCAGGCAAAGACGATCCAAATGCGATCCTGATGCCGGGCGAACACTTCACCCGCAGCACGCCTAACTCATGGGCACCAATGTCTTACGACCCGAACATGAACACCGTGTTCATCCCGATGGGCAGCTCGTCTGTCGATCTGTGGGGCGTTAACCGTACCAAGCTTGACCACAAATACGGCGCAGCGGTTCTGGCCGTTGATGCAACGACCGGTAAAGAGAAGTGGGTTTACCAGACCGTGCATAACGATCTGTGGGACTTCGACCTGCCAATGCAGCCAAGCCTCGTCAACTTCCCGATGAAAGATGGCAGCAAGAAACCGGCCGTGGTGATTGGCACCAAGTCTGGTCAGATTTACGTTCTCGATCGTCTGACCGGTGAGCCACTGACCAAAGTGGAAGAGCAGGCGGTTCCGACGGCTAACATTCCGAACGAGCAGTATTCCAAAACTCAGCCACGTTCAGTGGGCATGCCGCAGATCGGCAACGAAACGCTGAAAGAGTCTGACATGTGGGGTGCAACGCCGTTCGATCAGCTGGCATGCCGTATCAGCTTCAAGTCTATGCGCTATAACGGGCTTTATACCCCGCCAGGCACCGATATCTCCCTCAGCTTCCCGGGCTCTTTGGGCGGGATGAACTGGGGTAGCATGTCTACCGATCCAAACCATAACTACCTGTTCGTCAACGATATGCGTCTGGGTCTGTGGCAGCAGATGGTTGCTGCGGCACCGGCGAAAGATGGCGCGGTTAACAACGGTGGCGAAGCCGTTAACACCGGTATGGGCCTGGTGCCGATGAAAGGCACGCCGTATGCAGTGAACAAAAACCGCTTTATGTCGCCGCTGGGCATTCCTTGCCAGAAGCCACCGTTCGGTACGCTGTCTGCAATCGACCTGAACACCCAGAAAATCGTCTGGCAGGTGCCGGTCGGTACCGTGCAGGATACCGGTCCGTTTGGTATCAAAATGCATGCACAGATGCCAGTCGGTATGCCAACGCTGGGCGGCACCATGGCCACTCAGGGCGGCCTGGTGTTCATTGCCGGTACTCAGGATTACTACCTGCGCGCCTTCGATACCGCAACCGGTAAAGAAGTGTGGAAAGCGCGTCTGCCAGTGGGCAGCCAGGGTACGCCAATCAGCTACGTCTCACCAGAGAACGGGAAGCAGTACATCCTGATTTCTGCAGGCGGTGGCCGTCAGTCTCCAGACCGTGGCGACTACGTGATTGCTTACGCACTGGATAAATAAGTCCTGCGGGGGAAACCTCTGAAGGCCTGAAAAAACAAAGCCCCTTCATCACTGAAGGGGCTTTTTTATTGTCTGTCGGTCAGGGCTATTGACCGTCCTGCCACAGTTGTACCAACGCCGGCGGTGCCTGATCTTCGGCGATGATAATCACGATGTTACCCAGCCGATCGGGCGTGGCATAGCTGATCTCAATGCGGTAATAGCGCCGATCGCCTTGCCCGGCCCGGCTCTGTTCTGCCGGCGATTCAGCCAGCGGCATCGCCTGACGCAAAACATTGCACACATGCTCACGCTGAGGCCCGCTAAGCTGTGCCAGCGCGATGCGTCGCGGTCCCGACAGTTTAGGGATATAAGCAAAGCCTCCTTCACGCGCCACATCAATCACCGCGTCATCGCTCAGTTCCGGCAAGCTGTCCATCAGAGTACGCCAACCTGTTTCCAGGCCTCTTCGATCGCCTGTGCGACGGATTTGTTGAAGCGTTTCTCGCCATGCTTGATGGTGAAACCAGCAAAGGTTTTGAAATCGGCATTCTGTGGCAGGGTTTTGTCACACACCGTGTCATACCAGGCGTATCCGGCCAGTTCCCACGCATAACCGCCCAGCGCTTTTGCCGCCAGATAAAATGCGCGGTTAGGAATGCCCGAATTGAGGTGTACACCGCCGTTATCATCGCGGGTCTGGATGTAGCCTTTCATGTCGGCGGGCTGCGGATCCTTGCCTAATAATGGATCGTCATAGGCGGTACCGGGCGCTGACATCGATCGCAGGCCTTTGCCTTTGATTTTTTCTGCCAGCAGGCCTTCACCAATAATCCAGTCGGCCTGGTCGGCCGTCTGCTTTTGATGGAACTGCTTCACCAGCGAGCCAAACACATCCGACAGCGATTCGTTTAGCGCACCAGCCTGCTCGAAGTAAATCAATCCGGCTTCGGTTTCGGTGACGCCATGTGCCAGTTCATGACCGACCACATCCAGCGCGATGGTAAAGCGATTAAATATCTCGCCGTCTCCATCACCGAACACCATCTGCTGACCGTTCCAGAAGGCATTTTGATAGTTTTTGCCATAGTGGACGGTGCCTTTCAGCGTCAGGCCCTGATTGTCCAGCGAGTTGCGTTGGTAGGCCTGCCAGAAGAAATCATAGGTAAAACCAAGATAGTCATATGCCTCGGTCGAGGCGATATCGCTGCCTGCGGGCTGTCCTTCGCGACGAACCAGCGTACCGGGCAGATTTTGCGTCTGTTCTGAATCGTAAATTTCCCGCTGGACCTCGCCGGGCGTGGCGTTTGTTGTGCCTTCAGGTTTGATCCAGTTCTCGGCCATCAGCGTCTGAACGTGGACTAACGTATTGCGCGCACAGCTTTGTTGCTGCCCGGAACCGTTATCGATTATTTTGCGCAGGATGTACGGGGGAATAACGCCATAGTGCATACCAAACTCCCTGGTCGATGATGAGTATGCGAAAAGTATAGTCGCCAGGGGAGAGTTGTGCGGTGAAGTCAGTACCGCCTGTCAATCGGGCGGCTTCACCATCAGGCTGCGGGTTTTTTTGGCTGGCGGACTTTTTTAGTGGGGGTCACGGCGGTGACTTCGCTCTCAACCCAACCGTCATCTAAACGGGTTTTCAGCGTGTCGCCGGTCTGCACCTGGCGGGTCTTTTTCACTACCTGGCCATCCTGAGCGGTAGTGACGCTAAACCCACGCGCCAGCGTCGCCAGTGGGCTGACGCCCTCAAGTTGCGCGGTAAGCGTTGAGAAGCGCTGTTTACCGCCATTCAGCTGCTGCTGCATCGCCTGTTGCAGACGGTATTGCCACTGCTGCAGATTCTGTTGAGCACGATGGATGCGTGCCTGCGGCTGAAACGCGCTAAGACGCTGCTCAGCGCGTTCTTGCTGACGGCCAGCCTGACGCACTCGTAACTGCATTGCGTCGTCCAGACGGCGTTGCAGACGCATCAGCGCGGTCTGCTGACGGGCCAGGCGTAACTGTGGGTGCTGCTGCTGCAAACGATGCTGAATGCGGGTGAAGGTTCGGCTCTTCTGCGCGAGGTAATAATCCATCGCCATTTCCAGCCGGGTTTGCTGAGATTGCAGCTGACGCAGCAGTTCGATTTGGTTACGGCTCACCAACTCGGCGGCAGCGGAAGGCGTCGGTGCCCGCAGGTCGGCAACAAAATCGGCGATGGTCACATCGGTTTCATGGCCAACGGCACTGACAATCGGAATGCGGCTGGCGTAAATCGCGCGGGCAACCCGCTCGTCATTGAAGCTCCACAGATCTTCCAGGGAGCCGCCGCCGCGTCCCACAATCAGCACATCACATTCTGCACGGGCATTAGCGGTTTCGATGGCGCGAACAATGCTGGCCGGCGCATCCACGCCCTGAACCGGGGTAGGGTAGATCACCACCGGCAAGGAGGGATCGCGGCGGTGCAGCACGCGCAGCACGTCATGCAACGCGGCGCCGGTGGACGAGGTGATCACCCCAACCTGACGGGCCGGGTCCGGCAACGGCTGTTTGTGGCTCTGTTCAAACAGCCCTTCGCTCATTAGCTTCTGCTTCAGCTGCTCGAACTGCTGTTGCAGCAGGCCTTCACCCGCGGGCTGCATGCTTTCGGCAATCAGCTGGTAATCCCCGCGAGGTTCATACAGGGTGATGGTTGCTCTGACTAACACCTGCTGACCATTTTGCGGCCGGAAGGTCACGCGCCGGTTGCTGTTGCGGAACATCGCACAGCGAACCTGAGCGCCATCGTCTTTCAGAGTGAAATACCAGTGACCGGAAGAGGGCTGTGAGAAGTTGGAGATTTCAGCACTCAGCCAGACCTGGCCCATTTCCATCTCCAGCAGCTTGCGCACTGTGGTATTGAGACGGCTGACGGTAAAAATATTGGCTGATGGCGGTAGCGACATGTGATGAAGATCAAACTTTAAATCAGAGGGTTAATTGACCGATACTACAGGCCTGACTGGTGGGATCAAGAACTTTTCGTAAATAATGCTGGAGGCAATCGATTACGGCCTGTATAATGCCGCGGCAATATTTTACAAGTTCTCATTCACCCTGAGGTTGAGATATTGCCATGCTAAGAATCACTAAAGAAGCCCTGACTTTCGACGACGTTTTGCTCGTTCCTGCTCACTCCACAGTCTTACCAAACACGGCTGACCTCAGCACCCAGCTTACCAAATCTATCCGTCTGAACATCCCAATGCTTTCCGCTGCTATGGATACCGTGACCGAAGCGGGTCTGGCTATCGCACTGGCACAGGAAGGTGGACTCGGCTTTATCCACAAAAACATGCCCATCGAGCGCCAGGCGGAAGAAGTTCGCAAGGTGAAAAAGCATGAGAGTGGTGTGGTCACCGATCCACAGACCGTTCTGCCAACCACCGCGCTGAGCGATGTGAAAGTGCTGACCGAACGTAACGGCTTTGCTGGTTACCCGGTGGTTAACGGCGACAACGAACTGGTCGGTATCATTACCGGTCGTGACGTGCGCTTTGTGACCGACCTGAGCCTGCCGGTTTCGGCGGTAATGACCCCGAAAGACCGTCTGGTTACCGTTCGCGAAGGCGAAGCCCGCGAAGTGGTTCTGCACAAAATGCACGAAAAACGCGTAGAGAAAGCGCTGGTGGTGGATGATAAATTCCATCTGCTGGGCATGATCACCGTGAAAGACTTCCAGAAAGCCGAACGTAAACCTAACGCCTGTAAAGACGAGCATGGCCGTCTGCGTGTGGGTGCTGCGGTGGGTGCCGGAGCCGGTAACGAAGAGCGTGTTGATGCGCTGGTGGCTGCGGGTGTTGACGTGCTGCTGATTGACTCCTCACACGGCCATTCTGAAGGCGTTCTGCAACGTATCCGTGAAACCCGTGCGAAATACCCCGATCTGCAGATCCTCGGCGGCAACGTGGCGACCGGTGCAGGCGCACTGGCGTTGGTTGAAGCTGGCGTCAGCGCAGTGAAAGTCGGCATCGGTCCGGGTTCCATCTGTACCACGCGTATTGTGACCGGTGTCGGTGTGCCTCAGATTACTGCGGTATCCGACGCGGTTGAAGCGCTGGAAGGCACCGGGATTCCGGTTATCGCCGATGGCGGTATCCGCTTCTCGGGCGATATCGCTAAAGCCATCGCTGCCGGCGCAAGCGCGGTCATGGTTGGCTCAATGCTGGCCGGTACCGAAGAATCTCCGGGCGAAATCGAGCTGTATCAGGGCCGTTCATTCAAATCCTACCGTGGCATGGGTTCGCTGGGCGCAATGTCCAAAGGCTCCTCTGACCGTTACTTCCAGACCGACAACGCGGCGGACAAACTGGTACCGGAAGGGATTGAAGGCCGTGTGGCTTACAAAGGCCGTCTGAAAGAGATTGTTCACCAGCAAATGGGTGGCCTGCGCTCCTGTATGGGTCTGACCGGTTGTGCTACCATCGACGACCTGCGCACCAAAGCAGAATTTGTCCGCATCAGCGGCGCCGGTATTTCGGAAAGTCACGTTCACGATGTGACGATCACCAAAGAGTCCCCGAACTACCGTATGGGTTCGTAACATCGCAGAACCCCACGCCCGGCTTAGCCGGGCGTTTTACTCCTTTTCCCTGAATTTGTTATATCGCCCTGGAATAGCCCAATGACGACGGAAAATATTCATAAACATCGCATTCTGATCCTTGATTTCGGCTCGCAGTACACGCAGCTGGTTGCACGCCGCGTGCGTGAGCTGGGCGTCTACTGTGAACTGTGGGCGTGGGATGTCACCGAAGAGCAGATCCGCGGGTTCAACCCGAACGGCATCATCCTTTCTGGTGGTCCGGAAAGCACCACCGAGCACGCAAGCCCACGTGCGCCTGAGTATGTCTTCAATGCGGGCGTGCCGGTGCTGGGCGTGTGCTACGGCATGCAGACCATGGCAATGCAGCTGGGTGGCAAAGTGGAAGGCTCTAACGAGCGTGAATTTGGCTATGCACAGGTTGAAATTGCCTTGCAGAGCGCACTGACCCGTGGCATCGAAGATTCCCTGAGCGCAGATGGCAAGCCGCTGATGGATGTCTGGATGAGCCACGGCGACAAAGTGTCTGCTATCCCGGCTGATTTCGTCACCGTTGCCAGCACGGATTCCTGTCCGTTTGCAATTATCGCCAACGAAGAGAAGCGTCTGTATGGCGTGCAGTTCCACCCGGAAGTGACGCATACCCGTCAGGGCCTGCGTCTGCTGGAGCGTTTTGTTCGCGATATCTGTGAATGTGAAGCGCTGTGGACGCCGGCAAAAATCATCGAAGATACCGTTGAGCGTCTGCGTGAGCAGGTGGGCGACGACAAGGTCATTCTCGGCCTGTCTGGCGGTGTGGATTCTTCTGTGACCGCGATGCTGCTGCACCGCGCGATTGGCGACCGTCTGACCTGCGTGTTTGTGGACAACGGCCTGCTGCGTCTGAACGAAGCCGGGCAGGTGATGGATATGTTCGGTGACCACTTCGGTCTGAATATCATTCACGTTGCCGCTGAAGACCGTTTCCTTGATGCGCTGTCGGGCATCGACGAGCCTGAAGCGAAGCGCAAGACCATTGGCCGCGTCTTCGTTGAAGTGTTCGACGAGCATGCCACCATGCTGCAGGACGTGAAATGGCTGGCTCAGGGCACCATCTATCCGGACGTGATCGAGTCTGCTGCATCTGCCACCGGCAAAGCGCACGTGATTAAGTCGCACCACAACGTGGGTGGACTGCCGAAAGAGATGAAGCTGGGTCTGGTTGAGCCGCTGAAAGAGCTGTTCAAAGACGAAGTGCGCAAAATCGGTCTGGAATTAGGTCTGCCTCACGACATGCTGTTCCGTCACCCGTTCCCGGGTCCAGGTCTGGGTGTTCGCGTGTTGGGCGAAGTGAAGAAAGAGTACTGTGACCTGCTGCGTCGTGCGGATGCCATCTTTATTGAAGAGCTGCATAAAGCCGACCTGTACAACAAGGTCAGCCAGGCGTTCACCGTGTTCCTGCCAGTGCGTTCCGTAGGCGTGATGGGCGATGGCCGTAAATACGATTGGGTTGTTTCTCTGCGTGCCGTAGAGACCATCGACTTTATGACCGCGCATTGGGCGCACCTGCCGTATGAATTCCTCGGCCGCGTCTCTAACCGCATCATCAACGAAATCAACGGTATCTCCCGTGTGGTTTACGATATCTCCGGCAAACCCCCGGCGACGATTGAGTGGGAATAGCATTCAGCTAACCCGTTCTGAACGTTGAGACTAAAGCCCGCGTAATCGTGGGCTTTTTTATGTCCGTTATCAGGCAGCTGGGCGGAGAATGACCGGTTAGTGGATCAGGAAAATCGTCGCCAGACCGAGGAAAATAAAGAAGCCGCCGGTGTCGGTCAGCGCGGTGATTAATACGCTGGAACCGACCGCGGGATCCCTTTTGAATTTGGTCATCATTAACGGGATTAGCACACCCATTAACGCGGCCAGCAACAGATTCAGCACCATCGCCAGCATCATCACGCCGCCAAGCGCCGGATTGCCATACATCGCCCAGGTGACGCCGCCCATAATGCCTCCCCAGAACACTCCGTTAATCAGCGCGACGCCAAGCTCACGGCCAATCAGGAAGGAGAAGTTGCCCGGTTCGACCTGGTGCAATGCCAGAGCACGGACAATCATGGTTATGGTCTGATTACCGGTATTGCCGCCGATGCCCGCGACAATCGGCATCAGTGCCGCAAGCGCGACGATTTGCGAAATGGTGCCTTCAAATAATCCAATCACCCGTGAGGCGACAAACGCGGTACACAGGTTCACCGCCAGCCAGGTCCAGCGCGTGCGCACCGATTTACGTACCGGCGCGAACACGTCCTCATCCGGGTTCACCCCACCCATTTTACGGATGTTGCTGTCGTTTTCTTCGTTAACCAGGTCGACCACATCCTCGATGGTCACGCGGCCCATTAACTTGCCCTTGGCATCAATTACCGCCGCAGAGATCAGGTTATAACGTTCGAAGGCCCCGGCGGCATCTTCCGCCTTATCATCGATGCGGAAGGTGGTCGGCTTGTCGTTCATCACTTCATGAACCATCTTCTTCGGCTTGTTCAGCAGAATGTCAGTCAGCGCCAGTTCACCTAGCAGGGTGTTGTGCTCATCGGTGATAAACAGCTTATCGGTACCATCGGGAATGGATTTTTTACGCCGCAGGTAACGCTGCACGGTGGCAAGGGTTACGTCGGCAGGCATGGTGATCAGCTTGAAGTCGGTGATGCGACCGACGCGATCGCGATCGAAATCCATGACTTCCAGCACGCGGGAGCGTAACGCCGGATCCAGGGAGGTCAGCAGTCGGCCGGTTAAATCCCGCGAAAGATATTTTGACAGGTAAACCTGCTCATCAATATCCAGCGGGGCGATGGCGCGCAGCAAATCGCGGTCGCTCATCTCTTCGATCAGGCTGTCCCAGACGCTTTCAGAGGCTTCGACCAGCACCATCCCGCGGCGCTCGGTGTCAATCAGATGCCACAATGCCAGGCGTTCATCTTCCGGCAGGGCTTCCAGCAGGTCAGCAATATCCGCGGCGTGCAGCAGGGGAATATACTGTCTGATTTCTTCCGCCTGTTCCTCGTGCGCCCTGGCTTCGGCAGGTGTTTCATTTAGCGGACGTTCAAGCAGCGTATCGACCAGATCGCCGTCATTTAACAGCAAATTGAGGATACGGCCGCGGATTTCAGCAAGTTGCTGGGCATGGGATAAGGCTACAGACATAAAAATTCCCTTGTGTCTGGCAAAAGACGAGCGAGACGGTAAGTATTGCTCAAATCAGGCAAAAGAGTGAGAGAAGTCGCATTTTTATAGCAACTCCCTGGGGGGAATACGATGACAGAGCCGATTATTTCGTTATGACGGTAGGCACAGCAACGTCCTGATTTTTTTGCTGATGATGTTTGATGGCGCCGGGCACCACAAAAATTAACCGCCCCACTAAGATAATAAAGCTCACCAGCAATATAATTCGAGTCATATGGCTGGTTTTACGACGTTTTCTAAATGACATAGCGCTATTCACGCAACGGTTCCTGAAATTAGCCCGCAGGCATTAATACAATTTAGGCACAGCCAGCCCAGCAGGTCAACGTTGAGGCTGCGCGCTGGCCAACAGATTGCCCCAAATCAGATTTTGACAAGGCTAAACGATCATTTGCTTAAACGCGTCGGCATTAACGACAGCAAATCAGCCAGGTTTGATTGAAATCAATTTTTCCTTAACTGCTGACTTTACTATAACCGAATCCATCACAAGAAACGTGCAAAGACCTGTTACGGCCTGACGTTTTTGCCAACCTGTCGAGCACCATGAATATCACTAACTGGATCTCTCGCTTCAGTCAAAGCGTCTTCGGATTACCGCTGATTTTGCCGTTGCTACTGATGCCGCTTTCCACCCAACTCTCCATCCGCCTGGTGGTGGATGGCGGCTATGTCTATCTCATCTACCTGCCGCTGGCTATGTACATTGCCATGCTGTTGGTTTTTGACTGGCGTGCGATGCCGGGTATTGCGCTGGTGCTGAGCCTCTACTATTTCTCCCGCTTTAGCCCGCTGCCTGCCGTGCTGATTATTGGCGTGACGCTTGCCGTGCTGGCGCTGGGTCTGAAGGGCTATAAGTTTCATGCTGGTAAACGCTACAAGGCAGATTATGGTGGCCTGAGCCTGACACAGGTGCGCCTGGTTTGGCTGGCATTTTTGACGCCGACACTTTTCATCTTGGGCATGCAGGGCGTGGCAACAACAGGTGTGGTCGCGCTTGATGGCACGGTTTTCACCCCTGGCTTATTCACCCTGCACACGCTGCTGAATTATCAATCCGTACTGCTGTCCTGCGTGACGATGGTGCAGATTTACTACTTTGCTATCCGTTGCCTCCGCAAGCCACGATTTATTCGGGTGATCTATTGTCGGCTCACCCGTCAACGGGCGGCCAATCTCCACCGGTATGAGTGCGTGGCCTGGCTCTCGCTGGTGGCGTTTCTGTTGGTGATGTTGCTGCTGATGCAGCAAAGCGAAGACAACCTGTTGGCCAGCGATTATGGCCTTCCTTTGCTGCTGCCGCTGATGCTGTGGTCAGCGATGCGGTTTGGCTACCTCTTCACGTCATTGAGTTGGGCTGTGCTGCTGGTGGTGCTGTACCAGTTACGTGACCGATTTCTCTGTGCTGAGACCGAGCCCTACCATTTGGCGGTGATGTCGGCGAACCTGCTGGTATTTAGTCTGACAATTCTGATGATGGCGGCAATCAGTACCCGCCAGCGGCGGATCTTACTCAAAACCAGGCTTGCCGCCTTAAGCGATCCGGTTTTTAACTTACCCAATTTGCGCGCACTCAACGCGGATTTAAATGAAACCCCGCTGAACATTCTGTTTTATCTGAGCATTCCTGAACTCGACACGCTCAGCCGTATGTATGGATTACGGTTGCGCATCCAGTACAAGCGCAGCCTGGCGAACTATCTGCTCAGTGACCTGCAGCCGGGCGAGGATGTCTACCAGCTGCCCGGCTTTGATCTGGCGATCAGGCTTAATTACACCGCTCGCCAGCAACGTATAGAAAGCATTGAGGCCAGTCTGAAAGCGTTCCATCTGCGCTGGGAAGGTCTGCCGATCCATCCCGATATAGGCATCAGTTATTGCACCGTCCGCCGCCCGGTGACGCATCTTTACGAGCTGTTGGGCGAGATGAGCGCCATGGCCGAACAATCGCTCAGAACCGGTATTGCGGAAAGCTTGCTGCGTAATAACAGTCTGCCGGTTCAGCGCCTGATCGCAGAAAAGGTGGCGGTGATGGACGAGATCCGCGACAGGCTGCGGAATCAGGGCTATCCGCTCCTGGCGCAGCGGGTACAGGGCGTGCGGGGAGATGATTACTACGACCTTTCGCTCAGCATGCAGGACAGCTCAGGACAGACGCTATCCCCGGAGAAACTGAATGAGCTGGGGTTGAGCTGGGAAGTGGATCGTTGGACGCTCGAGCACGTGCTGGCCTTTGCCGACCGGCAGCGGGATCGGCTTGCCGTCAGCCGTTTTGCCGTGACCCTGTTCATTTCCAGCTTGTGCCGGCCCACGCTGGCCAACGAGATCAAAGGGTATCTGGAACTTTATGACCTGCAGCCCTGGCAGTTGATTATCCAGGTGGCGGATTCGCCGCTGATGAATCAGGCCAGATGGGGCGGGCGTTCCGCTTTACAGCTGCTGCAACTGGGCTGCCGGGTGGTGGTCACTGATTTTGGCAGTGAGTTTGCCGGCTACGCCAGGCTGAAAGAGCTGGAAGGCGATATGCTTAAAGTGGACGCGCGCTTTATCAGCAGTATGCTGCATAACTGCCTGGATTATCAGGTGATAGCGGCAATCTGTGCGCTGGCACAAAGTAAGCGCATGGGCATTATTGCCTGTGGCGTAAATTCACCGGAAACCGAACAGGCGCTGCGCCAGCTCGGAGTGGATTATTTTCAGGGGGAAGCGATCGGTGCGGCAAGGCCGTTGCAGGAAATGATTCAGGCCGGCGTGGAGAAGTGATGTAGCCAGCCTGAATCTGCAGAGATTAGTCTTTAGCGATCTCTTTCTGTGCCAGCAAGGTAGCAAAGCGCAGCGAAATACGATTGCCGTGCTCGTCAGTGCGATGCAGCTGACCGACATGCTCGTTGTATTTCAGGATGTGCCATTTGCGGTAGTAGTCGCTAAGCTCACCGGATTTGAAGGCGAAAGGGAAGCCCTGATCGCACGGATAATCGTCGGTATCCATCGCTGCAACAATCAGGTTATAGCCGCCTTTGACTGTGCTGGCCTGCATATCGGCAATCAACTGCGGGATGGTTTCCGGCTGCAGGAACATCATCACCACGGTAGACAGCACAAAATCCCAGCCGCCGTTGAAGCGCAGATCGTTGAGATCTTTTTCTGCGGTCTCGATCCCGCTCAGTTGCTCATCGGCAATGATCTGGTTCAAACGCGCCAGGCTGGCCGGATTATTGTCCCAGCCAGTGACCTCAAACCCTTTCAGGTTGAGGTAGAGCGAATTTCGGCCGCTGCCGCAGCCAACGTCCAGCGCCCGCCCAGGTGCTATCAGTTGCAGCGCTTCCATCACTTCGGAATGGGTCGGGGAAAGCTGATATTTTTCGGTGTAGTAGTCATCGGGCCTGACAATCATGGCTTGTTCTCTTCCTGAATCGTTAACTGCCAGCCAGTGACCTCTTTCCAGTAGCTTTGCTCGCGTTCTAAATCGAGCTGTACCAGGTTGTTCTGGCTGAAATAGTCGACCGGGAAAGTCAGCGTCCAGTGGCCATCATCCGTATCCAGTTTCAGCACGTCCGGCGTGTTGGTGGCCTGACGCTGATTATTCAGCAGCGTGGCAAGGCGCAACAGGAACACTAACGGCAGGAACTGCTTTTTCTTGAACAGGGTAAGACGAGGCATCTCATCGACTTTCACCGCTTTACGGTGGAAGCGTACCAGGGTTGCCAGCAGCGTCTGTTGATCCTGGTTAAAGCCCGGCAAATTGGTATTTTGCAGGATATATGCGGAGTGGCGCTGCATGCCGCTGTGGTTGATGGTCAGTCCGACTTCATGCAGCATCGCGGCCCATTTCAGCATGGCTGAAAGTTGCGGATTGGTCAGCTTCGGATTCTGTTCGCGCCACTGAAGGTAGAGCTTTTCGGTGGTTTCCAGCACGCGACGCGCCTGGTCGCTGTCGATGGCATAATGATTGGCCAGACTTTGCGCGGTACGGCTGCGAATATCCTGATGACGGAAACGGCCTTCCATTTCATACAGCACGCCTTCACGCAGCGCGCCGTCCGACAGACGCAGTTCGCGAATGGCCAGCGCATCGAACACGCCGCTGAGGATGGCTAAACCCGGTACAAACACCGCTTTGCGGTCTTCAGACAGGCCGGGCAGGCTCAGGGCATCAAACGATTTATGTTTGATCACTTCGTCGTACAGCATCTCAATGCGTTCAGGCGTGATGAGCTTCTCTTTCTCGCCCATCGCCAACAGCACTTCACAGGCGGCTTTGATGCTGCCAGACGCGCCAAGGGCAAACTGCCAACCGGTCAGGCGATATTGCCAGGCCATGGTTTCCAGCTTTTGCGCAGCGGCCAGGCGGGCGCGGCGGAAGTTCTCTTTGCTGATCACGCCGCCAGGAAAGTAGAGGTTAGCAAAACTGACGCAGCCCATGCGGCGGCTCTCGACCAGCTTGGGCTCGAAGTCTTCACCGATCACCATTTCCGTTGAGCCGCCGCCGATATCAATGACCAGCTTGCGTCCTTTTTCCGGCTGCGTGTGCTCGACGCCCATAAAGATCAGACGGGCCTCTTCATTGCCGGAAATCACCTCAATCGGGTAGGGGATGACATCGGCGGCACGACGCAGGAAATCTTCGGCGTTGACCGCTTCACGCAGCGTGTGAGTACCGACGATGGTCACATTGGCCGGGCTGAAACCCTGTAGACGCTCGGCAAACAGCGCCAGGCAGCTTAACCCGCGCTCAATCGCTTCTTCGCCCAGCACGTTATTGTGATCCAGGCCGTCGGCCAGATGAACCCGCTGTTTCAACCTGCCGAGCACCTGCATGGCACCATCCACCACGCGGGCAATCACCATATGAAAACTGTTCGAGCCCAGGTCGATTGCGGCGAATTCCTGCGGTTTGGGCGTATTTTTCTGGGATATTGGCATAGTGAGTTAGTCAGGTTGTTCCAGAGATTTAATGTAATCGTAAATAGCCAGTTGGGCGCGCACTTTGCGGCGATTGCCGCGCGGAACATACTTATTGCTCAACTCTTTGTCTACGAAGCGCGCTTTAAGCGTATCACTTAACAGGATGCCAATAATATCCAGCACCCGCTGTTTCAGAATAGGGTCAAGAATGGCGACGGCCACTTCGATACGGTAATCGATATTGCGGGTCATCCAGTCAGCTGAGGAAAGATAGACTTTTTTGTCGCCACCATTATCAAAAATATAGACGCGATCGTGCTCAAGGTAGCGGTCAACAATACTAATTACGCGGATATTTTCACTGATGCCTTCCAGATTGGGGATCAGTGAGCACATGCCACGGATCAGCAGATCGACCTTCACGCCGACGCTGGAAGCGGTATACAGCCTGTCGACCAGGCCTTTATCCACCAGATTGTTCACTTTAAGCGTGATGCCAGCCTGAATGCCTTTCTGCGCATTGGCGATCTCATTGTCGATCAGTTGGTACAGCATCTGGCGCGAGTTCTGCGGCGAAACCATCAGATGCTCGAAGGTAACCGGGCGATAAGGGTTTTCAATAAAGTTAAACACCCGGCGCACTTCGTTAGTTATACGCGCATCGGCGGTTAACAATGAGTAGTCGGTATAAATACGCGCGGTTTTTTCGTTGAAGTTACCGGTGCCGATATGGGCATAACGGGCAATCTCGCCGTTTTCACGTCGTGAGATTAAGAACAGCTTGGCGTGAATTTTCAGTCCAGGGGCCGAGAAAATCACGTGTACGCCGGCTTCCGTCAGACGCTTGGCCCAGTGAATATTCGCTTCTTCATCAAAGCGCGCCTGCAGCTCCACCACCACGGTGACTTTTTTGCCGTTATAAGCCGCATGGATCATCGCGTCGATAATGCGCGAGTTCTTGGCAACACGGTAAATATTGATTTTGATGGCTAACACCGCCGGGTCAAACGACGCCTGACGCAGCAATTCCAGCACATGTTCAAAGGTGTGGTAGGGATAATAGAGCAGCACATCGCGATTACGGATGGCATCAAAGCCGTTACGGAATCGATCGAACCAGATGTGGCGCAACTGCGGCAGCGGTTTGTTAACCAGATTCGCCTTGCCGACGTTAGGGAAGGTAATGAAGTCTTTAAAGTTGTGGTAACGGCCACCCGGCACAATCGAGTCGTAGTTAGTGATGTTCAGCTTTTTACTCAGCATCTCAACCATGGCATCCGGCATATCACGCTGATAAACGAAACGCACTGGCTCGGCGGTTAAACGCTGCTTCAGACTGGATGACATCAGTTCCAGCAGGCTGGACTCCATTTCGGTGACCAGATCGTATTCGGCATCGCGCGTCATCTTCATGGAATAGGCGTTCAGCGCATCGTAATCAAAGAAGCCGCGGAAAATATCGCCCAGGCAATAGCGTAAAATATTGTCCAACAGGATCATCGGTTTGCGGCGACGCGGCGTTTCCGGTGGCAGATTGACGAAGCGCGGCACCTTGTCTGACGGGATTTCCAGCAGCGCATAGCTGATCTGATCGCCACGAATGATCTCTACCGCCAGATAGGTGTAGTCATCCTTCAGAAACTCAATCAAGTCGGTGTCGTGATTGACCAGAATCGGCGTGATGTGCTGACGCAGTTGGTGTTTGAAATAGTGGCGCAACCAGCTCTGCTGGTTTGGCGAAAGCTGGCGCTCGTTAATCAGGAAGATCTGATTACGGGCCATCTCCAGCAGCAAATCATTGTACAGGCCGTCGAATTCCTGGTCCGCTTTCAACACCCTCGCCTGAATTTTTTTCAGTAAGTGGCGCGGGGTATTGGGAATGCCTTGCTCTTCACCAATCAGAATGCGGCGTTTCAGGTCGGCGAAGCGGACTTTATAGAACTCCTCCAGGTTATTGGAGTAAATGCCTAAAAAGCGCATACGCTCAATCAGGGGGTTGGATTTATCTGCCGCTTCCTGGAGAACGCGCTCATTGAACGATAACCAGCTCAACTCTTTTTCTATATACAGCTTTTCCTGACCCATTTTTACTCCGTATGAAGATCCTGCCCTTGACCGGCCATTGTCTCACTTCATTATGGCGAGAGTATGGCAGGAAAGTCCAACGGACATTGTTGATTGTCTTATTAACCACATACGGGCAACATAGCGGCTTCAACGCCCACAGGAAAGCACTTAACGCATGAGTTCGACCCCCATTCCCGCCCAGTTCAACGACCGGCGCCGTCAATTTATTGATCGGCTGACTCGCCGCGTCGTCAGAGTCTGCGGGCTGGCGATCCTGCTGGTGATGCTGCTGCTGTTTGTCTGGCTGCTCTGGGTGGTGGTGCCGCTGTTCTCGTCACCGTCGATTGGCAGTGCGCAGACCATCAGGCTGCCCGCCTCAACACCGTTAGTGGCGCTGGGCATGGATACCCGGCAAAAGTGGGCATGGCGAATTGACCGCCAGGGACAGGGCATGTTTATCCCGCTTGATGCACAGCCGCCGTCCGTCGCCTTTCCGCTTGCCGCTGGCGAAGTCAGTGCCGTGACGTCCGCCGATAACGGCAGCGTGTTGCTGCATAGCGCCAGCGGGCTGGTGCTGGTTCAACCACAGTTAACGGTCAGCCACGACGAACCGGTGTGGAAGTTCCCGCTCGGCGATCGACCGTTAGCGGGCAGCGATGCCAATGCAACGGTCATGAGCCTGGCCCATGCCGACGATCGCTGGCTGATTGCTCAGGGCAGTGCACAGCAGATCACGCTGTTGCAGTATGCGGCAGGCGCTGTGCCTGAGAAATTTACGCTTGCGGTGCCGGACATCACCCAACTGCTGCTTTCCCCGGATGGCAAACTGCTGTTCGGCGTCGCCGGCAATATTCTCCGCGTCTGGCGGATCGCCCCGGAAGGGCCGGTTCTGCGCGACACGCGCACCTTAACCCGCGCACCCGAGCGAATTGCCTTACTGAGCGGCGGAAGCTCGTTGCTGGTGTCAGATGCCAATGGGATTGCGCAGTGGTTTGATATCGCAAGCGAAACCGGGCCGCACTTGCAACCTGTCCGCCAGTTTGCCGGAGCAGAAGATCGCGGGCTGCTGTTCAGCGAGGCGCATCGCCGGGTGTTTGCCACGCTCAGCCCCTCCGGTGAACTCAAGCTGTATGCCAGTAAGCAAAAAGGCGCGATTTTGTCACGCCAGCTTGCTGCCAATGCCGAAAATGGCGCATTTTCGCCGCAGGGTGATGGTTTGCTGCTGGAGCACGGCGGCATGTTGCAGCATTACAAAATTGATAACCCGTGGCCCGATATCAGCTGGCGCAACCTCTGGCAAAAAGTCTGGTATGAACACTATCCATCGCCTGATTACGTCTGGCAGTCCACCTCGGCTAATGACGAATATCAGGGCAAATTCAGCCTGGTCCCCATGGTAATTGGCACGCTAAAAGCGGCTGGCCTGGCGATGCTGTTTGCCACGCCGCTGGCACTGGCTGCGGCAATGTATACCGCCTGGTTTATGGCACCGGGCTTACGGCGCTGGGTGAAACCGGCGATCGAGATGATGGGCGCCTTGCCCAGCGTGGTCATCGGCCTGATTGCCGGATTGTGGCTTGCCCCGCAGCTGGCTGACAAACTGCTCGGCGTGCTGTTATTGCCGCTGATGCTGGCTGGCGTCCTGCTTTTATGCAGTTGGGCCTCGCTGAAACTGCCTGCGCGCTGGCGTCGCCGCCTGTGTGATGAAGGGCGTGAAATCTGGATACTGCTGCCGCTGATGCTGCTGACCGGCGTCTTCTGCCTGGGGTTGCTGCCCGCTATTGAGCACAGCCTGTTTGGTCAGGGGCTGGCCGACCGTTTCAGCAGCAGCTATCAACAACGTAACTTACTGATTGCCGGCGTGGCGATGGGTTTTGCGCTGGTGCCGTTAATATTCACCCTGGCGGAAGATGCCATCTTCAGCGTGCCGGCATCGCTAGGGCAGGGCTCACTGGCGCTTGGCGCAACGCAGTGGCAAACGCTCACTCGGGTGGTGGTGCCAGGCGCCTCTTCCGGCATTTTCGCCGCCCTGATGATTGGCTTTGGTCGGGCGCTGGGTGAAACGATGATTGTATTGATGGCAACGGGCAACACGCCGGTCACCGAAGGCGGTTTACTGCAGGGGGTGCGCAGCCTGGCGGCTAACGTGGCGATTGAAATGCCCGAGGCGGCTGCCGGAAGCGGTCACTACCGCATCCTGTTCTTAAGCGCGCTGGTGCTGCTGGTGTTTACCCTGACGGTAAATACCCTGGCTGAACTGATCCGCCAGCGCCTTCGCCGGCGTTATAGTCAGCAGGAGGAGACGCTATGAGTGTGGTGATGAATAATCACCGCTGGCGCTGGCTGACCGGTGGCGCGGTAGCGGTCAGCCTGCTGGCCTTTATTTTGCTGATCGCTCTGCTTGCCTGGCAGGGCATGACCTATTTCTGGCCGCATCCGGTCACGCTCTATACGGTTCAGCAAACGGTCGGCACCACGCAGATGCTGGGTGAAGTCGCCCAGTCACAGACGGTTTCCCGCCAGCAGCTTGAGGAGAGTGGCCGCGTGTTGCCAGCCGGGCTGCCACAAGAGCTGACCCGCTATCTGATTAAAACCGGCAACCGCGATTTCGCCGCGTCCGATTTTCACAGCATCTTAAGCAGCCAGATTGTGTCCAGCGAGCAGCCTACCGGGGTGATCGCGCTGCAACGTCGTACCGGCGGCATGGCGTACGGCTGGTTCGACGGCCTGCTGGAGAACGGTCAGCCGCTGGTGGCGCGCAATATGATGCGTACCTTGCAGCAGCGGATAAAACAGTCGCAACAGCATATGTCGCAGGCGGAGAAAATCCGCCGGGTGAGCATGGCCAGGCTGAACAGTGAACTGGAGCAGCTGGCGCAGCAACAGCGGCATCTCCAGCAACAGCACCAGTACACGGCGCAGGCACAGTCGATCCATCAGGCGGACAGTGCCGAGCTGCAGCGTCAGTTTGTGCAGAAAGCCCAGCAGCTCAGCGACCTGAATGATGAAAGCAGCAGCACGGTGCTGATCCTGCGGGATGCCCAGGGCCAGCAGCACCGCATTGCGATGAACGAGATCCTCGGCGCCTGGTATCCCAATGCGATGAGCTACGGCGAGAAATGGCTGCATTTGGCCTGGCAGATCTGGCACTTTGTCAGCGGCACCCAGGGCGACAGCCTGGGCGAAGGCGGCGTGTTCCCGGCAATATTTGGCACCGTGCTGATGGTGCTGCTGATGTCGATCGTGGTGATGCCGCTGGGGGTGATCGCGGCAATCTGGCTGCATGAATATGCCGGAAACGGCCTGATGACCCGGCTGGTGAGGATTGCGGTGGTAAACCTGGCGGGCGTGCCTTCGATTGTTTACGGCGTGTTTGGCCTCGGCTTCTTTGTCTGGCTGGTTGGCGGCAGCCTCGACAAGCTGTTCTTTGCCGATGCCTTGCCCGACCCTACCTTTGGCACGCCTGGCCTGCTGTGGGCCTCGCTGACGCTGGCATTGCTGACGCTGCCGGTGGTGATTGTCGCCACCGAAGAAGGCCTGTCGCGTATTCCTAAATCCCTGCGTCAGGGCTCACTAGCCTTAGGGGCTACCCAGGCGGAAACGCTGTGGCACGTGACCCTGCCGCTGGCCGTTCCGGCGATGCTGACCGGCCTGATCCTCGCCGTGGCGCGCGCGGCAGGAGAGACCGCGCCGCTGATGCTGGTGGGCGTGGTGAAAATGGTGCCAGAACTGCCGATCGATGCGGTGTTTCCTTATTTGCATCTGGACCGTAAATTTATGCACCTTGGATTCCAGATTTACGATCTGGCTTTCCAGAGCCCGAATGCTCAGGCGGATCGCCCGCTGGTCTTTGCCACCGCGTTGTTGCTGGTAACGATAATTCTGGCGCTGAACCTGCTGGCGATGGTGTTACGACATCGCCTGCGGGAACGCTATCGCGCCCTGATGAACTGATGGTGAGAGAAAAATGGTGAAGTCCGATTTGCTGGAAAGCACGCTTGAGCTGGAGAACCTGTCGCTGTGGTATGGCGAAAAGCAGGCGCTGAATGAGATCAACCTGCGGATCCCTAAAAATCGCATCACCGCGCTGATTGGCCCTTCCGGGTGCGGGAAATCGACGCTGTTACGCAGCCTTAACCGGATGAACGAACTGATTGATGGCTGCCGCACCGAGGGCGATATTCGCCTGAATCAGCAGTCGATCCTCGGCGGAAGTCAGGACTTATCCTCGCTACGTCGGCGCGTTGGCATGGTATTCCAGCGGCCCAACCCGTTTCCGAAAACCATCTATGAAAACATCGTTTATGGCCTGCGCCTGCAGGGCGTACGCGATCGTCGGGTGCTGGATGAAGCGGTTGAGCGGGCGTTGCGGGCGGCGGCGCTGTGGGGCGAAGTGAAGGATAACCTGTGGCAGAATGCGCTGACGCTGTCCAGCGGTCAGCAGCAACGACTGGTGATCGCCCGTGCCATTGCGATTGAGCCGGAAATTTTGCTGCTGGATGAACCGACCTCGGCGCTGGATCCGATTTCGACGCTGGTGATTGAGGAGCTGATGAGCAGCCTGAAGCAGCACTTCACGCTGATTCTGGTAACGCACAATATGCAGCAGGCCGCGAGGGTGTCAGATTACACCGCGTTTATGCATCAGGGGAGCGTGGTGGAGTTTGGCGAGACTGACGAACTGTTTACCACGCCGCGCCAGCGTCGCACGGAAGATTACATCACCGGCCGCTACGGTTAATAAAAAAGGGGAGATCGACGATCTCCCCCTTGATATGCGCTACGACAACCTAGTCGCCAGCATGCCCTTCTTCAGGCAGCTTTTCACCGTCCAGCCACGCCGCATCATCATGCATCGCCAGTCTGCCATCGACAAACCAGCTAACCACCAGCGGATAAATAGCGTGCTCCTGATGCTGAACGCGGGCGTTCACATCCTCTTCGCTGTCTTCTGCAAACACCGGCACCTTCGCCTGAAGGATCACCGGGCCGCCGTCCAACTGCTCGGTAACGAAATGCACCGAGGTGCCGTGCTCCTCATCGCCATTTTCAATCGCCTGGCGGTGAGTGTGCAGACCCGGGTATTTCGGCAACAGGGAAGGGTGGATGTTCAGCATGCGTCCGGCATAGTGCTGGACGAAGGCCGGGCTGAGGATCCGCATGTAACCGGCCAGCACCACTAAATCGGGGGCATAAGCGTCGATTTCCAGCATCAGCTGGCGATCGAACGCTTCACGGTCAGCAAACTGGGAAGCGGCGAGCGCATGGGCCGGAACACCGGCTTCACGCGCGCGGGTCAGACCGTACGCGTCCGACTTGTTGCTGAACACGGCAGCGACGCTGCCGTGGATCTGGCCTTGCTGGCAGGCATCCAGGATTGCCTGAAGATTGCTTCCCTGGCCGGAAACCAGCACGACTAGCCGTTTCATGCGTTAATGACCACACGCTCTTCAGAATCGGACGCTTTGATTACGCCGATTTTCCAGGCTTTTTCACCCGCGTCAGTCATCAGCTGCACCGCTTTATCAGCTTCGTCTGCGCTGAGGGCGATTAACATGCCCACGCCGCAGTTAAAGGTGCGGTACATCTCAAAGCGGCTGACGTTGCCCGCTTCCTGCATCCAGCCGAAGACGGCCGGCCACTGCCAGCTTGACTCTTCAATCACCGCCTGGGTGTTGTCTGGCAGCACGCGGGGGATATTTTCCCAGAAGCCGCCACCGGTCAGGTGAGCAATCGCGTGAACATCAACCTGTTCTATCAGGCTGAGGATGTTCTTCACATAGATGCGGGTAGGTTCCAGCAAATGATCGGCCAGCGACTTGCCTTCCAGCTGCGTCGTTTCCGGATTGGTGTTGCTGACTTCCAGAATTTTACGTACCAGCGAGTAGCCATTGGAGTGCGGGCCGCTGGAGCCGAGGGCAATCAGTACGTCACCGTCCTGAACTTTGCTGCCATCGATGATTTCTGATTTTTCGACCACGCCAACGCAGAAGCCTGCCACGTCGTAGTCTTCGCCGTGGTACATGCCCGGCATTTCTGCGGTTTCGCCGCCGACCAGCGCACAGCCAGACTGCGAGCAGCCTTCAGCAATGCCGGTGATCACGCTGGCTGCGGTGTCGACTTCCAGTTTGCCCGTGGCATAGTAATCGAGGAAGAACAGCGGCTCGGCGCCCTGAACCACCAAATCATTCACGCACATCGCGACCAGATCGATACCGATAGTATCGTGGCGTTTAAGGTCCATCGCCAGACGCAGCTTGGTGCCGACGCCGTCAGTGCCGGAAACCAGAATCGGCTCGCGGTATTTTTGCGGCAGCGCACAAAGGGCACCGAAACCGCCCAGTCCACCCATCACTTCCGGGCGACGAGTCTTTTTCACTACGCCTTTGATACGATCGACTAAAGCATTACCCGCGTCGATATCTACGCCGGCGTCTTTATAGCTGAGAGAGGTCTTATCGGTCACTGCGAAATCCCCACGCGGTTTGCGGTTGGTGGTATGGAAAATAAAGCGCGGCAATTCTAACAGCGCAGGCAAACGTTTGCGAGTGCCATCTTCAGACGCGTTGCGGATAACTGGATTTTAGCTAATTATTGACGGGTAGGGGCGGTTTAATCAAAAGTTGCACTAAGTCATATGGCGTGGAGCGTAAATGGGGCTATAATCTCGCGATTTTTTTTTGCAGCTTAACACTCCGGGAGTACAACAATGAAGATCGTGGAAGTCAAACACCCGCTGGTCAAACATAAACTGGGTCTGATGCGTGAGCATGACGTAAGCACCAAACGTTTTCGTGAACTCGCCTCAGAAGTGGGAAGTCTGCTGACTTACGAAGCCACCTCTGATTTAGCCACCGAAACGGTGACCATTGAAGGCTGGAATGGTCCGGTTGAAATCGAACAAATCAAAGGTAAGAAGATCACCGTTGTGCCGATCCTGCGTGCGGGACTGGGGATGATGGAAGGCGTGCTGGAGCACGTGCCAAGCGCGCGCATCAGCGTTGTCGGTGTTTACCGCGATGAAGAGACGCTGGAGCCGGTCCCGTATTTCCAGAAGCTGGTTTCCAATATTGAAGAGCGCATGGCGCTAGTGGTGGATCCAATGCTGGCTACCGGGGGATCGATGATTGCCACCATCGACCTGCTGAAAAAAGCCGGTTGTACCAGCATTAAAGTGCTGGTGCTGGTCGCCGCACCGGAAGGCATTGCCGCGCTGGAAAAAGCGCACCCGGATGTTGAGCTGTACACCGCGTCTATCGATCAGGGTCTGAATGAGAAAGGGTATATCATTCCGGGCCTCGGTGACGCAGGCGATAAGATCTTCGGCACCAAATAAGCCGTCATCAACGAGACAAGCCGACCGCAGAGTCGGCTTTTTAATGGGTAAAACAAGGGGTAATATTATGACACGTCGTGCAATTGGCGTCAGCGAGCGGCCACCGCTGCTGCAAACCATCCCACTCAGCTTCCAGCACCTGTTTGCGATGTTTGGCGCCACCGTGCTGGTGCCGATCCTGTTCCATATCAATCCGGCCACGGTATTGCTGTTTAACGGCGTCGGCACCTTGCTCTATTTGTTTATCTGTAAGGGCAAAATCCCGGCTTACCTCGGTTCAAGCTTTGCCTTTATTTCTCCGGTGTTACTGCTGTTGCCGCTGGGGTATGAAGTGGCGCTCGGCGGCTTTATTCTCTGCGGCGTGCTGTTCTGCCTGGTGGCGTTGATTGTCAAAAAAGCCGGCACCGGCTGGCTGGACGTGATGTTCCCGCCGGCGGCAATGGGCGCGATTGTGGCGGTTATCGGGCTGGAACTGGCGGGCGTAGCGGCGAAAATGGCCGGACTGCTGCCCGCTGACGGCGCTTCCGTTGACAGCAAAACCATTATCATCTCGATGGTAACGCTGGGCGTGACGGTGTTTGGCTCGGTGCTGTTCCGCGGCTTTCTGGCGATTATCCCGATCCTGATTGGGGTGATTGCCGGTTACGCGCTCTCCTCGGCGATGGGCATTGTCGACTGGTCTTCGGTAGAAGCCGCGCACTGGTTTGCGCTGCCCACCTTCTATACGCCGCGTTTCGAATGGTACGCGATGTTAACCATCCTGCCGGCCGCGCTGGTAGTGATTGCCGAGCATGTCGGTCATCTGGTGGTCACCGCCAACATCGTGAAAAAGGACCTGTTGAAAGATCCGGGTCTGCATCGCTCGATGTTTGCCAACGGCATTTCCACGGTCATCTCCGGCTTCTTTGGATCCACGCCCAACACCACCTACGGTGAAAACATTGGCGTAATGGCCATTACCCGCGTCTACAGCACCTGGGTGATTGGCGGCGCGGCCATTCTGGCAATCCTGCTGTCCTGCGTCGGCAAACTGGCCGCGGTGATCCAGGCGGTTCCGGTGCCGGTGATGGGCGGCGTATCACTGCTGTTATACGGCGTGATTGGCGCTTCCGGTATTCGCGTGCTGATTGAGTCGAAGGTCGACTACAACAAGGCGCAGAACCTGATCCTGACCTCGGTGATCCTGATTATCGGCGTGAGCGGCGCAACGGTGCATATCGGTGCAGCGGAGCTGAAAGGCATGGCGCTGGCCACCATCATCGGCATTATGCTGAGCCTGATCTTCAAGGCGATCGGCCTGATCCGCCCTGAAGAAGTGGTGCTCGATCCGCAGGATCGCGATCGCCTGTAAGCGACGGCAATCCGGCCTGCGTTTATTAACAGAAGAAAGTTGTGATAAACTCCAGCCGGATTTTGCCCGATCAACACTGAGGTGCTTCTGAACACACCGGCACAGCTGTCTTTGCCCTTGTATTTGCCCGATGACGAAACCTTCGCCAGCTTCTGGCCGGGGGAAAACCCGTCGCTGATTGCCGCGCTGCAAAGTGCGCTGCAACAGGAGCACGGCAGCTATTTTTATTTCTGGTCGCGTGAAGGGGGAGGTCGCAGCCATTTGCTGCATGCCGCCTGCGCCGAGCTCTCCGCCCGTGGCGAGGCCGTCGGCTATGTGCCGCTGGATAAGCGCACCTGGTTTGTGCCGGAAGTGCTGGATGGCATGGAGCAGCTGCCGCTGATTTGCATCGACAATATTGAATGCATTGCCGGAGATGAACCCTGGGAAATGGCGATCTTCGATCTCTATAACCGTATTCTGGAAACCGGCCGCACCCGCTTACTGATCACCGCCGATCGTCCTCCCCGCCAGTTAAACCTCAAGTTAGCCGATTTGGCTTCACGCCTCGACTGGGGACAGATTTATCGCCTGCAGCCGTTATCCGATGAGGATAAGTTACAGGCGCTGCAGCTGCGGGCCAGACTGCGAGGTTTTGAGCTACCGGAAGACGTGGGCCGTTTTCTGCTGAAAAGGCTGGATCGTGAGATGCGCACGCTGTTTGAAACGCTGGATAAGCTGGACCGCGCTTCAATCAGTGCCCAGCGTAAGCTGACCATTCCTTTTGTGAAAGAAGCGCTCGGTCTGTAGTTCGGCAAACGGGCCACTGCTTCAGCCCACCCTGGATTACGATCGCATATAAGGCTTGAACCGCTGTTGTAACTGACGCAGCTGATCGATTCTCGCATCATATCTTGCCTGCTTCAGGCTACCCAACGGCACCGAGGCACTGGCACTGCTCAGACTTCTGATCGCCTGATCGAGCTGGCCGTTCAGCGCCAAACTCTCCGCTCTGGCCGCTTGCTCTTCGTCGGTTAATCCCTGATCGGCACTGGCCTGCGCCAGTAAATCCCAGCCGTTCGGATCGTCTTTGTGCGCCCAGGTATAGCGATTGAGAATCTTGCTGGCTTCGGCCGGCTGCTTCGCTTCGACATAGGCATTCGCCAGATTGAGCTGAACAACCGCGCTGGCACTGACGCCTTTCGCGGCCAGCAGCATGGAGATTGCCTGCTGCGGCTGATTAAGCCCGATATCGATATCGCTCATAATATCCAGATACCAGACGTTGTCTGGCTGCTTTGCCAGTAACGGCGCAATGATTTTTTTGGCATTGGCGAAGCTTTTGGCCTGTAAAAACTGCACGGCTTTTCCGTACAGTCCCGCCGCCTGCTCCCGCGTGTTGCCTTTATTCAGCGTATCCAGCAGGTCATCGGTCAGCTGGTTTTGTCCGGTGGAATACATGCCCAGCGCGCGGACTTTCGCCATGTAATAGTCCTGCGACGACTGCACCACCACCGGCTTCATCTGGTTGGCGCGGTTACGGGCATCCGACAGGCGGCTATCCGGTAACGGGTGCGTTAACAGGATCTCCGGCGGCTTGGAGGAGAAGCGTGACTGATCGGCCAGCTTTTGCAGGAAGTTCGGCATTGCTTCCGGATCAAAGCCTGAGCGCTGCAACACCTGAATGCCAATGCGATCGGCTTCCTGCTCGTTTTGCTGGGTAAAGCTGATCACCCCTTGCTGCGCGCCCGCCAGCGTACCGCTTAACGCTGCCATCCCCGCCTGCGGGCTGGCCATGGCCAACAGGATCGAGCCCAGCGCACCCACCCAGGTCAGCGGGGCATTGCGTTGCTGCTCTTCCATTGCGCGCGCCAGGTGTCGTTGGGTGACGTGCGAGATTTCGTGCGCCATCACCGAGGCCAGCTGACTTTCATTGTCGGTATAGCGAAAGAGGGCAGAGTGCAGCACCACATTGCCGCCAAAGAAGGCGAAGGCGTTAATTTCATCATTACGGATAAGGAAGAAGTGGAACGGTGTTTTTACCGACCAGGCGTGAGCGACCAGCCGTTGACCTAACTGATTGATGTAGTCGTTTAACAGCGGATCGTTGATCAACGGCGCGCTGCCACGCAGCTGGCGCACATAGAAGTCGCCCATCTGCATTTCCTGGCCAATGGAAAGCGTATTGCCTGCCGTGGTGCCAATGTCGGGCAGATTGTCGCTGATGTCCGCCTTCAACGGCAGTGAAGCGGCCGAAAGAGAAAAGATGAGTGAGGCCAGAGCACACTTCTTCAATCTACTGATCATGCGGAATCCCATTCTGATGACGTCTTCTTACGACCGACAGACTGACCAAATGTTCTGGCAGCCGAGGGCAATCGTTGCACTTTTCGCAGGGTATCTTAATCACAAGTCAGTCGGAAGGAAACGGTTGCAACAGACGGTTACTGAATGATTTTCTGCAAAACGGCCATTATTGCCGTAAAAAATTGACTATCTCATCGGCGACCCTGGATTTGCGGCGTAAGGCAATTTGATCTGAAAAGTCCTGGCAATACCTGATATTTCTGCTTTTACGGCGTCCCCGATTACACATAAATTTTACCTGTTGGCGAAGCGCGAAGGTCTATTCCTTAAAGTTAGGTAAATTTATTCAAATATTCTGAAGGTGGCACGGTATTTGATTAGGTTTAGTCCTAAAAATACCGGGTCAGGAGAGGGGAGGGAACGACGGGGTTATTAACATAATTGCTTAATTATGGCTGAGTCTCAAAATGAGATCGTACCAATTATTAATTTAATTTTTAATTAACAGTGCCATTAATAACTTAAGTTAAATTTTAATTATCTATGCTAGCCATGGGTATAAAATTTTGTCTCTATTTTAAGCGATGATTAACGACTGGATCTTTATGTAACCTGTTGTAATTCGTAACCTTAAAGTTTTTTTGCATATTGCATATTATCAATGATTTCACCGATAAACTAATTGCGCTCTTATGCTTTTTTCAGCCGCAAGCAATTCGTCAAAGCTATGGTATAGATCCTGTTATCGCCGAAGGTGGCGACACTCTACAGCCTTTTTATCCGTGAGCCATCTGACTCGTTGCCCTGTTGCGGAGAGCATCCTATGCGTCCTGTCGTATCCTATTTAGTCATTGCTGTTGTAGCCGGTTTTGTCGGCGCCAGTTTTTCAAAGGCCCCCGATATTGCCGATAAAATCAGTGCCCGTTTTGGCACCCCGGCTGCCGATCCCGCAGGTTTCTGGTCCACACCAACCATCGAGGGTTACGGCAAAATACATTACGAATCAGACGTGGCGTATAAACCGGCTGTGGGTGAGAGTAATAAAATCGTTTTCCAGATCACCAAAGCGGAAAATGGCCCCAACGATCCTAATCTCGGCCTGGAGCGCGTTGCCCGGGTAGTGAATCTGTATGTCGCTTCTGGCGTACCGGTCGACCAGCTGAAATTCGTCGTTTCTGTCACCGGTGACGGCACCCCGGCGATGTTAAACAACGAACAGTATAAAAAAATGTTTGGTATGGATAATCCTAACCTGAAGCTCATCAGCCAGCTGCGGGCCAAAGGGGTGGATGTCTCGGTCTGCGATCAGTCTGTCGCCTTCCACCATTTCCAGCATGACTGGATCGATAAATCCGTTACCCATGCGCTGTCCAGCCCGACCACGGTTTCAACCCTGGAAAACCAGGGCTACGCCTTCCTCGCGATGTAATTCTGCCTTCCCTGCGATAACGCGGGCCGCTGGCCCGCCCATCCGCACTCAGGCTTCTGCCGCCTTTCGTTGAACACCATCCCTGAGCCGCTACCCGGCCCATTCTGCGATCATTTTTCTGTCATAAATCGTTGTTAACTTGCCTGCCATGAGATCGATCTCATGGTGAAAAGGTGAGCGAATGACGGATTTATTGCGGGTAGCAAAACTGGCGGGCGTTTCACGCGCTACGGCAGCACGGGCTTTCTCTTCGCCTGAGCTGGTGCGTGAAGAGACCCGGCTGAAAGTGTTTGCTGCATCAGACGCGCTTGGCTTCCGGCCAAATCTTATTGCCCGCCAGCTCCGCACCCAATCTTCTCGCACGCTGGGGGTGTTGTTGCCTTCGTTAAGTAACCCCGTTTTTGCTGAACAGCTGCAGGCGATGGAAGTGGCTGCTCAGCAAAAAGGCTACGGGCTGCTGATTGCCACCAGTGATTATCAGCCGCAGCGCGAAGCGGACATCGTGGAG
The DNA here is from genome assembly GCF_056821705.1 of Erwinia sp. AK-PDG3-5. Classification (NCBI taxonomy): domain Bacteria; kingdom Pseudomonadati; phylum Pseudomonadota; class Gammaproteobacteria; order Enterobacterales; family Erwiniaceae; genus Erwinia; species Erwinia sp. AK-PDG3-5. The sequence continues at coordinate 1,326,723 of NZ_CM165967.1, forward strand.
AATATGCTGCGCCAGCGTGTTGATGGGCTGGTGTTGACCGTCGCCGATGCCGACAGCAGCCACGTTCTTGCCAACCTCCAGCGGGAAGATGTGCCGGTGGTGCTGGTCCATAACGCGCCGCAAAAAATCACGCTGCCGTCGGTGTGTGTTGATAACCGTCAGGCTGTGCGTCAGGCCACCGAGCATCTGCTTGGTCTCGGGCATCGCCACATCGGCATGATTGCCGGGCCAATCCTGCAATCTGACCGTGCGCTTCAGCGTTATCAGGGCTACTGCGATGCGATGAACACCGCCGGTCTGACGCCCGCGGCGGTGCTGGAAATGCCTAGCCATACCCGTTCAGACCTGCGGGCGCTGCAACCCGCGTTACGGGGTGAGCTGGCGATGACCGCGCTGCTCTGCACTAACGATCTGCTGGCCATAAGCGTGATGGGCGAGCTGCTTCGTGCGGGCTATCGCGTGCCGCAGCAAATTTCAATTATTGGCTTCGACGGAATCGATCTCGGGCGGCTGGTTTATCCCTCGCTCAGTTCCGTGGTGCAACCTTTACAGAACATGGGAACGCAGGCGATTGCGCATCTGCTGGCATTAATTGCCGGTCAGCGTCCGGATCCTGTTGCGCCGCTACCGGTGCAACTGCGGTTGGCTGAAAGCATCGCACCGCCGCCAGTACTGCCTTTGCCTTAACCTTTTTTATTACACCAACATCCGGGAAAACTTATGTTACAGCGTAAACAGTTCAGCAAGATTGCCGTCGCCGCGCTGCTGGCGGGGAGTGCAATGGTCAGCCAGCTGGCGTCAGCTGCCGATGCCATTTGTTATAACTGCCCGCCAGAATGGGCTGACTGGGGCACGCAGTTAAAAGCGATTGCCACCGATACCGGCATTAACGTGCCGCAGGACAATAAAAACTCCGGTCAGGCGCTGGCACAGATGGTGGCGGAAAAAGCCAGTCCGGTGGCCGATGTGGCCTATCTGGGCGTCACCTTTGGTATTCAGGCGGCAAAGTCGGGCGTGGTGGAGGCGTATAAACCCGCCGGATGGAATGCGATCCCGGCGGGCATGAAGGATCCGGACGGAAAGTGGGTCGCGCTGCACTCTGGCACCATGGGCTTTATGGTCAATGTCGATGCCTTAGGCGGCTTACCGGTGCCGCAATCCTGGAATGACCTGTTGAAGCCAGAATATAAAGGCATGATTGGCTTCCTCGACCCTTCCAGCGCGTTCGTCGGTTATGTGGGCGCGGTCGCCGCGAACCTGGCGATGGGCGGCACCCTGCAGGACTTCGGACCTGGCCTCGCGTATTTTAAAAAACTGTCAGCCAATAAGCCGATTGTGCCGAAGCAAACCGCCTATGCGCGTCTGCTGTCCGGTGAAATCCCAATCCTGCTGGATTATGACTTCAATGCCTATCGCGCGAAATACACCGACCATGCCAACGTTGCCTTTGTGATCCCGCAAGAGGGGACCGTTACCGTGCCGTACGTCATCAGCCTGGTAAAAAACGCGCCACACGCGGATAACGGCAAAAAGGTGATTGATTATGTGCTGTCCGACAAAGGGCAGGCGATTTGGGCCAATGCTTATCTGCGCCCGGTCCGGCCGGAAGCGATGTCGGCAGAGGCGAAGAAACGCTTCCTGCCTGACAGTGATTATGCCCGCGCCAAAACCGTCGATTATCAGCAGATGGCTGACGCGCAAAAAGCCTTTTCCGCACGTTATCTGAGTGAGATCCAGTAATGTCTGCGCCATTAGTCAGCAGCGGTTCGCGTCCCCATGTCGGGGCGCGCGCCGCGCCATTTCTCCACCGAATTAAGGTGCAGTGGATGCTGGTTCCTGCCCTGTTGTTTTTTGCTGCGTTCTGGCTGCTGCCTTTCGCCACCTTGATCATGATGGGCACTAAACCCGATAACAGCACCGGGGTGAATGCGTACTGGACCATTCTGACGCAGCCGCAATACCTGCGCAGCCTCGGGGTGACGGTGCTGCTGTCGCTGTTGGTTTCCCTGTTGGCGGTAGCGATCTGTGCCATCGTCGGCTGTTTTCTGGCGCGTCACCGTTTTGCCGGGCGCTCGCTGTTGCTGGCGGTGTTAACTTTCCCGCTGGCTTTTCCAGGCGTGGTGGTGGGCTTTCTGGTGGTGATGTTGGCGGGACGCCAGGGGCTGATTGCGCAAATTAGCCTGACGTTGTTCGGCGAACGCTGGATGTTTGCCTATTCGCTGGCCGGGCTGTTCGTGGGCTATCTCTATTTCTCCATCCCTCGCGTGGTGATGACGCTGGTCGCCGCCTGCGAAAAACTCGATCCGTCGCTGGAGGAGGCAGCGCGATCCCTTGGTGCCAGCCAGTGGCGAGTGGTGCGGGATGTGATCGTGCCGGGGATCTCGCCGGCACTGTTTTCCAGCGGGGCCATCTGCTTTGCCACCAGTATGGGCGCTTTTGGCACCGCGTTTACTCTAGGCACCGACCTGAAGGTTTTGCCGCTGACGATTTACGGTGAGTTCACCAATTACGCCAATTTTGCCACGGCGGCCGCATTGTCCGTGGCGATGGGCGGTGTCGCCTGGCTGGCGTTGATTCTGGCGCGCTGGCTGGCCGGTGAACATAAGGAGATGGCGTAATGAAACGCTCCGGACTTTTCTGGCTACAGCTGATTTTCACGCTCAGCCTGTGTCTGTTTATGGTGGTACCCATCGTCCTTTCGCTGCTGGCAGGGGTGACGGAGAACTATTTTATCGGGCTGAAAAGCGGGCTGACGCTGCGCTGGGTTGCCCAGGTTTGGGAGCTGTACGCCGGCACGATCTGGCTGTCGCTACTGATCGCCGTCAGCTGCCTCGGTTGCGTGTTGGTATTAGGCGTGCCAGCCGCATGGGGATTACTGAAAACCCCATCACGTTGGGCCAGCCGCATTGAAGAGTGTCTGTTGCTGCCGGTGGCATTACCCGGGCTGGCCACGGCGCTCGGCCTGATTGTCATCTATGGCGGCTTCCACGGTTTACGCAGCAGCTGGCTGTTTATTTTGATCGGCCATGTGCTGTTCACCCTGCCCTTTATGGTGCGTCCGGTCCTGTCGGTGATGCGCACCAGCCAGTTGCTGCAGCTGGAAGAAGCGGCAGCCAGCCTGGGCGCCGGTTTCTGGCGTCGGTTCTTTACCGTCATCGTACCGAACTGCCGTAACGGCATTCTTGCCGGGGCGTTTATGGTGCTGACGCTGTCGATAGGTGAATTCAATATCACATGGATGCTGCACACGCCGCTGACGAAAACGCTGCCTGTGGGGCTGTCGGACAGCTATGCCTCCATGCGTCTTGAAGTGGGCTCGGCCTATACCCTGATTTTCCTCGCGATTATTTTGCCGCTGTTGCTGGCACTGAGCTGGGTCACCCAGTTTGCTCAGCGCCGGGCAGATGCGCGAGCGTTACCCGTTAAGGAAACCGTTTGATGGCAGACTCCCTGAGTATTCATTTACGTCACTGTTCACGCACTTTTGCCGGCGGTTCAGTGGCATTGCACCCGTTGGATCTCGACATTGTGGCTGGCGAAACGCTGGTGCTGCTGGGACCGTCTGGCTGCGGGAAAACCACCACGCTGCGCATCATCAGCGGCCTGGAAACGCCAGACGATGGTGGTGAAGTCTGGTTTGGCGAACGTAACGTCACCCGCTTGCCGATTGAGAAGCGCAATGTCGGCATGGTATTCCAGAACTATGCGCTGTTCCCCAATTTAAACGTTGCGGATAACGTCGGCTACGGCCTGCGTATTCAGGGTATTGCCAAAGCGGAACGGCAGGAAAGGGTGGACGAGATGCTGGCGATGGTCGATCTGTTGCCCTTTGCCCATCGCCCGGTGCAGGCGCTTTCCGGTGGCCAAAAGCAGCGCGTGTCGCTGGCGCGCGCGCTGGCAGCCCGGCCTAAAGTCCTGTTGTTTGATGAGCCGCTGGCGGCGCTTGACGTAAAGCTGCGTGAACGTCTGCGCGAGGATATCGGCCATCTGCTGAGAAAGCTGTCGATGACCGCGGTCTATGTCACGCACGATCAGCAGGAAGCGATGGCGTTGGGTGACCGGATTGCGGTGCTTGAGCGTGGACGTATCGCGCAGATTGACACGCCGCGCGCCATTTATCAGCAGCCTGCCACCCGGTTTGTCGCTGATTTTGTCGGTGCCATCAACTGCATTCAGCCAGCCGGATACGGCACGCCGGCCCGTTTCTGCCGGCCTGAAGATATTCAGCTCGGTCAGCCGGATGCCGGTCTGCGTCATGGCCGTATCGTCGAACAACTGTTTCTCGGTGCCAGCCAGCGCTTGCTGATTGATATCGGCAGCGAAAAACCGATTCAGGTCGAACGTTCTGCCCGTGAAGTCTGGCAGACCGGTCAGAGGGTGGGATTGATCATTACCGACGAACGGGTGATGCATTTTTAATTCGGGACTAAGGGATCTTTATTTTGACTCAGCAAGCCGTGCTACTGGCCCAGATCAGTGATTTACACATTAAAGCCCAGGGCAAATTGTCCTACCGCAAAGTGGATACCCTTGGCGCATTACGCCAGGTGATTGTCCGACTGAATGCGCTGTTGCCACGACCTGATGCGGTGGTGATTACCGGCGATCTGGTCGACTTTGGCCACGAAGAAGAGTATCTGACGCTGAAAGAAGCGTTGACCAGCCTTGAGTTGCCGTACTGGCTAATGGCGGGCAATCACGACGATCGTCAGATGATGCGAAAAATCTTTGCCGAACAAACGCATCTTTTTCAGCACCACGAATTCATTCAATGGGAAGGCGAATGCGGGCCGTTACGCCTGCTGGCACTGGATTCCACCGTGCCGCAGCAACCGCAAGGGGAACTCTGCGAAGAACGTCTGAGCTGGCTGGCTGACAGGCTAAAGGAACAACCGCTGCGGCCGACAATAGTGATGCTGCACCATCCGCCGTTTATTAGCGGGATTGACCATATGGACCGCCAGCGGCTGCGTAATCCCCAGCCGTTAGCTGCGGTGATCGAGGGCCATCCGCAGGTGGAAAGGGTGCTGTGCGGGCATCTTCATCGCAGTATGCAGGTCAGGTTTGCCGGTACGCTGGCGTGCAGCGCGCCAGGCGTATCCCATCAGGTGGCGTTTGATTTGCAAACCGACGGCCCGGCCAACTTCTGCCTGGAGCCCGCCGGTTATTTACTGCATCGCTGGACGCCCGAGCAGGGGGTGGTTACCCATCAGTGCGTCGTCGGGCAATTTGATGGCCCTTATCCCTTCTATGATGCCAACGGGCTTATCGATTAAACCAAATTATTATTGGTATAAAGGGCGTCAGAATATTCCCAAAACGAACGAGAGGTGTACAATTGGCGTGTGCTTAACCAGGGCATAACACGCACTTATCAAACGCGCACATAAAATAATAAGGCGCTACATTATGAAATGTCTCACCGAGGTGAGTCCATGCTGAGGCTTAGTCGCCCCAAGACGGACTTGCGCACGCTTATTACATTATTAGCCGTGGCCAGCATCGTGATTACACTGGCCAACTCACTGTATGCCACCTGGCGAGTACAGCGTGAAGTGCTGATCAATAATACGCTCGAATCCAACCGCGTTTACGCCACGAAACTGGCCTCCACCACTGAAATGTTCTTTCAGCTGGCGCAGTCACAGCTGGCGTTTAGTGCCAAAGTGCTGGGCGACGGTATGGATAACGATGCGGCGTTGCAAAGCGAGGTCGATCGCCTGCGCAAACAGACCAACAGCTTTAACTCGGTGGTGATTGTCGACGCCAATGGCTGGGTGAAAGCGATTTCGCCCGAGTCTCTGATGCTGAAAGGCATGCATCTGACCACCAGCAGCACCACGCAGGCACTGACTGAGCGGAAACCGCTGATTGGCAAACCGAGCATTTCGGCGGCCAACAACCTGATGGTGTTTGTCTCATATCCAATCTGGTCAAAAACCGGCAGCTATCTGGGCTTTGTCGGTGGCACCATTTATCTGAAGAAAAAAAGCATTCTGAATGAATTGCTCGGCGAACAGTTCTACCGCGATGGTTCGTCGCTGTATGTGGTTGATGGCGACAACCGGGTGCTTTACCACCAGAACGCCAGGCTGATTGGGCAGAAAATCGCCCCGCTGATCGCGGATGATGTCCGGGAGAAGAACAGCAACGGCTACCAGCAGATCCCGAAAGCCAGCGGCGAACCGATGCTGGCAGGTTATGCCACGGTGTCCACGCCGGGCTGGACCATCGTCGCCCTTAAACCGACGCAGACCACGCTTGAACCGCTAAACAGCCTGTTAATGAAGGTACTGCAGCACTCGGTGCCTTTTGCATTGCTGACCCTGATTTGTGCCTGGATCCTTGCCCGCCTGATTGCGTTACCGCTGTGGCAACTGGCCCGTAAGGCCAGCCAGATGGACGCGCCAGGCGTGTCGAAAGAGATTAACGGCATCCGCTCCTGGTATTATGAATCGTCGCAAATCAAACGCGCGATGCTGGCCGGGATCGGCTTATTGCAGGATAAAATTGGTCGGCTGAAGTTTGAAGTGCAGACCGATCCGATGACCGAACTGCTTAACCGCCGCGGCCTGAACGCGGTGCTGGAATATTTCCTCGCGACCCGTCAGCCATTTGCCGTGCTGGCGGTGGATATCGATCACTTTAAGCGGGTGAATGATACCTGGGGTCATGACGTGGGCGACAGCGTGATCAAAAGTGTCGCCGATCAGCTGGGTAACAGCTCCCGCCAGACTGACGTTGTTTGTCGAAACGGCGGGGAAGAGTTCCTGATGATCATGCCTGGCGCCGAACGTGATGTGGCGATGGCGATTGCCGAGCGCGTCCGAAGAAAGATTGAGCAGCTGGAATTACCGACCGTTGGGCATATTTCGATTTCGATTGGCGTGGCGTTCTGGTCACCGGATGAAATCTCGATGGAGCGGGTATTCAAACAGGCCGATGATGCGCTTTATCAGGCAAAAAATGCCGGACGTAACCGGGTCGTCGCCAGCCAGCCAGAACCGCAGCTTGCGTTGCACCCGCAACGTCACAGCGGCTAATCTTCACCCGTCCGGCCTGGCACCCCGCCACGCCGGACAGCCACGCGACAGAGCCTCACCCTTCAGGTAGACTGTTTCCCCCCTTAGTACGCAAGGACGTTTCCCATGCTGGACCTCTTAATTCAGTGGTATCGCCGCCGCTTCAGCGATCCACAGGCTATCGCCTTGCTGGCCATCCTGATCGCTGCCTTCTGTATTCTGTTTTTCTTTAACGGCCTGCTGGCCCCGCTGCTGGTGGCGTTAGTGGTGGCGTATCTGCTGGAGTGGCCGACGGTGCGTCTGGAACGCCTGGGCTGTTCCCGTACCTGGGCGACCGCCATCATCCTGATTATCTTTGCGTCTTTATTAATGGTGTTATTGCTGGTGGTCGCGCCCGTTGCCTGGCAACAGGGGATTAACCTGGCGCATGAACTGCCGACCATGCTTAACGGCCTGTATCACTATGCCACCCGCTTACCGGAGCGCTTCCCAACGCTGATGGACGTGGGCATCGTCGATATCGTGGTGGAGAATCTGCGCAGCCGCCTGAGCGGCATGGGCGACCAGCTGGTGAAATACTCGCTGGCTTCGCTGGTGGGCATTATGACCCTGGCGATTTATCTGGTGCTGGTGCCGCTGATGGTGTTCTTCCTGCTGAAGGACAAAGATCAGATGCTGGCGGCCATCAGCCGCGTTCTGCCGCGCAACCGTGGCCTGGCCGGTCAGGTGTGGGCAGAGATGAACCAGCAGGTCTCCAACTACATTCGCGGCAAAGTGCTGGAGATGGTGGTGGTCGGTATCGCCACCTGGATTGGCTTCCTCGCCATCGGCATGAACTATGCGCTGCTGCTGGCGGTGCTGGTTGGCTTCTCGGTGCTGATCCCGTACGTCGGCGCGCTGGCGGTGACCATTCCGGTCATCGGCGTGGGCCTGGCACAATGGGGCCTCGGCGGTGACTTCTGGACGATGATTATCGTCTATCTGATTATTCAGGGGCTGGACGGCAATATTCTGGTGCCGGTGCTGTTCTCAGAAGCGGTCAATCTGCATCCGCTGGTGATCATTCTGTCGGTGGTGATATTTGGCGGGCTGTGGGGATTCTGGGGGGTGTTCTTCGCCATTCCGCTGGCCACGCTAATCAAAGCGGTGGTGCATGCCTGGCCTGATGAGCTGAACGTCGAGCCGAAAAAACGCACATAGCGGGATAAGAAAAGGGCAGAAACGGTACTGTGCCTTAATCTTCGGCGATAAAGCGAAGATTAAGGGGCACTCTCTTCTGCCTTTTTTATGTTGCGCCTGGGATCAGGCGCTCTTCAGGTAGTCCATCACAATGTCGTGGTGAGTGGCGGTTTTGAAGTCATCAAACACATGCTCCACCTTGCCATCGGTGCCAATCAGGAAGCTGATACGGTGGATGCCGTCATAGGTTTTGCCCATAAACGTCTTCTCACCCCAGATGCCAAACTGCTCGCAGACCTGATGGTCTTCATCGGAAAGCAGCGTAAAGTTCAGCAGCTCTTTCTCAACAAATCGCGACAGTTTCTCTGGCTTATCGGTGCTGATACCTAACACATCAACACCGGCTTTTTTCAGCTCATCCATGCTGTCACGCAGACCGCAAGCCTGAACGGTGCAACCTGGCGTCATCGCTTTCGGGTAGAAATACACCAGAACGCGCTGTCCCTGGAAGTCGGTCAAATTTACTTGTTCGCCATCCTGATCGGGCAAGCTAAATTTCGGTGCGGTATCACCGGCTTTCAGTGGATTCATCACTACTCTCCATTTTTTCATCATGCTGTGGGTACTGGACGACGTTAATAGTGCCTTGCGCCTGCAGTTCTGTACATAGCCTGTTGAATGCCTGCTCAATAAATGAGGCATCCTGGCTGGCGGGGCTGTGAGCGGTAATTTGAATATAGAGTAAAGGCGGCTGATTTTCTTGCGCGGGCTGCGTGCGCGACACCAGCTCGGCGATGTTCATCTGATGGGAATCAAACAGATCGGTGAAGCGCTCAATAATATGCGGTGAATCCTTTACTTCCACCTGAACCCAGACCGTGGCGGGCATCGGCGGCCGTTCGCGGAAGGTGGTGCGCTTCATCACGATCAGCAGTTCCAGCTCTGCGCCTTTTAGCGGCAGGGTGGATTCAATCAGCGTAATCGCGTTCCAACTGCCGGAAAGCAGCATGATAAAGCTGAATTCCTCACCGAGCATGGCCAGACGGCTATCTTCAATGTTGCAACCGCAGCTGCTGACGTGGCGGGTGATGGTGTTAACGATCCCCGGGCGGTCAACCCCCAGTGCGGTGATAACCAGATGATGTTGCTGTGACTGCGGCAAAATGATGCTTCCTGTCCGTCATGATGATTAGCAATTGTGATAACGCTAAGGTAAACATAAAAAATACCCTATGCCAAGTGGCCTGGGGGGCTTGTCTGCTTGCTTTTAGAGTGCCGTAAACCGTACCATGAAGGACTTGTTTGTGGAGGGGATGGCTAATGTTCACGGGAAGTATTGTTGCACTCGTCACGCCGATGGATGACAAAGGGTTTGTCTGCCGTGCGAGTTTGAAAAAACTGATTGATTATCATGTTGCCAGCGGAACCGCGGCAATTGTCTCAGTAGGGACTACCGGTGAATCCGCTACATTAAGCCATGACGAACATGGTGACGTGGTGATGATGACGCTGGAACTGGCCGACGGCCGCATTCCGGTGATCGCCGGAACCGGCGCTAACGCCACCGCTGAAGGGATTGCCCTCACCAGGCGCTTTGAAAAAAGCGGTGTGGTCGGCTGCCTGACCGTGACGCCATACTACAACCGTCCCACTCAGGAAGGGCTGTATCAGCACTTCAAAGCCATTGCTGAAAGCACCGATCTGCCGCAAATGCTGTATAACGTCCCGTCACGTACGGGTTGCGATATGCTGCCAGAAACGGTGGGTCGCCTGGCGAAAATAAAAAATATTATCGGAATCAAAGAGGCTACCGGGAACTTATCGCGGGTTAGTCAGATCCAAGAGCTGGTTGATGAAGATTTCATCCTGGTAAGTGGCGACGATGCAACTTCCCTCGACTTCATGCAGCTTGGCGGACAGGGCGTAATCTCTGTGACGGCAAACATTGCCGCGCGTGAAATGGCAGAATTGTGCAAACTGGCCAGCCAGGGCAACTTTGCCGAAGCGCGACGCCTTAATCAGCGCCTGATGCATCTGCATCAGAAGCTATTCATTGAGCCTAATCCTGTCCCGGTTAAATGGGCTGCTAAGCAGTTAGGATTAATTGCAACCGACACGCTGCGTCTGCCGATGACGCCGATGACTGATGCCGGTCGTCCGGTTGTTGAGCAGGCACTGAAAAGCGCAGGTCTGCTGTAAATTTAGGGAGTTTTAATGGCTTATTCAGTACAAAAGTCCACGGTAGCAAAAGTGGTGGGGCTTTCTTTGGTGATGCTGCTGGCAGCATGTTCCAGCGACCAGCGTTACAAGCGTCAGGTCAGCGGCGATGAATCTTATCTGAAAGCGGCTGATGTAAGCGATCTGCACGCACCAGCAGGGATGGTGATGCCGTTGCAGAATGGCGATTTCGACATTCCTTCCGCCAGCAGCACTGGCGCAGTGGGCAAGCAGCTGGACATCCGTCCACCGGCTCAGCCTCTGGCGTTAATGAACGGCACCCGTACCCAGTTTGCCGGTAATTCTGGCGTCCTGTTACTGGACAGCGCGCGTACCGGTTCACTGTGGCCGCAGGTTGTCGATGTAGTGCAGGCGAAGAATTACCCGATTGCCAGCCGGACTGATGCCACCCAGACGCTGACCACCGATTGGGTGCAATGGAACCGTGCTGATGAAGATCATCAGTATCGTGGCCGCTACCAGATCAGCGTGCAGCAGCAGGGTTATCAGCAGGCATTGTCGGTCAAACTGCTGGAACTGCAGCAGGAAGGCAAAGGCGTGAACTCACCGGTCCAGTTGCAGCGCTACACCGCGCAGATGCTGAACGAACTGAGCAGCGGTCTGGATAAAAATGAAACCTCACGTGAAAACGCGGCGGCCAAACGCAGTTCTGCGCAGATTGATGTGCAGAGCGGCGCAGACGATACCGGCTTGCCGGATCTGATTGTTCGCGCACCGTTCAACACCGTGTGGGAACGTCTGCCAGCAGCCCTGCAACGCGCAGGCTGGAAAGTCACGGATACTAACCGTTCACAGGGCAGCCTGAACGTGACTTACAAAACGCTGGGCAGTGATGAGTGGGACGCGCTGGGCGCGAAAGACCCGGGTCTGACCAACGGCGATTATAAGCTGCAGGTCGGCGATCTGGATAACCGCAGCAGCCTGCAGTTCCTCGATCCTAAAGGCCATACGTTGACTCAGTCGCAAAACGACGCGCTGGTTGCCGTATTTAACGCCGCCTTTAGCAAGTAAACCCTAAGGCCGGATTTCTCCGGCCTTTTTTATTCCTCTGTACGTAAACGATTGCTTCGATTTTTTCGCCACAGAGAATAAACTAGCCACAGCACAATTTTTCCCGTTCTATTTTTGGAGTTTAAGAAGATGCAAAAGCAAGCTGAGTTGTATCGCGGCAAAGCGAAAACCGTTTACAGCACCGAAAACCCGGATCTGTTGGTACTCGAATTCCGCAACGATACGTCAGCACTGGACGGTGAACGTATCGAACAGTTTGATCGCAAAGGAATGATTAACAATAAGTTTAACCATTTCATCATGACTAAACTGCAGGAAGCCGGTATCCCAACGCAGATGGAAGCGCTGCTGTCTGATAACGAAGCGCTGGTCAAAAAGCTGGATATGGTCCCGGTGGAGTGCGTGATGCGTAACCGTGCCGCTGGCTCGCTGGTGAAGCGTCTGGGCGTGGAAGAGGGAATGATCCTCAATCCACCGCTGTTTGACCTGTTCCTGAAGGATGATGCGAAGCACGATCCGATGGTTAACGAATCCTACTGCGAAACCTTTGGTTGGGTGAACAAAGAGAATCTGGCCCGTATGCGTGAGCTGACCTACAAAGCGAACGAAGTACTGAGCAAGCTGTTTTCCGATGCTGGCCTGATACTGGTGGACTTCAAGCTGGAGTTTGGCCTGTTTAAAGGTGAAGTGGTGCTGGGCGATGAGTTCTCGCCGGACGGCGCGCGCCTGTGGGATAAAGACACCCTGAACAAAATGGACAAAGACCGTTACCGTCAGAGTCTGGGCGGCCTGATTGAAGCCTATGAAGAAGTCGCCACCCGTCTGGGTGTGAAGCTCGACTAAGATTTGTGGCTGCGGCGCTCATACCGCAGCCTTTCATTTCCCTGGCATTGCCCGTATTCTCCCCGTCTGATTAACTCAAATCGCAGGTTATGCCCGGTTAGCTGGTGTTACCTGAGACACACGTCTAAAATCAATCTAACAGCCGTGAAATGGATATAACGAGAGGTAAGGTATGCGTTGGCAAGGGCGCCGCGAGAGCGACAATGTGGACGATCGCCGTGATGATTCTGGTTCGTCGCCATCAATGGGGGCGGGAAGAATGCGCATTCCCCGGGGCAAAGGCGGCATCATTCTGCTGATTGTGGTGGTGATCGCCAGCTACTATGGCTATGACCTTAGCCCGTTGCTGACCGGTGAAAGCAGCAGCGTTTCTCAGCCAGCCCCGCAACGCCAGAGCAGCATCAAGCCGCAGCAGGATGAAGCGGCCAAATTTACCTCAGTGATCCTTGCCACCACGGAAGATACCTGGCAGCAGCTTTTTCAGAAAATGGGTAAAACCTATACGCCACCAAAACTGGTGATGTATCGCGGGGCCACCCGCACAGGTTGTGGTACCGGTCAGTCAGTGATGGGGCCTTTTTACTGCCCGGCTGATACCACGGTTTACATTGACCTGTCGTTTTACGATGAGATGAAAAACAAGCTGGGGGCGGACGGCGATTTCGCCCAGGGATATGTTATTGCTCATGAAGTGGGCCACCACGTACAAAGATTGTTGGGCATTGAGCAAAAAGTCCGCCAGATGCAGCAGGGTGCAAGCCAGACTCAGGCTAATCAGCTTTCGGTGAAAATGGAGTTACAGGCGGACTGCTTTGCCGGCGTGTGGGGTTACTACATGCAAAAGCAAAACATCCTTGAACCCGGTGATTTACAGGAAGCGCTCAACGCCGCTGAAGCGATCGGTGACGATCGTCTGCAACAGCGCGGTCAGGGCCGGGTGGTACCCGACAGTTTCACCCACGGGACGTCAGAGCAGCGTTACAGCTGGTTTAAAAAAGGGTTTGAGAGCGGTAATCCAGGCCAGTGCGACACCTTTAGTCGCTGATCATGGCCGGGGTTAACGACACACTTCGCCATAGCGAACATATCAGGCAGTACGGGCTGCGGCAAATGCTGGTGATCAGCGGTGACGATAGCTGGTGCCAGCATCAGGCTGAGCAGTGGATGGCCTGGTTGCCAGGCGACTGGATGTGGCTGGGCGATGCACCCCACAGTCCGCTGAACTGCGCGCCGGCGGCGGCAAGAACTCTACTGGGACGCGAATTTCTGCACGCGGTGTTTGATGCCCGCAGTGGTTTTCATGCCGAGGCGCTGGCGGCACTCGCCGGCACGCTTAAAGTGGGCAGCTGGCTGCTGCTGCTGGTGCCAGACTGGTCGCGTTGGGCCGCCTTACCCGACACCGATTCATTGCGCTGGAGCGAGCAGGCTTCGGCCATTCCTTCCTTTAACTTCATCCGCCGTTTTCAGCAGATGGTTGAGCAGGATGACAGCATTGCGCTGCTCCAGCAGCATCAGCCATTCACCTTACCGTCTCTCCCCACATCGCCAGCCTGGCAGCCTGATGATACGTCACAGCAGCAGGCGGTGCTTGATGCGTTGCTGGCCAGCGAGCCCGGTATCTCTGTGATTATCGCCCCGCGCGGCAGAGGAAAATCTGCGCTGGCCGGCCTGCTGGCGTCACGCTGGCCAGGACGTTGTCTGATAACCGCACCGGCCAAAGTGGCCACCGATGTGCTGGCCGAATTTGCCGGTGAGGCTTTTGAGTTTATCGCGCCGGACCGGCTGCTGGCACTCCGCCCTGAACAGCGGCCGCAGCCGATCGACTGGCTGCTGGTGGACGAAGCCGCAGCCATCCCGGCACCGATCCTGCGGCAGCTGGTGCAGCTGTATCCCCGCGTGTTGCTGACCTCCACCTTGCTGGGGTACGAAGGTACCGGTCGCGGCTTTATGCTGAAATTCTGCGCCAGCCTGCCGCAGGTGACGCTGCGTAAACTGGATCAGCCGCTGCGCTGGTCAGCCAGTGACCCCCTCGAGCGCTTTATTAATCAGGCGTTACTGATTGCGGAAGCGGAGCCAGAACAAAGCACATTGCCGCTGCAGTTTTCGTTTCCTGAGCAATCAGCGTGGCTGACTCAGCCGGAACAATTGTCGGCCATGTATCAGCTGCTGGCGAGTGCCCACTATCGCACTTCTCCACTGGATTTACGGCGAATGATGGATGCGCCAGGCATGCATTTCAGCCTGGCATCGCAGGGCGACACCGTGCAGGGTGCGATGCTGCTGGTTGATGAAGGTGGTTTGACAGCCGCTTTGTCCGAAGCGGTCTGGGCCGGCTTCCGCCGTCCACGGGGAAATCTGGTGGCGCAGTCACTCGCCGCCCACGGCGGCTGGCCCGAAGCCGCGCAGCTTCGTTCCAGGCGTATCAGTCGGATTGCCATTGCACCTGAACGGCGGCGTCAGGGTATCGGCCGTCAAATGGTGGAGCGGAGCAGGGAAGATGCCGACGGGCTGGATTATTTGTCGGTCAGCTTTGGTTATACGGCGGAACTTTGGGCCTTCTGGCAATCCTGCGGCTTTAAATTGATGCGGCTGGGCAGTCAGCGTGAAGCCAGCAGCGGCTGCTATACGGCGATGGCGATCCTGCCATTAAGTGAACAGGCACAACAGCTGCACGCCAGCGGCGAAAAACGGCTTCAGCGCGACTGGCCCTGGTTGCAACGACTGATCCCGGATATCGACCTGCCAGTGGCTGAGGCGGACGACCCAAATCTGAATGAAGAGGACTGGCGCGAGCTGGCAGGCTTTGCCTGGGGCCACCGTCCGTTTGAAGCCAGCTTTGGCGCGCTGGGGCGGCTGGTCAGCCAGTGCCCAAGCGATCTGCCTCTGCTTAATGGGGCGATGGTGGGGGAGAAGTCGGCAGCGGAACTCAATCAGTACTTTGGCCTGTCTGGCCGTAAGGCATTGCTGGCCGGCTGGCGGCAGGAAACGGAAAGAGCATTGTTGAGCCTGGATGCCGCAGCCAGCCAACGCTGGCAGAGCGTGACAGAGGCAATCAAAGCATTATCGTAATTCAGGAAAGTGAGCGGGTGGAACGGGAAGGGTGAAGCAGGGGCCGAAGCCCCTGCGACTTATTTCTTTTTCGGCAGGTCGTCGTCGTCATCCCACTTGTCGTTAAAATCCCGATGCGGTGGCAAATCCGGTTTGTTCGCCATATATTTTTTCGGATCGATGCGCTTCAAATCTTTATAGACATTCATCAGCACGCCTACCATCAGCACAATCACCAACAGCCACCAATACTCTTTCAGCCATTCCATATTCTCACCTTATTCGCTTAAGCGATTAGCTGTTCCATAATCCGCTGGTACATGCGGCTCAGCAGTTGCAGGTCGGCGGCTTTGACACACTCATTGATTTTATGAATGGTGGCATTCACCGGACCCAGTTCCACCACCTGCGCACCCATTCGGGCGATAAAACGCCCGTCTGAAGTGCCGCCGGTGGTCAGCAACTGCGGTTTAATTTCATTATAGTGCTCAACAGCATTTACTACCGCATCGACCAACTTACCGCAAGACGTCAGGAACGGCTGGCCGGAAACATTCCACTCCAGCGTGTAACGCAGCTGGTGACGATCCAACAGCTCCTGCACTTTCTGCTTAATCATCGCGTCCGTCAGCTCAGTACTGAAGCGGAAGTTAAACTGCACAAAGCATTCACCGGGGATCACATTGTTGCTGCCGGTTCCGGCCTGCACGTTGGCAATCTGCATACTGGTTGGCGGGAAGAATTCATTGCCCTGGTCCCACTCGGTGGCGACCAGCTCATTGAGCGCCGGCAGCGCGCGGTGAACAGGGTTGTCGGCCAGATGAGGATAGGCCACGTGACCCTGAACGCCATGCACGGTCAGATTGGCGGTCATCGATCCGCGGCGGCCATTTTTCACCACGTCGCCGACGATTTCGGTGCTGGATGGTTCGCCGACCAGACAGTAATCCATGCGCTCTTTGCGCGCCATCAGCGCTTCTACCACTTTCACCGTGCCATTGGTGGCGCTGGCTTCTTCGTCAGACGTAATCAGGAAAGCCAGACGGCCTTTATGATTCGGGTTGCTGGTCACGAAGCGCTCCGCCGCGACAATCATCGCTGCCAGCGAGCCTTTCATATCGGCCGCGCCGCGCCCGTACAGCATGCCATCACGGATGGTCGGTTCAAACGGCGGGTTGATCCAACGGCTGGCATCGCCGGTTGGCACCACGTCGGTATGCCCGGCAAAGGCCAGCGTTTCGCCCTGGCCACGCCACGCCCAGACATTCAGGGTATCGCCAATGTTCATCGGCTCAATAGTGAAGCCAAGCGCCTTAAGGCGTTCGATCAAAATAGCCTGACAGCCGGCATCATCCGGGCTGAGGGAAGGGCGACGAATAAGCTGCTGCGTCAGCTCGATGACCGGACAAAACATAATCAGGACTTCTCCGAAATAAATGGCTGGTAGGTTGCTTCACTAAAGCCCAGCAGCATAGAGCCGTCTGGGCTGCAGAGCAACGGGCGTTTGATGATTGCCGGCTGTTCCAGCATCAGTTCGCGTGCAGTTGCCGCATTATTCACCCCATTGCGCGTTTCTTCGCTGAGCTTGCGCCACGTGGTGCCACGGGTTTTCAGCAAGGCTTCCCAGCCCAGCACGTCGATAAAGCCCTGTAAGGTCGCGCTGTCCAGGCCATCGGCGCGGTAGTCATGAAACTGATACGCCATCGCCTGGGCTTCCAGGTACTTTCGCGCCTTCTTAATGGTGTCGCAATTTTTGATGCCGTACATTGTAAGCATGACGGTTCCCTTCTTTTTTCTGTGGGTTTCAACTATATTCGATACTGTTCAGGCGGTTAGTCTACAACGGATGCGCCTGCGAGGCAGCAGGGAAGCACAGAATATCATCACCCAGACAGAGACTTAGCGTAAGGAGGGACAATATGAACTATATGAAAGCGTCTTCCGCCCATTCGGTTGAAGAGACACAATCAATGATCGTGATCGTGCGGAAGAAAACCAGCCGGTGTGATGAGTTCAATCACATCGTTGAGGCGGTGATGCTAGACCATCCCGATGCCAAAACGCATATCGACAGCGAGAGCGGCGGCTACGATAAAGTGATAGTTCTGAAATAACAGTGGACGTGGATGGGGGGCGCAGTGCCCCCCAGGTTCTATCCGCTGACGAATCCCTTCTCCTGCAACCTTAATAACGCCGTCCCTTCTGCATAAATCATCCCGGTCGTTAATGGCGCATAGCCCAGTTTCTGATAGAAGCTGATTTTGTCCGGCATTGAGTAGATAAAGACTTTTCCACAGGGCGCCAGCGCCTGCATAATCGCCGCCATCAATTGCCCGCCATAGCCTTTGCCCTGGAAAGACGCGTCGACAATCACATCGGAAAGGTAGGAAGCATAGGTCATGTCGCTAATAGCATGCGCCGTCGCCATCAGCTTACCGTCTACGTAGCCAAACCAGACAAACTGAGAATGCTGATAGGCGCGCTGAAGAGTGTGCGGATCGCGGCGGCTAAGGCCGGCGCGCTCAATAAGATCGGCCAGTTCCTGCCAGTCGACGTCAGGCTTTTCGTAAGAGGTCGTCAGTACCATCTGAATCATGCTTTTCCCTCTGGTTTTCGAACGATAATCACGCTATTGATTAGTCTGCCAATGATAACGGCAGAACTGTGTCCTGCCACGCAAATTACAGTTTTGATCGAAACTGCCGATGGTATGGGTGAGCGAAAATGATTCACTTCGCATTAGGATTAATCCTATAATGGGCCCACAATAAAAGAGAGGTGATTTATGATTGATACAGAAATGGGGACCTGGAAAGACTTTATCGAAGCAATGTTAACGCGTAAATAACACCTTCTTTAAATAAGGCAGATCGGGCAACACCGGCCACCTCCAGAACAGAAAAAGGCAGCACTTCGGTGCTGCCTTTGGTCGTTTATTTGCCGGGTTTTTCCTGTACCGGGAAGCGTCGTCTGACTAACACAAAGAACAGCGGGACAAAGAAGATCGCCAGCACCGTGGCGGAAATCATACCGCCCATCACGCCCGTGCCCACCGCATGCTGGCTACTGGAGCCGGCCCCGTTACTGATCACCATCGGCAACACGCCGAAGATAAAGGCCAGTGAGGTCATCAGAATCGGACGCAGACGCTGTTTCGAGGCTTCGAGGGTTGATTCCAGCAGATCCCGGCCTTTCGCATTGATCTCATTGGCGAATTCCACAATCAGAATGGCATTCTTCGCCGACAGGCCAATCACCGTCAACAGACCCACCTGGAAGTAGACGTCATTTTCCAGACCGCGCGCCCAGGTGGCCACCAGCGCGCCGATCACGCCGAGCGGCACCACCAGCATCACTGAGAACGGAATCGACCAGCTCTCATACAGCGCCGCCAGACAGAGGAACACCACCAGCAGGGAAATGGCATACAGCGCAGGCGCCTGCGATCCGGACATCCGTTCCTGATAGGACGCTCCGGTCCATTGCAGGCCAAAGCCGATAGGCAGTTTGCTGACCAGATTTTCCATCACGTCCATGGCGGTACCGGTACTGATGCCCTGACCAGATTCACCGACAATTTCCACAGCGGAATAGCCGTTATAGCGCTCCAGGCGTGGCGAACCGGTTTCCCAACTGGTGGTGGCAAAGGCGGTAAACGGCACCATGCCGCCGCTGCTGTTACGGACGTACCACTTGCTGATGTCGTCCGGCAACATGCGGTATTTTGCTGCGGCCTGAACATAGACCTTCTTCACGCGGCCGCGGTCGAGGAAATCGTTAACGTAGGTCGAGCCCCAACCGGTCTGCAGGGTGTTATTGATATCATCAATCGAGACCCCAAGTGCCTGGGCCTTGTGCTGATCGACGTTAATCCGTAACTGCGGTGTGTCATCCAGACCGTTATGGCGCACGCGCACTAACGAGGCATTGCCCTCGGCGGCGGCCAGCAGTTGGTCGCGCGCCTTCATCAACGCATCGTGGCCAAGGCCAGCGTGATCCTGCAATTCCATATCAAATCCGGCCGAGTTCCCCAGCCCGGTAATGGCCGGCGGGCTGCTGGCAATCACGCGGCCTTCTTTGATTTTTTTAAAGGCGGCCGTTGCGCGTTCAATGATCGCAAAGGAGGTGTTTTCGGCGCCTGGGCGGTCTCCCCAGTCTTTTAAGCGGACAAACATACGCGCCACGTTCTGACCATTACCGCCCGGACCGGCACCAATGGTGGAGAACACCGACAGCACGTTGTTTTTCTCCTCGGTGAGATAGTACTGCTCAACCTTATTAACCACCTTATTGGTTTCCTGCAGCGTGGAACCCGGCGGTAACTGCACCTGGGTGGTGAACACGCCACGATCTTCAAGCGGCAGGAAGGAGGTCGGCAGGCGCAGGAACATAAAGGCCATCCCGGCGATCAGCAGCATATACAGCACCATCCAGCGTCCGGCTTTCGCCAGAATTTTGCCCACGCCGCGTTCATAGCGTTCGGCATTGCGGTTGAACATGCGGTTGAACCAGCCGAAGAATCCCCGGCGACCATGATGATGGCCCTTAGCGATAGGTTTAAGCAGCGTGGCGCACAGGGCAGGGGTCAGGATCATCGCCACCAGCACCGACAGCACCATGGCGGAAACGATGGTCACCGAGAACTGACGGTAGATTGCCCCGGTGGTGCCGCCAAAGAAAGCCATCGGAATAAATACCGCTGACAGCACCAGCGCAATCCCCACCAGCGCGCCCTGAATCTGTCCCATCGATTTACGGGTGGCATCACGCGGCGAGAGTCCTTCTTCACTCATTATTCGCTCAACGTTCTCCACCACCACAATGGCGTCATCGACCAGCAGCCCGATTGCCAGCACCATGGCGAACATGGTCAGGGTGTTGATACTGAAACCGAAGGCAGACAGGATGGTAAAGGTCCCGAGCAACACCACCGGCACGGCGATGGTTGGGATCAGCGTGGCGCGGAAGTTCTGCATAAACAGATACATCACCACAAATACCAGGATCACCGCTTCAATCAGGGTCTTGACCACATCCTCAATCGACGCTTTAACAAACGGCGTGGTTTCATAAGCGACCTCTGCTTTCAGCCCGTGTGGGAAGAAGTGCGACAGCTCTTCAATACGGGCGCGCACCAGCTCATCGGTTTGCAGCTCATTCGCGCCGGACGCCAGCTTGATCCCCAGACCGGATGCGGCCTGGCCGTTGTACTGGCTGAGGAAGTCATATTTCTCCGCGCCCAGCGCCATATCCGCCACGTCGCCGAGTTTTACTTCTGAACCGTCCTGATTAACCCGCAGGGTGATATCGCGGAACTGCTGCGGGGTGTTTAACAGGGATTGCGAGTTGATGGTGGCATTCAGCGCCTGGCGATCGACCGACGGCAAGCCGCCCAGCTGACCCACCGCCACCTGGCTGTTTTGCGATTCAATCGCCGAAACAATATCCGAAGTGGTCAGGGCGTAATTGATCATCTTGTTGGGATCAAGCCAGATGCGCATCGCGTACTGCGAACCGTAAGCATCGACTTCGCCCACGCCATCAATACGGCTGAGCGGATCCTGTACGTTACTGGCGACGTAGTCGGAAATATCCTGCTTATCCATGCTGCCGTCGGTGGAGACGAACGCCACCATCAGGATATTGGTGTCACCGGTTTTGGTCACCGTGACGCCCTGGGTCTGCACGTCCTGCGGCAGCTTACGCAGCGCGGCCTGCAGCTGGTTCTGCACCTGCTGGCGCGCTTCATCCGGGTTGGTTCCGGCGGTAAAGGTCAGGGTGATGGTTGCCTGCCCGGTATTGCTGCTCTGGGAGGACATATACATCAGGTTATCGATGCCCGTCATATTCTGTTCGATAACCTGGGTAACGGTATTCTCCAGCGTTTCCGCAGAGGCGCCAGGGTAATTGGCCGTGATGCGGACGTTAGGTGGAGCCAGGTCGGGATATTGCTCTACGGGAAGGTGTAAAATCGACAGTGTGCCGGTCAGGCAAAGCAAAATCGCTATCACCCAGGCGAAGATCGGGCGATCGATAAAAAAATTCGCCATTGAATAAGGCTCCAGGCAAGTAGTCGGGAAGAGAAATGCGCCGGCCTTATTTTTGGGCGCGGGCTTCTGAAATCCGGTCCGCCGCAAATTTTTTTAGTTTATTCAAACTGCTTCGGCAGCAAACACTTTACCCTCAGCATTGTGAAGAATCGTGGAGAAAATGAGGAGAAAGTGTAAATTATCGTGCTAAATCGTCCGCAGACGTACGCCGTCAGCCCTTGTGCCATCAGCAATATCTGATCTGACGACCG
This sequence comes from Erwinia sp. AK-PDG3-5, assembly GCF_056821705.1. Taxonomy (NCBI): domain Bacteria; kingdom Pseudomonadati; phylum Pseudomonadota; class Gammaproteobacteria; order Enterobacterales; family Erwiniaceae; genus Erwinia; species Erwinia sp. AK-PDG3-5. The sequence goes on from NZ_CM165967.1 coordinate 1,348,365, forward strand.
TGAGTTCACCGCTATGCCGGGAAGCGTAATGAGACGGTGGTCCCCTGGTTGCCGGCGGAACAGATGGTTATGCCGCCGTGCAGGTTTCTGGCTCGTTCCTGCATAATCGACAGGCCGTAATGCCCGGGTGGCGAGGTCGCGTCGGCGATACCGACACCATTATCATGAATTTCAATCAGATTTTCGTCCCGATCCGTACGGCTGCAGCGGATCACAATCCGCGATGCCTGGGCATGACGAATGGCATTGAGCAGGGCTTCGCGCACGATTTGCAGCACATGAACCTGCTGTTGCGCCTCCAGATGCTGTACTGCTGGCTCACTCTCTAACACGATTTCAGCGCTGGACTGCGTGCGCAGGGTGGCGATCGCCTGGCGCAGCGCGGTGGCTAAATCTGCGGGTTCAACCGACAGGCGGAAGGTGGTCAGTAACTCGCGCAGCTGAATATTCGCTTCGTTCAGGGCGCGATCGATCTCAGCCACAATCGCCAGCGCCGGTTCCGCCTTGCTATCCACCACTCGTTTCAGCCTGGCGAGTTGAATGCGCAGATAGGCGAGGGACTGCGCCAGGGAATCATGCAGTTCGCGGGCAATGGTGGCGCGTTCCTCGATCACCAGCAGATGGTGAACTTTTTGCTGTGCGCGATCGAGTTGCAGCGAACGGGCCAGCATGGTGGCCAGTCCCTGCATCAGTTGCGGCTCACTGGTTGTTGCCTGCCAGCGTAATGCGGATGCGGGCTTCTCCGCCAGCGGCAGGCTCAGCCACGGCAGATGGGGATTCGGCTGGCCAGCGCTCAGCGTGCCGTGGGGATCGGCGCTCAGTTCAATCGCGCTGAGGCCGTGATGCTCGATGACTTTTTCCAGCACCTCCGGCCAGGCGTCGGCAGGATTCAGATGGCGGTTAAGGGTCTCCGAGCAGTGATAGAGCAGCGCCAGATGGCGGTTAGCCTGACTCAGGTCGCTGGTTTTCTCTTTTACCGCCTGTTCGAGGCGTTGCACCTGTTTATCCAGTTCAGCCGACATGCTGGTGAAGGCGCGAGCCAGCACGCCCAGTTCGTTGGTCAGTCCGGTATCCAGCGGCGTGTGCTGAAAATGGGCCTGCTCAATCTCATGGCTGGCGTTCACCAGCTTATTCAGCGGGATCACCACCTGGCGCTTCACCCGTCTTAACGTCAGAAACACCAGCAGGGCGATGGCGACAAAACCCAGCAGGCTGACGCCGGCCACCAGTTTCATCTTCAGCTCGGCCCAGTGCTGCAGCGCCAGCACAAAGCGATCGATCTGCGCGACATATAAGGAGACGTTTTGCTGGTAGTGCTGAGTCTCTCCCGCCAGTAACGCCGGCTGCAGGCTCTGCCAGTCATGGAGTAGGGCATGATAACGTGCCCTGACACTCTCCGGCACATAGGCCCGATCCAATGCTTTTAAAGGCGGCGCCTGCACGGATTGCTGATACGCGGCGATATCTTTCGGCAGTTCAGACCGCTGGCTGGCGGCATCCCATGCCAGACGATAGCTTTGCATCCGCAGGGATCCGGCAATGTTCACCGCTTCCGCATCGCGCAGGCTGGTAGAAAGCGTCAGCAGCGCCAGACCGGTCGACAGCACTGAAAGCAGAGCAATGGCGAACAGCGCGCGGGCGAGGCTGCCAGTGACGGAACGTTTAAACATCCGGCTTATCCTTTATAAGAGAGGCGGTCAGTATAGCCGCAACCAAAAAGCAAAAAACTGACCTGAATCGGCTGCAAAAAAGAATGTTCAAAACGTGCGGTGTATCGCTTGAAGCGCCGTGGCAACCCGGATACAGTGGTTCCACTGCTTAAAATACCCGATAAAATGTATCTCCTCCGTGCAGTTTGACACCTCTGTTTACATCCCTGGCTAAATGTAACTTTTATTGACGCTTCTTAAAATAAATCCGCGCTCTCTTCACAATCCTTAAACACTTTTACCCGTCGCTCACTCTGCTTTTCATTAGCACGGTCATAATTGATTCCGTAACGAACAATAACTTTCTGACGAATGATAACTTTCGACGAGGAAATCAATTATGAATATCAAATTACCTGCGCTTATTGCTGCCACCCTTTTAGCCGCCACCTCTTTCTCAGCATTGGCCGCTACTCAGGTCGATGCACAGCAGAGCCAGAATCTGCAATCAATGGGTACGGTGTCCGTCTCAGCCGTGAGCGGTTCGCTGGATGACGCAACCCACCAGCTTTCTCAGAAAGCATCGGAAATGGGCGCCACGCACTATCGTGTTATCCGCGCTGATACCCCGGGTGATTCAAGCCTGTGGAGCGGTAACGCAGAGATTTACCGTTAAGCTGTTCCCTCTCCGCATTATCCCTGTGTAGCCTTAGTGATTTCACTGAACCGACCGCCCTTTGCGGTCGGTTTTTTTATGCGCCATCTGGCAAAAATTACAAAAGCTCACGATTTCACGCGCGGAACTTTTGCGTCAGCTTTCGAGAACGGTTAGGATGCATCGCCGCAATTTTGCCGCTTCCGCTAAGAATATAATTACAGGAAGTCGGCTTTTGCCCAGACGTTTGTGCTGCGACGCAATCGTTTGGTTGGCGACAGACATCAGGATACCTGGGACGGGTAACCGTAATACTGTGGACAGGATAATAGGAAAGAAAATGAAAGCTGATAAAACAGCGGTCGCAGACAAACGCGCCGCAAGAAGACGTTGGTTAAATTCTCATGACTCTGGCTATCACAAGGCCATGGACAATCGTCACGTTCAGATGATTGCGATTGGTGGGGCGATAGGGACAGGACTGTTTCTTGGTGCGGGAGCCCGTCTGCAGATTGCCGGCCCGGCGCTGGCAATCGTCTATTTAGTGTGTGGCATCTTCTCCTTCTTTATCCTGCGTGCGCTGGGTGAGTTGGTTCTTCACCGCCCATCAAGCGGCAGCTTTGTTTCCTATGCGCGTGAATTCCTTGGCGAAAAAGCCTCCTACGTGGCGGGCTGGATGTACTTCGTCAACTGGGCGATGACCGGTATCGTGGATATCACGGCGGTGGCGCTGTATATGCACTACTGGGGCGCGTTCGGCGATGTGCCGCAGTGGGTGTTCGCGCTGGGCGCGCTGGCGATTGTCGGCACCATGAACATGATCGGCGTAAAGTGGTTCGCCGAAATGGAGTTCTGGTTCGCGCTGATTAAGGTACTGGCTATCGCCATCTTCCTGATTGTCGGCGTGGTGTTCCTCGGCACCGGTAAACCGCTGGACGGCAACTCAACCGGCTTCCACCTGATCACCGATAACGGCGGTTTCTTCCCGCACGGTCTGCTACCGGCGCTGGTGCTGGTGCAGGGTGTGGTCTTCGCCTTTGCCTCCATTGAACTGGTGGGGACGGCGGCCGGCGAATGTAAAGACCCGAAAACCATGCTGCCGAAGGCAATCAACAGCGTGATCTGGCGTATCGGCCTGTTCTACGTTGGCTCGGTGGTGCTGCTGGTGCTGTTACTGCCGTGGAATGCTTACCAGGCAGGACAGAGCCCGTTCGTTACCTTCTTCTCGAAACTGGGCGTGCCTTACGTTGGCAGCATCATGAATATCGTGGTGCTGAGCGCGGCGCTTTCCAGCCTGAACTCCGGCCTGTATTCCACCGGCCGCATTCTGCGTTCGATGTCGATGGGCGGCTCGGCACCGAAGTTCATGTCAAAAATGAGCGGTCAGCAGGTGCCTTACATGGGCATCCTGGTGACGATTGGCGTCTATATTATCGGGGTTTACCTCAATTATATCGTGCCATCGCGCGTGTTTGAGATCGTGCTGAATATCGCTTCACTGGGCATCATCTCTTCCTGGGGCTTTATCGTGGTTTGCCAGATGCGTCTGCGTAAAGCGATCAAAGAAGGGAAAGCGGAAGACGTTAGCTTCAAAATGCCGTGGGCACCGTTCACTTCATGGCTGACGCTGGTGTTCCTGGCCAGCGTGCTGGTACTGATGGCGTTTGATTACCCTAACGGGACGTACACCATTGCCGCCGTGCCGCTGATTGCGTTGATCCTGATCCTCGGCTGGTTTGGCGTTCGCAAGCGCGTGCATGCGGTGGCGCAAACCGAGCATGCACCGGTGAAGGAAACCTCAGCGAAGTAATCCTGAGACGTTCAGAAAAAGGCGGCCTTTTACAGGTCGCCTTTTTTTTATCCCCGTGCCTCACACTGGCGCAATTATGCACAACGATGTCGCATCCTTGATTTAACACGCAAAAATCCCGCTGCTGACACGTAAATCGGATTACCAGACCATTCACAAATTAGTGCAGGGTTTTTCAGTCGTCTGCCTTTTATATCTGTCATAACCCCTCTGAACTGGCACGCGAACTGCTTAATAATCCTCCATAAGACCACCGCCGTAAGCCCGATGTGTTGAAAAAGGGTAAACCGGTTTACTCGTTTATTGCCAGCATCAGGGAAACCGTTATGGGTGACGTTTTGGTTAAAGCTACCAACATTACCAAGCGCTTTGGCGCGCAGACCGCGCTCAACGGCGTCAACATGGAGATCAACCGGGGAGAGGTGCTTGCGCTGCTGGGGGATAACGGCGCTGGAAAGTCGACCTTTACCAAAGTCCTGTCGGGTGCCTACAGCGCCACGGAAGGCGAGCTGGTTGTTTCCGGTAAAAGCGTGCGTTTCTCCTCGCCGAAAGAGGCGTCCGACTACGGCATCGCCACCATTTATCAGGAGCTGGCGCTGGCGGAAAACCTGTCGATTGCCGAAAACGTCTTTCTCGGTCGCGAGTTAAAACGGCAGGTGCTGGGCATCCCGTTTTTACGTATGCAGGCGATGCGTGAACGGGTGCAACAGCTGCTGGCCGAACTGGATGCGCATATCTCCGATGCGGAAGCGCCGGTAGGCAGCCTGTCTGGCGGTCAACGTCAGGCGGTGGCGATCTGCCGCGCCCTTAACCTCAATGCCCAGCTGGTGATCATGGACGAACCGACCGCCGCGCTGGCGGTAGCTGAAACCCGCAAGGTGCTTTCACTGACGCGGCGGCTGGCCGAACGTAACTGTGGCGTGGTGCTGATCAGCCATAACATCAGCGACGTGTTTGAAGTGGCCGATCGCATGGTGTTTTTCCGCCGTGGCCGCAAAATTGCCGAACGGCGACGGGAAGAGACCTCGCCGGATGAGATCGTCTCACTGATCACCGGCGCGCATCCTGATGCGCGCGCCTTTGAACAACGCCGTGACTAACCAATCGTTCCTTTCTCTGGGTGGAATTTAACTATGTTGAAACGCGTCACTCTTACACTGCTTGCGTCATCTGTTTACCTTATCAGCCAGTTAGTCAGCGCTGCCGACAAACCGAAAGTGGCCTTTGTACCGCAGATAGTTGGCATTCCGTACTTCCAGGCGATGCAGGACGGTGGCAACCGTGCGGCGAAGGAACTGGGCGTTGATTTTATCTATTCCGGCCCGGTGGATACCAACCCGATGGATCAGCTGCAAATCGTGCAGAACCTGATTGCGCAGGGCGTGAAGGCCATCTCGGTTAGCGTGCTGGATGCCTCCAGCCTGGCCCCGGTGGTTGAACAGGCCAAATCACGCGGCATCTCGCTGTACACCAGCGACAGCGATGCACCGGACAGCGGCCGTGCGGTCTATGTTGCCCAGGCCACGGATCGGGGACTAGGCGAAAGCATCATTGATGAGATGGTCAAACGGGTGGGCGATCGCGGCAAGATTGGCATCGTTTCGGGCGAAGCGACCGCATCAAATCTTAACGCCTGGATCGGGTTTATGCAGGCGAGGGTGAAAGCGAAATACCCGAACGTCACCTTGCTGGCGCCGCAGTTTGCCGGTGGCACCGCCAGCCGTGCGGCACAAATTTCCACCGATTTGATGTCCTCTAATCCCGATCTGAACGGCATTATTGCCGTCGCGTCCACCACCTGTCCCGGCGTGGCGCAGGCCATCGAAACCGCCGGGAAAATCGGCAAGGTGATTGGTGCCGGCTACTGCAGCCCGAACACCGCGCGCGCCTGTCTGAAGAGCGGCGCCTTTGGTTACAGCGTGTTGTGGGACCCGGAGAGGCTGGGCTATCTGACCGTCTGGGCTGGCAAAGCGCTGATCGACGGCAAAAAATTTGCGGCGGAAAACCGCGTGCCGGGCTTTGCTAAGCCGGTCAGCTATGACAGTAAAACCGGCATCCTGCTGCTGGGCGCTCCTGCGGTCTTCACCAAAGATAACGTCGATCAGTATCACTTCTGATGAGAATGCAACTTAAAGGAACCCTGTGGCGCTGGTCGGCGCGTGAAATCACCCTTGCCATCGTCTGCCTGCTGGCTTGCGCGATCTTCTCGCTGGCTTCGCCCTGGTTTGCCACCGTCGACAACCTGGGCACGGTATTGCGTAACAGCGTTGAGCTGCTGCTGATTGGTTTGGGGATGACGTTGATTCTGGCGATGGGCGGCGTCGATGTCTCCGTCGGCGTGGTGATGGGGCTGGCGGCCTGGGGCGTCGGGCAGTTACTGGGGGCGCATCCCGGCCATTGTCGGCACGCTGGGTTTGTACGGCGTCTACCGCACTGTCATCTTTGCCTTACTTGGCGGTCGGTGGTTATCGGGTCTGCCCGATGGGCTGACGCGTTGGGTGGATGGCCGCTTGCTTGGCCTGCCGCTGATGGCGTGGCTGATAGCGCTGGCTTATCTGCTGGTCTGGCTGGCCTTGCGGCGCACGGCCTATGGCCCGCATTTGCTGGCGATTGGCCATTCGGAAGAGAAAGCCCGCCTGTCCGGTGTACCGGTCACCCGCGTGCGCTTTATCACCTTTATGCTGTGCGGGCTGGCAGCCACCTTTTATGTGGCCACCTACCGCAACGTGGAGATGACCGTCGGCAGCACGCTGGCGCTGGAGGCGATTGCGGCGGTGGTGCTGGGCGGAACCCGCATCACCGGCGGCCAATGCAGTTTGTTGGGCACCGTGTTAGGCGTTCTGCTGCTGCGGATTTTGCAAAACGGCCTGCTGCTGGTGCTGGGCGGCGGCGGCGGGATCGATTTGTCGGTCGGTGGCAACGTTTCGCTGTCGGCAGTGGCGGGCATGATGGCGCTGCACGCCGGTTTACCGCCGGTGCTGCTGCCGGTCTTTTCCTGCTTGGCCTGTTTAATGGCTATCTGGTAGCAAAGTTAAAAATCTGGCCGCTGATCGTCACGCTGGGCACGTTTTACGCCTGGTCCGGTCTGGCACTGGCGCTGACCGGCGGTGCCGCCCAATCCGGCGTCCCGCGCGATATTTTGCCGTGGGGACGCGGCGTGCTGGCGGCCTTTCCGCTGCCGTTCCTCTGCTGCGTGATCCCCGTATTTGTTATCGTCTGGGCAATCCTGCGCTTTACCAGCTGGGGCCGATGGATTTATGCGATGGGATTCAACGAACGTTCGGCCAGGCTGGTGGGCATTCCTGTCGATCGTCTGCGCATGCTGGTGTACGGCATTTGCGGTGCGCTGGCGGGCTGTGCCGGGTTTATCACCCTCGCCTGGCTGGGCAGCGGTCGCCCCAATGTCGGCGTGAATCTGGAGCTGGAATCGCTGACCGCCGCGCTGTTGGGTGGCATGGCGATCTTTGGTGGCCGGGGCGGTATGGTGGGCGTGTTTGCCGCCACTCTGTTGCTGGTGGCGATCAAAACCAGCCTGTTGCAGTGTGGCATCAACACGGTCTGGCAAGTGGGCATGGTGGGGGTGTTACTGATCGCCGTGCTGCTGGCCGACCGCTTCTCATCTTACCGGAGATAATTCATGACATTAGCACAGCAGATTGCGCGTCACGTTGAGGCCAACACCGATCGTCTGGTGCAGACGCTTTGCGATCTGATCGCCTTCCCATCGATCGTGAAAGTGGATCCGCGTGAAGCCGGGCCAGGCGAGCGTGACTGCCAGCTATATCTTCAGCAACGGCTGCAGGCATCAGGCATGACCACCGATCTGTGGGATCCCGACGGCCCGGCGCTGTACGCCAAATACCAGGGCCGACCGGGCGCCAACAAAGGCCGCACCTTTGAAGGGCGGCCGAATCTGGGCGGGATTCTGGCGGGCGGCGGCGGCGGGCGTTCAATCATGCTCAACGGCCATGTCGACGTGGTGCCGCCGGGTGCTGCGGAGCACTGGCACACCGATCCGTTTACCCCGGTGGTGAAGGACGGTGCGGTGTATGGACGCGGCTCGGTGGATATGAAAGGCGGCGTCACCTGCATGTTGATGGCGCTGACGTTCCTCAAAGAGTTAAACATTCCGCTGGCTGGTGATGTGGTTTTCACTACGGTGGTGGATGAAGAGATTGGTGGCATGGGATCGCTGGCAATGGTCGATCGCGGCTTAAGGCCGATGCGGGGATCATGACCGAACCCACCGCCAACCGCATCGCGCCGATCTGCCATGGCGTGCTGTGGGGCAAAATTGTGCTGGAGGGCATCGGCGGCCACGCCGAGCTGACGCCGAACGCCTGGAACACCAGCGGGCCGGTCGACGCCATTATGCTGTGCCGCCAGATGCTCGATGCGATAGATATTCTGAATCGCCGCTGGCAGACCGACCCACGCAAAAATCATCCGTTAATGGATCTGCCGAATCAGATCATCGTCACGCAGCTGAAAGCCGGTGAGCATCCGGCGTCGATTGCCGGACGGGCCGAAATCATTATTGACGTGCAGTATCTGCCGGCAGAAAAGGATCAATTCGGTCTCGGCGGCCACGTTAAGGCCGAGCTGGAAGACTATCTGGCGCGGGTCTGCGCGGTCGATCCCTATTTGCAGCAGCATCCGGCGCGCATTGAATGGATCCTCGATGCCGACTGCGCGGAAGTGCCGGCCGACCATCCTTTCGTCACCACCTTCCAGTCCGCGGTCACCGAAGCGGCGATGCCGTCGGCGCTGGTCGGCTTTGGTGCTCACAGTGATATTGGCCTGCCGGGATTATTCGGCACGCCGACCGTCAACTTTGGCCCCGGCGACCCGGCGGTATGTCATCAGCCCAACGAACACGTTCCGGTGGCTGACCTGATTGCCTGCACCACCGCCATCGCGCTGGCGATCGCCCACTGGAGCGGCCCGCGACAAAGCCCGAATTAGGATAGTTTTCCGCTAAGCCTGGCCTTATGATGACAGGCTCCTTAAATACGCAACGGAGCCTGTATGTCAGCCAAAATCGAAGTGATTAAGAATAAAATCCTGTCAGAAAACTGGTTCGTTTTGCGTAACTTTACTTACGATCTTACCGCCAACGATGGCTCCACTATCCGCCACAAGCGCGAGGTTTATGACCGCGGCAATGGCGCGACCATCCTGCTGTATAACCGCGAAAAAAACAGCGTGATCCTCACCCGTCAGTTCCGTATTGCGACCTTTGTTAACGGCAATGAAACCGGCATGCTTATTGAAACCTGCGCCGGGCTGCTGGACGATGATTCCCCGGAGGACTGCATCCGTAAGGAAGCGATTGAGGAGACCGGCTACGAGGTCGGCCACGTTGAGAAGCTGTACGAAATGTATATGTCGCCGGGCGGCGTCACCGAACTGATCCACTTCTTCGCGGCAGAATACAATGATTCCCTGCGCGCGAATGCGGGCGGCGGCGTGGACGATGAAGATATCGATGTGATGGAAATCCCTTTCCCCAAGGCCTGGGCGATGGTCAAAGAGGGGCGCATCAAGGACGGCAAAACGGTGATGCTGTTTCAGCACGCCTTGCTGGAAGGCTGGCTGAAACTGTAACCCTCTCTGGCCGGCTTACGCGGAGAGTATCGCGGCCAGATATTTCCCAGATAGCGGCAGGTAAACTGCCGCGTGATGCGGCTATTGTTGCAAATAAAGTAAACATTTGCTGCGACGCACCCACCCGATTAATCAGATCGACTATCTCTCAGCATACTGATAATTAAAAGCGCACCCAGGCTAATAGCAAATATGGGAACAAGAACATCAACAATTTTCGGATGTCCTTAATAAAGATTTTCTATGCCGGAAAAAAGCATGAGGAGTTTCAAACAGACGCTAAGCTCATATCCCTTCAGTAAATAACCAGGATCAATGAATTAACCGCAGTTAAGTGATGTTCTGATGGTAAGGTGATTAATTTAAATTGTTGAATAGCAATGTTTTTATGTGCGTAACTTGAGATGCATCACATTATTTCGCTATTGCAGCACGGCGCCGCAGAGAAATAGTCGGCTACGGTCTTATTGCCCAATCAGAATAACATGACCGCTTTTGACCGAATGTGTGGATTTGAATGATTTAACGTTTTACTAACACTGTCCGAAAAATCCGATTGAGCTGCCAGCCTGCAGACGTCATCATAGGGTATCGAATTTTTTGATCTTATCCGCACGATTCCGTAGCCATTACGCCACCTGGGATACACGTTTTCAATGCCTTACTGGATGAAATTACCTTTTGCTTCGCTGCTGCTGTTTGCTGCTTCGCTACATGCCGAGCCGCTGCAAAAAGTCTTTTCCGACTGGCAGATTTCTTGCAATAACCTTAATAGTTGTGTGGTGCGTAATTTTCCCGGCGATAATGGCCTGGTGATGACCCTCAGCCGTAATGCCGGTATTAATGACCGGCCGCTGCTGCGCATTGATTATGGCAACCGCTATACCGGTGAGCTGAAGGGCGCGGCGCTGAAGGATAACCTGCTGCTGGACGGGCAGCGGCTGAAGCCCGACCTGAAGCACTGGGAAGTGGAACCCCATCATCTGACCACCGCGCATAACATCTCCATCGATGAATTTCTGGCGCAGGTGATGGACGCGGATAATATCCAGCTGCTGTACCGGCCAAGCGCCACCATTTCCCTGCACGGGCTGAAAGCGGCGCTGCTGCTGATGGACGACGTTCAGGGACGGGTTAATGGCATGAGCGCCTGGATTAAGCGGGGCGATCGTGCGGCGATGGATGTGCCGCCTGAGCCGGCGATCCCTGAAATCATTCCGCCGCCGCGTCCGCCTTTACCGCTGACGCGAGAAGAAACCACCGGCCTGATTGATTTTGGTACCTGGCGGATCAATACCGACGAGTGCTCGCTGGATCCGCAACGCCGTGAAGTCAGCGTCGCCCCGTTATCCGATCAGAAAGCGCTGCTGCTGGTGAGCTGTGAGATGGGAGCATACAACGTTATCGATCTGGCTTTTGAAGTCAGCCGCAGCGAACCCTATATTGCCAAGGGCATCACGCTGACCTTGCCGTTTGTGCCGCCTGGCCACGGTGATAAGCAGCTGGAATTGATTAACGCGGAATATGACGCCAACTCGGGAGAGCTGCTGACCTTCAGCAAGGATCGCGGGCTGGGAGATTGTGGCACCGCGTCACGCTGGCAGTTCAACGGACGCCAGTTTGTGCTGGCCGAGTTTGCGGAAGAGGGCACCTGCGACGCGTGGCACGGCAGCGATGACTGGCCAACGCTGTGGACCAGCAAAACCTTGCCGGTGACGCCGACCGGTAATGTGGAAATGACGCCTTAACCTCCCCGCGCGACGCCCGCTGATAAAGCCAACAGAGCCGCTTCTCGCGGCATAAAAAAAGCCCGGCAATCAGATTGCCGGGCTTTTTGTTGTCCATCAGCGATCGCCGTCAGTCAGCGATCGTGACGGTCAGTCACCTCAGTGAGGTTTCAGCAGTGCTTCAGCATGGCTGACGATATTCTCAACCGTGAAGCCAAACTCGTTAAACAGCTTATCGGCAGGCGCTGACTCACCAAAGGTGGTCATGCCGACGATAGCGCCGTTCAGGCCAACGTATTTGAACCAGTAATCCGCAATGCCCGCTTCCACCGCAACACGCGCGGTGACGTTGGATGGCAGCACCGATTCACGGTAACCCACTTCCTGCTTATCAAACAGCTCGGTAGACGGCATCGACACCACACGCACTTTATGGCCGCTTGCGGTCAGTTTCGCCGCTGCGCCTAGCGTGATTTCCACTTCTGAACCGGTGGCAATCAGGATCACTTCCGGCGTGCCTTCGCAATCTTTCAACACGTAAGCACCACGAGAGATGTTGTCGACCTGCTCTTTACTACGCTCAGGCTGCAACAGATTCTGACGTGACAGGATCAGCGCGGTTGGCCCATGATGGCGCTCAACGGCATGTTTCCACGCCACGGCGGTCTCAACCTGGTCACACGGACGCCAGACGCTCATATTTGGCGTCACGCGCAGGCTGGCAAGCTGCTCAACCGGCTGGTGCGTTGGGCCGTCTTCGCCCAGACCAATTGAGTCATGGGTATAGACCATAATCTGACGGGCTTTCATCAGCGCGGCCATACGCACGGCGTTACGGGCATATTCCACAAACATCAGGAAGGTCGCGGTGTACGGGATAAAGCCACCGTGCAGCGCCAGACCGTTGGCAATGGCGGTCATACCAAATTCGCGCACGCCGTAGTGAATGTAGTTACCGGCATGGTCTTCTTTGATCGACTTAGAGCCAGACCAGATGGTCAGGTTACTTGGCGCCAGGTCAGCGGAGCCGCCCAGATATTCCGGCAGCAGCTTACCGTAGGCTTCCAGCGTATTTTGTGACGCTTTACGGCTGGCAATTTTCTGCGGGTTAGCCTGCAGTTCAGTAATGAACTTCTGCGTTTCCTGCTCCCAGACGTCCGGCAGATCGCCGGCCATACGGCGTAAGAACTCTTTTGCCAGTTCCGGATGCGCGGCTTTATAAGCAGCGAACTTCTCGTTCCAGGACTTCTCGTATTTCGCACCGGCTTCTTTGCCATCCCACTGGGCATAAATGTCTTTCGGGATTTCAAAGGCAGGGTAGTTCCAGCCGAGCTGCTTACGGGTCAGCGCCACTTCTTCAGCGCCCAGTGCGGCACCGTGCGCTTCTTCCTTACCGCCTTTATTCGGCGAGCCAAAACCAATCACCGTTCTGCAGATAATCAGTGAAGGCTTATCGGTAACGCTTTGTGCTTCTTTGATGGCATTTTTGATGGCATCGGCATCGTGACCATCAATTTCGTGGATCACATGCCAGTTGTAGGCTTCAAAACGCTTGGCGGTATCATCGCTGAACCAGCCTTCCACTTCGCCATCAATCGAGATGCCGTTGTGGTCATAGAAACCGATCAGTTTACCCAGACCCAGCGTACCTGCCAGAGAAGAGACCTCATGGGAAATCCCTTCCATCAGGCAGCCATCGCCCATGAAGACGTAAGTGTTGTGGTCGACGATATCGTGACCCGGGCGGTTAAACTGTGCGCCCAGCGTACGTTCCGCAATCGCCATACCGACCGCATTGGCCAGACCCTGGCCGAGCGGGCCGGTGGTGGTTTCCACGCCCGGCGTATAGCCGTATTCCGGGTGACCTGGCGTTTTAGAGTGCAGCTGACGGAAGTTTTTCAGCTCTTCAATCGGCAAATCGTAGCCGGTGAGGTGCAACAGGCTATACAGCAGCATTGAACCGTGGCCGTTAGACAGGATAAAACGGTCGCGATCGGCCCACAGTGGGTTGGTCGGGTTGTGATGCATAAACTCGCGCCACAACACTTCGGCGATATCTGCCATGCCCATTGGGGCGCCTGGGTGACCGGAATTGGCTTTCTGTACCGCATCCATACTCAATGCACGGATGGCATTAGCCAGTTCTCTACGTGAAGACATATTTTTCTCCCTGGTTATTGAGTGTTTACAGCTTGGCGGACAGCACGTCTTCCAGCTGCTGCTGGTCAACGGCGAACTGACGAATACCTTCTGCCAGCTTGTCATTCGCCATCGGATCCTGATTGTGCTCCCAACGGAACTCGGCTTCAGTCATCGGCGTTGGCTGGTTAAAGGCCTCGGTTGACGGCTTCAGCTTACGCTCAACCGGCGCATCGCTGGCCTGCAGTTCTTCCAACAGGTTAGGGGAGATAGTCAGACGATCGCAGCCGGCCAGCGCCAGGATCTGCTCAACTTTACGGAAGCTGGCACCCATGATCACCGTGTTATAGCGATGCTGTTTGTAGTATTCGTAGATGTTGCGTACGGACACTACGCCCGGATCTTCATCAACGACATACGGGTCGATCGGCTTGCGGCTGTTGTACCAGTCGAAGATACGGCCCACAAATGGCGAAATCAGGAACACGCCGGCTTCAGCACTGGCACGCGCCTGGGCGAAGGAGAACAGCAGCGTCAGGTTACAGTTGATGCCGTTCTTTTCGAGTTCTTCCGCTGCGCGGATACCTTCCCAGGTGGAAGCCAGTTTAATCAGGATGCGCGAACGGTCAATGCCGTTGTCTTCGTACATTCTGACCAGCTTCTCAGCCTTGGTGACACACATACCGCGATCGAACGACAGGCGTGCATCCACTTCGGTTGAAACGCGTCCTGGAACGCTTTTCAGAATTTCCATACCGAGGTTAATCGCGACCTTGTCGCTGGCATTGATGATCTGAGTCTCTTTGCTGCCGCCCTGTTTTTTGGCGTAGTCGATAGCGTCGGTAATCAGGTGTTTGTAAGAATCGAGGCTGGAGGCTTTCAGGATCAGAGACGGGTTGGTGGTGGCATCTTCCGGGTGATAATTGCGGATGGATTCGATATCGCCACTGTCAGCCACCACGGTGGTGTATTGTTTCAGTGCGTCTAGCTGGTTCATCTCTTGGCTCCTTGATGTGCAATCTGCATACGTTTACGACCCTTGCGGACAAGGTGGGCTGAAGGCCAACACTCCAGCCTTGAAACTTCTCATAAGGGGGAATTTTCAGTGGCTAGCAGCCGGTCTGCCCGACAGGGTTTTCTGTTCTCAGGCCAAACATTGCATCAGACGTCCTGTAATAGAAATGCGTTTTCTCTGATTATTGCAATGGGTTCGCCCAATGGTCAGGCCGCGCGGACGAAAAAAATGCCGCACTCATCAGTGTAGCACCTCCCCGGGATTTCGTGATGGCGCGCACGGTTGCGCGCACTCAGAGCTCAATCAGCCGATTCTTTAGTACCGCGTCTTTCTGCGAGCGGGGGCGGTTTTATGCACTGCTTCAAGTTTTGCCCCGCGAAGCCCTTTTATACTCACGCGTTGACTCCCTCCGTAGAAAACAAGGATCCTGATAATGGACGAACAACTGAAGCAGAGTGCGCTCGATTTTCATCAGTTCCCGGTTCCGGGAAAAATTCAGGTCTCACCGACGAAACCCCTGGCAACACAACGCGATCTGGCACTGGCGTACTCGCCCGGCGTGGCGGCCCCCTGTCTGGAAATTGCCGCCGATCCGCTCGCCGCCTTTAAGTACACCGCGCGGGGAAATCTGGTGGCGGTGATCTCCAACGGCACTGCGGTACTGGGGCTGGGCAATATCGGTGCGCTGGCAGGTAAGCCGGTGATGGAAGGGAAGGGCGTGCTGTTTAAAAAATTCGCCGGCATCGACGTGTTCGATATCGAGATTGATGAGCTGGATCCCGACAAGCTGATCAACGTGATCGCCGCGCTGGAGCCGACCTTTGGCGGCATCAATCTGGAAGATATCAAAGCGCCCGAGTGCTTCTATATCGAAAAGACGCTGCGTGAGCGGATGAATATTCCGGTGTTCCATGACGATCAGCACGGCACCGCCATAATCTGTACCGCCGCGGTACTCAACGGGCTGCGGGTGGTGAAGAAAACCATTTCCGACGTTCGGCTGGTGGTTTCCGGTGCCGGCGCGTCGGCTATAGCCTGCATGAATTTGCTGGTGGCGTTGGGAATGCAGAAACGCAACATCGTGGTTTGCGATTCCAAAGGGGTGATTTACCAGGGCCGTGAAGCGAATATGGCGGAAACCAAAGCGGCCTATGCGGTGCAGGACAGCGGCAAACGCACGCTGGATGAGGTGATTGAAGGGGCCGATATCTTCCTGGGCTGTTCCGGTCCCGGCGTGATGTCGCAGGAGATGGTAAAAAAAATGGCGCGCGATCCGCTGATCCTCGCGCTGGCTAATCCGGAACCTGAAATTCTGCCGCCGCTGGCAAAAGCGGTGCGGCCGGATGCCATTATCTGCACCGGGCGTTCCGACTATCCCAACCAGGTGAATAACGTGCTGTGCTTCCCGTTTATTTTCCGTGGCGCGCTGGATGTTGGTGCGACGGCGATTAATGAAGAGATGAAGCTGGCTGCGGTGCATGCTATCGCCGAACTGGCGCTGGCAGAACAAAGTGACGTGGTGGCTTCCGCCTATGGCGATGAAGAACTGGCGTTTGGCCCGGATTACCTGATCCCCAAACCCTTCGATCCACGGCTGATTGTGCAGATAGCGCCGGCGGTGGCGCAGGCGGCGATGGATTCCGGCGTGGCGACGCGGCCGATCGAGGATATGGATGCCTATCGCGAAAAGCTCAGCGAATTTGTTTATAAAACCAACCTGTTTATGAAGCCAATTTTTTCGCAGGCGCGCAAAGATCCGAAACGGATTGTGCTGGCGGAAGGCGAGGAAGCCCGCGTGCTGCATGCCACCCAGGAGTTAGTCTCGCTGGGGCTGGCGAAACCGATCCTGATTGGTCGCCCGAGCGTGATCGATATGCGGCTGAAAAAACTGGGGCTGAAGATTGAAGCCGGAAAGGATTTTGACGTGGTGAATAACGAATCCGATCCGCGCTTTAAGGCCTACTGGAGCGAGTATTACCAGATCATGAAGCGGCGCGGCGTCTCGCCGGAACAGGCCCAGCGCGCGGTGATCGGCAACCCGACGCTGATTGGCGCAATCATGGTACATCGCGGTGAAGCGGATGCGCTGATCTGCGGCACCATTGGCGACTTCAAAGAGCATTACGAGGTGATCGAAAAGCTGTTTGGCTTCCGCGAAGGCGTCAGGGTCGCCGGGGCGATGAACGCGCTGCTGCTGCCTGCCGGCAACACCTTTATCGCCGATACCTACGTCAATGAGGATCCCACGCCGGAACAGCTGTGCGAGCTGACGCTGATGGCGGCGGAAACCGTGCGCCGCTTTGGTATCGAACCGAAAGTTGCGCTGCTCTCACACTCCAGTTTCGGCACCTCCAACGCGCCGGCCGCCTGTAAGATGCGGGAAACGCTGGCGCTGGTGAAAGCGCGCGCGCCGGAGCTGGAAATAGACGGTGAGATGCATGGCGATGCGGCGTTAGTGGAAAGCATCCGTCAGGAGTTGATGCCGGACAGCCCGTTAAAAGGCGCGGCGAATATCCTGATTATGCCGAACGTCGAGGCGGCGCGGATCAGCTACAACCTGCTGCGCGTTTCCTGTTCGGAAGGGGTGACCGTCGGGCCGGTACTGATGGGGATTGCCAAGCCGGTGCATGTACTGACGCCAATCGCCTCGGTCAGGCGCATCGTCAATATGGTGGCGTTGGCGGTGGTTGAGGCGCAAACGGCGCCGTTATAAAGGCGCAGGCCGAAAAGAATGCGAGGGGCGATAAGCGTGTTATCGCCCCTTTTTTTAGCTTAAATCCAGTCTTTCACCGGCAGGAAATCGGTATAGAGCGCGGATTCCGGGGTACCTGGCTGCGGCGCGTAGTCATACTCCCAGCGCACCAGCGGCGGCATCGACATCAGGATTGACTCGGTTCGGCCACCGGTTTGCAGACCAAATAAGGTCCCGCGATCCCACACCAGATTGAACTCCACGTAGCGGCCACGGCGATACAGCTGGAAATCACGCTCACGTTCGCCCCAGCTCAGCGCTTTACGGCGCTCGATAATCGGCAGATAGGCCTGCAAAAAGCCTTCGCCCACCGCCTGAGTAAAGCGGAAGCAGTAGTCGAAATCAGGGGTATTCAGGTCGTCAAAGAACAGCCCGCCAATGCCGCGCTGCTCGTTGCGGTGCTTGATAAAGAAGTAGTCGTCGCACCACTTTTTATAGCGCGGATAGACCTCTTCACCAAACGGCCGGCAGAGATCGCTGGCCGTCTGGTGCCAGTGCACGGCGTCTTCGGCGAAGCCGTAATACGGGGTCATATCGAACCCGCCGCCAAACCACCACACCGGATCGGCACCGGGCTTCTCGGCAATAAAGAAGCGCACGTTGGCATGGCTGGTCGGCAGATAGGGGTTTTCCGGGTGGATCACCAGCGACACGCCCATCGCTTCAAAGCTGCGGCCTGCCAGCTCCGGGCGGTGTGCGGTGGCAGACGCCGGCATTTGATCGCCATGAACGTGGGAGAAGTTAACGCCGGCCTGCTCGAATATCGCGCCGTTGCGCAGCACGCGGCTTCGACCGCCGCCGCCGCCTTCGCGGTCCCAGCTGTCTTCTTCAAAATTTGCCTTGCCGTCAGCCTGGGCTAACTGCTGGCAAATGCTGTCCTGTAAGGTGAGCAGAAACTGCTTCACCTGGGCGAGGTCGGGTGCGTTCATGGCTTACCTTACTGATGAAAATTGACGCGCGGAGTATACGCCAAAATGGCTCAGCTGGGGCGTCTGTTATTGGCATCGAACTCATTAAAGTAGCTGACGATGCCGCCGACAATCGCCGTGGCGATTTTTTGCCTGAAGGCGGTGGTGCCTAACAGACGCTCCTCAGCCGGGTTGGTAATAAAGGAGGTTTCCACTAACACCGACGGGATCGAAGGGGACTTCAGCACGGCAAACGCCGCCTGTTCGGTATGCTGGCTGTGCAGGTGATGCACCGGACGGATTTGGCCCAGCACGTGTTTGCCCAGCGTCAGGCTGTTTTTGATGGTGTCGGTCTGTACCAGGTCGAACAGCACCTGCTGCAGATAGTGGTCTTTATCGGCAGCTTTGACGCCACCGACGTCATCGGCGGCATTTTCACGCTGCGACAGGTAGCGCGCCATGCTGCTGCTGGCCCCACGATTGGACAGGGCAAATACCGAAGCCCCGTTGGCATCGGGGCTGGTAAAGCCGTCGGCGTGGATCGACATAAACAGGTTCGCGCCGTGCTGATGGGCGATTTCGACACGTTCACCCAACGGAATAAAGTGGTCGGACTCGCGGGTGAGCCGCGCTTCGATATGCGGATGGTCGTTGAGCATGGTGCGGATATGATTGGCAATTTCCAGCACCACATGTTTCTCTTCGGAACCCTCTTCGCCCACCGCACCTGAGTCAATGCCGCCGTGGCCCGGATCGATCATCACGATTTTTTTGCCGTTGGCGGACGGCGGTGGCGGGGTGTTGGCTTTAGCCCGTGCCGAAGCGAGTTTTAGCGACGCGCTTTCCTCTTTCGCCCTTGCCGGTTTATTGGCCAGTAAAGCCAACGCCAGGCCGGAAAGCAGCAGCTGACGTCGGGAAGTTAACGGGGTCATCTGGCCAAACTTTTTCATCAAAACATCCTCAGGGCACAAAGTGCTTATTGTTATATCGTAACAATAGCTCCCGCGCGAGGAGGGAACTATTTCAACTTTTTACTTTCCATTTCAGCAGGCTAACAGATGGGCTCGGGCGTTTTTTTCACTCTTAATGGTGGTTGAGGCTTGCACCGCCGAAAGAAAGCGTGATAATCAGCAAATTGTGGTTAACATCTGGGGCAACGCCATGGAAATTCGCGTATTTAGCCAGGACGATTTTGAAGAAGTGATTACCCTGTGGGAGCGTTGCGATCTGTTACGTCCCTGGAACGATCCGGAAATGGATATCGAGCGCAAGCTCAATCACGATCCCGATCTGTTTCTGGTGGCGGTCGTCGGTGGGGTGATTGTCGGCACGCTGATGGGCGGCTACGACGGTCATCGTGGATCGGCTTACTATCTCGGCGTTCATCCCGATTATCAGGGCCGTGGCTTTGCCAACGCGCTGATCAACCGGCTGGAGAAAAAGCTGATCGCCCGCGGATGTCCGAAAATCCACGTGATGGTGCGTGAAGAAAATGATGCGGTAATGGGCTTTTATGAAAAGCTCGATTATGAAGCGGTGGACAGCGCGCTGCTCGGCAAACGCCTGATTGAAGATCGCGAATATTAATCGCTTGGGTGGCGCGGTGTCACCCGACGTTCCTGCCTGTGATGTGAAATAACCTGATGTATTCCCCAGACGATTACGATGCCCGAGGCCAGCTGCGATTACCGCTGGGCTTCTGGGCGATTTTGCTGTTACAGGCCCGCACCTGGGTGCTGTTTGTGATGGCTGGCGCCTCGCGTCAGCAAGGGACCTCGCTGCTGGCGTTATTTTATCCTGACACCCATGCCTTCTGGCTGGGGCTGGGATTAGGCGTGCCCGCCGCGCTGGGCCTGCTGTTGACCGGCTATCGCCAGCGCGCACCGAAACTCTGGCAGGCCTGGCGCTGGGTGCTAATGCTGACCCTGGTGGCGATGCTGGCGTTGCAGGCCTTCACCCTGTGGCACGGCGACGACGCCGTTTCACCGCTGGTGATCCTGTTTACCGGTTTTGATCTGCTGGCGCTGTACTGGCTGGCCTTCAACCGGCGGTTGAAAGCCTGTTTTGATCCTGCCAGCAATATGGCATAAACCTGTCGCCTGGCGCTTTCAGGTTTTTATCCCACTCAGTGAGCCGGATAAAACTTTTTCACGGATTAACACTCCAACCAGTTCAGACGTTTTGAGTCACTATGACAGGAGTTGCAATGAAATCTGTTCGCCCGGCACTGATCGCCGTCGCTTTGCTGTTGGCCGGTTGCGCCAGTTCAGGCCCTTCACCCCAGCCGTCCATCGGCGCGACCTGGTGGAATCCGCTGACCTATTCGTGGTCCAGCCTGGCGCCATGGCACTGGTTTGGTTCCTCGCTCACGGTTGAAGAGCAGGGCGTCGGCACGCTGAATGGCAGCACCGCTATGACCGAAGAGGCTATCAGTGACGGCCTCAATGGCAACTATCAGGTGCGTAAAGGGATGCGCAGTGATAACGGCAACGTGGTGACCTTCTTCCAGGCCGTGAAAGATGCGAAGGTTAAGGTAGAAGTGAGCGGGCAGTCGACCGTCGACCGTATTGAGGTGACCGACAGCAGCATCGCCTCCGCCGACGGCAATAAAATCGGTACGCCGTTCAGCGATCTGTTCCGCAAAGCCTTCGGCGCCTGCCAGAAAGGCACCGGTAAAGACAGCGACGGCGTGGAGTGTAATGCGCCAGGCAGTCAGCATATCAGCTACGTCTTTACCGGCGAATGGCACGGTCCGGAAGGCCTGATGCCGTCGGATGAGGCGCTGCAGAAATGGACCATCAGTAAAATCATCTGGCAAAAATAGCAGGAGAGCCACACCATGTCCCAGTCCCAGAGCGGCATTTTATTAGAACATCGCCGTTTTGCTGTTTACCTTGAAGCGATGATGCAGGGTGATTTAGCCGCCTTTCGTCAGGGTATCCCTCTTTTCCTGCAGCAGCTTGAGCAGTTGCAACAGCGCTGGCCGGATGCGGGACTGGGTGCGGTTATCGCCTTTGGCCCGGCGTTATGGAACGATCTGAACCCTGCGAACAGCACCGCTGAGCTGAAAGACTTTCAGCCGATGGGGAAGGGCATGGCACCCGCCACGCAGCGCGATATGCTGATCCATATCCAGTCCTTACGTCATGACGTGAACTTCAGCCTGGCGCAGGCGGCGGTGGCGGCATTTGGCGGAGCGATTACCGTGGTGGAAGAAACCCACGGTTTCCGCTGGGTGGAAGATCGCGATTTAAGCGGCTTTGTTGATGGTACGGAAAACCCGCAGGGCGAGCAGCGGCCGATTGTGGCACTGATTGGCGCAGGCGAAAATGCCGGCGGCAGCTACGTCTTCAGCCAGCGCTGGGAACATAATCTGAAGATGTTTAACCGCATGGCGGTGAACAAGCAGGAGCAGATTATGGGTCGCACCAAAGAGAGCAATCAAGAGCTGGAAGGCGACGACCGCCCGGCCACGTCGCACGTGGCCCGTGTCGATCTGAAAGAGGACGGCAAAGGCCTGAAAATCCTGCGCCAGAGCCTGCCATACGGTACGGCCAGCGGCACCAATGGGCTGTTCTTCCTCGCCTATTGCGCCACGCTTTACAACATTGAAAAGCAGCTGTTAAGCATGTTCGGCGAGCTGGACAATAAGTTCGATGCCATGCTGCGCTTTACCAAGCCGGTCAGCGGCAGCTATTTTTATGCGCCTTCTCAGCAGCAGTTAGCCGCCCTGTAATACGCCAAAAGCCCCGCACGGAAGGGGCTTAAATCCCAGCTCACAGATCCTCCCTCAACCGGCATTACTCCTCAGTCATAAACGGCAACAGCGCATGATACAGCTGGCGGAAGGTTTCCCGCTGCCTGGCATAATGCTGATGATTTTCCGCATCCGGCGTATGGCGTTGTTCCAGCGGCAATTCGGGCAACATCTCGCTGAGCGGCTGGTGAGGATTCATCGCGATTTGCGCCAGCCTGGCCGCACCCAGCGCAGGACCCACGTCACCGCCGGTGCGGTACTCCAGTGCATGCCCGCAAATATCTGCCAGCATCTGCCGCCACCAGGCACTTCGCGCGCCGCCGCCGATCAGCGTGATGCTGCGCGGTTGCAGGCCGCTGGCATGCAGCGCATCCATGCCGTCCGCCAGCGCAAAACCCACCCCTTCAAGCACGGCGCGCGCCAGGTGTTCGGCACCGTGCTGATGCGTCAGCCCCCAGAACGCGCCTTTCGCCTGCGGATTGTTATGCGGCGTGCGCTCACCGGAGAGGTAGGGCAAGAACCACACCGGCGCATCAACCGGTTTAGCCTGCTCCGCCAATGTAAGCAGCGTCGGCACATCGCGAATATTGGTCAGCTTGCAGGCCCAGTCCAGGCAGGACGCCGCGCTCAGCATGACCGACATCAGATGCCAGGTTTCCGGCAGCGCATGGCAGAAGCTGTGCACCGCACTTTCCGGATTGCTCCTGAAGCCGTCGCTCACCGCGAAATAAACCCCCGAGGTGCCAAGCGACAGCATGGCCTGGCCCGGCTGATACAGCCCAACGCCAATCGCGCCGGCGGCATTATCGCCACCGCCCGCCACCACCGGTAAGCTACCCGCAAGGCCCCAACGCTCGGCGAGTGCGGCGTGCAGCTTGCCGGTTATCTGGTTGCCCTCAAATAGCGCAGGCATGGCGTTGCGGGACAGGCCGCAGGCGGACAGCAGTTCATCACTCCAGTCACGCTGGCTGACGTTCAGCCACATCGTTCCCGCCGCATCGGACATATCGCTGGCGAATTCGCCGGTCATCTGCCAGCGCAGGTAATCCTTCGGCAGCAGCACTTTGTCGATCTGGCTGAAAATCTCCGGCTCGTGCTGCTTCACCCACAGCAGCTTGGGGGCGGTGAAGCCCGGCATCATCACGTTGCCGGTGATATCACGCGAGGCCGGAACCACCTGTTCCAGTTGCCGACATTGCGCCGCGCTTCTGCCATCGTTCCACAGGATCGCCGGACGTAAGATCTGCTGGCGCGCATCCAGCAGCGTGGCGCCGTGCATTTGTCCGGTCAGGCCGATGGCCTTCACCTGCTGCAAATCCTGTTGTTTCGCCAGCGCCTGCATCGCCTTATCCGTTGCCTGCCACCATTCAGCAGGCGACTGCTCCGACCATAATGGCTGCGGGCGTGAAATCGTCAGCGGCTCACCGTGCGTGGCAAGCAGCTGCCCGCTTTCACTGAGCAGGATTGCCTTCACCCCGGAGGTGCCGAGATCGATGCCGATATACATAGGGGCGTGTCCTTGTATTAACCAAACAGATAGCGATTCACCAAATTCTCCAGCTTTTCCTGATGACCGCTCTGATGTTGTGGGGCCAGATTATGATCGCCGGCGTATTTCGCCAGTGCATCCAGCGACAGCTTGCCTTGCAGGATCTGCTGGCCCAGCTCGCCGTTCCAGTTGGCGTAGCGTTTGGCGACCAGCTGATGCAGCTCACCCTCTTCAATCATCTTCGCCGCCACCTTCAGCGCCAGCGCCATGGTATCCATGCCACCAATATGACCATAGAACAGATCGTATTTATCGGTGCTCTGACGGCGGACTTTGGCATCAAAATTGAGGCCGCCGGTGGTAAAGCCGCCCGCTTTAAGAATTTCAAACATCACCAGCGCATTCTCTTCAACGCTGTTCGGGAACTGATCGGTATCCCAGCCGAGCTGAGGATCGCCGCGGTTTGCATCGACCGAGCCGAAGATCCCCAGCGCAATCGCCGAGGCAATCTCATGATGGAAGGAGTGGCCGCCGAGGGTGGCATGGTTCGCCTCGATATTCACCTTGATCTCTTTCTCCAGGCCAAACTGCTTCAGGAAGCCATACACCGTGGCCACGTCGTAATCATACTGGTGCTTGGTCGGCTCCTGCGGTTTCGGCTCAATCAGCAGCGAGCCCTGGAAGCCAATCTTATGCTTATGCTCAACCACCATCTGCATAAAGCGGCCGATCTGCTCGCGCTCCTGGCGTAAATCGGTGTTGAGCAGGGTTTCATAACCCTCGCGTCCGCCCCACAGCACGTAGTTTTCGCCGCCCAGTTTCTTCGTCGCGTTCATCGCGGTGAACACCTGAGTCGCTGCCCAGCTGAACACTTCCGGATCGGGGCTGGTGGCCGCACCTGCGCCATAGCGTGGATGGGTAAAGCAGTTGGCGGTGCCCCACAGCAGCTTGACGCCGGTAGACTGCTGTTTTTCCGCCAGCACATCGCTCATCACCGCAAAGTTATTCAGGTAGGTCTTCAGCGAGTCGCCTTCCGGCGAGACGTCCACATCGTGGAAGCAGTAGTAAGGCACGTTCAGTTTCTGGAAGAATTCGAAGGCGACATCGGCCTTACGCTTTGCCAGCGTCAGCTGATCCCCCGCCTGTTGCCACGGCCGCTCGAACGCCCCGACGCCAAACATATCTGCCCCGGTCCAGCAGAAGGTGTGCCAGTAACAGGCAGCAAAACGCAGATGTTCATCCATCCGTTTGCCGAGGACGATCTCGTCGGGATTGTAATGGCGAAACGCCAGCGGGTTTTTACTGCCGGTTCCTTCAAAGCGAACCTGTTCAAGCTGATCAAAATAGGGTTGCATGGTTGACTCCTGAGTAGCTGGCCCGTCTGGCGGGATAGGGGCATCTTCGGAGTTCAGGGGCCGAACCACAATTACGTTATTTCACACTCAAATTCAGAGAATTATTAACTGTGCGTGAGATCTCATTATTCAGCGCAAAAAGTTAACCTCAGCCGGTGCCGCATTTTTAAATGCGCTGAAGGTGAATTCCGACAGCAAAACATGACCGTGGTCATAAAACAAAAACTAAACCAAAAATCGTAATCAACGGGTAAGAATCAGTAATTGCTCAACCGGAAGCAATTGACAACAATCCGCTGGACGTTTCGTGACCTCTATTTCCCCGACACCATCAATAAAAAAGGGTAATAAAAATGAAATTCAAGCACCTCTTACTCTCTGCCTGTGCGCTGTTCGTGTTGGCCAGTCAGCCTGGCGTCAGTAAAGAAATCAAAATCGGGATGGCGATTGACGATCTGCGTCTGGAGCGCTGGCAGAAAGATCGCGATATTTTTGTGAAGAAGGCCGAGTCGCTGGGCGCAAACGTGTTTGTGCAGTCAGCCAACGGCAACGAAGAGACGCAGATGGCGCAGATTGAGAACATGATCAATCGCGGGGTCGATGTGCTGGTGATCATCCCTTACAACGGCCAGGTGCTGAGCAACGTGATTAAAGAAGCCAAGCGGGAAGGCATCAAGGTGCTGGCGTATGACCGGATGATCAACAACGCCGACATCGATTTCTATATCTCTTTCGATAATGAAAAGGTCGGGCAGTTGCAGGCGCAAAGCCTGGTACAGCGCGTGCCGACGGGGAATTACTTCCTGATGGGCGGCTCGCCGGTGGATAACAACGCCAAGCTGTTCCGCCAGGGGCAGATGACCGTGCTGAAACCACTGATCGATAGCGGGAAAATCAAAGTGGTGGGCGATCAGTGGGTCGACGGTTGGCTGCCAGAGAACGCGCTGAAGATTATGGAGAATGCGCTGACCGCCAACAATAACCACATTGATGCGGTGGTGGCGTCGAATGATGCGACCGCGGGCGGCGCGATTCAGGCGTTATCGGCCCAGGGGCTGGCGGGGAAAGTGGCGATCTCGGGTCAGGATGCTGACCTGGCGGCGGTGAAACGCATTGAGGCGGGCACCCAAACCATGACGGTGTATAAACCGATCAGCAAGCTGGCCGACGACGCGGCGAAAATTGCGGTGCAATTAGGTTCCGGCCAGCAGCCAGAAAGTAATGCCACATTAAATAATGGCGCTAAAGAGGTGAAGTCCTGGTTATTAACGCCGATTTCGGTTAATAAATCGAATATCGACAGCACCATTATCGCTGACGGATTCCATAAAAAAGCCGAACTAAATTGAACCCTCCGCAGCGAAATAACGGGAGGACTGGATGGCTATTCTCTTAGAGATGAAAAATATCACCAAACAATTCGGTGTGGTTAAAGCCGTCGATAATATCAGCCTGGAGCTTGAAGCAGGCCAGGTATTATCACTTTGTGGTGAGAATGGTTCAGGAAAATCAACGCTAATGAAAGTGCTGTGCGGAATATATCCGCACGGCAGTTATTCAGGTGAGATCTATTTTTCAGGCGATCTGATTACCGCGAAAACCATTCGGGAAACCGAACAAAAGGGCATTGCCATTATTCACCAGGAGCTGGCGCTGGTGAAACAAATGACGGTGCTGGAGAACATGTTTCTTGGCAGCGAATGGGGCCGTTTTGGCCTGATGGATTACGAGTCGATGTATCTGCGCTGCCAGCGAATGCTGGCTCAGGTCAAGCTGAATATCGACCCCAATACCCGCGTGGGTGAGCTCGGCCTGGGCCAGCAACAGCTGGTGGAAATTGCCAAAGCGCTGAATAAGCAGGTGCGCCTGTTGGTACTGGATGAGCCCACCGCTTCGCTCACCGAAAGCGAAACCGCCACGTTGCTGGAGATCATCAGCGATCTGCGCGATCACGATATTGCCTGCATTTACATCTCGCACAAGCTGAACGAGGTGAAAGCCATCTCGGATTTAATTTGCGTGATCCGGGACGGGCGGCATATCGCCACGCGCTCCGCCGCAGGCATGAACGAAGACGACATCATTGCGATGATGGTGGGTCGTGAGTTAACCGAGCTGTATCCCCAGGAGCCGCATCAGATTGGTGAGGTGGTACTGCAGGTGGACAACCTCACTGCCTGGCATCCGGTCAACCGCCATATTCGCCGCGTCGATGATGTTTCCTTTACCCTGCGGCGCGGCGAAATCCTCGGTGTCGCCGGGCTGGTGGGGTCGGGCCGTACCGAAACCATGCAGTGCCTGTTTGGCGTTTACGCTGGCCGCTGGCAAGGCAACATCGCGGTCAACGGTCGCCCGGTGACCATTCAGCACTGTCGCCATGCGATGGCGCAGGGCATTGCGATGGTGCCAGAAGATCGTAAACGTGACGGTATCGTGCCGGTGATGAGCGTGGGGTCGAATATCACTCTGGCGGCATTAGGCCAGTACAGTGGCCGCTTCTCGCTGCTGGATGAAGCGAAAGAACAGGCCACCATTCAGCACTCGCTGGCGCGGCTGAAGGTGAAAACCTCCTCGCCCTTACTGGCGATTGGGCGGCTCAGCGGCGGCAATCAGCAAAAAGCGATTCTGGCGCGCTGTCTGTTGCTGGACCCGCAAATCCTGATCCTCGATGAGCCCACGCGCGGCATCGATATCGGGGCGAAATATGAAATCTACAAATTGATTAACCAACTGGTGCAGCAGGGCATCGCCGTAATTGTGGTGTCTTCTGAACTGCCCGAAGTGCTGGGGCTGAGCGACCGGGTGCTGGTGATGCATGAAGGGCGAATCAAAGCCGATCTGCCGAACCGCAACCTGACCCAGGAACAGATTATGGAAGCCGCGTTAAGGAGTGAAACTGATGTCGAAAAGCACGCAATCTGAAGTGAGTTTACCGCCAGTCACGCCACGCGGCCTGGGGTTGAAGTCGCTCAATCTGCAAGTCTTCGTGATGCTGGCCGCCATTGTGGTGATCATGCTGTTTTTCACCTTCACTACCGAAGGTGCCTACCTGAGCGCCCGTAATATCTCCAACCTGCTGCGCCAGACGGCGATCACCGGCATTCTGGCGGTGGGCATGGTGTTCGTGATTGTCTCTGCCGAAATCGATCTGTCGGTGGGCTCGATGATGGGACTGTTGGGCGGTGCGGCGGCGATTTTCGATGTCTGGCTGGGCTGGCCGCTGCCGCTGACCATTGTGGTGACGCTGCTGGCAGGGGTGTTGTTGGGCGCGTGGAATGGCTGGTGGGTGGCTTACCGCAAGGTTCCGTCATTTATCGTCACCCTTGCCGGTATGCTGGCGTTTCGCGGCGTGCTGATCGGTATCACTAACGGTACTACGGTGGCGCCGACCAGCGATGCGATGTCGCTGATGGGGCAAAGCTATCTGCCCGGCGGGCTGGGCTTTGGTATCGGGGCGGTGGGGCTGATGCTGTTTGTCGCCTGGCAGTGGCGACGTCGCGCACGTCGGGCACAAATGGGACTGCCGGTGGCCAGTGCCAGCGGCGACGTCACTCGCCAAAGCATCATGGCGATTATCGTGCTGGGCGCGGTGTATCTGCTGAATGATTATCGCGGGGTGCCCACGCCGGTCTTGATCCTGACCGCGCTGATGCTTGCCGGGATGTTTATGGCCACCCGAACCGCCTTTGGCAGACGCATTTATGCTATTGGCGGCAACATCGATGCCGCGCGCCTGTCGGGCGTAAACGTTGAGCGCACCAAGATGGCGGTGTTCGCCATTAATGGGTTGATGGTGGCGATTGCCGGGCTGATCCTCAGTTCCCGACTGGGGGCCGGTTCACCTTCGGCCGGCAACATTGCCGAGCTGGATGCGATAGCGGCCTGCGTAATTGGCGGAACCAGCCTGGCGGGCGGCATCGGCAGTGTCGCCGGCGCGGTGATGGGGGCCTTTATTATGGCGTCGCTGGATAACGGCATGAGCATGCTGGACGTGCCGACCTTCTGGCAATACATCGTTAAAGGGGCCATTTTGCTGCTGGCGGTGTGGATGGATTCCGCCACCAAGCGTCGGGTATGAATCGCCTGGAATGCCGCCAGAATGTGCCGGCCCGGCGAAAGGCTTCGCGTTGCCTCACAAATCTGGCGGCATTTTTACTGCTCTGTTGATGGCTGTGGTATCCAGAGAGCAGCATGATTTCAGGGGAACCCGTATGTTCGGCAAACGTTTTCGCATTACCTTGCTGTTTAACGCCAATAAAGTCTACGACCGTCAAGTGGTGGAAGGCGTCGGCGAATATTTGCAGGCTTCACAGTGCGACTGGGACATCTTTATTGAGGAAGATTTCCGTTGCCGCATCGACAATATCCGCGATTGGCTGGGCGATGGGGTGATTGCGGATTTTGACGACGGTGAGATAGCCAGGCTGCTGCACAACGTTAAGGTGCCTATCGTTGGCGTGGGCGGCTCGTATCTGCAAAAAGAAGATTATCCGCCGGTGCATTACATCGCCACGGATAACCATGCGTTGGTCGAAGCGGCCTTTATGCACCTGAAGGAAAAGGGCCTGAACCGCTTTGCCTTTTACGGCATACCGCCGGAAGGCGGCAAGCGCTGGGCGCAGGAGCGGGAACAGGCCTTCCGCAATCTGGTCTCAGCCGAGCAGTATCAGGGCGTGGTGTATCAGGGAATGGAAACCGCGCCGGAGAACTGGCAATACGCGCAAAACCGGCTGGCAGACTGGGTGCAAACGCTGCTGCAGCAGACCGGAATTATTGCGGTCACCGATGCCCGCGCCCGTCATCTGCTGCAGGTGTGTGAGCATCTGGACATTGCGGTGCCGGAAAAACTCAGCGTGATAGGCATTGATAATGAAGAGCTGACACGTTATTTATCCCGTGTGGCGCTCTCGTCGGTGGCGCAGGGCACGCGGCAAATGGGCTACCGCGCCGCGAAGCTGCTGCATCAGCTGCTTAACGATCGGGAAATGCCGCTGCAACGCATTCTGGTGCCGCCGGTAAAAGTGGTGGAACGACGCTCAACCGACTTCCGCTCGCTGCGCGACCCGGCAGTGATCCAGGCGATGCATTATATTCGCCATCACGCCTGCAAAGGGATTAAGGTGGAGCAGGTGCTGGAATCGGTCGGCATGTCGCGATCGAATCTGGAGAAGCGCTTCAAGGATGAGACCGGCCAGACCATCCACAATATGATCCACGGCGAGAAGCTGGAGAGGGCGCGTAACCTGTTAATTTCCAGCTCGCTTTCGATCAACGAGATCTCACAGATGTGCGGCTATCCTTCCTTACAGTACTTCTATTCGGTATTCCGCAAAGATTACGATATGACGCCGAAAGAGCACCGCGATAAGTACGGTGAGGTGCTGTGCTGATCGTCCGCTTTCCCATCCCCTGCATAAACAATTCCATTCGCTTATAGCGTTTTAAACTTCCAAATCACCAAACGGTATATGAAATCGTTACTGCTTTTAGTGTGGTTATAAATAAACTGAGGATACTTCAGGGCGCGAGCCGACTGTTTCCCAGGGTGCATAATGACGTTACCGACGGTTAAAAAAATAATTAGCAGTGCCGCTTTCTCGTTGCTGTTAGCCGGGTCCGCTCAGGCTACCGAGCTGTTGAACAGCTCCTACGACGTCTCGCGCGAGCTGTTTGTCGCCCTGAATGCGCCTTTTGAAAAACAGTGGGCCGAGCAAAATAACGGTGACAAGCTGACTATCAGACAGTCACACGCTGGCTCATCCAAGCAGGCGCTGGCCATTTTGCAGGGTCTGAAAGCCGATGTGGTGACCTACAACCAGGTGACTGACGTGCAGATTTTGCACGATCGCGGCAATCTGATCCCGGCCGACTGGCAAAAACGTTTCCCCAATAACAGCTCCCCGTTCTATTCGACCATGGCGTTCCTCGTGCGCAAGGGCAACCCTAAGAACATCCACAGTTGGGATGATCTGGTGAAAACTGATGTGAAGCTGGTGTTCCCCAATCCTAAAACGTCAGGCAACGGGCGTTACACCTATTTGGCTGCCTGGGGCGCCGCCGATAAAGCGGACGGTAAAGATCGGGTTAAAACCGAGCAGTTTATGACTCAGTTCCTGAAAAACGTCGAGGTCTTTGATACCGGCGGTCGCGGTGCCACCACCACCTTTGTTGAGCGTGGGCAGGGCGATGTGCTGATCAGCTTCGAGTCGGAAGTGAACAATATCCGCAACCAGTACGCCAAAGATGGCTACGAAGTGGTGGTGCCAAAAACCAATATCCTGGCGGAGTTCCCGGTGACCTGGGTCGACAAAAATGTCGAGGCCAACAACACCGCGAAAGCCGCTAAAGCCTACCTGGGCTATCTCTACACGCCAGCGGCGCAGAAAATTATCACGCAGTATTACTACCGCGTGAACAATCCTGAGCTGATGGCGCAGCAGAAAGATCGTTTCCCGGCGGTTGACCTTTTCCGCGTGGAAGAGGCCTTCGGCAGCTGGGACCAGGTAATGAAAACCCAGTTCGCCAGCGGTGGTGAGCTGGACAAATTGTTAGCCGCAGGACATCAGTAATGTTTGCCACTAAAAGTAAGCGCGTGCTGCCTGGCTTTGGTATCAGCCTCGGTAGCAGCCTGTTCTTCACCTGCCTGATCCTGCTGTTGCCGATCAGTGCACTGCTGATGCAGCTGTCGCAAATGACGCTGGCTCAGTACTGGGAAGTCGTGACCAACCCACAGGTGATAGCCGCCTACAAAGTTACCCTGATCTCAGCCGGCGTGGCGTCGCTGTTCAATGCCGTGTTCGGCATGCTGATGGCGTGGATCCTTACCCGCTACCGTTTTCCCGGCCGCACGCTGCTGGATGGTTTAATGGATCTGCCGTTTGCTTTACCGACGGCGGTGGCGGGCTTGACGTTGGCCGGCCTTTTCTCGGTCAACGGCTGGTATGGTCAATGGCTGGCGCAGTTCGACATTAAAGTGTCTTACACCTGGCTGGGCATTGCCGTCGCCATGGCGTTTACCAGCATTCCGTTTGTGGTGCGTACCGTTCAGCCGGTGCTTGAAGAACTGGGGCCGGAATATGAAGAAGCGGCCGAAACGCTGGGCGCAACGCCGTGGCAGAGCTTCCGTCGCGTGGTGCTGCCTGAAGTGGCGCCGGCATTGCTGGCCGGCACCGCCTTGTCCTTTACCCGCAGCCTGGGTGAGTTCGGTGCGGTGATCTTTATTGCCGGCAACATCGCCTGGAAAACCGAAGTCACCTCGCTGATGATTTTCGTCCGTTTGCAGGAGTTTGATTATCCTGCCGCCAGCGCCATTGCGTCAGTGATCCTCGCGGCCTCGCTGCTGCTGCTGTTCGCGATTAACACCTTACAGAGCCGCTTTGGCCGTCGTATTGGAGGTCATTAATGGCTGATATCACCGAATTGAAAGGGGCCAGCCGCAGCCGCATCAACTGGGGTAAATGGATCCTGATTGCGCTTGGCATGCTGATCTCTTTTGGGCTGCTGGTGGTGCCGATGGTGGCGATTTTTACCAGCGGCTTCTCCAACGGCCTTATGGCGGTTTTCAGCAACCTGAAAGATGGCGACATGCTGCACTCAATCTGGCTGACCGTCCTGATGGCGCTGATTACCGTGCCGGTCAACCTGGTGTTCGGGACGCTGCTGGCCTGGCTGGTTACGCGCTTTGATTTCCCCGGTCGCCAGCTGCTGTTGACCCTGTTTGATATTCCTTTTGCCGTGTCGCCGGTGGTGGCGGGGCTGATGTATCTGCTGTTCTGGGGCGTCAACGGCCCGGCAGGCGGCTGGCTGGACGCGCACAATATCCAGCTGATGTTCTCCTGGCCGGGGATGGCGATGGTGACCATCTTTGTGACCTGTCCGTTTGTGGTCCGTGAGCTGGTGCCGGTGATGTTGAGTCAGGGCAGCAATGAAGATGAAGCGGCGGTGTTGTTAGGCGCGTCAGGCTGGAAAATGTTCTGGCGGGTGACCCTGCCCAATATCCGCTGGGCGCTGCTGTATGGCCTGGTACTGACCAATGCCCGTGCGATTGGCGAGTTCGGTGCGGTCTCGGTGGTATCGGGGTCGATTCGCGGCGAAACCTACACGCTGCCATTACAAGTTGAATTACTGCATCAGGATTACAACACCGTCGGGGCCTTTACGGCGGCCGGTCTGTTGACCCTGATGGCGATAGTCACACTGTTTCTGAAGAGCGCGCTGCAATGGCGTTTAGAACACCAGAACAAGCGTTTGCAACAGGAGGGGAACCATGAGCATTGATATCAGCAAAATTAACAAATCTTTCGGCCGTACTAAGGTCCTGAACGATATTTCACTGGATATCCCTTCCGGTCAGATGGTGGCATTGCTTGGGCCTTCTGGCTCAGGGAAAACCACGCTGCTGCGCATTATTGCCGGGCTGGAAAGCCAGAACAGCGGCCGTCTGAGCTTTAATGGCAAAGACGTCACCCAGCTGCACGCGCGCGACCGCCAGGTGGGCTTTGTGTTCCAGCATTACGCCTTGTTCCGCCATATGACGGTGTTCGATAACATCGCCTTCGGCCTGACCGTGCTGCCACGCCGTGAACGTCCTTCTGCGGCGGTGATTAAGCAGAAAGTCACCAAGCTGCTGGAGATGGTGCAGTTAAGCCATCTGGCTACACGCTTCCCGGCACAGCTTTCGGGCGGTCAGAAACAGCGTGTGGCGCTGGCGCGAGCGCTGGCAGTTGAACCGCAGATCCTGCTGCTCGATGAGCCTTTCGGTGCGCTGGATGCCCAGGTACGTAAAGAGCTGCGCCGCTGGTTGCGTCAACTGCATGAAGAATTGAAGTTCACCAGCGTGTTCGTGACCCATGACCAGGAAGAAGCGATGGAAGTGGCCGATCGCGTGGTGGTGATGAGCCAGGGCAACATTGAACAGGTCGGCACACCGGACGACGTCTGGCGCGATCCGGCTACCCGGTTTGTGCTGGAGTTCCTCGGTGAAGTGAACCGCTTTGAAGCCGAAGTGCATGGTTCTCAGTTCCACGTTGGCGCGCATCACTGGCCGCTCGGCTATACGCCCGCACATCAGGGCCGCGTCGAGTTGTTCCTGCGTCCATGGGAAATCGACGTCAGCCGCCACAGCAGCCTGGAAACGCCGTTACCGGTGCAGGTGCTGGAAGTCAGCCCGCGCGGACACTATTGGCAGCTGGTTGCGCAGCCAGCCGGCTGGGGTCTGGATCCTATTACGCTGGTGGTGGAAGGGACGCAGACTGCGCCGGTTCGCGGCGAGCAGCTGTTTGTGGGCCTGCAACAGGCTCGCCTGTACAAAGGTGAAACGCCGTTGCGACAGGTTGCCTTTGCGCAAAGTGCCTGATATTTTCTAGTCGAACAGGGTCAGGTCTTCCTGACCCTTTTTTTTGCCAGCTTTTCTGGCTCCTTCCAGGAATCGCACAGTGACCACACTAGAAAATACCATCGGCAACACGCCCCTGATCAAGCTTCAGCGCATGACGCCCGCCAACGGCAGCGAAATCTGGCTGAAGCTGGAAGGCAATAATCCCGCAGGTTCGGTAAAGGATCGTGCCGCATTTTCGATGATCCATCAGGCAGAACTTCGCGGTGAGATCGAACCGGGCGATATGCTGATCGAGGCCACCAGTGGCAACACCGGAATTGCGCTGGCGATGATCGCGGCGATGAAAGGCTATGCGCTGAAGCTGTTGATGCCCGAGAACATGAGCGTGGAACGCCAGATGGCGATGCAGGCCTACGGTGCCGAGCTGATTCTGGTCAGCAAGACTCTCGGGATGGAAGGCGCTCGTGACCTGGCGAAGGAGATGGAGGCCAGAGGCGAGGGCAAGGTTCTCGACCAGTTCAACAACCCGGACAATCCGCTGGGACATTACACCACTACCGCACCGGAAATCTGGCAGCAGTCTGCCGGACGATTAAGCCATTTCGTCTCCAGCATGGGCACCACCGGCACCATTAC
Organism: Erwinia sp. AK-PDG3-5; assembly: GCF_056821705.1. Taxonomy (NCBI): domain Bacteria; kingdom Pseudomonadati; phylum Pseudomonadota; class Gammaproteobacteria; order Enterobacterales; family Erwiniaceae; genus Erwinia; species Erwinia sp. AK-PDG3-5. The sequence continues at coordinate 1,383,201 of NZ_CM165967.1, forward strand.
CGGCGTGGGTCGCTATCTGAAAGAGCAGAGCGCCAGCGTGCAAATCGTCGGTTTGCAGCCCGCTGAAGGCAGCAGCATTCCCGGTATCCGCCGCTGGCCCGAGGCCTATTTGCCGGGTATTTACCGGCCGGAGTTGGTGGACCGGGTGATCGATATGGCGCAGGCCGAAGCGGAGCAAACCATGCGTCTGCTGGCCCGCCGTGAAGGCATTTTCTGCGGCGTCAGTTCCGGCGGTGCGGTTGCCGGCGCACTGCGCATTGCGGAGGAGCAGCCGGGCAGTATCGTGGTGGCGATAGTGTGCGATCGCGGCGACCGTTATCTCTCTACCGGCGTTTACTAAAACCTGCGGTAAATTCCCCCCTTTTCCGCCGGGCCGATCCCCTTCGGCCCGCGCTTTCAACAGCTTATCTTTCGCACTTCGGCCAACGCCTTTCGTTCCTGCTGATACACTGTAAGGATTAGGTAAAACCTGCTGCTATTAAGTCACCGACAGGTGAATATAGCGGCTGACTCACTGAGAGATGTTTTATGAAAATTTTACTGGTCGACGACGACCTCGAGCTGGGCACCATGCTCAGCCAGTACCTGATTGCTGAAGGCTTCGACGCTTCGCTGGTGCTAACCGGCAAAGCGGGCGTGGAAGGGGCGATGTCAGGCGAGTACAACGCGATGATCCTCGATATTATGCTGCCCGATATGAGCGGTATTGATGTGTTGCGCCAGGTCCGGCAGAACTGCCGCCTGCCGGTGATCATGCTGACCGCCAAAGGCGACAACATTGACCGGGTGATTGGCCTGGAAATGGGTGCCGATGACTACGTGCCTAAACCGTGCTACCCGCGCGAGCTGGTCGCCCGACTGCGCGCCGTGCTGCGCCGCGTCGAAGAGCAGCCGGTGATTGTCGAAAGCAAAGAGCTGGCCACCTGGGGCGATCTGACGTTGAATCCGGCCACGCGCATCAGCGAATGGAAAAAACAGGCATTTGATTTAACGGCCTCTGAATTCAATTTGCTCGATCTGCTGCTGCGTTCCCCAGACCGCGTGGTTTCCAAGGACGAGCTGTCTGAGAAAGGACTGGGACGCCCGCGCGAAGCCTACGATCGCAGCGTGGACGTGCATATCAGCAATATTCGTCAGAAGCTGGCCGCCTTAACTAACGAGACGATTAACATCGAAACCGTGCGCAGCATTGGCTACCGTATCCGATGAAAGCAGGGTTTCGCGGGCTGTTATTCTGGAAAATTTTGCTGGGCTTCTGGCTGACCTTTTTGATCATGAGTCAGTTTCTGTGGCTGAGCTTTTCATTTTACGGTAAGCACCATGAGCCGCCGGAAAGCCTCGCTGCCCGCCGCATCGTTAATCTGCAGATGACCTCTGCGGTGTCGGTCCTGCAACGCGGCGGCATGGACGCGCTGAATGATATGATGGCCGACTGGTCTGACAGCGACCGCCGTTTCTTTTCGGTACAGGTGATGCAAAAGCCGCCGCAGGAAATTCCGCGCGGTGATTTGAATCGTGACCTGCGCCCGGGTGAGTTTCCTAAAGAAGTGATCGAGTGGGTGACCGGTGCCGACGGCCAGCAGTATCAGTTGCGCTACGATGTGCAGGGCCTGCGCGAAGACAGCAATATGGGCGGCCCGCGCCGCAGCTTCCTCAATATTCCTGAGCCGATGTTGTTTATGGCCGGGGGAGGCGGTTTACTGTTCAGCCTGTTGCTGGCGTGGAACCTGGCCCGACCGATGCGTCAGCTGCGCGCCGGGTTTGACCGTGTCTCCAAAGGCGATCTTTCGGTGCGCCTGTTCCCGGTGATGCGCCGTCGTTATGATGAGCTGTCGGTGGTGGCGCAGGATTTCGATGCAATGGTTGAGCGCCTTTCGGTGCTGGTGAAGGCGCGCGAAGAGCTGCTGCATGATGTCTCCCATGAATTACGCTCTCCGCTGGCACGCCTGCAGCTCGCTACCGGACTGGCCCGCCAGACGCCGGAATCCGTTGGCCAGTCGCTGGATCGCATCGATGAAGAGGCGCGTCGTCTGGATAAGATGATTGGCGAACTGCTGACCCTCTCCCGGGCTGAACATGAGGCCATGCCCGACGAGCAGTACTTTGATTTACTGGGACTGTTGGAAGCGGTGGCAAACGATGCCCGCTATGAAGCGCAAATCCCTGGCGTGGAAATCCTGCTGTTTGCCGACAAGAGCGGCGACTACACCGTTAAAGGGGATGCCAAGCTGATCCGTTCGGCGGTGGACAACGTGGTACGTAACGCCCTTCGCTACTCATTGCAGGGACAACGGGTGGTGATCAATCTGCGTCAGGAGCAGGGCTGGCTGAATATCAGCGTGATCGATCAGGGACCGGGCGTGGATGCCGATAAGCTCTCCAGCATCTTCGATCCCTTTGTGCGGGTGAATTCGCCGCTGTCGGGAAAAGGCTACGGACTGGGGCTGTCGATCGTACGCAAAGTGCTGCTGGCCCATCAGGGCGAGGTCAGCGCAGTCAACGGCAAGAATGGCGGACTGGAACTTACGTTACGTTTGCCACACTGGGTGGTTTAATTGTGCCGCACGGTGCTATGATTGTCGGCTTAAATCGTTAGCAATCACGTTCATGAGGTAAGGGATGAGTAAAGTTGCGACCAGCAAGCAACAGGAAGTCCAGCGGATCGTTGACGCGTTGTCCATTGCCATCGCTCAGCATCGTTTGAAGCCGGGAACGCGACTGGTGGAAGCGCAAATTGTGGACGTGCTGGATGCCAATCGCAACCACGTCCAGTCGGCCCTGCAACGCATGGCGCTGCAGCATATCGTCACCATTGAGCCCAACCGTGGCGCGATGGTCGCGCAGCCAGAAGCCCGTGAAGCCCGCGAAATTTTCACCGCCCGCCGCGCCATCGAAAGCGCCATCATTGCCTGCATCACGCCTGAAAATATGGCTGCCCATCTGGCTGAGCTGGAAGCCCAGCAGCAAGCGGAAATGAATGCCACTAAGCTTGATGACCGCCGGGAAATTGTCCGCGAGCTGAGCCAGTTTCATCTGTTATTAGGCAAAGTCAGCGGCAATCAGGTGCTCAGTGAAATTCTCGCCAACCTGATGGTGCGCAGCTCGCTGATTGTGGCACTTTACCAGCGTAACGATATTCCTTCCTGCCAGTGCGACGAGCACAGTGCAATTGTTACCGCGCTGAAAGAGGGCGATCTGGCCCGCGCGCAGGCGATTATGATTGCCCATCTTAATGAGCTGGAGCAGCAGCTGGATCTGAATGACACCTCGCCAGATTCCCTGAGCCTGCGCCAGGCGCTGACGCTCTCTGAAAGACGAGACTGACGCAACCGCGAAGCTGGCAGCATCCTGAGGTCAGCGAGATATTTCGCTCTTCGTTCCCCATCCGACGCGGCAAACAGCCATAAAAAAAGCCCCCTGACTGCTCAGGGGGCTCTGTTTCAGACGCAAAACCGATTACTTACGGATACGGATCACAGGTGTTTCACCCACGACCACAGAACCTGTCAGTTTAACCAGCTCTTTGATCTCATCCATGTTGGAGATGACGACCGGCGTCAGCGTTGATTTCGCTTTTTCTTCCAAAAGTGCCAGGTCGAACTCGATAACGACGTCGCCTTTTTTCACTTTCTGGCCTTCTTCAGCGATGCGCTTAAAGCCTTCACCCTTCAGTTCAACCGTATCAATTCCGAAGTGGACGAACAGCTCGATGCCGTTGTCTGACTCGATGGAAAATGCATGATTGGTTTCGAAAATTTTACCGATGGTGCCATCAACCGGCGCAACCATTTTATTGCCAGTAGGTTTGATAGCGATACCGTCGCCAACAATTTTCTCCGCAAACACTACGTCCGGTACGTCTTCGATATTGACGATTTCACCAGACAGCGGCGCTACGATCTCAATGGCTCCAGATGCGGTATCTGACTTATCGCCAAAAAGTTTTGAAAACAAACCCATGATCTTCTCCTAAGCAGTAATATTGGGCCAGCGTCTACACATCTTAGCAGAGTGTTTTTTCTTCAATGAACTTGTTAACCAGGTTCATCAACTCATCCGCAGTCGGTTGAGCCATAGCCTGCTCTGCTAATGCCTTCGCATCTTCAAAATTCGTATTACGAATAATTTTCTTGATGCGTGGGATAGAAATGGCACTCATGCTGAATTCGTCCAGCCCCATTCCCAATAACAACAGTGTAGCACGTTCATCGCCAGCCAGCTCACCACACATCCCTGTCCATTTGCCTTCAGCATGAGACGCATCAATAACTTGCTTGATAAGTGTCAGTACGGAAGGGGTCATCGGGTTGTACAGATGCGAGATCAGATCGTTACCACGGTCAACTGCCAGCGTGTACTGTGTCAGGTCGTTGGTCCCGATACTGAAGAAATCGACTTCTTTAGCCAGATGATGCGCAATTGCCGCTGAAGCCGGTGTTTCCACCATAATGCCTACTTCAATGGTCTCATCAAAGGCTTTGCCTTCTTCGCGCAGCTGCGCTTTCAGCGTTTCCAGCTCGCCTTTTAGGGTGCGAACTTCTTCGACCGAAATGATCATCGGGAACATGATGCGCAGCTTGCCGAAAGCGGAAGCACGCAGGATAGCGCGCAGCTGAGCATGCAGGATTTCCGGACGGTCCATCGCGATACGGATAGCGCGCCAGCCGAGGAATGGGTTGTCTTCTTTTGGCAGGTTCATGTACGGCAGATCTTTGTCGCCGCCGATGTCCATAGTGCGCACGATCACTGCCTGCGAGCCCATCGCTTCAGCCACGGCTTTGTAGGCCTGGAACTGCTCTTCTTCGGTAGGCAGGGAGTCACGGTCCATAAACAGGAATTCGGTGCGGTACAGGCCGACACCTTCTGCGCCGTTACGCTCAGCGCCGGCGACATCGCGCACGGTACCGATATTGGCACAGACTTCAACCTGATGGCCATCAAGCGTAATCGCCGGCAGATCTTTCAGCTTCGCCAGGTCGTTTTTCTCGCCCACGTACTGCGCGTGAATCGCCTTCAGCTCTTCAATTTTTTCTGCGGTTGGATTGACGTAAATCTGGTTGTTTACGCCGTCCAGAATCAGATAGTCGTCGTTCTTCACCTGAGTGGTGACATTGCCGGTACCGACGATGGCAGGGATCTCAAGGGAACGCGCCATAATCGAGGTGTGCGAGGTACGGCCACCCAGATCGGTAATAAAGCCCAGCACCTTGTCGAGGTTCAGCTGTGCGGTCTCTGACGGCGTCAGATCCTTGGCAACCAGCAGCACTTCATCAGCAATGGCGCTGAGATCGACGATGTGCAGACCCAGAATGTTCTGCAAGAGACGCTTACCGATGTCGCGCACGTCTGCCGCACGCTCTTTCAGGTATTCATCATCCAGCTCTTCTAACGCTTTCGCCTGACCTTCAATCACAGAGTGAGCAGCCGAGTCGGCAGAAGACAGATCGTCTTTAATCAGGGCTATGATTTCCTGTTCCAGCTCTTCATCTTCCAGCAGCATGATATGCCCTTCGAAGATGGCCGCTTTCTCTTCACCCAGCGATTCGCCGGCTTTGATGCGGATCGCTTCCAGCTGGCTTGCAGCCTTGGTGCGACCGTCGAGAAAACGCTGAACTTCTTGCTCAACCTGGTCGGCAGCAATTTTTTTCCGGTTGATGACTATCTCATCTTCTTTCAGCAGAAGCGCTTTGCCAAAAGCGATACCCGGTGATGCTAAAATACCTGAAATCATAACCCTACCTTTTTAATTACTAGTAATCACCTGGGGCGAACAACCCAAAATCTGTGGGTCAATCACCTCAGCGAGCCAGCCTCTATGTAGGCGACAGCGTAACACGCTGGCTGCTCCCGGTTTGCACAGAAACGTACTCTACGAAAGCAACAACGCGGACATGCTGTCCGCGATCAATATGTTTGCACTAATTTTACTGGCTCAGCGTGAGAAGAGGCGCTTATTCGAGCTCTGCCATCAGCTTGACCAGATGCTCAACCGCTTTCTGCTCGTCTTCACCTTCAGCAGACAGCATCACCACGGTTCCCTGAGTCAGGCCCAGAGTCTGCAGCTTGAACAGGCTTTTCGCGCTGGCTGATTTGCCGTTAGAGGTCACGGTGATGTCTGATGCAAAAGCTTTCGCTTCTTTCACGAACTGTGCAGCAGGGCGGGTATGAAGGCCGTTAGGTGCGGTGATGGTAACTTCTTGCTGGAACATGCTTTTTCCCCAACTTATTTTGTTTGATGTTATCGACCTAAAGTCTAGCCTGGTGACCGGACTTTAGCCTGGATGTGTCGCGCTGGCCTGCGTACGAAGACGCGCCAAAAAATGCGCTGTTTAAGGGTAGGGTGGAGGCGGAGTAAAACCTGTTACGCGCCATCACTAACCTGTTCCCATTATGCCGCGAATTGTGCCGTAGCGCCAAACCAGTAAATCGATTCAGCTTGATCCATCTCACGCGACGATTAATTTTGTGGATCGAAATAATGGCAGCTTAGATACCAGACACTGACGGGTAAAAGCAATCTGCAGGATGGCAAAACTTTGATGTGCTCCACAAAAAAGCACCCGTTTGGGTGCTTTTTTAGACAAATCCGCCTGCTACAGCGTTACTGCTGCAATTCTTTCTCGGTGAAGAGATCGGCAAACAGTGCAGTACTCAAATAGCGTTCGCCGGAGGACGGCAGAATCACCACGATGGTCTTATTGGCGAAGGCTTCTTCTTCCTGCAACTTCAGTGCTGCAGCAACCGCCGCACCGGAAGAGATGCCGGCCAGGATCCCTTCTTCTTCCATAAGACGACGGGCAGTAGAAATGGATTCTTCGTTGGTGATCGCCACCACGCGGTCAATCAGGTTCAGGTCAAGGTTGCCTGGGATAAACCCGGCACCGATACCCTGGATTTTGTGTGGGCCAGGCTTGATCTCTTCGCCTGCTAACGCCTGAGCGATAACCGGAGAATCCGTTGGCTCTACTGCAACGGTAATCAAATCCTTTTTGCCTTTGGTATTTTTCAGATAACGGCTAACGCCGGTCAGCGTTCCGCCGGTACCGACCCCAGCGATAAACACATCCACGTTGCCATCGGTGTCTTCCCAGATTTCAGGACCGGTGGTTTTTTCGTGAATTTCTGGGTTGGCTGGGTTGCTGAACTGCTGCAACAGCACGAATTTGTCCGGATTGCTGGCAACCACTTCTTCCGCTTTGGCAATAGCACCTTTCATGCCTTTTGCGCCTTCGGTCAGGATCAGGTTGGCACCCAGCGCTTTAAGCAGCTTGCGGCGCTCAACGCTCATTGTTTCCGGCATGGTCAGCGTCAGCTTGTAACCGCGCGCAGCGGCAACATAGGCCAGTGCGATACCGGTGTTACCGCTGGTTGGTTCAACCAGTTCAACACCTGGCTTCAGAATGCCACGTTTCTCTGCGTCCCAAATCATATTGGCACCGATACGGCATTTTATGCTGAAGCTCGGGTTACGGGATTCCACTTTTACCAGAATGCGACCGTTACCGATGCGGTTCAGACGAACCAACGGTGTATGACCGATTGTTAAAGAGTTGTCTTCATAAATCTTACTCATAGCCCGTCCTTAACTGTATGAAAAATTGGGAACGCAGAAAGCATACCCGCTTCAGTTTCTCAAGGAAGTGAAGAAATCGTATATATATATGTTATGCAGAAATAAGGGCAATGGAAATGGCATAAGGCCCTAAGCCACCCGCCCGAGCGTCGTGCGATAGCGGTCAACCCACATCGCCGTCGCGCCACAAACCGCCACCGGCACGATCGCTAAATTCAGAATAGGGACCATGGTGAACAGGCTGACCAGCGCGCCAAACTGCATGTTGTCGGTTTTGTTTTGCCGCAATGCCATGCGCATCTGCTGGAAGCTGACTTTATGGTTATCGAACGGATAGTCACAGTACTGAATTGACAGCATCCAGGCGCTAAACAGGAACCACAGCACCGGCGCAACGGTCTGGCCAAAGCCCGGCACCAAGTAAAGGATCAACAGCACAATCGCGCGGGGCAGGTAGTAGGCGAGCTTTTGCCATTCGCGTTTCATTATGCGCGGAAGGTCTTTCACCAGACCGGCCCAGCCACTGTCTGGCAGCGGCTTGCCCGTTAATCTGGCTTCAAGCTGCTCGGCCAACAGGCCACAGAACGGCGCGGCTATCCAGTTGGCAATGGTGGAGAAGAAATAACTGAACACCAGCACGATTGAAATAACGGTCAGCGGCCAGAGCAAATAGCTCAGCCATTGTAGCCAGTCGGGAACTTTAGCCATCAGGGCCGGGAGCCACTGGCCAAGTTGCCAGAACAGCCAGATAAAAGCACCGCCCATCAGCAGGACGTTGATCGCCAATGGCACAATCACAAAGCGGCGGATGCCCGGCAAGCGGATCAACTTCCAGCCCTGCGAAAAATAGTGAATGCCATTAACAGAAGGTGGGGTATTTGTCGGGGCCATGGTCTGATTTTCTCCTTACAGACGGTGTTGCAACGCTAGCATAACTCAGCTATTTGCGCTGACCAGTGCGCTTTTGAACGAAAAAACAGCAAAAAACCGTGTTGATGCACGCTTATTTGTCAGAAAATACTGCACGGACTTGCACTTGTTAACCAGGGCAAATACAGTTAGAGGATAAAGTTTGCCGCGGTGGCAAGGTATTGGAACAACAGAGAATACAATGATGCAGGATTTGCGTCTGATATTAATCGTTGTTGGCGCGATCGCCATAATAGCGCTTTTACTGCACGGCCTCTGGACCAGCCGTAAAGAGCGCTCATCCGTTTTTCGCGATCGCCCTCACAAGCGTTTAAAACAGGAAAGAGAAGAGACATTTGACGACGTCGATGATGGCGTGGGTGAAGTGCGGGTGAAACGGTCGCGAGCTGATGATGAAGACGATGATGTCGTCCCTCCAGCCGCATTTGGCACTGATCAAGCGCCACCGCGTCCCGTTCGTGCCCAGCCTGAACCGGTACGTCACCAGCCGCAGATTGACGAGCAGCCGGAACTCGATCCGCTGTTCGGTGGCGAGCTGCCGCATGCGCCTGAACCTGATTACGACGATGAGCCGGAGCCTGTTCGTCAGCAGCCGCCTGTTCATCAGCCGCAGCCTGCCGTTAAGCCAGACGTCGCGATCCGTGCTCCGGTTGCCGAGGTTAAGGCTGAACCGGTCGCCGCAGAGCCAGAAGCGCCTGCCGCGGCACCGAAGCAGGAGCGCGCGAAGGAAACCGTGCTGGTTCTGCATGTCGGCGCCCACGCTGGCGGCACGCTGAACGGCGAAGCGCTGTTACAGGGCGTGCTGCAGGCTGGCTTCCAGTTTGGTGAGATGAACATTTTCCACCGTCACTTGAGCCCGGCCGGAAGCGGCCCTGTGCTGTTCAGCCTGGCGAACATGGTGAAACCGGGTTCGTTTAATCCGGACGATATGGGTGATTTTACCACGCCGGGCATTTCCATCTTTATGATGGTGCCTTCTTATGGCGATGCGAATCAGAACTTCAAGCTAATGCTGCAATCTGCCCAGCGTATCGCCGATGATGTTGGCGGTGTGGTGCTGGATGATGAGCGCCGCATGATGACGCCGCAGAAGCTGGAAACCTATAAAAACCGTATTCGTGATGTGATCGAGGCCAACGCCTGACTCACTGAGCAGTAAGGCAACCGCCTGACTTCCCGTTTTTCCAAAACCCCCGCCAGTCGGGGGTTTTTTATCGCTATGGTGCCGCTATGGAATCCGTACAAGACAAAATCACCGCGCTGCAAACCACTCTCCGCCATCACGAATATCAGTATCACGTGATGGACGATCCTGAAGTTCCCGATGCGGAATACGATCGGCTGATGCGCGAACTGCGCGAGCTGGAACAGGCACATCCTGAACTGGTCACCGCCGATTCGCCGACTCAACGCGTTGGCGCGGCACCGCTGGGCGCTTTTGAGCAGGTGCGTCACGAAGTGCCGATGCTGTCGCTGGATAACGCCTTTGATGAAGAGAGCTATCTGGCTTTCTATAAGCGGGTGCAGGATCGGTTAAAGAATACCGATGACATCACCTTCTGCTGCGAGCTCAAGCTGGATGGACTGGCGGTCAGCCTGCTGTATGAAGATGGCCTGCTGGTGCGCGCAGCGACGCGTGGCGACGGCACAACCGGCGAGAACATTACCGCCAACGTGCGTACTATCCGCGCCATTCCCCTGCGTTTGCACGGCGAAAATATCCCGTCGCGGGTGGAAGTCCGTGGCGAAGTCTTTATGCCCCTGGCAGGATTTGAAGCGTTAAATAATGAAGCGCGCCGGACAGGTAACAAAGTTTTCGCCAATCCACGTAATGCCGCCGCAGGCTCGCTGCGCCAGCTTGATCCCCGCATCACCGCCAAACGCCCGCTGACCTTCTTCTGTTACGGCTTTGGCCTGCTGGAAGGCGGCGAGATGCCGCGCAGCCATATGGCGCGTTTGCAGCAGTTTAAGGCCTGGGGCTTGCCGGTCAGCGACCGCATCAAGCTTTGCCATACTGCCGAGGAAGTTTTGGCCTTCTATCGTCAGGTTGAGCAGGATCGCCCGACCTTAGGCTTTGATATTGATGGTGTGGTTATCAAGGTGGATTCACAGGATCTGCAGGAGCAGTTAGGGTTTGTCGCCAGAGCCCCGCGTTGGGCGGTGGCGTTCAAATTCCCGGCGCAGGAGCAGATGACCACCGTGCGTGATGTCGAGTTTCAGGTGGGCCGGACGGGCGCTATCACCCCGGTAGCCCGACTGGAGCCGGTGCAGGTGGCTGGCGTGATTGTCAGCAACGCCACGCTGCATAACGCCGATGAAATCGAGCGTCTTGGGCTGCGTATCGGCGACCGGGTGATTATCCGTCGCGCCGGTGACGTTATCCCGCAGGTGGTCGGGGTGATTGAGTCAGAGCGCCCGGACGATGCGCGCGAAGTGGTATTCCCAACCCATTGCCCGGTCTGTGGCTCCGATGTCGAGCGCGTCGAGGGCGAAGTGGTGGCACGCTGTACCGGCGGCCTGATCTGCGGTGCTCAGCGCAAAGGGGCTCTGAAGCATTTCGTTTCCCGCCGCGCGCTGGATGTTGATGGTATGGGCGACAAGATTATCGATCAGCTGGTGGAGAAGGAATACGTCCATACGCCAGCCGATCTGTTCAGGCTTACCGCAGGCAAACTCACCGGGCTGGATCGGATGGGACCAAAGTCAGCGCAAAACGTGGTTAACTCGCTGGAGAAGGCGAAGACCACCACGCTGGCGCGTTTCCTTTATTCCCTTGGCATCAGCGAAGTGGGTGAAGCGACAGCCGCGAACCTTGCCGCGCACTTTGGCTCGCTGGAGAAGATCATGGCCGCCGATCTGGACGCGCTGATCGCGGTACAGGATGTCGGCACCGTGGTGGCCAGCCATCTGCGTAACTTTATGGATGAAGAGAGCAACCGCGAGGTTATCCGTCAGCTGGTGGAAGAAGCGGGTATCAACTGGCCGGCCGTTGAAGTGGTCAATGCCGCAGAGATCGAAAGTCCGTTTGCCGGAAAAACCGTGGTACTGACCGGTTCACTGACGATTCTGTCGCGCGATGAAGCCAAAGACCGCCTGACGGCGTTAGGCGCCAAGGTCAGCGGCAGCGTATCGAAGAAAACGGATCTGGTGATTGCCGGCGAAGCGGCAGGCTCCAAGCTGGCCAAGGCTCAGGAATTGGGTATCGACGTGATTGATGAAGCTGAGATGATCCGTTTACTGGGAGAGTGAGATGGAAAAAGAGCATTTGATTGAAATCGCCAACAGCATCATGCCTTTTGGTAAATATAAGGGCAGGGCGCTGATTGATTTACCGGAAGAGTATCTGTTGTGGTTTGAACGAAAGGGCGAATTTCCGGCGGGTCATCTGGGTGAGCTGTTGCAGCTCACTCTCGCGATAAAAATCGAAGGGCTTGATGGGCTGGTGAAACCGCTGAAGCGCGGGTGATCACCAGCCCGGTCTGCATTACTTTTGTGATTCAACCACGGCGGGTTTTGCTTCCATCTGCTGCTTAGCCGCCAGCTTCTCGCCAGCTTTTTTATAGCGCTGCGCCAGCATCGAGCAGACCATCAGCTGCACCTGATGGAAAATCATCAGTGGCAGCACGATGATGCCCACCGAGGCTGACGGGAACAGAATGTTGGCCATTGGTACACCGTTCGCCAGGCTCTTTTTCGAGCCGCAGAACAGGATGGTGATTTCATCTGCGCGATTAAAGCGGAACAGACGCGCGACCAGCAGGTTGATCACCAGCGCAACAAACAGGATCCCCAGGCTACCTGCAACGATATACAGCAGCGTAGATGCGCCCACGCGGTGCCAGATGCCGTTTACCACCGCTTCACTGAACGCGGAATAGACCACCAGCAGAATCGACGCCTGGTCGGTTTTACCAATCAGCCCACGGTTTCTCTCCACCCAGCCCGCAATCCAGCGGCGTGAAAGGTGACCCACCACGAACGGCACTAATAGCTGCAGCATAATCTTACCGATCTGCTCAAAACTGCCGCCGGCCGCATCGCTGTGCACGTTCATCACCAGGCCCACCAACATCGGCGAGATAAATACGCCCAGCAGGCTGGACGCCGAGGCGCTACACACCGCCGCGGCGACGTTGCCGCCTGCCAGAGAGGTCAGGGCAATGGCTGACTGGACGGTGGCCGGCAGAATGCACAGGTAGAGGAAGCCGGTATAGATTTCCGCGCTTACCGGCAGCGGGTGCCACCAGACGAACAGCAGGCCGAGGATCGGGAACAGCACGAAGGTGCTGCACATCACCCACAGATGCAGACGCCAATGGCTGCCACCGGCAATGATTTTTTCTTTAGACAGCTTGGCGCCGTGCATAAAGAACAACAGCGCAATCGCCGCCGTGGTCAGGTATTCAAAGAATTCCACAAAATGCCCACGCGCGGGCAGGAAGGTTGCCAGCAGCACGGTAATAATCAGTTTCAACATCAGTGGATCGATACGGAAGATGCCCATTGTTAATGCCTGGTTAAAAAATGATGGGGGCTATTGTGCGCCGGGCGGTTTTAGAAATAAAATTGATTTATTGAATACATATATGAATAAAACAGATGAATTATACCCTGCGTCAACTTCGTGTGTTTGTCGCCGTGGCCCAGCAAGGCAGTTTCAGCCAGGCCGGGCAGCTGATCGGACTGAGCCAGTCGGCGGTCAGCCACAGCATTAAAGAGCTGGAAGGGGAGATGGGCATCCGTTTGCTGGATCGTACCACGCGGGAAGTGTTGCTGACCGAAGCCGGAGAACAGCTCTCCAGCCGGCTTGAGCGGCTACTGGAAGAGCTGAATACCACCTTGCTGGATGTGCGCAGCTACGGGCAGCAGAGAAGCGGTACGGTGCGGGTGGCAGCCAGCCAGACCATCGCCGCGCATTTAATGCCGCAGTGCCTTGCCGCCAGCACGGAGCATTTTCCTGATATCAAAGTGATGCTGCGCGATCGTCCTCAGCAATGGGTGCTGCAAAGCATTCGCAATGCGGAAGTGGACTTCGGTATCGTTGTCGGGCCGCTGCCGGAAGAGGATTTCGAAACGGAAGCGATCCTCGATGAACCTTTTTTGCTGTTGTGCCGTAAGGACGATCCGTTGGCGGCTCAGCAAACTATTCACTGGCAGATGCTTAACCAGCGGCAGCTGGTGCTGCAGGATTATGCCTCCGGCAGTCGGGTTCTTATCGACGAGGCATTACGCGTCCAGCAGGTGCAGGCGGAGATCGTGCAGGAGATCGGTCATCCCGCCACGCTCTATCCGATGGTGGAAGCGGGAATTGGCATCAGTATTCTTCCGGCGCTGGCATTGCCGTTGCCTGAAGGCAGGCCGTTGCTGGTCAGGCGTATGGTACCGGAGATTAACCGCACCATTGTGCTGGTGCGCCGTAAAAACCGCTCGCTTACGCCCGCAGCCGAGGCCATCTGGCAGGAAGTACGTCAGCAGGCACTCCTGCTGACGCAACAACGCAAGAAAACTCCGGCGTTTTAGATATAGACGTTCAGCGTGTTGGTGGCAGTAGGACGGTTTACGCCATCTGCCGCTTTGGAAATGCTGTTGGCAGTGTCATTTTTCGCGCTGCTCTGCTTTTCCTGCGCTTTCTCAGCCTGCTGCTGCTCAACCTGAGCAATCTGTGATTCAATCATCTGAATCTGGTTTTCGATCAACTGCTGCTGTTCCGACTTTTGTTCATCCGTCAGCGTCGTGTCGCTACCCAAATCTTTTAACTGCGCCTGCAGTTGGGTGATTTGCTTGTAGAGGCTGGCAACCTGAGAGGCCGACCCGCCGCCTGAACTTCCAGAGCCAATAGAGGATAGGGAGTTGGAACTGATTGTAGTCATCGCTTTCTCCTGTGTAATAGACCAATACGGTTATCGGTAGGAGTGGCGGGATACTTGATGAGAAAAATCGTAAAAGAAGTGCTAAGAAATCGAAAAGGAAAAAGAGTGGCTGTCTCTCTTCGTTCGACTCGACCTGCTGCAGGTTCAAATCCTTCACGATTTTTACATAGCAAAAAGGCGCCTTTAGGGCGCCTTCGTACATTGGTGGGTCGTGCAGGATGACTCGGCTTCGCCTCGCCCTTCGGGTCGTTGCTGTCGCAACGCTGTCTCACTGCGTTCGACTCGACCTGCTGCAGGTTCAAATCCTTCACGATTTTTACATAGCAAAAAGGCGCCTTTAGGGCGCCTTCGTACATTGGTGGGTCGTGCAGGATTCGAACCTGCGACCAATTGATTAAAAGTCAACTGCTCTACCAACTGAGCTAACGACCCGAAGTGGTGGGTGATGACGGGCTCGAACCGCCGACCCCCTCCGTGTAAAGGAGATGCTCTACCAACTGAGCTAATCACCCACTTCGGTACTTCACGAAACTGCTGAGAGATGGTGGGTGATGACGGGCTCGAACCGCCGACCCCCTCCGTGTAAAGGAGATGCTCTACCAACTGAGCTAATCACCCATCTCTGAGAACTTCGGTACTGCTTAACACTGCGGAGCCACCGTTTAGAGTGGTGGGTGATGACGGGCTCGAACCGCCGACCCCCTCCGTGTAAAGGAGATGCTCTACCAACTGAGCTAATCACCCCCGCTGTGTGGAGTCGCATTATAGGGATCGCGGCAAATGAGTCAACGGTTTTTAAAACGAAAATGTTCGTTCGTCTTAAATTTAATCAAGATGTTGGGGTTTTATCCAAAAATGGGGGGGTGCCGCTGGCTTTTCCGCCAAAGGCCTCTAACAACCGGGGGAATGCCGTTGAGGATTCGTTTGCAGATGGTAGAATGTTGCCCACTTTGTGTTGGTCTTTACAGACCTCCTCCAGCAATGCGCGACTCTGATAGCGTAATAAGGCAGCTGTTAATGAAAATCAAAACCCGCTTCGCACCCAGCCCAACCGGCTATCTGCACGTTGGCGGCGCGCGTACCGCGCTTTACTCCTGGTTGTTTGCCCGTCACCAGGACGGTGAGTTTGTGCTGCGTATAGAAGATACCGATCTGGAGCGCTCCACCCAGCAGGCTATCGACGCGATTATGGATGGCATGAACTGGCTGAACCTCGACTGGGACGAGGGCCCGTATTACCAGACCAAACGTTTTGACCGCTATAACGCGGTGATTGATCAGATGGTCGACGCCGGCACAGCCTATAAATGCTACTGCTCCAGAGAGCGTCTCGACGCGCTGCGCGAAAAGCAGATGGAGAATCATGAAAAGCCGCGTTATGACGGCCACTGCCGCGACAGCCACGAACATCATGCCGATGATGAGCCGTGCGTGGTGCGTTTCCGTAACCCGCAGGAAGGATCGGTGATCTTTGATGACCAGATCCGTGGCCCGATCGAATTCAGCAACCAGGAGCTGGACGATCTGATCATCCGTCGTACTGACGGCGCACCGACCTATAACTTCTGCGTGGTGATTGATGACTGGGATATGGAAATTACCCACGTGATACGCGGCGAAGACCATATCAACAACACCCCGCGTCAGATCAACATCCTGAAAGCGATCGGTGCGCAGGTGCCGGTTTATGCACACGTGTCGATGATCCTCGGCGACGACGGGAAAAAACTGTCCAAACGTCACGGTGCCGTGGGCGTAATGCAGTACCGCGATGATGGCTATCTGCCAGAAGCGCTGCTGAACTACCTGGTGCGTCTGGGCTGGTCCCATGGCGATCAGGAAATCTTCTCCATTGCTGAGATGAAAGAGCTGTTCGAGCTGGACGCGGTCAGCAAATCTGCCAGCGCCTTCAACACCGAAAAGCTGCAGTGGCTGAACCATCATTACATCAATACCCTGGCGCCTGAATATGTGGCGACGCATCTGCAATGGCACATCGAGCAGGAAAATATTGATACGCGTACCGGCCCAGAGCTGGCTCAGCTGGTCAAACTGCTGGGTGAGCGCTGCAAGACGCTAAAAGAGATGGCAGCGTCATGCCGTTACTTCTATGAGGACTTCGCGGAGTTTGATGCGGATGCAGCGAAAAAACACCTGCGTCCGGTCGCTCGCCAGCCTCTGGAAGTCGTGCGTGACAAGCTGGCTGCATTAACTGACTGGACGGCAGAAAACGTTCACCAGGCCATTCAGGCCACGGCTGATGAGCTGGAAGTGGGTATGGGCAAAGTCGGCATGCCGCTTCGTGTGGCGGTAACGGGTGCCGGGCAGTCTCCTGCGCTGGATGTCACCGTTCACGCTATCGGCAAAACGCGCGCAGTGGCGCGTATCAATCAGGCGTTAAGCTTTATCGCAGAACGCGAAGCTCAGCAGTAATCTCAGCTGATATCTGCAAATAAATAAAAACCGGCCAACTGGCCGGTTTTTTTATGCCTGAGCGTCACTGATGTCGAGGCGGCTCAGTAAACCTTGTACGCCTTCGCGTAACAGCAACGCGTAAAGCCTTTCCTGTTCGGCGGCATTCATTTGCTGCAATGAGGTCATCAGTAAAGATTGTAGAGAGTTGGGGGCAACGCGGTAAGTGGCAGAGGGTTCCGACGCATGGCGCGTGGATTTTAGATACGATTTGACGCGGTCATCAATTTGGATCATCCGTGCTTTACCGCCCTGGACACCGGCTTTCGGCATGGTTGTCCACTGCTCTTTCTTGACCCATTTGTTGATCGTCTGACGGCTGAAACCTGTTTCACGGGCCAGCTCTTCTGGCGTTAACCATTCCTTTTTCATAATGCAATTCCTGTTTGCGACGTGAGATAACGCGAACATATTACAGGATTTTGTTGCGTGGACAACTAACAGCAAGCGCTGAAAAGGGAGGCGGTTCGCAATTGAAAAGAAGAAATTCCCCCTGCCCGCAGGCAGAGGGAAAAGGGGACTAGCCCTGCGCTTTAGCTGATTCTGCCTGCGGACGGTAAGCCATATAATAGGCCAGGCCGACGAACACCGCGCCGCCAAAGGTATTACCGAGGAACACGGCGGCAAAGTTAGGCAGATATTCCGCCCAGCTTAACTGACCGGCAAAAATGGCCGCAGGAATGATGAACATATTGGCCACCACGTGCTGGAAGCCGATCGCCACAAAGGCCATCACCGGGAACCACATACCAAAGATTTTGCCGACCACATCTTTACTGGCAAACGCCAGCCAGGTCGCCAGGCACACCAGCCAGTTACAGCCGACGCCAGAGATAAAGGCGTGAGTGAAGTCAGCGTTTACTTTCGCGGTGGCAATAGCAACGGTCTTCTTCAGGTAGTCGCCTTCGGTCATGCCCAGCATATGACCAAAGAACCAGGCGATAGCGATGCTGCCAATAAAGTTAGCGATGGTGACCCAGAACCAGTTACGCAACACGCTGTAAGCGCTGATCTGACGCGCGAACCAGGCAATGGGCATGGTCATCATGTTGCCGGTCAGCAGTTCACCGCCGGCCAGAACCGTCATGATAATCCCCACCGGGAACACCGCAGCGCCCAGCAGGCCGCCAAATGAGCCCCAGTCTGCAGGTAAGGAGTTAATAACGTGGATATCCAGCAGGAAGCCAAGGGCAATAAACGCACCGGCCAGGAAGCCAAGGATCAATAAAGTCGAAACAGATGAATGGCTTTTCGCCACGCCGGATTGAATAGCAACCGCTGCGATTTCTTTAGGTGAATGCAAGGACATAGGAGCTCTGATTCTGGTGTAGTTAAGGGTGAAATGGCCGGTTCCGTCGCGTCGGGAAACGCGCGCATCCAGCGCTGAGAGGGCTCCGGCCTTCGAAAGCGCGGGCAGTTTTGCACGAGAAATTAACAAAAACAAGATCAATTAGACCGCTAATTAACGCGTTGTTTACAAGATTGGCGCGGTCAAACTGTGTCGGCAGGAATAACCGGATGAAATTGCACTCTTTACCCTATATTGTCGTTTCAACTGGCCAGTTATAGGCAGTTCTCTCTGGATAAACGGTACTTCAACAAGCTGTAATTGGTGCGGCTTGGCGGCTTTTTCAGCGATTAGACAGAGTTTGGCAATTTGCCGTTGACACCATCATCCCCGTTTCATATTATCCCCGCCGTTGAGACGACTCCGGTTGTCTGACGAGGTTATCCGGCTTGGGGGTATAGCTCAGCTGGGAGAGCGCTTGCATGGCATGCAAGAGGTCAGCGGTTCGATCCCGCTTATCTCCACCAAATCTTCACCAGCAGATTTTGTGGCACCGGATAACAGATTGAATGATGTGGGGGTATAGCTCAGCTGGGAGAGCGCTTGCATGGCATGCAAGAGGTCAGCGGTTCGATCCCGCTTATCTCCACCAATCAATTCCTTTCTTGCTTCACTCTCCCCCAGCATCCGTTTTATTTCAGCTCAAGCACCTTAAATCCGTGCGTTCCATCGCGATCTAACTGCGCAATCAGCCCAAACTCCCAGTCTAAATACGCCTGCATCGCCTCGGCGGAATTATCCGTGCCTTCATACGGGCGACGATAGCGATCGCTTCTTGGCTGTAACAGCCGCGTTTCACCCTGTTCTACGGGTAAACCTGCCGCTCTCCACGCCGCATTGCCGCCCGTCAGCACGCTGACCGGCTTGCCGCTAAGCTGCTGTAACTCTTCCACGGCATAGCGTGCCAGCAAACTGCTGCCACAGGTCACCACATACCGATCGGCGGCGGGCAGTGCCTGCAGGCCTTTCTGCGTAAGTAAACCGCGCTGCAGCCATGCTGCGCCCGGAATATGGCTGGCAACATAGTTAGCGCTGGTGGTGAAGTCCAATACCTGGGTACCGGGCGTATTCAGCCAGTCCGCCAGCACGGCGGGTGAAACCTCTTCCTGTTCTGGCAGAGCAGGGACTTTCGCCACCCAATGGCCTTGCTCACTGAAATCGTGCTCAACCAATCCATCCAGTACCGACACATCCCAGCCCAGCTGCGCCAGCCAGGACGCACTCATATTGGCGCGTGCACCGTCGTTATCAACCAGCACGATGCGTGCGCCGCGCACGCTGGCGGTGTGATCCGTCTCCTGTACCAGCTGACCGCCCGGCACCGATCGTGAACCGGGCAAATGACCGGCGGCATATTCTTCAGGATCGCGGACATCAAACAAATACAGCGTCCGGGTGTGATCCTGCTGCCATTGCTGCAGCTGCGCCCGCGTCAGACGCTTGACGCCTGCCTGGTCAGCGACATGGCGGGCGCGTTGCGCGGCCTGGCTTTTGGCTGTCTCGCTGCTTTCACCAAAGCGTCGGCTCTGGCCATGCTCCAGCTGTTGTCCGGCCAGCGTCCAGCCGATGGTGCCATTTCGCAGCGCAAATACCGGGTTGGTAATCCCTGCATTCACCAGCGACTGCGTGCCGATAATGCTGCGGGTTCTGCCTGCGCAGTTAACGACAACCTTTGTGGTTGGCGAAGGAACCAAATCCTGCACCCGTAGCACCAGTTCTGCACCCGGCACGCTGATGCTGCCGGGAATGCTCATGGTCTGGTATTCATCGAATCGACGGCTGTCCAGCACCACCACCGGTTCACCGCTGTTTAATAACGCCTGAACGTCTTCCGCGGGCAGCGACGGAGTGTGCACCCGACTCTCGACCAGCTCACCAAAGGCTTTGCTTGGTGAGTTAACATCGATAAACAGTTCACCGCCTGCGTCCTTCCAGCCTTGCAGGTCGCCTTCCAGCAGGGCGACATTGGCATAGCCAAAGTCTTTCAGGCGCTCAATGGCCAGCGCCACCAGCCCTTCGCCGTTGTCATAGACGGTAATCGGCGTGGCAAAGCGCGGCACCCGGTTAAGGATTTCCAGTTCCAGCTTTGACAGCGGAATGTTTACCGCAAACAGCGGATGGCCTTCGGCATACTGCGCTTCTTCCCGCAGGTCAATTAACGCCAGCTCCTGCTGCTGAAGCAGCGCCTGGCGGATGTCGTGAAAACTACGGGTATGGAGTAGATGATCAGCCATGTGAAAGATCCCAAATATTAGGTAAATACGCGTTGTTATAGCCGGAAATAAACGGTTTTTCTTCGCCGGTTTCGCTGTAAACCGCGCGCTGAACGGCACCGATATTGCCGCCATAAATATGAATACTGATGGAGGTGCGATCGCTGAAGGCGTTGCTGACCCGGTGAATATCGCCGACCTGCGGCGAGACCGCTTCAACCGTGCCGGGTTCCAGGCGCACCGGGTCGCCGTGCGGCAATAAACCGCGCGCATCGCGGATGAAATTCTGTGAAATTTCCGCGCCGCGCAGCATACCAATCAATCCCCAGACGCGATGGTCATGCACCGGCGTTGATTGCCCGGCGCCCCAGACAAAGCTGACCACGGAAAACCGCTGGCGGGCATCGGCATGCAGCAAATACTGCTGATAACGGGCCGGATTCGGCTGGGCAAACGCCTCGGGAAGCCAGTCATCATGGGCGATCAGCTGATGCAGCAGTTGGCTGCCGCGATGAAGCAGATCGGCTTCCTGCGGCTGTTCATCCACCAGCGTGGCCAGGCTACCGACAAACTCGCGCAGGCGAGCGTTGTTCAACTCACTCATGTTTTGCCCCCTGGCTTAAGGCCAGCTGATTGGATTGGCTGGAGAGGCTGTAATCGAAGGCCTGATGGACATCAATCGACTTCGGCAGTAGATGATTTTTATAGAAAAAATCGGCGGATTGCTGCAGGGAATCCGCCAGCTTCGGCGTGAATTCCACCGGGCGGATCTGCGCACTGGCAATCCAGCGTTGGGTAATGTTTTCCGGCATGCCCAGTGAGGTCGACAGTGCCTTAGCGAAGGCCTCAGGATGCTGCTGCGCCCAGATTTGCGCTTTTGCCAGCCGTGCTTGCAGGTCGGCTATCGCCTTGCGTTTGCCCGGATCTTTCAGCGCTTCTTCACGGGCTAAGGCATAGGAGTAACCGGACAGGATCCCTTTGCCGCCGCCCTGTGGCACTAACACATCCTGATCGACCACCACAGCGGAAGAGACGTAAGGTTCCCAGGTGGCCCAGGCATCGACAGAATGACTGGCCAGCGCGGCGCGTCCATCAACCGGCCCAAGGAAGCGTAGCGTGACGTCAGAGGATTTCAGACCGGCTCTGTCCAGCAAACCGAGCAGCAGATAGTGGCCCCAGCCACCCCGGTTGACGGCAATTTGCTTACCCTTCAGATCGCTCAGGCTGTGGATGCCCGAATCCGGGCGGGTAAGTAAGGCAATGCTGTCAGGGTTGTTTTGCCAGGCACCCACCGCTTTTACCGGTGCGCCGGCGGCATAAACAAATAAGAACGGCAGATCGCCGGTGAAGCCCACGTCCAACGCGCCCGCGTTCAGCGCTTCCTGCACCGGTGCGCCGGAATCGAAAGAGGTGAGCTTCAAATCATAAGGCAGGTCTATTAACTGCCCGGACTCGCGCAGCGAAATAAAGCGATCGCCTTTCACATCGCCCAGCCGCAGGGTGACTTTCTCTGCCAGCGCTGAGGTGGCGAGCGACGAGAGTACGATTGCCAGTAAAAAAGGAAAACGCATCAGGCACTCCTTGCCACTTTGCGGGCTGCGACTTTCTCTCTGGTCAGCGGGATCAGTTCACGGCCGTAATCCAGCGCATCGTTCAACGGATCGAAGCCGCGGATCAGCACGCTTTCAATGCCGAGGTCGTAATACTTCAGCAGCGCGTCGGAGACCTGGTCTGGCGTACCGACCAGTGAGGTGGAGTTGTAACCGCCGCCAACCAGTTTAGCGATGCCGGTCCACAGGGATTTGTCGAGGCGCTCCCCTTCATTGGCGGCGGCCATCAGGCGGGCCGCGCCAACGCTTTGCGGCTTCGGTAAGCCAAAATCATGGCCGGATTCAATCAGCTTTTTGCGGGCGACGTCGCGAATATGCTCGGCTTTTTCCCAGGCTTCTTTCTCCGTGGCGGCAATAATCGGGCGGAAGGAGATATTGAAACCAATCTGGCGGCCCTGTCTGGCGGCTTCTGCACGCACCGTCCGCACGGTTTCTGCGGCACCGGCCAGCGGTTCACCCCAAAGGGCGAACACGTCCGCATGACGACCTGCCACTTTGATGGCTTCAGGCGAGGAGCCGCCGAAATAGATCGGCAGCGCGCTTTGCTGTGGCTTAACCGCCGAAAACGCCTGCTCAACCTGATAATGCTCGCCCTGGTGATCGTATGGCGTGTCGGAAGTGAGGCTCTGCCTTAATACGCTGAGGAAATCATCGGTGCGCTCATAGCGCTGGGTCTTGTTAAGGAAATCGCCATCACGGCGTTGTTCAACATCGCTGCCGCCGCTGATGATATGCACCGCCAGGCGGCCATCGGTGAGTTGATCGAGGGTGGCGAGTTTACGGGCTGCCAGCGTCGGCGAGACAAAGCCCGGACGGTGGGCCAGCAGGAATTTTAACGTTGAGGTGTTGGCTGCGGCATGCGCAGTGACCAGAAAACCATCGGGTTGATCGGACCAGTAGCCGACCAACACTCGATCGAAACCGGCCTGCTCATGAGCACGGGCAAAGTCTGCAATGTACTGTTTATTAAATAGCGGACCGCTGGCAGGAATGATTTCGGACGCCAGGCGATGGCCAATCATACCGAGGAATTGAATGCTCATCAGGTTCTCTCCAGGTGAGGGCCGGTAAACGCCGGCAGAGAGAAAACCGTATAGTTGATGGGCAGGAGTGTGAAATTCATTAATCTGCGAAGCTTTGCGCAAATACAGCTATTGCTCAGTCGCAGGCAACCGACGGTGAGCGAGCCTCTCGTTATGTTCATTTTGCATAAATTATGCACAACAAATGCATTTAGGTTCTAAAAAAGCCGGTGTTAGTCTCGGGTTTTCTCCTTATTGAGACACCAGATGAAACCCCTTTCTCTTTCTGCACTTGCTGTACTTCTCGCGGCGGTCACGGCGCCCGTGTTGGCTGCGAATACGCTTTCCGTTGGCGACCAGCGGGGCAATGCGCGGGCGATCCTTGAAGCCTCCGGCGAGTTAAACAACACGCCTTATACGCTGGACTGGCATGAATTTGCTAACGCCGCACCGTTGCTGGAAGCGATGCGTGCAGGTTCAATAGATGCCGGTTCGGTGGGAGATGCACCCTTAACCTTCGCCGTGGCGGCTGGGCTCGATGCCAAAGGGATCCTGGCGACGCGCTATGCCGGCAACGCCATTATCGTCAAAAAGGGGAGCCCGATTCACAGCGTGAAGGATCTGATTGGCAAACGCATTGCGACGGTCAAAGGTTCATCCGGGCACAACCTGGCTTTGCAGGCGCTGCAAAAAGCCGGTGTCGATCCTAAGCAGGTCAGCTTTGTCTTTACCACGCCAGCAGAAGCGACGCTGGTGCTGGATCAGGGCGGCGTCGATGCGGTTTCCACCTGGGAACCTTACGTGTCATTTGCCACGCATCAGTCAGGCGCACAGATCCTGGCGGACGGTAAAGACTATCCGGCCCTCAACTATCTGGTGGCCAGCAACGCCGCCATTGCCAGCAAGAAGGCCGAACTGGCCGACTTCACGCAGCGGTTGAGCCGCGCCCGCGCCTGGGGGATCCAGCATCCTGACGCCTATGCGGCCTCCATCAGCAAGCTGTTAAGGATCCCGCAGGACGTGGCGCTGGCAAAGGTGAAGCGCGAAGTGAACTCCGTCGACACCAACAGTCAGGACGTGGTTGCGGTGCAGCAGAATACCGCCGATTTCTACGTGAAAAATGGCCTGATCCCGGCACCGCTAAAGGCGGCTTCCTTTATTGACCTCAGCCTTTCGCAGGGGAAATAGCATGCATCTGGCGCTTTATCTCAGCGACACCGGGTTGCATGCCGGAGGCTGGCGGCATCCTGAGGCGCAAAATAACGATCCGATGCAGTTGGAGACCTGGCTGACGCTGGTGAAAAAAGCGGAGCAGGCCGGATTTGATTTCGCATTTATCGCCGACAAACTGTCGATCGATGATATTTACGGTAACGACATCGCCAGCACCGTTCAGTCGCGTCCGGGATATGCCCGCCCGGAGCCGATGGCGCTGCTGACCGCATTGAGTCTGTTTACCGATCGCATTGGCTTAGGCGCTACCGTATCGACCACCTACGGCGAGCCTTTCCATACCGCCCGCACCATTGCCACCCTCGATCATTTTAGCGCCGGCAGAATGGGCTGGAACGCCGTGACCTCGACCAATGATGGCGAAGCACGCAATTTCAGCCGCCAGCAGCATTTAGGCCACCAGGCGCGTTATCAGCGTGCGGGAGAGTTTATCGATGCGGTGCATCAACTGCTTGCCAGCTGGCAGCCTGGAGCGCTGGTGGCCGACCAGGAAAGCGGCGTTTATATGGATCCGGAAAAGGTCAGCTATACCGATTTTCACGGCGAGCATTTCCATATCAAAGGGCCGCTGACCGTGGCCGCATCGCCGCAGGGCAGGCCGGTGCAGATCCTGGCGGGCGTCTCGGAGGATTTTAAGAAGGTCGCCGCCCGGGTGGCAGAGGTGATTTTCACCGTTCAACCCGACATGGCGCGCGCGCAGCAATTTTATCAGCAGTTTAAGCAGGAGATGGCCGCCTTTGGTCGTCCACCGCAAGCCTGTAAAGTGCTGCCTGGACTGATGCCGATTGTGGGCGCAACGCAGCAGGAGGCGGAAGAGAAGCGCCGTCAGCTGGATGAACTGGTCAATCCGTTAGCCGGGCTAAGCTTTATGTCTGCCAGCATGAATTACGATCTGTCGCAGCACGATGAAAACGACATATTTCCGGATATCTTCGACAAAATCAGCGGCAGCAAAGGGCGCTTTGAGTACGTGATTTCACAGGCGAGGAAAGAGGGGAAAACGCTGGCCGAAGTGGCGAAAGCCTATGCGGCCAGCGCCTCATTTAAGGTGATTGCCGGCACGGCAGAACAGATTGCCAGCGAGATGATTGCCTGGGTAGAGGCCAAAGCCTGCGACGGTTTCGTGCTGATGCCCGCCGATATGCCGGCCTCGTTGAATAACTTTGCTAAACGGGTCATCCCGGAACTGCAAAAGCGCGGTGCCTTCAGGCAGGGCTATCAGGGAACCACATTGCGCGACCATCTGGATTTACCGCTGGTCACGCCTCGCTGAACGGCGAGTGAAAAAAAAGGCGAACCCATCACAGGTTCGCCTTTTTTCGTTCTGGCGTGTTACCAGGCCAGCACTAATCCTGCAATGGAAGCAGACAGCACGCTCACCAGCGTTGATCCGTACAGCAGTTTCAGGCCGAAGCGGGAAACCACGTTACCTTGCTCTTCGTGCAGGCCTTTGATCGCGCCTGCCACAATCCCGATAGACGAGAAGTTCGCAAAAGAGACCAGGAACACGGAGAGGATGCCGACGCCGCGTGGTGACAGTTCAGCCGCCACTTTCTGCAGATCCATCATCGCCACAAACTCGTTAGAAACCAGTTTGGTTGCCATGATGCTGCCCACTTTCAGCGCTTCACCTGCTGGCACGCCCATAACCCAGGCAAACGGGTAGAAGACGTAACCCAGCACCCCCTGGAAGCTGATGCCGAAGACAAAATCGAACAGGGCATTAATCGCTGAAATAAGCGCAATAAAGCCAATCAGCATCGCCGCGACGATCACCGCCACTTTGAAACCGGCCAGGATGTATTCACCCAGCATCTCAAAGAAGCTCTGCCCTTTGTGCAGATCGCCCAGCGTCAATTCTTCTTCGCTGTCGACGCTGTACGGGTTGATGATCGACAGCACAATAAAGGTGCTGAACATGTTCAGTACCAGCGCGGCCACCACGTATTTCGGATCAATCATGGTCATGTACGCGCCCACAATTGACATTGATACGGTAGACATCGCCGTTGCCGCCATGGTGTACATGCGGCGCTGAGACATTTTTCCAAGGATATCTTTGTAGGCAATGAAGTTCTCTGACTGACCTAAAATCAGCGAGCTCACGGCGTTAAAAGATTCCAGCTTGCCCATGCCGTTGATTTTTGACAGCACGGTACCGATGGCGCGAATCACAATCGGCAGGATACGGAAGTGCTGCAAAATCCCGATCAGCGCAGATATAAACACGATAGGGCAAAGAACATTGAGCCAGAAGAATGCCAGGCCTTTATCACTCATGTTGCCGAAAACGAAATTAGTCCCTTGTGCTGCATAGCTCAGCAATTTGTCGAACAGACCCGCAAACCCTTTAACGAAGCCAAGACCCACTTCAGAGTTAAGGAAGAACCACGCAAGCAGCACTTCGATAACCAGAAGCTGTATAATAAAACGTACGCGGATGTTTTTCCGATCGGTGCTAACCAGTAAGGCCAGCACGGCTACCATCACCAGCGCCAAAGCAAAATGAAAAATGCCTGACATGTGTGCTCCATTTTTGAAGGATGTTATATTTCGCTGCACATTCTATGTAACAAGAAACTGAAAAACGAGATCTAGAACACAATATAACAATTACCTATCACCCTTCCCGACAGAATCCCCTGATTGATCACATCCTGATACTGTTTAAAAAAACACCCCACGCATCGGAAGGTTAAGCTTTTACCGGCGCACGAAAAGTGATTGCTCATTTTTTAGCTATGGAGTAGTTTGAAATCAAGGTATAGCCTTTGCTATATTTCTTAGTACTGGCTATCAGAGCGATATGCAAAACCCATTCAAATGCGCTTGATAATCATTATCATTTAAAAGACAATGATCTCTTCAGGTGTTTAGGGGAATAACTATGTTTGAAGGCCGCACAGTAGAACAAACGGTTCGCGGATCGCGCAAAATCAAATTTGCGTTGATGGGCCCTGCGTTTATCGCGGCTATCGGTTATATCGATCCCGGCAATTTTGCCACCAATATTCAGGCCGGCGCCTCTTATGGCTACACGCTGCTGTGGGTGGTGGTGTGGGCCAACATTATGGCGATGGTGATCCAGCTGATGTCTGCCAAACTCGGCATCGCCACCGGGAAAAACCTCGCTGAACATATCCGCGATCGGTTTCCGCGTCCGGCGGTCTGGTTTTACTGGGTTCAGGCCGAGATCATTGCTATGGCCACCGACCTGGCGGAATTTATCGGGGCGGCGATTGGCTTTAAGCTGATTTTCGGCGTCAGCCTGCTGCAGGGCGCGGTGCTCACCGGCGTGGTCACCTTCCTAATCCTGATGCTGCAAAGCCACGGTAAAAAGCCGCTGGAACTGGTGATTGGTGGCCTGCTGCTGTTTGTCGCGGCGGCCTACGTCATTGAACTGTTCTTCTCACAGCCAAAAATTACCGATTTGATGCAGGGGCTGGCCGTGCCTTCGCTGCCAACCGCCGATGCGGTGTTACTGGCGGCGGGCGTGCTGGGCGCGACAATTATGCCGCACGTGATCTACCTGCACTCCTCGTTAACGCAAAATCCCGACGGCGGCTCGCGTGAACAACGCTACTCGTCAACCAAGCTGGATGTAGCGATTGCGATGACCATTGCTGGCTTCGTTAATCTGGCGATGATGGCCACGGCGGCGGCGGCGTTCCACTTTAGCGGTCATACCGGCATTGCCGATCTGGATCAGGCTTACCTGACGCTGGACCCATTGCTGGGTCGCGCAGCGGCTCTGGTGTTTGGTCTGAGCCTGCTGGCGGCCGGACTCTCTTCCACCGTGGTGGGCACTATGGCCGGTCAGGTGGTGATGCAGGGCTTCGTCCATATTCACATTCCGATTCTGGTACGCCGCGTGGTGACCATGCTGCCTTCCTTTATCGTGATCCTTGCCGGATGGGAGCCGACACGTATCCTGGTGATGAGCCAGGTGCTGCTGAGCTTCGGTATCGCGCTGGCGTTAATCCCGCTGCTGACCTTTACCGGCAACCGCGAGCTGATGGGCGATATGGTAAACTCGCGCCCGATGCAGCTGGCAGGCAAGGTGATTGTGCTGGTGGTGGTAGCGCTGAATCTGTATCTGCTGGTGGCGATGGCCATGGGGTTGTAAGCCGACTTCATTACTGTGCAGGCGATAAAAAAGCCGACCTGAGCAGGCCGGCTTTTTTGATCGCTTAATGGCGATGATCGTGGTCGTGATGGCGCTCTCTTTCATGATGACGGTATTCGCGATGACGTTCGCGATCGTGCCATCTGCGTTCCCGCTCCCATTCGTGACGGCGGCGCATCTCTTCATGCCTGCGCCACTGCTCGTGTCGCCACCAGCGGCCTTCATCATAACGGTAGTTGCTGCGCCAGTAGTGCCCATCGCGCCAGCGGCCGCCGTCCCAGTAATTACCGCGCGGATCGCGGTCACCAATATGTAACGAGACGCCAGGAGCTAAGGTGATATTTGCGTTGTCAGCCTGCGCTGTGTGCATTGCCAACGGGGATAAACTTGCCACTAAGGTGGCAACAAGTAATAAACGTTTCATTGGATCTCCTTATCAACGGCTCACCTGCTCCGCTGTGCAGCCAAGATTATAAAGAGTTTGCTGCCGTTTCGCCTGGGAGATTCCGAAAAACTGCCTGCCGGGGGGATTTGAGATTTATCTGGAGAGATCCCGCCGCAGGGCGCGGCGGGACGGGTTTAGCCGAGGATGCTGCTGATTTTTTGCAGTTCAGCCTGGCTGAAATCACGCTTCTGCAGCATGCCAACCGCATCATCAATCTGGCTGGTTTTACTGGCACCAATCAGCACCGAGGTCACGCGGTTTTCCCGCAGTACCCAAGCCAGCGCCATCTGAGACAGTTTCTGCCCACGCTCCTGCGCCATCGCATTCAGCTGACGCACCTTTTCCATTTTCTCCGGGGTTAGCTGGTCGCCGCTGAGGAACTGGCTGCCGCTGGCCGCGCGCGAGTCTTCCGGGATACCGTTCAGGTAGCGGTCGGTCAACACGCCGCCTGCCAGCGGGGAGAAGGCGATGCTGCCGACGCCTTCTTTTATCAACACGTCCAGCAGACCGTTATCCGGCGCACGCTCAAACATCGAGTATTTCGGCTGGTGGATCAGGCATGGCGTGCCGAGCTGCTTGAGGATGCCAATGGCTTCTGCCGCCAGTTCAGCCGGATAGTTGGACAGCGCGATATACAGCGCCTTGCCCTGACGCACAATGTGGTCCAGTGCGCCCATCGTTTCTTCCAGCGGCGTTTCAGGATCCGGGCGGTGGTGATAGAAGATATCGACGTAATCGAGTCCCATCCGCTTCAGGCTCTGGTTCAGGCTGGCAATCAGATATTTGCGCGAACCCCAGTCACCATAAGGGCCGTCCCACATGGTGTAACCCGCTTTGGACGAAATGATCAGCTCATCACGGTAAGGCGCAAAGTCTTCCCGCAGGATGCGGCCAAAGTTTTCTTCAGCTGAACCCGGTGGTGGACCGTAATTGTTAGCCAGATCGAAATGAGTGATACCGTTATCAAACGCATGGCGCAGCAGCTGACGGCTGTTATCCACGCGGGTGCTGTCGCCAAAGTTATGCCATAAACCTAACGAAATTGCCGGTAGCTTTAGGCCACTCCGTCCGCTGCGGTGATAGGTCATTTTCTGATAACGTTCTGCATCTGCCTGATAAACCATGAATAAATCCTGTTCAGTAGAGGTCGGTTTCCGGGAAAGCATAGCAGTGTATACGGTTACACCGAACCGGTTCGCGCGGTAGATCGCAACTTGAGGATAATTCCGAGGCGTAACGACAGCTTGCCACTGCGGCAGCCTGGCGCTGTGCTGCGCATTGAAAAATATCGCTAATACTTTGCTGAGGACAACTGTGGAGAAAGCGCTATGCAAAGTCTTACCGTTGGGGAGTACCTGCTGTCACGCTTGCGGGAAGCCGGGATTGGGCATCTGTTCGGCGTGCCGGGTGACTACAATTTGCAGTTTCTCGATTCTGTCATTACCAGCAGCGAGATTGGCTGGGTCGGCTGCGCCAATGAGTTGAATGCGGCCTACGCGGCCGATGGTTATGCGCGCTGTCATGGCGCGGCCGCGTTACTGACCACCTTCGGCGTCGGTGAGCTGAGTGCGTTAAACGGCGTGGCAGGGAGCTATGCCGAATACCTGCCGGTCATTCATATTGTCGGCGCGCCTGTAACGGCCGCCGCCCGCGAAGGTCTGCTGCTGCACCACACGCTGGGCGACGGTGACTATCGACACTTTATGCGTATGTCGCAGGAGGTGACGGTCGCCCAGGCCATATTAACGCCGGAGAATGCCGTCGAGGAGATCGACCGCCTGCTGACTGTCGCGTTACGTGAACGGCGTCCGGTCTACCTTTACTTAGCAACCGATGTGGCGGTGGCAAAAATCATCCCGGCCACCACGTCAATGGCGACAGAACTGCCCTGCGATGCGGCGGCCGTCGCCGGCTTTGCCGATGCGGCAGACCAACTGTTGGCGGGAGCCAAAAACGTCGCCATGCTGGCGGACTTCCTCGCCGATCGGGCGAAGCAGCAGGGCAAACTTAAACAGTTGTTAACCGATGCGCCGATGCCGTTTGCCACCTTATTGATGGGTAAAAGCGTGCTCCCCGAGCAGCTCAAAGGCTTTGCAGGAACCTATGCTGGTGCGGCCAGTGCCGGTCACACCCAACAGATTATTGAGCAGGCCGACGTGCTGATTACCGTGGGCGTACTTTATACCGACACCATCACCGCCGGATTCACACAAAATATCGACAGCGCGAAAACACTCGATATCGGCCTTTCATCCAGCCGCATTGGAGACAAGACCTTTACCCCGCTCCCGATGAGCGCCGCATTAACCGCGCTGCAGCCGCTGGTTAAACGTTATGCCGCGCAATGGCCTGAACCCGAGGTTTCGCCTCCGCCGCTTAATGATGTGCCGTCAGACGCGCTCACTCAGGACAGTTTCTGGCAGGCAATGCAGCATTTTCTTAAGCCTGGTGATATTGTGCTGGCCGACCAGGGCACCTCGGCTTTTGGCGCAGCGGCGTTAAGGCTGCCTGAAGACGTGACCTTTATCAGTCAGCCGCTGTGGGGATCGATTGGCTATACGTTACCCGCCGCTTATGGCGCGCAGGTTGCCTGTCCCGATCGTCGGGTGGTGCTGCTTAGCGGCGATGGATCTGCTCAGCTGACCATCCAGGAATTAGGGTCGATGCTGCGGGATGGTATGAAACCCGTCATCTTTATCCTGAATAATGCAGGATATACTGTCGAGCGGGCGATCCATGGCGAACATCAACGCTACAATGATATTGCCGCCTGGAACTGGACGCAGCTGCCGCAGGCGCTGAGCCTGAACTGCGCCGCGCAGAGTTGGCGGGTGGAGCAAACGGTGCAACTGGTTGAAGTGATGAAGGTTATCGCGCAAAGCGATCGCCTGTCGCTGGTGGAGGTGGTACTGCCCCAACTGGACGTGCCGCCCCTGTTACAGGCGGTATGTGAAGCGCTAAATAAACGAAATTCTGCATAATGTTACAGAATTCAGATTGATGCCCGTGGGCAAGGACGCCGCGGGCAGGTAAGGTAGTCGATTAACGTGCCTCGCGTGCCTGTTTCGACCGGGGAGGCGTTGTTGTTTGAGTGGGGGAAATTTATAGTGTGTTTAAATGACGTAAGCGGAGCAAAACAATAATGACTAAGTATGCTTTGGTAGGTGATGTTGGCGGCACGAATGCCCGCCTGGCACTGTGTGAAGTAGAAAACGGTGCCCTTTCACAAGCCAAAACTTTCTCCACAGCAGACTACGACAGCCTTGAAGCTGTGATCCGCTTCTATCTTGACGAACAGAAGCAGGAGATTACCGACGGCTGTATCGCTATTGCCTGTCCAATCACTGACGACTGGGTCGAGATGACCAACCATGACTGGGCATTCTCCACCAGCAAAATGAAAGCCAACCTCGGCTTTGAGCACCTGGAAATCATCAACGACTTTACCGCCGTCTCAATGGCCATCCCGATGCTGTCCGCAGACGATGTAATGCAGTTCGGTGGCGGCAAAGCGGTCAACGACAAGCCGGTTGCGGTCTATGGCGCAGGAACCGGT
Organism: Erwinia sp. AK-PDG3-5; assembly: GCF_056821705.1. Lineage (NCBI taxonomy): Bacteria > Pseudomonadati > Pseudomonadota > Gammaproteobacteria > Enterobacterales > Erwiniaceae > Erwinia > Erwinia sp. AK-PDG3-5. Next base: position 1,415,599 of record NZ_CM165967.1, read on the forward strand.
CTGGGCGTTGCTCACCTGGTTCACGTTGATAAGCGCTGGGTCAGTCTGCCGGGCGAGGGCGGTCACGTCGATTTCGCTGCTAACAGTGAAGAAGAAGACCTGATCCTGGAAGTGCTACGTGCGGAACTGGGGCACGTCTCTGCCGAGCGCGTGCTGTCTGGTGCTGGCCTGGTGAATCTGTATCGGGCGATTGTTAAATCAGATGACCGGGTGCCGGAAAACCTGAAGCCGAAAGACGTGTCGCAACGTGCGCTGGATGACAGCTGCACCGATTGCCGCCGTGCACTGGCGATGTTCTGCGTGATCATGGGTCGCTTTGGTGGCAACCTGGCGCTGAACCTCGGTACCTTTGGCGGGGTGTATATCGCCGGCGGTATCGTGCCTCGCTTCCTGGAATTCTTTAAGTCGTCCGGCTTCCGTGCTGCGTTTGAAGACAAAGGCCGCTTTAAGGATTATGTGCAGAATATTCCGGTATTCCTGATCACTCACGATCAGCCAGGCTTGCTGGGTGCCGGTGCGCACCTGCGTCAGACGCTGGGTAGCGTGCTGTAACTGTTGTAACAGGGCCGGTTCCCGGCCCTGATCTTGCTTCCTTCCTCTATAACCGCATCAGCTGGCGAAACTCTTTTACTTTGCTGCGGCTGACCGGCACCTGAAATTCCAGATCCCGCAGTTTCAACATGTAGGTGTTATTAAACCAGGGTTCGATTTCGCGGATCTTGCTGAGATTGATGCAATACGATCGATGGCAGCGGAAAAAGGCCTCTTCCGGCAGCCTGCTACAGAATTCGGTGATATTCATCGACATCACATACTCTTCCCGCCGGGTGTAGACAAAGGTCATCTTTTCATGGGCTTCGGCATAATAAATGTCGTTGATATCGGTGACGATAATCCGCTCATCCTTGACCAGGTTAATGGTATGTACCGAACTGCGGACGGCTTCCGGATTGCTCTGGTGCGCGGCCTGCTGCAGAGTATTTTCGACCTTGCGCAGCATGGTGATAATGCGCATCTCATGATAGGGCTTGAGGATGTAATCGAACGCTTCCAGCTCAAAGGCATCCACCGCATGTTCCTTACAGGCGGTGATAAAGACGATCAGCGGCTTTTGCGCGAACTTGCTGATGTTCTGCGCCAGCAGCACGCCGTCCAGTGACGGGATGTTGATGTCGAGGAAAATCACGTCAACCTGGTGGCTTTGCAGATATTTCAGCACGTCCAGACCATCGTCAAACGTGGCCTCAAGGGTCAACTGGCTGTGTTGTCTGATTAGCCAGCTCAGCTCCTGCTGGGCCAGAAACTCATCTTCAACAATTATCGCTTTCACATCATTTTCCCGGAGTTAGCAGAGCATTACGCCCGTAAAGAGACGCTTTCACTGGCCGGCAGAGCCGTGCCGTTTTTACTGATATAAAAGGCGATTTCGGTGCCCGGATTGCGCCGGTGAATATGCAGACCTTCGCCGTAAAGCAGCTTTACGCGGTGATGAACGTTGAGCAGGCCGATTTTATTGCCGGGCATCTCATTACTTTCTACCCGCGCCATCACTTCTTCGCTAATGCCATTGCCGGTATCGCGCACGGCGATGCGGATCCGGTCGCCCTGGTCTTTCAGGCTGATGGTCACCACGCCTTTTCCCCGGCAGGGATGGATGCCATGCACGATGGCGTTCTCAACCAACGGCTGAAGCAGCAGGCTGGGCAGCGCGCAGTTGACGTCTTCATCAATGTCGTAGATTACCGTCAGCTTGTCGCCAAAACGCGCCTGTTCAATGGCGATATAATCCTTAACCTGATACAGCTCTTTCTTGATGTCGATGATCTCATCATCGTTCAGCTCAAGGTTGTAGCGCAGGTAGCGCGCCAGATTGGTGATCAGCTGCCGCGCGGTATCCGGATTCATGCGGATTGAGGAGGAGATGGCATTCAGCGCATTGAACAGGAAATGCGGGTTGATTTTGCTTTGCAGCGCGCGCAGTTCGGCTTTGTTCGCCATCTCCCGCAACTGCTCGGCGCGGGACACTTCCAGCTGGGTGGAGATGATTTGCGACAGGCCTACCGCCATCTCTTTCAGCGACCAGGTGATGCGGTGCGCATGGCGATAGTAAATTTTCAGCGTGCCGGTGACTTCCCCTTTTTCCCACAGCGGGATCACAATCATCGAGTGAATTTCCGGCGTGCGGTGCGCCTCGTCGTTGTTCTTGATAATGATCTCGCCATTGGCGATCGAACGGGCGGTGGTCGGGCTGATCGCGTCATCACCGTTGTGGTAATTCGCTTCGCCAACGCCGACATAGGCGAGGATCTGGTTTTTGTTGGTGATGGCGACCGCATCGGCATTGATATCATTGCGGATAATGTCGCACACCTGACGCAGCGACTGGCTGTTGACATGCCGGAACAGCGGCAGGGTTTTGTTGGCAATCTCCAGCGCCAGCTTGGCCTGCCTGGCAGCAATGGCCTCTTTTTCGCCCTCAACGCTCTGGATCAGCAGCACAATCAGGCCGATGCTCACCGCACCGAGGATCATCGGTACCGCGATTTCCGAGACGATTTCAACGCCCAGGGTGGTGGGCTGCGACCAGACGACAATCAGGATCATGGTCAGGGATTCACACAGCATGCCGCCGAGAATGCCCACGCTCCAGCGCTTCTCTTTCACCACTTTCAGGTTGATATAGCCGGAAACCACGCCGGCGATGATGCTGGTGATCAGGCAGGGCACCGAGGTCACGCCATGAACATCGATCAGGAAACGGTGCAGACCGGCAATCACGCCGGTAACGATCCCGACCCAGGGCCCAAACAGAATGCCGCCGGACATAATCGCGATGGTGCGGACGTTCACCAGCGAGCCATCAACGTTGATGCCGCTCCAGGTACCAAACAGGGCAAATAGCGCAAAGATGGCGGTCACGGCGATCAGTTCCTGGCGTGAATGCTCGTCTTTTTGCAGCAGCTGCCGGAAATGGCGCGTGCGGGTCATAAAAAACAGGCAGATCAGCATCAGCGCGGCGCGGTCCAGCACGGCTAACAGCATTTCAAACATCGAGTGCACGGGCGCCTCGGCGGAGGGAAGAGGGAAAGGGCTATGATAAGGAAAGCGGGCGGGATGTGCCAGGCATCGGCGCAGTGATTTGCGCCGATGCCGGTCCAGATCAATTTCTCATGGGCTATTTCATCTGGGATTTGCCCAGTTCGGTCAATTCGGCTTCCGTTGCGCGGCCAACAAAGTCCACTTCGAAATCATCGGCGGCAAAGTCCGGCGGCGAGCGGCCCTCAACAAAAGCCGGCCACTGACGCTGCAGGTAGGCTTCATTTTTCGCACACCAGGGCGCGGCAGAAATGTACATCACGTTGCTGTCGAAATCGCCCTGATGTTCATTCTCAACCGAATGGATCACATCGCAGTGCCAGAATACGGTATCGCCGGCTTCCATATCGGGAATTGCGGAAATCCCAGTCAGCAAAAGGGGATGCCATTTTTCACCGATCGAGAGTGCACGGCCCGGTGCTGCGCCACAGAGATCGTCTTCCGGCACATCATCCTGAATGGCACGCAACAGGATCCACGCCATCACGTTTGCTACCGGCAGCAAGTTCAGCGTTCCGCCGTGTTGGCGCTGCGGTGAAAGCGCCGTCCAGCCCTGAAAGGTGCGGAACATTGAGCATACGGCCGGTGACGCAAATTCACGCACCTCGGTACGCATTTCTCCATCGAATGGGTTATATTGCTGCCAGTTGCCACTGAAAACGTGACGGTAAACGTGGCGGAAATTCTCATCCAGCCAGCGTTCAAGCGAGCCGCCATCAATGTGCGGCGACAGGCCCAGTGAACCCGAGTTCGGGGGACGGCGACGCGTGCGATCGGCATAGCTGACGACGCGCTCAGGGTCGAAATGCTGCTTGCCGTGACTTTCGGTTTGCCACAGCGTATTCAGGAACACCTGTACCGCGTTCATACGCGCATGCTGGCGGGCTTCAACCTGCGGCTTCGACCAGTAAATGCCGTAAATCTGCGGTTTACCCTGTTTCAGGTCGCCAAAATAGTTGTCTTCCGCCGCATGCTTCAGGCGCTCGACAAAGTTATTACGGTCCAGGTAGTTACCGACTTCCTGATTCCAGGCCTCGGCCAGTCCCTGTGGAAAAACCCCGTGGATGACGCAACAGCCACGTTGCAGGATCTGCGCTTTTTGCTGGCGGGTGACGCGGTGCTGAAGGATATCCTCGGCATCCAGCTGCGGCACGGGATTTTCACCGCGTTGCTGTTGCGCATTCAGTTCGGCAATTTGCTGGCGGATGTTGGCATCAACCTCAGCAAACACGTCTGCATAGTTCGGCAGTGCCTTGCGCAGCTGACGTTTAATATCCGCAACGGCCTGCGGGATGTTATCAATGTTGAGGGAAGACATGGCGATTCTCCTGTAACACTCTCGTTATGGTTATGTAGGGTTGATGTGAATTACAGCGTTTAAAAGCGGAAATTAAAAGGGGCTAAGTTTGTGTGAGGCTTCCCCTTTTGTGAGGACACTATGCATCTGTTTACCGAACGGCTGGAGCTGAAAGGGTTAAAGCCGGAAGACTGGCAACTTTTCCATCGGGTACATACCGATAAAACCAGCATGGAATTTATCAGCGCCGTGCCGCAGCTGGCCGATATTCGCCAGCGTTTTCACGATCGTCTGGCCCCGTGGCAGGTCACCAGTTTCCATATGCTGTGCCTGACCGTCCGCTTGAAAAGCAGCGGTGAGATCCTTGGACTGATTGGCGCCAACGCCGAGTGGGCACCGTATCGCCAGGCCGAAGTGGGCTATTCCTTCCTCAGCGAGCACTTTGGACGTGGCTATGGCAGCGAGGCATTAGGCGCGCTGGCGGGCTATCTTTTCGAACATTGTGAGTTTCATAAACTCAAAGCGCAGGTGGTGGAAGGCAACTGGGCCTCGCGGCGGGTGCTGGAGAAAAACGGTTTTATCCTTGAAGGAACCCTACGGGATAATTATCTGTTACGCGGGCAATGGGTGAACGATTGGGTGTTTGGAAAGCTGAAAAGCGACGCCTGAAAATATTTTATCCTGCCTCTCGACAGGGCAGCGGACTCTACGTTATGTTCAATGTTCGACCAGTTTCTGGTCAGCGTCGCTCGGATGGTCCGGGCGCTAACGTAAATCAGAGGTATCTATGGCTGACAACAGCTCACCACGCCGTTTTTCCCGCATTGAACGTCTTCCCCCTTATGTGTTTAACATCACGGCCGAACTGAAAATGGCCGCACGCCGTCGTGGCGAAGACATCATCGATTTTAGTATGGGTAACCCCGATGGCCCTACGCCGCCGCATATCGTGGAAAAACTCTGTGCTGTCGCTCAGCGTGACGATACCCACGGCTACTCCACCTCACGCGGTATTCCGCGCCTGCGTCGGGCCATTTCACACTGGTATAAAGACCGCTATCAGGTGGATATCGATCCCGAGTCTGAAGCGATTGTCACCATCGGCTCAAAAGAGGGCCTGGCGCATCTGATGCTGGCCACGCTGGATCACGGTGATACCGTGCTGGTACCGAACCCAAGCTATCCGATTCATATCTACGGTGCGGTGATTGCCGGCGCGCAGGTGCGTTCCGTGCCGCTGGTGGCGGGCGTCGACTTCTTTACCGAGCTGGAGCGGGCGATCCGTGAAAGCTATCCGAAGCCGAAAATGATGATCCTCGGCTTCCCGTCTAACCCAACCGCGCAGTGCGTTGAGTTAGATTTCTTCGAGCGCGTGATTGCGCTGGCGAAGCAATACAACATTCTGGTGATCCACGATTTGGCCTATGCCGACATCGTCTATGACGGCTGGAAGGCCCCGTCTATTATGGAAGTGCCGGGCGCGCGTGATGTGGCAGTAGAGTTCTTCACCCTGTCGAAAAGCTACAACATGGCCGGCTGGCGTATTGGCTTTATGGTCGGCAATAAAGAGCTGGTGGCGGCACTGGCGAGAATCAAAAGCTATCACGATTACGGCACGTTTACCCCGCTTCAGGTCGCCGCCATTGCGGCGCTGGAAGGCGATCAGCAATGCGTGAAGGATATTGCTGAGCAGTATAAACGTCGACGTGATGTGCTGGTGAAAGGGCTGCATGAAGCGGGCTGGATGGTCGAAATCCCGAAAGCCTCGATGTACGTCTGGGCGAAAATTCCCGATCATTACGCACAGATGGGCTCGCTGGAGTTCGCCAAGCATATGTTGCAGGAAGCCAAGGTCTGCGTCTCGCCGGGCATTGGCTTTGGTGATTACGGTGATACCCACGTGCGCTTTGCGCTGATTGAAAACAGCGACCGTATTCGTCAGGCGGTGAGAGGAATTAAATCGATGTTCCGCGCGGACGGCATTTTGCCGGGCGCGACCAGGCTGAGCGAAGAAGAAGCGTAAGGACTGGGGTCAGGCCGTGTGGCCTGACCCGCTAAATCATCCCTGGCAGGGTTAAACCATCAGATAGAACGTACCAACCCAAAGTAACAGGATAAAAGAGATCCCCATCAAAGCATATTTCACCGCAAAACTCCTCTGAGCGCCTACGTCTGGGGCGATCCCGGGCCTGCGTAACGCGAACAGATACGATACGGCAGACAGTGACGTCCTACCGTATCAGGTAGCCATAAGAAGCTTATGGCAGGATCGTTCGCTAATTTACCCGCTCTGTTCCGCAAAATAAAGCCGATTGTGCTATGAATCGTTGCGATCACGGCGTCTCAATGGACGGGATTACCGACATGCCCACCCGCAAACGCGCCAGATCTGCCTGGCCAGGTTCAAACACAATTTTCACCGGCAGGCGTTGCACAACCTTGGTGTAGTTACCCGTTGCGTTATCCGCGGTGATTGCCGCGAAGGTGGAACCGGTGGCCGGAGCAATACTGTCCACATGGCCGCGTAACGTCACGCCCGGAAGCGCATCAACCTCGACGGAAACAGGCTGGCCTGGCTTAACGCCGGTCAGCTGAGTTTCGAGAAAATTCGCCACAACGTAGGTTTGGTGCAAGGGCACCACCGCCAGCAGGCGGGTTCCGGCGGCTACCCACGCGCCCTGACGGACCGAGCGTTGACCGACTGAGCCATCAATCGGTGCCGTAATGGTGGTGTACGACAGGTTCAGGCGCGCCTGATCGACACTGGCGGTTGACGCGGCGATATCGGCTTCAGCCTGTTTGATACTGGCCTGCAAAATCCCCACCTGCTTACGTGAGGCGAGGGCAGCGGCCTGACTCTGGCGCAGCTGAGCCGAGGCTTCACGCATTGAGGCGTTAGTTTTCTGCTGCTCGTCAGCGGTGGTGGTGCCGCTTTTTAGCAGGCGGCGATAACGCTCGGCATTCTGTCCGGCATAGTTCAGCGTGGCTTCGCTGGAGCTGACCGCCGCATCATTCTGCGCAATGGTCGCCTGCTGCTGATCGAGCTGTGCCTGAACGCTGGAGAGTTTGGCCTGGCTGACCTGCAGGTTGGCTTCTGCGGTTTCCAGCGCGACGCGGTAATCGCGGTCATCGATGGTCGCCAGCAGGGCGCCGGCCTTAACATCCTGGTTATCACCGACGTTAACGGTGCGGATATAACCCGACACTTTTGGCGCAACCAGCGTGTAATCCGCGGTCACCACGGCGTCATCGGTACGTGACTGGTGGCGATTCATTGCTGACCAGACAAAAAACACGATGCCCAGCAGGATTGCTAACAGCAGCACTAACATTAAGGTTCTTTTGGCAGGTGTGAAGCTCATATTATTATCTCGTGGCTTTTGCGGCTTGTTGTAAAAGGGTTTGCGGCGGATAAACACGCTTGGGTAGCCAGGCGGTCAACAGCACCATCAGCAGGGCAAAACCAATGATCAGCAGATAGGCATCGCTGATGCTAAGGATCACCGCCTGATGCTTGAGCAGCGTGGCGAAGTGGCTCAGATTTTCCGTTGAGCTGGCGCTGCCATCCGGCAATAACGGCATCAGGCTGCTGGCACTGGCAGAGGTGTCCGCCGTCATCAGCAATGGGCGATTGCCCAGGTTATCGACCAGCGTATGAGAGTGAAACTTCTCGCGGTGGGTAAGGAAATTCTCCACCAGACAGCTGGCCGCCACGCTGGAAAAACCGCGCACGGTGTTAAACATGGCCGAGGCAAAAGGCCCTTCCGGTGGCAGAACCACGCTGGTGGCGCTCATCAATACCGGCAGGATCAGCATCGGCTGGGCGAAGGCTTGCAGCAGTTGGATCAGCCAGAAGTTCTGTCGCGCCCAGTCGTCAGTCAGCTGCATGCCCATCAGGCAGGAGATGATCATCAACGCCGCGCCGCAGGCCAGCATCCAGCGGCAGTCTATCCAGCGACGGTTGAGTAACGCCGCTATAAAGGGCGCAATGATCAGCTGTGGCAGCCCGATGGTCAGGGCCAGCGGCGCAAACTGCACCGTGCGGAAGCCATTGACCTGACCGAAGTACCCCGACGGGAGGGCAGAGCCGGACAGCGACACCATCAGCACGCCCGCCAACACCAGCAAGCCGTGGGTCAGATTCCGGCGCTCCAGCATCTGCACCTTAAACAGCGGCAGCGGGTGATACCACTCGTTGATAAGGAAGACGATCAGCAAGGCAAAGGCGCTGAGCATCATGCCGCTAATCAGCGGCGAGGCAAACCAGTCAAGACGCTCGCCCTGGCTCAGCGACAGGATTAACAGCGCAATGCCGCTGGTGCCGGTCAACATGCCGAACAAATCGATCTGTTTAAAACGCTCAAAGCGGGTGGGATCCTGTGGAATTCCCCAGCCAATTAACACGTTGGCGATCAGGATCAGCGGGATCACCTGCCAAAAGACGAACTGCCAGCCGACCGAATCGGTCCAGAACGCCGCCAGCGACGCGGCAATGTTGGGGCCGAAGGTGGCGGTTAAGGCATAGGCAGCCAGACCATAAAGCTTGATCGGCGGCGGCAGAAAACGCAATGCCACGGTCATCAGCATTGGCGGCAGCGCGCCACCAAAAATGCCCTGAATCACGCGCAACGCAATAAATAAAGACGGCGTGGGTGCGAAAGGCTGCAACAGGCCCACCAGCGCAAAGCCGGTTGCGACGGTCAGGGTAAAGCGCCGCAGGGAAAACGTCACCGCAAACCAGGGAGCGATCATCATCGCGGCGACTTCTGCCGCCTGATACACCGAGGTGATCCAGCTGGCCTGGTCATAGCTGAAGCCAATGGCTGCCCGCACATCGGCCAGCGCCAGGTCAGTGACGCGGTCGTTTAATCCTGAGGTCAACGCAGCGATCAGTACACCCACCAGTCCCAACGCCAGACGCAAGGTAAACGGGTGGGGAGCAGGCGGCGCTGCTGGTTGAGCAGTCATAGCAGGGGCTCCGTCAGGAAGGAAATAAAACTACGATGCACTGTATTGCATTGTGATACATTTGCCGAGAGTTTACAGTGTGAATGGGTGTATTGCAATGTGATACAGCCTGCCTCGAACGGTAAATAAGTGCTAAAGTATCGTCATCAAGCAAGGAGCAACGGCGTATGTCTGACCCTACTACACAGCGTGAGGATGAGCGTACTGGGGGGATCCAGGTGATCTCTCGTGCGGCAAAAATTTTGGATGCGTTGGGCAACCGGCCTGACGGCATGAGTCTGGGTGAAATCGCTCAGGCGGTGGATTTACCCCGTTCGACCGTACAACGCATCGTCGCGGCGCTGGATTCGGTGCAGCTGGTACGCAGTCCAGGTGCAGGCGGCGTCCGGCTTGGGCCGGCATTACTTCGGCTCATTGCCACGCTGCATACCGACGTGGTGGCGATTGCGCAACCCTGGCTGCAGGCGCTTTGCGATGCTACCGGTGAAACGGTTTCTCTGGCGCGTGCCAGCGGATTACAGCTGGCGATCGTGCATTATGTGGTGGCCGATCGTGAGCTGCGCGTGGTTCCGCGCATCGGCCTGAATCTGCCGTTGTACAGCACCTCCGGTGGCAAAGCGCTGCTGGCGCTGGACAGCGATGAACAGGCTCGCGCCGTCGTCGGCGATGCCTATGAAGCCATTACCGATCTGACCGTTAAGGCGTTTCCTGAACTGATTGAACGCCTTAAGGAGATCCGCCGCACCGGTCTTTCTTACGATCGCGGCGAGACGCTGGAAGGTATCTCCACGATGGCGGTGGCGATTGATACAATTCTGGGCCGTTTTTCCATCAGCTTGCTGGTTCCATCTACCCGTTTTCAGAAGCATGAGGCGCTCTACCGTACTGAGATCCTTAAATGCAAAGAGGCGCTGGTGGATGAGATAGGCAAAGCGGCCTTACGTGACTGACAGGAGAGGGAAATGAAAACGCTTTTAGTCGCCGTTGATAATTCCGCTATAGCCCGCAAGGTGGTGGCACTGGCCACTGAACAGGCGCAGGCTTTGCAGGCCAACGTTGTGGTGCTGTGCTGTATCGATGCCAGCTATGCCAGCACCACCGGTACCTACCTTATCGAGGCCGGGGAAGACCCGAATGATTTCGGTTGCGCGCTGGATGAGCAAAACACCGCTGAAGCCGCGGTGCGTCAGGCACTGGCGGAATTGCAGCGCGCCGGCATCGCCTCCACCGGGCGTGTGGTAGCCGGTGAGTCCGCGGAAACCATCGTCGCGCAGGCCAATGAACTCTCTGCTGCGATGATCATTATGGGCCGCCGTCATCTTTCCTCTTTTAACCGTCTGCTGAAGGGCTCTGTCAGTGCTGCCGTGATCGAGCGCGCCAGCTGCCCGGTGCTGGTGGATGTTCGGCTAGATTAACTCCGCCTATTGGGCCGCGCATCGCGGCCCGCCTCTACAGGTATTTACTGTCATGTCCCAGGCTACACTCATCTCCTTTATTAGCGGCCTGCTGGTCGTTTTATTTCTCGCGTGGATGTCAAAGCGGGGTTCCCTCAGTAAAGCCAAAGCGGTTTTGCTGGCCTTTGTGCTGCTGTTTGCCGGTAACCTTTATTACTTTGGTTTTGTGGCACCGCAACAGCAGCAGGAAGCCCGTCTGGCTGCGGCAGAGCAACGTCTGGCGACGCTGCCGGTCTACCGCACCATCAAAGATCAGCAGCCGGCACTTTACCAGACGTTGGATCAGGAATTTATTCGCGCCTTACGTGAAGGCAACAGCGAGCAACAGGCGCTGGAACGGTTACGTCCGATGCTGTCAGACCTGCTGAATCAGCGCATCAGCTATGCCGGCGATCGGCAACTGCATGATTATATGGACGTGGCGCTGGAAGAAATGAAATTCATCAGGCAGAAGGACAGTGCACTCTGTTTCAAATACCTTTTCCCTCAGGTGGAAGGTGGCGTTAACACCGCAGAAATATTGCCCAGGGCGCTGATCGACAGAGAGATGGCCAGTATTGATGATTTCCTGCTGCACAGCCACGGTGCTGCGCAACAGATCGATGTGGCGAAGGGCCGTGCCGCTCTGCAAACCATCGTGCGTTCGCTATACGGCAAGTGGGGCAGCGATCTGCAAACGCTAAACTCTCCGGCCGAAGCGGGTTCTGATAAAGGTAAACTCTGCGATATGACCATTGACCTTTATCAGTCGGTTCTGGCACTTCCGGTTAATAATTCTGCAGACGTTTTACGTATTATTCTCGACGGTAACGCGAATTAAGCGCAAAAAAAAGCCCGCTCGCCGCGGGCATAACACATTGTTATTGTAAGTCATTCATGGTGTTGGCAGACATTAAAAGATGTCTGTACGGATAATCGCATCCCTTTCCAGATAGCGCCAGACGGCTTCCTGAATCGATTCAATTGGTAAAACAATGCATTTGCACGGTAAAGAAACTGCAAATGCGGGATTTTCCGATGGCGTCAGGAAAGTCGGCTGTTATCATGCCGCACCGAACGAAGGAGCTAAAATGAAGAAGTTAGTGACTGGCGCCGTAGCGCTGGCTGTATTTGTATTAGCCGGTTGTACTTCCAGCAAGCCAGGGGCATTTGAAAAAGTTGATGAAGATCCTGCGGTAAATACTGTGCAGTATCGTTTTAATCCGACCACCGTCAATAAGATGGCGATGCAAGAGGATGTGGAACGCTACTGTACAGAACGCGGGTTTGATAAAGTAGAACCGATTAAACCGCAGGAAAGTCGGGTGCCTGGATTAATGAACGCCTGGTATCAGTGTAATTACAGCATTAAAAGCTAAAACGAAAAAAGGGCGGGGAAATTCCCGCCCAATATTTTTTTCAACGATCTTATTATATTGCCGTGTGCAGGCTTTGCCCGCTTGAGGATGAGTCTCCTCACCCTCTTAGAATGTCTGCTTACCAGCCCCGATGCGGGCCATTTCCATGGTGATAGCCGCCATGATACCCGTTATGATAACCGCCGCCGTGATGTCCGCCACGATATCCATCATGCACGATACAACCGTTCAACATCAGCATTACGCCCAGAACCGAGACAACTTTAATGAGTTTTTTCATTGTGAATGCTCCTTCACTTTTTCAATGACTACAACTTTACTTGAGAAAAGTGGAGGAATAATGCCGGTTGTGTAGAGTTATTTAATCAGGTATTTCCAGATATTTCAAATTTGAGTTTAATAATCGCGGCATAATATTCATAAATAAGATAAGACCTAAAATTAGTCTTTTCCATCCGGAATGCTCTTAATTTAGCGCCAGCGGCGAATAAACCTTAATACGAATCAATTTCACCTCAGGCCGCCACCGACATCAAATATGCAGTAGACTTAGGGCAGACTGACTAAGGAGAAACTATGAGTTATCAGGTAGAAAACGTGCTGTCGGTGCAGGCTGAACTGGGTGAGTGTCCGGTCTGGTCTGTCAGAGAACAGGTCCTCTATTTCGTCGATATTCTGGCGCCTGCTTTGCACCGGTTCGATCCACAGAGTGGTAAGCATCAGGTTTTCCCGGTGGCTGAGGACATTGGCTGCTTTGGCCTGAATGCTCAGGGTGGATTTGTTGCCGCATTACGCAGCGGCGTCTGCATGCTGGATGATAACGGGCAGATTACTCAGCGCATCGCGCCAAATCCGGGTGATGCTGAACGCAGCCGTTTTAATGATGGCCGCGTCGATCGCCACGGTCGTTTCTGGTGTGGCAGCCTGTGGGAACCACAGGATCGCAACGGCGGCAAGCTGTGCCGTCTGGATGAACACCTGACGCTGACGGTGCAGGCTGAAGATATTAAAATCTCCAACGGGCTGGCTTTCTCACCAGACAGTCGCTGGATGTATCAGACCGATACGCCAAACGGCGTGCTCTGGCGTTATCCGATGGATGAACAGGGCGGAATCGGCCCACGTGAAGTGCTGCAACGCTTTGTGCAGGAAGAGGGCGGTTTGCCTGATGGTGCCGCCGTCGACAGTGAAGGCTTCTATTGGGCGGCAATGTTTGATGGTTCCCGGGTGATCCGTCTCGATCCCGCTGATGGACGCATTGTGGATGAGATCCCGTTGCCGGTTCGCTGGCCGACCATGGTGGCATTTGGCGGGGAAGATCTGAAAACGCTGTATATCACCAGTTCACGCGAAGACCGCACGGCAGAAGAGCTGGCACGCTATCCTCAGTCAGGCGACGTGTTTGCGGTACGAGTGGCGGTGGCAGGGATTGCCGAGCCGCTGTTTCAGGCGAAATAATCCGGGAAGGGATATATCAACGATGTATGAATGGGGCGATTTATCGCCCCATTTTATATTCACGCGTGCTGCAGCGCCTTTTTCTCTTCTTCCGCACGGTGCGGCAGGCGAATGGTGGCAGACATAATCAGCGAAATCACCAGCAGGGCCATAATCAGGCTGAAGGTGATGGTGAAGCCACCAAACAGCGAAGCAATCAACGACCCCAATACGCTACCGATACCAAAACCCAGATAAATCAGCCCATAGTTTTTGGTCAGGTTGTTCAGGCCGAAGAAGTCGCTGACCAGCGAGGGGTAGACGGTAATGGTGCCGCCAAAGCTGAAGGCTACGCAGGCGATAGAGATAAAGAAGGTGGTTTCATTCATCTGGGTAAACAGCAGGATGCTCATGCCCGCCAGAGAGACCACCTGCGCCAGGGTAATCACCCGGATACGGGCTATCTTGTCGGACATCACACCGAGGATCAGTCGTCCACTCAGATTAGCAATGGCGATAATGGTCACCGCATTGGCCGCCGTTTGCGTCGACAGATGCACCAGGCCTTCGCCAATGTCTTTTGCCACGCCAATCACATACAGGCCGCTCATACAGGCAGTCAGAAACATCAGAGCCAGCATCCAGTACTGCGGCAAACGCACCGCTTCGGCCAGAGAGAAATCGCGGGCTTTACTGTGACTTCCCTGCGCTGCGGCAGATTGTTTCGGCGCTTCTTTCATAAACAGTGCGCCGGTGACAATCAGCGCCATTGCCAGCAGACCCCAAATCAGGAAGGTATTTTCCAGGCTGTAGACGCTGAGCAGATAGCCGCAGATAAATTTAAAACCGAGGCTACCCAGGCCGTAAGCCCCAATGGCACAGGCGGAAATCAGCCCTTTGCGTTCCGGGAACCACTTCACACAGTTCGACAGGGTCATCAGATAGCCGGCACCATCAGCCAGTCCCACCAGCACGCCCGCGCTCAGATACAGCATAAACAGGTTGCTGGAGTGCGCCGTCAGATAAAAACCAATCGCCATCAATACGCCCGCGCCGATGGTGACGTTGCGCACGCCAAAACGCTCCTGCAGCTTTCCGGCCAGGGAAGAGGCAATCGCCAGCCCCAGGCTGAGCAAGCCAAAGGAGAACGCCACCTGGCTGACCGGGGCATCCAGCTTGTGCGACAACTGACCATTAAACAGGCTCCAGGTATAAACGGAGCCCAGTGCGAACTGGGTAATGATGGTGCCGAACAGGGTCAACCAGCGGGTACGGTTAACGCTTTTGCTGACGGGCTGTGTGCTCATGGAAAGCTCCCGGGGGAAAGTTTAAGAGAATGAGCAGATGATAAGCCGGGACTTCGCGCGCGGGGAGAATAGGGCATGAACTGCCGTCAGAGCGGAATAAAATGCCTGTCAGCGGGTATGAACGGCATGGCGAAATCCAGAAATGGCGTTGGCGGACGGGCTTTTCAGCAACCCGTCCGCCGGTTCAGCCCTTATTCCGCCGGTGAGAAGCGCATATTACGCATATCGTTGCCGGTCGGCGTCTGGTGCACGCGCAGGCCAAATTCTGGCAGCAGCGCAAAGATATGGTCAAAGATATCTGACTGGATTTTCTCGTACTCCAGCCACACCGTGGTGTTGGTGAAGACATAGATCTCAATCGGCAGGCCTTCAGAACCCGGTGCCAGCTGGCGAACCATCAGCGTCATATCTTTGTGGATCTGCGGATGAGACTTCAACCAGGCTTCGAGCCAGGCGCGGAAGGTGCCGATATTGGTCATGTGCCGGCCATTCAGTGGCGTGGTGAGATCGCAACCCAGGCTGGCATTATGGTTGGCAACCTCAGCGACCTTGCCATCCAGATACGGTGTCAGCAGCTGCGCGCGATTCATCCGGGCAATCTCTTCATCAGAGAGGAAATGAATGCTGGTGGTATCAATATTCAGGCTGCGCTTGATACGGCGACCACCGGATTCGGACATGCCGCGCCAGTTCTTAAACGAGTCGGAAATCAGCGCATAGGTTGGGATGGTGGTGATGGTTTTGTCCCAGTTGCGCACTTTCACCGTGGTCAGCCCGATATCAATCACGTCGCCATCGGCGCCGTATTTAGGCATATCCAGCCAGTCACCCATTTTCAGCATATTGTTGGCCGAAAGCTGAATGCCGGCGACCAGGCCGAGGATCGGATCCTTAAAGACCAGCATCAGTACGGCGGTCATCGCCCCCAGACCGGTCAACAGTACCAGCGGCGATTTGCCAATCAGCAACGAAATCACCATCAGCCCAATCAACAGGGTGGCGATCAGTTTGATGCTCTGAAAAATGCCGCGTAACGGCAGCTGGCCGGCAAAGCTGCTGTTATCGGAGAGCTCCAGCAGCACGTCCAGCAGCGAGTAAAGTATCAGCAGGCTGAAGATCATCAGCCAGACCTGACTGGCGATCATCAGCACGGAGTAAATCGGCTCGTCGCCCTTCAGGAACACCTCAAGCTGAATTTGTAGCAGTACGCCCTGCATCAGCAGCGCGAAACGGCTGAACAGCTTTTTATCAATGATGGATCTTGGCCACAGGTGTGAGGATTTATCCGCAAACCGACGCAGGAATGGCAGCACCGCGCGATGCAGTAAGCCATGGACGATCAGCGAGATAATCGCAATCAGGGCGATGATGGCAAAGAGCGCAATCAGGGGTGCGTAAGGCAGGTCAAAGGCGGTAAGCCATCCGGTTATCAAAAGTTGCATGTCACTATTATTCCTTTAGGTGAAGCTGTCCAGAGTGCAGTTTCAGTCAAAAAATCATTTGGGCGGATCTTTGGTTCCATCAGAAATCCCGTCTCCCAGCGTTTCAACAGCGCGTTAAGTCCTGCTGTCAGCCCCCATTATCAATTAAGCGTGGCGATGAATGAAGGGCAAATCCGATCCTTTACCTGAGCTGACACACCCTCTGCTTAAGGTTTTCTCATGGCAGGCCGATAACCCGAGGATGTGATAGTTAACAATCACGCTGTGTCATCTCTTACGCCACCCTTTCTCTCAGTTATCACGACTTCTTTACTATGAAGGAAATCACTATGCCGGGGATCCCAGTTCGTCTGTCAGGGAGATTGACACTAGGCGGCATTTCGATGCTGCTACTCATCACATTAATTGTTTACCTTGCCATCTCGCTGCGCGGCCAACCGAGGGTGATTGAAGCCAGTAATAGTCTGGTCCAGCAGACCGGCGAAAACATTGTCGGCCAGCTGAATCAGCAGTTGATCCGCATTGAAGGCGAAGTCGTCAGCATGGCGCGTCTGGCGGAAGTGCTACCCCATCAGGACGATTTATTCAAGAAGGTGCTGCCGCAAATTATCGACAGCAAAGGTGACAAAAGCATTGCAGGTGGCGGCATCTGGCCGGAACCAAATGCTTTTAACGAGGGGGTTGCCCGCCGCAGCTTCTTCTGGTCACGCGGCGCCAACGGCACGCTGGATTACTCCGACGGCTACAACGATCCTGCCGGTGCGGGTTACCACAACGAAAGTTGGTACACCTCAACCAAAGCGGCATCGCGCAGCAAGTGTAACTGGTCCGAAGTGTACCAGGACCCGGTTTCCAACGTGAATATGGTCACCTGTAGCGTGCCTTACACCGCAGGCGACAAGTTTGCCGGCGTGGCAACCTTTGACGTGCTTTTGGATAACCTGTCTGGCTTTATGGCGAAGAATGGCAATCTGACCGGCGGCTATGCCTTCGCCCTGGATCAGTCCGGGAACGTGCTGTATTTCCCCGGCCGTAAAGACAAAGCGTTGAAGAAATTCAGCGCGCTGGCAGATGAGCAGAAGTGGCTGGCGCCGTTGGTAAAAGGCCTTGCGACGGCAGCCCATCAGTCGGGAACCACCACGCTGAATAATTTGCAGGATGATTACCTGCATACCCGTGCTCAGGTCACGCTGTTTAAGATGCCGGATACCGGCTGGGTGATCGGCCTGGTCACGCCGGAAGCAAACGTGACCGCATTGGCCAGAAATATCATGCAGGATATCTTTATGGTGCTGATCCCTGCGCTGCTGATTCTGCTGGCGAGTGCCTGGTTATTTGCACGCGGGCTGACCACGCGTCTGGAATCTACGCGTGCCGCGCTGGATGAGATTGCTAATGGCGATGGGGATTTAACCCGCCGTCTGGACGCTTCCGGCAAGGATGAGATCGCGGAAATTGCCGTATCGTTTAACCAGTTTGTCGACAAGATTGCCGGGGTTATTACTAATGTGCAGGCCAGCGGCATCAACGTGGCTGCCAATGCCACCTTCCTGGCAGAGGGCAATCAGGCCCTGTCGGCGAAGATTGGCGATCAGGCCGCTGCGCTGGAGCAGAGTGCCGCTGCGATGGAGCAGCTCAACGCTACCGTGCAGCAGAATGCCGAGAACACCCGGCTCGCGGATGCCTTCACCGAGCAGACGGCACAGATTGCCCGCAGCAGCAGTGAAGTGATGCATAAAGTCATTGATACCATGGCGACCATCAAAACCTCTTCAAGCCGCGTCGGTGAGATCCTGAGTGTGATTGATGGCATTGCCTTCCAGACCAACATTTTGGCGCTGAACGCCGCGGTTGAAGCCGCCAGGGCCGGTGAGCAGGGCCGTGGATTTGCGGTGGTGGCAGCAGAAGTCCGTGCGCTGGCGCAGCGAAGCGCTAACGCGGCGCAGGAGATCAAAACCTTAATCAGCCAGTCGGATACCACGGTGCTGGCAGGCAGTAAGCTGGTGGATGGTGCAGGCGAACAGCTGGAAGGTTTGGTGAACGACGTGCTGAAAGTGAAGCAGGTGGTTGGTGAAATCCGCGTTGCGGGCGATGAACAGAGTAAAGGTATTGGTGAAGTGACGCTGGCCGTCTCGCAGATGGAGCGCAGCATTCAGCAAAACCTGCTGTTGGTCAATCAGACCGCGGAAAACACCCAGGCCTTGCGGGCAGAGGCTTCACAGCTGGCTCAGGACATCTCGTCGTTTAAGGTAGCTGCCTCGTAACGGCCGGACGTTAATGCAAAAACCCGGTCCAGACGCTGGACCGGTTTTTTTATTACTTCTGAATATAGCTGCGGATAGCGTCAGCGATGGCTTTATTCGCATGGCGATCGTCGCGATGTTCCGCGTCCTCGGCTATTTTCATCAGGTATTTATTCAGTTTGCCACCGGTTGGCACGTTGCCATAGGCAATCAGCATCTGCACGATATGCCTGAGGGCAACGACTTCAACGGTGAGGCGTTCAACGATAGGATCTTTTTCTGACATAGGGTACTCCGCCATGATTCGGTATTTATTTCCCACCAGCTTAGGGGCAGGGAGTAAAAATCAATCAATGGAATACACCGGCATAACGGTGGCTAATCAAATCAGGCGAACGCATCAGGACAGGTGCAATACCGCACCGGGCATTTTCAGGAAGTTAAACAGATCGGCCGCAGCGCAATGGGAAAGGTCTTTCTGCACGGTGGCATTAGTGTAATTCATCAGGGTGATTCTTTTTAACTGATGCCAGACCAGAATAGCCGATACCGCCAGCGAACAGGTTTCCTCACTCTGCTGGCAGAGCAGAGTGTAATGCCACTCTTCATCGAGGTCATTGGAGAAGAACTGCATCGACTCGGCTGGGATCAGCGCTTTGAGATCGGGCAGCAAAACATCACTCACACGGTGGGCCATACGCAGGGTAAAAGTGGCAGGCATTCAGCGCTTCTCCTTATTCAGATGACGGGAGTTTACCCTGTACAGGCAGAGGGATGTGCAAGTTTGTTAATGATATCGATAACAGTGAAGGGACTTTTTTGCTTCAGGCTGGCCGATCTCTTTCACACCCTCATCAGTTATACTGACGGTCTGAACGGTAAAGTGAGCATGGCAATGATGCACACTTTACCCTGGTTAGCAGGTCCATTTCCTGCCTCCGCTTCAACAGGTCATGCCTCCGTTATGATAAAAACATCCCTGTTTCTCTCCACGCTAATGCTGTGCCTATCGCCGGCAATGGCGGCAATGCAATGCGGTCCTTTTCATTTAGATCGCCACCAGGACGGTAGCGTTTACGTCAATAACACCAAGCCCACCCAGCAGAAAGTCACTTTTACCGGTGATAAAGGGGATTACGATAATGTGAAAATCCATCTGCGGGTTAAGAACACCAGGGCACCGGGTATGCTGGATATGGACCAGGCTGTTCAGCACGGCAAAGCGACATTGAACGTGCAGGTGGTGCGAACCAGCGCCAGCCAGATCCGCATCAGCGGCTCCTATGACTGTGAAAAAGTCGGATAGCCCTTCAGTTTAACGAGAACATTGATGAGAAAAATAGTGACTGTATTGGGCATTGTGCTGTTTCTTTCCGGTTGTACCTCTTCGACCGGCAAGGATTTCGATGATGCAAAATTGACTAAAATCCAGTACGGCCAAACCAGCCGCCAGGATCTGATTTCGCTGTTCGGCCAGCCGACCACGGAAACGCCATACCCGGAGAATCATCTGCTGATGATGTGGAGTTACAGTCAGGCGAAAGCCGGCAGCACCACTGAAGGCAAAACGCTCACGGTGCAACTTGATGGCGGCAAGGTTAAAAGCTACACGGTGAGTAAGACCTGAGGGAAGGGGGGTAAAGCAATGGTGCCATCTGCTGATACCCTGGCTGGTCATCTTGTCACTGATGAAAAATGAGCGGATCATGTGTTTACCCCAGGTGAACACGGCAGGCTCCATGTTAATCAGCACTGAGAATTCGCGAAGTCATGTTGCAGATACACAACTTGCTTGTACGCTCGCCGCCGTTGCCGGAGCTCTGAACACCGCAGCTTTTGAGGCTGTCGGTTTTTTCTCTGCCAACATGACTGGAAACGTCTCTTCACTGTCAGATCATCTGGCGAAGGCAAACCTGGCACCAGCTATTTTCTTTCTGTCGATTATCAGCATTTTCATTGCCGGTTCTGCATTCTCGACAATTATTATTAATTCAGGTCGCAGGAAGAAAATGCGTACGGTGTACGCCATTAATATTTTTATAGAGGGGGTCGGGCTTGTCGTGCTCGGTATTGTTGAGAGTTATCTCACGCCAGTTTCCCCCGGCGTGTTACTTATCTTAAGCCTGAGCTTTTTAATGGGCTTACAAAATGCTGTCGTGACGCGAATATCTAACGCGCGTGTAAGAACAACACATGTATCAGGCACCTCTACGGATATCGGTATAGAGCTGGCCTTGCTTTTCGATGTGCTCAGGCGAAAGGAATCACCTAAGGACGCTCCGCTTTATCTTGAAAGACTCAGGCTGCACTCATTCACCTTGCTGTCATTTCTGGTTGGCGGGATAGCAGGAATAGGGTTATTCCGTTCACTCGGATATGCATTCCTGATACTGATAGGTGTTGGTCTGATTTTTCTGGCGCTGCATAACATGCTAAAGAGGCATAAAAATCCCTAATAAAATTTCACCGCCTGCCACTTTTTCGCTCATGTAAACTGCTAAAAAACAATGCGTGAAATGCTTCAAGAGGATGGTTAATTGAGTTGGGATTTGCGAACTAAAACGGAGGGTAGCGAACGGTCAGATGGTGTCCCCTGCAGGAATCGAACCTGCAACTAGCCCTTAGGAGGGGCTCGTTATATCCATTTAACTAAGGAGACAGCAGGCGGCAGTATAGCGCGCTTTTAGTCGCAGATTAAGCACTTACCCAGTCAACTGCTGGTTTTGTCACCAGTTACCCACAGTTTCCTGCCGCAACTGCCCGGTTGCCGCAAAACACGCGCAACCGCAATTTCCACCTTAGCAGCTAAATCCGCAATTTATGCGCTGGATCAATATTGCCCCATTCGCGCAGGACTACTGTAAAGCAAAGTAAATCCACGGCTCTACGCTAACGTCATGAAGAGGTAAGACTATGTCTATGAAACTGTCCCTTGCGGTGATCACAGTGATCTGGGTGGGTTATGTTGTCTATGCCGGAACCTTCTACGCCGCCACCTGGTCGATGTTCAACTAAGCGCTAACAGAATGCCGATCTCGCCGGTTATCCTGTAAAAAAGGCCCCCATCGGGGCCTTTGTCATTCAGGGCTGCTGCGTTACAAAACTGCCTTACTCTGCCTGCTGAACCTTGCCTTCTTTCTTCGCTTTGGCTTTTACTTCGGCTTTCGCCTTAGCCTTGGCTTTGGTGCTCATATCGTTGCGGATCTGCGCATGGCTGATCACCGCAAAGATAAAGGTGCCGCCGATAATATTGCCGGCCAGGGTTGGCAGGGCAAACGGCCAGAGGAACTCATGCCAGCTGATCACCCCGTTAAACACCAGATAGAGCACTTCCACCGAACCAACCACGATATGCGCCAGGTCGCCCAGGGCCACCAGCCAGGTCATCAGGATAATGACCCAGATTTTTGCCGCACCGGCAGAAGGGAACATCCACACCATGGTGGCGATAATCCAGCCGGATACCACCGCATTGGCAAACATCTCTCCCGGTGAGTTCTCCATCACTTTTTGACTGATGGCGACAAAGGCATCCCGCGTCGCGTGATCAAATATCGGCATATGGGTGAAGGCCAGTGACGCCAGCGCCGTACCGACCAGGTTGCCGCCCAGCACAATGCCCCATAAACGCAGCAGCAGCAGCAGGTTGCTGCCCGACGGTTTGTGCATAATTGGCAATACCGCCGTCACCGTGTTTTCCGTAAACAGCTGCTGTCGCGCCATAATCACAATAATAAAGCCAAAGGTATAGCCCAGATTCTCCAGAATAAACGCGCCCGGCACGCCTTCCAGATTGACCTGAAAAATCCCTTTAGCCATCAGTGAAGCACCCATCGAAAGCCCTGCTGCAATGGCCGAAAACAGCAGGGCCAGCCCATCACGTTCTAACTCCTTTTCACCCTCCTGACGGATCTGCTCATGCACCGCCGCCGCGCGCGAGGGCAAGGCCTCCTCATCCACCTCAATCTCTTCGCCTTTTTCACTTTCCTGACTTTCTACTTCGCCATCATCCTGTTTCTTATTCATTCTTTTAGTTCCCAGTGGTAATTACTCTCTAAGCGTAGCGTGTTTATCGGGAAGAAGAAATGTAACGAAACCTCAGAAGAAGCGTAACAAACCTTTAACCGCAAGGCTTTTTTGCGCGATTTGTGACGCGTAACAGGCATAATGCTTTACCCGGGAAAAATGCAGGGCTACTGCAGGCTGCGATGAACTGATTGCCTGTGGTACTATTTCGCCCAATTCTACTAAGCGCGAATTTTTTTGATGCTGGAAGCCAACAATCTGACCTGCGTACGCGATGAACGCACGCTGTTTAACGATCTCAGTTTTACCGTTTCAGCGGGCGATATTGTCCAGATTGAAGGGGCGAATGGGGCAGGGAAAACCTCCCTGCTGCGGATCCTTGCCGGGCTTAGCCGGGCCGAACAGGGCGACGTGCTGTGGCAGCAAAAGCCCATTCGTCACCAGCGTGAAACCTGGCACGCCGCGTTGCTGTACCTTGGGCATCAGCCCGGTGTGAAAGCGGTACTGACCGCACGCGAGAACCTGCATTTTTATCATGCCAGCCAGTCTGAAGCGTCACTGATGGCGGCGCTGGAAGAGGTGGATTTAACCGGATTTGAAGATGTCGCCGTGTCCCAGCTTTCCGCAGGCCAGCAGCGTCGTGTGGCGCTGGCAAGATTGTGGTTAAGCCGATCGCCTCTATGGATCCTGGATGAGCCGCTCACCGCCATTGATAAATCCGGCGTGGAAAAGCTGATGGCGTTGTTTAACCTGCATGCGGAGAACGGCGGGGCGGTGATTTTAACCACCCATCAGGATTTACCGTCGGCACATCGCACAGTTCGCAAAATTCGTCTTACCTCTTCGGAGGTAGTCTGATGTTCTGGCGTGTCCTTAAGCGCGAACTGCGCATTGCGTTTCGCAGTGGCTCGGAAATCATTAATCCGCTGTGGTTCTTCCTGATCGTGATTACCCTGTTCCCGTTGGGAATTGGGCCAGAACCTAAATTGCTGGCGCGTATTGCGCCGGGCATCGTTTGGGTGGCGGCATTGCTTTCCTCGTTGCTGGCCCTTGAACGCCTGTTTCGTGATGACTTTCTTGATGGCTCGCTGGAACAACTGCTGTTGTTGCCGACGCCACTGCCGATAACGGTTTTGGGGAAAGTGGCCGCTCACTGGGTGGTAACCGGCCTGCCGTTATTGTTGCTGTCTCCTCTGGCTGCTTTATTGCTTTCGCTGGATTTTGCCAGCTGGCGAGCCATTGCCTTGACGCTGCTGCTGGGTACGCCAACCCTGAGTTTCCTTGGGGCCATCGGCGTTGGACTGACCGTCGGATTGCGTCGCGGCGGCGTACTACTGAGTTTGCTGGTATTGCCGTTGGCGGTGCCGGTGCTGATATTTGCCAGTGCAGCCATAGACGCTGCCGGCATGGGATTACCGATTGACGGCTACCTGGCCATATTGGGAGCCCTGTTGGTGGGCAGTGCCACCTTGGCACCGTTCGCCACCGCCGCAGCATTGCGGGTTAGCGTGCATTAACTGATTTCTAATAAAAAACACCAGAACGCTTTTTCTTTTTATGTGAGCAAAATAATAATGTGGAAATGGTTACATCAACTCGGTAAGCCCGACCGGCTATACCGGTTATGCGGTCGTTTGGTGCCCTGGTTCGCGGTGCTGGGCGTCGCAGCACTGTTACTGGGCTGGATTTGGGGATTTGGTTTCGCCCCGGCCGATTATCAGCAGGGAAACAGCTACCGCATCATGTATATCCATGTCCCGGCCGCCATGTGGTCAATGGGTATCTATGCCTCAATGGCTATCGCTGCCTTTATTGGCCTGGTCTGGCAATGGAAAACGGCCGACCTGGCTGCCGCCGCCATGGCGCCGGTGGGCGCGGTGTTTACCTTTATTGCGCTGATCACCGGCTCCGCCTGGGGTAAGCCGATGTGGGGCACCTGGTGGATTTGGGATGCCCGCCTCACCTCTGAACTGGTTCTGCTGTTCCTTTATATGGGCGTCATCGCCCTGTACAACGCCTTTGACGACCGCCGGATGGCGGGACGTGCCGCCGGGATCCTGATCCTGGTCGGCGTGGTTAATCTGCCCATCATTCATTACTCGGTGCAGTGGTGGAACACCCTGCATCAGGGTTCCTCCGGCATGCTTCAGCAGTCGATTGACCCCAGCATGCGCTCGCCGCTGCGTTGGTCGATCCTCGGTTATCTGCTGGTATTCATCTCACTGACGCTAATGCGCTTGCGCAATCTGCTGCTGTTTACCGAACGCCATCGCCCGTGGGTGGCTGAACTGGCAGCGAAAGGAGGGCGCAAAGCATGACCCCAGCATTCTCATCCTGGTCAGCATTCTTTGCCATGGGCGGTTACGCCTTTTATGTCTGGCTGGCGGTTGCCTGCACGCTGATTGCCCTTGCCGGGTTGGTGCTGCACACCGTTATCCAGCGTCATCGCCTGCTGCATGACATTCGCCAGCGTCAGTCCCGGGAAAGTCGCATCCGCGCCGCCAATAATAAAAAACGGGCCAGTGAAGCCGCAGGAGAACAACAGTGAATCCGCGCCGTAAAAGTCGCCTGATCATGGTGACAGCAATTCTGGTGGGCCTCGGCCTGGCCACCTCTTTGGTGATGTACGCGCTGCGTTCAAACATTGACCTTTTCTACACACCCGGTGAAATTATTGACGGTAAAGGGGAAGCCCACGTGAAGCCCGAACCCGGCCAGCGCCTGCGCGTCGGCGGCATGGTGATGCCGGGCAGCGTGAAGCGCGATCCGCAGACGCTTCAGGTCTCCTTCAAATTGTATGATGCCCGTGGTGTGGTAAGCGTTAGTTATCTCGGCATTCTTCCTGACCTGTTCCGTGAGGGGCAGGGCGTGGTGGCACAAGGTGTGCTGCAGAACGGCAATCTGGTGGAAGCCAGGGAAGTGCTGGCAAAACATGATGAAAAATATACGCCGCCAGAAATTGAGGACGCGATGAAAACTAACCCTAAAAGCCCGCAGTCGGCCTATCAGCCACCCGTGCAAGGTGGCCAGTCATGATGCCGGAAATCGGCAGTTTTCTGCTCTGTCTGGCGCTGGCTATTTCGCTGCTGTTAAGTATCTACCCGCTGTGGGGCGCCGCCCGGCAGGATCGCCGTTTGATGGGGCTGGCGCGCCCGCTGAGCTTTGCACTGTTCGCCTGTATCCTCGGCGCTTTTGCGATACTGGTTCATGCTTTTATCGTCAACGATTTCAGCGTGGCCTATGTGGCGACCAACTCCAATACGCTGCTGCCGGTTTACTACCGTATTGCGGCCACCTGGGGCGCGCATGAAGGCTCGCTGCTTCTGTGGCTACTGTTACTCAGCACCTGGACGCTTGCCGTCGCGCTGTTCAGCCGCGGCATGCCGATGGATTCCATCGCGCGCGTGCTGGCAGTGATGGGAATGATTAACCTCGGTTTCCTGCTGTTTATCACCCTGACGTCGAATCCGTTTACCCGCACGCTGCCGGACTTCCCGATCGACGGTAGCGACCTGAATCCGATGCTGCAGGATATCGGCCTGATCTTCCATCCTCCGATACTCTATATGGGTTACGTGGGCTTCTCGGTGGCCTTTGCGTTTGCGATCGCCTCGTTGATGGCGGGCAGGCTGGATACCGCCTGGGCGCGCTGGTCACGCCCGTGGACCACCGCAGCATGGGTCTTCCTGACCGTCGGCATCGTGCTGGGCTCGGCCTGGGCTTATTATGAGCTTGGCTGGGGCGGCTGGTGGTTCTGGGATCCGGTGGAAAATGCGTCCTTTATGCCGTGGCTGGCCGGCACCGCGCTGATCCACTCGCTGGCGGTGACCGAAAAACGCGGCACCTTCAAAGCCTGGACAGTGCTGCTGGCGATTACCGCCTTCTCACTGAGCTTGCTGGGGACGTTTCTGGTGCGTTCTGGCGTGCTGGTGTCGGTACACTCGTTCGCTTCCGATCCGTCGCGCGGGATGTTTATCCTCGCCTTCCTGGTGATTGTTATTGGTAGCTCATTGCTGCTGTATGCGGTGAAGGGCAGCAAAGTCCGCAGCCGCGTGCAGAACGAAGTCTGGTCGCGCGAGTCCTTCTTGCTGGGTAACAACGTGCTGCTGATCGCCGCCATGCTGGTGGTCCTGCTGGGAACGCTGCTGCCGCTGGTGCACAAACAGCTGGGCCTGGGCAGTATCTCGATTGGCGAACCCTTCTTTAATACCCTGTTTACCTGGCTGATGGCGCCAATGGCGCTGATGCTGGGTATTGGCCCATTGGTGCGCTGGCGTCGTGATGAACCGCAGAAACTGTGGAAGCGTCTGGCGGTGGCCTTAGTGGGAACGCTGGTGCTGTCGATCCTGCTGCCGTGGTTGATGCAGGATCGTATCGAAGCGATGGCGGTGGTCGGTCTGCTGATGTCGATCTGGGTGATTTTCCTGACGCTGATGGAGCTGCATGAACGCGCCACGCACCGTCACAGCTTCTTCAAAGGGTTAACCCATCTTTCCCGCAGCCACTGGGGAATGGTGCTGGGTCACCTCGGCGTGGCGGTGACCGTTATCGGTATTGCCTTCAGCCAGAACTACAGCGTTGAGCGCGATGTGCGTATGCGCGCGGGCGACACGGTCGACATTCAAAACTACCACTTCACCTTCCGCGATGTGCATAACCTGCAAGGGCCGAACTACACCGGCGGCGTCGGCATTATCGACGTCACGCGTAACGGCAAGCACGAAGCGACACTGCACGCGGAAAAACGTTACTACAGCGTGGCGCACACCATGATGACCGAAGCCGCGATCAACGGTGGCTTTACGCGTGACCTGTACGCGGCATTGGGTGAAGAGCTGGGCGATAACGCCTGGGCGGTGCGTATTTACTACAAACCGTTTGTTCGCTGGATCTGGTTCGGCGGTCTGTTTATGGCCGTTGGCGGTATTTTCTGCCTGTGTGACCCGCGCTACCGTTCACGCAAAAAAGCAGAGAAGGAGCTGGCATGAGCAAGAAAATTCTTTATATCCCGCTGGTGCTGTTCCTGCTGCTGGCAGCGGCCCTGATGTGGCAGTTGAACCGCAATGCGCATGGTGACGATCCCACGCTGCTGGAGTCGGCCCTGGTCGGCAAGCCGGTGCCGGTGTTTAAGCTGGAATCACTGGATCAGCCGGGAAAAACCTACAATCAGTCAGTACTCACTGACGGCAAACCGATCCTGCTGAACGTCTGGGCGACCTGGTGTCCGACCTGCCGGGCCGAGCATCAGTATCTGAATTCGCTGGCATCGACGGGCGTGCGCGTGGTCGGGCTGAATTATAAGGACGATCGCAATAAGGCGATCAACTGGCTGAACACGCTGGGCAATCCCTATGCACTGAGTCTGTATGACGGTGATGGCATGCTGGGGCTGGATCTGGGCGTCTATGGCGCGCCGGAAACCTTCCTGATCGATGGCAAAGGGATTATTCGCTATCGTCACGCCGGGGATCTGAACGACGACGTGTGGAACCGTGAAGTGAAGCCGTTATGGGATAAATACAGCAAGGAGGCGGGTGCATGAAAGGGATCGTTCTGGTTTTCGCCCTGTTTTTAAGTTGCAGCGTGCTGGCTGACAACATTGATACTTATAAATTTTCTTCCGTCGACCAGGAGCAGCAGTATCGCCACCTGACGGAATCGTTGCGCTGTCCAAAATGCCAGAACAACAGCATCGCCGATTCCAACGCGATGATCGCCAGCGACATGCGGCTGAAGGTCTATGAACTGCTGCAAAACGGCCAGACGCCGGATCAGGTTAAGCAATATATGGTGGCGCGCTACGGCAATTTCGTCACCTATGAACCGCCGGTAATGCCATCAACCCTGATTTTGTGGGCCGGTCCGGCGCTGTTTGTGATTATTGGCGCGATGGTGATCGTATTGCGCAGTAAAAAGCGCAGGCCAGATGACGAGATGGATGCGGAACAGCAACAGCGCCTGAATGCGCTCTTAAAGAATAACAGGAAGCAATAATGGGTGGATTCTGGTTAACCATTCTGGCGCTGTTAATAGCGTCCTGCGCGCTGTTGCTGATTGCTGGCGGGCGCAAACATCGCCCGGTTTCAGTTGAACGCGATGCGCTGAATAAAGCCTTTTATCATCAGCGTCTGAAAGAGCTGGAAGAAGATGAAGATCAGGGTGTGGTGGGCGAGCGGCCAGAGATGGTGCGTGAGTTACAGCAAACCCTGCTGCACGATATCCCAAAAGATGAAGAGATCGTTGAACGTAGCGTAGGGCGTTGGGTGCTGTTGCCTGGCGTGCTGGTGCTGATCCTGGTCAGCCTGGGCTTCTACTTCAAAACCGGTGGCTTTGCGCAGGTGATGTCCTGGCAGCAGGTAAAAAACGATCTGCCGGCCTTACGTGCACAGGTGATGGATCCCGCTGCCAAACCGCTGACCATGGAAGAACTGGCGCGGCTGGGGCTCGGCGTGCGCAGCTCGCTGCAGGACGATCCGCAGAACGTCAACGACTGGCTGATGTTGGGGCGCATCGGCATGGTGCTGAATAATGCCGATACCGCCACCAAAGCCTTCCAGCGCGCGATGCAGCTGGCGCCAAATAATCCCGAAGTGAAGCTCAGCTACGCGGACGTACTGACGCGTTCTCCCGATCCGGAAGATAATCGTCAGGCGAGCGTGATGCTGAACGAGATGATCAAAGCGGACGGTGATAATCTGCGGGTGCTGAGCCTGTTGGCATTTAATGCTTTTAGTCAGCAGCACTATCCTGAGGCCATTGCCGTTTGGCAAAAGATGTTACAATTGTTACCTGCTGACGATAAGCGCGTGGTAATGATCCAGCGCAGCATCGAGCAGGCAAAAACGGAATCCGGCAAGCAGAACAGCCATCTGGCGCTTTCCGTCACTCTGGCACCGGGTGCAGAAAAAATGTTACCCGCTGGCGGAGTGTTGTATATTTCTGTTGCTGATGGTGTTTCTCCCGTCCCGGTGGCGGTGAAAAAATTACCGTTGAGCCATTTTCCTTTATCGCTGACGCTGGATGACAGCAATGCCATGATGCCGGAGCGCCTTCTTTCTGCTCAGCATCAGGTTCAGGTACGCGTGCGTATCTCACGTGATGGCAGCGCCAACCCGCAGTCCGGGGATTGGTTCGGCACCAGTGCCGTCACGCCATTTGATGGTCATCAGCAACTGTCTGTTGAGATTAATCAGCAGCAGCCATAGGCGGTATTACACAGAAGACAGGGAGTAAGAGATGAGCTACCGCGTGACGGGTGTAGCGCTGGCCAGCGTGCTGCTGATAGGTTGCGCCAGTTCGAATACGGCAGATGAGCCACAAGGGCGGTCCGATCCGTTCGAGGGCTTTAACCGCTCGATGTTCAACTTTAACTACAACGTGCTCGACCCGTACGTGGTTCGTCCTGTGGCGGTGGCCTGGCGTGACTATCTGCCGGTGCCTGCGCGCAGCGGGCTGAGTAACTTCTTCAGCAACCTAGATGAGCCGTCGACGATGGTGAACTACTTTATTGAGGGTAAACCTTATAAAGCGATGATTCACTTCAACCGCTTCTTCCTGAACACCATTCTGGGGATGGGCGGCTTTATCGACGTGGCGAGCATGGCGAATCCAAAGCTGGCCAAAGAAGAGGCGCGCGGGTTTGGTAGTACGCTGGGGAATTACGGCGTCGGCTACGGTCCCTACGTTGAAGTGCCGGGCTACGGTGGCTTCACCCCGCGTGAGGATGTCGGTGGGCTGGTTGACGATCTTTACGCGCCACTCAGCTGGCTGACCTGGTGGATGTCGGCAGGGAAGTGGGCGTTGGAAGGGGTTGAAACCCGTGCTCAGCTGCTGGATTCAGATGCGATGTTGCGTAACTCGAAGGACCCTTATGCCTTTGTGCGTGCGGCATACTTCCAGCATCATGATTTCCTCGCCAGCGATGGCAGGCTGATCCCGCAGGAAAACCCTAACGCCTCGGCGATTCAGGGCGATCTCAACGATATCGACTCGAACTAACCGTTGCGGTGATATAAAAAAAGGCCTGTCTTGCGACAGGCCTTTTTTGTTGCCGGCGTGCTATCAGAACTTGTAGTTAAAGTTCGCGCCGTACAGCCAGGCTTTACCGGTAGAGTTAAAGGTGTAAGGGCCTTCTTCTACGGTGACATGCTGACCGTGCATATAAGACAGGCCAACGTCGACGGAAGCATCCTGGTTAAAGGCGTAGGAAGCACCGGCGCTCAACCACAGACGATCCTGATCCGGAATAGAGATGGAACGGTTTTCTGCCGGGACCGGGCTGTCATCAAAGGCAATACCGGTGCGGAAGGTCCAGTTTTCATCATAGAAATAGGACGTTCCCAGCGCGATGCGGTAAGCATCCTTAAAGCTCTCATCTTTATAGAACAGCGTCTGGCCATTGCTGCCGGTCGCTTTCAGCTCCTGGAACTGGCTCCAGCTGGTATACGTCAGGCTGTAGTGCACGGCCCATTGCGGCGCCACTTTATGGTAACCGGACAGCTCCCACATTTCAGGCAGATTCAGGGTCAATGCGCCCGGAATAGTTTGACCGCTGGTACCGTACGGCAGGCCGAAATTACCCGCCTGATTAATTGGGTTGATATAGGTTGGGATGCTGCTCTTATAATCGCCGTCAAAGTCGATTTTAACTTCAGAGCGGTAAGTAAAGCCGAAGCGGTTATTCGGATCCACTTCATAAAGGATACCGGCATTCCAGCCGTAACCCCATTCATCCCCTTTCAGGTGGGCAATTTGCGTATCTGCAGGCAAGCCCAGTGCGGCACCCGATTCACCTGCATAACGTTCAATCTTGGCACGGGCATAAACCGCATCAAAACCCACACCAAAACTAAAGTTCTGATTAAGACGATAAGCGGTACTTAAATTAAAGTTTACCGTTTGCAGATCGGTTTTACCGCCATATGCGCCCGCGGTGTAGTTATCATTAAATTCGGTTGCCAGGCCATAATTAGACGTTGCCGACGCGCCCAACCACCATTGATCGTTAATAGGCTGAACGTAATGAATGTTAGGTACCCACTGCGTTGGCGCAATATTATTGGCATCCAGACTTTGGCCTGACTGGCTGTCGCCACTGATATTGACATCGGGATCAATAAATACAGCACCGACAGAAAACATCGGGCGATCCATTAACGCCATGGTGGCCGGATTACGGCTGGCAGATGCTGCGGTATCCCCCATTGCGCCTTCGCCTGAATAAGCGCGTCCTAAACCTATGGCCGAAAATTCATTCAATTGAAAGCCGGCTGCGTAAACGTTTGAAGAAACAATTGCCACTGCAGCTGCGAGAGCAGACTTCGCAAACAGGTTTTTATGGTTCATGACCACAACCTCATTTATTTGATTTTTATTGAACTTTGTCACGGATGTAACAAAGGTTCACGAATTTTAGGGACTGACGTACGGCTAACAAATCAGACCAGTGGCACCAGTATAGGTCCGACCTGTATCGATGTTGCAATATTGTTTTATAAATATTTCTGAAATGATCTAAGAAAAGCGATCTGCTTAACAAAAAACTGCGTGTCTGAATTGAACCTATCGAGTCTAGCTTGTTTTAGATCAAATTTGACGTGGATATACGGCACTTATTGGCGCTATATCACGCAATTGCCAGACAGCCTTTCGCCGCAGGGGTAACATAGCCGCCAGTGAATACACTTTCTGCCGCAACCCGCGCGGCTAACAGGAGATTTCCCATGTCCCATGCCATTAATAAATGCAGCGCCAATGAAACCGCCGCCTGCTGTTGTGTCGATGTTGGTACGATCATGGACAATACTGACTGCACCGCAAGCTGGAGCCAGCTGTACGGCACTCGCCAGCAGGCGGAAGCCATGCTCAGCCAGCTGACGGAAAAAGCGCGTCAGGTCGAATCCGATCCCTGCCAGATTGACGCGCGCTTTAGCGAACAGCCTGAAGGTGTGCTGCTTGACGCTGATTTCACCTTCAGCTGCCAGGCTGAAACGATGATTTTTCAGCTCGGCCTGCGTTAATCCCCCGTCTTACGCAATGAGTGGGGTTTTCCCACTCATTGTTTTCTAAAGCGTGTTTGCTCTCGCAATTTTCTCTCATTCCGCGTGCACATTGTTAAAATCTGGTTAACCTTAGAGGTCAGACCTGTTAGGCAATGATGCCGTTTGACTGTTAAGGGTAATCAGAATGAGCAAAGCGCTTCCTTTGCTGACGCGTCAGGGCGACCGTATCGCCATTACACACGGACTCCGCACCCCGTTTGCCCGCCAGGCAACGGCATTACACGGCGTGCCGGCGATTGAGCTGGGGCGGATGGTGGTGAGTGAATTACTGGCGCGGAGCGAACTGCCGCCGGAGGTCATCGAACAGCTGGTGTTTGGCCAGGTGGTGCAGATGCCCGAAGCGCCGAATATTGCCCGCGAAATCGTCCTTGGCAGCGGCCTGAGTGTGTCGACCGATGCCTACAGCGTCAGCCGCGCCTGCGCCACCAGTTTTCAGGCGGTGGCGAACGTCGCTGAAAGCATGCTGGCGGGCACCATTCAGGCCGGTATTGCCGGTGGAGCGGACTCTTCCTCAGTGCTGCCGATTGGCGTTAGCAAAAAGCTCGGTCGTATCCTAGTTGATCTCAATAAAGCCAAAACCTTCTCGCAGAAAATGTCGCTGTTCAGCCAGCTGCGCCCGCGCGATTTAATGCCGGTGCCGCCTGCCGTGGCGGAATACTCTACCGGGCTCAGAATGGGTGACACCGCCGAGCAGATGGCAAAAACCCATGGCATTACCCGCCAGCAACAGGACGCGCTGGCTCACCGTTCCCATCAGCGTGCCGCCCGGGCCTGGGAAGATGGCCGCCTTGCGGGCGAAGTGATGACCGCGTTTGTTCCGCCGTGGCGCAAAGCGTTTGAGCAGGACAATAACGTGCGCATGACCTCGACGCTGGATGACTACGCGCGTCTTCGTCCCGCCTTCGATCGGCAGCACGGCACCGTCACCGCCGCCAACAGTACGCCGCTGACCGATGGTGCCGCCGCGGTAGTGCTGATGACCGAATCGCGGGCGAAAGCGCTGGGCATCGTGCCGCTGGGCTATCTGCGCAGCTACGCCTTTACCGCGATAGACGTCTGGCAGGACATGCTGCTCGGGCCGTCGTACGCTTCCCCACTGGCGCTGGATCGGGCCGGGATTACCCTGGACGATCTGACGCTGATCGATATGCACGAAGCGTTCGCCGCGCAAACGCTGGCTAATCTGAAAATGTTTGCCGACGAGCGTTTTGCCCGCGAGGTGTTAAAACGCCCGCATGCGCTGGGCGAGGTGAACGAAGAAAAATTTAACGTGATGGGCGGTTCAATCGCTTACGGCCATCCTTTTGCGGCGACCGGCGCACGCATGATTACCCAGACGCTGAACGAGTTGCGTCGTCGTGGCGGTGGACTGGGGCTGGTCACCGCCTGCGCCGCGGGTGGGTTAGGCGCCGCAATGGTTCTGGAGGCCGAATGACAACGATGATGACGCACAACCGAGAAAAAGCCTCGGCATTCAGCCTGGTGATGCGGCTGGATAATGTCGGGGTAATCACCATTGATGTGCCCGGCGAAAAGATGAATACGCTGAAGGCGGAGTTTGCCGGGCAGATCCGTGAGGTGATCGCCCAGGCGCGCGCTAATTCGCACCTCGCGGGACTGGTACTGATTTCCGGTAAACCGGACTCGTTTATTGCCGGTGCGGATATCTCGATGATCGACCGCTGCAAAACGGCGCAGGAAGCGGAAGCGCTGGCGCATGAAGGGCAGAAGGTGATGGCCGAAATTGCTTCGCTATCCGTTCCAGTGGTTGCTGCGATTCATGGTGCCTGCCTCGGCGGTGGGCTGGAGTTGGCATTGGCCTGTAATCAACGCGTTTGTTCGCTGGATGATAAAACCCGGCTCGGGCTGCCAGAAGTACAGTTAGGTTTGCTGCCGGGCTCCGGCGGTACGCAGCGACTGCCGCGACTGATTGGCGCATCGAGAGCGCTGGATCTGATCCTCACCGGCAAGACCCTGCGGGCAAAGCAGGCCGTCAAAATGGGGCTGGTGGAAGACGCCGTGCCGCAGGCCATTCTGCTGGA
Organism: Erwinia sp. AK-PDG3-5; assembly: GCF_056821705.1. Classification (NCBI taxonomy): domain Bacteria; kingdom Pseudomonadati; phylum Pseudomonadota; class Gammaproteobacteria; order Enterobacterales; family Erwiniaceae; genus Erwinia; species Erwinia sp. AK-PDG3-5. The sequence continues at coordinate 1,450,330 of NZ_CM165967.1, forward strand.
AACGGCGGTGAAGATGGCCCTGAATGGCCGTAAGCCGCGGAAAACCTTACCGCTGCGCGAGCGGTTGCTGAATGCTCCGGCAGGGCGCGCGTTGCTGTTTGCCATGGCGACCAGGCAGACGGAAGCCAAAACTAAAGGCAATTACCCGGCCACCCGTAAAATATTGTCGGTGGTGAAAACCGGCCTGCTTAAGGGCAGTATTATCGGCTATGCCGCAGAAGCTAAAGCCTTTGGTGAGCTGGCGATGACGCCGGAATCACAGGCGTTACGGTCAATATTCTTCGCCACCACCGAGATGAAAAAGGATCGCGGTACGGATGCCAGCCCGCGTGAACTGAAATCAATTGGCGTGCTGGGTGGCGGCTTAATGGGCGGCGGCATCGCCTATGTCACCGCGACGCGTGGCAAGTTGCCGGTGCGTATCAAAGACATTAAGCCGGAAGGCATTAATCATGCGATGAAATACAGCTGGGATTTGCTGAGCAAAAGCGTGCAGCGTCGGCATCTGCGCCCGGCAGAGCGCCAGCAACAAATGGCCCTGATTGGCGGCGGCACCGACTACCAGGGCTTCCATCATCGTGACGTGATCATTGAAGCGGTGTTCGAAGACCTGACGCTGAAGCAAATCATGGTGGCAGAGGTTGAAGCCAATACCTCGGGGCAGACGATTTTTGCTTCCAATACCTCCTCGCTGCCGATTGCTGATATTGCGGCTAACGCCAGCCGGCCGGAAAACGTGATCGGTCTGCACTATTTCAGCCCGGTAGACAAAATGCCGTTGGTCGAAGTGATCCCGCATACCACCACCTCGGCAGAAACCATCGCCACCGTGGTTTCGCTGGCGAAAAAGCAGGGCAAAACGCCGATTGTGGTGGCCGACCGGGCCGGATTTTATGTCAACCGCGTCCTGGCGCCGTACATTATTGAAGCCATGCGCTGTTTGCTGGAATCCGAGCCGATCGACAGCATCGATCGGGCGCTGGTGAAGTTCGGTTTCCCGGTCGGGCCAATCCAGTTACTGGATGAAGTGGGCATTGACGTCGGCACGCACATGATGCCAGTGCTGGAACAGGCCTGGGGCGAGCGCTTTAAAACGCCGGACGCCTTTGCCGCGGTATTGAATGATGACCGTAAAGGGCGCAAGAATGGACGCGGCTTCTATCTCTATAACCGCAAACCCTTCAGCCGTAAAAAGTCGGTTGATGAGAGTATCTATAAACTGCTCACGCTGAACCCTAAAAGCCATCTCAGCGCCGATTCTGTCGCTGAGCGCTGTGTGATGATGATGCTGAACGAGGCCGCGAGAACCCTCGACGAAGGCGTGATTCATTCCGCCCGCGATGGCGATATTGGCGCGGTGTTTGGCATTGGTTTCCCGCCGTTCCTCGGCGGCCCGTTCCGCTATATGGATCGTCTGGGGGCGGCGGACGTGGTGAACACATTAGAGCGGCTGATGCAGTCGCACGGCGACCGTTTTGCCCCGTGCGAGGCGCTGAAGCGACGGGCAGCCAGCGGCGAATGTTTTTACAATATGGCGGAAAAATCGAATAGCCATGCCGATTCAGGGGGTTAGATTTTACCGCAAAACAGGGGCGCTTTAGCACTGTTCTGGAAAGCGCTCATTTAATAAACAATCGGTTGACTATACTCAAGGCATTAGGGTACAACACAGCGTTCATTCACTGAATGAAGAGTCGGGAAGCTGTGTTTTCCGGCGTTTACGTTTAACAACAGCGGTGCATTATGCAAGTTTTCATTATGCGTCACGGCGATGCGGCATTAGATGCGGCTAGTGATTCTGTACGACCTCTGACTCATTGCGGATGTGATGAATCACGCCAGATGGCGAAATGGCTAAATGGCCAGACAGTAGATATTGAACGTGTGTTAGTCAGCCCGTACCTGCGTGCTGAACAGACGCTGGCTACGGTGCGTGAAGCACTGAACCTGCCGGAAGGGCAGGAGGTCTTGCCCGAACTGACGCCTGGCGGCGATCCCGCGATGGTGGCCAGTTACCTGCAAGTGCTGGCGAAAGAAGGGGTGAAATCTGTTTTAGTGATTTCCCACCTGCCGTTGGTGGGCTACCTGGTGTCTGAGCTCTGCCCGCAGGAATCGCCGCCGATGTTCGCGACCTCGGCCATTGCCCGTATCGACTACGATGCTGACAACGGCACCGGTAAGCTGGAGTGGCAGGTCAGTCCCTCCAAACTGGCGAAAGCGATGTGATGTTACAGGGCCAGGCGATCTGGCCCTGACGCCGTCTTAAGGTAATTCTGGCGGCATCCACTCTTCCACCTCAATCAGCACCAGCAGCGCGGCATCGCCGCCGAACAGCTTGGGCGCCTGATGAAATGCCATCACCATCGGATGCTGTGCCAGCCACAGCGGCGACTGCTGTTTCAATACATGCTTACCGTGGCCGTGCATCACGCTGGCGCAAAAAATGTGCTCACGTCGGCACGCTGCAATCAACGCCCCCAGCTCTTCCTTGGCCTGCCGTTGCGTAAGTCCATGCAAATCCAGAAAAATTTCCGGCGTGTAATCGCCACGTCTCAGCTTTTTCAGCTCGTAATGGCTGACATCACTGCGCACGTAGCGCGTGGGGCCTTCCTCGGCCAGCAAAGGCTGAAATTCATCGGAAAAATAGTGACTGGCATCCATCTGCTCGGAAATCAGCTTTTTCTGCGGAACCATCGCGAGGTTTTTCTTCTGCGGTTTGTGGACAATGGTGTCCTGCGCCAGCTTTCGGGTGCCGGTCATTAATCCGCGAAACAACGCCTGATCTTCGGCGCTGAGGGGCTGTTTTTTACTCATCAGGTTCTCATTGTCCGGCTTTATAAGGCAAAACGGCGCGGAACGTCGTCTTCAGGAAATGCTGACAGTCTACCCTGAGTTGTAGCGGCAAAAAACAAATGTCAGCTTTTTCACACCGCCGCGCTGAATTATGGCCCGCTTCATGGCAAACTAGCTGCCGAGTTTTAGTAAGGCCTGTGGAGGGCACTTTGGACAAAATTTTCGTCGATGAGGCAGTCAGTGAGCTGCATACCATTCAGGATATGCTGCGCTGGACGGTAAGCCGTTTTTCCGCCGCCGAGCTCTGGTATGGTCACGGCACCGATAATCCCTGGGACGAAGCGGTTCAGCTGGTGTTGCCCACCTTGTATCTGCCGCTGGATATCCCGGAAGACATGCGCAGCGCCCGGCTGACATCCAGCGAGCGCCATCGTATTGTCGAGCGCGTGATCCGCCGCATCAACGAACGTATTCCGGTCTCCTACCTGACCAACAAAGCCTGGTTCTGCGGACACGAGTTCTATGTCGATGAACGCGTGCTGGTGCCGCGTTCGCCCATCGGCGAGCTGATCAACGATCGCTTTGCGGCGCTGATCCCGGATGAGCCGAAATATATTCTGGATATGTGTACCGGCAGCGGCTGCATCGCCATCGCCTGTGCCTATGCCTTCCCGGACGCCGAAGTGGATGCGGTCGATATCTCCACTGACGCGCTGGCGGTGACCGAGCAGAATATTGAAGCGCATGGCCTGACCCACAGCGTCACGCCGATCCGCGCCGATCTGTTCCGCGAACTGCCAAAAACCCCTTACGACCTGATTGTCACCAATCCACCTTACGTGGATGAAGACGACATGGACGATTTGCCAAACGAATACCGCCACGAGCCTGAACTGGGCCTGGCTGCCGGACGTGATGGTCTGAAGCTGGCGCGCCGTATCCTGGCAAACGCACCAGATTACCTGAGCGAGCAGGGCGTGTTGATTTGTGAAGTGGGCAACAGCATGGTGCACATGATTGAACAGTACCCGGACGTGCCGTTTACCTGGCTGGAGTTTGCCAACGGCGGCGATGGTGTCTTTATGCTGACCCGTCAGCAAATCGTTGATGCGCAGCACCACTTTGGCATTTTCAAAGATTAATAAAGAACAATAAAAGAGGTCATCATGGCTGGTAACACTATTGGGCAACTGTTTCGCGTCACCACCTTCGGTGAGTCTCATGGACTGGCGCTGGGCTGCATTGTAGACGGGGTGCCGCCCGGCATTCCGCTGACCGAAGCCGATCTGCAGCACGATCTGGATCGCCGTCGTCCTGGTACGTCACGTTACACCACCCAGCGACGCGAACCGGATCAGGTCAAAATCCTCTCCGGCGTGTTTGAAGGTGTGACCACGGGCACCAGCATCGGGCTGTTGATTGAAAACACCGATCAGCGTTCTCAGGATTACAGTGAGATCAAAGACGTGTTCCGTCCTGGCCATGCTGACTATACCTACGAGCAGAAATATGGCCTGCGCGACTACCGTGGCGGTGGCCGTTCGTCGGCCCGTGAAACCGCGATGCGCGTTGCCGCTGGCGCGATTGCCAAGAAGTATCTGGCGCTCAAGCACGGCATCAAAGTGCGGGGTTTCCTGGCGCAGATTGGCGATGTGGCCTGCGAGCTGAAGGACTGGGATCAGGTTGAACAGAACCCGTTCTTCTGCCCGGATCCCTCGAAGCTGGAGGCGCTGGACGAACTGATGCGCGGGCTGAAGAAAGCGGGTGACTCGATTGGTGCGAAAGTGTCGGTGATGGCCGAAAACGTCCCGGTTGGCCTCGGCGAACCGGTTTTCGATCGTCTGGATGCGGACCTGGCGCATGCGTTGATGAGCATCAATGCGGTGAAAGGCGTTGAAATTGGTGACGGCTTTGCGGTCGTCAACCAGCGCGGCAGCCAGCACCGTGACGAAATTCGTGCGGAGGGTTTCCAGAGCAACCACGCCGGCGGCATTTTGGGCGGCATCAGCAGCGGTCAGCCGATTCTGGCGAACATCGCCATGAAGCCAACCTCCAGCATTACCGTGCCGGGCAAAACCATCAACCGCTTTGGTGAAGAAGTTGAGATGATCACTAAAGGCCGCCACGATCCTTGCGTGGGGATCCGCGCGGTGCCGATCGCGGAAGCGATGATGGCGATCGTGCTGATGGATCACTTACTGCGTCAGCGTGCTCAGAACGCTGATGTGCACACGGACATTCCTCGCTGGTAACCGAATGAAAAAGACGCTGATGGCGCTTGGTGCGCTGCTGATAAGTGCTTCCTCGCTGGCGGCAACGCCCTGGCAATCGATCCGCCAGCCGATTAGCGGCACGCCGCAGTCGATTGGTCAGTTTGCTAACGGCTGTATCGTTGGCGCAGAACAACTGCCGCTGGATGCGCCTGACTATCAGGTGATGCGCCAGGATCAGCGTCGCTACTTCGGCCATCCGGACCTGATCATGTTTATTCAGCGTCTGAGTACGCAGGTGCATAACCTGCAGCTCGGCGAAGTGTTGATTGGCGATATGGGCATGGCCGCCGGTGGGCGCTTCAGCAGCGGTCACGCCAGCCATCAGTCGGGACTGGATGTGGATATCTGGCTACAGCTGCCTAAATCGCGCTGGTCCTCCGCGATGCTGTTAAAGCCTCAGCCACTGGATTTGGTGGCGGCGGACGGTAAAAACGTGGTCGCGCGCCACTGGCAGCCGGAAATCGACAGCCTGATTAAACTGGCGGCGAAAGATGACGATGTGACGCGCATCTTCGTCAATCCGGCGATTAAAAAGCAGCTGTGTGCCGATGCTGGTGCCGATCGGGACTGGTTACGCAAAGTGCGTCCATGGTTCGGTCACCGCGCGCATATGCATGTGCGTCTGCGTTGCCCGCCGGGCAGCTTACAGTGTCAGGATCAGCCTGCGCCGCCGGCCGGTGATGGCTGTGGTGCTGAGCTGCAAAGCTGGTTCCTGCCTGCCAAACCGGGCAGTGGCGCGCCAGTGAAGCGCGAGCCGCCGCCGTTACCGCCATCCTGTCAGGCGTTACTGGATAAACATTTGCTTTAGGGATCGAAGATGGATTGGTTCGTCGTCAGCCCACTGTTTGTTGGGCTGCTGTTCTTTGTCGCCATGCTGGCCGGGTTTATCGATTCGATTGCCGGTGGCGGCGGGCTGTTAACCGTGCCGGCGCTGATGTCCGTGGGCCTCTCTCCCGCGCAGGCGATTGCCACCAATAAATTGCAGTCAGTCGGCGGCTCGTTCTCGGCGAGCCTCTATTTTGTCCGTCGTGGCGCAGTCAATCTGCACGAGCAGCGGCTAAATATCTGCATGACTTTTCTGGGTGCGGTGACCGGTGCCATTCTGATCCAGCATTTGCAGGCTGAACTGCTGCGACAGGTTCTGCCGATCCTGCTGATCGCTATCGGGCTGTACTTCCTGCTGCTGCCTAAAATTGGCGAAGAAGATCGCCAGCGTCGCCTGCACGGCTTGCCGTTTGCGCTGGTGGCCGGTGGTTGCGTCGGCTTTTATGACGGATTTTTTGGTCCCGGCGCGGGCTCTTTTTACGCGCTGGCTTTTGTCACCCTGTGCGGCTATAACCTCGCAAAATCCACGGCTCATGCCAAAGTGCTGAACTTCACCTCCAATTTTGGTGGTCTGCTGTTCTTTATGTTTGGCGGCAAAGTGGTGTGGGGAACCGGACTGGTGATGCTGGTGGGTGCCATCTGTGGTGCCCGGTTAGGTGCACGCATGGTGTTAAGCCGGGGGCAAACGTTGATCCGCCCGATGGTGGTGATCGTGTCTGCCGTGATGAGTGCAAAACTGCTTTACGACAGTCATGGCGCGGCGATTGCGGCCTGGTGTCACCATCTGTTGGGTTGAGAAAAGAAAGAATGAACGATAGCCACCACTATACGCAGCTGATTGAAATTTTTGACCGCTGCTTTTTTGCCGATTTTCAGACACGCCTGATTAAAGGCGACGACGAACCGATCTATCTTCCTGCTGATGACGATGTGGATTACCACCGCGTGGTGTTTGCTCACGGCTATTACGCCAGCGCGCTGCATGAAATTTCGCACTGGTGCATTGCCGGGGCTGAACGCCGCAAGCAGGTTGATTTTGGCTACTGGTATTGCCCGGATGGCCGTGATGCCATGACACAGAACCAATTCGAAACGGTAGAAGTGAAACCGCAATCGCTGGAGTGGATGTTTTGTGTTGCGGCAGGGTTTCCCTTCAATGTAAGTTGTGACAATCTCAACGGAGATTGTGAGCCGGATCGCATCGCGTTTCAGCGCAAAGTCCATGCTCAGGTCATGACGCATCTGGAACAGGGCCTTCCTGCTCGGCCAGCCCGATTGATTGCTGAACTCTGCTCGTATTACTCAACGCCCCCGCTGACGGCGGCACAGTTTCCCTGGCCAGAAGACCTGTGATCGTGGGGACAGGAACGAATAAGGAATTTTATGATCGATGAATTTGAGGCGCGTATTCTGGCCCTGATCGACGACATGGTGGAAAGCGCCAGTGACGACGAGCTGTTTGCCAGTGGTTATCTGCGTGGGCATCTGACGCTGGCCGTGGCTGAGATTGAACTCTCCGGCGAGCATACCCCTGAAGCATTACAGATTCAGGTGCAGAGAAGTTTGCAGAACGCCATCCAGGCTGGTGAACTCTCGCCGCGCGATCAGGCGCTGGTGATTGGCATGTGGGACAACCTGTTCCTGCAGGCGCGCAAACCTTCCTGACAACCGGGCGGCCACCGTGCCGCCTGGTTTGTTTGTCCTGTCAGAACGCCGTTTTTATTGCTTTCCCTTTCAGTAATTTCCTTACCCAGTAACGATTCGGATGCATCGCTGCCAGCGTGTCGGCATCCAGCGGGATCGGCTCGCCACAGAGTTCTGCCGCCAGCACTTCTGCACCCAGCGGGCCGCTGCACAACCCGCGTGAACCCAGTGCACCCAATACAAACAAGCCTTTATGCACCGGCGCTGCCTGTGCGGTCTCTTTGTGCTGGGCGAGATCGGCATATTGCGCCAGCGTTTGCGCATAATCGGGCAGGGGACCAAACATTGGCAGGTGGTCGCGAGAGGCGCAACGCACGCCGCTGCGGGATTCTCCGGCGCTGATGTCCACTTCTTTCGGCCACTCCGCCTCTGGCAGGCAGCGAATCAACCGCTCGCGGTTTTCCTGCTGGTCCGCTTCGCGGTAGTCGGTTGAAGTGTCCGCACGGTGATAGCTGGCACCAATACAGTGATGCTGATTGTGTGGGTTAGCAGGCGTCAGGTAGCCGTCATAACACAGCACCTGCTTTAGCTGGCTTAAGCCTGGCGTGGTGGGAATATGGCTGACCTGGCCGCTGACGGCATAGGCGGGGAGCATTTCGCTCTGGGTAAAGGACGCCAGGGTGTGCCCGGTGGCCAGCACCACATTCCGATGCTGCTGCGCTGGCTGGTCACGGAACTGTAACTGCCAGCCATCCGCTTCAGGCCGCATTTCCGTCAGCGTATGTTGCCAGTGGATCTGCAACCCCTGCTGCGATGCCAGTTCAAACAGCGCCGGGGTCAGTTGCCCAGGAGAAAGCCAGCCGCCCAGCGGATAGCTTATTCCGCCGCAGCCCGTTACCACGCCAGACAAGGCTTCCGCTTCGGCCTGCGACACTTCGCGGGCGATCTCTTCAGGCAAGCCCATGCTTAGCAGTTTGGCAATCTTCTCGCGGCTTTTTTCATCCCAACCCAGCTGCGTGACGCCGCACCAGTCGTGATCAAAAGCGACCGGCAGGCTGTCGTAAAGCCGGCGGGCAAAGGTGAACGCCAGTGGGAAGAAGGTGGCTAACGCCGGATCGTGCTGATTGAGCAGGGGATAGAGCACGCCCTGACGATTCCCGGACGCGCCTTCGGCGGCCCGGGCATCCGCGCAGTATAAGGTGACCTTTTTGCCGCGACGTAACAGCGCCAGCGCCAGTAGCGCGCTGGCAATGCCGCCGCCAATAATGGCGATATCATCGCCTTCAGCAGCCGGACGCGCGTACCACGGCATGTTTGCGTGAGGGGAGGTTAACGCGTCCATTGAACCGCAAAGCATTTCGCGTTTGGGGCCAAAGCCTTTGCTGCGAATAACGTTAAATCCCGCATCTCTCAGACCGCGACGAACAAAGCCCGCGGCGGTAAAGGTGGCAAAGGTGCCGCCCTGGCGGGCCAGTTTCGCCATGCAGGCAAACAGCTCTGGTGTCCACATATCGGGATTTTTAGACGGCGCAAAGCCATCCAGGAACCAGGCATCGACCTGATGCTGCAGGCTGTCATCAAAAGTGTGGATCAGCTGGTTAATATCGCCAAACCACAGATCCAGCGTGATGCGGCCGCCGTCCAACAGCAAACGGTGACAGCCTGGCAACGCTTGCGGCCACTGTTGGCAAAGTTCCGCCGCGTAGTCGGCCAGTTCCGGCCAGACGGCCAGCGAGCTGGCGAGATCTGTCACGTTTAAAGGATATTTCTCACTGCTGATGAAGTGTAAACGCTGTAATTTAGCCTCGGGATGCGTTTCCCGGAAGCGATCGAACGCCTGCCAAAGGGTCAAAAAGTTCAGACCAGTCCCAAAACCTGTCTCAGCAACAATAAATAAATCGCGCGAATGTTGAGCAAATCGATCGGGTATTTGGTTGCCACCGAGGAACACATGGCGGGTCTCTTCCAGACCATTTTCATTGGAGAAGTAGACGTCGCCAAACGCTCGGGATACAGGTGTACCCTGTTCATTCCAGCTTAATTCGGCATACTCGATCGGGGTCGTTTTCAAGGGGGAAGCTCGGTTATCAGGCGGTGCCGCGATTGTAACGGTGTGAGCTGGCCCACGCAAATTTACAAAAGTTAAGCGCTGATCGGACTTGTTCGGCGTACAACTGTAAGCTAAAGTGCCTGTCGAATCCTAATATAAGTAGTGAATGAGGTATTGAATGAAACGTGCAGTGATTACTGGCTTGGGTATCGTTTCCAGCATTGGTAATAACCAAGAGGAAGTCCTGGCATCTCTGCGTGAGGGTCGCTCAGGCATCACCTTCTCCCAGGAGCTGAAAGATTCCGGCATGCGTAGTCACGTCTGGGGTAACGTCAAACTGTCCAAAGACGAAATCTCAGCTCTCATCGATCGCAAAGTATTGCGTTTCATGAGCGATGCGTCCATTTATGCTTACATCTCCATGCTGGAAGCAGTGAAAGATTCCGGCCTGACCGCAGAGCAGTACCAGAACAACCCACGTGTGGGTCTGGTTGCCGGTTCCGGTGGCGGTTCCCCTTACAACCAGGCTGCCAGCGTTGATGGTATGCGTGCAAAAGGCCTGCGTGGCGTGGGTCCTTATATGGTGACCAAAGCCATGGCGTCCGGCGTTTCTGCCTGCCTGGCAACCCCGTTCAAAATTCACGGTGTGAACTACTCCATCAGCTCCGCTTGTGCGACCTCCGCTCACTGTATCGGTAACGCGGTTGAGCAGATCCAGCTGGGCAAACAGGATGTGGTATTTGCTGGCGGCGGCGAAGAGCTGTGCTGGGAAATGTCCTGTGAGTTCGACGCGATGGGCGCACTGTCCACCAAGTACAACGAAACCCCGGAAAAAGCCTCCCGTACTTACGATACCAGCCGTGACGGCTTCGTTATCGCTGGCGGTGGCGGTATGGTGGTGGTTGAAGAACTGGAACACGCGCTGGCTCGCGGTGCTCACATCTATGCAGAAGTGGTTGGCTACGGCGCGACTTCTGACGGTGCTGACATGGTTGCCCCATCAGGCGAAGGCGCAATGCGCTGTATGCGTCTGGCAATGGCCGATGTCGATACCCCAATCGACTACCTGAACACCCACGGTACCTCTACGCCAGTGGGCGATGTGAAGGAACTGGGCGCAATCTGCGAAGTGTTTAGCGAGAACATGCCTGCCATGTCCGCGACCAAAGCAATGACGGGTCACTCTCTGGGCGCCGCCGGCGTGCAGGAAGCCATTTACTCTCTGCTGATGCTGGAACACGGCTTTATCGCGCCAAGCATCAACATTGATGAGCTGGACCCCGCGGCGAAAGGTCTGAACATCGTGACCAAGCCAACCGAGCAGAAGCTGAAGACCGTTATGTCTAACAGCTTTGGCTTCGGCGGGACGAACGCCACCCTGGTGATGCGTAAGCTCGACTAAGTTTCAGGGGGCGAAATTTCGCCCCCTGTCTTTCCCTTCAGCGTTCTCTCTGTTCCATCGGCCGCAATCGCTTCGGCAAGCCGGCAACCACCAAATCGTAAGATTCCTCTACCAATTGCCGTACCAGGCCTTCGCTAATTTGTTCGTCAGGATAAATCGAGATCCAGTGACGTTTATTCATATGGTAAGCCGCATGAATGCTGTCGTAGATCGCCCGCTGTAACAGTGCGTTTTCGGGATCGCACTTCAGATTCACAATCCGCTCGCCGCGAACTTGTGCCAGTAAGGCAAACATCTTGCCGCGCACCTTATACACCTCATATTCCGGGCCGAACGGGTAGCAAAGCTCGGCGGCAGGCAGGGTGCGGGCGACGTCGGCCGCCAGTTGCTGAATCTGTTTTCCGTCCATTGTATGGCTCCATCGCGGGGATTTCTGTTCAGCAGGCTAGCATAACCGCACCCTCCGGCTCACCCCGATTTTATTCTTGCTCCCGCAGCACCTTGCCGACATTTCCCGCAGGATGCACCGCCAGCAGCGTTTCCCGGCTGTAGCCACTTTGCGTCATTAACACCGCTATCATCGCGTCAAACACCGCCAGCACGCTGATTATCGAGGTGGTGGCCAGCATATTCAGCGGGTCAATTTCCTGGGTTTCTGGCATCAGTAACAGCCGGTCTGCCGCCTGCGCAATGGCTGAACCGGCGTTTTCAGTGACGCTGACCAGCGTGCAGCCTTTACTTTTTACCGTCGGCAATAAGCGGGTTAACTCATCCGAATTGCCGCCGCGCGACAGCATAATCAGCACATCGCTGGCACGCAGAAAACCGATATCACCGTGCGCCGCATCGGCAGCGCTAAGCCAGGTGGCGGGACGCTCTACGCAGGAAAGCATATGGGCGATCTTTCTGGCGGCAATGCCCGAGGTGCCAATCCCGGTGACCGCAATTTTCCCCTCGCAGCGGGCCAGCGTGTTGAGTACCGCCAGCCACTGCTGACGGTCGAGCTGGCTTTCCAGCGTGGTTAGCGCATCGCGATAGGTCTGCCAGCCAGAGGTGGCCTGTGACCAGGCGTCGATTTGCTCCATCAGGCCTCCTGCATCATCTGGCGGTACTTCATATGGTCGTGATACATCTCGCGGAACACCTGATATTTGCGGTCGTAGTAATGTTTGATCTCATTGGTTTGCGGCGTGACGGTTTTGCCAATGCGGCTCATGGCATTCATCGCTTCCGGCAGGGATTCATACACCCCGGCGGCCACGGTGCCCATCATCGCGCTGCCCAACAGCATCGCTTCACTCTCTTCCGGTAGCAGCATCGCACAGCCGGTGGCGTTGGCATGTTCCTGCACGAAGATCGGGTTTTTGGTGCCGCCGCCGCTGGCCATAATGGTATCGATGCTGTAGCCGGTCTGGTTCATGGTTTCGATGATATGGCGGGCACCCAGCGCAATCGCCTGAATGGTCGCCAGGTAGTGCAGCGCCATATCTTCCGGCGTGCGCGAGAGTTTCAGCCCGGTCAGGATGCCGGTCAGATTCGGGTTCGCGCGCGGTGAGCGGTTACCGTGGAAATAGGGCAGCATATGGATATCGCGGGTCAGAAAGGCAATCTTTTCGGGCTCGCCGGCCATTTTGCGCAGCAGGTCGTTAAGGACTTCATAGATGGTTTTGCCCTGCGCCTTTCCCTGATCGCGCAGCGTGGCATAGCAGGGGTGAGACTGGATCATATGGTCAATCAGCGCGCCGGTGGCCGACTGGCCGCCTTCGTTCAGCCATAAGTCGGGCAGAATGGCGGAGAAGTAGGGGCCCCAGACGCCTTTAATAAAGCGCGGCTCTTTTGAGATGGCCATATGGCCGGTGGAGGTGCCGCCTATCAGCGCGATGCGCCGGTCAAAGTCAGCATGTTCCCCTGACGCGCCCGCCGCACCCAGCGTGCCGAGGCTGCCCGCATGGGCATCAATGATCGACACGCTCACCGCCGTGCCGGGCAGCAGGCCCATTTCGCTGGCGGCGCGCTGCGTCAGGCCGTGTCCCAACGGTTCACCCATGGTTTTTACATCGCGACCAATTTTCGCCGCGTCATGCTCAAGCAAATCTTCCAGCCCAATCTGGCGGAAATAGCTCTCATCCCAGCGGTTCTCATGACCCATATAAGTCCATTTGCACACCAGCGAGCACAACGAACGCGTCTCGTCCTGAGTGGCCCGCCAGGTGAGGAAGTCGGGCAGGTCAAATAAATGGCCGATGTTCTGCCAGCTGTTGGGCATATGCTGTTTCAGCCACAGCAGCTTTGGCGTTTGCATTTCGGGTGAAATCACCCCACCAACATAGTCCAGCACCCGGTGCTGCGTGGCGTTAATGCGCTCGGCCTGCGAAATGGCGCGGTGATCCATCCACACGATAATATTCTGCTCGCTGCGGCCCGACGGACTGACCGTCAGCGGTTTGCCTTCTTTATCCAGCACCACCAGTGAACAGGTGGCATCAAAGCCGATGCCTTTAATCTGTACCGGATTGATGTTGCTTTGATTGACGGCATCGCGCACCGCCTGGCACACTGCCTGCCAGATATTGTCTGACGACTGCTCGACAAAATCGGCCTGCGGGCGAAACAGCGCAATTTCCCGGCTGGCCTGGCCCATCATCCGGCCCTTAAGGTCGAAAATTCCCGCACGTGCGCTGCCGGTCCCTACATCCACACCCAGATAATAACTTGTCATTGTTAGCCTCGACCGTCAGGTTCTGCGATTCTGTAACGCAATAAACAGGATAAGCACACCGCCCCAAAGCGCCATCGTCAGATAGCTGCTCACGCCGAGCAGATTGAGTCCGCTTTCCAGCATTTGTAAGACGATCAGCGCCAGCACCATGCCAATCACCCGGCCAAATCCGCCGTCGGGATTTACCCCACCCAGCACCGAGGCCAGAATGGTCACCAGCAGCCAGGACTCGCCGTAGCCTGCCTTTGCCGAGTTGAACATCGACATCATCAGCAGCGCCGCGCCCCAGCTCAGCAGGGCAGAGAAGATATACACCGTGATTTGCACCCGCGCGGTGTTGATGCCGCTGAAGCGGGTGGCCTGTTCGTTAGAACCCAGCAGATAAATACTGCGGCCCAGCGTGGTCTGCTCCAGCAGAACCCACAGCGCAAAGGCCACCAGCAGGAACAGCAGCAGAGCTAAAGGTACGCCAAACACCTCGCCATTGCCGAGGAACTGAATCAGCGGTGGGAAGCCGGAAATCACCGCGCCGTTGGAGAGCAGGATATTCAACCCGGCGATCAGCGTCATGGTGCCGAGCGTGGCCAGAATCGGCGACACCCCAATCACCGCGATCAGCAGACCATTCAGCGTGCCGATCAGCACCGCCAGCAGCGCACCGGCGATGAGCGCCAGCAGCAGAAACAGCGGCTGACCGGGATGGGCAACGATGATCGCGCCCATCAGCAGGGAACAGGCGTTGGCGCTGGCGATAATCGACAGGTTGATGCCGCCGGTCAGCATGGTCAGCCCCATACCCAGCGCCAGTAAGCCTAAAACGGGCAGTTGGGTGGCGATCGACTGGAAGTTGCCCGCGCTGAAGAACCGACCACCCAGCGTCAGCGAGAACAGCGCCAGCACAATGACAATCATCAGCAGCTGCAGGCGAATAATCCGGTCGCCCGGAAGGATTTTGATTATGGCGTTCATTTCATATCCCCTTCGCCAGTTTGCGTTTTTCATTCCACGCGGTGGCGCTGATGCTGACCAGAATAATCAGCCCGCTAAACACCATATGCCAGTAAGAGGAGACGGCGAGCAGCGTCAGGCCATTTTGCAAGAAGGCCAGCAACAGCACCCCCAGCAGCGTGCCGAATAATGAGCCGCGGCCGCCGGTCATGCTGGTGCCGCCGAGAACCACGGCGGCCAGCACCGTGAGTTCATAGCCGACCAGCGAATTGGGCGCGACTGACTGGGTGGTCTGCGCCTGAACGATGGCGGCAACACCGGCCAGCAGTCCCATATAGCCGTAGACGTAAAAGTGCAGCGTCAGAAGGTTCATTCCCAGACGGGAAGCGGATTCGCGGTTGCCGCCCATCGCATAAATCTGCCGCCCAAGCCGGGTATAGCGCATCAGCACGCCGGTCAGCACAAACACCGCCAGCAGGCATAAAAGCGGCAGCGTCAGCCCGTATTCATAGCCATCGGCGGCAGTGAAAGAGAACCAGCTGATGCCGTTCATAAACCACTCGGGGAAACCGTACAGCCAGGTGCCGTCGGTAAACCACACCAGCAGGCCATAGAACAGGTTGAGCGTGGCAATAGTGATGATGATCGCCGGAACGCGTAAGAAGTAGACCAGCGCGCCATTGATCAGCCCCAGCAGCAGCCCGCACCCCATGGCAATCGCGAAGATCGTCACGAAGTTGCCGCCGTGCGCCAGCAGGGTGCTGGCCATCGCGTACTGCGCAATCGCGGTCATGGCCGGGAAGGAAATGTCGATCCCGCCGGCGATCAGCACCACAAACAGGCCACAGGCCAGAATACCGAGGATGGCATAGCTGGTGGCAACATCGGTCAGGTTACCGAGCGTTAAAAACTCGCTGGAGCGCAGGCTGAGGCCCGCAGCCAGCAGCAGGATCAGCATCCCCAGCCAGAACTCATGGTGGCCGATCAGATGTCGTAATTTGTTATTCATTGACCACCCCGGCAATCTCGTCTTCCTGGCACTGGTGCGGCGCAAAACTGGCGACCAGTTCGCCTTTCCGCATCACCAGTACGCGATGGCTGTTGTAATACGCTTCCGGGATCTCATCGCAAATCATCAACACGGCCATGCCGGATTCGGCAAGATCGCGGGCAATCCGGTAGATCCCTTCTTTATTGGCGATATCGACGCCGACCGTGGGCGAGTCAAGGATCAGCACTTTCGGATTGGTCGCCACCCATTTGGCGATGGCCACGCGCTGCGCATTGCCGCCGGACAGGGTTTGCACCGGCAGCTGGCTGTCCGACACCTTGATGTTCAGTTCGCGGATCAGGGTGGCGACCTGATGACGAGCCTTTTTCTGGTCCATCAGCCCGGCACGGTTATGCAGCCGGTTAAAAATCGGCACCAGCATGTTGTCGAAAATAGA
The DNA here is from genome assembly GCF_056821705.1 of Erwinia sp. AK-PDG3-5. NCBI lineage: Bacteria > Pseudomonadati > Pseudomonadota > Gammaproteobacteria > Enterobacterales > Erwiniaceae > Erwinia > Erwinia sp. AK-PDG3-5. The sequence goes on from NZ_CM165967.1 coordinate 1,466,432, forward strand.
TTGCTGCATCACCAGCCCCTGGGTTTGCCGGTCTTCGGAAACATAGGCAATGCCGTGGCGGATCGCATCCCGGTTGCTGCGCAGGCTGACCGGCTGGCCCTCAACGCTGATTTCGCCACTGTCCGGCTGGGTCATGCCAAACAGGGACAGGCACAGCTCGGTGCGTCCGGCCCCGAGCAGGCCAACAATTGAGGTGATTTCCCCCCGGCGCAGGCTCAGATTGATCGACTGATACTGACCTTTGCGCGACAGGTTGCGCACTTCCAGCAGGGGCGTTTCGCTCTTATCGGCCCGTTCAGGCAGATGGCTGAAGGCGAAGCGTTGCCCGGTCATCAGGAACGCCAGTTCGTCGCTGTTCAGCTCGCTGGCCGGGAAGGTTCCCACCAGTTTGCCGTCGCGCATCACGCTGATGCGGTCCGCCACTTCCATCACTTCATCCAGCTTATGGCTGACAAACACTACGCAAATCCCGGCCGCTTTCAGCTCGTTGACCACCCGCAGCAGGCCATTGACTTCATGCCGCGTCAGGGAAGCGGTGGGTTCATCCATGATCACCAGGCTGGCATCCGCGGCCAGCGCGCGACAAATCGCCACCAGCTGACGATCGGCAATCGACAGCTTCTCGACTTTGCGGTCCGGATCGAGCGTGACGCCAATGCGTTGCAGGGTATCGACCGCCAGTTTGCGCATTGCCGCTCTTTTTACCCAGAAGCCACCGCCGGGCAGATAGCGATGCACGGCGATATTCTCTGCCACCGTCAGATTGGGAAACAGCGACAGATCCTGATAAATCACCTGCACCCCGTAAAAGGCCGACAGGGAAGGGCTGAGATGGTTGAAGAGCTTGCCATTGATGCCAATGTGCGAGCCTTTATCGGGCTGATACACGCCGGAAATCACTTTAATCAGCGTGCTTTTCCCGCAGCCGTTTTGTCCGGCCAGGCAGTGCACTTCGCCCTTATTCAGCTTCAGGCTGACGTTATCCAGCGCCTGGACGCCAGGAAAGGATTTGCTGATATGGTCGAGAGAGAGAAAGGTTTGCGACATAGAATTTACTCACCGTAGGGACTGTTGCCGCAGGCGGCCCGCTTGCCGGTCACCGATGTGACCGGCCGGGCCCAGCCATCAGAATCCGAGCGTTTTGGCGTTATCTTTGGTCACTTCCAGAATGCGGTTAAAGCGGATTACATGGGTTTGCATGTCCACATCGGCTTTACCGAGGCCATCGATAGTCAGGTCAGGCGTGACCTGTTTGCCATCCAGAATCTGGTCGGCCAGACTCACCAGCGCAAAGCCGGCATCTTTCGGGTCCCACAGCAGCGCTTTTTTGATGTCGCCAGACGCCAGGTACGGTGCGGCCTGCGCTGGCATCGCGATACCCACGACGGCAATTTTGTTTTTCGCCCGTTTGCTTTTCACCGCCTGACCGGCACCAATCGGGCCGAGCGAGCCAAAGCCGATGATCCCTTTCAGGTCAGGGTAGGTGCGCATCAGATCGAGGGTGGTAGCGTAGGATTTATCAATACTCTCCGCCACCGGCAGGCGGGAAGTGACTTCATGCATATCCGGGTATTTCTGTTTCTGGTATTTGATGGCGGCGTCAGCCCAGGCGTTATGCAGCGGCACGGTCAGCGATCCAACATAAATCGCGTAACCGCCTTTGCCGCCCATCGCGCTGGCCAGCTCATCCATGTTCTTTTCGGCATATTTCTGGCTGTCGATGGTTTCCACATCCCACTGACCAATTGGCTGATCCGGAGATTCATGGGTCAACACCACGATGCCCTGATCGCGGGCCTTCTTCAGCACCGGCTCCAGCACCCTGGCATCGTTTGGCACCACGATAATGGCATCGACTTTTTTGGCGATCAGATCTTCAATCACCTTGACCTGCTGCGCCGGATCGGGCGTTGAACCGCCGACCTGATAGGCATTGACGTCAAGCTTGGTGGCGGCTTCTTTCACACCCACTTCCATGCGGGTAAACCAGGGAATGCCGGTGACTTTCGCCACCACGGCGATATCATGTTTTTCAGCTGAGAAGGAGGGTGTTGTAAACAGCATGCAGGCAGAAACCACACATGCATTGAGTAATGCGACGTTGAATTTCATAGCAATACCTTATTGTAGGGCGCGGACTTTCCGCTTTAGTTACCCGCCAGGCGCGAGCTTATAGTGGTCAGATATGGCGTTAGCCACCGGAGCAAGATAGCAAGCAATTTTCAGGACTCCGGCAGCCAGCTGAGGGAAGTGTGATCGCTGACTTTTTTAGTTAAAAAAGAGGGTAAATAAAGTTAAATATTTGTTAATAAATTATAAGCGTTGGATTTATACGTCAAAATAATGTTTTAATTTTGTTAAATTAAGGTGATTTTATAGCTTTCCATTAACAATTTGCGGGCAGTGCTGATAGCCTGATTCAAAAATGGCCAACTTTTGGCGTCCGTGCGCATTTGATATGCAGGAATTGTGAGTATCTTCGCAGTTGAAAGGCAAATTAGCCCACGATTGGCTCAATTTCCCGGTAATTTCCGACGTAATTCGCTTACAACCGTCCCGTTTACAAACGTTGACGGTTGGCGGACTTTCCTCCACACTTTCCACTCAAGATTACTCCCCTCAACGTCGCCACGATGTTGCGTAAGCGTCTAACGTCAAACAACGCGCCCCTGGCATTGCTCCGGCAATGGCACTTTTGGGCGCGTCTGAACCGGCGAGCCCTTACGTAAAACAAGGACAACCATGTCGACAACACTCTCTGAACGCTCAGCCAAGCCAGCCACCTCGCTGGCGAGCATCTCTTTTGCCGTATTCCTCACCTATCTGACCGCCGGCCTCGCCTTGCCGGTGATCCCGCTGTTCGTGCATCAGGAGTTGGGACTGAATAACGTGATGGTCGGGGTTGCGGTCGGTATTCAGTTTTTTGCGACCTTACTGACGCGCGGCTATGCCGGCAGGCTGGCGGATCAGCGCGGTGCCAAACGCTCGGTATTACAGGGCATGCTCGCCTGTACGCTGGTAGGACTGGCCTATGTGCTGGCGGCGGTACTGCCGTTGCCGGTGATGGGTAAGTTTGCGCTGCTGGTGGTAGGGCGTTTACTGCTGGGCTTTGGTGAAAGCCAGTTGCTGACCGGCAACCTGACCTGGGGAATGGGGCTGGTTGGCCCGAAACGTTCCGGCCAGGTGATGTCGTGGAATGGCATGGCGATCTATGGCGCGCTGGCGGCGGGCGCCCCGTTGGGCCTGATGCTGCATGACAAATGGGGCTTTATGGCGATGGGGATTGCCACCATGATCCTGCCCGTTGTTGCGCTGCTGTTTAACGTTTGGGTGAAGCCGGTGCCCACCCATGGCGGCGAGCGTCCTTCGTTGTGGACGGTGGTGGGGCAAATCCTCTCTCCAGGCTTTGGGCTGGCGTTGCAGGGCGTGGGCTTTGCGGTGATCGGCACCTTTACCTCGCTCTATTTCGCCAGCCAGCAGTGGGGGAACGCCGGTTTTGCTTTGACCGCATTTGGTCTTTCGTTCGTGCTGGTGCGCATTCTGTTTGGCTGGATGCCGGACCGCCTTGGTGGTTTGAAAGTGGCGCTGATTTCACTGACGGTGGAAGCGATTGGCCTGCTGGTGTTGGGCTTATCCACCTCGGCGTGGATGGCGTTGCTGGGTGCGGCGCTGACCGGTAGCGGCTGCTCGCTGGTGTTCCCTTCACTGGGCGTGGAGGTGGTTAAGCGCGTTGCGCCACAGGTGCGTGGCACGGCGCTGGGCGGATTTTCAGCCTTTCAGGATATCGCTTACGGTGCCAGCGGCCCGTTAACCGGTCTGCTGGCCACCTCGATGGGCTACGGATCGGTGTATCTGGCCGGCGCCGTCTGTGCGGTATTGGGCATTGCAATAACGCTGAATTTTGCCCGCAATCAATAACGCAGCTTCGACAGTTTCTCTACCGCCTGAATAATCTCTGCCCGCTGCAGGGCAGAGAAGCCTAATATCCATCCTTCCTGCTGCGCGTGACCGGAATATAACGGCGACAGGCGCGGCAGGATGATCCCACGTTGCAACGCCTCCTCAGTCAGTCGCGCTTCTCCGCCTTTCGGCAGCGTCACCGCCAGCTGCAGTCCGCTGCTGTGGCTTAGCGGCACCAGGTTATCGCCCAGCTTGCTGGCTAATTGCTCCAGTAATAATGCTCTGCGGCTGGCGTAGAGCTTGCGCATCAGCCGCAGGTGCGCCTGAAAATGGCCGTTATTGATAAAATCGGCGGTGACGGCCTGCATCAGTTGGGCACTGTGGCCGTCCATCACGCTGCGCAGCTTAGACAGCGGATCAACCAGCGAAGGCGGCACCACCAGATACGCCAGCCGCAGTGAAGGGAACAGCACTTTAGAGAACGTGCCGAGATACAGCACCCGGTTGCTGTCATCCAGCCCTTGTAGCGCAGGCATCGGCTGATCCTGGTAATAAAATTCGCTGTCGTAATCGTCCTCCAGCAACCAGCAGCCTTCGCGGCGGGCAAAAGCCAGCCACTGCAGGCGGCGCTGGAGCGTCATCGCCACGCCGGTGGGATACTGATGAGACGGGGTCAGATACACCAGTTTTGCGGCATTTTTATCGGGGATGGATGCCCCTTCTTCATCCAGCGGCATCGGGATAACGTTAGCGCCGGCGCTGATAAAAGCATTCCGGGCACCGCTGTAGCCGGGCTCCTCCAGCCAGACGGTATCACCCGCATCGCACAATAGCAGCGCCAGCATTTGCAGCGCCTGCTGGGAGCTGGTGAGGATCATCACCTGCTCCGGTTCGCAGCGCACGCCGCGTGACTGCGCAAGGTAGCGGGCCACCGCGTGCTGCAGCAGCGGCAAACCCTGCGGATGACCATAGCGCATCATCTCTTCCGGCGTATGCCGCAGGCGCTGACCCACCAGCCTGCGCCAGATGGCATGAGGAAAGGCGTGCAGGTCAGGTGAACCGGCGGCAAACGCCTGCGGGAAAAGCGGATCCTGGCAACCGCCGGTGGCCACGATGCGGTTGCCACGAATGGAAAGCGGTGCGGCCGTCGGCTCAGGCGGTTTTTTGCGTGGGGAATGGTCTGCCAGACTCACCGCCACGAAGGTGCCTTTTCCGGTCTGGCGTTGCAGATAGCCTTCACTTTCAAGCTGTGCGTAAGCCGCCTCGACCGTGATGCGGGACAGCGCCAAATCACTTGCCAGCAGCCGGGAGGAGGGCAGGCGCTCGCCACTGGTCAACATGCCGCTTCGGATCAGCTGGCGCAAGGTGGTGCAAAGCTTTTCCCGTTTGGTCTGGGCCTGTAACGAGTCGAACAGCTGAATAATGGCAACCGTGGCCTGCGGCATAATGGTCTTATCCTCACCTCTGAATGGGTACTATTACTAAGGCCCATTCATCGTATCATCAGCATTCACCCACTGCTCAGGAGTTAGCATGTCTCAATCAGCCGTTTTACAGTTTCCACCACCCTCCGCAGCAATTAGCGAGGCGTGGCTCAGGGATAAGCTGGCGTATTACGCCGATGCCTGGGATCTGGCGCAGGATTTAGCGCGCGGCATCAGCGACATCGTGGTGCTGGATATGCGTTCCGCTGAACAGTATCAGGCCGGGCATATCTGCGGTGCTGTCAGCTTTCCACACCGCACGATGACGGCGGAAACCTTGTCACAACTGAACAGCGACAACGTGTACGTCACCTATTGTGATGGCATTGGCTGCAACGGAACGACCAGGGGGGCGTGGAAGCTGGCGGCGGCGGGATTTCGGGTGAAAGAGTTAATCGGCGGGCTGGATTTCTGGCTGCGTGACCGGCATCCGGTCACGCAGGGAGAAGCCGCAGGCGAATGGCCTGCGCAGACAATGCCTGAAAATTGCGGCTGCTAAGGCCTAGAGGAAAATCCACATCAGGAAAACAATTAGCACCAGCACCGCAAAGGCGGTGAAGACCGGCCGGTTGACCAGCGGCTGCAGCACCGGTGGCAGGTTGCCAGACAGCGGAGCGACAATCGGCTGAGGGTTGATTTCGCTGTCCGGCAGCAGCTGTTCGCGCAGGCGTTCCGCACGACGGGCAAACAGCAGGTTCATCAGATCCTGCGCCTGCGAGGTGGTCAGCACCGCCAGCGGTGGCTGCTGGAAACGTTGCTGGCTGGCATCTTCCAGCAGGCGTTGCTCGGCATGGTCCGGCGGCACTTTCAGCGAGGCTAACAGCATCGGTAAGGTCGGGGCCGGATGCTGGCTCAGCGTCTGACTGGCCTGCAGGTATTGCGTCAGCAGCGGATACAGGCGCGAAGGGATAGGATCGCCGCTGTGCAGGTTCACCATCTTCATCGCGGATGCCCACAGCTTAACCGGCTGTTCGCCGGTGGCGGCAGCCAGGCGGGAAATATGCTGATTGAGGGTGTGATGCTCCGCCGGAAGCAGGGTGCGATCTGACACGCGACTCTGCTGCGGTTGAGGAATGGCCATCTGGCCGTTCTGCAACATGGTCAGCACCTGGCGCAGTTGGTCCGGGTTCAGCGAGCTGAGTACCGTGTGGCCAAACTGCTGGCGGATAAAGTCACTGACCGCCTGGCGGTTATTTCCCTGCGGTAGCAGATCGGTCAACTGCTGGAACAGCTGGCGGGTCGCATGGGTGTTCTGTACCTGCGACAGGCGCGTGTTGAGAAACTGCTCTGCCGCCGGGAAATGGCGCGACAGCAACCCCGCATCGTTTTTCACCCCCACCTCGTGGCGCATTCCGGCCCACAGTTCAGGCGACTTCAGCGAACTCAGCGACATGATTTTGACGATCAGCCTTTCCAGCGTGGTGCGCTGTGCGGGTGATAAGGGTTGATCTCCCGGGCCTGGGCGGGTGGTGCCAGGTTTGGCATCGACCGTCGTCCGGTCGCCGGGGATCGGCGCACCGGGGCCGCTAAGAGGTTGCATGACAAAATCCTTCACTGAAAGGTCAACATCCGGGGCACGCCGGAGAAAGTATGATTGGCTATGATAACAATCCCGCCCGGTGATAGGTAGTGGCGAGGGCGTGGCAGCGGGAAATAATTTATCGGCACAAGTGAAAGAAAAGGCCGGAAATCTCCGGCCTTAATGATTCACTCAGCGACGGTCGGGCTTAGGGGGATTACCTGCTCATTCTGCCTTGCGCAAAACGGGGTCGCTCGCTACGGTTTTCTTCAGCCGTAGCGGGGTGCGAAGACGCTGTGCCAGGATCACGCCCAGCAGGGTGATGCCACCGCCGATATAGTGATAACTGTGCAGCTGCTCATGCAGGAACAGCACGGCGATAATGGCGGTAAAAATCGGCGCCAGATTCATAAAGATGGTCGCGGTGTTGGCACCCATCCGCATCACACCGTGGATCCACAGGAACGGCGCGAGGATTGAGGCGAACAGACCGGCAAACAGCACCAGCGGAACATTGTGCAGGTTAAGCGAAACGTCCTTCGCCATCAGGAAGTTCGGTAACAGCATCAGCACGCCAAACAAAATCTGCACATACAGACTCTGCCAGTTGGGCAGTGGGATCGCCCAGCGCCTGGTCAGCACGCCGTACAGCGCATAAGAGGTCGAGGCGGCGAACATCATCAGCTCGCCCTGGCCCATGCCGTGCGACAGCAGCTGTTGCGGATGCCCCTGGCTGACCAACCACACCAGACCGCCAAACGACAGCAGGCTGCCGATAACAATCCCTACCGTTGGCGCCACCCGCAGCAGCACAATGCTGATTAACACCGTTAACAGCGGGATCAGCGCATTGAGGATGCCCATAAACAGCGCGGTCACGCTGTGCGCGGCGTAATAGGCCAGGCTCTGATACAGCACCATGCCCAGCAGGCCGAGGACCAACAGTTTCCCCCACACCTTGAGGATCTGCTGACGGTTACGCCAGACGGAAGGCAGCACAAAGGGCGTCAGGGTCAGCAACGCCAGCAGCCAGCGATAGAAGGAGATCGCCGCAGGATCGATCGCGCCAGCGGACACTTTGCTGACGATGGCATTCACTGACCAGATCAGCACGGCCAGCAGGGGAAACAGAAAATTCATTGGTAAAACCCGATTGGGAAGGAAGTGGAAACAGTGTACGCTTGTCACATTAAAGACAGATAGTGAATATCGGACAATAACTGTTACTGACCGGACAGAATGAACGCGCAAATTACCTATACCGCCCCGCTGGATGCCAGCAGCCTGCACTATTTCTTACGTTATGAGCAGGCCAACGCCAATACCGAATATTTGCCGCATACGCACGTTTGGGGACAGGTGATTTTTGTCCAGAGCAACGTTCTGCAAATGCAGGTGGCGGGACAACGCCTGCTGACGCCGACCGCGATCCCTATCTGGATCCCGCCAGGGGTTGAACACACCAGCTACAACCCCAAACAATCCTTCTTCTATACCTTTAACGTGGCGGCTGAATTCTGCGCCGGTCTGTCCAAAAGTGCCTGTCTGCTCAACGTCAGCCCGATCGTGAAGGCGATCATGCAGGACTTCGCGCAGCGGGACGTCACGGTGCCAGCCACGGAAGAAGATCGGCGGCTGTGCGGGGTGCTGATGGATCAGCTCAAGCTGGCGGAAGAGCAGGAGAGTTATCTGCCCACCTCCGACGATAAAATTCTCTCGCCGGTGCTGCTGGCGTTAGAGCAGGATCCGGCGGATAACACCACGCTGGCGGAGTGGGCCTCGCGCGTTTTCACCACCGAGCGCACGCTCTCGCGGCGCTGCCAGGCACAGTTGGGGATGTCATTTAGCGAATGGCGGCAACGTCTGCGTTTTTTGCATGCCATCTCGCTGCTTGAGCAGGGCAAAACGGTGCAGGAGACGGCACTGGATCTGGGCTACAACTCCGCCTCAGCATTGATTGTCATGTTTCAGCAGCAGTCTGGCACCACCCCGGAGCGCTATCGAAGCCGCGCGTTGCAGCCTTTTACACGGACAACATCCTAATCACCGCACCTGAGGGTTATCCGGCCCGCGGGTTTATGGCAGAATATTGCCCCACCCGACCCAAGCAGGAACACGATAGTGAAAATCCTCGTTGATGAAAATATGCCTTACGCCCGCGAGCTGTTCAGCCGCACCGGAACTGTGGTTGCCGTGCCGGGCCGTCCGGTGCCGCAGGCCGAGCTGGACGATGCGGATGGTTTGATGGTGCGTTCCGTCACCAAAGTGAACGCGGAACTGCTGAGCGGCAAACCGGTGAAATTTGTCGGTACCGCCACCGCCGGCACGGATCATATTGATGAGGCGTTTTTGCAGGCGCAGGGGATTGGCTTCTCGGCAGCGCCTGGCTGCAATGCGATTGCCGTAGTGGAATACGTGTTTTCTTCTTTGCTGCTGTTGGCAGAGCGTGATGGCTTCCTGCTGAAGGATCGCACGGTCGGCATCGTCGGCGTCGGTAACGTGGGGGGCCGGTTGCAGGCTCGTCTTGAGGCGCTGGGGATCAAAACCCTGCTGTGCGATCCGCCGCGTGCCGATCGGGGGGATGAAGGCGAGTTTCTGCCGCTGTCCACGCTGGTGGCCGACGCCGATATCCTGACTTTCCATACGCCGCTGTATAAGCAGGGTGAATATAAAACGCTGCATCTTGCTGACGAAGCGCTGCTGAAGGCGCTGAAGCCGGGCAGCATTCTGATCAACGCCTGTCGTGGCCCGGTTGTTGATAACGCTGCGCTGCTGAAGGTACTGGAACAGCGTGACGATCTGAGCGTGATCCTTGACGTCTGGGAGCCGGAACCCGAGCTGTCTCTGCCGCTGCTGGATAAAGTGGACATCGCCACCGCGCACATTGCTGGCTATACGCTGGAAGGCAAGGCGCGCGGCACCACGCAGGTATTTGAAGCCTGGACGGCGTTTCTCGGCAAGCCCCAGCAGGTGGCGCTGGACACCCTGTTGCCGGCGCCAGAGTTTGGCCAGATCACCCTGCATGGCGAGCTGGATCAGCCAACGCTAAAAAGACTGGTGCATCTGGTGTATGATGTGCGCCGCGATGATGCGCCGCTGCGAGCCGTGGCCGCAATCCCTGGCGAATTTGATCGCCTGCGTAAGAATTATCTGGAACGTCGCGAATGGTCGTCACTGCAGGTGCAGTGCGACGTGGAGCCGGTCGCGGCGTTGCTGAATAAACTCGGATTCAACGCCGTTTTTCAGCCGGCAACCTAAGGTTAGGATAAGCCTTAGTCCATAGTCTTATTCTGCGGGCGGTGTGAACACCGCCTTCTCTTTTTGTTTCATTTCTGGAGTTAACCAACATGTCTGACGGCTGGAACATTGCGCTATTGGGCGCTACAGGCGCAGTAGGGCGAGCTTTACTGGAACTGCTGGCGGAACGCCAGTTCCCGGTTGGTGAACTGCATTTGCTGGCGAGCGAACGCAGCGCGGGCGAAACCCTGCGTTTTGATGGCAAATCGCTGCTGGTGACGGATGCGAAAGATTTTGACTGGTCGCAGGTGCAGCTGGCGTTCTTTGTCGCCGGACGCGAAGCTTCCGCAACCTATGCAGAAGAAGCGGCCAACTCGGGTTGCCTGGTGATTGACAGCAGCGATCTGTTTGCGCTGGAGCCGGATGTGCCGCTGGTGGTGCCCGATGTCAATCCGCAGGTACTCGGCGATTACCGCAATCGCAATATCATCAGCGTTGCTGACAGCGTGACCAGCCAATTGCTGTGCGCCATCAAACCGCTGGTCGATCAGGCGGGTTTAAGCCGCATTCAGGTCACCAGCCTGATTGCCGCCTCGGCGCACGGCAAAGCCGCGGTCGATTCCCTGGCCAGTGAAAGTGCCCGTCTGCTGAACGGTCTGCCGGTCGAAGCCGGTTTCTTCGATCGTCAGCTGGCCTTTAACATGTTGCCGTTACTGCCGGATGCGGAAGGTAGCGTGGTGCAGGAGCGTCGCCTGGTGGATCAGGTGCGCAAAGTGCTGCAGGACGAAGGATTGCCGGTCTCGGTTTCTACCGTGCAGGCACCGGTGTTCTACGGCAACGCGCAGATTATCCACCTGGAAAACCTGCGTCCGATGTCAGCCGAAGAGGCGCGCGAAGTGCTGCTTCAGGCGGAAGATATCGCGCTGTCTGACGAAACGGATTACCCGACTCAGGTTGGCGATGCCTCCGGCAACGATCACCTGAGCATCGGCTGCGTGCGTAACGATTACGGCGTGCCGGAAATGCTGCAGTTCTGGTCAGTGTCTGACAACGTCCGTTTCGGCGGCGCGTTGATGGCGGTGAAAACGGCCGAGAAACTGGTTCAGGAGTATATGTACTGATGTCAGAAGCAGCCTTGCCGGAGCAAACGCATAAGCTGGCGCTCGGCATTGAATATGACGGCAGCCACTATTATGGCTGGCAGCGGCAGCAGGAAGTCCGCAGCGTGCAGGAAAAGCTGGAAAAGGCGCTGTCGAAAGTGGCAAACCATCCGGTCAGCGTGTTCTGCGCCGGCCGTACCGATGCGGGCGTGCACGGTACCGGCCAGGTGGTGCATTTTGAAACCACCTCGCTGCGTAAAGATGCCGCCTGGACGCTGGGGGTGAATGCGAATTTGCCCGATGATATCGCGGTGCGCTGGGTAAAACCGGTCAGCGACGAGTTTCATGCCCGCTTCAGTGCTACCGCTCGTCGTTACCGTTACGTCATTTATAACCGCCGTTTGCGTCCGGCCATTCTGCATGGCGGCGTGACGCACTTTTACCATCCTCTGGATGTGGAAAAGATGCAGCGCGCCGGGCAGAGCCTGTTGGGCGAAAAAGATTTCACCTCATTCCGCGCCGTGCAGTGTCAGTCCCGCACGCCGTGGCGCAGAGTGTTCCACCTGAACGTCAGCCGCTTTGGCGCTTACGTGATCGTGGACATTAAAGCCAACGCCTTTGTTCACCATATGGTGCGCAATATTGTCGGAAGCCTGATGGAAGTAGGCTGTGGTAATCAGCAGGAAAGCTGGATAGCAGAGCTGTTGGCGGCGAAAGATCGCACGCTGGCGGCGGCAACTGCACGGGCTGAAGGACTGTACCTGGTGTCAGTCGATTATCCTGACCATTTTGAATTACCACGTCCACCGATGGGACCGTTGTTCCTCGAGGATTAATTTTAAGCCTTACGAATTAAGGAAAGGTGTATGGAACTGATTCGTTTTGTAGTCGACTTTATCCTGCATATCGATGTCCATCTGGCGGAGCTGGTGGCGCAGTACGGCATGTGGGTGTATGCCATTTTGTTCCTGATCCTGTTCTGCGAAACCGGACTGGTTGTCACCCCGTTCCTGCCGGGGGATTCGCTGCTGTTTGTTGCCGGTGCGCTGGCGGCGTTACCGACCAACGATCTGAATATCCATGTGATGGTGGCGCTGATGGCCGTGGCGGCTATCGTCGGCGATGCGGTGAACTACACCATTGGCCGGTTGTTTGGCGATAAATTGTTCAGCAATCCAAACTCGAAAATCTTCCGTCGCAGCCACCTCGATAAAACCCATCAATTTTACGAGCGTCACGGCGGGAAAACGATTATTCTTGCGCGCTTCGTGCCGATCGTCCGGACATTTGCGCCGTTTGTCGCCGGTATGGGAAAAATGTCCTATCGCCACTTTGCCCTGTATAACATCTCGGGTGGGTTGCTTTGGGTGCTGCTATTCTCCTACGCGGGTTACCTGTTTGGTGATTTGCCGGTTGTGCAGGAGAATCTGAAGCTGCTGATCGTGGCAATAATCGTCCTGTCGATTCTGCCGGGTGTGATTGAAGTCTGGCGTCACCGTCGGGCCGCAAAGTAGCAAAAATCGCAGTAATACATCGCTAAACTGCCGCCCGGATACCAGATTTTTATCCACAGCTTCGGGCGGTTATGGTTTAATGAGCGACATTATGGTCTGCGCTGCCTGCGGCGTGGAAAAAAGAAAACTGGTTTCACCAGGTTCAAACAGAAAGGTCATCAATGAGCTGGATTGAACGAATTCTCAATAAAAGCACCACTACTCCATCGCGTAAAGCCAGTATTCCTGAAGGGGTCTGGACCAAATGCGACAGCTGCGGCCAGGTCCTGTACCGCGCCGAGCTGGAACGTAATCTGGAAGTTTGCCCGAAATGCGATCACCACATGCGTATGCATGGTCGCGACCGCCTGCACAGCGTGCTGGACGAAGGCTCAATGACAGAGCTGGGCAGCGAACTGGAGCCGAAAGATCTGCTCAAGTTCAAAGACTCCAAGAAATACAAAGATCGTCTGGTTGCGGCTCAGAAAGAGACCAACGAAAAAGACGCGCTGATCGTGATGAAAGGCACGTTGCACGGCATGCCGGTCGTGGCTGCTGCGTTTGAGTTCTCCTTTATGGGCGGCTCAATGGGTTCTGTTGTGGGCGCGCGTTTCGTTCGTGCGGTGGAACAGGCTCTGGAAGACAACTGTCCGATGATCTGCTTCTCCGCTTCCGGCGGTGCCCGTATGCAGGAAGCGCTGATGTCGCTGATGCAGATGGCAAAAACCAGCGCCGCGCTGGCGAAAATGCAGGAACGCGGTCTGCCGTACATTTCGGTACTGACTGACCCAACCATGGGTGGCGTGTCTGCCAGCTTCGCGATGCTGGGCGATCTGAACATTGCTGAACCTAAAGCGCTGATCGGCTTTGCCGGACCTCGCGTTATCGAACAGACCGTGCGTGAGAAACTGCCACCAGGCTTCCAGCGCAGTGAGTTCCTGATCGAGAAGGGCGCTATCGATATGATCGTGCGCCGTCCGGTGATGCGCTTCAAGCTGGCCAGCATTCTGGCGAAGATGATGAATATCCCTGCGCCAGTGGAAGACACGCATAAAGAAGCGGTCCAGGACGAAGACGCGTCGCAGGGCCATGAGGCCTGATCAACGATGGAAAGGGGCGCACAGCCCCTTTTACCAATGAACCGTAACGCTGTGAACGGGACAAATGGATAATCTTCCTCAAGCCACGTCACCTTTGGTCACGTGGCTTCATTATCTTGAGAATCTCCATACTCAAGCTATCGAACTCGGGCTGACACGCGTGCATCGCGTGGCTACGTCGCTCGACCTGTTAACGCCTGCTCCCGTGGTTTTCACCGTCGCCGGGACCAACGGCAAAGGCACCACCTGTCGAACTCTTGAAACGCTGCTGATGGCCGCAGGCTATCGCGTCGGCGTGTTCAGCTCCCCGCATCTGCTGCGCTATACCGAACGGGTGCGCATTCAGGGCGAAGAGCTACCCGAAGCCGATCACACCGCGTCGTTTGCGGATATCGATGCCGGACGGGGCGACACTTCACTGACCTACTTTGAATTCGGGACGCTCTCCGCTTTGTGGCTGTTTAAGCGCGCTAAGCTGGATGTGGTGATCCTCGAAGTCGGGTTGGGCGGTCGACTGGATGCCACCAATATCGTCGATGCCGACGTCGCGGTGGTGACCAGCATCGCGCTGGACCACACCGACTGGCTGGGTCCGGATCGTGAAAGCATTGGTCGCGAGAAAGCCGGCGTGTTCCGTGGCGGTAAACCTGCGGTAGTTGGTGAACCTGATATGCCGTACACCATCGCGGAAGTGGCCGATAACCTCGGCGCGCAGCTGCTGAAGCGCGGCCGTGACTGGTCCTACACCGTTGAAGACGGCAGCTGGTCATTTACCGATGCGCAGGGCACGCTAAGCGCATTGCCTCTGCCGCAGGTGCCGATGCCTAATGCTGCCACCGCGCTGGCCGCGCTACGCTGTTCCTCGCTGCAGGTGGATGATGCAATCATCTACCAATGGCTGGACAAGGCGATTCTGCCCGGCCGTTTTCAGACGGTCGCCGAGTCACCGAGGGTGATTCTGGATGTGGCGCACAATCCGCATGCGGCCAGCTATCTGGTGGGTCGACTCAGTGAACTGCCGAAAAGCGGCAAGGTTCACGCGGTGGTCGGTATGCTGCATGACAAAGACATTGCCGGTACGCTGGCCTGTCTGCAACCTGAAGTGGATTACTGGTATTGCGCGTCGCTGGACGGCCCGCGCGGTGCCAGCGCTGAACAGCTGAAGGCCCATTTGCCGACAGCGCAGACCTTTACCAGCGTGGCCGATGCTTATCGCCAGGCGCTGCAACAGGCTGAAGCGCAGGATATTGTGCTGGTGTGCGGTTCGTTCCACACCGTGGCACAGGTTATGGAAACGCGGGAAACGGAGAACGGCAGTGGCCAGTAAGTTTCAGAACCGTTTAGTCGGGACCGTCATAATAGTTGCACTGGGTGTCATCATTCTGCCAGGCCTGCTCGACGGCAAGAAAAAGCACTATAAAGAAGAGTTTGCCGCGATCCCGCTGGTGCCTAAACCGGGCGACCAGCAGGAGAACGATCTGGTTCCTCCGGTAACGCAGTCTTTACCTTCGCAGCCGCCGGAAGGTGCAGCCACGGCGGTGGAAGGCAAAACGCCGGGCAATACCTCGCAGGCTGAAAGTGGCTCAACCGCGCCAAAATCCGTCAATAAGCCCAGCGTGATTTCCCCGCCGCCGATGGTTGAGTCTAAGCCGGTACA
Source organism: Erwinia sp. AK-PDG3-5 (assembly GCF_056821705.1). Taxonomy (NCBI): domain Bacteria; kingdom Pseudomonadati; phylum Pseudomonadota; class Gammaproteobacteria; order Enterobacterales; family Erwiniaceae; genus Erwinia; species Erwinia sp. AK-PDG3-5. The sequence continues at coordinate 1,481,922 of NZ_CM165967.1, forward strand.
GCAGCCGAAGCCGGTTGAAAAACCGAAGCCGAAGCCGGTTGAAAAACCGGTTGAGAAACCGAAAGCGCAGCCGAAGGCCGAACCGAAGCCTGAGCCGAAGCCAGAACCTGCACCTCAGGCCGCCGAGCCGGATAGCGCACCAACCGGTCAGGCATACGTCGTTCAGCTCGGCGCGCTGAAGAATGCCAGCAAGGTGAACCAGATTGTCGCCCAGCTGCGTCTTTCCGGTTATCGCGCCTTTACCGTGCCTTCCACGCCGGTGCAGGGCGAAATCACCCGTATTTATGTCGGGCCGGACGCGTCGAAAGCGAAAATGCAGGCGTCAATCTCAGAGCTGAAAGGCATCTCAGGATTGGGCGGCGTGGTGAAACCGTACAGCGCTCGTTAACGTTAGCCTGTCGCTATTACTGTAAGAGTCTGCGCCTTGTCAACGGCCGTTTTCGGCATGGCGCTTCACTCGGGTTAAACCGCCTTTTGGGCGGCTTACCCGATGCAAATCAAAAGATTGCAGTACCGGGCTGTCCGGCACGGTCGGATAGCCGCCAGCGCGCATGATTGCTGGTTTTTTTAGCAAATTGTTTTAATTAAACTGGCAAAGGAAAACCCTACGCAAACGTTTTCTTTTTCTGTTAGAATTCGCCCCGAACTATAGGTCGCATCCCTCTGTTACACGTGGATGCGACCTTAAGGGCACAGTCGCTGGAAGAGTTCATGGTCTGGATAGATTACGTCATTATTGCGGTTATTAGTTTTTCGGCTCTTGTCAGCCTGATCCGTGGGTTCGTTCGGGAAGCATTATCACTCGTCACCTGGGGTTGCGCATTTTTTGTCGCCAGCCATTACTACTCCTTCCTCGCGGTCTGGTTCACCGGTTTTGAAGACGAACTGGTTCGAAATGGGATCGCCATTGCGGTGTTGTTCGTTGCCACGCTGTTAGTCGGGGCTATCGTCAACTTCGTAATTGGGTCGCTGGTTGAAAAAACCGGCCTGTCGGGTACCGACAGAGTGTTGGGAGTCTGTTTCGGGGCATTACGTGGCGTGCTGATAGTCTCAGCCATTCTGTTTTTCCTCGATACATTCACCGGATTTTCCAAAAGTCCGGACTGGCAACAGTCTCAGCTGGTTCCCCAGTTCAGTTACATCATCAGGTGGTTTTTTGACTACCTGAAAAGCACGTCGAGTTTTTTGCCCCGGTAATAAAACCTGGGTTGCGGCTTATGAGGAAATAACCACATGTGCGGTATTGTCGGGATCGCCGGATTTATGCCGGTCAACCAGTCGATTTATGACGCGTTAACGGTGCTCCAGCACCGTGGGCAGGATGCCGCAGGCATCGTAACCATTGATGCATTGAATTGCTTTCGCCTGCGTAAAGCAAACGGCCTGGTTAGCGATGTATTTGAAGCCCGCCATATGCAGCGTATGCAAGGCAATATGGGCATCGGTCACGTCCGTTACCCAACTGCGGGAAGCTCCAGTGCTTCCGAAGCGCAGCCTTTCTACGTGAACTCGCCTTACGGCATTACGCTTGCGCACAACGGTAACCTGACCAACGCGCACGAACTGCGTAAGCAGCTGTTCGAAAGCGGTCGTCGTCACGTTAACACCACATCAGATTCTGAAATCCTGCTCAATATCTTTGCTCAGGAGCTGGATCGTTTTCAGCACTTCCCGCTGGAAGCAGACAACATTTTTGCCGCTGTGGCAGCGGTTCATCAGCACGTTCGTGGCGCGTATGCCTGCGTGTCGATGATCATCGGCCATGGCATGGTTGCGTTCCGCGATCCGAACGGTATCCGTCCGTTGGTGATTGGCAAGCGTGGCATGAAAGACGGTCGCCATGAGTATATGGTTGCCTCCGAAAGCGTGGCGCTGGATACGCTCGGCTTCGAATTCCTGCGTGATGTTGCGCCGGGCGAAGCGGTTTACGTCACCGAGAAAGGTCAGCTGTTCACGCGTCAGTGTGCAGAGAACCCGAAATGCAATCCGTGCCTGTTTGAGTACGTCTATTTTGCCCGCCCGGACTCGTTCCTGGACAAAATTTCCGTCTACAGCGCCCGCGTTCGCATGGGCACCAAGCTGGGTGAGAAAATCGCCCGTGAGTGGGAAGACCTGGACATTGACGTGGTGATCCCAATCCCGGAAACCTCCTGCGATATCGCGCTTGAAATGGCCCGCATTCTGGACAAGCCATACCGTCAGGGGTTTGTGAAAAACCGCTACGTCGGCCGTACTTTTATCATGCCGGGTCAGCACCAGCGCCGCAGCGCGGTTCGCCGCAAGCTGAACGCCAACCGTGCTGAGTTCCGGGGTAAAAACGTGCTGCTGGTCGATGACTCAATCGTTCGCGGCACCACCTGTGAGCAGATCATCGAGATGGCCCGTGAAGCGGGTGCGAAGAAAGTCTATCTGGCTTCAGCAGCACCGGAAATCCGTTTCCCGAACGTGTACGGCATCGATATGCCGAGCGCAACCGAGCTGATTGCCCATGGCCGTGAAGTGGAGGAGATCCGCCAGCTGATTGGGGCTGATGGCCTGATCTTCCAGGACCTGGACGATCTGATCGAAGCGGTCAAAGAAGAAAACCCGGATATCGCGCAGTTCGAGTGCTCGGTGTTCAACGGGATCTACGTGACCAAAGATGTCGATCAGCAATATCTGGAGTACCTCCAGTCGCTGCGTAACGATGATGCCAAAGCGATGGCGCGCGTTAACGAAGTGGAAAACCTGGAAATGCACAACGAAGGTTAATTCCTGAGTGGTGTGGCAGGTCAGATGGGCCGGAAGAGATTCCGGCCCATTTCTATTTTAGCGCCGCAGATGGCATACTTCATTCTTTAGCTACCCCCGCAGGATATTTATGAAACGACTTATTATTGGCATCTCAGGTGCCAGCGGCGTCATTTATGGCGTCCGTGCGCTGCAGATTTTGCAGCAGGTCAGCGGGGTGGAAACCCATCTGGTGATGAGCGCGGCTGCACGTCAGACGCTGGCACTGGAAAGTGATTATTCGGTACGTGACGTGCAGGCGATGGCCGATGTGGTCCATGACGTGCGCGACATTGCTGCCAGTATCTCCTCCGGTTCCTATAAAACCGACGGCATGGCCATTCTGCCGTGCTCGATGAAAACCCTCTCGGGCATTGTGCACAGCTACTCCGATGGCCTGCTGACCCGCGCCGCCGATGTGGTGTTAAAAGAGCGCCGCCGGCTGGTGCTGTGCGTGCGTGAAACCCCGCTGCATGTCGGCCATTTGCGGATGATGACCACCGCCGCCGAACTTGGCGCGATCATTATGCCGCCGGTCCCCGCATTCTATCACCGTCCTGAAAGCATCATGGATATCGTCGATCAGACCGTTAATCGCGTGCTCGACCAGTTCGAGATCACGCTCGATAAAGATCTGTTTACGCGCTGGCAGGGTGCATAAAGCTGCCTTCTATGCACCATCATGGTGCTTCAATTGGTGCTGAATCGCATTTCGTGCATTGAGTGCACCAAAATGCAACATTGTTACCACCTCAAATGTTCAAACCTGTTATATATTTCCCCACAATCAAGGCGTTTACGCCGCCAACTGGCGAAACGCGCTGATTGCGCAGCAATGGGGCAGGGCAGCACAAAACTGGCATGAAATCTGCAAAAGACAACTGTTCCAACTGCGCTAACAACATCACGACTGACATAATAAAAAATCATCTTCGAGGGTAATCTATGAAAAAGCAGGTCCTGGCTCTTTCTCTGCTGCTGGCTCTCTCCAGCGCAAGCAGCGCGTTTGCTGCTGCGCCGAAAACGCTGCGCATCGGCACCGATCCGACCTATGCTCCGTTTGAGTCTAAAAACGCTCAGGGGCAACTGGTTGGCTTCGATATCGATCTGGCGAATGAGATCTGTAAGCGTATGGAGACCAAATGTACCTACGTGGAAAGTGATTTCGATGCTTTGATCCCCTCTCTGAAAGCGAAAAAAATTGATGCCATCATCTCCTCGCTCTCAATTACCGAAAAGCGTCAGATGGAAATCGCTTTCTCGGAAAAACTGTACGCAGCTAACGCCCGTCTGATCGCGCCGAAAGGCTCGAAAATCATGCCGACGCTGGATTCGCTGAAAGGCAAAACCATCGGTCTGCTGCAGGGCACCACGCAGGAAACTTACGCTAACGAAAACTGGCGTCCAAAAGGCATCACCGTTACCCCTTACGCGAACCAGGACCTGGTGTATCAGGATCTGACTGCGGGACGTATCGATGCCGCCTTCCAGGATGAAGTTGCCGCCAGCGAAGGCTTCCTGAAGCAGCCTGCCGGTAAGGGCTTTGCTTTTGCAGGTCCGGCAGTAAAAGACGAGAAAATCTTCGGTGTGGGTACCGGGATGGGCATGCGTAAAGATGATGCCGACCTGAAAGCCGCGATCGATAAAGCGTTCGATTCCATGCGTAAAGATGGAACCTACGATAAGTTAGCGAAAAAATATTTCGACTTTGACGTGTACGGCGGTTAAGTAAAACCTGTCATGGGGGCCGACAGTCGGTAGACTGCGGCCCCTGTTTTGTACGCCACAGGCGGATGAAACGCGAAGTTAATCCAAAGACAGGACATCCTTATGCTGTATGGCTATTCTGAAGTGATTTTGAAAGGTGCGCTGGTCACGCTTGAGCTGGCTCTCAGCTCGGTGCTGCTCTCCGTTATTCTTGGGTTGATTGGCGCAGGGGCCAAGCTCTCCAGCAATCGGGCGTTACGCCTGATTTTCGAAGGTTACACCACGCTGATCCGTGGCGTGCCCGATCTGGTTCTGATGCTGCTGATCTTCTACGGTCTGCAAATTGCGTTGAATCAACTTACTGATGCACTGGGCGTCGATCAGTTTGATATTGATCCGATGGTTGCCGGTATCATCACCCTTGGCTTTATCTACGGCGCGTACTTCACTGAAACTTTCCGCGGCGCCTATATGGCGGTGCCGAGAGGCCAGATTGAGGCCGCGACGGCGTTCGGTTTTACCTCTTCCCAGACTTTCCGTCGGATCCTGTTCCCAGGCATGATGCGCTATGCGCTGCCGGGCATCGGTAATAACTGGCAGGTGATCCTCAAGGCCACGGCGCTGGTGTCATTGCTGGGGCTGGAAGACGTGGTCAAAGCGACCCAGCTGGCGGGGAAAAGTACCTGGCAGCCGTTCTATTTTGCGGTGGTGGCCGGGGTGATCTATCTGGTGTTTACCACGCTGTCCAACGGCGTGCTGTTGTGGCTTGAACGCCGTTACTCGGTGGGTGTAAGAAGGGCTGACCTATGATCGATATTATTCATGACTACTGGCAAGCCCTGCTGTGGACTGACGGATACCGTTTTTCAGGCGTGGTGATTACGCTTTGGCTGCTGATTATTTCCGTGGTGCTGGGCGGCTGCCTGGCGGTATTGCTGTCCATTGCGCGCGTCTCCCCGATTACCGCCGTGCGTTTCCCTGTGTGGCTGTTCACCTATATTTTCCGCGGCACGCCGTTATACGTGCAGCTGCTGATCTTCTACTCGGGGATGTACACGCTGGAGATTGTGAAGGGCAACGATTTACTCAACGCCTTCTTCCGCAGCGGCCTCAACTGTACGCTGCTGGCGTTAACGCTGAATACCTGTGCCTACACCACCGAAATCTTTGCCGGGGCAATCCGTTCGGTGCCGCACGGTGAGATTGAAGCGGCGCGGGCCTATGGTTTCTCCACCTTCAAACTGTATCGCTGCATCATCATGCCTTCAGCACTGCGCACCGCGCTGCCTGCTTACAGCAATGAAGTAATCCTGATGCTGCACTCGACGGCGCTGGCGTTTACCGCCACGGTGCCCGATCTGTTGAAGGTCGCCCGCGACATCAACTCCGCAACCTACCAGCCGTTTGTGGCCTTTGGCATTGCGGCGGTGCTTTATCTTATGATCTCGTATGTGTTGATTAGTCTGTTCCGCAAGGCGGAAAAACGCTGGCTGAAGCACGTGAAACCTTCATCAACTCATTGAGCAGAATTATGGCCGACAATAAATTAAGCGTAACTGAACTGCATAAACGTTATGGCGAGCATGAAGTGCTGAAGGGCGTATCGCTGCAGGCCAATGCCGGCGATGTGATCAGCATTATTGGTTCGTCCGGTTCAGGTAAAAGTACCTTCCTGCGCTGCATTAACTTCCTTGAGAAGCCAAGCGAAGGCACCATCTCGGTGAACAACCAGATGATTAACCTGGTGCGTGATACCGATGGACAGCTGAAGGTCTCCAACAAAGAACAGCTGCGTGAACTGCGCACCAGCCTGACCATGGTATTCCAGCACTTCAATCTGTGGAGCCATATGACGGTGCTGCAGAATGTGATGGAAGCGCCGATCCAGGTGCTGGGCCTGAGCAAAGCCGAAGCGCAGTCACGGGCGATCAAGTACCTCGATAAAGTGGGGATTGATGAGCGTGCGCGCGGTAAATATCCGGTGAATCTGTCAGGGGGCCAGCAGCAGCGTGTATCTATTGCCCGCGCGCTGGCGATGGAGCCCGAAGTGCTGCTGTTTGATGAGCCAACCTCTGCGCTGGATCCTGAGCTGGTCGGTGAAGTGCTGAAGATTATGCAGAAGCTGGCTGAAGAGGGGAAAACTATGGTGGTGGTGACGCACGAAATGGAGTTTGCCCGCCACGTTTCCAGCCATGTGATCTTCCTGCATCAGGGGAAAATTGAAGAGGAAGGGCCGCCGCAGGAGCTGTTCAATAATCCGAAAAGCACCCGTCTGCAGCAATTCCTTTCCGGTGCGCTGAAGTAAACGGTGCACTGCCATCAACCCCGGTTTCCGGGGTTGATGCTCACGCTTACACCACGTCTGCCAGCGCCTCGTCCAGCTGATACCAGCGGAAGGCAAACCCCGACTCTTCCAGCCGCTTAGGCAACACGTGTTGACCGCCCAGCACCAGAATCGCCGATTCGCCCATCATCAGCTTAATGGCGGTCGCCGGGGTACGCATAAAGGCCGGGCGGTGCATGGCGTGCCCCAGCGTGGCGGCGAACTGCTCATTGCGCACCGCATACGGCGCCACCATGTTGAACGGACCGCTTAAGCCAGGACTGTCCAGCAGCCACAGGATAGCGTTCAGCATGTCGTCCAGATGGATCCACGGCATATACTGCTTGCCACTGCCTATCGGGCCGCCGATGCCCATTCTGAAGGGCAATTTCATTTTGCTTAACGCGCCACCTTCTTTCGCCAGCACCACGCCGGTTCGCATCAGGCAAACCCGGGTGTGTTCGCTTGCCGCCGCCAGCGCCAGCTGTTCCCAGTGCGCGCAAAGTTGATGGGTAAACTCATCGTGACCAGGATCGTCTTCTGTCAGCACCAGGTCACCGGTATCGCCATAAAAGCCGGTGGCCGAGCCGGAAATCAGCACCGAAGGCGGGTTACTGCTGGCATGGATTAAGCTCACCAGCCGTTCGGTGATTTGCCAGCGGCTTTCGCACAGATGGCGCTTCTGCGGCTCGGTCCAGCGCTTATCGGCAATCGGTTCACCGGCCAGATTGATTACCGCATCAACGTCATTCAGGTCCAGTTGTTGATCGAGGCCGGACCAGAGGTGCACTTCCGGGCCCAGCTTCGCCCGTGCTGCGGCGACGTCGCGTGTGACCACGCTAACGGTTTCACCCCGATGCAGCAGGCGGGGAATAAGGTGGCTGCCAATCAGGCCGGTGCCGCCTGTCAGTAAAATATGCATGCTGTCTGTCCTTAATCAGAGAAATAAAAAATCCAACAGCCTGCTTTCAGCTTAGGTGAAGTTTGGGGGATTGCCTTTATGTGAAAAAATGGGTAAACAGGTTGCAGACGCCGCCTTGTAAGGATATCAGGATGAATTACCCAAACGTAACGCTGTGGTCCGATGCCTGTTTTTTTAGTCCGTATGTGATGTCTGTCTTTGTTGCGCTGAGCGAGAAGGGCGTGCCGTTCTCGATGCAGCATGTTGACCTCGCCAGCCAGCAGCATCTTGGAAATGCGTTTGGCGAGATCTCGCTGACGCGTCGCGTACCGGCCTTACACATTGATGATTTCCTGCTTTCCGAATCTTCCGCGATTGCCGAATATCTGGAAGAGCGTTTTCCTGCCCCGGAATATGAACGCCTGTATCCTAAAGATCGTGAAAAACGGGCCAGAGCGCGTGAAATTCAGGCCTGGCTGCGCAGCGATTTTCTGCCGATCCGCCAGCAGCGCCCCACGGAAGTGCTGTTTGCCGATGAAAAATTTCCGGCCTTAACCGCAGATGCGCAGGCGTCTGCGCAAAAGCTGTTTGACGCGGTTGAGCGTCGGCTCTCGCCGGGCCAGCAAAACCTGTTTGGCGAATGGTCAATTGCCGATACCGACCTGGCGGTGATGATCAATCGGCTGGCTCTGCACGGCGATCCGGTGCCCGATCGCGTGGCTGACTATGCCCATTTCCAGTGGCAACGTGCATCCGTGCAACTTTGGCTCTCAGAATCCTCCAAGACCGCCTGTTAATCACACTCGCGGGTTATAATTTTTTTACGGTCCGTGGCACACTGTGCGGGCAAGAGTAAACGTGCGCTGATGCGCCAGAACAAATAAGGGTTACGGATGGTGGAGCAAGAGAGCGGCACGGAGTGGGTAGACATCGTTAATGAAGAAAACGAGGTCGTCGCACAGTCCAGCCGTGCGCATATGCGGGCACAATGTTTGCGCCATCGCGCAACCTACATCGTGGTACACGATGGGATGGGCAAAATTCTGGTACAGCGCCGTACAGAAACCAAAGACTTTATGCCGGGTATGCTGGATGCGACCGCCGGTGGCGTGGTGCAAAGTGGCGAAGATATGCTGGAATCAGCGCGCCGTGAGGCGGAAGAGGAGCTGGGTATTGCGGCGGTTCCTTTTGCTGAACACGGTCTGTTCTACTTTGAAGATCAGCACTGCCGCGTCTGGGGCGGGTTGTTCAGCTGCGTCTCACATGGTCCGTTTGCCATGCAGGAAGAAGAAGTGGATGAGGTCACCTGGATGACGCCGGAAGAGATCACCGCGCGTTGCGATGAATTCACCGATGATTCACTGAAAGCCCTGTCACTGTGGCTCAGCCGTAATAACGAGTCCGGCCGTTCCAGCTCTGGCAGTTCACGCCAGGAGTAACCTCCGGCGGGTTGCCTGAGTGCAAAAAAACGCCTGATGAATTTCGTCAGGCGTTTAGCTTTTCAGGCATCGAGTCTAGTGAGCCGGTGCCGACTGACGCATTTTCTCGCCGCGCCTTCTCAGCAGTTCCATGACGATCAGCAGGATCAAGGACGCGCCAATCATCAGCGTCGCCGCCGCGGCGATGGTTGGGTCAAGATTTTCCCTGATGCCGGCAAACATCTGAATAGGCAAGGTTCGCTGACGCGGGCTGGCGAGGAACAACGTCACCACCACTTCATCGAAAGAGGCGGCGAAGGCGAACAGCGCACCGGAGAATACGCCGGGCGCAATCAGCGGCAGCGTCACTTTGCGGAAGGTATACAGCGGCGAAGCCCCGAGACTGGCGGCCGCGCGCGACAGATTGCTGTCATAGCTCTTTAATACCGCCACCACGGTGATCACCACAAACGGCACGCCAAGCAGCGCATGAGCAAGGACCAGCCCAAGGTAGCTGTTCAGCAGCGAGAGTTTCGCGAAGAAGAAGAACATCCCCACGGCGATGATCACCACCGGCGCCACCATCGGCGAAATCAGAATGGCCATCACGATACCTTTGCCGCGGAATTCACCCCGCACCAGGCCCATCGCCGCCAGCACGCCCAGCACCGTTGCCACTAAGGTGGCCATCGGCGCAATCATCAGGCTGTTGCCGAGCGCATTCAGCCACTCCCCCGAATGGAAGAAGGTCTGATACCAGCGCAGCGAGAAGCCGCTGAGGGGATAGCTTAAAAACGAACTTGAGTTAAACGACAGCGGCACAATCACCAGGACCGGCACGATCAGAAACAGCAGTACGGCCGCGCTATAAAAGGTGAAGAAGGCGTTCCACAGGCGAAGCAGTTGGCTTCCATTTTGTCTCATCATCGTCTCCTTAATGGGCTGCCGATTCGGCAGAGGTGCGGGTCACGCGGACATAAACCACATACAGCAACATTACGATAATCAGCAGCTGGCTGCCCAATGCGGCGGCCATGCCCCAGTTCATGGTGCTGTTGGTGAAGAACGCCACAAAGTAGCTGACCATCTGGTCATCCGGTCCGCCCAGCAGGGCGGGCGTCACGTAGTAGCCAATCGCCATCATGAATACCAGCAGCGCACCCGCGGCAATCCCGGCGTAGGTTTGCGGCACGTAGACGCGCCAGAAAGCGAGGAACGGATGCGCGCCAAGTGAAATGGCCGCGCGCACATAGGTGGGGGAGATGCCTTTCATCACCGCATATAACGGCAGCACGATAAACGGCAGCAGAATGTGGGTCATCGAGATAAAGACGCCAACGCGGTTAAACACCAGCGTTAATGGATGGTCGATTAAGCCCACCGCCATCAGTGCGCGGTTGATTAACCCACCTGATTGCAACAGCACAATCCAGCTGGCGGTGCGGACGATCAGCGAGGTCCAGAACGGCAGCAGGACCAGAATCATCAGCAGATTCGCGCGATTAGAGGGCTGCTTTGCCAGCCAGTACGCTAGCGGATAGCCAATGCCCACGCAGAGTAAGGTCACCACCAACGCCATCCACAGCGTGCGCAGCAGCACGTTGACATACAGCGCCTGCTCAGCCGGGATCTTCACCACCTCACCGGTTTTGACATCCACTTTACGATCGAAGACCGACAGCAGATAGTAGCTGGTCAGCGGTTTGGCGGCGCGTTGCAGCGTCTGCCAGGTCGACAGTTCGCCCCACAAGGGCTGACGGGCGATCATCGCTTCTTTTACCTGGCTTCCCGAGTCGGGCACCAGACGCGGCGCGGTCACAATCAGCCGGCGGAAGCTGGGATCCTCATAGCTCATCCGTTTGGCGATGGCCGCAATCTGGCCTTGCTCGCGGGCGCTCTTCAGCTCTTTGCCCAGCGTGGCATACAGGGATTCATCGGGCAGGGCGTTGCCTGACCACTGCGCCAGCGCGGCGGTGGTTTCCGGCAGGGTGTCGTGGAACTCCGGGTTCTCAACACTTTTACTCAGAATGGAAACGATCGGAAAAAGAAAACAGACCACCACGAAGATCAGCAAAGGCGCTATCAGCATCAGTGAGCGGCGGGTTTTCGCCCGGTCCACGCGGCGCAGACGCTGACTGAGGGACAGCTCGCCGTTCAGTGCAGTGGGCATGTTGGACTCCAGAACCGGATTTTGACTCATTGCTGACTCCTTAATTCAGGTGCGGCCGGGCACGATGCTGGCCCGGCCGGCTTCACTTATCTGGCTGCCCAGGCGTTGAAGCGCTGTTCGAGATCTTCGCCGTGCTCAAGCCAAAAATCACTGCTCACCTGTAACGACTTCGCCAGGTTTTCCGGCGCGGTTGGCAGGGTGCTCAGACGTTTTGGATCCAGCATCTTGCCGGCGTTAAGGTTGGTCGGGCCGTAAGGAATGTTTTCAGCAAACACCTTCTGATTTTCAGGCTGGTTAGCGAAGGCAATAAACTGTTCGGCCAGGGCCTTGTGCTTCGAGCCTTTGACGATCGCCCAGTTATCCAGGTCGTATAGGGCGTTGTCCCAGACGATGTTGAAGTTATGTCCTTCAGCCTGCGCGGCACCAATGCGGCCGTTGTAGGCCGAGCTCATCACCACATCGCCGGAAACCAGCCACTGCAGCGGCTGAGCGCCGGATTCCCACCACTGAATATTCGGTTTGATCTGGTCGAGCTTTTTAAAGGCGCGATCGACACCGGCAGGTGTGGCTAACACGGTATACACGTCTTCGCGCTTTACGCCGTCGGCCATCAGCGCGATTTCCAGCGTATATTTGGCGCTTTTGCGCAGCGCACGTTTACCCGGGAAGTCTTTGGTGTCCCAGAAGTCCGCCCAGCTGGTTGGTCCTTTCTTTAACTTGGTGGCGTCATAAGTCAGCACGGTAGACCAGACAAAAATACCGGCGCCACATTCGGTGACCGCTGCCGGGATAAAGTCAGATTTTTTGCCCAATTTGTTCCAGTGAAGCGTTTCAAACAGACCTTCTTCACAACCTCGCTGCAGTTCCGGGGTTTCCAGTTCCACCACGTCCCAGCCAATCTGGCCGGTTTCGACCATCGCGCGAATGCGCGCCATCTCGCCGTTATACTCGCCGGCTTCAATGGTGCCTTTACCTGCGGCGGTAAAGGGTTTGTAGAAAGCCTTTTCCTGCGCATCCTTGTTGGTGCCGCCAAAAGAGACTACGGTCAGGGTTTCTGCCTGCGCCTGTACGGCAAATGCAGCCAGAATCATTAGTGCCAACGTCTTAACCATGCCAAAACTCCCCTCGTTATTGTTATCAGCAGCCTGCGCTGCCGGTGCGTTATTGCAGTATTTGTGCCAGCGGAGCTACGCGCGCAACAGCGTGTCGAGCAGCGTCAGCGCCTGTTTAAACTGGGCGTCCGGGATAGTCAGTGGATAAAGGAAGCGGATGACGTTGCCATGCACGCCACAGGTCAGCAGGATCAGCCCGTGTTCCAGCGCTTTTTGCTGAATGGTTTTGGCGATTTCCGCAGAAGGTTTGCCGGTTGCCGGATCGTTGAATTCGGCGGCAACCATCGAGCCTCGGGCACGCACTTCAACCAGCGCCGGATTGCCGCAGTCGTTGAGCATTTCAACCAGTTCTGCACCCAGACGCAGCGCGCGGTCGCACAGCGCTTCTTCGTCAATCACCTCCAGTACCGCCAGCGAAGAGGCAATGGCCAGCGGGTTGCCGGCATAGGTGCCACCCAGTCCGCCAGGCAGTGGGGCATCCATCACCTCGGCGCGTCCGGAGACGGCAGAAATCGGCAGACCACCGCCCAGGCTCTTCGCCATGGTGATCAGGTCAGGTTTGGCATCCGGGTAATACTCGCTGGCAAACAGCTTGCCGGTGCGGGCAAAGCCGGTCTGAATTTCGTCGGCAATCAGCAAAATGCCGTGTTGGTCGCAGAGCGCGCGCAGTTTGCTGACAAACTCGGCTGGCGCGATATTGAAGCCGCCTTCGCCCTGGATCGGTTCGAAGATAATGGCGGCGACCTGCTGTGGACTGATGTCGCAGCGGAACAGGGATTCGAGGCTCTCCATCGCATCGTCGATGCTGTGCCCATGCAGCGCGTTCGGGTAGCGGGCATGGAACACTGAACCCGGGAACGGGCCAAAGCCGGTTTTGTAGGGAACCACTTTGCCGGTCAGGCCCATGGTCATCATGGTGCGGCCATGGAAAGCGCCGGTGAAGGCGATCACGCCCGGACGACCGGTGGCCGCGCGGGCAATCTTCACCGCGTTTTCAACGGCTTCCGCGCCGCTGGAGAAAAAGGTGGTTTTTGCCGGGCCGGCAATCGGCACCCGCTGATTCAGGCGCTCGGCCAGCAGCAGATAATTCTCGTAGGGAATGACCTGAAAAGCGGTATGCGTGAAGCAGTCCAGCTGGTTGCGAACCGCTTCAACCACTTTTGGATGACGGTGTCCGGTATTCAGAACGGCGATCCCGGCGGTAAAATCAGTATACTCTCGTCCCTGATGATCCCACAGCGTGGCGTTTTCTGCGCGAACGGCGTAGAAATCACACATCACGCCAACGCCGCGCGGCGTGGCAGCTAAACGACGCTGTTGCACTTCACTGTTCATGGTTGTACCTCATCAGATGTCATCGCGTGGAACGGGCCACGTTGTATTGGGTTGATTCGTTTTTACCGTTTTGTGGGTTTTAATATCCAGAGCCAGTTTTTTTTATTGCGAGGTACCAATTTTGCGAACGTTACTTGGCGACCTGCTCGCACACCGCTTAAGCCAGGCTCCCGCAGGCGCGCTGGGCAAGCGTTTGTACGATGTTTTGCAGTCGGCGATCCAGCAAGGGGCCATTGCCACCGGCAGCCGTTTACCGGCCACCCGCGATTTGGCAAAAGATCTCTCCGTTTCGCGAAATACGGTGCTTTCGGCCTACGAACAGCTGCAGTCCGAGGGCTATCTGCAAACCAAAACCGGCAGTGGGACCTTCGTCTGCGAGCGGCTGCCGGAGATGGCGCCGGAGGCCACCGCGTCACCCGTCCCGGTGGGAAAACCGTTTAACTACATCCGCCTGTCCAGCCGGGGCACACGCGTGTTGGCGCGCAGCGGTGCCGGTGCCTTCCAGTGGGGCGCGTTTATGCCTGGCGTGCCCGATGTCAGCCATATGCCGCACGATATCTGGCGCAAAATTCAGTTACGGCTGAGCCGACGGATGCCGGTGGAGGCGTTGAGCTATTCCAGCCACGGCGGCTGCGTGCAGCTGCAGCAGGCGCTGGCGGAATACCTGCGGGTTATTCGCTCGCTGAACTGTTCGGCGGATCAGATTCTGGTCACGGCCGGCACGCATCAGTCGCTGGATTTGCTGGCGAAAATGCTGTGCGATCCGGGCGACAGCGCGTGGATTGAAGAGCCGGGTTACTGGGGATTTCGCAATGTGCTGGCGGTGAACGGCGTTGAACTGCTGCCGACGCCGGTGGATGAGCAGGGCATGGTACTGCCGGATATTGCCGCCTTCAGCCATGTCAGCCGACCGCCAAGACTGATTTGCGTCACGCCATCGCATCAGTATCCGCTGGGATCGGTGATGAGTTTGCAGCGGCGTCAGCAGCTGCTGGATCTGGCAAAAAACGCCGGAAGCTGGGTTGTTGAGGATGATTATGACGGCGAGTTTCGCTTTGGCGACAGCCCGATCCCTTCGCTGCAGGGATTGTCTTCGGATGCGCCGGTTATTTACCTCGGCACCTTCAGCAAAACGCTCTATCCCGGCCTGCGGCTAAGCTACATGGTGGTGCCAAAACCGCTTGCCGCGCGGATGAAAATGGCCCATTCGGAACTGTATCGGGGCGGGAACGGACTGGTGCAGCTGACGCTGGCCGAATTTATTCGCGAAGGACACTACGCCGCGCACGTCCGCAAAATGCGCCAGCTGTACAGCCGCCGCCGTGCCGCGCTGGTGGACGCCATCACCTCAAGCCTTGGACCGGCGTTTTTGGCACAACAAAGCAACGCCGGGCTGCACCTGATCCTCTCGCTTCCCGACGGCATCGACGATGTGGCCGTTGCGGCGGAACTGGAACAGCAGGGCGTGCTGACCCGGCCACTTTCAGCGTATTACCTGCAGGGCACCACGCGCCGGGGGTTGATCCTTGGCTATGCCTGCGTCGAGGAGCAGAACATGGTGGCAACCTTCGCGCCGGTGCTGGCGTGCTTGCAACGGCGGCTGAAACCCAGCTGAAGGACTGCCTCAAAACAGGGCGAGTGCACGATAATAGTGCGCAGGATCTTGCCTGATCCTACGTGGCTGATGATCGTTATAAATATTTGTTGATTAAAAATTTCTTTAAATCATTGCCTTGAATGTGTTGTGAGTGATTTTAGACTAGATAGCTTGTCAAATTCTGCTTGTGGGAAGGAAATTTGTTGTGGTAGAGCTAAAAAGGAGCCACCCAATGCCCCTGACGAAATAATCCGCAGAGCACTGGGCCCCTTTCCTGCCTCGACGAGAGAATGCCATGAGATCACTGGTCAGTTTTAAGAACATCAAAAAGAGCTACGACGGCGAAAAGCTGGTGGTGCGCAATCTCAATCTGGACGTGCAGGAAGGCGAATTTCTGACGCTACTGGGGCCTTCCGGTTCCGGAAAAACCACCAGTCTGATGATGCTGGCCGGGTTTGAGACGCCGACCGACGGCGAGATTTTCCTGCGTGATAAGCCGCTGCACACGCTGCCACCGCATCAACGGGATATCGGCATGGTGTTCCAGAACTATGCGTTGTTCCCGCATATGACAGTGGCCGAGAACCTGGCGTTTCCGCTGTCGATCCGCAAGCTGAGCAAGGCGGACGTGAAGGATCGGGTCAGCCGGATCCTCGATATGATCAAACTGACCTCGCTGGCCGATCGATATCCCGCGCAAATGTCGGGTGGACAACAGCAACGCGTGGCCCTGGCCAGAGCGCTGGTGTTTGAACCTAAACTGGTGCTGATGGATGAACCCTTAGGGGCGCTGGATAAGCAGCTGCGGGAACATATGCAGATGGAAATCAAGCAGCTGCACGAGATGCTGGGCCTGACGATTGTCTACGTCACCCACGACCAGAGCGAGGCGATGACCATGTCGAATCGCGTGGCGGTGTTTAACGACGGCATGATCCAGCAGATGGATAGCCCAAATCGCCTGTACGAACAGCCGGCGAATGCCTTTGTGGCGCAATTTATCGGGGAGAATAACAGCCTGCTGGCGACTCAGGTCGGCTCGGAAGGGGATTACTATCAGGTGCAGCTGGATGACGGCACGCGTCTTGATGCGTTGAAGGTGCGCCCAAGCTCGCCGGGTAAAAAGATCCAGCTCAGCATTCGCCCTGAGCGCGTCAACGTCAATGCGCCAGAAGCGGGTGACCAGCAGGTTCGTGCGCGAATTCAACAGTTTATCTATCTGGGGGATCACGTCAGAATGCTGACCGAAGTCGGTGGGCAGGGCAACTTTATGGTGAAACTGACGCCTGCCAAAGTCGACAACAGCTGGAAACCGGGCAGCGAAGTAACGCTCTCCTGGCAGCCAGCGCATTTGAGGGCGCTGGATGTGATGATTCAGTAACGCCTGCAGCCACAAAAAAAGGCCGCTCAATTTCAGCGGCCTTTTTCAATCACGGGCGTCAGGGATTAACGAACGACTACCTGACGAGGCTGCGTTTTACGACCCATCATGCCAAGTGCGCCGGCAACGGCGGCTTCAATCAGCAGAACGATTAAGGTCATCCAGCTGGCTTTAGCGGTGGCAGCCGCAGCCTGTTGAGCGGCTTCACGCGCTTTCTGCTCGGCCTGAGCCTTCAGTTCCTGATATTTCTGACGCGCCTGCTCGTAGCTTTTCTGTGTTTGCGCAACGATCTGATCGACTTCCTGATCGCTTTTTCCGGTCCGCGCTTTGATGATATTTTTCAGTGCATCAACATCGGCTGCCTGCAGCGTATCCTGATTGCGTTGTAGCACGCCTTTGAACCAGTTTGCTAAATCAGTATCGGCATTTTGTGGATTATTCGCCGTATTCTGCGCCTGATCCTGGGCCGTCTGCGACTCCTTATTCGCATCATTTTTCAGCGCCTGCGGCTGTAACTCTGGCTTGCCAGTTTGTTGCAGCGTTTTTTCCAGTTCACTCTGTACATTTCCCAGATCGAAGTTATTTTCCTTCAACGTTTCTTTCGCTTTATTGGCGATGGAAGGCGCGATGGCAGAAATACCGTTGCCCACCATGCTAAAGCCCGAACCTATTACGCTGGCGGTACCGCTCACCGCGCTGCTTAATAGCGAGATAGCTAACCAAACCACAAACAAGGTATTTACCGCCCACATCAGCAGGCCGTGTAACGCGCCTTCACGCTGAGCCAGACGGCCGGTAATGAATGCCCCCGCGCCAATGGAAATCAGCATGCTTAAACCCGTCCAGATTGCGGCCCCTGTGCCCAGTCCATCCAGAGGGTTTTGCTCTTTTAACGGATCGACGGTGGTCGCACCAATTGCGGTACCGAGAATGGTCAGCAATAAATAAATGACCACTGATAAGATCACGCCAGCAAAAATGGCACTCCACGAGATGCGTTTAAGCGGGACGCCAGTATTAACGTCACTGTAAACCGGATGGATATTATGGTCACTCATAACTGTTCTCTCTTAATCTGATTATAAATAGGGATGGCAAGTTAATATTATTATTAAGCTTTTTACGCTCCTGAAGGCTTTCCTGATTAAGACTAGTCCTGGATTGCATTTTGTCCATAAAAATAATCACGTCGCTAAATTACAGATATCTTTCAACGAATTAAACTCGTTAGATTTATTGCCAGATGTTAAAATGTACCCTGTACGAAAAAATACAGGGGAAATAAAATTCATAAGCACAGGAAAGGAAAGTCAGTGAATATTATTTTAAATATGTGATGTCAGTAAAAAGAGGTTAAAAAAAAGGCGAATCCAGGGGATCCGCCTTTACGTGGTCATCAGCGTCATTTACCGCAATGGATAACCAGCTTTAGCCTTCAGCCTGTTTGGACTGAATCGCCGTCAGTGCGATGGTATAAACAATATCGTCTACCAGTGCACCGCGAGACAGGTCGTTAACCGGCTTACGCATACCTTGCAGCATTGGCCCGATGGAGATCAGGTCCGCAGAGCGCTGCACGGCTTTGTAGGTGGTGTTACCTGTGTTCAGGTCCGGGAAGATAAACACGGTGGCACGGCCCGCTACCGGCGAGTTTGGTGCCTTGGATTTTGCCACGTCAGCCATGATCGCCGCGTCATACTGCAGCGGACCATCGATCACCAGATCCGGGCGTTTTTCCTGAGCGATGCGCGTCGCTTCACGCACCTTTTCTACGTCACTGCCTGCACCGGAAGTGCCGGTTGAGTAGGAGATCATCGCCACGCGCGGCTCGATGCCGAAGGCCAGGGCGGAATCGGCAGACTGAATCGCGATTTCTGCCAACTGCTCCGGGTTAGGATCCGGGTTGATGGCGCAGTCGCCATACACCAGAACCTGCTCAGGCAGCAGCATAAAGAACACTGACGAAACCAGCGAGCTGTTAGGCGCGGTTTTGATCAGCTGCAACGGCGGACGAATGGTGTTGGCCGTGGTGTGGATGGCACCAGAAACCAGACCGTCAACTTCGCCACGCTCCAGCATCAGCGTACCGAGCATCACGTTATCTTCCAGCTGCTCTTTGGCCACCACTTCGG
This sequence comes from Erwinia sp. AK-PDG3-5, assembly GCF_056821705.1. NCBI lineage: Bacteria > Pseudomonadati > Pseudomonadota > Gammaproteobacteria > Enterobacterales > Erwiniaceae > Erwinia > Erwinia sp. AK-PDG3-5. The sequence goes on from NZ_CM165967.1 coordinate 1,500,767, forward strand.
TCATGCCTTTGCTCTTACGCAGCTCGACCAGACGCGCGACATAGTTCTCGCGCGCCACTTCCGGATCGACAATCTCAATGCCTTTGCCCAACTCAACGCCCTGAACGGCGGCAACGCGGTGGATCTCTTCCGGGTTACCCAGCAGGACGCAGGACGCGATGCCACGTTCGGCGCAGATGGCTGCTGCTTTGATGGTGCGAGGTTCTTCGCCTTCTGGCAGCACGATGCGCTTACCGGCTTTACGCGCCAGCTCGGTCAGCTGGTAACGGAAGGCCGGTGGCGACAGACGACGGCTGCGCTCGGAAGCGGCCGTCAGTGATTCAACCCAGTCGGAGTCGATATGGCTGGCGACATATTCCTGCACGCGTTCAATACGCTGGGTATCGTCGCTTGGCACTTCCAGATTGAAGCTTTGCAGGCTCAGCGAGGTCTGCCAGGTGTTGGTTTTCACCATAAACACCGGCAGGCCGGTGGCGAAGGCGCGCTCGCACAGCTTGCGGATCGGCTCATCAATCTGGTAGCCACCGGTCAGCAGGATGGCACCGATTTCCACGCCGTTCATCGCCGCCAGACAGGCGGAGACGATCACATCCGGACGGTCTGCAGATGTCACCAGCAATGAACCGGGACGGAAGTGCTCCAGCATATGCGGGATGCTGCGCGCGCAGAAGGTTACGGACTTCACCCGGCGCGTCAGAATATCGCCTTCGTTGATCACTTCTGCGTTCAGGTGACGGCACATATCGATGGCGCGGGTGGCAATCAGTTCAAAGCTCCACGGCACGCAGCCCAGTACCGGCAGCGGGCTGTTGGCAAACAGCTGCTTAGGATCGATATTGGCAACGCTGGCTTTGTTGGAGTCATCAAAGATTTCGGACAGGTCCGGACGGGTACGGCCTTGTTCATCGACTGGCGCGTTCAGTTTGTTGATGATCACGCCGGTAATGCTTTTGTTTTTGCTGCCGCCGAAGCTGCTCTGGGTCAGTTCGATGCGTTCTTTTAACTGAGCCGGAGAATCATTGCCCAGTGACATCACGAAGACAATTTCGGCATTCAGGGTTTTGGCAATTTCATAGTTCAGTGCAGAGGCGAACTGGTGCTTGCGGGTTGGCACCAGGCCTTCAACCAGCACCACTTCGGCATCTTTGGTGTTTTCGTGATAACGCGCGATGATCTCTTCCATCAGCACGTCCTGCTGGTTCGAACCCAGCAACGATTCCACACGGCTCATCTGCAGCGGTTCGGCTGCGGGAATAGAGGAGCTTTTACGGATGATGGTGGTGGTCTGGTCTGGCGAGTCGCCGCCGGTGCGAGGCTGGGCGATAGGTTTGAACACGCTCAGACGCACGCCTTTACGTTCCATGGCGCGGATCACGCCGAGACTGATACTGGTCAAACCGACACTGGTGCCGGTGGGGATGAGCATTATAGTACGAGACACAATGAACCTCTCGAATTGGCTCAGGATCTCTGAAGCGCGGGCTTGCGCGATCCTGAGTGGCTGGTGTCAAAAACAACTCCGTCAGCCTGAGCTGACGGAGGGAAGGGCTTATGCAGTCAGACGGCTGGCGTCCTGGGCAATCACCAACTCTTCGTTGGTAGGAATGACCAGAGCCGGGCGTGTGCCTTCTTTATTGATGTAGCCTGATTTGCCGAAGCGGGCAGCCAGGTTGCGTTCATGATCCACTTCGAAGCCAAGCAGGGCCAGACGACCCAGCGACAGTTCACGAACCATCGCGGCGTTTTCACCGATGCCGCCGGTAAAGATGACCGCATCCAGGCGACCGTCCATCAGCGCGGTGTAGGAACCGATGTATTTTGCCAGGCGGTGGCAATAGACGTCCATGGCGCGCTTGGCATCTTCTTTGGTGGTGTAGTTGTCTTCTACGTAACGGCAGTCGCTGGTGACTTCGGTCAGACCCAGCAGGCCAGACTCTTTGGTCAGCAGACGGTTAATCGCATCAACGCTCATGCCCAGCGTGTCGTGCAGGAAGAACACCACCGCAGGATCGATATCGCCTGAACGGGTTCCCATCACCAGACCTTCCAGCGGGGTCAAGCCCATAGAGGTATCGACACAGACGCCGTTGCGGATAGCCGCAACCGAACCGCCGTTGCCCAGATGGCAAGTGATGATGTTCAGCTCTTCAACCGGCTTGTTCAGCACTTTGGCCGCTTCATGAGTGACATAGAAGTGGCTGGTGCCGTGTGCGCCATAACGACGAACGCCGTGCTCGCGATACAGTTTGTACGGCAGGGCATAAAGGTAGGATTCTTCCGGCATTGTCTGATGGAAAGCGGTGTCGAAAACCGCCACATTCTTATCTGACAGGTGCGGGAAGTTCTTCATTGCTTCATCAATGCCGATCAGGTGCGCCGGGTTGTGCAGCGGCGCGAAGGACGACGCATCTTTAATGCCTTGAATCACATCCTGATCGATAATCACTGAATGGGTCAGCTTTTCGCCACCGTGAACGATGCGGTGACCTATCGAAGTGATAAGTGCAGACAGCTCTGGTTTTTGTGCCAGAATAGTTTTAACGATGAAGTTAAGTGCCTCGCTGTGTGCCGCGCCAGCGCCTAAGGCTTCTTCGTGTTTAGCGCCTTCCATCTTCCACTTAATGCGTGCTTCTGGCAGGTGGAAACATTCGGCTAAACCGGAGAGATATTCTTCACCATTTGCAGGATCGATAATGGCAAACTTAAGTGAAGAACTGCCGCAGTTCAGAACCAAAACTAACTTACTCGACATGGAAGGTCCTATTGGTTAAAAGTGGCGAAAAAAAACTCAATCAGACTATCAGCGTAGCGCATGAAAGCTGGTACATTAATGATGAACGTCAAGCTCACGGCAAATTTTGTCCAAAAGCAAAAAAACTTTATAAACTTTACGCCTTTTTTTGAACGTAGAGTGATTTTTGACTGGTCTTACTGCTAGCTAATAGCAACCTCGTAACAGCCATTCAACAATCGCGCACAGGATAACCAGTGTGCCTGTTAAAGACAAAATATTTTGAAGGATGTAAGGTAAAGTTGTTGAGTTGTCTATTTTGTTTAAATTTTATCTCCGAAGTTGAGGTCAACCATGGCTAATGAATCCGGCACCGTCGGTTGGTTTAAACTGTTCCAGTGTGGGCAGCATTATATGAAAACATGGCCTGCCGATAAGCGTCTGGCAGCCATTTTTCCGGAGAACCGTGTTTCACGTGCAACACGCTTTTCTATCCGCTTTATGCCGCCGCTGGCCGTTTTCGCCATGAGCTGGCAAATTGCGCTGGGCGGTCAGTTGGGCCCAGCCGTGGCGACTGCGCTGTTCGCCTGCAGCCTGCCGATGCAAGGGCTATGGTGGTTGGGTAAGCGCTCCATAACGCCATTACCGCCCACGCTGCTCAACTGGTTCCATGAAGTTCGCGAGAAACTGCAAGCCGCCGGCCAGGCCATCGCGCCAGTGGAAGGTAAACCCACGTATCAGTCGTTAGCCGATGTGCTGAAACGTGCCTTCAAGCAGCTTGATAAAACCTTCCTCGACGATCTTTAACTTCCTGACCGGGTTTTCTGCGCATTTATCTGATGAAACCCCGTCTGGATCAAAGAAGCGTCTGCTTGCTGTACCACCCTCAAGCCTGTTGTGCGATCCTGAGTCATCCCCTTCAAATTTCGTTACGCCTAGTGCGGCACAGGAGTTAATGATGGAAATGACCAATGCCCAGCGTTTAATCCTCTCTAATCAGTACAAAATGATGACCATGCTCGATCCCGATAACGCCGAGCGCTATCGCCGTCAGCAAACCATTATTGAGCGAGGCTACGGCTTGCAGATGCGTGAGCTGGACCGCGAATTTGGCGAGCTGACCGAAGCGGTTTGCCGCAGCATTATCGATATTATGGAGCTGCATCACGCGCTGCATGTGTCCTGGACAAATCTGAAAGATCCCACCCTCATTGAAGAACGCCGCCTGACCTTCCTCGGTTTTGATGCCGCCACAGAAGCCCGATATCTCGGCTACGTGCGGTTTATGGTGAATGTGGAAGGGCGCTACACCCATTTTGATTCCGGTACGCATGGCTTTAATGCCCAAACGCCAATGTGGGAAAAGTATCAACGCATGCTGACTGTGTGGCACACTTGTCCACGGCAGTACCATCTGAGTGCGAATGAGATCGCGCAAATCATCAACGCCTGAGAAGGAAAAGCGTCGTGAAGTGTAAAGGTTTTCTGTTTGATTTGGACGGCACGCTGGTCGATTCATTACCGGTTGTCGAACGCGCCTGGTCTAATTGGGCATCACGGCACGGCATCGCAGCCGAAGAAGTGTTGAACTTCATTCATGGCAAGCAGGCTATCACCTCATTGCGCCACTTTATGGCCGGTTCTTCTGAAGAGGCCATTCAGCAGGAGTTCATCGCGCTGGAGAAGGTTGAGGCAGAAGATACCGACGGCATCGTCGCGTTGCCTGGCGCGGTTGAGCTACTGGCCAGGTTGAATGAGCTGGATATCCCGTGGGCTATCGTCACCTCGGGCTCTGTTCCGGTGGCGTCTGCCCGCCGTAAAGCCGCGGGTTTGCCGGAGCCGGAAGCCTTTGTCACTGCTGAACGCGTGCAGAACGGCAAGCCAGAGCCCGATGCCTATCTGCTCGGCGCGCAGCTGCTGGAGCTTGAACCGGAAGAGTGCGTGGTGGTGGAAGATGCCGCAGCCGGCATTCTTTCAGGCCTGGCAGCAGGTTGCCATGTGGTGGCAGTCAACGCACCGGCCGGATCGCCAAGGCTGGAAGATGTCGATATGCTGCTCAATTCGCTGGAAGAATTGGTGATCCACAAAAATGCTGACGGCAGCATTGATGTGCACAGAAAGCACTAAGACATGATGTAACCCCGCTATAGCGGGGTTTTTTTTATGCGATGATCTGTACCGCCATTCCCCTGTACAGAGATCCCCGTGAACAATGAGTTGATTTGGGTCCTCAGCCTGCTGGCGATCACCATTCTGTTGTTTATCTCCGGCAAATTACGCATGGATGTGATTGCGCTGTGTGTGATCGTTGCTTTTGTCCTCAGCGGAACCCTTACCCTGCAGGAAGCCACCCTCGGTTTCAGCGATCCCAACGTGATCCTTATTGCCGCCCTGTTTGTGATTGGCGAAGGCCTGGTGCGCACCGGCGTCGCGCTGAATATGGGGGAATGGCTGGTCAGGGTCGCGGGCAGCAGCGAAACGAAAATGCTGGTTTTTCTGATGCTGACGGTGGCCGGACTCGGGGCCTTTATGAGCTCGACCGGGGTGGTCGCCATCTTTATTCCGGTGGTGCTCAGCGTGTCGGCCAGAATGGGCAGTTCACCGGCCAGGCTGATGATGCCGTTGAGCTTCGCCGGTCTGATCAGCGGCATGATGACGCTGGTCGCCACGCCACCCAATCTGGTGGTAAACAGCGAATTGCTGCGCGAGGGGCTGACGGGATTTCGCTTCTTCGACGTTACGCCGGTGGGTGTGGTGGCGCTAATCCTTGGCATTGGCTATATGCTGGTGGCGCGCAAATGGCTGGCGGATCCCGGGCAGAAGGGCAGAGGCCGAGCGCTGAGTTTCAGAAAAACGGCGGTGGATAGCCTGGAGGGTGCACCGGCAAAAAGTCAGGCTCCACACGCGATTTTCTGTATGGCCCTGATGGTGGCGATGATGCTGACCAACGCCATTCCAAATCCGATCGCCGCGATAATTGCCTGCCTGCTGATGGGCAAATTCCGCTGTATAGATATGGAGAGCGCCTATCGGGCGATTCAGTGGCCGGGGCTGATCCTGATTATTGGCATGATGCCTTTTGCGTTAGCGTTACAAAAAACCGGTGGGGTGACGTTGATCGCCGAGGGATTAATGGATCTGGCAGGAGGCAAAAGTCCGCATGTGATGCTGCTGTGCCTGTTTATCCTGTGCGCCACCGTCGGACTGTTTATTTCCAACACCGCCACGGCGGTGCTGATGGCGCCGATCGGGATTGCCGCCGCGCAGCAGATGGGCCTGTCTCCCTATCCGTTTACCCTGATTATTGCGGTGGCCGCTTCCGCCGCCTTTATGACGCCAGTCTCCTCACCGGTGAACATGCTGGTGATGGGGCCTGGCGGCTATCGCTTCGGTGACTTTGTGAAAATTGGCGTACCGTTCACTCTGATGATCATGGTGGTCAGCGTGTTGCTGGTGCCGGTACTGTTTCCCTTCTGACGCTACAGCGAATCCTGACTGATTTCATCCAGCGACAGGCTGAAGCTCGGGACAAACACCTCAACAAAGTAGTCCATTTCAGGGCTGTGGCGCTCGCTAAGGGTTTTCTCAAGCCGGGCCTTTGCCAGCTGAAATTCATGGTTACCGGCAGAGAGTTCTTCCAGACATTTCAGGTAGGCGCAAAGCGCATCAGCCTGTTTCACAATCGCTTTTTCTTCTTCGCTGTGCTGATGCTCATCCAGCAACGGCCGGTAAGCGTTGCGCAGCTCTTCAGGCAGCATTTCAATCAGCTTTTGCTGGGCAATCTTTTCGATTTTTTTGTATTCATGGGCAATCTGTGCGTTGTAATACTTGACCGGCGTCGGTAAATCGCCGGTCAGCACTTCGCTGGCGTCATGGTAGATCGCCATCATCGCGATGCGTTCAGCATTCAGGTTGCCATTGAATTTTTGATTTTTGATCACCGCCAGCGCATGGGCGACCATTGCCACCTGCAGGCTGTGTTCGGAAACATTTTCAGTGCGCACGTTGCGCATCAGAGGCCAGCGATTGATCAGCTTAAGACGGGAAAGATGGGCGAAAAAATGGCTCTGGTTCATGTGTGGCGATTTCCTGTAGCGTGACTGCGGGGAACGGACGGCTCCGTTCCCCAAGCTGCCAGTATAACGCCATACTGATGATGGCGTCAGTGGCGGTTTTGCTACAGATTACTGACGGTAACCTTCGAGGAAGCGACCAAACTTGCTGATGGCCATTTCCAGATCGTTAACGTGAGGCAGGGTGACGATTCGGACATGGTCTGGATACGGCCAGTTAAAGGCGGAGCCCTGAACCAGCAGCACTTTTTCCTGCAGCAGGAAGTCCAGCACCATTTTCTGGTCATCGTGCAGGTTGAACTTCCTGGCGTCAATTTTTGGGAACATATAGAGCGCGCCGTCAGGCTTAACGCAGCTGACGCCTGGGATCTCATTGATCAATTCCCATGCCCGGTTGCGCTGCTCATAGAGCCGACCGCCAGGGACGATAAACTCGCTGATGCTCTGGTATCCGCCCAATGCCGTCTGAATCGCATGCTGTGCAGGCACGTTGGCGCACAGTCGCATGGATGCGAGCATTTCAAGACCTTCGATATAGCCTTTCGCGTGCTTCTTCGGGCCATTCAGCACCATCCAACCCTGGCGGAAACCGGCCACGCGATAGGTTTTGGACAGGCCATTAAAGGTGATGGTCAGCAGGTCGGGGGCCAGAGTGGCAATAGAATGATGCTGTGCCGCGTCGTACAGGATTTTGTCGTAGATCTCATCAGCAAAAATAATCAAATTATGCTGACGCGCGATTTCCACCACTTCCAGCAACAGCTCTTTGCTGTATACCGCACCGGTCGGGTTATTAGGGTTAATAATCACGATGCCACGGGTGCGTGGGGTGATTTTACTGCGAATATCGTCGAGGTCCGGGAACCAACCGGCGGATTCGTCACAGAGGTAATGCACCGCTTTACCGCTGGAAAGAGACACGGCAGCAGTCCACAGCGGATAATCCGGTGCCGGAACCAGCATCTCGTCGCCCATATTCAGCAACGCCTGCATCGATTGCACGATCAGTTCGGAAACGCCGTTGCCGATATAGACATCTTCCACTGTCATGTCGCGCATACCGCGCGCCTGATAATGCTGAACGATGGCTTTCCGGGCGGAGTAGAGGCCTTTTGAATCACAATAACCCTGCGCGCTCGGCAGATTACGGATCACATCTACCAGGATCTCATCGGGGGCTTCAAAACCAAACGGCGCTGGATTGCCGATATTCAGCTTAAGGACCTTATTGCCTTCTTCCTCAAGACGCTTTGCTTCTTTTAATACCGGTCCACGGATGTCGTAACACACGTTATCCAGTTTGCTTGATTTTTCAATTGGATTCATTTCTCTCGCCTTTGACTTGCAGAACTGCCTTCCTGCCATGGAAAACTAAACCAGCACAATGTACTCCTGTCTGCGGTGCTTTTGAAGGGCATCAGCAGGCTTTGGTGGGTTACCGGATGAAAACGGTTGTGGCCGGGAGGAGGGAAGGGATGCAGCCAATGAGTTGGCATAAAATGCTGACTATTCTCATCATGCTGAAACTAAAAACTGAAATGCGAGTCTTCTTATTGAGGAGGAAGGGCACTAATGGGTCTTGAAAGACTTAAATATGTAAGAATTTGGTAAAATTCGGTGGATTGATGAACTCTGTAATTGTCAAAATTGTCTTAATTGAGTGGTTAAAAATCAACCAGTTTGGCTTAGGGCTATTTTCAAGGGCTTACCCGCAACGAAGTGGTCCACCTTTACCTTGAGTCAGGCACCCGGGCACTGAATGATAAATTTTTGTATCGTAAGGCCTGATAGCCGGGCTTTGGCCAATAAAATGTTACTTTACTGATAAGAATAATAGGATTGGGGCTTAAAAAGTAAACGACAGTATGGCAGGATAATAACCAGAGGACCTTGCGCCGGGCGTGCAGGTTTCTCAGGTGATATTACGTCGTATACTGTCACCGGTAACCTTAAGTAGGGCTTATCATTTTTCCGCTGTATCTACAGCGTTCTGGTTTTTCAATTTTACATGGTTTTTTTACACTATCAGCACCGTAGTCCGGCATTACTGTCAGGCTGGCGGCGTTATGTGACCATATTAGTGCCGCTTTCTGTTTCTTATGAGTCAGTGCTGCACACCGAAGTGATGTATCAGATGGAACAAACTGTCATCGGCTCCACCTGCGGTTAATACCGGGGACATTCAGGCTGATGGAGTTTTGACGTCTGCGAGAAAAAGTAGTGCAACGTGCAGTTCAGCGCACCGCATTACGCCATTGTTATCACTGTATCCTATTGATACAGCAGATAATGACACCAGGGTAGCTGTTCGTATAAATCTTATAAAGTGAAGAAAAAATGACTAGTGCAAATCGTCCGATCCTCAATCTTGACCTCGATCTGCTGAGAACATTTGTTGCTGTTGCCGATCTGAACACCTTTGCTGCGGCAGCAGCTGCGGTTTGCAGAACGCAATCAGCGGTTAGCCAGCAGATGCAGCGTCTGGAACAACTGGTTGGCAAAGAACTGTTTGCCAGACATGGACGTAATAAATTATTGACGGAACATGGTATTCAGCTTCTTGGCTATGCCAGAAAGATCCTTCGTTTTAACGACGAAGCCTGTACTTCGTTGATGTACAGCAATATTCAGGGCGTACTGACTATCGGTGCTTCTGATGATACGTCTGATACCATCCTGCCTTTCTTGCTGAACCGCGTCACGTCTGTCTATCCCAAGCTGGCGATTGATGTGCGGGTGAAGCGCAATCCGTTCATGATGGAGATGTTAAATCAGGGTGAAGTGGACTTAGTTGTGACCACCTCGAGCCCGATGAACTTCGCCTTCCAGGTATTGCGTACTTCTCCGACCCTTTGGTATTGCGCCGCTGACTATATCTTCCAGCGCGGGGAAGCGATTCCTCTGGTACTGCTGGACGAGCCAAGCCCGTACCGTGATATGGCCATTGACCACCTCAATGAGGCTGGCATCCCATGGCGCATCTCTTATGTTGCTTCCACTCTTGCGGCCGTACGCGCAGCGGTGAAAGCGGGTCTGGGCGTAACTGCACGTCCGGTTGAGATGATGAGCCCGGAACTGCGCGTAATGGGTGCGGCAGAAGGTCTGCCGGTTCTGCCTGATACCGAATACCTGCTGTGTCGTAATCCGGAAAGTGACAACGAACTGGCGCTGGCCATCTTTAATGCCATGGAATCCAGCAACGATCCGTACAACCTGACGCTTGCCGCTCAGGATGCCGCTTCGCTGACGGATGAAGATGAGTAAGTTTCGCTGTGAAAGTTTAATTTTAGTTGTTAATTTTTAACACTTAATAAGAACTGTTTACAGAAATAAAGCCCTTCAGTGCATCTTTGCATTGAAGGGCTTTTTTATTGAAATTTTCTCGCTCTTTTTTGCCGCAAAATTCCCCGCAAATTTCTCTGCTGATGCAAAAACCCTTCGCGACATATTTTCACTGTTTAAGACAATTTCTGTCAGCAAAGAAACTATTTATTGAATTGATTTTGCGCACTGAATTGTGCTGCTTTTTAACTCATAAAAGGCAAAAGTGTGTGCTGGATCAAAAAAATAGCCCCAATAAGGGGAAGGAAAACCCGCAGAATCCTGCCAAAATAGGCGTTGTTAAATCCGCGATCCGCACAGGGAAATACCCGCTACACTTTGACTGAGAAGCTGAACTGACTCGATTTAGCTCACTTTCTGCGCATCATATGTTAAATAAATGCTGCGGGTGTAAATTAATGTGTGGATACTTTTGTCAAAGTTGACAGAAGGTTATAGAAAGGAGTAAAAAACCACATAAAATCGCTGCCTAATCAAAAAAGTCAGCAAAGTTTATAAGGTTTTTTATTTTTCCCTTGAATCGATGGGGTAGGTCAACTGCCAATTACAGAGCAGAATACCGGGCACCCCGAGTTGAGTTAAGCAGAGCGTATGTCTACAACTACTGAAGTTATCGCCCATCACTGGGCTTTTGCCGTATTCCTGATTGTCGCAATTGGCCTTTGCTGCGCAATGTTGGCCGGAGCATGGTTTTTAGGCGGAAAAGCCCGTGGACGCTATACCAACACGCCTTTCGAGTCCGGAGCCCCTGCGGTAGGAACGACCCACCTTCGAATGTCTGCCAAGTTCTACCTGGTGGCCATGTTCTTCGTCATCTTCGACGTTGAAGCCCTCTATTTATACGCCTGGTCGACTGCCATCCGTGAAAGCGGCTGGATCGGCTTCGTGGAAGCCACAATTTTCATTTTGGTACTGCTGGCTGGTTTGGTTTATCTGGTGCGGATCCGCGCGCTGGATTGGGCTCCTGCACCTCGTCGTGTCGTTGTCAAACCCACTACCATCTCGCATTCCAACCGTCATACGCAGTAAAAGCGAGGCTTAAAGATGGACTATACGCTCACCCGCGCGGACCCGAACGGCGAGAATGACCGTTACCCATTGCAAAAACAGGAGATCGTCACCGATCCTCTGGAAAAACACGTTCATCAAAACGTCTACATGGGCAAGTTAGAAAATGCCATGCACGACATGGTGAACTGGGGACGCAAAAACTCACTCTGGCCGTTTAACTTCGGTCTCTCCTGCTGTTACGTCGAAATGACCACCTCGTTCACCTCGGTGCACGACGTGGCGCGTTTTGGTTCGGAAGTTATCCGCGCCTCGCCACGCCAGGCCGACTTTATGGTGGTTGCAGGAACCTGCTTCACCAAAATGGCACCGGTAGTCCAACGTCTGTATGACCAGATGCTGGAGCCAAAGTGGGTGATCTCAATGGGTGCCTGCGCCAACTCCGGCGGGATGTATGACATCTACTCGGTGGTGCAGGGCGTGGATAAATTCCTGCCTGTTGACGTCTATATTCCGGGTTGCCCACCGCGCCCAGAAGCCTACATGCAGGCACTGCTGCTGCTGCAGGAATCCATTGGTAAAGAGCGTCGTCCGCTCTCGTGGGTGGTGGGCGATCAGGGTGTTTATCGCGCCAATATGCAGTCCGAGCGCGAAAGAAAGCAGGCTGAACGTATTGCCGTCACCAACCTGCGCACACCTGACGAAATTTAACCGCTACCGCCATTAAGACGTTGCGAGCCTTCGCAGCGTCAGAACAGCAGGTAGAGCAGTTTATGGATGCCCGACAGCGTATAAAAATCACAACACGCGCACGGTCCATCCTGACGCCAATACTGAGTGCCTGCCTGCAGGCCCACAGGGTGAACAACTTATGACTGATTTGACCACGCAAGATCTCGCTCAGCCTGAATGGCAAACCCGTGATCACCAGGATGACCCGGTGATCGGCGAGCTGCGTAACCGTTTTGGGCCTGATGCCTTCACCGTTCAGCCTACCCGTACCGGCGTGCCGGTGGTGTGGGTGAAGCGGGAACAGCTGCTGGAGATCGTAGAATTCTTACGCAAGCTGCCAAAACCTTATGTGATGCTGTATGACTTACATGGGATGGATGAGCGTCTTCGTACTCACCGCGCCGGTTTACCTGCCGCGGATTTTTCCGTTTTCTATCACTTCATTTCCATTGAACGTAACCGTGACATCATGCTCAAGGTGGCGTTGTCTGAAAACGACCTGCATGTGCCAACCGTCACCAAAATTTTCGCCAATGCCAACTGGTATGAGCGTGAAACCTGGGAAATGTTCGGCATCACCTTTGATGGCCACCCGCACCTGACGCGCATCATGATGCCGCAGGACTGGGAAGGGCATCCGCTGCGTAAAGACTATCCGGCACGCGCCACCGAATTCGATCCGTTTGAGCTGACGAAGAAAACGGAAGATTTGGCGATGGAGCAGATGACCTTCAAGCCGGAAGACTGGGGCATGAAGCGTGGCAACGCGACTGAGGACTTTATGTTCCTCAACCTCGGGCCTAACCACCCGTCAGCGCACGGTGCTTTCCGCATCATTCTGCAGCTGGATGGCGAAGAGATTGTTGACTGTGTGCCGGACGTGGGTTACCACCACCGTGGCGCAGAGAAAATGGGTGAACGTCAGTCCTGGCACAGCTACATTCCTTACACTGACCGCATCGAATACCTTGGCGGTTGCGTAAACGAAATGCCGTACGTACTGGCGGTTGAAAAGCTGGCCGGTATTAAGGTGCCCGAGCGCGTTGACGTGATCCGCGTGATGCTTTCAGAGCTGTTCCGTATAAACAGCCACCTGCTGTATATCTCGACCTTTATTCAGGACGTTGGGGCGATGTCTCCGGTGTTCTTTGCCTTTACCGATCGCCAGAAAATTTACGACGTGGTTGAAGCCATCACCGGTTTCCGTATGCATCCGGCCTGGTTCCGCATTGGCGGCGTGGCGCACGACCTGCCGAAAGGCTGGGAAGGCCTGCTGCGTGAGTTCATCAACTGGCTGCCAAAACGTCTGAAGGCATACGAGCAAACCGCGCTGAAAAACTCGGTGCTGATCGCCCGTTCGAAAGGCGTTTCTGCCTACAACATGGAAGAAGCATTAGCCTGGGGTACTACAGGCGCCGGTCTGCGTGCGACGGGTCTGGACTTCGACGTGCGTAAATGGCGTCCGTACTCCGGCTACGAAAACTTCGACTTCGAAATACCGATTGGCGATGGCGTGAGCTGTGCTTACACCCGTGTGATGCTGAAGATGGAAGAGATGCGCCAGAGTCTGCGCATTCTTGAACAGTGTCTGAACAACATGCCGGAAGGCCCATTCAAAGCGGATCATCCGCTGACAACGCCGCCACCGAAAGAGCGCACGCTGCAGCATATCGAAACTCTGATTACTCACTTCCTGCAGGTGTCGTGGGGCCCGGTGATGCCGGCCAACGAATCCTTCCAGATGATTGAAGCGACGAAAGGGATCAACAGTTACTACCTGACCAGCGACGGCAGCACCATGAGCTACCGCACCCGTGTGCGGACGCCGAGCTTCCCGCACCTGCAGCAGATCCCGTCAGTGATCAACGGCAGCCTGGTATCCGATCTGATCGTATACCTCGGTAGTATCGATTTTGTTATGTCAGACGTGGACCGCTAATTATGCACGATCAAAGAATTGCGATCGAAACGATCGAGGATAACAACGCTTTTGTGCTGAGCACGTTGGAACGTGACGCTATCGAGCATGAGAAGCACCACTACGAAGATGCCCGCGCCGCGTCGATTGAAGCACTGAAAATTGTGCAGAAACAGCGTGGCTGGGTGCCGGATGGCGCGATCCATGCCATTGCTGATGTGCTGGGCATTCCGGCCAGTGATGTTGAAGGCGTGGCAACGTTTTACAGCCAGATCTTCCGTCAGCCGGTCGGCCGTCACGTGATACGTTATTGCGACAGCGTGGTGTGCCATATCACCGGTTTCCAGGGCATTCAGGCGGCATTAGAAGACAACCTGAATATCAAGCCTGGCCAGACCACGGCGGATGGCCGCTTTACGCTGCTGCCAACCTGCTGCCTCGGCAACTGTGACAAGGGCCCGACGATGATGGTGGACGAAGATACGCACGTTCACCTGACGCCGGAAAACATCGTCAACTTACTGGAGCAGTATCAATGACATTCAAACAGATCATTCGTACTGCCGAAATGCATCCGCTGACCTGGCGTCTGCGTGACGACAAGCAGCCGGTGTTCTTTGACGAATACCGCAGCAAAAACGGTTATGCCGGTGCGGATAAAGCGCTGAAAACCATGTCACAGGATGAAATTGTGGCAGCGGTAAAAGACTCCGGCCTGAAAGGCCGCGGTGGCGCAGGTTTCTCAACCGGTCTGAAGTGGAGCCTGATGCCGAAAGACGAATCCATGAACATCCGTTACCTGCTGTGTAACGCCGATGAAATGGAACCGGGCACCTATAAAGACCGTCTGTTGATGGAGCAAATGCCGCATCAGCTGGTGGAAGGCATGCTGATCAGTGCATTCGCGCTGAAAACCTACCGTGGCTACATCTTCCTGCGCGGCGAATACATCGAAGCGGCAGTGAACTTACGTCGGGCGATTGCGGAAGCAACTGAAGCCGGTTACCTCGGGAAAAATATCCTCGGAACCGGTTTTGACTTCGAGCTGATCGTTCACACTGGTGCGGGCCGTTATATCTGTGGTGAAGAAACCGCGCTGATTAACTCGCTGGAAGGACGTCGTGCTAACCCGCGCTCCAAGCCGCCGTTCCCTGCTTCTGCAGGTGCCTGGGGCAAGCCGACCTGCGTAAACAACGTGGAAACCCTGTCCAACGTTCCGGCGATCCTCGCCAACGGCGTTGACTGGTACAAAGGCATTTCAACCAGCGATGACACCGGCACCAAAATGATGGGCTTCTCCGGCCGGGTGAAAAACCCAGGCGTCTGGGAGCTGCCGTTTGGCACCACCGCCCGTGAGATCCTTGAGGATTACGCCGGCGGCATGCGCGATGGCCTGAAATTCAAAGCCTGGCAGCCAGGCGGTGCAGGGACTGACTTCCTGACCGAATCCCACCTCGACCTGCCGATGGAGTTTGCCAGCATTGGTAAAGCCGGAAGCCGTCTGGGAACGGCGCTGGCGATGGCCGTCGATCACGAAATCGGCATGGTGTCGCTGGTGCGTAACCTGGAAGAGTTTTTTGCCCGTGAATCCTGCGGCTGGTGTACGCCATGCCGTGACGGCCTGCCGTGGAGTGTGAAAATCCTCCGCGCGCTGGAGCGCAAAGAAGGGCAGCCGGGCGATATCGAAACCCTGCTGCAACTTTGCCGCCAGCTCGGCCCGGGTAAAACCTTCTGTGCGCACGCGCCAGGTGCAGTAGAGCCACTGCAAAGCGCGATCAAATATTTCCGCGAAGAGTTTGAGGCGGGTATCGCGCCTCAGGTCTACAGCAATGCGCACGCGATTGCCGGTATCCAGCCAAACCTGTTAAAGGCGCGCTGGTAACACTGCAGATTTGAATTGATTAACGCTCGTCTCAGACGAGCCTTACGGAAGCATGTTCACTATGGCTACAATTCATGTAGACGGTAAAGAATATGATGTTGATGGTGCGGACAACCTGCTTCAGGCTTGCCTCTCCCTCGGCTTAGATATTCCTTATTTTTGCTGGCACCCGGCGCTCGGTAGCGTCGGTGCCTGCCGCCAGTGTGCGGTGAAGCAATTCCAGAATGCCGAAGATACCCGTGGTCGCCTGGTGATGTCCTGTATGACACCGGCATCCGACGGCACGTTCATCTCGATTGACGATGGCGAAGCGAAAGAGTTCCGCGAAAGCGTGGTGGAGTGGCTGATGACCAACCACCCACACGATTGTCCGGTCTGCGAAGAGGGCGGTAACTGCCACCTTCAGGATATGACCGTGATGACCGGCCACAGCTTCCGCCGCTACCGCTTCACTAAACGTACTCACCGTAATCAGGATCTCGGCCCGTTCATTTCCCATGAAATGAATCGCTGTATCGCCTGTTATCGCTGCGTGCGTTACTACAAAGATTATGCCGATGGCACCGATCTGGGCGTGTATGGCGCTCACGACAACGTCTACTTCGGTCGCCCGGAAGACGGTACGCTGGAAAGCGAATTCTCCGGTAACCTGGTCGAAGTCTGCCCAACCGGCGTGTTCACCGATAAAACGCACTCAGAGCGTTATAACCGTAAGTGGGACATGCAGTACGCCCCAAGCATCTGCCAGCAGTGCAGCATCGGTTGTAACACCAGCCCGGGTGAGCGTTATGGCGAAATTCGCCGCATCGAGAACCGCTATAACGGCGTCATCAACCACTACTTCCTCTGTGACCGTGGCCGCTTTGGCTATGGCTATGTGAACCTGAAAGATCGTCCGCGTCAGCCAATGCAGCGCCGTGGCAATGACTGGATCGCGCTGAATGCCGATCAGGCCATGCAGGGTGCCGCAGACGTGTTGCGTCAGGCGAAGAAAGTGATCGGTATCGGTTCACCGCGTGCCAGCGTAGAGAGCAACTTTGCGCTGCGTGAGCTGGTGGGTGCCGCAAACTTTTCCACCGGTATTCCGGCAGCCGAGCAGGCGCGTCTGGAGCTGATGCTGAACGTACTGCGCGACAGTGGTGTCCACACCCCGGCGCTGCGTGAAATTGAAAGCTACGATGCGGTGCTGGTGCTCGGCGAAGATCTGACTCAGGTCGGTGCGCGCGTTGCGCTCTCGGTGCGTCAGGCGGTGAAAGGGAAATCGCGCGAGATGGCAGCGGCCCAGAAAGTGGCAGACTGGCAGATCGCGGCGATCCTCAACATCGGTCAGAACGCCAAGCATCCGCTGTTCGTCACTAACGTCGATAAAACCCGTCTGGATGACATCGCCGCGTGGACCTACTGCGCGCCGGTCGAAGATCAGGCGCGTTTAGGTTTCGCTATCGCTAACGCGCTGGACGAAACGGCGCCTGCGGTGAGCGGCATCGATCGTTCACTGGCAGGCAAAATTGACGTGATCGTTCAGGCGCTGGCCGGTGCAAGAAAGCCACTGATTATCTCTGGCGTGCATGCAGGCAGCGAAGCGATGATTCAGGCGGCGGCCAACGTGGCCAAGGCACTGAAAGGACGCGGATCGGACGTCGGTATCACCCTGTTGGCCGGTGCGGCAAACAGCGTGGGCCTCGGCCTGATTGGCGGCAACCCGCTGGAAACGGCGCTGGACGAACTGGAGAGTGGCGCAGCCGATGCGGTTATCGTGCTGGAAAACGACCTTTATCGTCAGGCTCCGAAAGCGAAAGTCGATGCGGCGCTGAGCAACGTCTCCAACGTGATCGTCATCGATCACCAGCGGACAGCGACCACGGAAAAAGCCGGTTTGATCCTCTCTACGGCCAGCTTCGCGGAAAGCGATGGCACCGTGGTGAATCAGGAAGGCCGCGCACAGCGTTTCTTCCAGGTTTATGACCCGGCCTACTATGACACCACCGTTGAAATGCTGGAAAGCTGGCGCTGGCTGCACTCGCTGTCCAGCACCATCACCAGCCGTCAGCCGGACTGGACCCAACTGGATCACGTGATCGACGCCTGTATCGCGGCACTGCCGCAGCTGGCGGGGATCAAGGACGCGGCACCGGATGCCAGCTTCCGTATTCGTGGTCAGAAACTGGCCCGTTCCCCGGCGCGTTCAAGTGGTCGTACCGCGATGCGCGCCAATATCAGCGTGCACGAACCGCGTCAGCCGCAGGACAAAGACACCATGTTCGCTTTCTCGATGGAAGGGAACAACCAGCCGTCCGCGGCCCGTTCGCAGATCCCGTTTGCCTGGGCGCCAGGCTGGAACTCCCCACAGGCCTGGAACAAATTCCAGGACGAAGTGGGCGGAAAACTGCGTAACGGCGATCCGGGCGTGCGTCTGTTTGAAGCCGGTGATGCGCAGCTGGACTGGTTTGATGCGGTTCCCGACGTGTTTGCCGGTCAGGCAAATAACTTCCGCGTCGCGCCTTACTTCCACCTGTTCGGCAGTGAAGAGATGACCCAGCGCTCCGGCGTGATCCAGCAGCGTATGCCCGAGGCGTATGTGATGGTGAACCCGGCGGATGCGGCCACGCTCGGCGTGAATGCCGGGACGGAGGTCGAGTTCAGCTGTGCCGGTGAAACCCTTCGTCTCCCGGTGCGTTTCTCTGAAACGTTGCAGGCAGGGCAGGTTGGTCTGCCATTAGGTCTGCCGGGTATCCCGCCATTCCTGCTGGGTGCCAACATTGACAATCTGCAGGAGGCGGCACAATGAGCTGGCTGACACCGGAAGTTATCGATGTTCTGATTGCCGTAGGTAAAGCGTTAGTGATCCTGTTTGTGGTGGTTGGCTGTGGTGCATTCATGAGCTTTGGCGAACGTCGTCTGCTCGGTCTGTTCCAGAATCGTTACGGACCAAACCGCGTTGGCTGGGGCGGCTCGCTTCAGCTGGTGGCAGACATGATCAAAATGTTCTTCAAAGAAGACTGGACGCCGCCGTTTACCGACCGGGTAATCTTCACCCTGGCGCCAATGATTGCCTTCACCTCTTTACTGCTGGCGATGGCTATCGTGCCGGTCACCTCCACCTGGATGGGCGCGGACCTGAATATCGGTCTGCTGTTCTTCCTGATGATGGCGGGTCTGGCGGTGTATGCGGTGTTGTTTGCTGGCTGGTCCAGTAACAACAAATATTCCCTGCTGGGCGCAATGCGTGCCTCGGCGCAGACGCTGAGCTACGAAGTGTTCCTCGGCCTGTCGCTGATGGGCGTCGTAGCGCAGGCCGGTTCGTTCAATATGGTCGATATCGTCAACAGCCAGCAACATTTGTGGAATATCGTGCCACAGTTCCTCGGCTTCCTGACCTTCGCCATTGCCGGCGTTGCGGTATGTCACCGTCATCCGTTTGACCAGCCGGAAGCCGAGCAGGAACTGGCCGACGGTTACCACATTGAATATGCCGGTATGAAGTTCGGCCTGTTCTTCGTCGGTGAGTATGTCGGTATCGTGACGGTTTCTTCGCTGATCGTGACGCTGTTCTTCGGCGGCTGGAACGGCCCGTGGTTGCCACCGGTTATCTGGTTCGCCATCAAAACGGCGTTCTTCATGATGATGTTCATTCTGATCCGTGCTGCGTTACCGCGCCCACGCTATGACCAGGTGATGTCGTTCGGCTGGAAAGTTTGTCTGCCGTTGACGCTGTTGAACCTGCTGGCAACTGCCGCAGTGATTCTTTACAACGCGCAGTAAGGGGTAAAGATAATGACATTAAAAGACCTGGTGGTGGGATTTGGCACCACGGTTCGCAGTATCTTCCTGATTGGGATGAACGCGTTCGCCAAGCGTGAAACCATGATGTATCCGGAGGAGCCGGTTTACCTGCCGCCACGTTACCGTGGCCGTATCGTGTTAACCCGCGATCCGGACGGCCAGGAACGCTGCGTAGCCTGTAACCTGTGTGCGGTAGCCTGTCCGGTTGGCTGTATTTCTTTGCAGAAAGCAGAAACCCAGGATGGACGCTGGTATCCAGAATTCTTCCGTATCAACTTCTCGCGCTGCATCTTCTGTGGCCTGTGTGAAGAGGCTTGCCCGACCACTGCGATTCAGCTTACCCCAGACTTCGAACTGGGCGAGTTTAAGCGTCAGGATCTGGTGTACGAAAAAGAAAACCTGCTGATTTCCGGCCCGGGCAAATACCCGGAATATAACTTTTACCGTATGGCGGGTATGGCGATCGACGGGAAAGACAAGGGCGACGCGCAAAACGAAGCCAAACCTATCGACGTCAAGGGCTTGTTACCTTAAGGAGCCAGGCATGGAATTTGCTTTTTATCTTTGCGGACTGGTGGCGGTGCTGACAACGTTGCGTGTTATCACCCACACCAACCCGGTCCACGCACTGCTGTATCTGATCATCTCCCTGCTGGCCGTTGCCGGGGTATTTTTCTCGCTCGGGGCTTACTTTGCCGGTGCGCTGGAAATCATCGTTTATGCCGGTGCGATCATGGTGCTGTTCGTCTTTGTGGTCATGATGCTGAACCTCGGTGAGAGCGTGCAAGCGCAGGAACGCGAGTGGCTGAAACCGACCGTGTGGATTGGACCTGGCGTCCTGTCGCTGGTGCTGCTGGGCGTGATGATTTACGCCATCCGCTCCGTTAACGACCAGGGCATTGATGGCACGATGATCGACGCGAAAGCGGTCGGCATCAGCCTGTTTGGTCCTTATGTTCTGGCGGTTGAGCTGGCTTCAATGCTGCTGCTGGCGGGTCTGGTGGTGGCTTACCACATCGGACGCGAACAGCGTCAGGGCGAAGTCCTGAGCAACCGTCCGGGTGACGCACCGAAAAGCAACAAGGAGGAACGCGCATGATCCCTCTTCAACACGGCCTGATTCTGGCAGCCATCCTGTTTGTCCTTGGACTGACGGGCGTGGTAATCCGTCGTAACCTGCTGTTTATGTTGATTAGCCTTGAAATCATGATTAACGCCGCAGCACTGGCGTTCGTGGTCGCGGGCAGCTACTGGGGACAGGCAGACGGACAGGTGATGTATATCCTGGCGATCAGCCTTGCTGCTGCCGAGGCCAGTATTGGCCTTGCGCTGCTGCTTCAGCTCCATCGTCGCAGCCAGAACCTCAACATTGATAAAGTGAGCGAGATGCGCGGATGAATCTTCTCTATTTAACAGTACTTTTTCCGCTGATTGGCTTTCTGCTGCTGGCCTTTTCTCGCGGCCGCTGGTCAGAAAATCTTTCGGCCACTGTGGGTATGGGCTCCGTCGGTCTGGCGGCGCTGACCACGGTCTTCGTTGGCATGGACTTCTTCAGTCAGGGTCAGGCACCTTACACTCAGGCGCTGTGGACCTGGATGCAGGTTGGCAACTTTAAGATCGACGTCAACTTCACGCTGGACGGCCTGTCGCTGACCATGTTGTCGGTGGTGACCGGTGTGGGCTTCTTTATTCATATGTTCGCCTCCTGGTATATGCGTGGGGAAGAGGGCTATTCCCGCTTCTTCGCCTATACCAACCTGTTTATCGCCAGCATGGTGGTTCTGGTACTGGCCGATAACCTGATGCTGATGTATCTGGGTTGGGAAGGGGTGGGCCTCTGCTCTTACCTGCTGATTGGCTTCTATTACACCGACCCGAAAAACGGCGCGGCGGCGATGAAAGCTTTCATCATCACCCGTGTGGGTGACGTGTTCCTGGCCTTTGCGTTGTTCATTCTTTACAACGAGCTGGGTACGCTAAACTTCCGTGAAATGGTTGAGCTGGCGCCTGCGCACTTCGCTGCCGACAATCATATGTTGCAGTGGGCAACGTTGATGCTGCTGGGCGGTGCCGTGGGTAAATCAGCACAGCTGCCGCTGCAAACGTGGCTGGCGGATGCGATGGCCGGTCCAACGCCGGTTTCGGCGCTGATCCACGCGGCAACCATGGTGACCGCCGGTGTCTATCTGATTGCACGTAGCCACGGCCTGTTCCTGCTGACGCCTGAAGTGCTGCATTTAGTGGGCATTGTCGGCGCGATCACCCTGGTGCTGGCCGGCTTTGCTGCGCTGGTGCAGACCGATATCAAACGCGTTCTCGCTTACTCAACCATGAGTCAGATTGGGTACATGTTCCTCGCACTGGGCGTTCAGGCCTGGGATGCGGCGATCTTCCACCTGATGACCCATGCGTTCTTTAAAGCGCTGCTGTTCCTCTCTTCCGGTTCGGTGATCCTCGCCTGCCATCATGAGCAGAATATCTTCAAGATGGGTGGCCTGCGTAAAAGCATCCCGCTGGTCTACGTCTGCTTCCTGGTGGGTGGCGCGGCGCTGTCAGCCCTGCCTCTGATTACCGCTGGCTTCTTCAGTAAGGACGAAATCCTTGCTGGCGCGCTGGCGAACGGGCATCTGACGCTGATGGTGGCAGGTCTGGTGGGGGCATTTATGACCTCGCTGTATACCTTCCGAATGATCTTCATCACCTTCCATGGCGAAGAGAAAATTCATGCACATGCCGGCAAAGGGATCACCCATCACCTGCCGCTGATTGTGCTGCTTATCCTCTCAACCTTTATTGGCGCAATGATCGTGCCGCCGCTGAAAGGCGTTCTGCCGGATACCACCGAACTGGCGCATGGCAGCGTGCTGGCATTGGAAATCATCTCTGGCGTGGTGGCTATTGTCGGTATCCTGCTGGCCGCCGCCCTGTGGTTAGGCAAACGCACGCTGGTAACCAGCATCGCCAAAAGCGCGCCGGGTCGTTTCTTCTCGACCTGGTGGTTTGCGGCCTGGGGCTTCGACTGGCTGTACGACAAAGTGTTCGTTAAGCCTTATCTGTTCGTCGCCTGGGTGCTGAAACGCGATCCCCTCGACGGCCTGATGAGTCTGCCTGCTCTGTTCTCCCGTCTGGCGAACAAAGGGCTGGTGGTCAGCGAAAACGGCTATCTGCGCTGGTATGTCGCGTCAATGAGCGTGGGTGCCGTGGTGGTGCTGGCGCTGCTGATGACGATCTAAAGGTTAGTGAGCGGGGTAAGGCGGTCTGCCTTACCCCATCAAAGAATTGTGAAAAATTCCCCTGACAGGGGACTAAAGAAGGGAAGAAAACCGCCATGTTATTACCCTGGCTTATATTAATCCCGTTCATCGGTGGCCTGCTTTGCTGGCAGCTTGAGCGCTTCGGTGCAAAAGTTCCGCGCTGGATAGCCCTGATCTCAATGGGATTGACGCTGGCGCTCTCATTGCAACTCTGGTTGCAGGGCGGCTACTCACTGACTCAGGCCGCCGGCATTCCGCAGTGGCAGTCTGAATTCTTCGTCTCGTGGATCCCACGTTTTGGTATTAACGTGCATCTGGCGCTGGATGGTCTTTCACTGCTGATGGTGGTGCTGACCGGCCTGCTGGGCGTGATGGCGATCCTCTGTTCGTGGAATGAAATTGAAAAATGGCAGGGCTTCTTCCACCTGAACCTGCTGTGGATCCTTGGCGGCGTGATCGGCGTGTTCCTTGCCATCGACATGTTCCTGTTCTTCTTCTTCTGGGAAATGATGCTGGTGCCGATGTACTTCCTGATCGCCTTGTGGGGTCACAAAGCATCGGACGGTAAAACGCGTATCAGCGCAGCGACCAAGTTCTTCATCTATACCCAGGCCAGCGGCCTGATCATGTTGATTGCGATTCTGGGCCTGGTATTTGTGCATTACAATGCGACCGGCGTCTGGACCTTCAACTACGAAGAGCTGTTGAAAACGCCGATGTCGCACCACGTTGAATATCTGCTGATGCTGGGCTTCTTTATCGCTTTCGCGGTGAAAATGCCGGTGGTTCCGCTGCACGGCTGGTTACCGGATGCGCACAGTCAGGCACCAACCGCCGGTTCGGTTGACCTGGCCGGCATTCTGTTGAAAACCGCAGCCTACGGTCTGCTGCGTTTCGCCCTGCCGCTGTTCCCGAATGCGTCACACGATTTCGCCCCGATTGCGATGGTGCTGGGCCTGATCGGTATCTTCTACGGCGCGTGGATGGCCTTCTCGCAGTACGACATTAAGCGTCTGATTGCCTACACCTCCATTTCGCACATGGGCTTCGTGCTGATTGCTATCTACACCGGCAGCCAGCTGGCGTTCCAGGGCGCAGTGGTGCAGATGATTGCTCACGGTCTGTCAGCCGCCGCGCTGTTTATCCTGTGTGGTCAGCTGTATGAGCGTCTGCATACCCGTGATATGCGTCAGATGGGTGGCCTGTGGTCACGCATCAAATGGTTACCGGGCCTGTCACTGTTCTTCGCGGTTGCCAACCTGGGTATGCCAGGCACCGGTAACTTCGTCGGGGAATTTATGATCCTGACCGGAAGCTTCAAAACCGTGCCGGTGACTATCGTTATCGCTACCTTCGGTCTGGTGTTCGCGTCTGTTTACTCGCTGGTCATGATGCAACGTGCTTATTACGGCGCACCAAAATCAGAAACGCCTCTGCGCGGCATGAATGCCCGTGAGTTCCTGATGATTATGGTGCTGGTGGTTCTGCTGGTGCTGCTGGGTGTTTATCCACAGCCGATTCTGGACACCTCACATGCTGCGATGAGTAACATTCAGCAGTGGTATACCGCTTCAATTACAACTACAAGGCCGTAATTCGCCATGACAATAACTCCTCAACAATTGATCGCGCTTCTGCCGCTGCTGATCGTCGGATTGACGGTGGTAGTTGTGATGCTGTCCATTGCGTGGCGACGCAACCACTTCGTCAATGCCACGCTGGCGGTGATTGGCCTGAACATTGCGCTGTTCTCGCTGTACTTTGTCGGCCAGGCTGGCCCGATGGACGTCACGCCGCTGCTGCGTGTGGATGGGTATTCGATGCTGTATACCGGGCTGGTGATCCTTGCCAGCCTGGCGACCTGCACCTTTGCTTATCCATGGCTGGCGGGCTACCCGGATAACCGCGAAGAGTTCTATCTGCTGGTGCTGATTGCTGCAATGGGCGGCATCGTGCTGGCCAGCGCCAATCATATGGCGTCGTTGTTTATCGGCATTGAACTGATTTCCCTGCCGCTGTTCGGCCTGGTCGGCTATGCCTTCCAGCAAAAACGCTCGCTGGAAGCCAGTATCAAATACACCATCATGTCTGCCGTGGCATCGTCCTTCCTGCTGTTCGGTATGGCGTTGATTTACGCAGACTCCGGCAACCTGAGCTTTGTGGCACTGGGCAAGAGCCTGAACGACGGCATTATCCATGCACCGCTGCTGCTGGCGGGGCTGGGGATGATGATTGTCGGTTTGGGCTTCAAGCTGTCGCTGGTGCCTTTCCAGCTGTGGACGCCGGATGTCTACCAGGGCGCACCGGCTCCGGTGTCGACTTTCCTGGCAACCGCCAGCAAGATCGCCATCTTCGGTGTGGTGATGCGTCTGTTCCTCTATGCGCCGGTGGCGGATAGCGAAGCCGTGCGGACGGTACTGGCGATTATCGCGGTGGCCTCAATTCTGTTTGGTAACCTGATGGCGATCTCGCAGAGCAACATTAAGCGTCTGCTGGGCTACTCGTCCATCGCTCACCTGGGTTATCTGCTGGTGGCGCTGATTGCGATTCAGACGCACCAGATGTCGCTGGAAGCTACCGGTGTGTACCTGGCCGGTTACCTGTTCAGCAGCCTCGGTGCGTTTGGCGTGGTCAGCCTGATGTCCAGCCCATACCGTGGGCCGGATGCTGACTCGCTGTACTCTTACCGTGGTCTGTTCTGGCACCGTCCAATCCTCTCCGCGGTGATGACGGTGATGATGCTGTCATTGGCCGGTATCCCGATGACGCTGGGCTTTATTGGTAAGTTCTACATCATCGCGGTCGGTGTCGGTGCACACCTGTGGTGGCTGACGGGTGCGGTTGTGGTCGGTAGTGCGATTGGTCTTTATTACTATCTGCGCGTTACCGTCAGCCTGTATCTGAATCCGCCAGAGCTGTTGCAGCGTGATACCCCGGCCAACTGGGCCTTCACGGCGGGTGGTGTGGTGGTGCTGATTTCCGCGATTATGGTGCTGCTGCTGGGTATCTATCCTCAGCCACTGATTTCGCTGGTGCAGATGGCACAACCGTTGATGTAATCCACGTTAACCACCGACAAACGGGCTCATATGAGCCCGTTTTTTTTCGCCTGCATTCGGACCGTTCATCGATGTAACCACAAGTTCTGGCTGTCGTGGCCTGCAAGAAATCTTGTTAAGTGGGCAGCAGTGTTCTGATTAAGAAACCTGTACATTATTCAGATGTCTGAATAATGGAGCAGAGAGTATGGAAGTGTACTGGCAGGATCTACACCACAGTGAGCTGAGTGTCGCTCAGCTTTATCAACTGCTGGCGCTGCGCAATGCGGTGTTTGTGGTGGAACAGAATTGTCCTTATCAGGATCTTGATGGCGCCGATTTACAGGGCGAAAACCGCCATCTGTTAGCGGTATTCGATCAGCAATTGTTGGCCTATGCCCGCATCCTTGCGCCAGAGTCGGCGGACAAGCCGGTGAAGATTGGCAGAGTGATTGTCTCAAGCGAAGCCCGGGGGTTGAGTCTGGGGCACCGTCTGATGGAGCAGGCGATTGCCACCTGCGAGCACTTCTGGCCGCAGCACAACATCTTCCTCTCTGCGCAGGCCCACCTGCAGGATTTCTATGGTCGGTTTGGCTTTGAGCCGGTCAGCGAAGAATATCTGGAAGATAATATCCCGCACATTGATATGCAAAAATAGACACAACACGTCCCTGAGCGATGGCTGATAAGAAGATAGGGTCAGGAGCCGCGGGAAAAAAGGGGCGTTGATGGCTGAGAATGCCTGTATTGTTGTCTTAACCCAGCAGGCATTCTCAGTGAAACGTTGAGACGGTTACTTTTTCTTGTAAACATCAGCCGTAGCGTGGACCTTTTTATTGGTATTCCCTGATTTCAGGACATAGATGTCGCCGCCTTTATCATCTGCCATTTTCGACAGTTCGGTTTTGGCATCTGCAGCGCTGGTTTCACCTGCGGTGGTGACACTTCCTACTTTGGTATATTGGTCATGAACCTTTTCAAACTCATTTTTTGTCATCAATTCTGCAGCAAATGAACCGATCGAAAATGCACATAACGCGACGCCAAGAACGATCTTCTTCATCGGGATTTCCTTTTAACAGAATGGTAGGTGGATAATGATTTATGCTAATAAATATATAGTTTGCCCAATTGGCACTGTCTAATATCGTTAGTGCGATTTGTTTGTTTTGTGATGAAAGCCGCTTTTCATCCATTCATCAGGGATGAATTTATTTATTTCACCGAAATAAATAACAGATAATTTTAATCTGTACACGTAGAATATTTTTGTATAACTATTTATCAATAATACAGATGAAATATTTAGGCTGATTAATATCATACTGATTTATTTCCATAGCCTGCTTATTAATTAATGGTCAAGATACAGGTAGTGCATCCAACTGGTCATCCGTAATAACACTTTGCGCATCACCGAGACGTGGGCGAAATGATCGGAATAAATCGCTACCTGCGCAAAGATACCGTCAGGCAGGGAATCGATCTGAGGATTGGCATCCAGCTCAATCACCACCAGCACACCGTCGGATCCGGGGGTGACATTCAGCGACTGCAGTGAACCCTGCGCCTGATAACCGCCACCGGGTACCACGGGCAGGACGCGGATTAATTTGCCCCTGAAAACTTCGCCCGGTAACGCATTAAATACCGCTTCGGCTTCATCGCCTGGCTCAAGGCGCAGCAATGAGTTTTGGCGGAACTGCGCGATAATTTGCCGGGTCTGCTCGGGGACAAAAATCATCACTGGCCGCAACGGCAGCGCGGCGGCATAGGTGCCTGGGCGGATCAACACCTGCGTGACATAGCCGTTGCTTGGGGCGCGAACCACCGTTTGATCGAGGTTATATTTTGCCTCAGCCAGCTGCGCTCTGAGGCTGACAATCTGCGATTGTTCGCCGTTAACCTCACTGTCCAGCTGGCTCTTAATCTGCGCCTGCTCCGCCAGTGACCCTTTTACCAGCGCATCCTGCGCTAAAAAGTTTTGTCGCGCCGTATCGATATCTCTTTCAGAGAACGGATTGACCCTGGCCTTACTCCCCCGCAGATAGCGCTGATAGTCTGTGAACAGGCGATCGCGATCGGCAGTGGCATTAGAGGTATTGGCAATTGCTTCATCCAGCTGGCCCTTCATCGCCTGAATATTATGGATGGCGCTGACCAGATCGGCCTGCAGCCGGTCTACACGCGCCTGGAAGCGGGTATTGTCTATCTCAAAAAGCATTTCACCTTTTTCAATATGCACATTCTGTTTGTCGGTGACTTTAGTGACCACTCCGGTCACCTGCGGCGTCACGGGGATGGTAATCACCGCCTTTTGCGCTAACGAGGTATAAGGATGATTGTAATTCATCAGCAGAATCAATCCGCTAACCAGGAGTACGCCGCCTAATACCGCCGTGGGCACGGTCCATTTATTGACAGGGATCTTAAAGATTTTAAATATGGACCAGGCAATCGCAACGTAGGTAAGAATAATGAGCAGATCCATAACATTACTCCTGCGGTGGCACGTTAACGTCAGGGTGTTTCTTCTCCAGCTCGGTTACGCGTCGCTGCAATTGCTGGATAACATCACTTTCATTCTGCATTCCCCACCCCCTTTCAGGACGATACAGGGTGGCCCATATCCATAAAAAGGGCCAGATAACATGCAGGGTAAACAGGCTGACCCAGCCGGCAACATGAATAGCATCGGCATGAGGATGATTACGTGATTTCGCTATCAGGTAGGGGATATCATGCAGGATTATAATCCCGTAAAAAATAACGATAAAAACGAACACCAGAACACCCAGCGCAAAGTAGTCAAGAAACATACTCGCCTCGAATGATGTGATTTAATTTGGCTTAAATATAGCCTTAACTTTACTGGCCAGCCATTAAATCTGACAGTGCAATAATTAAGGTCCAGCTCAAACCAGATAAATTAAGCTCCTTCACTTTTATTTCTGTCCACTGATTCATATTTTGTTTGGTTAACCTTCTCTATACTCTGTGAGCCAGGCTGCATTTTGTGGCTGTTTCTCTCCACATTGGGAGCATCATTATGATGGATTTACTCAGGGCGATTGGACTGGGATTAATGGTTCTGCTGCCACTTGCTAACCCCTTAACCACCGTGGTGCTATTCCTCGGATTGGCGGGGGAGATGAGCAGTGCCGAACGCAATAAGGAAGCCATGATGGCTTCGCTGTATGTCTTTATTATCCTGATGGTGGCCTGGTATGCCGGGCAAATAGTGATGAATACCTTTGGTATTTCCATTCCGGGTCTGCGCATTGCCGGAGGGCTAATTGTCGCCTTTATCGGCTTTCGTATGCTGTTCCCACCAGCAAAGGGCGTCAATTTACCTGAAGCGCAGAGTAAAGCTACTGAGATGGCGCGTGAACCCGAGACGAGCATCGCGTTTGTGCCGCTGGCGATGCCCAGCACGGCCGGTCCGGGCACCATTGCGATGGTAATAAGCTCAGCCTCAACCATTCGTCATGGTGTTGATTTTCCTGAGTGGGTGATCTTTGCAGCACCACCGTTGATTTTTGTGTCGATCGGGGTGCTGCTGTGGATATGCTTGCGGAGTGCGGGTGGGGTGATGCGCGTGTTGGGCAAAGGGGGGATTGAAGCCATTTCCCGTCTGATGGGCTTTCTGCTGATTTGCATGGGCGTGCAGTTTATCATCAACGGCATACTGGAAATCATCTCGACCTATCCAGCCAGCTGAAGCCACAAAAAAGGGCCGCTGAGCGGCCCTTTTTCTGTCGGTTAACCTGCCGTCATCTGGCGGTCATCGACATATTTACGCTTGTCGGGTGCGGGCGGGAAATACTGATACAGCCAGGTTTCACTCAGCGTCTCGTCTTTGGTGCGCAGGAACAGGCGCAGGTTCACCGGCTCCACCGAGTCACTGTTCGGATACCAGTCAAACAGAATACGGTAGCCATCGATAGGCTCCACGTAGAGGATTTCAACCTGTTTGATGGTGCCAGAGGTGGTGGTGATCACCGGCTCGATGCCTTTCGGTGCGGCTGCTTTCAAATCGCCTCCGACAAAGTCGACCGCGAAGCGACGTGCCCAGACGTCCGGATAGTGTTCGCCCGGTGCCCAACCTTCCGGGAAGCCGCCCATGCCGGTACGGGTCGCGTTCACGCGGGACAGGCCGCTACGCACCGGTGGCAGACCACTCCAGTAAAGTTTGTAGCTGAAGCTGTGTTCGCTGCCGGCTTTGATCGCCTCTTCAGGACGCCAGAAGCAGACAATGTTATCCAGCGTTTCGCCCGTGGTCGGGATTTCCATCAGGTTAATTGCGCCTTTGCCCCATTTGCCGACCGGTTCAACCCACAGGCTTGGACGCTTGTTGTACCAGCCAATCACATCCTGATAATCCTGGAAGTCATGGTTGAGCTGCAACATACCGAAGCCGCGCGGATTCTCATCCTTATAGGCGTTGTAGGTCAGACGCTGCGGGTTGTTCAGCGGGCGGCAGATCCACTCACCGACCCCGGTCCACATCGCCAGACGATCGGAGTCATGAATTTGCGGGTGGATGGTGTCGCACATGCGGCGTTCGTTGTTGCCGCAGCTGAACATGGTGGTCATCGGCGCGATACCCATCTGCTCAATATCTTTACGGGCATACAGATGGTTTTCCACTTCCATCACCACGCGCTTATCTTCGCAGTGGACGATGAATTTGAATGCGCCGGTGCAGCTTTCGCCATCCAGCAAGGTGTAAACGGTGAAGGTGGTGTCATCTGCCTTCGGCGTTTCAAACCAGAACGCGGTGAAGTCAGGGAACTCTTCATGGCTGCCGAAGGTGTTGATTGCCACGCCACGCGCGGAAAGACCGTACTGATAGGTCTCATCAACGGCACGGAAGTAGCTTGCGCCGAGGAAGGAAACGATGTCCTTGCTGGCCAGCTCGGGTTTTTTAAACGCCCTGAAACCGGCAAAGCCCAAATCGGTTTTACCTTCCAGCTGTTTCATATCCACTTTGGCGTTGTTGTAATTGAACAACTCTGGACGGAAGTGGATTTCGCGGGCTTCACGGCTGGACGCGTCGACAGAGAACATCCGCAGGCGGCGTTTAAAGCCCATGCCGACGTGGAAGAACTGAACGTCAAGCTCACGATTAGGAATGTCATTCCACAGTGAGTGGTTGGCGTCGTACTGAATTTCGTTATAAGCCTGCGGAGTCATGGTAGCCAGGGTTGCTGGCAGCGGTGACGGCGCGCCACCGTAGGGTTTTTTCGCGAGGTCAGCCGCCATTTGCTTAAGCACGTCGAAATCAAATTTCTTTGCTGAGCCATCGGCGATATCGGTATCAGCCCAGGCAGCCTGTGCAAATAATGTCGATAAACCGGACATGCCGCTTACCGTAGCGAAAGCCATTGAGGCTTTCATAAACATTCTTCGATTCATGCCAGAAGTCATTCCCTTTGCTGAACGGAGTTTGTAGAGACTGTCGTGGTGTTGCACACCGCCGCTGACGGGCAGCATTGTCGACATATGCGTGATCTAAATCACAGCAAAGTACGACAGTCCGTGAGATCAAAAATTCAGTTAGCAAAAAATTTATCAGATAAATCTAACAAAATCCCTGTTTTCCGCTGCTAGCCGACGCTTTTCAGCCCTTATCAGACGGTTCCTGTTTTGAAATGACGTGATTTATCAGCGTGCCGGCAAAGAATTTATGTAACGGGGCCTGACGATTAGCGTGCCTCATCACCACAATCAGTTCGCGATAGAAGGTTAACTCGCCAAGCGGCAGAATGCGGACGTTTGCCGGACGATCGGTCCACAATCCTGCCAGCGGCACCAGGGCGACGCCCAACTGCAGCTCAACCATTTTGACGATGGCATCAATTTCATCAATCTCCAACGCCAGCTGCGGATCGAGCCGCTGGTCGCGCAGGAACTGGCTGACCATCCGGCCGCCGAAAGAGGAGCGGTCATAGCGGATAAAGGGATGCTGGCGGATCAGCTCTACCACATCATCGCCTGCCACATCCGCGGGGACGATCAGCACAAATGGCTCGCGCTGCACCGTCTCCGCGTACAGGTCTTTGGTCAGCGCGAAGCTGGGTTTGATGATCACCGCCAGATCGATATTGCCGGCGTCCACCTGGGTGAGCAGGCTGGAGGAGACGCCGGGGATCAGTTTAGTTTCCAGCGCGGGCGCCTGTTGATGCACGCTGACCAGCACGCCGGGAAGCAGGCCGGTTTGCACCGACGCGATCGCCCCAATCTTAATCGACCCGCGATACTCGGCCAGATTTTCGGGCTGAGCCATGCGGGCAAACAGCGTCAGGATCTCTTCCGCCATCGGCAAGACCCGCGTGCCATCAGCATTTAACGCCACGGCGCGGCCGGAACGGTCAAACAGCCGCATCCCCAGCGCTTCCTCCAGCGTGCGCATTTGCGCGCTGACCGCCGATTGCGTCAGGCCAATACGCTGTCCGGCGGCGGAGAACGTGCCAAACTGGCTGACCGCAACAAAGGTTTTCAGTTCACGTATCATGGTGTCCACTCAGCAAAATAATTGTTGAATCGTTGTAATAATATTCGCTTTTCACCAAAAATATTATCGTGAAGAATGGGTCTTCACAACGACCTTTCTTGATCCCTGGAGACTGCAATGGCCCTCAGCCCGTTCCATCTGGCAATACCTGTTCACGATCTTGCTGCTGCCCGCCATTTCTACGGCACCGTATTCAATCTTGCTGAAGGACGCTCCAGCGAACAATGGGTAGATTTTGATTTCTATGGACATCAGCTGGTGATCCATCAGGCACCAAAAAAGACCGCGCCAGATGCGGTTCATACCAACCACGTTGATGGCCACGGCGTGCCGGTGCCGCATTTCGGGCTGGTGCTGAGCTGGGAAGAGTGGGAGCAACTGGCCGCGCGGCTGAAGGACTTCCAGGTGAAGTTTGAGATTGAACCCTACGTGCGCTTTCAGGGGCAGGTGGGCGAACAGGCCACCATGTTCTTCTTCGATCCCTGTGGTAACGCGTTGGAGTTCAAGGCGTTCAAAGATATCCGCAGTATGTTCGCAAAATAGCCAGTTACCACTAAAGGCAACATTATCAGTCTATTCCTGGTCGTCTGAGCAAGCAGGTTGCTGAAAACTGTCTATAGTTAGTGGAGATTCTTATTCGCACAAGGAGATGTTATGGCTAGAACGATTGCACCTGAAGAGAGCAGCCTGGACGACGACCTGGCGCTGTTGAGTGAAACGCTGGAAGAAGTGCTTAAATCTTCCGGAGATCCGGCGGATCAGAAATATATCGAGCTGAAAGCGAAAGCTGAGAAGTCGCTGAACGAGGTGAAGTCCCGCGTGAGCAACGCAACTGACACCTATTATGTTCGTGCGAAACAAGCCGTGTATCGTGCCGATGAATACGTGCATGAAAAACCGTGGCAGGGGATTGGCGTGGGTGCCACCCTGGGTCTGGTTGTAGGACTACTGCTGGCGCGCCGTTAAGGTCTGCGTCACCAGGCAAAAGTTGCGGGCGTCCTTCGGGGCGCCCGTTTTGTTTCTGCCGGCAGGCCTGCTCTCACCTGGCCCAGATCAAAAATTGAGGTTGACGCGACGGGTACACTGGCCTGACGTGAGTTTGTCTGGAATGCCCAATGTCATTTGCCGCCGCCTTAAGCGATCTGCAACAGCAGCTTCGCGCTGTCACCGCATCTCAACCGGGTTTTCTGCGTCTGTCGGCGACGGTCACCGATCCTTCCGATGGCTTAGCCTGGCTGGACGCGCAGCCCGTATGGCCAAAGTTTTACTGGCAGCACCGCAGCGGCGAACAAACGCTGATGGCGCTGGGCGAGGTTCAGCGCGCCGAGACGCTTCAGCAGGCCAGTCAGCTTCTGCGCGCGCTGCCGGCCGAGGGCTGTGTGGTAGGAGCCAATGAATTTGCGCTGCAGCATTGCTGGCTGTTCCTGCCACGCGTGTTAATACGGGGAAACACCCTCAGCGTGTTCCTGCACGGTGTGCTGCGGGAAGAGGCCCAGGCCGCGATCGGGCTGATCGATAGCCTGCTGCCGACACACCCTTTTGAGTCTCTTCCGCAACGGCTGAGCGCCTGCCAACACTTTCCGCATTCTGGCGGCTGGCAGCAGCAGGTTGCGGCGGCGCTTACCGCGATTTGTCAGGGCGATCTGGATAAGGTGGTGCTGGCGCGGGCCACCGAT
This sequence comes from Erwinia sp. AK-PDG3-5, assembly GCF_056821705.1. NCBI lineage: Bacteria > Pseudomonadati > Pseudomonadota > Gammaproteobacteria > Enterobacterales > Erwiniaceae > Erwinia > Erwinia sp. AK-PDG3-5. The sequence goes on from NZ_CM165967.1 coordinate 1,534,721, forward strand.
TTACACTTCACCCAGGCGGTTAATGCTGCCGCGCTGCTTGACGCCAGCCGTCAGGCCAATCGCCACTGCTATCACTTTATGCTGGCGATCTCGCCGCAGCAGGCATTTCTCGGCTCCAGTCCCGAGCAGCTTTTCCATCGACATGGGCTGGCGCTCAATACGGAGGCGCTGGCCGGGACCTGCGCTAACGCCAGCGACGCGCATCTGGCGCAGCAGCTGGGCGACGCGCTGTTAAACGATGAAAAGAACCGCCGGGAAAATGGCCTGGTGGTGGAAGATATCTGCCAGCGCCTGGAGTCGATTACGTCGGGTCTGGATGTGTCCCCGGCCCACGTTGTTCGGCTGCGTAAGGTGCAGCACCTTAAGCGCGAGATTCACGGGCAGCTTTATCAGCAGGATGATATGGCGCTGCTGCAACGGCTGCAGCCAACCGCAGCCGTCGCCGGATTGCCGCGCCAGCCCGCTCAGCAATTTATTCGCCAGCACGAACCGTTTTCACGCGGCTGGTATGCCGGATCGGTCGGCTGGTTATCGGCTGCAGAAAGTGAGTTTGCGGTGTCGCTGCGTTCGGCGCAGGTGTCAGGCAACAGCGTGCGATTGTATGCCGGGGCGGGGATCGTGGCCGGTTCAGAGGCCAGCCTTGAGTGGCAAGAGATCAATCAGAAGGCTGCCGGCCTGGCAAGCCTGCTCGGCGTGGAAATAGCGAGCGGATCCTGCCCCAAATCAAAATGACGACGCGGTGGCTCTTTTATACTGCCTGCCTGCTTTGGTCAGGAGTGGGCTATGTCACACAGTACCTTCAACCGCCGCTGGGCCGGCGTGATCCTTGAAGCGGTATCACGCCATCAGGTTAAGCATGTCTGCATCGCGCCAGGTTCCCGTTCTGCACCGCTGACGCTGGCGGCTGCCAGCCGGGAAAAACTGATTTGCCACACCCACGTTGATGAACGCGGTCTCGGGCATCTGGCGCTGGGTCTGGCCAAATCGACCGGCCAGCCGGTGGCGATTATCGTCACCTCCGGTACCGCCGTTGCCAACCTCTATCCTGCCATTATTGAGGCCCGCCTGACCGGTGAGCGGCTGATTATCCTCAGCGCCGACCGGCCCGCAGAATTGCTTGATTGCGGCGCCAACCAGGCCATCGATCAAACCGGGCTGTTTGCCTGCCACGCCGTTTCCCTGAACCTTCCCCGTCCGACGCCCGATATTGCTGCCAGCTGGCTGGTGTCGGCCATTGACTCGCTGCTCGGCCAGCAGGAATTTGGTGCCGTACAGATTAACTGCCCGTTTGCGGAACCCTTATATGGCGGCGATCTGGAGGCGTATCAGCACTGGCAGGAGGCGTTGAGTGACTGGTGGCAGGATGACGGTCCCTGGTTACAGCAGGTGGCCGCCCGAGCGACACCCGTAATGCCGGAATGGTTGCGCTGGCGTCAGGCGCGCGGCGTGGTGATTGCCGGGAAAATGTCGCCGCAAGAGGGCATTGCCGTGGCCCGTTGGGCCAGCGAGCTGGGCTGGCCGCTGATTGCCGATGTGCAGTCCCACTGCGGTCAGCCGCTGCCTGCTGCGGAGATCTGGTTACAGCATCCGCAGGCGATTGAGTGGCTTTCCGCGGCGGACATTGTGGTGCAGTTTGGCAGCCACCTGACCGGCAAAGCGTTATGCCGCTGGCTGGCGACAGCGAAGCCTGAGCAGTTCTGGCTGATTGAAGCCATGCCGCCGCGGCGCGATCCGGCGAATCACCGTGGCAGCCGCATCGTGGCCGATATCCGCCAGTGGCTGGCAGCGCATCCGGCGTCGCCTCAGTCGGCCTGGTGCCCGGCGCTTGCCGATCGGGTGAAGACACTGTCCGCCAGCCTTCACCCACCGTTGTTTAGCGAAGCCGGGCTGGCCGCTAACCTGGCCGCTTTGTTACCCGAACAGGGCGTATTGTTTCTCGGTAACAGCCTGACTATCCGGCTGGTGGATGCATTTGCCAAACTGCCGCCGGGCTATCCGGTGTTTGCCAACCGTGGCGCCAGCGGCATCGACGGATTGCTGGCCACCGCCGCCGGGGTTCAGCGCGGCAGCAGAAAACCGCTGCTGGCGATCGTCGGAGACATCTCGGCCCTTTACGACCTGAACAGCCTGGCGCTGTTGCGGCAGGCCAGCGCGCCGGTGGTGCTGATCGTCATCAACAATGCGGGCGGCCAGATATTTTCGCTACTGCCAACGCCCGAAGCGGAAAGAGAGCGCTTCTTTTTGATGCCGCAGCAGGTCGATTTTTCCGCCGCCGCGCAGCTATTTGGGCTCGATTTTCACCGGCCCGCTAACGCTCAGGAGCTGACCGCAGCGATAGAACAAGGCTGGCGAGGACAGGCAACGCTGATTGAACTGCAGGTGGAGAACGCCGAAGGCGCACTGACCCTGGCCGCCGCCGGGAAGGGAGACTGTCGATGATCCTGCATGCCTGCTGGCAGGGTAAGCGCCGACCCGATCGGCCGGTGCTGGTTTGGCTGCACGGCTTTCTGGGGAGCGCCAGAGACTGGCAACCGGTGCAGTCGCTGCTGGCGGACTGGCCGCAGCTGGCGATCGACCTGCCGGGGCACGGAGGATCGCTGGCACATCCGGTGGGCGGCTTTGACCCGCTCTCAGAAAGCATTAATCAGACGCTGCGCCGTTATCACGTCGGGCGTTACTGGCTGATAGGGTATTCGCTGGGCGGTCGGGTAGCGCTGTATCACGCCTGCCGCCATGCCGGTTCTGAGCTGCAGGGACTGGTGGTTGAAGGGGCGCATTTTGGCCTGAACAACCTGGCACAACGGCAGCAGCGGCAGGCGCAGGATGCCCATTGGGCAGAAGACTTTCGCACTCTGCCGTTAGTGCAAACGCTTGATGCCTGGTATCGTCAGCCCATTTTTGCCGGACTCACCGGGCAGCAACGGGCCGCGCTGATCGCCGCGCGTAGCGGTAATCACCCCGCCGCGATCGCCGCGATGCTGCAGGCAACCTCCCTCTCTCAGCAGCCCTGTTTACTGGCCGAACTCCGCAATTTTCAGCGGCCCTTCAGCTATTTCTGCGGCGAGCGCGACCAAAAGTTCCGCCAGCTTGCCCAACAGGCTTCACTTCCCTGTACCCCGATTCCTGCGGCGGGCCATAACGCTCACCGTGAAAATCCTGTCGCCTTTGCCGAACTGCTGGCACAGCGGCTTCATTCTGAGGAGCACTGATGATTTATCCCGACGACGACCTGCTTTATGCCCCGGTTGAGTGGCAGGACTCTGCGCAGCCTTTCAGCGATATTCGCTATCACAAATCCGCTGATGGCATCGCCAAAATCACCATTCATCGCCCCGAGGTACGCAATGCCTTCCGGCCACAGACGGTGAAAGAGCTGATGATTGCCCTGAATGATGCCCGTCATGACGAGCAGGTTGGGGTGATTGTGCTGACCGGTGAAGGAAACGAGGCCTTCTGCGCCGGTGGCGATCAGAAAGTGCGCGGCAACTACGGCGGTTATCAGGATGAGTCCGGCGTGCATCACCTGAACGTGCTGGATTTTCAGCGGCAAATCCGCACCTGCCCCAAACCGGTAGTGGCGATGGTGGCGGGCTATGCGGTGGGAGGCGGCCATGTGCTGCATATGCTCTGCGATCTGACTATTGCGGCGGACAATGCGCGCTTCGGTCAGACCGGGCCAAAGGTCGGTTCGTTCGACGGCGGCTGGGGCGCGGCCTATATGGCGCGCATAGTCGGGCAGAAGAAGGCGCGCGAAATCTGGTTCCTGTGCCGGATGTACAATGCGCAGCAGGCGCTGGAGATGGGGCTGATCAATACCGTGGTGCCGTTAGCCGATCTGGAAAAGGAAACCCTGCGCTGGTGCCGTGAAATGTTGCAAAACAGTCCGATGGCGCTGCGCTGTCTGAAGGCGGCGTTAAATGCCGATTGCGATGGCCAGGCCGGGTTGCAGGAGCTGGCCGGAAACGCCACCATGCTGTTTTATATGACCGAAGAAGGGCAGGAAGGGCGCAACGCGTTTAACCAGAAGCGTCAGCCAGACTTCAGTCAATTTAAGCGTAATCCCTGATGCGCCGCGCGGGGGTGTATGGCTGGGACATTCCGCTGGAAGCCGGCGTGGTGCTGCGCGACCGCCGGCTAAAAACCCGTTCAGGTTTGCTGGTCAGGCTGACGGAGGCGGGCCGCGAAGGCTGGGGCGAAATCTCGCCGCTGCCGGGGTTCAGCACCGAGTCGCTGGATGAGGCCCGGCATGCCACGCTTGCCTGGCTGGCAGCCTGGTGTCGGGGCGAACATCCGCTGGACTGTCGTTTGCCGTCGGTGGCGTTCGGTCTGAGCTGTGCGCTGGCGGAACTGGGCGGTCAGTTGCCTGAAGCAGGTAACTTCAACAGTGCGCTGCTGTGCGTGGGCGATCCCGATGAGCTGCTTCTGCGCCTGCAACATCAGGCGCAGCCGCTGGCGAAAATGAAGGTTGGTCTTTACGAGGCGGTGCGCGACGGCATGATGGTTAATCTGCTGTTGGAAGCCCTGCCTGCGCTTACGTTAAGGTTGGATGCCAACCGCAGCTGGAGCCTGGAGAAAGCGCTGACCTTCGCGCGTTATCTGCCTGAACAGCTGCGTAGCCGTATCGCTTTCCTCGAAGAACCCTGCCGCGATCCGCAGGATTCCAGGCGTTTTGCCGCTGAAACCGGTATTGCCATCGCCTGGGATGAAAGCACCCGCGAAGCCGGCTTCCAGCCACGGGCAGAACCGCATCTCAGCGCCGTGATCCTAAAACCCATGCTGCTCGGCAGCCTGCAGAAAGTGCGCGAGATGGCGCAACAGGCACAGCAGGCCGGCTTAACGGTGGTGATCGGGTCGTCTGTGGAATCGAGCCTCGGGCTGACGCAGCTGGCACGCATCGCACACGGGTTAACGCCCGGCAGCACGCCGGGGCTGGATACCCTCAGTCTGATGCAACATCAGCTGGTGCGCCGCTGGCCGGGCTGCGAACTGCCGCTAATCGCTTCAGATGCGTTGGAGGTGATATGGCAGCATTAAGCGACTGGCCATGGCGGCACTGGGCAAAGCAGCAGCCCGATGAACCCGCGCTGATCCATCAGGGTGCTACGTTCAGCTGGGCGCAGCTGGCCAGGCAGATCGACCAGCTTGCCACAGGATTGATGCAGCAGGGCGTGCGCAGCGGGTGTGGCGTGGTGCTGAAAGCGCGTAATAGCCAGCCCGCCTTGCTGGGGTATCTGGCCCTGCTGCAGTGTGGCGCGCGGGTGATACCGCTAAACCCTCAACTTCCTGCCTCGCAGCTGGCGGTGATTATTCCCGCACTGAACGCTGATTTCGCCCTGACGCTGGACGGTGAACCTGTGGCGGGCATCGCACCGTTGCGGTGTGTTTTTGCCGATGGATTGCCACGGCATCAATGGGACGATCGGCAGATCGCCACGCTTACCTTAACCTCCGGCTCCAGCGGGCAGCCTAAAGCGGCGGCGCATACCTTTGCGGCGCACCTTGCCAGCGCGGCAGGGGTGGTGGACGCGATGAATTTTATCCGGCAAGACCGCTGGCTGCTCTCTTTGCCGCTGTTTCATGTTTCCGGTCAGGGAATTGTATGGCGCTGGCTGCTACGCGGCGCGGGCCTGATGCTGGCTGGCGAGGCCGCGTTGGCAGTGGCGTTGGAACACTGCACCTTTGCCTCGCTGGTGCCGACCCAGCTCTGGCGTCTGCTGCAACAGCCAGAGCTTCCAGCCGGTTTGCACAAGGTGCTGCTGGGCGGCGCGGCAATCCCGCAGAGCTTAACGCAACAGGCTGAGGCGCGCGGCATTGCCTGCTGGTGTGGTTACGGCCTGACGGAAACCGCCTCGACGGTGGCGGCAAAGCGAGCGGATAAGCGAAGTGGCGTGGGGGCGGCATTGGCAGGGCATCTGATCAGGATCAGAAACGGCGAGGTGCAGCTGAAATCACCGGCGCTGGCCTGTGGCTACTGGCGTGATGGTGAACTGTTGCCTTTAACCACTGCGGACGGCTGGTTTGCCAGCAGAGATGGCGGGCACCTTGAACAGGGGGAACTGGTATTAACCGGACGACTGGATAACCAGTTTTTCTCGGCGGGTGAGGGGATCCAACCGGAGCAGATTGAGTCATTGCTGTTGTCACATCCGGCGGTCAGCCAGGCGTTTATCGTGCCGCGCGAGGATCGGGAGTTTGGTCAGCGACCGGTGGCGCTGGTGGCGATGACGGCGGAGTTACCGTTGACAGCATTAGCCGAATGGGCAAAAGGGCGGCTGGCCGGATTTCAGCGTCCGGTAAGCTGGTATCCCTTGCCCGAGCTGGATAGTGGCGGCATCAAGCTTTCCCGTCAGCGCTTAACGCAATGGGTCGCGCAGCAGGAAAAAGGGCGGCAGTAAGCCGCCCATATCCATTACTTCAGCGCGTTGAGCGCCTGCTCTACGCCCGCGCCGTAGGCCGGATCGACCTGATGGAACAGGGCAATCTGCCGCTGCTGGATAAACTCAGGGATCTGAATCAGCTCACCGGCGATGCGTTTAAACATGCGCTGATGCTCTTCTTCCCCAATCAGATTAAACAAGGCGCGTGGCTGGGTGAAATAGTCTTCATCCTCGCGATGGTTCCAGTGATCCGCCGCGCCCTCCAGTGACAACGGCGGCTCGCTGTAATCCGGCTGCTCCTGGAAGACGTTAAAGCTGTTTGGCTCATAGGTTGCGCCGTTGCCGCTGTTGCCATCAACGCGCATCGCGCCATCGCGATGGTAATTGTGGAACGGGCATTTGGGCGCGTTCACCGGGATCTGGTGGTGGTTGACGCCCAGACGGTAGCGGTGCGCATCGCCGTAGGAGAACAGGCGGCCCTGCAACATGCGGTCGGGCGAGAAACCAATGCCTGGCACCACGTTGGCCGGGCTCATGGCAACCTGTTCCACTTCGGCAAAGTAGTTATCCGGGTTGCGGTTCAGCTCAAATTCACCCACTTCAATCAGCGGATAATCGGCATGCGGCCAGACTTTGGTCAGGTCGAAAGGGTTGTAAGGCGTTTGCGACGCTTCATCTTCCGGCATGATCTGCACAAAGAATTTCCAGCGCGGGAAGTTGCCTTTCTCAATCGCGTCAAACAGATCGCGCTGGGAGCTTTCACGATCCTGACCGATCAGCAACGCCGCTTCGTCATCCATCAGGTTCTGGATACCCTGTTCGCAACGCATATGGAATTTCACCCAAAAGCGCTGCTGCTGGTTGTTAATAAAGCTGTAGGTATGGCTGCCAAAGCCGTGAATATGGCGATACGAGGTCGGCAGGCCACGGTCGCTAAAGTCGATGGTCAGCTGATGCAGCGATTCAGGAAGCTGGGAGAAGAAGTCCCATTTGTAGGTTGGGTTACGCAGGTTGGTGCGCGGATCGCGCTTCACCACATGGTTCAGATCCGGAAATTTCATCGGGTCGCGTAAATAGAATACCGGCGTGTTGTTACCGACCAAATCCCAGTTACCTTCTTCGGTATAAAACTTTAACGAGAAGCCACGAATATCGCGTTCGGCATCGGCACCGCCGCGTTCACCTGCCACCGTGGAAAAACGCATAAACAGCTCGGTCTTTTTGCCCACGTCAGCGAAGATTTTTGCCCGGCTGAAGGCGGTGATATCCTGGGTGACGGTAAAGGTGCCGTAAGCGCCCGACCCTTTGGCGTGCATGCGGCGTTCCGGGATCACTTCGCGGTCAAAATGCGCCAGCTTCTCTAAGAACCAGACATCCTGTAACAGCATTGGGCCACGGCGGCCAGCGGTCATCGAATTGTTATTATAGGCGACGGGTGCGCCAGCAGCGGTAGTCAGTCCTTTTTTGCTCATCGGGCGTCTCTCTCTGGTTAACGTTAGTTTAAAGATCAAAAAACAGTTATCAATCGGCTATTCCTATTATCCGCGCCATTGTGCCCCGTTGGTCCGCTGCCCGACAATCTGGCTCTGGCTATTACTGCCATCTCTGAAACACAACTTATTGGAAAAGAGCATTGTGTTTATCTGGGTGTGTTCATACAGTTAACGTTCGCTGCCCGAACTGGAGATAAAAATGATAAGAGTGGAAATGCTCGCGACTGGCGATGAAGTCCTGCACGGTCAGATCGTGGATACCAATGCAGCCTGGCTGGCTGGCGTACTGTTTGAGAACGGCCTGCCGATGACCAGCCGCCAGACTCATGGCGACAATCTTGATGAGCTGGTTAACGTGCTGATCGAGCGCAGCAAAGTGGCCGATGTGCTGATCGTTAACGGTGGGTTAGGGCCGACAAGTGACGACCTGAGCGCGGTTGCCGCTGCCAAAGCGGCAGGCGTCAAGCTGGTGATGCACGAAGAGTGGTTGGCGAAGATGGAAGCTTTCTTTGCCGGACGTGGCCGCAAAATGGCGGCCAGCAACCGCAAGCAGGCCGAAATCCCCGAGGGTGCCGAGATGCTGGATAATCCGGTGGGCACCGCCTGCGGCTTCGCGATGCAGCTGAACCGCTGCTGGATGTTCTTCACCCCTGGTGTACCGTCCGAATACAAGGTGATGGTCGAGGAACAGATTTTGCCGCGTCTGAAGGCGCGCTTTAAGCTGCCCGAGCCGCCGGTGTGCCTGCGTCTGACCACCTTTGGCCGTGGCGAGAGCGACCTGGCAGAAGAAATCGAGCCGCTGCCGATCCCGGATGGCGTGGTGATGGGCTATCGCGCGTCGATGCCGATCATTGAGCTGAAGCTGAACGGCCCGGCCTCCAAACTCCCGGAGATGGAGGTTTTCTGGCAACAGGTGCGCGAAATCGCCGGCGAGAGCATGATCTTTGAGGGATTTGAAGGCCTGCCGGCACAGCTTTCGCGCCGTCTGAAAGAACAGGGCTACACGCTGGCCATCAGCGAGCAGTTCACCGCCGGACTGTTGCAGTGGCAAATGGCGTCGGTCGACGCGCCGTTAGCGGCCGGCAACGTGCTTCCTGCGCGGGAAGAATCTCTACAGAGTTTGCTTGAGCGCAGCAAACAGCTGGCCGCCGAATCCGCAGCAAGTCTGTCCCTGATTGTCGGGGGGCTGCAGGATGAAAAGCTGGGGTTTGCGCTGCATACGCCGGAAGGCAGCTGGGCGCAGGGCGTGAAGTTTAACGTCAACCGCCACGGGCTGAAATCCCGCCAGGATGTGGTGGCGATGATGGCGCTGAATATGCTGCGTCGCTGGATGAACGGCATGGAAGTGTCGACCGGTCATGGCTGGATTGATGTGGTGGAAACGCTGAAAGGGTGATTGCAGGCAGAGGGGGCGGGGTAATCGCCCCCTGTATCAGGCATTAGATCGGGCTATAACACGCTACATCTCTAGTTCGATATCGCCGTTAGCTCTGCAGCAGCAGGGCAGGATTTCGTCATGCTGAACGAAGGCCAGCGGCTTCGCGGTATAACACACTTCGCCTTTCAGTAGCCGGGTACGGCACGAGCCGCAATAGCCTTCCCGGCACTGATATTCCACGCAGACCTGATGCGCTTCAAGCGCATCCAGCAGCGAAGGGTGTTCATTCTTGCAATGCAGCTGCGTGCCGGAAGCACGCAGGATAATCATCGAACCCGCCATCTTACAGCTGGAAATCGTCGAAGTCGTTTTCGCCCACTTCGGAGTCAATCTGACCCACAAGGTAAGAGCTCACTTCCACTTCCTGCGGTGCCACCTGAACGTTGTCAGACACCAGCCAGGAGTTAATCCATGGGATTGGGTTTGAACGCGTCTTGAACGGCAAATCCAGACCCACCGCGTGCATGCGGATGTTGGTGATGTACTCAATGTACTGGCAGAGGATGTCTTTGTTCAGGCCGATCATCGAGCCGTCGCGGAACAGGTATTCTGCCCACTCTTTCTCTTGCTGCGCGGCCAGCACGAACAGGTCGTAGCACTCCTGGCGGGATTCACGGGCAATCTCTGCCATCTCCGGATCGTCTTCACCGCTGCGCAGCAGGTTCAGCATATGCTGCGTGCCGGTCAGGTGCAGCGCTTCGTCACGGGCGATCAGCTTGATGATTTTGGCGTTACCTTCCATCAGCTCGCGCTCAGCGAACGCGAATGAACAGGCAAAGCTGACGTAGAAGCGGATCGCTTCCAGCGCGTTGACGCTCATCAGACAGATATACAGCTGCTTTTTCAGCGCGCGCAGGTTAATGGTGATGCTTTTGCCGTTGACCTGGTGCGTGCCTTCACCCAGCAGATGCCAGTAGCTGGTCATCTCGATCAGATCGTCGTAGTAGCCAGAGATATCTTTGGCGCGCGACAGGATCTGCTCGTTGGTGACGATATCGTCGAACACAATCGCCGGATCGTTGACGATGTTACGGATAATATGGGTGTAAGAGCGCGAGTGGATGGTTTCCGAGAACGCCCAGGTTTCAATCCAGGTTTCCAGCTCCGGGATCGAGATCAGCGGCAGCAGCGCCACGTTCGGGCTACGTCCCTGAATCGAATCCAATAGCGTCTGATACTTCAGGTTGCTGATGAAGATGTGTTTTTCATGGTCTGGCAGACCCTGATAATCGATGCGGTCGCGTGAGACGTCCACTTCTTCCGGGCGCCAGAAGAACGACAGCTGCTTTTCGATCAGCTTTTCAAAGATGTCATATTTCTGCTGGTCGAAACGGGCGACGTTAACCGACTGACCGAAGAACATCGGTTCATCCAGCTGGTTGTTTTTGTTTTGCGAGAACGTTGTGTAAGCCATGAATAGTAATCCAGTGAGAGCGGGCCGCGTTACGCGGCCCTGACACATGATTGTGGCGGGCGATGGTTGAGCTCATCGCGCCGCAGAGTGTGCTTAGATCTTGCAGGCACCGCTTTCGCAGCCGTCATCCTGAATGGATGGCACCAGATCTTCCTGCGTGTCTTCCGCACCGTCACGGGTGTTCTGGTAGTACAGCGTTTTCACGCCGAACTTGTAGGCGGTCAGCAGATCTTTCAGCAGCTGCTTCATCGGCACGCGGCCATTCGCGAAGCGCGTTGGATCGTAGTTGGTGTTAGACGAGATCGCCTGGTCGATAAACTTCTGCATCAGTCCAACCAGCTGCAGGTAACCGTCGTTGTTCGGCATGTCCCACAGCAGCTCGTAGCTGTCCTTCAGGCGCTCGTACTCTGGCACCACCTGACGCAGGATCCCGTCTTTCGACGCTTTAATGCTGATATGACCGCGCGGTGGCTCAATGCCGTTGGTGGCGTTAGAAATCTGCGAAGAGGTTTCAGACGGCATCAGGGCAGACAGCGTGGAGTTACGCAGGCCGTGGGTCTTGATCTGCTCGCGCAGGCCGTCCCAGTCCAGGTGCAGCGGCTCGCTGCTGATCGCATCGAGGTCTTTCTTGTAAGTGTCGATAGGCATGATGCCCTGCGCATAGGTGGTTTCGTTGAACCACGGGCAGGCACCTTGCTCTTTCGCCAGCTCGTTTGAGGCTTTCAGCAGGTAGAACTGAATGGCTTCAAAGGTGCGGTGCGTCAGGTCGTTGGCGCTGCCATCGGAGTAACGCACGCCATGCTTGGCCAGATAGTAGGCGTAGTTGATCACGCCTATACCCAGCGTACGACGGCCCATTGCGCCGCGTTGTGCCGCAGGAATTGGGTAATCCTGATAATCCAGCAGGGCATCCAGCGCACGGACCGCAAGGGTCGCCAGCTCTTCCAGATCGTCCAGGCTGTTAATCGCACCCAGGTTGAAGGCAGACAGCGTACAAAGCGCGATCTCGCCGTTTTCGTCGTTCACGTCCAGCAGCGGCTTGGTTGGCAGAGCAATTTCAAGGCACAGGTTCGACTGGCGAACCGGGGCAATGGCCGGGTCAAACGGGCTGTGGGTGTTGCAGTGATCGACGTTCTGAATATAGATACGGCCGGTCGAAGCACGTTCCTGCATCATCAGTGAGAACAGGTCGACGGCCTTAACGCGCTGCTTGCGAATCGACGGCTCGTTTTCGTATTTGGTGTACAGACGCTCGAACTCGTCCTGATCGGCGAAGAACGCGTCGTACAGGCCTGGTACGTCAGACGGGCTGAACAGCGTGATGTCGCCGCCTTTCAGCAGACGGGTGTACATCAGCTTGTTTATCTGAACGCCGTAGTCCATATGACGAACGCGGTTTCCTTCCACGCCACGGTTGTTTTTCAACACCAGCAGGCTTTCCACTTCCAGGTGCCACATTGGGTAGAACAGCGTGGCTGCTCCGCCACGCACGCCGCCCTGAGAACAGGATTTCACCGCGGTCTGGAAGTGCTTGTAGAACGGAATACAGCCGGTGTGGAAGGCTTCACCGCCACGGATCGGGCTGCCCAGCGCACGAATGCGGCCGGCGTTGATGCCGATACCGGCACGCTGAGAAACGTATTTTACGATTGCGCTGGAGGTGGCGTTGATGGAATCCAGGCTGTCGCCGCACTCGATCAGCACGCAAGAGCTGAACTGGCGGGTTGGGGTCCGCACGCCGGACATGATTGGCGTCGGTAGAGAAATTTTGAAGGTCGAGATCGCATCGTAGAAACGCTTGACGTAATCCAGGCGGGTATCACGCGGATAACCGGAGAACAGGCAGGCGGCCACCAGGATATACAGGAACTGGGCGCTTTCGTAGATGTCACCGCTGACGCGGTTCTGCACCAGATATTTGCCTTCCAGCTGCTTCACTGCCGCATAGGAAAAGTTCATATCACGCCAGTGGTCGATAAAGCCGTCCATCTGCTCGAACTCTTCGGCGCTGTAGTCTTCCAGCAGGTGGCGATCGTATTTGCCCATATCGACCATACGCTTCACCTGATCGTACAGCTTCGGCGGTTCAAACTGGCCGTAAGCTTTTTTACGCAGGTGGAAAATCGCCAGGCGTGCAGCCATGTACTGGTAATCCGGCGCGTCACGGGAAATCAGGTCAGCTGCGGATTTGATAACGGTTTCGTGGATATCAGAGGTTCTGATCCCTTCGTAAAACTGGATATGCGAGCGGAGTTCTACTTGTGAGACGGAGACGTTTTGCAGACCTTCTGCAGCCCAGTCAAGCACGCGGTGGATTTTGTCGAGGTTGATGCGTTCGGTACGGCCATCGCGTTTGGTGACAAGTAGGCTTTGATTCATGTCGCGTAATATCCTTGAAGGAGAAATCAAACATATCCCCCGTTTATACACAGAATGCTCTTATGTGAGTAACTCTGTGGATAAACACTATATATAGGGGGTAAACGAAGATTGAGTAACAATATGGTGAGTATTTTAGTCATTTATCACCACTCAACAAGGCTTGATTTTCGCAGCAAATTACTGAACGGAGCCTGGCATATTTCCTAAGTCCACGTTTCTCAAGGGCCAGGGGCCATGTCAACAGTTTGAAGAAATTTTTAGAAATTTGATCAAGCGCGGGTTTCTTGCTCAGCGCCGAAAAACTGGCGTTTTTTTTGCGTACAAAAAGCCCTGAAGTGACGAAAAATCGCCGCTTCATAACCTTAGAAAAAAAACTTTCATGGCTAACCGGGGTTATCCTGCCGCTGCACCGGCAACGCTGTCCAAAAGGAAAACGATCTGACCTCAGCCTCAGGCTAAGAAATTCTTATGGCAGGCAGATTCAGGCAGAAGGGAATTTTACTTAAGGATCAAATGCGCAGAGCAGTTTTACCGCATGCTCTGCGCGGGCAGTCGGCGAAAGTTATTCGCCGACGGAGTGGGTGTGCACCATATAGTTAACGTCAACGCCTGGCGCCAGCTTGAAGCTGTTCATCAGGGGATTGTAGTGCAGACCAATCATATGACGTTCGCGTAATGGCGTTTCGTCAACCCAGTTCAACAGCTCGGCAGGGCGGATGAACTTCTTGATGTCATGCGTACCGCGCGGCACCATGCGCAGCACGTACTCCGCGCCGATAATCGCCATCAGCCAGGATTTGCTGTTGCGGTTAAGGGTAGAGAAGAACACTTCGCCGCCGGGTTTCACCAGCTTCGCGCAGGCGTGAACCACGGAACGCGGATCCGGCACGTGCTCCAGCATCTCCATGCAGGTCACCACATCGTACTGACCGGCAAACTGTTCGGCGTGCTCTTCCACGGTCTGCTGCACGTAATCGACCTTCACGCCGCTTTCCAGCGCGTGCAGGCGGGCGATTTCTAACGGCTCCGCGCCCATATCCAGCCCAACCACTTCAGCGCCTTCACGCGCCATGCTTTCGGCCAGAATGCCGCCGCCGCAGCCGACATCCAGCACTTTCTTGCCGAACAGGCCGTTGCTGTGCTGGGCAATATAGCCCAGACGCAGTGGGTTGATGCGATGCAGAGGCTTAAATTCGCCTTCCAGATCCCACCAACGGGAAGCCACAGCTTCAAATTTGGCAATTTCGTTATGATCCACGTTAGCCGTGGTGGCGTTTTGTTCAGCCTTCATAGGTCCCTCACTCGCGAAAAGTTTGCGGGCAGTATATCTGTTTTCTCAGAGGAATGTGCAGCGCCCGGCATTCCCGTCACCCGACGCGTATTAAAGCAGCCAAAAAGACGCTTTCCATTCACCACCATGGCTAAAGGTGATATACTTTCGCACCTTTGAATCCGGGTATAACGTAGAGGGATAGCGGCTCCATGAGCGACCTAGCCAGAGAAATCACACCGGTCAATATTGAAGAAGAGTTAAAGAACTCTTACCTCGATTATGCCATGTCGGTCATCGTTGGCCGTGCATTGCCAGATGTTCGCGATGGTCTGAAACCAGTACACCGTCGTGTGCTCTACGCCATGAACGTGCTGGGCAATGACTGGAACAAACCTTATAAAAAGTCTGCCCGTGTTGTCGGCGACGTTATCGGTAAATATCACCCACATGGCGACAGCGCCGTGTATGACACCATCGTTCGTATGGCTCAGCCGTTCTCGCTGCGCTATATGCTGGTGGATGGTCAGGGTAACTTCGGTTCCGTTGACGGCGACTCCGCCGCAGCAATGCGTTATACCGAAGTACGCATGTCAAAAATTGCCCACGAGCTGCTGGCGGATCTGGAAAAAGAGACCGTCGACTTTGTGCCGAACTATGACGGCACCGAGCAGATCCCGGCCGTTATGCCAACCCGCGTGCCTAACCTGCTGATCAACGGCGCGTCAGGTATCGCGGTGGGGATGGCAACCAACATTCCTCCACACAACCTGACTGAAGTTATCAGCGGCTGTCTGGCTTACATCGACGATGAGAACATCACCGTTGAAGGGCTGATGGAGCACATCCCTGGCCCGGACTTCCCAACTGCCGCCATCATCAATGGCCGCCGTGGGATTGAAGAAGCCTATCGCACCGGTCGCGGCAAGATCTATATCCGTGCCCGGGGCGAAGTCGAAACCGATGCGAAAACCGGTCGTGAAACGATCGTCATTCACGAAATTCCTTACCAGGTGAACAAAGCGCGCCTGATTGAGAAAATCGCTGAACTGGTGAAAGAGAAGCGTCTGGAAGGCATCAGTGCCCTGCGTGACGAATCTGACAAAGACGGTATGCGTATCGTCGTGGAAGTGAAGCGTGATGCGGTTGGCGAGGTTGTGCTGAACAACCTGTACTCGCTGACCCAGCTGCAGACCTCTTTCGGTATCAATATGGTTGCCCTGCATCAGGGACAGCCAAAAATTATGCCGCTGAAAGATATTCTGGAAGCCTTCGTCCGCCACCGCCGCGAAGTGGTTACCCGTCGTACCATCTTTGAACTGCGTAAAGCGCGCGACCGTGCGCACATCCTGGAAGCGCTGGCGATTGCGCTGGCTAACCTGGATCCGATTATCGAACTGATCCGCCATGCGGCTAACCCGGCTGAAGCGAAAGCGGGTCTGGTTGCGCGTCCATGGGCGCTGGGTAACGTTGCTGCCATGCTGGAGCGTGCGGGTGATAATGCTGCGCGTCCTGAATGGCTGGAAGACGAGTTCGGTATCCGTGACGGCGAATACTACCTGACCGAGCAGCAGGCTCAGGCGATCCTGGATCTGCGTCTGCAGAAACTGACCGGCCTTGAGCACGAAAAACTGCTGGATGAGTACAAAGAGTTGCTGGATCAGATCGCTGAACTGATCCGCATTCTGGAAAGCTCAGAGCGTCTGATGGAAGTGATCCGCGAAGAGCTTGAACTGATCCGCGATCAGTTCGGTGACAAGCGCCGCACTGAAATCACCGCCAATACTGCAGACATCAACATCGAAGACCTGATCAATCAGGAAGACGTTGTGGTGACCCTGTCTCATCAGGGCTACGTGAAGTATCAGCCTCTGACCGACTACGAAGCACAGCGTCGTGGTGGTAAAGGCAAGTCTGCCGCACGTATTAAAGAAGAAGACTTTATTGACCGCCTGCTGGTGGCTAACACCCATGACACCATCCTCTGCTTCTCAAGCCGTGGTCGTCTGTACTGGATGAAGGTTTATCAGTTGCCAGAAGCCAGCCGTGGCGCACGCGGACGTCCAATCGTCAACCTGCTGCCGCTCGAAGCAAACGAACGTATCACCGCGATCCTGCCGGTACGTGAGTACGCGGAAGGCTGGAACATATTTATGGCTACCGCCTGCGGTACCGTGAAGAAAACCGCTCTGACCGAGTTCAGCCGTCCACGCAGCGCCGGTATCATTGCCGTCAACCTGCGTGACGAAGATGAACTGATCGGCGTGTCGTTGACCAACGGTGCTGACGAAGCCATGCTGTTCTCCGCAGCGGGTAAAGTGGTTCGCTTCGCAGAGACCGCGGTGCGCGCTATGGGCCGAACGGCTTCCGGCGTGCGTGGTATCAAGCTGGCCGAAAACGACCGCGTGGTGTCGCTGATCGTTCCTCAGGAAGAGGGCGCGATCATGACCGTCACCCAGAACGGTTACGGTAAGCGTACCCGCACCAGCGAATACCCAACCAAGTCCCGTGCTACCCAGGGCGTTATCTCGATCAAAGTGACCGAGCGTAACGGACCGGTAATCGGTGCGGTACAGGTTGTCGACAGCGATCAGATCATGATGATCACCGACGCTGGCACGCTGGTTCGTACCCGCGTTTCTGAAGTGAGTGTGGTCGGACGTAACACCCAGGGTGTTATTCTGATCCGCACCGCCGAAGACGAAAACGTGGTCGGCCTGCAGCGCGTCGCTGAGCCTGTCGCTGAAGAAGAGCTGGACGGCATTGACGGCACCGCAGCAGAAGGGGATGAGGATATCGCCCCGGAAGTTGAGGTTGACGATGCAGCAGACGTCGACAATGAAGACGAAGCACCAGAAGGCGATGAGGACGAATAATCGTCATCGCGTTTAGTGCCTGAGGCCGGTTCTGTGAACCGGCCTTTTTTTATGCCTGCGACCGCCCGCGGCAACTGGCTTTTTTCCTGTTCTGACGGTACTGTAACGGGATCTGACTTCTCCTTAAGCCCCGTCGCCACTTATAGGTTTCGCTTGAAATATCTTGTCTCGTTCAGAACCACGTTAAGGATCTCCCGCTATCTGTTCAGGGCGCTGGCACTGATGCTCTGGACGCTGGGCGCGTTGCTGACCACCTTTTACATCATTAATGTGCTGCATGAGAAAGAGTCGCAGGTTCGTCAGGAGCTGAGCGCTAACTTTGAGCAGGCGCAGTGGTATGTTCGGCACTCTTCTGACGTCACGCGCGAGCTGAAATACATTGCGGAAAACCGGCTAAATTCGTCGGCCAACGGCATGGACGTGCTGAACGGTGTATTCCCAGGCAAAACGGCGCTACCGCAGTTTTACCCGCTGTACTCTGATTCGGACTGTAGCTCGATGAGCAACACCTGGCGCAGCTCGCTGGAATCCCTTAGCTACTTCCTGCACTACTGGAAAGAGAACTTTGCTTCCGCCTATGAGCTGAACCGGGTGTTCTTTGTTGGCGGCGAAAGCCTGTGTATGGCGGATTTTGGCGTCGGAAACTCCTCGGCAAACCGCGAGCGGGCGTTGAAATCACTGCACGAGCGCATTCTCAAATACCGTAACGGTAATGAAGAAGAGCGCAAAAGCAGCATTGTGTGGATTGCCCCTTCATCGCAGCAGGGCGTCGGCTACTACTATTTAATTACCCCGATCTATGTGGCCAATAAAATGGCGGCACTGTTGGGCATCGAACAAACCATCCGTCTCGACGATTTTATTACCCCAGGCAGTTTCCCGGTCACCGCCACGCTGATTGATGCCAATAATCAGCGGCTGATGTCGACCTCGCGCACCGCAGGCAACGTCTCGCTGGACGATCTGCCGGATGACCACAGCTGGTTTGGCTACATCAACGGCTACAAACAGCTGGTGCTGAAGAAAACGCTGACGCCTTCCGAACTGTCGGTGGTCTATTCGGTCGAGACCGACGAGCTGGTCGCCAAGCTGAAAGTGCTGATTATCAATGCCATTCTGCTGAACGTCATCAGCGCCATTATCCTGTTTACCCTTGCCTGGCTGTTTGAACGCCGTATGTTTTTACCGGCCGAGGACAACGCGCACCGCCTGGAAGAGCACGAGCAGTTTAACCGCAAGATTGTTGCGTCGGCGCCGGTGGGGATCTGTATTCTGCGAACCAGTGATGGCACCAATATCCTCAGTAACGAACTGGCGCATAACTATCTCAGCATGTTGACCCAGGAAGATCGGCAGCGGCTGACCGAGATTATCTGTGGTCAGCAGGTTAACTTTGTCGACGTGCTGACCGGCAGCAATACCAACCTGCAAATCAGCTTTGTGCATTCACGTTATCGCAATGAGAACGTGGCGATCTGCGTGCTGGTTGACGTCAGCGCGCGCGTGAAGATGGAAGAGTCGCTGCAGGAAATGGCCCACGCCGCCGAGCAGGCCAGCCAGTCCAAGTCGATGTTCCTGGCAACGGTCAGCCATGAGCTGCGCACGCCGCTGTACGGCATCATCGGTAACCTCGATCTGTTGCAAACCAAATCCTTGCCGCAGGGCGTGGAGTCGCTGGTCACGGCGATGAACAACTCGTCCAGCCTGCTGTTGAAGATTATCAGCGACATCCTCGACTTTTCGAAAATCGAGTCCGAGCAGCTGCGCATTGAGCCACGGGAATTCTCCCCACGCGAAGTGATCACCCATATCTCCTCCAACTATCTGGCGATGGTGGTCAAGAAGCGCCTGACGCTGTGGTGCTTTATTGACAGCGATGTGCCGGTCACGCTGGACGGCGATCCGCTGCGTCTGCAGCAGGTGATTTCCAACCTGCTCAACAACGCCATTAAATTTACCCATACCGGCGGCATTATCCTGCAGGTGTTTGTGAAGGACGGCTATCTCGCCTTCCGGGTGCGCGATACCGGCGTGGGCATCCCGGCAAAAGAGATCACCCGTCTGTTCGATCCGTTCTTCCAGGTGGGCAACGGCGTGCAGCGTAACTTCCAGGGAACCGGCCTCGGCCTGGCGATCTGTGAAAAGCTGATCAATATGATGGACGGTGATATTGAGGTCGATTCTGAGCCGGGTATGGGCAGCCAGTTTGTGGTGCGCATTCCACTGTATAACGCTCAGGTGATGACGCCGGTGCTGCACGACGGTTTGCAGGGCAAACAGTGCTGGCTGGAGCTGCGTAATGACGGTCTGGCCGCGTTCCTCGAAAAGCTGCTGCGTCAGCACGGCATCACCGTGCAACGGTTGCAGGAGGGCTGCTGTGGCCCGGACGATGTGATCGTCACCGATTACGACTATCAGACGCAGCAATCGCTCCGGGCGGTGATCCGCTTTGACGGCAGTTATAACGGCGCGCCGCATGAGCAGGCTGCCGGTCGCTGGGTGTACGGCACCACCACGCCACATGAATTGCCTGCGCTGTTGGGCCGCATTTACCGGGTTGAAGTGGCGATGCCAGATGCGTTGCCAGGCGTGCCGGAAATCGAAGATAAGCGCGCCAGCAATGAAGATATCCTGATCCTGGTGGTCGATGACCATCCGATCAACCGGATGCTGCTGTCCGATCAGCTGGGATCGCTGGGCTACCGCGTGAAGACCGCGCAGGACGGCGTGGATGCGCTTAACGTTCTGAGCCGCAATGAGATTGATATTGTGCTGACCGACGTGAACATGCCGAATATGGACGGTTATCGTCTGACGCAGCGTTTGCGCCAGCTGGGGCTGACTTTCCCGGTGGTGGGCGTCACCGCCAATGCGCTGGCCGAAGAGAAGCAGCGCTGTATGGAAGCGGGCATGGATAACTGTTTGTCCAAGCCGGTGACCATGGATACCTTAAACACCTCGCTGGCGTTCTACGCGGAGCGGGTCAGGAAGGGCAGGGAATAACGCGGATTTTGGGCAATAAAAAAGGCGGACCGAAGTCCGCCTTTTTACTGTCTGTCACTTAGTCGCGCTCAACCGGCATGCTGCTGACGGAAGAGAGATAGTTCAGCAGTGCAATATCGTTTTCCACGCCCAGTTTCATCATGGCTGATTTCTTCTGACTACTGATGGTTTTGATACTGCGGTTCAGCTTCTTGGCAATCTCGGTCACCAGGAAACCTTCTGCGAACAGGCGCAACACTTCGCTCTCTTTTGGAGACAGACGCTTGTCGCCGTAGCCACCCGCGCTGATTTTCTCCAGCAGTTTTGCCACGCTGTCCGGGGTGTACTTTTTGCCTTTCTGCAAAGCGGCCAGCGCTTTTGGCAGATCGGTAGGGGCACCCTGTTTCAGAACAATCCCTTCGATATCGAGGTCCAGAACGGCACTCAGAATCGCTGGATTGTTGTTCATGGTCAGAACGATGATAGATAAATCTGGATAATGACGCTTGATGTACTTAATCAGCGTAATGCCGTCGCCATATTTTTCGCCAGGCATCGACAGATCGGTGATTAAAACATTGGCATCCAGTTTGGACAGGCTATTGATCAATGCTGTGGAATCTTCGAACTCACCAACTACGTTGACCCATTCAATCTGTTCGAGAGACTTGCGAATACCGAACAGAACAATCGGATGGTCATCGGCAATAATTACGTTCAAGTTGTTCATTTTATTGGTTACCTTGCTGCAGCAGTATATTGACGTAGTGGTCAATGTCACTGGTGGTATTTTTAATGTTTGAATCGTCACACTCAGTAATGTGTTGTTCTAACGTTTCACAAAGCTGCTTGCCCGGTGTCAAATTGAGCATAGCAAACACGCCTTTCAGGCGATGCGCAGTCTGAGCAAGGGAACTCATGTCCCCTTCCGCCGCCTCATTATACAGTCTCTTCACATCATCTGGTACTGTATCAACGAACAGCTGGAAGTAACCGGGAGCAAAAAGTTGAGCCGTATCCTGCTCGTCACCCACGTCTTCGGTTAATTCATCCTGTGCCAGCTGTTGTTCAATCAGCTGGAGCAGGGCATCCTGCATCGCGCTGCTGATATTAAAATTGACCCGGTATTGATCGTGTGACAGTGCGCTAAACCCTGTTTCATCATCCGTGAGCAGTAACGACCATGGCGTCAAGCGTGCCGGATCGTCGGTGACCAGCACATCATGGTCCTGGCCCGAAAAGCGTTCATCAGGGGTAATGCAGCTTGCGCCCCAGTTTTCCAGTTGATGAACCACTATTTTTCTTACCTCATCTACCGTGATATCAATCAGGGTAGTTAAGCCTTCCAGCAACTTCTCTTCCTGATCGTGCTGCTGTTCCTGCGGAGCGTGGATCTGGATGCTGTAGCGGGTGCCGATATCGGGACGCGCCACAATTTCAAGATGCCCACCCAGCTGCTTACACAACTGTTTGCACAGGAAAAAGGCCAGCCCGGAAGCCTGGCCAAAACGATCCTGACTGGTTTCGCCGAGAAACGGGAAATCGGTATTGCCCATCTCGTCAACCATCAGGCCCGCGCCGGTGTCGACAATTTCAATCGCCAGGCGATCGGGACGATCGGCAGGATGGCTGACCTCTATGCTGATGCGGCCCCAGCTGGTGCTGGTGATCGAATAATGCAGCAGGGTGGTCAGGATCTTATACAGCGCCCGACGGTCGCCATAGCGGCTCTCATCGCTGTTCAGGCGGTTGCTGACCACCAGATTTAGCCCTTTACGACGAATCGACGGCAGCGCTTCGGTCACCAGCTCATCCAGCACGCTTTGCAGCGTGAAGGAGCCGGAATCCGGCGCCCAGTCATGGGTTTCCAGCCGGTTAAGCAGCACGATATCGTCGACCAGCCGGCTTAATGCCTGCGACTCTTCCAGCGTATCGCGGAGATCTTCCGCCGGATGCGCCTCGCTGATTTCCAGCAAATGGGCGATAACTTTATCCAGCGGGCGGTTCAACGCATGCCCCAGATTTTGCAGCAGCTGCTGGCGCGTCTGGTGGTTTTTATCCAGAACCTGCTGCGCTTTTTGCAGCTTCTTGTTGACCAGCAGTTCGCGATCCTGATCGCGCATCATAAACAGCTGCGTATTCGGCGACAGCACGCTGCGGGCGTGGCGGATTTCGTAAACTTCGTTATTGACGGTCGCCTGCAGCACGCCCTGATGCTGATCGGACATGTTGATGATTTTCTGCAGATTCAGGTGTGGCAGCAGATGTTCGGCAATCTTGTTGCTGATGATGGTGCGGTTATTAGCAAAATCATACACCAGCAGGCCGACGGGCAGGCTGCCAACAATCTCTTCGTTTAAGATGCGCAGGGAATCCAGCTCGGCGCTTTGGTTTTCGCTGGGGCGCAAAGACTGCTGGCGCAGCAGGAACAGGCCGGCAAGGGACAGCAGGAGCAGTCCAAGGTTGGCCAGCAGCGGCCACATCAGATTGTGCAGCGTATCGACCAGCAGACCGAGCAACGGCACGCGGTAAACCAGTTGCAATGGCGTGCTGGTCAGCGAAGCGGCAATCTCGATATTGGGATTGGCGAGCGTCACGCTGGTGCTGTGGGTGGCATCATCCGCATCGCCACTGTCCGGCGTGCTGGCCGCATCCTGCTTCAGCTGGAAATACTCCAGCGGCATATTCACCGGGATCAAGTCATTAATCGGCAGATCGAACGCCACCACGGTCGCCAGATGCCCCGGCTGATTAAAGGTGGTGCGTACCGTAAAGTAGTGGTCGTTCTGCCAGGTAAAGCGGCGCAACGGTGAGAAGCTTTCACGTTCGTCCAGCGCATTCGCCTGCTGCAGCATCTCCGCGCGGCGCGCATCAACAATATTGCTGATGGCACTCTCTTTATAACGCGTGGCCATATCTTTCAACGGCAGGGTGGAGACGAGGATCAGGCTGTTGTCCTGGCCGTTGAGGAAATACATCGACCAGGTGCTGTTTTCCGCGCCCCACAGCGTATCCAGATAGGTGGACATGCGCTGGGTCATATCCAGCGTGCTGCTGTCGTGTGAACCGAAGATTAACGCTTCGGTTTTACGGCGGGTCTTTTCAAGATAGTAGACGTCGGGGCGCAGGCGGGTTTCCTGCAGACTGTTCGGTGGTGAACCGGCGGCATTGGCGGCCAGGTTCTCATAAATCTGCCAGGTGGCGAAGCGATAGGTATCGATGCGTTTTTGCATCGCATGGGCAATATCCGCCATCGCATAGCGTTTATCGGTCAGCCAGGCATTGACCGCATTGTGGATCATAAATCCGGACGCTAATAACAGCACCAAAATAAACATCACAAAAAAACGCGTGACGTTTCCTGATGTAAGTGGAAATTTGTATGGCAGCATAGCGTAGCGTGATACCCCAGTTAACGTGTAATCAGCCGGGCACTTGCGGCCACGGCTAACAGCAATATGGCAATGGCGCTAAATGCCGTCGCCAGGCTGTACCACTGTGAGATAAATCCGATCAGTGCCGGACCTGCCAGAATACCTGCATAACCAATGGTTGTCATGGAAGATATCGCCAGATTTACCGGCATGGTTTTCTGGTTACCGGCGGCGCTGAACATAATTGGCACGGCGTTCGATGCCCCGAAGCCCACCAACAAAAATCCGGCCAGCGTAACCAGCGTGTTGGGGACAAATACCGCCAGCAGCAGGCCCACTGACGCGCATAATGTGCCGCAGAAAAGCGTCAGAAAACGGCCAAAATAATTTACGATGCGATCGCCCGTCAGGCGGCCAATGGTCATCGCCACCGAGAACAGCGCATAGCCCAGACCCGCCTGCGAATGGGGCAGGTCACGCGTCTGGGTGAGGAACAGCGCGCCCCAGTCCAGTATGGCGCCTTCGGTCAGGAACAGAATAAAGCACAGGATGCCGAGGAACAGCACCCAGCCATGCGGCATAACGAACAGCGGCGCATCATCCTGATGGAGACGAGCGCTGAGTAAATGGCGCTGACACAGCAACCACAGCACCACAATCAGCGCCACGATAACCCCGACCGCCAGCAGAGGCGTCAACCCCAGCGCCAGTCCGGCACTGACCAGACCCGCGCCGGCGATACCGCCGACGCTGAAGAAGCCATGGAAGCCGGACATCATGGCTTTGCCAGAGGCCTTCTCAACCTCAACCGCCTGGATATTCATCGCCACATCGACCAGGCCAATCGAGGCACCAAATGCCATCAATGCCAGCCCCAGCCCTACCGGCGTTCCGAGGGTCGCTAACAGCGGCAACACCAGCAGAATAAACAGGCAGGCGATGGTCATCACGCGCTTACAGCCAAACCGTCCCACCAGCATGCCGGTCAGCGGCATGGCAATCAGTGAACCCAGCCCAAGGAACAATAGCAAGGTCCCTAACGCTCCGTCGCTGAGCAGAGCGCGATCCTTGGCATAAGGCACCAGCGGTGCCCAGGCGGACATGCCGATACCGGCAATAAAGAAAATGGTGCGCGTTGCGTGTTGCGTTGTCACTGCGCTGGCAAGGGCCGGTCGAGCATCCAGTGTCGTCATAATGTCCGTTAAAAATCTGCCACGATTAGCGCTACTTTTTACCACAAATAGCAACATTAAAGAAGATTCCCGCCAGTCAGAGCCGAAAACGTTGCGGCAGGCAGGCCGGATTTATAAGGGGCTTCAGGTTAATAACAGGGAAAAACAGCGCTGTTAATCAGATTTGTCGGCTAAATGCCAATTTACAGATAACTCCTGGCGAAACGGAGCGAAATCTGGATTTAACTCAAATCATTGGTGTTACATGAAAAAATCGCGATTTCGCGCTGGAATCTCAGCCGACAGTGATTAAATTTCATCCGGTTCAGGGTAGGTCAGGTTGTGCTGATTATCACGAATCTAAGGGAAATTTTCGCATAGTAACGTCCCTGAATTATCCGGGAATAAGCCAGTTTAGGTTAGGTTTCTCCTCAAATCCGCTAAATCGATAAGAATTTTCCTTACGTTAAATCAAATCTTTACCTGCGATACTCAACAGTTATTTAGCAATTTTTGACGCCCTCCCTTGTTAAGAAGTTGTGTATTTGATTAAATATTTTTATCTTTCTGATAAATATTCATCACGCAAAGGTGACGGATTTTTCTTAGTATGTCTAAGGAAAAGCTAGAAAAAATAGTCGCTCAGCCAGACTGGGCGACACAGGTAATTCTTTACGCTCCTTGGGGGAGCGGTTATGCACCAGGTAAAAACCAAACCACTTTCGAGTGTTGGTTATCCCTTGCTTTGCGCCTGATAGTGAAGATTTTCTTCATTTTCTCGCGCGAAACACATAATGAAAATTTCTGGTGCATATAGAGGTTACCCATGGCAGAGCTCAATGATGGCCGCGTAGATATCGTTTCACGCGATGATGGAAAAATCCTGTCACAGGCCAATGCGGGCTTGTCCCATAACGTCCTTCTGAATCAACCCAGCGTAGTGAGAATTCACGGTACCCGCGACATGGTGACTGGATTTGAGCGCCAGGGTAACGACCTGATTTTGCACATGCGCGACGGTAGCGTGGTTCGCTATCAACAATTCTTCTTCGACGACGTCGACGGTGACCACAGCGAGCTGGTATTCGACGATGGCGTTAATCCTCCTGAGCACGCGCTGTTCCCGATTACCAATGAGTTCGCCGATGCCCAGACTGCCATGGCGGTCACCCCGGAATATGAATCTCTGGGATCGATTGAACCGCTTCTGCTGGCGGATACCGGCGCGTCTAACGGCGTGATCACCGCTGCAGGTATTGGTGCGCTGGGTCTGGCCGGACTGGCGGTCGGCGCGATTGCCGGCGGTGGCGGCGGTGGCGGCGGTGGTGGTGGTGGTGACAATAATAACAACGGCGGGACCGACGGCGGAAACAACGGTGGGACCGACGGCGGAAACAACGGTGGGACCGACGGCGGAAACAACGGTGGGAATAACGGCGGTAACAACGGCGGTAACAACGGCGGCGGAACGACTCCCCTAACGCCAACTGTCAGTGTTAATGCGTTTACCGGCGACGATGTGCTGACCCAGGCAGAGAAGGGCAGTAACCAGACGCTGAGCGGCACCACCACCAACGCCGAAGCGGGTAGTACGGTGACTATCGTGCTGAACGGCAAAACCTACACCACCACCGTGGGCGCCGATGGCAGCTGGAGTATTTCTCTGCCGGCGGCAGATTTGGCGGCGCTGCCAAACGGCAGCAACACCATCAACGTCAGCGTCACCAATGCGGAAGGGAATACCGCCACCGGCACCGATGTGTTCACCGTCCAGCCTGAAATCACCCAGCCTGACGCGCCAACCATCGGGATTAACACCTTCGCCGGAAATGACGTGCTGGATGGGGCGGAAAGATCGACGCCGCAAACCCTGAGCGGCACCACTACCAACGTGCAGCAAGGGCAGACCGTCACCATTTCACTGGGCGGACAAACCTATACCGCAACGGTTGGGGCTAACGGCAGCTGGAGTATTTCGGTGCCAGCCTCGGCTTTGCAGGCGCTGGCCAATGGCGAGAGCACCATCACCGCGACGGTGTCTAATGCCGCCGGCGCCTCGGTCTCTGCCTCGCATAATTTCGATGTGCAGGCGATTTCCGTCAGCAGCATCAGCATCAGTGAACTCAGCGGCGACGGCCAGCTGAACGCCACAGAATCCCAGTCTCCGCTGGTGATTTCTGGTTTTGCTACCGGCATTCCTGCCGGCACCGTGCTGAGCGTCACGCTCGGCGGTAAGTCTTATTCTGCCACCGTTGGCGCTGATGGCAGCTGGAGCACCTCCGTGCCTGCCGCCGATCTGCAACAGTTGCCACAAGGCTCGAATCTGGTTACCGCGACCGCCACGCTGGCGGATGGATCGGTGGTGCAAAACAGTTCTGCCGTTTCGCTTGAGGTGCATACCACGCCACCGAATGCCACGATTGATGTGCCGTTCGGTGACGGCGTACTGAGTGGCGGTGAAGCGTCGACGCCACAGACGCTGACCGGTAATACCGGATCAACCGGCAGCGGGCAGACGGTTACCGTCACCGTTGGCGGCACGGAATACACCGGCACGGTCAACAATGACGGCAGCTGGACGGTCACCGTGCCCCCAGCCACCTTGCAGAATCTGCCGCAGGGCAGCAACGATATCACCGTGGTGGTCACCGATCCGGCGGGCAATACCTCCACCTCGACCACGCCGGTCAATGTGGTCACCGCGCCACCCACCGTCAGCGTTGAGCTGTCGGATGCGTTGCTGAATCAGACGGAAGTGAACCAGCCGCTGACCATCAGCGGCTTAAGCAACGGCAGCGAAACCGTCACCGTGACCCTGAATGGCGTCACTTACACCACCGCGGTCAATGCGAACGGCACCTGGAGCGTTAACGTTCCGGCCTCGGATTTGCAGGCGATCCCGCAGGGTGGTACGACCGTATCTGTCACCGCAACCGATGCCTATGGCAATACCAGCGCGCCAACCACCACCACCCTGGACGTGGATACCATTGCGCCTACCGTCAGTGTTGAAACCATTTCCACCGACGGCTATGTCAACGCGGGCGAACTGGCGCTGCCGCTGTCAGTCAACGGCCAGACGGAAGTCGGCAATACCGTGCTGGTGCAAATTAACGGTGTGGATCTGACCGCGACCGTCAATCCAACCACCGGCGCCTGGACAGTCTCGCTGGACGATATCAAAGGCGGCATTGCCGATGGCACCTATCAGGTGACGGTGATCGCCACTGATGCCGCTGGCAACCGCACCGAAACCTATACCGACGTGACCTTCGCTGCCGATCCGGCTAACCGCCCAACGGTGACCGTGGATCCGTTAACCGGCGACGGCGTGCTGAACGCCGCTGAAGTCACTCAGGATCAATTCCTTACCGGGCAGACCACCAATGCGCCGGCCGGTAGCCAGGTGCAGGTCACGCTGGCCGATGGCAACGTCTATCAGGGCGTGGTGGTGGCAGGTGGCGGCTGGAGTATTACGCTGCCAGCCAGCGAACTGCAGACCCTCACTAACGGCACCCAGTCATTTACCGTCCAGGTCACCGATCTGGCCGGTAATGCCAATACCGCCACGGGCTCCGTGAATGTCGACGTTGATAACAGCGTGGCATCGCTGAGTATTGGGGCAATCAGCATCGATAACGCGCTGAATGCGAATGAGGCCAACAGCGATCTGCTGATTGGCGGCGTCAGCGTGGGCCTGCCGGCGAACACGGCGCTGACCGTCACCTTCAACGGCATCGGCTATGCGGCCACGGTCGGCGCAGACGGTAGCTGGACGGCGACGGTTCCCGCTGCGGCACTGTCTGGCCTCGCCAACAATACCTATACCGTGAGCGTCACCGGGGTGGATGCGGGTGGCACCACGGTCAGCAACGATGCCAGCCTTGATGTGCGCACCGCGTTCCCGAACAACATCGAAGTGAATGCGCCGTTTGGCGACAATATTCTCAGCAGCACCGAAACGGATTCGCCACAAACGCTGACCGGTAACACCGGCGTAACCTTCCCCGATCAGTCGGTCACCGTGACCATTGGCGGTGTCGATTATCCGGCTACCGTTAATCCGGATACCGGCGTGTGGACCTTGACGCTGCAACCAGGCGTGCTTCAGGCGCTGCCAGACGGCAGCACCGACGTGATAGTGACGGTGAAAGATTCCCTGGGCAACAGCATCTCGTCAACGGTGCCGGTGACGGTGGATACCACGCCGCCAGCGCTGAATGTTGAGCCATTCGCCAACGATGGCGCGATTAACGCCCTTAGCCAGAATCAGCCGCTGGTGGTCAGCGGTACCGCCGAAGCCGGCAGCACCATCAGCGTGGTGGTCGGCGGTGTAACCTACAATACCGGCACCGATGCGGCAGGGAACTGGAGCGTCATCGTGTCGCCTTCAACCCTGCAAACGCTGCCAGACGGTAAATATGACCTCAGCGTCACCGCTACCGACGCAGGCGGCAATAAAACCACCGAGCTGACGCCAATCCTCAAAGACACCGCTGCGCCTGACGTGAGCCTGGCGCCGGTGTCCGGTGACGGCTATCTCAACGCAGTCGAGCACGGTGCAGCCTTGACCCTTACCGGCACCGCGGAACTGGGTTCAACGGTGCAGGTAACGCTGAACGGCGGCATTTACCCCGCCACCGTCAATGCCGACGGCAACTGGACTATCACCGTTCCTGCGGCCACGGTCACCCAGCTGGTTGACGGCAGCTATAACGTCATTGTGCAGGCTACCGATGCGGCGGGTAACGTCGGCACCACTACCCAGACACTGCAGGTCATCGCTAACGCGGCGGATCTGCCAACCATCAGCGTGGCACCGTTTACCGGCGACGGCATTTTGGATGGGGCTGAAAAAGGCCTGTCTCAGTTTGTCACCGGTAGCACCACCCATGTTCAGGCGGGTCAGGTGGTGACCGTCACCATGAACGGCGAGAGCTATAACGGCACCGTGCAGTCAGACGGCAGCTGGAGCGTACTGGTACCTGCCAGCGCCTTCTACCAGCTGGCGAACGGCACGCAAAACTATACCGTTGACGTCAGTGATGTTGCCGGCAACCCGGCGACCACCACCGGCAATTACACCGTGAATAACACCTTCAGCGCCATCGCCATCGGAGTAATTAGCGATGACAACATGCTGAATAATGTTGAAGCGCAAACCGATCTGGTGATCCACGGCAGCAGCCGTTTTGTGGCCTTTGGCGCGCGGATCCTGGTGCGTTTTAACAACGTCGATTACGAAACCACCACCAACTCTGACGGTAGCTGGAACGTCACCGTGCCGGCCGCGGCATTGGGTACCTTGCCGAATGGCGATCTGACCGTGACGGCTACCGCTACCGACGTGAACGGTAACGTCATTACCACCACCCACAGCCTGACTTCCGATGTGAATCCGGACTTTGCGCTGGTGGTGGATACGCCGTTTGTGGATGGCACCTTAAATGGAGCAGAGTCGATCGCCGATCAGACCCTCACCGGATCGACCGGCGTGACTGGCGCAGGTCAGGGCGTGTCGATTGTGTTGGGTGGCATCACTTATACCGGCACCGTTGATGCCAACGGTAACTGGTCTGTCTCGCTGCCGAATGCCGTGCTGCAGGCGCTACCACAGGGGAACAATCCGCTGGTGGTGACCGCGACCGATTCGGCAGGCAACAGCACCACGCTGAATGACAGCTTCCTGGTCGATACGCTGGCACCGGCCTTAACGGTTGATGCCATCGCCGAAGACAATCGCCTGAATCTGGCAGAGCAGGGTCAGCCACTGACCTTAAGCGGCAGCGGTGAATTTGGCGATACCGTCACCATTTCGCTGAATGGGCAGGTCTATACCGCCACGGTGACCGGTACCGGTAACTGGAGTGTGGATGTCCCGGCAGCGGCGCTGGTTGCGCTGACCGATGGCAGCTATGAAGTCCAGGTCACCACCACCGATGCTGCCGGTAACTCGACGTCTGTCCTGCGCACGCTGGATGTCGATTTAACGCCGCCGACGGTTACGGTGAATCCGGCCTCTGACGGCTACCTTAATGCGGCCGAGAGTAATCAACCGCTGGTGGTAAACGGCACCGGCGAAGTCGGCAACACGGTCAGCGTTGAGCTGAACAATGTTAACTACACCGCGGTGGTCAATGCCGATGGCGTGTGGTCGCTGACTATTCCGGGCAACGTGGTGGCCGGTCTGGCGAACGGCAGCTATACCCTCAACGTCACCGCCAGCGATCAGGCGGGCAACGCCACCGATACCAGCACCACGCTGGTGGTGGATAAAAATATTCCGTCCATCTTTGTGGCGGATATCACCGCCAATAACGTCATCGATGGTGCCGAACAGCAGGTGAACCAGCTGATCACCGGTACCGCCACTAACGTCGAGGCAGGGCAAACACTGACCGTGTCGCTGAACGGCGTCAGCTATGTCACCACCGTTGAAACCGGCGGCGGCTGGCAGGTGAGCGTGCCCGCCAGCGATCTGGCCGCTCTGGCCAACGGCTCGCAAACCCTTAGCGTCAGCGTGACCGATCTGGCCGGCAATACCGGCACTACCGATAAAACCTTCAGCGTGGATAACACCCTCAGCAGCATCGCCTTTAATCCGCTCAGCGGCGATGGCTATTTGAATGCGGTTGAGACCGAGTCAGCGTTAGACGTCACCGGTAGCACCACCAATGTCCCGGCCGGGAGCGCAGTGACCTTTACGCTCAACGGCGTAACCTATAACACTACGGTGAATGCCGACGGCAGCTGGAGCCTATCGGTTCCGGCCACCGCGCTGGCAGCATTACCGCAAGGCCCGGTGGATGCATCGGTTAGCGTTGAGGCAGGCAATGGCACCACTGTGACCAGCGATGGCTCACTGACGGTTCTGAATGAACCCACGCTGGCACCGACGCTGGCGCCGCCGTTTACCGATGGCGTGCTGAACAATGCCGAAGCGGGCGTGGCGCAGACGCTGACCGGGGTGACCGGCCAAACCGGCGACGGTCAGACCGTTGTGGTCAATATTAATGGCCAGGATTACAACGCCACGGTTAATAGCTCTGGCGTCTGGTCACTGGCTCTGCCGAGCACCGTATTGCAGGCGCTGCCGCAGGGCACCACGCCGGTCACCGTGACCGTCACCGATATCGCCGGCAATACCGCCACCATTACGCCGGTTCCGGACATTACCGTGGCAACCACCTTGCCAACGCTGACTACCGGTGAGGTGGCCGGCGGCGACAATATTATTAATCAGGAAGAACAGGCCAGCGCACTGGTGCTGAGCGGCACGGTCTCCCCGGGGGATACCGTTAATGTGGTGCTGAATGGCACAACGTACGCGGCAACGGTGGATGATGCGGGCAACTGGAGCGTGACGGTGCCGCAAACCGTGGTGGCCGGTCTTGCCGACGGTCCTTATGCACTGCAGATCGTGGCGTCAGATGTGTATGGCAACACCACCACGCAAAATCTGCCGTTGAGCGTGGATACTGAAGCGCCAACCTTTACCGTCAATGCAATCGCCGGCGACAACATCATCGACCTGGCTGAACAGAGCCAGCCGCTGGCCATTACCGGTACCGGTACGCAGGGCGATGCGGTGACGGTGACGCTGGGCGGACAGACCTACAACACCACCGTGGGTACGGACGGGCAGTGGAGCGTTACCGTGCCTGCCAGCACGCTGGGCAACCTGACCGAAGGGAACAATACCGTCACGGTGACGGTTATCGATGCCGCGGGTAACAGCGCGGTGCAGACCCCTGCGGTCAGCGTCGAAACCGCTATCGATACCACGGTGATCGTCAATACCGTGGCGGGCGACGATATCGTCAACGCCGCCGAAGCGCAGCTGGGCGTTAACGTCACCGGTAGCGTGGCGGATGGCAGCACCACCGTAGTGGTCAACTTTAACGGCACGAATTACACCGCCACGGTCGGTGCAGACGGGCTGTGGACCGCAACGATCCCTGCCAGTGCCTTAGCGGGCGTGACGGATGGCCCCTACACCCTGACTGTCACCGCGACGCCGACCACCGGCCAGCCGGTGACGGTCGATCGGACTGTCACCGTGGATCTCACCCCACCGGCGCTGATTGTGGCAACGATTTCTGGCGACGGTTCGCTGAATGCCAGTGAGCAGGGCCAGCCGCTGGCGATTAGCGGTACGGGCGAGGTCGGTGACAGCATTCGTGTCACCCTGAATGGCGTGACCTATCAGGGCACGGTCGATGGCGATGGCAACTGGACCGTTGCGGTGCCGGCCGATGCCACGGCGCTGACCAACGGCACCTATCGGGTGACCGTGACGGCAACGGATGTTGCGGGCAACAGCACTTCAGTCAATTCCTCGCTGACGGTGGATTTGACTGCACCGGCGCTGAGCGTGGCATCCATCGCTGGAGACGGCGTACTGAATGTGGCTGAACAGGCGCAACCCCTGACCGTTAGCGGGACCGGGGAAAACGGCGCGGCGATTTCCGTGACCTTCCAGGGAGCCGAATACCTCACCACCGTGGGCACCAATGGCCAGTGGAGCCTGGACATCCCGGCCGATGCGCTGGCCGGACTGACCAACGGCAATTACACCGTGACCGTGGTCTCCACCGATCTGGCCGGAAATACCACCACGCAGGATGCACCACTGAACGTCGTCGTTGATGCAGATACGCTGCCAACGCTTGCGCTGAATGCGTTCGCCGGGAATGACGTGGTTGATGGCGCTGAACAGCAGGTCGATCAGCTGCTGAGCGGCACCACCACCAATGTGCAGGAAGGCCAACTGGTCACCCTGACCCTGAATGGCGTCAGCTACACCGGCGTGGTGCAGGCGAGTGGTGACTGGAGCGTCACCATTCCAGCGGCTGCGCTGGGTGCGCTGGCTGACGGTAGCCAGACGTACAGCGTCACCGTTAGCGATGCGGCCGGCAACATCACCACCGTGCCGGGCAACTTTGACATTAACAGCAGCCTGAGCGGCGTGGCGATTAACCCGGTCAGCGGCGACGGCTACCTGAGTTTCGCTGAAGCCCAGGATCCGCTGACCATCAGCGGAACAACGTTTAACGTAGCGGAAGGTGCCGCGTTAACCGTGGTGCTGAATGGCGTGACCTATCCAACCACCGTGGCGGCGGATGGCAGTTGGAGCATCTCGGTTACGGCGGCAACCCTGCAGGGCCTGCCTGACGGCGCGCTGCAGCTCACCGTGACCAGTACCGATGCGGCGGGCAACCCGGTGACCAGCACTGCCGGGCTGACCGTGGCGATTACCGATCTGCCGGTGGTCACCACCGATGTGCCGTTTGTTGATGGCACCCTGAACGGTCAGGAAGCGGGCAGTCCGCAGACCCTGACCGGCACCACCGGCGTGACCGGCGATGGTCAGACGGTCAACGTCGTCATTAATGGCGTCACCTACAACGGTACGGTCGATGGCAACGGCAACTGGAGCGTCAGCGTTCCGGCTGATGCCTTACAGGCCCTGCCTCAGGGCGATACTACTGCGGTGGTTAACGTCAGCGATGCGGCCGGAAATCCGGCGACCGCCAATCTCACCCTGGCGGTTGATACTCTGCCCCCTGCGGTTGCAGTGGGTCCGGTTGCCGGCGACAACATTCTGAATGCGGCTGAGCAGGGCGCTCCACTGGTGGTCAATGGCAGCAGCGAAGCGAATGCAACGGTTCAGCTCACCCTGAACGGCGTGCAATACACCGCTGAGGTTAACGATACCGGCGAATGGACGGTGACCGTTCCTGCAGGCGACCTGGCTGCGCTGAGCAACGGTAACTATACCCTGAGCGTGACCGCCACCGATCCGGCAGGCAACAGCAGCACGGTCGACAGCACGCTGGCGGTGAAAGCCGATGCCGCCTCGCTGCCAACCCTTACCGTTAACACCTTTGCCGGCAATGACATTCTGGACGGTGCTGAACAGCAGACCGCGCAGCTGCTGAGCGGCTCAACGACTAACGTCGAAGCCGGTCAGATCGTCACCGTCACCCTTAACGGTCAGGTTTATGAAGCGACCGTACAGGCCAGCGGCAGCTGGAGCGTCAGCATTCCATCCGCCGCGCTGGCAGCACTGATTGACGGCACCGCCACCTTCAACGTGGCGGTCAGCGATGCAGCAGGCAACCCGGCCACCGCCACCCACAGTCTGACGGTTAACAGTGAGGCTGCAGGCATCAGCCTGGATCCGCTGAGCACCGATGGCTATCTGAATGCCGAAGAAGCGCAGGATGCGCTGATTGTTTCAGGTACCACGGCGAACGTCGCCGAGGGCAGCACGGTGACCGTGGCCTTTAATGGCCAGACCTTTACGGCCGTGGTGGGCGCCAATGGCGTGTGGAATGCCATTATTCCGGCATCTTCACTGGCAGGTCTGCCGGACGGGGCGGTAACGCTGACCGCCAGCGTCACCGACAATACCGGCGCAACCGTCACCGGAAGCAGCATCCTGAATGTTCACGTCAACGATCTGCCATTGGCCACTGCCGATACGCCGTTCTCCGATGGCGTGCTGAACGGTAATGAAGCCGCGCTGACGCAGACCCTGAGCGGCACCACCGGCGTCACCGGCGACGGTCAGACCGTCTCGGTAGTGATTGGCACCACGACCTATACCGGTGTGGTGGATGCGGATGGCAACTGGACGGTTTCCGTGCCGTCTGTGGCCCTGCAAACCCTGGCGCAGGGTGATACCAGTATTCCGGTGACCGTCACCGACGTTGCCGGCAACAGCAATACGCTGGCGATCCCGTTCAGCGTGGATACGGTTGCACCAACACTGTCTCTGAATCCTGTCGCGGGTGACGGCGTGGTGAACAATGGTGAAGCCGCCGCGGAAATCACCGTGAGCGGTGGCAGCGTGGGCGCAGAGGAAGGTCAGACGGTCACGGTCACCCTCAATGGACAAAGCTACAGCACCACCGTTAATGCCCAGGGTGACTGGAGTCTGCAACTTCCAGCCGGTTTACTGCAGGCTGCGGCAGACGGTAGCTATCAGCTGAATGTCAGCCTCAGTGATGCGGCAGGTAACACCGGCACCATCACCACCACGGTGGTTGTGGCGACGGAAGCGCTGCAGCCGACCATCAATACGCCATTTGTCGATGGCTATCTGAGTATCAGCGAAGCCGGGGCCGATCAGACGCTGACCGGCACCACCGGCGTTAGCGGGGCCGGTCAAACCGTCACCGTAAACATCAATGGCGCTGATTTCACCGCCACGGTGGATGCCAACGGCAACTGGACCCTGCCGCTCAGCACGGCGACCTTGCAGGGCCTGGGCGAAGGGATCCAGACCATCACCGTGACCGCCGCCGATGCGCAGGGCAATACCGGTACGATCGACACCACCATTACCGTCGATCTGGTTGCGCCAACGCTGGCACTGACGCCGGTTGCCGGCGACAACATCATCAATGCGGCTGAGATCCTGCAGCCGGTCTCCATCAGCGGTACCGCGTCCGTGAGCGAAGCGGGTCAGCAGGTGACCATTACCTTTAATGGCCAGACGTATCAGCAAACGGTGCAAAGTGATGGCACCTGGAAGCTGGATCTGCCTTCCAGCGTGACGCAAACCCTGGCCGATGGCACCTATCCGGTCACCGCCACGCTGACCGACAGCGCCGGGAACAGCACCGTGCAGAATCTGACGGTGACGGTGGATGCGTCTCCGGCTAACCAGCCAACCATTACCGTGGGCATCGTCTCCGGCGATGACTACATTAATCAGGCCGAAGCCGGACAGCCGCTGACCATCGCGGGAACCACCACTAACGTGGCGGAAGGACAGACGGTCACCATTACCCTGAACAACGTCACCTATACCGCCACGGTGCTGGCAGACGGCACATGGACCACCAGCGTGCCGGCCGCCAACGTTGGCGCGCTAACGGACGGTGCGCAGACCATCAGTGTCTCGGTAACGGATACCTCCGGCAATCCGGCCAGCTCAACGCATCAGGTGACGGTGATTGCTCAGGCAGCCGATCTGCCGGTGATCGCCATTAATCCGGTGACCAGCGATGATGTGATCAACTTCAATGAATCCCGAAGTGATGTGCAGATCACCGGGACCAGCCAGCATATTGCCGCCGGGGATAACATCACCGTTACCCTCAACAGCAAAACCTACACTGCCACGGTGGATGCGGACGGCAACTGGACGGCAACCGTTCCGGCGGCGGATGTTCAGGCGCTGAATCAGGGCAGCAACAGCGTGACGGCCAGCGGCAATGACGTGGCGGGCAACCCTGCCACCAGCAGCGAAAACTTCACCGTCGATACTAATCCACCGATCCTCGATGTCACCTTAGGTGCCGGAACGGATCAGATCCTGAATCTGGCTGAAGCGGTCGCAGGATTGTTGGTGGGCGGTACGTCCGAAGCGGGGCTGACCATTGACGTGACGCTGAACAATAAAACCTACACCACCACGGTGACGGATAACGGCACCTGGAGCCTGACTATCCCGGCCGGTGATTTGCTGCTGCTGCCGGATGGCACCGCGCAGGTCGGTGTTTCGGTCACCGATACCGCCGGCAATACCACCACGGATCTGCTGGATCTGGGCGTGGCGATCAATAC
This sequence comes from Erwinia sp. AK-PDG3-5, assembly GCF_056821705.1. Taxonomy (NCBI): domain Bacteria; kingdom Pseudomonadati; phylum Pseudomonadota; class Gammaproteobacteria; order Enterobacterales; family Erwiniaceae; genus Erwinia; species Erwinia sp. AK-PDG3-5. The sequence goes on from NZ_CM165967.1 coordinate 1,572,078, forward strand.
GCTGCCGGTGCTGACGCTGGCGACGCCGTTTGTGGATGGACTGCTCAATGCAGCCGAAGTCACGGCGGCACAGATCCTGACCGGTACCGCCACTAACCTGGATGTCGGCACGGCGGTTCAGGTGACCATTGGTAACCTGACCTTCGCGGGCTCCGTTCAGGCTGACGGCCTCTGGTCGGCGAACATCCCGGCCGGAGCGCTCAGCGGCCTCGCGGATGGAACCCTGCAGGTTTCCGTCACCGCAACGGACGCGGCGGGCAACCCGGCCAGCGTCAACGGCAGTGTTGAAGTGCTGGTCAATACGCTGCCGGTCGCCGATATTGCGGTTCCGTTTGTCGATGGCGCACTGAATGCCGCTGAAGCTGGTGTCGATCAAATTATCAGTGGCACCACCGGCATTGTCGGTGCGGGCCAAACGGTCGAATTACGGATTGATAATAATGTCGTCACCGCAACCGTCGATGCTAACGGCAACTGGAGCGCCACGCTGACGCCATCAATGGCGGCGGATTTGGGCAACGGCACGCATACCATTGACGTGGTGGTCACCGATCGCGCGGGTAACAGCAGTAGCGACTCGCTGGACTTCACCGCCATCATCACCGGACTGCCGGCACCCACGCTGGTGCAGCCGTTTGTCGATGGCGTCCTGAATGCCACGGAAGCGGCGGCAGGCGGTGCGCTGACGGGCGTCACCGGCATCACCGGTGCGCAAACGGTGAGCGTCAATATTAATGGCGCGGCCTATACCGCGACGGTGGATACGGCGACCGGGCAATGGAGTCTGGCATTACCGGCCAACGTATTGACCACGCTGCCGGATGGCAACTGGCCAATTACGGTTACCGTCACCGACAGCGTAGGCAACGTTGGAACGACCAGCGGTGCCTTGCTGGTGGCGATTAACGATCTGCCTGACGTGTCGATCAACCTGCCGTTTGGCGATGGCCAGCTGAATATCAGCGAAGCCGCCCTGGCGCAGGCCATCAGTGGATCCACCGGTAAACTCGGTGCGGGCCAGACGGTGAATGTCACCATCAGCGGCTTCAACAATGGTAACCCGGTTGCGGCGACCGTCGATGCGGGCGGCAACTGGTCGCTGAGCCTGACGCCTGCGCAGCTGGGTGCGTTGGCCAACGGCACCCATACCGTCAGCGTCACCGCTACCGACAGCGCGGGTAACACCGACACCGCGTCGCTGGACTTTACCGCTGCACTGACCCTGCCAGATCCCACCATCAATACCCTGTTTGGCGATGGCGTCCTGAACATCGCTGAAGCGGCCGGCGCGTTAACGCTGACCGGCACCACCGGTGCTACCGGGGCCAACCAGGGCGTACAGCTGAGGATCGACGTGGCGGGCGTCACCTATACCGGCACCGTCGATGCTGACGGTAACTGGTCGGTGGCGTTGCCAGCGGGCACATTGAGTGGCCTGACCGCAGGGACGCACACCGTCAACGTGACGGTCACCGATCCGGCGGGCAACAGCACCACGGAAACCCTCGACTTTACCGCTGCATTGACTGCTCCGGTGGCCACGCTGGCAACGCCGTTTGTCGACAGCTTCCTCAATCTGGCGGAAGCCACAGCCGGTGCGGCGCTGACCGGTACGGCGGGCGCTAACCAGGCGGTGAGGGTCACCGTTGGTGGCAATAACTATGACGTTACCGCCGGCACCAACGGTGTCTGGACGGTGGATCTCGACGCGGCCGCGTTGGGCGCGCTGGCACAGGGTACGCAGGCGGTCACGGTGGTGGCCACCGACAGTGCCGGCAATGCCACCACCGTGGCGGGCAGCTTCACGGTGGATACCCAGGCACCGACCGTCACCATTACGCCGTTTACCGGCGACAATACGCTGACCTATGTCGAAAGCCTGTCTGCGCAGACGCTGAGCGGAACCACCGTCGGTGCCAGCGCGGGACAGCTGGTAACGGTCACCATCGGTACCTCCACGCTGACCGGCATGGTGCAGGCTGATGGAAGCTGGTCAGTCAACGTTACGCCAGCGGCGATTGCACAGCTTGGCACCAGCGGCACCGGCACCATCGGGGTGTCGGTAGCCGATGCGGCAGGCAATATCGGCACCGCCAGTGCCAACGTCACCGTAGACCTGACGCTGCCGGCAACGCCGCTGTTAACCCTGGCACCGGTGTCGACTGACAATATCGTGAACGCCACCGATGGTGACACGCTGACGATCGGCGGCACCTTTGCTAATCTGCCAGCCTTAACGGGCGCGGGAACCATTACCGTCACGGTAGATGGTGTGCCGGTCGGCACCTATCCGGTAGCGACCGCCGCAGGCACCTGGTCGGTGACTATCCCGAACCTGCCAGCGAACCTGGCCGACGGGACCCACACTGTTCAGGCCCAATTGATCACGGCGGGTGCAGGCACGTTTACGGCTAACGAGCAGATCCTCGTCGACCGCGTAGCGCCAACGCTGACCATCGCGGCATTTGCTGGCGATAACGTGTTAAATGGCAGTGAAGCCGCGTTTTCGCAGACCATCAGCGGCACCGCATCCACCTCCGAGGCGGGCAGAGCGGTCACCGTGACGCTGGAAGGCAAAACCTATACCGCGATTGTGCAGGCAAACGGCAGCTGGAGCACCAGCGTGCCTTCAGGTGACCTACAGGCCCTCACGCAGACCGGTCATACCATTACCGCCACCCTGAGCGATGCGGCGGGTAACGTCACGACTGCTACGGATACCTTCACCGTGGACACCGGCGCACCGCTGATTCAGGTGGATGCGCTGCTGGGCGATAACCTGTTGAACGCCACCGATATCCTCGCCACGCAGTTGCTGACCGGTACCGCATCCGGGGCCGAAGGCCAGACCATTGGTCTGTATCTCGGCGACGGTGCACCGATTGCGACCGCAATCGTGCAGCCTAACGGTACCTTCAGCATTCAACTTACGCCGGAAGTGCTGGGTAGCCTGACCGACGGCACGCTGGTGTTTGGCCTGCGTGTCGACGATGCCGCCGGTAACCAGACCGATGCCACGGTCACCATTAATAAAGTGGTGAACAGCGCGCTGAATCTGGTGGTCGACTCGCTGTTTGGTGACGGCTTCCTCAATGCAACCGACACGGCCGTAGCCCAGACCATTACCGGTGTGGCAACCTCCGCTGGCGTCGGTGCGACGGTATCCTTAACGCTGGGCGGCACCACGTTGACCGCCAACGTCGGCCAGGACGGCAACTTTGCGCTGGTAGTACCGCCGAGCCTGTTGGGTGCGCTGCAGCCTGGCAGTACGGAACTGCAACTGGTGCTGACCGATGCGGCTGGTAACAGCAGAACCATCGGCGAAACCGTCACCACAATCCTTACCGCACCGGTTATCGGCGCGCTGGATACGCTGTTTGGCGGCGATGGCCTGCTGAATATCGCCGAGGCTGCCTTAACCCAAACCGTGGGTGGCACCGTCACGGCGGCTACCGGTTCAACAGTCACCGTCACGCTGGGCACCAAGTCCTACCAGTCAACGGTGAATGCGTTGGGTCGCTGGAGCGTCAACATTCCACCACTGGATCTGGCCGCGCTGACCGATGGCACGCTGGCGCTGGGGGTTAAAGTTGTCGACCCGGCGGGGAACACCAGCTCAACATCGGTTAACGTCGGCATCTTTACCGCCACGCCAACCGTGTCGATCGGATCGATCTTTGGCGATGGCATCCTGAACATTGCTGATGCGCTGACCAATCAGACCATCAGCGGCACGGTTAACAATGCCGTGGCGGGATCTATCGTCCATGTGACGGTCGGTAATACCACGGTTGATGCCACCGTCGGCAGCAACGGTGCGTTCACTGCCACCATCACGCCGGCACTGTTGAGCACCCTGACCAGTGGTAATCTGACCGTTACCGCATCGGTGACCGATCCGGCGGGGAACACTTCGCAAGTCGTATCCGCCGGAGCGGTGGTCAAACTGACCGCGCCTTCAATCACCATCAATCCATTGTTCGGTGATGGTCTGCTGAACCTGGCAGATGCGGTACTGGGCCAGACCATTGGCGGCACTATCACCGGCGCGGATGCAGGTTCCCGCGTGGTGGTCACCATCGGCGGCACCCAGTTTGTCACCACCACCGCAGCCAACGGCGCCTTCAGTCTGGCGCTGACGCCGACCCTTCTGCAGGGACTCACCGACGGTAATCTCTCCGTTGGGGTCAGCGTCACCGACAGCGCAGGTAATACCACCTCGACGTCAGCCAGCGCGCTGGTTGGGCTGCAGGTGCCAACCATCACCCTGAATCCGCTGTTTGGTGATGGCGTGCTTAGCCTGCTGGAGTCGCTGGTGACGCAAACCATCAGCGGTACGGTCGGTAACGGCGTCGCCGTCGGTTCAACCGTGACCATTAATCTGGGCAGCTCTACCGTGACCGCAACCGTGGGTCAGGGTGGGGTATTCAGCGCGCAGGTTGCACCAAACATCCTCGGCACCTTACTGGACGGCAACCTGACGGTCGGCGTCTCGGTCGCGGATGCGGTGGGTAACGTGGCCAGTACCAGCGCGGGTCTGAAAGTCGGCATTCACAGCACGCCAACCTTGACCCTCAACACGGTGTTTGGGGATGGTGTGCTGAGTGCCAGCGATTTGAACGCGGCGCAAACCATCAGCGGGTCTTCAACCAACCTGACGACGGGTACCACGGTCAGCGTGTCGCTGAGTGGTAAAACTTACACCACCACCGTGGGAAGCGGCGGCAGCTGGAGCATCAGCGTACCGAAAGCCGACCTTACCGCGTTAGCCAACGGCACCCTGACGGCTACGGCGACCGCCACCGATGCCTATGGCAACCAGGCAAGCAATACCGGCCCGTTAAGCGTGATTGCGCAGACGCCGCCAACGGTAACGATCTCCAGCGTCTTTGGTGATGGCTTGCTGAACGCGACGGATGCCCTCAGTGCGCAGACCATTTCCGGTACCTCAACCAATGCCGAAGGTTCGGTGATCACGGTGAGAGTCGGCACGGCTACGCTGACCACCACCGTGGGTGCTAATGGGGCATGGAGCGTGTCGGTCCCGGCCGCTACGCTGGCTGCCCTGCCGGACGGCACGGATTCGGTTACCGCCACCCTGACCAACGCCGCTGGTAATGCCGGTAGCGGAGCCACCACGGTACTGGTGGGCACCCACACGCTGCCAACCGTGGCGATCACCAACAGCAGCGTGTTTGGCGGCGACCACTATCTGAATCTCAGCGAAGCCAATGTCGCCGAGACCATCAGCGGCACCTCGACCAATGCGGTAGGAAGTTTGGTCTCGGTAAACGTGGCGGGGAATGTGTATACCACCACGGTGCTGGCCAACGGCACCTGGAGCGTCACCGTGCCTTCCGCGGCGCTGAAAAACATCGCGGATGGCTCGACCAACGTGACGGTCACGCTTACCGATGCGGTGGGCAATACCTCGACGGCCAGCGATGCCTTTACCGCGGTAACCCATAACCTGCCAGCGATTGGCGTCGACCCAATCCTCAGCCTGGTCAGCGTGTTGCTGACCGGTCTGACCGTATCGGGCGGCACGCTGAACCTGGCGCAGGGCACCCGACTGAACGTCACGCTGAACGGCACCACTCTGCAGGCCACTACCGATGCGCTGGGTCGCTACAGCGTGAAGTTCACCGGCGGCGTGCTGACGGCGCTGAGTCTGAGCAGCATTGTTACCGTGACGGCGGTGGATGCGGCCGGTAACCCGGCATCAACCAGCAACACCTTGCTGTTGGGTTCGCTGTTGCCTGTCAGCACCTCCTCTGCCGCCACCGCCTCGGTGCTGATGGCGGTAGTTGCCGACGATACCTCGGCTGCCGCGGCGTCAACGCACTCCACCACGGACACCAGTACCACCGCGGTGACGCATGCCGCGACGGTAGATTCCACTCTGGTGACCGGCAGTGATACCAGCAGTACCGATACCAGCACCACCACGCATGATGCAACGGCCACCGCAGCGACGGCGACCGACACGGCGGCAGTGGCAGACAGCAGTGCTTACACCATTGGCGGCGTGGTAATCACCCTGGCGGATGGTCATACGGTGGAAGGGGCGTCGGTCACCGGTAGTGCGGGCAATGACACGGTAACCGTGAACTCGCTGAACTTTACCCATATCGACGGCGGGGCAGGTACCGATACGCTGGTACTGAACGGTGAGCACATGACCCTCGACCTCACCTCACTGGGGCTGAAAGTTGAGCACATTGAGGTGATTGACCTCGGTAAAGCCGGCACCAACAGCGTGAAGTTGGATCTCAACGAAGCCCTGAATATCACCGACAGTCAGACCAACGACCTGGTGATTAAAGGGACCACCGGTGACCAGGTGACTCTCGCCAACGGCGATGGCGGCGTATGGGCAACCTCAGGGCAGCGGACCGTTGATGGACAAACGTTTGACGTTTATCACAACTCGGCGCTCTCTTCGGCGAACACGCTTGGCGATGTGCTGGTACAGCACAATCTGCAGGTTCACGTGGTCTGATAAAGACTTTCCCTGCACGAGAGAGGAAATTCTCGTGCAGGGCGTCTAAGGTTAAGAGGAGGTTAACAGTTACTGGCTTTTGCAAAAGGTTCTTATAAAATAAGACTGTCAACGCAATGTGTTAATGTTGCGTAAAGAAAGACCAATAATACTAATATAAGAAGATCGCCTTTAACGGCGATCTTCCCATTTAGAGGGGGTTCCCTCTTATTTATGCAAGATGTCATGGCTGCTGTTCTAACCATTTCTCTTGTGGCGGGTTGCGCTTTAATCCGTCCGACACCGGGTCAGGCTCAGCTCCCTCTTCGGCGCTGGCTAGCTTATGCTTCTGGAAAAATAAAGCGCTGCTTTATCTTTCGACCGCATGCCTTTACCTAATATCCGGTGCACAAGGGAATTTCGATGGTGTATACAGGCAGTAAATTGAAGAAAGTGTGGCTGTCACTCTGTATCGGCGCACTCTGCGCTTCAATGGGACAGGCTGCGCTGGCAGCAAAAGAGCCGAAAGCTCAATTCAACTGGCGTGCGGCACCGACCGAGGAGCAAATCGCCACCTTAACACTGCGCGATGCCATCCTTCGCGCCTTTGCCCGTAATCCCAAAATTTCCGAAGCGGCGGCGCAAATCCACGTTGGCGAAGCCGATCTCGATGCCGCGGAAAGTGCGTGGTATCCGCAAATTTCCCTCTCAGCCACCGGCGGGCGGTCACAGCAGACCGATTCGTCCGGAAGCCTGAACAATAATGGTTCCGGCGGCATCACGCTGAGCCAGTTGCTGTATGATTTTGGCCGCACCGGTGGTGCCATCGACGAGCAGCATAAACTTTCCGATGCTTACCGCTACGACCTTTATGACACCATGACCACCGTGGCGCAGGACACGCTGCAAGCCTATCTGGAGGTCAAGCGCTACAAGGCGCTGGTGGACGCCTCGCGCAATAACGTCGCCTCGCTAGAACACGTTAAAGACATTGCCAAACTGCGTGCTGACGCCGGGCTGAGTTCTCAATCAGACGTATTGCAGGCCGAAACCCGCATTGCGGGCATGCACGCCACGCTCGAGCAGTACCGTGCTCAGGAACGCTCGGCGCAGGCGCAGCTCACGGTGCTGACCGGCGTGGTCTCCAACGATTTACCGGAGCTGCCGCAGTCGTTGCTCAATCAGCAAATCACCCTCGACAAAATCGCCTACGAAAAAAGCGCCGCGGTACGCAGTGCGCAGGCCAAACAGGAAGCGGCGATGGAGCGCGTCCGTCAGGCCTCTTCTAACCACTGGCCAACCATCAAAGTGCAGGCCGGCCGAACCCGCTATGAAAACAGCAGCCGATCCTACTGGGACGATGAGTTGCAGCTGCAGGTTGAGGCTCCGCTCTATCAGGGCGGACTGGTCAATGCCAAAACCCGCGCCGCAGAAGGTGACCGGGAAGCGGCCGAGGCCGCGATTCAGCAATCGAAACTGGATATCAATCAGCATGCCTCCACGGCCTATGCCGACATGATCGGTGCCCAGCAACGGCAAACCGCCGGAGAGGCCCAGTTAAGCAGCGCCGATCACACCCGCGCGGTGTATGCCGATGAGTACAAGCTGAACAAGCGCAGCCTCAACGACCTGCTGAGCGTGGAGCAGGATGTATTCCAGGCCGACAGCAGTCGCCTGATGGCACTTTATGATGGCTGGGATGCCACGGTTCGTTATGCCGCAGCGGTCGACAATCTGCTGGACATTATGGGGATTGATCGCGAAGCCACCAGTGGGCAAACCTTGCCGTCACTGTGACGCTTGAAGCACACGCAACTTTTAAGGCAGTACTATGAACAAACAAACCGCAAGCACTGAGAACTGGATTGACGCCATGCTGCGTGTCGCCGCGCGTTTTGGCAAACCTGCGGACGGCTCCACCTTACGTCAGCAGATGCGCTGGTTTGAGCATTTGACCCCAGCCCAGCAGCTGGAAAGACTGGCTGGCCTGTTGGGGCTGCATATGACCATGATGCCGCGCGACAAAATCCGCTGGCGGCAGGAAGTGACGCCGGTCATTTTGATCATGGAAAATGGCAACGTGGTGGTGGTCGAAACCATTGATGCGGAAGGCAAAGCGCGTTACTGGCTGAGCGACGGTGGCGATGTGGTGCGCGAAAGCGAGCTTGCGCTATTGCTGGCGCAAAGTCAGGAGCAGGTCGGGATTGTCGGCGTCGCGGCGCGTGGGCGTGATGCGCGCATCGATGAATTCGTTAAGCCGTATAAAAAGCACTGGTTCTGGGAAAACTTCCGCGGCATGGGTCGCAAGATCGCCGAAATCTCGCTGGCGTCGGTGGTGGGTAACGTGCTGGCGCTCGCGGGGATCCTGTTCTCGATGCAGATCTACGACCGGGTGATCCCGGCGCAGTCAGAACCGACGCTGTGGGTGCTGTTTACCGGGGTGCTGATTGCGGCGGGGTTTGAATATCTGATCCGCCTGATGCGTACCCAGGTATCCGACCTGATGGGTAAGCGCATTGACCTGAAAGTCTCTTCCATGCTGTTCGCCCGGGCGATGAATATCCGCAATGAGGCCCGGCCGAAATCAACCGGTTCTTTTATTTCGCAACTGCGCGAAATCGATCAGGTGCGCGAACTGCTGACCTCCACCACGGTCGGCGCGGCAGCGGACATGCCTTTCGTGATCCTGTTCCTGTTTATCATGGCCTTTATCGGTGGCCCGCTGGTGATTGTGCCGCTGCTGGCAATCCCGCTGATTGTTATTCCGGGTTTGCTGGTGCAGATCCCGATGGCGAAACTGGCGAAAGAAGGGCTGCGCGAAGGCGCGCTGCGCAATGCGGTGCTGGTGGAAACCATCGAAGGGATTGAAGACATCAAATCCCTGCAGGCCGAACCTTACTTTCAGCGCCAGTGGGAACAGACCCATGAAGTCAGTGCGGCGGTGGGCATGCAGCAACGCCTGTGGGGCGCGCGGCTGACCGGCTGGGCTTCCACTGTCCAGCAGTTAACCTATGCCAGCATGCTGGTGTTCGGGGTTTATCTGGTTCTGAATGGCGATATTACCACCGGTACGCTGGTCGCCAGCAGCATGCTGTCATCAAGAACCATTGCGCCGCTGATGCAGCTGACGATGGTGTTCTCCCGCTGGCAACATGCCAAAAGCGCGATGACCGGACTGGATGAACTGCTGAAAAAGCCGCTCGATCAGGTGGATGAAGGGGAAATGGCCCACTGCCCAACCCTGACCGGCCAGTATGAATTGAAGGGCGTTCAGTACAGCTACGATGAAGAAAACGCGAAAAACGTGCTCAACATCGGGCAGCTGCAAATCAAACCCGGCGAGCGTATCGCCATTCTTGGCAAGGTGGGCGCGGGCAAATCCACTCTGCTGCGGCTGTTGGCCGGACAGTCGATGGCCACTCAGGGAAAAGTGGTGGTCGATGGCGTGGATATTCGCCATATCGATCCCGTCGACCTGCGCCGCCAGCTGGGTTGGCTGTCGCAGGATTCCCGCCTGTTCTTTGGCACGCTGCGGCAAAACCTGATGCTGGGCAATCCTCATGCCAGCGAACAGGAGATGCTGCAGGCACTGCGGATCAGCGGCGCGCTGAGCCTGGTGCAGCAGGATGCCGCCAGCCTCGATCGGGTAATCAATGAAGGCGGCCGGGGATTGTCCGGTGGTCAGCGGCAGATGGTGATGCTGAGCCGGATGATCCTGCGCCAGCCGCAGGTGGTGCTGATGGACGAGCCGACGGCCTCAATGGATGAGCAGCTTGAAGACCATGTGATCCGTCAGATGCAGGGCTGGCTCTCTGGCCGCACGCTGGTGCTGGTGACGCACCGACCGGCGTTACTCAAGCTGGTGGACCGGATAGTGGTGATGGATAACGGCCGCATTATTGCTGACGGTGCGCGCGATGAGATCATTCGCAACGCCGCCGCGCAAACGGCGAAACAGAACGTGGCGCGGGGAGATGCAGCATGAGCCTGATTATGGTCGACCGCGGTATGAAGCAGAACGAGCGCAAAACCTCCGCCATCATCTGGCTATGTACCGCCGCGTTGGTGATTTTCTTTGTCTGGGCCCATTTTGCCATTCTCGATGAGGTCACCGTCGGCACCGGTAAAGTGACGCCGTTAAGCCGCGCCCAGGTGATTGAGAGTCTGGACGGCGGTATCGTCGACCAGCTCAACGTGCATGAAGGGGATATTGTAGAGAAGGGCGAGGTGCTGGCAAAACTCGATCCTACCCGCTTCCAGTCGAACTTCGGTGAGGCTGCCTCCAAAGCCCGAACGCTGCGTGCTTCCGCAGAGCGTTTACAGGCTGAGCTGACCGGTGCGCCGCTGGCCTTCAGTGCCGAGACGCTGAAAGAACCGGAGCTGGTCGCGCGGGAAACCCAGTTGTATCAATCCCGTCGCCGTAACCTGTCGGAAACCGTTAAAAACCTGGAAGATGCGAAAAAACTGGTGCAGGACGAACTGAGGATGACCGCACCGCTGGTGGCAAAAGGGGCGGCGGGTGAGGTGGAAGTTATTCGTCTTCGCCGCCAGGTCAGCGATCTGCAGGGCAAAATCGATGAAGCCAAAAATGACTACGCGGTGCGGGCGAGGGAAGAGCAGGTCAAAAACAACGCCGACCTGGATGCTCAGCTGCAGGTGGTGACCGGTAAAGAGGATCAGCTCACCCGTGCGACGCTCTATTCACCGGTGCGCGGGATCGTAAAAGACATTCAGGTGACCACCGTCGGTGGCGTGTTGCAGCCGGGCGGCAAGCTGATGGAAATCGTGCCGCTGGAGGATCAGCTGCTGATTGAAACCCGCATCAACCCGCGTGATATCGCCTACATCCGCCCCGGCTTGCCGGCCACGGTGAAGGTCACCGCCTATGACTCGTCTATCTATGGCGATCTGCCGGGCGAAGTGGAAACCGTCTCGCCAGATACCATTCAGGATGAGGTGAAGCGCGATCAGTACTACTACCGGGTTTACGTTCGTACGCAAAAAGCGGAGTTAACCAACAAAGCCGGGCGGAAATTCCCCATTGTTCCCGGCATGGTGGCAAATGTTGAAATTAAAACGGGTCAAAAATCGGTTATGGATTATCTGATTAAGCCGCTGAATAAAGTTAAAGAATCGATGAGGGAACGCTAGAAATTAACGCCACTGAATAGTTGATGAGGGTTATTTCCACGGAATAATTAACATTTTTATCGGTGGCTTTTTTTTTGATTATTTGTGCTTATTTGCGGAAAAAACAGGCAGGGAGAATATGGTTATTGTTTCACCGTAATTATCTTTACTTAAATTGACGGTTTGCTGAAAAAAGAATAAAAAAATGCCGAGCATCAAGCTCGGCGGGAAATAGGGTAAAACAATCTCATTCGGGGTGAATGAAGGTAATACTGAAATAAAATGATGATAGCGAGGTCATTATATTCCCTGATGGTTGAAAATTTTTATCATTCAGTGCTTAGCAAGCTAACCTTACATAACTTGATGAAAAACAACATATCACCTAAATTTTGATGATAAATGCTATATTTTTTATCGATACGTGCTGTATGAAAGTTCCCCTAAAATTACATTTTGAAATATATACTTTGTACTCTGAAACAGTTTCGGAAATTTAGTATCATTTTCTTTATAGATTATTACGCACCGCGCCCTAGTATGAGGTTGCCGGCTGAAAATTCGACGTTCAGCAAGCAGTGGCATAATAAGGCACATAACTAGAGGGTATTAAAATGAAACTTCGAGTTCTTTCCCTGATGGTCCCAGCGATGCTGATCGCCGGTTCAGCGGGCGCGGCTGAAATCTACAATAAAGACGGCAATAAACTTGACCTCTTCGGTAAAGTAGACGGCCTGCACTATTTTTCTGATGACGACGGTTCTGATGGCGATCAGTCTTATGTTCGCTTCGGTTTTAAAGGCGAAACCCAAATCAGCGATCAGCTGACCGGTTACGGCCAGTGGGAGTATCAGGCAGCGCTGAACACAGCTGAGTCTGAAGGGACAGCAAACAGCTTTACCCGTGTTGGCTTTGCAGGTGTGAAGTTCGGCGATGCCGGATCCTTCGACTACGGACGTAACTACGGCGTAGCCTATGACATCGGCGCATGGACTGACGTCCTGCCAGAGTTCGGTGGTGACACCTATGGCGCGGACAACTTTATGTTCCAGCGTTCTAACGGCCTGGCGACTTACCGTAACAACAACTTCTTTGGTCTGGTCGATGGCTGGAACTTTGCCGTTCAGTACCAGGGCAAAAATGACAGCAATACCGAATCTGCGACAGGTCGTGACGTACTGGGCGGAAATGGCGATGGTTATGGCCTGTCAACCACTTACGACCTGGGCGAAGGCTTTGGTATCGGTGCGGCAATGTTCAGCTCTGACCGTACCAATGAGCAGAATGGTGGCAGCGCAGCAACTCAGGACATTCTGGGTCGTGGTGATAAAGCTACGGCTTATACCGGCGGCCTGAAATATGATGCGAATAACATCTACCTGGCAGCGATGTACACCCGTTCTTTGAACGCAACCCGCTTCGGTTCAAGCGGTTCTGATGCCTACGGTTATGCCAACACCGCGGACAACTGGGAACTGGTTGCTCAGTACCAGTTTGACTTCGGTCTGCGTCCTTCCCTGGCGTTCGTTAGCTCTCGCGGCAGCGACATCGAAGGTTACGGTTCTCAGAACCTGAAAAAATATGTTGATGTGGGCGCGACTTACTACTTCAACAAAAACATGTCTACCTATGTTGATTACCAAATCAACCTGCTGGATGACAACAACTTCACCGACGCAGCCGGCATCAACACCGATGACGTCGTGGCACTGGGTCTGGTTTACCAGTTCTAAGTTGTTTGGGGAGCGCAGACCTCTGCGCTCCCTCGTTTACCATCTCTCGTATTCCGCTTCATCCCTTCTTTTACTCTCTTAATGGCTTGCGCGCTGATGACGGTGACGTGGACGATTGAGCTGTTTGACGTGCGTCTGCTTGTAATGCTTGTAGCCTGAAAAGATAATCAGCCCCAGACATACGGCAAGGAGTGCGTAATAAATCATAATATCTCCTTTGAAATCATTAAATGGCAGACGTTTATAGCCTGCGTACATCGCCTATCCTGGTGAGCATTTCACACAAGATCAAGTGAGTTTTCAGCGTAGTAGAGGCCGTTTTGCTCATTTTTCGGTCCAATATTTAATACAGGTGTTGTGAGTTATATGAAGAAGAATTGGCTGTATTGTACTGGTCTGACAGCATTTATCCTGCTTTCGGGCTGTGACGATCATAACCAGAGTCGCGACAATTCGGCGATGGTGCTGGAAGGAAGCACAATGGGAACATTCTGGCGAATTAGCCTCGCTGGCGTGGCGCCAGAACGTAAAGCGAGCCTGCAAAAAGCGGTTCAGCAGCAGTTAGACGAGGACGATCGCCAGCTCTCAACCTGGAAAAATGACTCCGTTCTGTCGCGATTCAATCAGTACCGCGCTAGCGATCCACAACCAGTTAGCGAAAACATGGCGGATATCGTCAGCCTTTCCCTGCGCATTGGGCGGAAAACCGCCGGCGCGATGGACATCACCGTGGGGCCGCTGGTCAATCTGTGGGGATTCGGGCCGGATAAACAACCGGTAAAAGAGCCGACTCAGGCGCAGATCGATGCGGCAAAAGCGCTGACGGGATTGCAGCATTTACGGGTGATCCAAAAAGCGGAAGGCGCTTATCTGCAAAAGGATTTGCCCGGCCTGTATGTTGATCTCTCGACCGTAGGGGAAGGTTTTGCCACCGATCATCTGGCCAGACTGATGGAGAAAGAGGGCATTAACAGCTACCTTGTTTCCGTGGGCGGCGCCGTGCTGACCCGGGGAAAAAATGCTCAGGGCCAGCCGTGGAAAGTGGCTATTCAGAAGCCGACCGATCGCGAAAATGCGGTGCAGGCGGTGGTCGATCTGCAGGGGCATGGCATCAGCACCTCCGGCAGCTACCGTAACTATTACGAGCTGAATGGCAAACGCATCTCACATGTGATCGATCCCGTCACCGGCCGGCCGATCCAGCACAAGCTGGTTTCTGCTACGGTTATTGCCACCACCGCGCTTGAGGCCGATGGCTGGGATACCGGACTGATGGTATTGGGCGAAGAGAAGGCCAAAGCGCTGGCGCTGCGTGAAAATCTGGCGGTTTATCTGATTGAGAAGCAGGGCGAGGGTTTCAGTAGCTGGATGTCACCACAGTTTAAGGCGTTTATCGTGCAACCGTAGGGCGACAGGCCTGAGGAATCAACATGCTGGATTTGTTTAGTGAAGACGCACCGTGGGCCGAACCTCTGGCAGAGGGCGCGGTGATCCTGCGCCGACGGGCCAGAGAGGACGCCGGCGAACTGATGCGGTTAGTCGAAGAGGTTTCTGCCCGCAATCCGTTTCACCACCGGATTACGCCAGGTGGACACCGCATGTCGGTGGCGATGACCAACTGTGGCGATTTTGGCTGGTCAACCGATTCACGCGGCTATCAGTACAGCGAGCGCGATAATGCCAGCGGCCTCCGCTGGCCGGCGATGCCGGATCGTTTTCGCCAGCTGGCAAAAGAGTGCGCTGACGAGGCGGGTTTCGCACAGTTTAATCCCGATGCCTGCCTGATCAACCGCTACGAGCCGGGGGCAAAATTAACCCTGCATCAGGATAAAGATGAGCAGGACTTAAAGCAGCCGATTGTCTCGGTCTCGCTGGGGTTGCCCGCGGTGTTTCAGTTTGGTGGCTTCGATCGTGGCGACGCCACGCAACGGGTTTTGCTGGAGCATGGCGATATCGTGGTGTGGGGCGGTCCTTCACGTCTGCGTTTTCATGGCATATTGCCGCTGAAACCCGGAATACACCCCTTAACAGGCGCTTTTCGCTTCAATCTCACCTTCAGGCGCGCTTTTCGTTAGACGCTGCGCCGTCAGATGAGAATTATTATTGATATCGTCTGGCGACTCATTAAACTGCACACTGCCTAATTGTTAGCTGGATGGTGTCATGGAGTTGCTACGCGTTGTTTACCGGCAGTATCGCTGGCCGTTTATTTTGGTTATTGCTCTCAGCCTGCTCAGTGCCGCGCTAGGGATTGGACTGATCGCCTTTATTAATAAAGAGCTGATCGTCGCTCTGAACTCTTCTCTGCTGATATTGCCAGAATTTCTGGGGCTGCTTCTGCTGCTGATGGCCGTTACGCTGGCCTCGCAGCTGGCATTAACCGTGCTGGGACACCATTTCGTCTACCGCCTGCGCGGCGAATTTATCAAACGTATTCTGGATACCCAGGTTGAACGCATCGAGCAGATCGGCAGCGCACAGCTGTTAGCCGGGTTGACCAGCGATGTGCGGGCCATCACCATCGCCTTTGTCCGTCTGCCTGAGCTGATCCAGGGGATCATCCTGACCATCGGATCGGCGGCTTACCTCGCCTGGCTCTCGCCACAAATGCTGTTTGTCACCGCGGTGTGGGTTGCTATCACCATTATTGGCGGCTGGCTACTGGTGTCGAAAGTGTACCGCCACATGGCCAAACTTCGAGATATTGAGGATGACCTCTACACGGATTTCCAGACCATTATAGAAGGGCGCAAAGAGCTGGCGTTAAACCGTCAGCGTGCCCAGCTGATTTATGAAACGGTCTATCAGGAAGATGCCCGTAATTATCGCCATCATATTGTGCGTGCCGATACCTTCCATTTGAGTGCGGTAAACTGGTCGAACATTATGATGCTGGGTGCCATTGGGCTGGTGTTCTTTATGGCCAACAGCCTCGGCTGGGCAAACACCGCCGTTGCCGCAACCTATTCACTGACCCTGCTGTTTCTGCGTACGCCGCTGCTTTCTGCGGTGGGGGCGTTGCCGACGCTGCTGACGGCTCAGGTGGCTTTTGACAAGCTGAACACCTTCCAACTTACGGCATACCATCCCGACTTTATTGTTCCTCAGGCTGCCAGCAACTGGAAGACGCTGGAACTGCGTAATCTGGTGTTCCATTACGGCGAGCAAGGATTCGAGGTTGGGCCGATAAATATGACCCTGAAGCGCGGCGAGCTGGTGTTTCTGATTGGCGGTAACGGCAGTGGAAAATCGACGCTGGCAATGTTACTGACCGGACTTTATCGCCCGGTATCCGGTCAGATCCTGTTGGATGGTGAAGAGATCGACGGCGCGAATATGGAGAAGTACCGCAGCCTGTTCTCGGCGGTGTTTACCGATGTCCACCTGTTCGACCGCTTGATCGACAATCAGGGGCAGGCTGCCGATCCGGCCAAAGTTCAGGCCTGGCTGGCGCGTCTGCAAATGCAGGACAAAGTTAAGCTGGAAGGCAACAAAGTCCTGAACCTGAAATTATCTAAAGGGCAAAGCAAGCGCCTGGCGCTGCTGCTGGCGACCGCTGAGCAGCGCGATATCCTGCTGCTGGACGAGTGGGCCGCCGATCAGGACCCGCATTTCCGCCGGATTTTCTACCGGGAGTTGCTGCCGTGGCTGCAGGAGATGGGCAAAACCGTGTTTGCTATCAGCCATGATGACCACTATTTCCTGCACGCGGATCGACTGCTGGAAATGCGTGAAGGTCAGCTCAGCGAGTTGACCGGCGCAGAGCGTGAACTGGCGACGCTGGATGCCGTTAAGCGCACGGATGTGGTGAGCTAAAGGCGGGAGTTTGCGTCAATCAATAATCCAGGTCAGCACCTGTTCTGCCTGCAGCTCAACGTGACCGCTAAAGACTCTGCCAGTCGGGAAGTCGCAGGCAAATGATTCGGTCAGGCGCAGCTGAACCTGGCCGGTTGCCGGATACAGAGCCGTAATCTCTGCGGCCCTGAAATCCATCGCCTGTCTGAGTAGCGGATAGAGGGCCTTATACAGGCTCTCTTTGACAGAGAATGCCAGCGTCAGCGCGGTGGCGAAGGGCAGCCCACTCTCAAGCAGTTTCTGTTTTTCTTCTGGCGTTACAATCACACTTTGCATCTGCTCAGCGGTATCTGTTCGCATGACATGCTCGCAATCCACGCCCAAAAGAAGTCGATTCTCTGCCCTGGATAGCAGCACGGCAATCGTCTGATGGCTGTGCGACAGTGAGCCAGAGACGCTGGCCGGCCAGACTGGCGCACGATTGCCATCATTAGACAGTATGACCGCCTCAATTCCCAAGCGACTCAAGGCATTACGCACCACCACCCGGCTGGCGAGGTATTCCGCCCGGCGTTTGCGCACCGCTTTAGTTAAATGCGTCGGGCTGGGGATATCACATGCAACAAATAACCGCTCATCAAAGCGGGAGAGATCGAAGGCCGCTTTTATCAGTACCGTGTCTGGCCGATCTGCTGGCGAGCAAAAGCACACATCGGTAATAAAACCATTTGATTCAGGCAAGGCAACAGGAATAAGGGGAATTCGACAAGGGATTGTCAGAAGGGGAAACGCGCTATGAGGAGTCACCGAATACCTAACCTGCTTATCTTATAAAGCGTAATTTAAGCAGGTTAGATTCACGATAGCAAAAATGACTACTCGTTAGACGGAATAGCGAAGTTTTTCAGGGAAACGACAAAGTGTTCGTTGCCGCGGGAGATTTTTGCACCCCGGTCGCACCAGTGGCTTGCGAGCCTGAAAAAGTCATCACTATCAATATCATACGCCAGTTCTACTTTATTGATGCCGGAGTGCAGCATCTCTTCTGCATCTTTAAAGTTTCTTGCTTTGATTATCGCCATTTTATTCACCTGGTATGTGGTGTTGGTTTTGCCATAAAAGTGTAGCGACAGCATATGTTAATCGTGTGACAGTTTTGTTTCAGTGTGCCGGATTGAGACTTTCGCCACGTATTGATAAATGAAAGTCTCATTAAATCAGCCGTATTACACTTTCAGGAACTGACTAAACGCCTGCTGGTTATCAACCAGGTGGCGGGGGAAGGTGCTGTGGGATAACGGTTGGGCAACCAGCTTTCTGTCCCGTCCCCAGATATCTTCAGCCTGCGCAATCACCTTTATAATGTGTTCCGGGTTGTTAAATTCCGGCAGATCGTATTCGGTGTGCGAAATAGACGACATTTTCTCAGCAATGCGTTGTGGCGTCATAATCCACGAGAAATGCCACCCACCTTGCTGGATAACCCGGGTATTCCACTTTAACCACCGCCATTTGAACCAATTTTTTCTGATGGCCGAGCGCTTCACGTTACGCAGCATCTCTGGTTGGCCGTCAAAGAAGTTGACCAGATTTTTGTAGCTCAGGGCTTTGGGCAGCTTGCACTGACGAGGCGTATCGTCGGTGTTGAATACCTGAAGATTGAACTGATAATTATAGAAATTCTGGTAAATGGTGGTGCAAAGCTTGCTGCCACAAATGGTGGGAATGACCTGCGGATCAAAAATCTCGTCAACGTCCGAAATCAGAATCAGATCGTCAGGACGGGCTTGCTTCAGACCATCCATGATGGCATTACGCGTATCGGCTTCATTTTGCCAGGCATCCGCATG
The DNA here is from genome assembly GCF_056821705.1 of Erwinia sp. AK-PDG3-5. NCBI lineage: Bacteria > Pseudomonadati > Pseudomonadota > Gammaproteobacteria > Enterobacterales > Erwiniaceae > Erwinia > Erwinia sp. AK-PDG3-5. The sequence goes on from NZ_CM165967.1 coordinate 1,591,067, forward strand.
AGGAGGACGATCAAAAACAACATAGATGATTTTATCGGCAAATTCTGCGAATTTATCCCGGTCGAAATTTAGCGGTTTGGGCTTGCCGGTAAAGGTGTGCGTTGACTCAACGATAACAAACTTGTCGACGACGTCAGACAGGGTATGCAACCGTAACGACAAAAGCATATCTTCGTCATAATATAAAAAACAGTCGTAAATCATTCGCGTATTCAACCAGAGTAATTTGGATTTTGTTTATAATCAATCAGATGTAACCACTAACGACGTGGTCTAAACATCAAAAAATAACCGTGAAATAAAGAGTAATGGTTAAATTTATTAGTTAACTCATTATTCAATATTTATATTTATAATCCCGTTAAATATTCTAGCAAAAATCACACATTAAGCGTGGTTATATTGCTAATTCATTCAAAAATGAGCTGGAGCTTGCACACTCTGGAGTCTGGAGAAGAGGGGGATTCTGCCAGGGTCACAGAAATGCAGACAATAAAAAAGCAGCTATGGCTAGCTGCTTTGAAGGAGAATTTGGTCGGCACGAGAGGATTTGAACCTCCGACCCCGGACACCCCATGACCGTGCGCTACCAGGCTGCGCTACGTGCCGACACGTGCGGTTAATACTACTCAAAACGACTTTGATTGCAAGTGGCCGGCTGTGTGAGTGCTATGAATTTAAACACCTTTATCGCTATTTAATTAGCGGGATCTTGTGGTGATAAACGAAGAACGTCATGTCCTGGAAGGTCAGCATCTCATCGGGTTCACCCAGCTGGTGCCGTATGGCGTCCAGTTTGCTGATGGCATGGGTATCCGCCTCTGAGCTCTTCACCGCCGGGATGGCCACAAACTGGCGATCGGGAGATTTGCTGACGTAGTCGTCGGTCAACCATGACTTCATGGTTTGCAGGCGTACCGTATCGAAGAGGATCCGGTTATTCGTGGTGTCAAAGAGCACGGGGCTGATGTGGATCCTGCCGTCAGAAAGCCAGTTAACGTTGTTCGACAACTTCCAGTAGTCACCATAACCAAAGGTAAGATTATTTTTCTCAAGGAAGGTAATGTAATCATAGGTTTGCTGTTGCTGATCGTAAATCGGCGTTTTATTTTGCTGGTAGGAATAGAGCGAAGAAGCGATAAACAGCGCGAAGACAATTATCACAGGCCACTTTTTAGAGAAAGCATATCCCAGCGCAGACAGGGCAATGGCAAAGCAGACGACGTTAACAAAGAATCTGGCGCTGATCTCGGCAGGGGAGTCATAGCTGATAATGAAAGAAGAGACGATCGCCGCGATGGTCAGTAAACTAAAGCCAGCAACAAACACCGCTTCCTTGCCCTTACGCAAACACAGCAAGAAAGAGTAAACAAACAGCACCACCCATACCAGCAGCGAAATAACATATGCGTAAGGGCTGTCAACGAACAGAATATTCAGGCTTTTACCCAGAATATGGATTGCCCACTCCGTGTTAACTCGCCACTGATCAAACGGCATCAGATGAAAACGCTGAATGGGTAAGCCAAACAGCCTTTGCACCACGTGGCTCATTGAAAGAATAAAGCTGATGGCGAAAATGACCGGGATTTTCTTCTGCAGGCTACCTTTCCAGGCGAAATAGGCCTGTACCAGCAGCAGTGGCAGGAAATAGGTCGCCAATGACCACGGATCGGATATGGAAGCCAATAGCGCGATCAGGCTACAGACAACGGCCAGTGTTGTTGAGTTTCTCTTCAGGTTCAAAAAGCACAGGGCAAAGGTCAGCACACCAAAGAAGTTGGTTGAGTAGTGTGAGAAGGGGTGCGCAGCGAAGCCAAACGTATAGACGTAGGCAGGGAAAAGGATCAGGCTCAATAAGGCGATAAGCGCAAACCCGCTCTTTTCAACAGTGTAGATAACCAGCGCCAAAATGAACGCGGTCAGGCCGATGAACAATGAAGTCGATAACATCAGCGGCAATATGCCGTCGTTGTTCATCAGCAGGAAGAAAACAAAATTTACCGGATAGGTGGTGAAGTACCAGTTATCGGGTGTGGGCGCCCAATCCCTGAATGCTGACAATCCTTCGGAAAGCAGTGCCCGCCAGACCAGTGAACTGTTGGCGCCATCAGGATCGATGGGGAAATAGCGTGAGGTCAGCAGGGTCGAAATAATTAAAGCTAATGCCAGCATGAACAGCAGAATGAGTAACTTTTTGAACCTGAATGTAGACATATATTTGACCTATAGATCCATTAAACACAGCGTATTGATTCGCCATTGCGACATAAACAGAGAAAATGCAGTCAATAAAAAAGCAGCTATTAGCAGCTGCTTTTTTTAAAATTTTTGATCGCCTGTCAGTTAGCGATAAACCGCTTCTCTTCGGTCAATACCTGCAGCAGCAGGCCCAACTGCGGCTTATGGTCTTTCAGGCGATGACCATTCTTATCCCACGCGGTGTAGCTACCGCTGTTATCCAACACCAGCGTCACGTCAGGGGTGGTGATCACCAGCTGGCGCTCGTTGGTGCTGGCCACCCAGTCATGGCGGCGCTGCGCTGCGAACAGATCTTCACCCTGAGAATAGTCAGCCGCAGGGGTGCTGACGTGCAACAGGCGCTGCATCAGCGTGGTCATAATATCCTGATGGTCGGTCAGCTTGTTGACCTGCTGCGCTGGCGTGTTCGGCCAGTGAACGATCAGCGGCACCTGAAGATTCGCGCGATTGCCCAGACTGTCATCGCCATCCAGCGCCACGCCATGCTCGGCGGTGATCACCACCACGGTTTTATCCAGCAGGCCTTTCTCCTGCAGCGTGGTCAGCACCTGTTGGATTTGCTTGTCCACATCGGCCGCAGTGCGGTTGTAGCGGCGGGCAATATTCTTGCCGCCATTGTCCGGGGTGTCGTTGCCATCCAGCGAAAGATAGGAGAACCACGGCGAGCTTTCTGATTTCTGTCCTTCAAGCCAGCGTTGCCATTGCGCGGTGGTCTGCGCATTCGACTGCGGCTGCGAAGGCGGCAACGAATAATCCGCTAACAGCGCCTGACGGTATAACGGTGAGGCAAAGCCATCCGCGGCAAACAGGCCAAACTGGTAGCCCTGTTTGCCCAGTGAATCCACCAGCGCAGAAGGAACGCGGTTGGATAGCACGCCGTCCATATAGCTGGCGGAAATACCGTAAAACAGGCCAAATAATCCACTGTCTGCATTGTTGCCGGAGCTGTAATGCTGCGTGAAGCGGACGTTCTGCTGAGCAAATTGCGCCAGATGCGGCAGCGATTTGGCTATCGTCGACTCATTCAACCCATCGACGGTGATAATCAGTAAATTACTGCCGGTACCTTTATCGCGGAAGGTGATGTCGTTCAGCGGATAGGCCACGGACACCGCTTCAGGATTACCCTGTTGCACCAGACGCCGCTGATACTCCTGGGCGTCCAGCAGGCCGTGCTTCTCAAGGAAGCGGCGCGCGGTCATTGGATAGGACAACGGCAAATTGGAACGCTGCATGGTAATCGGGCGATAGAAGTTCGCGTCCGCCCAGATATAGAGCAGGTGGCTGGTAAAGAACGCCACAATAAACAGCACCGCCAGCGGCTTACCGAAACTGCGCCGGTTCAGGCTGCGCAGCTTCTGCCAGCTCCAGGTGGCGAACAGCATCTCGACCAGGAAAATAGCCGGCACGCTGATAAACATCAGCTGCCAGTCACGCGCCATCTCGGTCTGATCGGGATTGACCACCAGCTCCCACACCACCGGATTCAGGTGCAGGTGGAAGCGGTTAAAGACGGCACTGTCGATCAGGATCAGTGTCAGGCCAGCCGTGGCGATAATGGCCGAAAGGAAGCGCAGCAACCTCTGGGACATCACCACAAAGGTGAGCGGGAAGACGATCAGCAGATAGGCGGCAAAGACGATAAAGCTAAAGTGACCCATCCAACTGGTGAACGCATAAATGCGCCCGGCCAGCGAGGCTGGCCAGTCGGAGACAAACAGGTAACGGCTGCCAAGAATAAAGGCAAAGATGATATTAAAGAGGGCGAACCAATGCCCCCAGCTAATCATCTGGGAGACTTTCTCTCGGTAGCGCTGCCGATTGGTTACCATAACAGGGTCAGGATCATCAAATTAATGGGCTTTATCATCGCGCACGGAAGCCTGTAAGGCCTCGGCGAACGAGCGTGCCAGCGAGCGGCGTTGAGCCGGTGCCACGCTGGTGTTTAATAAATTGGTGACCATATTTCCCAGTACCATCAGGGAAAGATCGGTCGGGGCCTTGTCTTTTTCAAGTACATGGGCCAGTTCAGCGAGGAGTTTCTCCACGCGGTCGTCACTGTAGCGAGATGATTGTGGCATAACGTCGAATTTATTGAGTATTAAAGGGCGGCATCTTACCGTAAAACCGGGATTTTTTCTGCACTTTTATCGTCAGTATCAGGTTAATGTTGTTGCCTGTTGATCGTAGCGACACTCGGTGATTGAATACGCGCCTACGTTAAAAGGAGAGTCTACCATGAGTCTGGATATCGAGCAGATTGCCCTCCACCAGCTGATCAAGCGCGATGAACAGACGCTTGAGCTGGTGCTGCGCGAATCGCTGCTGCCTGCCAATGCGCCCGTCACCGAAATGATGGAAGAGTTGCACCGCGTTTACAGCGCCAAGAGCAAGGCTTATGGCCTGTTTAATGAAGAGAGCGAACTGGCAGATGCGTTGCGTAATTGCCGCAAAGGCGAAGACGATTTTCTGGCTTTCAGCCGGGCTGCCACCGGCCGTCTGCGTGATGAGCTGGCCAAATACCCGTTCGCTGAAGGCGGCATCGTGCTGTTCGGCCATTATCGCTATCTGGCGGTAGAGTATTTGCTGGTTGCCGTGTTGAACAGCCAGAACAGTATGCGCGTCAATGAAGCGCTGGATATCAGCAGCACCCATTATCTTGATATCAATCATGCTGATATCGTTGCACGCATCGATTTGACGGAATGGGAAACCAATCCGGAATCCACCCGCTACCTGACCTTCCTGCGGGGTCGCGTGGGCCGCAAAGTCTCCGACTTCTTTATGGATTTCCTCGGTGCCAGCGTCGGTCTGGATACCAAAGCGCAAAACCGGGGTCTGTTGCAGGCGGTTGATGACTACTGTTCTGAGGCCAGCCTCGATAAAAACGAGCGGCAGAACTACCGTCAGCAGGTGCACAGCTATTGTAGCGAGCAGCTAAAAGCCGGTGAAGAGATTGAGCTGGAAGGCTTGTCCAACGAGCTGGCGCCGCTGGGCGAGAAAACCTTCCAGGCGTTCACTCAGGAGCAGGGTTACGAGCTGGAAGAGAGCTTCCCGGCCGATCGCGGTACGCTGCGTCAGCTGACCAAGTTCGCCGGAAGCGGCGGCGGAATGACGCTGAACTTCGATGCGTTGCTGTTAGGCGAACGAATTTTTTGGGATGCGGCGACCGACACGCTGACCATTAAAGGGACGCCACCAAACCTGCGCGACCAGCTGCAACGTCGTAGCAGCGGCGGTTAAGGCAAAAAAAACGCCGCATAAGCGGCGTTTTCTTCCAACGATTTCGGTCAGGCGATTAAGCGCGAACGAAGTCGATGTGGTGCAGTTTTGGCTTGAACGGGTGACGCTGAACAGCCTGCACTTTTACTTTTTCTTCTTTACCGTTGACGACCAGGGTCAGAACGTCAGTGTAGAAACCAGGTTTAGCCTGGATGTTCATTACTGAGTCGTGATCCAGTTCGATAGCTATTGGTGCAACTTCACCGCCATAGATGATGGCTGGGAATTTGTTAGCTACACGCAGGCGGCGGCTCGCACCCTTGCCCTGCTCTTTACGTTCTTCAACATTGATAGTGAACATTGTTCAATCTCTTTATCTGATGATCCTGTTACAGGCGACCCAGCAACAGGTTGGAGTGTTCAACTTTTGCATTAGCAAAAGCGGGGCGAAGTATAGCCCAACTAAGGCTGTGCGGGCAATGTATTAAAGCGCATGCATTAACGAAGTTCGTTGGCGCGGCGGTAGCGGCCCTGATAATCGAACATCTTCTCACGGATCTGCCAGTAATGACGCTGCTTGCGGGCCACCACAAAGTCCGGCTGGCGCAGCAGCGGCTGCAGGGCGACGATATCCGCCGCGGTTTTCCAGCCGAGCGGCACGCCCGGCGCACGCTGGTGCGGACGCAGGAAAATTTGCTCGAAGGCGGTTCGTTGCGCCGGCGTGGTGAGTCGGAACCGCTCGCTGACTTCCGTTGCCTCTTCATCGTAATAGCGCGCCTTCAGCCATTCTCCCTTCTCATCGGCACCGCTTTCCAGCACCATCGCGGCACACCGCAGCACCAGCGCATCCTTCAGTTTCAGCGCCGCCTTCAGCATATCGTCGGGATCGACGAGGATCGCGTCACACTGGTGACATCTTCGCGCGGCAATATCGTTTTCGGCATTACAGTGCGGGCAGCTTTTAAAACGGAAGCGGAAATCGCACTGTTCGCGTTCGCCGTCATCGTCTTCCAGTACGCCCTGACAGCGGCGGCCAAAATGCTCGATGATGGTGCCGTCGGCGGTGGTTTTTCCCCAGAAGGTATTGGCAAAGCCGCAGGCAGGGCAAAACACCTGCACCGGCTGGTTATCGCTTTTGCCTTTCGGCGCGCCGACTTCCGGGGTGAAAATATCGTGGGGATTGCCGGCGTAGTCGAGGATCAGACAGTCGGTTTTTCCCGGGGACAGGCGCAATCCCCGTCCGACGATTTGCTGATAGAGGCTGACCGATTCGGTCGGCCGCAGGATGGCGATCAGATCGACATGCGGGGCATCGAAACCGGTGGTCAGCACGGCAACGTTGACCATATAACGCAGTTCGCGGGCTTTAAATGCAGTAATCAGCGCATCGCGCTCGGGGCCGGGCGTTCCGGCGCTGATCAGCGCTTTACTGCCGGGCAGCAGGCCCAGCACCTCTTTCGCATGTTCAACCGTTGAGGCAAAAATCATTACGCCCTGGCGATCCTGCGCGAACTCGACGATCTGCTGAATGATATGCGGAGTGATGCGCTGTTGCTGCTTCAGTTCACGGTTGAGATCGGCTTCGCTAAACAGACCATTCTCGTTAGCGGTCAGACGGCTGAAATCGTATTGCACCACCGGCATATCCAGCCGTTCAGGCGGCACCAGAAAGCCATGCTTAATCATATAGCGCAGCGGCAGTTCATAGATGCAGTCGCGGAACAGCGCGCGTTCGTTGCCGCGCACCATACCGTGATAATGGAACTGGTAAATCCAGCCTTTGCCGAGCCGGTAGGGCGTGGCGGTCAGGCCCAGCAGACGAAGGTGAGGATTGCGCTGGCGCAGATGCGCGAGAATTTGCTGATACTGGCTGTCGTCGGCATCGCTGATGCGGTGACATTCATCAACGATCAGCAGGGTGAATTCCGCATCGAACTGCGCCAGATTGCGTGCCACGGACTGCACGCTGCCAAAGACCACTTTGCTGCGGCTCTCTTTGCGTTGCAGCCCGGCGGCAAAGATATCGGCTTCCAGACCGTAAGCCTGATATTTGCTGTGATTTTGCGCCACCAGCTCTTTCACATGCGCGAGGACCAACACCCGACCTTTTGCCAGACGGGCAAGCTCAGCAATCACCAGGCTTTTGCCCGCACCGGTAGGCAGCACGATAACGGCGGGCTGATGGGAGCGACGGAAGTAGCTGAGCGTGGCATCAACCGCTTCCTGTTGATAAGGGCGTAGGGTAAACGACATGAATTTTCAGGCAATCTGGGAGCAAAACCGCATTATGCCACGAAAGCGGCATTGATGCCTGCCAGCCTCTGTGCCTGAGGCCTAACTCCCGATATACTGTGGGTTCATTTCGAGATTTTCTCTTCAAACGTGCCGGTTAGCGGCGCGTCGGTTTCATTCTCATTTAAACAGGCAGTGCAGATTTAATGCGACTTGATAAATTTTTGTCTCAGCAACTGGAAATCAGCCGGGCGATTGCCCTTCGTGAGCTGCGGGCTCATAAAGTCACGGTAGACGGGGAAGTGGTCAGGCAGGGAGCCTTCAAGCTCAAGCCGGAAAACCAGGTAGAATATGACGGTAATCCGCTGCACCTGCAGTTCGGCCCGCGCTACTTTATGCTGAACAAGCCACAAGGCTACGTCTGCTCTACTGACGATCCGGATCATCCTACCGTGCTGTATTTCCTCGAAGAACCCACCGCTTACAAACTGCATGCGGCAGGGCGGTTGGACATCGATACCACCGGCCTGGTACTGATGACCGATGACGGTCAGTGGTCACACCGGATCACTTCTCCTCGCCATCATTGCGAAAAAACCTACCTGGTAACGCTGGAGTCACCGGTTGCCGATGACACCGCCGCGCAGTTCACGGCAGGTGTGCAGCTGCACAACGAGAAAGACCTGACCAAGCCCGCCACGCTGGAAGTGGTCAGCGAGTGCCAGGTGCGTCTGACCATCAGCGAAGGACGCTATCACCAGGTGAAGCGGATGTTTGCGGCGGTGGGTAACCACGTTGTGGCGTTACACCGTGAGCGCATTGGTGCCATCGTGATGGATGAAGAATTGGGAGAAGGGGAATATCGCCCACTGACGGCCGAAGAAATTGCCAGTGTGGTCGTTCCCCGTTAATAACATCTAAAGATTAAACCGGAAGTGAGGAGCATGAGGGTGCGTAAGGACAAGAACTCATCAGTGGGACTGGTGGTGATCCTCGGCCTGTTGGCCATGTTAATGCCGTTGTCGATTGATATGTATCTGCCTGCGCTACCGCAAATTGCTCGTGAATTCGGGGTGTCGGCAGGCAGCGTGCAGATGACGCTGAATATCTACATTCTTGGATTTGCCCTGGGTCAGCTCATTTATGGCCCGCTGGCGGACAGCTTTGGCCGCAAACCGGTGATTGCCGCCGGCACGCTGATTTTTGCCGTCGCGGCCGCGGCCTGTGCGATGTCGCAAACCATCGACCAGCTGATCTTTATGCGCCTGTTGCATGGCCTGTCGGCGGCGGCCGGGAGCGTGGTGATCAGTGCGTTAATGCGTGATACCTACTCGAAAGAGGAGTTTTCACGCATGATGTCGTTTGTGATGCTGGTGACCACCATCGCACCGCTGATGGCGCCGATCGTCGGTGGCTGGCTGCTGTTGCTGTGGAGCTGGCACGCCATTTTCTGGACCATCTCCGGCGCGGCTGTTATCACCACCGTGCTGGTGGTTACGCAGATTAAAGAAACGCTTCCCAAAGATAAGCGGCAAAAATTCCATCTGCGCACCACGATGGGTAACTTCCTGTCGCTGTTCCGCCATAAGCGGGTATTCAGCTATATGCTGGCCAGCGGCTTCTCGTTTGCCGGGCTGTTCTCTTTCCTTAATGCCGGGCCGTTTGTCTATATTGAGCTGAACCACATCACGCCGCAGGATTTTGGCTACTACTTTGCGCTTAACGTGGTGTTCCTGTTCCTGATGACTCTGCTGAACAGCCGTTCGGTGCGCCGTTTCGGCCCGCTGGCGATGTTCCGCTTCGGGCTGCTGGTGCAGTTCACCATGGCGGTGTGGATGGTGATCGTCAGTGCGCTTAACCTTGGCTTCCTGCCTCTGGTGTTTGGCGTGGCGATGTTTATCGGCTGCGTGGCGATGGTGTCATCGAATGCAATGGCGGTGATCCTCGAAGAGTTTCCGCATATGGCGGGTACCGCGTCTTCACTGGCCGGAACGTTACGCTTTGGTGTCGGTGCGCTGGTGGGGGCGTTGCTTTCCACGCTGTCATTCCAGAGCGCCTGGCCAATGGTGGGATCAATTTTTATCTGCGCGACCCTGTCCATCCTGCTGTTCATTTACGCCACCCGTCCACGTAAGGGCGCGGCTGCCTGATACCGACTGTGCGTCGCAAGGTGAACAGCATATTCCCTGTCACATCCCTTCTTTCCAGACCTTGCCGGAATGCTTTACCCGCACTAATGTTATAGATATGTGAAAATAACCCAACGAAAAGTTACCTTCATGCAACAAAAGGGGTTGTTATCACACCGTTAACGCGGTAAATATAACGTTAAAATGAGAGGTACTTCTCAAAAATAAGCCATGCTCATGGCAACGTTTACGGCTTTGGCCGCTGGAAGACTGTATTACTGGTCTGGGGAGTTCGGGTGAATACGTTACAACATTCGGTGGTACACCGTTTACCGCAAAGTTATCGTTGGGGCGCTGGGCCAACCGGCACCTGTGTCGAACCGCTTATTCTTAACAGCATCACTGCCGATGACGATCTGGTCGGTCTGACGCTGCTCAGCCATCAGGGCGCGCAGGCGTGGGACATCATGCAGATGATTAAAGACGCGCTGGCTGAAATCCAGCTCGATTGTGCCGTGGTGGAGTGGGGAGGGGAACCTTGCCTGTTTGTCTCACGTCATGATGAGTGCACCACCACCTGTCGCCTGAAGAACTTCGGCGTGGGCATTGCAGAAACCCTTAAAGACTCTTCTGCCTGAACGCATCAGGCAGAGAGTGACTCAGGCCAGTGACAGCAGCTGGCGGGTATAGTCGGCTTTCGGGGCAGCGAACAGCTGTTCGCATTCCCCCTGTTCCACCACTTCTCCTTGCCGCAACACCACCACCTGATGGCACAGCGAGCGCACCACCTGTAAATCGTGGCTGATAAAGATATACGCCAGCCGGTGGGTGTTTTGCAGTTTTTTCAGCAGGGCCAGAATTTGCTTTTGCACCGAACGATCGAGTGAAGAGGTCGGTTCATCCAGAATGATCAGCTGCGGTTCAAGGATCAACGCGCGGGCAATCGCAATGCGCTGGCGCTGGCCACCGGAGAATTCTGCCGGATAGCGGTGGCGCGTTTCCGCATCCAGCCCTACTTCCTCCATCGCCGCAATCACTCTGGCTTCGCGCTGGGCAGCATTCAGATCGGGATGATGCACCTGCAAGCCCTCGGCAATAATCTGCAGCACGTTAAGACGCGGATTCAACGACGAGTTGGGATCCTGGAAAACCACCTGCACCTGACGACGAACCGGCAGCATCTGACGACGATCCCACTGATGAAGCGGCCGATCGTTAAACCAGATCTCACCTTCGGACTGGATCAGGCGGAGCAGCGCCAGCCCGGTCGTGCTTTTACCGGAGCCAGACTCGCCAACCAGCCCAAGACTCTCGCCGGGCCTCAGGGTAAAGCTTAACGACTTCAAAGCATGATGGTGGCCGGTGATGCGCCGTAAAAAGCCCTGTTTGATCGGAAAGGCCACCCGCAAATTTTCAACCCGCAGCAAGGGTTTAGCATCAACGTCTGCCGGCTCCGGCCGACCTTCCGGTTCGGCGTTCAGCAGCGCCTGGGTATAGGCATGTTGCGGCGCACTGAACAGTTGTGTGGTGCTATTGGTTTCTACCGCCTGACCGTTGCGCATCACCACCACATTGTCTGCCAGCTGCCGGACAATCCGCAGATTATGGGTAATAAACAGCAGGCCCATATTCAGCTCCTGCTTTAACTCGCGCAGCAGCGTCAGGATTTGCGCCTGCACGGTCACATCCAGCGCGGTGGTCGGTTCATCGGCAATCAACAGCTGTGGCTGCGTCAGCAGCGCCATGGCGATCATCACGCGCTGACGCTCGCCACCGGAAAGCTGGTGCGGAAAATCATTCAGCCGTTTCGCCGCCTGGCGAATGCCAACCCGATCGAGACAGCTCAGCATCTCCGCGCGCGCCGCCTCTTTACGCATCCCGCGATGCAGCGACAGCACTTCGTAAAGCTGTTTCTCAATGCAGTGCAACGGGTTCAGCGAGATCATCGGTTCCTGAAAAATCATTGCCATGCGGTTGCCACGCAGCCTGCGCAACGTGCGTTCATCGGCCTTCAGCACATCCTGGCCGTTAAACAGGATTTCCCCCTGCGGATAAATCACCGGCGGGGTGGGCAACAGACGCATCATCGACAATGCGGTCACGCTTTTGCCGGACCCCGACTCGCCGACCAGCGCCAGCGTTTCGCCAGCGTCCACCGACAGCGACAGGTCGCTGACCACCTGGCGATCAACGCCCGCCTGGCGGAAGGCAATGCTTAAATTTTTAACGGTCAGCAGCGTCATCAGTACACCTTACTGGGATCAAAGGCGTCGCGAACCGCTTCACCGATAAAAATTAACAGCGATAGCAGGATCGCCAGCGAGAAGAAGGCGGTTATGCCCAGCCAGGGCGCCTGCAGATTATTTTTACCCTGCAACAGCAGCTCACCCAGCGACGGTGAACCCAGCGGCAGGCCAAAGCCAAGGAAGTCCAGCGAGGTCAGCGTGGTGATCGAGCCACAAAGGATAAACGGCAGATAGGTCAGCGTGGCGACCATCGCATTTGGCAACATATGGCGCGACATGATTTTACGGTCGCTGACGCCCAGCGCCTGCGCAGCACGAATGTAGTCGAAGTTGCGGGTGCGCAGAAACTCCGCCCTGACCACGCCCACCAACTGCATCCAGCCAAACACCACCGTAATTGCCAGTAGCCACCAGAAACCCGGTTGGATCACGCTCGATAACAGAATAATCAGGAACAGCGTTGGCATCCCGGACCAGACTTCAATAAAGCGCTGGCCCCATAAATCCACTTTGCCGCCGTAATAGCCTTGCGAGGCTCCGACTATCACCCCAATCACGCTGGAAATCAGCGTCAGCATCAGGCCAAACAGCAGGGAGATGCGCATACCGTAGAGGATGCGCGCGAGCACATCGCCGCCGTTAGCGTCGGTGCCCAGCCAGTTCTGCGCTGAAGGAGGAGAAGGAAAGGGCACCGTGGTGGCAAAGTTAATGGTGCCGTCACCGAAGCGGATCGGCGCCCAAATCGCCCAACCTTCCTGATCTATACGCGACTTCAGCCAGGGATCCTGATAATCCGCCGCGGTGGCCAGCGGGCCGCCAAAATCGGTTTCTTCATAATCGACGACCAGCGGGAAATAGGTGCGGTGGTGATAATGCACCAGCAGCGGCTTGTCGTTGGCCAGCAGCTCGGCACCCAGGCAAAGCACAAACAGCACGGCAAAAATCCACAGCGACCAGTAGCCGCGGCGGTTATGACGGAATCGCGCCCAGCGCGCCTGATTAACGGGGCTTAAGCGGCTCATTATCGTCCCTCAAAATCAATGCGCGGATCGACCAGCGTATAGGTGATATCACTGAGAATATTCAGCAGCAGCCCAATCAGCGTGAAAATATAGAGTGTGCCAAACATCACCGGATAGTCGCGCTGAATAGTGGCGTCATAGCCCAGCAGGCCCAGGCCATTAAGCGAGAACATCACTTCGATTAACAGCGAGCCGGTGAAAAACATGCTGATAAAGGTGGCCGGGAAACCGGCAATCACCAGCAGCATGGCGTTACGGAACACGTGGCGATAGAGAATTTTCTTCTCATCCAGCCCTTTGGCTCGGGCGGTCACTACATACTGTTTGCGGATCTCATCCATAAAGGAGTTCTTGGTCAGCATGGTCAGGGTGGCAAAGCCACCAATGACCGTGGCAATCACCGGCAGGGTAATGTGCCAGAGATAATCGCCAATCTTGCCGTACCACGGCAGAGAATCAAATTGCGCTGACACCAGGCCGCGCAGCGGGAACCAGTCGAGATAGCTGCCGCCGGCAAACAGCACGATCAATAAAATACCGAACAGGAAGGAGGGAATGGCATAGCCGATAATGATCAGCGTGCTGCTCCAGATATCGAAGGCGCTGCCGTTGCGCACCGCTTTTTTGATCCCCAGCGGAATGGAGACCAGATAAATGATCAGCGTGCTCCATAACCCGAGGGTAATGGAGACCGGCAGGCTGTCCTTGACCAGCTGGAGCACCGAGCTGCTGCGGAACAGGCTGTCGCCAAAATCAAAGCGGGCATAGTTCCACAACATGGTGAAGTAGCGTTCATACAGCGGTTTATCAAACCCGTAGCGTTTAGTGATCTCAGCGATCACTTCCGGGTCTAAGCCGCGCGAGCCGCGATACTGGCTGTCACCGGGATTGGCACTGAGTTTGGCCCGGCTCTGACTTTCACCGCTGTTGCCGCCCGGCATGCCGGTGGTCTGGCCAAACTCAATATTCGCCAAAGCCTGATCGACCGGCCCACCGGGCGCAATCTGCACGATAAAGAAATTGATGGTGATGATCGCCCACAGTGTGGGGATCACCAGCAGCAGTCTGCGGAGTAAATAAGCGCCCAATCCTGACTCCTTAACGACGTTGGGCCGGCAGCTGCGCGGCTTTGTTCACATCATACCACCAGTTATCGAAGCCCAGAGAATAGGTCGGGCGGGTCGATGGCATTGAAAATTTATTCCAGTAAGCATACCGGTTGGTGGCGTTATACCACATCGGGATCATGTAATAACTCCAGGTCAGTACCCGATCCAGCGCGCGACCCAACGGCAAAAGCGCGGCCCGATCGCCCTGATGCTGGTTGATCTGGGCGATTAGCCCATCGAGAACCGGGTTCATCACATGCGGGCGGTTATAGCTGGAACTGATAAAAGAGGACGCCCAGTAGAATTGCAGATTGCTGTCCGGGAAAGTCATCGCCGGGTAAGGCGATGGCAGCATATCAAAATCGCTTTTGCGCAGGCGCGCAAGATACTGTGAGCTGTCGACCTGGCGAACGTTCAGCGTGATGCCCAATCTGCTCAGGGTATGCTGGAAAGGCAGTACCCACTGATCGTTGCCGCCACTGCGCAGCAACAGTTCAAAGGTAAAGGGCTTGCCGGTTTTCACATTGGTCAGCTTCTGATTTTTAAGCTCCCAGCCGGCCTGTTTCAGCAGCGCAAGCGCCTTGAGCAAATTCGCCCGGTCATATCCGCTACCGTCGGTTTTCGGTGGCTGATAAATTTGCGAAAACACCTCATCCGGTATTTTGCCTTTTAAGGGTCCCAGCAGCTCAAGCTCTTTGGCATCCGGATAGGTTCGCGCGGCATATTCGGTGTTCTGGAAATAGCTGTTGCTACGGTTATACGCATGGTAGAACAGCGCTTTATTCATCCATTCAAAATCGAAGGCGAGGGAGATCGCTTCCCGCACCCGACGATCGCTGAACTGCGGTTTTTGCACGTTAAACGCCAGCCAGCTGCTGGCAGTGGCCACATCATTCGGCTGTTCGTCTTTGGTAATAAAGTGATTCTCAAAATTCTTGCCGCGATATTGCGTTGCCCATTTTTTGGCCGATCCTTCGGTGCGGAAATCAAAGGCTCCAGCTTTAAAGGCTTCAAATGCCACGTTGTCATCAAGGTAATAGTCGTAGCGCAGCGTATCAAAATTAAACCGTCCTTTATTCACCGGCAAATTGGCGGCCCAGTAATCTTTCACGCGAGAATAGGTGATCGACTGGCCCACTTTATACGCGGTAATGCGATAAGGGCCGCTGGATAACGGCGGCCGGGAGAGCGGTTCGCCCAGATTGTGATCCTTCCAGAATTTCTCTGGAAATACCGGCGTAGAGAGCAGGGAAAGCATTTTATCGCGATCGCTTGCAGGCAGTTCAAAGCGCACGGTCAGGCGGGAAATGGCTTTCGCCGTCACGCCTTTATAAAACACGCGATACTGCGGCACGCCTTCGGTCATAAATTTGTGAAAGGTGAAGGCAACGTCTTCGGCGGTGATCGGCGACCCGTCCTGGAATCGCGCCTGCGGGTTCAGCGTCACTTCCACCCAGCGGCTGTCATCCGGATAACGGGCGAACTCGGCAATCAACGGATAATAGCTGCCGGTTTCATCATCGGAGGTGGTGAACAGGGAATCATATAAGGTATCTGTGCCGGCACCGGGATTGCCGCGCATCGCAAAGCGGTTGAAGTTGTCATAGGTGCCAATCGCCGATAGCGTGACGCTGCCGCCTTTGGGCGCAGCAGGATTGGCGTAATCGTAGTGGGTGAAGTCGGTGGCGTATTTGGGTTCACCGAGCTGCGCGAAGGCATAACGCTCATTGATATTTTCAGCCTGGGCGACGACAGCCGTCACGCTGAAGAGTAAAAAAGTAATCCAGCGCAATATCATGGTGTTATTCGGCTCCGGGAGAAAAAAACGCACTGTGCAAGCGTAGCAGCAGGAGAACAGGCGAAGCAATGCGTAAATCCCGCTCTTTACGCTTCCAGACAGTCGTTGGCCGGCAGGGACACCGGACCCCGCACTCGCTCTTCGTTAAAATATTCAATCAGCTGGGAAACCGTACGCGGCCGGCTGAAATAAAATCCCTGCATATAGGTGACGCCGCGCTGAAGCAGCCACCTTACCTGCTCCTCGGTTTCCACCCCTTCGGCGACGGTGCGCAAATTAAGCGTTCTGCCCAGTGTTAATACGGTATCTAATACCGGTGAGGTAACGGTCATCAGGCCAATACTTTGCACAAAGCCGCGATCGATTTTTAAATAATCGAACTTAAACTGTTCCAGATAGATTAATGCGCTGTGCCCGGTGCCAAAGTCGTCAATGCCAATGCGGATCCCCTGCTGGTGGATCCAGTCGAACACTTCATCAGCATTATTCTTTTCCACCATCGTCCGTTCGGTAATTTCGAAAATGTAGCTGAAGTGATTAACGGGCATCGAAGCCAGCCAGTTTTTCACATCCTGAATAAAACCGGCATCAATAAGGTGCTTAGGAGAAAGATTTACTCCCAGGCTCACGCCGGCTGGCACCGCATGGCGAAATTTGTGCGCATCCCTGGCGACCAGCTCAAGCAGATGGCGGGTCAGCGGGATAATCATGTTTTTCCCTTCGGCATAGCTGATAAAGGTATCTGGCGAAACAGGGCCTTCCGTTGGGTGGGTCCAGCGCAGCAGCGCTTCCAGTCCTACCGCTTTTCCGGTGGAAACTTCGACCACCGGCTGATACTCCACATGAAACTCACCGCGCTTAATGCCCAGCAGGATCTCCTTGCCGGGCTTTATTTTCAGCGTCATCAGCAGAAAGCAGCCGCTGCCGCCGAGCAGACCCAGCAATAACCCCGCCAGCAGGATCAGATTGATATCCTTTGCTGGCAAGGTTTTGCCATACAGCTGCAGGGTCATGCCATAGCCAGGAATGGCGATGGTTTTAAGTGGTGAAGCGGGGAGGTCTTTAACGGAAATGACCCGTCGCTGCCAGGTGGTCAGCGCATTATTGCCCGCCACGATGGCCATACCGCTGACTTCCTGCTGCGTTGCGGCCATCAGGAGATAATCGGTGAGGTTAATATTTAGCGTGGTCAGGACACCATTTCCCTGCGGGCCCGGGCCTTTTAACCACCAGGCAATCGCCGGTTTACCGGGCACCATTGGCGTGTCGGCAAGGAGCTGGATATCTGACGCGTGACTGGTTTGCGTATCAGGTGACAGCCGGGAAACGGCGACCTGCATGGTGCCAGTCGCGGAAGAGCAAAAGGCGATATTATGACTGACCAGTAAAATGGCACGGATATTACCGGCAAAGGCGGCCTTTTGCGTCAGCGTACCGTTTACCGACGGGCAGGAAAAGGTGGTGACTGAGAGTAACGGCGTCAGCGTCTGCCGCAGCTCTGTTAAAGAATGAATGACGTAATTTTGGGTTTCGCTGGCTAGCCGGTCATGATTTCTGGCGCGCTGGTGCCAGACCAAAAGCAGGGTAATGACAGTAAAGAGAAAAAATAACATGACGCCAATAGCGGCACTAAACTGGGCAATCTTGCGCGGATTGGTTACATGGCGCGTTATCGTTTTTGTGAGTGGCATTGTGGGGATCTCCGGGGCGCGCCGTTTTTTATGTCCCTGTAAACCAAAAAAAACGCTGCCGAAGCAGCGTTCTGTTATCTCGTTTTTCCGCGGACTTCAAGGGATTGAAATCAGCCAGGCATATGGCTAAGGACCCGGCGAGCTTCGCGATACCGCGTCTTCCAGTAGCTGTCGTTCAGATTCGAAATCATTACGCCGCTGCTGGTCGATGCGTGTACAAAGTTATCGTTGCCAAGATAGATACCGACATGGCGTCCGGTGGAACCGGCGCGGAACAGTACTAAATCTCCTGGGCGTAACTTGCCACGATTAATGCTTTTTCCGGTGTCTTCCTGCTCGTAAGTCGAGCGAGGCAGATCGAGTCCAAACTGCTCACGGAAGGTGGTCTGTACAAATGCCGAACAATCAATGCCGCGCTTGCTGGTACCGCCAAGGCGATAGCGAACGCCTTTCCAGTCTGCATACTGATCCATCAGGCGGGATTTGATATCCACATTTTGGACCATCTGTTCGAATTCATCCTGAGACGCTTGAAGTAAAAAGCCGTTCTGGCCCTTAACTGCATGAGTATCAGTTTGTGCATTATTGCTGGTATTCGTCGAGCTACATGCTGATAAAACTGTCGCTAATGCGACTGCGGGTAACACCCGCCAGATATATCTCAGTATTGGTTGAGACTTGACCATTATGTTTGTGATCCCTTGAGGTCCTTAACGACGAGGTCGCTAGATAAGTGGTAAAACGGAACGAGATTAATTAGCGCAACAGTCTAAGACAATTCCTGAAACCCGAAATTGTGGAAAAGCGCACAGTTTTGAGTGTAAATCCTGGAATAAGTCTACGAATGCAGCCTAATCGAAATTGAGGTTACCCGATTACAAGCCCCATGGCGAGGGGTTTTAGCGACTTTTTTATAGGATTTTATGATGTGAAACAGGAATGTCATAATGCGCCTACAATATCGACAATCGTGAGGAAAACTTGAGGGAAAAATGAGAAAAATAGGGTGAAAAAAAGTCTATGCTAAAAAAGTGAGATTAATCACGCTGGACAATGGCGTTATGTCACCATTTTAAGGGGGCTGTAAGCATAATTAAATCTTTTGATTGTCACTTAATTAGGATGCTAACGATTTTTAAAGCCGTTAATGGCAGCAAGAATTTCCTGATAATCCATTAACGGCTGGCGTTATTGCTAAGAAGATTACTGAGCAGGCTTATATTTACCCGGTAAATGACGATATAACGCGTCAACAATATAGTCACTCAACGGGGTCATCAGACACCAGCTCATGCCCACCAGCACGATAGAGAGTGAACCGACTGCCACGTCGGTAAACCAGTGCGCACCAATCATGATTCGCGGCGCGGCAAAGATCAGCACAATCGCCACGCCAATCATAAATGCCTTGCGGCCGAAATAACGCAGCATAAAGCAGGCAAATATCATCAGCATCATGCCGTGATCGCCAGGGAAGCTATCCGCGGAGGCATCTTTCGCCGGAATGCCGGTCAATGTCGATACGTGATTCACATCCGGGAAGAATTTGGTCGGGCTGGGATGGGAAACCGGGATTAAATGGCCCAGCTGATTCAGCACCACGGCACAGATCAGCATCGCAATGCCTATTGCCAACAGGCGGCGACGGCCCACGGGCGTTTCACGCCGCCAGAAATGCAGGTAAAGCGCACCCATTGCTAACAACGAAACGCCATCAAACGCGCGGAAGTTGGTAATCGCCAACAGCCAAAGCAGCGGTTTGCTGGTGACCAAATGGGTGTTGAACCAATAGAACAGATTTTTATCGATGGAAAACCAAAAGCCATGGTTTTCAGGAAGATACCATGAGAAAAATAGCGCAAATCCCAGAGCATTTAGCACCAGGATCATCAGTAAACGTTTAGTGGTCATTTGTGTTAAGGATTTATTAAGAAATAATAACCGGGCAGATTAACCCGCGAAAGTTAAACGAAGTTTCAACAAGGCAGATTGTAATTCATTCCAGTCGGCTTCTCCTTCATGGATCATCTCAATACGACTGTCCGGTGGGGAAGACGCGCGGGTATCGATATGAAAGTCGTCTCCCTGGCGGTTAACACTGACTAATCCCTCTGGGATCCGCATCACACCTTTCACGCGTGACACCGGTGCCAACCGTACCCATTCGAGCAATCCGATGGTGTCGAACACCGTATCTGCGTCGAATATCCAGCCGCAGGCATGATAACCCTGGCCGGCATTCAACGAGCGCCGCCAACGCGCACCCGAGGTGAGTGCCAGCGCGGCCAATCCTGACTGGGGTTGTGAGCCTGAATGAGTGTGATGCTGCCCTGCGGGTAGCTGACGTAAATTAAGGCGTGGTTCAGACAGCAGAGCGTTGTCAATTTTGCCAAAACGTGTGCTGACGATTGGACGCTGATACCGATCGGCAGCCTGCCAATGTGACAATGCGTCTCTGTCTGCCTGCTGCCAGCGATCTTCTTTATTCGCCACGATAATGTCCGCGGCCGCCAGCTGGTCGCGGAAATTTTCATTTTCCACCACGCGTGGGTCGGAAAGCTGGCGAGGATCCAGCACGCAGATTGAAGCATCCAGCGTCAGCCATGGACGGTAAACCTCGGCGGATAGCATATCGAGGACCTGTTTGGGATGGCCTAAACCAGTCGGTTCAATCAGCAGGCGATCGGGCTTCGCCTGCCTCAGCAGCATATTCAATCCCACCTGCATCGGTAATCCATTGACGCAGCACATGCAGCCGCCCGGGATCTCTTTCAGTATCGCACCGCTGTCTGCCAGCAGGGCACCATCAATGCCGACTTCACCAAACTCATTGACCAACACGGCCCACTGCTCATGTTGGGGTTTATTCGCCAGCAGATGCAGCAAGGTAGTGGTTTTGCCACTGCCTAAAAAGCCAGTGATCAGGTTTACGCGGGTCATCTCTCACTCCAGACATTTAGGTCTAAAAAATTTAAGTTTTCACCAAAAGTGCCGATCTGATTTTCTAACGCCCAGCTACGCTCAACAGGTGAAGAACAACAATATGAGGTTTCTATGATCGGCATTAAATCGGTAGTGGTGACAGTGCTTTTAACCCTGTGGACAAGTCATGTTCTGGCACAGGAGACGTCGGAGAGAACGGCCTCAGGAGTGATGACATTCCAGGGCGCCATTGTGGAGTCTGGCTGTGAGATGTCTGTCCGACAGACTCAGGTTCAAAGCATCTGCTATCGGCAGGGAAAAAATCAGCTGACAACCTCTTCTTTGACGGCAAATCAGGCGTTACCAAACGTGGTGGGACAGTCAGATTTGCGCTGGTTAGATCCGGCACATAAGTTTGCGGAACTCACCGTGAATTATAATTGATTTGTTATATTATAACAATAACGGCGATGCGCAACGCATCGCCGGTTCAAATCGTTAGTCTGCGCGGCTCATGTAGCGACGCTCAGCGATATGAATGCGAATTTTATCGCCATTACTCAGGTATTCTGGCACCTGAATCACCAGTCCGGTGCTCATGGTGGCGGGTTTGGTCCGCGCACTGGCTGACGCCCCTTTAATCCCCGGCGTAGTTTCGACGATTTCCATATCCACTGTCTGGGGCAGTTCCAGCGCCAGAATCTGGCCATCCATAGTTAATACCTGAATACCCGGAATGCCGCCTTCTGGCAGGAACAGCAGTTCTTCCTCGATCTGTTCTGACTTAAACAGGTACGGAGTGTAGTCCTCATCATCCATAAAGACGTACTCATCACCGTCTATATAAGAGAAGGTGACCTGACGGCGGCTTAAGGAGATGGTATCGATGATCTCGTCTCCCTTAAAACGTTCTTCTACCTTCAGCCCGGTACGGATATCGGTAAAACGCATTTTATACAGGGTAGAGGCACCGCGGGCACTTGGGCTCTGCACATCAATATCTTTTACTAACAGCAGTTTGCCGTTGTGGCTGACCGCCATCCCTTTTTTAATTTCATTTGCTCTTGGCATGGGTTTTATCTCGATAACAGGGCCGTGAAAAATTCTCGCGTAAATTACTCCGGCTTGAGAATTCAGGCAAGTGCATAGCTGATTTATGCAGTAGAAAATCGTGGATCTTTGCGCCATCACAGGCTTTCACTAAAGAATAGCCTTCCTGACCGCCGCCTGCTATTGTCGCGCTTTACTGCTGAGGGGAATATGAAATGGAGTGCCGTGCTGCCTGTGGGGCCTGTTGTACCGCGCCTTCAATTTCCTCACCTTTGCCGGGAATGCCGAACGGCAAACCGGCGAATACCCGCTGCATCCAGCTGGACGAACAGTCCCGCTGCAAGATTTTTAACTCACCGTTACGACCTGCGGTTTGCGCCGGATTAAAGCCGTCGCGGGAGATGTGTAAAACCAGCCATCAGGAAGCGATGATCTATCTGTTGGACCTTGAGCGCCAGACGGCACCTTAAGGCCGCATCGCTCAGGCTGCTTCTGCTGGGTCCCGCTGAGGTTCCGCGGACTGCACCTCTTTCAGCCGCCAGATGCAGCCTGTTGCCAGCACCATCATCGCCACCGCAAACCAGAATACCGCAGCATATCCCCGTATTTCGGCCACGACACCCGCCAGCGATCCACCACTAATCCAGCCCATAAGCGTCCCTTGCAGACCCTCCCACTGGTATTCAGTTCCATAAGGCAAACGCCGATTTCAGCAGCCGTCAGCAAACGCAACGGCAACCGCCTGGATTTTCCTGAAAAGGTCAGCAAAGTGTGCGTAGCATCAAAAATATGCTACGCCGTTAGCGGTAATACTTGCAACCCATTGAGGATCGGGACCAAACTCATTGAAACGTTTCAGCGTTGCCTGTTCAGCTTGTTACTCCACAGCCAGCGCTTTTTTTCTCAAATTAGCTGAAACGATTCAAATTCAGCAGAGAGGAGAACTATGTTCCAGCTAGCATTGAACGCCATTCATCCCGGTGCCATCGCCGGTAATAAAGAAGAGGCCATCCACCAGGTTGCCGCTGCATTGACTTCAGCCGGGAATGTGGCGGAAGGGTACATCAACGGGATGCTTGCCCGCGAGCAGCAGACCTCCACATACCTCGGTAACGGAATCGCTATCCCACACGGCACCACGGACACGCGTGATCTGGTGCTGCAAACGGGTGTGCAGGTATTCCAGTTCCCACAGGGGATTGCCTGGGGTGACGATCAGACGGCGTATGTGGTGATTGGTATTGCCGCCAAATCTGATGAACACCTGGCGCTGCTTCGCCAGCTGACGCACGTTCTCAGTGACGACAGCGTGGCTGAAGAGCTGAAAACCACCGATTCTGCGGAAACGCTGCGCGCCCTGTTAATGGGCGAAAAGCAGGGTACCGAATTCAAATTCGACACCTCGTTGATTGCGACCGACGTGGCCGCCAGCGACTTAATGACGTTACAGGCGCTGAACGCCGGTCGTCTGCAGCAGGCTGGCGCGGTTGATGCCAGCTTTGTCAGCAGCGTCATTTCTGGCAAGCCGCTGAATCTGGGACAGGGCATCTGGCTCAGCGACAGTACCGAAGGCAACCTGGGTAGCGCAGT
Source organism: Erwinia sp. AK-PDG3-5 (assembly GCF_056821705.1). Classification (NCBI taxonomy): domain Bacteria; kingdom Pseudomonadati; phylum Pseudomonadota; class Gammaproteobacteria; order Enterobacterales; family Erwiniaceae; genus Erwinia; species Erwinia sp. AK-PDG3-5. The sequence goes on from NZ_CM165967.1 coordinate 1,614,340, forward strand.
GGCGGTGAGCCGCGTGGCGAATGCCTTTGATGTTGATGGTGAGAAAGCCGCGCTGCTGCTGACCGTCGCGGTGGCGGACGATAAACCAATGAGCGTGCTGAATTACCTCAGCGACCTGCTGATCCAGCAGAAAGCCGATCGCCTGTTGAGTGCGGATGCGGCGGGCATTCTGGCCTTGCTGACCAGCGAAGTCTCCGAGCTGGCCGACGTGCTGACCGAAGAGTTCACTATTCGCAACGAGCATGGTCTGCATGCCCGTCCGGGTACCGCGCTGGTGACCGTCATCAAACAGTTCAATTGTGATGTTACCGTCACCAATCTCGACGGCAGCGGCAAACCAGCTAACGGACGCAGCCTGATGAAAGTGGTTGCGCTGGGCGTCAAGAAAGGCCACCGCCTGCGCTTCACCGCCAGTGGCGAAGATGCTCAAGCCTGCCTGACCGCCATCGGTGAGGCTATCTCAGCGGGTCTGGGCGAGGGCGCATCATGAGCAGACGCGTAGCAACCATTACCCTGAACCCGGCTTATGATCTGGTGGGTTACACCCCGGAAGTTGAGCGGGGCGAAGTCAACCTGGTGAAAACCACCGGCCTGCACGCTGCCGGTAAAGGCATCAACGTCGCCAAGGTGCTGAAGGACCTCGGCATTGATGTCACCGTCGGCGGCTTCCTCGGCAAAGAGAATCAGGATGGCTTCCAGCACCTGTTCAGCGAGCTGGGCATTGCTAACCGTTTCCAGGTGGTTGAAGGCCGCACGCGCATCAACGTCAAGCTGACGGAAAAAGATGGCGACGTGACGGATCTGAACTTCTCCGGTTTTGAAGTGACGCCACAGGACTGGGAGCGTTTTACGACCGACTCTCTGACCTGGCTGGGCCAGTTCGATATGGTTTGCGTCAGCGGCAGTCTGCCGGCGGGCGTGGATCCGGATGCCTTTACCGAGTGGATGACTGCGCTGCGGACTCACTGCCCGTGCATCATCTTTGACAGCAGCCGTGAAGCGCTGGTAGCCGGACTGAAGGCTGCGCCATGGCTGGTGAAACCTAACCGCCGCGAACTGGAAATCTGGGCCGGACGTAAACTGCCTGATTTGCAGGACGTGATTGAAGCGGCTCATGCCTTGCGCGAGCAGGGTATTGCCCACGTGGTGATCTCACTGGGCGCGGAAGGCGCGCTGTGGGTCAATGCTTCAGGCGAATGGATCGCCAAACCACCGGCTTGTGAAGTCGTCAGCACAGTGGGTGCCGGGGATTCGATGGTTGGCGGGCTGATTTACGGCCTGTTAATGCGCGAATCCAGCGAGCACACGCTGCGTCTGGCAACGGCAGTGGCGGCCATGGCCGTCAGCCAGAGCAACGTGGGCGTTAAAGACCGTACCCAGTTGGCCGCGATGATGGCGCGTGTCGACCTACAACCATTTAACTGACAGCAGGAGAGCATAATGAAAACGCTGCTGATAATAGATTCTTCGCTGGGGCTGGCAACGGGCTATCTGGCAAAAAATATCACCACGGCTGCGGCGGCCAGTAAAGGCCTGACGCTGACCGACAACCTGGCCGACGCTGACCAGGTGATTGTGGCCGGGAAAAACATCCCTGCGGACGCCTCGCTGGATGGCAAAGCCATCTATCTGGCCGACATTGAACAGCTGCTGCGTCAGCCGGAAGCGGTACTGGCGAAAGCGCAGACCGACGCCAAACCCTGGCATGTGCCAGCGGTAGCGGCAACGCCGGCCAGCGCGGTCGCGACTAAAGGACCCAAACGCATTGTTGCGGTGACTGCCTGCCCAACCGGCGTGGCGCACACCTTTATGGCTGCAGAAGCCATCGATACCGAAGCGAAAAAACGCGGCTGGTGGGTGAAGGTGGAAACCCGGGGTTCGGTCGGTGCGGGCAACGCCATCACGCCGGAAGAAGTGGCAGAAGCCGATCTGGTGATTGTGGCGGCGGACATCGAAGTGGACCTGGCGAAGTTTGCCGGTAAGCCGATGTACCGCACCTCAACCGGTCTGGCGCTGAAGAAAACCGCGCAGGAACTGGATAAGGCCGTCGCGGAAGCGAAACCGTACCAACCGAAAGGCGGCGCGCAGTCTTCTTCCTCTGACGATAAGAAAGAGGGCGCGGGTGCCTACCGTCACCTGTTGACCGGCGTATCCTATATGCTGCCAATGGTGGTTGCGGGTGGTCTGAGTATCGCCCTGTCCTTCGCCTTTGGTATCACCGCCTTTAAAGAGCAGGGCACGCTGGCCGCCGCACTGATGCAGATCGGTGGCGGTAGCGCCTTCGCGCTGATGGTGCCGGTACTGGCCGGGTTTATCGCCTTCTCGATTGCTGACCGCCCGGGCCTGACGCCGGGTCTGATCGGCGGTATGTTGGCCACCAGCATCAACGCCGGTTTCCTTGGCGGGATCATCGCCGGTTTCATTGCCGGTTACGCCGCGAAATTTATCAGTAGTAAACTCAAACTTCCGCAAAGTATGGAAGCGTTGAAACCGATCCTGATTATCCCGCTGGTTGCCAGCCTGATCACCGGTCTGCTGATGATCTACGTGGTGGGTACGCCGGTGGCGAAAATCATGGAAGGCCTGACGCACTGGCTGGCGAACATGGGGACGGCGAACGCCATCCTGCTGGGCGCAATCCTCGGCGGCATGATGTGTACCGACATGGGCGGTCCGGTGAACAAAGTGGCGTATGCCTTTGGTGTGGGCTTACTGAGTTCGCAGACCTACGCACCAATGGCAGCCATCATGGCGGCCGGTATGGTGCCACCGCTGGCGATGGGGCTGGCAACGCTGGTTGCCCGTCGTAAGTTCAACAAAGGTCAGCAGGAAGGCGGCAAGGCTGCGCTGGTGCTGGGACTGTGCTTTATCTCTGAAGGCGCTATCCCGTTCGCGGCCCGTGACCCGATGCGCGTTCTGCCATGCTGTATCATTGGTGGTGCGCTGACCGGTGCAATCTCCATGGCGGTGGGTGCCAAACTGATGGCGCCGCACGGTGGATTGTTCGTCCTGTTGATTCCAGGGGCGATTACCCCGGTGATCGGTTACCTGATGGCCATTATTATCGGTACGGCGGTTGCAGGCCTGTCTTACGCGGTGTTGAAACGCCCTGAGGCAGAATTAGCGAAAGCCTGATTACTCAACCACAGGCAATAAAAAAGCGCGGGCGACCGCGCTTTTTTTATTTCTGGCTCACGGAGAATCAGCTTCTCCGTGGCATCCACCTTTTCTACCCGGCGGAACGCTGCTCTGACTTCAGCCAGGCAATCTCATCCTTCCAGATATCCGGGTTAACGGTTTCCAGAATCATCGGGATGCCGTCAAAACGTGGATCCTTCATCATCCAGCTAAACACCGTTTTGCCGATGTTACCTTCACCGAGGCTGTGATGGCGGTCAACGCGGCTGGCGAAGGCACTTTTCGCGTCATTCAGGTGCATGCCACGCAGATACTGGAAACCGACAATACCTTCAAATTCGGCGAAGGTATTGATGCACGCTTCTTCGGTACGCAGATCGTAACCACCGGCAAAGGCGTGGCAGGTATCAATGCAGACGCCGACGCGGGACTTGTCTTCCACGCCATCAATGATCGCAGCAAGATGTTCAAAGCGGAAGCCGAGGTTGCTGCCCTGGCCGGCGGTATTTTCGATCACCGCAGTCACACCCTGGGTTTTATCCAGCGCAATGTTGATCGACTCGGCGATGCGCTTCAGGCAGTCATCCTCTTCGATCTGATGCAGGTGGCTACCGGGATGGAAGTTCAGCAGCGACAGGCCAAGCTGCTCGCAGCGTTGCAGTTCGTCGAGGAAGGCATCGCGGGATTTCTCCAGCGCTTCGGTCACCGGGTGACCCAGGTTAATCAGGTAGCTGTCGTGCGGCAGGATCTGCGCGGAGGTGTAGTTATACTTCTCGCAGGCCGCACGGAAGGCGGAAATAACCTCATCAGTCAGCGGGGCTGCCCGCCACTGGCGCTGATTTTTGGTAAACAGCGCAAAGGCAGTGGCTTCGAGTTCATGTGCGCGCAGCACCGCTTGATCCACACCGCCAGCCGCGCTGACGTGGGCACCGATATATTTCATGCCGTTCTCCTGTTATTGGGCTGCATCAAAGGACGCGAGCGGGCAATGATAACCGGAAACGGTGGGAAGTTATGACAACAAATGCGGGATCAGCAGGTTAATCGCGCCACCGCCGACCATCAGCCAGATAAACAGCACCAGCCCTAACAGCAGCGGCTTCAATCCGGCCTTTTTCAGCGAGCTGAGTCGGGTGGTCAGGCCCAGTGCGGCCATGGCGGTTGCCAGCACAATATTATCAATTTGATTCAGGGTGTTCACCACCGGCTGAGGCAGCAGGTGCAGCGAGTTGAACATCGCCACGGCGATAAACACCAGCGCAAACCAGGGGAAACGTAGCGGGCTCGGGTTGCTGTTTCCACCGGGAGCGGACCGACGCATTCTGCTGCTCAGTAACAGCAGGAAGGGCGCCAGCATCATCACCCGCAGCATTTTCGCGATCACCGCAGTATTTTCCGTTTCCGGGCTGACCGCATGTCCGGCCGCCACTACCTGTGCGACTTCATGCAGGGTTGAGCCGGTAAACACGCCCCAGCTGGCTGGCGTAATGCTGGTGAACAGCGATGCCGCAAGGGGATAAAGCAGCGGGTAGATAAAGATCGCCAGCGTACCGAAAATCACCACGGTCGCGATAGCCACCGCCACTTTAGAGGCATCTGCTTTAATCACCGGCTCGGTGGCCAGGATCGCTGCTGCGCCACAGATGCTGCTGCCGGCTCCAATCAACCACACCGTATCGCGATCTAATCCAAACACCCGGCGTCCCAGCCAGCAGGCGAGAAAGAAGGTCGAACTCAGCGTAAGCACATCGATCAGCACGCCGCTAATACCGACATCGGCGATTTGCTGGAACGTCAGGCGGAAGCCATAGAGGATAATCCCCAGTCGCAGCAGCTGCTGTTTCGCGAGGATGACGCCCGGATCGCAGCTGACGGCGAGGCGCGGGTAGAGGGTATTGCCAGCGACTATCCCGGCGACAATAGCCAGCGTCAGGGCACCCAGTCCGAGCGCGGCAACGGAAGGCAACGTTCCCAGCCAGGTTGCGCCCGCTGCCAGTATTAAGGCTAGCAGTAATCCAGCCGCATAACGGCCAGGCTTAAGTTTTGGGTGGTGTAGCGTCAGGGTCGTCATGGCAAGCTCCTTTTCAATACGGACAGCATGGAGAAAGGTGGCTTAAAAGAGAAATTGATTATATATTTATAATTAACCACTATAAGTGATAGATGATCTTTCCCCCTATGGCGCAAGGGCATAACCAGCCAGCCGGGGCAGGGCAGCGATCGAGGAGAAACAATGCACATCACGTTACGGCAGCTGGAAGTGTTTGCCGAAGTCCTGAAAAGTGGCTCGACAACCCAGGCATCCCAGGTGTTGTCGCTGTCGCAATCTGCGGTGAGTGCCGCACTGGCCGATCTTGAGGGCCAGCTCAACGTACAGCTATTCGATCGCGTCGGTAAGCGGCTGGTGGTCAATGAACATGGCCGCCTGCTGTATCCCCGCACCGTGGCGCTGCTTGAGCAGGCAACCGAAATCGAACAGCTGTTCCGCGAGGATAATGGTGCGCTGCGTGTGTATGCCAGCAGCACCATCGGTAACTATTTGCTGCCCGGCATGCTCGCCGGCTGGCGCAAGGACTATCCCGATCTGCCGCTGGAACTTAGCGTTGGCAACAGCCAGGATGTGATCACTGCGGTAGCGGATTTCCGGGTGGATATTGGCCTGATTGAAGGCCCGTGCCATATGAGTGAAATCATCAGTGAACCCTGGCTGGAAGATGAGCTGGTGGTGTTTGCCGCCCCCGATGCGGAAATCTTTGCCCAACCGGTTACCCTGGAAACCCTGGCCGCTGCCGCCTGGATTTTACGCGAGCACGGCTCCGGTACCCGCGAAATTGTCGACTATTTGCTGCTGTCTCATCTGCCGCAGTTCAAGCTGGCGCTGGAACTCGGCAACTCCGAAGCGATTAAACATGCCGTCCGCCATGGCATGGGGATCAGCTGTCTTTCACGGCGGGTGATCGCCGAACAGCTGGCGGTGGGCACCTTAAAAGAAGTGCCGGTGCCGTTACCCAAACTGAAGCGCACGCTGTACCGCATTCACCATAAGCAGAAGCATCTGTCCAAGTCGCTGCTGCGCTTTTTAAGTTACTGCACCGAGTAAAATTTCCCTTATGTCCCCGGCTCAGGCAGGGGATAACGCCAGTTGGCCTGCCTTTTTGAGGGGAAAAGACGCTGGAACTAATAATCCGGCGGCAATCATGAAGCTATCTTATAACGTGGCGGAATCACTAGGCGAGACCGGTCAGTTTGCTACAATCGCGCCTCATTTTTCCAAGGACGCAGCATTTCAAGATGGTTCAGGACACAAAAACAACAGAACAACCTGCGCTAAGGCGTGAGTTAAAAGCGCGTCATCTGACGATGATCGCCATCGGCGGATCCATTGGCACCGGTTTATTCGTGGCCTCAGGCGCGACAATTTCTCAGGCGGGCCCGGGCGGCGCGCTGCTCTCCTATATGCTGATCGGCCTGATGGTCTATTTCCTGATGACCAGCCTCGGCGAACTGGCGGCCTTTATGCCGGTCTCTGGCTCCTTCTCGACTTACGGCGCCAACTATGTGGAAGAGGGCTTCGGCTTCGCGCTGGGCTGGAACTACTGGTACAACTGGGCAGTGACCATTGCTGTTGACCTTGTGGCTTCGCAGCTGGTGATGACCTACTGGTTCCCGGACACCCCAGGCTGGATCTGGAGCGCGTTATTCCTCTGCGTGATCTTCCTGCTGAACTACATCTCGGTAAAAGGCTTCGGTGAAGCGGAATACTGGTTCTCGTTAATCAAGGTGGTGACCGTTATCGTCTTTATCGTGGTGGGTGTGCTGATGATTGTTGGCATCCTGCGCGGCGGTGAGACGGCGGGCTGGCATAACTGGCAGATTGGCGATGCGCCCTTTGCCGGCGGCTTCTCGGCGATGATTGGGGTGGCGATGATCGTCGGCTTCTCCTTCCAGGGCACCGAGCTGATTGGTATCGCCGCCGGTGAGTCTGAAGACCCGGCGAAAAATATCCCGCGCGCGGTGCGTCAGGTGTTCTGGCGTATCCTGCTGTTCTATGTGTTTGCGATTCTGGTGATCAGCCTGATCATTCCGTATACCGACCCAAGCCTGCTGCGTAATAACGTGACCGATATCAGCATCAGCCCGTTCACGCTGGTGTTCAAACACGCGGGCTTACTGTCTGCGGCTGCGGTAATGAACGCGGTGATCCTGACCGCCGTGCTGTCAGCCGGTAACTCAGGCATGTATGCCTCAACGCGCATGCTGTTTAACCTGGCCCGCGAAGGCAAAGCGCCGCGCATCTTTGGCAAACTGTCCGCCGGCGGCGTGCCGCGCAATGCCCTGTACGCCACCACGGTGGTTGCCGGGCTGTGCTTCCTGACCTCGATGTTTGGCAACCAGAGCGTCTATATTTGGCTGCTGAACACCTCGGGCATGACCGGCTTTATCGCCTGGTTAGGCATTGCCATTAGCCATTACCGCTTCCGCCGTGGCTATGTTGCGCAGGGACTGGATCTGGCCGACCTGCCTTACCGCTCCGGCTTCTTCCCGCTGGGCCCGATCTTCGCCTTTGTGCTCTGTCTGATCATTACGCTGGGGCAGAACTATCAGGCCTTCCTGTCGGATCGCATTGACTGGTATGGCGTGGCGGCGACCTACATCGGTATTCCGCTGTTCCTGATTATCTGGTTCGGCTTCAAGTTGACGCGGAAAACCCGTTTTGTGAAGTACAGCGAAATGGAGTTCCCGAAATATACCGGTAAGTAGTTGCCGGAAAATGAACAAGGCGCGGATCCCGCGCCTTTTTTGTTTGTAAGGAGTTATTACAAATATTATTGATAACTATTATCATTTGCTTTATTGTTACCGCCGTTACTTTTTCTTCTTTGCTAAGGAATCAGGCGTGGAAAATTTAAGCGGGTTAGTGATCAAAAAAATCGCAGTATCGTTGACGTTACTGGCGCTGACGGCAGGCAGCAGTTGGGCTGCAACCGTCACAGACATTGCCGGACGTGAAGTGACGCTGCCGGAAAAAACCGACCGGATCCTGCTCGGTGAAGGGCGGTTGTTTTACGCCGTATCGCTGCTTGAAGGGCAGAAGCCTGTTGACCGCATCGTGGGTTGGCAGGGCGATTTCCGTAAACTGGACACCCAGACCTACGCGGAATACCGCAAAAAATTCCCAAAAATTGATAATATTCCCCTGATTGGCCACACCACCGCCGACAGCATCAGCCCGGAAAAAGTGCTGACGCTGAACCCGGACGTGGCCATTTTTGGCTTATCCGGCCATGGGCCGGGCCGCAGCAGCGAGCTGGTCAGTCAGCTTGAAAGCGCCGGTGTGCCGGTGGTGTTTATCGATTTCCGTGCAAATCCGCTTAAAAATACCGTCCCCAGCATGCGGGTGCTGGGCAAAGTGTTGCACCGCGAACAGGAAGCCGAGAACTACATCAGCTTCTATCAGCAGAACCTTAAGCGGGTGACCGACATCACCAGCAACATCCCGGCTGCCGATAAGCCTTCGGTGTTTATAGAGCTGCGCGCGGCCTCGATGCCCGAGTGTTGCGGTACCGCAGGAAAAGGCAATATGGGCGACTTTATTGACCTCGCCGGCGGCAACAATATCGCCCGCGACCTGTTACCCGGCCCGCTGGGTACGGTTAACCTGGAAAAGGTGATCGCCAGCCAGCCGAAGATTTATATCGCCAGCGGCGGTAAAGCGCCCGGTGCTGCCGGACCGGGCATTAAGCTTGGCGCGCAGGTAAGCCAACAAGAAGCGCAATCCAGTCTGGCCACCGTATTGAAGCGCACGGGCATTAACCAGTTGGATGCGGTGAAAGAAGGACGCAGTTACGCTATCTGGCATAATTTTTACAATTCGCCGTATAACATCCTGGCTATCCAGGCGTTTGCCAAATGGTTTTACCCCGAGCAGTTCGCTGACCTCGATGTCGCCGCTACTGAGAAACAGCTTTATCAGCAGTTTCTGGCGGTGCCACCAACGGGCACTTACTGGACTGAAACCGAGTAATTACAGGTATTGAGAATGAGTGTGACCCACGACCCGGTGCAGTACGCCGAAAAGCCCCAAGCCGAAGGCGTGATGGGCCGTTACCATCATATGTTGCGTCATCGTCTGCTGATGATGAGTGTATTGGTGCTGGCAATCCTCGCCTCGCTGGTGCTGGATTTTACCCTCGGCCCGTCCGGCCTGACGCTGGACACCTTGTGGCGCACGCTGCTGTCACGGGAATCGGTTGATGCCGGCACGCGCGTTATCGTCTGGGACATTCGTCTGCCTTATGCCCTGATGGCGGTGGTGGTGGGTCTGGCGCTGGGTCTGGCGGGGGCAGAGATGCAAACTATCCTGAATAACCCGCTGGCCAGCCCGTTTACGCTGGGCGTTTCCTCTGCGGCGGCTTTTGGCGCCGCACTGGCCATCGTGCTGGGTATCGGTCTTCCGGGGATCCCCGATCAGTGGTTCATTTCGGCTAACGCCTTTGTCTTTGCGCTGTTTGCCGCATTAATGCTGGATGGCGTGACGCGCTGGACGCGGGTAGCGACCTCGGGCGTGGTGCTGTTCGGTATCGCGCTGGTATTTACCTTTAATGCGCTGGTGTCGATGATGCAGTTTATCGCCAGTGAAGACACGCTTCAGGGCCTGGTGTTCTGGACCATGGGCAGCCTGGCGAGAGCCTCGTGGGATAAGCTGGGCGTGCTGACGCTGGCCTTTGCCATTCTGGTGCCGTTCTCAATGATGAGTTCCTGGAAGCTGACCGCGCTGCGCCTGGGTGAGGATCGCGCCGTCAGCTTTGGCATTGATGTCCGCCGTCTGCGTCTGGGTACGCTGCTGCGCATCAGTATTCTTTCCGCGCTGGCGGTGGCCTTTGTTGGCCCGATCGGCTTTATTGGCCTGGTCGCGCCGCACATCGCACGAATGATCTTTGGTGAAGACCACCGCTTCTACCTGCCAGCCAGTGCGCTGACCGGTGCGCTGGTCCTGTCGATGGCCTCGGTGGTGTCGAAAAACCTGATCCCAGGCGTGATCATCCCGGTGGGTATCGTCACCTCGCTGGTGGGCGTGCCGTTCTTCCTGAGTATTATTCTGCGTCACCGGGGGACAGTCTGATGGAAGGCTTACGTATCACTGGGTTCCATGCCGGTTACCCAAAACGCAAAATTATCAGCGACCTGAACGTGCCGCTGTTGCCGCGAGGCAAAATCACCGTGTTGCTGGGGCCAAATGGCTGTGGCAAATCCACGCTGCTGCGCTCGCTGGCCGGTCTCAACCGCGCCGAAGGCGAAGTCTGGCTGAACGGCACGGAGCTGATGTCCCAGCCGTTTGCCCGCCGTGCAGAGAAGGTGGTTTATCTGCCGCAGTCGCTGCCTGCCGGCGTGCATCTGCATGTGCTGGAATCCATCATCGTGGCACAGCGTGCTTCCGGTGGCCGCAGCAGCGCCGCCAGCGAAGCCGAAGTGATGTCGGTGCTGGAGCAGTTGGGGATTGCCCATCTGGCCTTGAGCTATCTGGATCAACTTTCCGGTGGGCAAAAACAGCTGGTCGGTCTGGCGCAATCCTTAATTCGTCGGCCTGAGCTGTTATTACTCGATGAGCCCCTCAGCGCATTGGATTTAAATTATCAATTTCACGTAATGGATTTGGTGCGCAGAGAAACGCAGAAAAGAAATATTATTACGGTGGTGGTGGTGCACGATATTAATATCGCCCTGCGTCACGGTGAGCACGTATTAATGCTGCAAAATGGTGAGTTAATTGCCGATGGCTTGCCGGAAGAAGTGATCACCCCGGCCAGCCTGGCCAGAGTCTATGGCGTCAAGGGCCGCATCGAGCGCTGCACGCGGGGAACCCCGCAGGTGCTGATTGATGGCCTGGTGACGGAACCGATGCTGTAATTATTCTGTCTGGCAAGACACCTGCAAAGGGCGGAACTTTTCCGCCCACTATTATAAAGATAAAAAACAAACCGGAAGATACCGGGATGATTAAGCAGAGAACACTCTGCGGTTTTCGTGTGAGCAAAAGGTATTGATAACACTATTTTAAAATGCGCCTCATGGAGAATAGCATGTTCAGGTTGAATCCCGTTGTCCGCTGCGGGCTATGCGCGTCTGCGCTGGCCTTCACCTTTCCGGTAGCCGCGGAAGAAGCGGAAAAGAAAGAAGAAGACACCCTGGTCGTCACGGCCTCTGCCGTAGAAGTGAATTTAAAAGAGGCTCCCGCCAGTATCAGCGTTATTACCGCCGACGATATAAAACGCCGGCCGGTGCAGAATCTCAGGGACGTATTGCGTGATGTGCCTGGCGTTCAGCTCACCAACGAAGGGGACAACCGCAAAGGCGTCAGCCTGCGTGGCCTCGACAGCAGCTACACCTTGATCCTGATTGACGGCAAGCGCGTCAATTCCCGCAATGCCGTTTTCCGCCATAACGACTTCGATCTGAACTGGATCCCCGCGGATGCCATTGAGCGCATCGAAGTGGTGCGTGGGCCGATGTCCTCCCTGTATGGCTCGGACGCGCTGGGCGGCGTGGTCAACATCATCACGCGCAAGGTCGGTAAAGCCTGGCACGGTACGTTGAGTGCGGATACCACGGTGCAGGAACACCGCGATCGTGGCGACAGCTACAACGGTAACTTCTTCACCAGCGGGCCGCTGATTGATGATTTGCTGGGGGTGAAACTCTACGGCAGCCTGGGCAAGCGTGAAAAGGATGCACAGCAGGCCTCTTCCACCTCAACCACCGGCCTAAGCCCGCGTATAGAAGGCTATACCGCGCGCGATGGCAATGTCGAGTTCGCGCTCACGCCGACCGACAGCCAGAACATGACCTTCGGCTACGGCTTCGATCGTCAGGATCGTGATTCCGATTCGCTGGACAAAAACCGCCTGGAGCGGCAGAACTATTCTGTTGGTCATGATGGCCGCTGGGGATGGGGCAACACCGAGCTGCGCTTTTACGGTGACCAGGTGGATAACTACACCAGCGGGCAGAATATTATCGCTAAAAACAACTCGCTGGATGGCAAGCTGATCCTGCCGTTGGCTGAGATTAACCAGCTGCTGACCTTTGGCGGGGAAGTGCGTCACGACAAGCTGCAGGACCCGGTCAATCTGTCCGGCAGCGGGTCGACCTCCGCCAGCCAGTATGCGCTGTTTGTGGAAGATGAATGGCGGATCTTTGATTCGCTGGCGCTGACCACCGGCGTACGTATGGACGATCACCAAACCTATGGCGATCACTGGAGTCCGCGCGCGTATCTGGTCTATAACGCCAGCGATACCGTGACGGTAAAAGGCGGCTGGGCCAACGCCTTCAAAGCGCCTTCGTTGTTGCAGCTGAGCCCGGACTGGCAGACCAATTCCTGCCGTGGCAGCTGTGCGGTTGTCGGTAGCCCTGAGCTGAAGCCTGAAACCAGCGAAAGTTTTGAATTGGGGATCTACTATGCCGGTGAAGACGGGCTGCTGGATGGCGTGACCGGCAGCATTACCGCTTTCCAGAACAATATCGACGATATGATCAACATCTCCCGTACCGCATCCACCAGCCTCGCACCTGGCTACAGCAACTTTGTCGGGTTTGATGCCAGTGGCCGGCCGGTATTCCGTTATTACAACGTGGACAAAGCGCGGATCACCGGGCTGGAAACAGAATTGAAGATCCCGTTTGATGATGCCTGGAAGCTGACGCTGAATTACACCTATACCGATGGGCGTGATATCAGCGGCGGCGGCAATAAACCGCTGGAGCAGCTGCCGCTGCATACCGCAAACGGCACGCTGGACTGGGCGCCCTTGCAGGACTGGTCATTCTATCTGCAGGCTAACTACTCTGGCGAGCGGCGGACGTTGAATAATGATGGCTTAACGCCGGGCGGCTATGTGCTGTGGAATACCGGTGCATCGTGGCAGGCCAGCAAAGCCGTTAAGCTAAGGGCTGGCGTGTTAAACCTCGGGGATAAGGATTTGAACCGCGACAGTTACAGCTATAACGAAGATGGCCGTCGTTACTTTGCTGCGGTGGATTACACTTTCTGATCGCCGTAATGACAGGAATAAGCAGCCGGGCAATGCCCGGCTGTTTTTTTATGCCAGCAGATACTGCGCATGGAAGCGCAGATGGTCTTCAACGAAACTGGCGATGAAGAAATAGCTGTGGTCGTAACCAGGCTGGATGCGCACGTTGAGCGGGAAGCCCTTTTCACGCGCAATATCATCAAGCCGCTCAGGATGCAGTTGATCGGCGAGGAACTGGTCGCTGTCACCCTGATCGATCAGCATCGGCACCTTCGCCGTGGTCTGACGCATCAGCCAGCAGCTGTCGTACTGACACCAGGCCTGAGTGTCATCACCCAGATAGCTGCTGAACGCCTTTTGTCCCCACGGTACTTCCGCCGGGTTAACAATCGGTGCAAACGCGGAGGCAGAGGTGAACTTCTGCGGGTTACGCAGCGCCAGCATAATCGCGCCGTGACCGCCCATTGAGTGCCCCATAATGGCCTGACGATCGCTGACGTTAAAGTTACCGGCGATCAGCGCAGGCAACTCTTCATTCAGGTAATCGTACATGCGGAAATGCGCGTTCCACGGCGCCTGGGTGGCATTGAGATAGAATCCCGCGCCCTGGCCCAGGTCGTAACCTTCGTCGTTCGGTACACCTTCACCACGCGGGCTGGTGTCCGGCATCACCAGTACGATCCCTAACTCCGCAGCCATGCGCTGAGCGCCTGACTTGGTGGAGAAGTTCTCGTCGGTACAGGTCAGACCCGCCAGGAAATAGAGTACCGGCGGTGGTGCATCGCGCTTCGGCCCGGGCAGAAATATGCTGAAGGTCATCGCGCAGTTCAGCGAGGTGGACGGATGGCGATAACGCTGCTGCCAGCCGCCAAACATTCGGTGTTCTTCAAGTAGCTCCAGAGTGGATGGCATCAATCCTCCTGATTTATTTTTTAAAATGCACCACTGAACGGATCGATTTGCCTTCATGCATCAGCTCAAAGGCGTCGTTGATCTCTTCCAGCGGCATAGTGTGGGTAATAAAGTCGTTAAGCTGGAATTCGCCGTCCAGATAACGTTGCACAATGCCCGGCAGCTGTGAGCGGCCCTTAACGCCACCGAAAGCAGAACCCCGCCATACGCGGCCGGTCACCAGCTGGAATGGTCGGGTTGAAATCTCTTCGCCAGCACCGGCGACACCGATGATCACCGACTCGCCCCAGCCTTTATGACAGCATTCCAGCGCGGAACGCATCACGTTGACGTTACCGATACATTCGAAGGAGAAGTCGACGCCACCGTCGGTCATCTCAACGATCACTTCCTGAATCGGCTTGTCGAAATCTTTCGGGTTGATCAGGTCGGTTGCGCCCAGTTTGGTCGCCAGGTCGTATTTGCTGGTATTGATATCAATGCCGATGATGCGGCCGGCTTTCGCCATTTTTGCGCCGATAATCGCCGACAGACCAATGCCGCCCAGGCCGAAGATGGCAACGGTATCGCCTTCTTTCACCTTGGCAGTATTCATCACCGCACCCATACCGGTGGTGACGCCACAGCCCAGCAGGCAGACTTCTTCCAGCGGGGCGTCTTTGCCGATCACCGCCAGGGAGATTTCGGGGACAACGGTGTATTCGGAGAAGGTCGAGGTGCCCATGTAATGGAAGATAGGCTTGCCGTCTTTAAAGAAGCGGGTGGTGCCGTCTGGCATCAGGCCTTTGCCCTGGGTGGCGCGGATCGCCTGACACAGGTTGGTTTTGCCGGACAGACAGTATTTACACTGGCCGCATTCCGGGGTGTACAGCGGGATAACATGGTCGCCAACGGCAACGCTGGTCACGCCTTCACCAATCGCTTCCACCACGCCGCCGCCTTCATGGCCGAGGATCGCCGGGAACACGCCTTCAGGATCTTTGCCTGACAGGGTGTAAGCATCGGTATGGCAAACGCCGGTCGCGACGATACGCACCAGCACTTCGCCTTTCTGCGGTGGCATCAGGTCCACTTCCTCAATAGAAAGCGGTTCACCCGCAGCCCAGGCTACCGCCGCGCGCGTCTTAATCATTTGCATCTAATTTTTCCTCTGAGAGAGTGATCCGGCTACTTTACTGGCCATTCTGGACCCGGGCAGTGCTCGCCATCCTCACGTACTTAAGTACGCTGCGGTGACTGCGCGCTGGCCGGGTCCAGACTGACTGCGACAGTAACGCTCGGGTGTTTAATAAAATCAAAAAGCGGTGTTGTCAGTATGGACGAATTTCATCAGGAATGAAGGTCTTCCCCTGTTGGCGCATCGTCAATCTGTTCAATAATCAGGTATTTCAGCGCTTCAACGTTGGGGGTGAAAGCATCGCGCCGCCAGACCAGCCAGGTGGCAGCATCGCGTACCTCAGCCGGCAGGGCATGGCGCTTGATGCGATCTTTCGCCGGCATCTGTTCCAGTACCGATTCCGGCAGTAACGCCAGGCCGGCCCCGCTGGCGACACAGGCGAGCATCGCGTGATAGGACTGAATTTCCATAAAGGTGCCCGGCTGCACGCCGCTGCTGCGGAACCAGTTTTCGAACCTGATGCGATACGAGCAGCTGGGACGGAAGGCGAACAGGGTGTCGCCGGAGGCATCGGCAGGCTCAAGGATATCCGCATGCTCCAGGCTGGAGATCAGCACCATCTGCTCGTGGAAAGCAATGCAGCTGTTAAGCTCATCAACGCGGATCGGCCCATCGGCCAGCGCCGCCGCCAGGGTGCCTTCGCGCACGCGCTCGATAATTTCACCGGAGGTGCCGGTAATCAACGACAGCGCCACCGAGGGGAAACGCTGATGGTAGGCGGCCAGCAACGCGGGCAGGCGCGTGGCGGCGGTACTCTCCATCGAACCCAGCGCAAAATTGCCGCCGGGTTCGCCGCTATGGGTCATACTCATCGCTTCTTCGCTGAGCGCCAATATCCGCTGCGCGTAGCCGAGAAAGTTGTGGCCCATCGGCGACAGGCGTAAACGCTGCTTCTCGCGGATAAACAGGTCGGTGCCCAGCTCCTGTTCGAGCTGGCGCAGGCGGGTGGTCAGGTTAGACGGCACACGGTGAAGCACTTCCGCGGCACGCACCAGCGAACCCGTTTCGGCCACCGAACAGAACATTTTCAGCTGGGTCAGATCCACTATTTCTCGTCCCGTAAGCAACTTGGTGATTATTATTCACTTTCCGTGAGTGTAACCATCAGGCAGGATAGCTGCAACACTTTCCCGGCACTGAGGCCGGATTGAACTGAATCAAGGGAGTTACTATGGCTTTTCGCGTCGCGTTTAGCGCGTTTCTGTCGCTGGTGGTGGCGATGGGGATCGGCCGGTTCGCCTTTACGCCACAGGTACCGTTGATGATTGATGAACATCAGTTATCGCTGACCAGTGCGGGCGTGGTTGCCGCTTTCAACTATCTTGGCTATCTCTGCGGTTCGTGGAACGCCATGCGGGCAACGCAACAGGTTGAGCTGCGCCTGAAGCTGGGGATCTGGGGCGCAGTGGTACTGACGCTGCTGTCGGCCTGCGTCACCGGTCCGTGGCTGCATGGGACTATTCGCTTCTTTATCGGCTGGGCCAGCGGCTGGGCGATGGTATTGATTGCGGCGTGGAGCAATGAACAGCTGCACAAGCTGGGACGGCCTGGCCTGAGTGCGGCGGTGTTTGCCGGGCCGGGCACCGGGATTTTCCTCAGCGGCATGCTGGCGGTGATCCTGCATTCACATCAGATCAACGCCGCCTGGGCCTGGTGTGCCTATGGGGTGCTGGCGCTGTTGCTGGTGCTGTTAATCGCCCGTAACCTGCCGCGCCGGGGAGAACTTCATCGCCCGGAAACGGCACCGGCGCCGCTGATGCTGACCTCAGGGTTGAAAAAGCTGGTCTGGAGCTACAGCCTTGCCGGATTTGGCTACATTCTGCCCGCCACTTTTCTGTCGCAGATGGCGGCTTCCCGTTTTCCCGGCAGCCCGGTTTCACAGTACGTCTGGCCGATTTTTGGCGGCGCAGCGGTGCTCGGCATCCTGGCAGGCATTGCGACCCGGCATTATGGTAACGCCAATAGCCGTCTGGCTCTGGCACTGTGGGCGCAGGCCATCGGCGTGTTCTGCGCCGATATCATTCCGGGCATTACCGGGCTGGCGTTGGGCGCGGCGTTGATCGGCGGCGGCTTCCTCTGTGTGGTGCAGCTTTCATTGCAGTATGCCCGCGAGCTGGCACCGCGCCATACGCGCTACATGGCCGGACTGCTGACCACTGGTTACGCGGTTGGGCAACTGGTGGGGCCGCTGCTGTCGGCTATCTCCACCGCGTTGACTCATCAGCTTGAGCCGGCGCTGTACGTCGCCGGGGCAGGGCTGGTGGTCGCCGGTGCGCTGATCTGGCGGCGCGATCCGGCCGCTGAGTGAAACTGTTTCACCGCTGTTTAAATTGATTCACTGGATTAACGGCGCATTGTGTACCAAAATACCGCCTCAGAATTTATGCCGGTCCCGTTCGGGGCCGGAGTTTCATCTGCTGGAGAAGAATCACCATGGCTGCGTTAAGTCAGGAAGCCGCACTCGTTCACCAGGCGCTGTTAGCCCGTGGACTGGAAACCCCGTTACGCCCACCTGCGCGTGAAATGGATGACGAAAGCCGTAAACGTCTGATTGCCGGTCATATGACCGAGATCATGCAACTGCTCAACCTCGATCTGGAAGACGACAGCCTGGCCGAAACACCGCACCGCATCGCCAAGATGTATGTGGATGAAGTGTTTTCGGGTCTGGATTACGGCAACTTCCCGAAAATCACCGTCATCCAGAATAAGATGAAGGTGGATGAGATGGTGACAGTGCGTGACATCACGTTGACCAGCACCTGCGAACACCACTTTGTGATCATCGATGGTAAGGCGACCGTCGCCTATATTCCGAAAGACACGGTGATTGGCCTGTCGAAGATCAACCGCATCGTGCAGTTCTTCTCGTCACGGCCTCAGGTTCAGGAGCGTCTGACGCAGCAAATTCTGGTGGCACTGCAAACCCTGCTGGGCACCAATAATGTCGCAGTCTCCATCGATGCCGTGCATTACTGCGTGAAGGCGCGTGGCATCCGTGATGCGACCAGCGCCACCACAACCACCTCGCTGGGCGGATTGTTCAAATCCAGCCAGAATACCCGCCAGGAATTCTTGCGTGCGGTACGTCATAGCTAAGGTTTAAACAGAGATCCCCGGCATGCCACGTATTCATACTCTGGATTTTATCCGTGGCCTGGCCATTCTGGGGATCCTGCTTCTCAATATTGTCGCCTTTGGGCTGCCGTCGGCGGCCTATCTTAATCCTGCCTGGCAGGGAACCCCGCCGCCGCTAAGCGAAATCATCACCTGGGCCGCGACCGATCTTTTTGCTCAGGTTAAATTCCTCTCGCTGTTTGCATTGCTGTTCGGCGCCAGTCTGCAACTGTTACAACCGCGCGGTAAGCGCTGGCTGCAGTCACGCCTGATCTGGCTGATGGCGATCGGGCTGTTGCACAATCTGCTGTTATGGGATGGCGATATCCTGCTGGATTACGGCCTGGTCGGGCTGGCCGTCTGGCGGATGATCCGCGACGTCAGTTCTTCCCGACTGCTGCTGAATACCGGGGTGATGCTGTATGTCGTCGGCAGCGGCGTGCTGCTGATACTCGGGCTGGGTACCGGACCGGAGCCTAACAGCTCGTGGCTACCCGGCATGGCCAACGTGCAGTACGAAACCTTCTGGCATATTCAGGGTGGATGGCAGGCGATTCAGGGCCGGATGGACCGCTTTAGCAGTAGCCTGATGGCGCTGGCGGCGCAATATGGCTGGCAACTGGCCGGGCTGATGATGATAGGTGGCGCGCTGATCGGCAACGGCTGGCTAAAGGGTGAGCGCAGCCTGCAACAGTATCGCCGCAGCGCGGTAATGCTGATCTCTCTCTCGTGGCTGATTCAACTTCCCGGCTTGTATCTGCAGTGGAGCACCGGCTGGAGTTTCCGCTGGGCCGCTTTCTTCCTTCAGGTGCCGCGTGAACTCGGTGCGCCGTTGCAGGCGCTCGGTTATGCCGCCTTGTGTTACGGCTTCTGGCCCACGCTCAGCCGGCTGAAAATCACTCACGCCATCAGCTGCGTGGGGCGGATGGCCTTATCCAACTACCTGCTGCAAACCCTGATTTGCACCACGCTGTTCGATCGCCTCGGCCTGTTTAACCAGCTGGACCGACTGCAGTTGCTGGCGGTGGTGCCTGCGGTGTGGGCGGTCAACATTCTGTTGTCGGTACTGTGGCTGCGTTACTTCCGACAGGGCCCGGTTGAATGGCTCTGGCGCAGACTCACTGAACTGACGGGCGGTAAGCCGCTGAACCGGGTTGAAGGATGACATCCGTCACAAATGTTGCTGATTTGTATGTAACCGTTTTCATCAGTGTGACGAGATTCACGTAGCCCCGCGTTGACCCCTGCCAGAATAGCCCCCAGAACACTGTGTCAGGAAGGGCTATGCAAATCTTATTCTCCACCGGTAATCCCCTATGATTACCATTCGTGATGTGGCCCGAGAGGCCGGCGTATCGGTAGCAACGGTGTCCCGCGTGCTCAATAACAGCGCCGCAGTGACCCCTGAAACCCGCGAAATCGTTCTGAATATCGTAGAAACGCTGGGCTATCGGCCGAATGCCAATGCGCAGGCGCTGGCTACCCAGGTCAGCGACACCATCGGTGTGGTGGTGATGGACGTTTCCGATCCCTTCTTTGGTGCGTTGGTGAAAGCGGTGGATACCGTTGCCCAACGCATGCAAAAACATGTCCTTATCAACAACTCCTACCATCAGGCAGACAAAGAGCGCCATGCGATTGAAGTGCTGATCCGCCAGCGTTGTAACGCGCTGGTGGTACATGCCAAGGCGCTGGGCGATGAAGAACTTGGTTCGTTAATGGATCAGGTTCCCGGCATGGTGCTGATAAACCGCACCGTGCCCGGCTATGCCCATCGTTGCGTCTGTCTGGACAATATCAGCGGCGCGCTGATGGCGACCCGCATGCTGCAACAGCAGGGCCACCAGCGCATAGGTTATCTGGGATCCAGTCATCCGATTGAGGATGTGGGCGAACGTCGTCAGGGCTGGCAGCAGGCGCTGGCAGAGCAGGGCGTGACGCCTTCAGAGAGTTGGATCGCCAGCGGAGAGCCGGATATGCAGGGCGGTGAAGCGGCCATGGTTGAGCTATTAGGGCGCAATCTGCACCTGACGGCGGTGTTTGCTTACAACGACAGCATGGCGGCCGGTGCGCTTGCGGCATTGAAAGATAACGGCATTGCGGTGCCACAGCATTTATCCGTGGTCGGCTTCGACGACATCCCAATTTCCCGTTACACCGACCCACAACTGACGACAGTACGCTATCCCATTGTTTCTATGGCGAAACTTGCCACTGAGCTGGCGCTGAAGGGGGCGGCAGGCGAACTGGATGAAACGGCACAGCACTGCTTTATGCCGACGCTGGTTCGCCGTCATTCCGTCGCCACCCGGCAAAATGTGGCCCCGATCACTAACTCGACCGATTCTGCGGTGTAACCGTTTTCAATCTGTGAGTAAATTCACAGTTAATTAACATCAGCTTCTCTATGATGACAGTAACTTACAAAGGGTGAAACATTATGTAACGTTGATGGGGCCAGCTATAGCGGCAACCTCACCCCTTGTGAAACAGTTTATTACACAGCTTTCAGGAAGCGTTACCGTACAGGGAAGTCGGGTTTGGTTTAACAAATAATCGGCTTTGCGTAACGTTTCCACCTTATGCCTTGCCGGAAAAATAAACGTCGGGTCCTCCCCTTACAGGAGCGAACCGGACGTTGAGTAAGACCCTACAAAAAACCGGAGATACCATGAATAAGAAGGCTTTCACGCTCACTGCCCTGGTTGCCAGCATGATGTTTGGTGCAACAGCTCACGCTGCGGACACCCGTATCGGCGTGACTATCTACAAATACGATGACAACTTCATGTCTGTCGTACGTAAAGACATTGAGAAAGATGCGAAAGACAGCCCCGGTGTGCAGCTGTTGATGAATGACTCACAGAACAGCCAGTCTACCCAGAACGACCAGATCGACGTACTGGTTGCCAAGGGCGTGAAGGCGCTGGCCATCAACCTGGTTGACCCGGCAGCAGCGGCCGTAGTGATCAGCAAAGCGAAAGCCAACGAAATCCCAATCGTGTTCTTCAACAAAGAGCCAACTGCGAAGGCGCTGGCCAGCTACGACAAAGCTTATTACGTCGGTACCGACTCTAAAGAGTCAGGCGTTAAGCAGGGCGAGCTGATTGAGAAACACTGGAAAGCCACTCCAGGTTGGGATCTGAACAAAGATGGCGTGATCCAGTTCGTGCTGCTGAAAGGCGAGCCAGGTCACCCGGATGCCGAAGCCCGAACCAAATACGTGATTGATACCCTGAATAAAGACGGCCTGAAAACGCAGCAGCTACATCTTGATACCGCCATGTGGGACACCGCTCAGGCGAAAGATAAGATGGATGCCTGGTTGTCTGGCCCGAACGGCAACAAAATCGAAGTGGTTATTGCCAACAACGATGCGATGGCAATGGGTGCGGTAGAAGCGCTGAAAGCACACAACAAATCGTCTGTCCCGGTATTCGGTGTGGATGCATTGCCAGAAGCGCTGGCGATGGTGAAATCGGGCGCAATGGCCGGTACCGTGTTGAACGATGCGGAAAACCAGGCCAAAGCGACCTTCGAGATGGCGAAAAACCTGGCGGCTGGCAAACCAGCAACCGAAGGCACCAACTACAAGCTTGACGGCAAAGTGGTTCGCGTTGCTTACGTGCCGGTTGATAAAGAAAACCTGTCTCAGTTCGTTAAATAATAAGCGTTACCTGTACCGGGCGCAGCGTGCTGCGCCCACTCCCAGGCTTGCTATCGGGCTCGCCTGATTTCACGCCACTTTCAGCCGGGTAGAATTATGGGCAGTGATAAAGTGCCAACACAGCGCGAATATCTGCTGGAGATGACGGACGTCAGTAAGTCATTTCCTGGGGTTAAAGCACTGGACAATGTGAATTTAAAAATTCGCCCTCACTCTGTTCACGCCCTGATGGGTGAGAACGGTGCAGGGAAGTCCACGTTATTAAAATGCTTATTTGGCATTTACAGTAAAGACACGGGGAGCATCCTTTTCCAGGGCAAGGAAATCGATTATAAAAGTTCGAAAGAGGCGCTGGAAAACGGCGTTTCAATGGTTCACCAGGAATTAAACCTGGTTCTGCAGCGCACGGTGATGGATAACATGTGGCTGGGACGTTACCCACGTAAAGGGATCTTTGTCGATCACGATAAAATGTACCGTGATACCAAAGCCATTTTTGATGAACTGGATATTGATATCGATCCGCGCGACAAGGTAATTAACCTTTCCGTCTCGCAGATGCAGATGATCGAAATCGCCAAAGCGTTCTCCTATGATGCCAAAATCGTGATCATGGATGAGCCAACGTCGTCGTTAACGGAAAAAGAGGTGAATCACCTGTTCACTATTATCCGTAAACTGAAAGATCGTGGCTGCGGCATTGTTTATATCTCACACAAGATGGAAGAAATTTTCCAGCTGTGTGATGAAATTACCATCCTGCGTGATGGTCAGTGGATCGTGACTCAGCCGCTTGAAGGGCTGGATATGGATAAGATCATCTCAATGATGGTAGGGCGTTCGCTGAACCAGCGATTCCCGGATAAAACCAACGTCCCGGGTGAGACTATCCTCGAAGTGCGTAACCTGACTTCTCTGCGTCAGCCGTCGATTCGGGATATTTCGTTCGACCTGCGCAAAGGTGAGATTCTGGGCATTGCGGGACTGGTAGGCGCGAAGCGTACCGACATCGTTGAAACCCTGTTTGGTATCCGTGAGAAGTCTGGCGGCACCATCAAGCTGCACGGCAAAAAGATCAATAACCACAGCGCTAACGAAGCGATCAACCATGGCTTTGCCCTGGTGACCGAAGAGCGTCGCGCGACCGGTATTTACGCGTTCCTGGATATCGGCTTTAACTCGCTGATCTCCAATATCCGTAAATATAAAAACAGCATTGGTCTGCTGGATAATAACCGGATGAAAAGTGATACCCAATGGGTGATTGACTCAATGCGCGTTAAAACGCCGGGCCATCACACCTCCATTGGTTCACTGTCGGGGGGGAATCAGCAAAAGGTGATTATCGGTCGCTGGTTATTAACGCAGCCGGAAATATTAATGCTGGATGAACCGACGCGCGGTATTGACGTCGGGGCGAAGTTCGAAATCTATCAGTTAATTTCAGAGCTGGCGAAGAAGGATAAAGGCATCATTATTATCTCTTCTGAAATGCCAGAGCTCTTAGGCATTACCGACCGGATTCTGGTAATGAGTAACGGCATGGTTGCGGGCATAGTAGAAACAAAAACGACAACGCAAAACGAAATCTTACGTTTAGCATCGTTGCACCTTTAATAGGGTAAGGGCTGTTACCATGAAAGCAGTGAATAAAAAAAGTGCACTCACCTGGTTAAAAGAAGGTGGGATCTACGTTGTGTTGCTGGTACTGCTGGCAATCATTATTTTCCAGGACCCGACTTTCTTAAGTTTGATGAACCTGAGTAACATTTTAACCCAGTCCTCCGTGCGTATTATTATTGCACTGGGCGTGGCCGGGTTAATCGTCACCCAGGGTACTGACCTGTCAGCCGGCCGTCAGGTGGGTCTGGCCGCGGTGGTTGCCGCCACGCTGTTACAGGCGATGGACAATGCCAACAAAGTCTTCCCGCATATGGACACGGTGCCAATTCCATTGGTGATCCTGGCAGTCTGCGTGATCGGCGGCGTAATTGGTCTTGTCAACGGCCTGATCATCGCTTACCTGAAGGTGACGCCATTTATCACCACGTTGGGTACGATGATCATCGTTTACGGTATCAACTCCCTCTATTACGACTTTGTGGGTGCATCCCCGATTGCCGGCTTTGACGAGAAGTTCTCGACCTTTGCCCAGGGCTTTGTGCGCTTAGGTGATTTCAAGCTGTCTTACATCACCTTCTATGCAGCGATTGCGGTGTTCTTTGTCTGGGTGCTGTGGAACAAAACCCGCTTTGGTAAAAACATTTTTGCCATCGGCGGTAACCCGGAAGCAGCACGTGTGTCAGGCGTTAACGTTAACTTTAACCTGATCCTGATTTATGCGCTGTCGGGCGTGTTCTACGCCTTCGGCGGGATGCTGGAAGCGGGCCGTATCGGGTCGGCAACCAACAACCTCGGCTTTATGTATGAGCTGGATGCGATTGCGGCCTGTGTGGTGGGTGGCGTGTCGTTTGCCGGTGGTGTGGGTACCGTGGCAGGTGTGGTAACCGGTGTGCTGATCTTCACCGT
Source organism: Erwinia sp. AK-PDG3-5 (assembly GCF_056821705.1). Taxonomy (NCBI): domain Bacteria; kingdom Pseudomonadati; phylum Pseudomonadota; class Gammaproteobacteria; order Enterobacterales; family Erwiniaceae; genus Erwinia; species Erwinia sp. AK-PDG3-5. The sequence goes on from NZ_CM165967.1 coordinate 1,638,911, forward strand.
TATCAACTACGGTCTGACCTATATCGGCGTTAACCCTTACTGGCAGTACATCATTAAGGGCGGCATCATCATCTTCGCCGTGGCACTGGATTCACTGAAATACGCCCGTAAGAAATAACCCTTCTCCGGCAGACAAAAGGTCAGGCAGCGCAAGCTGCCTGACCTTTTTTATTATCTGTGGTCTGCCCGGGTTTCATTTGCAAACGTGCATCTCAACCTCACCGTAGTTTGCCCATGGCGTTGAATGAGAATAAGTTATAACCCCAGTAACTCCGTTGCATGCTGGGGTTATTGGAGTTATTATTCTTGCGCCAGGACGCAACGGGGTAAAAGGATGGATAGCAGGACGTTAATCGCTGAAATCAAAGCTGACGGTTGGAAACTGGTTAGGGTAAACGGAAGTCATCATCACTTCACGCACCCCACCAAAAAAGGGGTAGTGACTATCCCCCATCCAAAGAAAGATTTACCCATAAAAACGGTAAAGAGTATTAAGAAACAAGCGGGGATGTAATCCCCGTTTTCATCGAGAGAGGGTGATTCATGCTATATCCAATTGCTATTGAGAGCGGTGACGAACACCATGCTTACGGCGTGACCGTGCCAGATTTGCCCGGTTGTTTTTCTGCCGGAGACACGTTAGAAGAAGCCGTGAACAATGCCAAAGAGGCGATTACGGGACATATTGAATTGCTTATCGAACTGGGTGACGATATTCCGGCCGTATCCTCCCTGAGCGCTCTGGTTGCCGATAGTCAGTATGCTGGCTATACCTGGGCGCTTGTCGATGTGGACCTGGCCCGGCTCTTAGGGGGCACTGAGAAAATCAACGTGACTTTACCGAAGTCACTTATTGACCGTATAGACCGCTGTGTAGCCACACACCCGGAGTTTAAAAGCCGTTCCGGTTTTCTTGCTCAGGTGGCGATAGAGCGTATTGCGAAGGGAGTTTAACCCTTTCCATTTCAGCAAAAGGCGCATCAGCGCCCTGAATCTTCGATTAAATCTACTATTAAGGCCCGGAGGGGACTTCGGCTGGCTGTGCGGGTGAGGGCTGTGCCGGTTGCGGCGAGTCAGGCTCAGCGGGTTTGTCACTGGCTTCTGGTGGTTGCGGCGACGCTTCCTGCTGCTGACGTTTGGCGGCCGCGGCCGCTTTTGCCTGAGCCTCAAGCTTCTCCTGCAACTCCAGCAGTTGCTCTGGGGTGACCGCCGGATAGCTTTGCGTATCTTCCGGCACTTCCACCCGCGCAGGAATCGGGATCAGCGGCCCGAGGAAGTGCGGCTCGCGCTTCATCACATACAAATCGGCCAGCGCGCCCAGCCGGGCACCAACTTCGCGAACCCGAATATTCAGCATGTTTTTCGGCGAAGGAACCGCGTAACACTGTGCCTGAATACCCATATGCAGGGCGATAAACAGCGCGCGTTCGCAGTGGAAGCGTTGGGTGATGATGATGAAATCGTTGGTATCGAACACTTTGCGGGTACGCACAATCGAATCCAGCGTACGGAAACCGGCATAATCCAGCACGATATCCGCCGGATCGACGCCGGCGGCGATCAGATCCTTGCGCATGGTCATCGGTTCGTTGTAGCTGTGCAGGGCATTATCACCGCTCAGCAACAGGTAATTGACCTTGCCGCTGTTATAGGCGTTCAGCGCGCCCTGCATGCGATACAGGTAATACTGATTGATGCCGCCGCCGCGATAATATTTGGCCGTACCGAGTACCACACCGACCTGGCGATGCGGCAGCGATTTAAGATTTTCGTAGATAAAGGGAGCGGTTTTCCAGCTCATCCAGCGATCGAGGCCGAGCGCGGTCAGTACCATCAAAGTCATGATGATAATCAGACCATAAATCAAGCGTTTTACCATGCCAGAGAGCGCTCAGACTTGCAGAAAAAGGGTGAATCAAGGCTACTTGACCCGGCGGGGTGAAGCAAGCAACAGCGCACCGGTTGGCGGATTTTCGCACAAATCGCCGGAAGAAAAAGGCAAAGTTGAGAGCCGGGTGCAGAAAGCACCCGGCCGCTATCCATCAGATTGAGGTCCGACGATAGTTACGGTATTGCGGCAGCCAGAAATTGGCCGCAATTGACTTGGACAGCACGTCTTCAGAGGTGACGACCGCCACGCCTGCCAACTGTGCGGCTTTGCCGACCGCCATAGCGATCAGTTTCGATACGCCCTGGATATCTTTCACTTCTGGCAGCACCGGGCCGACGCCATCGTTGACCAGCGGTGAGCAGTCGGCTAAGGCACGGCTGGCGGCCATCAGCATGCTGTCGGTGACGCGGGTAGCGCCGGACGCAATCACCCCAAGGCCAATGCCTGGGAAGATATACGAGTTATTGCACTGGGCGATAGGGTAGGTTTTCTCTTTCCACATCACCGGAGAGAACGGGCTACCGGTTGCCACCAGCGCGGCACCATCGGTCCAGGCCATAATGTCCTGCGGCGTGGCTTCAACGCGTGACGTCGGGTTGGACAGCGGCATGATGATAGGGCGCGGGCAGTGCTTATGCATCTCGCGGATAATCTCTTCGCTGAACAGACCCGGTTGGCCGGAAACACCAATCAGGATATCCGGCTGAGCGTGACGCACCACGTCCAGCAGCGAAATGGCGTCGGAACTGGCATGCCAGTCCGCCAGATTTTCGCTTTTTTGTACCAGCTTACTTTGGAAGTTCAGCAGGTTAGGCAGCTTGTCGGTCAGCAGACCAAAGCGGTCCACCATAAACACGCGGGCGCGGGCTTCTTCATCGCTCAGGCCTTCAGACTTCATCTGCGCGATAATTTGCTCGGCGATGCCGCAGCCGGCAGAACCCGCACCGAGGAATACCACTTTTTGCTGGCTCATGGTGCTGCCCGCCGCACGGCTGGCAGCAATCAGCGTACCCAGCGTAACGGCGGCGGTGCCCTGAATATCATCATTGAAGCAGCAAACTTCGTCACGGTAGCGTTCGAGGATCGGCATCGCATTTTTCTGTGCGAAGTCTTCAAACTGCAGCACCACGTTCGGCCAGCGGCTCTTCACCGCCTGAATGAACTCGTGGACGAAGTTATCGTACTCTTCGCCGGTGATGCGCGGATGACGCCAGCCCATATACAGCGGGTCATTCAGCAATTGCTGGTTGTTGGTGCCGACGTCCAGCACGATTGGCAAAGTATACGCCGGGCTGATACCGCCACAGGCGGTGTACAGCGAGAGCTTACCAATGGGAATGCCCATGCCGCCGATGCCCTGGTCGCCCAGGCCGAGAATGCGTTCGCCGTCGGTAACGACGATCACTTTGACATTCTGCTTGGTGGCGTTTTGCAGCATATCTTCGATGTTGCCGCGGTTCGGATAGGAGATAAACACGCCACGGGCACGACGATAGATTTCGGAGAAGTGTTCACAGGCTGCGCCGACGGTAGGGGTGTAAATAATCGGCATCATCTCTTCAAGATGGTTGTCCAGCAGACGGTAGAAGAGGGTTTCGTTGGTGTCCTGGATATTGCGCAGATAAACGTGTTTGTCGTTATCGTTTTTGAAGTCCTGAAACTGCTTCCAGGCACGCTTGGCTTGCTCTTCGATGGTTTCCACCGTTTCAGGCAGCAGGCCGCGCAGGTTAAATTCATTTCGCTCTTCTACAGAGAAGGCGCTTCCCTTATTCAACAACGGGAATTCCAGCAAAATAGGGCCGGCATAAGGAATATACAGCGGTCGTTTACTTTCGTATTCGAGTTCCATGCAATCAATACTCATTCGGATCGGGATGTTGTGGGCCAATCCTAAAATAATTAGTCTGAAAGTACAGCTTTTGTTAACGGGTTATAACAAAAGGAACGGTTTTTATTCAATTTTTGCGAAAGCTGAACAGGATGCAGCGTAACACTGCATCCTGGCGTTGAAGGGATCAGTCCAGCGGAACGGTGGTCAGATTGGCGCAGCCCAGCGCGTGCAACGTCGCCTGAGTCGCCTGGCGCTGAATGACCCTGGCGTCCGGCGCTTCTGCCAGCACCGCGCGCTGAATGGTCAGCACATCATGGCCGGCAAGGCTGAGCAGGTTGAGGGCGGCTTGCAACGGCGGCAGGCTGGGGTTGAAGGCGGCATTTTCCGCGTAGCTGCCGGCGAAGATCGCGCCGTCTGCGGATTGCAGCGCTACGCCGCTCCAGGCCTGGGTATAAGGCGCATGACTGCGGTTGGCGGCGTGCAGTGCGGCCTGCGTCAGCGCATCGCCATTGATGCTCAGCTGGTGGTCAACATGATCCAGAAGTAGCGTTTTGATTTCCAGATCGCGCGGGCCGAAGGCATCGGGCAGATAGTCTCCGAGCGTGGCCGGTGCGCGGCCCGGAAGATGAATATTCAGCGCGGTGCCGCTGTTTAGCTCATTCATAAACTGGCGGCAGTGACCGCAAGGCGTGTAGTTGACGGTGATGGCTTCCAGCGAGGCTTCGCCGCGCATCCAGGCATGGGTGAACGCACTTTGTTCGGCATGCACGGTTTGCTGCATGGTCGCGCCAACAAACTCCATATTGGCACCGAAATAGAGGTGTCCGCTTTTGCCTCTTGCCAGCGCGCCAACATTAAAGTGGGAGAGGGGCGCCACGGCGCAGGCGGCAGCCAGCGGCAGCAGGGCAAAAGCCAGCTCACGATCGTCCAGGCCTGATGCGGATTTAACGTCAGCCACCTGCGCTGGCGTCAGGAATGCCTGAAAGTCAGCAGCGGAAAGGATCGGCAGCAGGGCGGTTTGCAGGGCTGTCGGCAGCGTGGCAAACGCGGCTTGAAAACGTGGGTGCATTATCGGGCCTCTTTAACTGGTTCGGCCGCTAAGTGTAGCGGGCAGTTGCTGAGTTATATGTGATTGATATCACGCAAGCAATGCAATTTATGAAAGCGAATTACAAAATGCGCGACACATCGCAAATTTTTAACCCCAAAGGTGCATCAGCAACGGGAAAAGGAAAGGCGCCAGCAGCGAGGTGATAATCCCGCAGATCACCAGCGCCAGCGAGCTGTAAGCGCCTTCCTGATAGTCCAGTTCCGCACAGCGCGCGGTGCCGAGCGCATGGGAGGCGTTGCCAATCGCCAGCCCGCGCGAAGGCTTGCCGGTAATCCTCAGCAGGTTCAGCAGCATATGACCAAATACCGCCCCCAGCACGCCGGCGATCAGCACACAGATTGCGCTTATTGCCGGAATGCCGCCTAAGGTACCGGATACGGCCATCGCAATCGGCGTAGTAACCGACTTCGGCATAATGGTGGCGGCAATCTGCGGCGTGGCGCCCATCCATAGCGCAATCGCCGTCCCGGAGACCATCGCGGTCATGCTGCCCATAAAGCAGACGCCAATAATCGATTTCCAGCGCGCGCGGATCTGATGCATCTGCTCATACAGCGGAATGGCTAATGCCACGACAGAAGGCTGAAGAAGATGGTTGAGGACCGAACTGCCCTGGAAATAGCGCGCATAGGGCATCTGAATCAGTAACAACAGCGGGATGATCACCGCCATCGACACCAGCAGCGGATTGACCAGCGAGATTTTCACCTTTGCCGCCACGCGACGTGCGGCAAAAAACACGATAACGGTCAGCGGCAGTGACCACCAGATATCACTCATCTCCGGCTCCTGGCCTGGTCAACGGACGGCTGTGTAATTTGTGCGAAACCAGCCCGACGGTCAACAGTACGATAAAGGTACTCAGCACGCAGGAGACCACAATCGGGCCAAATTGCGCGCTCAGAATATCGGTGTAGCTCATGATACCGACGCTGATCGGCACAAACAGCAGGCCCATATAGCGGATCAACAGGGTGCTGCCGGGTTTCACCCAGTCCACCGGCAGGATCTGCAACGCCAGCAGACCAAACAGGATCAGCATGCCAATAATGCTGCCGGGGATAGTCACGGGCAGCAGGCCAGCCAGGGCTGTTCCGGCATAAAGACAGAGGTAAATGATGACAAAGGCGCGAAGGTATTGCCAACCAAGGGACAGGGCGGTACGCATGATAAGCTCCTGGTTTTAAGAACGTTAATCATACGATGAAATGCTAAAACGTGCTATCGGTCACACTGGGCAGGCGAGACAAACAAAAAAGGGGCGAACCTGGATTCGCCCCTTAAACATCTTAACGCAACGGGAAGTTATTTAACCTGCATGCCCGGCTGAGCGCCGCTGTCGGCACCGAGGATAAACAGATCTTTGCCGCCAGGGCCGGCAGACAGCACCATGCCTTCTGACACGCCGAAACGCATTTTGCGCGGTGCCAGGTTGGCCACCACCACGGTCATACGACCTTCCAGCACCGATGGGTCTGGATAGGCGGCGCGGATACCGGAGAAGATCTGGCGCGTTTCGTCGCCACCCATATCCAGCACCAGACGCAGCAGCTTGTCAGAACCGTCCACCAGTTCTGCGGTTTTGATCAGCGCCACGCGCATATCCACTTTGGCAAAGTCATCAAAGCTGATGGTGTCGCCGGCGTCGGCATCCGCTACCGCAGGTTTTGCCTCGGCGGATTTTTTCGCTTTGGTGTCTGCCACCGCAGGCGCATTGGCCACCGCAGCATCTTCTTTCGAGGCTTCAATCAGCGCGTTGACTTTGTCCATCTCAATGCGGCTGTACAGCGCTTTGAAGGCAGAGATTTTATGGTCCAGCAGCGGCTGCTGAATGCCATCCCAGCTCATTTCCACATTGAGGAACGCTTCGGTGCGTTCGGTCAGTGATGGCAGCACCGGTTTCAGCCAGGTCATCAGTACGCGGAACATGTTGATGCCCATGGAGCAGATCGCCTGCAGATCGGCATCGCGGCCTTCCTGTTTGGCGACCACCCACGGGGCCTGCTCGTCGACGTAGCGGTTTGCCACATCGGCCAGCGCCATGATTTCGCGCACGGCACGACCGAACTCGCGGCTGTTCCAGGCTTCGCCAATGCTGGCGGACGCATCGGTAAAGGTTTTGTACAGCTCAGGATCGGCCAGCTCCGCGGAGAGTTTGCCGTCGAAACGCTTATTAATGAAACCGGCGTTACGGGAAGCCAGGTTAACCACTTTGTTAACGATATCGGCGTTCACGCGCTGAACGAAATCTTCCAGGTTCAGGTCGATATCGTCAATGCGCGAAGAGAGCTTCGCCGCGTAGTAGTAACGCAGGCTGTCTGCATCCAGGTGCTGCAACCAGGTGCTGGCTTTAATAAAGGTGCCGCGCGATTTTGACATCTTCGCGCCGTTCACCGTCACATACCCGTGGACAAACAGGTTGGTCGGCTTACGGAAGTTGCTGCCTTCCAGCATTGCTGGCCAGAACAGACTGTGGAAATAGACGATATCTTTACCGATAAAGTGGTAAAGCTCGGCATCGGAATCTTTCTTCCAGAAGGCATCAAAATCGATGTCGCCGCGCTTGTCACACAGGTTCTTGAACGAGCCCATATAGCCAATTGGCGCATCCAGCCAGACGTAGAAGTATTTGCCCGGCGCACCCGGAATTTCGAAGCCGAAGTAAGGCGCATCGCGGGAGATATCCCACTGCTGCAGGCCAGACTCGAACCATTCCTGCATTTTATTCGCCACCTGCTCCTGCAGCGCGCCGGAGCGGGTCCAGGCTTGCAGCATGGCGCTGAATTCTGGCAGGTCGAAGAAATAGTGCTCAGAATCACGCATTACCGGCGTCGCGCCAGAGACCACCGACTGCGGATTGAACAGCTCGGTCGGGCTGTAGGTCGCGCCGCACACTTCACAGTTATCGCCGTACTGATCGGGCGATTTGCATTTCGGGCAGGTGCCTTTAACAAAACGATCCGGCAGGAACATGCCTTTTTCCGGGTCGTACAGCTGTGAAATGGTGCGGTTCTTGATGAAACCGTTCTCTTTCAGACGGGTATAGATCAGCTCTGACAGCTCACGGTTCTCGTCGCTGTGCGTCGAGTGATAGTTATCGTAGCTGATATCAAAGCCAGCAAAATCTGTCTGATGTTCCTGACTCATCTCAGCAATCATCTGCTCAGGCGCAATACCCAACTGCTGAGCTTTCAGCATGATTGGCGTACCGTGTGCATCGTCCGCACAGATGAAGTAAACCTGATTGCCGCGCATTCGCTGGTAACGGACCCAAATATCTGCCTGGATATGCTCGAGCATGTGGCCGAGATGAATGGAACCGTTGGCGTACGGCAGTGCGCACGTTACCAATATTTTTTTCGCGACTTGAGTCATAGTAAGACTTGCTATACCTGTTTTAAAAGGGGGGATAGATGGTAACCGAAAGGCCGTCCCTGCGTAAACAATCCCGCGATCTCACCGCCGTTTTTTAAGGCCGGTAACCTCACCGCCTGCCACTTCTGATATGCTTAAACCCATCTGAACCCATTCAAGAACTGATAAAGAAAACAAGGAGCCGGGATGACGGTACACGCTCAGGGTCAACATTCACCGGAAGCGCTGCGTGCGATGGTGATGGGCACATTGACCACTTTTGAACATCCGACGCTGAAGCATAACCTCACCACCCTGAAGGCGTTGCACCACTGCGCGTTGATGGACAATACCCTGCATATTGATTTGGTGATGCCGTTTGCCTGGCATAGCGGTTTTGAAGCGCTGAAAGAGTCGACCAGCGCCGAGCTGTTGCGTCTGACCAGCGCCACCGCGATCAGCTGGCGCTTGACGCACGACATCGCCACGCTGAAGCGGGTAAAGAATCATCCAGGTGCCACCGGGGTGAAGAACATTATTGCCATCAGCTCGGGCAAGGGTGGCGTGGGCAAATCCAGCACCGCGGTCAATATGGCGCTGGCGTTGGCCGCTGAAGGCGCCAAGGTCGGGCTGCTGGATGCCGATATTTACGGCCCTTCGATCCCCGATATGCTTGGCACCCGTGACGAACGGCCCACCTCGCCAGACGGTACGCATATGGCGCCGATTATGGCGCACGGCCTGGCAACCAACTCGATTGGTTATCTGGTGACTGACGATAACGCCATGGTCTGGCGCGGGCCGATGGCCAGCAAAGCGCTGATGCAACTGCTGAACGAAACGATGTGGCCGGACCTCGACTATCTGGTGCTGGATATGCCGCCGGGTACCGGTGATATTCAGCTGACGCTGGCGCAGAACGTGCCGGTGACCGGCGCGGTGGTGGTGACGACGCCACAGGACATCGCGCTGGTGGATGCCCGTAAAGGTATCGTGATGTTTGAGAAGGTTAACGTGCCGGTATTGGGTATCGTTGAGAATATGAGCATGCATATTTGCAGCAACTGCGGTCACCACGAGGCTATTTTTGGCAGCGGCGGGGCGGAGAAGTTAGCTGAGCAATACCATACGCGCCTGCTGGCTCAGCTGCCGCTGCACATTACGCTACGTGAAGATCTGGATGATGGACAGCCAACCGTGGTGCGTCGCCCGGACAGTGAATTTACGGCGATGTATCGCCAACTGGCCGGTGCCGTAGCAGCCCAGCTCTACTGGCAGGGTGAAGTGATCCCTGCCGATATCGCCTTCCGCGCGGTCTGAGTCACCTTCTCCCGGTTTCATCGCCGGGAGAGCGTTTAGCGCACAAAATGCATCAGCCAGTACTCACCGTGTTCACTCTCGCCGTCAGAAATCATCGTCCAGCCATGCCGTTGATAAAAGGCCACCGCATGATGATTGGCCTTCATGCATTTCAACGCGCCGGTGGAGGTGAACGCCGCCTGCACGGCGGTCAGCAGCAGGCTGCCGACCTGCTTGCCCTGCCAGTCGGGGTCGACAAACAGGCTGTGTAGAAAATTATCGTTGGGTAATACCGCGGCGAAGCCGAGGCGGTGACCGTTGTCTTCCGCCACCAGAATGCGCTCGCCCAGCGTAACCCGATCAAAATCCTCCAGCGCCCAGTCACTGCCATCCAGCCAGTGCCAGTTTGCCTTGCGCGACGCAAGAAACAGCGTGCGCAGGAAAGGGCGGTCAGCCTCTGTGAACGGACGAACGTTCACGACTGGCTCCGGCGCGCGCGCGGATGATCAGACCGGCTTAACATGCCGTTCGCCATCAAGCCCGGTGCCGCGATAGTCGTAGTCAATTTTTCCGGCCTCAAACAGCTCATCAAGCACCTTAAAATTATCCGGTGGCGTCACGTTGCAACGGTGGTTAAGCGTGGTGTCGAGGATAGAAAACCCCCGATCCCCGCGTGAAATCTGTTTCAGGTATTGCAGCATCTTCAGCGCTGCCACGCTGATGCCGTACTGTTCATTAAGCGGTCTGGTCATAATGCGTTGCGTATTTTCTCGGCTCAGGACGGGATGATGCCCAAGAGTAGCGTATTGTCGGCCGTTAGCCAAAAGAGTCCGTGGACGAAGTTGACGCTTTCCCATCTCCAGGCCAGTGTAAAGAGATTGGGGTTTCATAAGGAAGGCGCGATGACCGCCAGTCAGGACACACAAGAAAACAAGTTGAGTCTACCGGTACTTGCCGCCGGCGCGCTGGGGGTGGTATTTGGCGATATCGGCACCAGCCCGCTGTATACTTTAAAAACAGTGCTCTCTTTGTCGGGCGAAGGGCCCACGCCTGACGTGATCCTCGGGCTGCTGTCGCTGCTGTTTTGGACCATGGTGATGATCACCTCGGTAAAGTATGCCCTGTTTGCCATGCGCATTGATAACCATGGCGAAGGCGGCATTCTGACGCTGATGTCGCTATTAGTACGCAAGGATAAACGGCGGCCGCTGGTGCTGTTTGCCGGGCTTTTCGGTGCGGCGCTGATATATGGCGATGGTGCGATTACGCCAGCGATCTCGGTACTCTCTGCCCTTGAAGGGCTGACCATCATCCTGCCGGAATCACAACCCTGGATCCTGCCGGGTGCGGTGGTGATCCTGCTGGCGCTGTTTGCCATTCAACCGTTGGGCACGGCGAAGATTGGCAAAGTCTTTGGTCCGATTATGGCGTTGTGGTTTGCGGTTATCGCCGGTTTGGGCATTTGGGGGATTGTGCAGCATCCTGCGGTGCTGGTGGCGCTGAATCCGATGTACGGCATCGACTTTCTCTTCTCCAATGGCATCGTCAGCTTTCTGGTACTTGGCGGCGTATTCCTTTGCGTCACCGGCGCGGAAGCGCTGTATGCCGATATGGGCCATTTTGGCAAAAAGCCGATCTGGCTGGCCTGGTTTGCCATCGTCTTTCCCAGCTTACTGCTCAACTACGCCGGACAGGCAGCGTTACTGCTTTCAGGCGCTGACGTAACGCAGAATATCTTCTTCCGGCTTTGCCCGCCGGTATTGCAAATCCCGCTGGTGATCCTCGCCACTCTCGCCACCATCATTGCCAGTCAGGCGATTATCAGCGGTGCGTTTTCCATGACCCGTCAGGCAATTCAGCTAGGCTGGCTGCCGAGGCTGCGGGTTAAACAGACTACCGAAGAGAGCTACGGGCAAATCTATATCGGGGCGATTAACTGGTTGCTGATGGTGGTGACCCTCTTTCTCGCGGTGTTCTTTAAATCTTCCGACAAGCTGGCAGCAGCCTACGGCATCGCCGTTTCGCTGACGATGATCATGACCTCCGGGCTGCTGTATGTTGCGATGCATGAGGTGTGGCGCTGGAACCGGCTCACCAGCCTGCTGATTGCCGGCGTGTTCTTTATCGTCGACCTGTGCTTCCTGGTCGCCAATATGAGTAAGGTGTTCGAAGGTGGCTATATGCCGCTGATCCTGGCGCTGGTCGTTTACGGCGTGATGTTGCTCTGGCACCGTGGCGTGGAAGCGGCAAGCAGGGCGGTGCATGAAAAGTTTATTCCCGTAGACGATTTCCTGGCCATGTTGAAAGAGAAAGCGATACCCAGAGTGCCCGGCACGGCGGTTTTTTTGACGCGGGAGAAAGAAGGCACGCCGCCGGTGATGCAGTGGCAGGTAAAACGCAACGGTTCACTGCATGGACATATATTGTCGCTGACCATCGCTATCGATAACGTGCCGCGTGTTAATGCGGACGAGCGCTTAACCGTCACCCAGCTTGCGCCAGGCTTCTGGCATGCACTGGCGGTGTATGGCTTTATGGAGCGGCCCAATATCCCGGCGCTGTTACGCTATCCACAGCTGGATAACTGCGAGCTGGATACCGGGCATGTCACCTACTATCTGGGTCATGAAAACATCATCCCACGCGAAGGTCGCGGCGGCCTGCCGGCCTGGCAGCGCGTGATTTTCAGCTGGATGGCGCGCAACGGCATGCATGTGACCGACTACTACTACCTGCCCAGTGACCGTGTGGTGGAGATCGGTCGCCGCATCCCGGTGTAGCGGTCAGAAGGCGATATCAACGCCGCCACGGAACACCGATTCGTCGCCAAGGTCGGCAATATGCTTATCGGCACGGATAAACAGGCGCGCGTCTTTGGCTTTGCCGATATCCAGCCTCATTCCAATCCACTGAGAATCACGGTCAAGGCGCATCCCCGGAATGGCAAAGCTTTCCCCGGCGGCATCTGCGCCAACCCATCGGGCGTTAACGTCGAGGGAGGGATTGGTAAAGGCATGCTGATATTCACCGTAAGCGGTAAGCAGGCTCCACCACTGTTGTACTTCAAACAGCGGCGTACTGAGGCTCAGCCCGCTCAGTCCGGTTGACCGGCTATAACGCTCGCTGTCACCTTGTAACCCTAATGCGCTGCCTTGATCGGTGAAGCTGCCGGTATAAAGCTGGCTAAATTTCAGTCCGACATAGGGTTGCAACGTCAGGCTGTCGGTCAGCGACCAGCGGTAACCGGTTTTCACCAACGCCTGCCAGCTGTCATTACGCGTTTCGGAAGAGGCGGCCTGCACACCTGCAACCAATAGCGCGCGGGACAATTCGGTATTGCCATGCTGATAGCTCAGATTACCTTCAAATAGCCAGGCCGGGGTGAAGGCGTACTGACCATAGAACATTACCCCTTGCAAACTGTTGCTGCTGTTGCCGCCGCTGCCGTCATAACTGGCTCTGATTTCGCTGTCGGTGAAGGCAACGCCAAGGCGTAGATCCTCAACATCGAAATTGCTGTCAACGCCGATCGCCGTGGTATTGATGCGGTACTGGCTGCCAAGGTAGCCGTCCTGCTGTAAGTCGCCGTGTAATGTGCCGGTTTCAGCCCATAAGCCATAAGGCTTTCTCTGCGCCGGATCGAGACGGTTGTTCAGCAACTGATTCTGATAATCCAGGCTGCTGAACAGAATGGCATTGCCGCTGGTATGCGCCTGGCCAGAAAGGGAGTCCAGCGCGGCACGGGCTTCGGCACTGTTACCAATTTGCTGGAATGCGGCGGCATCCTGAAGGAAGGCATCCTGCTGCGCAGAACGTGCCGACGCGGAGGATAAGCTGTCGGCCACCTGCAGGCCTTTCTCCACATTTGCCGCACTCTTCAGCGTGCCCTGCGCCGTAATGCCTGCCGCCTCTGCCGCCTGGCTGGTGTTAACGCGTTGGAAATTCCCCACCACGCTGTTGGCGCTATAGGCCACCGTGCCATTCAGGAACACGCCGCTATCAACGGTGGTGAACTGGCCACTGATACCCTGACCACTTTGCAACAGGGTTTCTGAGTTTTGCACAATGTAGGTGCTGGACGGAATGGTGACCTGAAGGGCCCCGTTCAGTGACGCCGCGCCAGAAACGGTCAGAGGCTGCGAAAGCGTAACGCGCAGTGTGCCATCAGCAGTTTGTTGATAGCTGCCGACCACATGGAGTCCGCCAGCGGTGGTGGTAAAGACCGTACCGGCGTTATTCAGGCTGCCACCAATCGTGCCGCTACCCGCCAACTGTCCGCTGCCGGATACCCGTACATCGCTGGCGACGCTACCGTCGATAACCAACCGGTTACTGGTGATCTGGGTAATACCGGTATAGGTATTTTGTCCGGTGAGCGTCAGTACGCCGCCGGCATCGCTGGCACCACTGATAATCAGTCCACCATTGCCGCTGATATCATTGGCAAAGGTATAACTCCCTGCACTCAGTGCCGCGGAAAAATCGGCGTTATAAAACATGCCGGGGCCGTTCAGCGCCTTATCGACATCCACGTTACCCCAGCCAAAGGTGTCGTTATACGGACGGCCATTAGCGGTATCGGCGGCAACACCCGCCACCGCGTCACTGTGATAATCTGCGGTGGTGAGCAGGGTTTGCTGCAGGTTATACCCCGTCATCCAGGGAAACTGGGCGGAGACCCGGGCGGCAGCACCGGCAACGCGCGGCGCGGCAAAAGAGGTGCCATATTTACGGGCGAGGGTTCCGTCGTCCTGCAGATAATCCGCATAGCCTTCGGCAGTCAGACACCAGGCCGCAGCGTTGCCACAGGCATCAAACACGGCTAATTCTGGCGGCCTGCTGCCCTGGGCGACGTTATAGCCAGGCAGGTAGCCGGTGACTGCAATCAGGCCTTTTTGCAGACTGGCATCGTTATAAATCAACGGCACCTGCGCGTTAGGTGACGGCGTGGCGCCGCCGTTGTTGCCCGTCACCACCACCGCCAGCGCATCTGCTTTAACAACCTCACTGAGGCTGTCATACAGCAGCTGGTAACGGCCGCTGTCCCGGGCGCTTTGCAGTTCTGCAGCGGTCGAGTAACGCTCATCGGAGGCGTAAGACATATTGATGATTTTTACGCCGTTGCTCAGTAAACCACTGACTGCCCGCTGGGTATCCGTGTAGTAAAAGAGGTTATTGCTGGAGGCCTGAGCGATATACAGTTCGCTATCGGGTGCCACACCGCCGGCAAACGTTCCCTGAGCCAGCCCAGCCAGCGTTAAAGCGACAATCGTGCCATGTCCGGGACTGCCCACGTTATCGTTCAGGGTCTGACTGGCACCGGCCAGCCAGGACGTGAAGGAAACATTGGCATAGTTGATGTCCGAACGCCCAGCCTGCAAACCCGAGTCAATAATCCCGACTTTCACCTTGCCATTGCTGGTTGACGTAACCGGAGGCGTTGAAGCGACGGGTTGATTGACGGTTTCCGGCGTGACCGTTGGAGTGCTGTTACTGCTGCTTCCGCCGCCACCTCCACCGCCGCAGCCAGTGAGCAATACGGTGCCGATTAATACTGATAATAAAGATAATTTTGGCATCGCGGGAGAAGATACGGGTGAATAATGGGCAAGCATGGGCTACCTCGAATAAATGAAACAACGGCATCCATGTTGTGAACAAAGAGCGTCAATACCCACAGGGGCGGATTGGCCTTAATTTATCTGCAGATCGGTTTTTTAATCGTCGGAATAGCCACCGATAATCCTGATTATTGCTGGGATACTGAGCGGATTGAGCGTGGCTGGGGCGGTGGAATCTTAATCTGATAGTGGACAGGGGGATGGTAAAGAAAAGCGCCATCCCGTAATCTGGCGGCTGATAGCACGTAGTAAATGACTCGGGGTGCCGTTTCTTTCCAAAGAAAGGGCTGAGAAAAACCCGTCGAACCTGAACTGGATAATGCCAGCGGAGGGAAGTCAGATGCCTGACCGCATCGCCTTCTTGATCGCCGGTTGGGAGTTGTACCATGAACCAACCTCATACCTTTGTCGCGGCGGATGCCGCTGTCTCACTCGACCTCTTTCGTAAAAAATCGCCGTTAATTCATTGCCTGACCAACGATGTGGTGCAGACTTTTACTGCTAACGTGCTGCTGGCGCTCGGGGCCTCCCCGGCAATGGTGGTTGATCCCGACGAAGCCGCACAGTTCAGCGCCATTGCCGATGCGCTGCTGGTCAACGTCGGCACGCTCACCCATTGCCGCAGTGCAGCGATGCTGGCTGCCGTGCACGCGGCCGGAATGGCGCAGCGCGCCTGGACGCTGGATCCGGTTGCCGTTGGCGCATTGACCTTCCGCACTGAATTCTGTCAGCAGCTGCTGGAACACCGTCCTGCGGCTATTCGCGGCAACGCCTCTGAAATCATGGCGCTGGCCCGCCAGGCCGCCTCCGGGCGCGGCGTCGACAGTCTGCATGACTCGGCACTGGCGCTGGACGCCGCCCGCCTGCTGGCCAGCACCACCGGCGCCATCGTTGCGGTCACCGGCGAAACGGATTACGTCACCGATGGCGAACGGGTTTTGGCGGTTGCGGGCGGCTCGCCGCTGATGACCCGCGTGGTCGGCACCGGCTGCGCGCTGTCTGCGGTGGTGGCCGGATTTGCCGCGCTGCCTGGCGACCGGTTAACGCACGTTGCCAGCGCCTGCCGGATAATGAGCCTGGCAGGCGAACGCGCGGCGATGGCGGCAGCGGGTCCCGGCAGTTTTGTTGCGCTGTTCCTCGACGCGCTGTTTACTCTGGAGGTTCAGGGATGAAGCGCATCAACGCCCTGAGCATTGCCGGTACCGATCCCAGCGGTGGCGCGGGCATTCAGGCCGATCTGAAAACCTTCTCGGCGCTGGGTACCTATGGCACCACCGTGATCACCGCGCTGGTGGCGCAGAATACCTGTGGCGTGCAGTCGGTTTACCGCATCGAGCCCGATTTTGTCGCGGCACAATTACATTCCGTGCTGAGCGACGTGCGCATCGACAGCGTAAAAATCGGCATGTTGGCCGACAGCGATATCGTCGAGGTGGTAGCTGTAGGACTGAAGGACTCTGCCGTGCCGTGGATTGTGCTGGATACGGTGATGCTGGCGAAAAGTGGCGATCCGCTGCTTTTGCCGGCGGCTGTTGCCACGCTGCGTGAATGCCTGTTGCCGCAGGTTTCACTGATCACGCCAAATCTGCCGGAAGCGGCGGCGCTGCTGGAGTGTCCGGTTGCCACTCACGAAGACGAGATGCGGCGACAGGGAAGGGCGCTGTTAGCGCTGGGTTGCCAGGCGGTGCTGATGAAAGGTGGGCATCTGAGCGATGCCGAAAGCCCGGACTGGCTGTTTACCCGCCAGCTGGAGCAGCGTTTTACCGCGCCGCGCGTGCCAACCAGGCATACCCATGGCACCGGCTGTACGCTCTCCGCTGCGCTGGCCGCGCTGCGACCACGGCATGATGACTGGGTGTCGACAGTGCACGAAGCCAAGGGCTGGTTACAGGGCGCGCTGGAGCAGGCCGATTCGCTGGAAGTCGGCAAAGGCATCGGCCCGGTGCACCATTTTCATCGCTGGTGGTAGCAGGCGATGAGAAAAGTTTTCACTGGGATCGTTCTGAAAAATGGAGTCAGCAATTTGCCTTAATGTCCGGTTAGGGTCCACGCTGTTGGGGTCAGAAATCATTCATGGCAGGTGTGAGTGCCTGTCGGTTTCACCTTAAACAGGAGTTAATATGACGGACATCGTACAGTTATTGGGCAAAGAAGCTGACTCTCTTCTGCAACATCGCTGCATGACCATTCCAGCGGAAAGCCTGTATTTACCGGGCGCGGATTATGTTGATCGGGTGATGATCGACAACAATCGTTCTCCTGCCGTATTACGCAATATGCAGACCCTCTACAACACCGGCCGTCTGGCCGGCACTGGCTACCTGTCAATCCTGCCGGTCGACCAGGGCGTCGAGCATTCTGCCGGCGCGTCATTTGCTGCCAATCCACTCTATTTCGATCCAAAGAACATCGTCGAGCTGGCCATCGAGTCGGGCTGTAACTGCGTGGCCTCCACCTATGGCGTGCTGGCCTCGGTGTCGCGACGTTATGCGCACCGCATTCCGTTTATGGTCAAACTGAACCACAACGAAACCCTCAGCTATCCCACGCAGTACGATCAGACGCTGTACGCCAGCGTCGATCAGGCCTTTAATCTCGGTGCGGTTGCGGTAGGTGCCACCATCTATTTCGGTTCTGAACAGTCGCGTCGCCAGCTGGAAGAAATTTCCGTCGCCTTTGAGCGCGCTCATGAGCTGGGTATGGTCACCGTACTGTGGGCGTACCTGCGTAACAATGACTTCAAAAAGGACGGCGTGGATTATCATGCCAGCGCGGATCTGACCGGTCAGGCTAACCATCTGGCGGCCACCATCGGTGCCGATATCGTCAAGCAGAAAATGGCGGAAAACAATGGTGGCTATAACGCGGTGAAGTTCGGCTCAACCGACGAGCGCGTTTACAGCAAATTAACCAGCGACAACCCGATCGATCTGGTGCGTTACCAGCTGGCAAACTGCTATATGGGCCGTGCCGGGTTAATTAACTCGGGTGGCGCAGCGGCAGGTGAAACCGATACCGCAGAGTCTGTGCGCACCGCCGTCATCAATAAGCGCGCGGGCGGTATGGGGCTGATTTTAGGCCGTAAAGCCTTCAAGAAATCGATGAAGGATGGCGTGGCGCTGATCAATTCGGTGCAGGATGTTTATCTGGCTAAAGACGTCACGATCGCCTGATAGCCAAACGCAAGGGGTTAATAATGATTAGCCCCTTATCTTTCACCCAGTGTGATTATTTAGTTACAAACTATCGATGCTTTACCCTCTCCACTCTTGCCTGAAAATCGCTAAAATAGCGCTTTAGTCTGACGTGAGCCGTGAAGTAAATAATGAAGTGGTTATCTAAAAATGCGTGGTTATTTGCTGTCAAAACCTGCATTGCCGCCTTTATCGCCTTATATATCGCGCTGAAACTGAACCTGGACAAACCGGCCTGGGCCATGGTCTCGGTTTACGTAATTTCACAGCTGTATTCTGCCTCCACCCTGTCGAAAGCCTTGTTCCGCTTTCTTGGCACCGTGCTGGGCGGGATCTTTATCTTTCTGATCTACCCGATTACCGTTACCCATCCGATGCTGTTCAGCCTCTGCGTATCGCTGTGGGTTGCCTGCTGCCTGTATCTGTCGCTGCACGATCGCACGCCGAAGAGCTACGTGTTTATGCTGGCAGGTTACAGCGCGGCGATCATGGGCTTTGCCGATGTCACCACGCCGCTGTCGATCACCTATACGGTGATTTCCCGTATCGAAGAAATTACCGTGGCGATTATCTGCAGCAGCCTGGTACATATGCTGGTTTTCCCGGTACGGATGCGCAATCTGCTGGAAAACAGCGTCAGTAACTGGTTCGACACTGCAACGAACGTCTGCACCGAACTGCTGACCATTGAATCGAAAGAGAGCTCGCCCGAAAGGGACCAAATCCTGGTGCAGATGGCGAACTATCCGGTGGCGGTCGAAACCCTGATCACCCATTGCGTGTATGAAGGGGATTCCGCGCGCAAGCTCATCCGTCTGGTCAGCGCGCAGTATCAGCATCTTTCCTATCTGATCCCAACACTGACTGCGATTGAGAAGCGCCTGAGCCTGCTGGCAGAGCAGGGCATTACCTTCCCGGATTTTGTGGCCGAGTCGTTCAGTCACTTCCTTGTCTGGCTAAACAGCCCGGAACAAAGCGGCCAGGCGCAGTCGATTGAGGCAGACATCACTGCCTCGCAGGAGCGGATCAAAGCGCTGTATGGCCGCGGTGAGATGAATGCGGAAGAAGGTTTGTTGCTGATTGGGCTGCTGGAAAGGCTGCTGAATTTTATCCGCATTGCCGATTCCTATTTCAACGCCCGCGAGCGCGTCAGCCAGCTGTCGTCGGAGAAGAAGCGCGGCAGGCTTAAGCTTGTCAGGAAGCACCGCGATAAAGGGCTGATCCTGCTGTCGGCCTTCACCGCGTTCACTGCCACGATGATCGGCTGTATTTTCTGGATTGGCACCGGCTGGAAAGATGGCGCATCGACGCCGATGATAGCCGCGGTAGTCTGTTCGTTCTTCGCGGCGATGGACAGCCCAATCGCGTCGATGAAGGTGTTTTTGAAAGGAGTGTTGATCGCCATTGTGATCAGCGTGCTGTACGTCGGGCTGCTGATCCCGATGACCGTGACCTTTGAATCACTGATTATCTGTCTGGCGCCGGGACTGCTGGCGCTGGGGCTGGTCATCGCCAATCCGTCGACCAACTTTATCGGACTGATTATCGCCACCCAGATCCCCGGTTTTATCGGCATGACGCACGATCTGCAGCCCGATCTGCTGTCGATCCTCAATGCCTCGATCTCAACCGTGGTGGGCATTTTACTGGCGGTGCTGGTCACGGCCATTATCCGTAACAGAAGGCCGGCCTGGTCTGCCAGACGCGTGTTGCGTAAAGGGATTAAAGAGCTGCTGCAGTTCACCGGCGAGATCAAAATCAACGCTTCTTCGCTGCTGTCGCGTCAGCAGTATGTCGCCAGCATGATCGATAAAATCAACGTCATCCTGCCGCGTAACCGCATCGATCCTTCGCCCGGCGTGGCGCTGGGGGGCAATCTGATTACCGAAATCTGGCTTGGGGTAAACTGCTACGATTTTTACGCCAGGCATCAGGCGATTATCAAAGGCCATCAGCTGGAAACCGATGCGGTGATGTTTGAGATTAATCAGTACTTTAAAAAGCGGCTTAAGGATATTTACCTTGAGCCGCCGCAATCGTTGCTGACAGCGTTGAATCAGTTGCTGGTTAAGACCGAGGCATTGTGTCGTGCAGATATGGCGCTGTTCAGGCCGTTGTTCTATCTGTTCAATATCCGCATGGCACTGTATCCGACGCAGAGATGGCCAGCGTTATAGCGGCTTTTCAAACCACTCGCTGTTTTGCTCAGCAATCGGCGTGATGGAGAAAATCATCTCCTGAAGATGGCGGCGCAGGGCGTGCTCGGCGCCGTCGACATCTTTGGCAACCAGCGCCTGATAAATCTCCTGATGTTGCTGGATCAGGCTTTCCGGCGGGGAGACTTTGCTTAACGTCAAAAAGCGCACCCGATCCATGGCCGCTTTAATGTTTTCGACCGTTTCCCATGACAGCTCGCAGTTTATGCTTTGCGCAATCAGGCGATGGAACTCATCATCGAGCAGTAAAAAGGCCTGGCTGTCATGGCGCTCAGCGGCCATTTTCTGCAGCTGAAGATTGTGTTCAAGCTGGGCCAGCGATTCGGCAGAGGCTTCGACAGCCGCCCGGCGGATCACCGCCACTTCTACCGCCTCGCGGATAAAACGTCCATCCGCCACGCGCTTGGCCGAAATTTTGCGTACGAAGGTGCCGCGCTGGGGTAAAACCTGCACCAGCCCGGCTTCGGCAAGCTTAATAAAGGCTTCACGCACCGGCTGGCGTGAAACGCTGAACCGGGAGGAAACCTCTTTTTCTGACAGCAGCGAACCCGGTGGGATCGCGCAGGTCACGATGTCCTGGCGCAGGAAGCGGTAAATTTGCTGATTTACCGGTTCGTTGGCGGTAATGATATAAGTGGTAGACATTGAGTAATATCCCTATACCTTCTGGACGAAAGTCTAAGTCTAAACAGGGCGCTGGCTCTTCGCCAGCGCTTATTCGCTTAAGCCTGCGTCAGGGCAATTTTTACCGTCTCTTTGGCGCCTTTTTCCCGTAAAAGCTGATAGAAATGGTTCACTTTTGCGACGAATGCCGGTTCAGCGGCCAGATCTTCGCCAAATACCGCTTTTAACGACAGCAGGGCGGCAATCCGCGCCTCGCCATCCGCCGTTTCTGCAACACGTTGCGCCAGCCGATCGCGCATCGGATCGCGGATTTCAATCGGCTGACCTTGCTCATCAACACCGCCGACATAACGCATCCAGCCCGCCACGCCCAGCGCCAGTAAGTGGTAGCTGCCGCCATGCTTCAGGTGCCAGCGAATACTGTCCAGCCAGCGCTGGGGCAGTTTTTGTGAACCATCGTTAGCGATTTGCGCGGTGCGGTGTTTAATCGCCAGGTTTTCATAACGGGCGATCAGCGAGTTGGCATACGCCTGCAGATCGACGCCTAGAGTGCTCAGGGTCGGTGCCTGCTCGTCCAGCATCAAACTCAGGGCGGCCTGACGATAGTGTGGGTCCGCCATACAATCACTGATGTGCTGATATCCGGCCAGATTACCGAGATAAGCGAGGAAGGAGTGGCTGCCGTTCAACATGCGCAGTTTCATCTCTTCAAATGGCAGCACGTCGCTGACCAGCTCTGCGCCGGCTTTTTCCCATTCAGGACGGCCGCTGACAAAGTTGTCCTCAATCACCCATTGCAGGAAGGGTTCGCACACCACGCCGACCGGATCGTCGCAACCGAGCTTGTCGCGCATCGCCGCATGGGTTTCGTCCGTCATCGCCGGCACAATGCGATCGACCATGGTGGAAGGGAAAGTGACGTGCTGAGCAATCCACTCCGCCAGTTCGTGACTCTGTTTTTCCGCCAAACCAAGCACCACGTTGCGGGTAACGTGGCCATTTTCCGGCATGTTATCGCAGGACATCACGCTCAGCGGCGGCAGGTTGCGTTCGCGGCGACGGACGATGCCGGCAAGGATAATGCCCGGCAGGGAAATTGGGGCGTCGGGATGGGCGAGGTCATGCACGATCGACGGGTGCGCCAGATCCAGCTTGCCGCTGGATGGTTCGTAGCAGTAACCTTTTTCGGTTACCGTCATCGAAACAATTGCCACGTCCGGCTGCGCCAGTGCTTCAATTACTGCATCAATGCCGTCAGATTTGCCATGCAGGGCGTCCTTCACCACGCCAATCACCCGCAGCGCCATCTGGTCACCGGCCATCTCGGCGACGGTGTAGCAGTAATCCTGCTGTTTCAGGGCCTGAATCAGTTCGCCGCTATTGAGGTTAACTTCGCAGTAACCCCAGTCACTGCCGCGTTCGCTGGCCAGTCTGTCGCTACAAACGGCCTGATGGGCACGGTGAAAGGCACCAAAGCCGATATGCACCATGCGCGTTTTGAGCTTCTGGCGGTCATAATCCGGGCGGACCACGTCCGCAGAAAGATGGTCAAGTGAAAGCATCGATAATCCCTTCTGTTACGGCGCGGGAGAACCCGCGCTGAATTCACACTGAAACCGCTTTATTTTGCGTCTTCGGGTTTTTGATAACAAAGAACACCAGCACTGCACCAAGTGCTGCGACCGCGCCCGCCAGCACAAAGGCGCTGTCGAACTTGCCAGTGTGGTGGACGATATAGCCGGTCACAATCGGGCCGACGATGCCCGACAGGCTACCGATCAGATGAATGAATCCGCTGATCCCGCCGACGCGGCTTTTGTGCACCACATCCTGGATAATCGCCCAGTAGATGGCACCGGTAATGTACAGGAAGAAGATCGACACTGACATCAACGCCACGGCTGGATAGGTCCCTTCTACAGAACCTGCCAACGCAACACAAACAGCCGCGGCCAGCAGCGAGACGACCAGCACAATTTTTCGTGAAAGCAGCAGCTTACCGGTGATTTTAAAGATTTTATCGGAAATCAGTCCGCCGAGCGCCAGGCCAACGAAGCCGACAATCCACGGGATCATAGTGGTGATACTCATCGATTTGATATCGAGGTTGTGCGCCTGTACCAGGTAGGCCGGGAACCAGCTCAGGAAGAAGAACAGGATGTAGTTGTAGCAGAAGAAGGCAAAGGCGGTAACCAGGATAATCGGCTGGCGCAGGTAGTAACCCAGGCCGTGAGCCGCCTGTGCTAACTCATCTTCCGGCGTGGTTTGTTCTTCTTTCAGCCTGGCAATCAGGGCACGTTCATCCTGACTAACGCGACGGCTTTTCAATGGATTATCGGAGGCAATCAGGAACCAGGCAACCATCCAGACGATGCCGACCGAGCAAATGATGATGAACGCCGGACGCCAGCCGAATGCGAGTGCCAGATAGCCGATGATTGGGCCAGCGACCGCGCCACCGAGAGGCGAGCCGGCGCTGAGGAAGCCCATGGCCGTGGCGGCCTGTTTTTTCGGGAACCAGCCGTTAATGGCTTTGTTCGCCGAGGCGCAGATCGGGCCTTCAGCCATACCAAACAGCACGCGCAGGATAAGCATTGACCAGAAGCCGGTTGCCACCGCCGTCAGGCCGCAGAACAGAGACCACAGGCCAACCGCCACGCCCATCACGATGGTCGGGCCGAACTTGTCGGTCGCCAGGCCACCGATAAAGTTGAAGATGGCGTAACCGAAGAAGAAGCTGCCGAAAATCAGGCCGAACTGTTCGGCATTCAGCATCAGATCTTTTTCGATCATCGGTACCGTCAGCGAGAGGGCAACACGATCGAGGTAATTGATCATGTAGACCATAAACAGCAGAAGTACGATAGTCCAACGTAGGTTTTTGAACATAGTAATTCCTTGATTATTCTTATAATAGTGGTAATTTTTCTTGCCGGTGAGATACCGGCAAGCCCGGGTTTATTCCACGGCTAAGATGACTTTACAGCAGCGACGTGGATCTTTTTCGAACAGCGTCATCGCTTGTTCAATTTCTGCGAGAGGGAAGGTGTGAGTGACCAGCTTTTCTGGCTGGATCAGGCCCTGTTCCATCCAGCTAATCACTTCAGGGAAGCGATGGCTGTTGAGGCGTGAGGTAAACAGTGACAGTTCCTTGCTGGTCAGGCTTTGCTGAGTAATCGAGCAGGCTTCACCCGAGAAGCCCAGCAGGCCGATACGTCCGGCAGGCGAGGCCAGCGCAGCGGCTTCCGCGAGGATTGCCGGATGGCAGGCGGCGTCAATGATAAGCGTCGGCATTTCGCCTTCAAGCTGAGCAGCCAGCGGGATTTCACTGTTATTCAGCACCACGTCTGCACCATTTTCTTTCGCCATCGCAAGGCGTTCTGGCAGGCGGTCCGCCACAATCACTTTGCGCACCTTATAAACGCCTTTCAGCACCTGAATCGCGGTTAATCCCATCGGGCCGGATCCAAAGATCAGCGCGACGTCATCAGGCTGCGGCTTAAGGAAAGCGGTGATGTTCGCGGCGATGGTGAACGGTTCGACCAGGCTGGCGAGTTTGTCCGGGATGCTTTCCGGCAGCGTATAGGCATTGGCCGCAGGAGCCACCGCATATTCACTGAACCCGCCATCGCGATGCACGCCAATCACCTGCAGTTCACTGCAAACGTTAGGGCGGCCGATGGAGCACGGGTAGCAATGGCCACAGCTGACCACCGGGTCAACGGCCACGCGTTCGCCGATACGGGCCGCATCGACACCTTCACCCACGGCATCAATGCGGCCAAAGAATTCATGGCCGATCACGCGAGGATAGCGGGCAAACGGGTTGTGGCCATGCCAGATATGCACATCCGATCCGCAGATGCTGGCGTACTGAACTTTCACTCTGACTTCGCCCGCGGCAGGAGCCAGTTCAGGACGATCCTGGACCTGCAATTCACCCGGACGTTCGATGACGATGCTTTTCATGGCATTTCCTTATGGACTTAGTATGCTGAAAAAATACGCTCTGGCGTACTACCATACAAGGTGCCGGTGTCGGATGTTCGACGGGGATCACATTTGTTACTGAGGATGCTGGGTTTGTTAATTGCTAAGGCAGGGACTAAGGGAGCGAGGGAGAAGGGATTTAGGGCAAAGAGGGCTTCGGTGTCATGGCGTCCGCATAGTGCACGTTATCCGAGACGCCGTGAACCCATCCCTGGGGGCTTGGCTGCCGCTTCCCTGCGGCAGACACTCGGCTAACGTGCACTATGCTGCCACCTTATAACCTCGGCGTTGTTGGTCACGCTGGTGACGACACAGGTCAAAGGCAACGTTAGTTCAGATGCTGATGCTGATGCCTATACAGATGCTGGTAGATGAGTGGGTTTGAGGTGTGGAAGTGTGTTGCCCCACTTAGTCAGGCAACAATGAAGCTATGGGGAAGGGAGAGCAGGGTGATAAGCAAAGCATCAGCGGCACGGATGCCGCTGCTGAGCCCCCTGGGATGGGTTCACGGCGACTTTACGTTCACCCTGCTCTCCCTGAACAACCACCCGATCAGCCAGACAACTTGCTAGCTTCCAGCGGTCAAATCTCCCTGAACTTACCACCAGCCAGTCCGGCAACTTACACCCTACCAGCCAGGCAACTTATCCCTACACCCTAACCCTACGCCAGCAGCTCGCACGACGGCGGCAGACGGCAGGCGAGGGCGGCGGGCATCACTTCAATGTGGAATGATTTTCCACTCAGCGGTTCACCATCGAGGTTAAAAGTCATCTCGTGCGGCGCGGTGATGTCTAACCACGGCAGAGAGGCGCGAATGATATTGGGATTGTCATCATCACCCCCGATTACCGAATTCAACAGCGTCGGCAGGATCTCTTTAGAGGTGACAATGCTGACCTCAATCTTGCCATCATTGATCAGGGCGGCCGGGCACAAACGTTGACCACCGCCCGCCTGACGACCATTACCGATGCCGATCACCAATGCATCGCCATCCCAACGGAAGTCCGGACCGCTTAACTCGCAACTGTCTGCTTTCAGCGTATCCATGCGCATCAGCCCATGAATAAAGTAGGAGACGCCACCCAATGCGGATTTCAGCTTTTCCGGCGTTTCGGTAGTGATGCGGGTGCCAAAACCGCCGGTGGCCATATTGATGAAATAGTGCGTCTGATTTACCCGTGCCAGATCGATCGGGGTCGCTTTACCGACGATCGCCAGGCGTAACGCATTCTCCATATCCTGCGGAATACCGGCAGAGGTGGCAAAATCATTGGCGGTGCCTAACGGGATAATGCCCAACACCGGGCGCTGTGAGGCGTCTAGTTTCGCCAACGCCGTGGCAATCTCATTGATGGTGCCATCGCCGCCGCCTGCTACCACGGTCTCAGCCTGAATTGCTACGGCTTCGCGCACGTAACGCTCGCCGTCTCCGTGTTCCCAGGTGACGCGGATCTCAATGGGATAACCTTCCTTGCGCAGCGTAAAAATGGCTTCACGCAGGTCTTCATTGCCTGCGCCTTTGCCGTTCAGTATCACCAGCGTAATTGGTTGTTCCATGTCTGTTTTCCCGTCAGTGCTGACCCGTTCAGGCCCAAAAGTGCTTCAGTTATAGCACATTTTGCACCCTCTACGAAAAACCAGGCCGCGCAGGCAAAAGAAAAGCCCGTCCGGGGGAGCCGGACGGGCCAAGGAGGTGGTTCCTGATAAAGACTGCCGTTTCGAATTCTCGTTTTTGACAAGGCGCATTCTAGCCACAAAAGGCCTGGGGTTATGTGATCAAATTCTAATAAAAGTAACCCGAAGTAACTTTATTGCGCTAGCCGGCGCGACCTTCCACCCAGCCTGGTAAAATCATCGTGCAGCCGGATCGGCGTAACGCGTTGATCTAACAGCATCGCTCACCGGTTATACCGAGGCTTCCGGGAAGTTACGCATTAACAGCGCGAACGTCAGATCGATATCTTCCGGCACGCTGATCCAGACAAAATGACCGTTGCCAGGCGCGACGAGAGTGGGCTGAAGCTTGATGTTTTCCATCTCAGGCAGATCGAAATTAACGTTTCCTGCCGGGGTCATCAGCTCAAGATTGTCGCCCACGCTGAACTTGTTCTTCACCTCAACCAGCACTTTATCTCCGCGACGCTCACCGGTAAATTCCCCGACGAATTGCTGACGGTCAGAGGCTGAATGCCCGTAGTCATAATTCTGGTAACTGTCGTGGGTGTGACGGCGCAGGAAACCCTCGGTGTAGCCGCGGTGCGCCAGACCGTCCAGCGTGCCGAGCAGCGACTCATCAAACGGCTTGTCCGCCGCGGCATCATCAATTGCCCGGCGATACACCTGCGCGGTGCGCGCGCAGTAGTAATGCGATTTGGTGCGGCCTTCGATCTTCAGCGAATGCACGCCCATTTGCGTCAGACGACCGACATGCGCCACGGCGCGCAGGTCTTTCGAGTTCATAATGTACGTACCGTGCTCATCCTCGAAAGCGGTCATCTGCTCGCCAGGGCGCATCGCTTCTTCAATCAGATAAACTTTGTCGGTCGGCTGACCGGCGCCGAGCGTGGGCTCAACGGTCTTTACCGGGATCGGCTGATATTGCTGCACGATTTGCCCAACATCATCCACCTTGCCTTCCTGCACCTTGTACTCCCAGCGGCAGGCGTTGGTGCAGGTTCCCTGATTGGGATCGCGTTTGTTAATGTAGCCGGAAAGCAGACAGCGGCCTGAATAGGCCATGCACAGCGCCCCGTGCACGAAAATCTCCAGCTCCATTTCTGGCACCTGCTCACGGATCTCGGCGATTTCTTCCAAAGACAGTTCGCGCGAAAGGATCACGCGTGTCAGGCCCATCTGCTGCCAGAATTTTACCGTTGCCCAGTTCACCGCGTTGGCCTGCACCGAAAGATGCACGTCCATCTGCGGAAAGGCATCACGCACCAGCATAATCAGGCCCGGATCGGACATGATCAGCGCGTCCGGTCCCATCTCGATCACTGGACGCAGATCGCGAATAAAGGTTTTCAGCTTGGCGTTATGCGGCGCGATATTTACCACCACATAGAATTTCTTACCCAGCGCATGCGCTTCGTTAATGCCCAGCGCCAGGTTCTCGTGGTTGAATTCGTTATTACGCACCCGAAGGCTGTAACGTGGCTGGCCAGCATAGACGGCGTCGGCGCCGTAGGCGAAGGCGAAGCGCATGTTTTTCAGGGTGCCGGCGGGGGATAACAATTCCGGTTTCACTATGAGTATCTCTTTAGGTTACCCAATGTCTTTCGGGCTGCAGCTGCGTTAGCTGCTCAGCTCCACCCCAGTCACTTAGTTCAGTAAGCTCCTGGGATGAAGCTGCTTGCCGCCTTGCTGCAACCCGAAATCCAAATGGGTAAGAGTCGGCAGTAAAAAGGGGCAAAAAACGTCGAATGATTGGTTTCTGTTTAGAAACGATAAAGGCCGTCAGTGACGGCCTTACAAAATTTGCGGGAATTGTAGAGGTTGGGGCGGGGAATGTAAATTGACCTAGATCAAACGGCAGACATCTGCTTCCCAGCGGTAACCCATACCGTAGACGGCGCGGATAAAGGGCTGGTCGGAATCCAGCAGCTCCAGTTTACGGCGCAGGTTTTTGATATGGCTGTCGATGGTCCGGTCGGTGACCACGCGGTAATCATCATAAAGATGGTTAAGCAGCATTTCCCGGGAGAACACCTTGCCTGGCTCCTGAGCCAGCGTCTTTAGCAGACGAAACTCAGCAGGCGTCAGATCGAGTGGGCCCTGGTCCCAACTGGCCTGGAAACGATTTTCATCAATGACCAGCAGTGAGGCTTTCTGCGCTTCTTCCGGCGTCCGCTTGCAGCGTTTGAGAATGGTTTTAACCCTGGCCACCACTTCACGCGGGCTGAACGGTTTGCAAATGTAATCATCCGCACCGATTTCCAGCCCGAGCAGACGATCGATCTCTTCGGTTTTGGCCGTGACCATCATGATCGGCAGATCCGAAAAGCGACGGATCTCACGGCAGACCGTCAGGCCATCCATGCCGGGTAACATCAGGTCCAGCAGGATCATGTCCGGCGGCGTCTGTTTAACCCAGTCCAGCACCTCATCTCCACGCAGAAGATGGTGGGTGCGATAGTTGGCCGCCTGCAGATAATCCACCATCAGCTGGCCAAGTTTGGGTTCGTCTTCAACCACTAAAATCAGCGGGGCAAGCGTTTCCTGTTCCATAACACCCATCTGCTTAACAAGAGGTGACACACCTCTTTAGTTAGTATTGCAGGGTAAGTGTACCGTAATTTTCAGCCCTCCGGCATCGGAGTGGTCCGCAACAATGCTGCCATCATGCGCTTCAACGATGTTTTGACAGATAGCCAGCCCAAGCCCGGAGCCGCCGCTGGCACGATTTCGCGAACTTTCCGCCCGGAAGAATCGCTCGAAAATTTGCTGCCGCTGCTCGTCGGTGATCCCCGGGCTGGTATCCTCGAAATGCAGGATCTGCTGGTCCGGTTGTGACACCAGCGTGACGGTCAGACCGCCGCCGGCATCGGTATAGCGCAGGCTGTTTTCCATCAGATTGGTAAATAACTGCATCAGGCGATCGGGATCGCCAAACAGCGGAGCCTGCTCCGGCAGACGGAGATCGAGCGAAAGATTACGGCTCTGATAGCGGCCGTTAAAGTTGCTCGCCACCAGCTCCACCAGCGGCACCAGGTCCGTTTTGCATTTGCGATAGGCGAGGGCACCTTCATCAGACAGAGAGAGCTGATGCACATCGTCCACCAGCTTGGTCAGCGTGCTGACTTCTCCCTGCAACGAAACAATCGACTCCGGCGTCAGTTTGCGTACGCCGTCCTGAATCGCTTCGAGTTCTCCGCGCAGGATCGCCAGCGGCGTGCGCAGCTCATGAGAAATATCGGCCATAAAGGCGCGGCGCATACTCTCGTTTTTCTCCAGCGTACTGGCCAGCCGGTTAAAGTCCTGCCCCAGCCGGCCCAGTTCATCGCGGCTGTTGGCCTGCACCCGGCTGGTAAAGTCGCCGGCGGCCAGCTGGTGCGTGCCTTCCACCAGCCGTTTAACCGGCGCAAGCAAGCCCCGCGACATCAGCCAGGTGACCAGTGCGGCCAGCAGCATCGCCAGCCCCGAGATGATCCAGCTGGTGCGCTTCTGCTGCTGATCGAAGTTGATATCCGCGCTGCGGGTCAGGCGTTCAGGCGGCGAACCGATCACCCAACCGACAATGTGCCCGTCGCTGGTGGTGATATTGCGGCGCGACCCCTCGGGCGGCACCGGGCCGCGCGGGCCAATCATCACGTGATATTGCTGATCGATAATCCAAAACTGCGTTCGCCAGCCGTGCGGCGGAAGCTGAGAGTTGGAGTCCGGATTTTGCTCCAGCGAATGCAGGATCTGGAACACCAGCTTGTTATTGTGACGCAGGAAATCCCAGTTGCCGTGCTGCTCATACTGATCGGACAATGCATCGCTCAGCATCACCAGCCGCTGCTCGTTGCCTTTCTTGATGTAATCAATAAAGCCATGCTCAAAGCTCAGCCGCACGCCCCAATGCATGGTGACCAGCACCAGCAGGCAGGTGGAAAAAATCGCCGCGAACAGCTTGGCGGTGATGCCGATACGCAATTTTGCAAACATTAAGACTTCCTCTTGCGGCTCAACACCACGTTTTTACTGACATCCAGCGGCACGCGCCAGAACACCAGCGCGGGCAAAACGATCACCACCGCCATGCACAGATAGGTATAAATAAAGGCCTGATGCACCGCCGCGCTGTCAGTCACCGCCTGATGACCAAAGGTACCCAGCATCAGCCCGGCCACCGTCACGCCGATACTCATCGACAGCTGCATGATCATCGACAGCAGGCTGTTGCCGCTGCTGGCGAGATCGTCCGGCAGCTCTTTCAGCGTCAGGGTATTCATCGAGGAGAAGCGAATGGCATTGACCATGCCCTGCAGGAACAGCACTACCGGCAGCAGGTAATCCCAGCCCATCAACGCCACCGCCGGGAATAACAGCACCACCAGCGCCAGGCCAATGGTGGCGCCCACCAGCACGTTACGGTAGCCAAAGCGGTTAACGATCTGCACCACGATGCGCTTCATCCCCATATTGCCGAGGACCATCGGGATCATCATCAGCCCGGCATGGAACGGGGTATAGCCCATCCCCACCTGCAGGAAGATCGGCGTCATAAACGGCAGCATTCCGCTGCCGATACGGCCGGTAAAACTGCCTAACAGCCCAATGGAAAAGATGCGGTTATCAAACAGCTTCAGGCTGAACAGCGCGCGCTCGTCGCCTCTGGCGTGCATCAGATAGAACAGCAATGAGAACACGCCGATCAGGATAAACAGACAGAGCAGCAGCGGCGAAACGCCTAAGCCCCGTTGGCCGTCGAGGGCCAGCGTTAAGGTTGCCATCCCTGCGGCCAGCAGAATAAACCCGAGAAAGTCGAATTTTCGCGGCGGCAGGCGCATATTTTTCATCAGCATCAGGGTGGCAACGGCCCCAATGATGCCCACCGGAATATTGATCAGGAAAATCCAGTGCCAGCTTGCGTACTGCACCAGCACGCCTCCCAACGCCGGACCGAGCAGCGGGCCGACCTGGCCCGGCAGGGTGACAAAGGTCATCGCCGCCATATATTGCTCGCGTGGGACCAGCTTCATCACCGTTAACCTGCCGACCGGCACCATCATCGCGCCGCCAATACCCTGTACCACACGCGCCATAATCAGTTGATCCAGCGAGGTGGCCATTGAGCAAAACAGCGAGCCGACGCTGAACAGAATGATGGCGCTGAAGAACACGTTCCTTACCCCGAACCGGTCGGCCAGCCAGCCGCTGACCGGCAGCATCACCGCCACCGTCAGCACATAGGAGACGATCACCGAATGCATATTCAACGGGTTCTCGTTCAGGCTTACCGCCATCGAGGGCAGGGCAGTGTTGACGATGGTGGTATCCAGCGCCTGCATAAAAAAGCCGAAGGCAACGATCCACAGTTGCCAGCGCACGGTGGAAGGAAGCGTATTCATGACTGGACGAGTTCCTGACGTGGCCGGCGACGCAGTTTATCCATATACAGATAAACCACCGGCGTGGTGTATAGCGTTAACAGCTGGCTCATCACCAGCCCGCCAACAATGGTAATCCCCAGCGGCTGGCGCAGTTCTGCTCCATCACCGGACGTCAGCACCAGCGGCAGAGCACCTAACAGCGCCGCCAGCGTGGTCATCATGATTGGCCTGAAGCGCAGCAGGCTCGCCTGGAAAATCGCCTCGCGGGCGGTCAGGTTACCGTTACGCTGCGCCTCCAGCGCAAAATCGACCATCATGATGGCGTTCTTTTTGACGATACCGATCAGCAGCAGAATGCCGATCAGCGCAATCAAACTGAACGGCGCGCTAAACAGTTCCAGCGCCAGCAACGCGCCAACGCCAGCAGAGGGCAACGTTGAGAGAATGGTCAGCGGATGCACGTAGCTTTCATACAGGATGCCTAACACGATATACACCGTGGCGATAGCGGCGATAATCAGCCACACCTGGCTGTTCTGGCTTTGCTCGAAGGCTTGGGCCGTTCCGGCAAAGCTGCCCCGCACCGAGGTCGGTACGCCCAGCGTGGTCATGCTGCGGTCAATGGCATCGGATGCCTGAGAAAGCGACACCCCTTCGGGCAGATTAAAGGAGATGGTTGAGGCAGCCGAAAGCCCCTGATGGTTAACCGACAACGGCGCGTTGGCCGGAAGCCATTTGGCAAAGTAAGAGAGCGGAATCGCTTTGCCATCGTTGTTAATCACGTACATCAAATCCAGCGAGCTGATGTCCTGGGTATAGCGCGGATCCACTTCCATCACCACCTTGTACTGATTGAGCGGCTGATAAATGGTGGAAATCTGCCGCTGACCAAAGGCATTGTTCAGCAGGTTATTGGCATCCGTGACGTCGATGCCCAGTCGGGTCATGGTTTCACGATCGTAGGTCAACGCCATTTCCGAGCCTTTATCCTGCTGATCGGAGTTCACATCCGCCAGCTCCGGCAGCGCCGCAAAAGCCTCGCGAATCTTCGGCTCCCAGATCCGCAGGTCGTCGAGATTGTCTGACAGCAGCGTGTACTGATACCCGGCGTTCGATTCCCGTCCGCCTACCCGCAAATCCTGCACCGCCATCAGATACAGACTCGCGCCGGGTTCTTTAGCCAGCTTGATGCGCAGCCGGGCAATCACTTCCTGCGCATTTTCACTGCGCTCGCTTAACGGCTTAAGGGAGATAAACATCGATCCGCTGTTGGTGCGCGAGCCGCCGGTAAAGCCGACCACGCTTTCCACTGCCGGATCGTCGCGGACAATCTTCATAAAGCCTTCCAGCTTGCCGCGCATCGCCTGGAACGAAATGCTCTGATCGGCCTGAATAAAGCCCATCACCCGGCCGGTATCCTGCTCGGGCATAAAGGTTTTCGGGATGGAAATATACAGATAAACCGTCAGGCCGATGGTGGCGAGAAACACCAGCAGCGTCCAGCGGGAGTGATTAAGCACCCAGTTTAGCGAGCGGCCGTAGCCTTGCTGAATGGCGTTGAGCACGCGGCCAAAGCCCCGCACCCGGCCTTGCTCGCGTTGCGGATGCGCGCGCAGCAGTCTGGCGCACATCATTGGCGTCAGGGTAAGTGAAATCACCAGCGATATCGCTATCGATACCGACAGCGTGACGGCAAATTCCTTAAAGAAGCGGCCAATCAGCCCGCCAAGCATCAGCAACGGCAGGAAAACGGCAATCAGCGACAGGCTCATCGACAGCACGGTAAAACCCACTTCCCGCACGCCCTGTAACGAGGCCTGCAGCGGCTTCATACCCGCTTCCACATGGCGGGAAATGTTCTCCAGCACCACGATGGCATCATCCACCACAAATCCGGTGGCGACGGTCAGCGCCATCAACGACAGGTTATTCAGGCTGAAGCCGCACAGGTACATGGCGGCAAAGGTGCCAATCAGCGACACCGGCACGGCCACCGCCGGGATCAGCGTGGCGCGACCCGAACGTAAAAAGGCAAACACCACCAGGATCACCAGCCCGACCGAAATAGCCAGCGACTGCTCTACCTCTGCCAGCGAGGCGCGGATCGTCGGCGAGCGATCCTGGGCAATTTCCAGATGGATTGAGGCCGGAATAATATTGCTGAGTTCGGGCACTTCGGCGCGGATACGGTCGACGGTATCAATGATGTTGGCTTCAGGCAGCTTGCGGATCAGCAACAGGATTGCCGGTTTGGCGTTCGACATCCCGGCGTTGCGCACGTCCTGAACCGAGTCGGTGACGTTAGCCACATCCTGCAAACGCACCGCCGCGCCGGCGTTGTAATGCACCACCAGCGGCTGGTAATCCGCCGCCTTTTGCAGCTCGTCGTTGGTTTTCAGCTGCCAGCGCTGTTGATGATCTTCAATCGCGCCCTGTGGTCTGCGCTGGTTGGCATTGGCGATGGTTTCGCGAATCGCATCCAGCGAGACGCCCTGATTAAACAGCGCCTGCGGATTAAGATCGACACGCACGGCAGGCAGCGAGCTACCGCCTACGGTCACGTCGCCTACGCCGTCGATTTGCGACAGCTTTTGCGCCAGCTGCGTGGAGGCATAGTCATACAGCTGACCCTGGGAATAGGTGTCCGAGGTCAGCGCCATAATCATAATCGGGGCGTCGGACGGGTTGGCCTTGCGGTAGGTGGGGCGGCTGGGCATCCCGGTCGGCAGCAGGCTTTGCGCGCCGTTAATTGCGCCCTGAACATCCCGCGCCGCGCCGTTGATATCGCGATCGTAATCGAATACCAGGATGATGCGGGTGCTGCCTAATGAGCTGGTTGAGGTCATTTCACTGACGCCCGCGATACGACCCAGCGAACGTTCGAGCGGGGTGGCGACCGACGATGCCATGGTTTCCGGTGAGGCACCCGGCAACGACGCGCTGATCACAATCACCGGGAAATCAACCTGCGGCAGCGGGGCGACAGGCAGCAGCCTGAACCCCAATACGCCCGCCAGCAAAATGGCGATGGTCAGTAGAATCGTCGCCACCGGACGATGGATAAACAGCGCAAAAAACCTCACTGCGCTTCCTCCTGCCTGAAGCGACGACGGGTAGCGTGGGCCAGTCGGTCAAACAGCAGATAAATCACCGGCGTGGTAAACAGCGTCAGTACCTGGCTGACCACCAGCCCGCCCACCATCGCCACGCCCAGCGGACGGCGCAGCTCCGCCCCGACGCCGGTACTCAGCATCAGTGGCAGTGCGCCCAGCAAGGCGGCCAGCGTGGTCATCAGGATCGGGCGGAAACGCAGCAGGCAGGCCTGATAAATCGCGTCATACGGCGCCATACCCTGTTCCCGCTCGGCGGCCAGCGCAAAGTCGATCATCATGATGGCGTTTTTCTTCACGATACCTATCAGCAGAATAATGCCGATAATGGCGATCACATCCAGCTCGTGACCGCTCAGCATCAGTGCCAGCAGCGCGCCCACGCCCGCGGTTGGCAGGGTGGACAGAATGGTAATCGGGTGGATAAAGCTCTCATACAGCACGCCAAGGACGATATACATCGCCACGATTGCCGCCACGATCAGCCAGATGGTGCTGGACAGCGCCGCCTGGAAAGCCAGCGTGCTGCCCTGGAACTCGGTCATGATCTCCGACGGCATTGCCAGATCCTGCTCGGTTTTGCTAATGGCATTGACTGCCTGTTCCAGCGAGTAACCGTCGCGCACGTTGAACGAGAAGGTGGTGGAAGGGAACTGATCGAGATGGTTAATGGTCAACGCCCCATGACGCTGTTCGACGGTGGCGATAGCGCTTAACGGCACCACGCCGCCCGAGGTGCTGTTCAGGCGGATGCCCTCCAGCGCGGCAAGGCCTGGCGTGGCGGAGGTGTCATGCTCCAGCACCACGCGATACTGATTGGCCTGGGTGTAAATGGTGGAGATCAGACGCTGACCAAAGGCGTTATACAGCGCGTTATCCACGTCGGCCATGGTGATACCCAGACGGCTGGCGTTATCGCGATCCACTTTGATATAGGCTTCCAGCCCCTGATCCTGCCAGTCGCTGCTGACATCTTTAAGCTCCGGCAAGGTCGACAGCGCAGTAATCAGTTTCGGCACCCACAGGCTGAGGGATTCGAGCGAACCGGCCTGCAAGGTAAACTGATATTGCGTGCGGCTGACCGTGGTATCAATGGTGAGGTCCTGCACCGGTTGCAGGTAGAGATTCACCCCGGGCAATTTGGCTATTTCCGTCTGAAGTCGGTCGATCACCACCGGGATGCGGTCATCACGCTGATCCAGCGGTTTCAGGTTGATCTGCAGTCGCCCGCTGTTCAGCGCCGGGTTGGTGCCGTCGACGCCGACGAAGGAGGTCAGGCTTTGCACCGCCGGATCCTTCATGATGACTGAGGCAACCTGCTGCTGACGCTGCGCCATATTGGCGTAGGAAACCGACTGTGGAGCCTGCAGCGTGCCCTGGATGATGCCGTTATCCTGCACCGGGAAGAAGCCTTTCGGAATGGTGATCCACAGCAGCACGGTGATCGCCAGCGTGCCCAGCGCCACGCCTAGCGTTATCCACGGATGATTCAGCACCCGGCGCAGAAAATGCCCATAACCGGCAATAATGCGGTCAAACATCGCTTCACTGGCGCGCGAGAACCGGTTCTGTTTGCGTAATGACTCCACGCTCAGCATGCGCGCGCACATCATTGGGGTCAGGGTCAGCGACACTACGGCGGAAATCAGGATCGAGATTGCCAACGTCACGGCGAATTCCCGGAACAGCCGGCCGACGATATCGCCCATAAACAGCAGCGGGATTAACACCGCAATCAGCGAGAAGGTCAGAGAAATGATGGTAAAGCCAATTTCACCCGCGCCTTTTAACGCTGCGGCCATCGGCTTTTCGCCTTTCTCGATATAGCGGGAAATGTTCTCGATCACCACGATCGCATCATCTACCACAAAACCGGTGGCGATGGTCAGCGCCATCAGCGTCAGGTTGTTGATCGAGAAGCCGAGGAAATAGATTACTGCGAAGGTGCCGACCAGCGACAGCGGAACGGCAACGGCCGGAATGATTGTCGCCGGCACGTTACGCAGGAACAGATAGATAATCATCACCACCAGCGCAATCGCCAGCATCAGCTCAAACTGCACGTCATGCACGGAAGCGCGAATATTGGTGGTGCGATCGGTCAGGACTTTGACCTCAACAGATTTCGGCAGCGAGGCGGTCAGCGACGGCAACATCTGGCGAATACTGTCGGCGGTGGTAATGATGTTGGCGCCAGGCTGACGCTGAATATTCAGCACAATGGCCGGCTGACGATTGGCCCATGCGCCGAGCCAGCTGTTCTCCGCACCCTGCTCAACCGTCGCCACATCGCGCAGCCGCACCGCTGAGCCGTTCTGATAGTCGACGATCAGCTGACGGTAATCCTCGGCGGATTTCATCTGATCGTTGGCCGACAGCGTGATTGAACGCTCGGGGCCGTCAAGGCTGCCTTTGGCGGAGTTAACGTTGGCATTAGCGATCGCCGTGCGCACCGTTTCACTGTCCATATTCAGGGCTGCCAGCGCCTGCGCGTTGAGTTTGACTCGCACCGCAGGGCGTTGACCGCCGGCCAGCGTCACCAGACCGACACCCGAGACCTGAGAGATTTTCTGCGCGACCCGCGTTTCCACCATATCCTCAACCTGGGTCATCGGCATGCTGGTAGTGGTGACGGCCAAAGTCATGATCGGCGGATCGGCCGGGTTAACCTTGCTGTAAACCGGCGGATTGGGCAGATCGGACGGCAGCAAATTGGTGGCGGCGTTAATAGCGGCCTGCACTTCCTGCTCGGCCACATCCAGCGGTAGCGTCAGCTGGAACTGCAACGTGACCACTGACGCGCCGCCGGAACTCTGCGAAGACATCTGCTTCAGCCCGGACATCTGGCCAAACTGGCGTTCAAGCGGGGCGGTTATCGACGAGGTGACCACATCCGGGCTGGCACCCGGATACAGCGTGACGACCTGAATGGTGGGATAGTCGACTTCCGGCAGGGCTGAAACGGGCAGGGCACGGTAGCCCAAAATACCCGCCAGCAGGATCGCCACCATCATTAGCGTAGTGGCAACCGGTCGGAGGATAAACTGGCGGGACGGGCCGCCGGTGGAACTCGGAGGCATAACCTGCATCAGGAGCTGGCTCCTTTAGACGGTAGAGCGCTTTTTCCCGAGGTCAACGGCGTGGCCTGCGGTGCCACCACCTCCACTTTGGTGCCCTCGGTCAGGCGGTCAATGCCGTCGGTGACGACACGCTCGCCCGCATCCAATCCGGCGGTGACCACCACTTTCTGGCTATCCTGTAAGCCGGTAGTGATCAGTTTTTTACTGACTTTATCCTCTGCGTTGACCACCCAGACAAAGTTTCCTTCATTGCCCATTTGCAGCGCGGCAGCCGGGATCACAATCGCATCCTGCAGGGTGTTGACCTTCAGGCGCGCGTTCACGAACTGATTGGGGAACAACATATCGTCGTTGTTACCAAAGCGCGCCTTCAGCTTTACCGTGCCGGTAGTGGCATCAATCTGGTTATCCATGCTCAGTAACGTGCCGCGGGTCAACAGTTTTTTATTGCTGCGGTCCCAGGCTTCTACCGGGATTGGCTGGCCGCCTTTTTGCGCCGTCAGGATGGTGCTGATGTCATTTTCCGGCAGGCTGAACACCAGATCGATCGGATGCGTTTGGGTAATGACCACGATGCCAGTGGTATCGCCGCTGGTGATGTAGTTGCCGACGTCGACCTGCTTGAGTCCGACGCGGCCAGAGATAGGGGAGGTGACGCGGCTGTAAGTCAGATTTAACTGGGCGCTGGCGACGCTACCTTCATCGGCTTTAATCGTGCCGAGGGTTTCGCTGACCAGCGAGCGCTGGGTATCCATCTCCTGCTGCGAGACCAGGTTGGTTTTTGCCAGCTTCTCGTAGCGCGCCAGGTCGCGGCGGGCATTGGCCAGCGTGGCCTGATCTTTCGCCAGCTGTCCCTGCGCCTGAGTCAGCGCAACCTGATAAGGACGCGGATCGATTTCGGCAATCAGCTGACCGGCTTTAACTTCCTGACCTTCGGTAAAATGCAGCGCCATCAGGTCGCCATCGACCCGACTCCGCAGCGTGACGGTATTGGCGGCGGTGACGGTGCCCAATCCGGAAAGATACTGCGGCACGCTCTGGCGCACCGCTTCGGCTGCCTGCACCGGGGATAATGCGGCAGTGCCACCATGACGGCCCCCGCCTTTACCTCCACCGCCCTTATGCTGCTGTGCGTCAGCGATTTTTTCCGGGGCAGCGCTACTGTGGCTGCTGTGCCACCAGTACCAACCGCCAGCGGCAACCGCTGCGATAATCAGGATCGGCAAGATTTTGAGGGAACGGCGTTGTGCAGTCATCTTGATGTCAGCTCTCCGGTGCAAAAAATGTGTCCACGAGGGCCAAAAACGGGGCCCAGAATTTTTCTATTTTAGCGGGTTTATCAACCGCAAAAGTGAAGGAATTAAGGATAACCGTTCAGCTGGTGTAAGTATTCCTGTCGCGCACATCTTTTGCCACAAATCGTCGAAGCGACGCCGGGGATGTTTGCTAGGCTCTAAGTCACGTGAGAAACAATTCATATTCAGGAGAGTCATGATGAGTCAATCAGAGCACCGTTCACTGGGCCGCACCGGCATTCAGGTTCCTACCTTAACCTTTGGTGGCAACGTATTTGGCTGGACTGTCGATCAAAAAACCTCTTTCTCCCTGCTGGATGCGCTGGTGGAAAAAGGGCTGTATTTCATTGATACCGCTGATGTGTATTCCCGTTGGGCGCCGGGTAATGAAGGCGGCGAATCTGAAACCATTATTGGTAACTGGCTGAAGCAGAGCGGCAAACGCGACAAAATTGTGCTGGCGACCAAAGTTGGGATTGAGATGGGACCGGGGAAAACCGGGCTGGCACCGAAATACATTCGCCAGGCGATTGAAGACTCGTTGCGTCGCTTGCAAACCGACAGCATCGACCTGTATCAGGCACACCGCGATGACAGCGATACGCCGCTGCAGGAAACGCTGGCGACCTTTGATGCCTTAATTAAAGAAGGCAAAGTGCGGGCGATTGGTGCCTCCAACTATTCGGCAGAACGCCTGAGCGAAGCGCTGAAGGTCAGTGAGGATAATGGCTTCGCGCGCTATGAAACCTTGCAGCCTGAATACAATCTTTATGACCGTGAAGGCTATGAAAGTGGTCTTGAGCAGGTTGCCAAAGATAATGGCCTGGCGGTGATCAACTATTATTCGCTGGCCAGTGGTTTCCTCAGCGGGAAATACCGTAAGCCGGAAGATGCCAGTAAAAGTCAGCGTGGGGCAGGTGTGGTCGAGAAGTATCTGAACGAGCGCGGCTTACGCATTATCAAAGCGCTGGATCAGGTGGCGGAATCCACCGGTTCAACCCCGACGCAGGTGGCTCTTGCCTGGCAGATTGCCCGCCCGAGTATCACCGCGCCTATCGTCAGCGTTACCTCACTGACCCAACTTGATGAGTTAACGAAAGCCGCCGCCCTCAAACTGAGCGACGACGACATCCGTGAACTGTCTGAAGCCAGCAGCTACTGAGCTTAGCGGAACATCACCTGCGCCCAACGGGCCAGACCGGCGGTGACGGAACCAAAATCATCGCCGCTTGCCAGCGGGATATCCGGCAGTTGCTGTTGCAGTGCCTGACGCAGCACCGGTGATCGGGCGCTACCGCCGGTCAGATAGATCACATCAGGACGGGTGCCGCTGGCATCCAGCGCCATTTTCACCTGTTCCTGAATCCGCTCCAGCGGCTGCGCAATCGCCGCTTCCAGCCCCTGAACACTTATTGCCGTCTCCAGCGACTGCTCAATAAAGGCCAGTTGCGTGGTGACGTTGGCTTGCTCAGACAGCGCAATTTTGCTCTCCTCAGCCGCACGCACCAGGCGATAGCCCAGACGTTGCTGCCAGACTTTCAGCAGACGCTTCACTTTCTCTGGCTCACGCGCATCGCGGATCAAATCCAGCAGCAGCTTTTTGCTGGCAGTGGCGTAGAAATCGCTTTGGGCAGGAACATCATTGATCGCCACGGCGTTCCACCACGGCAGAGCAGGAAGGGCAGTGCCTTTTTCCGTCGCGCCGCCTAATCCCAGCAGGGGCATCAGCTCTTTAAAGGCCAGCATGATATCCAGATCGTTGCCGCCTACGCGGCAACCGCTGTGCCCTAACAGGCTGGCACTGCGATCGGATTTGTCATGCCATTCCGGGCCCATCAGCAGCATCGAGCAGTCAGTGGTCCCGCCGCCGATATCGACCACCAGCACCCGCGTTTCCTGTTTCAGCGTCGCTTCAAACTCCAGGCCTGCGGCAACCGGCTCAAACTGGAATTCAACGTCTTTAAAACCGGCACGGCTGGCGGCACGCGCCAGAATACCCTGCGCCTGACGGTTGGCGTCATCCCCGCCCAGACCCTGGAAGTTGATCGGACGACCAATCACCGCCTGGGTGATGCTCTGATTCAGATTCTGTTCCGCCTTCTGACGGATGTGCAGCATCATGGCGCACACCAGATCCTCGAAGAACGCCACCTGCTGCGGCTTTAGCCCGTTGGCACCGAGGAACGACTTGGGCGATTTAACGAACCAGACATCTTCCGGATCGGCCATATATTGCGCCAGCGATGCCAGTCCAAACTGGACGCTGTTGGGGGTGACCTCAATATCTTCTTCGCGGTTAAACGCCAGCGCACGGCGTAAAATGGCCTGGTTATCGGCTTCAGGCGTCGGCACCTGATGATGGCGGAATAACCACTCACTGACCGCATCGCGGGTCGGAGCACAAAGCATGGAGGGCAATAAGGTAGAACCTTGCTCCAGCGGCAGCAGTGCAGGCACGCCGTCTTTCATAATGGCGACCGAGCAATTTGCTGTCCCGTAATCAAAGCCAATAAACATTTATCCCCCTCAGCTGGAAAAAAGGGGGCGACTTTAGCCCAGGCCCGCATGGAGAGCAAGAACCCATGCGCAATTTATCGCAAAGTGGCGGCACTAGGCCTGATCTTCATGGTGATTGAGCTGCCAGGGATTAAGAGTGCGCAGGCGTTCCGGGTCGTACACCGCCAGCTGGCCACGCCCGTTATGCTTGGCGCTGTAACAGGCCAGATCGGCCTGAGCCAACACGTCGCTGACCGTATGGTTTTCCTTGTTGAGCAAGGTGATCCCGGCACTGGCACCGACGCGGTGCAGACGGCCTTCCCAGAGGAAGTGGTAGTCGTTTACCGCGTTCACGATACGTGCAATCACTTCCTGCGCCTTATCCTGCGGGCAATCCAGCAACAGAATGCCAAATTCATCACCGCCCAGTCGGGCGAGGAAATCATTGCTGCGCAGATGGCGCTGCATCACGCCAGAAATTTCACGCAGCAATGCATCGCCGGCGGCGTGACCGGAGGTATCATTGACTGCTTTGAAGCGGTCCAGGTCGACAAATACCAGCGCATGATCTTTTTGCAGCGCGGTTGGGGAGAGCAATAAGCTGTCGAGCTTCTGCTCAAAGCTGACCCGGTTAGGCAAGTTGGTCAGCATATCGTGAGAGGCGCTGTAGGTCAGACGACGCATCATTTCGCGCGAGGTGCTGACATCCCGTATCACCATCACGCTGCCGATATTGTCACCTTCCAGCGTTTTCAACGGCATGATGCTGTAGTGGATATCGTATTGACGGCCCGCGCTGTTATGCAGCACCAGCTCCTGATCTAAATCCGGCGTTGATTTGGTTTGCGGCAGTTCACACAGCAGCAGACTTTCCAGCTGTGGGCCTTTGTGGCCCTGGGTGATGCGCAGAATATCGTTCAGTGGCTTGCCTGCTGCATGTTCCTGCGCCCAGCCGGTCATGCTTTCGGCGACCGGATTCATAAAGATCACCCGCATCTCCTCATCGGTACTGATCACCGCTTCACCGATCGCATCCAGCGTAATGTGCATGCGCTCTTTTTCCTGGTAGAGCGCATCGGTCAGCTGGCGGATAGCGGTGATATCCTGGTTAATTCCCAGCATACGTTCCACATCGCCTTTCTCATCCAGCACCATATTGGCCTGGCTGCGGATGTAACGAATGCCCTTATCGGTTTCGATACGGAATTCAATATCAATCGGTGAGGAGGTTTTCACCGCCGTATCGAAGGCATCAATCGCCGGCTGCCGATCGGCGGGCATCAGGCTGTTAGCCCAGGTGAGATAGGTTGCCTGGCCATTTTCCGGCAGGTCATAGATGCGGAACATGCGTTTATCCCAGCTCATTTTACCGGTCACCAGGCTCCATTCCCACACGCCAATGCCGCCCGCTTCATTCGCCAGCGTGATACGCTGCATCAGGCGGCGGTTGACCTCTTCGGTGGTTTTCAGATCGGTGATGTCTTCAATCTGCGAGATAAAATAGAGCGGCAGCTGCTCGTTGTCGCGTACCAACGATACGGTGAGCCGGGCCCAGACAATCTGATGATCCTTACGCAGATAGCGCTTTTCCATACTGTAGGTTTCAATGTCGCCCAGCAGCAGCGCATGGAGCTGAATCAGGT
This sequence comes from Erwinia sp. AK-PDG3-5, assembly GCF_056821705.1. Taxonomy (NCBI): domain Bacteria; kingdom Pseudomonadati; phylum Pseudomonadota; class Gammaproteobacteria; order Enterobacterales; family Erwiniaceae; genus Erwinia; species Erwinia sp. AK-PDG3-5. Next base: position 1,682,709 of record NZ_CM165967.1, read on the forward strand.
CTGCGTCCAGATCTTCCGGATGGGTGATCTGCTGGAAATCCATCTTCTTCAGCTCTTTTTCCTGGTAATCCAGCAGCTTGCAAAGAGACTTGTTGACCTTCAGCCATTTACCTTCCGGCGAGACCAGCGCCATACCAATGGCTGAGAACTCCATCGCATGGCGAAAACGGGTCTCACTCTCCGAGATATGCTTTTTCTCTTCACGGAATGAGTGCATCACCAGCGCCATCATATGGCTTGGGATCAACGCCATTAAGAACGGCAGCCAAACTGAACTGGCCAACGGCCAGCGGGTGTTGAGCTGGATGTCCAGCACACCTAACGCCAACATCACCGTCATCATCGACAGCGTGGCAAGGAACACCACAAACGCCTCGAAGCGCGGCAGGCGCACGGCGCTGTAGAACAGCACCACAATCACAAAGGTGAACGGCCACGGCAGATAGCGCAACGAGCAATAACAGAGCACCAGCGTGACCAGCAGGGTCAGCAGCGTTTCGAACAGCACATTCTGATGACGGGCGCGTTGGAAATAATCGTTGTTCCACAGCAGGCAAACCGGGCCCAGTGCCAGCATGCCAATCATTTCCGACACCACCCAGGTGGAGAAGAAGCGGAAGCTGCTGTGCCCGGAGCTGCTGAGCACCCAGGCCGCCAACAGGCCGCCCACCAGCGGGGTAAACATGCCCACCGTCACCATCATTTTGCTCCAGCTCATCAGGGAGCCAAGCGGCGACTGGCGATCGAGCATCACCCGCAGTAACGATCCGCCAATTATCGCCTGGGTCAGGTTGATCAGCGGATACTTCACGTTGGCGATCCCAGGGCCAATCACCAGCGTATTGGCGAGGGCAACGCCGATAAAACAGCTCAGTAAGGCCAGCGGCAAGGAGGTAAGAGGCAGGCGAAAGATCACCATGGTCATCAGGGCCGTGGAAAACCACAGCGGGGAAATCTGGCCACTGACTTTAATCAGCTCTAAGCAGAACAGCGTTAACGCAAAACTCAAGCCGCCAAGCATCAAGGTCTGAGGCCAGGGGAGGGTGATGCGCTTTACAGAAAAAAGGGTGTCAGTCGTCATTCAACAATCCAGCATGGCGCCGGAGGTTTAGATCAACCGAAGGCGCAATCTACGTTACATCAGCGATGCTAACATAACCGTTTATGAATGCTTGCGGTAATTCAAAAGATAGCGGTATTCGGGCGATTGACCTGCGTTTTTTCGCCCGATTCCGTTTAATGGTGGGATTACTGACGGAGTTTGAGCAACTCCGCGCGGGTCCAGGCATGGTCGATACCGGAAAGCTGCACCGAAAAGCGCTGCAGGAATTGCTGGGTGGTCGCCAGGCGGCCGTGGCTCATCAGCAGCAGTGGCAACAACAGCGCGATGCACAGCTGGGTGGCGGAAAATCCCTGCAGCTCCGAACGACGCTGGCTGACCAGGAACGCGCTACTCAAGGTAAAGCCGAGGATCAGACCGGCAACCACTTCGCTGGTGGAGTGGTAGTTCAGCACCAGACGGGAGGCACCGACCATCAGCGGGATCAGGTAACCCACCACCACCGCGCAGGTGCGCCAGGCAGGCTTAAGGCGGCCGCTGAGCAACCACAGCATTACCGGCCACAGGGTGGCGGACATGGCGCTGTGGCCGCTGAAGCCGGTGAAGTTGAAACGCGCGCTGCCGATGCCATAACCCAGAAAAGCGATTTTAGACAGGCTGACGATGGCGCCCGCGGCGCAAAAAGCCAGCGCCCAATACCAGACGGCGCGGCGGTCGCTGTTTTTCCAGGTAATCAGAATGGCCATAATCACCGCGGTGGGGATCAACAGCATGCTGTCGCCGAAATAAGTCAAAATATGCAAAATATGCCAGGACACCGTATTTCCTTCTTACTGTGTTACCGAGCCGGGCCAGCGTGAGCCGGGACGGTATACAGATAACGTATTGATTATCCACTTCACGCCTGGCGAACGCTGCCCGGCTTAAAATGTGAGCTTGGTCTCATTGTTACCAGTTTAACGGGCATTGCCAGGCGCGGCTAACGGGAAAGTCCTAAAAGCATTTCCGCGCTTTTCTCTGGCATCAAACCCCCGAAATCCTTATAATTACGCGCGAAATCGTCCTCTCCTTTGTCTCAGACAACCAGTAATCAGGTCTTTAATTTTATGACTGACAAGTCGCACCAGTGCGTCATCGTAGGTATCGCCGGCGCATCTGCCTCGGGAAAAAGTCTCATCGCCAGCACGCTGTATCGCGAAGTGCGCGAACGTGTGGGTGATGAAAATATTGGCGTTATCCCCGAGGATGCGTATTACAAAGACCAAAGCCATCTGACCATGGATGAGCGGGTCAAAACCAACTACGATCACCCCAGCGCGATGGACCATAGTCTGCTGCTGCAACATCTGCAGAAGCTGAAAGCCGGTGAAGCGATAGACCTGCCAGTATACAGCTATGTTGATCATACCCGTACTGCGCAGACTGTTCAGCTGAAGCCAAAAAAAGTCATCATCCTGGAAGGGATCCTGCTGTTGACCGACGCCCGTCTGCGCCAGGAGATGAACTTCTCTATCTTCGTTGATACGCCGCTCGATATCTGCCTGATGCGGCGTATGAAGCGCGATGTGAATGAACGTGGCCGCTCGATGGATTCGGTCATGGCGCAATATCAGAAAACCGTTCGTCCGATGTTCCTGCAGTTCATCGAACCGTCCAAACAGTATGCTGACATTATCGTGCCTCGCGGCGGAAAAAACCGCATCGCCATCGATATTCTGAAGGCCAAGATCAATCAATTCTTCGAATAGCCGACAGGGAATTTTATCAATGAGATTATGCGACCGCGATATTGAAGCCTGGCTGGACAATGGCCAGCTGGAGATTACCCCACGTCCACCGGTTGAACGCATTAACGGTGCGACCGTTGATGTGCGTTTGGGGAATCAGTTCAGAACCTTCCGCGGGCACACCGCGGCCTTTATCGATCTCAGTGGTCCAAAGGATGAAGTCAGTGCGGCGCTGGATCGCGTGATGAGCGACGAGATTGTCCTGCCGGAAGGCGAGGCGTTCTTCCTGCATCCGGGCGAACTGGCACTGGCCGTGACGCTGGAGTCGGTCACGCTGCCGGATAATCTGGTAGGCTGGCTGGACGGACGCTCCTCTCTGGCGCGTCTTGGGCTGATGGTTCACGTCACGGCTCACCGCATCGATCCCGGCTGGCAGGGCCGAATTGTGCTGGAGTTCTATAATTCAGGTAAGCTGCCTCTGGCGCTGCGTCCGGGTATGCTGATCGGCGCACTGAGTTTTGAACCGCTGTCCGGCCCGGCTGCGCGGCCGTATAACCGCCGCACCGATGCCAAATACAAAGGGCAGCAGGGCGCGGATGCCAGCAGGATCGACAAAGATTAGAATAATCTGGCTCGTCAGCGTCTTGCCACTGGGTAACCGTGACGGGAATAAGGGGAAGGCATGAGACGATTTATTACCACGCTGGCTATTTTGCTGGTGGTAATTGTGGCCGGAATGACTGCGCTGGTGTTATTGGTTAATCCCAACGATTTTCGCGGTTATATGGCTCAGCAGGTTGAGCAGCGCAGCGGCTATCGTTTAGCGCTTAATGGCGATCTGCGCTGGCATGTCTGGCCGCAGCTGAGCATTCTTTCCGGTCAGATGACGCTGACCGCGCCGGGTGCCAAACAGCCGGTGGTCAGCGCCAGCAACATGCGTCTTGATGTCAGTCTTCTTCCACTTATTTCTCACCAGCTGTCGGTGAAGCAGGTGATGCTGAAAGGGGCGGTGTTCAATCTCACCCCGGACAGCGAAGCGCAACGTCCGGCTAATGCGCCCGTCGGCCCGGCGGGGAACAACCCGGACGAAGGCGTTACCCATGGCTGGACGTTTGATATTGCCGAACTGCGCATTGCCGACAGTTTGCTGATTTGGCAACAGGATAATGGCGAGCAGCTCAATCTTCGCGATCTCAATCTTCAGCTATCCCAGGACACTAAGCGTCGGGCGCACATTGAGCTGAGCAGCCGTATCAATCGCGATCAGCGCGAACTGCTGCTCAACCTCAACAGCGATCTGGACGTCAGCCGCTATCCTCAGCATCTCACCGCCGCCATCAATCAGCTGGATTACCAGATGACCGGTGCCGACCTGCCAAAAGACGGGCTGAAAGGGCAGATGAAAATGCAGGCCGAGTGGGCGGGAGATAATCAGGCCTTCAGCCTGAAAAATCTCTCACTGACCGCCAATGACAGCCAGCTTGATGGCAGCGCCAGCGGCATGCTCGGTGCCCGTCCGCAGCTGAATGTCGACCTGCACTCACCGTTGCTCAACATGGACTCCTTATTGGGTCTGGAGCCGGACAGTGCCGACGGTGGCCAGACGGTCCAGGCGCAACGTTCGGGCCCTGGCCCGGTCATTTCCCGCCCGGTTGAGCATGATAATGCTGATTCTCCTCTCAATGCGATGGACGGCAACGTTGCGCTGACGGTCGATAAAATGCGCTGGCGGGGCATGGATTTCGACCAGGTTAATCTGCGTGCGTCGAGTAAAGGTGGCTTGCTGAATCTGGCGACCTTAAGCGGTAAATCCGGCAGCGGTGACTTCTCTCTGCCAGGCAGTATCGATGTGCGCACGGCTGAGACGATGGTTAAATTGCAGCCGACGTTAAAAAACATTGCCGTTGCGCCGTTGCTGAAAGCCTTTGCTCTGCCAGCTTCCCTTAGCGGCGATCTGTCGCTGGCCGGAAACTTCAGCGGCTCTGGCCTGACGGTGCCTTCCTTCAAGCAGGCCTGGCAGGGTAACGCTGAGCTGACGCTGGATAACGCGCAGATGGCCGGGCTTAACTTCCAGCAGATGATCCAGCGCGCGGTAGAAAGAAACAGTAATCGGGTTCGTGGGCCGGCCGATGCGGCGAAGGAAAACAATCTGCAGCAGATTAAAGGTAACGCCTCGCTCAACAATGGCTTACTGACCTTCCCAGGATTGCAGGGACATTCCCCGATGCTGGATTACAGCGGCAAAGGGCAGGTCAACCTGGCGAGCCAGCAGGCGGACATGACCTTTGGTGTAACGGTGACGAATGGCTGGCAGGGCGATGATGAGCTGGTGAAACGCCTGCAGTCGACGCCGGTGCCATTGCGCATTTACGGGCCGTGGTCTGGCCTGAACTACTCATTACAGGTCGACCAGGTGCTGCGCCAGCAGTTGCAGGATGAAGCGAAAAAACGGCTACAGCAGTGGTCGGACCGTAACAAGAGCAGCGATAAAAACAGTTCAGTACAGAAACTGCTTAAAGACATGTAGCAGGAGCCGGGAAGTTGCTCAGACTTCGTAATCCGGCTCTTCAGTCACCGCCAACGGAATGATTTGCACTTTCTGGACGCGGTGGCTGTCTACCTGCAACGTACGGAACAGGAAATCCCCCACCTGAATCTCTTCCCCTTGCTGCGGCACTCGCTGCATATGCTCCATCAGTAACCCTGCCAGCGTGTGATATTCCCGCTTCTCATTTAGCGGCAACTCCAGATACATCACCAGGTCATCCAGCGGCATATGGCCATTAGCCGTCCAGCTGCCGTCGGTATTTTGCTGAATGTCGTAGCGCGGATCGATCGCTTCACCTTCATTAGGCAGGTTGCCGGCGATGGTTTCCATCACGTCACTTAATGTCACGACCCCTTCCACCGAGCCAAACTCATCCACCACAAAGGCGAAATGCGTACGTGCGGTGCGAAATTGCTCCAGCGCGGGCAGTAAGGTTAGCTGTTCGGGGAACACCAGAGGCTGGCGGATCAACGCCCTTATATCCAGACTGTCCCCGTGCAGGGACTGTTTCAGCAGGTCGATAACGTGCACCACGCCAAGCGGGTCGTCACTGTTATCGGTCACCACGATGCGCGTATGTTGATTCAGGTCGAGCAGTGACATGATTTTCTCAGGCGACTCGCTGAGGTCCACATGCTCAACATCATGGCGCGAAGTCATAATGCTGCTGACCGTGCGCTGGCCCATGCCGAGCACCCGCGCAATCATCATCCGCTCCTGCTTATTGAAAATCGCCTGGCTTTCAATATTGTCGGCCACCAGTGCCGAGGTCTGCGAATCCAGTTCGGCGGGTTCATGATTGCCGCGTAATAAACGCAGCACCGCTTCTGCGGTTCTCTTCCTTAATGGCGAGGTCGATGAAAGGAAGCGGCGACGGTTAAATTGCGCCAGTTGATTCAGCGCTTCAATGATGATGGAGAAGCCAATCGCGGCATAAAGGTAGCCTTTTGGAATTTCATAGCCAAAACCGTCGGCAACCAGGCTGAAACCAATCATTAGCAGGAAGCTAAGACAGAGGATGACGATCGTCGGGTGTCCATTAACAAATCTTGTTAATGGTTTGCTGGCCAGAAGCATCAGGAAGATGGCCACAATCACCGCAGCCATCATCACCGCGAGGTGATCCACCATGCCGACGGCGGTGATCACCGAGTCCAGCGAAAACACCGCATCCAGGACCACTATTTGCGCGACAACTGGCCAAAATTTAGCACCACGCTTTTGTGGGTTTTCATCCTCATCCTTGCCTTCCAACCGTTCGTTCAATTCCATGGTGGCTTTGAACAGTAAGAAGATCCCGCCAATAAGCATGATCAGGTCACGTGCACTGAAAGGGTGCCCGATCAGTGTGAAAAGCGGCGTAATAAGGGAGGAGATCCAGGAGATAGACGCCAGCAGCAGCAACCGCATCACTAATGCCAGCAGCAGGCCGGTTACACGGGCTCTGTCGCGCAGGGCTGGGGGGAGTTTTTCCGCCAGGATGGCGATAAAGACAAGATTATCAATCCCCAGGACCAGTTCTAAAACGATAAGGGTGACCAGGCCAGCCCAGATAGAGGGATCGGCGATCCATTCGAACATTACGCACACACCTGCAAAGATTGAAACAGTTGAGATGATGATAGTGAATCGGCAGCGATTCAACAAATAATCGGAAGAGTCAGCTGAAGTGAAAGCTCAGTTTATCGTCACTGGCGGGATAATCATCAAATGAATTTACTAAGATAAATCCGGAGTATTTTGCTGCCGGAGTTTTCAAGACTATTCGCATAGGTTGTGAGCGGAAATTCGGTGATACTTCTCGGCTGACGCAATCCGTTCAGGATTAATCTTAAGAGATCGAATTAATCTGAATTTTATCCAGAAGGGGGAGAGTGTATGCAAGGTATAGACTGGAACGAAAGGTAGTCTTAATCCTAAAAGACAGTGCGGGCAGGGACAGCCTCTTGTAAACAGGCCAGTAATAACTAGTATAGCAACGTGTTAGTAAATGTCTGCGTTAATGACGCAATTTGCGCAGTAACGGCGTCTTAATCTCTTTTTATGTGAACAGCAACACGTTAAGACGGCAAACACGTTAGCCTGAGCCCGGAGAGGACAGGATAAAAACAACAAGGTAAAGCAGCGTTACAGCGCATTGGCAGCTACAAGCCAGGGGCGGTAGCGTGCCAGACCAGGAATGGGCGGGCAAGCTGGGGTGTCACTACCGTTGTTGTTGATTTTACATGTCAATTCTCTTGTCGCTCTGCCAGTTACGATGACCTTTAACACGACTCCCAAATACGTTTCCTGTGTAATAAATGACGTGAGTAAAAAACACGCAATTATTTTCAGTGGTGGAAATTAATAAATCACAGGCTTCCGAAGAAAAAATTAAGAGTTAACTATGCGCGATATAGAGTTCACCTTTAAAGGGTTGTTAATTAAACTATCACTGGCACTTTCAGATTTAGTCTTTTTTAATGCCTCTTTGTTTATTGCAATCTTGTTGATTAATGCATTGCCTGGAAATCTTCTGAGCGATATTTCTCTACAAGCGCTGCAGTTAAAAATAGCGACACACATTATTCTCTCTGTGGTCTGTATCTTTTGGTTCTGGGTTCGCCAGCGCCACTATACTTATCGCAAGCCTTTCTGGTTTGAGTTAAAAGAAATATTCAGAACTATTCTGATTTTCTCGGTGATCGACCTGTCGATTACCGCTTTATCAAAATGGGAAATGTCCCGTTGGATTTGGGTCACAACCTGGATCCTGGCGTTAATCTTAATTCCAATTGGCCGTGCCATCGTGAAGCGTATTCTTAACCACTACGGTCTGTGGAAAAGACAAACGATTATTATCGGTAGCGGCAAAAACGCGGAAGAAGCTTACCTGGCGCTGCAAAGCGAAGAGGTGATGGGTTTTGACGTTGTGGCCTTCTACGATGTTGATGGCGGTACGCCAGCCCCAGCCTTATTTGGTATTCCTGTCGTCCGCGAAGAGAATGCGCTGTGGCAGCTGGTGAACGGCGATACGCAGTTTATCGTGGCCGTTGAATATGAGCAGAGTCAGTTCCGCGATTTGTGGCTGAAAAATCTGGCAAAACATAACTGCCGTTCCGTTTCCGTGATACCTTCATTACGCGGCGTTCCGCTTTATGGCACGGATATGGCATATATCTTCAGCCACGAAGTGATGATCCTGCGCGTCAGTAATAACCTGGCGAAGCGCACCTCACGCATCGTTAAACGCGCGTTCGACATTATCGGTGCGCTGGGCATCATCACCATGTTAATGCCTGCGCTGGCGGTACTGATCTTTATGGTAGCGCGCGATGGCGGCAACCCGATTTATGGTCACGAACGTGTAGGTATGAACGGCCGTAAATTCAAATGCCTTAAGTTCCGCTCAATGTGCGTTAACTCCAAAGAAGTGCTGGAGGAAGTGCTGCGCACCGACCCGATTGCCCGGGCCGAGTGGGATAAAGACTTCAAACTGAAAAACGACCCGCGTATTACGCGTATTGGTCACTTTATTCGTAAAACCAGCCTGGATGAACTGCCGCAGTTGTGGAATGTGGTTCGCGGTGAAATGAGTCTGGTGGGTCCGCGTCCGGTCATTGAAGATGAGCTGGAGCGTTACGCGGGTGATGTCGATTACTACTTTATGGCGAAACCTGGCATGACCGGCTTGTGGCAGGTGAGTGGCCGTAATGATGTTGATTACGAAACTCGTGTTTACTTTGACTCCTGGTACGTAAAAAACTGGTCACTGTGGAACGATATCGCCATTCTTTTCAAAACGGTTGGTGTGGTTTTGAAACGTGATGGGGCTTATTGACAGGGGCGTTGTCCCGTCAAAACGGGGCGGGCGTTGTCGGCTCGTCCCGGTATTAAAGAGTGTCTTTTGACTGCTAACTGTCATTGACTTGCGAGCTAAACAAACTTTTTTTTGATGAATGTTAAGCGTCGGCTTTAATCAATCCGGCAAGACATAAAAAAGGATAGGGAGTTAAAGATAATGACTGACAGTTACAGTGCTTGAACAGTTGCTTCACCTTATTCATTTTGCATGACGCTACACAGCGGCGGACTCGCCACTATCAATCAATTTACTGATAGCGAAGAACCAGATGATCACAATCAAAACGAAATTGATACCCCTGATGGTATCGGCAGCACTCCTTTCCGGATGTACCATCGCTCCGGGTAGTTCTCTTTCCACCAGCGGAAAAGATGTCATTAAGCAGCAGGATAGTGACTTCGATATTGATAAATACGTCAACGTCTTTCCTATGACCCCAGGTCTGGTTGAGCAAATGCGACCAACGCCTGTCGTTGCGCAGCCTAACCCAAGCCTGCAGAACGAATTGCAAAACTATGAATACCGCATTGGTGTGGGCGATGTATTGACCGTCACCGTGTGGGATCACCCTGAATTGACTACGCCAGCTGGCCAGTACCGCAGCGCGAGCGATACCGGTAACTGGGTACATTCAGACGGCACCATCTTCTATCCTTACATTGGCCGCGTTCGCGTCGCCACCCGCACGGTGCAGGAAGTGCGTGATGAGATTTCTCGTCGTCTGGCGCAGTACATCGAAAGCCCGCAGGTCGATGTCAGCGTAGCGTCATTTAAATCGCAAAAAGCCTATGTGACGGGCGAAGTGACCACCTCCGGTCAGCAGCCAATCACCAACGTACCGTTAACTATCCTTGATGCCATTAACGCCGCAGGCGGTCTGACTGCTACGGCCGACTGGCGTAACGTTGTGCTGACGCACAACGGTCGAGAGATGCCTATCTCACTGCAGGCGCTGATGCAAAATGGCGACCTGTCCCAGAACCATCTGCTCTATCCGGGCGATATTCTCTACGTTCCACGCAACGACGATCTGAAAGTCTTTGTGATGGGCGAAGTGAAACAGCCTGCCACCCTGAAAATGGACCGCAGCGGCATGACGCTGGCGGAAGCGCTGGGCACTGCTCAGGGGATGGATCAGACCGTGGCCGATGCCACCGGCGTATTCGTAATCCGCCCTATCAAAGGCAACAATCGTAAGAAGATTGCGAATATTTATCAGCTGAATACCAAAGACGCTTCGGCGATGGTCATGGGCTCTGAGTTCCAACTGCAGCCTTATGACATCGTTTACGTTACGGCAACGCCTCTGGCACGTTGGAACCGCGTGATTTCGCAGCTGGTCCCAACCATCAGTGGCCTCTACGACGCAACACGTAACGTCCAGACGATTCACAACTGGTAATGACCGGGGAACATTATGATTAATTCAATCTTAGTGGTCTGTGTCGGAAACATCTGCCGCTCTCCCACCGGGGAGCGGTTACTCAAATCGGCACTGCCAGATAAAAAAATCGCTTCAGCCGGGCTCGGTGCCATGGTGGGCGAGGCAGCCGATGGGACAGCAAGCAGCGTGGCCGATCAACATGGGGTCTCACTGGATGGGCACGTCGCCCAACAGCTGACCTCAGGCATGTGCCGGGATTACGATCTGATCCTGGTGATGGAAAAGAAACATGTCGATTTGGTCAACCGCATCAACCCTTCCGTACGTGGCAAGACCATGTTATTTGGCCACTGGCTTAACCAACAGGAAATAGCGGATCCCTATAAGAAAAGCCGCGAAGCCTTTGAAGCCGTGTACGGAATACTCGAAAACGCTGCCCAGAAATGGGTCAACGCATTAAGCCGATAGTTGAGAATATCCATGAATATAAAAAGTAAGGCACCGTCCGCGCAAAAAGACGATTCCAATGGATGGGATCTGGCGCATCTTGTGGGACAACTGGTAGACCATCGTTGGGTAATTGTGGCTGTCACAGCGCTTTTTATGTTGTTAGGGACCCTTTACAGCCTGTTCGCCACGCCTATTTATAGTGCGGATGCGATGGTGCAGGTAGAAAATAAAAACCCGAACACCGTGCTGAACGACCTGACCCAAATGATGCCAAACGCGCAGCCAACGTCTGACACGGAAGTGCAGATTGTGACTTCACGTATGGTAATCGGCAAAACGGTTCATGACCTGGGTCTGGACGTACTGGTTCAGCAGAACTACCTGCCGGTGATTGGCCAGGGCCTCTCACGTATGGCGGGTAACAAGCCGGGTACGCTGGACGTGCCGTTGCTGACCGTGCCGATGACCTGGGAAAAACGTAACGTTGAAATCGAAGTCAACGGCCCGGACAGCTACACCGTCAGCAAAGATGGTGACGAGCTGTTTAAAGGTAAAGTCGGCGAGCTGGAAAACCAGAAGGGCGTAACCATTATGGTTAAAGCCATTCAGGATATCGATGAGGGCACTACCTTCACCGTGACCAAGCTTTCTGAGCTTCAGGCTATCAAGATGGTTAACGATAACCTGAACGTTGCGGATAAAGGCAAAGACACCGGCGTGCTGGGTCTGGTTTACAACGGTGAGGATCCGGTACAGATCAGCAACGTGCTGAACCAAATTATCACCAACTATGTTGGCCAGAACGTTGAGCGTAAATCTGAAGAAGCTGAGAAAAGCCTGATCTTCCTGAAGAAGCAGCTGCCGGACGTGCGTGGCAAACTGGACGCAGCAGAAGACAAGCTGAATACCTACCGTCGTGCGAATGACTCGGTGGATATGTCGTTGGAAGCGAAATCTGCGCTGGACTCTTCTGTCAGCATCCAGACTCAGCTGAACGAACTGACCTTCCGTGAAGCCGAAGTGTCTCAGCTGTTTAAGAAAGATCACCCGACTTACCGCGCGCTGTTAGAAAAACGCCAGACGTTGTTGGATGAGCAGAAAAAGCTGAACACCAAAATCGGCCAGATGCCGCAGACCCAGCAGGATATCGTGCGTCTGACGCGTGATGTGCAGGCCGGTCAGGAAATCTACATGCAGCTGTTGAACCGTCAACAGGAACTGAACATCAGCAAGGCCAGCACCGTGGGTGACGTTCGCATCGTGGACACCGCCGAAACCGCCGGGAGCCCGGTTGCACCTAAGAAAATGCTGCTGATTTTAGCGAGCATGATTCTGGGCCTGATCTTCTCTGTTGGTTATATCGTGTTGAAAGCGATGTTCCACCACGGTATCGACCGTCCGGATCAGCTGGAAGAGTTGGGCATGAGCGTTTACGCCAGCGTCCCTCTGTCCGAATGGCAGCGTAAGAAGGATGCTGAAGCGCTGACCAAACGTAATGTGCAGGGCAAAACTGACCCACACAACACGCTGCTGGCGCTGGGTAACCCAACTGACCTGTCCATTGAAGCGATTCGTAGCCTGCGTACCAGCCTGCACTTCGCGATGATGGAAGCCAAAAACAACATCCTGATGATCACCGGTGCCAGCCCGGGTATTGGTAAAACCTTTATCTGTGCCAACCTGGCAACCCTGGTGGCGAAAGCCGGTCAGAAAGTGCTGTTCATTGATGGTGACATGCGTCGTGGCTATACCCACGAACTGTTAGGCGCCAGCGGTAAAGTGGGTCTGTCTAACGTGCTGTCTGGCAAAACGCCATTCACCACTGATTTGGTACAGACTGGCGACTTCGGCTTTGATTTCATTCCACGCGGTCAGGTTCCGCCTAACCCGTCAGAACTGTTGATGCACAGCCGCATGAGCGACCTGCTGGATTGGGCAAGCAAGAACTACGATCTGGTGCTGATTGATACCCCACCAATCCTGGCCGTTACCGATGCCTCTATTATCGGTAAGCTGGCAGGCACTTCACTGATGGTGGCTCGCTTCGAGACCAACACGCTGAAAGAGGTGGATATCAGTTACAAGCGCTTTGCACAGAATGGTATTGAAATTAAGGGCGTGATCCTTAACGCCGTGGTACGTAAAGCCTCCAATGCCTATGGCTACGGTTATGACTATTACGATTACCAGTACAAGCAGGATGCGAAAAGCTAAGTAATAAAGAAGAACCTTTTCGCTCTGACCGGGAAAGGTTCTTTTAATTTGCTCCCCTTAAGCCGCAGGGCAGGGGAGTTATTCGTTAGGCCGTTTCATCTGGACGTTTAAAAGGTGCCTGATAATGAAGGATATTTTCTTTTCGATTGTCATTCCTGCATACAATGCATCCGAATCAATTGTCACCACGCTTGACTGCGTAGCCGCGCAAACCTACCAAAACTTTGAAGTGATCATCATTGATGATAAATCCGCTGATGCTGAGCAACTGGCGGAAGTGGTCAAGGCAGAGAAATACAGCCAGCTGAAGATTAATCTGGTGCTGTCGCAGGAGAAGCTGAATGGATCCGGTGCCCGTAATAAAGGTATCGAACTGGCGACCGGCGATTACATCAGCTTCCTCGATGCGGATGATGAGTGGCATAAAGACAAGCTGCTTGAGTCGCTGAAAGAGATTCAAAAGCTGGAAGCGCAGGGCAAACAGAAGTTTATTATTTTCAGCCAGGTGAACATCGTTCAGGACGGCAGTTTCCTGAAGGTGATGCCAATGCAGCCGGTAGCGCGGACCGAAACCGTTGCTGAATATCTGTTCGGTTGCTACGGCTTTATTCAGACCAGCACCATTGTGCTGAAGCGTGAGTATGCTGAAGACATTAAATTTGACCCGAAATACATCCGTCATCAGGATTACGATTTCTGCATTCGTGCCGATAAAAAGGGCTATGAATTTGTGATGATTGCCCAGCCGCTGGCTAACTACCATTTGGTGACCAAATTTGGTTCCAAGCACAAAGGTGAGTCGGTCAAGTATTCCGAATTCTGGCTGGATAACATGAAGCCTTACCTGACGCAGCGCGATATCAATACTTACCGCGCCTACAAGCTGCCGCTTCGCTACAAGATGGATGGCAAGTCGCTGCATGCCAGCGTCAGCTTTATGCGTTACTTTTTCCTGACCAATAAAGATAACCGCACCTATTTCATCAATCGCCTGAAAGACAAATTCAAAGAGCGACTGGGAAACAAGTAAACCGGCAACAGAACACGGAAACGTCTCGTTGTGGGCAATTTTACCCTGTTGGGATGAGCAACTACACACTGCAAGTTTTACCCATAAAATCTAAGAAAATTTGTATATTAAGCTGGAAAATATAAGGAAAGCTTAAATGTCTCCATACTGGTATATTTCAGGGTTTATCGCATTACTTTCAATACTGGAAGTTATTACGAAGGGGAATAACAATAGTCAAAAAATCTCCACGTACCTGTTTCTGATTTGCGTTCTGGTTCTGATTGTCTTTGGCGGTATCCGCGGACTCGGAACGGGAATGGATGACTATCAGTACCGCAGTTTCTATCATGACTTCCTGCAACGTATTGAAGTGAACGGCGTCTGGCAGACCATTGCCTTCTTCCGTTATGAGCCGTTGACCTTCGTGATTGCCTTTATCGCCAGTGTGGTGTCGAAAAATTCCGACATATTGATTTTTATCTACTGTGCAATCTCGGTATCGATCAACGCCGCATTCTTTAAAAGGCTTTCTCCGTACCCGATCCTGACGCTGGCGTTGTACTCAGCGCATATCTTTATTAATAAAGATATGAACCAGATCCGCTTCGGACTTAGCTCGGCCTTTTTCCTCGGCTTTGTCTATTTCCTGTTTACCGGCGAGAAGATGTGGGCGTTTGCCTTCTTCCTGCTGTCGTTCTTCAGCCATAACACCGCGGTCATTGCCGTCACCATTATTCCGTTCCTGTTTATCAGAAAGTCACCGTTCATTCCGATCATGATTATTCTGGTCAGCGTGCCGTTATCCAAAGTCGGCGGGAATAACTTTGTTCAGCTGATCTCCTCGCACCTCGGGGGGCTGGGGCAACGTGCGGCTGACTACAGCAACGGGGATTCGACCGAGCCGACGTCGGTATTCTCGATCGCTAACTTTAAGAACATCATTCTGGTCTTTGTCTTCTGCTACTTTATGCTGTCAAGAAAGCTGAAAGAGACCGACTGGCAGGCATACAGCTTTAACTACCTGATCATCCTGATTTTCTCAATCGGTGGTGCGGTCAGGATCTTCTTCTATGACTATCCGTCAGGCGCCCGTTTGTCGAACTACCTGCTACAGGTTGAGCCAATCGTGCTGGCCACGCTGGTGTTCTACGCCAAAAGGGTGCTGAAGCTGCCGGTTTATATGATGGTGTTACTGATCGTCGCGTATTACCTCTACTACAACACCATCCAGGTGAAACAGGCCGTCGTGGGTTACACCGTTTCTGATACCTTCCGTCTGACCAACTAATTCAGACGCGCACCGAATTCTTCACAGGCCATGAATGTTATGGCCTTTTTTCTTTCCATTTTTACGCTTCAGCGATGCAGATTCAGGAAATCAGATGACAAATCAAATCGGCACAGTGGGCATTATCATCCCCATGTACAATGCGCGGGACACGGTTCTGCGGGCAGTACAATCGGTACTTGATCAAACCTGGACAGACTGGCGAATCTATCTGATTAACGATAAATCCACCGATGACTCGCTGGCCTTTGTGCAGGAGCACTGTCGCGACGCCCGTATCACTATCCTCAGTAACGAGGTGAATCTCGGTGCGGCGGAAACCCGCAATGTCGGTTTGCTGGCAGCGAAAGAAGAGATTATCGCTTTCCTCGACAGTGATGATGAGTGGGAAAAAGATAAGCTGATGTTGCAAACTCAGGCGATGGCTGCCGGCGACGATCTGGTCATTTCCCATTACGGTTATAAATCCCGCACCAAGTCTTACGACGTGACCTACAGCAAGCCCTACCTGATGAAAGATAATTTTGTGAAAAAGCAGTTCCGTATCTGCTTCTCTTCGGTCTGTTTCCGTCGTCCGGCGCGCAATATTCTGTTCCAGAAAAAGGGGCATGAGGACTTTTTATTCCTCTACGAATTGTTTGAACAGTACAAGCAGGCGCGAGTGATTGAGAAAAATCTGGTCGTTTACTACGAGCTGGGTGACTCCCTCTCGCGGAATAAGAACAAAGCGGCGAAGTGGCACCTTGAGTTATTAAGATTTATCTATAAAAACAATCCACTAAAAGTGTATTACTATTACGTCTGGTACATGGTTAACGGCGTTTTGTTCACGCTTAAGCACAGATGATTGCTGTGGCTTGAAACGTTTCAGTCTGAGAAAGACGAACACCGTAACCCGGCCCGCACTTCGCCACTGACTGGCGCTGCGGGCCGGGTTTTTAACATTGATGTGACAGAGGTGGTTAGTCCGCGATGAAAAAAATAGTGCTGGTGATTAAAGACGCCTATTCCTACGCCGGAACCGAGAACATATGCAACTTTATGTCTGAATGCTTAGGCGATGAACATGAAGTGGTGATTTACTCCCTCGAAGGCTCAGGTAAGACCTTCTATCCCTTCGAGAAAGTGAAGCAGATTGTCAGTTTTGAAGGTGAGAAAAACCCGATCCGCAGCGCGGTAAAACGCATCAACGAGCAGGGATTCGATACCGTATTCCTGATCAGCATGGGTCGCCTCAGCGTGATGTTTGCTTTCTGGAACATGCTTTCGCTTAAAAAGAAAACTGCCAGGACCTACGCCTGCGAACACATTGCGATAAATTCCTTCAGCAAGCCGATTAAATTCCTCAAATATCTCATGCTGCGTTACTACGATCGCGTCATCGTACTGACCGATAAAGACGATAGCGTCTTTACGCAGTGGGGGATCCCCAGCAAGACCATTCCCAATCCGGTGGTATTCAAAAACTTCGAGAGAACCACGCGCAACCGTCAGGCGCTGGCAGTCGGCCGTCTGGATCACCAGAAAGGCTTCGATCTGCTGCTGGACGTCTGGCAGGGTTTTGTGGCGACCAACCCGGACTGGACACTGGTGATTGCCGGTGACGGCGAGCTGAAAGACGCGCTGATCGCGCAAGCGAAGAGCCTGAATATCAGCAACAGCGTGTCGTTTGTTGGCCGCGTTTCCAATATCAACGATTACTACCGCGACAGTGATATGGCGCTGATGACCTCACGTTATGAAGGCCTGCCGCTGGTCCTGCTGGAAGCGAAATCCTGGTCAATGCCGGTCGTCGCCTATGACTGCCCAACCGGGCCGCAGGAAATCATCAACGACAACGTTGATGGCTTCCTGGTGCCAATGAACGACCGTGCCACCTTTATTGCAAAAATGAACCAGCTCGCACACAACGACGAGCTGTTCTACGCCATGAGTGAGAAAACCAAAACCACCTCGCTGAAGTTTGATGGCAAGGTGATTAAAGAAAGCTGGCTCTCTCTGGTTTAACTGTTAAGCACCTTCACTGGCTGGCCTGACGCCGGTCAGTGAAGAACTGCCTCTGGAAATCAAATTCACGCCACACCTCAATAATGTCTGTTGACTATGGGATTACTTGAATGAAAAGAAGAGAATTAATTACCGGCTTCTCATCGATTCTTGCAGCCCTCTCTGTGAGCTCGTTTTCCAGTCAGGCCGCTGATAAAAAGGCCTCTGTTTCGCTGAAAGATGTCTCTCCGGGAGACGTGCCGAAACAGGATGTGCCGGTCCTGACGCCTGAAAATATTTACACCATGCCTGACCGCTTCTGGAAAACCTTCAGCGGTAAGCTCTATATCGGTAAAGCCGGCACGGACCCGACTCAGGCAGGTAATCTGATTGATGTTTTTCTAAAAAATGCCAACGGCAAGTTGTCTAAAATTGAGCAGCCGATTGCGCTCAATAAGGGTAACTTCCAGCAGTTTATTGATGACAATGCCGCGCTGATCGCCGATCCGGCGCACTCAATGGCGGTGGTTGATGACAGTGGTAAATCGCTGTTTAACATTCCCGATGTTTCCCGTCCGGGGGCCAACAATTTCAGCCAGCGTCTGGCACAGCCTGCGGGCTATCAGCTAATTGGCGAAATCCCGTCGGTTGATGAGCTGCGTAAAACGCGTCCGCTGTTTGAAGGGGCGAAAGTCAAACTCAGCAGCTGGCACGATGGTCTGGAAGAGGGCGGTGGTGAGTTCGTCGGCACCTTCGAAGCGGGCCGTGACGATGGCGGGGTGATTTTCTCCGGTCCGGGTTATCACTGGCGTCGTGTCGTTGAAGATTTCAACCGTCTGACGCTGTTTGATTTCGGCGCTATCGATGATGGCAAAACCGATGCGGCACCGGCGATCAAAGCGATGTACAACTGGTCGCAACAGGCCAACCAGCAGATTTGCATACAGTTCCCGGCCGGAACCTTCTTTGTCAGTGGCTGTGACTTCTCCGGCGAACAGACCCGCTTCTTCCGCGTGTCCGGGGCAATGGTCAACTTCGGTTACTTCCCGGCGACCAATATCGTTTCCGACGGGAAATCGGACTTTATATTCAAAGTGAATACCCGTTGGGTGGAAATCAGTAACCTCAACGTCAATGGCCGCACCGACACGCAGCCCAACAAACAAGGCTTCTTCCTCAACGAATGTAAGGGTGGCCAGTTCTTCCGTGGCGCCTCCTTACGCTTTGTGCGCATGGGCGGCACCTCACTGAGCCTGATGGATACCCTCGATTGTAAAATCGATCAGTGGTATGCCACTCACTGTACCGGCGATGTAATCAAATCCATCTGGTCAAACCTGCCGCAGGGCAAGTGGGACCACAGCACGGCCATCGAGCTGTCTAACTTTAATGCGCAGTATTGCACCGAAGGGATGGTGCTGAATCTGGAGCGTTGCGGTCAGTCGATCATCCATAACGGCTGGATTGAACATACCGAGAACCCAGGCAACATCTCTAACGGCCAGTGGATTATCGATGCGCTGAGTCTGGAAGCCTGTAAGAACCCGCTGATTGCCCACTTTGCCCGTCTGAATATGCGTCAGACCAGCCTGCAGTCCGGCAGCTGGATTGATAACTCGCAGCAGGGTAAAGAGTTGCTCGGCGCCTGGGAGCGGGGTTCGACGCGCGTTGAGTCTTACGGCGTCGCCGTCGACGGCAGCATGAAATACAACTACCTGACCTCGCGCTTCCGTATCATCAACAATACCAATCAGGAAAAATGGTATGAGTTGGGCAATATCTATTCGCCCGACGTCGGTGATAACTGGGAAATCGAAATCTTTGGCCAGGCGTCGTTCAGCAACGGCACCGATAAAAGCGTGCTAACCCAGGTGGTGGACGGCAAAAGCACCGGTGGCAAAGCGATCATCAGTTTGCAGCGTAAGACGCATAAATTTGAGGCCAGCTGGCATGCCGAAGGGGCCAGCCCGATCGTCGACGTGATGTACGTTACGCCGTATGACACCGACACCCGCGTTTTCGTGAAGTTAGCGGGTTGGCTGGCGTCAGCCGGCGTGCTGATGAAGTCCACTGCCAAAGACCGCTTTATGACCGGCAAGTGCGCCCGCTTCGACAGCGAGATGCAGTTTGCCAAAGCGCCGACCGGTGCTGATGCTCACCATGCAGTGCAGCGCTTCACGCTGCATAACGGCAAAGCGGGTATCGGTGCCAATGAACAAGGCGATGTTTTACTGGAGTCTCGTCTGCTGAAAGCAGAAGAGGTGAACACGGCACAGCCGGAAGGTTATGTCTCAATGGTGATTAACGGTAAGCAAGTCGCCATGCCTTACTTTGCCCTTAAATAATCAAGGATACGGCGGAAAACAATCTGCCGTCACTGCCCGTTGTCCGCCTTTCTGACAGGGAGGGGCCCAGCGGGCATTAGGTGGTAAAGCTGTATTGATGAGCGTTCGGGGTTTCGAACAATAATACTTATTAATTAACCACTTATGGTTAGTGATAGCCTGTAAAATTACAAAAATTTTATTTCTGGAGTTTTTATGAAGATCTTATTAGTTGGCAATCATACGTGTGGTAATCGTGGTGATGGCGCTATTTTACGCGGGCTCATTGATTCGCTTAACCTCGCAAGGACCGATCTGGAAATTGATGTAATCAGTCGCTATCCAACCAGCTCAGGCTATCTGCTGCAGCAGGAGATCATGCCGGATGAACTCTTTCTTGAAACCAAGAAAGGGAAAAACAAGTTTATGGACAAAGTTAAACGTCGTCTGATGCCAAAAATCATGATGGCGCACATCAGCGGAAGTGGACTGTTTAAGTCGATGGCGGTACCTAAATACCTGCAGGACTTCACCAATAAGCTGAAGCAGTATGATGCCATTATTCAGGTCGGCGGCTCGTTCTTCGTTGACCTGTATGGTCCGCTGCAGTTTGAGCATTCGTTGTGTGCGCTACTGGCTAAAAAGCCTATCTATATGATCGGCCACAGCGTTGGGCCTTTCCAGAAAGAAAGATTCAACGAGATTGCTAACTTTGTCTTCTCGCGCGTCAACAGCCTTGTGCTGCGTGAAAGCGTCAGCCTGGACATGATGAAGCAGGGCAGCATCACCACCGAAAAAGTGGTCAAAGGTGCCGATACCGCCTTCCTGGTGCGTGCCCGCGAAGTTGAAGAACCAAGCCATAACCTGCTGCACTGGCAGCAGCTGATCTCCTCAACAAAAACCATCGCGATTACCGTGCGTGAGCTGGCGCCATTTGACAAACGTCTTGGCGTCACCCAGCAAGAGTATGAGATGGCGTTTGGTAAGGTGATCAATGCAATGATCGACAAAGGTTATCAGGTAGTGGCATTGTCTACCTGTACCGGTATCGACAGTTACAATAAAGACGACCGTATGGTGGCGATGACCTTACGCGACCACGTCGTTCAGAAAGATAAGTACCATGTCATCATGGACGAATTTAATGACCTTGAATTGGGTATTCTTTTAGGACGTAGCCACTTAACAATCGGCACTCGTCTGCACTCTGCAATCATTTCCATGAACTTCGGCACCCCAGCCGTGGCGATTAACTATGAACACAAATCGCTCGGCGTGATGAACCAGCTCGGCCTGCCAGAAATGGCTACCGATGTGAAGAGTCTGATGGATGGCAGCATCATCACGAAAGTTAACGGCATTCTCGATAACTATGATGTGGTCAAACAGCAGGTTGATAGTGCGGTAGAGCAGGAGAGGGTTTTGGGGAATAAAATCACCGAAGACGTCGTCAAGATTTTAGGGTGAACCGATGAAACTAACTTTTTTCACAATGCGTTTTCCGGTCTCGTCGGAAACATTCGTGCTGAACCAGGTCATCCACTTTATCGACAGTGGCTATGACGTTGAGATCATCTCGGTGTTTCCTGGCGACCTGGTCAACCGGCACGGTGCGTTCGATCGCTACAATCTGGCGGAGAAAACCCATTATCTTCTGCCGGAAGAGAAGGTGACTAACGCGGAAAAGCTGAAGCAGCGTTTGCAGATTGTGCTGCCAAAAATCCTCAGCCTGACCACGCTCAAATCCTTCAACGTTGGGCGCTACGGCGCCCAGTCCAGCAAGCTGCTGCTGCCGGCGATCGTTGCCCATGCTAAGCAGACCTTCACCGCAGATGTTTTCCTGGTGCACTTTGGCTATGCCGGTGCGCTGGCCAACAAGCTGCGTGAGCTGAACGTGTTGAAAGGCAAACAGGCGACGGTCTTCCATGGCGCGGATATCTCCCGCCGCCATATTCTGGAAGAGCACAAGCTGGACTACACCAATCTTTTCCGTCAGACAGAACTGCTGCTGCCAATCAGCCATTTGTGGGAGAACAAACTGATCTCCATGGGCTGTCCGCCAGAGAAGATTCATGTCACCCGCATGGGCATTGAACCTGAAAAATTCAATATGAAAGTCCGTGAGGCGCTGCACACGCCATTACGCATCGTTTCTGTTGCCCGCCTGACCGAGAAGAAAGGGTTGGGCGTGGCGGTCGAAGCCTGCAAATACCTGAAGGCGCAAGGCGCGAACTTTGAATACACCATCATCGGCAACGGTGATATGGAAGAGGCGTTACGCAACACCATTCGCGACGCCAGTCTGGAAGATTGCGTGAAGATGGTGGGCTTCAAGCCACAGGAAGAGATTAAGCGCTACCTCGATGAAGCGGATATTTTCCTGCTGCCTTCACTGACCGCTGCCGATGGCGATATGGAAGGTATTCCTGTCGCACTAATGGAAGCGATGGCGGTTGGCCTGCCGGTGGTGTCGACCGATCATAGCGGCATCCCGGAGCTGATTGAAAATAACGTTTCTGGCTGGCTGGCACCAGAAGGGGACGCGAAAGCCTTAAGTGAGATTTTATTGAAGCTGGCGAAAGGCGATGTGGACGTAGCGCCGGTGATTGCGGCGGCCAGGGAGAAGGTCGAAACGGAATTCAACCAACACATTGCCTATCGTGAGCTGGCACAATTGTTGGAGCAACTTGCGTGAGTAGTTTAAAAAACCAGGCCGCATGGCTGTTTGGAGGCACCTGTTTTGCTGCGGTGCTACAAGTCGTCCAGTTAGGCGTACTGGCCCGAAAGCTTGAAACGCATGAGTTGGGGATTCTGGCGATTATCAATGCCATCCTCGCGGTGGCCATGGTGCTGCAGGATATGGGGATGAGCAGCTATATCGTGCATCGTCAGAACATTACCCGTAAAGAGCAAAGCACCATTTATTGGGTAAACGTGTTGCTCAGCCTGCTGACCGGACTGTTGCTGATCGCCATCGCCTGGCCGATCGCGTATTTCTATCACTTACCGCAACTGACCGGGCTGATTATGCTAACCAGCTTAAACTTCCTGGTGTTAGGTTCGCTGTCGCAATATCAGGCGCATTTTATTAAAGCCAAGAAGATGGTGTTGCTGGCTAAAATAGAAATGGTCACTAAGTTTCTCGCCTTTGCGCTGACCTTTGCGATGCTGTATTACAGCTCGTTAAATGTGGCTGCGGTTATTCTGGGCCTATTCGCCAACGCCGCCATGCGCATTGCGTGCATGATCTGGTTTGGTGAAAAATCCTGGCGGCCAACCTTTGAGTTCGATAAAGCCACCTTCTTCAGCTCTATGAAGTACGGTGTTTATCAGCTCGGCTCGCAGACCATCAACCAACTACGTACCCAGGCTGACTCACTGATCGTCGGTAAAGTGATGGGTGCGGACATGCTGGGGATTTACTCGCTGGCGAAAGAGCTGGTGTTGCAACCGCTGAAGCTGGTGACGCCGGTGATCAACCGTCTGGCGCTGCCGCGTTTTGCGGAAACGCAGCATGAGCCCGCGCAGTTGCAGAAGCTGTTCCTGAAGGGCACCTTCATGATCATGCTGTTCAGCAGCCTGATGTATCTGGCGATTGGTATCCTGTCACCGGTGATTGTGCGCCTGCTGTACGGCCCGGCGCATGAAGCGGTGGGACATCTGATCCCACTGATGCTGCTGTTTGGCATGCTGCGTCCGATGGGCGGCCTGACCGGTGCGATCTCACAGGCTAATGGCCGGACTAACGTCGAGTTCTACTGGAACATTGTGGCCAGTATCATTGTGGTCGCGGTACTGGCAACGACGTGGATCTATCCAAATGTCTGGTATGTGGCGTTGACGTTGTCGATCTCGCAAGTGCTGATTTCTGCCTTTGCGCATCCGTTCTTCATCAAGCCGGTGATTGGCATTCCGTTTATGCCGTATGCCCGGCAGTGGATGTCGGTGGCGGTGGTGTTTGTCGGCATTATGGCGCTGGTCAGCTATTTCAATCTATTTATACAACCTGAATGGTTTGTTGGCTGGCTTTAATCTGAAAAGACGCAGTAGATATCAAGGCGACCGCTTCGGCAGTCGCCTTTTTTATTTTAAAAGCTCAGCAGGAACAGCCGGATGCGCTCTAAAAATGGCTGGCAGATTTGTGAAGCAGCCGCTGCTTAATTTTCAGATTAAGATTATACTTGTGAATCATCTCTTTAATGCATAATCGTTATACGTTTTTTACTTCATTTATATGGAAAAAATATGACCAAGCTTAAAGCAGTTATCCCCGTTGCGGGTCTGGGTATGCACATGCTCCCTGCTACAAAAGCCATTCCTAAAGAAATGTTGCCAATCGTCGACAAGCCGATGATTCAGTACATCATCGATGAGTGCGTTGCAGCAGGGATCAAGGAAATTGTACTGGTCACCCACGCGTCCAAGAATGCGGTTGAAAACCATTTTGACACGTCCTACGAACTGGAAGCGCTGCTTGAAGCCCGCGTTAAGCGTTCGCTTCTGAGCGAAGTAAAATCGATCTGTCCTCCGGGCGTAACGATTATGAACGTACGCCAGCCACAGCCGCTGGGCCTGGCTAACTCCATCCTGTGCGCGCGTCCGATGCTGCACGATGAAGCTTTCGTGGTTGTGCTGCCAGACATCCTGTTGGATGACTCAACAGCCGATCCCCTGCGTTACAACCTGGCCGCAATGGTTGCGCAGTTTGAAGAGACCAAACGCAGCCAGGTTCTGGTTCACCATATGCCAGCAGCCGATCTGTCTGAGTACTCGGTTATCAAAACCAAAGAGACGCTGGATCACCCAGGTCAGGTCAGCCAGATTGTCGACTTCGTTGAAAAACCAGAACATCCACAGGCGCTGGATTCCGATCTGGCCGCGGTAGGCCGTTACGTGCTGTCCGCGGATATCTGGACCGAGTTGGAAAACCTGGAGCCAGGTGCCTGGGGACGTTACCAGCTGACCGACGCCATCGCTAACCTCGCTAAAAAGCAGCCTGTTGATGCGCATCAGCTTTCCGGCACCAGCTTTGACTGCGGCCGTAAACTGGGATATATGAAAGCCTTCGTATCCTGGGGTCTGAGAAACAATGCGCAGGGACGCGAGTTCCGCGAATCCATCAAAGCAATCCTGGCGAAGTAATCCGCAATCTGAACGTGGCCACGCTCTGGCGTGGTTGCAAGGAGTCAACATGGCTATTTTAGTAACGGGCGGCGCTGGTTACATCGGTTCCCACACGGTGCTTACGCTGCTGCAGCGTGGCGACGACGTTGTAGTACTGGATAACCTGAGCAATGCTTCACGTGAATCTGTCAACCGGGTTGAAAAACTGGCAGGGAAGACGGCAACATTTTGTGAAG
Source organism: Erwinia sp. AK-PDG3-5 (assembly GCF_056821705.1). Classification (NCBI taxonomy): domain Bacteria; kingdom Pseudomonadati; phylum Pseudomonadota; class Gammaproteobacteria; order Enterobacterales; family Erwiniaceae; genus Erwinia; species Erwinia sp. AK-PDG3-5. The sequence continues at coordinate 1,707,906 of NZ_CM165967.1, forward strand.
GCGACATTCTGGATCGTGCCTGCCTGCGCGACCTGTTCGCCCAGCATGACATTACCGCAGTCATTCACTTTGCCGGCCTCAAAGCGGTAGGTGAATCCACGCGTATGCCGCTGGAGTATTACCAGAATAACGTGACCGGGACCCTGGTCCTGCTGGAAGAGATGCGTGCTGCTGGCGTAAACCAGTTTATTTTCAGCTCCTCCGCCACCGTTTACGGCGCCGATGCCCCCGTGCCTTACGTCGAAACCACGCCAATCGGTGGCACGACCAGCCCTTACGGCACGTCGAAGCTGATGGTTGAGTTCATTCTGCGTGATTACGCGAAAGCTAACCCGGATTTCAAAACCATCGCGCTGCGTTATTTTAACCCGGTCGGTGCACATGAATCTGGCCAGATTGGCGAAGATCCAAACGGCATTCCAAACAACCTGCTGCCTTACATCGCGCAGGTGGCTATTGGCCGTCTGGAGAAGCTCGGCATCTTTGGCGGTGATTACCCAACCAAAGACGGCACCGGTGAACGCGACTACATCCACGTGATGGATTTGGCCGAAGGTCACCTGAAAGCGCTGGATCATATCGGTCAGGTTGAAGGTTATAAAGCCTACAACCTGGGTGCCGGAGTAGGCTACTCGGTGCTGGAGATGGTGAAGGCGTTTGAGAAAGCGGCCGACCGCGAAATCCCATACCAGATCTCTCCACGCCGTGCCGGCGACCTCGCCGCGTTCTGGGCTGATGCCTCCCTGGCTGATAAAGAACTGGACTGGCGTGTTTCCCGCGGTATCGATGCGATGATGCGCGATACCTGGAACTGGCAGAGCCAGAATCCGAACGGTTATAAGTAAGCGCTTCTGACGCGTTGATGATAAGCCCAGCAATGCTGGGCTTTTGTCTGTCTGGTGCCTGAGAAAATATCGGCAGAGAAATGCAGCAGTTCAGTCGAAGCGTTGTCTACAATTCAATTCTGAAGATAGGGTTGATGGTCGCGTTATGAGCTGATCTTCGCCAGTTAGACGACTTATTAACCTTCGAACTTGTGGTTGGTTCGAATTGCGTTGGCGATTGATTAATCGCCTATATGCTGTACGGATTATTCTCATTTTAGTTAGTTTTCATAATTACTGAATGATACAATTACGGGTTGTATCTCTGTATCATGTCAGAGCTGGATTGCTTATAAAAAGGACGTTTTTTCAGTGGGTTAGGTGAATTTTTTAACATCTCACTCATTGAATGAGAATAAATCAGTAAGGAATACGCCTAAAGTTCTGGTCGCACACTGGGGTTTGCTTACCCAGGGGCGGTAGCGTGCCTGGATTTAGACGAACCAACGTGAACTCATGAAACCCAATAATTACGGTTTTGTTCAATATCACTTCCGTTTAGAGACCTGTTATGAAGATTTTGATCACTGGTGGCGCTGGCTTTATTGGTTCAGCAGTTGTAAGGCATATCATTCAAGATACGCAGGATTCCGTAATCAACGTGGATAAGTTGACCTATGCGGGCAATCTTGAATCCATTAAAGATGTCAGCGACAGTGAGCGTTACCAGTTCTTCCAGCTGGATATCTGTGACGGGGTTGGATTGACCAAAGTGATGAACGAAACCCAGCCGGATGCCATCATGCACCTGGCCGCAGAAAGCCATGTTGACCGCTCCATCACCGGACCTGCTGACTTTGTTCAGACCAACGTGGTGGGCACCTATACCTTGCTGGAAGCGACCCGTCAGTACTGGAACACACTTAGCGACGAGAAAAAACAGGCTTTCCGTTTCCACCATATTTCCACCGATGAAGTGTATGGTGATTTACCTCATCCCGATGAGATGAGTGGTGAGCTGCCGTTGTTCACGGAAACCACGCCTTATGCACCAAGCAGCCCGTATTCTTCAACAAAAGCGGCAAGCGACCATCTGGTCAGGGCCTGGGGACGGACCTATAAGCTTCCGGTGATCATTACCAATTGTTCAAACAACTACGGTCCCTACCATTTCCCGGAAAAGTTGATTCCGTTGATCATTCTGAATGCGTTGGCAAAGAAACCCTTACCTGTTTACGGCAAAGGCGACCAGATCCGTGACTGGCTGTATGTTGAAGATCATGCGCGCGCGCTGTACAAAGTGGTTACTGAAGCCGAAGTGGGCACCACCTATAATATTGGTGGTCACAATGAGAAGCAGAATCTGGAAGTGGTTCAGACCGTGTGTATGTTGCTGGACGAACTGCGACCAACAGACGGTAACTATGCCGATTTGATCACGTTCGTAGACGATCGCCCAGGTCATGACCGCCGCTATGCTATCGATTCAAGCAAAATCCAAAAAGAGCTTGGCTGGAAGCCGCATGAAAGTTTCGAGAGCGGGATCAGAAAAACAATTGAGTGGTATTTAACTAACGAAAGTTGGTGGCAGCGAGTGCTTGATGGTTCTTACTCGGGTGAAAGATTAGGTTTGATTTCTTAAGGACAAAAGTATGAAAGGTATCGTTTTAGCCGGGGGATCAGGAACCCGTTTGCATCCAATAACGCGTGGCTTGTCGAAGCAGCTTTTACCAGTGTATGACAAACCGATGATTTATTATCCGCTATCTGTGCTAATGCTGTCAGGAATTAGAGACATTCTGATCATTACTACACCGCAGGATTTAAGTTCATTTCAGCGTTTGTTGGGTGATGGCTCCGATTTTGGCATCAATCTTGAATATAAAGTACAGCCTTCTCCTGATGGCTTGGCGCAAGCATTTATTATTGGTGAAGAATTCATCAATGGCGATGAATGTGCATTAGTGTTGGGTGACAACATTTTCTTTGGCCAGGGCTTTGCACCAAAATTAGAAGATGTAGCAGCTAAAAAAGACGGTGCCACGGTATTTGCTTATAAAGTGCAAGATCCAAAACGCTTTGGCGTGGTGGAGTTCGACGACAAATTTAAAGCACTCTCTCTGGAAGAAAAACCAGAAGCGCCTAAATCGAATTGGGCTGTGACCGGTCTTTACTTCTACGATAAAAACGTTGTGGAAATGGCAAAAAAAGTTAAACCCTCCTCGCGTGGAGAGTTAGAAATAACCACCTTAAATGAGATGTATCTGCGTGAAGGAAAACTTCAGGTAGAACTTCTGGGTCGTGGTTTTGCCTGGCTGGATACCGGAACGCATGAAAGTTTGATTGAAGCGTCACAATTCATTCATACGATTGAGAAGCGGCAGGGGTTCAAAGTGGCTTGTCTGGAAGAGATTGCCTTCAACAAGGGCTGGTTGTCTAAAGAGCAGGTTGCATTTCAGGCGAAATCTCTGGAAAAAACGGATTATGGCAAATATTTATTCAGTGTAATTGGCGGATAAACAGTATCTCCAGTTTTCCAAAAGATCATCAAACTCCGTAAAGAAATTTAGTGAAGTTAAGAGCTGAAAGTAGTTGAATCAAAGGAATCATCATGCAAACTATTTTAATATTGGGCGGGTCGGGATTTATTGGAACTAACTTGACCGAATATCTATGTGATAATAATTATCGAGTGATAAGTTTTGGTCGTTCCTCTTCGTCCATTGATCACGTCAATTTTAAAAATATAGTTGGCGATGTTTTGAATCTTCAAGAGCTAGAAACTGTTTTTCAAGAAAACAAAATAGATTGTGTTTTTCATTGTTTAACGAGCGTATCAGCCACTGACAGCATCGGAAGTTGCCAGGAATTGATTGCAGTGAATCTTTCAGCTTTCATTGATACTGTTTCTCTGATGAGAAAGTATCAGGTTCACAAAATTGTTTATATATCTTCAGGCGGTTCAATTTACGGAGTTTCGGATGAACCTCTCAAGGAAGAGCACGAGTTGGCACCTGTCAGTTTTTATGGTTGGTTAAAAGAGTCATGTGAAAGTTATCTTAGTTACGAAGCCCGTATTAACCCAGATTTTAAATTCTTGATTCTTCGCCCGGCAAATGTCTATGGACGATACCAAAAATTCAATCGGATCATTGGTGTTACTCTACAGAGAGCCCTGCTCAGGGAACCACTTCATATCTATGGTGATATAAATATTTGCAAGGATTATATTCACATTGATGATGTTTCTGAAATAATCCATAAACTCGTTATGACGCCACATGCCTGGAACAACATTTACAATGTTGGTTCAGGACAGGGGACGAGTTTACGTGAAATTATCCAATATGCTGAAGAAATCACGGGCGAGAAAATCGATGTCATGCTGCATGATCAAATGGCGGGCGATGTACGTTACAGTATTCTGAATGTTAATAAGATCAGGGAACTAACGGGGAAAAGCACCTACATCACTGTTTATGATGGCATGGAGGACATGCGAAAATATGTTTCCTCTCAATTAAAAATACATCAAAAAACTAATCAAAAATACTAATTTGAAACAGTCAAATAGTATTTAAAGCGGGTTCAAAGTATGAAATTCACATTAATAATGAGATTTGTATGAAGCACAGTTTGGGCTATCTATTCGATTTGGCGACTGTAATCACCCAAAAAGAACTTAAGGTAAGGTATAAAAGCAGTTTCTTTGGTTATCTCTGGTCAATAGCAAACCCGTTATTATTTGCAATGATCTATTTCTTCATATTCAAACTGATTATGAGAGTACAGATACCGAACTATACCGTGTTTATCATTACCGGGCTTTTTCCATGGCAGTGGTTTGCCAGTTCAACAAGTAATTCACTGTTTTCATTTCTTGCTAACGCACAGATCATAAAAAAAACCGTCTTTCCCCGCTCAGTTATCCCTCTGAGTAACGTATTGATGGAATGTTTACATTTTATGTGTACGATCCCGGTTATTATTGTTTTCCTCTATATTTATGAAATGCGTCCCTCTCTCGAGTGGATTTGGGGAATACCGCTAATTGGTTTCGCACAAATTTTATTGATGTTAGGTGTCTCACTGACTCTGTCGACACTAAATTTATTCTTCCGTGACCTTGAGAGGTTTATCGGATTGGGCATTATGCTCATGTTTTATTGCACACCAATATTATACTCAGCCGAAATGATTCCGGAAAAATATCGGTGGATTATTGATTATAACCCGTTCGCTTCAATGATATTGAGTTGGAGGGAACTGTTTATGACAAACACAGTTAATTTCACTTATGTTGGTGAGTTGTATGCTTATGGTTGTATCTCGCTACTTATAGGTAGTTGGATATTTAATAAATTAAAACACAGATTTGCAGAGATATTATAATGAGTGTGGTTATAGAATTTAATAATGTCACGAAAAAATATCCTCTTTATCACCACATTGGCTCTGGTATCAAAGAATTGTTATTTAACCCACGTCGAGCTTTAAGTTTATTGAGTGGAAGAAGCTACTTAGCCATAGAAGATATTAATTTTCAAATTAGAAAAGGTGAATCTGTAGCACTCATTGGACGCAACGGTGCTGGAAAGAGTACCTCGCTGGGACTGGTTGCCGGTGTGATGAAGCCTACATCAGGTAAGGTTAGCGTAGTGGGCCGTGTTGCTTCAATGCTGGAACTGGGTGGTGGTTTTCATCCAGAACTTACCGGACGAGAAAACATTCAACTCAACGCCACTTTGTTGGGACTAAGACGCAAAGAATTAAAAGCGCGGTTGAATAAGATCATTGAGTTTTCTGAATTGGGTGAATTTATCGATGAACCCATTCGCGTTTATTCTAGCGGTATGCTCGCAAAATTGGGTTTCTCGGTTATTTCTCAAGTCGATCCTGATATCCTCATTATAGATGAAGTTCTTGCTGTAGGAGATATCTCATTTCAGAAAAAATGTATTGATACCATCAATGATTTTAAACGTAAGGGCGTAACGATACTTTTCGTAAGTCACAATTTGTCTGATATTGTAAAGGTATGCGATCGGGTTATTTGGATTGAAAATCACCGACTGAAAATGTCTGGTGATTCGAAAGAAGTTATTGAAGCCTATAAAATTGCAATGGCCTAATAAAATTACTACACATGGAATGGAACTGAAATGAATATTTCAATTTATACTTGCCATCATAAACCTAGTGCTTTTTTAAGTTCTCCGATTATTAAACCAGTACACGTTGGTAAAGCCCTTTCTCTAAGTGAGATTTGCTGTGCAGGCGATGATACTGGAGATAATATTTCCATTAAAAATCCTTTCTACTGTGAGCTTACCGCCCATTATTGGGTTTGGAAGAATATAGAGCTACCAGATTATATTGGTTTTATGCATTACCGCCGACATTTTAATTTTTCTGAAGATCAGAATAAGCCGGAAGATGTCTGGGGGATGGTTAACTGCGATGAAATCAATGCAAGTTATGAAGAAGAATATGGATTAAATGAAGAGTCCATAGCACGATGCATTGGTGACGCTGACCTTCTGGTACCTCAAAAATGGTCAGTGACGGCAGCCGGGAATAAAAACAATTACGAACATTACAAAAATTCAGATCATCTGCACGTTGCAGATTACCAGAATGTATTGGATATATTAGTAGAGAAATATCCTGAGTACAAAGCGGCAATTACAGAATTCAATAATGCTGATGATGGTTATTATACCAACATGTACGTAATGAAGAAGCCTATCTTCGAAGAGTATTCTGAGTGGTTGTTCTCATTGTTGAACGCTCTTGAATCAAGATTATCATTTAATAATTACAGTGCTCAAGAAAAACGCGTTTTCGGGCACTTGTCTGAACGCCTGTTCAACATTTTCATAATCAAAAAGAATCAAGAAAAAACGTTGAAGATTAAAGAGATTCAACGTACCTTTATTCAAAAAGAGACTTTCAATAGTAAGATTTTGCCAGTTTTCCCTGACAAAAATATCCCAATAGTCATCTGTTCAGATGATAATTATGCCATGAGTCTCGGCGCGTTAATAAACTCGATCATCTCTAACGGCTCTTCCATTCATAACTATGATTTGGTGATACTGGACAATGGTCTCTCTCACAGAAACAGGCAAAGAGTGCTCTCACTCATCACTGGGCTGAGTAACTTCAGCGTACGTTTCTTCAACGTGAATGCTTTCGATGAGATTAAAGGAGCTTACATCAGGCCTCCGTTTACCATTGCCACATATTCCCGACTTTTCATTCCTCGTCTGTTTAGTCATTATGATAAAGTCGTATTTATTGATACTGATACTGTTGTGGAAAGCGATCTTGCAGAGCTAATCGAAACACCACTTGGTGATAATTTAGTTGCCGCGGTTCAGGATATTGTGATGGAAGGCTTCGTCAAGTTCGGGAACATAGCTCAGTCAGATGCCGGCATACAAACTGCTGGAGAGTATTTGAAAACCAAGCTGGGTCTCAGCAAACCTGAAGAATATTTCCAGGGTGGAGTTATGGTTTTCAACATTGCTGAGATGAATAAAGAAAATATTTTCCAAAAATTAATTTCAGAATTGAAAGGACAAAGTTTCTGGTTCCTTGATCAAGATATAATGAATAAGGTTTTCCACGGAAGAGTTCATTATCTCCCTCTTGAGTGGAATGTGTATCATGGTAATGGTCATACTGATACATTTTATCCTAATTTGACGTTCTCCACTTATAGCCGTTATTTGAAGGCCAGACAGCATCCAAAGATGATTCATTTTGCAGGCGAAAATAAGCCCTGGAATACTGCTGCAGTAGATTACTACGATAACTATATTAAAAATATACAAGGGACACCTTGGGAAGTGGAAGTTTATGCTCGACTGCTGAATGCAAGTAGCCCTAATAATAATGGTGCAGCAAATACAGTCCAACCTGTATTACTTCAGACAAAGATTAAAAAGAGAGTAATGCCTTTATTTGATAAGCTGGCTCCTAGAGGCTCATCAAGAAGAAGCAAGATTGCTCGCGTTTATTACAAAGTAAGACGTACAATTTTAGGTTAGGTATCGAAATTATGACTAGTAAAATTTTAATCGTCGGAGCTGGTTTTTCAGGCGTAGTAATTGGCCGGATATTAGCTGAGTCAGGTCATAAGGTGCATATCATTGATCGACGCAACCACATTGCAGGTAATTGCTATGATGCGCGTGATGCCGAAACTAATGTGATGGTGCATACTTATGGACCACACATCTTCCATACCGATAATACTGAAGTTTGGGATTTTGTTAATAAATACTCGGTGATGATGCCGTACACTAACCGTGTTAAGGCTACCTACAATGCTCAAGTATTTTCATTACCCATTAACCTGCATACCATCAATCAGTTTTTCAAGAAGACGTGTTCACCAGATGAAGCAAAAGCTTTAATTGAAAGTAAAGGGGATTCCTCTATTACTTCACCTTCAACTTTTGAAGAGCAGGCACTGCGATTCGTGGGTAAAGAGCTGTATGAAGCTTTCTTCAAAGGGTACACAATAAAGCAGTGGGGAATGGAGCCCTCAGAGCTTCCTGCTTCAATTTTGAAAAGATTACCGGTTCGATTCAATTATGACGATAATTATTTCAATCATAAATATCAGGGCATGCCAAAAGATGGTTATACCTCGATGATTGAAAATATCGCAAATCACCCCAACATCTCTTTATCATTGAATGCAGAATTTGACCACCAAGATCGTAGTCATTATGATCACGTTTTCTATAGTGGACCACTGGATGCATTCTATGATAATCAGTTCGGTAGATTAGGTTATCGTACGCTTGATTTTGAACGTTTCAAATACGATGGTGATTATCAGGGCTGCGCAGTAATGAACTATTGTGAACAGAATGTTCCTTATACCCGAATCACTGAGCATAAATATTTTTCACCATGGGAATCTCATGAACAATCAATTTGTTATCGTGAGTTCAGTCGTGCATGTGGCGAAAATGATATACCTTATTATCCAATCCGCCAGGTTGGTGAGATGAAGGTTCTGTATCAATATCTCGATCTTGCTGAAAAAGAGTCGAACATCACCTTTATCGGGCGGTTGGGGACATATCGCTATCTTGATATGGATGTCACTATTGCTGAAGCGATTAAAACTGCAAATACTTTCCTTACTTCACTCAACAACGCTGTAGAGGCCATGCCAGCATTTACGGTGAACGTAAGATGAAAACGGTTGCGTTGATTGTTACGTATAACCGGCTTGATAAACTGAAGTTATGCTGGGCCGCAACGGCCCAGCAGTCTTTTGATAGCATAGTCATTGTTAATAATGCTTCCACGGATGATACAAAAGGGTGGTTGGATACTTTAAACGATCCTCGCTTGCATCTTTTACATTTGAAAATTAATTCAGGTGGGGCAGGAGGTTTTAAACAAGGCGCATTCTACATTAGTGAACACATTGAATCTGACTGGGTGTTCATATATGACGATGATGCTTATCCTCAAAATAATGTCGTTGAAGCTTTTGTAAAAAATGCTGATCTTCAGAATTACGGTGCATTTTCATGCAAGGTTTTGGATGCGGAAGGGATGACGTGTAAAATGAACCTTCCATGGACCAAATTCCCTAATACGTTCCAGGAAAACATCTCGTATCTGAAAGATCCCACTACATTTTCTGCTTCTGGGCTCAAATCTGAAGACATTATATCTCTGTCATTTGTTGGTGCCATTGTTAGAAGTGACGTGCTTTCTAAGACGTTCAATTTTATCTACGATGAACTCTTTATCTATTTTGATGATATTTATTTCTCACACCATTTGTCGTTAAACTCCGTCCGTATGTCTTTTCTTCCAGACGTCTTTTTCACACATGATATATTGCAGATTACTGGACCGATCAAACCTGTATGGAAAATATATTATCTGGTACGCAACATGCTTCTAGCGAAAAAGTATTTCGGCAAAGATAGCCCATTTTCGAACTGGTTCATCCTTCTGCGAATTGTTAAATACACGCTTCTGGTTGTCAAACAGGCTGACGCATTTAAATATATCAAATATTTTTTAACTGCCTTATGGGATGGAATAAATTCAAACGTCGGAAAACGGCATTGAGCGGTACTCATTCATGTTGAAAATTTGCTATTTTGTTAATAGTGACTGGTATTTTGATTTGCACTGGCTAGAGCGAGCGCTTGCCGTGAAAGAGACTGGTTATCAAGTTTATATCATCAGTGACTTTATAAATTCAGATATATTCGAAAAATTAACCTCCCTGGGTTTCAATTGTATTAAATTAAAGGTTCATTCTCAATCAATGAATCCTTTCTCTTTCCTGAACAGTATGAGAAAGCTTGTCCTGCTTCTTAATCAAATATCACCAGACATTCTGCATTGTATAACCATAAAACCCTGTATTCTTGGTGGGTTGTATTCATTCTTAAAAAAGAAAAAAGCGGTTTTCAGTTTTGTTGGTTTAGGTCGACTATTTGATGCTGATTCATTCACTCTTAAAATAATAAAAAAAATCACCATCGAGATTTATAAGGTGATTTTTAAAAATCCTGAGATATTCCTGGTTTTTGAGCATGAAGCTGACAGAATTTCCTTAATTAATTTGACTAACGTCTCTCCTTCAAAGACCATTGTCATCGATGGTGCCGGCATTAATACTGAACTCTTCCCCTATCAACATGAACCCGTCAATCCAAAACCTGTAGTACTATTTGCCAGTCGACTTTTATGGTCGAAAGGACTTGGGGATTTGATTAAAGTTAAAGATTTACTTGCCAGTAGAGATATCCATTTCATTTTGAAAGTTGCTGGTATAAAAGTAGATAATGATAAAGATGCCATACCACTCTCAGTTATACATGAATGGTCTGATAGCGGGAAAATTGAGTGGCTAGGTAAATCAGACCATGTTGTAGAGCTAATTCGTCAGGCCAATCTGGTTGTGTTGCCCTCTATTTACAGCGAGGGTGTGCCGCGCATTTTGTTGGAGTCATCCGCAACAGGACGAGCGTGTATCAGTTATGATAGTGGTGGCTGCAGTAGCCTCATTCAAAATGGGCTTAATGGTTTTCTTGTCTCTAAAGGAGATATTGAGAGTCTTGCAAAAGCTGTCCAAACTTTAATCAAAGATTCACTGCTGCGAAAAGAAATGGGACTTAAAGGCAGAGAATTTGTCATGGACCGTTTCTCGTCTGCCATCGTCATCGAACATACTATAGGGCTCTACAATAAACTTTTAAGTTCATAACGATACTGACATCTGTAAAAAAGCGTATTCATTCTGTGTGTTGATTTTCTATGGACATTAAATCACGTAGGTTTGAAAATTATTAATACTCCATAATCACATAAGATCTTACTCTGGTTAGATCTCTCTACGTTATAGAGGATGAATTCTTTGTCAGAACATAAACCTTTAGTGACAATCATTACATTAACTTGTAACCGTCCAATATTATTAGAGCGTGCAATAAGATCTGTACTTTCGTTGAATTATGAAAGTTGGGAGCATGTGATAGTTAACAATGGTGGTGATGTCATACCCGTATCACACATTCTTGAAATGCACTCTACTGAATACCAAAGCCGAAGTCGTTTAATAGATCTTGATGAGTCAATTCCCTTAGGGGCTGCCTTAAATGTTGCGGTCAGATCAAGCCTGTCAACCTATGTCATGGTATTAGATGATGACGTTAGCTTGGAACCTGATATTTTGCTTGAGCTAACAGATGCGCTTGAGTTTTCGTGTGACTCAATTAAAGCAGTACATTGTTCATCTAATATCGTTGAGGAGTATATTGATTCAAACAATATCTCTCTAACGGATCTCAGAGATAACCCTTATCAGTCCGGGCATGCCAATCTCTATAATATTCTCTGCAATCATAAATCCGCACCAATTTCGTATTTAATCAAACGTGATGCCTTTAATGATATTGGCTTCTTCGACGAGAAAATTAACTCGTTGCCTGTTTGGGATTACTGGATTCGCTTATTAAGTGTTTCTGAGACTCTTTTTGTAGCTGAGAAATTATCAAACTGGCATAGTCGGCCCTCTTCAAAAGATGAATACGGTAATCTTACATATTCACTTTCTCAACAAGAAATGATCGACTATCGTGTCAAATATCTTCATCATTTATTGTTAAACACTGAACCTTCCTTTGTGACTATGTTGGCAACATTAGCGCTTGCCAATTCTTGTAATTCCCCTGAGACAAATGAGAGTAATACACTCAATAGTCATAACCAATTTTCATATCGACTTTTACCCAAATCACTGATGATGAAATTAAAGAATGTCCTTTTAAGAAAAATTGACATTTAATATGTAATTTACTTTAAAAAGAACATAGAATATGAAAAAAAGATTATTTATCTCAACTGGCTTCTATTCGACATTATTGGCTGCAACCATCGCGGAAAGCTCATGCTTCCCATTTTACGATAACTACTTATTAATTACACTTGATCGGCAGTCTGCTGAGCATAATAGATTGTGGGCATACAGACTTAACGCAAACTGGGCAAGCGTAGATACTACTGATCATACTGATTATTATGTTGGCGATATAAAATTCAAATATAATATTGTGGAATTCGATGAAGTTATTTCACCTTTTCCCAGTATGCATGGTGCAGTCGCGCAAGCTTTCCCAGCGAAAAAATATAAATATTACGAAGAGGGGTTGACGAGTTACAAGCAATGCCTTGACCGACATTACAATGATGATGATATATTTTATTCATTACATCCTCATATTTTTAACGATAATAAGAATCTTCTTTCAGTACCTATTAATGCTCAATGCGTTTTGAAAAAGCTCGAAATTGCTTCTCAAAGTTATATTACTCCGACATTATCCGGTAAAAATAATGTCATCCTGATTGGTACGGGCGGTTTTCCTGAAGAAGAAAAAAATGTTGCGATGCAAGATGAGTTCCTGAGCGTTATCGCTGATCTGAGCAGTAAAGGTTACAAAATAATCCTACTGGATCATACGCGTGTACCTGTTGATGAGAATACATTCAATATTATCAAAAGTAATCCTCGTTTCAATGTGACAAAAATTTCTATTGCATCACCACTATCAGACCTATTCCTACTACATAATAAAGACAATATAAAATTCATTGTCGGAATATACTCAACATTATTATTGAATTCAAAGTTACTCTTCGATATACCATCATACAGTTTAAATTGTGACTTCTTGGGCGAGCGTCAACTGTCTTTGGCTAACATTCAAAACTCCGTTATAGCACCTTATAAATAAAGCGCCTTCCCTGGCGCTATTCTCTATTTACCACTTGTAATTTTCATTTGAAGACTGACAAAGTGTGTCCGTCAGGTTTTTCCATTTCCTCATTTTGGTATTTTTCAATGCCAAATATAGTTTAATTTCGAATTTGAAATCATTTTCGCTAAATGTTAGCTTTTCTAAGCCATATTCTTCAGCTATAACATCAATCTTTGGTGTATTTGAGGGGAAATAGTCTATAGGCGTACCCGTTCACATTCCGCCTATGGTGTAATGATATCTTCCTGATATTAACAGTGAGGCATGCTTGATAATTGAAAGCCATTCTTCAAAGGATGTTGCGCCATACATCTCAATAAGGTGAATGAATTGTTTCAAGCTTTCATATACGATCGGCTCTTCAAAATGGATACCTTCACCTTTGAGCCGGCCAGTTATATAAACCTGGGGCCTGGTTATTCCTTCATTAAACGTTTTGCGATGACTTCCGAACGGTGATGTTTGTAGTTTACTGCACCAGACACACAAACATAAGGTTCCGGAATTATTCTTGTAAGGTTTTTTTCGACACTTTTTGCAGTAAGGGGCAGGCTATCAAAAGCCAGTAAACACTTCACACCCAATTGGGTCGTGATGTTTTCAACGCTTCTTTTTTCTCGTGCTGTTATATAGTCGCATTTCTCGTAAGCATTTTTGGAAAACGTAATCACTTCTGGATCATTTGAATTCGGAAAACATGAATGGTTGATAAGATTTACTTTTTTTCCGAAAAATGTTTTACCTGCATAAATCAAAAACAACAACCCCCTGGCATATCCGCTAAAATCATGGACAGTGCCTTCGCCATTGACGACGATAAGGTCACATGATTGCATCTTAGCTGCAATTTCAGGAAGGCGCTCGCAGAAGGTCTCTCTCGTACCATAGTCATTGGTATTTAGCGCGTAATATGACAGTTTATGAACATCGTAAACAGGTACAGTGGCGGTAAGTTCGAGTACTTTTTCAATCAATTGTTGTTTGATGGCGTGAGATGTACCGTAACAACCCCAGTGATAAACATCTTCGGTATCATTTATAAGCAATACTTTTTCAGACATTCTTGACCCTTTTCGCGAATTCAAAACATGGGCTGATTCAATTTTATATAAACAAAAAAAGTCATCATTCACCACGCCGTGAGCAAGTAGTAAACGTATTCCTTGAGAACCGTATTCTAGGTGTTTCCCCTTTTTTTTGCGTGCCATTATCGTGTCCGTACCCTGACAAGTTGAGTGGTTTAGATTCATGTTTTGCAATGAATAAGTGTCATCAATCGCACCAATCACTACCTCCCATCAGCTATCCTGAGTTAACATGTTTGCCACATTAACGCGCGGCGCCTCTGACAGGCGTCGTGAGTGACCTTCAGACAGGAGTATGTAATGTCCAAGCAACAGATCGGCGTTGTAGGTATGGCAGTAATGGGCCGCAACCTGGCTCTCAACATCGAGAGCCGCGGTTATACCGTGTCCATCTTTAACCGTTCACGCGAGAAGACAGAAGAAGTCATCGCAGAGAACGAAGGCAAAAAACTGGCGCCTTACTACACCATCGAAGAGTTTGTTGATTCCCTTGAGAAGCCACGTCGTATCCTGCTGATGGTTCAGGCAGGCGAAGCGACTGACAAGACTATCGCCTCTCTGACTCCGCACCTTGATAAGGGCGATATCCTGATCGACGGTGGTAACACCTTCTATAAAGACACCATTCGCCGTAACCGCGAACTGTCTGACCAGGGCTTCAACTTCATCGGTACCGGTGTTTCCGGTGGCGAAGAGGGCGCACTGAAGGGCCCATCTATCATGCCTGGCGGCCAGAAAGAAGCTTACGAGCTGGTTGCCCCAATCCTGAATGAGATTGCTGCGCGTGCAGAAGGTGAAGCTTGTGTAGCCTACATGGGTCCGGATGGCGCGGGTCACTATGTCAAAATGGTGCACAACGGTATCGAGTACGGCGACATGCAGCTGATCGCAGAAGCTTACTCCCTGCTGAAAAATGCCCTGAACCTGAGCAATGATGACCTGGCGAAAACCTTCAGCGAGTGGAACGAAGGCGAGCTGAGCAGCTACCTGATCGACATCACCAAAGACATCTTCACCAAAAAAGATGAAGACGGTAAATACCTGGTTGATGTGATTCTGGATGAAGCAGCGAACAAAGGTACTGGTAAGTGGACCAGCCAGAGCTCTCTGGACCTGGGCGAGCCACTGTCACTGATCACTGAGTCGGTGTTTGCGCGTTATCTGTCCTCACTGAAAACGCAGCGTGTTGCAGCGTCCAAAGTACTGAGCGGTCCAACCGTGCAGACTATCTCTGGTGATAAAGCCGAGTTCGTTGAGAAAGTTCGCCGCGCTCTGTACCTGGGTAAAATCGTTTCTTATGCTCAGGGCTTCTCTCAGCTGAAAGCCGCTTCTGACGAGAACAAATGGGATCTGCATTACGGCGAGATTGCTAAAATCTTCCGCGCAGGTTGCATCATCCGTGCTCAGTTCCTGCAGAAGATTACCGATGCTTACGCAGACGATGCCAACATTGCTAACCTGCTGCTGGCGCCGTACTTCAAGAACATCGCTGATGAATACCAGCAGGCGCTGCGTGATGTTGTGGCGTACGCTGTACAGAACGGTATCCCAACACCAACCTTCTCTG
Organism: Erwinia sp. AK-PDG3-5; assembly: GCF_056821705.1. Lineage (NCBI taxonomy): Bacteria > Pseudomonadati > Pseudomonadota > Gammaproteobacteria > Enterobacterales > Erwiniaceae > Erwinia > Erwinia sp. AK-PDG3-5. The sequence goes on from NZ_CM165967.1 coordinate 1,723,696, forward strand.
CTGCAATCGCTTACTACGACAGCTACCGTTCAGCGGTACTGCCAGCGAACCTGATTCAGGCGCAGCGTGACTACTTCGGCGCGCACACCTACAAGCGTACCGATAAAGAAGGTGTGTTCCACACCGAGTGGATGGAATAACCTCCTCCGCTATTAAAAAAGGCTTCCTTCGGGAAGCCTTTTTTTTGTTTCATGCACACTCAAGGAACCAGCAAATCTCCGTCACGAATCGCGGCATTCCCGGCAAGCCTCGTCACCAACATTCCCCCCGTTGCAAACCTTACCCAGTGCCTCGCGTACAGCAATCCACCGTGCTCAGCCACTAAAGGCGTCAGCCTGTCGGTTAACGGATCCAGAATGTCGGCAATCACTTCTCCGGCTTCAATCCACTCACCAATCTCGCGGCGATGGAGGATCACCCCTGAATGCGGCGTGGTGATATATTCACAGCCCGCCAGTGGCACGGCTTCATTATGCAATTCTGGCAGAGGAGGCGCTTCTCCGTTGATGTAACCTGCGTGAATCAGTGCATGGATAATAGCGTCTGCGTCTGTTTCTGCCTGCGCATGGCTGACATCTCTTACGCCACGCAGCTCAAGGGTCACAGGCAGCAGCGCTTCCGGCATTGGGAAGCGGTCGCCCAAGGTACGTTGCAGATACAGCCAGGGTTCGCAGCAGGCTTCATCGAACGGCTCACCGCCGGAGATATCGGCAATCAGCTGCACGTCGCTGCCAATGTAACGCGCCAACGGCTCAATCGCCTGCCACGCGTGCGGCATTGTGTACAGATGCGGGATCGCTTCCCAGTCGCAGTGAATATCTATCATCAGATCGGCCTGACAGGCCATTCTCATCAACGTATGGCGTTGCGACGACAGCTCTGTCACCGCCGTTGCGCCGTCAAAGTAGTCGTTAATCGCTGTGCGAATCAGTTCACGATTAGACTCCGCATCCTGAGTCAGTTTACCCGCCAGCCGTTCCGCCAGCGCCGGGCCCAACGCGGGGAACTGGCGATTAAAATCCTGCCCGGAGGCGGTTTCAAATCGCCCTAAATGCGTACCGTGCCAGTGCTGACCTAACGCAATCGGGTTGGCAACCGGAACCAGGGTGATAGCGGCGGCAAGGCGTCCTTCAGACTCTAAGGTCTTCAGCTTTTGCTTCAAATACCATGCCACGGCTACGCCAGGCAGTTCATCGCCGTGTAAGCCCGCCTGAATATAGACCTGACGAGGGGAAGGGTCGCCAAAGTGGCAGCTGATGATTTCGCGTTGCGTTCCCAGCGAGGCGCTGAGCAGGGGATGATGGCGTTGTTGCATGGTCAGATCACTTGAAAGGGGGAGGAGTGTCGCGCCCGCAGACGCGACTCAGACACTATTTTTGAATGGAGATATCGGTTGCGAAATACTGCTTCTGAATCTTATCAAAGGTGCCGTTTTTCTTGATTTCCGCGAAAGCGTTATCCAGCGCAGTTTTCAGTTCTGCATCGCCTTTACGCAGGCCAATCGCGGTACCAGGGCCGATAATCGGATCCTGCACAATCGGGCCAGCCAGTTCGAAATCTTTGCCCTGAGGATGTTTCAGGAAGCCAATAGCCGCCTGTGCGGCATCGGTAAACACCGCATCCAGACGGCCAGAAACCAGATCGCTCTCAACCTGTGCCTGATCGCCATAAGGAACGACGTTCACACCTGCCGGCTGCCATTTTGCCAGCGCATAGCGCTCCTGCACGGTACCCTGTTCAACGCCGACGGTTTTGCCTTTCAGCGATTCCGGGGTTGGCAGCAGACCAGAGCCTTTGCGGGCAATCAGCTGGGTTTTGGTATCGTACATCGGCTCGGTGAAATCGATCTGCTTCATGCGTTCTTCGGTAACGCCCATGTCCGACAGAATGGCATCAAATTTACGCGCTTTCAGGGCCGGGATCATGCCGTCGAACTGGCTTTCAACCCATACGCATTTCGCCTGCATCTGAGTACAGAGTGCGTTACCCAAATCGATATCAAAACCAACCAGTTTGCCCTGCGGGGTTTTGGACTCAAAAGGAGGATAGGTTGGGTCAACCGCAAAGCGAACCCGATCGATTTTGGCCTGAGCGCCAAAAGCGCAGCCTGCCATCAACGAGGCAATCGCTGCATTACGCAGCACAGAAAACATCAAAGTTTTTGCCATTATTTATTACATCTCAATAACTTTACACAAGCATTCAGAGTAACTGCTGATGCCGGTGGTGTGAATTTTTAATTGTAAAAAAAGGCCGGTTTCCCGGCCTTAGCAATAACCCTGAGAACTACTTGTGACGTTCACGCAGGTTGTTGATGATGGTGCTCAGATTCAAATCCTGATCCTGCAAAAGGACCAGCAGGTGATAGATCAGATCGGAAGCTTCGTTGGTCAGTTCATGGCGATCGTTAACGGTCGCCGCCAGTGCGGTTTCCACACCTTCTTCACCCACTTTCTGCGCGATACGCTTGGTGCCGCTGGCATACAGACTGGCGGTATAAGAGCTTTTCGGATCCGCGTGCTTACGTTCAGCCAGCAGCTGCTCTAACTGATAGAGGAACGTCCAGTCAGGGGCGGCCGGAGAGAAGCAGCTAGAGGTACCCAGATGGCAGGTTGGGCCAATCGGGTTCGCCAGAATCAGCAAGGTGTCGTTATCGCAATCCGGTGTGATGCTGACCACATTAAGGACGTTTTCAGAGGTCTCGCCTTTGGTCCACAGACGCTGCTTGGTGCGCGACCACAGGGTCACTTTGCCAATTTCCAGCGTCTTAGCCAGCGCGTCCTGATTCATATAGCCATGCATCAGCACTTCACCCGACACCGCGTGTTGGACGATGGCCGGCATCATGCCGTCAGTTTTTACCCAATCTAGCTGGGCCAGCTGTTGTTCTGTTAACACGCGCGGATCTCCACACCTTTTTCAATCAGGAACGCTTTCAGTTCCCCGATATTAATAATCTGTTTATGGAAGACGGAGGCGGCCAGCGCACCGTCGACATCGGCATCGCGGAAGGCCTCGTGGAAGTGTTCCATGGTGCCCGCGCCGCCCGAGGCGATCAGCGGCACCTTGCAAACCTCACGCATCTTCTGCAGTTGGATCAGGTCGTAGCCGTTGCGCACACCGTCCTGATTCATCATATTCAGCACGATTTCGCCCGCGCCACGCTTCTGCACTTCCTGCACCCAGTCCAGCGTTTCCCAGGTGGTAACCTTGGTACGGCTTTCGTCACCGGTATATTGATTCACGTGATACTTGCCGGTTTCGCTGTCGTACCAGGTATCAATGCCGACCACAATGCACTGTACGCCAAACCGATCGGCAAGGCGGGTGATCAGCTCGGGATCGGCCAGCGCCGGCGAGTTGATTGAAATCTTATCGGCACCAAATGACAGGATCTGGGCAGCGTCTTCCGCCGACTTGATCCCGCCCGCGACGCAAAAGGGGATATCGATCACTTCTGCCACGCGGGAAACCCAGCTTTTATCGACGACGCGGCCATCTGACGAGGCGGTGATATCGTAAAACACCAGTTCATCCGCCCCTTCCTGGGCATAACGCTGCGCCAGTGGCACGATGTCGCCAATAATTTCATGATTACGGAACTGTACGCCTTTCACTACCTGACCGTCGCGGACGTCCAGACAGGGTATTATCCTTTTTGCCAGCATGAGATTGCCTCCGCAACGGTGAATTTACCTTCCAACAGGGCGCGACCGACGATCACGCCTTTCGCACCGCAGCCGTTCAGCGCCGCAATGTCATCCAGCGAACCAATGCCACCCGAGGACTGGAAGGCGATGGTTGGGAAGCGGGCGGACACTTCGCGATACAGCTCAACATTGGAGCCGCTGAGCGTGCCATCGCGGGAGATATCGGTGCACAGCACATGCTTCAGGCCGACCGGCAAAAACTGCTCAATCACGTCTTCCAGCGTCACGCCGGCAGCTTCCTGCCAGCCGCTGATCGCCACTTCCTTGCGGTTGTTGGCATCAATACGCACGTCCAGTGCCATCACAATGGCTTCCGGACCGTACTGCTTAAACCAGCTTTTCACTTCTTCCGGATCTTTTACCGCTGTTGATCCGACCACCACGCGGGTGGCACCGGCGTTCAGCAGCGCGTCCACATCTTCGCGGGTGCGAATACCGCCACCCACCTGCACCGGCACGTTAACGCCTGCAAGCAACGTGGTCAGCAGCGGGATCTGGCGCGCTGCCGGATTTTTGGCACCGGTTAAATCCACCAGGTGCAGCACTTCCGCGCCCTGAGCTTCATAATCCTGTAAACGTGGCAGCGGATCGCTGCCGTAATCACGCTGCTGGCCATAGTCGCCCTGATGCAGACGGACCACTTTGCCTTCAATTAAATCTAACGCGGGGATAATCATGCCCGTTACATCTCCAGGAAGTTTTTCAGCAGCTGCGCGCCAGCGGCACCGGAACGCTCCGGGTGGAACTGCACGCCGAAGAAGTTATCTTTCTGCACCGCAGCGGTAAAGGCTTCACCGTAGCTGCATTGGGCGATGGTGTACTCGTTCACCGGCATGGCATAGCTGTGGACGAAGTAGAAGTTGGATCCATCAGGAATGCCGCGGAACAGGTGATTACCCGCCTGTGAGGTGATCTGATTCCAGCCCATATGCGGCAGCGGCAGACCCAGGTCGACCATCTTCAATACCGGTTGCTCGATGATGCCGAGGGTTTTCACGCCGCCGCTTTCATCGCTTTCAGAACCCAATAGCTGCATGCCAAGACAAATGCCCAACACCGGTTGAGTGCAGGCTTTGATCAGCTGAATAAGCTCACGCTCGCGCAGCTGATCCATTGCCGCCTGCGCGGTACCCACGCCCGGCAGCAGCAGCTTATCTGCCTGTAACACCGTATCGGCGTCGCGGCTCACGATCGGATTGTAGCCCAGACGTTGCACGGCCCACTTTACCGATGAGAGGTTGGCGCAGCCTGTATCCAGGATCACCACGTTCATCACAGCACTCCTTTCGAGCTGGGCAGCGTGTTGCCCTCAACGCGGATTGCCTGGCGCAGCGTACGGCCAAAGGCTTTGAACAGGCTTTCAACGCGGTGATGGTCGTTTTTGCCTTTGGTTTTCAGGTGCAGCGTGCTCGCCATGGTGTAAGAGAGCGAGCTGAAGAAGTGTTCGACCATCTCGGTGCTCAGGTCGCCTACGCGCTGATAGCTGAACTCCGCTTTATATTCGAGGTGCGGACGGCCGGAGATATCCAGCGCGCAGCGTGCCAGACATTCGTCCATTGGCAGCACAAAGCCAAAGCGGCCGATGCCACGTTTGTCACCCAGCGCTTTCAGTAAGGCTTCGCCCAGCGCCAGGCCGGTGTCTTCCACGGTGTGGTGATCGTCGATATAAAGGTCACCCTTCACATCGATGTTCATACGGAAACCGCCGTGGGTGGCAATCTGATCGAGCATATGGTCAAAGAAGCCGACGCCGGTGTTGAACGTGCTGTTGCCTTCACGATCCAGCCAGACTTCGACGCTGATCTGCGTTTCTTTGGTATTACGCTTCACCAGCGCATGACGATCGCGTTTGGTCAGCTGCTGCTCAATCGCCAGCCAGTTAAGGTCGTTGCGCGAGTAGAGCAGGCCGGCAATGCCCATATTGCTGGCCAGCTGCACGTCCGTCGCGCGGTCACCAATCACATAGCTGTTGGCGGTATCCAGCACGCCAGCGGCCAGCCAGGTTTCAACCATCTTGGTTTTCGGCTTGCGGCAGTCGCAGTTGTCAGCAGGCAGATGCGGGCAAATCAGCACATCATCAAACTGCACGCCCTGTGAGGAAAGGATTTGCATCATCAGGTTGTGCGGGCCATCGAAATCAGCCTGCGGGAAGCTGTCAGTGCCCAGGCCATCCTGGTTGGTGATCATCACCAGTTTAAAGCCGGCTTTCTGTAGTGACAGCAGCACCGGGATAACGTCTGGCTCAAAGGCCAGCTTGTCCATGCGATCCACCTGGAAGTCGGTCGGCGGCTCGGAGATGATCGTGCCGTCACGATCGATAAAAAGGACTTTCTGGCTCATGCTTGCTCCCTGGTATCGGACGCGCCGGGTAAGGTTTTCAGCGCCGAAATGGCGCGGTTACACTCTTCACGGGTGCCGACGGAGATGCGCAGGCATCCCGACAGCCCCGGCTGTTTGTTCTGGTCACGCAGAATAATGCCTTGATCCCACAGCGTTTTAAAGACCTGGCTGGAGGCAGTAAAGCGCGCCAGAACGTAGTTTGTCTCGCTTGGGAACACCTGCTCAACGCAGGCACATTGCTGCAAGGCGGCAATCAGCTGCTCGCGGGTGGCAATCAATTCGCCGACGTGGGATTTCATTAACGCAATGCCATGGTCGCTCAGCGCCTGGGCTGCAATGTCGGCGACCGGCGTGGAGAGAGGATAGGGTGCGATAACCTTCATCAACAGGGCAATCACCTCAGCATTCGCCAGGGTGAAGCCACAGCGCAATCCCGCCAGTGCGAAGGCTTTCGACAGCGTGCGCAGGATCACCAGATGGGGATACGCTTGCAGCCAGCCGGTCAACGACGCCTGCGGGCAGAACTCGATGTAAGCTTCATCCGCGACCACCAGTGCTTTGCCACGCGTCATTTCCAGTAGCTGACGAATATCGTCAGGATTAACCAGATTACCGGTCGGGTTGTTTGGGCTGCACACGTAAACCAGCTTCACGCCATCCAGTTGCTCAGCAATGGCTGGCAGATTCAGCTGCCAGCCCTCGCCGGCTTCCACGGTGCGATATTCCACGCCGATGGTTTCAGCACTGACGCTGTACATGCCGTAAGTCGGTGGGCAGAACAGCACCGCATCTTTGCCCGGTTCACAGAAAGCGCGGATCAGCAGTTCGATACCCTCATCGGCACCCCGGCTAACCAGAACCTGCTCTTTGGTCAGACCGGCGTAAGCGGCATACCGCTCAATCACCAGCGCAGGCTGACATTCCGGGTAGCGGTTCAGGGTTTGCTGCGACAGCTCAAAGGGCACGGCCAGCGGATATTCATTGGCGTTCAGCCAGACGTCACCGTTGCCACCCAGACGACGGGCAGACTGATAAGGTGTGAGGGCGCGGACGTTTGCCCTCGCCAGCTCTTCAATCTTATTGCTCATGGCTTCTCCTTAAGCGCGGCAACGCGCAGGGTGACGGCGTTTTTGTGTGCGGTGAGCTGTTCGGCGGCGGCCAGAATCTCGATGGTCGGTGCGAGGTTCAAAAAGCCTTGCGGCGTCAGCTCCTGCACGGTCATACGCTTCTGGAAATCCGCCAGACCAAGGCTTGAACAGGTTGCGGTGTAACCGTAGGTCGGCAGCACGTGGTTGGTACCGGACGCATAGTCGCCGGCAGATTCCGGTGACCAGTCACCGAGGAACACCGACCCAGCGCTGGTGATGCTGTCTACCCAATCACGCGCCTGACGCGTCTGGATAATCAAGTGCTCCGGCCCATAACGGTTGCTGATCTCAATGCACTGCTGCAGATCCCTGGTGACAATCAGACGGCTGCTTTCCAGCGCCTTCCGTGCGGTTTCTGCGCGTGGCAATTCGGCCAGCTGAGTTTCAATCGCGGCAGCCACTTCTTGCGCCATCTGTAATGACGGCGTCAGTAAAATAACCTGAGAGTCCGGACCGTGTTCAGCCTGGGAAAGCAGATCGGAAGCGACAAACGCCGGTGTCGCTTCCGCATCGGCAATGACCAGCACTTCAGAAGGTCCGGCGGGCATATCAATCGCGGCCCCATCCAGGCGCTGGCTGACCTGACGCTTCGCCTCGGTCACATACGCGTTACCCGGTCCAAAAATCTTGTCGACTTTCGGCACCGATTCCGTGCCCAGCGCCAGCGCAGCAATTGCCTGCGCGCCGCCAACCTGGAACACTTCCTTCACGCCACAGAGTTTGGCGGCATAGAGGATTTCGTCGGCAATCGGCGGCGGCGAGCACAGCACCACGCGCTGGCAACCGGCGATGCGGGCCGGGGTGGCCAGCATCAATACGGTCGAGAACAGCGGGGCGGTGCCGCCCGGAATATACAGACCCACCGAGGCCACCGGACGGGTGATCTGCTGGCAGCGTACGCCTGGCTGCGTTTCGATATCAACCGGTGGCAACGTCTGCGCCACATGGAAGGTTTCGATATTGCGTACGGCCGTAGCCATCGCCTGCTTAATGTCATCACCCAGACGGGCGGATGCCGCGTCAATTTCCTCAGCGGTAACGCGCAGTGCCTCAACCTGGGTCTTATCGAACATCGCGCTGTAAAAACGCAGTGCCCGATCGCCTTCCGCTTTGACCTTATCCAGGATGCCGCGCACGGTAAGGCTGATATCTTCTGATGCTGAAATCGCCGGACGAGTCAGAAGCGCCTTTTGCTGCGCATCATCACAGGTTTGCCAGTCGATGGGGGTCGCGAAGTTTGCCATCGGTTACTCCATCATCTTCTCAATTGGCAATACCAGGATGGAGCTGGCCCCCAGCGCTTTCAGCTTTTCCATCGTTTCCCAGAACAGGGTTTCGCTGCTGACCATATGCATCGCCACGCGGCTCTTATCGCCCGCCAGTGGCAGCACGGTAGGGCGCTCGGCACCCGGCAGCAGGGAGATAATGTCTTCCAGCTTTTCGCTTGGCGCGTGCAGCATAATGTATTTGGATTCGCGGGCCTGAATAACACCCTGGATACGGGTCATCAGTTTGTCGATCAGTTCCTGCTTGGCGCCTGGCATTTCGCCGTCACGCTGGATCAGACAGGCTTTAGAGCGGTAAATCACTTCAACTTCACGCAGGCCGTTGGCTTCCAGCGTGGCGCCGGTAGACACCAGGTCACAAATGGCATCCGCCAGACCGGCACGCGGGGCCACTTCGACTGAACCATTCAGCAGGCAGGATTTGAACGCCACGCCCTGTTTGTCCAGATATTGCTTCAGCAGGTGCGGATAAGAGGTGGCGATACGGGAGTTTTGTAAACACTGTGGGCCGGTATATTCATCATCAACGGACATCGCCAGTGACAGACGGCAACCGCCAAAATCCAGACGACGGAGGGTGAAATAACGCGGGTCTTCACCCTGAGCGCGACGGGTCAGCAGCTCCTCTTCCAGCACGTTCTCACCAATGATACCAAGGTCAACTACGCCATCCATGACCAGGCCCGGAATATCGTCATCACGGACGCGCAGAATATCGATCGGCATGTTCTCGGCGAAGGCAATCAGACGCTGCTGCTGCAGATTGATTTTGATGCCGCAGCGGGAGAGCAATTCGCGTGAATCATCGCTTAAACGGCCTGATTTCTGCATAGCTATGCGTAAACGGGTGTTATCTAACATCGGTACCTTTCCTTATTTCCTGTCTGCTTCGACCTGAGATTATTGGCAGTTCGTCCATCCTGGCCAGGGCATGGCCCAAAAAAAAGCCCCCGGAAGGTGATCTTCCGGGGGCTTCTCTTGCGTTCTGCACCACTGGAAGATCCTACTCGTCTTCCAGCACACATCGCCTGAAAGACTAGTCAGGGTGATGGTGATGATGGTGGTTGAACTGAACGCTTGTCATAAAATTCTCTTGGATGAATGGATATTCATTTCGTGACAAATAACCTAACGCAGGAGATAGCGAGGCGCAACCCTTTTTTGTCAATGATGAAAGATTCTCTCATCATCTGTCCATTGTCACTGACACTCCGCTGGCGTAGGTTTAGGGTATTGAGCAAGCCTCACTACAGGAGTCAGAGGATGAAAAAAGTTGCCATTATTGGTCTGGGTTGGTTGGGGATGCCGTTGGGGCTGTCGCTTACCGCCCACGGCTGGCAGGTTACCGGCAGTAAAACCACGTTGGATGGGGTTGAAGCGGCGCGCATGTGCGGCATCGAAAGCTATCTGCTGGAGCTGACGCCCGAACTTATCTGCGATCCCGATGATTTAGACGCGCTGCTGAGCGTGGATGCGCTGGTGATCACCTTGCCAGCCAGCCGCACAGCCGAAGGCGGCGCAAACTATCTGTTAGCGGTGCAGCAGATTGTCGACAGCGCGCTGGCCCGCTCGATTCCGCGAATTATTTTCACCAGCTCAACCTCTGTTTATGGCAGCGGTTCAGGAGTGATGAAAGAGAGTTCGCCGCTTGAGCCACAGACGGTGGCCGGCAAAACGCTGAAGGAGTTAGAGGACTGGCTGCACCATCTGCCGAATACCTCAGTCGATATCCTGCGTTTGTCCGGGCTGGTGGGGCCAGAACGTCATCCGGGCCGCTTCCTGGCGGGGAAAATCGATTTGACCGATGGTAGCCATGGCGTCAATCTGGTGCATCTGGAAGATGTGGTTGCGGCGATTTCTTTACTGCTGAAAACGCCGAAGGGAGGCCACATCTATAACCTTAGCGCGCCGAAACATCCTGCCCGTAACGTGTTCTATCCCGCCGTCGCCCGACAGCTCGGCTTGACGCCACCGACGTTTATTCAGGAGCCGGGTGAAGACAAAGGCAAGATCATCGACGGCAGCAAGATTTGCAGCGAGCTGGGGTTCGAGTACAGCTATCCGGATCCGGCGAAAATGCCGCTGAAGTGAGGGCGCAACCAGCCTCACATTGAAGGAGAGAAAGGTTTCCCCTTTAAACCCCCAACCGATCCCTCAGCGAGTACCAGGCCGCACCAATCGCCGTTAGCGGCACGCGGAAGCGATGGCCGCCGGGGAAGGGCAGATGGGGGAGTTTGGCGAAGGCATCAAAGCGCTGTGGCTGGCCGCTCAGCGCTTCACTAACCAGCTTCCCAGCCAGATGCGTAAAGGTGACGCCATGTCCGCTGTCGCCCTGAATATAGAACACGCCGTTATCCAGGCGGCCAACCTGCGGCATGCGGGAAAGCGTCAGCAGGAAATTTCCGCTCCAGCGGTAATCGAACTTAATCCCCGCCAGCTGTGGAAAGGTCTTAAGTAACTTAGGCCGAATTAACGTATCGATGTCTTCAGGTTCACGCGCACCATACACCACGCCGCCACCGTATAACAGACGGTTATCGGCAGTGAGTCGGTAGTAATCCAGCAGATAGTTACAGTCTTCCACACAACGATTATTCGGCAATAACGCCAGCGCCTTGTCAGCGGAAAGGGGCTCGGTGGCGACAATTTGGGAACCGCAGGGAATGCTCAAACGCGTTAATCGGGGCTCAAGATGCGGAGCCAGGTAGGCATTTCCGGCGAAAATCACAAATTTTGCGCTAACCTGACCTTTGGCGGTTTTCACCTGGTGGGGATTGCCGTAGTCTACCGAGATCACTTCAGACGCTTCATATATGCGTCCACCGTGATTACGAATCGCTTCTGCTTCACCCAGTGCCAGATTTAGCGGGTGAATATGCCCCCCGTTGTTATCCAGCAAACCACCGACGTAACGTTCACTGGCGATTTCACGGCGAATGCCGGTTTCATCCAGCATCTGTAACTCATTATTACCGTACTGTTTCCAGCGTTTGTGCTGCTCCTGCAGATGGTGCAATTGACGTTTGTTCAGCGCGGCGAATATTCCGCCCTGGCGGTAATCACAAGCGATATCATAACGTTTGACGCGATCACGGATCACGCTGGCGCCTTCAAACATCATGCTGCCCAGCAATCGGGCACTCTCTTTACCGTAACGTTGTTCAATGACGTCCACGTCGCGGCTGTAAGAGTTGACTACCTGGCCGCCATTGCGCCCGCTGGCACCAAATCCCACTTTAGCCGCTTCCAGCACCACCACGTCATACCCGGCTTCGGTGAGAAACAGGGCGGAGGACAGGCCGGTAAAGCCGCCACCAATCACACAAACATCACACTGAATACTGTTTTCAAGCTGTGGCCAGGGAGCGTGAGGATTGGCCGTTGCGGCATAGTAACTCTTCACATGGTCCATAACTCCCTCCTTTGCTGATCAAGTTCCCGGCTCAGAACGTCGCTGGGGTATGCGCACTGACAATCCGACAAGGCTGTGCGAATGAATTGGTAAAACTGTGGGGCAGGCCGGTATTAATGACGTAGCTCTGCCCGGCATGCAGCGAATAGCTCTGGCCACTGATGGTCAGGACAATTTGCCCTTCAAGCAGCGTGCCGGTCTCTTCTCCCTGATGACGAATTTTTTCGCCCGTGGTGGCACCCGGTTCATAGGTTTCCAGCAGCATGCCCAGGGTGCGTTCCGGATTGCCATTGTGGATTAACTTTAATGACACGCCCTGACTGCCAATATCGATCAGCTCATGGGCATCAATCACCACTTTCGGTGCCTCATCCTTTACCGGTTCGGAGAAAAATTCGGAAAGGGAGAGACCGTATACCTTTAATAACTTCTGTAGCGTGCTGACCGCAGGGCTGACTTTGTCCTGTTCGATCGTACTGATGGCGCTGTGCGTCAGGCCGGAGAGTTCGGCGACGCGCCGTTGTGACATTCCCATCTGTTGGCGGATTTCCGATAAACGTCGTCCCGGTGCCACAGTGGCTTCGCTCATGGCCTTCTTTCCTCCTGATACCGTTGGCAGGCATGAATAAATCCATTGAACAACAGGCGGGATAACGTCGACGTCTCGCTTTGCCATTCCGGGTGCCATTGCACCGCAAGAGCAAAAGGATGGTCACGCAGGCTGACGGCCTCAATCAGGCCATCGGCGGCACGCGCCTCGATGCGCAGTGGGGCTCCTAATGTGCGGATCCCCTGTTGATGTAGCGAATTGACCCAGAACTTCTCGCAGCCTTCCACCAGGGGGGAAAGCAGGCCGTCCGGCTCAACGTAGACTTCGTGTGCCGGGGCGTATTGCTCGTCCAGCGTTAAGGCTTCATCTTCCCGATGTTCCTGGAAGCCGGGAACCGTATGCAGTTGGCGGTGCAGGCTGCCACCGGTTGCCACCACCAGTTCCTGCAATCCACGACAGATAGCCAGAACCGGCAGGCGTTTAGCGGTTGCGGCGTTAATCAAGGCAAAGGCAAGCTGGTCACGACCGGGGTCGGCATAATCCTCGGTACCGGATTCGCCATAATGGTGAGGTTCAATATTGCTTGGGCTGCCGGTCAGCAGCAGGCCAGATAGCGGAGCCATAGCAATTTCTAATAGATCGGGGGAAGACATTAATCCCTGCGGTAACGCCAGTGGGACGCCGCCTGCCTGCAACACGGCTTCGAGATATTTGTTATGCACCATCTGTGTGGGATGACCGCCCTTGTCAATCTGGCACATCACTACGCCAATCAATGGCTTGTTAAATATAATGCCCATCTTTCCCCTCGCCAAGCTGTTCAATATATCTACCGGAAAAGGCGTTTACTACGCAAATTTGTACAATATATTTTCAATCTAGCAACCGACTGCACAATATTCAAACTGATTTGGCGGCAAAATAAACTTGAATGTAACATTTGCACACTTTTTGTGTTGGCGCTATGTTAGAAATGTGGCTGTTATTTTGAGCAACGCTCAACACTAACCAGACAAAGGCGGGCAGGACTATGACAAATATTGTCGAAGTAGAAGACTTCACGAGACACAGTGAACAGAAACGAACCAGCGCGTTCCAGAATGAAGTGCATGCTTATCTGGAACGCCACCCTGAAACGCAGTACGTCGATATTCTTCTTAACGATCTCAACGGTGTCTTTCGCGGTAAGCGGATCCCCTTCGCTAATCTGACCAAACTCGAGAAAGGCTGTTACTTCCCCGCTTCCGTTTTCGCAATGGACATCCTCGGCAACACCGTAGAAGAAGCCGGTCTGGGCCAGGCACTCGGTGAACCGGACAACATTTGTATCCCCGTAGAAGGCACGTTAATCCCCTCCGCAGCCGATCCTCAACATCTGGCGCAGGTGCTTTTGACCATGCGCAATCAAGATGGTACTCCCTTTGACGTTGAACCCCGGAACGTTCTCAATCACCTCTGGCAACAGTTGCGTAATCGAGGTTTGTTTCCAGTGGTAGCGGTAGAGCTGGAGTTCTATCTGGTCGACAAAAAGCGTGATGCGGAAGGCTTTATTCAGCCACCGTGCGCGCCGGGCAGCGACGAGCGTAATATGCAAAGCCAGGTGTACTCAGTCGATAACCTCGATCACTTCTCCGAGGTGTTAAGCGAGATCGATACGATAGCGAAACAGCAGGGGATCCCCGCCGATGGTGCGCTGGCCGAAGCCTCTCCAGGCCAGTTCGAGATCAATCTTCATCATACCCGCAATGTCCTCAGTGCCTGCGATCATGCCGTTCAGCTGAAACGCCTGGTGCGTCAGGTGGCTGAAAATCATGGTATGACGGCGACCTTTATGGCTAAGCCTTATGAGGAATACGCTGGCAGTGGCATGCATGTACATATTAGCGTATTGGATGCAGCCGATCACAATGCCTTCGCCTGCGATGATGGCAGTAACTCACCGCTGCTGAAGCGGACGCTGGCCGGGATGATTGATCTGATGCCCGCCTCCATGGCCCTGCTTGCGCCTAACGTGAATGCTTATCGCCGTTTCTTGCCCGAGGCCTTTGTCCCGTTGCAGGCTTCCTGGGGCCACAACAATCGCACCGTGGCGCTGAGGATCCCTTGCGGAGATATCGACAATCACCGCATTGAATATCGTGTCGCCGGCGCAGATGCCAATCCCTATCTGGTGATGTCGGCGATCCTCGCCGGTATGCTGCATGGTATTGATAACCAACTGCCATTACCCCCAGCGATCACCGGAAATGGTCACGAAGCCGACGGCAATCCGTTGCCGATCCGCCAGAGCGATGCACTGTATGAGTTTGAGCAAAGTTATCCGCTGCAAAAACTGTTGGGCGAGCGTTTCGGCTTCGTCTGGCATAGCTGCAAGCACCATGAACTGATGCACTTCGAACGCCTGATTACGGCAACGGAAATTGACTGGATGCTGAAAAACGCCTGACGGGAGATCCACTAAGATGACGCAAAGCAACCGCAAGCAAAGAAATTGTTACTGAAGGCCTTAACCTCTTGTCATCCTGCCTCCGTCTGGTGCAGAATATGCGCCCTGCAAAATTAATCTATAACCGACGCTTATGCGCCGGTTATTTTTTTGCAGAAAACACATTCGCATTTAAGAGGCCGGTCCAGAACCGGATAGATAGTCGCTTTTAGCACGCACGGACGTGCTATGTTGAGGATAAGATTGATGGGGCTACACTTTATTACTCCTGTTCACGCCGGTATCCGCCAGCGTGATGACTACGGCGCCGCGGCAGGCACCACCTTCACCCACTCCTGCCAGTCCGTTTCCCAATGTAAGAACAGCTCTCGCAATGCGCGAAGTTTCCCTGTGGTTCAACCCAGAACGGTTGATGCTATGGGGAGGCTGAATCATGTCGCTTAATCCTCAAACGTCCCGTCCACAACTAAAAAAAACGCTGACATTATTGCCTGTGGTAATGATGGGGTTGGCCTATATGCAGCCAATGACCCTGTTCGATACCTTCGGCATTGTCTCTGGCCTGACCGATGGTCACGTGGCCACGGCTTATGCGTTCGCGTTAATCGCCATTCTGTTTACGGCGCTGAGCTATGGCAAGTTGGTCCGTCGCTTCCCATCCGCAGGTTCGGCCTATACCTATGCTCAGAAAGCTATCAGCCCACACGTCGGTTTTATGGTGGGCTGGTCATCGCTGCTGGACTATCTGTTCATGCCGATGATCAACATTCTGCTGGCTAAAATTTACTTCGAAGCGCTGGTGCCGGGTATCCCGTCATGGATCTTCGTGGTGATGCTGGTCGGCTTTATGACCCTTTCCAACCTGAAAGGCATCAAAACCGTCGCCAACTTCAACAGCGTGATCGTGGTGCTGCAGGTAGTGGTGATGGTCGCCATTATGGCAATGGTGGTGTATGGCGTAGCGCACGGCGAAGGTGCCGGCACGCTGGTCAGCAGCAAACCATTCTGGTCGGAGAATGCGCACGTGGTACCGATGATCACCGGTGCGACCATATTGTGCTTCTCGTTCCTGGGCTTCGATGGCATCAGTTCGCTGTCTGAAGAGACCAAAGATGCAGAGCGCGTCATCCCTAAAGCAATCTTCCTGACGGCACTGATCGGTGGGGTGATTTTTGTGGTGGTGTCGTACTTCCTGCAACTTTACTTCCCGGACATCTCACGTTTCAAGGATCCTGACGCGTCACAGCCAGAGATCATGCTTTACGTGGCGGGCAAAGCCTTCCAGTTCGGCATTCTGATCTTCTCCTGTGTCACCGTTCTGGCGTCCGGTATGGCGGCACATGCTGGCGTATCTCGCCTGATGTATGTGATGGGCCGTGACGGCGTCTTCCCGGAGCGCTTCTTCGGTTATATCCATCCGAAATGGCGTACACCGGCGTTGAACGTGCTGCTGGTTGGCGCGATTGCCCTGTCGTCTATCACCTTTGATCTGGTGACCGCGACGGCGCTGATTAACTTTGGTGCGCTGGTGGCATTTACCTTCGTTAACCTGTCGGTAATTTCGCAGTTCTGGATCCGTGAAGGCCGCAACAAAACGCTGAAAGATAACGTCAACTTCCTGCTGTTGCCGCTGTGCGGTGCGTTAACGGTCGGTGCGTTGTGGATCAACCTTGAAGAGAGCTCGATGATTCTGGGTCTGGTGTGGGGCACTATTGGTCTGATTTATCTGGCCTTCGTTACCCGCAGCTTCCGCAACCCGGTGCCGCAGTGCACTGAAGAGCCGATGTAATATCTGGCGATGTTGCAAATGAAAAGGGCGCTTCGGCGCCCTTTTTTGATCGTGCTAGTTGATGAACAGTTCAGCCAGAGGCCGTTAAGACACCAGTTCTCGCGCATAGTCGAACAAGGCCTTCAGCTGGGCGAGCTTAGCCTGATCGCCTTCATACTGATTGAACAGCATTTCCAACTCCTGCACATAGCTTTGCACTCGCTCCGGGTTCAAGGCTTCACGACGATGCTGTAACCAGCGCTTCTGTTCGGCTTCATCCAGCGTGCCGGGATAGTTACGGGCGCGGAAGCGGAACAGCAGTTTTTCAATGCGTGCATCGTTAAACGTCAGATCCAGCGCCGGTAAATTTTCTGGCAGCGTCTGCTGAATAATGTTCATGGTGTTGAGATCCGCATCACTGAAGAAGCCGTCATACAGCTGGGCATCAACGTCGCTGGAGCCGGCAAAAGGCTCGGCTTCAGCGAATAACGCCACCACTTTTTCCCGCACTTCCGGACGCTGACGCAGTATCGCGAGGTTATCAAGGCAACGCTGACGGTCAATTCCCAGACGTTCCGCATCTTCAGGGCGCAGCGTATTGGCGGGCGCCAACACCGGGCATTTATTGATGTGCAACAGCTTGACCGGCACCGGCGCGTTATCCCCCAGTTCATCGCGGCGGGTATACAAACGCTCACGTAGGGTATCCGCATCCAGCTCCAGCAGGGGAGTGATATCCCCGGCCAAATCACAGGTGATCAAGGCGTTTTTATTGACCGGATGCCACGCCAGCGGGGCAATCCAGCTGGTGTTGCCACGAAACGCGCCAAACATCCCGGAGATATGCACCAGCGGTTTCATCTGCGGAATATCAATCAGCGCAGTGATCTTGTTCTTATTGCGATGGGTGAACAGGAAGTCATACAGGCGCGGCTGCTTCTCTTTCACCAGTTTTGCCATGGCAATGGTCGCGTATACATCAGACATGGCATCATGCGCATTCTCATGGGAAACGCCGTTGACTTTGGTGAGATGCTCAAGACGGAAGCTCGGCAAACCATCATCATTTTCTGGCCACGCAATCCCTTCAGGACGTAAGGCGTAGCAGGCGCGCATCACATCCAGCAAATCCCAGCGGCTGTTGCCATTCTGCCAGGCCCAGCCATAGGGATCATAAAAGTTGCGGTAAAGCAGGTTGCGCGTGACCTCATCATCAAACCGCACATTGTTATAGCCAACGATGCAGGTATTGGGCTCGCTGAACAGCGCATGAATACGTTTAGTGAAAGCAGCCTCGGAGACCCCTTTAGCTATAGCCAATTGGGGGGTGATACCGGTGATCATCACCGCTTCCGGCTGCGGCAGGTAGTCATCCGCAGGCTGACAGTAGAACACCTCAGGCTCACCGATGATGTTGAAGTCCATGTCGGTTCGGATCCCCGCGAACTGCGCTGGGCGGTCCAGCGACGGGCTTTTGCCGAAGGTCTCATAGTCATGGAACAGGAAGGTGGGCTGTTTGGTTTCGTTTTTCACTGTTTTACTTTGTCCATCTTTGTTCGTTAACTTTTTGAAAATGTTGCAATGAAAATGAAAATTTTTCACTACATCTAGATAGCTGTAGTCATCATCTGAGTAATGAAATAATAACCCCTAAGTTCGCACAAACACTATGAAAATTTGCGACTAACTTTTGAATTTTTTAGAGAGTTTTATGAATGGCTTCTCAATGTAATTAAATGAAAATTCAGAAAGCATCAACGTTATACCCAGCGATGATATTGCAAGATAGATGTTATGACTCATGTCATTATTCTGCATGCGGATCATCAAAAAAATGACGGGTGTATGCAAAAGATAGATTGAAAAAGAACGTTGCCCTAACCACTTGAAAACACCGACATCCAGTATTTTTAATGCTGGAAACGTTTCTTTTGTGAAAAGATTGACAGATAGTGCAGAAAAGAATGAGATAGCAAAGTATTCAACTAAAGATAATTTTAAAAAGCATATTGTGATAATAATTAATATTATTCCAGTAAAAGATATCAAAGATGAATATTTTGAAAGCTGATTTGAACTCTTAAGTATCCATTGATAACATAAGATTCCGGCACTCATGCAAAAAACGCATCTTATAATTCCGCTTGTCATCAAGGGGATGTTAGGAAGATTTATTCCGGTAACATCAAACTTAATAACTAAAGAAAGGATTAAAGTGATGAGAATAAATATTATTGGTGCTTTATTATAGCGGCAGCAAAGGAAAGTAATTATTGTCCCAACAAATAACTCAACTGAAATTGACCAACTAGGCCCATTAGTAAGAAGATGGAATCCAAGCCCCAATGAACTGAGTAATGTTAAATCGCCAAAAAGGTTTAAAGGGGTTACATTCCCTATCCATTCAGGATAAAACGCACCTATTGACATAGTGAGGAAAACGGGGACTAACAATGAAGTAAAAATATGCATTGGATAGAGACGAAACACTCTGACTACGAAAAATGATTTGAGGCTGAATAGTTTATCTCTAACAGGATGATGATAATTGTGATAGAGCACGATACCAGACAACATAAAGAATATATCAACGGCATAGACGGCGTTTTTAATCGGATAAATTTGTGAATTCCATCCAGTAAAGTTACCAAAAGCATGATGCAGGGCAACCATAACTGCAAGAATCCCTCTGATACCATCGAGATATTTTATTTTGTTGTTTGGTATCATTTCAGCTTACTGGGCTCGTTGGGTTGATTCGTCAATATTAGCATGCTTACTCAAATGCCTTTTCTCAACTAATCGCTTACCATACTTATGCATAGGGAGTTCAATATATTTGAAAGTCACTTTTGCGACGAAAATGGTCGCTAATACAGCTAATGTTGCGTAAATGATATTCGAGTTGAAGGAATTAGATTTAAAATGTAAAAACAGATAAACGATAGGGGTATGCATAATATAAATTGAAAAAGATAGTTTGCCGAGTTCTGACATTGTTTTGGATTCAAAAAAATCTCGAACCTCAAAATTAATGTGGGGCAGTATACATATTGCCAGGCTAATGCACAAAGTTAAAAAAATATAGTATGGAAGGGTAAGTTGCATACCAAAAAGAACAATCATCATAATTGAAAACATTAATGCGATATAGCACTTAGCCAGGTTTTCATGAATGGTAATTTGCTTGCTGAATTTCATGACAATCTGCAGAGCGCAGATTCCGGCCGACATACATAGCCAGCACCTTAATACACCATCACTAAGAAGGGGGTAAGCAGCCTGGGAGGCCCCTTTAACCTCAATATTTAAGAGTAGACACAGTGCTATACCAGTGAGGAGCAGTATCCATGGTACTACCCGATGGACACATGCCAGCAAAAGTATTAGCGTTCCTGCAAACATCTCTACTGAGATAGACCAACTTGGAATATTGGTTTTAGGAATAAACCCTACGCCAAGAGAGTTTGTTAAAGTAATATCACCAATAACATTGAAGGGTGTTATCTGACCCAGCCAGGATGGAAAAAATTCCCCGCTGGATATGAATAAGCAGAGTGGAACCAGGGCTACGGCAATGATATGGAGAGGGTATAATCGGAAGAAGCGGACAATGATATAATCTAAGGTGGATACAGACTTACTTTTGATTCTTGTCTCATAGGTATAGTAAAGAACTATTCCAGAAAGTATAAAAAAAATATCAACGGCATAATCGGGATTATGGAAAATATCATAGCCTGTGTGCCAACCAGTGAAATGGCTGTACGAATGTGAGAGAGCAACACCGAGTGCCAACATACCGCGTAGACCATCAAGGCCCAAAAGCTTCTTCATTCTTACCTATTCCTCAACCTAAATATACAAGAAAAAACGTTAAAAAAATGAATATTGATAGTGTAGCGAAATGCCTGAATATGTAAGGAATGTCAGTTTTCTTTAAGGAAAATATTAGTGCAGTTTACAATTAAAATCAACTTTAAAATCAGTCATTTCTTAAATATGGAATGGGGGGAGCATACATGAAAGTATGATTTCGACTATGCCTATAAGGGGGAAAGGTGAGAAGTGAGGTGCTTGTCAGGCACCTCAAACGGACTATTGTTGCTGGATAAGGATTGAATCGCAGCCTGCATTTTGATGTTTATCAATGGTCAGAGTTGATTTCATCCCATTAAAATCATGTGTGTCAAGAATCTTAGTGCCACCGCTAGGGATATGTACTTTTTCAGTTTTACCCTCATTATTTTCAATAGTGACATCAATGCCATCTGCATTTGGACAGCTGGTACTAATTGAGGATATTTTTAGACTCGCCACTTTTCTTAAGTACCAATTAACAACAGTAGGACTGTTTTGGCCGGGGTGTGCTGAAATAGTGCCATTGTCGTTAAGGTTGAATTCCCCCCAAATATCACCTTTGGTGACTAAGGCTGTTATCCATGCGGAGTTCAATCCGGTAGTGTATTTATCTAACCAATCTGGATAAGACTTTGAGAACAATGAAATAAAATCGAAGTATTCGTCAGGCGTAAAGTTACGATTTTTTTCAAAGATATACGCTGTAGCACCCTTCGATAAGGTAAAACCGTTGCCGATTTGCGTATATGCGTTACCAATGTTTTCATGCTTTAAAAGAGAGTTTGCGGGTATAGTAATCACCTGCTGGCCACTGGCCAAGATATGAGTTTGCACAGGGGTAACGACCACGACATACCTTGATTCTAAAGCCTCTAACCGTATGCCATCTCTAAGATCAACTTGCGAAGTATATTCTATTGTGTTATCAAGACCACGATGCGCCATGGTTTTGATCATGTCATCATTTAATACACCGCTTGAACTGTAAACCGTGATTTTCTCTTTAGAGTTTTTAGTTAGTGATTCAAGTTTTTCAATAAACAGAACATAATTTTTGTAGTTATCGATATGTAGTGGGTAAGCACGGGTAGGGAAAAACCCTGCCAATGAATTGAAGTTTTTAAATGCCGGAACGGTCGAGACAATATTAACAAGCAAAGATAATGCGCAGATTAAGACAATCAGTAGTGTTTGTGCTGCGGAATTCTTGATTGCTGTCAGAATTTTATATATGCCATAAATTGAAACGAACAAGAACCACATTGCGAATGGCAAACAATGCTGAACGCCTGGCGCTTGAGTTCGTGTAAAAAGATAGAAACTTAAAAATAAGTTCACTAAGCAAAAAGCCACAAATATCTTAGCCTTTTTATCTTTCTCAAAAGCTGCAAAAATCAGACCTACGATAAATATTGGGAACAAATACAACCCAATACCATACGCGGTATTATAGATGGATGTTGATAATTGGGATTGATAAGCAGAATAAATTACCGAATAATCCGTGGTTAATACACGGACAATCAAGTTCTTCTGAAATAAAATCGCGAGAATGACTGAAAAAACCCCGGAAAGGAAAAAGTTGAGGATAATGTTTCTGGCATTTTTTACCCTTCCTCCTTTTTTTGAATAGATTAAGAAGTTTAATACAGGTAAGGTTAGATATAACGTCACAATTGTAAAAGCATACCATCTACGGAACAAAAATGCTGACCAAAGGAAGATCCCGATCAGTATTGCTCTTTTCCAAACGACACCTTCGATAAGTGGCGTTTTCAGTACTAACAGTGTTGCCAATAGTATTCCAATTAGTCCTGAAATGTCAGGGTAACCTTTTAAAGTTGGTGACCAAAATGCTACAAAACTCGCTGTGACAATGAGTATCCACCATTTGAAAAGAGGGGCCTTTTCCTCCAAGACGCACTGCGTACACTTATAAAAAAGATACACAACCGGCACAAAATATAATATTTGAAGAGAAAGTATATACGTCAGTCTGGACGGTAAGCTAAGGTAATAAAAGGGTGTGATCAACGCAACAGGCAAAGCATTGTAGTCTTCATTGTATATACTGCCATATAAAGCAGTGAAAAACTCCCCAGGCTTACTAACGAGTAATTTTGAGAAATTTTCCCATATTCTCCAGTAACCATTGTAATCCCAGAAATAGATATGTTGTTCAGTATTTATGAATGTGGCGGTATGAATCACTATCCCTGCAATAAGGATAATGAAAATCCACAGTGTATTTTTTGCTTTAAACAAAGACATTTCATCACCATTTACAAATTTTCTTAATAGTTGGCTAGCAATCAATCAACTACACTTTGCAATTTACTCATTATCTTCCGTTTTCTTCTCAATGAAGAATTTCGGCCTTCCTTTGCTTTCGATGTATATTTTACCAATATATTCACCGATTACGCCAAGTGATAACATTTGAACGCCACCTAGGAAGAAAATTGCTATCATAACTGATGTCCAACCTTCCACAGTATTACCAATTATCTTCTCAAAAATAGCATAAAGGGCTGCGAGGGTAGATATAATACTTATGGAAAAACCAAGAACAGCAATCATTCTTAGAGGCGTAACTGTTAAGGATGTGATACCTTCGATTGCTAAAGCAATCATTTTCCCTAAAGGATATTTTGATTCGCCAGCGGTTCTAACAGATCGTGAATAGTATATTTTATCGTCTTTGAAACCGACTAAAGGTACCAGTCCACGAAGATATAGATTTTGTTCTTTGAATTCCATGAGGGCATTTTTTGCTGTTCGGCTTAATAGTCTAAAATCTGCATGGTTTGGGATCTGCTGCACACCCATCCATTTCATAAATGCATAAAAGTATTCAGCCGTTTTTCTTTTGAAGACACTATCGCTACTGCGATCATTCCGCACGCCATAGACTACGTGACAGCCGTTGTGATAGCTGTCCACCATTTTTTCAATAACCGAGCAATCATCCTGCAAGTCTGCATCAATACTGATAGTCATATCTGTATCAGCAGATTGTAATCCAGCAAGAAGAGCAATTTGGTGCCCTCGGTTGCGTGAAAGTTTAATGCCCTTGACATGTTTATTGACACTGCTTGCCTGTTCAATAATTTCCCAAGTCCTTTCTTTACTACCATCATCAGAAAAAATAACATGGCTAAGTTCGTGTATTTTATTCGAGATGATCAGCTGTTCTATGATTCCTGTCAATGTCTTAATGCACTCAGGAAGAACTTCTTGCTCATTGTAGCAAGGGACAATAATTGCCAATGTTGGCAGCGTCGCTTTCATTTCATTACCCAGTATTTATTAATGATAAATCCAGAGATTGTATAAATTATCATACCTGACAATTGGACAAGGTAAACAGACTCAGGATAGATGTGGATGAGTACTTTAATTACAATTAGGTTCGCTAAGTAGCAGATGAATGCACAAATGATGAACTTTACGAATTTTACTTTGGTAAGAGGAGTTGTGAACGTAAACAAAGAATTTACCAGAAAACTAAAAGCAATACCGATAGTATATCCCAAGGCATTAGAGAAATATAAAGACAGGCCGATTTTCATACATAAAAATATAATTACCGCAGTTATTGCTGTATTGGCGAGTCCTACTAATGCATATTTTATAGACTGCATTGGCAAAGTATTCTGGCTTGGCAATGTCTAAGGCCCTTTAAATAACTGGAATTTTAGCAGTTATTAAGATTCTTTCAAGGCAATGGTGTTTTTTTTTTGATAAAGTATCGGATGATTAATGTAAAGAGGGCGATTATTAGAAGACTATATTTTGTACTTAATTATTTTGTTGTCTTACGCGCTAGGGTAACTCATTGTTTTGTATGTACTTGTGGGTTTGTTTTTTATGTAATAATCAAACCCACTTTTTTAATTTTACTCAGCTAATTGTGGCTTTATAGTCTTTGAACCAAGCACCTTCTTCCCAATCAAAATCCCAGGCTTTTCAACGCAGCGATAGAGCAACGATCCCAGCGCATAGGTAATCGGGATGCAGATGGCACAGACCGTGACGAAGCGCATCATGTCGCTCTTACCGCCCAGACCGGTGTGGGTCAGCAGCAGCGCAATGGCTGGGATCACTATCAACAGGTGCAGCAGATAGACCGAGAAGGACACGTCACCTAACCAGGTGCTGACGCGGTTGTTCAGCAGCTTGCGGGGCAGGGCAATCACCTTGGTCATCAGGCTGCCTTCGGCGTACTGCCAGAGGATCGCGGCCATGCCGACAATCATTAGCACTTCCATCACCAGCTGCAGCGGAATGGCTTCCAGACCAATCACCTTACTGGCAACCGGACCCAGCAGCGCAAAGGCGACATACAGCAGCGCTTTACGGCGCACGGCTTCAGCCAACAGCATGCCGGACAGGAACATATTCAGCTTTATCAGGATCATTGAAGGCATTTCGAACGCTTCATAGTAGTCCGCCAGCACATAGCGGCCCACGCAGCACAGCACCATAAAACCAATTAGCGAGGTGGCGTAGCCAAAGCGCATGGTCACCAGCATGATGAACGGGAACAACAGATAGAACTGCATCTCCAGCCCGATGCTCCAGTCTGGCAGCACGGTATTAAAACCGTAAGCTGGTAACAGGCCGAACAGGAAGCTGAAATGGGTCAGGATATTTGCCAGCGACTGATCCGAGTAACGGGATGACTCGGTTGCCGTGCCGGAATAGAAGTGGGCGATGGTGTCGCGCATCTCACCGAACCACGGGCCGTATACCAGCGCGATAATCAGCAGTAAATAGTAGAGCGGGGCGATACGGAAAAAACGGCGCGTCCAGAAGGTCTTGATGGTGCTGGCGCTCTGCCACGGCTCTTTATGTTGGCGCTCAACATAGTTTTTGGCCATCAGGTAGCCAGAGAGAAGAATAAAGAGATCCACACCAATGCCAGGTGAGGAGATCAGCGTGATATGGCAATGAATCAGTAAACTGATATGACCAACCAGAACCCAGAGCGATGCGATGCCTCGCAGCCCCTCAAGTTCTGTCGACCAGCCTCGTGTGGCAGACATAGTAAATCCTCATACTTGTGTAAATTTTCGTAAGCCAAGCGTAAAGGACAGGTCAGCTGAAACAAGGTCTGTTGTTCCTAAAGTAAAATTTATCAGAATATCCCTGGGCTTTTGTTAATAGCTGGTTGTGCCGTTGATAACTTTCGCTCAACTAATCACCAATCTAATCGACTGAAAATTAATATTTTCTTGCAATTTATTCATACAATGATGCACAGGATCCCGTAAAACAGGCTGGTTTTTTTACACAGCAGATTATTGAGGGTGTTCCGTTGAAGAAGCGTCAGCTTGCAAGTATTAGTGTGGTTTTGGCTTTTGCCTCCCTGGCTCATGCCGATGACAATCCGTTGGCCTTTCCTATGACGCCTCCTTCTGTCGATGCCGCTTCCTGGGTATTGATGGATGCCACTACCGGCCAGGTGTTAACCCAGGGCAACGCCGATGAGCGTCGCAACCCAGCCAGCCTCACCAAGCTGATGACGGGATATGTGGTCGACCGTGCAATTGATGCCAAGCGCATCACGCGTGATGACATGGTAACGATAGGGCAGGATGCGTGGGGTGCGGGCAATCCGGTGTTTAAGGGATCGTCGTTGATGTTCCTCAAGCCTGGCGAGAAAGTCTCCGTCCGCGATCTGAGTCGTGGCGTGATTATTGACTCCGGTAACGATGCATGTGTCGCGCTGGCGGATTATGTGGCAGGCAGTCAGTCAGCTTTTGTTGATCAGATGAACCAGTACGTCACCAAGCTGGGTCTGACCAACACCCATTTCGAAACCGTTCACGGTCTGGATGCGCCAGGTCAGTTCACTACCGCCGGGGATCTGGCGAAGCTTTCCCGGGCGATTATTTCCGGCGAGCCCGATTTTTATCAGATGTATGGCGAAAAATCCCTCACCTGGAACGGCATCACCCAGCAGAATCGTAACGGTTTGTTATGGGATAAAACCCTGCACGTCGACGGTCTGAAAACCGGCCATACCGAAAGCGCCGGTTTTAATATCATTGCTTCCAGCGTGGACGGGCAGCGTCGTCTGATAGCGGTGATCATGGGCGGAAAGAGTACCAAAGGGCGTGAAGAGCAGGCGCGTAAACTGCTGACCTGGGGCCAGAACAATTTCGATACCGTGCAGCTGTTCCATGCTGGCAAAGAAATTGGTCATGAAAACGTTTGGTACGGCAATCCGCATCAGGTCTCCGTTGGCAGCGATAAAGATGTCTATCTGGCTCTGCCGCGTGATGAAGTGAAAAAGATTAAAGCGAAATACGTTATCGATCGTAAAGATCTGGAAGCACCGCTGAAGGCCCATGAGCAGGTGGGATCGATTCAACTGGTCGATGGCGACAAGACGCTGGCATCTTATCCGCTGGTTGCCCTGCAGGAAGTGAAGGAAGCAGGCATTATTACCCGCATCGAAGACTACATCAAACAGAAGCTGTAAGTGAAACAGGCGGCCCGCAATGGGCCGCCTGCTGCTTAAGGCTTGATGGCACCACCGCCATCCACCAGCACGGTTGAACCGGTGGTGTAGGCATTTCCGGCCAGAAACAGCACCGCGCGCGCCACATCTTCCGGCTGCCCCAGGGTTTTGGCGGGTAACGATTCGCGCAGAGTGGCAAAGAATTGCGCTTTTGCTGCGTGCTCCATGCCAGCCCACAGCGGCGTCTCAATCACGCCAGGGGAAACGGTATTCACGCGCACCGGCGAAAGCTCCAGCGCCAGACCCCGTCCTAATGACTCCAGCGCCGCGTTGATGGCGCCCTGCAAAACCGTTTTGCCAGGACGGACGCTCAAAAATCCCGACACAAAAGTCAGCGAGCCGCGTTCGGCAATGTTGGCCGCTCGGGCAACCCTGTAGGCTCCCCAAAACTTACTCTCCATTGCGCTGTAAGCGCTGTCCAGCGGCAGACTTTTCACCGGTCCGCCCGGCGTCTGTGCTGCTGAAATCGCAATATGATCCCAGGCCGGATGCGCAGCAAAGAACTGTTCAATCTGTTGATTGTCGGCGGTATCCAGCACGGCAACTTCGACGTCTCCCAGTCGGGCTGCGGCAGCCTGCAGCTTATCCAGACTGCGTGAGGCAATGGTCACCCTGGCACCTTCAGCCACAAATGCCGCCGTGATGGCTTCACCGATCCCGGAACTGCCGCCTACCACTAATACTTGCTGTTGTTTAAAAGTCATCATCTTCTCCTCAGGTTTTCCTCAAGCTTATGCCTCTCGCTTTCTTGACGGAATATGCAACACTTGCAAGGGATTGTTGCCGCTACATTGAGAATCGCTATGCTGAAAGATATCCGTGACATCGCCTTATTCAACGCCATCGTCGCCTGTGGTTCACTCTCTGCGGCCGGGCGACAGCTGGGATTATCGCTGGCTGTGGTCAGTAAAAGGCTGACGCAAATGGAGCAGCAGCTTGGCGTGCGTCTGTTTCATCGCACTACGCGGCATGTCTCGCTGACCGATGAAGGATTGGTGTTTACCGAGCATGCCCAACGGCTGCAGCAGGAGCTTGACTCGATAGAAAGTGCGCTCTCCTCAAGGCTGGGCAAAGCCAGCGGCACCCTGCGAATTACTTCCTCCCACAGTATGGGGCAGCGCTGGCTGTCGCCGATTGTCACCCGATTTATGCAACAGCATCAGAGCGTCAAATTGCATCTGCACCTGAGCGACCGGGTGATCGATCTGGCGGCCAGTGGTTACGATTTGGCAATACGCTACGGCGCGCTGGCGGATTCCCGGCTGGTCGCACGGGAACTGGTGCCAAATCAGCGGGTGCTCTGCGCGTCTCCTGCCTATCTGCAGCAGGCCGGTGAGCCACTGTCACTGGAGGAGTTAAGCGCGCACAGCTGCATTATCTCTGGCGATAACCCGGTCACCGAGTGGACCTTTGGCGCCGGGGGATCGCAGCGCAGCGTACAGATCAACGCCCGTTTTCACGTCAATACCGGGGAGGCTGCACACGGCCTGGCGCTGCACGGTGCCGGCATTGTGGTGAAATCTGTCTGGGATGTGGCAGATGACCTCACATCAGGCAAGCTGGTTCAGGTGCTCCCTGACCATCCTCTTCCCGCCGCACCACTGCATGCTATCTGGTTGAATGGCAAGCAACAGCCTCCGCGCGTGCGGCTGTTTGTCGATTATCTGCGCGAGGCACTCGCCCAACAGTGGCAGGATTTCAGCCTGACCCGGCCCGACTAAAGTCTTTTGCAGGCTGGCTCGCAAAACAACATTTCAGCGGCTTTTTTACTCGATCATCCATGCTTCTGACTGTATGTTTAACCAGTTATCCTAATGAGGAGCAAGAAGATGAATGTTGAAATCGTTGAGCGCGAAGAGAGCAAAACAGCCGGTTTTCATCTTGTGGGCCCGTGGGAAGTCACCGCACCCGAAGGCTTTGACAAACTGGTGGCCTGGACCAGTAAGCATAATGTGATGGGCCCATGGATGGGCGTGTATCACGGTAATCCGCGGGCGGTGCCCGCGGAAGAGCTGAAAATTGAAACGGTGATCGGCGTGCCGACCGACTTCGAGCTGCCTGAAGGGAGTGAGGGCGCCAGGCTCAGTATTATTCCCGCCGGAACCTATGCGATGAATCTGGTGCATGTGAACGACGGTGACTTCACTAAACCCTGGTATCAATTTTTCGATGAGTGGCTGCCCGACAGCGGGTATGTGATGGCGGAAGGGCCCTGTTTTGATCACTACCTGAACGACGGTTCGCAGAGCGGCGAATGGGATATCGAGCTCTATATTCCGGTTAGCAAGGCGGATTAGAAATGAAAGAGCAGCGCAATCCCTCACGCTGCTCTTGTTGCTAACCCTGCAAGCGGCATAGCCGGTTTTACCGTGCAGGTTTTAAAACGGCCTGCAAGGCTCCGCTGCGACGCTATTTACGCAGTTCTTCCTTCAGGTCCTTCACATCGCCAGCGCTGACCGGTGATGCGGCATTACCCCAGCTGTTGCGAACGTAGGTAATGACCTCGGCCATTTCCTCATCGCTTAAGGTGCCGGCAAACGAAGGCATCGCTGGCGCGGTTGGACGGGTATCGGTATCCACGCCACGGCTGCCCGCAACCACCACATGGATCAGCGAGGTGGCGTTCGGCGCATTCACCAGCGGGTTATTGGCCAGCTGAGGGAAGATATTCTTACCGCCCTGGCCCTGAGGCGCATGGCAGGCAGAACATTTCGCTTCATAAATCGTTGCACCGGTTTTCATCCGACTGTCGTCTGCGGCCAGTGCTGCCGGCTTGTCGTCGCCCTGTTTTGGCGTGGCTTTCAGGTAGGTGGCGACCGCTTTCAGATCCTCGTCGCGCCAGTATTGCGTCGAGTTCTTCACCGCATCCGCCATCGGCCCGGACGCGATGTCATACCGGTTTACGCCGGTACGCAGATAGCTGACGATATCTTCCTGCGTCCATTTGCCTAAACCGGCATGCTCATCGCTGGTCAGATTCGGTGCCCACCAGCCTTCGACCACCGCGCCGGACAGGAACGCGCTGTTCTTGTCACCGCCGAGTATGTTTTTCGGCGTATGGCAGGTTCCGCAGTGGCCTAACCCTTCAACCAGGTAAGCGCCACGGTTCCATTCCGCCGATTTGCTCATATCCGGCTTGAATTCGCCCTTATCGAAGTTCATCCAGTTCCAGACAATCAGACTGGTACGGACGTTAAACGGAAAGGGCAGCTGGTTGGACTCAATTTCCTGATGGATGGGTTGCAGGCTCTGCAAATACGCCCACAGGTCAGCGTTATCCTGGCGGGAGACTTTGGTATAGGCGGTGAACGGCATGGCGCCGTACAGCCGCTTGCCACCGTGGCCAATCCCTTCGGACATGGCGCGCTGGAAGTCATCAAAACTCCAGTTGCCTATACCGGTGTCACGATCGGGAGTGATGTTGGCGCCAACCAGTTTACCGAAAGGCGTGTTAAGGCCAACGCCACCGGCGAAGGGTTTTTTCGGATCGACGGTATGGCAGGCGGTACAGTCACCCAGCGTGGCGATGTAGCGGCCACGTTCAATCTGATCGTATTCCGGCTGGGCCCAGGCTTCAGAAACGCCGAGCACCGCGAGTGAGATCGCAGCCAGTGCGAAAAGCGTGCGCTTTTTCATGCGGTAATCATCTCCCCTGGACGTTTCAGATAGTACTGGCGGATATCGTGCGCGGCCT
The DNA here is from genome assembly GCF_056821705.1 of Erwinia sp. AK-PDG3-5. Lineage (NCBI taxonomy): Bacteria > Pseudomonadati > Pseudomonadota > Gammaproteobacteria > Enterobacterales > Erwiniaceae > Erwinia > Erwinia sp. AK-PDG3-5. The sequence goes on from NZ_CM165967.1 coordinate 1,754,440, forward strand.
TAAAGGCCAACGCGCCGACGGTGCCAGTCGGGTTATATCCCGGGTTTTGCGGGAAGGCAGACGCACCGACTACGAACAGATTCGGCACATCCCAGACCTGCAGATGCTTATTCACCGAGCTGTTAGACGGATCGGCACCCATGACAAAGCCACCGCAAACGTGGGAAGACTGATAGGGCACGCTGTTCCAGTGGCCGCTGGTCGGCTTGGAAACGATCTGGCGCGGATTCATGGTTTTGGCAATTTCAGCCACTTTTCCGGTGCAGTACTGCGCCATACGCAAATCGTTTTCCGGGAAGTCGAAGGTGATACGCAGCAGCGGACGACCGTGCGGATCTTTGTAGTTCGGATCCAGCGACAGATAGTTAGTGCGTTGGGTATAGCTGCTGGCCTCACACCCGATTGACATGGTGCTGAGGTAGTTCTTCACCGTGGCCTTCTTCCAGTCGGATCCCCATTTTGGCGTGCCTGGCGGTACCGGGCGGCTGTTGATGGGCGCCGCGCCAATTGGCGTCACGCGAATACTGCCGCCGCCGAAGAAGCCCAGCCCGCTGTGGTCGAAGTTATCGTTATTGAAATCATCAATGCCCATTCCGACGGCACCGGCACCAATAAACGGGTTGAAATTCTTGTCGTCAAAGAACAGGGTGACGCCGTTTGCGGTCTGGTAGGCATAGTTACGGCCGGTGGTTCCGGTGTTGGTCACCGGATCGTAGGCTTTGCCGATGTTGGAAAGCAGCATCAGACGCACGTTCTCAAAGGTGTAGGCCGCGACGATCACCAAATCCGCCGGCTGCTCCCATTCATCGCCGCTGGAGTCGATAAAGGTGACGCCAGTGGCTTTTTTGCCGGTGGAGTCGGTTAAGACCTGCAACACTTCGCTGCTGGTATGCGCGGTAAAGTTGGGTTTGCGCATCAGGGCCGGCAGAACGGTGGTGATGGCGCTGGCCTTGGAGTAGTTAGCGCACCCGTAGTTGGTGCAGTAGCCACAGAAGGTACAGGGCCCCATGGTCACGCCATACGGGTTGGTGTAGGCCTCGGACACCAGCGATGAAGGCACGGCAAAGGCGTTATAGCCCATATTGCGGGCGGCTTCGGCAAACAGCGTCGGGCCGTAAGGTTGCTTCATCGGTGGCGTCGGATATTCACCGGAGCGGGAGCCTTCAAACTGGTTGCCGCCTGCCTGCTTCACGCCATTAAGTACGCCCGCTTTGCCGGAGGTGCCGGCAACACGTTCGAACTGCATATAATGCTTTTCAATTTCGTCCCAATCCACGCCCCAGTCCTGCAGCGAAAGATCGGAAGAGATGGCATTTGCGCCGTAACGTTCGGTCAGATGACTGCGCAGACGAAACTCTTCCGGCTGGAAACGGAAGGTAATTCCCGCCCAGTGGTTGCCCGCGCCGCCGGTGCCGTTACCGGGGTGGAACGATCCCCAGCTACGCATCGGTAAGGCGGTCTGTGAAGGATTGTTACGCATGGTGCAGGTGTTCTGGCGGGTGCGCAGCATCAGCTCTTCACGTTGCACATAACGCAGCTCATCGGTAATGGTGGCGACGTTAAAGTCCCGCGCCGTATCGCGCCACGGGCCGCGTTCAATGCCGACAATGTTTAGCCCTTCATCGGCCAGTTCATTGGCGATGATCGAGCCAGCCCAGCCCAGGCCGATGATGACCACATCTGTTTTTGGTAGTTTGGTCGCCATATCAGGATCCTTTTTTCTGGGTTGGCAGGTCGGCTATGCTCACCGGTAGCAGCTTCAGGTCCTGGTTATGGCGGCCAATGTAGTCGCGATAATCATAACGTGCGCCTGGGAAGCCCAGCATCTTCCAGGAAACCATGTCTTTGTTGCCGCCATATATCGGATCGGCGAAGAAGCCTTCCATGGCGTTGGTCAGCACCTGCGCAAAAAATGAGGCGCTGTCGTAACCGTCCAGCGTAATCTTGCCGTTTTCCAGGCCATGCAGAATGTCGTCCTGCTGGGCGGCAGTCAGGTCTTTAAAGGCTTTCTGATGACTGGTCTGGCAGTAGGTGTTAAGAGCGGCAATGCCCAGGCGATAACGCTGTCGGGGCACCAGCGGGGACTGATCGCCCTGTTCAGGAACGCCTTTTTCAAACGGACCTTCCATATACAGGCGCTCAAAGGTGCCGTAAAAACCGTGCAGCTGGCGATCGATAAACACGGTACAGCCGGCTTCTTTACCACCCATGCTCAGCTCATCGGCCGGGATTAAGCGGTCAACGATGGCGTCTATCGTTGCGGCTTCTTCCTCGGTGAAAAACAGCAGGGCAGTGGAATCAAAGGTTTCGGGTGGGTTGTCTGAAAAAGGTGTCCAGCCTGGGGCACCGGTAAGGGTGACGGCTTTGGCAACGCCAGTGGCGGTAGCCGCTATCGCGCCGGTCGACCATGTCAAAACCTGCCGCCGGGTGACCCCAGGCTGCGTTGAAGTGGGTTTGCGCATTGAGCTTCCTATTGTTCCAGTCTGTAAAGTTATATCTAAAGTGTAAAAATATGAGCAAGACGACAGTATTATGTATAACAGATGTTGTTGTTTTGTTAATAAGTGTTATTCCTTAAAAGATGTAAGGAAATTCCTCACTAAAAATAGTGCAGAATCAATTACGGCGCTTTTTTCGATCGGGTATGATGCCCAGCTTCAACTGTTATCAGGAGAACTGTGTGCGCCCGGACAAGCCGTTATCGGCCTTCGAATTCACCCTCTACCGCAACTATCGCACCGTGCATGGCATTCGAATTGCGCTGGCCTTTGTGCTGACCTTTTTGCTGGTGCGGTTGCTGGAGATCCCGGAAGGGACCTGGCCGCTGATCACGCTGGTGGTGGTGATGGGCCCCATTTCATCCTGGGGGAACGTCTTTCCCCGTGCGCTGCAGCGCATCGGCGGCACCATCTTTGGCTCTGTCTCCGGGCTGATTGCCCTCAAGCTGGAAGTGATTTCCCTGCCGGGAATGCTGGTGTGGTGCACCATTGTGATGTTCCTGTGTGGTTTCCTGACGCTCGGTAAACACCCTTACATGGCGCTGCTGATCGGCATCACGCTGGCCGTTATTTGCGGCGCACCACCGGGCGATCTGACCACCGCCTTATGGCGCGGTGGCGATGTGATCTTCGGTTCGCTGCTGGCACTGCTGTTTACCAGCATCTATCCGCAGAAAGCCTATACCCACTGGCGCATCAAGCTCTCAGATTCGCTGCTGGAAACTGCCAAAATCTATCACGCCGGTTTCTCGCCGAACCTGGTGGAGAAGCCCCGGCTGACGCGGCCGTTGCAGCGATTGTTAACCGGCGTGGTCAAAATGCGCTCGCTGATTGAGCCGTCCAGTAAAGAGACCAAAATTCCCAAATCGGTATTTGAAGGTATCCAGACGCTGAACCGCAATATGGTCTGCACCCTTGAGCTGCAACTGAATGCCTGGTGGAACTCGCGCGAGAGCCACCTGATCATGCTGAACGCCCCGGCGCTGCGTCATACCCAGGAAATGACCGAGAACACCCTACGCAAACTGTCAAAAGCCATTGTCGAAGGCAATACGGACAAAATTGCGGCTTACAGTGGTGAACTGGCGGAAGTCAGTCGCGAACTGCGGCAGTTAATCAAAGAATATGACAGCGACGAACGGGTGGAGACGGCGATCCACGGCTACGTCTGGCTGAGCCTGGAAATGGCGGGGCAACTGGAAAGATTGTCTGATTTGATGCGGCTGGTCTTGCGTAAATAAGCGATATGCAACAACTTACTGCGGGAAACAGTCGTTCGCGCTAAGATAGGGCCCGACTCTACAATTTCAAAATTGCCTTCGGCCGCGGTGAGCCGCTAAGCTGAGTGCTACGATAATGACGCCTGTGCGAACAGGCCTAAATGAAAGGTGTCTTCATGGAAAATGCAAAGCAATCATTTCAGGACGTGCTGGAGTTCGTGCGGATGTTCCGTCGTAAGAACAAGCTGCAGCGCGAGATTCACGATAACGAAAAGAAAATTCGTGATAACCAGAAGCGTGTCTTGCTGCTCGATAACCTTGGCGAATACATCAAACCGGGCATGAGCATTGAAGCCATCCAGGAAATCATTGGCAGCATGCGAAGCGACTACGAAGATCGTGTTGATGACTACATCATCAAAAATGCCGATCTGTCGAAAGAGCGCCGTGACCTGTCGAAAAAATTGAAAGCGATGGGCGAGCCTAAACCGCAGTAAGGTTTAGCGACTCAGACTCCAGGGGCGATCATCGATCGCCCTTTGTTTTTTCTGCACGTTGCTGACGCTTTCCGGTAATCGCCTGCACATCTGCCCGCTGTTGCGGCGGCGCGGCGGTGGTTTCCCGGATGATCAACTCGGTAGCAAACGGGCGCATCTGCGCCGGACTCTGCTCCTCCCCAAGCGTTTTCACCAGCCAGTCCACGCTGCGTTCACCGAGCTGTTTGATGTCCTGACGCACCGTGGTCAACGGCGGTTGATACCATGCGCTCTCGGCCGTGTCGTCGTAGCCCACCACCGAAATCTCCGCAGGGATCTGCAATCCCGCCTGATGCAGTGCCCGCAGCGCGCCTAACGCCATCTGATCGTTAGCGACCAGCAGGGCGGTCGGCAGGGCACTGCCAAAGAGAGAAAGGGTGGCCAGATAGCCTGATTCGGCGCTCCAGTCCCCGGTCAGTTCACGGTGCGGCGTTAGCTGATGTTCCTGCAAAACCTTAAGCCAGGTATGATGCCGCGAGGCGGCCGCCACCGATGCTTTCGGCCCATTCAGCAGTGCAATCTCCCGGTGCCCCAACGCCAGCAGATATTCTATTCCCTGGCGGGCGCCCGTTTCCGCACTGAACTGGCAGGCTGGTACCGGCGCATCATCCGGGACATCGAGAAACAGCCCCGGCAGAGGGCGGGTGAGGGCGGCGATGTGACTGGCGCTGATGTTATCCAGCGGCAGGTTAATCAAGAATCCATCCACACGCTGGGCCAGTAATTCCTGGACCGCCCCTTCTGCCCCCTGATCGGCTGACATCGCAATCACCAACCGGTAACCCAACGCGGTGGCACGCTGCTGAATCGCCGACGCCATTTGCGCCGGGGCCAGCAGCGCCAGATCGCTGGTGGCCAGACCCAACGTACGCGCGTGTTTTCCGGCCAGCTGCTGCGCCACGCGGTTAGGCACATAGTTCAGCGCCATCATTGCCGCTTCCACTTTCAGCCGGGTCTTTTCCGCCACGCGGGCAGAATGGTTCAGCACGCGGGAAACCGTCTGGTAAGAGACTCCTGCGGCAGCGGCAACATCATCCAGCGTAACGGAACGGGGCTTCATGGCTTTCTCCTGAAAATCGTCGCGGCAGTTTAGCAATAAAGCCTGAAGACAGCGGAAACTTCTTTGACCGCTGACCGCCTTTTTGTGCAGCGCGAAAAAAAAGACTTTGCATAATAGTCAGCCTTTTACCATCATCAATAAGGACTACTTACCTCTTCCTGGCTGGAACTACCTTGCAAAACTTCAGAGTCTCTCTGCTGCAGGCGATCAAAAATACGGCGTGGTATCCCAAAAGACATTCCTACCGAGTTTTATTCTGGCGAGAAATCACCCCGCTGGCCGTGCCGATCTTCTTCGAGAACCTTTGCGTCCTGCTAATGGGGGTGCTCAGCACCTTCCTGGTGAGCTGGCTGGGCAAAGAGGCGATGGCGGGAGTGGGGCTTGCAGACAGCTTCAATATGGTGATTATCTCCTTCTTCGCCGCCATCGATCTGGGTACCACCGTGGTGGTGGCCTTCAGTCTGGGAAAACTCAATCGCGAACGGGCGGAAGCGGCAGCCAGACAATCGCTGGTGCTGATGACGCTGTTTGCCGTATTGCTGGCGCTGCTGATCGAGTTCTTTGGCGTAAAAATTATTGATGTGATTGCCGGCAGTGCCGAACCGGCGGTGAAAGCGCTGGCGTTGGATTACCTGACCATCAGCGCCTGGAGTTATCCCGCAGCGGCGATCGCGCTGATTGGCTGTGGCGCACTGCGCGGCGCAGGCAACACTAAAATTCCAATGCTGATTAACGGCGGAATGAACATTCTGAATATTGTGATCAGTACCGCACTGATTTACGGCTGCTTTGGCTGGAAAGGGCTGGGCTTTGATGGCGCGGCCGTCGGCTTAACCATCTCGCGCTATATCGGCGCGCTGGCGGTGATATACGTGCTGATGATTGGCTTCAACCCGCGGTTAAAAATCACCCTGAAAAGCTACTTCACGCGCCTGAATACCAGCATCCTGATGGAAGTGCTGGGGATAGGCGTGCCGGCCAGTATTGAATCGGTGCTGTTTAACGGCGGTAAGCTGCTGACGCAAATCTTTGTCGCCGGTATGGGCACCGACGTTATCGCCGGTAACTTTATTGCCTTCTCGATTGCCTCGATGATTAACCTGCCGGGGAACTCGCTGGGATCGGCCTCCACCATCATTGTCGGAACGCGATTAGGCCGGGGCCAGCTGCTGCAGCCGGAACGTCAGCTCCGGCATATCTTCTGGCTATCCACCATTGGCTTATGTTTACTGGCGGCGATAACGGTGCCGTTCGCCGGCATCCTCGCGTCGTTCTACACCAAGGATCCCGATGTTATCCACGTGGTGAAAATCCTGGTCTGGCTTAACGCGGCGTTTATGCCTTTCTGGGCGGCCTCGTGGGTCTTGCCCGCGGGCTTGAAAGGGGCACGCGATGCGCGATTCACCATGTGGATCTCGCTGTTGGGCATGTGGGGCGCCCGCATCGTGGCTGGCTACACGCTCGGTGTGGTACTGGGATTCGGCGTGGTGGGCATCTGGCTTGGCATGTTTATGGACTGGATTGTGCGTGGCTTCTTTTTCTATCGCCGTCTGAACAGCGGCCGCTGGTTGTGGAAATACAAATAGCCGGCAGTGTCATCTGGTCAATAAAATAAAAATATTCAGGTAAAAAATCGCTATGCGTTCTTCTGCACCCGCCAGGGCGGATTCCCTGTTTCAACACCGTTCTTTCGTCGCATTCTGGCTGGCTCGCACCACCTCCAGCTTCGGTTTCCAGATGCTCTCCATTGCGGTGGGCTGGCAGATCTATTCCATCACCGGCCGCGCCTGGGATCTGGGCCTCATTGGCCTGGTGCAGTTTCTGCCGGCGGTTCTGCTGGCCTTGCCCGCAGGCCACGTCGCCGACCAGTTCGATCGCCGCCGGGTGGTGCTTTTCGGCCAGCTCACCGAGTGGATTGCCATTGCGGTGCTGGCGGGACTGACGCTGGCACACAAAACCGACGAGGTGATTATCCTCGGGCTGGTGTTCATTATCTCGGTGGCCAGAACGCTGGAAGCGCCGTCGTTACAATCGATGCTGCCCGCGCTGGTGCCACCGGCGATGCTGGCCCGCGCAACGGCTGCCAATGGTGCCTCGATGCAGACCGCCTCGATGCTTGGCCCGGCACTCGGTGGCTTCCTGTATGTTGCCGGTCCGGGCGTGGTGTATCTCACGGCCGGGCTGCTCTATCTGATTTCCATACTGATGGTCAGCCGTCTGCGTTATGAGCATGCGCCACCGAAAAGGACGCCCGCAACCTTTGAAAGCGTCTTTGCGGGCGTGCGCTTTATCCGCAACCGGCCGGATGTCCTGGGCGTGATCTCGCTGGATCTCTTTGCGGTGCTGCTGGGTGGCGCGACGGCGCTGTTGCCGATCTTTGCCAAGGATATCCTGCATACCGGTCCCTGGGGGCTGGGATTACTGCGCGGTGCGCCAGCGGTGGGCGGATTGCTGGTGGGCTTCTGGCTCAGCCGCCGTACTTTAGAACGCAATGTCGGCATGACGATGTTTGCTGCCGTGGCTGGATTTGGCGTCGCCACGCTGATTTTTGCCCTGTCGAAAGAGCTGTGGCTGTCGATTCTGGCGCTGTTAGCGTTGGGCGGATTTGATATGGTCAGCGTGGTGATCCGTGGCTCGCTGGTGCAGCTGGATACCCCTGACGAGATGCGCGGGCGGGTGAGTGCGGTTAACTCGATCTTTATCAACACCTCAAACCAGCTTGGCGAGTTTGAATCCGGCATGCTTGCCGCCTGGCTTGGGGCGGCGCCAGCGGCTGCAGTCGGCGGGATCGGCACGCTGATCGTGGTCGGGCTGTGGATGGTGTGGTTCCCTGGCCTGCGTCGCCGTCAGCGCCTGCACAACGACTGAATTGTTAGCAATGTTCTGCACGGGAGGTAAAGAGATGTTAAGGGTTGAAATCATTTTCATCTTTTAAATGATAATGATTATCGTTATATTGCGTTGCTGAACGCCGCCAGACGGCTGGAACATCGCAATAACTTCCCTGAAGGAGCAGCACCATGGCCGCGGGCTACCGGATTTTCAACGTTACGCTCAAACAACGCATTCAGATCACGCCTTCCTTACTGCGCTGTGTGTTCACCGGCGACGATGTGTTGGAGATGAAGCATGAATCCCCCGATCAGCGCATCAAGCTGATGTTTGCGGGCGAGGATGGCACCTGTCCGGCGATGCCGGTCAGTGAAGGCTGGTATCAGGATTATCTGGCATTGCCAAAGCCGCAACGCCCGGTCATGCGCACCTACACGCTGCGGGGACTGCGCCGCGAGCAGAAAGAGATGGACGTGGAGTTCGTGCTGCATGGCGAAACCGGTCCTGCCTCGCGCTGGGCGATGCATGCGGGCACCGGCGCTAAGATGCAGATTGTTGCGCCGAATGCGGCCTCTGCGGATGACAGCGGCGGCTATGAATGGATTTGGCATGAGGGTATCCAACAGGCGTTGCTGATTGCCGATGAAACCGCGGTGCCTGCGGCGGTGGGCATTCTGGAACAGCTGGCAACGCTGGCTGAGCCGCCCAAGGTGCAGGCGTTCTTTGAGGTCCCGCATATCACCGATGCTCAGCAGCAAGATTTTCCTTTTGCTGAGATTCACTGGCTGGGGCGCGAGGATCACCCTCAGGGCAGCTTGCTGATGAAGGCGATTCGCGATCATCTGACCCTTCCAGACTGCGCGCGCGTCGCGGAGCAGTCGCTGGAAAACAAAAGCCTGATTGAAGATGGCATCTGGGAGCGTGCGGAAGGCAAGCACGGATTTAACGCCTGGGTGGCCGCCGAATCGGGCGTGGTCAAAAAACTGCGCCACTGCCTGATTGATGAGTTTCAGCTGGACCGTGAAGTGGTGAACTTTATGGCATACTGGACGCTGGGTCGGGGCCGCTAATCACCGGAAGCAGATGAATTCACGACAGCTTGCAACCAAATTGGGCGCACTCAGTTTTGCACTGGGTGGCCTGTTATACCTGTTGGCCGAAAAAGTCGCCTCTCGCGCCTGGACCACGCCACCGTACTTCTTCAGTCAAAACTACATCAGCGATTTGGGCATTGCCCAGTGCGGCGTATTGCCTGATGGCCGTGATGTCTGCTCGCCGCTCCACGCGGTTATGAACAGTGGCTTCGCGGCGGAAGGCGTGCTTTTCTTCCTCGCCTGTCTGTTACTGCGATCAAACTTCACCGGCGCGGGCCAAAAAGGCTTTTTGCTGACCGGCTTGCTGCATGGCATCGGCGGGGTAGTGATTGCACTCTTTCACAGCGGCACAGAAGCCAGTGGCTTCACCGTGCATCAGGCTGGCGCGATCATGGCGATCGGCGGAGGAAATCTCTGTTTGATAATCGTCGGCGGGTTGCTGCGACAGCGAAAGGACCTGCGCGATTACAGCATATTGAGTGTGGTGCTTGGCTGCATCGGCCTGCTCAGCATGTTTCTGATCCCCCTCAACGTGCTGCCAACCGGCATTATCGAAAGGGCCTCGGTGTATCCCATTACTTTCTGGCAGATTTTTACCGGCGTGATGTTACTGGTGAAAGGCAGGGGCGTGCGAGCTGAGGGATAAGCACTTAACCGCGCGGTAATCGCTCTCCGGCGCAGGCCAGATCCCGAACCTGTGCCGCATTTTATTTATCTGATTCGAAATAATTCTTTGAACTGCCTGAATAGTCTTCTCTAATCAGCCTGTCTGACGTGAAGTCCGTACCTGCCTGCACGACAACCTTCACGCTGAATCCAACTAAGGAAATCACCATGATTCTGGCTGAAAACTGTGCACGGCTGCCATTAATGTTATATTAAAATATAATATCAGGAGGGGCTCTATGTATATCACTCGTCTGAAAAAGGTTGGCGGATCCGTCATGCTGGCAGTTCCTCCCGCCGTGTTAAAAACGTTGGCGTTGTCGACAGAAAGCGAAGTGGGCATGACCATTAATAATGGCTGCCTGATTATTGAACCCCAGAAACGGCCCCGTTATTCGCTTGAGGAATTGCTGGCACAGTGCGATCCGCAGGCTGAAATGAGCGAAGAAGATCGGGAATGGATGGATACGCCTGTGGCAGGCAAGGAGGCCCTGTAAATGGAGAGAGGGGAAATCTGGCTCGTTTCACTGGATCCGACAGCGGGACATGAACAACGTGGAACTCGTCCGGTACTCATTGTATCTCCCGCCGCATTTAACCGGGTCACTCAGTTACCTGTCGTCCTTCCCGTTACCCGAGGTGGCAACTTCGCCCACACAGCGGGATTTACCGTATCACTGGATGGAGCAGGAACAAAAACAACGGGTGTGATTCGCTGCGATCAGCCGAGCACCATTGATATGAGTGCCCGGCACGGTGAGAGACTGGAACGTCTGCCCGATGATGTTGTTAATGAAGTGCTGGCCAGACTGGAAACTATTCTTATTTAAGCTTTTAAGCATGAAAAAGCCCGCTCAGGTTTCCCTGAGCGGGCTTCTCGAATTTGGCTCCTCTGACTGGACTCGAACCAGTGACATACGGATTAACAGTCCGCCGTTCTACCGACTGAACTACAGAGGAATTGATGGAACGGGGCGCATAATATCTAGCGGGCAGGGTGATGTCAAAGCCTGATTTGCGATTTTGTTCTGACTGCTGAATAAAGCAGCATTTTATCGAAATTTCCGCAGCTTGGCGGCATTCAGCATGGTGCAAAGGTTGCGTAACGCCCCGCAAGGCTTTTCTTTGTTGCAGCACGCGTTGCAGTCCGTTTCGTCAGAATGATCACGTTTATTTCATTTTCACGTTGTGGAGCGTAATTATGAAATATACATTCCATGCATTCGCATCGCTAACCTGCAAGGAACATGTATGGAAAAGGTCAGAATTGGACTGATTGGAACCGGGTATATCGGACGTTGTCACGCAATTGCCTACGCTCAGGCATCAACCGTCTTCGCACTGAAAGGCGAGATAGTGCGAGAAATGGTGGCGGAGGTGAATCCGGAAGTGGCGAAGAAGCAGGCTGCGTTACTGGGCTTTACGCGTTCAACGGGTGACTGGCGTGAGCTGGTGGCGGATCCCAATATTGATGTGGTGGACATCTGCGCACCGAATTTCCTGCATAAAGAGATGGCGCTGGAAGCCATCCGTCACGGGAAGCATGTTTATTCCGAAAAACCGTTGGCGCTGGATGTGGCCGACGCCGAAGAGATGGTGCGGGCAGCCGAAGCGGCGGGCGTCAAAACGCTGGTTGGCTTCAACTATATGAAAAACCCGACCAGCCAGCTGGCGCAGGAAATCATTGCCCGTGGCGAAATTGGTGACGTGATCCATTTTTATGGCACCCATAACGAAGATTACCTGGCTAACCCTGATACGCCGCTTGACTGGCACTGCCAGAAAGCGCTGGCCGGGCTGGGCGCACTGGGCGACCTTGCCGCGCATATCGTTAACATGGCGCATTTCCTGGTGGGCAACATCAGCGAGGTGTCCGGCGACATGCTGACGGTGATCAAGCAGCGCCCGGACCCGAAAGATCCGTCGCAGCTGCGCGATGTGGAGAACGAAGACCAGGCCAGCGCGCTGTTGCGTTTTGCCAATGGCGCGCACGGGGTGATAGAAACCTCACGCATTGCCTGCGGCAGCAAAATGGGGCTGACCTATGTGGTGACCGGCACCAAAGGAACCATCCGCTATACCCAGGAGCGCATGGCCGAACTGGAGCTGTATATTCATGACGATCCGGCTGGCCGTCAGGGCTTCAAAACCATTTTGACCGGGCCGGCACACCCGGATTATGCCAACTTCTGTATCTCGGCCGGGCACGGCATTGGCTTTAACGATCAGAAAACGGTGGAAATTCGCGACCTGATTAACGGCATTGCCGCTAACGACCGCATGTGGCCGGATTTTGCTGAGGGATTGCAGGTGTCGAAAGTATTGGAAGCGATCGCCGTGTCCGCGTTGGAACGCCGCTGGATGAAGGTCTGAGTCTGAATGGCGAGTTCCGCGCTGGGACGCCGCTGGATGACGGTCTGACCAATCGATCTGCGGGCTGAACGAGGCCCGCAGTTGCCGCGCAGGGATGCGCTCACTTAACGTTGGATTCACGCTTCACCGACGCAAAGGCAACGCTCAGCTACTGCTGAATCACCGCGTCACTGACGCTGAATCACCGCTTTGCTACCGCTGGCTCTCCATGGCTGCCAGCAAGGACTCCAGCAGCCCAGGGAAACGGGCTTCTAAATCTTCCCTTCGCAGCGACAGTAAATTCTCCCGCCCGTTTGGCCGTTGCCAAATCACGCCACTTTCCCGCAACACGCGCCAGTGGTGGGTCATGGTGGATTTCGCCAGCCCCTGTAATAAGGTGCCGCAGGCCTGTTCACCCTGATTAGCCAGGATCCTCACCACTTCCATTCGGAGCGGATTGCCCAACGCAAAAAGCACGTTTTCCAGGCGAATCTGTTGAGGTTCAGGGTGGTTGGCAATCATAACTGTCCTTTTGTTCGGGGAGTAAGGCGCGCACAGAACGCGGCGGCTACTATACCTGAAGGCCAAAACCTGCGCGACCTGCCCATCATCAGTTTAGTCGATGGCTTTAATAGTTCGAATATACTCGTACAGTTGTACTATTATTATCGCACTATAAACCCGCTTTAGTGCTGGCCGGGTGCTGCCAGCCTGAAGTCTGTCCCTGTGACTAAGGAACTCCTATGCCCCGAACAATCCCCCTCGCTCGCTACCGTAATATCGGTATTTCAGCCCATATTGATGCCGGTAAAACCACCACCACCGAGCGCATCCTCTTTTATACCGGCATGAGTCATCGGCTGGGTGAAGTGCATGATGGCGCTGCGACGACGGACTGGATGGCGCAGGAGCAGGAACGTGGAATTACCATTACTTCAGCTGCGGTAAGCTGTTTCTGGCCCGGCATGGATCGCACCTTTGAACCGCACCGCATCAACATTATTGATACGCCCGGCCACGTCGATTTCACCATTGAAGTGGAGCGCTCAATGCGCGTGCTGGATGGCGCGGTGATGGTGTATGACTCGGTGGGTGGCGTGCAGCCGCAGTCGGAAACCGTCTGGCGGCAGGCGAACAAGTATCGTGTTCCCCGGCTGGCATTCGTCAATAAAATGGATCGCCAGGGAGCGGACTATTTCCGCGTGGTGCAGATGATGATCGACCGGCTGAAAGCCAATCCGGTGCCGATCGTCATTCCGATTGGCAGCGAAGAAAACTTCCGTGGGGTAATCGACCTGAACAAAATGCGCGCCATCTTCTGGGATGACGAAAGCCAGGGCATGACCTTCAGCTATCAGCCGATCCCTGACGAATTGCTGAGCACGGCGCAGTTATGGCGTGAAAAAATGGTCGCCGCCGCCGCCGAAGCCAGCGATACGCTGATGGAAAAGTATCTGCAGGACGGCGACCTCAGTGAAGAAGAGGTGATAGCCGGTTTGCGCCAGCGCACCATCAACGGCGAAATCCAGCCGATGCTGTGTGGCAGCGCGTTCAAGAACAAAGGCGTGCAGCGCATGCTGGATGCGGTGGTTGAACTGATGCCTTCGCCGCTGGATATCCCGCCGGTGAAAGGGCTGGACGAGAAGGGTAACGAGGTTGAACGCCGTGCCGATGACGAGGAAAAATTCTCGGCGCTGGCCTTCAAACTGATGACCGATCCCTTTGTCGGCCAGCTGACCTTTGTCCGCGTCTATTCCGGCGTGCTGCGCAAAGGCGACAGCGTCTATAACCCGATTAAGGGCAAAAAGGAGCGCATTGGCCGAATCGTGCAGATGCATGCCAACGCGCGGCATGAAGTCGACGAGATCCGCGCCGGTGATATTGCCGCCTGCGTCGGGCTGAAAGAGGTGACAACCGGAGAGACGTTAAGCGATCCTGATACGGTGATTACGCTTGAGCGAATGGAGTTTCCTGAACCGGTTATTTCGCTGGCGATTGAACCGAAAACCAAAAGCGATCAGGAAAAAATGGGCCTGGCATTGCAGCGGCTGGCGTCGGAAGATCCCTCGTTCCGTCTGCACACCGATGAAGAGTCAGGCCAGACCATTATCTCCGGGATGGGAGAGCTGCATCTGGAAATCATCGTTGACCGCATGAAGCGTGAGTTCGGCGTCGACGCCAATATCGGCCGGCCGCAGGTGACCTACCGTGAAACCCTCCGCGCGACGGCGAAGGAGGTGGAAGGCAAGTTTGTGCGTCAGTCGGGCGGTAAAGGCCAGTACGGTCATGTGGTGCTGACGCTGGAACCGCAGGAGGCCGGTAAAGGCTTTGCCTTTGAGGATGCGACCAAAGGTGGCGTGGTGCCGCGTGAATATATTCCATCCGTCGAGAAGGGCGTTCGTGAGGCGATGAATAACGGTATCCTGGCGGGTTATCCGCTGGTGGATATCAAGGCCACGCTGACCTTTGGCTCTTATCACGAGGTGGATTCGTCAGAGATGGCGTTCCGGATGGCGGCGATATTTGCCTTCAAAGCGGCGGCCCGTCAGGCCAGGCCGGTGATCCTCGAGCCGGTGATGAAAGTGGAAGTGGAAACGCCGGAGGATTACGCCGGTAACGTGATGGGCGTTCTGTCGTCCCGTCGCGGTCTGGTGCAGGGCATGGATGAACTGCAGGGCAGCCGGGTGATCCACGCCGAAGTGCCGCTGTCGGAGATGTTTGGCTACTCGACCACGTTGCGATCGATGTCGCAAGGTCGTGCCACCTACAGCATGGAGTTCCACCATTATGCAGAAGCGCCACGCAATGTGGCGGATGGCATTATCGCCGCACGCGGCGGTAAGGCGTAACCGGAGACCGGGAGCGTAAGCTCCCGTTTTTCTTCACTCTGCCAGCTTCCTCACATTCGCAGCAAAAATTCCCGCCACGAGTTGATCGGCCCCGCAATTTTGCACCAGCGCAGTGCGCAGCGTGCCAACAGTGCAGCTATGTTTACGTTTCTGGCCGGTCCGGAAACCGCGCGTCCCAGTCTGCCTGGTCATGGCAAACAGTGTTCCCGCTAACCCCTAAACGCCGCTGATGAACGGGCTGTAACATCGGTTTGCACCCTGTTACCTCTCATATCTGAAAGAAATCAGCGGTTTCATGGTGAAATGGCGGGAATATTGCTTAATCAACCTTAGCCGCTTGCGGCCCACTCGCTTATCAGGATATCGACCCATCATTGCTGTTTCCCACGCCGCCCGGCGGCGTATGGATCTGAACCGTGCTGAGGAATACCGAATGTCTTTGAAATCAAATACGTTATCGCTTCAGGTTGTGATTGCTGCTTGTTTAAGTACCGCGCTGTATGCGCACGCGGATGTGATGATTGGGGTGGCAGGTCCGTTCACCGGCCCGAACGCTACCTACGGCGCGCAATACTGGAAAGGAGCCTCGCAGGCCGCAGCCGACATCAATGCGGCGGGCGGGATTAAGGGCGAAAAAATCGTGCTGGTGCAGGGCGATGACGCCTGCGAACCGAAGCAGGCCGTCGCGGTCGCTAACCGTCTGGTGGACGAATCGAAAGTCTCTGCGGTGGTTGGCCACTTCTGCTCCTCTTCCACCATGCCAGCCTCGGTGGTGTATGACGATGCGGGCGTGCTGACCATCACCCCAGGCTCCACCAACCCACAAATCACCGAACGCGGTCAGAAAGACATGTTCCGCATGTGCGGACGTGACGATCAGCAAGGTGCCGTCGCCGCCAACTATATGCTGGACGTGCTGAAAGCGAAGAAAATCGCGGTGATCCACGATAAAGATACCTACGGCCAGGGCCTGGCGGATGCCACCAAAGCCGCGCTGGAAAAACGCGGCACCAAAGAGGTGCTGTACGAAGGTCTGACCCGTGGCGAGAAAGACTTTAATGCGCTGGTAACCAAAATCGGCGCGCTGAAACCGGACGTGGTGTACTTCGGCGGCTGTCACCCGGAAGCGGGTCCGCTGGTTCGCCAGATGCGTGAGCAGGGCGTGCAGGCCAAATTCTTCTCCGGCGACTGCATCGTGACGGAAGAGTTGGTGACTGCCGCAGGGGGACCGCAGTTTACCGACGGCGTGCTGATGACCTTCGGTAACGATCCGCGCACCATCCCGGCAGGCAAGCCGGTGATCGATAAATTCCGCGCCGGCGGCTTTGAGCCAGAAGGCTACACCCTGTATGCCTATGCCTCCATTCAGGCCATTGCTGCCGCCTATAACGGCGCGGGTAAAGACAATGCCAAAGCCAGCGAATGGCTGAAATCGCATACCGTCGACACGGTCATGGGACCGAAATCCTGGGATGGCAAAGGCGACCTGAAAGTCTCGGATTACGTGGTCTACAAGTGGGATGACAAAGGCAAATATCACCAGCTCTGATTCGCTGCACTACCTCCAGCCTGCCTGACCGGCAGGACGTCGCAACAGCTAAGCCGGCGCGGACGCGATCCGCGGCGGCTTACCCCAGGCGAGACGGGACACAATGGAAGCATTCTTTCTGCAACAGCTGATTAATGGGCTGACGCTGGGGGCCGTGTACGGCCTGATCGCCATCGGCTACACCATGGTTTACGGCATTATCGGCATGATTAACTTTGCCCACGGCGAAGTGTATATGATCTCCGCTTACCTCTGCGCCATCGGTCTGGCGCTGCTCGCCTCCTTCGGTATTCACTCCTTCCCGCTGCTGATCTTCGGTACGCTGGTGTTCACCATCGTAATCACCGGCGTTTACGGCTGGGCGATTGAACGGGTGGCTTACCGGCCACTGCGCAACTCAACCCGTCTGGCACCGTTAATCTCGGCCATCGGCATGTCGCTGATTTTGCAAAACTACGTGCAACTCAGCCAGGGGCCAAACCAGCAGGGCATTCCGACCATGCTCACCGGTGTGCTGCGTTTTGACGTCGGCGACGGCATCGTGCAAATCACCTGGACCAAAGTCTTTATCCTGATCGCCGCGTTCCTGGGCATGGCCATCCTCACCTGGATCATCCAGTACACGCGGCTGGGACGCATCTGCCGCGCCACGCAGCAGGATAGGCGCATGGCCTCCATTCTGGGCATCAATACCGATCGGGTGATCTCGCTGGTGTTTGTGATTGGCGCGGCGATGGCCGGACTGGCGGGCGTGCTGGTGACCATGAACTACGGCACCTTCGATTTCTACGCCGGCTTTATTATCGGCATCAAAGCCTTTACCGCAGCGGTACTGGGCGGGATCGGTTCACTGCCTGGCGCGATGCTGGGTGGCCTGCTGTTGGGCATCGCGGAAGCGCAGTTTGCTGGCATGGTGAACTCCGATTACAAAGACGTGTTCTCTTTTGGGCTGCTGGTGGTGATTTTGATTTTCCGCCCGCAGGGTTTACTGGGTCGTCCGCTGGTGACCAAGGTTTAGGGAGTTAATGATGACGGATGCTTCTCTTAAGCCGGGCCTGAATATAAAACAAAGCCTGATTGATACGGTCCTGGCCGGACTCTGTGCGCTGGTGGTGTTTGGTCCGATAGTTGGCATTGTGCTGAAGGGCTACAGCTACGATTTGTCGCCGCAGCGGGTGGCGGTGCTGGTGGGCGTGGTGATGGCGGGGAAGCTGCTGCTGAGCCTGACGCTGCAAAGCGTCACCGGCCGTAAATTTGTCGCCCGTTTTGAAGGGGCTGACGATGGCGTGTATGTCCGGCCAGCGGATTACCGCAGCCGGATGCGCTGGATCATTCCGCTGCTGCTGGTGCTGGGCATGCTGTTCCCGTTTGTCGCCACAAAGTATCTGCTAACCGTGGCAATTCTGGGCCTGATCTACGTGCTGCTCGGCCTCGGGCTGAATATTGTGGTGGGACTGGCGGGCCTGCTGGACCTGGGATACGTGGCGTTTTACGCCATCGGTGCCTATGGCCTGGCGTTGGGCTATCAGTATCTAGGGTTGGGCTTCTGGGCGATGCTGCCGCTGGGGGCGGTGATGGCGGCGCTGGCCGGGGCATTACTGGGTTTTCCGGTGCTGCGTATGCACGGCGATTATCTGGCGATTGTGACGCTGGGATTTGGCGAGATTATCCGGCTGGTACTCACCAACTGGGTGAGTTTCACCGGTGGGCCAAACGGCGTCTCGGTGCCTTCACCGACCTTCTTCGGCCTCGAGTTTGGGCGCAGGGCGAAGGACGGCGGCGTACCGATCCACGAGTTTCTGAATATCAGCTATAACCCCAACCTGAAGTTTATTTTTATCTATACGGTGCTGATTTTGGTGGTGGTGCTGGTGCTGTTTATCAAGCATCGCCTGACCCGCATGCCGATTGGACGTGCCTGGGAAGCGCTGCGTGAAGATGAGATTGCCTGCCGCGCGATGGGGCTGAACCATGTTTTGGTCAAGCTCTCGGCGTTTATGATGGGGGCGTCTACCGCCGGGATTGCCGGGGTGTTCTTCGCCACCTATCAGGGCTTTGTTAACCCGACCTCGTTTACCTTCTTTGAGTCCGCATTGATCCTCGCCATCGTGGTGCTGGGCGGCATGGGTTCCACCCTTGGCGTGGTGCTGGCGGCCTTTGTGCTGACCGTGGCCCCTGAGCTTTTACGCAGCTTTGCCGAATACCGGGTGCTGCTGTTTGGCGTGCTGATGGTGCTGATGATGATCTGGCGGCCGCGAGGCCTGGTGCGCACCAGCCGCGTCGGCGTGCCAACACGAAAAGGAGTGGCGCCATGAGCGACAGCATCCTGCGTGTTGAACATCTGATGATGCACTTTGGCGGCATCAAGGCGCTGAATGATGTCAATCTGGACGTCGAGCGCGGCTCAATAACCGCCTTAATCGGGCCGAACGGCGCGGGAAAAACCACGGTATTTAACTGTCTGACCGGGTTTTATCAGGCCACCGGCGGCTCAATTGTGCTGAACGCGCAGTCGCGGATGACCGATGTGATCCAGGTACTGGGGCAGAAGATCCGGCCGGCGGATTTCATCAATCCCGCCCGCCTCGGTTCCCGCATCTACTACAAAATGTTTGGCGGCACGCACCTGGTCAACCGGGCCGGGCTGGCGCGCACCTTCCAGAATATCCGCCTGTTCCGCGAAATGTCGGTGGTCGAGAACCTGCTGGTGGCGCAACACATGCAGGCTAACCGCAATCTGCTGGCGGGGATCCTCAATACGCCAGGCTACCGTCGGGCAGAAAACCAGGCGCTGGACCGCGCCTTCTACTGGCTGGAAGTGGTGAACCTGGTGGATTGTGCCAACCGGCTGGCAGGAACGCTGTCCTATGGCCAGCAGCGGCGGCTGGAGATTGCCCGCGCAATGTGTACCGGCCCGGAGATGATCTGTCTGGACGAGCCCGCAGCCGGGCTAAATCCGGTGGAAACGCAGGCGCTGAGCAAAATCGTGCGTTTTCTGCGTCAGCAGCATGGCGTCACGGTGTTACTGATTGAGCATGATATGGGCATGGTGATGGAGATATCCGACCATGTGATCGTGCTGGACCACGGCGATGTGATTGCGCGCGGCACACCAAAGGAGATCCAGAGCAACGTCAGCGTCATCGCGGCGTATTTGGGTGCAGACGAAGAGGAGATCGCCGGATGAGCCAGCCGATGTTGGAGTTCCGCAAGGTGAACGTGTTTTACGGCCCGATTCAGGCGCTGAAGGAGATTTCGCTGACGGTCAATGAAGGCGAAACCGTCTCGCTGATCGGCGCCAACGGCGCGGGCAAGTCGACGCTGCTGATGTCGATATTTGGCCAGCCGCGCATTGCCGCCGGGCAGATCCTCTTTCGCGGCGAGGATATCAGCCAAAAATCCACCCACTTTATCGCCAGCAACGGCATTGCGCAGGCGCCTGAAGGACGACGTATCTTCCACGATATGACGGTGGAGGAGAACCTTCTGATGGGCACCATCCCGATCGGCAGCCGTTACCAACATGAAGATAAAGCGCGAATGTATGACCTGTTTCCCCGGCTGCAGGAGCGCCGCAGCCAGCGCGCGATGACGCTGTCGGGCGGCGAACAGCAGATGCTGGCCATCGCCCGCGCGCTGATGAGCCGGCCAAAATTGCTGCTGCTGGATGAACCCAGCCTGGGACTGGCACCGATTGTGGTGAAGCAGATTTTCCAGATCCTGCGCGAGCTGACGCAAGGCGGCATGACGCTGTTTCTGGTAGAGCAGAACGCCAACCATGCGCTTAAGCTGTCGGATCGGGCGTATGTGATGGTCAACGGGCAGATTCGCCTGAGCGGCAGCGGGCAGGAGCTGTTGGTCAATCCCGAGGTCAGAAGCGCCTATCTGGGTGGAACATAACGGGGACATAACTGAGAGATTACGGAAGAGGGAGGCTGGTCTGGCGGCTCTGCATTCGCGGCGCTTTAGCCGGAAGTCATCTTTTCGCCGCGGCATTTCTGCCGCGGCGTCGGGTAAAACCTAGCGGAACGGCGGCTCGTTGAAGGTACGTAACTTACGCGAGTGCAGCTTGTCGCCTTCCGCCCGCAGTAAATCAATCGCACAGATACCAATTTGCAGGTGCTCGGAAATCGCCCCTTCATAGAAGCGGTTTGCCTGGCCCGGCAGCTTAATTTCACCGTGCAACGGCTTATCGGAAACGCACAGCAGCGTGCCGTAAGGGACGCGGAAGCGATAACCCTGTGCGGCAATGGTGGCGCTTTCCATATCCACCGCAACCGCGCGGCTGAGGTTAAAGCGCAGCGCCGAGGCGGAATAGCGCAACTCCCAGTTACGGTCGTCGGTAGTGACCACGGTGCCGGTACGCAGACGCTGTTTCACCAGATCCCCCGGCATGCCGCTGACATGCTTGGTGGCGTCATACAGGGCGCGCTGCACTTCGGCAATGCTCGGCACCGGGATGTCCGGCGGCAGCACCGCATCCAGCACATGGTCATCACGCAGGTAAGCATGCGCCAGCACGTAATCGCCGATGCTCTGGCTTTCGCGCAGGCCGCCACAGTGACCAATCATCAGCCAGGTGTGCGGACGCAGCACCGCCAGATGGTCGCAAATGGTTTTGGCATTCGACGGACCAACGCCGATATTGATCAGCGTAATGCCCTGACCATTTTTAGCAATCAGATGCCATGCGGGCATCTGGTGGTTCTTCCAGGCCAGGCCGGAAATCGCTTCCTGCGGGTTTGGCGTCTCTGCGGTGACGAAAATGCTGCCGGCACAGGACAGGGCTGCGTAAGGCGACGCCGGATCGGCGATCTGCTCACAGCCCCAACGCACAAACTCGTCGACATAGCGGGTGTAGTTGGTGAACAGCACGTAGGACTGGAAATGCTCCACCGGCGTGCCGGTATAGTGACGCAGCCTGGCCAGCGAGAAGTCGGTACGCAGCGCATCGAAATGCGACAGCGGGAACTCTTCACCCGGCTGATACAGGCCATCGGCATTTTCATCGCCAATCTGCGCCAGCTCGGTAGTCGGGAAATGCTTGGCCAGCCCGGCGCTCATGGTGCGATCGAGGCCGAGGTTAGACCCGTCGATTACGTAGGGGAAGGGGATTTCCTGCTTTGACGGTTTCACTTCCAGCGTGACGGGATATTCCCCCGTCAACATTTCCAGCTGCTCAGACAGATAGTGGCGGGCCAGCGCCGGACGGGTCACCGTGGTGGCATAGCTTCCCGGACGGGTGAAGCGGCCAAAGGCACGGGTCAGTCGGTGACCGGATTCATCGCCGGCCCAGCTGACGCGCAGTTCAGGATAGACAAACAGTCCATTCGCGCGAGCCGACTCTTCCGGCAATTTTCCGCTGCTGATATAGGTGTTGATGGCGGTACGCAGGGCGGTTACGGCCTCTTCATACAGGGCATCAAGTTTGTCCAGCGCCTCGGCGACGGACAACCCCTTGGGGGCAGAAGGCTGAGTCATGGTATCTCCCTGGTCGGTGTTTCACGTTAACTTCACAGCATGGTAGCTGAAATTAGCGCAGGCCGCCTTGGGAGAAGCTAATCTGCTGAGCAACTTAAGATTATTCGCGATCGGCGGCAGGCTTTTCACTCAAAAACCGCTCTTCCAGCGTCGCTTCCAGCGTCAGCATGGCGTTCTCCGCATGCTGCATATGCTCGGTCATTATCCGTTCGACTTCGCCGGCATCTTTGCGGCGCAATGCCTCAATCAGGCGATATTGATACTCAATGCCCGCGCGGCGGTTGACCGGCTCAGGGCGCTGATAAATGTCCTTGCACACCGCCAGATCCTTTAGCAACCGTTGTAAAAAGTGACAGAGAAACGCCAGCAGCACGTTGTCGGAATAACTGGCCACCACGCCATGAAAATCCAGCTCGGCCATGCGCTGGTTCCAGCGCTCCTGCTCGTCAGCGGGTTCATGATCGTAGATTTTTATCAGCGTATGCAGCTGCTCAAATCCGGCGGCATCAATATTGTCGATGGCGCTGACCGCCACCAGCGGCTCCAGGGCTTTGCGCAGGGCATAGATATTGGCGATGGAAAGCTCGCGGGTGAACAGGTAGTTCGACAGCAGGCTCATCGCGCGGTTGTCGCTCATGGATTCTATAAACGCACCGCCGCCTGGGCCGGTTTTGGTGCGGATCAGCCCCTGAACTTCCAGCGATTTTAACGCTTCGCGCACGGTACTTTTCCCGGCGGCAAAACGGCTGGCGAGATCCTTTTCCTGCGGCAGACGATCGCCGGGCAGCAGGTTATCGCGCACGATGCTCTCTTTGATCGCGTCGACGATTTCATCGGTCCGCTTGCGGCGGACGGGGTCCGCCTGCGGGATTTTTTCGGCATTCATCGCATTATGTCCTTTACAGCCGGGGCGCGCTGGCCAGCAGCGTCTGGGTATAACTGTGTTGAGGAGAGGCAAACAGCACCTCGTTCGGAGCGCATTCTACCAAATCTCCGCGATACATCACCGCCACCCGATCGGCGATGGATTCCACCACCGCCAGATCGTGGCTGATAAACAGATAGGAGAGGCCAAACTGCGTTTTCAGCTGGTCCAGCAGCAGCAACACCTGCGCCTGCACCGAGACGTCCAGCGCGCTGACCGGCTCGTCGAGCACCAGAATCCGTGCTTCCGCCGCCAGCGCGCGGGCGATGGCCAGACGCTGTGCCTGGCCGCCCGAAAATTCATGCGGATAACCGAGCAGGGCATCGGCGGGCATCTGTACCGCCTCCATCAGTTCCAGCATGCGGGTTTTGCGCCGTGCGGCAGAATATCCGCAGAGGTGACTGAGCGGGATCGTCAGGATATCGGCAATGGTTTTGCGCGGGTTTAGCGACGCCACCGGATCCTGAAACACATACTGAATGGTGCGGCCCGACGCTTTCGCCTGCTGCGGGCGCGGCTGGCCCATTAACGTGATGCTGCCGGAGGTCGGCGTTTCAAGGCCGACCAGCATTCTGGCCAGGGTACTTTTGCCCGAACCGCTTTCACCCACGACAGCCAGCGTCTCCCCGGCGGCAAGGTGCAGCGACACCCCTTTGACGGCATGCACCTGGTGGTCAGCGGCCGCGAACCAGCGGCCTTTACGGCCAAAGGTTTTCACCAGATTTTTCACTTCAATCACGTTGCTCATCATCCCTCCTTCACGGTGGCGGGATACAATCCGGCGACCTGCTGCAAAAATTGACGTCCCTGGCCCAGTTTCGGCACGCTGGCAATCAGCCGGCGGGTGTAATCGTGCTGCGGATGATCCAGCACCTGCCGGGTGTCGCCGGTTTCGACGACTTCACCAAAACGCATCACCGCGACCCGGTCGCAAATCTGCGCAATAACGCCAAAGTCGTGGGTGATAAATAGCAGCGTCAGGCCCCGTTCACGGCGTAAACGCTGCAGCAACTCCAGAATGCGGGCCTGCACGGTGACGTCCAGCGCGGTGGTGGGCTCATCGGCGATAATAATGTCCGGATCGTTAGCCAGCGCCATCGCAATCCCCACCCGCTGACGCTGTCCGCCGGAAAGCTGATGCGGATAGGCATGAAAACGCGGCGCCGCGTCCTGGATGCCGACGCTGGTCAGCAACTCCAGCGCTTTGGGCTTCGCAGCGGCGGAGGTTAACGGCTGGTGGGCCTGGATCGCTTCAATCAGCTGGCTGCCAATGCTCATCTGTGGATGCAGCGTGGTCAGCGGATCCTGGAATATATAGGCCACCCGCGCGCCACGACGATGCTGCAACGTTTTTTGCGGCAGTGACAGCATCTCTTCGCCCGCGACATAAATTGCGCCGCCGGTAATTTCGCCCGGCGGCGAAGCCACCAGCCCCATCACCGACAGCGCGGTCACGCTTTTGCCGGAGCCACTTTCGCCAATCAGGCCAAGGCATTCGCCGCGCTTAACGTGAAAGCTGATGCCGCGAACGGCTGGCTGAAGCTGGCTGCCGGAACGGAAGCTCACCGCCAGGTCGACCACCTCCAGTAACGCCGCTTCGCCCTGGGTGGCGGCCGGGATGGCCGGGCGGGTGACGCGGGTTACCGCTCTGGCTCTGAGCAAGACGCCGGATTTCAGACGCGGATCCAGCACATCGCGGATGCCATCGCCCAGCAGGTTAAAGCTCATCACCAGCAGAAAAATCATCACCCCTGGCACCACCGAAACGTGCGGGGCGCTGAACATCTGCGCGCGGCCCTGGCCGAGCATCGAGCCTAAATCCGCCGCTGGCGGTTGCGTGCCCAGCCCAAGGAACGACAGGCCGGCGGTTTCAAGGATCATCCAGCCGACGGTGGTGGACAGGGTAATGACAATCACCGGTAACACGTTGGGCAGCACCTCGGTGAACAGGATCTGCGTATGGTTTTTGCCGGACAGCCGCGCCGCCTGCACAAAATCACGCTGGCGCAGGCCGACGGTCAGGCCGCGGATATTACGGGCAAAGAACGGAATGTTGACCACGGCGATAGCGTACAGCGCGTTAAGCAGGCCAGGGCCGAGTACCGCCACAATCACCAGCGCTAACAGGATGTAGGGAAACGCCATCAGCATATCGATAAAGCGCATCAGCAGGCTGTCGACTTTCCCGCCGGCGTAACCGGCAATCAGCCCAATCAGCGTGCCGAAAAAGGCCGCCAGCAGGGTGGCGCTGATGCCGACCGCCAGCGAAACCCGGGTGCCCCACACCAGCCTGGACAGCACATCCCGGCCCAGCGGATCGGTGCCTAACAGGTGGCCGGGTGACAACGGCGGCAACAGGCGCTTCAGTAAATCGGTAGCATCGGGATCCGCCAGCGGCAGCAGCGGGGCACCGAGTGCGGCCAGCGCCGAGAGGGTGAGAATAATCAGCCCGAGGGTTGCCAGCCGGTTAGCCAGCAGCAGCGACCAGGCTGAACGGCGCTGACGCGTCGGTGAGAGTGTCTCGCTCATGATTTTAACCTCGGGTCGAGAAGCGCCTGCAGGATATCGGCACACAGGTTGATCAACACATAGGCGCAGGCCGCGACCAGCACGCCGCCCTGCACCAGCAGCAGATCGCGGGTGGAAACGGCATTGACCAGCATCGCGCCAAGGCCCGGCCACTGGAAGACGGTTTCGATATACACCGCGCCGCCCAGCACAAAACCGGCCTGAATGCCGATAACCGGGATCACCGACACCAGCGCCATACGGAAAGCGTGGCCATAGATCACCTTGCGCTCGGACAATCCTTTGGCGCGCGCGGTACGGATAAAGTCCTGACGCAGTACTTCCAGCATCGCGGTGCGGGTCAGGCGGGCAATCACGCCGGTGGCGACAATCGCCAGCGTCACGGCGGGCATTGCCAGATGCTGCAACAGATCCAGCCAGCCGCCACCGCCCCAAATGGCAACCATACCCGAGGCCGGGAACCATTGCAGCTGGACCGCAAACAGCATAATCATCACCAGGCCAATCCAGAATGACGGCAGCGAAATGCCGATCAGCACCAGCAGGGTAATCAGCCGGTCACCCCAGCCGAACTGCCTTACCGCTGAGACAATCCCCGCCAGCAAGCCTAACACCGTGCTGATTAACAGCGCGCTTCCGCCGAGGATCAGCGTATTGCCGAGGCGCTGCATCACTTCATCAATCACCGGGCGATTCAGCACATAGGATCGGCCAAAGTCACCGTGCAGCATATTGCCGACCCAAATCAGATACTGCTGCCACAGCGGCTTGTTCAGCCCCAGCTCCTGATTGATGCGCGCGACGTTTTCCGGGGTAGCCCAGGCGCCCAGTAACGCCTGTGCCGGGTTGCCGGGGATCATCGCCATAATCACAAACACAATCAGCGACAGGCCGATAAACACCGGCACGGTTGATAACAGCCTTTTTAACAGGTAGCTCCACATAACCACGCTCCGCTCTGAAATCAGTGTTTGGTCACCCGGTTGAGTAACAGGTTAAAGTTGGGTTGCAGGGCAAAGTGCGCGATGCGCGTGGAGGTCACGGCGTTCTGCTTCCAGTTGGCGACGAAAATCCACGGCGCATCGTCATGCACAATTTGCTGAACCTGCCGGTAGAGGCTGGCTCTGGCCGCCGTGTCGGTGGTCAGTCGCGCCTTTTGCAGCAGCCGATCGACCTGAGGATTGCTGTAATAGCCGGAGTTAAATCCGCCTTTCTTCGGCCAGGCATCGGTGCGCAAGGTCAGGAACGGCAAGGTGTCGGGATCGTTAGTCATCCACGCCATTTCGGCCATCTGGGTGTGGTTATCCAGCCCTGCATTGACCTTCGCCAGATAGGTATTCCACTCATAGCTCTGAATATTGACCTTCAGCCCGACGGCTTTTAAATCGGCCTGAATGGCGGTGGCCATCGGCAGTGGATCCAGCATCCCCGACCCGCCTTCGGTGACATAAAAGGTCAGGGTGGCGCCTTCGGCTCCGGCGTCCTTCACCAGCTGACGTGCTTTCTGCGGATCGTACGGCCAGGGTTGGACCGCCTTGTTGGCTGCCCACCCGAATGCGGAAGGTATCGGGCCATCCGCCACGCTGGCAGAGCCTTGCAGGATGTTATCGACCAGCGACTGTTTATTGATGGCGTAGTTGACTGCCTGACGCACGCGGCGATCGTTAAACGGCGGAACCTGGGTATTCAGCATCACGTACCAGACGTGCGGGCCGGTGGTTTCATACAGACGGAAGCGATTGCTTTTCTCCTTAAACAATTTCACCGTGTCGGGCGGCACTTCCACCATCGCATCAATGCCGCCGGAGAGCATTTCCGCCACCCGCGTATTACCGTCGGTGATTGGGCGGAACACCACGTTGTTTACCGCCGGCTTGCCATCCCAGTAACCGGGATTCGCTTTAATCACCACGCGCTGGTTCGGCTGCCATTCGCTAAAGGTGAACGCGCCGGTGCCGACCGGATGGCGTCCAAACGCTTTGCCGTACTTTTTTACCGCAGTAGGCGAGACGATCAGCCCGGTCGGTGTTGCCAGGTTCGACAGCAGTGGCGCGAAAGGCTCGCTGAGGTGAAACACCAGCGTCTGCTGATCGGGCGTTTCTATCGATTTTATCGAGGAGAAAAAGAACGACAGCGGGAAGGGGCCGGTGTTGTGCCACGGATTTTTATCCTCCAACATGCGCTGGAAGGTGAATTTGGCGGCTTCGGCGTTGAACGGCGTGCCGTCCTGAAAATGGACGTTTTGCCGTAAATTGAAGCGATAGGTCCGGCCGTCCGGGGCGATCTCCCAACTGGTGGCCAGCGCTGGTTCGATATCCAGCTTGCCTTCGCCATTGCGCACCAGCCCGTCATAGATATTGACCAGAATGCGGGAGTCATTCGCCGCCGTCGCCACCTGCGGATCCAGCGACTGCGGTTCTGCAACCTGGCCGATTAACAGCGCATCGGCAGGGGTTTTCGCCTGCAACGCGGGCAGCCACAGCAGGGTCAGAAGCGCTAAAGCGGGCAGCCATTTTCTGCTTAACAAATTTCCGGTTATCGCACTCAGCATCACGGCCTCTTCAGCAACAGGTGAAAGAATAAGCGTTGTTGTGTTTTTTATTTATGCGTATAAATAAGCAATATTGCAATAATTTATACATATAAATTAGATCTGACCGCGAGGAATCGGGATGACTTTTTCAATCGTCGCACGCGATCCACAGACCGGCGCGCTGGGCGTGGCAACCGCTACCGCCGGGCCCGCCGTCGGGGCGTTGGTGATCCATGGCCGCGCGCAAACCGGCGCCATCGCCACCCAGGCGATGACCAATCCGCTGTATGGGATGCGCGGTTTGGCATTGCTTAAAGCAGGCGAGGGTGCTGCGCAGGTGATGCGTACCTTGCTGGATGACGATCCCGAGGCCGCGCGCAGGCAGTTGATGATCGTCGATTGTCTTGGCGGCATCGCGCACTGGACGGGCGGCGAGTGTGGCGAATTTGCCGGCAGCCTTGAATCGACGGCCTGCACGGTCGGAGGAAATTTACTGACCGGGCCCGACACGCTGCAGGAGATGATGGGCGTTTATCAGCAGCAGTCAGCGCTGCCCTTTGCCGATCGGTTGCTGGCGGCGATGTGCGCCGGAGCCGCGGCGGGTGGCGATCGCCGTGGACTGAAATCGGCTGCGCTCCAGGTCTGGCATGACCGTGAATACGCCACCACCGATATTCGTGCAGACTGGAACGATGCACCGCTGGCGGCGCTGGCAGAAATCCTGCAGCAAATCGGCCAGCCGAGCCATGCGGACTTCTTTGCCGCGCTGCCCAAGGGGCAGCCTTAATCAACGCGTGCAGAACCAGGGCGCTGAAAAAATAGCCAGTAATGCACTTGCATTGCACAATGCAGATGCATTACGCTCCATACAGGCTTGAAGACGCCAGGCGGTTTGATAATCCGCGTCCCGATAGTGGGTAGGCGTCGAGGAGAAAAATATAATGAATGTAAAGATGGCAGACGTGTCTCTGCGCGCGGAGTCCCGACTCACTGAGCGTAGCCAGACCACCATTCCCGCAGCGATTCGCGATGCGCTGCAACTGAAGCCGGGAGAATTCATTGAATACGCTCTGCTGCCCGGTGGTAAAGTCGTTATGTCACGGCGGGAAGAAGAAGCGGAAGATCCGGTGGTCACGCAGTTTCTGGCTTTCCTTGAAAACGACATGATGACCAACCCGCATCATATCCATGCAGTGCCACGTGAATGTTGGGTGGGGATCCAGCAACTGACTGCTGGCGTTGAGGTCGATTTAAACGGGCTGCTGACTGACGATGAGTAGCAGGCAACATGGAGCAGGAGGCGACATGGAGTATTTGGAGATTAATGGATGGAAATTCTATTTTCATTCCTGTTTTCTGATGCAGCTGGCTGAACTTCAAAATAAAGTTCTGGCGCTGAAACAAAAGGATCCTCAGGGTTCTCACAAAAAGAAAGAAACCAAGCTGCTGGCGGCGATTGAACAAATCATCACTCGCGTGATCCCGGCCAATCCGCTGGACACCCACTTTCGGCAGGGCAATATCTTAGGCCAGGATTACCGGCACTGGTACCGCGTTAAATTCCTGCAGCAGTTTCGGTTATTCTTCCGCTTCAGCGTGCCCCACAGAACCATCATTATTGGCTGGGTAAATGACTTCGGCACGCTTCGCGCTTATGGTTCGAAAACAGATGCCTATACGGTATTTGAACGGATGCTGACGTCTGGGGAACCCCCTGATGACTGGGATGCGCTGCTGAAGCATTGCCAAACCGACGCCAGGGTTATAAACAGCGATATTTCTCGGAAATATTAAGGCGGTTTATACGCTTCGCTTTATGTTTTGATCGTTCAAAAATTTTCTCTGCAAGCCAAGGGTAGCCAGAATCAGTCTGAAAAAGTCGGCTCGGAGCGAGTTTTTATCTAAAGAGCTGTAAGTGGCGGCTTGGTGGCAAGAGCGGACGTTGCTGCGATTCAGTTGCGCTAACTTTTAGCATCAATATGTCGCAGGTATTTAACGGCCGAGAATATAAGATTGCAGAGTCAGCCCTGCTGAAAGGATGTGTTTGACGGTATATTCGCGCGCACCGGCTGGGTCGTTCTGCTGACAGGCGCTTAAAATATGATCATGATCTACCTGAAATTTAGCGGTGTCCCTGACTAAGCGAAGCTGAAAAATCTCATATCTTTCAATTTGTTGCTGCAACTCATTTATCATCTTCAGCAGACGCTGATTTTTACACTTTCGGTACAGCAGTTCATGAAACTCCCGATTATATAAACTTTGCTGAACGGGGTCCGACGCGCTCCCCAGAAGTTTATGGACAAGCTCTGCACGTTTAATCGTTTCAGAATCGATGTACTGCATACTTTGAAAAATAGCCTCTCCTTCCATCAAAGCCCGGAGCTTGTAAATTTCATCCACATCGGTGACAGAAAGTGTTTTTACTACCGCTCCACGGTTTCTGTAAACCTCAACTAAACCTTCCCGCTGAAGTTGCTGTATAGCCTCCCTCAGGGGAATACGGCTGACAGAAAACTGGCTGGCAAGGTCCCTTTCAATTAGGCGATCTCCATCCTGCAATGAACCGCTGTTAATTAAACGTTTTAGCTCCAGGGCAAGCATGTCAGCGGTTGATTGAAAAACTATGCTCATAGAATCTGCTTTGGATAAAATAAATGGTATACCATTATTCCATAAACTCAGCTTTTATGACAACCTTGTTGGTAGATGCCCATATCGTTCATTACGAATCAAGAAAAGTGGCCGATGCTTCGCAACTTTTAATCTATAGCTTCATCATTCAGAGAGGTTCGGCAAATCAATGGAACATGTTTATACGTCACATATCTCGTGGACAGGCAATTTGGGCACAGGCACATCGGGCTATAAGTCATATGCGCGAACATGGGATATCGCCATAACCGGAAAGGAAACCATACATTGCTCAAACGACCCACTGCTGGGCGGCGACCCTGGTAAAATGAACCCTGAAGATCTCCTGATATCCTCTCTTTCTGCCTGCCACATGCTGTGGTATCTGCATCTCGCCTCCGATGCTGGCATTACTGTAATGGGTTATGAAGATTCACCGGTAGCTACAGGTGAGGTTTTAAAGGGGGGGGCAGGTCGCTTTATTTCAGCCATACTCAGGCCAAAAATTACGGTTCAGGCGGGTATAAATCTCGATGTTGCAACGGCTATTCACCATGAAATTCATAAAGTCTGTTTTATTGCAAGATCAGTTAATTTTCCTGTTTTTTATGAACCTGAATTTATCATCAGTCATTTACCTTCCAGTTGATTAGGATGCCTTCGTTATGCTTTTGCCTGCTCTGTAAGAGGTAATCAGCAACAGTGAGAGGCGTCTGGCTGAATCAACGTGATTAGCGAGGCAAAGACTAAGGGTTTTTGTGCCAACATGATGTCTGCTCCTCGCTCATTGCGGACAATGCTCAACTCAGCTGTCCGCTTAGTGCCAGGCAGATGTCGAAACCGAAATTCATAGTTTCATGTGGAAACAGATGACGGCTGATGTTCATTTTGCCTAAAGTAATTGATGATTTTAAAGACAAATGAGGGGGTAAACGTGAGCAGATTTGAGGGGAAACGCATACTGATTACTGGCGGTACCAGCGGTATGGGGTTGGCAGGTGCTCAACGCATTGTCAGGGAAGGTGGTCATGTCGCCATTACAGGGCTCAATGAAGAAAGGCTGGAGCGTGCCCGCAGCCTGCTGCCTGACACATCGCTTATTCTGAAAAGCGATGCGGCAAGCGAAGCAGACATAAGTGCGTTGCAGACAGCGATAAGCCGCTGGGGCTCGCTGGATGGGTTATGGCTTAATGCTGGCTTCGCAGAGGTAGGCTCTGTGGAATCTGTCACGGCAGATGCGTTTAACCGCATGATGAACGCGAATGTCCGTGGCCCGATGCTACAGCTGGCAGCATTGTCCGATTCACTCAACCCCAACGCTTCGGTTCTTGTCACCTCGTCTTCATCTGTTTATGAAGGTGCGGCAATGACCAGCCTCTACGCAGCAACGAAAGGCGCCGTTGTGGCGATGGTTAAAAGCTGGGCATCTGCATTGGCTGAACGCGGCATTCGCGCCAATACACTGGTACCGGGTCCGATTGAGACCATTTTCAGACATTTTATGCCTGAAGAGTCTCGTCAGCAGTTCGAGGATTTTGTGGTGAGTCAGGTTCCTTTGGGCCGAGTCGGAACAGCCGAAGAAGCCGCTGCGGTTGCACTCTTCCTCCTTTCCGACGATGCATCCTACGTGACCGGCAGCCAGTATGCTGTTGACGGCGGACTGGTTCATTACTGATTAACAATCAGAATTCTGAAAAGTTATTGGCCTAAGATCATCAGCGTTTTTAATGAAAGGTCCGCTTTTGATTAAAGCGGCCATTAAACGGAGTTTGCCACTACAGAATGACTATCTGCATTGAGCAATCGGTATATCCTTTTTTCAACGTGATTGTTTCTATTTGTTATATGTCGACAGGCAATTTATATGGCATAAAAGTGTTTAGTGAACATCACAAGGAATGAGCTTATGCCGCTTTATGATCTTAAAACTGAAGCAGATGCATTACCGAAAGCCTGGCGCTCTCAAATCTTAGGCCGTATTGGGGAAGCGAATCTCAAAGTGGTCCGTATGGATGAGCGTTCAGTAACAGAGGAGGTATATGAGTATGACGAGGGATTACTCGTCATCGATGGTCGTCTGAAACTGAGCGTGAAGGATGAAAAAATCACCGTTACGTCAGGTCAGCTTTATATAGCCAACGCTGGCGTTCCTCATACGGTGGAAACGGGCAGTTCTGGCACGCTGGTGATTATAGATTTACCCGAAGAGTAGGTTGTCTTTGGCCTGATTGGCACAGTGTCTTCATTATTGGCAGGGGAGGCTGGTGATAGCCAATAATGTATCAAAGCAATGTATCAATCCCGTGGGCCTTAATCCCATACTCAAAGCCCGCCTAACAATGATCAATAAGATGATCCAGTAATGCACGAACGGCCGGGTTAGACCGTCGGCTTTCATGCCAGAGTGCCGTAATATTATGTCGCTCAACAGCGAAACCGGTCAGGATCGGAACCAGTCTTTTATTCTTTACCCATGAATCAGCCATAAAACTCGTCGCCATTCCTATTCCGCCTCCTGCAGCAACTAAGGCCAGTACGGCTTCGCTGGCATCAACAACAACATCTGACGATGGCAAAATCTCTGTCTCCCGTTCCCCAACCTGAAAAGGCCAGCGAAAAAGCTGCCCTGTTTGTTGAAAACGCAGGTTTACCGTTTTATGGCTCATGAGGTCGTTTGGATTTTCAGGGGCAGAGCAACTGGCAAGATATTCAGGCGAGGCGTAACACCCCAGCCGGTAAGGCGAGAGACGGCGCGACAGAAGATTTGAATCGTCAAGATCGCCAAGCCGGACGGCAATATCAATGCTCTCATCCACGATACTGATTACGCGGTCGCTCAACCGCAGGTCAATTTTTACTTTTGGATAAAGCGCGCAGAATTGCGGAAGTGCAGGAGCAATCATATGCAGACCGATCGGATACGATGCCGCAATACGCAGTGTCCCTGCGGGCTCCGCGCGAGAGCGTTTTGCTATCTGCTCAATTTCGTCAGCATCCTGTAGCAATCGTAACGCCCGCTCGTGAAGCTCACGGCCTTCTGCAGTTAAAACCAGCGAACGTGTCGTTCGGGTAAACAGGGTAATGCCGAGATGCATCTCCAGCCGCTGGATGCTCTTACTGATTGCTGAAGGTGAAACTGACAGGGAACGGGCAGCAGCAGTGTAGCTGCCGAGAGCGCCAGCACGAGCGAATGCAATTAAACCTGTGAGTCTTTCAAAACCTATTTGTTCCTTCATGGCACAATTAAAGCGAAATTCAACCTGATTATCAATGTCAGATTTCAGGCTTATCATCTGTCATCTGATTAACTTTAAGTGAGATTGTGATGACTGACATGATGAAAGCGGTACAGCTTTATGCGTTTGGTGGGCCTGAGAACCTGCAGTATGGCGAGACAACCCGTCCTGTGATGGAAAGCAATGAAGTACTCGTTAAAGTACATGCGGTCGGCCTTAATCCACCGGACTGGTATTTGCGCGACGGTTACCGGGCGCTCCCGCCTGAATGGTGGCCTGACTCGACATTTCCGCTCATTCTGGGAACAGACATATCAGGCGTAGTTGCAGCCGTCGGTGAGGATGTGTCGGAATTCACCATCGGCAATGAGGTTTATTCTATGGTGCGTTTTCCTCAGGGGGTAATGCAGGGCAGCGGCACCTATGCTGACTACGTGAGCGTACCTTCCTCAGAGCTGGCAATGAAACCCCAACGTATCGGTCATGTTCAGGCTGCAGGTGCGCCGATGTCGTTACTTACTGCCTGGCAGTTCCTTGTCGAGCTGGGGCACGATGCCCCCAATCCTTTTCAGTCCTTCAGGCATACACCTGTCCCATTAGAAGGCCGGACGGTGCTGGTAAACGGTGCCGGTGGAGGCGTTGGGCATTTTGCGGTACAGATAGCCAAGTGGAAAGGTGCGCGAGTAATCGCCGTAGCTTCATCCCGAAATGAGGCGCTAATGCGTGAGCTGGGGGCTGATGAGTTTATTGACTACACCAAAATTGCAGCCGAAACCGCGGTAAAAAATGTCGATCTTGTGATTGATGCCGTTGGCGGTGCAAACATGGAGCGCTTCCTGACGTGTATCAAACCGGGAGGCGCGTTATTTCTCGTCAACCCTCTGGGGTTTGCCGGACAGGAGGAGGCGCTCAGAAAGAACATTACGGTTTCAATCACGCAGGTACGCTCAAATGGTGCGCAACTGGCTGCTGCCGGCAGCCTTCTGGACGAGGGATCTATCCGGGTTGTTATTGACAGCACTTACCCATTAGCCATGGCGTCCGCTGCTCATCAGCGTGCTGCACTGGGGAGCATTCAGGGCAAGATCGTGCTCACTAACTTTTGATGATCGCTTTCCGTTACTGCATTGGCTGCTTAATGCCAGAAGCGGACCTCAGATCCAATTTATTCAATCAGCGCAATGCCTTTGAGAAACAGACAGCGTCTGTCCTACCGATATATGGGCCGTAATTCTCAATACGGAAATAACCATTTTTCTCGTAGAAATTGACGGCCCGATAGTTGATGCGTCGCGTTTCCAGCCTGAGCTCGATATATCCCCTCTCTTTTGCAGATTTTTCCAGAAAAGTGAGTAAGGCACCGCCAACCCCAGACACACTTCGGTCTGAAAACATTCTTTTAAGCTCGGCTATATTTGGCGTTAATGGCCGTATCGCACCGCATCCTATAGCTTTGCCTTGAGAATTCTTTGCTAATGCCCATAACGCTTTGTTATCACTCATTGCTTCAGCGGTGAAATGACTTTTACCGTTGTCACCAGTAATCGCGGCAAGTTCTGCTGAAAGCATTTCGATGAGGCGAAGGGAATCCGAAGAAAATGGATCTGATTTCTCTACTTTTATCATGGTTATACCCTGCAGGATGAGTGTGACCAACCTAACGCATCTTACTTTAACCTTCTTTTTGAGAAAACTGTTGATCATGGAGAACGATCATTCTACCATTCAATTCATGAACAGAAAGCCAACAGATACCCGAGAAAAAATCCTCACCACCGCCGAGCAATTGATTTATCGGAACGGTATCCATGCAACGGGCATGGACCTTCTGGTTAAGACCTCGGGGGTAGCCAGGAAAAGTATTTATCGCTACTTCGCGACCAAGGATGATGTGGCCGCCGCCGCGTTGAAAGAACGTGATGAACGCTGGATGTGCTGGTTCCGAACGGAATCTGATAAAGCTGATACGCCTCAGGCGCGCATTTTGAATATGTTCACCGTGCTCAGAAGCTGGTTTGAGTCAGAAGGCTTTCGAGGCTGTGCATTTATCAATACCGCGGGAGAAGTGGGTGATCATACCGATCCCGTTCGCCAGATAGCGAAGCTGCATAAACTAAAATTACTGGATTACACGCGTGAACTCACCGGGCAATTAAACATTGAGCAACCTGCAGTTCTGGCCAGGCAGTTATTTATTCTGATTGAGGGCGCGATCACCATGTCATATGTGATGGGCGATAGCAGTGCGGCCGACAGTGCTGGCGAGGTAGCGAAACACTTGCTGGAGTCTGTCTCTCCTTAATGCCTGAGTGACATAAAATTGTTTCTACTGAGATATCCTAATTTACGGGAGGCTATACCATGTCTGATACACAAACTCGTCCGCCACTTCCGCCATTCACTCGCGAATCGGCGACGAAGAAAGTTCGGCTTGCTGAGGATGGTTGGAACAGCCGCGATGCGGAAAAAGTCTCGCTGGCGTACTCACTGGATACCCAATGGCGCAACCGAACCGAGTTTGCAAATAATCGTGAAGAAGCAAAGGCATTCCTCACCCGTAAGTGGAATAAAGAGCTTGAGTACCGTCTCATTAAAGAGTTGTGGGCGTTTGACGGCAACAGAATCGCTGTCCGCTTCGCTTATGAATGGCGTGATGATTCTGGTAACTGGTTCCGCTCTTACGGGAATGAAAACTGGGAATTTGAAGCAGATGGCCTGATGCAACGACGTTTTGCCTGTATCAATGACATGCCTATCAAGGAAAGTGAGCGCAAGTTTCACTGGCCTCTGGGCCGTCGCCCGGATGACCATCCGGGTCTGTCGGAACTGGGTTTATAGTTTGTCGGGCTTTGTTCAAAGCTGACTTTGCCCCATTAGCCTGTAATTATGCCAATGCCCAACGAATTCGATTAGTCTGCAGAACCTGTATCGTGCTGAAAATGAGAACACCCTCGCGATGTGGGCGGAAATGCAGGCATCAGGGGAATTAAAAAAGGATTGTTTGCTGCTATGCCCGTAAATTTTGATCTCAACGATCTTTATGCCTTCCGAGCGCTGGTTGAATACAGTAATTTTCGGCTTGCCGCAGAGTCCATCTGTCTTTCACAGTCAGCATTGAGCCGCAGGATAGAAAAGCTGGAAACTGCGCTGGGAATCAAGTTGTTCAACAGAACCACCCGGCGTGTGACGTTGACACTTTATGGACAGACCTTTGCTGAACGTTCAGATCAGCTACTGGCCAATGTTGAGGGAGTATTAGCCGACATCAATAAGGTGAGTCAGGATCGGGTAGGGCTGGTCACTATCGCCACGGTGCCATCGGCAGCCTACTATTTTATGCCGGATGTTATCCGCCGTTTCCAGGCTCGCTATCCACGGGTACGCGTTAAGATTATCGATAGCAGTGCAGGTAATGTTATTGAAGCGGTTGCCAGTGGTCAGGCTGACTTCGGCATCTGTTTTGCAAAAGATCTGCAACCTGATATCGAATTTATACCGCTAACAGGCGATGTCTACGTCGCTGCCTGCAGGCGTGATCATCCGATAGCCAGTAAAAAAAACCTGACCTGGCGAGAGTTTTATCAACAGGATTACATTGAGCTTGATAAGACGTCCGGTAACCGCAACCTGCTCGATAAGATGCTGGGGCACATCGTTCCTGAGCGCCCCAGTATCTGCGAAACCCGACATGTGACCACCATGCTGGGTATGGTTGAAGCGGGTGTCGGTATTGCTGCCGTACCCGCTATGTCGATGCCGACCTCAGAGCATCATCTGCTGACTCACCTTCCCCTGACAGAGCCGGTGGTGAAGCGCACGGTTGGCCTCATCAGACGCAGTGGACGTATGCAGTCCTACGTTGCAGCGGAGTTGGAGAAGCTCATCACTGAACAGTATCATGCTGTTTAACCGGTAATTCAGCCGTCACGGATCTCATTCCGGTAGCGCGAATAGTTTTTTGCACCTCAGTCGAAGACAGGAACTTCAGTAACGCTTTGCCTTCCTGTCCGTGATGAGATTTGGCGATCACCGCACCGGCAAAACGGGTAACGTACTGCACATCTTCAGGGAGTTCACCAATAAAGGTCACTCCCGGCACAGGAAGCAGTTCACTGACTTGCTGGAAGCCGACCGCATAGTTCCCTTTAGCGATTTCGGATGCCACCGGAATGCGCTGTACCATATGCGCTTTCGTTTTCACCTTGTCTTCTATATCCAATTTTTTGAACAGCTGGCTGCTGATATAGCGGCCGCTGGCACTGTCAGAATATGCAATAGATTTAGCCTGCAAGAGGGTATTGCGCAGATCGGCATCCGTTTTAATACTCGGTTCATGGGCACCTTGTTTGACGACCATACCAATTGATGAGTCGGCTAATTCCACGCGCGAGCCCGGCAGAAGCCAGTTATCCTTTTCCAGATTGCTCAGCGCATCACCCACCATAATCACCACATCAGCATTTTCTCCACGGGCCAGACGCGCTGGGATCGCCTGAGGCGTCTTACCCATAGAGGGGCCGGATATCAAAATAATATTGTCACCGGTTTCCGCTTTAAATTGCGGGGCCAGTTTTTCCAGTGCGGCTTTAAACCCGCCTGAAATCATGACGGTGACGTCCCTGGCAGCCACCCCCGTGCTGACAGAAGAAAGAAACAGCGAGGCGAGGAGTGAAAGATGAATTTTTTGCATGACGTGATCCCTGGTTTAACCTGCAGTTTGAAGTGATAGCGCGCTGCGACGGTATAGATATAAGGTCGCCAGTAATGCGCATACGGCAGCAAAGCTCATCCAGTAACCTGGTGAGGCCTTATCGCCGGTGTACTCAATCAGTGCGGTTGAAATAACCGGCGTGAACCCGCCAAACACCGCGGTTGCCAGACTGTAGGCCAGAGAAAATCCGGCAACCCGCACTTCCGTTGGCATGATTTCTGTTAATGCCGGTATCATGGCACCGTTGTAGAGACCGTACAGGAAGGACAGCCACAACAGCACCGTGAGCATCATGGAAAAGCTGGGCGCTTCAGCCAGCAGGTGAAGTGCCGGATAGGCCGTCACCAGGGCCAGCAGCGCCATGGTCACCAGCACCGGCTTACGCCCATAGCGGTCTGACAGGGCACCGCCTACCGGTAGCCAGATGAAGTTAGATATCGCCACCAGCAACGTCACCAGCAGGCTGTCAGAGGCGCTGAGCATCAGTACTTTCTTACCGAAGGTGGGGGCATAAACCGTGATCAGATAAAACGCGGTGGTGGTCATGGCGACCATCAACATCCCAGCAATCACGACCTGCCAGTTTGCTAAAAGCGTTTTAAACACGTCACGCATCGCCAGGTGGTTACGGCGGGCGGTGAATTCTTCGGTCTCTTCCAGTTTACGGCGCAGAAAAAAGATGAAAGGTACGATCAGGCAGCCGAACAGGAAGGGCAGGCGCCATCCCCACTCGCGAAGGGTGCTTTCTTCCATGACAGCATTCAGTGCGAAGCCCATGGCCGCGGCGACCATTATGGCCACTTGTTGGCTGCCAGATTGCCAGCTGGTGTAAAAGCCTTTACGACCGGGCGTGGCAATTTCTGCCAGGTAAACGGATACGCCGCCCAACTCTGCTCCCGCTGAGAACCCTTGTAATAAGCGACCAAACAGCACCAACAACGGCGCCCAGAGGCCAATCATTTGATAGGACGGAATAAGAACAATCAGGAATGTTCCGGCGGCCATGATCGACAAAGTCACAATCAGCCCTTTACGCCTGCCGACCTTATCAATGTACGCGCCCAGCACGACTGCGCCGACAGGACGCATTAAAAAGCCCGCGCCAAAGACAGCGAAGGTCATCATTAGCGAGGCAAATTCACTGCTGGCCGGGAAAAATGTATGGGCGATGTAAGTGGCATAAAAACCGAACAGAAAAAAATCAAACTGCTCCAGAAAGTTGCCAGAAGTGACGCGCAGTATCGCGCCGCATCTTGTTCGAGTCGTCATGGGGGCGTTAGAGGTATGCATGTTTATCTCCAGTTTATAAGTGACACTTTTACAGCGCCTTGTGACTTCAGACTGGAGGAGGAAAACCAACTAAATAAGCGCAATAAACTCATGAACCGATGCGTTTAGTGCATTAATTATCGCTAACAATTTCATCCGCAAGCTGTAACGGGCTATTAACAGCGTTACTCAGCGTAACTTTCTTCATTTAAGTCTAAAAACGTTATGCGTATTTTGTGACAGGGTTCATATCAGATGAACCTGCAAGAGATGAGCGGCGGAGTGACGGAAAATTTTTAAAGTGAATGTAAAAGCGCCTGCCGCTATTTGGGGTAGGAAGAACGAAGGCGCGTACTGGCGGGGGATAACCTGTGATGAGGTTGAGTTTTAATTTCAGGACCTGATGAAGCCTGAAAGGTAATCAATACAGCAAAAACACCAAGAGCCTTTTAATCTGTCGTCATGTTTGGTTAGCTCAGATCATGTAGAGGTTTTTTTGAAGGTGGGCCGAGGGTGAATTCGTCGAAGATGACGTCGAGCCCCTGCCTTTCGGGAGTACAACTCATTACGCCCACAAAACGCTTTCGCGTTTCCGGCCAATGGCACAATCTCAGTAACGGCCAGGTTATGCCATCCGTTGAGTACTGTATCCGCAGAGCCTCATTTTCCAGCGTGGCTCGCATCCAGAATGTTCCCGGATCGCCTGGGAAAATCCCGGTGGCCCAGTCAGACATTTTGCGGGTCACCACGCTGCCAATAGAAGACTGACCGTCATTAAACTCTATGCCGGCCTTAACCCAGTGCAGGTCATCATCAAGCAGAAACAGGCCGGCCTGATCGTAGAGATGAGCAAAACCCGCCATCACCTTTACCTGCACGGTGAAATCACCCTCGACATAAAATCCAAAAGCATGGCCGGTATGACGTTGGAATCCGTAATACGTCTTTTGCCAAAAGTCAGTGTTCAGATCCGTTTTAAACTGCAACTCTCCTTCTTCAACCGTCCACACTTGAGGTGGATTTATCCACACTCCGCCTTCGGCCCCGAGTGAATCAATCGCTGCCATAAACGTTCTCCTCATAATACTTATGACGAATTTGATGTGAATACACCGCTGTGAGTTAAACCGATGGACGCAAAACAGGGGTTAACCCGTTCAGCGGTTGAACTCTAGTCTAGCGTTATTTCCCGGCCTCTCGTTAAGTTGTCGGTCATTTGACGTCAGAGGGGTCTGTAAATAAGGCATTTTCCTGCTGACGGGCGCAGTCAGTCGCGCCCGTGAGTTAGCTCATCTTTAATGATTAGTTCGCGGCATCCCGCAGAGCCTGCCTGATAAAGCAGATCGAGCTCTCCAGCGCCTGCACTGCTTCGGGCTGCAGCGTGGCGAAGAAATGCCAGGCGTGGAACATACCAGGCCAGACCTCCAGATTTACGCCAACCCGGTGATCACCCAGATGAGTTGCCAGTCGCATCGCGTCGCTCAGCATCAGTTCATTTTCGCCAATCTGAACCAGCATCGGCGGCAGGCCCGTCACATCGGCAAACACCGGCGAGGCCATGGGATGATTGGGCAGGGCATCGCCAAGGAAGGTACGGGCCAGGAAATCCAGACCGGCTTTGGTGTTCAGGGGATCCAGGCCTTCTCTGTTGCTCATGGAGACGCCGGTGTGTTCAAGGTTGGCCCAGGGGGAAATTGAAACTCCGCCGGCCGGAAGCGGCAGGCCCTTGTTACGCGCCGCCACCATCACGGTAACTACCATCGCACCGTCCGCGGACTCGCCGGCCAGCACAATTTTGCTGCCGCCAGGCGAATATTTCTCAATAACCCCCACCTATCGACCTCCGTATAACGCTCAGCCCATAATCGACGACCAAACAGGTGTATGCATTGGCTACTCTGTAGCTCAGGCACCTGGTCTGTGGCAGATATATGACGCTGATGGACGATTTGCGATACTCGAAGAAGCCCCCTTAGAGACGCCGCTGATTGACCCTACCGACATTGCCTTATTCATGTTTGGTGCATTTCGTCTGCTGCGCACGGGTGTGGGATTGTTTGAGGCGGGCACCAGCAACAGAGTCAAGGCTGTATTAAGCGGCGGGGCGCTCAATATCTTGAAGGGACGCTTCAAGGCTTGTCTGCCAGTAAGGAACTTGCTGTTCACACAGGCCACTGCAAGGCATATGGCCGATCCCGGAAGGTATATCCCCGTTCATATACTTGAAAAAGCGGTAAGGTTTGGAAGGCGACGCCCGGATCCACAAAAGATACCCGGCCAGTTCGAATACCTCATAGGCATGACCCGCCTCACTAAAAGAGTTGAAGGGAATGCGATCGTTTATAGACCTAAGAAGTATATCTTGCAGATTGTCGTCAGAGAGAAGGACTGGACAGTAATGCACTATCACATAGAGGCGGTTCGATAATGTTTGAAATCAAAAATGAAAGTGTCTTATTCCGCTTCTCCTTTGTCGAGCGAATCGAAGTTCTGGAAGACCGCCGACAAGATCTGATTGTGTGCTGGCTGGAGATTGAGGAACCTTCCATAAAGCTGCAATGCGAGTGTGAACTGACTCTTTTTGATTTGGAAAGGCTTCGGGACATACTTTCGCGGTTCTATGACAAAATTTCGAACAACATAGAAGCGGCTCCTGAATTATTCACGCCAAGAGTGCCGGTATTTGCGTTTGAACTCCGTGAGGTGGAAGGCGATGATATTATCGGCTTTAACTTTACTGCCAGCCCTCAAGAAGATGAAGGGTGGACGCTTAAGGGGGGTATAGTGATAGACCAGTCTTATTTCCCCGGCCTGATTCATGGTATTGATTCCATACTGACTAATTAACGGACACCTCGTTAAGTCGACTTTGAATCGCCACGGGTTTAACAGACACCTCAATGTTAGTCATTTAGTTGTGAGAGTTGCGAACGTCCGCTCCTCGCTCACAGCGGACACTCCACCAGTACTTGGGGCAGCTGCGTGCAGGCCATGAACCCGTCACCGGCCTTCCAGAAGCGACAGCAGGGGGTTATCCGTCCTGCTCTGCAAAATCCTCCTCACGCTTTCATCTGTTAAACCCGCAGATCCGTTTTCTGTAATAGCCGGAAATCTGAGTCCGCCGGTGATGAGTGGCGTAGTGACTTCTGAAAAAGGGACCTGTGGAAGGGGGCCTGAGGATTACTGGCCGATAATGCCTGGCATTATTTTAGCCAGTCTTCCAGTGCCAGACCGGGCACCCGCTCAAACTCCCGCGTATTATTGGTCACCAGCACGGTGCCGGCGGCTATGACATGCCCGGCAATCGCCGTGTCGTTCGGGCCGATGGGCGTCCCGGCCAGCCGCAGCGCCACCTTAACGTCCGTTATGGCATCAACTGCGGCCTGATCCCAAGGGCAGGATGGCATCGAGGCGGGCGCAGAACGCGTCAACAAGCCCGATGTGGCGAGGCGAGGCCTTTGGGCCGGTGGCGCCGAAGCGCATCTCGGAGTAGGTGATGGCCGAGATCACGATGCGATGATTACGCAGCACCGCCTGCGCCAGCCGCTCTAGTACGGCGGCCGGCTGCTCGCGCATGATGAACGAGCAGATACAGGTGTCCAGCATGTAAATTTTGTTCACAGGTCAAATCGTCCTTCGTCGCTGACAACGTCCTCACGCTCCGCCAAAAAGTCCGGCTCTGCTTTTTCCAGCTTTGCGAATGATCCCCAGGTAGGCCGAATGGGACGCAGGATAATGCTGTCTCCTTCCCGGACGATCTCCAGTTCGCTCACACCTTCAAAGTCCATATCACGGGGCAGACGGATAGCGCGGTTATTGCCATTTTTAAACACAGATACAGTTCGCATTGTTACTCCTCCCAGTCGGGGGGCCGACACTGTGCCGTTTCCGGTTTTATTTTGCAGAGAGCACTGCTCTACATAGGCTAAGTATTTGCCAATGTATAGCAAATGTATATGTATGGCATATGCAGATGCATGGCATATGGTAATGTTAAGCAGAGATTAAAATACCTCTTCGTCACGTCAGATTCAGAAAGTACTAAACCTGGTTCCTGGTTCAAACTCAGCCATGGCTGGCATCGATGGGCTGCCGCAGATGGGCACAATATGCCAGGGAACAGAGAGGGTGTGTGAGGGTGAGCATCAAGTATGTGCCAACAGCGGAAGTTGTTCCTTCGCAACATTATGCGTTAATCACTGGGGATCAGGTCGTTCCCTATGAGACCGATACGTTTTCCGAATGCCAGCTAAACGCAAACGTGGTGACTGGTAAGAGAGTTACTGACATAGCGGTGAATCACCAATGCTGGCGGGTCATTCGCAGGAGGAACGTTTACTGTTCCAAACCAGACAGGATTAGCCGGGCAGACCGAGCCACAAATGAAGGCAGGTATGCCCGCAAAGGTACCCGCTATTGGTCTGTGGACATGGCCTGTAGAAATGGCGAGAAGTCTGCCCGGGGCGCATCTAATCAACTCTTCCATCTCAGGTAGACCTCTGCACATCGTTTCGTCTAGCGTTGG
Source organism: Erwinia sp. AK-PDG3-5 (assembly GCF_056821705.1). NCBI lineage: Bacteria > Pseudomonadati > Pseudomonadota > Gammaproteobacteria > Enterobacterales > Erwiniaceae > Erwinia > Erwinia sp. AK-PDG3-5. The sequence goes on from NZ_CM165967.1 coordinate 1,798,939, forward strand.
TATGCCAGATGCAAATACGTGATGGTGCAGAAACAGCAATGACGGAGGGCTGTCTGCGTCGCTGAGTTGATTATCCAACCATTCCAGATGGTCAGCCACACTGCCGTAATCTTTATATTCAATCGTCGAATCCAGACCAGTCAGGCGAATGCCTCCTGTGTCATGGACAAAATGCAGAGCCTCTCCTTGGGCATCGTGCGCCCATCTGTTCTCATCCCAAACAGAACGCATCATACTGCGGTCGTCAGAATTACCTGGCAGGATCAATGAAGGATAATTTTGCTGATTCAGGCGGTCGGCTATCTGTTTATAACCTTCCTGCCAATGCCCATCCGTTAGATCACCGGTAAGTACCAGTACATCCGGTTTCAGATGCTTAAGCCAATTTAGAACCTGGTCAAACCGCAACAGATGATCATTTTCGGAAGAGGCGTGAATGTCTGAAACCTGTGCTATCAGCATAAAGACCTCATATAATTATTGTGTGGAGAACAGGATCACAATGAATCGCTAAGTTCAATTCCGACTGCTTAGAGCTAATGTTAGTATGGATGCGTAATTTCAGCGCCTCGCTCATTGTTGCTCTTGATCCTTTGACGGATAGTACCGCAACATTTTCTATCCAAAGATGATCGGCATGAAGCCGTATTTCGAGGAGGCCGACCGCATCCCCTGCGATAATGGCCAGGTAAATGTCATGCTCACGTACGGCTTTATTAAAATCGGCCGTCATCGGAGTCGGTTCACGTCCAATGACCGAAATCCCCCTGGAATAGGCCGCAAGGACTATTTCACGAACCCATTCCGCATCATTTTCTTCCGCGCGGCGGAATCTAACGGCGATGTCAGGCGATTTACTCATATAAACTCCTTAAAACCCGGCTGCCACTCACTATGTGCAACATAGCAGGTTGTACAGTTTTTTGAATAACTAACTCCATTGCACACCTTCGACTCAATGCGCTGGATGGCGTGATTTATTGCTGGTAACTTGTGGCTGTTTTCCAAAAAGGAATTTCAAATGACTACTGAAATGCAGGGCGATAATATTAATATTCGTGCCGCCAGAAATAGCTATTTAATCATTATTGCCAGATTTATCTCTGATTTTGGCGCTTTTCTGAATATGGTGGTGCTATCCACCTATGTGTACTTGCTGAGTCAGAGTGTTATGCATGTGAGCATATTCCTGGCCTGTAGGGTGACTGGTGGGATCATCGCAAGTGCAGTGGGTATTCCTTTTTTTCGCCGTTTTCACGGGCGCTTATCTTTAGTGGTTTTTGACCTTACGCGCGCTGCGCTATTAGCCTTGCTGTTAATTTTGCCTGCTTCAACCCAGCTATATATATTGCCTTTCATTGCGCTGGGTATTGGACTGGGAAATTCGATGTTCGCTATCGGTCTTAACAGTCAACTTCCCTGGTGGGTCAGCGAGTCCCGGCGTGTATCAACAAACGCTGGGTTAACTTCTGCATCCGCTATGGGGGCTGTTGCGGGAAGCCTGGTTTCGGGGATCCTACTGGCGACAAGTGGTTATCAAAGTGTGTTTGCCGCGAATATTGTGACTTACCTGGTGGCCGGGTTATGCATACTGCCTTTACGCTTTTTGGTGCATCCCGTTGCGAGTGCAGCAAATCCGCATCGTAAAGAATGGCGTAATCTGGTCACCGGGCTGCGAACGACTCCGCTGTTGGCCGGAATGTTGCTGGTAACGATGGCCGATACTTTAGGCAGTGCTGCCCACAACGTAGGCTTTCCCATTATCTCCGAGCTTTTGACACCAGAATCAGCCGGGAAAACCATGGGTCTTTTGCTGGCAGTTTGGGCCGCTGGGAAATTCGCCGGGGCGCGTCTGGCAAACTCTCTGTTAGTGCGTAGCGGGATGCGTGCCGACAGGCTTTTTTTCTGTGGCGTGGCATCTATGTCACTAGGTTTTATCTTTACCTTTCAACAAACTGGCATCCCACCGGCACTGATTTTTATCGCACTGGCAGGCGTGGGAGATGGACTGGCGGACGTAAGTCTGATTTCGCGTATCCAAAGTGAGCCTGAATCATTGCGGTTGCCTGTTTTTAGCCTGATGACTCTTCTGCAAATGACAGGATTTGGCGTTGGGATGTTGATTGTCGCGCCATTTTATATCTGGTTGACCCCCGCAGTGGTCATTGTCATTTTTCATGGCATCCCATTACTGACATTAACAGCCGTGTTGTTTTACGGTCGGACTCGCTTAATGGAGTGAGATCAACCGTGAATGACTGAGTTAGCCAAACGCTGCCATTTATCGTACCAGGCACCGCAGAATGAGAAAAGCAAAAAGCCCGCTCAGGTTTCCCTGAGCGGGCTTTTCAATGTATGGCTCCTCTGACTGGACTCGAACCAGTGACATACGGATTAACAGTCCGCCGTTCTACCGACTGAACTACAGAGGAATTGTTTCAACGGGGCGCATGTTATCGGCAGCACCGTCGCTTGTCAAAGGGCGAATGCAAAAATCGCGTGCGTTTGCTGGCAAAAACAGCGAATCGTCGTTTTTCCCACCCGCCTGCTCAAAATGCAATCTCATGCGCCAGATCTCACTTTGATCGGAATCCTTTGCCGATGTTAGAGGTGTGTCAAATTTTTGTTATTTGTCGATTTTAAAACAGGCGTTTCGGTGGTTTCATATTGAAAATTTCATATGACGTTATTATGAAACAAATGAACTGGTTCGCAGGCTGATGGTAACGGGCGGCCAGATTAAGATCGAAATAGCAGGTTTAACATGATGATTTACTGAGAGTAATTGAAAGGAGCGTTTCCATCAGTCGGGTCTTACCTTAAGCATGATTTACCCTACATTTTACTGAAGCCGTCGGTGAAGTTGAGTGAATGTAAAAGAAATTTTCATTCGATGTAACAACCAGCCTGCGCATACTAACGATAAAAAGGGCTTAGCCATGAACGTGAAAAAAACGATTTTAGCGTCGCTGTTAGTGTGTATGTTACCCGTTTCCGTCTTCGCAAAAGATTTGCAGGTCGGTGTTTCTATGGCGCTGTTTGATGACAACTTTCTGACTATTCTGCGTACCTCCATGCAGAAAGAGATGCAGAAAGAGGGCGTGAAAGGGCAGGTTGAAGACGCTAAGGGTGATGTCGCACAGCAGCTTTCCCAGGTGCAGAACTTTATCGGTCAGGGCGTTGACGCCATCATCGTCAACCCGGTGGATACCAACGCCGTGAAGCCGATTATGGACCTGGCGGCCAAGGCCAGCATCCCGCTGATCTTCGTGAACCGCGAACCGGCTCAGCCGCTGGTGGACAAAATGGCCTATGTTGGCTCGGACTCTGAGCTGGCCGGTCGTTTGCAGATGGAAGCGCTGGCAAAAAACATGAACTATAAAGGTAACGTCGCCATCCTGCTGGGTGACCTTGCCAACGAATCCACCCGTAAACGTACCGCCGGCGTGAAAGCGATCATCGCCAAATACCCCGGTATGAAAGTCACCAAAGAACAAACCGCTAAATTCACCCGTAACGATGCCGTCGATGTGGTCAGCAACTGGTTAACCGCCGGTGATGACATCAACGCGATTGCCGCTAACAACGATGAAATGGCGATCGGTGCCCTGCAGGCGCTGGGTAAAAACGAGGGCCACATCCTGGTTGCCGGCGTCGATGGTACGCCAGATGCATTGCAGATGATTAAAAACGGCAAGATGGTCGCGACCGTGTTCCAGGATGCCAGGGGTCAAGGCGAGGGTGCAGTGAAAACTGCGGTGAAGTTGGCCAATGGTGAAAAAGTGCAAAAGATCGTGGATATCCCATTCCAGCTGATCACCAAAGACAACTACGAAAAATTCACCAGCATGAACCAAAAATAACCCCGCCGTACGGAGGTGAAGAATGGCCGCATATGCGCTTGAAGCCGAAGGCATCAGCAAGTTTTTTCCGGGCGTAAAAGCATTAAGTAATGTCTCTTTACGCGTGAAGGCAGGAACTGTCCATGCGCTGATGGGCGAAAATGGCGCGGGCAAATCCACTTTAATGAAGTGCCTCATCGGGATTTACCGTCCCGATGAGGGACAAATAAAAGTTAAAGGGGAGCCGGTGCAGTTTGTCGACACCATGGACGCGCTGCGTTCAGGTATCTCGATGATCCATCAGGAACTCAATTTAGTCCCTCATATGACCGTTGCCGAAAATATCTGGCTGGGTCGTGAGCCGATGAAGTATGGCTTTGTCGACCACGGCAAACTCAACAAGATGACCAAAGAGCTGCTGGCGAAACTGAATATTCGCCTGACGCCGGAGCGGATGGTGGGGGAGTTAAGCATCGCTTCCCAGCAAATGGTGGAGATTGCCAAAGCGGTGTCGTGGAATGCCGACGTGGTGATCATGGACGAACCGACCTCGGCGCTGACTGAAACGGAAGTCTCGCACCTGTTTGCCATCATTCGTGACCTGCGTGAGCAGGGCAAAGCCATCATCTATATCAGCCACAAAATGGATGAGATCTTTGCCATTACCGATGAAGTCAGCGTGTTCCGTGATGGCGCGTGGGTCGGCAGCGACAGTACCGCCAGCTATTCCCGCCAGTCACTGATCACCCAGATGGTCGGGCGCGAACTGACCCAGCTGTTCCCGAAATTCAACAATGATATTGGTCAGGACGTGCTGACGGTGCGCAATCTGTACCGCAAGGACGTGTTCCATGACATCAGTTTTAGCGTGCGTCGCGGTGAAATACTCGGCGTGGCCGGGCTGGTGGGTGCCGGCCGCAGTGAGGTGATGGAAAGCCTGTTTGGCATGACCAGCATCGACGGCGGCGAAATCCTGGTTGACGGCGTGCCAACCAAAATCGACTCGCCTTCCACGGCGATCGAAAAAGGGCTGGCGTTCCTGACCGAGGATCGCAAAAAGTCCGGGCTGTTTCTGGTGCTGTCGGTGATGGAGAACATGAGCATCGTCAACATGCCGGAGTACAGCAGCAAGGGCGGTTTCGTCAGTCATGTGCAGATGGCGAAAGACTGCCTGGAGCAAATCCGGCGACTGAACATCAAAACCCCGACCATGGACCAAATCATCAACAACCTGAGTGGCGGTAACCAGCAGAAGGTGTTGATTGCGCGCTGGCTGCTGGCGCAGCCAAAAGTCCTGATCCTCGATGAGCCAACACGCGGCATCGATGTGGGCGCCAAGGCGGAAATTTACCGCCTGATAAGCGAACTGGCGAACCGTGGCGTCGCCATCATTATGGTCTCTTCTGAACTGCCTGAAATTCTGGGCATGAGTGACCGGGTGATGGTAATGCACGGCGGTCGTATTACCGGCATCCTCGATAAAGAAGAGGCTGACCAGGAAACCATTTTGTCGTTGGCGTCCGAGTAAGGACGTAAGGTAACCCTATGAGTGATGTAAAAATGACAACTCAACAGCCGGCCCCCTCGGCTTCTGTATTCTCCAGTCTGAAAGGCAAATTGCCGAAAGACACCGGTATCTTTATCGTGATGGTCGGCATTGCGCTGATCTTTGAAGCCTTCGGTTGGTATGTGCGTGACCAGTCGTTTCTGATGAACCCAAATCGCCTGGTGCTGATCGTGCTGCAGGTGGCGATTATCGGGATCATTGCCGTGGGGGTGACGCAGGTCATTATTACCACGGGGATCGACCTGTCATCCGGGTCGGTGATTGCGTTAACCGCGGTGGTGGCGGCCAGTCTGGCACAAACCTCCGACAGCCTGACGCCAATGTATCCGTCGCTGGTGAACCTGCCAGCGGTGGTGCCGATTGTCGCCGGGGTGGGGGTCGGGTTCCTCGCCGGGGTGATCAACGGCGTGCTGATCACCCGTACCGGCATCCCTCCTTTTATTGCCACACTGGGGATGATGGTATCGGCGCGTGGTCTGGCGCAGTATTACACCCAGGGTAACCCTATCAGCTTCCTGTCTGATGGCTTCACCTCGATTGGTCAGGGCGCGATGCCGGTGATCATCTTCCTGGTGGTGGCGGTGATCTTCCACATTGCCCTGAAGCATACGCGTTACGGTAAATATGTTTACGCCATTGGCGGCAACATGACCTCGGCGAAGGTGTCCGGGATTAACGTTAACAAATACCTGATCATCGTTTATACCATCGCCGGTGGCCTGTCCGGTCTGGCCGGTGTGGTGCTTGCGGCGCGCGTCAGTAGCGGCCAGTCAAGCATGGGGATGTCATACGAGCTGGATGCAATTGCCGCAGCGGTTATCGGCGGCAGCAGCCTGATGGGCGGCGTTGGTCGCATCACCGGTACGCTGATTGGTGCGGTGATTCTGGGGCTGATCAAGAGCGGCTTTACCTTCGTCGGCGTCGATGCTTACGTGCAGGACATCATTAAAGGCATCATCATTGTGGCCGCCGTTTCCATCGATATGTACCGCAACCGCAAGAAACGCTAAGTCATCCTGCAACACACGCTCAGGGCCAGAACATCACTGTTCTGGCCCTTTCGACGACGTGGTAACGGTTACATGCACGCCTGGACAGCAATTTTTGCACCAATGCAGTGCGCCAATCCTGTCTGTCTCCCCCACCAAGGTATAAATAATTATGATTAACCCTAAAGGGGTAATCAGATTCTCTTATTTTACCGCCTGTTAGCCATAAGCTGACCCTGAACTCTCCCCTTAAGAAAATTCTGGCACGGTGATTGCAATTATCTCAGTGCACCAGAGTGAAATCTTATTTCTTACGCCAGTGAAAATGGCATTCGGGGATCCGTGACGGAGGCAACATGAACTTACGACGACTCAAATATTTCGTAAAAATCGTCGACATCGGCAGCCTGACTCAGGCCGCAGAAGTCCTGCATATTGCACAACCTGCCCTCAGCCAGCAGGTCGCGACGCTTGAGAATGAACTGGACCAGCAATTGTTGATCCGCACCAAGCGCGGCGTGACGCCAACCGAAGCCGGCAAGATCCTCTATTCCCATGCCCGCACCATTTTGCGCCAGTGTGAGCAGGCGCAGACCGCGGTGATCAATGCCGGTCAGTCACTGACTGGTCAGGTCTCTATCGGACTTGCACCGGGCACCGCAGCGTCCTCGCTGACCATGCCTTTACTGCAAACCGTGCGTGAGCAATTTCCGGATGTGCTGGTTTATCTGCATGAGAACAGCGGCTCGTCATTAAACGAAAAAGTGATGAATGGGCAGCTTGACATGGCGGTGCTATACGATCGTGCACCAACGGCTGGCATCACCAGCATGCCGCTGATGAAAGAAGAATTGTATCTGGTTGGCGCAACGGACTGTCCTGGACAGACCATTGACCTGGCCGACGTGGCGCTGATGAACCTGTTCCTGCCGCGTGATTACAGCGCCGTGCGTAAACGCGTTGATGAAGCCTTCTCACTGCGTCGCCTCAGCGCCCGCATTATCGGTGAAATCGAATCTATCGCCACGCTGACCGCCGCGGTTTCCAGCGGAATGGGTGTCACCGTGTTGCCAGAATCTGCCGCCCGTGCGCTGGTCAGCTCGACCAATGCCTGGATGGCGCGTATTAACAGCCCAACGCTGAATCTGCCGCTGTCGCTGAACGTCTCTGCCCGCGTGCCGCTGTCGCCATCGGCGCAGGCAGTGAAAAATATTCTGTTATCGCTGCTGAACAAGCCGGTGGTCGAAGACCGCGAACTGATGTTAGTGAGCTAATCCCCTCTGTCGGGCGCGCGGTTGCGCGCCTCACTTCTTAGCACTAAAAAGCATATAAAACCTTTTTTTATTATTTGTTGATATCGATTAGCCTCCTTAACATGTCGTTATCTAACAGAATACAGAAAGGGGCGCGCGCGTGAATTTTCAACAGCTTAAAATCATCAGGGAAGCCGCACGCTGCGACTTTAATCTTACCGAAGTTGCCAATACCCTGTTTACTTCGCAATCCGGCGTCAGTCGCCATATCCGGGATCTGGAAGACGAGCTGGGCGTTGAGCTGTTTATCCGACGCGGTAAACGTCTGCTGGGGATGACCGAACCCGGTAAAGCATTGCTGACCATTGCTGAACGCATTCTCGATGAAGCGGGCAAGGTGCGCAGACTGGCGGATGTCTTTACCAATGAATCCAGCGGCGTGCTGACCATCGCCACGACCCACACTCAGGCACGTTATTCTCTGCCAAGGGTGATTAAAGCCTTCCGCGCGCTCTATCCTAATGTCCGCGTTGAACTCAACCAGGGTTCTCCGCAGGAGATCGTCACCATGCTGGCCGCAGGTGAAGCCGATGTCGGTATTGCCAGCGAGCAGGTGGTGAACAATCCGGCGCTGGCCGCCTTCCCGTGGTTTAACTGGCATCATGCACTGCTGGTGCCGAAAGGGCATGAGCTGGAGCAGCAGCAGCCGGTCTCGCTGGAAGCGTTGAGCCGCTATCCGTTAATCACCTACCGCCAGGGCATCACCGGACGTTCGCGCGTTGACCGCGCCTTCCATTCCGCCAGCCTGAAGCCGGACATCGTGTTAAGCGCGCAGGATTCCGACGTGGTGAAAACCTATGTCGAATTAGGCTTAGGTGTCGGCGTGCTGGCCGACCAGGCCTGCCAGCTGGATGAGCACTCGGCGCTGACCCGACTGGAAGCCAAGCATCTCTTCGAGTCTAATACCGTCTGGCTGGGGCTGAAGCGCGGCCAGCTGCAGCGTAACTTTGTCTGGCAATTCCTTGAGTTGTGCAACGCCAATCTGTCGCTGGAAGAGATTAAGCGCCAGGCGCTGGCGGTCACCACCGAGGAGCCGGTGCTCGACTTCCAGATCTGACCATTCAGGCTCGCCTGAAGCAAAAACAGTTGAAAAAGAAGCGCAAATACGCCCATTCTCATCACCCGAGATGGGCGTTTTTTTGCCTTCAGCCGTAAAGGAAAAAGCATGAGTTACCCGATTTGCGCACTGCAGGACCAGCATCTTCAACAGGCCTTTGCTCTGACCCAACGCCTCAAGTGGCCGCACCGGCTGGCCGACTGGCAACAGGCGCTGCAACTGGGCGAGGGGATCGCCGTGGTACAGGACGGTGAACTGCTGGGCACGACAATTTTCTGGCGCTGGGGTGAGGATTATGCCTCGATTGGGCTGGTGATTGTCGCCGACCAGGCGCAGGGCAAAGGGATTGGCAAGCAGCTGATGCAAACCGCGCTGCAAAAGCTGGAAGGGCGCAACGCGCGCCTGCACGCCACGGAGATGGGGCAACCGCTGTACGAGAAGCTGGGGTTTATCGCCTGTGGGCACATTGAACAGCATCAGTGCCGTGAACTGGCCGAGGTGATCCCGCTGTTACCTGAAAAGGGGCAACTGCTGCGGCCTGCCTGCCGGGACGACCTGGTGCTGATGACCACGTTGGATCATCAGGCGCACGGTCAGTTTCGGCCGCAGCTTATCGACACCCTGTTCGACAGCGCAGAGCGAATTCTACTGCTGGAAGAGCAGGGCACGGTGCAAGGTTTTGCCTGCCTGCGGCGCTTTGGTCACGGCTATACCATTGGGCCGGTGATCTGCCGCGATCTTCGGCGCGCGAAGGTGCTGATTAGCGCGCTGCTGGTGGGATTGCAGGGGCAGTTTGTTCGCCTGGATACCAGCAGCGAAACCGGCCTCGGCGACTGGCTTAATACGCTGGGTTTGCTGGAAGTTGACCGTCCGGTGGCGATGATCCACGGCAAGCCCTGGCAGCCGCAAGGGATGCTGGCGTTTGCCTTGATGTCGCAGGCGATGGCCTGATGAATATCCTCTATAAATCCGCCTCTGAACGCGGCGATCTGTGGGCGGATCTGCTGGCGAAGCTGGCCCCGGACGCCAGCTTCCGCCAGTGGCCAGACAGCGGCGATCCTGCAAGCGTCGACTATCTGGTGGCCTGGCAGCCGCCGGAGGAGATCTTGCAGCAGTTCCCGAATCTGAAGGTGCTTTTCTCGGTGGGTGCCGGGGCCGACCAGTTTGATTATTCCCGCCTGCCGCCGGAACTGCCGGTGGTGCGGATGATCGAACCGGGCCTGACCCAGGGCATGGTGGAATACGTCACCTTCGCCGTGCTGGGCCTGCACCGCAATATGCCGCGCTATCTGCATCAGCAGCGTCAGCAGCTGTGGCTCGGCCATGGCAGTAAACCGGCGGCTGACTGTCGGGTGGGGGTGATGGGCGTTGGCGAACTGGGCGAGGCGGCCTTAGCGCCGCTGGTGCAGCTGGGCTTCGACTGCGCAGGCTGGAGCCGTTCGGCCAAAGCCATCCCCGGCGTCAACAGCTTTGTCGGTGACGCCGAGCTTGGCGCGTTTCTGGCACGCAGCGATATTCTGATTTGCCTGCTGCCGCTGACGCCCGCCACCGAAGGCATCCTGAACGCTTCGCTGTTCAGTCAGCTGCCGCCGGGCGCGTCGCTGGTGCAGGTGGGGCGCGGCAAGCACCTTCATCATCAACACCTGCTGGACGCGCTGGAAAGCGGTCAGCTGCAGGCGGCGGTGATTGACGTCACTTCCCCAGAACCGCTGCCGCAAGACCATCCGTTCTGGACCCATCCGGCCATCTGGCTGACGCCGCATATCGCCAGCCAGACCCAGCCCGAAAGCGCGGTGCGCGCGCTGCTGGAGAATATTCGCCGCTTTGAGCGGGGCGAAACGATGATCGGCCTGGTTGACCGGTCGCGCGGCTATTAAGCACAAACAAGGCCACCACGGAATCTTCGCTAATGCCCTCATCAGCCCGACAGCCGGGGTTCCGCGCTGGTCGGGACATATTTTCGCACAAAGCAACAAAGCAGCGAGGCGTTTCAGCAACTACGCTTTGGGTCATGCTTTTCCCCACTGCGTTCGTGGTGGGGTTCTCATTTTCAACACTGCAGAACTGAGGATAACAACATGGCTACTGACAAGAATCCCGTCTGGTTTATTACCGGCTGCTCAACAGGTTTTGGGCGCGAACTGGTAAAAGAGCTGTTGAAACAGAATTACCGCGTTGTGGTCACCGCGCGGGATAAATCAAAAATTGAGGATTTGGTGACCGGCGTGGAAGATCGCGCGCTGGCACTGGCGCTGGACGTGACCGACAGCAGCACCATTAAAAAAGGGGTTGAGGCGGCGCTGGCGAAATTTGGCACCATTGATGTGCTGGTCAATAACGCCGGCTATGGCTATCAGACCTCGGTGGAAGAGGGTGAAGAGCAGGAAATCCGCGCCCAGTTTGATGCCAACGTCTTTGGCCTGTTTGCCATGACCCGTGAAGTGCTGCCGACCCTGCGTAAAGCGGGCAGTGGGCACATTATCAATATCACCTCGGTGGCGGGCATTATTGGCTTCCCGGGCTCGGGCTATTACTCTGCCAGCAAACATGCGGTCGAAGGCTGGTCAGATTCCCTGCTGGCGGAAGTGGGCCCGTTGGGCATTCACGTTACCTGTGTGGAGCCAGGGCCGTTCCGCACCGACTGGGCGGGTCGTTCACTGCATCAGACGCCAAGTAAAATTAATGATTACGAGGAAACCGCCGCCGCCAGGATGAAAGGCACCGCCGACAACAGCGGCAAGCAGGCGGGCGATCCGGTGCGCGCCGCGCAGGCAATGATTGCCATCACCCACACCGACGATGCGCCACGGCATCTGGTGATGGGTGCCTGGGGGCACGATGCGGTAACGGCGAAACTCAAAGCGCGTCTTTCCCAGGTTGAAGCCTGGAAAGATACCTCGGTCGGCACCGATTTTCCGAAATGATTAACGCGCGGCGGGTTCGCTGACAGCTTGCCGCGCTGCTGAGGAGTCAACTCCTCAGCACCTTCATCCCGCAAACAGCGCCAACGCCGCAATGCGATCCAGCGCGGTCAGCAACTGTTCAGTCTGCACCGTCAGGCTGATGCGAATATACTGACTGGCGTGCTCACCAAATGCATCTCCCGGTGCAACCAGCACGTGGGCCTCGTGCAGCAGCTTGCCGACAAAATCCTCGCTGCTAAAGCCATCCGGCACCGGCAGCCACAGGAAGAAGGTGCCTTGCTGTTTCCTCACCGGCCAGTTCATCTCCGCCAGCCTGGCGAAAACCTGCTCACGGCGCTGATGGTAGACATCGGCCAGCGCAGCAATGCGTTCGCTGGGCAGTTCCAGCGCGGTGACGGCGGCATCCTGAACGGCGCCATACACGGTGCTATAACTGTGGGTGTGCAGCTTCTTAAAGGCGCTGATAATCGAGGCATTGCCCACCGCAAAGCCGAAGCGCCAGCCGGCCATCAGGAAGCTTTTCGACATCGTATATACCTCGACGCCCCACTGTTTAGCGCCGGGCTGCGACAGAAGGCAGATCGGCCGATCCTGGCGATGGCTGCCGATCGAAGCGTAGGCAAAGTCATGCAGCAGCGGCAGATGATAGCGCTCGGCAAATTCAAGCGCGGCCTGGAACAGGGCCGGTGTGGCCATCGCGCCGGTAGGATTGTGGGGATAGTTAAGCACCAGCAGGCCGCCGCGACGGGCGATATCCTCGGGAACCCGGCTGAAGTCCGGCAGGAAACCGGTGCTTGCATCCAGTGGAATACCGTAAAAATCGGCCTGCGACTGCCGGGCCGCAGAGCGGTAAAGGGGATAGCAGGGATCGGTGGAAATCAGCACCTGGCCGGGATTAAGCAACGCGCGCGGTATGCCGCTGACCGCAATATGTGAACCCTGAAAAACGGCGATCTCGCGGTCAGGATCGAGTTCCACGCCGTATTCACGCAGATAAAATGCGGCGATGGCCGCGCGGATCTGCGGTTTTCCCCAGAATGAGGAGTATTCGTGATTACCGGGGTCTTCCGCCGCGCTCTGCAGGCTGGCGATGATTTCCGGCGGCGTCGGCTGGCGCGGGCTGCCGGATGACAGGTCGATCAGCGGCAGCTGCGTGCCGTCGACGTTTGCCGCCAGCTTTTCCAGCACGCCAAATACATTTTCTTCTAAGTCTTCCACTAATTGCGATGCGGCAAAGTCAGGCATATTCCCCCCGGAAATAAAACGGTTAAGCGGGAAATAATGGCATATCGCCTGAACAGTGAATACGGGAAACCCGCGCGAACGTTAGCAGAAATAACGCTATCCAATGCCAGAAAGCGTTAATTCAAATGATGACTATCTTTAGCAGAATTAAGCCCAACGGCAACGGCTTTTTGCCTTCAGGATCAAACTTTAGCTGTGATTTAATTACGTTCTTTCATTATCCGCATGAAGGATTTACTGATGAGCAAGTTTGGTTTGCAAGGGATCGTCTTTAGCCTGTTATCTTCCGCCGCCGTTCTGGCCACCGCCCACGCTGACGACAATAAACTGATCCGGGTGGGCTTTAACCCGGGTCCGTATAAAGAACAGTTCGAGAAAGGCGTCGCGCCCTGGTTAATTAAAAAGGGCTATAAGGTCGAATATAAAGATTTCAGTGACGGCATTCAGGTTAACGATGCGGTCAGCCGTGGCAATATCGAAGCCAATATTATGCAGCATCCGGTTTATCTGAAGTCGGTCAACGATCGCTTAGGCATTGATAACGTCGGCATTGTGCAGGTGCCGACTCCGCCAATGGGACTGTACTCCGGCAAAATAACCTCGCTGACGAAGCCGGTTGAAGGTGCTACGGTGTCGGTGCCGAATCAGGCATCTAATGAGTATCGCGCGGCGCTGTTATTGCAAAGCATCGGCTGGCTGAAAATCAGCCCGAAAAGCGATCCCGCCACCTTCTCGCAGAAAAACGTTACCGAAAATCCGTACAAAATCGTGCTGAAAGAGATGGATAACGCCCAGCAGGTCCGGGCACTGCCTGATGTCGACTACGGCGTGATCCAGGGCAACTTTGCGGTGTCCAGCGGCATGAAGCTCAGCTCGGCGCTGAAGCTGGAAGATCCCACCAGCAAATTTATTAACATCGTCACCGTGGCCGGCAAAAACAAAGATGCGCCGTTCGCCAAAGATATTATTGCCGGCTATCACTCTGCCGATTTCAAACAGTATATCCAGAGCCACGCTGAGTATCAGGGCTACCTGCTGCCAGACTATTTCAAATGAGTCAGCCAACCATCGCGTTTCGTAACGTCAGCAAAACGTTTTCACGTAACAACGTGGCGTTTCTGGCCCTCGACCGTATCGACCTCACCATCGAAAAGGGCGATATCTTTGGCGTGATTGGCACCAGCGGCGCGGGTAAAAGCACGCTGCTGCGGCTGATCAATCATCTGGAAACGCCGAGCCAGGGCGAGGTGCGGGTCAATGGTGAATCCCTGCAGGGGGTCAGCAAGCCGCGGCTCAATGAGGTGAAGAAAGATATCGGCATGATCTTTCAGCACTTCAACCTGCTGAATGCCAAAACCGTGTTTCATAACGTGGCGATCCCGCTGATTTTGCAGGGGCGGGATAAGGCATATATTCGCCAACGGGTGGAAGAGCTGCTGGCGTTTGTCAGTCTGAGCGACAAGGCCAACAGCTTTCCCAACGAACTCTCCGGCGGCCAGAAGCAGCGGGTCGGCATTGCCCGCGCACTGGCAACCAATCCCTCGGTGTTGCTGTGTGACGAGGCGACCTCCGCGCTGGATCCGCAAACCACGGTGCAAATCCTGCTGCTGTTAAAAGAGATTAATCAGCGTTATGGCATCACCATCGTGCTGATAACCCACGAGATGTCGGTGGTGCAGAAAATCTGCAACCGGGTGGCGGTGATGTCTCAGGGGCGCATTGTGGAGCAGGGCGATGTGCTGAGCCTGTTCGGTAATCCGCAGCACGCGGTCAGCGCCAGCTTTGTGCAGTCGGTGATCCACGATCGCCTGCCGGAACAAACCCTGGCGCTGCTGGCCGAACAGGAAACCGCGCGCTCGTTGCGGCTGGAGTTTATCGGCGTCACCGCGCAGCAGCCGATCATCAACCGCTTAATCCGCGACTTCCCGGTGGAGGTCAATATTCTGTTTGCCAATATGTCGGAAGTGCAGAGCACCATTCTCGGTTTTATGATCGTGCAGCTCAAAGGCGACGCGGCGCACACCGAGGCGGCTATTCATTTTCTTCGTCAGTCAGGAGTGAAAATCACCGATGTTTGATCTCTTTGATACCGCCATTACCGGCGATCAGTTTCTGCTGGCGCTGCATGATACGGCGGTGATGATTGCCGTTTCGCTGGGGTTTGGCTCGCTGCTCGGCATCCCGTTGGGGATCGTGCTGGTGATCTGCCGTCCGGGCGGCATTCATCCCAACCGCTTCGTGCATCAGGTACTGAACCCGATTGTTAACGTCATCCGCTCGCTGCCATTTATCATTTTGCTGATCACCATCCTGCCGTTTACCCGCCTGCTGGTGCATACCACCATCGGCACGCCGGGCGCGATTGTGCCGCTGGTGATCTTTATCGCGCCGTACATTTCCCGACTGGTCGAGAGCGCCTTGCTGGAAGTGGATGAAGGTATCCTCGAGTCCGCCAACGCGATGGGGGCTACTACCTTCCAGACCATCTGGTACTTTATGCTGCCGGAAGTCGCATCCTCGCTGGTGCTGGCGCTGACCACCGCCACCATCGGCCTGCTGGGGGCAACCGCAATGGCGGGCACGGTGGGCGGCGGCGGCATTGGCGATTTAGCCATTACCTACGGCTATCAACGCTTTGACGTCTTTGCCACCCTGTCTACCGCGCTGGTGCTGATTGTTATCGTCCAGTTATTACAGACCTTTGGCACGCGTCTGGCGCGCCGACTTCGCCGCGAGTAACCGCCCGATGAACAATAAAGATTTGGCCGTGATGCACTGGGGCACCTATCGGGTGACCACGCAGCGGGGCGTGCTTACAAAGGTTGAGCCGGTGGCCTGGGATCGTCAGCCGTCAAAGATAGGCGAATCGCTGCCCGGCGCGGTGCAGGGAAATACCCGCGTTCAGCGTCCGGCGGTGCGGCTGGGCTATCTTCAGGGCAAGGCGGCATCACGTAGCGCGCGCGGCAAGGAGCCGTTTGTCGAAGTCAGCTGGGACGTGGCGTTAACGCTGGTGGCGGATGAACTGGCGCGGGTGAAGCAGCAGCACGGCAATCAGGCAATTTACGGCGGCTCCTACGGCTGGTCCAGCGCCGGGCGCTTTCACCATGCGCAAAGCCAGCTGCACCGTTTTCTGAACCAGTTTGGCGGCTATACCGCCAGCACCAACACCTACAGCATCGCCGCCGGTGAGCGCACGCTGCCGCATATTCTCGGCGATCTGGATGAGCTGCAACGCCGCCACACCCACTGGCCGGTACTGACGGAACACTGCGAGCTGTTTGTGGCGATTGGCGGCCTGCCGCTGCGTAACGCTCAGGTGAACGGCGGCGGAGCCAACGACCATGCGCTGGCGTTCTGGCTGGATAAAATGCGCGACAACGGCACCGAATTTATCAACGTCAGCCCGGTAAAAAACGATCTCTCTGCGGTGCCTGATGCCCAGTGGCTGGCGATCCAGCCCGGCACGGATACCGCCTTGCTGCTGGCGGTGTGTCAGGTACTGATTGCTGAACAGTTGGTCGATCGCGCATTTGTGGCACGCTACACCACCGGCTATGCGCCGTATTCAGCCTATCTGCTGGGTGAAAGCGACGGCGTGGTGAAAAGCCCGGAATGGGCGGCTGAGATTACCGGGCTGGCGGCCGACGATATTCGTCAGCTGGCGCGCCGGATGGCCCGCCACAAAACGATGATCAATATTGCCTGGTCCGTGCAGCGCGCGCGGCAGGGCGAACAGGCGTTCTGGGCGGTGGTCGCCACCACCGCCTTGCTGGGGCAGATCGGCACCGCCGGCGGCGGACTGGGCTTTGGCTATGCCTCGACCAATCTGGCCGGGGCCGATCGGCGGATGTTCTCCGGGCCGCGCCTGCCGGTCGGGAAGAACCCGGTCAGCCGCCGCATCCCGGTGGCGCGCATTGCCGACATGCTGTTGCAGCCGGGTGAACCCTTCGAGTTTGACGGCCAGTCGCTGACCTATCCCGACATCCGGCTGATCTACTGGGCCGGTGGCAACACCTTTCACCATCATCAGGATCTCAACAAGCTGGTCAGCGCCTGGCAGCGCCCGGATACCATTATCGTGCATGAGCAGTTCTGGACCGCGCAGGCGAAATTTGCCGATATCGTGTTACCCGCCAGCACCTCGCTGGAGCGGGAAGATATCGGCAGCGCCAGCAATGACGGCTTTATGATCGCAATGCAGCAGCATATCGCGCCGTTTGCCGAAGCGAAGTCTGACTACGCGATTTTCGCCGCGCTTTCTGAACGGCTCGGTTTTGCCCCCGCGTTCACCGAAGGCCGGAACGAGAGGGAATGGCTGCAGGCGTTGTACGAGGGATCGCGGCCGCGTGCGCAAGAGCAGGGGATCACATTGCCGTCATTCAGCGCGTTCTGGGAAACCGGCAAGCTGGAATACGCCCGCCCGGCGGAACCGCAGATCATGTTGCAGGATTTTCGGGACGATCCCGACGCGGCACCGCTTTCCACGCCGTCGGGCAAGATTGAGCTGTTTTCCGCCACGGTGGCCAGCTTTGGTTATCAGGAAGCGCCGGGCCACGCTTACTGGCATCAGCCGGAGTACGAGGCTCAGCAGGCGGTAAAGCAGCACTGGCCGCTGCATCTGCTCTCCAGCCAGCCGCGCACGCGTCTGCACAGCCAGTACGATCACGGCAACGTCAGCCAGCAGACCAAAATCGCCGGGCGCGAACCGCTCTGGATGCACCCGGACGATGCGCAGCCGCGCGGCATCGGCGAAAACAGCATCGTCAAAGTGTTCAATTCACGCGGGGCCCTGCTGGCGGGCGTCCATCTGACGCGGGATATTCTGCCGGGCGTGGTGCAGATGTCGACGGGCGCCTGGTACGATCCGCTGAATACGCATCAGGCCGCGCCAATGGACAAGCACGGTAATCCTAACGTGCTGACCGAGGATCGCGGCAGTTCACGGCTGGGCCAGGGCTGCAGTGCGCAAACCTGCTTTGTCGATATTGAGCTATTTGACCAGCCGCTGCCGGAAATTACCGCCTATAACCCACCGCAATTTGTGCAATATCCCGGCGAGTAATGCGCTGTTATTTCTGCCGTTTCATTGTTTGTCATGAAATGCTGCCGATTGCATATTGATTGCAGGATTACTTCGTAGTTAAGCCCCGGCGGAAATGGCATTGTTGTTCTATGACATGCCAACGGGATAACACTGATGAGCCAGACAGAAACGCTCGCGCTGCCGGTAATTGATTTCGCCCAGTTAACCGGTGATGAGCAGCAAAGAAAACAGACCATTGAGAAACTCGGCCAGGCCGCGCGCGATGTCGGCTTCTTTTATCTGATTAATCACGGCGTTGAAAAAACCGTATTAGATAACGTGCAGAACGTGGCCCGTTCTTTTTTTTCGCTTTCACAAGAAGAAAAGCTGAAAGTTAAAATGGAGAACTCGCCGCATTTTCGCGGATATAACCTGGCCGGCGTGGAAATAACCCGCAGCCAGCCGGATTACCGCGAACAATTTGATATTGGTGCCGATCGTGACGCGGTAGTAAACACCCCTGACGTGCCAACCTGGCAGCGGATGCAGGGGCCGAATCAGTGGCCTGAGGCGTTGCCGGAATTAAAAACCGTGCTGACCGGCTGGCAGCAGGATATGACCCAGGTGGCGCTTGAGCTACTGCGCGGCTTTGCTGAAGCGCTGCAACTGCCGCGCAACGCCTTCGATAACCTGTATGGCAAGTACCCGAACGAACATATCAAGCTGATCCGCTATCCTGGCCGACATGAGTCCGAGTCTTCGCAGGGCGTCGGTGCGCATAAAGATTCCGGTTTCCTGACGCTGCTGTTGCAGGACGACCAGCCGGGTTTGCAGGTTGAGGTCACGCCCGATAACTGGATTGCCGCCTCGCCACTGCCGGGCTCGTTTGTGGTCAATATTGGTGAACTGCTGGAACTCGCCAGCAACGGCTACCTGCGCGCCACCATCCATCGCGTGGTGTCACCGAAGGCCGAAAAGGAACGTCTGTCGGTGGCGTTTTTCCTCGGTGCCCAGCTCGATGCGGTGGTGCCGGTCTATCAGCTGCCGGACTCGCTTGCCCGTCTGGCGCTGGGGCCGGCCAGCGATCCGCTCAATCCCTTATTACGCGAAGTGGGCTGGAATTACCTGAAAGGCCGCCTGCGCTCACATCCCGAAGTGGCCCGACGCTTCTATCCAGAACATACCAACAGTCAATAACAACAAGAGAATGATGATGATTAAAAAGACCGTATTTACCCTGGCAGGGCTGTCATTACTGGTTGCACAAAGCATATATGCGGCGCCGTTACGCGTGGCAGCGGATCCGGTGCCACATGCCGAGATCCTGGAGTATGTGACGAAAATCGATCCGAAGCTGGATCTGAATATTGTCGAACTGAACGGTGGGGTGAATGCGAACGAACTGCTGTCGGCAGGCGATGTGGATGCCAACTACTTCCAGCATCTGCCGTATCTGAAGGATCAGGAAAAAGCGCTGGGGAAAACCTTCAGCGTGGTCGCCAGCGTGCATATTGAGCCGCTGGGGATTTATTCCCGCAAGGTGAAAAGCCTGCAGGCGCTGCCGCAGGGCGCGACCATTGCAGTGCCGAATAACACCACCAATCTGAGTCGCGCGCTGTGGTTACTGCAGCAGAAAGGGGTGATCAAGCTGAATGCGCAGGGCGAGGCCGGATCAACGCTGGTGACGCCGAAAGACATCAGCGACAACCCGAAAAAAATCAAAATCATCGAAATTGAATCGCCACAGCTGCCGCGCTCGCTGGATGACGTCGATGCCGCGATTATCAACGGTAACTACGCGCTGGAAGCGGGCTTAACCCCGGCGAAGGATGCGTTGGGGCTGGAATCCGCCGAGCATAATCCGTATGCCAACCTGCTGGTGACCACGCCTGAACTGGCGAAAGATCCGCGCGTTTTACAACTGGCAAAAGACCTGACTTCACCGCAGGTTGCCGAATTTATCCGCAAGAACTACAACGGTTCGGTGATCCCGGTTGCGGACGAGAAGCATGATTAAACTCAGCCAAATCACTAAACATTATGCCGGCACGGAGGTGCCGGCGTTAGATCAGGTCTCGCTGACCATCGAGGACGGCTCAATCTTCGGCATTCTCGGGCGCAGCGGCGCGGGAAAAAGCACGCTGTTACGCTGCCTGAACCTGCTTGAACAGCCCAGCGCCGGACAGATTGAGATTGATGGCGAAGACATTGGCAAGCTCAGCCTGCCGCAGCTGCGCCGTCAGCGGCAGCAGATGGGCATGATATTCCAGCACTTTAATCTGCTGCATTCCCGCACCGTTCACGACAATATCGATTTGCCGCTGGAAATTGCCGGTATTCCCGCGAAACAGCGGCGCGAGCGCGTCAACGCCTTGCTACAGCTGGTCGGTCTGGAAAACTTTGCCAGTGCCTGGCCATCACAACTTTCCGGTGGGCAAAAACAGCGGGTCGGCATCGCCCGGGCGCTGGCCGCCAAACCGCGTTACCTGCTGTGCGATGAAGCCACCAGCGCGCTGGATCCGGAAACCACCGCCTCGATCCTCGATCTGCTGGCCGATATTCAGCAGCAGCTCAACATTACCATCGTGCTAATCACCCATGAAATGGGCGTGGTGAAACGCATCTGTGACGGCGCGGCGCTGCTGGAAAATGGCCGACTAATGGAGAGCGGTAGTGTGACGGAAATTATGGCACGCGCCGACGGACGCCTGCGCCAGATGCTGCTGAAAGATGGCGAAGCCGATCGGGCCTTTATTGCCCGCTATCAGCGTGAGGAGCAGGCCAGATGCGTAGCGTAAACTGGGACCGCTTTCAGGATCTGCTGCTGAATGCCACCTGGGAAACGGCCTATATGGTGCTGCTGGCGGCGGTGTTTACCGTGGCGCTCGGCCTGCCGGTGGGCGTGTTGTTGTTTCTGACCCGCAAGAACGGGATTTTGCCCAACCGCACAATTGCTACCGTGCTGAATACCGTCGTTAACGTCGGCCGCGCTTTACCCTTTGTGGTGTTGCTGATTGCGCTGATCCCGTTCACCCGCTTGCTGGTCGGCACCACGCTGGGCAGCACGGCGGCCATTGTGCCGATCACGCTGGGCGCCTTTCCGTTTTTTGCCCGCATCGTCGAGAACGCGCTGGATGAAGTCGATCGCGGCCGCATTGAAGCGGTGGTGTCGATGGGCGGCAATCTGTGGCACATCGTCAGCCGGGTATTACTGCCCGAAGCGCTGCCCGCGCTGATCGCCGGCATTACCCTGACCATCGTGATGCTGATTGGCTTTTCCGCCATGGCCGGTGTGGTCGGCGGCGGCGGGTTAGGGGATCTGGCGATCCGCTACGGCTATCAACGGTTTGATAATCAGATTATGGCGGCAACGATTGTGGTGCTGCTGGTGATGGTGCAGCTCATTCAAAAAATCGGCGACCGCATCGTCCGATCGCTGGCCTACCGTCGCTAACCGAAAAGAGGACTTCCGATGTTTGCCATTAAATCGCCGAAAGCCTACCTGCAAAAGGCGGGCCTGCGGGCCGAAGTGGGCGAGATCGTTGCGCCGTTTGGCCTGCGTATTCATATCCTCACCTCGCCGCAGGCCTGGGAAGCGGTTAACCCGCAGCTGAGTGAAAGCCTGGAACGCGCGGGTATCCGCTGGCAGCTCAACTTTCTGCACGGCGAGTGTACCGATGCGGCGATAGAAAAGCTGCAAACCAGCGTGCAGGCGCAGGACGTCAAGGTGGTGCTGGCGATTGGCGGCGGAAGGGTGCTGGACACCGCCAAGGCGGTCAACGACGCGCTGCCGGATCGGGTGCTGATCACGTTCTCCACGCTGGCCGCCACCTGTGCCGCCTGGTCGCCGCTGGCGATTGTTTATAATCAGCAGGGCGGGCATCTGCGCAGCGATCCGCTCAATAAACTGCCTGCCCTGGTGCTGGTGGACAGCGAGGTTATTGCCCGCAGCGACGTGCGTTATCTGAAGTCAGGCATCGTTGATGCACTGGCAAAATGGTACGAGTTTGAGCCTTATCAGCGGCACAATCCCGACCGCCTGGCGCTGGATCTGAAAGTCTCTTCGGCCTGGCAGGCGGTGGCAGCATTTGAGAAGTGGGGCGAGCAGGCCGTTGCCGACAATGCGCAAAAGCGTGTGACGCCCGCGCTGGAAAAGGTGATTGAGGCCAATATCGTGCTGGCCGGGCTGGCGAACAGCATTCAGGATCGGCTGGCCACGCCGGGCTTTGCCCATGTCATCCACGACCGCCTGACCCATCAGCCCGAGGTACATCACTGGCTGCACGGCGAAAAGGTCGGCTTCAGCCTGCGGGTGCAATCGATTATCGAGCAGAACAGCGATCGGGCGGACGGCAGGTTGATGGGGCTGTTACAGCGCTTTAATACGCCGCTAACCCTGCCGTTTGTCGGTGATGACCGCAACGCGCGGGTCAGAGCGCTGGCTGAATCCATCCGCTTCCCGGCGGACAGCCTGCAGCATCTGCCGTTTACGATTACCGCCGATAAGCTGGAGCAGGCGTTGTTGAGTACGTTAGCTGACTGAGGAAATATGCCTCGATTTGCTCTACGCCTTCCGCCTGCAATGTCGGTAGACTGTGCATGAAACAAAGGCTTGTAAGCCGCACACCACACTCAACATTATCGCGATGGATAAGATTAATGACCAAGATCACCGAGCTGCTTAACTGGCGTTATGCCACTAAAAAATACGATCCGGCGAAGAAAATCCCGGCCGACACGCTGGAACATATCCTTGAAGCCGTGCGCTTAACCGCGACCTCCAGCGGCCTGCAACCTTTTGAATTACTGGTGGTGACCAACGCGGAAATTCGCGAAAAAATCAAAGCGGTCAGCTGGAATCAGGCGCAGGTCACCGACTGCTCTCATCTGCTGGTCTTCGCTGCCTGGGACGACATCACCGCCGATCGCGTCAATATGATGTTCGATCTGACCAATGACGTGCGCAACTCGACCAACGAAGGCTGGGAAAACTATCGTCAGATGCTGCTTGGCATCGTGGCGGAACGCGGTCAGGAAGCCAACTATCAGGCCGCGGCCCGCCAGGCCTACATTGGTCTGGGTTCCGCGCTGATTGCCGCCGCTGAACAGCAGGTTGATGCCACCCCGATGGAAGGATTTGATCCGGCGGCAGTGGATGAGATTCTGGGCCTGAGCGCCAAAAATCTGCGCAGCGTGATCATTTTACCGCTGGGCTACCGTTCCGACGAAGGCGACTGGCTGGTTAACCTGAAGAAAGTCCGCCGTGCTCGCGAGAACTTTATTACCGAGATTAAGTAGGTTTAACAGCGATTGCGCTGGACTGACTAAGGCTCCGAAAGGAGCCTTTTTTGTTTGCGACCAATGTGCATTCAGCCGGTTTAACGTTGGTCAGCCAGCCAGCCAGCCAGCCAGCCAGCCAGCCAGCCCGAATTCAGCTGCGTGCCGAGGCCTGCTTAACGTTTTTTTCCGTCGGTGCGCTTTTGTTCTTACTGCTGGAGTAAATAAAGAACAGCGCGATCCCCAGGCAAACCACCGCGCCAAGACGCGTCACCGAGAAGTGAATCGCCTCATTGCCTAACCAGCCAAAGTTATCAATCAGCATGCTCATCGCCAGCTGACCAAAGATCACCGCCACCGTGGCAACCGCCGAACCAATTCGCTGCACCGCCAGCACCATAATCACGATGTACGGAACGCCACAGAGTGCGCCCAGCAGCTGCCATTTCGGCACGTCCATCAAGGTCAGGGCTTGTTTAGGTTCGAAGAAGAAAATCAGCAGGGCGGTGACCAGTGCGCCAATCGAGAAGGTCAGAAACGCGCTGCGAAATACGCCGACGTTGCTGCCCAGCTTGCCGCCAATCGCCGCCTGCATGCTCAGGACTGCGCCACCGACGACCGCCAGAATAATCATTAAAATATTCATAAAATCACCTTAGCCTTTTGCCACAAGAAACAATGCCGCAACAATAAAAATCAGCGCGATAATGCGCTTGCTGTCAATTTTACGGTGGGCGGTGCCAAACAGACCGTAATGGTCAATCACCAGGCTTTTGAACACCTGTCCGGCCAGAATGCCAATCATGGTCATCGCAATGCCGATAATGGGCACGGCAACCGTCAGAATGACCACATAGATTGGCCCGAGGATGCCCCCCACCAGCGTCCATGACGGCTGAGTAAAGAATGACGGGCTGTTGCGGGGACTAAAGAACAGCATCAACATGAAGGTCAGCGCCGCACCGACGCCAAAAATGCTGAAGGTGGCCCACAGGTCACCGACTTCGCTCCCCAATGGCCCTAATAAGCCGGCCTCAACGGATAATCCCATCCCGCCCGCGACGACGAGTAATATAAATAAAAGCGGCATTGAACAGTCTCCAGTGGTGTAGGGGGAGCATCCTATAGCAGCGCGGCATAATGAAAAACGGTATAATTCAGGAAACACCTTTGCAGGAATCAGGATAATGTACGATCCAGGGGCGATAAATTTCCGCACGCTGCTCTTTTTTATCGGCGTGTTCGATGAGCAAAGTTTTTCGGCTGTCGCCAGGCGGGAAGGGGTCTCTGCATCGATGATTTCACGGGTGATCCTGCAACTTGAGGACACGCTGGGGCAGCAGCTTTTTTATCGCAATACCCGCGCGGTGATCCCCACCGAAGCGGGAAGGCTGTTCATTGACTATGCCCGGGCGATGACCGAGCAGCTGAGCGAAGCCCGCACCGAGATGCTGGATCGTTCGCTGGAACCTTCCGGCCTGATCAGGATTAATGCGCCGGTCTTTTTCGGCCAGCGTCATATCGCGCCCTGGCTGACAGAACTGTCGAACCGCTATCCGCGCCTGCAGATTGAGCTGACCCAGACCGATGACTATATCGATCCGCACCGGGATGCGGCGGATGTGATTTTCAGGATTGGCACCCTGACCGATTCCTCTTTCCATGCGCGGGTGTTTGGCACCCAGCATTATCATCTGGTTGCCTCGCCGGAGTATGTAGAAAAGCACGGACAGCCGGTATCGCCTGCAGAACTGAGTGAGCATAAATGCCTGGTGTACCGCGGCTCCTCTGGCCCCAATCGCTGGTTATTCAGAAAACCCGGAAGCCGCTGGACGCATTTTCCCGTTAACGGCTTGCTGACGTCCAATAATGCCGAATCCTTACTGACCAGCGCGCTTGGCGGGATGGGCATGGTGCTGTTCCCCGACTGGCTGATCGGTGACAGCCTGAAAAAAGGGGCGCTGGTCCGGGTAATGGAAAAATATCAGGGCGCGATTAAAACCGAACCGCAGCATGTTGCCGCCATCTATCCAAACGTACGGCACCCGCCGTTAAATGTTCGGGCGGTGATTGATTACTACGTTGAGGTTTTCGGCACGCCGCTTTACTGGCAGTTTGAATGAGGCTCATTAGGCTGTTTTAAAGTAGCTCACCAGGGTTATCTTAATAACCGACCAATAATGCGTTCTTTTCCGGGTAAATGATGATGAAAAGTGGTGAATTTGATATCAGCGTGGCTACAAAAGATGACGTCGAAGGCGTGATGACCCTCCAGAATGCCAACCTTGCCAGCAACGGTGGTTCGCTTTCAGCGGCGTTATCCGAAGAAAAATTAGCGCTAATGATCGAGGAGATGCCGTTAATTATTGCCAAAAAGAAGGGTGAGATAGTTGGTTTTTTGCTGGCGGCGGACCTGAAAAGGAATGCGGATATTCCGGTAGTGAAATCGCTATTGAAAGCCTTTACCGGTGACAATGACGCCTATCTCTACGGCCCGGTTTGCGTCAGAATCGACCAAAGGGGAAAGGGACTGGCAGGTAGGATGTTTGCTGAATTGCGCCGTCAGCTTCCCAACCGTCAGGGTACCCTGTTTATTCGGGATGATAATGGCCCATCGATTGAAGCGCATAAAAAAATGGGCATGACCCCATCGGGGACTTTTTCTCATGATGGCGCGGACTTCACTGTGTTTACTTATTGAGAATTTTAATAAATCGCAGTAAAGCGAGAAGCTTTCCCGCTTAAATTCTAAAAATGCCCGCACTGCTGGATTAGCCGTACAAACCGAGCCACAGATATAAGCCGGTATGCCCGTAAATATGCCTGCGACAGGTCGGTAAAGGTGCCCGGAAGAAATGGCCAGCCCCATCAGGCGCAGCACGCCTGCGTCATGGCGAAACCTGCTTAAGCCACGACAGCACCCGCTCAACGCGTGTCAGACGATCGTTATCCGGTGCGGCATGGATATCTTTACCTGTGCTATCAGCATTTACACCTCACAAGAGCCGGGCGGAGTAAGCCCGCGTGTTCTCAGTATGGACACCCCGCTGGTGGACTAATCCGATTAAACGTCATCTTAAATTTCAGTGATTTGCATTTATGCTACCCTTAAATTATCGGTTACTTTTGGCTTTTTTTGAAAAGCCCGTTCACGACATTTTTTCACAGGGTAAGGGAACTGAATGCTAACGATTTTCGGTGAGTTATCTGGTGCGCCAGTTTGGGTGCCTGCGGTATTGCTCGTCATTCTTTCACTCGCGCTGGGATTTCTGGCCCGCTTTATCCTTCTCCGGTTCATCCGCTACTGGCAAAGCCGCGACCGGAAGCTGTTCAAATCACTGGAAAAGCATCTTCGTGGATCGATGTTTCTGTTTATTCCCCTGCTGATGATCAACGTCGGGGTGAATTACATAACCATCCAGCCGGAATCTCTGGGCTTTATCACCTCCACCCTTAACGTCTTTATTATCCTGTCTTTTTGCTCCATTTTGATTCGACTGACCAACGTGGCGCAGGACATGCTTTTTATCCGCTACGACATTAATCTTTCGAATAATCTTCGTGCCCGTAAAATTCGTACGCAGATTATGTATGTCAAAAAAGTCGCGATGGTCCTGCTGGTGTCATTCTGTCTGACCCTGATTTTGCTCAGTTTCCCTGCCGTGCGAAAATTCGGCACCACCATCCTGGCCGGTGCCGGGGTCGCGGGTATCATCATTGGTTTTGCTCTGCAAAAGTCGCTGATCAATCTGTTTGCCGGCATTCAGATCGCCTTCACCCAACCGATAAAAATTGATGATGCGGTGGTGGTTGAAAATGAATGGGGCTGGATTGAGGAGATAAACCTGACCTATGTGGTGGTGCGCATCTGGGATTTGCGCCGCCTGGTGCTGCCGATTACCTACTTTACCGAAAATCCCTTCCAGAACTGGACGCGTAATAACGCCCAGATATTAGGCTCGGTGTTTCTGTATCTCGACTATTCCATGCCCTTAGAGCCGCTGCGTCAGCATTTTGATAAAATCCTCGGCGAAACCAAACTCTGGGATCAGGAAACCAAGGTGCTGCAGGTGACCGATACCACCGACAAAACCATGACCATCAGAATGTTGATGACCGCACAGAATTCCCCCACGGCCTTCGATCTACGCTGCTACGTGCGGGAAAGAATGATTGAGTTTGTGCAGCAGAATTATCCGCAAAGCCTGCCGCAGGTGAGAGCAACGCTGACCGATTCGGGGATGGAGAAACCGAAGGATCGGCCGTCACTCTGAATAACTGTCGGGGCAGGGACTAGACCTGAACGCCGGGTCAGAAGCCGCCAGCCAAGGACGCCATTACGCTCCGGCAATCAGGCGCTGTCAGGCGATTGTCGCAACGCCAGCCAGACTCGGGTCAGCAAAAAGGTCAGGGGGATCGCCAGAATCGCGCCGGTGATCCCAAGCAACGACTGCCAGAATAAAAATGACAGCAGTTGAACGGTGAGTGACAAATTCAGCCGCCTGCCGAGCATCAGCGGCTCCAGGACGGAACTCAAAAACAGATTCAACACCACAAAGAATCCCACGGTAAGCAGGCTGGTTTGCGTATCGGACAGGATAAAGATCTGCACCACCGGCGGGATGGCGGCGAGAAACGAGCCGAGGACCGGCACGTAGTTGAAGATAAACATCAGCAGGCCCCACAGGAAGGCTAGCTTCAACCCCAGCAAATGGGCAGCTGCCCAGACAATCATTCCGCCGAGCAGGCCGGTCAGGGTTTTCACCTGCGCGTAAACAATCACGCTTTGAATGCTTTCTTCCAGCGCGGTAAACAGGCGCGAATGACGTTTTTTGGCGCGCAGGAAGGTTGTAAACATCGGCAGCTCATACAGCATAAACAGCAGCATCAGAAAGACCATCAGCCACCATGAAAGCATGCCGGGGATCAGCGAAAGCTGGGTAGCGATAAAACGCACAATGGCGCTGCCATCAATCAAATTCAGCATTTCTTCGTAGGTAAAGACAATGCCCATCTGGCCAGGCAAATGCGCCAGCGTTTGTAACCTTTCCGCCACCAGCGCAGGCATCTGGCGGCTGAGCTGCAGCAAATCTGGCGTGGCGGCACTCAGTGACATAATGATAATCACGATCAGCAACAACAGGATCATAATCACCAGCAGGGAGGAGATAATACGCGGTACGCGGCGCTTTTCGAGGCGGCTAATAAGCGGATCCAGCATGATTGCCAGAAACAGCGCCAGCAGCACCTGATTGATCAGCGGTGCGGCAAGATGCAAGCCAATTAATACCAGCGTCAGGCAAGCCAGCAGAAATAATCCCCGGGCAAAGGGCGTGAAAGAGCCTAACCAACCTGTGAACATCGCTACCCATTCTCCTCGACACAAATGGAACAGGGCAGGCCAGTAAATGCCGCCCCGGATAAACAACTATAATACTTACCAGCGGCTCACGGACGGTCAACTCTCGCGTTACACCTGTTTAAGCATCAGTTAATTTAACAGAGGAAAAACTATGCGCAGTCTTACTGTGGCGTTGTCTGTGTGCCTGGTGTTATTTATCGATCCCGCCTTCGCCAGTAATAGCGTCAGCGACGGCTGGGAATGGTTGAAAGATGATGTTTCCCAGACATGGGAACAGCCTGAATACTACGACCTCTATTTGCCTTTTATCAGCTGGCACGCCCGGTTTGCTTACGACAAAGACAAAACCGACAACTATAACGAAACGCCCTGGGGCGGCGGCATCGGCGTATCGCGCTATACCGCAGAAGGTAACTGGAGTGCGCTCTATGCCATGGCGTTTAAGGATTCCCATAATAAGTGGCAGCCGATGGTGGGTTACGGCTGGGAAAAAGGCTGGTATTTGGATCAGCAGCACGATTTTCGCCTGGGTTTAGGTTTAACCGCCGGGATCACCGCGCGCGATGATTTCGCCAATTATGTTCCGCTGCCGCTGATTCTTCCGCTTTTCTCCGCCGGCTATAAACGGTTAACCCTGCAATTTACCTACATTCCCGGCACCTATAACAATGGCAACGTGCTTTTCGCCTGGCTGCGTTATGGCTTCTGAACTTACAGCGTGATGACGTTTTTAACCCACGCGATAGAGAGCATTAACCTCGACAGCAGGACCGAGGCGATAAAGGTCACCACCATAAGCAGCAGTTTGGTGGCCAGTGAGGTAATCGGAATAAGCACGCTTAACAGATGGAATACGGAGTAATGCAGGATATATACCCCGGTCATGGTTTTGCTGATTGCCGCCAGAAAGGATTCTTTTACCGCGGCATTACGCTGAAAACGCACCTGACTGGCGGCGATGACCAGTGCCACCACCAGCAGATAAATTTGTGAGCCGGTGAGAATAAAGGCATTGCGGTCGGCTTTAAATAAGGCAAAGAAAAAATGCTGCTCGTAGAACCAGGTAAAGAGGTAAACAAAGGGCAGGGCGATTGCCGCGCCACGCGCCACCTTTTTACGTTCCATCCAGTCGGCAATGAACGGATCGCACAATAGCTGACCGGTTAAATAAAACAGCAGCCAGGTCCAGAGCCGGTATTGCGGTTCAAGACTGAAGAAGGGCTGCTCAGGCGTCAGAACATACATCAGGTCATAGCCATACGAAAACAGCAGCAGCGTCATCACCAGCGCCAGGAATACTAACCGGTGCTGGCTGAGCCAGTTTAACAGCGGGTGGAAACTGTAAATCAGGATAAAAGAGCAGATAAACCACGGCTGAATAAGGTAACCACGCTGGTAGGGCTCCCACAAATAGTAAACTGACATCCAGAAAAGAAATACGATCACCACATTTCTGATCTTGCCAAGCTGCCAGCGCAAATCCTGCTTTGATTGCGCATCCATAATGCCGGCAACAACAAAAAATAACGGGGTAGCGATGGTGGAAATAAAGGTCAGAAAGGGCAGGATCCAGTGGTAATCATAATCGTAACGGTCCCAGGTATTATACAGGGTAAAAAAGGTCACCGCCGTCATACATCCCAGCGTTTTAATCACGTTCAGCCCGGTGATATTCATGGGGCGTTCGTGGCCGTCTGGCGATGGAAGCAGGCGTAAATCACCGGCAGTACCAACAGGGTCAGTATGGTCGCGAAGCCCAGACCAAACATAATCACCACCGCCATGCTCTGGAAAAAGACATCGCGCAGCAGCGGAGCCAGCCCGAGCACGGTGGTGAAGGCCGTCAGCAATATTGGGCGCAGACGCGAGGTGGCCGCGCTGATAATCGCCTCCTCCTGCACTTTTACGTGCTTCTGCTGTTCAATCTCGTCGATAAGCACAATGCCGTTGCGGATCAACATCCCGCTCAGGCTGAGCAGGCCGATTAAGGCCATAAAGCCGAACGGGATACCGGTGATTAAGAATCCCGGCGTCACGCCGATCAGCGCCAGCGGCACCGTCAGCCAGATAGCAATGGCGTTTTTCAACGAACTGAACATCAGCACGGTAATCACGAACATCACCAGATAACCCAGCGGCAATGAGGTAAACACCCCTTGCTGCGCTTCACTGGAACTTTCGGCATCGCCACCCCATTCAATCTGGTAGCCCTGCGGCAGCGCGATGCGATCGATTTTCGGCTTCACGCGCGCCAGGATATCACCGGACGTGTCCTGACTGAGCGGATTCGGATCGGTCTGGACGGTGAGCACCCGGCTGCGATCGCGCCGTAAAATCAGCGGATCTTCCCATTCAAGCCTGAACGCGCTAACCACGTTACTGAGCGGAATATAGTGCTGCTGGCTTTGGCTCCAGACCAGTACATTGTTGAGATGGTTCGCGTCCTGCCGTTCGCGAGTGGGCGGACGGACAATCACCGGCAGCAGATCGGCCCCTTCACGATACAACCCGACGCGACTGCCGGAGAAATTCATCTGCAGCGCGCTATCAATTTCCTGTTTATCTACGCCCAGCTCGCGCCCGAGCGCCGGATTATATTGCGGGCGAATAACTTTGCTGCGGTTTTGCCAGTCATTGCGCACGCTGTCGGTTGCCGGGTCATTGGCCAGAACGTCGCTCACCTGGCTGGCAATCAGGCGCATTTTGTCGGGATCGGTGCCTTTGATTCGCACTTCAATGGCGCTGCCACCCGACGGACCAAACATCACCCGTTTGGTGCTGGCATTGACCTGCGGATACTGTTGGGAGATATAGGCATCAATACGCCGCGACAGGCCGGCAATGCTGCGTTGATCGTCCATGCGCACCATAATCTGCGCGTAGTTGCTGTACTGACGCTGCCCATTGTAGGTAAGGATAAAGCGCATACTGCCCTGACCAATGGTGGTCACCGTTGAGATCACGCCTTTTTGTCCGGCGATCGATTTTTCAATATCGCCGGTGATGTTCTCAGTCGCGATGATGTCAGTGCCGTAGGGCATCCACAGATCGACAAAGAAAATGGGCGTGTTCGCCGAAGGAAAGAAGTTTTGCCGTACGGAACCGAATCCCCAAACCGCGCCCGCCAGCAGCACCACCATCAGCGACAGCGTGAGCGTTTTTTGCGTTACCAGGGCGCGCAGGGCGCGCTGATAAAGACGGTAAAAACCGCCAGTGTGGGGAGTAACCTCTGCTGATGCTTTTGCCGTCCCCTTCGCGCTAAACAACCACCATTTGATCAGCACTGGCGTAATGGTCAGGGCAGAAACCCAGCTCAGCAGCAGGGAAATCAGCAGCACCTGGAACAGCGATTTGCAGTATTCGCCGGTGGAATCCTGCGATAACCCGATAGGGGCAAAAGCCAGAATGGCGATAATGGTGGCGCCCAACAGCGGGAAAGCCGTGCGGCGGATAACGAAATTCAGGGTCGATGCGAGGGACGTATTTTGCTGGCGGGCGAGCAGCACCCCTTCGACAATGACAATGGCATTATCGACCAGCATGCTGAGGGCGATGATCAGCGCGCCCAGTGAGATACGCTGCAACTCAATGCCGCACAGGTACATGATCAGCAGCGTGCCGAGCACATTAAGCGCCAGTGAAAGCGCGATGATAATGCCACTGCGCACGCCCATAAAAATTAGCAGCACGCCGACCACAATCGCCAGCGCCATCAGGAAATTGGTAATGAAGCCATTAACTGAATGCGCTACTTCCGCCGCCTGGTCATAAAACACGTTCAGCTGAATGCCCGCCGGTTTTTCCGCAGACATTTGCTGCAGCCGGGCTTCCAGCGCTTTACCCACATCGATGACGTTGACGCCGGGGATAAACGACACCCCCATGGTCACCGCCTGGCGTCCGTTATTGTGATAAATGCTGGAGGACGATTCACTGAGTCCGCGCGACAGCGTGGCGATATCGCGCAATCGGGTGGTAGCCGGCGCACCAACCGGACTGACCAGCAACTCGCCCAGTTCGTCGATATTCTGAAACTCGCCGGTCGGATGCAGGCGAATGCTTTCCGTCCCGGAGGTGATTTCCCCTGCGCTGGAGACCACATTCAGACGGCTGAGCACGCCCGAAAGCTGAGTGAGGGTGATGCCGCGTGCGGCCATCATCGTCAGGGAAACGTCGACATTAATTTGCTGCGGGATCGCTCCGCCAATCGCCACTTTGCCCACCCCCGGCACCAGCACCAGCTCGCGGCGTAACTGTTCGGCGTACTGGACCAGCTCCGGATTACTGAAGCTGTCGCCAGAAATGGCAAAGAAAAAACCAAACACGTCGCCAAAATCATCATTCACAAAAGGCGGGGCGACGCCGGAAGGAAAGAAGCGCGATGCATCACCGACCCGGCGGCGCATTTCATCCCAGATTTGAGGCAATTCATTCGAGTGGTAGCGCGAGGCGATATTCACCGTAATTTGCGACAGGCCGTTGGAGGAGATCGAACTGACATTGTCCAGATAGGGCAGCTGCTGTAGCGCATTCTCCAGCGGCAAGGTGACTTCCTCTTCCACCTGCTGAGCGGAGGCACCGGGATATTGCGTCAGGACAACCGCGGTTTTAATGGTAAAGGCGGGATCCTCAAGGCGGCCAATATTGAGCAGGGCGAAAATACCGCCAATGCCCAATAACAAAATGGCCAGCCAGACGCGAATGGGGTTGTCGATAAACTGCCGGGAGAGATCCATTACAGCCCCCGCTCACGCGTCCAGATACGCACCGGCTGGCGGGCATGCAACTCATTTACCCCGGCGGCGACCACGCGTTCTCCCGCATGGAGTCCGGCGGTGATCGCCACGCCCTGAGTGGTAACCTCACCGACGCTGACTTTACGATCTTCCAGCACCAGCTGGCTATCGGCTTCCTGTACCACCCAGACATGGGCATCATTACGCTGGCTGTTATCCGGATTGAAGACCGCTTCGACCGGCACCACTAACGATGTGTGACCGACGTTGGCCGGCAGATTGGAGAGATTAATGGTGACCGTGCCACTGACGCCGCCCACGGCAGGGAAATCAGCGGGGCGCGGCATCGTCAAAATAACTTGCCAGGTCAGGGAGCCGCTGCTGCTGCCGGTGTGTTCCTTATAATCGGCCTGATATTCCCGGTCGGGCAGGCTATTGATGCGCACCCGCGGGCGATAAGTCATATTGCGCATATCCAGCGCGGTAAACAGGTTTTCAGGAACGTTAAACACCACGTCGAGCAGGTCGCTGCGGGTCAGAATAGCCACCACCTGACCCGCAGCGACGACCTGATGGTTACGCACGTTAACCATGGCTGCCACCCCGCTAAACGGCGCGGTCAGCGTCATCTGACCTAACTCTTCGCGGGCGATCTGCAACGCGGCATTCGCCGCATCCCGGTTTGCACGCTGAATATCCATATCCGCCTGGGAAACCGCCTGTCGGCCAGAAAGCGTTTGGTAACGGGCAAACTGGCGCTGAGCAAGGGTTGCGGCAGTTTGCCGTTCATTGACGCGCTGCTGCGCTTCACGCGCGGTCAGCCTCGCAAGTGTCTGGCCCTGCTCAACGCGAGCCCCCTGACGAAGGTCGAGTGATTCAATCTGCCCGGCGCGTTTAAACGACAGTTCGGTCGAGTCGCCAGACTCGATCCGCGCCGGGAAGAGACGTTGTTGTGTTTCGCCGGACGCAATAACCTCGACGACTTTAACCATGCGTGGCAGTGGGGCAGGCTGCGGTTTTTTTTGATCGCAAGCGGTTGTTATGAAAATAATAATGGCAACCACGGAAAAATATTTAGTCACTGTTTCACCCTCAGCAACAACGATTTAATCGCAAACGCGTCGGATTATTTAATTGCCAAGCATCGAAACCATCACGAAAGTGAATAGTCCTACGGCCGAGCAGGTGATGATCGCAAAGATAACATACAGGCTGAGGCGGAACAGGCTTAAGCCATACATCATTACCTCCATTAATCATGGCTATATGAAAATTACGGCATAGCGAAAAAGATGAGTGCGGCTAATAAGCCTGAAGGGTCTGAGATGAGACTAGGTGGGTAAATCAAAAAAGTAAAGATTTGTAGTTTGTAATATTTTCGATGCAATTAACGATACATAAATCCTGAAAAGATTAAAAATCCAGCGGTAAAGTCTGCTATTGCAGTGTAATACACGGTGTTGATTTTAATTAATCGTTAGGGCGAATATTGGCAGCCTTATGAATTTTATCTGGAATTTATATTTTGCTCATTGAGGCGGCGTGAAGGGGTAGAGATTTAGGATCGGGCGAATGCCCAATATGGCGAAATGAGTGAAATTATTTTCGCTGTGCTACGTTTAAAGCGTTTATTTCCCGAATTATCTGTGAAGCATTAAGGTTTTTCACTAATCAGCTTCCTGTGTGTAGCCATTAATGACATATATCGTCATCTGATGCGAACCTGTTCACGGCCAGAGGCCTTTAGCTTTGCGTAAATGCCGATCTGTTAATAAACGGATATCACCGCCTTGATTTCCGAAACAGGACTTGAGGAGAAAGCGATGAAAACAGCTAAACCGGAGAGTGCGTACTATCAGCTTTCTGTTGATGAAACGCTGGTCAGTACCCGCAGTTCACCCGATGGGATAAGCAGCTCTGAAGCGTCAGAGCGGTTAAAACAATACGGGGAAAATGCCCTTCCGCAAAAACCCGGTAAACCTGTTTGGCTGCGCTTTCTGGCCCACTTCAACGATGTTTTAATCTACGTCTTGCTGGCTGCTGCCCTGCTTACTGCGGTGATGGGACACTGGATTGATACTCTGGTTATCCTCGGCGTGGCGGTGATCAATGCGCTGATCGGTCATATCCAGGAAAGTAACGCGGAAAAATCGCTGCAAAGTATCCGTAACATGCTCTCCAGTGAAACGGTGGTGATCCGCGGCGGCAATCACGAAACGCTCCCCACCACCGCACTGGTCCCGGGCGATGTGGTGGTTATCCGCGCCGGGGACCGCATCCCGGCCGATCTGCGGGTAATCGAAGCCCATAACCTGCGTGTTGAAGAAGCGATCCTGACCGGGGAATCCACCGTGGTGGAAAAGGGAACCGACGCGCTGACCGGCGACCTGCCGCTGGGCGACCGGACGAATCTGCTGTTTTCCGGCACCACCGTCAGTTCTGGCGGAGGGAAAGGGCTGGTGGTGGCGACCGGCGGTGCCACCGAATTGGGGCACATCAACCAGATGATGTCCGATATAGAACCCCAGCGAACCCCGTTGCTGGTGCAGATGGACAAGCTGGGCAAAGCCATTTTCCTGATCATTCTGGCGATGATGGCCGCGCTGTTTGTCTTCAGTTTGCTGTTCCGCGATATGGCGCTCTCTGAGCTGATGCTTTCACTGATCAGCCTCGCCGTGGCCTCGGTCCCGGAAGGGCTACCTGCAATCATCTCGATCATTCTTTCGCTGGGCGTGCAAACCATGGCCAGGCAGAAGGCGATAATCCGCAAACTGCCAACGGTTGAAACGCTCGGGGCGATGACCGTTATCTGCTCGGATAAGACCGGCACCCTGACCATGAATGAGATGACGGTAAAAGCCATTATTACCGCCGATCAAATCTACCGCGTCGATGGTGCCAGCTATGAGCCAGTGGGCACATTTCACCGGGCCGATGACGCTTCGCCTGTCGCCATCACGCCGGGTTCGCTGCTGGAACGTTATCTGCGAACCATTGATTTGTGTAATGACAGCCAGCTGATCAAAGATGAAAGCGGCCTGTGGAAAATCACCGGCGGCCCGACTGAAGGAGCGCTGAAGGTGCTCGCCGCGAAAGGGAAACTTCCGGCAGTTACCACCGAACTGCGCAATAAAATTCCGTTCGATTCGCAATATAAATACATGTCGACCCACTACCTGATTGGTGAAGAGGAGTGCGTTCTCCTTACCGGTGCGCCGGACGTGTTGTTCAGGCATTGCCAGCAGCAGCAAACGGAAAGCGGACTGCAGCCGCTCGACGTGGCCTGGTGGGAGGCGAAGATAGAAGAGTATGCGAAGGAAGGGCTGCGCATGGTCGCGGCGGCATGGAAACCGGCCACGCCAGGCCAGAGCGAATTAACGCATCAGGATCTGCAGCAGGGGATGATCCTGTTAGGCATCGCCGGAATGATGGATCCGCCGCGACCGGAAGCCATCACCGCCATTCGCGATTGTCTGCAGGCAGGGATCCGCGTCAAGATGATTACCGGTGACCATCCGCAAACCGCGATGAGCATCGGTCAGATGCTGGGTATCAGTAATGCCAGTGTCGCCATTACCGGCGGTGAGCTGAAGGTGATGGATGACCGGCAGCTGAGTGAAGCGGCGCAAGCGTACGACATTTTTGCGCGAACCAGCCCGGAGGATAAATTCCGTCTGGTGCAGGCGTTGCAGAGCAAAAAAGAAGTGGTCGGGATGACCGGAGACGGTGTGAATGACGCCCCGGCGTTGAAGCAGGCCGATGTCGGCATCGCGATGGGCATTAAAGGGACCGAGGTGACAAAAGAAGCGGCAGACATGGTGCTGACGGATGATAACTTTGCCACCATTGCCAGCGCAGTCAGGGAAGGGCGACGGGTATACGACAATCTGAAAAAAACCATTCTGTTTATCATGCCGACCAACCTGGCTCAGGGGTTATTAATCATTATTGCGCTGTTGGCGGGAAATTTAATTCCGCTGACGCCGGTATTGATCCTGTGGATGAATATGGCCACCTCCGCGACGCTCTCCTTCGGCCTGGCGTTTGAAGAAGGCGAGA
This sequence comes from Erwinia sp. AK-PDG3-5, assembly GCF_056821705.1. Lineage (NCBI taxonomy): Bacteria > Pseudomonadati > Pseudomonadota > Gammaproteobacteria > Enterobacterales > Erwiniaceae > Erwinia > Erwinia sp. AK-PDG3-5. The sequence goes on from NZ_CM165967.1 coordinate 1,836,333, forward strand.
AGAACATCATGCGGCGACCGCCGCGCGATCCGAAGCTGCATGTCATGGATGGTTTTGCCATCTGGCGGGTGATCTTTGTTGGATCGATGATTGCCATCAGCGCCTTTGTGCTGGAATCCTGGCTGCAACCGCGCGGCTATTCTGCCGAATTTATTCGTACCGTCTTATTGCAAACTTTGGTGACCGCGCAATGGTTCTATATGCTCAACTGTCGCGTCTCGAACGGTTTCTCATTGAGTAAAGGGTTGCTGCTGAACAAAGGAATTTGGGTGGTGAGTGCGGTGCTGTTGGTCCTGCAGCTACTGATTATCTATGCGCCCTTTATGCAGGTGCTGTTTGGCACAGCGGCACTGCCATTCCGCTACTGGGTGATCACCCTGATTATCGGGTTTGTGATGTTCCTGATTGTGGAGATAGAAAAGCCGCTTACCCGTAAGTTCAGAACAGCCTGACCGTTTTGCGCTGGCTTTATCGCTTTCAATATGTGAATTTATATGCTAATAATTTGCATAGTTATTTGAAATGAAAGCGAGGTTAGCATGCCGGCAGAGTCACCCGTTCAGGCACAGTTTGAAGCGTACAATTCTCACGATATCGACGCGTTCATGGCGTGTTTTTCCGATGAGTTCAAAGGCTACCGGATGCCAACCGAGAGCCCCTCAACTCAGGGAAAACACGCATTACGCGAGTTTTACGTAAACCATCGCTTCAACAATCCCGATCTCCGCGCTGAACTTATCTCACGGGTGGTAATAGGCGATAAGGTATTCGACCACGAATTAATTTATGGCCTGTCTCCAACCCCGTTGGAAAGCATGGCTGTTTTTCATGTCCAAAATGACCTTATTGCCACAGCCTGGTTCTATTTCGCGTAACGATTCAGGGCCGCTCAGGGTGATTCACGCCTATCCAGACGCAGCTGTAAAAATGTCAGGTCGAGCCATCGGCCAAACTTATTGCCGACTTCTGACATTCGGCCAGCGTCAGTGAATCCCAGCTTTTTATGCAGCGCGATCGAGGCACTGTTTTCAGATTCTATACCGGCGACCATGACGTGCTTGCCCTGATCTTTCGCCAGTCCGATCAGCGCCTGCATCAGTACCGTGCCGGTCCCGCCTCCTCGCGCGGCCTTGTGAACATAGACCGAGTGTTCCACGGTATGCCGGTATCCATCCCAGGGACGCCAGTCGCCAAAGGAGGCATATCCCAGCACGGTATCCGCGTCATCCACCGCGACAATCACCGGGAAACCGGCATCGTGACGATCGCTCATCCATTTGATGCGGTTCACCACATCGACCGTTTTGTCATTCCAGATGGCGGTGGTGTTGAGCACCGCATCGTTATAAATTTCCGCAATGATTTCAGCATCGCGTTCTGCAGCCGGACGAATACGCATGATAGACACTCCCGCGTGGATTTACTAATGTGGATGAAACGTACACTATGGTAGTTATCTAATATGTTAGATGAAATGTCCAGTAAAGAAGATGGTCTGAATGCCCGTATTGGCCAAAAAGTCCGGCAGGAAAGGGAAAGGCGGGGATGGTCACTGACCGATTTGGCTGAAAATTCAGGCGTCTCACGGGCAATGATCAACAAAGTTGAACGCGGCGAAAGTAGCCCGACCGCCACGCTGTTGGCGCGACTTTCAGGCGCTTTTGATATGTCGATGTCGCAACTGATTGCCCTGACCGAGGTGCGTTCGGGCACGCTGGTCAGACATGAAAACCAGCCTGTCTGGCAGGATCCGGAAACGGGTTATATCCGTCGCCACGTCTCGGCAGGCCAGATCCCGGTAGACCTGGTTAGCGTTGAGCTTCCGGCGAAAACCGCCGTGCCAATGCCGGTCATCTCATACCTATCCCGACGGCAGCTAATATGGGTGATGGAAGGCCGACTGACGTTTGAGGAAGGGGCGAAGGTATTTGAGATGCTGGCCGGGGATTGTCTGGAGCTGGGCGATCCGGCCGATTGCGTCTTCAGAAATGATACCGATGAAGTGTGCCGCTATGCGGTGGTGGTGCTAAAACCCGTCTGACGTCGACGTTTTGATTCCCTGCGCCATGCCGGCCCATAGTCCTGGCTTATAGGCGCTGCGGCTGGCACACATTTTTACAATATTTAACAACGGCTTAATTTGTATTAACTATGCTTTCACCGGACGCAAAGCGTTATTTTAATTAAAAAGGATCAACTCAATGTTTAAACTTTCTACGTTTGCTGTCATTGCCGGGCTTTTACTGTCTGTCACGTCTCAGGCTGAAGCGAAGGGATGTATCAAAGGTGCTGTGGTTGGTGGCGTTGCAGGTCATGTTGCCCATCATGGCGTAGCTGGCGCTGCGGCCGGTTGTGCCGTTGGCCATCATATGGCGAACAAAAAAGACAAAGAGGCTGACAAGCAGCAGCAGCAGCAGCAACAGCAGCAACAGTCTAAATAATATCACCAGGTGGCGCAGCCCGTCCGGGCTGTGCTGCTTCCCCGCCAGACCTCTCCCCAAATCTGAAACCGACCGCGGTGTCCTGCCTCACATTTTTGCACTTCAAGCGTTAGCGATCTGTGCAGTACTGTGCCCGGATGGCCTGCAGGGTTGGGCTTTTTCAACGACCCAGCAAGGGGATAGGCGCATTAACGGAGATGCATTGCGCTTTTTCAGATGATAAACTGTATGCATATCCAGAACTATTCAGGGGTGAACGTGCCCGATAAAGACTCAGAATATCCAACAGACATCTGTGCAGTGGTCGGCAGAGCAGTGGCTCAGCTCATCAGCACCAACGAAGCCATCAATAAGCACAGCGTACTTCTGGTCCTCCATGAACACAGCGAGCAGACCAACGATGAAGCGCTTAAATCGGTTTATCTGCTGGCTTTCCGTGCCATCCTCGAACGCTTCCATTAAATCCGCGATCGTATCCTCTGTAGAGGTGCGCCGGTATATTCCCCAAACGCATTTCATCCACCGTTTAATAACCCGTTAGGGTCTGTGATGGCTGAGAAACTTACTGAAGTGAACACGTTTGGAGACAGGTAAGGGTCAGGCTGGGAGGGGAGAACAAAAGGCAAGACGGCCCACAGCGGAGCCGCCTGAGTAGCACAGGCTCAGACGTCGTCTGGCGTGCGGCCAACCACAACTTCAAGCGCCTGGCGATAGATATCCAGCTGCGTCACGTCAGTGGTAGATTCCAGCCGGTTAATCAGGCTAAGAATGATGTCCTTGTTGCTAACCGTACCTTTCATCGCGACAACTTCGCGGATGACGGTGCCAATAACCGCGGTTTCATCAGAAAGCAGGTCGCCCTCGTTTTGAAAATACGCCAGGATTGCATTTTCGGTGGACTGCTGGTTCATGCGGTTACCTCACAGAAATGACGGCCTTAAGCCGCCCGGATTAGATGCTTTTGGGTTTTAACGTCGTATTCAGTGTTTTTTAGAATCGTCCGACGGACCGTCATTATTAAACATATGCATGACGTTCTCATGGTCACGAACTTCCTGGGTAACGCTATCGTTATCGCTCTGACGACTTGCTCTGACCTCACTGATAGCACGTCGGCAAGCGCGTTGCCTGAGCGTGTCATACTCACCTGAAGCCATCGCCTGCAGTCGGTCGATAAGCGTCGACGTATTCATTACCGCATCCTGTCGCAGCAGCGTCAGCACCGCTTCGCCAATCAGGATATCTGTCAGTTTTTGTTCTTCATCATCTTTTTGCATACAACTTCTCTGAAACAGCGATACGAGAACGCGTATCGATCCGGACATTAACGCTGTGGGACCGTCTTACGCGACCGCCACCTCTTGTTATCATTCCCTGTCAGCGGCTTGCGCGCCGCGCGGATATTAAAACAACCGGCCGAAATCTTAAAGCTTCCGCCGGTCTCATCACTGAATTTTAATCATTGCGGCCAAACAGCAGGCCAATCAGGTCATGGTAGTGCTTTTCCTGCTCCGCACCAGAAGCCAGCTCAAGGCGTCTTAACAACTTTGAGCAGATCGCTTTACGATTTAACGTTCCGCCTGCGCGAAGGATCTCCACGACGACCTGTCCGAGGGTCTCCTGCTGTGAGGGCAGCGCCGCCTCACTAAAGTAGCGGCTGATATCGGCATCATTCTGAGGATTTTGGCCGTGCTGACGCATATGAAGAGTCCTGTATCTGTTAAGTTTAAAATATGTGCAGCTTTTATGACGCTGAAGTTATACAAGTTTTCAGTATGTGTACAGCAATTGTGATAAACAGAACTTCAGTTTTTTTTGCAAAAAGTGCTAGCCTTTATTTTTCATAGGGTTGCTAGCATTATGCAAAGGGCATTTAGGGCGTTTTGCGCAGTGAGGGGGCTCAGGCAGGTTGTACAACGGGGTGAAAATGTTCCGGATGCCCGGCCAGGTGGCCGGGCGGGATTCAGCCGTCAGGGACTAGTCTTCGTCCTGGTACTGCGTGAGACGGATGGCGTCTTCACGGTGCGGATGGCGAATATTTGCCTGTCCGGTGGCCTCTGCCAGCCAGTCCTGATGATTATTGTCTGGGTAGCTGCTTTTCCTGCGGCTCAGCAGCCAGCGGCGAGCAGACCAGATGGCAAGTAACCGGTCATCATCCTCTTCAACGTTACCCATCAAATTTAGCTCGTCAAGCAGGGCAGTGGTCGTTATATCTTTCCGGTTGAAGAGAAGGCTTACTGCAGCTTCGCCAATCATAAGTTCATGCGTTTCATCTTCATTGGAAATAGACAAAATTACCTCCGGGATAAATATACATTGCAAGCCAATTACTTAGTAAAGCAATTTAAATATAGAAGCCAATGCCAATTAAATCCAACGTACGTAATGTTATGCGGCCTGTTATATTGAGAGGTAAAATATATTGAACTTTATTACAGGTTTGCAGGGTGATGATTTTTAGCCATTTTTTATCCTGAAACCTGTTTAATGACGTTGGTGATTATTATCAGGCAAGGGTTAATAAAACCTATTAAGCCGATGTTTTAAGAATATTCTGCGCATTGTTATTGCTCATTTAATCGCCCGTTATGGAGTGAATTGCGCAGGCTGGCGAATTTTCCCAGAAACAGGTAGTTCCGCAAAGAAACTAAATTGCTAGCAATTTCAGTGTGTTGCCTAAGTTGCAAACTAAATGCCATTTTATGCCTGAAAGAAAGTGGGGCGGATTCAGTATAATTCAGACTCTTTTAAAGGGATGATTTTATGTACACAGCCAAATATTACTATGCCAGTTCCGGGGACTTATCACAGTGGGAAATTCACCGCAGAAACTGTGAAAGGATTATGCCCAAAACCCGAATTTTCCTCGGCACCCTCTATACCGATCATCAGGCACTGATGGTGGCCAGACAACGTGTCCCCGCTGCGGATTATTGCCGCCTGTGCACCGGCTCTGAGACTGCCGATTAATCTTAACGTCTTCATTTGATATAGTTTTCTTAACGGTCTTCTCATCCGGCTGGCGCGCTTTGTAAGACGCCGCATGAGTAAGGCCCCTGTTGCAATTCACCGTTACTGCCACGTCCCGCAAAAATATTTTCCTGCCGCAATATCCGATTCCGCATCTTCATCTATTTTTATAAAGTCAGTCTGTTCTCTGAAACAGACACTATCAGCGGGTCTACAGTGTTCTGTCTCCGACAGAGCGTGAATAAGGAAAATTTTATGACTACGCAGGATCTGTTAATTCTTACGGCAGTGGTAATGGCAATTCTGTTCAGCGTGAGTTTTGCTATACGCCGTCCAGGTATCAGCGAAAGTGAACGGCGTGTGGCCGAAGTCGAAAGCATGACCACGGAGTGCAGGCAAATACTGAAGGGCGTGATCGGCTACATTGATGCGTTGATTGTCACGCTTGAGTCTCGTTGCCCACCAGTCACGTCGCAAGGGCTGGTAAACGCCGCTGAACTGCAGCACTGGCTGAAGCGGGTGGATGAGAGCCCGGTGAAATTATCCGATGAGAAGATCGGCAGATGTGAATTCCTGCTGAGCGAGCATTTCCCGGATGAATGGCTGGCGTGGCAAATTCATATCCTTTCCCTGCAGCTCGACGTGTCGACCTTCTTTCTTACGCCGGAACCCGGCGGCGCGATGGAGTCATTAGCGGCTGGACGGACGGTCAATGAAATCCGCGCCTTTACAGAGTCGCTGAGAAAACAGCGGCAACTGCTGGATGCCTATCAACAGCACCTCAGGGATTCACTGGCAGCAGAAGTTGGGTTAAGCGGAAGGGTGATGCAGGCCAGCGGCAGGCAGGTCATTTAACCCGCCGGGGCGTTATATTTTCGTCAATATGGCGCCCTGAACGAGTCTGTAAAATGTCGCGATTACCTTCAGCTATTTAAGGGCTGTGGCTTGTAAGAGGTATTCAGTTTGCTTAAATCGACATTCTTTTCGGCTTTTTCCAGGCTGTAAGTAGCCTGAATTCTCAGCCACATTTCCGGCGTACTACCCAGAACTGCCGCCAACTTGATGGCCATTTCAGGCGTCTCCATCTTTAAATTCAAAAGTAATGCGCCAGTTTCCACTCATTCTTGAGAACAGCCCGATTTCTCGGGCTGAATGACAGTGGCTTAGTGAACCTGCAACAGCGCTTCGCCGTCAATCATGGCTAAGCCATGACGGGTGCGGATAAAGCGCGGGGCCTTAAGATCGTCAGCCAGCACGTGCAGCATATCGTAGAGCATTTCGATCAGCTGGTCTGACAGATCCGTCGGCTGCTGCTGGCTAAGCAACACCAGCGTCAGGGCCGAACAATATCCGCAGAGCGTATCCGAATCGGCCGTCAGCGGATTGACAGCGCCGCAGGGCTGACCTTCATCGACCGTTAACTGCGCAACCAGATAATCCGGCAAGGGCTGCTCCAATATCAGCTTCAGCACTTCCAGCCCGGCGAACAAACGGCCACAGAGCGCCATGCGTTCGGTGGTACTGTCATTCTCAATTAATGCGTCGACGTAGCATTGGCACCGATCCAATATCTGGAACAGATCCAGCGCAGGACTTACCGGTAATTCCAGCAGAGCGGTGATTTCAAGATCAAAGATAGACGGTGTGGAAGTGAAATCATGTCGAACGTCTGTGTTACTATTCGCGTTAGCCATATTCGTTGGTCCTTAACGTTTGTGGTCAGACGCCCTGATTGTGGTTCCAAGCACTTTCGGGGCGTTGCTTTTTGTTACGCGGAAATAAGGGGTTGTGCGTAACAGAAACTATTCTCCTGTATGGATATATAGGCGTCAATACCAAAACACGGTAAAAAAAGCCAGAGTTGGAAGGTTATATATTTTCTTCGAGGCGCCTAGCAAAAATAATTAGAATCCAGTTTTCATTGCATAATACGTGTGAATAGCGGGCCTTTCGCCCGTCTTGTCCCAACTCTTTCTTTATTCCTTCCTGCTGAGTAATCCTTTAGCCGAGTTATTCGCCTCACTGACCAGCGTATTAATATCTTTCTGTTGCATCACGCCATTCTGTTTAACAATTTTGCCATCGACGATAACCGTTTTGACATTTTCCGGTCGGGCGGAATAGGCAATTAACGCCGCCGGATCGCCACCGCCAAAGCCACTCATATTCAGCGCGTCAGGATCGATGATCTGAATATCCGCGCGTTTACCCTGTTCCACAAACCCGTTTTCGCCGACAGGCCAAGCGTATCCGCACCATGCCAGGTGGCCATTTCTCACAGCTTGCGGAAATTGGGCCGCGTTTCATCCTGCGTGGCACCACTTTCGGTCAGCGCCGCCAGCCGAAGGGTGGCAAACAGATCGCCGCTGCCTGCCAGTGCATTGCCGTCAATACCCAGTCCTTTACGCGTTATAGCCGAGAAATGGTCAATCCGGGTAAGCCCGTAGCCAACCCGTTGTTCGCTGATTGGGGACAACACCAGGCTGCCGCCGGCTTTTTCCAGTTCGGCAAGCTGCGAGGGCGAGGCATCGGTGGCATGCACCACGGTGACCGACGGATTGAGGTAGTGACGGTCAATCAGCGCGTTAAACATTGCCTCTGCATCGCCCCATTGCGGGCCCTTAATGTTATCGAAAAAGTCGCCGATGCTGGTGATCCCGCCGGACAGCAGCTCAGCCGCACCGGTGTACATGGCGGTATAGGTATCCGCCGGCTGCATGCGCGCGCCAAGCTGGTTGCTTACCGGGAAAAATTTGCCGTCCTGATTGCGAAACTGCCCGCGCATCGTAGTGACCCACAGATGGGAATGGGTATCCACAAAGCCGGGCAGGACATACTTGCCACGCGCATCAATCACCCGACGTCCTGCCGTGGGCAGATCCTTGCCTATTTGGGCAATTCGGTTCTGGTAGATCAGAATGTCACTCTCCGGCCGATCTGCGCTGCCGGGCTTAAGCGGCATCACATAGCCATTCTTAATCAGCATATCTTGCGGTGGCTGCGCCAACAGCGGAGCGCTGGTCAATCCTGCCATAATGCCGCCAGTAAGCAGACTTTCATCATCACCTCTCTCATGGTTTCCAAAAAGTTTTAAAATGAAATATTAATTTCATCATAGACCATCAGGGCGAAGGCCCCCCAACAGCCAAATTCATCTGGCCGACACTTAGCCTTAACCCCGCTGTCACATTGCGCACGCAACATACCTGCATTGAAAAAGTCAGGTCGCCAGAGCATTGCCGTCTCGCGACACCGCCTCCTCCCCGTGATTGAGGATTTTTCCATGCTGAACCTGTCCAGACATCCGACCACTGTATATCAGGCGATTGCCGCCCAGCTCGAAACGGAACTCAGCAACACCTACCGCTGCGGGGAATACCTGCCTTCCGAAAAACAGCTGGCGGAGCGCTATGCCGTCAATCGCCATACGCTGCGCCGCGCGGTGGATGAGCTGGTCAATAAAGGCCTGGTTCAACGGCGGCAGGGCGTTGGCATCCTGGTGCTGATGCGCCCGTACAACTATCCGCTGCATTCGCAGGCGCGCTTCAGCCAGAACCTGCTGGAGCAAGGCAGCCATCCCACCAGCGAACGTCTGCTGGCGGTGCTGCGTCCCTGCAATGCGGAAATCGCCACGGCACTCGGCCTGGTTGAGGGCGACACGGTGATCCATCTGCGCACGCTGCGTCGGGTGAACGGCGTGCCGGTATGCGTGATTAATCACTATCTTCCCGACCTGCGCTGGTGGCCGAGCCTGCAGCAGTTCAACAGCGGATCGCTGCATGACTATATGCAACAGAACCTGTCGCTGGCGTTGTCGCGCAAGCAGACCCGCATTACCGCACGCCGCGCCCAGGCTAAGGAGAGCAAGCTGCTGGAAGTCGCGCTGCACTCGCCTTTGCTGTGCGTCCGCACGCTTAACACCACCGGCGAGCAGCAACTGGCGGAATACTCCGTCAGCCTGACGCGCGCCGATATGATTGAACTGACGCTGGAGCATTAAATGGATCCGATTAAGGCAAGACAGCGCTGGCTGTCGGTGCTGGCTCACTGTCAGCCCGCACAGCTGCTGGCGCACTGGCAGCCGCTGAATCTTCATCCGCATTATGAACAACTCAGGGTGCCGGAAACCGGTCTGACCCGCCTGCAGGCCAGAATGGGCGGCACCGGACGCCGCTTTATTGTGGGCGATACCACCGTCACCCGCGCCGTGGTGCGCCTGGATGACGGCGTATGTGGTTACAGCTACGTGATTGGCCGTAATAAAGCGCATGCCGAACTGTGTGCGGTACTGGATGCCCTGTTGCAACAAAGCAGCAGTGCCGAACGGATCCAGCAGCAAATCATCGCGCCTCTGGCCGCCGCCCGCCAGGAGCTTCTGACCCAGCGTGCCCGCGAAATCGCCAGCAGCCGCGTCGACTTCTTTACCCTTGTCCGGGGAGATAATTAATGACCTTACTTGCCAGCTTTACCCATCCGGTTGCCGATTCCCAGCGGGCATTTCGCCGCATCCTGAAAGCCATGAGCGAGCCGGGCGTGATGGTGTCGTTGCCGCAGCTGCCGGCCTGGGGACGGGTATCTTCCGCCGCCACCGCGGTGCTGATGACGCTGGTTGACCGTGAAACGCCGGTTTACCTCGACAGCACCCTGAATGACGAGGCGCTGCTGACCAATCTGCGCTTCCACACCGGCGCGCCGGTTACCGAACAGACCGACGCGCCGTTTGCGCTGCTGCATGCCAAATCTGATACCGCCATTGGGCAGTTTTCGGCAGGGAATAACGTTTCGCCGGAGAAAAGCACCACGGTAATTATTGAAGTGCCGAGCCTGAACGGCGGGCTGACGCTGCGCCTCAGCGGTCCCGGCCTGCTGGAAACGCGGGCGATTGCACCGCAGCTGCCGGAAGGCGTGCTGCAGTATCTGCGCGAGCGCCCGCACAGCTTCCCGCAGGGCATCGATCTGATTTTTACCTGTGGCGAAAACATGATGGCGTTGCCACGCACCACTGACGTGAGGGTCTGCTGATGTACGTTGCCGTGAAAGGGGGCGAGAAGGCGATTGAAGCCGCCCATCAGCTGCAGGAAAACCTGCGCCGTAGCGAAGGTAAGGATGAACTGCAGTGCCAGCAGATCGACCAGCAGCTCGGGCTGGCAGTGGATCGGGTGATGACCGAAGGCGGCATCCACGATCGTGAACTGGCGGCGCTGGCGATTAAGCAGGCCTCAGGCGATTTGGTGGAAGCCATCTTCCTGCTGCGCGCCTATCGCACCACCTTGCCACGCCTGGCCGACAGCCTGCCGCTGGCCAGCGAAAATATGCGGCTGGAACGTCGCATCTCCGCCGTCTACAAGGATTTGCCCGGCGGACAGGTGCTTGGTCCGACCTATGACTACACCCATCGCCTGCTGGATTTCACCCTGCTGGCGGAAGGTAAAGCGCCCGCTGCGCCGCGTGCTGAACAGCCGTTGGATGAACGCTGCGCGCATACCTTTGACCTGATGACGCGCGAAGGGCTGGCCCTGCGGGAAGAGGATGACGGCAGCGAACCGGTGGACATCACCCGCGATCCGCCGTCCTATCCGTCACCGCGTTCCGCCCGTCTGCAACAGCTGGTGCGCGGCGATGAAGGTTTCCTGCTGTCGCTAGGTTACTCGACCCAGCGCGGCTACGGACGTAATCACCCGTTTGCCGCCGAAATCCGCACCGGCTATCTGACGGTGGAGATCGCGCCGGAAGAGCTGGGCTTTTCGCTGGATATCGGCGAGATCCTGCTGACCGAATGCGAGATGGTCAACGGCTTCACCACGCCTGCCGATAAGGCACCGCACCTGACGCGCGGCTATGGCCTGGTGTTTGGCCGCGCCGAGCGCAAAGCAATGGCGATGGCGCTGGTGGATCGCGCACTACAAACCGGCGAACACGGCGAGCGCGTGACCAGCCCGGCGCAGGACGAAGAGTTTGTGCTGGCCCACGCCGATAACGTGGAAGCGGCGGGCTTCGTCTCGCACCTTAAGCTTCCGCACTATGTTGATTTCCAGGCCGAGCTTGAGCTGCTCAACCGCCTGCGTGCCGAATACCAGGAGAAGCACCGTGACTGAACTCAGCGGTTATAACCCCGGCTACCTTGATGAGCAGAGCAAACGCACTATTCGTCGGGCGATCCTGAAGGCGGTGGCCATTCCGGGCTATCAGGTGCCGTTCGGCGGCCGCGAAATGCCGATGCCCTATGGCTGGGGCACCGGCGGCATCCAGCTGACCGCCAGCATCATTGGCGAACACGATGTGCTAAAGGTGATCGACCAGGGCGCGGATGACACCACCAACGCCGTCTCGATCCGTCGCTTCTTCCAGCGGGTGAGCGGGGCGGCGACCACCGAGCGCACGGTGGACGCCACCCTGATTCAGACCCGTCACCGTATACCTGAAGCGCCGCTGACCGAAGATCAGATCCTGATTTTCCAGGTGCCAATCCCCGAACCGCTGCGCTTTATCGAGCCGCGCGAAACCGAAACCCGCACCATGCACGCGCTGGAAGAGTACGGCATTATGCAGGTGAAGCTGTATGAAGATATCGCCCGCTACGGCCATATCGCCACCACCTACGCCTATCCGGTGAAGGTCAACGATCGCTATGTGATGGACCCGTCGCCGATCCCGAAATTCGACAACCCGAAGATGGACATGATGCCCGCGCTGCAGCTGTTTGGTGCCGGGCGTGAAAAGCGCATCTACGCCTTGCCGCCGTACACCAAAGTGGAAAGCCTGGACTTTGACGATCACCCGTTCACCGTGCAGAAGTGGCAAGAACCCTGCGCGATTTGCGGTTCACGGCACAGCTATCTGGACGAAGTGGTGCTCGACGACCAGGGCACCCGGCTGTTTGTCTGCTCCGACACCGATTACTGCCACCAGCAACAAGAGGCACACCAAGCATGATCAGCGAACACCCCCTGCTGGCCGTTAACCAGTTAACTCACCTTTATGCGCCAGGCAAAGGCTTCCGCGACGTGTCGTTCGAGCTGTATCCCGGCGAAGTGCTGGGCATTGTCGGCGAGTCCGGCTCCGGTAAAACCACGCTGCTGAAGGCGATTTCCGCGCGCCTGGCACCGCAGCAGGGCAACATCATTTATCAGGGACAGGATCTGTACGCCTTAAGCGAGAGCGATCGCCGCCGGCTGCTGCGCACCGAATGGGGCGTGGTCCATCAGTATCCGATGGATGGCCTGCGTCCGCAGGTGTCAGCGGGGGGCAATATCGGCGAGCGGCTGATGGCCGTCGGCCAGCGCCATTACGGCAATATCCGCGAGACGGCCGGCCAGTGGCTGGAAGATGTCGAAATCCCGCTGTCGCGCATCGACGACCTGCCGGGCACCTTCTCCGGCGGCATGCAGCAGCGTCTGCAGATTGCCCGCAACCTGGTAACGCATCCGAAGCTGGTGTTTATGGATGAGCCAACCGGCGGGCTGGACGTGTCGGTGCAGGCGCGCCTGCTCGATCTGCTGCGCAGCCTGGTGCGGGATCTGAATCTGGCTGTGGTGATTGTCACCCACGATTTGGGCGTCGCACGTCTGCTGGCCCATCGCCTGCTGGTAATGAAAGAGGGTGAGGTGGTGGAGAGCGGGCTGACCGATCGGGTGCTGGACGATCCGCATCATCCTTACACGCAGCTGCTGGTCTCTTCGGTGTTGGGTTAACTCTGGAATAAAACATGACTCTTCAACTTCGCGTCGAAAATTTGTCGAAAACCTTCGTGCTGCATAATCAGCACGGTGCCGAGCTCCCGGTTTTACAGCATGCCAGTCTGGAAGTGGCGGCGGGGGAGTGCGTGGTGCTGCACGGCCATTCGGGCAGCGGAAAATCCACGCTGCTGCGCTCGCTGTACGCTAACTATTTGCCGGACAGCGGCCATATCTGGGTCAGGCATCAGCAGGAATGGATCGATCTGGTCAGCGCCCCGGCGCGGCAGATCCTCGCACTGCGCCGCGACACCCTCGGCTGGGTGAGCCAGTTTTTGCGGGTGATCCCGCGTATCACCACCCTCGACGTGGTGGCGCAGCCGCTGCGGGAACGCGGTGTGGATCGTCAGGAGAGCGAGGAGCGGGCCAAAGCCCTGCTCAGCCGCCTGAATGTGCCTTCCCGCCTGTGGGGGCTGGCACCGTCAACATTTTCCGGCGGTGAACAGCAGCGGGTGAATATTGCCCGTGGCTTTATCGCCGATTATCCGCTGTTGTTGCTGGATGAACCGACCGCCTCGCTGGACAGCACCAACAGCGCCGCCGTGGTCAGCCTGATTGAACAAGCCCGCGATCGCGGTGCCGCCATCGTCGGCATCTTCCACGATAGCGCGGTGCGCGACCGTATTGCCAACCGTCTGCATGTGATGAACCCTGTTGCCGAGAGCGCCTTATGATCATCAATAACGTCAAACTGATTCTGGAAAAAGAAGTGGTCAGCGGATCGCTGGCCTGTGAAAACGGCGTAATCCAGGCCTTTTCGGACACCGCAAGCCAGCTGCCGGGCGCTATCGACGGCGAAGGCGGCTGGTTGATGCCGGGGATGGTCGAGCTGCACACCGATAACCTCGACAAATTCTTTACCCCGCGTCCGAAGGTGGACTGGCCGGCCCACTCGGCGATGAGCAGCCACGATGCGCTGATGGTGGCCAACGGCATTACCACCGTGCTGGATGCGATTGGGGTTGGCGACGTGCGTGACGGCGGCCACCGGCTGGATAATCTGGAGAAGATGATCAACGCCATTCGCTACAGCGAAAAGCACGGCCTGAATCGCGCCGAGCACCGCCTGCACCTGCGCTGCGAACTGCCGCATGACTCCACCCAGCCGCTGTTTGAGCAGCTGATGTGCACGCCGGAACTGTCGCTGGTGTCGTTGATGGACCACTCGCCGGGCCAGCGTCAGTACACCTCGCTGGAGAAGTATCGCGTCTATTTCCAGGGCAAATACAACCTGAGCGATGCGGAAATGGATGAGTTTGAATCCAGCCAGCTGCGCTATGCCGAGCGCTGGTCGAAGCCGAATCGCGAAGGGATCTCTGCCTGGTGCCGCAAATACAACATTCCGCTGGCCAGTCATGACGACGCCACGCTGGCCCACGTTGAAGAGTCAAAGCAGGTCGGCAGCGTGATAGCGGAGTTTCCGACCACCGAAGAGGCGGCGAGAGCCTCCCGTGAGCAGGGCTTGCAGGTGCTGATGGGCGCGCCGAACATCGTGCGCGGCGGATCGCATTCCGGCAACGTGGCCGCGCATCAGCTGGCGGCGCTGGGGCTGCTGGATATCCTCTCCTCGGATTACTATCCGGCCAGCCTGCTGGATGCGGCCTTCCGTATCGCCAACGATGCGGATAATGGCTACGACCTGCCGGCGGCGATTGCGATGGTGACCCGCAATCCGGCCCGCGCAATTGGCCTTCACGATCGCGGGGTGATTGCCGAAGGGAAGCGCGCCGACCTGGTGCTGGTAAAGCAGCATAAGCAGGTTTACGTGCGCTCGGTGTGGGCGAAAGGCAAGGCCGTTTACTGATGGCCAGGCTGATCTGGTTGATGGGCGCGTCAGGATCGGGCAAGGACAGCCTGCTTGATGCGCTACGGGAAACGGCTCCCGCCGGGGTGCTGGTGGCCCATCGCTACATCACCCGCGCGGCCGATGCCGGGGGCGAAAACCATGTCGCCCTCAGCGAGGCCGAGTTCAGTCGGCGGCGAGAGAAAGGGCTGTTTGCCATTGACTGGCAGGCGCATCAGCACCGCTACGCGCTGGGCATCGAAATCGACTTCTGGCTTTCGCAAGGGCTGGATGTGGTGGTGAACGGTTCACGGCTGCATCTGCCGGCCGTCGAACGGCGTTATGGCCCACAGCTGCTGCCGATCTGTTTGCAGGTCTCGCCTGACGTGCTTGCCCAGCGCCTGCGTCAGCGGGGCAGGGAGAGCGAAGAGCAGATTGCCCTTCGGCTGCGCCGCGCGGCGGAAGGCGCGCCCGCATGTTGCAGGATGCTGAATAATGACGGTCCGCTCAGCCAGACGCTGGACCATTTTCTGACGCTGCTGGCCGAGCCCGCGGCGTAAATGGCCTGATGGCGCTGGCGTTTTCTCTTTCACATTCCGGCGTCACGCTTTCATCATCCCGTTGTCATTAAAACGTCACCCCGTTCACCCTTAATAGGGCGCACAAGGCGTAACGCCTGACTCACTACGGGAAATATTATGGCACAGGCACTTTTAAAACCGGCTCCCGCTCCTGACGTCACACCGCTACGGGTAGCACAGAAAAAAGTTCTGGCAGTGAAGGGCCTCGGTAAAGCCTATAACGCGCAGGAACGCGTGTTGCACGATATCAATTTTGATCTGCACGCCGGTGAGCTGGTAGCAGTGGTTGGCCGTTCCGGCGCGGGCAAATCCACCCTGCTGCACGTGCTGAACGGCACCTTACCGGCCACGGACGGTGAAATTATTAATTACCGCGACGGCGGTCAGCAGCAGAACATCGTTGAGCTGAATGCGCGCCAGATGCGCGAATGGCGCAGCGAATGCGGGATGATTTTCCAGGATTTCTGCCTGGTTCCCCGCCTCGATGTGCTCACCAATGTCCTGCTTGGCCGCCTCAGCCAGACCTCTACCCTGAAATCCTTCTTCAAAGTGTTCCCGGATGCGGATCGTGCCCGTGCGATTGGCCTGCTGGAGTGGCTGAATATGCTGCCGCAGGCATTGCAACGCGCCGAGAACCTGTCAGGCGGCCAGATGCAGCGCGTGGCGATTTGCCGGGCGCTGATGCAAAACCCCAAAATTCTGCTGGCCGACGAACCTGTCGCTTCCCTCGATCCAAAAAACACCCGCCGCATTATGGATGTATTGCGTCAGGTGAGCGACAACGGCATCAGCGTGATGGTCAACCTGCATTCGGTTGAGCTGGTGAAAGAGTACTGCACCCGCGCCATTGGCATTGCCAAAGGGCGCATTGTGTTTGACGGGCACCCGTCGCAGTTAACAGAAGATCTTCTCCATACGCTGTATGGCGAAGAGATGACGCAACTTAACTAAGACCTTTTTGGGATACGGACTCAGCAATGAAAAAATTATTTTTATCGGCAGTACTGGCCAGCGTGATGGCTTCTGGCGTTGCTCAGGCTGCCACGCCAAAGGAACTGAACTTAGGCATTTTGGGTGGTCAGAACGCCACGCAGCAGATTGGTGATAACCAGTGCGTGAAGGATTTCTTTGATAAAGAGCTGGGTACCGATACCAAACTGCGCAACTCTTCCGACTACTCTGGCGTGATCCAGGGCCTGCTGGGCGGCAAAGTGGATATGGTGCTGAGCATGTCACCGTCGTCTTACGCCTCGGTTTACATCAACGATCCGAAAGCGGTGGACGTGGTCGGTATTGCGGCCGACGACACCGATAAGTCAACCGGTTACCACTCGGTGGTGATCGTCAAGGCCGACAGCCCGTACAAAAAACTGTCCGACCTGAAGGGTAAATCGTTCGGCATGGCGGATCCGGATTCCACCTCTGGCTTCCTGATCCCGAACCAGGCGTTCAAGAAAGAGTTTGGTGGCAGCGTGGATGATAAGTACAACGGCTTCTTCAAAAGCGTGACCTTCTCCGGTGGCCATGAGCAGGACGTGTTAGGCGTGCTGAACGGCCAGTTCGAAGGCGCGGTGACCTGGGCGTCAATGATCGGTGATTACAACACCGGTTACACCAGCGGCGCGTTCACCCGCATGATCCGCATGGATCACCCGGACCTGATGAAGCAAATCCGCATTATCTGGGAATCGCCGTTAATTCCTAACGGCCCAATCCTGGTGAGCAACAAGCTGGATCCGGAATTCAAAGCGAAGCTGATTACCGCCATCAAGAAGCTGGACACCAGCAACCACAGCTGCTTTATCAAGGCGATGGGCGGCACGCAGCACATTGCGCCAGCCACCGTGGCTGACTACAAAAACATCATCGATATGAAACGCGAACTGACCAAGGGCGCGCGTTAAGGTCACTGCGGACAACGCCCTGTTCGGTGAGCAGGGCGTTGTCACAAGAGAGTTCCGTATGCAAAACACTGAGTTCGAGCGCTATTATCAGCAGATCCGTGGCAGGCAAAAACGCGATACGGTGCTCTGGTCACTGGTTCTGTTGGCACTTTATCTGGCTTCCGGCACCCTTTCTGAGTTCAGCCTGACCACCGTCTGGTCATCCCTTCCGCATTTCTTCGATTACCTGGCCGAAACCGTCCCCGTTCTGCACTGGAAACTGCTGTTTGCCGATGGGCACACGGAAGGATCGCTGGCGTACTGGGGTTACCGTCTGCATATTCAGCTGCCGTTAATCTGGGAGACGCTGAATCTGGCGTTAGCGGCCACCATCCTGTCGGTGATCGTCGCGGTGATCCTCGCCTTTCTGGCGGCGGATAATACCCAGTCGCCGGTTGCGGTGCGCTATGCCATCCGCACGGCGGTGGCCTTTTTACGCACCATGCCGGAGCTGGCGTGGGCGGTGATGTTTGTGATGGCCTTTGGCATTGGGGTGATCCCCGGCTTTATGGCGCTGGCATTGCACACCATCGGCAGTCTGACCAAGCTGTTTTATGAAGCGATTGAAAGTGCGTCCGACAAGCCGGGGCGCGGGCTGGCGTCCTGTGGTGCCGGGCCGTTGCAGAGAATGCGCTTTGCCCTGTGGCCGCAGGTAAAACCGGTGTTTCTGTCGTACAGCTTTATGCGTCTTGAGGTGAATTTCCGTCAGTCGACCATTCTGGGGCTGGTGGGTGCCGGCGGGATAGGTCAGGAGCTGATGACCAATATCAAACTGGATCGTTACGATCAGGTGAGCATGACCATGCTGTTGATTATCGTGGTGGTGTCGTTACTGGATACGCTCTCCGGTCGGTTACGCCGCTGGGTGGTTGAGGGGAAAGCAGCATGATTGCATTAGCCGGTTCAGAGACATTGCACAGCCTGAAAGCGCAGCACAGCGAGCTGTTTTCTGTTCAGCGGCGGTATTTGCGCCGGACAGGGATGGTGGCGGCCTGCATTCTGGCTTACTACATTTTCTTTTTTAACATGTTTGGCATTAGCTGGGCGCAGATCGCCACCGGTTCGCTGCAAATCAGCCGTTATTTCCTGCGGATGTTTGTCTGGCATGACGTGGCCAACTGGCCGTTCGCCTATTACTTCAACCAGATCTTTATCACCCTGGCGATCGTATTTGCCGGCACCCTCACCGCCACGCTGGTGGCGTTACCGGTGTCGTTCCTTGCGGCGCGCAATGTGATGTCATCGAAGCCGCTGCGGCCGGTGGCGCTGGTGGTCCGGCGTTTACTGGATATTATGCGCGGCATTGATATGGCGATTTGGGGGCTGATTTTTGTCCGCGCCGTCGGGATGGGCCCGTTGGCCGGGGTGCTGGCGATTGTGATGCAGGATGTCGGGTTGTTGGGCAAGCTGTATGCGGAAGGGCACGAAGCGGTCGAGCGCTCGCCGGGCAGGGGATTGAATGCGGTGGGCGCGAACGCGTTGCAGAAGCACCGCTACGCGATTTTCACCCAGTCTTTCCCGGCGTTTCTGGCATTGAGTCTGTATCAGATTGAGTCGAACACCCGTTCAGCGGCGGTATTGGGGTTTGTCGGGGCAGGCGGCGTGGGTCTGGTGTATGCCGAGAATATGCGTTTATGGAACTGGGATGTGGTGATGTTTATCACCCTGATTCTGGTGGTGATCGTGATGGCGATGGATTATGTGTCCGCCCAATTGCGTAAGCGCTATATCACCGGCAAAGCGATTCCGTTGTTTGGTCAGGAATAGGGTCGGGGTTTAAGTGGATGCCTACGGGCATCCAGACACTTTGTAGATTTCAGAAATAACGTGCATCGTTGCGACGTCGAGCGGTCCGTCATTACGGCATAAAACCCAGCCGTTATCTGCAACTTCTCGCTCGAACGCATCGGTACACGCGACATGATCGTCCAGCTTGTGAATCACCGTACTGCTCAGTCCACGCGTTCTGGCTGCGGCCCTGGCCCATGAAATCTCCGGCGCTGTAACCACCCCGACATGCAGATCTGGCGTTCGCACATTTCTCTCGAGGTTTAGCTGCAAAATCTCTGCAAAGGGAACCATCCGGCGAAACGCGGCATCCGACGGGTACCAACGATCCATCAGGATGATGCTGTCCGGTGGCTGTTTAGACAGCACATGCTGGGAAATCCATGCCCGGCTATCAGCAAAGCGCGCACAAACCTCCAGTTCCAAATCCAGGGAGGGATCTCTGGCGAGTCTGTTCACAAGGGCCATGGTTTCTTTCCTGAAAGGATCGCTTTTTTTCTCGCACAGTCGGATCACCTTCTTGTTATCAGCCCTGAGTCCTTTGGCAATGGCCTCCAACAGTGTGGTTTTACCGACCCCCTTGGGACCGTCCAGAGAGACAAACAGCGGACGATTCATCATTGAAATGACGCTGGGTAGTGGGTTTGTGTAAAGCTCACATCTGGCAAAAGCATCTTGTTTCCATGTCGTTAATAGGTGAAAAGCCTCTGGTCTCGTCTGAGATGATTTTTGGACTGCCGACTATTGCGTAAAAAAGTGCCATCTGAAATCGTTTTCAAATACCCAAATGCATTTTTAGCTACGTCCACTTCTGGCACAAAGCGCACCAACCCCATCATAACCTGACAACAGCAGCCTTGCGCGCCGGTGTGGGCAGGGTGTTCAGCGTGGCGATCATGCTGACAGACGGGTGCATTGTATCGGTGTTCAGTTTGAAACACTTAAGGAATTACCTGGTCGGCAGGGTTGTTCTCTGTCAGGTGAAGAAATCAGCGACAAGACATAGTAAATATTTGCGCGAATAGCTATAACAGACGCAAAGGACAGCCTTACCGCTGAGGAAAGAGTGGCGCTATCCCATGAATTAATTCTGATTTATTCCACTTACTTTATCGCCACTGCCAGCCCCGGACCGAGCAACATGGCTATTATGGCTACGGCAATGAATAAGGGTCGTGGAGCGGCGTTGGCTCTGGCTGGCGGCGTGATAGGTGGGTCGATGATGTGGGCACTATTGGCGGCCTGCTGCTTTGCTATTGCTGGTCTGAAGCTGGTTTTCAGTCGTAGCTAAAGGTAGCCCCATATTTATTCATCACTCGAAGGGGCGGTTGCCACGTCGGCGGTTGGCACGGTGCAGTCATGCGACCAGGGCAGGAATCCCCCCCCGTGGCTTTATCCGGGTCCGTTTTGATTATTAAGACCGTGCATCGCTAAAGCAGGACCGTATCCTGTGGATGACGGTGTCGGGATCACCCGTAACCGGCCCGGACAGGGTGACAAACACCCAGTGACCCGCCCTCAGCCCGCTGCATATTGCCCTGAATTTTTCATCGTCTTCAGGGAGTGTCTGCGGGAATATCATCAGCGGCCGCTTTTCATCCTCTTCAAAATACCGCAGGATCCCAGCTAATTTTTGCTCTGAAGTTATGCCATTCGGGGCACTGACCAGGACGATCGCCGGTCCCTTTTTGATACAGAGATCGGCCACAGACCGGTCATCCCTCAGGGCGGGCGAAGACAATTCACCAGCGGGTGTTAATATGAAAATAGGGTTGTCCAGCGGACCCACCGTTGCGTTTTGGCTGATCATGTCTGTTAACCTGTCTTCCCCTTTATTACCAGAGCACGGTTTGCCTGGCATGTTGCGCTGTTTGATTTATTCCTGTCGTTAACTGTGAGCATGAATTGTTTCAATTTTATTACACGGCGATATAAAATAACTCCCTGCCGTATAAGTTAAGCTTAATAAATAAGACGGGATTTTTATATATAAAATGCATGTTCTGTTTTTTTATTTTACGTCACAGGGCAGCTTTAGCAGAACATTGGATAATAATCCATTGAATTCATTATCATGCGCTTTGTACCACAACATGCCCTTGCGCAGTGTATAGACTATTGTTTTGATTATTAAGGTATAAATGCATTAGGGCAGGGAAAGTGATAATTATCAGATAAATGAATTTAATCGTGCGATACCCTCTGTCCCTATTTGTTAACTCATCTTGAGTCGGAGCGCACATTGCCGGTAATCCGGTGTGGTCGCGTTAAGGGTTTCTGTTCAATCCTGCTATATCTTATTTTTTCATGTTAGAATCCCCGATTATTCTTATTGGGGTAAATAATGATTCTGGATGAAGAAAAGGCCCGGGTGATTGCCTGCGAAATAGGCTATGCCGTGCTGAAAATTATAAAAAAAGGTGACGCTATCACCCAGGATAATATCTCCTCTCTGCTGGAACATAAACGGGCTGAGGTTGACGACGTGCTGCTAAAACTGAATTTTCGTCGCAAAAGCGGTGTACTTACAATGAAAGTGTGACATCTAACCCACAACGCAGTACAACTGCCCATTACTCATGTGAGATGGGCATGCACATTTTTGCTATCCCGATGAGAGTTTTCGGATGACTGTACCGCACTAAAGTTAAGACTTAACGTGGCAACGAAAGCAGGCTGTATCATGAATGAGAAAGCGGGTCCTTTATGTTAGCGCCGAATTCCTTTAAAGCTTCACCGGTAAAAAGTCCGGGTATCTCGTCTGCTGGGACCGGCCTCCCAAAAAGCCAACCCTGCGCAAAGTCGCAACCGTGCGCAGACAACCAGCGTGCCGCCTCCATCTGTTCTATTCCTTCGGCCGTTATCTGCATCTCAAGACTTTTTCCCATGGCCAGGATCGCATCCACCATCTGATTTTTCCTGGACGTTTTGAGTGCGATAAAAGAACGGTCAATCTTAATCTTATCAATTGACAGCTGTGTCAGGTGATAGAGGCCGGAGTATCCGGTGCCGAAGTCATCAAGTGATACGGTGACGCCCATGGCCCTGAATTTATCCAGGTTTATTCTGGCGCTGGCCATGTTCGCGATAAGCGTATCTTCGGTAATTTCAATCTCGAGCCGCGACAGCGGCAGGCCTTCTTCCCCGAGCAGGCGCTGGATGGTTTGCGGCAGCGTCAGGTCTTCTGCCATGGAAGCAGGGATATTTAATGCAAGAGTCATGTCCGTATAGCGATCGCGAAAGTGCCGGCACGCCTGGCGAAGTAGGGATTCCGTCATAGCAGGCATACAGCCGGTGCGGTCCACTTCATTAATGAAATCGGCAGGCATAAGTATGCCTCGCGCCGGATGATGCCAGCGAGCCAGAATCTCAAATCCTGAAATCTTTCCGCTGTGAAGGCTGATGACTGGCTGGAACCAGGGGACAAACTCGTTGTTAAGCACTGCGCTGCGAATTTCACGCTCAAACTGTTCTCTGCTACGTACTGCCTCCCCGTAAGAAAGATCATAGAAGCAAAAGGTGCCCCGCTCCGTGCTTTTCGTATGGTACATCGCAGTGTCAGCACAACGCAGCAGCGCGTCTGCCGTTTTGGCATCGTCCGGGAAAAGCGCGATCCCAATGCTGACACCGGCTGAAAGAGGATGTGGCAGTGACGTCAGCGGCTGTGAGAGTGAAGTACAGATGCGTGACGCCAGCACGGCGAGCTCTTCACGGTCGATCACGCCCGATACGATCACCGCAAATTCATCGCCTCCGGTGCGAGCAACAGTAATCTCCTTGTTGCTGAATGCACGGAGCCTGCCCGCAATCTCGCAAAGAGCATCATCGCCCCCCGCGTGACCGTAGGTATCATTGATGGGTTTAAATCTATCAAGATCGATAATCATGACAGCCGCAGTGGGATTTTCCCCTGTCAGCACCAGTGTCAGCTTTTCAATAAAAATGCGGCGGTTATACAGTCCGGTCAGTTCATCATGACGTGCAAGACGAAATGCTTCCTGTCGCGCATCGAGAATTGCCAGGTAGCCCTGACTCAGCGAGATGATCAAGCGCCGGATGATTAGTCCAGGTATTGCCAGCGAGAGCGTGGCAAATGTTGTGGAGGTAATGATAAAACGCCAGCGTTCGGCGTCCTCGAAGCTACCATCATAGGGGATACCAAGCGCCGGAAGCACTCTCCCTTCAAGATGAAACTCCCAGAGAGCGGCAAGGGCCGCAACGCTTAAGAGAGAGAGAAGCAGCAGCAGGCCCAGCCTGAACTGCAGTATGTGAGTGCGTTTTGTCACAGGTGACGCCTTATACGAAAGAGTGGATATCTACGTTATCGGCGTAATGAAACAAAACCTGAACGCTTGCCAGTTACATTAACGCCAAAGGAGATACAGCATTCCCACTGAATTCAGCAGACAAAAAAGCCGCCCTGTGCGGCGGCTATCTCGTTTTTGAGGCAAAAAATCAATCAATGAACGTGGCGACCGGGATGCTGAAGCGACGGGAGAGGTTACGCATGTGATCGAGCGTCAGCTTGCGTTCGCCTTTCATGATCATGCTGACCAGGGATTTGCCCCCGATCTCCTCTTTGAAATCACCCTGATTCAGATTGTACTGATCCATGATGACCCCAAGCATGGCGACTGCTTTTGGCAGCCCGGCCAGTGATGCATTCCATTGGGCAAACTCGGGGGCGGAATTTTCGTAGGCCTCGATTTTATCAGCCAGTACGTGGATCAGTGGGTTTTCATCATTATGATCAATCAGGTATTCCACGAGCTCAAGGGCAGCCTCATATTCCGCTTTGGAAAGGGTCACAGCACTTGCCTTCAGAAAAGGAAATTCCTGAACCAGTACCGCAGTCGCGTTTAAGGCCGCCCGGTATTTTTCTGCTGTCTGCATCATTGTTTGTTACTCCTGTAATGATCCGTTAGCCGGTCATACTCTTTATGAGTCACTATGTGCTTAACAAACAATTCCTGTGACTCGAAACTGATACAGGCAATCAGGCGAAGGTTATTTCCGCGAATATCGATTACCCACCACTTATCCCAGTATTAGGCCCGTAAGGAGAGAACTCGGGTTTTCATTACTTCGGGTAATTCATTGATGTAAAAGCCTTGTTTGGTACATCCTTCCCATACAAATATTGCGTGAGAGCCGAAATAGGGCGTATTTGCAGGCTGATAGATGTGGTTAATAAGAAAGGCATTTTCGCCAGCGGGTATCTCGCACAATGATATTCTGTCGGGATAGCCAGGATAGCTATCTACGGTTTGTCTGATTGCACCGGCTCTTTTCAGATAGGTATCGCGCTGTCCAAAAAGAGGGGTAAACTGTTCGGCTAGGCATTTCCCCATGGCGGGGGCATGATTAGGACAGATGTCTGCGCTTCCACTCGTCTACCACGTCCCCCAATGTTTTGGGATCTTCATTACGTATCCACATCATGAGTTCCCGATCGAATCGAAAGTTTTCCCCACACGCTTTAACCATAAAGCGACGAACGTTCTGGGTATTTTTGTAATTTTTATCGACAAGTGTGGTTCGTGTCAGGAATGCGCTATGCCAATCTGTTTTCAACTTACTTATCCCCCATCAACGTCTTTTGCTCAGGTTGACGTGATTTAAACACGTGCCTGCTGAACATTAGCCAGATGCAAAGGGCGCAGAGCGCGATGGCCGCCAAAATAAGATAAGCGAAGCTCCATGAGGTGTGGCTGACAATGGTGCCAGCCAACGCCGGGCTGAGTGAGGCGCCCAGTCCCTGCAGTAACATTACGAGCCCAAGCGCGGCGTTGATATGCCCTGAGCCATTAAACAGTGTGGCAATCAGCCCGGGGACGGCCACGCCCAAAATACCGGCAGCGACACCGTCCAGCGCCTGCACGGGAAATAAAACGAATTCATTGCTCCAGAAGGACGCAATCGCTGCCCGAAATGGCAACACGAGCAGCGCAATGACGATAAGCCTGGCGTAGCCATACTGTGAGGCGTACCTCGCCGTAAGCAGTGCCACGGGGATCATCACCGCCTGAGAAATCGCCACCGTGAGAGCGGCATAAGTACCAGGCGTGAACAGAGAACCTGCGGGAGAGGAAGCGGCCTGCATGCTTAACATCGGCAGCTGTGCCGCATTGGCCAGGTGGAAGAGGAGCAGGGTTATCCCCGTTACCGCCAGTTCAGGCCGCTTCAGCAATGCCAGAACTGAGACAGAAACGGCAGGGCCCTCGTGCTTTTCAATCCCTCGCGCCACATCATGATCGATATCGTTTTTATTAATCGCTAATGTGCAGGCCACGGCGCAGACCGCCATGGTAGTCATCAGTAAAAATACCGACCCGGTGCCCCAGATCCAGCAGGTGAACGCCGCCAGCACCGCAACCGCCATATTGCCGCTGTGGTTGAAGGCTTCGTTTCGGCCCATCTGTGACAAAAACCCTTTCTGACCGGTGATGCCTAAGGTGATACCGGCAATGGTGGGCGCGACGATCGCTGCCGCGATACCGGTAATAATTTGCGATAAAATCACCACCGCGGACGTCGGGAAAAACCAAAGGGCAAGCGCGCTCAAGGTAATGAGCAGGGAGGCAGCGATAATTAACAGACGCTTATATCGGGTGGCATCGACGATCATCCCCGCCGGGAACGTGGCCAGCAATCCGGCCAGACCGCCAAGCGTCATCACCAGACCAATTTCTTCCGCCCGCCAGTGATGGGACACCAGAAAGATGCCTAAAAACGGCCCAAGTCCGTCGCGGACATCAGCGATAAAGAAGTTGAGCAGACAGAGAACCTGCAGTGAACGTAATCTCATCAACACCCGCCCCGGAAAGTTTTATCATTATGAAATTACCCGGGCGCGGTGGCCTGGGTTGATGTGTTTGTCTGACGACGACATACAGATTGGAGGGAAGGGCGTGCAAGGTCAAGGGAGCCACTTTAGTGGCTCCAGTCATTAACCCTGGTCAATCGGTATCCAGGGAGAGTGAGGAAGAGAATTCACGTAAGGCATTCGCTTGATCGTTAAGGGCTTTAGCTTTTGCTTCAAACGTTTCGACTGCTTCAGCTCAATCTAACTATCAAAATGGCCTTAATATATCGTCAACTGAGTGGCGTTTTTTCTATCGATATTCATTCAGACAGAGTCAAATTTCACTTGTTATGACTCTTGCATCTTAACGACTATTTTTCCCTTCGCGTGTCCCTGCCCCAAATAGGCAAGCGCTTCCTTTGCTTGTACAAAAGGGAATACCTTGTCGATCACCGGCCGGATTTGTTCCGCCTCAATGAGTTTGCCGATTTGGGCGAGCCGATCGCCATCAGGACGGACAAAAAGAAATGAATAAATGAGGCCTCGTTTTTTCGTAAGACGCATGATCTTGCGGCTCATCAGCCCGAAAACTAAACGCAGCAGGATGTTTAGTCCCCGCGACCGGGCGAACGCAGCATCTAGCGGACCGGTGAGAGAAACAATCTTTCCACCCGGCTTGAGAATTTGGGTGGATTTTTCAATTGAATCGCCTCTGATCGTGCCGAGAACCACATCGTAGCCGCTCAGCTCGTTTTCAAATTCCTGCTTTTTATAATCAATCACTTCGTCTGCGCCAAGATGACTCACCCACCCGACGTTGTCTGTACTGGTTGTCGTGGCCACCTGTGCGCCAAGGTGCTTCGCCAGTTGGATGGCAAAACTGCCAATTCCCCCGGCACCTGCCGGGATGAATACCTTCTGACCAGGCTGCAACCCGGCTCGCTCTGTCAGCGCCTGCCAGCATGTGAGGCTCACCATCGGGAGCGAAGCCGCCTGCACGAAATCCAGGTTCGCGGGTTTTATGGCTGCAGCGCTCTCTGGCACTACTGTAAACTCGGCAAGAGAACCCGTTCCCGTGTCGAAAGTGCTGGCGAAAATTTCGTCACCTGGCTTGAAACGCTTCACGCGACTCCCCACAGCGATGACAACCCCGGCTAAATCGCTGCCCAATGTGGCGGGGAGTTTAAAATGCAAAACCGGTTTGAATATTCCGGTTGGGATCATGTTATCAATCGGGTTCAGACCCACAGCGAAAACTTTTACCAGGATTTCATTATCATCGGGGGAAGGGCAATCGATGTTATCGAATCCCAGCTCAGGGGATTTACCATAGCGTTTAAACGTAAGTGCTTTCATCGTCTTATTCTTCATTTATTTTTTCGCATCAAGCTGAAGACTTTTGCGCACCACCTTATCCAGGAATGACGCAGGGGCGAATCTGAGAATAAAGTTCAGTTGACCTGCCAGCCTTCCCGCCGTGTAGCGCACCTTCGGGCGTAAAGTCTGAGCCGCTTTAACCACTGCGTCAGCCACCACCTCCGGACTTTCCGCCTTAGCCATTGCCTTGCTCACCACTTTTGTCAGCTTAGCCCGGATCTGGTCATACTCCTGAAGCTTTGCATCCGACTCGATATTATTGGCTTCAAACTGTGTTTTTATGTAGGCAGGTTCGATAACAGACACTCTGATGCCCTGTGTGCGCAGTTCATGATCCAGTGCTCCGGTATACCCTTCGACCGCATGCTTACTGGCAGTATAAAGTGCCACATACGGCAACGGAACGATGCCGAGTATCGAACCGATATTGATGATGCGCCCGCTGCCCTGACGGCGCATATGAGGGATCACTGCCCGGCTCAACCTGACGATGCCCAAAAAGTTGGTGTCGAAAATGAGTTTGGCCTGATCGACAGAACTCTCTTCCGCCGCCGCCGGAGCGACCCCAAACCCCGCATTGTTCACCAGAACATCGATCCGACCCTCAAGACGCAGCAACTCCTCAATGGCGGCCCCGACAGAAGCGTCGTCGGTCACATTCAGCGTCAGTAACGGAAACGGATGTTTTCCCGCCCGGGCGCCACGGCGGCTCGTACCATATACAGTAAATCCAGCGGCTAAAAGTTTACGGGCAGACGCTTCGCCGATACCCGAGGACGCGCCGGTAACCAGTGCTACACGTTTTTTTGTCATGCTGAATCAAGCCTTCATGATGTGTTTAAGGTTTCTCATCGCTGATGAGACGACAGGCTGTAAGGAATTTATGTCGGATTTACCGCTGTGCAGAACAGCCTGAAGACCGTTCTGCACAGTACACCTCATTAATTACAATGCTTTATATCGCTCTGCGGCTTCGTCTTGTTTGACGTCTGAAAGCAGAGCCTGACGCGAAGCATCGAGGGTGTCCCAGCGGGCAGCATTATGTAAAGGCGGAATGGTGACCCGTTCACGGCGGTCAAAACCTACCAGTGCGGCATCCACTAGTTCGCCCACTTCCATGAATTTTGCCGAGTTAGTGATGTCGATACCCGCACGGTCCCAGATTTCCGTGTAAGTACCGGCAGGGAGCACCGCCTGGATATAAATGCCTTTAGATGACAGCTCGACATTCATTCCCTGAGACAGGAAAAGCACAAAGGCTTTGGTGGCGCCGTAAACCGTCATGGCAAATTCCGGGGCGAGCCCGACGATGGAACTGATATTGACGATCGATCCCTCACCCGCTTGCACAAAGCGTGGTGTCACGGCACTGGCCAGTCTGGTCAGGGCGGTGACGTTAAGCGCGATAAGGGTTTCTATTGAATCAGCTGTCTGCTCTGTAAAACTGCCAGACTGTGCAATACCCGCGTTATTGATAAGAATGCCAATCTGCGCGTCTTCACGCAGGCGAGCTTCGACCACAGCTAAATCGCTCGTTTGCGTAAGGTCAGCAGGCAAAACATCGACAGAAATGCCATTTTCCTGTCGCAGACGATCGGCCAGTATTTCTAACTTCGTTTTGTCGCGCGCAACCAAAACCAGGTCGTGGCCCCGGCGGGCGAACCGTTCAGCGTAAACCGCACCAATACCCGTGGATGCGCCTGTAATGAGAACTGAAGCTTTAGTCATAAGTTGATCTTCTTTATTAAAGTGTAAACAGAATTCGCCATGTGCGATGTATGAAGAACCGTCACACCGGTGCTTTACTTACTGGTCTCAGTCAGCGACGGGTAATCGGTATATCCCGCTGCGCCACCGCCATAAAGTGTTTCAGGATTGAGTGAGGCCAGAGGTGCGCCCGTCTTCAGCCTTTCGACCAGATCGGGGTTGGAGATGAACGGGCGACCAAACGCGAACAGATCGGCTTTACCCTGCGCAAGCTGAGCGGACGCCAGTTCCAGGTCAT
Organism: Erwinia sp. AK-PDG3-5; assembly: GCF_056821705.1. NCBI lineage: Bacteria > Pseudomonadati > Pseudomonadota > Gammaproteobacteria > Enterobacterales > Erwiniaceae > Erwinia > Erwinia sp. AK-PDG3-5. The sequence goes on from NZ_CM165967.1 coordinate 1,865,759, forward strand.
AGCCATTGTTACCGATCCAGGTGTTTTTAAAACGCCGGCGGAGGGCGTCGTAATCGAACGGTGATACATCACGCGGTCCGCCCGTAGCACCTTCAACCACATGGAGATAAACGATGCCCAGTGCATTGAGTTGTTCAGCGACGTAGTCATATTGTGGCTGCGGATCACTGCATGAAATTGCATTAGCAGGTGACACCGGTGAAAGGCGTACGCCGGTGCGGTCAGCACCAATCTCATCTTTTACGGCCGCCGTGACTTCCAGCAGCAGGCGCGCACGATTCTCGACAGAGCCGCCGTATTCATCAGTACGTTGATTTGCGCCATCTTTGAGGAACTGTTCCAGCAGATAACCATTTGCGCCGTGGATCTCTACGCCGTCAAAGCCGGCGGCAATGGCATTGGCCGATGCCGTTCTGAAATCGTCAATAATCCCCGGTATTTCCTGCAACTCCAGCGCACGTGGCTCAGAAACATCAGCAAAGCCATTATTCACAAAGGTTTTCGTCCCAGCGCGAATGGCAGACGGCGCGACGGGTGCAGCGCCACCTGGCTGTAAATCGACATGCGAAATTCGTCCTACGTGCCATAGCTGTACAAATATGCGCCCGCCTTTGGCATGCACCGCGTCAGTCACTTTGCGCCAGCCATCGATCTGAGCTTGCGTGTAGATCCCCGGCGTATCCTGATAGCCCTGCGCCTGTGCGGAGATCTGCGTCGCTTCGGTAATTAGCAACCCTGCTGTGGCACGCTGGGCGTAGTAGGTCGCCGCCAGTTCGCCCGGTACCAGACCCGCTCCGGCCCGGTTACGTGTCAGCGGCGCCATCACGATGTGGTTGGCCAGTGTTAGTGAACCCAGTTCATAGGGTTGAAATAATGTCTGATTCGTCATGTTTGTTCGCCTGTCAATGGTGGGTCATGGTGTCAATGTAATGATGATGATCATAATCAATAAAGTCAACCCGTTTGATTACGGTCATCATCAATGTATACTTAAACTCTATTTTTAAGAGAGGCAGGAAAGCATGAAAGTGTCGAAAGAGCAGGTTCGGGAAAACCGGACACGCATTGTTGAAACGGCCTCAGAACTCTTTCGCGAACGCGGTTACGATGGCGTGGGCGTGGCGGAACTGATGTCAGCGGCAGGCTTAACCCATGGCGGGTTCTACAAGCACTTTGGTTCCAAGGCAGACCTGATGGCGGAAGCGATGAGCTGCGGTTTTACGCGTTCTGCAGACAGCACGGCAGGTGTGGACCGGGAAAAATTTATTGAATACTACCTCTCCCGACAACATCGCGATGATATGGGAAAAGGGTGCGTGATGTCAGCACTGGGCACCGATACCGCCCGGCAGTCCGAGTCAATCAAGGCGACATTTGCGGCTGGAATTGAACGCCAACTCGCCGTTTTAGGAGCTGAAAATGGCACGCGCGCTGACCTGATAGATACCATCGCCCATCTTGTGGGTGCCCTGGTGTTGTCTCGTGCCTGCCCGGATAATTCCGCTCTGGCTGATGAAATTCTGGATGTCTGCCGTGCGCGTCTTATCAATCATGAAGCCAGTAAGGAATGAATGTGCTGGGCTACGGGTACCTTTTCAGTATTGAAGTGAGAAATTGAATCGAATAAAAATGACGGTTGAAGTGTTTACATGATAATCACTCTAAGGATTATCAATATGACTCGTATCTTGCCTGCAATCGCCGTTGTTATTTTTTTCCATCCATTTTCGGTGTACGCCAACCCTACGAGCTACAGTGTCAACACTCAAAAAACGACCATTTCACTCTCCTGGCATGCATTTGGCGATGTGTCCAAAGCCTGCATGAGCAGGGTGACGGGAGAAATTACACTCGATGCAGGAAATGAAAGGGATGATCGTATCGACGTTACCATTCCGGTTGCTTCTCTTGAGGCTTCCAATGCCTTGTTAACTTATCAGTTGAAAAGCCGTCCCTTTTTTGATGCAAAAAGCTTTCCGAACATAGCTTTCACCAGTAGTCGTGTTATGGCATTGGGAAAAGGACATTTTCGGTTGTTTGGACGTCTGCAAATCAAGAACGTCACACGCCCGGTGATCCTTAATGCCTCACTGGATGCGAAAATTGGTGAGCTCTCCGGTACTAAGAACATTGTGCTGCATGCCTCAACAGCAATTTCGCGTGCAGCATTCAATATGGACAGCTTTGCCGCACTTGTTGATGACACCGTAACGATTAATATTGAAATTCAGGCTCGCCCGAATAAAGGCGCTTAAATGATACGGGGAGCGAAATATTCGTCATCGGCGGCCCATAAAATTTGCACAGGTAGCCGAAGTTGTGGGAGTCTTTCCGCAAAGTCAGCGGTGTAACAGCCATTATGGTGTGCGACCTGAAGCTTATTACCTGCTCTGTCAATGCGCTCAACATGGCAACCTATGCCAATAATCAACTCGCCTGACTCTTTCTCCACGACAAACCTCAGCGGCCCAAGCGTGGCATGTTGCTCATTTCGGCCCGTTGCGTGATCGAAAAAGTTGAGAGACGCACCAAGAGTATCCACCCACAAAAGCCTGGCTCTTGACCGGTTCCAGAGGGGGGATTTGCCCGTTATGGCCTTGCCTGGAAATACCACCGATATGCCATTCACTGTCGCGGTTCCACATCAGGTATAGCGATCGACTGCCATTTCTGCGCAACCAAACTTCCGGCAGTCAGGGTGTCAAATTCTTGAATTCGGGAGTCGTGAAGGCGTGTCTGTCTTTGGCATACAGCGGTCAATAAATAGAGCGAAAAGGGGGGAGGGAGTTTCACATTTTATCAGGCCAGCCGCCGGGTTCAGCTGGCCTTTGTTTGAAAGACTGTTACAGGTGAAGGGGTCAGGTCAGCGCGACCCTCACCTTTAATCCAATAACGAGCGTGGCAAAAAACATTATGCAACCCGCAGTAATGAAAACACCTGTAACGCCGCTGATGCCGAAGAGTAATCCTCCCAACGCAGCGCCCGCAGCAATTGAGGACTGAACGGCTGCGACTACCATGCCGCCAGCGGTTTCAGCCTGATCGGGAACGGAACGCGCTACCCAGTTTGACCACGCCACGGGCACACCACCAAATGCCATCCCCCACAACCCGACGAACAACATCAATCCTTTTTCATCCAGTGGCAGCAATATCATGCTTAATGCTGCGAAACCGACAAGCGCTGGCATGATTATCAGTGTAAGACGCAGGCTTCTCTCCATCAGCCACCCGGCCAGCAGCGTACCGATAAAATTTGCAATGCCAAATCCAAGCAGTACCAAAGACAAACGATCCACATCAAGTTGGGCAATATTTTCAAGAGCCGGGCGAATATAGGTAAACAGTGCATACTGACCCGTATGGGCAATTACACACCCCGTCATTCCCATCGCAATACCTGGGCGGCGGAGTAAATCCATGACAGATGCCGTTATCATCATTCTACGCGGTGCCATTCCGGGAAGGGTAAACAGCTGAAAGATCAGTGTCAGCACACCGACCGCGGTCGCAGCGATAAAAGCACTACGCCAGCCATAAAGCCCCCCTAAATAGCTGCCGAGCGGGATCGAAACGACGGTTCCGACAGCAATACCGCTAAAAATAATGGAGAGAGCACGCGGGACGCTTTTCGCAGGGACCAGCCGCATAGCGACGGCAGCAGCCATACTCCAGAAGCCTCCCAGCGCGATGCCCAGCAAAATGCGCATGACTAACAGAACAGCCAGACTGGATGAAAGAGCGACGAGCAAGTTGGAGGCAATCATCAGCACCGTAAAACCAAGCAAAACGTTTCGGCGGTCATAATTACGCGTCAGGCGGGGAACCATCAGGCCAGCAAACAGGGCCACTACCGCCGTTACCGTTACAGCCTGGCCAGCAAGCGCTTCGGTCACACCGAGATCGGCAGCCATGGGTGTCAACAGACTGGCAGGAAGATATTCTGCCGTCAGCAAGCCAAACACGCCCATAGTCAGTGAAATTACAGCCATCCATGCGGATTCTTTGGGTTCCGAATTGTTCAAACTCGCGGATAAAGCTTCAGTTGATTCATTTCTCATAACACTCTCTTCCTGGTGAAAAATTACAACGCCAAGTCTAGAGTTGAGGGGCAGGACGATCTATGATGCCCCATCCTGATTTTTTACCCGAAACGCCGATTATGCCTGTGAATAAACATTTTGCCCTGTCATCCGAGCTCATCAGTGAATTGCTGCAGGAGATGCGCCTGCGTGGCGTGCAGTATCGCCGTTTACAGACTGGCTCTGAGTTTGGCGTTGGTTTTAGCAACAGACCGGGACATGCCTATTTTCATTACATCGCAGTGGGTACTGCTCTGCTTCGCACACACGACGGTACGTTGCATGAACTGAAGGCCGGAAGCATGGTATTCATGCCGCAGGGTGGGGATCATCAGCTTGTATCGGATGTGAGCTGTTCAGTTCAACATATCGACACGTTAGGCTCTGCTCCTTTGGGTGAAGCCGTCAGCGGAATCAATACTTGCCCGAGTTCGCATCCAACACCCAGCACGGTTCTGTTTTATGGCTGTATGGCGTTCGATCTCGGTGGCATGCAGGGCCTTGGAAAACTGATGCCGCAAGCCATAGTGGTTGAGGCAAATGAACAGATTTATCCGGGGCTGGTTCCCATTCTTGGCGCGATGAAATTCGAAATCTGTTCCGGACGCGCTGGCTTTGCAGGCATTCTGGCCCGCCTGGCAGAAGTGGCGGCTGCCATGATTGTGCGTGGATGGATCGAAAATGGCAGCGAGAACGCCGCTGGATTGATCGCTGCGTTACGTGATCCACGGCTGGCCCATGCAATTCTGGCCATCCATCGCGATACGGGTCGGGAGTGGTCTGTTGCTGAGCTTGCTGCCCAGTCGCATGTGTCACGTTCTGTTTTTGCTGAACGCTTCAAATCAATCATCGGCATACCTCCACAGCGCTATGCAAGGGAGGTGCGAATGCGCATCGCAGGTCACTGGATTATTCACGAAAAGATCGCAATCGAGACCGTTGCTCTTCGCCTCGGCTATGCCTCACAGGCAGCGTTTAGCAGAGCTTTTAAGCGCATTAATGGATATCCGCCGGGCGCTATGCGTCAGCGACCCGCGAGGCGTTAATACACTTCGTCCCTGGGAGTGATTGTCGATTGCATTACTGTTCTCGAACAGATAATCAGTTTGTATGATTTTAATCAGCGGTAGTGGCGCAAATCAGTATTTCATTAGATGTTACAATCTATTAATTGATATGAAAAAAATCTGACGACCTGTTTATACCAGAAAACCAGGTAATTCAGTAAACGAAATACTGTTATTAAAAACAGTGTTGACGCTGATTATTAAATTCGTATATTAGGGGTCAACAGCGATGGCATCTAAATCTGGCTGTTATAGTAGAAAGCATTAGTCAGGTACGAAAAACAATTTGCGATAAAGGCTACGAAGTGTTTTGTATGGGATGCCGACTAGCAGTCAAGACGTTTATAAGTTGGCAGTGCTTTAAGGCTATGTAGTTGAGATATTCAATCGCAAATTGACGAGGAAAGCGCGACGAGATGTAAGGCCATGTTGTAGAGCTATAAAATTGTGATTTGGGTTAGTGTAGTTGAAATATGACAATTGCAGTAAGGCCACGCATCGAAGAGTATATGTCGCAAGGGGGAATGTACGTGTTTACAGTGCCATTTTTGTGGTTCTTATAAGATGGCGAAAGAGTTAATAGAGAAATAGAGGGAGGTTTTGAGTTCAGTACCCAATATTATCTGCATTAAACGTGTGCATTTTTAAGTAGTACCATCAGCAGTATCAATATTAAGTTCATTAATGTTAAATCTGAAGTCCATAGTACCTTAAAAGCCCTGACTGCAATGGTCAGGGCTTTTAATGTATTAGGTACGCCAATCATCTAACACACCCTCTCATTATGTTTGTTCGAAACTGTCTAGCTGTTTATCCAAGCCTTTAGTGGTGACTTCGTCAGTATAGTTGATTTTACCTGTCTGCCCGGCAGCGCGACCCGTCGTCGTACGTTCAAGCAGTCAGGCCAGGTGAGATTTGCACGGGATTACCGCTAATTTAGATGGAAGTGGGTGCAAAAGAGGTGAATCAGGTGCCTTGAACATCAGCATGACGACGTTAGTGCAGATATTGATTAATGCAAAAATAATGATAAATTTCTGCCTGTTACATGAAAATAGGGAGGGGAAAGCGTGAAATTGAACATACTCATCGGCATGTTGCTTGCAATTACGGTTGGTTTTACCCTTTTCGGGCTGATATTTTCCCTAAGGCAGCTTTAGCAAATCATGGGCTGTGCAAAACTGTAACGCTATCCCAATGAAACGGTATTAGCACCGTGGAATTTCTCTCGCGGTGCAGATATTAAAATACATGTCTGCGCTTCCACTCGTCAGATTGGAGGGAAGGGCACATAAGGTCAAGCGAGGCGCAGTAACGGCGTCAGGATAGGGCGCTTTCCGGAGAGGGATGCCAGAACCAAAAGTCTGTTATGGCCGGGTGCAAATCCTGTTTAATGCCCTCGTTCCCGGAAAAAAAACGCCGCAGCCGAAGTGATTCCATGCGGTTTCATTTTACGGTATTTCATCCGAAAATCGTGCGCTGATCGCATCACGTTCATAACCCTGCTTCTCTGTAAGAATCTGATATAAATCAGGACGGCGCCCGTGGATCCAGCGACGTCCGGTACTCATGGCAAGCAGGCTTAAATCCAGTTCTGCGCTCACCATACAATCTTCAGCAGCCCAGGTTTCATTAATGATTCTTCCATAAGGATCCAGGATCATGGCATTGCCTGTGCGGACTTCGTCATCATCTGCGCCTACGCCATTACTAAAGAGAAGAAATAACCCGTTGTCGTGCGCACGGGCAGGTAGCCATCGCATCAGCCATTCCCGACCGCTTGGCCCCTTGAATGCAGCAGTCATTTCTTCCTTTCGCGTTTCCCGTTCCGCCCAGAGCGCCAGCGGAATGGGTTTCATCGCATAAGGGCTGCGGGAATCAGTACCGCCTGTTTGATGGGGAGCGAGAAGAATATCTGCACCCAGCAATGCCGTAGCGCGCACGTTTTCGACCAGATTATTGTCCCAGCAAATCAGGATGCCTACTTTTACTCCCCAGGGCGTATTAAAAACGGTAAACCTGTCACCGCTGCTGATGGCCGGATGCTCAAAAGCATGAAGTTTACGATGCGTCTGCATTGAGCCGTCCGGCATACAGGCAACGTACGCATTATAAAGGCGGCCATCATCGGCTCGTTCAATTAGCCCGGCACCAATAAGCATTTGATGTTTTATCGACAAAGCGCGAATTAACATCAGGGAAGGGCTGGTTGCAATCGGTTCAGCAAGAACAGAAACCTCCGCTGTGGTGAGCTTTGGCACATGCCAATAACCGGTGAGACACATTTCCGGAAACGTCAGAATTTTCACCTGCTGGATGGCCGCCTTTTCAATAAACTTCTCCATTATCAGTAGATTATATTTTTTGTCATTTGCCCGATGTTGAAACTGTACGGTTGCAGCCTTTAAAGACGTCAATTCGTGCATGATGCTTCTCCAGTTGTTGTAGAAACTGAATTACATAACGATTTCCAATAACTGTATAATCAAATGATTTCCATTTTCGATAACCTTTTGGAATGAAAAAATGAATATCCGTTTGTTAAAAGCCTTTATGATACTGGCTGAAAAAGGAAATTATGCTGATGCGGCACGGGCACTGTGTATTTCGCAACCCGCATTGACCAAGCAAATTAATCTTCTTGAGTCGACGGTGAAGGTGTCACTTTTTTCACGCGGGCGTCACGGCGCAACACTGACCGCCGGGGGGAGACGCTTATTGCCAGAGGCTGAAAAAGTGGTCAGGCAAGCCCAGTTATTTATGCACCATGCAGAGCGCGTATCAGTCGGGATTGAGGGGCATATAGCCGTGGGGTTTGGCCTCTCAAGCTTTTATCTGGCACCACGCTGTATTGCTGATTTTCGCAGAGATTGTCCGGGAATTGAGATGTCTTTGACGGATCTTCCCTCCTTCTTACAGTACGAACTACTGCAAAGTGATGAGCTTCAGGTAGGATTTGTCAGGGTACCTCCACCTGTAGCGCTTGATTACCTGCCATTATTCACCGATCGGCTGGTTCTGATTGCACCTGCAACGCCCGCGTTATCATTGTCTGCTGCTGAATGGCTAAAAAAATGTCCTTTGTTACGTCTTCATACAGAACGAGGACAGGGTTTAAATGCGCAGATTGACCGCTTTCTGCATGATAACGGTCTTTTTATATCATCCACCCAGATGGCTGAGGATATACACACCATTGTCGCATTGGTGATCGCAGGTACAGGTGTTGCTATTTTGCCCTATAGCGTTCTGCATATCGCGCCTCCGGAACGGGTGATTATTCCGTTAGCAGGCAAGTCAATAAGCTGGAAAGTTGGCATTGCCTGGAACGCAGGCACGGAGAATGTCATCCGGGATAATTTTATTGCCAGTATAAGAAAGCGTATTGCGGTCGAAAACGCGTAATCAGCATTACACGAGCCCTTAAAGTTCAAGCGCAGCCACAATGACGGATTCCATTTTCTCGGGTTTGGTGAACGGGGCGAAACGCTGGAGCGGTTTGCCGTCGCGTCCAATCAGGAACTTGGTGAAGTTCCACTTAATCCGTCCACCCAGCACGCCGGGTAATGCGTCTTTCAGGTAGCGAAATACAGGGTGACTATTGGCGCCGTTGACCTCCACTTTCCCGAACATCGGGAAGCTCACGCCATAGTTGATGTGACAGGTCTGCGCGATTTCGTCGGCACCGCCGGGTTCCTGTTTACCGAACTGGTTGCAGGGGAAACCCAGCACCACCAGTCCCTGAGCGGCGTACTTCTTGTTGAGCGCCTCAAGCCCGGCGTATTGCGGCGTGAAGCCGCAGTGACTGGCGGTATTCACTACCAAAACCAGCTTGCCCGCATAGTCGGCCATCGAAACAGGCTTACCATCCAGACGGGTGGCGGAAAGTTGATGAAAGGTGGTCATAGCGGAAACCTCAGAGAAAATCAGTTTGACGTCAACATCTGGAACGAAGCCGACAGTATAGCGATGCAGAAGGGTTCTAATCAGCGAAAAGCGGACGTGTATGCTCAAATTTTCCGCTTCAAATAGCTTCAGCTAATGACCTGAAGACTATTATCAGCAAGATTAGGCGAAGAGGTGGTTTTAGCTTTTGACCTGTGTAACCCCATTCAACCAGTCAACACTAAAGCTCAAGGAGGGGAGGGCGCGTTGATAAGCAAAGCAGCTGCGACAGGGATGTCGCAGCTGAGCCTCCAGGGATGGATTCACGGCGACTTTGCGATCAACGCGCCCTCCCTGACCCGTCACCCAACCCCCCAGACGACGCCCTAAAGCCCAAACCCCCAGACGACTGAAGCCCCCCAACCCAACCGTACTGGAAATCAGGCTTCCGCGATATCCCACCACATCTTATTCAATGCGTAATAGCGGTCGCCCTTGTCCAGCGCCTTCTCCCATGGCTTATCGATGATAAAGTGAATGTTCTTCACCTCATCCAGATCCCACATCGCGGAGTGCTGGAACGGCAGGGTTTTCAACGCGTTGTAAATGTACGGTAAGGGCTTCCAACGCTCGTGGAAATAGTCATTGAGGAAGTCCTGCTCGGCAAACAGATAGCGGGAAAGATCGTCCAACTCCGCTAACTGATGCAGCATATCTTCGAATATCGCCTGATCCGGGCGCAACACCAGGAAACCGCCGTTCAGATAATTGTCCACTTCTTCCAATTCTTCCGTGTGCTCTATGCCACGGCAAAAACTGTAGAAACAGTTCTCGGGACGCCAGCTTTTCGGATAGCTTGGGATCTTGTTTGGATTGCAGCGACAGGCGTGACAGGCCGCAATCTGATCCTCTTCCAATGGCAGCTCAAACAGCTCATCCATGTTTTGCGTCACTAACATGTCCGCATCAAGGAAAACAATGCGTTCAAATTCGGTCAGCTTCCAAACGGCAAGCTTGGTCCATACCTCGGAAAAACGCGCGTTGGCGTAATTGTTCTGCAGGCTGCTGTTCGGGCTGATCGGCTGCACATCGCGCAGCAAACAACCGGCTGCTTCCAGCGCCTTACGCGCATCGGCAGCAATATTTTCCGTGACCATCACCACCAGTGGAAAGGCGCTGCCTGACTTCACTAACGATTTCTGTAAGGCTTGCACGCCAACCAGATAGCCTTGCTGCGTCAAAAGGGTAGTCCATGCCTTCATTGGCTTCTCCTGGATAATCAGTCTAATAATGCGGCGGTAAACGCATTCTCAAATTTATGCTGGGGATCCAGCGCTTCACGCACGCTGGCAAACTCATGCCACTGCGGATAGAGCGCTGCCCAGTCGTACAGCGGCGCCTCAAAGTATTTGCCCCAGTGCGGGCGGCCACCTTCTTCAGCCAATACTTCTTCGACGGCGCGCAGGAAATTCACCCCTTCTTCAGACAGTGAACCGTCCTCGGAGTAATACACCACAAAACCAAAGAAGCAGGTGTCCTGCTGATAGGCCGGGCTGAGCCAGGACGAAGACGGGCCGGTGCAACGCAGGATAATCGGGTAATGCATATGCGGCTGGGTGTCGGCATGCCAGGCTTTAATCTTGCGGATCACCTCGCCGGCACGCGCCAGCGGAATGCCGATCTCCACGTTGATCTGCGGCGTGGCGATCCCGCGGCAGAACACCTGATACACATCGCCGGTCACGTCCGAGAAATCCTTAAAGCGCGTGACGGTGCGGAACGGTTTGCCATTCTCATCAAGAATTTTGGTGTCGCTGCGCATATGCTCCAGCGTCTGATCGATGGTTTCGTTCATCGCATCACTGGTCTCTTCCTGCTTCACCAAATCTTCGTTGTTATCCTGATAAAGCGCGATCTCTTCTGCATTCGCTTCTCGTGCTGCCCAGACGTGAACCTGGTTCTCGTTCGGGAACCACCAGGCTTTGCTCAGCGCATAGTTGTGGTTCCAGTCGAGCAGATCCTCTTCCAGCGTGTCGGCACTGACCGCATTTTTGAAACAGGTGTAAACCACAGAAGGCGTGGTGCGTAATGTCACCTGAGTCAGCACGCCTAACGAGCCTAACCCCAGTTGCACCGCCGGGAACCACTTATGGTCGCGGTCATACTCGGCAATGCTGCCGTCGGCCAGCACCAGACGGATGCTCAGCGCCTCATCGGCAATCGAACTTTGCTGCAATCCCTGGCCATGGGTGCCGGTCGAAAGGGCACCGGCAAGGGACTGCGAGGCAATCACGCCAGGGGAGGCCGGCAGCATTCTGCCAATGCCGGACAGGATCTCGTAAACCTCGTGCAGCGGCGTACCGCCGGCAAAGGTGGCGCTGTCATCGGCGATCGCAATCAAGCCGCGCAGCTTGCTGAGGTCCACCAGCGTATCGCCTTGCTCTGCCAGCTTAAGCATCCTGCCGGGCGACATTTTGCTGCCCATCACGCGGATTTTACCCCGGCTGGCGGCAACCAGCTGCTGCAATTCGGACTCGGACTCCGGTGCGCACACCGCGTTTTTATCACCCAGGGTGGAGTTTTGTGCCCAGTTCCACACTTTGCCATCAGCGGCAGGATGGGGATTGCGAAGGGGATATCCGCGATTTTCGCTCGTCATCGACTACTCCTTTCATCAGGACAATAACAAATTAGTAAGGGGGAAAAGCGCAGGAATAAGCTTTCGAGGCGCCGTACATTACCGGTAAGCATAGCTGAAAAGCCCCAAAACGACAGGTTCCGGGGCGTGAAAAGTTGTACAGGATGTTTTTTGTTGTACAGATTGGCAATCAAATCGGACGCAGATAGCGCAGGGTGGCATCAACCACCAGCTGACGATTGCGCGAGATGCTCTGCTGTTCGCTCTCGCCGCCGCCAAACAGTGTGTTGAAGGTGTAACGGTTCGACACGTTATGCGTACAGATACTGCTGATCAGACGGTGAACGTCGACCGTGTCCGCTTTGCTGTCGAACACACCTGCCGCTTTACCGCGCGCCAGAATATCTTCCAGCACGTCGAGGGCACTCTGGTTCAGCGTTTTGATGCGCTCAGACTGGCTGATATAGCGCCCGCGCATCAGATTCTCGGTGCAGACCAGGCGCATAAAATCCGGGTGGGTGATGTGATAGTCAAAGCTGGCTTCGGCGAGGCGCGCCATGGCAATCACCGGCGGCATTTCCGCCAGATTCAGGCCGGTTTCATGCTGGCGAATTTCCTGATACACCTGCTCCAGGACTTCCACATACAGGTTCTCTTTGTTGCTGAAGTGGTACACCACCATTCGTTTGGTGGTCTGGGCATGTTCAGCAATCTGTTCCATCCGGGCGCCCTGCAGGCCGAATTCGGCAAAAGTGGCAAGCGCACCGGCAAGGATGCGTTTCTTCAACCCTTCCGGGTCGTTTTTTCTTTTCGCTGTGACTGACATAGCAACTCGTTAAATCCGTCGTCTGTAAGAGGACCCTGACAGGGTTTACATCGACCATATTACCACAGAAAGCCCAGGGCCTCGTGAGCAGGACGGGCGGCGTGCTGATATCACTAAAAATAAATTATATCACTCTATTTATTTATATAATCACCATAAATAGATATGTTGTCATCTCGCAAGGATGTACTCTTGAAGAAATGAGGGATGTTATGGCCAAAGTAAGATGGTCGGCCAAAGCGGCTAAGCAGCTGCTGCGGATTGATTCACGATACAGGAAGCCAATTACAAAAAAGGTGGGCGAGTTATCAGCCTTCCCGGACGTGATACTTGATCTGAAAAAGCTTGCTGACAATGGAGCAGCGTACAGGCTGAGAATTGGCGACTACAGGGTGATGTTTGAAGTGTCAGACGGTGATCCCGTGGTAATTGAAATCACACAGGTAAGCCGCCGTCAGAGCAAAACCTACTAACAAACTGTAAAGCGATTTGGCTAATAAGTGATAAAACGCAGAGGGTTATAGTCATGAGTTCAATACAATACGTCTATAACGATCGTGGAGAGCGTACAGCTGCCATTATTCCAATAGCGCTGTATGAACGGATGGTAGATGAGATGGAGCTGGATGAGTTTTTAGAGCCCATCCCTTACGTTGCAGGCCCAAACGATGGTGAGACCATTCCTCATGAGGTGATTGAGATCATGATCGACGGGGTGCTCTCTCTACAAGCGGCCTGGCGTGTTCACCGTAAAATGTCCCAGTTGGATGTGGCAAACGCATTGGGTGTGACTCAAAGCGCTATCTCCAACATGGAGAAGCGCGCCAGGCCGCAGGCAAGCACGCTGGAAAAGCTGGCCAGGTTGTACGATTGCAGAGTGACGCAGCTCACTCTCGACTGAGATGCCTGAACAAGAAGCCCGGTTAACGCCGGGCTTTTTTATTGCCGGTTAACCCCCGGCGTGGGCTGCGTCCCACGGCCAGTTTACTCAAAAATAAGGATGCGTCCCGTCTATCACGCTGGCGTAATGACCTTTGATTTTCTCATTCAGCTGCGCCTCATTCGGCAGGGGCCGCCCGCGCAGCACCGCTTCGGTGGTGAAGCAGAAAATCAAAATGCCCCGACTGCAAATGTTGGCGGCCTCGGTGTAGCTTTCAAGCGTCGAGAAATACGCATCGCTGCTTTTGGCTTTTTCCAGACTGGCGGACATCACCGACACCAGCATACGGTAAACGTCTATCGCCTCGCCCAGCACCGGGATTTTACCGATTGAGAACGCAAGAATCTTGCTGATGCGGGTAAACAGCAGCTTTCTGTCCGGTAACGCAAACAGCTCTTCCAGCGTCTCCAGCCACAGGTTAAAGGTGGTGGCGAACAGTTCATTCTGCACGATCTGCAGGCTGGCATGCTGCCAGGAGAATGAGGCCGCCATCAAGGCAAAATCACGCTGATAGCTCAGGAATGCCTGCTCATTGTCATCGTCCGCCAGCGTCAGCGTATTGCTGGCCAGCTCGAAGTTTTGCAGCTCTTGCTGACTGTCTGCTTCATGCCAGTCAATCAGCCTGGCTTTGCGCAGTTGCAGGGTTTTTAACGCTTCCAAATCGTGGAAGGTTGCCATGGCGATCTCACTGGCTAACAGCGCCTTATTGATCGTCTGAATCACCACGGGCGACTCCACCACAGAACGCTGCGCCAGCAATTCATTGCGGCGATTAAGGTAGGCGGCGGCAGGACTGAGGAAGTTGCTCATGGAGTTTACCCGGGGTCGGAGGGGGGACAGGCATCAGAGAACCTGTACAGTAGGTTCCAGTATGGCATAACTTATTGGTAAGAAAGCCTGGGGAGAAAGCTTTTCAGGATAATGCCAGATAGCCTTGGGTAATCAGCAGCTTGAAATGGCCTGCAACATCGGTTCGCCCACCAGCACCGGCTGGCGGGCGAACCGATTTCTTAACGTAATTCCATCGCGTAATTGTTAACCGGCGTTATTTTTTGGATCAGCTTATGGTCAAAGAGAAACTGTTCATAAGCCTGATAACGGGCTCTGTCCAGATGGGCCGGATCGCGGGCAAACATCGGTAACGTTTTCATCCACGCGGCCTGGTTTAGCGGATTATTGAGGTCCGGGTGTGCGTTGGCAAACGCCTCCCAACTTTCCTGCGGATGAGCGTGCAGGTAGTCGCTGCCTTTCTTCAGCGCGATCAGGAATTTTTTGATTTTCGGCGCGTTCACCTCATCGCGATTCGCCACGATAATCAGCTCGTCATAGGCCGGAACGCCGTAGTCCTCAACGTTGAATACCTGCGGATCCTGACCGTGCTGCTTCAGCTGCAGCGCTTCGATATTGCGATAGCCGCCTATCACCGCATCGACCTGGCCCGCCATCAGCGCGCTGTTCAGCTGGAAATTGACGTTGACCATCTTCACCTGATCCAGACTGACCTTTTCGTGGTTGAGCATGGTGCCCAGCGTGGCCTGTTCAATACCGCTGACCGAGTAGCCAATTTTTTTGCCTTTCAGTCCGGCCGGCGAGGTGATGCTTTTATCCAGCGTCATCACCGTATTTAACGGCGAGTTGATCAGCGTGCCGACGCGCATCAGCGGTAAGCCCTGATCGGCAAAGAAATGCAGCTGTGGCTGATAGGTGATCGCCAGGTCGGCCTGTTTGGCTGCCACCAGCCGTGGCGGCAACGCCGGATCGGAAGGCGGCACAATCTTCACCTCCAGCCCCTGTTCCTTAAATGCGCCAATCTGTTCCGCGACCATGATCGGCGCATGATCGGGGTTGATATACCAGTCCAGCACCAGCGTGAGCTTGTCGTTGGCGCTGGCGGCGTGGGCACAGGCGGCAGTCAGCAGCAGGCCGAAGAGGGTTTTCTTAAACATGTGTTTCCCTTGAGTGAGGTATCGATCAGTCATTTTCCGGTGCCCAGCGGATCAGGCGACGCAGTGCACTGTCCACCGCCAGCCACAGCAGCAGGGTCATCAGCACCAGAATAAACAGTGCCGCAAAGCAGAGTTCGGTTTGCATTCGCGCATTGGCGTTGAGCATCACGTAGCCCAGACCTTCACCTGCGCCGACCCATTCGCCGATAATGGCGCCAATCGGTGCCACCGCCGCCGCCATCCTCAGGCCGGAGCCAAACGCGGGCAGCGCCGCCATCAGCCGCACATGGCGTAATAACGCCCAGCGGGACGCGCCCATGGTGCGGGCGAGGTCGAGAAAATCGTTATTGACCCGGCGCAACCCGTCGAAGAATGCCGAGGTGACCGGGAAGAAAATCACCAGCACCGCCATCGCCACCTTGGCGCTGATGCCGAAGCCGAACCACAGCACCAGCAATGGAGCCAGCGCAAAAACCGGTATGGCCTGGCTGGTCAGCACCAGCGGCATCAGCCAGCGCTGTAAGCGGGGAGAGAACATCATGCACAGCGCAAGAATGGCGCCGAGCAACACCCCGGCGACCAGTCCGCTGACGATTTCCGCCGCGGTCACCAGCGTGTGCGCCGCCAGATACGCGCGACTGGTCCACAGGACGTCGGCAACCGACACCGGCGTGGGCAGCAGGAAGGCAGGAACGCCGCTGCGGGTGATTGCCCACCAGACGGCAATCAGGCCGATATACACCGTCAGGCCACGCCGCCAGCGGCCAAAGGCCGATTCTTTTGCGCTTATCATCCTGCCGCCCGGGTCAGCTGTTGCAGTAATTCACCCTGGCTCTGCAACAGATGCCGATCGTCAGGGGCCCGTGGCGGAAGTCCGGCAATCTGATGCGAATCATCAATCCCGGCCGCAGACAGCACCAACAGCTGGTGGCTAAGGCGGCAGGCCTCCAGCGGATCGTGGGTGATCAGTAATACCGTGTGGCCGGTCAGTAACGTTGAGGCCAGCGTCTGGATGGTGGTGCGTGTGATGGCATCCAGCGCTGAAAAGGGCTCATCCATCAGCACCATCGGCTGACGCTGATAAAGCGTGCGGGCCAGCGCGGCACGCTGCCGCATGCCGCCGGACAGCGCGGCAGGCAGGCTGTCGCCATACCCGCTAAGCCCGACGCGATCCGTCAGTTCGTCAGCCCACTCGCGATCGGGCTTCTCACCGCGCAGGCGTGAGGCGAGGCTGATATTGTCGCGAACGGTCAGCCACGGATAGAGCAAATCCTGCTGCCCCATATAGGCCACGCGTCCCTGAACCGGCAGGCCGTCGCTGCCGCTGACCGTGCCTGACGTCGACAGCGCCAGCCCGGCTATGATCTTCAGCAGGCTGGTTTTGCCAACGCCGCTGGCTCCGAGCATCGCGGCAAACTGACCGCCGGTGATATTGACGTTCAGCCGTTCAAACACCGTCCGTGCGCCGTAGCGCAGGGTCAGATCGCGCACCTGAATCCCTGGCGGTATCACGCCACGGGCAATGTCGTGACTGTTCATCCCTCGTTGCTCAAACTGGCATTAAGGCCCATCTGCCAGAAGGCGCTTTCCAGCCGGGTGGCGGTGGTGAAGATGTTTGAAAGCTCCGGCAGACGACTTTGTGCGCCGCGCTGGACCCCGACCGTTTCCAGCAGATCAATCGCCCGTTGTACGCTGGCCAGATAGCTTTCATCGCCGTAGTTGGCGATCCACGAGCGGTAGGGATTGCCTTCGGTAACGGTGGCGGGATTGTGCAACAGGCCGAGGCCTATTTCGGCATAGCCCGCGACGCAGGGAAGCAGCGCAGCAAGCAGATCCAGCGCGTCGCCGGACTGGCCGATATCCAGCACATAGCGGGTGTAGTTGAGGGTTTCGGGTGCTTCCTGTTCATTGCGCATCTGGCTTTCGCTGATGCCCCATTGCGTGCAGTAACCAACATGCAGCGGCAGCTCGGCGACGATGGCATTCAGCGAGGCGGTAGCCGCCCGCATTTCGGGCAAGGTGCGAAATTTGCTAACCAGCAGGGCATAGGCACGGGCGAAATGGATCAGGAACAGATAGTCTTGCGTCAGATAGCGCCGAAACGCGCTTTCGGGCAGCGTGCCCTGGGCCAACTGCTGAAGAAAAGGGTGGTTAACGTAGTGCTGCCAGTCAGCCGCGGCCTGCTGGCGAAGCTGGCCATAAAGACCACGGGAAAACATGTTGTCAGACATGGGACCTCCAAAAGTGAGTGGAGATCCGGGCGTGCAGAGGGTTGAACAGGCAATGATCGAAAATCGGGCTATTGCCAACCGTCCCTTCGCTGGCATGACCCAGATCAGGTTCAAAGGGTCCGGCTAACGTCGCCATCTCAGCCCATACAGGACACCCCTCGGAGAGGCTTGTTATACGATATTTACTTTTTGATTACAATCGATGGCTGGCGGCTGAGTCAGCGCCATGATGCAAAACGGCTTTCTTACGAAAGCCGTTGTTTAAGCGCCACTAAGCCTGTTTTGGCTTAAAAATCATATTCTAACGCTAAGCGGTTCTGCCAGAAGTTCTTGTCAGAGGTTGAGGTGGTTTGCACGCCGACAAAGTCGGTCAGGCTCAGCCCTTTCAGCACGCCATCAAAGCTGTAGGTGCCGTAAATCAGGTACTCCGACTGATTGCTGCTCGACGCGCCGGCGCTGGCGGTCAAATCCATAAACGAGTAACGGCTGCCGAGGGAAATATTGCTGTTGGCGGTCCAGTTCAGATCGGTGGAGTAGGCGTTGCCGCTCCCCAAATCCTGGGTACTGGTGAAGAACGGTTGGGCGAAATACGGGCCTGACGAGGTGTTATGGGCATAAGGCGTCACCAGCGCACCGTTGCCATAGGCATTCTCACTGGCGGCGATATGGTCCCAGTTCAGTGACCAGCGCAATGACGGCACAAAATTCATCGCATACTGCGCGCCGTAGCTGGTGCTGTTTACTTCGCCCGCCAGCGCGTCGCCCTGACTCAGGCCGCGAATAAACTGCACGCCAATTTTGGGCTGCAACGGATTTTCCGACCACGACAGGAAGCTGTCGGCGTAAACCATCCTGGTGTAGTTATTGTATTCTTCGTACCACAGCTGGCCGGTCAGCTTTTTATCATCCAGCTTGAGGGCGCGTCCGCCGCCGATGCCCCACATGCCGTTAGTACGGCCATCGGCGTCGGTGTAGGCGGTGGTGTCGAGAAACTGATCGTCACCCCAGGGTTTGTAGCGGGTGATTTTGGTGGCGTGCAGGAAGTTATCGCTGTCGCCATAATTGGCGTCGACACCGCGGAACAGGATCGGGGTGATGCGCCAGTCGTAGTCGCCAATAAACGGGATATTGATACGCTGGTCACCGGCGGTGATACGGAAGTCCTGATAGTGCCAGCTCAGATAGGCTTCGCCGACGCCGGTCTCATTTGGCCCCAGTTCACCGATCAGATGGTCATCATTATGCGAGATGCCGCGTTGCAAAATGCCGCTGACGCCAAGGCTCAGGCCATAATATTCCGCGGTGGCATACTTCACGCTGCCGCCGTAACTGACGGTGTCCTGCGAATAGCCCGGCGAGAAATAGGCGTTGTGGGTGGAATAATAGAGGCTGCGCAGGCTGCCATGGACCGAGCCGCAGGTAAACATTTCGGTCAGTGAATCGGCCACACCGGCATCACAATCCGAAACCGGTGTCGCGGCCAGCGCGTGACCCATTAATAAAGCTTGAGAGACGACGAGTGCACCCAACTTTAGCGCAAAGTTGACCTTCTTTGTTTTCATTAATAGCTTCCTGTCAAAATTTGAAAATGATCTGCCCGCAGCAAAAAATGCCGAATAATTTTTTTTGGTATCCCGTAAAACCGTCCGGTGGCGAGCGCGTTATTTTAGCTACGCACGTTATTTACTCACTGTAATTAATTTTATGCTGATTTCATTTATTCAGTGACAGCGGATCGCTTAGTAATTCCAGGGTGTCGCGCACGTCCCAACCCTGCAGCTTGCCTGGGTTGAGCAGTCCTGCCGGATCCAGCGCCTTTTTAACTGACACCACCTCGGCCTTAATTTCCCCTTGCTTACCTTCTTCAATGGTAAAGACATGAGGATTGTTTATTTTTACATCATGGTCGCGGAATGTCTGCATTATTTCGTTCAATCTTTCTTCACTGGAATAGCGAATTAATTGTAATCCGCTGGCAGTGATATTGCTATCGTTGTCACGCAGGAATTCAATATGGGAAATAACTTCATCGCCGAACAATTCCGCCATGGCAATAATCTGCTGATGATAGGTGGAATAATTGAACGCCGTCTGCAAATAGGTCAGGGTGCTGTCCACTTTCAGCGCATGCAGCGTGGTGTGGTTCCAGCAATATTCCATCAGCGAGGCGTTGGCTTCACGCGCCTCGTCCGCCGTCTGGCGCACGGCATTCTGGCCGCGATACTTTTCTAACAGTCCGCTGCACAGGCCTTCACTTTGCTCCGCAATCACGCCTATCACCGCATGCTGCGTGGCCCGGTAGTTGCCGTTCAGATGGGTGAAATAGCTTGGGATCGGTGCGGCGAACAGCGCAAGCTGGCGTTTCACCAGCCCTGGCGAGCGCGCGAAGGCATTAGCATAGTCCAGCGCATCGGTGAAGTCGTCGAACACATCCAGCCGTTCAATCCACCGGTGCACCGGTGCCAGCGCCAGCTCGACTTCCAGCACGATGCCGTTGCTGCCGTAAGCATGATGCAGCAGCAACGCCTGCGGCGCGGGCACGCTGAGGATGCGCGGCTCGGCTTCCATGGTCATCACTTTCACGCTCAGCACGTTGCCGGGTGCGCCCAGCGGGCCATAGTTGATTGAGCCGATGCCGCCAAAGCCGCCGCCATACAGTCCGCCCAGCGTCGCCAGCCGCCAGGTCGACGGCATACAGCGCAGCTCCCAGCCCGCAGGACGGGTCACCGTTTCAATCTCGGCCAGACGGATCCCCGCCTGTGCCCGAACGCGGCCTTCACCTAGTTCCACCACCTGATTAAACGCGGTCATATCGACCAGAATGCCGCCCTGTAGCGGCACCAGCTGACCGTAGTTGCCGGTTGCGCCACCGCGTAATATCAGCGGCAGTCCGTGCTGCACGCAGGCTTTGACCAGCAGGCTGAGCTCTTCTTCAGTGCGCGGGCGAACCACCGCATCGGCCTGCTTGTTTTCCAGCTGCTGCTTCAGCACCGGGCTGAACCAGTGAAAATCGCGCGAAAGACGTTTGACCTTGGGGGCCTGAAGCGTCCACTCGAGGTCGGGAAGCGCCAGCAGCATCTGCTCTACGGCGTTCTTACGTTGTTCACTGTCCATACTCATCCTGTCGGCAAAAGGGTCATTAAATTAGTGAGACTGCACGGCTTCGCTTTCATGCCAGGCGCTGAGGGCGCGGCGGGAAATCCACGACATCACGCCAAACAGCGCAATCCCGGTTAGCGAAATCAACAGCAGCGCGGCAAACATCAGCGGAATATCCAGCTGATAACCTGCCTGTAAAATCTGATAGGCCAGCCCGGTGTTGTTGCCGCCGGTGCCCGCCACAAACTCGGCCACTACCGCGCCGATCAGCGACAGTCCGCTGGAGATGCGCAGCGCGCCGAAAAAGTACGGCAGGGCAGAGGGAATACGCAGGCGCACCAGGATTTGCAGGCGGCTGGCATGGCTCAGCTGGAAATAGCTCAGAAGGCCCGGCGACACGCTGCGTAACCCCTGGGTGGTGTTGGAGATAATCGGGAACACCGCCATCAGCGTCGAGCAGACCACTAACGACAGCGTGGTGTCTTTCACCCAGATGATAATCAGCGGCGCGATCGCCACAATCGGCGTCACCTGCAGAAACACGATGTACGGGAACAGCGCCGTTTCAACAAAGCGGTTCTGCACCAGCACAAAGGCCACCGCGCAGCCGATCACAATCGACAGCACAAAGGAGATCAGGGTGATTTTCAGCGTGAACAGCAGCGACATCATCAGCGAGCCGAAGTTGGTCCACAGGCTTTGCAGCATCACCACCGGCGACGGCACGAGGAACTGCGGGATTCTGAAATAGCTGACCCAGCCCTGCCACAGCAGGATCACCACCACGGCAACGACTGCCGGGTAAAGGATTTTGCGGAAGGTCGGGTTGCTGGCCCAGGGCGTTGATCGTTGCGTCTGCATGGCTTACTCCTTTCCTGACTGGCTGGCTTGCAGAAGGCTGTCCTGCAGGCGTTTGGCATAAACCGAAAATGCCGGGCTGACGCGGAAGTCTTCACTGCGCGGGAAGGGTTCGGTAATCGCGATATCCTCCACCACACGGCCAGGCCGTGCCGCCATCATGATCACCCGCTGCGACAGAAACACCGCTTCGTGAATGGAGTGGGTGACGAACACCACCGTCAGACCCTGTTCGCGCCACAGACGCAGCAGATCGCTGTCCAGCTTATTGCGGGTGATTTCGTCGAGCGCGCCGAACGGTTCATCCATCAGCAGCAGCTTAGGCCGTGTGACCAGCCCGCGCGCAATCGACACGCGCATCTGCATGCCGCCGGACAGCTCACGCGGCAGGACTTTGGCAAACTTGCCCAGACCCACCAGCTCCAGCGCTTCACTGACGCGGGTGTTGGCTTCTGCGCGCGGCACGCCGGCCAGATCGAGCGGCAGTCGCACGTTGTTATGCACGTTGCACCACGGCATCAGCGTCGCTTCCTGGAAGACAAACGACAGCGGCTCCTGCGCCTTTTCACGGCTGTCACGCCGCCACAACATCAGCTTGCCGTCGGTTGGTTCAATCAGCCCGGCCACCATCTTCAGCAGCGTACTTTTGCCGCAGCCAGAGGGGCCAAGCAGGGTGATAAACTCACCCTGGTTGATGGTCAGATTGACCGGCAATAACGCGCGGGTGCCGTTGCTGTAGATCTTCTCCGCCGACAGCACCTCAATGGCGGGCTGCGGCGGCGCGCTGGGCGCGCGCACCTCACTCATCACGGTCAGTTTAGGGGCTGAATTCATGGCATAACCTTCGCGTCTTTAATCAGGTCGAGGGTATAGGTCTGTTCAAACGGCACTTTATCGGCGGCGATCAGTTTGTTTTTCACCAACATATCCCAGGTCTCTTTCAGACGCGATTCGGTAATGATGCCAATCCCACCGGTTTGCGCGTCGCCGCCGGTCACCAGTTCATATTTCTTCATCTGCGCGATGCCGAAGGCAATCTGATCGGCACCCATTCGCGGGTTGGCCTTGGTGATCAGCACGTTGCCGGCGGTCGGATCCTGCAGATACTCTTTCCAGCCTTCCATCGACGCCTTGATAAAGGCCGCGACCGCCGTTGGGTGATTTTTCACCGTGTCGGCCATACAGATAATCGAGTTGCCGTACGGCGGATAGCCCCAGTCGCTGAGCGGGTAGACGTAGAATGGCTTGCCGCCTTTTTGCACCGAAAACGGCTCGGAGGTGACGTAGCCCTGCTGGACTAAATTATTGTCTGCGAGGAAAGGCTGCACGCTGAAGGTGTAAGGACGGATCTTCGCGTTGGCCAGGCCCAGATTGCTCCTGGCCCATGGCCAGAACGAGGTATAGGCCTCGGTGGCCAGCAGGAAGGTTTTATCTTTTAATTCCTCGCCTTTGCTGACCTTGTCATGGCTGATAAACACCGTTGGCGAGTGCTGGAACACCGTCGCGACGGTCATCGCATGCACACCGGCCTGCCAGGTTTCCAGCGCCTGACCGTTGTCGCCCAGCGTACAGTCCGCCTGGCCGGCGGCCATCAGCTGCATCACGTTGACCTGCGGGCCGCCCATCTTGATGCTGACGTCCAGCCCGGCATTTTTGTACAGCCCTTTGGCCTGCGCCTGATAAAAACCGCCGTGTTCTGCCTGAGCGTACCAGTTGGTGAGGAAGGTGAATTTTTCTTCTGCCAGGGTGGAAAAAGAGGTTCCGGCCAGCATCAGGGCAATCAGGCTATAGGTGGGTTTGCGCATGTTATTCATCACGGGGAATCCTTTATTCAGAGGCAAAAGAAGACGAAGGTGGCGTAAAAGAGGTCTGCACAAAGCCATTCCAGTGGTGTTTGCCCCAGGTGGGTTCGCTGCGTGCTTTCCATTCCATTTGATGGATTTCGGTAATGGCCTGCGCCCAGCTGGCGGCCAGCGAGTCGAGGATCGCATGGCCCTGCTCAACGGTGGCCTGCGTTGGGTCGCCAATCACGCCGCTGGGACCGAAGTCATACGAGGCCCAGGCGGCGGCCGGACGGCTGCTGGACAGCGTCGGGCACGGAAATTCAGGAGGATAGTTCACCACCGCATGCTCCATATGGACGCATTCCGGGGCCAGCGCCAGCATCACCGCCGTTTCACTGTGACCGGCGTGCATCGCCATTTTTTGCTCCTGCGCGCTGAGAAACTGGTTCTCCACGTTCGGCACGCGGAACACGTCGTGCGGGATCATGATCATGTCGCCATGGCGCAGACGCATCTCGCGTGAGGCCATCTGCAATACCTGCGGCTGTCCGCCGTGACCGTTGATCATCAATAGCTTGCGGAAGCCGGCGCGATAGACCGATTCGGCAATTTCCAGAATGGTTTGCAGCAGCGTGTCGCCGGTTAAGGTCAGGGTGCCGGGGAAATTCAGGTGCTCGTCCGACTTGCCGTAGGTGACCGGTGGAATGGCGAACGCCGGGATCGCTTTTGGCAAACGGGCCAGCGCGTGGCCTGCCACGCCGGACGAGATCACGCTGTCCACGGAGCAGGGCAGATGCGGGCCATGTTGTTCAATGGCGCCGGTCGGCAATACGATCACGGTATTGGCTTTGTCCGGCAGGGCAGCAATCGCCGGCCAGCTGAGGAAAGGGAGGAAGCGGGCTGCGGGAATATAACCGTTAATCATACTGTGCCTCGTTATCCGACATTATTGCGTTAAGCGGGATTGGGGTAGCCACGCGGTGGCCTCAACTTCAATCAGTACCTCGGCACTTGGCAGCATCTCGCTGACCTGCACCACGGTGGAAACGGGCGGCTGACCGGGATAAAACAGTTTTCGCACCTGGCTGTAATACGGGAAGTGATCGAGGTTGCGGAAGTACTGCACCAGCTTGATCACGTCACTCATCTCGCCACCGGCCTCTTCAATGGTGCGGCGAATGCTTTCCAGCACGTACCAACTCTGTGCAAGAATCGGGCCTTGTTTGGCATCGGTAGAGAATTCGCCGGTTTCACCGAGCAACACGCGGGCGTCGGCCGGAATATCCTGAAAGCCGCGCACGATGGTGGCGCTCTGTGGATTGACCGGAATAATGCCGGACAGAAAGATAAAATCCCCCGCGCGACGCCAGGCGGCATATTTGGCGAGCGGCTTGCCCGCTCCGGCTTCAAGACTCATATCAGCACTCCGCATTCCACGTTCGTTGAAAGGTCAGCTTGCCGTGGTGGATCACCACGCGAGCCGCACTGTTTAATGGCCAGGTTGCGCTGTCGCAACCGGGGAAAAGCACCATGCTGGCGGGGCTGCCCACCGCCAGCGGTAAGTCGCTTGCCGTACCGGTCAGCGCAGCAGCAGAGCAGATCAGCTGTGACTGCAGGTCAAACACCCTGTCCAGCTGCAGGGCAAACAGCCCGCAGCTCAGGGTATCCAGCGGGTCATAGCTGCCCGCCGGGCAAAAGGCATCCTGCACGTTGTCGCACCCGAGCATCACCGCAATGCCGGCGGCCTGCGCCTCTTTCACCAGGGTGATCCCGCGCTGGCGCGGCGTCTGGCCGACTACGGCGTCCTGCAACAGCAGGTTGGTCATCGGCAGGGCGATCAGGGTGACGCGGTGTTTAGCTAATTCGCTGAGCACGGCTTTAGCCTGCTGTTCACTGCCGGACGCCAGCGCACAGCCGTGGCTGCAGCAGATATGCCCGCTAAAGGCGTTTTCGCTGAGGAAGTCAGCCAGCCAGAGCAGGCCGTTGGCGGTTTCGCTCAGCTCTTCGTCGATATGCAGATCCACATCCAGCCCCCAGCGGGTGGCGCTGTGCATCAGGTTGGCCATCGCGGCCGGATCCCAGTTGGAGGAGTGAACGAATCCGCCTAACAGGCAGTGTTCACCGCTTTGCGCCACCGCGCGGGCAATGCGGTCTGCGGCATCCGCATCGGCGAAAAAGCCGAGCGGGGCCAGCGCCACGCGTTGCAGCGTGACGCCAGGCTGGTGAAGGGTCGCCAGTTCATGCCAGGCAAGCGGTGGCGTCGGTTCAAACCAGTCGATATGGCTGCGTAACAGGCTGACGCCGTGGGACGCCGCCCAGGCCAGGCCCTGCGCCGCGCGCTGGTGGAGATCCTCCGCGGTCCAGTGCTGGCGATCCTGGTGCAGGGTTTCAATCGCCGCTAACAGACCCGGTCGGGCAGGACGACTGCGGCCAATGGTGAAGGTTTTATCCAGATGCGCGTGCGGCTCAATCAGGCCTGGCAAGGCCAGCGTGCCCTGAAGGTCCCACAAATCTGGCTGGTCTGGCTGAGTAGGGGTTAGCGAGGCGATCCTGCCGTCGGCGAAACGGATATCCGCCGCGACGGGTTCACCCTGCTGCTGCGGCCAGTCGGCGGGCAGCAGCCACGCCGGTAAACGGACGTTGGCAACGCCGGCCAGTGGCGAGCCGGGTTGAGCCGGGCGCGTCGTCAGCCTCACAGGTCGAGGACCAGAACAGGGGATTTGGCGCGGGAACAGCACACCGTTATCTGGCTGTTGTCGGCCTTTTCTTCATCGGTCAGCACACAATCCCGGTGATCCGGAATGCCGTCGATAACGTCGGTAATACAGGAGCCACAAATACCCTGTTCGCAGGAAAGCATAATATCGACTTTGGCACTGAGTAAGACTTCGGCAATGGTCTGCTCCGGGCTGACCAGATAACGTTGTCCGGTGGAACTCAGCTCAATATGAAATGCCGTATTGCCGCCTTGTCGCGCTAATTCCGGGTTGCTGAAACGCTCAAAATGTAACTGGTCGGGCTGCCAGTGATGCTGTTGCATAATGTCCTGCAGCCGCTGAATAAAGCCGTCCGGTCCGCAGGCCATCAGCCGGGTGTGCGGGTCGGATTGCGTCAGGGCGAACGGCGTATTGTGGCGCAGGGAATCGTTTGCGTCGCTGTAATGAAAAAACACCCGCTCCGCGAGAGGTTGCGCGCTCAGACGCGGCAGGAAGGCGGTTTGTTCGGCGTTCGAAACGTAGTAATGCAGCTCACATTCGCCGCCCTTACGCGCGATAGCTTCCGCCATCGCCAGCAACGGCGTAATGCCAATGCCGCCCGCCAACAGCAGATAATGCGGTGCGTCCGGTAACGGAAAATGATTGCGCGGTGCGGAAATCGTCAGGCTGTCGCCAGGCTTAAAATGGTGGTGAATATGCTGCGAACCGCCAGAGGACAGTTCGGCCAGCTTGACGCAGATTTCATAATATTCCACGTCACCGTCTTCACCACAAAGAGAATACTGGCGCGGGCCAATCTCAGGAATAAACAGGTCGATATGTGCGCCGGGTAACCAGCCTGGCAACGCATAATCCCGCTGGGCAATAAACTGCAATGACAGGTTTCCTGCGCCATTTTCAGTGATTGCTTTAATCGTGACAGGGATTATTTCGGCGTCTTTCATGTTCTTTTACCGTAGCGAGTCTGGACTCTGTTTGAGTGATGAAACGATTGTTCCCGTTGCAATGAAAGCTACGTTATTGCTATAACAGCGTTGCGTCGAGAGCTTTGATTCGCACGTCCCGTTGCATAAAAGAGAGCACCTCACTTATGTTCGCCTTCTCAAAGTTTCTGCTGTATTTCACCGAAGTGGCGCGTCTGGGATCCTTCCGTAAGGCGTCAGAAACCCTGCACGTTGCGGCATCGTCTATCGACCGGCAGATCCTGCGGGTGGAGAAAGAGCTGGCGATGCCGCTGTTTGAACGGCATCCCACCGGGCTGCGGCTGACGGCGGCGGGGGAGTTGCTGCTGCATGCCGCCAAAAACTGGAAGAAGGACTTTTCCCGCGTGCGTGAACAGCTCGATGACCTGCGCGGGCTCCGGCGCGGGCACGTGCGGATTGCCACCATCGATGCCATTAACCGGCACTTCTTCTCGTCGATGCTGAAGAAAGTGCATCAGGACTATCCCAATATCTCCTTTACGCTGACCACCATGAATAACATCGATATTCAGCAGGCGTTGATCTCAGGGGATGCCGACTTTGGCATTATGCTCAACCCACAAAGCTCGAAGGAGCTGATGGTGCAGGCGTTTGCCGAGATCAATCTGGGGATTGTGGTGCCCAAAGGGCATCCGCTGGAAGGCAGAAGCGGGGTGCGCTTTAATCAATGCCTTGAATATCCGTTTATTATTCCCTCAGCCCCGCTGATGCTTTACGGGCCGGTCGAGGCGCTGCTGAATAATAACGGCGGCATGGTGAAAGAAGTGGCGGTGTCCAATAACATCCATATGATCCGTTCGCTGATCAAAGAGAAGATCGGCATTGGCATCCTCTGCTGGCTGGACATCATGGATGAGGTGGACCGCGAAGAGCTGGCTTTTATTCCGCTGACCGATCCGCAGTTAAAATCCTTCACCTTATCGCTGTGTCTGGCGCCTTCACGACAGCTTTCGCTGGCGGCATCGATGATGTTGAAACAGCTTGAAGTGCTGTTCAGCCAGATTGATGCACCGGGCCGTGAGGAATAATCGCACCAGTTTAGTGCGTGATGCTCTCCTTTGAATCAAATGTTGCAACGCCGTTCCCCGATAAACCCTGTGGAATGGCGATCGGTGAAGTTGGCACCGTTTTTGTATAGCTAAACGTGAGTAGAAGCGGTCAGTGCAGCTCAATGCGCGGGACATTGCTCAGCAACCATTTCGCGGTTCATTTTGCGCCGGATTGGGAGGCTGAGCCGCGTCTGCTTGTCCTCTCTCCGGCAACGATAAGGAGAGGAGCAATGAAGTTACCATCCCGCATTTCCCTGTCTTACTGCGTGCTGAGCACGTTGATGTTTGGGGCGCTGTCATCCACCGCCAGCGCGGAAGAGAAAATCGCCTTACTGACCTCCTGGTACGCGCAGGCCGAGCAGGGCGGTTATTACCAGGCGCTGGCCACCGGCATCTATAAACGCTACGGCCTGGATGTCAGCATTCAGTCCGGCGGCCCGCAGATCAACGGTATGCAGTTACTGCTGTCGAAACGCGCGGACGTGATCATCGGTTACGATCTGCAGCTTCTGGAAGCGGTCCAGCGCGGTTTTAAGGCGAAGGCCATCGCCGCGCCTTTCCAGTATGATCCGCAGGGTTTGCTGACCCACGCCTCGGTGACCTCCCTTGACGGGCTGCAGGACAAAACCATTCTGGTCTCCAGCTCCGGGCAGTCAACCTGGTGGCCCTGGCTGAAAGCACGCTATCACCTGAAAGATTCTCAGGTCCGCCCTTACACCTTCAATATCCAACCCTTTGTCGCCGACGATAACGTCGCGCAGCAGGCTTACGTCAGTTCTGAAGTTTTTCAGGCGCAGAAAGCCGGGGTGAAATCCAACTTCTTCCTGTTCTCCGAGCATGGTTACCCGCCTTATGGCGGTATCTTAATTACCCGTCCGGATGAGATCGGCGGCCGCAAAGAGGCGATGGCGAAATTTGTGCAGGCCTCGATGGAAGGCTGGGTGAGTTACCTGAAAAACCCGGCGCCAGGCAATGCGCTGATCAAAAAAGACAACCCGAAAATGACCGACGACCTGTTGGCGTGGGCGGTTGAGCAAATCAGCCAGCATCATCTGATTGATGGTGGCGATGCGGCAACTAAAGGCTGGGGCACCATGACCGAGACACGCTGGCAGAAGACCCGTGATTTTATGGTCAATGCCAAACTGCTTAACGCCGACACCGACTGGAAGCAGGCCTATACCACCGAGTTTATTGACCACATGCAGGTTAAACCCTGAGGAGCGTTGCGATGCTGTCTGATTCACTGCTGATAAAAAACGCGCACGCCATTCTGACGGGATTACCCGGTGAAGCCGCGCGCCATAACGGGCCGGATATCCGCGTGCGTAATGGGATTATCGAGGCGATGGGCACGCTGGTGGCGGAACCCGACGAGCGGCAGATCGATGCCCGCGACTGCGTGATCTATCCGGCCTGGGTGAATACCCATCATCATCTGTTCCAGTCGTTACTTAAAGGCGAGCCGCAGGGGCTGAATAAAAGCCTGACCGGGTGGTTAAGCGCCACGCCTTACCGCTTTCGCGCCACCTTTGATGAACAGACTTTCCGTCTGGCGGTGCGCATTGGGCTGATTGAACTGCTGCGTTCCGGTTGTGCCACCGTTGCCGACCATAATTATCTCTACTGGCCGGATATGCCGTTCGATACCTCGGCGATCGTTTTCAGCGAAGGCGAAGCGTTGGGGATGCGCATTGTACTGTGCCGTGGCGGAGCAACGCAGGGACGGTCGATTGAGAAAGACTTACCTCAAGCGTTGCGACCGGAAAACTATGAGGCGTATATGGCGGATATGGAGCGTCTGGTGGGCCGTTATCACGACCCACGGCCGGAGTCCTTGCGCCGCGTGGTGATGGCACCGACCACGCTGCTGCATTCCGCGCCGGGATCGCAGCTGCGTGAAATGGCCAAACTGGCGCGCAGCCTGAATATTCGTCTGCACAGCCATCTGTCGGAGACGGTGGACTATCTGGATGTGGCACGCGATAAGTTTGCCATGACGCCGGTGCAGTTCTGCGCCGAGCATGACTGGCTGGGTGACGATGTGTGGTTTGCGCATCTGGTGAAGCTGCTGCCGGAAGAGATCGCCATGCTGGGGACTACCCGCACCGGGATTGCTCACTGTCCGCAGAGCAACGGGCGGTTGGGCAGCGGCATCGCCGATCTGCTGGCGCTGGAAAAAGCCGGCGTGCCGATTTCGCTGGGAGTGGACGGCGCGGCGTCAAATGAGGCGGCGGATATGCAGAGCGAAACCCACGCCGCCTGGCTGTTACAGCGCGCCCGTAAGGGGATGGCGGCCAAACCCCGTTATGACGGCGGCACCTTCGAGGGCGGCGGTGACGCGGCAACCATAGAAGACGTGGTGCGCTGGGGCACCGCCGGCGGAGCGCAGATCCTCGGTCTGCAAAAAAGCGGTTGCCTGCAGCCAGGCATGCTGGCGGACATCGCCATCTATCGGCTCGACGACCCGCGTTACTTCGGCCTGCACGATATGGCAATTGGTCCGGTTGCCTGTGGCGGCCGTGCCGCACTGAAAGCCTTAATGATTAACGGCCGCACCATCGTTGAAGACGATGTGGTGCCCGGTCTCGATCTTGATGCGCTGCGCCAGCAGGCGATGTCTGCGGTGCGTACTCTGCAACAGCGCGTTGCGGGCTAACCTCATTCCCTGAAGAAGGAAAACAACATGTCACAGTCCCAAGGTTACGGTTTGCAGGAACTTGAAAAAGAGGCGCTGATGGGCGCCATGGGCGAAGAGACCTTTACTCGCGAAGTGCGCTGCATTGACCTGTCGAACTTCGAACAACGCAAAAGCGAGATCGCCGACCAGCTCTGGCAGGCTGCGGTTGAAATTGGCTTCTTCCAGGTCAGCAATCACGGCATCGCGCTGGATGATATCCGTCATGCCTTCAGCACCACCGAGTCGTTCTTCGCGCTGCCGGATGCGGTAAAAGCGCAGTATCCGCTGGCGAGAAACGCCGGTTGGGAAAATAAGTCCCAGGTGCGTCCTTCGACCAAAACCCCCGATCAGAAAGAGTCCTATCAGATTACCCGTCCGCTGATGGATGGCCTGTGGCCGGGCGAGAACGAACTGCCGGCGTTTAAACAGACTATGCTGACATTTGAGTCGCAGTGCTGGGCGCTGGGAATGAAGCTGCTGTCCTGCTTTGCACTGAAGCTGGGCTTCCCGGAGCACTTTTTCGCGCAGGCGCACAATCCTGATGAGAAAACCTATCAGAGCACGCTGCGTATGCTGCATTACTATGCCACCGAGCAGTCCGAGCAGGGGATGTGGCGTGCCGGTGCGCATACCGACTTTGATTGCCTGACGCTGTTGTTCCAGCGCCCTGGTCAGGGTGGCTTACAGGTCTGTCCGGGCAAGGACCATGAAAGTCAGCAGTGGACCAGCATCGAACCGCGGGAAGAGGTGATCACCTGCAATATCGGCGACATGCTGATGCGCTGGAGCGACGATCGGTTGCCGTCGAATTTCCATCGGGTCAGAAGTCCGCTGCCGGGTGAATATCAGGGGCCGCGCTACAGCCTGGCGTTTTTCTGTCAGGCCAATAAAGAGGTCGAAATTCTTGGGCCGCAGAAGAAATATCCGCCGATCACCGCCGCAGACTATCTGCAACAGCGTATCCAGGCGAACTTCGCTAAAGGATAGAGGGGAAGGGCGACGCGCTCAGTGATTCTGAAAAGACAAAAGCCCGCTTATAAACATAAGCGGGCTTTTTTAAAGGGGCACGTCTTCGCGATGAGGGCTGGCCCTGATTTATCCTCGCGTCCTCCCCATCGATAAGACTATCGGGTCAGCTCACCGCGAACGATAGCAGCACCGGCACTTAACGCGCTCAGCTTGCCACGGGCAACGTCACGAGACAGCGGCGTCATGCCGCAGTTGGTCGAAGGATACAGCTTGTCAGCATCAACAAACTGCAGGGCTTTGCGCAGGGTATCAGCCACTTCTTCTGGCGTCTCAATGGCATTGGTAGCCACATCAATCGCCCCAACCATCACCTTTTTACCGCGGATCAGTTCAATCAGATCCATCGGCACGCGGGAGTTCTGGCATTCCAGTGAGACGATATCAATGCTGGATTTTTGCAGTTTCGGGAAGATTTCTTCATATTGACGCCATTCGGTACCCAGCGTCTTCTTCCAGTCGGTATTGGCTTTGATGCCATAGCCGTAGCAAATATGCACTGCCGTTTCGCACTTCAGGCCTTCAACCGCTCTTTCTAACGCGGCAATACCCCAGTCATTCACTTCATCGAAGAACACATTAAAGGCAGGCTCATCAAACTGGATAATGTCGACACCGGCAGCCTCTAAATCTTTCGCTTCCTGATTCAGGATTTTAGCGAATTCCCAGGCCAGCTTTTCGCGGCTTTTATAGTGGCTGTCATACAGCGTGTCGATCATCGTCATCGGGCCAGGCAGGGCCCATTTGATTGGTTTGTCGGTCAGCTTGCGCAGGAATTTGGCATCTTCAACAAACACTGGCTTCTGACGCTCTACCGCGCCGACCACGGTCGGTACGCTTGCATCGTAGCGATTACGAATCTTAACGATCTCACGCTTCTCAAAATCAACGCCGTTAAGGTGCTCAATAAAGGTGGTGACAAAGTGCTGGCGGGTCTGTTCACCATCACTGACGATATCGATACCGGCCTGACGTTGATCTTCCAGGCACAGGCGCAGCGCATCGTGTTTGCCATCAATCAGTTCCTGATCCTGCAATTTCCACGGTGACCATAATGTTTCAGGTTGCGCCAGCCAGGAAGGTTTTGGCAGGCTGCCCGCCGTGGACGTAGGTAATAAAATTTTCATAACAGGTGACCTTATATTTTTATGGTTAATCAAAGAACGGGATTAGCTGAGAGCTGTTCAAGGATCGCCCGATAGGGTTTGATAAAGCGCTCTTCAGTAAACTTTCCTTGTTCAATCGCTAACTGGCTGCGTTCTTCTCGATCATAAACAATCTTCGTTAATGCATAATCTTTGTGACTCAGGGTCGGCTGATATTTCTTACCCGCCGCAGAATTCGCATTGTAAATCTCAGGACGATAAATCCGTTGGAAGGTCTCCATCGTGCTGATGGTGCTGATTAACTCAAGATCGGTGTAATCGTTCAGCAAATCACCGGAGAAATAAAACGCCAGCGGCGCAACGCCGTTTGGCGGCATAAAGTAGCGTGCCTGCAGGCCCATTTTATTGAAGTAGTGATCGGTCATGGACAGTTCATCCTGCAGGTATTCGACACCTAACACCGGATGCTGATTTTCAGTACGGTGATAGGTGTTTTTGCTGGATACGCTCAAACAGATCACCGGCGCTTTATTGAAATGCGCTTTGTAGGCCGCAGAGTTAACGAAATATTTGAACAGGTTGCCATGTAAATCACCGAAATTATCCGGCGTGGTGAAGGCGGTTTTGTTCTTGTTATGCTCTAACAGCACCACGCTAAAATCATAATCACGTACATAAGAGGAGAAGTTATTACCGACAATCCCTTCGATGCGCTGATGGGTCTTTTTATCAACGATGTGGGTTTTCAATATTTCAATCACCGGGAAGGTATTTCCCTTGCCTTCGACATCCATCTCAACGGAAATAATTTCCAGCTCGACGGAATAACGATCGCCATTGGCATTATCCTGCAGCGCCAGCGAGTTGAAACGATCGTCGATCATTTTCAAGGTGTTGCGCAGGTTATCCTGGCGTTTTTCACCACGTGCCAGATTGGCAAAATTGGTGGTAATACGCGTATTTTTTGAAGGATTATAATTTTCATCAAAAGAAAGACTTTTAATGGTAAAGGCGAATTCGTTATTCATTTTGATGGCTATCCTAATCTCAGATGTGACACTGAATGCGTTTATTTTAAGCAGTTCCAGAATTTACTTTCTGGTTTCTTATTCAGCTGTTGTCAAATTGTCTTGGGCGAAAAGCAGTGTCTAATTTATGCCATAGTCACTGAGTGAGGAAAAGTGATATAAATTCACCGAACATGAAGTAATTTCATGATCTGGATCAATTTTTGAGGGGATTTCACCAGTAAGGCCGCTTAACAGGGGGAACCCGGGCTGGAGGTTAAGGCCAGCCTGGTGTCTGAAGCGGACAGGTTAACGCCTACTTCTTCTTGTTGAGCATCGACTTTAAATCGGCAAACGGATTGTAGGTCGCGGCATCCACGTCATTCTGCGCATCTTCTCCCGCCACCACCGAGGTGCCGTACTGGTCAGCTTCAGTGTACTTCGAATGCTCGTGATCATGGCAATACAGACACAACAGCTCCCAGTTACTGCCGTCTTCCGGGTTATTGGTATGGTCATGATCGATATGGTGAACCGTAAGTTCACGCAGGTTGGAGTAAACAAACTCACGCGAGCAGCGTCCACACACCCACGGATAGATCTTCAGGGCTTTCTCGCGGTAGCCGCTTTCCAGACGGGTGTAGTTTTTGGGGATCAGAGCCATGCCGATGTTACCTGTTAACAAGAAATCAATTCACGATAGTGCTGCCAATATATCCCAAAGCCCGGGTCATTCCTATCTCGCCTGAAGCCAATACTCTTCCACCCGTTGCTCACCTGATGCAGCGCCCGTCCAACCCCCGTTCATCGCACAACGTCGGTGCCATTCTCCTTAATATTGGACCTGTTTTCCAGGATAGTTCCTGGAATCAGCGGCTGGCGTTTCATCTTCTTGTAAAAAAAGTCTATTAAGTTTATTTAATAATTAGGTTGCTCACTTTTCATCTCTTTAAAAGGAAAAAGCGAATGTCTGTTGATATGTATCTGAAAGTTGATGGTGTAACCGGCGAATCCGCTGACTCTAATCATAAGAACTGGATTGATATTCAGTCTTTCAACTGGGGAGCCAGTCAGCCAGGCAATATGGCGGTAGGTGGCGGCGGCGGTGCCGGTAAGGTCCAGTTTAGCGACCTGGCGGTGCAGGCGTTTATCGATAAAGGCACTCCGGCGATCATGAAATTTTGTGCGTCAGGCAAACATGTCAACAGCGTTGAGCTTTCCGTTTGTAAGGCCGGTGGCCAGAAAGTTGAGTACACGCGTGTCGTCCTTGAAGACGTGCTGGTCACAGGATGCAAATTCACCGGGGTGGGCAGCACCGATAAAATCATGGTCAGCTATTACTTCCAGGCAGCTAAAGTAAATCTTCATTACTGGGAGCAAAGTGAACAGGGCACCAAAGGCGCAGAAACGAAATCAGGATGGGACGTTAAGCAGAATAAAGAAATCTAATTGTCTGGGGTATAACAATGGCTGGCATAGCATCCGCGATAACTAACGCTATTTATAATGGTGGATCGTTCGATCATGAGGAGATGAAACTGTTAGTCGATATCATCAATCACACACATGATGATGACCTGTACAGTTTTGCCAATGATGATGTCGAACAGGCGATGAAAACCTACACGGCTCTGCTGAACAACACCAGTGGCCGTACGGCGATGAGTGAGGATGATGTTGAGATGGGGCTGTTATCTAACCGCGCCCATGCTGTGATGGTGACGCCCAATAACCAGAATTTCTTCAATAAACACACCGCGGGAAATTCCGGGTGGTGGAATCCCCTGAAGGTCCGGGATGTTTACAATAAGTCTAATCGGGATTTTTTATGGGAGATTCTGGCGCCCATCGGCACCTTTTTGACTTCCGGGAGTACCATTGCCGCTATCTTGAGGGAAGTCAGCGTCAGGGTAGCGCTGTACTCCGCAGGCTCAACCTCTGCCCTGGTCTCTTTATTATTGGTGCTGAGATCAAGGAATAAAGAACATCAGCTGAAAGATAATAAAGACTTAATGAACGCGTTTAAGTCTCTTGCCAAGTCGAAAATTGAACTAAAGAAATCGTACTTGAAAGTTATTTCAAAGCTAAGGAATGATTTAGGCCCGCATGTGAAAGAGGACAAGAAGGAAGATACTCTTGATAATCTCAATAGCGATCTTAATATTTGGGGGGCGAGTGAGGGTATGAAAACCTTCATTCATGGCGGCTTTCTGAATATTTCGGGCGATTCTAATCCCGAAATAAAGATTGTGGACAACGGTTGGGTGATCAATTTTGATCATACGATGACCTTCAGTAAGAACGATATTGAGATTCTGGAGAGAATGGCTTAACCACCTTTTACCGGCTATGAACGATGAGGAGCGCGCGCCGACTTCGTTCATGGCCTGTTCCTGCCTTGCCACCTGATTCGGCCTGAAAAAACAGGTATAATCCCCCAAAATCAGGTAACCAGTTAGAGACCAGGATGACAAAACTCACCTTACAAGAGCAGATGCTAAAAGCAGGATTAGTGTCGAGCAAGAAATTGGCCAAAGTGCAGAAGACGGCCAAGAAATCACGCGTTCAGGCGCGTGAAGCCAGAGAAGCGGTTGAAGAGAATAAAAAAGCGCAGGTCGAGCGTGATAAGCAACTGAGCGAACAGCAGAAGCAGGCCGCGTTATCGAAAGAGCACAAGGCGCAGGTGAAGCAGCTGATTGAGATGAACCGGATCGCCATTGCCAGAGGCACCATCGATTTCAACTTCACCGACAATAATCTGATCAAGAAAATTGCCGTGGATAAAACCACCCAATCCCAACTGATCAGCGGCCGTCTGGCCATTGCCCGCCTGAGTGCGGATAACAACGGTGAAAATACCTATGCCATTATCCCTGCCAGCGTTGCCGACAAGATTGCCCAACGTGATGCGAACAGTATTGTCCTGAACAGTGCGTTGAGTCAGGAAGAGCAGGATGAAGACGATCCGTACGCGGACTTTAAAGTGCCCGATGATTTGATGTGGTGATTCGCTGGACGCTGACTTTGTTCCCGGTTAAATGACCCGGTGGTTGCCGCCTGAAAAAAGCAGGCGGTTTTGCCGGGAAAAAAACCTCTCTATCAGCGGCATTCTTTGCCATTCTGCTTAGCGCGTGGTTTCGTTCGCGTTGAGAATAAAGGTTTCAACATCGCCGCCGGTGAACTCAACCCCAATCACAACGCTTCGTTCAGACTGCTGATCGTCAGGTTTCTGAAGAATGTATTGTACGATGTACTGGCCGTTCTCAGAGAATTGATAAAATGCGGGAGGGAGACAAAGTTTTCCATTTGCGACAGTCAAATCAGGTGAGTCCTTTATGGACAGCTTTTGTGGAGGCGTTCCTCTCGGGTTTATTGCGATGAGGGAAGGTTGGTAGTCACTGGCATCTGGAATATCGAAGCATATTTCAGCCCCAACTTTACTGACCGTAGTCGTTTCGTCAGCTTTTAGCCTGTCACCTGAACCTGGACATCCACTCAGGAATATAACTGAGGCCGCCAGGATAGAAGAGCGTATTTTAATTAAGTTATTCATTATCATCCCCATGGGAAGTAACGCATCGTTTCTTGATATTTTTGTTTAATCACCGCTTCGCTTAAATCCCCGTCCAGGGTGATATCTCCCCTCCGTCTGAGGATCATCCACACGGCATAGCCGTAATGGCTCAATATAAAGTGGTCCGCAATAATTTGAGCCTGTTGTTCCATGGGATAGCGCCTTAAAGGTCGTCCATCGAGTCTGTAGCGATAGCTGACAGCAAAGCTTATCAACCCTCTTGCGATGACATTCATGCCTCTTTCACGCTGCCATACATGGCTCATCTCATGGATGAAAAGGTGCTTATAGGGATAGTCAGCTACTGAGAAGTCATTGCAATATCAGGCCCTGAAATACAACTCTCCATTCGGAGTCATTGCGGTATCTTTGTTTTGCAGGCCGAAGGGTAAGTAACTTCCATGATGAATCCAAACTTTGTTGTAATGAATCGCTTCTCCAAAAACAGACTTAGCGATTTTAATCTCACCCAGAGTAAGTAGCCTCAGACTGCCTTCCTTATTCTCACTCATTGAAACCTCCTTGTGTTTATCTAAGGTTAACATATGGATAGCTAAGTTCAATGCTTTGGTTGAGAGGCCATAGAGCCTCTTTTGCTTGCTGACAACTGATATTTCAGCCTGATATCACGTCAACCTTTCCGCTGCTAACCGCGCTCTCAGATAAGGTAAAGTCGTAAGGTGAGACAGGCAATTAGCAGCGGTTCAAAGGTCTGTCAGAACGGACTGTTATGACAGGCGTTGATCGGTTCCTGGCTGATGGGATGCACAAAATGCAGCGCGCTGGCGTGCAACATCAGCCGTGGTGTTTGTTCGGTGCCGGGCAGCATCAGGCCGCCATACAGGTCACAGCCCAAAATTGGGTGGCCCAACTGCTGGCAGTGAATGCGCAGCTGATGGGTGCGCCCGGTTTCCGGGGTGAGCTGCACCCGCGTTACTGGCAGTGACGTCCCGTCTTCACACTCACGATAAAAGCGCTCGACGACCTGATAACGCGAGCGAGCTGGCTTGCCGTTAATTGCGCAAATCGACATCAGCGGGAACAGCGCCGGATCTTTGGCTATCGCGGCGTCGATAACCCCGTCATCTTCCGCCAGATGCCCGCACAGCAGGGCGCTGTACACCTTGGTCACCGTGCGCTGGCTGAACTGATGACACAGAGCGGCATTGATCGCCTTATTGCGCGCAATCACCATCAGCCCGGAGGTGCCGAAATCCAGCCGATGGATCAGCGTACAGCCGGGGAACAGCTGCACCAGCCGGTGATGCACCGAGTCGAGATTTTGCGGATTTTTGCCCGACAGGCTGAGCAGTCCGCTGGGCTTATTGATTAGCACCAGATGCGGGTCCTGATAGAGGATCTCAATCTGATCATGGCACGGCGGGGCAATAAAGGTATCGATAATCCTGGACATCAGGTAACCAGCAAAGAGAGGGGCAGCGGATGATAGCGAATTTTACGCCGACTGACGACACTGGCGAAGGGCGGGTCAGATCACCGCCTCCTCGCAAGTCGGCAAATTATCGTCCAGGCTTAAAGAAATGGTCTGCGCAGGCATTGTGATTTACACTGCGCGCTGCAAAAATTGAGCAAATAAACGATTAAGTAGGCGGTAATGGCGATGAACGGAACAATCACAACCTGGTTTAAAGATAAAGGCTTTGGATTTATCAAAGATGAAAACGGTGATAACCGGTATTTTCATGAGGTTAAGGTCGCCAACCCTGATCTGATCAAGAAAGATGCGGCGGTGACTTTTGAACCGACCACCAACAGCAAAGGGCTCTCAGCCTATGCGGTCAAGGTCGCACCGGAAAGCAAATACATTTATATCGCCGGTGAGCGCATTAAGCTTACCTCGATCAAGTCTTACGTGGTGTTCAGCGAAGAAGTGCCAGCTGATACCCGCATCGATAAAGAAAATGCCGTGCTTTCCGTGGGCATTCTGATGAGCAGCATCAAGCCTAAATCAGCCACCACCGCGGGCGAAATGCGCTCGGTGAAAAAACTGGCGATCACCACCTTCCAGGGCACGACCTTAATCTTCTCGGAAGATGAGATCGACGTGGATACCACGGTGAAAATGCTGAAGGTCTGATTTTCGCTCCCGCGCTGAACCGCGGCGTGTAAATACGCCGGTGTTCTGCAGGGAAACCTCCCCATCATTGATGACCGATCAAGACAGTAAATTTGGACTCTTTATGAATAACGAAATAGCGCTTAAATATTATGACATCGCCGATGATTATGTGGCGGAATCTGCCAAGCCGGTGAGCGAGCCACAGCGTGACGCGCTGGCTCATTATTTCCAGCTGCTGCTGACCCGCCTGGCGGATAATCAGGAAATCAGCGAAGACACGCAGAAAGAGATGGCCCGTGAAGCGGGTATCGACGCGCAGCAGATTGATGGCATTGCGAACTACCTGAATGAATGGGGCAACGAGTAGCTTTTACCCGAAACACGTGAAGCGGATATAAGGTCACGCGCTTTATATCCGCTTCGGGTTGCGCCGAAAATGAATAGCAAAAAGCCCGCTTAAGTTTCCTTAAGCGGGCTTTTCTAATATGGCTCCTCTGACTGGACTCGAACCAGTGACATACGGATTAACAGTCCGCCGTTCTACCGACTGAACTACAGAGGAATCGGTTTCGATGGGGCGCATATTAGCGGGGTAGCCCAGGTGTGTCAACAGCAAAAAACACGCTAGCTTTCAACTGGCTAGGATTAAATCAACCCGACGTATTAGTGAACAATTCCACGGTCATTTTGTCGGAATTGCGCGTCTGAATAGCGTTTGGCCGGATCCTGGCGGTAAAACTGGCTAAAGCGTTGATAGAGGCTGGGGAAACGATCCTGCACGATGTCCGGCGCAGTGAAGAAGTACTCCGATAACACGGCGAAACATTCGGCGGCATCGCTGGCGGCATAGGCATCAATGCTGGCGGCGTTTTCACCGACGGTATCAATCTCATCCTGAATATCCTTCATCGCCGCCTGCAAATCCTGCTCCCAACCGGCCACATCACGCAGCGCAATCGACGGCACGCCATTGGCATGACCGCTGCCGCGGCTGTCGAGCTTATGCGCCACCTCGTGAATGATCAGGTTATAACCAGAGAGATCCCAGGAGTCCTGCACATCCAGCCAGTTCAGTACCACCGGACCTTGCTGCCAGCTCTGACCCGAATGCACCATCTTTTCATGGTGAACCAGACCAAATTCATCCTGCCACTCATCGTCGACCACAAAAGGGGAGGGGTAGAGCAGCACTTCATGAAAACCGTCCAGCCAGTCATAACCCAGATTCAACACGGGCAGGCAGAAGATCAGCGCAAGGCGGGTACTTTTCAATTCATCCAGCTGGAAGTCTTGCAGCGTGACCAGGCGCTTTTGCTGTAAAAAGCGTTTCGCTAATGCGACCAGCGATGTCTTTTCAGCCGCGGTCAGCGCGCCAAGTAAAGGAATCGCCATTGCCTGCTGCCAGGGCAGCGCGTCTGCGGCATCTTCGTCGGTTTTCCACGGCCATTTGATCATGATGCACCCGGTTCGCTGAAGGGATCTTTACCATGCCGCAGCGCACCGTCTTACGCAACTGCTGCGTGGGAGCAACAGTGCATAAGAAAGAAAGCTGAATGTGGGATACGCTGGCTTTAAGGCGCATATTCAATCACTTAAAACCAGCGGTGTCTGTGATGAAGTACAAAAAAGCGGCCTTTCGCCTCAGACGCGTTCGAACTCAATCACCCAGACCCAGGGGTTAACTTCCCAGCTGGTGCCACCGTACTGTAACGCCCATTGTTTACGATAGGCATCTTTGCTGGAAACCGCTTCGCTGTGCATGGTGAAAAAATTATTCAGGAAATGGGAGTCGGTTTGCACACCCTCGGCGATCACATCGTCATCGCTGATATCCTGAATTTTCTCGACACGAATGCCGGTGACCACCAGATCGATACGGCTTGCCCAGCGGGGCATATGAATGCCGGCCTGCCAGCCGAACTGCTCTTGTTCATCCAGCTCGGCGGTTGCGAACTGGCTGGTATCGGCACGGTACTGGCAATAACGCGCGCTTTTAAATGCCGCTGGCGAACGCTGATATTCCGCCATTTCGTCAGGCTCGATAACCGGGCCGCGCCAGGTTTCACGGACCCAAAGCCTGTCGCCGGGTTGTCCGTAAGGGCAGTGGTAACTTAAGTTTTCCATGCCCATAACCCGGTTGCCTTGCAGGTGATTATTCAGCACATCAATACCATAGCACCCCTCATGGTTATCCTGTCCGGGACCAAAGAGTTGTGACTTCATAATGCGCCGAGTTTGGCTCTGTTGGCCTGAGAGCAGCGCTCGCACCCGTTGATCGCTAAACAAAATCGGGCGTTCTTTCATGGTTTGACCTCTGTTACTTACATGTTGAACCGATAAACACAGCAACGCTAAAAAGACAAGACAGAATAATCTGAACATTAGCCTGAAGAAAAATACCAGAATCAAAAATTTAGGTAAACATTAGCTGTGCTTGTTGATTTCATTGCCAGGTTAGGACCATTGCACCTGCTGAATTATCAGGTCGTCCTACCCGGTCTTACCCAGGATGACCCCCTAAAATATAGGCGGGGTAACAAATTTGACATATGTCGTCTTTACAATCTCTTACAGTGCAGATGCTGAAACCGCGTACCGTCGCGAGGTAAAAATGCCCCAAAACAAGAGATTGTTGGGTAGGGTTAATTC
Organism: Erwinia sp. AK-PDG3-5; assembly: GCF_056821705.1. NCBI lineage: Bacteria > Pseudomonadati > Pseudomonadota > Gammaproteobacteria > Enterobacterales > Erwiniaceae > Erwinia > Erwinia sp. AK-PDG3-5. Next base: position 1,907,986 of record NZ_CM165967.1, read on the forward strand.
TATCTCACTCTTTGCATAAAAGCCGACAGTTAATTTCACGGCGTTCATTATGTCTGTTTAACCATTTGCCTGAAAATTAATCAATAAATTTTCTTATGGCAAAAGGCTGAAAAGACGAAATATGTTGTGATTCCGTTAAAATTAGCGTTATAAACATGATGTGGATCTCGTTTTTGACCAATTGGTACAGGCGGGTTTCCAGCAGTGGACTGGCCTTCACCCACTGACATCTCTACAAGTCCAAACAATAAGGAGAAGTCTATGTCGCTTATTAACTGGCAACTGCGTTTTGAAAGCTGGCTCCATGAGACCTGGCCACAGGATGATAAAGCCCACGATGTGGCCCATTTACGCCGTGTCTGGCAGACAGCACAGCGTATTATGAAGGGCACCGAGGCGGATGAGCTGGTTGTGCTGACCGGCTGTTATTTCCACGATATTGTGAACCTGCCGAAAAATCACCCGGAACGTCATCTGGCGTCTGCGCAGGCCGCGGTCGAGACCCGGCGCGTATTGCGCGAGGTCTTTCCTGATTTCCCCAAAGATAAATACGAAGCGGTGGCTCACGCGGTTCATGCTCACAGCTTCAGTGCCGGCGTAACCGCTGAAACGCTGGAAGCGAAAATCGTGCAGGATGCTGACCGTCTGGAATCATTAGGCGCGATTGGATTGGCCAGGGTGTTTTATGTGTCTGGCGCGCTGGGGCGTTCACTGTTCGACAGTGCCGATCCGCTGGGACGTGAACGACAGCTAAATGATACCGAATGGGCGCTGGACCATTTCCAGAAGAAATTGCTCCGCCTGCCTGACACCATGCAAACCGTTGAAGGTAAACGTCTGGCGGAACACAATGCCCGTTTTCTGGTGACCTATATGGCCAAGCTGTGTGCTGAATTGAAAGGCGATTTCTGCGCACTCGATGAGGATGTGTTGCGGGAATTTAGTCCGGCTTCATAGAAATATTAAATTTTTATGAACATATGGTTAAATCGCACGATACAGGCTACGTTATCTGGGACATTTTTCAGGAGAATCAGTGATGACCGATAACGTAAGCCTTACGATTAAGATCGACCCTACTTTAAAAGAAACCCTCAAATCTCTGGCGCTGGAAAACCAAATCTCCCTGAGTCAGGAAGTTTGCCAGCGTCTGCAAAACAGTCTGACCGCCGTGGAACACACCGCCGTCGATAATCAGGGCACCGCAGAAGAAACTGACGAGCAGCTGAACGCCAGCGAACTCAAGCAGATCCGCGCGTTACTGAAAAAATCCAAAAAGAAGAAGTAACCCTCCTTCTGATTGCCCCTCATCGCTGCGAGGGGCACGCTTCCAGTTACAACACGAACTGACTGACGCTTTGCGATAACCGCTGTGCATGGGAAACCAGGTTTTCTGATGCACTGGCACTCCGTTGCGTTAACGCCTCGCTGTTTTTCACCTGTTCATTCAATCGTCCAATTTCGCTGGCAATGGCATTCACGCGTTTACTCTGCGCGCTGGCATTTTGCAGTAACTCATGCAGCACAGTCACCACGCCCGTAACCGAACCAGCAATCTGTGCATACAGACTATCCAACGCCTGGACTTTGCTAAATCCATTATCAATATGCTGATGGGTGCTGGTAATCAAACTATCAATATTGCGGGTCGACGCGCCGCTTTTTTCCGACAGCAGGCCAATCTCTCTGGCGACAATCGAAAAACTGCGACCGAAAATACCAGCATGGGCCGACTCTATCGCGGCGTTCAGCGCCAGTATTTTAGTTTGCAGCGACAGGCTATCCAGTAGCGTCACAATCCCGGCGATTTCACCTGACGCGCCGACAATCTCACGCATTTGTGCCTCGACATCCGCAACCATTACCCCACAGCGCTGGGTGAGCGTATCCGCTTGCTGAACCTGTTGCGTGGCATGGCTGGCAAAGCCAACGCTGTGTTCCACTTCTTCCGCGACCCGGTTAAGACGCTCGCTGATATGAGTAAAGGCTTCAGTCTGCTGCTGGTTATGCGCGCTGAACTCATCATTATGCTCAGACATCTGTTCCGCGCTGGTCATCACCGCCAGCGAGATGGCGTTTATTTCACCGACGATATGCTGCAAGCCGCTTTGCATCTCGCCAATGCTGTCATTCAGTTGGCGAATTTCACGGGCGTATCGACCCCGTGATGGCGTCTGCTGCGACAGGTCACCGACGGCAATGCGCGACAGCTGACGCGATACCTGATTCAGTGGCAGGATCACCCCGCGCAACAGCAATCCGCCGCCGGCCATTAACAGCGCCAGTAGCAGTGCCGAAATGCCCAGCGATACGTTACGGCTGGTGGTCAATGACCCAAGCGTGGCGTCATTAACCTGCGATGATTCGGCATTGGCCTGGTTTAGCGTCTGGTAATAAGCGTCATTAAACTGTTGCTGGAAGGCCTGCATTGGTACCATAAAGAACCCATCGATATCGCGTGCATTAAGGCCTTTCAGCTGCTCTTTCAGCCCGTCAACCAGCATGGCAAAATTTTGGCTCAGCGGGCCGTTGCTATCGGCATGGTATTGAGCAAACAGTTTTTGCGCATTCTCCAGCGAGGCCTGCGCGCTTTGCGCCAGGCTTTTCCAGCTGTCGACCGATCCGGTTTGATTATCCTGCATTAAATATATTGCGCCGCCCTGACTGTTATCGCTGGCGGTGAGTAGCTCCATGCGTGCTTTATCCAGCAACGACTGTCGCGCTGACAGTTGATGCGCAACGGCGACATTCTGCTGGGTGCTGTCCACCAGGCGCGTCAGCAGCAAAACACTGGCACATTGCATGACACAGAACAGCAACAAAAACAGCGTAAAGGCCCCGCGCAGGCTGTGAAGCCAGCCCGGCAGCGCGAAGGAGACGGCACGGCGACGAAGCAGACGGATGGGCAGAACGGTGAGCAGCGACATACAAAGACTCCAAAAAAAGAAGAGAGTATTGGCGCTGTTTATGACAGTCATGTTGCGGCCCAGCCAGATGTACGCTAAACAGTTTTAGATCCGTTGTTAAGGCAAATAGCCTGCCCGATCTTTTTTCCGCCTGGCGCGGGCGCAGCGAAGTGATAGACTGCAGGCGTTTACTTATTGATGTCGGGTGATTATGAGCGAGTTTGACAGCGTGGCGCTGCCGTTAGCCGAACAGGCAAGCCAGCAGAAATTTGATCAGGACTGCGAGTTACTGCACAAGGTGCTGGCGATTTATGACCAAAAACGGATCCTGGCGGAATTACAGCAAGCCAGCCAGCATGGCTGGACGCGCGACAGCCTCAGTCGCTGGATGAGCGGTAAAAGCGCCGCAACGCCGCTGACTGAAGCTGAGCATCAGGCGCTAAGCCAGCTGCTACCGACACCACCCGCTCATCATCCGCATTATGCCTTCCGCTTTATCGATCTGTTTGCCGGCATCGGCGGCATTCGCAGCGGCTTTGAAGCCATCGGCGGTCAGTGCGTGTTCACCAGTGAGTGGAACAAATATTCGGTCAGAACCTATAAAGCCAACTGGTACTGCGATCCTGACGCACACCGCTTTAATCAGGATATCCGCGACGTCACCCTGAGCGGCAATCCGGCGGTGAGTGAGCAGCAGGCTTATCAACATATCGATAAGCAGGTGCCCGACCATGATGTGCTGCTGGCCGGATTCCCCTGCCAGCCGTTTTCACTGGCCGGCGTGTCGAAGAAAAATGCGCTGGGCCGGGCCCATGGATTTGAATGTGAAGCGCAGGGCACGCTGTTTTTCGACGTGGCGAGGATTATCACCGCCAAAAAGCCGGCGATTTTCGTGCTGGAAAACGTCAAAAATCTGAAGAGCCACGATAAAGGTAAAACCTTCCGCATCATCATGGATACGCTGGATGAGCTGGGTTACGACGTGGCAGATGCCGAAGCCAGCGGTGCCGGGGATCCCAAGATCATTGATGGCAAACATTTCCTGCCGCAGCATCGCGAACGTATCGTGCTGGTCGGGATGCGTCGCGATCTGAAACTGCCGGAATTCACCCTGAAGGCGCTGTCCACGCTCTATCCCAAACAGCGCATCCCGCTGCTTGCCTTAATGGAGCCCGAGGTTGACGCCAAATACATTCTGACGCCAACCTTATGGAAGTACCTTTATAACTACGCCAAAAAGCATCAGGCAAAGGGTAACGGCTTTGGCTATGGCTTGGTGGATCCGCAGGTGGAGACCGGTGTGGTGCGCACGCTGTCCGCGCGCTATTACAAGGACGGCTCTGAAATTCTTATCGATCGCGGATGGGACCGCCAGCTGGGCGAAGCCGATTTTGACCAGCCCGAAAACCAGCTGCGCCGTCCGCGCCGTCTGACGCCAAGAGAGTGCGCCAGGCTGATGGGCTTCGAAGCGCCGGGCAGTTACCGCTTCCGCATTCCGGTTTCAGATACTCAGTCTTACCGCCAGTTCGGTAATTCGGTTGTCGTGCCAGCGTTTGCGGCGGTGGCTAAGCTGCTTCAGCCGTGGATAGCGTTGGCGGTGAAGCAGCGTTAATTGGCCCGATCCTAAGCTGAGCTATACTTAGCCAAAGCATAAGGATGATAACAATGGCCGACGTTCACTCCTCTGAAATCCGCAGCAAAAATATGCGCGCGATCCGCACGCGCGATACGGCGATTGAAACCCGGCTGGCAGAGTTGTTGACCGGCCTCGGCTTACACTATCGGGTGCAGGACAAGGCGCTGCCGGGCCGGCCCGATTTTGTGCTGGATGAGTATCAAACCATTATCTTCGTCCACGGCTGTTTCTGGCACAAACACCATTGCCATCTGTTTAAGGTTCCGGCGACGCGGACGGCATTCTGGCTGGGGAAAATCGACAGCAATGTCGCGCGAGATAAGCGCTATATTGCCGAACTGAGTGCGGCGGGCTGGAAGGTGTTGCTGGTGTGGGAATGCGCGTTGCGGGGCAAAACGCGGCTGGAAGAAGACGCGATGACCAGCCGGCTGGAAGAGTGGATCTGTGCCGGAAAGGGAAACGGAGAGATCGATTCCCAGGGGATCCGGCAGATTTAAGGGTCGCGTTACTCGCCCAATACGCAAGGTTTCACGGTAGGCCTGGCCGGGAACAGGTATTTTCCCAGCGTCACCAGGATCACCGCCAGCACAATAATTCCTAATGCCAGCCACTCTCTTGAGGTCAGGCTCTCCCCGCCAAATCCAATCCCCAGCAGCACGGCCACCACCGGATTCACATAGGCGTAGCTGGTGGCGATGGCCGGCGGCACATTGCGGATCAGGTACATATAGGCATTAATGGCGATCACCGAGCCAAACAGGCTCAGATAACCCAGTGCCAGCAACCCTTCAATCCCCGGACGCGTGGCCAGATGCTCACCGCTTACGGTGCTGGCGGTCAGCAGGACGATACCAGCGGTCAGCATTTCCACCGCACCTGCCATCATGCCGTGTGGCAAATTAATGCGTGAACCCCAGACGGATCCAAACGCCCAGCTTAATGACCCCAGCAGGATCATCAGCGCGCCCCAGGGATTTCCCCCCAGATGGCCGCCGCTATTCAGCAGTACGATGCCAACCAGCCCAACACCAATTCCCAACCACTCAATCCAGCGGGTCTGGATGCCGAATAGTCGACTAAAGCACATCGCGAACAGCGGCACCGTCGCCACCATCACCGCAGCAATGCCGGAAGGGACATTCTGGTGCTCAGCCACCGTCACTGCACCGTTACCGATCGCCAGCAGCATGATGCCGACCAACGCGGCATTCAGTGCAGGACGCCAGCCGGGCAGCTTTTCGCCACGTAGCAGCAGGAACACCAGCAACACGACACCGGCCAGCAGGAAACGCAGACCTGCCAGCATCATCGGCGGCCAGCTGGCAACGCCCACTTTGATCACGAAGTAGGTTGATCCCCAGATAAAGTAGAGGGCGAACAGCGCGGCTAACAGCGGCAGCAGGGCAGGAGCACGGCGTAACATGATATTTTTCTCGACCTGTTAAAGGAGGGTTAACTTAACGCTAAAAAAACGTTTCAACCAGATGATAAAACACTTTTTTTCCGGCAAAAGGACGATTAGCGTCACACAAGTTGCATCCCTCGTTCATAATTGTTTAGATCACACTCTTTAACATCTCTCGGCAGGGTAAACCATGGCCAGTATCAAACTCACGGTAAGACGGCTGTATAAAATCAGCGGCGAGCGCATGGTGAATACCCATGCGACCGCACGGATATTTGTCGGTGAATACCTGGTGGCAACCGAAGAGATTAGCGGAATGACCGAAAGCCCGGTGAGTAAATACCTTCATCATCATCAGGCCGAAGGGCAACCGATCCGCGTTGAGTGGGATTGCGACGGTATTGCCGATATGGCAGTGGCCGAAATACAGGTTTGTCCCTGTTGTCAGCACGATGAACAATAATAAGGAACGTAATTTTGGCAGGAACGAGCTTACTGACACTTTTGGACGATATTGCCACGCTGCTGGATGATATTTCGGTAATGGGGAAGGTGGCGGTAAAGAAGACCGCTGGCGTCCTTGGGGACGATCTTTCGCTGAACGCGCAGCAGGTTAGCGGCGTTAAGGCCAATCGCGAACTGCCCGTAGTCTGGGGCGTTGCCAAAGGGTCTTTCCTCAATAAATTAATCCTGGTGCCGCTGGCGTTAGTGATCAGCGCCTTTGCCCCCTGGGCAATCACCCCTTTACTGATGGTTGGCGGGGCTTATCTCTGTTACGAAGGCTTCGAAAAGGTGCTGCACAGTCTGCACAAGGACAAGTCGGCGAACACGCCGGAAGCGAGAGAAGCACGCATTAAGAAACTCTCCCAGCAGAATGCGGCCGAGTTTGAAAAGAAAAAGGTCAAAGGCGCGATCCGCACCGACTTTATTCTGTCGGCTGAAATTGTCGCCATTACTCTGGGTATCGTCTCTGAAGCACCGTTGATGAACCAGGTATTGATACTGGCGGGCGTGGCGATTTTGGTCACGGTGGGCGTGTACGGGATTGTGGCCGGTATCGTTAAAATCGACGATCTGGGCATGTGGCTGCAGGAGAAATCCTCAGCGGTGGCGAAAGCCATTGGCGGTGCGCTGCTGGCGATGGCGCCGTGGATGATGAAGATCCTGACCGTGGTGGGCACTATCGCCATGTTCCTGGTTGGCGGTGGAATTATTGCTCATGGCGTGCCGGCCATTCATCACTTAATCGAGCATTACACCGCTGATTTCGCCGGGATCCTGGCCTCCGTGCTGAGCAATCTGGCACACCTGGCACTGGGCCTGATTGTGGGGTCAATCGTGCTGTTGGTGGTGAATTTGGTTGCCAGGATGCGGGGTAAATCAGTATAAAGGCAGCTTATTCGCGAGTAAGATCTCTGGAGTGATGATGAAAGACGACATTTTTGAATTTGATATTGATGCCGAGCTGGAACAAGCCGAAGCCAATGCGCAAAAAAAGGCCAGTGAAGTGCCTGCCGACTTAGGCGATGAAGCGGATTGTGAAGGTTGTAAAATCTGACGCCAGAGCGCCAGTACTTTCCCTTAAAAGGCGAATAACATTGGTTATTCGCCTTTTTTATTTGCCTTAGATTGAGCAAGTTATCGGAATTTAACATAAGTTTTACTCCCCATTAACAGAATAAAGCTGGCCCGCCTGCTATACCTGAAGTTCCGGTGTCAGGTCTGCAAACATGAGAGGTGGTTATGATCATGGTCAGTCAGGAAGTGCAGCTTAAAAGTGGTGGTCCGGCGATGGTGGTGACAGGCTATGCCAGTGGCATGGTTGAGTGTCGCTGGTATGATGGTCACAGCGTTCGTCGCGAAGCCTTCAGGGAGGAAGAACTCTCACCTTTGCTCACTGGCGAGAGCCAACTTGCCAGCTAGCACCAAAAAGCAGGACGAAGTCGCTCCCGTCCTGCTTTTTCTCTCCTGAATTGCACTGCCGTCTGGCGCGATAATTACACGTTGCCGGCGTTATCCTCTTCTACCGCTTCATAAATCCGATGCAGAATATCCGGAAACGCTGACTGAACGCGGCTCCAGCTCGGGATAAAAGGCTTCTCGTTTGGCCGTTCAATAAACGACTGACCGGCATCCAGAATCGACTGGGTAAACATCTCAACCGCCGCCTCCTCGGCATGCTGATCGAACTTCAGGCCGTTCATCGTCGCTTCGTGGTTATAGACTTCCATCATATCCAGCGCATTGCGGTAATAGGTCGCTTTCAGCACGCGGAACGAATCGCTGGTGATGTTCACGCCCATCGTCGCCATCTTACGCAGCAGCGACTGCACAATGTCATTGCTCATCCTGCGCAAGCCTCCGGTGCCATCCTCTTCCGATAATGGCTGATGCTTGTGGTCGTAATTATCGGCAATCTCGACCTGACAACTCTGTCGGGTAGTGTAGTTACGGTAAATTTCTGACAGCACGCCGATTTCAAGTCCCCAGTCGCCCGGGATCTTGATGCCGTTGAGGACGTGAGTGCGCATGGCGAATTCACCGGAGAGCGGATAACGGAAGCTGGAGAGGTAATCCAGATACTCAGAATGGCCATACACTTTTTGCAGTGAGCGCAGCAGCGGGCCAACCAGCAGGCGGCCCACGCGGCCATTCAGCTTGTTATCCGCCACGCGGGCATAGAAACCTTTGCAGAACTCATACTGGAACGAGGGATTGGCCAGCGGATAGAGCAGACGTGCCAGCATGCCGCGCTCGTAGGTGACAATATCGCAGTCATGCAGCGCAACGCAGGAGGACTTGTCTGAAGCCAGCGTGTAGCCGGTACAAAACCAGACGTTGCGCCCTTTACCCGGCTGTGACGGCGACAGACCTTCTTTATCCAGTTCCGCATCCAGCGCTTTCAGACGCGGTCCATCGTTCCACAAAATACGGTGCCGCTGCGGCAACCGCGAGAAGAACTCACGGGCAAACAGAAACTGCTCACGGTCAGCCTTGTCGAGGCCAATCACAATCTCTTCGAGATAGGGGACTTTCGCCAGCTCGTCAACGATGTTGCTTAACGCCGGTCCTTCCAGTTCAGAGAATAAAGAAGGCAGGATTAACGCCATTTTGCGCTTTTTGGAGAAACGCACCAAATCCTTCTCAAGTTCCTCAACCGGCCGGCCGGTGAGGTTATGGAAGTTGGTAATTACGCCGTTCTGGAAAAAATCACTCATCGCATTCCCCTTAATGGCGGGTTATCGGCAGCAGGCCGATCCTCACCCCTGGTTTAAAAAGTGCGTAAGACCTTCACTCCAGCCTTCAGGGCCGAAATACGCACTGTGGAAAACGTGCTCGTTATCTTCACGCTGCAGCGTGACGGGTGTTTTACTGTAACCCTTAATAATGACGGCAAAATCGACTTTATCCAGCATGGGCGCATCATTGGGACCGTCGCCTAAGCCCACCGTCAGCCAGTGCTGGCCGGATGGATTTGGGTAGTGGCTGAGCAGAAAGTCCAGCGCCGCGCCTTTTCCCGCACCCTGATTGGTGACGCTCCAGAAACGTCCTCCCTGCAACAGCCCCAACTGCTCGGCGGCCAGCACCTGCTTAAAGGCAGTGAACTGCTGTTCGGTGTCGCGCCAGATCAGGCTTTCCGATCCTTCACGCATGCGCGCCAGCGAGGCGTTATGCAGCGTCAACCCGGTCCAGTCAGCCACTTCCTGTTCGGTCACATCGGCAAATCCGGTAAACTTGAAGTGATAGCGGTCGCGCAGTGCGTGCAGGGTCTGGCAAATCTCGGTGTAACCTTTTTGTGTCGGTTGAGCCAGGGCGTCCTTAAACCCTTCCCAATGGATGATGGCGCCATTTTCCGCGATATAGGGTGCGCCGGTCAGACCCAGCTGGCGCTGAAGCGGTAGGATCTCGGCGGCGGTTTTACTGGAACAAATGACCACCGGGATCTGTTGCTCATTAAGGCGATCCAGCCAGGGCTGAGCAGGCTGCCAACTGTAGGTATGATGATCGAGCAGGGAGCCATCTAAATCCGTCACAATCATCAGGGGATCATTCAGCGTGGGCATAAGCCATCCTCCTCGTTCACAACGATAAAAATGCAGGATAATCAGAGAGTATAACTCCGGCTGGAGACTCCGAAGGCTGAAACGCAGAAATACTGTCCGTTGAGGCCGGAGGAGTGATAAGAATTATCCTAAAAAATAGCGGGGGTTGTACAAGGGCAAAATAAAATGAGAATACCGTCTCAACGCGCGGCAGCATTGGGCTGGCCGATTTTTACTTTGTACAATTTTCACAATACTGTACAACTTTAGCAAAACTTGGGACTTGTCTTAGTAGAGAAGTCAGGTAGTCTGCTGCAGTCAGAGAATTTCCTCTGTAACGAATTTCAAAATGAATTTTTCATTCCCGGCCAGATGGCCGGGATTTTTTTTATCTGTTCACTTCAGAAACCGTGAAATCGCGGATATCAAGTTCGAAGGCGTCGGCAAGCTCGGTGTACGAACGGTACTCCCGACCATCCACCCTGACTTTGTGCGCGCGGTCATTATCCATAAACTCTTTGACCTCGCCGCTGGAACGATCATGGATCGCTTCCAGTAACGCCTCAACGTCAATATTGACTTCACGCTGAACATTGTCGCTGTACTCTTTTGCAATAGTCATCACGGAGTTCCTCGGCCGATCGTATCAACTGAGTATAGATGGCGGGAAGGAAAGGGGAGGCGGGAAACAGGCAAAAAAAAGCCCGCGCTGCGCGGGCAAAAATCCTTGTTACTTTTAGGTTGACTGCGCCTTTGGGGATGGTGCAGTGGGGAGAGTGTATGCAATCTCCCTGTCAGAAGTCCCACCGCGAAACGTTAAGAAAGTGAAAAGAGGCGTTGCGCCAGACATTACGTTGTTTTACACGCTGCCACCGGGCGGCATTATGCATAACGGCTATACTTATCAGTCGATTAGACAATAATAAGTTTGAATCCACGCTATGGAGGCGACATGGACCTTTTACGTATCATTATTGCGATTATTTTACCGCCAGTTGGGGTGTTCATGCAGGTCGGTTTCGGCGGCGCGTTCTGGCTGAATATTCTGCTAACGCTTTGCGGCTATATCCCGGGAATTATCCACGCCGTGTGGGTAATTGCACGTCGTTAACTGACTCCACTGCCAGAGGCGTTAATTTCGGTTAAACTTAGCGCATCTATCAAGGGAGGAACGCAATGAAAGTGAACGATCGGGTCACGGTCAAAACCGACGGAGGCCCACGCCGACCGGGCAAAGTACTGGCTGTAGAAGATTTCAGTGAGGGCACGATGTTTCTGGTTGCGCTGGAAGACTATCCGCTGGGGATTTGGTTCTTCAACGAGATTGGCCACAGCGATGGCATCTTTGTGGAGCCACATCCGGAAGCCTGACGGCGGGAACGGTGTTGCGATCCTGTTGCCTCTGACCCGGCAGCACGTTATTGAAGTAAAGGGGCGAACTGAAAAGTTCGCCCCTTTTCGATCAGAAGGTTTCCCAGTTATCGCTGTTCGCCAGCGCAGGACGGCCAGTAGCCAGCGCGGCTTTAGGCTGAACCGCCTGCACCGGCTGTGCTACGCGGCGCGGTGCGCTGTCACTCAGATGGAAGGCGGCAACGGCCTGGGTCAGGCGTGAAGCCTGTTCTTCCAGAGAAGAGGCGGCCGCTGAGGCTTCCTCAACCAGCGAGGCGTTCTGCTGCGTTACGTTATCCATTTCGGTCACCGCCAGGCTGACCTGCTGGATACCGCGACTCTGTTCATCAGAGGCGGCGGCAATCTCGGCCATAATGTCGGTAACGCGGCGCACCGCACCGACAATGTCGGTCATGGTGTCGCCGGCATGGCTGACCTGCGAAGACCCTTTACCAATCAACTCCACCGATTCAGAAATCAATCCTTCAATCTCTTTCGCCGCGCCCGCACTGCGTTGGGCCAGGTTACGCACTTCGCTGGCGACCACGGCAAAACCGCGACCCTGTTCTCCCGCCCTGGCGGCTTCGACCGCCGCATTCAGCGCCAGAATATTGGTCTGGAAGGCGATGCTGTTGATCACCGTGGTAATTTCGGCAATTTTCTTTGAGCTGGTGGAAATATTATTCATGGTGCTGATCACGCCGGAGACAATTTCGCCGCCCTGACTGGCTTTACCTGAGGCATCGGCAGCGAGCTGGCTGGCATGATGCGCGTTCTCGGCATTCTGTTTCACCGTGGCGGTCAGCTGTTCCATACTGGCTGCGGTCTGTTCCAGCGCGGCGGCCTGCTGTTCGGTGCGCGAGGAGAGGTCGGTGTTCCCGGCGGAGATTTCGCTGGAACCCTGATAAATCGCTACCGCACCTTCACGGACGGTGCCGACGGTTTTCACCAGCGACTGCTGCATATTTTGCAGATTGCTGCCCAGCGTGCCGATTTCACTTCTTCCCCAGTTTTGCAGCGGCGCGGTCAAATCGCCACGGGAAATATGTTCAATTCGCTCAACCGCCTGACGCAGTGGCGTGATCACCACACGACGCAGGAAGATAAAGGTCGCCAGGGTAAGTAACAGCGCGGCAGCAAACGCGGCGGCCATCATAATAAAGCCCAGCCGGGTTTGTGCTTCGGCCTGTTTATTAATGGCGTCGGCGCGTTGAGTACGAATGGCAATGGCTTTTAATAATATGGCGTTATACGCATCATCAAACTTACGGGTGTAATCCGTTTCCTGCGCAATCACCCCTTCGAAGCTGCCGTCTTTGGCGCTTTTCACCATCGGCAACAGGCCCTGAGTGACATAAGCATCGAATTTGGTTTTCAGCTCGCCATCCAGCGCCATGTCTTCCGGGGTTTTCACCCGACGATTCAGGTAAGCATTGAAGCTTTCCGTCGCTTGCTGAATCCGCTTTTCGGTCTGCTTAACATTATCGTTAAAGGCATCCATCTCGCCGATTCGGGCGGAGGCACCGGCATGGATGATATTCAGGCGGGCGGTACGTAAATGGTTAGAACTGTTCGAAATCGCCATTCGGACCTGAATTTCTTCCGTAACGTCCTTCAGTGACTGATTACTCTGGATAAGAAAATAGCTGGCCAGCGCAATACACAGGGCAAACAACAGCAGGATGCCACCCAGGATCGCGGAAAATAAAGGTACCAGTCGCAGATGTTGCCAGAAACTGATCCCGTTTTGTTCGGCATTGAGGTGTGATGATTTCATGTCCTTTTGCTCTCTGTAAGGGGTAAGCGAAGCGGGGAGCTTCGGTCTGTCTACAGAACATCGGCAACAGGTGGGAAAGGCTTAGCGGAGAAATGAGATCTGGTTAACACTTTGGCTCAAAAAAGAAAAAGCCGGCAAACGCCGGCATTTTTACTGTGCAGTAGGTGATTATCTCACATTAACATATATGCCACTGGTGACATTATCCGTCAAACGGACCACATGATAAATAACTTGTTTGTTGTGTGTTTTAATTTTACGTTTAATATTTCCTTTATGGGAGGAAACCGTCTTGGCCTTAATTTGCATTTTATCCGATATTTGAATTGTATCGTGGCCAGACATCCACATTTTAAGCATATTTGATTCTGTTTGGCTCAGCGTCAGTGGATGCACGTCGAAACCTGCGGAATACCGCGGGGAAACATTGAGTTTCTTTTGAAAATAAGACAGCAATAAGTTATCCAGAGTAGCCGGCTTAATCGATTTTGATGTAATAATCAGGTTCTTACGAACGTAGAGATATTCCTCAAAATGGATGTTAGATATGGCCATGAAGATAAAGAACAGCGTGTCAGGATGCTGCATAATAATGTTTCTTATGCGCTGACTGGCATCTGCTTCATGAATGAAACAATCTTCGTTAATAAAAACCACGCCTGGCTGATACTGTTGGCATTTTGCTTGTAATTGATCAATGTCAGTGACGGAAGTAATGTTTTTCTTTTTAACACCCTTCACAGTCATATAATCGGTAAGCCCTAGCCGTGTATAGCTGCATGAATCCATTATAATTGTTGGCATTGTAGCGACCCTCACCAAATTGTTATCCGTTTAAATCAACGATGAATTACGCGTTTGTGTAGTTACAAGAGTAAATTGTTCTTATGACGGTCTTGTTATATACCCGGCAGTAAATCTGTGTGGGCGAGCGCACACTGGTCAGATCTGTCCATGCCCGAGGTAATATTTAGGTTTATTCAGCAGATAAAACCAGTCTTTCGACGCTGAAATTCCACGTTCAGAATGAGTGACTGGCAAATTTTCTTAGCACAGCATGCTGCATGTTTTTTGTGAGCCACGCCACTATCGCGCAAAACACAGAAAAGTCTGATAGGACGATTCCTAAAAAACATTCGTCATGCGAATGTGTGACGCTGTGTGGTGTGTTGACAATGCCGCAAAATGCGGTTTGACACAAGATAAACCACCAAAAATAAAATTTCCAGTAAAAACAGGTAGTTGTTTGTTTTATGAACGTTAACGTTCCCGTAACAATCTACCCGTTTCGAAAATCAAAATACGCTAACTGGGATTTAATAAGAATAATTTTCATTGTCCGAATTAACTTATCAGAATTTCCTTAATGAAATTCTGATAATTTTGGTTCGAAAAATGCACAAACACATTTCACATACTTAACAGTAGCGACATTATGATCTAAGGATACATTAATTTATTTGGCGGGCATCTCGCTGAGTACACTGGCGAGTAAATCAAACACTTCACTGAACAAATGCTCACAGAATGGGGCGAGGAGGGGCATCATCAGGCTAATGAAGATGATCCCTATAGATAAGGTGACCGGGAAGCCAATAGCGAAAACCGACAGTTGAGGTGCAACACGGTTTAACAAACCCAGTGCCAGGTTAAGGGTGAGGAGCAGGGTTATCAACGGTAGCGCTAATCGCAGACCGTTAAGGAAAATTAGACTGGCCGCTTTGGTCAGGGCAAGGAAAGCATTGCCGTTGATCGGATCGCCGCCGATCGGCAAGGTGTGAAAACTGTCGGCAACCATCGAGATCAACCAGAGGTGTCCGTTGAAGGACAAAAACAGCAGCATGGCCAGCATATCGAGAAATCTTGCCAGTACCGGCATGTTCAAACGGCTGGCCGGATCGAAGAAGGTGGCAAAAGACAGTCCCATCTGCAAACCAATCACTTCTCCCGCCGTCCGCACCGCAGCGAAAGCGAATTGCATCGTAAAACCTATCGCCACACCAATCAGAATTTGCTGAATCAACAGCCAGAATCCGCCAACTGAGAACAGCGTCACGTTTGTCGGCGGCAAAGAAGGCAGCAGAACGTAGGTGATCATCACGCCGAGGCCGATTTTCACTTTCTTGCTGATGGATTTCTCGCTCAGCAGCGGCGCGGTCATGATCAACGCCAGTACACGCGCCAGCGGCCAGAAAAGTTGGCTAATCCAGAACACCAGCTGACTGCTGTCGATGTTAATCATTAACCGATCATATACGGGAGGTTAGTGAACAGGGTACGCATATAGTCGAGTACCAGATTCAGCATCCAAGGCCCGGCGATCACCATAGTGGCAACAACCGCGAGGATCTTCGGGATAAAAGATAGGGTCTGTTCGTTGATCTGGGTCGCCGCCTGCAGCAGGCTGATAATCAGACCGCTGACCAACGCTGCCAGCAGCAGTGGGGCAGCAACCGCCAGGGCAACCTGCATTGCATCGTGCCCGATAACCATAACCGATTCAGGTGTCATAGAGACTCCGGAGAAATAAAAGGGAAGTGCATTTTTCGGGGCGAAGTGGCTCCGCCCTCAATTTTTTT
Organism: Erwinia sp. AK-PDG3-5; assembly: GCF_056821705.1. NCBI lineage: Bacteria > Pseudomonadati > Pseudomonadota > Gammaproteobacteria > Enterobacterales > Erwiniaceae > Erwinia > Erwinia sp. AK-PDG3-5. Next base: position 1,923,721 of record NZ_CM165967.1, read on the forward strand.
GGCAAATAAACGGTTAACTGTAAAAACTTTGCGCCAGCGAGCTGACCAACAGCGACCAGCCGTCGACTAATACGAACAGCATCAGCTTAAAGGGCAGCGAGATAGTGGCCGGTGGCACCATCATCATCCCCAGCGCCATTAATACGCTGGCAACCACCAGATCGATAATCAAAAACGGGATAAAGACGGTAAAACCAATCTGGAATGCCGTTTTCAATTCGCTGGTGACATAGGCGGGTAACAGGATGCGCATCGGCACGGCTTCCGGTCCCTGCAATGGCGGGGAGTTGGACAGACGGGCAAACAGCGCAAGGTCAGCTTCACGGGTCTGGCGCAGCATAAACTCACGCAGCGGCTGTGCCCCTTTATCAATCGCATCCTGCATGCTGATCTTGTCCTGACTGAACGGCAGATAAGCATCCTGGTAAATTTTGTCGAACACCGGACCCATAATAAAGAAGGTCAGGAACAGCGCCAGACCGAGCAGCACCTGGTTGGGCGGTGCAGACGGCGTGCCCAGTGCGTTACGCAGCAGGCCAAACACGATAATGATGCGGGTGAAGCTGGTCATCATCAGCAGGATGGCGGGCAGGAAGGTCAGCGAGGTGATGAATACCAGCGTCTGCACCGGCAATGACCAGCTCTGGCCGCCGTTGGCTGTTGGGTGGCTCATCAGGCCAGGGAGCTGCGCGTGCACATCAGGCGCGATCAGTAAAAATAGCGCCAGCAGAGGAAGAAAGCGTTTCATTATGGCTTACCGGGGCGTTTGAGTAAGGACTGTAACACCTGACGGAAGTCTGCCGTCGCAGCCGGAGGCTCCGGATTTTCCTGCTGCGGTTTAGGCGGCAGGGTATGTAAATGGGTAATCTGTTGACCGGTCACACCCAGCACCAAACGGGCATCTTCCACATCGACAATCACCACGCGCTCGCGCTGGCCAACCTGGCAACTGGCGCTGACGGTGAGGCTGCTTTGCCCGCGAATGCCGCGTTTCGGCGTAAAGCCGAAGCGTTTTGCTATCCAGGCACAGGCCAGAATCAGCAGGATAATCACCGCCAGCACGCTGCTAACCTGCGTCAGCATCGAATCGGTGGACACAGCAGGCTGGCCTACTGGCATTGGCTGGAGTGAACCGGTCTTCATTTAGCGGCTCAGACGACGCATACGTTCGGTCGGGGTGATGATGTCGGTGATACGCACGCCGTATTTATCCGCCACGACCACTACTTCACCCTGCGCAATCAGATAGCCGTTGATCAGGATATCCAGCGGCTCGCCCGCCAGACCTTCCAGTGAGACCACGGAACCCTGAGTCAGACGCAGCAGCTCTTTAATGGTCATTTTGGTGCGGCCCAGCTCCACGGTCAGTTTGACCGGGATGTCCATAATCAGATCGATATCCTGCAGCGAACCGGTGATATCGTTGCTCTCCAGAGATTTAAACACCCCTTCAGAAGACGGCGTGCTGGCTTGCTCATTCATCGCGTCAGCCCACAGGTCGTCCGCGGAGATGTCGTCTTCGGACGGCTTATTCGTATCACTCATCGGGCTGTTCCTCGTTCATCGAATTCAAAATCGGGTTAATCAGATGTTCCACACGCAGCGCGTACTGCCCGTTAAGGGTGCCGTACTGGCTGGTTAACACCGGCACGCCGTCGACATGGGCGATGATGCGGTCCGGCTTTTCAATCGGTAAAACGTCACCTGGCTTCAGCGCCAGCAGACGGGAAATGCGCATCGACACTTCACCAAAGTTGGCAATCAGCTCCAGTTCGGAGTGCTGAACCTGCTTCACCAGCGTGTCGCGCCAGTTCTGGTCTTCCTGACGGGAGTTCTCCAGCGGCGGATTGACCAGCGTTTCACGCAGTGGCTCAATCATGCTGAACGGGATACAGATATTGAACTCGCCGACCAGGTTACCAATCTCGACCTGGAACGGCGTGGTGATCACGATATCGTTCGGCGAGGTGGTGATGTTGGTGAACTTCACCTGCATTTCTGAGCGCACATACTCTACGTCCAGCGGATAAATCGGCTTCCACGCTTCGCTGTAGCCTTCGAGGGCCAGCTTCAGCATGCGGCGGATCACCCGCTGTTCGGTCGCGGTAAACTCGCGGCCTTCCACTTTTGTCGGGAAACGACCGTCACCGCCAAACAGGTTATCCACGGCGATAAACACCAGGCTTGGCGAGAACACCACCAACGCCGTACCGCGCAGCGGCTTCAGGTGGATCAAGTTCAGGTTGGTCGGCACCGGCAGGTTACGGGCAAACTCATGGTAAGGCTGAATTTTAATCGCCCCTACCGTGATGTCCGGGCTGCGGCGCAGCAGGTTAAACAACGCCATGCGATAAGAGCGGGCAAAACGTTCGTTGATGATCTCCAGCGCCTGCAGACGTTCGCGAACCATGCGACGCTGGGTATTAGGATCATACGGACGAATGTCGTTATCGCCCTTGCTGGTGGTGGTTTCTTCTGCCGCACTGTCGCTGTCGCCATTGAGCAGTGCGTCGATTTCCGCTTGTGAGAGAATGCTGTCGCCCATAATGTCTACCTCAGGATAAAGGCAGTGAACAGAACATCGCTCACCACCTGCTGAGGTTCACCTTGTACCAGCGGCGGTGCCAGTACAGCTTTGATTTGTTTCATCAGTTCCTGTTTGCCCTGCTCGCTGCTCAACGCGGAAGCGTCCTGGCGGGAGAGCAACAGAAGCAGACGGCTGCGAACTTCCGGCAGATAGTCATTAATGCGACGACGGGTGTCTTCGTCAGGCAGACGCAGCGTAAAGCCAACATACAGCACCCGATCGGGATCGTTGTCTGGATTGATTAAGTTAACGGTGAAGGTGTCCAGCGCATAGAAGACCGGTGCGACAGGCACGGCAGGTTTTTCAACCTTCGCACTGTCCGCAGGGGACTTCATCATGTGCCAGACCATATAGCCCGCCACGCTGCAAGCAACCACTGTTACGAGCAGTAACAGGGGTATCAGGAGCTTACGTTTGCCGCTTTTGGCTTTCTTATCAGTCATATGAGCTATAACTTCCTGTGATTATCTTCGAGGTGCGGTGCCACTTAATCCGCTATCCCACGGTGTTATGGGCAGATTATGGCGCGTCTTGCGCTAAACAATAGGCAGATAAGACGCGCGTTTTGCCACTAGCTTATGCGTTTGTCACCGTCAGGCGAAAATATCAACAGCGCTGGACCCGGCTGCACGCGCCTGTAGTGAGGCTGGAACGGCAATCGCGGTGACATCACTGTCGTTTTCTGCTGCAAGACTAAATGTGTTACCACGTGAGTTATTACGCTGCGGATCCTGCTGGTTGCCAGAGCTTTGACCCTGCTGGAACGCATCGCTGCTAACGTTACTCTGGCCGAGGTTGATGCCGTTTTCTGCCAGTGCGGTACGCAGCTGCGGAATAGCCGCTTCCAACGCCGCACGAACCTGGCTGTGGCCCGACACCATATTCAACTGCGCCTGGTCGTTATCCAGCTTCAGACTGATCTGAATGCTGCCCAAATCCTGTGGATGCAAATGCAGTTCAGCCGTTTGCTGACCGTTTTTGCTGAACATCAGGATCTGCTGACCCAACGCCTGCTGCCACTCCTGGCTGCCAAGCTGTGAACTTAGCTGCGCGCTGGCCGGCGCCGTCACCAGTGAAGTGGTGACCGGCGTGGTCAGTGAAGAAGCCGCACTGATAACATTATTGGTTATCGTCGAAGCGGGGGCAGAACTTGAATTTTCTTTATCTGTCTCTTTGCCCGCGTGGCCCATGGCCTGCTGGAAAGCGGTATTCAGCACGCTGGTATCCACCGTGGCTTTCTGAGATGCGCCGGCAGTAGACGCGGTGGTGGTGGTCATATCGGCCTTGCCGCTGACTTTGCCTTTGTCGCTCTCTTCCGTGGTGTCCGCGCCGAGCAGCGAGGCGAGGGTCGACTGCTTCGCACCCTTAATGCTTTGTTCGTCAGACAGCGATTCGGTGCCTTTGGCCTGCATCGTCACCGGCTGGGCGGTGGTGGGTGGCAGCATGGCGAACAGCGCCTGTAGCGTTTGCATATCGCTCTGATTCAGCGTTGGGGCGGCGGCCTGGCTTTCGTCCGTGGTTTTATCGTCGGTCTTGATGTCTTTGCCGGTTTTCTCTGGCTGCAGCAGGGCACTCAGGGTTTCCGGCTTGTCCAGCGCCGCCAGCAGGGCATTCAGCTTGGCTTTGGAAGACTGGCCTGCGTCGGCCGTTTCACCGGCAACCGCGGTGGTGGCTGCGGCGGCAGTGGCCTGGCCTTTTTCGCTCTGTTGCGCCAGGGTCAGCAGCTTGTTTCCCAACAGGGTCAAAAAGCCTTTAGAGGTGCCTTCACCCGCAGCGGACTCTTCGCCGGCTGCGGCGGTGGTGGTATCAGTCCCCACGTCTGCTGATGCTGACGCAGACCCAGAGGCAGAATGACTGGACGTCGTGGTTTTGGTCCCGGAAGTAACAACAAGTGGCAAAGTGATCATTCGCCTTTCCTCAATGATGCCCGTTGGGCAAATTCATCCATCCGTTTCTGATCGAGACGGTTTTCCTGTAATAATTCGTTGGCCTGCGCACGCGCATGCAGCGTTTCGTAGGCATGGAGCCGCTGCTGCTTATCGCGCCAGAAGGTCAGGGCGTTTTCCACCCGACTGCTCCAGTGCAGGAGCTGCTGACGATGCTGTTCGATGGCTTTTTCCAGCGTTTCAATAAACTGGTGGTAGTTGTACCAGCGGGTGCTGGCAATGCCTTCCGCCATGGTGTTGTTCAGCGTTTTGCGGTATTCGTCCTGGTAGTTCAGCAGCATGGATAACTGTTCGTCGGCCTGCTTATGCGCGCGCCGGACGTCACCCAACTGGATGGCCGCCTTCTCAAGATCTTTCTGTGCCAGACCGCACAGGGTTTCGATGGGTGATGCTTGTTTTGCCATGCTTCCTCCGCCAGGGTCGGACTTCTCCGCTCGGGCCGCCCGTTAGCCAAAGATTGCCTGTAGGTGCAAACAGGCATCGTCAAATGTGCTGCGCTCAAACATGCCCTGTTGCAGGAAGGTTTCCAGCTCCGGGTAGAGTTTGATTGCTTTATCCAGTGTCGGATCGCTGCCTGCGGCGTAAGCGCCGACGCTGACCAGATCACGGTTACGCTGATAGCTCGACAGTAGCTGCTTGAACTGGCGAACCCGCGCGTAATGCGGCTCATCAATCAGGTGCGCCATCACGCGGCTGATTGAGGCTTCAATATCGATTGCCGGATAGTGACCGGACTCCGCCAGACGGCGGGACAGCACAATGTGACCATCCAGAATGGCGCGGGCGGAGTCCGCAATCGGATCCTGCTGATCGTCGCCTTCGGTGAGAACGGTATAGAAAGCGGTAATCGAGCCGCCGCCATCAATGCCGTTACCGGCACGTTCAACCAGCGCCGGCAGCTTGGCGAAAACCGATGGCGGATAGCCTTTGGTTGCCGGCGGTTCGCCAATCGCCAGCGCGATTTCACGCTGTGCCATTGCGTAACGGGTCAGTGAATCCATAATCAGCAGCACGTGCTGGCCACGGTCACGGAAATCTTCGGCGATACGGGTAGCGTAAGACGCGCCCTGCATACGCAGCAGGGGGGAAACGTCAGCCGGCGCCGCAATCACTACCGCACGGGCACGGCCTTCGGTGCCGAGAATATTTTCGATAAAGTCTTTTACTTCGCGACCACGTTCGCCGATCAGGCCAACCACAATCACGTCCGCTTTGGTGTAGCGGGCCATCATGCCCAGCAGCACGCTTTTACCCACGCCCGAGCCGGCAAACAGGCCCATACGCTGTCCACGTCCCACCGTCAGCAGGGCGTTGATGGCGCGCACGCCGGTATCCAGTACGTCGGTTATCGGCGTTCTCTGCAACGGGTTAAATGGCGGGGTGATTAACGGTGCGCGATAACCGGTTTCCGGTGCCGGCAAACCATCCAGCGGACGGCCGCTGCCATCCAGCACGCGGCCCAATAATTCCGGGCCGAGCATCAGCTGCTTGCCGCTGTGCTTATCGCCAGACAGTCGGGCGTAAACGCGTGCGCCGGGTAAGATGCCTTCGACTTCTTCCAGTGGCATCAGGAATAGCCGCTGGCCATTGAAGCCAACCACTTCGGCCTCAACTTCCGCCACGCCATTATTGTCCGCGCGTTCAATCACGCAGGTGGCACCGAGCGGCAGCTGCAAGCCGGTCGCTTCCAGCACCAGGCCGGTCGCACGGGTTAACCGTCCGTAGCGACGCACTTCGGGTAATTGGTTCAAACGTTGTTCGAACGATTCCATGGCGCCAAGCCAGCGTGAAAGGCGAGTGGTCATTACAGTTCTCCCGGTGCGGCAAGGCGGCAAAGTTCATGCCAGCGGGTGGCGAGGCTGGCATCCAGATCGCCATCTTCGGCGCTGACTTTGCAGCCGCCAGGATGGATCGTGCTGTCGGCCATCAGACGCCAGCCGTGCAGGCTGAGCGTGGCACCCAGCGTTTGTTCGACGCGCTGTAAATCGTCCGGATGCACTCGTAGCGTCGGTTTGCCGCTTAACATCGGTTCCTGCTGGATCATGCCCTGAATCTGACGAAGCAGGGCGGTGCCATCAACGTGCGGCGCCTGACCGATTACCTGACGCGCGGCTTCCAGCGCCAGCTGCATCAGGCGGGCGGCAATCACACTGTCCAGCGCTTCCAGCGTATGGTTGAATTCTGATACCAGCTGCTGCATACGCGCCTGAAGCGGTGCCTGCTGCTGCTGTGCTTCCGCCAGCCCCTGCTGAAAACCGGCGTCGTAACCCGCTTTCTGGCCTTCGGCAAAACCTTTCTGCTGACCTTCGGCATAGCCCAGACCCTGCGCTTCACTGCGCACCTGGGTCTGGAGCTGCTCCAGCTCAAACTGCTGACGGTTGAAGGGATCTTCCGGCTGCTCTTCCTCGACGATTTCTTCGATCTTCGGCTTGTTCAACTGCCCGAGATCGTTGGGCTGCCAGCGCTGCCACGGTAAGGAAGATTTATCAGACATACTGTTCCTCGCCACCACCAATCACCATCTCGCCACTTTCTGCCAGACGACGAACGATAAGCAGGATGGCTTTCTGTTCGCTTTCCACCGCAGACATACGCATCGGGCCACGGTTGGACAGGTCGTCGCGCAGGATATCTGCCGCACGCGAGGACATGTTTTTCAGGAACTTCTCGCGCAACGGCTGCTCGGAACCTTTCAGAGCCACCAGCAGCGATTCGGATTCCACCTCCTGCAACAGGCGCTGGATGCTGCGATCGTCGACCTGAATAAGGTTTTCGAACAGGAACATCTCGTCGATAATTTTCTGTGCCAGCTCGCCGTCGAACTCGCGAACCGCTTCGATAACCGCTTCTTCCTGCTGGGTCTTCATCAGGTTGATGATTTCCGCCGCCGTTCTCACGCCGCCCATCTTCGCGCGCTTGAGGTTCTGGCCATCGAGCAGGCCGTTCAGCACTTCGGTCAGTTCTGCCAGCGCCGCCGGCTGAACGCCGCCGAAGGTGGCAATACGCAGCATCACATCGTGACGCAGACGTTCGTCGAACTGGGCAACGATATCCGCCGCCTGAGCACGTTTGAGGTGCACAAGGATGGTGGCGATAATCTGCGGGTGTTCGTCGCGGATAAGATCGGCCGCCGCTTGTGGCTCCATAAAGTTGAGGGTGTCCATGCCGCTGGTGGTTTCCCGCGTTTCGAGAATATCTTCCAGCAGGGTGGCGGCCTTCTCTTCGCCCAGCGCTTTAACCAGCACCGTACGCAGATAATCATTCGAGTTGACGCTCAGCGCCGCAAACTGCTCGGCATCGATTTCGAACTCGCGCAGCACATCGGTCAGCTGCTTGTGGGACACCTGACGCATATTAGAAATGGCAGAACTCAGGTGTTGGACTTCGCGGCTGTCGAGGTGTTTGAACACCTCAGCAGCGCGGTCTTCACCAATCGTCATCATGAGGATGGCGCTTTTTTCAGTACCGGTGAGACTCATAGCTCGTCCTTCATCCACTGGCGAATAACCAGAGCCACCACCCGCGGGTCATTTTCTGACATTTCGCGAATACGCTGGCTCATGACCTCAGCACTCATGCGGTGCTGAGATTTACGTTCCTGATCCTGCTCGTCTTTCGACAGGCTGACGGCCACGGCATCGTCACCGGATTCTTCCCGAGCCTGCTTAGCAACGGCCGCGGCTTCAACAGCAGCCTTCTCCAGCTCTGCCTTGCGGCGCAGCTGTGGGCGAACCAGCTTGCGGTAAAGGATCCAGGCAACAATCAGGACCAGTAACCAGCGTCCCAGTTCCATCATCTGGTCGATGAAGGCCGGCTGTTTCCAGAACGGTACGTCATCACTGGTGTCTTCGGTTACGGTGAACGGTGAGTTAACCACGTTCAGACTGTCTCCGCGTTTGTCCGAATAGCCCATCGCCTCACGGGTCAGGTTTTCAATCTGTTTCAACTGCGCATCTGTCAGCGCAATTGGTTTACCGGCTGCATCAGCTTTGTAGTTCACCACCACCGCGACCGACAGGCGCTGCACTTCACCGACGTTCATCTTGGTGTGAAGGATGGTGCGATCTACTTCATAGTTGGTGGTGTTGTCGGTGCGGGTATTCGACGGACCGGCCTTGGCGGTGCTGGCGCTGGAACCCTGATTCGCCGCTGCCGCGTTGCCGTTCTGTCCATTCTGACCATTTTGGCCGTTCTGGTTGTTCGCCGCAGGCGTGGTCACCGGTGCGGTGTTGGCCGGAGCCGGCTGGTTGGAAAGGGCACCCGGGACGCCGCCAGGATACTGTCCACCAATCTGTTCGCTGTCGCTGGTCTGGCGAGAGCGGACGGCCTGAGTAGACGGGTCGCTGTTCGGCTGATATTTCTCGTCGGTCTGCTCACGGGCATTAAAGTCGATCTGCGCAGTCACCTGAGCATGAACGTTGCCGGTCCCGACGATAGGATTAAGGATGGCTTCAATGCGTGACTGGAAGCGGTTTTCAACATCGGTCGCATATTTCAGCTGAGCATCATTCAGATCGCGGCCAGCATTATCTGATTGGGTCAGCAGGTGACCGGCCTGGTCAACAACGGTCACATTGCCCGGTGGCAATCCGGCGACGCTGCTGGAAACCATATGCACGATGGCACTGATTTGCCCCTGGTCCAGCGCACGGCCAGGTTGCAGCGTTAAGGTGACGGAAGCGGTCGGGGATTTCTGCTCGCGGACAAACAGGGAAGGTTTTGGCATCGCGAGGTGGACACGAACATTTTTCACCGGACCCAGCGTTTCAATGGTCCGCGCGAGTTCACCTTCCAGCGCGCGCTGATAGTTAACCTGCTCGCTGAACTGGCTGATGCCGAATTTTTCCTGATCCAACAACTCAAAGCCCACGGCTCCGCCTTTCGGCAGACCCTGTTGGGCTAAACGCAGGCGCAGCTCATGCACTTTTTCAGCCGGCACCATTAATGCGCCGCCTTTATCATCAAACTGATAAGGGATGTTCATTTGGGTGAGCTGAGTAATGATTGCTCCGCCGTCTTCATCACTGAGATTGTTGTACAGCACACGGTACTCAGGCTGTTTAGCCCAGAGCGCCATGGCGATAACGATGGCGATCACCGCCGCCGCCGCAATGATGATTGGGATGCGAGGATTAGCGCGTAAACGAGTAAAAAGGTCGTTCAGACCTTTCTTCTCGGGTTGATCCTGCGTGACAGTTGCATTCATGACTCTTTCCTGGCTGACAGTTGACCGGACTGTTTCGTGTAGTGTCGTAACAAAACTGACTCCCTGATGCGCTGGCGAAAAATTTTCACTTCTAATGGCTGCCATTATTTTCTGAATCAGGAAATTCGATGGCTGGATAAGCCGTGTTTTATGCGCTTATTTAGCGGCTTTGTCTTATTGACATTGTGTTAAGTTTTCACCCATCAAGAAAATCACCGTCAACTTAGCAAGGTAAAACATGTCAATTCAGGGTATCGAAAGTGTTATGCAGCAGCTGCAAACCGCAGCGATTCAGGCCAGCGGCAAGAGTACCGATGCCTCCAGCCATGCGGATTTTGCCGGTGAGCTGAAAGCGGCACTGAACAAGATCAGCGACACGCAGAATGAAGCCCGCACGCAAGCGCAGGACTTTGAGCTGGGTAAGCCAGGCATCAACCTGAACGATGTGATGGTGGATATGCAGAAGTCGTCGGTGTCGATGCAGATGGGGATTCAGGTGCGTAACAAGCTGGTGAGTGCGTACACTGACATCATGAATATGCAAGTATAAGTCGGGTAACTTATTGGCAGGAAGGGAATTAGAGGCTAGACAGCTTTGCTGTGGGACAGTGATCGGACAAAAAAGCCCGCATGGCGGCGGGCATGTGCTCAGGTCTTGTTGCATAAATGTTACTTTTAAGACTAATACCCCCCAGATAATTCGGACAGAAGCGTCGGGGAGTGATATTGTAATTTCTTCTTGTTCACAGTTTATGAAGGTTATTATTCCTATTATCAGATTCAAATGCCCGTCATGTCATGGATGTCAGTTCCGTTTATCTCCCCATAACATCACGCCAAAAAATCCCCACGGTGCTAACTGTATTTTTTGCAAAGCCGGAATGCAGGCCAGCGCTCAGACTCTTACTCACTAACACACTTCGATCGTAAAAACTCTTGATTGCCGCGAATGAAAATCGGGTGAGTTACTGACCCAGCACTTCAGCGCTGCAATCAGGGAGTAAAACTGTATTAACCCTCTCTTACCCCGACAAGCAATCTTCTATTGCAGAAATCAATCGCTTGCCTCAAATCACTCTTTTACCTTAACAATCACTTACGTATCCCTGACCAATTTCACCCGGCGTTGGCTGCACCCACCCAGCGCTTCCGCAATCTTACTGGCCAACCGTCGATCGCGCTGTCGTCGCGCCAGGGCTTCGGCACGGCGGGCTTTGTAGCGACTTTTGCTGGTGCCATGTTGCTGGCACGCTTTCCAGATGATCGTGGTCATCATAACCTCCTGATTTTTAGGGCTGGCTGGTATTCATTCAGGGAAAATATGACCATTAAATCAGTTAACAGCTTAAATATATCCCCCCCTAAAAACGATAGCCATAGTTATTATTAATATCAATGGTTATGATGAAAATAACTGTTATTATAGGCTTACGTCATTGAATTTAAGCGTAAAAATGTTTTTTTGCCGCTTTTTTTACGCTTTATTCTGGCGATGTTATAGAAAGCTTTACTAATCTATTCAGTTGAATCAATGCGTCAAAACCCCTGTGCAGGTTAACTGTCACAGAGGGGGGAATTTGCGAGGAGTAACTGATGATATCTGTACTGCACAGAGTATCCGGAGGGCGATACAAGGAAACCATTCTGCAAGGGCAGGATGTCAGTACTTACCGTCTTAAATCACGGATCAGGAAGATTGCAACACCGGTCAGTTCTGACTCGTCAGAGAGCTCTACAGCGGGCAATCTGGGATCGTCTACGGTTAAAAAACCATTAGAGGGGCCCTCAAGATAACGGTATACGGAGAGGCGGGAATTGACCTTTGCAATCACCAAATCTCCAGATTCTGCTGGTACTTCAGTGTCGATGATGACGATGCTGCCGGCGGTGGCTTCTGAGCAACCGCTGTTGCGGTCAAGAATATAGGCTCGCCAGCTCTTCTTCGCCTTTGCGCCATTAGGGGCTGAGACCACTTCTCCTGTTTTTCCATCTGGCCCCCAAACGGAAATAGTAGTACCACTCTTTACTTTGTCAATGGCGCTAATGGCGGAGGCGCCGCGCATCTCTCCTTCGCCGTTAGCCAGCCACTGTACGTTCACGTCAAGGGCGCGGGCAATGTCGACCAGTTTGCGGGAGCCTTCTGCTTCCCCTTTGGTCAGACGCCAGATTGTAGGCTGCGATACGCCGGAGGCTTTAGCTAAAGCACCCTGGGTAATTCCCATCATGGACATAGCCATGTTCAGTCGGTAAGCGAGTGTATTCGGTTTCATATACCAGAATTTATAGCGAAGGCTATTTTTCGTCAAACACGCTTTGCTATTGACGAAGTTAATAGCTATTGCTATTAATTTATCATAAGCAATAGCAAGAAGGATATTCAGCGCCACGGAATGCTATCGGATTTACCGCTCTTTCACAATCTGGCCGCCCGCCTAATCGCTGGCAACGCATCCGACGTCTTCGTATGACGCAGATTTACCCCGATATTTGGGTCAGATCTGCCGACTTGAACTTAGCAGGTGTTTACGAAAAGTGCCGAATAGATCGGCTCGTTCCCTGCCTGAATGTTGATTTAAGGAGTCATTATGCGAGACATCAAGCTATTACTGGAAAGCTGGGGCGGCTGGGCGGCCACCGATCGCAATGGTATCGGTTACTCTTCTGTTGCGGCCGGTTTCCGTGGTCTGATTACCTCCTCGCCGGTTCCCCGTCCTGTCTGCAGTGATAACGACGGCATTCTGCTCGACAGCTGCATCAGCCGTCTGAAAATAAATCATCCTGATGAACATGCGCTGCTGGTTGCTCACTATCTGTTCAGAATTTCACTGCGCTCGATTGCCCGGCGACGCCGTTGCGCCGACGGCACCATTCGCAAGCAACTCCAGACCGCAGAAGGTTTTGTCGAAGGGGTGTTATCCGCGCTGGATATAACGCTTGAATGTGAAAATTAATTTATTTTCAGAAAAAGTGGTTGCGTACGCAATTACCGATCCATGATGTTAAAAAGGCAATTTAATCTTCACCCTTGAAGCACTTTCAATACCGGGGAATTCACTTTAAATGAATTCAGGCTGGTGCCTGTTTTCGCATGAGGAGGTGGGGAATGAGTAAGATAATACAGATATTAACCTATGAGGAAGGATATAAGGAACGGCCTTATATTGACACTGAAGGTTATCCAACCGTCGCCTGTGGGATCGTTATCGGTCCCAAAGATGCTTCGCTGGTTAATTATCAATTTACCGTGCCAAAAACGGTTGGCGATATTTGGATGCAAAAAATGCTGGATGACAAAATTCAGCTGATGAATATGCGTCCTTCTATTGTTGCCGCATTGAAGCAATGTAATCCAGCGCGTGCCGATGTGCTGTACAGCATGGCCTATCAGCTGGGTGTTGATGGCCTCGCAGCCTTCAAAAATACGCTGGTGATGATCTCAAACGGTCATTTCGATGGCGCGGCGGAAGGCATGCTCAGCAGCTTGTGGGCACGGCAAACGCCGCAGCGGGCAAAACGACTGGCGCAGGTAATGCGCAGCGGGACTTATGATGCTTATCAGGGGGTTATATGAAATTCATTCTGTTTTTACTGATTGTACTGGCGGTGATTTTCCTGGTCTGGTGGGTAAGCAAACACGGCAAAATCGAGTTGGTCTCCCATACCAAACTGCTGTTTAAGACCTGGTCGGTCTGGCTGGCGTCAGCCGGTTCCGCCATCGGCGCCTGGGCCCAGTCATTCCCGGATTCCGCGATGAATGCCTGGACCGCATTACCGGAAGATGTGAAGACCTTTATGCCGCAGCATTATCTCGGATTTGTAGCCTCTTTTATGGTCGCGATGGCGGTTATCGCCCAGTTTGTTCGGCAGAAAACCTTAGCCATACAGCGCCAGGCAACGGAGGGTAAAGCATGAGCACACTTCTTTCTCTTTTCACCGGCAGCTGGCATGGCCTGGCTGCAATCGGGGTGGTGTTTGCCGCGTTAATCGCCAGCTGGTTTGGCGGCAAAAAAATCGGCAAGGTGCAGCAAAAAGCCACCTCTGACGTCACGGCGGCAAAGCAGGAAGCCGATCGTGTGGCTATCGTCGCCAATAAACAGGCTCTGGATATTAAGGAGGTTAAAAATGTTCAGGACAGCAATAACGTGCTTACTGATGACGCTGCTCGTAACAAGCTGCGCGACTCAACATGGAACAATCCACAATAGTGCCGAGATTATTCAGGACTCCTCCTGTACGTTATTTTCACCCATCCGCACTTACGGTAAGGACTGGCAGGTCATTGATATCAGGACGGTGAAGGAAATTAACGTCCACAACGATACCTGGAATAAAGTTTGCGCAAATAAAAAGGAAGATTAACCCATTCACCCACAGGGAACGGGTGATTTTATCCCTCAGGAGTTATGACTTATCTTTTATTTTTCCTTTAATGAATATTTCATTTAGGCGATTCGCTACGGCTTATCGCCGCGGAGGTTATTATGATTGAAGTTAACTCATTTGCTGAATTAAGAACAACTGCACCTGCCAAAGCTGGCGATTTGGCTATTCTGCGCCGTTATTACGATAAAGACTCCACATTCCGTGGCGGCGGTGATTTTGTTGGTTTCCTCAGCGCCACGCCGCCGGCGGATGATTCAGGCACGCTGGCAGCCGGCAGCACTTTTTACTGGAAACGCGTCATTCACGATCCGGATGAGCTCAACATTTATCACTTTGGCGGTAAAGGTGACGGCGTGACCGATGACAGTGGCGCCTTCAAACTGATGATGAGCTGGGCGCAGACCTTTAATACCAACGCCAAAGATCTCGGCGTGCGCTTCCCGGCCGGAAAGTTCCTGATTAATCCCATCGATTATACCGGGACCGACGCCGCCTTCTTTTATATCTACGGTGATGACAACCCCCATGGTGCCATGCCACGCACCACCATCGTGTCCAACAAGTCCACCGCACCGGTATTCAAAGTGCAGGCACGGCGCGTGGCGATTAAAGGTATCGCCTGGAATGGCCAGGCCACAGCGGATATCACCACCAATAAAGCGGCGATTACCTCGGCGATGTGTACCAACCAGCAGCCGTTTTTTGAAAATACCATCGTTGCGGGGGAGTCGGTGGTGATCAATCGCTTCCGGGCGTCAAACAACGGCGGCACGGTCATCAAGCTGTTGGACACCCTGGATTCGAAGTTTGACCAGATCTATACCTTAACCACCTATGGCCGGGTGTTTGATATTGGCTGGTCAGACACCGCGGCCGGTGTCTGGGATCACTCAACGGCGATTGAGTTAACCAACGCGAATTTCCAAACCGGCTATGGTGATGCGACGCTGTATATGCCGCGCGTCACGCAAGGGATTTTGCGCAACGTGTGGATTGAACATACGCGCTTCCCGGGCGACCTGAGTGATGGCGGCTGGACGATTGATACCCTGAATCTGGAAGACTGTGCCAATCCGTTCAACATGAACAATGGACGCGTGCAGATCCGCCAGCTGAATCTGCAGTCCGGCGGTAAAGTCAGTCTGGATACCACGTCTCCTCGCTGGCTTTCAGGCTATGAATACGGCTGGCGTCGCGATGAAAGTTTTGGCTCAACCATGACCGGTTCGATGAAGGCGGGCTGGTACACCGGCTTCAAGGTGACCAATACCTCGACCAGCGATAAATGGTACAAGCTGGGCAAAATCAACATGCCGATGGATAACCAGCAGTGGGTGGTGGAGATGATCAGCAAAGCAACCAACGATGTCCTGACGGGCACGGCGGGTAATCCGGTCACGGCACTCTCATCCTGTATGACCTGGCTGAATATCTCGCGCTGTTCAACCGCCATCTATGCTGACATTCAGCATAAAGGTTCCCCGGCGGTGCTGGACGTGAAGCTGAACCGCATCGGTGTGACCTACGCCGAAATCTGGGTCAAGCTGAAAGCCGCCAGCGGCGACATGATGTTCAACCTGAAATCAACCGGGCCGAGTCGTTTTGAGTCGGGCGAATGTAACTTGTTTACCCCGGATCTCAGCGAAGTGACCGACAGCACCACCATCGGCACCACCTCACCGAACGCCAGGATGAGCCTGCATAACGGGCTGGCGGGAATTGGGGCCAATGAGAAGGGGGTACTGACGGTGGCTACTGTGGCGGCCACCGCGCCAACCACCACCACGGCAGCGGGCTATATCACCGTCAACATCAACGGTACGGACCGCAAAATCGCCTATTTTTGACCTGTAAAACAGCAGCGGCCGCCAGTGATGGCGGCCTTTTTCAGTGTTTTACTTTGTTGGTTAAAAAATTGTTGTGAACTTCTGCGAAACGCAGCGGTCAGAATTAATGAGTGATTTTTTAACCCAGAAGGATAAACGCATGAGTGATAACACCGAAGAACGTAAATCTCCGACTGAACACGTACGCGATGTGACTTCTCAGTTAAAAGAAATGCGCCACTATGCCCAATCCAATGTGGAAACGCTTTCAGCTCACTGGCTGGCTTTTGATCAGGGTGAGTACAAACATCCCGAATTCGCCGAAAGGGTGAACGACCTGCTAACTAAGCAGGGGCAGCTACTGGATGAGTTAGATAAAAACATTCAGGATATGGAAATTGAAGCGAACCGTATCGACAACGAAGCCTGATGATTCAGACTGAGTGAACGCAACCCGCCACGGCGGGTTGTTTTGTTTTTGTGGCAGGGACTACAGCACGAACTCCGGGCTGACGCGGTTTCTGCCGCTGCTTTTCGCAATGTACAGTTGCTCATCGGCATTTTTAATCGATTCGTCCAGACTGCCCGCATCTATCACGTGCAAGGTACTGATGCCGATGCTGACCGTCACGCTAAGGTTCTGCTCGTTGAGCATAATGGTATTGCGCTCGATGCTCTGGCGCAGCCGATCGGCCAACAGATACGCTCTTGGCTGAGAAATCCCCTCTATCAACACTAAAAACTCTTCGCCACCCATCCTGCTGATGATTGCCGTCTGTTGCAGCGACTGGCGGATGCACTCCACCGTCTTCGCCAGCACCTGATCGCCGGCCGCGTGCCCATAGGTATCATTGATGTTTTTGAAACGATCGATATCCACCACGAACACCGCACCGTAAAAGCCGCTGGTTTTATTCTTGCGGGCAATCAGCGCGTTCAGCTGCGAGGAGAGGCCGCTGCGGGTCAGTGCGCCGGTGAGGAAATCATAATCCGCCCGCTTGGTAATGCGCGCCACCAGCTTTTTATTGGCGGTAGTGCTCAATGCCACAATCAACGGGCTGATGGTCATCGCGGCAACGCCCAGTCGGGCGGATGCCAGGCTGTCGATGCGGAAGAAATCATCGGAACCCTGGATAGTCAGCACCTTACTGGCCACCAGGATGATTTCAGTGATGCCGGTTAACAGCGTGAGCAGGCAGGTAAAGAAGATCGGATAGCTGACCGCACACCACATCAGCGCAGGCAGCGGGAAGATCAGGCTGCCGCCGCCGCCAACATAAATGCCGCACACGGCGGAAACCAGCAGCATCACCAGCGGCATCAGATTGCTTTCGCGGAGTTCATTGAACAGCTGGTCCAGCTCATCACGGCGCGGGAAGGTGATCACCAATGGCAGGATCAGGATCGACGTGGACACCTGTTCGCAGAACCACGAGATCCATCCTTGCATCAGGTCATCGTGAAAATAACGCTGACCGGCGAAGGAGCCAATGGCGGCACACACCGCGGCGGCGATAATGGAAGCCGGGAAGACGCGGATCAAGGCCAGCAGTCGTCGCGGATAGGGACGCGTCAGCCAGGGTGACAGCAGCACCGCCTTGCCCACCGTCACAAAGGCGATATTCGCGGCATCCATGCCCAGCGAAACAACAACCGGGGTGCCGTACAGCATATCGGCGGCAACCATGCCGAAATACATCGCCGGCAGGCTGGAAAGGGTATCAAAGCGAGGAAAACGGATCAGCACCCCTAATAACAGGGCATTACACGGCCAGAAAAGAGAAAGTGCCTGATAACTACGGCAATGCAGGCCCAGGGTCGCTAAACATAATGCGAGAAAAAATAAGAATATAACCTGGTCAAACTTATATTTATTAATTTGCATTTTTTATGGCTCAAGGTGCTTACCGGAGTCCGGCGAAGACTGTCTGCGCGGTAACTACCGTGTCATGTCCGACTGCGCCCGGCTCCCTGGTACACATTTCTCAGGGAGAAAAAGTGTGTAAGGTTGGCATCCACTCGCAGTAAAGTCATGGTTTAAGAATGTTCTTAATTCGGCTGGTGTGCCGCTCAGAATATCGCTAAGGCTGTTTAATTTCAATCACTACCAGGCGTAACTGGCGTGAACAACATAGCTGACAGGTTAAGGGCAATCGCTAGCATATATATCGTAATAGCCTCTGATTTTCGAACGATAATCTGCTGCCCTTTTCGATTTGGGAGCATTCTTAGCAGCTGAAAAGCAGAAAAAGTTGTGGGGGCAAAACGGGGGCATCGTAATCACTGGCCCGATTACAGGCCAGTGAAAGGGGATTACAGTTCGTTCTTGATGCAGAATTCTTCCCAACTCATGCCGAGTGCGGTCGCATGTTGACGCAGGTAAGCTTCAATAGCCTCAGCTGCGACCGCTTTATCCGGTTCGGCTAGCTGAATGGCGAACAGCATGCCGTCGAGCTTTTTCTCACGGGTGAACGCGGCATAGGCGCGGTCGGTTTGCATATCCTGTAACTGGGGCAGGGTCATGCCCAGTTTGGCCGCATCGGCGTCGGTGAGTTGAGCAATGCCGGTTTTGATTTCCGGGTGTGCTTCAAGAAAAAGAACGCGCGCGATGGCGTAATACTCTTCAATGCTTTTCATAAAAAATCCTGCGGTCAGTAATGGGCGCTAGTTTACACGGCTGCGGGCTGCGGTGAAATGGCGACGGTAAGGTCAGTGCCTGCGGGAATTGTTGCGGTAATTGTTGCGGTGAATAAGGAGAAATTATACCGTAGCGCCTGACTGCAGAATTTGGAACTGAAAATGAAAAAGTGGATGATTACGACCTTAGCCGCCGTCACGCTGGCTGGCTGTGCAGATATACCCAACTATCAGGGTGCAGTAAAAACCCCACCGCCGGCGAACCTCGTCGGAAACTGGCAGAGCATGGGACCACAGAAAGGTCTGGTCAGTAAGGAGGCGATTGCCAGCCTGATTATTACTGCGCAAGGCGACACGCTGGATTGCCGTCAGTGGCAGCGGGTGATTGCTAAGCCTGGCAAGATCACGCTGTTTAAAGGCGACTGGGTTAACGTCAATAAAGACGTCCGGGTGATGCCGCTGGAGCTGGAAGGCACCGAGTTGCATTACGACAAGCTGGTTCTGCAGCGCGTCAATCAGCCAACGACAGAGTGTCAGCAGGCGCTGGCCCATGAAAACGATGCGGTTACTACCGCCACTAAAGCCAAATCTGCCGAATCCGGCGCTAAAAAGCACCACAAAGCGTCGTTCAAAAACGCCAGGTCTTAAGCAAAACAGGCCGTCTGAGGATCCCCAGACGGCCTGTTGTTATTTAGAAACTGCCGAATCGAGCAAATCACCTTCGGGTTGCCCAATCATTACCCGTCAGTCCGGGCACTACTCCGCCAGCACCCACACGCTGACGCTGCCTGGATTACAGCGGAACACCGCGTTCCCCTGTTCATCAGCGGTAATGGTCTCCGTCTGATGGCCAAGATAATCCCGCCAGCTTTTCCCTGCCAGCGCCTCGCCCATTGGCAACGTCTTTTCTCCCGCGTCACCATTGGACAGGATCACCACGCAGCCCGGCTGTTCTTCCGTTCCGCTGCGCGCGAAAGCCACACAGTTGGGATGATCGAACCACTCGGTCTGTACGCCGTGGGCATACAGCTGACGGGCGCGGATCAAGGCTTCCAGCTCCGGGATCACCGGCATATCGATGTGGTGATTTTCGCCGTCACCGCCTTCATCTTCATAGCTGGCACCGAACAGATCCGGATAGAACACCACCGGAACACCCTGTTCGCGCAGCAGGATCAGCGCGTAGGCCAGCGGTTTGAACCAGGGTTCGACCGGCGCTTCCAGCGACTGCAGCGGTTGCGTGTCGTGGTTGGCCACGATGGTCACCGCATGCCAGTGATCTTTCTCAACCAGGGTGTCATTAAAAATCTGGCTAAGGTCATAGCTGGCACCTTCGCGGGAGGCATTGTGGAATTTCATCTGCAGCGGGGCGTCGAACAGCAAGGTTTTGCCCTCAACCTGATGGATGTACTGCTGCAGCTTATCCACTTCGTGCGACCAGTATTCCGCAACAATAAACAGCGGTTGTTCAGCGACTTCCTGAATATGCTCAATCCACTCTTTATAGAACCAGGCGGGAATATGTTTGACCGCATCCAGCCGGAAGCCGGTGCAGGGCAGTTGTTCCAGCATCCAGCGCGCCCAGTACTTCAATTCTTCCGTCACGGCATGGTTGCGGAAGTCGATATTGGCACCCATCAGATAATCGAAGTTGCCCAGTTCATCATCGACCTGATCGTTCCAGCCTTCGCCGGTGTAATCATTGACGATTTTGAATACGCCATTTTCGTCGGGGTTCTCGATGTAATCAACGCCGTTGAAGCACTTATAATCCCAGACAAATTTTGAATACTGGCCCGCACGGACCGGGAAGGTGAATTTGGTCCAGGCATCGGCTTCGAAGGCTTCAGGATCGATCTCATCGCGGTTGTCGGGGTTGGTGCGGTTAACCTGAATACGTTCCTTTTCATCTGCCCCCATTTTATGGTTGAGCACCACATCCATGATCACACCAACCTGGTGCGCGCGAAGGGCGTCCACCGCCGCTTTCAGCTGCTCTTTGTCGCCATACTTGGTGGCACGCGAGCCTTTCTGATCGAACTCGCCCAAATCAAACAGATCGTAACTGTCGTAGCCGACGGAATAGCCGCCGGATTCGCCTTTATAGGCAGGAGGCAACCAGACGTCGGTGATGCCGATTTCAGCCAGTTTTTCCGCGCGTTCGGCGGCTTCAGGCCAGAGTTTACTGCCATCGGGATAGTACCAGTGGAAGAATTGCAACAGGGTCGAATTAGGCATGTCCTTGCTCCGGATGTTCAGGCTGGGATCTGAAGTATGGAGCAGGCGGAGAGAAAAGCGCGGGTCAGAAGCTAAAAAAGTTTAGCGTTCTGCCCGCCGGCTGGTGTGAGTTGAATTCATACTGAAAAAGGTCTTTTTATGCGCCTTGTGATCCCTGCGGGAACAGCACAACACCCTGCATTCCGCTATAGGCTTTATTCACGGATTTCTGCCGGGTTGCCTGGCCAATCAGCGAGGAGAGCTCGCTCATCCGCGACTGCAAAAGGCTTTTCACTTCGGCTTCGTTGTTAAGAATATGGCGCAGCACAGGACGCAACTGATCCTGTGTCTGATCCGGAACAGGGGAAAGCTTGGTGCTCTCCGCCAGTATTTCTACCGCACTGACGTAATCGACTTCCATTTCAATGAGTTCATCCCATTTACCTTCGCTTGCCAGGCGTAACATAGACTGGCTGAGAACTAATAACTGTTGGTAAATCGTGAGCAGCTGCGGAGCAATATTCATTTAAACGGCGTCCTGAAGGGCGTTAGTTGCAGAAACTTCTTTCCAGGCATCGGCAATGTTGCGCAGCAACGTTTCGACTTCCAGAATCGCTTCGGCGTCATTATGCAGATTGGCTTTAAGCAGCCGGTGGACCATATAGCGGTAAAGACTGGCAAGATTATCAGCAAGTTCATCGCCTTTATTCTCATCCAGACCCTGCTTAAGGCCGTTCTCAATAATGTTGATGGCTTTGGAGAGCGACTCTCCTTTGCCAGCAATGTTGCCATCCAGCAAAAATAACCGGGCACGAACCAGGGCGCTAAGCGCCCCGTCGAACAGCATGGTGACCAGTTGATCCGGCGTGGCGCTCATCACTGCGCTTTCCACACCGATTTTTGCATAGGCTTTGGTACCGCTTGCGCTATACATTTTGTCTCCTTTACTTAGTGCTGCTAGAACTGCTTGATGTTTCAAACTGCGACGTCAGATAGCTACTGGTACTGTTCAGTTTGCTCATCATGACATCCAGTGCGGTGAACTGGGTTTTGTAACGCGCGATAGTGGCATCAATGCGCGTGCTGGCCGCGTTATACTGTGTGGTCAGGTTATTCAGCGTTTTACTGACGCCATCTGTCGCCGCCTGCACAATACCGGTGCTGGATAACCAGCTAGTGATATTGGTGGCAATGGTGGTAGCGATACCGTTGGTCTTGCCATCACCGATGATCATTGCCTTCACACCGTCCTGATCGCTGGTCAGCGCGGCAGTCAGCTTGTCGTCGTCCACTTCGAGCTCGCCGGTAGACGGGTCTGAAGTCACGCCAATCTGCGCCAGGGATTTATAGGTAGATGAACTCTGCGCATTGGTCAGCATGGTCTTCAGCTGCGACTGAATGGTACGCAGCGTACTGTCACCCAACAGGGCGCCGTTGCTGGTGTCCTGCGCGGAGGTGCCAACATCGACAGCGGTATATTTGGTCAGGCTGGCAAAGCTGTCCTGCAAGGTATTGTAAGCATTCGCCCACGCGGTGATCGCGCTGGACGCTTTAGAGGTATCGCTGGTAATGGTCAGCGTCTGGTTACCGGTGGTCACGTCGCTCAAATTCAGCGTAATCCCTTCCAGCGCATCGCTGATGGTGTTGCTGCTGTTCTCAATCGCCACGTTATTCACGGTCAGCTGTGAGTTTTTCGCTTCGACACTCTGCGTCATGTTGCTGCTGGAGGTGCCGTCGTAGCTCAACATGCTCTGAATGGCGCTGTCGCCGGTCACCGCAATGGTCACCGCGTTGTCAGTCCCGGTGTCTTTCGAGGTCATCGACAGGCGATAGCTGCCGTCACCGGTTTTAATAATACTGGCGGTGACGCCGGCATCAGATTTATTGATCGCGTCACGAATGCCGGTCAGTGAAGAGGTGCCAGCAGGAATCGAGACGTTAACCGCCGCATCCCCTTTCGCATTCTGAAAGGTCAGGGTGCTGTCAGTGGTTGCCAGGGCAGTGGTGTTGCTGGTCTGAACCGCTGACGTCAGCGTTTGTGCCGCGGCCAGCTGCGTAACACTGACGGTATATTTACCGGCGACGGCACCGGCAGCAGTCGTGGCGCTAAAGGCGCTGGAGCTGCTGGTGGTTTTCGTCGTGCTAAATAAATCAGCATTGTTCAGCGTGGTGTTCGCGGTCTGGAACGTGGTCAGCGCGCTTTTCAGCGTGCCATAGGCACTCAGTTTGGCTGTATAGGAAGACTGCTGCGTTGAGATAGGGGTTAACGCTGCCTTCTCGGATGTTTGCAGACTGTCCAGTATAGAAGCTAAATCAAGGCCTGAGCCGATACCCAACGTAGAAATAGTGGCCATAGATGTTTCCTTTATAGAGTCAACACGGAGAATGAATACCGTGGTTATCGGCCAGTGATGAGGAAAGTTTACGATTTTTTGTGCAGAGGTAATGACGCGAATAGCGGTAATAGAGAGGGGTATTTCGACGAGTAGGGGGGTGGAGAAAAAATTGCGGTTGGGACTAAAAAAATTCTAAAGGTTAGTTAAGTGCTGACGATAATAAGTTTGACGGCGATGAAGCCGGGCGGCAAACAAGCCCCACTCCCTTAACAAGATTCGATTTTAATAGGAAACTTTATCATGGCACAAGTAATTAATACCAACAGCCTCTCGCTGATCACTCAGAACAACATCAACAAAAACCAGTCTGCTCTGTCTACTTCTATTGAGCGTCTGTCTTCTGGTCTGCGTATCAACAGCGCAAAAGATGATGCAGCTGGTCAGGCAATTGCCAACCGCTTCACTTCTAACATTAAAGGTCTGACTCAGGCTGCTCGTAACGCTAACGACGGTATCTCTGCTGCGCAGACTACTGAAGGCGCACTGTCAGAAATAAACAACAACTTACAGCGTGTTCGTGAGCTGACTGTACAGTCTCAGAACGGCACCAACTCCGATTCCGACCTGTCTTCAATCCAGGACGAAATCAAATCCCGTTTAAGTGAAATTGACCGCGTATCTGGTCAGACTCAGTTCAACGGCGTGAACGTACTGGCTAAAGACGGCAAAATGTCTATCCAGGTTGGCGCTAACGATGGCCAGACCATCGATATCAACCTGCAGAAGATTGACTCTTCTACTCTGGGCCTGAGTGGTTTCTCCGTCTCTAAAAACAGCCTGAGCGTTGGAGCATCAATCACTTCTGTTGCAGATTCTACCAGCGGCGTTCAGACTGCGGTAAATCTGACAGATGTTGCTAAAACACTGGGTGTTGATGCAAGCACGCTTTCTTTGCACCAGATTTCTGGCAAAAACGAATATGTTGTTCAATCTGGAAGCGATTCATATTCAGTTTCAGTGGGTGACGGAAGTACTACCACTGGCGATGCTGGTAAAGTTGAACTGAACACCACTGATGTCAAATATGGTGATGCGGCAAATGGTGTTGCTACCGATGGCGCTACTCAGGCAGCTCAGTTGATTAAAGTTGGAACGAATGCTACTGGTGATGCAGTTGGTTTTGTCACTGTTCAGGGTAAAAACTATGTAGCTGGCACAGCTGGTACTGGCGCAGACGTTCTGGCTAACTCCAAAAATTCAGCAACTCCAACAGCTATCGCCACCACCGGTATTCAGGTCAGCAACAGCGCTGATGGTACTACCACTAAAGCAACGGCTGAATTCTCTGGCGCATCAACTGCTGACCCACTGGCACTGCTGGACAAAGCTATCTCTCAGGTTGACAAATTCCGTTCAAGCCTGGGTGCGGTTCAGAACCGTCTGGATTCAGCGGTAACTAACCTGAACAACACCACCACAAACCTGTCTGAAGCCCAGTCACGTATCCAGGATGCTGACTACGCAACAGAAGTGTCTAACCTGTCTAAAGCACAGATTATTCAGCAGGCGGGTAACTCAGTGTTGTCTAAAGCTAACTCCGTACCACAGCAGGTTCTGTCTCTGCTGCAGGGCTAATCGACTTAGCTCCCTTATTAAAACATTCTTAAAACCCCGCGCCAGCGGGGTTTTTTATATCTGGAGTGTCTATGCGCTTCAATGTCGACCTAACACCTGGGGACCTGCTGACTTTTGAGGAAATCGCGCAGCGCTATGCGCTGAAATATCCTGAAGAGAAGGAGCTGACGGCGCGTGCGCTGTTAAGCCCCTCGACCAGCTACCGCAACCTGGTGATCCGCGCGGTGTTTGCCAATGAAGAAACCAACAGTCCGTTAGAAGACCTGTTGTTCGTCTCCAATGACAACGAGCGCAAAAACTACCTGCGGCGATTTGAGTCCTATCTCAAACAGCAGCAGTCCTTCTTCTATTTCCGCCGCACGGCAGAAGCCAAGCAGGAGAACCGCTGGAAGGTGATGGGCGAAAGCCAGGTGTACGCCATGCTGGACCCCGCGTCGGCAGCGGCACAGAACCTGATATCGAGCCGGGGCTACAAACTGTCGCTGATGCGTAAAGAGGGTGAGGACGACTACTGGCAGCTGTTTGATGCCCAGGCGCATCCGTGCTTCACCGTATCGCGGCGTATTCAGTTTGTGGTGGTGTTGACCAGCCCATTACTGAAACTCCCTGCGGGGGTGATTGCCGGCACCCAGGTGGGCAGACAGGTGAAAGCCAACGTCTGGCAGCGCGCCAGTCAGGCGGAATTTGCCGCGTCGGTGAAGGCCCGGTATGGCGCCTGCGTCATCACCGGCACCCGGCTGATGGAGCACAGTCAGTATCCGTGGGTGGAAGCCTGTCATATTGATACTCAAGAGAATGACGATGGTTTCCTGCAGGACAACAGCGTCGATAATGGCCTGTTTTTGCGCAGCGATTTGCAACGGCTGTTCACCAGTCGCCTGCTGACCATCCATCCGACAACCGGAACGGTGAACTTCCGCCACGGTTTGCAGGATGACAATCAAATAAGTGCGTTTTATCAAGAGATTGACGGCAAGATCTGTGCGCTTTGGCAGCAGGTTCCCGCCGCCACCCGTGAGAAACTTCATCCCCTAAGGTAAATCCTCAGCAGGCGGTTGCGCAACGCGCCGCCTTTTTAAACAAAAATGAAATAACCCGCCTTTAGTACCGCTATTCAGCCAATCAATCTCCCCTACAGAAACGGATAATCATGCCGATAACTTAACTAACGCAGGGTCGTCATCGTGAATGATCTCTATACCGCCGATGGTGTGATGGACAAAAACTCGCTCTGGCAGCGATACGTACCGCTGGTGCGTCATGAAGCGTTGCGCCTCCAGGTCCGGCTGCCAGCCAGCGTGGAACTGGATGATTTGTTACAAGCAGGGGGAATTGGTCTGTTGAATGCCGTGGAGCGCTATGACGCGTTACAGGGCACCGCCTTTACCACCTATGCGGTACAGCGCATCCGTGGCGCGATGTTGGACGAACTGCGCAGCCGTGACTGGGCACCTCGTAGCGTGCGTCGTAATGCACGTGAAGTGGCCGGCGCGATGCACAAGGTCGAGCAGTCGCTGGGGCGTACGGCTACCGAGCAGGAAGTTGCTGCATCGCTTGATGTTTCATTACAGGAATACCGGCAGATCTTGCTGGATACCAATAACAGCCAGTTGTTCTCATACGACGAGTTTCGTGAAGAGCACGGCGATACCGCAGAACTGGTGACAGATGGCCACGAAGAGGCCAATCCACTGCACCAGTTAATGGAAGGGAATCTGCGCGAACGCGTCATTGAAGCGATTGAAGCCTTACCCGATCGCGAAAAGATGGTTCTGACGCTCTATTACCAGGAAGAGCTGAATCTGAAAGAGATTGGCGCAGTGCTGGAAGTGGGTGAATCCCGCGTAAGCCAACTGCACAGTCAGGCGATTAAACGCCTGCGCGCCCGGTTAACGGGAGCGCGCTGACGGAGTCAGTATTGCACTCTCAACACCAACCGGGGACTCTCAGATGGGATCCAAAACTAAAATGAGGCCGTTGAGCCGCTATTTGAAAGACTACAAACACAGCCAGAGTAACTGTTCACATTGTGGCAAAGTACTGGACCGCATGGCGTTAGTGTTTCGCGGTCAGATAATAAATAAAGAGGCCATAGCCCGGATGGACCAGCTGATCGACGATCAGGTCTGGTTGAAGCTTCAAAATGAACTGACGGCGCTGTGCCGTTTTTGCAGTGATATCTACTGCAACACGCATCCGAATTATTTCGATATTATGGCGTTCAAACAGTATCTGTTTGAACAGACCGAAATGAGCCACAGTACCATTCGCGAATACGTCGTTCGCCTGCGCCGCCTTGACGATATGCTATCGGCGCGCAACTTCCCTGCTGAAAAACTCAGCGGCAACAGCTGGCACGAATGCCTGGAAAATGATTTACCGGATGCCGGTAATAATAACTATCGCATTGCTCTGCGCAAATATGACCAGTTTTTAGGCTGGCAGCGCGCTTAAGGTGACATCAACTCACTCTTTTACGTTACCTTTTTGCTATCTTCTGTAAGACTGTAAGGATAACTGTTAGCGCCATCTCAGGAGGCTGCATTGTCCTTACATCTTTTACCCTCATTCCCCAAGCTTGAGCTGCTGGGTGCGCCCACGCCGCTGGAGCATCTGCCACGCCTGTCCGACTACCTTGGCCGCGATATTTTTATCAAACGTGATGACTTTACGCCCGTTGCGCTCGGTGGCAATAAACTCCGAAAACTCGAATTCCTCGCCGCCGATGCCTTACGTCAGGGGGCCGACGTGCTGCTTACCGCCGGTGCGATTCAGTCCAACCATGTGCGTCAGACTGCGGCCGTCGCGGCCAAACTTGGCCTGAAATGTGTGGCGCTGCTCGAAAATCCTATTGCCACCACCGCGTCTAATTACCTGTCTAACGGCAACCGCCTGCTGCTTGATCTGATGGATGCTGAAGTGGTGATGGTCGATGCGCTGCACGATCCTGCGGCACAGCTTGAAGAGCAGGCGACGCGGCTGGAAGCGCAGGGCTTTCGTCCCTATATTGTGCCCGTCGGAGGATCGAATGCCCTTGGCGCGCTGGGCTATGTGGAATGTGCCCAGGAAATGGCGCATCAAATTGAAGGCGTGGTGGATTTTGCCGCGGTGGTGGTGGCGTCTGGTAGCGCCGGCACCCATGCCGGGCTGGCGGTGGGGCTGGAAGTGCTGATGCCAGACACCGAACTGGTTGGCGTCACCGTCTCGCGTAAGGCGGATGAGCAGCGCCCGAAAGTGGTGGCGATCCAGCAGCAGCTGGCGGCCTCGCTGGAACTGACGGCCAGCGCACCGATCACCCTGTGGGATGAGTATTTTGGTCCGCAATACGGCATGCCGAACGAAGAGGGGATGGAAGCGATCAAGCTGCTGGCCCGTCTTGAGGGGATCTTCCTTGACCCGGTCTATACTGGCAAAGCAATGGCCGGTTTAATTGACGGTATCTCGCAGAAACGTTTCCGCCGTGAAGGGCCGATTGCTTTTGTCCATACCGGCGGTTCACCTGCGCTGTTTGCTTATCATCCTTCGGTCTGAGCTGGAACGAAATAATCTTTGCAGGCCGCTGGTATTCGCGCGGCCGCTCGAATAAATTCTGCGGGTCGGAATCTAATAACACAGTGGAGTCTTTATGAATTTATCTCTGGTACGTCGCCGTCTGGTGATGGGAGCCGTGTCGCTGGCGCTGGTGGCGGGCTTTTCAGTCAACGCCTTTGCCGCGGATGAAAACCTGCTCAGCAAGGTGAAAGAGCGTGGTTCTCTGTTAGTGGGTCTGGAAGGCACTTACCCGCCGTTCAGTTTCCAGGACGAAAACGGCAAGCTGGCCGGTTTTGAAGTGGATTTCGCTGACGCGCTGGCGCAGCACCTGGGCGTGAAGGCCAGCCTGAAACCGACCAAATGGGACGGTATGCTGGCGTCGCTGGACTCCAAACGCATCGATGTGGTGATCAATCAGGTGACCATTTCCGATGAGCGTAAGAAGAAATATGACTTCTCCACGCCGTACACCATCTCCGGTATTCAGGCGCTGACCAAAAAAGAGAATGCGGCCAGCATCAGCAAGCCGGAAGATCTGAGCGGCAAGAAAGTCGGTGTTGGCCTGGGCTCTAACTACGAGCAGTGGCTGCGTGCCAACGTGAAAGGCGTCGACATCCGTACCTATGATGATGACCCAACGAAATATCAGGATCTGCGCGTAGGCCGTATCAATGCTATTCTGGTTGACCGCCTGGCCGCACTGGATCTGGTGAAGAAAACCGGCAACACGCTGGCTGTCGCCGGTCCGGCATTTTCCCGTCAGGAATCGGGTGTGGCATTGCGTAAAGGCAATACCCAACTGCTGGACGCGATCAACAAAGCCATTGCGGACATGCAGAAAGACGGCACCATGGCTAAACTGTCTGAAAAATGGTTTGGCGCGGACGTGACTAAATAATGCAGGAAAGTATTCAACTGGTGCTGGATTCAGCACCTTTTTTATTGAAGGGTGCCGTATTTACCCTGCAGCTGAGCATCGGCGGCATGTTCTTTGGCCTGTTGCTCGGCTTTATTCTGGCGATGATGCGTCTGTCGCATTTCTGGCCGATTTCATGGCTGTCGCGCTGCTACGTGTCGATTTTCCGCGGCACGCCACTGATCGCCCAGCTGTTTATGATCTACTACGGTCTGCCGCAGTTCGGCATTGAGCTGGATCCGATCCCGTCGGCGATGATTGGTCTGTCGCTGAATACCGCCGCTTACGCTTCCGAATCCCTGCGGGGTGCCATTGCCTCGATCGAACGCGGGCAATGGGAAGCCGCATCCAGTATTGGCATGACGCGCTGGCAGACCATGCGTCGCGTTATCCTGCCGCAGGCGGCGCGCACCGCGTTGCCGCCGCTGGGGAACAGCTTTATTAGCCTGGTGAAAGATACCTCACTGGCCGCCACCATTCAGGTGCCGGAGCTGTTCCGTCAGGCGCAGCTGATCACCTCGCGTACGCTGGAAGTGTTTACCATGTATCTGGCTGCGTCACTGATTTACTGGGTGATGGCAACCGTGCTCTCCATCCTGCAAAGCAAGCTGGAAGATCGCGTTAATCGCCAGGATCGGGAGTCGAAATGAGTGCCATCGAAGTCAGAAATCTGGTGAAACAGTTTAACGGGCAGACGGTGCTGAATGGCATCGATCTTGACGTCAAATCCGGCGAAGTGGTGGCGATTATCGGCCCCAGTGGTTCCGGTAAAACCACACTGCTGCGCTGCATCAACCTGCTGGAAGTGCCGGAAAGCGGCACGATCCAGGTCGGCGAGATTAAAATTGATGCCGCACTGGGCATCAGCAAACAGAAAGAGCGGGTGCGCTGGTTGCGTCAGCAGGTAGGGTTTGTCTTCCAGAGCTTTAATCTGTTCCCGCACCGCTCGGTAATGGAAAACATTATTGAAGGGCCGACCATTGTTAAGCGCGAACCGAAGGCCGAGGCGATAGCCCGTGCCCGCCAGCTGCTGGAGAAAGTCGGTTTGCAGGGCAAAGAAGAAAGCTACCCGCGCAAACTGTCCGGTGGACAGCAACAGCGGGTGGCGATTGCCCGTGCGCTGGCGATGCGTCCTGAAGTGATCCTGTTTGATGAACCGACCTCGGCGCTGGATCCAGAGCTGGTGGGCGAGGTGCTCAGCACCATTCGCGCGCTGGCAGAAGAGAAGCGTACGCTGGTGATCGTCACCCACGAAATGAGCTTTGCCCGTGACGTGGCTGACCGGGCGATCTTTATGGATCAGGGCCGCATTGTGGAGCAGGGCGATGCCAAAAGCCTGTTCACCAATCCGCAGCAGCCGCGTACTCGCCAGTTCCTTGAGAAATTCCTCAATAATTAATCCCCTGATCTAATTCCCTCATCGCCGGGTTTCCCGGCGATTTATTTTTTCTTTTCGCTTTGTTTCTCCCATCCGATTATTACTAAGGAAAATCTTAATTACGCATGATGCTTATTTGGCTTAATGACTGACATAACGCCCGAAATCCCATAACTGACTGATAATCACCGTCGTTATCAGGCCGATTAGGAGTAACCCCATGGCCTTTTGGTGGACAAGAGTTAATAATTCGTAAAGTTTTACGTTAATTTGGGTTAAATTTTATGTCTGCTTCTGGGTCTTCTTCAACTAAAAATGAAGTTTTATGGATCAATACGCTGAAGGGCGGTTGTATTCTATTGGTTGTTTTGCATCACACTATTATCACCACTTTCGCCCCATCTTTACACTATCTTACCGCCGGCGTCTTGCCAGCAGAAATATGGATCGCGTTTAATAAGTACCTGTCGCCATTAAGAATGCCAGCGTTCTTTTTTGTTTCTGGTTTGCTGGCAATCAGTGCCATTAATAAAAGGTCCTGGCGCGAGGTTTTCACCAAAAAGTTCAGCAACATTTTTTACCTGTATATCCTGTGGGGCGTGATCCAGTGGGTCAGCATCTACAATATTTCAGCCAATTTAATTGGTGAGAAACTCTCCACGGCTAAGAACGCGGCCTATGCTGAAAGCCCGCAGGAATTCGTAAAACTGCTGTTTTTATCGATGACCAGCCTGTGGTACCTGTACGCGCTGGCGGGGTATTTTGTGGTGGCTAAGCTGTTCCATCGTCAGAAAATGGCGTTGATAGTGGCCGCCTTGCTGATGAACTATGCCACGCAGTTTAGCCTGGTGCCAGGCTGGGGACCGGCAAGCGTGGTACAGAACTTTGTCTACTTCCTGTTGGGGGCGTACTTCAGCCACTATCTGGTCGAGCTGAGTTTTATGAACCGACGCAACGTGCTGATCCTCAGCGCCTTCGCCCTGACCGGCGTCGCGCACCATGCGGTGGGACTCTATAAGAACCCGTTCTACTGCATGCTGTCGATTGTGTTTGGCATCGTGCTGTGCCGGGCGCTGAACAACCGATTCAATATGGCCTGGCTGAACTGGATTGGCCGTAACACGTTACAGATTTATGTTTTGCATCGCATTTTTATCGAACTGCTGGGACTGAGCGTGCTGACGCTGGCCGTGCAGTACAACCTGTTCGATAACAGTGCGTTTTCACTGCTTTGGGCGCTGACGCTTCCGGTGGTTGCCGTCAGTACCTGTACTGCTGTCTCGTTGCTGGTCTGGTCGCTGCTCAATCGTGGCCCTGGTCGGGTTCTGTTCCTCTATCCGGTATTGATGAGAAAAACAAAGCCTAAACCCGATATCGCCAGCAATCACTGACAGTCTCCATTCAGGGCCGATAATATCGGCCCTGAATGTTTCTGAACCACCGTATTACCCTGTACCACATAATAATAAAAATTACACTCAGCACCGGGAAAGATGCTGCCACTGTTTTATAAAAATACGACGATAACAGCTGGAGTATTATAATGAAACCTACTCAAAAGAAAGATATCGCCTGGGTGAATAGCCTGAAAGGCGCTTGTATATTGTTGGTTGTCTTATATCACGTTGTACTACCAGGTTATGCTGATATGGTGACGCATTTAACCGCCGGTTTTTTCCCGGCGAAATTATGGGTTGCTTTTAATAACACACTCTCTCCCCTTCGAATGCCTGCGTTCTTCTTTGTCTCTGGCCTGCTGGCGGCCAATGCCATTGTCAATCGTCCCTGGAAACAGGTATTCACCAGTCGCGTCACCAATCTGTTCTATCTCTATTTTCTGTGGGGACTGATTCAGTGGCTGATGATCAACGGCGTCTCCGGTGAAATCATGGGCGATCACCTCTCCGACAACATCAACGCCGCCTGGGCTTCCACACCGTGGGAGTTTTTGAAGCTGATGCTGCTGGCGATGAGTTCTTCCTGGTATCTCTATGCGCTGGGCCTGTTCTTTGTCTTTGCCAAGCTGTTCCGCCAGCAGAAGGTGTTGATGATGCTGGTGGCGGCGGCGCTGAACTATGCGGCGATAGTGAAAGCCATCCCCGGTTGGGGACCGGAAAGCCTGTCGCAGTACTTTATCTTCTTCCTGTTTGGCGCGTTCTACAGCAGTACGATGATCCGCTGGAGCGAGTGGCATCGCAGTAATGTGCTGCCGTGGGCGGCGATTGTGGTGCTGGCGGGCATCCATGCGATGGTGGGATTACCGAAAAGTCTGTTTATGTGCGTTATCGCTATCCTGTTCTGCATCGCCGCGTGTCGGGCGTTGAACAGCCGCTTCTCGATGAACTGGTTAAACTGGATCGGGAAAAACACGCTGCAAATCTACGTGCTGCACCGTATTTTTATCGAGTTCTTTGGCATGTCGGCGATCCTGTTTGCCGTGCATCACCATCTGTTTGCCAGCAAAGCCTTCTCGATGGTGTGGGCGGTGGGCTTCCCGATCGCCATGGTCGCGCTCTGTTCGGGCTGCTCGGTGGCTATCTGGACGCTGCTCAATCGTGGAGTCGGCAAGAACCTGTTTATCTACCCGAAGCTGTTACGGATGAAGCTGAACGTCCAGTAACGGCGTCTGCTTTCAGGCAATAAAAAACGGGGCGACTAATCGCCCCGTTTTGTTTTCCGTTATGCCGCTTAGCCAATGGTCATCAGGCTGGCATTGCCGCCGGCGGCTGCGGTGTTAACGCTCAGGGAACGCTCGATCAGCAGACGTTCCAGCAGCAGATTGGTTTCCCCGCGCGCAAAGCCCTGTACCGACACAATCGGCCCCTCACGCGAGGCGACGGTTTCACACACGGTGCGTAACTGATCGGCATCACCGTGATAGATCACCGCGTCAAACGCTTCGCTGGCCGCCAGCGGCTGCGCGCGCAGGCTGATACGTTTCTGCACCTCGGCAGGCAGGGATTTCAGCAGTGCGCGGTGCAGCTCATCATCGCTCCAGATCGCCTGGCTACCCACGGCAGTCACCCCAGCCAGCTGGATCAGCGCATCCTGCTCATTATCCGCCAGGCACAGCACATGCTCTCGTGGCAGCAGCGCAAAGGTGTTGCGCTCGCCCGTTGGGCCTGGCAGCAGGCGGACGGTGCCGCCCTGACCGAGTTCGGCAAAGCGAGCGCAGCAGGCCGCAAGTTCCGGTTGGCCTTTTGCCCATTCGGTCAGCGCCTGGTGGGCAGCTAACAGCGTTGGACGCAGGGCCGCATCGACCGGACGTTCGCCATCCTGACGATCGAGGGTAACGCGCAGCGCGCCATCCGGGCGGTGCGATAACAGACGGTAGAGATACAGCGGGCCACCGGCTTTCGGTCCGGTGCCGGATAAACCTTCGCCGCCAAATGGCTGAACCCCAACCACCGCGCCAACCATATTACGGTTAACGTAGAGGTTGCCGACGCGTGCATGGTTGGTGACCTGAAGGATGGTCTCATCAATACGCGTGTGCACACCCAGCGTCAGGCCGTAACCCGAGGCATTGATCTGCTCAATCACCTGCGGCAGGGAACTGCGCGCGTAGCGCACCACGTGCAGCACCGGGCCAAACACTTCTTTATCGAGGTCGCTGACGCTGCCGAGCTCAATCAGCGTTGGCTGGATGAAGGTTCCGCTCTGCCACTCTTTGCTGTCTTCCTGGCTGGCGAAGGCGGCCTGATAAACGGTCATGCCTTTGCTGCGCATGCTCTGAATATGACGTTCGATGTTCTCGCGGGCTTCGGCATCAATCACCGGGCCGATATCGGTGGACAGACGTTCCGGATTACCCATACGGCACTCGGCCATCGCCCCACGCAGCATTTTCAGCGTGTGGTCAGCCACATCGTCCTGAATACACAGCAGACGCAGCGCGGAGCAACGCTGTCCGGCACTGTCAAAGGCCGAGGCGACAATATCAATTACTACCTGTTCGGTCAGCGCGGAGGAGTCGACGATCATCGCATTCATCCCGCCGGTTTCGGCGATTAACGGTGTCGGGCGGCCTTGTGGATCGAGACGGCCGGCCAGATTGCGCTGCAGTAAGGTGGCGACGGCGGTTGAGCCGGTAAACATCACGCCACGAACACGCGCATCGCCCGTCAGCTGCGCACCGACGGTTTCCCCCAGGCCTGGCAATAATTGCAGCGCGCCAACGGGCACGCCCGCTTCATGCAGCAGGGCGACCGCTTCGGCCGCCACCAACGGCGTCTGTTCCGCCGGTTTCGCCAGCACGCTGTTGCCGGCGGCTAACGCTGCCGCAATCTGTCCGGTGAAGATCGCCAGCGGGAAGTTCCACGGGCTGATACACACCACCGGACCCAGCGGGCGGTGGGTTTCATTATCAAAGTCATCACGCACCTGGCCGGCGTAGTAATGCAGAAAGTCGACCGCTTCACGGACTTCGGCAATGGCGTTGCTGAAGGTTTTACCGGCTTCACGCACCAGGATCCCCAGCAGGCGTTGCATCTGACCTTCCATCAGGATCGCCGCGCGTTCCAGAATGGCGGCACGTTCTTCCGGCGGCGTGGCAAACCAGATCGGGCCTGCACTGGCGGCCGCATCCAGCGCAACCGACACCTCGGCTTCGCTGGCATGACGAACGTAACCGACGATATCGGTCGGCTCTGCCGGGTTAATCACCGGCAGCGATTCACCGGCTTCCAGCTCGCCGTCAATCATTGGCGCAGCCTGCCACGGTTGGATCGCACTGTTCAGCAAGGCGCTGGAAAGCGACGCCAGGCGATGTTCATTGGCCATATCCAGCCCGGCGGCGTTCTGACGCTTGTTGCCATACAGATCGCGCGGCAGCGGAATTTTCGGATGCGGTAAGCCAATCGCCCCTTCAACCCGCGCCATCTTCTCCACTTCTTCCACCGGATCGGCCACCAGATCTTCAATCGGCAGGGTGTTATCGGCGATGCGGTTAACAAAGGAGGTGTTGGCGCCATTTTCCAGCAGACGACGAACCAGATAGGCCAGCAGGGTTTCATGGGTGCCCACCGGCGCATAGATACGGCAGGGACGGTTTAACTTGCCGTCCGCCACTTTGCCTACCACCTGTTCGTACAGCGGCTCGCCCATGCCATGCAGACACTGGAACTCATACTGGCCGGGATAGTAGTTGTTACCCGCCAGCTGGTAAATCGCCGCCAGTGTATGGGCATTATGGGTGGCAAACTGCGGGTAAATCAGGTTTGGTACCGCCAGCAGCTTGCGGGCGCAGGCCAGATAAGAGATGTCGGTGTACACCTTGCGGGTGTAAACCGGATAGCCTTCCAGACCTTCAACCTGGGCGCGTTTAATTTCGCTGTCCCAGTAAGCGCCTTTCACCAGACGGATCATCAGGCGGCGACGGCTGCGTTGCGCCATATCGATCAGCGAATCGATGACAAACGGGCAGCGCTTCATATACGCCTGAATCACAAAGCCAATGCCGTTCCAGCCTTCCAGCTCCGGTTCAAAGCAGAGTTTTTCCAGCAGATCCAGCGACAGCTCCAGGCGGTCAGCTTCTTCCGCATCAATATTGATGCCGATATCGTATGAACGGGCCAGCAGCGTCAGCGATTTGAGGATCGGGTACAGCTCGGTCATCACGCGTTCATACTGCGCGCGGCTGTAACGCGGATGAAGGGCGGAAAGCTTGATCGAAATCCCTGGACCTTCGTAAATGCCGCGACCGTTAGAGGCCTTACCGATGGCGTGAATTGCCTGCTGATAGGATTGCAGATACGCCTTCGCATCCTGCGCGGTCAGCGCCGCTTCGCCGAGCATATCGTATGAGTAGCGGAAGCCTTTCTCTTCCAGCTTGCGAGCGTTGGCCAGCGCTTCGGCAATGGTTTCACCGGTAACGAACTGTTCGCCCATCAACCGCATCGCCATATCCACCCCTTTGCGGATCAGCGGCTCGCCACTTTTGCCGATAATGCGGTTCAGCGAGCGGGACAGGTTGGCTTCGTTATGGGTGGACACCAGACGGCCGGTAAACAGCAGTCCCCAGGTCGCCGCATTGACGAACAGAGACGGGCTGCGGCCGAGGTGTGAATGCCAGTTGCCGTTGCTGATTTTGTCGCGAATTAACGCGTCACGGGTCGGTTTATCAGGAATGCGCAGCAAGGCTTCGGCCAAACACATTAACGCCACGCCTTCCTGCGAGGAGAGTGAGAACTCCTGCAGCAGGCTTTGCACCATGCCAGCGCGTCCGGTTGCACCTTTCTGGTGCCGAAGCTTCTCGGCGAGCTGATGGGCGAGGCGATAGGTTTGCTGCGCCAGCGGCAGCGGTAAACGCGCCTGTTCCAGCATCATCGGCACGGCTTCCGTCTCTGGCCGACGCCATGCGGAGGTGATCGCGGCGCGGTTTACCGACTGCGGCAGAATATGTTCCGCAAATTGCAGGAACGGCTGGCGTTGCTCGTCTGCCGGGGGTTCATCCGTTTCCTGGGTTACCGTCTGCAGCGGGATCTCAGGCAGGGCATGGCCACTTTCCAGCTGCTCAAGATAGTTAAAGATCGCCTGCTTGATCAGCCAGTGTGGGGTGCGGTCAATCTGGCCTGCCGCCAGCTTAATGCGCTCGCGCGTGGCTTCATCCAGCTTCACGCCCATGGTAGTTGTGCCCATGCCTGAGAACTCCTTAAAAAATAATGACAATGTTGGCAAGCAATATCACTGAAGTTGCAACTTTGTGCAACCGTGTTAAATGTGACGCCGTTTGCAGAGTTTGAAACCGATTATTTAAAAGCGGCATGGATATTGCTGCAAGAATCCGGCCAGGGTTGTTCATCGCTATCCAGCCTGGATTGTAGGGACACTTCTCGCAGGTGCAACCGGTTAAAATGTGATCCAGTGCAACCTGTTAAAACTCCGCCTGTGACGAAGGGTGAAATTGCTGTAACTGCTGTGTTAAATCGTTTGTGCGCCAAAGCGGTTTACGGCAGGATACCCCGCGCTGAGCCAGGGAGGTAGCGCCGCGACGTTCCAGCGGTGACTATGGATAGCTCTTACGGTGGCGCATCAACAATAATAAGTGGAGAACCTGAATGACTCTGAGTACACCAATGATGGTGACCTTTTGTGTTTATATCCTCGGCATGGTGCTGATAGGTTTTATTGCATACCGGTCTACAAAAAACTTCGATGATTACATCCTCGGCGGGCGCAGCCTGGGTAGTGTGGTCACCGCACTGTCGGCGGGGGCGTCGGATATGAGTGGCTGGCTGTTGATGGGGTTGCCTGGCGCGATTTTCCTGTCGGGCATCTCAGAAAGCTGGATTGCCATCGGCCTGACCATCGGCGCCTACCTTAACTGGAAAATTGTCGCGGGGCGTCTGCGCGTGCAGACCGAGCATCATGATAATGCGCTCACCCTGCCGGACTTCTTCTCCAGTCGTTTTGAAGATAAAAGCAAAATGCTGCGCGTCATCTCCGCACTGGTGATCCTGGTGTTCTTCACTATCTATTGTGCTTCCGGCGTCGTTGCCGGTGCGCGTCTGTTCGAAAGCACCTTCGGCATGAGTTATGAAACCGCGCTGTGGGCCGGTGCTGCGGCCACCATCATCTATACCTTCGTTGGCGGCTTCCTCGCTGTCAGCTGGACCGATACCGTGCAGGCCAGCCTGATGTTCTTCGCGCTGATCCTGACGCCGGTGATGGTGATTTTCGCCGTCGGCGGGTTGAGTGATTCACTGCAAGTGATTCAGGCGAAAAGTATCGAAAACCTCGATATGCTGAAAAACCTGAACTTTGTTGCGGTGATTTCGCTGCTGGGCTGGGGACTGGGGTACTTCGGGCAACCGCATATTCTGGCGCGCTTTATGGCCGCCGATTCCCACCGCTCAATCCGCAGCGCACGCCGCATCGGCATGATCTGGATGATCCTGTGTCTGGGTGGGGCGGTTGCAGTGGGCTTCTTCGGCATCGCTTATTTCCAGAACCATCCGGAGCAGGCGGTGGGCGTATCTGAAAACGGCGAGCGCATCTTTATT
Source organism: Erwinia sp. AK-PDG3-5 (assembly GCF_056821705.1). Taxonomy (NCBI): domain Bacteria; kingdom Pseudomonadati; phylum Pseudomonadota; class Gammaproteobacteria; order Enterobacterales; family Erwiniaceae; genus Erwinia; species Erwinia sp. AK-PDG3-5. The sequence goes on from NZ_CM165967.1 coordinate 1,962,322, forward strand.
GAGCTGGCGCGCATTCTGTTCAACCCGTGGATTGCCGGTATCCTGCTGTCCGCTATCCTGGCGGCGGTGATGTCCACCCTGAGCTGTCAGCTGCTGGTGTGTTCAAGCGCACTGACGGAAGACCTGTACAAAAACTTCCTGCGCAAAAACGCCACTCAACGTGAGCTGGTGTGGGTAGGGCGCCTGATGGTTCTGCTGGTGGCGGTGATCGCCATTGCGCTGGCCTCGAACCCGGAGAACCGCGTGTTGGGACTGGTCAGCTACGCCTGGGCGGGCTTCGGTGCGGCGTTTGGTCCAGTGGTACTGTTGTCACTGATTTGGAAGCGTATGACCCGTAACGGCGCGCTGGCAGGCATGATTATCGGTGCGGCAACCGTACTGATCTGGAAGCAGTACGGCTGGCTGGATCTGTATGAAATCATCCCAGGCTTCCTGTTCGCCAGCCTGGCAATCTGGATTGTCAGCCTGATGGGCAGCGAGCCAAGCGCCGCGGCACAGCAACGTTTCGAAGCGGCAGAAATCGAATACAACACCAAATAAGTCGGTGTTTACCACCGGGCGTCGCGCTGACGCCCGGTCGGTTGACTCCCGTTCACTCTTCGCTCGGCCCGTTACAGCCCCGCCGCGCCCCTTCTCGCAGATTGCGAAAATACCCACGATGCCTCTTGTTTTTTTGTTGCCGATAATGATAATCGATATCGTTTTGATTTACGTTTCTTTACCGCAACTGAAATTCTTTCACACTCGAGGGTGTAGGCATGTTTGTTCCCTTTCTCATCATGTTACGCGAAGGCCTGGAAGCCGCGCTGATTGTCAGCCTGATCGCCAGTTACCTGAAGCGTACCCATCGCAGTGAATGGTTTGGCGCAATGTGGGTGGGCGTGTTTGTTGCCGCCACACTCTGCCTTGGCGTGGGCTACTTTATCAACGAAACCACTGGCGAATTCCCACAGAAAGAGCAGGAGCTGTTTGAAGGGATCGTGGCCGTGGTGGCCGTGTGTATCCTGACCTACATGGTGTTCTGGATGCGCAAAGTGTCCCGCAACGTGAAGGCCCAGCTGGAAGATGCCGTGGACACTGCGTTGCAGAAGGGCAAAAGCAGCGGCTGGGCGCTGATTATGATGGTGTTCCTGGCAGTTGCCCGTGAAGGCCTCGAATCGGTGTTTTTCCTGCTTGCTGCATTCCAGCAGGATGTGGGCATTGGCCCACCGCTGGGCGCCATACTGGGCCTGGCGACCGCGGTTATCCTCGGCATGCTGATCTACTGGGGCGGCGTGCGTCTAAACCTGGCGACCTTTTTCAAGTGGACCAGCCTGTTTATCCTGTTTGTGGCCGCCGGTCTGGCCGCCGGTGCAATCCGCGCCTTCCACGAAGCCGGGCTGTGGAATCATTTCCAGGACATCGCCTTTGATATGAGTAACACGCTTTCCACCAGCACCCTTATCGGTACGCTGCTGGAAGGGATGTTAGGCTACCAGGAAACGCCAAGCGTCAGCGAAGTGGCGGTCTGGTTTATCTATTTAATTCCTGCGCTGCTGCTGTTCTTTATGCCAGTGCGTCCACAGGCTACGGCAGTGCGTACCACACGCTAAGCCTTTGTCCGCGCCTGTTTTGCAGGCGCGTCACTTTTTCACAGGGATTTACTATGACTCTTCGTTTTCGCCAGCACGCGCTGAATGCTGCGCTCGTGACTTTGCTGACCGGTTCTGCCGCTGCGATGGCTGCTGATATTCCGCAAGTTAAAATCAGCGTGAATGACAAACAGTGTGATCCAATGAACGTCACGGTGAACGCGGGGAAAACCCAGTTCATCATCCAGAACAACAGCCAGAAAGGGCTGGAGTGGGAGATCCTGAAAGGGGTGATGGTGGTCGAAGAACGTGAAAATATCGCGCCTGGCTTTACCCAGAAGCTGACGGCGAATCTGGAAGCCGGTGAATATGACCTGACCTGCGGCCTGTTAAGCAATCCGAAAGGTAAGCTGATCGTCAAGGGCACCACAGCGCCTTCTGACGGCAAGCCAGACGTGATGCAGTTGGTCGGACCGATTGCTGAATATAAAACTTACGTCACCAAAGAAGTGGCGGAGCTGGTTGCCGGCACCAAAGCCTTCACCGATGCGGTAAAAGCGGGCGATATCGAAAAAGCCAAAGCGCTGTATGCACCGACCCGCCGTCATTATGAGCGCATCGAACCGATTGCCGAACTGTTCTCCGACCTGGATGGCAGCATCGACGCCCGTGAAGATGATTTCGAGAAGAAAGCGGAAGATCCTAAGTTCACCGGTTTTCACCGCATCGAGAAAGCGCTGTGGGGCGATAACAGCACCAAAGGCATGGGGTCTTTCGCTACTCAGCTGAACACCGACGTGTTGGATCTGCAAAAGCGCATTGATGAGCTGGCCTTCCCGCCAAGCAAAGTGGTGGGTGGTGCGGCGGGTCTGATTGAAGAAGTGGCCTCCAGCAAAATCTCCGGCGAAGAAGATCGTTACAGCCGTACCGACCTGTGGGATTTCCAGGCTAACGTTGACGGCGCGCAGAAAATTGTTAACCTGCTCCGTCCAATGCTGCAGAAGGCCGATGCGCCTCTGCTGGCGAAAATCGATGCGAACTTCAAGAAAGTGGACGGCATCTTGTCAAAATACCGCACCAAAGACGGTTACGAATCTTATGACAAGCTGACGGACGCTGACCGCAATGCAATGAAAGGCCCGATCACCACACTGGCGGAAGACCTTGCTAAGCTGCGCGGAACGCTGGGACTGGATTAATCGTAAATGGCAAAATCTGTGGATGACGCGGCACTGCCGTCGCGTCGTCGTTTATTAAAAGGCATGGGAATCCTTGGGGGTGCCTTTGCCGTAGGTGGTGGCTGTCCGGTGCATGCGGCACCGGATGATAAATCCTTCTCGCCTGGCGCGTTGTCGCCTTCAGCGAGACAGGAGGCACAGCCTTTCTATGGCCTGCATCAGGCGGGCGTCACTACACCTCAACAGGCTGCGATGATGATCGTAGCCTTCGACGTTCTGGCAACCGACAAGGCGGATTTGCAACGGCTGTTCCGCTTGCTCAACGATCGTATCGCCTTCCTGACTAAAGGTGGCAAAGCGCCGCTGGTGACCAATCCACGCTTACCGCCAATGGATTCCGGCATTCTGGGTGATGATATTTACCCGGATAATCTGACCATTACGGTGTCGGTGGGGCATTCACTGTTTGACGAGCGCTATGGATTACAGGCGCACAAGCCGGTGAAGTTACAGGCGATGACGCGTTTTCCTAATGATGCGTTGGATGCCCGTCTGTGCCACGGCGATCTGCTGCTGCAAATCTGTGCCAATACCAATGACACGGTGATCCATGCCCTGCGCGATATCATCAAGCATTCGCCGGATCTGCTTAGCGTGCGCTGGCGTCGTGAAGGTTTTATCTCTGACCATGCTGCGCGTAGCAAGGGCAAAGAGACACCGATCAATCTGTTGGGCTTCAAGGACGGTACGGCGAATCCGGATACCACCAACCAGCCGCTGATGGACTCGATTTTGTGGGTGACTGCAGGGCAGGGCGAACCGGCCTGGACCGTTGGCGGCAGCTATCAGGCGGCGAGGATTATCCAGTTCCACGTTGAGTTCTGGGACCGTACGCCACTGCGCGAGCAGGAGACGATCTTTGGTCGCGTTAAGCACAGCGGTGCGCCGTTAGGGATGCAGAACGAGCATGATGTGCCTGACTATGCCAGCGATCCTGATGGCAACGTCACGCCGCTGGATGCCCATATTCGTCTGGCAAATCCCCGTACGCCAGAAACGCAGAGCAATTTAATGCTGCGTCGCGGCTACAGCTATTCGGCGGGGGTATCAAACGCGGGTCAGCTGGAAATGGGCCTGTTGTTCGTTTGTTATCAGCATGATTTAGAAAAAGGTTTTCTCAGCGTGCAAAAAAGACTGAACGGTGAAGCCCTCGAGGAATATATCAAGCCGATTGGCGGGGGATATTTCTTTGTGCTACCCGGTGTCCAGGATGATAAGCATTATCTTGGGCAGTCTTTGCTGGAAGCCTGATAGTTTCATTAAAGAACCTTCTGCTTCGTTGTGAAGCGGGAGGTTATTTTTTAATCAGTTATTTTTTTCACCCCTTTTTACTCCTCCCAGTGCATTTATCGATTCAGAAAAACCCGTAAGAAAAATCCATCTCGTTGAATTGTATCGTCATTTAATTTCTCACAGCCAGGGTGCGGACTATTAACCGATAAAATGTTACGTCAGACGTAAAATAGATGTTGCATTGATCCTGAGATCTGTAGCACCTTATTAACAGCGGGTGTTTAAAGTGTTGACATGTCCACCACGGAGATCGCGAATGGTAAAGTGTTGTAACGGACAGATGTACCATAAACAAAGTTTCGCGGCTCCATGCGAGGGCGCTACTCCCGCTTCAACTTTCTCTTCTCTCTTATATTCTAACGGCCAACTTCTTTCTTTTTCAAACCGGTGCACAGCTGCGCTCAAACACGGCTATGCGCTAACACATTGGCCAGACAAGGCTTAAAAGGAAGCCACCGAAACCTCTAAAGCGTTCACGTAATCGCATCGATTTGCAGGTGCGGGAAATGAAACCAACTGTAAGGTGCCACTATGGGAAGACAGAAAGCAGTGATCAAAGCGCGTCGTGAAGCAAAACGTGTGCTTCGTAGCGATTCACGCAGTCACCGTCAGCGTGAAGAAGAATCGGTCACCTCGCTGGTGCAGATGGGTGGGTTAGAGTCAATTGGCATGGCGCGTGATACCCGTGATCATTCCCCGATTGAAGCCCGAAATGAAGCTCAGGCGCACTATCTTAAAGCCATAGAAAGCAAACAACTGATCTTTGCCACAGGCGAAGCCGGTTGCGGTAAAACCTGGATCAGCGCAGCGAAAGCGGCTGAGGCCCTGATTCATAAGGATGTTGACAGGATTATTGTTACGCGTCCGGTATTGCAGGCGGATGAGGATTTGGGATTCCTCCCTGGAGATATCTCAGAAAAATTCGCTCCGTACTTCCGTCCAGTGTATGACGTTCTGGTTAAACGTCTGGGCTCTTCCTTTATGCAGTATTGTCTGCGTCCCGAAATTGGCAAAGTGGAGATCGCTCCCTTCGCTTACATGCGTGGACGAACGTTTGAAAATGCCGTGGTGATCCTTGATGAGGCGCAAAACGTCACCGCCGCCCAGATGAAGATGTTTCTGACACGCCTTGGGGAAAACGTCACCGTGATTGTGAACGGCGATATCACACAGTGTGATTTGCCGTCCCATGTGAAATCGGGTCTCAGCGATGCTCTTTCTCGCTTTGAGGACGACGACATGGTCAGCGTGGTGCGTTTCGAGAAAGAAGATTGCGTACGTTCACAGCTCTGCCAGCGTACGCTTCTCGCTTACGGCTAAGAATCTGCCTAGCTGAACCGAGCCCGGATGAAAGTCCGGGCTTTTTTATGCAAAAAAAAAGTCTGAACATAAGTTCAGACTCTTCTTTAAATATGGTGGTGAGAGAGGGGTTCGAACCCTCGATACGTTGCCGTATACACACTTTCCAGGCGTGCTCCTTCAGCCACTCGGACACCTCACCATATTTTTACTGCTGCGTCCCAGAGGGGCGACGGGGCGCTACTATAGGCAGTCGCAGGGAAGCGGTCAAGCAGAATTTTCTTTGCTTCTATCGGCTTATCCTCAATTCACTCACTGATTTATCCAGAAAGTTCACAGAAATCAGGTCATAAAAATGACATCAACCAAACACAAAAATGTCATGGTTGTGTCGCAGACTGGCTCCCTGAAATGTTTAGCAAAACTTACTCATGGAGCCTTGAGTTTATGAACGTTAAAAGCCTGTTTACCCTGTCTTTGATTGCCTCTGTTATCTCTTCCTCCGCCATCGCCGATATCGCCACTTACACCCGTGCCGCTCAGGGCGACATCACTCAGCCCGGCGGGGCCCGTCGACTGACCGGCGACCAGACCGACGCGCTGAAAGCCTCGCTGAACAGCAATAAAGCCAAAAACGTGATCCTGTTGATTGGCGATGGTATGGGCGACTCTGAAATTACTGCAGCACGTAACTATGCAGAGGGCGCGGGCGGCTTTTTTAAAGGGATTGATGCGCTGCCGCTGACCGGGCAATACACGCATTACGCGCTGGACAAGAAAACCCATAAACCGGATTACGTCACTGACTCTGCCGCATCAGCCACCGCGTGGAGCACCGGGGTGAAATCGTATAACGGCGCAATCGGCGTGGACGTTAACGGCAACGATCACCCAACCATTATGGAAATGGCGAAAGCAGCGGGTAAGGCGACAGGTAACGTCTCGACAGCAGAACTGGAAGATGCGACGCCAGCGGCGCAGATCGCCCATGTCACTTCGCGTAAGTGCTATGGCCCGGAAAAAACCAGCGAGCTATGCGCCGCCAATGCGTTAGAAAAAGGCGGCAGGGGATCGATTGCTGAGCAGCTGTTGAATGCCCGTGCGGACGTGACGTTCGGCGGCGGCGGTAAAACCTTCAGCGAAACCGCGAAAGCCGGGGAGTGGCAGGGCAAGACGCTGGAAGAGCAGGCTAAGCTGCGGGGTTATCAGTGGGTCAGCGATCTTAAAGGCATGACGGCCATTACCGAAGCGAATCAGGACAAACCGGTGTTAGGTCTGTTTGCTCAGGGCAATATGCCGGTGCGTTGGAAAGGACCGAAAGCGACCTGGCACGGCAACGGTGAAGACAAAGCGATACGTTGTGAAGTAAACGCCGAACGTCCGGCAACCACGCCGACGTTGGCGCAGATGACCGATAAAGCAATTGCGTTGTTGAGCAAAGACCAGAATGGCTTTTTCCTGCAGGTTGAAGGCGCGTCGATAGATAAGCAGGATCACGCCGCCAACCCATGCGGGCAGATTGGCGAGACGGTCGATCTGGACGAGGCGGTACAGAAGGCGCTGGAGTTTGCCCGTAAAGACGGTAACACGCTGGTGATTGTGACGGCTGACCATGCGCACTCCAGCCAGATCGTTGCCAATGACAGCAAAGCGCCTGGCCTGACGCAAACGCTGAAGACCAAAGAGGGGGGTTTTATGACCCTCAGTTACGGCAATTCTGAGGAGGATTCTCAGGGCCACACCGGGACGCAGTTGCGTATTGCTGCTTACGGTCCGCATGCGGCTAACGTTGTCGGGCTGACCGATCAGACCGATTTGTTCTACACGCTGAAATCGGCGATGGAAATCCAGTAATTTTTTCTGGTTAGCCTGGGGGAGCTTCGCTAAGCTGAATCAGCGACTCCCCTTCAGGAATAATGTCATGCGGCAGAGCTTGTTACGTGTACGCGATGGTCAGGGCGCCACCGTGTCGTTTTCTGAATTACTGTTCGATCTGATTTATGTCTTCGCCGTTACCCAACTTTCCCATTATTTGCTACATCATCTGACGCTGGTCGGCGCTTTGCAGACGCTGTTGCTGTGGTTTGCCGTCTGGCTGGCCTGGCAATATACCGCCTGGGTCACCAACTGGTTCGACCCTGAAACCCGGCAAATCCGTCTGTTGTTGTTCGCCATTATGGTGCTGGGGCTGTTTGCGTCGTCAGCATTGCCTGAAGCCTTTGGTGATAGGGGATTGGTGTTTGCCTTATTCTACATTGCGATGCAGGTGGGCCGAGCAGCGGTGACGCTATTCTGGTTGCCGAACAATCATTTGTTACAACGTAACTTTCAGCGCATCTTAGGCTGGATGGTGACTTCTGCGGTATTTTGGTTGATTGGTGGTCTTGTAGAGGGGAATGCGCGGATGGTGTGGTGGGCGATTGCCATTGCCTGTACCTACATTTCGCCGATGATAGGTTTCTGGTTGCCGGTGTTAGGGCGTTCGAATACTGCCAGCGAGTGGACAATTGAGGGCCATCATCTGGCGGAGCGCAGTCAGCTGTTTGTGATTGTGGCGTTAGGGGAGACCATTCTGATCACTGGCGCGACATTGAGTGAACTGGAGCGTTGGGATGCGCCGGTGATCATAGCCTCATTGGTGGCATTTCTCGGCAGTCTTGCGATGTGGTGGGTTTATTTCGACACCAGCAGTAAGGCGGGCAGTCATGCGATCCAGCAGTCGGAAAACCCGGGGCAAATGGGTGCCTGTTATCATTATGTGCATGTGGTATTGGTCGGGGCGATTATCGTTTGTGCGGTGGCGAACGAGTTGGTGATCGTCCATCCCGACGGGCATATGGATGCCAGCGCAATAGCGGTTTTGTTATTGGGTCCCGCCGCCTATCTGGCTGCCAACGGCATTTATAAAACCATGGTGTATCGGCGTTTCCCGCTGTCGCACATTGCCGGATTGGTGGCTCTGTTGGCGCTGTTACCGGTTTGTTTTATCACTGACAGGCTGATGATTAACGGATTAACAACAGTGGTGATGATCGCCGTCGCCGGATGGGAAAGTGTATCGCGAGGGAAGGGAGTGGCTTAACGTCAACGCCGGGTCGGGTGGCACGGCGCTCTGTGCCGCCACTTCATAGCATTGGTGTCGGTGGGTGGACTGGTGGATACACAAGGCAAAACCGGGTTGGGTGGCATGGCGTCGGCACAGAGCGCCTTATCCGAGACGCCGTAAATCCATCCCTGGAGGCTTGGCTGCGGCATCCCTGCCGCAGACACTCGGCTAATGCGCTCTGTGCCGCCACCTCATAGCATTGGTGTCGGAGGGTAGGTTTGTGGATACACAGGTCGAAGGCTGGGTGAAGAGTGATAGCGTTGATGTGGCTCAGTGGAAGCACATTTTAAAGGCAACCATCGGGCAGGGTGTTGACCTGTGTGTCCACATTTAACCATTCAATACTGAAGCTTGAGGGGAAGGGAGAGAGGGGTGATAAGCAAAGCATCGGCGACAGGGATGTCGCCGCTGAGCCCCCAGGGATGGGTTTACGGCGACTTTGCGTTCAACCTTCTCTCCCTGACCTGCCACCACAGTTAGCAGGCGACTTAACTAACATCAGGCAAAAAAAAAGTCTGAACGTATGTTCAGACTCTTCTTCAAATATGGTGGTGAGAGAGGGGGATCACGAGGCACATCCCTGTGCCTCGCCCTTCGGGCAGCAGAGCTGTGCAAAACGGCTGTCCTGCCGTTTTGTCGAACCCTGTCGAGGCTTCTCACCCCTCTCTCCTGAATTTTATGCAAAAAAAAAGTCTGAACGTATGTTCAGACTCTTCTTCAAATATGGTGGTGAGAGAGGGGGATCACGAGGCACATCCCTGTGCCTCGCCCTTCGGGCAGCGGAGCTGTGCAAAACGGCTGTCCTGCCGTTTTGTCGAACCCTGTCGAGGCTTCTCACCCCTCTCTCCTGAATTTTATGCAAAAAAAAAGTCTGAACGTATGTTCAGACTCTTCTTCAAATATGGTGGTGAGAGAGGGGTTCGAACCCTCGATACGTTGCCGTATACACACTTTCCAGGCGTGCTCCTTCAGCCACTCGGACACCTCACCATATTGTTGTCGCAACAAGGTTGCTGACGGGCGCTAATGTAGGCAAAAGCGCTGCTCCGGTCAACTCCCTTTCTCCACTTTTCTGCGCGTTTAGCCAGTTTTGCAGCAGTTTGCTGCTTAAATCACCAAAATACCCACTAATCACAACGAAACGGCATAACGGGTGTGTATAACCTCTGACATTCATTACCTGCGCTGGCTAATACTTCATCGCGATACTATTGGTATCGCAACAATTTTTGCTTGCCAGATGCGCCGTTTTCCCCGAGCCTTGAGAAAAAACAGGAGAGCAAAGTGGATATCATTTTTTACCATCCGTCATTTAAGGCAGAAACCTGGAGCGAAGGCCTGCAACAACGCCTACCCGACGCCCGTATCCGTCAATGGACCCCCGGCGATGAGGCTCCTGCCGACTTTGCGCTGGTGCGCCAGCCTCCTGTCGCGATGCTGCAAGGCCGCAAGGGACTGAGAGGCGTGTTCGCGCTTGGCGCGGGCGTGGATGATATCCTCGGCCAGCTTCGCCAACATCCCGAAATGTTGGCAGAAAACGTGCCGTTGTTCCGCCTGGAGGACACCGGTATGGGGCGGCAAATGCAGGAATATGCGGTCTATCACGTCCTGGGTTGGTTCCGTCGCTTCACCGAATATCAACAGCAGAAAGCCCAGTCGCTGTGGAAACACCTGCCTGACTACAGCCGCAATGATTTCAGCATCGGTATTCTGGGCGCGGGCGTACTGGGGCAGAGCGTGGCAGAAAGCCTGAAGTTTTGGGGCTTTCCGGTGCGTTGCTGGAGCCGTTCGCCAAAAGACTTGCCGGGTGTCACCAGTTTCCATGGCGCGGAACAGCTGGGCGAATTCCTGGCCGGCAGCCAGGTGCTGATTAACCTGTTACCCAACACGCCACAGACCGAAGGGATCCTTAACCGCGCCTTGCTTAGCCAATTGAAACCGCAGGCGTTCCTGCTTAACCTCGCTCGGGGCGCGCATCTGGTCGAAGACGATCTGCTGGCGGCGATCGAAGCCGGTGAGGTCAACGCCGCCGCGCTGGACGTCTTCGTACGTGAACCGCTCGATACTTCCCATCCGTTCTGGACGCATCCGGATATTGCCATTACGCCGCATAATGCCGCTGTAACCTTGCCAGACGAAGCTATGGACTACATCGCGAAGTCGATCGCCACCCTTGAAGCCGGTGAAATGCCTGGCGGTCTGGTCGACGTGACCCGCGGTTATTGAGTCAATCAGGGGCAGGAATGCTATTCTTGCCCTAAGCCCAAAGGAGAATGTTATGTACCCCGTTGACCTTCATATGCATACCGTTGCCAGCACTCATGCCTACAGCACACTCCGCGACTACGTGGTGCAGGCGCAAACCTGTGGCGTCAAACTGCTGGCCATCACCGATCACGGCCCGGATATGGCTGATGCACCGCATTACTGGCACTTTGTGAATATGCGCGTCTGGCCACGTGTGGTGGATGGCGTGGGCATCCTGCGCGGCATCGAGGCGAACATCAAGAATACCGACGGTGACATCGACTGCACCGGGCCAATGATGGGTTCGGTGGATATTGTGGTCGCCGGCTTCCATGAACCGGTGTTCGCCCCGCGCGATAAGGCCACCCATACCGAAGCGATGATTGCGACGATGGCCAGTGGCAATGTGCATATCATCAGCCATCCGGGCAACCCGAAATACCCGGTCGATATCCCGGCCATTGCCGAAGCGGCGGCGAAATATAACGTCGCGCTGGAGCTGAATAACTCCTCCTTTACCCACTCCCGCCCGGGTAGCGAACCTAACTGCCGCGCAATCGTCGCGGCGGTGCGCGATGCCGGCGGATGGATCTCCTGCGGATCGGATTCCCATACTGCCTTTACCCTTGGCAACTTCGAACACTGCATGCGGATTATGAAGGAAGTGGATTTCCCGGAGGATCGCGTATTAAATGTCACCCCTCGCCGCTTGCTGGATTTCCTCGAGCTGCGTACCGGCACCAAAATTGCTGAATTTGCTGATATGTGACATTGTCACAATTAACCTCTGGATGGACTGACCGTCATGAATGAATTCTCTATCATCTGCCGTATTCTTGGCTCGCTGTACAACCGCCAGCCGCAGGATCCGTTGCTGGTGCCGCTGTTTACCCTATTGCGTGAAGGCAAACTGCAGCAGCACTGGCCGCTGGAGCAGGATGAGCTGCTGATCCGCCTGCAGGAAAACAGCGACCCGCAGGCGTTGGCGGGGGATTACAACGCGCTGTTTGTCGGCAGCGACTGCAAAGTGCCCCCGTACGGATCCCATTGGGATAACGGCCCGCAGGAGAGTGACGTGCGTGGCTTCCTGCAAAGTCGCGGTATGCCGTTAGGCGAAGGGCCAGCCGATCATATTGGTGCGCTGCTGCTGGCCGCTTCGTGGCTGGAAGACCAGTCTGCGGCGGATGAAGTGCAGGCGCAGGTGACGCTGTTTGATGAGTATTTATTGCCGTGGGTCGGTCAGTTCCTGGGAAAAGTTGAAGCCCATGCCACCACCGCGTTTTACCGTACGCTGGCCGCGCTGAGCCGCGAGGCGATTCAGGCGATGCGTGACGAACTGGAAGAAGAAGGGGACGTCTGAGCCCTGTTCCAGCCTGAGCCATGACGTGACTTAAGCCCGCTGGTAACCCATTAGCTTACCGGCGGGCTTTTTACTGCGTTAAGGCCACTCCGCGTTGGCCGATCCCAGCCGCGACGCCGCCCGTGACCAGATCAACGGGGTGCCGGGTAACCACACCGGCGAACGCAGGCGATAGCCCATGCCCCACGGGGTGATTTCAATCTCAACGTTTTCATCCTGCGGCTTAAGCGGGTCCAAACCCTGCGGTTGTTCAGCTTCTGAATACGGATTGTCGGTCAACAGGCAGGCGGTTCTGGCCAATGACAGGCGGGCCGTATAGCCGGTATTGTGCAGCAGTCGCTGGCGCAAGCCTTCCAGCACCGCGGCTGCCATCAGATAACCGGTGGCATGATCCAGCGCCTGCACCGGCAGCGGTGAGGGCGCATCGCGCTGTTTCCACTGGCGGCCGCTGTCGGCAATACCGCATCCCATTTGCACCGGGCTGTCGAAGCCACGGCGATTACGCCATGGGCCGGTCCATCCCCACGCGTTCAGGCTGACGTCCACTAATCCCGGCGACAGTTTTTGCCGGGCTTTTGCGTCGTATCCCAGCGCGCTTAATGCATCCGCACGATAGCCATGCACCAGCACGTCCGCCTTGCTGAGCAGGGCTTCAAACACTTTCCGGCCTTTCGCAGATTTCAGATCGAGCCTGGCGCAGAGCTTACCCAGGGTCACCTCTTCTTCCAGCGAAGGTTCTTCCCAGCCTGGCGGATCGAGCCGCAATACCTCCGCGCCCAGCCCGGCAAGAAATCGTGTTGCAACGGGGCCCGCGATGATGCGGGTCAGATCCAGCACGCGCACGCCATGCAGCGGACGCGCGGGGAACAGGCGCCAGGTGGGTGCCGGGCCCTCGGGCTGCAAGGTTTGTTCGATTAACGATTCGCGCCGCACGGCCTGGCCTTGTGGATGCCGTTGCCACGCCTCCACGCTGCGCATCTCCGCCGCACAGCCGCCTGCGGCGACCACCGCGTCTTCCAGTGCGCTGTTATTCCACTGGCTGACGGCTGCCGTAAGGCTGGCGCGATCGGCATGCTGACCGAGCACGCCTTCCATCGCCGCGCGATGATGGGGCGCATTGGTATGCAGCCGGATCCAACCATCCGCGGTGGGATAATCCCCGGCAAAAGGGTCCCACAAGGCAGGCGCGGGGCGATTAATCGGGCGGAAGCTGTGCTGGAACCAGCGTGAAGCCAGCGAGGTATTCACCTCAAGCGGATGCGGATTGCCAATCAGATCGGCCGCGGCCTGCATCGCCAGCGCGATGCTGGTGCTGGCCATTTCGGTGACCGGATACAGCGAGCAGAGTTGCGCGTCCCCGTGGAAGGTAACCTGAGGAACGGTATCGCTGGCAGCGCGCAGCCCGTGCCAGAGCTGCTGCCAGAGGTGTGTGGTAAGCCCATTGTCCATTGCGTCCTCCTTGGATGATGCTTATCACCTTAGCAATGAACCCCGCTTTTTGCCTGGCGTTAGCGCAGGCGGCGGAATTTTGGCAGACGGGCGTGCATGCGCAGATTACGCAGATTAATTACCGCAATGGCCGTGCCGGCGACCACCAGCAGCGCGCCGATAATTTTAAACATATTCATCTCGTCGCCCAGCACCACCACGCCCATAATCACCGCCAGCACCGGCGTCAGCAGCGAATACGGCATGATCAGGTTGACGTTGTAGCTGCGCAGCAGCCAGTACCACAGCGAGTAGGCGATAATCGAAGAGAAAATCGCGCTGTACAGAATGCCAAACCAGCCGCGCCAGCTGGAGTGGATCAGGCTGTCGATCTGATTGGATTCCATCACCCAGGAGGCGAGGCCGACAATCGGGATCGCCAGGAAACAGAGCCAGCCGGTCATGGTCAGCGGCTTAATCGGCGGGGATTTTTTCACCAGCATATTGCTGATCGCCCAGCCCGCGGCGCTGCACAGCAAGATACACAGCACCCACCAGGAAGGAATGGTCGGGCTGCCGGCCAGCACCACCACGCCGGTCAGGGAGACGGCAATGCCGGTCATCTGCACCACCGACAGTTTCTCCTTCAGGATCACCATCGCCAGCAGCATGGCAAACGGCGTGCCGAGCTGCACCACAATGGCGCCGGTTCCGGCATCGGTGTATTTCATGCCAACAAACAGCAGTGAAAAGTGCAGGAAGCCAAAGGTAAACGCCAGCGGCACCAGATAGCGCAACTGCGCGCGGTTAACGCGGGTGAACGGGACCAAAATCAGCGCCACAACCACAAAGCGCATCAGGGTCAAAAACAGCGGGGGAAGATCGAGCAGACCCCATTTGATCGCCACGTTATTGAACGCCCAAAGGGTCACTACCAGTAAAATAAGAAAAAAATGCCGCAAAGCCACGAGACTGTCCTGTTGTGCGTGTGATCACCTTTTTATCATGGCATGAATTGCCGCTAAATTAAGCGGGCTCAGGCAATTTATTTCGCACCGGGCGTTAGCTGAATTTGTTTTACTGCCCTCAGAAAAAGTGATGAGACAGCCGACCGTCAACATGCCATCATGATCTTCAAATCCCTGTCGTCAGGTGCATGTTGATAATCATTAAGGATAACTTCCCGCTATGCGTTCTGCACTTCCGTTAGCCATCATTCAATTTGAAACCCCGCCTGACGCGGTCATCGATCGCGTTGGTGAACAACAGCACTGGTTTGTTGCCGCTCTGGGCCTGCAACCGGGCGAATATGTGGTGATCCGCCCTGATTTGGGCGAAGCCCTGCCGGATGCCGGTTCCGTTGCGGCCGCCGTGCTAAGCGGCTCCTGGGCAATGGTGACCGATCACGCCGAATGGAGCGAGCGCAGCGCGGCCTGGATCCGCAGCGCGGTCGAGCAGGGCTTACCGCTGCTCGGCGTCTGTTACGGTCATCAGCTGATGGCTTACGCGCTGGGCGGGCGGGTGGATGATAATCCACGCGGCTGGGAACGGGGGCTGCAACAGCTGGAGATGAACGCCTGCTCCGCCAGCGATCCGTTACTGAGCCAGCTGCCGACGCACTTCTCCGCGTGGCTGTCCCATCGTCAGTCGGTGCTGCAGCCGCCGCCGGGCGCTCAGGTGCTGGCCGCTTCCGCACAGGATGACTGTCAGATTATCCGTTACACCCCGCAGGCGCTTTCCGTACAGTTTCACCCGGAATTTACCGGCACCATCATGACCGCCTGTCTGCAAAGCAGCCAGAATAGTGAAATCAGTAGCCTGATGGCGCATCAGCAGGAGCCGGCCACGCCGTTGCAGCTGCTGCAAACCTTCTGGCATCAGCATCGTCAGACCAGCAAGCTGGCCTGATTCACCCGGGCCATTGTTGTGCGTTACCTCACAATGATGGCTTCCCGACCCGCTTTGATGGCACTCCCGTCACAGTTTCCTCTTCGGCAATCTGACATGCTCATTTTTATCAATATTGTTAATGATGAGTTATTTGATTGTTAAATCGCTCCGGCGAATTTACTCCGAGGAAACCACCATGCGTTATGCATATCCGGGCACTACAGATTCATTGATCATCCTGAAGTCTCACTACGGCAACTTTATCAACGGTGAGTTTGTGCCGCCGGTCAACGGCGCCTATTTCGAAAACACCTCGCCGGTCAATGGTTCGGTGATCGGTGAGTTCCCGCGTTCTGATAAAGATGATGTGGAAAAAGCGCTGGATGCAGCCCATGCCGCTGCCGACGCCTGGGGCAAAACCTCTGTACAGGCGCGTTCGCTGGCGTTGCTGAAAATTGCCGACCGGCTGGAAGAGAATCTGGAATATATCGCGGTTAACGAAACCTGGGACAACGGCAAACCGGTGCGCGAAACGCTGGCCGCCGACCTGCCGCTGGCGGTGGATCATTTCCGTTATTACGCCGGCTGTATTCGCGCGCAGGAAGGATCTTCTGCGGAGATTGACGAATTCACCGCCGCGTACCACTTCCACGAACCGCTGGGCGTGGTGGCGCAAATTATCCCGTGGAACTTCCCGCTGCTGATGGCCGCGTGGAAACTGGCGCCCGCGCTGGCTGCTGGCAACTGCGTGATTCTGAAACCCGCTGAACAGACGCCGCTGTCCATTACGCTGTTTGTGGAACTGATTGCCGACCTGCTGCCGAAAGGGGTGCTAAATGTGGTTCACGGGTACGGCCGTGAAGCTGGCGAAGCGCTGGCGGGTAATCCGCGTATCGCCAAAGTCGCCTTTACCGGTTCCACCGCCACCGGTGGTCACATCCTTGAACTGGCGGCAAAGAACCTGATCCCATCGACCGTTGAACTGGGCGGTAAATCGCCTAACATCTTCTTCGAAGACATCATGCAGGCCGAGCCGTCCTTTATTGAGAAAGCGGCGGAAGGCGTGGTGCTGGGCTTCCTGAATCAGGGCGAAGTCTGTACCTGTCCGTCGCGTGCGCTGGTGCAGGAGTCCATTTACGAACCCTTTATGGAAGCGGTATTGAAACGCGTGAAAACCATTAAGCGCGGCGATCCGATGGATACCGACACCATGGTTGGCGCGCAGGCGTCTCAGCAGCAGTTCGACAAAATCCTCTCCTATCTGGAAATCGCTCAGCAGGAAGGCGCTGAAGTGCTGACCGGCGGCGGGGTGGAAAAACTGGAGGGCGGTCTGTCCACCGGCTATTACATTCAGCCGACGCTGCTGAAAGGCAACAACAGTATGCGCGTGTTCCAGGAAGAGATTTTCGGGCCGGTGGTCGGCATCCTGACCTTTAAGGATGAGGCCGAAGCCATCGCCATTGCTAACGACTCCATTTATGGCCTGGGTGCCGGCGTCTGGACCCGCGACATCAACCGCGCGTATCGCGTGGGCAGGGCGATTAAAGCCGGACGCGTGTGGACCAACTGTTACCACCTGTATCCGGCGCATGCCGCTTTCGGGGGTTACAAAAAATCCGGTATCGGCCGTGAAACCCATAAAATGATGCTCGATCACTACCAACAAACCAAGAACCTGCTGGTCAGCTACAGCATTGAGCCGCTGGGCTTCTTCTGATGTAAGCACATCACTCAACAGGGCCGCGAGAGCGGCCCTGTTTATGCTGTTCCCCGCCATAACCTCAACCGTTTAAAAACGCCTGTACGTCACCTCCGCGCGCGCCCTCACACATTGGTTTTTGTTATGACCCATCATCTTGCCGACTAAAGCCAAATATGGCACGCTGCCATAGGGTTGTATATACAAGACTAAACATCACAATCCGTACACATCATCGCGCCACCTCGCCTCATGTCGTTCCCATGAGCGGGCGGCTCCCTTTCAGGCAAGGAGTTGGTTATGTCATCCGTATCCTCTGCGCGCACCGGGCGTGCAGAAAGCAAACTGATTGAGACCCGCAGCATCGACTACATTCCCGAATCCGAACGTCACGGCAACGTCTTCAGCCAGTTCACCCTGTGGTTTGGCGGCAACTTACAGATCACCGCGATAGTCACCGGTGCGTTAACCGTGGTGCTGGGCGGCGATGTGGTCTGGTCGCTGATTGGGCTGCTGGTGGGGCAGATACTCGGTGCCGGCATTATGGCGCTGCATGCGGTGCAGGGGCCGAGGCTGGGCCTGCCGCAGATGATAACCTGCCGCACCCAGTTTGGCGTATATGGCGCTGTGATCCCGCTGGTGCTGGTCTGCGTGATGTATATCGGCTTTTCGGCCAGCGGCACGGTACTGGCCGGGCAGGCGCTGGCGCATCTGGCCAACATCAGCGACAGGGCCGGGATTATCGGCTTCGGGCTAATCATTATCGTTGTTGCCACGCTGGGATACCGGCTGATCCACGGGTTGGGCAAAGTGGCGAGCGTGGTTGGCGTGCTGACCTTTATCTATCTGTTCTTCCGGCTGCTGCTGGAGAACGATATTGGCGCGCTGCTGAGCAACAATCACTTCTCGCTGGCCAACTTCCTGCTGGCGATGTCGCTGTCGTCTTCCTGGCAGATTGCCTTTTGTCCCTACGTTTCCGACTACTCGCGCTATCTGCCGCGTAACGTGTCGGCCGGCAAAACCTTCTTCGCCGTTTTTGCCGGCACCGCGTTGGGCACTCAGCTGTCGATGACGCTGGGGGTGATTGCCGCCGCGCTGGCCGGAAAGGCGTTCTCGGGCAATGAAGTGGGTTACATCGTGGGATTGGGATCGAGCGGAACCCTGGCGCTGGTGCTCTATTTTTCGATCTGCTTCGGCAAAATCACCTTCACCACCTTGAATGCCTACGGCAGCTTTATGTCGCTGACCACCATCGTCTGTGGTTTCCGCCAGACCGCCACTATCAGCAAAGCCGGACGTATTACCTTTATTGTCTGTATGGTGCTGATCAGCTGTGCGATAGCCATGCTCAGCGCGCCGTCCTTCCTCAAATCGTTCACCCAGTTCCTGCTGTTTCTGCTGGCGTTCTTTGTGCCCTGGAGCGCCATGAACCTGATGGATTATTACTTTATTACCCGCGGGCATATCGACATTCCGGCACTGTCCGATCCTGACGGCCGCTACAAGCGTTGGAATCTGGTGGGGATTGCCACCTATGTGGCGGGGGTGTTGATCCAGCTGCCGTTTATCTCCAATGGCTTCTACAGCGGCTCGCTGGTGTACCTGTTCAAGGGGAATGATATTTCCTGGATTATCGGCTGGGTGTTTACCGCGCTGTGCTGGCTGCTGGTCAATCAACGTGGTAAAGCAGCCCGTTTATCGGCCACCGTGCTGCCACAGGGTTAACTGGCTTTTCGCTGAGCCAGTAATTCAACGATGTGTTCTTCGGAAACCGCCTGAGAGAAAAGGTAGCCCTGCAGCTGATTACAACCGGCTTCTGCCAGGGCTGCCATCTGTCCCTGCGTTTCCACGCCTTCTGCGGTCACCGTCAGACCCATTGCCTGGCCCAGTTTCACCACCGATTCGATGATCGCCATCGAGTTCTCCGTTACCCCAAGCGACTGGGTGAACGAGCGGTCGATTTTGATTTTATCGACGGAGTAATGGCTGAGGTAATTGAGGCTGGAGTAACCGGTGCCGAAATCATCCAGTGCGATGCGGAAGCCGGCCTCGCGTAGTTTTTTCATCGTCTCCTGCGCGCCTTTTTCGTCTTCAATCAGCACCCCTTCGGTCACTTCCAGCTCAATGCGCGTGGCCAGGGTTTTTTCCTGCTTCACAATCGCCTTAAAGCGTTCGACAAAGCCGGGCGCGCGGAACTGCAACGGCGAGACGTTGACCGCAATGGTCAAATCCGGCCACTTGAGCGACACGCGGCAGGCTTCCCGCAGCACCCATTCGCCAATCTGAATAATCAGCCCCATCTCTTCGGCCAGCGGGATAAATTCGCTCGGTGAGATTGCGCCATGAACCGGATGATTCCAGCGCATCAGCGCTTCCAGTGCCACCACCTTCTGCCCGGAAATGTCCATCAGCGGCTGATAGAATACCGCCAGATCCTTTTTGCTTTGCATCGCCAGACGCAAATCGGCGGCGATTTGTTGGCGGGTCTTCACCGACTCATCCATCGCCCGCTCAAACACCCGATACTGTCCGCGCCCCTGACTTTTGGCCTCGTACAGGGCGATATCCGCTTTGCGCATCATCTCGGAACGATCGACCGCATCTTCCGGCGCGATGGCCACGCCGATACTGACACCGATCCAGGTATCGCTGCCGAGCAGGGTAAAGGGACGCGAGAGTGCGGCAATAATTTGCTCGCACATGGTCTGAATCTCGCGCGGCGAGTTGACAGCATCAAGGATCACCACAAACTCATCACCGCCAAGCCGGCCAACCGTATTTTTTTCACCCACCAGGCTGCTGACCCGGTGGCCCACTTCAATAATCAATTCATCCCCGGCGTGATGGCCGTAGGTGTCATTAATCAGCTTAAATCTGTCCAGGTCTAACAACAGTAACGCCACCTTGTCGCCGTTACGCATTAACCTGCCTAACGCTTGTGTCAGGCGTTCTTCCACCATGGCGCGGTTGGGCAAACCGGTCAGGACATCATGAAAGGCCAGATGCTGTGCCTGCGCCTCGCTGGCGCCGAGTTGCAGCACCGACTGCGACAGCCGCAGGGAAGAGAGCCACAGGCGGCGGATCATCACGCCGCAGATTGCGGTGATGATTAATACCACGATGGCGACCAGCGGGCCGATCACCGCCAGCATGCGTGTGCCAGGCCGGTCGGGCTGCCAGGAGAGATGGCCGAGAGACTGACCGCTGTGGGTGGTTAACAGGTAATTGGCGCCGTCCGCAATCGGCTTACCATCGGTATAACGCAGATCGTGCAGCAGGCTGCGCTGAGAAAGCGAACTCAGGTAGGTGCTGTCGAGATACTTTACGCTGACCAACGTGAATGGGGTTGATTGTCCACGTTCGCCTTCTACCGTGCCCATTGCCAGCACGGCAGGTCGGTTATCGATCAGCGTAAAGTCGATAACCTCACGATGGCCATTCTGGCTGGCAAAGGGCACTTTCATTTTTTGTATAAAGGTGGTGACAGGCTGTTGCAGATGGTCAAACTGCGACGCCGCCACGTTACGACCGTTCTCCCAGCGATAGACCGGTTGATTGTTGGCATCAAGGATATACACCAGTTGATGGCCGAACATCGTTGACAGCCAGTCACCGACATTTTGATTAAGCCAGACGGTATCGTGTGGCGATCTGGCCAGTCGCCGACCCAGAGGTTGCCACAGCGCCAGGCTTCGGTGCTGCTTAATCATTTCGTCAAGGCTTTGAGAAAGTGAAGTTTTTATTATCTGTTGCTGCTGTGCAGCGGCGATATCATTGCTTTTTGCGGTCGCCCACCAGACGGTAAAACTGGCTGCCACAAAGGTAATTATCAACACTAATACCAGAGGAATAAGAACTTCTCGAACGAAGTGGAGACGGAAACTGTCTGATATCTTCATGTTTTTTTATGAGCCTGTGGCGATGGGCGGACCTCCTTTCAGGCTAGCATAAATCTGATTTATGTCTTTTTTCGGGTTCTGAAACGTGCGGCTCTGCTGATTTCTCACACCTTTATATGTGAAGTAGAAATTAACTGATGAGGTCTGTTAACTTTTGGCAGCCTGGCAATTTGACTTAAAGATGTAAAAGCGAAGAGTTAATCTTTCCAACGTAAAAATGCCGGGCGGGGCGCCAACAGTTTAACGTTCTGGAAGTGTCGATATTTCCCGCTCGCGGCTTTACCCCTATTAACATAGGATTATTCCTTATTATTCTTGCCGGGTTGTTACAAAGGCCGTTCTCACCGTGAGATTGCCGTCTTATCGGCGATAAAAATTTGTGTAACCAGGTTTCGCCTGTGCATCAAATCGAATAAACAGGCATTTGGCTTAAATGTTTTGTCACCCCTGATGCCTTATGGCTTTCTTAAACGATGAGGCGATTGTGGCGGTGAATTAGCCTTGAGCGTCAGTCACATATTTTTATCCTTCCCGAATGAGGATTATCCTAATATCACGGTTTGTTTAACCTTGGTTGTAGTGAGATTTTGGAATAAAACATCCTTTACGGAAATAAATAATCATTCCTTCTGAGTGGTTGGATAAAGATTTTCATCTGACATCAATTTAAATAGGTTCGCTTATCTTATTGTTAGGCCATATTGAATTAACTTAGAAATGTAAAAAATGACATGCTTTATAATATTTAAGCGTCATTCCTGGTATTAATCTGAATAAGCGCAGGGGGGTTCATTCTGCGTTGATTTTATTTTGGTATTGTTGTTAATTAGCAGGCATTCCACTCTCACAAGAGATGAGACCTATGTCAGCTAAATTGTTGTCAGTCATTATTCCTGCGTATAATGTTGGGAAATACATTGTTGAATGTATTGATTCATTGCTGAGTCAAATTCCTTCCCCGAATGAACTTATTATCATTAACGATGGATCTACCGATAATACTCTGGCGCTGGTGGAGCAAAAGTACGGTGCGCTGGACAATGTCAAAGTGGTTACCATTGCCAATGGTGGCCTGGGTAATGCACGCGATGTCGGCATTGCGATGGCGCAGGGTGAGTTCATCTTCTGCTGTGACCCGGATGACGTGGTGTGCGACGGCCTGTTCAGAGAGCTGAGCGACGCCATTGCCCTGCATCCCGAAGTGGAACTGTTTTGCTTTAACTCGCAGATGTTTGAGGATGATGACTCCGGGCGCACCTATGGCAAAGTGGAGCACCGTGAATTTGGCTTAATGAAGCCGAAGGACGTTTTTGCCTCTTTACTGCGTTCAGGGGCCTATACCTCGGCGACCTGGAATTATGTTTTGAAAAAAGAGGTCATCGAAACTTACCAATTAAAATATGTTAAGCGTCTGCACGAAGACCACTGTTTTACGCTGGAAGTGTTTTTGCGTACCCGCAGCGCGTTTGTCAGTCAGAATCTTTACTATAAGCAACGTATTCGCAGCGGCTCTTTAACCAACAGCGTGAAGAGCGAAAGCTTTTTCCGCCAGCGTTATGATGCTTTTGTCTGTTCCTATGAGAAATTACTCAGGGCAGTGGACGATCAAAAGGAACTGGCCGAATTGCGCCGGCTGTATCTGATTCATTCGTTCAAGTTAATGATTAACCTGGCACTTGCCGATAACCGCAGCGTTCCTGTCTATGTCACCCACGCCATTCACTATTTGGGGAAAAGTCTGAAACCAGGCTCTGTTACCAACTGGCTACTGTTAAGGAAGCCGGAATTATACTCTAATCTGATCAAAGTCAGGCAGAATCTGCGCAGTATGACGGTTTCTTGAAAAGGTTAAGGGCTGATGGCTAAGGTATTTGATAAAAGTTTAATCATTAATATTTTTTCTTTGTTGGGGCTGCGTGGCGCCTCCTTTATTTTTCCGTTAGTCACCTTGCCCTATCTGGCCCGTATTTTGGGTGTAGAGCATATGGGGGTGTTGGCACTGGGCCTGGCCTGCGTCATGTACTGCAGTACCATCTCCGACTGGGGCTTTAACGTTTACACCACCAAAGATATCGCGCAGCACCGGGAAGACAAAGGCAAGGTGACCCAGCTGTTCTGGTCAACCTTCAATGCCAAGCTGATTATGGGGACCGCCACGCTGGCGATCCTGCTGCTGGTCACCTGGTTTAACCCGAAGTGGCATAATTTGTTCTTTATTGTGCTGGCGAACTCGACGGTGCTTTATGGCCAGCTGCTCTCCTTTGGCTGGTTGATGCAGGGTTTTGAGAAGCTCGGGAAAACCGCGCTGATCTCCACCGTCGGGCAGTTTTGTTCTATTCCGTTGACCTTTCTGCTGGTGAAAACGCCGGATGACACCTGGCTGGCGGCGCTGATCCCTGGCGTAACGGCCACCATTACCGCGGTGATCACCCTGTATTTCGTGGTCAATATGAAGGTGATTGGTTTTTACCGCTTTGAGCCGCGCGAAATCATGCAACGCATTAAGGACAGTCTGCATGTTTTTCTGGCGATTGCCGGCGCCAACCTGTTTAACAACGTCAACGTATTAATTCTGGCCAGCATGACCAGCAATTATATGGTCGGCTTATATAACGGCGGCGACCGCCTGAAGAAAGCCGCCAATACCTTGCCTGAGCAGATTGGTAACGCCTTCTTCCCGCGCGTTAGCTATCTGTTTCACAAGGATCCGCATGCGGTGATCCACGCCACCCGCAAAAGCATTACCTTCTCCTTCGGTATTAGCGTGTTTATTGTGGTGTTCACCTTCTTCTTCGCGGATTTAATCGTCAAGCTGCTGTTGGGACCCGATTTCCACGAGTCGGCCAACGTACTGAGGGTGATGGTGTGCGGATTTATCTTCGGTAACGTCAGCTACCCGGCGGGGCTGCAAATCCTGATCCCGCACGGACTGGCGAAGCAGCGTATGCATGTGATGTTTATTGTTGGCCTGATTAACGTGCCGGTCTGTGCCCTGTTGGCCTGGCAGTTTGGCGCGATTGGCGCGGCAAGTTCGCTGGTGCTGTCCGAGTTTCTGGTATTCCTCGGCATCCTGCGGATTATGATCAAACATAACATCCTCAAGAGCTATCTGCTGAAAGAGAGCCCACGAGGATTTGAAGCACCGAAAGAAAACGCGGGTTAAGGCTAACCCGCGCCGTTTTTAATCGTCCTTTTTCTGTCTGGCGGCAATTTTTGCCTGCCGCCAGTTCAGCAACGGCGTTACCGACACGCCATGCACGATGACGCTGGCGACAATCAGCGTGAAGGCCATATTGGCCATTCGGGTCACTTCCTCTCCCGCCACGCCATGGGTGTAGGCCCAGGCAATGTAGTTAATACTGCCAATCCCCCGAATCCCTAACCAGCCGATAATCAGGCGCTGATTGCGCGGTGCGTTCATGCCGGCGGTGGCGATCCACACCGAGGCCGGGCGGATGACGAGAAACAGTAACGCCGCCATCAGCAGACCTTGTGGATCCCAGTGATGGGCCAGCGTAACGCCCAACACAATGATGATCACGGCGGCGAACAGCCTTTCCACCGTGTCACCAAAGGAGAGCGCATCGCCAACCACCAGGCCGACCGAGCTGGCGGCGTTGGTTTCGCCCGGCGCGTGGCGGATATGCGGATTGACCAGCACCTCAGCCGGTGGACGATTGTCGCTGTCGGTAAAGTCATCGGCCGGTTGACGGTTAATCACCCGCATTTCCGCGCGGCGCAGTCCGACACCGGCGGCAAAGGCGGCGAGGAAGCCGGAAGCATCCAGCGCCTGCGCGGCGGCATAGCTGAGCGCGATCAGCGCCAGCGCCAGGAAGTCATTCGGGGCGACATCCTGATGCCTGTGGCGCAAATGGGTGATGTACTGACCGACAAACCGGCCGAGTATAAAGCCGATCCCCAGCCCGCCAACAATCGCCCACAGCACGTCGACCAGTGCCCAATGCGTGAAGTCTGGTAGCGATAACTCGCCCTGGGTGGTCAACAGCATCACCGCCAGCATCAGCAGCGGCAGGGCGGTACCGTCGTTCATCCCGGCTTCGCTGGAGAGGGAAACCCGCAGGTTGTCGCTATCCCGGGCATCGTTAACCGAAATCAGGCTGGCCAGCACCGGATCGGTCGGTGCGACGATCGCGCCAAAGGCCAGCGACAGCGCCCAGGAGAGATCCGCCAGGTAGTGCGCCACCACGGTGACACCCAGCACCGTCAGCAGCATCCCGGGAAACGCCAGCCGCAGCCCAATCCGCCAGCCCTGACTTTTTAGCGGCAGCCTGAGCTTCAGCCCGGTAATAAACAGCGACGCGGCCATGGCGATCTCAGTGAGATTTTTTGCCAGATCGGCATGGGCCGCAATATCAATCGATATCAAGCCGAGCACCCAGGGGCCGCAGGCAATGCCCACGGCGAGATATAACGCAAATGCGGTGATCGGGCCGCGTTTGATCCAGCCCGATGCCAGCGTCATTAACAGTAATAATCCACCCGTAGCGGCGGTCCAGCCAAGAAATCCCATTGCTTCTCCTTTTTGTGTTGAGCCGTTAAGTATGGACGATAAAATTACGCATTCTGTGCCGCGCGCCGCTGCAAACGTTGTCAGCAGGCGTTCAGAGGTATACTGTTAGCAGACTCATTTTTTCTCGCTGACGATATTTTATCATCGGCGATCCCCCGCTAAACCGAGGTTGTTTTGTCCAGTTATACGCCTAATCAACGTCCAAGACGTCTGCGCCAGACCCCGTCTCTTCGCGCCATGTTCCAGGAAACTTCACTGAGTATCAACGATTTGGCCTTGCCTATTTTCGTTGAAGAAGATCTTGATGACTATAAAGCCATACAGGCGATGCCGGGCGTCATGCGCATTCCTGAAAAGCGTCTGGCTTATGAAATTGAACGTATTGCTAAGGCCGGTATCCGTTCGGTGATGACCTTTGGTATTTCGCATCATACCGACGCGGATGGCAGTGACTCATGGCAGGAAAACGGTCTGGTTTCGCGCATGTCGCGTATCTGCAAAGAGACCGTGCCGGAAATGATCGTGATGTCCGATACCTGCTTCTGTGAGTACACCACCCACGGTCACTGCGGTGTGCTGCACGACCATGGCGTGGATAACGACGCCACGCTGATTAACCTCGGCAAACAGGCCGTTGCGGCGGCCCATGCGGGTGCGGATTTTATCGCCCCTTCCGCGGCAATGGATGGCCAGGTTGCCGCCATTCGTCACGCGCTGGATGCCGCCGGTTTCACTGACACCGCCATCATGTCCTACTCGACCAAGTTTGCCTCCTCGTTCTACGGCCCGTTCCGTGAAGCGGCAGGCACCTCGCTGAAGGGCGACCGTAAAACTTATCAGATGAACCCGATGAACCGCCGCGAAGCACTGCGTGAGTCGTTAATCGACCAGGCCGAAGGTGCCGATGCGCTGATGGTCAAACCTGCCGGCGCCTATCTGGATATCATCCGTGACGTCCGCGACCACACCGAACTGCCGCTGGCGGCCTATCAGGTGAGCGGTGAGTACGCGATGATCAAGTTTGCCGCGCAGGCTGGCGCAATCAGCGAGCGTGATGTGGTGCTGGAAAGTCTCGGTGCCATTAAGCGCGCCGGTGCCGATCTGATCTTCAGCTACTTCGCGCTGGATCTGGCCGAGAAAAAACTGCTGTAATCTGGCAGTGCGTGTTAAAACCGGCCGTTGAGCCGGTTTTTTTATGCCTGTTGGGGGGTTATACCACCACTTCCGCAATCCACTTCACCGATGTGATGTTGGTGAAGTTATCGACATCACCGACAATCTCATCCACATGACCGGCCATACCTTTCTGCAACGCTTCGGCAGAATGGCAGATCAGATGGCAGGCGGCGACGTAAGGGGCCGGCGTGCCGTCAGGGGCAGAGAGAATTTTGTCGATACTGTACGAGACCAGATAGTCGCCCATCCGCGCTTTGATTAACGGCAGATGCACGTCGCGATAATAGTCATGATCAAAGTGGCCGTTTTCAGTAGTCGGATAGAGCACGCTGTATTTAATCAAACCTTCACCTCATTGAGTTTCCCCGGCACGCTTACCGCACCGTTCTCAATAGTATAGCGAGGATGTAAGCGAAGCGATGAGCGCTTTGGAGTGATTGGGCGGCCTGTCCTTTACATGCATTCGGGGAATGACTAAATTACCGCAAACCGGAAGCCAGAGTGACCCGATAATGACTGATAACCAGACCCGAGGCAGGCCCTCCGCGCCGGAAAGTGACGTGCGTGACAAGGTACTCAATACCGCCTTCATCCTCATTGTTGAACGGGATATGGCCAGTCTTACCATTGATGAGATCGCCAAACGAGGCGGTCTGGCTAAAAAAACCATCTATAAATTTTTCAGCAACAAAGACGCCATCGTCGAAGGCATGATTGCGAAATGGACCTCCACCAGTGAGGTTGTGGCACCGGCTTTACCTGCGACTGAGCAGGAGGTTATCGCCTTGCTGGAAGCCTTTTTCATCACCCTGATGCAGCGGGTGCTCTCTCTGGAATCCGTGGTGATCTATCAGGTTCTTCAGGGCGATTTAAAGAAAAAAGCGGAGTACCTCAAACTGTACCGGGCCAATGGTTTTGATACCGCTGGCAGCGTGCTCGACGGTTGGCTGAACGCGGTGAGGGCGGCGGGGTTGCTGAACCCGGTCTGGCCAGAGAATTCTGCGGTCTATCTCCAGTCGCTGATCGTGACGCCGCTGCTGCGTGATATTTCGCTAGGGATCCTGCCGCCGGTTCCGGCGTATAACCCTCAGCCGCGCATTGCACAGGTCCTGCAAGATTTCCGCCCCATGCTGCTGGCCTCCCATCCGTCGTTAACACGCGCTTTCAACTGATTACGTTTTGCAACGTCGTGCCAGACGATTTCAGGCCGCTTTACGGTTATCTTAATTTGGAAACGATATTCGTTTCCAAATTGTGGCCGGAGCCCTGATATGACCAATCGTCGTGATTTTCTTAAGAATGCCACCGCCGTGGTGGCGGGAAGCACCGTATTTGCAGGAAGCAGCCAGTTTGCCTCAGCGGCGGCTGTCGAACCTGTCGCCGTTCAACCTCCCCGGCGCATCATTGCTCTTGAAGAGCATTTCATGTTGCCTGAGTTCGTTGGCTACCTGCATGAAACTCAGCAGAACCTGCGCAATGGGCTGGTGGATAAAGTGGTCACCCCGTTGTCTGATTTTGGCAAGGGCAGGCTGGAAATTATGGATAAAAATGGCGTGGATTTTGCCGTGCTGTCTTTATCTGGTCCTGGCGTTCAGGCCGAGCCTGACAAAGTGAAGGCGGTACGACTGGCCCGTTATGCCAATGACAAACTGGCCACCGAGATGCAAAAGAATCCCCGTCGTTACGGCGGCTTTGCCCACCTGGCGATGCAGGATCCGTTTGCGGCGGCGAATGAACTGGAGCGCTGCGTAAAACGGCTTCATATGCAGGGTGGCATGATCAACGGCGAGACGGACGGATTGTATCTGGATGACCGCCGCTATGACGTGTTCTGGGAGCGCGTAGAAGCGCTGAACGTGCCGATTTATATTCACCCTGGCAACCCACCCGACTACCCGCATATGTTTGCAGGTCATCCTGAGATGTGGGGGCCGGTGTGGAGCTGGGCGGTAGAAACCTGTTCCCACGCGTTGAGGCTGATTTTCAGCGGCACCTTTGACCGTTACCCTGGCGCGCGGGTGATATTGGGCCATATGGGCGAAACGTTACCCATTCAGCTGTGGCGTCTGGATAGCCGCTATCAGATTGCCAATCAGAAGTTTGCGATCGAGCATCCGCCTTCCTGGTATGCCAAAAAGAACATCACCATCACCACCTCGGGCGTCTGTAATGATGCCGCGCTCCGGTGTGCGCTGGATTCAATGGGCGGTGAAAATGTGATGTTCTCTATCGATTACCCGTTTGAAAGCACCGAAATTGCGGTGAACTGGCTTAAAACCGCCAAAATTAGCGAGCAGGAGCGTAATGCGGTTGCCTGGGGAAATGCCACCGCGATCCTTCGCCTCGGCGCATAAGGCTCTTGTTGCTCTCTCAGTAGGGAGGGCAGCGAGCATCAGCTCACCGCCTTGCCGGTTTAAAAAGATTCGCCGACCGGGCATTCTCTGTGTTAAACGCCATTTATCTGGCTATCGTTATCATGGCTAGCTAAAATGCTAGCCTTATTTTATTCCGGACACTTCCCCCCTATTTTGATGAAGCTAATCTTCCCCCTAATGAGCTGGGCCCGCACCTTTTGGCCTCAGGCGGCCGTGCCTTCCCTGAAAGAACGTCTGGCTGCCGCCATCGGTGCCGCCGTTGCGCTGACCGCCACCTTTCAGTTGTCCCATCTGATGCTTGGCGAAGCCAACCCGTGGTTTATTGCGCCGATGGGCGCGTCTGCGGTGCTGTTGTTTGGCGTACCGGCCAGTCCTTTAGCGCAACCCTGGTCAATCATTGGCGGTCATCTGCTGGCCTCGGTGATCGGTGTTGCCTGTGCGCAATGGATAGGGCATAGCGGTCTGGCGGGCGGGATCGCCGTTGGCCTGACCATCGCCCTGATGTTCTCTTTACGCTGCCTGCATCCGCCGAGTGGCGCCGTGGCGCTGACCGCCGTTTTTGGCGGACCGGCGATTAGCCATCTTGGCTGGGAATTTGTCCTCGTGCCGGTGCTGGTGAATTCGCTGTTACTGACCGCCGTGGCGCTGGTGTTCAACAATGCGCTGCGTCGACGCTATCCTCACGCTGCACCGGTCAACGCCGCCGATAACACACCGGTCAGGCCTGCGCAGCGGATTGGCGTCAGTCGTGAGGATTTGCATGCGGTGCTGGCGGAGCGGGGCGAGTACGTGGATATCGATGAGGGTGACCTGCAGGCGATTTTGTCTCAGGCTGAGCAGCGCGCGCATCGCCGGCATTTTGGTGGGCTGCGCTGCGCCGATTTTATGACCCGGGAGCTGTGGACCATCGAGCCGGATGCCTCCTGTCACGAGGCGGGCAGCCTGCTGCGGCAGCATCGCATCGATGTTCTGCCGGTGGTGTCGAAAGCGGGTGAGCTGTTGGGGATCGTCACCTCGCGGGATTTACTGGCGGATGCGGAGAGATGGCCGGACGATCTGGCCTCGCATCCCGTCTCACAGGTGATGTGCACCGCTTTCCCGCGCTGTGCGCCGGATGATGCCGTTGAGCAACAGGTGTTGCCGTTCACGCTGCAGAGCATGCAGTGTTCACTGGTGATCGACCCGGCCGGCAAGCTGGTCGGGCTGGTGACCGCCTCCGATGTGCTGGCGGCGTTATACCAGGAGCAGCTTGAGAAGGGCCGTGCGGCCTGAGCGCCGCTAAAGGGGGGCCGCCAGCGAGACGATCAGCGCTCTGAGCCACGTCTGTGCGGAAGATCCGGCGTTACGGCGATGCCACATCAGGTCGAACGGCACCACCGGCAAGGTCACTGGCGGCGGGAACATGCGTAATTGCCCGGTGGCCGACGCATGCTGCGCGACGCGCTTCATTACCGTGGTCACCATATCCGTCGCGGCGACCAGCGCGGGTGCCGCAAACATCTGCGGCAGCGTTAGCGCGCGGATGCGCTGTAATCCCTGCTGCGCCAACACCTGATCCACCAGGCCATAGCCATCACCTTCCGGCGAAACCAGCACATGCTTCAGCTGAAGAAACGTCGCCATATCCATCTCGTGGCGGGCCAGCGGATGGTCGTGCCGCAGCAACGTGACAAACTCGTCCTCCAGCAGCGGCTGCGAAAGAATGCGGTTGTTCTGCTGACCGGTCGGCACGCCAATCGCCGCATCAATTTTCCCCGCATCCAGCAGATCGATCGCCCGGTCGCGGTGATCGAAGTTCAGCACCGTCAGCCGGATCCCCGGTGCCTGCTGCTCCAGCGCCTGACTCAGTAAAGGCAGCAGCACATAGGCCGGATACTCAGACATGCCGAGCCGGAAAGTCTGATTCACCGTGCTGGGATCGAAAGCCGGTCTGGCGATCAGCGTCACTTCCAGCTGTTGCAGGGCATTGCCAATCGGTTCCGCCAGTTCTCTTGCCCGGGCGGTTGGTTGCAAACCGTCGGCACTGCGTTGGAACAGCGGATCGCCAAACACCGTGCGCAAGCGGGCGAGGGCCGCGCTCATCGCCGGCTGGCTGACGCCTACACGGCTGGCCGCGCGGGTGACATTGCGTTCTTCACTCAGCGCATTAAACGCCACCAGCAGATTCAGATCGATGCCATGAAAATCCATAAATCGTATAGTCATCTATATCGGTTATTTGTTGGATTGATAATAGCGGGCGCTTTATCCTCAGGCAATCATCTACACCACAGGAGCCATCCATGAGCCATGCCGAAACAGAACTGGGATTAACAGAACGTCGCGCTGTTGAAACGATCTACCGCGCGTTTAACGATAAGGATCCGGATTTACTGGATCGCGTTGTCAGCGACGACTGGCAGGACATCCCGCTGGCACCAGGCCAGGGGCCTGGCGCCGCAGGCCTGAAGCCGATTATTCGCGGGTTTATCGCGGCAATGCCGGATGTGCATATTCATGTCCATGAGGTGATGCAGACGCCCGGCCGCGTTGGCGTGCGCGCAGAAATCACCGGCACCCATCTTGGCAATTTTATGGGCATTCCGCCGACTGGCAAGCAAGTGAGTTTCCCGATCTTTGAGTTTCATCATCTGTCCGCCGGACGCATCACCCACACCTGGCACCTTGAAGACTGGTTTAGCTTATTCCGCCAGTTGGGGCAGTTTCCTCAGCTGGGATAATCACGCGGCAGAACTATTTGCTGAAAAATAATAAAGCCAATATAGGGGTGATTTATTCACCCCATATAGCTGACAAATGTAAAGGTGCTTAAGCCAATAATGACAACAATAACAATGGCCAAGACCACATAAGAAAAAATACGTTTACCGCTGTAAATTCCGTTCATCAGACACCTTTATTTGAAGTTAAACTAAACGAACATTAAACAGATTGCTGAAATAATCTCGCTCAATAGTATCGCAATAACATCTCTGGCAAATATTGCGACGGATCAAGTCGCCTTCATCACTATTCCATTAAGATAATTCAAATCGTAAATTTTGAATTCTACTCTTTGATGGAGTTATATTTTGACTAAACTCGCTACGGAAAATAAAAACTTTCCTCCCACGCCTGCGGCAGATATTCCTTATTATCAGCTCTCAGCAGAACAGGGCTTACAACGTCAACAATCGTCGCGCAGCGGCCTGAGTCAGGCGGAGATTAACGCCCGTCAGCGTCAGTATGGTCCGAATGCCTTACCGCAAACGAAAGGCAAGCCGGCATGGCTGCGCTTCCTCGCTCACTTCAATGATGTGCTGATCTATATCCTGCTGGCAGCCGCATTACTGACTGCGGTGATGGGGCACTGGGTCGACACGCTTGTCATCCTGGGTGTGGCGGTAATCAACGCGCTGATTGGCCATATCCAGGAAAACAACGCCGAGAAATCCCTCAAAAGCATCAGCAATATGCTCGCCAGCGAAGCCGTGGTGGTGCGTGAAGGCCAGCACAGCACCCAGCCCACGCGCGATTTGGTGCCTGGCGATATCGTCATCCTGCGCGCGGGTGACCGCATTCCGGCTGACCTGCGGGTGATCGAGGCGCATAACCTGCGGGTTGAGGAAGCGATCCTCACCGGCGAATCGGTCTCGGTATCGAAAACCGCTGAGCCGCTGAGCGGTGAACTGGCATTGGGCGATCGCACCAATCTGCTGTTCTCCGGCACCACGCTGAGTGCCGGTAGCGGCAGCGGCGTGGTGATTGCCACCGGTGGCGACACCGAGTTGGGCCATATTAACCAGATGATTTCCGGTATTGAAAAACACCGTACGCCGTTGCTGGTTCAGATTGATAAACTCGGCAAAGCGATATTCGTCATTATTCTGTTAATGATGGTGGCGTTATTTATTTTCAGCCTGTTATGGCGGGATATTCCCCTCGACGAATTACTGCTGTCTTTAATTAGCCTGGCGGTTGCCGCCGTGCCTGAAGGCTTACCGGCAATCATTTCGATTATTCTGTCATTGGGTATTCAAACCATGGCGCGGAAACACGCCATTATTCGCAAATTACCAATTGTCGAAACGCTTGGCGCAATGACCGTGGTCTGTTCGGATAAAACCGGCACGCTGACGATGAATGAAATGACCGTTAAAGCGGTGATCACCGCCGATGCCTGTTATCAGGTTGAAGGCGACAGCTATGAGCCGGTGGGCAATATTTCCCTTGAAGGGGAATCAACGCCGCTGAATATCGCGCCCGGTTCGGTGCTTGAAGACTATCTGCGCACCATCGACCTCTGTAATGACAGCCAGCTGATCAAGGATGAACAGGGACACTGGACCGTCACCGGCGGCCCAACGGAAGGGGCACTTAAGGTGCTGGCGGCCAAATCCGGCTTACCGGCGATTCACGTCGAACTGAAAGGGAAGGTCCCCTTCGACTCCCAGTACAAATATATGGCGACCCATCATCAGGTCGGCGATCGCAAGAAGATCCTGGTCACCGGCGCGCCGGATGTGTTGTTCGCACTGGCCCGCCAGCAGCAAAGCGCTCAGGGCCTCTGCGCCTTTGACCAGGCTTACTGGGAAGAGAAAATCACCCACTATGCCAGACAGGGACTGCGGATGGTGGCAGCGGCGTGGATGCCGGCACCTGACGACCTGACCCAGCTCGATCATGATGCGCTGCAGGGGGGATTAATTTTCCTCGGCATCGCCGGCATGATGGATCCCCCGCGGCCGGAAGCTATCTATGCCATCCGTACCTGTCAGCAGGCGGGCGTGCGCGTCAAAATGATCACCGGCGATCATCCGCAAACGGCGATGAATATTGCGCAAATGCTGGGCATGGCCAACAGTGACCGTGCGCTGACCGGCCACGATCTGGAGGCAATGAATGATGCGGAACTGCGCGAAGCGGCGGTCAGTTACGATATCTTCGCCCGCACCAGCCCGGAGCATAAGTTGCGGCTGGTCAAAGCCCTGCAGGACAAAGGCGAAATCGTGGGCATGACCGGCGATGGGGTTAACGATGCCCCGGCGTTGAAGCAGGCGGATGTTGGTATTGCCATGGGCATCAAAGGCACCGAAGTGACCAAAGAAGCTGCCGATATGGTGCTGACCGATGACAACTTTGCCACCATTGCCGGCGCTGTGCAGGAAGGACGTCGGGTGTATGACAACCTGAAGAAAACCATCCTGTTTATTATGCCGACCAACCTGGCGCAAGGCTTGCTGATCGTTATTGCGCTGCTGGCGGGCAATATCGTGCCGTTAACCCCGGTGCTGATTCTGTGGATGAATATGGCGACCTCCGCCACGCTCTCGTTCGCCCTGGCGTTTGAAGCCGCCGAGCGCAACGTGATGCAACGTCCGCCGCGCAACCCGACGCAGCATGTGATGGACGGCTTTGCCATCTGGCGCGTGGCCTTTGTCGGCACGCTGATTGCGCTCAGCGCCTTCGCGCTGGAAGCCTGGCTACAGCCACGCGGGCACAGCCCGGAGTTTATCCGCACCGTGCTGTTGCAGACGCTGGTGACTGCGCAGTGGTTCTATATGCTTAACTGCCGCGTCAGCAACGGTTTCTCGCTCGGTCGCAGCGTGTTGGCCAATAAAGGTCTGTGGCTGGTCAGCGGCGTGTTATTGCTGCTGCAACTGATGATTATCTATGTGCCGTTTATGCAACTGCTGTTCGGCACTGAGGCGCTCCCGCTGCGTTACTGGGGCATTACCCTGGCGATTGGCGCCGTGCTGTTCCTGATCGTCGAACTGGAAAAACCCCTTACGCGCCGTTTCCGCAGCCGTTAATGCCAGCAGATGCCCTGCGGGGCATCTGTCTTCGCTTGCTTCCCGTTTTGGAAAACACCATGAACAGACTATGCCCAACAATCGCCCTGGCGATGGTTCTCGTTATCAGCTGGCCAACGCTGAGCGTCGCCAGTCAATCCGTGCAGGTGGTGCAGGTTGAACCGACGCCGCTGCTGATGGAGCGCCGTCTGCCGGGACGGATTGAAGCTGTCCATGCGGTGGCACTGCGCAGCCGTATTGAAGGCACCCTTACTCAGGTCAATTTCAAAGACGGGCAGCAGGTGAAGGCCGGCGATCTGCTGTATGAGCTCGATGATGCGGAGCAGCGTGCCGCACTGTCGCTGGCCCAGGCCGAGTTGCGCAGCAGTGAAGCCTCCCTGCGCCAGGCACAGCAACAGTTCGACCGTTTTCAGCGGCTGAAGCCGGCGCAGGCCATCAGTAAACATGACGTTGATGGCGCGCGTATGCAGCGTGATATCGCCCGTGCTGCGGTAGACCAGGCGAAATCGCGCGTTAACGCTCGCGAAATTACCCTCGGCTACACGCGGATCGCCTCACCGGTCAGCGGACGGGTGGGGCACAGCCAGTTCCATCGGGGCAGCCTGGTAAATCCTGCCAGCGACATGCTGGTGGAAATTGTGCAGCTGGACCCGATCCGCATCGCCTTTGCCATTGAAGAACAGGCCTTTTTTGATAAGGCCGGTCAGCATCCCGACCTGAAAACGCTGCGTCAGGCCTGGCTGCCAGAAATTGAGCTGGCGGGAAAACGCCAGCCAGGCACGCTGGTCTCGGTGGATAACCGCATCGATCCGCGCAGCGGCAGCGTCACCTTACGTGCAGAATTCGCCAATCCCGGTGAGCGGCTGTTGCCCGGCGGCAGTATCGATCTGTTTTTCCGGCCAAAACAGAGTGAGCCGGCGCTGATGATCCCGGCGCTGGCGATCCAGCAAGATCCGCAAGGGTTCTTCTGTTGGCTGGTTAACGACGAGAATAAAACCGAAAAACGCCGCCTCACCCTGGGCAGCCAGCAAGGCCAGCAGTATCAGGTGCTAAGCGGTCTGCAGCGAGGCGAGCGGGTGATCGTTGAGGGCACGCAGCGCCTTCAGGCCGGGAGCCCGGTGAACGCGATCGCCGCCGGAGGAAACCGCTGATGTTGACGTTCTTCCTGACCCGCCCGCGTTTTGCGATGGTGATCGCGCTGGTGATTGGCTTACTCGGTGCTATCGCCCTGAAAATCATTCCGCTAGAGCAGTACCCGGAAATCACGCCGCCGGTGATTAACGTCAGCGCTTCCTGGCCGGGCGCCAGTGCGTCAGACGTGGCCGAAGCGGTAGCGGCCCCGCTGGAAACGCAAATCAACGGCGTGGACCATATGCTGTATATGGAATCCACCAGTTCGGACGATGGCAGCTATGCGCTGGCGATCTCCTTTGCCGCCGGGACCGATGCCGATCTGGCAGCCATTGATGTGCAGAACCGCGTGGCGCAGACCGTGGCGCAGCTGCCGCAACAGGTGCAGGAAATGGGGGTGCAGGTCCGCAAGCGCACCACCAACCTGATGCTGGGCGTCAGTCTTTTCTCACCTGATAAAACCCGTGATGCGCTGTTTATCAGCAATTACGCCAGCACCCACGTTCGTGATGCGCTGGCGCGATTGCCGGGCGTGGGCCAGGTGCAGATGTTCGGTGCGCGCGATTACAGTATGCGTATCTGGCTGAACCCGCAGCGGATGAACGCGCTGAATATTACCGCCGACGATATCACCCTCGCAATCCGCCAGCAGAACGTGCAGGGCGCCGCCGGACAGGTCGGCACGCCACCGGTGTTTAACGGCCAGCAGCAAACGCTGACCATTAACGGCCTTGGCCGCCTGAACAGCGCGGAAGCGTTCCGCGATATCATTATCCGCAGCTCGGCACAGGGGCAGCTGGTGCGGCTGCGGGAGGTCGCCTTTATTGATATCGGCGCGCGAAGCTACAACTCCAGCGCGACGCTGAACGGCAACGACACGGCTTATCTGGGAATTTACCCCTCGCCGGGCGCAAATGCATTGAATGTGGCGGGTCTGGTGCGCACCGAGCTGAAGCGGCTGAGCCATACCTTCCCGGTAGACGTGAAGTGGGAAATCAAATTCGACTCCACGAAATTTGTCTCTGCCACCATCAAAGAGATGGGCTGGTCGCTGGGACTGACGCTGGCAGTAGTGATCCTGGTGGTGTCGTTATTCCTGCAAAGCTGGCGCGCCACCTTTATTGTCGCCATGGCCATTCCGACCACGCTGCTCGGCACCTTCGCCATCCTCTATCTGCTTGGCTACTCGGCCAATACCCTCAGTCTGTTTGCCATTATCCTGGCGTTAACCATGGTGGTGGATGACGCCATTGTGGTGGTGGAAAATGTCGAAACGCTGATGGCGGAAGGCCTCGATCGGCTCAGCGCTACCACGCAGGCGATGCGCCAGGTCGCCGGACCGGTTATCGCCACCACGCTGGTGCTGCTGGCGGTGTTTATTCCGGTGGCGATGTTGCCCGGAATTACCGGTGAGCTGTACCGGCAGTTTGCGGTGACGCTCTCCAGCGCGGTGACGCTTTCCAGCCTGGTGGCCCTGAGCCTGACGCCGGCGCTTTGCGCGTTGATGCTACGGCCACGCACGGCGGCCCCGGGCCGCATTTTCCAGCTGTTCAACCGGGGACTGGATAAAACCCGTGCCGGTTACGGTAGCCTGGTGAAGGGCATGAACCGCCGGCCGTGGCTGGCACTGGTGGCCACCACCGCCGCCGCACTGGCCGTGGCCGTCAGCTTTATGCTGATGCCCAAAGGCTTTTTACCTGCCGAGGACCAGGGCTATTTCTTTGCCAACGTGCAGCTGCCCGCCGCCGCGTCATTAGAGCGCACGGAAGCCACCATGGAGCGCGCGCGGCTGTTGATTGCCAGCAATCCCGCCGTCGAGGACGTCATTATGGTGTCCGGGTTTGATATTCTCAGCGGCACCACCACCTCTAACGGCGGCTTTATGTCGGTGATGCTGAAACCCTGGGGTGAACGCGCGGCGTTGGATCAGGTCGCAGGGCAGATCCAGCAGCAGCTGGCGCAGATCCCCACGGCCAACATTATGACCTTCAATCCGCCGACGCTGCCGGGGCTGGGCAATGCCGCCGGCTTTGATCTGCGTCTGCTGGCCCAGCAGGGGCAATCCTCTGCCGAGCTGGAGCAGGTCACGCGCGCGGTGCTGG
Source organism: Erwinia sp. AK-PDG3-5 (assembly GCF_056821705.1). Lineage (NCBI taxonomy): Bacteria > Pseudomonadati > Pseudomonadota > Gammaproteobacteria > Enterobacterales > Erwiniaceae > Erwinia > Erwinia sp. AK-PDG3-5. Next base: position 2,000,459 of record NZ_CM165967.1, read on the forward strand.
CGAAAGCCAATCAGCATCCTCAGCTGCAGGCGGTATTTACCACCTGGAGCAGCAACGTGCCTCAGCTGACGCTCAACGTCGATCGCAACCGGGCAGCCCTGTTGGATGTGCCGGTATCCCGCATCTTCAGCACTCTGCAAACCGCGTTCGGCGGCACGCGCGCCGGCGACTTCACCTTAAACAACCGCGCTTATCACGTGGTGGTGCAAAATGAGATGAGCTGGCGTGAACGGGCAGAGCAAATCAGCGATCTGTATGTGCGCAGCGATAACGGTGAACGCGTGCGGCTCAGTCATCTGGTTACCGTGACGCCGGGCGTCGGTGCGCCTTATCTGAAGCAGTACAACCAGTTCCCGTCGGTGGCCATCAGCGGATCGGCGGCGGCAAACGTCAGCAGCAACGACGCGATGAACGCCATGACCGCGATCCTCAATGACAGCTTACCGCAGGGCTACGGCTACGCCTGGAGCGGGCTGTCATTGCAGGAGCAACAAACCGGCAACCAGGCCATCTGGATCGTGCTGGCGGCGGTGGTGATGGCCTGGCTGTTCCTGGTTTGCCAGTATGAGAGCTGGACGTTGCCCGGCAGCGTGATGCTTTCGGTGCTGTTTGCTCTCGGCGGTGCGCTGCTGTGGCTGTGGTGGGCCGGGTTTGCCAATGATGTCTATGTGCAGATTGGCCTGGTGCTGTTGATCGCCTTAGCCGCCAAAAACGCCATCCTGATTGTCGAGTTCTCGCGAACGCTGCGTGAGCAGGGCGCGTCAGTTGCGGATGCCGCGCTGCAGGGTGCGACGCGGCGTTTTCGTGCGGTGATGATGACGGCAATCTCTTTTATACTCGGCGTGCTGCCGCTAATGCTGGCCTCCGGCGCGGGTGCCCAGAGTCGTCGGATCATCGGCACCACGGTCTTCAGCGGCATGCTGGTGGCTACCGTGGTGGGCATTGTCTTTATTCCGGCGCTGTTTGTGCTGTTCCAGCGTATGCGTGAATGGGCCCACCGGCGGGTTGGCTAAGCGGCCTTCAATTCAGTGACGATCTGGAGAGAATGGGGCGCGTGTCGCGATGCTTCATTCTCCCCAGCGGGCTCAGGACGTATGGCGGTGAAGGGCATTATCCGAGCGCAGATAACGGCAGGTGGCGAAAAGGCACAAACTGTAGCCGAGCAGCTCAGAGCACTCTTCCGCCATATTCTTGACCGTATGGCTATATCCCCCAGGCATAAGCGTCCGCCAAAGGTCCTGCATACCGAACAGCCGGGAGAAGACCAGTACAGTGAGCAGGCCCGCGCTCATCATTCCCCATGAGGGATGACGGAGAAAACGCACCAGACCGGCGAGCGTACGTTGTGGATATTTTAAGGCAAAAGTAAGACAAATTCCCGTCACGGCGAGGGCGAACCAGACCCAACACCCATGTTTTATTTCATCAAATAAAAAGTCCATTTCCCTGATTAACATGCAGGAAAAAAATCCCCCAATTAGCATCAGTGACGGACGGGCAGCGGAGTGCCGCATTGCGCGAAAAAAATACAGCAGTGCAATCACCAGCAGCATCAGCTCCTGAGTAATCTCCGTTAAAGAGGATTCATGAACAGCATCATGCATCCAGTGAACATCAATAAATACCAGACCCATCATCAGACAAAGAAACAGTGCACTGGCGAAAAATATAACCAATTTGTTGCGTATAAAGATTAAATCAGAATGCATTTTTTATAACCATTACTCTACAAGCGGCAGATATTACGAACGAAAAAAGCCGGTTACAACGGAGTGAGTCACCGGCAAGATGCTGCAGGATAGCGTTTTTTTTATAGAAAAATGGTCCTTATGTGCCCTATGTTATTCCTGGCAGGTTCTGGCCTGTTGGGCACGGTACAGCACAGCATGCCACGAGGGCATGCTGTGAATGAATGCTGGATTAAGAGGTATAGGGTTCTGACAGCGCCAGTCCTTCAACGCCGGCATAAGTAATGATCACGTCGGCCGGTTCGTCAGTGGTATAACCGCGATGTACATCATCAATGGATTCGTTGAACGCTTCACCCGCGGTAAATTTTCGACTTTCGCCCGTCTCTTTATTTTCAATCGTTAACGACCCAGAAATAATATAGGCAACATTAGGCATCGGGTGAGTGTGCCAGGGCAAAGTGGTATTTGCGTCAAAGTGCATTTTCATCACGGTTAAATGCGGTTTGCCTTCCGGATATTTCTCGTACGCTTTACCGTTCCATGCGCTACCACTACTTAACAGCTCTTCCGATTTTACACCATCGGATTCAAACTCAGAGGTTTGGTCAGTTTGTTCTTTAGAATGAGTAGACATAAATCGCTCCCTGGTGGTGATGTACGTGATGACATATTACAAAAAACCTGTTTCCTGGCATGCAGTCCGAATGCTTCAAAATAATGAATTATTCATGCCTCGAATGCCATATCTGTCATTCTGAAAGAAGCGGGCTTGGGAGTAGCGTGATTTGATATTCCTTTCTCTCAAACAATATTCGCTTTAAACGGAAGTGATGGCTGATATTCGTCCGCGACAAGCGGCCTGCAATTCAGTGACCCTCAGCGGATAACCGGCAGATCCCGGAAGCGGGTGGTATAGCTGGGCGACAGCATCTCACGCTTCATCGACCAGTCGCGCTGGATCCCCTGACCGGCGAACCAGACGCGGCTGCCGCTCTGTTTATTCAGGGTATCCAGCACGGCCATTAACGCCTCGCTGTTGGCTTTGGGCTGAAAATCATCAAACAGATTCAGCTGTGCCACGCCCTGATTGAAGAAGTCGCCGAGCATGATGCCGCCTTTCATATAGCGATGGCCCGGCCGCCAGATTTTGTCCAGACACTGAATGGCGGCGTTAATAATATCGCGGCTATCCTGGGTCGGCGTCAGCAGCTTAACGCTGGCGGCATTGGTGTAATAAGGATGTTTGGGATCGTGCGGGCTGGTACGGATAAAGGTGCCGATTTCCCGACAGTACTGGCGCTCGTGGCGCAGTTTTTCCGCGCCCCGGACGGCATAGCTGCAGATGGCTTCATGCATCTCCTGATACTCGGTAATGCGGTGGCCGAACGAGCGTGAGCAGAGGATATGCTGCTTGGTCGGCACCTCTTCCAGCTCCAGGCAAGCTTCCCCGCGTAACTCCCGCACCGTGCGCTCCAGTACCACGCCAAAATGCTTGCGGATCAACGCCACCGGCGTATCGGCCAGCTGCAGCGCGGTTTCAATCCCCAATCCTTCCAGCTTTTTCGACAGGCGTCGGCCCACACCCCAGACTTCTTCTACCGGCAGCAGCCCCATCAGCTTACGCTGGCGGGCAGGCGAGGAGAGATCGAGAACGTGCCCGGTTTTGGTCCATTTTTTGGCGGCAAAATTCGCCAGCTTGGCGAGGGTTTTGGTCTGCGCAATCCCCACGCCCACTTTCAGATGGGTATCCTGCCAGATTTTATCGCGCACCTGGCGGCCAAAGGTATCCAGCGGCAGACAGTTGCTGATGCCGCTGACATCAAGAAACGCCTCATCAATCGAGTAAATCTCAATTGCCGGTGCCAGCTCTTCCAGCGTGCTCATCACCCGCTGCGACATGTCGGCATACAGCGCATAGTTTGACGAGAACACCGCCACGTTATGTCGCTGAATTTCGTCGCGCATCTTAAAGTAGGGCGCGCCCATCTTGATATCCAACCGCTTGGCTTCGGCGTTGCGTGCAATCACGCAGCCATCGTTATTGGAAAGTACTACCACCGGGCGGCCTGCAAGGTCAGGGCGGAACACCGTCTCGCAGGAGGCATAAAAGCTGTTAACGTCTACCAGCGCAAACATAGCGATTTGCCTGCTGGGTAAGGGATGGATGGCATAAGAGGACTCCATGTGTGCTGTATATACATACAGTATATTTGAATGGCGGGAACGATCAAGAAGGTTTCCAGAAGACTTTACTCCACCTTCATGGCATCGAGGGATAGGCGAATCATCGGATCACAGGATCGGCGTAACGGATGCTACGCTGATGACCCGTGTTCAGGACAAGAGGAAAGAAATGATCTGGCTGATTGTGAAGTATGCGGTGACCGCAGGGATGATAGTGCTTATCTCCGAGGTGGCAAAACGAAGCGACCGGTTGGGCGGTCTGTTGGCGGCATTGCCACTGGTGACCGTTTTGGTGCTGATATGGATGAAGCTTGAGGGGCAAACCCAAGAGAAAATAGCGAATCATGCATGGTACACATTTTGGTATGTCGTCCCGACACTGCCCATGTTTCTTTGCTTTCCCTTCATTTTTCAGCGGTGGGGATTCTGGGTCGCGCTGCTGGCCTCCTGCCTTATGACCGTGCTGCTTTTTTGGGGATATGCGCTGTTACTTCGCCGCTTTGGTATTGAGCTGATGTGAAACCCGTGTGGGGTGTTCCTGTTATTTATGTGTGATTTTACCTGCTATCGCCTCTGGCAGGCTGCTGCGCTGACGGAACCATGCTGCAAAAAAGCCGGTGATAATGCATAACTCGGCGATATCTCCGCCATAATACATCCACAGCGCGGCCGCCTGAATTTCCTCAGGAGATGCTGAGGTCCCAAGAGGGTAACCGTATCCGTACATTAATTTTCCAAGAACACCATGAGCCGCTGTGGCCAGGAAAATGACTATCAGCCTTACGGACCTCGGCGGGCGATGGGGAGCAGGATCGGGCCCTGCGACAGACCAGGTAAAAAGATACCCGGAGAGAACAAAATGCAGATGGATAAAAACAAACAGGAAAGGGCTGGTCATCGTCAGCCCAAAAAGCGGGGTGAGATAAAGAAGATACATACCGCCAATATCCAGGAAAGCAGCGGTTATCGGGTGTATTAAAAAACGGACCGGGCGCGTGCGGAGAATATTCATAATGACGCGTGTCATTTTCGCGGGAACAGAGCGCATCAGAAGCGATCCGGGCGCACCAAAAACCAGGCCCAGAGGACCAAACATTCCCAGAAAAAGATGCTGTATCATGTGACCGCGCAAATCGTGATGAGCCCAGTCAGCCACAGGCGGCAATACGGATACCACGATTAACACTATGCCGGCCGTGAAGCTGGCTGTACGCCACGTGCTCCAGCGGGCGGTGCCACGTATTCTGACGGCGGCCAGAAGATAAAGACAGAGAAGTACGGCAGGCATAATGACCAAAAGAACGAACAACATCGGGGAGTGCGGCACACCTGCGTGATGCATTGCTGGATCCACGGGTTACGTTCCCGTCTGCAGTTCAGCCGTGCGCGCCCGGCGATAGATAATGAAACCCGCCAGTAATACAAGCAGACCAGCCGCGTTCCAGATAAGGTCGTAGAGGAGAACATTGTCCACGTAACGGATCTGATGAATCCTGAGCAGCTTGTGGTCCACAATCCCGTCAAAAAGCTGAAACGCTCCCATACCCAAAAAGAGGCCTGCCCATGCTGCTGCCCGGTTAAGCTTTCTGCGGCTACGCAGATCGGCAAACATAAAAAAGCCGAGGACAAACAAAATCACTTCAGCTGAATGCAATAACCCATCTGAAAGCAGGCCAAAAGCGGGTGTTTCCCAGTCAAAAAAGTGATGCCAGGCCAGAATCTGATGAAATATCACTTCGTCTATCGCTGCCATCAACCCAATGCCAAGCGGAAGCGTGGCGGTCAATGAACGTTTCAGATCGGATTGAATTGCTGGGGTCAACGTTGGCACTACTCACTCCTGAATAAAGAAAAATTTTCCTTAAGAAGCGTAGCTGAAAATGAGGGGGGCCCGATGGCTCTTCGGCATAGGCCGCTTTCCGGCCCTGCATCTGCCCTGCAAACAAACTTACTTCCGCCAGGAAAGTTGCCGCCGAATGAGAAATACGCGAATGCGTATTACAACATGTCTGCAGGCGGAGGGGGGCGGGGAAGCTGGAACTCTGACGAAAACTTCTAGTACATTGCGGAACCCACACCTGCGGTGGACGGCGGAGATAGCTCGGCAAGCCTTTTTCTCTCCCCCGGGCATGACTGACCGCTGTGAGCGAGCAGCGGACCTTTAGTGAGAAGCGGTAAGCCATACCCGCTGTAATGAGATTTGAATATTTAACAAACTTTCTGGCAGATCACTTTTTTTTTAACTCTCTAAGATATTTATAAACGGTTGTACGTCCCAGAGACAGTACGCCCGCAATGTAATCGGCTGCATTCTTTGCACGAAAAGCACCCTGACTGTGCATGCTCTGTACCAGATTTTTCTTCTGTTCTCGCGTCAGAGCGCTCAGCGAGGTACCCTCGCGTCGAATCCATTCATGCAGAAAAGTATTGATATTCTCCTGCCAGTCATCACGGAAAAGTTGTTCTGGCTGAGGCTGAAGCCGCGTAACGGAAAGAAACATGTCAAGCGCGTTCCTGGCGTCTTCAAACACCGCTGTGCAGAGGTTAATGCAAAGAAGGTAACCCGGTGTCTTATCGTCTCCTGTCGCGATCGTGACGGAGCGCATTTTTTTTCCGTCCCAGTTGAGCTTTTCATATGGGCCGCTTAGCGGTGCCAGTTTGTCCTGTTGAAAATCATCAAGACCCGCATCATCGCCTGGCTTGCGCTTTGAAAGATTGTTCGCAATGTAGGCGACAGTGCCCGCTTCTACATCGTGGATAACGACTTCCACGCTCGGAAAGAAAAGCGCGGCAATACCGTCTGCAACTGACTTCAGCAAACTCAGCTGGGCATTGTCCGGGCCGTGCTTATTTACCATTTTCATATCCTCATTCCGTGCGATTGGTGCAGATTGAAATAATGCCGTTTTTCCGGGGGCGAACCATATCACGATGTACCTGATAAATGCTGCATCGCTGACTAAGCAAAACGATATTCCGGTACCGCTATAGAAATCTCCGGAATCCGTCATTCTTCCGCCATCTCATACCTGAACGGCAGTACCAGGCCTCATAAAACCACCTTGTAAACAGTTTGTGCATAATGTACTTTTAAGTGCATATCTTACCCCAGGCCAGCCAGTTTGGCGGTCCGTCAGGAAAACATATGCATTCCAGAGGCATCCCCGTTATTACCGCAGAACAAACCGCTGAAATCCTTCTGCATGTCGATGTCAAAGAGGCCATGCGCCGGGTCTTTACCAGTCTTGCGCGTGGACAGGCTGTTCAGCCTGCACAGAAAGACGTCCTGCTGCCAAACTGCAAAGGGGACTTCATAAACTATTTTGGCGCGGATATGTCTCGCCAGATGCTCGGCGCGAAAATATCGCCTTATCTTGTGACAGAGCATAAGCCGGTCATTACCGCCTGGACGCTGCTTATGTCTGCAAGTGATGGTATGCCGCTGATGCTGTGCGATGCCTCGCTGCTGACCATAGAACGCACGGCGGCCACCACTGCGCTTGCTGTAGAACTACTGGCTCGGGAAAGCGCACAGATACTCACGGTCATCGGCACAGGACCTGTTGCGCGCGCTCATATCCGCCATGCCCTAACACTTCGCAACTGGAAAGAAATCAGGATCTGGAGCCGGAGCGGCTCACAGTCAGCTGAATCTATCCAGCGTGAATGCGGGCTGACTGAAGGGATGTTGAAAATCTGCCACAGCGCAGAAGACGCCGCAAAAGATACAGATGTACTGATGTTATGCACCTCCTCAGCAACACCGGTAATCGATGTGAAACGACTGATCCGGCCCTGCCTGATTACGTCCATCAGCACGAACGCGCCAGGTGCGCACGAGGTTTCTCCCCAGGCACTACAGGAAATGGACGTTTACTGTGATTACAGGCAGACCACTCCCTCTCACGCAGGCGAGATGGTCATCGCGGCCCGCGAAACAGGCTGGAGCACCGGGGATATCCGGGGGGACTTACCGGAATTGGTCACTGGAAGCGCCATCAGCCCCAGTTACAAACGACATGCATTTTTCCGCTCCCTGGGGCTGGGGCTGGAAGATGTGGCAATTGCAGACAGCGTGCTGTCTTACCTCAAAGAACAGGATAAATACGATGAAAATCAGACCGTTTGGTGTAGAGCAGTGGATGAATGATTGGGAAAACAACTGTAAATATAATCTTGCTGAAACCTGTGTTGAATCCCTGACCATGCAGCAACTGCTGGACATGACCGGTAAACCCCGGGAGGTTCTGGATGACATGCTGAATATTAAAATGACTTACGGGCATATCACCGGTTCACAAAGACTGCGTCAGCTCATCTCTGAGCAATATAGCAAACAGTCGGCTGAAAACATTCTTATCACGCACGGCGCGATCGGGGCTAACGCCCTGATTTATGGAACCCTTGTTGAGCCGGGTGACACGATAATTTCCGTTTTGCCAACCTATCAGCAACATTATTCTATCCCTGCAAGTTACGGGGCGAACGTCAGAATTCTGGCCTTGCGTGAAGAAAATAACTTTCTTCCCGACCCAGAGGAGCTGAAATCGCTCATTGATGACAAAACAAAGCTTATTGCCATTAATAATCCGAACAACCCGAGCGGATCGCTGATGGATGAAACACTTTTGAAGGAAATCGTTGAAGTTGCACGAGCAGCAGATGCCTGGCTGCTGTGCGATGAAGTCTATCGCGGTACCAATCAGGAAGGCGATGGTTATGGTCCCGCAATCGCTGACCTTTATGAAAAAGGTATCAGCACCGCCAGCATGTCCAAGTCTTACTCGCTGGCCGGTCTGCGCCTTGGATGGATAGCCGGTCCTCATTCTCTGCTCAAAGAGGTTGAAATCCACCGGGACTATACAACGATCAGCGTGGGCGTGCTGGATGACTACTTCGCCTCACTGGCGCTGGAGAACCGGGACAAAATTCTGGCCCGCAATCATAAAATACTACGTGATAACCTTCAGGTGCTTGACGTCTGGGTCAATTCAGAGCCGCTCATCAGCTATGTCAGACCCCGCGCCGGGACCACTGCACTGCTGAAATATGAGCTGCCGATCAGTTCGCGCGACTTTTGCATCCGTCTGCTGGAACGTTACGGCGTAATGTTCACCCCCGGCGAGGCGATGGATATGGAGGGATATGTACGCATCGGATTTGCCAACAACAGTGAAGTTCTGAAGCAGGGGCTGCCTCTTGTGAGTCGCTTCATTCAAGAGCTTGCAGAAGATATATGTTAATCGCCTTTCACCCGAATCTCCTTTATACGTGCGCTGGTAATATCTGAAAAGCGCAATAACCGGCAAAGCGGCGTGTTGCTGAAAAGATTCAGACGTCGCTAAAACCATCGAGAGGATATAATTCATGCATGACAAAACCTTCTACTCAATGCAAACAGCCGTTCCTGTCGGACATATCGCCTGCATCGTCACACATCTTGAAATGTCAAAAAGGCCCGAGCGAACCGACATAGAGCTTCCTGAAGGTATTACTTTACGCAGGATCATTAACCCCGCTCCTGAAGAATATAAAAAATTGTACCGTAAAATTGGCGGAGACTGGCTCTGGTGTTCGCGGCTAATGGTCAGTGAGAAGGAGCTGGAAGAGATACTTACCAGCCACGGCACAGAGGTTTTTTCAGTACAGAGCAATAATGAAGATGTCGGCATGTTTGAGCTGGACTTCAATACGCCCGGTCAGTGCGAATTGTCTTTTTTCGGAATTGATTCCTCACTGACCGGCAAGGGACTCGGTAAAGCATTGATGAGCGCAGTGATGGATAAGGTCTGGGCCCGTCCAGTCGAACGTTTCTGGGTGCATACCTGCACTTTCGATCATCCTGCTGCTCTGCGATTCTATCAGCGTGTGGGGTTCAGGGCTTACGCCACAGAAATTGAAATACTGGCTGATCCACGATTAACAGGCCATCTGCCAGCTGAATTTGCCCAACATGTCCCCCTTATTGTTTAAACATCTGTAACGCATTTTTGCCAAAGAACATTATACGTATCAACTCTAACCCAGAAAGCGATAACAATTATGAATGTCCGCTCCTGGCACAAAGCAGAAGTGCGTCTTAGACAAGGTCCGCTATAAGCCAAAATCGGCCGTTCAAGTTAAAAATAAGCTTAAGGTTATGTCCATGTAGCCGTGGTATATCAGACAGCCTGGTAGGCTGATCTGATATTATCCCCCATTCGATCCGATATCGTTTTCTTCGGTGCGCTCCCCACCTTCCTGTCCGGTATTCAGTAAACCACAGGGTTCTGTCATGATTTTTACCGCATTCTCATTGGACGTTCTATGTGTAATGCATTTGGTACAACATAGATTTCGCCCGAACTGACGTGGACGTAGCCGTCTCAAAAATCAATACGCAACTCACCCTCACTAACTCGAAGGTGTTGCCAAAAATTCCGGTCGCTGTTCGGCCAGCAAGGTAAATCTGGTTACTTCCGGATACAACGTACGGCTGATGGTATCCGGCAGCATCAATTCTGTAAAACGCCAGGCGACTGCGATACTGATACCGGCCACTGATAGCATGTCAGGATGACTTTCCCGCAGCCCGTTCTCCAGCGTCTGCCAGGCACCATGAAGTTGCTGAGTTACCCTATTCAACCAGGGTTGATGCTGTTTTTCTACCGGTCTGAGACGCTGTTCGTACACAATCTGCACCGCTTTTTCACAGGCTGCCAGGGCGAATCCGGTAAGATGCAGATCCCTCAGGTCTTCCGCTCTGGACGCTGATGTGGGTGCAGGCGAATGACCGAAATATTTCTCAAGGTAATTAATGATTAATGTTGAGTCGATCAGCACCTGATTATCATCTGTGATAAGCGTTGGTACTTTAACGGTTGGATTAATTTTTGTTAAGGCATCAAAATCGCTAAATACCGAAAGCGGCTGTTGTTCGAATTGAATACCTAATATTTTCATGTGGATAGCAACCCGTCTGACATAGGGTGAATCCAGCATTCCGATTAGGATCATAGCGCTACCTCATATTATGTTGGTTAACAAATTCAATTAACTGTGCGGCGACAGGCAAAGGGGCATCTTCCATTAAAAAGTGTCCGGCCTGTTCATAAATATGCAGCATGGATGAGGCGATGTCGCGCTGCAAACACCTTCCATACTCAACGGGCTGCCATTCATCTTCGGCGCCCCATAAAATCTGCACAGGCAACTGGAGTTGCGGCAATTTTTCTGCAAAGTCACTGGTGTAACAGGCATTGTAATGCGCAACCTGATGCTGATAAAACGAGGGCTGGCCCACCACGCCACAAAGGGGCGCGAGATAACTTTCCAGCCGCTGCTCTGTCATAAGATGTTTATTAAAAACAGCCATCTTTAACTGGCGAGACATTGCGCGGTAATGCTCAGTGGCAGGGATCAGTGCATAATCCACATAGTTATCCCGCATAGCTTTCCATGTGGGCGAAGGCCAGGAGTTGTAACTCGGAATATCGGCAATCGTGAGCGTCTTCAGCAGGGATGGGTTGTCGAATGCCAGTCTGAGTGAAATTGCCCCGCCGATATCGTGACCAAAAAGATGTGTTTTTTCGAGCTGCCAGTGTTCCAGCAGTTTCAGCAGAAAACCGACTTGTGCGGAAACCGAGGTATCAGCCGTCAACGGACGCTCTGATGCGCCGAACCCAGGCAGGTCATACAGGTGAACGTGAAAACCCGCATCGACAAATGCTGGCACCAGTGACTGCCAGATTACCGAGTGTGCGGGCGTGCCATGAACCAGCACCAGAGGTGTACCTGAACCATGGACCCCGGTCGCAATGCGACAACCTTTTATCAAAACGTCTTCATTCAGTAATGGGTTGTTAGCGGGCATTAGCTTTCTCCATTGAGCTTGTTCCTTTCAGGCTATCCGTTGACTGCATATGACGCCAGTGACATTATTTCCATCTGTAAACCCACTTTTGTCATATAAAAATGAATAAACGACTCTCTGTTGATGCGCTCAGAGTATTCAGAACCGTGGTGCAAACGGGCAATATGAGTAAGGCTGCATTACTCCTTAACCTGAGCCAGTCAGCCGTAAGCTGGAAGCTCAGACGGCTTGAAGATCAACTTCAATGCCAGCTACTTACGCGTATCGCCGGAAAAGCCGTTCCGACAGAAAAGGGCAGCGTTCTGCTACGTCATGCGGAAAAAATACTCACTGAACACGATCATGCCATGGCGTATTTTTCGCCTTCGGCACTACGTGGCAAGCTGCGAATTGGGGTCACTGAACATATCTCAATGATTGAAGTATGCGGGGTCATTTCAACCTTCAGTCACCATCATCCCGAGGTGGATGTACAACTGGTGGTGGAGCAAAGTCATCTCCTGCGTCAGCATTTTTCTGAAGGAAGCCTGGAGATCATCTTACATCAGGATTTCACGGGCACGGCATCGCCGGAAGATAGGGTATTGTGGAGTGAAAAATTATACTGGTACGCAACGCCTGCCTGGCTGCATGAATCGGATAAAAGCCTGAAGCTTATTACCTGGGGACCCGATTGCTATTACCGTAACCTGGCTGAGGAGAAACTTCGGCAGGCAAAAATTCCATTTTCTGTGATGCTGGAATGTCCTTCAGTAGCAGGTATGCTTGCGGCGATAACCACCGGACTGGGGGTGGGAATACTCAATCAATACAGCGTAGAGAAAACGATTTGCAATGTGTCTGAACTTGAGAAATTGATGCCTCTGCCGTCGGTTGATTGCCTGCTTCGCCTGAATAGACACTGCTTCAATCCCGCAAGCGAGGCCTTCTGCGAGATGCTGACCAGGCTGATGCATAAACATCGATAGTGAATTGGCCGCTATTGTCCTTCCTGATGTGCCTCTACCCATTTTTATGCTTTTCATCCTGCAGGTGACGGCATCAGCCCGGCTGACGAAGCCTGCCCCAGAGTCACATGGGGCGGGCAGCCCGCTTACAGGCGGTTACCGGCCTCGACCAGTTCGTTATAGGATTTTAAAACGCGCATCGGTGAACCCGATACCATCCAGCCCGAATTGCCGCTTGCTTTCAGCAGACTCTGCTCACCCGTGCTGTAAGGTGTTTTATCGCGAATCCGACGCATGCGATCCTTGCAGTTTTTCAGGAAGGTTCCGGCATTATCCTGGAAGATGGACCAGGTTAATGGCTTGCCCGCTTCGCTGGCCGTTGCCTTTTCTGCCTCAGTCAGCAGCGTACTGTAAGCATCAATCGCTTTTGTCATCTGTGCCACGTCGGGAGCGGGGGAGGTAAACAGGGTCGCCAGCGCCTTGGCCTGTGTGACTAATGCCAGGCGGTAGTAGCGACTATGACGGCCCTCAGACTTTTCAATCTCAACCAGTTGCGCAACCACGACCTCATTATTTTCTTTTTCAACTTCGGCACCGAACTGGTCACTGGATTTCATAAAGCTGTTAAACGCCTTCATAAGTGGCGGATGCATTTGCTTGCCTTTCGCGAAGCCATCATCCTTGTAATCTTCCTGACTATAGTAAAGGTGAGCCTGCGAAACCTGCGGCTGCAATGTCGTCAAATCCGCCAGATACTGTGTTGCTGCAGCATCCAGCGCCGGTAACGCCGGTTTAGCCTTCGATGCCTGGTTGATGGCTTTAGTGCAGCTCTCCAGTTCGTAAGGCGTGACCTCGCCCAGTACGTTGACGTTGCGCTCTTTGCCGGTTGGCCCCTTTTCAGCATTCGCCATCCAGCTCACATAGCGCAGGGCACTATCGCGAACCGATCCATCTGTAGTATTAAAGCAACCCACATAGGCGTTTAATTTTGTGGTGAGTTGCGCAGCAGTATCCTCCGCAACAGCCTGCGGTTGACTCTGCGGGGCTGGCTTTGCATCCGCTTTGTCACTGTTGTCGCATGCTGCCAGCGGCAGCACAAGGGCAGTCACCAGCATCCCGGGTATCATTGCCCTGCTTGCTCTTTTAAACACATTCGTTCCTTTATTTATGCGGTTAGAAATACAGGTTGGGAATTGATGTCCGCATCGGCTCCCTTATCAGCGGCGATGAGGGAGCCGATGAAAAACGGGTTATGCGCTTTGCGTCGCTTCCGACGATTCTTCTTTCAGTATCGCCCTGACTGTCTGATGACGATGCCAGTAATAGCCAAGGGTGTTTTTAAAGGCTTCAATCTCCTTTTTCAGGCCCGGCAGACGGATCTCACTGCGTTTTTTCCCCTGCGTGTTTGGCTGCACATGTTGCACGTAGAGCTTATCCCGGCCAAAGCTACGAATAACGTTGATGTTTTTAACGTTATCCCACTCCAGCACTTCGCCGGTTTTCGGCGCCACGATGCCCTGCCAGGTGATGACGATCTGCGAGCCATCTTTCAGGGTATAAGGAACATTGGGGAAGTGCTTCAGCACCAGCGCGGTTTCCATTTCACCGTCAGGCTGATAGCGCCAGGCCAGGCTCTCTTCATGCACTGAGGAGAAGTCGCGTTCAAATTTCTGCCACAACTGCTGTTCAATCTCGTCGGCAACCGGCATCAGATCGACCCAGCTCTGTGCCGGGAAATCGGCGGCGATCGCTGCATAGTCAGCTTCGTTAATCTCATACCCTACGTTGCGCATCCTTTCCGCCAGCGGCGGGTGTGAATCAAACGGGTGCGGCACATTCTGCTCACGGATGACGCTGATAAAGCCCGGAGAGGCGACATGTTCAGGCAGACCTGCAGCAATAGCTTTACTGATCCCCAGTTCATTTTCGTGCAGCGTTTGGTTATTAAACAAGTTTCGCTCAACTTCATTCCGGTAGCTGGCATACGCAGACACTTTGATCAGTGATTCGATAATCGCGGCAGGGGAGACCAGCGTTGATGCATTGCGATCCGCGACAAACTCACGTTCACGGCTGTTACGCTGCCACGCCAGCTCAAACAGCATGCGATAAAGATAGAGCGGATAGAAGACGATCAGCGTGGCCAGATTCTGACCCATCAGCTGCATATAGAGATCAAACCGGTGCAGCTTAGGTCCCAGTAATGCGCCGGAGGCGGTGTCGCCTTCATGGAGGTGAGTCAGTTCATGGACCATCACGCCATCAGCCTGCGCAACGGTGAGCTGACGCAGGAGTGGAATACTGACATAGAGCTTACGGCCGGTGAGCGAATTCCCATTCACGTTCAGCGGGGCTTCGGTCACGTAGAAGTTGGTGTCGATACCCGCAACAATATGATCGGGTGGCGTGGTGCCCACTCTCGCGGCCAGCATATCAATCTGTGACCAGAGTGCCGGGGCCGCTTCGCGGGTCACGACTTCGCCTTCAATACTCTCTTCCGGTGGGAGTTTTTTGAAGATGCCTTTAATCATGTAATACATACCGGCCAGCACCAGCAGTCCTACCGCCATCACCAGTTTCGGATAGTAGGTTTGTGTGAAGAAGGCGGTGCCCCAGAATGAGAGCCATACCAGCATGCCGCCCTGCACCATGACTTCCAGCGAACAGGCCAGCATCAGGAACTTGCGGGCCAGCGCCAGACTGATTACCTGTCCCTGGCGGCTTTTAAAGGCCAGCGCACTGAACAGCAGCACCATCAGCAGGACAACGCCGCTCGCGATCAGCGTCCAGAATGCCACTTTATCCATCATGTAGAACTGCCAAAGTTCGGATTGCGGTGCGCAGACGGCGTTTTTGTAATCCTGCAGATTTTCATCTACCGGGCCGCAGACACTGGAAGGCGGGTTCTGCTGCAGAAACGCCTGGAGTTTGCCCGTATCCTGATGTTGTTCCCGCGCATCATTCATGAAGATTTGCGTGTATTGCTGATCAAGTTGCATGTTGCCATATTCAGCAAAAAACAGGGTAATGACGGGGACGAGAAACAGTGTGAATAGCAGCCAGAAAAATACCTTTAGATAACCCTTTTTCAATTCCGTTAATGTATTCAAAATCATAACTTCCTGCATGTCTGTGAAAGGGAGAAGCTGCTGCTATCAGGCAATTCCGAAAAGAATAACCTTGCCCCGATTAAACGGTGCGGAAGCATTTATGCGAGCTTCACGATATTATAATTATTGCAGAGCGATTATAAGCCAGATTGGTGATGATGCCATACAGGGCGTTAAAACCCTGGCCCAGATCAATATCGAGATATTTTGGATAAGCTATAGCCATTGTCGAAAAAAACCACTGATAGTGCAGTATAAACAACTGCCATAATTAAAATAAGCGTGATATTTCCCTTCTAAAGGCAGAGCACAAACAAATAAATCGGGCCGAAAAAGTAGGTAATAACATTGAAGTTAATTTTACCTTTTTGTTTAAAGGACAGCTGTTTCAACGCCTGTCTGAAGCCAGGTGCACTGACTGCCAGAACAGCGCATACGAATTTTAAAAACAGGGAAGCCGCGTTAATTCGCACGAAAATAATATCGGTACGGTACAAATAGCCATGCTACACCCTGGGTGCGCTATTAGCTGCACGGTTGCCGAATTCAGGTTAAACAATAGTAGTGTAAAATAAATCCATCAAATCAGTAATGTTAAAATTGCACAGGCTGGACATCCCCTGTGCTGGATGTCATTTATATTAGCACCAAAGAAAATATCGCCACAATGATAAAAATATGTTAATTTCAAAAAAAATTATTCCTCATTCCTCACACCTTAGAAGGATATAAAGATGATCGCATGGAGCGGAGTGGGTTTTTTCGTCGCAGTCTTAATTTCTGCCGCCTATCTCCTGTGTAAATGGCTGTTAGATATTTATTACTACGACGGTTTCTTTATCGCGCATTTATGGGCGACAGGGGCTACGCTGATAGTTTCTGCCCTTTTCTGTGCGGCCTTTGTCTGGGTGCTCCGGCAGGAAAAATGGCTGGACTCCATTGCACAGGCAACAAAAAGCCAGCCAATGATGGCCCCCGAAAAAACCCATAACTTCTTTTTTATTCCCGTTCTCTACTGGCCGATTATTCTGTTTCTGCTCGGCTCAGGGATCTGTTTCTACGATCTGACCCGATAACCCCCTTACATCACTGATACAGGCCATCTGATGCTGTATCAGCGAAATGGAAATATCATCAATACGCAGGAGTTCATCGTGAAATTAAGAAAATCATTAAATATCGTGGGTGCAATCTGCCTGGCAACTGCCATCGGCGGAACCTCTCTGACGGCATCCGCAGCTGAGGCAGCACCAGCCGGAGCCACGCAGACTGAGACGCTTGCTTTGCTGGATGGAAAGCAGACGTTCAAACTGCAGGGCTATGAAAAGCAGCCTGTTCCGGGCGGCGGACCGGGAACAATGTATGTTAACAAGCCGGAAAAACGCGTGTTGATCATTGGCGAAGAAGATATCCCGGTAATTGCTCGCGGTGGCAGCGATGCTGATTTTCTCAACGGCATGAAGTCAATCAAAGACAAGCAGAAGCAGGCTTCACCTTCTTATAAGGTGATAAGTGAGAAAACTGAAAATGCCAACGGTTTGCCGGTTTACCATATCGAAGCCACTGATAAGATGGGGGGTAACGATGTGCAGCAGGCCACTCTGCTGGCGGTCGCTGACAAAAAATTCACCGTCATTCAGGTGGTCTCAAACCACAAAGATAAGGTTGGTCACCTGAAAGCGGTTAACAATATTCTCGGTAAATAAGGCGTGAGTAGATAAGGCTGCATCAGCCCCATCACCCAACCGTCACCGCAGCGACATAAATCCTTCATTCCTTTCCGCTAGCGTACTGCCATTCAGATTCTCGGATTGCGGATGCATGAGCCACCTCTCGCTTCACCATATTTATAAAGCCTGGGGCGAAAAAATCGCCCTGAATGAGATCAGTTTTGCGGCGGAACAGGGAAGTTTTGTTGCATTGCTGGGGCCATCGGGCTGTGGAAAATCGACCTTATTGCGCACCATCGCCGGGCTGGAAACCGCCGATCGCGGCGCCATCCAGTTTAATCATGCCGACATCACCCATCTCCCCCCGTCGCAGCGCAAGCTGTCGATGGTGTTTCAATCCTATGCGCTGTTTCCTCACCTTAACGTGCGCGAAAACCTGCTGTTTGGCTTAAAAGCGCGGGGCGAAGAGAAACAGTCGTTTGCTCAGCGCCTGGCGGATGTCAGTAAGTTGATGGAGCTGGATACGCTGCTGGATCGCCTGCCGTCGCAGCTTTCCGGCGGCCAGCAGCAGCGCGTGGCGTTGGGCAGGGCGGTGATCGCCAACAACACGCTGTGCCTGATGGATGAGCCGCTGTCGAATTTGGATGCCAAGCTGCGGCAAAGCATGCGCCGTGAAATCCGCGCGCTGCAAAAGAAACTCGGCCTGACCATGCTGTACGTGACCCACGACCAAACCGAAGCCATGAGCATGGCCGACAGCATTATACTGCTTAACGATGGCCATATTGAGCAACATGGCACGCCGGATGAACTCTATAACCATCCCGCCAGCGTGTTCGCCGCGCAATTTATCGGCGCGCCGCCGATGAATATCCTGCCGCTGCAACGCAACGGTAGCCATCATTACCTCCTGCCTCTTACGCAGCCGGTGGTCGACTATCCCGAGGCGACGCTCAGTCTGGGATTGCGTGCCGAAGATATCCAGCCGATCCCCGCTGCACAGGCGGCACTGACCGCGCGCGTAGAGAGCGCCGAATATATGGGTGCCGATACCTTACTGGTGTGCAGGCTTGCGGGCCTCGACGTGTCGCTGACGGTCAAAGTTCCCGGCATGCAGCGCTTCGCCGAGGGTAGCGACGTGGGATTGCAGTGGTCCGCCGCGCGGCAATACCTTTTTCACCGCGAAAGCGGTAAGCGCTGCGAACATGCCGAACAACAGATGTTTGCCTCACAAAAAAAATACGCCATTTAACCGTTGTCATTTGCCTAAGGGAAAATCATGTTTGTAACTCGTTACTCACGCCTGTCCTCTGTTGTCTTGCTCGCGATGGCCACCTCGGCGTTCGCTGCCGATCCGGTCAAGCTGCAAATGTATTATCCGATCGCGGTGGGTGGCAAAGTCAGCCACACCGTCGATACGCTGGTGGCGGACTTCGAAAAAACGCACCCGGATGTGAGTATTCAGCCGGTGTATACCGGTGACTATGCGACGACCGTGACCAAAGCGCTGACCGCTTTTCGCGGCGGTAACGCGCCACAGATGGCGGTGATTGGCGATATTGAGGCGTATTCACTGATTGATGCCGGGGCGATTGTCGCGGCCAGCGATCTGGCGCAGGGCGAGGAAGGCAAAAAATGGATCGACGGTTTCTATCCCGCCTTTCTGCGTCACATCGACGGTAAGGTGTGGGGCGTGCCGTTCCAGCGTTCAACCGTGGTGATGTACTGGAACAAGCAGGCATTCGAGAAAGCCGGTTTGAACGCCGATACGCCGCCCGCCAACTGGCAGCAGGTGGTGGAATTCAGTAAGAAACTGACCCTCAAAGATGCCAACGGCGTCAGCCAGTGGGGTATCGAGATCCCGTCCACGCCAAACGGTTACTGGAACTTCCAGGGCCTGTCGGCCACCAACGGCGGACGTCTGGATAACGGGAAGGGCACTGCGGTTAACTTCAATACGCCGGGCAACGTTGAAACGCTGCAATGGCTGACCGATCTGGGGCAGAAAGAACAGGTTTCTCCGAAGGGAGCAATTGCATGGGGCACGACGCCGCAGGACTTTATCAGCGGCAAAACCGCGATGATGGTCACCACCACCGGCAACCTGACCAACGTGCGTGATAATGCGAAGTTCCCGTTTGGCGTGGCAATGCTGCCTGAGAAAACCCAGCGCGGCAGCCCAACCGGCGGCGGCAATCTGTATGTCTTTAAAAACGCGTCAGCGGAACAGCAAAAAGCCGCGATGGAATTCATCCGCTGGGTCACGTCGCCAGAGCAGGCTGCACGCTGGAGTATCGCCACCGGTTATGTCGCCACCTCGGCAGCGGCGTGGGATACCCAGGTGATGAAGGATTATGTCAAGCAGGTCCCGCAGGCCTTAGTGGCGCGTGAGCAGTTGAAGTATGCCCAGCCAGAACTGTCGACCTACAACAGCGTGCAGATTCAGGATGCGCTGAATCACGCGGTGGAAGCGGCGGTGACGCAGGCGAAAACGCCAGCTGACGCGCTGGCCAGCGCACAGAAGCAAGCCGATCGTCTGCTGAAGTCATACCAATAATTATGAGCATCATTCTCACCGTCGCACCGGTTCACCGTCCCCGGTTATGGACGATGCAGCTGTATGGCTATCTGCTGATCTTGCCAGCACTCAGCTTTTTGCTGCTGTTCACCCATTATCCGGCGGTTGCGACCGTGTGGGAAAGCCTGTTCAGCGCGGCGCGCAACGGTCATCCGGCCCAGTTTGTCGGGCTGGATAACTACCTTGCGCTGCTGGATGACGACATCTTTATCCAGTCGCTGCGCAATAACCTGCTGTATGCGCTGATTACCATTCCGCTGGCGGTCACGCTGGCGCTGTTAATGGCGCTGGCGGTCAACCGGCAGATGCGCGCCACTGCGCTGGTTCGTACCGCCTTTTTTATTCCCTCGCTGCTGCCGATGATCGCCATCGCCAACCTGTGGCTGTTTTTCTACACGCCGCAGCTCGGCTTGCTCAATAAGCTGCTGGCGCTGTTTTCGCTACCGGCGGTTAACTGGCTCGGTGAACCGCAGAGCGCGCTCTACTGTCTGATGGCGGTTTCGGTGTGGCGCGAAGCGGGTTTCTTTATGATTTTTTATCTTGCCGCGCTGCAGCAAATCGATCCGCGACTCGGTGAAGCAGCGGCGATAGAAGGTGCCTCGCGCCGCTATTTCTTCCGACGGGTACAGTGGCCGCTGCTGATGCCGACCACGCTGTTTGTGCTGATCAATGCTTCGATGAATGCGTTCCGCATTGTGGATCAGGTGATCGCCATGACCAACGGTGGCCCGAATAACAGCAGTAGTTTGCTGCTGTTTTACATCTATCGCACCGCCTTCAGCTTCTGGGAAATGCCTGCCGCCGCGGCGATGACGGTGGTGCTGCTGGTGATCCTGGCCGCCATTGCGCTGCTGAAATTCAACCTGCTGGACAAGCGAGCCCATTACCAATGACGCTGACACTCTCATTTGGTCGTTTATGCCTGAATACGGTCATTGTCCTCGCGGCGTTGCTGTGGTTTTTACCGATTCTGGTGGCGTTGTGGGTGGCGATTCATCCGGCGTCGGAACAGGCCAGTTTTTCATTACTCTCTCCGTTGACCCTGCAGAACTTCGTGGATGCCTGGCACGCCGCGCCGTTTGCCCGCTACTTCCTTAATACCGGACTGCTGGTGCTGATGATTGTGGTGGTGCAGCTGGTGCTGGCGACGATGGCGGCATACGCGCTGGTGCGTTTTCGCCTGAAATTCGCCGGGGTGATCTTTGCGTTGATCCTGCTGCAGTTGATGATCAGTCCGGATGTGCTGATCCTGAATAACTATAAAACCATCGGCGCGCTGGGATTGCGTGACACGCTGACCGGCATCGCGCTGCCGTATTTCTCCTCGGCGTTCGCCATCTTTCTGCTGCGACAAACCTTTAAAAGTATTCCGCTGGTGCTGGAAGAGGCGGCAATTGTTGAAGGTGCCAGCCGCTTTTATATTCTGCGGAAGATTTACATCCCGCTGGCGAGGCCGATTTATGTCGCCTTTACGCTGGTGTCGATCAGCTTTCACTGGAACGATTTCCTCTGGCCGTTGGTGATCACTGACTCGGTCAACGTGCGTCCGCTGACCGTCGGCCTGCAGCTTTTTTCCGCGCCAGAGCAGGGTGTGCAATGGGCGCTGGTCAGTGCGGCCACCCTGATGACTACCTTACCGCTGCTGGTGCTGTTCCTGATTTTTCAGCGTCAGTTTATTCAATCGTTTATGCGTGCAGGTATTCGCTAAGGAGTGCTTGTTGTGTCTTATCCGCATCCACTGAACCCGTTACAGCGAGAGCTGTTAGGGGATGTCGCCAGGCTATATGCCTTGCCCAACGTGCGTTCAGCCGCGCTCAACAGCACCTTGCGGTTTGGGCTGATTGCCGATCCGCAATATGCCGACATTGACGCCGATATCGCCAAGAATCTGTACTATCGCCATGCGCTACAAAAATTGCCGCAGGCGATTGAGGCACTCAACCGGCAGCCGCTGGATTTTGTCGTCACGCTCGGGGATTTGGTCGACCGTCATTGGGAAAGTTTCGCGGCGATCCTGCCGGTTTACGAACGCCTTCACCATCCGCATGCGGTGGTGTTGGGCAATCACGATGCGCAGACCCTTACCCTGCACCTCAACGACGCCGCCGCGCTGCCGAAAAGCTATTATGCCTTTGGGCTGCAAGGCTGGCGTTTTATTGTTTATGACGGCAACGATATCAGCCTCTATTGCAACGCGCTGAACGGCGACGATCGCGCGCAGGCGGAGGCGATGCTTGCCGACCTCAGCGCACGGCACCAGCCGCAGGCCAAACCCTGGAATGGTGCGGTAGGCCAGCAGCAGCTCAAATGGATTGAGCAGCAGTTGCAGGATGCCCAGCGGCACGAGGAAAACGTGGTGGTATTTGGCCACTATCCGCTGGCTCCGCACAACAGCCATAATTTGCTGAATGGGGGGGAGCTGGCCGAGTTACTTGCTGCTTACCGTGTAAAAGGCTGTTTCTCCGGGCACGATCATCGCGGCGGCTATGCCCGTATTGGCGAAACCGGCTTTTACACCCTGAAAGGGATGTTGGATGGCGCCGACACGGTGCCCTTTGCGGTGGTGGAAATCGAAGGGGATACGTTGCGCGTCAACGGTTACGGCGGTGAAACCAGTCATCTATTTCCTCCGGACTGAAGCTGAATAATGGGCTAAAATGAACGTCGCAGCATGCCAGTCAGTCTCCGAACGGTCTGAGAAGCTGACTGGCAGGGGATCCGTTATCGACATTCCGGGTTTAAGATCGCCGTACCAATATGACGCCGTCACGCCACCATCCATCAGAAAATCGCTACCGGTAATAAAGCTGCCTTCTGGCCCCATCATCAGAGCAGCACCTTCCCGCGCTTTCTGCGTTCTCAGGGCGTAAGTCAGCTAACAGCACAGTCTTACCCTGGCTGACCCGACGTACAATCGCCTGACCGATTGATCCCGCACCGATAACAACAAAAACGTCTTTCATAATGACTCCAGAGAAAAGGGTGACACTCGCGGTAAAAATTATCTGATCCAAAAACCGGGGGATTTCAAAATCGCGCCCGGCGAAACACGCTCAATGCCAGTTCTGTTGAGTGACACGGCAATGCCTTTCCAGGGTTCCGTGAGTGCTGATGATAAGAAATATAGCGGGTTGAAGTGAGGATGACTGTAGGCGAAAACAGCCAGGGGTTATGAGTTGGGCTCATAACTGTGATGAGCCTGATATCGGACGCATCCAGAGTGCGAAATGATTAACAGCGCTCTCAGGGTTATTCAATGATGAACAGCCCTCATAGGGCTATGCAGTGAACGACGCTAATGTCCTGGAGCTTTTTATATTATCTTTCTGAGAGTTAACTCAAGAAAGGTAGCGTTATTATGAACAGCTCAGATTCCCTTAATCCACGCCAACGCGCGATTATCCCAATTGCGGCTTTCACTGCCAAAGGCGATATCTCTTCTTTGACGATAGCAGGCGGTTTGAATGTGGGGCTGTCTCAGCAACAGATCGGCGCGTTATTCACTGAGTACGGTCACAGCGTAAATATCAGCGAAGGCCAGCGCGGTGAAGAGTTGCTGGCGGAGGTTCTGCTTAGCCGAACAGCCGAGTAGACTGGTTTTTGTCGTTAAACGAATGGCCGTTGAACAGACTGCCATTCTCGTTATCCTTTATATCTTACGGCTTCAATAAGCTTTGAAAATGCCGCCGTATGCTGTTTTCGGCTGGGGTAATACAGGTAATAGCCGCTAAAAGGTTCGCACCATTCATCCAGCAGACTTTCCAGTCGACCTTCATTAATATGATGCTTGACGGTGTCTTCCGGCACACAGGCAATGCCCATGCCGGATAACGCCGCATCAATTCGTGAGGCAAGATTATTGAAAATAAGCTGCCCTTCAACTTTAACCCGGATCTCTTTTCCATCTTTGCTGAACTCCCAGCTATACAGACCACCCAGCGTTGGAAGTCGCATATTAATGCAGCTGTGATCCTGAAGCTGATAGGGTGTTTCCGGTTGGCCATATTTCGCCAGATAGTCCGGCGAGGCGACGACCGCCATGCGCCAGTCGGGACCAATTCTTACCGCCACCATATCTTTTTCAATTGACTCGCCCAACCTGACGCCCGCATCGAAGCGGCCACTGACAATATCTGTCAGCGTGTTATCGACCGATAATTCAACTTTAACCTCGGGATACGCCTGTAAAAATGGCTTTAACAGCGGCCAGAGTGTCGATGACAGTGCATGTTCACCGGCGGTGATACGAATGTTTCCCGAGACAGAACCGACATTATCGGTGATTTGCAGTAAGGCTTTTTCAATATCCGCAATCAGCGGCCCCACGCTTTCGATTAATCTTTCACCGGCTTCTGTCGCTGCCACGCTACGCGTCGTACGCGTCAGCAATCGGGTTTGCAACCGCTCTTCCAGGCCGCGAATGGAATGGCTTAACGCCGATTGAGAAACGCCTAATTTCGCGGCTGCGCGCGTAAAGCTTTTCTCTTGGGAGACCATCACTAAGTAAATGAGATCGTTGAAATTTTCTTTGAGCATAGTCAGCCTTGTGCAAGCGTGGGTGGGGACCCGGTCAGTATCCTCTATTTTGTCGGGTGGTTTTTATGAATTTTACTCATAGGTGCTTTTCGATTATTGACTCTAATCGTCACGCCGCAGGTTTGCTACAGTCATTTCACGCTATACACATTGAATAAGGAACATCGCATGTTGAAAATTATCCCTAACGGCTCAGTGCCGTCTGTCAAAGGCCCGGAGCAGTATTTCACCGGTACGGTTCGCATTGATGCGCCGTTCAGTGGCACCGAATCCGCGCGCGTTGGCGGTGCAACCGTGACTTTTGAACCGGGCGCACGCACGGCCTGGCACACGCATCCACTCGGTCAAACGCTGATCGTCACTCACGGCCAGGGCTGGATCCAGTGTGAAGGTGAAGACACCGTGGTGATGAATCAGGGTGACATCATTTTCATTCCCGAAGGCGTGAAACACTGGCATGGCGCCACGGCAGATAACGCGATGACCCATATTGCGATTGCCGAATCACTGAATGGCAGCCCGGTAGAATGGCTGGAAAAAGTGACCGACGAGCAGTACAAAAAATAACGATTTAATGAAAGCTTCGCCGGCAGAATATTGCCGGCAGGCAGTTTGAGAAACTTATATGGATGACGCCGATCAGCGTTTGAAATCCTTTACCGTAAAGTCGTCCGGCATGACGTTTGTTATTATTCTGAGTGCCTTAATGGCTTTTACCTCGTTATCCACCGATATCTATCTGCCCGCCATGCCGATAATGGCAAAAGAACTGCACGGTGACGCTGAACTGACCATTACCGGTTTTTTAATCGGTTTTTGTATCGCTCAGCTGATCTGGGGGCCGTTAAGCGATCATTTTGGCCGTAAAAAACCGCTGTTTGTCGGTCTGGTGCTGTTTATTATTGGCTCGATCGGCTGCGCGCGCTCTACTGACATCACGCAGATTGTTTTCTGGCGCGTGTTCCAGGCGCTGGGGGCCTGCACCGGTCCGATGCTGGCTCGCGCC
Source organism: Erwinia sp. AK-PDG3-5 (assembly GCF_056821705.1). Taxonomy (NCBI): domain Bacteria; kingdom Pseudomonadati; phylum Pseudomonadota; class Gammaproteobacteria; order Enterobacterales; family Erwiniaceae; genus Erwinia; species Erwinia sp. AK-PDG3-5. Next base: position 2,026,033 of record NZ_CM165967.1, read on the forward strand.
ATGATCCGCGACCTGTTCGGTCGTACCCGTGCCGCGCAAATGCTGTCGACGCTAATCGTCATTATGGCTATTGCGCCAATTGCCGGGCCGCTGATCGGCGGGCAGATGATCAGGGTTACCTCGTGGCACAGTATTTTTTGGCTGCTGGCGGTGATTGGCACCGTTATGCTGATCGTTATTTGCTGGCTGCCTGAAACCTTACCGGAAGATAAAAGGGTGAAAGCTTCTTTAACGGGGGCCTTCAGCAATTATTATCTGCTGCTGAAGAATAGCCACTTTATGCGATTTACCATGTGCGTGACGTTTTATTATGTCGCTGCCTATGCCTTTATTACCGGTTCTCCGTTTGTCTATATCACTTACTTCCACGTCGATCCGCAGCACTATGGCTGGCTATTTGCCGTTAACATTGCCGGAGTCATGGGGGTAAGTATGTTGAACCGAAAGCTGGTTCAGCGCTATCCGTTAGAATTACTGCTGAAGATTGCCAGCGTTATCGCGGCGTTGGCCGCTGTGGTGCTTGCCGTGTGTACCCGCTTTGAAGTTGGCGGGATCGCGATGGTCATTCTGCCGGTGTTCGTCTTCTTTTCCATGAACGGCATTATTGCCGCCACCTCAACCGCCTCGGCGATGGATGCCGTACCCAACGTTGCCGGCTCCGCATCAGCCCTGATTGGATCGCTTCAGTACGGTAGCGGCATTATTTCGTCATTACTGCTGGCTTTACTCAGTGACGGCACGTCCTGGACCATGGGCTGGATAATTGCAGCTTTCACCCTGGCGGCGGCGGTGATGGCGTTAACCGTTTCATCCCGGTCATCCTGACAAGGCTGTCAGGAAATTGTCAGCTTAATGTCGGCGACTATTACGCAAAAATAGCGCCTAAGAGTGAATCAGGAAAAATGCCTAATGCGATTACTGTTGATGAAAATCACCGAAGCGCGCAAGCAGCGCGGCATTCAGGATAGCCAGGGAAAAGATCCCGTCCAGGCTGTTCCCGTGGGGGAAGAACTCCGCCAGCTGGGCATCGCCAATCAGACAACACTCTCTGGCGCACCGGTGCAGGGGCCGCTGTTGAATTTGCCCCGGTAATCAATCAGTTCCTGCAAACCCATCTTTTTGGCGATATTTTTGCCCGCGACAACCTCGACTGGCAGAGCCGGGAACTGGCGACGGTGGGTGCGTTAGCCGCTACGCCGGGCGTGGAAACGCAACTGCTGTCCCATATGCGGGCCAGTTTGCGCGTCGGCCTGAGCACTGAACAACTGCGGCAGGTGGTGGAACTGTTGCGTGATAACGGTGACCCGGCTGCGGCCGGGCGTGCTGAACAGGCGCTGAATAACGCGCAGGAAAACCTGAAATAGCCTTTCACCTGATGAAGAGGAGACAGCATCTCAACTTTGCATGATGCCGATCGTAGAAGGCTACTCACCGCGCTGGCAGGCGTCGCCGTGGCCACCAGCATTTTTACCCCAGCCGCCGCCAGCCCGGTGATTAAACAAAATAACAGCCGTAAGCTGGTGGTCTGTTTTTCCAGAAGCGGCAATACGCGGGTGATCGCAGGCGTGATCCATCGCAGCCTGAAAACCGATTACGTTGAGATAGAACCGGTCACCGCCTATCCCGCCGATTATTTCCAGACCGTTGCGTTAGCAAAAAAACAGCGCGAAGAGGGCGTTAAGCCTGAGCTGAAAAATGTGGGCATTGAGTTGGCAGGTTACCAGACAATTTATTTAGGCTTTCCCATCTGGGGCACCAGCGTCCCGCCCGTGGTGCAAACCTTTCTGGCTAGCCACAACCTGACGGGAAAGTTGTTAATCCCTTTTATCACTCACGGGGGATACGGTGTCGGGGACAGTGAGGAGATTCTGGCCGATCTTGCTCCGCAGGCCCGCAGAGAGAAACCGCTGGTGATTGAATGTGACCAGGAAAGACAGACCACGGAAACGGTGATGCAGTGGTTAGAGGTCATTCGTAGCTAAGGATGTTTAATTCCGGTGAACCCTGTTCAGGCTGGCGGAATAACGAATCGGTTCAGGCGGCATGTGATGCGCGCCCATTAAGAGGAAATACGCGTGAATGCACTCTTTAAAACGTTAGGCCTGACTCTGTTAGCAGGTGTTGTGTGGGCCCAGGCCCAAGCCGCTGAACCGCTGATCATTCAGTCGCAAGGCAGCTTTTCTGCAGGCGGTGGCGTGGCTACGGCGGCGGGCAAATTCGATGCGAAAAAGCCACTCGATCCTGCCGGTCAAACCTACCATGGCGATCACGCGAATGTGTTTTATCAGATCCCGGTTTATCCGCATAAATATCCCATCGTGATGCTGCACGGTGCGGGACAGTTTTCGCGAACCTGGGAGTCAACGCCAGACGGCCGGGAGGGGTTCCAGAATATCTTTCTTCGCCGGGGATTCCCGACCTATCTGGTCGATCAGCCGCGTCGTGGTGGTGCAGGGCGGAGCATGGTGGAAACTTCAGTGACGCCAAAACCCGACGAGCAACTGTGGTTTAATCAGTTCCGTCTCGGCGTCTGGCCTGAGTTCTTTAACGGTGTGCAGTTCTCGCAGGATAAAGAAGCCCTGAATCAGTACTTCCGCCAGATGACGCCGAATACCGGACCCTACGATGCGAAGGTAATTTCAGATGCGATGTCAGCCGTTATTGATAAAACCGATCCGGCTATTCTGTTTACGCATTCCCAGGGCGGCGGCCCGGGGTGGGGTACCGCCATCAAGAATAACAAGGTCAAGGCTATCGTGGCGTTTGAGCCCGGCAGTGGTTTTGTTTTCCCTGCCAATGCGTTACCGGCACCCATGCCCAGCGCGTTTGATACCTTAAAAGGGGAACCGGTGCCACTGGAGCAGTTTAAGGCGCTGACGCGCATTCCCATTCTGATCATTTATGGCGACAACATCCCTGACAAACCGGTCGCGATGCCGGCTCAGGATAGCTGGCGCGTACGCCTGGCGATGGCAAGACAATGGCGCGATGTGGTTAACAAACAGGGTGGCGATGTGAAGGTTATCCATCTGCCGGAAATCGGCATCAGGGGAAATACGCATTTTCCCTTCTCCGATCTGAATAACGTGCAGATTGCTGACGTGGTCAGCCAGTTCCTCAAAGAAAAAAACCTGCAGTAAATCCCCCGTTAGCTGCGCGCATTGATTAATGAGCGCAGCTAATAACCCCTAGCAGATTACGCCCTCTAATCGAACCAATCCCGCCAGGCTATGCTGATCTAAACTCGACAAAGGATAACCCTATGCAAACGGTAAAACTGAATAATGGCATCGACATGCCGCTTCTCGGCTTTGGTGTCTTCCAGATGACCGATGCCGCCGAATGCGAGCGCGCCGTCATTGACGCCCTTGAAACCGGCTACCGACTGATTGATACCGCTGCCTCCTATCAAAATGAAACGCAGGTCGGTAACGCGCTTAAGCAGAGCGGCATGGCGCGTGACGAACTGTTTGTGACCACCAAGCTGTGGCTACAGGACACCCATTATGAAGGGGCAAAGGCGCAGTTTGAGCGGTCGCTGAACCGGCTGCAGCTGGATTACGTCGACCTTTATCTGATCCATCAGCCGTATGGCGATGTGCACGGTGCGTGGCGTGCGATGGAGGAGCTGCATCAGGCCGGTAAAATTCGTGCCATTGGCGTCAGTAACTTCCAGCCGGATCGCCTGGCGGATCTTATCGCCTTTAATAACATCGTTCCGGCGGTCAATCAGGTCGAAGTGAATCCGTTCTACCAGCAGCTTCATGCCGCGCCCTGGATGCAGAGTCGCGGCATTCAGCCCGAGGCCTGGGCACCGTTTGCGGAAGGAAAAAATGGTCTGTTCCAGCATCCGCTATTGTCCGCCATCGGCGACAAATACGGGAAAAGCGTCGGGCAGGTTGTCCTGCGCTGGATCTTCCAGCGCGGCATCGTCTCGCTGGCTAAATCCGTGCGCAAAGAGCGCATGGAAGAAAACATCAATGTGCTGGATTTCGCGCTTAACGATGCTGACATGATGCAGATTACGGCACTGGACACCGCGACCAGCGCCTTCTTCTCGCACCGTAACCCGGCGATGGTGGAGTGGCTGACCGGCCGCAAACTCGACGTCTAATCACACTGAATGAAACCGGAAGGAGAGAGAAATGCAAAAACGTTATTTGGGCAACTCAAAACTTGAGGTTTCTGCGCTGGGTCTGGGGTGTATGGGCCTCAGCCACGGCTATGGTCCGGCGACCGGGTCGCGCCAGGCGGTGGAGCTGATCCGTGCGGCGGTAGAACGCGGCGTGACCTTTTTCGATACCGCAGAAGTCTACGGGCCCTACCTCAATGAAGAGGTGGTCGGCGAGGCGTTAAAGCCTTATCGCGATCGGGTGGTCATCGCCACCAAATTCGGCTTTACCTTTGGCAATGATAATAAGCAGCAGATCCTCAACAGCCGCCCGGAACATATCCGCGAAGCCGTTGAAGGCTCGCTGCGCCGTCTGAAAACCGACGTCATCGATCTGCTTTATCAGCACCGTGTCGATCCCGACGTGCCGATTGAAGATGTGGCGGGAACGGTCAAAGATCTGATTGCCGAAGGTAAGGTAAAACACTTTGGCCTGTCAGAGGCTGGCGCAAAAACTATCCGTCGTGCGCACGCCGTACAGCCGGTCACCGCGCTGCAAAGCGAATACTCCATGTGGTGGCGTGAGCCGGAGCAGGACATTCTGCCGCTGCTTGAGGAGTTAGGGATTGGCTTTGTGCCGTTCAGCCCGTTAGGAAAAGGTTTCTTAACCGGCGCGATTAAACCGGGCACCACCTTTGGCGAAGATGATTTCCGCAGCAAAGTGCCGCGCTTTGCCGCTGAAGCGATGGCCGCCAATGAAAAACTGGTGACGCTGCTGGGCCATCTTGCCTCAGAGAAGGGCGTGTCCTCGGCGCAGATTGCGCTGGCATGGCTGCTGGCTCAAAAGCCGTGGATTGTGCCTATTCCGGGGACCACCAAGCTCCATCGCCTGGAGGAGAATCTGGCCGCGGCGGATATTATTCTGTCGGGTGATGAGATGCATAAGCTGACTCAGGCGCTGGAAACCATCAAAGTGATCGGCGAACGCTATCCCGCCGCGTTACAGGCGAGAGTCGGCGGCTAACGTCAACCTTCGGCACGTTTAAACGCGCACTCAGGCGGCGAGAGCAGGAGCATCGCCGCTGATATCGCCGCAAAGGTCAGCAAAGCAGGTACCACGCCGGTGCCTGCAGAGAGCAGGCCGAACAGAACCGATCCGGCGACCTGACCTGCGGCCAGCGCGAAGAAAACCGCCGCCACGCCGGTTGCGGGCGCGTTGTTTGTCACCGCCACTCCACTCACCAGTAAAACGCCGGACAGCGTTACGTATCCTGCGCCGCAACAGGCCACCGCCGGGAACAGCCACCCGTGCATCTGCTGACTCACTGCCAGCAATACCAGCGGTACGGCCATGGCCAGTTGCGAAAGACGGTAAACCTGCTTCATTCCGATGCGCTCCGCCAGCGGACCGGTTAGCGCCCCCATCACTCCCGCACCTCCCCCGACCAGCCACAGCAGATTGACGGTACCGGCTTCGACATCAATATGATGACGCAATACATCCGGGCCAAAATTCCACCAGGCTGCGCTGGCTATGCCGCTGAAGAAGGCGATCAGCATCAGATTTAGCATGGCACGTTGCAGAAGCGTTTCACGCCAGCCGGGCGGTGTTTCGCGGGCAGTCGTTTGCCCACGCGGCACGTAGCGCAGGATCGCCGGCAGGCAAGCCAGGGCAAATAGGGTGAAGACAATACAGGCCGCGCGCCAGCCTCCGGGCAGAAAGTACAGTATTGGCACCGACAGGATGATCCCGGCGCTGGTGCCGGAATTAATGAGGGTATTCAACTTTGGCTGCGTCTCAGGTTCGACCACCAGGTCCACCGCGGCTGCCAGCGAAGGGGACGCTAAACCCGGACTCAGGCCGGCGATAAACAGCCCGGCTGCCAGCATCGCGGGGGAACCTGCGACGGCAATCACCGCCAGTCCTGCCGCGGCACAGCAGGCGGCCGCCGCTGCCAACCATCGCGGGCCAAACCGCTGGTCCAGCACAGACGACGCCACGATGGCAAGGCAGTAAGCGGCAAAACTACAGGCCGAGATAAAGCCCGCCATTTGCGGGCTGAACGGGATATCAACGTTCACCTCGGGCAGCATCAGCCCCCAGGAAAAGCGCGCCATGCCGTAGGTGACGGCAATCAGCGAGGTGCCGGCGATGCCCAGCGCGATCGTTTTCATCGGCGGGTGTCGCTGGCGGTAAGCAGCGCTGCCGCCTCACCGGCGCGAAAGGCGGCTTCAGGTCCGGCGACCAGCGCCGCGGTAATTGCCCCTTCAAACAGCATCCAGATGGCATCCGCCAGCACCTCGCGATGCTGGCCGGGCATATTGCGTACGCAGGCCGCGATGTATTCACGCATCTCGTAGCGATAGTCCAGTGCCAGCGCCGACAACCAGACATCCTGCTCGGCATATTCTCCCCACGCTTTCAGGAAGAAACAGCCGGACGTGCCGTAATCCTGCATCCAGCTGCCGAGCACGCTAAACAGTTGCGCGATCGCCGCCGGATCCTCCGCCGGAAGCAGCGCCGCAGAGAAGCGATCTTTTCGGGCATTCATCACCGCTTCGGTCAGCAGTTCCCGCGAAGGAAAGTAGCGATACAGCGTGCGGGTGGAGACGCTGGCTTCGCGACAAATCCTGTCGGTGCTGGTGGCGTGAAAACCGTTGCTGTAGAACAGCCGCTCAGCGGCGTTCAGGATGTCCTGTTTCTTTTTCATCCTCTAAAAGTAAACCGATCGTTTTACTTTTGCAAATCAGCCGTGGAAAAAGTCACTCAGCTCGCGGGCAATGGCTTCGGGCTGTTCTTCCGGCAGGAAATGGCCGCAATAAGGGACCACAACGCCGGTGACATCTGCTGCAAACGGGCGCAATGGTGCTGCCATATCGGGGATCGAGCCCTGCCCGGCACTGATGGCGAGGATTGGCATGCTCAACTTGCCGTTAGCCTGTAATTCCCGGTTTTGCTGTGCGGAGAGGGCGGCGGAACGGTAGTAGGCGAGGCCCGCGCGTAATCCACCGCTTTTCATCAGAATGCGCAAATACTCATCCATGTCAGTTTCAGAGAAGACGTCAGGGCAGGCGGTTTTGCGCTTCAGGAACCACTCCAGGTAGACGCGTTCATGCCCTGCGATCAGCGCTTCGGGCAGGTCCGGGATGACGTGAAAGGCGAAGTGCCAGGTTTTCCAGGCAGCATCCGGCGACACGGGCAGGGCATCCGGCAGGGTGATCCCCGGAATACCGGCATCCAGCAAGGCCAGTCGCTTAACCTCGTCACCGTATAGGGCAGCATAAGGCCAGGCTACCCAGGCTCCGACATCGTGCGCGGCCAGGTAATAGCGGCTGATAGCCAGTGAGCTGAGCAGGCCGTGCACCTTTGTTGCCAGCGATCGGGTGTCATAACCCGTTTCGGGCCGATCTGAATCGCCCTGACCCGGCAGATCCGGCGCAATAATGCGGTAGGTCGATGCGAGCCGCGCCATCACCTGTCGCCATGCAAACCAGCTTTGCGGGAAGCCGGCCAGCAGCACCAGGGTTTCGCCCTGCGGATTGCCGCCGCAGACATAATGCAGCCTGACCCCCTCAACGTTGGCATAGCGATGTACAAAACCGGGAAGGGTGCTGTCAGCAAATGTCGTGGGTTCCGCCTCGGTGCGGCGGGGCAGGACGCTTTCTGTTGTTGGCTGTTTCATCGTGGACCTCTTTAGTGATTGCCTGCGGGCTGGCAGGTATGTCTATTAGGAAATGAATACTTCCTAAATGGCTAAATTTTTAATCGAGTAGCTTCATCGCCAGCGTGATGGTGGCTTCGCGGTCACTGATATTTTGCATCTTACCGATGATACGCATGCCAAAAATCAGGCATAAAATCAGTTCTGCTGCGGTCTCCACCGCCAGGCTGCGGGATACCGAGCCATCCTGCTGGCCCTGGGATAACAGCGAGGTCAGCAGGCTTTTATTACGGATCACTGCCTGACGAACCAGCGCTGACAGCGCCTCGTCCAATACCTGCAATTCGGTGGCGCTGCCGACCACCAGGCATCCACGTCTTCCTTCAACATCCTGAGCCGATTCCAGATAGAAGCGCAGTAGCTCGGCCAGTTTCTCGCGGCCGGTGGTGAGCAGCGCCAGACGCTCGCGCAGCGCGCCATTACGCAACGAGGTGTAACGCTCAAAAACCTGCAGGAAGAGCGTGCGTTTATCCTTGAACGCCTTATAGATGCTGCCTGCGGTCAGGTTCATTGCCTCGCCCAATTCCGCAATCGAGGCGGCGTGAAAGCCTTTTTCCCGGAACACCAGCATGGCGTTGTCCAGCGCCAGGTCGGTATCAAACTCGCGTGGGCGGCCGCGCTCTTTGCTGTGCTGCGGCAGAAGGGATGCGTTGTTCATAAGTATCCAATAAGGGAACGATTGCTTCCAAAATGCCAGAGAGCGGGATAACTGGCAAGAGAGTTCTCGCTCAGCAGCCCATCGCGCATTATTCTGATAGGCACCTCGTCAGCCTCAGGAGAAGATCGTGGTGATACGTATTGCGATACCGGATGATTATCAGCGGGCAACCGCTCAGCTTAGTTTCCTGCACGATAATCCGGCCTTTCAGTGCCGCGCGCTGGGTCACCTGCCAGATCCGCATGCCAGCGAGGTGCTGGCGACGGCCGAGGCGCTGATTTTGATCCGCGAACGAACGCAGATCGATGCCGCTTTTCTGCGACAAACCCCTCAACTTAAGCTGATCAGTCAGACGGGCAAAGTCGCGCGCAATATCGATCTGGCGGCCTGTCAGCGGGCTGGCGTGGCGGTGGTGGAAGGAACGGGCTCGCCGGTGGCGCCTGCAGAACTGACCTGGCTGCTGATAATGGCCTCCCGCCGTAAGCTGGTGTCCTCGGTGAATGCCATGGCCGCCGGACGCTGGCAAACGGAGATCGGCAGGGCAGTTAACCGGCAAACCCTCGGCATTCTTGGCTACGGCAAAATTGGCAAGCTGATTGCCGGCTATGCCCGTGCTTTCAATATGCAGGTGCAGGTATGGGGCAGCGAACGCGCCCGCGAGGAAGCGCGGCGCGATGGTCACAGCGTGCCTGCCGATCGCACCGCCTTGTTTGCCACCAGTGATATTCTGTCTGTCCATCTGCGACTGGTCGACGCAACCGAAGCCAGCATTAGCGAGGCCGATCTGCTGGCGATGAAACCGGATGCGCTGTTTGTGAATACCAGCCGGGCCGAGCTGGTCGCGCCGGGTGCGCTACTGCATGCGCTGGGCCAGGGGCGTCCGGGCTTGGCCGCGCTGGATGTCTACGAGCAGGAGCCGGTGTACGATCCGGCCTCGCCGCTGTTGCAGATGCCGAACGTGCTCTGTACGCCGCACCTCGGTTACGTCGAGCAAGCCAGCTACGAGGCCTATTTTCGCGTGGCGTTCGACAACCTCACCCGCTTTTTTGCCGGCGATCGGTCACAGGTGATTAACCCCTGAGTTCACTCTCTCAGCGCGCCGCATAAATAATAAAGGTCACCACGCCGAACACGCTCAGCCCGGCTTCGTCGTCGATATCGATGGCGGCGTAGCTGGGATTCATCGGCAGCAGCTTCACCGAAGGCGTCAGCTGCAATTTCTTCAGGGTGAATTCGCCATCAATAGCGGCAATCACCCGATCGCCATGCTGAGGCTTTAACGAGCTGTCTACCACCAGCATATCGCCGTCGTTAATATTACCCTCGATCATCGAATTTCCCGCCGCACGGATAAAGTAGGTCGCGCTGGGATGGCTGACCAGCAGTTCATTCAGGTCTATCCGCGATTCCACATAATCGGCCGCCGGCGAGGGAAACCCGCAGGCGACCCGTTCAACGAACAACGGGATGGTGAGAGGACGCGGAGAAACAACAAGTTGGTGCATGTGCATAATGATGACTCAATGTTACTGTGTTTATATACAGTATTATCAATCCGTGCTGGCAATCAACCGCTGAATCAGCGTAAAAACCTACGCGCTTGTTCTGCTGAGGAATTTAGTTTCTGCCTGAAAAAACGTGGCGAATACGCGGCCTGCGTAAATGTAAAAATTAAGTAAAAGATGCGGTCAGCCGCCGCATTCACTGAAGCTTTTTCAGGCAAGGCCGATACCTGTGCTGAATGGAGGAACTGGCAAAGAGGCACAGGATGATCAGGCGAATTCAGGTACAGGCGCTGCGCGTTGGGATGTATGTGCACAAGCTGGAGGTTTTCTGGCTCAAGCATCCGCTCGTCCACAACGACATGCTGCTGACCACCAATCTGCAGATCCAGGTGATTGCAGAAAACGGCATTAAAGAAGTCTGGATCGATCTGTCTAAAGGGCGGGCGCCGGACGAAACAGACACAGAGATTGAAGAAGACCAGGCGGACGTGCCGCGTGGTCCCATCAGCATGCATCAAGAAGTTGAGCAGGCGCAGGCGATTTGCCTGAATGCCAAAGGGCAGGTAATGGATATGTTCAGCGATGCCCGGCTGGGACGTACCATCGACACTGTCAGCACGCTGCCGCTGGTGGATGAAATCGGCGGTTCGATCAGCCGACATCCTGCCGCGCTGCTGAGCGTGGTGCGGCTGAAAACCCATGATGATTACACCTATCTGCATTCGGTCGCCGTCTGCGCGCTGATGGTGTCGCTGGCCAGGCAGCTGCAGCTGGAAGAAGAGCAGGTGCGGCGGGCGGGAACCGCCGGGCTGCTGCATGACGTGGGTAAAGCCGGGATCTCGCTGGATATCCTCAACAAGCCCGGCAAGCTGACCGACGCCGAGTTCGACATCATGAAACAGCATCCGGTGATTGGCGAAGCGCTGCTGCGGAAAAGCGGCGGCGGCGAAGATCTGCTGGACGTGGCGTTACACCACCATGAAAAATTCGATGGACGCGGCTATCCGCATGGCCTGGCCGGTGAAAAAATCTCGCTGCTGGCGCGGATGGCGGCGGTCTGCGACGTCTATGATGCGGTCACCTCTAACCGGCCTTATAAAGCAGGCTGGAATCCGGCCAGCGCCATGCACCAAATGGCCAGCTGGGAAGGGCACTTCGACCGCAAGGTGTTCTTCGCCTTCGTGAAGGCGGTGGGCATCTATCCGGTGGGCTCCACCGTGCGTCTCGCCTCAGGACGCATTGCGGTGGTCGCCGAACCGGGTGGAGGCTCACTGCTGCAACCCAAAGTCTGCGTCTTCTATTCACTGGTCACCAACCAGAGGCTGTCACCGGAGATCGTCGACCTCGCCGATCGCTTCTGCTGGGACAGCATTACCGGCCCGGAAGAGTCCACTAACTGGCACGGCATCAATGTTGATGCGCTGTGGATGAAGCCGGTAGCCTGAGGGTCGGGCAAAGGCGGATCGGTCCGCCTGAACCCTTACCCCTGTCACTCACAGTTTTTCCGAGTCATTTCCGCTAAACATTTCGCCTTTCTCCTATGTCTTTTTCCCCAGTAATTTGGCAGGCTGGATGCATCGATCCGGGCTCAAAGCCGCGTATTGTCTGGCAGAGTCAGGATCAGCGTCTATACTGAATGCTGATATTGCTGCGTTTTCCTCGTGCGTTGTGGGTGATTCAGATACGCCATCTGACCCTCCCCCGTGAGTTGGGCCGTAACACAGCCCGATGAACGTATCGCCGTAACACACTCAATCAGGAGGAATACTTTGAACACCCAGAATGAAACCGCGCCCCAGTTATCCGCCAGCGGCCGGTATGCTTTTTTCTTCGATGTCGATGGTACGCTGGCTGCCATTCAGTCCCGTCCGGATGAAGTGTTTATCCCCGGAGAAGTGATTTCTCACCTGGACCGACTCAGCCGCCTGACCGATGGCGCGCTGGCACTGGTGTCGGGCCGTCCGATGTCTGAGCTGGACGCGTTGGTCGCACCCTTGCACCTCCCACTGGCTGGCGTTCACGGTGCTGAACGACGCGACGGCCAGGACAACATTGAACGCCTGTCCCTGCCGGATGACGTCGCCCGTTCGCTCTCTGCTTTACTGGGCGAGGCGATGGCGAAAATGCCGGATACCCAACTTGAAACCAAAGGAATGGCCTTCGCGCTGCACTACCGGCGTGCGGAACACTATCAGCAGGACGTGCTGGCACTGGCCGAGGCGATGGTCGCACGTTTCCCGGTGCTGGCTCTGCAACCGGGCAAATGTGTGGTTGAGCTGAAACCGAAAGGCGTCAGTAAAGGGGCGGCTATTGACGCGATCATGCAGCAGGCCCCGTTCGCCGGCAGAACGCCTGTGTTCATCGGCGACGATGTGACAGATGAAGCCGGATTTAAGGTTATCAATGCTATGGACGGCATCGCCATTAAAGTGGGCGAGGGACCAACGGAGGCCGGCTACCGGTTACCGGACGTCGCTGCGGTTTACCACTGGCTTGAACAAACACTATTACAACTAGATCAAGACGAAACAACGTCGGTAAGGAGTCAAGGTTATGAGTCGCTTAGTAGTCGTATCTAACCGCATCGCTGTACCGGATGGGACCAAGGCCAGCGCAGGCGGTCTGACTGTCGGGATCGTGGATGCCCTGAAAACCACCGGTGGACTGTGGTTTGGCTGGAACGGCGAAATCAATGAAATCGGTGAAGATGACGAGGATATGGACCTGTTCGAACAGGACAACGTCACCTACGCCTCTTTCGGGCTGAATCAAAACGATTACGACCTGTATTATCTGCAGTTCTCCAATGCCGTGCTGTGGCCCGCTTTCCACTACCGGCTTGACCTGGTTAACTTCCAGCGTGAAGCCTGGGAAGGCTACTGCAACGTCAACACGCTGCTGGCTAACCGCCTGCTGCCGCTGCTGAAGCCGGATGATGTACTGTGGATCCACGATTATCACCTGCTGCCATTTGCGGCCGCACTGCGTAAGCTGGGCGTGAATAACCGCATCGGATTCTTCCTGCATATTCCGTTCCCGACGCCGGAAATCTTCAATGCGCTGCCGCCGCACAATGAGCTGCTGGAAATGATGTGTGATTACGATCTGCTGGGCTTCCAGACAGAGAGTGACCGCACGGCGTTCCTCGAATGCCTGTCGCTGATGACGCAGTTGCAGACTGACGGCAAGCAGCATCGCGCCTTTGGCAACACCTTCGCCACTGAGGTCTACCCGATCGGCATCGAGCCAGACAGCATTAAAGAGATGGCGGAAGGGCCATTGCCGCCGAAGATGGCTGCAATGAAAAAAGACCTGGGCGATGCGAAAAACATCATTGCCTGTGAGCGTCTGGATTATTCCAAAGGGCTGCCTGAGCGTTTCCTCGCTTATGAAGCGCTGCTGGAGAACTATCCTGAGCATCACGGCAAGATCCGTTATTCGCAGATTGCCCCGACCTCGCGCGGTGACGTGCAGGCCTATCAGGACATCCGCCATCAGCTGGAAACGGAAGCCGGGCGTATTAACGGCAAATACGGCACGCTGGGCTGGACGCCGCTGTATTACCTTAATCAGCACTTCGATCGCCGTCTGCTGATGAAAATCTTCCGCCTGACCGATATTGGTCTGGTGACGCCGCTGCGCGATGGCATGAACCTGGTGGCGAAAGAATATGTCGCCGCACAGGACCCGAACGATCCGGGTGTGCTGGTGCTGTCTCGCTTTGCCGGTGCCGCCAACGAGCTCACCTCCGCACTGATTGTGAACCCTTACGATCGTGATGAAGTGGCCGCCGCGTTGAACCAGGCGGCGACCATGCCGTTAAACGAGCGTATCTCTCGTTATAACGACATGATGGCCGTGCTGCGACGCAACGATATCAGCAACTGGCGTAAAACCTATCTGAAGGATTTGCAGGCTGTAGAGCTGCGCACGACGGAGCAGGGGGAGGCCAATAAGGTCGCCACCTTTCCGCGACTAGCATAATCTGTGCCAGTAAACAAAAGGGCGATCTCAGGTCGCCCTTTTTTTCGACTAAAATCAGCACCATAAATGAGACAGGGGTCTAAGTTTTCCTCAAAAAAGAGCCATTTATAAGAAAAATAACGAAAATTGCCCCTTTCCACTAAAGATTGTCTGCAGAGTGCCGATACTTACCCTGATAGCTCAAAATTCCGCTAAAACATTCATATCACTAATGTAACTGCCGATTACATCCCTTTACACGCCCTAAACACAAGCTGGATAAGGCTTACGAAACGCTATCGCTTGCTGATAGAAACCTGCGCTATGTCACATTTCAGTCATCATACACACTCCTGACAGTCACCTTTCGTGACTATTTTGTGATCGCTACTTATGTCGCATATCCAGCATTAAATTCTGATTATTTTTGTCAACACAGATTGTTGAGCTGATATTGATCTAAATCACGCACCCGTTCCGTTTAATACTCGTAACCAGAATCGTTTTCATTTGGAAATGATACGGGTTTGTTAAATTGTGACAAAAAGGGGGTAAATTGATTAGTTAGTGAACTAATCAACAGCATCGCTGAAGGGTTATTTTAGTTAATTTACCCCAAAAGTGTGATCTGCGTCACACTTTATCTAAAATTTGGCCTGGCCCTCGTTGTATGTCGAAATCAGAGGGGATAGAGTTGCCTTGTTTTCGGAATAGTCCTAAAAGGTAGTAAGAAAAGTCTGACTCCAGGGTCAGGTAAAGCGGACGGAAAACAGGGAAGCAGTACTGGCAAAATGAGTTAATGACTACTTTCTGGACAGGCGCTAATTGGCACCTTACAGCTTCGCAAACGTTTGGCTTCTGCCACTAAATTATTTGCCAACTTAGATTTACCAATCAGCAACCAAGGTAGCGGCGTAATCCGCAAACGTTTAAGTAGTGTCAGTCAGGATGGAAAAAAAATGGGTACATCAGAATTACTCAAACATATTTACGACATCAACTTGTCTTATTTATTGCTTGCTCAACGCCTTATTAACCAGGAAAAAGCCTCTGCGATGTTTCGTCTCGGTATCGATGAAGCAATGGCAGATACACTTTCTCAATTAACTCTGCCTGAAATGGTGAAGTTAGCTGAAACGAATCAGCTTGTTTGTCAGTTTCGCTTCAACGACCACAATACAATTACTCGCTTGACGCAGGAATCACGCGTGGACGATTTACAGCAAATCCACACTGGTATTCTGTTATCCAGCCGTTTATTACGCACCGTGTCGGGTAAAAGCGACGAGTTGCCTAAAAAGAGAGCGAGCTAATGAGTGAAAAAAGTATTGTCCAGGAAGCGCGCGATATTCAATTAGCGATGGAGTTGATCTCGCTGGGTGCGCGTCTGCAAATGTTAGAAAGCGAAACGCAGCTGAGTCGTGGCCGTTTAATTAAATTATATAAAGAACTGCGCGGTAGCCCACCGCCGAAAGGCATGCTGCCGTTCTCAACCGATTGGTTTATGACCTGGGAACAGAACATTCACTCTTCTATGTTCTGTAACGCCTGGCAGTTCCTTCTTAAAAGCGGGTTGAGCAAGGGTGTGGACGCGGTAATCAAAGCGTACCGACTCTATCTCGAACAGTGCCCGCAACAGGACGAAGGCCCGCTGTTGGCGCTGACCCGCGCCTGGACCTTAGTCCGGTTTGTTGAGAGCGGAATGCTCGAACTGTCCGATTGCAAAAGCTGCAACGGCAGTTTCATCAACCACGCACACCAGCCGGTTGGCAGTTTTGTCTGCAGCCTGTGCCAGCCGCCATCCCGTGCGGTAAAAAGACGTAAACTTATCGGGGAATCTGCCGATAACATTTCACAACTGCTGGAGGAAGAGATTAAACAAGCCGTTTAATTCTCCTCACAACGTGGAATGCATCCAGCAGCGGTTATTTAACCGCTGCTTTTTTTTTGCCTGCGGCGGGTAGAAACATCCTGAAGCGCTCTTCTTCAACCCACACGTCACCAGACGTAAGGATTTAGTGTGTTAATTATTATTGGGTATATCCTGGTACTCGGGTCGGTGTTGGGGGGCTACGCGATGGTCGGTGGCCACCTTGGCGCGCTCTATCAACCTTCAGAATTGTTGATCATCGGCGGCGCCGGTATTGGCGCATTTATCGTGGGGAATAATGGCAAAGCCATTAAGGCCACCATGAAGGCGCTGCCATTATTAATGCGCGGCTCAAAATATAACAAAGCCGTCTATATGGATCTGATGGCCTTACTGTACCGCATTATGGCCAAATCCCGCCAGCAGGGCATGTTATCGCTGGAAGCGGATATTGAAAGTCCGCAGGAAAGTGAAATTTTTGCTAATTACCCGCGCATCCTTGCCGATAAAAGACTAGTGGACTTCATTACCGACTATTTGCGTCTGATGGTCAGCGGCAATATGAACGCCTTCGAAATCGAAGCGCTGATGGACGAAGAGATTGAAACCTACGAACACGAATGCGAAGTGCCGGCAACGGCGCTGCAAACGGTTGGCGATTCTCTTCCGGCTTTCGGCATCGTGGCGGCGGTAATGGGGGTGGTACATACGCTGGCATCCGCCGACCGCCCGGCAGCAGAGTTAGGGGCATCGGTCGCACACGCGATGGTGGGAACCTTCCTCGGCATTTTGTTGGCCTACGGATTTATCTCTCCGTTAGCCGGGGTGTTACGGCAGAAATGTGCAGAAACCACCAAGATGATGCAGTGCATCAAAGTGACGTTGCTCTCCAGCCTGAATGGCTATGCGCCGCAAATCGCGGTTGAGTTTGGTCGTAAGACGCTGTACTCAACCGACCGACCGTCGTTTACCGAGCTGGAGGAGCATGTCCGTAACGCAAAATCACCAGCGAAACAGACTTCAGACCAGGACGCATGACGCATGAAGCATAACAATCACCCCATTATTCTGGTTAAGAAAAAGAAGCATAAAAGACATGAGGGCGGTCACGGCTCATGGAAGATTGCCTATGCCGACTTTATGACCGCGATGATGGCTTTCTTTATGGTGATGTGGCTGCTGTCGATCGCGAACCCTCAGGAATTGGTGCAGATTGCCGATTACTTTAAGACGCCGTTGAAAGTGGCACTGACCGGCGGTTCGAAGAGTAGTGAAAGCATCAGCGTGATCCCCGGCGGCGGCGAGGACCCAACCCAGAAATCGGGCGAGGTCCACAAGGTGGTGGATATGGATGCGCAGAAACGCAAGCTGGATGAAATCCGTCTTAACCGTCTGCGTGAAAAGCTCGACCAGTTGATCGAATCGGATCCACGGTTGAAGGCCCTGCGTCCGCATTTGATCATCAATATGGTGGAAGAGGGGCTGCGTATTCAGATTATCGACAGCGAGAACCGGCCGATGTTTAAAACCGGTCGCGCGGAAGTTGAGCCGTATATGCGCGATATTTTGCGGGCAATTGCACCGATCCTGAACGATATACCGAACAAAATCAGCCTTGCCGGCCATACCGATGATTTTCAGTATGCCAATGGCGACCGCGGATACAGTAACTGGGAACTGTCTGCCGACCGCGCGAACGCCTCACGGCGTGAGCTGGTCACCGGCGGACTGGATAGCGGCAAGATGCTGCGCGTGGTCGGGATGGCCGACACCATGAGTTTAAAAAACCGCGGCGCGGATGATGCTGTAAACCGTCGAATCAGTCTGCTGGTGTTGAACCACGACACGGAGCTGCAGATTGAGAAAGAAAACTCGGAGAGCGACGCGACGCAAATCAGCGGCAGCAATGCGGGCAGCCTTAAAGAAATCGTCGCACCGGCACTCCCTGCCGATGCCACAAAAAAACCAGACCCTCAACCCCCAGTGGCTGAGCCAGCAGGCGATCAGGTAAAACCGACAGCATCCGCTCCGGCTAACCCGGTACCGGCGGCCCAGACCGATCGCGACTCACAGCAGAGGTGATCCCGTGAGCATGGATATTAGCGATTTTTATCAAACGTTTTTCGATGAAGCCGACGAACTGTTGGCCGACATGGAACAACACCTGCTGGGGTTAGACCCACAGGAACCGGATTCGGAACAGCTTAACGCTATCTTCCGTGCGGCCCACTCGATTAAAGGCGGGGCGGGTACCTTTGGTTTCACTGTGTTACAGGAAACCACGCATATTCTGGAAAATATTCTCGACGGCGCTCGTCGCGGCGAAATGCAGCTGAGCACCGATATCATCAACCTGTTTTTGGAAACCAAAGATATTATGCAAGAACAGCTGGATGCCTATAAAACCGCCACGGAACCCAATGCCGCGACGTTTGAATACATCTGTCAGGCGCTGCGCCAGTTAGCGTTAGAAGCCAAGGGTGAAGTGATTGAAGCGCCTAAAACGCTGGCAGCCGCGGCGAACGCGCCTGTGGCGGCCGCCGGTCTGAGACTGGCGCTGGTGGACCTGAAACCGGCAGAAATTCCATTAATGCTGGAAGAACTGGGGAATCTGGGCACCGTTTCTGACGTGGTGAAAGGCGAAACCTCGGTTGAAGTGACCCTTGACTCTACCGTCGATCAGGATGACATCGTTGCGGTGCTGTGCTTTGTGATTGAAGAAGCGCAAATCCAGTTCCTGACGGCGCCGTCAGCAGCAATAGCGGTTGAGCCAATCGTTGAAGCGGTGGCTGAAGAGCCGGCCGCACCACTGGCCACGGTCACCGACATTACGCCGGCGAAACGTGAAGCACCGAAAAAGGCGGTCGCCAAGGCCAGCGAATCCACCAGTATCCGCGTTGCGGTAGAAAAAGTGGACCAGCTGATTAACCTGGTTGGCGAACTGGTTATCACCCAGTCGATGCTGGCGCAGCGTTCCGGTGAACTGGATCCGGTTGCCCACGGCGACCTGCTGAACAGCATGGGGCAGTTAGAACGTAACGCCCGTGACCTGCAGGAATCGGTGATGTCCATCCGTATGATGCCGATGGAATATGTCTTCAGCCGCTTCCCACGTCTGGTGCGCGATTTGGCAAGCAAGCTGGGTAAAGAAGTGGAGCTGACCCTGCAAGGCAGCTCGACCGAGCTGGATAAGAGCTTGATCGAGCGCATTATTGACCCGTTAACGCACCTGGTGCGTAACAGCCTGGATCACGGTATCGAAACCCCGGAAAAACGTCTTGCCGCCGGCAAAGACGCCATCGGTAACCTGATCCTCTCCGCGGAACATCAGGGCGGCAACATCTGCATCGAAGTGGTTGATGACGGTGCCGGTCTGAACCGTGAACGTATCCTGGCGAAAGCGCTGTCGTCTGGCCTGCCGGTCAGCGAATCGATGAGCGATGAAGAAGTGGGCATGCTGATCTTCGCCCCTGGCTTCTCCACGGCGGAGCAGGTGACTGACGTCTCGGGTCGCGGTGTTGGCATGGACGTGGTGAAGCGAAATATCCAGGAGATGGGCGGTCACGTCGAAATCTCGTCGAAGCAGGGTAAAGGCACCACCATTCGAATTCTGCTGCCACTGACGCTGGCGATCCTCGACGGCATGTCCGTGCGCGTAGCTAACGAAGTGTTCATTCTGCCGCTGAACGCGGTGATGGAATCGCTGCAACCGCTGGCAGACGATCTGCATCCGCTGGCCGGTGGCGAGCGCGTGCTGGAAGTGCGTGGCGAATACCTGCCGCTGGTTGAGCTGTGGAACGTGTTCGATGTGCAGGGCGCAAAAACCGAAGCAACGCAGGGCATCGTGGTGATCCTGCAAAGCGCCGGTAAACGCTATGCGATGCTGGTCGATCAGCTGATTGGCCAGCACCAGGTGGTGGTTAAAAATCTGGAAAGCAACTATCGCAAAGTGCCGGGTATCTCGGCAGCAACCATCCTCGGTGATGGCAGCGTGGCGCTGATTGTCGACGTATCGGCTCTGCAGTCTCTCAACCGTGAAAAGCGTGTGGCGGGAGCCGCAGCCTGACTTTAACCGATTAAGGGTAGAATTATGAATGGAATGGCAACTGTCTCTAAACTCACTGGCGAAACCGTAGGTCAGGAGTTCCTGGTGTTTACGCTGGGTGACGAAGAATATGGCATCGACATTTTGAAAGTGCAGGAGATCCGCGGTTACGATCAGGTTACCCGCATCGCCAATACGCCTTCCTTTATCAAAGGCGTGACCAACCTGCGCGGCGTTATCGTGCCAATCATCGACCTGCGCATTAAGTTCGCGCAGTCCGATGTCGGGTATAACGAAAACACCGTGGTGATCGTGTTGAATCTGGAACAGCGCGTGGTCGGTATCGTGGTTGACGGCGTGTCTGACGTGCTGTCACTGACCCACGACCAGATCCGTCCTTCACCGGAATTTGCGGTGACCATGTCGACCGAATATCTGACCGGCCTGGGTGCACTGGGCGATCGCATGTTGATTCTGGTCGATATTGAAAAGCTGCTGAACAGCGAAGAAATGGCGTTAGTCGACGTGCTGCGTAGCGCCTGATAACCGTTATTTTTCCTGTTGAAAATGGGCCTTGCGCAACACGCAGGGCCCTTTTTTTAGTTACAATATTATTTGGTCTTTGTTTTATATAGCAAAATAAATCTCCGCAAAATATCTCTCTCGCAACATAAAGTATGGCCCTGAAAAGCCGATAGATCCGGTGTTGTTTTTTACTTTTACACACCAAGGGTTCTCTATGTTCACACGCATCAAAGTGGTCACCAGCCTGCTGCTGGTCCTGCTCGTTTTTGGCTCATTGCAGCTGATCTCTGGCGGCATATTTATCGGCGCGCTGACCAGCGATAAAGACAGTTTTTCCATTGCGCAAAATTCCAGTGACAACGTGGCGTCCTTCACCGACGCGTGGATTGCACTGAACCAGACCCGCATCACCCTGAACCGCGGCATGCTGCGTCTGCAGAGTGAAACGGCCAACAGCATCAACAGCGCGTCGCTGACCGCGATTTCCGATCAGGGTAAGAAACTGCTGGCTGATGCCGACAAATTTTACGCGCGCTATCAATCCATCCCGAACACCAAGGGTGTTGACCCTAAAGTGGTTGATGACCTTGAGCAGAACTACGTCAGCTATTCCAAAGCGCTGTCGACCATGCTGGATTTGATGCAGAGCAAGCAGCTGCCTGAGATGTTCAAACTGAACATCGAGCAGAAGCAGAATGATATGCAGCAGGCCTATACCGTCTGGCGTACCGCCCTGAATGAAATCACAGTGCAGGGCGTGAAGGCCAACGAAGCGGCGTACAGCAAAATGCTGTGGGTGATTGGCACCATCATGGTACTGGTTGTCGCGCTGATCGCCCTGTGCTGGGTGGGCTTGCGCAAGATCCTGATTACGCCATTACAGAACAACATTGCCCATATCAGCCACATTGCGGGCGGCGACCTGACGCACACCATCGAAGTAGAAGGCCGTAATGAAATGGCCCAGCTGGCAAACAGTTTGCTGGAGATGCAGCAGGCGCTGGTGCGTACCGTTAGCGACGTACGCGACGGTTCCGATGCGATCTATACCGGTGCCAGCGAAATTGCCGCCGGCAATAACGATCTGTCTGCCCGTACCGAGCAGCAGGCTGCCTCACTGGAAGAAACCGCGGCCAGCATGGAGCAGTTAACCGCGACCGTGAAGCAGAACGCCGAGAACGCCCGTCAGGCCTCTCAGCTGGCGCTTAGCGCGTCTGAAACCGCGCTGAAAGGCGGCAAGGTGGTGGATGGCGTGGTGAAAACCATGAGCGACATTGCCGGCAGTTCGAAAAAAATTGCTGACATTACCAGCGTGATCGACGGGATTGCTTTCCAGACCAACATCCTGGCGCTGAACGCCGCGGTGGAAGCGGCGCGCGCCGGTGAGCAGGGTCGTGGCTTCGCGGTGGTTGCCGGTGAAGTGCGTAACCTTGCCCAGCGCAGTGCGCAGGCGGCGAAAGAGATCAAAGGGCTGATTGAAGATTCGGTGGCACGCGTCGACAGCGGCACCGTATTGGTGGGTACCGCAGGCGAAACCATGGCGGATATCGTCAGCGCCGTGACCCGCGTGACCGACATTATGGGCGAGATTGCCTCTGCTTCTGATGAACAGAGCAAAGGCATCGACCAGGTGGGCACCGCCGTGACCGAAATGGACCGCGTGACGCAGCAGAACGCCTCGCTGGTGGAAGAATCCGCCACTGCAGCTGCCGCGCTGGAAGATCAGGCCAGCCGTCTGACGCAGGCCGTCGCGGTGTTCCGCGTGCGCAAAGAGTCCGGTTTCACACCGGCGGCGAAAGCCAGCACCGTGAAACGGGCAGCATCGCCGGTGGCGCGCAAAGCCACCGCGCCGGTTGCCTCGGACAGCAACTGGGAAACCTTTTAATCCGTTCTGCGCAGTAAAAATGCCGTCATAAGATTATCCGCTGAGCAATCGGCGGATATCTGCATAAAGATCCCATTCCCTTTGCCGATAACAGTGCCAGTTGTTTCCCCTTCCTGAGGTAGTCATGTTCAAACGGATAAAGGTTGTTACCGGCCTGGTCAGCGTACTGGTGCTGTTTGCGTTGCTGCAGTTTGGCACCGGCGGATTGTTTTTCCATACGGTCAAGAATGACAAAGATAATTTTGCGTTTAACCAACGTCTGCGTGTGTTGCAGCAGTCAATGGGCACCTCCTGGGTCTCTCTGGTTCAGGCGCGTAATACCCTGAACCGCGCCGGGATCCGCTACCTGCAGGATGCCAATCAGATGGGATCGGGTGCCACGGTGAAGGAACTGCTGGTGTTGGTACAGCAAGAGCTGGATATCGCCGATAACTCGATGGCGGTATTTGACGCCAATCTGTCTGAGAAGGGCAAAACCGCCGAGAACATCAAGCAGCTGCATGCCAATTATAAGCAGCTGCACGATGCGCTGGCCGACCTGATTGTGATGATGCAGACCGGCAAGTTCACCGACTTTATCGCTCAGCCAACCCAGAGCTATCAGAATCAGTTTGAAAAAACCTATAACGACTGGCTGGAAACCAATAACCGGCTGACCGCCGAGGGTGTTGAGGCTAACAGCCGCGCTTACAAGCATACCCTGTGGCTGCTGTTTGCGGTGCTGGTGATCTCTCTGCTGGTGATCGCGCTGGCCTGGAGCGGCATCTATAAGATCCTGCTGCGTCCGTTACGCACCAATATCGAACATATCCGCCATATCGCCAGCGGCGATCTGACCCAGTCGATCGCGTCAGAAGGGCGCAACGAAATGACCCAGCTGGCCGACAGCCTGCGCGAAATGCAGCAGTCGCTGGTCCGCACGGTGAGCGATGTCCGCGACGGTTCCGATGCGATTTATACCGGCGCCAGCGAAATCTCCGCCGGCAATAACGATCTCTCCTCGCGTACCGAACAGCAGGCGGCCTCGCTGGAGCAAACTGCCGCCAGTATGGAGCAGCTGACCGCCACGGTGAAACAGAACGCCGAGAACGCCCGTCAGGCCTCTCAGCTGGCGCTGAGCGCGTCAGAAACCGCGCAGAAAGGCGGCAAGGTGGTGGATGGCGTGGTGAAAACCATGAACGACATCGCCGGAAGCTCGAAGAAGATTGCTGACATTACCAGCGTCATCGACGGCATTGCCTTCCAGACCAATATCCTGGCGCTGAACGCCGCGGTCGAGGCGGCCCGTGCCGGTGAACAGGGACGTGGCTTCGCGGTAGTGGCAGGCGAAGTACGTAACCTGGCCCAGCGCAGCGCGCAGGCGGCAAAAGAGATCAAAGGGCTGATTGAAGATTCCGTGGCCCGCGTCGATACCGGCTCGGTGCTGGTTGAAAGCGCCGGAGAGACCATGGCCGACATCGTCAGCGCGGTGACCCGCGTCACCGACATCATGGGCGAAATCGCCTCGGCGTCGGACGAGCAGAGCAAGGGTATCGACCAGGTGGGCACCGCCGTGACCGAGATGGACCGCGTCACCCAGCAGAACGCCTCGCTGGTGGAAGAGTCTGCGGCAGCCGCCGCCGCGCTGGAAGAACAGGCCAGCAGACTGACGCAGGCGGTCGCCGTGTTCAGAATTCGTAAAGAAAATGTCATCCAGGCCGTTAATACCAGTAAGGCAAATAAAAACCCACTGTTAATGCCGGCAGCCGCACCGCGTAAAGCGCTGGCCGCACCGACATCCAACGATAATTGGGAAACTTTCTAACAGACTTTTTTGCCGCTCATCTTGGGCGGCAAAACCTGGAGGCTTTAATGGTGAGTCGTATACGTATTTCTACCGCAATTTTCCTGCTGTTGGGGTTGTTCTGCGTGATGCAGATTGTCGGTAACGGTTTGTCTTTTAATTCTTTCCGCCTTGATGCCCGCAACTTGCAGGACGTCGAAGTCAGCAGTAATCAGCGTGAAGCGCTGGGGGAAACATGGGCGGCGTTACTGAGCGCCCGCGTCACGCTGAGCCGCGCCGGAACGCGTGCCGCACTGAGTTTACCGCGCGATCAGGTAACAAGTTTGATGGCAAAGGCTCAGGAAGATCTGAATGCTGCCGATAATGCTTTTAAGCGCTTCAACGCTATCCCGGAAACCACACCGGCAGGTGGCGCGCTGAAAAAGTCGATGAATGAGGCCTATGACGTTTATGCCCACGAGCTTTCTCAGCTGATTGCCTATTTACAGAATTACCAGTTACAGGACTTCCTCGACTCGCCGACGCAGGGCAAGCAGGACAAATTCCAGGTTCAGTACAACCAGTGGATGAAGCATATCGATCTGCTGCGCGAACACGCTAACCAGGCCGGGAAAGGCTTTTATGCCCAGTCGAAAATTATCTTTATCGTGGCGGTGGTGCTCTGCCTGTTAGTGACCTTCAGCGGTATCTGGTGGGTGCGCCGTGCGGTTATCGCGCCACTGTCCAGAATGCGTGGCCACTTTGAACGTATCGCCTCGGGCAACCTGGGCGGCACCATCGAAACGGAAGGGCGTAATGAGCTCAGCCAGCTGTTTATCAGCCTCAACGCCATGCAGAAATCATTGGCAGAGACGGTCAGCAGCGTACGTGATGGCACGCACGCCATGCACACCGGCATCCGTGAGATTGCGTCCGGCAACAACGATTTGTCTGCCCGTACCGAGCAGCAGGCCGCGTCATTGGCCGAAACCGCCGCCAGCATGGAGCAGCTGACCGCTACCGTGACCGGCAATGCCGAAAATGCCCGCCAGGCTTCTCAGCTGGCAAAAGAGGCCTCAACCACCGCCCATAAAGGCGGCCAGTTGACCGGCAAAGTGGTCACCACCATGAGTGAGATCGCCAGCAGCTCGAAGAAGATTGGCGATATTACCGGGGTGATTGACGGCATCGCGTTCCAGACCAACATCCTGGCGCTGAATGCCGCGGTGGAAGCGGCACGCGCCGGCGAGCAGGGCAGAGGCTTTGCGGTAGTGGCCGGCGAAGTCCGCAACCTGGCGCAACGTAGCGCGCAGGCGGCAAAAGAAATTAAAGCGCTGATTGAAGCGTCGGTGGATCGCGTCGATCAGGGCGCGGTGCTGGTGGCTTCAGCCGGCGAAACCATGGACGAGATTGTGCAGTCGGTGACGCGCGTCAACGACATCATGGGCGAAATAGCTTCAGCCTCTGATGAACAGCGTCGCGGCATTGAGCAGGTTGCACAGGCAGTCAGCCAGATGGATCAGGTAACACAACAGAACGCCGCGCTGGTAGAGGAAGCGGCAGCAGCCACAGAAGCCCTTGAAGCTCAAGCTGACCATCTGACGGGCACGGTGACCAGATTTACACTCGACGCAGAAGGCCAGTCAGGTTATCCGGACGGCATACAGGGAATATAGCTGTGTTTTACCCCCTTAATCAGTACGTTGCAGGGTAGCCCTACATGAAAAAATCGACGTTGTTAGCCCCGCAGGAGAACGCCACGCTGCTGTCCCAGATGGTTCAGCGCCTGCCGTTATCGGATACGCACTTTAAGCGTATCAGTCAGTTGATCTACCAGCGTGCTGGCATCGTTCTCGCCGATCACAAGCGGGAGATGGTTTACAACCGGCTGGTCCGGCGGTTGCGGATGTTGGGTATCGACGATTTCGGTCGTTACCTTGCGCTGCTTGAGAGTGATTCCAACAGCCCGGAGTGGCAGGCATTTATTAACTCGCTGACCACTAACCTGACGGCATTTTTCCGTGAGGCGCACCACTTCCCGATTCTGGCCGATCACGCCAAACGCCGGGCGGGCAGTTTTAACGTCTGGTGTGCGGCGGCCTCAACGGGTGAAGAGCCGTACTCCATCGCCATGACGCTGGCGGAAACGTTGGGCGCAGGGCCGGGGAAATTCCAGGTCCATGCCAGCGACATTGATACGCAGGTGCTGGAGAAGGCGCTGAGCGGTGTTTATCGCCAGGAAGAGCTACGCACGCTGTCTCCACAGCAGCTGCAACGTTTCTTCTTCCGGGGCACCGGCCCGCATTCCGGGATGGTAAGAGTCCGTCCCGAACTGGCCAACACCATTAATTTTGCTCAGCTGAATCTGCTGGGCAGCGACTGGGCGCTACCGGGCCCGTTCGACGCCATTTTTTGCCGTAATGTGATGATCTATTTCGATAAAGAAACACAGGAAAAGATCTTACGGCGTTTTGTCTCGATGTTGAAACCCGGTGGGATCCTGTTCGCCGGTCACTCCGAGAACTTTAGCCAGATCAGTAAAGAGTTCTATCTGCGCGGCCAGACAGTCTACGGACTGACTAAGGAAAGATAATGGGAAAAATCAGAGTGTTATGTGTTGATGACTCTGCATTGATGCGACAGCTGATGACAGAAATCATTAACAGCCATGCAGATATGGAGATGGTCGCCTCGGCACCGGATCCTTTAGTGGCAAGGGACATGATCAAAGAATTCAACCCGGACGTGCTGACGCTGGATGTGGAAATGCCACGCATGGACGGACTGGATTTTCTGGAAAAGCTGATGCGCCTGCGGCCGATGCCGGTGGTGATGGTGTCGTCGCTGACCGGGAAGGGTTCGGAAGTGACGCTGCGCGCGCTGGAGCTGGGTGCCGTGGACTTCGTTACCAAGCCGTCGCTGGGGATCCGTGAAGGCATGCTGGCCTACAGCCAGATGATTGCCGATAAGGTCCGCGCGGCCTCCCGAGCAAAACTGCATGCGCGTGGCGCGCAGCCTGCGCCGGTGATGCTGAAAGCTGGCCCGTTGTTGAGCAGTGAAAAGCTGATCGCCATTGGTGCCTCCACCGGCGGAACCGAAGCGATTCGCCATGTGCTGCAGCCGTTACCGGCGACCAGCCCGGCACTGTTGATTACTCAGCATATGCCTCCTGGCTTCACCCGTTCATTTGCCGAGCGCCTGAACAAGCTCTGTCAAATTACGGTGAAAGAAGCGGAAGACGGTGAGCGCATTCTGCCAGGCCACGCGTACATCGCGCCGGGTGCCATGCACCTTGAGCTGGTGCGCAGCGGAGCGAACTATCAGGTCAAACTGAACGAAGGACCGCCTGTAAATCGTCATAAACCGTCGGTGGACGTTTTATTTAAGTCGGTGGCGCAGTACGCCGGTCGTAACGCCGTCGGGGTGATCCTGACCGGTATGGGTAACGACGGGGCCGCCGGATTGCTGGCGATGAACAAGGCAGGTGCCTGGACCATCGCCCAGAACGAAGCAAGTTGTGTGGTATTTGGCATGCCAAGAGAGGCAATCGCCCTCGGGGGAGCCAGTGAAGTGGTGGATCTTCACCAAATCAGTCAGCACATGCTGGCCAAAATTAGCGCCGGACAGGCATTACGTATTTAACGCAGCGCCCGTCCAGCGGGCTACAAAAAAACGGGAGTGGGTATGGTTGATAAAAATATGCGGTTTCTGGTGGTCGACGACTTCAACACGATGCGTCGTATCGTCCGTAACCTGTTAAAAGAACTCGGCTTCAACAACGTTGAAGAAGCTGAAGATGGTGTGGATGCGCTGAACAAGCTGCGTGCCGGTGGATTTGATTTCGTGGTGTCTGACTGGAACATGCCCAACATGGACGGTCTGGAACTGCTGAAGACCATCCGTGCCGATGCGGGTATGGCCAAGTTACCGGTGTTGATGGTCACGGCGGAAGCCAAAAAAGAGAACATTATTGCGGCTGCTCAGGCTGGTGCCAGCGGCTACGTCGTTAAACCTTTTACAGCAGCGACCCTTGAAGAGAAGTTAGGCAAAATCTTCGAAAAGCTGGGTATGTAAGGAGCCGAGATGAGCACACTTCCGACACCAAATGTTGATGCGGCTTCTGCCAACGACATTATCTCCCGAATTGGTTCGCTGACGCGGATGTTACGCGACAGCCTGCGTGAATTGGGACTGGATCAAGCTATTGCTGAAGCGGCGGAAGCAATTCCGGATGCCCGCGACCGCCTGGATTACGTAGTGCAAATGACCGCTCAGGCGGCAGAACGCGCGCTGAACTGCGTGGAAGCTTCACAGCCACGTCAGACGCTGATGGAAGATGGAGCGAAGGCGCTGAAAGGCCGTTGGGATGAATGGTTTGAAAATCCTATCGAACTGGCGGATGCCCGCTCTCTGGTTTCGGATACCCGTGGCTATCTGGAGTCTGTGCCTGAACATACCTCTTTCACCAACGCCCAGTTGATGGAAATCATGATGGCACAGGATTTCCAGGACCTGACCGGTCAGGTGATCAAGCGCATGATGGACGTTATCCAGGAAATCGAGCGCCAGCTGTTAATGGTGCTGCTGGATAACATGCCAGAACAGGCTTCCCGTCCGAAGAAGGATGTGGACAGCTTGCTCAATGGTCCGCAGATTAACGGTGCCGCGCCTGGCGTGGTGGCGAATCAGGATCAGGTGGACGATTTACTGGACAGCCTCGGGTTTTAAGCTTGTCTGTGACAGGAGCTGGCGCCCGCCAGCTCCTGCTATTTTTACCATCCCGCAAATAACCCCCATTTTACGCGTTTACTCGCGGCATTATCCCTGCGCCAATTTGGCATGCTGGCACCTGAAATTCCGTATTGAAGGTAAGCTGCCGTGGCCGGAGACAGCGAAGAGGAAAAGACCGAATCCGCAACCCCCCACCGAATAGAAAAAGCACGAGAAGAAGGGCAAATTCCGCGTTCGCGCGAGCTGACCTCCGTGCTGATGTTGGTGGCGGGACTGAGTATTTTGTGGATCACCGGGGCGACAATGGCACGAAAGATCGGCGCGCTGCTGGCCGATGGGCTCAAATTCAACCATTCCGTGGTCAGCGATACCAGCCAGATGCTGCATTTACTGGGCAACCTGGTGCAGCAGGGGATCTTCACGCTGATCCCGATGATGGCCGGTTTAGTGCTGGTGGCGATTGCCGCACCGATGCTGCTGGGCGGCGTGGTAATCAGCGGTAAAGCCATCAAGTTTGATGTTGGCAAGATGAACCCGATTAAGGGCATCGGCAAACTGTTCTCAGGCCAGACGGCTGCAGAGCTGTTGAAGTCGGTGCTGAAGGCGATCCTGGTCGGCTGCGTCACCTGGCTGTATATCCGTCATCACTGGCCCGATATGCTGCGACTGATCAGCGAATCACCGTATAACGCCTTAGCCAATTCGTTAAATATGATTGCGATGTGTAGCGTGCTGGTGGTGTTTGGGCTGTCGCCGATGGTGATGTTTGACGTGTTCTGGCAGCTGTACAGTTACTTCAAGGGCCTGCGCATGACGCGCCAGGATATCCGCGATGAGTACAAGCAGCAGGAAGGTGACCCGCACGTGAAGGGCCGCATTCGTCAGCAGATGCGCGCCGCCGCCCGCCGACGCATGATGGCGGATGTGCCAAAGGCCGACGTGATCGTTACCAACCCGACGCACTATTCCGTGGCCTTACAGTACGACGAACGCAAGATGAGCGCGCCGAAAGTGGTGGCGAAAGGGGCCGGCGAGATTGCCCTGCGCATCCGTGAGTTGGGCAAAGAACACCGCATTCCGATTTTAGAAGCACCGCCGCTGGCGCGTGCCTTATACCGACACAGTGAGATTGGTCAGCATATTCCGGGAACGTTATATGCCGCCGTTGCAGAAGTGTTGGCCTGGGTTTGGCAACTCCGTCGCTGGAAGCTGGAGGGTGGCCTGGCCCCGAAAAAACCTGACAATTTAACCGTCCCGGAAGGACTGGATATTGTCATAAGAGATGAAGACTAATGGCGAATCTGGCCGCAATATTACGGTTACCGAATTTTAAAGATACCCAATGGCAGGTGATGGCCGGGCCGGTATTGATTCTGATGATCCTGTCGATGATGGTGCTGCCGCTGCCGCCCTTCATTCTGGATCTGCTGTTCACCTTTAATATTGCGCTGTCGATCATGGTGCTTCTGGTGGCGATGTTCACCCAGAAAACGCTGGAGTTCGCCGCTTTCCCCACCATTTTGCTGTTCTCAACGTTACTGCGCCTGGCGCTGAACGTGGCCTCAACCCGTATCATTCTGATGGAAGGCCACACCGGCGCCGGTGCGGCCGGACAGGTCGTTGAAGCCTTCGGTCACTTCCTGGTGGGCGGTAACTTCGCCATCGGTATCGTGGTGTTTATCATCCTGGTGATCATCAACTTTATGGTTATCACCAAGGGTGCGGGCCGTATCGCCGAAGTGGGCGCGCGTTTCGTGCTCGACGGCATGCCCGGCAAACAGATGGCCATCGACGCCGACCTTAACGCCGGCCTGATTGGCGAAGAAGAAGCGAAAAAACGCCGTTCTGATGTGACCCAGGAAGCAGACTTCTACGGTTCGATGGACGGTGCGAGTAAGTTCGTTCGTGGTGATGCCATCGCCGGTATCATGATCATGGTGATTAACGTGGTCGGCGGGTTGTTAGTGGGCGTTATCCAGCACGGAATGGACGTGGGACACGCGGCGGAAAGCTACACGCTACTGACCATCGGTGATGGCCTGGTTGCGCAGATCCCGGCGTTGGTGATCTCAACCGCAGCCGGTGTGATCGTCACCCGCGTCGGCACCGATCAGGATGTCGGCGAGCAGATGGTTACCCAGCTGTTCAAAAACCCGCGCGTCATGATGCTGAGCGCCGGCGTTCTGGGTCTGTTAGGTCTGGTGCCTGGCATGCCAAACCTGGTGTTCCTGCTGTTCACCGCTGCCTTGCTGGGCCTCGCCTGGTACCTGCGCGGGAAAGAGACCAAACCGAAAGCGGCAGCACCGGCACCAACCAAACAGGTTGAAGCCTCTTCCAATACCGAAGCCTCCTGGGGCGATGTGCAGCTGGAAGATTCGCTGGGCATGGAAGTCGGTTACCGCCTGATCCCGATGGTCGACCATCAGCAGGATGGTGAGCTGCTGGGCCGTATCCGCAGTATCCGTAAAAAATTCGCCCAGGAGATGGGCTTCCTGCCGCCGGTGGTGCATATCCGTGACAATATGGATCTGCCGCCTGCGCGCTACCGTATCCTGATGAAAGGCGTCGAAATCGGCAGCGGCGATGCCTATCCTGGCCGCTGGATGGCGATCAACCCCGGCACCGCCGCCGGCACGCTGCCGGGCGAACCGACCGTCGATCCGGCCTTCGGTCTGGCGGCCACCTGGATTGACAGTGCGCTGAAAGAGCAGGCGCAAATCCAGGGCTTTACGGTGGTGGAAGCCAGTACCGTGGTAGCAACACACCTGAACCACCTGATTGGTCAGTACGCCAGCGAGCTGTTTGGCCGTCAGGAATCGCAGCAGCTGCTGGATCGCGTGACCCAGGAGATGCCAAAGCTGACCGAAGATTTGATCCCAGGGGTAATTACCCTGACCACGCTGCATAAGGTGCTGCAAAACCTGCTGGCCGAGCGCGTTTCAATCCGTGATATGCGCACCATTATTGAGACGCTGGCGGAGCACGCTGCGGTACAAACCGATCCGCATGAGCTGACGTCGGTGGTTCGCGTTGCACTGGGCCGCGCCATTACCCAGCAGTGGTTCCCGGGTACCGGTGAAGTACAGGTGATCGGGCTTGATACCACCCTGGAACGTCTGTTGCTGCAGGCGCTGCAGGGCGGTGGCGGACTCGAGCCGGGCCTGGCAGATCGTCTGATGGCGCAGGCGCAGGGCGCGCTGGATCATCAGGAATCATTAGGCGCACCGCCGGTGCTGCTGGTTAACCATCCGCTGCGTGCGTTGCTGGCCCGCTTCCTGCGCCGCAATATGCCGCAGCTGATGGTGATCTCGAATCTGGAATTGAGCGATAACCGTAATATCCGCATGACGTCGACCATTGGAGGTCACTGATGAAAATGCTGCTACTGCTGCTCTGTTTGCCGGGCGTTGCCCTGGCCGCCGGCGGTGCCTGGCAGGCCAGCTCGATCGGGCCTGGCCTGCAAAATCGCGGGATGCAGGCGGCATCTCCGGCGCTGACCGCGTCTGAAGCGGTGGACGGTTCGATCACCGAAGTGGCCTGGCGCTATGTGGTTAACGGCCCGGTGCCTTCAGGCATGATGGTGCACCTGTGTGCCGAAACCCGCTGTGTGGCGCTCGACGGTGCCAGCGGCGCAACCCGTGGCCTGAGCAACCTTGCCGCTAACCAGAGCCTGCATTTTGTTTACGGCGTGCAGGGGAAAGGGCGATTAAACAGGGATCTGCGGGTGATCAGTAATCAGGTGATGGTCAACTACCACTGATTGCTGAACGGCAGGATCAAAAAAGGGGACGATTATACATCGTCCCCTTTTTTGATCCTGCCGTATGGCGGTTACATTCTTTCTACCGTCTCGATACCCAGCGTATCCAGACCCTGTTTCAGGGTTTTCGCCGTTAACAGCGCCAGCTTCAGGCGGCTCTGTTTAGTGGCTTCATCGTCGGCTGTCAGAATCGGGCAGTGCTCATAGAAACCAGAGAACAGGCCGGCCAGATCGTACAGATAAGCACACATCACGTGTGGCGTACCGTCACGGGCAACCTGGGTGATGGTTTCTTCAAACTGCAGCAAACGCACCGCCAGCGCCGCTTCACGATCTTCGACGATCTGCGCGTGACCGGTGACGCCGGACTCATCAATCCCCGCCTTACGGAACACCGACAGCACACGGGTATAGGCGTACTGCATATACGGCGCGGTGTTGCCCTCGAAGGCCAGCATGTTGTCCCAGTCGAAGATGTAATCGGTGGTGCGGCTCTTGGACAGGTCGGCATACTTGATCGCACCGATACCGACGCTGTTCGCCAGCGCCTTCAGCTCGTCGGCTGGCATGTCCGGGTTCTTCTCGCCAACCAGCTTAGTGGCACGCTCGACCGCTTCGTCCAGCAGATCGGACAGCTTAATGGTGCCGCCCGCGCGGGTTTTGAACGGCTTGCCGTCTTTGCCCAGCATCATGCCAAAGGCATGGTGTTCTAACGGCACCGACTCAGGCACGTAACCGGCTTTACGCACGATGGTCCACGCCTGCATCAGGTGCTGATGCTGACGGGAATCGATGTAATACAGCACGCGATCCGCCTTCAGGGTTTCATAACGGTATTTCGCACAGGCGATATCGGTGGTGGTGTAGAGGTAGCCGCCATCCTTTTTCTTGATGATCACGCCCATTGGGTCGCCATCTTTGTTCTTGTACTCGTCAAGGAACACCACGGTGGCGCCTTCACTTTGCACCGCCAGACCTTTCGCGGTCAGATCGGCGACGATGCCCGGCAGCATATCGTTGTACAGGCTTTCACCCATCACGTCTTTGCGGCTCAGCGTCACGTTCATGCGGTCATAAATGATCTGGTTCTGCGCCATGGTGATGTCGACCAGCTTCTTCCACATGGTGCGGCAGTATTCGTCGCCACCCTGCAGCTTAACCACATAGCCACGCGCACGCTCGGCGAAGGCCGGATCTTCATCATAGGTGCGCTTCGCTTCGCGGTAGAACACTTCCAGATCCGCCAGCGCATGCTCTTCGTGATGCTCGTTCTGCTGTTTCTCGAGGAAGGCGATCAGCATGCCGAACTGGGTGCCCCAGTCACCGACGTGGTTCGCGCGGATCACGTTGTGGCCGAGGAATTCCAGCGTACGCACCGCTGCGTCACCAATGATGGTGGAGCGGACGTGACCGACGTGCATCTCTTTCGCCACGTTTGGCGCAGAGTAGTCAATCACCACGGTTTGTGGTGCCACCGACGCAACACCGAGGCGCGGCGCGGCGGTAACCGCATCAACCTGCGCGGACAGCCACTGCTTATCAAGGAACAGGTTAATAAAGCCGGGACCGGCAATCTCTACTTTGCTGGCAATTCCGGTCAAATCGAGATGCTTAAGGACTTCTTCCGCCAGTTGTCGGGGCGCCATGCCCAGCTTCTTGGCCACTGCCATAATGCCGTTCGCCTGGTAGTCACCAAACTGCACTTTGGCTGATTGTCTTACCTGCGGTTCGCAGTCGGCCGGAGCCCCTGCTGCGATCATCGCCTGACTGACTTTTTCTGAGAGAAGAGCCTGAATATTCACCGGGTTACCTTATATGCTAAAAAGCCTGCGTCGGGGCAAGCCATCATGCTGAACGACGCCAGGCCACAGAGCGATCTGTTGTACACTGGCACCGCCAAAAAAGAAGGGGAAAAGTATACTGCATTTCAGGCGGAGTTATCCAGGAACCTGATCATCGGCAGATGAAGCGAGGGCGGCGGGAAACAGTACTGTGTCTGTTTCCCGCCAAAATAGTCAGGAACGGCGACGGGCTACGCGGTGAGGGCGATGCGGGCTGGCAATGGTGCTTTTATCATTACGTACCTTCCAATGGCGGGCCAAAGCAAACCCCATCATCGCAATCAGCACTGCAACTAAAATATACATAAGCATTATGCATTTTCCTTGTGTGAGGGTGGGAACAAATCTATAAGAATCCACAATACCCTACAACGTCCCGGCAGGGATTTAGGAATAGTCGCATTGTATAAATTTAACTAAACTAAAACAGAAAGTTAAAAGACATTTTCTAAATAATACGCTGGTCCTGAACCAGCTAAAACTGAGTATTTGTGTTAAAAATCGTTATGTACGAGCACATTAATCAATAAATTCACAGGTTCCATAACATTCGCTGGTCCGATAATGAGACGGCGTCGCAAAGCAATGATTAAGCAAACTACAGTAAGGAGGCCGAATGGCGCTGTTTTCAGGTAAAAATGCAGAAGAATTAAACGATTTGTCTAATGATTTACCCCGTTTTTTACACTCTCTTTACCAATTAGCGGATCGATTAGAACTGGATTTGACGCAGCTTGAGGTTGACCATATTGCCGTGCGCTGTAACCAGAACACCACCGCAGCGCGCTGGAAATCTGGCTTTATGCAGCATGGCGTGCTGTTTTCTGAAAAAGAAATCAACGGACGTCCTGTGGCCCTTTTTGAACTGGAGTCGCCGCTGTCGGTTGGCCCCTGGAAGATAAGCGTTGTTGAACTCCCGTGGCCAGGAAATCGCCTGTATCGCCACGAAGGATGGGAGCATATCGAAGTGGTGCTGCGTGGTGATCCTGAAGAATTGGGATCGCGCGCGCTGGCGCTGTGCTCAGATGCGGGACTGATTCAGCAGGGAATTTCCATCAAAAGCAGCGCGCCAAAGGGCGAAGGGGAACGTCTTCCCAATCCCACGCTGGCGATCACTGACGGTTCGGTCACCATCAAGTTCCATCCCTGGAGCCTGAAAGAGGTGGTTGAAAGCGAGTTATGACAGGTTAAGACGCGGCAGGGTGCGCACGGCATTTTCCATGCGTCGGAGGGCTTCGTGGATAAAGTCGCGCGGGCAGCCGAAGTTCAGGCGCACATAACCGTCGTCGCCAAAGTCACGGCCTGGTGAAAAGCCCAGTCCGTGACGTTCAAAGAACAGCGCCGGACTGGCGGCCTTCAGCTGACTGGCATCAATCCACGCCAGGTACGTGGCTTCAGGTGCCACCATCGACAGACCGGGTATGGCATTGACGCGCTGCGTCAGCAGGTCACGCGTCTCCCGCAGATAGGCCAGCTGCTCATCCAGCCACGGCTGTCCGTCACGCCAGGCCGCCGTAGCGGCAA
This sequence comes from Erwinia sp. AK-PDG3-5, assembly GCF_056821705.1. NCBI lineage: Bacteria > Pseudomonadati > Pseudomonadota > Gammaproteobacteria > Enterobacterales > Erwiniaceae > Erwinia > Erwinia sp. AK-PDG3-5. The sequence goes on from NZ_CM165967.1 coordinate 2,061,935, forward strand.
CATACGAAAGAATATCCACGCTCGGCACCAGTCCCTGACGTTGCCGGGTGAAACGCTTGCGTAGCTCCCTGTCCGGAATGATCGCCACTGAAGCACCCAGGCCCGCAATATTGAAGGTCTTGGACGGGGAGAGCAGCGTGACAGAGCGCTGCTCGGCATCCTCATTCAGCGAGGCAAAAGGAATATGCTGCGCGCCGGGCTCCAGCAGCAGATCGCAATGGATTTCATCTGAACAGACAATCAAATCGTGGCGCTGGGCAAAACGCCACTGCTCCAGTAACTCCTCGCGACGATACACCGTGCCGCCCGGATTTTGCGGGTTACACAGCATCAGTAACTTCTCATTGCCAGTCATTTGTGGCTCTAACGCCGCCAGGTCCATCACCCAACGTTTCTCTTCCAGACGAAGCTGCGCATTGAGTTGGCTACGGTTGGCATTGGAGGCGGCTGAACGGAACGGCGGATAGATTGGGGTAGGTGCGATGGTACCCTGATGCGCTTCAGTCAATGCGCGCACCGCAAGATTTAAGCCGGTGACCACGCCGGGCAGGAACACCAACCACTCAGGTTTTATCGCCCACTGATACCTTTCAGCCATGCGGTCAATAATCACGTCAATCAGTTCGGAGGGCGGATTGCCATAACCAAAAACGCCGTGCTCAACGCGCTGCGTCAGGGCATCGATAATACACTGCGGAGAACGGAAATCGGTGTCGGCGACCCACAGCGGGAGGATATCCTGATCACCATATTTTTGCCATTTGAGACTATCGCTGTGACGGCGATCGATCCGTTCATTAAAATTGGATGCCATGTTAGTGATTCCCGTTAATATTAAATCGAAGTTATTGAGTCAGACTAAACACCTGCAAAGATTTTCACAACCAGCCAGCAGTCATTAACAGGAGGATGGGATGCTAAAACTGGAAGTATGCTGCTATGGAGTCGATTGTGCGTTGACTGCTGAACAAGCCGGAGCCGATCGGGTTGAATTATGTGCTGCACCGGCTGAGGGTGGGTTAACCCCGTCTGCCGGCAGCCTTAAACTGGCGCGTGAAAAGCTGACGCTGCCCGTCCATCCCATTGTTCGCCCGCGCGGCGGCGATTTTTGCTTCTCAGCCAACGAATTTAATGAGATAAAATCAGACGTCGCGCTGATCCGCGAATTGGGCTTTCCGGGCGTGGTGGTCGGCGTGCTGGATGTTGATGGCCACATTGACCTGCAAAGGATGAAACAGATTATGGCGCTGTGCGATGGCATGGCGGTCACCTTCCACCGGGCCTTCGATCTTTGCCACAGCCCGCTGATGGCCTTGCAGCAACTGACCGATCTCGGCGTGGCGCGCATTCTGTCTTCAGGACAGCAACAGAGTGCCGAAAGCGGATTATCGCTGCTTAAGGAACTTAACCGAATGACGCGCGGTCCAATCATTATGGCTGGGGCGGGCGTCCGTCTCGGCAATTTGCAGAAGTTCATTGATGCAGGTCTGAGCGAAATACACAGCTCGGCCAGCCAGAGAGTGGCCTCGCCGATGCGCTACCGTAAAGCCGGTGTCTCTATGAGTTCTGTGGCAGAAACCGATGAATTCAGTCGCACCTGTGTGGACAGTGATATGGTCGAAGCGATGAAAGTCGCGCTGTCGCTCAGTCCCCCGGTGAGAGTTGCCTGACCCGATTTTGCCGCGCAGCACGCCACTAAACGACGTGATGTTTGCAAGTACCAAGCCCCATCGTTTTGGTGGGGCTTTTTTTCACCCCAAACTGCCCGCAAGGCAGAAATTCCCCTTACACTTAGGCTATTCCTTTCCTCTTTGACGAGATTGTTCATGAAAATCATCATGCTGGGTGCAGGGTGTTTTATGTTGTGGGCAGGCGTCTCGGCCGCGTATGCCGCAGAGATCTGTCCTGCGCAGGCGAAGCAGATCAATGACAGCAACAGCCTGGTGCTGCTGGGTGGCACCGCCAAAGGGCCGATCAAGCAGGTGGTGGTCGGTGAATTCGGTAAGGATGTTAACCAGCAGAAGCGCATTCTGGGCCAGTTCGATCGCTGTGGCGCGTTGCTCAGGGCGGACATCAGCTATGACAAGAGCGAAGGCAGCATGATGCTGCGGATGGTGCAGAATATCGCCCGGGTTAACAGCGGCTGGCAATCGGTGTATGACATGTCGGTGTTCGTGATCAAAGACGGCCAGCCGGTCGAAGTGAATCGCAAACAGGGAACCGTGAACTATCTGGTTGGCAACAAGGGTATTATCACCAGTTCAACTGATGCCTTTTTACTGAAGGGCGAGAAGGGGTTCACCGAAACCACCAACAGCTTTGATTCCCGTCTGCGGTTGATCAAAAGCGTGGCCAGAGGCTCCGACCAGCAGGCTAACGGTGTGTTTCGCTATCAGTGGAACAACAAGAACCAGTTAGTCAACTCCAGCTCCGGCAATAGCAAAATGAGCTGGTCGTATGATAAGCAGGATCGCGAGCAGCGCTTGCTGACGCTGACCCATTCCGCCAACAGCGACTTGACCGCGGTTGATGAGTGTCAGCTGTGGGACGATCGGGGGAACTGTACCTTAAGCTACGCCCATGAAAAGGAAGTGTTTCCGCAGGGCGAAATTAACCGCCATATCAGCGCCGCCTACCGGTTTGAATACTGGGAGCAGTAACAGGAAATAAAAAAGGCGGCGGGAGGGTTCCGCCGCCTTGTTACAGGGTGACGCGATTATTTCACCGTCAGGCTAAAGGCATCCACTGCCAGAATGGCACTGGCAATATCTTCCGCACTCAGATTGGGGTTGAGGTTTTTAAGCGTATCGCCTTCGCTGTTGGCCAGCGCGCCGACTTTCACCAGGTTTTCCCAGCTCTCCTTCTCCAGATGCAACGCTTCCAGCGTGGTTGGCATGTTAATCGAGCGGTAGAAGCGGATGTAGCGCGCGATCTCTTCATCCGGACGCTGCTCCAGCACCATCTGCGTCAGCGTGCCGTAGGCCACTTTCTCGCCGTGCGTCAGGTGGTGAATATCGCCATCGATGGCGGTAAAGCCATTATGGATTGCGTGCGCGCCGGCCAGACCGGCGTTTTCAAAGCCCAGTCCTGACAGCAGGGTATTGGCTTCGACCACTGCTTCCACCGCCGGCGTTACCACTTTTTTCTCCACCGCCTGACAGGCGCTGTAACCGTAGGTCAGCAGCGTTTTTTCACAGGCTTCCGCAATCGCCATGCCGGCAATGGTCGGATCGCCGCCCACCATCGATTTACTGTGAGAGCGTTTCACCGCCTGCGCCTCCACAAAGGTGGCCAGGCCGTCGGCGATGCCGGAAGCAAACAGGCGCACCGGCGCGCGGGCGCATACCTGCGTATCGACCAGCACCAGGTCTGGGTTTTTGCTGTAGAAGCGATAGCTTTCGAATACGCCAGTATCGGAATAGATCACCGAAAGGGCGCTACAAGGCGCATCGGTTGAGGCTATGGTCGGGACAATCACCACCGGCTGTTTAAGTTCATCGGCAACGGCTTTGACGGTATCCAGCGTTTTGCCGCCGCCCAGACCAATCACCAGGCTGGCACCGCCTTGTTTAGCCAGTGCCGCCAGTCGGCTGATTTCGTTGCTGGACGCTTCGCCGTTAAACTGCTGATAGTGAAACTCAATATTGTGTTCGTTAAGAGAAGCCTGTGCTTCTTTACCAATCAGCCCCCAGACAATCTCATCGGCAACCACAAAGGCGTTATTGCCAAGCTCTGCGACGTACTCGCCTAGCTGGGCTAACACACCCGCACCCTGGACATATTTCCGCGGTGAAGAGAAAACGAATTTACTCATGTGGGACTCCTTTCAGTGAAATGAAACAGATGTCTGACTGCGCCAGTGTGAACCCTAAGGGGTGACAGGGTTTGTTAAAAAACGGCATAACGTAAAAAATTCACATTCGCATTTGTTGCGCCAGGTGATTGATTTCCGCCCACGAAGGGATTGATTGTGGTGATGATGTCGCTAGAATATGTATTTCCTGTTAAGGACCCTGCCATGACCGCTTCACTACTGACCTTTCTGTTCGCCATCATTATTCTGACGCTGACACCCGGATTCGATACCGCGCTGATCCTGCGCACGTCTGCCGCCAACGGTTGGAAAAAAGCCGTCACCACCAGTATGGGGATCAATACTGGCTGTATGGCGTGGGGCGCTGCGGTGGGCCTGGGATTAGGGGCGCTGCTGCTGGCCTCTGAGATGGCTTACAACATTCTTAAGCTGGTGGGTGCCGCCTATTTGCTGTGGTTAGGCGTAGGGTTACTGCTGAAGCCGCGTTCCCATTTTCATGCTGATGTGGCCGTAAGCAAAAGGCAGAGCGGCTATGGTGCCGTCTATATGCGTGGTTTTCTCGGGAATATACTGAACCCGAAGGTGGGGGTGTTTTACGTCTCATTCCTGCCGCAGTTTATTCCCGCGGGGGGTTCCGTCGCGCTATGGAGTATCGGCCTGGCGTTTATCCATGTGATGGTTGGCACGGTGTGGAACGCCGTGCTGATTGCCTCGACGCACTATTTTGCCGAAAAGCTGCGTCGCCCGGCGGTGATGAAGATGATGGATCGTCTGACCGGCTGCGTGTTTCTTGGCTTTGCCGCGAAGCTGGCAATGTCGCGGCGGTAACGGCGTTGCGAGGTGAGCCGCAGAGGTCAACACCGCTGCGGTGTTAACCTCTGCTGAGACCTTTGAGCCTGGCGGTTAAGGCTTGCGCGCCACCAGAACCGCGCGCAGCGGCGCCGGATAACCCTCAATGGTTTTCGTCGGATCGTTGGGGTCAAGAAACTCGGCCAGCGATTCGCTGGTCATCCAGTCGGTGCGGCGCTGTTCGTCGGTGCTGGTGACCGAATAGTCCGCAATCCGCACATCTTCAAAGCCACACTTCTCCAGCCAGTTCTTTAAGGCACCGGTGGTAGGCAGGAAATAGATGTTACGCATCTGCGCATAGCGCTCGCCCGGCACCAGCACTTCCTGGTCGCCACCTTCAATCACCAGCGTTTCCAGCACCAGTTCGCCCCCGCTGACCAGCTGATTTTTTAACTGGTAGAGATGATCGAACGGCGAACGGCGGTGATAAAGCACCCCCATCGAAAACACGCTATCAAAGGCTTTCAGCTCCGGAAGCTGCTCAATCCCCAGCGGCAACAAATGGGCGCGCTGATCGTCGCCCAACAGCTTACGCACCGCTTCAAACTGGCACAGGAACAGCTGCATCGGATCGATGCCGACCACCAGTCTTGCACCCGCACCCAGCATCCGCCACATGTGATAGCCGCTGCCGCAACCAACATCCAGCACCGTTCTGCCCGCCATCGGCGAAATATGTGGTAACACGCGGTCCCACTTCCAGTCTGAGCGCCATTCGGTGTCAATGTGCACGCCGTATAACGAATACGGCCCTTTGCGCCACGGCATCAGATTTCTTAACAGCTTCTCAATACCGCCGCGCTGACGATCGGTCAGATGGCTGGCATCGGCGGTGACGCTGTGCAGTAAATCCAGCGTCTCCGGTTGCAGTGCCGGAAGGTATTCAACGGCACGATCCCAGTTCTTGAAATGGCCATGCAACTGCTCGCGCTGCCAGGTGGCAATCTGCGCGGGCAGGGTTTCTAACCAGGGGGAGAGAAGCGGGTGTTTTGCTATTAACTGGTAAAAATTACCGAAATCCATCAGACCGAACCTGCTTTAAGCGCTATCAACGAGCCAAAATTAAAACACTGGAACCATAACTCAGCGTGTTCAAACCCTGCGGTGCGCAGGCGCGCTTTGTGCGTTTCCACGCTATCCGTCAGCATCACGTTTTCCAGCATGCTGCGCTTCTGGCTGATTTCCAGCTCGCTGTAGCCATTGGCCCGCTTGAAATCGTGGTGCATGTTGAACAACAGCTCACCGACATCCGCATCCGCAAAGCTGAACTTCTCGGACAACACCAATGCACCGCCGGGACGAAGCCCCTCCCAGACGGTATTCAGCAGCTGCTGGCGCTCGTCGGGTTCCAGAAATTGCAGCGTGAAATTCAATACCACCATCGAGGCATTCTCAATGTTGATATCACGAATATCGGCTTCAATCACTTCCACCGGGGTGTCCGCGCGGAAGGCATCAATATGACGTCGGCAACGCTCAACCATCGCCGGTGAATTATCCACGGAGATAATTTTGCAGCCTTCGGCTTTGATGTTGCGGCGCACGGAAAGCGTGGCCGCACCCAGCGAACAGCCCAGATCGTAAACCTGGGTATGGGGCTGCACAAAACGCTCGGCCAGCATGCCGATCATCGAAATAATGTTTGAATAACCCGGCACCGAGCGCTGGATCATATCTGGGAAAACTTCTGCAACGCGCTCGTCAAACGTCCAGTCACCCAGTTTGGCAATTGGCGCGGAGAACAACGTATCGCGGTTAGGCATAGTGGTCAGTCCGGGAGAAAAACGGAAAGGCGCTATTTTGGCAGAAAGCGGCGCGGGCTGCACCCTTTCTGCCACGGTTGCCGGGCAGGAAGGTGAAAATTTTGCGGCAAAGAGATTAATGCAGGGTCAGAACCAGGTCCCACGGCAGGTAGATCAGATTCAGGATAATCATTCCCAGCAGTGACAACAGGGTGATGATCATGCCGTTTTTACGCCACAAAATCGTGCTGGTGCGCATACCGTAGGCATGCAGCAGACGGCCAAGGAAGAAAAATAACCCCACCAGATGCAGCATCCAGATATCGGCGCCGTTCATCTCCATCAACACCAGCAGCAGTGCCGCCAGCGGAATATATTCTACCGCGTTGCCGTGAATACGAATGGCGGTCTGAAGTTCATAAAAACCGCCGTCACCGTGAGAAACGCGGTACAGGCGTCGAAGACGAACCACATCAAGCGAAAACTTGATAATGAAAAGTGCTCCTAGCACGACATACAGGGCGCTGACCATCCCGACTCCCAAAGGCACAAATATTTTAAGGCGTCATCATAGCCGTGAAAACCCAGACTGTCAGTGCGTTACCCCTACAGTTAAAGAATTATCTTACGAATTAGCTCAGAATAACTGGTCCTGCTGCGGCCAGTTGGGCGGATCGCCAACGGCGGGTATTGCTTGCTGTAGCGCGTTCCACAGATGCAAAACCAGTTCCGGTGCAAAGGCGATATCGGGGGTGTGGATAAACAGCCAGGGTTGGCCCTGTTCCTGCCACTGCGGTAACTTGCTTAGCCAGGACTGGAACCATTTGAGATTGGCGTCCGCCTCGTCACCGCCGATAAACCGCACCATCGGCCGATCTGCGGTCATCACCGCATGCACCGGCAGCTGAGGCTTTTTGCGCTGCGCGTCAATAATCGCGGCACTGCTGGGTTTAGCGGAGTGAACGCCACGGGTATCGAGGATCACCCGGTTAACGCCTCGCTGGTGTAAACCCCGATTAAGCTCGCGCTCAGCCTCACCTTTGGCAAAAAAGTCCGCGTGACGCACTTCGACGCCATAACTGAAGCTGTCCGGCAAGTCATCGAGAAAGGCCCACAGCGTGGGCAAATCGGCGGGACTGAAAGCGGCCGGAAGCTGAAGCCAGTATTGGCCGAGGCGCGCAGCCAGCGGATCCATCAGAGCAAAAAACGCCGCCGTTAAATCACCGCAGTTCTTCAGTGCTGCCTGGTGGCTAATGGTCGCGGGGAATTTAAAGCAAAAGCGAAAGTCATCGTGGGTCATATCATGCCAACGCTGCACGATTTCAGGTCGGGGCAGGGCGTAAAGCGTGGTATTGCCCTCAACGCAGTTAAAGTGCTCGGCGTAATCGGCAAGGGTAGTCATACCCAGTTTTTTCCACTGAGGATGCTGCCATTGTGGCAATCCAAGGTAAAAAGGCTTCATCGGCTGTCCCTGATTGACGGTCTGGCCTGAAATGTAGCGAGCGGAAGGAGGGAGTGCAAGGCGAAGTGCCGGAGAACCAGCCCGGCAATCGCATCTGCGAGCGCCGGGCTGACGGGGTTACAGTGCGGAGATGATCTCGGCGGACTGACGAACGCGACCCAGGCGCGGGAAGATATTTTTGAAGCTACCTTCATGCTCTTCGGTGCTGCCGGCGCTGCAGATGTCTTCTGCAACAATCAGGTTGAAGCCCAGCTCCCACGCGTTACGCGCGGTGGATTCCACACCGATATTGGTAGAGATGCCGCCCAGTACGATGGTGTCGATACCACGACGACGCAGCTGCAGCTCCAGATCGGTACCGTAGAACGCGCCCCACTGATGCTTGGTCACTTCGATATCGCTGTCTTTCTTACCCAGCGCTGCCGGATACACCCACCAGTTCTCCGGCAGTCCGCCGCTGTGGCTGGCATCGACCGGCTGCTTTGGCGCGTCGCCAAAGTCTTTTGCCCAGCCGACACGCACCAGAATCACAGGTGAGTTGGCGGCACGGAACTTTTCGGCCAGCACCGCTGAACGGGCAACCACATCAGACGCTGCGTGTGGGCCGGCAGCGAAAGGCAGAATACCTTCCTGCAAATCGATCAGTACCAGTGCCGTTTTTGCAGCATTTAATTCCAACATAGTCTCTCCAGTGAAAGGGGGGAAATCATTGAGAATACAGGCAATCTGATTTTATACGCGACAACAACAATGTTCGGAAAGGGTGAAATTTGTTAGCTTTTGTGAGTAGCCGGCAGATTGTGAACAAATTTGCCGCGAAACGACGCGCCTGATGCGCTCACGGCTCTTATCGTGCCGGGCTTTTTCCATTATAATGGCCGCCTTTTTTCGCGGCAGCAGACTTTATGTTGCGGCGATGCGGCGAAGTTTAAAGGATATCGTTATGCGTACTGATTATTGCGGACAGATCAACCTGTCTCACGTAGGCCAACAAGTGACACTCTGCGGTTGGGTCAATCGCCGCCGCGACCTGGGTAGCCTGATCTTCATTGATATGCGTGACCGTGAAGGCATCGTGCAGGTCTTTTTCGATCCGGACCGTCAGGAAGCCTTCAAGCTGGCCTCTGAACTGCGTAACGAATTTTGCATTCAGCTTACGGGCACCGTCCGTGCCCGTGACGACAAAAACAAAAACAGCGATATGGCCACCGGTGAAGTCGAAATTTTCGCCACCGATCTGACCATCATCAACCGCTCAGAGCCGTTGCCGCTGGATTCAAACCACGCCAATACCGAAGAAGCGCGCCTGAAATACCGCTACCTGGACCTGCGTCGTCCGGATATGGCGCAGCGTCTGAAGACCCGTGCCAAAATTAGCAGCTTTGTCCGTCGCTTTATGGATGACAACGGCTTCCTCGACATCGAAACGCCAATGCTGACCAAAGCCACGCCGGAAGGCGCGCGTGACTATCTGGTGCCGAGCCGCGTGCATAAAGGCAAATTCTATGCGCTGCCACAGTCTCCTCAGCTGTTCAAACAGCTGCTGATGATGTCCGGCTTCGATCGCTACTATCAGATCGTTAAGTGCTTCCGTGACGAAGACTTGCGTGCGGACCGTCAGCCAGAATTTACCCAGATCGACGTCGAAACCTCCTTTATGACCGCGCCTCAGGTGCGTGAAATCATGGAGCAACTGGTGCGCGAGCTTTGGCAGGACGTGAAGGGTGTGGATCTGGGCAACTTCCCGATGATGACCTTCGAAGAAGCGATGCGTCGTTACGGTTCCGATAAGCCAGACCTGCGTAACCCAATGGAGCTGGTGGACGTTGCTGACCTGCTGAAAGACGTTGAGTTTAAAGTCTTCTCCGGCCCGGCGAACGATGCCAAAAGCCGTGTTGCCGCCTTGCGCGTGCCGGGCGGCGAAAAGCTGACCCGTAAGCAGATCGATGAGTACACTGACTTCGTGAAAATCTACGGGGCGAAAGGCCTGGCGTGGATGAAAGTCAACGAGCGTGCGAAAGGTCTGGAAGGCGTCACCAGCCCGGTGGCAAAATTCCTCACCGCTGATATCGTTGAAGCGATTCTGGCCCGTACTCATGCGGCCGATGGCGACAGTATCTTCTTCGGCGCCGATTCCGCCAAGGTGGTGGCCGATGCGTTAGGTGCGCTGCGCCTGAAGCTGGGTCGTGACCTGGATATTACCACCGGCAATGCCTGGGCACCGCTGTGGGTTGTCGACTTCCCTATGTTTGAAGAGGACGGCGAAGGCGGCCTCAGCGCGATGCATCATCCGTTCACCGCGCCGAAAGATATGACGCCGGAAGAACTGAAGTCCATCCCGGAAACCGCCATCGCCAACGCTTACGATATGGTGATCAACGGTTACGAAGTGGGTGGCGGTTCGGTCCGTATCCACAACACGCAGATGCAGCAGACCGTGTTTGGCATCCTCGGCATTACCGAGCAGGAACAGCGCGAGAAGTTTGGCTTCCTGCTGGACGCGCTGAAGTACGGTACGCCGCCACACGCTGGCCTGGCGTTCGGTCTGGACCGTCTGGTGATGCTGTTGACCGGCACCGATAACATCCGTGATGTGATCGCGTTCCCGAAAACCACAGCCGCCGCCTGTCTGATGACGGAAGCGCCAAACTTCGCCAATCCGGCTTCACTGTCCGAGCTGGGTATTGAAGTGATGAAGAAGTACCAGACTCAGCAGCCGTCAGAGAACGAGTAATGGCGTTTAAGCATCCCGTGTCGGTACTGGTGGTGATTTATGCCCGCGATACCGGCCGGGTGCTGATGCTCCAGCGTCGGGACGATCCCGGCTTCTGGCAGTCGGTAACCGGCAGCCAGGAGCCAGGCGAAACGCTGGCAGAAACCGCGATACGGGAAGTGAAAGAAGAACTGGGAATTGACGTCAACGCCAGGCAGCTCACAGTCGTCGACTGCCAGCGTCAGATACAATTTGAGATCTTCGCCCATTTCCGCCATCGCTATGCGCCGGACGTGACGCATAACAGTGAGCACTGGTTCAGCCTGGCGTTGCCGGAAGAGTGGGAGGTGTCGCTCAGCGAACATCTCTCCCTGCAGTGGCTTCCGCCTGCAGAGGCCGCCGTGCTCACCAAGTCCTGGAGTAATCGCCAGGCAATTGAAGAATTTGTTATTTAGTCTTTTCTGGAGAATTGAATTTATGGCAGGCCACAGTAAATGGGCTAACACCAAGCACCGTAAAGCGGCGCAGGATTCCAAACGCGGTAAGATCTTTACCAAGATTATCCGTGAGCTGGTGACCGCAGCAAAACTGGGTGGCGGCGATGCCGGCTCCAACCCACGTTTGCGTGCCGCAATGGACAAAGCGCTGTCGAACAACATGACGCGTGACACCATGAACCGTGCTATTGCACGTGGCGTGGGTGGCGATGATGACAGCAACATGGAAACCATCATCTATGAAGGTTACGGCCCGGGCGGCACCGCCGTGATGGTTGAATGCCTGAGTGATAACCGTAACCGTACCGTGTCTGAAGTGCGTCATGCCTTCAGCAAAACCGGTGGCAACCTCGGAACCGACGGTTCTGTTGCTTACCTGTTCACCCGCAAAGGCGTAATCACCTTCGCACCGGGTCTGGCAGAAGATGACGTGATGGATGCGGCACTGGAAGCGGGCGCGGATGACATCGTGACCTATGACGATGGCACCATTGATGTGTTCACCGCCTGGGAAACCGTGGGTCAGGTGAAGGATACGCTGGAAGCGGCTGGCCTGACGGCTGAATCGGCTGAAGTGACCATGATCCCGTCTACCAAAGCGGATATGGATGAAGACACGGCACCAAAACTGCTGCGTCTGATCGATATGCTGGAAGACTGCGATGATGTGCAGGAAGTCTACCATAACGGTGAGATCTCCGACGAGGTGGCGGCAACCCTTTGATCGGGTTGTGTCTGCACAGCCCGCTGACCGGAGGTGCGTGATGACCATTATTCTTGGTATTGACCCAGGTTCACGCATCACCGGTTACGGCGTTATTCGTCAGGTTGGCCGCCAGCTGACCTACCTTGGCAGCGGCTGTATCCGCACCAGCGTGGTCGATCTACCTTCACGTCTGAAGCTGATTTACGCGGGCGTCAGCGAGATCATCACCCAGTTTCAGCCGGAATTTTTTGCCATAGAGCAGGTTTTTATGGCTAAAAATGCCGACTCGGCGTTAAAGCTGGGGCAGGCGCGCGGCGCGGCGATTGTGGCCGCGGTGAACCACGATTTGCCGGTTTTTGAATACGCGGCACGTCAGGTGAAGCAAACCGTGGTCGGCACCGGTAGCGCAGAGAAAAGCCAGGTGCAGCATATGGTGCGTACCTTGCTGAAGCTCTCGGCGAATCCCCAGGCGGATGCCGCCGATGCGCTGGCGATTGCGATCACTCACTGCCACGTGAGCCAGAACGTCAATCGACTGGGTGAAGGGCCGTTAAGCCTGGCACGGGGTCGTCTCCGTTCCTGATAAGCTGGATATCCATCCAGCTTTTTTTATGGTATAAAATCCCACTACTCTTTTGTGAAGGATGCGAATGTGATTGGTCGTCTTAGAGGCATTATTTTAGAAAAACAGCCGCCGTTAGTGCTGCTGGAAGCCAATGGCGTAGGCTACGAAGTGCATATGCCGATGACCTGTTTTTATGAGCTACCTGAACTGAATCAAGAAGCCATCCTGTTCACCCATTTTGTCGTGCGCGAAGATGCGCAGCTGCTGTTTGGTTTTAACAGCAAGCAGGAGCGTGCGCTGTTCCGCGAGTTGATCAAAGTGAACGGTGTCGGACCGAAGCTGGCGCTGGCCATTCTGTCCGGCATGTCGGCGCAACAGTTTGTCACCGCCGTTGAGCGCGAAGAGATTGCGGCGCTGGTCAAGCTACCTGGCGTGGGCAAGAAAACCGCCGAGCGTCTGGTGGTCGAAATGAAGGACCGCTTTAAAGGCATGCATGGTGATTTGTTCGCCGCCGATGCGCCATTTGCGCTGACCAGCGAAGTGCAGCCTGCGGATGCCGCCAACGATGCCGAGGGTGAAGCCGTTGCTGCGCTGGTCTCGCTGGGGTATAAACCTCAGGAAGCCAGCCGGATGATCAGCAAACTGGGTCGTCCGGACGCTGATTGTGAAACGCTGATCCGCGAAGCACTCCGCGCCGCAATTTGAGGTAAGCATGATAGAAGCCGATCGCCTGGTCTCGCCGGGAACCATCACCGAAGAAGAGGTCATTGACCGCGCCATTCGTCCCAAGCTGCTGCAGGAGTATGTCGGGCAGCCGGTGGTGCGTGAACAAATGGAGATCTTTATCCAGGCGGCCAAAATGCGCGGTGATGCACTCGATCATCTGCTGATCTTCGGCCCGCCAGGCTTAGGGAAAACCACGCTGGCCAATATCGTGGCTAACGAGATGGGCGTGAACCTGCGTACCACCTCCGGCCCGGTGCTGGAGAAGGCAGGCGATCTGGCGGCGATGCTCACCAACCTCGAACCGCACGACGTGCTGTTTATCGATGAGATCCACCGTTTGTCGCCGGTGGTTGAAGAAGTGCTCTATCCGGCGATGGAAGACTATCAGCTGGATATCATGATTGGCGAAGGGCCAGCCGCGCGATCGATTAAACTCGATTTGCCGCCGTTTACCCTGATTGGTGCCACCACGCGCGCGGGCTCGTTAACCTCGCCGCTGCGCGACCGTTTTGGCATCGTTCAGCGCCTTGAGTTTTATAAGGTGGAGGATCTGCGCCACATCGTCTCACGCAGCGCGGCCTGTCTTGGGCTGCCGTTAAGCGACGAAGGTGCACTGGAAATCGCCCGTCGTGCGCGCGGTACGCCGCGCATCGCCAACCGATTGCTGCGACGCGTGCGTGACTTCTCCGAAGTGCGTGCTGCCGGCAGTCTGAGCGGGGATGTGGCGTCGCGCGCGCTGGATATGCTTAGCGTCGACACCGAAGGCTTTGACTATATGGACCGCAAGCTGCTGCTGGCAATCATCGATAAGTTTATGGGCGGGCCGGTCGGTCTGGATAACCTCGCCGCCGCCATTGGCGAAGAGCGGGAAACCATCGAAGACGTGCTGGAACCCTACCTGATCCAGCAGGGCTTTATTCAGCGCACTCCGCGCGGCCGCATGGCAACAAATCACGCGTATAAGCACTTTGGCATCAAGCGGGAAGAGTAATCCGCGTGCTCCAGACGAAAAAAAACCGGGAAATTCCCGGTTTTTTTATGGCTGCGGTAGGTGGGCGGGATATAAACGGCCCGCCGCGGCAACGTTATACCGCCGGACGTTTCATCATGCTCAGCATAAACATCAGTGACGCGCCCAGCACCACTGACGGGCCAGCTGGCGTATCGTACCAGGCAGAGAAGGTCAGGCCGGCGGTCACCGCTAAAATCCCCACCAGGATGGCAATCCCCGCCATCTGCTCCGGCGAACGGGCAAAGCGTCTGGCGGTGGCGGCAGGAATGATCAGCAGCGAAGTGATAATTAACGCACCGACAAACTTCATCGCCACACCAATAGTTAGCGCGGTCACCAGCATCAGCACCATTTTGGTCCGCTGGATGTTAACGCCGTCAACCTGCGCCAGCTCCGGGCTGATGGTCATCGACAGCAGCGAGCGCCAATAAAACGCCAGCACGACCAGCACAATCGCCACGCCCGCGCCGATGGTATACAGATCGGTAGGCGTCACCGACAGCAGGTCACCGAACAGATAGGCCATCAGATCGACCCGCACGTTGGACATCAGGCTGACCACCACCAGACCCAACGACAGCGCACTGTGCGCGAGGATGCCAAGCAGAGTATCAATGGCCAGATGCGGCCGGCGTTCCAGCCAGACCAGCAGCAGCGACAGCAGCAGCGTGATGGCAATAACGGCATAAAACGGGCTGATATTCAGCAGCAGACCAAAGGCCACGCCCAGCAGTGAAGCATGCGCCAGCGTATCGCCAAAATAAGACATCCTGCGCCACACCACGAACGAACCCAGCGGGCCTGCGGCCAACGCCAGTAAAAAACCGGCAAACCAGCCGGGTAACAGCAGTTCAATCACTGATTCTGTCCTCTGCGTAAAACAATACGTCCCTGTAAATCGTGACGGTGATTATGGTGGTGACGATAGATGGCTAACTGTTCAGCGCCACGGGAGCCAAACATCGAGATAAATTCGGGGTGTTTCGACACCACTTCTGGCGTGCCGGAGCAGCAAATATGCTGATTAAGGCACAGCACCTCGTCGGTTTTCGCCATTACCAGATGCAGATCATGGGAAACCATCAGCACCGCGCAGTTCAGCTCGTTTCGTAACTGGTCGATCAAATCATACAAAGCAACCTGACCATTGACGTCCACGCCTTGCGTCGGCTCATCCAGCACCAGCACCTGTGGCTGATTCAGCAGCGCACGTGCCAGCAGCACGCGCTGCATCTCGCCACCGGACAGTTTCTGCAGCGGGTAATTCAGTAGCTGTGCCGCCTGCACGCGCTTTAACGCCGGCAGAATATCGCTGCGCTTGACGCCGCCGCGCAACAGCATAAAGCGCTCGACGGTGAGGGGCAGGGTGGCATCCAGATGAATTTTTTGCGGCACGTAGCCAATACGTAACTGAGACGAGCGCAGTAATTTGCCCTGGTCCGGTTGGATCAGGCCCAGCACCACGCGCACAAGCGTCGACTTGCCTGCGCCATTCGGGCCAAGCAGGGTCAAAATCTTACCGGGTTGCAGGGTTAACGAGACGTCGGAAAGCACTTGACGCGTGCCAAAGCTGACAGACACTTTTTCCAGACTAATCAGTGGGGACATAATCATTACAGGTTGCCAAAGTTTTAGAATGTTATAATATCACACTCCATCGACTTCTCACGATGGATGGAAATATGATGTTACATAATAAAGCCCCGCTTTTTACCCTCATTTCTGCGCTGGGTTTAGCCGCCTCCCTTGCGGCGCCTGCCCATGCTGCCGTTGTGGCTTCTGTTAAGCCTCTGGGCTTTATTGCGGCGGCGATCGCAGATGGCGTTACGCCAGTCGAGGTGCTGTTGCCAGACGGTGCCTCCGAGCATGATTATGCTCTGCGTCCATCCGATATTAAACGCTTGCAGGGCGCGGATCTGGTGGTCTGGGTAGGGCCAGAAATGGAAGCGTTTATGCCGAAAGCGGTCGCGCAATTACCGGCCCAAAAATCAATAGAATTAGCCGAATTACCGGGCGTAAAACCCCTGCTGATCAAGGGTGGAGAAGAGGATGAAGATGCCCATGGGGGAAGCGCTCAGGGCCATGATGCGGCTGAGGATCACCATCATCACGGCGAGTATAATATGCACCTGTGGATGTCCCCAGAGATCGCAAGGCAATCGGCGGTTGCAATCCATGCAAAATTATTGGAACTTATGCCCCAAAGCAGAGACAAACTAGACGCGAACCTCAAACATTTTGAGAATGAATTGGCATCAGCCGATACGCAAATAGGAACTCAGCTTGCGCCGGTTAAAGGTAAAGGGTATTTCGTTTTTCACGATGCTTATAGCTACTTTGAAAAACACTTCGGTTTGACCCCAACAGGTCATTTTACCGTCAATCCTGAGATCCAACCGGGCGCCCAGCGATTACATCAAATTCGAACAGAGCTGGTTGAGCAGAAGGCCGTCTGCGTCTTTGCTGAACCACAGTTCAGGCCGGCCGTGATAAATGCGGTTGCCAGGGGCACCAACGTCCGTTCAGGTACGCTGGATCCGCTGGGAACGGACATTACTGTAGCCAGAGACAGCTATGTGAAATTCCTCTCACAGTTGTCCAGCCAGTACACGAGCTGCCTGAAAGGAGCCTAGAGGAAATTCATAAGTGCAGCAGATTGCCCGCGCTGTCAGCATGGCGTTTAACACCTTACCGCGAACCCACCGCATCATGCTGGGTTCGCTCACCGTAGTGACACTGGCCGTCTCCGTCTGGCGGCCATTTGTTTATCATCAAACCGGTGAAACTAACCCTATCGTTAAGAGCATTATCCTCGACAAGAGCCAGTTGCGCACCGTGACGCCCGATGCCAGCGAACCGCTCGATCAGGACACGCCCGCGCCAGAGGATGATGTGCCAAAAGATGAGATAGACGAGGATGTGCCGAATGAAACCGGCACCCATGACTATGTCGTTTCTTCCGGCGATACCTTAAGCAGCGTCTTAAATCAGTATGGTATTGATATGAGTGATATCAACCAACTGGCTAAGGTCGATAAGGATCTGCGCAACCTCGGTGTGGGCCAACAGCTGAGCTGGACGCTGACCGATGATGGTCAGCTGCAACGTCTGACCTGGGAAGCCTCCCGCCGCGAAACCCGCACCTATGACCGTTCTGGCGATACCTTTAAATCCTCCTCTGAAGTGCAGAAGGGCGAGTGGAAAGATGCCGTTCTGTCGGGCACGGTGAACGGCAGTTTTGTTAACAGTGCAAAACAGGCTGGCCTTACCAGCGGGGAAATCAGCGCGGTAATTAAAGCGCTGCAGTGGCAGATGGATTTCCGAAAATTGCGCAATGGCGACAAATTCTCGGTATTGATGTCGCGCGAAATGCTGGAAGGCAAGAGCGAGCAAAGCCAACTTTCCGGCGTTCGTTTGCAGTCTGGCGGCAAAGACTATTACGCTATCCGCGCCAATGATGGTAAGTTCTATGACCGCACCGGTTCCGGGCTGGCGCAAGGCTTTATGCGCTTCCCGACCGTTAAGCAGTATCGCGTGTCGTCCAACTTTAATCCGCGTCGCGTTAACCCGGTGACCGGCCGTATTGCTCCGCATAAAGGCGTCGATTTTGCCCTGCCGATTGGCACGCCGGTGCTGGCGGTCGGCGACGGTGAAGTGATCGTCTCCAAGCGTAGCGGCGGTGCAGGTAACTATGTGGCGATCCGCCACGGTCGTCAGTATATGACCCGCTATATGCATATGCAGAAGCTGCTGGTGAAACCTGGCGAGAAAGTGAAGCGTGGCGAGCGTATTGGTCTGTCCGGCAGCACCGGGCGTTCCACCGGGCCGCACCTGCACTTTGAAATCTGGATCAACAACCAGGCGGTTAACCCACTGACGGCGAAATTGCCGCGGATGGAAGGTCTGAGTGGCAAAGATCGCAGCGATTACCTGAAACAGGTGCGTGAGGTTATGCCGCAATTACGCTTTAAATAAGTCAGTTCAATCGTTCATCTTTAAGCCGACGGGATCTCCCGCCGGCTTTTTCATTTTATCGACGGAATGATGCGGGGATTGCAAAATTGCCCGTCAGCACTATCATTAGCCCGTTATTGTTTGAGGCGAGTGCATGGAAAACAGCAAAAAAAGTAATATAGAGTTCATTCCTACCTTTCAGAAATCCTTTCTGTTGCCGAAATATTGGGGCAACTGGCTGACCATTGGCGCCTTTGCCGGACTGGCATGGTTACCTGCAGGGATGCGCGATCCGTTGCTTGGCGCACTGGGGCGTCTGGCAGGGAAGATGGCCAAAAGCGCCAGAAGGCGCGCGCAGATTAATCTGTTGTATTGCATGCCCGAAGTGCCTGAAGCAGAGCGGGAAGCGATCATTGATGAGATGTTTGCCACGGCGCCTCAGTCAATGGCGATGATGGCCGAGCTGGCGTTACGCCCGGACAAAGCGATCGGCCGCATCCACTGGCACAATCAGGAAATTATCGACGATATCCGTGAGCAGGGTGGCAACGTGATCTTCCTGGTGCCGCACGGCTGGGCTGTTGATATCCCGGCCATGGTGCTGGCTTATCAGGGCCAGAAAATGGCGGCGATGTTCCATAACCAGCGCAATCCGCTGATGGACTACGTGTGGAATGCCATCCGTCGCCGCTTTGGTGGCCGTATGCACGCGCGTAATGACGGCATCAAGCCGTTCATCAGTTCGATCCGTCAGGGTTACTGGGGCTATTATCTGCCGGACCAAGACCACGGCCCGGAGCAGAGCGAGTTTGTCGACTTCTTTGCCACCTATAAAGCCACGCTGCCCGCCGTGGGTCGCCTGATGAAGGTCTGCCGCGCGCGTGTGATCCCGTTGTTCCCGGTGTATAACAGCAAAACCCATCAGATGGATATTTATCTGCGTGAACCGATGGATGATTTGGCCAATGTCGATGATCATACGCTGGCGCGCCGGATGAACGAAGAAGTGGAAATGCTGGTGCGGCCGAATCCGGAGCAGTACACCTGGATCCTGAAACTGTTGAAGACGCGTAAAGAGGGCGATATCGAGCCGTATAAACGCAAAGATCTCTACGGTAAAAAGTAAGCTTGAGCAGCATAAAAAAAGAGCGGGGTGATGAACACTCCGCTCTTTTTGTTTATTACGCTCAGACGATGTATCAGTTCACCGCAGTGATGCTCGTCCGGCGCTTGCGCTCACGCAGGAAAGCACGCACCAGCAGCAACCATGCCAGCCCACACGCCAGGTTCACCACGCTGAACATAAAGCTTCCGCCACCGAAGTAAGCGCTTTTCGCCAGCTCAATTCCCAGCGCAAACACCACAATGCTGACCATACCCAACATTGCCGCCACGCTGCCTTTACCGGCGGTGCTGGAGAATAGCGTCAGGCGATACAATCCGGCATTCACCAGCCCGGTACCAAAGCCATACAGGCTCAGACCAGCCGTCAGCCACAGATAGCTGTGCGGGTTAATGGAGGTGCACAGCGCAGCCAGCGCCAGACCAATCACAATCGGCCAGGCGCCCAGCTTCAGCGGCTGCTCAATCGCCATGCGGCCAGAAAGCCGACCGAGCGTCAGATTTCCGGCAATCATCGCCACAAAGACCGGCAGCTGCAACAGCGCATAATCCATGCGGGTTAACCCTTCGTCATGGATCAGGATCACCGGTGAAAGCGCAACCCAGGCCAGGCAGGGAATGGTGACCAGGCCGATGGCCAGCGATCCACTCATGACCTGACGGTCAGTCAGCAGAGCGTAATAGCCTTTGGCGAGAGATTTCAGCGACAGTGAGGTGTTCCGATCCCCCGAGGTTTCCGGCATGGTGCGCCACAGCCCAATCAGCGCCACCGCCGTGACGCCACCAAACAGCCAGAACATGGTGCGCCATTCGCCGACGGAGAGGAACGCAGCGCCGGCCAGCGGCCCGGCCAGCGGGGCTAACAGTGCAACGTTGGCCATCAGCGCCATGATTTTCACGCTCAGCGACTCATCAAAGGCTTCCTGGATGGCGGCATAACCCACCGCGCCAATAAAGCACAGGCTTATCCCCTGTAAAAATCGCAGCAGGATAAACTGCTCGATGCTCTGCACCCAGTGCGTGGCGAAGCAAGTCAACATAAAGAAGGCCACGCCCGACAGCATCACCGGACGGCGGCCGAGCTTGTCGGAAAGCGGGCCCAGTAACCACTGCAGCACGATGCCACCGATCAGATACGCGGTTAGCGAAGCGGAGACCCATTCAGGGCCAACATTGAATTCGCTGGTAACCAGCAACATGCCGGGCTGGATCATGTCGTGGGCGATGTAGGTGGCAAACTCAAACAGGACCAGGGAGAGAGGGAAAATCAGATGTCGGCGGGTCAGGCTCGACACCGGAATAAATGAGGCCATTCTGGCTCCTTCCAGCAAGGATAAGAAAAACAAAAGACGCGGTCACCGAAGCGACCGCGCCAACATACACCAGTTTACTGCCGGATTGATGAATTATCTCGGGCAAGGCGCAGCGTCAGGTTGCTCACCGCCTGACGGTGCCCTTACCCGGCGCACTCAACCCTTAACGAAACGCCGCAATCGGGTTAACCAGCGTGCCGGCAAACTTGAGGTTTTCCGCCGGATCGGCCAGGTTAATCATCTGCTGATTGTTCGCTAACTGCAGGCGGTTCAGGCAGGAGCGGGTGAACTCCGGCGTGAACATATCGTAACGCTCAAACTTGCTGGCCAGCTGCGGATGCGCCTGCTGATACTCTTTCACGCAGTTAGCCACCGCCTGCCAGAATTTCTCTTCTGGCAGGGTGCCGGATTCGTCGAGAATGGCGCTGATAAAGCGGAAAATGCAGTCGAACACGTCGGTAAAGACCGACAGCAGCTTCAGCTCTTCCGGCACGTCCACCGCCAGACGCTGTACCTTCTCAGGCAATACCGCGTCCGGGTTCATCACCGCAATCTCTTCGCCAATGTCTTTCATATAGGCGCTGACCGGCACGTTATTTTCCAGCAGCAGGATCAGGTTTTCGCCGTGCGGCATAAACACCAGATCGTGCTGGTAGAAGCAGTGCAGCAGCGGGCTGAGGTAGCAGGTCAGATAGCGCGCGATCCACTGATCCGCTGGCAAGCCTGAATCGGCAATCAGGGCCGGCAGCAGGGCTTTCTGATGTTGATCGACGTGCAGGAAGGACGCCATGGTCATCAAACGTTGATTGACCTGAAGCTGGGCAACCGGGTTGTCACGCCACAGCGCGGCAAACATTTTTTTATACGCCGAGTCGCCGGTGATGGCCTTCTCGTAATAACGGTTGTGATAACCGACCGCAGCCACCTCGCGCAGAATGCGGAAGTCACAGCGTTGCAGCCACTCATCCTTCGCCACCAGACCGTCCAGCCATTCGTTAATCGCCGGCGTCGTAGCCATGTAATACGGCGAAAGGCCGCGCATAAAGCCCATATTCAGCACCGACAGCGCGGTTTTCACATAGCGCTTGTTCGGCTGGCTGCGGTTGAAGAAGGTGCGGATAGACTGCTGGGCCTGATAGTGATCGTCGCCGGTACCGAGGTAAACGATGTCGTTATTGGCAATATCCGGCGCGAAGACGGTCAGCAGTTTGTTCTGCCACTGCCATGGGTGCACCGGCATAAACAGATAGTCATCGGTCGCCAGGCCTTTTTCGGTCAGCTGGCGATTAAAGCCGTTAATCATCGAATCACCCAGCTCATCACGCATCAGCTGCTCATACTCCAGATCGCTCAGGCTGGAAAAATGCGCATTGCGCAGATGAACCGCCACCCACACCAGATTGATTGGTGTCGCCGCTTCGGGGGCAAAGGCCAGATAATCGCGCGCATCAAAGCCGATACGGCCGTTATTCGCCACGAAGCACGGATGTCCTTCGGTCATTGAGGCTTCCACCGTCTGGAAATCCGCACTGACCAGCGCGGTGCTGTCAGGATTGTTCTTCTGCAGCTTGAACACGCTGCTGCAAAGCGTGCTGGTGATCTCTTCCATATAGGTGGCCAGCATCGCCGGAGGAATGCCAATCTGCTGATTAAACTCGACGATAAATTGCAGCGCATCCAGCGTCAGCGGACGTCCGTTCTCCTGCTTGACCAGGGAATCGGCGGCGATTTCCCAATGATCTAACGCCAGCCGACGTGCCTTAAACTGATAGTCAGCTTCGCCGCCCGGAACGGCCAGGCTGAAGCGACCGTTGCCCAGATCGCTTGGCGCGATGATTTTCTCATGGGCGAATTCGGCAATGGCTTTGCGGATCAGCATACGGTTTGCCAGCGACCAGTTGTCACCGGACAGATGCGATCCTGAGAGAAGCGGGTTGTCATTAGTCATAGTCAGGGTTTCCTGCAGTAAAGCGTGTTGGTAATCATCGCGCTGGCAGAAAGCCAGCCAGGCGGTTTTGTGGCCCATATCAATGGTGTGTTGGTAGCGGAAGCCGGCACGCTTGTTCAGCGGGTGGATTTTGTCATTGCGCACATCAGGCTCGACCACCACGCGCTGCACCTCCGGCTGGCTGAACATGTAGTCCATCACCACGCTGAACACCTGCCAGCTGAACTGACGCACCGGACGATTAGCCGGCGCGATCAGGATATGCATCCCGTAGTCGCCCGGTTGCGCCGGATAGAACTTGCCGACTTCATCTTCACCCGCCTGATAGAACTCCATCAGGAACACCGGCTTGTCATCACAACAGCCGATCAACGCCGCACGCGGATTGTTGGCGGTCAGGTTGCGATAGAAGGTGGCGACCTGTTCCTGGCTGTCGCTCTGCATTCCCCAGAAGCGGGCATAATCACGCGTGACCCAGCTGTGGATTAAGGACGCATCGTCAGCCTGCATCGGACGAAGGGTGAACTGGCCCGCCGGACGGGCTTTGCTAAACAGTATTTGAGACATATCAACGTTCCGATTTGGCCGGGAAGGTCTGGAAAGCGATCTGGCGTTCTACCGGATAGACTTCCCGGCCGGCCAGTTCGCGCAGTAAGACGGAGTTGCGGTAGCACGCCATGCCGAGGTCTGGCGTGACAAATCCGTGGGTATGCAGCTCGGCGTTCTGCACAAAGACCTGATTGTTGTGGTCGATGCTGTAGTTGCGCTGCACGTCGTAGCGGCCTTTTTCATCCCAGCGTAAGCGGCTGGAAATGCCTTCAATAAACATCGGCGGACGGTAGTGATACCCGGTCGCCATCACCAGACCTTCCGTCCGGCGGGTAAACGGCCGGTCCTGCTCCTGCTGATGCAAGGAAAGCTCAAACTCACCGCCCGGCAGCCAGCGCATATCCTTCAGTTCGGAATGGGTGAACAGGTTGACGTTCAGCTCACCATCCAGCTGCTTCACATACATCAGGTCATAGATGTCATTGATCAAACTGCTGTTGATGCCTTTATAGAGGTTTTTATGGCGTGCATTTAGCGCGTCACGTTTCTCAGGCGGTAGATCGTGGAAGTAGTCGATCCACTCTGGCGAGGTCATCTCCAGCGTCAGCTTGGTGTACTCCAGCGGGTAAAAGCGCGGGGCGCGCGTCACCCAGTTCAGCTGGTAGCCGTGGCTGTCGATATCCGTCAGCAGGTCGTAATAGATCTCTGCCGCACTCTGGCCGCTGCCCAATACGGTAATTGAGCTTTTCTTCTGCAACGCCGCTTTATTCACCAGGTATTCACTGGAGTGCGTAAAGCGTTCGCGATACGGACGGCTGCAGTCTGGCATCCACGCCGCAGGACCGGTGCCCAGTACCAGATGGCGCGCCAACCACTCCTTCGGCTCTCCGCTTTGCGAATCCACCGAACGGATGCGATAGCACTGCTGGCTGTCGTCATAGCTGACGTATTCCACGCGGGTGTTCCAGCGCAAGTTGCTCAGCTGCGAACAGGCCCACTGGCAATACTGGTTGTACTCTTTACGCATCAGGAAAAAGTCTTCCCGGATATAAAAAGAGTACAGCTTGCCTTTCTGCTTCATGTAATTCAGCAGGCTGTAACGGCTGGTCGGATCGGCCAGCGTCACCAGATCGGCCATAAACGGCGTTTGCAGATGGGCGCTTTCCAGCATCATGCCGGTATGCCAGTCAAAGCCAGGGTTCTGGTCGAGGAACACACCGTTCAGGCCTTCAACCGGTTCGCTCAGGCAGGCCAGACCGAGGTTGAAAGGGCCGATGCCGATACCAACAAAATCATAAATCGTAGTCATAGTAGGGATCTCACTGATTAGCCGCGTTCAGCGCAGAATGGCGAACCTGTTCGCGACCGTAATGAACGATCAGCGCGATAACATCTTCCAGGTCTGCGGCTGTGGTGGTCGGGTTCAACAGGGTAAATTTCAGGTACTGGCGGCCATCAACTTTGGTGCCAGCAATCACGGCATTACCGGAGCGGAACAGCGCTTTACGGATATTGGCGTTGATCTCATCGACGGTGGCCTCGCTCATGCCGGGACGCGGCACATAGCGGAAGATTTGGGTGGTCAGTTCCGGCGCATGCAGCACGTCAATGGCCGGATGAGCGCTCAACAAGGTGTGCGCGGTTTGCGTCAGGTCGATGATCGAATCGAACGCTTCACCCAGGGCGGCAGGGCCCATAATGCGCAGCGTCATCCACATCTTCAGCGCATCGAAACGACGGGTGGTCTGGATACTTTTGTTCACCAGGTTAGGCGTGCCTTCCTGCTGTGCGCTGAGCGGATTCAGGTAGTCAGCGTGGTGTGTCACATGGCTCAGATGCTGTTTGTCGCGAACGAAGAAGGCACCACAGCTGACGGTCTGGAAGAACGATTTGTGGTAATCCACCGTCACTGAATCGGCTTTCTCAATGCCGTTCAGGCGCTGGCGATGCTGCTCAGAAACCAGTAAGCCACAGCCGTAGGCCGCATCCACATGCATCCACAGGCCGTAATGTTTGCAAAGATGCGAAATGGTTTGCAGCGGATCGATGCTGCCAAAGTCGGTGGTGCCGCTGGTGGCGACCACGGCAATCGGGATCAGGCCTTCCTGATGGCAGCGCTGAATTTCCTGCTCCAGCTTCATCGCATCCATGCGGTAGTGATTGTCGTAATCCACCGGGATCACCGCGTCGTAGCCGAGACCCAGGATCGCCATCGATTTCTGAATGCTGAAGTGGCTCAGCTTCGAGGTAAATACGCGCCATTTGCTGGCATCGTGCGGCAGCCCCTGATGTTTGATCAAATGACCCGGATGATGTTCAGCACACCAGCTGTCACGCGCCAGCAGCATCGCCATCAGGTTGGACTGCGTGCCGCCACTGGTGAAAATGCCGTCAGAATGATGCGGTAAGCCGATGCGGCTCAGGGTCCAGTCAATGACTTTCTGTTCGATCAACGTGCCGCCGGCGCTCTGATCCCAGGTATCTACCGAGCTGTTAACCGCCGCCATAATCTGTTCGGCCAGCAGGGAAGGGAGCACCACCGGGCAGTTCAGATGGGCAACATATTTCGGATGGTGGAACCAGACGGCATCACGCAGATAGAGCTCCTTCAGCTCTTCCAGCGCCGCTTCGTTGCTGCCCAGCGGGGAGTTCAGATCGACAGCGTTAAATTTGGGCGCCAGTTCATGAGGAAGAATACCGCTGAACGGTTTTTCCACGTTGGCGATGGTATTCGTCAGCAACGTCAGCACGTCCTGTGTTTGCTGATCCCACGAGTCCAGTTGCCGATCGTTGAAAATGTACTCCTGGACTCCAGCAGTTTCTGACGACAGGTGCAGGCGAGGCACCGGCTGAGTTTGTGAACGTAAGACCATAGCAATTCCTTAAAAAAAGACGTAGTGAGCCCTGCCATCCCAAAAAAAGGACGACGTTATGCGCCTGACGGCATGGCGTCAGTTCAGATTTGTTAACGGTTTTCCAGGGTGGTAAAAACCCTATTGGCACAGCAATCCAGTGGTTTTAGCTTAACTTAACTAAAATAACTCCTGTTTGTGTGGTTTTGTGGCGTTAAAGCACCGTTTGTTATTGAGGATGAGATTATAAATAGTAATCATTATCATTCAATAGGATTATTGTGACAGGAGTGTTATAAGCATTGTTAATGTTAAAAGTGTGATGCAGATCACAAAATGGCCGTTAAGGGCTGCAAAAGGCCGGTCAAAGGACTAAGGGGCGTGCGGCGGGGGGATAAGAAAAAGTTATTGAGCCTTGCAGCTCAATAACTTGGGGGAAGGTTATTCTACGCGAAGCACGCGGCTGGTGTTGGTCGTACCCGTGGTACTCATTACGTCTCCCTGGGTCACGATCACCAGATCGCCGGACATCAGGAAGCCTTTATCACGCAGCAGGTTAGTGGCGTCGTGCGCTGCCGCCACACCGTCGTTGTTGCTGTCAAAGAAGACCGGCGTCACGCCACGATATAGCGCGGTGAGGTTCAGCGTACGCTCATGACGGGACATGGCGAAGATAGGCAGGCCAGACGTGATACGCGAGGTCATCAGCGCGGTGCGACCGGATTCGGTCATGGTGATAATCGCGGTCACGCCCTGCAGGTGGTTAGCGGCATACATCGCTGACATCGCAATGGCTTCTTCGATGTTATCGAACTGCACGTCAAGACGGTGCTTGGAGACGTTGATGCTTGGGATTTTCTCTGCGCCCAGGCACACTTTTGCCATCGCGGTGACGGTTTCCGCTGGATACTGTCCGGCGGCGGTTTCAGCGGAAAGCATCACCGCATCGGTGCCGTCCAGCACGGCGTTAGCCACGTCCATCACTTCGGCGCGGGTTGGCATTGGATTGGTGATCATCGACTCCATCATCTGGGTCGCGGTGATCACTGAACGGTTCAACTGACGGGCACGGCGTATCAACGCTTTCTGGATGCCGACCAGCTCCGGATCACCGATTTCAACGCCCAGGTCGCCCCTTGCAACCATCACCACGTCGGAGGCCAGGATAATGTCATCCATCGCTTCCTGTGAGGCGACGGCTTCTGCACGCTCTACTTTCGAAACGATTTTTGCATCGCAGCCAGCGTCACGTGCCAGGCGGCGGGCGTAATTCAGGTCTTCACCACAGCGCGGGAAGGAAACGGCGAGGTAATCACAATTGATTTTCGCGGCGATCAGAATGTCCGCTTTGTCTTTCTCGGTCAGCGCTTCAGCCGACAGGCCACCGCCAAGTTTGTTAATGCCTTTATTGTTGGACAGCGGGCCGCCGACGGTGACTTCGGTAAACACTTTCATGCCCTGAACTTCCAGCACCTTCAACTGCACGCGGCCATCATCCAGCAGCAGCAGGTCGCCTGGCACCACATCGGCCGGCAAACCTTTATAATCGATGCCGACTTTTTCTTTATCACCTTCGCCTTTACCCAGGCTGGCATCGAGCAGGAAACGATCGCCTACGCTTAAGAAGACCTTGCCTTCTTTAAAGGTGGACACACGGATTTTCGGGCCCTGCAAATCGCCGAGGATCGCCACGTGGCGTCCCAGCTTCGCGGCAATTTCGCGGACTTTGTTTGCACGCAGAATATGATCTTCTGCGGTGCCATGTGAGAAGTTCAGGCGAACGACGTTGGCACCCGCAGCGATGATTTTTTCGAGGTTATTATCACGGTCGGTAGCGGGGCCTAAGGTCGTTACGATTTTGGTTCTTCTTAGACGTCTGGACATGTATGACTCCGTTGACTTTGAAAGGGAGGTTGCCTGAGCAATCCCTGAAAAGGTTCACTCTATTTTATAGGATCGGGCCGGGTACAGCGACCCATTGCGGACCGGCTAACGGCGAGAGAGGGCCACTAACGGGTCTTCTTTATCAAATCTCGATTCTTTCAGTGCCGCCTTGACCCGCTTCAAATTGTCGCGGAACTTTGCGCCACGTCGCAGGGTAAAACCGGTGGCGAGCACATCTATTAATGTCAGTTGTGCCAGCCGGGAGACCATCGGCATATAAATATCCGTGTCTTCCGGGACATCCAGCGCCAACGCCAACGTGGCCTCACGGGCCAGTGGTGAATCCGCCGAAGTGATAGCCAGCACGGTAGCATCATTTTCCCGCGCAAGCTGAGCCAGTTCGACTACGTTTTTAGTGCGGCCGGTGTGGGAGATTAACACCACCACATCGCCTTCCGTGCTGTTGATGCAACACATTCGCTGCATCACAATATCATCGGAATAGATGACAGGCACATTGAAGCGAAAAAATTTATTCATCGCGTCATGCGCCACGGCAGCAGACGCGCCGAGGCCAAAGAAAGCAATTTTTTTCGACTGGGTTAGCAGGTCCACCGCGCGGTTAATGGCGGTGGCGTCCAGGCCGTTGCGAACGCGATCCAGCCCGGCCATCGCGGACTCGAAAATTTTGGCGGAGTAGGCTTCCACGCTGTCATGCTCTTCCACATTGCGGCTGACATACGGCGTGCCGTTAGCCAGGCTTTGCGCCAGCTGGAGTTTGAAGTCGGGGAAACCTTTGGTTTGCAGGCGATGACAAAAGCGGTTCACCGTCGGTTCACTGACTTCTGCTTCTCTGGCCAGAAGCGCGATGCTGGCATGGATGGCCGAGCCCGGGGCGGCAAGAATTACCTCCGCCACTTTGCGCTCGGATTTGCTAAGGTGTTCCAGGTGAGCCTGGATTTTTTCCAGCATATTCATAACGGCGTCCACTCATACATTCTGACGATTTCAATCACAGGAGAAATCGATGTCAATTTGTAGAGAATATACAGCGCGCCGATCGGCTTCGGGCAGCGGCATTGTCCGTCTGGCCTGCCTTTTTTATCAGACTTTGAACTGTGTCTAACTTTCACAGTTGTAAATGCAGTAACAAAAAAGTTTAAAAATTACGCACAAACTGCCCGTTCACTGCGCGGGAAAGTTCAGACAATTGCATACTCTGTGCTGGAGGCGTGCTGCCAGGTTTACGTGGACCTGGCAAAAGCAGTACATTGTATTGAAAGAAAATTACAATAAGAGCCTGACTGCTTACGGATTATACGGGTCAGGCTTATCCTGCAACGAGGAGAATATAATGGCGGTTACACAAACGGCCCAGGCATGCGATCTGGTCATTTTCGGTGCCAAAGGCGACCTTGCGCGCCGGAAACTGTTGCCTTCCCTGTATCAACTGGAGAAAGCCGGTCAGATCCACGAAGAATCCCGCATTATCGGGGTGGGTCGTGCAGACTGGGATAAAGCAGCCTACACCAAGGTAGTGCGTGAAGCGCTGGAAACCTTTATGAAGGAGAAGATCGACGAAGCGCTGTGGGATAAGCTCAGCAATCGACTCGATTTCTGTAATCTTGATGTGAATGACGCTGCGCACTTTGCCAAACTGGGCAAAATGCTCGACCAGAAGAAACGCGTCACCATCAACTACTTCGCAATGCCGCCGGGAACTTTTGGTGCGATCTGTAAAGGTCTGGGCACCGCCAAGCTCAATGCACAGCCTGCGCGTGTGGTGATGGAGAAGCCGTTAGGCACCTCTCTGGCAACCTCTCAGGAGATCAACGATCAGGTCGGTGAATACTTCGAAGAGAACCAGGTGTTCCGTATTGACCACTATCTGGGCAAAGAAACGGTCCTCAACCTGCTGGCACTGCGCTTTGCCAACTCCCTGTTTGCTTCAAACTGGGATAACCGCACTATCGATCACGTGCAGATTACCGTGTCGGAAGAAGTGGGTATCGAAGGCCGCTGGGGTTACTTCGACAAAGCCGGCCAGATGCGTGACATGATCCAGAACCACCTGCTGCAGGTTCTGACCATGATTGCCATGTCACCGCCTGCGGATCTTTCTGCAGACCGTATCCGCGATGAGAAAGTGAAGGTCCTGCGTTCACTGCGCCGCATCGACCATACCAACGTGCGCGAAAAAACCGTGCGCGGTCAGTACACCTCTGGTTTTGTGCAGGGCAAAAAAGTGCCTGGCTATCTGGAAGAAGAAGATGCCAACAAATCCAGCAGCACCGAAACCTTCGTTTCGATCCGCGTGGATATCGATGACTGGCGCTGGGCGGGCGTTCCGTTCTACCTGCGTACCGGTAAGCGCCTGCCGGTGAAATGTTCTGAAGTGGTGGTGTACTTTAAGAACCCGGCACTGAACCTGTTCAAAGATTCCTGGCAGGAACTGCCGCAGAATAAACTGACCATTCGTCTGCAGCCGGATGAAGGGGTGGATATTCAGATTCTGAACAAAGTCCCGGGTCTGGATCACAAACACAACCTGCAAACCACCAAGCTTGATTTAAGCTTCTCTGAAACCTTCAACCAGTCTCACCTGGCAGATGCTTACGAGCGCCTGTTGCTGGAGACCATGCGCGGTATTCAGGCTCTGTTTGTTCGCCGTGATGAAGTGGAAGAAGCCTGGAAGTGGGTCGACTCCATCATGGAAGCCTGGGCTGGCGATAACGAAGCGCCTAAGCCTTATCAGGCAGGAACCTGGGGACCGGTTGCCTCTGTGGCGATGATCACCCGCGATGGCCGTTCCTGGAACGATATCGGCTAATCGCCCATCGCTGCCTGCTCTCAAGCCCCGTCTCTGCTACGGGGCTTTTTTTTTGCGCAGGCGTGGGCAAAAGCGTCGTAAAGAAAAATGAACCGTAGTTTTAAAAATCCGCGTTAGCGCATGGACGCAGGGAAGGGCAATCCTGTATGGTAGGGGCTGTATTCCTGTCCTGACGCCGCGCGCGTCGCTTTGGAGAAGCAGAAAGATGACTAACTGGAAGACCAGCGCCGAGCAAATCCTGACCACTGGCCCTGTGGTGCCGGTAATTGTGGTAAACAAACTTGAGCACGCAGTGCCAATGGCGAAAGCGCTGGTGGCGGGCGGAGTGAAAGTTTTAGAAGTCACGCTGAGAACACCCTGCGCGATGGATGCCCTGAAAGCGATGATCCGCGAAGTGCCGGAAGCCATTGTGGGTGCGGGCACGGTCCTTAACGTCCAGCAGCTGAAAGAAGTGACCGATGCCGGTGCGCAGTTTGTAATCAGCCCTGGCGTGACCGAATCGCTGTTACGCGCAGCGGTTGATGGCCCGGTGCCGTTAATTCCCGGCATCAGCACGGTGTCGGAGTTGATGACCGGCCTGGATTATGGCCTGCGTGAATTTAAATTCTTCCCGGCTGAAGCCAACGGTGGCGTGAAGGCGCTGCAGGCGATTGGCGGCCCATTCCCTCAGGTGCGTTTCTGCCCGACGGGCGGCATTTCGCCGGCGAACTACCGTGACTATCTGGCGCTGAAAAGCGTGCTCTGTATTGGTGGTTCCTGGCTGGTTCCGGCTGATGCGCTGGAAGCAAGGGATTACGATCGTATCACCCAGCTGGCCAGAGAAGCGGTAGCGGGCGCGCGATAAGACGTCAGATCAGGCATAAAACAAAAGGGATGGCACAGGCCATCCCTTTTTTGTTGGTACGAAAGCGCGGTTATCCGCTGACTTTCACACCGGCTGCACAGGCAATCGCGCGCTGTACCGCGTCATCGATGTTCTCGCCCGTGGCCAGCGCCACGCCCAGACGGCGCTTACCCCGGACTTCCGGTTTGCCGAACAGACGAACCTGCAGACCGGCGCCCAGCACGCCACCCAGATTGGCAAACTGCACGTTATCGCTGTCCAGTTCCGGCAGGATCACCGCAGATGCGGCGGCGCCGTACTGACGAATGCCCCCGATCGGCAGACCGAGGAAGGCACGCACGTGCAGGGCAAATTCGGACAGGTCCTGAGAAATCAGCGTCACCATGCCGGTGTCGTGTGGGCGAGGGGAAACTTCGCTGAACACCACCTCATCACCACAGACAAACAGCTCAACACCAAACAGGCCGTGGCCGCCCAGTGCCTTAACCACTTCTTCGGCAATCTGCTCAGCACGTTGTAGCGCGAGGGCGCTCATCTGCTGCGGCTGCCAGGATTCACGGTAGTCGCCATCTTCCTGACGGTGGCCAATCGGCGCGCAGAAGTGAATGCCATCAACCGCGCTGATGGTCAGCAGGGTGATTTCGAAATCAAACTTCACCACACCTTCAACGATCACCCGGCCTGCACCGGCACGTCCGCCTTGCTGCGCGTATTCCCAGGCGGCATCCAACTGTGACGCTTCGCGGATAAAGCTCTGGCCTTTACCTGACGAGCTCATCACCGGCTTCACAATGCACGGGAAGCCAATTTCATCAGCCGCCTGATTAAACGCCTGCTGGCTGTCGGCAAAGCGGTAGGTCGAGGTAGGTAACGCCAGCTCTTCTGCCGCCAGGCGACGGATGCCTTCACGGTTCATGGTCAGGCGGGCAGCGCGGGCGGTTGGCACCACGTGTTGACCCTGTTTTTCC
Organism: Erwinia sp. AK-PDG3-5; assembly: GCF_056821705.1. Classification (NCBI taxonomy): domain Bacteria; kingdom Pseudomonadati; phylum Pseudomonadota; class Gammaproteobacteria; order Enterobacterales; family Erwiniaceae; genus Erwinia; species Erwinia sp. AK-PDG3-5. Next base: position 2,094,285 of record NZ_CM165967.1, read on the forward strand.
AGCTCAATCAGCATATCGGTGGCGATGGCTTCAATTTCCGGCACGATATAATCCGGGCGTTCCAGCGCAACCAGCGCTTTTAACGCCTCGCCATCCAGCATATTAATCACATGACTGCGGTGTGCCACATGCATGGCAGGCGCATCGGCATAGCGATCGACGGCAATCACTTCAACACCAAGACGCTGGCATTCCAGCGCCACTTCTTTGCCCAGTTCACCTGAACCTAACAGCATTACGCGGGTTGCGGCAGGGCGCAGCGCGGTACCAAGAGTGGTCATAATCTCTACCTGATTGGATGGAAAAAACGCGCGAAGTATAAACGAAAACGATTGCGCGTACATCCGCTTTCCAGGGTTGAGCGAAAAAGAGACGTCTGATATACTGTATAAAAATACAGTTAACTGAGGTGTGGATTATGCCTGTTGAAATCAAATATGTTGTCGTCAGAAAAGGTGAGGAAAAGATGACATTCGCCAGTAAGAAAGAAGCCGACGCGTACGATAAAATGCTCGATATGGCAGAGGCCTTTTCTGATTGGTTGAGCGTGGCACCTCTGGGCATGGAAGAAGAGCAGCGTGAAGCGCTGGGCATGTTCCTCGCAGAAAATAAAGATGCCGTGCAGCATATTCTGCGTACCAGCAAGATGCCTGAAGCGAGCGAGTCCTCCGCCGCTGGCAATGATGCTGAACCGAACGTTGAACAAGACACTGCTGAAGCTGCAGCAGAAGAACCGGCTGAAGAGTCTGATGCGCAAGAGCCGGAAGCCGTAACGGGTAAAGCGGCCAAAGCAAAATCGGCTACACGAACCGTTAAAGCTGCCTGATCCTTTTTTCTTCATCACAGCCTGTGGCGCGAAGGGTATTTTTCCCCCTTTGCGCCATATAACCTTGCTTTAACTCTTCCCTGTTAGTGACTTGCTTCACCGGCTACCGTTAACGATCGCCGCCGGATAATACCTTTTTCAATGACTGCAGCGCTTTGTTGGCCACCTCTGCCGGCGGCAGTTGATGATAACAATCGCTGAACACTTCCAGTCCTATCGGGCCTGAATAGCCTTGCTGATGCAGATAGTCAGCCAGGGATGAAAGCGGGAAATTTCCTTCGGCTGGCAATAAACGCTGATGGCGTGCCACATCCACCAGACGATCGTGGTTGGGAAGGGTAACCAGGTCTGACAGCTGGACCAGGAAGATCTTATCCATCGGAATCCCCGCCAGATCGTCCACCGTCCGGTTCAGCACGAAAATGTGAAACGCATCCACCACTAGTCCAAGATTGGGTTCATTGACCTTTTGCACCAGTTGCCAGGCCGCGGCCGTGTTGTTGATATGCGTGCTCCATGCCATGGCTTCAAAGGCCACGCGCAGGCCACGTTTGCCTGCCTGACGGGCCAGCCAGCGTATATCTTCCTCTTCCCGATCTGCAATGCAGCCCTGATGGGTAGATGCAGGCGTCAGTAAGGTTGTTGCGCCCAGTTCAACGGCGGTATCCAGCATCTGCAGGGCTTCCTGGCGTTTACTCTCTCGCTGATCGTCTGGGGCGCCGTCAAAATCCAGCAGCACCTGGTAATCCGTCATGGCCAGGCCGTGGTTATCCAGTAATCTGGCCACATCACTGGCATCGCCGCTGGCTGCCTCCACGTCCTGACGCCAGAGCTCAACCTGATCAAACCCGGCCTGGCTGGCGGCCTTCAACTTCTCTTCCGTGCTGCCGCCAAGCAAAACCGTATTGATAAACAGCGGATTATTATTGAATCTCATGATGATTTTTCCCTTACGCTGGTGCTTTAAAAAAAATAAATCCTGTCGATTCAGCCGCCACTTTTGGCGAAGCATTATGAACCAGAAGGTTCGACTGGTGGGGCAAGTATAGCTGACGGCTTAGCATCAGCTGACCGTGAAGGTTTTCCAGGCTTTTCCTGCTTTGACGCTTCTTGACGCAAGTCGCTCTATGCTGGTTGTTTTCCGCTGAAGAAGGAAAGGCAATGAGTAACTGGCTGCAACAGATTCAAACGGTATTGGGAGGCAGTAAAGACGGCAAAGGCGGTGGTGAAGGCCTGAGTAAAATGCTGGCACCGGGCGCGCTTGGTGGACTGGCCGGTTTGCTGATTGCCAGCAAATCCTCCCGTAATCTGCTGACCAAGTATGGCAAAAATGCGCTGATCATCGGCGGTAGCGCCGCAGCAGGTGCCGTACTGTGGAAAAAGTATAAGGATCGGGTGAGCGAAACCCATCAGGATCAGCCGCAATTCGGTCAGCAGCAGTCACCTGTCGATCGCCGGGCCGAGCGTCTGGTGCAGGCGCTGGTCTTCGCCGCGAAAAGCGACGGGCATATTGATACCCAGGAACGACAGGCCATTAACGAGCATATCCATCAGTCCGGGCTAGGCGCAGATGGCGAGCGGCTGATTCAGCAGGCGATTGATATGCCGCTGGACCCACAAAAACTGGCCGTGGACGTGAAAAACGAAGAAGAGGCGCTGGAGGTCTATTTCCTCAGCAACCTGGCGATCGACGTCGACCACTTTATGGAGCGCAGCTACCTTCAGGCGCTGGGTGATGAACTGAAAATCCCTCAGGACGTGCGCGACAGCATGGCTGAAGATATTAAAGCCGAAAAGCTGAAGCTTACCGCCTGATCCTGCTTTCGGGGTGACCCTTGTGTCACCCCGTCACACTATTTTTTCAATCTCCTGCCATTGCGCTTGGCAATCTTGATAACAACTGCCACCCTTAGCCTATGTGATTGATCCAACGGGGCTGAACCATGCATAAACCACCAATTGCCAAAAAAATTCCTTTTGATATGACGCTCCACGGAGAAACCCGCACCGATAATTATTACTGGCTGCGCGATGACAAGCGGGAAGATCCTGCGGTCCTCGACTACCTGAAGGCCGAAAATGCCTATGGCAAAGAGATCATGCAGTCGCAGCAGGCGCTGCAGGAGACGGTGCTGAAGGAGATTATTGACCGCATTCCCCAGCGCGATCACTCGGTCCCTTACGTCAGAAAGGGTTACCGCTACCAAAGCCGTTATGAAGAGGGCAATGAATACGCCATCTATACGCGCCAGCCTGAAGAGACCGCTACGCCTGATCGCTGGGACGTGTTGCTGGACGGCAACCTGCGTGCGAAGGACAGCGATTTTTATACACTCGGTGGCGTCGGCATCACCGGTGATAATAAAACCATGGCGGTGGCCGAAGATTTCCTCTCACGTCGTCAGTACGGCATCCGCTTCTGTAATCTGGAAACCGGAGACTGGTACGAAGATGTGCTGGAAAATGTCTCCTCCAGCCTGACCTGGGCCAGCGACAACCGTACGCTGTATTACGTGAAGAAGGATGAGCAGACGCTGCTGCCTTACCAGGTCTGGCGTCATACGCTGGGAACGCCAGTGCAGGATGACCAGCTGGTGTATGAAGAGCTGGACGATACCTTCTACGTCGGCGTGCACAAAACCACCTCGGAAGACTATATCCTCATCTCCCTGAGCAGCAGCACTACCAGCGAAGTTCTGCTGCTGGATGCCGCTGACCCGAATGCCGAACCGCAACTGTTCTGCCAGCGCCGCAAGGATCACGAATATGGCGTTGATCATTACCAGCAGCAGTTCTATGTGCGTTCGAATCGTGAAGGCAAAAATTTCGGTCTGTACCGGACCGCTGCTTTTGCAGAAGACAAGTGGCAGACGCTGATCCCGCCACGGCCTGACGTGGTGCTGGAAGATTTCAGCCTGTTCCGTGACTGGCTGGTGGTCGAAGAACGTGAGGGTGGGCTGACCAGCCTGCGCCAGATCCACTGGCTGACCGGCAAAGAGTCAGGCATCGCCTTTGACGATCCGGCCTATGTCACCTGGCTTTCCTACAATCCCAGCCCGGAGACCAGCAAAATCCGCTATGGCTACTCGTCAATGACCACGCCGGACACACTTTTTGAGCTGGATCTGGACAGTGGCGAGCGCAAGGTGCTGAAACAGGCTGAGGTTAAGGGCTTCGATGGCAGCAACTATCGTAGTGAACGTCACTGGATCACCGCCCGTGATGGCGTTGAAGTGCCGGTTTCTCTGGTCTATCACCGCGACCACTATCAGCCGGGCAAAAATCCGCTGCTGGTGTACGGCTATGGCTCTTATGGCAGCAGCATGGATGCCGATTTCAGCGCCAGCCGCCTGAGCCTGCTGGATCGCGGATTCGTCTTTGCCCTGACGCATATTCGCGGGGGCGGAGAATTGGGGCAGCAGTGGTATGACGACGGCCGCCTGTTAAACAAAATGAATACCTTCAACGATTTCATCGATCTGACCGATGCGTTGGTGGCTCAGGGATACGGTCATCCTGATAAGCTTTATGCAATGGGCGGCAGCGCCGGTGGCCTGCTGATGGGTGCGGTGATCAATATGGCACCTGACCGATTCCATGGCGTTGTGGCGCAGGTGCCGTTTGTCGACGTTGTTACCACCATGCTCGATGAATCCATTCCACTTACCACCGGGGAATATGACGAGTGGGGCAATCCGGCGGAAGAGCAGTATTACCGCTACATTCGTCAATACAGCCCGTATGATTGCGTTACTGCTCAGGCCTATCCGCATTTGTTGATCACCACCGGTCTGCACGATTCCCAGGTACAGTACTGGGAACCGGCAAAATGGGTGGCGAAGCTGAGAGAGGTGAAAACGGATGATAACCTGCTGATGATCTGTACCGATATGGACTCAGGACACGGCGGTAAATCAGGACGCTTTAAGGCTTACGAAGGGGTGGCGCTGGAATACACCTTCCTGATCGCGCTGGCGCAGGACACGCTCAGCGCGGTCAACGCAAACTAATCCTCAGCTGACAATGCGCGTTCCATCGCGCTGCGCAGATCGGGCTTAAGATCCGGGATATTTTTCAGCATCCACTTGAGGTATCCCGGATCGCGTTTCGCCACATCATCAATTTTACTGCCACGGTATTTGCCAAACGGGAAGGTGGTGCTTGAGCCTTTCACCAGCATTCTGCGGATCATCTCGGCGGCATCCCAGCCGGAGTAATCCATAATGCGGATCAGCAGGGCGGCAGTGACATAGCAGTCATACAGCGCCCGGTGCGCGTGAAGATCGGCCGGAGGGGTGACCTCCAGCTTCAGCGTTTCGCGCAGTGCCTGGTTGCTGTATTTGATGCCTGGCCATAATCCCCGTGCCAGGGTCATGGTACAAATCCACTCTCCGTGCATTTCTGGCAGCATCCGCCGGTCAAAGCTGGCGTTGTGGGCGACGTAATAGGGACTGCCGTGATAACGACCGATGGCGTGCTCGATAGGCGGCTTATCTGCGACCATCGCTTCGGTGATGCGATGAATCGCCATCGCATGTGGGCTGATGGGCCGGTCAGGGCAGATTAAATCACTCATCGGATTGACAATCTTGCCATCAATCACATCGACCGACGCCACTTCCACAATTCCACCCTGCAGACCGCAGGTTTCGGTATCTATCACGCGTAACATTATGCGTCCCTTTTAAAAAACTGGCGGGTAGCGTAACGAATGCACCTCTCCTTGCCAATCATTACCCGTTCTTCTGGCAATGACTAACTGCTCACCTTCGCCGCCGGCGACCACCTGTCTGCCGCTTTCGTCCCACAGCGCACTCTTGCCCGCGCTTTGATAACCGCCGGTGGGCAGGGCATGGTTGGCCATCAGCACCGCCATTTTGTAGTCGCGTGACCAGCGCGCCAGGTATTCACAATCATTGTGATAACCCTTTTCCGAAACCAGTACGCCAGTGGCATACAGATTGGCGCCACGTCTTGCCGCGTCGCGGGCAAACTCTTCCACGCTGATATCCGCGCAGATCGCCATGGCGACATGATGACGCTGATAACCAAACAGCGGTACGCCTTCGCCCGCGGTAAAGAACAGCTTCTCATCACCAAAGAGATTGCGCTTGCCGTAGGCCACCCTGGTGCCGTCCGGCAGGAAAGCCACGGCGCTGAGTAGAATATCCTCGCCGTTAACCAGCGGCAGGCCGATGACAATCGACATCTGATGGGCAGTTGCGGCATCGGCAAACACCTGCAGGCATGGATCGTCCAGGGTCATCGCCAAAGTGGGCACCAGGGAGAGTTCGTAGCCGGTGAGGGAAAGTTCAGGGAAGATCAGTAAATCGATGTGATGGGATGCAGCCTGAAGAATGAATTCAAGGTGGCGGGAAATGTTCCAGGTGATGTCACCCGGTCGCGAACCTGATTGAGCAGCAGCAATACTCCAGACAGACATAAGCTCTCCAGCAAGGTCTCATTGAGGCCATCATCACAACCGAAGCGGTGAATAAAGACAAGAGATATTAAGTCAAATTGACGGCTATTTTAGTTTTGGTTCGTAAGGTAAGCGCGAAAGGCTCAGTGAAGCCTGGCGATATTGCGTCAGACGCTGACGGAACCAGTCACGTAATGCTTCCGGCTGCTCGCGCTCAACCATTTCGGCAATTACCGGCATGTTATAGCGTTCTTTAAACGCCACACCTGCAGCGGCCAGGTCGACGTTAACCTTATCTTTTTCTTCCTGCGGCCAGTTGGCCAGATTTTGAGTCATCAGCTTTCTCCTGTTACGGCGGCAAAAATATAGCAGTTAGTGCACTTTCGCAAGCCTGGGTCTGCTTAGCGCCGTTATCGGCTCGACACATTATTTTAAGCGGGGTATCCTTTCGGCCTCATCGCAGCTATCGGGCTGCCAAGGACAGGATGATACGACTATTATGCGTAAGTTCTCTATGGTTTTTGCTCTGGCGCTGACCGCTGCCGCCTTCTCTCAGCAAGCTTCTGCACACGCTCATTTAAAGAGCCAGTATCCCGCCGCGAATGCGAATGTTGAAGCCTCTCCTCAGGCGTTAACGATGACGTTTTCTGAAGATATCGAACCGGCTTTCAGCGGCGTGGAGATCCTCGACGGCAATCAGAAAGCGATCCCCACCGCCAAAGCTGAGCGCGCGCCACAACAGCATAACCAGCTGATTGCGCCCTTACAGCAGCCGTTGCCCTCAGGTCATTACCTGGTGAACTGGCATGTGCTTTCGGTAGACGGACATAAAACCAACGGGAATTACAGCTTTAGCGTGAAGTAAGATGTCCCTCAGCACCTTCTATATACTCTGCCGCTGGCTGCACTTTGCCGCGCTGATGTCGCTGGCAAGCGGCAGCCTGTATAGCGCATTGATGGCGCCGGCCCGTTTTCGATACTATCTGGCGGGACGTTTTCGCCTGTTACTGAACTGCAGTGCGATAACGGCGTTGATTACCGCCGTTATGCTGCTTGCCGCCCAAACCGGGCTGATGGGTGATGGCTGGCAGGATCTCGCCAATACGGACGTCTGGCTGGCGGTATTGCAGACCCGTTTTGGACAGGCCTGGCAATGGCAGCTGATCGCCGCCTTGCTGGGCGTGGCGGCATTGGTGCTTCATTGCCGTATTCGTCAGCAGCTTCTATTGCTGAGTGGCGTAGGGCAGCTGGTGGGCCTGGCCTTTGTCGGACATGCCGCGATGCTGGATGGCGCGATGGGCGTGCTGCAACGCACCAATCAGGCCGTGCATCTGCTCTCGGCGGCCTTCTGGGCCGGTGGATTGCTGCCGGTAGTCCTGCTGATGAAAGACGCGCGGCAGATGGCGACACGCTATGACGCGATCCGCACCCTGATGCGCTTTTCACGCTACGGGCATCTGGCGGTGGCGCTGGTGGTGATCAGTGGCGTGATCAACGCGCTCTTGCTGCTGGGCTGGCCACCGGCCAGCTTTCAGCTCTACAGCCAGCTGCTGCTGATTAAGACGCTGCTGGTGGCGTTAATGTGTGCGGTCGCCCTGTTTAACCGTTACTGGCTGGTGCCACGATTTCAGCGTAGCGGTGAGAATGCCCAACATAAATTTCTGCTGACCACGCTGGCTGAGCTGTTGCTCTCGGCGTTGGTTTTGCTGCTGGTTAGCGTGTTTGCCACGCTTGAACCGGCCTGATACTGATTATTTCTACCGCCTGCACACGGCAGGCGTTATCCAGAGAGGGTTTGCACCACCATGAAAAAATTGGCCAGTCTGATGATTGCACTGAGTTTTTGTTCCAGCGCCATGGCGGCGGAGATTATCACCGTAAGTCGTTTTGAAATGGGCAAGGATACCTGGCCTTTCGACCGCGAAGAAGTGATGTTGACCTGTGCAAAAGGCAATGCGCTGTTTGTTATCAATCCAAGCACGCTGGCGCAATACCCAATCAACGATGTCGCCAGCGATCTGGTAAAGAGCGGGCAGGCGAAAGGGCAGAACATCAGCATTATCCAGAGCGACGACCCACAGCATCCGGGCCAGAAAAAGAGCCTGACGCCGATTATCGAGCGCACTCAGAAGCTGTGTAACTAAGCGGAAAAGTCACGCCAGAGATTCACTTCAATACGCTGTCTTGCCGCCTGGCAAGGCAGTTTGCCTGTTTCTGCCGCCATGATCACAGAGCCAACAAGTTTATATCAAGCCGTTTACAACTGGCTGGAAAATCCCCGCGCCTGTACTACCTTTTAAAGGGCAAGGCGACATAGCCTGCATAAATGCCAACTTTTAGCGCACGGCTCCCACAAGGAGCCATTTCCCTGGACCGAAGATAGGAATCGTCTTCGGTCTTTTTTTATGGATTTTTTTAACCAGTAACCCGACGTTCAATCGTTTTGCGCAGCTCATGTCTTTCCCCATTCCCACTCTGTAGGCATTCCGTTTTATTAGCGAAACGCACTATTACCCTGGCAGGGGCAGTGCGAATGTTCTTTCAATGCCTGTATCTCCTGGATCTCCTGTATCCCATGAACTGGCAATACCCGTTCAGCTGTTTGCCCTGCTTTGCTATAGGCGTAATTTGTGTATCCAGGTTCGGCATTCATTCAACATTTCTGGCCTTTAAAAAGGCTCTGATCAGCTCGTCTTCATCCATAAAAGGATGGAGAGACCACCGCAATGACATTCTGCATTGGCTATTTCTGAGTAAAAATATCAAACCTCCGGGTTACACATTCCTCATATCACTTCTCATTTGAATGTCATACGCCATTTCTGCACTTCACATTTTTATAAATATTCTTATAAATCATGGGTATGTTTGTTGTGGGGTATAGGTGGGGGAATGAGGTTTTTATGATAAATACATGAGTTGTGTCATGGGGGGATTCATTGAAAAATGCACCCATCAAATTCAAGGTGTTTATCGCTTGAGTATGTTCCCTGAAGGGGCAGTATTTATTTTCAGGGTGTGGTTTTGGCAGTGTTAACTTATTTATGCCATGGGCGAGATAACTTAATTTAACCGAAGGGGTGTTTCACTCTGTAAATTCCCCTTCGGATAGAGGTGGCTTATTCGTGATTGGACAATAAGGTATCCGATATCTATATCCGCCTGATGATTAACATCTGGTATTTAAAATAGCAAGGAATAATGAAGTCATGAAACTGAACAAATTCGTTTTAGCACTGGGTATGGGCGCTGTAATTATTGCTGGTTCAGCGAATGCTGCAGATCAAGGGCAGGGGAAAATTAACTTCGTAGGTTCAATTGTTGATGCACCGTGCTCAATTAGCGATGCTTCCGATGGACAGAGCGTGAAGTTGGGTCAAATCTCCAGCGCTGCTCTGGCTAACAATGGGACCTCCACGCCTAAAAACTTCGAAATTGATCTTGAGAACTGCGCGGTGAGCACAGTTAAAGGTGTGACCGTAACTTTTAGCGGTGCAGCTAGCTCAACTAACAAAGATCACCTGGGTATTACCGGTACCGCTACCGGTGCGTCAATCGCGCTGACCGATGGTGCGGGCAAAGCCATTGCACTGGGCAAAGCCACCGATGCACAAGCCCTGCAGGATGGCTCCAACCACCTGCTGTTCTCCGCGTATGTTCAGGGTGACGGCGCTTCAGCACCTACCGCGGGTGAATTCTCTTCCGTTGCCGATTTTACCTTAGCTTACCAGTAAGACGACGCTACCGGATACCGATGAACAGGTATCCGGTAAGTCCCCTGTTCTGCCGTCTGTCGTAGTCCAGACAAGACGGCTGATACAGCTCAACACCATTGTGACGGAGTAACAGTGATGTGCATCTTTCGGGTACTGCTTTTCATACTGATAAGCCTGCTTTCAGTCAGCGCCCCGGCGCGCCTGCAGGGACAAGGCATTGTCCGTATGAATGGCAGCATCCTCGATACTCCTTGCGCCATTGATGTGGCCGACCGGGAGCAAACGGTAGAAATCGGTACTGACACGGTAAGTGAAGTCCTTCATGGCGGGGTGGGAATGGCGCGTCCGTTTGCCATCCATTTGGTGAACTGTCGCCTTCTACCTCAGAACCAGGGAACAACCGCCGCGTCGCGATTTCAGGTCACGTTTGAGGGCAAACCGGATGACGGTTTATTTGGGATCGACGGTGCAACGGGCATTGGCCTGGAGATTGCGGACAGCTCGGGTCACCTGGCCGTGCCAGGACAGCCAATGTCTTATGAGCCCCTGGCCTCCGGTCGTATGGAACTGGACTTCTTTTTACGGGTGGTTAGCGATCATTCGCTGTATCAGGCGGGAGATTTTCGCACGGCTGTCCGTTTCAAAATTGATTATTTTTGATGGGAAGGTGAGGCAATGTTCAAACTGCGAAGGTCGCTGGTGGCTATTTATCTGGCGTTACTTGCCGGACAAATAGCGCACGCCGCTGACGGTGACGTGCAGTTTAACACCGACGTGCTGGACGTGAAGGATCGTAGTCGTATCGATCTGAACCAGTTTGCACGCGCAGGCTATTTGATGCCAGGAGATTATCAGCTTGCGGTAAGAGTCAATAAAGCGGAGCTGCCTGAGCGGAACATTGCCTTTATGGTTCCAGACGATGACCCTAAAGGCTCACAGGCTTGCCTGACCAAAGAGTTGGTTTCGACGTTTGGCCTGAAAGAAGGGACAATGAGTCACCTTTCCTGGTGGCATGATGGCCAGTGCCTGGATATGCATTCCTTACCGGGCATCATTGCCCGGGCTGATTTGGGCACCGGCACGCTTTACCTGAACGTCCCGCAGGCTTTTCTGGAATACACCGCTGAAAACTGGGATCCGCCTTCACGTTGGGATAACGGTGTGCCGGGGATCCTGTTTGACTACGGTATCAATGCCATGAACACCCGCCAGTCTTCGGGTGGGCAGTCACAGTCCATTAGCGGTAATGGAACGACCGGTGTCAACGCGGGGCCATGGCGTCTGCGGGCCGACTGGCAGGGGCAATATAACCGGAGTTCAGTTCAGGGCAGCGGTTCGCAACAAAGCCTGAACTGGGACCGTTACTATGCCTATCGGGCGATTACCTCGCTAAAGGCGAAACTGGTGCTTGGGGAGAACTATCTGCCTTCCTCAATGTTCGACAGCTTTCGTTTTACTGGCGTCAGTATGACCACGGATGACAGTCAGCTACCGCCAAATCTGCGTGGCTATGCGCCGGAGGTGACCGGGGTGGCGAAAACCAACGCCAAGGTGACCGTCAGGCAGCAAGGCCGGGTGCTTGATGAGACCACGGTCGCCGCCGGTCCGTTTCGTATTCAGGATCTGAATGATGCGGTCGCCGGCAAATTAGACGTGACGGTTCAGGAACAGGACGGCACGGTACAAACCTTCCAGGTTGATACCGCCAGCATTCCCTATCTGACTCGTCCGGGTTTGGTTCGCTATAAAGTCTCCGCGGGTAAGCCCTCGGATTACAGCCATCACACCCAGAGCCCGACATTTGCCACAGGCGAGTTTTCCTGGGGTGTTAACAATGGCTGGTCATTGTACGGGGGCGGAATGTCTGCCGGCGACTATAACGCGCTGGCGACAGGGGTCGGTCGCGATCTGATGGCATTTGGGGCGTTATCGTTTGATGTTACGCAGTCCCGGGCCACTTTCCCAGGAGAAGTGACTAAACATGGTGGTTCGTATCGTCTGAGCTATTCCAAACGTTTTGACAAGTATGACAGTCAGGTGACGTTTGCTGGTTACCGGTTCTCAGAACGTAACTTTATGAGCATGTCGCAATACCTGACTGCCCGTGAGCAGCACAACACGGGCGAGGGCGGCGGTAAGGAAGCTTATACCGTCACGCTCAATAAGCAGTTCCGTGATCTCAATTTGAGCGCCTATCTGAACTACAGCCACCAGACCTATTGGAATGGAACACCGACCGATACCTGGAATGCTTCAGTGGCGAACAGTTTTGACCTTGGGCGTTTTAAAAACATCAGTTTAAGCCTGTCGGCCTATCGCTCAAAAATGGAGGGTAAAAACGATGATGGCATGTTTCTTGGCCTGAGTCTGCCATGGGGGGCGGGCGGTTCGATGAGTTACAGCGGGCAGTTTGGCGGCAGCAGTAGCCACAGTGCCAGTTATCACAACAATATCGACAGCAACAATAGCTATAGCCTGTCGACAGGGGCGACGACCGATGGCCGCCTTACCGGCAGCGGATACTATACGCATGACGGTGACATTGCTGAAGTCAGCGCAAATGCCAGTTTCCGTGGCAGCGATTACAGCGCGGTTGGCCTGTCGATGCAGGGAGGCATGACCGCTACTGCCCAGGGCGCGGCATTGCACCGAACCGGTGTGATGGGCGGCACCCGGATGCTGGTGGATACGGATGGCGTTGGCAATGTACCCATCCGCGGTTACGGCGCGGTGACAAATACCAATATGTTTGGTAAGGCGGTGGTGGCGAATATCAGTAGTTATTACCGCAGCAGCGTTAATGTGGATCTGGATAAACTGCCGGATGATGTGGATGCAACGCGTTCAGTGGTTCAGGACACGCTGACGGAAGGGGCTATCGGTTACCGCAAATTTGGCATATTAGCCGGCCAAAAGGCGATGGCAATTATTAAGCTCGCAGACGGCAGTTCGCCTCCCTTTGGTGCGACGGTAATGAATAAAGCGAAGATCCAAACGGGGATTGTTGGGGATGACGGCAAAATATGGCTTTCTGGCATTAAGCCGGGTGCAGATATGGATGTGAGCTGGGACGGTAAAAAGCAATGTCAAATCCAACTGCCTGCGCCGTTACCGACAAATCTGGAAAACATCCTGTTATTACCGTGCATCACCCGGTAGCCGGTCCAGATCCTGTTACAACCCGTTCTTATACACGAATGCAGAAGTCTGCCCGTAAGGCACGTCAGTTGCGGGTGGAAAATAGAGATATGTCAGGAAGTAATATCTGCATGGAGGTTTGCCTGACAAAGGATGGATACGAAACCTTGAACAGACACGCTGTAGGTGAAAAGTGAATAGCTTACAGACCCTGAAGAATAGTACCGGCCAAAGGCCGGAATCCGAGGAAACCTGACAATGAAACTTACAACGTTTTATCGCACCGCCGCTATTACCGTAGCCGCAATACTGGCCGCTCAATCCGCGCAGGCTGCTATTGCCCTGGACAGAACCCGGGTGATCCTGAATGCCGGTCAGCACTCACAAACGCTGAGCATCTCTAATGAGAATAAGACTTTACCTTACTTGGCGCAGAGTTGGTTGGAGAATGAACAGGGGCAAAAAATTGAAAGCCCGTTGACCGCACTGCCGCCACTGCAGCGGGTTGAACCCGGCGCTAAAAGCCAGATAAAAGTCCAACTGACCGGCGCGATGTCGCAATTGCCACAGGACAGGGAATCGCTGTTTTACTTTAACGTGCGAGAAATTCCGCCGAAGAGTAACAAGCCAAATACCTTACAGATAGCGCTTCAGACCCGGGTTAAGCTGTTTTATCGTCCGGAAGCATTAGCTATCAATAGTGGGGATACTAATTTGCCACAGAAACAGCTGACATTAACAAAAGAAGGCGATCGTTACCGTTTAACCAACCCGACCGGTTACTACGTCACCATCATAAGTGCAGCCTCTTCAGAAAAAGCGGCACAGTTGGCGGGTTTCAAAGCCGCGATGGTGGCCCCTAAAAGCAGCACCATGCTGCAGGGGAGTGCATCGGCATTGGGCGCACATCCCGTGCTGACCTACATCAATGACTTCGGTGGCCGCCCGCAACTGATCTTCAGTTGCAGTGGCGCAAGCTGTTCCGTCAGCAGTACGAAAGCGGGCTGATTGAAAGCTTAACCCTCATCTCAGGAGGCAGAGGATGGTACAGGTAAAAGAGTTCAACAGTTTGCAGGCAGCGCTGATCGTTGCTGCCTGGGCATGGATGACGCCCGGTGCCAGCGCAAGCGATAACTGGCAGGTCGACGGTGAGCATGCTGAACTGGAAGTCCATGGGTCGTTGCAGGAAGGTGCCTGTCTTCTGGGGATGGAATCGGCGTTTCAGCTGATTGAAATGGGGGATATTTCCAGCCGAAAACTGGTGAAGCCGGGGGATGAGGGGCAACCCGTCCCCGTCCACCTGAAACTCCGTGACTGCAGCCGCTACATTGATGAAAAGCACAAAAATCAACGGGCAATTCAGCCCGAGGTGACTTTGGCATTTAGTGGGGTTAAGGATGCGGATATGCCGTCGTTATTGAAGGCATCGGGCATATCCGGAATCGCATTAAAACTGCGCGATTCGCAGGGTATTGCCGTTCAACCGGGCGTGCGAAGCAAACCCATGCTGCTCACCCCAGGCGACAATGACCTGGTATACAGCTTAATACCGGTGCGTACACCGGCCCCACTGACCGCCGGAGAATTCCGGCTGGTAAGTAATGTCGAAGTGAGTTATGACTAACAAAATAAACCCAGGTTTATCATTGCGATCCCTGGTCATTGGGATGATGTGCTTACTGGCTGGTTTAAGTATCAGGCAGGTCAGCGCAATGGATAATAATGTGCAGATAAGCGGTGCGCTGGTGAGTGAACCCTGCACGCTGGAGGTGAACGATAATACCCTGTCTGTGGATTTTGGGACCATTATCGAGAAACAGTTGTATCAGGAAACCCGTACGAAAGGGGTCCCCTTTTCGATATCGCTGAAGGACTGTGATACCTCCCTGGGCAAGGCTGTGAATTTGACATTCAGTGGCAAAGAAAGCACGGCGTTGCCTGGGCTGCTGGTTGCTGATGGCGATGGCGCAGCCGGCATTGCGATTGGCATGGAAACTCAGGACGACAAGCCAATTGCACTTAACCAACTTACGCCTGCATTTGCCCTGCAAGACGGGACCACCATCATCAGCCTCAAGGCCTACGTGCAAGCGGAACCGGATGCCCTCGCACATCAGGGGCTGGTCGCGGGAAATTTTAGCGCTGTCGCCACCATTGATGCGTCCTATCCGTAGTGGCCAGGAAAAAAGAATATGAAACTAATGACTGTCTCGGGTGTGCTGATGGTAATGAGTACGCTGGCACTGTTGCCAGGAACTGTCGCACAGGCCAGTCGTCTCCGTGACGGCCAGAGCGAATCGATCATGAATATTAGGGTTTCTGGCTCGGTCATCGCCAGCACGTCCTGCACCTTTAACCAGGGCGGTACGATTGATGTCGATTTTGGCGATATCAATTATGAGTCATCCGCGGGAGTGAATACGCTGAAAGGGGAATATAGCCAGAAGTTGGTCAGCGACATTACCTGTACGGGGGAAACACAAGGGACGGCGACAATGAGTTTATCAACGAATTCTGACCCGGTTAATTACAATGGTCATAAATTATTGGGAACGTTGTTAAATGGGCAAAATACTCAGGACCTTGCTATCGAACTTTTGGTGAACGGGGCTGTTCAGGATGTTAACACCGCTTTTCAGGTGGACATGAACAGCCCACCGACTCTGACAGCTATGCTGCTAGTGGTCGATAGCGGCACGGCGCTGGTCAATGATTCCCGTCTGACGGCCAGCGCCACGCTGACCCTGGCATTTAACTGATAAAGAGGGGAGTAGCATGTCCAAACTCCGTGTCATTGATGGGATGATAATGCTTTGCGCGTTGCCGTTTTTTTTCACAATCCCTGCACAGGCGGTTTCTCATGGCGACAGCGTGGCCTTTGCTTTTAAAGGTCATCTGGTGCAGATCAATATTCCGTGCACCATCAATCAAAATCAAGTGATCAACGTGCCCTTCGGCAACGTCAGTGTCAGCAAGGTCTCCAGTGGAGACTATGTGCAGAATCTCAGCTACTCGCTGGACTGCGGCAGCTCGGCCAATTCGGTCAGTATGATGCTGAAAGCCACCCCCACCGACTGGGATCAGCAGGCTATGGTCTCCAGCGTCACGGGGTTAGGGGTAAGGATATTGAACGGGGGGGTGCCGATGGAGTTGAATAACAAAATCGATATTCAGCTAAGTAATCCACCCGTGTTGCAAGCGCAACTGGTCACCGCCCCCGGCGCGCAGCTGACGGAGCAGGCATTTACCTCCGGTGGAACACTCGTTGCAGAGTATCAGTAATTCACACCCTCAATCCCGCCTTGCTTAGGCAACGACGGGGACATTCTGCCGCAGGGGTTGACGTGAAGAAGATGCGTAAATCACTTTCCGTCTACCGAGGCTTAATTTTAAACGGACAGGGCGGCATTAAACTGTTGCAGTGTCCTGAGCAGCAATCCGATCAGTGTTAACTCAGGTTTGCCTCTGCGCATCAGCGGTGCCGGGCTACGTCGAGCTTTCTATGGTCAGGGTTGGTGGGAGAAAGAAATGAAACGATTACGATTCCCGAACATGGCCGGCAGAAAGACTTTCCTGAGCTTCCCTCTTAAGGACACTTTTCGGTTTTGCTTGGGGGTGGGTGTTTTACTGCTAATCACCACATCGCATTGCTATGCGCTCCCCTGGCCAGAAGCATCAAAACAAGGGTGCGATACAAGCACCGGCGTCATGCAGGTTGAGGAAAACGCTTACTGCACAAGGATGAATACTGTGTCACCCGCATCTTTATTTGTGGCCGGGCAGACGTTTCAGACTGGGCGTAACACCAACACCTTCGATGCAGACTGGTATTTACCAGAAGGCGATTACGTTATGTCCATGGTCCTTTGCAACGTCGCTTTAAGTGCACCATCCGGAGTTTGTACCTTGAATGAGGCATACGCCACATTCAAGGGGACGAATGCAGTACATATATCCTCAGGGGTGTCGGTCCAGGACGTCAGCGGACAGTTTAGTCAGATTCCAAGCTTTACGGTTCCGGTACGAAGCAGTGCCTGTGCTATTTTTACCAATATCACGACTGGCATATCCTACGGGGAAGACAGATACAACTTTATGTGTGCGGATGCCCATCCGATTCCCGTTAGGCCAGATATCTGCACTATTAACGGAGATCAGGATCTTTCTGTGGTGTTTCCCCAGACAGACAGGGCGAATATTGCGACGTCACCTATGAGCAACGCCAGTGGTAATATCAGCAAAACGGTCCCTGTTTCCTGTACCGGGAATGCCGCCATCAGCGTTAAAACCAGTTTTTCTTATACGCCGATAAACGTAAGTAACTACCAGGTATTGTCCACATCCAGCGCAAATTTAGGGGTGGCAATTATTTATGATGGCAAAGTTGTCAGCCCAACCGACTCTATTGATGAAACATTCCAGGCGGGCACCTCGAATATTACCCTGGAATTTGAAATGGTACGTGATGCAAATGTCGCAAGTGAGCTTATTGCTACCGGTGATTTTAGCGCCAGCGCGGTTATGATAATGACACAGCAATAACAGTCAAGAAAATCATCATCCTATGATGTTAAGGGTTGATGCAGCGCTCTTAACGTTGGAAGGGCTTTTAGATTTCGTTCTGTTTCTAAAGGTTATTGAGTGGCGGGTTGATTATATTGACCTGGTATTTTCATCTGAGGTTTTTACTTTGCGTAATATAATTAATAACGCCACGAATAAAACGATGCAGGGATATCAGCGCGCGCTGTTGGGTCTGAACGTATTATTTATCGCCTGGTTCTGTTTGGGATTGCTGTTTTATTTGCCTAATAACAGTGGCAGCGGTTTGGCTCTGCCGTTTAATATTTTATGCTGGGGAGTAATGGCGTTGGCCGCAATGTGGCTGGCGCTGGTGTTGCCTGAGGGCGCTTTTCATCTCGGGGAAGGAAAAAACAGCAACCGCCGCGACCTGCGGGCATTTGTCCCATTATTGCTGCCTTTGGGCGCGATTTTATGGTCTCTGCCGATCCTCTGGTCGCCCTCGCGGATTGCCCAGGCAGAGAGTTTGTCTCATGTAGCCGCATTGTGGGGACTGCTCGGTTTTCTGTGGTTGCTGCGTCGGTTACCGGCCAGGGCGCTGCGGCTGCGTAATTGGTTAACCCTGTTATGGTGCGCGGCACTACTGCAAGCCCTGTTTGGCCTGCTGCAGATCACCTTATTCACGTATCTTGGGGAATATCATGGTGTCAGCCCGTCGGGAATTTTTCAGCAGGCGAATGTGCAGGCCTCATTTTTGGCAACGGGTTTAGCCTGCCTTCTGTTTCATCAACTGTTTTTAGGCAACAGAAATAAATTACTGGCAACGCTAGCCAACTTTTCGATGATTTTTCTGCCTTTTATGTTGGTGTTGTTACAAAGCAGAGGAGGGCGGATTGGCGCCGGTGTTTCTGTTGCCATGTTGATATTCATGTTTCTGCTAAACAGAGGAAACAGGGGGAAATTAACCCGCCAGTGTTTACTGATGGTGACAGGGATCGCCCTGGCATTTTTATTACAACACCTGATATTGGATGTATGGAGTCAGTTAAGCTTTGGCAATGCCGGCGCTTCATCGATGCAGGAGCGTTTCTTATCCAGGGATACCACCTACTCAACCCGGGAACGGTGGTACATTCTAAAAACCACCTGGGAAATGATTCAACATCATCCATGGTTGGGCGTCGGCTATGGGCGTTTTGAAGCAGAGTTTTCCCGGCAAACGTTGGCCAGCAGTGGCATCTTCAACTCGGCGACGTTAATCCATCCCCATAATGAGTTGTTGTATGCCTGGTCTGAAGGAGGGCTAATTGCGCTGCTTGGCATGCTGATGATGATCGCGGGAATAGGGTTTTCACTTTGGCAAAAAGGAGGACTCCGGTGGTGTGGGGTCGCCTTGCTGGTACCGATCGCTATCCACATGAATCTCGAATTGCCCCTGTACCAATCGGTTACGCATGGCATGGTGTTGGTCATTTTGTTAAGCCTGATTTTACCGCCGCGCGTCGCTTTTTTGGCCCATGACGACGCAATGAAAATCAATGTGCAAACAAATAAACGTGAATGGCTTATTTTCAAAGAGAAGAGCCTGCGCGTAATGCTTTTTCTCACGGGTCTGGTGGTGTTCACGTATATGGCCGGCGCTTTACAAACCCAGCAGGCGCTTGTCGCGGTGGAAAGACAGCACATGACCCCGTTAGTCCTCGACGAGGCGGGGACAATTTCAAGATTATGGAACCCGCTTAGCCTGCCTGTAAAACTGGACTATGACCGCCATATCGCGCTATTGATGCGCTATAATCTCACCCGTGATGGGGAGTTGCTCACTCAGTTCGATGATTGGGCTAAAGGCTATTTGATCCAGCACAACGATCCGAATGTTGTGAACAGCAGATTAATGATTGCCCGGTATTCTGACTCTGCGAAATATACCCGCCTTTGTCATCAGGCACACTCGCAGTGGCCAGAAGACCCACGTTTTCAATGCGCGTATTGAAAATATTCGATTTTCTGACCACCGGAAAGTCAGACATTAAGGCGTAATCTGCTGATAAAGGATGATTTCAGCGTTACGCCGAATGATTTTTTGTCCACATTTATCGATGAATCAACGGGCAGGCTGATATTGCATCAGCGTTTCATAGGTAACCGACGCTCCGCCACAGACAATCACCAACACGTTATCTTCAGGCTTGAAGCCGATCCGGTTTTTATACATCAACGATAAAGACGCGCCACACGCAGGTTCAACCAATACCCGATGATCGTTAAGGAACAGTTTGCAGGCTTCCACCGTCTCATCGTCGGACACCAGTAAACTCCGCACATCAAACTGCTGGCTAACGTTAAACGCATTCTCGCAAACCTGGCTGGCGGCCAACGTTGTGGCAATGCCGCTGACCTGTTCAAGACGGACCAATTTCTTTGCCTGCATCGACGCATTCAGCGAGGCCGTACCGAAGGTTTCCGCAGCGTATATCGGAATGTTTTTAAGCTGATGTTTTTCCAGCCCCAGCGCAATACCCGATAGCAAACTGCCGCCACCCACCGAAAGCACCACAGCATCCGGGGTCACGCCAGCTTCAATCACTTCATCGATCAGGGTGCTGATGCCTTGCCACAGCAGCGGGTTATCAAATGGATGCACATAGACGTTGGTATCGGACGTTAATGACACGGCATGATCGTTGGCCTCACTCCAGTTTCGGCCCTGCACAACCAGCTGGGCGCCTTCCTGCAGGATCAGCTGCCGTGCGCGGGAAGAAGTCGTCTCAGGTACCACCACCGTCACCGGAATATTCAGCTGTCGGCCACTGTGCGCTACCGCAATGCCGGCATTACCGCCTGACGAACTGACAAACCCTTTGGCACCTTTCGCCGCATAAAACTGGCAGGCGTGGCTGGCGCTGCGCAGTTTGAATGAGCCGCTCGGTTGGGCCGACTCCATTTTAAGCCAGACCTTACACTGGTTTAACTGACTCAGCGGGAGGGAAGAAATCAGGGGCGTGTGCAGCGAAATAGTCATCGTGGGAGGTGTGCCTTATATGCGACTTTCCAACAGGATAGCCTCAAACAATAGCTTTTCACCGTTGGAAAGTCATCAGGCGAATACTTGTGAGGTTATCGCCTGCCAAATCCTGCTGAACGGCTGGCGCTATCGATTGCTGACAGCGTAGATGGCAAGCTAAACGACGAATGCGCTACACAAAGGTCCAGATAAAGCGGCCGTTATCTTTGGTTATGCGTCCGGCAGAAGTGCGATCGAAATGGCTGGTAAAGACCGTCGCGTTTTCAGTTGCGGCAAATTCCAGCAGCCAGCGGCGAGACTCGGCGGCCAGTGGACCGTTGCCGCAGAACATTGAGTTCCACTGCGGATGGGCAACCTGAAGGGCTGAGTGCATCACGTCGCCCAAAAAGATCGCCGTTTCACCTTCGGTGACAAAGGCGATGCTCATATGTCCCGGGCTGTGTCCCGGCGTTGGATAGAAGACAATACCGGGCAGATATTCGGTGATTTCATCGGGCAGGGTAACCAGACGGCGTGCATCAATGATCGGCTGCACGCTGTCATCAAACACCACTCTGCGGGCCGCTGCGGCTGGAGAGGTCATAAAGGTGACTTCTGCCTGCGGACAAACCCAGGTTGCGTTGGGGAAGGTGGGTATCCAGCTATCACCGTTTGGCACCGTATTCCAGCCCACATGATCGGTATGCAGATGGGTATGCAGCACATAATCTACATCCGCCGGATCGATGCCTGCGGCAGTCAGATTCTCCATCCACGGGGAATTGAGCTGGTGGAACAATGGACTGAAAGGCCGATCTTTGCCATTACCGGTGGCGGTATCGATCAGCATGATGCGGTTGGGGGTTTCAACCAGCCAGCTGTGCACGCTCATATGCACCGGTGTATCGGCTTGCTCAGCAGGCGACTCTTCACCCGACGTGGGGAACAGTTTCCCCTGCGGTACGCTGAACATCTGTTCAGTCAGGCGGGTGATTTTCAGTTTGCCGATAGTGTAAGACGCCTGCTCAGTCATTAATTTACTCCGTTATGGTAAAGCCCCCGGATGGCCCGGGTGATGACGCTGAAATATCCTGCAGGGTCAGACAGCGTAAATGCGCCTGGATTCCCCGTAAGCGTAAATAATGATATTTAACGTTTGATGACGGCGAACAGGTCGAAAGTCTCGTCTGCAGGGGACCTAAACACCCTGTTGAGCTCACAATCCAGCCAAAGCCACAGGTTTTTACCCTTTATCTTGTTTATCCCGCGCCAACACTCTACCCTCAGTGGGCAACAACGATACGCGAGTGACGCGTCCACCGTTCGGCCTGGAGCCAACTTGATGAAAAGCGACAAAGAGATTTCGATAGACCAGTTTACTGATGCAGAGAAGGAGCTGGTGGCGGCAAAGGTTAAGGCCCTGACGTTAAAAATGAGCCATGTGCCAAGTAAGAAAGAAGAAAAGGAAATTCAGAAAGAGGCCAAGCGCCTGGTGATGAAGGATCGTGTGGTAAAAGAGACCACCAAAGCCGTGATAGCGAAGAAACCGCGCAAGGCGTCTTCGGCTAAAGAGAGTGAAGTTAAAGAGTTCAACTGGTCAGCTTCACTAAGCAAAAACCCGCGCGCATTAAAAGCCAAATAGTGCCGCCCGCTACAGCGTCAGCCGGGTGCCAGCCCCGAGCGTCTGACGCTGTCAGCATTACCCCACAATAATCAAATGCACCAGCCGGGCTAACACCTCAATAATCAACAGGCTCCCAGCCGTAATTAACGACAGCGTGATATAAAACTGTTTGCGATTGCTCATGAGTGTGCGAAATCCCAATCCCCGAATAGCCTATACTCTAGACGTTATTTCCTAAACGGACTGTCAATGTTTCCAGTAAATGTGCTCAGGGTGGATCATGCTGTACCAATATCTTAACGGTGAAAACTGGCGTCATATTTATCTGGTAGGCGATTTGCATGGCTGCAGAACCTTGCTGGATGAACAACTGCTAGCCCGTCAATTTGATACAGAGAAAGATTTACTGATTTCCGTCGGTGACTTAATCGATCGCGGCCCGGACAGTCCGGCCTGTCTGGCGCTGCTGCAGGAACCCTGGTTTCGCAGCGTGCGCGGCAACCATGAAGAGATGGCACTCAGCGCGCTGACCAGTGGATTGCATAAGCAGTGGATGTTTAACGGCGGTGACTGGTTCTATAAGTTGAAAGGCGTCGAGATGATCGCGGCTAAGCATGCGATCAATCACTGCCGGACGCTGCCGCTGATTATGCATGTGCAGCTGGACCAACGCATCGTGGTGGTTGCGCATGCCGATTATCCGGCAAATCATTATGCGTTTGGCGGCGAAGTTGACGGCAATGAGGTTGTCTGGAGCCGCCAGCGCATTGAGCAATTACAGAAGGGAAAAGGGCAGGCCATTTCAGGAGCCGATGCGTTCTATTTTGGTCACACGCCGGTCCAGAGACAGCTCGATGCCTACAATCAACACTACATTGATACCGGTGCCGTTTATGGCAACCGGTTAACGTTGGTGCAGATCCAGTAATCAGGCAAACAGCTTGCCAGCACGCACCAGTTCGCGCGGATAGTTGTTCTTAATCCGGCTGCCGACTTTCTTCGCCAGACCAATCTGCTGCTGCTGACAGGTGAGGATCAACTCATCCGCAGGCAGATCCCGTTCCGGATAAATATCCCGCCCGCGATACCACTCTTCTGCTTCCGCTAACGTCAGCTCAAAACGGTTTTTAGCGTCAGGCTCAGCCAGCGCAATCACCGCTTCGTGCTGCCAGCGATAGCCTTTAGTGAACGTCTCAGCCAGCTTCAGACCAATGCGTGAGAAGCGCACTCTGACCAGCAGCGGCTCGATGGCTAACGGGAACAGCCAGATCTCTTTGTCACGCTCCCATAAGGTATGCGCTTTGCTGTCCCAGCTGAGGCCGGATTTGGCGGCGGCGGCGATAATTTCCTGCTGCTCTTTGCGTTTTACCGGGAAGAACGGGAATTTACCCAGTTTGTAATTGGGCGTCGGTAATGCCGGCACGCTTTCCAGCTTACGCAGGCGGGCAACGAAGAAACCTTCGCTGTCAAAGATCTGAGGGAAGACGTGCAGGAATCCTTCTGGCGTCACGGCCTGCTCTGCGCCGGGGAACAGATCGTTCAGCGGTTCAATCTCTACCGCACCCGGATATTGCTGCTGCAGCCAGGCGATCACCTGCTGATTTTCAGCGCGATTAAGCGTACAGGTGGAATAAATCAGCGTGCCGCCGGGCTTCAGGGCATGAAAGGCACTGTCGATCAGGTCATGCTGCGTGGCCGCAATCTCTGCGGTGCTTTCAACGGACCAGTTGCGCAGCGCATCGGCATCCTTGCGGATCACCCCTTCGCCCGAGCACGGCGCGTCCAGTAGAATGGCGTCAAAAATTTCCGGCAATGCGGCACCAAACACCCGACCATCGAAATGGGTCATCGCCGTGTTGCTGACGCCACAGCGGCTGAGATTGGCATGCAGCACCTTCACCCGACTGGCAGAGTATTCGTTGGCAAGAATGCCGCCCTGGTTGCCCATCTTAGCTGCGATCTGCGTGGTTTTGGAGCCTGGCGCGGCGGCGACATCCATCACCGTTTCAGGCGTCGGACAGCCGGCAAATAAGGCGCTGACCGGCAGCATTGAGCTGGCTTCCTGAATATAGAACAGGCCAGAGAGATGCTCAGCGGTACTGCCCAGCGGTAGCGTGTCAGCATCGTCACGGGAAATCCAGAACCCTTCTTCACACCATGGGATCGGCGTCAGTTGCCACTGATATGGGGCAACCAATGCCAGAAAATCAGCGACGCTGATTTTGAGCGTGTTCACCCGCAGGCTGCGGCGTAACGGCTGCTGACTGATAGCGATAAAACGCTCGAATTCTGCGACATCTGGCAGCAATTCGCGCATCTGGTTTAAGAAGGAGTCGGGGAAGTACACGCGTGAGGAAGAGGACACTGAAAAATTCCGCTGGAAATAAGTGGGGCGAGTTTATCACATCCTGACAGCTGAAAAAAAACGGGCAGCTCCAGGCTGCCCGTTCAGGTTATTTCGCAGGGAGCGCGGTCCCCCATTTACGCCAGTCTTTGGGCTCTTCGTCTTCCAGCAGATAGTGCTTGCCGGAAGTGGCCTGCGGCGCTAACGGAATGGTTGGCGGCGTGGCGAAGGCAATCCCGCCCTGAATAAACTGCTGGAAGGTGCCGGTTTTCACTACGCCACCAATCAGACCGAATTTCAGGTTATAGCCGGAAGCCAGCCAGAACACCGAGTTGTTACGTACCAGATGCTGGTACTTCTTGCTGATGCGCAGGGTGATCTGGACGCGATCAGCCATGGCGCCCAACGACGTGCCGGTGACCGTACCGACCTCAATGCCACGGAACAGCACCGGCGTACCGACGGAAACGGAACCGCCTTCAGGCGCATCCATCACCACGTTCAGGCCATCCAGATAGCGCGCGTCAGTAATGGTCGATTCCTGCAGTTCGAAACTGCGTTGAGCGCGGCCTTTGCCCGGATCGACGTTGATGTACGGCTGCAACAGGGTTTCCAGATGATTGACACCTGCCGCCGATATTTCCGGCGAAACGACCGAGAAGCGGCTGCCAATGCGGGCGAAGTCATCCACATACTGCGGATACAGCACGCCTTTGGCGACAACCTCATTTTTTTCCTGATTCAACGCCAGGTCTTCGATCTGGCCGATGGTAATGCCCAGATAGCGGATCGGCATGCCGGCAGAAAGTTTGGTGGCATCGTAAGTATGCAGGGTGATCTGGCTACCTACCGCACGTGCAGCGGTCTCAGAATTATACAGCACCCGCTTATCTTTACTGGTCAGCCCGGCGCCGGCGCCGGTCAGGTTATCAAAGCTGATCGCACCTTTTAACACGCGGTTAAGCGGGGAAGCCTGAACCGTTAAGCCGCTGCCGTTCAGCTGCACGCGAGCACCGCCTTCTGACCAGAACACGCTGTTCTCGGTCAGCAGCTTGCGGTATTCCTGTTTGATATGCACCCGAACGTCAAACTCATTGGCTTTCGGGATCACCTCAACAATTTCGCCGACCTGGAACTTGCGATACAACACAATCGAACCGGCCTGTACATCCGGCAGGCTTTTCGCGGTCAGCGTCAGAGTCGTAGGCAACTGGTTTGAGGTGATGCCTTCTGCCGCTTTCTCCGCATTGGCGTAGAGCGGGTAATTCTGCTTCACCGCACCCTTGCTGCCGGGATCGAGACGAATGCCGCCATCAACCCACTCACTGGCGCTGGCACCCAGCACTTCCATGCCATCAATACCCAGCTTCACATCCAGCCGGCTGTTGATAATGAATTTACTGTCACCGTGGACCAGCTCGCGGTAGTTGCCCGCGATGGCGATAACGAAGTTAACGCCTTGCTCGTTCAGCGAGCGGTTAACCACCTGACCAATTTGCATGCCATGCAGCATGATTGGCTGGCCCGCGTCGATGCCGTAGCTCTCCGGAGCAGTCAACTTCAATTCCAGCGAGTTAGGCTGTTGCAGCAGTGCTTCATTGCTTTCCAGTACCTGATAATGATCCTGCGGCGCGCCTTCTCCGGGGATCAGCTCCAGGGTGTTGCCGGTCAGTAAGCTGCTTAAGCTGGTGTCATTCAGGCTGATTTTCGGGCTGCGCATCTCAATGCGGGTGCCGCTACGCATCAGGCCGGTAACTGAAGGATCGATGGTCAATTCACCGGTCACCTTGCCGCCTGGCTGTAAGGTCATCGCAGTCAGGGTGCCCACTTCAAGACCCTGATACATCAGCGGGGTGCTGTTGGCCTTGAGATTCTTGCCGCTCGGCAGATCAAGGCTGATGATCACCCCACGGTGACTGTGCGCTAAATCAGGATAAAGATCGTAGTTGTCTTCGGACTTCGCCGGTTCCGACTGGGCCGGCGAATCGAAGGCGATAGCGCCGTTCACCAACGCCGCCACGCTTTCCAGCTGCACCTTCACGCCATTCAGACCGACATCGGCCTTAACGCCTGATACGTTCCAAAAGCGGCTGTCTTTTTTCAGCAAATTGGTGAAGCGACGGTCAATCAGGACATCCACCGTCACGCCTTTATTACCGGGATTGATGCTGTAGTCGTAAACACGGCCAACGGGAATTTTACGGTAATACACCAGCGAGCCGGTATTTAACGAGCCAAGATCGGGCGTATGCAGATGGATCAGCATCTCGCCGGTATTGACGCGGTATTTCGGCTGAGTATCCAGCGCGACAAAGTTTTCTTTCGGCTGACCTTTACCCGGCATCATGCCGATGTAGTTACCGCCGACCAGCGCATCAAGGCCTGAAACCCCCGCCAGCGAGGCTTTCGGCGTCACCAGCCAAAACTGGGTCTGGTCGCGTAACGCATCTTTCATGTCGCTTTTGATGCTGGCCTTGATTTTGATGGTGCGCAGATCGTCCGTCATGCTGATGCCCTGCACCAGACCGACTTCAACACCCTGATAACGGACCGGCGTTCTGCCCGGCACAATGCCGTCCGCCGTGGCGAAATCAATAGTGACGGTGGTCCCGCGCTCCTGATAATTTGACCAGATAAGCCAGCCCGCAATCAGCAGCGCAATAAACGGCAATAACCAGAACGGCGAAATTTTCCGCCGGCTGGTAATGCGCGCGTTAGTCGGTGTAGTCGGCGTTTCCTGTTGCATGTGCATCCCATAATAAACGGCTATCCAGCCACTCAACGGCAAGAATAGTGAGTATGACTGACGAGCCAAAAAAGAAAGCTGCCGGTCCCATGTTGAAAGAGAGAAGCTGGTCGCGATTGACCAACGACATGGTTAACGAAATAACAAACAGATCCAGCATAGACCAGCGTCCTACCCAGGTAACCACCCGAAGCAGGCGGACGCGGGTTTTCAGCCCCTGTTCACACTTAAAGTGAATGCTGAGTAGCAGCGTCAGTAGCACGATAATTTTGGTAAACGGCACCAGAATACTGGCCACAAACACCACGATGGCCACCGGAATGTTGCCGGAACCCAGCGACATAATGCCGGAAAGGATGGTGTCTTCCTGGCGGGAACCGGTGAGATAAATGATGGAAATTGGCAGCAGATTGGCCGGGATCAGCAGCACAATAGAGGCAATCAATGCGGCCCATGATTTTTGCAAGCTGAAGTGACGACGGAAATAGAGCGGCGTGTGGCAGCGTGGGCAACGGCCCCGGGCATCGGCAACACCGGTGTGGTGGCAGCTCAGACAAACCTGTAACTTTTCCCGGGCAACATTAGGGTGAGGCTGCGGATAAAAGCGGTGCCAGAGCTGCTCAACGTTCAAATGAATCAAGGTCACCAGGCTTAGCAGCGTCAGCGAAATAAACGCAATCAGCCCGGTGCCAGGCGTAATCGCCGCATAGTCCTGCACTTTAATTGACGCAACGGCAATCCCCACCAGATAGATATCCAGCATCACCCACTCTTTAAGCCGATCGAGCATCAATAATACCGGACGCAGGTTCATGCCCAATTTTTGGCCAAAATAGAGATAAGCAATAGATCCAACCAGCGTCGCGGGGGCACCAATGGTGCAAAACGCCACCATCGAGGCGGTAATGACATTGCCTTGCTGCGCCATCTGAGTAATGCCTTCCAGCAGACTGGCATAAATGTTGGTGCCCAGCAGGCGGATGCTCATCAGCGATTCAGTGTAGGCGAATGGCATTAATAGCAGCATGGTGACGGCCATCGCGCACAGCCGGGTCATCGACCAGTCACGGCCATTCATAATGCGAGCATTGCAACGAGGGCAGTGCGCAGACTGGTTGGATTTCACATCTGGTAAGGAAAAAAGGGTATCGCATTGGGGGCAACGCTGATAACGTGCCTGAGGCAGAGCATGGCTAATGGCGTGTATTTTCATAATCCTGATCGTCTCAGGCCCAGGCAGCGCAGGTGCAGGGCAGGGTTAAGTTTTTTCGCCATAAAACGATAATGACACGTCAAGGTCATGCTTAAGGCTTCGGACTGACTAAGGGTATATTAACTAACGGAATGATTCACCTTGTCCGTCTGGGCATTTAATGCTTATTTTAGCAAGGGGTCATCATGGGCCTCATGACACGTTTTCACAATGGTTAAAAAATGACAAAAGCTGAGTTTTATTCGGACCTGAACCGTGATTTGCGCGCGCTTATCGCTGGAGAAACAAGTTTCCTGGCAGCAATGAGTAACTGCAGTGCGCTGTTATATGAGCGCCTTGACGGTGTTAACTGGGCAGGTTTCTATCTGTTGACCGAAGCCGACACGCTGGTTCTGGGACCTTTCCAGGGAAAAATCGCCTGTGTGCGTATTCCGGTAGGTCGCGGCGTGTGCGGTACGGCCGTGGCTGAAAGTCAGGTTCAGCGCGTGGATGATGTCCATGCTTTCCCGGGTCACATCGCGTGTGACGCGGCCAGTAATGCTGAGATCGTGCTGCCATTGGTGGTGAACGGCCAGACAATTGGCGTGCTGGACATCGATAGTATCGAATATAAACGCTTCGACAGCGAAGACGAAGCGGGGTTAAAAACCCTCACTGACGGGCTGTGTGAGGTGCTTGCCGGGTCTGATGTGGAAAAATTTATTCACATGAAACGCAGCTAAAGCGCTGGATCACGTAGCAATTGCCGATGGGGTCATTATAATGACGCCTGTTCATGCCTGCGCTGGTTGGCAAACCCGTTGTAATCAGGAAATTTCATGGAAAATCAACCCAAGTTGAATAGTAGTAAAGAAGTCATTGCCTTTCTGGCCGAGCGTTTCCCGAAATGCTTTAGCGCCGAAGGCGAAGCACGACCACTTAAGGTCGGCATCTTTCAGGATTTAGTCGATCGTGTTCAGGGCGAAATGAGCCTGAGTAAAACTCAGCTCCGCTCCGCACTCCGTCTTTATACGTCCAGCTGGCGCTACCTGTACGGCATCAAAGCCGGTGCAGTCCGCGTTGATCTGGATGGTAACGACTGTGGCGTCCTCGACGAGCAGCATGTAGAACATGCCCGTAAGCAACTCGAAGAAGCAAAAGCGCGTGTTCAGGCACAGCGTGAGCAGCAACAGGCGAAGAAACGCGAAGCTGGAGAAGAGGGGGCACCACGCCGTCCTCGTAAACCCGCGCGTAAACCTTCTGCCGAAGGTGAGCAGCCACGCCAGGTTCGCAGCAAACCTCAGCGTAGCACCGAGCGCGCACCTTCCGCAGAGCGTCAGCCAGCAGCAGCTCCAGCTCCCACTAAACCCGTTACCGATACCGCAGCACTGCAAGTCGGCCAGAATATCAAAGTCACCGCGGGCAAAAGTGCGATGGACGCAACCATTCTTGAAATTACCAAAGATGGCGTCCGGGTACAGTTGGCTTCCGGCCTGGCAATGATAGTACGCGCAGAACACTTGCAGTTCTGATACGGAGGCCAATCAGGGCATGAACAATTTTTTCAGAACTACTGTGATCGCAGGACTGCTGCTGGCAGGGAACGTTTTCGCCGCCGATAACATTACGCGTGCCGATCAAATTCCTCAGCTGCATCAGGAACCTCAGCATGCGACAGTCAGTGAACGTGTTACCTCACGTTTTACCCGCTCGCATTATCGCCAGTTCGATCTTAATCAGGATTTTTCCGTTAAGATTTTCGAACGCTATCTGAATCTGCTGGACTACAGCCATAACCTGCTGCTGACCTCGGATATCGAACAGTACGCCAGCAAAAAAACCACCTTAAGCGATGAGCTGAAGAGCGGTAAGCTGGATGTATTTTACGACCTGTATAATCTGGCGCAGAAACGCCGCTTTGAGCGCTATCAGTACGCATTGTCCGTGCTGAATAAGCCTATGAATTTCACCGGTAGCGATACGATTGATATCGATCGGAGCAAGTCGCCGTGGCCAAAAACCACGGCGGAGCTGAATCAGCTGTGGGATGCGAAAGTCAAATATGACGAGCTGAGCCTGAAGCTGACCGGCAAAGATGAAAAAGAGATCCGCGACGTCCTGACCAAGCGCTATCAGTTTGCTATCCGCCGTCTGGCGCAGAGCAACAGCGAGGACGTCTTCCAGCTGGCGATGACCGCGTTCGCGCACGAAATCGATCCGCATACCAACTATCTCTCTCCACGTAACACCGAGCAGTTTAATACCGAAATGAGCCTCTCTCTGGAAGGTATCGGTGCGGTGTTGCAAATGGATGACGATTATACGGTGATTAACTCGATGGTCGCCGGTGGTCCGGCAGCCAAGAGCAAATCGATCACCGTTGGCGATCGTATCGTGGGTGTCGCTCAGCCTGGCAAACCGATGGTGGATGTGATTGGCTGGCGTCTTGATGATGTGGTCGCGCAGATCAAAGGACCGAAGGGCAGCAAAGTGCGCCTGGAAGTGTTACCGGCCGGGAAGGGCACCAAAACCCGCATCGTCTCCCTGACGCGTGAGAAAATCCGTCTGGAAGACCGTGCGGTCAAAATGACCGTGCAGAATGTCGGTAATAAGAAAGTGGGCGTGCTGGATATCCCTGGTTTCTATGTTGGCCTGACTGACGATGTGAAAGTGCAGCTGCAGAAATTGCAGAAGCTGAACGTGGATAGCGTGGTCATTGACCTGCGTACCAACGGCGGTGGCGCACTGACCGAAGCGGTTTCCCTGTCTGGTCTGTTTATTCCAAGCGGCCCGGTTGTTCAGGTTCGTGACAACAACGGCAAGGTTCGTGAAGACAGTGATAACGATGGCATCGTTTATTACAAAGGTCCGCTGGTGGTGTTGGTTGACCGCTTCAGTGCCTCGGCTTCAGAAATCTTTGCGGCTGCGATGCAGGACTACGGACGCGCGCTGATTGTTGGCGAGCCGACCTTCGGTAAAGGCACCGTGCAGCAGTACCGTTCACTGAACCGGATCTACGATCAGATGCTGCGTCCTGAATGGCCGGCGCTGGGCTCTGTCCAGTACACCATCCAGAAGTTCTACCGTATCAACGGCGGCAGTACTCAGCGTAAAGGCGTGACGCCTGACCTGCTGATGCCAACCGGCGTGGAAGCGGTTGAGACCGGCGAGAAGTTCGAAGATAACGCCCTGCCATGGGACAGCATCAATGCGGCCAGCTACACCAAGTCAGGTGATTTAACCTCACTTGAGCCGAAGTTGATTCAGGACCATCAGGATCGCATCGCCAAGGATCGTGAGTTCCAGTACATCATCAAAGATATCGCGCGCTTCAATGCAATGAAGGACAAACGCAATATCATCTCTCTTAACCTCGCCGAGCGTGAGAAAGAGAACCACGAGGATGATGCACTGCGTCTGGAGCGGATTAACGCCCGTCTGCAGCAGGAAGGCAAAAAGCCACTGGCTAAGCTGGACGATCTGCCGAAAGACTATAAAGAACCGGATCCGTACCTCGACGAAACGGTCAATATTGCTAACGACCTGGCGCAGCTTGAAAAAGCACAAACGCCGCCAGCGGCAGCAAAATAAACCCGAAGGGCGCAGCTTAGTCTGCGCCCTTTTTTTATCCCATACCTCTCGCCTGTCGCTAATTTACGCCTGCTGGCAAAGCCATTTCACTTAACTCTTCCTGTTGATGCATCCCGAGATGCTTCAAAGTGTAAAGTTATGTCTTTTTAGACACTTAAAGATTAAGGGTGCTTGAAATGTTTTGCTTTGCCCATAGGATAGTTATCCGCTACAAGCGAATTTGTTAACTGAGGAAGATGAAATTCTATGATGCGTATTGCGCTTTTCCTGCTGACCAACCTGGGCGTTATGTTGGTCTTTGGGCTGATCCTCAGCCTGACAGGGATCCAGTCAAGCAGTGTACAGGGCCTGATGATCATGGCGGGTCTGTTTGGCTTCGGCGGTGCGTTTGTCTCACTGCTGATGTCGAAGTGGATGGCGTTGCGATCCGTCGGTGGTGAGGTTATTGAGCAACCGCGCAATGAGACCGAGCGCTGGTTGATGCAGACCATTGCTCAGCAGGCACAGCAGGCGGGTATCGCCATGCCGCAGGTGGCTATCTATCATGCGCCGGATATCAACGCCTTTGCGACGGGTGCCCGTCGTGATGCGTCACTGGTGGCGGTCTCTACCGGCCTGTTGCAGAACATGAGCCGTGACGAAGCCGAAGCGGTGCTGGCTCACGAGATCAGCCACATCGCTAACGGTGATATGGTTACCATGACGCTGATTCAGGGTGTGGTGAACACCTTCGTAATCTTTATATCGCGCATTCTGGCGCAGGTTGCCGCAGGCTTCCTGTCCGGCAACCGTGATGAAGGCGAAGGCAATAACGGCAACCCAATGGTCTACTTCGCCGTGTCGATGGTGCTGGAGCTGGTCTTCGGTATCGTGGCCAGCATCATCACCATGTGGTTCTCGCGTCACCGTGAGTACCATGCCGATGCCGGCTCTGCGCGACTGGTTGGTCGTGAGAAGATGATTGCAGCCTTGCAACGTCTGAAAACCAGCTATGAACCGCAGGAAGCCAGCACCATGATGGCCTTCTGCATCAACGGTAAGTCGAAGTCACTGAGTGAGCTGTTTATGTCTCACCCACCGCTGGATAAGCGCATTGAAGCGCTGCGCAGCGGTCAGTACCTGAAATAACCGACAGCTGAAATGAAAAAACCGGGCATTGCCCGGTTTTTTTATGCCTGAAAAGCACTCAGCTAGGGGTGCCGGGCTGCGTCATTCGCATCGCACTCACCACGGTAGCCAGCGTTGCGAAGCTGCCAGCCAGTAATAAAGAGGCATGGGTACCGTGACCACCAAACAGGTTGAACATCAGCGCGACCAGCGCTGCACCACTGGTCTGGCCTAGCAAGCGTGCGGTGCCCAGCATGCCGCTGGCGCCACCGCTACGGTTACGCGGAGCGGAAGTAATAATCGTGTGATTATTCGGTGACTGGAATAAGCCAAAACCTGCACCGCACAGCGCCATGCGCCAGATGATATTCAGATCTGACGGAGAGTCAGGCAGCAGCGCCAGCGAGAACAGACCGCTGGCGAACATCGCCAGACCAATCGCTCCCAGCAGACCGGCGTGATAACGCTCAATCAGTCGGCCAGCAATGGGAGCCATCACCATAGTAGCCAGTGGCCAGGGAGTCAGTAACAGTCCGGTGGCCACTTCGCCACGGTGTAACACGGTTTGCATAAAGAAGGGCAGTGAGACCATCGCCAGCATCTGGGCGCAGAAAGAGCAGACTGAGGTGCCCAGCGACAACGAGAAGATGGGAATGCGCAGCAAATCAACCGGCAAT
Source organism: Erwinia sp. AK-PDG3-5 (assembly GCF_056821705.1). Taxonomy (NCBI): domain Bacteria; kingdom Pseudomonadati; phylum Pseudomonadota; class Gammaproteobacteria; order Enterobacterales; family Erwiniaceae; genus Erwinia; species Erwinia sp. AK-PDG3-5. The sequence goes on from NZ_CM165967.1 coordinate 2,128,193, forward strand.
AGTGGGAAGGGCATTTTCAACTGACGACGAATAAACACAAAGCCCACGATGACCAGCGCCACCAGCTCGGTCAGGACCAGCTTGCCACTTTGTCCCTGCGCGAAGCCGCTTAAAGCCGAAATCAACAGGCCAAAGGTCAGGGCATTCATAATTGCGCTGGGAATATCAAAGCGCTGCTCTTTCGATTTCTGCGTATTATCCGGCAAGAAGCGGAAGGCGAGATAAAGCGCCGCCAGGCCGACCGGCACGTTGATCAGGAACAACCATTTCCACGAGGCAACTGAAAGCACCGCGGCCGCCACGGTGGGTCCTGCAGCGGTGGATACGGCCACGATCAGCGAGTTGATGCCCATTCCGCGCCCGAGGAAGCGCTGCGGATAGATTATCCGAATCAACGCGGTGTTGACGCTCATTAACGCGGCGCCACCAAAGCCCTGTAAAACGCGGGCAAACGTCAGCATTTCCAGCGAACTGGAAAGGGCGCAAAACAGCGAGGTGCAGGTGAACAGCACCAGACCGGCCTGATAGATACGGCGGTAGCCCAAAATATCGCCGAGGAACGACAGGGACAGCAGCGAGATGATAATGGCCAGCTGATAGGCGTTAACAATCCAGATGGATTCTGCCGGGCTGGCGTGCAGCTCGCGGGCGATGGTCGGCAGTGCCACGTTGGCAATGGCACCATCAAGCACAGCAACGGTGATGCCTAAGGCAATCGCCATTATCGCGCCGTAGCGCTGCGGGATGGGTAATCCGTCGGGTTGAGTTGTTTGCGGCATGGACCAAATTAGTCAGAAGAGTGAATATCATTATGCTAATGATTTTTCACTGACTATTCCAGGTTGTTACGCGGCGAAAACTATCAGCAGATATGTCAGGGCAATTTACCCGCTGAGCATTGCACCTGCCAGGCCGCAAAACGTATACTAGAAATACTGTTCCATTTTTTATAAAACAAAAATAAGGTCCTGTCATGGCGAATGGCGATGTTGATAAACAGCCGGATTCAGTCTCATCGGTGTTGAAGGTTTTCGGTATCCTGCAGGCACTGGGCGAGGATCGTGAGCATGGCATTACCGAGCTTTCACAGCGCGTAATGATGTCGAAGAGTACCGTTTACCGTTTTCTGCAAACGATGAAATCCCTCGGTTATGTTGATCAGGAAGGCGAGTCAGAAAAATATACGCTGACCTTAAAGCTGTTCGAACTGGGCGCCAAGGCGCTGCAAAATGTCGACTTGATCCGTAGCGCGGACATCCAGATGCGTGACATTTCTCGCCAGACCAAAGAAACCATCCATCTTGGCGCGCTGGAAGAAGACAGCATTGTCTATATTCACAAAATTGACTCCCTGTATAACCTGCGGATGTATTCGCGCATTGGCCGCCGAAATCCGTTATACAGCACGGCTATCGGCAAGGTGCTACTTGCCTGGCGTGACGTCTCTGAAGTGAAAGACATCATGGCCGATGTGATCTATAACCGCAGCACGCCGAGAACGGTCGGCAGCACCGAAGCGCTTCTGCCGGTGCTGGAGAAAGTCCGGTCGCAGGGGTTTGGGGAAGATAATGAAGAGCAGGAAGAGGGGCTGCGGTGTATCGCGGTACCGGTCTTTGACCGTTTTGGCGTGGTGATTGCCGGGCTGAGTATCTCTTTCCCGACCATTCGTTTCTCTGAGGAAGAGAAAAGCAGCTATGTGGCGATGCTGCATCGTGCTGCAAAACGGCTTTCAGAGCAGATGGGCTTTCACGACTACCCGTTCTGACAAAAGGGCCAGAGTTCTCTGGCCCTTACTCACTCAGTTATCGACGACTTCGGTGCTTTTCTTCAGCAACGGGCAATCAGTCACGCCGACAACACCGCTGTCAGTGTGCAGGTACTGTGCGGTCACCATGCCGCGCGCGGTCATGTACTGACACTGTAATCCCAACCCAGCCACATTTTTGGTGCTTCCGGTCAGAACACCGTAACCGGTGACTAACAGGGCAAGCCAGATAATGACCAGCAGCGCAACGATGCGAATTAAAAATCTCATGTATTCCCCTTTATTGTTTGTCAGACAGCAATCCTGGCGTTTCCACCTCGCTGCCAGCGTTTATCATAGCAGTAAGGTGCGAGCCTGTACGTACTTAGCGCTGAGGATACACACAGCCTGGGACAACGACTGCGCGAAGGTTCTTAAATTTGTGTGAGCTGGCTATCAATTCGCGTCTGACCTGGTAGAATCTTCGCAGGTCTGCATCAGTCAGTATTGCAGTAACACCCGCATTTTTGAGGCATGTATGAACGAAATAACAAATGGCGCGATGGGCTTGGCATCGATGGGGTTTAGCGTAGCGCTGGTGATCGTCGGGCTGATTGCATGGTTTTTTGTCAATCGCGCCAGCGTCAAGGCCAGCCAGCAGATCCAGTTACTTGAGGCCCTGCTGGAAGAGCAGAAGCGTCAGAATGTGTTATTACGCCGTTTGACCGATTCGGTCGCCGGGAAAGAGAAAGCGGCCAGCACCGAGTCGGATAACAAAGATTTCACCCGACTGATCCCTGAACGTTAAGTATTCACTCAAGGAAGCGTGACTATGGCCTGGAAAAATCCCTGGTACGATGCTGATAAATCGCACCATACGCCTGACGGATTCCGCAATCCCGAGCCTGAGCTGCGTCAGAATGGCGATCTGAAGCGCTGGCGTAAACATCGCAAGGCGGCGGGATTACCTTTCCCGCCGGCTAAAGGTTACGACCATTTCACCCAACGCTGGTGGCAGCGCGCTGACCTGACGGGGATTGACGATGCCATCTGGTGGCTGGGTCATGCCTGCCTGTTGTTGCGCGTTAACAGCCGCTACACGCTGATTGATCCGGTATTATCGCGCAGAGCCTCTCCGGTCAGTTTCTTCGGCCCGGAACGTAAAACCCCCACGGCACTCGAGATTGACGATTTGCCTGCACTGGACTGCGTGCTGATTTCTCACAGCCATTACGATCATCTCGACAGGCCTACCGTCAAAAAAATCCTGAAGCGTTTTCCGCAGGTTGAATTTGTGGTGCCATTAGGGCTTGAACGCTGGTTTAAGAGGTCGGGCGCGGTGAACGTCACGCCCCTCGACTGGTGGGGCAATAAAGAGGTCGCGGGAATGTCTGTTCATGCTGTGCCTGCGCGTCACTGGAGCATGCGTACGCCGTGGGATCGCAATCGCTCATTATGGTGCGGTTGGGTGATCCAGGCCGGTGAACTGAATTTCTGGTTTACCGGAGACAGCGGCTACAGTGAAAACCTTTTGGAAATCCCGCGCAGGCTGGGGCCGTTCAATCTGGCCGCCTTACCGGTCGGCGCGTATGCACCAAAATGGTTCATGCGCGGTCAACATATGGATCCCCAACATGCCGTTTCCCTGCACCAATCACTTGGCGCACCGCTGAGCATCCCCATTCACTGGGGTGTTTTTGAACTGGCTGACGAATCCCTGGATGAGCCGCCGATTGTGCTGTCAGAGGCGATGCGCGCAGCAGGATTGGATGAAAGTCGCTTCCAGGCATGGCGAATAGGTGCGAAAAAGTCACTGAATAATATTGCCCAGGATTAATCCTAAAACGGTTAATTTAACATTTGGCTAAAATGAGAGCAGCGTCTAATAAAGCAAATAGACTGATGGTACGACCGGCAATTAATTGATGCCACAAGATGCGTTTAAATGGGGCAGGCGGGAATACAGTTTCCTGATTTTGGTGCAATTAAAATTCATATTGTACCAATAGCTTCTTTTTGCATCCGTTGATCATCCAAACGTTTATCCTCTGACCGTATCAGGATAATGAAGAATTTTGAGTAAGCTATGCCACATTTATGCAATCAATTCAGCTTATACTCTGCACTATAGCGGTATAGGTAATAGACTTAAGCAAAGCGGCAGGCTATGATACACCCCTATGTTTTGAGCATGAATGAGACCCGGGGTTAACAGGTTTCGCGTTAAACGTTTCAGCTCTCCATACGTAATGTGCAATATGTGCCTAAGCCGTTTCAATAGTGTGCGACATCTCTATCACCGTTTAAAAATGACTTGCCATTAATAAACGAATATGTGATAACGCTTTTGGGTAAAACGAGGTACAGTTCTGTTTATGTATGGCATCTTCAGTAAAGAAGTTTTGAGTAAAGACGTTGACGTTGAATACCACTTCCTTGCCGAGCTTTTATATCGTGCCTCATGCAGTAACTTTTTCTGGTTTTTCTGTACGTAAAGCCCACGGGCGAATAAACACTCTAAGGAATTTGCAAAATGGCAAAGATTAAAGGTCAGGTTAAGTGGTTCAACGAGTCTAAAGGTTTTGGTTTCATCACCCCTGCAGACGGCAGCAAAGACGTGTTCGTACACTTCTCTGCAATCCAGGGTAATGGCTTCAAAACTCTGGCTGAAGGCCAGAACGTTGAGTTCGAAATTCAGGACGGCCAGAAAGGCCCTGCTGCTGTGAACGTCACCGCTATCTAATTTTCGATCTGAGCCTGCTACAGCCCGCGTGGCGCGTAATCCAGGCACGAATCTGAATGCAAAAGCTCTGCCAGCAATGGCAGAGCTTTTTCCATTCTGCGGCCAATAAGGTCTGCCGCTGAACGTCACTTTCCGGTAAACTGCCGCCCGGACCGTTTATGGAGAGTTGTTATGTCTTACCTTTGCCCCCTTTGTCATCTGCCCCTGCTGCCGCTGGCAACGGGTTTGCGCTGCGAAAATCAGCACCAGTTTGATCGGGCGAAGGAGGGCTACATCAACCTGTTGCCGGTACAACACAAGCGTTCTAAGCAGCCCGGTGACAGTGCCGATATGATGCTGGCCCGCCGCGAGTTTCTCGATGCCGGGCATTATCAGCCGTTGCAGGAAAAGGTGTGCGAAATCTTCGAACGGATCCTGCCTGTGCACTCATCGTCAGTATTAGATATTGGCTGTGGTGAGGGCTACTACACCCATGCTGTCGCCAGCAGGCTGCAGGCGAGAGGAGAGAGTACGGTGTTCGGCCTCGACGTCTCTAAAGTGGCGGTACGCTTTGGTGCCAGGCGTTATCACAACGTAGACTTTTGCGTCGCCTCCAGCCACCGTCTGCCTTTTGCCAGACAGCAATTTGATGTCGTGCTGCGAATATATGCCCCGTGTAAAGCTGAAGAGCTGGCGCGCGTGGTGAAAGAGAGCGGCTACGTGCTGACCGTTACCCCTGGCCCGCGTCATCTGATCCAGTTTAAGGCGTTAATTTATCAGGACGTGAAGTTACATGACGAGACGCCAGAAGAGATGGCCGGTTTTGAGCTGGTCGAACAGCACTCACTGAATTATCCAATGCAGCTGACTAGCGAGGAGTCCGGCGCTCTGTTGCAGATGACGCCGTTTGCCTGGCGTGCCCGTCCGGAAGTGTGGGGCGTGCTGGCTACCACCACGCAGTTTGACTGTGAAACCGACTTTACTCTGCGACTGTGGCAGCGCAAGAGCGTTGAGGCGGTGGCGCCGCTGGCATCCGCTGAGGAAGCCGTCGTCGAGGCTCCAGCCACTGACGACGATACCGAGGGTGAGGGCGTGTCGTAAGCAGCAGCCCTGTGGCTACTGCTGTTGCACCATATAGTGATAAATGCTTTCCAGGTCATCCAGTTTTCTGACGTGGATCAGCAACCGACGGTTTTCAAGTTCGATCACCAGGATGCCGTCTTCAGACAGATTCATCGCTTTGATCCGCCGATAGTCGATAAAGATATTGGCGTAGTAAAACCCTTCGGGTTTGAACAGCAGCTTAGGCAGGCGGATCCAGAACAGATAAACCGACAGGAAAGCCAACGCCATCAGCAGTGTGGTGGTGATCCTCGGGCCCTGATTGTTGACGTTCTGATAAATCAGAATAGCCACCAGCCCAACAAAAATCAGGCTATCGAGCTTGTTGCGGCGCTTTAGCAGCACCTTTAATTGTGTCGGGCCCTTCAGCCGGTTCATTATGAATTCATCGTAGATCGCATAAGCCAGAAACAGTGCGATAAACAACACGATGACGTAATCAGTGAGTAACATCTTATCTTCCCCTAAAAGAACAGCCGGCATCGTTCAGGCTAAGCGATGCCGGCTGGTCTCTGAAAAGCCGGGGTTTCCCCCGGCTGCAAACCTTACAGACCTAACAGCCCGATCCAGTAGCCGAAAATCCCAATCACGAAGAAGCCGATGATAATCCACAGCGCGTTCACTTTACGACGCAGCAGCCACATACAGCCGAAGGTCAGTAATAACGGGATTAAGCCCGGCATCAGCTGATCGAGAATCGACTGCACGGTTGTAACGGTGGTTTTACCGGTCTGATCGGTAATGCGCGAGACAACAAGCGGTACGTTTACGTGCGTCCACTTGTTGACCAGCGCCCCCATCACAAACAGGCCCAGGATCGATGCCCCCTCGGTCAGTTTCTGCAGGAAGCCGCCGCCCATATCGCTAACGATATCGACACCTTTACGGTAGCCATACGCCACGCCGTAATAACGCACCAGCAAACGCACCACGTTAAACAGCACGAAGAACAGCAATGGACCCAGCAGGCTGCCGCTCATGGCAATACCGGCACCCAGTGCCGCGAATACCGGACGCACCGTACCCCAGAAAATCGGGTCACCTACGCCAGCCAGAGGACCCATCAGACCCACTTTGATGCCGTTAATTGCGGCGTCATCGATAGGGGCACCGTTCGCACGCTGCTCTTCCATCGCCATGGTCACACCCAGAACCGGTGCAGCAACGTAAGGGTGGGTGTTGAAGAATTCCAGGTGACGTTTGATTGCCTGTTTACGGTCGTCGTTATTCTCAGGATAAAGGCGACGGATCACCGGAACCATGGAGTAACAGAAACCCAGCGCCTGCATACGTTCGAAGTTCCACGAACCCTGGAACAGGTTAGAGCGCAGGAATACACCACGCACATCGCCTGGCGTCAGTTTTTTCAGCGGAGCTGAGGTCGTTGTAGTTGTAGTGGTATCAACCATTTTACTCACCCTTTCCCTAATCTAATTCGTTATCAAGGTCGTTGGTCACTGGCCCGGAAGCCTGACCACCCGCCACGCGGTTATATTTCGGTGCCAGCTGGATATACAGCACCGCCATCACCACACCAATCACACCCAGCGCGACCAGGTTAAAGTTGGTGAAGGCCGCGGTAACGAAACCGAGATAGAAGAAAGGCATCAGATAGCCCGCACGCATCATGTTGATCACCATCGCATAACCGACGACAACGATCATACCACCGGCGATATTCAGGCCGTTGGTCACCACATCCGGGATCGATTCAAGCAGACCCTGAACGACGCTGGTGCCCACTGACACTGCAACGATGATGGCCGGGATAGCGATACGCATCGCCTGCAGAACCAGTGCCGAGACATGGATCCAGGAAATCGCGGTCAGATTCCCTTTTTCGGCGGCTTTATCGGCAGCATGCTGGAAGGCAACGGTAATGGTACGAACGATAATCGTCAGTACCTGACCCGCAGCGGCCAGTGGAATTGCCAGAGCAATACCGGCACCTACGCTTTGTCCGCCGGCAATAACCAGGATGGTAGAAATAATAGAGGCGAGGGCGGCATCCGGAGCCACGGCGGCACCGATGTTCATCCAACCCAGGGCGATCATTTCCAGCGTACCCCCGATAATAATACCGGTTTTCATATCGCCTAAAACAGCACCAATTAAGGTACACGCCACAAGTGGACGGTGGAACTGAAATTCATCGAGAATAGATCCCATACCTGCAATACAGGCAATAATAAATATCAGCACAATTTGAAGAGTGGTTATCTCCATTGTACTTCTCCTCTGACATTCGTGAACTGAGTTAAACCTGACAGATCAGGCAATAATAAGTGAAACTTACTGAGCCACTTTGGCTATCAGGTCCATCATCTTCAGGCGCTGGTCACTGGATACTTTACGAACTTCCAGTTCAATGCCACGTTCATTCAGCTTCTTGAAAGCCGCAATATCCTTATCGTCAACGGAAACGGCATTGTTAACCTGCGTTTTACCCTGACGGAATGCCATGCCACCAATATTGACGCTCGGAATTTTAACCCCTGCTTCAACCAGACGTTCTACATCGGTAGGGTTGGTAAACAGCAACATTACGCGGTCGCCGCCATATTTCGGGTTATTCCACACGCGGATCATTTTTGCGATATCTACCACGTGGGCAGTCACGCCAGGCGGAGCAACCTGAGTCAGCAGTGTTTTACGCACATGGTCGGCAGCAACTTCGTCACTGACCACAATAATACGGGTTACGTTGGTTTCTTTGGTCCAGCGAGTTGCCACCTGTCCGTGGATCAGACGGTCATCGATCCTCGCCAGGCCAATCTTCATATAGTCATTTGGCCCCATCGGTTTCTGCGCCACCGGTGCGGCTTTTACCGGCGTGGCGGCAACAGGCGCTGCCACGGCAGGTTCAGGCTCTTTCGCTTTTAACGCCCGGACGCCTTCGCGGCCGGTCTCAACAGCGACGGCGACCAGCTCATCAAAGCTTGGATCGTCATCTCGAGCCATAAAGGCTTCGACCAGCATCGGGATATTGACCCCGGCAATGACTTCATAATTCTCTTTATCCACGACGATACGACTGGCGGCATTAAACGGACTGCCTCCCCAGGTATCGACCAGGAAAAGGACGCCTTTGCTGGTGTCTAAATCGGTCAGTCTCGCCTGATATTTCTCAATCAGGGTTTCCGCATTTTCGCCGGGTACGAAATCAATCCACCCAACGTTTTGCTGTTCCCCAAGGAGCATTTCAGCTGTTTTTATCAGCTGCTCCGCGGCCCAGCCGTGCGTGCCGATCACAATAGCAATAGTCACTTGCTACCCTCCTTATCCAATTTTCAGCGACCCGGTAACACAGATGAGCCGCGCGAGTATCCGGTTTCAGGTTTTCACCCTCAACGTGGATTGAACGTGCTGTTATTCTGGTGAGTGAGCAAAACCCCTAAAGTGGTTAGCGGCTTTTACCTGACCCATGGTTAAGACGGGATTTATTTTAGTCTGCGAAAAAATAAATTATGTGACCGTGCTCAGCTATTTAGATGCTGGGTACCCGCTTAAGCGCTATCGCTCAAAAGAGCAGCACGAAAAGCAGACTTTGAATGTAAATGTAATAAAATATTTTGACGAAGTGCAGGTGCCTGTTTACAGTAGTGATCCTTATTCAACACAGGAGTAACGGGCCTCAGCCCTCCCTATGGACTGTCACCGACGTCGCTTAATCACCTCACCGGTTCAACCGGCCAGTTTTACCTTGTCCTCTGACGACAATATTCATCCCCTCTGCGTTACTGTCCGCATCGTGTCCGTTCGAACACCTGCTGCGCTTTCCCGTACCTGTTTCCGGAGTCTGTAATGGAATTTCTTTTAGACCCCTCGATCTGGGCCGGTCTGCTGACGCTGGTCGTGCTCGAAATCGTCCTGGGTATTGATAACCTGGTCTTTATTGCCATTCTGGCGGAAAAGCTACCGCCGAAGCAGCGTGACAAGGCCCGGTTGATCGGACTCTCGCTGGCGCTGGTCATGCGCCTGGGCTTGCTGTCACTGATTTCCTGGATGGTGACGTTGACCCGTCCGCTGTTCAGTGTAGGTGACTTCAGCTTTGCCGGCAGAGATTTGATCCTGTTGGCTGGCGGGATATTCCTGTTATTCAAAGCCACGATGGAACTGCACGAACGGCTTGAAAACCGTGAGCATGAAGGGGATGGCAACAAAGGCTACGCCAGCTTCTGGGCAGTTGTGGTCCAGATTGTGATCCTCGATGCCGTTTTCTCGCTTGATGCGGTGATCACCGCGGTCGGTATGGTGAACAACCTGGCGATTATGATGACGGCGGTAGTGATTGCCATGGGCGTAATGCTGCTGGCCTCGAAACCGCTGACCAACTTCGTCAATCAGCATCCAACGGTGGTGGTACTGTGCCTGAGCTTCCTGTTGATGATTGGTCTGAGCCTGGTTGCAGAAGGGTTTGGTTTCCATATTCCGAAAGGTTACCTGTACGCAGCGATTGGCTTCTCAATCCTGATTGAGCTGTTTAACCAGATTGCGCGGGTTAACTTTATGCGTCATCAGGCGAGAAAGCCGATGCGTGAGCGCACGGCAGAAGCGATTCTGCGTCTGATGGGCGGCCGTCGCGGCCAGGAAAACGTCAGTGCGGAAGGCAGTGAAGTGGCTGCTATCATGCCGCAGGAAGCGTTTAAGGATGAAGAGCGCTACATGATTAACGGCGTGCTGACGCTGGCCTCGCGCTCGGTGCGCAGCATCATGACGCCGCGGGGTGAAATCTCCTGGGTTGATGCCAATCGTCCGCTGGACGAAGTGCGCATGCAGCTGCTGGATACGCCGCACAGCCTGTTCCCGGTCTGCCGTGGTGAGCTGGATGAAATTATCGGCGTGGTGCGTGCGAAAGAGCTGCTGGTGGCATTGGATCACGGCATTGACGTGGCAACCTTCGCTGCCGCCACGCCGCCAATCATCGTGCCGGAAACGCTGGACCCGATTAATCTGCTGGGCGTGTTACGCAGAGCGAAGGGCAGCTTCGTGGTGGTCACCAGTGAATTTGGCGTCGTGCAGGGGTTGATTACGCCGCTGGACGTGCTGGAAGCTATTGCCGGTGAGTTCCCGGATGAAGATGAAACCCCGGACATAATTGCTGACGGTGACGGCTGGCTGGTAAAGGGCGGAACGGATTTGCACTCGCTGCAACAGCTGCTGAACACCCAGGTACTGGTCAATCCGGAAGACGATCATGCCTCGCTGGCCGGTCTGCTGATCGCGCAGAAAGGGCAGTTGCCGGTTGCCGGTGAAGTGATTGAGTTACCGCCCGTCAGCTTCCAGATTATCGAAGCGACGGATTACCGTATCGATCTGGTGCGTGTGACCCGGGCGCGGGAACGTCATGAAGAAGATGAAGACGAGTAATCGTTGAGAACAGGGGGGAAGGATCCCCCCTTTGACCCTCAGGCTGTAAGAGACAACTTGTGTTGGCTCAGCCATTCCGGGAAGTCGCCTAACGGCATCGGACGCGCATAGAAATACCCCTGCAAGACATCCACGCCTTTCTCCCGCAGATATTCCGCCTGTTCAGCCGTTTCCACGCCTTCTGCTACCAGGCTGATATTCAGACGCTGTGCCAGCGAGATCACCATATCCGTTACCGTCGCATTGATGGCATCGGTGCCAATCGCTGCGGTGAAGACTTTATCGATCTTCAGCACATCCGGGCTCAATGTTTTCAGGTATGACAGCGAGCTATGTCCGGTACCAAAGTCGTCAATTGCCAGCTTCACGCCAATCTTATGCAGCTGGGAAACCACGCGCTGATCCATTTCTGGCAGCGAATCACGTTCGGTCAGCTCTACCACCAGCTGCGGCACCGGATTGGCTGGCCACCACAGGCTTTGTAGATCGTCAATAATCTCGCGGTTATGGAAATGGCTGGCGGCAACATTTATCGCGATATGGAACGTGGGACAGTTGGGCATCTGCGGCAAATGGCGCACGATTTCACGCAGCACAAAGCGGGTCAGGGGCGCGATAAGATTCTGCCTTTCTGCCATCGGAATAAACACGTCCGGCGGGATCCAGCCCTGACGTGGATTGTGCCAGCGCAGCAGCAGCTCTATACCATCACAATCGCCGGTCTTTGAGTTGATCAGTGGCTGGCAATAGACCATAAATTCCCGGGCGGTAATGCCGTAGCTGATTTGCCAGGAAAGGCTCATACGATTGGCGGTTGCCAGCCAGACGATATAGCCCATCAACAGGCTTAACAGCAGCGCCAGAGGTAACTGGGATGGCAAGGTGGACAACGCCAGGCGGGTCGGCGACGGACCGAAGAGGGTGATTGAGAACGGGTAGCGCAGAGATGTCTTTTCATAGCTGACTTCATCGTCAGACGGTAAGGCCTCTTCAATCATCGGGTTACCGTATTCGAGACTTTTACCGCCAACATTGATCACCGCGCGTTCAACCCATGGCAGCGTTGGCTCAAGCAAATAGGTGCTCATCATCTCAATATTGATGATTTGCAGGATCCCTGAACGGTTGTTGTTATCGTGGGGCGTCCAAAGCAGCAGGATCGGCGATCCCTTCAGCAAGTGTTCATCGGTGCTGAGGATCATCCGCTGGTTATTTACCGCCAACTCAGGATAGAACTGACTAAAGGAGAGACTACTTCTGCCAAAGATGCTGGAGCAATACATCTCGTCGTTATCCACCAGCACAATGGAACGCACGGTTTGTAACGATGCCAGCTTTTCAATCAGCGGGAAGCGGATCTGTTCGCAAGGCAAGCCGACCAGACCAAGCGTATTGTTGGCCGCCACATCGAGCGGGGAAAACAGCCGATCGAAACGTTGAATTGCATTGTCCGCAAACGTACGCGAATGCTGCTCATTCCGCCCTTTTTCTTCCATAAAACGGAAGGTCAACGTAAGAATGAGCACCAACGCGGCAACCACCACAGCGATTAATAATCGCTTACGGCGAAACTGTCCGAAAACTTCCTGGGACATTTGCATCAGTAACCACCCTTAGATCAAGACGCGCACAAAGAGACCGAATCGTTGTTATCGGCAAATGAAAAATTAAGTTTAGTCTTAGAAGTGATAAAAGCAGAATTAAGTAAAACAGTCACTTATCCTGCTTTATTCGCCTGAACACTCTAGCTGTTTCCGGCAATATCGGATAGCGGGGGAAAGAAATTTATTTAGCGAAACGGGTAAAAGTGCCGCCGGAAAGGCGGCACTGAAAATCAGCGGGGCAGAAGCAGGTTGGAATTAGTCACACTGAACCTTAATTGCCAGACCACCGCGAGACGTTTCACGGTATTTGGCATTCATGTCCTTGCCCGTTTCATACATGGTTTCAATCACTTTATCTAATGACACGCGGGCTTCACTGGTCCGGCGCATTGCCATACGCGCAGAGTTGATCGCTTTAACCGAGGCAATGGCATTGCGCTCAATGCAGGGAACCTGAACCTGGCCGGCCACCGGATCACAGGTCAGCCCCAGGTTATGTTCCATGCCAATTTCGGCCGCCACGCAAACCTGCTCCGGGCTGGCGCCCAGCAGTTCAGCCAGACCGGCAGCGGCCATTGAGCAGGCGACACCGACTTCGCCCTGGCAACCGACTTCCGCGCCGGAAATGGAGGCGTTCATTTTATACAGGATACCCACGGCACCGCAGGCAAGGAAATAGCGGATAAAGATATCCGGGCTGACCGGTTCAATAAAATGATCGTAGTAGGCCAGCACGGCAGGCACGATGCCACAGGCACCGTTAGTCGGTGCGGTGACCACGCGACCGCCCGCCGCATTCTCTTCGTTTACCGCCAGCGCAAACATGTTGACCCAGTCGATCACGTTCATCGGGTCTTTAGACAGCTTATCGGAAGAGACCAGCAGACGGCGCAGGGCTGAAGCACGACGAGGCACGCGCAGCGGACCCGGTAACACGCCCTCGGTATTCAGGCCGCGATCGATACAGTCACGCATGCTCTGCCAGATATCAGTGAAATAGGCTTCGATCTCGGCACGGCTGTGCAGCGCCAGCTCGTTCTTCATGATCATGCCGGATAGAGACAGGCCGGTATGATGGCAGTGATCCAGCATCTCTTTGGCGGAGTTGAACGGATAGGGCACGGTCACTTCATCCAGCGTTGACTGGCCGAAGTGCTCTTCATCAACGATGAAACCGCCGCCGATGGAATAATAGGTTTTGCTGAAAATGGCATTGTCGCCCGCCAGCGCAGTGATCCGCATGCCGTTTTCATGCAGCGACAGATTATCGCTGCGGAACACCATGCCACCTTCCCGTGGGAAGTCGACTTCATGGCGGCCATTCGCCAGCAGCAAGCGCTGACGCTGTTCGACATCGCGGATAAATGCGGGAATACCATCGATATCCACGCTTTCCGGCGACGCGCCAGAGAGCCCCATAATAATGGCGATATCAGTATGGTGACCTTTGCCGGTCAGGGAGAGAGAGCCATAAACGTCCACGGCAACGCGCGTCACGCTATCCAACATGCCGTTAGCAACTAAATCGTCGACAAACAGTTTACCGGCTTTCATCGGCCCCACGGTGTGGGAGCTGGAAGGGCCTATGCCGATTTTAAACATGTCGAAAACGCTAATCACACTACGCTCCTTAACTGAGCCTGAAGTTCGGTAAAATACTGCTTTAATAGTAATCATCTTGAGACGAATGATCGCATGAAATTAACTAATCACTATCAGACAAAAATGTGATGACAGAAGCCGGTTCAGTTGGCATTGCGACTGATATTTGCCCAACTACAGCTAGGGCAAAAATACTGACTGGTTGTCGCTCGCACATCTTGCGGTGTTAATGCGGTGCAATATAAATGATTCCCGCGTGTTATGCAGTGATTTGACGCGAAGAATGTGCGCCAGGTTGGTGAAAAAAACTGCCTGAGGGGGATTGTGTAGCCGTTGTGTCGGAAAATTAGTCAGTTTGGGCGTGGTTTGCCACCTGCAGGCTCAACTGACGAATGATCCCGGCGGTCATCCCCCAGATAAAATAGTCTTCAAACCAGGAGAGCCAGACGCGGTGCGACGTACCATAACGCTGGATATCCAGGGGGGAATAGCGGCCAAGGCGCAACGCTTCCTGCAACGGCATTTCAAACAGGGATTCAACTTCACCTTCATTAGGATGCCAGTCGAGCGACGGCGAAAGTATGCCGACGACCGGCGTTACCTGAAAACCGGTACTGCTGGTCACGGCGGGCAATACGCCCACCACCTGCACGCTATCCGGTTGAATAGCCACTTCTTCCTGCGCCTCACGCAGCGCGGTGGCAATTAAAGAAGCATCTTCCGGGTCCATCATTCCACCGGGAAATGCCACCTGACCGGCATGCTTACGCAATGTGGCGGAGCGTCGGGTGAGCAACAAGGTCGGGCGAGGGCGATCGACGATCGGCACCAATACGGCCGCCCGGCGGGTGGGCAGTTGATTTGAGGTCACATCGGGCCGTTGCAGCATAAACCGACTGAGAAAATCGTTGAGCGTCAGGTGCGCATCAGACATCCGCTTGCTCCAGACAGGGTAGGATCCGCATTACCTTATCGAACGTCTCCTGGTATTCAGCCTGCTCCTGGCTGTCTGCGACGATCCCGCCGCCAGCCGTGCAGTAGAGGTTTCCCTGTTCGGCGGTCAGCGTGCGAATGGTAATACTGGTATCCATCTTGCCGCACACGCTGAGATAGCCAATGCTGCCACACCAGGCATTTCGTCGGTGCGGTTCCAGCTCATCGATGATTTCCATCGCTCTGACCTTCGGCGCGCCGGTAATTGAGCCGCCGGGGAAACAGGCGCGTAGCAGATCGCAGGCGCTTAACGCCGGTTTCAGTCTGGCGGTGATGGTGCTGACCAGATGATGCACCGCCGGGAAAGGTTCGACCACAAACAGTTCCGGCACGGCAACGCTGCCAGGCTGGGCAACGCGACCAATATCGTTGCGCAGCAGGTCAACAATCATCACGTTTTCCGCGCGGTCCTTAGGCGAATTTGCCAGCTTCTCCGCCTGTAAACGATCGGCCTCGGGATCGCTGAGCCTCGGCAACGTGCCTTTGATCGGCCGGGTTTCAATGCTGTCACCGGTCATTTTCAGGAAGCGCTCCGGTGACAGGCTAAGAATGGCGCTGCCAGGCAGGCGCAGGAAAGCGCTGAAAGGCGCACGGTTCTGCTCATTCAACCGTTTGAACGCCTGCCATTCATCACCGCTGTAGCTGGCCTGGAAACGCTGAGCAAGATTGATTTGATAACAGTCACCGCTGCGTAACCACTGTTGAACACGGCGGAATTTCTCACCGTACTCCGCCCGCGTCAGATTGGAACGCCATGGGCTGGTCAGACGGAAGGGTGGGGTGGGTTTACCTGCGCTCAAGGCATTCAGCCAGGTAAGGCGGTTTTCACCATCACCATGCACAATTAAGGTCAGTGCCTGCAGATGGTGATCGGCGATGAGCGCCCAGTCATAAATGCCGACGGCCATATCCGGCGTCTGTAAATCCTGTAATGCCACCTGCGGGAGTTGCTCAAAACGGCGGCCTAAATCGTAACCAAATAATCCTAACGCACCGCCCTGAAAAGGAAAATCCGGATGTTCTTCGGCCTGCAATCCACTCTGCTTCAGCGTCTGATCCAGCAAGTTGAGCGGATCGTCTTCACTGGTTTCCACGCCATCGCCGTGCTGGATACGGGTGGTTTTCCCATGTGTTATCAACGTGGTGAGCGGATCGGCCACCATAATATCGAAGCGGTTATCGCTGTGATCGGCAAAACCTGAATGCAGCAGCATCGCCCAGGGTTGATGAGCAACAAAACCAAACAGATTCCCAAGGGCTTCCGGCGTATACTTAAGGGGATAACAGACAGGTGACATGATGATTCAGCAAACCAGACCAATAACAGGCGTTAAGCCTGGCATATTTTTTTGCTGCTGGCATCTGTTTGTTGCGCGTGGAATACGCCGCGCGCACGACCAGGAGTGGATATGATTACAGGTTTACCTTCGCTGTCCTATGAGCAGCAGCAACAGGCCGTTGAACGCATCCAGCAGCTGATGTCTGAAGGCATGAGTAGCGGGCAGGCGATCCAACTGGTTGCCGCCGAAATCCGTGAAAACCACACCGGCGAAATGATCACCGCTTCATTCGATGACGACGATGATGAAGACAACAATGAAGATGAAGAGATCAATCAGGATTACGGCGACGAAGACGAAGAAGACGAAAACGATTAATGCGCATGCTGCGAACAGTCGGTAAAACGCTTTCGCGGCTGATGCTGCTGCTGGCTTGCTGGATACCCGTCGTTCCGCAAGCGTTAGCTGCTCCGCAGGCGTGGCCTGTCAGCGCCCGCGAACACACGTTTGCACTGGCTGAGAACGCGGGCAACTTCCATTACTTCACGCTCGCGCCTGCCGGTGGCAAGGTGACCCGGGCGTTGATTGTCCTGCACGGTCATCCTCGTGACGTGGGCAACACGCTCACCGCGGCCGCGCAAGCAGCCAGCAATACGCCAGACGCCAAAAACATCGTCATTGTTGCTCCCCTTTTCCAGGTATCCAGCACGGATGCCAGCCATTGCCAGTCGGACGGCCTGCCTGAGGCTTTACCAGATGACGCGCTGTGGAATTGTCATTCCTGGTTAGATGGCGGAAAGGATAACGCCGGGAACCTGTCGGCCTTTAGCGCATTGGATGAGACTATCGCCGATCTTAAACAGCGCTGGCCGGCTCTGAGCGAAATCACCGTGGCGGGTTTTTCTGCTGGTGGCCAGTTTGTGCAGCACTACATCGCCTTTTCCCAACCTCCCGCAGGCGTGACGCTGCGCTATGTGGTGGCCGATCCAGGAAGCTGGCTCTATTTTGATGCTTTAAACGCGGACGCCTGTCCTGCCGTAAGCGATTATAAATACGGCATGCACAATCTGCCGGCCTGGCTGCCGGACGATCACATCAATGCGAGAGACCGTTATCGTTCCGCAGAGGTTCGCTATCTTGAGGGGGGTGACGATCGGGGTAAAGGAAAAGGGCGCTACTGGCGGATCCTGGATAAGTCGTGTGCGGCGATGGCACAGGGCGCGTCGAGGCTGGAGCGCGGGGAGAATTACGCCCGCTACGATCGGGATGTATTAAAAACTGCCAGACCACACACCCTGGCGATAGTCGCCGGCTGTGCGCATGATGTGCGTTGCGTTTTTCCTTCAGTGGAAGGACGACAGGCGCTGTTTAAGCCTTAGACACCGCCTGCCTACGGCTTACAGAGCCGCAATAATTTTGATTTCGACCAGATACTTCGGGTTCATCAGGTTAGCCTGAACGGTGCAGCGCACCGGGGCATGACCGGGTGAAACCCAGGCATCCCAGGCACGGTCCATCGCCTGAAAATCCTCTTTGTGCACCAGGAAAATCGTCGCATCAAGAATTTTGCTCTTATCTGAACCCACGCGGGTCAGAAGACTGTCAATCACCGCCAGAGCATTGGCGGTCTGCGCTTCCGCGTCTTCATCCAGATTTTCCGGCACGCTGGTGTAATAGACGGTGTCATTGTGGATCACCGCTTCGGACATGCGGTGCTCTACAGGCTCAACTCTTGTGATTTCTTTCGACATTTTTATACCTGACTCATCATTGGTGCCACGCTTCGCATCGCTGCGGGGCATATTTGGAACATTCTGGTTAAAAATATCATCATTCCGCTTAACATGCTGAGACAAATGGCCTTAAGCCCAGTCAGCTAACCCATCCCGCTAATTTTACACCAGCAATGATGCGTTGAATGTTGCGATAAAAAGACGGAATGGGGCAATTAAGTGCCTGAGATGTTCCCAAAACAAGCGTTTATAAGGCTGCTTGCACAGGGCCTTCTCCAACAATGCAGGGACGCGTCAAACGGGCAGGCCGCATGAAGCGGCCTGGTCGGAACCAGTATCAATCGACAGCGGGATCCTGATATTTGATGTACTGTCGGATTGTGTCGTGGATCTCACGGTTGCTGCCTTCCTCCAGGCCTCGGCCGGCATACTCTTTTGCCAGCGCCTCAAGAACGTCATCAAATTTACCCTTGTAGTTAAGATTGTTGAGCGCGATTTGCTGCCCAAGAATTTCCCTCAGCACCAGGGTCTCAACGTTCAACCTGTTGACGGTCTCCTCAAGCTTTTTAATTCTCTCTTCGTCTGACATAGCCCCTCCACGGTTAAATTATCAGGAAAACCAGCGCGCTGACTGACATTCAAAATAGAATCGCCAAACGTAAAGGTCAATACAATGAGCAGGTTAATTCCTTTTATGTGCCCGGCAGCCAGGCGCGAAGCACAGTATCTGACTGGCTGTCACCTAAAGGGTGGAGCGGGGGCGCGGATACTGACATAATTACAGTGTTTTCTAAAACGTAGTGAGGACGTGTGGCAGACGATTTTGCAGCAGATGGCGCGCTGGCGCTGGCAATCCCAGGATTCAAACCGCGTGAACCGCAGCGACAGATGGCGCAGGCGGTCAGTGAAGCTATCGAAAATAAGCATGAACTGGTGGTAGAGGCGGGAACCGGCACCGGGAAAACCTACGCGTATCTGGCGCCTGCGCTGCGATCCGGTAAAAAAGTGATCATTTCGACCGGATCGAAAGCGTTGCAGGATCAGCTCTACAGTCGCGATCTTCCTACCGTCGCAAGAGCGCTGAAATTCAAAGGGCAAGTCGCGCTGTTAAAGGGGCGATCGAACTACCTCTGCCTGGAGCGGCTGGAGCAGCAGTCGATGGTCGGCGGCGAGTTGGCCGTGCAGGCGATGAGCGATTTGGTCCATCTGCGCGGCTGGTCCAGTGAAACGGTCGATGGCGATATCAGCACCTGCGGCGGTGTCGCGGAAGACAGCACCATCTGGCCGATGGTAACCAGCACCAATGACAACTGTCTGGGCAGCGATTGCCCGGTGTATAAAGACTGTTTTGTGGTGAAAGCCCGTCGCAAAGCGATGGATGCCGATGTGGTGGTGGTTAACCATCACCTGTTTCTTGCGGATATGGTGGTGAAAGAGAGTGGTTTTGCTGAACTGATCCCGGAGGCCGACGTGATGATCTTCGATGAAGCCCATCAGGTCCCGGACATTGCCAGCCAGTATTTTGGCCAGCAGCTTTCCAGCAAGCAGCTTATCGATCTGGCGAAAGACATCACGATTGCCTACCGCACCGAAGTGCGTGACGTTCAGCAGCTGCAAAAATCCGCCGACCGTTTATCACAAAGCGCACAGGATTTCCGCCTGGCGCTGGGCGACCCCGGTTTCCGCGGTAATCTGCGCGATATCATGAACAACCCCAACATTCAGCGTGCGCTGTTGCTGCTGGATGATGCGCTTGAGCTTTGTTATGACGTGGCAAAAATGTCGTTGGGGCGTTCTGCGCTGCTGGATGCCGCCTTTGACCGCGCGGCCCTTTACCGGGGACGTCTCAAGCGTCTGAAAGACGTCACGCAGCCGGGTTTCAGCTACTGGTACGAATGCAATTCCCGCCACTTTATTCTGGCGCTTACGCCGCTCTCGGTATCGGATCGTTTTCGCGAAGTGATGGACGAACGTCCGGCAAGCTGGATATTTACCTCCGCCACGCTGGCGGTGAACGAGAAGATGACGCATTTTGTTGAGCGCCTTGGCGTTAGCAGTGCGAAAACAATGATCCTCGAGAGCCCGTTTGATTTCGCCAGCCAGGCGCTCCTCTGCGTGCCGCGCAATCTGCCGTCACCCAATCAACCGGGTGGGGCAAAGCAGATGGCGCGGATGCTGCTACCGTTAATTGAAGCCAACAATGGCCGCTGCTTCTTCCTCTGCACGTCGCACCAGATGATGCGTGATTTGGCTGAGCAGTTCCGCGCGATGTTAACGCTGCCGGTGCTGCTGCAGGGGGAAACCAGTAAAGGTCAGTTGCTGAAGCAGTTTGTTGCTGCCGGAAACGCCTTGCTGGTGGCGACCAGCAGCTTCTGGGAAGGCGTGGACGTGCGCGGCGACGTGCTGTCGCTGGTGATCATCGATAAGCTGCCGTTTACCTCGCCGGATGACCCGCTGTTAAAAGCGCGCATGGAAGACTGCAAGCTGCGCGGCGGCGATCCTTTTGATGAGGTGCAGCTTCCTGATGCGGTGATCACCCTGAAACAGGGGGTGGGTCGATTGATCCGCGATGTGGACGATCGGGGCGTGCTGGTGATCTGCGATAACCGGCTGGTGATGCGGCCTTATGGCGCAGTGTTCCTCAACAGCCTGCCTCCGACCCCCAGAACGCGCGATATTCAGCAGGCGGTTGAGTTTCTTAAACCGTCGGCACAACAGTAATCTGCGGCGCATTGTGCTATGCTGCGCGCCGAAAAATCTATCCCGCCAGAGGTGTGTATGTCCCCGCGTATTTTAGCAATTGATACGGCTACCGAAGCCTGTTCAGTTGCGCTGCTGAATGACGAAAACGTCACGGCCCATTTTGAGCTGTGTGCCCGTGAGCACACCCAGCGTATTTTGCCGATGGTGCAGGCATTGCTTCAGCAAGAAAACACCAGGCTTGCGGAGTTAAACGCGCTGGCCTTTGGTCAGGGGCCGGGCAGCTTTACCGGCGTCCGTATCGGTATCGGCATCGCGCAGGGCCTGGCGTTTGGTGCAGAACTGCCGATGATCGGCGTTTCCACGCTGAAAACCATGGCGCAAAGTGCCTGGCGTCTGCACGGCGCGTCGCGCGTGTTGGCGGCGATTGATGCCCGCATGGGTGAAGTGTATTGGGCCGAGTATCAGCGTGACGCACAGGGCGACTGGCAGGGTGCAGAAACCGAAGCCGTGCTGAAACCAGAGGCCGCGCAAGCCAGAATGGGCGCGCTGACCGGGCATTGGGCGATGGTAGGAACCGGTTGGAAAGCCTGGCCGCAGCTGGCCGAAAACAGCGGGCTGGCGCTTACCGTGACCGACGTCGAACTGCCTTGCGCGGAAGATATGTTACCGCTGGCCGCCCTGGCTTACGCCGCGGGTCGAATGGTGGCGGTGGAACAGGCTGAACCGACCTATTTGCGTAATGAAGTGACATGGAAAAAATTGCCGGGCCGCGAGTAATCCGGGCAACTATTTATCAGGGAAGCAGTCAGAGTAATCAGTATCCTGGAGAACTTTATGCGTAAACGAGTTTTATTGCAGTTAGGTAGTCT
Organism: Erwinia sp. AK-PDG3-5; assembly: GCF_056821705.1. Taxonomy (NCBI): domain Bacteria; kingdom Pseudomonadati; phylum Pseudomonadota; class Gammaproteobacteria; order Enterobacterales; family Erwiniaceae; genus Erwinia; species Erwinia sp. AK-PDG3-5. The sequence goes on from NZ_CM165967.1 coordinate 2,149,935, forward strand.
GTTACTGGCCTCAGCACTGCTTTCTGGCTGCATGAGCGTGCCAGATTCGGTGAAAGGCACGTCTCCCACCCCACAGCAGGATTTGGTGCGGGTGATGAACGCTCCGCAAATCTATGTCGGTCAGGAATCTCGCTTCGGCGGGAAAGTGGTCAAAGTGGTGAATAAAGATGGCATGACCCGGCTGGAAATTGCCGCTCAGCGTCTTGATGACACCGCCAGACCGATATTAGGGACGCCATCTATCGGCCGTATTTATGCCGATATCAAAGGGTTCGTCGATCCTATCGACTTCAACAATCAGATTGTGACCGTTGTCGGGCCGATAAAAGGCACCGAGAAAGGGGAAGTCGGCCAGGCCTCGTATAACTTCATTACTGTTGATGTGACCGGTTATCAGCGCTGGCATCTGACCCAGCAAATTGTCTCGCCGCCACAGCCGATCGACCCGTGGATTTGGTACGGTCCACCACGCGGTAGTCGCCATGGTGGATACTGGGGACCGCCGCCGTTCGGTTACTACAATACCGGGCCAGCACAGGTACAAACTATCCTGACGGAATAGACAGATAGCAGACTCTCTTACGACCCGATGGCTTACGTCTTCGGGTCGTTTTTTATTGCCGATCTCAGGATGAGATTATTTTAGTGATGGGCTTCGCAACCTCAAAACAGAGAACAGAGCAAACTGGTACGCTGAGTTAAAATAATGTTAAAAGATGCGACTGTTTGAGGCTGCGATGACAACAAATACGACATTCCGAGGTGTTTCCTTGAATAAGGTTTGGTTAAACCGCTATCCGGCAGATGTTCCGGCAGAGATCACTGCTGACCGCTATACATCGCTGATTGATTTGTTTGAACACGCAGTTAAACGTTACGCAGACCAACCCGCCTTCATCAATATGGGGCAGGCGATGACCTACCGTAAGCTGGAAGAGCGCAGCCGTGCTTTTGCCGCGTATCTGCAACAAGGCCTGGGCCTGAAAAAGGGCGATCGGGTGGCCCTGATGATGCCTAACCTGTTGCAGTACCCAATCGCGCTGTTTGGCATTCTGCGGGCAGGAATGATTGTGGTTAACGTCAATCCGCTTTACACCCCGCGCGAGCTGGAACATCAGCTGAACGACAGCGGTGCCAGTGCCATCGTTATCGTCTCTAACTTTGCCCACACGCTGGAAAAAGTAGTCGCTAAAACTCAGGTGAAGCACGTAATCCTCACGCGGCTGGGCGATCAACTCGCGCCGGCGAAAGGCACGCTGGTCAATTTTGTTGTCAAATACATCAAGCGGATGGTGCCGAAATACCATCTGCCCAATGCGATCTCTTTCCGCAGCGCACTGCATGAGGGCTATCGCATGCAGTATGTGCGCCCGGACATCATTAACGACGATCTGGCGTTCCTGCAATATACCGGCGGAACCACCGGCGTCGCCAAAGGCGCGATGCTTACTCATCGCAATATGCAGGCGAATCTTGAGCAGACCAAAGCCACCTATGGCTCGCTGTTAAAAGAGGGCAAAGAAACGGTGGTCACCGCTTTACCGCTGTACCATATCTTCGCGTTGACGGTGAACTGTATGCTGTTCATCGATTTGGGCGGCGCAAACCTGCTGATCACCAATCCGCGAGATATTCCTGGCCTGGTGAAAGAGCTGTCCAAAGTGCGCTTCACCGCGATTACCGGCGTGAATACGCTGTTTAACGCTTTGCTGAATGATGAAGATTTCCAGAAGCTCGACTTCTCCAGCCTCAGTTTGTCAGCCGGTGGCGGCATGTCGGTGCAGAAAGCGGTCGCCGAACGCTGGGAAAAGCTGACCGGGCACTATCTGCTGGAAGGTTACGGCCTGACCGAGTGCTCACCGCTGGTTTCAGTCAATCCCTACGACATCCGCTATCACAGTGGCAGCATCGGTTTGCCCGTGCCTTCCACTGATATCATGCTGGTGGATGATGAAGGCAATGAGGTCGCTGAGGGCGAGCCTGGCGAACTGTGCATCAAAGGACCGCAGGTGATGCTCGGTTACTGGCAACGGCCTGATGCAACTGATGAAGTGTTAAAAAATGGATGGCTTCGCAGCGGTGATATTGTTACCGTTGACCAGGAAGGTTTTATTCGCATTGTCGATCGCAAAAAAGACATGATCCTGGTTTCCGGTTTCAACGTCTATCCTAACGAAATCGAAGATGTTCTGATGCTGCATCCGAAAGTGCGTGAGGCTGCCGCCATTGGTGTTCCTAACGAAGTGGCAGGAGAGACGGTGAAAATCTGCGTAGTGAAGAAAGATCCTTCACTGACCAAAGAAGAGCTGATCGCCCATTGCAAAAAGAACCTGACGGGCTATAAAGTGCCTAAAATCGTTGAGTTTCGGGACGAGTTACCGAAAACTAACGTCGGCAAAATTCTGCGACGCGAACTGCGTGATGAAGCGATAAAAGCGGCTAAAGCCAGCTGATTATCGCTGCGCTTTCCGAGAATGCTAAAACGCCGGTCATGCCGGCGTTTTTATTGTGATTAGACTGAGGCCGGAAAGGCCACAGCGAGAGGATCATTTTGAACTACACCATGATAACCACCAACGAGGCGCTGGCTGAACTTTGCCTGACCGCCCGTCAGTTTCCGGCCCTGGCGCTGGATACCGAATTCGTCAGAACCCGCACCTATTATCCTGGCCTTGGCCTGATCCAGATGTATGACGGCGAGAATATCGCGCTGATCGATCCGCTGGCAATCACCGAATGGGCGCCATTCCGCGATCTGCTGCTCGACGAGAAGGTGATCAAGTTCTTGCATGCTGGCAGTGAAGATCTGGAAGTCTTCCTGCACGAATATGGCGTGCTGCCGGTGCCGATGATTGATACGCAGATTCTGGCTGCCTTTACCGGCCGTCCACTTTCCTGCGGATTTGCCACCATTGTTGAATCCTTTACCGGTATCGCGCTGGATAAAAGCGAATCACGCACTGACTGGCTGGCGCGTCCGCTGACCGAGAAGCAGTGCCAGTATGCTGCTGCTGATGTGTTCTACCTGCTGCCGATTGCCCATAAGCTGCTGGCGGAAGCCGAAGAATCGGGCAGGATTAATGCCGCGCTGAACGAATGCAGCCTGCTGTGTCAACGCCGTCAAATGCTGGTGGCCCCACAAGAGGCTTACCGTGACATTACCAATGCCTGGCAACTGCGTCCGCGTCAGCTTGCTGCACTGCGTCTGATGGCGGCATGGCGGCTGGAGCTGGCACGTGAAAAGGACATGGCGGTGAATTTCGTGGTGCGCGAAGAGAACCTGTGGAAAGTGGCGCGCTATATGCCCGGTTCCCTCGGCGAGCTGGATCACCTTGGGCTTGCCGGTCAGGAGATTCGTTTCCACGGTAAAGCACTGGTGGCGATGGTTGCTCAGGCGAATGCGATGGAAGAGAGCGAGCTGCCGGAACCGGTCGCTAACCTGATTGATAATTCTGACTACAAGAAAGTCTTCAAAGAGCTGAAAGTGTTGATGGCGGAAGTGGCAGAAAAAGAGGGCATTAGTCAGGAGTTGTTGGCGTCACGTCGTCAGATTAACCAACTGCTGAGCTGGCACTGGAAGTTAAAACCACGGGACAGAAAACCCGAGCTGATTGATGGATGGCGGGGCGAACTGCTTCACGACGGGATCGCTGAAATCCTGAAGGCATACTGACCGAGGTTTTCCCCTGCCTGAAAGCAGGGGAAAATCAAGAGCAGGAGAGGATCATTTCGGTGCGTCTTCTGCCTCCGGGAGCGTCACGTTGAGCTCCAGAATCGAAATATCATCGTCCTTTTGATCCAGCTTAACGCTCAGCATTTCCGGATCGATCTTCACGTATTTGCAGATAACTTCCAAAATATCCCTTTTCAGCTGTGGCAGATAGTGGGGCTCACTGTCGCCCCTCCTGCGCTCTGCCACAATGATCTGCAGCCGTTCCTTGGCTATATTGGCTGTCGGCTTTTTACGGGATAAAAAGAAATCGAGTAAGGCCATGGTTTATCCCCCAAACAGGCGTTTCAGGAAACCCTTCTTCTCTTCTTCAATGAAGCGGAAGGGACGTTCTTCACCGAGAATACGGTCAACGGTATCCGCATAGGCTTTGCCTGCGTCGGATTCGGCATCCAGAATCACCGGCTCACCCTGGTTAGAGGCGCGCAGCACCGACTGATCTTCCGGGATCACACCTGCCAGTGGAATACGTAAAATTTCCAGCACGTCTTCCATGCTCAGCATATCGCCACGGTTCACACGACCCGGGTTATAACGCGTCAGCAGCAGGTGCTCTTTAATCGGATCCTGACCATTTTCCGCACGGCGGGATTTGGACGAAAGAATGCCCAAAATACGGTCTGAATCGCGAACTGAAGAGACTTCCGGGTTAGTGGTAATGATAGCTTCATCGGCGAAATACAGCGCCATCAGTGCACCGGTTTCGATCCCTGCCGGTGAGTCACAGACAATAAAGTCGAAATCCATATTACCGAGGTCATTCAGGATTTTTTCAACGCCATCACGCGTTAATGCATCTTTGTCACGTGTCTGTGACGCAGGCAGAATGAACAGGTTCTCAGTACGCTTATCTTTGATCAGCGCCTGGTTCAGCGTGGCATCACCCTGAATCACGTTCACAAAGTCATACACCACGCGACGCTCACAACCCATAATCAAATCGAGATTACGCAGGCCGATGTCAAAGTCGATAACCACGGTTTTTTTGCCCTTCTGGGCTAAACCGGTAGCGATGGCCGCGCTGGACGTGGTCTTGCCAACGCCCCCTTTACCCGATGTAACTACAATAATGCGTGCCATAAAATGATTTCCTTAAGAAAAGAAAGGGCTCGTGAGCCTGGCTCAGTTCAGTGTCTGTATAGTCAGGGCGCCGTCTCTTAAACAGAGACGTGACGCTTTTCCAAAAAATTCAGCCGGAATATGATCCATCATCCAGTATTCACCGGCGATAGAGACCAACTCTGCTGACAAACTGGTACAAAAAATCTGGCAATCACGGTCGCCGCTGGCACCAGCAAGTGCACGGCCACGCATCATGCCATAAATGTGGATATTGCCATCGGCGACCAGTTCTGCACCGGCGCTGACGCTATTGGTCACAATCAGATCGCAATTCTTGGCATAAATCTGCTGGCCAGAGCGGACTGGCGTATTGATTAGCCGGGTTTTAACAGGCGGAAGTTCAGCGGGTTTAACCGGTTCAATCACCTCGACGGCTTTTTTCTGCTCTTTACCTTCCGATAACAGCGGCAGACCGGCGCGAGTAATGATGCGTTTTAACGGTTCATCTTTGCAGCCGCTGACGCCAACGATATGCAGACCGGTAGAGGTGACGGCTTGTTGCATCAGTCTCCAGTTAACCTCACTGGTCAATGAAGCAACGTTCAACACCACCGGAGCATTTTTCAGAAAGGCCGGAGCCTGATTGACTTTATCCTGAAGCGCTTGATGAACCACGTCTGGGTCAGCGTGGTGAAGGTGCACAACAGACAGAGTAAAACTGCTGCCCTTTAACTCGATTGGCGTTTGTGACATCTGTCCCGGCTCAGTCCTGTTAATTCTGGTCCCGGCTAATTTATGTCGTTAAACGAACATATAATCGCGTTGGGACAATATTCCGAAGTTCTGCAAGCATGTTATAGTTACTACTATATCCAGGCAAGTCACCATCCAGGTTAATTCGAGTAAAAAATATGTTTTGTGTGATCTACAGAAGCCCCAAGCGTGACCAGACTTATCTTTATGTCGAAAAAAAAGACGATTTCTCCCGCGTTCCTGCGGAACTGATGCAAGGTTTTGGTAAACCGCAGCTGGCGATGCTGCTGCCGCTGGACGGCAGCAAAAAGCTGGCTAACGCGGATCTCACCAAAGTGAAGGCCGCGCTTGAAGAGCAGGGATTTTATTTACAGGTGCCTCCTCCGATCGAAAGTCTGCTTAAGATGCATCTGGAAAAAGAGTAAAAAAGATTAATTAGGAACTATCTGCAAAATATATCGCCGCCGCAACGGCAATCCACTGGATTTAAATTGTGGCGGCGACGGCAAAAAAAGGATGCCCGCATGAAGCTTACATCCCTCAGTAGCATTATTTTCTCCCTGTTATTGGCCGGATGCGCCAGTAAAAACAGCGCAGCCCCTGCGCCAGAAACCCCCGTTCCTGCTAAACCGCCCGCCAGCGCACCTTCCCAGGGCGGCTTTCTGCAACAGCCCAGTAAAACCACGCTGGCCGCTACCGGCCGCGACCCGGCTGAATTCCCCGGCTACGTCGAGCAACTGAAAGCGCAGGCGCTTCAGCAAGGGATCGATCGCGCCACCGTCGATGCTGCTTTTGCCAATGTGCGTTTCGTCGATCACGTGATTACCTCCGATCGGAACCAGCTTGAGAAAAAGGTTACGTTAAGCGATTACCTGTCCCGGGTGATGACTGACAAGAAGATCCAACAGGGCCGTGACAATCTGCAGCTATATCAAGGGCAGCTGGTGCCGGTCAGCCAGCAGACCGGCGTCCAGCCGCAATATATCGTTGCGCTTTGGGCGATGGAGAGTAGCTTTGGTAAAATTCAGGGCAGAGAGGATGTGATTTCATCGCTCTCGACGCTGGCGTTTGAAGGACGACGCGAAGCGTTCTTCACCAAGGAGCTGATTGCCGCGCTGAAAATTATTCAGCAGCAGCACATTGCGCCAGAGGAGATGAAAGGCTCCTGGGCAGGCGCAATGGGGCAAAACCAGTTTATGCCAAGTTCCTTTATGCAGTATGGAGCTGATGGCGATGGTGATGGCAAAATTGATATCTGGAACAACGTCGACGATGTCTTTGCATCCACCGCGAATTATTTGTCGAAAGAGGGCTGGAAAGCGGGCGAAAGCTGGGGAAGGGAAATTGTGCTGCCGGTTGATTTCGTGACCGATCAGGCCGGCATCAAAGATGCACAGGCCAAAACCGTCGGCGAGTGGGAGAAACTCGGCGTGCGAATGACCAGCGATAGCGCGCTGCCAGATACCCATCAGCGTGCCTGGATTATTCTGCCGGACGATACCCCAGGCCGTGCATTCATGGTTTATGACAATTTTCGCACCATCATGCACTGGAATCGGTCTTATTATTTCGCCATCAGCATCGGCATGATGGCTGACGCTATTTCGCAATAGCGCGAAGACAGGCATGGACAAATGGCTCAAACTGGGCCATTCACTCTCAACGCAGGCAGGGGAACAGTATGTATCAGCATCATAACTGGCAGGGCGCTTTGTTGGACTATCCGGTAAGCAAAGTGGTGTGCGTGGGCAGCAACTATGCCAAACACATTAAAGAGATGGGCAGCGCCACGCCCTCTGAGCCTGTGCTGTTTATCAAACCAGAAACCGCAATTTGTGATATCCGCCAGCCGCTGTCGATCCCGAAAGATCTCGGCGCAGTCCACCACGAAGTGGAGCTGGCCGTTCTGATTGGCTCAACGCTGAAGCATGCGACCGAAGAGCATGTGGCTAAAGCGATTGCCGGTTACGGTATCGCGCTGGATTTAACCCTACGTGATGTGCAGGCTGGCTGCAAAAAGGCCGGACAGCCGTGGGAGAAAGCCAAGGCTTTTGACAACTCTTGCCCGATTTCAGGCTTTATTCCGGTCAGCGAGTTCGAGGCGGATCCGCAGAATATCGAGCTGAAGCTGGTAGTCAACGGTGAAGTGCGTCAGCACGGCAACACTGAAGACATGATCCACAAAATCCTGCCGCTGATTGCCTATATGAGCAAATTCTTTACCCTGCGCGCCGGTGACGTTATTCTGACCGGCACGCCTGAAGGCGTTGGACCGATGGCCTCTGGTGACACGCTGGAAGTGTCTCTGGGCGGTCGTGGCGTCGCCACCCGCGTGCTGTAAGACTTGCATCTGGAGCCCGAACTGTTTATAAGGTGCGGGCTTTTACTTAAACGGGACACCGAACATGACTGATACCCCTTTCTGGCAGCGGAAAACGCTGGAACAAATGAATGATGAGGAATGGGAATCCTTGTGTGACGGTTGTGGCCAATGCTGTCTTAACAAGCTGCAGGATGCTGACACCGACGAAATCTACTTTACCAACGTCGCGTGTAACCAACTCAACATCAAGACCTGCCAGTGCCGTAACTATGAGCGTCGCTTCGAGTATGAAGAAGACTGCATCAAGTTAACGCGCGATAATTTGCCGACTTTCTCCTGGCTGCCGCCGAGCTGTGCCTATCGGGTGCTGGCGGAAGGTAAAAATTTACCGGTCTGGCATCCTTTACGCACCGGCTCTAAATCGGCGATGCATGCCGAGCGTATTTCGGTACGTCATATTGCCGTGCGGGAAAGTGAAGTGCGGGACTGGGAAGACCATATTATTAACCGGCCTCACCGCTGAGCATAATAAGCCGCCGCTGAATAAACAGGGCGGCTTTTTTTTATCCCACCTAAAAAAGTCCGCGTTAAGCCTGAGGCTGACCCGATGGGTCGCTGCCGCCAGGCGCGCCGGGAAGTTGATGACCTCCCGGTGGTGCAGGTGGCGGAGCATGTAGGTTGTCCCTTGGGGCACAGCCTGCAAGGACAGCAGAAGAGAGAGCCAGTGCCAGCACAAATACGATTCGTTTCATAACACTCCTTGGACTTTTCTTGTGTATTTTCAGCTTAGTAGCGCAATCACCATCCGACAAATATTTTGCCATGGCATGTGATTTTCAGCCACAAAAAAGCCCGCGAGAGGCGGGCTTGATCTTGCTGGTGTGGCTTTACGCTTAGCGCGAGAACAAATCCCGGCGCTTCGGCTTGAAGGGTTGCGCTATCAATACCAGCACACCCACAATCAGGTACGCGGCAAAGACCACAACCAACCACTGTGGCATGCCCAGCGTCAGGAACGTCCATAGCTTCTCGGAGCAGTCGCCTGTTGCTTCAAATACGGATGGCAGCCATTTATCCAGTGGCAGCCAGCCTGGGAAACGGGCGGCAAAATCACAGGTGACAAACGGGTTCGGGTGCAGCTGGATCATGGTGTGCTCCCATGAAAGGCGGACGCCTTCCCAGGCGCTGTAGAGCCACACCAGTATGGCGACCCAGCGTAGTGGGGTTTTTGGCGCAATCGCGCCGACCAGGCCAGCACCCATCACGCCAAACAGGGCACAACGCTCATAAATACACATTACGCAGGGTTTCAGCATCATGACATGCTGAAAGTAGAGTGCGGCCATTTCCAGGGCAAAAGCGGTGAAGGCCAGCAGTAACCAGGCACCACGGCCGCGGGAACAGCTATTCAGATATCGCAACATATTCATTCCATGTGAAGGGCGTTCAAACGGCAGTGTAAACTAAATGACTCACCGTGCCAGCCACAGGGGAAGAAATTTTATTGCATAAAATGACTTAAGTTAAACAGAGTGACAATAAACCTGCTTTTGAGCGCTGGCAGCGAGTAAGGCGATTCAGGACGAAAAATGGCCCGTTAAAGCGTCGGCTCTTTTTTCGGATATTTGCGGGATGGGTGCCGTTTTAGGCCAGTGGCGGTCTATGTCATCGCCAGGGCATCTGGTATGATGAGCCCAATATTTGCAGTCATGAACGCAACGGAAACAAAACGCTATGGTCATTAAGGCGCAGAGCCCTGCGGGTTTCGCTGAAGAGTACATTATAGAAAGCATCTGGAACAGTCGCTTCCCGCCGGGTTCGATTTTGCCCGCAGAGCGTGAGCTTTCTGAATTGATTGGTGTCACCCGTACTACTTTGCGTGAAGTTCTCCAACGTCTGGCACGCGATGGCTGGCTGACCATTCAGCACGGCAAACCGACCAAAGTGAATAACTTCTGGGAGACCTCCGGCCTGAGCATTCTGGAAACGCTGGCGCGCCTCGATCACGATAGCGTTCCACAGCTGATCGATAATCTGCTGTCGGTTCGCACCAACATCTCCTCAATCTTTATCCGCCGTGCGATCCGCACCTATCCGGATAAAGCCAAAGAAGTGCTGTTAACCGCGCAGAATGTAGAAGACAAAGCCGAAGCCTATACAGACCTCGATTACAGCATTTTCCGCGGTCTGGCGTTTGCCTCAGGCAATCCTATTTATGGTTTGATCCTGAACGGCCTGAAAGGGCTGTATACGCGGGTAGGACGTCATTACTTCTCCAACCCGGAAGCGCGCCAGCTGGCACGTGATTTTTATCAGCAGTTACTGACCATATGTCAGAACGAACAGTTTGATAAAATTGTCGATTCCGTACGTGACTACGGTCGCCGGAGCGGCGAGATATGGCACGGTATGCAGAATACTATGCCAACAGATTTGCCCCCGCAGCGTCGCTAACAGCTACGCAAGAAAAAGCCGGTTCAGTTGAACCGGCTTTTTTTATGTGCAAAATCTACAGGGTAGAATTGCGCGGTGGGCAGCGATCGAGCAGCTCGGTGCTGCCATCGTCGTTAAGCTGCTCAAGATGGATGTCAAATCCCCACAGCCGGTGTACATGCTTCAGCACCTCCCTGCGGCTCTTGTCTAACGGCGCACGACTGTTAGGCACATAGCGCAGCGTCAGAGAGCGATCGCCACGCAGGTCAACATCATAGACCTGAATATTCGGTTCAAGGTTACTGAGGTTGTACTGCGCTGAAAGCTGCTGGCGAATAGCCCGATAGCCGGCTTCATCATGGATGGCAGCAATCTCGAGGAAATTATTGCGGTCATCGTCCATCACCGTAAACAGGCGGAAATCACGCATCACCTTCGGCGACAGGAACTGGCTGATAAAGCTCTCGTCCTTAAACTCGCGCATGGCAAAGTGCATCGTTTCCAGCCAGTCACTACCGGCAATATCCGGGAACCAGTAACGATCCTCTTCGGTCGGTTCCTGACAGATACGTTTGATGTCCTGGAACATGGCAAAGCCCAGCGCATAGGGGTTGATGCCGTTATACCACTGGCTATTATAAGGCGGCTGGAACACCACATTGGTGTGGCTGTGCAGGAACTCCAGCATAAAGCGTTCGGAAACTTTACCCTCGTCATACAAGTGATTGAGGATGGTGTAATGCCAGAATGTTGCCCAGCCCTCATTCATTACCTGAGTCTGTTTCTGCGGATAGAAATACTGGCTGACTTTACGCACAATACGCAAAATCTCACGCTGCCATGATTCCAGCAACGGCGCATTTTTTTCCATAAAATAGAGCAGGTTTTCCTGAGGCTCCGAAGGGTAGCGTGCGGCTTCCGCCTGCGAGGATTCCTTTTCACGGCGTGGCAAGGTACGCCACAGCATGTTGACCTGGCTTTGCAGGTACTCTTCACGGCTCTGCTGGCGAGCGGTCTCTTCCTGCAGAGAGATTTTTTGTGGGCGCTTATAGCGGTCAACACCGTAATTCATCAGCGCGTGGCAGGAGTCGAGCAGTTTTTCAACTTCCTCAAGGCCGTAGCGCTCTTCGCACTTGGCAATGTAGTTACGGGCGAAGATCAGGTAATCGACAATCGAACTGGCATCGGTCCAGCTGCGGAACAGGTAGTTATTTCTGAAGAATGAGTTATGCCCATAACAGGCATGAGCCATCACCAGCGCCTGCATGGTTATGGTGTTCTCTTCCATCAGATAGGCGATACAAGGATTGGAGTTAATGACGATTTCATACGCCAGGCCTTGCTGACCATGTTTGTAGCGCTGTTCGGTTTCGATGAATTTCTTGCCGAAGGACCAGTGCGCATAGTTGATAGGCATCCCCACGCTGGAGTAGGCATCCATCATTTGCTCAGAGGTGATCACTTCGATCTGATGAGGGTAGGTTTCAAGCCGGTAGAGCTTAGCGACGCGATCGATCTCTTTCAGGTAATCATCAAGCAGATCGAAGGTCCAGTCTGGTCCATCACTGAGTCGTTTGCTGTCCTTTATGGGACCGTCAAAGATAGTCGTCATAGCGCACCCCTTTTTAAAAACCGGTTTTCGACGTTACAACACGTAGCGGCAAAACATCCGTTTTCATGTCGACCTGCCGCTGCACTGCGACCGCAAAGGCAAGCCTGGAATTAAAGCCAATACCTCAATGATAGTTCACTCTCTCTGATTGCTCTGATGAATACAATGGAAATTTTCGACAGAAAATAGAGTCGCCAGGGAAAAATAATTTTAACGTCAGGTTAAATGCGAGAAATAGCTCACAAAACAGAATTATGTGCTGTATATAAGCGAAAGATCTGAACGGATCACTTTCTGCTAAGAAAAGTTAAAAATGCCTGATTTGGACTGATATGCTGCTTTCAACCGCTGTTTGGCAGTATTAAATTCCGAATATAACTGCTCATCTTCTTTTTATTACCCTTCAGAGTAAAAAACATGTGAAATATGTCAGTGCGATGTTGCTGATGTGGTTGCAGTGTTTTAAACCGTAGCACTCGCAGTAAGCCAGTTAATTCCTCTTTTCTCAACGGCGGTGGTGCGGTTATGCGAGTTGTCATTCTGGGTAGTGGTGTGGTCGGCGTGGCAAGCGCCTGGTATCTGGCACAGGCCGGGCATGAAGTGACGGTGATTGACCGTCAACCAGGCGTGGCGATGGAAACCAGTGCGGGCAATGCGGGGCAGATTTCTCCGGGTTATGCCGCTCCCTGGGCTGCGCCAGGCGTGCCGTTAAAAGCCATTAAATGGATTTTCCAGCGCCATGCACCGCTGGCGATCCGTCCGGATGGCAGTCGTTTTCAGCTGGAGTGGATGTGGCAGATGCTGCGTAACTGCGATATGCATCACTATCAGGAAAATAAAAGCCGCATGGTGCGGATTGCCGAATATAGCCGGGACTGCCTGAAAGCTTTGCGCCAGCAAACCGGTATTGCTTATGAAGGACGGCAGGGCGGCACGCTGCAACTGTTCCGCACCAGTCAGCAGTTTGAAAGCGCCACCAAAGACATCGCCGTGCTGAAAGAGGCCGGTGTACCTTATGAACTGCTGGAAGCGGCGCAGCTGGCGGATGCGGAGCCCGCACTTGCCACCACTCAGCATAAGCTAACCGGAGGTTTGCGTTTGCCTAATGACGAAACCGGCGACTGCCAACTGTTTACTCAGCGTCTGGCGGAGATGGCCGCCAGCGCTGGCGTGACCTTCCGTTTTAATACTCCGGTTGATGCATTGCTGCAGGAAGGCAATCAGATTACGGGCGTCAAATGTGGTGTTGAAACGGTGACGGCAGATGCCTATGTGGTGGCCTTCGGCTCTTACTCCACCGCGCTGTTAAACGATATCGTCAAGGTGCCGGTTTACCCGCTGAAAGGCTACTCGCTAACCATTCCGATCAAAAATGAACAGGCTTCACCGGTCTCTACCGTACTCGACGAAACCTACAAGGTGGCAATCACGCGTTTTGACGATCGTATTCGCGTCGGCGGGATGGCGGAAATTGTTGGCTACAACACCAGGCTGTTGCCAGCCCGGCGGGAAACGCTGGAAATGGTGGTCGGCGACCTCTACCCGGAAGGGGGGCATATTGAGCAGGCGACGTTCTGGACCGGGCTGCGTCCGATGACGCCGGACGGCACGCCAATTGTTGGCCGCACGCCGCTGAAGAATCTTTTCCTCAACACTGGTCACGGAACGCTCGGTTGGACCATGGCCTGCGGTTCCGGGCAGCTGCTTTCTGATATCATCTCCGGACGCACCCCTGCCATTGCTGCAGACGATCTGTCGGTGATGCGTTATCTGCCGGGATTTTACCCGACACCGGGCCACACGCTTCACGCGGCCCGCTGATCTTCCCGTATTGAGAACCAGGAGAAGTTATGTCTCGTCCGATTGTCGCAACTGTCGACACCAGCGCGTTGCGGCATAACCTGGCGGTTGCCCGTCAGGCTGCACCTCATTCCCGCGTGTGGTCCGTGGTGAAAGCGAATGCCTATGGCCACGGTATTGACCGCGTCTGGCAGAGTTTTGCCGATACCGATGGCTTCGCGTTGTTGAACCTTGAAGAAGCGATCCTGCTGCGCGAGCGCGGCTGGAAGAAGCCGATCCTGCTGCTGGAAGGATTTTTCCATGCTGATGAGCTGGTGATCCTCGACCAGTATCGTCTGACCTCCAGCGTGCACAGTAACTGGCAGATCCAGGCGCTGGCAAAAGCGCAGCTCTCTGCACCGCTCGATATCTATCTGAAGGTGAACAGCGGCATGAACCGGCTGGGCTTTGCACCGGAGCAGGTGCAACAAGCCTGGAACAAGCTGCGCGGTTTGGAAAATGTGGGCGAAATGACGCTGATGGCGCACTTCGCGGAAGCCGAGACCAGCGAAGGCATTGAACAACCGCTCAGACGTATTGAGCAGGCAGCCGAAGGGCTGGATTGCCCGCGTTCACTGGCGAACTCAGCCGCGACGCTGTGGCATCCTCACACGCATCATGACTGGGTTCGGCCGGGCATAATCCTCTATGGCGCGTCACCCAGCGGAAAGTGGCAGGACATCGCCAGCAGTGGGCTGCAACCGGTGATGTCGCTAAACAGCGAAATCATCGCTATCCAGAACTTAAAGACCGGTGACGGGGTCGGTTACGGTTCACGCTATCGTGCTCAGGGCGAACAGCGTATTGGGGTGGTGGCCTGCGGTTATGCGGATGGCTATCCGCGCCATGCGCCAACCGGAACGCCGGTGTGGGTCGATGGCGTGAGAACGCATACCGTTGGCGCGATTTCAATGGACATGATTACCGTGGATTTAACCCCGTGCCTGCAGGCGGGGATTGGCAGTCAGGTTGAACTTTGGGGCAATAACATCAAGATTGATGAAGTGGCTGAAGCAGCCGGCACGGTAGGTTACGAGCTGATGTGCGCTCTGGCCACCCGCGTGCCGGTCAAAATCAGCTAGTTTTCAGCGCGGTCAGGGTACCGCGTACTTTCTTACTGCTGATCCACGCCAGTGAGGTCAGCACCGCACCAATGATCATCATGGCACTGAGCGCAAACTTTTCGTTCAGCGGCAGTGCCATCGCCAGCAAGCCCGCCGATGAACCGCCTGCCATCTGAATAAATCCTGCCAGCGCCGACGCCACGCCCGCCTGCTGTTGATAAGGCTCAAGCGCATAGCTGCTGGCGGGGCCAACGGTAAACGCCAGTCCGGCTACCGAGATCGCCACCGGGAACATATACAGCGCCCAGTTGGTCTGCATCCCGGCCGGGAAAATCAGCATACCGCCCAGCATAGTCAGTGCACCTGCCGCCATCGCCAGACTGCCGATGGCCAGGCAGATGGGGCGGCCAAGTTTACGGATCATTTTATTTACCAGCACGCTGACTAACATGATCCAGAAACCGTTCGCGCCAAAGGCAATCGAGAATTGCAGTGCGGTCAGCTTGCCTTCGGTCATCAGTACCTGCGGTGCCAGCGAAACATAGGTCAGCACCATGCCCATCGCACCCGCATTGGCAAAGGTGAACGCCAGGAAGCGGGGTTCGCGCAGGATCTGTGCATACTGACGTAAAGGAATACCTTTAACCGCCAGCGTACCCGCAGGACGCGTTTCCGGCAGGAAGCGCCAAATCATCAGGCTAATCACCAGCGCATAACCGGTCAGGAACCAGAACGGCGCCCGCCAGCCATAGGCATCCGCCAGGAAGCCGCCGAGCATCGGTGCCAGCGCCGGAACGATATTTAACGCCCCGTTAAGAAAGCCGTAAGCCCTGGCTGCTTCATCACCTTCCAAACGGTCACGGACGCCGCTGAAGGCCACCACAGCGGTACAGCATACGGCACAGCCCTGAACAATTCGCGCGGTGAGGAATTGCGGCCAACCGGTCGCCGTCGCCGCCAGAATACTGCCAAGCAGGTACAGCAACAGACCGGCAATGGCAATCGGCTTTCTGCCGAAGTTATCGACCAGCGGTCCCGCCACAATCTGACCTAAGCCCATGACCAGTAGAAACAGCGGAATGGTGGTCTGAATCGTGGTCACCGGCGTATTCAAACCGAGAGCGATATCGGGAAGTGTCGGCAGGTAGAGGTCAATGCCCAGCGGCGCCAGAAGCACCAGGCTGAGAAGAAGAAGGGTGAATTTTTGCATCGTGCGTGACGGCATCCGTTTAAAAGCAAGCCGCACAGGGTAGAGATAACGGCTGAAAAAGAAAAGGGGAGTTGGAAGAATTTTATGGAAAGGCGAGAGTCATGCCAACACGGGCGGGCATGACTCTCACTTATCTGACTGTTTTAATAAGCACCATCGCGACGCAGCACCACACCGGCTGTTTTGAACAGAATGGCAATATCGGTCCACAATGCCCAGTTCTTAACGTACCAGGAGTCAAAGTACACGCGGGTGTCGTAGTCGATATCATTACGGCCGCTGACCTGCCACAACCCGGTCATGCCCGGTTTAGCCATCAGGTAGTAATCAACGTCACCGGCATAGCGCTCAAGCTCTGCTTCAATGACCGGACGCGGACCTACCAGACTCATTTCACCCCGCAGCACGTTCCACAGCTGTGGCAGCTCATCAAGACTGGTTTTACGCAGGAACGCCCCGATCTTCGTCACGCGCGGATCGTTTTTCAGCTTAAAGTCTTTATCCCACTCGATACGTGCTTCTTCGCTGGTGGCCAGCAATTCTTCCAGCACTTCCTTCGAGTTGGTGACCATGGAACGGAACTTCAGGCATTTAAATTTGCGACCGTCCTGACCGACGCGTTCATGACCGTAAATCTTGTTCCCGCCATCGCGGCCCACCATCCAGCAAATCATACCGAATGCGGGAGCCAGGAACAGCAGCAGCATAGAGGCAACCACCACGTCAAAGGTACGCTTAAGGAAACGGGAAGAACGTTTTGCCAGGTTGTTACTGACCCGCAGGATCATCACTTCATGACTGAAGATAAAGGACATATCGGTACCGTACAGCGGCACACCACGCAGGGTAGGCACCACCGAGACAGAACGACACTTCTTCTTCGACAGAAGCTTCAGCCACTTATCACGCATACCTTGCTGCTCATATTCCATGGCCACGATAAACTGGGTGTTTTCCAGGTCAACCGTATCCCAGACAATATCTTTCGAGGTGATGACCGGCACGCCATTCATGCTTTCGGCACCGGTGTGGCCATTGGAGGCAACAAACGCCGTGACTTCATAGCCCAGCAGCTCTTCACTTTGCAGCGCTGCATAGGCTTCACGGGCATTCTTACCGGAACCGATGATAATGGTTTGTTTCTGCCACTGACCCGCTTTGAGGATGGCGTGCTTCACGCTTGAGCGCAGCAGTGGCACCAGGACCAGCGCATAGGCCCAGGTAAAACTCCACAGCATGCGGGAGAAGTCCCACTTGGAAAAGGCAATCAGCGCCAAATCAAGCAGAGAGAAAATCACCAGGGTTTTAATTATTTCTTTTAATTCAAACCAGAATGGTTTGCGGTAGGTGTAATGACGTAACCGCATCCAAAACCAGGCGGTACAAACCACAGACATCACGAATTGCGCAATGAAGCGGATTTTCACTTCCTGAGGCGGGATAAATATATCTAAGTCACCCCAAATACCTTGCACAGTAGCCGCGGATAAAAACAAGGCCAGATTAATAGAGATTAAATCTGAAAGACTTAACGTGACCTTGGCAATAATGTTTTTTCGGGTGCCGCTAAACGCACGGCGACGGTCATTCAGTACAAGAGTACTTGCCATAGTGCCTGCTCTCTTTTCTTTAAGAATCAGTAACCTGACGAGGTTAATGCACGCGTTCAGGAGTAAAGGTATTGATACTAATTCCACTAGAATCAATAAATTATTCTTGGTAGCTCGCCGCATTCAGAGCGAGAAGAACAAATGGGACAGTAATGAAACATACAGCAGCGTGAATATCACTCTGTTTCACCATGAAGCAGTAGGACGAGTATGCAGCAGTTGTTTAGCTTAGTTAATACGGGAAAATCCTAAAAGTGGGGGGAAGTGTGCAAAATAAAATTAGGATTAATACGCATTAACCGAAGCGGTTAAATAGAGGGAAAAGCCAGGCAGTATGACGGTTTAATAACAGAGAGAGGGTATTTAAATGAAGGTTTCACCGCCACGAAAATTCGTCACGGTGAACAGGGCAGAAAGGATCAGGCCGGTTTTTTTAGTATCCAGCGATCCTGCTGTTTGTCATAATGACCGATGGCCAGATCGACAGGTTCGCCGTCAATCCACGCCGGTACGCTGGTTTCACCATCCCATCCGTCCAACTGATAGCTTAGATCGGGGTTGGTCTGACAGGGAATGCTGACGGTCTCCACATTCTGCGCATCCAGCTCTGCATCAATGATTTCATAACGGCCAATCTTGACGATATGTCCCATGATAGTCTCCTCTTTAGTCCAGACACGAACTTTAAGCGTAGACGTTAACGTCAGGAGAGCGAGCATTCAGGACCAGGATTAGTCTTTATCTTAACTATCGACCGGTTATTCTTTCTCTTCGGCTACCCGCACACCAATCTTCACAATCTCGTTGGCTTCTTTCTCTGCCACGGTCCAGATCATGTTTTTCCACTCCACCTGGTCGCCCACTACCGGTGCGCCACCGATCATGCCCGCAATCAGATGGCCCAGCGTCTGCTGAACATTCGTCTCTTCATCCAGATCGATGCCGTAAATTTCAGAGACATCATGCAGTCGGGCATCGGCTTGCAGAATAAAGTCGCCGAAGAAACGTTGATCGAGCGATACCGGCGGAGACTGACTGAAGAGTTTTCCTAACTCCGGCAGGTCTTTCTCGCGACCGATGATGCACAACACGTCGCCTTCTCTCAGGCGGGTATTGCCGGTGGGATGCAGCAGAAGATTATCGCGGAACAGCGCCGCAATACGGGTTTCCCTTGGCATCTTTAGGTCACGTAATGCGGCGCCTACGCACCATTTGTCAGCACCCAACTGGTAGACAAACTGCTCCCAGGGATTTTCTGGATGGATATCCAAACCCACGCGAGAGATCGGCGAAGCCGTAGGGGGGATCACCACCCGGGCTTTTCGCGCGGCATAACCCAGAGAGGTGCCCTGAACCATCAGGGAAACCAGCACCACAAAGAATGCGATATTGAAGAACAGCGACGCGTGCGGCAGTCCGGCCATCATTGGGAACACCGCCAGGATGATCGGTACTGCGCCTCGCAGTCCCACCCAGCTGATGAAAAAGCGCTCGCGGGTACTGAACCCCCGGAACGGCAACAGGCCAATGTAAACGGACAGCGGGCGTGCAAACAGGATAAGCCAGGCTGAGAGCATCATCGCTGGCAGCGCAATGTTCCACAGGTCTTTAGGATTGACCAGCAGCCCCAGTACCAAAAACATGCCAATCTGGCTCAGCCAGGCCATGCCGTCAAAGGTTTGCAGGATGCCATGACGGTTACGAATAGGGCGGTTACCCAGCAGGAAGCCACACAGATACACCGCCAGAATGCCGCTGCCTTCCAGAACGGTGGTCAGCGCGAACACCAGGATGCCACCACTGACCGCCAGCAGCGGATAAAGACCGCTGGCCAGGGAGATGCGGTTGATCAGCTGTTGCAACGCCCAGCCGCCACCGAGCCCCAGTACAATCCCCAACCCGAATTGCTGAATCAGATGCACGACAAACATCCAGTCAATGCCGGTCTGGCCTTGCTGGATCATCTCAATCAGGGTAATGGTCAGGAACACGGCCATCGGGTCGTTACTGCCGGATTCGATTTCAAGCGTCGCGCTGACGCGTTCGTTAAGGCCTTTGCCGCCCAGCAGCGAGAACACCGCTGCCGCATCGGTCGAGCCAATAATGGCACCCACCAGGAAGCCATCAATCATGTTCAGGTTAAACAACCAGGCCGCGGCCATGCCGGTAAGACCTGCGGTAATCAATACGCCGACCGTGGCCAGAGACAATGCCGGACCCAGAGCCACTTTAAACGAACTGGCCTGCGTTCGCATACCGCCATCAAGCAGGATCACCGCTAAGGCAAGGTTACTGATCAGGTAGGCGGCCGGGTAGTTGTCGAAGACAATTCCGCCGATACCATCAACGCCAGCCAGCATCCCCAGCGCAAGGAAAATCACCAAAATTGGGATACCAAGCTTTGAAGAGAAGGAACTCAGCAAAATACTCGCAGCAACCAGCACGGAACCGATGATAAACAAACTGTAAATGGCGCTGGCTTCCAAGGGGGCATTCTCCTGTAAGTGGTAAAGGCTTTCTTTAACAGTCTGTTGTAACAACCCGGTGAATGTCAAAACATCGGTGCATTTCATTTAACCAATGTAGACATTTTTCTTAAGGATAGAGAATAACGCAAAAACGAGGCGGGTAAATGCCGTTCAGTGCGCATGAAATGTGGGTTATTTACAGGATTGAATGAAAAAAGTAGAGCAAGAGGGGATTTTAGCACAGTTGACAGGAGTAATGGTGGGGTAAAGCCAGTAAAGATCTTACTGGCTTTAGGAAAGATGCGGCGAAATTAGTGGTTCTCTTCAGCCTGTTTGTGGAACAGTGCACGGAATACTGGGTAGATATCTTCCGGCTCGCGAATATGCTGAATAGCAAAGTTATCGAACATGGCTTGCAGATGCTCATACTCACGCCACAGGGTCTGGTGAGCGCGTCGGGTTATCTCGATGTAGCTGTAATAACGCACCACCGGCAGGATGTTTTTTGCAAGGATCTCATGACAAAGTGGGGAGTCATCTGCCCAGTTATCACCATCGGACGCCTGTGCCGCATAAATATTCCATTGCGCCGGGTCGTAACGCTCTTTCACCACTTCATCCATTAACTTCAGTGCGCTGGATACGATAGTGCCACCGGTTTCCTGCGAATAGAAGAATTCCTGCTCATCGACTTCCTTAGCCTGAGTATGGTGACGTATATACACCACATCGACATTCTTGTAGGTGCGGCTCAGGAACAGATACAACAGGATATAAAAGCGCTTGGCCATATCTTTGGTGGCCTGATCCATCGAACCTGAAACGTCCATCAGACAGAACATCACCGCCTGACTGGAAGGTTCAGGACGCTTTTCAAAGTTTTTGTAGCGCAAGTCAAAGGTGTCGATAAACGGCACGCGCTTGATCCGCGCGCGAAGCTCAGCAATCTCTTTGCGTAAACGGTCTTCTTCCAGCAACTGCGCGGGTTCGGCGTTTTCAATCTCCTTGAGGGCAGTTTCCAGTTCCCCCAGCATGCGACGCTTACCGGCGGTCATCGCAGTACGACGAGCCAGTGAGTTTTGCAGCGATTTAACCACGCTGATATTTGCCGGCACACCGTTGGCGGTATAGCCCGCGCGATGCACTTTGTACTCGTTAAGCTGACGATGCTGATTTTTCTTCAGGTTTGGCAGCGCCAAATCTTCAAACAGCAGGTCGAGATATTCATCTTTGGAGATATTGAAAACAAACTCATCCGAACCCTCACCGTCCTGACTGGCATTGCCCTGACCACTGCCACCACCGCCGCCACCACCCTGAGGGCGTTCGACGCGATCGTTTTGCACAAAATGGTCATTGCCAGGATGGACGCGATGGCGTTGGCCGCCGCGGCCCTGATGGAAACTCGGTTCATTAATGTCATCAATGGGAATAGAAACGGATTCGCCGCTTTCGACGTCAGTTACCGAACGCTTATTGATGGCCTCGGAGATCGACTGTTTTATTTGCGACTTGTAGCGGCGCAAGAAACGCTGGCGATTCACCGCGCTCTTGTTTTTGCCGTTGAGACGCCGATCGATAAAATAGGCCATAACTCCCCCAAACATCGTTGCAAGCAGGGTCGGATTTCACCGACCCCTTGTAAATAACTTCTCAGGCAACTATCAGGATGATTTTCTGACGCGCAGATACCATTCGCACAGCAGGCGAACCTGTTTGCGGGTGTATCCTTTTTCCATCATGCGATCAACGAAATCATCGTGCTTTTTCTGCTCATCCGTAGAGGTTTTAGCGTTAAAGGAAATGACCGGCAACAGCTCTTCGGTGTTAGAGAACATTTTCTTCTCAATCACCGTCCGCAGTTTCTCGTAACTGGTCCAGTTCGGGTTGCGGCCGCTGTTATGAGCGCGGGCACGCAGCACAAAGTTGACGATTTCATTACGAAAGTCTTTAGGATTACTGATCCCCGCAGGCTTCTCGATTTTTTCCAGTTCCGCATTCAGTGATTCACGGTCAAACAGCTGGCCGGTATCCGGATCGCGGTATTCCTGATCCTGGATCCAGAAATCTGCGTAGGTGACATAACGATCGAAAATGTTCTGCCCGTATTCAGAGTAGGATTCCAGGTAAGCCGTCTGGATCTCTTTGCCAATGAACTCAGCGTATTTCGGGATCAGATAGCCTTTCAGGTGCTCTAGAAGCTTCTCGGACTGCTCCTGTGGGAACTGCTCACGTTCAATCTGCTGTTCCAGAACATAGAACAGGTGTACCGGGTTTGCTGCGACCTCGGCATGATCGAAGTTGAACACCCGCGAGAGGATTTTGAAGGCAAAACGCGTCGACAGACCGTTCATGCCTTCGTCCACACCGGCGTAGTCACGGTACTCCTGATAGGACTTGGCTTTCGGATCGGTATCCTTCAGGCTTTCGCCATCATACACCCGCATTTTAGAGTAGGTGCTGGAGTTGTCCGGCTCTTTCAAACGCGAAAGAATCGAGAAGCGAGCGAGGGTTTCCAGGGTACCCGGCGCGCAAGGCGCATGGGTCAGCTCACTGTGATCAAGCAGTTTAGTGTAGATCTTGATTTCTTCGGAGACCCGCAGGCAGTAAGGCACCTTGACGATATACACACGGTCAAGGAACGCTTCGTTGTTTTTATTATTTCGGAAGGTGACCCACTCAGATTCGTTGGAGTGCGCCAGGATAATCCCGTTAAACGGCAGGGCGGAAATCCCCTCAGTCCCGTTATAGTTACCTTCCTGAGTCGCGGTCAGCAGTGGGTGCAGCACTTTGATCGGCGCTTTAAACATCTCAACGAATTCCATGATCCCCTGGTTCGCCCGGCACAGTGCACCAGAGTAGCCGTAAGCATCAGGATCGTTTTGCGCGTGGTTTTCCAGTTTACGGATATCTACTTTACCGACCAGCGCGGAGATGTCCTGGTTGTTCTCATCGCCAGGTTCAGTTTTGGCAATTGCCAACTGTTCAAGAATGGATGGCCAGACTTTTACCACCTTAAAGCGGGAGATATCACCGCCAAAATCGTTCAGGCGTTTTGCCGCCCAAGGCGACATGATGGTGCCAAGGTAACGACGAGGCACGCCATACTCTTTCTCAAGAATATTGGCATCCTCCTGCGGATTAAACAGGCACAGCGGATGGTCATTAACCGGGCTGCGCTCGCCATCGGCACTGAGGACATAAATAGGGACTCGCTGCATCAGCGATTTCAGTCGCTCTGCCAGTGAAGATTTACCGCCACCGACCGGACCCAGCAGATAGAGGATCTGTTTCTTCTCCTCCAAACCCTGAGCAGCATGTTTGAGATAGGAAACGATCTGTTCAATCGCTTCTTCCATACCGTAGAACTCTTCAAAAGCAGGGTAGCGCGCAATGACGCGGTTAGAGAACAGGCGGGAAAGGCGTGGCTCCTGAGCAGTATCAACCATTTGTGGCTCACCAATAGCCATTAACAGTCTTTCTGCCGCGTTTACGTATGCACTGCGATCCTGCCGGCAAACGGTAAGAAATTCCTGCAGTGTGAACTCTTCGTCCTTGGCAGCTTCGTAACGCTGACGATAGTGATCGAATATATTCATAGCGATGCCCGTCCTTTCTTTTTTAGCACAGGTACCAGGAGCCGAATTGAAGTTAGCCCCTGAAGGAACTTATCAATGAGTACAGCAACCCTTATGCCAACCTGACGTTTTTTTATCGGGATACACAAAAATCAGGGTTACTTTGACCGGTAAAAATTAGCTTCTTTCAATAAAGCGTAGTTGGCATTTAAGAAATTTCCTGACCCCCAGGTTATTTTCGATGATATTTCAATAACAAAGTCAGAATCCGGGACAGCGATAACCTTGTCTGATGCGGGTTAGCCGAATTTTGTAAATAAGCCAAAACCCTGAATGAGAGTCCAACCCCTTAAAATTGATTCTACGTGCTACAGAACGTGTAAATTTTTAACCAAAGCCCGGTTGACTGATAAACTAGTCTCTTGATTGTTATATTTATGGAATGAATTAATTGTGAACTATTTCAAAGTTAGCGCGCTTGCTGTGCTTTTACCTTGCTCTTTTACTGCCTTCACGGCAACTGCCAATCCGCTCACCCTCGGCGCTTCGGTGATCTACAGCCAGAGCCCGTATAAAGGAGGAGAGGGGCGTTACTACCCATTCCCTATTGTTAACTACGAAGGCGACAACTTCTATGTCCGCAGCCTGACCGCCGGTTATTACCTGTGGAAGGACCAGCAGGATCAGCTTTCTCTGACGATCCTCGGTTCTCCGCAAAACTTCGATCCCGATGACACCAAAGACAAGCGTCTGAAAGCGTTAGATAAACGCCATATGACCATGATGGGCGGTGTGGCTTACCGTCATACGGCGGATTGGGGGATTGTGCGTACCGTGTTGGCTGGCGATCTGCTGGGCAACAGTGACGGCTTCATTTGGGATGCAACCTACCTCTATCGCTTCCAGTTTGGCGATCTGAGCCTGACGCCGGGTATTGGTGCGCTTTACAGCAGCGACAACCAGAATGACTACTATTATGGAGTGTCGAAGAGCGAATCACGTCGCAGCGGGCTGAGCAGCTATCAGGCTGATGGCAGCTGGAACCCTTACCTGGAACTGACGGCGGCCTACAGCATCAATCAGAGCTGGAACGCAACGCTGTCGGGACGCTATACCCGCTTAAGTTCTGAAGTGAAAGACAGTCCAATGGTGGACAATAATTCTCAGGTCACAATCTGGACCGGAGTCAGTTACACCTTCTGATCCGCTTTCATTGCACTAAATAAGGGCGCTTTGCGCCCTTTTGCACGATTGTGGTGATCAAAATCAGTGCAGGAGGTTCAAATGAGCAAATCCGTTATTTTTCCCGGTGATTCCCGTTTACCTGCTATCGGTCAGGGAACCTGGTACATGGGCGAAAACGCCAACCAACGCAAACAAGAGGTCGCTGCATTACAGGCCGGTCTCGAGTTGGGCCTGAAGCTTATCGACACGGCGGAAATGTATGCCGAAGGCGGCGCCGAGGAAGTGGTGGGTGAAGCGCTGCAAGGCCGACGCGAAAGTGCCTGGTTAGTATCAAAGGTCTACCCGTGGAATGCCGGTGCTGTCGATGCGACAGACGCCTGTGAGAGAAGCCTGCGGCGTTTAAAGACCGATTATCTGGATCTTTATCTGCTGCACTGGCGGGGAAATGTGCCGCTGGAAGAGACCATCCTTGCAATGCAGTCGCTGCAACGTCAGGGAAAAATTTTACGTTGGGGAGTGTCGAATTTTGACAGCGACGATTTGAGCGAGTTGTTGTCAGAGGAGGGCGGCACGGACTGTGCGGCAAATCAGGTCCTGTATCACCTCGCATCACGTGGGATCGAATACGATCTTATTCCAGACTGCCAGCAGCAACAGATACCCATAATGGCCTATTGCCCGCTGGCTCAGGCAGGAAAACTACGCCATGCACTGCTCACGCACCCGGTGCTTACGGCAATTGCACAACAAAAGGGCATCAGTGTGGCTCAGGTATTGTTGGCTTGGGTGATCCGTAAAGAAGGGATAATTGCTATTCCTAAAGCCAGTTCGGTATCGCATGTCGCTGAAAATGCCGCTGCGCTGGAGGTGACGTTAAGCAATGAAGAGTTGGGGATGATCAATCAGGCTTTCCCACCACCGACAGAAAAAATGCCGTTAGACGTGGTTTAATCACGCCAGGGGAAGGGTGATTTCCCCTGGGTGAGTCTGCATGACTTATCAGCTACCTCTACGCACCCGGATCGTCGTGGCAAGGCGTGAAGGGGATTCCCCAGCGCTGACCATCGGCTGAGAAATATGGGCCGTCTCAACACAAACCATCGTTTTGTAACCTTCGTTAGCCATATCTCCCATGCTGCAGGAGAGTTCCGGACCCGGATTCCAGGTGACAACGTCACTTTGATGGTGGTGATAAACTTCAATTATTCGCTTACCGATTTTGTCGCTGATAACGCTACAATCTTCCGGTTGCGTATGAATACGGTCAACACGATCGGGATAGGTTTGTTTGCCGTCCGGTGAGCGGCCGACGCTGCCGTTAGCCACTTTATCGATAAAGCTGTTACCTAAGCCAGTCACTTCCACACCGTCAATATCGGCTACGCAGAAGTAGCTGTGCAGGGCGGCAGTCGCCTCGAAATCACCGTGGGCTTCCAGTTCAATCTCACATCGGTCAGCAAAGCGGAAACGGGCAAACAGCGTGAAGTCATGCGGCCACAATTTTTTCGTCTGCTCATTACTTTCCAGCACCAGCGTCAGCATCACGCTGTCGTCGTTTTCATCATGCGCCGACAACGTCCAGGGAAGGGTTCGGGCGAAACCATGTGCGGGTTCACCTGCCGGACCAAACCACGGCCAGCAGATTGGCACGCCACCACGAATAGCTTTGCCGGCCGTCCAGGCGGTTTTCTCGCTCAGCCAAATCACCGGCTTTTCGTCTGCGGGCTGCCAGGCTATCAGCTGGGCACCCTGTAGGGTGACGGCGGCACGAACTTTAGGATGTGCGATCACCACCACGGGCAGGTCGCCAATTTTTCGCTGGGAAATATAGGGCGTTATCTGGGTAATAACGGGAAGCGAAAAGATTTTTTCGTTCATCTGTTTTCCTTAGCTTCAGCCAAAAAAAAGGGCGACCGTAGTCGCCCTCATCATCAGTTCACGTCGCTTATTTAGCGATGTGAGCAACCAGGTCCAGGACCTTGTTGGAGTAACCAGTTTCGTTATCGTACCAGGAAACCAGTTTCACGAAAGTGTCGCTCAGTGCGATACCGGCTTTCGCATCGAAGATAGAAGTCAGCGTTTCACCGTTGAAATCGGTAGAAACCACTTCGTCTTCGGTGTAGCCCAGAACGCCTTTCATTTCGCCTTCAGCGGCGGCTTTGATTGCTGCACAAATTTCTTTGTAAGAAGCAGGCTTAGCCAGACGTGCAGTCAGGTCAACTACGGAAACGTTAGGGGTAGGAACGCGGAACGCCATACCAGTCAGTTTGCCGTTCAGCTCTGGGATCACTTTACCTACTGCTTTAGCTGCGCCGGTAGATGAAGGGATGATGTTCTGAGATGCGCCGCGGCCGCCGCGCCAGTCTTTGTGAGACGGGCCATCAACGGTTTTCTGAGTTGCGGTTGTTGCGTGAACAGTGGTCATCAGTGCTTCAACGATGCCGAACTTGTCATTGATAACTTTAGCCAGTGGTGCCAGGCAGTTAGTGGTGCAAGATGCGTTAGAAACGATATCCTGGCCAGCGTAAGATTTATGGTTTACGCCCATCACGAACATTGGGGTGTCATCTTTCGATGGACCAGTCAGCACGACTTTTTTGGCGCCAGCTTCAATGTGTTTACGCGCGGTTTCGTCGGTCAGGAAGATACCTGTTGCTTCAGCAACAACATCAACACCGATTTCACCCCACTTCAGGTTAGCTGGATCACGTTCAGCGGTAACACGGATGGTTTTGCCGTTAACAACCAGATGGCCGTCTTTAACTTCTACAGTGCCGTCGAAACGACCGTGAGTAGAGTCATACTTCAGCATATAAGCCATGTACTCTGCGTCCAGCAGATCGTTGATTGCAACGATTTCTACATCAGAACGCTGCTGAGCAGCACGGAAAACGATGCGACCGATACGGCCAAAACCGTTGATACCTACTTTGATAGTCATATATTCCACCAGCTGTTGTTAGTGAATAAAAGGTTGGCTGTAAAATTACAAAAACCTTACCAGGCGTCAAGCGGAATCGCTTCAATAGTTGCGACAAATCAAACCTTCACACAGGAATATTCGTCAAAAAGCACATTCCGTGACCACCACTAAACCTTGATGTTGGGTCGTCTTGCCCGAATATAAAGGGGTGATGAATTCAAAGGGTGATCTGAGTCACATTTTCGTCTTCGGAACACTTTCAGACTCCGCCTGAGACGAAAAAAAGCCCTAGCGTTGTTAAGTATTTGTTAGAATACTAGCCGATATTTTCAGTTTCACACTGCCAGAGACCCCTAAAATGGCTAAAGACCCGAACGAATTTACCCCAGAGACCGACCTGAACGAGATGCAGCGCTATGTGACGCAGCAGCGTGGCACCGAGCCGCCTTTCTCAGGCAAGCTGTTACACAACAAAGGCGAGGGGATTTATCACTGCCTCGTGTGTAATTCACCGCTGTTCCTGTCGGAATCCAAATATGATTCTGGCTGCGGCTGGCCGAGTTTTTATCAGCCTTATCATGATGATTCTATTAAGTATATTGAAGATGAATCTCATGGTATGCAGCGCATTGAAATCCGCTGTGGCAACTGTGATGCCCATCTGGGACATGTGTTCCCGGACGGCCCACAGCCAACTGGCGAGCGCTATTGCGTGAACTCCGCGTCGTTAAGCTTCTCCGACGACGATGGCAATAACATTAAGGGATAACGGCGATGGAACTTGATGAGATGATCGGCACGCTGACCCCGGAAGTCTATCAACGACTGGTGACCGCGGTTGAAACCGGGAGATGGGCCGATGGCGTCGCACTTACGCCAGAGCAGAAAGAGAACAGCCTGCAGTTAGTGATGCTCTGGCAGGCTCGCCATAACGACAATCCGCAACATATGAGTGTGGGTAAGGGCGGCGAGATGGTGATGAAGAGTAAAAAACAGCTCAAAGAAGAGTTCGGCATCACCGATGATCATGTGACTCGCATCAAGCTCCAGTAATTATTCCTGCAGGAATAATCTGCGATGAAGGGGCGGATAGTGGCCCCTTAAATCCCACTGGCGACGTTTGTGGGGGGCTTTAGAGAATGATTGCCCCTTTGGTCGCCATTTCTTCCAGAGCGCGTTCAGCGTCGCTTGAGGCCAGATTGACTCCCCGACAGCCGGCAGAAAGCACCGTGACGGTATACCCTAGTGCGAGCGCGTCCAGCACGCTGTACTTCACGCAGTAATCAGTTGCCAGCCCCATCACGGTTAATGCAGTAATCCCCTGCGCTTTTAATACGCTATCCAGACGGGTTTTCTTGCGCCGGCCGTTATCAAAAAAGCCACTGTAACTGTCTATCAGGGGATCGTCCCCCTTGTAAACACGCTCAGTGATATAGCGTTGCTCCAGTGCTGGGTGAAGCTCCGCACCATAGCTTTGCTGGATACAATGATCGGGCCACCAGACCTGCGGCAATCCCGCCAGTTCGCCTTCGGTCCAGGGTTGTTGTCCAGCATTCGACGCAAAGCTGCCATGACTGGCCGGGTGCCAGTCAATTGTGGCTACCACAGGCTGCTGTCGCTGGCTGAACTCTGCCGCATACAGGTTGGCAATCGCGAGGGTGTCATCGCCATCCTTCACCGCCAGCGCGCCACCGCTGCAAAAGTCATTCTGTAAATCAATCAGAAGCAGAGCCTGCCGGGTAGCCATCATTTTTATAACTTCTCGTCAGGAGTCAGTTCACCGCGCAGATTGAGCTGCATCAGTCGCCGCACCTCATCACTTGAGAGGTTCTGGCTGAGCAGGAAGTGCAGCTTGGTCAGCGTCGCTTCCACCGTTAAATCATAGCCACTGATCACGCCCGCCAGCGCCAGCGCATTGCCCGTGGCGTAACCGCCCATATTCACTTTACCGGACATACACTGCGTCAGGTTTACCACCACAATGCCCCGCGCGGAAGCTTCTTTAAGCTCTTTCAGAAAAGCTGGGTTCTGTGGGGCATTGCCGACGCCATAAGAGCGCAGGATCAGCGCCTTCACCGGTTGCAGCAGGAAGTTGCTGACCACGTCGGAGGAGATCCCTGGATAGATGGTGACTACACCAATCGGCTGAGGGGTAATCGGATGAACGATTAATTCGCCATCCCCGGTAGGTGCTGGCGGCGTGTTAAGGCGACGAATATGAATACCAGCTTCCAGCAAGGGAGCCAGATTCGGTGAAGCAAAGGCGTTGAACCCATCGGCATGGGCTTTGGTCGTACGGTTTCCGCGGTATAAGGTGTTATTAAAGAACAACGCCACTTCATTAATTGGATAATTAGCGGCGACGAAAAGGGCATTCAGCAGGTTTTGCTGCCCATCCGAACGCAGCTGTTCGAGCGGAATTTGTGACCCTGTCACGATTACTGGCTTGGCAAGATTCTCCAGCATAAATGACAATGCCGAAGCAGTGAACGCCATGGTGTCGGTGCCATGCAGGATCACAAAGCCGTCGTATTGATCGTAATTTTTACGAATATCATCCGCAATCGATTGCCAGTCCAGCGGCGTCATGTCTGAAGAATCAATCAGCGGCTGGTATTCGTGGATGGTGAAGTCGGGCATTTCGGCGCGATGGAACTCTGGCATATTGGCCAGCTGTTGCTGCAAATGTCCGGATACAGGGATAAAGCCCTGTTCGGAACGCTGCATGCCAATGGTTCCGCCGGTATAGGCGACGTAAATAGATTTCTTTTGCATGAATTCACTCAGGCTTGCCGAAAAGGCGAAGTATAAGGGGAAAGAAGAGGAAAAGCAGCCCGACCAGATGGCCGGGCTGGCTGTTTTATTTCACCTGCGCGCAGGTCAGGCACATCGCATAGCGGTTTTGCGGATCGTTGAGGTTATCAAACAGACCCGGCTGGTTTCTCATTGACGCCATTACGTCGACCATCGGTGCCGGCAGCCAGGCCTTAAGGGTTTCAGGCAGTGCGGCACGCACAGACACGTCCATCTGGCTGAATAGCAGATCCATAAAGTTTGGATCGTCCTGATACCAGCTCAGTTTGGCGTCCTTCAGTTTTGCCAGCTCGGCGGCTTTGGCGACGGCATCGTCGAAATCACCCATCGCATCCACCAGACCGTTAGCCCTGGCATCCGTACCCGTCCAGACGTGGCCCTGAGCAATCTGATCGATCTGCTCTGGCGTCTTGTTACGGGAATGAGCGACCAGACCAAGGAAATTCTTATAGCCGTTCTCGATGCTCATTTGCATCATCTGCTGCACTTCAGGCGGTAATGCCTTAGTGGTAGAGATATCAGCCAGAGGCGAGGTGGATACGCCATCGGTATGAACTCCAATTGAATCCAGCGTGTTCTCAACGGTGTTAATCACGCCGAAGATGCCGATAGATCCGGTCAAGGTGCTTGGGCTGGCGATGATGTAATTAGCTGGCGTGGAAATCCAGTAACCACCCGAAGCCGCCATGCCACCCATGGAAACCACCACCGGCTTACCGGCTTCTTTCGCTGCTGCCAGCTCTTCACGGATCGTTTCTGAGGCCGTCACGCTGCCGCCTGGGCTGTTGACGCGGAAGACGATCGCTTTGATTTTAGGATCAAGCCGGGCTTCACGGATCTCCATGGCTGTCGTGTCGCCACCTACGCTACCCGCGGTTTCGTCACCATCCATGATGGCGCCATTGGCCATGATCACCGCGATATTGCCGTCGGTTGAGCCGTTATCCTTCACCTGGTAATCGTAGATGCTGGTGCCTTTGTAATCTTTAGCCTGCTTATCCCAGCCGAAGATTTTGGTCAGCTGTTGATCGACCAGCGAGCGGGAAGCCAGTTCATCAACCAGTTTGCTGTCTTTGGCATACACCGCCGTATCGCCGCCGACTTTTTGCAGTCCATCCAGCACGCCCTGCGCGCCAGGGAACAGCTGTTCTGGCGTAATCTGGCGGTTAGCAGAAACGGTATTGAGGTAGTTCTGCCACAGTTCACCAATCCAGCGGCTGTCTGCATCACGGGCGGCAGGGGACATATCGTCACGCAGGAAAGGTTCAACTGCGGATTTATAGGTACCGACACGGAAGACATGTGAGCTGACTTTCAGCTTATCCAGCAGCGATTTGTAGTACAGACCGTTGGTGGCAAAGCCGTGAAGGTCAACGGTTCCCTGCGGGGAAAGGTAGATTTTGTTGGCGAAGCTGGCGAGATAATATTGCGCCTGGCTGTAGCTATCGCCGGTGGCATAAATTTGCTTGCCGCTGTCACGGAATTCGCGCAGCGCTTTGCCGATGTACTGCAGGGAAGGCTGGTCTGCCCCGGCGAAGTCACGCAGATCTAACACCATACCGGTGATATTGGCGTCACCTTTGGCCTGACGGATGGCATCGACCACGTCAAACAGCGAGTTCTCTTTCAGCTTGTCGCTGCTGGAGCCCAGTAACTGACGGCCGATCTTACTGAGCTTATTGCTGACGGAAGGCTTATCTACCACCACGCCACTCAGATCAACAATCAGTGCACCTTTCTGCGGTTCCGCAGGGGTTGAAGAACTGCTGAACTGGAAATAGATGCCCGCGCAGATCAGGATCAGCACCACTAAGAACAGGTTGAGAATAAATTCCCGGACGAAATTCAGTAATCGCCAGGTCCATTTAAAAAATCCAGCGATAAATCGCCACAAAGTGCGCATATTATCTCCATAATCGCGATAAAAAAGCCCGGAAAAGGGGCGATACCAGCGGGCTGAGCGGCCCAAACCGGGTGGGAATGCTGACATCCTAAATAGCAGGGGCCAAATTGTCAGCAGGAAAAAGCGGAATGCTGTAACAAATCATCATCCTGTGCTAGTTTCAGCTAAATGAAACTCATTATCAGGAGGAATTATGGACGCTCTGGATTTATTGGTTAACCGCCGTTCCGCGTCGCGTTTAAGTGAGCCGGCACCCGCCGGAGAGGCCCTTGAGAACATCATGCGTGCGGGAATGCGCGCACCAGACCACGGCACGATGCAGCCATGGCGTTTTATCGTCATCGAGAATGAAGGCCGTGAGCGTTTCAGCGCATTACTGGAAAATGCTGCGCGTGAAGATCGTATGGAAGATAAGGCGATTGAAAAAGCGAAGCAGTCGCCTTTCCGTGCACCGATGATCATCACCGTGGTGGCACATTGTGAAGAGAACGCTAAGGTCCCGCATTGGGAACAGGTCGTCTCAGCAGGCTGTGCGGTGATGGCCATGCAGATGGCGGCTCTTGCTCAGGGCTTCAACGGCATCTGGCGCAGCGGTGCCTGGACTGAACATCAGGATGTGCGTAAGGCATTCGACTGTCGCGAGCAGGATGTGATTGTCGGTTTCCTCTACCTTGGCACGCCGCAGCTAAAATCCTCCACCACCGTTATTCCTCCCGATACGGCGCCATTTATCCGTTATTTCTGAGTGACAACGCTCTTCTGAACGGTCAGGGTGAACGCCAGCCCTGATTTTTGTCGGGATAATGAGCGAACGGTCGCGGAAAAATACCCTGAGGCTTACTCCCGCCAGCCGAAAGCGCTACCATATTGCCGGTAAACCAGGAGGGAGGTTGCCCATGAGTGAGAACGCCATACGCCTGACGCAGTACAGCCACGGCGCTGGCTGCGGCTGTAAGATTTCACCCAGCGTGCTGGAGACCATATTGCACAGCGATCATCCGCTGCGCAGCGATCCCAATTTGCTGGTGGGCAACGAAACGCGGGATGACGCGGCGGTCTACGATCTGGGGAACGGCACGGCAGTGGTCAGCACCACCGACTTCTTTATGCCGATCGTCGACGATCCGTTCGATTTTGGCCGCATCGCCGCGACTAATGCCATAAGTGATATCTACGCGATGGGCGGTAAGCCAATCATGGCAATTGCGATCCTTGGCTGGCCGTTGGAAAAGCTGGCGCCTGAAATTGCCCGAAAAGTGATTGAAGGCGGTCGTAGCGTCTGTGCCGGGGCGGGGATCTCGCTGGCGGGCGGTCATTCCATTGATGCCCCCGAGCCGATTTTTGGTCTTGCCGTCACCGGCGTGATCTCACCCGATAAAGTGAAAAAGAACAGCTCTGCGCAGGCCGGTTGTAAACTCTTCCTCACGAAACCACTTGGCATTGGCGTGCTGACCACTGCGGAAAAACGCGCAAAACTCAAGCCTGAACATCAGGGGCTGGCAACCGAAGTGATGTGCCAGCTGAACAGCGCGGGCGCAGTTTTCGCCGACATCGACGGGGTAACCGCGATGACTGACGTGACCGGCTTTGGCCTGATGGGCCACCTTAGCGAGATCTGCACCGGCTCCAACCTTCATGCCAACGTCTGGTTTGAACGGGTGCCAAGACTGGCTGGCGTCGACGAATACATTGCGCAAGGCTGCGTGCCGGGCGGCACGGATCGTAATTTTGCCAGCTACGGCCATTTACTGGGCGCAATGCGTGATGAACAGCGTAAACTGCTATGCGATCCCCAAACCTCAGGTGGCCTGCTGTTAGCGGTCAGACCTGAAGCGGAAGCGGTAGTTATCGAAAGCGCCGGGGCAATGGGGATCACCCTCACGGCTATCGGGGAACTGCTGCCGGCAAGCGCCGGACGTGCGTTAATTGAATTAGTTTCCTGAAGGAAGTCACTGCCGGATGCGTTTGTTTATTGCCGAAAAACCCAGTCTTGCCCGCGCTATCGCGGATGTCCTCCCTAAACCTCATCGCCGGGGCGACGGCTTTATTGCCTGCGGCCAGGATCAGATGGTCACCTGGTGCGTCGGTCACCTGTTGGAGCAGGCGCAACCAGACAGTTACAACAGCCGTTTTGCGCGCTGGTCGCTGGCGGATCTGCCTATCGTGCCGGAAAAATGGCAGCTTAAACCGCGTCCCTCCGTCGCAAAACAGCTTAATGTCATCAAAGGCTTGCTGGAGCAGGCGACGGAAGTGGTTCACGCAGGTGACCCGGACCGTGAAGGTCAGCTACTGGTGGACGAGGTGCTGGACTATCTCTCCCTGGCGCCGGAAAAGCGCGCCAATGTTCAACGCTGCCTGATTAACGATCTCAATCCCTCCGCCGTAGAGCGTGCCGTCAGCCGCTTGCGCGAGAATAAAGAATTTATCCCGCTGTGTGTTTCCGCCCTGGCGAGAGCAAGGGCCGACTGGCTGTATGGCATCAATATGACGCGCGCCTATACATTGCTTGGCCGTAACGCCGGCTATGATGGCCTGCTGTCCGTGGGACGTGTCCAGACGCCCGTTCTCGGGCTGGTGGTTCGCCGTGATGAGGAGATCGAAAACTTCATCGCCAAAGACTTCTTTGAAGTCAAAGCCCATATCGTCACGCCAAATGATGAACGCTTCGTTGCCCTGTGGCAGCCCAGCGATTCCTGTGAACCCTATCAGGATGAAGAAGGGCGTTTGCTGCACCGTCCGCTGGCGGATCATGTGCTGGCGCGGATTGGTGGTCAACCGGCCAATGTCACCAGCTATAACGATAAAAGAGAGAATGACACCGCACCTTTGCCGTTCTCCCTTTCCAGCCTGCAGATTGACGCCGGTAAACGCTTTGGCATGAGCGCACAAACGGTGCTGGATACCTGCCAGAAGCTGTATGAAAACCACAAGCTGATCACCTATCCGCGTTCCGACAGTCGCTATCTGCCCGATGAGCACTTTGCCGGACGCCATGCGGTGCTTAACGCCATCAATGCCCATCAACCCGATCTGACGCCGCCCGCGGATTTTGACAGCGATCGCCGTAATCGTTGCTGGGATGACAAAAAGGTCGATGCTCACCACGCTATCGTCCCGACTGCAAGAAGTTCTCAGGTCAGGCTGACCGAGAACGAAAGCACGATTTATCGTCTGATTGCCACGCAATACCTGATGCAGTTCTGCCCTGATGCCGTGTACCGCAAATGCGTGATCGAGTTGGATATTGCCGGCGGGAAATTTGTCGCCAAGGCTCGCTTCCTGGCGGAGGCCGGCTGGCGATCGCTGTTGGGCAGTAAAGAACGGGATGAGGAAAATGACGGCACGCCGCTGCCGGTGGTTGCCAAAGGTGACGAGCTGTTATGTGAACGCGGAGAAGTAGTAGAGAAGCAAACTCAGCCGCCGCGACCGTTCACCGATGCGACCTTATTATCCGCGATGACCGGCATTGCGCGATTTGTTCAGGATAAAGATCTAAAGAAAGTGCTGCGTGCGACCGATGGTTTAGGGACAGAAGCTACGCGCGCCGGGATTATTGAATTGTTGTTCAAGCGCGCCTTTTTGTTTAAAAAAGGGCGCTATATTCACTCCAGTCCCGCCGGGCGGGCGCTGATCCACTCGCTGCCAGAAATGGCGGCGCGTCCCGACATGACCGCCCATTGGGAATCCACGCTGACTAAAATCAGTGAAAAGCAGTGCCGCTACCAGGACTTTATGTTGCCGCTGGTAGAGACGCTGCATAATCTGATTTATCAGGCACGCCAGCAACCTGCTGCACATGCTTTCCGTGGACTTCCGGCGGCTGAACCAAAAAAGCCGCGCCGTAAGGCGACTAAAGCGAAGGAAACTGAGTGATGAAATTATCAGGCGCATTAATGCTGGCCGGGATGTTGCTGGTTAGCCCGTTGCATGCCGCCGGAGAGGGCTGGAATCTCGGCACTGGCCACGGCAATAACGGCGGTAATCATAATGGTAACAATCAGGGAAATAACAGCAACAGCCCGAACGCAGATGTGGTGGTGGATATGCCGCCGGAAGTCTGGACGCAAGGGCAGAACAACAATCAGCCGCCGTGCAATACCTGCTGCACCTATGAGAATCGGAGCTATACCGAAGGATCGGTGGTGAAGATGGAAGGGGTGTTATTGCAATGTTCGCGGGATGAGAAATCTTACGGGACCAATAACCTGATCTGGAAAACCATCAAGTAAGCCAGCGTTAAGGATTTTAAAATAATAACCACAGAAGCCCGCGCCTCTGTGGTTCATTTTCACGATGATGTGACGGTCTGAACCAGGCGAAACTTACTTCGCCGCCTCCAGGTTGAACTGTGCCCAGATAGGCGCATGGTCTGAAGGCTTTTCCATACTGCGAATATCATAGTCGATGCCGGTTGCCACACAGCGGGCAGCCAGAGGCTGACTGGCCAGCACCAGATCGATACGCAGTCCACGGTTATCATCAAACCCTTTCGACCGGTAATCAAACCACGAAAAGCGATCGTTAGCTTCCGCATTCTCTGCGCGCCAGGTATCCACCAGTCCCCAACCCATCAGACGGTCCATCCACTCACGCTCTTCTGGCAGGAATGAACATTTGCCGGTGCGCAGCCAGCGCTTGCGGTTATCTTCCCCAATACCGATATCCAGGTCAGTGGCGCTGATGTTCATGTCGCCCATAATCACCACCGGATTTGTCGGTTTCTGATCGTTTTCCAGGTAGCTCTGCAGATCGCGGTAGAACTTCTCTTTAGCCGGGAATTTGGTCGGGTGGTCGCGGCTTTCGCCCTGAGGAAAGTAGCCGTTAAGCACGGTCAGGGTACCCATAGGCGTGGCAATGTCGGCCATAATCATCCTGCGCTGAGATTCCTCATCATCGCCGGCAAAACCACGACGGACGGCAAGAGGCTCGTCTTTGGTTAAC
Organism: Erwinia sp. AK-PDG3-5; assembly: GCF_056821705.1. Classification (NCBI taxonomy): domain Bacteria; kingdom Pseudomonadati; phylum Pseudomonadota; class Gammaproteobacteria; order Enterobacterales; family Erwiniaceae; genus Erwinia; species Erwinia sp. AK-PDG3-5. The sequence goes on from NZ_CM165967.1 coordinate 2,187,383, forward strand.
AGGGCAACGCCATAGTGACCTTTCTGGCCATGATAGAAGACGTGATAACCCAGCTTAGACACTTCTTCCAACGGGAACATATCGTCATGCACTTTGGTTTCTTGTAGGCCAATCACGTCTGGCTGGTGCTGCTCAATGATGGCGGCAAGCTGATGCGGACGGGCGCGCAGCCCATTGATATTAAAAGAAACAAATTTCATTGTGCTGACCAGATCTCGAAGGAAACAGGGTTCGGATGGTAGCAAAAAAAGCGGGAGTTAAAAACCTATTTAGCGGAGGGAGTGGGTAGGGTAAAGGGAAAGCAAAAGACGTAAGGGGGGAAGCGGCGTGCGCCAAGGGTAAAAAATAAAAGGGCAAGGTTGGGTTAGGATGACCGGAGATGTTAAATGGGGGGATGTCTGGACTGGTAAAGCAATAAAGGCGATGTTTGGTCGGGGCTGATGGTTTATGAAGAAGGTGGATAGTTCGCGGCCGCTGAGTGGTAAGGATTTTTCGTCGCTTTGCGACTCACCCTTCGGGTCAAACCTTCGAGGTCGACGCTTCTCATCCTCCCCCGTAGGGAATATGGAAAACGTTACTTTGAATAGAAGTGCGGGAGATGAATGAGATGGTGGTGGGGGAAGGATTCGAACCTTCGAAGTCGATGACGGCAGATTTACAGTCTGATCCCTTTGGCCACTCGGGAACCCCACCACAGGGTTTTGCTTTATTTCTCAATTACTGCGCTTCAGTCACTGGCCTTGCTGCTGTGCCTGTAAGCGGGGCGCATCATATCAAATGAGATGATGCTGTAAAGCCTGAATTTAACGAAAAAGGTTTGTTTGCCGCTTTTTTATTCTGGCTGCTGCTTTGTCATACAAAACAGCAGCCTTGCTGCGAATAAAATGCGTTGCTGTTTATAAAATAATGGTGCGGTTGCCGTAAACAAACACACGCTGCGCCAGTACCTGATAAAGCGCGCGACTTAACGCGTTCTTCTCAACGTCACGGCCTGCACGCATCATATCTTCTGCCGTGTAGGTATGATCGACGTGGATGACGTCCTGCATGATGATCGGACCTTCATCAAGATTATCATTCACATAGTGCGCCGTCGCTCCGATGATTTTCACGCCGCGCTCATACGCCTGATGGTAAGGGCGTGCACCAATAAAGGCCGGCAGGAACGAGTGGTGAATGTTGATGATCTGATTTGGGTAACGCTGCACGAATCCTGGGGTCAGTACACGCATATACTTGGCCAGAACCACATAATCAGGCTGGTAGCGATCGATCTCTGCCGCCATATTGTTATCGTGATCTTCGCGGGAAAGCCCTTCATGGCTGACCAGGATGAATGGAATATCAAAACGCTCAACCAGCGTGCGCAGGGTTTCGTGGTTACCGATCACCGCAGCGATCTCAACATCCAACCCGCCGTAGGTGCTCTTCATCAGCAAATCACCCAGACAATGGGCTTCTTTGGTGACCAGAATAACAATACGGCGACGACCCGCTGAATTTAACTCGCGAATAGAGCCGGTAGGCAGCGCACTGTCCAGGTCCGCCAACAGCGTGGTGTCGTTAAATATCCCTTCCAGCTCGGTACGCATGAAAAAGCGTCCGGTGCGATGATCGACGAACTCATTGTTCTGCACGATATTCAGCTCGTGCTTGTAGCAAATATTGGTGATCTTGGCGATCAGACCTTTTGCGTCTGGGCAGATGGTCCGTAATACTTTTCGTTGCAGTGTTTGCGCTTGCATTGCAGTGGTGATCCTGTCGAAGCAATTCTATATAAGATCAGCGACCTTACTGGCCGCAGCATTTCTTGAATTTTTTGCCGGAGCCGCAGGGGCAGCGGTCATTTCGCCCTGTGTCAGGGTAAGTGCCGTCAATATAGTACCAGCGTTGTTCAACCCGAACAAAGCGGGAACGCTCATGAATAAAGCTTTCGCGCTGTTTTTCAGAGAAACGAGCAAAGAATGTCACAAACCCTTCGGATTTATCCCCAGGTTCTTCTGCCGAAATAATCTGTAAACTCAACCAGCGGGTCGCCTCAAAGCTTTGCTCAAGGCTGGCATGAAAATGCTGCGGATCGCAGGAGGGATGCCAGGTGGCAACCAAATAATCGGCATCTTTCTGCACATACGCAGTGTAGCGCGAACGCATTAAGGCTTCTGGTATGGCAGGAATGTCGTCCCCCTTAAGAAAGGGCTGGCAACATACGCTATACTGCATTCCGCTTCCGCACGGGCAAAGTTCTGACACGTTGACTCCAGTGAGTGTAAAAGTCGAAAGATTTTGGGCGTCATGGTAACCGAGCAGTCACGATGATGCCATTTGTAAGTTAAGCAATCGTCAGGGGTAGAATGAGACAGGTAAAAATTGGACTGGCACTGGGATCGGGTGCCGCCAAGGGATGGGCGCATATTGGTGTTATCAATGCGCTGGAGCGGGCTGGGATTAAAGTCGATGTGGTCGCGGGGTGCTCTGTTGGGGCGCTGGTGGGCGCAGCGTATGCCAGTAAACGCCTTCCCACCCTCGAAACCTGGGTTCGTTCCTTCAGCTATTGGGATGTGATCCGCCTGATGGATTTCTCCTGGCGTCGCGGTGGCTTGCTGCGGGGAGAACGGGTGTTCAACCACGTTCGCCGGCTGGTCAATCACGAAAATATTGAAGAGTGCGATCTGCCTTTCGGTGCGGTGGCGACCAATCTCAGCACCGGGCGTGAGCTGTGGCTGACTGAAGGGGATCTGCATATGGCGGTGCGGGCCTCATGCAGCATGCCCGGCCTGTTAGCGCCGGTAGCCTATAACGGCTACTGGCTGGTGGACGGTGCGGTGGTCAATCCGGTGCCGGTGTCGCTGACACGGGCACTGGGCGCCGATATCGTAATTGCCGTTGACCTGCAACACGATGCGCACCTGATGCAACAGGATTTGCTGTCAGTGACGCCCCAATCCGCAGATGAAGTCGAAGCTGCAGCAACCAGTTGGGGAGGGCGCCTGCGTCAGAGCCTCGCCAGAGTCGCCCACCGCAAGGTCAATCAAACGCCTGGCGCGATGGAAATCATGTCCACTTCCATTCAGGTGCTTGAGAACCGGTTAAAGAGAAATCGTATGGCGGGCGATCCGCCAGACGTATTGATCCAGCCTTTCTGTCCTCAGATTTCCACGCTGGATTTCCATCGCGCAGAAGAGGCTATCGAGGCGGGTAAACTGGCGGTAGAGAAGAAGATGGATGAACTACTGCCGCTGGTTCGTCAAGTTGCGTTGCCGGATGAGTGAAATATGACTCTTCAGGCAATTCTTAGAGGCGAGAATGTGGATTATGAGCCAATATTGACTAATCCGGTGTACAGGGGGGGATGATGGACAAGCCATTAAGCGGAAAAAAGATTCTGATTGTTGAAGACGAAGTCGTTTTCCGCTCTCTTCTTGACAACTATCTTGCGGCTCTTGGGGCTGAGATAATGCACGCAGACGATGGACTGCAAGCGCTAGAAAAACTTAATGAGTCTGCGCATGACCTGATGATTTGCGACCTGGCTATGCCAAAGATGGACGGGTTGAAGCTGGTTGAACATATGCGTAGTAAAGGCAACACCATGCCGATACTGGTGATCTCCGCGACGGAAAACATGGCTGACATTGCCCAGGTGCTCCGCCTCGGGGTGCAGGACGTGTTGTTAAAGCCGCTGAAAGATCTGGCCCGCTTACGCGAAGCCGTCTACGAATGCCTCTATCCATCCATGTTCACTTCAAAAGTTGAAGAAGACGAACAGCTCTTCCAGGACTGGGATGCGCTGGTGCGGAACCCGAACGCCGCGTCGAAACTGCTTAAGCAACTGCAGCCGCCTGTGCAGCAGGTTATCGCCAACTGTCGCATTAATTACCGTCAGCTCACGATGGCCGAACAGCCGGGCCTGGTATTGGATATCGCCGCGTTGTCCGAGAAAGACTTGGCATTCTATTGCCTGGACGTGACCCGCGCTGGCGATAATGGCGTGCTGGCCGCTTTATTACTGCGCGCGCTGTTCAACGGACTGTTGCAGGATCAATTATCAGGCCAGTCGCCACGACTGCCTGAATTAAATGGCTTGTTAAAACAGGTCAATTTGCTGTTACGCCAGGCCAATCTTAAAGGGCAGTTCCCACTGCTGGTCGGCTATTACCATCAAGGATTAAAGAATTTGATCCTCGTTTCTGCTGGTTTAAACGCCACCCTTAACGTCAACACCCATCAAATTCAACTCAGCAACGGTGTTCCACTTGGTACATTGGGCAGCACCCACCTAAACCAAATAAGCCAGCGTTGTGAAGCCTGGCAGTGCCAGGTTTGGGGCGCTGGTGGCAGGCTGCGCCTGATGTTGTCCACGGATTAACCACTCGTCAGAAATCCTGTTTGCTGCTGGCAGACAGGGCCAAAGATAAGCTTTACACTTGGGTAATAGTCTTAATTTTTGATGAAAGGGTTCATCCAGGATAAATCCGTCAGGGTTCCACTGGTATACTCATCTCGTTTTTAACTCGACATATCAAGTAATAACTTGAACGGCCTATAAAGAGAGGTACTTAGATGTCTGCCTATAAGTCCAAAGTAAAAAAAGCGGTTATCCCTGTAGCTGGTTTGGGAACGCGTATGTTGCCTGCAACCAAAGCCATTCCAAAAGAAATGTTGCCACTGGTTGATAAGCCGTTAATTCAGTATGTCGTTAACGAATGTATCGCAGCTGGGATCACTGAGATTGTGCTGGTAACGCACTCCTCTAAAAACGCCATCGAAAACCACTTCGACACCAGTTTCGAGCTGGAATCGATGTTGGAAAAACGTGTTAAGCGTCAGTTGCTGGAAGAAATCCAGTCTATCTGCCCGCCACACGTAACCATCATGCAGGTCCGTCAGGGTCTGGCTAAAGGTCTGGGCCACGCAGTAATGTGTGCTTACCCGGTCGTCGGTGACGAACCTTTCGCCGTTATCCTGCCTGACGTCATCATCGATGAATACGAATCAAACCTGGCTACTGAGAATCTGGCAGATATGATGCGTCGTTTCGATGAAACCGGTCGCAGCCAGATCATGGTTGAGCCAGTTGCTGACGTAACAGCTTACGGTGTGGTTGACTGCCAGGGTGCTGAACTGTCTGCTGGCCAGAGCGCACCAATGGTCGGTGTGGTTGAGAAGCCTAAAGCGGATAAAGCCCCTTCAAACCTGGCGGTTGTTGGCCGTTATGTTCTGTCTGCTGATATCTGGCCACTGCTGGCGAAAACGCCTCCAGGTGCAGGTGATGAAATTCAGCTGACTGACTCCATCGCCATGCTGATGGAAAAATCGACTGTCGAAGCTTATCACCTGAAAGGCGTGAGCCATGACTGTGGTAACAAGCTGGGCTACATGCAGGCTTTCGTTGAATACGGCGTACGTCACGATTCTCTGGGTAGCGACTTTAAAGAGTGGCTCGAAAGCACTGTTGGCAATAGTAAGTAAATTTAATTTCTAACCGGGACAATTCAATGAAAGTCACCGTATTTGGTATCGGCTATGTTGGTCTGGTTCAGGCTGCGGTTCTGGCCGAAGTCGGACATGACGTTCTTTGTATCGATGTCGACGCAAGTAAAGTCGAGAATCTGAAGAAAGGGATCATTCCTATTTTTGAACCGGGCCTGACGCCTCTGGTGATGCAGAACTATGAGAGCGGTCGCCTCAAGTTCTCCACCAACGCGGAAGAAGGTGTAAATCACGGCACGATGCAGTTTATCGCCGTGGGAACACCTCCGGATGAAGACGGCTCTGCGGATCTGAAATATGTTACCGCTGTAGCACGCACCATCGCAGAACACATGCAGGATCACAAAGTTGTGATCGACAAGTCTACGGTTCCTGTCGGAACGGCAGACCGTGTTCGTGCAGTAATGGAAGAGACGCTGAAAGCACGTGGTGCTGAGATTGCGTTTGATGTGGTGTCTAACCCTGAATTCCTCAAGGAAGGTGCAGCAGTCAGCGACTGTATGCGTCCTGAGCGTATTGTTGTGGGTACAGACAATGATGAAGTTGTTGAGCTGCTGCGCGAGCTGTACGAGCCCTTCAACCGTAATCATGACCGCATGATTTTAATGGATATTCGTAGTGCTGAACTGACCAAGTATGCGGCAAACTGCATGCTGGCCACCAAAATCAGCTTTATGAATGAGATCTCCAACCTGGCTGAACGCCTGGGTGCAGATATCGAGAAAGTGCGTCAGGGTATTGGTTCTGACTCACGTATCGGTTACTCCTTCATCTATCCTGGCTGCGGCTATGGCGGCTCCTGCTTCCCGAAAGACGTTCAGGCGCTGATCCGCACTGCAGAACAGATTGGTTACAAGCCGCGTTTGTTGCAGGCGGTTGAAGACGTCAACGATTCGCAGAAGAACAAGCTGCCAACCTTCATCAAACGTCATTTCGGTGACAATCTGCAGGGCAAAACTTTTGCACTGTGGGGGCTTTCTTTCAAGCCAAATACCGATGACATGCGTGAAGCGTCAAGCCGTGTGCTGATGGAAGCACTCTGGCAGGCAGGTGCATCCGTTCAGGCTTTCGACCCGGAAGCAATGGACGAAGCACAGCGCGTCTATGGCCACCGCAGCGATTTGAAGCTGATGGGAACCAAAGAAGCCGCTCTGCAAGGTGCTGATGGCCTGGTCATCTGTACCGAATGGCAGAACTTCCGTGCACCGGATTTTGATGTCATTAAAAATGCTCTGAAAGAACCCGTGATTTTTGATGGTCGTAACCTGTATGATCCAGAAAGAATCAGTAAGCGCGGTTTTGTTTATTATGCAATCGGCCGCGGCGCTTCTATCCAAATTGCATAACTAACGAGGGCAGTATGAAATATCTGGTAACCGGCGCAGCAGGATTTATTGGCTTCCACGTAGCGGAGCGCCTGCTTTCCGCCGGTCACCAGGTTGTCGGCATCGACAACCTGAATGACTATTATGACGTTAACCTGAAACTTGCCCGCCTCAAACTTCTTGAGCCTCATGCACTGTTTACCTTTATCAAGCTGGATCTTGCTGACAGAGAGGGCATCGCCCAACTGTTCCGCGACCAGGCTTTTGAGCGTGTTATTCATTTGGGTGCTCAGGCTGGTGTACGTTATTCGCTTGATAATCCTTTAGCTTATGCAGATGCGAATCTGATTGGTCACCTGAATATTCTTGAAGGGTGCCGACATCATCATATTGGCCACTTATTGTATGCCTCATCCAGTTCCGTTTATGGGCTGAATAATAAGATGCCATTCTCTACCGATGACTCCGTTGACCATCCTGTGTCGCTGTATGCGGCAACCAAGAAGGCCAACGAATTAATGTCCCACACCTATTCTCACCTGTACGGTATTCCGACCACCGGGCTGCGGTTCTTCACCGTATATGGCCCATGGGGAAGGCCGGACATGGCTTTATTCAAGTTTACCCGCGCCATGCTGGCCGGAGAACAAATTGATGTCTACAACAATGGCCAGATGCGTCGCGACTTTACCTATATTGATGACATCGCCGAAGCGATTGTTCGTCTGCAGGATGTGATCCCGCAAGCGAACCCAGACTGGACCGTTGAGCAGGGGAGCCCTGCAAGCAGCTCAGCGCCGTATTGCGTATACAATATTGGTAACAGCAACCCTGTTACGCTGATGGCGTATATAGAGGCGTTGGAGAAGGCGTTAGGCATTAGCGCGAAGAAGAACATGCTGCCAATGCAACCGGGTGACGTGCTGGAAACCAGCGCTGATACTCGCGCGCTGTTTAATGCCATTGGTTTTAAACCTCAAACCGGTGTCGAAAAAGGGATTGCTAACTTTGTCAGTTGGTATCGTTCTTTCTATAAAGTCTGAACCATCGGCAGCGTAGGAAAAAAGGAGCTGAGGCTCCTTTTTTTTATGCTTTGAGAAAAGTGATGATTTAACAAAATGGGAAATAAAAAACCCATCGCAAGGATGGGTTTCTCAGAAGCACTTGAAGTCACGATTACAGCAGGAAATCGTCCAGCTGCTTACCTTGTTCTTCGATAGCTTTTTTGATCACGGCTGGAGTACGACCCTGACCTGTCCAGGTTTTCGCTTCGCCATTTTCATCAGTATATTTGTATTTGGCCGGGCGGGCAGCGCGTTTTGCTTTGCCTGGTGCTTTAACAGCGGCCAGGGTGGACAGCAATTCGTTAGGATCGATGCCATCAGCAATCAGCATTTCGCGATACTGCTGCAGCTTGCGTGTGCGTTCCTGGTTTTCAGCCTGAGCATGGCTTTCTTCTTCGCGGCGCTCAGTAACAACAACTTCCAGTTTTTCCAGCATCTCTTCCAGCGTTTCCAGGGTACATTCTCTGGCTTGAGCACGCAGGGTACGAATGTTGTTCAAAATTTTAAGTGCTTCGCTCATTATATGAATCTCAAAAATTATAAAGGTGGGAGAATTGTTCTGCCCGATAATAATAGAGTGCGTAAATACGAACTGCAATAGTTAATTTTGTAAGGATTTCAGAATAAGGAAAATCCGCCAGCTGTCCCTGCTGTAATTAATCCGCATAAAAGGCGGGTTGCTAAAATAATGCCTGCTTTGTAATCGCTATCAGATGTTAGACAAAGCCCGACGGGCGTTAACGCGATGTATAATAAAATCATCCGGGTAAACCGCGGACTTTCTTTCAGGTTTACAGCAATATCTTTCAGGAAATTCCGCGAATATTAGCAGAGTCGATTTAGTCTTTTTATTCGTTTAATGCCTAAAAGTGACAAAGACTGGAAAAACTAAATCTGGAAAAAGAAGGGATATTTCAACAACATTGTCAGCACAATCTCCATTTTCTCAAGCCCGTCGCGTCACCGTTGCGTGATGATTAAACCCCTTTCGACCCTGGTGCCCTGTGGTACAATTCTGAGCATTCTTCGAAACATTCCTAAGGGAGCGAGCGCAAATGGCTCAGCTGTATTTCTACTATTCCGCGATGAACGCCGGCAAATCTACCGCCCTGTTGCAGTCGTCTTATAACTACCAGGAGCGGGGGATGCGGACTATTGTCTACACCGCCGAGATTGACAACCGATTCGGTTCGGGCAAGGTGAGTTCGAGAATAGGCCTGTCTTCACCCGCGAAATTGTATAATAACGAGTCGGCACTGTTTGATGAGATTAGCGCTCAGCATCTGCTGGAACCGGTTCACTGTGTGTTAGTCGATGAAAGCCAGTTTCTTACCCGTGAACAGGTAAAAGCCTTATCTGATGTAGTAGATAATCTGGATATACCTGTACTCTGTTATGGATTGCGTACAGATTTTCGCGGTGAATTATTTACCGGTAGCCAGTACTTATTAGCCTGGTCAGATAAGCTAGTTGAATTAAAAACCGTTTGTCACTGCGGAAGAAAAGCGGGAATGGTATTAAGGTTAGATCAACATGGCGCACCATATAAAGAAGGTGAGCAGGTTGTCATAGGCGGTAATGAGCGTTATGTCTCCGTCTGTAGAAAGCATTACAAAGCAGCGATAGAGCAGGGATGTTTACAGGCAGTACATGGTAAGCACGGGATTAAATAAAGACCGTCATTCAGCTTTTTTATGAGAAAACTAAGCCTGCATGTTATTTCAAAGGTTGATTAGTTTTTCTTACGAATTGCCCCAATAAAAAACCCGCCGGTTGGCGGGTTTTTTTTAAGCAACTTTTACTTTTTCACTTTCTTTTCGACTTTCTTAACCCCGACCGGTTGGGCTTCAATCGCTTCGGCGATGTTGGCAAACACTTCTTTGTACTCAACGCCGTAGAAAGTATCGAGCATGATTTGTTTTAGCTCAGCAATCAGCGGATAGCGTGGGTTAGCACCGGTACACTGGTCATCGAAGGCATCTTCAGCCAGCTTATCGACTTTCGCCAGGAAATCAGCTTCCTGCACGCCAGCCTCGCGGATTGATTTAGGGATACCCAGTTGCGCTTTCATCTCTTCCAGCCAGGCCAGCAGTTTCTCAATTTTCTGCGCCGTACGGTCACCAGGTGCGCTCAGACGCAGATGGTCAGCCACTTCGGCATAACGACGGCGAGCCTGCGGACGGTCGTACTGACTGAATGCTGTCTGTTTGGTTGGGTTATCGTTAGCGTTATAGCGGATAACGTTACAAATCAGCAGGGCGTTAGCCAGACCGTGTGGAATATGGAACTCTGAACCCAGTTTGTGGGCCATTGAGTGACAAACCCCAAGGAAGGCGTTGGCAAACGCGATACCGGCGATGGTGGCCGCGTTGTGCACTCGCTCACGGGCTACCGGATTTTTCGCACCGTCGTTGTAACTGGCCGGCAAGTTTTCCTGCAAAAGTTTCAGCGCTTGCAGCGCCTGACCATCGGAGTACTCATTCGCCAGCACAGACACATAGGCTTCCAGAGAGTGGGTTACCGCATCCAGACCGCCGAAGGCACAGAGTGACTTAGGCATGTTCATCACCAGGTTGGCATCGACAATTGCCATGTCCGGGGTCAGGGCATAGTCAGCCAGCGGGTATTTCTGGCCAGTTGCATCGTCGGTCACTACCGCAAATGGTGTCACTTCTGAACCGGTACCGGAGGTGGTAGTGATAGCTATCATTTTTGCTTTCACGCCCATTTTCGGGAATTTGTAGATGCGTTTACGGATATCCATAAAGCGCAGCGCCAGTTCTTCGAAGTGGGTTTCCGGATGTTCGTACATCACCCACATGATTTTCGCGGCGTCCATCGGTGAACCGCCGCCCAGGGCGATAATCACATCAGGTTTGAAGGAGTTCATCTGCTCAGCCCCTTTACGCACAATGCTCAGCGTTGGGTCTGCTTCTACTTCGAAGAACACTTCAGTTTCAATGCCGTGAGATTTCAGCACTGAAACTACCTGATCGGCGTAACCGTTGTTGAACAGATAGCGGTCAGTCACAATAAAGGCGCGTTTTGCTCCATCGGTCGCCACTTCTTCAAGAGCGATAGGCAATGAGCCGCGACGGAAGTAGATAGACTTAGGAAGTTTATGCCACAACATATTCTCTGCTCGCTTAGCCACGGTTTTCTTGTTGATCAGATGTTTAGGTCCGACGTTTTCAGAAATGGAGTTACCACCCCAGGAACCACAGCCCAGCGTCAGAGACGGCGCCAGTTTAAAGTTGTACAGGTCACCGATACCACCCTGTGAAGCCGGGGTGTTAATCAGGATACGTGCGGTCTTCATTTTGTCGCCGAAGTAGTTAACGCGCTCACGCTCGTTATCCTGGTCGGTGTACAGACAAGAGGTGTGACCGATACCGCCCATGGCCACCAATTTTTCCGCTTTGCTTACCGCATCTTGGAAATCTTTCGCACGGTACATGGCAAGGGTAGGGGAAAGTTTTTCATGGGCGAACGGCTCGGATTCATCAACAAGTTGCACTTCGCCAATCAGAATCTTGGTACTTGGAGGCACGTTGATACCGGCCATCTCGGCAATTTTCACCGCTGGCTGGCCTACGATAGCGGCATTCAGCCCACCATTTTTCAGGATGATATCCTGCACGGCTTTTAAATCGCTGCCCTGCAGCATGTAGCCGCCGTGGCTGGCGAAACGCTCGCGTACTGCGTCATAAGCGGAATCGACCACGATGACTGACTGCTCAGACGCACAGATTACGCCGTTATCGAAGGTTTTAGACATCAGGATAGATGCCACAGCACGCTTGATATCTGCCGTTTCATCGATAACCACCGGAGTATTACCTGCACCCACACCAATTGCTGGTTTACCGGAGCTGTAGGCCGCTTTAACCATGCCTGGACCACCGGTCGCAAGGATCAGGTTAATCTCCGGATGGTGCATCAGCTGGTTGGACAGCTCAACAGACGGGGCATCGATCCAGCCGATGATATCTTTTGGCGCGCCGGCGGCGATAGCAGCCTGCAGCACGATATCGGCCGCTTTATTGGTCGCGTCCTTTGCTCTTGGATGGGGTGAGAAGATGATGCCGTTACGGGTTTTGAGGCTGATCAGCGCTTTGAAGATAGCGGTAGAGGTTGGGTTAGTCGTTGGCACGATACCGCAGATCAGGCCGATAGGTTCAGCGATAGTGATGGTGCCGAAGGTCTCATCAGTACCGAGGATACCGCAGGTTTTTTCGTCTTTGTAAGCGTTATAGATGTATTCGGAAGCGAAATGATTTTTGATAACTTTGTCTTCAACGATCCCCATACCGGATTCTGCAACGGCCATTTTAGCCAGTGGAATGCGTGCATCTGCTGCAGCCAACGCTGCGGCACGGAAAATTTTGTCGACCTGCTCTTGAGTGAAGTTGGCGTATTCGCGCTGTGCTTTTTTAACACGTTCAACAAGTGCGTTAAGTTCAGCAACATTAGTAACGGCCATAATGCATCTCCTGATGGAAGTTAAACTCTATTAGTAAACAAGTCAGAATCAGGAAGTATAGTCATGCGTTGTTAATGTGTTGTGATCTCGCTGTGACTAACTTGAATTCCTGCTAAAAAGTTCTACAGGTTTACTGAAAGAGTCTGCACCTGACTTTTCTCACCACGACCAGGGCATCGACTTACCACTCCATTTGGTGATTCAAAGCTTACTCACTTAGAGGTAAGCCAATTTTGATTTAGATCATCTTTACCTCAAGCTGACACCTTTCAGCAGCAACAATTACCGCTTTTGGGGGGCTTAGGTATGATTAAGTGTCGTTACGATTTGCGCGGCAGATCTTTAGAACCTTACGTAGCCTTAAAGGCAGTGAAAATCACTGATAAATGCGCGTTAATCCAGATGAAAATTCGAAGTAATGCCATGGCAAACCCAAGGGTTTTCCCGTACATTAGCCGCCAGTAAATTGGCCCTATCAGGAGCATCGCGTGAATCCGGCACTTTTAGACCTTTCCGGCTATATCAAATTTTTTGTTGGGCTGTTTGCTCTGGTGAATCCGGTGGGGATCATTCCGGTGTTTATCAGCATGACCAGCTATCAGGTTGCAGCGGCCCGAAATAAAACCAATCTGACCGCCAACGTATCGGTGGCGATTATCCTCTGGACCTCGCTGTTTCTCGGTGATGGCATCCTGCATATCTTTGGCATCTCTATCGATTCCTTCCGTATTGCCGGCGGGATCCTGGTGGTGACTATTGCCATGTCGATGATCAGCGGGAAACTGGGTGAAGATAAGCAGAACAAACAAGAAAAATCAGAGTCCGCGATCAGAGAAAGTATTGGCGTGGTTCCGCTGGCGTTGCCTTTAATGGCTGGGCCGGGTGCGATCAGCTCAACCATCGTCTGGAGTACCCGCTATCACAGCTGGCAAAACCTGTTGGGATTCAGCGTGGCAATTGCGCTGTTTGCATTCTGCTGCTGGCTGTTATTCAGAGCTGCCCCTCTGATGGTCAGAGTGCTGGGGCAGACGGGTATAAACGTCATCACCCGTATTATGGGCCTGTTGCTGATGGCATTAGGTATTGAGTTTGTAGTCACCGGATTGCGGGCTTTATTCCCGGGATTAGTCACGTAAATAAACCCGCACTGAAAAACCCCTTGTAAAGCGCATAATCTGCGCTTTTTTTTTGATTGCAACAAAATGAAGCACCAATTCAGTGCAAATGGGTCTTTTTAAGCACTGTGTTAGTGCAATTATTCATTTCGCTTAACTTGTCTTTGCGGTTATTAATGTAATTACTGCAAACGTCTGCAACTCCCTCATCCAGCAATGCTTATTGATGAATTGTTATTTTTTTAACACTGTATATTGCAGTGTCAGTAGCGCATTACCAGATTTATATTCTGCAAAAAACCTTCAACGCGATATCTAAAGCTAAAAACAGCGCTTAGTGAAGAAATTAGATTAAATATTGCACTATGACGCCAGTCGAAGTGGGTGTTTTATAGGCGTTATTGCACTTAACTATCTATTTATCATTAGGTTATGTGTTAATTTCACTTGTTAAATAACATTTCATCTTATTAATTAGTTGTGATAAAAGAGAATTAGGTAACATTTTTGTCATTTTGCTTTGGCGTAAAAATCAGCGTTCTGATAGTTTTCGAATGCTTTGTTTAAAACTGGCATCGGATGTGCAATTGACTACCACTTTTTTCCGATTTAGCTGCCGATCCACGAACACAGGTTATCAACGCTTAATGAAATGCATTCCGTCATCCCGTCAGCATCTGAGTCAGGCCGTTATCTTGAGTTTGGCTATCGGTACCGGCAGCGCAATGGCCGCTTCTATACCCGCAGGCATTAACCTGGCCGCACAGCAGACCATGGTGATTAACAACGGCACGGAAGTGTCTTCCCTGGATCCGCAAAAAGTTGAGGGTGTGCCGGAAAGCAACATCATTCTGAACCTGCTGGAAGGTCTGACAACCACTGACAACAACGGGCATGTGGTTCCGGGCGTGGCGGAAAGCTGGCAAAGCAAGCAGGGGAAAGTCTGGACGTTCACCCTGCGTGCCGACGCAAAGTGGAGCAATGGTGAGCCTGTCACCGCCGCTGATTTTGTCTACAGCTGGCAGCGTCTGGTCGATCCAAAAACGGCTTCGCCTTATGCCAGCTACCTGCAATATGCCCATATTGAAAATATCGATGACATCCTGGCGGGGAAGAAACCGGCCAGTGAGCTGGGCGTGAAGGCGCTGGACGATCGCCATCTTCAGGTGACCCTGAGCGAACCCGTTCCTTATTTTATCGCCCTTACCGCGCATACCTCGCTGAAACCGGTCTATCGCAAGGCGATAGAGCAGTGGGGCGAGCAGTGGACACTGCCGGGCCACTATGTTGGTAACGGCGCCTATACATTAGGTGAGTGGGTGATTAACGAGAAGATCGTGGTCAAGCGCAACCCGCAGTATTGGAACAATGCCAAATCGGTGATTGAAACTGCCACCTTCCTGCCAATTGCGTCAGAGTCCGGCGACGTTAACCGCTATCGTAGCGGTGAAATCGACATGACCAACAGCGCTTTACCGCCGGATTTATTCCCAACCCTGAAGAAAACACTGGGCACGCAGGTGCGCATCAGTCCGCTGCTGTGCACCTTTTATTATGAGCTGAACAACAAACGCGCGCCGTTTAACGATCCCCGGGTACGTACCGCGGTGAAGTTGACGCTCGACCGCAGCATTATCACCGACAAAATTATGGGCCAGGGACAGATCCCGGCCGGTGGCTTCACGCCGCCGTTCATTGATGGTGCTGAATTAACCCAGCCAGACTGGATGAAGCTGACTGAGCAACAGCGTAACGAGCAGGCCAAAAAACTGTTGGCGGAAGCCGGTTACAGCAGCGCGAAACCACTGACCTTCAGCCTGCTTTACAACACCTCTGATGTGAATAAAAAGCAGGCCATTGCCGCTGCATCAATGTGGAGTAAAAACCTGGGGGCAAAAGTCTCGCTGGATAATCAGGAATGGAAAACCATGCTCGATACCCGTCATCAGGGGAATTTCGACGTGGCGCGTGCAACCTGGTGCTCGGATTACAACGAACCCTCGACTTTCCTCAACGCCATGTTAAGCAACTCTTCCAGCAATACGGCGTTTTATAAAAGCGACAAATTCGATGCGCTGATCGCGAAGTCACTAACCGTTTCTGATAGTGAGCGGCCGGCCGTTTATCAGCAGGCTGAACAGCAACTCGATCGCGATTCGGTTATCGTGCCGGTTTATTACCGCGTCAGCGCCCGCTTGGTAAAACCCTGGGTTGGCGGATTTACCGGTAAAGATCCTCAGGATCTGACCGACGTGAAGTATTTTTACATCGTTAAGCATTGAGATTGGGCGAAACGTTTTCGACCGATCGCAAAGAAAGAAACAGGCAGGGTAAAGCACCATCACCAGGCGGATCCTCGTTCCGGTTCGCCAGGCAAATAACCCGATGACGGGGGTAGCTGATGATTATTCAGACCACATTAGCAATGATAAAAACTGGAGTAGGTAACTCATGACCAACATCACGAAAAAAAGCCTGATTGCTCTTGGCATTATGACTGCGCTGGCAGGCAATCTGGCTATGGCTGCTACGGTGCCTGCGGGCGTCGATTTAGCGGCAAAACAGGAGCTGGTAAAGGGCAATGGCGATGAAGTTCAGTCCCTTGATCCACACAAAATTGAAGGTGTGCCTGAATCCAACGTCAGCCGTGACCTGCTTGAAGGTCTGGTGATCAGTGATACTCAGGGGCATCCAATCCCTGGCGTGGCAGAAAGCTGGGAAAACAAAGACGGCAAAGTCTGGACGTTCCATCTGCGTAAGAATGCAAAATGGTCCAACGGTGAGCCTGTCACCGCACAGGACTTCGTTTACAGCTGGCAGCGCCTGGCCGATCCTAAAACCGCGTCGCCCTATGCCAGCTACCTGCAATACGGTCATCTGGAAAACATCGATGACATCATCGCCGGCAAGAAAAGCCCTGATACGCTGGGCGTGAAGGCGCTGGATGCCAACACCTTGCAGGTGACGCTGAGCGAAGCGGTTCCTTACTTCTTCAAATTGCTGATCCACCCATCCATGTCTCCTGTCTATAAGCCCGCCGTGGACAAATTCGGTGAGAAGTGGACCCAGCCGGAAAACTGGGTCGGTAACGGCGCGTTCAAATTACAGGCGCACGTGATCAACGAACGTATCGTGGTCGTGCGTAATCCGGACTACTGGGACAACGCCAATACCAAACTGGACAAAGTGACTTTCCTGCCAATTTCGTCTGAGGTCAGCGACGTTAACCGCTACTTCAGTAACGATGGCAGCGACATGACTTACAACAACATGCCAATCGAGTTGTTCAAAAAACTGCAGCGCGATAACCCGAAAGAGCTGCATGTTGATCCGTACCTGTGTACTTACTACTACGAAATCAACAACCAGAAAGCACCATTCACTGACCCTCGCGTTCGTGAAGCGCTGAAGCTGGGCCTGGACCGCGACATCATGGTTAACAAGGTGCTGGCACAGGGTCAGCTGCCGGCCTACAGCTACACGCCGCCAGCGACCGACGGTGCCAACCTGACCAAGCCAGAGTGGTTCAGCTGGTCTCAGGACAAACGTAATGCCGAAGCGAAAAAACTGCTGGCGGAAGCGGGCTACACTGCCGACAAGCCACTGACCTTCGAGCTGCTGTATAACACCTCCGATCTGCACAAAAAGCTGGCGATTGCCGCCTCGTCGATCTGGAAGAAAAACCTGGGTGTGAACATCAAGCTGAACAACCAGGAGTGGAAAACCTTCCTGGATACGCGTCACCAGGGCAACTTTGACGTTTCCCGTGCCGCATGGTGCGCGGACTACAACGAACCTAGCTCGTTCCTGAACACCATGATCTCTGACAGCAGCTCCAACACGGCTCACTATAAGTCAGCTGCATTCGATAAAGTAATGGCCGATTCGGCGAAAGCCAGTGATGAGAAAAGCCGTAGCGACCTGTACGCCAAAGCCGAGCAAATCCTTGATAAAGACTCAGCCATCGTCCCGGTCTACTACTACGTGAACGCCCGTCTGGTGAAAACCTACGTCGGTGGCTACACCGGTAAAGATGCGCTGGACAACGTGTACGACAAAAATCTGTATATCATCAAGCATTAATCGCAACAATTTGGGGGAAGGGCGACCTTCCCCCAGCGTGTATATTTTAAGCAGTGCTGAGGCACAAGCCAGCAGGTACGGGCAATGGTAAAATTCATCTTTCGTCGTTTTCTGGAAGCGATTCCGACGTTACTTATTCTGATTACTATCTCCTTCTTTATGATGCGCTTAGCACCGGGAAGTCCTTTTACCGGTGAACGCACGCTGTCGCCTGAGGTGATGGCTAATATCGAAGCCAAATACCATCTGAACGATCCTATCTGGAAACAGTACACCAACTATCTGGTGCAGCTGGCCCACGGTGATTTCGGTCCTTCGTTCAAATACAAAGACTATTCGGTTAACTATCTGGTCGGCCATGCGTTCCCAGTCTCCGCAAAACTGGGACTGGCTGCATTTCTTCTCGCCGTGATCCTCGGGGTAGCTGCTGGCGTCATCGCCGCATTAAAGCAGAACACCAAGTGGGACTTTGTGGTGATGGGGGTGGCAATGACCGGCGTGGTGATACCCAGCTTCGTCGTTGCGCCGTTGCTGGTTCTGATCTTCGCGATAGCGTTGAAATGGCTGCCAGGCGGTGGCTGGAACGGCGGCGAGGTCAAATATATGATCCTGCCGATGGTCGCTCTGTCACTGGCCTATATCGCCAGCATCGCGCGTATTACCCGCGGTTCAATGATTGAGGTTCTGCACTCTAACTTTATCCGTACGGCACGCGCCAAAGGGTTACCGATGCGCCGCATCGTGCTGCGCCATGCGCTGAAACCCGCCATGCTGCCGGTGCTCTCGTACCTCGGCCCGGCCTTTGTCGGCATCATCACCGGTTCGATGGTGATTGAAACCATTTATGGTCTGCCGGGTATTGGCCAGCTGTTTGTGAATGGCGCATTAAACCGCGACTACTCGCTGGTGCTGAGCCTGACCATTCTGGTGGGTGTGCTGACCATTCTGTTCAATGCGATTGTTGACGTGCTGTATGCCGTTATCGATCCGAAAATTCGTTATTAATCGCGGAGCTCGCCATGATGTTGAGTAAGAAAAAGAGCGAAGCTCTCGAAGCCTTCAGCGAAAAGCTGGAAATAGAAGGCCGTAGCCTGTGGCAGGATGCGCGTCGACGCTTTATCCATAACCGTGCCGCATTAGCCAGCCTGGTCGTGCTGTTGTTGATTGCCCTGTTTGTCATCTTTGCGCCGATGTTATCGTCCTTTACCTATGACGATACCGACTGGGGCATGATGTCAGCTGCGCCAGATATGGTGTCAAAACACTATTTCGGCACCGATTCATCGGGTCGCGATCTGCTGGTACGTGTGGCGATTGGCGGACGTATCTCGCTGATGGTGGGGATTGCCTCTGCGCTGGTGGCCGTGCTCGTCGGCACGCTGTACGGTTCGTTGGCAGGCTATCTGGGCGGTAAAACGGACTCAGTAATGATGCGCCTGCTGGAAATCCTTAACTCCTTCCCGTTCATGTTCTTCGTGATCCTGTTGGTGACCTTCTTCGGCCGCAATATTCTGCTGATTTTCGTCGCTATCGGCCTGGTTTCCTGGCTGGATATGGCGCGTATTGTGCGAGGCCAAACTCTGAGCTTGAAGCGCAAAGAGTTTATCGAAGCTGCTCACGTTGGCGGTGTCTCTACCTTCAGCATCGTACTGCGTCACATCGTGCCGAACGTACTGGGCGTGGTGGTGGTGTACGCCTCGCTGCTGGTGCCGAGCATGATCCTGTTTGAGTCCTTCCTGAGCTTCCTTGGACTGGGCACCCAGGAGCCGCTGAGTAGCTGGGGTGCACTGTTGAGCGACGGGGCGAACTCCATGGAAGTCTCGCCATGGCTGCTGATGTTCCCGGCCGGCTTCCTGGTGGTGACGCTGTTCTGTTTCAACTTTATCGGCGATGGCCTGCGTGATGCCCTCGACCCGAAAGATCGTTAAGGAGTTTCCCGATGAGCGTAATTGAAATGCAGCCAGCAATGGCAAAAAAAGCGGGAACCGACCTTCTGCTGGACGTAAAAGATCTGCGCGTCACCTTTGGTACGCCAGACGGTGATGTCACTGCCGTGAACGATTTAAACTTCAATCTGCGTGCCGGTGAAACCTTGGGCATCGTGGGTGAGTCCGGTTCCGGAAAATCACAGACGGCCTTTGCCCTGATGGGGCTGTTGGCGAACAACGGTCGTATTGGCGGCTCTGCGCTGTTTAATGGCAATGAAATCCTCAATCTGCCAGAGAATAAGCTGAACAGACTGCGTGCCGAGCAGATTGCGATGATCTTCCAGGACCCGATGACCTCACTGAACCCGTATATGAAGGTCGGTGAACAGCTGATGGAAGTGCTGAAGCTGCACAAGGGCATGAACAGTGCTCAGGCCTTCGAAGAGTCAGTGCGGATGCTGGATGCGGTGAAAATGCCGGAAGCGCGCAAGCGAATGAAGATGTATCCACATGAATTCTCCGGCGGCATGCGCCAGCGCGTAATGATTGCCATGGCGCTGCTGTGCAAGCCGAAGCTGCTGATCGCAGATGAGCCGACCACCGCGCTGGATGTGACGGTGCAGGCGCAAATCATGACGCTGCTGAACGATCTGAAGCGCGAATTCAATACCGCCATCATTATGATCACCCACGATCTGGGCGTCGTCGCCGGGATCTGTGACCGCGTGCTGGTGATGTATGCCGGAAGAACGATGGAATATGGCACCGCGCGTGACGTGTTCTATCAGCCAACGCATCCTTACTCGATTGGTTTACTGAATGCGGTGCCCCGTCTGGATGCAGAGGAAGGTGACTCATTAGTGACCATCTCCGGTAATCCACCAAACCTGCTGCGTTTACCAAAAGGCTGTCCGTTCCAGCCTCGTTGCCAACATGCGATGGAAATCTGTTCCACCGCGCCGCCGCTGGAGCCATTTGGTGAAGGACGCCTGCGTGCCTGCTTTAAACCCGTGGAGGAGCTGGTATGAGCGCGGTAGCCGAAAAGAAAGTTCTGTTAGAAATTGCCGATCTCAAAGTCCATTTTGATATCAAAGACGGTAAGCAGTGGTTCTGGCAACCATCAAAAACCCTGAAAGCCGTTGATGGTGTCAGCCTGCGCCTGTACGAAGGTGAGACGTTAGGCGTGGTCGGGGAATCAGGTTGCGGCAAGTCGACGCTGGCTCGCGCCATCATCGGACTTGTCAAGGCTACCGAAGGGCGCGTTGCCTGGCTGGGTCGCGATCTGCTGGGGCAGAGTGAAGAAGAGTGGCGCAGAGCGCGCAGCGATATCCAGATGATTTTCCAGGATCCGCTGGCTTCACTGAATCCACGTATGAACATTGGCGATATTATCGCTGAGCCATTACGCACCTATCATCCTAAAATGCCGCGCCAGGAAGTGAAGGAGCGGGTAAAAACGATGATGATGAAGGTGGGCCTGCTGCCTAACCTGATAAACCGTTATCCCCATGAATTCTCCGGCGGCCAGTGTCAGCGAATCGGTATTGCCCGTGCGTTAATCCTCGAGCCAAAACTGATCATCTGTGATGAACCGGTTTCTGCGCTGGACGTGTCGATTCAGGCGCAGGTGGTCAATCTGTTGCAGAAACTGCAGCGTGAAATGGGCCTGTCACTGATCTTCATCGCGCATGACCTGGCGGTGGTGAAGCATATTTCCGACCGCGTACTGGTGATGTATCTGGGCCATGCGGTGGAGTTGGGCACCTATAAAGAGGTGTATCAGAATCCACAGCATCCTTACACCAGAGCCTTGATGTCAGCCGTGCCGATCCCCGATCCGGACCTGGAAAAAAACAAGGTGATTCAGCTTCTGGAAGGGGAACTGCCTTCGCCAATCAATCCGCCGTCAGGTTGCGTATTCAGAACGCGCTGCCCGATTGCCGGACCGGAATGCGCGATAACCCGTCCGTTGTTGGAGGGGAGTTTCCATCATGCGGTGTCCTGTCTGAAGGTAGATCCGCTGTAAGCCAAACGAAAAAGGCCGGGCAATTTACCCGGCCTTTTAACTGTCTGCGCAGAAAAACTTATTCACGCCACAGGATATGGCACAGCTTGTTGTCTTTCTCACGGCACAGCAGCACGCGGGCAAAGACATCATTAATCGGCTCGCCATCAGCATCGCCCAGACCAATCACCACTTCACAGAAGAAGTCCGGGTTCAGATCATAATCCACATGCTCAGACCAGTCTTCTGAAGGATCGAAGAGTTCGGCGCCGCCGCGCTCCTCAAACTGAAGATTAAACAAAATGATATCGGCTGGATCAAGATTATCACCCGCCAGCTCCAGGAAAATATCGTAGGCCTGTTCAAGGGTTTCATCTTCGGTAAGGCGGTTATTTAAATCCATAACATTTCCCATAATGCCCCT
The DNA here is from genome assembly GCF_056821705.1 of Erwinia sp. AK-PDG3-5. Taxonomy (NCBI): domain Bacteria; kingdom Pseudomonadati; phylum Pseudomonadota; class Gammaproteobacteria; order Enterobacterales; family Erwiniaceae; genus Erwinia; species Erwinia sp. AK-PDG3-5. The sequence continues at coordinate 2,209,300 of NZ_CM165967.1, forward strand.
GCGGGCGCTGTGCAATTCCGCTCGTTTTACAGCAACGGACTAAAGAAGTAAAACAGTCGTTCAACAATACGCTGCCAGTAGGCACGTCTTGACCAACGCTTTTCATCAACCAGCCGCGATCGGGCGATATAATCGTCCTGTACGCGGGCCAGATCGCCTCCAAAACCATCATCGTCAATCACCATGGTGATTTCAAAATTCAGCCACAGACTGCGCATATCGAGATTCACCGTACCCACCAGACTGAGCTGACCATCGACCAGCACGCTCTTGGTATGCAACAAACCGTCTTCGAACTGGTAAATCTTCACGCCAGCGGCCAGCAGTTCGGCAAAAAAGGCCCGGCTCGCCCAGCCAACCAGCAATGAATCGTTGTGGCGCGGCACAATAATGCTGACATCGACGCCGCGCAGGGCGGCGGTGCAGATGGCATGTAGCAAATCATCGCTGGGTACAAAGTAGGGCGTGGTCATAATCAGCTGCTCACGGGCGGCATACACCGCGGTCAGCAACGCCTGATGGATCAGGTCTTCCGGGAAGCCGGGCCCGGACGCGATCACCTGGATGGTATGACCGCTTTCCTCTTCAAACGGCATGATGTTGCCGTCGGGCGGTGGCGGCAAAATGCGTTTACCGGTCTCAATCTCCCAGTCACAGGAATAGATGATGCCCATGGCGGTGGCAATGGGGCCTTCCATACGGGCCATCAAATCGATCCACTGACCTACGCCGGCATCCTGCTTGAAGTAACGCGGATCGACCAGGTTCATACTGCCGGTATACGCGATGTAATTATCAATCAGCACGATTTTACGGTGCTGACGCAGATCCATGCGGCGTAAAAACACGCGCCACAGGCTCACCTTAAGTGACTCCACCACATCCACACCGGCATTGCGCATCATAGCCGCCCACGGGCTACGGAAGAACTGCACGCTACCGGCTGAATCCAGCATCAGGCGGCAATGCACGCCACGACGCGCTGCGGCCATCAGACATTCTGCAACTTCATCGGCCAGACCGCCAGGCTGCCAGATATAGAACACCATCTCGATATTATGGCGTGCCAACTGGATATCACGCACTAAGGCCTTAAGCGTTTCATCGGTAGACGTGAGCAGCTGCAGCTGATTGCCTTTCACGCCGGCAATGCCCTGACGATTTTCACACAGCTGGAACAGGGAACGCGCCACATCGCTGTTTTCATGCGAGAAAATGTGGTGACAGGACTTCAAATCAGTCAGCCACCGCGCGGTTGACGGCCACATGGTGCGGGCGCGCTCGGCGCGGCGTTTTCCCAGATGCAGCTCTCCGAACGACAGATAGGCGATGATCCCCACAAGCGGCAGAATATAAATAATCAGTAGCCAGGCCATGGCGGACGGTACGGCGCGGCGCTTCATCAGGATGCGTAGCGTAACCCCGGCGATCAGCAGCCAGTAGCCAAATACCAGCAGCCAGCTGAGTACTGAATAAAATGTCGTCATGTAAGTGGAAATCCTGTTCACGCTTGAATAGAGGGAGTTTACGTGTTGATGACAGCAGGCGAAACCTTTTCCTTTTTAAAGTCATCGGACCTGGCGGGCATTAAGAAAGGTCTATAATGCCGCGCGAGTTTTTCAAGCGAAGAGGGCACGATGAGACGGAGTAGGAATGAAGTTGCACGCTGGCGCATGTCACGGCAGATTCAGCGGCGCAGAGCACGCTGGCTGGAAGGGCAATCCCGCAGATATGGTCGGATGCATCTCATCCGCCACCAGGTGAGCCAGCAACAACGCCGGTCTATTCTTTTCATAACCCAGATCCCTTGAGGTAATTTGCCAGGACGATCGCTTTTCAGGTGATGGACCCGGCAAACACCAGGCAAGTAATTAAAATAGGCGTTTGAAGGCTTCAACTCGGTGATAAGGGGTGACGAGCAGGTGTTTAGCTGTTAGGATGTTGTCTCTTAAGCAAAAAAAAGTAGGTTACTATCTCTAAGTTAAAATACCAATGCCCATCATGTTGCGGCAGCCAGTTTCGTTTCTCCATGCACAATGTCACCAGCAAGAATCCCCACGGCGCACTCTGCATCTTCTGCAAATCCATAATGACAGTGAGTTACTCTTTATTGCCTGTCTCATAATGCAGAACAGATAATGCGTGCCGACCATCGCTGAGCAGTACCATCAAATCAGCTCCGCGATGTCATTCTTATTTTTTAATCTGTGATAACTCCTCCTCGTTCATTACGCCAGCGCCCATAAAGAGCTTGATTCGTTTTACTCAATGAGTGCCGAACGCAAGCAAGATAGAAGAAAAACCGATATGGAGCAGGGCGTGATCATAGGCATTAATTATGTAAGTAATGATACCTATTCTCATCATAGAAATGGCCTGTATAATAGCTGCGGCATTTTTTCGAAACTGAAGTTCCTGGGAATGTGGAGAGTTTGATGAGTAAAATGCAGCCCGGAGGGTTGGCGATGATTATTTCAGCCAATGTTTCAGAAAACATAGGTAAAATTGTCGAACTAATCAATTTTTTAGGCCCAAGTAAAAGCGATGTCAGTGGTGAGGTCGCTCCCGCCTGGTACGTTAAGTGTGAATCAGGACTTCTAACGACGGAAGGGAAAAATATTATGCGTGCGGGCATTTTTAGCCGTCGTTTAATGCCCCTCAGTGGCCAGGACAAACTTCATACGCATATCCGACAAGTGGAGAGGGTGAATGGCTGAAGGCACCGAGTTGTTGAAGCCGAAGAAATGCACATGTGGCTCCACCACGTTTACACCCTGGCAAAAGCCTCCATTCCTGTTGCTCGCTCAAATGTGCCCTCCAACCCGCAAACCCACCCAGCCATTTTCAAATGTCAATTGTTAGCCGTTTTCAGTGCCCGTTACTTATGTGCCGGCTGACGATATAAACGTGAATATGAAATGAGGAGCCAGAAAACGTTGGGTACTTAACTGTGTACCGATGGGATTTTCTGGCTCCATTCAGTCATCACAACAGATTGAAAATCATGAGTAATCCGCGTGATTAAAACACGCGTTTGAAAGGCTTCACCGCAACCTGCTTATACACGCCTGCGGCGATATAAGGGTCATCCTGCGCCCAGGACTGCGCCTCTTCCAGTGACGGGAACTCAGCAATAACCGTTGAGCCGCTAAAGCCCGCTTTGCCTGGCTCGTTACTGTCCACCACTGGCATTGGGCCAGCCACAATTAGCCGACCTTCATCCTGCAATAGTTGCAGACGCGCAAGGTGAGCAGGGCGTACAGCGGTACGCTTCTCGAGAGAATCAGCATTGTCTTCCGCGTAAATTACATAGAGCACGTTTACAACTCCTGTCAGGTCAATATCGTCGGCACTCACGTTAAGTGATCGTTAACCAATCTGCAAACTAAAGCGCACTCTGGCTTGATTAGGCGCAGCTCAGGGCGTTTTTCTTGTTAAATCGCCGCGGTAAAGCCGAGAGGTTGTTGAAACTGATTGCTATTTGCATTTACAATTGCGCTTCAACACTAACAGCAGAAATATTATGACGACGCTTGCAGAACATTCTTTACCCCGCCGTATTTCACTGCCGACGCTGTTCTCATTAGGACTGCATGCCGCGGTGATTGGGGGGATCCTTTATGCTTCTTTTCACCAGGTTGTTGAAGTGCCCAAAGCGTCTCAGCCGATTAGCGTCTCCATGGTCGCACCTGAAGTGCAGCCGGAACCTCAGCCTGCACCGCAACCCGCGCCTGAGCCAGTCGCAGAGCCCGAGCCAGAACCGGTGCCTGAACCTGCACCAGAACCGCCGAAGCCTGAGCCGGTGCCAATCCCTAAACCGGTGCCGAAGCCCAAGCCTAAACCGGTGAAGAAGGAAGTGGTAAAACCGAAGAAAGAGGTTAAGCCGCACACTGAACCGCGTCAGGCTTCGCCGTTCAACAATGAGAAGACGGCGGTTGCGCCTAAGCCTTCAACGGCGCCTAAAACATCACCAGCGCCATCCACAGCGGTTTCTACCGGGCCTAAGGCTCTGAGCGTTGGTAAGCCCGCCTATCCCGCACGTGCCTTTGCACTGCGGATGGAAGGCCGTGTGCGAGTGCAGTTCGACGTAGACAGTTCGGGTGAGGTGGGTAACATTCGCATTCTGTCGGCTGAGCCGCGCAATATGTTTGAGCGTGAAGTGAAGCAGGCGATGAAGAAATGGCGTTATGAAGCCAACAAGCCGGGCAAAGACATGACCATGAATATCGTATTCAAGATCAACGGTGGCAGCAGCATCGAATAGAAAAAGGCGGGTAGCCCCGCCTTTTTATTGTCCGATCAACAGGTAAACCTGATAACGTTAACCCTGCTCAACGTAGCTGAAGTTACTTTTCCCTTCAGGCAGCGGGCGCGATTTCCCGGCACCATCAACGGCAACATAGACAAATACCGCTTCAGTGGTGCAGTAGCGCTGACCAATGGGTTCAGAAGAGACCTTCTTGATCCACACTTCAATATTGATGGTGATCGAGCTGGTGCCGGTGCGGATGCAACGTGCGTGACAGCTCACCACATCGCCAACGGCAACCGGCTTCAGAAAGGTCATGCCATCGGCCCGCACGGTCACCACGCGACCACCGGCAATCTCTTTCGCCAGGATCGCACCACCCATATCCATTTGTGACATCAGCCAGCCACCAAAGATATCGCCATTGGCGTTGGTATCTGCAGGCATGGCTAGCGTACGCAGCACCATCTCGCCCTGCGGCACTCTGTTGTTGTCATCATTCATTGTCAGGCTTCTCAGTAAAAAAGGGCAAAAAGCCCGGACGATTGCCGGGCTCTGTAATTATTTTTCTTCCTGTGGCATCAGACGATAAATATACAGACCGCTGATGACGGTAAAGAGCAGGGTGAGTCCGGTCAGACCGAACACTTTAAAATTAACCCAAAACTCCTGAGATAACCAAAACGCCACGTAGATATTTGCCAGACCGCAGGCGAAGAAGAAAATTGCCCAGGCAATATTCAGTTTTTTCCAGGCGAAAGACGGCAGGGTCAGCTCTTTACCTAACATGCTCTGGATCAACGGCTGCTTCATCCAGAACTGGCTGAACAGCAATGCAACGGCAAACAACGTGTAGATCACGGTCACTTTCCACTTGATGAACTCATCGTTATGGAACACCAGCGTCAGGGTGCCAAACACGGCAACCAGCACGAATGTGATAATGGTCATTTTTTCCAGCTTGCGATACAGCACCCAACTGATGACTAACGTCAGCGCGGTAGCGGCGATTAATGCGCCTGAGGCGACAAAAATATCGTACAGCTTATAGAAGATGAAAAAGACCACGAGTGGAAGGAAATCGAGTAACTGCTTCATAAAGGCTTCCGGATACCAGGCTTAAAAATTACGTAGCGACTGCGAGCCCTGAAGCTCGCAGCGGCCGTTAACGTAATAGCATATACAGGCGATAGAGGTAAATGATCAGTATCGCTGAGACAAGGTTGCTGAGCGCGTTCAGTAACACCGAGGCGACATTGGCCGGCAGGATGGTCAATGAAGAGGCGAGAAACAGCACCACAACTTTAGCCAGCAGCCAGACGGCAATCGCCGGAGCGACCACCTTCATCTGACTCCACACCAGACGGGTACTGGTCCGCATGGCGGCAAAGATACCGACCTTCTCTGTTGACAGGATCACCGGTGCCAGCGACAGCACCACGGCCAGAATCAACCCGGGTACAACCAGCGCCATAAACCCAAGCTGAATAATCAGCGTCATCAGGAACACCAGCAGCAGCAAGCGTGGCAGCGTCGGTGCAGAGGCACCAATCGCACGCAGTGCACTGACGCGCTGGCCGGCTGACACCATCGGCAGCAGGCTGAGCATACCGCCGAGCAGCAGAGTATTGCCAACCAGCGAGGCAAAGGTGCCCGCCGCAGAGGCTTTCAGCAGGACGCGTTGCTGATCGGGCGACATATTCTGCACCATTTCGATCAGGCTCATGCCAGAACCATTGTCACCGTCGGTCAGGATCGATAACTGATCGGCGCCAGGCGTGAGCGCATGACCAATCAGCACGGTAATAAACGAGGTGAGCAGTGCCATCAGAATGATGGTAACCAGTTGATGGCGGAAAAAATTCCCCGTGTCACGGTATAACGAACCTGCCGTGAATGACATGTAGACTCCTTGAACAGCCGATTATTGCGATCCGGCGATTGTACATGGTCTGCGGGCAACCTGGCACCCTGACTTACATAACTTTCGATTAAAGAAGGTATTAGCGGTCAGAAAAGCGCATTTTTCAACGCACTTCTACTTTCTGTGATTTGCCCCCCAGAGGGGAAAGACCAGCGACACAGTGTTGAATAAAGCCAGAAAATTGATCTAAATCAACTCTATGTTTTTTAAGGACTTTGAAAGAATTGATTTGGGTGATCTTTGCAAAAATTAACGTAAAACTGTCGCCAATAAAAACAACGATTGCGCGAAAGCGTATTTTTTGCAAAGGAGTGGATATGAAAGTGAAAGCGTTGGTTCTGGCGGTGGTGGCATTACTGCCCGTGGCGGCTTCTGCTCATCAGGCCGGGGATTTCTTTATGCGAGCAGGCTCTGCCACGGTTCGACCTACCGGTGGATCGGATAACGTGCTTGGCCTCGGTGAATTCGACGTCAGTAATAATACCCAGCTTGGGTTGACGTTTACCTATATGGCTACCGACAACATTGGTATTGAACTGCTTGGCGCGACGCCGTTCCGCCATAAGGTCGGCCTGGGTGCTACCGGTACGCTGGCTACCGTTCATCAGCTGCCGCCAACGCTGATGGCACAATGGTATTTCATGGGCAATACCAGCAAAATACAGCCGTATATGGGCATCGGTGTCAACTACACCCTGTTCTATGATAACGATTTCAACCAGACAGGACGTGACGCAGGATTGAGTAATCTGAGCGTGAAAAACTCGTGGGGACTCGCCGGTCAGGTAGGGCTGGATTATCAGCTGACCCCGGAGTGGATGCTGAATGCGTCAGTGTGGTACATGGATATCGACACTAAAGTCGGCTTTGATTCCCCTGCAGGCCATCAGAGCATCGATACGCGCATCAACCCGGTGGTGTTCTTCTTCGGTGCGGGTTACCGTTTCTAATCTGCTGCTCAAAATGAAAAAAGGCGCTAATCAGCGCCTTTTGTTTTCAGCAGATAAAAATTACTTAATCTGCATATTGTTTGTTACAGCGGTAACGCCTTTAACAGTACGGGTCACCTGCACCGCACGGTTAGCTGCTGCTGAGCTGGAAACGAAACCGCTCAGCTGTACGCGACCCTTAAAGGTTTCTACGTTGATTTCAGTAGATTTCAGGTCTTTAGCATTAAGCAGCTCGGATTTCACTTTAGTGGTAATCACGGTGTCATCGAGGTAACCGCCGGTGCCTTCTTTCGTTGGCGTAGGCGCACAGGCGCTGACTGTGATAGCGACAACAGCCGCAATAACCATACCCGTCAGGACTTTAAACAACTTCATTGTAATCTCCCTGTCATTCAATATTTGGCTTAAGCCGTGTGTACAGAATCGCTCTGTCTCAGAAGCTTAGCCCGAGTCCGGAATATTTCCAGCGCAGGATGTAATAAAGAGTGAAAAAATAATGCCTTACCCGGGCGGATAAGGCATTTAAGGCAAATTAGCGCGTGGCCGCTTTCAGCGAGCTGACGAAAGCCTTCAGTTCAGCCAGCATCACCGGCGGATTAGCATGGTTTTTCTCGATGATCTTCACCACGGCAGAACCGGAAATGGCACCTGCGGCTCCGGCCTGCAGCGCCTCTGTGACCTGGCCTGGCTCAGAGATACCAAAGCCCTGAATAGGAGGGGCGGCATGATACTCGTGCAGTTTATCCACCAGATGCTGCAGCGAATGGCTAACGCCACGGCTTTCCGTGCCGGTTACGCCCGCACGGGACAGCAGGTAGGTGTAGCCACGGCCATGAGAAGCAATCTCACGCAGAAGGTCATCACTGGCGTTCGGCGGGCAGATAAAGATCGGTGCCACGTTATGGCGCATAGCAGACTGACGGAACGGAGCAGACTCTTCAATCGGCACGTCGGCGACCAGCACCGAATCCACACCCACTTCTTCGCAACGCGCATAGAAGTTATCGATGCCATTGGAGAACACCAGGTTGGCGTACATCAACAGACCAATCGGGATCTCCGGGTATTTCTGGCGAATGGTTTTCAACATCTCAAAACATTGTGACGGTGTCACGCCGGCCGCAAAGGCACGCAGCGCGGCACCCTGAATCGTTGGTCCATCCGCCAGCGGATCCGAGAACGGGATGCCTAACTCCAGCGCATCTGCGCCGCCTTCAACCAGCGCATCAATGATCTGCAGGGAGAGTTCCGGCGTGGGATCGCCCAGCGTCACGAAAGGGACAAACGCACCTTCTTTCTTCTCAGCAAGACGTTTAAAAAGCAGGTCGTAACGCTCCATTAAATTTCTCCCTTAGCGGTCAGAATGTCATGAACGGTGAAGATATCTTTATCGCCGCGTCCGGAAAGATTCACCACCAGAAGTTGTTCTTTCTCTGGCGCGTCACGCATCATTTTTAAGGCGTGCGCAAGGGCGTGAGAAGATTCCAGCGCCGGGATAATACCTTCGCTGCGGCAGAGGATTTTAAAGGCATCCATCGCTTCATCATCGGTAATCGAAACATATTCCGCACGACCGATGCTGTTCAGATAGGCGTGCTGCGGGCCGACCGAAGGGAAGTCGAGACCTGCAGAAATGGAGTAGGACTCTTCAATTTGTCCATCCCCGGTCTGCATCATTGGCGACTTCATGCCAAAGTAGATGCCCACGCGGCCATGTTTTAACGGCGCGCCGTGCTCACCAGACTCAATCCCGTGACCGGCTGGCTCGACACCAATCAGGCCGACCGATGCGTCATCGATGAAATCAGCAAACATTCCGATAGCGTTCGAGCCACCACCGACACAGGCGATCACCGCATCCGGCAGGCGACCTTCGCGATCGAGGATCTGCGCTTTAGTCTCTTCACCGATCATGCGCTGGAATTCCCGAACGATAGTGGGGAACGGGTGCGGGCCCGCAGCGGTACCAAGCATATAGTGTGCGGTATCATAGCTGCCGGACCAGTCACGCAGCGCCTCATTACAGGCATCTTTCAGCGTTGACGAACCGCTATGAACCGGGATCACTTCTGCACCCATCAGACGCATTCTGAAGACGTTAGGCGACTGACGTTCGATGTCCTTCGCGCCCATATAAATGCGGCATTTCAAACCCAGTAACGCACTGGCTAAGGCGGAAGCAACGCCGTGCTGTCCGGCGCCGGTCTCCGCGATGATTTCGGTTTTGCCCATGCGCTTGGCCAGCAACGCCTGTCCCAACACCTGGTTGGTTTTGTGCGCGCCACCGTGCAGCAAATCTTCTCGTTTCAGGTACAACCGGGTTTTGGTGCCCGCGGTGAGGTTCTTACACAGCGTCAGCGCGGTAGGGCGACCGGCATAGTTTTTCAGCAGGTCGGTGAATTCAGCCTGAAATTCCGGGTCGCGCTGGGCGCTGACAAAGGCTTCTTCCAGCTGATTCAGGGCTGGCATCAGGATTTGCGGCACATACATGCCGCCAAATTCACCAAAATAGGGATTTAATAAGGTCATTTCGCTTCTCTTATCGTTACAGGGGCCGCAGTTTGTCGCCGCCCCAACGGTCAGTACGCCTTCAGGGTATGGAACACCGAGGCAATCTTCGAGGCATCTTTAATTCCAGGTGCGCTTTCCACCCCGGAATTGAAATCAAGACCGGCACAGCCGAGCTGGGCGGCTTCAACACAGTTGTCTGCACCCAGACCACCGGCTAGCAGCACATTGTCCAGCGATTCGCCCTGCAGCAGGGACCAGTCAAAGCGTTTGCCACTGCCGCCGTTACCGTTATCCAACACGTAACGATCGATGTGTGGCCAGTCACGGGCAGGGAGCGATTCTTCAATGCTAAAGGCTTTCCAGATCTTCACCGCTTCAGGCAGTTCGGCGCGCAAGGCGGCAACAAACGTCTGGTCTTCATCGCCGTGCAGTTGCACCGCCTGCAGGTTAAGGGCATCAACATAAGTGACAATGTCACTGATTGTATTATTACGGAACACGCCAACGTACTTCAGCGCTGCGCCAGCCATGACCTGACGGGCCTGCTCAACATCAACCTGACGGGGAGAACCTTCGGCGAAGATCAGTCCACCATAAATGGCACCGGCTTCATGCGCGCTGCGGGCATCTTCTTCACGCGTCAACCCACAGACTTTGTTGTCACCGAGGATCACTCTGCGGATCGCGGCCGAGAGGTCGTCTTCGGACATCAGGGCAGAGCCAATCAGGAAGCCGTTAGCAAAGTGGCTAAGGTCGCGCACCTGAGAATAACGGTTAATACCGGATTCACTGATCACTGTAACGCCATGCGCTACTTTAGGCGCGAGGCGACGCGTGCGGTCCAGGTCGATAGACAGGTCGCGTAAATCACGGTTGTTGATGCCGATGACTTTTGCGCCTAATGCGGTAGCGCGCTCAAGCTCTTCATCACTGATTACTTCCGTCAGCACGCCCATGTTCAGGCTGTGTGCCACGGCCGCTAACTGGCGGTACTGGTCATCATTCAATACTGAAAGCATCAGCAAGATGGCATCAGCCTGATAGAAACGTGCCAGGTACACCTGATACGGATCGATCATAAAGTCTTTGCACAGTACCGGCTGGGTGATCGCGGCACTGACGATTGGCAGGAAATCAAAACTTCCCTGGAAATATTTCTCGTCGGTCAATACTGAAACCGCAGACGCGTAGTGCTTGTAAATCCCGGCGATGGTCGCAGGATCAAAGTCTTCACGGATCAGCCCTTTGGATGGCGAGGCTTTTTTGCATTCAAGAATGAAAACGGTCCTGGCGCCCTGCAGCGCATGGTAAAAGCTGCGGGTGGACGGTTTGACGTCATTTTGAAAGGAGGACAGCGGCTGCTGTTGCTGGCGTTCGTTCAACCAGACCGCCTTGTCCTGCACAATTTTATTCAGTACGGTTTCCTGCATGATTATCCTCTTGCTGCCAGAGCGACAACGCGCTCGTAAGCCTGACCACTCCGTATGGTGCGCAGCGCGTGCTGAGCATTCTCACGTAAATCTTCATGACCAAAAATTTTCAATAGCAGAGCGACGTTAGCGGCAACCGCGTCTTCGTGCGCGCGCTCGCCTTTACCCTGGAGTAATCGGGTCAGAATGTCACGGTTTTCTTCCGGCGTTCCGCCTGCCAGCGCCTCCTGCGGGTAGCTGTTCAGACCAAAGTCTTCTGGCGTCAGCTGGTAGCTGGTAATTTCGCCTTCGCGCAGTTCCGCAACGTGGGTTGCGCTGTGCAACGCCACTTCATCCATGCCGCCGCCGTGAACCACCGCAGCACGCTGATAGCCTAACACTTTCAACGTTTGCGCAATCGGCAGCACCAGCTCAGGGCTGTAAACACCAATCACCGCCAGCGGCGGGTGCGCCGGGTTAATCAGCGGACCAAGCACGTTGAATATCGTGCGGGTCTTTAACTGCTGGCGAACCGGCATCGCGTGGCGGAAACCGGTGTGATACTGTGGCGCGAACAGGAAGCAGACATTCAGGTCATCCAGCGCCTGGCGAGCCTGCTCTGCCGGCAGATCCAGACTGATGCCGAAAGCGGCCAGCAAATCAGAGGAACCCGATTTGCTGGAGACGCTGCGGTTACCGTGCTTGGCGACTTTGAGGCCGCAGGCAGCGGCCACAAAGGCGCTGGCGGTCGAAATATTGATGCTGTTGCTGCCGTCACCACCGGTACCGACGATATCGGCAAAGGCATACTCCGGGCGCGGGAAGGGTTTCGCATCTTCCAGCAGTGCAGTTGCGGCACCGGCAATTTCTTCCGGACGTTCGCCGCGGACTTTCATCGCAATCAGCGCGGCGGCCAACTGAGTAGGTTCCAGCTGTCCGGTAATAATGGCTGAAAACAGCTGGTGGCTTTCCGCCTGCGTCAGGGTGTTGGCCTGGTAAAGTTTTTCAAGAATAGCGTTCATCAGTGTCTCCTTATGTTACGCCAGCGCCCAGGCGAGTGTTTGTTCCAGCAAAATTGCGCCTTGCGTGGTGAGAATGGATTCCGGATGGAACTGGAAGCCACAAACCCGATCCTTATCGTGACGAACGGCCATCACCATGCCGTTAAAGGTGGCGTTAACCGTCAGCTCTTCTGGCACGTTGCTGCCGACCAGTGAGTGATAGCGGGCGACGGGCAGTGGGTTGGTCAACCCGGCAAACATGCCGCAATCGTCATGCGCAATCGCCGACGCCTTACCGTGCAGGATTTCGCCTGCCTGGCCCACATGGCCGCCGTAAGCCTCCACTATTGCCTGGTGGCCTAAGCAAATGCCGATAATTGGCAGGCGGCCGCGCAGACGGGTCAGCATTTCCGGCATACAGCCCGCTTCAGACGGCGCGCCAGGGCCCGGTGACAACATCAGCACCGGATTTTCCATGCTCTGCAGGCGTTCAATCAGCGTCTCTGCGGGCACGTTGTTGCGATAAATCACCACGTTATGGCCAAAGGCGCGTAACTGGTCGACGAGGTTATAGGTAAACGAGTCAATATTGTCGAGCAGCAGAATATCGGCCATCAGAAAATCTCCTTGCAGTGATGTGCGGTTGCGATAGCGCGCAACACTGCGCGAGCTTTATTGCGGCTCTCATCGGCTTCAGCCTGAGGCACAGAGTCAAGAACCACGCCGGCGCCAGCCTGAACCGTTGCCACGCCGTCTTCCACATAGGCTGAACGGATAACAATACAGGTATCCAGATCGCCGCTGGCGGTGAAGTAGCCCACCGCGCCACCGTAGCTCCCGCGACGGGTGCCTTCCGCGCCGGCAATCAGCTGCATCGCACGCACTTTCGGCGCGCCGCTCAGCGTGCCCATATTCATGCAGGCGCTGTAAGCGTGCAGCACATCCAGATCTTCACGCAGGGTACCGACCACGCGAGACACCAGATGCATCACAAACGAGTAGCGGTCGACTTTGGTCAGGTCGGCAACGTAGCGGCTGCCGGGTTCACAAATGCGGGCCAGATCGTTACGTGCCAGGTCAACCAGCATCAGATGCTCAGCCAGCTCTTTATGGTCAGTCCGCATTTCCAGCTCGATGCGGCTGTCCAAATCGCGGTTCAGGGAACCATCTGCGTGGCGGCCGCGTGGGCGGGTACCGGCGATGGGATAGATTTCAATCTGACGGCTGATGGCATCATATTTCAGCGAGCTTTCTGGTGACGCGCCGAACAGACTGAAGTCCTGATCCTGCATAAAGAACATATAAGGACTTGGGTTGCTGTTTTTCAGGGTGTCATAAGCGGCCAGCGGAGAAGGGCAAGGTAGCGAGAAGCGGCGGGAAGGTACTACCTGGAAAATCTCACCGATGCGGATAGCGTCCTGCATCTGGCGAACCACCGCGCAATACTCTTCATCACTCTGGTTGACGCTCAGCGCCATCTCTTCAACCTGCTGAACCGGCAGCGGGTGAGCGGGTTGCAACATCTGAGCGTGTAACTGTTCGATACGGCTTTGCAGACGTAAGAACTCGGTTGGGGCAGGCGTAAACAGAGAAGCCTGCAGGCGCGCCGTCTGGTTTTGATGGTCAATCACCAGCAGGGTTTCGGCCAGATAGAAGCAGTAATCCGGGCAGCGTTGCTGGTTTTCCAGCGCTGGCAGGTCTTCAAAACTGGCGACCAGGTCATAGGCGAACAGACCACCTAACAGCACGGCTTTGCGCTCTTCAGCAGGGCTGTTAACCAGCTGCGGGATCAGGCGAAGCGCATCAAACACCGAGGTGGCTTTCAGGCGGGAATCTTCATCCTGCACTTCGGTATTGGCCGGGAAGGTCAGTTCGCGCCCATCGGGGCGGACGGTGCTGATGACCGAAGCCGGCAGCGCGGCATCAAGTAAAGGCAGGATGGCGCGGCCATTCTCTGAGAGCGCCTGAACGGTCACGCTGTTTCCCAGTGCCTTGATGCGCAGCGCGCTGTCGACGATAAGCAGGCTTTGCAGATTTTTTTTGCTGTCGATGTCAGCAGACTCAAGCAGCAGCGTAGCCGGGCGCGCACCACACAACTGATGAAACACGGCGGCCGGATCCTCGCGATAAGGTGCGTTGCCGGTAATCAACTTCACTGTAGGTTTGGCATTTTGCATGAGGTCTGTTCTCTACATTTTACTAAAAAAAAGGCCCGCTTTTGGCGGGCCTGGGTATCTGCACAACGTCTGGTTGCGTGCATGACTCCTTCGCCCATTCAGGGAGAAGTGCGCCACCAACCAGTCATCATCGTCTGTGTCATAGTCATGATTGCGATACCCTTTCATGTGAACTTGCGTACTAGTTAACTGGTTCGCGGTAAAAAAGTCAATACTCTTTTTCCCCGCGCAGATAATTCTGGGTATTATGCTGCGACATTTATCCGCCAACGCCGGAGCCGTTTTGACCGATCCAACCCCGCTGAATCCCTACCCAATTTATGATCTACACAGCCACACCCGTGCTTCCGATGGGCTGCTTACGCCTGAAGAGCTGGTATTGCGGGCGGTAGAGCATCGCGTTGGCGTGCTGGCAATTACCGACCACGACACCATTGAGGGTGTGCAGCCCGCACGTGAGGCGATTGCAAAGCATCAGCTGCCACTGAAGTTAATGGCCGGGGTGGAGGTCTCGACGCTGTGGGAAAACCACGAGATTCATATAGTCGGCCTGGGCGTCGATTGCGCCAGCCCGATCCTGACCGAGTTTCTACAGCAGCAAACCGAACGCCGCATGGCGAGGGCCGAACTGATTGCGGAGCGTTTAGAGAAAGCACATATCCCCGATGCACTGGCCGGCGCGCTGGCGCTGGCAGAAGGTGGCGCCATCACCCGGGGACACTTTGCCCGCTTCCTGATTGCGCAGGGTAAGGCCGATAACATGGCACAGGTTTTCAAAAACTACCTGGCCCGCGGCAAAACCGGTTACGCTCCGCCACAGTGGTGTACAATTAAACAAGCCATTGATGCCATTCATCATTCTGGCGGGCGCACCGTACTGGCCCATCCAGGTCGATACGGGCTTTCTGCCAAGTGGCTGAAGCGCCTGATCGCTCACTTCAGTGAAGAGGGCGGCGATGCGATGGAAGTGGCACAGTGTCAGCAGGCGCCAAACGAGCGCACGCAGCTGGCACGTTATGCACAGGATTATCAACTCGCGGCCTCGCAAGGCTCTGATTTCCATCAGCCTTGCCCGTGGATCGAGTTGGGAAAAAAATTATGGCTTCCGGGTGGCGTCGAAGCAGTCTGGCTTCGCTTCCCGGAAATCGCACCCGAGTGATCGCTCTGCGGTGCGTCAGATAAGAGGTTAGTTATGAGTCAATTTTTCTATATTCATCCGGAAAACCCGCAGCCAAGACTGATCAAGCAGGCCGTTGAGTTACTGAATAAAGGCAGCGTGATTGTCTACCCGACGGATTCGGGGTATGCGCTGGGATGTAAGCTGGAAGATAAAAGTGCGATGGAACGGATTTGTAAGATCAGGAAGCTGGATGGTAACCACAACTTCACGCTGGTTTGCCGCGATCTGTCCGAATTATCCACCTATGCGCATGTAGACAACACCGCTTTCAGGCTGATCAAAAACAACACGCCAGGCAACTACACCTTCATTCTGAAGGCGACCAAAGAGGTGCCACGCCGTTTAATGAATGACAAGCGTAAGACGATTGGACTGCGGGTACCGTCGAATCCGATTGCGCTGGCGCTGCTGGAAGCACTGAATGAGCCGATGATGTCGACGTCGTTGATGTTACCCGGTAATGACTTTACCGAGTCCGATCCGGAAGCCATTCAGGACAGCATTGGTAAGCTGGTGGATTTGATTATTCATGGCGGCTATCTCGGGCAGCACCCAACCACGGTGATCGATCTTACCGAAAATACGCCCGAAATCGTGCGTGAGGGTGTCGGCGACGTCCAGCCGTTCTTATAATAATAGCGGGCTCGCCAAAGGAATTATTCTTCGGTGGGCCCGGATTTAATAAGCTTCATTTAATCGTCCGTTAAATGTGTGAATCCATCTTATTTGCGTTAAGTCGTTGACTTGGTCAGCCAGTCCTTAAAGTCTTCATACGGAATATAAAGCGAGACATCCTTAAGAGGAACTGCTGAATTCTTGTGGCGTTTTATCTCTTTGGTGAAGCCAACGATCACCCCGCCAATGGTGTCATCGTGATTATAAACGGCACCGCCTGACATCCCTTTTACCACGCCCGCATTCGAAACCATCGCCACGCAAGGGCGTTTATTCCATTCATTACGAATACCGGTCAGGGCAAGATTTACCCCAGACGATTCCACCGGCATGGCGCTAATAAAGCTATAGCCGTACATCTTTACCGGGTCGCCAATTTCGCCATTACGAAATTTGGGCAAGGATTTAATATCGTTCTTATGATAAATAATCGCGAGGTCGCAATAGGGGTGGTAGGCCTTTACTTTTTCGACAGAAAGCTTCGCCACGTGGGCCGCGGTGAGGCTGTACTCAGGGGTGATGGGGATGCTGGTGCCAAGCGCGCCGATGCCCAGGATGGTTGGGATCCCGGTAAAGTTCATATCGACACGTTTCATGGCTTCACTGCTGTACTCATATTTACCGACAGAGCAGCCGGTCAACATTAGCATTGCTAATGCAGGAAGGGTTATTATAGTTTTCATGATGATCACACTTAGTCGGACACGTCAGTAAATCCCTGGTGAAGATAGATGACGTGTAATGCCGATGCTGACACAAGTTCAGCGTATTTTTTTTGAGGAGTCGGGCTCCTCTTTTATTAATAAACTAGCAATAATTCTTATGTTTTAAATTTTACGTACTTAAACTAAATTATAATATTTATTTAACAATCCAGTTAATTCATTACCGAATTGCTTGAGTGAATTCTACACAAACTTATTAATGGCGCAAATATAATAAGTGCACGGCAGAGTTAAAAATAGTGATGATCAAGATTTAACTCAACCTTCTATATAATTGGTCTGAATATTTTGATTTAACGTGGCTTATATCAAGGTGCATTTTAATTACGACAGAATAATCTGCTATTGTTGTATTTAAAAGTGGTGTTAACAGCTATCGATACTTTTAAAGCTGGTTGAGTCAGCTGCGAGATGACCTATTTGGCTTTATCTTTATGCAAAAACGAGCGCTGGTGGGCGTTAAGGCTCAATCAAAAGAATCATTATTATCGGGGAAATCCGTCTTATATTATTTAACAGGTTAGTAACATTGGTTATTTTTTCCAATGAAATCATTAGCGTGACAGCGGGCTTGCGGGAAGCCTCTGTTAAGTCAAACAAATGAGTCTGTCCGCCGGTAATGGCTGATGGCGTTGTCGCCCCGACGGTAAAATGGCCAGTTTCGTTGCGGTGAAACTGATGTATCTGCGAGGTTGTTGAAACACGCGCATACCGTTATCAATAGAAGTCAACTTAGTGTAGAATGCGCTTCCCCTGAAAGAGGGCAGAGGATCGGTGGTGTGCGTCGCGCAGGGCGCGGCATAGCACCCTCTGCTGCTGTCACGGGCCACTTGAATAGCATGACGCCTGGGAAGGCGACACAGAGGTAAGCGCCATGAGCGAAAAATTACAGAAAGTATTAGCACGCGCCGGACACGGTTCCCGCCGCGAAATTGAAACCATGATTTCTGCCGGTCGCGTCAGCGTGGACGGCAAACTCGCCACGCTGGGTGACCGCGTGGACTCCAGCCCTTCTATTAAGATCCGCGTTGATGGCCATCTGGTCTCCGTAGCAGAATCCACCGCAGAAGTTTGTCGTGTACTGGCGTACTACAAGCCAGAAGGCGAGCTTTGCACGCGTAACGATCCTGAAGGGCGTCCAACCGTATTTGACCGTTTACCTAAACTACGCGGCGCGCGCTGGATTGCCGTAGGCCGTCTGGATGTGAACACCTGCGGTCTGCTGCTGTTTACCACTGATGGTGAACTGGCCAACCGTCTGATGCACCCAAGCCGTGAAGTTGAAAGGGAATATGCCGTGCGCGTATTCGGCGCCATTGATGATGATAAAATCCGTCAGCTGAGCCGTGGCGTTCAGCTGGAAGATGGCCCGGCCTCTTTCAAAACCCTGAAATTCACCGGCGGTGAAGGCATCAACCAGTGGTACACCGTGACCCTGACCGAAGGCCGTAACCGCGAAGTGCGTCGTCTGTGGGAATCCGTCGGCGTGCAGGTTAGCCGTCTGATCCGTACCCGTTACGGCGACATCCAGTTACCGAAAGGCTTGCCACGTGGCGGCTGGACTGAACTGGAACTGGCTCCAACCAACTATCTGCGTGAACTGGTCGACTTGCCGCCAGAAATCACCAGTAAAGTCGCGGTAGAAAAAGATCGCCGTCGCACCAAAGCCAACCAGATCCGTCGTGCGGTTAAGCGCCACTCGCAGGTTGCTCCGGGTAGCCGTCGCCCTTCGGGCAAAGCATCCGGTAAAGCGGCTGCGGCTAAACCTGCAGGCAAATCTTCAGCGCGTACCTCAGGCAAACCGTCCGCTAAACGTGGCTAAACGCCCGAAACCTGACCTGAGGAAAAAACCCCCTGATGTTTTGCATCAGGGGGTTTTTTATTTGCTAGCAAGCGCAACACTCGTTACCAGTCGATGCCTTGCTGAGCTTGAATGCCGGCATCAAAAGCATGCCTCGTCGGACGCATCTCGGTAATGGTATCCGCAAGGTCCAGAATGTCACGGTGACAACCTCTGCCAGTGATAATCACGCTTTGATGGGCAGGGCGATTAGTCAGCGCGGTGAGGACCTCTTCCAGCGGCAGGTAATCAAAACTGACCATATAGGTCAGCTCATCCAGCACCACCAAATCCAACGTCTCATCTTGCAGCATGCGCTTGCCGTTCTGCCAGACCTGCAAACAGGCTGCTGTATCGGTTTCGCGGTTCTGGGTGTCCCAGGTAAAGCCAGTGGCCATCACCTGAAACTCGACGCCATGCGGCTCCAGCAGATTTCGCTCGCCGTTAGGCCATTCGCCTTTAATGAACTGGATCACACCCGCGCGTTTATGGTGGCCAACCGCACGCGTGACGGTGCCAAATGCTGCAGTGGTTTTGCCTTTGCCGTTTCCGGTAAAGACCATCAAAATGCCGCGCACTTCCGTCGCCGAGGCGATACGCGCATCGACTTTCTCTTTCAACTTTTGCTGGCGCTGCTGGTGCCGATCTTCTGCCATTATTCGGCCGCTCCGGGTTTACGTCCGGGTTGAGCATCGTAGCTGATCCCGGTTTTACGCTTGCTGTCATCGCCCATCAGGAACAGATACAGCGGCATAATATCAGCCGGAGTTTTCAGCTTGTTGGCATCTTCTTCCGGGAAGGCACTGGCGCGCATTTTGGTGCGCGTGCCGCCAGGATTGATGCAGTTAACCCGTAAATGTTTGCTGTCATATTCATCAGCCAGCACCTGCATCATGCCTTCAGTGGCAAATTTTGACACTGAGTAAGCTCCCCAACCGGCGCGGCCCTGGCGTCCCACGCTGGACGTGGTAAACACCAGCGAGGCGCAAGAGGATTTCAGCAGCAACGGCAGCAGCGCCTGGGTCAGAAAGAAAGTGGCATCAATGTTGACGCGCATCACCTGTTGCCAGACCTGAGGATCCTGCTTTTCCATGGTCACAATATCGCCCAGCAGGCCGGCATTGTGCAGCACACCATCGAGGCGCGGCACATGTTGCGCTACCTCAGCGGCCAACTGCTGGCAACGCGCGGGAGAAGCCTGCTCTAAATCCAGAATAAACCACTGCGGTGCCGGTTTACCGGTCGCCGCAATGTCATCGGCCACGGCCTGCAGTTTCTCTGCATTACGGCCCAGCAGGACGACCTCAGCACCATAACGTGCATAGGTCACGGCGGCCTCGCGGCCAATTCCATCGCTGGCTCCGGTAACCAGAATGATTCGGCCAGTGAGCAGGTTGTCTTTAGGTTGATAGTACACGTTGAATTCCTCTGGCGGTGGTGATGGATCGCGCTGGCAGCTTCGCTGCTAAGCCATTGCCCGCAATAGATAATGTGCTTTATGCCCTAAATTGGTGAGCAGTTCAATCTTCAATAAGGGTAAAAGGGTGCGGCAGGATGGGGATTCGGGCGACTCCTGGCCGAGACTCGGCTACAATAGCTGCTGATCTAATACGATGTTAAATAAGGCGGAATGAGTGGATTTACTCTCTTATTATGGGCTTTTTCTGGCCAAAACGGTCACCGTAGTGGTTGCTATCGCAGCAATTGCCATTCTGATCACTAACCTGGCGATGCGCAAGCGTGCACAGGGCGGGCAGTTAAAGCTGACTCACCTGGGTGAAAACTATCAGGAAATGAAAGATGACATGATGCTGGCAAAAATGAAGCATCAGGATCAAAAACTGTGGCACAAAGAGCAAAAGAAGAAGGATAAACAGGAAGCAAAAGCCGCCAAACAACGGGCGAAGCAAGGCCTGAAAAGCGAGAGTACGAAGCCTACCCTGTACGTGCTGGATTTCAAAGGCAGCATGGATGCCCATGAAGTCAGCTCGCTGCGTGAAGAAGTCTCTGCCGTAATGGCAGTGGCGAAACCGCAGGATGAAGTGCTGCTGCGTCTGGAAAGCCCGGGCGGCGTTGTACATGGTTACGGTCTGGCGTCTTCACAGCTTCAGCGCCTGCGGGATAAAGGTATTCGCCTGACCGTCGCCGTAGACAAAGTTGCCGCCAGCGGTGGCTATATGATGGCGTGTGTGGCCGATCGTATTGTTGCGGCGCCATTCTCCATTGTCGGTTCGATTGGGGTGGTGGCGCAAATCCCTAACTTCAATCGCTTACTGAAGCGCAATGAAATTGATGTTGAGCTGCACACGGCTGGCGAGTACAAGCGCACGCTGACGTTGTTTGGTGAGAACACGGAACAGGGGCGTGAGAAATTCCGTGAAGATCTGAATGAAACGCATCTGCTGTTCAAACAGTTTGTGCATCAGATGCGTCCTTCACTGGATATCGACAGCGTCGCCACCGGCGAACACTGGTTCGGCACTCAGGCACTGGAGAAAGGGCTGGTTGATGCCATCGGCACCAGTGATGATTTGATCATCGATCGGATGGCCAATCATGAGGTGATTTCCGTTCGGTTCACCCGTCGTAAGAAAATGATCGACCGTTTTACCCAGAGTGCCGCCGGTAGCGCAGAACGTCTGCTGCTGCGTCTCTGGCAGCGTGGTGAAAAACCCCTGCTGTAAAAGACACTGCGCCCGCTCAGCGGGCGCGGTTACGCAATCCGGTACAGGGGAGAGAGTTCAACCGCCAGATACTTGAACACGTTAAACACCACCGTACTTTTCTCGCCAGGTAATCCCTGTTCATCTAAAAAGTAGTCGCCGCGAAATATCAGCACGTCCCCTTTCTGTTCCACATCGGTCGCCACTAATCCGGGGAAGACATCCTTATGTCCGGCAATCAGCTCATTAGCAATCACCAGCAGGGCGGGACGATCTATCGTCTGGGTCTGATTCACGTTTTCTCTCCTTTATAGTAGGCGTGTGCGTAAGAGTATATTACGTCCGTGCTTAACAATTCCACAGGCTTTATAGGTGTATGAGCCAGCCGACTCTTTTTACCCGACTTTCTGGCGTAAATCGCGGGCAGATGCTAATTAAGTTGCGTATCGAATTTTATCAGGTACAGTGTGGGCGTTTCGGGTTCCGGGCGTAAAACTAGCTTTACGCAATGTTTGAAATGCACAGAACAGGTTGTAAAAAGTGTCGTTAATCAGCAGGTTGGCTTCTTAAGCAGGGAGCATCAACAGAGCAGAAAGCGTCGGGTTGAAAATTATTTCCCCGGTCGCCATATCGTTAACGCGTCTCGCTTGCTCTGGCAAACGGCACATTTTACTCTCGGATGTTTTAATCAGGTAAAGGTAAATATGGGCAAAGCTCTCGTAATAGTTGAGTCCCCGGCAAAAGCCAAAACGATCAATAAATATCTTGGAAATGACTACGTGGTGAAGTCCAGCGTCGGTCATATCCGGGATTTGCCGACCAGTGGATCAACAGTTAAAAAGAGCGCTGACTCTACAACCAGTAAACCAGCAAAAAAAGTCAAAAAGGATGAGAAAGCGGCGCTTGTCAGCCGCATGGGCGTCGATCCTTTTCATGGTTGGGAAGCGGATTATCAAATCCTGCCCGGCAAAGAGAAAGTGGTTGCAGAGCTGAAGGCTCTGGCCGAAAACGCTGACCACATCTATCTCGCAACGGACCTTGACCGCGAAGGGGAAGCCATTGCCTGGCACCTGCGGGAAGTGATCGGTGGCGATGACTCACGCTTCAGCCGCGTGGTGTTTAACGAAATCACCAAGAATGCGATTCGTCAGGCGTTTGAAAAGCCGGGCGAACTCAATATTGACCGTGTGAATGCGCAACAGGCACGCCGGTTTATGGACCGCGTAGTGGGCTATATGGTTTCCCCGCTGCTGTGGAAAAAAATTGCCCGTGGACTGTCTGCCGGCCGCGTCCAGTCTGTGGCCGTGCGTCTGGTGGTTGAGCGTGAGCGCGAAATTAAAGCGTTCACCCCAGAAGAATACTGGGAACTGCACGCCGATCTGAACACGCCGAAAGGCACCGGTCTGCCGATGGAAGTCACGCATCAGCATGACAAGCCCTTCCGCCCGGTTAACGGCGAACAGACCCATGCCGCGGTTAGCCTGCTGGAAAAAGCCCGCTATGTGGTGGCCGATCGTGAAGATAAGCCAACCAGCAGCAAGCCAGGCGCGCCGTTTATCACCTCCACGCTGCAACAGGCGGCAAGTACCCGTTTGGGTTACGGCGTGAAGAAAACCATGATGATGGCACAGCGTTTGTATGAAGCGGGTCACATCACTTATATGCGTACTGACTCAACGAATTTGAGCCAGGACGCGGTAAGCATGGTTCGCGGTTACATTGAAACTGAGTTTGGCGCGAAGTACCTGCCGAAAGCGGCCAATGTGTACAGCAGCAAAGAAAACTCGCAGGAAGCGCACGAAGCGATTCGTCCTTCTGATGTGGCTATTCAGTCCGAGCAGTTGAAGGATATGGAAGCCGATGCGCAGAAATTATATCAGCTGATCTGGCGCCAGTTTGTCGCCTGTCAGATGATGCCAGCGCAGTATGACTCAACCACGCTGACCGTGGCGGCTGGAGACTTCAAACTGAAGGCCAAAGGCCGTACGCTGCGTTTTGATGGCTGGACTGCGGTCATGCCTGCGCTGCGTAAAGGCGATGAAGACCGGACCTTACCACCGGTTGAAGTGGGCGAAGAGCTGAAGCTGCAACAGCTGAAGCCTAGTCAGCACTTCACCAAGCCACCGGCTCGCTTCAGCGAAGCATCGCTGGTGCGCGAGCTGGAAAAACGCGGTATCGGTCGTCCTTCTACCTATGCGTCGATTATCTCGACCATTCAGGATCGTGGTTACGTCCGCGTTGAGAGCCGTCGTTTCTATGCTGAGAAAATGGGTGAAATCGTTACCGATCGTCTGGAAGCTAACTTCCGCGAGCTGATGAACTACGATTTTACCGCGCATATGGAAGACAACCTCGATAAGGTTGCGAATAACGAAGCGCAGTGGAAAGGCGTACTCGATCAGTTCTTTGCTGACTTCAGCCAGCAGCTGGAAAAAGCGGATAAGGATCCTGAAGAGGGCGGCATGCAGCCGAACCAGATGATCCTGACCTCGATCGACTGCCCGACCTGTAACCGCAAAATGGGGATCCGTACCGCAAGTACCGGTGTGTTCCTCGGCTGTTCAGGTTATGCATTACCACCAAAAGAGCGTTGTAAGCAGACCATCAACTTAATCCCTGAGAATGAAGTGCTGAATATTCTTGAGGGTGATGATGCTGAAACTAACGCGCTGCGTGCCCGTCATCGTTGCCAGAAGTGTGGCACTGCGATGGACAGCTACCTGATCGACAACCAGCGTAAGCTGCACGTCTGTGGTAACAATCCAGGCTGTGATGGTTATGAGATCGAACAGGGTGAATTCCGCATCAAGGGCTACGATGGCCCGATTGTTGAGTGTGAAAAATGTGGTTCTGAAATGCACCTGAAAATGGGACGTTTCGGTAAGTACATGGCCTGTACCAACGAGGAATGCAAAAACACCCGTAAGATCCTGCGCAATGGCGATGTTGCGCCACCGAAAGAAGATCCGGTGCCGTTGCCAGAGCTGACCTGTGAGAAGTCAGATGCGTATTTCGTGCTGCGTGACGGTGCTGCTGGCGTGTTCCTGGCCGCCAACACCTTCCCGAAATCACGGGAAACTCGTGCGCCGCTGGTGGAAGAGCTGCAACGCTTCCGCGATCGTCTGCCTGAAAAACTGAGCTACCTGGCCGATGCGCCGGTCAGCGATGAAGAAGGCAACAAAGCGGTCGTGCGTTTCAGCCGCAAAACCAAACAGCAGTACGTCAGTACCGAGAAAGACGGGAAGGCGACGGGGTGGTCAGCGTTTTACGTTGATGGCAAATGGGAAGTCGCCAGCAAAGCGACCGCGACTAAAGCCGCTCCGGTTAAAGCTGCCGCCAATAAAGCCACGGCCACTAAAGCCACTGCGAAAAAAGCGACGAAGAAGTAATCTGATGGGCCAGCGCCAGCTGGCCCTTTCTTCCGCCACTGCACCTAGCTGAGCTATACATCTCCCCTGATTTTGTTATAGTTGTTATAGATATCCCTTTCCTTATTATAAAATCGCATTAGACCGGACTCCCCAATGCTGCAGCGATGTTTTCACCGCTTTCTGCATGGACTTCGGCGCGTAGCTTCAAACCTCAGATGGAATGAAAAATGAAATTGCAGCAGCTGCGTTACATTGTTGAAGTGGTCAATCACAACCTGAACGTCTCCTCCACCGCAGAAGGGCTCTACACCTCTCAACCGGGCATCAGTAAGCAGGTGCGCATGCTGGAGGACGAGCTGGGGATCCAGATTTTTGCCCGCAGTGGCAAACACCTGACTCAGGTGACACCGGCAGGGCAAGAAATTATCCGTATCGCCCGTGAAGTGCTGTCTAAAGTCGATGCCATTAAGTCTGTCGCCGGTGAGCATACCTGGCCTGATAAAGGTTCGCTGTATGTGGCCACCACGCACACCCAGGCACGCTATGCGCTGCCTAACGTGATTAAAGGCTTCATTGAACGCTATCCTCGCGTGTCGCTGCATATGCATCAGGGCTCGCCAACGCAAATTGCTGAAGCCGTTTCTAAAGGCAACGCGGACTTTGCGATTGCCACAGAAGCGCTGCATTTGTACGACGATTTGATCATGCTCCCTTGCTATCACTGGAACCGGGCGATAGTCGTTACCCCCGATCATCCGCTGGCGGGTAAGGCCAAAGTATCGATTGAAGAACTTGCAGAATACCCATTAGTCACCTATACGTTCGGATTTACGGGCCGATCAGAACTGGACACTGCCTTTAACCGTGCAGGGCTGACGCCACGGATAGTCTTTACTGCCACCGATGCGGATGTGATTAAAACCTATGTACGCCTGGGACTGGGTGTTGGGGTGATTGCGAGCATGGCGGTCGATCCGGTTTCCGATCCTGACCTTGTTAGGATTGAAGCAACTGATGTATTTAGCTTCAGTACCACCAAAATCGGTTTCCGCCGGAGCACCTTCCTGCGCAGCTATATGTATGACTTTATCCAACGCTTCGCACCGCACCTGACGCGCGATGTGGTTGATACTGCTGTAGGTTTACGCTCAAACGAAGACATTGAAGCGATGTTTAAAGACATTAAACTTCCTGCAAGATAATTTCCCCCGTGAATATTAGTGTTATGTCAAGGGCCGCTCATGCGGCCCTTTTTATTTCAATGGACCTTTAAATTGCTCTTAACGATTAACCCTTTTTATTCTTTTACGTAAATGAAACATGTATCACATGTTTTCTGATTGTTATTCATTAAATGAGAATTGGTACACACTTTTGGTCGACGGACTTTGCGTCTGTCTAGGATGATTCTCATACTCTTGTTAAAGAACAGCGGAGAAGGGCGGTTCTTAAGGGAGGGTAAAGAAAACTCTGGTTTTAAATGGATCTGAAAGCCGATGAGATCAATGTTATTTGGGTTATGGCGTAATTAATTGACTTAAGTTTGATTAATCACAAAGGATATAGTTTTTCTTGTTTGATAAATGCCATTAATCGTTTTGTTCAATAAAAATTACTGGATTTCGCTCAGAATAATGTTTAGGATTCATCCTAATTTCTGATTGGTTCAAACAATCGTTTTCAATGAGAGTGATTATCAAAAACTATGAACACTAAATTAACAGTACAACCCGTTTTCGGTCATAAGACCATGAAAGTTCAGCGTAGCGCTAACATGAAACGCAAAGCCTGGCTGGCAGTATTCGCTGGTTCAGCGGTGTTTTGGATTGCAGCTGCATTTATGATTTGGCGTGTGTGGGGTTAACTATGCATCTTCAGACTTGCAATCAGAAGTCACAGCAGACCAGCAAGATGAAAGAGCGCTTTTGCAAAGGCAAATCTTCCGATGAAGTCATTGTTCCAGAGTCATGGGGCCTGAGTGAATTGCAGCGCAGTTTTATAGATTCAATGATCGACAAGAAAACCAAATAATAATAAGCGTTTGATTCTTTCTTCGGCCAGTTGGCTGAATATGATAATACAAATAGTTACCTACGTTGCAATTGGCCACCTAATCTGGCCGGGCACTTTACTGCCTGAATGATGGGAAAACCATCAAAAAAACGGTGAAATCATTCGCATTTAGCAATGGTTTATATGAAGTACGTTTTTAAGGTCGCACAGACCTGGGGAGTGCAAAATGAATTTAACTCAAATGACCTGGTTCAGTACCTGGACTTTTTCCGCCTTATTCTGGACAAGCGCCGTCTGGGCAGGATTATTGATGCATCTTTAATGCATACACAAACAAACGAATTTATATAGAAACGCCTCACTGGCTAGTACAGTGGGGCGTTTTTGTTTTTACCGGTTGTTTCCAATCTTGTCGTTTCGTGTTGTTATCAAAACGTTACCTTCCGTTTGTACTATCTTTAAATCAGACCCTGTAATAACTCAGGTTATGATTTGAGTTGAAAAAAGGAGGAGTAATGTCGTCGACCCTACATAATAAAGCCAGGACCACACTGGATGTTAAAGGCCAACGTTATAGCTACTACAGTTTGCCCCGCGCCGCGGAGCAACTGGGTGACCTGACACGTTTGCCAAAATCCCTGAAAGTCCTGATGGAAAACCTGCTTCGCTGGCAGGATGAAGACTCAGTCACTGAAGCCGATATTGTGGCGCTGGCCGGCTGGCTGAAACAGGCGCATGCCGATCGTGAAATTGCTTATCGTCCGGCGCGGGTACTGATGCAGGACTTTACCGGCGTGCCGGCGGTCGTCGATCTGGCGGCGATGCGCGAGGCGGTTAAACGGCTGGGTGGCGATGTCGCCAAAGTAAATCCGTTATCGCCCGTTGATCTGGTGATTGACCACTCGGTCACCGTCGATCGCTTTGGTGACGACGATGCGTTTGAAGAAAACGTCCGGCTGGAGATGGAACGTAACCATGAGCGTTATGTTTTCTTACGCTGGGGGCAGAAAGCGTTCAATAAATTCAGCGTGGTACCACCGGGCACCGGCATCTGCCATCAGGTCAATCTGGAGTATCTCGGCAAAGCGGTATGGCATGAGCAGCAAGAGGGTGAAGAGCTTGCCTATCCAGATACCCTGGTGGGCACAGATTCCCACACAACAATGATCAATGCGCTGGGCGTTCTCGGTTGGGGCGTCGGTGGAATTGAGGCCGAAGCCGCAATGCTCGGCCAACCGGTCTCGATGCTGATTCCGGACGTGGTCGGCTTTAAGCTTACCGGCAAACTCAAACCCGGCATCACCGCCACTGACTTAGTGCTGACCGTTACCCAAATGCTGCGTAAACATGGGGTGGTAGGCAAATTCGTCGAGTTTTATGGCGACGGGCTGGACGACCTCCCGCTGGCTGACCGCGCGACCATTGCCAATATGGCGCCAGAATACGGTGCAACCTGTGGCTTCTTCCCGTTGGATGCGGTTACGCTCGGATATATGACTCTGACAGGCAGAAGTAGTGAACAGGTCTCGCTGGTTGAAGCCTATGCCAAAGCTCAGGGAATGTGGCGCAATCCTGGCGATGAACCAGTGTTCACCAGCTCGCTGGCGCTGGACATGAATGAAGTCGAAGCCAGCCTGGCCGGACCGAAACGTCCTCAGGATCGTGTGGCGCTGGGCGATGTGCCTAAAGCCTTCCAGGCCAGTAACGAACTTGAAATCAATCAGTCGCAGAAACAGCACAAGGCCATTACCTATACCGACAGCAAAACCGGCCTGCAGCAAACGCTGAAAGACGGTGCTGTGGTGATCTCCGCCATCACCTCTTGTACCAATACCTCTAACCCAAGCGTATTAATGGCCGCCGGATTATTGGCGAAGAAGGCCGTTTCGCTGGGCCTGAAACGCCAGCCCTGGGCGAAAGCGTCCCTTGCGCCGGGTTCCAAAGTGGTTTCGGATTATCTCGCGACCGCAGGCTTAACAACCTATCTGGATCAGCTGGGTTTTAACCTTGTGGGCTATGGCTGTACCACCTGTATCGGTAACTCAGGCCCGCTGCCTGACGAAGTTGAAACCGCCATTAAACAGGGCGATTTGACCGTTGGCGCCGTATTGTCCGGCAACCGTAACTTCGAAGGTCGTATTCATCCTTATGTGAAAACGAACTGGCTGGCATCACCGCCATTAGTGGTGGCCTATGCGCTCGCCGGCAACATGAATATCAACCTGCAACAGGATCCCATCGGGCAAGATAAGGCCGGTAATCCGGTCTATCTGAAAGATATCTGGCCATCGCCGGAAGAGATTGCCGAAGCTGTGCAGCTGGTGTCGACCGATATGTTCCATAAAGAGTACGCCGAGGTGTTTGAAGGCACGCCAGAATGGCAGCAAATCAAAGTCAGCGAAGCCGCGACCTATGACTGGGATGAAGGATCGACCTATATTCGCCTGTCACCGTTCTTTGATCATATGGGCAAAGTGCCCGATCCGGTTAAAGACATTAAAGGTGCGCGGATCCTGGCTATGTTGGGCGATTCGGTGACCACTGACCACATCTCTCCTGCGGGCAGTATCAAAGCGGAAAGTCCGGCAGGGCGTTATCTACTCGATCATGGCGTCGAACGTAACGACTTCAACTCCTACGGTTCGCGTCGTGGTAACCATGAAGTGATGATGCGCGGGACCTTTGCGAACATTCGTATTCGCAACGAAATGGTCCCGGGTGTGGAAGGTGGCGTAACCCGATTTGTGCCGGGTGACGAGCAGTTAGCCATTTACGATGCGGCGATGAAATATCAGCAGCAGGGTACGCCTCTGGCCGTCATCGCGGGCAAAGAGTACGGATCTGGCTCAAGTCGTGACTGGGCCGCCAAAGGACCGCGTTTGTTGGGTGTACGCGTGGTGATCTCCGAATCCTTCGAACGTATCCACCGATCCAACCTGATCGGTATGGGGATCCTGCCACTGGAATTCCCGCAGGGCGTAACCCGTAAAACGTTGGGATTAACCGGCGACGAATGGATTGACGTGGAAAATCTGACGCAGCTTAAGCCTGGCGGAACGGTGAACGTGACGCTGACTTATGCTGATGACCGCAAGGAAGTGCTGGAAACCCGCTGCCGCATAGATACCGGCAATGAACTGACCTATTACAAAAACGATGGCATTTTGCACTATGTCATCCGTAATATGCTGGACACGTAGTCATCAAAAGCAATCTGAAATGAAAAAGGGCCGATCTCAGTCGGCCCTTTTTTTGTGCTAATTACGGCTCAGTCTTTTGACAGCAGATGGCCCATTTTGGCCGCCTTGGTATCCAGATAGTGCGCGTTTTCGGGATTACGACCGACGATCAGCGGGACGCGTTCAACGATGTTGATCCCGGCTTCGCTGAGGATCTCAACTTTACGCGGATTATTGGTCAGCAGACGCACTTCGTTCACCCCTAACAGCTTGAACATATCGGCGCACAGGGTGAAGTCGCGTTCATCAGCGGCAAAGCCAAGCTGGTGGTTAGCTTCAACCGTGTCATAGCCTTTATCCTGCAAGGCATAGGCGCGGATCTTGTTTAGCAAACCAATATTGCGTCCTTCCTGACGATGGTAGAGCAGCACGCCCCGTCCTTCTTCGGCGATATGGTTCAGCGCAGCTTCAAGCTGGAAGCCACAATCACAACGCAGGCTGAACAGCGCATCGCCGGTCAGACATTCGGAATGTACGCGAGCAAGTACCGCATCGCTGTTGGTAATATCTCCATAAACCAGTGCCACATGATCGTGACCGGTTGCCAGTTCTTCAAAACCAACCATCAGGAAATCTCCCCATGGCGTGGGCAGTTTGGCTTCTGCTACCCGTTTAAGCTGCATGTGACTCTCCAGAACCATCAAGTGTTGCGCTATCATCATGGTAGCGCGCTGTCAGCAAACTGACACAATTCATAACGCTTATTTTGCCACAATCAAGGCGAAGGCGGTTAACGAGTTAGAGCGATTGTAGTGATACCGCACAATTATCACCTTGTCAGTCAGTATGTTATTATTTTTTATCATAAACTTATCTTGTTTTGATCATACACCCGGTCCAGTAAAGGATGACTATGAGAGAAATTGCGCTTCGCACCACATTGGGTGCACTGATATTGCTTATTATGCCAGCAGCCGTCTGGCTATCGGGTTGGCAGTGGCAACCGGTTGAAATGGGCATCGGTTATAAAATGCTGTTCTGGTTGACCGAAACGGTGACCAGCCCGTGGGGTACGCTGACCAGCGCGGTGCTGTGTGGCTGGTTTTTATGGTGCCTGCGTTTTCGTTTCAAACCGGCACTCCTGTTGCTGGTGATTGTGATTTCGGCCATTCTGGTCGGGCAGTATGCCAAGAGCTTTATAAAGGAGCAGGTGCAGGAGCCTCGTCCTTATGTTCTGTGGCTTGAACACAATAATGGGCTTGATGAAAAAACATTCTACGAGCAGAAACGCCCGGAGCGCAGCACGCTGGTGCGCAATGCACTGATCAACAATACGCAGCTGCCTGACTGGTTAAAGCAACATTGGGAATTCGAGACCGGTTATGCGTTTCCCTCAGGCCATACGATGTTTGCCGCCAGCTGGGCATTGCTGGGGATTGGGCTGCTCTGGCCGCGTCGCCGCATCGTCACGGTGGTGATATTAGTGGCGTGGGCCGTCGGTGTGATGGGCAGTCGACTGGTACTGGGCATGCATTGGCCACAGGATCTGATTACCGCCACCGCAATCAGCTGGGCGCTGGTCACGCTGGCAACCTGGCTGGTGCAGCGCTATTGCGGGCCGTTGACCGTGCCGCCGCAGGAAGAGCAGGAAATCGAGCAGCGCGATGCGGAGTGATTGAATTTCTGGCTTTTGTCCCCATAACTGAGGGATGTGCAGGAATTTTTCATGGTCTCCGCGTTTCCAGACGCATCGGACAAGCAACAGCGCTTTTTTTTTGGCATAATTCATCTGGTTAACACCAGACTATGGGATGGACTGTGAAATATTTGCTGATTTTTTTACTGGTATTGGTGATCTTTATCATCTCTATTACGCTTGGGGCGCACAACGATCAGGTTGTTTCATTCAACTACCTGTTAGCGCAGGGTGAATACCGCGTATCCACGCTGCTGGCCGTACTGTTTGCCGCCGGATTCTTACTTGGTTGGGCTATTTGCGGTCTTTTCTGGCTGCGCGTACGTGTTTCACTGGGCCACACTCAGCGTAAATTAAAACGCCTTCAGCAACAGCTGGGGCAGGCAGAAGAGACCGTGACAGTGTCACAAGTCCCTGCCGTTAAGGAATAATCTCTTATGTTGGAACTGCTGTTTCTGTTATTACCTGTTGCCGCCGCCTACGGCTGGTATATGGGGCGCCGTAGTGCGCAACAGGACAAGCAACAGGAAGCAAGCCGCCTGTCACGCGATTATGTGGCGGGCGTTAACTTCCTGCTCTCCAATCAGCAGGACAAAGCGGTCGATCTGTTCCTTGATATGCTAAAAGAGGACAGTGGCACCGTTGAAGCGCACCTGACGCTAGGCAACCTTTTCCGCTCGCGTGGCGAAGTTGACCGCGCTATTCGTATCCACCAGGCCTTGATGGAAAGCGCCTCACTCACTTACGATCAGCGCCTGTTAGCGATACAACAGCTGGGCCGCGACTATATGGCCGCCGGCTTTTACGATCGTGCTGAAGAGATGTTCAGCCAGCTGGTTGATGAAACGGATTTCCGCGTGGGTGCCTTACAACAGCTGTTGATCATCCATCAGGCAACCAGCGACTGGCCTAAAGCGATTGAAGTGGCCGAGCGCCTGGTGAAGTTGGGCAAAGATAAGCAGCGGATGGAAATTGCGCATTTCTATTGCGAACTGGCCTTGCAGGCAATGGGCAGTGACGATCTCGATCGCGCAATGGGCCTGCTGCGGAAGGGTGAGTCAGCCGACCGGCAGAGCGCACGCGTGTCGATCATGATGGGCCGTATCCATATGGCCAAAGGCGAGTATGCCAAAGCCGTTGGGCACCTGCAGCGCGTGCTTGAACAGGATAAAGAGCTGGTCAGTGAAACGCTGGAAATGCTGGAAACCTGTTATCAACAGCTCGATCAGCCGAAAGCCTGGGCAGAGTATCTTAAGCGTTGCGTGGAAGAGAATACCGGAGCAGCGGCAGAGCTGTACCTCTCTGATGTGATTGAACATGACGAGGGCGGGGAAGTGGCACAGCTGTATATCAATCGTCAGCTTCAGCGCCATCCGACTATGCGGGTGTTCCACCGTCTGATGGATTTTCACCTGCATGAAGCGGAAGATGGCAGGGCGAAAGAGAGCCTGATGGTGCTGCGTGACATGGTAGGCGAGCAAATCCGCACCAAACCCCGTTATCGCTGCCACAAATGTGGCTTCACCGCCCATGCACTTTACTGGCATTGTCCTTCATGCCGTGCGTGGTCTTCGGTAAAACCTATTCGCGGTCTCGACGGCCAGTAACCCGTAATTGGGCCACTGGCCTGTTGTACACCCCAATTTTAGTTACAACATACTAAATAATATTATTAATAAGATACCCGTGGCATCGGCGTTGTTTGCGGTCTGACAGGGCAGGCTGACGAAAACTCACGCGCCAACCTGTGATTTTGCCGGTGTCGCAGGTAGAATGCTTGCCGTTTATCTCTTGTGCCAAAGGCGCATCACTCTTAAGAGGGCTCTTCTATGCAATCACTTTCGGTCACCGGTTCCCCCATTCTGGTCGCGCTGGATTATAACGATCGCGCTGCCGCTATGGCTTTTGTGGAACGCATTGACCCACAGAGTTGCCGGTTGAAAGTAGGCAAAGAGATGTTCACCCTTTTCGGACCTGAGCTGGTGAAAGACCTGCACACGCGGGGTTTTGACGTCTTCCTCGACCTGAAATTCCACGATATCCCTAATACTACCGCCCACGCCGTAGCGGCGGCCGCCGAATTAGGTGTCTGGATGGTCAATGTCCACGCCAGCGGCGGAGCGCGGATGATGACTGCCGCGCGTGAGGCGCTGCTGCCTTTTGGCAAAGATGCGCCGCAGCTGATTGCCGTCACCGTACTGACCAGCATGGAGGCTTCAGACCTGAAAGATATTGGCATCGATACGTCCCCGGCCGACCATGCCGAGCGTTTAGCGCGTCTGACCCAGCAGTGCGGGCTGGACGGTGTGGTGTGCTCAGCGCATGAAGCGGTTCGCTTTAAACAGGCTTTTGGCTCAGACTTCAAGCTGGTGACGCCGGGCATTCGTCCAGCGGGCAGCGACGCGGGCGACCAACGTCGGATCATGACACCAGAACAGGCGCAGCAGGCTGGCGTGGATTATATGGTGATCGGGCGTCCAATTACCCAATCGTCCGATCCGCAAGCCACGCTGAAAACCATTCTTGCATCATTACAGGAGGCATAATGGCCGATAATAACAGCCGCCTCGTTTACTCGACGGAGTCAGGCCGTATTGATGAGCCGAAGCAGGAAGTCCAGCGGCCTAAGGGCGACGGCATCGTGCGTCTGCAACGGCAAACCAGCGGCAGAAAGGGCAAGGGTGTTTGCCTGATTACCGGGCTGGAGATGAATGCTGCAGAAATCGAAAAGCTGGCGGCGGAATTGAAGAAAAAATGTGGCTGCGGCGGTTCGGTGAAAGAGGGCGTGATTGAAATACAGGGCGACAAGCGTGACCTGTTAAAAACGTTACTCGAAGCGAAGGGGTTGAAGGTGAAGCTGGCAGGAGGCTGAAGCGACATCGCTGCAGCAATCCCCTCTGGGGCTGGTCATCTCAAGCCATAATAAAGGCCGCGAATTTCGCGGCCTTTTGCTGTAGATGCATTGCATAGTCTGAATTTATTATGGTTATTATTTGCTGATTTGGTGGCCGATAATACCACCGACGGCGGCACCACCCACGGTGCCCAGTCCGCTACCGTTGGACAGAATATTTCCGCCAATAGCACCAGCACCAGCACCAATTGCCGTATTACGATCGCGTTTAGACCAGTTCGAGCAAGCGCTCAGTGAAAGCACCAGAGTTGCGGCTAACACGCCAGCGGTAATACGTTTTGCGGTCATTGACATCATCAATTCTCCTTAATGTCTTTTACAGAGATATCTTTCTCAGTATAGCGTCTGCTTTGCGTTGAAGGCCCAATCCGGGCATATTTATGAGTGGTTTATCTCACTTAAAGGAAATTAACCGCTATAAAAAATGCTGTGCTTAGTCCGCAGTTGGAACGCAAGTAATCGCTGGCAACAGAGCGGATAAAGATAGAAACCTAACTATAACATCGGGTTCTATTGCCTTTCTGTATTGTATTCACCGCTGATCATCTTCACAGGTAAAAAATCCTAAATACGTAGACATTTCTGGTCCTAAAACGCGTTACCGTGAATCATCCAGTTCCACCATTAAAACGTAACGGCTTGGGATGTGGGGCATTCTTTACCTCAGTTTAATACATTCAGTTAATCAGCAATCAAAGACCATGCGCACGGCCATTAGGGCTGTTATGCGCTGATGCCTGGGCGTTCTCTGCACCCCGACCCTGATGGCCAATGCTGCCTTTATTGTGGCCCGCTTTGTCGTGGCGTGTGTGGCTAATCTGGAAGGCTGAGACGTATGGAACCGCAACCTGTACGCCGGGAATCGTCGTAGCAAGTTGCGCGGCGGTTGTTACCTGCGTTACGCCGTTGGTCGTTACTAAAACCTGCGTTGACGGCTTAAGGGTTGACGCCGCGACGTTGATAGTTGGCACGCGCTGGTTAATCGCAGCAGGTGCAACCGGCGTTTTTTGTAATACTGTCATATAGATATTGAAACGCGCTTCCGCTAAGGCCGGTAAGTGATGGCGAGTTTTCCTCCGCAACAGCAGCAAAAGTAGAAACGGCGGCAACAGCCAGGGCGATCATTTTGATACTGGTATTCATATTCAGGCATTCCGTAATTTGGGTATGTGCGCATTCATTACGGTCAGATTCCCCCTTTGACGGCGGTAACAGGGCATGCACATCTAACCGAAACTTATTTCACTTCCCGGAAAAAGCCCCCTGATACCTGCCAGGCATTCAGGGGGAAAGCTCACCAGGAATAAAACGATGGCAACAATGTCGGAATGGAATCGACATGCCATTTCTCGTCGGTGCGCAAATTACGCCGTTTAGGATTGGTTTAAGTTGATATACATCAATCGCGAGTGGAAACGATTACACGCGTAAACTAATCCCTTATTTTGCAGGAAAAAAAATGTTTGCAGGCTGTTTTTGATTATTCGTGCGTAGAGAGGATCCATGTTGTTCACACATTTACTGGCCTACAGCGAATTCCTGCCGGACATCCAGCGAATAGCTCCATACCCAGTCCGTAATTCGCGGGGGAAAATGGAGAAAATGGGGCTGGAGAAGAAAAATGTTAGAACAGTTAAAACAACAGGTACTGGAAGCCAATCTGGCATTGCCAAAACACGGTCTGGTAGTCTTTACCTGGGGTAATGTCAGTGCGCTGGATCGCGACAGTGGGCTGATGGTGATTAAACCTTCGGGTGTCAGCTATGACGTCATGCAGCATGACGATATGGTGGTGGTTAACGTCGCCACGGGGGAGGTGGTTGAAGGCAGCAAACGACCTTCATCTGATACGGATACCCATCGCGCGCTCTATCAGGCCTGGCCAGAGGTAGGCAGTATCGTCCATACCCATTCCCGCCATGCGACGATCTGGGCCCAGGCTGGCCGGGATATCCCTGCCTGGGGAACCACCCATGCGGATGATTTCTATGGCGCTATTCCCTGCACACGACAAATGACGCCAGAAGAGATTCAAACGCGATACGAATGGGAAACCGGGCAAGTGATTATTGAAACCTTCCAGCAGCGTGAAATCGACCCGCTGGCGGTTCCTGCAGTACTGGTGAACTCGCATGGGCCATTCTGTTGGGGCAGATCGGCAGATGATGCCGTTCACTCAGCCGTGGTGTTAGAAGAAGTGGCTTACATGGGGATCTTCAGTCAGCAGCTCACGGCCAACCTGCCTGCCATCCAGCAGCCACTGCTGGATAATCACTATTTGCGTAAGCACGGCACTAACGCCTGGTATGGTCAGAAAAAATAATTTTATCAGGCCCGTTAACGTAATTCAGGCAAACGTTTTGTCTGAATTACGGTCTGTCAGTATTTAGCACTATTTTTTGCTTGACTGCCCATCCTGCCCACCTGTTTTATCTTAAAAATCAAAACCAGATTTTGTGATTACCCGCTCTGGATTACGCTGGAACCGCGCTTAAGCGCTCCCATAACCAGAGGATAGGATAATGACAGTAATTAATCAGACTACATGCAGGTTGTTTAGCGAAGTTGGACAAACCACACAGCTCTCCGCTTACTACGAGGAAGGGCGTCGCACCATGTGGATGTTACTTCGCGCGCAACCGCGCCCCAGCTTCAACCACGAGCTGATCGAAGAGATCATGAACCTCAGTTATGCCGCTCAGCGTTCTGGCTTACCCATCGACTTTTGGGTGACCGGTTCGCTGGTTCCGACGATGTTTAACGCCGGTGGCGATCTGCGGTTCTTTGTTGAATCGATTAAAAATGGACGGCGTGAAGCACTCAGGGCTTATGCCCGGGCCTGCGTGGACTGCATTCATGCCGCCGCACGCGGCTTTGATACCGGCGCAGTCAGTATTGCCATGATTGAAGGCAGCGCTTTGGGTGGTGGCTTCGAGGCTGCATTGGCCCACCACTTTATTCTGGCGCAAAACACCGCCCGCATGGGCTTCCCGGAAATTGCGTTTAACCTGTTTCCTGGCATGGGCGGCTATTCATTGGTCGCCCGTCGTTCAGGCATGAAACTGGCGGAAGAGCTGATCTGTGAAGGGGAGTCACATACCGCCGAATGGTTTGAACAACGTGGACTGGTCGATAAGCTGTTCCAGCCGGGTGATGGATACCAGGCGACGCGTACTTTTATCGACACCATGAAGCCAAAACTGAACGGCGTGAAGGCGATGCTGAAAGCGCGTCAGCGTGTGTTACAGCTGACGCGCGCGGAGCTGATGGATATCACGGAAGACTGGGTAGACTTCGCGTTCACCATTGAACCGAAGGATATTGCCTATATGGAACGCCTGGTGCAGTTGCAGAACCGTCACAGTGCGCAGGTTTTGCGTAAAGTCGGCTAAGCCCTGGTCCGGTTCGCCAGCCAATGCTCGATATCGTCGGCGGGCATGGGTCTGGCATAGAAATAACCCTGGCGGGTATCCACACCACTCGCCAGGACAAAGGCCTCTTCCTCTTTGGTTTCAATCCCTTCAGCAATGACCTGCAAATCCAGTGCCTTCGCCACCGCCACAATCGCCTTAACTAACGACTGCGATACCGGCTGATCGTTTACGTTGCGGACAAAACTCTGGTCGAGCTTAATGGCATCGATAGGCACGCGAGCCAGCTGTGAAAGCGAGGAATATCCGGTACCGAAGTCATCCAGATGCACCTCTGCACCCAGCTGCTGGAACTGCAACATCAACGCCAGCGCCTTTTCTTCATTCTCGATCAGGCAACTTTCAGTCAGTTCAATATCAATCGGGCAGCGCGACAGATTCAACTGCTCCAGCGCCAGTTTCAAATCGGTATAAATACTCTGATCGGTCAGCTGACGGGCGGAGACATTCACCGCCACGCGTAAATCGATGCCTTTCTCCCGCCAGCGAACGACCTGTTCAAGCGCAGTCAGCATCACCCAGCGACCGAGCGGCACAATCAATCCCGACTCTTCGGCATAAGAGATAAAATCGCCTGGCGGAACCAGACCACGTTCCGGCGAAAGCCAGCGCACCAGCGCCTCCACACTTTTCACCTCGCCATTTCCGTCAATTTTCGGCTGATAATGGATAATCAGCTGATTCTGATCCAGCGCTTTGCGCAGGTTGGTATCCAGCCACAGATATTCAAATACCCGTTGGTTCATTTCGGCAGAGAAGATGCAGAATTTACCACGACCATTTTCTTTGGCTGTATACATGGCGGTGTCAGCATTGCGCATCAGGCTCTCTTTATCTTCGCCGTGCTGCGGGCTGACCGCGATGCCAATGGAGCAACCTGAATAGACTTCAATCAGGCCGATACGGAACGGCTGCTTCAGACGATCGAGGATGCGCGATGCCATCGCTTCCAGCGAAGCCTGACTGGCGGCGGTGGCCAGCACGATGAATTCATCACCGCCCAGACGCGCCAGGGTCTGATCTTTATCCAGACAGCTTAAAATCGCCAGCGAAACGGCCTGCAACAGCTGATCGCCAAACATGTGCCCGTAGGCATCATTGACCTTCTTAAAGTTGTCCAGGTCGAGATAGACGATGCCAATCTGTTGCTCACCACGCTGTTCCAACGCCTCAGCGATAGCGTGGTTAATCGCATTGCGGTTTGGCAGGCCGGTAATAGTGTCGGTATTCGCCAGCACGCGCAGGCGCTCCTGAGCGCGACGTTCTTCAGTAATGTCGGTCCCCGAGCAGATCAGGTAGATCTCATTTTTCCCGCTGCCGCTGTGGACAAATTTATTGCGGAACAGGAACAGGCGCTGGCCCTTTTTGGTTTTGATCCAGCGTTCTACTTCGTAAGAGCTGCCATCGCGGAAAAAGCCGCTGATATTACGGCGGGAAGAAGAAGCTTCCTGCTTGGTCATAAACAGCTGGAATACATTACGGCCAATCACTTCCTGTTCTTTCAGGCCGGTATATTCTTCGCTCAATCGATTAAAGCGCTGAATGTTGCCGCGCTGGTCGACAATAACGATCACCGAATTGGCTTCAGAAACCACCTGTTCGGCAAATGAGAGTCCCAACACCAGATCGCGCGCCACGGCGGAGGTATCTCCCCACGCGGATGCGCTGCCGGCCCATGAGGTTTGATTAACTCTTCTGCCGACCAGATGCATAGAAAGAGGTTCACCGTACAGGGACAGTGTCAGGTTAACGCTGGACGTAATTACCGTCATGCTGCGGATCAGGCTGGCCTGTGGGCCAGTTAGCGCCACGGCGATATGTGTACTTGCCTGTTCATCCTCAGCAAAAAGGAGTGCATCGCTATCTGCCATTAAACGCCAATGAGGGCTGGTGGTACCAAAATAGGTATAAAGTAATGATTGCCCTGGTTCATCGGTCATCAGGTGTCTCCTTGAGGGATGCAATGAAGGCTGTATCTTCTTATTTTAGCAACAGTATTCGGCAACCAGTATAATCTCAAGGTGTATCTCAGATATATTTTTCGAGCAAAAATTAACGGGCAGAGGAAAATGCCCCGATCTGGCGATCGGGGGCGTGGATTAGCAGGGACATTTGCCTAACTTCCCAGCCTTACTCGGGAAGCGGGCATCAAGACAGTAGCGATGAAATTCTTTCTCTGTCATAGGTTTAATCTGAGGATGCTGCTGATTCATGTGCCGAAGATAACCAGGGTAATCCTGTACGCCCACCATCAGGCGGAAGGTTTGCGCCACACGTGACATAAGAAGCCGTAACGTTAATTTCTCTGGTGATTTTGTGCTATTCATCGCCAGGCAGCGATAAATGATCAGCGAACGTCGTTTAGGTATCGCAAAAACAGCATCAGACATGGCGAGCCTCACTACGCAAGGAAACGGCGGTTTCGTGGGTGGTCGGTGTTGCGCTGTTCAGCGCGCGACGGATCACGAAGAAGGCAGAAATCAACATCGTCACCGCCACCAGCATAAAGAAAGCGCAGAGCGCGGCGTTGATTTGATTGCTAAAGACGATGGTTTGCATATCTGCCACGGATTTGGCCGGGGCAATAATGATGCCGTTATCGATCCCTTTAGAGAACTTATTGGCTTGTGCCAGGAAACCAATGCTCGGCTTCTCATGGAAAATCTTCTGCCAGCCCGCGGTCATCGAGGTGATAAACAGCCAGACGGTCGGCAGGATGGTTACCCATGCATAACGCTGCTTCTTCATTTTGAACAACACCACTGTGCCGAGGATCAAGGCCATCGACGCCAGCATCTGGTTACCGATGCCGAACAGCGGCCACAGCGTGTTAATGCCGCCCAGCGGATCGACCACGCCCTGATAAACGAAGAAGCCCCAGCCGGCCACCGCCACTGTGGTGCCAGCCATATTGCCTAACCAGGAACGGTTGTTGGCCAATGAAGGCACCACCACGCCGACCAAATCCTGCACCATAAAACGACAGGCGCGCGTGCCGGCATCGACCGCGGTAAGAATAAACAGCGCTTCAAACAGGATTGCGAAGTGATACCAGAACGCCATCATCACCCGGCTGTTAAACACCTCGGTAATGATATGCGCCATGCCTACCGCGAAGGTTGGCGCACCGCCGGCACGGGAGAGGATAGTGCTTTCGCCGACGTCCCGGGCAATGCCGGTCAGCATCTCAGGCGTCACCACAAAGCCCCAGCTGTTGATTGCCTGCGAGGCGGTTTCCACCGTGGTGCCAATCAATGCGGCGGGCGAGTTCATCGCGAAGTACACGCCAGGTTCAATCACCGAGGCGCAAATCAACGCCATGATGGCCACGAACGACTCCATCAGCATCGCGCCGTAGCCGATAAACCGAATGTGGCTCTCACGCTCAATCAGCTTCGGCGTGGTGCCGCTGGAGACCAGCGCATGGAACCCGGAGATCGCGCCGCAGGCAATGGTGATAAACAGGAACGGGAACAGGGCACCGGAAAACACCGGGCCGCTACCGTCGATAAAGCGGGTTACCGCCGGCATTTTCATTTCCGGCATGGCAAACAGAATCCCGACCGCCAGGCCTGCAATTACGCCAATTTTCAGGAAGGTAGACAGATAATCTCGCGGCGCCAGTAACAGCCACACCGGCAGAACCGAAGCAATAAAGCCGTAAATAACCAGCACCCAGGTCAGGGTCGTGCCTTTCAGCGTGAAGAACGGTCCCCAGTAGGGATGTTGCGCGATATCACCGCCATAGATAATCGCTGCCATCATCAGCACAAAGCCAATCAGTGACACTTCCGCGATTTTTCCGGGGCGAATAAAACGCATATAAATGCCCATAAACAGCGCAATCGGGATGGTCGCCGCGATGGTGAACAATCCCCACGGACTGTTTGCCAGCGCCTTAACCACCACCAGCGCGAGGGCGGAAAGAATAATGATCATCACGCCCAACGCCCCGAGCATGGTGACCACACCGGCAAAGGCACCCAGCTCCTGTTTGGCCATTTCACCGAGTGAGCGTCCGTCTCTGCGGGTCGAAATAAACAGGATCAGGAAGTCCTGCACCGCACCGGCCATCATCACGCCCACCAGGATCCAGATGGTGCCGGGCAGAAAGCCCATCTGCGCGGCGAGGATCGGCCCAACCAGCGGACCGGCACCGGCGATGGCGGCAAAATGGTGGCCGAACAGCACCCATTTATTGGTGGGAACATAATCCAGACCGTCGTTATTGCGTTCCGCAGGTGTGCGGCGACGGTCGTCTAACTCAAAGATATTTTTAGCGATAAACAGGCTGTAAAAACGGTAAGCAATGCTGTAGCACGCGATGGAAGCCACCACCAACCACAATGCATTAACATGTTCGCCGCGGCTGAGCGCCAGCATAGCAAACGCCCCGGCTCCAATTAACGCCACCGCGGACCAGGTGACGCCGGTTTTGACGTTTTTCATCACATTACTCCTTGCAGGATCCATAAGAAGGTCTGAACAAGAACTTAAAGTAATGTAATTGTTTGTTAATGAAAGCGAAGGCAGGGAGAAGTGTGAGGCGAGAAGCTTTTTTTCTGTTACGGAGGAGGGGAAGAGATGTCAGGTGGGATAACGGATGCTATCCCACCTGAAAAGCCTTTACGCCACCGGGCGTGCAACCACGCTGCGGTTTTCCATACGGACTTCAGCAATGGTCACTTCAATCAAATCGGTCACGCGATAAGCCACTTCACCTTTGATCTGCACGATGCCATTTTCCTGGCTGCATACCAGCTCATCACGCACGGCGTGGATGAACGGTGCCGGGATAAAGGCAACCGCGCCGTTCGCCGTCAGACGAACGCGCATGCCGCCGCGAGAAACGTCGATGATTTCAGCGCCGAAACGCTGGTCGGTGCCCGCCGCGCTCTGCAGGAATCGCGAATACAGCCAGTCGCCAACGTCACGTTCTGCCATGCGGTTCTGACGGCGACGTTCGCCCATCTTCACCGTGATGTCATCATTTGGACGGCGGGCTTCTTCCCCTTTGATCATCGCTTTCAGCAGGCGATGGTTGATCATATCGCCATACTTACGGATCGGTGAAGTCCAGGTGGCATACGCCTCCAGACCCAGGCCAAAGTGCGGGCCCGGCTCGGTGCTGACTTCAGCAAACGACTGGAAACGACGGATGCGGCTGTCCAGGAACTGCGTCGGCTGTGAATCCAGCTCGCGGCGCAGTTCGCGGAAGCCTGACAGGGTGGCGATCGCCAGCGGATCCACTTTCAGGC
Organism: Erwinia sp. AK-PDG3-5; assembly: GCF_056821705.1. Taxonomy (NCBI): domain Bacteria; kingdom Pseudomonadati; phylum Pseudomonadota; class Gammaproteobacteria; order Enterobacterales; family Erwiniaceae; genus Erwinia; species Erwinia sp. AK-PDG3-5. Next base: position 2,252,466 of record NZ_CM165967.1, read on the forward strand.
CGTGGTTTTCCAGCATGGTGGCCGCCAGTTCCGCTTTCTCGGCATCAAAGCCCAGATGGATATTGTAGATGCCGAAGCCCAGTTTCTGACGCAGCACGGTGCCGGCACAGATATTGGCGGTGATCATCGCTTCTTCCACAATGCGGTTAGCAATGCGGCGGTGCTCAGCCACGATATCCAGCACTTCGCCTTTCTCGCCCAACAGGAAGCGGAAGTCAGGGCGATCTTTGAACACCAGCGCATGGGTTTGACGCCATTCGCCGCGCGCCAGGCACAGGCGATGGAGCAGACGGATCTGCGCTGCAATCGCGTCGTTCTCAGGCTGCCATTCGCTGGTACCGTCGCTTTCCAGCCAGTCGGAGACGTGGTCGTAAGCCAGTTTCGCTTTGGACTCAATCCACGCGGCAAAGAAGTGAATCTCTTCACTCAGGGTGCCGTCTGCGGCCACGTTCACGCGGCAAGCCAGCACCGGGCGGCGCTCGTTCGGGCGCAGCGAACAGATGTCATCAGACAGCTGGCGCGGCAACATTGGGATGTTGAAGCCCGGCAGATAGTTAGTGAATGAACGCTCAGCGGCAATCGCATCCAGCTCGCTACCGGCCGCGACATAAGCGGTCGGATCGGCGATGGCGATGGTCAGACGAAGCGCGCCGTCGGCGGCTTCTTCCACATACAGCGCATCGTCCATATCTTCGGTGCTGGCGCTGTCGATGGTAACGAATTCAAGGGCGGTGAGGTCTTCACGCTCCAGCTGCTCGTCCAGCATCTCGCCGGCGGTGGCCTCTGGCGCTTCACGCTCAAGATTATGACGGGAGAGGGTGACCCACCAGGGGGCTAAGTGATCGTCAGCCGTGGTGATAAACGCCGTCAGTTCAGCATAAAACGTGCGATCGCCTTTCAGCGGGTGGCGGCGCATTTCCGCCACGGCCCAGTCGCCATTCTGGAAATCATGCGTCACGTTACGATCGGCACGACACTGAATGGCGTCTTTCATCAGGGGATGATCGGGAACGATCGACAGGCGATCGTCTTTGCGCTGAACGCGGCCAACAAAACGGGTCAGGAAAGGCTCAATCAGCTTTTCCGGATCGGCAACTTCACGATCCTTATCGGTTTGCAGGACGGCGACCACGCGATCGCCGTGCATGACTTTTTTCATGAACGGCGGTGGAATGAAGTAACTTTTTTGTGCGTCGACTTCCAGGAAGCCAAAGCCTTTTTCGGTGCCTTTCACTACCCCTTCAACACGCGGCGTCTGGGAGTGGAGTTTCTCTTTGAGCTGCGCGAGCAGCGGGTTATCCTGGAACATAATCTCAACAGTTTTCGTGGCCTAAGAGCGGCAGACAGTTTTACGCGATTAACCGCTTCGCGGCAAGTAAAAAGCCGGGAAACCCGGCTTTGATTAATTCTGAAAATGCAGAGAACTTACGCGATGCGCAGGTCGCTTTTTGCCCCGGAGAGGGTGATTTTCACCGGCACCGATTTGGAGGTTGGCGTCCCGCTGCCATCACCAAAGCTGGAAAGGGGAACCAGCGGATTGGTTTCCGGATAATAGGCGGCAAGGTTACCCTTAGGAATATTGTAAGAGACCAACTTAAAGTTGAACACTTTACGAATAATTCCGTCATTCCACAGGGTTTCGATATCGACATCATCGCCGGCGCTGAAGCCCATTTTTGCCATATCGTCCGGGTGCATAAACAACACTTCGCGCTGACCATAAACGCCACGGTAACGGTCATCAAGGCCGTAGATGGTGGTGTTGTACTGGTCATGCGAACGCAGCGTCTGCAGGGTGAACGGCACCTCAACATCGCCCAACTGCGGGAACAGGGAGTTCGGCAAGCGTGCGCTGCTGAACTGCGCCTTATTGTTCAGGGTGTTGAAGCGGAATTCGGCTGCGGCATTGCCCAGGTAGAATCCGCCTTTAATATCGCACTTCTGATTGAAGTCGGCGAAGCCCGGTATGGTGGCGGCGATATGGTCACGGATCTTATTATAATCGGCGGCCAGTTCGAGCCAGTCCAGCTTCTGATTGCCGAGCACGGCGTTGGCGATGCCGGCAACAATCGCCGTTTCTGAACGCTGGGTATCGGCAATCGGTTTGCCCACGCCTTCAGAGGCGTGAACCATGCTGAAGGAGTCTTCAACGGTGATGAACTGCGGTCCGGACGCCTGGATATCCTGCTCGGTACGGCCAATGGTTGGCAGGATCAGCGCATCAACCGCACCCGGGCACAGGTGGCTGCGGTTCAGTTTGGTGCTGATTTGCACCGTCAGTTCGCAGCGACGCAGCGCTTCTTCAGTGCGTGGGCTGTCCGGTGCTGCAGCGGCAAGGTTGCCACCCAGCGCGATCAGCACTTTAATTTCATTGCGCAGCATCGCTTCCAGCGCTTCTACGGTGTTATGACCGATGTTGCGCGGCGGCTCGAAGTCGAAATGCGCCGCCATGCTGTCGAGGAAAGCCTTGGAGGGTTTTTCATCGATGCCCATGGTGCGGTTGCCCTGCACATTACTGTGGCCACGCACCGGACAGAGGCCCGCGCCTTTTTTACCTAACTGTCCAAACAGCAGTTGCAGGTTGGTGATTTCACGCACCGTATCAACCGAGTGTTTGTGCTGGGTAATGCCCATCGCCCAGGTACAAATCACCCGCTCGGCACTTTGATAAATCGCCGCCGCTTCTCGGATTTGCTGCTCGGTTAAACCGGACTGCTGGACAATTTGCGCCCAGTCTGTCGCTTCAACCACCGCCAGATACTCTTCAATCCCTTCGGTTTTGGCATTGATGAACACTTCATCAAACAGGCCTTTTTCACCGGCGGCAATCAGTTCGTTATGGGATTGCGACAGGGCTTTGACCATGCCGCGGATCGCCGCCATATCCCCACCGAGGTTCGGCTGGTAATAGGTTGAGCTGATGGTGCCGGCTTTGCTGGTGACCACTTCCAGCGGTTTTTGCGGATCGGCAAAGCGTTCCAGACCGCGTTCGCGCAGGGTATTGAAGGTGACGATTTTCGCGCCATGATCGGCAGCGTGACGCAGGCTGTGCAGCATACGTGGATGGTTGGTGCCCGGGTTCTGACCGAAGACGAAAATCGCATCAGCATGGTCAAAATCGTCCAGACGGATGGTGCCTTTACCGACGCCAATGCTGCGTTTAAGGCCGGTGCCGCTGGCTTCATGACACATATTGGAGCAATCAGGGAAGTTGTTGCTGCCGTTCATGCGACCAAACAGCTGATACAGCCAGGACGCTTCATTACTGGCGCGGCCGGAGGTATACAGCTCCATTTGATCCGGATTGTCCATCGCCTTGATATGTTTGGCGATAAGCGTAAAGGCATCATCCCAGCTAATCGGTTCGTAGCGATCCGTTTCGCGGTTATACCGCAATGGTTCAGTCAGTCGCCCCTGATACTCAAGGAAGTAGTCACTCTGCTGATACAGGGAAGAGACGCTGTACTTTTCAAAGAAGCTGGCATCAACATAACGGCGGGTCGCTTCCCAGGTCACGGCTTTCGCGCCGTTTTCGCAGAAGCTGAAGGTGCTTTTATTGTCATCTCCCCAGGCGCAGCCCGGGCAGTCAAAGCCTTTGGCTTTGTTCATGCGCATCAGGTTACGCATGTTTTTCAGGACTTGTTTGCTGTCAAAGACAAAACGGGTGGTGGCTTCAAGAGATCCCCAGCCGCCTGCCGCAGCCTTATACGGCTTAATTTCAGTTTTAAATTTCATTGGGCTTCACAGGTGTCTTAATTGTTTTAGAGTTGTTAAGAAACTATTGCTTCTTTTGTGGGATTAGTCTGCAACCCGGTAAAAAAATTGTCTAATTGATTGGTTTAATGGTGCGATAGGCGCTGTTTATCGCAAAAGCGTGAACTGACTCAAAGAATCGTCCGTCGCATTGTGTATTTACCAGGCCCCTGCCAGAGAACAGGCTAATAATTAACCTTTCTTCAGTGACGACGAGGTGCCTGTGAAAGAATTTGCCAGCAAAATCCATGCGTTCGGCAAGGCGCTGATGATGCCGATTTCGGTGATCGCCGCCGCCGGTATTTTCCTTGGTGTGGCGGCTGCAATGCAGAACCCGGCGATCACTGGCGAAGCCTTTGCCAGCCTGCATACGCCGCAGTTAATCATAGGTTTTATTCGTAAGGTGGCCGGGGCGCTGTTTGCCAATCTGCCGTTGTTCTTTGCGGTAGCCAGCGCCATTGGCCTGGCGAAGGCCGAAAAGCCCACGGCGGCGTTTGCGGCGGTGATTGGCTTTATCGCTATGCATGTCGGGGTAAGCGCCACGCTGGGGGCGCAGGGACTGACGGCGGCAACCACCACGCCAGACGCGTTGCAGGCCAAAGGCATGGCGCAGACCGCAGCGATGATGACTTCCGCCGAATATATCCAGATGCTGGGCATCTTTACTTACAATATGAGCGTGCTGGGTGGGGTGATTTCCGGGCTGTTGACGGTGGTAATCCACAACCGCTTCTACACCACGCAGTTGCCAACGGCGATCGGCTTCTTTGGCGGCAGGCGGCTGGTGCCGATTATTACCGTGCTGGTGCTGCCGCTGGTGGGGGTGCTGCTGGCGATGATCTGGCCGACCATCGGCGCTGGCATTGCCTGGGTTGGCGAGCTGATTGGTAAAAGTGGCCAGTATGGCGCCTTCCTCTATGGCACCAGCGAGCGGCTGCTCATCCCAACGGGGCTGCACCATATTTTGAATGAAACGGTGCGCTTTACCCCCATCGGCGGGGTGGCGACCATAAACAATGAGACCATTGTGGGCGCGCTGAACATCTTCAACACCGCCTTAACCCATCCAGGTTCGATCCCCGATGAAACGGTGCAAAATGCCACCAGGTTCCTCGCCCAGGGCAAAATTCCGGTAATGATGTTTGGTTTGCCTGCCGCCGCGCTGGCGATGTACCACACCGCGCGACCGGAGCATAAGCAGCGGGTGAAAGCTCTGGTGCTGGCGGGTGCGCTAACCTCCTTTACCACCGGGATCACCGAGCCGCTGGAATTCTGCTTTATCTTTGTCTCGCCGGTGCTCTATCTGTTCCACGCCGTGCTCAGCGGACTCTCATTTATGCTGATGTCCGCGCTACATTTGATGATTGGCAACATCCAGGGAGGCGCCATCGATCTGGTGGTATTCGGTATTCTCGGCGGCAGTAAAACGCAGTGGTGGTGGGCCATCGTGCTCGGACTGATTTATGTGCCGGTTTACTACTATGGCTTCAAGTTTGTCATCACCAAAATGCGTGTTGAAACGCCAGGGCGGGAGACGGATGAAGCCGAAACCGCGCCGCAAAAAGTCACCGCCGATCAGCGAACCCGGGTGATCATCAGCGGTCTGGGCGGCGAAGCCAATATAGAGGACGTCGATTGCTGTTTCACCCGGCTACGTGTGCGGGTGAAAGAAATGCGGGAAGTGGTCGATCAAACCTTACTGTCGACGGGTGCCAATGGCGTTAACCGGGTCAGCGATCATGATGTGCAGGTCATTTACGGTCCGCAGGTGGAAAAAATTGCCCACGAGGTGAAAACAGCGCTGGGCGTTGGCTGAAATCTGCCGATAAAAAATACCGGCTGCGAAGCCGGTATGATCAACAGCATCTTGTGAAGACTGTTAAGGGGAGTAAACTTCAGCGGGTTTTCCAGAAAATAGCCCCTCATTCAATCTGATAACCCGAATGCCAGCATTAAGGACCGCCTTCACCACATGAAAGTTAACAACGATGGACATTAAACAGCTTATCTATCTGGTCAATCTGGAGCGCGAGCGCCACTTTGGTCGTGCGGCGGAAGCCAGCTTTGTCAGCCAGCCTACGCTGTCGATGCGCCTGAAGAATCTGGAAAAAGAGCTGGGATTATCGCTGATCAACCGCAGCAACAACTTTGATGGCTTCACCGCAGAAGGTGAACGCGTGCTCTCCTGGGCGCGTGAAATCGTCTCAGTATATCAGGGGCTGAAACTGGAAGTGGAATCGCTCAAGCACGGCGTGAAAGGCACGTTACGCATCGGCGTGGTGCCGCAGTGCAGTATTTCCCTGCCGTTGATGCTGAAGGGCATCAGCGAACGCTATCCCCAGCTGGATTATCGCGTCGCAGTGTTAAGCGCCGACCAGTTACTGGATGCGCTTAACAGCCACACGGTGGATGTTGGCATCGGTTTCTTTGAGCTGGCCACGCTGCGCGAGCTGCATTTTCAGGCTGAACCCTTGCGGGATGACGGTGTGGAAGTGGTGTTTCATCCGCAGCATTTTCCCCAGCTGGTTGGGGACACGCCGCTGGAACTGAGCGATCTTGCCGACGTTCCGCTGTGCCTTGCCGAGCAGACGCGCTATTTCCGCCGCTATCTTGATACGCATTTTCGTGAAGCGGATATCCGGCTGCGCGTGGTGCTGGAAACCACCTCGATATTTCAGCTGGTGCAGGGGATTCAGGTGGGGCTGGGCTGTCTGATTTCGCCGTGCGGCCATTTGTTGCCGGAAATGACCCCGGAATTGCACAGCCGCAAGCTGGCGATTGCGCCAATGTCACGTCAGGCTGCGGTGGTGATTGCTGAACCGGGCAGGGCGACGCCGCTTGCCCAACACTTCTTCGACGAGGTGCGTCGCTGGCTAAGCGAAGGACAGGGCGGAAGGCTATCCGCCCCGAGTTTAACGGGCTGAATCCACTGCGGGCGCGGTGGAACCCAAAGCCTGCATCAGGCGATTGTTCCACGCCGCCAGCGCGATACTTTGCACAATACTGAACACCGCGCGATCGCTAAAACCGGCTTCTTTCAGCGGTTGTAGGTGGGCCGCACTGAATCGCTCAGGAGAACGGGTCAACTGGGCCGCGCAGTGGATCACCGCTTTTTGTTCCGCTGTGGCTTTATTCAGCGCCTGTTCCACGCTTTCAAGCAACGCTTCACGTAACGACGCATCGGCAAACTGCTGGAAACAGAGCGGGCTTCCGTTGATGCGTGCACTGACGGCGGAGGCCAGACGACCGGCTTCAGTACCGGTCACGTCCTGCATCGCGTTGAGTAAATTTCCCCAGCCATACAACGCTTCACCATCGTGGGCCAGCAGCCAGGCGCTATCACGTAACAGTTGCTGAGGCTGGCACCAGGTTAAGGCTTCCAGCTGACTGGCTGAGGCGTAACGTAACTCAACCGGCGGTAAAAACGGGCGCCAGGCGTCCAGATGCTGGAAGCAATCGGACGCCGCATCTTCTGGCAGGGTAACGCCGGGGATCCAGCGCACCGGCAACGCCAGCAGGGCATTCATGCCCGCCACAATACGCGCCTGATAGCTGACAAAACCGATCAGCTGATGGAAGGTGACGATATCCGGTGCCGTTAATCCCACTTCATCCAGACGGGCCAGAGCCACGCTGTCGACCAGGGTTGGCTGGCTAGCCAGTTGACGCGCATATTCGGTGATCTGGGTAAGGCGTCGGTTGCTCTCGCGTGAAGAGTCCGGGCCGGTCAGGGGATTCAGACGCGCGGCATAGTGGTTACACAACCGCTGAATGCCGGTGACCTGAGCCACGGTCAGCGCGGTGCTGAGACGATCGTAAATGGTCAGCGTATGGGTTTTGCTGGTGGCCAGCTGCTGCGGCAACAGCAGCTGATACAAATCTCGCGAAGCCAGCATCGCAGGCTGACATTGGCTGATGGTTGGCCCTAAGGTGTCGGCATACTGCTGAGCCAGACCAAGCAGAAAGCGGTCTTCAATCTCGGCCGCTTCTGGAAACAGCGGCGCAGCATGGGGCGTTAATGTGGACTGCGTTTCATGATACCAGTGGCTGTTGCCGGGAAAACGGCGCTGTTCCATGATCATTCCTTTTCAAGTTAACCGGCCCGGTGAACCAAAAAAGAGGGGTATGCGCGTCAACGGGCCTGAAGAGCCTGACTATCCTCGCGCAAGCGCTGAGGTGAACCAAAGAATGATCGGTGCTAACACATAGCGGAATGGTATAACGGCGCGGGAGTTGGCGTGAACCGCGCAGAAATCAGACATTCCGCACGGTTCTGGCAAAGCTTAGCGGAATTTATGCCAGGTCTTTACGCCAGGCGTCGGCTTTTAACGGTTCACCGAAGTGGCTGTTAATCAGGCGTTTAGTCAGATCGTGGAGCGGGCAGGCCAGCACGTCCGCCGTGCTGCCGCGTTCCACCACTTCGCCCTGGTGCATCACAATCACCTGGTCGCTGATGTGCTTCATCATCCCCAGATGCTGGGTAACGTAGATATACGAAATCCCGTGCTTATCCTGCAGCTCCAGCATCAGATTGATCAGCTGCGAACGCATCGACATATCCAGCGACGCCATCGCCTCATCGGCAATAATCACTTTGGGTTGCAGGATCAGCGCACGCGCCAGGCCAACACGCTGTTTCTGACCCGGTGCCAGCATATGTGGATAGTACGCCGCATGATCGCGCAGCAGGCCGACCTGGCGAAGCGTGGCAATGATCCTTTTCTCGCGCGCTTCCGTAGAGAGTTCGGTGTTCAAGCGCAGCGGAAAATCGAGGATCTGTCCAATGCGCTGGCGCGGATTAAGCGAGGTTGACGGGTCCTGAAAAATCATCCGGATACGCTGGCTGCGATAGCCATAATCGCCATACTCCAGCGGATGGTCATCGATCAGAATATCGCCGGTGCTTGGCGCCACCATGCCGCTGAGCATTTTCGCCAGCGTCGATTTGCCCGAGCCGTTTTCACCAATAATTGCCAGCGTCTGCCGTTCTCTCAGCGTAAAGCTGACCTCTTTGACCGCCTCAACATGCTGACGACGAAACAGCCCGGTGCGATAGCGGAACGTTTTGCTGAGATTGCGCACTTCCAGTAGCGTTTCAACCATTACTGACTCTCCATGTTAAGCGGGAAGTGGCAGGCAAACAGATGGGATTTGGCGCCGGACAACCTCGGCGTTTCAATACACTTCTTCTGCGCATAGGGGCAACGCGGCCCCAGCCGGCAGCCGATCGGCAAGTGTTCCAGAGAGGGAATGGCACCGGGCAGGGTGTTCAGCCGGCTTTTGTGGGGCATCGCCAGACCAAAATCGGGCATCGCGCGGATCAGCGCCTGCGTATAAGGATGGTGCGGCGCGACGATCAGCGCTTCGCTCGGTGCGGTCTCGACCGTTTGCCCACAATACATCACGTTAATGCGGTCGGCCCAGTGACTAAGCATCTGCAAGTCATGGCTGATCAGCAGAATAGTGGTGTTGTTGTTTTGGTTCAGACGCGCCAGCAGGCGGAAAATCTGTGCCTGCGTGGTCGGTTCCATGGCGTTGGTGGGTTCATCCGCAATCAGCAGGCGCGGCTGGTTTGCCAGCGCGATGGCAATCATCACTTTCTGGCACTCGCCGTCGGTCAGCTCATACGGGAAGCTGCCCATAATATCTTTGTGATCCTTGATGCCGACGCGGTGCAACAATTCAATCGCCCGGCGGTGACGCCAGCGGAATCGCTGATACCAGCGACCCTTGTAGGTCCATCCGGGAATGGCCTGCACGATTTGCTGGCCAATGCTTTCAGACGGATCCAGACAGGACTGCGGCTCCTGGAAGATCATCGAGACGTTGTGGCCGATAATCTTGCGTCTTTCACGCGGGGAGAGATGCAGCAGATCGATATCATCAAAACGCATCCTGTCTGCGGTGACACGCCAGTTATCTTTAGTCACGCCGCAGATTGCTTTCGCAATCAGGCTTTTGCCGGAACCGGATTCACCCACCAGCCCGCGCACTTCGCCTTCGGTCAGCGTGATGCTGACGCGGTCAACCGCCTTCACCGGACCGTCGGCGGTCATAAATTCAATCGTCAGGTTACGAATATCAAGCAACGGCATCTATTCAACTCCCGCAACGATGGCCCGACGAATTCCGTCACCCAACAGGTTAACGATCAGCACGCTGAGCATAATGGCCGCGCCAGGCAGCATCACCGTCCACGGGGCAACATAGATCAGTTCCAGCGCATCGCCCAGCATCGCGCCCCATTCGGGGGAAGGGAGCTGGGCACCCAGATCCAGGAACCCCAGCGCGGCAATATCGAGGATCGCCATCGACAGGGCGCGGGTGAATTCAGAAACCAGCAGGGCGAGGATATTCGGCAGAATGGCATACCAGAGAATATTCAGGCTGCTTGCGCCGTCCAGCCTGGCGGCAATCACATAGTCTTTCTCCAGTTCGTCATGCACCGCGGTATAGATGGCGCGAACCAGCCGGGGAATGATCGCCAGGAACACCGCCAGCAGGGCATGTTCGAGGCGCGGCCCAAGAAACGCCACCACGATAATCGCCAGTAACAGCGACGGGATGGAAAGCAGCGTATCGAGGATATGGTTCAGTATCGCCGAGCGTAATCCTTTGGTCAGGCCGGCCAGCACCCCTAAAACCATGGCACACACTGCGGCAAAAAATGTGACCAGGATCGCTGAACCGACGGTCGGCGCAGCGCCGCTGATCAGGCGGCTGAGAATATCTCGCCCGAGATCGTCGGTGCCGAGGAAGAACGACACGTCGCCATAACGCGACCAGGAAGGCGGCAGCAATTGGTAACCGAGGAACTGTTGATCCAGCCCGTAAGGCGCCAGCAGGCGGCCAAAGATGCAAATCAGCAACAGTGCAATAAACGCATAGAAACCGACCATCGCGCTGGTGTCGTGATTGAACAGGCGCCAGGCGTTGCGTAGCGTGCTGGGGAGCCGCTCTTCGGCATAAATATTATCAGCGGGCATAGGATGCCACGTGATGCGGTGTAATCAGGCCTGGGCGTGGGTTAAATTCTTTATTCATATCAGTAATTTGCTCTCTTTTATGCTTCGCACGGCTCAATGTCAGTCTATCGGTCACCGGCAGCGTCACACTCGCGACGCGGGTGAAGATCGGCCCGTACCACTCAGCATAGGCGATTATCCTTCGATATCACTGCCGCAGGCAAGGGAACGCAGAGAACAATTTCACTGATGGATTACAAAAGCTTACGAACCACAGCGGCCTATACCACCCGCCGCTTCGCGCAGCGCTGTTAAATCCATTTGGACTTTCTGAGCTTCCGCCACATCAGCACGCACAGTAACAGCGTGCCGACCAGCGTTGCCGGATAACCATAGCGCGCCTGCAGTTCCGGCATATGGGTAAAATTCATACCGTACATGCTGAATACCACCGTTGGAACCACCAAAATGGCACCCCAACCGGCCAGCTTTTTCACCACCTCATTCTGCTGAACTGTCACCAGCGCCAGATTCACATGCATGGCGCTGGTCAGCATTTCCCGCATGTCATCGGTATCCGCCACCACATGGCTGGCATGATCCTGCACGTCACGAATATAGGCCCGCAGCGGTTTAGGAATGATATGTTCATGAATACGGATCAGCTGGGTGCAGATTTCCTCAACCGGCGCGGCGGCATTCTTCAGCGCCAGCAGATGACGTCGCATGCTGTAAACAACCTGCACCGCGTCCCGATCAAAATCGCTGCGGAACATCGATTCTTCCATATCGCTGATTTTTTCTCCCAGCGCAGCAGTCAGTTCGGAATAGCGATCGGTAATGAAATCCAGAATGCAGTACAGCGGATAGCCCGGACCATGACAAAGCATCTCCGGATTCTGCGCAGCGCGGGTGCGAACCGGGGCATAGCTTTCAGACGCGCCGTGGCGGATGGTAATCAGAAAGTTTTTACCGGCAAAGAGATGCGTCTCGCCAAAGCTGAAGTCACCTTCATGCTCCTTCACCGTTTTCACCACGATAAATAGCGAGTCGCCGTACTGCTCGATTTTAGGGCGCTGATGGGCGGTCAGGGCGTCCTCGACCGCCAGCTCATGCAGGCCGAACTCTTCCTGCACCTTATACATAAAGTCGGGCTCGGGCTGGTAAAGACCCAGCCAGACAAAGGCGTCAGGCTCTTTGATCACCTCGCTAATATCTTCCATGTCCACGACTTCATCCTGCCGGCCAGGCCGGTAAACCATGCTGTTGATTATCATATTGTTCCGGGGAGTGCTGCTAAGATGCTAACAGCATAATGCCTGTTGTGTGTTTATGCCTTCTGACAATGACAGGATTCAGTCTGACAGGCTGGCTTTTATGATGGCAGTCAGCGCGAGGAAGGCAGGTTCAAGCTCTTGCTCATCCATATGAGCAAATCCCAGCAGTAATCCCCTTGATGTCACCGTGCCGACAAAATATCGCGATAAGGGCCGCACCAGCAGGCCACTGTTGTTGGCTTGCCGTGCAATGTCAGCATCATCGCTATCAATGGGCAGTTGCAAAATCAGATGAAGACCGGCGTTACTGTTGTAGAGCCCCAGGGCATTGATCCCCATAACGCGGGTAATCAAATCGACCAGAATCTGCCTGCGGCGTCCATAGAGCTGGCGCATCTTGCGAATATGCGCCGCGTAATATCCTTCACTAATAAATTCGGCCAGCGCCGCCTGAACCTGCAGGTGTCCACCGCGATACAGTTCACTGTGCATCTTTTTAAGCGGGGCTGAGAGCGTTTTGGGCAACACCATATAGCCAAGACGCAGTGCCGGATAAAGGGTCTTACTGAAGGTGCCGATATAGATAACCGGACTGTTCTCTTCAAGTCCCTGCAAGGAGGGAACGGGCTGGCCGGAAAAACGGAATTCACTGTCATAATCATCTTCAACGATCCAACTCCCTGAGGTCCGGGCGATCGACAACAGGTGCTGTCTGCGACTCAGGCTCATCACCGACCCCAAAGGATACTGATGAGACGGGGTGACGAAGATAAGCTTGGGCGAGGCACCCACCTTCTGCTCGGGAATAAGACCCTGTTCATCCACCGGCATGGGCGTAATGCCGACGTTGTTGATGCGCAGAATATTCTTTATTCCCCAATACCCCGGCTCCTCGGTCCATGCGCTGTCACCGGGATTGCACAAAGAGCGCGTCACCAGGTCCAGCGCCTGATGAATACCCTGGGTGATGAGGATCTGATCGGGGGTACATCGCACCCCACGCGCCGTCCGCAGATAGTCGGTCAGGGCCACCTTCAGCACCTCCGCGCCGCCGGTGGAATCGTAGGTCAGGTGCTGCGGAAGGGGATGACGTACCTGACGATCCTGGAACTTCTTCATCACCCGATGAGGAAAATGAATGACGTCCGGTACGCCGGGAAGAAAAGGCCCCCACTGGCTGGGACTTGCGCTGGCATGATGAAGAAGCTGCAGGCATCGGTCTGAAAGTAGCGAACGGTCTTCTGCCACGGGGTGTTCGGGATTGACCGACGCCTGGGGCCGGGCATCCAGATTATCCAGTACGCTGTGGGTGACGAACGTTCCATTGCTTTGCTGGGTAGAAATATACCCTTCGGCCTGCAATTGCTCATACACCCGCAGCACGGTATTCCGGGAGATCTCAAGTTCATTTGCCAGATCGCGCGTCGGCGGCATGCGGGCAGCGGGGTTAAGGTTGCCATTCAGAATCGACTCAGAGATCGCCGAATAGAGTCGCTTATGCAGTTTTCCTTCCCCACGGTGAAAAAATGCCTGTCTGATCACATCTCCAGCAAGTGAACGCATTTGGATCCTATAAATAAAACAGTCTGGCTCTCGTTTAAGGTACCAAACGCTGACAGATTGTCTCTGGTATTACAAACACTTTGTAGAGAGATGAGGCAATGACTATGAACAATAACGAGCTGCAGCAGCGTCGTCTGAGTGCCACTCCGCGCGGTGTTGGCGTCATGTGTGATTTTTATGCTGAATCGGCTGAAAACAGCACGATCACCGACGTTGAAGGGAAGACCTATATCGATTTTGCGGCGGGTATTGCGGTGCTGAACACCGGCCATCGGCATCCCCGGCTGGTGAAGGCGATGGAGCAGCAGTTGCAGGCCTTCACCCATACCGCCTATCAAATTGTGCCTTACGAGAGCTACGTATCGCTGGCGGAGAAAATTAATGCTGCCGTGCCGATCCCTGGCCCACTGAAAACCGCCTTCTTCTCAACCGGAGCGGAAGCGGTGGAAAACGCGATTAAGATTGCACGCGCGCATACCGGGCGTCCGGGGGTTATCGCCTTCAGCGGCGGGTTCCACGGTCGCACCTATATGACGATGGCCCTGACCGGTAAAGTGGCACCCTATAAAAAAGGGTTTGGCCCATTCCCCGGCTCCGTTTACCACGTGCCGTATCCTTCCGAGCTGCATAACATTTCAACAGCGGATGCATTGACCGCCATTGAACGTCTGTTCAAAGCGGATATCGATCCCAGCCAGGTAGCCGCCATTATATTTGAGCCGGTACAGGGTGAAGGCGGATTTAATGTGGCGCCTGCTGAGCTTATCGCCGCCATTCGTCATCTTTGTGATGAGCACGGTATCCTGATGATTGCTGATGAAGTGCAGAGCGGTTTTGCCCGCACCGGGAAACTCTTCGCCATGGATCATTATGCCCATCAGCCAGACCTGATGACGATGGCCAAGAGCCTGGCGGGAGGGATGCCGCTGTCAGGCGTGGCGGGCAAGGCAGAAATAATGGATGCGCCGTCACCGGGCGGACTAGGCGGCACCTATGCCGGCAACCCACTGGCGGTGGCTGCTGCCCATGCGGTGCTGGATGTTATTGAAGAGGAAAAACTCTGCCAGCGTGCGGATGTTCTTGGCGACCGTTTACGTGTTGCGCTGGTGGAATGCAAAGAGTCCTGTGCGGAACTGGTGCAGGTTCGCGGCCTGGGTTCGATGATTGCGGCGGAATTTTGTGATGCGGAGACGGGTGCGCCTTCCGCAATCACGGCACAGCGGATCCAGAATTGCGCGCTGCAACAGGGTCTGCTGCTACTCACCTGTGGTCAATATGGCAATGTGATCCGCTTCCTTTATCCTTTGACCATTCCCGACGACCAGTTTGATGCCGCGCTCAACATCCTTAAATCGGTGATAAAAAGCTGAAGGACTCACGCTTCCTCATTCCCTGTGCCGGAATACTTCGCTCACGCGAGCGCCGACGAGTGTTATTACTCGTCGGCGCCTGAACAGCATTGTGATTAATGCGAAAAATACCGACAACGGCGTTATCGTCACCTACATCCATCAGGGACACCCTTATCGCGTACGCGGTGGCAATACCATCATGGCCGGTTATAACATGATGATTCCGTTCCTCGTCCCCGAAACGCCGGAGGAACAGAAATCCTATTTGCGAATGAACGTTAAGGCGCCACTGGTGTATACCAATGTGGCCATCCGCAACTGGCGATCCTTCACCTATCTGGGTATCCATGAATTTTATTCACCCGCCGCGCCGTAAAGCCGGGTCAAACTTGATTATCCCGTCAGTTTGGGGAAATACCATCACCCGCAAAATGCGGATGACCCGATGCTTTTTCATAGGGTCTACGTTCCCAGCTATCCCGGCAGTAACCTCACCGCACGCGAGCAGTTTCAACGAGGAATCGCCTGGTTATCAGGAAAACCTTCGAGACTCACGAACACATGATCCGGGAGCAGTTGCAGCAAATGCTCGGGTCGACAGAATTTGATCATCAACGGGATGTTGCGGGTAGTGACGCAGATTTTAAAAAGCAGTCAGAAAAGGCGTGGCCCACGATGGGCATTATCTTTATCCAGCGATGCCCTATCTGTCATATGCCAAAATGAACGATGAAGATATGCAGGCGTTCTACACCTATTTCAAACAGGATGTGAAGGCATCCGCTCAAAAAAATTATCGTCAATTACGTCAGAGGTCAGTGGGGGAATCCTCCCCATCCGGTTGATGAAGACAACATTGAGGGCGTTTTAAACGCGGATAAATAATAACCGTACAGGCCGGGAAGGTTGGAGGTGGTCGGCCGGGCAGATCGCGGAATGAGAATCTGGGAAATTTCAGATATTTGAGAGAAAAATTGAGTGAGCTATCAATGTCGTTGAATATAGCTAGCAATTACAACACGGAGCTAACTCATGATCACTTCCCCTAAAATTGTCTTTTTATCGCTTTTCGCCGCCTCCTGCACGGCTGGTGCTGCGCAAACTGCGCCCGTTGCCAATCCGCTCAGCGTCCATGTCCTCAACCTGGAAACAGGTACGCCAACGCCGGGTGTGGAGGTTGAACTCCAACAGCGCCAAAAGGATAACTGGGTTAACCTGGCGTCAGGAAAAACGGATGACCATGGGCGCATCGCTGCACTGTTTCCGCAGGATAAGCCGATGACTGAAGGCGATTACAAGGTGGTATTCAAAACCGGCGATTACTATAAGAGTGCGGGCAAGCCAACGTTTTTCCCTGAAATCCCGGTGTTGTTCCATGTGGAAAATGGCGGGCATTACCATATCCCGTTACTGCTGAGCCAGTATGGTTACTCGACCTATCGCGGTAACTAAAAGAAACCGTCTGGTTGACTGAGCGGTCTTGTTTCCCAAAAGGGCCCGTTGCCTGAGGTGACGGGCCCTTTTGGGTCAGAGGCTCAGGATGCGGTACGGAAAACGGCCACCATGTCCCGAAGATGAGCCGCACGGTGTGCCAGATCATCCGCCGAGGTGGCCGATTCCTCAACCAGCACGGCGTTTTGTTGGGTTACCTGATCCATTTGATTTACGGCGATATTAATCTGCGTAATACCGCTGCTTTGCTCTGCGGATGAGGTTGAAATATCGCGGATCAGTTGTGAGGTCTGCTCAATGGCCTCCACGCTCTGTCTGACCCTATCTCCTGCATTCTTAGCCATAGCGATCCCCTCATGGGCATGATCAACCGACTGCTCAATTAACCCTTTAATCTCTTTCGCTGCAGCAGCCGAACGTTGCGCAAGGGCGCGCACTTCAGAGGCGACCACCGCAAATCCTTTGCCTGATTCTCCGGCACGCGCCGCTTCAACCGCGGCATTCAGCGCCAGAATATTGGTCTGGAAAGCGATGCCGTCAATCACGCTGGTGATCTCTTCAATTTTTCCGGAACTGCCGCGGATCTTATGCATTGTTTCCATCACGGATTCCATGGCATCCCCACTGAGAAGGGCAGCACTGGTTGCCGATTCTGCCATGGTGGACGCGTAGCGGGTATTTTCAGCATTATGACTGATGATGGACGCCAACTGCTCCATACTCGCGGCAGTCTCAGCAAGGGAAGCCGCCTGCTGTTCGGTACGAGAAGAGAGATCGCCGTTACCGCTGGCTATCTCTTCGGAAGAGGTTGCGATGGTGACAGCATTGGTTTTGATGCCCGAGACAAGTTCTGACAAACGGTTCTGCATCAGCAGCAATGCGTTTAACAACGTGGACATCTCATTCGTTCCTGTCACCGTAAACGAGGTCGTTAAATCGCCTGCAGCAACTTTGCTTGCCGCATTAACCGCCAGTTCCACCGGTCCGGTGACCGATCGCGAAATCATAACCGCCGTATATACCGCGAGTAACGCGATACTGAATAAGCCGGCCAGCAGCCAGAATTGAGCATGGCGTTTTTCGGTTGCCTGACTTTCCAGCATCTGGGACAGTTTATCCGCGCTATTCGACCCTAACTCTGCGTAACGGTTTATTGACTGGGTGAAAACGCGAATGTATTCGGCGGGCGCGACGGTAACGCTTTTACTGACAAAGATATGCTCCGCCAGTTGCAGGGCGTCATTGGCCTGCTTATTCGCATCCTGATCTGAACGGGCAAAGATTTCACGCAGGCTGGGTTCGATAGTGAACACTTTTTCCATATTGCTATTGAACTGCGCGAGGGCGGTTTTGCCACTTTCGATTTGAAACGCCATACGACTGCGATCCGCCTCAGTGACGTTATTGCCCGCAGCAATCACAGACGCGCCACTGGCTCTGATTTGTCCAAGGGTTTCGGTAAGCTGAGGTAAACGACTAAAAATACTGATAATAAACTGATAAGTATTGAGATCGGCATCCAGCGTTAAGCCATAAAAATCCAGCACATTCTGATTCGCTATCAGCAGTTTTTGAATCAGGCTGGCGTGGCGCTGCAGGCTGTCTGACAGGCTCAGCTTCCCGGCTAAAATATCGTTTTGCAACTGCTGCCAATCATCATTGAACGTCGTCAAACTGGTCAGCGGCTGCGCAGTGTTATCCACCTGCTTGAGGTCGGCGATAATCGTTGTGAGATCCCGGCTGGCATCTTCAGCCATCGCCAGGCGAGGCGCGTTGTCAGGTATATGTTGAGAAATCGCAATGGCGCTTTCGGCGCGGTGACGCTGGATTTTATTAAGCAGCGTCAGCATTTTTTTCTCTACCGGAATGCCGCTGAGTTCAATTTTCTTTGCATCAATAGCCAGACCGCCGCTTTGAATGAATAAAGCCGTGGGCAAAAAAAACAGTATCGCTGAAAACAGCCCAAGCATTAGAAACTTTGCAGGCAAACTGGTGCGGTTAAGTAGGTTTTTCATTCTTATTTCCTGGTGTAGGAGTACTGATTTTTTTTGTCAGACAGACCCAGCAGACAATTATTTTTAGTTATTTTTTATCCATTAACATCAATCTTTGCAGGTGTAGATACGCTAATTTTTATCTTTAGGTAGATGCTTCAGAGGTTTATTCAGCCTCCCCGGTTAATCAGAAAAATTGTATTATAGGTTGCGATCGGGGAATTGACAGGTGAATAAGCCACTAAATTTATTGGAGGTAAAAATAAAGCCAAATTAACTATTGGCTATGTTTTTCAAGGTGTTATGGGTTTTTCTTTCGGGCATTTGATACGTTGCGCGCGCTATCAGTGAGAAACAATCATTTATTAACCGCCTAATGAATTGCTGAGGCGCGAAAAAGCGGCGGGAAATGGACTTTAATTTTGGAAAGGGTTTCAATAAAACCTTACAAGCCTCAGGAACCCTGTGAGCAGAACGGTTCATTTTTTCTTTTGAGACAAAAGGACAAAATTAGGATGCTCTCCGGCCAGTAACAATAGCAATTCGTATTCTCCCTGGCTAAGCGGGGTTGGATTCTTTCCCGTCTCTTTCATCTGCCAGACGCGCAGGCTGAGATCGAAACGCTCTGCGGCAGTTTGCTGAGAGAAGCCGGCGGCGATCCTGAGTTCACGAATGTTATGCTTCACGGCCACAGGCGGTTCTATAAATTGATTTCTCATAATGATATTCCTGATGCCTCTCGCATTATGACGCCGGTTATGACGTTGTTAATGCGTCAATTTTTACGTTCGCGGCTGACTCTATTCTGCGGAGGCAATTTTATGTGTTTGGGGTTGTAGTGTAGGTATTCCCTGGTGCTGTCATTGCAAATGATAAGGGTTATCGTTTAACTATGTAGTGCACTTTATAATAGCGCGCTACTTATTTGGTTGGTCTATTGTGGCACTCATCTGTAAAAAGTAAAACATTCCCGTGATTAAATAAATGCATCGTCTCCGTATAAATATTTCGTTAAAGAAAATGAAAACGTCATCCGTCAAACTGCATTTACTCTTCGCGGGAAAAATAGCGGCGTGGCTTTTGGGGAAGTTGCGGGGCAGTCTGAAACCCCGGCGGTTTATTGAGATCGAGAAGTGATAAATGTCAGGACAACCGCACTGAGCAGCAACACACCGCTCAGTCCAAACGTGCTAAGCCAGCCCAGATGATCAAACACCATCCCGCCAGCCGTTGACCCAAGGGCAATTGACAGCTGAACGACGGCCACCATCAGACCGCCGCCTGCCTCGGCATTCTCCGGTAGCGTCTGTGCGATCCATGTCCACCATCCCGTTGGTGCGGCAGTTGCAAGCATTCCCCAAAGCCCTAATAGCGGCGCAACCAACCAGACGTTGTGACCCGCTAGCATTAACAGCCCGGCGAGGGTAGCCATAAGAAAAGGGATGGCCATGAGCGTCGGGTAAAACCGCGCGTTGAGAAAGAGGGAGACGATTAACGTCCCAACAAAACCTGAAACACCGATAATAAGCAAAATCAGTGATAAGCCGGACGGGTTTACCTGAGTGACGGTTTCCAGAAACGGGCGCACATAGGTAAATAAGGTAAACTGCCCCATAAAAAATAAGCCACACGCCAGCATGCCAATTAAAACAACAGGACGGCTTAATAGCCGAAAAACCATTCCGCGAGGCTGATTTGTCTTATTACCGGGCATATCTGGCAGACTCAACCATTGGCAGATGAAGGCGACCAGCGCAACCGGGACAATGCAGATGAAGGCGCCGCGCCACCCGATGGTTGCGCCAAGATAGCTCCCCAATGGGGCTGCTACGACAGTCGCCAGTGCATTACCGCCATTAAAAATGGCCAGCGCATGGGATACCCGATGCGAGGGCACCAGACGAATGGCCGTAGCCGCAGACAGAGACCAGAATCCGCCGATGGCAATACCAATCAGCGCACGCCCTGACATATAGACCAGATAGCTGGAAGCCTGCGCAATGATCAACCCCGACATGGCCATTAATACCGTCATCCCCAGCAGAAGGTGTTTGCGGTTTATATTGGCGGCAATGTCAGAAATTGTCAGACTGGTCAAAACCGCCAGTGCGCCGGAGATGGCGATCCCGAACCCAGCCAGTCCTTCGGTGACGTCCAAATCGCTGGCAACCGGTGTCAGCAGGCTGACCGGCAAAAATTCAGAAGCAACCAGGACGAAAGCGCAGAGGGTCATCGCAAAAATACCACTCCAGTTTGCACGTTGCGGGTTATGGGATGTTTTAACGCTCGATAGGGACATAATTTTACCTTCTCTAAATATCAGCCCTGAATGAGAAACCGCCTGTCGGTGACTGGCGGTTTTATCATTGAATCATGCTCGGGAAGTTAACGTAGGCGGGTTTTAAAGAACGTATCAAAGCGGGTGAAAGGTATCTTACCGGCAACGTTGTCGTATAAATCGACATGGTTAGCGCCCGGGACAATCACCAGTTCTTTATCTTTGCTGCCAACCGCCTTAAAGGCATCTTCCGCAAAATAGCGTGAATGGGCTTTTTCACCGGTAACGATTAACGTTGGAATAGTGATTTCATTGGCATAGCTCAGCAATGGCATATTCATAAACGACAAGGGCGTTGTGGCTGTCCAGGCACCGGCAGAGTTAACCGAACGCGGATGGAACCCGCGCGGCATACGGTAATAATCGAAGAACTCCTTCAACACGGGATTGGGATTTGCGGGTAAGGTTTCCGGTAGAATGCGTTCGGAAGTCGTTACCTTCCCGCTATCATCAACATAAATATCATGACTCGCATAGGCGGTTTGGCCGCTTTCTGCATCCTTCCAACGCTGCTCGTTCAGATAGTGCAAAACCGCACGGCGGTCGGCCGTTGAATAGCGGTCTTTTCCCTCGCCAACACCATGGCCCATGGCGCGGCTCATGTCGTACATAACGCTGGTCGCGACCGCTTTGACGCGGGTATCCATTGCTGCTGCATTCAGCGCCATACCTCCCCAGCCGCAGATGCCGAGCAGACCGATGCGGTTGCGATCGACCTCTTTTTGTAAACCAAGGAAATCTACCGCAGCACTAAAGTCTTCGGTGTTGATATCCGGAGAGGCAACATTGCGTGGCGAGCCGCCGCTTTCTCCGGTATAGGAGGGATCAAAGGCCAGGGTAACAAACCCATCTTCTGCCAGTGTCTGCGCGTATAAACCGCTGGATTGCTCTTTGACCGCGCCAAAGGGACCGCTGACCGCAATTGCCGCAAGCTTGCGGTCGCCACGATCTTTAGGAATATACAGATCGCCGACCAGAGTGATCCCGTAGCGGGTTGGGAAGGTCACCTTACGATGTTCGACTTTACTGCTTTCAACAAAGGTTTTGTCCCATTTCTCCACCATCGACACGGGCGCATTTGGATTGGTTGATTCAGCGTGACTCATTGTTGTAACTCCACTTAATGACGTACATAGCAGTAGCGCGGGTATGACAGCTGTGACTTTACGGGTGAAAATTTTCATAAAAGACCCCCCTTGAAAAACACGGTGTGAATGCAGTTTCCGCAAGGGAAGGCGCTGCATTTGAGCTCGAAAAGGGGATTATACTTAGCGTAAATAGTGATGATTAGTCGGCGGAAACTGCTAGGATTCATACCCTAATGGTATAGATCGAGATGCACGGGGACGGTGATGGCCAAACGGGAAAACTACAATGAGCTTTATCTGTTTATGCAGGTGGTGCGGGAAGGCAGTTTTACGGCCGCAGCGCAGCGGCTTGGGCTCGCTCAGTCTGGCATTAGCCGTTCTGTCCGCGAGCTTGAGGAAAGGTTAGGAGTACAACTTTTGGTCCGTACCACACGCAGGCTATCGCTGACCCAGGCCGGTGAGCAGCTCTACAATACGGCGGAGAACGGATTCGATGCGCTGAATAGTGGACTGGCCACACTGGCACATTATCGTCAGACGCCTTCTGGTACCGTGCGTATTAATGCCAGCCAGCATGCCATTGATAAAGTCCTCCTGCCCAAGCTGGCGGTTTTTCAACAACGCTACCCGGATATCCGGCTGGAACTGATCAGCGAAAGCCGGTTTGTCGATATTATTGCGGAAAGATTCGATGCTGGCATACGCCTTGGACCTGAAGTCGGACAAGGCATGATCGCCGTGCGGATTACGCCCGATATGGAGATGGCAATTGTTGCTACACCTGAACATTTTCGTCGTTATGGCTTTCCACAAACTCCGGAGGATTTAGTGGCCCATCCCTGTATTGCCTACCAGTTTGCCGACGGCAGTGTGTATGCCTGGGAACTTAACCATCAGGCAAAAAAAATCACCCACCGGCCTCAGGGACAATGGGCCTTTTCTGACAGTTATATGGAGGCCGAAGCCGCCAGGCTTGGCCTGGGATTGGCATATGTTCCAGAGGAACTGGTATCCGATGATCTGCAGCGGGGGAGATTGGTCAGAGTGTTACAGCGTTTCAGCCAACGCCTCGACGGTTCATTCCTCTATTATCCGCATCGGAATGTGTCACCGGCATTAAGAATCGTGATTGATGCATTAAAAACCTGAAGGTTGAGGGTGGGGGTATTGGTGAAGCCGTTCCCCTCTGGCAAACTGTCCGCTAACGTCCATCGCTGAAGGCGCTAAGGTCTTTCTGGGAGAATAATTATCCTGTCAGTTTTCGGCCATATCAGTTATAACGTCATGTCATAATATACCCCGGTACCCTATATGAGGATGTATGCCACACTCCCCCGAAGATAAGAAACGCGCGCTAAACAGAATAAAAAGGATTCAGGGGCAATGCGAAGGGATACAGCGTTCGCTGGAAGCGGGTGCGGATTGTGCCCCGGTACTGATGCAAATGGCAGCAGTCAGAGGCGCGATGAATGGCCTGATGACCGAAATCCTCGAAAGTTATATAAAAGAAGAGTTTGCCGGGAAATTGAAGCCTGACAGCGAGGCGGGTGAAGATATCGGTGAGCTGGTCAAGCTGGTCAAATCCTACTTCAAATAACGTCCTGTTAGTATGTTCAGTCATCTCAATGCCGGCAGCCCACCCACAGGCGGCTTTGTGCCTAAAAAACTGCGCATCTGCTCAGTTAGCCAAATATCAGAAGCACCCGCCAAAATATCGTCATGATCCTCAGCGACATTTAAATTCTCGTTATAACAATCAATTAATTCATTAAGTACTATTTAATACCCAGAGTCTATATACCCCATAGGGGTATGCGATCTATACTCTTCCCCATGATGAATCATTCATCCCTGCAGAGAGCGGTGAAAATGAGCCTAACAATCTCGCCGTCCGCTTCCTCTAACCCTATTTATGTGGAGTGCAATATATGAAATCTCGTGCTGCGGTTGCGTTTGGTCCAGGCAAGCCTTTAGAAATTGTCGAGCTCGATGTTGAGCCGCCGCGTGCTGGCGAAGTGCTGGTGAAAATCAGCCATACCGGCGTGTGTCATACCGATGCCTTCACCTTGTCTGGCGACGATCCTGAAGGGGTGTTCCCTGCAGTGCTGGGCCATGAAGGTGCAGGTGTGGTGGTTGAAGTGGGTGAAGGGGTCACCAGCGTTAAGCCAGGCGATCACGTCATCCCGCTGTACACCGCTGAATGTGGCGAGTGCCTGTTCTGTAAATCCGGCAAAACCAATCTGTGTACCGCCGTTCGTGCCACCCAGGGCAAAGGCCTGATGCCAGATGGCACCACGCGTTTCTCCTATAACGGCCAGCCAATCTATCACTATATGGGCTGTTCAACATTCAGCGAGTACACCGTGGTCGCTGAAGTTTCGCTGGCGAAGATCAATCCGGAAGCCAATCACGAGCACGTTTGCCTGTTGGGGTGTGGCGTGACCACCGGTATTGGTGCGGTTCACAATACGGCTAAAGTGCAGGCAGGCGACTCGGTAGCAATCTTTGGCCTGGGCGGTATCGGTCTTGCAGCGATTCAGGGCGCGCGTCAGGCGAAAGCGGGTCGCATCATTGCTATCGACACCAACCCAGGCAAGTTTGAGCTGGCTAAACAATTCGGCGCGACCGACTGCATTAATCCAAACGATTTCGACAAGCCGATTCAGGAGGTCATTGTTGAAATGACCGGCTGGGGTGTTGATCACTCATTTGAATGTATTGGCAACGTGAACGTGATGCGTGCCGCGCTTGAGTCTTCGCACCGTGGTTGGGGTCAGTCCATCATTATTGGCGTTGCCGGCGCGGGTAAAGAGATCTCCACGCGTCCGTTCCAGCTGGTAACCGGTCGTCAGTGGAAAGGCTCGGCGTTCGGTGGCGTTAAAGGCCGCAGTCAGTTGCCTGCAATGGTTGAAGACGCGATGAAAGGGAATATTGAGCTCGAACCGTTTGTTACGCACACCATGGGTCTGGATGACATCAACGATGCATTCGATCTGATGCACGAAGGTAAATCTATCCGCACCGTTATCCATTACTGAGATCAGCCAGCCTTCAGAGGTAATGATCTCCCCTAAAATAACGGCTGCTTAGACCTGTTACCGGTTACCCCTGCTGGGAGTAACCGGTTTTTTTATGCCTGAAAGTCATGCGTAGTGGATGGCCGTAATAGCCTGGTGGTGTGTTATTTCACGGATAAATACCAACCCTGCCAGTACCTGTAACGCATCCGCCGATAATGACAGCGGATGGTAGGAAAGTTCATCGGCCAGTTTATTAAATGCCACTTCAATAGGCTCCGGCGTGGCGGGGGATTCGCCAGCAGACCGGCATTATATAGCGATATCGTCGTTGAGATTGACCTGAGATCGCAGGGCAATCTCTCTGCGCCAGGCATCAACCCGTGGCGGCCAGTGAATTCCCTTCACGATGGATAATGAACGCAGCAGGGGGAAAAGGCGAATATCCGTCAGTGATACTGTTTCACTGTCACGCTTCGTCACTGATATTAACGTTTCCAACGCGGCAAGTTTCTCATTCATTTCGGCAACCAGCGAATCGGTTTGTTCAAGTAAAGACGGGAACGGGCCAAAAACAGCTTCTTTCTTAGCGGTAAAATACTGCCTTGCTGGCGCCTGACGAAACTCTTCAAAATCTGAACTCGCCCAGCGCGGGATCGCCAGTTGAAAAAGGCGTGTCGAAGCGTCATCCATCCAGCTTTCAATCGCTGAGTTTTCAGATCCAGTCAGCATCGGTGAACCGTAGGTGGCATCAATATAGTTAACGATATCCAGACTCTCACCAATCGCCTGGTTGCTCTCGGTGACCAGCACTGGCAGCATTTTTTTCCCAATGAGTCGCGTTGGCGTGGCTTCATCATTATTCGGCAGAGTAACGATTTCACAGGCAACGTCTTTTAAGCCAAAAATCATGCGTGAACGCACGCAGAACGGGCAGTGATCGTAAACATAAAGTTTCATAGCAGTGTCTTTTTTGGTCTGTTGCAGGAGTTTAGCGGGTAAAGCCATCGAAGGGTTTCATATACACGGCACCGAATGGGTTCAGTCGTGCGCGAATTTCATCATCCGGCTCACCGTAAACCGTCAGGCAGGTGATGGTCACCAAAGAGAGGAAGGCTTCGGCGAAAGGCGCGAACGTGATGTCGACATGGCTTACCACATCCTGCTGGCGATAACGCTCAACAATGTGGGCCGTTTTCTGGTCGTCGCTGACGCTGTAGACATAGCTGAGGGTGCCGGGCTCTTTGCTGGTGGCTTCGACCACGCGGGAAACTAATTCCTTAAACGCCGGAAATTGTCCGTCATTGACGGCCAGGTGAAATACACAGGTAATTTCATTTTTCATAAAGATCTCCAGAGATCGGGGAGGAAGCGGAAGTACAACGGAGAAAGCGGGGAGTGCAGTAAAGTGGCACAGGCCGTTAAGAGCAAAGACCTAACGGCCGCCAGGGCTGCATCTCAGCCCGATTTTTTAGCGTCTCAGCAAAAATCTCACCTGAAATTGCCCAGTTGTCGGTAGTGACGTCGTTGAAAAACGAATCAACCAGCTGAGCGGTGCGCCACCGCGCCAGGCGAGCACACAGCGATGATGATTGAGATCGTCCAGTGTCTCCGGTTTGCCGTAAGCCGACAGATATTCAGGAGACGCGCAAATGATCAGCTGCTGGTCGTTCAGCTTGCGGGCGATAAGATCGGTGGTGTCTTTTACTGCGCCAAAACGAATGGCGAGATCGAAGCCAATATCCAGTGGGTCAATGATGCGGTCATTAAAGATGATCGTCAGCTTCAGGTGGGGATAGCGTTTTGTCATATCCATCAAAATCGGCATCATTACCGATCGGCCAAATGCCGCCGGCAAATCCATCCTCACCGTGCCCGTGGGTTCCGTCAGCTTAGAGCGCAATGCCATCTCGGCCATTTGCAGCGTTTACAGCGCGCTCTGGCAACTGGCGAGATAGGCTTCACCTTCCGTCGTCAGGCTGATTTTTCGGGTGGTGCGGTGGAACAGCGCGGTACCCAGATTATGTTCAAGGCGCTGAATACTTTTCCCAATTGCCGATTTCGACACCCCCAGCTGTTCAGCGGCTTCAGTAAAACTGCTGGAATTTGCCGCCGTCACAAAATGAACGATGCTGTTGAAGGATTCTGTGGAAATAACTGCTGGCATAGTGGGCGCCCGCATGAAAATCAGTAAGTTACTTTAGCGTAAACGCTAATGACCTACACGTTAATGATGACAGTGAAAAAGATAAATCAGGTAGGAAGAACAACAGGAGAAATGAATTGTTGAGAATAGAGGGGCCGTTGATAACAAGCCGCCTGGCGGCGGCCTGAAGAGGTTTTACTTTGCAATGATGAAGCGCTGGTCGTCATCAATGTAGGTTTTTTCGCCTGCTGGCGCTTCAATTGAGCCAAAGTTCATGTGTGCCCTCAATTTCCACGAGTCGGGGATCTGCCAGGCAGTCTTCACATCGCTGTCTATCAGGGGATTGTAGTGCTGCAGGTTAGCGCCAATGCCTTTTTCGGCCAGTGCCAGCCATACAGCGTACTGTGCAATGCCGGTGCTGTGTTCAGACCAGACCGGGAAATTATCGGCATAAGAAGCAAACTGCTCCTGAAGCGTTTTCACCACGTCCTGATCTTCGAAGAACAGTACCGAGCCTGCTGCAGCGGCAAAGCCATCGACTTTGGCAGAGGTTCCCGCAAAGTGATCCGCCGGCACGATTTTTCTCAGCTGCTCACGGGTGATTTCCCAGAAACGGTTATGCTCTTTTCCCAGCAGGATAACGATACGGGAACTTTGGGAGTTAAAGGCAGAAGGGGCCTGTTTCACCGCCTCTTTGATCGTATCAATCACTTCGTCATCCGCGACAGGCATGTCTTTACCCAGTGCATAAACAGTCCGGCGTTGTTTTGCCAGGGCCAGAAAGTGATTAGACATCGTATTTTCCTGTTGCTGAGTAGTATCGAAATGCATTTCCGTGGAATTTTCATTCCCGCGTTTGAAAATGCTGCTGAGTAGTTTGCTGAACATAGACAGGTATTCCTTCCGAAGTCACTGTGCGGGCAGAATTTAACGCTTTCAGGGCCGCCGGAGGGGCGACCCGACGCGTTTTATTATTTAATCAGCTCTGCGGTCATGTGCACGTAATTGTTAGAGCTTGCTTCGGTGATTTTATATTTTGCACCGAGTTCCTGTGCCTGGGCGGCGATTTGCGCTTCAGCACCATCCAGAGAGGAGGCTGAAGCGGTGATGCTCTGCGCAAAGCTACCGAAAGAAATTGTAGAGAGGGCAATAATCGCAACTAAATTTTTGACTGATTTCATAATGGTTTCCTGAGTTTGTTTTATTCATAATGAGGCTTGCTGCCTCGATGTGAAGAATGATACTCCTGATGATTATTTTGCGAAAGGCTTGTTATTTGCTGGTGTTTGTCAAAATATATGAATAAGGTTTGGGTGTGTTAACCGCTGCTACAATGTGGCAAGCGTGGGCTTAACGTTAATACCACAAGGGTGATCGCCTCCCCCGCCACGACGCGTCCATCCCATCCCATCCCATCCCATCCCATCCCATCCCGGTCCGCTGGTTCGCGCGATCGGTGATCCTCGAGTAGGGTTAGTTAAAGGCTAACTCTCTGGAGAAAAAGTGATGGCAGAAGAATCCGTGACCCACGAACTGGCGCTGCTGGATAAATACTGGCGTGCTGCAAATTATCTTTCGGTGGGGCAGATTTACCTGATGGGTAATCCGTTATTACGCAATCCTCTTTTGCCAGAGCACATCAAGCCCCGCCTGCTTGGGCACTGGGGAACCACGCCCGGCCTGAATTTTATTTACGCCCATTTGAACCGCATTATCCGTCAGCGCGATCGGGACCTGCTGTTTATCTGTGGGCCGGGGCACGGCGGCCCCGCGATGGTGGCAAATACCTGGCTGGAAGGCAGTTACAGTGAAATTTACCCCGACGTCAGCGAAGACGAAGCGGGTATGCAGCGACTGTTTAAACAGTTTTCATTTCCCGGCGGCATTCCCAGTCATGCAGCACCGGAAACGCCGGGTTCAATCAATGAAGGGGGCGAGCTGGGGTATTCTTTATCCCATGCCTTTGGCGCCGCTTTCGATCATCCCGAACTGATTGTGCCTTGTGTGATTGGTGACGGTGAAGCGGAAACCGGGCCGCTCGCCTCAAGCTGGCACGGTATAAAATTTCTAAATGCCCAGCGTGATGGCGCGGTACTGCCTATCCTGCATCTTAATGGCTATAAAATTGCCAGCCCGACCATTCTGGGACGCAGCAGTGACGATGACCTCACACAGCTGTTTAGCGGCTATGGCTACGCGCCGCAGTTTGTCTCGGGTCACGAACCTGCCGACATGCATCAGCAAATGGCATCGGCACTGGATGCGGCTTTCTCAAAAATTGCCGATATCCAGCAGCAGGCCCGTTCGGGTAAAGGCTCAGAGACTGTTCCACGATGGCCAATGATTGTGTTTCGCAGCCCAAAAGGCTGGACCGGGCCAAAAGAGGTTGATGGCAAAAAGGTCGAGGATTTCTGGCGGGCGCATCAGGTGCCGGTCTCGGCCTGCCGGGAAAACGACGCGCACCGGGAAATTTTAGAGAACTGGATGCGCAGTTATCAGCCGCAGGAACTGTTTGACGATAATGGCTCACTGATAGCAGAACTCCGCGCGCTGGTGCCTGCGGCGAATAAACGGATGGGGTCTTCACCTTATGCCAACGGCGGTCGCCTTCGTCGCGAGCTGAGCGCACCTGATATCCATGACTTCTCGCTGGAAACCGGTCAGCCAGGCAGCACAACCGGAGGCGCTACGGAACAGCTGGGTCATTATCTCGCGGAGATATTCCACCGCAATCCTGATAATTTCCGTCTTTTTGGTCCTGATGAAACCGCGTCGAACCGGCTCACCCCGGTGTTGGACGCCACCAGCCGCACCTGGATGGCGCCGCTGAAGACATATGATGAGCAGCTAGCTCGCGATGGCAGAGTGATGGAGATCCTCAGCGAACATCAGTGTCAGGGCTGGTTGGAGGGCTATCTTCTGACGGGCCGTCACGGCCTGTTTAACTGCTACGAAGCGTTTATTCATATCGTCGATTCGATGTTCAACCAGCACGCAAAATGGCTGAAGGTGACGCGCAAACTGGGGTGGCGCAAGCCGGTGTCGTCGCTGAATTACCTCCTTTCTTCACACGTCTGGCGACAGGACCACAACGGTTACAGCCATCAGGATCCCGGCTTTATCGATCACGTTGCCAATAAGAAAGCCGACATCGTGCGGATTTACCTGCCGCCGGATGCCAATACGCTGCTGTGGGTAGGCGATCACTGTCTGCGCACCTGGGATCGCATCAATGTGATTGTTGCCGGCAAGCAGCCTTCACCGCAATGGCTGGATATGGCAGGTGCGATTGCCCATTGCGAAGCCGGTATGAGTGAATGGCGTTGGGCGAGCAGTGAGGGCGAACCTGATGTGGTGATGGCCTGTGCCGGCGATGTGCCAACGCTGGAAACTCTGGCGGCCGTTGACCTGTTACGTGAGATTTTGCCGGAATTACGCGTCCGCGTGGTCAATGTGGTCGACCTGCTGGCATTGCAAACACAGCAGCAACATCCTCATGGCAAATCTGAGACGGAGTTTGATGCGCTGTTCACCTGCGATAAGCCGGTCGTTTTCGCTTTCCATGGCTATCCCAACCTGGTTCACCGACTGACCTATCAGCGTAACAATCATCATAACTTCCACGTGCATGGATTTAATGAAGAGGGGACCACCACCACGCCATTTGATATGACGGTGCTGAATGAGCTGGATCGCTATCACCTGGCGCTGTCGGCCATCCGCCATGTTCCGGGACTGGCCGACCGTCACCCACAGGCCGTTGACGATCTGCAGCGACGTCTGGAGAAACACCACCATTACGTGCGCGAATATGGCGAAGACCTGCCGGAAATTCAGCACTGGGTGTGGTCGGGTACAAAATAATAAACCGCCGGGCGGCGGTTCAGGTCAACATAAAGCGTTAGAATTTTCAGCAAGCCGCAGCAAGATTTTCAGCGTTAATGCCTTCTGATTACGATGACTTCTTATGCCACTTATCATCGTCGCCTTTTTCGTACTGATGCTTAACGGCCGCCCAGGCCACTTTATGGGCCACTTCTTCCCGCGAGCTGTCATCCTTGCGGTCTTTTTTATCTTTATACTCATCCCAGGCACTGTTAAATGCGGCCATATAAATGTCCTGGGCATGAGCAGGAAGAACATGCTGAACGCTGTCGGGTAAGGCACTTCGTGAATCGTAGGGCATGACTGACCTCCTTTAATCGATGCGCTAAAGTCTGGCGCAGTCAGGCGATTTTTCAAGCTGCCCTGCGAGTGCGCCTAGCGGACGGCGTTCCATTCTTTATGCTTCAGCGGCGTCAACGCGGCACCCAGAACATCGGCCAGCACGTTTACCGTGATCACCAGACCGCCCACCATCAGCACCCCGGCGGAAATCGCCGCGTAATCCTGCTGACGAATGGCATCCACCAGCCAGCGTCCAAGCCCCGGCCAGCTGAACACCACTTCGGTAATCATCGCCAGCGTTAACATAGTGGAAAATTGCAGGCCCAGGCGTGGGATCACCGGTGGCAGGGCGTTATGCAGCACGTGACGGCGAATGATGGTAAACCGTGACAGGCCGCGGGTGGCTGCCGCCTTAATATAGTTCTGCTCCATCACTTCGCGGGTACTGATGCGCAGCAGACGCACAACTTCCGTGGTCGGCGCGACGGCGAGGGCGGTGACCGGCAAAATCAGATGCATCAGCGCACTGACCAGCATCTCATGGCGCCACGGCGAAGGGCTGAACCACGCATCAATCAGCGCAAAGCCGGTGACATTCTTCACCGGGTACAGCAGGTCAAAGCGGCCAGAAACCGGCAACCATCCGAGGTTCAGCGAGAAGAACAGCGTCAGTAACAGCGCCAGCCAGAATACCGGCATCGAAAAACCCAGCAACGCCAGCGCGCTGATGGTTTTATCCTGCCATTTATTGCGCATCACGCCGGCAGCAATTCCCAGCGGAATACCAATAAACATCGCCAGCGCGAACGCCATAATGCACAGCTCCAGCGTGGCGGGAAACACCTCGCGGATCTGCTGACCAATTGGCTCGCCGTTAATGCTGGAAACGCCAAAATCCAGCTGGAACAGGCCTTTGTACCAGAAGAAGAAGGCGTCTGACAGCGAGGCCCCTTGTAAAGGCGCATGCGGCGTAAAGTAACTGAGGCTGAAGCCCACCAGCGTCAGCATAAACAGGGTAACCAGCCACAGCACCAGGCGTCGCAGCGTATAAATCACCATGGTTATTTCTCCTCGCCTTTGTCACGGTGCACGCCGGCAAACGACGCGTTACCGAACGGGCTCAATACCAGTCCCTGAATATCGTGGCGATAAGCCTGCAAGCGAAGGGAATAGGCCAGAGGCAGCACCGGCAGCGACTGGGCGAGCATCCGTTGTGCCCGATCGTAATAGTCTATGCGCGAAGCCAGCTGCTGAGAAAGCAATGCCTTATGCAGCACCTCGTCAAAGGCCGGGTCACACCAGTGAGCATAGTTGGTCTGCGAGCCGATCGCCGCGCAGCTTAATAGCGGACGGAAGAAGCTGTCCGGGTCGTTACTGTCCGTCGACCAGCCCGTCAGCGTCAGGTCATGATTCATCTGCATCAGGCGCGCTTCCTGGAATCGGCCTTCAACCGAGACGATGGTGACCGTAACGCCGATTTGCGCCAAATCCGCCTGAATCAGCTCAGCCGTTTTTAACGGGCTGGGATTCCACGACTGGGATGCTGACGGCACCCATAAATTCAGATGCAGATCGGTAACGCCCAGCGCCTTTAGCTCTTCACGGGCTTTTTTCGGATTATATTCGGTCACTCTGGCTTCATTGTCGTAAGCCCAGGACGCGCGCGGCAGAATAGATGCCGCGGTTTCCGCCGTGCCGTAATAAATGGATTCCATCAGACGTTCGTTGTTGATCGCCAGCGCCAGCGCCTGACGCACCTCAACGCGATCCAGCGGCGCTTTGCGGGTGTTAAACGCCAGATAGGCAATATTCATTCCCGGACGCAAGGTCAGACGCAGACGCGGATCGTCGCGCAGAATCGAAATCTGGCTGGCGGCAGGATAGGCCAGCACGTCGCATTCGCCGGTCAGTAACTTCGACAGCCGGCCCGTGCCGCCAGCGCCCATATCAATCACCACCTGCGGCATGCGCGGCAGGCCTTTCCAGTACTCCGGATTACGCGCCAGACGGATATATTGCCCGGTGCGATAGCTGCTTAACATAAACGGACCGGTGCCGACCGGCTGGCGATCCATCTGTTCCTGGCGATCTTCCTTCGTCAAGCGATCGGCATATTCGGCGGAAAGCACCGGCGCATAATGGGTGGCGATATGCCAGAGGAATGAGGCGTCCGGATTATGCAGGCGGATCTCAACGGTATTTTTATCCAGCTTCTTCACGTTTTGCACGGCATCGGCGAACTGCAGGCTGTCGAAATAGGGATAGCTGCCGCCATTGACGTTATGCCACGGCGACTGGCGGTCAAAAATGCGCTGGAAGCTGAACACCACATCGTCGGCATTCATCGTGCGGGTAGGGGAGAACCAGGCTGTTTTCTGGAAATGGACATTGTCCCGCAGATGAAAACGGTAGGTGGCGCCGTTATCAAGCACTTCCCAGCTTTGCGCCAGTTCCGGGATCAGCCGGTAGGTATAGGGGTCAACATCCAGCAGACGGTCATACAGCTGGGCCGCCAGCGTATCAACCACCAGGCCGCCGCTGGCTAACTGCGGGTTAAAGGTGGTGACCGCGCCGTTGACGCAATAGACAAAACCGCTCTGACGAATATCGCCGGGCGAAGCGGACCAGGTTGAGGCACTGAACAGGCTCAGCCCCAGCAAAAGCGTGGAGAATAATGTGCGCATAAGTCATCTGAAAAATCAGGCAATAGTCAGAGTGTACCGCACTCTCCGGCCTGCCCCAAAGTTTGCCGGGATAACTGACGCTTTTTCCGGCAAAAACGGAATAAAAGGTTTCCCTGCACTGTTCAGGGATGTTCATAATACGCCCAATGTTGCCATGGTAATGAGAAATATTCTCAACAAAGTGCTTTACAGTTGATACTGCGAATGATTATTATTCTCCTGCGCTTCGACGGTGGCTCTACCGAAGAAGAGCACGACATTGCTCACATTGCTTCCAGTATTTTTTAGCCCGCCTCGAGCGGGCTTTTTTTTGTCAGCCGTCAGGGCTTACTTATCGACGTTGATGCCGTGCTTTTTCATCATCGCGCGCAGCTGGTGATAGGTAACGCCCAGTAATTCCGCCGCGCGACGCTGGTTATAGCGGGCCTGAGCCAGGCTTTTATCCAGCAGATCTTTCTCCTGCTGATTCTGCCAGCGGCGCAGATCCAGAGGTAAATCAGGCAGGCTGCCAGCCTCAGCCACTTTAGTTTCCCTGGCAGGCTGTTGAGGCTTAAAAGGGTTAATAATAATGCTGTCCAGCTCCTGATCGACTTCGTTATGGCGATAAACCGAGCGCTCTACCACATTCTTTAACTCACGCACATTACCCGGCCAGCGGTAGTCCAGCAGGATCTGTTTTGCCTGCGCCGAAAAGCCGGGGAACAGCGGCAGGCCAAGCTCGCGGCACATCTGAATGGCAAAATGCTCGGCCATCACCAGAATATCGCTGCGGCGTTCGCGCAATGGCGGCAACTGAACCACATCAAACGCCAGGCGATCGAGCAGGTCGGCGCGGAATTTTCCCTCCTGCGCCAGCAGCGGCAAATCATCGTTGGTGGCACAAACCAGCCGCACGCTCACCTGCAGCGGCTGACTGCCGCCAACGCGCTCTAAATGTCCGTACTCAATCACCCGCAGCAGTTTTTCCTGCACCAGCATCGGTGCGGTAGCCAGCTCATCGAGGAATAGGGTGCCGCCATCAGCACGTTCGAAGCGTCCCAGATGGCGCTTTTGTGCGCCGGTAAAGGCGCCGGCTTCATGGCCGAACAGTTCCGAATCCAGCAGGTTTTCATTCAGCGCCGCACAGTTAAGGGAGATAAATGGCCCCTGCCAGCGGTCGGACAGGTAATGCAGACGGCTGGCGATCAGCTCTTTCCCGGTTCCCCGCTCGCCAATGACCAACACCGGCTTGTTCAACGGCGCCAGACGGGAAACCTGCTCAAGCACTTCGAGGAAATTATTTGACTCGCCGAGCAACGTCTCGTTATTTTCGCTCATGAAATTCACCAGATGTTAGTTATTTACACCACATTAACCAATCAGCATCCGCCTGTAAACACTGTGAATGCCCACAAATCAATAAGATAAAAGTTGGCACGCGATTTGAATAGGTAATAGCGTCGACGCAGATCACTGCGCACATTCAATAAGACACTACCGAGGACTTTGATTATGGGTATTTTTTCTCGCTTTGCCGATATCGTGAACGCCAATATCAATTCGCTGCTGGAGAAAGCAGAGGATCCGCAAAAGCTGGTACGCCTGATGATTCAGGAAATGGAAGACACGCTGGTCGAAGTACGCTCAACATCCGCCCGTGCGCTGGCAGAAAAGAAACAGCTGGTGCGTCGTATCGACCAGGCTGAAGCCCAGCAGACCGAATGGCAGGACAAAGCCGAGCTGGCGCTGCGTAAAGAGAAAGACGATCTGGCCCGTGCGGCGCTGATCGAAAAACAGAAGCTGACCGAGCTGATTGTGTCACTGAAGCGTGAAGCTGAGCAGGTTGAAGAGACGCTGACCCGTATGAAAGGCGAAATTGGCGAGCTGGAGAAAAAACTCACCGAAACCCGCGCCCGTCAGCAGGCCCTGACCTTACGTCATCAGGCCGCTTCTTCTTCACGTGACGTGCGTCGTCAGCTGGACAGCGGTAAAATTGATGAAGCGATGGCCCGTTTCGAATCCTTTGAACGCCGTATCGATCATATGGAAGCCGAAGCCGAAAGCCAGAGCTTTGGTAAAAAGAAAACGCTGGATCAGGAATTTGCAGACCTGCACGCCGATGATGAAATCAGTGAGCAGTTGGCGGCGTTAAAAGCCAAAATGAACCGCAGTGAGTAATGCCTGTGCCCGGCATCCCTGGCTGGATGCCCGTTCCTGAAAATGTTCAGGTCGATATTTCAAGGAGAATGAATGAGCGCGTTATTTCTGGCCATACCCCTGACGATTTTCGTGCTGTTTGTGGCACCGATCTGGTTATGGCTTCATTACAGCAACCGTCAGAACAACGGCGCTGAGCTGTCACAAGGTGAACTGCAGCGTCTGCAGCAGTTAACTCAGGATGCTAAACGGATGCGTGAGCGTGTGCAGGCGCTGGAAGAAATTCTGGATGCAGAGCACCCGAACTGGAGGCAGCCATGAGCGGCGCAACCATTAAGGGCAAAAAGCTTTACCGCATTCCTGCTCGCGGCAAAGTGAAGGGCGTTTGCGCCGGCGTGGCCGAATATCTGGATATCCCGGTACGTCTGGTGCGGGTGATTGTGGTGCTGTCGATGTTCTTTGGCCTGTTTTTCTTCACCCTGATCGCCTATTTCGGCCTGGCGTTTTTGCTGGATGAGATGCCAGAGGAACTGGACAGAAATGGTGAAAGAGCGCCAACCGCGCACCAGCTGCTGGATCAACTGGGCGCCGAGCTGAACGGCGGCGAAGCCAGCCTGAGGAACATGGAGCGTTACGTTACCTCGGAAACCTTCAGCGTCCGCAGCCGTTTTCGTCACCTATAATCCCTCTGAGCGGGCTCGTTCGCGGGCCTTTCTCTTCTTTTCAGGAGTACATTTATGCGTAACTGGCAATCATCTGTAAAAAGTAATGCCGCGCCCGCGTTTAAGAGGGTGGGAAAATTCGTGTTGATTAGCGCACTGACTTACGGACCCGGCGGTCTGGCCGGATGGGCGGTTAAATCTGTCGCCCACCGTCCGCTGAAAATCTTCCTTGCCTGGGCACTGGAACCGCTGCTGCGTCGTGCCGTGCGTGGCGCTTCCGCCCGCTGGAATAAGTCTAAAACCTTGCCTTAATTTGCTACACTTGCCGTCCCGAACAGTGCTGTAAACAGAACAATAAAAAGGTGCCGACACCACAATGAACCGACTTCAAAATGAATTGCTGTCGCTGGTGAATCGGGGCGCGGATCGCCACCTGCGCCTTGCTGTCACTGGCCTCAGCCGCAGCGGCAAAACCGCTTTTATCACCTCTCTGGTTAATCAACTACTCAACGTCAATTCCGGCGCGCGCCTGCCGATGTTTTCCGCCGTGCGCGAAGAGCGGCTGTTAGGCGTTAAGCGCGTGCCACAGCGTGATATGGGCATTCAGCGCTTCACCTATGACGAAGGTCTCTCTCAGCTTTATGCGTCGCCGCCGGACTGGCCAACGCCGACCCGCGGCGTCAGCGAAATGCGTCTGGCGCTGCGCTATCGTTCACGAGAATCGCTGCTGCGGCATTTCAGAGATACCTCAACGCTCTATCTGGAAATTGTCGACTATCCCGGCGAGTGGCTGCTGGATTTACCGATGCTGGCCCAGGATTACCTCGGCTGGTCCCGGCAGATGACCGGCTTGCTGCAGGGCGACCGCGCCAGCTGGTCTGAACGCTGGAAAACCCTGTGCGAAGGTCTGGATCCGCTGGCGCCGGCTGATGAAAATCGGCTGGGTGAAATTGCGGCGGCCTGGACGGAATACCTGCTGAAATGTAAGCAGGAAGGCCTGCATTTTATTCAGCCTGGTCGCTTTGTACTGCCCGGTGATATGGCGGGCGCGCCCGCACTGCAGTTCTTCCCGTGGCCACAGCTGGATGAGAGCCATGAAGCCCGGCTGGCGCAGGCGGACGCCAGTACCAACATCGGTATGCTGCGCGCGCGCTTTAACTACTATTGCCAGCATGTGGTCAAAGGTTTCTATAAAAACTACTTCCTGAAATTCGACCGCCAGATCGTGCTGGTCGACTGTCTGCAACCGCTGAACAGTGGCCCGCAGGCGTTTAACGATATGCGCCTCGCGTTGACCCAGCTGATGCAGAGCTTCTCCTACGGGCAGCGCACGCTGTTCCGCCGTTTGTTCTCGCCGGTGATCGATAAGCTGCTGTTTGCCGCCACAAAATCCGATCACGTCACCGCGGATCAGCACGCTAATCTGGTGTCACTGCTGCAGCAGCTGGTGCAGGACGCCTGGCAGAACGCGGCGTTTGAAGGCATCACCATGGACTGTATGGGCCTGGCTTCGGTGCAGGCGACCCAAAGTGGCTTGGTGGATCATCAGGGTGAGAAGATCCCGGCATTACGCGGCCATCGCCTGGCGGATAACGAACCGCTCACCGTCTATCCCGGTGAAGTGCCGCCACGCTTGCCGGGCAACGCATTCTGGCAGCAGCAGGGTTTTCACTTTGAACAATTCCGGCCACAGGATTTGGATGTGGATCGTCCTCTGCCGCACATCAGGATGGATGCGGCGCTGGAGTTTTTACTGGGAGATAAATTGCGATGAATACGCCAATCAAACCTCGAATTGATTTTGCCAAGCCGCTGGAAGCCGAAACGCTGCCGAATCTGAAGGCGGCACAGGCATTTGAGCAGCAGAACGCGGTTTTCGTCCCGGAAGATCCCGATCTTGAGCCTGTCGAAGAGGGCGAAGGTGAACGCGTGGTGGAAGCGGCCCTGCGGCCAAAACGCAGTCTGTGGCGCAAAATGGTCAAGGCCGGTCTGACCGTACTGGGGATCAGCGTGGTCGCGCAGGGCGTACAGTGGGCGCATAATGCCTGGCTTCAGCAGGACTGGATAGCGATGGGCGGCTGTGTCGCCGGTGGGTTGATTGTGTTTGCCGGCGCGGGTTCATTGATTGCCGAATGGCGTCGCCTGTATCGCCTGCGTGAGCGTGCGGAAGAAAGGGATGTGGCGCGGGAATTACTCACCAGTCACGGCATGGGCAAAGGGCGGGCGTTCTGTGAAAAGCTGGCCAGACAGGCCGGGCTGGATCAGGGCCATCCGGCGCTGCAACGCTGGCATGCCTCGCTGCACGAAACCCACAACGATCGCGAAATAGTCGGTCTGTATGCCCAGCTGGTTCAACCGGTGTTAGATCGTCAGGCCAGGCGTGAAATTGGTCGCAGTTCGGCTGAGTCGACCCTGATGATCGCCGTCAGCCCGCTGGCGCTGGTGGATATGGCGTTTATCGCCTGGCGAAACCTGCGTCTGGTGAACCGTATCGCCGCCATTTATGGCATTGAATTGGGCTACTTTAGCCGTATCCGCCTGTTTCGTCTGGTGCTGCTGAATATCGCGTTTGCCGGTGCATCCGAACTGGTCCGGGAAGTGGGGATGGACTGGATGTCTCAGGATCTGGCCGCGCGCTTTTCCGCCCGTGCTGCGCAGGGGATTGGTGCCGGGCTGCTGACCGCCAGGTTGGGGATCAAAACCATGGAATTGTGCCGTCCGCTGCCGTGGATTGAAGGTGACAAACCCCGTCTGGGTGATTTCCGTCGCGATCTGATTATCCAGCTGAAAGAAACCCTGCAAAAAGGGCCAGTAACTCCCGAAAAATAGTCGAAAGTTTACGCGCCAATCCAGATTATTGCTGGGTTGGTGCGCATTCAGCACGGTCCCTGTCAACTTTTCCTTCCAGACCACTACTGGCGCTCACGCCGATAGAGTATCATCAGTCATAGCCCGAATAATGAAAGGTTGCCCCCTATGCGTCTGGAAGTTTTTTGCCAGGACCGACTTGGTCTTACCCGTGAATTGCTCGATCTCCTGGTGGAGCGAAACATCGATTTGCGCGGAATTGAAATAGCCTCAATCGGGCGCATCTACCTCAACTTCAGTCCGGTTGAATTTGAACTGTTCAGCCAGCTGATGGCAGAAATCCGCCGCATTCCCAGCGTAACCGATGTCAGAACGGTCAACTTCCTTCCTTCGGAACGTGAACATCGTGCGCTCAGCGCGCTGCTGGTGGCGCTGCCGGAACCGGTGTTTTCTATCGATATGAAAAGCAAAGTGGAGCTAGCGAACCCGGCGGCTCAGGGATTGTTTGCGCTCAACGAAGAGAAGATGCGTAATTTTGGCGCCGGTGCACTGATCCCCGGTTTCAACTTTCAACGCTGGCTGGAGAATGAGCGCATCGAACCTCAGGCTCACCATGTGGTGATTCAGGGGCGCGATTTCCTGATGGAGATCACCCCGATTTATGCCGTAGGTGAGGTGGTCAACCCGGTGGGTGCGGTGGTGATGTTGAAATCCACCGCCAGAATGGGCCAGCAGTTGCAAAACCTGGCGGTGAATGACGACAGCGAATTTGACCACATCGTCGCGGTGACGCCGAAAATGCGCCAGGTGGTCGATCAGGCGCGCAAACTGGCGATGCTTGATGCACCGTTGCTGATTGTCGGCGATACCGGCACCGGCAAGGATATGCTGGCCCGGGCCTGTCATCTGCGCAGCGCGCGGGGCAAAAAGCCGTTCCTGGCCCTGAACTGCGCGTCATTGCCAGACGATGTGGCCGAAAGCGAACTGTTTGGCCATGCGGCCGGGGCCTATCCGAACGCGCTGGAAGGCAAGAAGGGCTTCTTCGAACAGGCCAGCGGCG
Source organism: Erwinia sp. AK-PDG3-5 (assembly GCF_056821705.1). Taxonomy (NCBI): domain Bacteria; kingdom Pseudomonadati; phylum Pseudomonadota; class Gammaproteobacteria; order Enterobacterales; family Erwiniaceae; genus Erwinia; species Erwinia sp. AK-PDG3-5. Next base: position 2,292,928 of record NZ_CM165967.1, read on the forward strand.
GCTCCGTGCTGCTGGATGAAATTGGCGAAATGACCCCAAGGATGCAGACTAAGCTGCTGCGTTTCCTCAATGACGGCACCTTCCGCCGGGTGGGCGAAGAACATGAAGTGCATGTGGATGTGCGGGTGATCTGTGCCACACAGAAAAATCTGACCGAAATGGTGCATCGCGGGGAGTTCCGCGAAGATCTGTTCTACCGCCTCAATGTCCTGACGCTAAACCTGCCCCCGCTGCGCGATCGACCGCAGGATATTCTGCCGTTGACCGAAATGTTCGTGGCCCGGTTTGCCGATGAGCAGGGCGTGGCCAGACCAAAACTCGCGCCACAGCTGAATGCGTTCCTCAGCCGTTATACCTGGCCGGGTAACGTGCGCCAGTTAAAGAATGCTTTGTATCGGGCGCTGACTCAGCTTGACGGTCATGAACTGCGTCCGCAGGATATCATCCTGCCGGAGTTCGCCATGGAGATGCCGTTAGGCGAGGAAGTGATGGAAGGGTCGCTGGATGAGATTACCAGCCGCTTTGAGCGTTCAATCTTAACCCGGCTTTATCTCTCGTATCCCAGCACGCGCAAACTGGCAAAACGACTGGGCGTGTCTCACACCGCGATTGCCAATAAACTGCGTGAATACGGGCTCAGCCAAAAGAAAGTCGATCCCGAGAGTAAATAAAAAGCAGGGCGGAAACACGCCGCCCTGCTTTAACACGTCGTGCTGACGAGGGAAGGTGGACTCCCTTCACGCAACGTTTGCCATTACTTTAAGGCAGCAAGCGCGGCGTCATATTCCGGTTCGGTGGTAATTTCGTTCACCAACTGGCTGTAAATGACCTTGTCCTGCTCATCCAGAATTACCACTGCGCGCGCCGCCAGACCTTTCAACGGGCCATCAGCAATCGCCACACCATAATCCTGTTTGAAATCACTGCCACGCAGCGTGGAAAGGGTGACCACGTTGCTTAAGCCTTCAGATCCGCAGAAGCGGGACTGAGCAAAAGGTAAGTCGGCAGAGATACACAGCACGACCGTGTTGCTCACTTCGCCTGCCAGCTGGTTAAATTTGCGTACCGAAGTGGCACACACGCCGGTATCGACGCTTGGGAAGATGTTAAGCACTTTACGCTTGCCGGCATATTGAGTCAGCGAGACTTCCGACAGGTCTTTAGCGACCAGTGTAAATGGCTTAGCGGCTTCGCCCTTCTCGGGGATCTGACCTGCAACGGCAACCGGGTTGCCTTGAAAATGAACTGTCTGAGACATAATTTTTCCTTATAAGCGCAGTAAACCCAGCACTGAGTGTATGTCATGCTGGCGATCGCACACAGAAAAATCCGTAACAAACAGCGTATCAGAGCGCGTCTTCGTTCAGTTCAGGCCAGGCAACCGCAGGGACTGCCTCAATTTTTGGGGTCGCAAACAGGAAGCCCTGAAAATGACTGATCCCGGCGGACTCCAGCCACATCCACTCTTCCGGCTGCTCGACGCCTTCCGCAATCACACCGATGTTCAGCGACTGACAACACTTAATGATGGCGTGCACAATCGCCTGTTTTGGGCCGCTTTTATGCACGTCATTAATAATGTAGCGATCGATTTTGACACGGTCCGGCTGGAACCGGGCCAGCAGTAATAAACCGGCGGATCCGGCACCAAAGTCATCAATGGCCAGATTAAAGCCTGCGGCTTTCAACTGTTTTATGGCCAGCGAAAACTCGTCCGGGCGCGAGATAACTTCGTTTTCGGTCACCTCAATCACGATTTGCTCGGGCACTAATCCGTTGGCATCGATCTGCTGAATCAGGAAATCTACCGCGTCGGGCACCATCACCAGTGACATTGGCAGTAAATTAATGGAAAGCGTCAGTCCCTCGATGCCCATCTTTTTAGCCAGTTCAAACACTACTTTCTTAGACTTTATATCCAGTTCGTAAAGTTCATTACGAGGCAGGGTGTCAAAATAGTCCAGCGGATTCATGCCGGAAGCGTTACGCATCAGGGCTTCAAGTGAAACGATCTTTTGTGACAGTGGATCGACGATCGGCTGGAAGGCAAAACTGTATCCCTGCTCAGGGAACTGGCGATCATTTTCGTCAGGCTCAGCATCGCTGACAAAGTTCCAGTTAACGGCAGGGGGAATTTCAAAATACTCTTCACTTTCTCGCGCTTCGACAAAAGAACGCAAAAACTGCAAAGCGCGGTCGTCGTAAGTCAGTTGATACTTTGACGTTCCTTTATCCAACACCGCCTGCAGCACGGTTTCGCGATCGTGGAGGCGCAAATCGAAAAGCTCCATTCCGGCATTGCCAAAGCGGCGGGAAGGGGCATAGTCGCGCATTAACTCCACCAAATTATGATGACGTTTATCGAGGCAAATATGCTCGTATATGGTTTTTACCGCCTGTTCAGGGCCTTCCAGCAGCTGGAAGAAATGGGTGCCGTTAAACAGGAGGATCCCGGTAACCTCGTTTAATTCATTATTTTTATTGGCTTTTAATAAGAGGTTCTTCAGTGCTTTGACCGGAACATCATCACAAATATGGCTGCGGTAGAGGAGAGTAGACAGCATTGAGGATTCCATAAAATTGTTTTTATATAGACAGGATGTTGAGTGCCATGGTCTGACAGCGGTTCCAGTATAGAGGTTTTTTATTCGGATGAGAATGTTGTTCAAATTTTGACTAGCAGGTAACAGGTCAGAGAAATATAACCATGAAACGATGGAATTCTTTTCAGGCAATTAATTAAATATAATTAATACTTTCAAGAAGGTGCCGTAAATAATATTCCCGGTTTGTGCAGAATGTCTATAATGATAAAGGCACGTATAGGAAGTATCTGTATCTGCTTATTCCGGGTTTTTTGAACCCTTATCTGATGATAAAATGTTGAGTCTGGCCAGTCTGTTACGGAGGAGATGTGCAGCGCAAAGATAAAGATTATCCTTCAGAAATCTATGCGGTGATTGGCAGAGCGGTATCTGCATTGTTGGAAGCTGGCGAGCCTTTGGAAAAGAAGAATGTGTTAATCATGCTGCAAGCCCACAGCACGGCAACCCGTGATAAGCATCTACAATCTATCTATCAACAGGCTTTCCGATATCTGCTGGAAAGTTTTCATTAAACCTGAACGATAAAACCGCAATTGCTAGCAATTATTATTCACTGCTAGCAATTGATGAGTCTCTTAAGCGTCGTCTGGCGTACGGCCTACGACCACTTCCAGCGCCTGGCGGTAGATATCCAACTGAACCACATCGGACGTCGTTTCCAGCTTTTCGATTAGCTTGAGGATAATGGCCTTGTTATTAACATGCTGTCCTTTGGTGGCAATCTCGCGGATTACCATGCCGATGACAGCCGTTTCCTGCGCGAGGACATCACCTTCTGCTTGAAAAAACGAGAGGATTTGGGATTCTGTGCTTTGCTGTTGCATGTGTAAGTCCTTATAAAGTGACAAAAACTGGCGTAAAGCCAGCGTAAAATTAATTCAATGTTTTTTGCTGCCGTCTGGTGGCCCTTGATTTACAAGGGGCCGTTTCTTGTCACGATTGTGAACTTGATGACGGGGTAGTGGTGTGCCGGCAGAAGCATAGTTTCTCACTTCACTTACCGCCAGTCGGTAAGCGCGCTTTTGCCGCGGGTCTGTTTCCATTTCGGACTGAAGCCTCAGCTGCTTGATCAACGCAGCATTACTGATTGCCGCATCTTCCTTTAACAAGACCATCACTGCTTCGCCCAGAAGAATATCAACCCGTTTTTCTTCGTCGTTTTTATCCATACCAACATCTCTGAATCATTAAGACTGCGTTCAGCCCCGGCGGCCAAATAGCAGACCAATCAGTTCGTGGTAGTGTTGCTCCTGCTCAGGGCCTGAAGCCAGTTCCAGCCGGGTGAGCAGCTTAGAACAAAGTGATTTACGGTTAAGATTTTTGCCTGAACGCAAAATCTCCACCACTATCTGGCCCAATGTTTCCTGCTGAGAAGGCAACACGGCCTCATTAAAATAACGACTGATGTCATTTTCAGTCTTTGGATGCGATCCGCCCTGATGCATTAAGCTGCCCTCTCAGTCATAAAATTAAATTTTATCCACGTTTTCAGCGTTAAAGTTATACATCTAAAGCAAGCTTGTACAGAATTTCCGGGTTATCCAGGCAGGCTATTTTAGGCATAAAGTGCTAGCTATTTGTTATCAGGGAGTTACAAAGAGAAAATTTAGTGTTGCTGCGCCGACGACAGCGTGTTTTGCAGAAAATATGGATGTATTTCAAGCGGTGAGGGGATTTGGGCGGGGTGGGAAATACAGGGGGAAGGAGCAGTGCCGCCTCCCCGGATACAGGCTGTTTACTTTTCCGCTTCGTCAGACTGTGATGAGCGTGGTCGGTTATCTGCGCCACGGGATTCTGGATCGTTCTGGCTATCCGATGCCGTAACCGCATTTTTTGCAGGAGTGCCCGCGTGGTGGTTCTTTTGCGTAACCAGCCATTTTCTCGTCTGAGCGATCTGCAACAGCCTGTCGTCGTCGTCTTCATCAACGGCCATTACCTGCAGTTGGTGCAGTAATGCTGCCGGACTTATTTCTTGCCTGCTGAAGATAAGACTCATCGCTGCTTCGCCAAGCATAACGTGGTGCTCCTGATCTTCGTCAGTAATAGTCAAAACGAACCTCCCTCACTGATGCTGAATAATGATTAACCACTGTTATTTTAAAACAGGATTGGCAATTTGTGAAATTGGCTCACACATTGCCAAACCCTTCCAGTCAGGACTATGTTGATGGTGTATTTTCACTTTCTTCCCCGCAATAAGGATTTGTTGATGAGAGCAGTAAAGGTGTACCCGGAAGCCTGGCCATTGCATACGCCTTTTGTGATTGCCCGTGGATCACGCAACGAGGCCGGTGTGGTGGTGGTGGAACTGGAGGAAGGGGGAATTAAAGGGGTCGGTGAATGCACGCCTTATCCCCGTTACGGAGAAACTGAAGCGTCGGTGCTGGCGCAAATTGCGGCGTTATACACCCAGCTTGAACAGGGAATGACCCGCGAACAGCTTCAGCAGGCGCTTCCTGCTGGCGCGGCGCGTAATGCCATTGACTCCGCGCTGTGGGATTTGCAGGCCAGAAAGCTGTCCACTAACCTCTGGCATCTGACCGGGACCACGCAACCCTTCATTATCGATATGGCGCAAACCGTCAGTATTGATGCGCCTGAAATGATGGCCAGCTCGGCGCTGGCGCTGTGGGAAAATGGCGCCAGGCTGCTGAAAATCAAAATGGATAATGCGTTGATCACCGAAAGGCTGGTGGCGATCAGAACCGCCGTGCCGCAGGCAACGCTGATTGTTGATGCTAACGAATCCTGGCACAGTGAAGGACTGGCTGCGCGCTGTCAGCTGCTGGCTGACCTTGGCGTGGCGATGCTGGAGCAACCGCTGCCGGCGGGCGATGACGCCTCGCTGGCAAACTTCATCCATCCGTTGCCGATTTGTGCCGATGAGAGTTGCCACACCCGTGAAAGTCTGGCGGGGTTGAAAGGTCACTATGAGATGGTGAATATCAAACTGGATAAAACCGGCGGTCTGACTGAAGCGCTGTCCCTGGCGCAGGAAGCCCGAGCGGCCGGTTTTGAGATCATGCTGGGATGTATGCTTTGTACGTCACGTGCTATCGCCGCCGCGCTACCGTTGGTTAATTCGGCCCGTTTCATCGATCTGGACGGGCCCACCTGGCTGGCGGTGGATGTGGATCCGGCGCTGCCTTTCAGCTGCGGCCGGATCGCTTTTTAAGGCTGCCAGCTGAGGAGATCGACCATGGCGCCGAGATATTTCTCCGTGGATTCGTCGGCGGAGATCGGCGGCAATTCAGCGGTGATCACCGGCAGGCTCAGGTCGGCACACCAGCTGCCAAAAGAACCCGGCGTGGCATAACCGACGCTGGTAACCAGCGGCAGCTCCATCTTCTTCGCCAGCCAGTGACCTAACGGGCTGGTATCCGGATCTTCAATGCAGGCCAGCGGCTCGTGGAACGTGACGATCCAACTCGGCTTCAGCGCATGAATCAAATCACATAGGGCCTGAGTTTCAGGTTCCGATGCCGGTTTTTCGCCGGTAGACAGCACAACATCCCGCTCATCGGCCTCGCTGTTCCAGCGATAAACCGTATCGCCCGGCTGCCAGTTAGCCGCGGGGAAGTTGCGGTTCAAATCCACGCCGCGAGAATTGGCCCGCAACCCAAGCTGGCAACCGTCGGGATTCACCGCCAGCACCACATGATGTCGGCGATGCGGTTCCAGCAAGGTGCGCATCGCACAGGAGAGTGTCACCACCGCAGCCGTCTCATCACCGTGCGTTCCCGCCAGGATCAATCCGCTGTCTTCGTCAGCCGCCGGAGCCGGAAACCATAACAGCGGCGCACCGAGTACCGAGGCACCATAAACCTTACTGACTGCATCAAGCTTGCCGCGTAACGGGCGCGGATGGATCGGGGACATGATTTTACACTCCTGGATGGTATGTCTAACCTGGAAGGTTTGTCTAACCTGGACGGTTTACTTAAAACTAGCGTAAACGCGCCGGGAACAAAAGGGTTGTCAGGTCACGGTTTTCCGAACCCATGACCAATGTAGCGAAAAATGCTATTTATCTATCAACGATTTGCGCTAAAGTCGGAATATCTGCCCGTTTAATTGCCCCTACGTTGAGGTGTCCTGATGAACAATTCCTCCCGTTTCACGCTGGCTATGCTGGCGCTGGCTGTCACTGCTTCTGTCTCTGCTGCTGAGGTTCCACCCGGAACGGCACTGGCCTCACGTCAGGAAATTGTCCGTCATATAAAAGACGAGCCTGCCTCGCTCGATCCGGCAAAAGCGGTCGGCCTGCCCGAAATTCAGGTGATCCGCGATCTGTTCGAAGGCCTGACCAATCAGGATGCCAAAGGCAACATTATTCCCGGCGTGGCAACGCAGTGGCAGACCACCGATAACAAAACCTGGATTTTCACCCTGCGTAAGGACGCCAAATGGTCGAATGGCGATCCGGTCACCGCCAATGATTTCGTTTACAGCTGGCGCAGGTTAGTCGACCCGAAAATCGGCTCTACGTTTGCCTGGTTTGCGGAGCTGGCCGGCATCCAGAACGCCGGGGCGATCACCAAAGGGCAGATGACGCCGGATAAGCTTGGCGTCACCGCACTGGACAATCACCGTCTTAAGGTCACGCTGGATAAACCGGTACCGTATTTCGTCAGCCTGACCGCCAACTTCAGCCTCTATCCGGTACCGGAAAAGGTGATTGAGAAAGCAGGGAAAGACTGGGTGCAGCCGGGCATGTTGGTCGGCAACGGTGCGTATACGCTGCAGGAGCGCGTGGTCAATGAAAAGCTGGTGCTGGTGCGCAATGACCGCTATTGGGATAACGCCCACAGCGTGCTGACCAAAGTGACCTTTGTGCCGATCAACGAAGAATCCAGCGCCACCAAACGCTACCGCGCTGATGATATTGATATCACCGAATCCTTCCCGAAAAATATGTACAGTATGTTGAAGAAAGATCTGCTGGGCCAGGTCTACACCCCGGATCAGCTGGGCACCTATTACTATGCGTTTAATACCACCAAAGGACCCACGGCCGACGTGCGCGTGCGTAAGGCGCTTTCGTGGAGCATCGACCGCAAAATCATCGCCGAGAAAGTATTGGGAACCGGCGAGAAACCCGCCTGGCACTTTACGGCTGATGTGACGGCGGGCTTCAAACCAAAACCCGGTTTTCTGCAGCAGCACTCGCAGGAAGAGCTGAACGCACAGGCAAAAGCGTTGCTGGCCGCAGCGGGCTATGGCCCAACCCATCCGCTGGATTTGACCTTACTGTATAACAGCTCGGAAAATAACCAGAAGGTGGCCATCGCTGTTGCCTCCATGTGGAAAAAGAATCTTGGGGTGTCGGTTAAGCTGCAAAATCAGGAATGGAAAACCTATATCGACAGCCGTAACACCGGCAACTTTGATGTGATCCGCGCGTCCTGGGTGGGGGATTACAACGAGCCTTCAACGTTCCTGAGCCTGCTGACGTCTACTCACAGCGGCAATATTGCTAAGTTTAACAGCCCGGAATACGATGCGCTGATCGATAAAGCCAGCCGGGAAACTAACAGCGACGCGCGTAACGACGATTACAACCGTGCCGAGCAGATCATTGCCGATCGGTCGCCGATTGCGCCAATTTATCAGTACACCAATGGACGTCTTATTAAGCCATGGGTGAAAGGCTATCCCATCACCAACCCGGAAGATGTGGCCTACAGCCGCACCATGTACATCATTAAGCACTGATGACCGGCCGGCGCGGGGCTTTCGCTACCGCGCCGGAAAGATGATTGTGTAATAAGCCAGCAAATTAGCCAATTGTTCATGGCATCGGATGAGATGTTGATAACGGATACTGTTCCGGTCAACGTTGTTCTTCAACCCGGATCAGGTACTTTATGCTGAAGTCAGTTTGCTTACTTACTGCGTCTCTGTTGCTGTCAGGCTGTGCCCTGAAGCAATATCCTTCCTCACCTCCCGTCAGTAACGTTCAGGCGACCACGCTGGACTGCACCGGCATCGAGTCACAAATTGCCTCGCAGCAACAAACCCAGGCAAAAATCGATAAAACCGGCGAGTTCGATGGTCTTACGGTGCTCGGATTTATCGGTGATTTTGGCATCGGTAATGGGGTGGCAAAAAGTCTGGCACAAAAGCATGCTGACCAGCGCATGACCCAGCTGAAAGCGCTGGAGCAAACCAAGTGTCAGAACCGCGCTCAAAGCTGACAGCTTCTGCCAGCCATTACTCAATATCTCCCTTTCGCTGCTCGGGTTCCCGGGCAAGCGCGGGTTTATTCGCATATTGACATGCTTTTTAACGCTCCCAGGAATATGGTCGTTTTGCAACGACGAGCGGGCAGGCTAGACTGTATCGTATTGATTATGCTTAATGCGGAGCAGTTGTGGACGTTATTGAAGGCAAGGCGTTACAGATATCGGATGCCATAATTTCCTGCCAGCTGGATGGTAAGGGCGGGTTAATTCCCATTGACGACAAAGATGTGATTCATTGCGACAGGCCCTGCTGGTTGCACTTGAATTACACCCATCGTGAGAGTGCCGACTGGCTGGTCTCCACGCCGCTGTTGCCCGACTCGGTACGCGATGCCCTCGGCGGCGACAGTATGCGGCCCCGGGTAAACCGCCTGGGCGATGGCACGATGATCACGCTGCGCAGCGTCAATCTGAACAGCGAATCCCGCCCCGATCAGCTGGTGGTCATTCGGGTGTTTATTAATGACAAGCTGATCGTCTCTACCCGTCAGCGCAAGGTATTCGCCATCGATGAAGTGCTGACCGATCTGCAAAACGGTAACGGTCCGTTAAACGGCGGCGGCTGGCTGGTGGACGTGTGTGATGCGTTAACCGATCACACCAGTGAATTTATTGAAGAACTGCACGATAAAATTATCGACCTGGAAGACGCGGTGGTCGATCAACAGATCCCACCCCGTGGTGAACTGGCGTTAATTCGTAAACAGCTGATTATCATGCGGCGCTATATGTCGCCGCAACGTGATGTGTTTTCCCGCATCGCCAGCGAGCGTCTGCCGTGGATGAGCGACGACGACCGCCGCAGAATGCAGGATATCGCAGACAGGTTAGGGCGCGGGCTGGACGATCTGGATGCCAGCGTGTCGAGAACCGCGGTATTATCGGACGAAATCAGCACGGTGATGGCAGAGTCGATGAACCGCAGAACCTACACCATGTCGCTAATGGCGATGGTGTTCCTGCCAACCACCTTCCTGACCGGATTGTTTGGCGTGAACCTCGGCGGCATTCCTGGCGGAAGTTGGGGATACGGATTTGGCACCTTCTGCTTCCTGCTGGTGGTGCTGGTGCTTGGCGTTGCGTGGTGGTTAAAAAGACGTAAATGGTTGTGAGATGATGAAAAAATCAGCCTGAAAAAGATGAAAAAGGACGCTCAAAACTGACCCAAATCAATATTCACCGGCCAGCGTTGGGGCAAACTCTTTCCCGCAGGTGAATGCAACGTCAAGCGATGGGCGTTGCGCTCCATATTGTCTTACTTCCTTTTTATTTGAATTACTGCATAGCACATTGATTCGTACAAGCCGGGGATTCCCGGCTTTTTTTTGTCCATTTGCCAGCTCAGGCTAGGGTGCCTATGCTTTACGTACATGCCACGACTGAGGAGGAAGACATGTTACTCAACACTATGGACACTCCACACGCATCCGATCCCATTCCGACCGACCCGGTCCCGATCCCTGAACCGATCCCAACCCCGCAGCCGATGCCGGATCCGCCGATCGATCCCGATCCGATTTTAGATCCGCCACCGTATGCCTGATGGCGATGCCTGCCCCTCACCGGGCAGGTTGGCTGACAGGGACGTCTCCTTATCTTCTGGCGCTGCCCGCCGCCAGGATTATTTAAACCTGCACTAAAAACCCGTATACTCCCCGCCAGAAAAGTGTCCAACCAGGAAATCGACCGTCGACCCGCTTCGACGTTATGAGAAGTCGCTATGAATCAAACAGATACAAGAAAAGAATCGCTCGAATACAACAAGTTGCAGAAACGTCTGCGCAGAAACGTTGGCAACGCCATCATCGACTACAACATGATTGAAGAAAATGATGTGGTGATGGCCTGTATGAGCGGCGGCAAAGATTCATTCGCCATGTTGGATATCCTGCTGAATTTAAAAAAGGTTGCCCCTATCCATTTCGACGTGGTTGCGGTTAACCTTGATCAAAAACAACCCGGTTTCCCCGAGCACATTTTGCCCGAGTATTTCGATAAACTGGATATTCCTTATTACATCGTTGATAAGGACACGTATTCCGTCGTCAGAGAGAAGATCCCGGAAGGCAAAACCACCTGTGGGCTGTGTTCCCGCCTGCGCCGTGGCACGCTTTACTCATTTGCTGAGCGGATTGGCGCCACCAAAATCGCGCTGGGCCACCATATGGATGACATTGTTGAGACGCTATTCCTCAACATCTTCCACGGTGCGCGTATGAAAGCGATGCCGCCGAAACTGCGTTCAGACGACGGACGTAACGTGGTGATCCGCCCGCTGGCCTACTGCCGCGAGAAAGACCTGATTGAATACTCGGAACACAAAGCCTTCCCAATCATTCCGTGCAACCTTTGCGGGTCGCAGGAAAATCTGCAGCGTCAGGCGATCAAATCGATGCTGACCGAGTGGGACAAGAAAGAGCCTGGACGCGTGGAAAGCGTGTTTAAATCGATTCAGAACGTCAGCCCAAGCCAGCTGGCTGACCGCAATCTGTTCGACTTTGTTAACCTGCCGCTGGATCGTGAAGGCGAAAGGGAAGAGTACGCGTTTACCGAAGCGACGGTTTCTTCGACCAATATCGACAAATCCATGTTTATCGATGTGACTAATCTCTAATCTTTTTATTAAGCGGCGACGGTTGCCGCTTAATCTTCCTTAGCTGGCCGGTTACCCACCCGGCCGCCACCTGCGGGCAGGGTTTTCTGCTACACTCAGCGCCAATCCGCCCGCCGGTTTTATCAGAGAGTAATGTGTGACTTCTTTTGCAACCCTGACAGCCCTGCCAGCCAGCCAGATCGAGAATCTGAATGAGCTTGGCTACCATACGATGACCCCAGTTCAGGCGGCCGCTTTACCGGCGATCCTGGAAGGGAAGGACGTTCGCGCTCAGGCCAAAACCGGCAGCGGAAAAACGGCCGCCTTTGGCCTTGGTGTGCTGCACCGCATTGATGTGACCCAGTTTGTCACGCAATCGCTGGTGTTGTGCCCAACGCGTGAACTGGCTGACCAGGTGGCGAAAGAGCTGCGTCGTCTGGCCCGTTTCGCCGCCAATATCAAAATCCTGACGTTGTGTGGCGGTCAGCCAATGGGTGCTCAACGCGATTCGCTGGTGCATGCGCCGCACATTGTGGTCGGTACGCCAGGCCGTATCCTTGATCACCTTAAGCGTGAAACGCTGAAACTGGATCAGATCGCCACCCTGGTGCTGGATGAAGCGGACCGGATGCTGGAAATGGGCTTCCGCGAAGATATTGAAGAAATCATCAAATACTGTCCGGCATCGCGCCAGACGCTGCTGTTCTCGGCAACCTGGCCGCAGGATATCGCGCGTATCAGCCAGAATATTCAGCGTGAGCCGGTCGCGGTTGAAACCGACGTGGTATCTGATTTACCGACCATCGACCAGCGCTTTTATGAAGCCGGTGCGCGTGAAAAGTTAACCGCGCTGATCGGTCTGTTAAGCGATCAAAAACCCAGCTCCTGCGTGGTGTTCTGTAACACCAAGCGCGAATGTGATGACGTCGCCTATGCGCTGGAAAGCGCCAAAATCAGCGCGCTGGCGCTGCACGGCGATTTAGAGCAGCGCGATCGTGACCAGGTCCTGATTCAGTTCGCTAACGGCAGCTGCCGCGTGTTGGTCGCCACCGATGTTGCCGCGCGTGGGCTGGACATTAAATCGCTGGCGATGGTGGTTAACTATCAGCTCTCCTTTGACCCGGAAGTGCATGTCCACCGTATTGGCCGTACCGCACGTGCCGGCGCAGAAGGGTGCGCAATCAGCTTTGTCGCGCCAGATGAGATGGTGCGAGCCCATGCGCTGGAGGATTTCCTGCAGATGAAGCTGAGCTGGCATAAGGTGTCCGAGCTGAAATCGGTGGCCGCACAGCCGCTGCTGGCCGAAATGGCGACCCTGAGCCTGGATGGTGGCCGTAAGGCGAAAATCCGTCCTGGCGACATTCTCGGGGCATTGACCGGTGATGCCGGTCTGAGCAGCGACGTGATTGGTAAAATCGATATCGCGCCAACCCAGGCGTATGTCGCAATCCGTCAGGACACCGCGCGTCAGGCGATGAAGCAGTTACAGCAGGTGAAAATCAAAGGCAAATCTTGCCGGGCGCGCTTGCTGAAATAGCCGCTTTATCACCCGCAATAAAAAAGGCCTGAGCGAATCAGGCCTTTTTTTTCAGTCAGTAAACATCAGATTTTATGCACTTCAGGCGGTTGCGCCAGCAACGGTTCGGCGTCGGCCATCAGCGTTTTGAAGTGCGGCTGTCCGCCATGAATTTCGACCGCTTCGGCATTTTTCCAGGTTTCATGGAACAGAAACACGTTCCCGTCTTCCACACTGCGATACAGATCGTAATGGAGGCAACCCGCTTCAGCACGGGCCGGTTTCACGCCGTTATTCAGCACTTTTTTTAACTCATCCGCCTTGCCAGGCCGGGCAGTGAACTTTGCTACGATGAGGATATTTTTATCGGTCATCCACTTCTCCTTTTAGTTACCTTGCCAGTCAGGCCGGAAATCCCACCTGACCCTGTAAACTGCTGCCTTAGATACGCATTCTTTGCCATCTTCAGTCACTTTCAGGCGATGCATCAACGCATCATGCCACATTTGTCAGGCGACTACAGGCCGCGTGCGCACAGGCTGATAAATTGGCAGGCGTTTATTGCATCTCGACCGACGTCACGCCTTTAATCTCTAACAACGCGTCATAAATCTGATGCGGAGCGATATTGCGTGACAATGTCACGTCGATTGTCATTTCACACAGTCCGGTTTCAACATCCCGGTTAACCACCGATACCTGACCGGTGCGAACGCGCTCCTTTTCTAACGCGATTAGCACCAACGGCACGCTTTTGGGCTTAAGGTGGAAGATCAGGGTGTGGTGGCGGCCAATAAGCCAGTGGCTGATGCGGCGAAAGGTCTCCAGCACAATCAGTGCCAGCAGGGTGCCATAAATGCCAATTTCATACAGTCCGCTACCAATCACCAGACCGATGGCGGCGGTAACCCACAGCCCTGCCGCGGTGGTCAGGCCTTTGACCACCTGCTTTTGAATAATGATGGTGCCGGCACCGAGGAAGCCCATGCCGCTGACGACCTGAGCGGCGATACGGCTGGGATCCAGACCAATATGCGTCTGAGCAATAATGTCATCAAATCCGTACTTAGAGACGATCATAAACATCGCGCTGCCAATGCCGACGAGAATATGGGTGCGTAAACCAGCCTCTTTAGCGCGGAGCTGGCGCTCAAGGCCGATTAACCCTCCCAACGCTCCCGCTAAGGCGATACGCAGCAGCAGATCCATTAACATAGATTATCCTTCTGATTTGTAGGCATTTGCAGTTGCTTAATTTTACCCGAGATAAAATGAGACGGCAGGCTATTGCTATTTCAGGCATTTTAATTTGGTAAATATTCGTGACAGCTATCGACCCGCCTGGGATCGTAGCTTATGCTGGCTTTCTGCATAATTACCGTTCCCCGGAGAATAAATGAAACCAGCGACCTTTCTGCTTGTTGGTTGTGCGCTGTTGCTGTCCGCTTGCAGCAGCAATGAAGCCGACAACGAACCGCCGCAACAGGCTACCAGTGCGCATGTGCCACCTCGCGTGGTGATGTCCGACTTAGCGTCCAGCACCTGTGCAAACGCCGGGGGAACCTTAGCCTTATCACGTCAGTTAGACGGCAGCTCCGTGGGCATGTGCCAGCTGGCAAATGGCCGACGCTGTGGTGAAAATGCGCTGGCAAGCGGCACCTGCGCGCGTTAATACCGGCCAGGGATCCTGACCGGTTCAGCGCATTTAGTCCGCGGTTAGCTCATTCGGGCAGGGGTGATTATTGGTCAGCTGCCTGAGGTTTTCCAGCGTGGTTTCCGCAATGCTGGTCAGCGCTTCAGCGGTCAGGAACGCCTGATGACCGGTAAACAACACGTTATGACAGGATGAGAGACGGCGGAAGATATCATCCTGAATCACGTCATTCGATTTATCTTCAAAGAACAGATCGCGCTCGTTCTCATAGACGTCCATTCCCAGCGAACCAATCTTTTGCAGCTTCAGTGCATCAATCGCCGCCTGCGAGTCAATCAGCCCGCCGCGGCTGGTGTTGATAATCATCACACCATCTTTCATTTTCTGAAATGCTGACATATCCAGCAAATGATGATTTTCTGGCGTTAACGGGCAGTGCAGGGAAATAACGTCGGATTGCTTAAACAGCGTGTCGATATCGACATATTCGGCACCCAGCTCGATGGCCAGTGGATTCGGATAGGGATCGAACGCCAGCAGCTTCATGCCAAAGCCTTTCAGGATGCGCAGCGTGGCCAGACCGATCTTACCGGTACCCACCACACCGGCGGTGCGTCCGTGCATATTGAAGCCAATCAACCCTTCCAGGGAAAAGTTAGCATCACGGGTGCGCTGATAGGCGCGGTGGATACGGCGGTTAAGCGTCATCATCATGCCGACGGCATGTTCCGCCACCGCTTCCGGGGAATAGGCCGGTACGCGGACGACCTTAATGCCCAGCTCTTTCGCCGCAGCCAGATCGACGTTATTAAAGCCGGCGCAACGCAGTGCGATAAACTTGATCCCCAGTTCGGCAAGCTCTTCCAGCACCACTCGGCTGCCGTCGTCGTTAACGAAGATGCAGATGCCATCGCAGCCCACCGCCGTTTTGGCCGTTTTCTCAGTCAGCAGAAAGTCGAAAAATTCCAGTTCATAGCCGTAGTCTTCATTGACCTGCTCAAGGTATTTCCGGTCGTACTGTTTCGTACTGTACACCGCAAGTTTCATGATCTCTCTCCTGTGACCGTAAAGGGAATAGCGCTGACAGCATAGTAACAATAATTCTCAATACGCGGCGACCCTGAGATGACGGACGGCGGATATTTGCGCTGAATGCGTTGATTATCTGTTAAAAACTTCTCCCTTGTGACATTCCGTGCCATCATTTCACCCTATGATATTCACGGATGGAGCGGAATGTTGACTGGCCTTTCGCGTGGCTGGCAGATAGCGATAGCGATCGTGCTGGTCGTTGTGCTGCTGATTGCCAGCCTGTTGCTGACTGTAACCCACTGGCTTCCCCGGCTGGCCGGGGTGTGGCTGCCTGCCAACACCGCTCTGGTTCTGGACAACAATCCCCGCTGGCAGTCCGGTAAGCTCCAGATCCCGGGCGTGCGCTACCGCGTCGGCGACTGTGAACTTGCCGCCGTTCAGGATCTGTCACTGGGCCGCGCAAACGGACGCTGGGCGGTTAATGCCGGGACGGTGCAGGTCGACAGCACCTGCGCCAGCCAGCTCCCGGCCAGTGAAACCCCTTCGGCACCGCGTTCCATCGCCGACTGGCAGGCCATGCTGCCGGGTGCCGATATCGCCATCAACAATCTGACCATCTCGCCGTGGCAAAGCTGGGGTGGAGAGCTGAAGCTCAGCCTCGACAGTGCCCGACAGCTCGTCCGCTACAGCAGTCCGAACCTCACGCTGGATGCTGAACTCAGCGGCCAGCAGCTGGCGATCCATTCGCTGACCGTTAAAGCCCCAGGCGTCCCCGACCCGATTACGATTGCCGGCACGCTGACCCTGCCAAAAATCCCTGACACCCTGCCTGATGCCGGCAAACTGACTGCCGATATGACGCTGCAGGGCATTCCTGCGCCGCTCAACGTCAATCTTGACTGGCAACAGCAGCAGGGGCAACTGGTGGTGCATCAGCAGGGCGATGATGCGCCGCTGGTGACCTTGCCCTGGGCCATCTCAGACCAACAGATCCTGATCCAGCAAGGGCTATGGCGCTGGCCTTATGCGGCGCAACCGTTGTCCGGCGGCATCACGCTGGCACTGAAAAACTGGCAGCAGGGGGTTGCGGCAACCGAGATCACCGGCCGACTTAACGTGTTGACCCAGGGAAGAGGCGGCAAAGGCAACGTGGTGCTGTCGCTGGGGCCAGGCCATCTTGACTGGAGCAACAGCCAGCTGCCATTTCGCTTAACCGGCGAAAGTAAACTGGCGCAACTGCAATTCTACGCCGGGCTACCTGGCGAGGTTCAGGGGCCGCTGCTCGATCCTACGCTGTTGTTACAGCCGGGTGCATTATTGCGAATGCGCGGACGTTTGCTTTCGACGCTGGAAGTGGATGAGGCGCGCTGGCCGCTGGCCGGGGTGAAAGTCTCATCAGCCGGCATTGACGGACGTCTGCAGGCCATTCTCACCGCGCACGATCCGCAGATGGGGCGATTTAAGCTGCATCTGGATGGACGGGCAAACGACTTCTGGCCGGATAAAGGTCAGTGGTTCTGGCGCTATTGGGGCGAGGGCTATATGGCGCCGCTGTCGGCGGAATGGGACATGAATGGCAAGGGCCGCTGGCAGGATTCGCTGATTGAGCTGACCTCGCTATCAACCGGCTTTGACCAGATCAGTTATGGCAACGTTAACGTCCGTGCGCCGCGTTTAACGCTGGCGGCGCCGGTATCGTGGCAGCGCGATGTTGCGCATCCTGCCTTTGCAGGGAAATTCCGTCTGGATGCGCAGCAAACCACCTTCAGCAGCGGCGGTTATCTGCCGCCTTCGACGCTGACCCTGGCGGTGAAAGGTCAGGATCCGGCGGCGTTCCTCTATAACGGCAGTTTGCAGGCGGAGGATATTGGCCCCGTTCGCGTTCAGGGCCGCTGGGACGGCGTTCGTTTGCGCGGTCAGGCCTGGTGGCCGCAACAATCGCTGTCGGTTTTCCAACCGCTGCTCAGTAATGACCTGAAGATGAAAATCCAGGGCGGAACGCTCAAGGCGCAGGTTGCCTTCTCCGCCGCCGCCGATCAGGGCTTCGAGGCCGGAGGTCACTGGGTGGTGAACAACGGCAGCGTTTGGATGCCGGACAACGAAATTAACGGCATCGACTTTTCGCTGCCGTTCAGGCTGAAGGCGCACCAGTGGTATTTCGGTGCCAAAGGGCCGGTGTCGCTGCGAATTAAAGAGGTGAAAAATCAGTTTGCCTTGCAGAATATCACCGCAGATTTGCAGGGCTGGTATCCATGGAGCGATCGCCAGCCGCTGCGCTTAAGTAACGTTGCGGTTGAGGTGCTGGGCGGGCAGCTCAGCATGGAAAGTCTGCAAATGCCGCAGACCGAAGCCGCGACGCTGCGCTTACGAAATATCAGCATGAGCGAACTGGTCACAGCGATGAAGCCCAAACAGATTGCCATGTCCGGTCATATTAATGGCGCACTGCCGCTGTGGCTGACCAACTCCCACTGGCTGATTAAAGACGGTTGGATTGCCAATAACGGCCCTCTGACCGTCAGGATGGATAAGGATTTTGCCGATGCCATCGCCAGCAACAATATTGCGGCCGGCGCCGCCATAGACTGGCTGCGCTATATGGAGATCACCCGCAGCTGGGCGACCGTCGATATTGATAATCTGGGGGCGATGACCATGAAGGCGCAGGTCAACGGCACCAGCCGCTTTAGCGACAAAAACCAGCGGGTGACGCTGAACTACACCCAGCGCGAAAACCTGTTCCAGCTGTGGCGCAGCCTGCGCTTTGGCGATAATTTGCAATCGTGGGTAGAGCAAAACGCTGCACTGCCGACTCAAAAGGAAACGACCGATGAAACGCATTAGCCTGCTGATGCCTGCCGGGATTTTGCTGCTTAGCGGCTGCGTCCCGCGTATTGAGGTGGCTGCGCCAAAAGAGCCGATCACCATCAATATGAACGTGAAAATTGAGCATGAGATCCATATCAAGGTCGATAAAGACGTTGAGGCGCTGTTAAAAAATCAGAGCGGACTGTTCTGAGGGGACGATGATGAAAAAGCTAAAAGCGCTGGCGCTGATGTTCCTTTTGCTGTCACCGGCAGCGATGGCCCTGACGCTGGATGAGGCCCGTCAGCAGGGGCTGGTCGGCGAAACCTTAAGCGGCTACATCGCTGCCGTTACCCAGAACGCTGACGCTCAGGCGCTGGTCGATCGTATCAACCAGGGCCGTCAGCAGCAGTATCAGGCACTGGCACTGCGCAATAATATGACCGCCGCTGAAGTCGGGCGCATCGCCGGACAAAAGCTGGTTGAGCGCGCTGCCGCCGGGCAATACGTGCGCGGCATCAACGGTCAGTGGCTGAAGAAAGGGCAATAAAAAACCGGTCCCTTGCGGTGACCGGCTTTATTCAGGCATACCCTTTACGGCAAGCTCACCACTTAAGCAGCAACAATCTGCTTGAGCACGTCTTTTGCATCGTTAGCGGCTTTGGTCGCCACTTCCGGACCGTAAGCGATGCCTTCAGCGAAGACGAACTCAACGTCTGACATGCCGAGGAAACCAAGGAACAGTTTCAGGTAAGGGGTCAGCAGATCGCTTGGGGTATCTTTATGGATGCCACCACGGCTGGAAATCACCACCACTTTCTTACCGGTAATCAGGCCTTCCGGGCCGTTTTCGCTGTAGCGGAACGTCACGCCAGCACGGGCAACCAGGTCAAAGTAGTTTTTCAGCTGCGTTGGGATGTTGAAGTTGTACATGGGGGCAGTGATCACGATGGTGTCGTGAGCCTGAATTTCAGCAATCAGTTCGTTGGACAGATCCAGTGCTTCCTGCTGACGTGGGGTCAGAGTGGCATCAGAAGGACGCAGCGCGCCAACCAGTTCGCCATCCAGTACCGGGATTGGGTTCATCGCCAGGTCACGAACGGTGATTTCGTCGCTACCGTGAGCGGCTTTCCACTCTGCAATAAAGTGATCGGCCAGCTGGTTTGACTGAGAATAACCGGCCAGAATACTGGATTTCAGAACTAAAACTTTGCTCATGATAATTTCCTGTGTGATACGTGAAAGGGATTTCACTCAATGATTTACACTCTAGGGGTAAACATCCCTCAGTGATAGTGCAATATTCTGAGGCCTATGTTCGAATTTACTGAACAAGGTTAACGGCAGAGAGTCATGGCTAAGTGGTTGTCTGTGCTACACTACGCAAAATTTTTATCCTTCGAATCATCTGTTGTTTGCCGGAGTGACGGCGATTAGCGAGTTTATACCCTTATGTCGACAACACCTCAATCTCCCCTGACCGCGCTCTTCCCACGCCTGGATTCGCTGATGCTGCGCGATCGCCAGCGTCTGCTGAAGCGCCTGCACGGGGCTAAAAAAGTCAGCAGGCCTGCGGCGATGCAGGCGATTGCTGACGAGCTGGCGGCGGACATTACCGTTGCTGAACAGCGTGTGGCCAGCCGTCGTGCGGCCACGCCGACGATTCGTTACCCGGAAAATTTGCCGGTCAGTCAGAAGAAGCAGGACATTGCCGACGCGATCCGCGACAACCAGGTAGTGATCGTCGCCGGTGAAACCGGCTCAGGTAAAACCACCCAGCTGCCGAAGATTTGTCTGGAGCTGGGGCGGGGCATTACCGGGCTGATTGGCCACACGCAGCCACGGCGTCTGGCGGCGCGTACCGTGGCCGATCGCATCGCCGACGAGTTGGAAACCAGCCTCGGCGGCTGCATTGGCTATAAGGTGCGTTTTAACGATCAGGTCAGTGAGACCACTCAGGTCAAGCTGATGACCGATGGTATCCTGCTGGCGGAGATCCAGCAGGACCGGCTGCTGTTGCAGTACGACACCATCATTATTGATGAAGCGCATGAACGCAGTCTGAACATCGACTTTTTACTCGGCTATCTGCGTGAGCTACTGCCGCGTCGCCCGGATTTAAAAGTGATCATCACCTCGGCGACCATCGATCCGCAGCGCTTCTCCAAACATTTTCACAATGCGCCGGTCATTGAAGTCTCTGGCCGCACCTATCCGGTGGAGGTTCGCTATCGTCCGGTGGTGGAAGACGCGGACGATACCGATCGCGATCAGCTGCAGGCCATTTTCGATGCGGTCGATGAGCTGGGGCAGGAGAGCCGTGGCGATATCCTGATCTTTATGAGCGGTGAACGGGAAATCCGCGACACGGCGGATGCCTTAAACCGCCGCGATCTCCCGCATACCGAAATTCTGCCGCTGTATGCGCGCCTGTCGAATGCCGAGCAGAACCGCGTGTTCCAGTCGCATACCGGTCGCCGTATCGTGCTGGCTACCAACGTGGCGGAAACCTCGCTGACCGTACCGGGCATCAAATACGTCATCGATCCCGGTACCGCGCGTATCAGCCGCTACAGCTTCCGCACCAAGGTTCAGCGTCTGCCGATTGAGCCGGTCTCGCAGGCCTCGGCCAATCAGCGTAAGGGCCGTTGCGGGCGTGTCTCTGAAGGGATCTGTATTCGTCTCTATTCAGAAGACGATTTCATTAACCGCCCGGAATTTACCGATCCGGAAATTCTGCGCACCAACCTGGCGTCAGTCATTCTGCAAATGACCGCGCTGGGGCTGGGCGATATCGCCGCGTTTCCGTTTGTCGAAGCGCCGGACAAGCGCAACATCCAGGATGGCGTCAAGCTGCTGGAAGAGCTGGGTGCCATCACTCAGAGCGAGGATCAGCATTATAAGCTAACCCCGTCGGGCCGCTCGCTGGCGCAGCTACCGGTTGATCCACGACTGGCCAAAATGGTGCTGGAAGCGCAGCGCTATGCCTGTACGCGCGAAGTAATGATTATCACCTCGGCGCTGTCCATTCAGGATCCGCGCGAGCGTCCGGCAGATAAGCAGCAGGCGTCAGACGAGAAGCATCGCCGCTTTGCCGACAAAGAGTCCGATTTCCTCTCCTTTGTGAACCTGTGGGATTACCTGCAGGAGCAGCAGAAGGCGTTGTCGTCCAGCCAGTTCCGCCGCTTATGTAAGATGGAATACCTTAACTATCTGCGCGTGCGCGAGTGGCAGGATATCTACACCCAGCTGCGTCAGGTGGTGCGTGAACAGGGGATCCCGTTAAACAGCGAACCCGCCGATTTCCGTGGCGTGCATACCGCGCTGCTGACCGGTTTGCTGTCGCATATCGGTCAGAAAGACGCCGATAAGCAGGAATATACCGGCGCGCGTAACGCCCGTTTCTCGATCTTCCCTGGCTCGGGGCTGTTTAAGAAGCCGCCGAAATGGACCATCGTCGCGGAGCTGGTGGAAACCAGCCGGTTGTGGGGCCGTATTGCCGCGCGTATCGATCCGGAGTGGATCGAGCCGGTGGCTCAGCATCTGATCAAACGCAGCTACAGCGAACCGCACTGGGAGAAGGCGCAGGGGGCGGTAATGGCCAGTGAAAAAGTCACCCTGTATGGCTTGCCGATAGTTGCCGCGCGCAAGGTGAACTACAGCCAGATCGATCCGATCCTGTCCCGTGAACTCTTTATCCGTAACGCGCTGGTGGAAGGGGAATGGCAAACGCGTCACGCGTTCTTTAAAGCCAACCTCAAGCTGCGTGAAGAAGTGGAAGAGCTGGAGCATAAGTCCCGCCGTCGCGACATTCTGGTAGATGACGAGACGCTGTTCGCCTTCTACGATATGCGCATTCCGCAGGACGTGGTGTCAGCCAGGCATTTCGATAGCTGGTGGAAGTTAACCAGCCGCGAACAGCCGGAACTGATGAACTTCGCCAAAGAGATGCTGATTAAAGAGGGCGCCAGCAACGTCAGCAAGCTGGATTATCCGAACGTCTGGCAACAGGGCAACCTTAAGCTGCGCCTGAGCTACCAGTTTGAGCCCGGCACCGAAGCTGATGGCGTGACGGTGCACGTGCCGTTACCGTTGCTGAATCAGGTTGAGGAGAACGGCTTCGAGTGGCAGATTCCGGGCGTGCGCCGCGAGTTGATTATCGCGCTGATCAAATCGCTGCCAAAACCCGTTCGCCGCAATCTGGTGCCTGCGCCCAACTATGCGGATGCCTTCCTTGGCCGGGTGACGCCAATGGAATTGCCGCTGCTGGAGTCGCTGGAACGCGAATTCCGCCGCATGACCGGGATCACCATTGACCGTGAAGCCTGGCAGTGGGATCAGGTGCCCGATCACCTGAAAATCACCTATCGGGTGGTGGATGAAAACAACCGCAAGCTGAATGAAGGCCGCGATCTCGCCGCGCTGAAGCTGGCGTTGAAAGGAAAAGTGCAGGAAACGCTGTCGCTGGTCGCTGATGACGGGCTGGAGCAGAGCGGTCTGCATATCTGGAGCTTTGGCGACCTGCCGGATCATTTCGAGCAGAAGCGCGGAAATTACAGCGTGAAGGCCTGGCCGGCGTTGGTGGATGAGAAAGACAGCGTGGCGATCCGCCTGTTTGACTCCCAGCATGAGCAGCAGAAAGCCATGTGGCGCGGCCAGCGGCGTTTGCTGTTACTGAATATTCCGTCGCCGATCAAATATCTGCATGAAAAGCTGCCGAACAAAGCCAAGCTGGGGCTCTATTTCAACCCTTATGGCAAGGTGCTGGATCTGATTGATGACTGCATCGCCTGTGGTGTTGATAAGCTGATTGATGAACACGGCGGCCCCACCTGGCAGGAAGCGGGTTACAGCAAACTGCACGATAAGGTTCGCGCCGAGCTGAACGACACGGTGGTCGACATCGCGAAAAAGGTCGAGCAGATCCTCACCGCGGTGTTCAATATTAACAAACGTCTGAAAGGGCGCGTGGATATGAGCATGGCGCTGGCGCTGTCTGACGTTAAGGCGCAGTTAGGCGGCCTGGTGTACAAAGGTTTTGTCACCCAGAACGGCTGGAAGCGACTGTCTGATACCTTGCGTTATCTGACGGCAATGGAGCGCCGGCTGGAAAAAATGCCGATCGATCCGCACAGCGATCGCGCCAGAATGCTGAAAATTGAAAAAATTCAGCAGGCCTGGTCCACCTGGTATAACAAGTTGCCCGCCGTTCGCCGCGAAGATGAAGACGTGAAGGACGTGCGTTGGATGATCGAAGAGTTGCGGGTGAGTTATTTTGCCCAGCAGCTGGGCACACCCTATCCGGTATCGGAGAAGCGTATCCAGCAGGCGATGGATGAGATCGTGATTTAACCGGGTGTGGTAAATGAAAACAGGCTGCAATGGCAGCCTGTTTTGATCGTTACCGCGCGAGCGTTTGCGCTCCCTGTCACGTTACGCCTTGTGCACCTTCAAACCTGCCAGCGTCTGACCGACTGGCATCATCTCCAGCGTATTGATATTGACGTGCTTAGGCAGATTCGCCACCCAGTATACCGCTTCGGTCACGTCTTCTGCCGTTAACGGTTCCGCGCCGTCATACACGCTGTCCGCTTTGGCATCGTCGCCCTTAAAGCGCACGTTAGAAAACTCGGTGCCGCCGACCAGGCCTGGTTCAATATTGGTGACGCGCAGCGCGGTGCCATGCAAATCGGCGCGCAGATTCAGGCTGAACTGACGCACGAAGGCTTTGGTGGCGCCATACACGTTGCCGCCGGCGTAAGGCCAGCTGCCGGCAATCGAACCGATATTGATGATGTGGCCAACATTGCGGTCAACCATGGCCGGCAACACCGCGCGGGTCATATACACCAGGCCTTTGTTATTGGTGTCGATCATCAAATCCCAGTCATCGACGTTGGCTTTATGCGCCGGCTCGATGCCCAACGCCAGACCGGCGTTGTTTACCAACACGTCGATATTGCGCCAGTCGGCGGGCAGGCTGGCCAGCGCTTCTTCAATACCGGCACGGTTGCACACGTCCAGTTGCAGGGTATAAACAGCGTCACCCAGCTCCTCTTTCAGCGCCTGTAAACGCTCCTGACGGCGGCCAGTGGCGATCACTTTGTGCCCCTGAGCGATAAAGCGGCGGGTGATATCTTCTCCGAATCCTGCGGTAGCGCCAGTAACAAATACAATCATCTCACTGTTCCTCAAGGTATTTTCAATTCCAGCCACCTTACCATTTCAAAGGTAAGCTGATAAGGACGAAAAGGTTATGATTTATTTACTTATGCGCTCTGCACACTGTTGGTGCGCTTAATCCACTAATTGCCTTTATTTAGTGCGCCTTTTTACCGCGCAGCGCCGATCGTTGCGGCGTTTAAATAATAATCCCTGGATGCAACCGTTTGCGGGGGAAAGCAACCGGTTGCGCACACGATTACCCGTCTGGCAGACATCGATTTGTCATAAATATTCATTAACCTGTTGATTCTAATTAAAAAATAGCACCATTGCGATCTGGCATAACAATTGCAATTTGAAATAAAGGTCATCACCTGCAATAACAAAAGAAAGGGTCGAACTCTTTCCCCAAGGAATCGCTATGTCAGTTACCTGTACTCAGGCTATTCGCGGAAGCTTTTTTGATATTACTGCCGTTGTGGACACGCCGACGCAGCTTCCCGAACAGGCTCGTTATATTGAAGATGGATTGCTGCTGCTGAACGGCGGTGAAATCGTATCGCTGCAGCCGTGGGAAGAAGGGCGCCTTCAGCTTGCCGACCACGTCGCCGTGCTCGACTATCGCGGCAAGCTGATCGTTCCCGGTTTTGTCGATACGCATATTCACTACCCGCAAACCGAAATGATCGGTGCCTATGGTGAGCAGCTGTTGGAATGGCTGCAGCAGTACACCTTCCCGGTGGAGAGCCAGTACCATTGCCCGCAGCACGCCGCCAAAATGTCGGCCTTCTTCCTGCACCAACTGCTGAGCAATGGCACCACCACGGCGCTGGTGTTTGGCACCGTGCATCCCGAGTCGGTCGATGCGCTGTTTACCGCCGCCGACGGGTTGGGGATGCGGCTGATTGCCGGTAAGGTAATGATGGATCGTAATGCGCCCGATTACCTGACCGAAACGCCGGAGCAGAGCTATCAACAAACGCGTGCGCTGATTGAGCGCTGGCACAACAAGGGTCGCCTTAGCTATGCGCTGACGCCACGCTTTGCGCCGACCTCTTCGCCGGAACTGCTGAGCAAGGTCAGCCAGCTTAAGGCCGAATATCCGGATACCTGGATGCATACCCACCTCAGCGAAAATCCGCAGGAAATTGCGTGGGTGAAGTCGCTGTTCCCGGCGCATAAAAACTATCTCGATGTGTACGACGCTTATCAGCTAACCGGTCGCCGCAGCGTGTTTGCGCATTGCCTGCATCTGGAAGAGGAAGAGTGGGACTGCCTGCACGAAACCGACTCCGCCGTGGCATTTTGCCCGACCTCAAACCTGTTTTTGGGCAGCGGCCTGTTCGACCTGAACACCTGCTGGCAGAAAGGGGTGAAAATGGGTATGGGTACCGATGTCGGCGCAGGGACCACCTTTAGCATGCTGCAGACGCTGGGTGAGGCCTACAAAGTGGGCCAGCTTCAGCGCTACAAGCTGGCGGCGTGTGAAGCCTTCTATCATGCCACGCTGGGCGGCGCGCATGCGCTGGATCTGGACAGCCGCATCGGCAGCTTCAGTCCCGGAAAAGAAGCCGACTTCGTGGTGCTGGATCCGGCGGTTTCCGCCTTACAACAGATGCGCCATGCCAACAGCAAAGATATCTGGGAAAAACTCTTTGTGCTGATGACGCTGGGCGACGATCGCAATATCGCTGCAACCTGGGTAAACGGGCAGTGCGTCTGGCAGACACACAGTGAGGTAAAAGCCGCATGATCCAATTTTTACTGAATCAGACGCTGGTGACCGAAGAGTCGCTGGATCCCAATCTGACCGTACTGAACTACCTGCGTCAGAATAAACGCCGTAGCGGCACCAAAGAAGGCTGTGCCTCGGGTGACTGTGGCGCCTGTACGGTCACCCTGGGCCGGGTGGAAAACGGCGAAATGGTGTATGAAACCGCCAACAGCTGCCTGACCTTTGTCAGCAGCCTGCAGGGTAAACAGCTGATCACCGTCGAGGACTTAAAGCAGGGTAATAAACTGCATTCGGTGCAGCAGGCGATGGTGGATTGCCACGCGTCACAGTGCGGGTTCTGCACGCCGGGTTTTGTGATGTCGCTGTTCACGCTGCAAAAAAACAGTGAAGGCTGGCAGCATAAGCAGGCTGAACAGGCGCTGGCGGGCAACTTATGCCGCTGCACCGGCTACCGTCCGATTGTCGATGCCGCGCGCCAGGCCTGCGAACAGCCTGAAGTTGACAGTTTCCAGTTGCAGAGTGCGGACACGGCGAAGCGCCTGAGCGCGCTGAAAAACGCGGAGCTGCAAACCCTGACCTTCAAGGGCAACCGCTGCTATGTGCCGAAAACCGTTGCACAGCTGGCGGAGTTGCTACTGGAGTCTCCGCAGGCGAAGCTGCTGGCCGGCGGCACCGATCTGGCGTTGCAGGTTACGCAGTTCTACAAGCCGTTACCGCTAATGATTGCCCTTGAGCAGATTGATGAGCTGAAAGCCTGCCAGATAGCCGAGCACGAGATTGTGCTGGGCGCCGGTGCGTCTCTGCATCATTGCTATCAGCTGCTGGCAGCGCACATTCCGCCGTTCTCCGAGATGCTGGAGCGGTTTGCCTCATTGCAGATCCGCCATCAGGGCACGCTGGGCGGCAACATCGCCAACGGTTCGCCGATCGGTGATACGCCGCCGATGTTACTGGCGCTGAATGCCTCGCTGGAACTGCAACAAGGCCAGCGCGTACGTCGTCTGCCGCTCAACGAGTTCTTCCTTTCCTATCGCAAAACCGCCTTACAGGAAGGGGAGTTTATCCGCGCGATCGTCATTCCAAAAGTGACGCCGTCACAAACCTTCGCCGCATGGAAAGTCTCCAAACGATTGGAAGATGATATCTCGGCGGTATTCGCCGCGCTGCTGGTCGACACCGACAGCAGCGGCGTGGTGACCGAAGCACGCATCGCCTTTGGCGGCATGGCCGAAATTGCCAAACGCGCCAGCCATAGCGAACAGCTGCTGACCGGTAAACCGCTGACGCTGACGTCAATCGAACAGGCCTGCGCCGCCCTTGAGCAGGACTTTAAACCGCTGAGCGATTTCCGCGCCAGTGCGGATTACCGTCTGCAAATCGCCAAAAACTTATTACGCCGTTTCTATGCTTCCCGTTCGGGTGAGCTGACGTTGTTGGAGGTATCGCGCTATGTCTCATAATCGACCGGTAGTGGCAGAAGACGTGATTGCCCGGCAATACCGGGAAGGGATCCAGAGCGGCGTGGGCAAAAGTAACAAGCACGAAAGCGCCGATAAACATGTCTCCGGTGAAGCCCTGTACATCGATGACAAGCTTGAGCTGCCGGGCATGCTGCATCTCTGCCCACGGCTGAGTGAACACGCCCATGCGCGCATTCTGCATATCAACGTTGAACCCTGCTACGCCATTCCTGGCGTGGTGCAGGTGTTAACCTGGCATCAGGTGCCGGGCGAGCTGGATATCGGCCCACTGGAGCCGGGCGATCCGCTGCTGGCGAAGGAGGTGGTGGAGTACGCCGGTCAGGTGGTGCTTGCCGTGGCGGCTGAAACGCCCGACGCGGCGCGCCAGGCCGCCGAAGCCGCCATCATCGAGTACGAGGTGCTGACGCCCATGCTCGATGTCAAGGAAGCGCTGGAAAAGCACCACTTTGTCCAACAACCGCATGTGCATCAGCGTGGTGATGCGCAGGCCGCGCTGGCGCGTGCCGCTCACCGTTTACAGGGTGAATTCCATATCGGTGGCCAGGAACATTTCTACCTCGAGACGCAGGTGGCGATGGTCATTCCCGGTGAGGACAACTCGCTGCAGGTCTTTTCTTCCACGCAAAACCCGACGGAAGTACAGAAGCTGGTGGCCTCGGTGATGGGCATCACCATGAACAAAGTCACCATTGATATGCGCCGCATGGGTGGCGGCTTCGGCGGCAAAGAGACTCAGGCAGCGGGCGTGGCCTGTTTGTGTGCCGTGGCGGCGAGGATGACCAATCGTCCGGTGAAAATGCGCCTGGCGCGGCGCGATGATATGCGCATGACCGGCAAGCGCCATCCTTTCTACGTGCGCTATGACATCGGCGTGGATGAAACCGGACGATTCTGCGGCGTGAAAATCGATCTGGCCGGAAACTGCGGCTATTCGCTCGACCTGTCCGGCTCGATTATCGATCGTGCGATGTTCCATGCGGACAACGCCTATTATCTCGGCGATGCGCTGGTGACTGGCTATCGCTGCCGGACCAATATCGCGTCGAACACCGCCTATCGCGGCTTCGGCGGTCCGCAGGGCATGGTGGCGATTGAACAGATCATGGATCACATCGCCCGTGAACTGAAACTGGACCCGCTTGAAGTGCGTAAGCGCAACTATTACGGCAAGGAAGAGCGCAATATCACCCATTATCACCAGAAGGTTGAAGACAATCTGATGGCGGAAATGACTGAACAGCTGGAAGTCAGTGCGTCTTATGCCCAGCGGCGGGAAGAGATCCGCGCCTTCAATGCGTCCAGCCCGTATCTGAAACGCGGGC
Source organism: Erwinia sp. AK-PDG3-5 (assembly GCF_056821705.1). Classification (NCBI taxonomy): domain Bacteria; kingdom Pseudomonadati; phylum Pseudomonadota; class Gammaproteobacteria; order Enterobacterales; family Erwiniaceae; genus Erwinia; species Erwinia sp. AK-PDG3-5. Next base: position 2,322,083 of record NZ_CM165967.1, read on the forward strand.
TGGCGCTGACGCCGGTCAAATTCGGCATCTCCTTTACCTCAAGCTTCCTCAACCAGGCGGGCGCACTGATCCTGATCTACACCGACGGCACCGTGCAGTTAAACCATGGCGGAACCGAGATGGGCCAGGGGTTAAACACCAAGGTGGCGCAGATTGTCGCGGAAGTGCTGCAGATCGACGTCGATCAGATTCAGATCACCGCTACCGATACCGGTAAAGTGCCGAACACCTCACCGACGGCAGCCTCGAGCGGCACCGATCTCAACGGTAAAGCGGCGCAAAATGCGGCGGAAATCCTGCGTGACCGCCTGACCGAAATGCTGTGCAAGCTACACGGCTGCAGCGCCGAAGAGGTGACATTCAGCAACGGCATCGTGCGGGTGAAAGACCAGCATTTCACCTTCCCGGACGTGGCGCAAATGGCGTGGTTTAACCAGGTGCCGCTGTCGGCAACCGGCTATTACAAGGTGCCGGGCATTCATTACGATCGCCAGGCCGGGCGCGGCACGCCGTTCTATTACTTCGCCTATGGTGCGGCCTGCGCCGAGGTGATTATCGACACCCTTACCGGGGAATATCGCCTGCTGCGGGCGGACATTCTGCATGACGTTGGCGCGTCGCTGAACCCGGCGATCGACATCGGTCAGGTGGAAGGCGGTTTTGTGCAGGGCGTTGGCTGGCTGACCTGCGAAGAGCTGGTGTGGAACGACAAAGGGCGCTTAATGACCGATGGCCCGGCGAGCTACAAAATTCCCGCCATTGGCGACGTGCCGGCAGATATGCGGGTGACGCTGGTAGAAAACCGTAAGAACCCAAAAGATACGGTGTTCCATTCGAAAGCCGTGGGTGAACCGCCGTTTATGCTGGGTATTGCGGCCTGGTGCGCCTTGCAGGATGCGGTATCCAGCGTCAGCAACTACCAGCAACATCCGCTGCTGGATGCGCCCGCGACGCCGGAAAGGGTGTTCTGGGGCGCGGATAAGCTCAAAGCCGGGGTGACCGATGCGCACTGATGACTGGATTATGGTATTGGCTCAGCTGCATGAGCGGCGCGAACCCTGCGTGCTGCTCACCGTTCTGGACGAAAAAGGCTCAGTGCCGCGCGATCGCGGCAGCAAAATGGTGGTGTCTGCCAGCAAAACCTGGCTGACCATTGGCGGTGGCCATCTGGAATTTAAGTGCGTCGCCGCCGCCAGAGAGATGTTAATCGCCAGGCAGTCGCAGCCCTACAGCGAGCACTTCAATCTTGGCGCCAAGTTGGGCCAGTGCTGCGGCGGCATGACCACCGTGCTGTTTGAGCCGTTGCTGCAGATCCAGCCGCAAATCGTGGTGTTCGGTGCCGGGCACGTCGGTCAGGCGCTGGTGAATTTGCTGGCGACGTTACCCTGTAACGTATTCTGGGTGGATGAACGCCGCGAACAGTTTTCCAGCGTGCCACCAGGAGTGACGGTTTGCTGCCTTGACGATCCCACCGAGCAGGTGGATTTGATGCCGCCAGACAGCTATTTTGTGGTGATGACCCATCATCATCCGCGCGATTTAGAACTGTGTGAAGCGATCCTCAAGCGCGGCGATTATCGTTATTTTGGCGTGATTGGATCGCAAACCAAGCGTCAGCGTTTCGACTATCGCCTTGAAGGTAAAGGCTTCACCCGGCAGCAGCTGGACAGCATGCGCTGCCCGATTGGCCTGCCGGATATTACCGGCAAACTGCCGGCGGAGATTGCCGTGGCGGTGGCGGGAGAAATTATTGCCACTTATCAACGGGCTGATGCTGATTGAGTTGGCTTAGGCGGATTAACCGCCTATGCTGAAGGTCACCCATGACCAGGAGATCTGCGATGCAAGCCAATCCGTTCAGTCAGCCAAGTACACTGCCTTATCAGGCACCGCCGTTCGATCGCATTTCCGATGCCGACTACCGTCCCGCACTGGAACAGGCAATGGCCGAAAAGCGTGCGGAAGTGCAGCAGATTGCCGAAAACCCCGACGCACCGAGCTTCGAAAATACCTATGAAGCGCTGGAAAAGTGCGGGCTGATGCTGCGCCGCGTCGAGAATGTCTTTGGCGCGATGACCTCCGCCAACACCAACGCCACCTTACAGGCGCTGGACGAAGAGATGTCGCCACGGCTTGCCGCGCTGAATGATGAAATCCGGCTGAACAGCACGCTGTTTGCCCGCCTGGACAGCGTTTATCAGCAGCGGGAATCGCTGGAGCTGCCAGCCGAAGCGCTCAGGCTGGTCGAGGTGGTCTGGCAGACCTTCCAGCTGGCCGGTGCCAGCCTCAGCGACGATCAAAAAACCGCGCTAAAAGCCCTTAATCAACAATCCGCCACCTTGAGCACCCAGTTCACCAATCGCCTGCTGGCCGGCACCAAAGCCAGTGGCCTACGCCTCAGCAGCGCCGATTCCCTTGCCGGGTTAAGCGAGGCCGAGCTGACCGTGGCAGCCCAGGCCGCCGCAGAACGCGGCCTGCAGGGACAATGGTGGCTGGCGTTGCAAAACACTACACAACAGCCGGTCTTACAGGATTTGAGCGATCGTCAAACCCGCGAAAAATTATTCGATCTTGCCTGGCGTCGTACCGAGAAAGGCGATGCGAATGACACCCGCGAACCGATCGTCAAACTGGCCTCGGTCCGCGCGCAACAGGCGCAGCTGCTCGGTTTCAGTAGTTTTGCCGAATGGAAGTTGCAGGATCAGATGGCGAAAACCCCGGACGCCGCGCTGGCGTTTATGCGGGCAATCGTGCCCGCTGCCACCGCGCGCGCCAAACGCGAAGCGGCCGATATCCAGGCGGTGATTGACCAACAGCAGGGCGGGTTTGCGCTTGAGCCCTGTGACTGGTTGTTCTATGCCGAACAGGTTCGTCGGGCGAAATACGATCTCGATGAAAGCCAGATCAAGCCCTATTTTGAAGTCACCTCGGTGCTGGAAAACGGCGTGTTTTATGCCGCCACCCAGCTGTTTGGTATCACCTTTGCCCGTCGCGACGATATCCCGGTATGGCATCCCGATGTCACCGTATATGAAATTATCGACAACAATGGTTTGCCGATGGCGTTGTTCTACACCGACTTCTTTAAGCGCGAGAGCAAGGGCGGCGGTGCCTGGATGAGTAATTTTGTCGACCAGTCGAAACTGCTTGGCACCCATCCGGTGATTTACAACGTCTGCAACTACAGCAAACCGGCCGAAGGTCAACCGGCGCTGATCGCCTGGGATGATGTGATCACACTGTTCCACGAATTTGGCCATACGCTGCATGGTCTGTTTGCTGAACAGACTTATCCAACGCTGTCCGGCACCAATACGCCACGGGACTTCGTCGAGTTCCCGTCACAGATTAATGAACACTGGGCCAGCAATGAAAAAGTGTTTATGCATTACGCCCGCCATTATCAAACCGGTGAGCCGATGCCGCAGGCGCTGCGCGACAAAATTGTTAAAGCCAGCACGTTTAATAAAGGCTATGACATGACCGAACTGCTGGCGGCGGCGCTGCTGGATCTCCACTGGCACAGTCTGCGCGCGGAGGATCAGCCCGCAGACGTGGCGGCGTTTGAGCAGGAGGCGTTACAGGCGGACAACATCAATTTGCCACAGGTTCCGCCGCGCTATCGCTCAAGCTATTTCCAGCATATCTGGGGCAATGGCTATGCCGCGGGATATTACGCCTATATCTGGACGCAGATGCTGGCAGACGATGGCTTCGAATGGTTTAACGAGCAGGGCGGATTAACCGCAGAAAACGGTCAGATCTTCCGTGAGAAGATCCTGTCGAAAGGTAACAGCGAAGATTTGAAGCAGCTGTATGCTGACTGGCGCGGGCAGGATCCGGTAATTGAACCGATGCTGATTAATCGCGGCCTGAAAGAAGCCTGATAGCGGCGTTTAACCGGGGCGGGAAGGGGAAACGGCTCTCACAGTCTGAGGATGGTTTCTCCCTTGCCGCCCCTTTTTATTATCAGGCCAGCGGACCACCCTGAATGGTGTCGCACATGCCATGGATAATGCGCTCACCGGTTTCGCTCTTCAGATCGTCGTACCACTGTTGCGTGACGTCCATCTCTTTACCGTGGGTCACGTCGCAGCGTTTGCGGGCTTTCAGCACCAGATCTTTGACCCGATCCGCACGCTTAAACTGATAGCGCAGCAGCGCGTCTTCAATGCCTAATGCGTTCGTTTGCAGGCAATTCGCCAGCACCACCGCATCTTCCATCGCCGCACAGCCGCCCTGACCGATATCCGGCGTGGTGCTGTGAGCCGCATCACCCAGCAACGCCACACGACCTTTAACCAGCTCCGGGAACGGATCGATATCGTGGATCTCCACGCGGTTAGTGGTTTCCGGGTTAATCTGCCCAATCAGTTTTTGCACCGGCGCTGCCCAACCGCTGAAGTAGCGGCTGAGATCGTCACGCACGCTGCTGCGATCTTCCGCTAATCCCGCCGGTAGCGGCACGTCAAAGAAGAAGTAGAAACGGTTATTGGCCACCGGCATCAGCGACACGCGTTTACCTTCACCAACAAAGGTTGTCCACTGCTCAGCCGGCGCAATGCTTTCATCAATATCCACCAGCCCGTTCCAGTTGACGTAGCCGGCATAGCGCCGCTCAACGGTGCGGCCCAGCACGTATTTACGCACCACCGAGTGGGTGCCGTCACAGGCGATCAGCAGGTCGCCATGGGCTTCGCTGCCATCTTCAAACCAGGCGGTAACGCCGTTTTCATCCTGCTCCACGCGGGCGACGCGTTTGCCAAACTGGACTTTTTCACGACCCCAAGTGTCCAGCAGCATCGCCTGCAACTCGGCGCGGGCGACCGGATAGGGGCGTTCGCCGGAATCTGCCACCAGCGGATCGAGACTGAACTGCGTCAGCGTGGTGCCCGACTGAAAGTCGTTATACGCCATGGAACGCATCGGGCCACCCAGCATCCGCAGTGGCTCTTTCATCCCAAGGAAATTCAGGCATTTAACGCCATTCGGCCAGATTGAAATGGCAGCGCCCACCGGCTTAATCTCTTTAACAGCCTCAAAAACCTCTGCCTCAATGCCAAAACGGCCCAGGGCAATCGCTGTGCACATGCCGCCTATGCCGGCACCAATGATAATCGCTTTCATCTGTCTCTCCTTTCTGTCATAAGATTTATTAAGCAATTTCTATACCAATTTCTTATGACCGCTCAGGTGGCGTCAGCGGCGGATTTTTGCAGAAGTGAAACGATAGTTTCGCTGCAATCCTGCATTATTGTGATGCATTGCACCATGATGGTGAGTTGCGGGTGAAACGTTTGCAATTATGCCGCATGAAACGTTGGCAAATTCGGCGATCTTTGTCACAGTAATGGCAACCCTCTCCCGGAGAAACTCCCATGGCTATTATTGCCTGCCTGCATGCCGCACGAAGTAACATCGACGTATTTGAAACCGCTCTGCGTTCGCTGGATTTTGGTGATATTCAACTGCTACACCGGGTTGAGGTGGAATTATTTGAACAGGCGGTGGAAGCTAATGAGGTGACACCTGCCATCGCCGCCGCCACGCGACTGGCCATTGAGGAACTGTGCGAGCATGCCGATGCGGTGATCGTCACCTGCACCACGCTGGGCGTGGTGGCCTGGGATGCAAAGCAGTTCAGCAAGCCGGTATTGCGCGTGGATGCTACGCTGGCTAAAGTCGCCTCCCGCTATCACGGCTCGATTCTGGTGCTCTGCACCGCGCACAGTACGCTGGAAGACACCAGGCAACTTTTCGAGGCCTTTATTCCCGGCGAGCGTCTGGCCGTTGAGCTGATCCCGCGCGCCTGGGCTTACTTTAACCATGACGATATTGAAGGCTATCATCGCGAAATTGCCCACTATATTCAGCAGCGCCCCGAATGTTCGCTGGGCTGCATCGTGCTGGCACAGGCCTCTATGGCCGGGGCGGAGAAATATATCAACAGCACGCTGGCGGTGCTGACCGGGCCACAGGTCTGTCTGCAGGCCGCTATCGAAATCCTGCTGTGAAACAAAGTTAATGAAACGTTAAAAAAGTCTCAACCTGAGCCGGAAAGTGTTTTATGCTGACGGCACAACAGGTTACGCCTTACTACAGGGATTTTTTATGTTCGATCTGACGCTCTTCATTTTGCTGGTTCTGGCCGGTCTCAGCTATTTTAGTAACAACCTTACGGTGGCGATTGCGCTGCTGGTGCTGATTATTGTGCGTATGACGCCGCTGAACACCTTCTTTCCGTGGATTGAAAAACAGGGCGTGACGGTGGGGATCATCATTCTGACCATCGGCGTGATGGCACCGATTGCCAGCGGCACCATCCCCAGCACCACGTTGATGCATTCGTTCCTGCACTGGAAATCCCTGCTGGCTATCGCTATCGGGATCTTTGTTTCCTGGGTGGGCGGCCGTGGCGTCACGCTGATGAGCAGCCAGCCAAGCGTGGTTGGCGGTTTACTGATCGGCACCATCATTGGCGTATCGCTGTTCCGGGGCGTGCCGGTTGGTCCGTTAATCGCCGCAGGTCTGGTTTCATTATTTATCGGCAAAATGTAGCCAGCGTCCCGGCGGACGGTCTGCTATCATTGCGCTCTTTTTTAGATGCGAGAAACGACCGGTGAGTAATAAACAAGACAAGCGTGCGAAACGCGCCAAAACCAAAGCGAAACAGGCTAATAACAAGCGTTCGCGCGGCAAGCAGTTGGATGCCGTCGGCCGCCAGAGCTATATCGCCACGCCTGAGATGCTGGAACTGTTTGCCACGCTGCCGCCGCTGGATGAGAACGGTGAGATGCCGTTTGTTGCCGACGTTTATCGCTGGTCGGATGAAGAGTACGGCTTTGAAGGCAACGGCAGCAGTGAAGAAGACATGTTGCAGGTGGGCGCACTGTGCGTACTGTATATCCACTGGCGCACCAGCGGTCAAACCTCACTGATGCAGAACGAAATGATCGAAGCCGCTATTCGTCTGACAGAAGACAATGAGGCGTTCAAAACGCAGTATGCCGCAGCCGTTGCTGCCGCTCAGGCTGAATAAAATCACCCATCCGTAGAGGGGCAACAGGTCATGGCTTCAACTCCGACAATGACTGATATTGCCAGAGAAGCCGGCGTGGGTGTGGCAACGGTCGATCGGGTGATCAATCAACGGGCACCCGTCAAAGCCGCAACCCGTCAACGCGTGCTGGCGGCAGCCCGAACGCTGGGTTTTATCTCTGACAAAATCAGCCTCTCTGCAGATCCCTCACCATCCTGCCGCGCCACTTATATTTTGCTCGACTCCGGGGCGGTTTTTTACCGTGAGTTCAGTGAACAGCTGCTGCTGCATACTGCGCGCTGTGCTCAGCTCGCCAACGATCCCGAACTGATCTTCCTCAACGTCAATGCCACTGAAGCGATTGCCGCGACCATTGTTGCCCTGAGCGACCGGGTTGATGTGATTGGTCTGGTGGCCATCGATCATCCGCTGGTGAATCAGGCCATCAGTGTGGCCCGGGAGAAGGGTGTCCGCGTATACAGCCTGTTCAGCGAACTGACGGCCAGTGGCTGCGCCGGTTACATCGGGCTCGATAACCGTAAGGCGGGGCGTACCGCGGCCTGGGCGCTATCCCGTTTGTGCAGACAGCCGGGCAAGATTGGCATATTGCTGGGCGATCACCGCTTTCTCTGTCAGGAAACCTCCGAGATCAGTTTCCGCTCCTATTTCCGTGAAAAAACCAGCGGGTTCACGATTCTGGAACCGCTGCGTTGCCATGAAGACGATCGCCTGGCTGAACAGGCTACGCGCGAGCTGCTGGCGAACCATCCCGATCTGGTGGCGCTGTATGTGCCCAGCGGCGGCGTGGAAGGGGTGGTTAACGCCTTGCTGGCGGAAAAGCAACGCACTCACCGGTTGCTGACCGTGGTGTGCCATGGACCGATTGCCAGCGCACAGCGCGCGTTACTGGAGGGGGTGGTTGAGGTGTTTATCTGGCACCGGATGGCAACGCTGGCAGCGGGGATCACCGAAGCGATCGCGGAGGATTTTGTCAGCCAGGCGCGCGGCAATCAGCAACGCTATCTGCCGTTTGAACTGATGACCTTAGAAAACTTCTGAGGAGTCAAAGTCAGACACCGGCACGACCGGGGCTGGCCGTGGCGGTGCGCTGACACATTTAGCGGGTCCAGGCGTCGAGGCTGCTCATTGAATCCCGGGCTATCTGCCACAAATCATCTTCCCAGTGGGTAGGGCTAAGCAGTTCGGGACACCAAACGCCGTCATATCCGCTGGCTTTCACCGCGGCCACCCAACTGGCCAGATCAACGTCACCTTCTCCCGGCTGATAATCGCGCTGCACCCGTTCATCCCATTTCTCATCAGGCATCAAACGGCGTCCATCGCAAAAATGCACGCCGTAGATCAACGCCGGATCCAGCGCGGCCACTTCGTGCGGATGGGTATCGCCACCGGCATACAGGTGCCAGAAGTCGATCACCACACCAACATTATCCGCGCCAACCGCCTCTATGATCGCCAGCCCCTGTTTCAGGCTGTTAAAGGGCGTAAACGCCACCACCTCAATTTGAAATTTGATGCCATAGCGCTGACCAATTTTGGCAATGCGGCTGATATTCTCAGTCAGCACCTGACTGCGCCGATCGGCAGAAAGGTTGTCGATTTCATTCAGCGCCATAATCTGCACCACCGGACAGCCCAGCTGCTGAGCGGCATGGCAAATTTTCTCCGCCTGCACCAGCATCTGTTGCTGCGCTTCCGGCTGATGACAACCAATGCCTTTCAGCGCATTCATGCAGCTAATCTCGATCTCATACTGGCGCATCAACGCTTTATAACGTTCCAGCGTGCCGCCATGCTCCAGATAACGGAACAGATGTTCTGGTAGCAGCTCAAGGGCGGTAAAGCCGGTTTCATGCGCGATGCGCAGTTGTGTCACCGCATTGCTGTGCAACACCGAAACACCGTGTAAAGCCTTTTTCATTCTGGACTCCTTATCAGAAACCGACGCTGCGCAGGTAGTGCAGGCTGGCGGTGACATCTTTTAAGCTGCCCGCCACGTCGCGCGGATCGCGCTCCTGCTCAATAGTGATCCAACCTTTCCAGTCCAGTTCGGTGAGCAGCGCTCGCACCGCTGGGTAATCGACATCTCCACGCCCCAGAGGACACATCACGCCCGCAGCACAGGCACTGAAGAAATCCTGCTGCTGGTTGATGGCGGTTTCAAACACCGCTTTATTCACATCCTTAAAGTGCAGATAGTCGATGCGGTCGGCATATTTTCGTAACCAGCTCACCGGATCCAATCCGGCGTAATAGAGGTGGCCGGTATCGAGGCACAGTCCCGCTTCGGCCGCCGGGATATCACTGGCGATACGATCGATTTCATCACCAAACTCGATAAAGCCGCCCGCATGGGGGTGGATCACCGGACGCACGCCATATTCCTGCCAGGCAATGCGGCTTAGCTCGCGGATATGGGAGACCATTCTCTGCCAGTCGGCTTCCGGCAGGCGTTTGGCCCGATCCGACTGGCCGGCACAGCGGGCACGATCTGCGTCGCCAAAGTCGATGATCACCAGGTAAGGCGGTGGCACGTCGCTATCCGCACTGCTGACCGGAACCTTTTGCAAATTGGCGCAGATGGCATGGGTCAGTTCCACCATCTTGCTAAAGTTGGCCTCTGACATCAGGTCATCAAACAGCGTACCGGCGACCAGCGATAGCTGATGGCTTTCCAGCGCCTGTTTGAGGGCGACAGGATCGGTTGGAAGGTAGCCCCACGGACCGAGTTCGATACTGCGGTAACCTGCTTCACGGGCTTCGGTCAGCACTTTTTCCCATGGTGGCAGGAACGGGTTTTTAGGATCGTCGACGCCCCAGCTGCAGGGTGCATTAGCGATTGAATAGGTTCGTGTCATTATTCTGTCCTGTAAGGAAAAGAGTCTTAATGAAACGAGCCTATTTGATAAGGTATCAATATTCCATTTAAAGAATAAATGAAATATTAATTCTTTGAAGTTCGTCATAACTTGATAGGTTATGATGATAGTTTGATAGAAAATGATAGATTTGTTGGGTGACCGGAGCCTCTTGCCTAGCGCAGATGTGAACGTCTGAGCTGAAGCTGGTCGTGATGCTGGTATTGCCGTGGCTCGCTTTCCGGCGCGGTCAGACGGTAAACCGCTTCCTGCAACATATCGCTCAACGGCTGAGCGTAGGTTGTCAGTTGATAGCGGCTTGAGCCTGCCAGCTCGATATTGTCATAACCGACGATGCCTAAGTGATGTTCAGGCGCGGTGCTGGCCAGCGCATCCAGCACGCCAATGGCAAGGATATCGTTCTCGCAGAACATCGCCTCCGCCCAGGCCTGTTGCGGGGTTGATGTCAGATATTGACGATAAGCGTTATAGCCGCTGGCATGGTTGTAATGGTTGGCCTTCAGCAGCGTAATCCCGGCTTCGGTCACGCCAAGTTCTACCAGCCGATCGCGATAGCCTTCATAACGCAACAGCTGCGTGGATTCGGTATCCGGGCCTTTCATGTAGCTAAAGCGCTGGTAACCTTGCTGATGGAGCAGGTCGGCGGTTTGATAGCCAGCCTGATAGCCATCGGTGTTGATTATCTGGATGTAGGGGTTGTCATCGTTGCGGCACAGTTGCACCAGAGGGATGCGGTGAATATCGCGGGCGAGAGCGATCAGCTCATCGCTCAACAGCGTGCCGAGAAACAGTAAGCCATCGACCTGCAGCTGATCGGCCAGCGTCAGCACCGCTTCTTCGCTTTTTTGCGCGCTGATATTGATTAACAGCGCCATATACCCCCGCAGCTGCAGCTGCTGAGTCACCTGATCCAGCAAGGTCAGCAGGTTGGGATTGAGCATTTCATCGACCACCACGCCGATCAGATGCGAGCTTCGCTTCGACAAACTGCGCGCCAGCAGGTTAGGGCGGTAACCCAGTTCTTTCGCTGCCTGCTGCACCCGCTCCATGGCGGGTTCAGAGATCGACGCGCCATCGGTGAATGCCCGTGATACGGTCCATTTCGACACGCCGGCGCGTTTCGCCACATCGCTGGCGGTGACCTTACGTGCAGGAGGCTGTGGTGGCATTTTTTCGCTCATTGTCTCTTCTCATTTACTACCAGGACACCAGTGTAATGCACAATACGATCCGCTTTATGCACCCGGGTGCAAAATAGTTGATTACTGTGATCGGGGCTGTGAAATCATCATTCTGCCGTTTACTTCTTTCCCATCCTCCCAGAAAGTTGGGCCGTTATCTCCGCTGAGTAATCCATTTCGCACCCGGTTGCATTGCCCGTTTTGCACCCGGTTGCAAAAATCAGCCGAGAGCCACTTACCCTGTATAAACCCGATAAAAGAGGTCGTTATGTTGAATGGAGAGAAGAAAATCGCCCGTCCGCTGCGCTGGGCAATGGTTGGCGGTGGCAGATTAAGCCAGGTCGGGTACAAACACCGCTGCGGTGCGCTGCGTGATAACACCGCGTATCAGCTGGTCGCTGGCGCATTTGATATTGATGCGCCGCGCGGCCGTGATTTCGGCGTCAACATTGGCGTGGACGCCAGCCGTTGTTATGACAGCTACCCGCAAATGTTTGCCGAAGAGGCGAAGCGCGCCGATGGCATTGAAGTGGTGACCATCGCCACGCCAAACGGCACGCATTACGAGATCACCAAAGCCGCGCTGAATGCCGGGCTGCATGTGATTTGTGAAAAGCCGCTATTCTTTACCAGTGCCGAAGTAAAAGAAGTGAAGCAGCTGGCTGAAGAGAAAGGGCTAATCGTTGGCGTCACCTACGGCTATTCAGGCCATCAGATGCTGCTGCAAATGCGCAAGATGATCGCGCAGGGTGATATTGGCGACGTGCGCATGGTGGAATTGCAATATACCCACGGTTTCAGTGCCAATGACAGCGCCGACAAATTCTCCGATGCGCAGAAATGGCGGGTCGATCCGAAGATTGCCGGGCCAAGTTTTGTGTTGGGGGATCTCTCCACCCATACCTTCTATATCTCCCAGCTGGTGCTGCCGGAGCTAAAGCTGCAATCGTTGCTGTGCGACCGCCAGAGCTTTATCCCCTCCCGCGCGCCGCTGGAGGATAACGCCATGGTGCTGATGCATTATCACGGTGGCGCGGTCGGCCGCTTGTGGACCTCGGCGATTAACGCCGGTTCGATGAACAGCCAGTTTATTCGCGTGGTGGGATCGAAGGCCAGCCTGCAGTGGGGCGATTACCAGCCAAACGAACTGGTGTATGAAGTTCAGGGTCAGCCAAACCAGGTGATGCACCACGGGATGCCGTATCTGGATGAATCGGCTTTAGCCGACGATCGTCTCGGCGCGTTGCACACCGAAGGCCTGATTGAATCCTGGTCGAATATCTATCTGAAGTTTGCCGTCGCCATCGATGCGAAACAGCGTGGGGATGAGGCGGCGTTGGCTGAAATGGTCTATCCGGGTATTGATGCGGGGCTGGACGGCGTGCGTTGGGTGGAGAACTGCGTGCGCTCGGCGGACAGCGGCGCGGTGTGGGTGAACTTCGAGTAAGTAAACAGGGCGGATGACTCCGCCCTTTACGGCTTAACCTGGGTAAATTCCCCGGTCTTTACGGGCCATCAGAATGCGTTCGCAGGCGACGATATAGGCAGCGGTACGCAGGCTGCACGATTTCTCGCTGGCTTTATCCCAGACGTGGATCATCGCTTCGGTCATGATTTTATCCATGCGATCGTTGATCTCACTTTCGCTCCAGAAGAAGCTGGCCATATCCTGCACCCATTCGAAGTAACTGACCGTGACGCCGCCGGCGTTACAGATGACATCCGGCACCACGGTGACGCCGCGTGAGGTCAGCATATCGTCCGCATCCGGATAGGTCGGGCCGTTAGCGCCTTCCAGCACCAGCTTACAGCTGAGGATCTCAGCGCGCTCGCGGGTGATCTGTCCTTCCAGCGCGGCAGGGATCAGAATATCCATTTGCGTGGACCAGAACGCTTCGCTGGCAATTTCTTCCGCGCCCGGGAAGCCCGCAATGTTTTTGTTGCTGGCCTGCCACTCGCTCAGTGCGGTTAAATCGATGCCATTGGCGTTGAACAAGGTCGCGGAGTGATCCTGAATGACCACCACACGCGCACCCGCCGCCACGAACAGACGCGCAGCTTCACTGCCAACGTTACCAAAACCCTGAACGGCGATTTTCGCCCCTTCAATTTCGATGCCGGAACGGCGGGCAACTTCACGGCCGGTAATATACACACCACGGCCGGTGGCCTTTTCGCGGCCTAACGAACCGCCAAGGTGGATCGGTTTGCCGGTGACAACCCCGGTAATGGTGGTGCCGTGATTCATGGAATAGGTATCCATCATCCACGCCATCACTTTGGCGTTGGTGCCGACATCCGGCGCAGGAATGTCTTTCTGCGGCCCAATGATCAGCCCGATTTCGCTGGTATAGCGACGGGTCAGACGTTCCAGCTCACCTTCAGACAGTTTAAAAGGATCGACACGAATGCCGCCTTTGGCACCGCCATAAGGCAGGTTTACCGCAGCACACTTAATGGTCATCCACGCTGACAGCGCCATCACTTCATTCAAATCGACGTTAGGGTGATAACGCACGCCGCCTTTGCCTGGTCCGCGGGAAAGGTTGTGCTGCACGCGAAAACCTTCGAAGTGACGGATGCTGCCATCGTCCATCTGCAGCGGGATATCGACGATCAGCGCGCGTTTAGGGTGGCGGAGGGTATCAATCCAGCGGGTGAGGTCGCCGAGGTAAGGGGCGACGCGGTCGATTTGCTGCAGGTAGGTAGACCAGGCCGTTGTGCTGCCTTCTGAAACGTAAGATAGCTTATCCATAACAAACCTTTCATTAATTAGTTATATGTACTGCGAAACCAGCAAGTGGTTAGTTGATACGACTTCTTCGCGAGAGAATCTACCACTAAAACGACGTTTCCAAATCGTTAATTTAGTGTGAAATTTGTGGTTGAGGCCGGATTTGGTAGGGCTGAAGCGAATAAATACTTACCCGTCAGGGCAGTTAAACCGAGAAGGTGAGAATTATTCTCATAGTTATGCAGTAAAAGTGCATAGTCGCCGCTTTGGCTTTATTTATCAGAACTTTGAATGCGATCAAATTATGCAATTTGAGGGAAGGGCATAGAGAACACTTTGTTGGAGAAGGGCCAGGACCGCGAATGACTCAAGTAATGACACATTTCTTGTTACATTATAACAGCCATTTTTTTGCCGCTGCGTTAAACTCCGCCTTCTTTACTTTGTCTGACATTCTGCTAACGCATTTCTGTGGCAGTTTTCAGAACACTTACGCTCTGTTCCTGGCATGACATTCACCAGCATTAATGAAGAACCAGATGAAAAAACTGCATTTTCTGACCCAGCACCGGGTCTGTTGTTTTATTGCTTTATACATTGGGATCCTGCTTAACCTACCGATCTTTTTCCGCCGTTTTCACCAGCTGCAACATGACGCCATTTTGTCGACCGGCATCGAGCTGGTGGCCGCGTTTATGCTGGTCCTGTTTACCACCTTGCTGTTATCAATGACCGGGCGCTGGCTGTTCAGAATACTGACCACGCTGCTGGTGGTGTTCTCGGTGGCTGCCAGCTATTACATGATCTTCTTCAATGTTGATATCGGCTACGGCATTATCGCCTCGGTGATGGCTACCGACAGCCTGGACCTTTCGAAAGAGTCCGTTGGCTGGCACTTTATGGTGTGGGTGGTACTGGTGAGCGTCTTGCCGATATTGATGTTATGGCTGACGCCGATGCCGGAAGCCTCGTTGCGCATTAAAAACGGCAAGGCGTTTCTGCGCCGGGCTGGGGTGATGCTGGCCGCAGCTGCCTGTTGCTGGGTACCGCTGAAAGTGATGGGTGACCACCAGGATCAGCAGGATAAACAAAACAACCGCATGATGGCCAGCTATGGCGGCGTGGTTGCCGGAACCTACTCCCCGTCCAACTGGCTTTCGGGTATGGGGTTGCTGGCCTACAGCAGCTGGAGCCAGGCCGAGGACAGCCGCAATCTGTTCGACCCTGCGGCCCACTTCACCTATACGCCGCCGAAGGACGTGAAGGATCTTTACGTGGTGTTTGTGATTGGTGAAAGTGCCCGTCGCGATCATATGGGGCTTTACGGCTACGACCGGGATAACACGCCAAATCTGGATAAAGAGCCGAATCTGGCGGCATTGCAGGGCTATTCCTGCGATACCTCAACCAAACTCTCGCTGCGCTGTATGTTTGTCCGGGAAGGCGGCGCGTCTGAGGCACCTCAGCGTACGCTTAAAGAGATGAACGTGTTCTCGGTATTGAAAAAGCAGGGCTTCTCGTCAGAACTGTTCTCAATGCAGAGCGAGGCATGGTTCTACAACAAAGTGATGGCGGATGATTATGCGCTGCGCGAAACCATCCAGTCTGAGAAGCGTAACGTCGGCAAGCCGATTGATGATATGGCGCTGGTTAATGAGTTAAAAGACTCCATCGATCGCCATCCGCAGGGCAAACACCTGGTGATCCTGCACACCAAAGGCTCGCACTATCTCTATACCGAACGCTATCCACGCTCGTTCGCCCGCTACAAGCCGGAGTGCCAGGGCATTGATGACCAGTGTTCTACCGAAGAAATGGTCAATTCCTACGATAACAGCCTGCTGTACACCGACCACGTACTGGAACAGGTGTTTAACCAGCTGCGGGACAAAAACGCGATTGTGTTTTATGCCTCGGATCACGGCGAATCTATTTCGAAAAACATGCACTTCCATGGCACACCGCGTGATGTCGCGCCGATGGCACAGCGCAGCGTTCCGATTATGGTTTGGGCGTCGGATAAGTTCCTGCAGCAGCCTGACAACGCCACAGCCTTCCAGCAGTTGAAAAAGCTGGCGAAGGATAAAACCCCGGTGTTCCACGAGAAGCTGTTCGACAGCATCCTCGGGTGTATTGGTTATACCTCGCCGGACGGCGGCATCAACGAATTACGCAACTGGTGCCACGTTAACCCGTAATCTGTTAGCGTCACGTTAGTCCGTCATTTCAGGGAGGCCTTCGGGCCTCCCTGACTTTTTATCTTCTTCCATAATGTGTCTTTATCCTTTGCTATACGCTTGTCGTCACCTATCGTTGAATATTTGCTGCATGAAGAGTGAGCAAATGACGGGGCTAAACGCGATCCTTTCGCCGATAGCTTTGCCTGAACCGGCACAAGCGGGTATTCTACTGCCCATATTTACTGTGACAGTATCAATTGAGGTCGACATGATTATTAAACCACGCATCCGTGGCTTTATCTGTGTTACTGCCCATCCGGCGGGTTGCAAAGCTAACGTTGAAAAACAAATCGAGTACGTGACCAGCCACGGCAAAATTGCCAATGGTCCGAAAAAGGTACTGGTGATTGGTGCTTCAACCGGTTACGGCCTTGCTGCCCGTATCTCTGCGGCGTTCGGTTGCGAAGCCGATACGCTGGGCGTGTTCTTTGAACGTGCAGGCGAAGAAACCAAACCGGCTACCGCTGGCTGGTACAACTCTGCCGCGTTTGAAGAGCTGGCTGAAGCGAAAGGCCTGTATGCAAAAAGCATCAACGGCGACGCTTACTCTGACGCCGTGAAGCAGAAGACCATTGAGCTGATCAAACAGGACCTGGGTCAGGTTGACCTGGTGGTTTACAGCCTGGCGTCTCCACGTCGTACTCACCCTAAAACCGGTGAAGTGTTCAACTCAACGCTGAAGCCAGTGGGTAAGACCCTGACCACGCGCGGCCTGAACACCGACAAAGAAACCATCTCCGACATCACGCTGGAACCCGCAACGCAGGAAGAGATCGACGGCACTGTTGCGGTTATGGGTGGTGAAGACTGGCAGATGTGGATTGACGATCTGAAAGCAGCTGGCGTGCTGGCTGATGGCGCGAAGACCACCGCCTTCACCTACCTCGGCGAGCAGATCACCCATGACATTTACTGGAACGGCTCCATCGGTGAAGCGAAGAAGGATCTGGACAAGCGCGTTCTGACTATTCGTGACACCCTGGCGGAAAAAGGCGGCGACGCGCGCGTTTCCGTGCTGAAAGCGGTGGTGACTCAGGCGAGTTCTGCGATCCCAGTGATGCCGCTGTATCTGTCATTGCTGTTTAAAGTGATGAAAGAGAAGGGTACGCACGAAGGGTGCATTGAGCAGGTTTACGGCCTGTTCAAGGACAGTCTGTACGGCGCATCGCCAATTCTGGATGACGTCGGCCGTCTGCGCGCGGACTACAAAGAGCTGACGCCAGAAGTGCAGGATGAAGTGGTAAAACTGTGGCCAACGGTGACCAACGAAAACCTGAACGAAATCTCTGATTTTGTGGGCTACAAAACCGAATTCATGCACCTGTTCGGTTTCGGCCTGCCGGGCGTGGATTACGATGCTGACGTTAACCCAGACGTTAAGATCAAAAATCTGGTGCAGATGTAATTCCTGTTCTGCATGCATAAAAAAGCCTGTCTTCGGACAGGCTTTTTTTTTGGCTTATTGGTTTGCCCGCGTAAGCACTTCCCGATCGATTTCAAGCATGCTCGCCATCGCCTTCAGGTTTGCCGAGCCATTGCCTTTTCGCCAGATCAGCCAGATATCCAGAAGCCCGCGATCGTCGGCCACTGGCCAGGCCATCACGCTGTCTCTGCCTGGCATATTCTCCAGCATACTTTTCGGGATCATCGCCAGGCCGGCACCGGCACTGACGCACGCCACGATGCCATGATAAGACTCCATCTCGAAAATCTTGCCCGGTGCGGCGTTATCCAGTGCAAACCAGTTTTCAAACAGCCGTCGGTAAGAGCAGTTGGCGCGAAAAGCATAGATCGTCGAGCCGTTGATATCGGCTGCGCGGCTCACCGGCGGATGATTAAGGGAGGAGATCAGTACCATCTCTTCGGCGAAGGCCGCAACGCCTTCCAGCTGTGGGTGCTTCGGCGGGCCATCAATAAACACCGCGCTGAATCGGCCAGACAGCAGGCCATCGGTCATATCGCCAGACGGACCGGTAGAGAGATCCAGTTCCACCCCTGGCCACGCCTGATGATAGCGGGCGATCAGCGGAGGAAGGCGAACGGCGGCGGTGCTTTCGATGGCGCCAAGGGTGAAAATCCCGGCGGGATGCTGACTGGAGACCCGCTCACGGGCTTCCTCCGTCAGGGCAAGAATGCGGATGGCGTAATCCAGCAAGGTTCTGCCCGCATCAGTAATATGCAGGCGTAACTTCTCGCGGCTGAACAGCATTACCCCGAGTTCGTCCTCCAGCTGGCGTAATCGCGTGGAGATATTCGACGGCACGCGATGCAGTCGCTCAGCGGCAGCGGTAACGCTCCCTTCCTCCGCGATGGCGCGGAACACTTCCAGCTGGGTCAGATCCATAACATTCTCGATATGAGTAAGATATTTTCATTATTATTCATTTTTAAAGAAAGCTCCGCAAGCCTATGATGATTGCATCAACGTTAATCCCTTTGCTTCGGGCAATGTTGCCCACGGATCAGGAGAATTTTATGAACGCAACAACAGGTGCAGTTTCACGCAATCCCTTCACCGGCGATGTGTCACGTAACACGCCTTTTGCCACCGCAGACGATGTCGATACGGCGCTGCAGCAGACCTGGTCCGCTTTCCAGGACTGGCGTGTCACCGATATCTCCGCCCGCACCGCGCTGTTGCGGAATATCGCTGGCGGCCTGCGTCAACACGCCCGCGAGCTGGCAGAGATGATGACCGATGAAATGGGTAAGCCGGTGACGCAAGGTCTGGCTGAAGTCGAAAAAAGCGCGCGTCTATGCGAATGGTATGCCGAGCAGGGCCCGGAATTCCTCAACCCTGAGCCGACGCTGGTTGAGAACAATAAAGCCTTTGTACAATATCTGCCGCTGGGCCCGATTCTCGCCGTAATGCCGTGGAACTTCCCGGTCTGGCAAGTCCTGCGCGGCGCGGTCCCTATCATCCTGGCGGGCAACAGCTACCTGTTGAAACCTGCGCCAAACGTGATGGGCGCCGCGCTGCTGCTGCAATCCGTGCTGACGGAAGCCGGCGTGCCGGAAGGCTTGTTTAACGTGGTGAATGCCGATAACGACGCGGTGGCTAAAATCATTAACGATCGCCGAATTGCTGCGGTGACCTTAACGGGCAGCGTGCGGGCGGGTGCGGCAATTGCCGGTCTGGCGGGTGCGGCAATCAAGAAAAGCGTGCTGGAGCTGGGCGGTGCCGATGCCTTTATTGTGCTGGCCGATGCCGACATCGATGCGGCCGTAAAAGGGGCAATTTCAGGCCGTTTTGCCAACAGCGGACAAATCTGTATTGCCGCGAAACGCATCATCGTTGAATCTGCGGTATTCGAGGAGTTCCGTGACAAGTTTGTCGAAGCGGTAAAAGCGATGAAAGTGGGCGATCCGCGTGAAGAAGAGACCTTTATCGGTCCAATGGCGCGCTTCGATCTGCGTGATGAGCTGGATTCTCAGGTGCAGGCAACGCTGAAAGAAGGGGCGGAGTGCCTGTTAGGTGGCCATGTGATCCCAGGCGAGGCCAACTTCTATGCGCCGACCGTGTTAAGCAACGTCAAGCCGGGCATGACCAGCTTTAAGCAGGAATTGTTTGGCCCGGTCGCCTCGCTGATTGTGGCCAAAGACGCCGCTGATGCTATTGCGATGGCCAATGACTCTGAGTTCGGCCTGGGCGGCAGCCTGTGGAGCAAGGATTTGGAAAAAGCACGCGAGCTGGCGGGCCAGATTGAAACTGGCGGCGTATTTATCAACTCACCAAGCTTCTCGGATCCCCGAGTGCCAATTGGTGGCGTAAAGCACAGCGGCTTTGGTCGTGAGCTGTCCCACTTCGGCATCCGCGAGTTCACCAATGCGCAGACGGTGTGGCAGGAAGCGTAACTCCATTTGTTAACGTGATGTAAGCCGGTGGATGCCCGTTCATCGGCTTTTTTTCGGCGTTTTAATCACTTAATGTCACATTTACAAACACAAAGTCATTATGTTAACTAACCTTTTACAGTCGGGCACGTCGGCTTTTCCCTTCGCCGTGCGCATTTTGTAAAAGGAGCCTGTGAATGTCATCTCATGCACCATCCCGTAATTCCGCCCTGGCTGTTGCCCTTTATTCGCTGTTGAATCCCGTACCTCTTGGCTTTTTTGTTGCCGCCTGGATGTTCGATATTATTTATATCTACAGCACGGAGATCGTCTGGACCCGAGCCGCCAGCTGGCTGATCGCTATTGGTCTGGTGATCGCCATTATCCCCCGTCTGATCAATCTGGTTCAGGTGTGGGTGGGGCACTCCTATCCGCAGGGATCGGCAATCAAAATTCATTTCTGGGCCTGGCTGCTGGCGATTGTGCTGGCGGTATTCAACGCCTTTGTTCACAGCCGTGATGCCTTTGCCGTCGTGCCGACTGGCGCAATCCTTTCCACGCTGGTGGTGCTACTGCTGCTGTTTGCGAATGTTCAGCTGGCTTTGCGTACCCGCACTCAGGAGGTTTTATGATCCCTAAATCACTGATCCTCTCGTTGCTGGCCGTTTCAATTACGCTGGTCATTTCAGGCTGTGATGATGGCGCGAAAATCGATCCAGCCCGGCAGACCGGGGCAAATCCTGAACTTCCTGCAGCCAAAAACTTCCTGATCCCGCCGATGCAGGTGCCTGCGGGTGCCGCGTGGAAAGAGGGCGAAAAGCCGAAGGTGGCGGAAGGGCTGAACATCGAGAAAATTGCCGACGGCCTGCAACATCCACGGCAGCTTTATACTTTGCCGAACGGCGATATTCTGGTGGTTGAAGGCAGTGGGCCAAAAGCGCCGACCACCCAGCCAAAACAGCTGATCACCGGCCTCATTAAAAATGCCTCCGGCAAAGGCGGCGCGGGCGGCAACCGGATCACGCTGCTCAGAAACAGCAACGGCGACGGCAAAACCTGGGAAAAACACGTTTTCCTTCAGGGGCTCTATTCCCCATTTGGTATCCAGCTGATTGGTGACAACCTGTATGTCGCCAACGCCGATGCAATTCGAAAATATCCGTATAAAAGCGGCGAGACGAAGATTACTGATGCGGGCACCGAGCTGACCGAACTGCCTGGCGGACCAATCAACCATCACTGGACCAAGTCGCTGCTGGCCAGCCCGGACGGCAGTAAGCTGTATGCGGGGATCGGCTCCAACAGCAACATTACCGAAAATGGCATTGGGGCTGAATATCGCCGTGCAGACATTCTGGAAGTGGACGTCGCATCCGGTGCCAGCCGAATTTACGCCAGCGGATTGCGTAATCCGACCGGTCTGCAATGGGAACCGCAAACGGGTGAATTATGGGCGATCGTCAACGAACGTGACGAAATTGGTGCCGATTTAGTGCCGGACTATATGACCTCAGTGCAGGAGGGCGGTTTCTACGGCTGGCCTTACAGTTATTACGGCCAGCATCTCGATCAACGCGTTAGCCCTCAGCGTCCGGATTTGGTCGCCAAAGCGCTTAAGCCTGATTATGCCCTGAGTTCGCATGTGGCCCCACTCGGATTATGGTTCTACCAGGGCAACAACCTGGCGGACTATCGCGGCGGTGCCTTTATCAGTGAACACGGCAGTTGGAACCGAAAACCGTTGAATGGTTATCAGGTTGTCTGGGTAGCCTTCAAGGACGGCAAGCCGACAGGGCAACCTAAGCCGGTGGTAACCGGATTCCTGACCGATGACCAGAAAGAGGTGCGCGGCCTTCCCGTCGGGCTAACCATGGATCGGCAGGGCGGCTTACTGATTGCGGATGATGCCGGGAATGTGGTCTGGCGGGTGACGGCGGCGGCTAAACCCTGACTCCTGGCGGCCCGTGCAGCGCGGGTCGATTTTCTGAATTTATATCAGCCGGTGGAGCTAATCCCCGGCTTTTTTAGTGGCTGAATTCACGTGTTATCACCTGGCTGTTTTACCCGCAGGCCTCGCTGTCGATGGTCTGATGCTCAGCCTGAGGGATCAAATCAGGTCAGACTCTTTGATTTTATCTAAACCAATTTTCTGCAGGTCGATATCATAAATATCGTCTTGTTGTTGCACCAGCGTGATAACCCTATGGAATGCGGACAGATAACCGGTCTGAAAACCCTCACTACTGGTGCCTGCCGAAGCAACCTGTTGAACCTTAGCGTCCAGAGCCAGTTCGCTAAGCGCTTCTCCGAGTGTGGCAACCCAAGCTTCATATGCAGTGAATTCCATTATTTACGCTCCTTAAGAATGTCTTATAGGGTCAATGCCAATCAGCCAGCCTATCTGAAGAGAATCTTTGACCATATCGTAAACCCGATCGGCATAACCCGCTTGAGCGCGTTGCCAGGTTTGCGGGTTAGAAAATAAACGCGTTGGTAATTCGAAGGCTCCGAAATGGCTGTAGTGGCTTGGTTCAAGGTCGTAATGCTTCTTTACCCGATCCATTGCTCTGTCAGGCGACAAAACGAAAGGATAATCCTCAGGGGTTAACTCCCATTCGATATCGCTATATCTATAGAGTGAAAACATACGGCACCGGCTAATCCTTGCGGGTGAGATTGACGAGTTTTCATCCTATCTCATTTCTGGCTTAACCTAAAATACACCCTTTTAGTTATATAAATATTTGATAATAATCATAAAAAAAATAAGGTATGCAGGTGGGTCTTCAGGCGGCCCGTGCACAGCGTGAGCGAATTAGCTTGTATTCAAGATATATCATAGATATATTTTAACCCAAGCCAGTTGGCGCGTAATTACGGGTTCGCCACCCCATTTGGGAGAATGATCTTGTCTGAGTTCGCTGAAAAAAGTCGTCGCATCCCGCGCCGCGTAAGAAATGAACTGCGTTTTCGCCCATTAGAAGTGGTGTCGAAGGAATTGATTGCCGGCAACTTCTACCGCATCAAATTTGGTGGCGAAGCCCTTGAAGGCTTCACCTCACAAGGTTTTGACGATCACATCAAAGTCTTTTTCCCCGATCCTAAAACCGGTGAGTTTCACCTGCCGGAAATCACCGAAGATGGCGTGGTGTGGAAAGATGGCGTCCGGCCGGTTGCGCGTGATTACACGCCGCTGTTCTTTGATGGCCAGTCCTCGCTGACGCTGGATTTCTATCTTCATCAGTCCGGCGTGGCCAGCGACTGGGCGGCGAAAGCGCAACCGGGCGACAAGCTGGCGGTTGGCGGCCCACGCGGTTCGCTGGTGGTGCCAGAGGATTATGATTTCCAGCTCTATGTCTGCGATGAAACCGGGCTTCCCGCCTTCAAGCGCCGTCTGGCAACGATGACTGGCAGCAAGATTACGCTTTTTGCCTGGGCTGATGAAGCCACCGGCAAAGCCTACTTGCCAGAGTTGGACGGGGTTGACGTCTGCTGGTTAGGCAGCGGCAACATGAATACCGCAACCGCCACGGATTTGATCGGCAAGCTGGATCGGATCGCTTTGCCAGATGAAGACTATTTTATCTGGCTGACCGGTGAGGGCGCCGCCGTCAAACTGCTGAGCGATTACTTTACCGGCCAACGGCAAAGAGAAGCCGACTTTGTGCGCGCGGTCGCTTACTGGCATCAGAAATAAGCGCATGAAACTCTCCCCGCAATCGCCCCAGGATCCGGCCCAGCAGGAAGCCTGCGCCAAAGTGCGCAGAAAACGGCGCGAAAAAATGCTGGATGCCAGCGATATCCGGCTGCTGATCCTGCACTTTATCGCGCAGGGTGCGGCGCATGGCTACGAGCTGATAAAGTCGATTGAGGAGCTGTCGAAAGGCGAGTATTCGCCCAGCCCGGGCATCATCTATCCCAATCTGACGCTGCTGGAAGAGATGGACTGCATTCGGGTTAAGGATCCGCAGGCCGCGCGCAAGGCGTATGGTCTGGAGAAGGAAGGGGGGCGTCAGCTTGAGCAGGCTAAGGATAGCCTGCAAGCCATCATCGGCAGACTGACCTCAATGGCGGTACTGGTTAACAACCGCAGCATTCCGGAAATTGAGCGTGCCATTCATAATATGAAAATGGCTCTCAATACCCGCTTGTCCCATCCCGAGCTTTCCCAATCCACGCTGTATGACATCATCGATGCGCTGGATGAAGCGGCCAAAAAGATTGAGCGCAGCTGATCCTCTCATGACAATCATCAACGGTTAAGGGGTGAAATAAACCCTTAACTAGCCCTAATGTTACCGGTAAACATGCCGATAAATGTGATTTGTGTCACATTTAACAGGGTGCTGATATGTCAGTTTTCAACCGCATTAAAACCTCCTCTTTCCTGCTGTGTAGCATTATTGCGTTCGGCGCATTACAGCTTATCGCAGGCGCGCTCTTCCTCTCTTCCCTTAGCGACAATAAAGACAGTTTTGAAACAGCCAGTTCGGCAAACGATAAGGTAATGGCGTTAACCAATGCCTGGTATGCGCTGAACGCCGCGCGTGCCGACAGCAATCGCGTGCTGATCTGGCTGCAAAAAGACGGGCCATCGAGTAGCAAAATCGAAGGCATGGTGCAACATGGCAAGGAACAGATTGCGCTGGCAGACCGTTGGTTTAAGGATTACCAGTCAGGCCCGGCCATTCCTGGTCTGGATCCGGCGTTAAACGATCGGTTAGCCGCCACCTATCAGGTCTATTCCACGCAGTTATCGACGCTGATTGGCATTGCCGCTAACCGCGATATGCCGGGGCTGTTTGGGCTGAATATCGCCAACGATCAGCTGGCGATGGAAGCGGACTATAACCACTGGCGCGATGCGATCAGCAAGCTGTCCAAACAGGCGTCGACCCGCAGTAATCAGGCATTTGCCACCATGATGTGGCTCCTCGGTTCGATTCTGCTGATTGTGGTGTTCTTTATTGGCCTGTGCTGGCGGGTGATGAGCCGGGTGTTAATTCAGCCACTGAACCTGGCGCTGGGCCATATTCGCGCCATCGAGCAGGGCGACCTGACCCAACCAATTGAGATCGACCGCAGCGCGCGTAACGAAATGGCGCGTCTGCTGTCTGGCCTGCACGGCATGCAGCTGGCGCTGGTGAAAACCGTGGGTAACGTGCGCGCCAGTTCCGATAGCATTCTGACCGGCGTCAGTGAAATTGCCGCCGGTAACAACGACCTCTCTTCTCGCACCGAACAGCAGGCCGCCTCGCTGGAGCAAACCGCAGCCAGCATGGAGCAGATTACCGCTACCGTGAAGCAGAATGCCGATAACTCGCATCAGGCGGCAAAACTGGCGCTGTCAGCGGCGGAAACGGCAGAAAAGGGTGGAGAGATCGTCGATGGCGTCATCAAAACCATCTTCGGGCTGGAAGAAAGCTCGAAGAAAATCGCGGAAATCACCGGCGTGATCGAGAGTATTGCCTTCCAGACCAATATCCTGGCGCTGAATGCGGCGGTTGAAGCGGCGCGTGCCGGGGAAAATGGTCGTGGTTTTGCCGTGGTGGCCGGAGAAGTTCGTAATCTGGCACAGCGCAGTGCTGTCGCTGCCAAAGACATTAACACCCTGATTGCCGAATCGTCCGCGCGGGTGCAGAACGGTTCGAAGCTGGCGGGACAGGCCGAAGACTCAATGCAGGCGATAGTGGTGTCGGTGAAGCAGGTGCGCGACATCATGGACGAAATTTCTTCTGCTTCCGATGAGCAGAGCAAAGGCATCAGTCAGGTGGGGCTGGCGGTGTCAGAGCTGGATCGGGTGACGCAACAGAATGCGGCACTGGTGGAAGAAGCGTCCTCTGCCGCGCAGTCGCTGGAAGAGCAGGCAGCCCACCTTAACAGTGCCGTTGCGGTGTTCCGTCTGACGCAGGAAGCGGAATGTAAGGCGGTGTCAGTGAAATCTGCCCCGTTACGCGCGGTAAGAAAACCGGCGATGGCCGTCGCCTCAAACGCCAGTGAAAACTGGGAAGCGTTCTGATAGCAACCGGGCCGGGGCAGCTGTTTAGAGCCGCCCCAAAAATCAGTGGGCTTTACCGTGCTGAGCGGCTGATCCTGAGGCCGCTCGCTGAATGACCTTTTTTTCTTTCGCAATGCGGCGGTTCAGCTTCATGCGGATTAACGAGCCATACAGCGCCGGATGATTTAACAGGATCATATTGATCAGGCTGCCGGGCTTCAGGTCGCGTCCCAGGTACTGCACGGCGTCGAGAAGGTATTGCGGCGGGGCGGTATTATCCCAGGCGCAGAGATACATCATCAGCTTGAACTGCTGAATGGCGTACAAACGCTTAAGATAGTCGCGGTCAGGATCCTGATCCAACAGCATCAGCAGGATGTTGTATGAGCATAAAAAGGCATCATAACGTTGACGATAGAAACTGTCGTTTTTGGCGCTGTTGGTTAAGGAACCACTTCTTATACGCTGTTTATAATAGACATTCCGACTGACGAAGGCTTTGCCGCTGCGCAGAAAGGCCTCGACGGTGAAAATATGGTCTTCGTGCAGGCGACGGCTGTAGCGCATGCCGTTATCGATAATCACCGCGCGTTTCAGCGCATAGTTCCAGGTGGCCGAGGTATAGCTGTCGGTTTCCAGTAACGAAGTGAAAACGGCCCTGGCGGGCATCAGGCCAAAGCGCTGATGGACCATTTTAGGCTGGGTTTTGGCTTCCGCATCATCATCAAACATCACCGAATTAAAACAGAATATCTCCACATCAGTATGCTGATTGGTCACCCTGTTAAGCTCATCAAAGAAGCCGGCACCCAATACATCATCGGGATCGCAACAGAAGACAAATTCGCCCATGGCCATGCGAATGCCATAGTCACGTGCCTGGCCCAGTCCACCATTGGGAATGGTAAACACCTTAACGTTACTCAGGTGGCGATAATGCATTTCGACCAGCGCTAACGTATTGTCGGTAGAGCCATCATTAATAATGATTAATTCATTCGGTGCGGCAATCTGCATAAGTAGAGAATCAATGCACTCCACAATATACGGTGCGACATTATAGGCAGGGATGATTACGGATAGTTTCATTGAAATTCCCATCGGGCTGCGTTGGTTTTAATAATTCTATCAAGCCCGTTACCGTGGAATAAGTCAACTCTTTGCCCCAATGGCCAATGTTAATCAGAGGATTCGCACGGGAGAACGCTATTGCATCATAGTCGCTAATATTTTTACTTAACTTACGCTGGGCGTAATTCCTGAGGTAAATCCGAGGGTAATTTTAAAAGCGGTAAGCTAATATGAAAAAAACGCATAAGAAATAATTACAATTATCTGTTTTTATTGGTTTTTTTGTTGGTGCATTTTCTCTTGTCGCTGCCTTTCCCGTCGTGTGCCCATTCAGTTATTTACCATTATTAAAAACAATCGCCGAGAAAATCATTTGTGAGATTAACGTTAGCGAATTCACATCAAAATTAACCCGGTAATGTAGTGGTGTCAGGAATAAACGACGGGCGTGAACTATAGGAATAAACGGATGTTTACAATTTGTCATTGCTGTGGTGATGTAATGGCGATAAATATAAGAGAGCAACCGATAATGCTGTTTTCTCAAGACCGGAAGCGCAAACCTAATCGAGGTGCAGAATGATCGTCGGCATTTCTAATGATAGTTATCCTGAGAAGCGAACAATTATCGTCGACAATAATGTCGAATATATTAACTTCAAGACCAAAAACGTTTATTACTATATTAATCTTCTTAATATGAAAGTTTTGAAGAAAAGAAAGAATTTTCTCTTTAAACCCTTGAGCATCCAGGACAAGGGGAGTGTCGATATATTCCATCTTTTTAACGAGGTAGCGCAGACCGATCGCAAATGGGTGGCCACCTTTGAGACAGAATTACCGCGGGTCCTGCCGCAAAAGAGCGGTGATAAAAGCGACAACTTTCCTGAACTGGATCGCCTGGCGCCGCTGCTGGCCGCCGACAACTGTTTAGCGCTGATTGCGCTTTCCGGCGCGGCTTACAAGATGGAAAGCAAGCTGTTTCAGCGCACACCTGAGCTTGCGAAGGCGATTCTGGCTAAAACGGTGGTGATGCATCCGCCGCAAAAACTCACCCTGGCACACCGCCAAGCGCGCGATCCTGCTCAACCGATTCATTTTGTCTTTATTGGTAATGAGTTTTACCGTAAAGGCGGCGGTGAGGTGGTTCGTGCTTTTAGCGAACTGGTGGAAGAAAACCTGATTAACCCAGAGCAGCTTAAAGTTACGCTGATTGGTGACCTGGAAAAAAAACATAACTACGCGCATGGCCAATATCAGGACGACCCGCTGTTTGCCAGCTACACAGAATCGGTTATTGCCCGCCACAGCTGGATTGAACATGTCGGCTTTATGCCGAACGATCGGGTGCTTGAGTTGTTGCAGCAGGCGGATGTCGGGCTGTTGCCGACCTGGGCTGAGACCTACGGCTTTTCGGTACTGGAAATGCAGTCCTGCGGCTGTCCGGTTATCACCACCAATGTCCGGGCACTGCCGGAGATTAATCCTGAACAGGCTGGCTGGCAGGTCATTAACACCCTGAATGACGATCTGGATTACAGCGTGAAATCCATTCAGGAACGAAATTATGTGCGTACGCAAACCATCGAACAGCTCAAGGCTATTATCCTGTCGATCTTCGCCGCGCCGGAACAGATTAACCAGAAAGCGAATGCGGCTATTGCGAGAATTAGAAATGAACACGATATATTAGCCTATCAACAACAGCTTCAAATGCTTTACCACCGCTAAAAGCAGGTCGTTAAAGCCGGTGTTGTCAAAATTTTGTCCAATAAGCCTCTGTAAAAGAGGCTTTTTTATGCCCAAAACCTGCCTCCGTCCCCGATCCTCCAGCACCTGTAAAGTACTAACGCACTGAAATAATAACCTGCTATACATTAAATAAATGGGTTTTATTTCTAATTTTTTTTTAGTTAAATTTGTGTTGTCGAATTGTAAGGGTTCGTAAGGATAATATTTATCCATTCGTATACATTGAGAGATGAAAATGATTAACAAATTGACGAGTATCGTTATAGCGATTGTGGGTCTCGCTATGCTTTACATGGGTGGTCAGTTGCTGATGATCGGCGGCTCACCATTTTATGCCATTATGGCAATCGGACTGCTGATTACCGCAGTTGCGCTGTTCAAGAATAAAAAGATTGCCTTAACCATTTACGCCATCCTGATGTGGATTGTTCTGGCGTGGATGATTTATGAAGTCGGCTTCGACAAATGGCAGTGGATCCCTCGCGGCGATCTGATTGGCCTGATCGGTGTCTGGCTGGCCTTACCCTGGGTGGTTCGTCCGCTGTCGAAAGCACAGAACCCTGCAAACCCTGCCAAATTCCATCCGTTCCTGGGCACCACCGTTATCATCATGATTGCCATTGTGATTGGCCTGATGTTTTACGATCCGTATCCGAAGGAAGGGAACATCACTAACCAGCGTGCGCCAGCCGATACTGACGTGGCGGGCAATGACTGGACCGCGTACGGTGGCACCAACAACGGTGCGCGTTTCTCCAGCCTGAAGCAAATCACCTCTGACAACGTCAGCAATCTGGAAGTGGCGTGGACCTACCACACCGGCGACCTGCGTGATGCGAAAGATGCGTCCGAATACACGTTCGAAGCTACGCCGCTGAAAGTGAACAACAGCATCTACTTCTGTACGCCACATAATGAAGTGCATGCACTGAACCCGGAAACGGGCGCGCTGAAGTGGAAATATGAGCCAACCAAAGATCGCTCTTATCTGCAGCAGCATCAGACCTGTCGTGGCGTAAGCTACTACGAAGCGCCAGAAGCGGCGGCCACCAATGCCGTGCAGCCAGCTGCTGTGGCTAACTCCCCAGCGATCTGCCGTAAGCGTATCTTCAACGCCGCGAACGATGCCAAACTGCTGGCGCTGGATGCCGATACCGGCAAGCTGTGTGCTGATTTCGGTAACAACGGTGTGGTCGATCTGCGTGCCAACATGGGCGAAATCCGTCCGCATGCACTGATGCAAACCGCAGCACCGCTGGTTGCCGGTAATCTGGTGATTGTTGGTGGTTCCGTGATGGATAACGGCTTCAACGCCGGCAACCCATCGGGCGTTATTCGCGCCTATGACGTGATCACCGGTCGTCTGGTGTGGAACTTCGATCCGGCTAATCCGGAAAACACCCAGCCGATTGCCGCGGGCCAGACCTATCCGCAGGATACGCCGGTTGCCTGGGGCACGCTGAGTGCTGACATGAAGAATGGCCTGGTGTATGTGCCGTTTGGTAATGCTTCCCCGGACGAACTGGGTATTGAGCGTGATGCCAACAGCAACACCGAGAAATTCCGTGACACGCTGGTGGCGCTGGATCTGAAAACCGGTCAGTTCAAATGGCGCTTCCAGTCATCCAAACACGACCTGTGGGACCGTGATAATCCCTCGCAGCCGTCGCTGCTGGACATCGATTATCAGGGCAAAAAACAGCCGGTGGTTATTCTGCCAACCAAGACCGGTAACCTGTTTGTGCTGAACCGTCTGACTGGCGAAGCGGTGTACCCAATCAATCAGGTAGATGTGTCGACCAAAGGCATTGCCGGTGAGAAGTATTCACCGACTCAGCCAGTGTCTTCGCTGAACTTCCTGCCAGACCCACTCAGTGAGAAATCCATGTGGGGCCTGACGCCGTTTGATCAGATGGCCTGCCGCATCGACTTCAAATCCCTGCGTTACGATGGCAACCCATGGACACCGGCAACGGAAGGCGGCTCGATCATCTTCCCGGGCAACATTGGTGTCTTCAACTGGGGTTCCGTTACTGTGGATCCGCAGCGTCAGATCCTGATCGCCTCGCCTGTTCGTCTGGCGTACAAATACAACCTGATCAAACGCACGCCAGAAACGGCGACCCAGCGTCTGTTCACCAAGGATGGTACGCCTTACTGGAACGAGAACTTTGATGGTGACTACGCCATCCATATCCAGCAGCTCTCCTCAAGCCTGGGTATTCCGTGTATCGCGCCACCGTGGGGCCGTATGGTCGGTGTGGATCTGAAAACCGGTAAAACCGAGTGGCTGCGCCGCGTGGGCACCACCAAAAACCTGAACACCACCTTCCTGCCGGGCCGCTTCCCAATTGGCTTCCCAATGGGCATGGTGGCACACGGTGGTCCACTGACCACAGCAGGCGATGTGGTATTCCATGCTGCAACGGCAGATAACTTCTTCCGTGCGTATGACACCAGCACCGGTAAGCTACTGTGGGAAACCGAGCTGCCAGCCGGTGGTCAGGCAACGCCGTCTACCTATATGGGCGCGGATAACAAGCAGTACGTGGTTATTGCAGCGGGTGGACATGGTTCACTGGGCACGAAAACAGGCGATGCGGTTGTCGCATACCGTCTGAAGTAATACACTGAGGGCGGAACGCCAGTTCCGCCCTGATTTACCCGCCTGATGACTTTTTCCGGTCAACCATCCCCGCCTTATTCAGAATTCATATCTTAAAAATGAGATATTGGTCACACTTTTATTGAATAAAATTCAAATAGACCTACACTATTGCGCTTTCGGACGTCTTTCTTTCATCCAGGAGCTGCACGCTATGTCTGATTTGTTAGCCGTTTCGCGCAAGGTTGCCTGGTCCAGGGTTTTGACTCTGGCAGTTGCCGCCTTCGTGTTCAACACCACCGAATATATCCCTGTTGGTTTGCTCTCTGACATTGGCCGCAGTTTCGGCCTCGCGTCGTCGCAAGCCGGCATAATGATGACCGTCTACGCCTGGATAGTGGCGTTAATGTCGCTGCCGCTGATGCTGGCCACCAGCCAGGTGAATCGCCGCACGCTGCTGATCGTGCTGTTTATCCTGTTCGCCGGCAGCCATTTGCTGTCGTTTTTTGCCTGGAATTTTGACGTGCTGCTGATCAGCCGCGCGGGCGTGGCGCTGGCGCATGCCTTGTTCTGGTCGATCACCGCGTCGCTGGCGGTGCGACTGGCACCGGCCGGTAAACGGGCTCAGGCGTTAAGCCTGCTGGCGATGGCGACCGCGTTAGCGTCGGTACTCGGCCTGCCGTTAGGGCGCGTGATCGGCCAGTTTGCCGGCTGGCGTTATACCTTCCTGATCATCGGTGCCGCCGCGTTGGTACTGTTGTGGATGATTATCCGCGTGATGCCGTCAGTGAAGTCTGAGCAAGGCGGTTCGGTGAAAAACCTGCCGACGCTGCTGCGTCGTCCGGCACTGATGAGCCTGTACGCGGTGACGGTGGCGATTGTCACCGCCCATTTCACCGCTTTTACCTATATCGAATCCTTTGTGGTGCAGGTGGCCGGTTTCACCGAAGGCTTTGCCACGCTGCTGCTGTTCCTGATTGGCATCGCCGGTATTGCCGGCAGCGTCATCTTCAGCCGGATGGGCGATCAGCGTCCTGCGCAGATGCTGACGGTGTCGATTGGGGTGATTTCGGTCTGCCTGCTGATCCTGCTGGCGGTGTCGGTCAGCGAATATGGCACCATTGCGGTCTCGATGCTGTGGGGCATGGCCTTTATGATTGTCGGCATGAGCCTGCAAATGAAGGTGCTGACGCTGGCACCGGATGCCACCGATGTGGCGATGGCGTTGTACTCCGGTATCGTCAATATTGGTATCGGTGCGGGCGCATTGCTGGGGAACAAGGTGAGCATGGATCTGAGCGTGTCCTCGGTTGGCTACATTGCCGCCATTCCGGCCATTGCTGCGCTGGTGGGTACCGTTGCGATGTTCCGTAAATGGCCATCCCGCACCGTCGAGAGCGGCCAGCAGATGGGCGCGAAGTCGGAAGCCTGAGACTCTTCTGCTTAAACAGAAAAACCACTCCATAGCGGAGTGGTTTTTTTATGCGCGAAACCTTACACCTTCACTACCTTCAGCAAATGATCCGCCAGCCGCAGGCTTAACGCCGCGCCGGTCAGCGTCGGGTTCATGCAGGAGGCCGATGGCATCACGCTGGTCCCGGCGATAAACAGGTTAGGGTGGTCGTGGGTCTGGCAGTTGCTGTCGACCACCGAGGTGTTGGCATCGTTGCCCATAATGGTGGTGCCCATAATGTGCTGACGATCCTGATAGCCGGTATCGATTTTCGACACGTCGGCATTCAGCAGACGGGCGAAATTATCGAAATCTTTTAACCCCTCGGCTTTGCCGGCATGCCAGTAATCGGTGACGCTGTAGTAAATCTCCGGCAGCGGCAGGCCAATCGCATCCTTTTTGGTTTTGCTGGGCACAATGCGGTTTTCGGCCAGCGGCAGCGTTTCAAAATCGATGGCAAAGTTCAGCGACCGCGCTGACAGGGTTTTCAGCTGTTGATCCAGCTTCGAGCCCAGCACGCCTTTTTTAATCAACCCGGCGGCATAGTCCGCGGTCGGCACGGTATTGCGCACCTTGATCTTATAGCTGGGGAAATCCTTCCTGAACGCGCCATCGCGGTTATTCAGGTACACCAGCAGCTCGGTCGGTCCCTGACCCGGCCAGACGTCCTCTTTCATCATCACGTTCATGCTGATCCCGGTATGGCCCATCAGGTTGCGGCCGACCTGATCGGAACCGTTGGCGATGCCGTTCGGATAACGTTCGGAGGTGGACATCAGCAGCAGCTTGGGCGACTCGATGCCATATGCCGCCAGCACAAAATAATTGGCGCTCAGATGATGCTCAGAACCGTCCGGCTTCTTGTACCAGATGCCGGTGATTTTCCCGGCATCATCGGCCTCGATACGATACACCACCGAATTATCCAGCAGCTGTGCGCCATGCCGTTCGGCCTCGTCGATGTGCATTGAGCCATCATATTTGGCGCCAATCGGACAGACCGGGTTGCAGTTGTTATTCCCGGCACAGACCGGACGCTTACCGTAAGGACGCGTGGCCCGTCCGTTCGGCTCCATCACCGGGTGGTAACCGCCGTTGCCTAACAGTTCCGACAGGCGCTTGAACAGGTAGCTCGGCTCCAGACCGACCATCGGAAAAGGCGTGGAGCGCGGCGGCCAGGCCTGGCCTCCGTGGCCACTCTCATCCTGGCCATCCATGCCGGAAACCCCGAGTTCCGCTTCCGCTTTGCCGTACCAGCTTTCCAGCTCGTCATAACCAAACGGCCAGTCACGACCACGGCCATACAGACTTTGCAGCCGGAAGTCGTTGGGGATCATCCGCCACAGGGCGGAACCGAAGTGCCAGGTGGTGCCGCCGACCACCCGCAGATATTTGGTCGGGTATTTCACCGGACCGGTTTGTTGCAGATACTCGCCATAGGTGGACGGCACATGCGGCAAATCGGGATAGGGCGAACCGACCCCTTGCAGCTTCATATTGGTCAGCGACATTTTGAACGGCGAATTGCGGAAGCGTTCGACAATCTCCTGGCGCTTAATGCGCGGACCGGCCTCAACGATAATCACCGATTTTCCCGCCTTCGCCAGCTGGGTTGCCACCAGACCGCCCATCACGCCGGAACCAATAATGATCACATCGGCATCGACTTTATTCATGCTGTTGCTCCTTTCTCTGTCTGCGGGTCAACGGGCTTGCTACCCCAGGAATCCGGGCCGCCGCCATAGGTCGGGACCACCAGAATCCCTTTGGTAGGCAGATACATCATCGCCTCGGAATAGGCGATCAGTTCGCTGTCCGCGCCTTCACCGACCACGCCGGTATACCAGCTGCCGATGATCAATGCCGCCGTCTGGTACAGAGCATCATCCGGCCTAACCGCCTGTAAAAAGTCATCCACATGGGCGAAATTATGCGTTTTCAGGGTGTCCGAAAGCGCAGCCAGCCGTGACGGGAAGTCAGGATAGTGACGTTGTAACGCATGATAATAGCGTTGGCTGAGGATCGGGCTGGTTGGGCGGCTGACTAAAAAGGCCGACAGGCCCGCAAAGCCGCTGTCGACGGCCTGTTGTGCTTCGGCCATTTGTGCCGGAAACAGCGAGGCGCAAACCGCGCTGGCAGACAGCACCGCCATTCCTTGCAGCAAGCGGCGACGGCTTATCCCGGCAGGCGTATTACGGTTTGCGGGCATGTTGCCTCCTGTTTCTGATCCAAATACCCATCAGGCCGAGCAACACCACAACCACTACCGCGCTCACCAACACAGCAGGACGCGTCAGCCTTACCAGCAACGGCGTGTCACCGCCTTCACGCAGGGTTTTCACCCGCGCCTCGGTCACTGTCACCTGCGGGTTGCCGTAATTTTTCAGCACATAATTGCTGACATCGGCAATCTGCCTGTCGCTCAGACGGGTAGTGAAATCGGCATCCGCTCCAAAGGCCGGCATGGAAATGGCTTCGCCGTTCACCGTCCTGTGCACGCCATACAGGATGGCGGAGACCAGGTTATCGGGATTTTCAGCGCCGGTGGCCGAGTTGTGGAACAGCGAGGGGTAACGCGCGTTGCCCTGACCATCAGGCTGATGGCAGTTGGCGCAGCTGCCGCTGAACACCGCCCAGCCAGCGTCGGCAGTGCCGCGTTGGCCACGTACCTGCTGCTCAGTTTCTGACGGCGCGCCGTAGCTGTCCCTCGGCATCACCGCGCCGTTGCTGACGGCGGGGATCTGGCGCAGATACGCCACCATCGCCTGGATATCGCTGTCAGACAGATATTGCAGGCTGTGTTCCACCGCTTCCGCCATCGGACCGGCGGCCTGAGCTTTGCCGGCAATATGCCCGGTTTTCAGGTACTGAGCCAGCTCCGTAGCTGACCAGTTGCCGATCCCGGACTGCGGATCGGGGGTGATATTGGGCGCGTACCAACTGCCGAGGCTGCCCCCCGATAAGGCCCGATCGTTTTGCTGACCCATCAGCACATTGCGCGGCGTGTGGCAGGTATCGCAGTGCGCCAGCGCGTTCACCAGATAGTCGCCGCGATTGACCTCAGCCGAGGCGCCAGGCGTCGGCGTCCAGGGTTTGTCTCCGGCAAACATCAGATTCCATACCGCCATCGAACTGCGGATGCTGAACGGGAAAGGCAGCGCAGTGTGGGTCGGGGCAATATCAACCGGTGCCACGCCATGCATAAAATACGCGTACAGCGCGTGAATATCGTCATCGCTGATTTTTGCATAGGAGGGATAGGGCATCGCCGGGTAGAGATGTTGCCCTTGCTTGTTGATCCCTTGCCGCACGGCGCGGGCGAAATCTGCCTCGCTGTAGTGGCCGATGCCATCGCTCAGTGAAGGGGTGATGTTGCTGGCATAAATACTGCCCATTGGGGAGGAGATTGCGACTCCGCCCGCCATCGGTGCACCCTGGTGAGGTGACGTGTGGCAAGCCCCGCAGTCGGCTGCGGTCGCGATAATTTTTCCTTTCGCTATCAGATCGGGCGACGGCAGCGCAGCAACGCTGGCGGCCGACAACAGGCTCAGACTGATGGCGAAAGGCAGACATAATCGTCTCACCTGACATGCTCCTTAAAAAAGAAAACGGTTTTTTTATACAGGGTGCAAAGGGCGCCTCTGCGTGCGCCTCAGGGTTAAAGCAGTTCGTAATCGTTAAAAATCAGCGGGGTCTCGCCGCCGTTGGTTAATTCGATTTTGCCTGGCTGGGTCAACATCGCATCGCCACGGTGGATCCACTGCTCTTTGTTGCGATTGGGCTGGCCGGGAACGGCGGTCAGCAGGCGGCCTTCGGTAAAGAACACCCTGACGCCGGGGCCATGCTGGGTATACAACGTGGTGCTTTCACCGGGTTGCAGCGTGACCTTCCAGCCTCTTACCGTTTTCTGATCCAGCACCTGTTGGAATGCTGGCAATGCGGGACGGGTTGCGCCGCCGAAATTCAGCGGACCGGCCTGTTTGATCTCAAAAGAAACCTGATGATTCAGCGTGGTGCCGGTATTGGTGACCTTATCGGTTTCGGATTTACCCTGATGCGCGCCAAACTTGACGTTGCCGCTTTTCATCTCGGTATCTTTGGCCGGTTTATCCGGGTAGGAGATATTCACCAGGCTGCCGTTGACGTGGGTATTCACATAATCAAGATGCTGTTCATGAAACATCGTCGACTCGCCCGGACGCAGCATTACCCGCATCACGGTGACATATTGGTTCTCAAGGATAACGTGATGGAGCGGCTCAAGATGGGTGGCAATCACCTGTTCGGCGGCCTGACTGGTTGGGATAGCGCTAAGCGCCAGCGAGCCCGCAGCGAGCAGGGCGGAAAGGGTTGAACGTTTCATAATGACTCCAGTTAGTGCAGACGCAGCCCGGCCAAAATCAGCGCGCCGGGCCCCAATGAATGTTTACTCTTCGACCATGGTCACCCAGTTGGCGCCTTTGCCTGTCGGATAGCGCCCGACCAGCGTCAGCGCACCGGTGGTCCCGTTGATGGTGTACAGCGAAAGCTGGGTGGATTTCTGACCCGACTCGATCAGGAAGCGCCCGGTTTTATCGATGGCAAATCCGCGAGGCTGCTGCTCGGTCTTGATGCTGGTGATATAGGTCAAATGCCCGTTTTCAGGATCGACGGAAAAGGATGACAGGGTACTGCTGGTGCGCTCGGTCGAGTAGAGATAGCGGCCGTCCGGCGTCAGATGCAGGTCGGCCTGCCAGATGCGCGGTTTATGCGATGGCGGCAGGTCGTCATCACCGGTCAACGGACGCGCTTCACCGCGCTGCAGGTCTTCTTTCGGTGAGACCGAGCTGACGTCTTCCACCGGCGTCGCGGTGCCATCCTTATTCAGCGTCAGGCGGGTAATGTTGCCCGCCATCTCGGTCAGGATGTACATATTCTGCTTGCCTTGCCCGTCCCGCTTCGGCGCGAGGACAAAGTGGCGCGGGCCGGTGGCGGCTTCGCTCTGAATATTGATAAACGGCGGCGTGTTTGGCGTGACGTGGCCGGTTGCCGCATCAAAATGGTACTGAAGCAGCTGGTCAGCGCCTAACAGCGTGACGTACAGATAATGATTGCTCGGATCTACCTGAATGGCATGGGCGCGTTTACCGGTGTGCACCACCTGCACCGGTTGAGCCTCGACCTGGCCGTTGCTCTGGATGCGGTTGATGCTGAACAGATCGCCGCCGTAAGAGGCGCTCAGCAAATAGTGCCCGGTTTTATCCATCGACAGATAGGCCATGCTATCCGGCAGCGGCGACTGTCCTGCTTTTACCAGCTTGCCGTCCGGCTGGATATCGAAGACCACCACGTTGTAAGGCTTGCTGCGCACCGAGACATAGAGTTTTTTCTTGTCCGGGGAAACCACGGAAGACATCGCCTTACTGCCCACCGGGAAGGTACCGGTCGGCAGCAGTTTCATCTGCTGTTTATCCAGCTGATAGCCGGTAACCGTTCCGCTGTCGGCATTAGAGACATACAGCAGGCTCTGGGCCTGACTGCCTGCACTGATCGACATCATCGAGACCAGTGCGCCTGCGTAAATACTGCGTTTCATGATCAATCCTTGCCTTTGTAGGAGAGAGGGAAGCCGCCGTCATTAGAGTTATGGGATCAGGCCTGACGGTCG
Source organism: Erwinia sp. AK-PDG3-5 (assembly GCF_056821705.1). Lineage (NCBI taxonomy): Bacteria > Pseudomonadati > Pseudomonadota > Gammaproteobacteria > Enterobacterales > Erwiniaceae > Erwinia > Erwinia sp. AK-PDG3-5. Next base: position 2,360,537 of record NZ_CM165967.1, read on the forward strand.
GCAGGGATGGCGTTAGTCACCCCGGGCTTTTTTTTCAGCTCAAGCGGCTCAACCTTGCCCATGATGAACAGGAAGTTAAAGGCGCCGAACAGGCATATCCCACCGGCAACCAGCAACGGGATGACAAAGGAGCCGTGGCTCAGCGTCAGCATCACACCGGTGAAGGAGGCGGTGACGATGCCCGCCAGATTGCCGGCAAAGTTCTGGATGCCGCCGAGGGTGCCAACGTAACCGGAGCTGGGCGCCACATCGGCCGGTAGGGTCCAGATATTGGCGGCGGTAAAGGCCAGCCCGGCATAGGTCAGCGAGAACAGGGTGAGGATCACCGTAATGCTGTCGGTAAAGGCGGCAAACGCGATCACCGATGACAGCAACATGCCGGCAATCAGACAGGTTTTACGCGCGGTAGTCAGCGAGTAGCCTTTGCGGTACATCCAGTCGGAGGCCAGGCCACCGAGCAGGCTGCCGGGGATGCCCATCAGCGCAGGGATCGCGCCCAGCGTACCCAGTTCCTTCAGGGAGAAGCCGTGCGCCATGGTCAGATAGGTCGGGAACCAGGTGACGAAGAAGTAGGTGGCGAAGTTCATGCAGAAGAAGCCGATCATCATTCCCCACACCGTTCTGTAACGGAACAGGGCGCCGATGTGCACTTTTTCGCTCTTATCGACCACATGCACGCTGCGATCTTCCAGCAGATTCTGGCGCTCCTGCTCGTCCAGACCTTTCATCTCTTCCGGTTCGCGGTAGAACGCCAGCCAGACGCCGACCCAAATCAGCCCCAGCGCACCGGTAACGATAAACGAGGTTTCCCAGTTCCAGGTGCTGATCAGCCAGGCCACCAGCGGCAGGGCGATGGCGCTGCCCGCACGCGGACCGGCATCGAAGATCCCACTGGCGGTGGCGCGTTCTTTTTTAGCAAACCAGGAATAGACCACTTTGGCGCAGCCCGGATAGCCACCGGATTCGCCGAGTCCGAGCATCAGGCGTGAGGCGAAGATTGAGGTGAAGCCTTTACCAAAGGCGGTAAACACCGTGAACAGTGACCACCAGCCCACGGCAATCGCCAGGCCGGTACGGGCACCCACGCGGTCAATCAGACGGCCAGCCGGAATTTGCATCAGGGCATAGGTCCAGAAAAAAGCCCCGAGGATCAGACCCATGCTGGTGTCATCCAGCCCCAAATCCGCTTTAATGTGAGGTGCCGCGATGGCCAGATTAATGCGGTCTATATAGTTGATGGCGATGGCGAGGAAACAAAACGCGATCATCAGCCAGCGGACCCGTGGGTATCTACGCATGGTGAATTCCTTTATTATCTCGGTGCTTTTAAGGGCGAGGCCGGTGTCAGAGGAGGGTGCTCCGGCACGGCTCGTTGTTATCATTTGGTGAAACCAGACGCTATATTTGATAATATGATGTTAAAAGTAAGCGATTACAAAAATCAGTCAAGCTAAAAGTAAGCGCTTTCAAAATGAATCTTTGCCTGTCTGCAAACTTTGTGGACGACGTCACTAATTTCAGCCTGGAGTCCGATCATGTCCGATAAGCCTTTACCTCCGTCGAGGGTTTCACTGGAAGATGTTGCGCTGCGTTCGGGGGTCTCCACGGCGACCGTTTCCAGGGTGCTGAACGGCAGTACCACCGTCAGGCAGTCGCGCCGCGAGGCGGTGGAGCAGGCATGTGAAGAGCTGGGCTACGTGATCAACCGGGCCGCAAGAACGCTGGCCTCGCGCCGCAGTATGACCATCGGCGCGGTGGTGCCGACGCTGGCCACAGAGACCTTTTCCCGCCCGCTGGCGACCTTCCAGCAGCAGATCCACCAGTCGGGTTATACGATGCTGTTGGCGAATTCTGACTTCGATCCGGACACCGAGCTGAAGGAAGTGAACAAGCTGGTGGAGTACGGCATTGATGCGCTGATGCTGGTGGGGAATTCGCACCATCCTAAGTTGTGGGATCGGATCACCCAGCAGAATATTCCCTGTATTCAGACCTTTTCGGTCGACCAGCGCTATCCCAGCGTGGGCTATGATAATGAGCTGGCGGCGGGCGAGATGACCGCCCATCTTCTGGCGCTGGGGCATAAAAATTTCGGCGTGATTGTCGGTACGCCGCCGTCCAACGACCGCGTTTCCGATCGGATTACCGGCACGCGTCAGGCGCTGGCGGCGGCGGGTCTGAGCCTTGACGATCGCAATCTGTTTAACCGCGCGTTTTCAATGAACGATGCGCGTCAGGCGATGTTCCAGCTGCTGGATGGTCCCAATCCGCCAACGGCGGTGATTTGCGGTAACGATTTGCTGGCGTTTGGTGCGATGCGGGCGGCGGGCGAGCGTTATCTGCGTATCCCCAATGATATTTCGATCACCGGCTTTAACGACTACGAGTATTCCGAGCATCTGGAGCATCCGCTGACCACCATGCGGGTGGAGCTGGATGAGATTGGCGTGCGCGCCGCAGAGTTTTTGCTGGCGGAATTAAACGGTGAGACCGGCGTGCGCCAGACGATATTGAAACCGGAATTGATTGTACGCGGCAGCACCGGCTCGGCGCCCCGCGTGGTAAGCAAGTAACGGTCGGCTAGTTACGCCACTGCAGTCCAAAACTTTCAAACGCCTCGCGGGCCGCCGCGGTCCGCAGGCTGTTCAGCAACAGTGCAGCACCGTCTGGATTGGCGGCATCGGTAAACACCCCGCCGGAAAACGACAGCACCTTTTCTGCGCCAGCCGGCAGCGGTCCAATCACCCTGATGCCTTTCACCATCAACAGCTCGCTGATTTGCTGCACGGCGATATCCGCTTTGCCTTCCAGCAGCAGGCTGGCGGTGAATCCTTCCGGAATGGTGGTCGCTTTCGCGTTCACCTGCTGTTCTATCCCCAGGGTTTTCAGCAGCGTCTGGAAATAAAGCCCACTGGCACCGGCCAGCGAATAGCCCACCGAGCGTGCATTCAGCAGCGCTATTTTTAGCGACGCGACGCTGCTGATGTCTGGCACCCTCGCATCGGGCAGCATCGCCAGCCCCACCTGCGAATCCACCAGTTCTACCCGGCTACCCGGCACAATCCGGCCGTCGGCGATCAGCTTGTCCATCGCCGGTGCGGTCACAATGGTGCCATCGGCCCGTTCGCCGCGCGCCACCTTTTCCTCAATCACCGTGGTCGGGTTCCAGTCAATCAGCAACGGTTTATCAGCATGCTGTCGTTCCCATTCAGTCTGCAATTCAACAAAGGGTGCGCGGATTGCCAGCACGTTGAACAGGCGGATCGGAAGTGCAGAAGTCATAGTCAATTTCCTTACAGATCAGGGCATACGACGGAGGTAGCTGCTGTCCAGCTCGCCGGGGGTGCGCACGCCGATTAGCGCCAGGTCACGGTCAATTTCATCGCGCAGGATATGCATCGCATGTTCGACGCACGCCTGGCCGCCAATCACCGCGCCATACAGGAACGGTCTGCCAAGAAACACAAAGTCTGCACCGAGCGCCATCGCTTTCATCACGTCGGTACCGCGACGAATACCGCTGTCGATAATCACCTTCATCGCGCCTTTTTTCGCGGCAATTTCTTCCAGTGAATAGAGCGGTGGGAAGGTGTAATCCAGCTGACGACCGCCATGGTTGGAGAGGATCACCGCATCCGCGCCCAGATCACGGGCGATAAAGGCATCTTCTGGCGACATCAGGCCCTTAACCACCAGATTACCGCGCCATTTTTTACGGATCGCTTCGACGTTTTTCCAGTTCAGCTTGTCACGCGCCTGGGTGTTTCGCACTTTACTCGACATCATCGGTGGCCCGCGTTCGGCATCGGTATTTTCGAAGTGTGGCGCGCCGTGGCGTAAAAAGGTTTGCGCCACGGTTCCCAGCAGCCAGCGAGGGCTCATGGCGCTTTCGAACGCCACTTTTGGCGTGATTTTAATCGGCATGCTGAAGCCACTGCGGGTGTTGTGCTCACGGTTGCCCAACATCGGCGTATCGCCGGTGACGACCAGCGTTTTATAGCCTGCTGCGGCAACCCGATCGATCAGACGATCGATGCGCGGCTGATCGCCGGCCAGATAGGCCTGAAACCAGGCATCGGGGTTGGCCGCATGCACATCTTCCAGCTTCACCAGCGAAGACGCGCTGAGGATCATCGGCACATTCATCTCGCGGGCGGCTTTCGCTAACGCCACATCCGCCTGATAGGCGACAAACGACGCGCCGCCCAACGGTGCCACGCCGAAAGGGTGCTGATACGTATGGCCGAAAAGGGTGGTGCGCTGGTCGCGTCCGGAGACGTCGCGGAACATGCGGGGCAGGAAGGCATAACGCTGATACGCCTCAAAGTTGCCGGCGATGCCCCGGCCAGTTTCCACGCCACCCGCGACATACTGATAGATCATGTTCGGTAAACGGCGGCGGGCGTGGCGCTCAAAGTCATCCAGCGCCAGCAGATCGCGGAAGTGGCGCGGCAGTTTTTTTACCGCCGGATTACTGTCAGCCTTTGCCGGACTGGCGGCAGCGACATTGGGTAAAGATGAAGAGTTGGCAGGTGATGTCATAAGGCGTTCTCACACTCCGTCAGTAGCGTCCCGGCAGACAGGAGGAGCCTGCCTTGCCGGAGTGGAATTTATTTTGTAAGCGCTATCAATTTTGGTCAATACTCACTAACATTTCAATAACACCTTGCCGCTAACCGCGTGCTTTTATGTGATCCACTTCACTTTACAGACATATTTGTAAGCCCTTACATTAGTGGCACGCTTACAGATGCCAACCCGGAGTCAGTCATGACCACACGAATTGTATTACTGCATGCCACACCCGTCGCCATGGAGCCGATCCATACGGCTTTCAGAGAAGAGTGGCCAGAAGCCGAGCTGGTAAACCTGCTCGACGATGGTCTGTCTTTGGATCGTTCAAGGGCATCGGAGCTGAGTGAACCAATGATTGAACGCTTTGTTCGCCTGGGCCAGTATGGCTACGACATGCAGGCCGACGGAATTTTGATTACCTGTTCGGCATTTGGTCCGGCTATCGACAGACTGGCAGACAGCGTGCCGATCCCGGTGCTCAAGCCCAATGAAGCGATGTTCCATGAAGCGGTGGCGCAGGGCAAAAATATTGGCATGCTGGCAACCTTCGGCCCGTCAGTTGAAACCATGACCGAAGAGTTTAATGACTATGTTGCTGAGCATGGTTCGTCAGCGACGCTGACCACGCTGCTGGTGGCGGATGCCATCGATCTGATGAAAAAAGGGGATGCGGAAGGGCATAACCGGCTGGTGGCGGCCCGAGCCAACGAGCTGGCTCACTGTGATGTGATTATGCTGGCGCACTTCTCCACATCACGCGCCGCGGCGGACGTCCGTGCACAGGTGACGGTGCCGGTACTGACCGCGCCTCATGCGGCGGTGAAAAGAATGAAGGCCAGCGTGCTGGCGCAACAAAACCGGTAAACGGTAGCCGGTCAGGCAATCTTGCTCTTCAACGCCGTGGCGTACTTGCTCATCAGCCTGACCAGCTGCTCAACATCCTCATCCTGCCAGCTGGCGAAGATCTCCTTCGCCATTCTTTCCCTCGCCGCATCAACATGATCGGTCATGGTTTTGCCTTTCGGCGTGATAACCGCTTCTCTGACCCGACGATCGGCTTCGCTGGGGCGACGCTCTACCAGTTCACTGTTCTCTAACTTGGCCACCTGGCGACTGACGGTGGTGTAATCGCGCCCAACCCGTTCGGCCAGTTCCACCACGCCAATCGGCCCAAAGCGTTCAATTCCCACCAGTAACGGGAACAGGGCGCGCTCAAGGTTGATCCCGGCTTCTTTAATCAGCACCTCATCGCCCTGAGGACGGTTGATCACCGCGACAATTTCCAGTATCGCCCGATGCAGCTTATGCAACTGCTGGCTGATATGTGTATTTTGCACATTATTAGTTGACGACATACGATCTCCCATTTAATGTGTGCATTATACACCTAATTATTCTCACTGACAGAGGGAAATCGATGAAAGCCGCCATAGTAACAACAGCAGGGCAGTTACCGATTTACGGGGACTATGCAGAACCGGTCGCCACGGCCAATGCTCAAAGGATCGTGGTGAAAGCCGCGGCGTTGAGTCATCTGGTAAAAAATCGCGCGTCAGGCAAGCATTACAGCGCCAGCGGGCAATACCCGTTTATCGCCGGAATTGATGGCGTGGGTATTCAGGACGACGGGCAGCGGGTCTATTTTATCAAGCCGGTAGCGCCTTACGGCAGCATGGCAGAGCAGACCTTAGTGCCTGCCGCGCAGTGCATCGCGCTGGCGGATGATCTCGACGACATCACTGCGGCCGCGATTGCCAATCCCGGAATGTCTTCCTGGGCGGCGTTAACGGAACGGGCGCAGCTGCAGATCGGCGAAACGGTGCTAATCAATGGCGCAACCGGCATATCGGGCAAGCTGGCGGTGCAGATTGCCCGCTACCTTGGGGCCAAAAAGATTATCGCTACCGGACGCAATCCCGCCGCGTTGGAACAACTGACGCTGTTAGGGGCAGATGTGGTGATCCCGCTGACGCAGGAAGAGGAAGCGTTAAACGCACAGTTCGGCGAACAGTTTGCGCAAGGTGTCGATGTGGTGATCGATTATCTGTGGGGAAAATCCGCCGGACAGTTGCTGACATCCGCCGCAAAAATGGCGGAAGACGGCAAGCCAGTGCGCTTTGTGCAGGTCGGGTCAATGAGCGGCAATGAGATCCCTTTATCCAGCGCGATCCTGCGTTCAAAGGCAATCGCCCTGATGGGCAGCGGATTGGGCAGCGTGTCCGATCGGGGATTACTGCGTACACTGAAAGGATTGTTGAAAGCGGCCGTACCGGCGGGATTCCAGCTCGCCACCAACCCAGTGGCACTTTCACGCGTTACGGAGGTTTGGGAAGCGGATGACAGCGCTTCGCGCACGGTGTTTACGGTTTAACGGGGTTGGAACAATCATCAACATAATCAAAACGTCCGGATAACGGGTGTTTGCCGGACGTTTTTGATATGAACATCATTACTCAACACCCATAAAAAAGCGTTTCATATAAAATCTTTTTTTACTGGATAAACCCAGCGACAAAGAGGATAGCCAGCAATATTATTATTGCAATATAAACAATGCTAATTGTATAGAAAAAATACCCGATAAATATCGCCAGAAGAACCGATAACAATATTGGCGCAAGAATACAACTTAAAAATACCATTTTTTCTAAAAACCACGTTAAGTCGATTTTAGTCATGCTTGTTTAATCCGACTGTAATTTTAATTATACCAAACAACCTGAGGTGTTCTCATGCGCAGACACGCTGGTTCCAGGTGTCACGGTAGATGATATTGGCATGTCATAGACGACGTTACTTTTCTGAAGGAGATAGATAACGCCATTTTTGAAACGGATATCTTCGTTCTTCTGCCGCTGGCAGACGTCCTGATACTCATCAGTAAAGCAGGATGTATAATACAACAGCCGCTTAGCCCCAGCGCCTGTGGTTTCAATCTGGTTTAATACCGCCTTCCCCACGCCCGACAATGCGTGGTCCAGCTTTAATGCGAGGATGTTATTAGCCTGTAAATAACGTATAACTTCATCTCTGTAGCACATCACTCAATCCCTCAGTTATTGATTCCTTTCCCGGCAGAATACTTTCCCTTTCTACCGACGGTCAGCTCTGCTGACCAGATTTTCTCCAGCTATTTATTACTTTAATTAAAAGTAACGGTATACACCCCAGATTCAGACCCAGGAAAAATGCAAGAGTTCAAAATAAACGCGGTGGTTTGTAATGCCGAAATTATTAAACTTCGGCATTACAAACGAATAACATTGTGATGAGACAATAACTAATAATCAGCAACCGCCATTGGCTACCAACTCAGCTGCTTGCCAGCATAATCAATATAATGATGGCCGCCTTTACCAGACCAGAGTTCGAGCTGATCCACTATTCCAGCGGTACTTTCTTTTACGGTCAGAGTGGCGTTTTCTCCGCCCATATCCGTTTGCACCCAGCCCGGATGAACATTTAACAGCGTCTGGCCGGTGGTCATTTTGGCCGCTAACGTGCGGGACAGCATATTCAGCGCCATTTTGCTGGCGGAATAGAGCGGGTAGGTCGCGCTGGTATTTTCGTTCAGGCTGGCTAACTGAGAGGTCATCAACGCCAGGATGCCGGTTGAAGAGAGCAGCGGCTGTAATTCCATACCGCAGCGCACCGGGGAGATGGCGTTAGTCAGGAACAGTGCGGCCAGCTCATCATCTTTAGCCTGTTCGATATCCTGATGATCTGGCCCAAACACACCGGCGTTGACGAAGATCAGATCAAAGCTTTGCTCTTCAATGGCATTCTTCAGCGTCTGTCGTTGGGTGGGCTCGTTGATATCAGCGGTCAGCCAGTAGATGCCTGAATCGGAAAGAGGGGCGTTATTGCGGGTGGTGGCCGTCACTTTCCAGCCGCGCTGCGCCAGGGTGTTGGCCAGACCCAGTCCAATGCCGCGTGAAGCACCGATAATCAGCGCCTGTTTTGAGGTTTCCATATGCTTTCCCTTTAGTGAAGAAAAAAAACCGGTGCCCCAACTGTAGCAGATCGGGGTAGCATTCAGTGACTGGCAGCAGATAATGCAGAACTGTCTTGTTGATTCATCACTTTCTGGCAGGCCTGGCCTGCTGAGTCTTTCTGATTAAAACAGACCCACGGTCTGAAAGGAGTCGGTATGTTTAAAGCACTTATGGTCCGCAAAGATGACGAAGGCTATCGGGCGGGCATCGAAACCCTGGCGCCGTCGGCCTTTCCGGCGGGTGACGTGGTGGTTGACGTTGAATACTCCTCGCTGAATTACAAAGATGCGTTAGCGATCACCGGGCGCGGCCCGATCCTTAAATCCTTCCCGATGGTGCCAGGGATTGACCTTGCCGGCACGGTAAGTGAAAGCGACAGCGCCGATTTCAAACCGGGCGATAAGGTGCTGCTCACCGGCTGGGGCGTCGGCGAAAGCAGCTGGGGTGGTCTGGCGCAGAAAGCGAAGGTTGCCAGCCAGCATCTGGTGCCGCTGCCATCTTCGTTAACGGCCCAACAGGCGATGTCGATTGGCACCGCAGGCTTCACTGCCATGCTGTGTGTGGAAGCGCTGGAAGCCTGTGGTATCACTCCTGCGCAAGGTCCGGTGCTGGTGACCGGCGCGTTGGGCGGCGTAGGCAGTTTTGCCATCAGCCTGCTTTCGGCGCTGGGTTACACCGTTGAAGCCTCGACCGGGCGGGTTGAGGAGAATGACTGGCTGCTGAAATCGCTGGGTGCTTCGACGGTGATTAACCGTGATGAGCTGAACGCGCCCGGCAAGCCGTTGCAAAAATCCCGCTGGAGTGCGGCGGTAGACACCGTTGGCAGCCATACGCTGAGTAACGTGTGTGCCAGCCTGCATTACGGCGGCGTGGTGGCCGCCTGCGGCATGGCTCAGGGAATGGATCTGCCCGCCACCGTCGCGCCCTTTATTCTGCGTGCCGTGACGTTGAAAGGGGTCGACAGCGTGCGCTATCCGGCAGAGCGTCGCGCAGCCGTCTGGGAGAGACTGGCGTCCTTACTCTCAAAAGAGCAGCTGGCTGGTCTTGCCGGAGTTTGTACGCTGGACGAGGTGGCGGAGAGAGCCGTTGAGCTGCTGGACGGTAAGGTGCGTGGCAGACTGGTGGTGGATTGCCGCTGATAAGAAAAAGGCATCGTGGCAGATTGGTGCCTGCAGAGAGTGCCCGGGATGGCGATCCCGGGCGGTGAGCATTAACTAAAGGTCAGCTGGACTTTGGCGGCCTGGCTTTTATCGCTGGCCATCTCCAGCGCTTTCACCACGTCCTGCTGCGGGAACACCGCAGAAAGCAGCGGCAGAGGATTAATTCGACCACTCTCCAGCCAGCGCACGGCAATGTCGAACTCATTGATAAAGCGGAATGAACCAACCAGCTCAATCTCTTTCACCAGCATCAACCCCAGCGGGAAGTCGACCGTTGCGGCACCCATGCCGAGCTGAACAATCCGGCCTTTCGGACGGGTAAAGCCCACGGTGGAAGCAATGGCCGCCGGCGCGCCAGAGGCCTCAAAACAGACGTCAAAATAGCCGCTGCTTTCCTGCCATTTACCGGTGACCTCGCCATCGGTTGGATCGGCCGCTTGCGATGCGCCCATGTCCAGCGCCAGCGCACGGCAACGATCGCTCATATCGGTGGCGATAATCTCTGAGGCACCCGCCGCAAACGCCGCCGCAATCACCAGACAGCCAATCGGCCCGGAACCGGTCACCAGCACTTTTTTGCCGACCAGGTCACCCGCCTGATGCACCGCATGGATTGCCACGGCCAACGGCTCGGCGAAGGCAATCACCTTCGCATCGGCCTTATCGGAATAGGGCACACATTGCGCCGGGGTGACCGCGACAAAGCTGGCAAAGCCGCCCTGAACGTGCGGGAAGAACTGCGCGCTGCCCATAAATTTCATGGTGCGGCACAGGTTCTGCTTACCGGACAGGCAGAATTCACAGGCGTTACAGGGTTGGGAAGGGTTCACCGCCACGCGCTGACCGACCTTCAGGCCGCTGTCTGCCGGGGCTTCCGCAATGCGGCCGACAAATTCGTGGCCCAACGTCATTGGCTCTTTCAGCACTGACATCCCCGCACGGCCATGCTGGAAGTAGTGAATATCCGAGCCACAAATTCCGCCGCGTTCAACCTGTACCAGCACCTTGTCATCCGCCCATTCAATGGTACGCGACTGGTTGCTGACGTCATGCGCGGCACTGACCACGCTGGCAACTATCTCTTTCTGCTTCATAACAAATCCTCAGGCTTTGGACGGTTTTTTGAACGGTTTCTGTGGCTCTTTTTCTTGCCCCCGATCGTCCGGCAGCGAAATCACCTCAATTTTACCCACCAGTAATAAGTAGGCGAGAAAACCGATCAGCGCCACGGCGGCGATATACCACATGGCGTACTGGAAGTTTTGCGTGCGTTGCAGGATCACGCCAATCACTATCGGGCTGATAATCCCGGAAAGGTTACCGAAAATGTTGAGGAATCCACCGATGGTGCCAATCAGATGACGGGGGATCACATCACTGCATACCACCCAACCCAGATTGGAAAACGCATTGGCAAAAAAGGCGACCGACAGAATGGCGATGGCGATGGTCGGACTGTGCTGGAAGAAATTCACCAGTGCGATTGACGTGGTGACCAGCAAACCGGCCATCACCGGCAGCTTGCGGGCAAAGGTGCGGCTGCGGCCTTTTTTCAGCAGCATGTCGCTCAGGGTTCCACCGCACAGCACGCCAGCCATCGCCATCAGGTAAGGGAACATCGCGCCGATCCCGGCTTTGGCAATCGATAAGCCCAGTCCTTTCTCCAGATAGACAATAAACCACGTCAGAAAGAAATAGAGTGTGGAGGAGGCCGCAAACTGGGCAATAAACAGTCCCCAGACGGTGCGCTGACGCAGAATGTGCTTCACGCTGGCCCAGTTTACTTTGCCATTTCCCCCTTGCTGATTGGACGAGCCGTAACCGCCACCGTCACGTATGTAGGCCAGCTCAGCGTCGTTAACCTTTTTACTGTCCTGCGGATCGCGGTAGGCAATCAGCCAGTAGATGCCAAAAATAATTCCCACGCCGCCCGACAGATAGAACGAGGCTTCCCAGCCATATTCGGCCACGATAAACGACAGCAACGGCGTCAATAAGGCCAGGCCAATATACTGCGCGCTGGAGTAAAACGCCGTGGCGCGCGCCCGTTCGTGGTCCGGGAACCAGCTGGCAATGATTTTGGTATTGGACGGGAACGAGGGTGCTTCCGCCACGCCAATTAACGCCCTGCAGACCAGCAGCATCGCAAAGGATGCGGTCGCGGTGGCGAATATATGGTGAGACGCAAAGCCCATCACAAAGGTGAAGACGCTCCACAGCACGATAGCGCTGCCGTACAGGATCCGGGAGCCTACCCGGTCGAGAATATAGCCCACCGGGATCTGGCTCATGGCATAAAACCAGGTAAACATCGAGAACAGCAGTCCGAGTTGCGTCGGGGACAGCTCAAATTGTCCCTGAATATGGGAACCGGCCACCGAGAGATTAGCGCGGTCCATATAATTTATCGCCGTCACCACAAACAGCATCATCAGAATGCTCAGGCGTGAAAGGGTGGGTTTTATGGTCATTTTTACCTCCCGGTGGTCAGTAAGCTGACGTGGTTTTGGCCACGACCGGCGTCTGACTGCTGAACCGGGTCAGAGCGGTTAGCAGCACCGCAAACACCAGCGATCCGCCCATAAAGACATAAGACGCATCCGGGCTGCCGGTGACGCCATTCAGATAACCGACAATCCACGCGCCGACGAAGGAACCCAGCGCCCCAAAGCACACCACAAAGGACATGGCGCCAGCGACCACGTTACGCGGGATCATTTCAGGGATGGCGGCAAAAAACGGACCGTACGGCGTGTACATCGCGCCGCCGGCAATCACCAGTAGTGACCAGGAGAGCCAGAAGTGCGACGCACCAATGCTGAACGAGGCAATAAAGCAGACGGCCCCCAGTCCCAGGAACAACACCACGATCAATTTACGTTGCTGGAATTTATCGGAGAACCAGGATGCGGCGAGCATCAGCGGAATGGCAAGCACATAAGGGGCGGCAGAAAGCCAGCCGGTAGCGACGATGCCGAGGCCGGACGCGGATTTGAGCATCGACGGCAGCCACATAATGAAACCGTACATGCCGATATTCCAGAAGAAGTGGATAAAGGCCAGCGCCAGCACTTTGGGTGAACGAAACGCTTCACGGTAGTTTTTCACCGGCTTGATATTTTCCTGCTCAGCCGCCAGCGCTTCTTCTATGGATCGCTTTTCGCTGTCGTTCAGCCATTTAGCATCGCGCGGTCGGTCGGCATACACCGCCCACCAGATAAAGGCCCAGAGGATAGCGGGCACCCCTTCGATAATAAACATCCCGCGCCAGCCAAAGGCATTGACCAGATAACCGGAGAGGATTGACATCCACAACACGGTAATCGGGTTGCCGAGGAACAAAAAGGTGTTGGCTTTCGAGCGTTCCGCGCGGGTAAACCAGTGGCTCAGGAAGATCAGCATCGCCGGCATCACCACGCTTTCCGCCACACCGAGCAGGAAGCGGATGGCCGCCAGCAGGGCAATGTTGTGCACCATGCCAGTGGCCGCAGCCAGAATTCCCCAGAGGATCAGGCTCCAGAAAATCAGACGCTTTGCCGAATGCTTTTCCGCATAAATCCCGCCAGGCACCTGAAAGAAGAAGTAGCCGAGGAAGAACAGGGCGCCCAGCAGGGAAGAGATGCCTGGGGTGATATTCAGATCTTCTGCCAGTCCGGCCGCCGCACCAAAGCCATAATTGGCGCGGTCCAGATAGGCGAGACTGTAAGTGATAAAGGCGATGGGGATCAGTTTCCCCCAGCGGCTGGCGGGCAATGTCCCTGCAAGGGTCTGGTTCATGGTAGTACCTCGGCGTTTTCGAACGGTAGGGCACGAGGCCAGGTCTTATTGCCTGGCAGGATTATTATGTTGTGCTCGTGAGACGGTTAAAGCGTGGCCAGCCAGCCACCATCGACATAGATGATCTGGCCGTTGACGTAATTAGAGGCATCAGACGCCAGGTACACGGCGGTGCCAATCAGTTCATCGGGTTTTCCCCAGCGACCGGAAGGGTTGCTGTTGCGCACCCATTGATCGAACTCAACGTTATCGACCAGCGCCTGGTTCATATCGGTAAGGATGTAGCCGGGACCAATCGCATTACTCTGGATGTTGTACTGCGCCCATTCAGCAGCCATTGATTTGGTCAGCAACTTGATGCCGCCTTTCGCCGCGGTATAAGGCGCCACGGTGGCGCGGGCAGCCTCGCTGGTCAGCGATCCGATATTGATAATTTTGCCGCCGGTTTTACGGGCGACCATACGTCTGGCGGCGGTTCGGCCAATCAGAAAGGCGCTGGTCAGGTTGACGTCCAGCACGCGCTGCCAGTCACTTAACGCCAGCTCTAACATCGGCTGACGGAACTGAATGCCGGCGTTATTGATCACGATATCGACGTGAATATCCCGATCGTCCAGCTCTTTAAACACCGCTTCGACCGCGGCTTCATCCGCCACGTTGAACAGGAAGCCATGCGCATTGGCACCCTGTTCCTTTAGCGCGGCCAGCGCGGTCTGCATATGGCTTTCCTGGGTGCCGTTCAGAATGACCGTTGCACCGGCCGCGGCCAGTCCCTGTGCGTAGGCCAGGCCCAGACCGCGAGTTGAACCGGTAATCAGCGCGGTTTTGCCGCTGAGAGAGAACAGTGAAGACATGATGACTCCTGTAAGCTTCATGTAACATGACTAACAGGCTGTAGATTTACGTGAGGCGGTATGGTTGAGCAATCTACAGGTTAAGAAATTGTAGCCCCGATCACAATAATCTGCGGTGTGGCCACTTTACACCTTTAATATAGCCTTTAAAATCAGGGTTATGGGTCTGTTTTGTGATTTACTTCACAGTCTGGCTCAGTGAAAAACTAATCCTTGCCAGACGGATAGTGGCAGTGCTAAAAAGAGATTCTGACTTGTAGGACAAGCTGATGGTCGACGTTAATCATGCTGTTTTGTTGGTATCAGCAAGCCAGCAGAATAGAATGGCGACATTAACCAGCAACAGGGGAAAGACGTGACACTGGAAAGCGTGCAGAAGCATAACGTGGTGAACGTTATCTACGAGCAAATGAAAAAGAATATCCAGGACGGCGTCTGGGAGCCCGGCTGCAAGCTGCCTTCCGAGTCAGAGCTGACGCAGACCTTTAACGTTAGCCGCGTCAGCGTTCGTAGTGCCGTGCAGAAGCTGCGCGATCTGGGCGTGGTGATAACCCATCAGGGTAAGGGCACCTATGTTACCCGTGAGATCGCCCGCTATGGCGCGTTCAGTGACAACCAGCCGATTCTGCATCTGTCGCAGGAAGAGTTTGATGATATGCGGGTGTTTCGTCAGACCGTGGAATTCCGCTGTATGGACCTGGCGGTGGTCAAGGCGACGGATGAGGACATCCGCCAGCTGGAGCAGGCCTTAAACCGTATGCTGGTCAGCAAAGACGACTATAAGAAGTACTCGCAGGCCGACTATGATTTCCATCTGGCGATCGTTAAGGCGTCGCATAACAAGGTCTTCATCCATGTGATGGAGTCGCTTAAGAACATTTATATCCATTACCTTGAAGAGTTAAACCGGGTACTGGGGATCACGCTGGAAAGTGTCGAAGCGCATATCAAAGTGTTTATGGCACTGAAGAATCGCGACGCGACTACCGCCAGCGAGACGTTAAACAATGCCATGGCCCACAACGTGGACGCGATTACAGAAGTGAAGCTGACAGAGAAATAACCTTAACAAAACCTCGTCATGAGGTTTTTATTTACCTCTAACATGTAGGACATCATACATCATTGCGGTGATCCGGAGAGACTTATGGAAACGTTGAAAATTACCAACATCAAAACGCTGCTGACCGCCCCGGGTGGTATCGACCTGGTGGTGGTGAAAGTGGAAACCAATCAGCCGGGATTGTACGGCCTGGGCTGCGCCACCTTTACCCAGCGCATTTTTGCCGTGGAAGCCGCAATTGAAAACTATATGAAGCCGTTCCTGATCGGTAAGGATCCGCTGCGCAATGAAGATATCTGGCAGTCGGCGGCGGTCAGCGGTTACTGGCGCAGCGGCCCGGTGATGAACAATGCGCTTTCGGGCGTGGATATGGCGCTGTGGGATATCAAAGGGAAGGTGGCCGGCCTGCCGGTGTACCAGTTGCTGGGCGGGCGTTGCCGCGATGGCATTCCGCTCTATCGCCACTGCGATGGTGCCGATGAAGTCGAAGTGGAAGATAACATTCGCGCCAGAATGGAAGAGGGTTATCAGTATGTCCGTTGCCAGATGGGCATGTACGGCGGTGCCGGCACTGACGATCTCAAGCTTATCGCCGGCAAACTGGCGAAGGCGCGCAATATTCAGCCGAAGGTCTCACCGCGTTCGCAGACGCCGGGCATTTATTTCGATCCGGATGCTTACGCCCGCGCGGTGCCGCGTCTGTTCGACCATCTGCGCAACAAGCTTGGCTTTGGCGTTGAATTTATCCACGATGTGCATGAACGCATTACGCCAGTCGCGTCGGTGCAGCTGACCAAGAGCCTGGAGCCCTATCAGCTGTTCTTCCTCGAAGATCCGGTTGCGCCGGAGAATATCGACTGGCTGAAAATGATCCGCGCACAGAGCAGCACGCCGATCTCGATGGGGGAGCTGTTTACCCACGTCAACGAGTGGAAGCCGTTGATTCAGCAGCAGTTGATTGATTATATCCGTTGCCACGTCAGCACCATTGGCGGCATTACCCCGGCGAAAAAACTGGCCACCTATGCCGAGATCCACGGCGTGCGCACGGCCTGGCACGGGCCGGGTGATATCTCGCCGGTGGGCGTGGCAGCCAATTTGCATCTGGATATGAGCGTCACCAATTTCGGTATTCAGGAATACACGCCGGTGAATGATGCGCTGATGGAGGTGTTCCCGGGTTGTCCTGAAATCGATCGCGGCTATGCCTACCTGAGCGACCGTCCGGGACTCGGCGTCGATATTGATGAAGAGAAGGCGAAACGCTTCCCGGTGACCGGTGGCTTGCCGGACTGGACTAACGCACGTTTGCCGGACGGCACCGCCGCCCGACCATAACGCTTAGCGATCCTGAGGTATCGTGGTGTCGCCTTCACCCAGCGTGCATTGCATCATCACGGTATCGACCCAGCGGCCATGCTTAAAGCCCACGGATTTTAACACGCCGGTCAGCTCAAAACCCAGCGAGCGGTGCAGGGCCAGTGAAGCCACATTTTCACTGTTGCCGACGACGGTCATCACCTGCCGGAATCCGGCTTCCTGCGCCTGGCGCAGGCCTTCACCGAGCAGCGCGCGGCCAATACCGCGTCCGGCGCAGTCAGGATCGAGATAGATCGAATCCTCCAGCGTAAAGCGATAAGCATAACGCGGGCGATAGGGCGCCAGGTAGCAATAGCCGACAACCCGGTGCTCTTCTAATGCCACCAGCCAGAACCCTCCGCTTTCCTGTACTTTGGCAAGCCTTGCCAGCATCTCTTCGGCCGTTGGCGGTTCGGTCTCAAACGTGGCCAGTCCATTAAGGACGTGCCACGCATAAATCTGCTGTATTCCTGCAACATGAGCGGCTTGCGCCGTAACAATTTCCATTAGTTTCTCGTCGGTTGGCTGGTCTGCGGACTATCGTAACGCTAATCGGTTTTTTCCGGCAGAAGTGGCACTCATAGGAAATTCTTATGATGTGGATCGGGCTAAAGACCGGGGTCTGAGAGCCGGACATTTCCGGTTGCCTCAGAATTTCACTGTGGTAGGGTATACCCCGTTAAATATATTGCGGCACTCCCTGATACGTTATTCATGAAATAACCCTCACTCAGCGCAGCGAATATTTACCCTCAAACTGCCAGAGTGGCTGTTGTTATTTGTAAGAGAGTGGCGTGATTTTTTCTTCTATTTTTAGTGTTAACACCCTAAAAAAATAAAAAGGACTCATCATGCGAACCAGCGGAATTTTGACGTTAGCCATTACAACCCTTGCCAGTGCATCTCCAGCGTTCTCAGCCACGTTACCAGGCAAAGGTGTAGTGGTTAACGCCGTACAGAGTAGCTTGCCGGAAGAAACCTTCCAGACCGAGCTGGTTAACCGGGCTTTACAGGCGTTAGGTTACGACGTTCAACCGATCAAAGAAGTGGATTACAACGTTGCCTACACGGCGATTGCCAGCGGTGATGCCACCTACATGGCGGTTAACTGGGACCCGCTGCAAAAGGACATGTACGCCTCAGCAGGTGGCGACAATAAATTCTATCGCCAGGGCACCTATATTTCCGGTGCGGCGCAGGGCTATCTAATCGATAAAAAGACCGCGGATAAATATCATATCCACGATATTTCGCAGCTGAAAGATCCCAATGTCGCCAAATTATTTGATGCCGATGGCGATGGAAAAGCTGACCTTGCCGGCTGTAATCCTGGCTGGGTATGTGGCTCGGTAATCAGCACCCAGATTGAAGCGTATGGCCTGAGTAATACGGTGGTGCAGAATCAGGGAAATTATTCCGCGATTATCGCCGATACACTCACCCGAGTTAAGGCCGGCAAGCCGGTACTTTATTACACCTGGACGCCTTACTGGGTTAGCGATGAACTTAAGCCAGGGAAAGATGTGGTGTGGTTAACGGTGCCGCATTCTGCCAATCCGGGTAGCCAGAAAGATCTGGATACCACTTTACCGAACGGCAAGAATTACGGCTTCCCGGTGAATAACGAACATATCGTCGCCAACAAGGCCTGGGCCCAGGCGAATCCGGCCGCGGCGAAGCTGTTTGCGGTGATGAAGCTGCCGCTGGCGGACGTGAATGCGCAAAACCTGCGGATGCATGAAGGACAGGGCAGTTCCGATGATATCGACCGTCATGTGGATGGCTGGATTGCCTCCCATCAGGCGACGTTCGATGGCTGGGTAAAACAGGCTGCTGCTGCCGCCAAATAACGCCGTTTCGCCGTGCGTTAAGACAAAAAAATGGCCTTCGCAATGAAGGCCATTTTGTTATTTAAGACGAATTAGCTGCGTTTCGCCCGTTCGTCAGTGACCTGCTGGGCAATGCGGTCGCCGATGGTCTGGTCGATATTGCGCCAGTATTCAAAGGCGCGCGACAACACCGGTTCCTCAACGCCATTCAGCAGATGGCCGGTAACGTTACTCACCAGACGATCGCGTCCCGCCTGGTCCATCACCTTATTGATCAACGTATTGGCCTGGCCAAAATCGTCATCATCGCGGCGCAAGGTGTAAGGCGCGCGCACCATCTCACCGCTGGACGGCCAGGTGGAGTCTGTCGGATAACGATCGCCATCCGCCACCGGGCCACCTTTGGAGTTAGGAGCATAGACCGGATCGGACACCGGATTCATGCGCATGGCGCCATCTTTGCTGTAGCTGTTCACCGGCGAGTGGGGAGCATTAACCGGGATCTGCTTGTAGTTGACGCCCAGACGCGCACGGTGCGCATCAGCATAAGAGAACACGCGGCCAATCAGCATTTTATCCGGGCTCAATCCAATGCCGGGCACCAGGTTGTTCGGCTCAAAGGCGGCCTGTTCAATCTGCGCATGGTTATCCGTTGGGTTACGGTTAAGGGTTAATTTGCCCACCGGGATCAGCGGGTAATCGCTGTGCGGCCAGACTTTGGTCAGGTCAAACGGGTTGAAGCGGTAGGTTTCCGCTTCGGCAAACGGCATGATTTGCATATGCAGCGTCCAGCTTGGGAACTGGCCGTTTTTGATGGAATTGAACAGATCGCGGGTATGGTAATCACCGTCTTCACCCGCCAGCTTATCGGCTTCTTCCTGGGTCAGGTTCTCGATGCCCTGATCGGTGTGGAAATGGTATTTCACCCAGAACTTCTCGCCCGCCGCATTCACCCACATATAGGTATGGCTGGAGTAGCCGTTCATATGACGCCAGTTTTTCGGAATGCCGCGGTCGCCCATCAGATAGGTGACCTGATGCGCTGACTCGGGTGACAGCGACCAGAAATCCCACTGCATATCGTTATCGCGCAGGTTGTTATCCGCCCGACGCTTTTGCGAGCGAATAAAGTGCTGGAACTTCATCGGATCACGAATAAAGAACACCGGCGTGTTGTTGCCCACCATGTCGTAGTTGCCTTCGGTGGTGTAGAACTTGATCGAGAAACCACGCGGATCGCGCCAGGTATCCGGGCTGCCGCGTTCACCGGCAACGGTAGAGAAGCGCATCACCACGTCGGTTTTGGTTCCCGGCTGGAAAACGGCGGCCTTGGTGTACTGGCTGACATCATGGGTCACTTCAAAGTGGCCAAAGGCACCGCTGCCTTTCGCATGCGGCTGGCGTTCCGGAATGCGTTCACGGTTAAAGTTCGCCATCTGTTCAATCAGATAGTGATCGTGCAGCAGAACCGGGCCATCCGGGCCGACCGATAATGAGTATTCATCGCTGGCTACCGGGATACCAGCATCAGTGGTGGTGGGCTTACGTGGATCATTGCTCATTGTTGTCTCTCCGACTTATCGTTTCATCTTGCAGATAAAGATAGAAGAGATAAACGGGAATGCACATCCACAAACAGATTAAGGGCATTCGCTGGGCAAAATTTTAAAAAAAGTGGGATCGGCGCGACGCTCATCGCCCAATTTTCTCGCTAAGTCTTTACAAAGTATGTCTCAACTTGTTTTGCATCAGATTGTTTGCCAGGTTTAAGCCATTAAGGTCTAACCGAACCAGCAACAGGAATAAATGATGAAACGCGATGTGCTGAGTGAAGAGTATTACGATGAGGTGTGCCGGGTGATCGGCGATGCGGTGATTGTGCTGGCAGAAGGGGGTTTCGACACCGATCGCAAGGTGTTGTCGAATCTGCTGTTGAAGACCCGGCAGGAACGATCGGATGCCGACCGTGATGAACAGAAAGTGTTGGAACACGCTATCCGGCTGGTGAAGCCGGACTGATCACCGCCGCGCCGTTAGCCTCTCCAGCGCGACTGGCGGATCACCTGACAGAAATTTCCCGGCGTAAAGCCTGCTTCCTTATCTTTAATCACGTCCGCTTTCACGTTGCCGAAGGTGGTTTGCGGCTTGTGCTTAATGCCGTCATAAAAGGCCTGAATGATCGCTTCCTTAAAGGCCTCAGGACGAGGATGCAACGCGGTGACCGCCGCGATTTGCTGCTCGCTGTAATTCTCATATCCCATTCCCAGCACATCCATCTCCACGCCGGCAGTGACCAGTGCGATCTCTGGCGCCATAAATTCCGGGATACCTGGCGTGGTGTGCAGGGCAATCGCCGTCCAGACCTTATCAATATCGGCCTGTTCGATGCCGTGACGCTGCAGGAACTCCCGCGCTGCGTTGGCACCGTCCACTTCAAAACGTTTGTCGCAGCTACAGTGATCGTGAGTTAACCCCATATCGTGGAACATGCAGCCGACGTACAGCAGCTCGCTGTCGACCTTCAGCCCGCGCTGTTGTCCCGCCAGCGCACCCCAGTAGTAAACGCGGCTGGAATGGTGAAACAGCAGCTCGGATTCGGTATCGCGCACCAATTCGGTGACTTCATTCGCCATCTGACTGTCTGGAACGTTAATTGTCTGGTTCATGATTTTCTCGCCTTGGGATTGTGTTTAAGCAGTATGCTGTGCATCATAAATGACTCAAAGCGACTGATTACGACGATACGGGACATTCCGGCAAACCCGGACACCGGAGGAATAATGAACAGTGACATTGCCATTCTCGCCGTGCCTGGCGTGCAGATGCTGGATGTCTGCGGCCCGCTGGACGTGTTTGCCGAAGCGAACCGCATTCTGCAACGCCAGGTGTATACGCCGGTAGTGATGTCATTTTCCACGCCGATGCTGCGTTCCTCTTCCGGCGTTCGCCTGACCGCCGATCGCCTGCTCAGTGAATCCGCGGATTACTCACCGCAGACCTTTTTAGTGGCTGGCGCGCCCGGCATCACCGACATCATTGCCGAGCCTCAGCAACTGGACGCGATTACCGGCCTGTGCCGGCGAAGTCAGCGATTTGGTTCGGTGTGCAGCGGAGCATTATTGCTGGCACAAACGGGTTTGTTGCAGGGCAAGCGGGTGACCACGCACTGGGCCTGCGCCAGCGAGTTGGCCAGCCGTTTCCCGCAGATAAGCGTCGATGCCGATGCGCTGTATGTTGCCGATGGCCCGATCCGAACCGCAGCGGGCGTCACTTCAGGTCTCGATCTGGCGCTAAGGCTGGTGGAGGAAGATTTGGGGCGGGACGTCGCGATGGAGATCGCCAGTAACCTGGTGATGTTCTTCCGCCGACCGGTGAGTCAGAATCATTTTATGCGCGGTGACAATGTCACTCTTTCCGGCCGTTCATCCTTTCAGGAGTTGCTGCGTTGGAGCGCCAGCCATCTCGATAAGGTGAAAAATGTCGCGGTGATGGCAGAGCATATGAACGTCAGCGAGCGCCACCTTTCCCGGTTGTTTCGTCAGACGTTGGCTCTTTCCCCGGCGCAATGGCTGGAAAGGGAGCGCGTGGCCCGAGCGAAACAGCTGCTGGAGCAGGGGATGGCCAGCAAAATCCTGGCCGGAGAGTGCGGCTTCGCCAGCGTCGACGTTATGCGCAGAGCCTTTGTCAGAGTCACCGGCATGACGCCGGGTGTCTATGGGCGGTTGTTTACGCGCGCTGAGGCCCAGGTGCACGAGAATGGTTACCCGATAAAAGATTGATACAGTCAAAAGCTTGCAAGCTAAGGGTATTCAGCTTCATTCTGTCGTACGCATTACCACTTTTAACTCTGAAACAAGGCACTCCGGTCATGAAAAAAATTGGGTTTCTGTCATTTGGACACTGGACGCCGTCACCGCAGTCGGCGACGCGATCGGCTTCTGATGCGCTGTTGCAATCCATCGATCTGGCGGTGGCAGCAGAAGAATTAGGCGCTGACGGCGCTTATTTCCGCGTTCACCACTTTGCCCGCCAGCTGAGCGCACCGTTCCCATTGCTGGCTGCGGTTGGCGCGAAGACCAAACGCATTGAGATTGGTACCGGGGTGATTGATATGCGCTATGAGAACCCGCTGTATATGGCCGAAGATGCCGGGGTGGCCGATCTGATCAGCGGCGGCCGTTTGCAGCTTGGTATCAGCCGTGGTTCCCCTGAACAGGTGATTGAAGGCTGGCGTCATTTTGGCTATGTCCCGCAGGAAGGCGAAAGCGATGCGGATATGGGGCGTCGTCATACCGAGCGTTTGCTGGAAGTGTTGAGCGGCGAAGGCTTCGCGAAGCCGAATCCACAACCGATGTTTCCTAATCCTCCAGGCCTGTTAAGACCTGAACCTTTCTCCGAGGGCCTGCGTGAACGCATCTGGTGGGGCTCCGGCTCTAATGCCACCTCGGTTTGGGCGGCGAAACTGGGTATGAACCTGCAAAGCTCGACGCTGAAAGATGATGAAACCGGCGAGCCGTTCCATATTCAGCAGGCTAAACAGATCCGTGCCTATCGCGCCGCATGGCAGGAAGCAGGGCACACGCGGGAGCCGCGCGTTTCCGTCAGCCGCAGCATCTTTGCCTTAATGAATGCCACCGACCGCGCCTACTTTGGTGCCAGCCGTGAAGCTGGCGATCAAATCGGTTATCTGGACGAGAAAACCCGCGCCATCTTTGGCCGTAGCTATTCAGCTGAGCCGGAAGCGTTGATTGCGCAGTTAGCGAAAGATGAAGCGATTGCCGAAGCGGATACGCTGTTGTTGACCATCCCGAATCAGCTGGGCGTCGATTACTGTGCGCACGTGATGGAATCAATTCTGAAACATGTCGCGCCGGCATTGGGCTGGCGCGACTAGGTTCGAACAAATCTGAAAAAGGTTGCGTGCTGAAGGCTATTGCCTTCAGCCAGCCTTGCCGGATCCACAATCCCGACACCGTGACCGAATTATCCGTTAGTAGAGGACTCAGTGGTCTCGACTGGCGTGGTGGTTGAGCTGCCAGAGCTTTGCGCGTTTTCCGTATTGCTGGTCGCTGAATGCGTTGTCTCGCTATCAGTACTCTTCGACGTTTCAGTGGTGGTCGTTGCCGGTTTGGCTGACGATTCCGTTGCGCTTTGCGTGGTGGTGGTCGTGGTCGCAGGCTGACTGGTTGTTGCCGCATTCTGTGTGGTGGTGGTCGACGCGGTTGCCGGTGCCGTGGCTGTCGTACTCTGCGGGGTGTCAGTTGAGGTCGCAGCCGGTGTTGCCGCCGAACTCTGACTGGTTGTGGCAGGTGTAGTAGTACTCTCAGTGGCCGTTGCAGGCGTTGACGTGCTCTGAACGGTAGCAGCAGGTGTGGTCGTCGTCGCGGTGATGCTTTGCGTCGCTTGAGTCCCGGTCGTTACGGGCACCGCAGCCGGTGGCGTGGCGGCAACCGTCGGAATGGTGGCTGAGGTTGCCGTTGCCGCAGTCTGGTCGGTCTGCGCTGGCGCAGCCTGTTCTGCCGGCGCTGCAGCCGGTGTCGCAACCGGTTTAGGCGGCAGCTTGGTGACACCTTCTTTCGCAAATACCGGCTTGTCGCGGGTGACCGAATAGGCCAGCTGCGTCACTTCTCCCGGTTTGGTTGTCACATCGACAGACTGAATCGTCACACGACCCAGACCGAGCAGCGTCTGAGCATAACCCCCGACTTTGTGCTTACCGGCCGGAATATGCAGCTCGGTGTTTTTACCGGCAACCAGTGGGCCCGCGTCATTACCATCAACCGTCAGAAAAATGGCGGAACCATCGTCCGCACGGGTCACAACATGAGACACATTGATTTGGGTCGGGCCATTGAAGAAATCTTCTGGCGCGCCGGGCTTCTGTTGTTTGGCGCAACCGGTGAGCGTTATGGCGGCCGTTATTGCGGCCAGGGTGAAACGATAAGACATTATACCTCGCTATCCAGCGTTGCTTTGAGACGACCATTTTAACGCTACTGGCCGGAGTAATACAGCAGCGTAGCGTTAGGGTTCGTCTCAAAAATTAACAGCAAGTATGTCAAGCGGGCGATCTTTGTTCGCAATCCACGCGTCCTGAAAATTCAGCGCGCGCATTTATCCGTTTTTGAAAAAAGCCGATAGCGGCAGTCTCTGCTGGCCATCAGCAGTGAAGTTTGCGGCTGAGAGCCAGCCAGACAGTGCGGCCGCGATCGCCGGCCATTCGCCATCGATGATCGACAACCAGTCGGTGTCACGGTTGCGCTGCTTGCGGGTCATCGCCTGACGGAAACAGCCCTCGAAGGTAAAGCCGATCCGCTCAGCCGCGCGGCGTGAGGCGAGATTGGTGGAATCACAGCGCCAGGCCACGCGGCGATAGCCTAGGGAAAAGGCGTGGGTCAGTAGCAGAAACAGGGCCTCGGTGCCGAATACCGTGCGCTTCATCAGCGGTGACCAGGTGACGTGCCCGATTTCGCAGGCGCCGTTTACCGCCTCAATCTTGGCAAAGCACACCGCGCCAACCGCCTGCTGGCTGCCATTGTCGACCACGGCGTAACTCACCAGCGCGGGATCCTGACTTTTATGCGCGATCCATTCACTCATCTCCGCCAGTGAGGTCGGTTTTTGCGCCCCCAGCCAGGTCCAGTCGCGATCGTCTTCCGCCAGCGAAAAGGCCTGAAACAGGGCTGCGCTATGCTTTTCGTCAAGCGGGTCGAGCGTGCAATATTGCCCCGTTAACGGACTGCGCGGAAAAGGGCGCGCAGGTTGCCAGTCGGGTAACGCAAATCCCACCTGTTGACCATATTGATTGATGTTTACCTTCGCGTCTCCCGTCATCGTCAGTTCTCCGCTACGTCTCAAATCTAAGCCTGTTAGTTTCTATACTACGATAAAGTCACTACTTTTCTGTGCTGAGCTTACGCGTAACACTGGCTGTCACACAACCAGGAGGCTATCTGATGCTTGTATTTCTCACTGGCGCGACAGGGTTTATCGGCTCGCGCATTGTCACCGAACTGCTGGCTGCCGGACATCAGGTCCTTGGCGTCACCCGCTCAGACGCTGGCGCGAAAGCGCTGAAAGCCGCAGGCGTGGAACCGTATCACGGCACGCTGGAAGATCCCGACAGCCTGCGTGCCGGGGCGGCCCGGGCGGATGCGGTGATCCATACCGCGTTCGATCATAACTTCGATA
The DNA here is from genome assembly GCF_056821705.1 of Erwinia sp. AK-PDG3-5. Classification (NCBI taxonomy): domain Bacteria; kingdom Pseudomonadati; phylum Pseudomonadota; class Gammaproteobacteria; order Enterobacterales; family Erwiniaceae; genus Erwinia; species Erwinia sp. AK-PDG3-5. The sequence continues at coordinate 2,386,340 of NZ_CM165967.1, forward strand.
ACTTTGTCGCCAACTGCGAAAAGGATCGTCGGGTGATCGAAGCGTTGGGTGATGCGTTGAAAGGTTCTGACCGTCCGCTGATCATCACCTCGGGCACCGGGATTGGCGATGCCGGCGACGGCAAACCGGCGTCTGAGTCAGTGTTCAATCCTCACCATGCTAACCCGCGCATTATGTCCGAATTAACCGGCAATACGCTGCTGGACGCGGGCGTCAACGTGCAGGTGGTCAGGCTGCCACAGGTGCACGATACGGTGAAGCAAGGTCTGATCACCCCGTTTATCGCCATCAGCCGGGAAAAGGGCGTGGCAGCCTATGTTGGCGAGGGAACTAATAGCTGGCCAGCCGCGCACGTACTGGACGTGGCGAAGCTCTATCTGCTGGTGCTGGAAAAGGGCGAGAAAGGCCGTCGCTATCATGCGGTGGCTGAAGAGGGCGTTTCTGCCAAAACGATTACGCAGGTGGTTGGCGCAGGTCTCGGCATTCCGGTGGTGTCGTTGCCGCCGGAAGAGGCCGCGGCGCACTTTGGCTGGTTTGCGATGTTCGCCAGCATGGATTTACGTGCTTCAGGCAAATGGACGCAGCAGCAGCTGGGCTGGCAGCCCAGGGAACGGGGATTGATAGCCGACTTGCAGGCAATGGATTACAGCCGCCAGTAAAACCGCCATTTTTGAGGCAATAAAAAAGCCGGTAACATCGCTGTTACCGGCTTTTCTGTTAATGCGGCGAAATTACGCAGCGATTAACGTTTGTGCCGTGCTTTCAACCAGCGCCAGCAGGATTTTGATGTCCTCAAGCGTGACGGTCGGATTCAGCAGAGTCATCTTCAGGCAGGTGACGCCATTTGATTCGGTCACGCCGACGTTGGCCCGGCCAGAATCCAGCAGCGCATCACCAATTTTCTGGTTCAACAGCGCAATCGCCGCATCCGTGGCGAACGCAGACTGCTGCGGACGATAACGGAACAGCACGCTTGCCAACTGCGGCTTCATCACCAGCTCCAGCGCCGGCTGCTCAGCAACGTAGCTGGCAACCTGTTGCGCCAGGGTCACGCCGTGATCGATGATTTCAGCGTATTGCTTCTGACCTAATGCTTCCAGACCCATCCACAGTTTCAACGCATCGAAACGGCGGGTGGTTTGCAGCGATTTGGATACCAGATTTGGCACGCCCTGCGCTTCATCAAACTCGGAGTTCAGGTAAGCCGCCTGATAGCGCATCAGCTCATAGTGGCGGGCTTCTTTCAGCAGGAACGCGCCGCAGCTGATGGTCTGGAAGAACTGCTTGTGGAAGTCCAGGGTAATGGAATCCACCAGCTCAATGCCGTCCAGATAATCGCGATACTTCTCAGACAGCAGCAGCGCGCCGCCCCAGGCCGCATCAACGTGCACCCAGATTTGCTGTTCCGCCGCCAGTGTTGCGATCGCGCGCAGCGGATCGATAGCACCGGCATCGGTGGTGCCTGCGGTGGCCACAATCGCCAGCACCTGCTCACCGTTGGCTTTCGCCGCCGCCAGCTTCCCGGTTAAATCGGCCAAATCCATACGGGCGAATTCGTCGGTTTTAACCAGCGTCACGGACTGATAACCCAGACCCAGCAGCGCCATGTTCTTTTGCACTGAGAAGTGCGCATGTTCAGAACAGAACACTTTGATCTTCTTCAGGTTGCCCACCAGGCCATCCTGCTGAATGGAGTGCCCCTGACGGGCAAAGAAGGCATCACGCGCCAGCATCAGGCCCATCAGATTGCTCTGGGTGCCGCCGCTGGTGAATACGCCCGCATCGCCCGCCTGATAGCCCACCTGGGTACGCAGCCATTCAATCAGCTTCATCTCAATGATGGTGGCTGACGGGCTCTGATCCCAGGAGTCCATGCTCTGATTGGTGGCGTTGATCAAGACTTCCGCCGCCTGGCTAACCACCAGGCTTGGGCAGTGCAGGTGCGCCACACACTGTGGGTGATGCACCGACAGGCTGTCTTTTAAGAAGAACTCAATCGCACGCTCAATAGCGGCCTGGTTACCCAGGCCCTGAGGATTAAAATCCAGCGTAATGCGTTCGCGAAGCTCAGCAACAGTTTTCCCCTGATACATCTCAGATTGTTGCAGCCATTGCACTACCGCCTGGCTGCTCTGCTCGATCGCCTGCTTATATGCTTCTGTGCTCTGCGCAGAAGCCGCCAGAATAGGGTTTAATCCGGACATCAACTTCACTCCACTCAGACGGGTTTTACGCCAGCAGCTAACAGGGCGTTTTCAAATTTATCCAGGAACACGGTCAGCTCTTCCTGCGAAATCAGCAGGGAAGGCAGCAGACGCAGCACGCAACCGTTACGGCCGCCGCGCTCCAGGATCAGACCCGCCTGGAAGCATTTCTTCTGCAGCAGTGCAGAAAGTTCCGGATCGGCAGGGTAGCAACCCATATGATCCTGCGCTTCACCTGGCTTCACGATCTCAATACCGATCATCAGGCCCAGACCGCGAATGTTACCGATCACCGGGAAACGTTTCTGCATCTCAGCCAGCTGGCCTTTCAGCCATTCGCCCTGTGCAGCGACTTTTTCAGCGATGTTATTTTCGGTCAGATGCTTCAGCGTGGTCAGGCCGGTGGCCATCGCCAGCTGGTTGCCACGGAAGGTGCCGGTGTGGTGACCCGGTTCCCAGGCATCAAATTCTTTCTTAATACCGAGCACCGCCAGCGGCAGACCGCCACCCACAGCTTTAGACATCACAATGATGTCTGGCTCAATGCCGGCGTGTTCGAAGGCGAACAGCTTGCCGGTACGGCAGAAGCCAGCCTGAACTTCATCGATGATCAGCAGGATGCCGTGCTCTTTGGTGACTTTACGGATGCGCTGCAACCACTCAGCCGGCGCCGGGTTAACGCCGCCTTCGCCCTGAACGGCTTCGAGGATCACCGCCGCAGGTTTGCGAACGCCGCTTTCCACGTCGTTGATCAGGTTTTCGAAGTAGTAGGTCAACGCTTTCACGCCAGCTTCACCGCCAATACCCAGCGGGCAGCGATAGAGATGCGGATAAGGCATAAACTGCACTTCAGGCATCATGCCGTTGACGGCTTCTTTCGGCGACAGGTTACCTGTTACCGCCAGCGCGCCATGGGTCATGCCGTGATAGCCGCCGGAGAAGCTAATCACGCCAGTACGACCGGTATGTTTTTTCGCCAGTTTCAACGCCGCTTCGACGGCATCCGCGCCAGAAGGGCCGGTGAACTGCAGGCAGTACTCTTTACCCTGACCAGGCAGCAAAGAGAGAAGATAAGCGGAGAACTCATCTTTTAATGGCGTGGTCAGATCCAGTGTATGTAACGGCAAGCCGCTGGTAATGACACTTTGTATGCTTTGCAGGACGTCAGGGTGGTTGTGGCCAAGAGCCAGGGTTCCCGCGCCAGCCAGGCAGTCAAGATAGTGATTATTCTCAACGTCGGTAATCCACACACCCTGTGCTTTTGCGATAGCAAACGGCAACTTGCGCGGATAACTCCTGACATTTGATTCAAATTCAGCTTGTCTCGCCAAATAGGTTTCATTGTTTGCATGTGAAGACTTTGCATTTAAAGTATCAATACGGACTTTATCCGTCATCATATCTCTCCTACAACCGGGGGCATCGTTGGCACCCTGATTGAAACTGGTTAAAAAAGTAGCAACTCTGTATAAAAGCGCGCCCAATATAGGGCTTTTCCCCCCTGAGCTCAATGATTAATTTTGTTAAGATTTGTTTACTATTTTTCTTTATGAATCATACCGTTGTAGTGACCTTTTGCCGTGTGTGGTTATCACGCAGATGTGATCTATTTGTTAAACCGCACAAAAGGGAGATTAAGACCGGCTAAGAAGAGGGTTGTTTAAGCAGAAAACGGCCAAAAGATACGCAAACGCTTACCTTATGTAACCTTTGTTTAAAATTCATTTATTCACTAACGCCTGATAACGGGTGCTGCGTCCGCCGCCGGGCAGTTTTTCCAGGCAGCCTTTTTCCAGCAGATCTGTTAAATGGCGGGTTGCAGTGGCCTTACTGACTTTGGCCACTTTTTGATATTGGCTGGCGCTGATCCCCGCTGCAAACCCCTGATCGCCGCCATCCAACAGGCGGTTCAGCACTTTGATTTGTTCCTTACTCAGCGCATCAGACTGATGGCGCTGCCAGAAGCGGGCTTTAATCTGCGTACGCTCAACGCTGTTAATGGCTTCGCGGATGCTTTCCTGCAACGTCTCCAGAAACCAACCCAGCCAGTCGGTGATATCCAGGCCGCCTTTTTGCGTCTGTTCAAGGATATGGTAATAGCTTGCGCGGCGCGCCAGGATTGCCGGTGACATGGCATACAGTCGGATGGTCTGGTTGTCCGCCTGCGACAGTGCCAGGTCGGTTAATGCGCGGGTGATTCGGCCGTTGCCATCATCAAAGGGATGCAGGGTGATAAACCACAAATGACTGATGGCCGCACGCAACAGGGGATCGAGCAGCACATCCTTTTCGCTGGCAGTAAACCAGTCAATAAAATGGGCAAGCTGCGCGTCCAGCCCTTCGCGAGGCGGGGCGATAAAGTGGATCACCGGTTTATCGATGCGCCCGGAAACAACCTGCATCGGTTCATCACCGCGTAGTTTGCCCACGCCAAGCGAATGGATTGATAATCCATCCTGCGGGAAGATCCACTGATGCCACTGGCAAAGGCGCTCGACACTCAGCAGATGTTGCCGGTTATCGATGGCATCCAGCATCATCGCCGCCAGGCCTTCAGAGCGATCGGAAACCGGCCAGGGATGGTCTTCCGTCACGCCCAGCCGCCGGGCCAGTGACGATCGCACCGACTGCACACTGATTGACTCTTCTTCAATCGCGGAAGATGAGAGGATATTGGCCAGCAGGGTATCGAGGGTTTGTACCTCATCATCAGGCAGCAGGCCCGCGCGTCCAAGCAACAGACCGCGTTGCTGCTGAATATCGCGCAGACGTGGCAATAATGCCGCCTCATCCCAGCGAAAGTGGGGCCAGTCCGGCTGTTGCCAAATCCATTCTGAAGTCATATTTTTGCCCGCGTTAATGAAGTGATGAGCCGATTAACCTGACTATTCGGCTCACTGAATGAGCCGAATATAGCAAACAATCGGCTCACGGGCGAATGGGGTTTGTGATCCTCTCCTGAGCTTGCAGTCAGGCGGTGCATTTTTATATCCCCGCCTTATTTATTCCCTTTTATCGTTATTACGTTGGCCCTGACGACATTATTTACAGCTATCGGCTGAACTGAATTTACCCCTTAGCCATTAGCAATCAAACTCCCCCGTTGAAAACCAGCACCAGAAATTATTAGAGGGATGACGGGAGCATTCTGAATTAGGGTTTGTTAAACGATATTTCATCGCTGCTATATAGACGTTCATCCGCGAAAATGGTGATATTGCGCTGGCGTTTTATTTGCACATCAAACGACACAACAACTCATCATAAAAAACACCTGAACATGCTTTTAAGTGTGGCAGGTGGTATTGCATTTTTTCTTTGGAGGAAATGATCTTGTTTAAATTACATCCGGTTTTTATTAGCCTTGTTACTGCCTATGGATTAATGAACCCGGCCACCCAGGCCTGGTCAGCAGAGCTTAAACCCTTTACCCCTGAATTAAATGACAATCGGGTCGGCGTTTTTTGTATTTGTAATGGCACGACGCAAACCCTGAGTGGCAACCCGCAGTTTGCGCCGGGATTAAGCGGCACCGTCGATGTCACGCTGGCACAGCTGCAGAGCAGCGGCCGGATTATCACCGATGACAATGCAATCGGTGCCGATCGCCTGACGCTGGGCAGCCAGGATTACGATGTCATTGTCCATGACCCGGCGACTGATACCTACAGCGTGTTCCAGACCTATAATTCCGCCGAGATTAGCGCACTGGCACCGGTCGATCTTAATGCCGTCGTGCCGGACTATGTGAATGTCGGCGACGCGCAATATATTAATGCCCGGGTCGCTCAGGTCAGTAACGGTACAATTAACGTTAATATCGGTGAGCAGGGTGCAGGGACGACTGCCGCCACCAATGGCTGGATAATGGCGGCGAAACAGAGCCAGTTATTTACTGCCAGCGGCACGGGCACAATGAACTGGGATTCTGATAACCGCATTACCTTTAACAGTATTACCCCACCCCCAGGCGATCGTCTGGCTTATCAGATTAATGATATTGTTAACTATAGCGGGACATTTACCGTCACCACATTGGATAATAATACCACCTCTTTTAATGTCACCAACCTCAGCGAATTGCAAAGTTATAATAACTGGCTGATCGACCAGTTAAGCAGCGGAAACCTCAGTGCCAACAGCTATAACAGTGACTTCAATAAGGCACTGACCCTCAAAACCGGTAGCGTGGTGTATACCATGAGCGCTAACGATCCGGATGATGATGTGGCGCAAGCGATCGGCGACCGTGTCGTATTAAGCGCCGATGGCCCGCACGCGAAAGTCACGGTGCAGGCAGGTAAAACCCTGGAAGTGGTCAATGCCAGCAATGGCGCGGTGCGCGGTACCAACGGCGCAACGGTGGTGATTGACGGTAAGCTCGCCAGCAGCGGCAGCACGGCCAGTGACAATAATGCCATTGAACTGACCAACGGCAGCAAAGCCACCAATAACTGCGTGATCAATGGTGGCTTCTTTAATCAGGCCGATGGCAGCGGTGTGGATGCCTCCGCGCTGGGTTATAGCGGCAAAACAGTCTATCTGCTCGGCAACAGCCGGTTCGTCAATAACGGCGTCATCAACACTGCTCTCAGTGAGTATGCGCCAGCAGCGGACAGTGCGGCCATCTGGCTGGCAGGATCCAGCGCGGTGAATAACGGCAATATCAACGTTGGCGTAGCCAATTCCACCGCCAGCCAGGCGGCAGCAGGGGTGGTGCTGAGTACCGACGATGCCAGCTTTATCAATGCGGCGGGTGGCACGCTGTATATCGGCCGCACGCCGCAAAACAGCCTGACGGAGAGCACCTCTGACGTCGCCCTCAACCCGGGCGGGACGATCAGCGGCACCTCGCAGGTGTTGAATTCTTCGGTGATCAATAACGGCCATATTGTGATCGGGTCCGGGGTGCAAAACGCCGTGGCGATGAAAGTACAGAGCGGCCCGCAGGCGACGATGCTGAATAATGGCACCATCGATATTAATGGCCGGGCCCAGTTCCAGCCTGCGGAAAATATCGGCATGTTGGTGATCGACTCCGGCACGGGCGGGTTAATTGGCAACACCGGCACGATCAATCTTAACGGCGATAACAGTACCGCTATCAAAGTGATCGCCACTGACGGCAACAGCGCCAGCGCGTTTTCAAATGGCACGATTAATGTGACGGGCCGGGCGGATGACGCAAACGGCACCCGCAATACCGCCGTTTGGGTAACGGGACAGGACGGTGGCAACGCGTCGGCAACGTTGACTGGCCCGATCGCTCTGAGCGGCGAAGCGGCGATTGGCATCCGCGCCGATGGCAACGCCACGGTGAACGTCGCCCGTACGGCGGTGCCCAGTTCGGGTGGCGGCCAGTATCAAATCAATTTCCTGGCAACAGGCCCAAATGCAAACATTACGCTGCCCGTTGACGGTAACTACGCGGTGTCCAGCTGGCATTCCACCATTTTCCGCTATCAGGACGGGGCCGACTTTGATGGCGCCGGCTTAACCTTTACCCCGGACGCCTCGTTCTCCACCGGGGTGATGGGCAGTGGCACCGGCACGGATATCACGACCCACGGTGCAACGATCAATATCGGCCTGTATTCCACCGGGGTGCTGGTTGAAGGTGGCGCGCAGGGCACCATTGATGCGGCAACGACGCTGAATATGAACAGCATCAATTCAAACGCGGCAACGGTGGATGGCAATAAGCACGCTCTGAACGGGGTAATAACCAACAGCATCGCCCATCCTTACGCCAACACCTCGCTGACCAACCATGCGGCGATCAACGGCGTGTATGACGGCCAGCTGGGGTTGATTGCGCTAAACCAGGCGCAGTTGACCAACACCGGCGACATCAATCTGGGGGGTAACAGTACCACCGGGATTTCTGCCCTGTATGGCGCCAGCGTGGTCAACAGCGGTGATATCAGCGTCAGTAACAGCGGGACGGGGATTTATGCCTATGGCGATAACATCTCGGGCGATGGCATGACGCCAACCGTGGTGACCAACAGCGGTACGATCAACGTGGGCGGCACCACGGATGCCATTCTGCGGACTGTTGGCGTGGTGGCCAATGAATCGGCTGCGGTGATCAACCAGAACGGCACGCTGAATCTCTATGGCGCTAACGTGCTCGGTGGCGAAGCCGTTTATGGCGGCACGCTGAACCTCGGCAGTGGTTCAACGGTGGTGTTCCACGATCCAAATCAGACCGGCTATGAGTCCGTCGAAGGCGGCGGCAATATTGTCAGCAACGGCAGCACTTATGATGTCAGCACGGCCGGTTCAACGCTGTATCGCCTGGCGGGCGGTGCAATCTTCTATCCGCTGGCAACCAGTAACATCACTCTGAGCGGGGCAAATACCCTCGGTATCTCCGCTTCCGGCGTGGGCACCACGCTGTTTGGCAGCGATAACTATACGGTAAATGGCGAGGGCGCCACGGCGGTCAGGATCGCCAATGGGGCGCTGGGCACCCTGAGCAATGCTGTCACCCTGAATGGCACTAACAGCACCGGCGCGGTATCCGAATCCGGTGGCGCGGCGCTCTATGCATCGTCCTCTGTCACCGGTAACGGGGCGAATATCACCGCCTTCCAGGTGGGCGATGGGGCGAGAATCGAGAACCGTGGGCAGGTGGATCTGAATGGGGCCAACAATACCGCCGCGCGCTTGTACAACGGCGGTAATTTTATTAACTACGGCTCGATGCGCGTGGCGTCAGGGACCGGGGTGGATGTCACTGAGGGGTATGGTCAGTACGTGCCGTATGACAGCAATCTCAGCGTGGTTGACGGCAGAGCGGCCATGCGGGTGGGCAATAATGCCGTGCTGAACGTGATTGGCGATGGCCTGTATCACAGCACTGTCGCAGGGGGAGGAAGCGCTGACGGTATCCTGGTCGACAACGGTGCGCTGGGATTAACGGCCAGCGACATTGTTATCGGAGCCTCCGGGACGGGCAGCGTGATTAACAACCGCGCTGAAACCGACCAGATATCCCTGAACAACGTCTTTCTGGATGTGGGGGCGGGCAACGGCATTCGTTCAGCTACCTCGTTCGATTATAACGGCCGGGCTTACATTAACGTCACCGGCGGCGGCACGGGATACCGGTTTGCCAATGCCGATGGTTCCACCACCAGTAACGATCTGGTGATAGGGCCGGACTACACCATCTTTGTCTCCGGGAATGGTACCGGTGTGCGTGCCAATACCACCGGCCGGGTGATCAATGACGGCTTTATCGCGATGTATGACCTGAATGGCGGTTCAGCCATTGTCACCAGTACTGCCAGCGAGGTGATTAACCGCGGTTCGATCTTCTCCTTCAGCACCGTAGCGCCCATCATTGATTTGCGCGGCGGGAACGCGGTGTTTATCAATGAAGGACAGCTGACCGCACCTAACCCGGAAACGGTGGTAGTGGCCGGGGGGGCAGGCAGCGATCGGATGGCACTGGTTGGCGGCCAGGTGGTCGGTGATGTGAATACCGGTAGTGGCACGGATACCGTCGCCATCACCGGCGGCACCCTTAACGGCAGCGTGACGCTGGGAAGTGGCGAAAATAATCAGGCGCTGGTGAAAGGCGTGGGCCTGGCGAACGTCAGCCATATCACCAGCGGCGGTGGCGCTGGCAGCACCTTAACGCTTGTTGATATCGACGCCCGGGGGGGATCGTTCAACGGCGACGACGACCCGAGCAAAGGGGTTAACCTCGGTGCGGGATGGAGCACGCTTAACTTCAGCCATACCGACTGGACGCTAACCGATAATCTGAAGCTGGCGCACAGCACGATCAATATCGATCCCGACTCCACGCTGTATGTGGGCAATAGCGTGAATCCCGTATTGCAGGGTGGCAGCAGCGATTCACTGGTGGTAAATAACGCCGGGACGCTGGATTTGACCAATGGAAATGGCGCGCCGGTCAATCGTCTGACCATCGACGGAGAGCTGGCTTCAGCAGGCGGCAGTATCAAAATGCGAACGCTACTCAACGCGGGCGGCGCATTGAGCCTCCAGCAAAGCGATACCGTGCGTATCAATGGCACAGCATCGGGAACCACGCTGATTGATGACGCTATCACCCAGGGCAGCACCGCGCCGTTGACCGATGTGAATCACAACGGGGTGATTGAGGCCGGGGAAGGGATTTCACTGGCACAGGTATCCCGTGATGCCAGCAGTCACAGTTTTGCCCTGAAAGGCGGTTATCTGGCGGCCGGTCCGTGGCAATACAGCCTGTATAGCTTTGCTCCCGGGAGCAGCGATGCCAGCCAGCGTCAGGTGAATGGCACGGGCGATCAATATTGGGATTACCGCCTGGCCAATACCTTTGTCAGTGAGGAGGGGTCGCTGTTCCAACCGCAGGCGGGCACCCGCCAAACGGCCGCACGTCCTGCGGTTGTTCCGCAGTTGCCATCGTACCTGTCGGCACCGGTAGGCCTGGCTTATTACGCCATGGCCACTGTTGACGATCTGCATAAACGCCTTGGCGAGCTGCGCCATGAAGAAAACAGTGCCAGCGGGACGGGAGGTGAGATGTTTATCCGCTATAACGGTGCCAATCTGACCTACAAAACCAATCTGGATCTCAGTCACTATGGCTATGACTTCGACCTTGATTACAGTTCGGTGCAGATCGGTGGCAACTTACTGAAGCTGGATGGCGAGAAGGACAGCTTACGTGCGGGCATTGCTTATACGCGCGGGAATACCCGTATCCGTCCTCATGCGGCGGATGGATACAGCTCCACGACGTTCGACAGTGACAGCGTCGCGCTGTACGGCACATGGCAGCATAATAAGGGCTTCTATCTGGATGGTGCGCTGTCAATGGACTGGCACCGCGGGGATACCGATATCGCGCGGCAGAAAGACGTGGCGAAAGTGAAGGGGAAGGGCTGGACGGCCTCACTGGAAAGCGGCTATCCGCTGGCGCTGGGAAGCGGGGTGCGACTGGAGCCGCAGGCGCAGGTGCTGTATCTGCACCTGAATATGGATAACCTGACCGATGAGGATGGAGCCACCGTCGATTACGGCAACTACGATCAAACCATTGGCCGGGTTGGTGCAAGGCTTGACCGTACCTGGCAGGATGAGGCTGAACGTCAGTACACGCCGTATCTTCGCACTCACCTTTCCCGTGGCTGGGGCGGCACGGCAAAAGCCACGGTTGGCGCGCAAAATACGGATATTAGCCAGAATTTTTACAGTGGCAAATTTGGGCAGATGTGGGACATCGGCGTGGGGGGCACCACCACCTTCAAGAATAATGTCTCGCTGTATGCCGAAACCAACTACCAGAAAGAGATCGACGGTAACGGTGCTAAAGGCTGGAACTACAATGCAGGCGTACGCTGGACGTTTTGATCTGACGGGAAAGAATAAAACGCGTTAACAGAGGATGAAAAAGAAGGGGGTGTTTTTTGCAGCCCCCATTAAAATTCAAATCCCGCATTGTTTACGTATTCAACTGGTTAGACCTTTTAGGCTGGTCAATTTCCGGCATTAATTTTCACGTTTGAAAAGTATTAAAATTTAACGGCAGTAAGCGTGTTATACTCGATCTATTACCACTTTCTCTCATTTGGTTTTAACGAAGACCCCTTCGTTTGTTACCTCATTATTTCCATGAGGATTATTTTATAATAATCAAGAAAGGAAATTCAATGATCGCTTATTTTATTCTTGCACACCGTTACCCTCACCAGTTTAAACGTCTGTTTAAATCGATCTATCATGCGGATAATCATTACCTGATCCATATTGATAAAGGTGCAGAGGCTGAAACGGTTGATGACATCACCCTGTTCCTGAAAGACTATGATAATGCGTCGATATTAGAAAGCAAAGATGCGATCTGGGGCGGCTATAGTCTGGTGGATGCAGCATTACGCGGCATTAAAAAACTGGTCAATATGGACGTTAAATGGGAATATTTTATCAACCTCAGCGGGCAGGACTTCCCGTTGAAAAGTCAGGGACAGATACTGAGCTTCCTGAATCTGCATAAAGGCGTTGAATTTATTAAGGTTGCCGATCAGGCCAAAATCCGCCCGGAAACCCTGCACCGCATTAAAGACTATGTGCAGGAAGTGGGGGATAAATTAGAAATCGATCCGCTAGCCAACCGGATGTTTTTAAAAGGTGTAACGCCCTATATTGGTAATCAATGGATGATCCTCAGCCGGGCGTTCTGTGAGTTCATTACCTACAGTCCTGAACTGAAAAAGTTTGAAGATTTCTACCGGAATACGCTGATCGCAGATGAAGGTTTTTTTCAGACGGTATTGATGAATACCACCTTTAAATCAGTGATTGTCTCCGACGATAAACGTGAAATTGACTGGGTCGCCAGTGACGATATTAAGCTGCGTCCACGTGATTTTGTGCGAAAAGATTCAGTGGTTTTGCTTAACAGTAAAAACTTATTCGCCAGAAAGTTCGATGAACAGGTCGACAGCGCCATTCTGGGAATACTTGAAGACAGCTTGACCAGCCTGCCGGTAAAAGAACTCAGCGCCGTCACGGCTAAATTCCATCTGGTCAATTAGCTAAACGTGTAACCTAAATTGGCTTTACGTCATCTGGTGTTTCTTTATTCATCAACCAGATGACGAATATTCCACTTAATCGACTAATTCGATCCCCAATCCTGCCAGCAAATTCACGGCTTCAAGCCGCGAAAATTTCGCCCGTGCGACGGTATTGTGCATTACGTCGATGGTGAAGTTCCAGGAGTCGGTAAAATCCGCCGCCCGCAGATTGGTGTTGTTAAATAAACTGCCAGCAAGGTCGCAGCCGGTAATCGTTGCGTTGGCTAAATCACACTCGCGAAAATCCACCTCATGCAGCTTGCACTCGTCCAGCGTCAAACCATTCAACTTCAATCCCTGAAACGACGCGTTGGTTAGCAGGCATTGGGTAAACTGCAGCTCAGGATCGAGATTGAAGGTCGGCCACTGTGCGCGCGTCCAGTCGATGCCGCTTAGCTTGCACGCATTGAACGCCACCTCATAAAACGTCGACCAGCTGATGCCCGTCACGCTGAGGTTACAGTGGTTGAAGGTACATTGGGTGAACTTACAGCGGATGAGCTGCGCCGAGGTGAAGTTACAGTTATTGAACACGCATTCTTCAAAACGCGCGCTTTCCAGCGTGGCTGAAATGAGATCCAGCTTGTCGAAGGTTTGCTGAAAATAGTCTTGATTGCTGACCGGGTGTTCCATGATGATGCTCCTTGAGTCTTGATATTATCTATCGCCATCATCAGCAGGAGAGTCTGGCATGTCAGAGGCAGAGATCGGCTACAAAGTTAATGAACCTATCACCGAAGCGCAGTTTATCAACTTACTGAAAGAGACCTCGCTAGGCGAGAGAAGGCCAATTGCCGATCGGGATCGCATCGCCGATATGCTGAAACACAGCAACCTGCTGGTAACCGCCTGGATTGGCGACCGGCTGGTGGGCGTGGCGCGATCGCTGACCGACTTCAGCTTTTGTTGCTATCTGTCCGATCTGGCCGTATCCGAGACGGTACAAAAGTCCGGGCTGGGTAAGAAACTGATTTCTGTTACCGCCGCTCAGCTTCATCCAAAATGCCGCGTTATCCTGCTTGCCGCGCCGCTGGCGGTGGAATATTACCCAAAAATCGGTTTTGAACAGCATCCCAGCGCCTGGAATTTACTGGCGGAACAGTTTAATTAGCGTCCCCAGCGTGAGTGCAGATACTCGACCGCTTTCTGCGTCTGCGGTTGATTAAGGTAGCTCTCCCTGAACAGGATCGTGCCGTCAATCTGCGACACGGCATCGTTGAGATCGAGCTGTTTTTTCAACTCGGGCACGCCGCCTTCAATCATCCAGTCCGGCTCCATCTTCGACGGTTCACCGATTTTATACAGCGCCACGCCGATATAGAGTTTGGTCGGGGTGTTTTTCACCACGTTAGCCCACCAGTTTGCCAGCACATCATAGCGCGCTGCGTCTCGCGCGAAAGGCCAGTACAGCTGAGGCGCAATATAATCCAGCAGGCCCTGTTGCACCCAGCGGCGGGTATCGGCATAGGATTCGTCATAGGCGGCGGCACCCCGAGTCGCTGAACCAGCCGGATCGTGCGAAATATTCCGCCAGACGCCGGCCGGGCTGACGCCAAACTGTACATCCGGTTTCAGCTGCTTAATGGTGCGCGACACCTGCTCGATCAGCAGCTGGGTGTTATGTCGCCGCCAGTCCGCTTTCGAGGCAAACCCCTGACCATAACGGCTGTAGGTTTGATTGTCGTTCAGGGCAGAGCCAGGCGATTCGGTATAGAAGTAATCATCAAACTGCACGCCGTCTATTGGGTAACGGGCAACCACTTCGGAGACGATGCTGGTGATCCAGTCCCGCGCTTCCGGAATGCCCGGATCGAGGACGAAGCGATCGCCTGAGGTACGGATCCAGTCGGGATGCAGCACAAACACGCTGGCGGGATGTAACGACACGGTGCGGTTTAACTCGGCAACCGTCGACGCTTTGGTGTTGACCGACACGCGGTAGGGGTTAAACCAGGCATGCACCTTAATGCCGCGCTTGTGCGCTTCATCGAGCATAAACTGCAGCGGATCGTAACCCGGATCCTCGCCAATCTTGCCGGTCAGCATATCTGACCACGGCAGGATTTTGGAGGGCCACAGCGCGGTGGCATCCGGTTTAACCTGGAAGAAGACGGTATTGATGCCGAGGCTTTTCAGCTTATCCAGCTTGTCCTTCAGCGCCTGTTGCTGCTGGCTAATACGCAGCGCCGCACTGCTAACGTTCACCGACGAGACCGGGGGCCAGTCAAGTCGCGATACGGTGGTCAGCCAGACGCCGCGCATCGGCTGCGCGGTAAGTGACGGTGTCACCTGAACCGGTTGCTTTGTTACCGGTGGAAAGGGCGTTACCAGCGATTTGGGTGGCTGTGAGGCGCAGCTGGCCAGCAGCAACGCGGTGCCAACCAGCGCCAGCGCGCTGAATTTTTTCAGATTGGTGGCCGGGAAAACGCGGCGAGAAAGGGCGATGATAGCCTCCGTGCTGACGTAAAAAGTTGCCGTATCTTACCCTAATCAGGCGTCTCAGAGACACCTGATTACCGGCGGTGATTACTTCGGTGTGTAAGAGATATAGCCGGCGATGCCGCCCGCGCCGCCGTCTTTGGGGTGATTAAGGCCATCAGAAACCGGGACCGGGGAAAAGTCGAAAGGCGTAACGCCGTCAATGCAGGCGACGTTGATGCCGTAAAATTCCGGATTCGAACGCCGTTGGTGGAAGGTGTAGATACCGCAGGTTTTGCAGAAGAAATGCGCGGCTTCGCCCGAATTAAAGCGGTACTCGGTCAGTATATCCTGCCCTTTGATCACCTCAACCCGATTACCCATCGCCATCACCGCGCCACGCTTCGCGCACAGGGAACAGTTGCAGCGAAGCACGCCGTTAAAGCCATCGATAAGCTCAACGTTAAACACGACGGAACCACAATGGCACTGTGCTGACTTAATGTCTGACATGACGACCTCTGAGTAGTGTTGATTTATCCCCCACGGACCGAGCCACGCCATACCACGCTGGCTTCATACAGGCATTTGTCGCTGGGCCGATCGACGCGAGGGTTCAGTTCATGGCTGCTTTTATCCTGAGTAACCAGCCACTGTACCGCCTCGCGGGAAAAGGTTTCCATCGGCGGGGCGAAGGTGGTGAGGTTGTAGGATGACCAGCCGCTTTGCGCAATATTGTCGTAGCCCACGATACACAAATCTTCCGGGATGCGTAAGCTGAAACGGGTTCGCGCTTCGTCCATAAAACCACAGGCCACCAGATCGGTAACGCAAAATACCGCATCGGGCCGCTTCTGCCGGGTCAGCAGGCGATGCGCCAGTATCTGTCCGCTTTCATACGAGGTGGTGCCGAAGCGCTCAACGTCCACCGTCAGGCCGGCGCGCTCGGCCGCGGCCAGAAAATCTGTTTCTCGTTTCATCAGGCTGGGGGTACCGGCCAGCGAATTGGCAAAGGCCAGATGGCGGCAACCCGCGCGCACAAAGGCGCTGATGGCGGTATCGGCCGCCTTGCGGGAATCCAGATTGATGCTCAGCGAACCGGGCAGGGATTCGTCACGGTTAATCAGAATCAGGTGCTGACCGTGCTGATAGCAGAGCTGAGTGATGCCGCTGTCCGGCATGCCGGAAAGAATAATCGAGGCATCGGCGCGAAAGTTGATCGCCTGCTGCAGGGCCGCCGAGACGCTGTTATCGGAAAGATCGGTGTTAATGATCATCGCCACCTTGCCGGCTTCCTGCAAAAAATGCGTCAGCCAACTGACCAGGCTGGCACGGTAGGGCGTGGCAACATCGGAGACGATCAGACAAACGATGCCGCTGCGGTTACTGACCAGGCTGCGGGCCAGATGATTAACGTGATAGCCCAGCTCTTCTGCCGCTTTCATCACCCGGTTGCGGGTACTTTCCGACACGCTGGCACCCGGCGTAAAGGTGCGCGAAACCGCCGATCGGGACACGCCGGCACGCAACGCAACATCATAGGCATTAATCCCCGTTTTACCCTGGCTCACATTTTTTCTCCCGCTGGCAACACCGCCGAACTGACTATTCCACCTTTTGCACAAGTGTGCAAAATAATATGCCCTGATTATGTTGCAATTTTGTGACACTGCCAGTCAATTCGGCACCAAGGTGATTGAGGGGCGAAATTATGTACTCTATCACTTTGCACACATGTGCAAGATGCTTGTTTTATCAGCAACACAAATAACAATCAAGGAGAATACCTATGCGTCACACCTTGTTGATCACTGCCCTGACACTTTGCGGATCGAGTCTGCCGCTCGCAGCCAGCGCCGCCGGGAACCTGAATATGATTTGTTCGGCAGATGTGGTGGTCTGCGAACATATGACCGATATCTTCAGCAAGTCGCATCCTGACATTAAAGTCAGCATGGTCCGACTCTCCGCCGGGGAAGCCTATGCCCGCTTGCGCAGCGAGGCGCGTAACCCACGCACCGATATCTGGTGGGCAGGCACCGGCGACCCGCATATGCAGGCCGCATCAGAAGGGCTGACCCAGGTGTATAAATCGCCGCTGTTGCCGCAGCAGCAAGACTGGGCGCAAAAGCAGGCAGAGATTTCCGGTTATCGCACCGTCGGTATCTACGCCGGTGCATTGGGCTGGGGCTACAACACCAAATTACTCGCCGAGAAGAAAATCAAAGCGCCAGCCTGTTGGGCGGACCTGCTTGACCCGGCCTTCAAGGGCGAAATCCAAATCGCTAACCCGAACTCCTCCGGCACCGCCTATAACGCCTTAGCCACCCTCGTGCAGATCATGGGCGAAGATAAGGCGTTCGATTACCTGAAAAAGCTCAATGACAATATCTCGCAGTACACCAAATCCGGCTCTGCGCCGGTGAAAGCGGCGGCGCGCGGTGAAACCACCGTCGGCATCGTCTTTATGCATGATTCGGTGGCAATGGAAGTCGATGGCTTCCCGGTGAAAACGGTCGCGCCTTGTGAAGGCACCGGCTACGAGATTGGGTCGATGTCGATTGTGAAGGGCGCACGTAACCTGGCCAGCGCCAAAGTCTGGTATGACTGGGCGCTGAGCGCAGAAGCCCAGTCGCATATGAAAGAAGCCAAATCCTTCCAGCTGCCGTCCAATACCAAGGCTGAAATCTCTGAATACGCGCCGCGCTTCGAAAATATCAAACTGATTGATGACCGCCGCCGGATCGACGCTGCTGGGACTGGCATTTGCGCTGGCGGTCTCGCGGACCGGCTTGCCGTGTAAAAAAGCGCTGCGGATGCTGACTATCCTGCCGATCACAACGCCGCCGTTTGTGATCGGGCTGGCTCTGATCCTGCTGTTTGGGCGTTCGGGGGTGGTCACCACGCAGCTCGCCGCGCTGTTTGGCATTGAACCGGGACGCTGGCTGTATGGCATGACCGGCATCTGGATTGCGCAGGTGCTGTCGTTTACGCCGGTGGCCTTTATGGTGTTAATTGGCGTGGTGGAAGGCATCAGCCCGTCACTGGAAGAAGCGTCTCAAACGTTGCGCGGCAACCGCTGGCACACCTTTTCGCGGGTTTCGCTGCCGTTAATGGCGCCGGGACTGGCCAACGCCTTCCTGATCAGCTTTATCGAAAGCATGGCGGATTTCGGCAACCCGATGGTGCTGGGCGGCAGTCACGGCGTGCTTTCTACCGAGATTTTCTTCTCGGTGGTCGGTGCGCAGAACGATCCAAGCCGGGCCGCGGTGCTGGCGATGATCCTGCTCTGCTTTACCTTATGCGCCTTTATTATTCAGCGCGTGTGGCTCTCCGGCAAAAGCTTCGCCACCGTCACCGGCAAAGGGGATGGCGGCCGCCATGCGCAGTTACCGAAACCGATGCGGATTGGCGTGTATGGATTGGTGATCCCGTGGGGGCTGTTCACCCTGGTGATCTACGGCATGATTATGATCGGCGGTTTTGTGCAGTCCTGGGGACTGAACAATAACCTGACGCTGGAACATTATATTCGCGCCTTCAGCATCACGCTGCAGGACGGGCATCTGCTGTGGACCGGCGTCGCCTCGAACTCGTTCTGGACCACGTTGGAAATCGCGCTGATCGCCGCACCTCTGACGGCCATCGTCGGCCTGTTAACCGCCTGGCTGATCGTCCGGCAGAAGTTTGCCGGTCGTCAGGCGTTTGAGTTTGCGCTGATGCTGAGTTTTGCCATTCCCGGCACGGTGATCGGCGTTAGCTATGTGATGGCTTACAACCTGCCGCCGCTGGAGATCACCGGAACCGCGTTGATCCTGATCGTCTGCTTTGTCTTCCGCAATATGCCGGTCGGCGTGCGCGGAGGTATCGCGGCGATGAGCCAGCTCGACCAGAGCCTTGATGAAGCCTCCTTAACCCTTGGGGCCAACAGCTTCCGCACGCTGAGAAAAGTGGTGCTACCGTTGTTGAAACCGGCGATCAGCGCCGCGCTGGTGTATGCCTTTGTCCGGGCGATCACCTCAATCAGTGCGGTGATTTTCCTGGTCAGCGCACAGTACAACATGGCGACTTCGTACATTGTTGGGCTGGTCGAAAACGGCGAGTACGGTGTGGCCATCGCCTATTCTTCGGTGCTGATCGTAGTGATGCTGGCGATCATTGCCGTATTCCAGTTGCTGGTCGGCGAACGTCGCCTGAGCCGGGCAAGTAAAACCACGCAGGTGGCGACGATAGCACCGTCTGCCGCTGCCTTAACCCAGGAGAATGCCGTATGAGCGCGTTAAAAGCCGGAACCGTGGTGTTTGAACATGTCTCAAAGCGCTTTGCCGGATTCACCGCCGTTCCCGACCTGTCGCTGACGGTTGAGGCGGGCACGCTGGTGACGCTGCTGGGGCCTTCGGGCTGCGGCAAAACCACCACGCTACGTTTACTGGCCGGACTGGAACATCCCACGTCCGGCACCATTCGCATCAGCGGCAAAGACGTGACCAATCTGCCGGCCAATGAGCGCGACGTGGCAATGGTGTTTCAGTCTTACGCGCTGTTCCCGCATATGTCGGCTCTGGACAACGTGATGTACGGCTTGCAGGCTGGCGGCATGAACAGGAAGGAGGCGCAGGACCGCGCCAGAGAAGGGCTGAAGATGATCGGTCTGGAACATCAGGGCAACCGGCTGCCTTCGGAACTCTCCGGCGGACAGCAGCAGCGTATTGCCGTTGCTCGCGCGCTGGTCCTGGAACCGCAGGTGCTGCTGCTGGACGAGCCGCTGTCTAACCTCGATGAACGCCTGCGCCGTCGGGTGCGGACGGATATCCGCGATCTGCAACAGCGCCTGGGCTTCACCGCCGTGTATGTCACCCACGATCAGGAAGAAGCGCTGGCCGTTTCCGATAAAATCATCGTGATGCAGGAGGGGAATATTGCCCAGCAGGGTGCGCCGGAAACCCTGTACCGCTCGCCGAACTCGGTGTTTATCGCCGATTTTATGGGTGAAGCGAACATCCTGCCGTGTGAAGTTGAAACATTGGAAGGGGATAATGCCCTGATCCGCCTCGGCAGCCAGCGTTATCGGGTGCAGGGGAACGGCGCGCGGCCGGGCAAGGCTCAACTCTCGGTGCGTCCGCAGTTCATCACCGTCTGCCCGTCTGGCGAAGGCGCGCTCGACGGTGAAATTATGCATACCACCTGGCTTGGCGATCATATTGAATATGAAGTGAAAACTGACCTTGGCGCGCTGTTTATCGTTGATACGCAGATGGAACAGCGGCTGCCGCCTAATGCTCGGGTGAAGCTGGATTTTAAACCGCAAGGCCTGGCGCTGATTGCCCTTAAACCTGGATGTAAGGAACAACTATGACTGAGTTAGATAACGGCGCGCTGATGGCGCGTCTGGCCCTGGCAGAAAAAGCCGCCAGAACCGGCGGCGCGCTGGCCCTGAAGTGGTTCAATCAGCGTGAACGTTTAGTGATTGAAACCAAGAAAGATCTGCAGGATGTGGTCTCGATTGCCGATCGTGAAGTCGAACAGCATATCGACGATTTGATCCGTACGCAGTTCGCCAACGACGGTTTTCTGGGGGAAGAAACCGGGTTACAAACCGGCACCTCAGGCTTCACCTGGGTGGTCGATCCCATTGACGGCACCAGCCCGTTTCTTAACGGCATGCAGAACTGGTGCGTCTCCGTCGCCGTTTTATTTGCCGGGGAGCCGGTGATTGGGGTGATTTACGCACCTTGTTTTGATGAGTGCTACATTGCCGCCAGCGGCAAGGGCGCAACCTTAAACGGCGTCACCCTGAAGGTCGATCCGGCCAGAACCTTGCAAAATCATGTGGTCGGTTTTGGTGCCAACAGCTACGTGACGCCAAAAGAAGTCGGCGAGTTGTTGAGCGCCGTGCTGGAAGCGGGCGGCAACTTTATTCGTATCGGATCGGGCGCATTGATGCTGGCGTGGGTCGCTGCCGGTCGCGTGGTCGGATATTTTGAACCCTATATGCATGCCTGGGATTGCCTGGCCGGATACTGCCTGGTGAAAGAAGCGGGCGGCTGGTATTTACCGTTTAACACCGAAGGCGATCGCATAACCAAGGGCGCTAAGGTTCTGGCGGTTGCACCGGGTGCGGAAGAAGAGCTTAAGCGGATTGCCGGGGTTGAATAAGTTAGCCAGCCGGTAAAGGGCAGAAGAAAAGGGCGCAAATAACCAATTTGCGCCTCTTTTTTGGTGTTGCTACGTGAATTCTGCAAGGCCAGTGCCTTGATAGATTGGCAGAATTTACGTAGCGCGATCACACGTCCAGTCGGTGGATAACGCTAACAAACTGGCTGACGCCGCTGTTGATTTCCTTCAGGCTGCGCGACAGGTCGGTGATTTTATCCTGCTCGGAGGTGACGAACTGTTTCACCGCATCGAGCTGCTTATACATCTGCTGGATCAGATCTGAGTTCAGCTCCACCACGGTGGTGATTTTTTGCGTGGCGCTGGCGGTTGACGCCGCCAGCCGGCGAACTTCCGCCGCAACCACGCTGAATCCCCGTCCGGCTTCACCCGCGCGGGCGGATTCAATGGCGGCATTCAGCGCCAGAATGTTGGTTTGTGCGGCAATCACGTTAATAGTATCAACCACTTCACTGATGCTTTTGGCCGAGGCATTGAGCTGTGCACCAATCTCTGTTGCGGCATTCACCTGAACCGCAACCAGTCCGGAGTTGCGCACCGTTTCATCCAGCACTTCGTTGGCATTGTGGGTGATCTGCGAGGTTTGCTCGGAGGTGGTGACTGCAATGTCGGCCACGCGTTTAGCCGCTTCCACACGGGCGGTGATGTCCGAGGCGATCTTAATGACCTTAGACACATGACCATCGGCGTCATAAATCGGGTTGTAGCTGGCTTCCAGCCAGATGCGTTCGCCGCTGGCGGTTTTACGTTCAAAGCGACCGACAAAGTGCTGGCCTTTGCCAATTTTCTGCCAGAAATCAGGGTTTTCCCGGTAGAAGCTGTCATAGCAGAAGATGCGATGATGCTGCCCGACGATATCAGACAGGCTGTAGCCCATATGGGTGAGAAAGTTGCTGTTGGCCGTCAGGATTTTGCCATCCGGCGTAAACTCAATCACCGCCATCGACAGATCCAGCGCGGTGATCACCGCTTCTTTTTGTTCCAGTTCCTGATGGCGGGCGGTGATATCACTCGCCACTTTGATCACTTTATAAACCTGGCCTTTATCATCGCTGACCGGGAAGTAGGTGGCGCTGAGATAGAAACGCTGGCGGAGTTTACTGAAGCGTTCAAAGATGCCGGTAACGGACTCGCCGCTGGCTAAAGTTTGCCAGAAGGCGGCATAAGCGGATGAGCGACTGTAGTCTGGCTTACAAAAAATTCGGTGGTGCTTGCCCTGAATCTCACTGAGCGTGTAGCCGGTAACGTCGAGGAACTGCTGATTGGCGCTGAGGATCTCTCCATCGGGCAAAAACTCAATCCATGCCACATGCTGTTTGATCGCATCAATATCCCTTGCGATGCTATTACTTTTGGACGAGGGCAGAGAAAAAGCCGATTTTTTCACACCAAACATAGAACACCTCAGGAAGTTAGCAATAGCGCAATGATTCCGTTGCGGGCGCGGCGTCTGGCCACGTCCATCATAACGAAATTCTGTTCGGCAAGCCCAGATTGGCTGTGCGTAATTTTCCCTGCTGGACACTTGATCCAACGCCCTTAAGGCGACGGACGTCTCTCTTTACGCACTGAGGTGCGCATGCTGGGATGATAAATGGGTCATTTTCCTGATGTTCTGTAAAAAGTGCCGGGCAGGCGAATGCCTGTCTTAAATGATATCGGCAGCGCTGGGAAAAGGATGAGGGTAACATGCAGATCATTTACGTGTTTTGTGCGCTGGAGGGGGTTATGGATAAACAGAACGGCAAGGTTAAGAGGCGAGGGAGCTTGGCGGGTCTGTGGTGGGCAGATTCTGAAACGTGGGAGCCGTTGATGTCAGTCTGCAATTTTACTCATGTTGCGTGGGGTTTTCGTTTATTCAGAGGCATGCAATGTGCATCATAACCAGATTGTACCGGCCAGAAGATTTGGATGCAGCGATTGCCGTGTTCCAATGTGCGGTGCGTGGCATCGCCAGCAAGGATTATGATCAACAGCAGATTCTGGCGTGGAGTCAGGTCGATCGTCAGCGCTGGGAGCAGCGGTTAAATGACAGCAAAGCTTGGCTGGCGGAAATCGATCGTTGCATTATCGGCATCATCAGTCTGGAAGCAGATGGTCATCTGGATTTGTTGTTCACCGATGCGGAGTATCAACGACGCGGCGTGGCGACAGCGCTGTACAGAACAGTTGAGCAATGGGCGAGGGAAAACGGCGTGACGACGATGGAGACTGAAGCGAGCATCACGGCAAAACCGTTTTTCATTTATCACGGGTTCAACACGATTGCTCAACAGCAGGTGCAGGTGCGGGGACAAGCGTTTATCAATTACAAAATGGAGAAGATGTTGTGATGATCAAGTGGCGTCCCAGGTTGATGGCCAGCAGAAAGATTGGCAACGGTAAGCCACCAGATGAACAACAGAGGGAAGGTAAGGAGTTTATCAATGGGCGATTCGCGGGTTAATATTCAATTTAACATAATATACATTATGCGAACCTAAGTATCGGTACGCGGAATCTGTCATTTTGAGCCGCCATTGGCTTTGGTGGCCTTTTGCCGCGATTCTGGCTCTTCCATGGCAAGCTTCAGATAATGACTGATGAAATCGACCTTCCTCTGCTGATACCGCTTTATGTCATTCCTACAAACTGCGGCCGCGTTCTGTTTCAGCTCCGAGTAAGCTTCTGCCACTTGCGGGTTCTCTATCAGATAATCTCTGAACGCCAGATGTTTAACGATTTGCTCATCACCCACCTTAAACGCATGCACCTGATGACTCCGACGATCTCCGCCTTTGGTGAAGTATCTTCTGCCGGCAATGCCGTTTTCACCCCGTGCATCAAAACCTGACGCAGCCATGGCTTCGTTGCATTTATCCAGCTCACTCAGGTCTATGACTTCCAGCAAAATGTCTATCACCGGCTTCGCCATCAATCCCGGTACTGATGTGCTGCCGATATGATGACTGGCCACCATCACTGACTTCAGCACAGTTACTAACCTGGCGCGTTCTGCTTGATACTGATTTGCCACTGCTGATCGTATGGCGCTACGACGACAATGCGCATCGGTATGCCCCCAGTTTTATCGTTTTTCGATGGCGTCGCTACGTGAATTCTTTTATGACGTGGCACCCCTTGCCTTACAGATTTCACGTAGCGTTACCGTATCTGAGCCTGGATTATTTTCCAGGATCGCTTTGATAATATCGCTAGCAAAATGAATCTACTCCGGCACTGCCATCAACCGCGCCACCGGCCGCTCCGCCTGCCAGCGTTACAATGTTGGCGATAAGCATTCTTTCATCAGCAGACAGCTCAGAAGGTTTCCTGCCAAACAACAATGTGCTGAGCGCGTCGTTATAACACATCAGGCCTGCGGTTAACCCGCCCGCAGCGCCTCCAGCCACGCTACCGCCCTGAGCTTTGGCAATAAGCCCCGACGCCAGGGTGTGCAACAGATTACGTGGAAATACGTTCAACTGAGTTACAGTTAAAAAAATCCCGGCCGCGAGGGCTTGGGTTAATTGCTAACCGACTGCTTCAAAAAAACCACCTATTTCTTTTTGCGTTAACTTGTCCAAAAATAAATTAACAATGTTTTTTCCATCATCAATTCCAAGAGAAAATCTATCACTACACTTTATCCAACTAACCACATCCCTATCCTCACCTATGACTATTAAAATTGACTCTGAGGATATAATAACCTGAACATCTAAACTGAAATCATCTATAAAACGCTGATTAAAATCATGACTTCCTGAGTTCTTCCAGATGTCTGTATTAACAACTGGAAGTCCATGCGAACTGTTTATAAAATCTTTTGACATGGAGTCTGTTTTATGAACCGCTCCAGATTCTATCATTACTAATGTTACAGATGATAAAAGTCCATTCTCTGGTAACACAGCCAGTTCAAGCAGGCTTTTATTACCGTTCCCGACCCGCCAATACAAAGGAGGAAGATTCATACAATCAAGAATATTTATATTTATAGGAACGTAACCATCAACTGCAATGGCTACATTTCCTTGCTCATTAATAATTCGATCAATAATTAAGCTCATTATTTATACAACGCATGTTTTAGTACTGGATAAGGATCTGTAGGTCGTTGGCTAAATACCAATTCCCAGCGCCCAACCTGCATTTTTTCGTTAAATTTGAGTCCCAGAGAAGATGCATCTTCAACGGCACTCTGTAGACTGGTCAGCATAGCCTGACTTCCTTCTGTAGTACTGTGAGATAATCCATTTCGTGTTAAATATTCGCCCATATGTTTAGTTGCATTTGGATTCACCCAAACAGTTTGTCCATTAACATTTAATTCAAAAGACTTTGGAATGGACGTTCCTGCGATTGCAGGTTGAGTTGCTTTAATTGAATCAAAAACTGTTCCTGTTTTAGCTATATCAGCGCCAGCTATAGCCGCTGCTGCTTCAGCCTTACCCGCAACCTTAGCAACCACCTTCTCCGTCAGTACCGCGCCACCTTTCACCACTCCGACACCGCCAGCAAGCAGACTGGCTATATCGGTGACCAGCTTACCGCCCTCAACACCTGCATTAAACGAGCCACTGGCTCCGGCTTTCTGATACTCCGCTTCCATCCGGTCAATGCGGTCAATATAGGACTGCTTCACCGCATCCGACACGTTACCAAGCACATCGCCACTATTAAAGAGGGATTTCAGTGCTTCGTAAGTTTCAACCGGACTGCTGGCCGTTTTCACGATGCTGTCAACGGCATCATACAGCCCCGCCGGAACACCGGCCACCATGCCCGCCGCAAAGCTGCCATCCTGACCCAGGTCAATCGCCGTCCATTTGGCTTGCGCCCCCGCTTTGCATGCCACGGTCTGACATTCAGCGATTTCTTTATCCTTCTGAGCCTGCTGTTTTTGGCTCAGATAGTTATTCTCAACCTCAGTCCTGCCTGCAGATGCCCCGCTTCCAATTCCTGCACTGCCATCCACTGCTCCGCCTGTCGCTGCGCCTGCCAGCGTAACAATATTGGCGATAAGCATTTTTTCATCAGCAGACAGCTCAGAAGGCTCCCTGCCAAACAACATTTTACTGAGCGCGTCGTTATAACCCATTAAGCCTGCAGTTAACCCGCCCGCAGCGCCTCCAGCCACGCTACCGCCCTGAGCTTTGGCAATAAGCCCCGATGCCAGGGTGTGCAGCAAAATTCGCAACGGCTCATTGTCTTGCGAAACCTGCTTCACCATCTGTGCCAGCAGTGGAGCCGCACCGGCTGCGACCGCCCCGCCTAAGTTCCCGCCCGCAAGGCCGGCAAACACGCCGCTGATGGCCTGCGCGGCAATCTGCATTTTTGAGCCAACACCATATTTATCTTCGGCTGCCTTATCCAGCACTTTTTCTTTTTCAGCGTCAGACAGCTTGTTGAATTCACTGTCGTTCTCACGCTTTTTCTTCTGCTCTTGCTTCTCCTGTTCTTTCAGATAATCGAACGTCTGGGTAATGACCTGCTGCGCCAGCGCGGCCATCTCGCGCTGTACGGTGAGGCTGTTCTGCACTTTTTCCGCATCGAAGCTGTCCTTTAGCGCGTTCTCTGCGGACGCCGTTTCCCGACTGAGCTGCGAGACGTCCTGCTGCTGATCGTCCGGGTTGCGTATCTCAATGCTACCCGGCGAAATGGCGCTGTAGGTGGTGGAACCCGCACGGTCCTTTGTCTGCCCTAACGTCGCCACCGGCAGGGAACTGTCACTGACTCCTACCCCAAAGCCATTGCCGCCCGAACTGGCGTTGTTATGGATCTCTGTCCAGCCCAGCGTGCCGGTGCTGAGGGTATTTTTATCCGGCGTCGCCGTCGAGGCGATAACCGCGCCATCCAGCTGGGTATGGTCGCCCACATAAATAGTGTAGCCACCCTCACCCGCGCTGATGCCGCTTTGCTGGTTAACCGAAGCGTAGTCATTATAAATTTTGCTGGCGCTGGCGCTGGCGTTGGCGCTGCCCTGTACGGGTACCCCTGCGCAAATCGGCGGCACGCAGATACTGACATTGAAGCCGGATGAACTTTCATGGCTGTCATAGCTGGCATGATCCTGCTGGCTGGCGATCGCCAGGTTGCGGCCAGCATTAAGCTCGACGTGATTACCGCTCAGGTTGGCGCCGTTGAGCGTCACATCCTGACCCGCTTTTACCGTCAGATCGCCTGTTGCCGTCACCTCACTGTTATGGTGGGTGACGCTGTTGCCGTCCATTTTCCCACTGCTCTGGCTTGCCGCCAGCTCAATCGAGAAGCCGTTCTGGCTGCCGCCAAGGCCAAAACCGACACCCACGCCATAATGGCTGCCGCCGGAGGAGGATTTCTGGTTACTGGTATCTTCTGACGAGCGTAAAGCAATATCCTTGCCCGCAGACAGCGCGATGTTGTCGCCGCTGATACTTGCCCCAACGCCGGTGATGTTTTCTTTTGCCGTCAGCGTGGTGTCACCGCCGGATTTCAACGTGGTACCGGTCTGCTCGGTGTGACTCTGCTCCATCGACTGATGACTGCTACCGGCGGTAGCACTGACGGTGACTTTCACCGCGGCGGTTTTCTGTGTAACGGCCGACAGCGCTGTCATTGCTGCCTGCGCGGCATAGATGGCCTGCAGACGCGGATCGCTGTTATTTCTGTGCGCATCGACGGTCTTATCTGCCGCCTGTGCCGCGCTCACGCCGTAACCCGACATCTGCACCGTCACGCCATACTGTGCCGATTTACTGGCGCTGCTGGCTCTACTGCTGTCCTGTGACGTTGTCAGTTGGATATTCTGACCGTCAATATCCAGCCTGTTACCGGCATAGACGTCAGCCCCTTGCAGCGTTACATCCTTACCTGCTGAAATTGAGACGTTACCCTGCTCACTGACCACGCCGCTGCGCAGGTTATTCTGCTGGCTGCCCGCGTTTGCTTTATTCCATGCCGAGCTTCCCCAACCAATCGTGCCGCTATAGCCATCACCGCCGAGTGAACCGATGGTGGTGCTTGAGCCATGAGCCGTCACATTTTGCCGATCCTCGCCGGTATTCAAACTCACGTTGCCTTCGCTCGCGGTGAGTGACACGCTCTGTTTACCGGTCAGCGTTGAACCGGATACGGTAATGTCTCCCTTGTCGCTGTTCAGGCTGACGCTGTTGCCGGTAATGGCTGAGGTGTGCTGTGTAAGATAGGTGGCATCGCTGTTCTGCTGCTCACGGCCCAGACCGAACGGTGAAGCAGGTGCGCCATTATTTGGCGAGTCGCCAACCATGCGTGCCATTGCGCCAGCAGAAACGGTCGTGGTGAAATCTTTCTGCTTGCTGCGGCTGTCTGAGGTCATGCGCTGGCTGTCGGCCTCAGTCACCACGTCAATATTGCCCGTGGCCTGCAATGCTGCCGCTTTACCTGCGCTGACGGTACTGCCAGCAATCAGGATATTCCCGCTTCCAGCTTCGCCGCGTGCCGTCAGGGAAACATTTCCCCCGGCCGTCAGTGAACTGCCGCTCTGATAAACACTTTCACTGGTCTGGCTGGCTTTCGAAGAGGACCGGTGATACGTCAGCCCTACATCCGGTGCATCCAAAGCCGACGCGCCGAACTCGTTACCAACGGCTTTCGCCTGCCCGTATACCGAACTGTTCTGGTTCATGGCATCGCACAGATTGCGGACGGTATCAATCAACGTACCGGTCAATTGCAGACCAATCCCGGAGCTTTTGCTCTCTTGTTTATAGCTCTCTCTGACCTGATCCTGGCCGGACAGCACGGCAATATTTTTTGCCGTTACGTTGATGTCACCATTATTGCCACCAGCCACCACGTCGCTGCCTTTAATTAGCGCATTATTGCCTGCAGTAATTGTTACAGCGCCATTGGCCGTCCCGACCAGGCTACGCGCATCACTTTGCGTGACCTTCGCGCCGTTATATTCACTTTTCGCAGATTGCTTGCCATAACTGATCCCCATCCCACCGCTGGACAGGCCGCTTTTCTTCACCTCTTTCAGGCTGTAAGTGGACTGCGAGTCGGTGGCGGCAAGCAGATTAGAGCAGCGGGAGATAGCTGCTTTTATTGAACTGGTTGCTGCGCCGCAGATGCGGTAACTGATTGGTATGTCGAGTAAAACCCCAGCCACAAGGGCCGGGGGTTGTCATTTAAGGCTGGTAGTCTTCATATTCCCAGGCAAAGACGCGGGAGAGTTTTTGCGCTATCTCCATCCAGTCTTTGCCTTCGCACTGGTCGATATAATCAGTGATGGTTTTTGTGATCTCATCCAGATCATATTTACGTACCAGCAGCGTATGACGCATCAGTTCAGGTAGCCAGTGGTGCTTGCAAAGCCATTCGGGAGTACAAACAAAAAGATCAAAGTTATCTCCTCCTGATGTTTCAACAGTACCTATCGTTAAGGTTAAATTTATCGCAACTTCATCAACATCAGGCAGATATGTATTAAAATCATGATGAGCACAATCAATATTTTTCAGTGTTGCTTTCATTTCTAATCCAAAATATTCAGATGGCCATTACCAGTTTTAACTGGCTTACCTGTTGAGTTGATTTCGTAGGTTTCAAAGTTTGCTTGTGTTCCCGTTGTGGCAAAATGAGAATCCTTCAATGAAGGAGATCTATATCCACGAGTACCATCTGCACTAATCCAACCGCCGCCACTAGTTTGCTTTGCTCCATCACCAAGCCAAATTTGGCCTAATCTGTCAGCTTCAGCACGCGATCCTTCTCCCATTGAAAAGTCTTTTTTCCCTGATCCATCACCTTTAATTGCGATCTCCAGTCTTGGATCCTGCTTCGCAATATTGTTCAGGTTCTGCTGTAACAGATCATCCTTCAGCTTCGGATAGGTGGCAATGTTTTCTGCACCGCTGGATGTCTTGCTGCTGACAATGCTTTCTATGGATTCTTTCGTGACCTTGCTTCCAGTCTGCTTCTCAACGACCATCAGCATTTTCAGCTCTGACAGTTCTTTCGCAGACATCTTACTGACAGTCGCCACCGTCAGACCCGCTGGTAGCGCATCTCCGGCGGCCACTTCTGCCACCCAGATGCTGACTTCATTGGCGCAGAGCACCGGATTTCCGGCACAGGCACTGGCTGCGGCCTGTGCCGCTGCAATCAGCTCCGGCGTTGCTGCTGCAACCGCACCACCTGCGGCACCGGCTCCCAAAGCTGCGGCTATCGCTTTATTCACTGCCTCGCCACGCTGGCAGCTGGCTGATGAAGGATCGTCTGCGCAGGACAGCACATCTTTACCGTGTTCCTGAACGTACTTCGTCTGGCTCTCTTCGTTACCGCCAAATAAGTTGTTGGTAACGGTCGTCTGACCGGCCTGTGCGCCTGCCACCGCATCGGCGGTACTGTCCCCGGCCAGCCCGCCAGCCAGGCCCGCCGCCAGCGTTGCCAGCGCACTTACCGTCTGCTTCTCGGTTTCAGTCAGCTGACCGGCGCTTTTGCCGTAGACCTCCAGCGCGATCATTCCGGCCATTTCTGCCGTGACCGCGCCTGCGGCACCTGCCAGCGCACTGTTGCCCTGTGCGGCGGCCAGCGCGGCATTCACCGCTGCGTGTGCCATCACTTTACCGGCGTCATCCAGCCCGCTGTTGCCGATAATATTCGCGATGTAAGGAGCAGCGCCGCCCGCTGCGGCCTTCGCCAGATCTCCCCCAGCCAGCCCCTGTATCACCGCCGTCGCCGCCTGCATTCCACGTTGCAGGGCACTTCCCGTGCCGTAAGGGGCCATCGCCGTGTTGTAGGCCTGCTGCGCCACCTCTTCGGTGGTCGGATTCAGCTTGCCCTGACCGGCTAGTTGTTCTCTGGCCGCCTGAAGCGCTGCGGGATCTTTCTTCGCTTTCTCTCCGGCGATTTGTCCCTCAGTCCGCGCAATATCCCCAACCTGCACGCCGATCTCACCTATCAGCTGCGCTGTCTGCAGACGTTTTTGTTCTTTCTCTTTGTTAAAGATCGGACTGATACTGTCGTTAGCATGCTCGGTATCACGGCTCAAGTCATCCACATTCTGCTGTTGATTGGCTTTATCACGAACAATGATTGTTCCCTGTGCCACAGCAGACTGGGTGGTTCCTTCTGCATGCCCGGAACCCCCTGCGCCTGCCAGCAGTGTATTTGCCATATTGCCCGCAAACTGCCCCCCCATGCTCGCGCCAGAACTTACACCCATTCCCGCATGTTCGGTTTTATAATCTGCTTCATTATGAATATCGGTAAAGCCCAGGGTACCGGTATCAAGACGATTTTTATCAGCGTCCGCCTGGCTGGCAATTACGGCGCCGTTCAATTGCGTGTGATTACCGACCGTGATGTCGAAACCGCCTTTACCCGCATAAATCCCGCTCTGGTCAGTCACACTGTCATAATTGCTGTGCATCTTGTCCTGACTGACGTTGACGTAACCAGAGCCCGTCATGGAACCAAAGGTGAAACTGCCCCCTGCCCCAAAACTGGTTTGCTTCGAATCGTAATTGTCGCTGTCCTGAAGGCTGGTCATCGTCAGGTCACGTCCAATATCAGCTTTGACGTTGTTGCCATTCACCTGCGCACCGCTGAACGTGGTATCACGGCCGCTAGTAATGGATACATTCCCACCGCTATCCAGAGTGGTCTCACTCCAGACAGTACCGTTGCCTTTTTCATGACCTTTAGCGCCATTGACGCTGGCAAAGATACTAAGCCCTGCACTGCCCGACCCTACGCCAAAGCTGATCCCAACTCCGCCACCGCTGCTGCTGTTCTTGCCGGTGGTCTGTTGCGTATTAGCCGCCGCAGCCAGTGTGATGTCGTTTGCTGCATGTAAGGAGGTATCGCCAGCGACTTTCAGCTGACTGCCGGCAATAAGCAGGTCACCGCTATTAACACCGTTTCCTTTACCGGTCGCATCAATACTGAGATTTTTTCCGGCATTGATCGTTGAGCCGCTAACCGTGTCTGATTGTTGGTGTTGTTGTGATTTAGATTGTTGAGTAGTCAGTGACAGACTGATGCCAATGCCGTTGTTGGGATCGCCATTTGCCTGTGCGAGCTGACTTCCCTGATTAGCTTGTACACCGGAGAGTACCGCTTTTGTCGCCTGTAATGCGGCAAGTCGTCCGTCACTCTCCTGCTTTGCAGACTGCGCTGCGGCAATAGCACTATTGACTGCTTCAGCCACTGCACCGGAGAGCGCAAGAGTCAGGCCACTCGTGCGTTGTTCAAACCGTTCATCACGCGTCCGCACGTCATGGCCCGGAGTGATTACCACGCTATCGCCCTGGAGTGCCATGTTACCACCAGCAATAAGATCGGCACCGTTGACCTGAAGTTGCTTACCAGCCGTAATTGAAACATCCCCGGCGGTGCTACCCACCGTGCTAATGCTTTGACTTTGCGTAGTCCCTTTCTGCTTCATCTCGTGAAGAGATTTACTGCTACCGATGCTAATCCCAAGCCCACCGGTACCCATCAAACCGCTTTTTTTGGTTTCCGAGAAACGCCAGGCCGAATCCATGTTGGTTGCGGCTGCGATCTCAACGTTATTACCTGCGTTCAGGGCAACTTTTCCGTCACCAACCACCTGAGAACCCTTAACCAACAGGTCATTTCCAGCAGAAACGGAGACATTATTCCCGCTCAGCAGCGTGCCTTTTTCATTGGTTGCACTGTCTTCCTGAATGGTATGCGTCGTCTTCTTGCTGAGCAGACCTTTTTTGGTTTTGGTTTCTTCTTTGTAGTAATAATCGCTCTCTGTTGCAGTACCCAGATCTACGTTATTACCGGCGTGCAATGTAATGTCCTGTTGAGCCGTTATATCACTCGCCTGACTGTTGATGTCATGGCCTGCTATTAATGAAGTATTGCCGCCGCTGGCAATCTCAGTACCCTGCTGACGCACGGTTTCATTGATCACCGTTTTCTTGCCGCCACGCTCGCTGTTACCGGATGTTGTCGCTTCCGCTTCAAGGTTGATATCACGTCCCGCCTGCAGACCAATATCACCCTCTGCTGCCAGCGCTGCCGCCTGACTGGTTATATCCTGCCCGGCTCTTAACGTCAGATCGCCGCCGCTGGAAAGCGTTGTGCGCTCGGCACCTGAGCTATGCGTTTCTTTGTTGCCTATTTTGCGGCTTTCGTTGGTCGCGATGCTGTTGAGACTGAGGTCGTGCCCGGCATTGAGCAGCAGATCGCCATCAGCATTGAGTGAGGCACCGGTGATATTTATATCGTTGCCGGACTTCAGACTGAGCGCATCTTGTGACGTAATCGCCGCCTTCTGGCCAATCAGCGTCTTGCTTGCCTGCACCGGTCCATTGCCGCCTATCGTCCACATTGAGCTGGCGGTGATGTTATTGATGTCACCGTTAATGCTCTCCAGAGCAACTTTTTTACCACTGATGGTTGAGCTGA
Organism: Erwinia sp. AK-PDG3-5; assembly: GCF_056821705.1. Lineage (NCBI taxonomy): Bacteria > Pseudomonadati > Pseudomonadota > Gammaproteobacteria > Enterobacterales > Erwiniaceae > Erwinia > Erwinia sp. AK-PDG3-5. The sequence continues at coordinate 2,420,127 of NZ_CM165967.1, forward strand.
GGTTGTTGATATCGTTTAACGCGCCTAGCTGAAGGTCACTGCCCGCTTTAATCAGACCGGCGTTGAGATTGTCGATGTTATTCTGACTGTCTATCGCTACGGCGTTCTGCGCAGTAATGCTGCTGCCACTGTTGGTGATATTGCCACCTGACAGCGTGACGTTATTACCTGCAATAACGCTGCCGTCATTCATCGCTGCGTCTTTGGACGACAGGTAAACCTTTGGCACCATCACCGTTTCGCCATTTACCGTCGTCGCTTCCCACCAGATGATACTTTTATCAAGTGAGGCAATTTGATCCGCCGTCAGCGATACGCCAAACTGCAGCCCCAGCGACTGATCTTCTGCCGCGGCGTTGTCCATCAAATAACGCATCTGATCGAGATCGGATCCAATGCCGTTGAGATAGCGGCTACCGGTCTGATTAAGCACGGTATTGCTGACGTAACGCGTATCAAACGCCGCATCGCCGAGGAAGCGGTAATCGCTTTCAGGTTTCAGGTTGAGGCGATCAAGCAGATAGGCCGAACCGAGGAAGGTGTTTACATCGGTATATTGCTGACGCGTTTCCTGCAACGCACTAGCCGGCTGTTTCCCCAACAGCGCATTGAGATCGCCAAACATACTGCTATCGAGTTGCCCTAATCCATTGAGTTTTGGGTTGAGGGTGATCAGGTACGGACTTTTGCTGTCTCCTGTAACGAAGTAGCCATTTTCACTGGAGGGTAGCGGATAGGCGCTGGTGTCGACGTTCGCAGCGGCATAATGGTGAAGCGATGCGGGCAGCACACTGGTGCCACTGGCGGCATTATGTCCCTTTTCAACGTCAGTGAGGTTTTTTGTCGCTTCTGACCGATCCACCAGCGTTGCGCTGCCGTTAACCTGCTGCAGCGCATTTTGCAGTTGATCGCGCCATTCTGGCGAGTTGATCGCCACATTCTCACTGCCCGTCAACTGCTGGCGTTGTAATGATGTCGCCTTGTTTATGCCCGACAGACCGCTGAGGGCAGGTGCGGCCAGCGTATTCCCGCTCCATCCTGCATTCGCCGTGGTTGAGGTATTGCTGATGTCACCGCTGAAGCTGGCGTTGACGTTGCCTCCCGCCTGGATAACGGCCCGTAATCCGTCCCCTGTGTAAGTCGTCTCATATTCAGGAGTGCCAGACAGAATGTACGTGACGGTTTCATCGCTGGTGTTACCCTTGTTTATGGCGAACCGATCCGGATCGTAAAACTCTACGTTGCTTGCGCCAATGTTATCCTCACCAGGTTTTTTCTTAACAATGACCTGCATAACAGGCCTTAAGTCTGCTAATGAGGTGTACGTTAAATATTGGCTGGTTGTCCCGTTCTGCCAGGATGCATTATTCAACTGTCCTCCTGACAGATTCGCATTTTTCCCGGCAAGCAGATAACTTGCCTGATTGTTCAGCGTAGAAGCACTCACTGAAAGGTCCCGGCTTGCCGCGATCCGACCAGCTCCTCCGTCAGCAAAAGCAGTTACGCTGGTTTCGCTCACGAGATAGCGCTTTACGCGTGTTTTTTCAGTTGGTGCAAGATAGGCCCGTACGGTTCCGCTCGCGCCGTGTCCACTGCTACCACCTTTAGATTCTTTGAAATAGTAACCTAACTCTTTATTTTCAACAGAAAAGTCAGCCAACTCCAGCTCAAAAGACCCGCTTTCAGCTCCAGCTGGAATACCGGGCCCCTCAATGGTGGTGGAACTCGTCGTGAGCCCATCCCGCGTATTAAGCAGATGCCCGGTTTTAATGGTGATATCACCCTTCTGCGACTCAATCGTCCCGGACGTATTAATTACCTCCCCGTTGGCATTCCCCGCCGCATCTCGCTGCAGCCAGAGACTGTTACCTGCCAGCATGTCGCCGCGTTGATTTTGGGTACTGTTGCCGTACAGATAGAGATTTTGGCCGGCATACAGCAGCGCGGTGTTAATGATGCTGCCTGGCGAGTTGATGGTCAGATTGCCAAGCGTGCCGGTAAAGCCATTCACCATGACATCGCTGCGACTGGTCAGCGCCAGATTGCCGCCGCCCTGTAATGACCCTGCGCCGTTCAGGTTGATGCGGTTGCCGCTGAGGCTGCTGTCGCCGGTTCCGGTGGTGATCTGTCCGTTATTGGTGAGATCGCCCCCGGCACTCAGCGTCACTGCCTGACCCTGCATCTGGCTCTGGTTCTCGATAGCACCATTGCTGCTAATGCTGAGGCGGTTGCCTGCCGCCAGCGTATTTCTGCCGGTAAAACCATTGATTAACTGCAAGGTAGCGTCGCCCAACGCCACGACCTGACCGAGCTGATCAAATCCGGTACTTTTCAGCAGCAGACTGCCGCCACTGAACAGTCTGCCCGAAGCCTGATGGGTGACCTGGGTGGCATTGACGGTGAGCTGGTCAGCGCCTAACACCGTTCCGCTGTTATTGAGCTGCGCGAAATTGACCGCCAGATTGCCGCCCTGCGCCATGCCCTGATTCTGCAGTTGCGAGCCGGTGAGCGTTCCCTGTTGATCGGCAAGCAATGTGCCGCTGTTGCTGGCATTGGCGGCGTTAAGAGTCAGTTGCGCCGCCTGAAGCCAGCCACTGTTGGTGAGCTGGGGGGTTTTAAAGGTCAGCTCACCCGCTGAAAGTACTTTGCCGCTATTATTTGCTGTGTTATTTGCCGTAATACGGGCGGTGCCACCCTGAATCAGCCCGTAGTTGTAAAGTTCCGGCGTGATCAGCGTCAGTCCACTCTTACTGAGCAATGTGCCGCTGGCGTTATTGGTCAGCCGACCGCTGGCAGTGATTGCAAGGCTATTATCCCCCTGAATACGCCCGCTGTTATTGACTTCCCCGGTGATGACTTCAAGGGTTTGTCCCTGAATCTGCCCGGCGTTACTTAACGACGCTGAATGCAGATCCAACTTGCCAGCGCTCAACAGCGTTTTATTCTGCTGCTGCGTCAGTGCCCCGCTAAGTTGAACGCTGAGTGCATCCACACCACTGATGTCGCCATTATTGTTTAACGTCCCACCCTGCAGCGTCAGCTTTTTAGCGATCCACTGACCCTGGTTCGTGAAATTAAGGGCATTGAATACGGTGCTGCCGTTGGCCGAAATCTTGCTGCCGGCAGTAGATGTGAGGTTATCGCGCAGTGTGATTCGCAGGCCGTCCTCGCTCTGGATGGCACCGCCATTCGTCAGGCTATTGGCATCCAGCAGAATTTGCTGTCCCTGCCACGTGCCGTTATTGGTTACAGTGTCACCGGTTAGGGTCAGCGTGCCCTGAGTCAGCAGCTTACCGCCGGCGCTATTAACAAGGACGCGCGACGGTGTTGCCTGCGCAATGCGCATTCTCAGCGCACTGTGCTGTTGCAGCGATCCTAAGGTAAGCGACTGAAGGCCAATCAGACTGCCCTGATTGGTTACGCTGGCTGGCGTAATATCCAGCGTTTCGCCCTGCACGGTACCCGTGTTGTTCAGTGCGCCGCCATTAAGCGTCATGGTTTTCTCAGCCAGCAGCGAACCGTTATTCAGCAGATTTTGCGCTGAAAACTGTGCGGTTCCTTCTGAAAGCAATTCACCGTCGTTGCGCAATTCTTCATCGATTGCGGCCGACATCCCCTCCGTGCCCAGTAATGAACCCTGGTGCCACCAGCTGTTGGCGGTAATATGTGCGTTGGCACCCTGCAATATTCCGGCCGTACTGAGATTGCTGGCATTAAGGAGGAGATCACCAGCACTTAACGCTTTACCCGTTGAGGTCTGCGTCAGATCGTTGGTGGCTTGTGCATCAAGAGAAGAGGTTCCTTGCCACAGTCCACTGTTACCCAGAGAGCCACCCCGTAGCTGCAGACTCGCCGCCATGATTTTGCCGCTATTCAGCAAACGGACTGCGGTGATCTTTGCTTCACCGCCCGTTAGCAAACTGCCGCGGTTATCAAGTAATATTGATGATGTCCCCGTTAAGGCAGCTTTACCGTTTACGGTACCGGTATTAAGCAGTGAATCGAGTTGATAAGTAAGCCCCTGTCCCTGCCAGACACCGGCATTGTTGAAGGTTGACCCCGTCAGCGTTAAGTCACCGCCGCTTAGCAGCACGCCTTCAGCACTATTCGTAACTTCCCGGCTATTGAGCACCAGCGCATTGTCAGCCTGCAGCAGGCCCGTGTTATTGACCTGCTGTGCCGTCATGTTCAGTTGATCTGCCTCTACAGAACCCTGATTATCTAAGGCGTTGCCCTGAACATTCAGCGTCCCGCCGCTCAGCAGGTGTCCACCGCGCTTGTTGCTAACGTCTCCGCCCCGCAATGCCAGGGTTTTTGTACCCTGCATCAAGCCGCTGTTGATCAAATCGCCCTGTAGGGTCAGCACCTGCGCCATCAGCCGGCCGCTGTTATCGGTGGAACTGGATGTGAGTGTGAGCTGTTGTCCCTGCAGCAAGCCCTGGTTATCAAGCTTATCCGCAGCGACCGTCATTTGGCCTTCGCTGAGCAACGTCCCGCTGTTCGTCAGCTGTTTGCCCTGAGTTTGCAGAGACCCGGTACCCTGCAGCGTTCCCGTGTTGGCGACCTGGGCGGTGTCGTTATCCAATTTTTCAGCGGCTATCTGGCCTGCGTTAGCAAGCGAGTTGTTCTGTAAAGACAGGGTGTTATCCGCAAGAAGCAGGCCGCCCTGCTGATTATTCAAAATCGCGTTGTGTGCAGTAATATCAGCCGCATTAATTTCACCCTGATTGGTCAGATTGCTGCCGGACAGCGACAGCGTGGCACCGCTGGTGATCAGCCCGCTGTTATTCAGTTCAGGAAGGTTCAATGCAAAGCTGTTATCGGAGCTGAGCGTGCCACCCGCGAGGTTTGTTAAGCGATTACCCGTTAAACCAAGCGATTGTGAGCCTTGAATGAGGCCGCTGTTATCAATTTTCGCGCTGCTGAGTGACAGAACTGGCGCTGAAAACACGCCAAGATTCACCAGGCTGTTGCTGTTGATAGCAAGGCTGTTCACCGCAGAAATCGCCGCGCCTTTACTGTTCTGCAGGTCTGTCGCCACAACAGTAGTCGTTGCGCCAGCCAACATGCCTTTGTTATTCAATTGCTGCGCAGTAGCCGACAAATTTTTGCTGGCCGTTATCTGGCCACTGTTGTCGAACCGGTTTTGCGCCCGCAGTTGGATGCCGGCATCGCTAACCAGCGTGCCCTTTTCCAGAGCAATATCCTGCACGGCATTAACCGTCACCTGCCCGCTGGCCTTGTTATCACCGCTGAGGGTCACCGAGCTGGCATTTGCCGTCAGCGAACCGCTGCTCAGACTGTTGTTTAGCGTCAGTTTCCCCTGGGCATCCAGCACCATATCGCCCTGCCGCGCATTGAGATTACCGAGGTTAACGCCAACCCCTTTTTCGCTCGACACCAGATGAATACGGTTGGCATACATGCCACCCAGCGCGCGGGTATCCACTGCGACAGAAGGTGCCGCGCCTTCGCCAGCAATGGGTGTGAGCGATCCATCTTTCCCAACGCGGTTTGCACCGACCGTCACCGTCAAATCTTTCGCGTAGATCCCGGCATTGATCTCCGTGGCGCGCGCGACGATCGACACCGCATCGGCGCTGCTGCCATCAAGCCCCTGTCCTTCAACAATCACCGAACCTTTTGTGACTTCAAGCGCTGCCAGATTGCCGTTTGCATCCAGCTGTGGTTTACCGGTCGTCAGCGTGGCGTTTGGCGTGTTGATAAAACCGCAGCCATTACAGGTGATGCCGTAGGGGTTGGCCACAATGACATTGGCCGCTTTGCCCGCCACTTCGGTGTAGCCCTGCAGCTGTGAGCGGTTGGCACCCACCACTTCGTTAATGATCGACTGCGCTTCCAGACCGGCTTTCAGGTTGGGGTTATTTTGGATCAGCCCGCCAAGTTGCGTCTGAGTTAGCTGTCCGGTGGCGTTATTGAGGATCAGCCCCTCTTTACCGACGTTGTACTGCTGATACTGGTTATGTGAAACCCCGGCCTGGTTGGGTGTGGCGATATTTACCACAGGCACGCCGTTGCCGGCCGCATCCATTTTGGTGCCGGGCGTCACCGGGGTGATCTGGTCAGCAAAAGCCGGCAGCAAAGGTTGCGTGGCAATCAGACCGCAAATCAGGTAGCTAAGCGCGCGACGAAAAAGGGAAACTGGTTGACGATCGTCCATAATCATAGCCTCTTAGAAAGTCAGCCCGATGCGGGCATAAATGCTGATATTGTCGGGATGCAGCGAGTCAGGATGGCTGAGCGGAACACCGAGGGTGTATTGGGTGTAGACGTGCTGATTACGGGTGGTGATGCCAACGGCACTTCCCCACAGCGCCCCGGTGGAGCCACGGTTGAATTTGTCGCTTTTGAGCCAGCCACCGTCGAGGGCCACAGTGGTGCTGATTTCTCCCACCACCGGCAACGTCATCAGGCTGACATTCAGCTCGTTGCGCAGGTAGCCACCCGCATCACCGCTAAGGTATTGCTCTTTGAATCCGCGTACCGAGCTTTCCCCACCGAGGGTCAGGCGTTCACTGCCGTAAAGTCTGTCCGGTGACCACTGGCCATAAAAACTGCTCAGCCACCACAACCGCGCCGTCAGCGGACGTTGATAGCTGCCGCTCAGGCTCCATTTACGAAACTCAGCCTTAGGCAGGTCGCCGTTTTTTCCCCGATCGCTTTCAGCATTGAGCCATGGCATCCCGCGACTGAACATCGGGTTGAGGGTGGCCACACCGCCGGCGATTTTCTGGGTGTGAGCGATCCCAGCCTGCAGGCTGGTAATCTTGCGGCTGCTGGTATGCAACAGCGTGCTGTTGAGATAGTTGTGGATGGAATAATGATTGAGGCCGAGCTGAACGCCGGTTTTGATATCACCATTACGAAACAGCACCCAGGAACCATTTAAGCGGTGCGCAATGTTGTCGCCGTTGCTTAGCCAGGTATATCCGTTATTCTCGAAGCTGCTGTGATAGCTGCTCCAGCTGTAACTGTAATCCAGCAGTCCATAGCCATAAGGCACGCTGACGCCGGCCTGCAGGTTCTGGGCGTCACGCCATTGACTGAACGCGCTGCTTCGGCCACCGCTGATGAACCACTTGTCAGCAATGCCCAGTAAGTTATTCCCGGTCAGCACTCCGTTTATCTGGCCAACACCGGTGGATTTTTGTCCGCTATTATCAAAACTGAGCGACGCGCTTAAAGGGAATTGCGATACCGTCGTGAGGTTAACCACGGAATAACCCGCTTTTGGCGAGGGCAGGATTTCGATTTGCGCAGGCGTGTTTTGCACGCGATTGATTTGTTCCATTCCCTGCTCAATATCCCGCAGGTTCAGAATTCCACCTTCCATTCCCGGAAAGGTCGTTTGTAAAATGCGCGCATGTGCACCATCCAGACGAATGCTGTCCAGCCTGCCTTCCAGCACCGGAATAACCAGTTCGCCCTGCGTGAGATCCTGCTCGGTTAAAAATGCCCGACTGGTGATATAGCCACGTTGCATATACCAGTCTGAAATAGCGTGTACCAGCGCATTAATTTCCGTTAAGTTCAGACAACGATTAATATAAGGGCGGATAAACGTGCGTTTTTGCTTTTCTGATATCAGCGTGGAATTTTTGATTAGAATGTGACGAACGGTGAAACACGGTCCATTCTGATTGGGCTGCGGAACGGGTCGGCTTTCAGGCGTGGCCGCATGCCACAGCGCATCGCGCTGATCCTGATTCTGCTGCAGACGCTGGCTTTGTTCATTTTGAATGAAGTCATGATCGCCCGGTGACAAGGGTGCCGCTAAGGCGCTGAACGTCATTAGTCCGATGGCTAACGCCACCCACTTCCCTGTATTAAGTTTCATAAGTCTGCTGAACGTTATTCTGATTGTAAGGATTGTGTAAATAATGAAAAGAAGAATATCACTTTAACAATCAGAGAGTTCCCTAACAACAAAAATAATAATAATAAAATACTACTCGCCGTTAATTCACTATTCGCGTTTGCACTAAGTTAAATTAATAGAACCACTAACTCAAATGTGTAAATAACATGTCTGTGCAGACCATCCTAATCCACGACTGAGATTAGGATGGCTGATAATTGAAGACGATAAAGAGGTATAAAAATTGCCCAGCTTGAAATGTTGCTTATGGTTTAAATCAGTTCGGATAGCGGGTAAGGAATGTTAACCGTTTCGGATTACCGCAAAGCGATATCGGTACTCTGATTGACTAACGCCGCGGCAAACGCCTCTTTGCCTGGCCCTGCCAGCCATTCCTGCAGTCGGGTTAAATGACCAAACTCCTGGTTCAGCGCCGGCAAATCCGCATGACCGGCGCAGCGACCGTCGTCTATCACGGCAGCCAGCCGCTTGAGAAAATCATTCTCATTAAGTAACTTCTCGGAGAAACGCTGATAGTGGATAGGTTTACCAGCTGCCTGGCTAAGTAAAGCCTGCAAATCATTCCCGGTAACACGATCGCCGGCGATCTCGAGGGTTCGTCCCACAAACTGTTGCGGCTTGCTAAAAATTTCAGCCACAATTTTGCCGATGTCCTGCACGGCGATAAGCTGAAAAGCCTGCTCCGGGCGGGCAAAGAAGGTGAATTTATCCTGATCCAGCCCCATGCCAGGCAGCAACAACAGTTCCATAAAGGCCGCCGGACGGATAATCGTATAGCGGATACCCCGTTGCCGTATATGGTTCTCAATCTCGGTCTTACTGTCAAAATGTCCCAGCCCGGTGGGGCCCTGACCTGCGGCATTCACCGAGGTGTAAACCAGATGCTGAACCCGTTGCTCGACGGCGATATCCGCTATCAGTTTGCCGTAACGAATTTCCTGCTCATCCGTCACGCCGTAGGCTTCACCCTGCCCTGAACTTGGCTGGATGCTGAATACGCCATAGACGTCACGCATTGCTTCGCGGATAGATTCACCGTCGTTGAGGTCGCCCTTCACCATCTGCGCGCCAGCGGCCGCCAGACTCAGGGATGCGGGGCTGGTCAGATCGCGAACGAATGCCCTGACCGGCAGGCCACGGGATAATAATGCAGAAGCCACGGCCCCACCTTGCTGACCGGTGCTGCCAAAGACCAAAATGGGGCGATTGTGCGGATGATTAAGCGTCATAGTGCTCTCCTTGTTATCAGAGATCTTATTAGTATACTATTTATACCTGATTGCAATTAGGTACCTGAATGCCACCAGGTAGCCTGGAGTATCCTTCCTTATGTCTTCATCAACGCCTCAACAGCTGGAATCAAGCCGGGTGATTCTGGAAGAGTTAACCAGTAAATGGACGCTACTGGTCCTTAATGAACTCTGTCATGGACCCGTGCGCTTCAATGCGCTGCGACGCGCGATGCCGGACATCACCCAAAAAGCGCTGACGCAGACGCTGAGGAGACTGGAAGCGAATGGATTTATTACCCGCACGGTGCTGACCCAGTCGCCGGTGGCGGTGATCTATGAAATCTCCGCCCTTGGGCGTTCGTTAGAGCCCCATCTGCAGGCGATTTTGCTGTGGGTTGAGCAGAATAAGGGGGAAATTGAGGCGGCTAAACGTAACTGGGTCGGTTAATATCCTAAACTGGCGATCGGGAGATCCGGACTGGCAGCCTGGCGCTAAAAATTTGACCACGATTTAAAAAGACAACTCTCCCGGCAAGACGAGGTTGTTATTGCGATCGTCGCTAAACGATCGCAATAACTCTCGGTTAGTTCAGTGGATCAGAGTGATTAACTGACGTCTTCCCAGCGGCGAAAGAGAACGCTGGCATTGACGCCGCCGAAACCGAAGCCGTTTGATAATGCATGCGTGATAGCCGTCGGACGGGCTTTTAAAGCCACAAAATTCAGTCCCTGTCCGGCCTCATCAGGATGATGCAAATTCAGCGTCGGTGGAATGACCTGGTCACGCAGTGCCAGCAGGGTAAAGATGGCTTCAATCCCGCCTGCTGCGCCCAGCAAATGGCCAGTCGCAGACTTTGTCGAGCTGATGGCCACATCAGATTCTGCGCCAAATACTGACTTAATTGCCGCCAGTTCGCCCCGGTCACCCACCGGGGTTGAGGTGGCATGAGCATTGATATGCTGAATGTCGTCAGCTTTTACCCCCGCCTGACCTAACGCCAGTTCGATTGCCCGCCGGGCACCGCTGCCGTCTTCCGGTCCAGCCGTCAGATGCCAGGCATCGGCGCTGGTACCATACCCGACCAGTTCGGCAAGCGGGGTCGCGCCGCGCGCCAGCGCATGCTCAAGCGATTCGATCACTAAAAGTCCGGCGCCCTCTGCCATCACAAATCCATCGCGATCGCGGTCAAAGGGCCGTGATGCCTGTTCCGGTGCATCTGCAAAGCCGGTTGAGAGCGCCCGCGCAGCGGCAAAACAGCCCAATGTGACGCGATCGATGGCTGCCTCGGTGCCGCCGCAAAGGGCAATATCCGCTTCGCCACATCGGATGAGCCGGGCCGCATCGCCAATCGCCTGGACGCCTGCAGCACAGGCGGTGATCGGTGCGCCGAGAGGTCCGCGGCAACCATAGCGGATCGAGACATGGCCAGCCGCCATATTGGCAAGGAATGAGGGCGCCGTAAACGGTGAAAGCCTGCGCGGACCTCGGGTATCGGAGGTTCTCACCGCATCGGCGATGGCACCAAACCCGCCCACGCCGGAGGCGATAATGGTGGCCGTTCGTTGCTGCTGATGGTCATCCTCAGGATGCCAGCCGGCCTGCGTCAGCGCTTCTTCGGCCGCAACGAGGGCAAATTCGATGAAACGGTCCATTTTCTTGCGTTCTTTGGCGGCGATAAACCGATCCGGATCGTAGCCTGCCTCAGGGTCTTCTGACAGAGAAGGAACCTGGCCTGCGACGGTAACGCCGGTTCCTTCACTGATTTCAGGCGACAGGCGGGTAATCCCCGAGCGCCCTTCCAGCAGCCTTTGCCAGACTTTCTCGGTGCCGCATCCCAGAGGGCTGACCAGGCCGCAGCCGGTCACGACGATGCGCGTGTTGTTATGACTGTTCATGGGCAATTACCTCTTTATCGTCAGGCGTTGATTGCTGGGGGCGAATGTTGAACCAGATTGCGTACATCGCCGGCAAGAACACCAGCGTGATGATGGTGCCGCCGAATGTCCCGCCAATCAGGGTATAAGCCAGGGTTCCCCAGAATACGGAGTGTGTCAGGGGAATAAAGGCCAGAATCGCGGCCATTGCCGTCAGTAATACCGGGCGGGCACGCTGCACCGTCGCTTCCACCACCGCATCGAATGGCGCAAGTCCTTCGCGTTGGTTGTGATCGATCTGCCCTATCAGGATCAGCGTATTACGCATCAGAATCCCCGACAGCGCGATGAGGCCGACCAGCGCATTGATACCAAACGGCTGGTGGAAGAGCAGCAGCGTGGGCACTACCCCTACCAACCCCAGTGGCGCGGTGAGGAAAACCATCACCATCGCCGACATCGAGCGAACCTGCAGGATAATGATTAACAGCGTCATGGCGATCATAATCGGGAACAGCGGCGCCATGGCTTTGGTGGCTTTGCCGGATTCTTCGATCGATCCCGCCTGTTCAATGCGGTATCCGGCCGGAAGCTGGGCGATGACCGGCTGCAAAGCGGTCATGATTGCCGTAGAGACATCCGGCGGCTGCAGGCTCTCGGCAATATCGCCGCGCACGGTAATCGTCGGGGTGCGATCGCGTCGGCGCAGTAGCGGATCTTCCATCCGCACGTCAACCGCCCCGATTTGAGAAAGCGGAATGCGCTGGCCGGCGGAACCCACCAGGGTGAAACCGGCAATTTTTGCCGGATCGAGTCGGATATCGCCTGCCGCACGTGCCATAACCTGCACCGAACGAATGTCTTCACGCACGGAGGTCAGCGGAACGCCGGACAGCAGGAACTGAAGCTGTTGCGCCACCGCATTGGATGTCAGCCCCACCGCCTGCAGGCGATCCTGATTAAGTGTGAAATGCATGGTCGGCACGCGGGGGCCCCAGTCAGTATTGACGGTCCTCATCATCGGGCTGGCCTGCATCACGGCTTCCACCTTGACGGCGATGGCGCGCACCGTGTCGGGATCCGGTCCCATCACGCGATAGGCGACCGGATACGGAGAATACGGACCAAACACCAGCTGAGTTACCCGCACGCGAGCCTCAGGGGCCAGACCCGCTGCTACGGCGTCACGAAGCCGAAACTTAAGCGTTTCACGCGCTTCCTGACTGTCGGTCAGCACCACAATCTTGGCAAATGACGGATCCGGTAGCTCTGGCGCCATGGCCAGATAAAACCGCGGCGGCCCCTGTCCGATGTAAGACGTGGTGATTTGTGCCTCTTTCTGCTTTTTAAGCCAGCTTTCGATTTTCGCGGTTGTGGCGCTGGTCTGCGCAATCGAGGTGCCATAGGGCATCTGCACCTCTACCAGCACTTCCGGGCGATCGGAGGTTGGGAAAAATTGTTTTTTCACCGCGCCCATGCCGACTATTGCGACAGCGAAGAGCGCAATGACGCTGCCGGCCACCATCCACTTGTGTGCAATGACGCGGGTCAGTAAGCGCCGAAAGCGGTTGTAATGGCGGGTGTTATAAATGGCCGCATGTCCCCCTTCCACCTTGCTGATGTCCGGCAGCATTTTAACGCCCAGATAGGGCGTAAATACCACCGCCACCACCCAGGAGGCGATCAGGGCAATCCCGACGATCCAGAACATATTGCTGGTGTATTCACCGGCGGTGGACTGGGCAAACCCGTTGGGCATAAAACCGACGGCGGTAACCAGCGTGCCCGCCAGCATTGGCGCGGCCGTGTGAGACCAGGCATAGGCGGACGCTTTGATGCGGTCGTAGCCCTCCTCCATTTTCACCACCATCATTTCGATGGCGATAATGGCATCATCGACCAGCAGGCCCAGCGCCAGAATCAGCGAACCCAGCGTAATGCGGTCGAAGTTTTTTCCGGACGCCTCCATCACCACAAAGACGATGGCTAAAGTCAGCGGCACCGCGGCAGCCACCACTACCCCCACGCGCCATCCCATACTGACAAAACACACCACCATCACCACAAGCAGCGCGACAAAGAACTTGATCATAAACTCATCAACGGCGGAGCTGATGTTGACGGACTGATCGGTGACCTTGGTCAGGCTCATTCCCAGCGGCATGCCCTGGTTGATTTTGGCCGTCTGCGCATCCAGCGCCTTACCCAGATCCAGGCCGTTCCAGCCATCGCGCATCACGATGCCCAGCAACAGCGCCGGTTCGCCCTGATTGCGGATCAGGAAGGTCGCCGGATCCTGATAGCCGCGTTCAACCGTAGCAACGTCAGAAAGTTGCAGGGTTCGGCCACCGGCGACGATCGGCGTTTCACGGATTTTGTCCAGCTTGTCGAATGCGCCATCGAGGCGGATAAAGACCTGCGGTCCCTGGGTATCAATCGACCCGGCAGGCGTGAGCAGGTTCTGACTGTTGAGGGCGGAGAAAATATCTTCAGGGGCAATGCCCAGCGTGGCCAGTCGGTCATGGGAGAAGGAAACAAAGATACGTTCGGCCTGTTCGCCGATGATATTGACCTTTTTCACGCCCGGCACATGCAGAAGCTGCTGGCGCAGCGATTCCGCATCACGGGCCAGCAGCCGCTGCGGTTCGCCTCTTGCCTTTAAGGCGAAAAGCGCAAAGGTCACGTCGGAGAATTCATCGTTGATCATCGGCCCGGTTACGCCTGGCGGCAGATTACCGGCCTCATCACCCAGCTTCTTACGCGCCTGATAAAATTCTTCCTGCACCTGTGAAGGCGGCGTGCTGTCCTGGAGGGACAGTAGGGTAAAAGCCAGACCGGGACGCGTGTAGGTTTCACTGCGGTCGTACCACTTCAGTTCCTGCAGCCGCTTTTCAAGCGGCTCGGCCACCTGGTCCTGCATTTCCTGTGCGGTGGCACCTGGCCAGGCCGTAATAATCGTCATCTGCTTGACGGTGAAAGGCGGATCCTCAGCGCGCCCCAGTTCAAAGAACGACAGAATGCCGGCCACGGTAATCAAAATAATCAGAAACAGCGTGATCGAGCGCTCGCGAACGGCCAGCGCTGACAGATTGAATCGCCCTTTGCTCATGGCCGGCTCCCGGCAATGCTGGCGTCCTTCTGTGCAATGCGCACGGCTTCACCCTCATGCAACAGATGAGCGCCCAGCGCAACCACCTGCTCACCCGGCTGAAGCGAACCGGTGACGCTTGCCGCATCGTCACCCAGTCTCACTACCGAAACCGGTCGCCATGACACTTTGGCTGGCGTCCCGGAAATCGTCCAGACACCCGGCCCTTTCCCCGGATCGTAGAGTGCGGCTAAAGGGACCTGCATCATCTGGTTCGGTAATGGATTGTCGTTGATATGCAGCGTCACCGTGGATCCCAGCGGGGCGGCCGCCAGTGCTCCCTCAAGTACATATCGCGCCTCGAAGGTGCGGGTGACCGGATCGGCCGCATCGGACAGCAGCCGCAGTTTCGCAGCAACGGCCTGCTGGCCAGAACCGTACAGCGTTGCCCTTGCCTCGCTGCCGGGAATTGGTCGTAACGTCTCGGGCAATTGCACCACCGCCTCCCGCTGCCCTGCTCTGGCCAGACGGACAACCGGCTGCCCGGCGCTGACGACCTGGCCGGGTTCCGCCAGCGTTTCCATCACCACGCCGTCAGCATCGGCCAGCAGTACCGCATAGCCGGTGGCGTTTTGTGCCACATTTGCCTGTGCCTGAGCCGCGCTGAGTTCAGCTTTGGCCGACTCTGCCGCCGCTTTGATGCCATCGTAGGCCGAGGCTGATACTGCGCCGGTTTTGACCAGGCCACGATAGCGCCCCTCATCATCAGTCGCCTGTTTTGCCCGCGCCCGTGCGGCAGCGACGGCCTGTTGCTGAGCCTGTGCCTGCAGGCGCAAGTCAACCGGATCCAGACGCATCAATGGCTGGCCGCGTTTAACGTTCTGGCCGGTATCGACCAGGCGTTCGAGGATCTTCCCTTCAACGCGAAAGCCGAGGTCGCTTTGCACACGGGCAACCACAACGCCGGTGAAGGCGCGTGAGGCATCGACCGCACTGACCACGGTTGCCGTTCTTATCAGAGGAGGCTGAGTCCGGGGATCGTCAGCAACGGAAGCGTCACCGCAGGCCACCAGGGCGAGCGGCAACAGGTAAACAGCAAAACGGGCAGGATGTAGCCTGAGCATCGGTTCCCTTACACTTTAACAGGAGAGTAACCGCATTCTCAGACCAGTGACCAATATTGTCAATAGTCACCAATCAGGGTGACAGACTTCTCAGTATCAACGAAGACAGAAGTGTCGCCGCTGCCGGAGCGGTTTCCAGATTGTATTGCAGTTGAATTGGGCTGAGGTAAGGCAGCATAACCAGATATATCGCTTGTGTCGTCTCATCCAGCGGCGTTTTACGTTCAAACTCTCCGGCCTGACGCCCTTCAACAATGATCTGTTCAATCAGCTGGTGTACCCGAGCCTTATACGCTTCGGCTGAAGGCCACTTATCACGCGACGCGACGGCGGCAATGTCATAAAGCTTGCGGTCGTGAAAAAAAAGATCGCTGCCTGCTACAGTTATCGCACTGAATAAACGCCGTATTTTCTCAGAGGCTGAGGGCGCATCGGCAATGGCTGCATTGACGATCGCCATAATCATCGCCAGGCGGTTGCTGCAAATCACCTCGCCGATGGCCTGCTTGGAATCGAAAAATTTGTAGATGTAAGATTTAGAAAAACCGATGGCTTTGGCCAGTTCCGACACGGTGGTTTTCTCATAGCCGTAGTGCCCGAAATGTTCGGTAGCAGCGTCGACAACCTGATCGCGGATGCTGTGATCCGTCGGCCCCCGCAGGGGCAATGCATGTGTTTTATTCGTCATTTTGCCAGCTTAGCGTAATGCGTCAGGAATGACAACGCGTGACCATTTCGTAATTTGGTAACTAAAACAGGATTCATTTCTCATCCTCTCTCAGTCGTTTAATCATGCAGTTATCGCCTCCATTACCCTGCTTAAGCGGTGCCATAATCACAACATCGCCAGCCATGGAGTAAACCTCGCTGAGATCACATTTTTTATATCCAAAGCCGCCCTGCGGCACAATTGATGGTTTTCCATCATTGTTGCGATAACGTTAACTCAAACGCGCTCTTTATAGTGTCATCAAATTGACCTCAAAGGAGCCCTAATCCCATGAATTCCCGCATTCAGTTAGGTGTCAGCCCACTCAGTTGGACCAACGATGTTTTGCTCGATTTAGGAGACGATATCCCGCTGGAAACCTGTCTGAAACAGGCCGCCTCTGCCGGATATCAGGGCATCGAGCTGGGCAGGAAATTCCCACGCACCCCCACCGAATTAGCCCCATTGTTGCAGGACGTGAATCTGCGGCTGGCATCCGGCTGGCACAGCGGTTTTCTGGCCGACCGTAGCGTCGCAGAGGAAGTCGCGGCGGTTCAGCCCCATGCCGCCTTGCTTAAAGCGCTGGGGGCAAAAGTGATGGTCTATGGCGAGTGCGGCAAAATGCCGGGCAGCAGTCCACTTGACGAACCCCTTTCCCTTTCGCCGGTGTTGAGCTGCGTGGATATCGATGAATATGCCCGCAAAGTCAGTGAATTTGCCGCGATTTTGCTGCGGCAATATGGGCTCAAGCTGGCCTATCACCATCATCTGATGATGTTGGTTGAACACCATGATGAGTTACAGGAGTTTTTGGCGAAAACCTCGGACCACGTAGGGCTGGTGCTCGACTCCGGTCACGCCTTTGCGGGCGGCGTCAATCTGGCCCAGACGATCGAACGGTTTGGCCATCGCGTGGTACATATTCATCTGAAAGATGTCCGCCCGGACGTTTTGCGCCAGGTGCAGCAGGACGATCTCAGCTTTAATGACGCGGTGCGAGCCGGACTGTTTACCGTGCCTGGCGAAGGCTGCATCGACTATGCGCCGTTGATTGCGTTTGTGGCCAGTTCGGGTTACCGGGGCTGGCTGATTGTTGAAGCCGAGCAGGACCCGCAAAAAGAAGCGCCGTTTGCCGCCGTTTCCCGCGCGTTTCACTGGGCACAAAACACTTTTCAATTTTCTGCCGATGTCGAGGAAACCGCACAATGAAAGAGACGCTGAATATTGGCCTGATCGGCTCTGGCTTTATGGGACAGGCGCATGCCGATGCCTACCGTCGTGCGGCAATGATCTATCCCGACCTGCCGAAACGCCCACATCTTTATGCGCTGGCCGATCAGAACCAGGCCCTGGCCGATGAAAATGCCGCACGCTTTGGTGCAGAAAAAGCCTACGGCAACTGGCGTGATTTGGTGGCCGACCCGCATGTCGACGTGGTGGATATCACCTCGCCGAATCACCTGCATTTTGAGATGGCGCTGGCGGCGATTGCGGCCGGCAAGCATGTCTATTGTGAAAAGCCGCTGGCGGTCAGCACTGAGGAAGCGCTGGAAATGAAGCAGGCGGCGGAAAAAGCCGGCGTGAAAACCATGGTGGCCTTTAACAACATAAAAACCCCTGCCGCGCTGCTGGCAAAACAGATTATCGAACGCGGTGATATCGGCACGCCGATCCGCTTTCGCGGCACCTTCGATCAGGGCTTTTATAACGATCCCGAGCTGCCCTGGTCCTGGCGCTGCTCCAAAAAGCTGGGCGGCAGCGGTTCGCTGGGCGACCTGGGCGCGCACACACTCTCCGTGGCGCAGTTTCTGATGGGCGGTATCAGCGAGGTCACCTCCAGTGCGCAGACCTATCTGCGTCAGCGTCCGGTTCCCCAGGTGGATGCCGGCTACGCCAGCCGCACCGATGAAAACGCCGAACGCCGCGAAGTGGAAAATGATGACCAGGTGCAGTGCCTGGTGAGCTTTACCAGCGGGGCCAGCGGCGTTATCGAAGCGTCGCGCATCGCCGCCGGTCGTATTTTTGGTGTGTTCTGGGAAGTCTCCGGCACCGAAGGCACGATTTATATGGACGGCGAACGCTTCAATGAGTTGCAGGTTTATCGCTTCAACGACGACAAACACGATCGCGGATTTAAGACCCTGTACGCAGGCAGCCAGATCCCGGCCTATGCAGGCTTCTTCGGCTTTGATTTTGGCGGCGGCGGACTGGGCTATTTTGACGTGAAGGTCATTGAAGTCCACGACCTTGTGCAGGGCATTTGCAGCAACGAAGATTGTTATCCGAATTTTGCGTTTGGTTTACAAAATCAACAGATCCTGACCGCTATCGAGCAGTCCATGGACTCCCATCAATGGGTTCACGTGGCGAATAACCGCTGAACCGGCATCGCAACAAGGAGTGAGTATGTTTCCCTCTTCTTTACCTGTCCCCCGCCTGCCGTCAGCGCAGTCCATACCCGTCCTGCGCTGGGGCATTATCGGCCCCGGCTGGATCGCCGATCATTTTGCCCGCGCGTTAAAAGAACACACCGGGCAACAGCTGGTTGCGGTAGCCGCACGTAATGGCGATAAGGCACGGGCATTCGCCGATCGTTGGGCAATCCCGGCGGCATTCAGCAACGTTGACGAGATGCTGGCGATGAACGATCTGGACGCGGTATATATCGCCACGCCGCACAATCATCATTTCCCGGATGGTTTGCGGGTGTTGAAAGCGGGCAAGCACGTGCTGATTGAGAAGCCGCTGGCGTTGAATGCCAAAGAAGGCGCGGCGTTACAGGCGCAAGCGCAGCGTCAGGGCGTGCTCTGTATGGAAGGCATGTGGTGCGACTTTGCGCCAAAATACGATGTGCTGAGGCAGCTATTGGCGGATGGCGCATTGGGCGACTTGCACACCCTGATTGCCGATCACGGTGAGTTTTTCACCCAGGATCACCGCATATTCAATGCCGATCTGGCCGGTGGGCCGATGATGGACTTAGGCAGCTATCTGATTTCCCTGAGCGTGATGGTGGCCGGCGCGCCCGAGCGTATTCAGTCCAGCGGTCAGCAGGCTGAAGGCAATATCAACGGTCAGGCGTCGATGCTATTTGAACACCTCAACGGCATGCATTCGGTGTTGAACACCACGTTATTCAGCAATACGCCGGGCAAAGCGATTATTGCCGGCCGCGATGCCACGCTGGTGTTGGACGGTCAATTTTACGCGCCGGGTGGCTTTGTATTGACCTCAAGCCAGGGCAATAAATCATTACGCTGGGAAGAACCGCTGAACCGCTACACGCAGCTTAATCATGAGATCCAGCATTTTGCCTGGTGTGTCGGTCAGGGATTAACGGACTCACCGATTCGCCCGCTTGCCACGGCATTAATGACCTTATCCACCATGGATACCGTGCGCGGACAGCTGGGGATCGTGTTTAACGAAGAGCGTTAACCGCGCGATTCTGGCGTTAACTGCAAAGCCGGTCAACATCCTCAGCGCTGTTGACCGGGTTGTTTTCTTCTACAGCATCAACCCTACCGGGCAGAACGTCCGGGTTACCAGAGATTTCACCGCCGCTTCTGCAATGGCCTGCGCCTGAATGCCATCTAACAAACCTGGCAGATCGGCGACCGCTTCCCCATCCAGATAACGGGCAAACGCATCCAGATGCTGATAGTACGTTGCCTGTACCCGGCTGAACCAGTCCGGGTAAAGCCCCGGTCTGGCGATGGTGTTGCCCTGATACAACGTCATTCCCTGCGGACTTTGAGCACCGGACTCTACCAGCCCTTTTTCCCCCATCACGCTGATGCGTTCATCGTAGCCATATCCGGTGCGCCGGGTGTTATCCAGCTGCGCTAATCCGCCCTGGCGCATCTGCATAATCAGCACCGAGGTGTCGACATCGCCAAATTCACTGATTGCCGGCATCGCCAATGCGGCACCCATCGCCCCGACTGACACCACCTCATCTTCCGTCAACCAGCGCAGCAGATCGAAGAAGTGGATTGCCTGATCCCGCATCTGCCCGCCCGATGACTGCAGGTAGCTCAACGGCGGCAGTTCAGACGCACGACAGACCATCTGAATCAGTTCAGGACGTCCAAGAGTGCCCAGCTGCAGCTGGCGTTTTAACTGCTGATGGCTGCTGTCAAAACGGCGGTTGAAGCCTACCGTGACTTTTGCGTTCAGGGGCAGCACTTTTTCTACCACGCGGTTGGCCCGTTGCAGCGACAAATCGATCGGCTTTTCACAATAGACCGCTTTACCGGCCCGCGCGGCGGCTTCCAGCAGCTCCGCATGTGACGGCGTTGCGCTGGCAATCAGCACCGCGTCAATATTGTCGCTGTTGATGGCGGCGCTAACCTCGCCCGCCTGGCTGTGAAATTGTGCGGCGATGGCGCTGGCGCGAGCGCGGTCCACATCCGCCACCATCGCCAGCTCAATGCCCGGATGGGCCGCCAGATTCGCAGCGTGTACCTGGCCGATAAAGCCACAGCCAATCAGGGCAAAACGTTTTTTCTCAGTCATGGTGAATTCCTGTCTGCAGGTCAAAGTTCAGCAATAAAGTCGTTGCCAAAATAGCCTGCTGGCTTACCCTGAGGAACGCGTGTTTTGATGGATTTACCTCAACAGGAACGGCAATGAAAACAATCACTCTGGAGGCGCTGGCCGAACTGGCGGGCGTCGGCGTGGCAACGGTCGATCGGGTGCTCAATGAGCGAGGCGGCGTGTCGCCCCGCACCACGCAGAAAGTGCTTCAGGCAGCACGGGACGCCGGGCTGAAACGCATTCTGCCGGAGGAACACCGTCATGCCTGGCAGATAGAAGTGCTGTTGAGCGGTAACGACTCGTTCTTCTTTAAGCAGCTCGCCAGTGATTTTGCCGCCGTGGCGACCTCGCTGGGCTATCGCCGCATTGTTCTGCACCGCACCTTTGTGCCCGAATCCCGCCCGGACAGGCTGGCTGAGTTGATTGGCGAGTGCAGCAAAACCCGTGACGGGCTGATTGTGTTTGCCCATGAACATCCTGCGATCTATCAGGCGCTGCAACTGTGCAAACAGCGCGACGTGCCGGTGATCACCATCGTCACCGACCTGCCAGGGGCAGAAAGGCTGTGTCATGTTGGCATTAACCAGTTGCAGGCCGGCCGCACCGCCGGGTTGATGATGGGCAGCATGATCAAACAGCAAGGTGAGGTGATTGTCGTCAGCGGGCGCTTTGAGTATCGCGCGCATCAGCAGCGCATTCAGGGCTTTCGCGATGTTCTTGAGGAGCGCTTCCCGCAGATAACATTACGGGAGGTGCTGGCCGGTCAGGAGAGCCGCATCACCATCAGCAAACTGCTGGAGAAGCAGCTGGTGCAGTCTGCCAACGTGGTGGGCCTGTACAACACCGGGCTGGGTAACACCGAGATCAGCCAGGCGTTAGCGCGGCATCGCCTCACCGATTCCTGCACCTTAATCACCCATGAACTTTATTCCACCACCAAAGCGCTGTTCGCCAAAAAAGCACTGGCGCTGACGCTGGATCAAAACTCCGGCAGACATGCCCAGCTGGCGATAAATATTCTACTGGGCTGGCTGGAACAGGGTGTAAAACCCGAAAGTCAGGAAACAGGAAAAGTGACCTTTATGCTCTACACTCAGGAAAATTACACCTGACGCTTCTGTTCCTTCCTGCCGTGGAGACGTGGCTATGTCAAAACAAAACGATAGCGCCGAAGTCGAAAAAGATATCTGCGTGCATATCTTTACCGCCTCAGCCGGGATGGTCGGTGTTTGCATCACGGTCATCGGGATATTTCAGGTGGTGACGACCCTCAGAAAAGAAGGCACGCTGGGCGACGATTTGCTGGCGATTAACGCTTTTTTATATTTAATCACCACCATCCTCTCCTACTGGGGATTGCGATCGGGCGGGGTGAAGCACCGCCCGGTGTTGGAAAAATGGATCGATATTCTGTTCCTGATCGCCCTCACCTCCACCACTTTTATTGCTGGCCTGATCACCTGGGCAATGACCTTTACTTAAGCATCGGCAAATCTCAAATCTGGGTCATGCCGCCATCGACAACCAGTTCGATGCCGGTGATATAGCTGGCATCGTCCGAGGCCAGAAACGACATGGCTTTTGCCATCTCATCGGCGCTGGCAGCACGTCCCAGCGGGGTTTTCTCGGCCACCTGTAGCAAGTATCCCTCGATGTCCTTATCGCTCATGCCTAATTCGGATTTATACGCCGGGGTGACCACCACGCCTGGGGCGATGGCATTAATGCGGATATGACGGCCTTTCAGATCGGAGGCTGCAGTGCGCACAAAAGAGCGCAGTGCGGCTTTGGTCGCGGCATACACGCCGAAAGCGGGCATCCCCTGATTAGCGGCGATTGATCCGGTGACCACGATGGCACTTCCCTCGCCCATCAGCGGCAGCGTTTTCTGAATGGTGAAGAGCGAACCCTTAACGTTAATGTTGAAGTACTTGTCGAACTGCGCCTCGCTGATGGACTCAAGCGGCGCAAACTCGCCGCCGCCTGCGTTGGCAAACAGCAAATCCAGACGACCGTGTGCCTCGCGGAGACTCGCAACAATGCGATCCACATCTGCGGCGACAGAGATATCGCCCTGAATCGCGGTGGCGCCAGACCCTATCTGGGCGATTGCGCTGTCCAGCTCAGCCTGACGGCGACCGGTGATGACCACCGTGGCACCCTCGCGGGCCAGACGCATGGCGGTCGCCAGACCGATACCCGAGCTGCCGCCGGTAACAAGCGCAATTTTTCCCTGATGTTTGCTGGTGTGGATATTGCTGAGGTCGGTAATTTTCATGGTCATTCTCCGCGAGTGATTGGGTTGTCAGTACGGGAATGAATATAGGACTGGCGGATTCAGGAATAAATAGCGTAAATTCGAAATCTTTATTCCCCCACAGAGATAATCCGCCGGGAGCGTTCTGCCATGGATCAACTGCAAGCCATACGTGCCTTTGCGCGCGTCGTCGAAACCGGCGGATTCTCAAAAGCCGCGCAATCGCTGCAAATGCCCAATGCCAGCTTAAGCAAATCGATTCAGGCGCTGGAAAAGCATCTCGGGGTAAAACTGCTTGAACGCAGCACCCGGCGGGTCAGCGTCACCCGCGACGGCACGGCATATTATGAACGGACCAAACATCTGCTCAGCGAGCTTGAAGATATTGATGCCACGCTGGGTCGATCGCAGGCAACGCCCAGGGGACGGTTACGTATCGAAACCGGTGGAGCCGTCGCCAGCCTGCTGTTGATCCCGGCGCTGCCGGACTTTTGTGCCCGTTATCCGGATATTGAGCTGCAGGTCGGCGTGTCCGACCGCACGGCCGATGTGATTGGCGAGAACATTGATGGCGCCATTCGCATCAGTGCCGCTGATGGCGCATTGATCTCGCGTAAAATCGGCGCGTTCGGCTGGACCACCTGTGCCAGCAAAGCTTATCTGGCGCGCTACGGCGTTCCCGATCACCCGCAGCAAATTCTGGACGGCGAATTCCCGGTGGCCGGCTATTTTTCGTCACAAACCGGCATTTTGTTACCGATGAAATTCTGCAAACAGGGGGAATCGCTGGAGATCACCCCGGCCTGCAAGGTGATGGTCAATGAGAGTAATGCCCACCTGGCCACTGCGCTGACGGGTATTGGCTTAATTCATACGCTGGATTTTATGATTCACCCGTCCATCAAGGCAGGCAAGCTGGTGCCCGTCCTTGAGGACTGGCGGGCACCGCCGGTGGACATCTATTTCAGCTATGCGCCCAGCCGCCAACTCAGTACCAAAGTCAGGGTGTTTGCTGACTGGGTCACCGAGCTGATTGCCCGAAACTCAGTGATCACGGAAGGTTAGCTCAAGCGCCGAATCCCCCGTCAATGGTCAGCGCCGTGCCGGTCACCATGGCCGCTTCGCGGCTGGCAATCCATAACACCATCGACGCGACTTCGCTGGCGTGCGCATGGCGTTTAATCGCCATAAAGCTGTGCATCATTTCGTTCATCGGCCCGTCAGACGGGTTCATATCGGTGTCGGTCGGACCGGGTTGCACCACGTTGACGGTGATACCGCGCGGGCCAAAATCTCTGGCCAGCCCACGGGCCATGCCCTGAACGGCTGATTTACTGGCACCATAGGCGGTCAGCCCCTCAACCGGAACGCGGTCGGCATTGACCGAACCAATGATAATAATGCGGCCGTCGTCCTTCATTTTGCGGGCGGCTTCGACCGCGGCGAAGTAAGGGGCATGGATGTTGATCACAAACAGCCGTTCAATTTCGTCAGCATCGATCTCCAGCGGATCGCCGGCGGCCAGCACCCCGGCATTAAATACCAGCACATCCAGTTCGCCCGCCTGCGCGACGGCATCAACCAGCTCGGCACGGTTCGACACGTCCAGCTTGATCATCTGGCTGTGTGTCTCCTGCGCGATGACTTCGGCTTTCTGCTGGGAGCTGGCGTACGTGAACACCACGTCATCGCCCTGCTCAGCAAAGCGACGAACGATCGCCTCACCAATGCCGCGGCTGCCGCCAAGGATCAGAACCTTTCTGCCTGTATCGGGTTTATCGGTGTAATCAGTCATGGTCATTCCTCGTCATCAGTTAAAAGAAATCAGCAATGCGTCGCGCACGCACTATCAACCGGCGACAGAACAGACGGCTCTCCCTGCTTTACTGAAACCGTGTTTGCTGGCGCGGGAAGCGATGGCAAAGCTCAGCAGCAAAAGTATAAGCATTACCCAGGGAAACGCGGTGACGCCGGCCTGCTGTAATAACATGCCACCGCTGAGTCCACCGGCGGCGATGGCGCTGTTCCACACCACCACATTCATCGACAGCGCAATGTCAGCCCCTTCACCGGCAGCATCGGCCAGCGCGGTTTGCAGCAAGGTGGCAGCCCCGCCAAAACTGATGCCCCAAATCGCCACGCCACAATAAATGACCGCAGGCGAGGTTAAGGCCACGGCAAAAATCAGAGAAATCAGGGCAAAAACCGCCAGTGAACTTAAGACTGCCAGCCGAAGATGACGATCGACAATCCGCCCGGTGATAAAGATGCCCACCAGCGCCGCCAAACCAAAAATCAGCAAAATCAGGCTGACCTTATTTTCCAGCCCGGCCGGAATCACAAACGGGGCGATATAGGTGTAAAGAATGTTGTGCGCCAGCATCCAGGTAAAGACCACGCCTAACACCGGACGGACACCTGGCGTGTTGAAAACAGCTTTCAAGGCCATTTTTTGCTGACTTGTTTGCCCGGCAAAATCAGGAACAGCCAGCAGCACCCAGACGACCAGCAGCACCGATAAGCCAGACATCACGGTAAAGGTCAACCGCCATCCCAGTAAATTCCCCAGCCAGGTGCCCAGCGGTACCCCCAGCGACAGGGCAATCGGCGTGCCGACCATCGCCAGCGCCATCGCTTTTCCCTGCAGAGAAACCGGCACCATTCTGCGGGCATAGCCTGCCAGCAAGCTCCAGGCTAATCCGGCAGATGCGCCCGCCAGAAAGCGCGCCGCCAGCGTCAGCACGACGTTTGTCGAGATTGCGGTCAGGGTGTTGAACAGCAAGAATCCGATTATCGTGGTCAGCAATACGCTGCGACGCCGCCAGGTTCGGGTGGCGAGGGTCAGCGGTATGGCCGCAATCAACGCGCCAGCGGCAAACGCCGTCACCATCTGACCGGCAAGCGACAGTGAAATCGTCAGTCCGGCGCTGATTTGCGGCAGCAAACCGGCTGGGATGGTTTCCGTGACGATGCAGATAAAACCGGTCATCGCCAGTGCCAGCAGCGCCATCACCGGTAGTCGGTCCTGTCGGGTCGCCTTCGCGACCGGAGAAATATCAGCCAAACTGCCCTCTCTTGGTTATCCAGTTGATTTTGTATCGTTTGGTATAGATATCCTGAGCGCGCAGCGTTGTCAAATATTTATGTATCGATTAGTATATAACTTAGTTGAAAGGAGATACCAAATGAGAACGGGCAGACCACGGCAGTTTGATCGCGATGACGCGGTGCGACAGGCAATGCACCTGTTCTGGGATCGCGGCTTTGACTCGACCTCGCTGAGTCAGCTGAAAAGTGCGATCGGCAACGGTATTACCGCGCCGAGCTTTTACGCGGCGTTTGGCTCTAAAGAGAAGTTGTTTCAGGAAGCGGTTGCCTGCTATTTGCAGTCACACGGGCGCGTGACCGAAGCCTTGTGGCAGGACGAACTGCCGCCGCGCGAGGCCATTGAATCCACCCTGCTACGTTCCGCACGCATGCAGTGTGCAGACGATCATCCCAAAGGCTGCATGGTCACGCTGGGCCTGATGTCGGTGAGTACCGATGAGCATAAATACCTGCTCAGCCCGCTGGAGCAATCAAGAAAAAAGACCTGTGAGGGTTTTATTCACTGCGTTGAACGCGGTGTGCTAAGCGGCGAGCTGCCCGTCGGGACGTCAGCAAAAACGCTGGGACTCACCTTTAACAGTTTCCTCAGCGGGGTTTCTACGCTGGCACGCGATGGTGTGGCTTTTGAGGATATTGCCCGGTCGATCGGGCAGGTTATGCAGTTATGGGACGGCCAGCTGGGCGATAATTAGCCGCGATGGTTTACCCATCGCGGCCAGACAGGATCAGGTCAGGTTATTCGCCATGCCGCCATCCACCAGCAGTTCCACGCCGGTAATAAAGCTCGCATCCTCACTTAACAGGAAGGACGCCGCAGCAGCCACCTCCTGCGGACGTGCCATGCGCCCCAAGGGGATAGGTGCGATCAACGTCTGGCGAACGGCTTCCGGTACGGCGGCCATCATATCGGTATCGGTGGGGCCTGGTGCCACCACATTGACGCGAATACCGCGCGGTGCCAGTTCCAGACTCCAGGTGCGGGCATAAGATCGCAGCGCGGCTTTGGTGGCGCTGTAGGTGCCGTACCCCGCCACGCCCAGTCCGCTGGCGACAGAGCCAACCAACACCACGGCAGCTTTGTCACTCAGCGAGTCCAACGCGGCCTGAAATGCCGTGACGTGACTTTGCACATTGACGCTGAACAGTTGATTGACGTGTTCGGCCGTTTCCTCCGCCAGCGATGCGGGCGTGCTCATCCCAGCGTTCAGCACCAACAGGTCAATACGGCCCGTGCTTTCTGCAATGGTGGCAATCACCTGCTGGATATCGCTTTGCTTTCCGGCATCCGCAATCAACCCGGTCACGCCCGCCCCCAACTGCGTGACCGCAGCGTTCACTTCCTCTTCACGTCTGCCGGTAAGGAACACCACCGCGCCTTCTGCGGTCAGCCTTTCAGCAATGGCAAGACCGATGCCTTTGGCACCCCCCACGATCAGGGCAACTTTATCCGTCATTTTGCTCATCATTCTCTCCTCATTTGTGTAGAGAATGGATGATATACTTCTTATATCTGATATCAATAACGCACCTGAAGGATACAAGATATGGTTGAGTATACCGACCTGGACAGGCTGTTTGAGAAAAGCCGCGCCGATATGGAGTTAGTTCGCCCGGTGCTGAATAAAATCGCCGATAAATGGACGATTATGATCCTGACCGTGATATGCCCGCAGCCTGCCCGCTTTAATGAGATCAAAAAACGCCTGAATATCACCCATAAAGCACTGGCTGATGCGCTAAAGCGGTTGGAAAAAAATGGCCTGGTGACGCGCACCGTATTACCCACCACGCCGATTGGCGTGGAATATGCCATCACGCCTTTGGGCCATTCATTACGCGGGCCGTTTGAAGCACTGTGTCAGTGGGCGATTGAACATGGCGACAGCATTGAAGAAGCCAATCTTAGCTATGACAGCCGTGCTATTTGACGCGCTATGTAAGGCGAAAAAAACACCGCATTCGGTTAAGAGATGCGGTGTTTATTTATGGGTTTTTTGTTACCTGTAAATAAAAACCTTTATAATCAGCAATTTATAACGAACCTCTGACGCCAGTGGCGACCAAATGTCGACAGCACTTTTGCCGCGGGGCGTAATTTCGTAATTTATTGTGCTATGCCGTTTCAATCGCGTACAACAATCCAACCTAAGCAACCGCGCAGACATCATCCCAGCGCAAATAACTAGCCAAAGAACGGGTTCCCGAGTCCCTTCCTAAAACTTTTTGACGGATAGCCCGATGATCCCCAGATGCAGAAACCCAAACAGTTCCGCCCTGTTGGCAAAAGTAGGTCGAACCTACCAAACTATCCCGCTGATTGCGTTTCGTCCAGGTATCCACTGCTACACAATCCAGTTCAGTACATTAACCCTATTACCCCAGCTGAGGGTCTGATTCAGTAAGCAAATTGTTTCTGCATACCTTTGGGAGAAGCTGCTTCGGGTATGTGCAGCCTGTCCGCACATAGGACAATTCATCGTTTTCGTCATCCCTCATTATTAAGCAGTTCGCAATTTGGAACCAATGCGTCTTTGTCCGCAACGAGCTGATGCCATTACGTAAGCGGCTGCACGAGCTGAATAAATGGATCGGTGAAGACGTGATCCGCTTTGAGCCTTAAACCTGGACATTGGCGAGAATGGTCAATATGCAGATGCCGCGGCTGTGAACGCCCGCGCAAGGGCTGGTCTGGCTACAAGCCATGCTTAAAAGGCAGTTCATTGAAATGAGCGCGCATCAACGGTAAGAGCAACGAGGTTAATCATTACTTTTTGACGCTTTTTATCTTTATACAGTTGATGGCGAGGCAAGCGGCCATCAGCCAGCATGTCAATGATAGTTTCTATTGGCAGGCCTCTAAGCTCGCTGTAGCGCTCAATTGTGACGTGCGGTGTAATGAGAGTGATTGATATATTAAGGGTCATGATGCAACATCCCCTATTGGATTGTGGTTAGTCTGTAGTAATCGCGACAAGCCTTTCGCCCCCGATTGTCGTTCACGATGGATCTACCACATACCTCCGTGAGCAAAACTCACAGCTGTGCTTGATGGGCACTTGTTGATTTATATCGATGGGACGTACTCCATTAGACCGATCATCAGACTGCCTAAGGGCATGATTAAAATTTCCACTACAGGTAATAGTTTTGAGTGTGCTTTTTCAGATATTGAAGTGATTGCGTGTGTGAAATGCATAACAGTTCAAACTGATCGAATAAAGGATTATGAAATGGATTTTTTTGTCACAGTAGTACTCGTGTTAGCCCTACTTTCTCCAATCCTGACTGTGATTCTGGTCAAGAAAGGCAAAAAGCATAAGGTGGAGGTCGATAACCTTATCGCTAGCAATACTGCTCTCAAAGATGAATTGTATGAAAGCCAAGAGAGGCTTAGTCAAACTGAACAAAATTTAGCTCAAGCAGTCAGAAAACACTCTGAACTTGAAGGAAGATCCTACCCCTTATGGCAGTATCAAGAGTTACATGATGCCGTCGTGGATGCTGAGAAAAAGATAAAAAATGCTGACTCTATAGCCAAAGAAATAATTGAAGAAGCCCAAATAAAGGCTGCCAGAGCTATAAATGAAGCTCATAACCAAGCCCGGCTCACAATAAGCAATGCTAACAGCGAAGCAGTATCCATCACCAAAGACGCACGCGATGCTCGTTTGAAAGCTAAAGAGCGGTTAGATAACGCAAATAGTAAAGCTAATGAATTAATTTCCAACGCAAATGATAATGCAATGAAAATTCTCTCAGATGCAGAGGTCCGAGCAAAAGAAATTGCAGGTTCTGCATATGAAGCGAAAGAATTTGCAGAAACCTACCAAGCTGTAGCCAAGTCAATGAAAAATAAAATTGAAGGTTACGGCGATGAATGGATAGTTCCAAACCGAAGCGTTTTGGATGAACTTGCAGAGAATTATGAATATACTGATACAGGCAGAGAACTCCAAAAAGCGAGAGAGTTAACAAAATCTTTAATCAAAACGAGCAAAGCGGCAAGTTGTGAATATGTCGAACCTAATAGACGTAATACTGCAATAAAATTTGTATTAGATGCGTTCAATGGAAAGGTTGATAGTACGCTTTCTAAAATCAAACATAATAATTACGGTAAACTCTCCCAAGAAATTAAGGACGCATTTCAACTTGTGAATTATAACGGCTCCGCTTTTAGGTCAGCTAAGATCACTGATATATACTTACAGGCTCGACTCAACGAACTTAAATGGGGCGTTGCAGTTAATGAGATCATGCTCGAAGAAAAAGAAGAACAAAGGCGCATCAAAGAACAGTTGCGCGAAGAAGAAAAGGCTCGCCGAGAATATGAGAGAGCGATAAAAGAAGCCGAAAAAGAAGAGAAAACAATTCAGCAGGCTATTGACAAAGCGACTAAAGAATTAATGCTTGCAGGTGAAGAGCAACGTATAGCCCTCGAACAGAAACTGGCTGAGCTACAAATTAAATACGAAGAAGCTGAAGCCAAAAACCACCGAGCCATCTCGATGGCGCAGCAAACACGCTCTGGTCACGTATATGTGATCAGTAACATCGGCTCCTTCGGCGAAAACATTTATAAAATTGGGATGACACGTCGACTCGAACCCCTTGATCGAGTTCGTGAACTTGGGGATGCCAGCGTCCCATTCTCATTTGACGTGCATGCAATGCTCTACAGTGATGATGCCCCTTCACTTGAAAATCACCTTCACAAGGTGTTCAACGATAAACAAGTAAACAAAATTAACTCGCGCAAAGAGTTCTTCAATGTTGGTATAAAAGACATCAAATCTACGATTCAAGAAATGAATATTGATGCGCATTGGACGATGTTTGCAGAGGCTAAAGAGTATCGTGAGTCATTAGCCCTGAATGAAACAATCCCTACTGATAAAATTCCCCATGATGAACTGATCGTTGCTTAACTTAGGGTAGTACTCGCGGTGAAGTGTGATTGCCAAAGTCTGACCCAACACCCACAAAATCAGAATCACCTCTGGTATTTTTTTCAGTTTACCCGGACTAACTTCACGGAGAGCAGTAAACACATGGCAGGAAGCAATAACACCATCAACGCTAAGCGCACCGCCGTGAGCGGCGACCGCACCACCACCGGCGCCCAATGCATCGCCAGCAGCAGATGGGCAGTTAACGGGAAACTATCCCTTCGCGTGGGGGACAAAACCACCCCCTGCCCGGCATGCGGGAAAAGCGGCGTCATCACCTCCGGCGACCCGACCAGAACCCTCAACGGCATCACCGCCGCCATTGACGGCTCCGACGTGCTCTGCGGCTGTCCGCCCGGCACTAACAAGGTTGTCGCATCCGGGGGGTATGTAGCAGCCAGCGCCACATCATCCTCAGAGCAAACGGAACCTGCACAGCACGCACAGGCCGCGAAACATCGACACGGCATTGTAGACACATGCAAACCGAAAGATAACTTGTTACTGAACGGGGTTTATCTCTGGACGGAAATAACAGGGGCTGGACATGCCTTTGTTTCGGTTCACGAAAACAACTCTATTTTTCTTTATACCTACGGTCGATATGGACGAACAGGGCCTGGTACTGCCACCGGTGACGGAATTCTTAACTTTTTGATGGGTGAAGATGCAAGGGCATATTACAGGTCCGAACTCTATCGCATGAAAGCTCGGGCATTTAGAATCGATGATGCAGATCCTGAGTTAACACGAAAATCCTTCGAAGATTTATGGAATAGCAGCGCCCCTGCAATTCAAACACCTGACATGCCAGATACAACCCGGAGAAGAGGCCGTACCATTGACGAGTACGATGTTACAGGGAAAAATTGTACTACCCACTCTGTAGCAGGAATCAAATATTCAGGCTCGAAAGTATTTGAAAATGGCTACGCCTCAATGACAACTCAACTACCAATTGAAGCTGAAGAAGATTTTACTATTCCAGTTTCTCTACAGCGATACCTAGTTAAAAAGGGATCAGATATGTCTTCAATGCTTGTGGTGGAAATGACAAGTATCTTCAAGGAGCAATACCCCAACAGTGATAATCTCCAGGAACTTCATGAATCTTCCCGAGGTAAGATCCAGAAAACCGCAGCTGAAAGCGCGGCGGTTGAGGATTCATTATCACCCTATTCAGGCGGAACTATAGGAGGGGTTTTAGGTGGTTCGTATGACGTCAACGAATAGAACTAAAACAGTTCTCCGATGGTTAGGTATAGGGACAGTATCTCTTTGCTACTTTATCGTCCTGGTAATAGCATCATTCTCTTTTTCTGCTTTCAGTGAGAATCAAAGTATGCTGTTTTCTAACCCTGTACCATTAATTGAATATCAAGCTGCAATAGATTCACTTATTCAATACACAGACAGAGTCTTTGATGCGGCTATATATGGTTTTGCTATTTGCGTACCCTTGATCCTTCTCATATTCAAGAAAGTACGGTGACGGGATATCTACCATAACATCTGTTGTCGGCACTACTAAAACCGGGTAAGTGGGGTTTACGGGGTCAGACGTGCGAAAGTCATGGCTGGTGAACCGCAAAACCAACGTAAATGCGCCCAACAAATTTCACCTGGTTGCATGGCTATGCAGCCAGGTGAATAAGCAACGGTTCGGTATAAAAGTTGTTTAAAAGCATCAGCCATTGGCCGCTTTTTCAGCAACATAATACAGCGTGGCTTTGGCGGCCAGCACATGTTGGTCATCGTTTCCCGGTTTGTGAGACTCCACATCGGTAATGTGATAACCCGAGGCACCCGCTTCCATCGCTTTTTTCACGAAGGCATCGTTAAGCTCTTCCATGGAGGTCACCCAACTGACCTGTGTTACGCCAACTGGATGCATGGAGGCAATCTCGCGATGGGTTAATCCTGCACGGATCAGGACAGGCTTAACGCTCTGTGGTGAGAATATAGATAAAACATCATTAACGAGATCTTTCATGTTGTGACTCCTGAGTATTCCAGTTCAAAACCAATAAGGCGGCATTATTACTGCGGTCAGATCGACGGTAATGTTCCGCCCTATCGGTTATTGCGCACGTCCGGCGAATGACACCGGCAGGACTACTAAACGCCTTTTCTCGTTAATCGTTTTAGCTAAACTTGCTAAATTATTGTTAAGAAAGGTTCCGCCACAACTAACGGAACTTTCAGGAAGATATTTTCATATGATTACATATTCGTTACATCTGACACGCATTATTCCTTGTCGCCCCTTTATGGCCTTCTGAATAAGGCAATGCTGCGCCCTTCCAACTCGAAATCCTTTTCCCGGGTAATCACCAGCCCCGGTTTTGCGGTCAACGAGGTGGCGGTGGTCAGTTCAAGCACCCAGCCACCTTCACCAAACTGCGGGATCTGGAACGGCACATTGCCCTCATACGGGTTAAACAGCATCAGCACGTCATGCCAGATCCCCTCTTCCGTATGCAGATCCGGGCGACCAATATACACCCCGAGCGTAACGCCTTCGTCCCACTGATCCGGCTGCTGGAAACCACCGCCGGCATTGAACCACTTAATATCCATGCCATCGCGCCAGCTTTCACGACGTAGCAACGGCTGCTCGGCACGCAGCTTGATCACCTGGCGGGTAAATTCGCGCAGTGCCGCACCGGTATCCGGCACTTTATCCCACTCTACCCAGGAAATTTCGCTGTCCTGACAGTAGCCATTGTTGTTGCCTAACTGGCTGCGGCCAAACTCATCACCGGCCAGCAACATCGGCGTGCCGTGAGAGAACAGTATGGTGGTGAGGAAATTGCGGCGCTGGCGATCGCGCACCGCGTTGATCCCTTCGTCCGTGGTCGGGCCTTCAGCACCATAATTGTACGATCGGTTATCATTATGGCCGTCGTTATTGTCCTCGCCGTTGGCTTCGTTGTGCTTGTCGTTGTACGAGGTCAGGTCGTTAAGCGTGAAGCCATCATGGGCGGTGATAAAGTTGACGCTGGCCCATGGCCGGCGGCCACGCAAATCGTATAAATCACCGGACCCCAGCAGGCGTGCGGCAAACTCAGACGCGACGTTGTCACCTTTCCAGTATTCGCGCACCGTATCGCGATATTTGTCATTCCACTCTGCCCAGCCCGGCGGAAATCCGCCCACCTGATAGCCGCCAGGCCCAATGTCCCACGGCTCGCCAATCAGCTTCAGTTTCGACAGCACCGGATCCTGCATCATCGCGTCAAAGAAGCCGCTGCGCTGATCGAAACCTTCTGGCTCGCGGCCAAGAATGGTGCCCAAATCGAAGCGAAAACCGTCAATATGCATCGATTCCGCCCAGTAGCGCAGCGAATCCATAATCATTTGTAAGACGCGCGGATGCGAGGTGTTTACCGTGTTGCCGGTACCGGTATCGTTGATGTAATAGCGGTGTTGCTCGGGGAAGGTGCGGTAATAGGAGTAGTTGTCGATGCCCTTAAATGACAGCGTCGGCCCCAGCTCATTGCCTTCGGCGGTGTGGTTATACACCACGTCGAGGATCACCTCGATACCGGCATCGTGATAAGCCTTCACCATATCGCGGAAACCCTGAATGCCATTCGGGCCGAAATAGCGGCTGGCGGGCGAGAAGAAATTCAGGGTGTTATAACCCCAGTAGTTCTTCAGCCCTTTTTCCAGCAGATGTTGATCGTCCGGGAACCAGTGAACCGGCAACAGTTCAACGGAGGTAATGCCCAGGTTTTTGATGTAATCAACGGTGGCCTTGTGCGCCATGCCTTCGTAGGTGCCACGGAGGGCTTCCGGTACGGCGGAGTTGAGCTGCGTAAAGCCCTTCACATGGGTTTCGTAAATCACCGTTTCCGGCCAGCCGATCGCCGGGCGATTCTCATCCTGCCAGTTGAACTCATCGGGGTCGATCACCCGGCATTTCGGCGTGTACGGCGCGCTGTCGCGATCGTCGAAGGTCAGGTCTTTGTCATCATCATGCAGGTTGTAGGCGAAGTGCGATTCGTCCCACTCAATTTCACCAGACAGCTCACGGGCATAGGGATCCAGCAGCAGCTTGTTGGGATTAAAGCGGTGGCCGTTTTCCGGATCGTAAGGCCCATACACGCGATAGCCATACAGCGCGCCGGTTTTCAGATCAGGCACATAGCCGTGCCAGACTTCATCAGTATATTCCGGCAGATCCAGTCGGGTGATTTCAAACACCCCGGTCGGATCGTATAAACAGAGTTCAACCCGTTCAGCATGGGCGGAGAAAAGTGCGAAATTCACCCCCTTGCCATCAAAATTCGCGCCAAGACGCAGGCTGTTACCTGCGGTGATCCCGTAAGGTTTACCGTTAGACATGCCACTCTCCATTGCAAAACGTTAATGTGACTGCGGTGTATTGATTGTTTTTTCAATCAACCCTGAAGGATCACAGGGGTTATGCATGCAATATTTTCTAAATTGAAGCGGGCTGTCAGGAAGTGTTCTTCCCCGGTCAGTACATCGCGATAACGACGCTGGGCCAGCTCAGGCGGCAGGTTAATCACGGCGTTATTCCAGTATTGCTTCGGCCCGGCAGACAGGCTTTCGCCCACCAGAGCAAACACCAGTCGCGGCAGGATCACAATCACTGCGTTAACCCCATCGCGGCGGGCGAAGGCCAGAATGTTCTCCGCCTGCTTTCCGCTGGCCTGTAGCGGCAAATATTCGCCTTTTCTGAACAACTCTGGCTTATCCAGCCGCAGGTGCAGCAGTCGGGCGATAACCTGCTGTTTCAGCTTGCCGCTGCGCCAGTCGGCTTCGTCACAGGACGCGGGCAACACGTCGTCGGCCGTTAGCTGATGTGCCAGCAGCGGGAAGTCAGGATCGCGACGGTTATCAGGATCGACCAGGCTAAAATTCAGCGCTTCGCTTCCCTGATAGATATCCGGCACGCCTGGGGCGACAAGCTTAATCACCGACTGGGTAAGGCTGTTAACCAGCCCCGCCCGCACAAAGGGTTGCAGCGTACGGTGGAAGTCCTGCAGGAAGGTCTGATTCTGCGGATCGAGCAGATGGCGGGTATAGTCGAATACCGCCTGTTCGTAGGGTTCGTTGGTGTCGGCCCAGTCGGTGCGCTGCTTCGCTTCGCGCAGGGCTTTTTCCACATAGGCAAGGAAGCGTTCTTCCAGCGCCTTTAAGCCCGCTTCATCCTGCGGCTCAAGCGTGGCCGGCCAGACGCCAGCCAGCGCCTGATACAACATCCACTCTACCGCCGGCTTGGGCGCCAGGCCATCCGCCAGCTTGCTGACCTTATGCTGATTCATCTGCTGCCAGCGAGCGATGCATGCCTGCCAGATGGGCGGCGCTTCCGTCAGCGTATACAGTCGGGCGCGGGCATCCTCACCGCGTTTGGTGTCATGGGTTGAGGTGCTGGAAATCGCATCGGGCTGAAGTTGCAGCCGCTGCGCCATCTCCTGATGAAAACGCTCTGGCGTGAAGGTGCGCGGCAAGGGTTCGGCACCCACTTCATTCAGCGCCAGCTCCATATGCTGACGGAAGAACAAGGTATCCTCCACCGATTTCGCCATCAGCGGTCCGGTAAGCTGCTGGAAGCGGGTGCGGAAGGTATCCGCCTCTTCCGTGGCACCGTCTGACACCTTGCCCGCGAGGATGCGGGTGAGAAAATCCACCGCGCCACGATCCGGCACGTTCTCGCCCGTTTTAACCTCACCGGCCACCTGGTGCAGCATTTCAGTGCCTTCTTCCGGCAGACCCTCTTCAGTGCCGTAGGTGCGGTACACCGGGAAAGCGATCAGCAGTTCGCGTAGCGCTTCCCGCCCGGTTTCCTCTTCCAGCCTGACGTTTTCTTTGTTAGCAATCTCGGTGGCCAGCGTCAGCAAGGTGCTGAACTCACCGGCAAAATTTCGGTCCGCCATCAGCATTTTGGCGGCACGCAGTTCCGCCTCCATATCCACCTGTCGGCCAATCACCCGCTCATAAACTTTGCGCAAGGTGCCGATCTGCTTGCCGTCGACCAGCGCGTCGGAAATCGCCGCAATAAATTCGTAGCCGGTGGTGCCGGAAATCGGCCAGTCCGCCGGAATAACCTCACCCTCACCCAGAATTTTCTCGACGGTCAGGTAGCAGTCCGGGCCTACCTGCTGCCGCAACAGCTCAAGGTAGCCTTTCGGATCGGCCAGGCCATCCACATGATCCACCCTGAGTCCGTCAACCGCGCCGGCATGCACCAGTTCGAGGATCAGCCGGTGGGTATCATCAAACACGGCGCGATCTTCCACCCGCACGCCCGCCAGACCGGTGATCTCAAAGAAGCGGCGATAGGAAAGCTCTTCTGGCGCATCCCGCCACGACATCAGCCGCCAGGGCTGACGGTCATGCAGTTCAGCAAGGGCCGGTTTGTCGGTGAGTTGCAGGATTTCCTGCTCTTTCCCTTGCCAGCTTTCCGGCGTCAGCGGATAAAAACTCCCGAAGTAGGCCAGCGCAGGACGCCCGGTGGCAGGATCGGCTTTAACGGCGATCTCGCCCTTTTCCAGCGCGACGTCAAAGGTGTCACCGAGGAAAGGTAAGGTCAGCCGCCGCGACCAGTCGATATCAAAATAACGCGCATAGCGGCTGTTTTCACCGTGTTCGATAACGTCACGCCACCAGGGATTTTCCAGCGAGGCCGCCATATGGTTCGGCACAATGTCGAGGATCAGGCCCAGTCCGGCGTCCTTTAACGCCCTGACCATGCGGTCAAAACCGGCGCGGCCACCGATAGCCGGATCGATTTCATTGGCATCGGTAATGTCATAGCCGTGGGTTGACCCCTGGGTGGCGGTAAATATCGGCGACGCATACAGGTGGCTGATGCCGAGTTGCAGCAGATAAGGCACCAGCTCGGCGGCCCGATCGAAGGTCATGCCGTTGCGGAACTGAATTCGGTAAGTTGCAGCGGGAATGGTCACTTTAGATCTCCCTGGCCAGACGGACAATAATGGCGTTTTGCGCCAGCTTTTCTTCCGCGGCAGGCCAGGCGAACAGGGTTTCACCCGGAAGGTCGACCAGCGGCTGAGCGGTTTCAGCCAGATTGATGGCCAGAGACAGCGTGCCATCCGGGAAGGTCCAGCTGACGGCGAGGAAACCTTCCGCCGTCTTCAGCACCTTGCCGCTGTTGCCGCCGGCCTTGTCCAGCAACGGCACGATATATTGCTGACGCAGCGTCAGCAGTTGTCTGGTCAACGCCAGCCACTGCTTGCCCTCCTCGCGGGTCGGCTTTTCCCAGTCAAGCTTAGAGCTGAAGAAGGTCTGTTTATCGTTGGGATCGGGCACGCGGGTGCCTTCATGTCCGGCATGTCCCGCGAACTCCCGTGCGCGCCCTTCGCGCACCGCTTTGGCCAGATCGCCATGGAAGTCGGTAAAGAACAGGAACGGCTGGGTTTCGCCATACTCTTCGCCCATAAACAGCAGCGGGATATGCGGTGAAAGCAGCAGCATCGCCAGCAGCGCCTGGGTGCGCTCGGCACCCGCCAGATCGATCAACCGCTCGCCGAGCGCGCGGTTACCGATTTGGTCGTGGTTCTGGATGAAATCAATAAAGGTCACCGGCGGTTGACTGAGGCTACTGACGCCCCTTTTCTCGCCAGACTGCGGCGCCACTTCGCCCTGATAGGCAAAGCCTTCGGTCAGCGTTCGGGCCACCAACTTTTCGGGCTGCCGGGCAAAATCCTGGTAATAGGCATGGGTTTCACCGGTGGCAAACACATGTACCGCATTGTGGAAGTCATCGTTCCATTCGGCGGTAAACAGCGGCGCCGATCCGTCTGCCGCACGCGGATGCAGGAAGGTGACATTGCGGCAATCTTCGGTCGACAGATGGATATGGCGGTCAGGATGGTCATGGCGGATGCGTTCGGCAATCTCAATCAGCGCATGTTTCTCCGAGCTGTCTTCGATTTGGTCGATAGCGTCAAAGCGCAGGCCGTCGAGATTGTACTCCTTTAGCCAGAACAGCGGCGCTTCAATCATATAGTCGCGCGCGGCCGCAACATCATAGGCGATGCCAGCGCCCCATGGCGTCATCCGCTCCTTATGGAAGAAGTCCGGTGCCAGCAGCGGCAAATAATTGCCTTCAGGACCGAAGTGATTAAGCACGATATCCAGCACTACCGAGATGCCGTGATGGTGGGCGCTGTCGACAAAGGCCTTAAAATCATCGGGTGTGCCGTACGTCGAGTGTGGCGCGTACAGCAGCACGCCATCATAACCCCAGCCACGACTGCCGCCGAACTGCGACAACGGCAGAACTTCAATCATGGTGATACCGAGGTCGGCCAGGTAAGGCAGCTTTTCACTGGCGGCGGCGAAGGTGCCTTCAGGCGTGAAGGTGCCGATATGCAGTTCATAAACCACGCTTTCAGACCACGGACGGCCTTTCCAGTCGGCGTTATGCCAGATGTAGTACTCAGGATCGACCACCAGCGAGGGACCGCTAACGTCCGATTTTTGCGCGCGTGATGCCGGATCGGGCACCACCATGCCATCGGCCAGCACAAAGTTATATTCCGCTCCTGCTGAAACGCCGCTGGCCTGATACTCAAACCAGCCGTCGGCTTGCGCCGTCATCGGATGATCTACACCCGCAAGCCTTAAGATCACCTCTTTTTGCCCGGTCGCCCATAAACGAAAGCGGACTTTTCCGTCGCCGACGATCTCACTACCCCAACGTTTGATAAAAGATTTGGACGCCATTCGATTCCCTCGTTTAAGCCAGCAATGGGCAAAAGCAATAATGGTGGAGAAGAAAAAACGCGGTGGAGTCCGGTTCTCAGGCACTCATGGTAAAAAATAATCATAGACGATGAATTCACCGCTGATGGCCAGCCGGTGAAACTTTCCCGTGGCTGGTCTCCGCTGAGCGCAATGCTCAGGGCGTGTGAGGTGCAGTTCCCTTCACGAGATAGTTTCACTAACGCGACTGTTTTCAAGTCACCATGCGGTTAATTGATTTTTCGTGAAGTAAACCGGGTCGTTGCGACTTCAGAAAACGACGTTCAACGAGAAACCATGAAGCACAGGCAAGGGTACAGGTCATAATGACCGATAAAAGAAGTGCAATGCAGGGTTGCTTCTGAAAGAAACCCCAATAAACGAAAATCTGAATGACTGGAAAGTTATACAGGTAAATTCCATAAGAAATATCAATGGGGTGTTTGTTAGTACTAAAATTAGGGGTAAACAAGCTCAAGAGCAACACGGAAGAAACAATAAGACAGGGTTCAATAAAAATTCTTATGATCGGGTGTTTCTCTGTAAAAAACCACAGCGAGATCGAGCATACGAAAGTTAAAAGCAAGGGTTTCAGCCTGACTCTGTTGACAGCAAAAAACGATCCCAGAAAATAATAAGATGCCATGCCGACAAATTGCAGAGACAGTGTTCTCGACGACGATGTTACATGAATGATACTGAACCATAAAACCCATAAAACTGAAATTAAATACATAATAGCGAAGGGTAAAGCACCACGTCTGCCCGAAACAGCAAGGACTATCGGCGTCATGATATAAAGCATTATCTCTGACTTAATCGTCCAAAGCGAACCATTCATTGCTGAAAGAGGATTGCCATCAAAAACCCCAGGCAGTGATGGATGCATGAAATTGAGAAAGGTAAAATTAACTAACACGTATTTGTACAACTCACTACTTTGCAGAAAGTCCATTTTTGGATAACGTGTAAACAGAACGCCAATCACTACCATCAAAATAATAGCCATAAAATAGGCCGGAACTATCCTGTTAAACCTTTTTAGGAAAAATGTAGAGAGGTTGTTGCGCTGAAAGCTCAAAGCAATTAAATATCCGCTAATTGCAAAAAAACATTTAACAACCACATCGCCATTAACATACCGAAGAATTGTCGATAAAACAGGAGAGCCTGACACGCCAGCGGCATGCACCAGCAGTATCGACAAGGCCAAAAGATGTCTCATGATATTAAAATTTGTATTATTGTTTTTATTCACTATAATCGTCCGCAATTGAAGTTTAACCCTATGTATTCTAGGGGAACAAGAAGTTATGAGTATAAATGGAACATATACAAGTCCTACAAGTGACCAGATTTTGATAATCACAGCCAACAACTCATCACAGGGTTATATTACGGGTACGTTTATAAATAAGATCACCCCTTTAGGTGAAATGACAACAATTCTCAATAATTCGAACACCCGGTATGCATATACCCAAGACGGTGGGCCAACAAGTGTAGGTATATATATTTGGCAACGAGACGCAGATTGGTCAGAAGTCGTAATGGACTATTGGGTGGGGAGCATTTCAAGCACTAACCATCTGGTAATGAGTGGGTCGCAGTCATATGCGAAAAACACGGGAGAGCAGGAAGTGTTCAGTTTTGGAAATGTGATTTTTACATACAGCTAAATAGCCACACATACAACCGCGACATTTTTGCCCATGCAGGTCCCTTCATAGAGAAAGCTGGCAAAGCGGTTGAGGCATTACAGCAGGTGTCAGAACTGAAGAGATAGTTCGGCTCTCCGGGGATCCTGCCTGGAGAGCCAGGGCATTCAGCCTTTACTCACTGGCGAGGGCCACCCTCTCGGGGACAACGTCTTTCGCGGGCTCGCTGCGGCGGGCTTTTAAGGTGATCAACGTCAGTTCCGAAGGACGTCCAAGTCTTAGCGCCATGCCCGGCCACAGACCGGTACCGTTGTTGACGTAAAGCGTCATCCCCTCCACGTCATAAAATCCCGAAACAAAGCCCCCGTTCGCCGGTGCAAAGAACCGATCGAGCCCGGCAATCAATCCGCCGTGCGTATGGCCAGAGAGCTGCAGCTGAACACCGCGTGCCGCGGCCTGGCGGGCATTTCTCGGCTGATGATCCAGCAGGATAATCGGCGCGCCGACCGGAGCATTTTCCAGCGCCTGATCGAGATCGGATGAGGTGGAAGAACGGTTGCTGGCGGACAGATCGTTAACGCCGGCCAGCAGCAGCTTCGCACCGTTGCGGTTGATCACCGCATGCTTGTTCGGCAGCGACTTCATGCCCAGCTGGATCAGGTGTTCCGTCCATTTTTTCTGTTCAAAGAAATATTCATGGTTGCCGGTGATCACATACACACCATCCGGCGCGCTCAGGTCACGCAGCGGTTCAACATCTTTCCGGCGATTGTTAACGGTACCGTCAATCACATCGCCGGTGATCGCAATCAGATCGGCGCCCAGTCCGTTGGCTTTTTTCACCACGGCCGCTGACCAGCTTGCCGGAAACAACCGGCTGATGTGCATATCGGTCAGTTGCACAATCTTGTAGCCCTCAAACTCGGCCGGCAGACCGCTGACTTCCACGGTGATGTTTTTCACCGGCGGCACCCGTATCGCCTGATGCACGCCATACGCCGAAAGCACCACGGCAATCAGTCCGATGGCGTAACGGTAGCCCGGCTGAATGGCGATTTGGTGCTGAACGATCAGCGAAATCAGCGCGACCACATCGGTGGCGATCTGCATCAGCGCAATCAGGAAGATGGCGCAAAACGCCCAGTTAAACAGAATGACGATAAAACGCGGCATTTCCGGCGCAAACACGCTGCCTGACGAAAAGCGGCAGAAAAGATGGTACTGAGAAGCGATAAGCAGCAACAGCGCCGTTGCCAACCGGACGGACAGTGGCCAGGGCATTGGGCCAATAAAACGCGTAATAACGTACAGCGAAGGCAAACTGAAAATCAGGTGAAACATGGAACTGCTCCTCAGTGAAAGACGATACCCGTAATACCGGCTGAATGGCACGGCGGCAGCCGGACTCGCCAGACTACGCGACAATCCGGGGAATAGCAGCACACAGCGTGCTCAGATGAATGAAACATTTCTCTGCTGGCAACGCCTGCCGACGCGTTTTAAGGTAGGGGCTCTCTTGATGACTTAACAGGATCACACAATGCGTATTCTGGTGGTGGGTGCCGGAGCAACCGGCGGCTATTTTGGTGGACGTCTGGCGCAGGCCGGTCGTGATGTAACCTTTCTGGTACGCGAACGTCGCCTGCAGCAGTTGCAGCAAAACGGGCTGATATTACAAACGCCCCGTGAAACCGAGACGCTGCATCCGCAGTTGACCCAGGCCAGCACGCTCAACGGGCCGTTTGATTTGATTATCCTGACGGTCAAAAGTTTCGGCCTTGAACAGGCCATGCAGGATATCGCGCCGGCGGTCGGGCCTGCGACGCTTGTCATGCCGATCCTCAACGGCATGCGCCATATTGACACCCTGCGCGATCGCTTTGGCAAAAACAATGTGATTGGCGGCCTGTGCAAAATCAACGCCACGCTGGGACCCAATGGTGAAGTGGTGCAAATGACGCCGCTGCAGCAGATTTATTATGGCGCGCTGGATGGCAACAATGACGCGCGTCTGCAGCGGGTCGATGCGGCGTTAAGCGATTGCGGCTTAGAGACGATTTTCAGCGATGACATTATCAGCGAGCTGTGGGAAAAGTGGCTGTTGCTCAGCACGCTGGGCGCGGTCACCTGCCTGTCACGCGGCAACACCCAGCAGATCCTGCGGTCACACGGCGGCGAAGCGCTGTTGCAGGGCGTGTTCAGCGAGATCCTCGCGGTCATCAGCGCCGATGGCTATCACCCTCGCCCGGCAGTGACCGCCAAAATTTACGCCATCCTCAGCAACCCTGACACGCCGATGACCTCGTCGATGTACCGCGATTTGAGCCAGGGCTATGACATTGAGTCAGACCAGGTGATCGGGGATTTGCTGCTGCGCGCGGCAAGGAACAGCGTCAGCACGCCGCTACTGAACGCGGTAAACGTCAATTTGCAGGTTTATCGTCAGGCCTTAGCCTGACCGGTTAGCCAGTATTTTTTATATTTGGCGGGTGGGATCCCCACCATATTATTAAATATGCGGTGAAAGTTATTCACGTTATCGTAACCCACCGCATTCGCCACTTCCGTCACACCCAGTTCGGTACTGAGTAATAAGTTTTGCGCCTCACCTATTCTGCGACGGCTCTGATAATGCTTGGGCGAGTAGCCTGAAAAATCCTTAAAGACATGGGCCAGATAAAATGGACTCATATTGATGGCGGCGGTAATCGATTTCAGGTCGATATCCTCTTTATAATGATCGTCAATATAATCTTTGATGCGCTGCCCCAACAATACTTCCGTGGTGTCATCAAGCGCTTTATTTTCGATCCACAGGCTGCGGCAAAGCAGTAACAATACGTTCAGCAGATTGTTGCCGATGTCCGCACCATACAGCTTTTTAGCGCTGACGTGCCGCCACATTTGCTCAAAAAGATGACGGATCTCTTCGTAACACTCACCACTGGGCATCACCGCACTTTGCGAACGTGGCGTCAGAACGTTAAGCGGCAAGCCTTCAATTTTCAGCTGCTCAACACCACAGCTGTACATCAGCAGATCGTCTGACGCATGTGGGTTTTCATCATGCAACACGCCGACATTGAACAGCATCAGGTCACCGCATTTGACCTGATAACCGCGTCCATCAATGTTGTAGCTTCCCG
The DNA here is from genome assembly GCF_056821705.1 of Erwinia sp. AK-PDG3-5. NCBI lineage: Bacteria > Pseudomonadati > Pseudomonadota > Gammaproteobacteria > Enterobacterales > Erwiniaceae > Erwinia > Erwinia sp. AK-PDG3-5. The sequence continues at coordinate 2,464,454 of NZ_CM165967.1, forward strand.
CCCCTTCAACCACAAACATCAGTTCAAAACGCTCGTCATGCTTGTGCATTATCCTCGGTTTTGCAGCTTCTTTACCCTGGTGTTTGCAGATGAACATCAGCCGGGGACGACTGTCATGGGCAAAACCGCCTGATGTAGGGTGTTGGTTACTGCAAAAAGTCAGCATGGCGCCTCCGCTGAGTTTGTCGCTATTCTTGCGGCCTGTTGTACGACTCATTTTGCGTGTTATTTAAAACCACGCAACTGATTTCCTGAATCCCGTCGCGTTATCTTTTTTTGGCCCATTTTTCGCTTATTTCGCTTCTCTCCATTCTTGCTATGTCAACGCGTTAAAATGTAACTGGGATGACCGTCACGGCTATTTCGTTTTTTGTATTCAGATAATCGATCTTCAGCACAGTCTGAAATCACGCTTTTCGCCGCTGCGTCGCTTTCATTCATCTCTCTGTTATAACGATGCTCTGACTCTGAATAAGGACATGTTATGAAACTCGCCCTCTGTACCGACGTTCTGGCTGATTTATCGTTTGAGAAAATGTTGGATAAAGTTAAAAGCTACGGCATTACCGGCGTTGAAATGACGGCCGGCGGCTGGTCGCCCTGCCCGCATGTCAACACTGAAGAACTGCTCACCTCGGCAGAAAAGCTCGACCAGTTTCGTCACGCGCTTGCCCAACGTGACATGGAGATTGTTGCCCTTAACTGCTCAGGAAATCCTTTAGCGCCGGGTGAACTGGGCGAGCAACATACGCAAAGCAGCTATCGTACCGTCGAGCTGGCAGGCAAGCTGGGTGTTAAAAAGATCGTGATGATGAGTGGTTTGCCCGGCGGCGGACCGGAAGATCGCATACCCAACTGGATCACCTCCACCGTTTCCTGGCCGGGCTATATGCCCGGAGTGATTGATTATCAGTGGAACAAAGTGGCTATCCCGTGGTGGAAGAAATTTGTCGCCCATGCCAGAGAGCACGGCATTGAGCAGATCGCAATTGAGGAGTTCCCTTGCCAGCTGGTGTTTAATCCATCGACCTTACTTCGTCTGCGGAAGGCGGTCGGCGAGATGATCGGGATGAATCTCGACCCCTCGCACCTGATTGCCATGGGCGCCGATCCGATTGCTGCAGCGCGCAAGCTAGAGGGTGCGGTTTACCATGTGCATGGCAAAGATGCGCGCATCGAACGCGGGCTGGCCGACATCGATGGGCTGATGGAGTATCAGCCGGTGACCAACACCAAAACCCGCACCTGGAACTATGTTGCGGTGGGTTGTGGCCAGGATCTGTGCTGGTGGAAAGAGTTCTTTTCGGTGCTGCGTATGACCGGCTACGACGGCTATGTTTCGCTGGAGATGGAAGATCTGACCATGAGCGTCGAGGCGGGGTTACAAACGTCGATTGATGCGCTGAACGCCACGCTCAGCCGTTAAGCGGACGGGATGATAATGACGCAACCCCATCTGCAGCAGGGGTTGCGTCTTCAGAACGGACGGGGGTCAGTGGATCCACAGGCTTAACAGCAGCACCATTCCCAGGCCGACCACCGAGTTAATCAACTCCAGCAATCCCCAGGTCTTAAAGGTATCTTTCATCGAGATGCCAAAGGTCTCCTTAAACAGCAGGAAACCCCCGTCGTACATCAGCGTAATGGTGTTACTGCCGCAGGCTACGGCCAGCACCATCAATGCCGGGTTAAGATGGAAGGCACCGACCATCGGCGCCACAATCCCGGCGGAGGTAATGGCGGCCACCGCGCCCTGTCCGGTCAGGATGCGAATGACGGCGGTGATCAGCCAGGCAATCACAAACGGTGAGAACGGCACGCTGCTCATCACGTGGACAATGCTGTCGCCAACGTCGGAATCAATAATCACCTGTTTGAGTATCCCGCCGGCGCTGATCACAAACAGCACGTTAGCGATCTGCGAAATCGACAGGCTGACGTTATTTGTTACGGCGTCCGCGGTCATCCCACGTCGGATACCGAGGAACCAGATGGCGGTACAGGTGGCAATTAACATGCTGATTTCCGCACTGCCGAGGAAAGCACATAGCTGGGTCAGCAAAGTCCCCTTGCCGGCCAGCGGCTTAATTATTGATGCCAGAATCATCAAAATAGCCGGGATCAGCGGCACCATAATGCTGGTTTTAAACGAAGGCAGCGACTGCGGATCTAACTCGGCAACGGGTTTAATCATCGAATTGAGCGGGATGTTTTTAATGCCCGGCAGGAATTTAGGCAGCAGGATCCCGGCACAAAACAGCGCAGGTATAATCACCAGCACGCCATACAGATAGACCTGCGCGATATCGGCATTAAAGGCACTGATGAGTGCCACCGGTCCCGGTTGCGGCGGGAACAGGCTGTGTCCCATTGTTGCACCAACCACCGTCGGGATCACCAGCTTCATATAGGGGATGTTGGCTTTTTTAGCGATGTTCATCACCAGCGGCATAGCGATCAGGAAGGCCACTTCGTAAAACATGGCGATACCGAAGATGACCCCGATAAACATCAGCCCGACGCTCAGATATCGCGTGCCACAGCGCCGGATTACCGTGTCGGCAATTTGCTGGCTGGCACCGGATTCGGTCATAAACTTACCGATCACCGCACCGAAGATAATAATCAGCGCCAGGTGGCCCATAATACTGCCGATACCCTGCTGTACCGTGGAGACAATCTTATCTAGCGGGATCCCCTCTAAAATCGCCACCAGCACGCCGGCAATCAGCAGCGAAAAGATATTATGAAATTTATATTTGAGATTCAGTACGACTAATAACGCAATCCCTAGCAGAACCCATGTAAGTGATAATATAGGTGACATAATGATCCCTCATAATGATGTTATCTATCTTTAAGCCGACACCGAGAAATAGCGGGGAAAGCTCCCCGCTGGAGAGGTTATTTACTGCTGACGGCTTCCCACAAGCCAAGAAGATAGGTCACGCCTAATGCACGATCGTACAAACCATAGCCAGGACGACCGGTCTCGCCCCAGATAAAGCGGCCATGATCCGGACGGATATAGCCATCAAAGCCATTGTCGTGCAGCGACTGAATGACCTTCAGCATATTCAGGGAACCGTACTGAGTGGGATGGGCCGATTCGTAGAAATCCTTGTCCTGAATGATTTTGATGTTGCGGACATGGGCAAAGTGAATGCGCTTACGACGCGAAAACTCAGCCAGAATGCCGTACACGTCGTTCGCCGGATCTTCCGCAATGGAGCCGGTGCAGAGCGTGATGCCGTTTGCCTCGGAATCGACCGCATTACAGATCCAGTCCAGATCGTCGCGGTTTTTCACCACGCGCGGCAGGCCGAAAATGGAATACGGGGGATCGTCCGGGTGGATCGCCATCTTCACACCGACTTCTTCACACACCGGGATCACCGCTTTCAGGAAGTAGGCCAGATTTTCACGCAGCTTAACGTCATCAACGTCTTTGTACTGGGCAAAAAGCTCCTGCACTTTACCCAGACGCTCCGGTTCCCAGCCTGGCAAGGCAAACCCGTTGGAATTTTCCAGAACCTCTTTCACCACCTCTTCCAGACTCTTGTCGATGCCCTTCTTCTCGAAGGCCATGGTCAGGGAACCGTCTGGCAGCACGTAGTTCATATCGGTCTTCATCCAGTCAAATACCGGCATGAAGTTATAACAAATCACCTTCACACCCGCTTTGGCCAGATGACGAATGGTTTGCTGATAGTTGGCGATGTAACGGTCACGGCTGGGCAGGCCAATCTTGATGTCGTCATGAATATTCACGCTTTCGATCACTTCCATCGTCAGACCTGCGGCCTGAGCCTGACCCACCAGCGCGGTAATCTTATCTTCCGGCCAGACTTCACCGACGGCAACATCGTACAGTGCCCCAACCACGCCTTCCACGCCCGGTACCTGACGGAAATACTCCAGGGGGATTTTGTCCTGCTCCGGACCGAACCAACGCATCGTCATTTGCATGATAAATTCTCGCTATACTGTTTATCTTGTATGGTAGCCTACCATCGCAGTATAAACAGATAGCCAGCAATTGGGTTGATGGCCGTCACAGAATGAATTGTTGTCCCGGAAAATAGGCCAGCGACGGCTCCCAGACAGCATTAATGCTGCTGCCCGGTCATCAGCACATATTTCACCTGCACATATTCCTCAATCCCATAATGTCCGCCTTCACGCCCGTAGCCCGAATGCTTGATGCCGCCAAAGGGAACCGATGCGGTGCCGACCGAGCCGGAGTTCATGATGATCATCCCCGCCTCCAGCTGTTTCGACAGGCGGAAAGCGCGGCCAAGCTGGTTGGTCCAGGCATACGTCACCAGGCCATATTCGGTGTTGTTGGCGCGACGGATGGCTTCTTCCTCGGTTTTAAAGCGATACAGGGCGAAAACCGGGCCGAAAATCTCGGAAGCGTGGCATCGTCGAAGACGATAAATGGCGCATTGCCACCCAGTTCCAGGGTCATTTTTTTCAGCGTGGTGCCGCACTTTCTCGCGAGGATCTTTCCAACGCGGGTCGAACCGGTGAACGACACCCTATGGATGTGCTCGTCGCGGGTAAAGGCTTCGCCAATCGCTTGCGGATCGCCGGTGACCATTTCAAAAACCCCGGACGGAATACCGGCTTCGCGCGCATATTCCAGTAACTTCCACGCCGTCAGCGGCGTCTCTTCTGCCGGTTAAATCACCATGGTGCAGCCCGCTGCCAGCGCGGTGGCCACTTTGCGGGTGATCATCATAAAGGGGAAATTCCATGGCGTAATGGCGGCCGTCAGGCCAACCGGCTCCGAGGCATTGGCATCGTGCGATGGAATGGTGTCGCCATACACCCGATGCGCTTCCTCGGCATACCATTCAATAAAGCCCAGGCCATATTCGATTTCGCCCAGTGCTTCGCTCAGGCATTTGCCATTTTCTCTGACCATCAGTTCGGCGAACACGCGTTTATCGGCACGCACCAGGTCATACCAGCGGCGCAGGATATCGCTGCGTTGTTTAGCGGTTTTTAGCGCCCATGCCGGAAAGGCTTCACAGGTGCGGTCGATCGCCTCAACGACCTCTGTCGGGCTCATTAACGGCGACTGGCCGCAACTCCATGCCACCGCCTTAGTCGGCAACGTGCTGGTTCCGGTCTGTCGACCGACGCCGGGCAGAAAAGAAAGTTTCCGGCCCGACAGCCTGAATAAACACACCTTGTTAAGCGTGCGCGGAAGACCGGATGACTGGCAGATTTGGGGAGAGGCGTTCGGCGTCGACCTGAAGCAACAGAGCAGGCGTGAACTGGAAAGCTCTGCGCTGGCGTATCAGGCGGCGCTTGAAGGTCAGGGAATTGCTCTGGCGCAACGGGTGCTGGTTGAAAGCGAGTTGCAGGCCGGTTCGCTGATCGCCATGGAAGCGCACCAGGTTGACTGCGGCAGGCTGACCTACTATCTGGTGTGGAAAGAAAACAGTCTGAAGGAAGCCAGTTTACGGCGACTGGAAAAGTGGCTTAGCAGAAATGGCTAATGGGTTAACGTCCCCGGTTTGACCCACCGGGGAAATCGTCAGGACGGCGGCCAGGTGATAATTACGCCACGATCCGGCGATGGATAAATCGTTGTCAGCTATTTACTGGCAAGAAAGAGATTTTTCTTATCGCTATTAAACGAAATTTCCGCCCCAACTTCTTTTTTTAGCCGGCGCGCCTGGTAATAAACCGATTTCCAGTACGGATTATCCAACGACGAACGCATCACGCCATTACTGACTGACGCATGCAGGAACTGATCCTGCGTATCATAAAAACCCACATGCAGCTCATTATGAATCCGGAAAAATACCAGGTCGCCGGTTTGCAGTTGATTTCTTGCGACCGGCTTACCCATTTCAATCAGCTCTTTGGTGGTTACCCGGTCCATTGGAATATTGAAGCGATCCTTCAAGGTGCGCCAGACAAACCCGGAACAGTCAACGCCCTGCAGATTGGTGCCGCCCCAGTGATACGGCGTGCCCTGCCAGGAGTGCATTTGATCGTGTAAAGCGGCGAGCACCGGAATCAAATCGGGTTGCTCCGCCGTGTTACTATTTTGCTGTTCATTATTATCTGCAACGTCACGGCCAGAATCATGTTTCGATGAACATCCCGCAATGACGATAAAGGCGAGAGTGAACAGATTCTTGAATGTGAATAAATGTTTCATTAATACGGCCGCAGGGAGAGATAAAAGATAACAACTTATACCGTATATAATTATCCGACTAAACAGCCAGTGTTAACTATCCCCCTCACCTTACTTATCTTTACAAAACTTCCCTGCCGACAAAATAACACCGGGTAACGTTCAGGGGTGAAATTGCACTTATTTCCCCTGACCGCCCCCTTATTAACATCATCGCGCTGTGCTTATTTCCCCGGTCAAGCCCCCCTCACCTATTCGCGACGAAGCGGCGCTTCAGGCAGCAACCAGGATAAAACAAAGGCGAGGATCATCACGCACATCGCCATTAAAAATGCCGCATGAATGGCATCCCCAAACGCCAGCAGATAGTCATGGTGAATGGCCGTCGGCAAGTGCTGTATCGCTTTGGGATCCATGCTGCGCGGCAATTCTGTTCCTTCAGGTATCAGACGTTCCAGCCCGGACTTCAGCACCTGACTGAATACCGTGCCAAACAGCGCCACGCCAATCGAGCCGCCCACAGAGCGGAACAGCGTCACGGATGAGGTCGCCACGCCAAGCAAATGCGGCTCCACGGTGTTCTGCACCACAATCACCAGCACCTGCATCACCATGCCCAGCCCCATTCCCATCACGCAGGTGAACAGATAAAGATGCCAGGTGGGCGACTCGGTGGAAATGGTGGTCAGCAGTCCCATACCGATACTGGCCAGTAAGGTGCCGGCAATCGGGAAGATGCGATACTTACCGGTGCGGCTAATGATGCGTCCACTGATGATTGACGTCAGTAATAACCCGCCCATCAACGGCAACAGCTGCATCCCCGCCTGGGTGGGCGTTGCCTCTTTCACTATCTGCAAATAGAGCGGCAGGAAGGTCACGCTGCCGAATAAAGACATGCCGATAATAAAGCCGATCAGGCTCGACAGCAGGAAGCTGCGCTCGCGAAACAGCCGCAGCGGGATAATCGGCTCTGAGGCCAGCCGCTCTTCGTGGATAAAGCCAATCACGCCGACGATGCCAAACGCCAGGATGCACCATAACGCGGGATCGGACCAGGCTTTCACCGAGCCGCCTTCGCTGGTAAACAGCGTGATGCCCACCAGCGCCATGCTGAGATAAAAGGCACCCAGCACATCTATCTCATGCTGTTTGCGCTTGCCGCCGGGCTTCAGCACCAGGCCAATAATCACCAGCGCCAGCAGCCCCAGCGGCAGATTGATATAGAAAATCCAACGCCACGACATATGCTGGACGATAAAGCCGCCGGTTAACGGCCCGATCACCGTGGCCAGACCAAACACGCCGCCGAACAGCCCCTGATAACGTCCCCGCGTGGCGGGTGGCACCACATCGGCCACCGCCGCCATACTGACCACCATCAGCCCGCCACCGCCAAGTCCCTGAAGCGCCCGGGTCAACACCAGCTGATCCATATTTTGCGCCAGCCCGCACAGCGCCGATCCCAGCAGGAACAACACGATCGACAGCTGCAGTACCGGCTTACGACCGTAAAGATCGCCGAACTTACCGTACAGCGGCACCACGACCGTGGAGGCCAGCGTATAGGCCACCACCACCCAGGTGAGCTTATCCAGCCCGCCCAACTCGCCAACGATGGTCGGCAGTGCCGTTGAAACAATGGTCTGGTCCAGTGCTGCCAGCAGCATGACCAGCAGTAACGCGCTAAACAGCAGACGCAAAGAAGGCTCTTTGGTCTGCACGTCAGGTTGATTTAATGAAGTGGATTCTGAATCCATGAGATGACTCGCTTGTAATTAATTAAATGCACAATTAATATTTACCGCAAAGCTTAACATGAACGCAACAGGCAGGTAAAAAATGTCCGCACTGAAAGCAAATTCTGGCGCTAAGCCGCTGAAAACTGGCCCACGTAAACCAGGCCGCCCTCGCGGCGGTGCGATTAACGTCGAACAGCGCGATCACCTGCTGGATATTGCGCTGCATCTTTTTGCCCAACAGGGCATCGCTGAAACCTCGATGAACGCCATCGCCCGTAACGCCGGTGTCACGCCGGCGATGATGAATTACTACTTTCACTCCAGAGAAGCCCTGCTCGATATCATTATCGAAGAGCGTTTCCTGCCGGTGCGCAGTCGTATTTTTGCGGTTTTTGTCGCCAACGCTGACGCACCGATGCTGGCGATTGAACAGATGGTCAGGGAACTGGCGTCCACCGCGCAGCGCGACAGCTGGTTTGCCCCTCTGTGGATGCAGGAAGCGGTCAGTGACAACTCGCCCATACGCCTGCGCATCCAGGAAAAATTTGGCAAAGAAGCGCGAATTAAAATCCTCAGCATTATGGACGGCTGGAAACAGCAGGGAAAAATCAACGCGCAGATCAATACGGTGCTGTTAATGAGTTCTCTACTCAGCCTGGTACTGGTGCCGTTGGTTCAACTTCGGCCAGGTGATGATGATGCCACCCGTGAAGCGATTGTCCAGCATGCGCTTGCCCTGCTGTGCAAAGGGATTTCGCCGGAGTAACGCCGCTGAGATTAAGGTCGGATTTCTGCGCACCACATTATCAGAAGCATTCACTGTGATGAAATACTCCTTCCCGTCTGAAGGGATCATTAACCGCTTCCCCTAGAAAAAAGGCGGCTTGCGCCGCCCTTCGGGGTTAACTCATCAGCGGTTTCACCGCCGGTTGGGTTTGCCGTTGCCCGTCGGCCAGCGCGAACAGCGCGTCCACCCGGGCTTTCTCCTCTGCAGACGATTTAATCATCACGCCACAGACCATAAACACCAGCACGTTACCCGCCAGACCGACAATGCCGCTGGTCAAAGAACCCAGCGCCGGAATGTCATCCGGGTAGAACACGGTCAGCACGATGGCGATCACAATGCCGGTCAGCATGCCCATCAACGCGCCCTGCTTGTTGCCAAAACGGCTGAAGATGCCAAAGAACAACGGCACGGCCAGCTGGATAATGCCCTGATAGGAGATCTGCGCCAACAGTTGCAGACGTGAGTAGTTAAAGGTCAGGTAAGCCAGCACGGCTGCCGCGACAATAAAGACCACCATGCCTGACTTTGCCAGCACCGTGAGCTGACGGTCGCTGCGCGGTTTATTCCAGGTTGCCAAATCATTGGCGAACTGTGTGCCACACACCTGCACACAGCCATCGACGTGACCGATACTGGCGGCCAGCACAATCACCAGCGCCAGACCCAGTAGCCACGGGCCGCCGTGGGTGAACAGTGCGGTAAAGAAGCCCTGCTGCGGATTAGCCTGCACGCCCGGATCCTGACTGATGGCGGTGGCGAACAGCATCAGGATGGCGTAGAAACCGCCCACCAGCAGAATGGTCAGCAATGTCCCCTTCTTCACCGCCTTAATGCCGCTGGCGGTGTAAATACGCTGGAAACTCATCGGCCAGCACATTGAACCGACCACACCGGTGAAGATCAGGCTGAACATATACCAGCTACCATAATGACTGCCTTCCGCACCCGGGATCTGCAACATCGCCGGTGGCAGACTGGAGAGCTGGGTGAAGCCGTGCTCGCCACCGCTAAACAGCAACCAGACGCAGACCAGTGACCCCAGCCCGTAGGCCACAATGCCCTGATACATGTCGGTCATAATCAGACCGCGCATACCCATATTTACTGTCCAGTACTGACGCACCAGAATCAGCACCACGCCAGCGATCAAACAGGTGGTCACGCTCCAGCGGCCAAAGCTGGCGAAATCCACCAACAACGCCAGCGCCTGGATGCCCATCACTACCCACGGGAACACGCAGATGATGCCGATAATCGAGGCCACGCGTTTTACCGCCGGGCTGTTAAAGCGCATACCGAGCAGGTCTGGCTGGGTAGTCAGATTAAAGTGCTGGCCCCATTTCCAGGCACGTCGCGCCATCAGATACATCGCGGTGACGCCCAGTGTGGAATACACCGCGCCATAAAAGCCAATCACGCCGCTAACCGACATGGCAAAAAATGCCGTAAAGGTCGCGCCCGGCCACCAGGAGTTGGTATAGCTCATGGCGATATACCATGGACCGTAAGAACGCCCGCCGACGGCATAATCAGAAAACGAGGTGCTCTTCTGATTGGTGGCGTACAACACGGCAATCATAATCGCCAGGAACAAACCAATCAGACCAAAGGTAATAAAATAATGGGGTTCAACGGCGGACATATTCATAGCACTTCCTCATCTTCAGGAATTTCCCCGAAAGCACATTCAGCCAGATACATCACCCATAACCCAAGCCCTAAAAACACGGCAATGGCTAACCAGTAAACGATGGGTAATGGGATACCTGCGACCAATGCACTGCTGCCGCTGACGCTTAAATATAATGGCGGAAATAACGCCAGTAATGCTAAGACCAGCAGGTAAACGGCAAAGATTTTATTCTTTAAACTGATTAACGAACGCTTTTGTGGCGTCATTATAATGGAACTCATAACCACCTCCGGTTCAGGATATTTATGGTTTTGCATTCCCTTACCTGCTGATAAACAGCGATTCCCCTGGGCTTAAACCGCGCGCAACCAGTTCTCCCAGTCAGGATGGTTGAGCACGCTGCGGGCGCGGAGTGTTTTCCACGCACCGTATTTGGAAAAATCAAAATCGATATCCGCCACCTGATGCTGAATAATCGCCCAGGTTGACCACTTCATATCGGCGAGAAACTTGTGTATTTGCACCCGGGCATAACAGGCGTGTTCCAGCTGGCCAAAATAATCCTCCAGCAGTTCACGCTCAATTTCCGGGGTGAAAAACATTTCGCCAAACCATAAAGCCAGTTCATAACACCGATCGTTATTCGAGGCATATTCAAAATCGACCAGCCGGATATCCCCGCCGGCGTTCAGCATAAAATTCCCCGCCAGGGTGTCGTTCATACAGGGCACCATATCCAGCCCGGCCGCTTCAAGCGCGGATTGGGCGCGCTGGCTCTGCTTGTGCAGCCATACCGCATCGGCGGAGAAGGTTGCCCCCAGCGACGTCACCTGACCGATATGCTCATCCAGCATATCGAATACGGTTTTGCTCTCCGCCAGCAGCGAGCGATCGTTAAAGCTTTTCAGCGCAAGCAGCGCCTTATGACGCACGTCACGCTGCTGGAAATCCTGGTTCGATGAGGGACGCCAGCCTTCCATAAATTCAAAAATCTCCACGCCCTGTTCGCGTAAATAGGCGAACACATGAGCGCCATAACCGGTTTCCGCCGCCTTGAGGCTGGCTTCATGGGCGGTGTCGCGATTGATAAATCGCTCGGTGCCTTCGCCGGGGATTTTTACAAAATAGGCGGTCGGCGCACCGGCCACTTCCACCCGCCAGTTGGCGTTAGAAATGCCGCCACTGACCGGACGATAAAGAATGTCTGCGCTCTGCCATTGCGGCACCACGGCCAGCGCCTGCTCCAGCCGCTGCTCCTGCCAGCTTTGCGCTTCGCCTGGACGTTTCATCATGCTGCACTCCCCGCCACAAGGGCTAACCAGCGTTCAAGGCGCGGATCGGCGGCACTTTGCCGACAGCGCAGTAAGGTCCACTGACCCACTTTGGTAAATTCCAGGCCGCGGGAGCTGGTGTGACCACTCCAGAATCCCCACAGCGTCCAGTAATAGCTGTCGATCAATGCATACAGGCGGCAACGTGCATGATCTGCTTCGCTGCACTCGCCGCGCCAGGCGCGGATCGCCTCCCGCCACTGGTCATCGAACGGCAGACGCTCATGCAGCAGAACCGCAATGTCGTACCAGGCATCCCCCTGCGCGGCGTGATCGAAGTCGAGCAGTTGCCATTCGCCCAAATCGTTAACCAGCCAGTTGCTGGCAACCGGATCGCCATGAATCAACACCGGGGAATAAGGGTGCTCATTCAGTGCCTGCCAGGCAAGGTCGACGCATTCCCCCAGCCAGCGCAGCTCGTCCGGCAATCTCACGTTGTCACGCTCGCAGCATTCACGCAGCTTTTGCAGCGCATCGTGACGCGTGGGCAACGGCACGCTAATTTCATGTAGCTGGTCGAGGATCTGCGTCAGCTTGTGGAAATGCTGTGGCTGAGTCAGCTGGTCCAGCGTCGCCCAATGCCAGCGGTCATCCAGCGCGGCAAAGATCACCACGCCCTGTTCGCTATCGGCATGGATCAGCTGTGGCGCCAGGCCCAGTTCAGCGGCTGCGCGGCTGGCGACCACCGTGTGTTCAATGTTGATCAACGGCTTTTGATCCTCATGCAGGACTTTGGCGTAAAAGTGCTGACTGCCCTTCTGCACCTTAAATCCCGCCCACTCGGTCGCCACGCGATGCGGTGAAGCGACCCCGGCGGTGCCGGGGTCAATCACCCATTCGGCGTCAGGCTGCCAGGCGCTGAGAGCCTGTTCTAATCGGCTTAGCATGGTGTTACCTCATCAGCGGCATCGGGATGCAGGCAAAGATCGGCCAGCAGCGCCAGCAGGAGATCTAAACCCCGGTGTAAATCATCCTGCCCGGTAAATTCGTTTTCGTTGTGCGACAGCCCGTTATGGCTGGGGACAAACAACAAACAGCTTGGGCAGTGATAGCTCAGGCTGACCGCATCATGCCCCGCAACCGTTTGCATCAACATCGCGCTGAGTCCCAACCGTTCGGCCTGTGCCAGCGCACGTTGACCCAGCGGCGCACTCAACTGCTGGCGCGGCCGAAACAGCGAAGATACAAGGCTGACATCCGTTGCCGTTTCCTGCGCAATGCGCTGTAGCGTTTCGGCAAAGCTGTCGCCGGTCATTTTCAGTAAGGCTTCGTCCGCTGAGCGAAATTCGAGATACAGCGTCGCTTCCGACGTCACCACATTGGGCGAATTTGGGTAGGTTTCCAGCCGGCCAACGGAGGTATGCAACGCCAGCCCGTGCTTATTGGCTTCCTCACGCACCGCAACGATGGTTTTTGCCGCCGCCAATAGCGCATCGCGACGGCTGGCCATTAACGACGGGCCGGTGTGATTTTGTTCGCCCCGGAACGCCACCTGCCATTTCAGCGCGGCCCAGGTCTCGCTGACCACGCCAACCTGCTTTTGCTGTCGCTCAAGATGTGGGCCCTGTTCCACGTGGATTTCCACGTAGGCCGCCAGCGGCAGTTCGGGCAATGTCTCGCCACGGTAACCAATGCTGTGGAGCGCGTCACCCAGGGTGATGCCCTGCGCATCGGTACAGGCCAGCCCGTCCTCCAGCGTGGTGGCGCCAGTAAATACGGCACTGCCAATCAGGCTGGGTTGGAAACGCGCGCCCTCTTCGTTGGTCCAGTTCACCACCGCCAGATTACGCTGCGCGTCGCCCTTCTTTAGCTGCCGGGCCAGGCTGCTGATCGCCACGGCTCCGGCCGTTACGCCATAAGCCCCATCGAACCGGCCGCCGGCGGGCTGACTGTCCAGATGCGAACCGCAAAGTAGCCAGGGCGCGCCCGGACATAAGGTCATCAGGCCAAACACATTGCCAATCTGATCAACGTGGACACTGAAGCCCTGCTGTCGCAGCCAGTGGCAAAACGCGTCGCGCATCGCACCATCTTCCGCACTTGCCGTCAGTCGGTGTAAACCACCGGCTGGCGTGGCACCGATGGCACTGCTTTGCGCAAACAGCGCATCAAAGGCCTGATAATCGTTTGGCATCATCCGCGGCCACGCCGGGATGGAGGATATTGACATGGGCTTTCTCCAGACTTGCGACAAAACTTGCCGGTGGTGGCGCATTGGTCACCAGCGTATCCACGCCGCTAAACGGCAGCGTGTTAACAAAGGTACGCAGACCAAATTTCCCCTCATCCGCCAGGATTACGCTCTGGCGACAGTGTTGGCTCAGTACCCGACGCAGCAGCGCTTCGGGCTCTTCGTAATCCATAAAACCCTTGCTCAGATCGACCGCGCCGATCCCCATAAAGGCAATGTCGTAATGAAACTGTTGCGCAAACGCCAGCGTGTGCGGGCCGATCAGGGCATTGTCATTACGACGCACCCGACCCGGCACCACGGTCACCACATTGTCACTTTGCTGGGTCAGCAGGCTGCCGATATCCAGCGAGTTGGTGAACACCTTGAGCCGCGAGAATTGCGTCAGCTGTTGCGCCAGTGCCAGGGTGGAGGTGCCGGTATCCAGAAACAGCGCCATACCTTCATCAACTAATTCACAGGCCAGTTGCCCCATGCGCACTTTGGCGCGGGGTTTGATGCGGCTGCGGATTTGCAGCGGCTGCTCTTCACTCGGCACCGGCAAAATGGCTCCACCATGTACGCGGCGTAACACACCCTGTTCTTCCAGATACTTCAGGTCACGGCGGATGGTTTCTTCGGACACCACAAAGCGCTGAGCCAAATCGGTAACGCGCACCCGCTTATCGCTGCTCAACACCCGCTTAATTTCATCCAGTCTCGGCTGATTAATCATGATTTCCCTTCTTTTGCTATCAGGCCTGCGGCGGCAGATGCTGCGCCCAGGGCAGTAAGTCTTCTATTGCTGCGCAGAATTGCAGCACATCGCCTTCGGCGTATCGACGGCCAATCACCTGCAACCCCACCGGCAACCCCTGCGAAGTCATGCCGCACGGGAGGGTGGCTGCCGGATTGCCGGTCAGGTTGAACGGCCAGGTAAACGGCGTCCAGCGCGCCCATTCCACGCCGCTATCGCCTTCAGGCTGATCTGCCGGCGTCTGGCGATCGGCGGCAAACGGCTGCACTGGCAGAGTTGGCATCACCAGCAGGTCAATGTCTTCAAACAGGGCGTGCACGCTATTGGCAAAGGCCGCACGCTGTTTCTGCGCGCTGAGGTAATCGGCCAGTCCGATGCTTTTAGACCGCTCAATAAGCGTCGCAAACCCCGGATCGAGCAGGTCCATCTGCTGATGCAACGCCGCGCCGTAGGCCACGCCTCGTCCTCCGGTCCACAGCGTATTAAAGGTTTCAAACGGGCTTTCCCAATTGAGCTGAATGGGGATCAGCTCAACCGGCAAACCCTGCGCGATTTTTTCTACGGCCAGCTCAACCTGCGTGGCAATTTCCGCATCGACCGGCGTGTTGAACATCGTGGCGGCATACGCCACCCGAAAGCGTGGCAATGGCCGATCGCAGCGTTCCAGCCAGCATTCGTTTTTTTCCGGCAAAGCCTGATGATCGCGGGCGTCAGGACCGGAAAGCAGATCGAACAACAGGGCGCTGTCACGCACGGTACGGGTCAGCGGCCCGGCATGGCTGAGCATTTCGGTGGCAGACCACGGCCAGGTCGGAATACGTCCGAGCGAGGCTTTCAGGGCAAACAGGCCGCAAAACGCACCGGGAATACGGACCGACCCCCCGCCATCGGAACCCAACGCGCCCGGAACCAGATGTGCCGCCACGCTGATGGCCGAACCAGAGCTGGATCCGCCGCTGGTCAGCGCGGTATTCCACGGATTACGTCCGTGACCAAACACGCGTGAGTAGCTTGAACCGGTCCAGCCAAATTCCGTGGTGGCGGTTTTGCCCAGCAGGATCGCCCCTGCGGCTTTCAGTCGGGTAACGATCGGGGCATCACTGTTCGGGACATTTTCCAGCGAGGTTAGCGACCCTTTGGTGGTGCGCAGTCCTGCGGTGGAAAACAGATCTTTAATGCCGAACGGCACGCCATGTAACGGACCGCGCCAGTGCCCCTCCGCCGCCTCACGATCGCAGGCCTCTGCCTCGCGCAACGCCGCCTGTTCAAATACATCGCCAAAGGCATTCAATGTGGAATTGTGGGTTTTTATTCGCTGCAGACAGAGTTCCACCAGCGAGACGCTGCTGCGCTCACCCTGGCGAATTTGCTTCGCCGCCGTCAGGACATCCGGCATTAATTCTCTGTGCTTACTGTATCCCTGCTGCATCACTTCACCCTGACCTTCATGAATGTTGATGAAATGATAGTGACGACTGTCGCCGCGACGTGCAAGCCCGGTTTTTGTTGCTAATGTGGGATATGTGGAGTTTATTCCATGCCGGTGATAGGAAAAAATGATGGGAAGTTTTGGTTTGAATCGCTGGTTTTTTGCCCTGCGACAGCCGAATATTTCATTATTGTCAGCGCGTGCCTGCAATTGCCACCGCTATCCCTGGGAGGCCAGTTAAATTGCAAAAAACGCCCTCCGCACTCTCCGAGGCCCTCACAGCCGCGTGGTAATAATAAAGTCATATACCTGATTTCCACCCTGCGCATTCCCCTTTTTCACCGTCACCGACTGCCGGCCAAAATGAACATAACGTGCGCAATGCCGATCGCTGCCTGTTGCTATTTCCTATCGTAAGATATAAAACTAGCACTATCTTACGATACAGTCGTAAGATATCTTTCAATCAGGAGAACCTTATGTTTAAAGAAATGTTTAATGACCGCCGTGGCGGTCGCCACCCTGCGCACTCCCAGTCACAGGACCGTCGCAGTGAGTGTTTCCAACAGGCTGAGAGCCGTGAAGAGGCGCTGGCGATGATGTTTGACCAGTGGCGTGACGCGATGCGCAGCGGACATCACCACCATCGTGGGCGTCATGATGCGTCTGGTGAGCGTCATTTTGATCGCCGTGGCGATCGTCATGATGGGCATCGCGGCGGGCACCGTGGCGGCAGAGACGACGCAGGTCATCGCGATCGCCCTTCTTTCCTGCGTGGCCGCAAGTTTGGCGCGGATGAATTGCAGTTACTGTTGTTGTCCTTGCTAAAAGAACAGGCCAGCTACGGTTATGAGCTGATCAAGATCCTGACCGACAAGAGCGGTGGCTTTTATACGCCAAGCCCAGGGGTAATTTATCCGGCCCTGACCTACCTTGAAGATGTGGGCTTTGTGACCGTGCAGCAGGAAGGCAACCGCAAACGCTATGCGATTAATGAGCAAGGCGAAGCGCATCTGGACGAAAACAAGGCGGTGGCTGATGCCCTGATTGCCAAGCTGGCCCTGTTTGCCAGCCAGAGTGATTCCGTCAGTCAGGCGATGTTCGAACACCGCCAGCCGTTTTCACCGGAGTTGACCCAGGCCATCCACAATTTGCGCAGCCAGCTGCATGCCTGTCACGACAGTGATGAGGACACGCAGCGCAAGGTTGCAGAAATTCTGCAGGCGACGCTGGTACAAATGCAGTCCATTGGCCGTTAAGGTAACGATGTTAATTCGAAAACATTGAGGTTGAGGATGAATCAGTCCCCTGTCCGTTATGAGCTTACGTCTGTCCCGCCACCAAAGCGCTTCTCCAATGCAAAATCGCCCGTAATCAGCGATGAGGCGATGCGTCAGCGGCTGCAGAATATCCTGCTGGCCATGCAGCAGCATCGGCTTGATGCCATTGCGATCTATGCCGACAAAGAGCATGGCGGGAATTTCGAATACCTCGCCGGATTTATTCCGCGCTTTGAAGAAGCCTTGCTGATCCTCACGGCGCAGGGCGAACTGACTTACGTGATGGGAAACGAGAATCTGAAACTGGTTCCCCATGCGCGCAACGGCGGCAAATGCCTGCACGCACCGGCCTTTTCCCTGCCTAATCAACCAATGGATAACGACGCGCCGTTAGTGGTTGTGCTGCTGCAGGCCGGCCTCCACAGCGGAAGCCAGATCGGCGTGGTCGGCTGGAAATTATTTACCAGCCAGTTGCGCGATACGCGTTATACCTTCGACGTGCCGTCGTTTATCGTTGAAGCCATTATCGACGCCGCAGGCGAGCGGAAAAATGTGGTTAACGCCACCTCGCTGTTTATTTCACCTGAGTATGGCGTGCGCCGGATAAATACCGCCAGCGAAATCGCTTTTTATGAGTATGGTGCCAATCTGGCTTCCACCAACGTACTGGCTGCGCTTGAGCAGATTGAACCCGGCAAAACCGAGAAGCAGATTGGTCAGCTGTTGGCGGCGGATGGCCAGCCGAATAGCGTCATTACCATCGCCGCCACCGGCGACCGGTTTGCCAATGCAGGCTTATACCCCACGGATAAAGCGATTCAGGCCGGGGATAAGTTCTCGATGACCGTCGGCTTTAAGGGCGGGCTGACCAGCCGTTCCGCCTATGTGGTGGCGGCGGAAAATGAACTGCCTGCGGCAGTGGCGGATTACCTGCCGGCGTTAGCCATTCCCTACTATCGTGCGGTGACCCGCTGGCTGGAAGCCCTTCGCCCTGGCCTGACGGGCGGCGAGCTTTATCAGGTGGTCGAAGAAGCCATGCCGAAGGCGAAATGGCAATGGCATTTAAATCCGGGTCACCTGGTGGCGGATGAAGAGTGGCTCTGCTCGCCGGTTTACCCGGATTCAACGATCGCGCTTGAGAGCGGCATGATTTTTCAGATCGACATTATTCCGTCACTGCCTGGCTATGGCGGTTGCAGCATTGAAGATACCGTTGCGCTGGCGGATGCGGAACTGAGAGAAGAACTGCAAAGCCAGTATCCAGACGTCTGGCAGCGGATGGAAACCCGCAAACGCTATCTGCGCGATGTGCTGAATATCATGGTATCTGAGGATGTCATCCTGCTGTCCAACACCGTCGGTTATCTGCGCCCTTTCCTGCTGGATAAGACACGGGCGCTGGTCCGGCAACCCTGATCGCTCCGCCAGCCACATCCTCTGTGGCTGGCGTTAACCGCCTTCCTCACGTTAACACCACGCAACATCCTCTTGACACTTCCTCACAATCCATGCATAACTAAACCGTACAGTTCAGTTATAGGTTAAGTTTATCCACTAACCTTTCTCTCTCCTTTCTCCAGGGCCGAAAAAATGATCAGATCTTCGACTGTTGCCTTACTCACCGTGGCTGTTTTTCTGACCGGTTGTGCGAGCACACCACCCGCCCGCTATGCCGGGATAGATTCCGCCGCGCGGCTGACACCCAATACGGGCGATGAAGCGGATCGCATTCCGTTTAAGTACAGCACGCAGGTGGACTGGAATCAGTACAGCACCATGATTGTTGAACCAGTGACGATTTATCAGGGTGCTGATGGCCAGTTTGGCGATATGTCGCCAGCCGATCGCCAACAGCTGGCGACCTATATGAAGGATAAATTCACCGCCAGTCTTCGTGCGCATTATCAGGAAACCACCGTGGTTGCGCCGAAAACCTTGCGGATAAAACTGACATTGACCGGAGCGGATACCACCACCCAGGTCGTGGGTACCTTCACCAAATTCGATCTGGCAGGCGGCCCGTACAATATCGTGCAGTCTGTTCGCGGTGGCCGGGGCATGTTCAGCGGCTATGTCGACTATGCGGTCGAAGTTTACGATGCGCAGAGCAATACATTACTGACTGCCTGGGTTGCCCGTCAGTATCCCAATGCCATGAACATCTCCGCAACGATTGGCTCGCTTAGCGCGGCCAAAGTCGGTATCGACAAAGGGGCCGATGAATTAGCGAATACGTTGAAGTGATCCGCCAGGTCAGAGCCATGAACGCACACTCAGAATTGGTGGTTTGCCCACAGTGCAACTACCTGCATCGCCTGTCTCCTCCGGTTGGCAGTCAGGCGGCACTCTGTTGTCGCTGTCGTGCACCGCTGTGGCGAAAAGCCGGCCAGGCGCCATCGCTGTTACCCCTTGCTGTCGCGGCCGCGCTGGGCTGGCTGTTTGCCTGTTTATTGCCCGTCATCAGCCTGAATTTTCAGGGCATCTCAAGAGAGATGACGCTATGGCAAGCCGCCTGGCGGGGTCCGGGCGAAGGTCACTCGCTTCTACTGTCGGTGCTGTCGACTTTTTTGATCGTCGTCGCGCCGATGACGCAGATTTTGCTGATCGTCTGGCTGTCACTGTTTGGTCAATTTCAGCGAAAAGCCCCGGGTTTTGCTGCAATTACCTCCCTGCTCAGAACAATCAGCCCCTGGAGTATGCCGCTGGTGGTTGCCGTGGGGTTTGTGGTGGTGGGCATCAAGCTGTCCACCTTGCTTCAGGTAAAAGCTGGTGCCGGCGCATGGGCACTTGCGGCGTCTGCGCTGCTTTTCTTCCGGCTATCTGCACGGGATCTTCGTCCGCTCTGGGCAGAACCGTTAGTGCCTGAACAGCATGCAAACAACGGTCAGGCGTGGGCGCTGTTAATTGCCGCAATGATTTTTTACCTGCCCGCGAATGTGCTGCCGGTGATGTTTACCTCTTTTCTCGGCACCGGCAGCGAGAAAACCATCTTCGAAGGAATCATTGAGTTCTGGCGTAGCGGTTCTCCGGGCATTGCCGTGCTGATTTTTCTGGCCAGTATGGTTATCCCTTTCATCAAGTTCTTAGCGCTGGGCCTGCTGCTGCTAACCAGCCAGCGCAAAAGTCCGTGGGCGAGACCTGAAAGAGAGCGTTTATATCGCTTCACGGAATGGGTCGGGTGCTGGTCAATGCTTGATGTCTTCGTGGTGGTGATTATCTCAGGCCTGGTGCAATTTCCGGGGTTGAGTGAAGCCGAACCCCGGCCAGGGATTATCTATTTCGCGCTGGTGGTGATCCTGACGATGCTGTCGGCACAGCGTTTTCGTTCACAAAGTATCTGGGAAGTCACGCCATGAACGCACAGCCAACTGACGAGCCACTCTATCTGCGCAGCCAACCCTATCTGATTTGGCTGGTGCCCATTGCGGCTTTTGCGATCGGGATAACCCTGCTCATTCAGTCACATCTGGCCGTAGGGCCGCTGATTACCGTTGTCTTCACCAATGCTTCAGGGCTGGAGGCGGGAAAAACCGTGGTGAAGTTCAAAGAGGTCAGTGTTGGCGTGGTGGAGGCGGTCTCGCTAAGTTCTGACGATGCAAAGGTGCTGGTGCAGATCAGACTGAATAAAAATACAGAGAATTTAACCGCCGCAGACAGCCGTTTTTGGGTCGTACGGCCGCGCGTGGCTATCAGTGGCGTGAGCGGAATCGATACCTTGTTCTCCGGCGCGTATATTGGCGTGGATAAAGGCAAAGCCGCGCAACATGCCAGCGAATTTACCGGGCTTGAACAGCCGCCTTCGGTAATTAACGATACGCCCGGCAGTCAATTTCTGCTTAACACAGACGATCTGGGCTCGCTGGATGTGGGTTCGCCGGTCTACTTTCGCCGGGTGCAGGTTGGCCGCATTGCCTCCTACCATCTTCAGGAGGATGGGAAAGGCGTTCAGCTGCGAGTCTTTATTGACGCGCCTTACGATCGCCTGGTCACCGCCAATAGTCGGTTCTGGAACGTCAGCGGGCTGGACCTTTCCGTTGGCAGTAACGGTTTTCAGTTAAAAACGCAAACGGTGGCCGCTATTATGGCCGGCGGCATCGCCTTTTACACGCCGGACAGTCAGCCAGCAGCGCCCGCCAATCCCGCAGCCATTTTCACGCTGACCGCCGATCGGGACAAAGCGATGGCGCCCGCAGATGGTCAGGCGATGACTTTTCGCCTGCGATTTGAACACTCACTGCGGGGATTAGAGGTGGGCGCGCCGGTGGTGTTTGCCAGCGTCAGGATCGGCCACGTCTCTGCCGTCTCGCTAGACTACGATCCCCACGGCTATCGTTTCCCAACGCTGGTCGATATCGAGGTCTATCCGGCCAGAATGGGCAACGTGCTCAATAAACTGCCTAAATCGTCAGGCGATCCGGCAATGGCGGCCGCTCTTTTTACCCAGGATCTGGTCGATCACGGATTACGAGCGCAAGCCGTCGCCAGCAGCCTGTTAACCGGACAGCTGACTCTGACCCTGGATTTTTTCCCCAAGGCGGCAAAGGTCCCGTTTGATATTCATGCCCGACCTTTGATGCTGCCCACCATCAGTGGGGGGCTGGAGGAGATCCAGCAACAGCTCGCCGACATCGTCGGTAAGATCAATAAAATGCCGCTGGAATCGATCGGTAACCGGTTGGACAACACGCTGTTCGAACTGAGCAAAACCCTGCGCATCGTCAATACACAAACCTTACCTCGCGCCAATTCGCTGCTGCTGTCGGTACAAAAAAGCAGTGACAACGTTCAGAGCATGACCTCCGAAGATTCACCGCTGTTAATGGGGCTAGTCCAGACCCTGCAGGAATCGGCACGGGCGTTCAAAGCGATCAGAAATGTCAGCGACCAGTTGAGCCGCCATCCCGAATCGTTGATTCAGGGCCGCGCGGCCGATCGCCAGGCGATGCCAGAAGGGAAAAAGTAATGGAGGGTCGAATGAGATATTTACTGCCCGGAATATGCCTGCTGCTGGCGGCATGTACGTCGCCTGATATTCACTATCACACCTTGATGAGCAGCACGCCTTTCCCCGCTATGGGGAGCCATGTTGACATCAATGTGTTGCCGGTCACCGTGCCGGCACAGCTCGATATGCAGCAGGTGGTGATCAGAGAGAACCGCAGCGGCGCGGCGATACTTGAAAACCAGCGTTGGCTAAGCCCGCTGGCTGATGAGTTCACCACCGCCCTGTCCGCTCAACTGGCGGAGCGACTGGCAACGCAGGAGATTTCCGGGTTGGCGACTCAGGCGAACAGCCCCGTGGTCACCGTGAAGGTAAATGTGCGCCGTTTTGACAGCTGGCCGGGAAACAAAATCCACCTGCAGGCTGACTGGGTGCTGACGCTGAAACCCGAAAACCGTCAGACCCTGTGTCACAGCGATTTATCACAAGCGGTAAGGGGTGACGTTTCAGCGCTTTTTCCGGCGTGGCAAAACCTGCTCAACCGGCTCAGTGAACAGATTGCAGCGACCGCGATCACCCTGTCGACGCAAACCGCATCCTGTCCGGCACAGGGAAACTTATGACTGGCTTCGCGCCTGGCCAGCCATGGTGCCGTACAGGAAGACGTTCACGCCCCTGGTCACCATCAGTGCGATCTGCCCTGAGGTGAACTGAGGAATTTCCCGCTGCAGCATGAAACCGTCTATCTCGGCTTTCATTAACGACGTGAATTGCTGGGCGCGCAGCATTGGATCGGCTTCACTCAGCTCACCTTTCCGCATGGCTTCAGACATCACCTGGCCAAGCGTGCCCATACTTTCGCGAATGCCGGCATCGAGGAAAAGGTTGCCGATATCAGAATGCCCCGCTTCACCGACCACCACGCGGTAAATCTGCATCGCCTGATTGTCACCGCCCAGCACCTTCAACATCCCTTCCCCAAACTGAATAAGCCGTTGTTCCAGGTTCAGGCCAACGTTTTCTTCTGCCACCAGTTGCAACGCGGCTTCAGTCAAAAAGCGGGTGCTGTGATGGCGGACCACCGTTTCAAAAAGCGCTTCTTTCGAGGCGAAATAGTTATACAGCGTGGCTTTGGAACCGCCGGCTCTTTTTGCCACTTCATTCATTGAGGCGCGTTCGTAGCCAACATCCTGGAAAAGTTGGGAAGCCGCGACAATGATTGCCTGACGTTTTTCCTCTGTCAGTGTTCTCATCATTATTCCTTAAAAACGGGTTTAGCCTTGATGCGATAACGATCGGAACCGCATTATTAATTACTGAACCGTACGGTTTATTATACGCAGTATGCCACAGCTCAGGCTGATAGCGTATTTTCCGGCCGACAAACGCTCAGCAGCAGTTGGCGTAGCCAGCGATGTGCGGCATCCGCGTCCAGTCTGGGATGCCACATCTGTGAAACGGTGATCTCTGCCGTTTTCACCGGTAGCTCAAAGGCAATCAGTCGCCCCGAGAGCATGGCGTTGTTCAGGCAGGAAGCAGGCACCAGCGCCACCAGATCGGACGCTTCAGCTACTGCCAGCGCGGCAGAAAAGCCCGGTACCACTGCCGCAATTTTCCGCTGCAGGCCCGACTCTGCCAGTACGTCATCAACCGGACCCCGTAGCTTTCCACGGCGTGACGCGATCACATGACTGAAAGAGACATAACGCGCTTTGCTGACGGGGGTTTCTGCCGCCAGCGGATGCCCTTTTCTGACCACGCCAACAAAACGGTCGCGGAACAGCGCCTGCAACCGCACCTCCGGCCCCATCTCCCCCAGTACACCGATCTCGATATCGATCGGCCCTTCCCTGAGCGGTTCGGCACTTTTTTCCGGCTTGGGCGCAAATCGCAGACACACGCCGGGCGCAACGGCAGCGGCGGCCGCAATCAATGCCGCACCGAACGTTTCCACAAAACCGTCATTGGTACGCAGCGTAAAGGTCCGCGTCAGGGTGGCTAACTGCAAGGTGTTGGAGGAAGGTCGCAGCAGCGATCGGGCATCGGAAACCGCGTGATGGGTGCGTTCGCGCAGGCCGTTGGCGTAGGGTGTCAGCACCATTTTGCGACCGGCACGCACCAGTAACGGATCGCCGGTGACCGCACGCAGCCGGCTCAGGGTGCGGCTCATCGCCGAAGCACTTAAGCCAAGCCGACGCGCAGCGCCAGCCACACTGACTTCAGCCAGCAGCACATCTAGCGCAATAAGTAAGTTCAGATCGGGTTCAGTCATGCCCTATCCTGGCATGCAACGGAAACGGTGGGAAGGCGTTTGGTGCAGGTTATTACTGCAAATGCTGCGTCTTCCGCCCGGTCAGTAACGGGTCTATCTTTCTCTCAGTGACGCAAACGTCTTCGCTTCCCTGACCGGAAGCCTTATTAAGAGGAACAGCAACATGCCTTTATCACATGCCAAAACCGTGCTGATCGTCGGCGCGTCTCGCGGGCTGGGATTCGCGCTGGTCGAAGAGTATCTGCAACGCGGCTGCAAGGTGGTTGCCACCGGCCGCAGCGCTTCCACCGAAAAACTGGAGATGCTCCTAGAGCAGTTCCCGCATGCGCTTGAAGTGGAAACCGTCGATATCACCGTGCCGGACGAGGTTCAGGATCTGCACTCACGCCTCAGCGAACATCGCTTTACTATGCTGTTCGTAAATGCGGGGGTGAAAAACAAGGACGGGGAAACTATCGCCGATGTGTCCACCGAGGAGTTTATTCGCGTGATGATCACCAATGCCCTCAGCCCGATGCGCTTTATCGAAGCGTTTCAGGATTTGGTGGAGCAAAACGGAACCCTGGCGGTGATGTCTTCCGGTCAGGGCAGCCTGACCAATAACACCAACGGCAATTACGAACTCTATCGCGGCAGCAAGGCGGCGTTGAATATGTTTATGCGCAGTTTCGCCGCGCGCCACAATGATGACGGTAAAACGCTGCTATTGATGGCGCCAGGCTGGGTACGTACCGATATGGGCGGTGCCGGCGCGCGGTTAACCATCGGGGAAAGCATTCCGTCACTGGTCAATACCATGGCGGGATATGAAGGCCGCCGCGGACTGCACTATCTGGATTATCAGGGAAAGGTGGTGCCGTGGTAAGGCGGATAAAATGGCCCCGCTAGCGGGGCCATTAGCTGTCAGTTACAGCGACAGATCGACCACGATGCGCCCTTTTATTTTGCCGGCATGCATTCTGGCAAAAATGTCATTAATGTTGCTCAGCGGTTCAACCGAGATCGTTGCCGCCACTTTATGACGCCCGGCGAAGTCCAACGCTTCCTGCAGATCTTTACGGGTTCCCACGATTGAACCGCGCACGGTAATGCCCTCTAACACCATATTAAAAATCGACAGATCGAAGGTGCCGGGCGGTAACCCGTTCAGCACCATGGTGCCGCCGCGACGCAGCGCGCCAATCGCCTGTTCAAACGCTTTCGGTGAGACCGCAGTGACCAGCACCGCATGTGCCCCACCAAAACTGTCATGGAACGTTTTACCCGGATCGACATGTCGGGCATTGGCTACCACGCTGGCACCCAGGCTTTTCGCGAAGGCCAGCTTATCGTCATCCACATCGACGGCAGCCACGTTTAATCCCATCGCAACGGCATATTGCACCGCCATATGGCCTAATCCGCCAATACCAGAAATCACCACCCAGTCACCCGGTTTGGTATCGGTCATTTTCAGCCCTTTATAGACGGTGACTCCCGCACAAAGGATCGGCGCAATTTCATTAAAAACGATATTGTCTGGCAGGATGCCGACGTAATTGGCATCGGCCAGACAGTATTCCGCGAAGCTGCCGTTGACCGAATAGCCCGCGTTCTGCTGCGCGTGGCAAAGCGTTTCCCAGCCGCCAAGACAGTGCTCGCAATGGCTACAGGCGGAATAAAGCCAGGGGACGCCCACCCGATCGCCCTCCCTGATATGTGTGACACCGTCACCTACCGCTACCACGTATCCCACGCCCTCATGACCTGGAATAAACGGTGGTTGTGGCTTCACCGGCCAGTCGCCTTCAGCCGCATGTAAGTCGGTATGGCAAACGCCGGTCGCGACAATTTTTACTAATAGCTGACCTGGGCCCACTTCCGGTATCGGCACCTGTTCAATCACTAATGGCGCGCCAAACGCTTTCACTACTGCGGCTTTCATTGTTTTTATCATTCACTCCTTGCTGGAAAACAGGCTGAAACAGCCTTGAAGGTGCCGGAATTCACTGACCGGCCTGGGTAGAGCATCAGCAGGAGTAGCAAAAAATGAGCGTGGGATCATTGATCTGAATAGGGGTTACTGTGTTATAACGCCATAAAATCAGTGCAAAAAGGAACCGCAATGAAGCTGACCGTCAGCCATAAAATTACCGATAAGGATCGTGAAGAGTTGCTGGATGGGCTTCGCGCATATAACCGCCAATTTTTCAGCAACAGCCACTGGCATGAGGTGGGGATTTACCGCCATGACAGTGAAGGCAAGATGAGCGGCGGGTTAATTGCCGCCAAAAGAGGCCCCTGGCTGTGCATTGATTATCTGTGGGTCAGTGAAAGCAGCAGAGGATCCGGATTAGGCAGTGAACTGATGCAAGCGGCTGAGCAGGAAGCCCTGACGCTGGGCTGCCTTCATGTTCAGGTTGATACGATGAGCTTCCAGGCGCTGCCGTTTTACCAGAAACTCGGCTATGCGCTGAAAATGTCTCTGCCGGATTTCCCCGAGCGAGGCATGCAGAGACATTATCTGACCAAAGAGGATCTGGCTGACTAAAGGGTCATCACCACGCGGCCAATGCGGCCGCGCTCTTCTGCACGGCGATGGGCATCGGCCACATCGGCGAAGGCGAAGGTGGCGTCAATCGGCACGTTCAGTTCGCCGTTAAGCGCCTGGTTGAGCAGTTGCTCAATCAGTTTACGCGGTTCCGGCTCACCCATAATTGGGCCAAGCAAGCAGCCAATCACCGTTTGACGGCGCATCAGCAATTGTCCGGCATCGATTTGCGTTTTGCGGCCACCGAATACGCCAACTAACACCGCACGTCCGCCTTCGTTCAACGCCTGAAGCGCATCATTTAATACATCGCCGCCGACGTTATCGATAATCAGATCGACGCCCTTGCCGTCCAGCAGTGCGCGAACCTGCTCATGGGCGGTTTTATCGGCGGTGACGATGGCGTCAGACAGGCCATATTCGCGCAGTTTTTCCAGGCTTTCCGCACGGGTGCCGGTGCCAATCACGCGTGCGCCCTTCTTCGCCGCCAGTTGCACTGCCGCCACGCCCACGCCACCGCTGGCACCTAACACCAGCACGGTCTGTCCGGCCTTGAGCGCGCCCAGTTCCAGTACCCATGCCGCCGTTCCGGCACTGACCGGGATAGTGGCCGCCACGCCCAAATCCAGTCCATCCGGTACCACAAAACAGTTGCCCGCCGGAACAGCACGCAACTCAGCGTGGGAGCCTTTCCACGAGAAGGTCGTGACTTTCTGACCCAGGCTAAATCCGCTGACGTCTTTACCGATTTTTACGATTTCACCGGCGGCGGAATAGCCGATCACCGCATTGTCTTCCTGAGGAAATTCGCGGCGATTTACCAGATCCCCCCCCTCAATGCTGATCGCTTCAACCCGAATCAACAGTTCATTATCCGCAGGAACCGGATCGGCAACGTCCGCAATATGGAGGACGTCAGGTTTGCCAGGTGAGGTGTAGATTGCAGCTTTCATGGGTAATCCTTTCGTTATTCGTCATAAACCAGCGCTGACCGTCAGGTCGTTGCCATGATGAATGAAAGAGTATCAGCCATAGATGCCTGCTCTCTTGCCCGAACATGCCTTAAGCGCTAAGAAGCCTCTGATTTACTGGTCTTTCTTTTTCCAGTTTGCCCAGGGATCTTCGGTGAGGATGTCCGGCTCGTGCGTTGCGCTGTGATCGGGCACCGGCGCAGATTGCGGCTGTGGCGCGTCGTGGGTGGTCGCGGCAGATTTATCATTCAGCGAGGTAAGGTACAAATCTTCCACTTCCTTACGCGCCCACGGCGTGCGGCGCAGGAATTTCAGGCTGGATTTGACGCTCGGGTCGCTTTTAAAGCAGTTGATGTTGATGCGGTTGGCCAACTCGGCCCAACCATAGCGATCCACTAAAGCGAGAACGACGGCTTCAAGGGTTACGCCATGCATTGGGTCATTTGAAGAGTGAGTGGTCATGGTATGTCCTGATCCGGGTGAGAATGGCGGACAACATACTGAATGCTGTGCGTGAGTGCAATAACACTGATTATAGCGGGTGAATGCCCGGCTTCAGACAATAAAAAACCAGCGCACAGTGCGCTGGTTAACAATGTCAGGAACTTTTATGCGCGTATCAGAAATCCGCTTTCAGAACCACACGGAAATTCGCTTTACCGGCGCGGACATGATCCAGCGCGTCGTTGATTTTCGACATAGGGAAGAACTCGACCTGTGGGGCGATATTGGCACGGGATGCCAGCTTCATCAGAGAGCGCAGCTGGCCCGGAGAACCGGTAGAAGAACCCGTTACCGCTTTGTCGCCCATAATCAGATCGAACGCGCTGACCTGGAACGGCTTCATCACTGCACCCACGGTATGGAATTTACCCTGTGGCGCCAGCGCGTCAAAGTACGGTTTCCAGTCAAGGTCGACAGCCACGGTGCTGAGGATCAGATCGAAACGTCCGGCCTGCGCTTTCAGGGCTTCAGGATCGCGGCTGTTCACCACTTCATCTGCGCCCATATCCAGAATCGACTGCTTTTTGCCTGGCGTTGAGCTGAATGCCACCACTTCCGCGCCCATTGCCCGCAGGATTTTGATGGCGATGTGGCCCAGACCACCAATCCCAATCACTGCGACGCGGCTCATGGCGTTAATGTTGCTCATCAGCAGCGGTTTGAACACCGTAATGCCGCCACACAGCAGCGGACCGGCGCTGGCCACGTCCAGACTTTCCGGAAGCGGGATCACCCACTGCCAGTCTGCACGCAGTTTTTCAGCAAAACCGCCGTGATTCAGAATGGTCGGCGTTGAACCGTTTTCACAGTTGACCTGCTCACCCTTGATACAGGAATCGCAGTGCTGACAGCTTTTCGCCGTCCAGCCAATGCCGACACGCTGACCGACTTTCAGGCCTTTGCCCGCAGCCGCTTCGCCCAGTGCCGAAACGCGACCAATCACTTCATGGCCGGCAATGGTCGGGTAGCTGGAGATGCCCCACTCATTATCAATCATCGACAGGTCAGAATGGCAGACGCCGCAGTATTCAACCTCCACTTCCACTTCTTCTGTACTCAGTGCACCTGCTTCGTATTCGTACAGTTCAAGGGCCTGTCCGGCTTGCATAGCTGCGTAGCTTTTAATTTTCACTCTTCACCTCGGTTTTTGAAATTACCTGAGAGAGTTTAGCAAACCGCTCAAGGCTGCCATGGAGCGAAACGCGTCATAAGAGACCAGTCTATTGTATCTGATTGTAACTGTTGTGGTTTTATCGACCAGACTGCACGAAAATTAACCTCGTGGCAAAATGAACCGCGAGGCGTCGATAACCAGAGGTTTAGGCCGGCCACCACTTAATCCGTCAGTTTG
Source organism: Erwinia sp. AK-PDG3-5 (assembly GCF_056821705.1). Lineage (NCBI taxonomy): Bacteria > Pseudomonadati > Pseudomonadota > Gammaproteobacteria > Enterobacterales > Erwiniaceae > Erwinia > Erwinia sp. AK-PDG3-5. The sequence goes on from NZ_CM165967.1 coordinate 2,494,319, forward strand.
TGGGTAACGTGGCCGATCGCTTCGACAACCTGCGAGGAATTGGCCTGAATATCGACGATCACGTTGCCCGCTTCACGCACCAGATGGACACCTTCATCAGCACGCACCAGGTTTGCAGAGATGTTCTTCTGCGCAATCGCCGCTAACTCGTGGTTGCGATCGACCACGCCGGAAATCTCCTGACTGGCGGTATGAATATTGGCCGCCAGACTGCGTACCTCATTGGCAACCACCGCAAAGCTGCGGCCATGGGTGCCGGCGCGGGCGGCTTCCACCGCCGCATTCAGCGCCAGCAGGTTGGTCTGGCTGGCAATCGAGCGGATAGTTTCGACAATCACCCCAATTTGCGCCGACTGCGAGCTAAGCCCGTTAATATCGTTGGAGACTTTGCGCAGCTCGCTGGCGATTTCATTCATTTTGCGCACGCTGTTTTCAATCACCGTCACGCCAACGCGGGTATTTTCACTGGTTTCCAGCGCGGCCTGATAGGCGTGCTCGGCGGCTTCGCGCTCCTGCTGGTTTTTCAGCACCTGCGGTGACACGTCGGTGGCAAACTTCACCACTTCATACAGCTGATTGTTTTCGTCGAATACGGGGTTGTAGGTGGCGCGCAGCCAGATGGTTTTGCCCTGCTTATTGATGCGCGCAAACTGCCCGGAAACAAAGTCGCCACGGCGCAGTTTTTTCCAGAACTCGGCGTATTCCCGGCTGTTCGCCAGCTCAGGCGTACAAAACTGGCTGTGATTTTTGCCGATAATTTCATGGGACTGATAGCCCATGGTTTGCAGGAAATTGTCATTGGCGCGCAGCACCTGGCCGCGCAGGTTAAAGGCAATCACCGCCATTGAACGGTTAATCGCATTGGTCATCGCCCGCTGTTCCTGCGCATCCAGAATGTGGTCGGTGATGTCCGAGGCCAGCTTAACGATTTTGATCACCCGACCGCTGCGGTCCAGCACCGGCACGTAATTGGCCTCCAGCCATAAAGGACGACTGTTTTTGGCCATGCGCAGGAATTTATTGCTGAAGCTTTCGCCCCGTTTCAGCCGTTGCCAGAAGTGGGCATATTCCGGCGAACTGACCAGCGATGGCGGGCAAAACATCCGGTGATGCTGTCCAATCACCTCGTGCAACTCGTAATCCATCTTTTCTAAAAACAGCGCATTGGCATTCAAGATGGTGCCTTCGGGCGTGAATTCTATCATCGCAATGGCGTCGTTCAGCGAACTTAATGTCGCTTTTGAATGACGGGTATTGTTATAGAAAACACGTGATAAAACCCCGGATTTAATCGTGCTAATCATGTTGTAACCTTATTGTCATATTTATGGTATTCGTCACAAGTACACTATCGGCAGATTTGGCGGAAATTTAAGCTGTAATTGAGAGGCATCTTTAGAAGGGGTTTTTCTGATTATTTTCAATGCGATTTGAAACCCTGTTGATTTCATGGCTATACTTCGGGCACCGTTTAACCCTTAACCTATAGTAAGGAGGCCCCCATGCAGTATTGTGAAATGAATTTATTTTCACGTACTTTTGGTATTTGGGCTGCTCAGGCTAATCCGCTTTCCTGCGGCGATGACCTGAGCTTGAGCGAAGCTACATACTGATTTTCCCTTCCCTCCGGCTTTCCGGGTTGTCGTCTGCTTTTTATGACGACGGGCATGCTTTTGCCTGCAACTCTGGATTAAGCAATGAGCACATTACTTTCTGCACAATCACTCTGTTTTGATAACGCCTTTGGTCCGCTGTTGGATCGGGTTTCCCTGACGCTTTCACGCGGCGATCGCATTGGCCTGATTGGTCATAACGGCTGTGGCAAAAGCACCCTTCTGCATCTGCTTTCCGCCGATATCGAGCCTGTTTCCGGTTCGGTGACTAAAGCCAGTCATTGTCTGATGGCGCATATCGAACAGCACCTTCCCGCCGCGTTGACCCAATCGACGTTGATTGACGCGGTTGTTGCCCAACTTCCCGCCGCCGAACGTCAAAGCGATCGCTGGCAGGCCGAGGTAATGCTCGACCGCTTAGGCTTTGACGAAGCGGTCTGGCAACAACAGGTTGATACCCTCAGCGGTGGACAGCATACGCGTCTGCTGCTGGCGAGAGCGTTAATGCTACAGCCGGATTTATTGCTGCTTGATGAACCGGGCAACCACCTGGATTTGCCGACGCTACTGTGGCTGGAGCAGTTTCTGAAAAGCTGGCACGGCAGTTTTGTACTGGTGTCCCATGACCGCTATCTGCTGGATCGCGTCACTCATCGCAGCTGGATTATGCGTGACCAGCAGCTGCACAGCTTTCACTTGCCCTGTAGCCAGGCGCTGGCGAAACTGGCCCTGCGGGATGAAACCGATGCGTTACGCAATCAGGCCGAGCAGCGTGAAATCGATCGGGTGACGAAAAGCGCGAAACGGCTGGCGGTATGGGGACAGGTTTACGATAACGAGGATTTGTCCCGCAAGGCTAAGCAGATGGAGAAGCGCGTCGACAAGCTCCGGGATGAGCAAACGCTGCTGACGGAAGGATCGAAATGGCGGCTGACGCTACAGGGCGAAGCACTGCCTGCCGATCGGCTTATTGAGCTACACAATGCGGCGATTTCCGCCGATGTTGGCTCTCCGCGGCTATTTACCGTCAACAGTCTGAAGGTCAAAAGTGGCGATCGCGTGGCGATTATCGGCGCCAACGGCGGCGGTAAATCCTCTCTGCTGCGCACCGTCTGGCAGGGACTTTCGCACCCGCGTGACGGGCTGGTGTTTCATCCCCGCGTTGAGGTGGGCTATTACGATCAGCGGCTAATGCAGCTCGATGAGCGTGAAAGCCTGAGCGATGCGCTGGCGCATTTTGCCCCGATGACCAGCGAACAGCGGAAAATGGCGTTAATCAGCGCCGGATTTTCGTGGGTACGGCATCAGCAAGCGGTCAGTACGCTGAGCGGCGGCGAGCGATCGAGGCTGCTGTTTGTCGGCCTCTCGCTGGCGCGTTATTCCCTGCTGCTGCTCGACGAGCCGACCAACCATCTGGATCTGGAAGGCAAAGCGCAGCTCGCCGCTACGTTAGGCAACTATCAGGGTGCCGCGCTGATTGTCAGTCACGACCGGGAGCTGATCGCCTCAAGCTGCAATCGCTTCCTGCTGATCGACCAGCATCGCATTGAGGAATGGCACGATCTGGACAGGCTGTACGCCCGTTTCGCCGGCGAGTAAACGGTTAACCGGCAGGAGTCCCCCCGGCCATGGATGGCCACCGTGAATTTTCACCCGATTCGGCACGGCCTTTCGCGCATCCCATTGCGAAAGTAATCACCTGTTTACCCTCTTATTTCCGCCTTAGCCTTAAGTCAAATTCAACTACACTATCGGCAACACTGGAGAATAGTTTACTTTCCACTTCTGACTAGAAGGTCCTTTTTGCGTGGCAAAATCATTCTTACGCAGCGGAAGTCTGGATGCGGTTCTGCCTCTTGGCGAGAACGGTCAGCCCGTTTATTTGTCAGCCCTGCAACTGCGCGAAACGCTGCGCCTCAGGAAACAACCTCAGATTGCTGATTGCCTGGCTATCCCTCAGCCTAACGATGCCGGCGATCGCCTTGACTGGTACTCACCGATTTCCGGAAAGGTCACCTCCTGGGCCGCCGCGAGCGAAAGCTCCCGCAGCCATGCGCTGAACCAGCTGATCGCCTGCCAGCAGGCCGTTGCGGATATGTGCCAGAAAGCGCAGCAGTCAGAAAAAACCAGCCAGAAGCTGTTCGGTGCCCTGCTCGCCAAGGCGCTGCAGTTCCCCGACCAGAACTTTGTCTATCTGGTGGGCGGCAAACCGGTGCTGACCTTCTGGGGCTTCGTCAGCCTGGATAAAAAATCCCGTCAGGATGCACTGGATTGCCTGCGCGCCGTGGAAGAGGACGAGCCGCCGCTGAATCTCTCCAAAATGACCGCGACGATCCCCACGGTTACCGCCGTGGCCCCGGTTATCGTTCCTGCTCCGGTTGCCGCCGCCCCCGACGTGCTGCCCGAGCCGGTTGCCGTGACGCCTTTATTACCGGAAGCCCCGGTGGATGCCCCCCCTGCAGCCGTAGAAGCGCAACCGCCGGTGACATCCCCTGCCGCGAAAAACAAGCTGATCCGCTACGGCTGGATGGTGCCGGCTGCCGCGTTGCTGATTGCCTTTGGCGTGCAGATAAAAGGCTGTGTTTCCCAACCGGATACGGCGAAAACCGCCACGCCGGCGGAAGTGAAACCGACCGCGCCTGAAGCGACGAAAGCGCAGCCAGAAGCCCAGACACAGCCTGAAGCGACAGCCACAACGCCCGCCGTTGCACCTCAGCCCGCTGCCGCACCTCAGCCAACTGCCGCGCCTGAAGCCGCTAAACCACAAACGCCTGCCGACGTGAAGCCTGCGCTGCCGGTCGCCCCTTCAACCGTTGCCCCGGTTGACGCGACGCCTGCGACAACAGCGGCAGAACAACCCGCTGAACCGGTCGCCGACCTGCCACCCGCGCAGAAAGATGACCTGGTGCTGCCTGCCAATGCGGTGAAGCTGGGCTCAACCAAATTCCTTGACGGCCAGTGGCGCGTGATTGTTGGCGGCAAGAACCCGATCACCGGCAAGCCACCGAGCCTGCGCTATCAGATGAAAGCCGGCAAAGGCGTGGCAAAAATGACCATGGGCGATGGCATCGTGTGCCGCGTTGATGTGTATGCCGGCCTGATGAAATCCGGCAACCTGGTGATCAACAGCCGCACCAAAGCCAAATGCAGTGACGGTTCGCGCTATCAGATGCCGGACCTGGTATGTAAACAAGGCCTGACTGGCGCAGCCGAATGCAGCGGACAGTACGATGCCAATACGGTGTTACCGATGACGATGAAGCGCGAGAGTAAATGATGATGCTGGCAACGATCGCTGATTTTAAACCGAATATGACGCTGATTCAGAACAGTGGCATTCAGTTCCTCGACTTTGCGCTGACGCCTGAGCTGGACGCCGATCTGCCGGGCAAATTTGTCCGCCAGACCGCCAACGGCCCGCTGCTGCGTCTGAACTTCAACACGCAAAACGGCAAATATATGCTGCCGGTGAACGCCGGCACCGCGCCTGAAGTGGTGAAGCCGGAGTTCAGCTTCCCGCTGGCGCAATCCCTTGCGCTGCTGAACGGTATCTGGCTGCCGCTGCCGTTCCTGCGCTTTAATCCGCCGCGCACCTTTATTGGTGGCCCGGACAACTGGGCGCGCATGCAGATTATCGCCCTTGATAAGCCGGATCAGAACGGCAACTCGCACCGCGTCTGCCTGGCCTTTGAAACCCGTGTCTGGGCCGAAGGCGAAGATGAGTCGCTGGCGCTGAACGAAAGCGACGTCAAAAATGGCGTCAGCTTTGCGCTGGCACATCGCAGTAACGAACTGGGCGAATTCCTCGACCACACCTGGATTGACGGCTGGCTGCGTGAAGTGTTCAGTCAGCAGGCGGCCAGCGTGGAAGATCGCCCGCAGGTCAATATTCGTGCCGCCCTGCGCGAGTTCGAATATCAGGCGCATTACCTGAATGTCCTGCATTTGCTCGGTGAGCAGTTGAACCTGCCAGAGCTGAAAATCAGCGCCGCCACCCTGCAGGAACCGGCGATCCCGGTGGACTTGATCCTTGATGTTGGCAACTCGCACACCTGCGGCATTATGGTGGAAGAGCATGTTGACGATCATCATGGCCTCAAGCACACCTACGAACTGCATCTGCGCAACCTGAGCGAACCGCATCAGCTGTTTAACGAGCTGTTTGAAAGCCGCGTGGAGTTTGCCCAGGCCACCTTTGGCAAACAGAACTTCTCGGTGGAAAGCGGCCGCGATGACGCCTTTATCTGGCCGTCGATCACCCGCGTGGGCCGCGAAGCCAGCCATCTGGCGCTGCAACGTCTCGGCACCGAAGGCGCCACCGGCATCTCCAGCCCGCGTCGTTACCTGTGGGATGAAGAGAGCTACACGCCGGGCTGGCGCTTCAGCCGGACGCCGGGCAACTCCGCCCAGGAGCCGCTGGCGACCGCCGCGCCGATGACTAATCTGGTTAACGATGAAGGCCAGCCGCTGTATAACCAGCCGTTTGATGAACGTCTGCCGGTGTTCCTGCCGCAGTACAGCCGCAGCTCGGTGATGAGCTTTATGCTGTCTGAACTGTTGGCCCAGGCCCTGATGCAGATGAACAGTGCCATCCAGCGCCAGAAAATGCTGCACAGCAGCGCGCCGCGCCAGTTACGCAACATCATCCTGACGCTACCGTCGGCGATGCCGAAACCCGAGCGGGAAATTTTCCGCCGCCGGATGCACGAAGCCATTGCGCTGGTGTGGAAAGCGATGGGCTGGCACCCGGCAGATGACGACTTTACCAGCGCCAAAGACAAGGCCAAAAGCCTGGTGCCGGTGCCGGAAGTGCAGATGGAGTGGGATGAAGCCACCTGTGGTCAGATGGTCTATCTCTACAATGAAACCCAGGTGAACTTTGGGGGCCGTGCGGAAGCCTTCTTTGTCAGCATGGCACGCCCGGATCGCGCCCGCGCGGCGGATGAGCCGGTTGGCAAAACCCTGCGCATCGCCTCGATTGATATCGGCGGCGGCACCACGGACCTGGCGATCACCCAGTACCGTCTGGATGATGGCGTCGGCAACAACGTCAAAATCATGCCGCGCCTGCTGTTCCGCGAAGGCTTTAAGCTGGCCGGTGACGATATCTTACTTGACGTGATCCAGCTGTATGTCCTGCCTGCGCTACAGGCGGCGTTCAAGCAGGCGGGGATGGTCAACCCGGAAGGCGTAATGACCCGGCTGTTCGGCCATGAAGGTCGTCTGGATGGGCACTCCACGCTGCGTCAGCAGGTCACGTTGCAGGTGTTTATTCCGGTCGGCCAGGCGATTCTGGAAGCCTACGAGCGCTTCGATCCGCTGGATCTGAATGCCGAAGTGGATGCCCGCTTTGAAGAGTTGCTGGCGCTGCCACCGACCAGCAAGCTGCTGGATTACATCAACCGGGAAATCCAGCGCGAGCTGCCGGGTGAAGCCGATGAGTTTGATATTCTGCGCGTGCCGCTGATCGTCAAGTTGAGCAAGCTGCACGCCGAGTTCCTTTCACCGCGCATGAACATCACCCACAGCCTGCGTTCGATGGCGGAAGTGGTGGCGGTGTATGATTGCGATGTGCTGCTGCTTACCGGCCGCCCTTCACGCTTCCCAGGCGTGCAGGCGCTGTTCCGCCACCTTCAGCCGCTGCCGGTCAGCCGTATTCTGTCGCTGGACGGTTACCACACCAACGACTGGTATCCGTTTAACAAACAGGGCCGCATTGAGAACCCTAAATCTACCGCCGCCGTCGGGGCGATGCTCTGCCTGCTGTCGCTGGATTTACGTCTGGCGAACTTCTGGTTCAAAGCCGGTGACTTCCAGCCCTATTCGACCATCCGCTATCTGGGGATGCTGGACAGCAACGTCGCGCTGAGCAGCGATAACGTCTGGTATGGCGATATCGATCTGGATGATGAGAAGTTCAGCCTCGATTCCCGTCAGCGTTTCCAGGTGCGCGGTGCCCTGACGCTGGGCTTCCGTCAGCTGGATAATGACCGCTGGCCCGCCTCGCCGCTTTACACTCTGCACATAGCCGATCCCCAGCTGGCGCGCAGCGTGGCCGGCGACAAGGTGCTGAAAATTAAACTTGCTGTCGCTAAAGAATCTGGCGACTTTGGCCCGGAACGCTTTGAAATTGCGGACGCCACGCTCGATGATGGCACCCAGGTTCCGCTGGAACATTTACGCCTGAAGCTGAACACCTTAGCCAGCAGCGGATCGGGATTAACCCATTACTGGATCGACAGCGGGAGCGTATACAAGAAATGAAACCTTTGACGCCAAAACAGCTGTCCGGCACCTTCGGCAAAAAACTGGAAACGCTGGCCAAAGGCATCGAGCGTTCGGTCAGCTGGCTGGAAAGCGCACGCGAAACCTCGCCGCGCCTGAATATGGAAGCCGATCGCCTGAGCGTGCGGCTGCAGCGTCAGCTGAATAAAGCCACTAACCTGCTGGAAGCCGCCGGTAAAGAGTGCGCGATTGGCTTTTTCGGCCTGTCGCAGGCGGGAAAGTCCTATCTGATCACCTCCCTGGCGGCCAGTGAAAAAGGCAAAACCGAGATAGCGTTGGGCAATACGGTCATCGACTACAGCGTGCTGAATCCGCAACAGCTGACCGGCACCATGGTGGTTCGCTACAGCGGTCAGCAGGTTCGCGTTGATAACGAGTGGCCGGTGCAGCTGGCGCTGTTAAGTGAAGCAGAGCTGGTCGCTATTCTGGCCGACGTCTGGTCACGCCGCAGCGGCGATCAACCGGCGGTGCTCGACGAGCAGCAGATTTCTGAACGGCTGAAAACGGTGTCGATGTACCGTCAGCCAGAGGCCATCGAGGGCATGAGCCGCCAGGACGTGGTGGCCTTGTGGGATCGCCTTGCCACCTCGCAGCTGTATTCCGGTAAAGCGCTGGAAACCCACTTCTGGCCGCTGGCGATTGAACTGGCACCGATGCTCGGCGTCGACGATCGTGCCCGCCTGTTCTCGCTGTTATGGAATGAAGATCGCGGGCTGACCGCCCTTTATCGCCAGCTGGCGCACGTGCTGCATCATGTCTCCTGCGTGCCTCGCGTGCTGGCTCCGCTGGCGGCGCTGAACGATGCGTCACTGAGTATTTTGAACAGCAACGGCCTGCGTTATTTCAACGCCTCGTCGGATCGCGTGATTCAGGTGGTGCCTCAGCATAACGGCCGCAACCTGCAGCCGGTCAATCTGCCGCTGGCCGAGCTGGCGCTATTAGGCCGCGAAGTGCTGATGCCGCTGTACAGCGCCCCGCGTGAGAGCCTGTTCGAGCAGGTCGATATGCTGGATTATCCGGGCTTCGAGCAGCCTGCGGTGCTGCCCGATGATGAACACCATGAGCTGGCGCTGGCCTTTATGACCGCCAAGCGCCCTTTCCTGTTAACCCGTGCCGCAGAGCATCAGGATGTTAACCTGCTGATGGTGTGCAGCGCCGTCGGGCACCGCGCGGAGACCCGCACCGTCGGCCGCGTGCTGGATAACTGGGTGAAGCAGACTCAGGGCGAAAATACCCAGGTGCGCAGCCGCCGCAAGCCCGGCCTGATTTGGGCACTGACGCCGTTCGATCAGCGCATCACCCGTGGACAGAACTTTGATGCTGCCGTGCAGCGTTATGTCGGTAATCCGGGCGATGTCTGGGGATCGATGCTGGCGATGGATGAAAAAGGCGTTAAGCGCATGGCGGGCTGGCTGATGACCGAGATCCGTCGTGAAGCCAAGGTGGAAAGATTGCAGGAACAAAGCGCGGAAATCCGTCGTGAACTGGCAGAAAACCTGCTGGGCCGCTGGTATCTGGCCTCCGAAAAAGAAGAGCCGCAGGCGCGTCTGCGCATTGCCGGAAGCCTGCTGAAATCCTTGCAGGCGAGAACCGGCGTGCATGGCGAGCTGCTGGAAAGGTTGTTGCCTGCGCGTGAAACCCTGCGTCACCTGTTCCTGCAGCGTCAGAATCCCGGCGAGCGTCCGCTGGTGGAAGAATATGCGTTAAGTGAAGATGACCCGTTTGGCATCGGCATGAGCATCGATTTGCTGAGCGATGAGCCGGTGGCCGGACTGCTGAATGCGGAAGAGCAACACGTCGCCGAAGAGCCGGAAGCCGAATTTGCCCAGCAGGTGTATCGCCACTGGATCAATATTCTGCGTCAATTGCCGGACCAGGGGCCGCTGCTGGAGCTGCTGGGCGTGACCAAGCCGACGCTGGAGATGCTGACCGAAGAGTTGGTGACCGCCAGCATCCGTTTAGATATTGAAGCCCTGCTGGTGAAAAAGCTGACCGATCATGACGCGTCAGGCACGCCGGTTGAAATGATGGCCGATCGTCAGGTTTCCCGCGCGCTGAGCGTGATGGGTGATTTTGTTGCCTGGTTGGGATTCCAGCATGTGCCGGAAGCGGATCGTCCACAGAGCAAGATCAACCGTGGAAAGCCGATTTTCGCCAAACCGGAAACGCAGACCGCCAGCCTGGGCCCCGGCCAGCGCCTGACCAAACTGGATCTGAAACCGAACAATTACGCGGCCTGGTATATTTATGACTGGCTGGTGGGATTAAACGAGATGATTTTACAAAACGCGGGTTACTCGGCAGCGCGTGAAATCAACAGCGAACAGCGTGACGAGCTGGCGTTAATTTTGAAGCAGATTGGCAAATAAAGCATGAAAAAACCGGGGCAGAAAGCCTGCCCCGGCAACACAATTAGTGCAAAACTACAGCAAACCTCAACACACGACCCTACTTTCAACATACTCCTTCACCTCACGGTGATGGTTTCGACGTTCATTCATTACGCTACACGGACGATCCCGATCTGTGTCCTCAGCAGTGCCCCACCTGCGGGGTTATTGCGATTCGGCGTTAGCAAACCATCTCGGATCGAAATTGCCAAAATCCAGGCCATACATGCCGGCGACAGGAATAATCGACTCAAACACGCGTTCTGAGATTGGATTGTGATCGGCCATTTCATCGGTTTGCCCGTTCGCGATCTGCCCAAACAGGCGAGTTAACCAGTTGCTCATCATCATCTCCTAAAGGATTATTCGTTCTGTGACACCAGATTTACCGCATCCCCTCAGCGAACGGAAATAAGGATATCTGCATCCGTTATGCGGTGGGCAGATATGCCGGAGAAGAGGTGCTGAAGCGGGAGCTGCCGGGGCTGTTAATCATCCGCCTTTGTAGAATCATGCAGGGGATTTTAAAATAAATTTGGCTTTAGGTGAGAAAATCACGGCAGGCGTTGTCTGTGGAAATCAAACCAGCCAAGGTGAGAGGATTTGGAATTATGGGGTTTCTTCCGGAGAATCGTCGCCGGTTGTGTTACTGCGGATTGAGAGGATTGTAGAATTAGCCTGTCGCAAGTCACGCATCATGACGTCATTGTATTTTGCAATACCGTTCGCGAAAAGCACGGCGTGGTTTCTCAGAGCCGTAGCCTAAGAGAGTACTGGCGTAGGCGAAATCAACAGAATAATCAACCCTTGATACGAAACGCTTCTCTATCGCCACGGTCTTCTTTTTCTCTCTTGATCCTTGTTTCAGCATCGTCAAACATATCCATAAGCTGCTCAGCTTTTTGACGACGTGTCCCTGCTAAACGAACCGCTGGCGCGTGCAAGTTTAGTATTTGTGCATTTATCTGGGGAGAGTTTTTCATGGAGAACCTCCGTTAATCTAACCTCACAGTATAAACTGTGTACAAACTGAAATACAGTGAGGATTCTCCTTCTGCAGGCAACTGCCTCCTCTAACCTATCTCAGTAAACAATCCCCTGCGGATTCACCGTGGAGTGGCTGATGGCTTCGTCCTGCTCGCCCCAGCGTTGTAGCACCTGTTGATATTGCCCGCCGGCAATGGTGCCATCCAGCGCGGTTTGTAAGGCCGGGGCCAGGCCGTTGCCCTTTTTGGTGGTGACGGCCACCCAGGCGCGGAATGGGCCGTTGCCTACCAGTTTGGTTTGCCCGCGTGAGGCCACTTTCCAGGCGGCGATAGAGTGTGGACCAAACATCGCGTCAGCGCGGCCGGAGAGCAGCGACAGCGTCGCCGAGGCATCATCGGTCAGATAAATCGGCTCGACCGGGGGCAATCCTTTTTCCCGGTTCTGCTGATCCCAACTCAACAGGATGCGTTCCTGATTGGTGCCAGAAGCGACGATGATCTTCTTACCGGCGACATCCTTCGGCGAATTAATGGCGGCGATCGGGCTGTTGGCCTTCACCGAAAACGCATGGTTATCCGAGCGATAGGTGGCGAAATCGAACTTCTTTTTGCGCTCCTCGGTAACCGCAATATTGAACATCGCCACATCATAACGCCCGGCCGCGATCCCTAATGGCCAGTCCTCCCACGAAGCCGGCACCAGTCGCAGCTTTAAGCCCAGACTGTCGGCTAATAAGCGGGCGATATCCGGGTCGCTGCCAATGCGGGTTTTATTGTCGGACGCCAGCAACGCCAGCGGCGGCGAATTGGTGGCTGAGGTCGCCACCGTCAGATATCCCGGTTCGATAAAATGAAATCCCGTCGGGATCTTGCCGATCGCTTCCGGGTTCGCTGGCGCGTCAATCGGCGTTTCGTTCTTCAACACGTCCAGTTTTTCAGCCGCGGTGGCGGGAACGCTGCTGAGCCAGGCCACGCTGGCAAACGAAGCGGCAAGCAGACTGTATTGCCATAATGGGTTTGCTTTGATCATCTGGTCCCTTCCTTACAGCACGCGAGCGAGGAAACGGCGCGTTCGTTCATGACGGGCATTGTTCAACACCTGGGTGCTGCTGCCCTGCTCGATGATTTTGCCCTCGTCCATAAACACCACATGGTCCGCCACTTCACGGGCGAAGCCAATCTCATGGGTGACGATCACCAGCGTGGTGCCGGACCGCGCCAGCTTCTTGATCACGTCCAGCACTTCGCTGACCAGCTCCGGATCCAGCGCCGAGGTCGGCTCGTCAAACAGCATCACCCGCGGATTCAGCATCAGCGCCCGCGCAATGGCGACGCGCTGCTGCTGGCCGCCGGAGAGATGGCGCGGCCAGGCATCGGCCTTGTGACGCAGGCCAACAATATCCAGCAGCTCACCGGCGCGAATAATCGCATCGCGTTTTGACAGCTGACGATGGGCGATCGGCGCTTCAATCAGGTTCTCCAGCACGCTCAGATGGGGAAACAGATTGAAGTTCTGGAACACGTAGCCGACGTTGATGCGCTGGCGCAGGATCGCCTTCTCCTTCAGTTCATACAGCTTGTCTCCCCGCTGCTGATAGCCAATGTAGTCGCCATCGATGCGGATAAAGCCCTCGTCGACCCGCTCCAGATGGTTAATCGAGCGCAGCAAGGTGGATTTCCCGGAGCCCGACGGGCCGAGGATCACCGTAACCGAACCGGGTTCCAGCTCCAGCGAGACGTCGTTCAACGCTTTATGCTGGCCAAAGCTTTTGCTGACGCCGGTAATGCTGATGGCGCCGGTGGCATTGACGTTGCGGTAATCAATGGCTTCTGACATGAACGATCTCCTCTGACGGGGTAACAGGCGTGACGCGGGTACGCCATTGACGCCAGCGTGACGGTTTAGGTTCGCGGGTGACGCTGCGCGCCAGCCAGCTTTCCACGTTATGTTGGATCACGGACAGCACGGTGGTGATAATCAGATACCAGGCAGCACCCACCATCAACAGCGGGATCACTTCCTGATTGCGGTTGTAAATCATCTGAATGGTGTAGAACAGTTCCGGCATCGCCAGCACGTACACCATCGCGGTGCCCTTCGCCAGACTGATAATTTCGTTAAAGGCGGTCGGAATAATGGCGCGTAACGCCTGCGGTAAAATGATACGGAAGGTACGGCGGAAAGCCGATAAGCCGAGCGCCGACGCCGCTTCGTGCTGACCAAAATCCACGCCGAGGAAACCGCCGCGAATGATTTCGGCACTGTACGCCGCCTGCACCAGCGTCAGGCCAATCACCGCGGCCGGGAACTGACCGAGCACGTTAATGGTCTGGAAATGCCCCCACGACAGGCTGGTAAAGGGCACGCCGACCGACAGGGTTTCGTACAGGTACGAGAAGTTATACAGAATGATCAGCACCACAATCAGCGGCAGCGAACGGAACAGCCAGATATAGCCCCAGGCCAGGCTGCTCAACAACCAGGAGGAAGAGAGCCTGGCCAGCGCCAGCAGTCCGCCGAACGCCAGGCTGAACACCGTGCCTAACAGGGTCAGCAGCAGCGTCTGCCCCAACCCGTGCAGGATCACCGGATCGAAGAACCAGCGGGCAAACACCCCCCATTCCCAGCGCGGGTTGAAGGCCACCGACTGCACCACACCGGCAAGAATAAACAGGGCGACCACCGCCCCGATAATGCGCCCCGGGTACCGGGCCGGTACCACTTCCAGCTGCTTGTCCATGCTCACTCCTTAACTGGCCTGGGCGATGCGGTCAGCATCGACCACTTTAATAAAACGCAGACGACCGTCATGCGGCGGCTGGCTGTAACGCTCCAGATCGCCACTCAGATCGAACTGCGGCACGTAGCCATGGCCGCTGTACAGGCGCACGGCTTCGGGCTGACGGAATCCGGTGGTGAGGAAAAAGCGGCTGTAGCCGGCGAGGATCGCCCGGCGCTCCAGCTCTTTGACCACGATCAGCGCCAGCCCCTGACGACGCAGATCGCTGCGCGTCCAGATGCGTTTCAGCTCAGCCGTCTGCGCGTCATACGGCTTATACGCGCCCATTGCGATGATCTCGCCATCACTCTCCAGCACGATAAACAGCCCCTGTGGCGGCAGATACCACTCGGTCAGCTCCACCTCTTTCAGACTGCTAAAGTAATCGCCGTAGCGCGCGGCATATTCCCCAAACAACCCGGTGAGGATCGGTTGCAGTTCAGGGGCCTCCGGCGAGACATCGCGGAATTGTCTGTGAGTCATTGCGGGCTCCTTAGTCGCCTAATCCTGGTGGGTTGATTTCGGAATGGTCGATAGCTTCAACCCCTTCTCCCCAGCGATTCAGCACCTTTTGGTAGTCGCCGTTCTTCATCACGCCATTCAGGGCGATATTCACCGGATCGACCAGGCCGCTGCCTTTTTTCAGCGTCACCGCGATATGCGCCGCCTTTGGCCAGCCGCCATCGACACTGCCGACCAGTCGGGTTTTACCGGTCAGCGCCGCTTTCCAGGCACCAATCACGTTCGGGCCAAAATAGGCATCCGCGCGGCCGGACTGCAGCGCCAGCGTCTGGGCGGCATCATCTTTGGAATAGACCGGGGTAAACGGCTTTAGCCCTTTCGCCTGGTTCTCTTTATCCCAGGCCAGCAGGATCGCTTCCTGGTTGGTGCCGGAACCGACGATGATGCGCAGGCCGGCGATGTCTTCCGCTTTGCTCAGCGATTTAATCGGGCTGCTGGTTTTGACGTAGAAGCCCAGCGAGTCCTTACGGTAGGTGGCGAAATCAAACTTCTCTTTACGCTCTTTGGTGACGGTAATATTGGTGATCGCCGCATCATATTTGCCGGAAGCCACGCCCAGCGGCCAGTCTTCCCAGGAAGTCGGCACCACGTTGAGCTTCAGGCCGAGGCTGTCGGCCACCAGACGGGCGATATCCACTTCACTGCCGAGCAGGGTTTTGTTGTCATCGGAGAACACCGTCAGCGGCGGCGAATTCAGCGCTGCCACCGCCACGGTAAAGGAACCGGGAACCGCCGGGCGGAATCCGGCCGGTAATGCCGAGACCGCCTGCGGATTTTTTTCGGTATTGACCGGGGTTTTATTGGCTTCAAGACTGACGCGCTGACCGTTAACCGCCACGTTAGTGGTATCTGCAAGGCTACTGCCGCTGGCGGCCAGTAACAGTAACGCGATGAGGGTATGAGTTTTCTGCATTGTTCAGGCTCTTATTATATAGCGAACTGATTAAGGGGATTTTTCAGGGCAAAGCTGTCGCGCAGGGTTTTGCCGGGATACTCGCTGCGTGACAGGCCTCTTGCCTGCAGGATCGGCACCACGCGATCGACAAAGCGTTCAAAGGTATCCGGCGTACCGCCGTTGATGATGAAGCCATCCGCCGCTTCGCTGTCGAACCACAGTTGCAAGCCGTCGGCGACCTGCTCCGGCGTGCCGTGGAACAGCGGACGCGGCGTGGCCGATTCCAGCGCGGCCTGACGCAGGGTGTGGCCGTGCTGACGGGCTTTCTGTTTGATCTCATCGGTGGTACTGCGGAAGCTGTTCTGGCCAATCTCGCCCAGTTCGGGGAATGGTTCATCCAGCGGGTATTGCGAGAAGTCATGATGGTCGAAGAAACGCCCCAGATAGTTCAGTGCATCTTTGATCGACACCAGCGCGGCGGTGGCCTGATATTGATCCTCAACGTCCTGCGCATCGTTACCGACAATCACGCTGACGCCCTGGAAGATATGCAGCTCGTCCGCCTGACGGCCGTTCTGCACCACCTGCTTCTTCACATCCTGATAAAAGGCCTGCGCTTCTTCACGGGTCGGTTGATGGGTAAAGATGGCATCCGCATGGCGGGCGGCCAGCTTGCGGCCATCTTCAGACGCGCCGGCCTGGAAGATCACCGGACGGCCCTGCGGCGTGCGTTCAATGTTCAGCGGGCCCTGCACCTGGAAGAAATCACCGTGATGATTTGGCGTGTGCAGTTTCTGCGGATCGAAGAACTGACCGCTCTCCTTGTTGCGCACAAACGCGCCCTCTTCCCAGGAATCCCACAGCCCTTTTACGACCTGCAAATATTCATCCGCAATGCGGTAACGCAGCGCATGTTCCGGGTGCTGCTGGCGCGAAAAGTTTTTTGCCGAGCCTTCCAGCGGCGAAGTGACCACGTTCCAGCCGGCGCGACCGCCGCTCAGGTGATCGAGGCTGGCAAACTGCCGGGCGACGGTAAAGGGTTCGCTGTAAGAGGTGGAAACCGTTCCCACCAGCCCGAGATGCTCGGTGGCGCCCGCCAGTGCGGACAACAGCGTTAACGGCTCAAAGCGATTAAGGAAGTGCGGGATCGACTTCTCGTTGATAAACAGACCGTCGGCGACAAACAGGAAGTCCAGCTTGCCCTGCTCGGCTTTACGGGCGATTTTTTTGGCGTAGTCGATGTTGATGCTGGCATCAGCCTGCGCCGCCGGATGGCGCCATGCGGACATATTACCAGATGCGCCGTGCAGAATAGTGCCCAGTCGAAGCTGTCTACGGGTCATGATGTTCTCTCTTTTTTTAGCGATAGCGGTGCCGGACGGGAGGAAGGTGATCCTCCCGCTAAGGCGTTAATCGGGGATTTAGTGCGTTTCGGTCAGGGGCGGACAACATCGGGCGTTAAGCTGTTGCAACGCCTGCTGCGCCAGTAGCGCGAAATAGTGTGCGGCCGGGGCGATAGACGCCTCGTCAGGATTGAAGCTGCCGTGATGCAGGCCATATTCGCTGGCGCTGCCGATGCTGACAAACGCGCCAGGCACCTGTTGCAGATAGAAGGCGAAGTCTTCGCCACCCAGATGCAAATCGGCATTCAGCACCCGGTAACCGGCCTGCTCAGCGACTTCCGCGCTGAACTGCGCCCAGTCCGCATCGTTCACCAGTACCGGCGGACCGGCATGCCAGCTCAGGGTGGCTTCAGCGCCGCTGGCCAGCGCGTAGCTTTCCACCAGCTGGCGCACGCGGGCTTCCAGCTCTGCACGCACCTTCAGATCGTGGGTACGCGCGGTGCCACCAAACTCGACGCCCGCCGGCAGCACGTTCCAGGTTTTTCCGCCGTCAATGCGGGTAATGCTCAGCACCAGGCTGTCGAGGGTATTGAAGCTGCGGCTGGTCAGCCCTTGCAGCCCCTGAATAATCTGGCTGGCGACGACAATCGCATCAACGCCCTGTTCGGGATGGGCGGCGTGCGCGCCTTTGCCGGTTACCCGGATAATGAATTTGTCGGCATTGGCATAAAACGCACCGCTGCGGGTGGCAAAGGTGCCGACCGGTAAGCCCGGCTCGTTATGCATGCCGAAAATCGCCTGCACGCCGTCGAGCAGTCCGGCGGCGATCAGTTGCTTTGCCCCGACGGCGATCTCTTCCGCCGGTTGAAACAGGATGCGTACCCGGCCTTTCAGCTGCGCTTCATTGGCCTTCAGCGCCAGCGCGGCACCAAGCATCACCGCGCTGTGCAGGTCATGACCGCAGGCGTGCATCACCCCCGCTTCCCGCGAGTGAAAACGCACGCCGCTGGTTTCAAAAATCGGTAACGCATCGATGTCCGCACGTAGCGCAATCAGCGGTTCCCCCTCGCCAATTTCCGCCACAACGCCGGTTTCCAGCGCCGTCTCCAGCAGCCTGATGCCGGCATTCTGCAACCATTCACGCAGGCGTCGGGTGGTGGCAAACTCTTTGCCGGACAGTTCCGGCCAGGTGTGCAATTCGCGACGCCATTCAATCAGCTGTGCTTCATTTGGCTTCAAGGTAAACCTCCGCTACACGTTTCAGGCCGCGATCAGATGATGGGTCGCCAGCAGTTCCAGCGAGTTTCGTCGCGCTGCGGCATCGACGATCGGTGTATCAATGATGAATTCATCAATGCCAAAGTTCTGATGGAGCGCTTCAAACTGCGCATGAACCTGCGCGGCGGTGCCTTTCAGCAGCGATGGCGTGCGCGGTTCGATCAGGTAATCGGTAAAGCCGCCCTGTCGTAGATAGCGTTCCGCCTGTTCAAGGCTGGCGACATTCACGCCGGGGCCGTTTTTGACCTGCACGTGGAACTGCTTCATGCCGGAGACCAGCAGCTCAGCCTGCGCCGGCGAGTCCGCCGCCACCACCTGCACCGCCACCAACGCTTTCTGTCCCTGGCTTACGCGCGCATAGGTGTTCAAGGCGTTTTCCAGCTGCTTCCTGTCGCCGTTGATATGCGCCGCGAAGACAAACTGCCAGTTCAGCTCCGCCGCCAGCCGCGCACTCTCCTCACTGGCCCCCAACAGAAAGCGGGACACCGGCTTTAACGGCAGCGGCGTGGCATTCAGCGCTTCTTCATCGGCTGCATCGCCAGGCGATGGGGTTTGCAACCAGTTATCCAGTAAGCTCAGCTGTTCGGCAAAGCTGCCCTTTTCGTCAGCATGAATTCCAAGCTGTAATGCATGGGTCGAAAGGGGTAATCCACCGGGCGCTTTACCGACGCCGAGATCAATTCGACCGGGCGCCAGTGAAGCCAGTAAATTAAAATTCTCGGCAACTTTATACGGGCTGTAATGCTGCAACATCACGCCGCCAGAGCCGACGCGAATATGTCGGGTCTGGGCGATAATCCATGCAATTAATACTTCCGGCGAAGGCCCGGCCAGATGAGAAGTATTATGGTGTTCAGCCAGCCAGAAACGATGAAAGCCCCAGGCTTCCGCCTGCTGAGCCAGTTGCAGCGTGCGCTGCAGGGCTGCGCCCGGCGTTTCACCCGGTGCAACCGGTGATTTATCTAACAGACTCAGTCGATATGCCATTCACCCATTCCTTTTCACGTCTAATTGCCATTGAGTGTGGCGTGGCAATGCGAACAGGTAAAACAACAAAAAGTGAAATATGTAGTGATAAAATGGCAATACGCCTTTTATCTCGCGGGAAGATTGAATATGGCGTAATTAATGCCGCTAAATTGGCTTATTTTATTTTCGGCTAAGCTTTGCCTGATACAGATTAAGCAGTGCGGTTTGGTGTATTTGGCATGGGTGTGGTCATGGCCGGTTAAATGGCACACGGGTAATAAAAGAGGAGGGTTCGAGCTTCAGGCTAATTATTGTTTTCAAACGGCGTGAGGATACGGAAAAAAGCCCCTGTCCGGCAGGAGCTGTGAAATAGTGAACTTACGGCGTTTTAATTTGTTGGGCCTGGACATGGCGGGATTTGCCCTGGCCTTTCACATAGCCGCTCAGGCGGACCAGATCCTTGGCGCTGTACTCTTTACCTTTCCAGGCGCTTTGCGGCACGGTGACGCGGATGGTGCCGCTGTCATCGCGGAAATCGAAGGTTTCCGCCCCGGTTTTCTTGATCAAAAATCCTTCCAGCGTCACCCAGGCATTCAACCGTTGATCCGCCAGTGAGGCGACCGTGCTCTCAGCGGTATCTTCGGTGCCTTTTTTACCCGCATCCTTTTGCTGCGGCGGCGGTGGCGCTTCGCCGGTTTTATATCCACCCTCTGCGGCCATCGTGTGGCTGCTAAAAGCCAGTAATGCGGCCAGTGCCAGCATCTTTTTCATTGGTTCTCCTTAAGGTCTCAGGCGATGTCTTATGCTATGCATCGCTTTAAGCCTGGCACAGGAAAGCAGGGTTAGCCGGTTTCAGCGCGGTTATGGCGGTACTGGCTGATGGGATGATCGTCCGGCAGCCTTGATTGCCCTTCGCCCTGTAACCGCTCACGCAGCGTTAAGGGCGTGGCCGGTCTGGCGGCAATCCTGCCGCGCGCCGCGAGTTCAGGCACCACATAGTGGACAAAATCTTCAAAGCTGCCGGGACTGATCGCATAACCGATATTAAAACCATCGACGCCGGATTCAGCCGCAAACTCTTCAAGCCGATCGGCGATAGTGGCCGCGCCGCCGACCAGCGTCGGATGCAGACCACCAATGGCGATGTAACCTGCCGCTTCCCGCAGCGTCCACTGTCGGCCCGCGTCAATTCGGGTCAGGCTGGCCAATGCCGAACGGCAGGCATCGGTTTCGATATACTCCAGAGGGCGATCCAAATCGAACGCCGACCAGTCAACGCCGGTCCAGGCGGAGAACAGCGCCAGCGCCGCCTCTTCACTGATGTAGTGCTGGAAATCGGCATAGCGCGCCTGGGCCTGGGCATCGTTTTCCCCGGTGACCACGGTGACCGCCGCAATAAAGCGCAGCGAGGCGGGATCGCGCCCGTACTCCGCCGCCAGCGTGCGGATAAGCGCAATATCGTTGCGGATCGCGTCGCTGGTCAGCCCGGCCATAAAAATGACCTCGGCATATTTCGCAGCAAAGTGGCTGCCACGCGATGAGGTGCCCGCCTGCAGCAGCACCGGCGTGCGCTGTGGGCTGGGCTCGCTGAGGTGCGCATCCGGCACCTGATAATAGCGGCCCTGGTGCGCAATCGGATGCACCTTACGCGGGTCGGTATACACCCCCTGCCGTTTGTTATTCCGCACCGCGTCGGTTCCTTATTCAGGCGCGTTGCCGGCCTTTCAGTGCACCGGCGGCCAGCACCAGGAAAATCAGCACGCCGGTGGCGACCTGCTGCCAGTAAAAGTTCCAGCCAATCAGCAGCAGCCCGTTGGCGACAAAGCTCAGCAGCACCACGCCCAGCAAAGTGCCGGCGACGTTGGGCCGCCGTTGAGCCGAAAAGGTGCTGCCGATAAAGGCCGCGCCGATGGCGTTCAGCAGGTAGGCATTGCCCGACATCGGCACCCAGGCCTTGACGTTGGCGGCCAGCATCAGCCCCACCACGCCGGCCACCACCGCGCTGAGCACAAATCCCACTGCCAGCGTGCGGCCAACGGCGATGCCCGAGTAGCGGGCGACGCTGATCTGCACGCCGGTAAAGGTCAGCGCGCGACCAAAGCGGGTGCGTTGCAGCAGGATATGCAGCACCACGGCAATCACCAGCACGTACCACAGCGGCAGCGGGATCCCCGCCAGCGAACCGTGGCTGATGGCGGAAAACCCGGCTGGCAGCACCTGGCTGAGTAAATAGACCGGCTGGCCGCCGCCCGACGAGAGCTGTTGCATGCTCTGGCCGATAAACAACGTGCCGAGCGTGGCCAGAAACGGCTCCACGCCCAGCACCGCCACCAGAAAGGCGTTGAGCAGCCCGACGCACAGCGCCGCCAGTAACGCCGCGCCCAGCGCCAGCGGCAGGCCGACCTGATGCAGCGTCAGCGTCACCAGCACCAGGCAGGCAAAATCGATGGCGGTACCGATCGACAGGTCAATGGCCCCCATTGAGGCCACCACGGTCATCGCCAGCGCGGCAATCGCCAGCGGCGCGACGTTATTCAGCAGCACGCTTTGCAGATTATTGAAGCTGAAGAATCCCGGCGCGAAGCAGCTAAAAAAGATCAGCAGTGCAGCAAAACAGATCAACACGCTGACCCGCAGCAGGTTGCCACGCAGCCGGGTCAGGACCGGCGACAGAGTGATATCAGACAAGGACCTTACTCCTTTGATGGCGTTGACGCAGGAAGGCGGTCAGCGAGACAACCAGCAGGATCAGCACGCCTTCCACGCCGTTGATCCAGTAGCTGGAGACGTTAATCAGCTGGAAACCATTGGCGATCAGCCCGAGGAACACCACGCTCACCAATGTGCCGAGGATGGTGGGCACCAGCCGACGCGAGAAGACCACGCCAAGCAACACGGCGGCGATCACCATCAGCAGGTTATCGTTGGCGCCCGGCGAACTGCCGCTGAGCACCGTGACCGAGCCGAACGCCGCCAGACCGGCTGCCAGCCCGCAAAGCACGTAGCTGGCGGCAAGATAGCGCGCGACGGAGAGCCCGTTGGCCCGTGCGGCCAGCGGATGACTGCCCACCGCCTGCAGCCGCAGGCCAAACGGAGAAAGATGGGTCAGAATCGCAAACAGCCCTGCCACGATGGCAAAGGCCCAGGCCAGCCACGGCAGCGATAACGGCCCTGCGCCAATCAGCGCGTCAAACAGCGGGCCGCTGACCGGCACCGTTGAATTCTGCGTCACCACCATCTCCAGCCCGAGGGCGATATTCATGGTGGTCAGGGTGGCTAACAGCGGCAAAATCTTCAGCCACGCCACCGCGATGGCGTTGACCAGCCCGACCGCGCCGCCGGTCAGTAATGCCAACAGCAAGGCGGTTTCAGGCGACGCGCCCTGGCTTAGCTGAGTGGCGAAAACCGCCGCGCTGAGGCCCATATTGGCCGCCACCGACAGATCGATGCCACCGGTCAGCGAATGACTGCCGCCGCCGCTCAGCACCAGCGTCAGGCCAAAGGCCAGCGTGCCGGTGACCGCAGTTTGCTGCAGGACGTTACCCAGATTGCCGAAGGTGAGGAAAATCGGCGACAGGAAGGCAAACACCGCCAGCACCGCAATAATCAGCAGAAACGCGCCCAGTTGCAGCCGCGGTCCTTTGCGATCGCGCGCGGAGGCAGTGCGTCCGCTAACCGCCGTTGCTGACGCAGCAGAAGAAAGTTCGGTCATGTTAACGCTCCCGTCGCCGCCGACTGAGCGCCAGCGGCCCAGGCGAGGATTTCATGATCGTCGGTGTCCGCGCCCTGCAGGATTTTCACCACTTTGCCGCGCGCCATCACCAGGATGCGATCGCTGAGCGACTGCAACTCCAGCAGATCGGTTGAAAACAGGATCACCAGCGCCCCTCTGGCCGCCAGCTGGTGCAGTGCGCGATAGATCTCCGCCTTCGCGCCGATATCCACCCCCACCGTCGGCTCATCCAGCAGATAAACCTTCGCCCCGGTATTCAGCCATTTTGCCAGCACCACCTTTTGCTGGTTGCCGCCGGACAGCAGGCGCACGGCGGCCCGGTCGCCGGGCGTGCGGATCCCCAGAACGCGGATATTGTCCGCCACCAGGCGGCGTTCTTTACCGCCATCGATCAGCAGCTTTTGCGTTAAGGCCGACAGGCTGGTCAGCGCGATATTTTCCCTGACGCTCAAATCCGGCGCGATGCCGTTGGCCCGACGATCTTCCGGCACAAAGGCCACGCCATGCTTCACCGCCTGATGCGGCGAATGCGGCAGCCAGGCCTCGCCATCCAGCGTCAGCGTGCCGCTCAGGCCGTGTTCCAGCCCAAACAGCGCGCGCACCAGTGCCTTGCCGCCGGAGCCCAGCAGGCCGGTGATGCCAAGTATTTCACCGCGATAAGCGGTAAAGCTAACCTGTTCGAAGCGCCCGGCCGCCGCCAGATTGTCAACCCGCAATACCGGATGCGTTTGCGGCTGCGCATCCCGGCGGGTCAGCGCTTTTTGTTCGCCGCCGAGCATATCGCCGATCAGCTGGCTGGCGGTGATCTGACTGACCTGATGATGGGCGACGTTACGCCCATCGCGCAGCACGGTCACCTGCTGGCAAAGCGCGGTAATTTCATCGAGATAATGCGAGACATAGAGGATCGCCAGCCCCTGTTGCTGTAAGCGGCGAATAGCGCGAAACAACGCCGCCACTTCATGTTGCCCTAACGCGGCGGTCGGCTCATCAAACACAAGAATGCGCGGCGACTGGCGCATGGCACGGGTAATCTGCACCAGCTGCTGCTCCGCCACGCTTAAATCGGCAATCAGGCGATCGGGAGGAATGGCGATGCCGAACAGATCCGTAATCGCCTGTGCCGCCGTGCGGCGCATCAGCCGTCGGTTGATCAACGGCAGGCCGGGATAGCGCGGCTCCTCACCCAGTAACAGCGCTTCCGCCACCGTCAGGCTCGGCGCCAGCAGCCGCTCCTGATGGACAATTTCAATCCCCAGCGCCTTTGCCGCCTGCGGTGAAGGAAGCGCGGTTTCCCGCCCTTCCAGCACAATCTGCCCGTCATCCGCCTGCTGTAGCCCGGCGAGAATTTTGATCAGCGTCGATTTGCCTGCGCCGTTATGGCCGATCAGGCCATGGATTTCCCCGGCCGCCAGCGTCAGCGAGACCTGACGCAGCGCCGGGATGCCGGCAAAGGCTTTACTGATGTTGCTCATCGCCAGCAGCGGAGCGCTATTTTGCATCGCTTTGTCCCAGCGTTTTCTGCACCTCAGCGGCATTCTCTTTGGTCACCACCAGCGCCGGTACGTAGGTGGCTGGCGGCAGAGAACGATCGCCCGCCAGATAGCGTGCGACGTTCTGCACCGCGGTCTGGCCAATCAGGTACGGTTGCTGTGCCACCACGGACGCGGCGCTGGATTTCGGATCCTTCACCAGCGACACCACGTCCGGGCTGCCGTCAACGGCGTAGGTTTTGATCTCGCTGCGCCCGGCGGCATCCACCGCCTGGGTGGCTCCAATTTGCGGCACATCCCACGCTGCCCAGATCGCCTGCACCGTGCCTTTCGGGTATTTGTTTAACAGCTGGCTAATTTGCGCATAGGCATCCTGCACCGTATTGGGGATCAC
The DNA here is from genome assembly GCF_056821705.1 of Erwinia sp. AK-PDG3-5. Classification (NCBI taxonomy): domain Bacteria; kingdom Pseudomonadati; phylum Pseudomonadota; class Gammaproteobacteria; order Enterobacterales; family Erwiniaceae; genus Erwinia; species Erwinia sp. AK-PDG3-5. Next base: position 2,519,000 of record NZ_CM165967.1, read on the forward strand.
ATCACGCAGCTCCGGCTGAATAATTTTAATTTTTGGATACCATTTCAAAACGGCTTTGAGCTGGTCATAACGCATGGCAACCACCGGCACGCCATAGAATCCGTTAAATACCAGAATATTGCCCTCACCACGCAGATCGTTAACCATTTTCAGCGCCAGCTGCTCGCCAATATAAAAGTTATCCGAAGTGGTAACGTTAATACTCGACGGACTGGCAGTATCGACGGTAAATAAGGGGATCCCGGCGGCGCGAATCTTTTTCAGCCAGGGTTCCAGTACCGAGGCGGTGCCGAGCGTTTCGATAATCGCGTCCGGCTTTTGCGCAATCAGCGTCTGGATCTGGCCGATTTGCTGCGCCTCCTTCCTGCCACCATCCAGCGCGATTGGCGTGCCGCCCAGGCGTTTCACCTCATCCACCTGCCCCTGATAGGCTTTCAGGTCCCAGTAGTGATCGGTCCCGGCCACGGTGATCCCGATGCGTTTACCCTGCAACGACGGCACCTCACCATTCGGTGCTGCCTGAGCGGATAAGGAAAATAACACCGACAGGGTAAATAAGGCTAAACCTGACGCACGCAAACCTGACTTAATAACCGCACTGTTTTTTATATTTTGGCTAATCATCATCTGTACCTGGTGAAATTAATAAGAGTTCAACTTAGCATGCTGAAATTCATCCATTCAGATCAATTTCAGCTAATCCTGAGCGAGTTTTAGCAATAGAACGCGTTAATCATTATTCCGGTTATTCTTCCCTCCCCGACGCCAGGCAGCGGCCGGATGACGTTCGGCAAGCCTGTCGTTATTAAACAGTTTTTTTCGCAGCGTGCCGGGTTGATAAGCCGTTTTATACCGCCCGCGCTTCTGCAGTTCCGGCACCACGAATTCAATAAAGTCGATATAGCTTTGCGGATTCACGATGCGCGTGAGGTTAAAACCGTCGATTCCGGCCTGGTCGATCCAGTCGATCAGCGCGATAGCGACCTGTTGCGGGTCGCCGACAATCAGCGCATAGCGTCCACCCAACGCATGCTGTTCCAGCAGCTGACGTTTGGTCCAGCCGCTGTAGGCTTTGCTGACCGACTCGATCGCCCGGGTGGCACCGCTCTGTATCGGCTCATCAAGGTCGAACGCCGCCAGATCGATGCCGGTCGAGCTGGAGAAGTGGGCGATGCCCGCTTCCGGGCTGGCATAACGCAGGTATTCCTGATGCTTTTCCTGCGCCTCGCGTTCGGTGGGAGCCACTATCACCGAAATGCCCATAAAGATTTTCAGATCCTCCGGCAACCTGCCGGCCGCTTTCGCCGCCTGCCGCAGCCTGTCCACCTGTGCGCGCATCGCCTGTGGCGTGCTGCCATTCACAAAGGTGCACTCCGCATGGCGCGCCGCGAACTGGATCCCCCGCGCGGAACTTCCCGCCTGGAACAGCAGCGGCGTGCGTTGCGGAGACGGCTGGGAGAGGTGATAGCCCTCCACCTGATAAAATTCCCCGCGATGACGCACCGGATGAATTTTGCTGGCATCGGCATAGCACCGCTGATGACGGTCGGCCAGCACCGCGTCCTCTTCCCAGCTGCCTTCCCATAGCTGATAGCTGACGTCGAGGAACTCATCGGCCTGATCGTAGCGACGGTCATGCCCCAACAGTTCCGTCTGCCCCATGGCGCGGGCGGCGCTGTCGAGATAACCGGTAACGATATTCCAGCCCACCCGACCGGCGGTCAGATGATCGAGCGTCGACAAGCGGCGGGCAAACGGATACGGCGCTTCGTAACTCAGGTTGGCGGTCAGACCAAAGCCCAGATGTTCGGTGACGCTGGCCATTGCCGACACCAGCATCAGCGGATCGTTGACCGGCAGCTGGATAGATTCGCTGGCGGTCAGGGCGATCCCCTGCTGATAGACGTCGTACACGCCGAGAATATCGGCGATAAACAGCCCGTCAAACAGCCCTTTCTCGAGGATCTTCGCCAGATCCAGCCAGTAACTCAGGCTGTTAAACTCCGTGGAACGATCCTGAGGATGCGTCCACATGCCGTGATGAATGTGCCCAACGCAGTTCATATTGAAGGCGTTTAACAGGATTTTTTTCGGCGCGCCCACAGCCCTATTCCCCATTGCCAATCTGCCAGATAAACGTCGGTTCGCGGCCATTAACCGCCCAGTCGCCGACGTTGCGGATTTTATAAATCACCGGGTTGTGTGACGCCACGGTGCGCGCGTTGCGCCAGTGACGATCCAGCGCTTTGCTGACGCGGGTGTCCGATGCGCCCAGCGCGTTAAACAGTTCGGTGGCGGCACGCGGGATCAGCTCGGTCGCGATCACCTGCGCTTTGGCAGCTTCCAGCTCCGCCTGCACGTTGGCCTGCTGGATCGCCTCTTCGTTGCCGCCCTGATGCTCGACGTCAAACGCCCGCTGCAGCGAATGCCCCGCGCGCTGCACGGCGGACTCCACCGCCCATGCCCAGCTGTCGATCTGCCCGACCACCTGCAGCACCTGCACATCTTGCTTCACCAGCGGCGCGTTGCCGTGGCTGTAGATACGCTTACGCGCCGCCACGCCCTGCGCAGCATCGCGGCTGACCGCACGGCCAATGCCGGCCAGCGTCGCCAGCAATACGTGCTGGTAAAACGCGGTCTGATAGCGAAAGCGCTCGCTGAAGTCATAGACGTGCGCCGGCTCCACTTCCGCCTCGTTAAAGCGCGTGGTGCCGCTGCCGGTCAGGCGCTGACCAAAGCCATCCCAGTCATCGTCGCGCTGGACCGCCGGTTGATGGGTGCTGACCAGCGCAATCACATCGCGGTCGTTGTCGGTGCGCTTCGCAAAGACATCTATCCAGTCGGCGTACAGCGTGCCGGTGCTGTAAAACTTCTCCCCGTTCAACCGCCAGCCGTTTTCGCCCGGCGACACCCGGGTTTTGATTTCGCCCAGCTTCAGGTTGCCGATTTCGCTCCAGCCGCTACCGACCAGTTCACCGTCGGCAAAACGGCTGAACCACTGGCGACGCTCTTCGCTGTCGGGCTGATTCAGGCGATCTTCGACAAAGGCGAAATGGGCGCGCAGCGCCTGCGGCAGGTTGGAGTCGGCTTCGGCCAGTTCAATCAGCAGCTGGAACAGCTGCGGCAGGCTGGCACCCAATCCGCCCTGTTCCACCGGGATGCGCAGGGTGCCGAATCCGGCCTGCTTCAGCCAGCGGATTGGCTCATCGGCCAGCGTCCGCTGATGTTCACGCGCGACCGCGCCTTCGGCAATCTGGTTGAAGATCGGGCGGAATCTGGCGGCCAGAATTTCGTAATCCGGGTAAGTGGCTTCAGACATGGTGTTCTCCAGTTTCGTGTTCGGTGTCAATGTCCTGACGGGTCGGTTCGAAGCGAATAATCAGCAGGAAGAAAATCGGGATAATGGCGGCCAGCGAGACGATCCAGAACATATTGGTGCCGTAAGCCGCCTGCAGGATCGGCAGGATAAACAGCGCCAGCGCGCTACCAATGCCCGACAGCGAGCGGCCAAAGCCGACGCCGGTGGCGCGAATATGGGTAGGATAAGAGAGCGCCGGATAGATCATCATCTGCGCGCCAGGGCCAAAGCCTTCGGCGAACAGCCACAGACCCAGCATCAGCATGGCAAACACCACCCCGGCGGTCGCTTCAGGATGACCGACCAGCGCCAGCGAAATCAGCGCGATAAACTGCAGCGCAAAGCCGGCGATCGCCACATGCCGTGACGGGAATTTCCACGCCAGGCGCATGCCCAGCAGTCCGCCGGTAAAGGCAAACAGCGCGTTAAGGCCGAGCGAGGCGGAGATGGTTTCAAACACGCCTGCGCCGAGGAACTGCGCCAGAATCGACGGCAGGAAGAAGGCAATCGCGGTGTATTCAAACGAGATACAGACGTTCATCACCGCGGTCACTACGGTGCGCTCCAGATAGGGTTTCTGGAACAGCACGCGGAAGCTGACCCTGGGCGGCGCTTTTTTTTCTACCGCCGGCTTTTCTGGCTCGGCTTCATGGGCGACGATGCCGTAGGAATCCCGCAGGATACGCACCGCACCACTCAAATCGCCCTGATTGGCCGCCCAGAGCGGCGATTCATTCATAAATTTGCTGCGCACGGCGATGATCAGCAGCGCAGGCACCGCACCAAACAGCAGCGATGCGCGCCACAGCCAGTCCAGATGCTCTTTTGGCAGCAGGAAATAGAGGGCAAAAATGATAAAGAAACAGGCCGAGGAAGCGGCGTACCACATCGGGCACCAGGCCGCCAGCCGCGAGGCCTTATTGCCCTTGCCGGTGAATTTGGAGAATTCCGCCAGGTAGGCCATCGCCACCGGCAAATCAATCCCCACGCCGACGCCCATCAGGAAACGCGCGCCGATCAGCACCCAGACGTTCGGTGCCAGGCCAGCGGCAATCGCCGACACCACAAAGAACAGCATATCGGCCATAAATACCGAGTAGCGGCCGTATTTATCGGTCAGCCAGCCGCCGACCAGGTTGCCGACGATGGTGCCGATCATGATCGACGAGGTCACCAGCCCGGTCAGGGTTGGCGTCAGCCCGAACTCTTTCACCACGTCATCAATCCCGTAGGACAGCGTGGTCAGATCGTAGGCGTCGAGGAAGACGCCGCCCAATGCCAGAAACACGATCCAGCGGGCGTAGCTGTTTTTACTGCTGCTGCTGTTAATGACGTTTGCCACATCACTGACAGAGCGAATCGGTGTTGAATGCGGCGGCGGAATTATCCGTTCGCCCTCAAGATTAATCGTGCTCATACTGGCCTCATCATTTTATTATTCGCGGGTGATGAGCTGTTTATAGAAGGATTTTGCGGCGGGAACAAACAACAAATAATCATTATAAAATCATAAAAATCAATAAGATATTCGCATTTTTTTGACAAGCAGAAAAACCGGATAAGCCAAAGGCCTATCCGGTGGGTTCAGGGTTAAAACGCGCGCGATTATTCTGCCGAAACAGGCACCAGCACCCCTTTCACTAACGGGTCATTGGTCTCTTTCAGCCACTGCTGCAAGCGTGGGTCGGCAAACGCCTTCTTCAGCTTGACGATGTTCTCGTCGTCCAGATACGGCGTGCCAATCACCAGCTGCGAGGCAAAGGTTTTCGGCGCGGGCGGGAACAGGATCCCTTTCTCACGCGGGACTTTGCCGGCGTCAAACTGGGACACGTAGCCAATCGCCGCATCCACCGAGTTCAATGCGCGCGGCATGGTTAACAGATCCAGCTCCTTAAACTTGAAATTGTGCGGGTTGGTTTTGATGTCCTTAAGCTGCGCCATTCGCGGCTCCACCGCCGGATCCAGACCAATCAGGCCGATGCGTTGCAGTAACCACAGCGCCTGGCCCTGGTTGGCACCGTCATTGGGCACCACAATTTCCGCGCCTTCCGGTAAATCCTTAATCGAGCTGTAGCGATCGGAGTAGATGCCAAACGCCCACTGGAAAATCGGCAGCGCCGGGGTTAAGGCAAACTTGTTGGCGTCGACCACCTGCTTTAACCACCACTGATGCTGATAGACGGTCGCGGCATACTGGCCGTCGGCCACCGTGCGGTCCGCCTGCACCGGATCCTGCAAGCCTACCGCTTCCAGCTTGATGCCGTAATCCGGCGCGATATGCTGACCGACGTACTGGATAATGCGCTCTTCGCCGGCCATCGCCGGTTCAAAATGGACCTTCAGCGTGTCGGTAAAAGTGACAGCGTCACTCTTCTTCGCCAGCAGATGCCAGGCCACGCCCGCCACGGCAATCACCACCACGACGGCAACAACGCCCGGCCATTTTTTCTTTTTTCTGATTTCAAACTGGTGCTGCGACATGGTCAGGATCCCTGAGAAGGTTGAAGTGCGGCAACCAGGCGGTCGCCGGTAAACTGAATCAGTTGTATGGTGGCAATAAGCACCAGAATGGTGGCGATCATGATGTGGTTGTCGAAGCGCTGATAGCCGTAGACCACCGCCAGATACCCGATGCCGCCCGCGCCGATGGTGCCGGCGATCGCCGAGTACTCAATCATCGAGATCAGGTTAAGCACGATGGCCGCAACGATGGCGGGCAAGGCTTCGCTGACCTGCGCCCGGCGGATGATTTGCCAGGTCGACCCGCCGGAGACCAGCCCCACGGCGGTGACGTCAGCCGGCAGCTCGCGCAGTGCCGTTTCCACCAGCCGGGCAAAGAACGGCGTACCGGCAACAATCATCGGGATCACCGCCGCAGGGATGCCGATAGTGGTGCCCGTCAGCCAGAAGGTGAACGGAATGATCGCCGCCATCAGCACCAGAAACGGCAGTGAGCGTCCCATGTTCACTATCCAGCTCAGGCTGCGGTTCAGTGCCGCGTGCGGGAACAGCCCGCGCTTTGAGGTGTTAAACAGCACGATGCCCAGCAGGCCGCCGAAGGTGACCACAAACAGCATCACGATGCCGACCATCAGCCAGGTTTCGCCGTAGGCCGGCAGCATCAGGGTGTGGATATCGCGCCAGGGGGTGTCATGGCTCATGACGTCTGCGGGTTTCATCCGGCCTCCTGCAATGCGGGCTGGAGATCGAGGATTTCGGCATTGATGCCCAGTTGATAAAGCTGCTGGATCAGCACCTGGTGGCGGGGCCGCTGCGCGCCAAAGCGCACGGCGATGCGCATCCGCCCTGCCAGCCGCTCGCCCACCTGCTCAACGTGCGCCGCCAGCAGATCGATGTGCAGCTGATATTGCTGGCTAAGCTGGCTGATCCAGTCGGTGGCCAGCGGGCGATCGCCATAGGTCAGCTGCAGCAAAATATCCCCCGACGCCTCCAGCGGCTGCAGCGGAAACAGCCGTTGTCCCAGGCTCGACTGCGGGCTGGAGAGCAGATCGCTCAGGGTGCCCTGTTGCACCAGCCGACCGTCGCTGATTTCGGCCACCGCATCCGCCGCCCTGCGCACCACGTCCATTTCATGGGTGATCAAAATAATCGACAGGCCAAAGCGATCGCGCAGCTGTTTCAGCAATGCGAGGATTGAACTGGTGGCCTGCGGATCCAGCCCCGAGGTGGCTTCATCGGCCAGCAGCACAGACGGTTTCAGCGCCAGCGCGCGGGCAATCCCGACCCGCTGACGCTGGCCGCCGGACAGCTGCGCCGGAAAGGCGTTGGCTTTATCGCTCAGGCCCACGCTGTCCAGCAACTGTCCGACGTGGCGTTTGATTTCACCTGGCACCACGCCGAGCCACTCCAGCGGCAGCGCGATGTTTTCCCAGGCGGTTTTACGCTGCAACAGCGCCGACGACTGAAACACGGTGCCAATGGCCCGGCGTTTGGCGCGCAGCGCCTCACCCGACAGCTGCGACAGATCCTCACCATTGACCCGGATGCTGCCCGACGAGGGTTTTTCCAGCAGGCTGATGCACTTCGCCAGCGTGGATTTTCCCGCGCCGCTCGGGCCGACCACGGCGGTGATCGACCCCGCTGGCACGGTCAGCGAGATGCCTTTCAACACCTCCACCGTTTTCCCGCCCGGCGCGGGATAGTGTTTTTTCAGCTCAGCGATTTCAATCATTGAGCACCTCACTCTCCGGCTGCGGCACGTCGCCCGACACGCGGCGATAGCCCACGCCAGGATGCGGTGCTGCAAGACGGTCGCCCTGACCAAACAGTTTTTCGCGCAGGGTGCCCGGCTGATAGTCCTTCTTGTAGACGCCGCGTTTTTGCAGCTCCGGGATCAGCAGATCCACCACATCGGTAAAGGTTTCGTGAGTGACGGCGTAGGCGAGGTTAAAGCCATCGACATCGGTCTCTTCCACCCAGCTTTGCAGCTCGTCGGCCACCGTTTCGGCACTGCCCACCAGCAGCGGGCCAAAGCCACCAATCCCCACCCAGTCGGCCAGCGCCTGCACCGTCCACTGACGATCCGGATCGGCGGTAGAGAAGGTTTCCACCGCCGACTGAATGGCGTTGGTGTGCAGGTGTTTAAGCACCTGGTCCGGCTGATACTGGCCAAAATCGATCCCGGTCCAGCCGGAGATCAGCGCCAGCGCCCCCTCATAGCTGACGTATTTTTTATACTCTTGCCACTTCGCCTGCGCCGCCTGGTCGGTTTCCCCGACGATCACCGTTTGCAGGTTGAAAATCAGGATACTGCGCGGATCGCGGCCGGCCTCAGCCGCGCGGCGGCGAATATCCGCCACGGTTTTCTTCAGCAGCACTTTCGATGGCGCGGCAACAAACACGCACTCGGCATGCTCAGCAGCAAACTGCTTGCCCCGGCTGGAGGCACCGGCCTGATACAGCACCGGCGTGCGCTGCGGCGACGGTTCGCACAGGTGAATGCCCGGCACCTGGAAGAAGGTGCCCTGATGGTTAATCGGGTGGATTTTTGTCGGATCGCTGAAGATGCCGCGCACGCGGTCGCGCACCACCGCATCGTCTTCCCAACTGCCTTCCAGCAGCTTGTACACCACCTGCAGATACTCATCGGCATAGTCATAACGCGCATCGTGATCGGTCTGGCTCTGATGACCGATATTCTTTGCACCGCTCTCCAGATACGAGGTGACGATGTTCCAGCCGATGCGACCTTTGGTCAGGTGATCCAGCGTGGAAATGCGGCGGGCAAACGGATAAGGATGCTCAAAGGAGAGCGAGGCAGTCAGGCCAAAGCCGAGGTGTTCGGTGACTAACGCCATCGGGGTGATCAGCGCCAGCGGATCGTTAACCGGCACCTGGGTCGCGTTGCGGATCGCGGCATGGTTGTTGCCGTCCAGCACGTCATACACCCCCAGCACGTCGGCAATAAACAGCCCGTCGAACTTGCCTTTTTCCAGCAGGCGGGCCAAATCGGTCCAGTAGGCCAGATCCTTATATTCCCACGAGCGGTCGCGCGGGTGCGCCCACAGGCCGGGAGACTGGTGACCGACACAGTTCATATCAAAAGCGTTCAGGCGAATTTCACGTTGCGATGACATAGCAGACTCCATAGCTGGCACGGCAAGGGCTCGCCCTTCCGTTCCGGCAATCAGTAAAAGGATATTTTTTTCAGGAAAAATCAGCGGTTCAGGAAGGGGGACATCGCTCGCTGTCGGGCTGGGGAACGATCCCCAACAGCTGCTGCGCCAGGGTTTCGGCATGTTCGGCGACCTGCGGCAACCCCATGAGTTCACCGAAGCGGCCGCGCGCGGCGGGCCCGACGACATACAGGTGAGGGTTGCTCTGGTCGTGGCGGTTCAGGGTGCGGGAATGGGCATCGACAGCGATCCCCAGCGCCAGCGGATCGGCCTTGATCAGCCCTTCCGTCGCCAACTGGTGCAGCAGCGGATTACTGCTTAACAGCGCGCCGTGGGCCGGACCGGTGGTGACGATCAGCCGGTCAACCTGCACGCTGTCGGCGCTGGCCTGGCCACGTCGCTTCAGGCTCAGGATCACGGTGTCGTTATCGACCGCCACCTGTTGCAGGCTGGCGGCCAGCACCTGAAGGTGGCCGCTGTGCAGCAGTCGCGTCAGCACCGCGCTGACCTGCGGCGCAATGCGGTAGCGATGCACATCCCACCACGGGCGCAGATGGCGCAGAAAACTGCGCTGCTGGCCGAGCGGCAGCTGTTGCCACAGGCGCTGACCGTTGAGGCGAATATCGTCCAGCACCACCTGCCACGGCTGCTGTTCGGCGGCGGCCAGACGGGCTTCCTGGCGGATGCGGCGCAACCAGCCAAGTGCGGTCGCGGCCTGCGGTCGCTGGTAATCCAGCGGTCGTGGCGCAAAGTCACCGGAGATATTCGGGCGCGGCAGCTGACCCCGGCGGGAGAAGGCGACGATGCTGCCGCGATGCCCCTGACGGTGCAGCGAGGCGACCACGTCCGACATGGTTAAGCCGGATCCGATAATGGCCACCCGATCGTCTTTAGCCACCTGGCTTAGCGCATCGGTCTGCCACGGATTGGCGATCAGCGCAGGATGCCCGGCCAGCACCTGCTGAAGTTTAGCCGGCACCGCAGGCGGCGGATGGCTGACCGCCAGCACCACGTCATCCGCGCGGTATTTTCTGCCGGACGCCGTCAGCACCTCGCCGTTTTGCAGTGCTATCGCCCGATCCTGAATATGGGTCACCCGCACCGCCGAGGTTTTCAGCGCCTCAGCCAGCTTGCCAGCCACGTAAGCGCCAAAGTGGCCGCGCTGCGGATAGACCTTGCCGTCCTGCCACAAGGCTTTAGCATCGATCTGAAAGGCGGCCGAGGCACGATACCAACGGTCAAAGTCCCCTTCTTCCGCCGCCGAAAGCTGCATCCTGGCCGCCGGCACGTTAATCCTGTGCGCCGGATCGGTGGTGCCATAGGCCACACCCTGAGCCAGCTGGGCGCGCGGTTCAATAATTGTCACTTCCAGCCCGGCGTGACCCAACCGCGCCAGGTGGACAGCCAGCGCCGTGCCGGTAAAGCCGCCGCCGATAATGACAATCTGCCGATCGCTCATGACTCAGTTTCCCTGTTTGCCCGGACGGCGATCGCCACCGATGGTTTCGCCAAAGGGTCCGGTATTGATGGTGCGCTGGCGCTTCTCGGCATTGCTGGCCAGCGGCAGCAACGGCATCACCAGTTCCGCAAAGCGGTGCGCTTCTTCCAGATGAGGATAGCCTGAGAAGATAAAGTTTTTGATGCCCAGCGCCTGATATTCACGAATACGATCCGCCACCTGCTGCGGACTGCCTACCAGCGCCGTACCCGCGCCGCCACGCACCAGGCCTACGCCGGCCCACAGGTTAGGGGCGATGCGCAACCCGTCTTTCGAACCGCCGTGCAGCGCGCTCATGCGGGCCTGTCCGGTGGAATCCATCCGCGAGAAGATCTTCTGCGCGGCGGCGATGGTGTCATCATCAAGGTGGGCAATCAGCTTGTCGGCGGCGGCCCAGGCTTCTTCTTCGGTTTCCCGCACAATCACGTGCAGACGAATGCCGTAATCCAGCGTGCGGCCCCGCTCTTCAGCGCGCTGACGCACCACGGCGATTTTCTCCGCCACCTGCTCAACCGGTTCGCCCCAGGTCAGATAGGTATCGATCTGGTTAGCGGCCACCTCCAGCGCTTCTTCCGAGGAACCGCCAAAGAACAGCGGCGGACCGTCTTCCTGCACCGGCGGGAACAGCACTTCGGCCCCTTCCACGCGGATATGCTCGCCGTGGTAATCGACCTTCTCGCCCTTTAACAGGCGCGAATAGACGTCGAGGAACTCGCGGGTGACCTGGTAACGTTCGGCGTGGCTGAGGAAGATGCCGTCGCCTTTGTTCTCCACCGGATCGCCGCCGGTCACCACGTTGATCAGCAGACGCCCTTCTGACAGGCGATCCAGCGTGGCGGCCATCCGCGCGGCCAGGCTCGGCGGCTGTAAGCCGGGACGCACCGCGACCAGATAGCGCAGGCGTTTAGTGATTGGTGCCAGCGCCGAGGCCACTAACCAGGAATCCTCGCAGCTTTTGCCGGTGGGGATCAGCACGCCGTAATACCCCAGATTGTCGGCGGCGAGCGCCACCTGCTGCAGATACGGCAGATCGACGGCTCTTCCGCCTGCGGTGGTGCCGAGATAACGGCCATCGCCGTGGGTCGGTAAAAACCAAAATACCTTGAGATTGTCCTGCGCTGCGTCGCTCATTATCCGTTTCCTATATAACGATATCTGAATTTATTGTATTGATTATTCTCGTTTGGTTATAAAGACCGTAGCAGGAACCATGCCACAATATAATCCTGCTATTGTTATTATTTTTCAATGGGTTAAATTTTAAGATCCCCGCCCCTTTTTGCTGCAAATGCAACAGCCACTGATGACCGCCTGCTGCATTTGCAACAAACCGGCCGCCCACCCCCTCGTTATCGCCCGCGTCTGAAGGTATGGTTTCCGTTCCGCTTACCCTGAGGGAAACCCCATGCAAACCCACGGCCCGGTGTTAATTGATCCTGCCTCTATTGCCTTCCAGAGCGTTCTGGATCGCCTGGCCCCGACCGACGCTACCGTGCTGATCGTCGGGGAAACCGGCACCGGTAAAGAGGTGGTGGCGCGCTATCTGCATCATCACAGCTCGCGACGCGACCGGCCGTTTCTGGCGGTTAACTGCGGCGCGCTGACCGAAAGCCTGGCCGAATCCGAACTGTTCGGTCATGAGAAAGGCGCCTTTACCGGCGCGGCAGATCGTCATCAGGGCTGGTTTGAGGCGGCGGAAGGCGGCACGCTGCTGCTGGATGAAATTGGCGAGCTGAGCCTGCCGTTGCAGGTGAAGCTGCTGCGGGTGTTGCAGGAGCGCGAAGTGACGCGGGTGGGATCGCGTCGCCCGGTAAAGGTCAACGTGCGGGTGGTGGCGGCCACCCATGTCGATCTGGCGCATGCCATCCGTGAACGCCGTTTCCGTGAAGACCTCTATTACCGGCTGAATGTCGCGGCGGTGGCGCTGCCGCCGTTACGCCAGCGGCGGGAAGATATTCCGCTGCTGGCCGACCACTTTTTAACGCTGTATGCACGGCGGCTGGGCCGTCCGCAGCTGCGCCTCAGTGAGGAAGCGCTGGGCACGCTGATGGATTATGCCTGGCCGGGCAATATCCGCGAGCTGGAAAACACCCTGCACAATGCGGTGCTGTTGAGCAGAGAGCCGCTGATTACGCCGCAGCAGCTGCGGCTCAGCGCCGCCAATCTGACCTCGCTGCCCCATGATGACGATTCGCTGGATGCGTTCTTACGCCAGCAGCTGGTGGAAAATGACAGCCCGCTTTATCAGCGGGTGCTGGATTCGCTGGTGCGTAACGCCTTTGAACTGAGCCAGGGCAACCAGCTGCAAACTGCCACCCTGTTGGGCATCAGCCGCAATACGCTGCGCACCCATCTTGGCCATCTGGGCCTGATTAAAGCCCGCCGCAGCGTGGCCGGCGCGACAGGCAAAACCCCGAACGAATTGGGCAGCAGCGAGCGCGAACTGCGGATTGGTTATCAGAAGTTTGGCAATCTGGGGATTTTGAAAGTGCGGCAGACGCTGGAAACGCAGTTTGCCGATCGCGGCGTCAGCGTGCTGTGGAGCGAGTTCCCCGCCGGTCCGCAGTTGCTGCACGCGCTGACCAACGGCGAGATCGATTTTGGCACCACCGGCGAGGTGCCGCCGCTGTTCGCCCAGGCCAGCAACAGTCCGCTGCTGTATGTCGCCTGGGAACCCGCCGCCCCGCGTAGCGTGGCGCTGCTGGTGGCGCATGACAGCCCGGTGCAGACGCCGGCCGATTTACGCGGCAAGCGCATCGCGGTGAATAAAGGCTCCAACGTCCATTACCTGTTGCTGCAAATTCTCGACGAGGCGGGCCTGACGCTGGACGACGTGCGCGTGGTCTATGCCCCGCCGAAATATCCGCTGACCCCCAGCGATCATCATGCGGTCGATGCCTGGATGATGTGGGACCCGCTGCTGAGCGATGCCGAACACGGCGAGCAGCTGCGGGCGATCGCCAACGGCGTTGGTCGGGTGAACAACCATCAGTTCTATCTGGCGCATCGCGACTTTGTCGGGCATTCCGCCGATTTGCTGGACACGCTGATGTCGGCCCTTGAACACACCGGACAGTATATCGAGGCGCACCGCGATGAGGCCGCCGCGCTGCTCTCCGCCGAGCTCGGGCTGTCCACCGCGTCCCTCGTCCATGCGCTGGCGCGCCGCAGCCATCAGCCCCGGCGCATGGATTTGACCATTATTCGCCAGCAGCAGGCGATTGCGGATCGCTTTTACGCCCTTGGCCTGCTGTCCCGCGCGATCAAGGTGCGTGAGGCGGTCTGGCCATGATTTTTTCAGCTAAGCAAAGCAATTTTACTCGTTAAGCCGTTTTCGCGCGGTTTGCTATGTTGCGGAAACACCACTTAAAACACTGGGATTAAAGATGAAAAAAATCGTATTGAGCGGCCTGATTGCCGCCGCACTCAGCGCCTCGGCGTTTAATGTCATGGCAGAAACCGCCCCTAAACAGGTCACCATCGGTTTCCAGAAAGCCAATATTTTTGCGCTGCTGAAGTATCGCGGCACGCTGGATACTGAATTCAAAAAACAGGGCATCGCGGTGAAGTGGGTCGAATTCCCGGCCGGCCCGCAGATGCTGGAAGGGCTGAACGTCGGCAGTATCGATTTGGCCGCCACCGGCGATGCGCCACCAACCTTCGCCCAGGCGGCGCAGGCCGACCTGGTGTATCTGGCGCACTCGCCCGCTAACCCCAAAACCGAAGCGATTGTGGTGCCGGAAAACTCCGGCATCAAAACCGTGGCCGACCTGAAAGGCAAACGCGTGGCGCTGAATAAAGGCTCCGACGTTAACTATCTGCTGGTCAGCGCGCTGGAAAATGCCGGATTGAGCTACAAGGACGTGAAGGCCATTTATCTGCCGCCTGCCGATGCGCGTGCCGCCTTCCAGCGTGGCGCGGTCGATGCCTGGGTGATTTGGGATCCCTATTACGCGGAAGTGGAAACCAATGCCCGCGCCCGGTTGATCAAAAATGCCGAGGGGTTGGTGCCGCATTACACCTTCTATCTCTCCAGCCGTAAGTTTGCCGATACCTATCCGCAGACCGCCAAACAGGTGGTCGATCAGCTCGGTACGCTGAGCGACTGGGCCAACAAAAACCCGGATGAGGCGGCTAAAATACTGTCGACCTCAACCGGTTTGCCGCAGCCGATCTGGCAGCGGGCGATTGCCAGAATGCCGTTTGGCGCAGAGCGAATGACGCCGGAAGTGTTTAAGGAACAGCAGGCGCTGGCTGATAAGTTTACCCAGATTGGCCTGCTGCCGGTGAAGGTTAACGTTGCCAGCGCAACCTGGTCGCTGGATAAGAAATAACGCTGCATTTTGCAGGCAAAAAGGGCAATCGACTGATTGCCCTTTTTTATCTGCTGGGGGTGACTCAGACGATCGCTTCCGCCTGGCGATTCAGCGCGGCAGCCTGCAGCTGTTCAACGCTGAGCGCGGGATCGAACAGGCCGGTGGAGAGGTAGGTCAGGCCGCTGTCCGCGAGGATCGCCACAATCCGCTTGCCGGCATATTCCGGCCGCCGGGCAACCTCGCGCGCGGCATACAGCACCGCACCAGAGGACTCACCCACCAGGATGCCATCCGATAAGGCGACTTCCCTCGCCGTCTGTACCGCCTGCCAGCTCTCCACCGCGATCGCTTCATCGCACAGGCCGCGATCGAGCGTCAGCGGCACCCGCTCCGGGGCCACCTCGCTGAAAACATGCACGCCGGTGATCTCGCGGGTGTCCGGGTTGTCCTTGTCCGGGATGCTGAAGCGGCCGGGCTCGACGGCGATCAGTGTGATCTGCGGGTTAAGCTGCTTAAGATAGCGTCCCGCCCCTGACAGCGTGCCGCCGGTGCCGACGGACGCGATCAGCACGTCAACCTGCCCTCCGGCCTGCTGCCAGATTTCCGGCCCGGTATTGTGGAAATGGGCCTGCGGATTCGCCGGGTTTTCCAGCTGGCAGGTGAAGCAGATATTCGGCTCTTTCAGGATCACGTTATCGGCCAGCCAGCGGGCGGCAGCCACAAAGTCGCCGTCACTCGCTTCGATCACTTTGTCGAAGCCGGGTACCGTGCTAAACGGGATGATTTCCGCGCCGAAGGCGTTGAGGATGGCAAAACGTTCGGCGCTGAGTTTGTCATGCAGGTAAACGCGAAACTTATAGCCTTTGGCCGCCGCAATCGCGGCCAAACCTATGCCGGTATTGCCGCTGGTGGTGTCGACCAGCGTCATGCCCGGCCTGAGCTTGCCGCTGCGCTCCGCCGCTTCAATCATTGCCAGCGCGGTGCGATCTTTGATGCTGTGATTAGGATTAAAATATTCCAGTTTGGCGACCAGATCGGCAGCTAGTTGATGCTGTTGGGAAAAGCGGGTGAGGCGTAATAGCGGGGTCTGACCTACCAGTTCGGTAATGCCATTATGTATTGTCATCATGCGCTCCAGTCAGGCGGGTTAAGCAATCTACAGGCAAATATTCCGCTTATCGTCTGAAAGGTAAATTAAGAAATAGCGCAAAGGATTCCAGAGAAATAACTAAGTCCGGGGAGCATGAATTACCGATGTAAAAAAGGCCGGTTTCCCGGCCTTCTTGTAAAAAAAACTGCTATCAGTTATTCACCGGAATAACGGCACCTTTATATTTGGTGCGGATCCAGTCCTGAATTTGTTTCGAATGCAGCACGGTGACCAGCGCTTTAATATCCGGCTTGTTTTCATCGCCACGGTGCACGGTGATGATATTGGCGTACGGGTTATTTTCACCGCTTTCAACGGCAATCGGATCTTTTACCGGATTAAGGCCGGCATCAATGGCGTAGTTGGCGTTAATCACCACCGCATCACCTTCGTCATTGTTGTACATCTGTGGCAGCAGCGCGCCTTCGACGTTAGCAATAAACTGCAGGTGTTTTGGGTTCTCAACCACGTCGCTGATGCGCGCGTCCACTTTGCTGACGCCAGGCTTCAGTTTAATCACGCCGGCCTTCTCAAAGATCGACAGGATACGGCCCTCTTCCGCCACCGCATCACGCATGATCACTTTGCCGTTCTGTGGCAAATCCTTCAGCGATTTGTATTTCTTCGAGTAGATGCCGATGGGCTCGATATGGATTGCGCCAGCGCTGACAAAATCATAGGTCTTGTCGTCGGCATGGTCTTTCAGCACGCTGTTCAGATACGGCACGTGCTGGAAGTAGTTAGCGTCGATATCACGGCTGGCCAGCGCGGTATTTGGCAGGATGTAGTCCTGGAAAGGTTTGATTTCCAGATCGATGCCCTGCTTCGCCAGGATCGGCTTGGCCTGCTCCAGAATTTCAGCATGCGGTACGTTGGACGCGCCAACGGTCAGCGTATCAGCCCATGCGCTCAGACTCATCGCAGCCAGAGTGGCAGCAGCCAGCAGTGTCAGTGTTTTTTTCACAGTAAATCCCCTAAAAGTTAACGTTTATCGAGCCGTGTGGTCACGAGATCACCTACGAACTGGATGATAAAAACAATCACCAGAATCATTGCCGTCGCCACCAGCGTCACATCGCCGTGGTTACGTTGAAAACCTTCCAGATAGGCCAGATTGCCGAGGCCACCGGCGCCAATCACCCCGGCCATCGCGCTGTAACTGACCAGCGCTATCAGCGTGACGGTGATACCTGACACCAGTGCTGGCGAGGATTCCGCCAGCAGCACGCGGAAAATCAAGGTGCTGATGCGCGCGCCCATCGAACGCGAGGCTTCAATCACCCCTTTATCGACTTCGCGCAGGCCGATTTCCACCAGACGCGCGTAGAACGGCGCCGCCCCGACAATCAGCGCCGGCAGGGCCGCATCCGCGCCCAAAATGGTGCCGATCAGCTTTTTGGTGAACGGGATTAGCAGCACAATCAGAATGATGAACGGGATCGAGCGGAAGACGTTGACCAGCACCGAGATCACCGCATAGATCGCCCGGTTCTGGAACAGGCCGCCGCGCGCGGTCAGAAACAGCGCCAGCCCGAGTACAATCCCCAGCACAAAGGTCGCCACGCCGGAAATGGCGGTCATATACAGGGTTTCACCGGTCGCAGCCCACAGCTGGTCCAGTTTCAAATGCGGAAAGAGGGACTCAATCATTGGCGACCACCTCGGTTGTAATGCCATGCGCGTGCAGGTCCTGCAGAATGTTCTCCAACTGGCTGCGGGTGGCGTTGACCTGTAACCACAGTTCGCCAAAGGTGCCATTGCTGGTTTGCGTCATTTTGCCGTGCAGGATGTTGAACGGTAGCGCGTATTTCAGCGTCAGTTCGCCGACAATCGGCTGGCGAGTGCTCTGACCGATAAAGGTCAGCTTCAGCACGCTGCCGCCCGTCTCATCCACCAGCTCAGCATTGAACGGCGTGTCTGCGCGGCTGTACTCGGTGGTTTGCTTAACGAACTGGCGGGTGATCGGCTGTTGCGGATGGGTAAAGACCGACAGCACCTCGCCCTCTTCGACGATGCGACCGTCTTCCATCACCGCCACCCGATGGCAGATTTTGCGCACCACGTGCATTTCGTGGGTGATCAGCACGATGGTCAGCTTCAGTTTACGGTTGATATCCAACAGCAGATCGAGGATGGCATCGGTGGTTTGTGGATCGAGCGCGGAAGTGGCTTCATCACACAGCAGCACTTCGGGATTGTTGGCCAGCGCGCGGGCAATGCCGACACGCTGCTTTTGCCCACCGCTGAGGTTGGCCGGGTAGGTCGACTCTTTGCCGGTCAGCCCCACCAGCTCAATCAGCTCTTTCACCCGCGCCTGGATTGCCGCTTTTGGCGCGCCGGCAATTTGCAGCGAAAAAGCGATGTTTTCGCTGACCGTACGCGACCACAGCAGATTAAAGTGCTGGAACACCATGCTGATTTTCAGCCTTGCGGCGCGCAAAGCTTCGCCTTTTGCTTGGGCAATATCCTGCCCGGCAATGGTCACGCTGCCCGACGTGGGTTTTTCCAGCCCGTTAAGCAGACGGATCAGCGTACTTTTTCCCGCGCCGCTGTAGCCGATAATGCCGTAAATCTGCCCCTGTTCAACCTGAAGGCTGACATCGTCGACGGCCCTGATCAGACCCGCCGTGCCTTTGAAGGTCTTGAATACGTTGCGTAAAACTATCATCTGTTGCCTGTCTGTCTGCGGCGATTGAATCGCTTATTAAATGAACTGATTGTTTTTGCTGCATTATTGATAGAACTTATGACACGGGATAGTAGGCAGACCAGATATGACTGGAAAGGACTTAAAGGGAATGTCTTATAGCTAAAGTGAATATGTATAAAACCCGGCATCAGCCGGGTTTGTGTTGGGAAGTTATCTTGAACGACGTTGTGCTATTTCTTGCCTGACCTCTTCTATCGCCTCCTGCAGGGTTCCAAGGCACTCTGCCGCCTCATGCCCAGCCTTTTTCAGGGCCGGTTCAGCCCTGGCAAAATAGGCTTCAATTTGCTGTTGAGTAAAGTGGGTCATGCCGGGTATGGCGCAAATAAACGAGCTACCGAAACGCTGTTTTAACGGGTCGGAATTGTGCTCCAGCGGGTGGGTTGCATTAATTACCGCGACAGGGTCTTTAATCAGCGCCCTGCTAAGCGCGGTCGTCAGCGCCTCCGTTTGCCGATCGTCAAGGGTATCGCCAAGACGGTTAATCTCCTGCGGCAGTGCCTGCAGCGTTTTGCCGTCGGCCTGTTCCACCAGCCGGATATAAGCGTGCCAGTCGTTTGCTGCCGCCATGCACGCCGTCGATAAGATGCAGGCAATTAAAATAACGCTCCGTCGGATCATCTGACAACCTCCAGAATCTTATCCGATGACTGGATGATTTTTGCACGTGTGCCCGGCCCGAGGATTATGCAGCCTTCGGAAGCGAAACCGGGCACCGCTGGCGACTTCTTCTCACCGTGAATACGAAACAAGGAACGCCCAAAACCATCACCCGTGACTTGGTTCAGGATTATTGTCATAGGTCCTTTGGAATTGGTGTGTTCACCAATGCGCCACGTTCCTCGAGGAATGGGGCCCATGCTTTTTACGTGCTGACGGTCGGGGTTGTTTTTGTTTGTCAGACTTCCTGAATAACCTTTCCCTACTAACTTACCGTTGTGCCATAACTCGCCAGTACTTTGATAATATGTCCATGCCATCAATCATGCTCCTTATGCTGCATTGCGTTCTTTCCATGAATCAGAATGAATAATATTACCGTCCAGATATTTCCAGGTAATTTTCTCATAAGACATTTCGAGCACCTCAAGGTGATCGTGGTATTCATAATCGGGGTCTTGTGTATCCTCCATTAAAGGAACGACACAGGTAATACGGGCATTTTCAAGATACACGTTGAAATATTCTTCTTCCTGTCCGGCGTAATTGAGGCGATAGAATTTAAGCTCGGCTGATTTTAAGACTTTCCCTGAACTAACGAATCGATAAAGATTGGGACTGGAAGAGTCCAGTGCTTTGGTAAGGATAAAGGGGGCATGTCTGCGTGTTGCGTTTATGTTGCCGGACAGGTCATCCGTTGGGAGTGATATGCTGTGAGCCAGCGCGGTTATCTCAATGCTTCCTTCTCGATGCCGTATGTTTACAGAACCTCTGACGGGGTTACCACCATCATCTTTTAACCATAAATAGACTGGTATAGCCATTTTACGAACTCCTTTTCATGATAAGGATCATAATTATCGCGTCCTGTCTCTGTATGAATAAAATGAAACCTGAAATTTTATTGATATAAATCAATTTGATAATTTTAAACACCAATAATAGAGGATCATGCTTTGAACAGGAAAATAAAAATAGGGATGTTGGTGATTGCCATGATAATTACCGTGCCGCTGGCGGCATTGATTGCTTTTATCTACCTGCGCACCGGGCACTATCTTCATAGCGAGGAGAATCTGGCGAAATGCCAGACGTTCACGCCAGAGCAGGCGAAAGTTGAAGTATTACGCTCCCGGCTGAAAAACCATAACGGCTGGTCGTCTGGGGGTGAAGCCTGGTCTGCCGCTCATAGGGCTAATATCGCCTTCCTTGATGGTGACATCCAAAAATCAGATTCGGGCTGGTCGATACCCTTTACGCAAACGAACACGATAAATGTGAAGCAATACTTTGCGATGTTGGACTGCGCGACGCTGATCACTGAATATGCCTCAGAGCCCGAAGAGCCGCAGCGCGGACTGTCGGTATCACCCTGAATATCCAGGCTGAAGCAGCGTCCAGACAGCTTCTGCCCATATTAAGACGGCCGTACCGCCGAACCCGCCTATATTCGCCTGCCGATTAACCTTAGATGATTTCCTTGGTTCACCCCACTCCTGCTAAAGCCTGATATTTAACGTCACTTCCCTGAAAATATTGACGTTAAAGGATCATCTATGCCGACCACTTTTCGCCCTGAGGCGCTGGCTCGTCCGCTGGCTTTAAGCATTGCCCTTGCCCTGTTTGGCGGAAACGCCGTTGCGGCGGATTCGCCGGTTAAAGGCGGCACGCTGATTTATCTGGAGCAGCAGGCGCACACCAACCTGTATCCCCCGGCGGGCGGTTTTTACCCTAACGGCGGCATCCTGAATCAGATTACCGACAAGTTGACCTGGCAAAATCCGGAAACCCTCAAGGTTGAACCCTGGATTGCCCAGAGCTGGACCACTAACGCCGATAAAACCGAATACACCTTTAAACTCCATCCCGGCGTGACCTTCTCCGACGGCACGCCGCTGGATGCCAATGCGGTCGCCAAAAACTTCGACACCTACGGGTTGGGCAATAAAGCCCTGCGCCTGCCGGTTTCAGAAGTGATCAACAATTATGATCATAGCGAAGTGGTCGATCCGCTGACCGTGAAGTTCTATTTCAAAAAATCGTCCCCAGGCTTCCTGCAGGGCACCGCCACCATCGGTTCGGGACTGGTGTCACTCAGCACCCTGGCGCGCAGCTTCGATCAGCTGGGCGATGCCCGCCATATCATCGGCTCCGGCCCGTTTGTGGTCAGCGATGAGAAGCTGGGTCGTGAGGTCGATCTGGTCGCCCGTAAGGATTACCAGTGGGGACCGGCGAACATCTCCCAGCAAGGCCCGGCCAACCTCGACGGCATCAAGATTATCGTGACGCCTGAGGATAGCGTGCGCATCGGCGCGTTGCTGGCCGGTCAGGCAGATTTCATCCGCCAGGTGCAGGCCTACGACGAGAAGCAGGCTAAAGATCAACACTTCCCGATTTATGCCGCACCCACCCGTGGCGTCAACGACAGCCTGAGCTTCCGTCCTGATAACCCGCTGGTCAGCGATCTGCGCGTGCGTCAGGCCCTGCTGACTGCCACCAACTCGAAGCAAGTGGTGGAAACGCTGTTCTCCCCTAACTATCCGCAGGCCACGTCGGTGATTGCCACCACCGCCGCGGGCTACATCAACCTTGCCGACAAGCTGACCTTCGATCAGGCGAAAGCCAAAAGCTTGCTGGATGAAGCGGGCTGGAAACCGGGCGCCAACGGCATCCGTGAGAAAGACGGCAAGCCGCTATCGCTGACCGTTTACGAGTCCCTGCCGCAGCCACAGAACAAAGAGGTACTGCAGCTGATCGCGCAGCAGTGGCGTCAGGTCGGCGTGGAGCTAAAAGTGAAGGCGGGTGATGCGGGCAGCAAAACGCTGGACAGCCTTGACCCGCTGAAAACGCCGTTGAACGTCACCGAAGTGGGCCGTGCCGATCCGGACGTGATCAAAAGTAGCTTCTATCCGGCCAACCGCGACGCGCTGCTGCAAAAAGGCGGTTCGAGTGACAAGGTGAAAAGCTTCCGGGATGACAAGCTGAATCAGCTGCTGGTGAATATTTCTGCCGAGATCGACCCTGCCAAACGTCTGCAGCTGACCGGCGATGTGCAACGCTACCTGCTGGAGCAGGCTTACGTGATCCCGATTTTCGAAGAGCCGCAGGTGTTTGCCGGCGCACCATGGCTTAAGGGTGTGAAGTTCGAAGCGGTCGGCCGTCCTGCGCTGTATAGCGCCTGGCTTGAAAAGCATTAAGGAGATCTGAATGCGCCATTATCTGCTGTATCGGGTTGGGCATGGGGTGCTGGTGCTGTGGGCCGCGTTTACGCTCTCCTTTGTGCTGCTGCAGGTGCTGCCCGGCGATGCGATCCTGATTAAGTTTCAGAACCCGGATATGGGGCTGAGCCCGCAACAGATCGCCGAGATGCGGCAGGCCTATGGCGCAGACAGTCCGTTGTGGCAACAGTATCTGCATACCCTTGGCGCGATGCTGCAAGGCGATTTTGGCTATTCGGTGCAGGCCGGCGTGCCGGTCAGCGAACAGGTGCAGAGTAATCTGCCAGAGACGCTGCGCCTGGCCGGCTGCGGTTTTGTGCTGGCGGTGGTGCTGGCATTTGTGCTGGCCGCGTTGTCGCGCATTCCGGCGCTGCGGGGCTTGCGAAACCTGCTGCAATCGGTACCGGTACTGTTTATTTCCATCCCGACCTTCTGGCTGGGCATTGCATTAATTCAGCTGTTCTCTTTCCAGTTGCGCTGGATACCGGTGATCAACCCTTCCCCGTTACAGGGACTGATTCTGCCGGTGATCACCGTGGCAATCCCGATTTCCGCCCCGCTGGCGCAGATCCTGTTACGCAGCATCGACGAGGTGGCAACCCGGCCGTTTGTGGCGGTGGTTCGCGCCAAAGGCGCCAGCGAAAGCTGGGTGTTATGGCGGCACGTGTTGCGTAACGCCATGCTGCCGGTGCTGACCGTGGCCGGACTGCTGCTGGGCGAGCTGATTGCCGGTGCGCTGATCACCGAAACGGTGTTTGGTTTAGGTGGCCTCGGCCAGTTAACGCAACAGGCGGTGAATAATCAGGATGTCGCGGTATTACAGGCGGTGGTGATGATTTCGGCGCTGGGCTTTGTGCTGATTAATATGCTGGTCGATCTGTTAATGCCGCTGTTGGATCCCCGTCTGCAAACCGTGACCAGAGGTGCCGTATGAGCCTTGTTGATTTTGCCACCGCGCGGCAAAAGCCCACGCCAATCCGTCAGGCCTGGAACGTTCAGCCCGGTCTGTGGCTGGCATGGTTAGTGATGCTGCTGGCAGCCATCGCCGCGCTGTTTCCGGCTTTACTGACGCCTTACAGCGCGGTCGAAGGGATTGCCGGCGCGCAGCGTCTGGCCCCGCAGGCCGGACACTGGCTGGGAACCGATCAGCTGGGTCGTGACGTTTTCGCCCGCATTGTCTATGGCGCGTCGCACTCGTTGTCTGCCGCGCTGCTGGCGGTGGCCATGGGCGGGATTTTTGGCACCGCGCTGGGCGTGCTGGCCGGTGCGGTAGGCGGGAAAACCGAGTCGGTAGCGATGCGAGCGGTTGACGTGCTGCTGTCGATTCCCTCGCTGCTGCTGTCGTTAAGCGTGCTGATCCTGTTGGGCTTTGGCACCCTCAACGCGGCAACGGCGGTGGGGATTGCCTCCATCGCCAGCTTTGCCCGCCTGGCGCGCGGTGAAGTGGTGCGCATTCGCCACAGTGATTACGTCGAGGCGGCGTTTGGCAGCGGCGGACGCTTTCTGTCAGTGCTGTGGCGCCATATTTTACCTAACGCGCTGGCCCCGGTGATCGCCTACGGTGCGCTACAGTTTGGTCAGGCGATCCTCGCCCTTTCTACCCTGAGTTTCCTCGGCTACGGCACCCCGCCGCCGGCCCCGGAATGGGGATTGCTGATCGCCGAAGGCCGCAACTATCTGGCCACCGCCTGGTGGCTGACCACCTTCCCGGGCCTGGTGGTGGTGTGCGTGGTGCTGGCGGCTAACCGCATCAGCCAGCAGCTTTCAGGAGGCCGGAAATGAGTTCGCAACCCGAGTTACTGCTCAACGTTGAGCAACTGAGCCTGAGCTATCGCACTGGCGCAGCCTGGAAAGAGGTGGTGCATCAGGTCAGTTTTCAGCTGAACAAAGGGGAAATGGTGGCGATGGTCGGCGAATCCGGCTCCGGTAAAACCACCACCGCGCAGGCGATTATTGGCCTGCTGGCGGAAAATGGCCGGCGCGACGGGGGTCGCATCCTGTTGAACGGCGAAGATATCAGCCAGTGGTCATCCCGTCGGCTGGACAGCGTTCGTGGCGCGCGTATCAGCCTGGTGCCGCAGGATCCGGGCAACTCGCTCAATCCGGTGAAAACCATTGGCGATCAGGTTGAGGAGATTTTACGTCTGCATCGCGTCTCTGACCGCGCCGGACGCAAACAGCAGGCGATCGAGCTGCTGACCCGCGTCGGGCTCAGCCATCCAGAGCAGCGCGTCAGCCAGTATCCTCATCAGCTGTCAGGCGGCATGAAACAACGCGTGCTGATTGCCATCGCCCTGGCGCTGAAGCCGGACATTATTATTGCCGACGAGCCGACCAGCGCGCTGGATGTCACCGTACAGAAGCGCATTCTCGACCTGCTGGATCATTTACGCCGTGAGTCCGGCACCGCCGTGCTGTTTGTCACCCATGACCTGGCGCTGGCCGCCGAGCGTGCCGACCGCATTATTGTGTTCCGCAATGGTGAGATTCAGGAACAGGGCGCGACCTCGCAGGTCATCGGTGCGCCAAAACAGGCTTATACCCGCCAGTTGCTTGCCGATGCCCTGCCGCGTCCGCGCCAACCTGACCCCTCCAGCCCGCGTTCGTTCACGACACCGGCGATTCAGGCTTCGCGCATCAGTAAGGGATTTGCATTGGGGAAAAGCCAACGGTTACAGGCGCTGAACGAGGTCAGTTTTGCCGTGGCCCGTGGCACCACCCACGCCATCGTCGGCGAGTCGGGTTCGGGCAAAACCACGCTGGCGAGGATCCTGCTGGGGTTTGAGTCGTCGGACGCTGGCCGTATTACCCTCGACGGTATCGTGGTCAACGGCCTGCAGGGCGAATCATTGCGCCAGCTGCGACGCCGCATCCAGTTTGTTTACCAAAACCCGTTCGCGTCGCTCGATCCGCGGCAAACGCTGTTTCGCATTATTGAAGAACCGCTGCTGAATTTTGACCGGCTTAGCCGCGACGAACGCCGCCAGCGGGTGGAAGCGGTAACGCAGAAGGTAGCGCTGCCGCTCGATATCCTGTCGCGCAGCGCGCGGGAACTGTCCGGCGGCCAACGTCAGCGTGTGGCGCTGGCCCGGGCGCTGATCCTGCAACCGTCGATTCTGGTGCTGGATGAAGCCACCTCGGCGCTCGACGTCACCGTGCAGGCGCAGATCCTCGCCCTGCTGCAACAGCTGCAGGCAGAACAGGGCCTGACCTACCTGTTTATTACCCATGATTTGGCTACCGTGCAGCAGATTGCCGACACCCTGACCGTGCTAAAGGCCGGTGAAGTGGTGGAATCGGGTGACGTTGTCACTATTTTTAACGCACCGCAACACGCTTACACCCGCGAGCTGCTGGCCGCGATCCCTGTTTATTCCCCGCCGGTTAAGGAGTTTTCATGACCGCTAAACGACTCGGCTTTTTCACCCGCCTGCTGGATAAGGTCCCGGCCAGCGCGCGCTACCGGCTGGCCACCGAGCAGATCCAGCACGCTGAGCGGCTGGGTTTCGACAGCGCCTGGATAGCCCAGCACCATTTCCATGAAAATGAAGGCGGCTTGCCCTCGCCGCTGCTGTTTCTGGCGCATGTTGCGGCGCATACCCAGCGGATCCGTCTGGGCACGGCGATTATCACCCTGCCGATGGAAAATGCCCTGCGCGTGGCGGAAGATGCCGCAGTGCTGGATCTGCTGGCCGAAGGTCGGCTGGAGATTGGACTGGGTTCCGGCGGCACGCCAACCTCGTTCCTGCCGTTTGGCTTGACCTTCGAACAACGCGGTGCGGTGTTTGGAGAACATCTGCACACGCTGCTCAGTGCCTGGCGTGGCGACTCGCTCAGCCATCCCGATAATCATCTGTATCCGCCGGCGCCGCAGCTGGCAGAGCGCGTGTGGATTGCCACCTTCTCGGTAGAAGGCGCAGTACGCGCGGCGAAAAGTGGGCATGGACTGATGCTGTCACGCACCCAGCCTCGCCCGGCTGACCAGCCAAATCTGCCGCTGGATGCGCTGCAAAACCCGATGATCGATGCCTATCTCGACGCCCTTCCGGCTGGCGTTGAGCCGAGGATCCTCGCGTCCCGTACCGCCTTTGTTGCCGACTCCGATCATTACGCCCGCAAGCTGGCAGAGCCGGGTATTCGTGCCCAGGTCACGCAGTTTGTTGCGTCCGGTCAGCCGCTGCGCGGCGACAGTTTTGACGACTACTTACGCCAGGTTGACGCCCATGTCGGCAACGTGGAACGGGTCACCGCGTCGCTGTTGCAGGACAGCGTGCTGCCCCGCGTCACCGATATTTCTTTCCAGGTTCATTCAGTTGAACCGCCACACGCCGACACGCTGCGCTCTGTTGAACTGATTGCTGAGCACATTGCGCCACGGCTAAGAACCCTGAAACCCTAACCGGAGATGATGATGACCACTGCAACGGATTTACTGGCTTCGCTGGCAGATATCGCGCCGGATTCTGAGCTTGCGCAGGCCCGCCACACCCGGGAAGCCGCCACCCGCCATGCGCAAGGCAGCTATGAGGTGATCTTCAGCCAGCAGGATGCCGATTTCCCGCTGGCTGAACGTTTCGCCCTGGCGGCTAAGGTAGCGGAATGGAATGCGCAGCCCGCGCTGCAAACGCATTACCAGCAGCAGGCTGGCGAACTGGACACCAGCACACGCCATGCGCTGGCGTTAGCCTGGGCGCATCGTCTGACCTCCGAACCGGTCAGCGCCACCCCGGCACATTTGCAGGCCTTGCAGGACGCGGGATGGACCGCGCGCGGCATAGTGACACTGTCACAGCTGGTGGCCTTTATTAACTTCCAAAGTCGCCTGCTGGCCGGTTTACGGCTGTTGCAGGGCCACGCCTCAACCGCCACCGCACTGGCGGTGGTGGCAGGTGTCTGGCATCAGGCGGCCACCACCGCCAGTGGCAAAACGGCGCTGACCGCCTTCACCCAGCAGGACCTCGGCTGGGAACCCTGGCTGGCCGCCAAACCGCTGACGGAATTCACGGAAGAAGAGAAACAGGTTCTGGCGAAGTTTGGTCATACCGACTCCGATTATTTCCGCCTGCTGGCGCGGAATTTACCGGTGCTGGAACAGCGCACCCTGACGGATAAAGGCATTTTCTTCACCTCCGGCGGCCTGCCACGCGCCGACCGCGAACTGGCGGCTGCGGTGGTCAGTAAGGTTAACGGCTGCATCTTCTGCGCCTCGGTACACGCCCGCAAAGCCAGCCAGCTGTCGAAAGATTTCGATTCGGTCGAAAAACTGATTGGCGTCGCCCCCGGCGGCAAGCTGTCCGAAGGCCAGTCCGCACGCTGGGCGGCCATTATCGATTTCTCCGCTGCCCTGTCCGTGACGCCGCAACAGGCCACGCTGGGACAGATTGTCGCGTTGCAGCAGCAGGGTCTGGATACCCTGGCGCTGCTGGATGTGATCCAGTCCAGCGCCTTTTTCGCCTGGGCCAACCGCCTGATGCTAACGCTGGGCGAACCCTTTATCCCTTCAGACGTATAAGGAGCCGTATGACTTCGTTACCCTCCAGCCAACTGGTGCAATGGCGCCGAGAGTTGCATCAATATCCGGAGCTGTCGAATCAGGAATTCGCCACCACGGAACGGATTACCGCTTGGCTGAAGCAAGGCAATATCCGCCTGCTGCCGTACGATTTGAAAACCGGCGTGGTGGCTGAAATCGGCCAGGGCGAACCGCTGATTGCCCTCCGGGCCGATATTGATGCGCTGCCGATTGATGAAGCGGTGAACCATCCCTGGACGTCGACCCATGCCGGCGTGATGCACGCCTGCGGCCATGATATCCATACCTCGGTGATGCTCGGCGTGGCGCATCAGCTTAAGCAGCAGGAAGCCGAACTGACGGGGCGGGTGCGCATCCTGTTTCAGCCGGCTGAAGAGACCTTTAACGGTGCGCAACAGCTGATCGATGCTGGCGTGCTGGACGGCGTTCAGGCAATTTTTGGTATGCATAACGCGCCCGATCTGCCGCTGAACAGCTTTAAAACCCGCGCCGGTCCGTTTTATGCCAACGTCGACCGCTTTGTGATCCGCCTTGAGGGCAAAGGCGCGCACGCCGCACGGCCACATGAAGGCATTGATTCAATCGTGATTGCCAGCCAGATCGTCACCGCACTGCAAACCTTGCCGAGCCGGACGTTCAGCTCGCTGGAGTCGGTGGTGGTCAGCGTAACGCGCTTCACCGCTGGCAACACCTGGAACGTGCTGCCACAAAGCGTCGAGCTGGAAGGCACGGTGCGCACGCACAATGCGGCTATCCGCGCGGCAATACCTGAAAAGATGACGGCGTTGATTAACGGCATTGCCGGCGGCTTTGGCGCCAAAGCCGAACTGGAGTGGATTGAAGGTCCGCCGGCGCTGGTGAATACGCCGGAATGGGCGGAGTTTGCGCTCGATCTGGCCAGCGAGGCCGGCTTTAAGGCCGAAGCCGCCGCGACGCCACAGATGGGCGGCGAGGACTTTGCCTTCTATCTGCACCATGTGCCGGGGGTGTTTGTCAGCATCGGCAGCGCCAGTGAGTTTGGCCTGCATCATCCAGGCTTTGATCCTGACGAAGCGATCATTGATTCCTCCGTCCGCTATTTTACCCAGCTGGTTCCTCGCGCCTTAGCGCGGGTGGCGGCTAAATAATAAAAAAAGGAGCACCATTATGCCTGTCCCTACCCCTAAGGCGGTTCTTGATCATGTGGTGATTAACGTCGCCGACCAGTTAGATGCTGCCAGCGCGCTGTACCGCAGGTTGGGTTTTCAGCTGACCGAGCGGGGTCATCACTCCCTCGGCTCCAGTAATCATCTGGCAATTTTTGGCGAAAATTACCTTGAGCTGCTCGGCTATGAGAAAGGTAAAAAGAGCAGCCGCGCCGATCTCTGGCAGGCGTCTCCGGGCCTCAGTGGCCTGGTGTGGAAAACGGAAGATGCCGATCAGGATTATAAGCATCTGTTACGTCAGGATTTAGACGGCGATGAGCCCGCCTCTTTCCACCGTCCGGTGACCCTGCCGGACGGCACGGTGACCGAAGCGAAGTTCCGCACCGTCCGGGTGCGTCCGTCGCTGATCGCCGATGGCCGCAGCTTTTTCTGTCAGCATTTAACCCCGGAAGCGGTGTGGCAGCCCGCGTGGCAACGGCACCCGAACGGCGTGAAAAACATCAGCGAGTTTGTGATTGTCGCCCGCGATCCGGCCTCGGTTGCCTCGCTGTACAGCCGCCTGTTTGGCACCAACAGCCTGAGAGCCTGTCAGGAAGGCGCATTTTTGCTGACCGCCGGCGTGACCAGCGTGCGCTTTGCGACCGAAGATTACGTCAGGTCGCGCTTCCATGCGCTGCCGGATAACTATGATGGCTCGGCACGCATGGCGGCGTTAAGTTTTCAGACTGAGGATCTGGCGAAGGTCAGAGCGGCACTGCATCAGGGCGGTCTGCAGTTTAGCGAGGCGAATGACGCGATTGTGGTCTTGCCGCAGCAGGGCTTTGATGTCGCCCTGCGCTTCCATCAATAGCGTTAGCAAATGCGCAGGCTGAATTTTCCCCCGGAAGCCGCTTCCGCTTCCCGCAGCACGGCTATCACGCCGTCAAACTGCTGAGGATCGGCATGCGTGGTCAGATGACGTAGCGTCACGCGCGCCGGCAGGTCAATCATGCCGGTTAGCGCATCCCATAGCGCATCCAGATTGTTGCCAAAGGCCATCTCAATGGCGAACTTGTGGCAGAACTGACGGTAAAATTCTGCTACGTCGGCGATATGCTCAAAGTCGAAGCTAACCGTGTTCATCTCAGTACACCTGCTCAACGTTGCGGTAATGGTCCTTAGTCACGTAAATCAACCCGTCACTGGAGTACAGCAAGCGGTCGCTTCCCCGGCGGCCGCAGTCATAATTCACGTCCGCTTCAAACCAACGTCGCCCCTGCTTTTCCGGCAGCACTTTTTCCCGGTTGGAGAAGCGATCGCCGCCGATTGCCCGGCCTGGCAGGCTCTGGCAAAGATTGCCCCGCGACGGTTCCCAGCCCTTTTTTCTGGCTTCACCTTTGGTTAAGTAAAATGCAGGAAGGCGCTGATGCTGGTGCAGATAGTCGGCCACGCGTTGTTGTTGCGTGAGCGTGCTGATATCGCTGCTGTTGGTCGCGGAGGCGGCGTGCGCCGCCTGCTGACGATCGGCAGGCGGTTTGGACGGGTGGCGTAAGCCGGCGGCGGTGGCCACAATGGCGAGGATCGCCGCAATAATCAGTTTTTTATTCATCGCCGGAGTTTACCGCGACGGCAGATTTAGCGTCTATTCCTTATCAACGTATTTTTGTAACGTGGCCGGGGTAACCAGCTCAAACGGGATCCAATAATACGGGTCGAGCTTTTCGCCTTTAATCATCTTCTGCGCCACATCCACCGCCGCTTTGCCCTGGCCAATCGCATCCTGGAAAACGGTCACCTGCATTTTGCCCGAGGACATGGCTTTCAGCCCATCCGGCGTGGCATCAATGCCGCCAATCAGGATTTTGCTGTCTTTCTTGCCGGCCTGTTGTAAGCCCATGATCGCGCCAATCGCCATTTCATCATTGTTGGCGGCCACGATGTCGATCTCTTCACCGTTGGTCATCCAGTTGAGCATCAGATCCATCCCCTCATTGCGGGAATAGTTGGCGGTCTGCTTCTGTACCACGCGCATTTTCGGGTACTTGGCGACCACCTGCTCCACGTCTTTGGTGCGTTGAATGGCGCCCGCATCGGTCAGGTTACCAATCATGATGCCCACATTGCCCTGATAGTTTGCCAGACGCGCCAGCGCTTCCATCTGCAGGGTGCCGGACTGTTTCTCATCAGAGCCGACAAACACCACGCCGCTCGGCAGTTTGATATCGCCAGGCGTGCGGTTTACGTAAACCAGCGGAATGTTGGCGGCGGTCACCAGTTTGGTCATCGCCGGGGTGCCGGCCGAATTGACCGGATCAACGATGATGGCATCAACGCCGGCGCTGATGAAACTTTGCACCTGATCGGTCTGCCGGCCGACATCGCCGCGCGCATCTTCAAACTGCACGGTGATGCCACGGGCTTTGGCCTCTTTATCAATCGACTGGCGGATGATGGTCAGGAAGTTCTGGTCGAAATAGGCCATTGAAACGCCGATGGTTTCCGCCAGCACGCTGGTGGAACAGCTCAGTGAGGCGACGAGCAGCAGGGCTTTGTAGGTTTTCATTATTCTTCTCCGGAGGTCAGGATCGGTCCGTTTCGCCGTGCTTATAAACGAAACAAAATTACCGATAAGAGAAGATAGTGAAATAAACGTACTTGCCGCAAGCGTCTCGCGTCAGTTCCGCCAGCTGGCTCACACTTCCTCGTCAGGCGAGGTCCATTAGCATGAGCAGCAGCGGCGTGGTCACCGCGGAGAAAACCGTCGACAGCAGCATGCTGGTGGCGGCCGGTCCGGTTAAGGCATTGAATTGTTGTGACATTAAATAGACATTGATGCCAACCGACATCGAGCCTAACAGCACCACCACTTTGCTTTCCAGCGGCGGCAGGCCCAGCATCACCGCCAGGCCCCAAATCACCAGCGGCTGAACAATCAGCTTCAGCAGGCAAATCGCATAACTCTCTTTCAGGCCGTCCTTCACTTTGTAGGCGGCCAGACTCATCCCTAACGCCACCAGCGCCAGCGGCACGGCGATGGTGCCCAGCATGCTCACCGGTTTATCAATCATCTGCGGCAGCGGGATGCCGGTCAGGCTGAACAAGGTGCCGGAAAGAATGGCGATAATCAGCGGATTTTTCAGCACGCTGACCGCCGTTTTACCAAACCCTTTCAGATTAAGCGCGCCGTGTTTGACCCACTCGACGGACACCGTGGCCAGCGTCCATAAAATCAGGCCATTAAACACCAGCACCAGCGCCACCGACGGGATCGCCCTTTCGCCCAGCATCACCGTGGCAATCGGCAAGCCCAGCATCACGTTATTGGAGAAGATGCCGCCCAGCGCAAATACCGACCCGGAAATGCCATCCAGCTTAAACAGCCGGCTTGCTATCACTCTGCCGAGAACAAAAACGATCAGGCAGCTGCCGAAAAAAGCGATCAGCAAGCGGGCATCGACCGGCGGGCTTTGACCGAAATCGCTCATCAGCCGGAATAACATCGCCGGAAGCGCAATTTTAAACACCACGCGATTTAGCGCTTCGGTAATGCTGTCGGGCCATTTTCGCCAGCGAACCAGCATCCAGCCTAAGGCAATCAGGATAAACAACGGCATGGAAAGCAGGATTTGGTGCAGCAGAGTGTGCAAAAGCGCGGGCATGGCGGGCTCAACTGTCAGTCGTTTTCCCTACCATAAGATCGATGTGATGTGACGTAAAGCCTTGATAGTGGCGACGGTGGGAAAAAGGCCGGGCGACCCCGGCCGGGGCTCACACTGTCGGCGCCAGTTTGAACACGCTGACGCTTTCCAGCAGACTTTCAGCCTGCGATTGCAACGACTGCGCAGCCACGGTCGACTGTTGTGACAACGAGGCATTCTGTTGCGTGGCAGAGTCCATCTGGGTGACAGCCAGGTTAACCTGATCGATACCGACGCTTTGCTCACCGCTGGCCAGCGAGATTTCTGCCACCAGTGAGCTGACGCGTTGCACGTTATCGACGATGTTACCCATCGCTTCGCCAGCGCGTGCCACCAGCGCATTGCCGGCAGTGATCCGGCCCACTGAACTGTCGATCAGGGTTTTTATATCCCGTGCGGCTGATGCGGAACGCTGAGAAAGCGCCCGCACTTCTGCCGCCACTACCGCAAATCCGCGCCCTTCTGCGCCCGCGCGTGCCGCTTCTACGGCGGCGTTAAGCGCCAGAATGTTGGTCTGGAAGGCAATACCATCAATCACGCTAATGATGTTGCTAATTTGATGTGAGAAATGGTGGATTTCACCCATGGTCTGCACCACCTCCTCCACTACGCTGCCGCCTTGCTGCGCGGCGGTGGTGGCGGTCAGCGCAATATCGCTGGCATGACGGGCGTTGTCGGCGTTTTTCTTCACTACCGAGGTTAACTCTTCCATCGATGCCGCCGTCTCTTCCAGCGCACTGGCCTGCGCTTCATTACGTGAGGAGAGGTCCTGGCTGCCGTGGGCAATCTGCGCCGAGGCGGTGGCAATCGTTTCGGTGCCTTCACGCACATCAGACACAATGCGCGTCAGGTTGCCGTTCATCTCTTTCAGAGCCGCCATCAATAAGGCGGTCTCATCGCGGCCTTTCACCAGAATCTGAGTTTGCAGATCGCCCGCGGCTACCGTCTGAGCAATTTTAACCGCCTGCGCCAGCGGACGAGTGATGCTACGCACTAACCAGAAAGTAATGGTGATGCCGGTGATTAAGGCCATTAGCATCGACACGAACAGCAGCAGCCGCGTGTGTTGATAGGCGGCCTGGTTCGACGCTTCAATCTTCGTATGCAGATTGAGGGTATGCGCCAGCACCTGGCTGACGACCTCATCAATCATTTTGGTCGGCTGACGGTCGATCCCGGTGACCAGATGGTCAACGCGCTGCGCGCTGCTGGCGTCGCCGACGTGATACTGCTCAAGCGCCGTCAGATAACGTTTCTCCAGATCCGCATGCAGCCGTTTGGTCTCCACCACTTCCCGGTTATTCATGCCCATTGCCGGCATTGTGACGATCAGTCTGGCCAGCAGATCCTGCGTCAACCTGCTCTGCGCCACAAAGGCGGCCTGATATTTGTCGAAGCTCTTCGGGTCATCTGCGCCGCGCAACAGCGTATTTTTCCACTCCTGCACCTGGATTTTGAACTGAACCTGCGCATTTCTCGCGGTATCAATGACCTGTTCGATCTGCATTTCCTGCTGCATGATTTGGCTGCTTTGCTTAAGCGCATCCTCGTTGACCATCAGCCCTCTTAAGCCGATAAACAACGTCGCGCATAGCAGAATCGCCGCCAGCAGGCCAAGCCGGAGACCGATTTTAAAATTGGACAATTTCATAGACAACCCTGGGTAATAGATGAAGCAGACGCTATTGTCTGATCCTTCATAAAGGGTTATCGACTGCGGAGCGCAGGAACTTTAAGCTGGGGGGATGCTATCGGGTGAAGCGGGCCTGATATCAGGCCCGCAACAAGGATTAAATCAGACGGGCAATGCGCAGCTCGCTTTTCAGGTAGGCGTAATAGACCGGAGCCGCGACCACCCCGGCCAGACCAAAGGCGGATTCAAACACCAGCATCGCCAGCAGGATTTCCCAGGTTTTAGCATTGATCCGCGAACCAAAAATTCGCGCGTTGATAAAGTATTCCAGCTTATGCACCAGCATCAGGAACACCAGCGAGATCACCGCCGCTTCAAGGGAAATCGACAGGCCAATCAGCACAATCACCGTATTGGAGATCAGGTTGCCGATAATCGGCAGCAATCCGGCGACAAAGGTTAGCACCACCACCGTTTTGCCAAACGGGAAGTGCAGGTCAAACAGCGGCAGCACGCCGAACAAGAAGCCACAGGTCAGCACCGTATTCACCAGCGAGACCTTAATCTGCGCGAAAACCACATTGTGGAACGAGTCCGCCAGTACGGTCAGGCGCTCGAGCAGCGCATGGCGCAGCGGTGCATCCTGCGTATCCACATTGCTGATGCGCAGGGAGATGATGGCCCCCAGCAACATGCCAATCAGCATGGTGGCAAAGGTATGGGCCGCTGTACGACCAAAGGTCTGGACCACCACCAGATGCTCGCGCAGCCAGGTGACCACCTGATGTTGCAGCTCATCAATATCGGCCGGTAAATAGCGGGAGACCACCGGAGAAAGCGTGCGCTGGGCGTCTTCCAGCAGTTTGCTGGCCGCCGCATGGAACGCTGCCGGGTTCTGGAAATCATTCAATAAGAAGCCGATCAGCTTGCTGACACCAACCACCAGCCCCAACACAATGATCACGGTGAGGAAGAAGATGATGATCCAGCGGGCAATCGGCCCTTTGACCAACCGCTCCACCCACGGCGTCAGGGCCAGGATGGTTTCGTAAACGATAAATCCGGCCAGAAAACAGGGCAGCAGGCGTAACGGGAAAATCATAAAGAGCGCGGCGAAAATCAGTAGATAACTGGCCGCCTCGCACCAACCCTGTTTGTTCTGTTTCCACATCAATGACAATTCCTGTCTGAATAATAATAAAAATCAGCGTGATTCAGACAGTATACAATGCGTTGCGGCTATCGGGCGGAATAAACAAGACGAGTCTGAGGTGTGGACGGGGCAAATGGCAGAAATCACAGCGGGCAGAGACGCCCGCTATTGAAGAGATGCGCAGTTTATGAACAGGCGCTGACCTGAACCTGGCGACGCCATGCGCCCGGAGACTGGCCAAACTGACGTTTGAAGCTGCGGTTGAACGACTGCTGGGAATCAAATCCAAATGAAATCGCCACATCCAGAATCGGCTCACCACCCGTTGCCAGGCGCTCAGCAGATTTTTTCAGACGTCGTGCGCGGATATATTCGCCCAGTGCGTAGCCGGTGTGCTGCTTGAACATCCGTTGCAGGTGCCATTTCGAATACCCGGCCCGATCGGCAACGGTATCCAGATCCATTTTCCCTTCGATGTGGGTGTCGATCCACTTTACGAGATCGGTAATAAAATCATCATGGCTCATTGCGCTTCCCCTTTTAATGCTTTTTGTTTTAGCCTGGCTTGACCTCTCCCCCGCAGAAGGGTAAAAGGTAACTTTAATGAATGCATATCTCCAAGTTA
The DNA here is from genome assembly GCF_056821705.1 of Erwinia sp. AK-PDG3-5. Classification (NCBI taxonomy): domain Bacteria; kingdom Pseudomonadati; phylum Pseudomonadota; class Gammaproteobacteria; order Enterobacterales; family Erwiniaceae; genus Erwinia; species Erwinia sp. AK-PDG3-5. The sequence continues at coordinate 2,555,309 of NZ_CM165967.1, forward strand.
AAGCAGCCGACCGCTTAATGCAAGTTTAATTGTTGCATTAAATGCGATTCGCTGGCACTCTCCTCTTAATCGCCTCACTCTTGTCCCCTGTTTTCTTGCCGTTTACATTTTGATACGGGTATTGACAAGAAAATGCTAAAAGCAACAATAACACTTGCACTTAATTTACCCTCTCTCTACAATCCCTGCGTTTAGTGTATTTATCATAAGTACATTTTATGCATTATGCCGTGCTCCTTTTTTCACGTCGTCAGCATCTGCAAGGGATTAATAACCATGAAATCTTTCACCTCATCGCACCTGCGCCTCAGTGCGCTGTCGCTTCTCTCAGCAATGTGGCTGGCGGGCTGCGACTCCAAAGGGGCTGAACAGAGCGCACCGCCTGCCCCGCAGGTCAGTGTCGCTGAGGTTCAGCAACAAACCGTCAGCCAGTGGGATAACTTCAATGGCCGCATTGAAGCGGTGCAGAGCGTCCAGCTGCGCCCGCGCGTGACCGGGTATATCGATAAAGTGAACTACACCGAAGGCCAGGAAGTAAAAAAAGGCGACGTGCTGTTTACCATTGATGACCGTACCTATCGCGCTGAACTGGAACGCGCCCAGGCCGATCTCGCCAGTGCCATCACTCAGGCGCAGCTGGCCCGCAGCGAATCCGGCAGGACCGAGAAGCTGATTGGCACCCAGGCAATTTCACGTGAGGTGTGGGAACAACGGCGTTCAGCCTCAACGCAGGCGCAGGCGAACGTGCTGGCGGCGCAGGCCGCAGTGGATATGGCACGCCTGAATCTCGATTTTACCAAAGTTACCGCGCCGATTGATGGCCGCGCCAGCCGCGCGATGATCACCTCCGGTAACCTGGTGACCGCCGGCGACAGCAGCAGCGTGCTGACCACGCTGGTGTCGCTCAACACCGTGTATGTCTATTTCGACGTCGATGAAGCCACCTTCCTGCGTTATCAGCGCATCAGCCGTGAAGGCGAAAGTGCCGCTGCGGCGCATCACGCGCTGCCGGTGAAAATCGGCCTGGTCGGTGAAGAGGGCTATCCGCATACCGGCAAAGTCGACTTTACCGATAACCAACTGACTGCCAGCACCGGCACCATCCGCATGCGCGCGCTGCTGGATAACGATCAGCGTCTGTATACGCCAGGGCTGTTCGCCCGCGTGCAGCTGCCGGGCCGCGCCGACTTCCCTGCCCTGTTAGTCAATGACAAAGCGGTGCTGACCGATCAGGACCGTAAGTTTGTCTGGGTGATTGATGCGCAGAATAAAGCCCAACGTCGCGATATCCAGCCTGGCCAGATGGCTGATGGCCTGCGCATTGTGCAGCGCGGCCTGACGTCCGGCGATCGGGTGATTGTCGACGGTGTGCAGAAAGTATTTATGCCTGGGATGGCGGTAAATGCCAAAACGGTGCCTATGGCGCCAGCCTCCCTTTAATCTAAGCTGCGGGAACTGTTATGGATTTTTCCAGATTTTTCATCGACCGACCGATATTCGCGGCCGTGCTGTCGATTCTGATCTTCGTCTCCGGGCTGATTGCCATTCCGCTGCTGCCGATCAGTGAATACCCTGATGTGGTACCGCCCAGCGTGCAGGTGCGTGCGGAATACCCCGGCGCCAACCCAAAAGTGATTGCTGAAACCGTGGCGACGCCGCTGGAAGAAGCGATTAACGGCGTCGAAAACATGATGTACATGAAATCGATTGCCGGTTCCGATGGCGTGCTGGTGACCACCGTCACCTTCCGTCCGGGAACCGATCCGGATCAGGCACAGGTTCAGGTGCAAAACCGCGTGGCGCAGGCCGAAGCGCGTCTGCCGGAAGATGTGCGCCGTCAGGGCGTCACCACGCAGAAACAGTCGCCGACCATGACGCTGGTGGTCCATCTGGATTCACCGTCCGGTCGCTACGATTCGCTGTATCTGCGCAACTACGCGCAGCTGAAGGTGAAAGATGAGCTGGCGCGTCTGCCGGGCGTCGGCCAGGTGCAGATTTTCGGTGCCGGTGAATATGCCATGCGTATCTGGCTGGATCCGACCAAGGTTGCCGCGCGCGGTATGACCGCAGGCGATGTGGTGTCGGCGATCCAGGAGCAGAACGTGCAGGTGTCTGCCGGGCAGCTTGGCGCAGAGCCGATGCCCAATAAAAGCGATTTCCTGTTGTCGATCAATGCGCAGGGACGTCTGCAAAACGAAGAAGAGTTCGGCAATATCATCCTGAAAAGCGGCGAAGACGGGCAGATTGTTCGCCTGCGCGACGTGGCCCGCATTGAAATGGGTTCGGGCAGCTACGCCTTACGCTCGCAGTTGAATAATAAAGACGCGGTAGGGATTGGTATTTTCCAGGCACCGGGCGCGAACGCCATCGATCTGTCGAATGCGGTGCGGGCGAAAATGGCCGAGCTGGCGACCCGTTTCCCCGATGGCGTCGAGTGGAAAGCCCCTTACGATCCGACTATTTTTGTACGTGATTCAATCAGTTCTGTGCTGCATACCTTGCTGGAAGCGATTCTGCTGGTAGTGTTGGTGGTGATCCTGTTCCTGCAGACCTGGCGCGCCTCGATTATTCCGTTGCTGGCGGTGCCGGTGTCGGTGGTCGGGACCTTCTCAATCCTGTATCTGTTGGGCTTCTCGCTTAACACCCTCAGCCTGTTTGGGCTGGTGCTGGCGATAGGGATCGTGGTCGATGATGCCATCGTGGTGGTGGAGAACGTCGAGCGAAATATCGAAGAAGGTCTGGAACCGCGGGCGGCAGCGCATCAGGCAATGCGCGAAGTGTCGGGTCCGATTATCGCCATTGCGCTGGTGCTCTGTGCGGTGTTTGTGCCGATGGCCTTCCTGTCAGGCGTGACCGGACAGTTTTACAAGCAGTTTGCGGTGACCATCGCTATTTCCACGGTGATCTCAGCCATCAACTCCCTGACGCTCTCTCCGGCGTTGGCGGCGCTGTTGCTGAAACCGCATGATGCGAAGAAGGATCGCCCTACCCGGATTATCGATGCGCTGTTCGGCTGGCTGTTCCGTCCGTTTAACCGCTTCTTTAACCGTAACTCTGCGCGCTACCAGGGCGGCGTGTCCCGCATCCTGAAGCGCCGTGGCTCGGTGTTTGGCGTCTACATCCTGTTGCTGATTGGTGCCGGCGTGATGTTTAAAGCGGTGCCAGCGGGCTTTATTCCGACTCAGGACAAGCTCTACCTGATTGGCGGCGTAAAAATGCCGGAAGGATCGTCGCTTGAACGCACCGATAAAGTGATCCGCCAGATGAGTGATATTGCGCTGCACACGGAAGGAGTTGCCGATGCGGTAGCCTTCCCTGGCCTTAACGCGCTGCAGTTCACCAATACGCCGAATACCGGCACGGTGTTCTTCGCGCTGAAACCGCTCAATCAACGCACGCGCTCCGCGTCTGAGATTAACGCCGAAATCAACGCCAAGCTGTCGCAGATTCAGGAAGGCTTCACCTTCTCGATCATGCCACCGCCCATCCTCGGCCTCGGCCAGGGTGCCGGTTATTCGCTGTATATTCAGGATCGCGCGGGATTAGGCTATGGCGCATTGCAGGAGGCTGCCAATGCCATGGCCGGCACCATTATGCAAACGCCTGGGCTGCACTTCCCGATCTCCACTTATCAGGCCAACGTGCCGCAGCTGGATGCGCAGGTTGACCGTGACAAGGCCAAGGCGCAGGGCGTGGCGTTGACCGATCTGTTTGGCACGCTGCAAACCTATCTGGGGTCGTCTTACGTTAACGACTTCAACCGTTTTGGTCGTACCTGGAAAGTGTATGCGCAGGCCGATGGTCAGTTCCGTGACAGCATTGAGGATATTGCCAACCTGCGCACCCGCAATGCAAACGGAGAAATGGTGCCGATTGGCAGCATGGTGCATATCGGCACCACCTATGGGCCCGATCCGGTGATCCGCTATAACGGCTTCCCGGCGGCGGACTTGATTGGCGATGCCGATCCGCGCGTGCTCTCTTCTGCCGAAGCGATGCAGGCGGTGCAGCATATTGCCGACCAGATCCTGCCTAACGGTATGAACATTGAATGGACCGACCTGAGCTATCAACAGTCCACTCAGGGCAATGCGGCGATTATCGTTTTCCCGGTGGCGGTGCTGCTGGCGTTCCTGGTGCTGGCTGCGCTTTACGAGAGCTGGACGCTGCCGCTGGCGGTGATCCTGATCGTGCCGATGACCATGCTGTCCGCGCTGTTTGGCGTCTGGCTGACCGGCGGGGATAACAACGTCTTCGTGCAGGTGGGATTAGTGGTGTTGATGGGGCTGGCCTGTAAAAACGCCATCCTGATCGTCGAGTTTGCCCGTGAACTGGAAATGCAGGGACGGACTATCGTTCAGGCCGCGCTGGAAGCCTGTCGCCTGCGTCTTCGCCCGATCGTGATGACCTCAATCGCCTTTATCGCCGGGACCATCCCGCTGATGCTGGGCCACGGTGCCGGTGCCGAAGTGCGTACGGTTACCGGCATCACCGTGTTTGCCGGGATGTTGGGCGTCACGCTGTTCGGCCTGTTCCTGACGCCGGTGTTCTATGTTGCCCTGCGCAAGCTGGTGAAAAAGGAAGAACCCGCTGCAGAACCGTCACCGGCCTTTGAAGGCTAATCCTTAACTTCCGGGGTAAACGCTGCCCCGGTTGATCCGGGACGCTAAGCGCCTCTACGCAAAAAGCCGGACAACATTACGCTGTCCGGCTTTTTTTATGCGCCAGGCATCACCAGACTCAGACGAATATTGAAGGGAGCCAGTTCCAGCGCCAGTGATTCCGTAAAGGCATTCACCGCCAGAGGACGCGTCGGCCTGGTGACGGACGTAAAAAAACCGGGCATCCTTGTGGATGTCCGGTTTCTTTTTACGGGAGGGCTAGCTTTCAGCTTCTTCGCGGGCGCGTGTTGCCTCGCAGCTGCCTTCCGGTTCGCGCCTGTCGCGCTCGAAAATTTCTCTTAACGCATCTGCGACCGTGCGCTTAGCCAGCACGTCCAGCGAAGCCTGTTCAGCTTCTCGCGCCAGTTCCTTGAAGAACCAACAGGTGTTGGCACTGACCAGACAGCGGGCAGGCACTTCAGGGCGCCCTGCCAGTAACGGCTTGTCTTCCAGCACAGACGTATAGATATCACATAAGGTGATCTCGTCTGCCGGTCGGCCAAGACGAATGGTCCCGGCCCGGCCTAGTGTGGAAACAATAATGCCATCGCGAGTCAGCGGCACCATCATCTTGCGGACAAAACTGGGATTGGCCTCAAGGCCCATCGCCAGAATTTTGCTGGTGCTGCGTTTACCTTCCCGCTCCGCCTGGGCCACACAGAGCACCATTTGTAAGGCTGTAGGAAAACGAATATCAAGCATGTTCAGATCCTTGCTTTTAGCTGTGCATCACCGTTTTTGCGGCGGTCTTAAAAAGCATTAAAAATCAGTCAACTAGTAAAAACAATACCTGTTTAATATAACAAATACTGTTGCACTTTAGAAGGTTCTGCCTAAGCGATTACTGCTATTCCCCTTATCATTATGATATTTAGGGGATTATGGCTGAGCCGATCGTCGACCGGCTCGCTTTTTTAGCCGGACTTATCACTAAGATAGCGATAAACCACCGACAAATCTTTCTCTCCATAGCCTGCGTCCACTGCATCCTGCCAGACGTCTGAAATTAAGTTGAGGCCAGGCAGCTCACTGTGTTTGGCCGCAGCCAGTGCCAGATTAACGTCTTTTAACGCCCATGTAAGATGCATTTGTGGGTCATAAGTTCCCTCTTTCATCATCTCCAGCTTACCTTTTACATAAGGCACCGCCAGCGGACCACCGTCCAGCACCGACCACAGGTCATCCGGCGTGAAGCCAAACTCTTTCGCCATCTGGGTACTTTCTGACAGGCCCTGCACCATCGAGATCAGCCAGGCATTCACCACCAGCTTCATTTTTGAAGCGGCACCCGCTTCGCCCAGCCATTTGGTGCCTTTTGAAATGGCGGCAAAAACGGGCTCAACCGCGGCAGCACGTTGACGATCGCCGCTGGCAAGCACCACGATTTGGGCGTTTTCAGCTGGGGTTTTGGTGCCGGAAACCGGCGCGTCGAGGAACACCACATCAGGGCGCTGCTGCTGGAAGGAGGCAATCAGTTTTTCAGTCGACTCTACGCCAATGGTGCCCATTTGCACCACAATCGCGCCGTTTTTCAACGCGCCCTGCGCCTGGCCCAGTACCGATTCCGTGGTTTGCGCATCGGCCAGCATGGCGATCACCACATCGGCCTGTTCTACCGCCTGTTCAGGGCTGTCCGCCAGCTTCAGTCCTGCACCCTGCAGATCTTCGCCGCGGGCTTTGGTTCGGTTCCAGCCAGAGGTGCTATAGCCATTTTTCACTAAATTAGCGGCGAAGGCGTGGCCCATCGCGCCTAATCCCAATACTGCAACAGTGGGACGTTGAGTCATTACTGAATTCCTTATGCTGAGAAACGGGAGCGACATTGCTGCCGCCTTCACTGACCAGGGTAGCGCAATGCGCGGGCGATTGCTTAACCTGAGAGGGGGAAATTGCGCCCTGAATTGGTAAGAGGGTGTGAATTAGCGCGGCAATTATCCGCTAGCTGTCAGCGGTGATCTGGCTTAACGCTGCAGCGCTGTTTTCATCTTCCGGGATATAAACCAGCAGACGCTCACCGTTTCGTGGTGCGGAGAACCAGTTATTTTGCCGCAGGGTTAATGCACCTACTTTAGGATGGAAGAAGCGTTTAACCTGATTTTCAATCGCCCGAATTTCGTAACGCTCCCAGATATTGCGGAACTCATCGGAACAGGCCAGCAGGCGATCCACCATCGATTTCCAGTGCGGGTCTTCAAGGTTATCGCCCATCTGCGCGCGGAACCTTGCCACCATATTCGGCATCACCGTTTCCCAGTCCAGCATGGAATCCCGCCAGGCCTGACTGGTGAACGCCAGCAAAATGCAGTTTCGGTCTTCCGGAGGAATAGCCTGTAAATCCAGATTGACCAACTTCTGCCACGCCTGGTTGTAGCCAATGATATCAAAGCGCGCTGACTGAATAACGGCGGGTAACGGATGCAGCGCATCGAGGGTGATTTGCCCATGCGCCGACACTTTCGCGCAGAGTCTCGCTGCCGCCTGTACCGGATACTGATGACCGGCCAGCGAAAACAGATGTTGGGTTTCCGCTTCGTTACACTGTAACGCTGAAGCAATCGCCGTCAGCGTTTTATTGGAGGCTTTGATCTCCCTTCCCTGTTCCAGCCAGGTATACCAGGTGACGCCAACGTCGGCCATCTGCGCGACTTCTTCCCGCCGCAGGCCCGGCGTACGGCGGTTTCGCATGCGCGGAAGCCCCAATCGGTTAGGATCCAGGCTTTCCCGACGGCGGCGCAAAAAGGCCCCCAATAACTGACGGTTATTTTCCGCAGCAGGAATAACGGTAATCTCAGGCATGTCGGGCTCTCCAGGGCATACGGGTAGCATTTATACCATGATAATCAAAAACTGGTACCCGTTTCACAGATCGCTGATGCTATGCCTCATTCCGATTGCTGACAAGGTTTTTACCTGATGAACAACGCCTCCGATTCTCCAACGCTGGGCCGCAGCGGCCTGCTGGTCTTACTGGCGGGGCAACTGCTGCCGATGATCGATTTTTCCATCGTTAACGTGGCGCTGGATGCCATGTCCACCGCCCTGCACGCCTCACCGATCCAGCTGGAGCTGATCGTGGCGGTGTACGGCATTGCCTTTGCCGTTAGCCTGGCAATGGGCGGTCGAATGGGTGACAACTATGGCCGCCGCCGGGTGTTTACGCTGGGCGTGGTGGTATTCGGTATCGCTTCGCTGCTGTGTGGCCTGGCGAATTCCGTCTGGCTGTTGCTGGTGGCCCGCGCATTACAGGGTATTGGCGCGGCGATGGTGGTGCCGCAGATCCTCGCCACGCTGCACGTCTGTCTGCACGGGCGCGCCCATGCTCGCGCAATTGGCCTTTACGGCGGCATCGGCGGGCTGGCCTTTATTATCGGACAGGTGCTGGGCGGTTTCCTGATTGCCGTCAACCTTGGTGGCTATGGCTGGCGCAGCGTGTTCCTGATTAACATCCCGCTCTGTGTCCTGATCGTGCTGTTTGCCGCTAAAAGCATTCCTGAAACCAAAAAGTCGCAGAAGGTTTCCATCGATTTGGCTGGCACGGTTCTCCTCGCCAGCGCCATTGGCTGCCTGTTATTAGCGCTCGCGCTGGGGCCGTTGCTGCACTGGTCCTGGCCATGCATCCTGCTGCTGGCCGCCTTCCCGGTATTGCTGCACCGTTTATGGCGGGTGGAAGTGAAGCTGGAACTGCAACAAGGGCACCCATTGCTGCCGCCGGGCCTGATGCGCCTGAATGGCGTGCGCTTTGGTCTGTCCATAGCGGTGCTGTTTTTCTCCTGCTGGAGCGGGTTTATGTTTGCCGTGGCGCTTACCCTTCAGTCCGGCCTGGGTATGACGCCCTTCCAGTCGGGTAACGCCTTTATTGCATTGGGCGTGGCCTATTTTATTGGCTCGCTGTGCACCACCCGCGTGGCAGAGAAGTTAAGCCGCATCGCGATGCTGTTGACTGGTTGTGGTATTCAAATGATCGGACTGCTGGCACTGATGGCAACCTTCAAAACCGGCTGGCCTGATGTCGGCATTGATTCGCTGATCCCGGCAACGGCCTTAATTGGTTTTGGTCAGTCGTTTATCGTCAGTTGTTTCTATCGTATCGGCCTGTCAGATGTGCCGAAAGATCATGCCGGTGCGGGCAGTGCGATGCTGTCTACCGTACAGCAGGCAGCGTTTGGCCTGGGACCGATGCTGTTAGGTACCGTTTACAGTCAGGTATTACAACAGCATGGCAGTTACCAGCAGGCGGTATTGCTGACGTTGGCCGTTGAATGGATTGTAATGCTGCTGTTGGTGATCCGAGCGGTGGCGACACGCCGGAGTTTACAGGTTCAGCCTGGTTAAGGACGGTAAGCCGTTAAGCAGGCCCTGGGCTGCTGGCTGAATTGGTCGGATAACTTGTTTCCCGCCGACAGCCAGCCGTTTTTTTGCCTCAAAGGCATTATCAAGACTCATATAAGGTCGTTGTGGCCTTTTTATTGGCGATGAGTCCGACAATTATACTGATTTACAAAAAAGGGCACTTTTTCGGTGTCATCTGGCGGACAAATAAAACACAATACGCGCTTAATTTCTTAGATTCCGCCCGATGTGGAATTAACTTTCTATCAACAAGTCGTTAACTCCAATGCAATCTACTAATCCTGTTTCACGCAAGACAGCGTGGCTACGTGTCTTCATGTTAGCCATTGCCGCATTTATCTTTAATACCACCGAGTTTGCACCGGTCGGTCTGCTGTCTGACATTGCGGCCAGCTACAATATGAACACGGCACAGGTCGGGTTGATGCTGACCATTTATGCCTGGGTCGTTGCCTTGCTGTCACTGCCGATGATGCTGCTGACGCGCAATGTTGAGCGTCGCTTCCTGCTGATTGCCATTTTCACGCTGTTTATCGCCAGTCACGTGCTCTCGACCTTTGCCTGGAGTTTCAATATCCTGGTACTGTCGCGTATCGGCATTGCCCTGTCTCATGCCATTTTCTGGTCGATTACCGCGTCTCTTGCGATCCGCGTAGCGCCGGCGGGCAAAAAGACCCAGGCATTAAGTATGCTGGCAACTGGCACCGCGCTGGCGATGGTATTAGGCCTGCCGATTGGTCGCATGATTGGTCAGTACCTTGGCTGGCGTATTACTTTCGGGGTGATTGGATTCGTCGCGCTGGTGACCATGCTGTGCCTGGCGAAATTATTGCCGAAGCTGCCAAGTGAGCACACTGGCTCACTGAAAAGCGTGCCGATGTTATTTAAGCGCCCTGCTCTGGTTTCGCTTTATTTACTGATTGCCGTCGTTGTGACCGCCCATTATACCGCCTACAGCTATATCGAGCCGTTTATTCAAAGTGTGGCGGCGATGGGTGCCAACTTTACTACCTTCCTGCTGTTGATATTTGGTGCAGCCGGCATTGTCGGTAGCATTTTGTTCAGTACGCTCGGCAATAAATTCCCGGCGGCATTTTTACTGGGTGCCATAGCGCTAATTACCCTTTGCATGCTGACGCTGTATGTTTCGGCCACCCATACGTTGGCGATTTCCACGCTGTGTATTTTCTGGGGCATGGGAATAATGATTATCGGGCTGGCGGTGCAGGTTCGCGTGCTGGCGCTGGCACCGGATGCAACCGACGTCGCCATGTCGTTACTCTCGGGGATTTATAATATCGGTATTGGCGGCGGCGCGTTGCTGGGTAATCAGGTTAGCCTGCATCTGGATATGCAGAATATTGGTTACGCTGGCGGTACGATTGGCCTGCTAGCGCTGGCCTGGTGTGCGTGGAGCATGCGGCGTTATCCGCAGTTACGCATTAACGGCTAAGCGGATTTAAGTTAAAAAAAACCACCTTTTCAGGTGGTTTTTTGTTTTGTCAGTCCAGATAAAACACAGACTTGAGCTCAGTACTTACCGGGCTGTTATCCGCGTTAGACGGCATCAGTTCACACATCGATTGCCACCAGCGCTGGCATACGTCGGTTTGTGCCACCGCATTCCAGCGCGCTTCTGATTCTATCTCCACTACCCCAAACAGCAGGTTGCGCTGCGCATCAAGAAAGATGCTGTAATGATGCGCGCCATGCTCCTTGAGGGTTTGCGCCAGTTCAGGCCAGATCGGGTTGTGCCGCTGCTGATACGCCTGATGCTTATCCGGATGAACCTGCATCACGAACGCTTTACGCAACATGAGGATGACGCGCCTCCAGTGCAGCCTGCCACGGCTTAACGTTGAAGCGTTCGCCCAGCGCAATCAGCTCTGCGGTGGTGATACTCTGCTTCATGCCGCCCATCGACAGCACTTTTACCACCACTTCTGACGATTTTTCCGCGGTATCAATCAGACCAAAGGTCTCATCAAGCGTCGGCCCCGCGCCAAAGATGCCGTGGAATGGCCACATCACCAAGCTGTGGGACGCCATCTGTTGAGCGGTTTTTTCGCCGATGCCGTCAGTGCCAGGCACCATCCACGGCACGATGCCCACGCCATCGGGGAAGACCACCAGGCACTCGGTACTGCCTTCCCATAGCAGGCGGGTGAAGCGGGCAGAATCCAGCTCAACCACATAACTTAGCGACATAAAGTTGGTGGCGTGACAGTGCATGATAACGCGATCGGCACCGTCACTGGCCTTGATGCGTACGCTGTGCGATTGGAAGTGAGAGGCCAGTTCAGACGTCGGTAACCCGCCGTTGGTCAGCCCCCAATATATGCTGTAGGCGCGGCCATCTTCGCTGACCCGCAGCAGCACCAGGCTGTCGGCGGGATCCAGCTGCACATTGCGGAAGAACTTGCCCGATCCGGTCACCAGGAACCAGCAGTTGGCCAGTGCCGGAGCCGGTTGGGTCAGCTCAACGGTACGTGGCTCGCGATCGAAGTCCTGCGCAAAAGGTCTGACTTCTTCGTCCAGTAAACGCAGGCTGACATTACCGCCATTGCGCTCATCCCACCCTTTCAACCACATATCGCTGGTGGCTTTAACCATGTCCCGCACAAACCAGGCACTGAGAATATTTTGCATGTTTAATCCTTAACGTTTGCTGAGAACGTGTTGTTCATAATGGCGGACATCGCCTAACCAGCCGGCACCGGCTGGAACATCGTGACGCAGACAGTAGGCTTCCCATACGGCCTGCCACGGTAGAGATTTTTGCTCTTCATACAGCGCCATACGCGTGGTGTAATCCCCTTCCAGCTCGAGCTTTTTCAGGGTATCTACCGGCTCCAACAGTGCCCGTAACAGGGCCTTTTTCGCATTGCGGGTACCGATCACCCAGGCCGCGATACGGTTAATAGAGGCATCAAAGAAGTCCAGGCCGATATGCACTTTGTCGAACAGCTTCTGGCGGACGATTTCATTGGCAATGGCCTGGGTTTCATCATCCAGCGCCACCACATGGTCGCTATCCCAACGCACCGGGCGACTCACATGCAGCAGCAGACGCGGAACGTAAAGCATCGCCGTGGAGATTTTGTCAGAGACCTGCTCAGTAGGATGGAAGTGACCGGCATCCAGGGTCAGCGCCGTCTGACGGCTGCTGGCATAGCCCAGGCAGAACTCATTGGATCCCACGGTGTAGCTTTCCGCACCAATGCCAAACAGCTTACTTTCCACCGCATCGTAATGATGTGCGGGGTCGATCTTCTCGCTGATAATCTCATCCAGCGAGTTCATTAACCGTTCGCGCGGGCCAAAACGATCGATGGTTTGATCCTTCATGCCGTCCGGAACCCAGATATTCATAATTGACGGCGTTCCCAGCTGTTCACCAAAGGAGGCGGAAATTTTCCGGCTGGCCTTGCAGTGTTCAATCCAGAACTGGCGGATTTCCGGGTTAGGGTGCGCCAGGGTAAAACCATCCTCACTGAGCGGATGCGAGAAACAGGTAGGGTTGAAGTCCAGACCGAGCTTATTTTTCTTCGCCCATTCAACCCACTGGCTGAAATGTGCAGGCTTGATGTCGATACGATCGACCGGGCTTTCGGCATCCAGATAAATAGCATGCAGATTCAGACGCTTCGGTCCTGGGATCAACGCCATCGCCTGATCGAGGTCGGCACGCAGTTCGTTAGCCGTGGTGGCTTTGCCCGGATAATTTCCGGTGGCCTGGATACCGCCCGTTAGCGCGCCCTGCGGATTTTCAAAACCTTTTACATCGTCGCCCTGCCAGCAGTGCATGGAAACGGGTAGCTTATCCAGCTGGGCCATCGCAGCGTTGACGTCAATGCCAATTTCAGCGAAACGCTGTTTCGCCAGCTCAAACGCCTGTTCGATTGCTCGGGTCATATACATAGCTCCTTTGCCTTGTGTGTCAGTGACTGGAAACGCGGCCAACTGCGGCGATACACGTCACTGGCGTGAGGGGTAAACGTTTTAAGAGAGAAGTTTTGTTTCATCAGCTGGCGCAGATGCGTGACGTCCTGAATGTCACCACGGGCAATCAGCTGGATACCAATATTGCCGAGGGTAGAGGCTTCTATCGGGCCAGCGATCACCGGGATGCCGCAGGCATCCGCACAGAGTTGGTTGAGCAACGGGTTCTGACAGCCTCCGCCGACAATATGCAGCCAGCTAAAGGCGTGGCCCCGCAGGTCCTGAAGTTCATGAAGCACCTGGCGATAAAACAGCGCCAGGCTGTCGAAAATACAGCGGGCAAGCGCTGGCGCATCCGTCGGCGCAGGCATTCCTTGCTCAACGCAGGCATCCTGAATTTCCCGCACCATATTTGCCGGGTTGATAAAGCGGTCGTCGTTGGGGTTGATCAGCGAGCGGCAGGCCGGCTGGCGCTCGGCGGCGGCGATCAGTGCACATAAATCTTCGATTGCCAGCTCGCTGCAAACGCGCTGAAGTAACCACAGACCCATAATATTTTTCAGCACCCGATAGCGGCCTTCCGCGCCGCCTTCGTTGGTGATATTCAGTGCCAGCGCAGCGTCACCGGTAAAGGGCTCCAGGCTTTCAAACCCCATCAGCGACCAGGTGCCTGAGCTCATCCACGCGGCGTTGGTTCCGGCGACGGGCGCTGCCAGCACGGCACTGGCGGTATCGTGGGTGGCAACCGCAATTACCGGCACCTGCTGGCCGTCGGCACTGGTCCAGTGGCCGAGTGGCGTCCCAGGTTGCGAAGGTGCGCCAAACCAGCTGGCCTTTGCACCGGTCCACTCCAATAGCGTCTCGTCCCACTCTCCGCTCTCAATGTTCAACAGCTGGGTGGTGGTGGCATTGGTGTATTCCCAGTTCAGCTGGCCAGTTAAACGATAATGAAGGTAGTCCGGGATCATCAGCGCATGCTTGACCCGATCCAACCATTCAGGCCTGGAGGCGGTCAGCGCACGTAGCTGATAGAAGGTATTAAAAGGCAGGAACTGGATGCCGGTATGCTGAAAGATCGCCTCGCGGGATAACGCCTGACAGGCTTGCTGCATAACACCCTGGGTTCGGCCATCGCGGTAGGACACCGGCAGACCAATCCTTTCGCCATTTTGGTCCAGCAGAACATAGTCCACGCCCCAGGTATCTATGCCGATACTGTCAGGCACAATGCCCTGCTCGACCAGCTTGTTTAATGCGCTTTTAATGAATGCTTCCAACGCATCTACATCCCAGCACTGCTGCTCATCAAGGGTGACCAGTCGGTTCACACAACGCGCCACTTCTTCCAGTTGAAGATCGCCCGTTTTGGTATCAAAACGGGCCAGCATCACGCGGCCGCTGGAGGCACCGAGGTCGATGGCAACACAATTTCGCAAGGTCATAGCATTGGCTTCCTTTCTGTTTGATAGCCACAGTCTAAAAGCCTGACGAACTGACACCTTCCCGTAACTGCCAGCCGTGGTCGACCACTGGCAACCTGGCAAAGGTGAACGTGAATCAGCTCACAGTTTTGTTTTTCAACCGCTTAGGCTGCCGATGTGACATGCCGCGCAAATCTGTTATTCCCTTACGCCATTCTTAGAAATACAGCTGTTTTGCGGCTAATTGCTGTCGAAAATTCAAGGTCAGCGCCCCGCGTCGGGCAGTAGACTTGCCCGATGATTGCTAAAGAGGAAAGATCATGACCGTCTTGCACAGCGTGGATTTTTTCCCGAGCGGCGGACTGCCGATAGCCATAGAACCGCGTGCCCCTCAGGGGGCGTTTCCCGAGCACCATCATGATGATTTCCATGAAATTGTGATTGTCGAGCAAGGAGCGGGCATCCATATTTTTAATGGCGAGCCGCGTCCGTTATGCGGTGGTTGCGTCTGCTTTGTGCGCAATCACGATCGCCATCTGTATGAAAATACTGACAAGCTGATCCTGACCAATGTGCTTTACCGGGGGCCAGAAGCCTTTCGCTTTGTCACCGGTTTTCAGCATCTTCTGCCGCAGGAGTCCGAAGGCAATTACCCTTCTCACTGGCGTATTGGCAACAGGGTGCTGACGCAGGCTAAAGCGCTGATTGGCGATTTGGGCAAGTCGCCCGATCGCGCCGGGTGGGAGAACCAAGCCGAACAGGAGATGCGTTTTATGCAGCTGTTGGTATTGCTTCGCCGTGGGTGCAGTGAATTGCCAGGAGACGATCAGGATGATCGGATGCGCGGATTGCTCAACTGGCTGGCCGAGCATTTCAGTGAAGAGATTGACTGGGAAGCGCTGGCAACCCGCTTCTCGCTGTCGCTACGCACCCTGCATCGCCAGTTAAAACAACAAACTGGCAGCACACCGCAACGTTATCTGAATCAACTCCGTTTGTTGCAGGCGCGTCATTTGCTGCGTCACAGTGAAATGCGCATTACTGATATTGCTTATCAGTGTGGATTTGGTGACAGCAATCACTTTTCCACACTGTTTAAGCGCGAGTTTGGCACCTCTCCGCGTACCATCAGACAAAATGATCTGTGAGGTGAACCTTGACGCCAACCCTTCGCCTGGCGAAAGCCGACTATTTTCCTTCTGACCTGATGCCTGTGGCGGTTGCTGACCGCGCGCCACAGCCCAGCTTCCCACCGCACATCCATGAATTCAGCGAGTTAGTAATCGTCTGGCGGGGCAACGGCCTGCATGTGATGAATGACAAACCCTGGCTAATCACCTGCGGGGATTTGTTCTACCTGCGGCCAGATGACTGTCACAGCTTCCAGTCGGTTAACGATCTGGTGCTGGACAACATTATCTACTGCCCGGAACGCTTCACGCTTGGACTGGATTGGAAAAACTTCCTGCCGGAGAGTGAGGATTCGGCCTGGCGCCTGACCACCCGCGGGATGGCGCTGGCCCGCGGAGTGATCCAGCAACTGATGCAGGAGAGTCGGAAAAGCGACCAGCTCTCCAGGCAGCTGACCGAAACCTTATTCCTGCAGCTGGTGTTGACGTTACAACGTCACCGATATGCCGCAGACAGCGCATGGCAATTACCGGAAGGTGAGCAGTTGGATTTGTTGATGTCCGCCATTCAGGGACAGATCGCCAGCAACTTTGACCTCAGCGCATTTTGCCAACAGCATCAATTGTCTGAACGTGCATTGAAGCACCTGTTTCGCCAGCAAACCGGAATGACGCCTGGACATTACATTCGCCAGCTGCAGCTCTGCCGGGCGAAGGTTTTACTGCGCAGCAGCGATTGCCTGATCGGTGAAGTGGCCGCCAGATGCGGCTTCGATGACAGTAACTATTTTTCGGTGGTGTTTACCCGCGAAACGGGCTTAACGCCCAGCGCCTTCAGGCAACAGTTTGAACATGGCAATCAACGTAAAATGCCTTTTGTCCGACATGAAGGATAAAGGCAGGCAGGAAGGAAGGAACAGACGGCACCACGTCCCTGTGGTGACGGTGACAACCTCGGACATCCTGCCCGCTCAGGCTTGCCTCAGGACATCATGCCCATTCCGACGATATTCGCTGCAAGGATAATCACCGCGCAGCCGCCGCAAAGAACGCTGACCGGACGACGCCCGACATTTTTCCACTCCTTTAATACCAGCCCAACCAGACCACCACATAGAACGTAGAAGCTCATATGCAGCATCCAGCTGATAAAGTCATATTCCGCAGGAATGCGGGCATGGCCCCAGGCATAGAAGAAGAACTGCAGATACCACATGGTGCCGCCCAGCACGGAGAGCAACACGTTGCTAATCAGCATGGATTTGGCCACTGAAAAATCTTTTCTGACCGAAAGATCGGATTTTGTTGCCAGGCGAATAAAGCAGAAGCCAAGGTTAACCAGTGCACCGCCTCCCATGATCACCACATAGCTTGGCAGTGCGGTATAAAGCGGGTCGATACCCAATGCCGCCGCCGCATCATGCATCGGTTTAGCGGCATTCATCGCAAAGGACATGCCGGCCGAGAAGATGCCGCAGATTACCGCCAGCACCAGGCCTTTTTTCAGGTTGAACTCTTCGGCGGTAATGCCCATCGCCCGCTCTTTTAATAAGCCCGCGCGCGAGACGATAGCCACGCCAATCAGCGCAACCAATACGCCAAGCAGCGTTAGCCTGCCCCCTGCGGAGCTGAACAGTTCGACGAAGCGGCCCTGCAGTAACGGCGTCATCAGCGTGCCCACCACCAGGGTGATACCGATGGCAATACCAATCCCCATCGACATGCCCAGATAGCGCATGGTCAAACCGTAGTTGATATTCCCTACGCCCCACATGGCGCCAAAGAGAAAGACAGGCAACAGCTGAGAGAGCGAAAAGCTGCTGTAGTACCCCCAGAAGTTTGGCAGCAGAACTGCACTAACCGCCCAGGGTAAAACGATCCACGATGCGATACCGCCGACTGACCACATGGTTTCCCATGACCAGTGACGGACTTTTTTAAACGGAGCATAGAAGCAGGCGGCGCTGGCCGCGCCCACCAGATGCCACAGGATGCCTGAAAGGATTGCTTGATTCATTATTATTTCCTTCGTAGGAGGGTGAGGTGCCCGGTATGCGCAGTCTACGAAGGATCGAACCGCGGGCACCTTATGCTGACTGCCCGCTGCGGCAGAAACCTGGCAAAATTCAGCGCCTACTGCTGACCGCGATCACAAATCCTGATTCTGAGGATAGTCAGTAAAAATCGCTTTGCGCCCTGATAATCCCCTCATTTTAAAGCGTTAATTGCTTTATTACTGTGAGGCCCTGCCGTTCTTTTAGATTCTGCCAGTTCCCTCGACGTAATGGCAGTCAGGTAAAGGTCATCGCGCATTTCCTGCGGCAGAATTTTATAACGCAACATTTCATTAACCTCACCATAAAATAGTGTTTACGGAGAATCTGCCATGACCGCACGCCAACATCGCCTTTATATCAATGGCCAGTTTGTAGAAAACCGCAGCGGACGCTGGATTGATGTGATTAACCCCGCGACGGAAGCATTGCTCTCTCAGGTGCCGGAAGGCAACCGTGAAGATGCTGACCGTGCAATTGACGCCGCTGAAGCAGCACAGCCCGCCTGGGAAGCCCTTCCTGCCGTGGAACGGGGCAACTGGCTGCGCAAAATTTCTGCCGGTATCCGCAGCCGTGAAGCAGAAATCACCGCCACCATTGTTGCCGAAGGCGGCAAAACCCAGCAACTGGCGCAAACGGAAGTGCTGTTTACCGCAGATTACCTCGACTATATGGCTGAGTGGGCCCGCCGTTATGAAGGCGAGATCGTACAAAGCGATCGGGTGAATGAGACCATCATGGTATTTAAAAAAGCGATTGGCGTTACCACCGGCATTTTGCCGTGGAACTTCCCCTTCTTCCTGATTGCGCGTAAAGCCGCCCCGGCGTTAATCACCGGTAACACCATCGTGATTAAGCCCAGCGAACTGACGCCGAATAACGCCATGCTGTTTGCCGACATTGTTGACCAGGTGGGTCTGCCTGCGGGCGTCTTTAACCTGGTAACCGGTTATGGTCCGGAGGTCGGCCAGGCGCTGGCCGCCAATCCCAAGGTCGGTATGGTCAGCCTGACGGGTAGCGTCAACGCTGGTATTGCCACGTTGCAGGCAGCGGCGCCGAATATCACTAAAGTTTCTCTTGAGTTGGGCGGAAAAGCACCTGCAATAGTGATGAATGACGCAGACCTGGAGTTGGCGGTTAAAGCCATCGTCAGCTCCCGAATGATAAATACCGGGCAGGTTTGTAACTGTGCTGAGCGGCTCTATGTTCAGCGCGACGTTTATGACGAGGTTGTCACGCGTCTGGCGACCGCTTTCGGCCAGGTAACCAGCGGCAATCCGGCAGAACGTAGCGATATCGATATGGGCCCGTTGATCTCCGCCGATGCCCTGATGCGCGTTGAACAAAAGGTCGCGCTGGCGGTTGAACAAGGCGCGACAATCGTCACCGGCGGGAAACGCAGTGGCCAGCGCGGCTATTTCTTCGAACCGACGCTTCTGACCAACGTGTCTCAAAAAATGGCGATTATTCAGGAAGAAACTTTCGGCCCGGTGCTGCCGGTTATTCCTTTCAACACCCTTGAAGAGGCGATTGAAATGGCCAATGACAGCGAGTATGGCCTGACCTCCTCTATTTTCACCCGTGATTTGAACACCACAATGCAGGCACTCAAACAGCTGAAGTTTGGCGAGACCTATGTGAACCGCGAGAATTTTGAGGCGATGCAGGGGTTCCATGCCGGCTGGCGAAAATCAGGTATCGGCGGCGCCGACGGCCGCCACGGTCTGGAGGAGTACTTACAAACTCACGTGGCCTATCTGCAGTATCATTAATCCACATTGTGTTTCCAGTAATGAAGCAGCCGGCGGGGTTTTACCGGCTGCTTCCGGTCATATCAGGCCATGCCGCATTCATTCAGCCCACTTATACCGAGCTCCAGGAATAGTCCCATAGTTAAGGGGCCTTAACTATTCATGATGACCGGTTGTGTTCCCCGGCATTTTGGCAGAAGCTGCTAATCATTTGTCGGCGTTAAATCCTCAGTATTAGCACTGTGTTGCCTGAATTCAGCACCTTGCTGACGGTTAAACAAAAAACAATTATTAGCGCCATTTATTACTTGCACACTTAATCCAAAATTAATTAAAGCAACAGGTACAGGAAATTCCTAAACTAATTAAAGTTGTATTTTACATATGGAAATAAATGATTAAATCAGGTTAATGTATCACCTCACACAGAGCGCGTTTGAGCTTATGTGTTGAAAGAAAGACACACACAGCAATCTCATTACAAAGAGGCCAATAAAGGCCCAATGATAAAATCCATCAATATACTATTCCAAAAATGGATATGCTCCCTGCCCCTCACCGTTCTGCGGTGAGGGGTTTCCTACACAGCGCCGGGGTCATTTACATGAAAAATAACTTACTCTCTATTACCTGGCTGCACGCCGCAGCCTGTTTATTGATCGTACTCTGCAACGCAGAAAGTTTTGCCGGTAAATTAAGTGACGTGAAATTTTCAGGTTTGGCAGGTTATGGTTCTTCAATCGGTCAGCTGGGTGTTTTTCTTTTTTTTATGAGCAGTGGTTATCTTATTTCAAGCCTGCACTGGAATGACTTTGGCGAAGGAAAGGTTATTCCGTTTATTAAAGGAAGGCTGGTAAAAATATTGCCGGTTTATTATTTATTCACGCTGGTCACTATTGTGTTTTGGGTGATGCAACCCTCGTGGTTTCCATCTACAACCGTAGAACCTGTGGATAATATCCTGTCACTGCTTTTTATTCCTTCGGTCTACATTAAAGAGCTCGGTGCGTTGACGCCGGTGCTTTCCTCAGGATGGATATTCTGCTACGAGATGTTGTTTTATCTTATTTTTTCGACTGGCTTATTGCTGGCACGCCGTTCTGGCCTGACCTTGATTTTCCTCAGCATGATTGTGCTGGCCGCCGCCAGTTTACTGGTTCCGAGCGATAACCCATGGTTCCAGTTCTATACCAATCCCATAATGCTTTATTTTCTCAGCGGTGTTTTTTGTTTTGCCATACAGCCGAGATTGACGATACCCTGGTTCCACAGCGGATATTCGCTGCTGATGGTGGCCTTCCTGGTTATCGTTGGGACAACGCTTTCCCAGGGTTTCCTGCAACTGGTGGTGCTGACCCTGAGCTTCTTTATTCTGACGTTTTTCAGTTTCCGCATCAGTAAAACCTCTTCTGCGGGTCGCGTATTAACCGCCGTCGGTCTGGCTTCCTATTCAATATATGTCTGCCATCGCCTTTTAATGGGGGCACTGGTGGAAATCCTTCAGTTGATTATTCCATCGGGCAGCGGCCAGACTATTCTGTACCTCGCGATGGCGCTGTTATTGGTTGGCTCAGTCGGCTTCGGTTATCTGGTTTACTGGATGATTGAACGCCGTGCCTCAGTGATCCTGCAGGTAAAAGCGGGTTAAACGATCCCTAAAAGTGCACCTCCAATTGTCCGTTGCCTGCGGACAATAGAGGTGCATTTCTTCATTATGCCGTTACGCGTTTTAGCGATTGGGTTTTATACAACGCCCATCCGCTGAGCAATGCCAGTGCCATTAGATAGTAGCTTGGCGCTAAACTTGTCCCGGTAGCGGTAATTAACAGGGTACAGATTAATGGCGCAAAGCCACCAAACACCGTAACGGCGATGTTGTAACTGATCGCCATCCCGCTGGCCCTGGTGGTCATCGGGAACAGATCGGCCATCATTGACGGCACCGTCGAGAAATAGACCGATTTCAGTAACGCCATCCATCCCACCAGCATCAGCAGCATGCCCGCCGTAGGACGGTTCACCACCAGCAGGAAGGCCGGGTAAATCGTCATGATCAGCAAGATAAGCGATCCCCACATCAGCGGTGTGCGCCCTATTTTCTCCGCCCAAAGCCCCATCAATGGCGTGACCACCGTCAGAATAACCCCGGCTAACAAAGTGGCGCTGAACGCCGCCGTACCCGAGAGGTGCAGGCTTTTAGTGGCATAGGTGGGGACATAATTCAGCATGTAATTAATGCCGGTCGAGATCACCATCAGTCCGATGGCCAACAGCATCAAATTCTTCTGCTGCCCGGCCAGCAATTTCAGCGGAGAATGGGTTTTCTCCTGCGCGACAAAGCTGGCGGGTTCATGCACATGCCGACGAATATAGAGGCCGACCGGGCCAATCAACAGTCCAAAAGCAAAAGGAATGCGCCATCCCCAGTCCTGGATTTGCGCTTCGCTTAGCCACTGGGTTAACCCCAGTCCGAACGCCGATGCCAACAGGGTGCTCGCGCCCTGGGTTGCGAACTGCCAGCTGGCGATAAATGCGCGGCGATGAGGAAAGTGCTCAACCAGGAAGGCGGTGGAACTGCCAAACTCGCCACCTGCAGAGAACCCCTGAATCAGTCGCGCCAGCAGGATCATGATTGGCGCGATCAGGCCGATGGTGCCGTAAGCCGGCATCAGCACAATGATCAGCCCGCCCACCATCATCAGGGTGATCGACATCATCAGTGCCTTTTTGCGTCCGACGCGGTCAGCATAAGCGCCCAGTACGATCGCACCCAATGGGCGGATCAGGAAGGACACGCCAAAGCTGCCAAAGGTCAGCAACAGGGAAACGGCGGGATCCTGAGTGGGGAAAAACGCATGGGCGATATAGCTGGCGAAAAAGCCGTATACCGCGATATCAAACCATTCGAGCGCATTGCCCACGCAGGTGGCAAACAGGGTTTTATACAGGTTCGGCGTGGTGCTCATCGTGTCAGACTGCGGGTGAACGACGCTGCTCATACCGTCTTCTCCTGCTGTTGCTGATACTGTTGATGGCTGGCCAGCAGATCTGCGCCCTTCTCGCCCAGCTCCCACAGCAGCTGGGTCATCATTTGCAGCCCTTCGCGGGCAATGGATTTCAGCATATGTTCATCAACGGCATGCTGACCGCAGGAGGGATAGGAATGCGGCACCCATAACGTCGGCAAGCCGAGGATCTTAGCGAAGACATCATTTGGCAGCGAGCCGCCGAGGTTGGGTAACAGCGCCGGTTTTTTCCCGCTAATCGAGGACATCGCCTGAAGCGCCCAGTCCACCAGCGGATCGCGTGGGTCAAGCCGGGTTGCAGGCGACCCTCGCAGTACCTCCACCTCAACCTGGCTGAAGCCATGACTGTCGAGATGCTGACGCAGATGCTGAGCGATATTTTCCCAGTCGGTGCCGACCACAAAACGCAGCTGGCACACCGCCGTGGCTTTGCCGGGAATGGCATTCATCGGTCTGTCTGGATTACCGGTCAGGAATGAGAGCACTTCGAAGGTATTCCAGCCGTATAAGCGTTCGGTTGGCGTCAACCCGGCTTCGCCCCAGTTAACCTCAATCTGCGGGCCATCTGAATTATCCAGCACATCAATATCACTGAGGATTTCCCGTACGGAAGCAGAGATAGCGGGCGGTTTGAGTGCTTCAACCTGAAGCTGACCATGTTGATTGACCACGCAGGCCAGCGCGTTAGCCAGTTGAGTTCCCGGATTGGTCAGTAAACCACCCCAGTTACCCGAATGATAATCGCGGTCGCGCGCATGGATACTGAGTCGGACGTTTACCGCGCCACGCGATCCGAGGAACAGCGTTGGGCGCTGCGCATTCAGCCGTGGACCATCAGAAGCAATAAAGATATCGGCTTTCAGCAGCTCTGGATTTTCGGCACAGATTTGCGCCAGGCCAGGTGAGCTGATCTCTTCACCCATTTCAAACAGGAACGTGCAGTTAAAGCCCAGCTTGCCGCCGCGCGCAGCGAAGATTTGCTCAAGCGCCGCGATATTTACCGTGTGCTGTCCTTTATTATCGGCACTGCCACGGCCGTACCAGCGGTCGCCCTCTTCGGTCAGCTGCCAGGGATCCAGCCCTTCGCGCCAGTTTTCATCATCGCCAAATACCACATCGCCATGTCCGTAACACAGCAGCGTAGGAAAGGCTGCATCTTCGATTCTGCTGGCCACTAAAAAAGGGCGTGCGTGTGCGCGGGGATTTTCAAGCTGAGTCAGCGTAAACCCAAGCGCCTGCATCGCCGGGGCAATCTCTTCATCAAGGTAGCGCTGCAGTTCTTCATCGCGATCGTTGCGCTGACTTTCAGTACGTAAGGCAACGCGTCGTGCCAGTACCTGTTTAAATTCGCCGCTATCAAAATACGCTGTGGCCTGCGCCACTGCCTGTTCACCCGTCATAAGTCCGCCCGTTGTGTTTGCATATTTGTTGTTATGTTCTGCATCCATCTAAGCTAAAATCGGGGTTTGCCACAATCATCAAAATATCAAACACGCGTTGCTTTTAAAGCAAGGCAAGATTGCACAGTTAAGCAGCATGCACCAGCAGAAGGCAAAGCAATGCACAGTTCTGAAATTCGCTATTTTCTGGCCGTCGCCAACTGCGGCTCATTGAGTGCCGCCAGCCAACAATTGTTTGTCGCGGTTTCGGCCATCAGTCGCCAGATTCAGAAGCTTGAAGCGGAAATCGGCGCCCCGCTGTTCGACAGACATGCGCGCGGCATGGTGCTTAACGACGCCGGTAAGATTTTTGAAAATCATGTGCGCCGGAGCCTGATGGATATGGAACACGCGATGGCGGAGATCAAAGGGCTGAAAGCGGTGAGAAGAACCGCACTGCGTATTGCCTGCACTGACGGCATGGCATTCAGCCTCCTGCCCGCGCTATGTTCGCAGTTTCGTCATCTGAATCCGTCGGTCAGTTTTAATCTGACCGTGGGCAGCGCGCTGGAAGTGGCGGAGATCCTGCGCCGGGGAGAGTGCGATGTCGCTTTCCAGTTCAGCCTGCAGCCGGAAAGAGGCGTCGATGTCGTGGCATCTTTCCCTGCGCCGGTATTGATCGTGATGCAACAGTCCCATCCGCTGGCGAAAAAGGCGTTTACCCTAAAGGATTTGCAGGCCTTCCCCGTAGCGTTACCCGATCAAGGCACCACCGTTCGCCAGCTGTTTGAACTCTCCTGCCAGATGAGCGGTACTTTTATCGAGCCGGCGATTACCTGCAATAATTTCAGTACGCTCTATTTTTTCCTGCAGCAAAACCCCCAGGCGATCACCATTTGCAGCCAGTTTTCCGTGCTGTATCAGGCCAAAGAGCACGGTCTGGCATTACGGTCTATCGGCATTGATCAGCTCACCCAGCGCACGCTTCAGGTCCAAACGGTCAACGGCCGCCAGCGATCCGCAGCGTTGAATCTGTTTCTCACCTTTGTCAGTGAGCAGTTGCAGCAGCAGAATGACTTTTTCCGTAGCGAGTATGGTTTCTGAGTGGGTTCGGGGCTTTAAGTTTAAAGGTATTAAGGTCAACACCTGTACGGTGGTTTGGCGTCGCTGGGTGGCCGGGTCGATTCACAGGTCAAAGCGGGTGTGATGGAATGCCGTTGACATTAAGGATCCAGGCTCGGGAAGCAGGTTTTGATTTGTGTGCCCCCATTGAAACAGGCAACAATCAAGCCTTAGGGAAGGGAGAGAAGGTTGATAAGCGAAGCATCGGCGACAGGGATGTCGCCGCTGAGCCCCCAGGGATGAGTGCACGGCGACTTTGCGTTCAACCTTCTCTCCCTGAACTTGCCACCAGAACATCCAGACGACTAATTACAGCAATATCCAAACAACTTACCCCTGTAAGTCATTTTTGAGGAAGTCATAACGTGGACAGCAAATTACTGGGCAGCTACCTGAAAGATCGGCGGGCGAAGCTGTGCGCATTGTTTAATTTCAGTACGGTTGAAAATTATCCCGGGAGTGGTAACATCTTCTTCATTGGTCAAAAACTGGCCCCGCGAGCTAAAAAGGAGATCGCTATGAGCATGCAAAACAGCAGGGTTAACTCACCTTCTCGCGCTGATGCCTTTCTTGCTTTAATGTTGGATGGCGCTAAAGTCATGATGAGTCCAGAGCTGCGCGCCGCAGAATTCACCAATGAGACATCCGGCCCGGTGAAACCGGCTGTGAATTCAAAGACCCTTCATACGGCCTGACTGACAGAATATTGATAATTAACCCGCCACGGCGGGTTTTTTTACGGTTTACGTTTACCCAGGGAAAGGAAACGAGGCATCTTTATGGATAAAGAGCACTGGAATGAGGTCGGAACGGCAGTCATCACCTTTATGCAGGCATTTTTAGATCGGGCCGGATTGCCGTTACGCGTTAGCAAAATATCGGATCCTGTCTGGCGAGTGTTACAAAAACGCTTTGCGACTGCTGAGCTTGACTGGGATTGGGCAATCCAGTTCACCAATAATCCCCGTCATTTCGATCTTGCGGTAGGAACGGACTTAGGTAATGCGGTTGATGGTGTGGCTGTCGGCCTCTATCACCTGAAGGAAAAACGATTAGAAATTCAGGCGGTCGAATCCTTCGTCAAGGACCAAGTTTGTCACCCTCTTCGTGGAAGGCTGGTTGAGTTAACGGTGATTGCAGCGACCTATTTCGTTCTTCTTATGGAAGGAAGAGAGGTTCATATCATTGATCCGCTTGATGATACTCTTATCGCTTATTACACGAGATTTGGCTTTCAGACGCATCGCTATTTCGATGAAACCTGTCTTATACGAATGATTGCCAGCATTGATATTCTGGAAAAACAGTTGCTGAGACGCATCACGAATCATTCTGCGAATTGATGGCGCGGCTGAAGCCTTAGGCCAATTTTGAGGAAGCCATAACGTGGACAGCAAATTACTGGGCAGCTACCTGAAAGATCGGCGGGCGAAGCTGAATCCGGCGGATTTTGGTATTTCCCCTATCCGCCGCCGCACGCCGGGGTTGCGGCGTGAGGAAGTGGCCAACCGCGCCAACGTCAGCGCCACCTGGTATACCTGGCTGGAACAAGGCCGCGGCGGCTCGCCTTCGGCTGAAGTGCTCAACCGGATTGCTGAAGCGTTAGGGCTGACGCCTGTCGAGCGCGAACACCTGTTTTTCCTGGCGCAGCAGCGCGCGCCGCAGGTGCATTATCAGGCCTGGGAGCCGATATCGCCGCAGCTACAGCGGGTGCTGGATTCGCTGGAATACAGCCCGGCGATGGTGAAAACCCCGACCTGGGACATCATTGCCTGGAACGAAGCCGCGCGTGCGGTACTCAAGGACTACAGCAAAATGGCGCCCGAACAGCGGAACATCCTGCGGATCCTGTTTGGCGATCCCCGCGTCAAAGAGCATATGGTGAACTGGCTGCAGGATGCCACATTTGCCGTCGCGGCTTTCCGCTCGGAAGTGATGCGCGCCGGTGCCATGGATTCTGTGCAGCCGTTAATTGATGAGCTTTGCCAGAGCAGCAGCGAATTCAACACCATCTGGCAAAATTATGATGTTCAGCAGTACGGCGAGGGCATCAAACATACGCGCCTGCCGCTAGTGGGCGAGTGCAATTTCGCATATTCTTCGTTTGCCGTTGATGGCCGCGCCGATCTGGGCCTGGTGATTTATACCCCTTCCCGGCCGATTGACCGGGAAAAAACCGCCACGCTGATCGCTCACTGGCGTCAACAGCAAAGGGGATAAACGGCGGCCCCCATAACGAGGGCCACCGGCGTTACTTCATATCAACCTGATAAAAGATATGTTTGCCAAACGGATCGATCTCATAGCCGGTCACCTCTTTGCGTACCGGTTCAAAGATGGTCGAATGGGCAATCATCACCGCAGGGGCCTGATCGTGCATGATTTGCTGCGCCTGGCGGTACAGCTGGATGCGTTTATTATGATCCTGCTCGCTACGGGCTTCGGTGATCAGCGTGTCGAACGGCTTGTAACACCATTTCGAGGAGTTCGACCCGCCGTTGGCCGAGGTGCAGCTGAACAACGGACCGAAGAAGTTATCCGGATCGCCGGTTGCGGTGGTCCAGCCCATCAGCGCGGCCTGATGATCGCCATCCTTCACCCGCTTCAGGTATTCACCCCATTCAAAGCTGACGATTTTGGCATTGACGCCCACTTTCGCCCAGTCGGCCTGGATCATCTCCGCCATGCGGCGCGCGTTCGGGTTATACGGACGCTGAACCGGCATCGCCCACAGCTCGATAGTGGTGCCCGGCTTGATGCCGGCTTCTTTTAACAGGGTTTTGGCTTTCTCAGGATCGTAGTCGTAATCCTTCAGATCCTGATCGGCACTCCACACGCCCGGCGGCAACAGATTTTTCGCTGCGGTGCCGGTTCCCTGGAAGACCGCCTGAATAATCGCCGGCTTATTGATGGCCATGGTCAGCGCCTGACGGACCTTAACGTTATCCATCGGCGGCTTTTGCGTGTTGAATGCGAGGAAACCGGTGTTCAGGCCCGCCTTCTGCATCAGCACCAAATCTTTATTCTCTTTCATGCGCGGCAAATCGGCGGGGTTCGGGAACGGCATCACCTGACACTCGTTCTTCTCCAGCTTGGCTAAACGCACCGATGCATCTGGCGTGATAGCGAACACCAGACGATCCAGTTTGGCTTTACCCTGCCAGTATTCCGGGAAGGATTTGAACAGGATGCGCGAATCTTTCTGATACTGCACCAGCTCAAAAGGTCCGGTCCCGATCGGCACCTGATCGACCTTCTCTGGCGTGCCCGCTTTTAACATCGCGTCGGCATATTCAGCCGAGAGAATCGAGGCAAAGTACCAGCCCAGATCGGCGAGGAACGGCGCTTCTGCATGTGCCAGCGTAAAGCGCACGGTGCTGTCGTCAACTTTCTCGATATTCTGGATCAGCGAGCCAAACTCCAGGCTTTCAAAGTTGGCGTAGGTGCCGTTAGAGACATTGTGGTACGGATTTTTGGGATCTTTCTGCCGCATAAACGAGAAAATCACGTCATCGGCGTTGAAGTCGCGGGTCGGTTTGAAGGCTTTATTGCTCTGGAACTTCACCCCTTTCCGCAGATGGAAGGTGTAGGTTTTGCCATCGGGGCTGATATCCCAGCGCTCTGCCAGACTCGGGATCAGTTCTGTGGTGCCCACTTTAAAATCCACCAGCCGGTTATAAACGGGTACGGCGCTGGCATCAACGCTGGTCCCTGAGGTGTATAACTGCGGGTTAAAGTTTTCCGGCGATCCTTCCGAACAGAACACCAGCGTTTTCGCCGCGGCCCCCGAAGCCACAACCAACGCTAACGCGGCAACTGCCGTCCTTAATACTGATTTTCTCATCTCCATCCTCACTTTAAAGTGCTTTTATTGTCTGTCCTGAACAGCTAACAATCTAATCGCTATCGCCAGAGGGAGCCAGTAAAAAGACGCATTTTTGACCATAAGATTGGGTTATATTTCAAATGATTGAAAATTATGCGCGCGCGGAGTCGGCAAAATATCCGCCTGAAAAGAGAGTGGCGTCTGAAGAGATTTCAAAGAGAAGTGAGGGTTAGACGGGGGTTAAAATGACTGTTCCCCACCGGACGGCAGGGAACACAGAGCGTTAAGAAGACTGAATGATCAGTTCAACTTGTACTCAAGGGTAATCTCAGCGTTTAACACCTGAGAGACCGGACAACCGGCTTTCGCCTGGTTGATAATTTCATCGAATTTGCTGCTATCAATGCCCGGCAGTTTGACCTGGCTTTGCAGGGCAATTTTAGTGATTTTAAAACCATCACCCGACTTATCCAGTGACACATCGGCCACGGTATCGATGCTTTCAGGGGTGAAGCCTGCATTGCCTAACATCAGCGACAGCGCCATTGAGAAACAAGCCGAATGGGCCGCGCCAATCAGTTCTTCCGGGTTGGTGCCTGGTTTGCCTTCAAAACGGGTATTAAAGCCATATGGCTGCTCTTTCAGCGCGCCGCTTTCGGTGCTGATCGTGCCTTTACCCTGCTTAATATTGCCTTCCCAGTGCGCCTGCCCTTTCTTATGAATGGTCATGACTGTCCTCCTGTTTGTTTATCATGAACATTCAGTATAGTGGCTTCTTAGCGCTTCGCCGGAAGAAGCCTTTCAACTGGCTATTTACTGACCAACCCGTCCCGTCATTTCTCCGCACCGGCTTTGACCTGAGCCTGACTCTCTGATAGTTATAACAAATCCGCATTACCCCTACACAGACACAGGAAGACAGGATGAATCAGCAACTGGCCAGCCAGCTCAGCACCCGTTTTTACCGTTACCTTGCCGTCACCAGCCAGAGTGATGCCTCGGCTAAGGTTCTGCCCAGCACGCCTGAACAACACAATATGGCGAAAATGCTGGCCGAAGAACTGCGTGAGCTGGGATTGCAGGATGTGGTGATTGATGAATTCGCCACGGTCACCGCCGTTAAACCGGGTAACCGCCCTGCTGCGCCCCGCATCGGCTTTATCACCCATATTGATACCGTCGACGTTGGCCTGTCTCCGCATATCCATCCGCAGACGTTGCGCTTTGAAGGGCAAGACCTGTGTCTGAATCAGCAGGAAGATATCTGGTTACGCACTGCGGAACACCCGGAAATCAATGCCTATCATGGCCAGGACGTGATCTTCAGTGACGGCACCAGCGTGCTGGGTGCGGATAATAAAGCGGCGGTCACCGTGGTGATGACGCTGATGGAGAATCTGACTCACAACACGCCGCACTGCGATATCGTGGTGGCATTTGTGCCTGATGAAGAGATCGGCCTGCGTGGCGCGAAAGCCCTCGATCTGAAGTCGCGCTTCGATGTCGATTTTGCTTACACCATCGACTGCTGTGAGCTGGGTGAAGTGGTATATGAAAACTTTAACGCGGCGGCGGCTGACATCCGGCTGACCGGCGTGACCGCGCACCCAATGTCCGGCAAAGGCGTGCTGGTCAATCCGCTGCTGATGGCGATGGATTTTGTCGGTGAGTTCGACCGTTTCGAAACCCCTGAACATACCGAAGGCCGCGAAGGCTATGTCTGGTTTAACGATATGACCGCCAACGCCAACGAGGCGCGGCTGAAGGCCTCAATTCGTGACTTTGACCTGGCCTCCTTTGAGCAGCGCAAACAAAAAATTGCCGATGTGGCCGAGAAAATCCGCCAGCAGTACCCGACCGGTAGCGTTGAATTTACCATTACCGATACCTACAGCAATATCAGCAATGCGATTGGAGAAGATCGTCGCGCCATTGATTTGATCTTCGCCGCCCTGGAAGCACTGGACATCACCCCGAAGGTTACGCCAATGCGCGGCGGCACTGATGGCGCGGCGCTTTCTGCCAAAGGGCTGCTGACGCCAAACTTCTTTACCGGTGCGCATAACTTTCATTCGAAGTTTGAGTTCCTGCCGGTGCCCTCGTTTGTGAAGTCCTACCTGGTGGCAGAGCAGCTCTGCCTGCTGGCGGCGAAATAAACCAAAAAAGGGGCGAATTTCTTCGCCCCTTCTCACTCTGCAGCTCAGCGTGACTTCACGCCCGCGCGTTATTCTTTAACCGCAACATCAATGCCTGGGAAGAACTTCGCCGCAAGTTTGGTCACGGTGCCGTCAGCCTGAACTTTGGTGATGGCCGCATCCAGCTCCTGCTTACGTTTAGCATCGTCTTTACGCAGACCAAAACCGATACCCACGCCGAGGATCTGCGTGTCTTCTACCGCGCCACCCGCAAAGGCAAAGCCTTTACCCTGCGGTTTTTCCAGGAAGCCAGACTGACCCGCTGCGGACATCACCAGCGTGCCATCAAGACGGCCAGCAACCATGTCGTTGTAAACCTGATTCTGATCCTGATAAGAGGTGACCGTCACGCCCTGCGGTTCCCAATGCTTCTTGGCGAAGGTTTCCTGCACTGAACCCTGTAACACGCCGATGTTTTTGCCTTTTAAAGATTCAACGGTCGGTTGCAGGCCTGAGCCGCTTTTGCCGATCAGCTGGCTTGGAATACGGTAAATCGGTTTGGTGAAGCCAATGCTTTTCATGCGCGCTTCGGTGATGTTCATCGCCGAGTTAATGGCATCAAATTTCTTCGCCGCCAGTGCCGGGATCAGTGCATCAAAGCTGCTTTCTACCCAGCTACATTTAAAATTGCCTGCCTGGCAAATCGCTTTTCCCAGCTCAATATCAAACCCTTCCAGCTCACCGGAGGCGTTGCGGCTTTCGAATGGCGGATACTGCGATTCCAGACCGTAACGCAGCGTTTCCTGCGCCAGTGCAGACATGGAAGACAGCAGGCCTACAGCCACAAACAGTGCATTCAGTTTCTTCATCAACTTCCCCTCAGGAGGTTTATTAGCGAGGCTTCACCTGGCACAGCGCCCGAGCGCCCGCCTTCAGTGTGGCTTCGTCTTTTGCGAAAGAGAGACGGATCAATTTATTGTCAGTACCATCCGTGTAGAACGCCGAAAGTGGGATAGTTGCTACACCGTGATCAACAATCAAACGTTTTACCATTTCGCTGTCAGATTCGTCACTGAAATCTGCATAGCTGGCCAACATAAAGAACGAACCGGCTGACGGCAGCAGCGTAAACGGCGACGCTTGCATCAGTTCCGCCAGCATGTCGCGCTTACGCTGATAAAATTCGCCCAGTCCGAGATAGTTAGCCGGTTCGCGCAGGTAATCCGCAAAGGCAACCTGCATCGGGGTGTCGGCGGAATACATCATAAACTGGTGAACCTTGACCATCTCTTCCATCAGCTCGGCCGGGGCCAGACAATAGCCAACACGCCAGCCGGTGACGTGGAAGGTTTTGCCAAACGATGAAACGATCACGCTGCGTTGAGCCAGCTCCGGATGTGTTGCCATGCCCTGATGTTGACGACCATCAAACAGGATATGTTCATAGACTTCATCGGACAGCACCACGATATTGGTGTTGCGGGTGATGGCCGCCAGCTGATCAAGATCGGCCCGCGACAGCACCTGAGCACTCGGGTTGTGCGGGGTATTGATGATAATCATCCGCGTGCGCGGCGTAATTGAGGCGCGCACTTCATCCCAGTTGATGGCGAAATCCGGCACCTGCAGCTTGAGTCCGACCGGCACGCCGCCCTGCAAGCGAACCACCGGCGCATAGCTGTCAAACGCCGGTTCGAAGAAGATCACTTCGTCGCCGCTGTGAACCAGCCCGCCAATGGCCGCATAAATCCCCTGGCTGGCGCTGCCGGTGATCAGCACTTCGCTGGCCGCGTCATACTGCTGGCCATACAGCGTCTGCACCTTGCTGGCTAACACCTCTTTCAGCGCTCCCAGCCCGGTCATCGGCGCATATTGATTATGCCCCTGCTCCATAGCTTGGGTGACGCCGTTGATCAAGGCCTCGTCGCACGGGAAGTTGGGTGCGCCCTGGGACAGGTTAATGGCGTTGTGCTGCGCAGAAAGTTGGCCGATCACGGCGAAAATGGTGGTGCCAACATCGGGTAATTTTGAACGCTGTTGTACAGAGGATTTGATGGTCATGCTGTCTCCGTTGGAGGTGGAATGCGCAATGTCTCTATTCAACGTGAGCACACTTGAGCCGACAAGCGAATTGTTGTCATAATAGCTATGACTTTTAAACATAGCTCAGAGGCAAACGATGTCACGGCGCACGCTCCCGCTCAATGCAATTCATGCCTTCATTGTTACCGCCAGGCACCTGAATCTGACCCGCGCTGCCGGAGAACTGTGCATCACCCAGGGCGCCGTTAGCCGCAAAATTGCTTCGCTTGAGAACTGGCTGGGGTTTGCCCTGTTTGATCGCCACGCCCGTGGCCTGACCCTTACCCCCCAGGGCGCCAGCCTGCTTCCCGCAATGAAAACCCACTTCGAACAGATGATGCAGGCGGCCGAACAGGCCAGCAAAACCCATGGCGTGATCCGACTGAAGGCACCGACCTGTGCCATGCGCTGGCTGGTGCCTAAACTGGTGGCGCTGGAGCAGGCGCAACCCGATCTTCACGTCTCGCTGACCAGCACCGTCGACCACAGCACCCAGTTGGATAATCATGATGTGGCGATCCTGTACGGCAGCCAGCCGGCCGGCAGTTGCCGGTTGTTTGATGAGGAGCTGACGCCGGTTATCGCCGCCAGCCTGCAGCCTGAAAAACCAATGGTAGTCAGCGATCTCTCAGGGTTAACCTTTTTGCATCCCACGGCCGACGGGCGCGACTGGCAGCTGTGGTTAAGCCAGCAGCCGTCAGCAGTGTTGCTAAAGCGCAACCAGCATTTCGATACCATGGATTTGGCGATCAGCGCGGCGATTCAGGGATTTGGCGTGACGGTGGCCGATGTGACTCTGATCGCAGCGGATCTGACGATGAAGAGGCTGATCGCCCCGTTCAGTGAGACGGTGAAAACGGGCGCGGTCTACAGTCTGATCCAACGCCCACCGGAAGAAGCGCCACCGCAGCTGGCTGCATTGGTGGCGTGGTTATGCCAGCGGTGATGTCCGCGGGCTAAACCCTTAGAACGATACCCACTCATCTGCCGAAGCAGCCGCCGGTTTTGCCGTCAGCGCGCGCGTCATACCGCCGGCGGGCTTAACATAGGCAGCCGGTGCGGGCGCTGCTGCAGACACTGGCGACAGGCGGAATTTCGATACAGACAGGGTCAGCTCTTCCGTCTGGCGTTCCAGCTGGCTGGCCGCCGCCGACACCTGCTCCACCAGCGAGGCGTTCTGCTGGGTCACGCTGTCCATTTCGGTGATTGCCGTACCGACCTGCGAAATCCCTTTGCTCTGTTCTTCAGAAGCCGAGGCAATCTGCTTCATGATTTCGGTCACTTCCACCACGCCGCTGAGGATCGCGTCCATGGTGCTGCCGGCTTCACCGACCAACAGCGATCCTTTTTCCACGCGGGAAACCGAATCAGCAATCAGCATTTCAATCTCTTTCGCTGCACCGGCGCTGCGCTGCGCCAGGTTACGCACTTCGCTGGCGACGACCGCAAAGCCACGGCCCTGCTCACCGGCCCGCGCGGCTTCAACTGCCGCGTTCAGCGCAAGAATATTGGTCTGGAAGGCGATGCTGTTGATCACGCTGGTGATCTCGGCAATTTTCTTCGAACTGCCCGCGATGCCCTGCATGGTGGTGACCACATCATTCACCAGTTTGCCGCCTTTGCTGGCGGTGACCGAGGCATTCTGCGCCAGGTCGCTGGCTTGACGGGCGTTGTCGGCGTTAAATTTCACCGTGGCCGTCAGCTGTTCCATACTCGCCGCCGTTTGTTCCAGCGCCGCAGCCTGCTCTTCAGTGCGTGAAGAGAGATCGTTATTGCCGGAAGAGATTTCAGCCGCGCCGCGATAGATATTGTCCGTACCGCTGCGGATGGCGCTCACCGCTTCACGCAGGCTATCCTGCATGGCACGCAGCAGAGGCACCAGTTTTCCGACGCAGTTACGACCGATATCTTCCAGCGGATGGCTCAGATCGCCATCGGCAATCAGGCGGAAATGTTCACGCATACCGTCGAGCGGACGCACCAGCATTTTGACCAGGAAGCGGTCAGTAAACAGCAAGATAATCAGGCCGACGATCACCGATAGCACAATGACAATTTTGGTGACATCGGTCAGGTGGTCAACGGTAACGCGGGTGGTATCCAGCTTCTGACCCGCCGCCAGATTAAATTTGTCTACGGTGGCACCGAACTCGCGGCTCAGGGCAGGCGTGACGCCGGTCGCCTGGCGACGAAACGCATCCATATTGCCCTGCTGCGCCAGCTGCATCTGTGGCAGCACGCCGTTATCCAGCAGCTTTTGCCAGCTGCCGATCACCGCAGCGGAATAGCTGGCATCCATCGGGCCCGGTGACTGGGCTTTAAAATCGGCCAGCAACGCAGACATGTTATCGAGCGCCTTTTGCACCGACGCCATATCCGCCGCAGCAGAGGCGCTGCCAGACTGGCGGGACTCCACGGCGCGCGTCAGGCGGGTGATAAAGCGGAAATACTGATCGTTGCCTTTGCTCAGGGTGGCCATCTGATTGACCAGTTCACGATCGACCTCATTACCGTGGCCCAGCGCATTGAGGGAATAGACGCTGTACATGCCGACGGCTGACCACATCAGGCAGAACAGCCCGAGGATCCAGAGCATCACGCTGCGGATGGTAAAGTTTTTTAACATGTTCATAACTACTCCGTAACGGTATTAGTGCGGGTTACATCGCCTGAAGATCGGGCGCTTATCCGCTGTTATCGGCACGGAGTGAGAAAAACTGAGGGGATATCCGCTGGCGATTCAAAAACTTAGACTGACCACCATTTCAGTTAAGTCCTTGCTGCCAAAGTCATTTAAGGCATAAATCGCCTGAGCATTCGATTTAGCGGGGAAATAATTATGTTACGCAACTAGTCGTTTAGCCGCACCATCCCTTTCATCAACAGACGGAACAACTGAGTCCGTCGGCGCATAAAGCGCTTTTCCAGCTTCAGCACCGCCTGCCCCTTGACGCCAAAGCGCATCACCTTGTCTTCCCACGGGCGCCAGGCAGGCCAGTTGATCTCGCCCTCGATTTGATGCGAGAAGGCGCTGGCATCTCGGGCAAAACTCAGCCAGTAGTCGCTGACCTTTTTGGCGAATGCCCGATCGTTGTCGGTAAACGGTCGATCGCCTGGCTCGTCACCGAAGGCATCCAGCGTATCCAGCGTGTAGGGGATTTCGTTACCATGCCAGGTGCCGTTCACATACAGATCGCGCGCGTTTTCAGAGACGTAATCGAAATAGTAACGCCACGCCGGCATGCCGTTGCGGTGCTGCGCCAGCGCCGCAATATAGCCCATGGTGGTAAAGGTCATATCGCGGGCCACCTGTCGGCCCAGCTCACTGTCGTCATACACGCCATCGTACATCATGCGGATCATTTTCAGCCGCAGCCCGATTCGCTGCGTCTGGCGTACTCCGGCAATCACTTTTGCCGGGTCAACGCCAAAGTAGCTAAGTACGCTGGCTTCATCACTGTTACTGCCGATCATCAGCGGCAGTTTTAGCTGTTTCGCGGCGGTAAAGACGCTGAGCATCGGTTCCGGTAACACGCAGTCGCCGGCGATGGCCACCGGCCCGTTAGCCAGCGAGCTGTCCAGTTGCCAGAAAGCGTCAGCAGGCAATTCCCTCAGCTGTTCGGCCGATGCCTGTTCCAGCCCGAAATGGCTGGCCAGCCTGACACCGGTGTTAAGGGCTTTTTGCCGGGGAACATCCGGCAGCGTATAGGCGCTTTGGGCAATGCCTTTGTGGAAAAGCCCGGCGGCCAACGGCGAAGCAAACAGGGACAGGACGCTTCGCGCCCCGGAGGATTCGCCAAAAAGGGTGACGTTGCTGCTGTCACCACCAAAGCTGGCGATATTGCGCTGTACCCATTGCAGCGCGGCAATCTGATCGAGCAAGGCAAAGTTATTTACCACCTCACCCGCCGGATACTCTTTGTCTAACGCCGGATGGGCAAAAAAGCCCATATGGCCCAGTCGGTAGTTGATGGTGACGATCACCACCCCCCGCGAAGCCAATGGCAATCCGTTATAAGGCGCCAGACCGCCCGCGCCCATGACATAACCGCCGCCATGGATCCACACCATCACCGGCAGTGGACGAGCCGGTTCCAGATCGGGAGTCCAGACATTGAGATACAGACAGTCTTCGCTAAAGTTACCCGGATCGCCTCCGCCTACCGCCAGACAATATTCCCGGTTCTGCCAGCTGGCATTTCCCCAGGCGGTGGCATCTCGCTCACCTTGCCACGGTTTAACGGGTTTAGGCGGCTGCCAGCGTAACGCACCCACGGGGGGTGACGCATAGGGAACGCCCCTGAAGACAAAAATGCCCTCCTCGAGACTTCCGCGAAGCCGTCCTTCCGCGGTACTGGTCCTTAACAAACGATCGTGTCTCATCATCTCATCCTGAAATAGCCTGCTAATCATTATTTGCAGCCGTGAGACGAAAGTCCAATCTTTGCGGCCATTTGCAGATTATGCTGATAGGGCAGCAAAAGGATTGAAAGAGAGATTCAGAGGATTTGAGTTTCATCGCAGGCCATTTTTGATTATGTTTTCCCCTCCCCTTATCTGAAAGGATTTGACCATGTTTTCGGCCCTGAATAATGGATTTTCCCGCCTGACCGATCGTCCTGATTTCGGCAAGCTGGTGCTGCGCCTGACCTTTGGCATTTTGCTGCTGTTTCATGGCGAATTTAAGGTAATCCATGGCGTCGGCTGGATTGCCAATATGTTGAAACCGCATGGCATACCCGGCTTCGTGGCGTATGGCGCGTATATTGGGGAAATTGTTGCCCCGATTATGATTATTATCGGTCTGATGACCCGTCCGGCCGCATTTGTGATTGCGGTGAATCTGGTGGTGGCCACGCTGCTGGTCAAAACCGGCGCAATTTGGGACCGTACCAACGTAGGGGCCTGGGCGCTGGAAGGCGAAGCGCTTTACCTGTTTGGTGCGCTGGCGATTATGTTCCTCGGCGCGGGTAAATATGCGCTAATAAAAAATCCACGTTTACAGTAAAAAAAACCGGGGCATACGCTCATGCCCCCGATTTTTTAGCTCATCTGCGTCACACCACATCTCGCCAGACTGGCTTTTTGCCGCTGGGCATAGAGTGCAATTTCATCCTGCACCGCCGCGCCTAAGGCTTTTTCAAACTCCGCTTTGCTGCTGTGGCCCTGACTGCGTGCTTTAGTTTCGCTGCCTAAATTGGACTGGAAAATCCCGGCGGCACTGACCGGCAGGAAATCCTCATAAATCATTGGCGTGGCGCTAATCAGACCCGCGTCCAGTAAGGTCTCTATATTTTGCTGCGCGGCAATCTGCTCAGGATGGGCGCGGCCCTTTTCGCTCAGGCGGAAGGTAAACCAGGCTAACTGTTGCACGCGTAAGGTTCTGGCATCATCCGGGAAGGCCTGGAAAATGTCGCCCAACTTCTGCTGGTGTACGCGGTTGTCAGTGCCCGTTTCACTCTCCTGCAGCAGGCGATCGTACAGCTCGCGGCCTTTGGCAGTGAGCGCAATGCCACGCTGTTCGATCTCGCCAAACCTGGCGGTGTGCGTGCCCTGCTGCGCGTCGCGAAAACGCACCGCCTCATCCAGCGCTTTAAAGCTGGTCTGCCGCAGCAGGATCGGCACCTCACGACGCGGCGGCCCTTCGATGATCGCTTTCGGCGTGATGCCCGCGTCTGGCATCAGCGCCTGCACGCGATCGATGTCCAGCGTGCGCGGCGTCAGGTGGTTGATATGGCAGCCGGGGAAACAGACCACATCGGCAATCAGCCGATGCTGGTCGAGCAAGGCCTGATAGGTACGCCGATCGACGGTGGTTTGCTGATGCCAGCGGAAAGTTTCCAGCACTTCCGGAATAAACTCTTCCGCCTGCTGCGCGGTCAATCCGCCCTGCTGCTGATGCAGGCTGACCAGTTCACGGCAGCGCGGCGTGAAGATATCGCGCGCGGCCAGAATTTCTGCCGCCTGCTGCTGCAGGGAAGGATCGTCGATCAGCTCTAAGCGGAGTAGCGAGGTAAACAGACGGAAAGGATTGGCGTTCAGCGCGTCATCGTCCAGCGGACGAAACGCCGTGGAGTGAACCGGCACCCCGGCCTGAGAAAGGTCATAATAGCCGACCGGATACATGCCCATAATGGCAAACACCTGCCGCAACATAGCCAGTTCAGCCGCGGTGCCCACCCGGATAGCACCGTGGCGTTCAACGCTTAACCGCGACAGCTCATTGTCCCGCTCAAGCTGCTGTTTCAGGGCCGGATTCTGCGCCAGCACCTCGGCATTAACCTGTGAGACCAGTTTCAGCAGCGTGCCATATTGCGGCACCTCCTGCTGATACATCGCCGACATCGCACTGGCAAACCCGGCGCGAAGGCTATCGGCAGACACCCATCTACTTTCCATTTTCTGACCCTTATTGCAGTGATGCAGTCAGATTACTGGAAAGCGCAGGAGCCGGAAAAAATTATTGGTAATTTGTGATCGGCTCCGGGATTGCGGATTAGCGACGGTAGCCGTAACGGTATTTGGCCAGCAGCAGTAATGAGGTCAGCACCGCCGGGATCGCCAGGCTGCTAAACACCTCGGTGATGTTCCAGCCCATCGACAGCATTTGCGCACCGGCAAACGCGCTGAGGATCGCGCCAATCCGCCCGACGCCATGCATCCAGCTGGAGCCGGTGGCGCGGGCGTGAGTCGGATAATAGCTGGCAGACAGCGCGTTCATTCCGGTATTGGCGCCGTTCAGGCAAAAACCACTGCAGAAGGCCACCAGGCTGAGCACCAGCGTGTGGGCTGGCGCAAAGCCAATCGCCACCGTGGCGATGGCACCGGTAAAATAGATCGCTGCCAGCGCCAGGTTGGCATTAAAGCGGTCCATCATCCAGCCCGCAAACAGCGAACCCACCGTGCCGCCCGCCTGATACATCGCGGTGACCAGCGCCGCTTGCGTGACCGTCATGCCCATGTTTTTCACCAGCGAAGGCAACCAACTGCCGATCAGATACACCAGGAACAGCCCCATAAAATAGGCGCCCCACAGCAGCGTGCTGCCCAGCAGGTAGGGACGGCTTAACACCAGCCGCGCCGCGCCGTGGCACTGCGGTTTTTCCGGCATGGCGAACTGACGCCCATTCAGCGCCTGGTCCGGTGCCATTTTCGCGACAATCTGACGGATGCGCTCAGCGGGCGCCTGTCTGGCGATCAGAAACCGCACCGATTCCGGCAATCCCTTCAGCAGGATGGGCACCATCAGTAACGGTAAAATTCCGCCCACCACCAGCACCGCATGCCAGCCGAAGGTGGGGATCAACCACGACGCGGCAAATCCGCCGCCCGCCGCACCAAAGGTGAAGCCGCAGAACACCACGGTGATAATGAAGGCGCGTTTACGTTCAGGAGAGTATTCCGCCACCAGCGTGCCGACATTGGGCATTGCCGCGCCCATCCCCAGTCCGGTGAGGAAGCGGAACAGCATCATTTGATCGACGTTGTGCGACAGCGCGGTCATCAGCGTCCATATGCCGAAGAAAAACACGCTGCTGATGATCACCACCCGACGGCCAAAGCGGTCGGCCAGCGGTCCTGCCAGCATCGCCCCCAGCGCCAGGCCAATCAGTGCGGCACTGATCACCGCACCAAGCTGATGAGTGCTGACGCCCCAGTCACTTTTCAGCGCCGGTGCAATGAATCCCATCAGTGCAATGTCCATGCCGTCCATTGCCACCACGGCGAAGCACAGGGCAATAATCCTTTGCTGGTAACGGCTGATGCTGCCTTGATTAATTAAGGCACGCACATCAATCGCAGCGGTACTCTCCACGTTAGCGCTCCATGGGCCAGCAGCAGTCAGGGGCTGGCGACGTTTCCTGAAAAACAGAGTCGGCTATGATAACGGATTGTCTGCCTGTTGACCTGTCTTATTAAGGAACAACCCTTATGACAGCGGTTATTAAAGGTCGTTTTGATAATGCGCTTTGATAGTTGACGGGTGTGAACGCGGTTAAAAGTGATGGAAAACTGTGCAAAAGCCGTAAATGTTAACTAAATTTTGCAATAAGGTTAACAAATCTCTCTTATGCGCCTTGCCAGTTGGCTGGCCTGCTACTTACGCTGGGTTATGGATAAAAATTACCTGTTTAATCAGCGCATTCGCTTGCGCCATCTGCACACTTTTGTCGCCGTTGCTCAGCAAGGGACGCTCGGTCGTGCCGCCGAAACGCTGTCGCTGAGCCAGCCAGCGCTGTCCAAAACCCTTAACGAGCTGGAGGAGCTGGCCGGTGCACGCTTGTTCGATCGCGGTCGGCTGGGCGCGCAGCTCACCACCATGGGCGAGCAGTTCCTGACCCATGCGGTGAGGATCCTCGATGCGCTTAATCACGCCGGACAATCCTTTAGCCCGGCAGAGATTGATCAGCCGGCAGTGCTGCGCGTGGGCGTGTTAACCACCGTGGCGCTTGGGATGCTGCCGTCGATACTGGATCGCTTCCACCAGCTGCAACCTCAGGCAATTGTTCAGGTGGCTACCCTGCACAATAACGTGCTGATTGCCGGTTTACGAGCCGGAGAATTTGATGTCGGCATCGGTCGCATGGCCGATCCGGAAATGATGACCGGGCTGACCTATGAACTGCTGTTTATGGAAAATTTACGGCTGGTGGTTCGGCCCGATCACCCGCTATTGAGTGACAACGTCACGCTGTCCAAAGCCTTGTCATGGCCGGTAGTGATTTCGCCGGAAGGCACGGCACCCCGGCGTCTGGCGGATGAGATGATCAAAGAACAGGGCTGCCGCTTACCGTCCACGCTGGTGGAAACGTCGGCGACGTCCCTCGCCCGGCAGCTTGCCTTGCGTTACAACTACGTCTGGTTTGTGCCGTCGGGCGCGATCAAAGAGGATTTGCTGCATCAGTCGCTGGCCGCGTTGCCGATTGCGTCGCACGGGCCTGGTGAATCGGTGGGGATCATTACCTGTACCGGCGCCGCGTTAAGCCTCAGCGCAGAAGTGCTGCTGGCTACCGTGCGTAAATCCCATTCAGGGTAGCCAGCTTAAGGCTCAACGACTGCGTTTGGCGTGGCGTTCGCGGTTTTCCAGTCGGGCCTGCTCGGTTTTCTTCAATCCGACATAACAGGCACCGCTACCGCCATGCTGCGGCAACGCGCTGCAGTATGCCTGTACCAGATCGAATTGCTGCAACCAGCGATCCAGATAGCTGCGCACGATGTTGGCATGCGAATCATCTTCCCGCCCTTTGCCATGCACAATCAACAGATTGCGGTAGTTCTCCTGCTCAGCCAATAGCATAAAGCGATAAAGCGTCTGTCGGCAGGCTTCCACCGGCTGCCGCAGCAGATTCAGCGTGGCGTTGGCGGGATATTTTCCGTGGCGCAGCTTATCCAGAACGCCCTGCTGAATACCTTCGGCCTTGAATTCTAACGGCGTTTCGCGCGGGATAATGGTGAGATAACCACTGGTCAGGGGATTATCCAGCTGCAGGTCTTCCAGGGTGTTGCGGGGTAATTTGGTTGAGGGGGATTTCAACCAGTGAACACTGGCGCAATCCTTTAGCGGCTTAACGTCTTCCATTGCCATCGCATCTTTAAACAGATCCTGCTCGTCAAGATTCATCTTGCGGTCCCCCGGAGGTCAAAAAAACGGAGGTGGAGAATGGCTCCACCCTGCAAGTTTAGCAAAAGTCTCGCCGGAAGCACTCCCCTTAATCGCCCCGAGAAAGCGCGTAACGGGCGCTGGCCTCATCGGTGATCAACCCGGTCATCCAGCGTCCCCGTAATGCAGCGGCGATCGCTTTATGCTTGTCCTCACCGCCCGCAAAGGCGATCACTTTACGTTGCGTTTGCGCGGTGAGTTCCACGCTGGTCAGCCGCCGATCTAACTCGCTGGGCACCCGCTTGCCATCCTCACCGATAAAGTGCCCGAGCATTTCTGCCGCCACCTTCAGCGATTCCAGCGTGCTCACCTGGCTGTCGGTGATAAAGCCATCGGCATTCAGCGGGCAGCCTGCGGCAACCTGCCCGATGCCAACGAACATGATATCGGCACTGGCCGCTTTTTCGGTGACGGTGCGATAGATGCGGTGGTTACACCACAGATCGCGGTCTTCTACGCTGTCGGCATACAGCGGCGCAGGCAGAATAAAATAGCGGCCCTGGGTTTTCTCCGCCATCCACAGCGGTACGTCATAGCGGGTACAGGAACCATCGCTGGCGATCGCGCCAATCAGCGACACGCAGCTGTGCTGCGGCCGGTCAAACTCGGGCAGTTCATCAATGGTTGCCCGCAAGGTTCGGCCAGAGCCGACGGCAATGGTCTGCGCGTCTTCCAGCTTCAGCGTTTGTGCCATCACTTCCGCGCCGGCAACCGCGATCATCTGCTGCAAGCCTTTGCCATCCACTCCAGCCGACGGCACCACCTGGCAGATCTCCAGATTGAAGCGGGTTTTTACCTGTTCGGCCAGCGTCATGCAGTCCGCCACCGGATGGGTAATGCTGACGCTCACCAGGCCCTCCTCTGCCGCCAGCGCCACCAGCCGCTGGGCCACCTGGCGTGATACGCCAAGCTTATCGGCAATGTCGTGCTGGGTTTCCCCGGCGACGTAGTACATCCAGGCGGCTCTGGCAGCCTGATCGAGTTTCTTATTGTGCTTACTCATTCCGTTGCTCCGCGATTTTTTTCCAGCTTACTCTGAATAATTGCCCGACCATCGGGCAAAAGCAAATTTTGTGATCTATCCCGCAGACAGCCGAGCGCAGAATCCGCAGGCTATAACGCATCAGGCAAAAGCCCCAATTATGAGCAAAAGCCCAAAATCAGGAGAGAATGATGACCACTGCTACCCCGTCGATTTGGCTGCACATTGGTGCAGGATCCTTTCACCGTGCCCATCAGGCCTGGTATCTGCATCGCCTGATGGCTCAGGGTGATTGCCGCTGGGAGATTGCGCTCAGCAATATTCGCGATGATGCGGTACCGCTGTTTAACACGCTGGCCGCGCAAAATGGCGAGTACACGCTGGAAACCGTTACCCCGGAAGGGGAACGTCAGTACGAGAAAATCACTTCAATTAAAACCCTGGTGCCGTGGGATGCGGAGCTTAAAGGGCTGATTAAGCAAGGCGCTGACCCGCGTACTAAAGTGATTGCCTTTACCGTGACCGAGAGCGGTTATTTTCTGGATAACGATCACCAGTTAGACCCTGAGCATGCGGATATCAAAGCCGATCTGCGGGGAGAGGCGCGGACGATTTATGGCGCCCTGACCCTCGTGCTGCTGGCCCGCATGGCCGCGCACGGCAATCCGCTGACGCTGCTTAACTGCGACAACCTGCGGCATAACGGCGCACGTTTCCGCCAGGGTTTCCTCACCTTCCTTAAGCTGCGCAACGAACCGGCTTTACTCGACTGGGTTACGGAAAATACCACCTCACCCAATACCATGGTCGACCGTATTACGCCGCGTCCGACCGCCGATATCGCGCCGCGCGTGCTGGACGCCACCGGTTTTGCCGATAAAGCGCCGGTCATGGCGGAAGCCTTTATCCAGTGGGTGATTGAGGATGACTTTGCCGCCGGACGACCCGCGCTGGAAAAGGTCGATGTGGAGATGGTCGACTCCGTGCTGCCATGGGAAGAAGCCAAAATCCGCATCCTGAACGCCAGCCACAGCTGCATTGCCTGGGCTGGGACGCTGGTCGGGCAGGACTTTATTCACCAGAGTACTCAGACCCGGGAAATTAAAGAGATGGCCTGGGAGTATGTCACTCAGGACGTGATCCCGTCGTTGCTGCCAAGCCCGTTAGACCTTGAGAACTATCGCGACGTGGTGCTGGCACGCTTTGCGAATCCGTATATTCGCGACACTAACCAGCGCGTGGCCGCCGATGGTCTCTCCAAGATCCCCGGTTTTATCAGCCCCACCCTGATAGAAACCTACCAACGGGGCGACACGCCGCGTGCGACCTCGCTGCTCCCGGCGCTGTTCTTCCTGTTCCTGCAACGCTGGCACCAACAGGATCTGCCTTATGACTATCAGGACGGGGCTCTTGATGCAGCGGCACGCCATGAGATGTTCAGCCATAAGGATGCGCTGGCCCGCTATGCC
Organism: Erwinia sp. AK-PDG3-5; assembly: GCF_056821705.1. Classification (NCBI taxonomy): domain Bacteria; kingdom Pseudomonadati; phylum Pseudomonadota; class Gammaproteobacteria; order Enterobacterales; family Erwiniaceae; genus Erwinia; species Erwinia sp. AK-PDG3-5. Next base: position 2,600,300 of record NZ_CM165967.1, read on the forward strand.
GGCGATGCCACCCTGTTTGGGCCGTTGTCACAGCGCGCAGAGTTTGCCGCGTTACTGGAGCGTTCGGTCGCCAGCCTGCAAAGCTGGGCCAGACATCCGCAGCCGGTAAGCGAATAAGGAGCCGGTTATGTACCTCGGAATTGATGCGGGAACGTCGGAAATCAAGGTGCTGGTGATCGATCGGCATGGCGAGATTGTCGCTACTTCAGGCGCGAAACTCACGGTGCAGCGCCCTCATCCACACTGGTCTGAACAGGATCCGGCTGAATGGTGGCAGGCGCTGCAACAGGCGGTTAGCAGCCTGCGTTCAAAAGTCGGCGAACGTTGGGCCAGCATACGTGCGATAGGACTCTCCGGCCAGATGCATGGCGCCGTGCTGCTGGACGGTGATAACCGGGTGCTGCGTCCGTGCATTTTATGGAACGACACCCGCAGTGCCGCAGAATGCCAGGCGCTGATGGCATCAGCCACCGATCTGTCGGCGATTTCCGGCAATCTGGCGATGCCCGGTTTTACCGCGCCCAAGCTGTTATGGGTGTCGCGCCATGAACCGGCAATTTTCGCCAAGACGGCCAGCGTCCTGCTGCCAAAAGACTATCTGCGCTGGAAAATGAGCGGTGAGAAACTGAGTGATATGTCGGATGCGGCGGGCACTCTCTGGCTGGACGTGGCGAAGAGAGACTGGTCCGACAGCCTGCTGGCTGCCTGTGGCCTGACCCGCGATCATATGCCGCGTCTTGTTGAAGGATCTGAACCTGCGGGAAAACTCAAACCGGAACTGGCCCGCCAGTGGGGATTGAGTGATGAAGCGATCATCGCCGGCGGCGGCGGTGACAATGCGGCCAGCGCGGTGGGCATGGGTGCCGTCAATGCGGGCGATGCGTTTATCTCGCTGGGCACATCCGGCGTGCTGTTCGCGGTTAACGATCGCTTCCGCCCTAATCCGACGTCTGCGGTCCATGCATTTTGCCATGCGCTTCCAGAGCGCTGGCACCAGATGAGCGTGATGCTGACGGCGGCCAGTGCGCTGCGCTGGCTGTGCGATCTGCTGGGAGCGTCAGAAACCACGCTGTTAGCGGAAGTGGCGACCTTAAGTGCGGCTGAACAGCGCAGCGCGCCGGTGTTTCTGCCTTATTTATCTGGCGAACGCACGCCGCACAACGACCCGCAGGCGACAGGATCGTTTCATGGGTTGACGCACGCCACCCAGCGATCCTCACTGGCCTATGCCGTGCTGGAAGGCGTGACCTTTGGCATGGCTGACGGCCTGCAGGTGCTTAAGGAGGCGGGCACCCGCATCAACAGCTGTTCACTGATCGGCGGCGGTGCCCGCAGTCCCTGGTGGGCGCAACTGATGGCTGATGCGCTGAATATCCCGATTGTTACCCATCAGGGCGGTGAAGCTGGCGGTGCGTTGGGCGCCGCGCGATTAGGCTGGCTGGCGGATGGCGGTGACGAAGCCGTGGTCTGCCGCAAGCCTGCTGAATTAACACGCTATCTGCCTGAGGCTGGCCGCCATCAGCGGCTGCAAAAGCGGCTGGCTTATTTCCGCTTGCTCTATCAACAACAGCGCGAGGCTCGCGCACTCGGTTTCTAAATCATCCCGGACGCCATGTCCGTCCGGGCCCTGCACGCCTTAGAGGAATCATCATGCAATCAGCAAAAAACTGGTTCGGCCTCCCCTTGTCTTTGATTTGGGGTTATATCGCCATTGCGGTGTTTATGAGTGGCGACGGCTTCGAAATGGCCTTCCTGTCAAAGCACATCACCGACCTGGGATTCAGCCCGGCAGAGTCCGCTCTGGTGTTCACGATTTACGGTGCGGCGGCGGCGCTGGCGGCCTGGAGCTCGGGTGTGGTGGCGGAAATTATCACCCCACAGCGCGCGATGCGCATTGGTTTCATTCTTTGGGTGGTGATGCATATCCTGTTTATGACTCTTGGACTGGGCATGCGTAACTATCCGCTGATGCTGCTGTTCTACGGCATTCGTGGGCTGGCGTATCCGCTGTTTATCTACTCATTTGTGATGCTGGTGGTGCAAAACGTTCCTAAACATCAGCTTTCATCGGCGATGGGCTGGTTCTGGGCGATGTACTCGGTCGGCATTGGCTGTATTGGCAGCTATCTGCCGAGCTTCACCATTCCGTGGATCGGCGAAACCGGCACGCTGTGGTTCGCAATTGCCTGGGTGGTGGTCGGAGGTTTAATGGCGATGGTGCTGCTGCGCAAAGTGGGTGGCGAAAGTGAAAAGGCCAATCTGACCACCCGCGAGAAGTTCACCGAACTGTCCCGCGCAGTGACGATTCTGTTCACCAACCGCAATATCTTTCTCGCATGCCTGATCCGCATTATCAATACCCTGTCGCTGTTCGGTTTTGCAGTGATCATGCCGATGCTGTTTGTCGGCCGGTTGGGCTTTAGCATGTCGGAGTGGCTGCAGATTTGGGCGGTGTTCTTCTTTGTCACCATCTTCACCAATATTATGTGGGGCGTGCTGGGAGAATATATTGGCTGGATCCGTCAGGTTCGCTGGTTCGGGTGCCTGGGTTGCGCCCTGTCCAGCCTGGCGTTTTACTATCTGCCGGTCACCTTTGGCCACAATTACTGGGTGGCGATGATCCCGGCGGTGATGTTAGGGATTACGGTTGCCGCGTTTGTACCAATGACCGCGGTATTCCCGGTGTTGGAACCGAGACATAAAGGTGCGGCCATTTCGATTTATAACCTGTCTGCCGGGTTGAGTAACTTTTTGGCTCCGGCGATTGCCTCGCTGGTTTTGCCCTTCTTTGATATCGTCGGGGTTGTCTGGACCTATACCGGTTTGTACCTGTTTGCGGGGATCTTGACGCTAATCATAAAAGTAGAACAACCTGCTCGCGTGAAAGAAAAGGGTAAAACAAAGCACTATTCCGGCGCTGTTACCGCAGTTGATAAGTCTTAGGTTTGATTAAAATCAACATATTCAACGGGATGCAAATTTAACCAGCATCCCTTCTCTTTATATGGCTAAAACTGCTCGGATCAGTTCCCTTATGTGACGAAAAAATGTTAAAATTGACCCCAGTCAATAATCAATCGAGCGTATCTCTATGATCCCGGAAAAGCGTGTTATCAACAGACGTATCCAGTCTGGCGGTTGTGCTATTCATTGTCAGGATTGCAGCATCAGCCAGCTCTGTATTCCCTTCACGTTGAACGAGCATGAGCTCGATCAGCTGGATAATATTATCGAACGCAAAAAGCCGATTCAGAAAGGCCAGACGCTGTTCAAAGCTGGGGACGAGCTGAAATCGCTGTACGCTATTCGTTCCGGAACCATTAAGAGCTATACCATCACCGAACAGGGTGACGAACAGATTACCGGATTCCACCTTGCGGGTGACCTGGTGGGCTTCGATGCCATCAATGGTGGCCAGCATCCGAGTTTCTCCCAGGCGCTGGAAACGGCCATGGTGTGTGAAATTCCGTTTGAAACGCTGGATGACTTGTCTGGCAAAATGCCAAGCCTGCGTCAGCAGATGATGCGCCTGATGAGCGGTGAGATTAAAGGCGATCAGGAAATGATCCTGCTGCTCTCCAAGAAAAATGCCGAAGAGCGCCTGGCGGCCTTTATCTACGGCCTGTCTCGTCGCTTTGCCGAACGTGGCTTCTCTCCACGCGAGTTTCGTCTGACCATGACCCGTGGCGACATTGGTAATTATCTCGGCTTAACCGTTGAAACCATCAGCCGTTTGCTGGGTCGATTCCAGAAAAGCGGAATGCTGGCGGTAAAAGGCAAATACATCACCATTGAAGATCATGATGTGCTGTCGCAGCTGGCCGGACAAAGCCGCGCAATCGCCTGATCTCACTCCGCCGGGTTGGCCTGCTAACCCGGCGTTTTATCTCCATCCCGCCCTTTCAGTGCTGTTTATCTTAGCTTTAGCACCAGCTTTATATAAAAGAAGAAATCACTCGGACTGTTAATTCCCTTACCCAGTCTGGAAAGCGAAATATTCCCCTTAAAGTTGCGCTTAATTTTATCCTTATCCCGTACCCGGTTGCGGTACAGTCCAAGAAAATGGCGCGTCTCAACCAGGGCATGCCGCAATAAACAGAGCCTGACCGACTCATACCCTGGCTTACGGGAATAGTTGATTGATTTTTTAATCACATCGATATAACTGGTTGCTCTGAGATCAAAATAATCCCCGCGATTGGTAATCGACTGAGCATTGTGCAGATAGGTATAGTCTTTCTCATCCGAAATATAAAAGTTACCATTATTGATGGCTAATTCTACCGTCCACAGAATGTCCTTGTGGCTTTTGCCTTCATGGAAGGTCATTCGATGCCTTTTAACGTAGTCCGACCTGACCAGCTGTAGCCAAAGGTAATGGGGCCACTCATCGTTATCAACGCAGCTTTGCATCCAGCTGAATCCGCTAATCACTTTATTGCAGGACTGCTTTTCGTGGATCGCCACCTTATGTTCATGCCCGAAGCCATCGCGCCAGGCGTTCATCACCAGTACATCAACGTGGTTCTCTTCCGCCATCCTTAAACGGTCATAGATAAACCCGTTCCCGACACGATCATCCGCATCGAGGAACATCAACCATTTGCCGCGGTGAGCGGCTAATCCGGCGTTTCTTGCCGCGTAAACGCCCTTGTTCACCTGGTCAAGCAATACTACCCGTGGATCGGTGATCGCGGCGATAATGTCGTGAGTGTTGTCACTGGAACCGTCATTAATGACGATCAGTTCAAAATTAACCCGTGTTTCACGGCAAATTTCGTCTATCAAACCCCCAATGCTATCCGCTGCATTAAACACAGGAATAATGATGCTCACATCAATATTATCCGTCATGGGTAAACCACTCTTATTTAACATTGTTGTCAGCCCCAGCATTCTGTCGGCACTGCCGGTATCTCAGTTCAATCACTTCAGTATGTAAACACTCTTCACACAGCGCTTTATCCGTAGAGGTGACTCTGTCGAATAAATTCCTGTCCTTATCACATCGTTCACACTCTTTTTTCGCTAACACCACATTCAACCCCAGAACATCAATTTTTAATCAGATTATTCATTCATGAGTTATAATTACCGCCGTTACTAATCAGGCGGTAGATTATTGTGACGGTCTTTCATTGGTTCACGCTTCGGTTATAAAGTTCAGGGTTAGAGATTCCTAAAGTGCGAAATGATGAAGTTAAAAGATTAATTTCAACGGCTTGATGGCGGAATGTTTTTAACACCTACGTGTTGGAATTACCCCTTTTGATTTCGGAAAAATGACCGCGTCTTGATTTGTAAACGCTAGCTACCGCTGATGGCGTGGGGTTGCTGGGGCCGGGTTGGCAACGCGGTTTTGCTAAGCCTTTTTTCTGCTGTTGTTAGCCGGCTGGCGAGGTGTAAATAGCCTGCTTATTATTTGTTATAATATTGATCCGCCTATAACTTTTTCCTTCTGCACAGGCCGCTATTGGGCTATCTTTAACCTATCACGATCAGTGTCTGGAGAACCCGTTATGACCAAGTATCAAAACATTCTCGTGGCGGTCGATCCGCAGCAAGACGATCAGCCTGCGCTACGCCGTGCCGTGTATCTGAACCAGCGCCTCGGTGGCCGGATCACGGCTTTCCTGCCGATTTATGATTTCTCATACGAAATGACCACCCTGTTGTCGCCTGATGAACGCACCACCATGCGTAAAGGCGTGGTCAGTCAGCGCACCGAATGGATCCGCGAACAGGCCCAGTCTTATCTGGATGCGGGCGTCCACATTGAGATCAAAGTGATCTGGCATAACCGCCCTTACGAGGCGATCATTCAGGAAGTGCTGAATGGGCGTTATGACCTGGTGCTGAAGATGGCTCACCAGCACGACCGCCTGCAGGCGGTGGTCTTTACCCCTACCGACTGGCACCTGCTGCGTAAATGCCCATGCCCGGTATGGATGGTGAAGGATCAACCGTGGCCTGAAGGTGGCCGCGCCGTGGTGGCCGTTAACCTTGCCAGTGAAGAACCGCATCATGATCCACTCAATACCAAGCTGGTAAAAGAGACGCTGGAACTGGCTGATTTAGTCAACCATACCGAAGTCCATCTGGTGGGGGCTTACCCGATTACTCCCATCAATATCGCCATTGAACTGCCGGACTTCGATCCGAGCGTTTATAACGACGCGATCCGCGGTCAGCATCTGCTGGCGATGAAAGCGTTGCGGCAAAAATTCAGCATTGATGAGAAGTTTACCCACGTCGATAAAGGCTTGCCGGAAGAGGTTATCCCGAATTTAGCGGAACATCTGGATGCGGGTGTGGTGGTATTAGGCACGATTGGCCGCACCGGGATATCTGCGGCGTTCCTCGGCAATACGGCGGAACAGGTTATTGATCATCTGCGCTGCGATTTGCTGGCGATTAAGCCTGACGGTTTTACCTCGCCGATTGAACTCGATGATGATGAAGACGATTAATGTCAGTCTCTGAACAATAAAAAGGCCGGGAAATCCCGGCCTTTTTTATATCTGACGCCCCGCTAACGGGGAGCCTGTTACAGCGCTTTCAGAATGGCATCGACGGTAGCTTTCGCATCACCAAACAGCATCTGCGTATTCTCTTTGAAGAACAGTGGGTTCTGCACACCGGCATAACCGGTATTCATTGAACGCTTAAACACCACCACGTTCTGCGCTTTCCACACTTCCAGCACCGGCATACCGGCGATTGGACTGCGTGGATCCTCCTGCGCAGCCGGGTTCACCGTGTCATTGGCACCAATCACCAGCACGGTATCGGTACTGCCGAAATCGTCGTTGATTTCGTCCATTTCCAGCACGATGTCGTACGGAACACGGGCTTCAGCCAGCAGCACGTTCATGTGCCCAGGCAGACGACCGGCAACCGGATGGATACCAAAGCGAACCTTGATGCCACGGGCGCGCAGCTTTTCAGTAATTTCCGCAACCGGATATTGCGCCTGCGCGACCGCCATGCCGTAGCCTGGGGTAATGATCACCGAGGTGGAGTTTTTCAACATTTCTGCCGTGCCTTGCGCGTCAATCTCACGGTGCTCACCCACTTCATCGGTTTCACCGGTTGAGCTGCTGTCGGTGCCAAACCCACCGGCAATCACGCTGACAAACGAGCGGTTCATCGCCTTACACATAATGTACGAGAGGATCGCCCCGCTGGAGCCCACCAGCGCTCCGGTGACGATCAGCAGATCGTTGCTGAGCATAAAGCCCGCTGCCGCCGCTGCCCAGCCTGAATAGGAGTTGAGCATTGACACCACCACCGGCATATCCGCGCCGCCGATTGAGGCCACCAGATGCCAGCCGAAAGCCAGCGCAATTACCGTCATAATCAGCAGAGCAAACACCTGTACACCGGTGCTGTCAGTGCGGACAAAGGCGATCAGCAGGCAGAGTGAAACCACCAGCGCCAGCAGATTCAGCTTATGACGATGCGGCAGCATCAACGGACGGGATGAAATTTTGCCGCGCAGTTTGCCAAAGGCCACCAGAGAACCGGTGAAGGTCACCGCACCGATAAAGATGCCGATAAACACTTCGGTCAGATGGATATTTTCCAGCACCAAATCAAGGCCAGGGCCATGATCGAGGTAGCTGTTAAAGCCCACTAACACGGCGGCCATACCGACAAAGCTGTGCAGCACGGCAACCAGCTCTGGCATTTCAGTCATTTCGACCTTTTTCGCCAGGCGGATACCGATGGTGCCACCGATGACCATTGCTAACAGTACCCAGCCAACGTTGCCGCTGTCCGGGCCAAGCAAGGTCGCCAGCAGCGCAATCGCCATACCGCTGATACCGAACAGGTTGCCCTGTTTAGCCGTCTCATGTTTCGCCAGCCCAGCCAGGCTGCAGATAAAAAGAATTGCGGCAACAATGTATGCTGCAGTCACTAATCCTTCAGACATTGATTACCCCTTAGTTCTTACGAAACATTTTCAGCATGCGCTGAGTGACGGTGAAACCACCGAAAATATTAATGCTGGCAATCAGCACCGCAACGAAGGACAGGAAGCTGACCCAACCGCCATGACCGATTTGCAGTACGGCACCGACCACGATGATGCCTGAAATGGCATTAGTCACCGACATCAGCGGCGTGTGCAGGGCGTGGCTGACATTCCAGACCACGTAATAGCCGACCACGCAGGAGAGTGCAAAAACGGTAAAATGCGACAGGAATGCCGCAGGTGCGACGTTGGCGAACCAGCCAAACAGCACGATCGCCAGCGCAAACAGCACATACTTACGCAACGGAGAAACCGGCTTCTTCTCAACTTTTTCGACAGCTTTCGCCGCTGGAGCCGCTTTCGGGGCAGCAGACACCTGAATAGGCGGTGCAGGCCAGGTCACTTCACCCTCACGGATAACCGTGACGCCGCGGATCACTACATCCTCGAAATCGACGCTGATTTCGCCGTTTTTCTCTTTGCACAGCAGCTTCAGCAGGTTAACCAGGTTAGTGCCGTACAGCTGTGAAGACTGCGTCGGTAAACGGCTTGGCAGATCGGTATAACCAATGATTTTCACGCCGTTTGCGGTGGTGGTCACTTGATCGGCGACGGTCAGTTCGCAGTTACCGCCGGTTTGCGCCGCTAAGTCGACAATCACGCTGCCCGGCTTCATCGAAGCCACCATCTCAGCGGTGATCAGCTTCGGTGCCGGACGCCCTGGGATCAGCGCGGTGGTGACAATAATGTCAACCTCTTCGGCTTGTGCCGCAAATAATGCCATCTCCGCCTTAATAAAGGCTTCTGACATCACTTTTGCATAGCCGTCGCCACTACCTGCTTCCTCTTCAAAGTCCAGCTCAAGGAACTCGGCGCCCATGCTCTGCACCTGTTCTTTCACTTCCGGGCGGGTGTCAAAAGCACGGACAATCGCACCAAGGCTGCCAGCGGCACCAATTGCTGCCAGACCCGCCACACCCGCACCGATCACCATCACTTTCGCCGGCGGTACTTTACCTGCGGCGGTGATTTGACCGGTGAAGAAGCGGCCAAACTCATGGGCGGCCTCAACTATCGCGCGGTAGCCGGCAATATTGGCCATTGAACTCAATGCATCCAGCGACTGGGCACGTGAAATGCGCGGCACGGCGTCCATCGACATGACGGTCACGTTGCGCGCTGCCAGTTTCTCCAACAGTTCAGGGTTCTGGGCTGGCCAGATAAAGCTCACCAGCGTGCTGCCCTCGCGGGTCAAGGCAATCTCGGCATCATCCGGTGCATTGACCTTAAGAATAATGTCTGACTGCCAGACGGTAGCGGTGTCAACCAGCGTGGCGCCGGCTGCCGCATAGGCAGCATCATCAAAACTGGCCAGCTTGCCGGCATCGTGCTCAATCGCCACGCTGAAGCCGAGTGCTAAAAGCTGCTCTACCGTTTTCGGTGTGGCGGCGACTCGCGCTTCGTTGGGCAACCGTTCTTTGGTTATTCCAATTAGCATAATAATCCCTTTCATCAGAGGTGAAATGATGGTTGGTCCTGCTGCAACGGCCCAAACGACCGGTGCAGGATCTGTTTCAAACTGTTTATAACCTACTGAAAAGTTGTGCTGCGATCCAGCCACGGCACGACAGTTCGCGACTTTTCATATAAAAATCCATAGTAAAGTGGCAAAAGCATCGCTTTGATACTGTATTTACTCGACAAACACGCATAATCTGCTAGCAAAAAACATGCAACAGACTTGCCATCGTGAGAAAAACATATTATTTAACAATGAATTAACGATATAAGTGATATCAATAACCAGCTTAGGTGGTAACCAGACGGCTAAGCGCGCAATTTAACAATTATTTAATATCCTCACCGTGGGTATGCTCAGCGCAGACAACCCATCGCTCAAAATGGCTGAGACAGCGGGCATTATTACATGCAATAATCGGCTGCTAATCTGTTACACATCAAGAGTCCAGCACGTTTTCGTACTCATTTTTTGCGTAAGGCGAAGGATTATTTTTATGAAGCTGAAGAACACCATTCTGGCGTCAGCCCTGTTGTCACTCACATCATTATCCGCTTTTGCGGCACAGGAACTGTCACCAGAAAAAGCGGCCGCGCTGAAACCCTTTGATCGTATTTCGATTTCTGGCCGTTTCAATGCGATTAACGACGCCAGCGCTGCCGTGTCAAAACGTGCCGATGAGTTGGGCGCCGCTTCTTACTACATTCAAAGTATTAATGATACCAACGGTAATGGCGGGAACTGGCGTGTTGTGGCAGACGTGTATCACAATGATGCGCCTGCAGCGGCACCCTCTAACGACCGCGTAATTAACGGCGTTCGTGAACTGAATAAAGCAGAAGCCTATAAATTAGAGCCTTACGATACGGTTTCGATCAGTGGTTTCTACCGCAGTCAGCCTGACGTCAACGATGCCATCACTAAAGCGGCAAAAGAGAAAGGCGCTGCGTCCTTCTTTATTGTTCGTCAGATTGATGCCAACAGCGGCGGCAACCAGTACATCACCGCCTATGTCTACAAAGCCAATGCGCCGGAGCGTAAAGTTCAGTCTCCAGACCTGATCCCTGCTGATTCTCAAGCCGGTAAAGCGGCGCTGGCGGCGGGTGGTGCGGAAGCGGCGAAGGTACAAATCCCAGGTGTTGCGTCCTCGCAAACGCCAAGCGCTGATGTGGGACGTTTCTTCGAGACGCAATCCTCTACTGGTCAGCGCTATACGGTCAAAACTCCGGACGGCAAGAGCGTGCAGGAAGTTAGCGCCATCACTGCGGCACAGATGCAGCCGTTCGACAGCGTGACCTTTACCGGCCACTTCGGTACCCCAACAGAAATTTCTGATGCTGTTGGTCAGGCGGCGATTAAGAAAGGCGCGAAGTACTATCACATCACGCGTCAATGGTCTAACCAGAGCGGCGGTAACCTGACGGTCTCTGCTGACCTGTTCAAGTAATCTCTTCAGGAGACGGCTTCCGGGCCGTCTTCTCTATTTTGCATACTTCCTACCCCGAATGTGCATAACCAGTCACAAACCAGCCTGTTCGCATTGCATCTCCTGCCCTCACTCCGTAGAATCCCCGCCTTCTTCAGTTGATCCCTTCACGGCCCACGCTGTTTACACGCATTAAACGCGACGGATTATCACTGAACTGGTTTTTTATTCTGCTATCGGGATGCTTTTTTGGACAAAAAATTAGGTCTTACCGCGCTGACCGCGTTGGTTCTCAGCTCGATGCTTGGCGCGGGCGTATTCAGCCTGCCGCAAAATATGGCGGCAGTCGCCAGCCCGGCCGCGCTGTTGATCGGCTGGGCCATCACCGGCGCGGGCATTATTTTGCTGTCACTGGCGCTGCTGTTACTGACGCGCCTGAAGCCCGAACTGGATGGCGGCATTTTTACCTATGCCCGTGCAGGTTTTGGTGAGCTGGTCGGGTTTTGTTCCGCCTGGGGCTACTGGCTTTGTGCGGTGATCGCCAACGTTTCCTATCTGGTGATTGTCTTTTCCGCACTCAGCTTCTTTACCGACTCGCCGGGACACGTGGTGTTCGGTGATGGCAACACCTGGCAGGCGGTGCTCGGCGCTTCCGTGCTGCTGTGGATGGTGCACTGGCTGGTGCTCCGTGGCGTGCAAACCGCCGCCAGCATCAATCTGGTGGCTACGCTGGGTAAACTGGTGCCGTTAGGGCTGTTTGTGGTGCTTGCCGCGGTGGCATTCAACTATGACCGCTTCCATTTTGACTTTACCGGCCTGGCGCTCCACGCGCCGGTCTGGCAGCAGGTGAAAGACACCATGCTGATTACCCTGTGGGTATTTATCGGCGTGGAAGGCGCGGTGGTGGTGTCTGCCCGCGCGCGCAATAAGAAGGATGTGGGTCGCGCGACCTTACTGGCTGTCATGGCGGCACTGATTGTTTATCTGCTGGTCACCCTGCTCTCTTTAGGCCTGGTGCCAAGAGCGGAACTGGCTGGCATGCGCAATCCATCGATGGCCGGATTAATGACCCGTCTGGTAGGATCCTGGGGAGATGTGATCATCGCCGTGGGCTTGATTGTGTCGGTATGCGGTGCGTATCTCAGCTGGACGATTATGGCCGCCGAAGTGCCGCTGATGGCCGCAGAGCATGGCGCCTTCCCGCGATCGCTGGCAAAGCAGAACCGTCGCGGCGCGCCTTCCGCGTCGCTGTGGCTAACCAATATCAGTGTGCAGGTGTGCCTGGTGTTGATCTGGTTGACGGGGTCGGATTACAACACGCTGCTGACCATTGCCTCAGAAATGATCCTGGTGCCCTATTTCCTGGTGGGTGCGTATCTGTTTAAGGTGGCGCGTCAGCTAAACCGACCGGGCATCATGGCTATCGCCAGCGGTGCCAGTGCGTATGGCCTCTGGCTGCTGTATGCTTCAGGCCCACTGCATTTGCTGCTTTCGGTGGTGCTGTATGCGCCAGGCGTGCTGCTGTTCCTGTTTGCCCGCCGGGGTGGACGCGGCACAGCGCAGCTCAACGTGCTGGAAAAAGGGGCGATGGCATTGCTGGTAGTGGCGTCGGCACCCGCGATGTGGATGCTGGTTCGCTAGTGCGAAAAGGCCGGAAGGTTGACCGTTAAGCGGTCATCTTTCTGCTGCAGGGTCAGCGGCTTGACGTACTCCTGATGGACGAGGTCAAGCTGACGATCCGAAAGCGGATAAGGCAGAAGAATATCAAACTGCTCAATGTGTTGTTGTTCAGCGAGGGTAATCAATCGGGCGATGTTTATCTCATCGCTGACCTGGGTCGAAATGATTTGTAACGCCAGCGCTTTGAGTCTTTCAGAAGGGATTTCAGGCAGGTCGCGGGAGTTTCGGGTCACCACACCAAAAATCGGGATAACCCCATAGATCGCATCCATAAAGCTCCAGCGCTTTTTGCAGGATGCGGCGAGAAAATCGATATAATTGAGGCAGATATAATCACTGCACCCGGCAGATGCCAGCTTATTATCAGACACTCTCGTTCTCCTTTCTCTCAAGATTATTCCCCTGAGTCGCCACGGCAACCCGGCGGATATAATGGCATAGTATAGGGTGCTTATACTATACATCTGACGTTATTTAGCAGCGGGTAATAGTAGTTAAGTTTAACAAAGGGTAATCTTGCCTTTCCATTTCAGAAAAACAGCCCTATGAACAAAATTGTGTTTGTCGAAGATGACCAGGATGTTGGCGAACTGATCGCCGCATACCTGAGTCGCCATGATATTGAAGTGATTGTTGAAAGCCGTGGCGATCGGGCTGAAGCGACCATCGCGGCAGCCATGCCAGACCTGGTGATGCTGGATATTATGCTGCCTGGCAAAGACGGCATGACCTTGTGTCGGGATCTGCGTGCCGGCCAGGACTGGTCGGGGCCGATCGTGCTGCTGACGTCCCTCGACAGCGACATGAACCACATTCTCTCTCTGGAGATGGGGGCTAATGATTACATTCTGAAAACCACCCCACCCGCGGTATTGCTGGCGCGGTTACGCCTGCATCTGCGTCAGGCGGGCAGCAGCAGCCAGAGTGATGAAATCGCGCCCAAAGTCGCCGGTCAGAATGCGTTGCGCTTCGGGACGCTGGCTATCGACCCGGTCAACCGCCAGGTTTCACTCAATAATGAAGTGGTCGCCCTTTCAACTGCGGACTTTGATCTGCTGTGGGAACTGGCGACGCATGCCGGGTCGATCCTTAACCGCGATGCCCTGCTGAAAACGCTGCGTGGCGTCAGCTATGATGGCATGGATCGCAGCATTGACGTGGCGATCTCCCGCCTGCGTAAAAAGTTGCTGGATAGCGCCACCGAACCCTATCGCATCAAGACCATTCGTAATAAGGGCTACCTTTTTGCGCCACACGCGTGGGACGCTAAATGAAGAAGCTGTTTATTCAGTTTTACCTGCTGCTGTTCGTCTGCTTTCTGGTCATGGCGATGCTGGTCGGCCTGGTGTATAAATTCACCGCCGAGCGGGCCGGTCGTCAGTCGATGGACGACCTGATGAAAAGCTCGCTCTATCTGATGCGCAGCGAACTGCGTGAAATTCCGCCACGCGACTGGAATAAAACCATCGATAATCTTGAGCTGAATTTGTCGTTCAAGCTGCATATAGAACCGATGAGCAGCTATCAGCTTGATCCGCCTACCCTGCGCCGTCTGCGCGCCGGTGAGATTGTGGCACTCGACGATCAGTACACCTTCCTGCAGCATATTCCCCGCAGCCACTATGTGCTGGCGGTGGGACCGATTCCCTATCTGTTCTTTCTGCATGAGATGCGCATTCTGGATATTGCGCTGTTAGCCTTTATTGGCATCTCGCTGGCGCTGCCGGTGTTTATCTGGATGCGACCGCACTGGAAAGACATGCTCAGGCTGGAAACAGCCGCCCAGCGATTTGGCCAGGGCCATCTGAACGAGCGCATTCACTTTGACAGCGCCTCCAGCCTGCTGCGCCTTGGCGTGGCGTTTAATCAGATGGCCGACAACATCAATACGCTGGTGGCCAGTAAAAAGCAGCTGATTGATGGCATCGCCCATGAATTACGCACCCCGCTGGTTCGCCTGCGTTACCGGCTGGAGATGAGTGATAACCTTACCGATGCTGAAGCGGCGGCGCTGAACCGGGATATCGGTCAGCTCGAAGCGCTGATTGAAGAGCTGCTGACCTATGCCCGACTCGATCGCCCTAAGGTTGATCTGAATTTGCAGTCACTGGATTTAGCCGAATGGCTGCGTGAACGGCTGGATGATATCCGCTCGGTACAGCCAGATTTTGCTATCGAACTGGATATGCCCCAACGTCAAAACCTCGGCGTGGCGGATACCCGACTGATGGAGCGGGTGCTGGACAACCTGGTCAACAACGCGCTGCGCTATGCTGACCAGCGGCTGCGGGTCGGCCTGTGGTTTGACGGTGATATTGCCTGTCTGCAGGTTGAAGACGATGGCCCCGGCATTCCGCTGGAAGAGCGTGAGCGCGTGTTCGAGCCCTTCGTGCGTCTCGATCCCAGCCGTGACCGCGCAACCGGCGGATGTGGTCTGGGCCTGGCGATTGTCCACTCGATTGCCCAGGCCTTTGACGGCTATGTGTTGATCGATGCCAGCCCGCTCGGCGGCGCCAGCGTTCGCTTTTGCTGGCCAGTTAATTTACCCTTATCGTCACCTCGCGCTGCCTGACAGCGCCATAAATCATTCAAGGGAGCGCCATGTCATCTGCCTACGCTAATTTAACCCGCACCTTCACACGCCTGTCGCGATTCGGCCACCTCTCCGCCATTGCCGGCTGGGATATGATGACCATGATGCCGCCCGGTGGCAGCAGCGCGCGCGGTGCTGCCCTGGCGGAACTGAGCGTGCTGCAGCACGAAATCCTGACCGCAAAAGAGGTTGGCCACTGGCTGGATGAAGCTGAACAGGCTTCACTGAATGATGTCGAGCGCGCCAACCTGTTCGAGATGCGCCGCGCATGGCAGCAGGCCGCCCTGCTTCCCGCCTCGCTGGTGGAAGCAAAATCGATTGCCGGTTCCCGTTGTGAGCACGCCTGGCGTCAGCAGCGTCCGGCTAACGACTGGCAAGGATTTGCAGAGAACCTGAAGGAAGTGGTGAAGCTGAGCCGCGAGGAAGCCGAAATCCGCGCCCAGGCTAACGGTTGTTCGCGCTACGATGCGCTACTGGATATTTACGAGCCGGGCATGACCAGCGCCAAACTGGATAAAACCTTTGGTGAAATCAAAGAGTGGCTGCCTTCATTGCTGCAACGCATTGTCGATAAGCAGGCTCAGGAAGTGGTCGATGTGCCGGTTGGCCCGTTTGCGGTCGAGTCACAGAAGCAACTGGGTCTGGCCATTATGAAGCAGCTGGGCTTCGATTTTAACGCAGGCCGACTGGATGTCAGCGCGCATCCTTTCTGTGGCGGCGTTCCGGATGACGTGCGTATCACCACCCGTTACAACGAGAACGAATTTATCAGCGCGATGATGGGCGTGATCCACGAAACCGGTCATGCGCGCTACGAGCAAAACCTGCCGAAGCAGTGGGCAGGCCAGCCGGTATCTCATGCCCGTTCCACCGCCATCCACGAATCGCAAAGCCTGTTTTTTGAAAAACAGCTTGGACGCAGTGCGGATTTCCTTAGCCTGCTGCTGCCACAGGTTAAGCTGCTGATTGGCGATCGTCCTGAGCTGGAAGAAGGCAATTTTATCGCACTGAACCAGCGGGTGAAGCCAGGACCGATCCGCGTAGATGCCGATGAAGTCAGCTACCCGGCGCACATCATCCTGCGTTATGAAATTGAACGTGCGTTAATCGAAGGCGAGATTGAGGTCGACGATATCCCTGATCTGTGGCAGGAAAAAATGCAGTCACTGCTGGGTCTGGATACCACCGGCAACTACCGTGACGGCTGTATGCAGGATATTCACTGGACCGATGGTGCCTTTGGTTACTTCCCGACTTATACCCTGGGAGCCATGTACGCCGCTCAGCTGTTCCAGGGCGTGAAGAAAGCGCTGCCTGACGTTAATGAACTGCTGCGCGAAGGCAACCTGCAGCCGGTATTTGACTGGTTACAGCAAAATATCTGGCAGCACGGCAGCCGTTTCAGTACCAAACAGCTGATTGAGAACGCCACCGGGGAAGACCTTAACCCGCAATACTTCCGTCAACATCTGGAAAATCGTTATTTAAACGGCTTCTGATCCTCCTTCAAGGCAGGCTACACGCCTGCCTTCCTCACTTCGTACAATCCGTTACACGCCGATACCAATCACTCACTGAAAGCATTTCCCCCTTCTCATATAGTTACTTCACCGGCCCCGCAGTGGGCTGACACATGAACTAAACTTTTGAGGGTTTTTCAATGAAAAAATTATTTGCTCTGGTTGTAGCCGCTGCAATGGGTATGTCTTCAGTTGCTTTCGCTGCTGAAACCACCGCCGCTCCAGCAACCACTTCTGCTGCAACGACTGCTGCTCCGGCTAAAGCGACTACCGCTAAGCATCACAAAAAACACAAAGCAACTGTGCAGAAAGCGCAGGCTGCCAAGAAAGTGCACCACAAGAAAACCGCTAAGAAGCCAGTTGCTCAGAAAGCGCAGGCTGCTAAGAAAGTGCACCACAAGAAAGCCGCTAAGCCAGTAGCTCAGAAAGCACAGGCAGCAAAAAAAGTACACCACAAGAAAGCCACTAAGCCAGTTGCTCAGAAAGCGCAGGCTGCTAAGAAAGTGCACCACAAGAAAGCCGCTAAGCCAGTAGCTCAGAAAGCGCAGGCAGCAAAAAAAGTACACCACAAGAAAGCCGCTAAGCCAGTAGCTCAGAAAGCGCAGGCAGCGAAAAAAGTACACCACAAGAAAGTTGCTAAGAAAGCCGCTGCTCCTAAAGCGTAATTCATGAAGCGGGAGCCAGACTCCCCCCTCAACAGCCTTTCAATCAAACACCCGGATTATTCCGGGTGTTTCTTTCCTGGAGTATCGGATGATGGTGCGTCGCTATTTATTCGAAATTATCCTGGGCTTTATGATCCTTTGTGGTGTTATCGCCGCCAGTTTTTACCTGTAACTTTCGTAGCGTGCTGATATTCCAAATTAAACTCCCTTTTTTTTGACTATACGACTATAGTTATTATCACGCCGTAGTTAACTCCCCCCATTCATTCTCCACTCAGAGAGAGACATGCGACTGACAGCTGTTTTTTTAATCGGATGTTTAGCCTTTTCGTTTTATGCCCACGCAGATGATGATGATGAAAGCCCCAGCGCCGCTGACGTCAAAACCCTGTTCTTTGGGAAAGACGATCGCAAACCTGTCGCTGATACCGCCAGCCAACCCTGGGAAGCCATCGGCCAACTGGAAACGGCAAGCGGCAATCTCTGTAGCGCTACCCTGATCTCTGCTCACCTGGTTCTGACCGCCGGCCATTGCCTGCTGGCGCCGCCGGGTAAAGTCGATAAAGCCATTGCTCTGCGCTTTATTTCAAATACCAAAGGCCGCTGGCGTTATGATATTCACGATATCGAAACGCGTGTCGATCCCGAACTTGGCCACAAATTAAAAGCAGACGGTGACGGCTGGATTGTCCCTTCTTCTGCTGCCCCTTATGATTACGGTTTGATTATTTTGCGCAATCCGCCTTCCGGTATTACGCCAATCCCGTTATTTGACGGCAGCCGCAGCGATTTAACCGATGCATTAAAAACTCAGGATCGCAAAGTGACCCAGGCAGGCTATCCGCTGGATCATCTGGAAACGTTGTATTCTCATAGCGATTGTCTGGTGACCGGCTGGGCGCAAAAAGGCGTGCTTTCACACCAGTGCGATACCTTGCCTGGCGACAGCGGTTCCCCGTTATTACTGAAGGTGAATGATGCGTGGCAATTGATTGCGGTGCAAAGCTCAGCACCCGCAGCGAAAGACCGTTATCAGGCCGATAACCGGGCCATTGCCGTCACCGCTTTTCGCGATAACCTGGAAGCATTAGCTCAGGAATAAGTCAGATGGGCAAGTGAGGTTCCGATTCGCTCCTGAATCTACATCGCTTGCCCTTACCCCGTTAACTCCTTCCCCATCCTGCAACAATAATCAGCATGCCGCTAAAGGCGATGATGGCACCCAGCCAGTCGTAATGGCTCAGCTTTACACCATCGACAAAACGCAACCACAGTAACGCGGTCATCACATAGACGCCGCCGTAAGCGGCATACACGCGTCCGCTTGCCGCAGGATGCAGGGTTAACAGCCAGACAAAGGCGGCCAGACTGGCCGCTGCCGGCAGCAGCAACAGCACAGAACCGCCCTTTTTAAGCCACAGGTACGGCAGGAAACAGCCTATAATTTCTGCCAGCGCGGTGAGAAAAAACAGCAAGGTTGTCTTAAAAAACAGCATTCATTCACTCTCTGAAACCTAAACGAAGACGCGGCTGACTGGTGAGCCTTTTCAGCCTGATGATATACTATCTTAAGCATACGCTTGCCGACAGGCGTTGGGATCAACAGAAAAACCAAGGAAATGACGATGAAACAATGGCAAAAACATCTGAGCAAGGCTGCTCTGCCGCTGGTGCTTTTTGGCACTTTGTTCAGCATCCAGCACAGCGCACAGGCGCAAACTGACAGGTTAATTATTCAGGATGGCAATAATGCCCTCAGCAACGAGCAGGCTCGTCAGGATAAAGAGCAGTGGGATGAGACTCAACGTTTGCGTACCAAAGTGAACACCCGCGTTGAGAAAAACTTCGACAAATACGACCGGGCTGCCGATACCCGTGATGCCTGCGATCAAAGCCTGAACGTCAATGCTTATTGGGAGCCGAATACTCAGCGCTGCCTGGATCGTCGCTCTGGCCGTCAGATCATTGCGCCCTGAGCTGCTATAGTTAGCACGGTATTGATAGCACACGCAAAAATAGGGATGACATGATGAAACACACTAAGTGGATGTTAGCCGCACTGATGGTTATTGCACCTCTGGCCGCACAGGCTTCCTGTGACACGGTAAAAGCGGATATTAATCAGAAGATTATCAATAATGGCGTAGCGGCGGGCGATTTCTCATTGGATATCGTGCCAAACGATCAGGCAGACCAGGCCGGTGGCCAGGTGGTCGGTCACTGCGAAAACGACACGCAGAAAATTGTCTATAAGCGCAACGGCGCCGATAATGACGCGGTGCCCGCCAGCACCGGCACTTCTCAGGATGCACCCGCTTCCTGACGCGTTGGGGGCGAAACGCTTCGCCCCCTTCAACACTTCAGCGTTAACCCCTCAACTCTTCAACAATCCTGCCATGCCCGCGACACCTAATGCGGTTTTGTCGCCGGGATAAATCGCGCGATCACCAGACTCGCCACCGCAATGCCCACCGACACCGCAAAAACCCAATGCAACGACAGGGCAATCTCACTCACCATCTGGTGCAGCGTGCCATGATGCAGCGCTTCACGCTGTGAATGCGACATGATTTGTTGTACCGGATCGTTATAATCCGGCAGGCGGATCAGCAGGTTATAGTTGAGTACCGCGCCCAACACCGCCGTGCCCAGCGCTGAACCCAGCATGCGGCTAAACATGATCGATGCGGTGCAGATGCCGCGAATATGAAACTCCGCGGTGTTTTGTACCGCAATCAGGAAGGTGGTGCTGGTCATCCCCATGCCGGTACCGATCACAAAGGCCGAAATCCCGGCGTGAAAGACCGAGCTGTTGCTGTGTAGCGTCAGTAGCATCGCGGTGCCCACGATCAACAACACCGAACCCAACTGCGCGGTAAACCGGTATGAGGTTCGCTGCATCAATCTGCCACTAAGGGTGCTGGCAAGCGGCCAGCCGATCGACATCATCGCTAACGCGCTGCCTGCCTGCAGGGGCGTGCCGCCATTTACCCCCTGAATCCAGGTGGGCAGAAAGGCACTGATCCCCATCATCGCCGCGCCAATCACCAGATTTCCAGCATTGCCGGCAACCAGCGTGCGGCTGCGCCAGATTGCCATCGGGAACAACGGCTCATCAGCGCCCCGCTCATGTCTGACTAACGCATAGCCTGACACCAAAGCGATGACCAACAGCGCCACCGACCAGTAACCGAGGCTTTCGGCCTGTAACAACGCGGTTAGCAGCGCTGTCACGGTGAGCATTAACCAGCCGCTGCCGGCCAGATTGAGCTTTTGCGTTTGTTCTTTGCTGGATTCAGGAAACCATTTGGCCAGCATCAGCATCGAGATAATGCCAATCGGCACGTTGACCCAAAAAATCAGCGCCCAGTTAAAGTGCTGAACGATCCATGCGCCGGTCAACGGTCCGGTAATGGCCGCAATTCCCCATACGCTGGAAAGCCACCCCTGAATGCTGGCCCGCTCTTTAGGCGGATAAACATCGGCGATGATGGTTGAGGTCAGCGGCATAATCGCCCCTGCGCCCAGCCCCTGAAATGCGCGGAACAGGATCAGCCAGGCCATATTGCTGGCAAATCCACAAAGTATTGAGCCGATCAAAAACAGCGAAGTGCCAATAAAGAACACCCGTTTCCGGCCCCAGAGATCCGCCAGACGACCGTAGATCGGTACGCTCACTGCCTGAGTCAGCAGGTAGATAGAAAAAACCCAACCAAACAGCGAAAAGCCGCCGAGTTCGGCAATGATCGTTGGCATGGCGGTAGCAACAATAGTCACTTCAATGGCCGCCATAAACATCGCCAGCATGGCGGCGACCAGTATCCAGTGGCGATGCGTGACCTGGTGTTGTGCTGATTCTGACATAGGGTTCCCTTGATAAACTCCTTCTATTCTGGCCTGGTTTTGAGGACAGAGTTTCCGAAACGTGCTTTCTTATAAACGTATGTTTGTTACGGTGTCACCTATTTGACGATAAAATATTTTCATTGAACTCAACCCAGTGCTGGTAAGGCTTCTGCATCAGTATGGTCGAAAACTATCCTACTGATTTTAAGCCTAAAACTTGGCACAGCTGTGACTAGCCTGCTATAGGTTTTAGGGCGCTTTCAAACCCTTTAACCAATAAAAGCGTTTAACGTCACATTTATAACCGTTTCCGGGGCACGCTTCATTCCGGAATATCAGGGAGAAAGGAATTCATGCAAAACCAAACGCTTCTCCGGCGTGCTGCACTGGCCGTTCTGTTTCTTGCCGTGGTCATTGGCTTGCTGGTATACGGCCTGGGCGTTGAAACCATCAAAGCCCGCCAGGTAGACCTGGTGTACCTTGGCCAGCAGCATATGATGCTGGTGTTCTGGTCAATGCTGTTCGCTTTGCTGGTCGGCATCCCCAGCGGGATTATCCTCAGCCGCCCCGCCGCCCGTAAGTGGGCTGAGTATGTCATGCAGATCTTCAATGTGGGTAACACTTTACCGCCCCTTGCCGTTCTGGCGCTGGCGATGGTGGTGATTGGCATTGGCGATCGTCCGGCGATTATTGCCCTGTTCCTCGCGTCCTTGCTGCCAATTGTGCGAAATACCTATTCTGGCCTGTGTTCGGTGCCGGCCTCGCTGATTGAAGCGGCCAACGGCATTGGCATGACTAAAGGTCAGCGCCTGCGTAAGGTTGAATTGCCCAATGCCTGGCCGGTGATGCTGTCCGGCATCCGTGTGGCCACCGCAATTAACGTTGGAACCGCGCCGCTGGCGTTTCTGATTGGTGCCAGTAGCTATGGCGAGCTGATCTTTCCCGGCATCTACCTTAACGACTTCCCGACGCTGATCCTGGGTGCCGCTGCGACCGCGCTGTTTGCGCTGATCCTCGATATGTTGCTGGCAGGCCTTGGCCGTCTGGTCAGCCCGCATACGGCCGTATAGAAGAATAATAAGGAGCAATACATGGCTAAGGCCTCCTCTTTAACCCGCTGGGTTCGTCATACCGCACTGGCGCTGAGCGCCACGCTGGCCATGAGTGCCACCGTGGCCGCCGCTGAACCGATTGTGATGGCGACGAAAAGCTTCACCGAGCAGCATATCCTTTCCGCGCTGACCACCCAGTATCTGCGCAAGAAAGGTTTCGAGATAGAAGCGAAAACCAATATCGCCACCACCATTGGCCGCAATGCGATGATCAATAAGCAGGTTGATATGACCTGGGAATATACCGGCACCTCGCTGATTATTTTCAACCATATCAACAAGCCGATGTCCTCGAAAGAGGCTTACGAGACGGTAAAAAATCTCGATGCCAAACTTGGCCTCGTATGGCTCAATCCGGCGCCAATGAACAACACCTACGCGTTTGCTATGCAGCGCAAACGTGCCGATGAAGAGCATATCGACACCCTGTCACAGCTGGTGGCGAAGATTGAAGAAGTGCGTAAAAACGATCCCGACCATAACTGGATGTTAGGGCTGGATCTGGAATTTGCCGGCCGCTCTGATGGCATGAAACCTCTGCAGAAGGCCTACAACATGCCGCTGGATCGCCCGCAAATCCGCCAGATGGACCCGGGCCTGGTGTACAACGCCATTCGTGATGGTTTTGTCGATGCCGGACTGATCTATACCACCGATGGCCGCGTAAAAGGGTTTGATCTGAAAGTGCTGAAGGATGATAAGAACTTCTTCCCAAGCTACGCGGTAACGCCAGTGGTCACCAAACAGACGCTGGATTCCCATCCGGGGCTGGCCGATGCGCTCAATACCCTGTCACCATTTATCACCGATGAAGCCATCACCGAGATGAACAAGCGCGTTGATATCGATCATCAGTCGCCGCAGACCGTCGCGAGTGATTTCCTTAAATCGAAAGGCTTAATCTAAGGAGGCAGTATGGATACCATTCATTATATTATTGATAACTGCAGCTATTTAGCCTCACTGACCTTTCAGCATCTGTGGCTGGTCGGGCTGGCCGTCGGGCTGGCGATCGTCATCGGCGTACCGCTCGGCATCATCATTGTTCGCTATAAGTGGCTGGCAACGCCGGTGCTGGGCCTGGCGACTATCGTGCTGACCATCCCGTCTATCGCGCTGTTTGGCCTGATGATCCCGCTGTTTTCCATGATCGGTCAGGGCATTGGCGTGCTACCTGCGGTCACCGCGGTATTCCTCTATTCCCTGCTGCCGATTGTGCGTAACACCCATACCGCGCTGGAAAATATCCCGCCGGGTTTGCGTGAAGCGGGACGCGGGATCGGCATGACGTTTTCGCAGCGTCTGCGTTGGGTAGAGATCCCAATGGCGCTGCCGGTCATTTTCGGCGGTATTCGTACCGCGGTGGTGATGAATGTGGGTGTCATGGCGATTGCCGCCGTGATTGGCGCGGGTGGTCTTGGCTTGCTGTTGCTTGATGGCATCAGCGGCAGTGACGTCCGTATGTTAATAGCAGGCGCGCTGATGATTTGTTTGCTGGCAATTATTCTCGACTGGCTGCTGCACCGCTTGCAGCTGGCGCTGACTCCTAAGGGGATTCGATAATGATAAAACTGGAAAATCTCACAAAAACGTTTAGCCAGAAAAATGGGGCCACCTTTAATGCCGTGGATAACGTCAGCCTGAACGTGCCGGAAGGCGAAATGTGTGTGCTGCTCGGCCCTTCTGGCTGCGGGAAGTCCACCACGCTGAAGATGATTAACCGTCTGATCCCGTCAACCAGCGGCAAAATCCTGATTAATGGCGAAGACACCAGTGGCCTGGATACGGTGACGCTGCGCCGCAACATCGGCTATGTGATCCAGCAGATTGGTCTGTTCCCTAATATGACCATCGAAGAGAACATTACCGTCGTGCCGAAAATGCTTGGCTGGGATAAAAAGCGCTGCCGTGAGCGCGCGACTGAGCTGATGAGCATGGTTGCGCTGGATCCGAAAACCTTCCTGCACCGCTATCCGCGTGAGATGTCCGGTGGACAGCAGCAGCGTATCGGCGTGATCCGGGCGCTGGCCGCAGATCCACCGGTACTGCTGATGGATGAGCCCTTCGGCGCGGTCGACCCAATTAACCGTGAAGTGATCCAGAATGAGTTTCTGGATATGCAGCGCCAGCTGAAGAAAACGGTGATGCTGGTCAGCCACGATATTGATGAGGCGTTGAAACTGGGCGACCGCATTGCGGTGTTCGGTCAGGGGAAAATCGTGCAGTGCGCCAGCCCGGACGAGCTGCTGGCGAAACCGGCTAACGACTTTGTCGGCTCTTTCGTTGGCCAGGACCGTACGCTGAAACGCCTGCTGCTGGTTCAGGCCGGCGACGTCACCGATCAGCAGCCCACTATCACCGTGAAGAAGAATACGCCGCTGTCTGAAGCGTTCGGCATGATGGATGACAACGACATGCGCTCCATTACCGTAGTGGATGATGACGGCAAGCCGCTGGGCTTTGTAAAACGTCGTGAGGCGCGCGGTGCCACCGGACAGTGCATTGAAATGCTGAACAAGTTCACCGTCACCGGTCGTGCGGAAGAGAACCTGCGTATCGTGCTGTCGAAACTGTATGAGCACAATCTGGTGTGGATGCCGATTGTCGATGAAGAAGGCCGTTATAGCGGGGAGATTTCGCAGGATTATATTGCGGGCTATCTGAGTTCCGGTCGTACCCGTCGTGCTCTGAACCTGTCTTAATCTCGCGTCTGGCGTTAACCGACTCAGCAGCGGCAGGGAAGCCGCTGAAAGTCAGTTACGAACCTTTGCTGATGTCCTGTCAGATCACTGCACCCCGTCAAAACGCCACTGCACTTAAATCGAGGTACTTTGCCAGATCGCGCGTTTCAGCTCGCGGCAGGTATGGCAATTCGCCCAGCAACGGTGCCTGGATGGTATTGCTCAGCACATCAATAATTTCAGCGTAATGCGCCAGGCCCGGATTGATGCGGTTTGCGACCCAGCCGAGCAGCGGCAAACCATCATTAATAATCGCTTCCGCCGTTAACAGCGCATGACTCAGGCAACCCAGCTTGATTCCGACCACCAACACCACCGGAATTTTCTCTTCCACTACCCACGCTGAAAGCGGCCGTAAATCGGTCATTAAGCTGCGCCATCCGCCGGTGCCTTCCACCACCACATAATCCGCCTGCTCAGTTAACGAACTGAGTCCGGTGCTTAATGTGGCGTAATCAACGAAGATGTCCTGACTGGTGCTCACCTCATCATCGAGCACGGTGAACGGATTGATCGCGGCATAAGGCAATTGCAGCGTGGAGGAAGATTGCAGGATCAGCGCATCTTTGTTCCTGAGCCCCTGCTCTGTTAGCTGGCTGCTTTTAGCGACAGGCTTGTAGCCCACCGTGCTTTTATTGCCTTCAGCCAGTTTCTGCAGGAGCGCGCGGCTGATTACGGTCTTCCCCACTTCAGTATCCGTGCCCGTCACAAATATCCGCTTCAACATTGCTGCCCTCCGTTAGTCATAACCGATCAAATTAATTAAAAACAATTAACAATTAAGAGCGGGAATAGTAGGACAGTCTGCGGAAAGTCAGCTTGCGTTAGCGCAATATTTTATCGATAAGCGAGGAGAATCAGCCCTGCAGCAGTTTAACCAGCAAGGTGCCATCATAAAGGGCATCTTTTACCAGCGCGGCACCGGGCATCGTTCCGACGTTAAGAAATTGTGTCGGCTCGAGGGCGATCTGCTGGCTGTAAGCCGGGAGAGACTGGCGATGGATGCAATCTGCTATCGCCGGGAAGAGAATATCTCTGGCCTGATTGAGTGGAGAACCAATCAGTATTTTTTGTGGGTTAAACAGGTTGACCATGATCGCCACAATGCGACCTACGCTGTGACCGACACCGACGATCAGCTCGGTAGCCAGGGGGTCGCCTTGTTGGGCCGCACCGCACAATGCTTCCAGCGTCAGCGGTTGGTCATGCAGCATGCTGTCAGCGGAGGTTTCGAGCCGTAACGCCGCTTGTTCCAGCAGGTTCTCGCTGCTGGCAACGGTTTCCAGACAGCCGTGATTGCCGCAGTAGCACTGCTTACCGTGAGGATCGACCTGGGTATGACCAATTTCAACCAGCGTACTGCTGCCATTATGTAACAGCCTGCCGCCGGTGATCACGCCGGCCCCCACCTGATGGTCAATCACCACCTGGATGACATTTTTTGCTTCCTGAGCGGCACCAAACAACGATTCCGCCAGCGTCCAGGCACAGACATCATGCTGAATATAGACCGGCAGACCCGTACGCTTTTCCAGCTCGGGTCCCAGCGGCATATCGGTGATGTGATAGAAAGGCATGCGATGAACTATGCCGCTGCGGGCGTTGAGAATGCCGGGCAAGGTGATGGCGATCGCCGTCAGACGCTCGAGTTTTTGCTGATGACGAATAAAGAAGGCGTCCACTTCAGCAATAATGCGCCCGACTAACGGCTCGCTGTTTTCCACTGGCAACGGGCAGAGATCCTCGGTCACCAGCTGGCTGCTTAAATCGCGTAACGAGAGGGTAATATCACCGTTGCCGATACGAACTGAAAGGTAATGCCAGGCCTGAGTATCCAGAATTAATCCCACCGCGGGACGGCCACGACTGCCGGCTTCCTGAAACTCGGTTTCTTGAACCAGATGGGCTTCCAGCATCTCACGAACAATCTTGGTGATGCTGGCAGGCGCAAGCTGCGCCTTGCGGGCTAATTCTATGCGCGAAATGGGACCAAACCGATCAATCAGCCGATAAACTGCCCCTGCATTTGTCTGTTTGATCTGGTCAATGTGGCCAGGCTGACCGTCCGCTATCACACCCCTGCTCCCACTTATTTTCGCGCTTCAAAATAAAGCTTTCGGTCATGGTGAAACACTTCGCGGATGGCGTCAAATATTTGATTCGGAATGTGATTTGCAGCACATAAAAGCCGTTCAGCCGGCTGATATTCCATCAGTTGGCGACTGCAGCAGCAGTTCTTTCATGTGTTTCATCAGCGCGGTAGTTTCCTGCCGCTTCGCCCAAACCAGCCACACTTCTGACCAGGCATCCGCTTCTTTTAGCGCCACCCAACTGACATCCTCAAGACGAATGCGGCTGAATGAGGCTGGCAGAATTGAAATGCCTAATCCCGCTGAAACCAGTCCGAGAATGGTCATCGCTTCGCCCACTTCCTGGGCAATATTGGGCTGGATTTCGTAGCGTTGTAACAACGCCAGCGTTTCCGTGTACAGCGCCGTACCGACTTTAGGATCGAAGAAAACAAAGGGTTCCTGTGCCAACGCTTTGACAGAGATCGCCGGGTGCGTGGCTAAGCGGTGGGATTTCGGTAATACCGCAAATAACGGCTCGCGCAGCATCAGCTGATGGTCCAGGGTCTCAGGTAACGGCGTATTGCGCATCACCCCCAGATCCAGCCGCCCTTCGTTGATCGGTTCCAACTGTTGACGGGTGTTGATTTCCTGCATCTGAATATGCACGCCGGGATAGCGCTGGCGAAAGGTAAACAGCGCATCAGAAACGGCGGTAATAAAAGGTGCGGATGAGGTGAAACCTATGCGCAGTTCCCCCTCATCTCCCCGGTGCAGCCTGGCGGCCTTATCCGCAGCCTGATCGACCTGCAGCAGGATTTGCCGGGCATCGAGCAAATACTGGCTGCCTGCGGCGGTAAGCTGAACGCTGCGGTTGGTGCGGGCAAACAGCCTGGCACCAATTTGCTGCTCAAGGATTTGGATCTGCTGGCTGAGCGGTGGCTGTGAAATATTCAGCCGCTGCGCCGCCCGGCCAAAATGCAGCTCCTCTGCAACCGCAATAAAGTAGCGCAGGTGACGAAGCTCAATATTCATATTTTAAACATATCATTTGAGATTATTAATAGATTAGACATCATATTAATCCCTTATTACAGTAAACAGAATAATTTCATTTCAAGGATCTGCAGTGAATCGCTCATCACCCTCCGCGACGCTTCCTGACAGCCTGCAGCGGCCTTCAGAGCCCCTACCGCTCAACAATGAGTACATCAATCGCGGCACACCGCAGTTTATGCGGGTCACGCTGGCGCTGTTTTCCGCCGGACTGGCGACCTTTGCCCTGCTTTATTGCGTGCAGCCCATAATGCCGGTGCTCTCGCAGGAATTCGGCGTGTCTCCGGCGGCCAGCAGCCTGTCACTTTCCGTTGCGACCGGTCTGCTGGCCCTTGGGCTGTTGGTTACGGGGCCGCTATCGGATGCGATTGGCCGTAAATCGGTGATGGTGACCGCGCTGTTGATGGCAGCAGTCTGCACCTTGCTTTCTGCCACCATGACCAGCTGGCACGGCATTTTGATTATGCGCGCGCTAATCGGGCTGTCATTAAGCGGCGTGGCGGCCGTTGGCATGACCTATCTCAGTGAAGAGGTGCATCCTGGGGTGATCGCCTTCTCAATGGGCCTTTATATCAGCGGCAATTCGATTGGCGGCATGAGCGGCAGGTTGCTGAGCGGCGTGATCACTGATTTCACTTCCTGGCGGGTGGCGGTGGCGGTAATTGGCTGCTTTGCGCTGGCTTCAGCCCTGATGTTCTGGAAAATTCTGCCACCCTCGCGCCATTTCCGGCCCGCCTCGCTCAAGCCGCGCAGTTTACTGATTAACTTCCGGCTGCACTGGCGCGACAGCGGTCTGCCGTTGCTGTTTGCGGAAGGCTTCCTGCTCATGGGCGCGTTTGTGACGATGTTTAACTACATTGGCTATCGTCTTCTTGCGCCGCCTTATGGACTCAGTCAGGCCATTGTGGGCCTGCTGTCCGTGGTGTATCTGACCGGATCCTGGAGTTCCCCTAAAGCGGGCGCGATGACCGCAAAATATGGCCGCCCGGCAGTACTGCTGTTTTCTATCGGGATGATGGTGGTGGGCATTCTGCTGACGCTGTTCAGTTCGGTATGGCTGATTTTACCGGGAATGATGCTGTTCACGGCGGGATTCTTTGCCGGCCATTCAGTTGCCAGCGGCTGGATTGGCCCCCGCGCCAGACGCGCCAAAGGACAGGCAAGTTCGCTGTATCTGTTTAGCTACTATCTGGGTTCGAGCCTGGCGGGAACGTTGGGAGGCGTTTTCTGGCATCAGTTTGGCTGGGTTGGCATTACCGCCTTTATCTGTACCTTACTGGTGCTGGCGTTGCTGGTGGGCGTTCGTCTTCGCAGCAAAGCGTTATAAAAGAACGGGCCTTGCGCCCGTTCTGTTGTTTGTCCGCTACTTGGTACGGTCAGCGTAACGTTTGTGCAGCTTCTGCAGTTTGGCTGGGATCACGGCCAGGCAATAACGGTTCTGTTGCCCTTCACCTTCCCAATAGTTCTGATGATACTCTTCCGCCGGATACCACTCGGCCGGACCTTCAATGGTGGTCACGATCGGGCTGGTCTGATCTTCCTGCGCACGCACAATCGCCGCTTTGGCTTCTTCTGCCTGCGCTTCATCAGCCGGGAAAATCGCCGAACGGTACTGCGTGCCGATATCATTGCCCTGGCGGTTCAGCTGGGTTGGATCGTGGGTGGCAAAGCTGATATCCAGCAGATCGCCATAGCTGACTTTTTCCGGATCGAAGCCTAGACGAATGGCTTCTGCATGGCCGGTGTTGCCATCGCAAACCTGACGGTAGGTTGGATTGCTGGTGTGGCCACCAATATAGCCACTTTCTACCGACACGACGCCAGTAGTCTGTTTGAAGACCGCTTCTGTGCACCAGAAGCAGCCCCCGGCGATGGTTGCATATTCAATTGTCATGGTGACTCCTCTTTTACGATCGTGCCGGACTCAGTGACAGCCTGTCCGGCTTAATATCGGCCATTGCAGCATAAGCGTATCAATAATGCTATCCAGTTCTGCGCGGCTGGCGCCTTCCCGGGCGCGGACGGACATGCCTTGCAGAACGCATCCCAAATAAGCAGAAAGCGCCGTGATGTCGGTCTTCGCGTCCAACTCACCTGCCGCCTGACGCGCCAGCAGAAACTCGTTCAGGTGATTCTCCTGACTGTTGTGGCGCGCGCGCAGCATATCAGCGACTTCGGTTGAATCCGCTGAGAGTGCGGTAGAGGTACAGATAAAGAAGCAGCCGGCCGGTTTTTTGCCATCGGTAAAGCAGGCGGCGGTGGAACGAAAATAGCCTTCCACGCCTTTCTCTACGCAGCTTTCAGGGCAAGCCAGAGCAGCCTGCCGCTGTTCGGCAAACTTCTCTATATAGCGATCCACTGCGGCGCGGAACATCCCTTCTTTATTGGTAAATTCGGCGTACAGCGTTGGCGCTTTCGCCCCGGTCGCTTCAACCAGATCGGAGAGTGAAGTGGCTTCATAGCCATGGCGCCAGAACAGCTCAAGCGCAATGTCTAACGCCGCTTCCCGGTCGAAGGTTTTTGGCCGTCCCCGGCCCTTACGGGTGCAGATTTCCTGATCGGTCATAGATCCTCTCTTTGGCAACGCAATGAGGAATAAATTACCGATCATTATAAAAACAATCAAGCGGCCGTGTCGAGCCTGTTCGTTACTTTCCTTGTTTACGAGGATGTTGTAGGCGAAATCCGCGTCGGGAAAAACTTTTTTGAAACTTTAAATCATTTTTTATCAAGCGCTTGCCAATTAAATTAACGGTCGTTAATAAAATGCTGTTGACGGATCGGCGTGGCAGGAATACCATTTAGTTATCGATCGTTAACTAATAACGACGCAGACATTAACTAAACCGAATTGAGAGAGAATAAAGACTATGAAAAACCTGAAAATGACCCTGGCTGCTATCGCACTGACTTCCGTTTCTTTCGCTGGTTTCGCTGCTGACATCGTCGGTCAGGAACCGGTTAATCAACAGCAGGTCGGTGTGGTTACCGCCAGCGGCACTAACCTGTCTTCCCTGGAATCTCAGCTGTCGGCTAAAGCCGATGCAGCCGGTGCAAAATCATTCCGTATTACCTCAACCACCGGTAATAACCGCATGCATGCTACTGCAGAGATTTATCAGTAATTGCACCGAATGAGCTTTTTGCACCATAACAAATTTTAAATTAAGGGTATCGTCATGAAAAACATCAAATTAGCTGTAGCTGCTGTGATTTTAGGTTCATTGTCTTTCGGTAGCATGGCTGCCGACCTGGTCAGCAGTGCCCCGGATAACCAGCAGAAAATCGGCGTGATCAGCGCAACGGGTAGCACCAACCTCGCCTCACTGGAGTCACAACTCTCGGAGAAGGCCCAACTGGCGGGCGCGAAATCTTTCCTCATCACTTCGACCTCTGGTCAGAACAACCTGCATGGCACAGCCATCATTTATAACTAATTGCTTTTCGCCCGCACTGCCGCCAGCTCATCCCTGGCGGCATTCTTATTTCTGCCGCTGCGAATATTCCTGTCAAAATCCCCGTTAAATAAAGCCACACTTTATGTGGAAATAAAGCCAACAGTTTCCATACTGAAATTATTTTTAATTGAATGCTCAATCAATAAAACCTATGATAGTGGCCTCTTTTGACAAATCCTCAACAAAAAAGGTGAGAAATTGACGAATTAACACAACCAAATCAGAAGGATAAATTCACAACCTGACTATTGCCCAGTGTAGTTAGCGGATATGCGGCGGAATTTCCCAGTATGCGCTAAGGCACGCTTTGCAAAGATCGGGGTCAATCTTGATTATTTTCGGAGATGGTATGCCGACGACTGAAATATCCAGGAAAGAACAAAAAGACCGCATCAATCCAGTGGTTTTCTTCACTTCTGCAGGACTGATTCTGCTTTTCTCCCTCACCACTATTTTCTTCACGGATTTATCCGATCGGTGGATTAACACTGCCCTTGAATGGGTCTCCAATACCTTCGGCTGGTATTACCTGCTGGCAGCAACGGTCTATATCGTCTTTGTGGTGCTGATTGCCGCCTCGCGCTTTGGCTCAATCAAACTGGGGCCGGAGCAATCCAAGCCGGAATTTAGCCTGACCAGTTGGGCGGCGATGCTGTTTGCGGCGGGTATCGGTATCGATCTGATGTTCTTCTCCGTGGCCGAGCCGGTGACACAATATATGATGCCACCTGAAGGCCAGGGACAAACCATGGAAGCTGCGCGTCAGGCCATGGTCTGGACGCTGTTCCACTACGGACTTACCGGTTGGGCGATGTATGCATTGATGGGCATCGCGCTGGGCTACTTCAGCTACCGCTATGGTCTGCCGTTGACCATCCGTTCCGCCTTATACCCTATTTTCGGCAAGCGTATTAATGGCCCGATTGGCCACTCTGTGGATATCGCGGCAGTGATCGGTACCATTTTTGGTATTGCCACCACGCTGGGTATTGGTGTGGTGCAGCTGAACTACGGTCTGCACGTGCTGTTCCATGTGCCGGAAGGATTAACCGCGCAGGCGGCGCTGATTGCCTTATCGGTAATAATGGCGACGATTTCCGTTACCTCGGGCGTGAATAAAGGTATCCGCATTCTGTCGGAGCTGAACGTCCTGCTGGCGCTATTCCTGATCATCTTCGTGCTGTTTGTCGGCGATACCAGCTTCTTACTGAATGCGCTGGTGCTGAACGTGGGTGATTACATCAGCCGCTTTATGGGCATGACGCTGAACAGCTTCGCCTTTGACCGCCCGACCGAATGGATGAATAACTGGACGCTGTTCTTCTGGGCGTGGTGGGTTGCCTGGTCGCCATTTGTGGGTCTGTTCCTGGCGCGTATCTCCCGTGGACGTACCATCCGTCAGTTCGTGGTCGGCACCCTGACTATTCCATTTATCTTCACGCTGTTGTGG
Source organism: Erwinia sp. AK-PDG3-5 (assembly GCF_056821705.1). NCBI lineage: Bacteria > Pseudomonadati > Pseudomonadota > Gammaproteobacteria > Enterobacterales > Erwiniaceae > Erwinia > Erwinia sp. AK-PDG3-5. Next base: position 2,633,413 of record NZ_CM165967.1, read on the forward strand.
CTGTCGATCTTTGGTAATAGCGCCCTGCATGAAATCATCGGTGGCAACATGGCCTTTGCGCAGGAAACGCTGGCGCACCCGGAACGCGGATTCTATAGCCTGCTGGCGCAGTATCCTGCCTTCACCTTCAGTGCCTCGGTCGCCACCATTACCGGCCTGCTGTTCTATGTGACCTCTGCCGATTCGGGTTCACTGGTACTGGGTAACTTCACCTCAAAACTGAGTGATATCAACAATGATGCGCCGAACTGGCTGCGGATCTTCTGGTCACTGGCGATAGGCCTGCTGACCGTAGGTATGCTGATGGTGAATGGTGTGACCGCGTTGCAGAAAACCACCGTGATCATGGGTCTGCCGTTCAGCTTCGTGATTTTCTTTGTGATGGCCGGGCTGTATAAATCCCTGCGGGTGGAAGATCACCGTCGCGCAAGTAGCGTGGTGAATACCCAGCCAATGCCGGTATCGCGTGAAGATCGCCTGAACTGGAAACAGCGTATCTCACGCGTGATGCATTATCCGGGCAGTACGCATACCCGCAAGATGCTCGACACCGTGTGTCTGCCAGCGATGCAGGAAGTTGCGCTTGAACTGGAACGTCGTGGTGCTCAGGTGCAGGTCAACGAACTGCCGCCGTTGGAAGATGAACGTCTGAACCATCTGGAGATGTCGGTGGCGCTGGGTGAAGAGCAGAGCTTCCTGTATCAGATCTGGCCACAGCAATATTCGGTTCCGGCCTTCACCTACCGTGCGCGTAGTGGTAAGACCGATTACTACCGGCTGGAAACCTTCCTGCTGGAAGGCAGCCAGGGCAATGATTTGATGGATTACACCAAAGAGCAGATCATTAATGACATTCTCGATCAGTACGAACGTCATTTAACCTTCCTGCATATTCACCGTGAAGCACCAGGAAACGCCATGCCGTTCCCTGAAACGCAGTAAAGCACGGCGCAATAGAGCCGGGTTGCCGCCCGTTAATGTCGAAATACCTCTGACATGACAGCGCGGTAGCCCGGCTTTTTGTGTTTCAGGGCGACCGATCCTGCTTACGCTGCCGGGATGCCATCGTATTAGCGACCCACCTCGCCAGCGCCGGGCCGGTTAATAACACCACAATAAAGCGGCCAGTTTGCATCGACATCACAAAAGGCATATCCACGTGACTGGATGACGCAATAATCGCGACTGAATCCGCCCCACCCGGACTGGTTGCCAGATAGGCGGTCAGCGGATCGATTCCGGCGAAATGCACCAGACAAAATGCGAACAAACCACAAATCGTCACCAGGCTTAATATAGACAGCAACAGTCGGGGAAGTGCTTTGGCGGCATACAGCAGAATGGCGCGATTAAAGCGCAGACCAATGCTCCAGCCAATAATCGCATACGCCGCCATCAATAACGCCGGCGGCAATTCAATAATCAGCAGAGAAAAATCCTGCAGAATCACCCCACCCGCTAAGGTCATTAACAACGGTCCGGCCGGGATGCGGAAAACTTTACCGACCAACACGCCACCGAGGATCACCAAAACAGTGATGGCAAAATGTCCCCAGGCGACAGGCTGAATAATATCAAAGCTGGAAGGCGTGGCACCGGCAGGCACCCCCGGCGCCCAAATCCGCGCCACAATGGTTGCCGCAACCGCCACAATCACCACGCGAAGATATTGCATAAATGCCACTAGCCTGACGTCCGCACCATAACTTTCTGCCATCAGCGTCATGGCGGTAGCCGCACCAGGCGATGAACCCCAAATGGCCGTCGAACCGGGCAACACCTGAAAACGTGTCAGTAACCAGCCGAGCAACGAACTGGCGATAATGACCGAGAAAATACTGGCGATAAATAAGGGCCAGTTTTTGGCGATTTCTACAAATATTGAGGCGGGAATGGCGCGGGCAATCATGCTGCCCACAACGCCCTGTGCCAGATAAAACAGATTGCGATGGATGATTAACGGTTTGTCTCGCGCGGCAAACACGATCGCCATTGCCATTGGCCCCAACAGCAGCGCCGCCGGCAGATTCAAACTTTCCAGGCCAACGACAGCCAGAGTGGAAAACAGAATCAACCAGAACCAACGCAGGGGAGGTATTTTCATCAACGACTCCATAAAGTGCCTGAAAGATACGCAATCTATTTTATCAGCTCATTCTGCCCTGCCAGACTTTTTAACCGCGATATCGGTGATAAGTCTGACTCAGAGCTCAAAGCTACGATATTATTCTCAAAGGGAGTTAGTATGTTGTAACTAAAGTGGGCGGTTAACCTTGCTGGTTCTTTGACAACGTGCCGGGTGGAAGCGAATTAACGGCGTATTGCCTGCGCGTTCGCCGTATCAACCGGACGATCGTCCATGAATACTCACTGGCAGAGGGGTTATACCGGTTGTCCCCGAGGCCAGCTTAACTAAGCCAGCCTGTGGAGGCCCACTCATATTAATGTTGGCGCTGTAAAGCATTTATTTGAATATAAGAGATCGACTAAAATAACGCAATTATTGCTGTCCACCAGAATGGAAGTTGTTCATTTGCCCAACGTAATGCCCTGGCAGATGTTAAGATTTGTCTCAATATTGTAAATATAAGCTTATCAGAATTGGGACCCCGGCAGTTAAACAGCGTAAAAATAGCGAAAATAAATAAACATTTTGATGATTAGGTGTTTTTTACCGTCAATTTTCTCTGTACACTGGTCTCCGATACATACACTGATTAATTTTAAACCACTCAACGCTACGGATTCCTTATGAGCGAAACTCTGAAAGTATTAAATAACATTCGAACCCTTCGTGCTCAGGCTCGTGAAGTTTCTTTAACTGAACTTGAAGAGATGCTGGAAAAACTCGAAGCGGTTGTTAATGAACGTCGTGATGCAGAAGCAGCTATCGCTTCTGAAGTTAAGGAAAAAGAAGAGAAGCTGGCTAAATACCGTCAGATGCTGTTGGACGACGGCATTGATTTAAGCGAACTGACTTCTGCAGAGACTTCTACCGGTAAATCTCGTGCCAAGCGTGCGCCACGCCCGGCCAAATACCAGTACACCGATGAAAACGGTGAAACTAAATCCTGGACCGGCCAGGGCCGTACTCCTGCGGTAATTAAGCAGGCGCTGGACCAGGGTAAAAAACTTGAAGATTTCCTGATTTAATCTTCCTGCCACGTCAGTTTTCGCTGGCGTGGCTACCTTCCCCTTCCCTTTTTTTTCTCATTACTTTTTTCTTTGTCGCTTTATAATTCTCTCCCTTAACAGCCTCACCGATTGTTGCCCCCCGAAGCGCGCGACAATAATGAGTATGTTGTAACTAAGAGTGATTTCTGATGAGCCGATATGATGCCGTAGATAACCTGCACCGCTGTGTGGAAGAGCTGCAGACCGCGTTGGCAGCCTTAACCCAGCAGCTTCCTCAACTGCGTCTGCTGATGGCACGGGTTTTTGAATTGCCGCCGGTGCATAAGGGCCAGGAGCATCAACCGCTGCTGGAAATTAACGTTACCCAGCACCTGGCACAATCAGCATTAAATCTGGCACTACGTCATTATTCCCGCCTGTTTATCCAACATCAGTCTGAGTCATTAAGCACTAAAGCTGCGGTGCGCTTGCCTGGCGCAATTTGCTTTGAAGCCAGCCCGGAGCAATCGGCGCTTATCCGTCAGCAGGTTGAGGCGATTAATAGCCTGAAATACCGCCTGGAACAGATTATTACCGTTGAGTCTGGGGTAGAGACTGAGGAACGCTTTGAATTTGTCCATACCCATCTCAGAGGATTAATAACGCTGAATGCCTACCGCTCTATTACCCTGCTGGAATCGCCCGATTCGCTGCGATTTGGCTGGGCAAATAAGCACATTATAAAAAATGTCAGCCGGGAAGAGATGCTGGAAAAGCTGAAAAAAAGCGTGGCTTCAGGACGGGCAATGGCACCCTGGACCCGTGAACAGTGGGCGGAAAAACTGGAGGATGAGATGGCGGTAATTAATTCTCTGCCAAAGGGAGCAAAGCTGAAGATTAAGCGCCCGGTAAAGGTGCAGCCGATTGCCCGCGTATGGAATAAACAACAACAAAAGCAAACGCAGCTGGCCTGCCCTTCTCCTTTACTGGTGCTCTGCGAAGATGCAAACCAGCTGCCGAAGCTTGGCGAATTACTCAATTATGATGCTGCCAACGTGGCCCATAAATTTAAACCTCAGGCCACGCAGCTGTTTGCGGTGATCCCAAGGTTGCATTTATATAGTGATACAAACCTGTAACACTTTGCTGGCGGCAAAAAAAAGAGCGGAATAAATTCCGCTCTTTCATCACTCTGTCATTAAGACTTCATGCTGCCAACCATATCTTCCGGTCGAACCCAGGCATCAAACTCTTCTTCGGTCAGATAACCCAGTTTCAGCGCCGACCCTTTCAGGGTTAAGCCTTCTTTATGCGCTTTCTTGGCAATTTCTGCCGCTTTATCGTAACCAATATGCGTATTTAATGCCGTCACCAGCATCAGTGACTCATTTAAGAGCTGGCTGATACGATCGAGATTCGGCTCAATACCGACGGCGCAATGGTGATTGAAGCTGTCCATCCCGTCTGCCAGCATCCGCACTGATTGCAGGAAGTTATGAATGATCATCGGACGATAGACATTCAGTTCGAAGTTGCCGGATGCACCGCCCATATTGACCGCCACATCGTTACCCATCACCTGGCAACAAAGCATGGTCATCGCCTCACACTGGGTCGGATTGACTTTACCTGGCATGATTGAGCTACCTGGCTCGTTTTCTGGAATGGCAATTTCGCCAATACCACAACGCGGACCCGACGATAACCAGCGCACATCGTTAGCGATCTTCATCAATGATGCGGCCAGCCCTTTCAGTGAACCGTGGGCATGTACCAGCGCATCACAGGTTGCCAGTGCTTCGAATTTATTTGGCGAAGTGACAAAAGGCTGTTTGGTCAGGTCAGCCAGCTCTTTCGCCACGCGTACCGCATATTCCGGGTGCGTATTCAGCCCCGTCCCCACCGCCGTACCGCCTAACGCCAGTTCCGCGACATGGGGAATGCTCTGCTCAATATGCCTGAGGTTATGGTTCAGCATCGCCACCCAGCCGGAGATCTCCTGGCCGAGGGTTAATGGCGTGGCATCCTGCAAATGGGTTCGGCCAATTTTGACGATATCCTTAAAGGCTTCGGCTTTATCGTTCAGGGTTTTTTGCAGGATTTTAAGCTGAGGAAGCAGATGCTCCTGAATAGCCAAAACCGCCGCAACATGCATCGCGGTCGGGAAGACATCGTTGGAGCTCTGACTTTTATTCACATCATCGTTTGGATGCACCAGGCGTTCCATGCCGCGCACGCCGCCAAGGATTTCACTGGCGCGATTGGCGAGCACTTCATTCATATTCATGTTGGTCTGGGTACCGGAACCGGTCTGCCAGATTGCCAGCGGGAATTCTGTACTGTGTTTGTTCGCCAGCACTTCATCCGCGGCGGAGATAATGGCCGTAGCCCGCTCGTTGGGCAACAGGCTTAAATCACTGTTCACCTTTGCCGCAGCGCGCTTGGTCAGCGCCAGAGCGTGCACCAGTTCAACAGGCATTTTCTCTGTGGAGATACGAAAGTGTTCCAGTGAGCGTTGCGTTTGCGCGCCCCACAGTTTATCAGCAGGAACTTCGATGGGACCCATTGAATCTTTCTCAATGCGGTTGGCAGCCATGACTCTCTCCTTTTTGCACAATAATATGATTTTGAACCGTTACTTTGCCCTGAAGGGCCAAAAGCGCGGGCGATATTCTGGCATACAAGAATTTAACATTATGCGACTCATTCGACCTTCTTGCACTCCGCATTGTCTTTTTGACGTGGTTTTCTGCTTTAATACACGCAGTTATTATCCGATTATGTGTGAGTTAACATGCAAAAATTAATCAATTCGCTGCAAAATTATGCCTGGGGTAGCCCCACTGCCCTGACCGAACTGTATGGCATTCCTAACCCGGATAACCTGCCGATGGCGGAACTCTGGATGGGTGCCCATCCGAAAAGCCCCTCCTTAATTGAAGTCGATGGTAACAAGCAGTCATTACGTGCGGTGATTGATGCTGATAAAGACGCAATTCTTAGCAAAGCCGTTGCTACGCGCTTTGGTGAACTGCCGTTCTTATTTAAGGTGCTTTGTGCCGATCAGCCGTTGTCGATTCAGGTTCACCCAAGCAAAGCGGCAGCCGAAGTCGGCTTTGCCAAAGAGAATGCGGCTGGCATTCCTTTAGATGCGCCAAACCGTAACTACAAAGACGCCAACCATAAGCCCGAGCTGGTGTTTGCACTGACGCCGTTTAAGGCCATCAACGGCTTCCGTGAGCTTCACGAAATCATCTCCCTGCTGCAGCCGGTGGCGGGTGCACATCCGGCGATTGCCCATTTCCTGCAGAACCCGCAGATGGGCGGCCTTGAGGCGCTGTTTACCGCGCTGCTGTCGATGGAAGGTGAAGAGAAGAGCCTGGCGCTGGACGTGCTAAAGAGTGAAATCCCACGCCACCGGGGCGAACCCTGGGCCACCATCTCGCTGATTGAGACCTTCTATCCTGATGACAGCGGGCTGTTCTCCCCGCTGCTGTTGAATGTGATTGAGCTGCAGCCTGGCGAAGCGATGTTCCTGTTTGCCGAGACGCCGCACGCCTATCTGCAAGGGGTGGCGCTGGAAGTGATGGCCAATTCGGATAACGTGTTGCGCGCGGGATTAACGCCGAAATATATCGATATTCCCGAACTGATGGCGAACCTGAAATTTGATGCCAAGCCGTATGCCAACCTGCTGACTCAGCCGGTGCAGCAAGGCGATACGCTTAATTTCCCGGTGCCGGTAGACGATTTTGCTTTCTCCCTCCACCAGCTCAGCGCCCAACCGACCGTCATTCAGCAGCAAAGCGCCGCGATTCTGTTCTGCGTGGATGGCCAGGCAGTCATCAGCCATAACGACCAGCAGCTGACGCTCAAACCCGGCGAGTCCTGTTTTGTTCCGGCGACGGACGCCCCGGTGACGCTGGCAGGCAATGGTCGGGTGGCGCGCGTCTGTAACCTTCTGTAGGATTTACGGCTGACGTTAAGCGCCACAATTGCTATTATTAATCAAATTATTAAGCAAAACGCCTCAGGGCGTTTTTTCTTCGCCAGGCATTTGCCCACAGGATCGATTTGCCGGCGCCAGTGACTAAAAGGACGACTGACAGATGAAGAAGACAAAGATAGCGATTGGCGTAGTAGTCGCACTCGGCGTGATTTGGACCGGAGCCGCGTGGTTTACCGGCAAACAACTGGAATCGCACATGGATGAGCTGGTGCAAAATGCGAATGCCCAGATGAACAACATGGCGCCGGAAAACCGTCTCAAGCTGAGCTATCAGGATTTCCAGCGCGGTGTGTTCACCAGTACCGCCCGCTTTGTCCTGCAGTCCAACTCGCAGACTGAAGACAACTCGCTGATCAAGCCAGGCCAGAGCATCGTGTTTAATGAAAAAATCGATCACGGTCCTTTCCCGCTCGCCCAGCTGAAAAAATTCAACCTGATCCCAAGCATGGCGTCGGTGCATACCCAGCTTGAGAACACCGATGCAGTGAAGAAGCTGTTTGAAATGACCAAAGGTCAGTCGATCGTTCAGGCTGATACCCGCGTCGGATACAGCGGCGCTACCGCGTCTGCCATCAACCTGCTGCCGGTCGACTATAACAACGCGCAGACCGGCGAACGCTTTGCCTCTAATGGCGGTACGGTCAATATCGACGCGGATAACAAAGGCGATAAGGTCAATTTCAGTGGCGATCTGGATAGCCTTGTGCTGACCACCAAAAATCAGCTGGATATGCCGGTGATGTTTACCGCTAACGGCCTGAAACTGGATGCCAGCACCCATCTCAGCCCGGAAGGCATGCGCATTGGCGATCAGAGCATCAACCTGAAGAAACTGACTGCGGTCGTGGATGGCAAAGAAGCCTTTACCGCGGAAGGCCTGAACGGCAAATCGTCGTTTAGCTCGGAGAAGAGCCTGATTTCCGGCAACATCGATTACGCACTGGATTCCCTGAAGCTGCAGAACCAGAACTTTGGCCAGGGTAAACTCGCCATCAAGCTGTCCCAGTTTGATGCCAACGGCATGAAAGCGTTCTCTGACAACTACAACAGTCAGGTTCAGGCGCTGATGAACGAACCGGGTATCAGCGATAACCCTGCGCTTTACCAGCAGCGGATGAGCCAGATCTTCTCGGCCAACCTGCCGCTGCTGCTGAAAGGCGATCCGATCGTCAACATCGCGCCATTCAGCTGGAAGAACGATAAAGGTGAGAGCAGCTTTAACCTTTCCGTCCACTTCAAAGATCCGGCCGCCAACACCACCCAACCGCAGAATATCGGTCAGGCCGTGGACAGCGTGCTGAAAACTCTGGACGGTAAGCTGTCGATCAATATGGCTATGGCCACCGAAATGATGACCCACGTGGCGATGGCGGAAGGCTATAAGCAGGAAGATGCCGCCAAACTGGCCGATCAACAGGTTAAAGGCGTTGCGGCAATGGGCCAGATGTTTAAGCTCACCACCCAGCAGGACAATAACATTGTCACCAGCCTGCAGTACGCGACCGGTCAGGTCACCATGAACGGCGACAAAATGGCGCTGGATCAGTTCCTCGCCCGCTATATGTTGGGTGGCGGTGCGGCCCCGCAAGGGATGCCGCAGTAACCTGATTAGCGGTAATATGGGGCGCGAATATCGCGCCCTTTTTTTATGCCGATCCGCGTTCAATCAGCACCGGCGGTAGGATCACGTTCTGCACCCCACCTTCCGGGTCGGCCATGCGCTGTAACAGCCGCTGTGCGGCGCTTCGCCCTATCTCACGTGCTGAACTGGAGATAAAGGTCAGCGGCGGATCGGTCAGCTCGGCCTCCGGCGAATCGCCAAATCCCACTAACGCCATCTGCTGTCCGTAATAGCTGTCCATGCCCCCTTTGCCAATGGTTCGGCCGGTGCGCTGCAGGCCGAAATAGCAGCCCAGCGCCACCGAGGTGTTATGGCAGAGAATGGCGGTGATGGTTGGATGATGATGGTTCAAATTCTCGGTCACCTCCGCCACGTCCCGCTGATAGCGACCGCTTTCAATAATCCAGTCGCTGCGAAACGGCAGACCGTATTGCATCAGCGTGGGCTTCACGGTGATGGCGGTACTGGGCGTGACCATCGGCAATACTGACGGCAATGTGATCGACTTTGTGGTGTTTGGTATCCTGCACGGCCTGTCGACCAAATGGTATTTCGTGCCGGTGGTTGCCGCCATCTGGTTTGTCGGGTACTACGTGATTTTCCGCTTCGCGATCGCCCGCTTTAATATCAAAACGCCGGGACGCGATTTGGACACCACCACCGTGGAGAAAAATATCTCGGCCACGGTCGGCAAATCGGGTTACAACACGCCAGCGATCCTTGCGGCGCTTGGCGGCATGGACAATATCGCCTCGCTGGATAACTGTCTGACTCGCCTGCGTCTGACCATCAACGATATGAGCCTGGTAGATGATGCGGCGCTGAAAGCCAACCGGGTGATTGGCGTGGTTCACCTTAACGAGCACAGTTTGCAGGTGGTGATTGGGCCACAGGTGCAGTCGGTGAAAGATGAAATGGCCAGCATGATGGCGACCGTGCCGGGCTGATCGCACGCTGAACCTGAGCAACGCGGGGCTGAAGCCGATTTCAGCCCCGCTTTATTTTACGGGTATAAACGGAGTTGAGGCTTTTATGTTTGATTTTGACCGGGTAATCGATCGCCACGGCAGCTGGTGTACCCAGTGGGATTTTGTGGCCGACCGCTTTGGCCGCGATGATTTACTGCCCTTCACCATCTCGGATATGGATTTCGCCACCGCGCCCTGCATTCTGTCCGCGCTGCAGCAGCGCGTGGCGCATGGCGTGCTGGGTTACAGCCGCTGGCAGCATGATGATTTCCTCTCCGCCATCGGCAGCTGGTATCAGCAGCGCTTTGCGCTGAGCGTCGAGCGCCAGCAGATTGTCTATGGACCCTCGGTGATCTATATGGTGGCACAGCTGATTCGCCACTGGTCCTCCGCGGACGAAGCGGTGCTGATCCATACGCCGGCCTATGATGCCTTTTATAAAGTGATTGAAGGCAACAATCGTCAGGTGCTGTCGTTGCCGCTGGTTCGCAACGGTGCAGAGTGGCAGTGCGATATGGTGGCGCTTGAGAGCCTGCTGAGCCGCGACGAGTGCAAAATCATGCTGCTGTGCAGCCCGCATAATCCGACCGGCAAGGTGTAGCGTCGCGATGAGCTTCAGCAGATGGCCGATCTTTGCCAGCGCCATGGGGTGCGGGTGATCAGCGATGAAATTCATATGGATATGGTGATGGGCAACCAGCCGCATGTGCCGTGGATCGCCGTTGCGCGGGGACGCTGGGCGCTGTTCACCTCCGCCTCCAAAAGCTTTAACGTACCGGCCCTGACCGGTGCCTATGGCTTTATCAGCGACGAGGTCGATCGCGAGGCCTGGTTCCACGCGCTAAAAAGTGCCGATGGCCTCTTTTCCCCGGCGGTGATGGCCGTTGCCGCACATATCGCCGCCTACCGCGAAGGGGCGGAATGGCTGGATGCCTTACGGGACTATCTGCGGGCTAATCTGCAGCAGGTTGCCAGTCGGCTGAATCAGGCGTTTCCACAGCTGAACTGGCAGCCGCCGCAGGCCACCTATCTGGCGTGGATTGACCTTAACCCGCTGGGACTGGACGATAAGGCGCTGCAACAGGCGCTGATCAAACAGCAAAAAGTGGCGATCATGCCGGGCTACACCTACGGTCCGCAGGGCAACGGCTATTTGCGGCTGAACGTCGGCTGCCCTCGCAGCAAACTGGATGACGGCCTCAATCGGCTGATTGCAGCCATCGAGCGCCTGCTTCACCGCCAATGACTGCCTGCCTGCCGTTAATCTGCGGGCACGGCCAGTCGGAGCACAAATTATCGGCACTTGATGCGCCGTTTGCGCAATTCACTGGCGGTGTTGCGCAAAATGTTTTTATACTGCTCTGCACTGATTAAAACACCATGAGTGCGCCGACATGATTGATACCCAGCTTCCCCTCACCGATATTCATCGCCACCTTGACGGCAATATTCGTGCACAAACCATTCTGGATTTAGGCCGCGAGTTTAACCTCACCCTGCCCGCCACTACCCTGGAACTGCTGCGTCCGCACGTTCAGGTCACCCAAACCGAGCCGGATCTGGTCAGCTTTTTAAACAAGCTGGACTGGGGCGTCAAGGTACTGGGTTCACTGGAGGCCTGCCGCCGTATTGCGCAGGAAAACGTGGAAGATGCTGCCCGAGCCGGGATCCATTATGCCGAGCTGCGTTTCTCGCCGGGCTATATGGCGATGACCCACAACCTGCCGGTGGCGGGCGTGGTGGAAGCGGTGATCGACGGCGTGCGCGCTGGTTGTCAGCAGCACAATATTGACGTGCGGCTGATTGGCATTATGAGCCGTACCTTCGGAGAAGAAGCCTGCCTGCGCGAGCTGGAAGGCCTGCTGGCCCACCGTGATGGCATTACCGCGCTGGATCTGGCCGGTGATGAGTTGGGCTTCCCGGGCAGCCAGTTCCTCAGCCACTTTAACCGCGCCCGCGATGCCGGTTTCCGCATCACCGTCCACGCTGGTGAAGCCGCTGGCCCGGAAAGCATCTGGCAGGCCATTCGTGAGCTGGGCGCCGAGCGTATTGGTCACGGCGTGAAGGCCGTTGACGATCCGGCGCTGATGGATTTCCTTGCGGCGCATAAGATTGGCGTGGAATCCTGCCTGACCTCGAATATTCAGACCAGCACCGTGGCCTCACTGGCACAGCATCCGCTGGCGAAATTCCTCGATCACGGCATTCTGGCGACCATTAACACCGACGATCCGGCGGTTCAGGGCATCGAGTTGCCGTATGAGTATGAAGTCGCGGCGCCACAGGCCGGTCTGAGCCTGGCACAAATCCGCACGGCGCAGGAAAACGGTCTGAAAATTGCGTTCCTGACCGACGCTGAGAAAGACGCGGTGCGCGCCCGCGTGGCGGCATAAAAACCCTGTTCGCTGGTCGATCTGACGGCGAACGCAACAAAAAGCCCCGCTGATAATCAGCGGGGCTTTTTGTGACCTGGACTATTCAGGCCGTTACTGCAGCGACTTTTAGCGTATAGCGTTTACTTCAAAGAGAGGGTCTGACGCTTCTCGGCCGACTGCAGGCCCAGTTCAATCAGTTCCATCACCTGAATCGCTTCTTCAGCGGTTACCGGGTTGCTGCCGTCACCGGTGATTGCATCGCGGATGCCCGCATAGTACGCCGGGTAGTTGCCTGGAATGGTCAGCAGCGTCTCTTCCGCCATCATCTCACCATTCACCAGCGTTAATACGCCATCACGCATATCGTAACCCCACTCTTCCTGCGGTGGACGTGCGCCCGCTTTCAGACGGTCTTCCTGCGGATCCAGGCCGTATTTCACGTAGCTGCCTTTGGTGCCGTGAACCTGATACCGCGGAGATTCCGCTGCCACCAGCATACTGCCATGCAGCACCACACGACGCTGAGGATAGGTCAGCACGGCGTGGAAATAGTCGGTGGTTTGCGCGCCCGGACGCAGCTCGGCGGTATCGACATTGATGGCCACCGGAGAACCGAACAGCTGCAACGCCTGGTCCAGCAGATGCGGCCCCAGATCGTACCAGATGCCGCTGCCTGCCCCCTTCTGCTCGCGCCAGCGGTTACGCACTTCCAGACGGAAGCGGTCGAAATGCGATTCAAAGTAACGCACTTCACCCAGCGTGCCTTCGGCCAGCAGCGTTTTCAGCGTCAGGAAATCACTGTCCCAGCGGCGGTTGTGGAACACCGACAGCAGCAGCCCTTTGGCTTTCGCCAGCGCGTCCAGCTCACGGGCCTGCGACAGCGTCACGGTGAAAGGTTTGTCCACCACCACATGTTTACCGGCGTTCAGCGCGGCTTTGGCCAGCGGGAAGTGGGTGTCATTGGGGGTGGGGATGACGATCAGTTGCAGCGTGGGATCGTCAAATAACGTTTGTGGATCGGAGACTACCTGAGTGGATGGCCAGTCAGCGTGTACTTTGCTGGCATCACTGCTGGAGACGGCGGAGAGTTCCATACCCGACGTACCGGCGATCAGTGGCGCATGGAAGGTCTTGCTGGCAAAGCCGTAACCGACCAGCCCTACACGAATTTTGTCGCTCATTTGCATTCCTCTTGTCACTTACCCTGATGATTTAAGACTATCAGCAGGGTAAGGACAAGCGGGAATAACCTGAATTATCCGTTTCGCTTAACTATTGGCACTTCTGGGCAAATCCCAGCTTTCCTGCGCCACCAGCGCATCGTGCGCGTCCAGCGAACGGCGGCGGAAATCGCTCGGACTGACGCCAACGCGTTTGCGGAACACGCGGGAGAAATAGAGCTGATCGTCGTAGCCGACAATCCTGCCGATGGTGGCGATCGGCTCCTGGGTGGTTTGCAGCAGCAGCTTGGCGCGGATCACCCGCTGATCCTCCCGCCAGCGCAGCAGGTTGACCCCCATTTGCTCGCGGAACAGGTGCGCCAGCCGCGAAGGCGACAGGCAGACGTGGTTGGCCACTTCGTCAATTTTCAGCTCGCCGGCCAGGTTGCTGGTGACGAACTGGCAGGCCTCAATCACCCGCGGATCGCGAATTTGCTGATGGCTGCGCGGATCCTCTTCCACCGCCCGCAGCAGTAGACGCTCCAGCAGGTTCATCGCCAGCTCTTCGGCAAAGCGTCGCCCGGAGGTGTGCGTTTGTTCGATGTTGGCAAACAGGCGTTCAAACTCGCCACGCAAGCGTTCCGGCAGCCGCAGCCGGCCAACGCCCTTCTTCTCATCCTGCCACACCAGCCAGTCGCTCCAGTAGGCGCGTGGACGGAAGTAAATCCAGCGGTGGTGCCAGCAGTCGCTTTCTGGCGATCGGCCATAGTAATGCTGGGTTTTTGGCTGGAACAGCAGCAGGTCGCCAGGTTCACAGTCAAAGGCATCCTCACCGTTAAACACCTGGCCCCGCCCTTTAGTGGTCAGGTTAATGATAAAGCCTTTCATGCCCAGCGGACGGTCGATAAAGAAGTCCAGACCATCCCCGGCGTTAATCGGCGTCAGTCCCGCCACCAGCCAGGCATTGAACTGGTAGCCAGGTAACAACGGGTTAGATTGCGCCACGGGCGCTAAGCGATGGTACATAACGCCTCCTGATTAGGCTGCTTTAGCTTTCTGTTTGTAACGGTCGAAAATCACCGCCGCTAACAGTATCAAACCGCGCACCACATACTGTGAGAAAGGCGATATATTCAATAAATTCATCGCATTCTCCACCGTTCCGAGGATCAACACCCCGGCAACCACATAGGAAATTTTGCCGATACCGCCTTTCAACGACACGCCACCCAACACGCAGGCGGAGATCACAATCAGCTCATAGCCCAGTGAGGTCATCGGCTGGCCGCTGGTCATACGCGAGGCCAGAATAATTCCCGCCGCAGCGGAGACCAGACCGGACAGGATAAAGATGATAATGCGGGTGCGCACCACCGGCACCCCGGCCAGACGCGCCGCTTCTTCATTACCGCCAATCGCCAGCGTGTTGCGGCCAAAGGTGGTTTTATTCAGCAGGAAACCAAAGATAATCATGGTGCCGATGGTCAGCCAGACCGGCGCAGGCACGCCGAACCAGTTGGTGTAACCCAGCGCAAAGAAGCGCTCGTCTTCGATACCTACCGCCTGACCATTTGAGAAGATATAGGCCAGCCCGCGCACAATCTGCATCGTCGCCAGGGTAGTGATCAGCGCATTGATTTTCAGCTTAGCGATAACGAAACCGTTCACAAAGCCGCAAACCACGCCCAACAGCAGGCCGGCGAAGATGCCAATCCACAGGCTTTCGGTCATATTGATCACCACCGCAGTGGTGACGCCGGCACAGGCGATAACCGACGCCACCGACAGGTCAAAATCGCCGGAGGCGAGGCAGAACAACATGCCGCAGGCCACCATGCCGGACATCGACATCGCCAGCCCCAGCCCTTTCATATTGATCAGCGACCCGAAGTTCGGTACGAAAATAGTGCAGCCGATAAACAGCACGGCAAACACCACCAGCATACCGAAGTGATCCCAGATGCGGCCCAGATTAATACGCTGGGTTTGTTTCGGTGGCGTCGCGGGTGACGTGGTGTGAGATGACATTTAAATACTCCTTCTTATCAGGCCACAGCTGCGGCGCGTTGAGACGTTTTCGGCATGGCAAGACCAAGGGTCAGCGCTTCGGTGGCCTCGGTATGGCTCAGCTCACCGGCGATTTCGCCCTCTCTCATTACCAGAATGCGATCGGCCAGCCCCATCACTTCAGGCAGGTCGCTGGAGGCAAACAGCACCGCAATGCCCTTTTCTGCCAGCGCATAGATCAGGTTATAAATTTCATTTTTCGCCCCGACATCGATGCCGCGCGTCGGCTCATCCAGCAGGATCACTTTCATCTCTTCAGAGAGCCAGCGGCCAAGAATGGCTTTCTGCTGGTTACCGCCGGAGAGGTTCATGATCAGCTGGTCGGCTGACGGCGTTTTGATATTGAGCGATTTAATGTGCGAGGCGGCATTTTTGCTTTCCCACTGGTTGTCGATCAGACAGCCGGCGGTCAGGTTATTGCGCCTTGCGCTGATATTGATGTTGTCGCGCACCGAGTGAACCGGAATGATGCCGTCCGCCTTACGATCTTCCGGACAAAGCAGGATCCCGGCGCGAATGGCATGGGCCGGCTCCTTGATCACAATCACTTCGCCATCGAGACGCAGTTCGCCGCCGGTCAGCTTAGTGGCGCCAAACAGCCCTTTCATCAGCTCACTGCGACCGGCCCCGACCAGACCGAACAGACCGACGATTTCACCGGCATGCACTTTTAACGAGATCGGCTGACGTACGCCTTTGGCCTGCACGTCATCCAGCTGCAAGCGCACCGCGCCGGTTTCGCGTGGCGAATAGCCATAAATGTCGCCGATTTCGCGGCCGACCATTGCCTGCACCAGCTCGTCGTGGGAGGTGTTTGGCACGTCGTCAAAGGTGCGCACGTAGCGCCCGTCTTTAAATACGGTGATGGCATCGCTGAGGGCAAAGATCTCTTCCATACGGTGCGAAACGTAAAGCACCACGCGGCCCTGCTGGCGCAGCTGGCGGATCACCCGGAACAGGTGTTCAATTTCGCGGGCGGAAAGCGAACTGGTTGGCTCATCAAAGGCGATCACCTTGGCGTTACGCGCCAGCGCCTTGGCGATTTCCACCATCTGCCACTGGCCGAGCGACAGAGATTTCAACGGGGTATCCGGGTCGATATCCATCCCCAGGTTTTTCAGCTGTTCTCCGGCCTCATAGCGCAGCAGTTTACGGTTCACAAAGCCCGCACGTTGCGGCAATTGACCAAGGTAGATGTTCTCCGCTACCGACATTTCCGGTACCAGATGCAGCTCCTGATAAATAATGGCTACCCCCGCATCCAGCGCGTCGGTGGTGTGGGTAAAATTGACGGGCTGCCCCTTCAGGCGGATTTCGCCGCTGGTTGGCTGGTAGCTGCCGCTGAGAATTTTTAACAGCGTGGACTTGCCCGCGCCGTTTTCGCCCATCAGGGCGTGGATCTGGCCCGCGCCACATTCAAAACTGATGTCCTGCAACGCCTTCACGCCTGGAAAGGTTTTCCCGATGCCGTGAAAGCTCAGATATGCGGGTTGCGTACTCATGTTATCTCCTGACCGGTTACCGACCTTCGCAGGGCAACGACACCATTCGCGCCGTTGCCCACGGTGTTGTTACATCAGGCCTTTTTTCGCCAGTTCTGTTTTGAAGTTGTCACGGGTGATCAGCACCACATCGGTCACTTCCGTGAACTTCGGTGGTTCAGCGCCTTTGTTCACCCAGTTGTACAGCATCTGGATGCTCTTATAACCATGCACGTCCGGGCTTGGCAGCAGCGAGCCGTAGAAGCCGGTCGCCTGGCCTTTTGACAGCTCGTTCACCGCATCGACACCGTTGATGCCGATACCGATCACGTCCGGTGCCTTAAAGCCCTGACCTTCCGTCGCACGCACGCCACCCAGGACGGTGTTGTCGTTCATGCCCAGCACCAGCCAGTGTTTCACGCCGGGATGCTGGACCAGCAGGGAGTTACCGGCATCGAACGCGCCAGGGATATCGTTAGATTTGGTGGGCACTTTGTAGATCTGCGCCGCCGGGAAGCCCGCGGCTTTCAGCGCCTCCATTGAGCCGCTGGTACGACGACGCGCGGTATCCAGCTCATCCGCGGTGATCGCCATCACGCCGGTATCCTTCGCCTCCCAGCCGCGTTTTTTCATCTCTTTATACAGTTCCTGCCCCTGACGCTCGCCAATTTTGGTGGCGGCCATCATCACCAGCGGCACGGTGTCCATCGGTTTGCCTTTGGCGGTCACAAACTGGTCATCCACGGCGATGACTTTCAGATCGTAACTGCGGGCCTTGGCAACAATGGCAGAACCGAGCTTCGGATCGGGCGTACAGATAACGAAGCCTTTGGCGCCGCTCGCCGCCAGGCTGTCGATGGCATTGAGGGTTTTTTCACCATCCGGCACGGCAATTTTAATCACTTCAAAGCCCATCTCCTTCCCGGCTTTGTCAGCAAATTTCCACTCGGTCTGGAACCAGGGTTCTTCCGGCTGTTTGACGAGGAAACCGAGTTTCATGGTTTCGGCGATAGCTGATTGTGACATAACGGCTGCAAGGCCAATGGCAGCAAGCGCGTAGGGTATTTTGTGCATGAGGCTCTCCGGCTCAGTTCCCGCTTTTCGGCGGTGTGATGTAAACGGTATCATTCGGAATGCTGCCCACTTAAGGGCTTAAAACAGCAAGTTTTTCGGTCAGGACAGCAGGACCTGTACCGATGAGCGCTAGTTTTAACGGGAACTTACGTGAGAAAGGGAGAGCGGTATCACACCCTGAGATTACAGTTATTCTGTCCATACATTCAGCTAAATTAACCTTCATGTAACCTTTGCGCTACATCACAAAATCCCGCACCATGACAGAAAAGTGCATATTTGCAGCGTCCTTAACCTAACGGCAAACCGCGCCACTTCTTAGGGTAGTCAGACAGGTTTAACCATACCGTCTGGAGAGAAGAACATGCAGTTGGGAGCCATAACAATAGGTCTGGATTTTGGCAGTGATTCGGTTCGTGCTCTGGCGGTGGATTGTGCCAGCGGACAGGAATTGCATTCACAGGTAGTGGCTTACTCTCGCTGGCAAGCCGGGCTTTATTGTCAGAGCCGCATCAACCAGTTCCGCCATCATCCTCAGGACTATATCGACGCCTTTGAACAGGCAATTCGTGACGTTGTCACTAAATTAACCCCCGGGCAGCGCCAAAACGTGGTGGGTATCGGCGTGGATTCTACCGGTTCAACCCCTGCCCCCATCGATCGCCACGGCAACGTGCTGGCATTGCTACCTGAGTTTGCTGAGAACCCCAACGCGATGTTCGTGTTGTGGAAAGACCACACCGCGATAAAAGAAGCCGAAGAGATTAACGCCCTGTGTCATGGCGGAAAGTTCGAAGACTATTCACGCTTTATCGGCGGTATTTACTCTTCCGAATGGTTTTGGGCGAAGATCCTGCACGTCAGCCGTGAAGATCGCGCGGTGCGCGAAGCGGCGGTCTCCTGGATTGAACTGTGTGACTGGGTGCCGGCCTTACTGAGCGGCACCACCGCACCGCAGGATATCCGTCGCGGGCGCTGTGCGGCGGGGCATAAATCCTTATGGCACCCGGAATGGCAAGGCCTGCCGACCCGCGAGTTCCTTGACGCGCTGGACCCGATGCTCACTGAACAGCTGGATACCCCGCTGTTCAACCAGACCTGGACCGCCGATCTCCCGGTTGGCCAGATCACCGCTGAATGGGCCGAACGCCTGGGGCTGCCAGACACCGTGACCCTGTCCGGTGGCGCCTTTGACTGCCATATGGGCGCCGTCGGCGCGGGCGCACGTCCCTATACGCTGGTGAAAGTGATTGGCACTTCTACCTGCGACATTCTGATTGCCGACCCGCAGCGCGTGGGCGATCGCGCCATTAAAGGCATTTGTGGTCAGGTGGACGGCAGCGTGGTGCCGGAGATGATCGGCCTGGAAGCCGGCCAGTCTGCCTTTGGCGATATGTATGCCTGGTTCAGCCGTCTGCTGAGCTGGCCGCTGGATCAGGCGGCTAAAAACAGCCCTGAACTGGCCCCGAGCCTGGCCGCTATCCGCAAAAACCTGCTCAACGATCTCACCAAAGCCTGGGCGGACGATCCGCAGCTGGAGCATCTGCCGGTGGTGCTGGACTGGTTTAACGGTCGCCGTACGCCGTTTGCTAATCAGCGTCTGCAGGGGGTGATCACCGACCTGAATCTGGGCACCGACGCCCCTGCGCTGTTTGGTGGATTTATTGCCGCCACCGCTTTTGGCGCGCGCGCCATTATGGAGTGCTTCGAGCAGCAGGATATCCCGGTCGAAAGCATTCTGACTCTCGGCGGCATTGCCCGTAAATCGCCGGCGATCATGCAGGTGTGTTGCGATGTGATGAACCGCCCGCTGGATATTGTCGCCTCTGACGAGTGCTGCGCGCTGGGCGCGGCGATTTTTGCCGCCGTCGCCGCCGGTGTCTACCCGGACGTCCCGTCCGCGCAACAAAAGATGGCCAGCCCGATTGCCACCACCTTGCAGCCCGACGCCAGCCGCGTCGATCGCTATCAACAGCTTTATCAACGTTACCTTCAGTGGTGTGAAGTGGCCGAACCGCAGTTTGCCGCTCAACCGTCCAAAATTTAAGGAGAATGAAAAATGACTCAGCCTAATGCGCTTAACGTCTGGTTTGTGATTGGTACTCAGCATCTTTACGGCGCGGAAACCTTGCGTCAGGTGGAACAGCATGGTCAGCAGGTCGTGGACGGGCTTAATCGTGACGGTCGTCTGCCGTTTAACCTGGTGCTGAAGCCGCTGGTGAAAAGCCCTGACGAAGCGCTGGCGCTGTGCCGTCAGGCCAATCATGCGGAAGACTGTCTGGGCATCGTGACCTGGCTGCATACCTTTTCGCCGGCCAAAATGTGGATTGGTGGATTAACTATCCTCAACAAGCCGTTGCTGCAATTCCATACCCAGTTCAATGCCGAGATCCCATGGGACAGCATGGATATGGACTTTATGAACCTGAACCAGACCGCACACGGCGGCCGCGAGTTCGGCTTTATCGGCGCTCGTATGCGTCTGCAGCACAGCGTGATCACCGGGCACTGGCAGGATAGGGTCGCGCAGGAGCGTCTGGGCCAGTGGATGCGCGCGGCGGCGGCAAAGCAGGCCAGCCAGAATCTTAAAGTGGCGCGTTTCGGCGACAATATGCGTGAAGTGGCGGTGACCGAAGGCGACAAAGTGGCGGCACAGATCCAGTTCGGCTATTCGGTTAACGGCTGGGGCGTCGGCGATCTGGTTGACGTGATTAACGGCGTCAGCGACGGCGACGTCAACGCGCTGGTTGATGAGTACGAAAGCCTGTACGACTTCACCGCCGCGGCCGCCGTCAACGGCGAGAAGCGCCAGAACGTGCTGGATGCGGCGAAAATCGAGCTGGGCATTAAGGGCTTCCTGCAACATGAAGGCTGTATGGCGTTCACCACCAACTTCCAGACGCTGCATGGCATGACCCAGTTGCCGGGCCTGGCGGTGCAACGTCTGATGCAGCAAGGCTATGGTTTCGCCGGTGAAGGCGACTGGAAAACTGCCGCGCTGCTGCACGTGTTTAAGGTGATGGCGACCGGCCTGCCGGGCGGCACCTCGTTTATGGAGGATTACACCTATCACTTCTCACCGGGCAATGAGCTGGTGTTGGGTTCCCATATGCTGGAAGTCTGTCCTTCGATCGCCAAAGAGAGCCGCCCGTTAATTGACGTGCAGTATCTGGGCATCGGCGGTAAGGCCGATCCGGCGCGGATGATCTTCTCCACCCCTGCTGGCCGCGCGGTGAACGCCAGCGTCATCGATATGGGCGATCGTTTCCGCCTGCTGGTCAACGTGGTGGATGCCATTGAACAGCCTAAACCGCTGCCTAAGCTGCCGGTCGCGCGGGCGTTGTGGCATGCACAGCCATCACTGGCCACCGCCTCCGAAGCCTGGATCCTCGGCGGCGGTGCGCACCACACGGTGTTCAGCCAGGCGCTGACGGTTGACGATATGCGACAGTATGGCGAGATGCATGGCATTGAAGTGCTGGTGATTGATGATGAAACCACCCTGCACGGCTTTAAGGATGCGCTGCGCTGGAACGAGGCCTATTACCGCCTGAATCAGCGCTACTAAGTCAGTAATGGCCTGAATGCATAAGGCCTTAAACCAAAAGCCCTTCTGGTTGCAGAAGGGCTTTTTTTATTAATGGTGAACCAGGGTGGCGATGGCACCTTACGCATTGGCCTGGTGCCGTCGGTCAGCACGTTGCTGTTTCCGGCGGTGCCGCAACTCTTGTCGGCGCATTTTCCAGCGATGCGGGTAGAGTTACACGATCTGACCAATGACGCCTTATTACAGGCGGTAGAGAACGGTTCGGTCGATTTTGGGATTGGCGCCACGGACAGCACGGTGCCGGACGCCATCGCCGTGTATCCGCTGCTTGAGGATCCTTTTGTCGCGGTGATCCGCCGTGACGACCCGCTGGCTGAGGGCCATAACATTCCGTGGCGACAGCTCGCCAAACGGGAACTCGCGCTGTTTTCTAAAGGGAACGTCAGCAGACTGGTCACCTCAATGATTGAGAGTCACCGGTTGCAGTTGCGGGTGGGGTATCGTGTCGATTTTCAGGAAACGCTGTATGGACTGGTGCGGTCACGTCTGGCGCTGGCCATCCTGCCCGAGCTGTACACCGCGACCTTAAACGATAACGAACTGAGGGTGATCCATTTACAGCAGCCGACGCTGAGCCGCACCGTTGCCATGATGCGCAAGCCTGCCCCACTGCGATCGCCCAAAATTGAGCACTGTTTACAGTTTTTGCTGCACTCCTTCCATCGGCAGATCGCCAGGCAAGCGCCAGGCTGATTTCACCGGCAGTGGGTGACCCGCTGAGGCCACCCAGCGCCGGGGTTTTTATCCTGCCAGACGCTTCACCGGCGCATTCTGCTGGCGGTCCCACATCACGGTCAGCAGCCGCTGCAGCGCGATAAAGGCGAACAGCAGGATGCCGATGGCAATCTTGGTCCACCAGGAGCTTAAGGTGCCATCAAAGTTAATCCAGGTCTGGATCAACCCCTGAATCAGCACGCCAAACAGCGTACCCAACACCGTGCCAACCCCGCCTGACAGCAGCGTACCGCCGATCACTACCGACGCGATGGCATCCAGCTCGACGCCCATCCCCGCCAGCGCATAGCCGGATGAGGTGTAGATCGAGAACACGATGCCGGCCAGAGTAGCCAGCGCAGACGACAGCATATAGATACGGATGGTGGTGCTGCGGGTGGAAATCCCCATCAGCTGGGCGGAAGTGACGTTGCCGCCAATGGCGTATACCTGATTACCAAAGCGGCTGCGGTGCGCCAGCACAATACCGAACACCACCACCACCAGCATGATCACCGCCAGCAGGCTGAGCCGCCCGCCGCCGGGGATTTTCCAGGCCAGGCTGGACAGCGTGGTATACAGCGGATGATCGATCGGCAGCGAGCTTTCGGAGACCAGGAAGCTGCTGCCGCGCAGGAAGAACATCCCGGCGAGGGTGATAATAAACGCCGGGATTTTCAGCGCGTCGATCAGCCAGCCCATAAAGGCACCAAACGCCGAGCCCATCACCATCACCAGCGCGAACGCCAGCCAGGGATCAAGATGGAAATCGCCGATGGCGCGGGCAAGGAACACGCCGGTAAAGGCGATCACCGCGCCGACGGAGAGATCGATGCCGCCGGAGAGGATCACAAAGGTCATGCCGACCGCAATAATGCCGAGGAAGGCGTTATCGGTCAGAATATTGGCGATCACCCGCGTGGAGGCAAAGCCGGGAAACTGACTGAGGCAGAACAGATACCCGGCAACAAATACCAGCAGGGTAATCATCAGGGGGAGATGACGTTTAAGCACCTTTGCGCCCTCGCTTGAACAGTTGAATAAACCGTGGCGACTGAATCAACAGCACCGCCATCACCACTACCGCTTTCACGACCTGATTCAGTTCAGGCGGGAAGCCTGACAGCAGAATACCGGTGTTCATTGCCTGGATGATCAGCGCACCAATCAGTGACAGCAACAGGTTGTAACGCCCGCCCATCAACGACGCGCCGCCGATGACCACCGCCAGGATGGCATCCAGCTCCAGCCACAGCCCGGCGTTATTGGCGTCGGCACCGCGAATATCGGCGGCCACAATCAGCCCGGCCACCGCCGCGCATAAGCCGCTGATCACATAGGTGGTCATCACGATCAGCCAGCCATTCACACCGGCATTGCGTGCGGCGCGCAGGTTGATGCCCACCGCTTCGATAAACATCCCCAGCGCCGTTTTACGGGTTAGTACCCAAACCAGCAGCGCCATTACCAGGGTGATCCATACCGGCACCGGCAGGGTCAACAGCGTGCCGCTGCCCAGTCGCGCCAGCGAATCACTGTCGAAGGTGACGATTTGCCCCTGGGTAATCAGCTGCGCAATGCCCCGGCCTGCCACCATCAGGATCAGCGTGGCGACAAACGGCTGGATCTTCAGCAATGCCACCAGCACTCCATTCCATAAACCGCAGAGAAGCCCGGTGCCCAGCGTGGCAAATATGATCACCGGCAGGCTGTGTCCGGAGACGGTCAGCGTGGCTGCCGTGGCACCGGCAATCGCCATCACCGCGCCCACCGACAGGTCGATACCGCCGGTGGCGATCACCAGCGTCATGCCGATCGCCAGAATGGCCACCGGCGCCGCACGGTTAAGGATATCGATCGGGCTGCCAAACAGACGGCCGTCCTGAATATGAATAGCAAAGAAATTGTTGGCCACCAGGCTGTCGATAATCAGCACCAGCACCAGCGCCGCGATTTGCGGCATCCCTGCGGGCAGTTTGCGTTTGAACATGCGCGTTTTCCCCGGCACCAGATGTGACTCAAGCATGTTGGGTTCCCCCAGCGGCGATAGCATTAACAATGGCGGCGACGGAGAGTTGCTCAAGCGGAATTTCCGCCACCTGCTGACGATCTCTGAGGATCACCACCCGATCCGCGTAGCCCACCAGCTCTTCAAGTTCAGAGGAGATCACCAGCAGCGCCAGACCATCCGCACACAAGGATTCAATCAGGCGAATAATTTCGGCATGCGCGCCGACGTCGATACCGCGCGTGGGCTCATCGAGGATCAGGAACTGCGGTTTAGTCACCAGCCAGCGGGAGAGCAGGACTTTTTGCTGATTTCCCCCCGACAGCAACTCAACCGGCTGATCGGCATTCGGCGTGCGGATCCCCATCGCTTTGATAAAGCGGTCGGCGATCTGCTGCTGCTCACGGCGCTTAATCGGACGCAGCCAGCCGCGCTGAGCCTGCAACGCGAGGATAATGTTTTCCCGCACCGATGCCGCGCCAACGATGCCGTCGGTTTTACGATCTTCCGGGCAGAAACCCATGCCGAGGTGCGAGGCCTGCGCCGGCGTGCGGATAGTGCGCTTTTTGCCTTTGATCCAGGCCGTGCCGCTGTCGGCGCGGCGGATGCCAAAGAGCAGTTCAGCGGTTTCTGTCCTGCCGGAACCCAGTAATCCGGCCAGACCCACCGCTTCGCCCGGTCGGACGCTGAGGCTGAAAGGTTCAATGGTCCCTTTCTTGCCGTAATCCTTAAACTCCACCACTGGCTGATTGCTTTTCAGGGTGCTGCCGGCGCGTTGCAGTGCGGTTTCCAGCAGTTCACGTCCCAGCATCAGCTTAATCAGTTCAATTTGCGGCAGCGCCCGGGTATCACGTGTGGCAACGAACTGGCCGTTACGCAGCACCGTGATGCGGTCGCTGACTTTGTAAACCTGGTCGAGAAAGTGGGTGACGAAGATCAGCCCCATGCCCTTCGCTTTCAGCTGATTCATCAGCGTGAACAACATCTCCACTTCACTGGCATCGAGACTGGCGGTTGGTTCATCGAGGATCAGCACTTTCGCCGACAGATCCACCGCGCGGCAGATGGCAATAATCTGCTGCATCGCCACCGAGTACTGCCCTAATGGCCGGGTGACATCCAGTTCGAAACCGTAGCTGTGCAGTAATGCCTCGGCCTTACGCACCAGGGTTTTGCGGTCGATCAGACCAAAGCGGCGCGGTTCACGGCCGATATACAAATTGTCCGCCACCGACATATTCGGCAGCAGGTTAACTTCCTGATACACGGTACCAATGCCGATGCTCTGCGCTTCAGCGGTGTTTTGCGGATTGATGGCCTGACCGTCCAGCGTCACGCTGCCACTGTCGCGTTTATAGACGCCGGTCAGCACTTTGATAATGGTGGATTTACCGGCACCGTTTTCCCCCAACAGCGCCATAATTTCGCCCGGGCGGACATCAAAAGAGACATTATCCAGCGCTTTAACGCCAGGAAAGGCTTTGCTGACGCCACTGATGGTGAGCAGTGGCGTCATTGAGGTGTTCTGGGAGTTCATACGACTTCGCCTCAACCATGAAAAAAGCCGCCTGAGGAGCAGGCGGCGCGGTGGTTAGTAACCCATGCCTTTTTTCTTGTCTAACTGAGACTGCGCATCGGCAGGCAGATAAAGCTTCGATTCGGTTTTGATGATTTTTGGCGGCATGGTGCCGTCTTTCTTGAATTTCTCCAGCGCATCGAACGCCGGGCCAGCCATATTTGGCGTCAGCTCAACGTTGGCATTCGCTTCGCCAGCCTGCATGGCTTTATAGATGTCCGGCACGCCGTCGATTGAACCGGTCAGGATATCTTTGCCTGGCTTGAGGCCGGCTTCTTTGATGGCCTGAATGGCACCGATGGCCATGTCATCATTGTGGGCATACACCATGCAGATATTTTTGCCGTTGTTCTCTGCCTTGATAAAGCTTTCCATCACTTCCTTACCTTTGCTGCGGGTAAAGTCACCGGACTGAGAACGAATAATTTTGATGCCAGGCGCGCTGGAGATCGCTTCAGCAAAGCCTTTTTTACGGTCGATGGCGACGCTGGCGCCAACGGTGCCTTGCAGCTCAACCACGTTACACGGCTTACCATTCTGCTGTTTGACCAGCCAGTCGCCAATCAGCTTACCTTCGTAGACGTTATCCGCAGTGACCACTGCCATATACAGCGACTTGTCTTTTACCACGATGGCGCGGTCTAACAGGAATACCGGGATCCTGGCGTCTTTCGCTTCTTCAAGCACCGGCTCCCAACCTGTCTGCACCACCGGCGCGATAAAGATCGCATCCACGCCCTGCGCGATAAACGAACGCACCGCCTTGATCTGGTTCTCCTGTTTCTGCTGACCATCAGCAATTTTCAGGGTGATCCCGCGCTTCTGGGCCTCGCTTTTCGCCACGCTGGTTTCCGCAGCACGCCAGCCTGATTCGGAGCCAACCTGTGAGAAACCGACCGTCATGGATTCAGCCAGTGCGGCGCCGGAAAGGCTGGCACTGATGAGGGTGGTTAAAAGTAAACGCTTCCACATGATCATTTTTCCTCTGATGGGATTTGGTTGTGTAGGGTCAAACGCCACTAAATCCTGGACTATCCTGAAGCAAACATTTACGACAACGCTCACAAAACACAACAATTAAAAGAGGTTACGCGATTTGACCGCTGGCAACGTCAGGCGGCTGATATGGATAAAACGCGCGGAGGGTTTTCACGACATGTTAAATAACTGTAATAAACATAAGCGCTTAACAATTGCCTCAATGGAAGCGATTACAACACCGCGTCAGGTTCTGTCACGCGCTGCGGTTGTTTTAGCGGCGAAGGTAATTAACAGTTTTGTGACTCACACCACATCTGCACCAGGCCAGCGGAAGAGAAGCTGATGGCAGAATGACCGAATGGGATTAAAAATGCGCAAAATTCCTGGGCTATAGTCTGAATTTACAGTCAGTTACTCGTTTGTCCTCTGGACAGAAACCCTGCCAGCCATATACTTGGGCCTCCTGATCCCTATCCCTAACGGCCATCATGACAGTCGAAGATTATCTGTTGAAGTTTCGTAAAGTGAGCTCGCTTGAAACGCTGGAAAAGCTGTTCGACCATCTGAATTATTCTCTTACCGATGATAATGAGATTTCGAATATGTATCGCGCTGCCGATCACCGCCGCGCAGAACTGACCTCTGGCGGTCGTCTGTTTGATTTGGGTTGCGTGCCAAAATCGGTCTGGCGCTATGTGGTCTAAATTTTCCATTCAATAATCAACTGGCCTTCCGTATACTCTTTGGTCCTCAAGGTGCATGACTGGTTTGGATCACAAACGGTCTTTATTACCCGATTTAAAAGGATTAAAGAGTGGCTACAGCTTCACCCCCACGCATTGCCGGACTGCTTCTGGTGCCACTCGCCTGGTTAATTATGACCATGCTGACCAGTGCCGTTGTGGTGGCCATGTATTTGAGCGCGTTATTAACGCCAGAACTGCGTAGCGCCCTGTTTAATAACACCCATGCGTTTACGCTGCAGTGGAGTATCTCACTGTTGACCTCACTGGTGGTCTGGGCGTACAGCATTTGGGTCACATGGATTTTTTGCAAACGCTCACGTCGGCTGCCACGTCATTACATTATCTGGCTGCTGATCACCGTGCTGCTGGCGATCAAGACCTTCGCGTTTTCGCCGGTCAGCGATGCGGCGGCGATCAGAACCTTACTGATTGCGCTGCTGGCCGCAGCGGTGCTGGTGCCGTACTTCAAACGCTCCCAGCGGGTGAAAACCACCTTTATTGAGCCGTGAAGCCGAAAAAACCAGCATATATTTAATCCTCCGTGCGTTTAGGGAATATCCTTACTGCTGGGTTGTTGTCGTAAAGCCGCCAATGTTCGATAATAGGCGGCTTTCTTTTTATCAGGCCAAAACATGACCGAATACCTGCTTCTTTTTGTTGGCACAGTGCTGGTGAACAACTTCGTTCTGGTGAAGTTTCTCGGCCTCTGTCCCTTTATGGGCGTTTCCAAAAAACTGGAGACGGCGATTGGCATGGGACTCGCCACCACATTCGTTATCACCCTGGCCTCGATCTGCGCCTGGCTGGTAAACCACTTTATTCTGCTGCCGCTGGATCTCGTTTACCTGCGCACGATGGCCTATATCCTGGTGATCGCGGTAGTGGTGCAGTTCACCGAGATGGTGGTGCGCAAAACCAGCCCCGACCTTTATCGCCTGCTGGGGATTTTCCTGCCGCTGATCACCACCAACTGTGCGGTGCTGGGCGTGCCGTTGTTAAGCGTTAACCTCAATCATACTTTCCTGCAGGCCGCGCTGTTTGGCTTTAGCGGCGCGCTGGGCTTCTCGCTGGTGATGGTGCTGTTTGCCGGCATCCGCGAACGTCTGGTGCTGGCTGAAGTCCCTGCCCCGTTTAAAGGCTCCTCGATTGCGCTGGTGACGGCGGGTCTGATGGCATTGGCCTTTATGGGCTTCACCGGGTTGGTAAAATTCTGATGACTGCGGTGTGGATTGCTATTGCTGTGTTGAGCGTGTTGGGCCTGGTGTTTGGTGGCCTGTTGGGCTACGCCTCACGCCGTTTTGAAGTGGAAGAAGACCCGATTGTTGAGCAGATCGATGCGATTTTGCCGCAGAGCCAGTGCGGCCAGTGCGGCTATCCTGGCTGCCGTCCTTACGCGGATGCGGTGGGCAACAACGGTGAGATGATCAACAAGTGCGCGCCAGGTGGCGAGCAGACCATGCTGAAACTGGCTGCGCTATTAAACATTGAGCCGCAACCGCTGGGTGACGAAGCGGTGCTGGAGCCCGAGCGCAAGGTCGCCTGGATTGACGAAGAGAACTGCATCGGCTGTACCAAATGCATTCAGGCCTGCCCGGTTGACGCCATCGTTGGCGCAACCCGCGCGATGCATACCGTGCTGAGCGACGTCTGCACCGGCTGCGACCTCTGCGTGGCCCCTTGCCCAACTGACTGTATTGAGATGCGTCCGGTTGCGCCAACCACGGCCAGCTGGAAGTGGGATCTAAACACTATCCCGATCAAAGTTATTCCTGTGGAACGTCATGCGTAATCTGTTCAAATTCTTAAAGAAAGAGCCAATCTGGGATTTCGAAGGTGGTATTCATCCGCCTGAAATGAAAACCCAGTCTAACGGCACGCCCTTACGCCAGCTTCCTTTACCCGCGCGCTTTATCATCCCGATCAAGCAGCATATCGGCCATGAAGGTGAACTGCTGGTAAGCCCAGGCGATAAAGTACTGCGCGGCCAGCCGCTGACCTTTGGCCGTGGCCGGATGTTGCCGGTCCATGCGCCCAGCTCCGGCACCATTGAAGCGATTGGCCCGCATATCACCGCACACCCCTCCGCGCTGGCTGAAATGTGCATTTATCTTACGCCTGACGGTGAAGACCGCTGGTGCGATCTTCAGCCGGTGGCGGATTACCGTCAGGCCGATCGCAGTGAGATTGTGAACCTGATCCACCAGGCGGGCGTGGCCGGTCTCGGCGGTGCAGGTTTCCCTACGGCCACCAAGCTTAAGGGCGGTTTGCGCGGCGTCAGTACGCTGATCGTTAACGCGGCCGAGTGCGAACCCTACATTACCGCTGACGATCGTCTGATGCAGGACTGTGCGGACGAAGTGATCGAAGGCAGCCGCATTCTCGCCTGGGTGCTGCAATCTGACCGCGTATTGATTGGCATCGAAGATAACAAGCCTGAAGCCATCGCCGCGCTGAAAAAAGCGCTGGGTGAAGCCAAAGACATTCAGATCCGCGTGGTGCCGACCAAATACCCGTCGGGCGGCGCCAAGCAACTGACCAAGATTCTGACCGGGCTGGAAGTGCCGCACGGCGGGCGCTCAACCGATATTGGCGTACTGATGCAAAACGTCGGCACCGCCTATGCGGTTAAACGGGCGATCGTCAACGGCGAACCGTTGACCGAGCGCGTGGTGACGCTGACTGGCGAATCGGTCGGCAAACCCGGCAACGTCTGGGGCCGTCTCGGCACCCCAATCAGCCATCTGCTGCACAATGCCGACTTTAGTCCGGCATCCGGCCAGATGGTGGTGATGGGTGGCCCGTTGATGGGCTTTACGCTGCCCACGCTCGATGTGCCGGTGGTGAAGATCACCAACTGCATTCTGGCCCCGGCGGCCAACGAAATGGGCGACAACGAAGAAGAGCAATCCTGTATTCGTTGCAGCGCCTGTGCCGATGCCTGCCCGGCCGCCCTGCTCCCTCAGCAGCTGTACTGGTACAGCCGCGGCAAGGATCACGATAAAGCCCGCGAGCACAATATCGCCGACTGCATTGAATGCGGCGCCTGTGCCTACGTCTGTCCAAGCAATATTCCGCTGGTGCAGTATTACCGTCAGGAAAAAGCCGAGATCCGCGCCATCGACCTTGAAGCCGAGCGGAATGCGCAGGCCAAGGCCCGGTTTGAAGCGCGTCAGGAACGCCTTGAGCGAGAAAAGCTGGCCCGAGAAGCGCGCCATCAGCAGGCTAAACGCCCTGTCACCCGCAGCGATGCGGACAACGTTGAAGCAGCGTTAGCCCGCGTGAAGGCGAAAAAAGAGGCTGAGGCGCAGCAGCTGGCAGACGCTGACAATCCGGTTCAAACCGCCCAACGCACTGCACGCCATGCCCAGGCACTGGCGCATGGCGCAGAACGCCAGGCTGAAACCGAACCGGCGACCCGTCAGGTGGGCGATCCGCGTAAAGCGGCGGTTGAAGCCGCCATTGCGCGCGCGAAAGCCAAAAAAGCCGCACAGGTTGAACCGGCGTCAGCCGATGCCGAACCGGCGGTCGACCCGCGTAAAGCCGCAGTAGAAGCCGCCGTGGCGCGGGCGAAAGCCCGAAAAGCCGCGCTGGCCGCCGAGAAAGAAGCCGATGCTGAGCCGGTGGCGCAAGCCGTTGCGCCTGAGCCGACTGAAGAACCGGTCGACCCGCGTAAAGCAGCGGTTGTGGCCGCTATTGCCCGTGCTAAAGCGAAGAAAGCGGCACAGGCGGCTGAATCTGAACCAGTCAAACAGGCTGATGTTGCGCCAGCGGCACCGGTCACTGCGCCAGAACAGACTGAAGAACCGGTCGACCCGCGTAAAGCGGCGGTTGCGGCCGCTATCGCCCGAGCTAAAGCCAGGAAAGCGGCACAGGCGGCTGAGTCTGAACCAGTAAAACAGGCTGATATTGCGCCAGAACACGCTGCCGCTCATGACGACACGCATTCCGCAGGGCCGTCTGAACCTTCAGACGATCCCCGCAAAGCGGCAGTGGCGGCGGCCATCGCACGTGTAAAAGCGCGCAAGGCGCAGCAATCGACGCAAGAGGATTAAATGGCTTTTCGACTCGCAAGTTCGCCCTACACCCACAACCGCCGCAGCACCAGCACCATTATGCTGCTGGTGTTGCTGGCTGCCTTACCGGGCATTGCCGCACAGCTGTATTTTTTTGGCTGGGGTAACCTGATTCAGGTGCTGATTGCCGCCGTCGCCGGGGTCGCTGCGGAAGCTGCGATCCTGAAAATGCGTAAACTGCCGCTGTCTAAAACCCTCGGCGATAACTCCGCCCTGCTGACCGCGCTGTTGTTGGGGATCAGTATTCCCCCGCTGGCCCCCTGGTGGCTGATCGTGATTGGTACGGTGTTTGCGGTGGTGATCGCCAAGCAGCTGTATGGCGGATTGGGCCAGAACCCGTTCAACCCGGCGATGGTCGGTTATGTGGTGTTGCTGATTTCCTTCCCGGTGCAGATGACCAGCTGGTTGCCGCCGGATACCTTGCAGTCGATCACGCCGGGCTTTATGGACACCCTGAGCATGATCTTCCAGGGTCATACGCTGGCTGGCCATACCATGCAGCAGTTGCAGATTGGCGTGGATGGCATCAGTCAGGCCACGCCGCTGGATACCTTTAAAACCGGTCTGCGTGCCGGGCACAGCGCTGAACAGTTACGCGCACAGCCGATTTACAGCGGCGTGATTGCCGGTCTGGGCTGGCAGTGGGTCAACGTCGGCTATCTGGTCGGCGGCCTGTTCCTGCTGTTTACCAACAGCATTCGCTGGCACATTCCGGTCAGCATGCTGCTCTCGCTGGCGCTGTTTTCCTTCGTCGGCTGGTTCTTCTCGCCGGACAGCCTGGTGTCGCCCATGGTGCATCTGTTCTCCGGTGCCACCATGCTGGGCGCGTTCTTTATCGCCACCGATCCGGTCACCGCATCGACCACCAATAAAGGCCGCCTGGTGTATGGCGTGTTGATTGGCTTGCTGGTGTGGCTGATCCGCAGCTTTGGCGGCTATCCGGATGGCGTGGCCTTTGCGGTGTTGCTGGCAAATATCACCGTGCCGTTAATTGATTACTACACGCAGCCGCGCGTTTACGGCCACCGGAAGGAAAAATAATGCTGGATGCGATTCGTAAAAACGGCGTCACGCTGGCGGTTTTCGCTGCCGTGACTACCGGCGTGACGGCAATAACTAACAATGTCACCAAGCCAACCATCGATCATCAGACTGAACTCCAGCAAAAAATCTTGCTGGATCAGGTGGTTCCGACCGATCTGTACAACAACCACATTCAGCAGGAATGTTACATTGTCACCGATCCGGCGCTGGGCGCGGGGCCTCAGCACGTTTACCTGGCGCGTAAAGATGACAAGCCGGTGGCTGCTGCGGTTGAGACTACGGCACCGGACGGCTATTCTGGAGCCATTAAGATGATTGTGGGCGCCGACTTTAACGGTAAGGTGCTTGGCGTTCGCGTGGTAGAACATCATGAAACGCCCGGGCTTGGCGATAAAATTGAGCTGCGCATTTCAAACTGGATCACCAGTTTTAACGGCGTGCAGCTGAAAGGCAAAGACGACGCCCAGTTTGCGGTGAAGAAAGATGGCGGCACCTTTGATCAGTTCACCGGGGCGACCATAACGCCACGTGCGGTGGTCAACGCCTCTAAACGCACCACGCTATATATTGAAACATTGCCGGGTAAGCTCGCTTCCCTGTCACCTTGTGGAGAGTCCAATGAGTGAAGCAAAAACGCTGATTGTCGGCGGCCTGTGGAAAAATAACTCCGCGCTGGTTCAGCTGCTGGGGCTGTGTCCCCTGCTGGCAGTCACCTCGACCGCCACTAACGCCCTTGGCCTCGGCCTGGCAACGACCCTGGTGCTCACCTGCACCAACTCGGCGATCTCGGCTTCACGGCGTTGGGTGCCTGCTGATATCCGCATTCCCATCTACGTAATGATCATTGCGGCGGTGGTGAGCTGCGTACAGATGCTGATCAATGCTTACGCTTACGGTCTGTATCAGTCATTAGGGATCTTTATTCCGCTGATCGTCACCAACTGTATCGTGGTGGGACGCGCCGAGGCCGTTGCCTCGAAAAGCAGCGTTGCGCTGTCGGCGCTCGACGGCTGTTTCATCGGGCTTGGCGCCACCAGCGTGATGGTGGTGTTGGGTTCACTGCGTGAGATCATCGGTAACGGCACCATTTTCAATGGCGCAGACCAGCTGTTAGGCCCGTGGGCGAAAGTGCTGCGCATTCAGGTGTTCCACTTTGATTCACCGATGCTGTTGGCGATGCTGCCACCGGGCGCGTTTATTGGCCTGGGCATGCTGCTGGCAGCCAAATACGTTATCGACAACAAGCTCAAGGCACGTGCGGCGCTGAAAGCCGCTCAGAAAACCCAAAGCCTGCCAGAAGGGAAAGCGAGCGCGCTGTGAATAAGGACAAACGTCAGCAAATTTTGAGCCGGTTGCGGGACAATGACCCGCATCCCACCACGGAATTGGTATTTACCTCCCCTTTTGAGCTGTTGATTGCAGTGCTGCTTTCCGCACAGGCGACCGATGTCAGCGTGAACAAAGCCACCGCCAAACTTTATCCGGTGGCCAATACGCCGGAAGCGATGCTGGCGTTAGGGGTGGATGGGGTGAAGGAGTACATCAAAACCATCGGCCTGTTCAATACCAAAGCCGAGAACGTGATCAAGACCTGCCGCATCCTGCACGAACAGCATCAGGGCGTGGTGCCGGAAGATCGTGCCGCGCTGGAAGCGCTGCCCGGCGTGGGCCGTAAAACCGCTAACGTGGTGCTGAATACCGCCTTTGGCTGGCCAACCATCGCTGTCGATACCCATATTTTCCGCGTCTGCAATCGCACCAATTTTGCGCCAGGCAAGAACGTTGAGTTGGTTGAAGAGAAGCTGCTGAAGGTGGTGCCGAAAGAGTTCAAGGTCGACTGCCATCACTGGTTTATCCTGCATGGCCGCTATACCTGCGTGGCGCGCAAGCCGCGCTGCGGATCCTGCCTGATTGAAGACCTCTGCGAGTTTGGCGAAAAAACCGAGGTCTGACCGGCCCCGGTTTACCTTGCCAGGTCCTTCTCCCCCGCATTCTTCTCCAGCCGCCAGACATCCACCAGCGACATCACCACCAGCAGGGCAATCGCCGCAAAGGCGATATGAATATCCTGCTGGCTGGGTGAGGTCTGTCCGGCCAGCTGCATGGAAAATCGCAGGATCATTGCCGAGATGGCAATGCCAAAGCTCATGCTGAACTGGAACAGGATGCTGAAGATCACCGAGGCTTCACTCAGTTTTTCCCGCGGCACATCGGCAAATCCCATGCTGTTATAACAGCTGAACTGCAACGACCGCGATAATCCGCCAATAAACAGAATGGCGGCGATCAACAAATATCCCTGCGCCGGCGTAATAAACAGGCAGCTCAGAATCGAGAAGATGCTGAGCATCCCGTTAAGAAACAGAATTCGCTTAAAACCAAATCTGAACATCAGCCAGGTAGTTGCCGGTTTCATCGCCAGATTCCCGGCAAATACCCACAGCACCATCGACCCTGCCTGCGCGGCACTCCAGCCAAAACTCAGCTGAAACAGCAGCGGTAACAGGAACGGGATGGCATTGATCGAGGCACGGAAGAAGGATCCCCCCACCACCGCACTTCTGAAGGTCGGAATGCGCAGCATCGACAGCGAGAGCAACGGCGTTGCATGTTGCAGGCTGTGACGCCATGCCAGCAGGCTGCACACCACGCCCAGCGCCAGCAGCAGGATCCCCAGCGACGGCGGTGGCTTTGGTCATGTTAAGCGTCGGTCCATGGACTAAAGGTTTACTATAGAAAAAATTGATCGCGGGCGGGTTAAAAAAAGGGCGGAATTTTCATTCCGCCCTCTTCGCTATCGGCTTTGTTTAACAGGGTTTTTCCCTGCTCCGACAGTCAGTGATTATTTTATGCCTTCTTCAACCGCCACTTCGGCCTGTTCACGCTGCAGCTGGTAATACTCTGCGGTGGACAACGCCAGCGGCGTTTTGCCACGGATCAGATCCGCCATTTTCTCGGCAATCATCACCGTTGGCGCATTGAGGTTGCCGGTGGTGATCTGCGGCATGATTGACGCATCGACCACACGCAAGTTCTGCATACCGTGTACGCGGCCCTGGGCATCGACCACGGCCATCTCGTCGTTGCCCATCGCGCAGCTGCCGCAGGGGTGATAGGCCGTCTCTGCATGTTCGCGGATAAAGGTATCGATATCTTCATCGCTCTGCACATGCGCACCCGGCTGGATCTCTTCACCGCAATATTCGGCAAGCGCCTGCTGTTGCATGATTTCACGCGTCAGACGCACCGCATTGCGGAATTCTTCCCAGTCACGATCTTCAGACATGTAGTTGAAGAAGATCGACGGCGCGGCATACGGATGCTTCGAGGTCAGCTTGACGCGGCCACGGCTCATCGAACGCATTGGGCCTACGTGTGCCTGGAATCCGTGCTCTTTTACCGGGCTGCTGCCGTTGTAGTTGATGGCAACGGGCAGGAAGTGGTATTGCAGATCCGGCCAGTCTGGCTTGTCATCACTGCGAATAAAGCCACCGGCTTCAAACTGGTTGCTGGCGCCAATGCCGGTGCCGTTAAACAGCCATTCGGCTCCGATAGCCGGCTGGTTCCACCACTGCAGCGACGGATACAGGCTGACCGGCTTTTTGCAGCGGAACTGCATGTACACTTCCAGGTGATCCTGTAAGTTACGACCGACACCCGGCAACGCATGCACCACGTCAATGTCCAGCTCGCGCAGCCACTCTTCAGGGCCGACACCGGAACGCTGCAGGATTTGTGGTGAGGCAATCGCACCGGCACACAGCAGCACTTCACGCGTGGCGTGCGCCTGCTCTTCTTTGCCGTTACGTAACCAGCTGACGCCGGTAGCCGTTTTGCCGCTGAACAGAATGCGGTCCGTCTGCGCATGGGTGACGATGGTCAGGTTTGAACGCTGCTTGGCCACGTCCAGATAGCCTCTGGCGGTGCTGGAACGGCGGCCCTGAGCGGTCACGGTACGATCCATCGGGCCGAAACCATCCTGGCGATAACCGTTAAGGTCATCCGTTTCGTGGTGGCCGGCCTGAGTGGCGGCATCGATAAAGGCGCGGAACAACGGATTATTGCCGGCTTTTGGCGTGGTGACGCTCAGGTAACCTTCGCCACCGTGATAGTCGTTCTCGCCGATATCGCGCTTCTCTGCCTTGCGGAAATACGGCAGGCAGTTCAGATACGACCAGTTTTCCAGCCCTTTCTTGCTGGCCCAGTTGTCGTAATCCATCGCGTTGCCGCGGATATAGCACATGCCGTTGATCAGGGAAGAACCGCCCAGACCTTTGCCGCGACCACATTCCATGCGGCGGTTATTCATCTTCGGCTCAGGATCGGTTTCAAACGCCCAGTTATAACGTTTACCCTGCAGCGGGTAAGCCAAAGCGGCTGGCATTTGGGTACGGAAGTCCCAGCGATGATCTTTCCCGCCCGCTTCCAGTAAAAGTACCGATACGTCAGCATCCTCAGTCAGTCGCGTGGCCAGTACGTTACCTGCTGAACCAGCGCCAATAATAATATAATCAAATTTCTGCATTAAGCCTCCAGATAGCCGCGACAGTACTGCCGCGGCAAAAAAATCAGACTGCGAAAAAAAGCGCGCGCATCAGAACGCGGAAGGATACTCGCCCATCTCAATCAGGATGGATTTGGTGCGGGTATAGTGGTGCAGCGTTTCCAGTCCGTTTTCACGGCCGACGCCAGACTGCTTATAGCCACCGACAGGCATAGGTGCCGGTGATTCGCCCCAGGTATTCACCCAGCAAATCCCCGCTTCCATCTGATGGATCACACGATGTGCACGGTTCAGCGAGGTGGTGAAAATACCCGCTGCCAGACCGTATTCGGTGTTGTTGGCGCGATCGATCACTTCCTGCTCGTCATCAAATACCAGCACGCTCATCACCGGACCAAAGATCTCTTCCTGCACGATGCGCATATCATCGGTGCAATCGGTGAAGACCGTGGCTTCCACGTAGCACCCTTTGGCGAACGCGCCGTCAGTCATACGTGAACCGCCTGCCAATACGCGCGCGCCCTCTTTTTTACCGATATCGAGGTAAGAGACGACCTTCTGGCAGTGCCCTTCGCTGACCAGCGGTCCAAAGTTGACCTCTGGATCCAGCGGGTCACCGGCTTTGATGCCGGCCATTTTTTCCTGCAGGCGCTTTTCAAAGGCCGGCAGCAGCGAACGATGAACAAAGACGCGGGTGCCGTTAGTGCATACCTGCCCACTGCTGTAGAAGTTGGCCATCATCGCGCCGTCGACGGCACGCTCAAGCTCGGCATCTTCAAACACGATCAGCGGTGATTTGCCACCGAGTTCCATGGTGACGGATTTGAGGTTCGCCAGTGCCGCATCCGCCATCACGCGTTTACCGGTTTTCACTTCACCGGTGAAGGAGACTTTGGCAATTTTTGGATGCTGGCTCAGACCCTGGCCGACCGGGCCTGCGCCCTGAACCACGTTAAACACGCCATCCGGCAAACCGGCTTCGGTAAAGATTTTGGCCAGTTCCAGCACGCTTAACGGCGTGATTTCGCTTGGCTTGAAGATCATCGCGTTGCCAGTGGCCAGCGCCGGGGCACTTTTCCACAGGGCAATCTGAATCGGGTAGTTCCACGCGCCAATACCGGCACAGACGCCCAGCGGCTCGCGGCGGGTATACACCAGCGCGCTGTCGCGCAGAGGAATGGATTCGCCCTCTACCGCAACGGCCAGACCGGCGTAGTATTCCAGCACGTCAGCACCGGTGACGATATCGACCGCCGCCGTTTCGCTGATGGGCTTACCGGTATCGGCTGTTTCCAGCTCCGCCAGCTGTTGATTGCGTTCACGCAGCAGCGCAACCGCTTTCAGTAGCACACGGCTACGCTCAACCGGGGTGTAGCCACGCCAGATACGCTGGCCGGCTTCAGCCGAGGCCACGGCACGGTCAATATCCTGCTGGCTGGCAGAGGTGATCTCAGCCAGCACTTCGCCATTGGCGGGATTGATGGTGGTGAATGTTTCGCCATGACCGGGTTCTTCACGGCCATTAGTATAAAGTCCACGGCGTTGCATATCTGCCATGCATCCTCCTTTGGGGGTTAGTGTGCTGCGGCGTTGAGCCACAACGCGAGATTTTGATAACAGAGCGCACGGGCGTTTTCGACGCCCTTTGCCATCGGCTGCGGTGCTAAAGTCATACGCAACCACAAGCCGTCAATCAGTGCCGCGAGGCTGGCACCCGCATCGCGGGCCTGCTGCGCCGGGAGAACCCGGGCAAACTGCGCGGTCAGGTTCGAATAAAGGCGACGATCGTTAATCCGCTGCAACCGCTGCAAATCTGGCTGATGCAGGCTGTTGGTCCAGAAGGCCAGCCAGGTTTTCAGCACCGGCCCGGCAATCTGCGAGACGTCAAAGTTGCCATCAATAATGGCGCGAATCTGCGACGCCGGCTGGTCTTCCGCCTGTTTACGATGATGATCGACTGCCAGGTATAAGTCGGAAAGGATCTGCCGCATACAGGCATCCAGCAAACCATTTTTGTCGCCAAAATAGTGGCTGACAATCCCGGTCGAGACCCCGGCCTCTTTGGCAATCAACGCCAGACTGGCATCGGCCAGTCCCACCCTGTCGATTACCGTCAGCGTTGCGCGGATCAATTGCGCCTGACGTATGGCTTTCATTCCAACTTTTGGCATCGTGCTTCATCGGTTTTAGCTATTGAATGACAGGGATTATAGACTTTTTATATTGAACGTTCAATCAATAATAAGTTAAGCGTCTGTGAAGAGACCTCTTCTTCAAATGTTAGAAACGTCACATTGGGGTAAAAAGACGATGAAATGTGAAAAAATGCGGAATTTCAGCTGGAGAGCGGCTTGACAGGCAACAGGCTTATTTTTCAATCTTTAATATGTCATTTTAAAGTGATCTAAATCACATTTACGCCTTCATCTTGCGCTAAAATTGCACGTCTCAACGTTTTCGCGTGTGTAAGACTGATCAAAAGCGCCTGAACGGTTATTAATATTGCAGAGATAATTTCTAACGACAGATTGCTCTATCTTTATGCGCTAAGTTGGTTATTCCACCAGTTGGATAAACTTGCGCCTTATTAAAGAGACTTATATCGCATTTATCTAATTTATCAGTGCTATCAACCAATATACCGCATTTAACTTATCTTTAACACTTTAGCGCTGCGCGCTGGCGACATATGAAAAAACACTTGCCTGATGTGGCCCGATGAGCGAAATTAATCGCCGCTTTTCCACTCTTATAATCATGCGGCGAATGCCCACCTTGAATGACGACGACTTATTTTCTATGTCGAATCAGGATACGAACTCCAGAGGTACCAGTGTCAACTGCAAACAAACATCCCGAGGCAAGCAGCCTCAATGCGTTCAAGCAACCTAAATCGTTCTACCTGATCTTCTCAGTCGAACTGTGGGAACGCTTCGGTTATTACGGCCTGCAAGGCATCATGGCCGTCTACCTGGTGAAACAGCTGGGTATGTCAGAAGCCGACTCGATCACCCTGTTCTCCTCGTTCAGTGCGCTGGTTTACGGTCTGGTTGCCGTCGGCGGCTGGCTGGGCGATAAAGTGCTGGGCACCAAACGCGTTATCGTTTTGGGTACGCTGGTTCTGGCTCTGGGCTACGCGCTGGTCGCCTGGTCAGGTCATGACGTCGGCCTGGTGTATATCGGCATGGCAACCATTGCCGTCGGTAACGGCCTGTTTAAAGCCAACCCGTCCTCCCTGCTTTCAACCTGCTATGACAAAGACGATCCCCGTCTGGATGGCGCGTTCACCATGTATTACATGGCGATCAACATCGGCTCCTTCTTCTCTATGCTCGCCACCCCGTGGCTGGCCGCGAAATTTGGCTGGAGCGTGGCGTTCTCCCTGTCGTTTGTGGGCATGTTGCTGACGCTGGTCAACTTTATGATGTTCCGCAAGTGGGTGAAGAATTACGGCTCCAAGCCTGACTTCCAGCCGCTGCATTTCGGCAAACTGCTGGCAACGCTGGTCGGTGTCGCCGCGCTGGTAGTGCTGGCGACCTGGTTGTTACACAACCAGGGCATCGCGCGCCTGGTGCTGGCCGTGATTGCTGTCGGTATCGTGTTGATTTTTGCCAAAGAAGCCTTCGCTATGAAAGGGGCGGCCCGTCGTAAGATGATTGTCGCTTTCATCCTGATGGTACAAGCAGTGGTGTTCTTTGTTCTGTATATGCAGATGCCAACCTCGCTGAACTTCTTTGCCATCCGCAACGTTGAGCACAGCATCCTCGGTATCACGTTTGAGCCGGAGCAGTTCCAGGCCCTGAACCCGTTCTGGATCATGATTTTCAGCCCGATTCTGGCCGCGATCTACAACAAGATGGGCGATCGCATGCCGATGCCGCACAAGTTTGCGCTGGGGATGATCCTCTGCTCCGCCGCTTTCCTGGTGCTGCCAATGGGCGCGAAATTCGCTAACCAGATGGGCATCGTTTCCGTTAACTGGCTGATCCTCAGCTATGCGCTGCAGAGCGTCGGCGAGCTGATGATTTCCGGCCTGGGGCTGGCGATGGTGGCGCAACTGGTGCCGCAGCGTCTGATGGGCTTTATTATGGGTTCATGGT
This sequence comes from Erwinia sp. AK-PDG3-5, assembly GCF_056821705.1. Taxonomy (NCBI): domain Bacteria; kingdom Pseudomonadati; phylum Pseudomonadota; class Gammaproteobacteria; order Enterobacterales; family Erwiniaceae; genus Erwinia; species Erwinia sp. AK-PDG3-5. Next base: position 2,674,635 of record NZ_CM165967.1, read on the forward strand.
TCCTGACCACTGCCGGAGCAGCGATGATTGCCGGTAAAGTAGCGAATCTGATGGCGGTGCCGGAAAATATCACCGACCCACTGCAGTCGCTCCACGTTTACGGCGATGTGTTCTTGCAGATTGGGGTGGCAACCGGGGTGATTGCTATTCTGATGCTGCTGACCGCGCCTAAGCTGAACCGCATGACGCAGGACGACCAACAGTCTGAGCTGAAAGAAGCCAAGATCTAATACAACGTGGTTAAGCGAATAAGGGCGACGTGATGTCGCCCTTTTTTATGCCCGTTATCCGGCGGCCAGGGAGGAGTCAGCAAACTCCACCCGCAGTCCGGCAGCAGGAAACAGCTGACGCAGGCGGGTGACGTTTTCAACCTCAACCTGCCAGTAACGTTCGGTCAGCCCCTGTGCGGGTGACTGCCACTCAATTTCGGCCCGTCCCTGAATATGCAGCGCAGCGCCCTGATGAAAGTCCATCAGCAGCAGTGCGCATCGCGGTTCAACCAGCAAATTGCCCAGCGTGTTCATATAGCGGTTACCGCTGTAGTCCGGGATGCGTAATTTACCCTGCTGCACGGTGATAAAGCCTGACAGGCCTCCCCGGTGCGAAATATCCACACCGCCAACGCCATTTTCGCGCTGGGCATAACTGGCAACAAAAAAGGTGTCGGTGGCGGCAATCAGATAGCGGGCATCGGCATCCAGTGCCTGCAAAGGTTCAACCTCGACGTGCTGCACGCGCCCTTCGCCCCCGTCCGGTATATCCCGCCGTTGGATATACTTCGGACAGTTCCCGAAACTCTCCAGTACGCGGATACTGATCTGCCGATCGTTAACCGCCTCCACCACGCCATTCACCCGGTTGCGCCTTCTGTTCGAGAAGTCGATCCCCAGCCCGCCAACGGGCATTCCCGGCTTTAGGGTCGGTAACAGTGGCGCGTTGGCAATTGCCGCCAGCGAAATATCCAGCCTCGATCCGTCGTTGCTGTGAAGAAAACCTGCGGCTCCCTGCACTCGCATCGCGACGGGGAAGCCCTTCTCATCCAGCGCCGATAAGTAGAAGGCCGTCAGACCGGCATAAAATTGCCGGTGATGATCGGGCATGGCCAGGTAGACGGCTGCCCGCACCTCACGATACCCCGCCTTTTGTTGTGCCAGCCGTTCACCCGGGTGGAACATGATTAACCTGCCTCAGGGATCGGCAGCGGAGGCAGGCCAACAAATCCCGGGAGTGCCTCAACCTGCTTTATCCAGCGTTGAATGGCTGGGAACGGCGTCAGAGTGATGCCCCCTTCCGGCGCACAGGCAACGTAGGCGTAACAGGCCACATCGGCCAGCGTCGCCTGCTCACCCACCAGCCAACGCCTGTCGCTGAGGTGTTGCGCCATCTGTGGCAGGAATTTCGCCGCGACGCTCTTTGCCGAGTCGTAGTTCTCCGGCGTGGAAAACTGTTTGATCAGCCTGGCCGACGCCACGCCATAGCGGATCTCGCCTGCGGCTTTCGCCAGCCACTGATGGACTTCCACTTCCTGTTTGAGATCCTTTGGCAACCACTGGCTGTCTGGCGCATAGCGCTTCACCAGCCAAATCAAAATGGCGTTGCTGTCGACAATCGCCGTGTCCTCATCGATCAGCACCGGTACCTGCCCGAAGGGATTGACCGCCAGGAACTCGGCCGTTTTACGTTGCTCTGCACCGGCCTCTCGTTCTTCAAACGGCAAGTTCAGCAGCGTGAGCAGTAATTTAACGCGGTGGCCGTGGCCGGAAAGCGGTGTGGTGTACAACGTTAAAGCGGTCATGAGCGTCTCCTTTAGGGTTTCGATAAGCTTACTCTTGCGATAAACGAGGGAAAACTTGCAATATGGCAATTCATAATTTCATTTACCGGAATAATCATGGACAAACTGGATGAGCTTGAAGTGTTTGTTGCCGTGGTTCAGCAAGGCAGCCTGGCGGGCGCGGCGCGAAAGCTGCGCCGTTCTCCGCCGGCCATTACCCGCGCGCTGGCTTCTCTGGAGAGCCGATTTGACGCCAGCCTGATTGAGCGAACTACCCGACACCTTTCGCCGACGCCCGCGGGCCTGGTGCTGTTTGAACGCGCCAAAACCCTGCTTAACGACTATACGCTGGCGCTCCAGGATGCCGCGCGCACCCAATTAACCGGGCTGTTACGCGTGACGGCACCCGTACAGTTTGGCAGAAAGCACATTGCGCCGCTGGTGATGCAGTTTCTCGACAGCTATCCCGATATTCAAATTGAGCTTCTGCTGAACGACAGCTATCAGGACCTGATTGAACAGGGGCTGGATATGGCAGTCCGCATTGGGCAGCTGCGCGACTCCTCGCTGGTTGCCGTGGAAGTCGGTAGCGTGCAGCGCATTGTGTTAGCCAGCCCGGCCTATCTGGCAACAGCAGGCACGCCGGTTTCGCCCGGCGATTTGGTTAATCACCTGCTGATTGCGGGCACCTCGATCAGTTCCAGCAGGGAATGGCGGTTTGGCCCACCGGAAAATCAGGAGCGGGTGCGCATCCAGCCGGCGATGATGGTGAATGAAGTGGAAACGCAGCTGATTGCAGCGCGTGCAGGCAAAGGGATCACCCGTCTGCTCTCCTATCAGGCGTTCGAAGAGCTGCAGCAGGGGCTGCTTTGTGAGGTGTTAGCCGATTACCGGCCGCCAGGCCTGCCGGTTCAGCTGGTTACGCAGAATTTGAAGTATATGCCTGCCCGCGTGCGGGCTTTCTGGAACATGGCGCGTGAAACGCTTCCGACGTTGCCCTGTTTTCATTCGACAGTCTGAGGTGGGCTAAAAATCAGCCAGATAGTTTGCAGAAGTGCGCCGCCGGGCGCTGACTTTTTCGCCAGCCAGCATTAAGCTTGGAAGATCTTTTGCCACTGAGCTAAAGGAGCACCGATGAAACTGTATTATAAAGCTGGCGCCTGTTCGCTATCTCCGCATATCGTCCTGCAGGAATCCGGCCTCGATTTTACGCTGGTCGCCGTCGATTTGCAGAGCAAGAAAACCGAGCAGCAGGAAGACTATCTGCTCACCAATCCGAAGGGCCAGGTCCCGGCGCTGTTGCTGGATGACGGCACCGTGCTGACCGAAGGGGTTGCCATCGTTCAGTACCTGGCGGACCTGAAACCCGACCGCCATCTTCTGGCCCCCACCGGTCACCTGACGCGTTATCAGACCGTCGAATGGCTGAACTTTATTGCCACCGAGCTGCATAAAACCATTAGCCCACTGTTTGGATCGGCGACTCCCGAAGCGTACAAAACTCAGCTGCGCGAGAAACTGCGCGGCAAGTTCAGCTGGGTGAATCAGCAACTGGAAGGAAAACAGTGGCTGATGGGGCTGAAGTTTTGCGTGGCGGATGCCTATCTGTTTACCATGGTGCGTTGGGCAAAAGCCCTAAAGCTGGATCTGGCGGGTTTTGATGAGCTGGAAAGCTGGTTTACGCGGGTTGCAGAACGCCCAGCGGTAGAAGCGGCGCTGAAGGCCGAAGGGATGTGATCGGACATTCAGCAGATATTCCCCTCAGCGATGGCGGCTGAGGGGTAAAACGATCAGAGCTTCATCGCACCAAAATGCTGCTGTGGATTGGCAATGGCATCCTGTGCCGCAACCAGCTGCAGCTCATATTCGCCCATCTCGTGGGTTTTCAGCATCACTTCATACACCGCTGCAGTGATATGCTCCAGCGCCTCGCGCAGCGATTTACCCTGCAGGATATCCACCAGCAGCAGGCCGCTGGTCAAATCACCCACGCCAACCGGCTGACGCACGCCAAAATCGATCAGCGGACGGCTGATATGCCAGGCTTCATCCGCAGTGACCAGCAGCATCTCAAAGCGATCGCTGCGCTGTCCGGCCCTGGCCAGATGCTTGATCAGCACCAGTTTCGGTCCCTGAGCAATCAGTTCGCGCGCCGTGGCGACCGCTTCCTCAACGTTATTGACCGGGTGGCCACTGAGGATTTCGAGCTCGATCAGGTTCGGTGCGATGATATCGCTGGCGGGCATCGCCACTTTGGTATGAAACTCGGCCACGCCAGGTGCCACGATGCAGCCTTTTTCCGGATGTCCCATCACCGGATCGCAGAAATACAACGCATCCGGATTGGCCGCTTTCACCAGACGGACGATCTCCATAATCTCTTCGCCCTGCTCTTCGGAACCCAGATAGCCGCTCAATACCGCATCGCAGGTCTTCAGCCGATCGATATCGGCAATCCCCTTCACAATCTCCGTCAGATGCGTGGCCGGCATGACCATGCCGGCCCATTTGCCGTATTGCGTATGGTTAGAAAACTGCACGGTGTTCAGCGGCCAAACGTTTGCGCCCAGACGGCGCATAGGGAATTCGGAAGCACTGTTTCCGGCATGACCAAAAACGGTATGGGATTGAATAGAAAGTATGTTTTTCATAGCGAAACCTGAACCCTGCCAAAAATAAAGGCCGGACAAGCCGGCCTGATAGAGGTTGTTTTATTAGTTCCAGACGATCAGACAGTAGTTTTTCTTGCCGCGACGCAGCAGCGTAAAGCGGTCAAACAGGCGGTCGGTCTCGGCAAAGGTATATTCAGCGCTCAACTGCGGCTCGCCGTTGATGCTGACCGCTTTGGACTCGATCAACTTTCGCGCCTGACCGCGTGACGGGGCCAGATCGCCATCGACCATCGCCTGCTGAAGATCCTGACCGCGCTCCAGCGCCACAAACGGAATGCCGTCCTGCGCCAGCTGTTCAAAGTCGGCCTCGGTCATTTCGCTCAGCGATCCAGAGAACAGGCTTTTGGTAATACGTTCTGCCGCGGCCAGACCTTCCTCGCCGTGAACCAGACGGGTGACCTGCTCCGCCAGCACATACTGCGCGCGTGGGGCTTTGCCACTGCTTTTGTCTTCTTCTTCCAGCGCGTTGATCTCTTCCAGGCTCATAAAGGTGAAGAATTTCAGGAAGCGATAGACGTCGGCGTCAGCGGTGTTGATCCAGAACTGGTAGAACTTGTACGGGCTGGTTTTGCTGGCATCCAGCCACACCGCGCCGCCTTCGGTTTTACCGAATTTGGTGCCGTCCGATTTGGTGATCAGCGGAACCGTCAGGCCAAAGACCTGATTCTGATGCAGGCGACGGGTCAAATCGATACCGGAGGTGATATTGCCCCACTGATCGGAGCCGCCAATCTGCAGCGCCACGCCGTGACGCTCGTTCAGACAGGCAAAGTCATAACCCTGCAACAGGTTGTAAGAGAATTCGGTGAACGAGATGCCCTGATCGTCACGGTTCAGACGCTGCTTAACCGCTTCTTTATTGATCATCTGGTTAACGGAGAAGTGCTTGCCGATATCACGCAGGAAGGTCAGCACGTTCATGTTGCCGAACCAGTCGTAGTTATTGGCCGCAATCGCGCTGTTATCGCCACAGTCGAAGTCGAGGAACGGTGCAACCTGGTGACGAATTTTCTCGACCCACTCGCCGACCGTTTCGCTGGTGTTGAGCTTACGCTCATCCGCCTTGAAGCTCGGATCGCCGATCAGGCCGGTGGCGCCGCCCACCAGCGCCACCGGACGGTGACCGGCATCCTGGAAGCGTTTCAGGCAGAGTAACGGCACCAAATGGCCCAAATGCAAGCTGTCGGCAGTCGGATCGAAGCCGCAATACAGCGCGATTGGCCCTTGCGCCAGTCGTTCTGCTAACGCGTCTTCATCCGTTACCTGGGCTACCAGCCCACGCTCTTGCAATTGTTTGATCAGGTTACTGCTGGCCATCTGTGACTCCATGTAGAAAAGTCTGCACCTTAGCTGGTACACAGCTTTCCGCTGACTCGCGGAAGAAAAAATAAGGCATATAGAATAAAGCGCTGACGCACTCTGTGCCAGCGCTTAACGGGATTATTTCGCGGAATTACGGGGCGAGTCGGTCGATTTTCCAGCCGTCAGCATCACGCTGGTAGAAAAAACGGTCATGGAGGCGATGTTCACCGCCCTGCCAGAACTCCATTGAGTCAATTTTGATGCGGTATCCGCCCCAAAAACTCGGCAGGGGCACATCGCCCTGCTGGAACTTTTGCTTCAGCTCGAGGAATTTGCCTTCCAGCACGCCACGGGCAGAAATGCGGCTGGACTGTTTTGACACCCAGGCACCGATCTGGCTTTCACGCGGACGGCTGTGGAAGTATTTCAGCACCTCAATCATCGACAGCTTTTCCACCGTGCCGAGCACCATTACCTGTCGCTCCAGCATGTGCCAGGGAAACAGCAGGCTGATGCGCGGATTGGCTTCCAGATGATGCGCTTTCCGACTGCCGAGGTTGGTGTAGAACACCATGCCACGCGGATCGAAATGCTTCAGCAGCACGATGCGCTGATAAGGCTGGCCGTGCTCGTCAACGGTGGCCACGCTCATTGCCGTCGGATCCGGCAGCTGGGCGTCCACCGCCTGGCCCAGCCAGTGTTCAAACAGCGCCAGCGGATCGGCAGGCAGATCGTTACGGCGCAGGCCGCCACGGGTATATTCACGGCGCAGATGGGCAATCTGCTGCAGGTTATCACTCTCGTTCATCGCTCAGGCTTCTGCTGACAGGGGGAGGGAACATTGTGCGCCCGATCCCAATGGGTTTCAACGGCTTAACTGGCGTCCAGACGACAGTCATTGATGATGATTTTATCGTTACGCTCGATAAATGCGCCGTCACCTTTCGACCAGAAAACATATTTCCCGTCACTGTAACGCGTGCCGGAAGCGGCCTCCTGCTGTTTTAAGGTCAGCGGATTGCCATCAAGGATAAGGTTAACCTCCTGACGCGCATTATCAAGGCTGACCGTTAACGGTAAGGTGCCGCAGGTGTAATGCAGGGTTTTCAGTTGTTCCGGCTCAGCGTGGAAATAGCTGCAGCCTGACAACAACGCCGCAGTAGTGACTAACAAAATGCGTTTCATTTTCTCTCCGGTGGACAGTGTTTAGCGGTAATGGCCTGGATTAGCCGGATAGATCGCCCCAAGCACCGAGGCTTCTCTGGCGCCCGTGACGGACGGCAGATTGCCGGGCAGACCTGAAAGCGTGCGATAGGCCAGCCAGGCAAACGCCAGTGCTTCCATATCATCGCCGCTGATCCCGGCTTCATCGGTGGTGCCCACTTCGGTTCCCGGCAGCAAAGATGCCAAACGTGACATCAGCATCAGGTTGCGGCTACCGCCGCCGCAGACCAACAAGCGTTCACATCCGCCACTCAGCATCACCTGTTCGGCAATGGTAGTGGCCGTCAGTTCCACCAGCGTGGCCTGAACATCCTGTGGTTGCAGACCCGGGAACAGCGAGAGCTGTTGTTCGACCCAGCTCAAATTGAAATACTCACGGCCGGTAGATTTCGGTGCCGGCAACGCAAACCACGGATCGGCCAGCATCTGTTGCAACAGCGGCATGACCACGCTGCCCTGACCGCCCCATTCGCCGTCTTTGTCGTAGCTTTTCTGATGATGGCGCCAGATCCACGCGTCCAGCAGCATATTGCCCGGACCGGTATCGTAGCCGCCGATGGGCTTGCCCGGTATTAGCAACGACAGGTTGGCAATACCGCCAATGTTCAGCACCATCCGGCGCTCTTCGGGATGCATCAGGATCGCCTGGTGGAAGGCGGGGACCAGCGGCGCGCCCTGTCCGCCTAAGGCCATATCGCGACGGCGGAAGTCGCCCACCACGGTGATCCCGGTGGCGGCAACAATCTGGTTATTATCGCCAATTTGCAGCGTGTTTGGCGCCTCGCCCTGCGGTTCGTGCCAGACGGTCTGTCCGTGGCAACCAATGGCAGTGATGTCCTCACGCTCTAACCCTTCACGCTGGATGAGGGTTAGAACCGCTTCGGCAAATACTCTTCCTAACTGCGTATCGATTTGTCCAAGCTGTGACAGGGTTAACGACTGCCCCTGGCAGATGGATAAAATTGCCTGACGCAAGCCGGCAGGCAGCGGATGACAATAGCTGGCCTGCTGCGCCACCATCCGCTCATCTATCGCCGCCAGCACCACGTCAATGCCATCCAGGCTGGTTCCGGACATAACGCCGATATAACGTCCTGATCTCATGGTTTCGCCTTACCTGGTTTAGGTGTAAAAAGGATCCTGCTTATAGCCTCGCAAAATTAGCCAGGCAATTCTATGATTAACTAGCCATTTTTGGAGCCTGTAGCGTTTTCTGGCGTGGTTGAGTCAATTTTGCAGCTGATTGAGTCAGGGTTTATTCGTGCTGCGGTACACTTATCTCAGCAGTTTTTTTCCCCGAATCTTCGGCTCGTAACATATAATTACCCTATTGATCGCTGCACAGCTGACGGCAGCTAATGGATAACTAAGGAGTTTTAACGATGATAAAGCGCTTATTAATCGTGGCACTGACCGGCGTGACTTTGGCAGGATGCACCAACACTGACACGCTCTCTGGCGATGTTTACAGCGCCTCAGAAGCCAAGCAGGTGCAGAACGTCACTTACGGTACGCTGGTTTCCGTACGTCCGGTACAAATCCAGGGCGGTGATGAGAGTAATGTGATTGGCGCAATCGGCGGTGCCGTGCTCGGTGGCTTCCTCGGTAATACGCTGGGTGGCGGTACGGGTCGCAGTCTGGCGACTGCCGCAGGTGCTGTTGCCGGTGGCGTTGCGGGTCAGGGCGTGCAGGGCGCGGTCAATAAATCGCAGGGTGTTGAGCTGGAAATCCGTAAGGATGATGGCAACACCATCATGGTGGTTCAGAAACAAGCGGCCAGCCGTTATGCTGTTGGTCAGCGTGTGACCATGGCGTCAAATGGTAGCCAGGTCACCGTTTCACCACGCTAAGTGATAAAAAAACCGGCAATTGCCGGTTTTTTTATTCATCCCGATTTTGCAGTTCGAGAATGTTCTTTTCCAGACGGGCAATCAACGTCACCATCTTGTCTATCTCGCTTTGTGAGATACCAGACAAAATATCATCACGGGTCGCATCAATCACATGCTCAACCTGGGTGATAACCGGCGCAGCTTCCACCGTCAGTTTGATACGCTTCGCACGTCGGTCGCTTGCGCAGGTTGTGCGGGTAATCAGCCCCTTCTCTTCCAGCTGATCCAGCGTGCGGACCAGTGAAGGTTGCTCGATGCCAATCGCTTTGGCCAGTTGGATCTGAGACTGATCCGGTGGCAACTGGTGTATATTGTGCAGCGTTACCCAGTGCGTCTGTGTCAGTTCCAGTGGTTTAAGGCGTTGGTCAATCAATGACCGCCAGATACGCACCAATCGCGAGAGGTCTGATCCTAAAGGGGTATCCAATTTCATCTCCTTATAATTAGCTTGCTAGCTATTAAGCCTCATTTTAGACTATTCTGCGAGTTTACAGGACAAAATACAAATTCATCCGTCATGAAACGTATTGATTACCCGGCGCCGTTAACGGCCAGGCAAGAAGGATTTCTTCCGTGGATAACGCACATTTTTCATCTCCATCACCGCTAACCGATTTGGTGTTCGGTGCTTCGGTCTATTTTCCACCGCTGTTCAAGGCCGTGCTGCTGGGCTTTTTCATCTGGTTGCTGCTCCATCCGCTGCTGCGAGGCTGGATCTATTCAGGCGAAATCTGGCATCCCACGCTGTTAGACCTCTCCCTTTTTATTCTCTGCGTCAGCGCTTCGCTGTGGCTGCTTATCTCCTGGTGATCGCATGAAATTCAGCACCTTAAAATATTTTTCCACGGTAATCTTCTTTGCCGCTGCCCTGCTTGCCGGCTGGTGGCTGTGGAACTATTACATGCAGTCGCCCTGGACGCGTGACGGCAAAGTTCGCGCCGAACTGGTAAACATTACGCCGCAGGTATCTGGCCGCATTGAGCAACTGCTGGTCAAAGACAATCAGTTTGTCACCAAGGGCACCAAACTCTTAGTGCTGGATGATGAACCCTTTCGCATCGCCGTGTTAAATGCTCAATCTCAATTAGCAAAGGCGCAGTCTGACTTAGTCAAAGCGCAGCACGAGGCGCGTCGTCGCCAGAGCCTGCCGCGCAATGTCATTTCCGCCGAAGACCTGGATGCCGCCAACCTGACGGCTAAAGGAATGGATGCCGCAGCCAAAGCCGCTCAGGCAGAGCTGGACCAGGCCAACTGGAACCTGTCTCAGACCCAAATTACCGCGCCGACAGATGGCTGGATCAGCAATCTGGTGATCCGCCCGGGCAACTATGCCACCAGCGGCACGCCGGTTTTCGCGCTGGTCGACAGCCACTCGTTCTATGTCATGGGCTACTTCGAAGAAACCAAGCTGCGTCATATTCGTCCCGGCTACAAAGCCTCTATCAGGCTGTATAGCGACGATCGCGAACTGCAGGGCGAAGTCGAAAGTATTGGTCGCGCAATCTATGACCAGAGCGTGGAGACAGACAGCGGCCTGGTGCCCGATATCAAACCCAACGTTCCCTGGGTGCGCCTGGCGCAGCGCGTGCCGGTGCGTATCCGCCTGACTGACGTTCCGAAAGATCTGCCGCTGGTCGCTGGCACCACCTGCACCGTTTCTGTTCAGCCATGAACCTGAGCTGGCTGGAATGGCAGAATCTGCCATGGATAAAAGCGACCGGCGGTCAGTGGCGTTACGCCTTACGTAACGCCATCGCCATGTGTCTGGCGCTGAGCATAGCTTATGGTCTGCAGCTCGATGAACCCTACTGGGCAATGACCTCCGCCGCGGTGGTCAGCTTTCCTACCGTCGGTGGCGTGATCAGTAAAAGCCTTGGCCGTATTGCCGGCAGCCTGCTGGGTGCCAGCGCCGCGTTGCTGATTGCCGGTCACACCTTGAATGAACCGTGGCTGTTCGCGCTGGCAATGTCCGCATGGCTGGCGCTCTGTACCTGGATTGCCAACCATTATCACAATAACGTCGCCTATGCCTTCTCGCTGGCGGGATACACTGCCGCCATCATTGCTTTCACTACGGTGAATATCACCGACATCAACGATCTGTGGGATATCACCCAGGCCAGGGTGTGTGAGGTGATCTCCGGCATTTTGTGCGGCGGGCTGATGATGATGGTCCTGCCCAGCACCTCAGATGGCGATGCGTTGATTAAGTCATTGAACGAAATGCACACCAAGCTGCTGGAACATGCCGGATTACTGCTGCAAAAGGAAACCACAGACAATGTGCGTAGTGCCCACGAAAGTGTGATCAGCCAAATCCTGACCATGAATTTGCTGCGCATTCAGGCGTTCTGGAGCCACTACCGCTTCCGGCGACAGAACAACGTGCTGAATTATGTGCTGCACCAGCAGCTGCGCATGACCAGCGTGATCTCCAGCCTGCGGCGCATGCTGTTGAACTGGCCCGAACCGCCAGAAGTGCTGTTTACCGCAATGCATGAGTTGCTTAACGAGCTGGCAAAAAGTGACTGCAGTAAATACCGCCTGGCGCAGATCCTTAGCGCGGCGGCGCCAGGCGATAAAGGCGATTACCGCCATCAGGCTTTCTGGCACCGCTTGCGCTACTTCTGCTGGATGTACCTGAATATCAGCCGCTGGCTGCGTTTATTTGAACGGGCAGATGCTGACACCAGCCTGTCGCCGCCTGCCGTCCCAGCCCTTGCCCGCCATACCGACAGCGCCGAAGCCAGCTGGAGTGCACTAAGAACCTTCGTGGTCATCATGCTCGGGTGCGCGTTTACCATCACCACACAGTGGGATTCCGGGGATGCCGCCATCACCTTAGCGGCGATCAGCTGTGTGCTTTACTCGTCGGTGCCTTCACCTACCAACAGCGTTTCCTTACTGTTAAAAACGTTGATGCTATTGTCCGTGTTCAGCTTTATCATCAAATTTGGTCTGATGGTGCAGGTCAGCGTGCTGTGGCAGTTTTTGATTTTCCTGTTCCCGTTGCTAATTACGCTGCAGCTGTTTAAGTTGCAGCAAAAGAAACGGGCCAGCCTGTGGGCACAGCTGATTGTGTTTGGCGGTTCTTTCCTCGCCGTCACTAATCCGCCTACCTACGACTATCAGTCTTTCCTGAATGACAATATCGCCAAGGTGTGCGGCGTGATGCTGGCGTGGCTGGCGTTCCAGATCCTGCGTCCCAGTTCTGATAAGCGCCGCAGCCGCCGGCATATCCGCGCACTGCGTCGGGAATTTCTTGACCAGCTCAGCCGCCGTCCCCACCTCAGCCAGAGCAGTTTCGAATCGTTGATTTATCACCGCATCAATCAGCTAAACAGCAGCCGGGACGATCAGGCCAGGCTATGGTTATTACGCTGGGGTGTGGTATTGCTTAACTGTTCGCATATTGTCTGGCAACTGCGGGAATGGGATTCCGATTCCCCGACATTGCTGAGGATGCGCGATGCCACCCTGCGCGATCTCCATCAAATTATCAGCGAGCGTGGCGTTCATCACAGTTCATTGAGCGAAACGCTGGATGAATTGCAGACGATGGTGACGTCGTTAGCGGCGGAAGGCGGAGCACGAGAAACGGAGCTGGCGGGGATTATCTGGCGGTTATTCTGTTCACTATCGCAACTTCAGCAGGCGCTGCCAGAAGGCGCGCGCGCACCTGCGTAAGACATCAGCTTGGTGAGTCCCGACCTAAAACAGCGTCGGCTGCTCGGGTTCTTCCGGCAAATCCACTTTCCCGGCCCGTTGCAGGCGCAGAAAACGCTGGCGGCAGAGGCGAATAACCTCCCGCTTTTGCGCATCGGAAAACTTCATCCAGTTGAATCGCTCGTCACGACTGCGCAGGCAACCGCGACAATATCCGCGTTGGTCTGACTGGCAAATCCCCCGACAGGGACTTGGCACCGGGAAAAACTCAAGTTGTTCTGCCACTGCCCCTCCTGATGGATGCAATGCCTCTATTGAAGATCGGTTATCGGTTGTCTGCAAGTCTGAGCGCCGTTTTTTTATCCAATACCCACACACCCTGGTGCTGAGATGAGCAGTTTGTGCCGGGCGGAACCCGGCCGATTTGTAACAGACCGATCGGTCTGTTACTCTTTGCGCCATGAAAACGATTCGATCCGACACTCGAGAACATATCCTGCTTACCGGAGAACAGTTGTGCGTACAGCGCGGCTTCAATGGCATGGGATTGATTGAGCTGTTGAAAGTGGCTGAAGTGCCAAAAGGATCGTTTTATCACTACTTCCCCTCAAAAGAGGCGTTTGGAGTAGCGATGCTTGAACGTTATTTTGCCGTTTATCATCAACGTCTTCAGGCGTTTTTGGATGATCATCAAGGCAATCAACGCCAACGCATCCTCGACTATTACCAGCAATCGTTGAATACTTTCTGTCAGGAAAGTGCCTTCGCAGGTTGCTTATCAGTAAAGCTGTCAGCCGAAGTGTGCGATCTGTCGGAACCCATGCGTATCGCACTTGATGCGGGTTCTAAAGCGCTGATCGCCTCGCTAACGCAGGCAGTTGAACGTGCGGTGCAGCAAGGAACACTGACTCTGGTCAACGCCTCTGAAGCCTGCGCACAGAATCTTTATATGCTGTGGCTGGGTGCCAGTCTGCAAAGTAAAATCTCCCGTGACAGTTCGCCGCTGGTGAATGCGTGGCAGGAGATGACGCGGATGCTGCCAGAACCACATTAAAAAAAACACCATGACTAGTCGACCGGTCTACCAGGAGTAAGTAATGGAATTGAAGAAGCTGTTTACCCCGTTAAAATTGGGTGCGATTACCGTTCCGAACCGCGTATTTATGGCGCCACTGACTCGCCTGCGTAGCATTGAACCGGGTGATGTCCCAACGCCGTTAATGGGCGAATACTATCGCCAACGCGCCAGTGCCGGACTGATCATCTCTGAAGCAACCCAAATTTCTGCCCAGGCCAAAGGCTATGCCGGTGCGCCTGGCCTGCACTCTTCCGAACAGATTGCTGCCTGGAAAGCGATTAACGCCGGTATCCATCAGGAAGGCGGCCACAGCGCAGTGCAGCTGTGGCACACCGGCCGTATTTCGCATACCAGCGTGCAGCCAGAAGGCAAAGCGCCGATCTCCTCTTCTGCTATCAATGCAGAAACCCGCACCTCGTTGCGTGATGAGCAAGGTCAGGCTATCCGTGAAGCGACGTCCACACCGCGTGCCCTTGAGCTGGATGAGATTGCGGGCGTCGTCGCTGATTTCCGCAAGGCGGTGGAGAATGCCCGTGAAGCCGATTTCGATCTGGTTGAACTGCACTCTGCGCACGGTTACTTAATCCACCAGTTCCTGTCCCCGGCCTCCAACCAGCGTAGCGATATCTATGGCGGCAGCGTTGAGAACCGCACCCGCTTTGCGCTGGAAGTGGTTGATGCCGCGATCGCAGGCTGGAGCGCGGATCGTATTGGTATCCGTATTTCTCCGCTGGGCCCATTCAACGGCCTGGACAACGGTGAAGATCAGGAAGCTGCAGCGCTGTATTACATCGCTGAACTGGCTAAACGTAACCTGGCCTATCTGCATATCTCCGAGCCAGACTGGGCCGGTGGCAAGCCTTACAGCGAAGCCTTCCGTAAAGCGATTCGCGCGGTGTATCCCGGCGTAATTGTTGGTGCAGGTGCCTACACGGCGGATAAAGCCGAAGAGCTGATCGAAAAAGGGCTGATTGATGCCGCTGCCTTTGGCCGCGTGTACATCGCTAACCCGGATCTGGTTGAACGTCTGCGTGAAAATGCCCCGCTGAACGATCCTCGCCCTGAGCTGTTCTACGGCGGCGGCGCGGAGGGTTATACCGACTACCCAACCCTCGCGGGCTGATACCCGATTGCGTGATAAACAGGCTGCGCTGAGCGCGGCCTTTTCTTTTATCACCGCAAGTTGATGAATTTCCCGGCAGACAAAGCCTTCTGATTACCCTGCGTGCAAATCGCCGCTATACTTATTTTTTCCCCGTTATCGGATGATGACGTTTTACACCAAGAGGATGTTATGCGCTTACTTCACACCATGCTTCGCGTTGGCGATCTGCAGCGTTCCGTTGATTTTTATACCAAAGTGCTGGGTATGCGCCTGCTGCGTACCAGTGAAAACACCGAATATAAATACACTCTGGCGTTTGTGGGTTACACCGATGAGAGCGAAGGCGCTGTTATTGAACTGACTTACAACTGGGGCGTAGACAGCTACAACCTGGGCGACGCTTACGGCCACGTCGCGCTGGGCGTTGATGATGTTGCAGCGACCTGCGATCGTATTCGCAATGATGGCGGTAATGTCACCCGTGAAGCTGGCCCGGTTAAAGGCGGCACCACCATCATCGCCTTTGTAGAAGATCCGGACGGCTACAAAATTGAACTGATTGAGAACAAGCACGCTGGCCACGGCCTGGGTGATTAATGTTCCGGGGTGCCATAATGGCACCCTTCTTCCCCCTTCCCCTGCTGCATCTCGTGGTGAAATTTGCCATAATGCGCGCTGCATTTTTTCGCCAATGAGATCCTGATGTCTGAATCGAACGAACTGAACGCCCTCAGCAGCCGTTTTCGCGGTTTTTATCCGGTAGTAATTGATGTGGAAACCGCCGGTTTTGATGCGAAGACCAACGCATTACTGGAAATAGCCGCCGTCACCCTGAAAATGGATGAGAATGGCTGGCTGGAGAAGGACGAAACGCTCCATTTCCACGTTGAGCCGTTTGAAGGTTCCATTCTGCAACCTGAAGCATTGGCTTTTAACGGTATCGATCCATCGAATCCGCTGCGCGGCGCGGTCAATGAATATGAAGCCCTGCATGCCATTTTCAAATTGGTGCGCAAGGGGATCAAGGATCACGGCTGCAATCGCGCCATTATGGTGGCCCACAATGCGACCTTCGACCTGAATTTTACCAATGCCGCAGCCGACCGTGCAGGATTAAAGCGCAACCCGTTCCATCCGTTCGTGACCTTCGATACGGCGGCACTGAGCGGACTGGTACTGGGGCAAACCGTGTTAGCTAAGGCCTGCGCCGCTGCGGGCATGGCCTTTGACAGCAGCCAGGCACACTCCGCGCTGTATGATACCGTGCAGACTGCCGACCTGTTCTGTGAACTGGTAAACCGCTGGAAACGCCTCGGTGGCTGGCCGCTGCCGATCGCAGAAGAAAGCTAGCCTGCTAACTTTCAGCCATACTCTGCTGACCTAATGTGGAGATGCTGAATGAAAACAATTGCTGTCGTTGCGCCCGGTGCCATGGGATCTGCCATTGCCGGGCTCCTCACCCACCATCATCTTGAAGTGCTGACCTTAATCGAAGGTCGTTCTCAGGCAACAGCTGAACGCGCTAAACAGGCTGGCATGAAACCGGTCAGTGCGGAGGCGTTGATGCGTGCTGATGTCATCCTCTCTATCGTACCTCCCGCCTCAGCCGTAACGCTGGCTGAGTTTCTGGCTCCGCTGTTGAGTGCTGCCCAGACCAAACCCCTTTATGTCGACTGCAATGCCATCGGTGAAGATACCCTGAAACGGGTTGCCGCAACGATTGCGCCTACCGGCGCGGGGTTTGTCGATGGCGCGATCATCGGTCTGCCGCCGGCGTCCCCTGGAGATGAAAGTCCGCAATTTTGGTTTGCGGGCGATCGGGCTGACTCTCTGGCGGAACTGGAGAGGTTCGGATTGCGGGTCAACATCATGCAGGCGCAGACTGGCGCGGCGTCGGCGTTAAAAATGTCCTACGCCGGGATCAATAAAGGCATCACCTTGCTGTCTGCACTGATGCTGATTAATGCCAGTCGGGTGGGCGCTGCCGGAGCACTGCTTGAGGAAATGGAGGCGAGCCAGCCTGCACTGCTGGCGCGTTTGCGCAAGGCTATTCCGGATATGTACAGCAAGGCCTGGCGCTGGGCGCCAGAAATGGAAGAGATTGCGACGTTAAATGCCCGCGAATTGCCCGGCGAGCCGCTTTTTCACGCCCTTGCCACCTTCTGCCGTCAGATGGCAGAGGATCAGCAACAAGGCGGAGATTTCACCGATCTGCTTAACGCTTTTCTGCAGCAGCAAAAATAAGCATAAAAAAAGGCAGGCGCTCATCACGCCTGCCTTTTCTGCTTCTGACGGGCTTATTCAGCGGCGTCAGAAGGGTATTTTTGCGCGGTATCTTTAATCAGCTGCTGCAGTTCGCCCTGCTGGTACATCTGAATAATAATGTCGCAACCGCCGACCAGTTCACCGTCAATCCACAGCTGTGGGAAGGTTGGCCAGTTGGCGTATTTAGGCAGCTCAGCACGAATTTCTGGGTTCAGCAGAATATCGACATAGGCAAAACGCTCGCCACAGGCTGAAAGTGCCTGAACGGCCTGGGCAGAGAAGCCACAGCTTGGCAGTTTTGGTGAGCCTTTCATGTACAGCAGAATCGGGTTTTCTGCTATCTGGCGCTCAATTTTTTCAATAGTACTCATAAATGGCTTCCTTAATCGGATACTTCATGTCTATTTATTGTAGCGACTCTGCGGGCCCGATGAAAACGACATTTTTTAACAGTTGGGTACGCCCTCAGAGCCACCAGCAGGCAGGCGATAGCGTTAAAATAACATTTTCCTATTGCTTTCGCTGAATTAATGCATGAGAAAAGCACAGGTTTTGCGCATATAAACAGCTGATTTGGCTAATTTTTACAGTTTTTACTTGCTCTGTATCATTGAAACAAAAAAGACCTTACCTTTTGTTAATGAGTTAGATTAGAATTGCAAAATGACGCTGCTGAAAGGCAGAACTCCCTGTTTCTGGCAAGCTGTGGCCTCTGGTCGTAGCACAAACTGTTAATGGTAACGATGCGTTTACTTATCACGCTCTTCATGCTGGCCTTTGCCCAGCTGTTTTTCAATATGGCGCACGCATCGCCACATGCCCCTATTAATGCAAATCATCATAAGGCAGATAGCAGCACGCCTGCCCGAGAGGATGAGCGACGTAAACGCCGACCGGTTAAAGCCAACAGCACAAAAAAAGTTAAAGAATCCACCAGCAAAAAATCTCGCTTAACCTCAGTACAGAAGTTGAAGCTTAAAAAGAAACCTTCGCTGCAAACCGCCTCTGTTGAGACTGCCCCGTTGCACTCCAGCAAATACAAAAAGAAAACCACCTTAAACGCCGGAAAAAAACGCTATGGCCGCCATCGTGGCAAGGTTGTCGATACTGCTGAAGAGCTGACGTCAGATTCTGTTTCTGCGCCATTAAAGTTAAGCAAAGCTCACCGCGCCCGTTATCAAAAAGCCCGTGAAACAGCGATGACCAAACTAATGGGCCAGTTAGGTAAACCTTACCAGTGGGGCGGAACGTCGCCTAAAACCGGCTTCGATTGCAGCGGCCTGGTGTGGTATGCCTACAAAGATTTAGTGAAGTTTAAAATCCCGCGCACGGCGAATGAGATGTATCACCTGCATGATGCGGCTTCGATAAAACGTGATGAGCTGGAGAAAGGCGATTTAGTCTTCTTCCGCATTAACGGGCGCGAGACGGCGGATCACGTTGGCGTGTATCTGGGTGGTGGGAAGTTTATTCAGTCGCCACGTACTGGCAAGGATATTCAGGTCAGCGCCCTGGCAGATGATTACTGGCAGCGCCACTATATTGGTGCCCGCCGGATGATGACGCCAAAAACCATTCGATAGCAGAAATACTCAGAGCCGATCGTCAGACCGGCCCTGTTTGCACTTAATGCATGATCGCGGTGAAGCTAAACGCCATAATCATCAACAGTGCGCAAACCGTGGTCAGTAACGAGAATTTCAGATCGGTATCCATTTTTAATCCTAAATAGCCCTACAGTTTATGATGCCATCAATTTTCCCATACTTGACGGTAAAAATCTCGTTTTCTCTGCCAAGCCTTGTTAGAATTCTTTTTTTGTTGCGCAACGGCCCGCACCTTAAGGTGTTTAGCGGTCTTTAATCAGCGCTTTTTCCTTCCTGACGACTCCGGACAGCAACTAAAAAACGACTTCAGACGTCAGGTTTTCGATCTCACCAGGCAAACGATTAACAACAGGCTTATCAAACAGTTAAGATAGGCGCAGGAGTAGTTATTTCATGGCAACAATTAAAGATGTGGCAAAGCAAGCCGGGGTGTCCACCACCACCGTCTCCCACGTCATCAACAAGACCCGTTTCGTTGCAGAAGAAACGCGGGAAGCCGTGTGGGCCGCTATTAAGGCGCTCCACTATTCACCCAGCGCGGTTGCCCGTAGTCTGAAAGTGAATCACACCAAAACCATCGGGCTGCTGGCTACCTCGAGCGAGGCGCCCTATTTCGCCGAAATTATTGAAGCCATTGAAAACCGCTGTTTTGCCAAAGGCTACACGCTGATCCTCGGTAACGCCCACAATGATCTTGCCAAGCAACAGGCCTATCTGTCGATGATGGCGCAGAAACGCGTCGATGGCCTGCTGGTGATGTGTTCCGAATACCCGGACGAGCTGATCACCATGCTGGAAGATAACCGCAATATTCCGATGGTGGTGATGGACTGGGGTAAATCGCGCGGTGACTTTACCGATACGGTAGAAGACAACGCCTTTGAAGGCGGTTATCTGGCTGGGCGTTATCTGATCGACCGTGGGCATCGAGATATTGGTGTCATCCCGGGTCAGATGGAGCGCAACACCGGCGGTGGCCGTCTTGCCGGATTTATGAAAGCGTTGTCTGAAGCGGGCATTACCCTGCGTGACGAGTGGCTGGTTCAGGGCAATTTCGAACCAGAATCAGGTCATCAGGCGATGCAGCAAATCCTCTCACAGAAGCAGCGTCCAACGGCGGTGTTCTGCGGTGGCGATGTGATGGCGATGGGCGCAATTTGTGCGGCTGATGAGATGGGCCTGCGCGTTCCGCAGGATATATCGGTGATCGGGTACGATAACGTGCGCAACGCCCGTTACTTCACACCGGCGCTGACCACGGTTCACCAGCCAAAAGAACAGTTGGGCGAAACCGCCTTCGATATGCTGTTGGATCGTATCACCAGCAAGCGTGAAGAACCGCAGACGATTGAAGTACATCCTACATTGATCGAACGCCGTTCGGTTGCCGATGGTCCCTTCCTGGATTATCGCCGCTAATCCCGCTTAGTGCTGAGGGAGAATTCTCCCTCGGCACACCCTGTTGGCTCAGGACTCTTCCTTCAGCCATTCACTGTTCAGCGTGTCACTGTCACCCAGATAATCCAGCAACCAGCTCAGCGCCGGTGAAGCCTGCTGCTCAGACCAGCTCACGCAGCACGGGCTGTCCGGAAATCCGCCTTCCAGCGTCAGTTCATGCAAAGCGCCCTTTTGCAGCAGGGGTTGCGCCAAATGGCCCGGCACCATCCCCACGCACAAGCCCGCCAGCAGGCAGTCAAACGCGCTTTCCCAGTCTGGCACCACCAGCCGCCGCTGATTATCCAGTGTCCACGTGGTGCGTTTCGGCAAGGCTCTTGAGGTATCTTCCAGCACCAGTGAAGGCCATTCGCCGATCGCCTCTTCACTGGTTTCTGCGTGCTGACGTGCCAGCGGATGATTCGAGGCGACTACACAGCGCCAGTTGAGCGCGCCCATATTGCGGAAGGCGAACCGGCCTCCTACCGGGATAGCCTGTGTCGCGCCGATGGCCACATCCACCCGCCCGTCGGCCAACGCATCCCAGACGCCGTTAAATACTTCTGCTGACAGATGCAGTTCCATATCCGGGAAGTGTCGATAAAAGTCGACTACCAGCTGCCGGGTGCGCTGAGATTTAACGATGCGATCGACGGCGATATTAATTTGCCCTCGCCAGCCGTTAGCGACCTGCTGGCACTGTCGCCGGGTGGCGAGCATTTTTTTGATGACACTACGCCCTTCCTGGATGAATACCCGTCCCGCATCGGTCAGCACCACATCGCGATGGCGACGCTCAAACAACGGCACGGCAAGCCATTCCTCCAGCTGCCGCACGGTATAACTGATGGCTGAGGGTACGCGATGGAGCTCTACGGCGGCTGCGGTAAAACTGCCGCTGCGGGCAACCGCATCAACCACTTCAAGGGAATGTTCTGACCACATAATCTGCCTGCAATATTTTTGAACGCAACCTGCAAATATTACCGTTTCACAAGCTGTATGGCACGCGATTACACTCTGCGGCGTTTCGTTCATCACAAATAAAGAGAAAAAGAATGCCTTCGAAAGGATTTATTGTTTACCTGGCGCTGTTAAGCGTGGCAGGTTTCCTCGCTACCGATATGTACCTGCCTGCCTTTGGTGCCATGCAACAAGACCTGCAAACCGATGCCGGGATCATCAGTGCCAGCCTCAGCCTGTTCCTGGCGGGTTTTGCCATCGCCCAGCTGTTTTGGGGTCCATTGTCGGATCGTATTGGCCGTAAGCCTGTACTGTTGATGGGTCTGAGTCTGTTCGCCGTCAGTTGTGGCGCGATGTGGTGGGTAAATTCTGCTGCTGCCCTGCTGGCGTTGCGCTTTGTGCAAGCGGTGGGGATTTGTGCCGCTGCCGTCAGCTGGCAGGCACTGGTTGTCGACCGCTATTCCGCCAGCCAGGCAAACCGCGTATTCGCCTCGATCATGCCGTTAGTGGCACTCTCGCCTGCGCTCGCGCCGTTACTGGGCGCCTGGTTACTCAACCATTTCAGCTGGCGCGCCATTTTTGTCGCCCTGCTGTTGGTCGCAGTGGTGCTGCTGATTTCCACCTTGTTCCTCGCGCCAACGGTGAAGAAGCCGGTGGTGGATGGCGTGAAGAAAATGGGCTTTTTCAGCCTGTTAAAATCGCCGGTTTACAGCGGTAACGTGCTGATTTATGCCGCCTGTTCAGCCAGCTTCTTCGCCTGGCTGACCGGGTCGCCCTTCATTCTTGGCGCTCTGGGCATGTCTCCCGGTGACATTGGGCTGAGCTACGTGCCTCAGACGCTGGCCTTTTTGATTGGCGGCTTTGGCTGCCGTACGTTGCTGAAACACACTGAAGGCCGCTCCCTGCTGCCCTGGTTGCTGGCAATCTATTCCCTCAGTATTGTGGCTTTCTTTATCGCCGCGCAGATTGAAGATCCGTCTATGGTGGCGTTATTGCTGCCGTTCTGCGGTATGGCGTTAGCAAACGGTGCGATTTATCCGATTGTCGTGTCGAATGCCCTCTTACCTTTCCCGCAATCGAGTGGTAAAGCCGCTGCCCTGCAGAACACGCTGCAACTGGGTTTGTGCTGTATCGCCAGTCTGATTGTTTCCACATTTATCAGCACATCGCTGTTCACCACCTCGCTGGTGATGATCTCAACTGTTGTTCTGGCAGGAATCGGCTATATTTTACAACGGGCGAAGGCGGAAAAGCTGGCTCTGGCGGACGCACACAGCGGTCGCTAACAGCTTGATTCCAATTGGTTAGCACCCTAACAATAAACAATTGAATATTGCCTGGCGTGAGCATATACTCATTTCAGGCAACACAAAATAACAAGTTCGTCGCAATTTTTTGAGTCCTGACAGGGTGGTCAAGGTGTTATCCCGCGCGGCATTCGTTGCGCAACTCTGCAGGCACTATTCTTAACAATCCTCTGTAACGCCGGATATCAGGCGTACGGTTTATCCGTGCGTGTTCTCAAATCCTGTAGAAATTGTCTATTCTATTTCTCAGGTTTCAATCACACAGGGTGATGGAGAAGCTATGAGTTCATCGTGTATAGAAGAAGTGAGCCTGGTCGAGGATCATTGGTATCGAATCGTCCAGGAAATGCTACGCAATGCGGATATTGAGGTCAACGGCACACGCCCCTGGGATATCCAGATTAAAAATCCGGAGTTCTTCAAGCGCGTGATGCAAGAGGGCTCACTGGGATTGGGCGAAAGTTATATGGATGGCTGGTGGGAATGCGAAAATCTGGATATGTTTTTCCATCGCGTTCTGGTCGCTAAACTCGATCAACAACTCCCCCACCACTTTAAAGATACGCTCAGAATAGCTGCCGCCAGATTAACCAATCTGCAATCACGAAAACGCGCCTGGATTGTTGGTAAAGAACATTACGATCTGGGTAACGATCTGTTCTCACTGATGCTTGATGATCATATGCAATATTCCTGTGGCTACTGGAAAGAAGCGCAAACGCTGGAAGAAGCACAGAGTGCTAAATTAAAAATGATCTGCGATAAACTGCAATTAGCACCGGGCATGTCACTGCTGGATATTGGTTGTGGTTGGGGCGGACTGGCTGAATATGCCGCCAAAAATTACGGTGTCAGCGTATTTGGCGTAACGATCTCTGCTGAACAGCAGAAAATGGCCCAGCAGCGATGTGAAGGGCTGGATGTCACTATTCTGTTGCAAGATTACCGCGATTTAAACCAGCAGTTTGACCGCATATCTTCCGTAGGCATGTTTGAACATGTTGGACCTAAAAACTACGCCACCTATTTTGACGTGGTAAACCGCAATCTGAAACCTGACGGTATTTTCCTGCTCCACACCATAGGTGCCAATAAGACCAATGAACATGTTGATCCCTGGATCAATAAGTACATTTTCCCCAATGGCTGTCTGCCTTCAGTACGCCACATCTCTGAAGCGCACGAGCCGCATTTCGTTATGGAAGACTGGCACAACTTTGGTCAGGACTATGACACCACTCTGATGGCATGGCACGAGCGGTTCCTCGCGGCCTGGCCCCAGCTGGCAGAAAAATACGGTGAGCGTTTTAAACGGATGTTCGTCTATTACCTGAATGCCTGTGCCGGCGCTTTCCGCGCCCGCGATATTCAACTGTGGCAGGTGGTCTTTACCCATGGGGTTGAGGGCGGTTTACGCGTCCCGCATTAAGATCGCTCAAAAAAAAGGCTGACAAGATGAATTGTCAGCCTTTTTTTATTTTATGGGTTACTCATCAAGCTCTGAGGCTGCCGCAGCAAGCAGAGCCGCTTCACGTTGAGCCAGTACCCGTTCGACGGTTTCGACAATCGCCTGGGTATGAGGATCGATTTCAATATTCACCCGATCACCCAGACGTTTCGCGCCCAGCGTGGTTCTCGCCAGCGTTTCAGGAATAAGGTGGACACAGAATTTAGTTTTAGTCACTTCACCCACAGTCAGACTGATCCCTTCAATGCCAATAAAGCCTTTATGAAGGATATATTTCATCTGCTGAGCGTCCTGCGGCTTAAACCAGATTTCGCGATTATTCTCAGAGGTAATAATTTTGCTGATTTCTGCGGTGGTCATAATGTGCCCGGACATCAAATGACCGCCAATTTCATCGCTGAATTTTGCCGCACGTTCAACGTTAATCGTATCGCCGACGTTAAGGTCGCCAAGATTCGTAATACGCAATGTCTCTTTCACTAAATCAAAACTGACGCGATCGCCCTGCACTTCAGTTACCGTCAGGCAGCAGCCATTGTGAGAAACAGATGCGCCCAACTCCAGACCCGGCAACAATTCAGCCGGTAAGCGGACGATATGCGTACGGAAATTAGGTTTCTCTTCAATTGCCAGCACCTCTGCGGTGCCCTGCACAATACCGGTAAACATAGTCATGGCCTCAATAATTGAATTCTTGCACTAGTTTGCCCTGGCTAAGTGAGAAAACCAAATGCAACCGGATGATTTAACGTGACATGAAGAGCTATTCTTAACGCGAATCATTGGCTATTTCCTCTGCGATCATTACACTGTGCGGCCTGCCCTGCTGATAATTCGCTAAAATAACGTTTTTTGCCTTCGCAGAGCCCCTTCCTCCCGCTAATTCAATAGGTGTATAAGTGCAGAAGTACCTGACAGAGGCGCGTCAATTATTAGCGCTGGCAATCCCGGTGATCCTTGCGCAAGTTGCGCAAACCGCAATGGGTTTTGTTGATACCATTATGGCCGGCGCAGTGAGCGCCACGGATATGGCCGCCGTCGCCGTGGGCACGTCTATCTGGTTGCCTACCATTCTCTTCGGCCATGGTCTGTTACTGTCACTTACGCCTGTTGTTGCGCAATTTAACGGCTCCGGCCGACGCGATCGCGTGGCTTATCAGGTTCGCCAGGCTTACTGGCTGGCTGGCGTGGTCGCCATCGTGATCATGGTGGTGCTGTATAACGCCGGATTTGTTATCCGTTCGATGAAGAATATCGACCCGAAAATGGCGGAGATTGCTGTCGGCTATCTGCATGCGCTGCTATGGGGCGCGCCGGGCTATCTGTTCTTCCAGGTCATGCGCAATCAGTGCGAAGGGTTATCTAAAACCAAACCTGGCATGGTGATGGGCTTTATTGGTCTGCTGGTGAATATCCCGGTTAACTATATCTTCATTTATGGTCATTTCGGCATGCCGGCTCTCGGCGGCGTGGGCTGTGGCGTGGCAACGGCTTCGGTCTACTGGGTGATGTTTATCGCCATGAAGTATTGGGTCAGCCGCGCGCGCTCCATGCGTGATATCCGTCTGACCGATCGCTTCACCCGTCCCGATCATGCGGTTCTATGGCGCCTGTTCAAGCTCGGCCTGCCGGTGGCACTGGCGCTGTTCTTCGAAGTGACGCTGTTTGCCGTGGTTGCCCTGCTGGTTTCACCCATGGGCATCGTCAAAGTGGCGGGCCATCAGATCGCGCTGAACTTCAGTTCGCTGATGTTCGTGCTGCCGCTTTCGCTGGGTGTCGCGACCACCATCCGGGTGGGATTCCGCCTGGGGCAGGGCTCGACGGAAGCAGCCCGGGTTTCCGCCTGGACCGCGCAGGCGGTGGGCGTGTCGCTCGCCTTGATAACCGCGCTTTTCACCATCACCTTCCGTGAACATATAGCGCAGCTCTATACCGATAACCCAGAGGTGATCACCCTTGCCGCTCATCTGATGCTGCTGGCAGCGATTTATCAGTTCTCCGACTCAATTCAGGTGATTGGTAGCGGTATTTTGCGCGGTTATAAGGACACCCGTTCGATCTTCTTCATCACCTTCATTGCCTACTGGATACTGGGCTTACCGTGCGGATATGTTTTGGCGATGACCGACTGGGTAGTGCCAGGCATGGGGCCTGCGGGTTTCTGGATCGGTTTTATTATCGGCCTGACCTCTGCAGCAGTGATGATGGTGTGGCGGATGAGGCGTCTGCAACAACAGCCAGCAGCGGTGATTCTGGCGCGCGCAGCACATTAATTTTTCGGCAATTTTCTGCCGGTGATGTTCAAAATTGCTGCGCTTCGCACAGTTGCGCAGCAGTCGTGAAGAAAAAAGCAGATTTCCGCTTGCCAGTCGTTGAGGCTGTCGTTAATATTCGTCCCCGCTGTTACCAAGACAGCAATCAGTGCGTTCTTAGCTCAGTTGGTTAGAGCACCACCTTGACATGGTGGGGGTCGGAGGTTCGAGTCCTCTAGAACGCACCACAGTGCGTCCGTAGCTCAGTTGGTTAGAGCACTACCTTGACATGGTAGGGGTCGGTGGTTCGAGTCCACTCGGACGCACCATTAGTTTCGCGTTCTTAGCTCAGTTGGTTAGAGCACTACCTTGACATGGTAGGGGTCGGAGGTTCGAGTCCTCTAGAACGCACCATCTTGCCTTACTCTGCGTTAAATCCTAAAAACACCCGTCTCCTTTTTTGCGCAACAAGCTGATCTATCGCAACCTTTGCCACACTCCCTGCTGCTTTTTGATTGGTTTTCGCCAACTTAACTACTATAATGTGCAACGTTGTTTCACTTGAATGGTTTCAGCGTATGGTTGACCCTATAGCAAAAACGATAGCATGTTGCGCAACGCACTCTTGCGCGCGCGCTGAAACCGCGTCTCAACTTCCCCTGCACGCTTTACCACAGTCACCTATTCTTATTTTGTATCGCAGTTCGCCTTTCAGGCACGAATTCTTAGCCGGCGCTTTCCAGCTCCCGGGATCTCGCTTTTCTCATCCATCACAACTTAATAGATAACTCGTCATGAAAAAGACTAAGATCGTTTGTACTATCGGTCCAAAAACCGAATCCGAAGAAATGTTGACCAACCTGCTTGATGCAGGCATGAACGTAATGCGCCTTAATTTCTCCCACGGTGATTACGATGAACACGGTAAACGTATCTCAAATCTGCGTGCCGTGATGAGTAACACTGGACATCAGGCGGCTATCCTTTTGGATACCAAAGGCCCTGAAATCCGCACCATGAAACTGGAAGGCGGCAACGATGCCTCGTTGAAAGCCGGCCAGACCTTTACCTTCACCACTGACCAGTCAGTGATTGGTAATGATTCTCGCGTCGCAGTGACTTATGCAGGCTTCACCGCCGATCTGAAAATCGGTAACACCGTGCTGGTTGATGACGGCCTGATTGGTATGGAAGTGACTGAAGTCACCGAAACCACTGTGGTCTGTAAAGTGCTGAACAACGGTGACCTGGGCGAAAACAAAGGCGTTAACCTGCCGGGCGTTTCTATCCAGCTGCCTGCACTGGCTGAAAAAGACAAACGCGATCTGATCTTTGGTTGCGAGCAAGGCGTGGACTTCGTGGCCGCGTCCTTTATCCGTAAGCGTTCAGACGTGCTGGAAATTCGTGAGCACCTGAAGGCACACGGCGGCGAGCACATTCAGATCATCTCTAAAATCGAAAACCAGGAAGGCCTGAACAACTTCGACGAGATCCTCGAAGCGTCTGACGGCATCATGGTTGCTCGTGGTGACCTGGGCGTTGAAATCCCGGTTGAAGAAGTGATCTTCGCGCAGAAGATGATGATCAAGAAATGTAACCGCGCCCGCAAAGTGGTGATCACCGCGACGCAGATGTTGGATTCAATGATCAAAAACCCACGCCCTACCCGTGCGGAAGCTGGCGACGTGGCGAACGCCATCCTGGACGGGACTGACGCCGTCATGCTGTCTGGTGAAAGTGCTAAGGGTAAGTACCCGCTGGAATCAGTGACCATTATGGCCACTATCTGCGAGCGTACTGACCGCGTGATGAAGAGCCGTATCGACTCTCAGCATGACAACCGCAAAATGCGCATCACCGAAGCGGTATGCCGTGGCGCCGTTGAAACCGCGCAGAACCTGGAAGCGCCAATCATCGTGGTTGCGACCGAAGGCGGTAAATCAGCCAAGTCAGTGCGTAAGTACTTCCCGAACGCCACTATCCTTGCGTTGACCACTAACGAGCAGACGGCTCGTCAGCTGCTGTTGAGCAAAGGTATCATCACTTCTGTGGTGAAAGAGATCGCCTCTACTGACGATTTCTACCGTTTAGGTAAAGAAGCCGCGCTGGCTAGCGGCTACGGTGTGAAGGGTGATGTGGTAGTCATGGTTTCTGGTGCGTTAGTACCAAGCGGAACTACCAATACTGCCTCTGTGCACGTGCTGTAATAGAAGATTACGCCTTGTAGATAAAAAGCGCCCCGAGAGGCGCTTTTTTTACAACTTGTGTTAAGGCCTTTCATAAAACTTCCATTTGAAATTAACCGTTCGAATAGAAAAATCTTAAGATGTGTCCGATTAAAGTAGCCTGTTTTAGCTAATTTTTTTGCATAAAACTGGAAAGACGGTGCATCTTTGAGCGAACGATCAAATTTAAGCACGTTCTCATCAAAAATTTATTCTCATTAGAAAATACTTTGTGTAATACTTGTAACGCTACATGGAGATTAACTCAATCTAGAGGGTATAAATAATGAATCGTACTAAACTGGTACTGGGCGCGGTAATCCTGGGTTCAACTTTGCTGGCTGGCTGTTCAAGCAACGCTAAAATCGATCAGCTGTCTACCGACGTGCAGACTCTGAACGCTAAAGTTGACCAGCTGAGCAACGACGTGAACGCAATGCGTTCTGACGTTCAGGCTGCTAAAGACGACGCAGCTCGCGCTAACCAGCGTCTGGACAACCAGGCTCACTCTTACCGTAAGTAAGAGTTCTGGTTTGAAAATGGCGCACATTGTGCGCCATTTTTTTTGGCTTTTTCTCAGCTTCCCTGCCAATCACTTTTTCACTTGCCTTCCTGATATCCTGCCCTCCCCGACAATGGCATGCTAAACGCACCACAATCAATTCTGCGGGGTTTCGCCCTGAGCCTGACTCACAGTTGCCGGTTCCGCCTTCGCATGCTCAGAATCGCTCTGCTGCATAATGGCAGGCATGGTCGTATCTGGGGTCACCGCTTCACCCTGACTCACCAGCACCGGCATGCCTGAACGGCGCGCCAACACCTCTTTAATCACCTCAGCATCGCTGTGCTCGCTTTTAACGAACTTTTTGCCCGTAGCATTAAGTGGCAGCGGCATGGTCTGCGGATCGTCCTTATCGCTGTGTGAGAGCGGCTGATGGACCTCCAGATAGCGTTTGCCATCCGGTTCAACGGCATACTTCACCGGCTGGTTGATAATCTGCACCCTGGTGCCTTTCGGCACGCTGTTGAACAGTGCCTCAATATCATCCGGCCTCAGGCGAATACAGCCCGAACTGACGCGCATGCCGATGCCAAAATCCGCGTTGGTGCCGTGGATCAGGTAGTGCCCCTGCCCGTAAGCCAGCCGCATCGCATACAGCCCCATCGGATTGTCCGGGCCCGCAGGCACCGTCACGGGCAAGGTTTTGCCTTCAGCGGCATAGCGTTTGCGAATATTGGGGGTGGGCGTCCAGGTGGGATTTGGAATTTTCTGGCTAACACTGGTGACCATCGGTGGCGTGTTCGCACCCAGCTGACCGATGCCGATGGGGTAAACCACCACTTTGTTTTCCCCTTTCGGGTAGTAATAAAGCCGCAGTTCCGCCACGTTCACCACGATCCCTTCCCGCTTGGTATCCGGAAGCAGCATTTGCGTAGGAATGGTCAACTGACTGCCCGCTTTTGGTAACCAGGGATCGGTACCGGGATTCGCTTCTAACATGCCCAACAGGCCAATTTTGTATTTGGCGGCAACGACTTCCAACGGGCGACCATCATTGGGTACGATATAGGTCGAATTTTCGCCGATTAAGCGGCTGTTATCTGCGGGCAAAGGATAATCGGTAGCGCGGGCATACTGCGTTGAGGTAAGGAGTGTCAGGAGCAATGCGGCAAGAGGAGACAAAGGTTTCATGCGAATTTCTCGGTTAGGATGAAGAAACTTCCCGCGTGCGAAGCGGGAAGCCTGTCGAGAAGTGTAGCAAGTTAGCCCTGGCTGAGAACCTGAGCTTTTTGACGAATAGCGCGGATCATCGCTTCCAGCCCCTGAGAACGGGAAGGCGTAAGGTGCTGAGCTAACGCCAGCTGTTCGAAAAAGGGACGCACATCAAAGGCCAAAATTTCTGCAGGTGTCATCTGCTGATACAGAATAAAGACTACCGCAATCAACCCTTTAACGATCGCTGCATCGCTGTCACCCCGTAACTGAACACGGCCGCTTTCATCGGTGCTCATCAGGATCCACACCTGACTCTGACAGCCAGAGATGGTGTTTTCCGGCTGATGCAATGATTCAGACAATTCTGGCAACATCGCGCCTAATTCAATGACGTACAGATACTTCTCTTCCCAGTTCGCACAGCGGGTAAAGTTGCGAACCAGTTTTTCTTTCTCTGGCAAGGTTGCCATTCGTTCCTCCGAAAGCCGCCGGGCAATCAGCCCAACAGACGGTGTATACGTGTCAGTCCTGCCGCCAGGCGATCGGCTTCTTCTTCGCTGTTATACAGCACGAAAGAAGCACGACACATCGCCGGCACGCCGTAATGGGTCATCAGCGGCATGGCGCAGTGGTGGCCAGTGCGGATAGCAATGCCGTACTGATCGAGGAAGCTACCGACATCGTAGGCATGATGTTGTCCCAGATTGAAGGCGATAACGCCGGCACGCTGCTGCGGACCGTAAATCACCAAATCGGGAACCGAAGCCAGCTTGTCGAGGGCATAACGCATCAGCGACTGCTCACGTTCCTGAATAACGTCCAGACCCAGATCGGTCACCCATTTTAACGCAGCGCCCAGGCCGATAATGCCACCTGTGTTCGGTGAACCGGCTTCAAAACGCCATGGTGCCGCGTTATAGGTGGTCCCTTCAGTCAGGCTTACGTTGGCAATCATCGATCCGCCGCCTTCCCAGGGTGGCATCTGATCCAGCATGGCTTTACGGCCATACAGGATGCCGATGCCGGACGGTCCGTAAATTTTATGCCCGGAGAAGGCATAAAAATCACAGCCGAGATCCTGCACATCGATGGTCTCGTGCATTATCGCCTGAGCACCATCAACCAGCGTCGCCACGCCTGCGGCTTTCGCCTGCGCGATAATCTCTTTCACCGGGTTTACCGTGCCAAGCACGTTGGAGACCTGAGTCAGCGCCAGCATGCGCGTGCGGCTGTCGATCAGACCTGGCAGCGCCGAGAGATCCAGCTCACCGGTATCGGTCAGCGGGATAAAACGGATTTCAGCACCGGTACGCTGGGCCACCATCTGCCACGGAACGATATTGGCATGGTGTTCCATCGCGGTGATGATGATGTTGTCACCCGCCTGTAACTGACTTCCGCCCCAGCTGCTGGCGACCAGATTGATGGCCTCAGTGGTGCCTTTTACAAAGACAATCTCTTCTGGCGAAGCAGCATTAAGGAAACGTGCCGCCTGAATGCGGACGTTTTCCATTTCGGTGGTCGCTTCTGCACTCAGGGTATGAATACCCCGGTGCACAGCGGCATAGCCATGTTGATAAAAATGGCTTTCAGCATCGATCACTGCCTGCGGCTTCTGGGCGCTTGCGGCGCTGTCGAGATAGGCCAGAGGCTGGCCATTCACTTCTCGCGACAGAACCGGAAATTCAGCCCGGACGCGTGCCAGGTCAAAAGTCATTGAAGGCCTCCAGGGAAACGCTGAGCAATACGTTGCATCACCGCTTCTTTCAGCACCTCATCCGTAATGGCTTCAGTCAGTTCGGCGGCAAAGGCGTAGATAATCATGCGCTGGGCAGACTCTTCGTTAATCCCACGGGCACGAAGGTAGAACATCTGCTCATCGTCAATACGACCAATGGTTGCACCATGGCTACACTTCACGTCATCCGCGTAGATTTCCAGCTGAGGTTTGGTATCCACTTCGGCCAGGCGGCCCAGCAACAGGTTGTTGTTGGTCATCTGTCCGTCGGTTTTCAGCGCATGCTTCGCCACTTTAATCATGCCGTTAAACACCGCACGGGCTTTATCACGCACGATGGTTTTGTGCAGCTGACGGCTCTGGCAATGACCTTTGTTATGCTCAAGGTAAGTGCGGCTGTCACAAACTTCTTTGTCTACTGGCAACATCAGGCTGTTGATACCCAAATCGGTACCTTCACCATTCAGCTGAACGCTGGTGTTGTGGCGAGTCAGGCCCGCACCCAGCAGGAAGCTATGGCTTTTCACATTCGCATCACGCTCAATCACCAGATCGTTGTGCGAGAAGTGATAGCTGCTGT
Organism: Erwinia sp. AK-PDG3-5; assembly: GCF_056821705.1. Lineage (NCBI taxonomy): Bacteria > Pseudomonadati > Pseudomonadota > Gammaproteobacteria > Enterobacterales > Erwiniaceae > Erwinia > Erwinia sp. AK-PDG3-5. Next base: position 2,706,904 of record NZ_CM165967.1, read on the forward strand.
TGTGTTCAAACGCCAGTTTGTAATGCTTAAGCTGGGCATTGTTCGCAACGTTAGCGGTGAAGCGTGCGCCGGTGAAATGACTGGCTTCGTTCAGGCTGACGTAGTGCTCGATAATAGTCGCTTCCGCGCCTTCATCTAACTGCAGATGATGACGGTAATGCGAGGTGCTCATTTCTGCCTGCGCACTGCTGCTGATGTGCAGCATATACAGCGCACGTGCGGCCGATTTGCCACGCGAAAGATGAATTGACGTCACCTCTTCCGCCAGGCTTTCGGTCAAATGCAGGAACACTTCCGCTTGCACAGGTGCGCTCAATTCGCGACGTTGCGCTGAATCCGTCACCTGAACGTTGAACAGATCGAATTCGCTGTCGCTTAAGGCGGCATTAAAGCGGCCATCAACGAAGACCATTTTGATCGCGTCGATATCCAGCGCCAGGGCTTTAACCTGCTCTGCCGTCACGTCAGCCGCTGTTGGTGCCGCGAACTGATGGTCGAACAAGCCTTCCAGCGGGGTGTATTTCCAGTTTTCCTGCTTGCGCGTCGGCAGACCTAAACGCAGCACCTGCTGCCAGTGCTGCTGCGCCTGCAGGGAACGGTTAGCGCTCTGCGTTTCAAACATGTGATGCCACTGCTGGAGGGCATTGTCACTATTCCTGGTCGGTAAGCCAGCCATAGCCTTGCTCCTCGAGTTGTTTCACCAGCGAGAAGTCACCAGACTTCACAATCTTGCCCTGATACAGCACGTGGACGAAGTCAGGCTTGATGTAATCCAGGATACGCTGGTAGTGAGTGACAATGATGAAGGCACGCTTGCCATCACGCAGCGTGTTCACGCCGTTGGCTACGGTTTTCAGGGCATCGATATCCAGACCGGAGTCGGTTTCATCCAGAATGCACAGCTCAGGTTCCAGAGCCGCCATCTGCAGAATGTCGTTACGCTTTTTCTCACCGCCGGAGAAGCCGACGTTGACTGAACGGGTCAGCAAATCTTCAGGCATTTTCAGCAGCTGAATTTTGTCTTCGATGAAGTCCTGAAAATCGAAACGGTCCAGTGCATCCTGATCGCGGTATTTGCGCACGGAGTTGACGGCCGTCTGCAGGAAGAACTGGTTGCTGACGCCTGGGATCTCTACCGGGTACTGGAAAGCCATAAAGATGCCTTCGCCAGCGCGATCTTCAGGAGAGAGTTCCAGCAGGTCTTTGCCTTTAAAGCTGACCGAACCACCGGTGATTTCGTACTCTTCGCGGCCCGCCAGCGTGGCAGACAGCGTACTTTTACCTGAACCGTTCGGGCCCATGATGGCGTGAACTTCACCCGCTTTTACCTCGAGGTCCAGCCCGCGCAGGATCTCTTTATCTTCAATGCTAACCTGTAAATCTTTAATACTTAACATAGTGTTTCCCTGGCAGTGCTGTCCGGCACTGCGCTGAATGACCGTTGGCGCGGGCGCTTAGCCCACGCTGTGTTCAAGGCTGATCGCCAGCAGTTTTTGCGCTTCTACCGCGAATTCCAGCGGCAGTTCGGAGAAGACGTCTTTACAGAAGCCGTTCACAATCATCGAAATGGCGTCATCTTCACTGATGCCACGCTGCAGGCAGTAGAACATCTGATCTTCACCAATTCTTGACGTCGTCGCCTCATGCTCCAGCTGCGCCGTATTGTTACGCACTTCCACGTACGGGAAGGTATGCGCGCCACAGTCAGCACCAATCAGCATCGAGTCACACTGGGTGAAGTTACGGGCATTGGTTGCCGTCGGCATGATTTTCACCAGACCACGGTAAGTGTTCTGGCTTTTGCCCGCTGAGATACCTTTAGAGATGATGGTCGACTTAGTGTTCTTGCCGATGTGGATCATCTTGGTGCCGGTATCCGCCTGCTGATGACCGCTGGTCAGCGCCACAGAGAAGAATTCACCGACCGAGTTGTCACCCCGCAGGATCACACTTGGGTATTTCCAGGTGATCGCGGAGCCGGTTTCAGACTGCGTCCAGGACATCTTGCTGTTCTCACCTTCACACAGCGCGCGCTTGGTAACGAAGTTCAGAATACCGCCTTCAGACTCGCCGCCGGAGAACCAGTTCTGCACGGTGGAGTACTTCACTTCAGCATCTTTATGAATGATGACTTCAACAACGGCCGCGTGCAGCTGATAGGTGTCGCGAACCGGCGCGGAACAGCCTTCGATGTAGCTGACGTAGCTGCCTTCATCGGCGATCAGGATGGTGCGCTCGAACTGGCCGGTTTTCGCCGCGTTGATGCGGAAATAGGTCGACAGCTCCATCGGACAACGGACGCCTTTCGGGATGTACACAAAAGTACCGTCGGAAGCCACCGCGGAGTTCAGCGCAGCAAAGAAGTTGTCGTTAGCAGGAACCACGGTGCCCAGATACTGTTTAACCAGTTCCGGGTGATCGTGGATCGCTTCGCCGAAGGAACAGAAGATAATCCCCTGCTCTGCCAGCTTGCCACGATAGGTTGTGGAAACCGATACCGAGTCAAAAATCGCATCAACGGCCACTTCCTGACCTTCACGAACCGGGACGCCAAGCTGCTTAAAGGCGTTCTCCACTTCTTCAGTCAGGTAGTTAGCAGGCGTCGCACCGGACGTCTGCTGGGCGCCAGGCTCGGAAGCACAGCTGTCATCACAGTTGCCGCACGATGGCGCGGAGTAGTAGCTGTAATCCTGGTAATCCAGCGATTTGTAGTTCGCCTTCAGCCAGTGCGGCTCTTCCATTTCCAACCAGGCAGCAAACGCCTTCAGGCGGAATTCAAGCATCCACTCTGGCTCGTTACGCTTGGCAGAAATCGCGCGCACAACGTCTTCGTTGATGCCGTTTTCAAATTCTTCGGTTTGCAGCTGAGTGAAGAAACCTTCTTTGTACTTCTGATGGTTTCCTTCCCAGACCTGCACATCATCCGATGTATCAGTGTTTCGGGACATAAGTTTTACTCAACGCCAAAGCTCTCACCACAGCCACAGGCGTGTTGAGCTTTAGGATTATTAAATTTGAAAATCTGGTTCAGACCTTCACGAACGAAATCTACTTCGGTACCGTCGATGAAAGGCATAGCCTGCAGAGGCACATACAGATGCGCGCCCTGATGGGTAAAGACCAAATCGTCGTCGGCAGGCTCTTTCACCATGTCCATGGTGTAGCCAAAACCGGCGCAGCCAGACGTTTTCACGCCGAGCTTTAAGCCCTTCACTTGCGCATCATCGGCTGCCAGCACAATGATCTGTTTTGCGGCGCTGTCAGTGATGGTCAGTCCCTTCCAGACGTAGTCGTCGGGAGAAAAAGAAGCCGTAGTTGCTGATGGCATAACATTACCTCGTGAGTCGATAGCCGTTAAGGCTAATGCCCCTATGTTAGTGATAATGAATATCGCTTCAACCTCTTGTTTTGCAGGGATTAAGGCCAAATGGGGTTTTTTAGCCCTCTTTATTCAGTTTAGTCCCTGTAACAAGGATTGCGATCTGCGTCACGCGTCGATTTAACGTAATGGTAACACATTGAAAACAAGTCAGTAAATCCAGGCGCGTTAACGCTAAACGGGAATAATACTCATTTTAACTCTTTCAGCGTCGCCAATTATCGTTATGACCAATTTATCTGAGAGGCCGCATTTATCGATAAAAATTTCTTACGGTGACGTTGAATTATACACCAGTTACTCTATGATAATGATTATCATTACCGAGTGAGCCCTAAAATGAACCTGTCGATAAGTGCCTGGCTGCAACACAAGATTGACGAATACAAATATTCCGTTCGTGATATCACCGTCGACTACTACATGGCACAAGCCAAAGTAGACCGCCCAGAATGCACCCTTGAACAACTGCGCAAATTCAATGATACCTGCCTGGATATGGCCGAACTTTGCCAGCTTAATGGCGACGACCACAGCTACCTGCATGCCATGGGAAAACTACACCATCGCCTGGTTCAGGAGTTGGGAAACGCCGAACGTGACAGGTTGTTCCGTATGCAAGCCTGGCAGCTAGCCCGACATTCGCTTACCCGCTTGTGCCATCAACTGGCAATGAGCGGCGAATGGGATAAAGCCACCAAGCTGCAGAGCGAATTCGTTAAGCACGCATCCTGGATATTGTGAGGCGTCCTGGCGCGATTTTAAAGGCCCAGAAGTATATCACTCTTTTACGCTGGCTGATATCACCGTGGTAGTGAGCCTGGAGCTGCAGCACAGGCGCTGCTGCGGGTCATAAACCTCAATCTGCCAGACCTGGTGACGACGGCCAAGGTGCAGTGCGCGGCAGACTCCCCTCACCTCTCCTTCACGCACTGAGCGCAGATGATTGGCGTTAATTTCCAGCCCAACGATACGATCATCGCCTTCGGTACAGAGATAGCCCGCCATCGAACCCAGGGTCTCTGCCAACACGGCGGACGCGCCGCCGTGTAACAGGCCAAAAGGCTGACGCGTGCGGGCATCCACCGGCATTGTCGCCGTCAACGTCTGCTCATCCACCGCAGTGAAGACGATGCCCAGATGCGCCACCAGCGTGCCCTGGCTGCGCTGGTTAAGCTGCTCCAGGGTGAATTCACGCTTCCAGATTGTCATCAGATTAACTCCAGTAACGCCTGTAAGGGATGACGCATACCGTTGCCTTCCACACGCTTCACCTGACTGCGGCAGGAGTAGCCAGTGGCCAGACAGCGTTGGCGAGGCAGTTTTTGCAGCGCCTGATGCCACGAGAGCTCGTAAATGCCCAGCGAGTTTTCCAGGTTTTTGCTTTCGTGACCGTAGGTTCCCGCCATGCCACAGCAGCCGACGCTGATGTTTTCCAGCTTCGCGCCGAAACGGGCGAATATCCCTTCCCATTGCTTCGTCGATGCCGGCAATGCCGTTACTTCGGTACAGTGGCCAAACAGATACCAGGCCTCCTGATTACCAGGCTGAACGTCCTGAGGCGGAAGCGCCTGGTGCAGCCACTCATGCACCAGCTGCACGTGGAAGTCACCACGGTGATCTTTCAGCATCTCGTTGTACTCATCGCGATAGCACAGCACCAGCGCCGGATCGACTCCGACCAACGGCAGCTCCAGTTTTGCCACGCGATTGAGGAAATCGGCGGTTTTCCTGGCGGTTCGCGCAAAACTCTGCAGGAAACCTTTCACATGCTGCGCTTTTCCGTTCGGTGAGAAAGGCAGCACCACCGGTTTGTAGCCCAGCTTGCCGATCAGCTTGACGAAGTCTGTGACCAGCTGCGCTTCGTAATAGCTGGTAAACGGATCCTGTACCACCAGCACATGGCGCTCGCGATCCGCCGGACTCATCGCTTCCAGCGATTCCAGCGTGGTGCTGATGGCGGGCTGACCCGCGAGCTGCTTTTTCAGGTTAGGCGAGGAAAGCAAAGGCAGATCGACCATGCCCACATGGCGTTTACTCATCTCCCGCACCAGCGGCTGGCGCAGGAAGAAGTTAAAGAATTTCGGCGCTTTGGCCATCAGCGGTGCGTAGCTCTCCACGGTGCCGACCAGATAATCACTGGCCGGACGCAGATAGCGTGTGTGATAGAGCTGCAGGAAGCGTGAGCGGAAGCCCGGCACATCAATTTTGATGGGGCACTGCGTGGAACAGGCCTTACAGGCCAGGCAGCCTGACATGGCTTCTTTAACCTCATGGGAAAAGTCATATTCGCCACGGCGCGCGTACCAACTGTTGCGGGTGCGCTCAATCATTCCCCGCAGGGTAACTTTGGCCTCCGGCAGACGCTTTTCCAGCTCGAGCGGATCGACGCCCTGCTCCGCCAGCAGCCGCAGCCATTCGCGGGTCAAGGTTGCGCGACCTTTGGGAGAATGAATGCGGTTGCCGGTGATTTTCATCGATGGGCACATTGGACTGCGCACATCAAAGTTAAAGCAAAGCCCGTTACCGTTACACTCCATGGCACCGCGCCAGTCGCTACGGACAGTAATCGGGATTTGACGATCGTAAGTGCCGCGCTTGGTGGCATCTACTCTCATCATTGGCTCGTCGACGCCTATTGGCGCACAGATTTTACCCGGATTGAGCCGGTTAGCCGGATCGAACACCGCCTTTATGTGGCGAAGATCGTTAAACAGCTCTTCGCCAAAGAATTCCGGGCTGTACTGTGCGCGGAAGCCCTTACCGTGTTCTCCCCACAGCAGACCGCCATAGCGAGCCGTCAGCTCGACCACTTCATCAGAGATTTGCTTCATCAGCATCTCTTGTTGTGGGTCACACATGTCCAGCGCTGGACGCACATGCAGCACACCCGCATCCACGTGGCCAAACATGCCATAACTCAGGTTATGGCCGTCCAGCAGCGCACGGAACTCCACGATGTAGTCAGCCAGATGCTGCGGCGGAACACAGGTATCTTCCACAAACGGGATCGGCTTGGCGCGGCCTTTGGCATTGCCCAGCAGGCCGACCGCTTTTTTACGCATCGCGTAGATGCGCTCAATGCCGTCGAGATCGTCGCACAGCTGATAGCCAATCACGCCCGCCTGGCGATTGCTGATCAAGCCATCCAGTCGCTGACAAAGTGACTCAAGCTGGCTGTCGATCAATGCCTTACCGTCACCGGCAAACTCGACAATATTCAGGCCGAGCATCTCCTGGTCGGGCACATCGGTAATCAACTCGCTAACCGAATGCCAGACGATATCTTCCCGCGCCAGATTCAACACTTTTGAATCGACGGTTTCGACCGACAGCGCTTTAGCTTCAACCATAAAAGGTGCACTGCGCAGCGCAGAGTCAAACGAGTCGTATTTGATATTCACCAGACGGCGAACTTTCGGGATCGGCGTGATATCCAGCCGCGCTTCGGTAATAAAGGCCAGCGTGCCTTCGGCGCCACACAGAATCCGCGTCAGGTCGACATGCTGAAGATCGTCGCTGACCACATGACGTAAATCGTAGCCGGTCAGGAAACGGTTCAGTTTCGGGAATTTATCAATGATGTTCTGGTGACGATCGCGGCAGCGTTCGAGAATGGTGCGGTAAATGCGGCCTTCATTGCTCTGTTCTTTCGCCAACGTTTCAGCAAGCGCCACGGGAATGCTGCGCGTGTCGAGGATATCGCCGCCCAGTAGCACCGCTCTCAGGCCAGTCACGTGATCCGAGGTTTTACCGTACACCAGCGATCCCTGTCCCGACGCATCGGTATTGATCATCCCGCCCAGGGTGGCGCGGTTGCTGGTAGAAAGTTCAGGAGAGAAGAAATAGCCAAATGGTTTCAGGTAAGTATTGAGCTGATCTTTAATGACGCCAGCTTCAACCTTTACCCAGCCCTGTTCAACATTGATCTCAAGGATGCGGTTCATATGGCGGGACATGTCGACCACGATCCCCTGGTTCAGGGATTGCCCGTTAGTGCCGGTTCCGCCGCCCCTGGGAGTAAACACCAGGCTGTGGAAGCGTTCTTCACCCGCCAGGCGGGCGATTAGCGCCACATCAGCCGTGGAACGGGGGAACAGAACCGCATCAGGAAGGAGCTGATAGATGCTGTTGTCGGTGGACATGGTAAGACGGTCGGCATAGCTGGTGGCGGTATCGCCGTTAAAACCCTGCTGCTCTAACGCCTGCAAAAAATTCAGCACCAGTTGAACGAGGCCTGGCGCCTGGGAAATCTGTGGGATCATTATCGGGTGACCAGAATGTTGGGTAAACGATTGCTATTGCTGACTCTGTTTTTATCACATTTTTTTATGACCTGTCGCGATCTCAACAATATAGCTGAAAAGAATCGCGTGCCGTTTCTGTCGGAAATGCGTTTAATGCATCATGCTAAGGGATGTTCGGGGAGACAAGGGGTCTTCCGGGAGTATCCCGTCTGTTTTTCTCGCTGAGGTTACCGTGTCAACCATAAAGAACGTGCAAAAAAAAGGCTGGGATTTGCCGCAAATCGTCTTCTCGCTGATGTTTATCATTTTGATGATTGTGGCCTGTTTTTGGGTGGTTCAGCCTTTTGTGCTGGGCTTTGCCTGGGCCAGTATGGTGGTGATTGCCACCTGGCCATTGATGATCAAACTGCAGGGGCTGCTGTGGGGCCGACGCTCGCTGGCGGTGATTGCTATGACGCTGCTGCTGATCCTGCTGTTTGTGCTGCCGGTATCGGTGCTGGTCAACAGCCTGATTGACAGCAGCGGGCCGGTGATTGCCTGGGCCTCTGCCGGGCACATTCAACTCCCCGACATGCACTGGATGAACAGCATTCCGCTGGTGGGCAGAAAGCTGTTTTCCGCGTATCACAACCTGGTGCAGGGCGGCGGCAGCGCGCTGATGACCAAAGTGCAGCCTTATATCGGCCGCACCAGTGGCTTCCTGTTTGCTCAGGCCGGGCATTTTGGCCGCTTTATGATGCACCTCGGTCTGATGCTGCTGTTCAGCGTGTTGCTCTATGCCCGGGGTGAACAGGTCGGTCATGGCATCCGTCATTTCGCCTTCCGCCTGGCCTCGCGCCGGGGCGATGCGGCGGTACTACTGGCGGGTCAGGCGATCCGCGCCGTGGCGCTGGGCGTGGTGGTTACCGCGCTGGTCCAGGGCTTGCTGGGCGGTATTGGTCTGGCAATATCAGGCATTCCTTATGCTACCGTGCTGACGGTAGTGATGATCCTCTCCTGCCTGGTCCAGCTGGGTCCGCTGGTGGTGTTAATCCCGGCGATTGTCTGGCTGTACTGGACAGGTGATACCACCTGGGGAACGGTGCTGCTGATCTGGAGTTGTGTGGTTGGCACGCTGGATAACGTGCTGCGACCGATGCTTATCCGCATGGGCGCGGATTTACCGATGATCCTTATCCTTTCTGGCGTGATTGGCGGGCTGATTGCCTTTGGCATGATTGGCCTGTTTATCGGTCCGGTGGTGCTTGCCGTCTCTTATCGTCTGGTGTCGGTCTGGGTGCATGAAGCGCCGGCGCCGGAAGATGACCCGCTGGAAGTGGTTGAAGAACTGGCAGAGATCGAACACGAACACACCGCAAAATAATCCCTCCTCTGCGGCCAGCTTGCCTGGCCGCTTTTGTAATTAAAAAAATGTGCGTCACGTCTTAATTCACTTTGATTAGGGTTTTTTACCAGAAAAGCGCATTTTTCACCCTTTTAGCTGATAACACCTGGTAATTGATTACCAGATATACAGTTTCCCAGACGATGTCACCCGGGATCTGTCACAAAAGGTTATGGGTTTTAAACTAATAAGAGGATTCTTAATGACTCCCCCTGCCCGGCTGAATAGTATGAATGACATGTTTATGATCAAACCGCTGATTTCTAAACAACCTTTTTCCCCTGAGTAAACTAAAGAATTGCTGTGTGTAGTCTTTGCCCATCCCATGTGATGGGCTTTTTTTTGCCTGTAGAAAAGCAAAAAGGCCAGATAAACTGGCCTTCGGGGTTATTACAGCGAAATCTGCTACTTTTTCGGTATTTCCGCCAGGCTTAACCAGGTCTGAACCACCGTATCTGGGTTAAGAGATAAACTGTCGATTCCCTCATCCATTAGCCACGCTGCAAAGTCTTCATGATCGGATGGACCTTGTCCGCAGATACCCACGTATTTCCCTTCTTTTTTCGCCGCGCGGATGGCCATTGAAAGCAAGGCTTTAACCGCTTCATCACGCTCGTCAAACAGTGCAGACACTACGCCGGAGTCTCTGTCCAGTCCCAGCGTCAGCTGAGTCATATCATTCGAGCCAATAGAGAAGCCGTCAAAGTATTGCAGGAACTGTTCAGCCAGCAGCGCATTGGACGGGATCTCGCACATCATAATCAGCTTGAGTCCATTCTCGCCGCGCTTCAGGCCCTGACGTTCTAACTCCTCGACAACGGCTTTAGCCTGCGCGACGGTACGTACGAACGGCACCATGATTTCAACGTTGGTCAGTCCCATATCGTTACGCACACGTTTAACGGCTGCACACTCCAGCGCGAAGCAGTCACGGAAGCTGTCTGCTACGTAGCGACCTGCCCCACGGAAGCCGAGCATCGGGTTTTCCTCTTCCGGCTCGTAACGCTCGCCGCCCACCAGGTTTGCGTATTCGTTGGTTTTGAAATCGGACAACCGTACGATGACGCGCTTCGGTGAGAAGGCGGCGCCCAAGGTTGAGATCCCTTCGGTCAGACGCGCAATATAGAACTCAACCGGATCGTCGAAGCCTTTCATCATCGAGCGGATTTGCTTTTGCAGTTCCGGCGTTTGCTGGTCAAACTCCAGCAGCGCTTTAGGGTGCACACCGATCATGCGGTTAATGATGAATTCCAGACGCGCCAGGCCCACGCCTTCATTCGGCAGGCAGGCAAAGTCGAAGGCACGATCGGGATTGCCGACGTTCATCATGATTTTCAGCGGCAGCTTCGGCAGTTCATCAACCTGTGAACTCTTCACTTCAAAGTCCAGCAGATCGTTATAGACGTAGCCGGTATCCCCTTCAGAACAGGAAACCGTTACCTTGTGGCCATCCTTAAGAATATCCGTCGCGTTGCCGCAACCGACCACCGCAGGAATACCCAGCTCACGGGCGATGATCGCCGCGTGGCAGGTACGTCCGCCACGGTTAGTGACAATCGCCGAGGCTTTTTTCATGATCGGTTCCCAATCCGGGTCGGTCATGTCGGTAACCAGCACGTCACCTTTCTCAATGCGGTTCATTTCGCTGATGTCGTGGATGACTTTGACTTCACCGGCACCGATGCGATGGCCGATTGCACGTCCTTCCACCACCACCGTACCTTTGCCCTGCAGCGTATAGCGCTCCATCACCTGACCGTTGGAACGGACGGTTTCCGGACGTGCCTGTACGATAAACAGTTTACCGGTATGGCCATCCTTCGCCCACTCAATGTCCATCGGACGCTGATAGTGCTTCTCGATCAGCATCGCCTGGGTGGCTAAGGCTTCAATCTCTTCGCTGGTCAGGCTGAAGCGATCGCGCTCTTCTTCAGGCACATCTTCAATCCGCACCTGCTCACCGTGCTCTTGTGAGTCGGCATAAACCATGCGAATTTTTTTGGACCCCATGTTACGACGGACAATCGCCGGCCGGCCGGCAGCCAGCGTCGGTTTGTGCACATAGAATTCGTCGGGGTTAACCGCGCCCTGCACCACCATTTCACCGAGGCCATAAGCCGCCGTAATAAATACCACCTGGTCGAAACCGGATTCGGTATCAATGGTGAACATCACGCCTGCAGAACCCAGATCTGAACGCACCATACGCTGAACACCGGCAGACAGCGCCACGCCACGATGGTCGTAGCCCTGATGCACGCGGTAAGAGATGGCGCGGTCGTTAAACAGGGAAGCATAAACATGCTTAATGGCAATCAGCACGGCATCGAAGCCCTGCACGTTGAGGAAGGTTTCCTGTTGGCCGGCGAAGGAGGCGTCCGGCATATCTTCTGCCGTAGCGGAAGAACGCACCGCGAACGAGGCTTCAGCGTCATCAGAGGAGAGCTGCTCGTAGGCTTCACGCACGGCCTGTTCCAGCGCGGGCTGGAAAGGTGTTTCGACAATCCACTGGCGGATTTGCTTACCCGCTTTTCCCAGTTCATCAATATCATCAATATCGGTCTTATCCAGCAGATCGTAGATACGCTGATTGACGCCGCTTTGATCGAGGAACTGATTGAATGCATCTGAGGTCGTCGCAAAGCCGTTCGGTACTGAAACGCCGAGCGAGGACAAATTAGTAATCATTTCACCCAGGGAAGCATTTTTGCCACCCACCCGATCAACATCGTTCATGCCAAGCTGGTTATACCAGAGCACAAGCGGCAGTTCGCCTTTATTGGACATTGAAACAATCCTTTTAAGATTAATGAATAATATGAGGACAGAGTAGTGCGTTTTGAGCCTGGCACATTCCGGTGTTGGAAAGAAACTGTTGAATCGATCAAGCGGATTAAAAATGTCATTTTAAGAAAACTCCGCGCTGTTTTGCGACGTTGCGCAACGGAGGGAATAAGATAAGTCTTTATCTTTCAGGCGCCTGCTCACATTTTTCTCTTTATCAGAGTAAACGGGTTGCGCAACAAAACTTGATGAATAATTAGAATGCTTTTTTAACTAAGGGGTATTTTTATGAATAATAAAAGGGAACGTCATTTCATAAATGGACTTTTTTTCACCTTAATCTCAGTTTATAAAAATAAAAAGTTCATATCATTAACTTATGGAGCGTTTATTTTATTTTGCAGGCAACATCACTATTTGCTTTCACAGGCTGGATTAATTTAGTCTGAAATGATGCACAGCGAGCGGAGATAAAATGGACGTGAACAGCGAAAGAAGTGTTTTTTATATTTCAGATGGCACAGCGATTACGGCTGAAGTGCTTGGACATGCGGTGCTGTCCCAGTTTCCGGTCGGGATCAACAGCGTAACTCTGCCGTTTGTGGAGAATGTGCAGCGCGCGCAGGCGGTCAAGGCGCAGATCAATGCCTTATACCTGAAAAGCGGCGTACGTCCTCTGGTGTTTATTTCTATCGTGACGCCGGAGGTCCGGGAAATCATTCTGCAAAGCGACGGTTTCTGTCAGGACATCGTCCAGTCGCTGGTGGCGCCTTTGCAGCAGGAGTTGGGCATTGCGCCCGCGCCGGTCGCCAACCGTACTCACGGCCTGACGGCCAATAACCTGGGCAAATACGATGCCCGTATTGCCGCAATAGATTATACCCTGGCGCATGATGACGGGATTTCCCTGCGTGGGCTGGAAGATGCACAGGTGATTTTGCTGGGCGTTTCGCGCTGCGGTAAGACCCCCACCAGCCTTTACCTGGCGATGCAGTTTGGTATCCGCGCCGCCAACTATCCTTTTATCGCCGATGATATGGATAACCTGAAGTTGCCCCCTGCGTTGAAGCCTTTTCAAAATAAGTGTTTTGGGCTGACCATCGATCCGGAGCGTCTGGCCGCCATCCGTCAGGAACGGGCGGAAAACACCCATTACGCCTCGATGCGTCAGTGTCGCCTTGAAGTGGGCGAAGTTGAAGCGCTGTTCCGCACCACCCAAATTCGTTACCTCAACAGCACCAATTACTCGGTGGAAGAGATCGCCACCAAGATCCTCGACATCATGGGACTGACCCGCCGGATGTATTAATTCGTGATATTTATCGCGTTACGCCCGATTAGCGGGCGTTTGCGGTTGAATTCAGCGCTGGTTGGTTTATTGTGATCGCCATCACTTCCCGGTACTCCTGCCGCTGCGAAGAAAAAAATTTAGAGATGGTTATGAACAAAACAGATGAACTGCGGACCGCGCGCATCGAGAGCCTGATTACGCCTGATGAACTGGCGAAACGGCACCCGATCACCCCGGCCATCGCAGCCAACGTCACCGATTCCCGTAAGCGTATTGCCCGTATTCTCTCCGGCGAAGATCCTCGTCTGCTGGTGGTGATTGGCCCGTGTTCCCTGCACGATCCCGAAGCGGCGGTCGATTACGCCCGCAGGCTGTGTGTACTGCGTGAGAAGCACCAGTCGCGCCTTGAAATCGTTATGCGCACCTATTTTGAGAAACCGCGTACCGTTGTCGGCTGGAAAGGATTGATTTCTGACCCGGATCTGGATGGCAGTTTCCGCGTGAATCACGGTCTGGAGATTGCCCGCAAACTGCTGTTGGACATCAATGCGTTAGGTATGCCGACCGCCACCGAGTTCCTGGATATGGTGGTTGGGCAGTTTATCGCTGACCTGATCAGCTGGGGTGCCATTGGGGCCCGTACCACTGAGAGCCAGATCCACCGCGAAATGGCGTCAGCCCTCTCCTGCCCGGTCGGGTTTAAAAATGGCACCGATGGCAATATTCAAATTGCCGTTGATGCGATCCGCGCCGCAAGGGCCAGCCATATGTTCCTGTCGCCGGACAAGCATGGTCAGATGACCATCTACCAGACCAGCGGCAATCCTTCCGGCCATGTCATTATGCGTGGCGGTAAACAGCCGAACTATCATGCGGAAGATATTGCAGCGGCCGCAGCCAGTCTGCGTGAGTTCAAACTGCCGGAGCAGCTGGTGATCGACTTTAGCCATGGCAACTGCCTGAAGCAGCATCGCCTGCAAAAAGAGGTGTCAATGTCGGTCGCACAGCAGATCCGTGAGGGCTCACGGGCCATTGCCGGCGTGATGATTGAAAGCTTCTTGCAGGAGGGTACGCAGAAGGTCGAGTCCGGCAAACCGCTGGTGTATGGCCAGTCGATTACCGACCCTTGTCTGAACTGGGAAGACAGCGAAGACGTGCTGGCGCAGCTGGCTGCGGCGGTGGATGCTCGCTTCTGAGGGTAAAACGTTAACTTCAGTGATGGGATGCAGCAGCCCCGCTGCATCCCCTTTGCTCACCTGCGCTCCCCACCTGTCAGTCGACATCGAAGATCACGGTCGGCCCCGCAATCGCCGTTAAAATCAGCTCGAACAGCTTACTTCAAGTTTTTTGCCCCAGTCTGGCGGACGCTGCATCAAATCGGCAAATTCTGGCGCATCGGCATAAGACTGGCTCAGCGCCTGATGCAATCTGCTCAGCACGCTGATATCATCCTTTTCGGCCTGCTCGATCGCCTGCTGTGCCAGGTAATTACGTAAAACGATGGCGGGATTGGCCTGCTTCATCTGCTGCTGACGATCTTCATCGCTACGCTCTTCTTCCAGCACACGCTGTCGCCAGATGTTGTACCAGCTGTCAAACGCCTCACGATCGATAAACTCGTCACGCAGCGGTGAAGTGGATCCCTGCTGTACCGAGTCAGAGAGCTGACGGAAGGTCCAGGTGTAGTCGCTACCCTCTTTGGTCATCAACGCCAGTAACCCGGTCAGGATATCATTGTCGTTCTTACCCTGCGTGGTGAATCCAAGTTTGGCGCGCATCTGCTGGCCCCAGCAACGCATCAGCTCTGGCTCGTATTCAGCCAGCGCCTGCTTCAGTTGCTCGGTGGTCATCAGGCCCGACAGCGCATGTGCCAGGCGATTCAGGTTCCACAAGCCCACCACCGGCTGATTTTCAAAGCTATAACGCCCCTGGTAATCTGAATGATTACAGATAAAGTCAGGCTTGTAGTCATCAAGGAATCCGTAAGGACCGTAATCCAGCGTCAGGCCCAAAATCGACATATTGTCGGTATTCATTACGCCATGAGCGAAGCCCACGCTTTGCCAGTGAGCAATCAGGCGCGCGGTTCTGCGGACCACGTCAGTAAACCACAACCGATAGCGATCCTGTTCGTCCTGCCACTGTGGCCAGTGATGGCGGATGGCATAATCGGCGAGTTCGCGGACTTTTTCCGGCTGCTGGTTATAAAAGAAGTGTTCGAAGTGGCCGAAACGCAAATGGCTTTCCGCCACGCGCAGCAACATCGCCCCGCGCTCCGTGGTTTCACGGTAAACGGGCTCATCGCTGGTCACCACGGTTAGCGCGCGGGAAGTGGGCACGCCAAGATGATACATCGCTTCAGAGGCCAGGAACTCGCGCAGAGAGGAACGCAAAACGGCCCGGCCATCACCCATGCGCGAGTAAGGCGTTAAGCCCGCCCCTTTCAGGTGCCAGTCCATTTTACGGCCATTCTCCAGGAGTTGCTCACCCAGCAAAATCCCTCTTCCGTCGCCTAACTGACCGGCCCAGACGCCAAACTGATGGCCACTGTAAACCTGCGCCAGAGGCTGCATGCCGGGCAGCAGAGACTCGCCGCTCCAGATACCGATTTTATCCGCAGCAAACCAGCTGTCATCAAGCCCCAACTCAGCGGCAAGCCCGGCACTGTGATAAAGCAGACGTGGGTTTTTTAACGGCGTGGGCGTGAGCGCGGTGTAAAACCCCTCAAGCTCCTGATGCCAGGTGTTAGTAAACTGCATGAGATCCCCTTGCGATATGCCCATACGGTCGCGACCGGACCGCAGGCAAACTATCGGTTAGTGTAAACCGCCTCGCAGCAGCTTAACACGGATACTGAAAGGGGTTATTAATGCGGCAGGCCCTGCAACTCTTTAGGAGGATGAATCAATGTCGAGAGCGCGTCTTCGCCGACGGGCGAAAATAGTGCACTTTGTATTCCGTCAAACTGGAAATGGCTGATCTTTTCCAAACCGGATAAATCATCAATTCCCTGAACGATTATCTGATGGCAGTGCGGTTTGATATGATCCAGCACTGTACTTATAAATGGTTTAAAAGAGAGCTTGTTGATATTGTGTTTAATAAAGCCTTTGTCGAGTTTGATGCGGTAGAACAGATCGTCATATACCGCTTTCGACGGCGCTTTACCGGAACCATAATTTTCCAGACTTAAGTCAAATCGCTCACTTAAAGCCATTAATTCCGGATGGTCTTTACCCAGTTTTAAATTCGGGAAGCTTTCATTAATTTCAAGCTCAAGCCATTCCAGCGCATCCAGCTTTTTCGCAAGAAAATCACTGTCAAGGATCGCCTGTGAGGTGATGTCATCAATTTTCAGCGTCACTTTTACGCCCTGCTGGCGAAAGAAGTCATGATGTTTTTCAATGCTGGCTATCTGGCTTTGCAACAGAAGAATACGTTGTTCGCTGTCCATTTGCGGCAGCAACATTTCTTGCGGCATGGCGACATTGGCTGTGGTATGGGAAAAATGCGTCAGCAATTCGACAGCGATTAAGTGGCCGTCAAAGCTGTAAACAGGGTAGAATGCTGTGTAACTTTTATAATCCGCTTCCAGATGGATTTTCATTTTATTCAGCCATGATGAAGTGCCAATTCGTGCACCCTGCTTCACCGGTAATGGCAATTAACAGTGCCAATATTAAGTGAGGTTGTCGCATAAAAAGCAAATTAGACAGGGTGAGGCCCGTTGCGAAACAATAAACTATCACACAATTGATAAGAAAGATGCTGAGCAGTTTATCGGTTCACTGATGTTTAAGCACCAACTTGTCATTAACTTCAACATCTCTTTACTAAAATTTGACGTAATGCTGACATAAAAAGAGACTTAAGGGAAATTGATTTATTTTACCCCAATTGGATAATGCGTTATTTAATATCATCCCATAAATCAAATGACGAATAAATGCGCTTTATCTGTAATTGCTTAGCACGCTAAATATAAGGCAGATCAAATTCGTCTTGCCTGCCAGAACACTTTTTTCCAGTAAACGTTATTTAAAGAAGAACGAATCACCCCCTGGCTGGTTGAAGCATGAATAAATTGATCGTCGGTATCGTAGATCCCAACATGCAGACCATTTTCGCCACTGCCCGTTTTAAAAAATACCAGATCGCCTGGCAGCAATTCCTCTTTGCGAATGCGGGTGCCTATATCGGTTTGTGCCACCGTCGTGCGGGGAAGTTGCAGATCGAAACGATCGCGGAAGGTCAGATAGACAAAGCCCGAGCAGTCAACGCCACCCCTTCCCATGCCACCATAGCGATAGGGCGTGCCGTGCCACTGGCTAAGCTGCTCATTCAGTTGGGCAATCACCGTAATTGAATCGGACAAACGCCCATTGGGTGGCGGTGCATGGCTACTACAGCCCGCAAGAATAACGACGATCAGCAACAGCCAGTAGCGCATAACGGAGATCCTTCTGAGATGACGACTTACTCTACCTGCAAACGGGGTTTTCAGACAACAATGTCCGGCTAATCAGAGGAATGTGGTGAGGAATTCATGATTTTCCACACTCAGTCGCCGGAACGGCACGCCAAAGACCTTGCTCAGCCCTTCAGGTTGCAGGACCTCATCAACGGTGCCCTGCTGAACCAGCGTCCCCTGTTTCATCAACCAGACGCGGTGAGCGTGGTGCAAACTGTGGTTGATATCGTGCCCGCTCATGATAACCGCCAGCCCCTGCGCCACGCAGCTGGCCAGATAGCCATCAAACGCGGCCTGCTGAGCCAGATCCAGCCCGGTCAGCGGCTCATCAAGCAGCAGAAGTTTGCCGTCGGGCTGGGCCATCTGAAATAACACCGCGGCCAGGCGAACGCGCTGCCATTCCCCTCCCGACAGTTGACTTAACGGCCTTGCCAGCTTATCCACCAGCTGGAAGGTCTGGCAGAGCGTGATTAATGCCGCCTCATCGGTTTCCGCATTGTGCAGCGTGAGGTAGTGCCAGACCGGCATTCGGCCAGCGGCAACCTGCTGTTGTGCCAGATACGCCCGCGTTCGTGCCAGAGCACGGTGACGCCAGGCTTGCAAAGGCTTCCCCGAAAGCGAAATGGTCCCGTCTCCGGGCAGCATACCGGCCAGACAGGCCAATAGAGAGCTTTTACCGGCGCCATTCGGCCCCAGCAGATGAATAAGCTCTCCGGCATTCACCCCAGCATTAAATGGCGCAAGGCGCTGCGCAATGGCAACGCCCTCACACTGCAACAACATTTATTTTGCCAACGCCTGTTTGATCGCACTCTCAATCAGCGGATCGGTGGGTTCCATATCCGGCGAGAAGCGCTGAATCACCGTGCCGTCGCGATCAATCAGGAACTTCTCAAAATTCCACAGGATGTCGCCAGGCTCTTTCGGCGCACGGCCTTTGCTGGACATGCGCTCGAGGAAACCACTGTTATCGGGTGCGCTGGCCGTAGGTTGCGCCGCCACCAGCTGTTGATACAGTGGATGACGATCCGGGCCATTGACCTCGATTTTGCTAAACATCGGGAAGGTCACGCCGTAGGTGGTGCTACAGAAAGTTTTGATCTCTTCTGCGCTGCCAGGTTCCTGACCGAGGAAAGCATTGCACGGGAAGCCCAGCACCGAGAAGCCTTTCTCCTGCCAGTTTTTCTGTAAGGTTTCTAACTGCTCGTACTGAGGGGTAAGCCCGCATTTGGATGCCACGTTCACCACTAACAGTACGTCGCCCTGCCAGTTCGCCAGAGAAGTCTGTTCGCCATCCAGCGTTTCCAGTTTTGTGTCGAAAATAGTCATCGAGTGTTCCTGTTCAGTAGAGAGTGAAAAAGGGAGGCCGCTAAGGCCGGTTGCGTAACAGTAACCAGATAAAGACCGGAGCGCCGAGCGTTGCCGTCACCACCCCAATCGGTAATTCTGCCGAAGACATGGCGACTCTGGCCAGCACATCAGCGGCCAGTAATATCGCCCCACCAGCCAGCGCACAGGCAGGCAATAGCATACGATGATCGTTAATGCCATTGAGGCGCAGGATGTGCGGGATAACCAGCCCGACGAAGCCTATCGCGCCCGCCAGCGCCACGCTGACGCCGGTTAGCCAGCCGATGCTCATCACCAGCAGATTGCGCCACATCAGCAAAGGCAGGCCTAACTGCCTGGCAGAAATCTCGCCCAGCGCAATCAGGTTCATCACCCGCCATAATGAGCAGAGCCAGATCAGCACCGGCAGCAACGCCAGCATTAACCAGCGATAACGCCAGTCTACACCACTGAAACCGCCCATCATCCAGTACATCAACTGCCGTAAATCGAGATCGGTGCTGAAATAGACCGCCCAGGTCATCACCGCACTGCAGATGATCCCCAGCGCCACGCCCGCCAGCAGCAGGCGGCTGTTAGAAAGATGCTGACGGGAAAACCTGAGTAAGATAAGCGTGACCACCAGCGCGCCGAGGATGGCACACAGGCTGATTTGCCAGAGCCCGACAGCACCGGCAAAAATACACAGCACCAGACCCACCCCTGCCCCATTAGAAACGCCTAACAGACCGGGTTCGGCCAGCGGATTTTCAAACAGCGCCTGCATCACCGCGCCCGCAACGGCGAGCGAGGCGCCCACCAGCAATACCGCAACCGTTCTCGGCAAACGCAGTTGCCAGACATACAGCGTATTATCCGGCGTAAACCAGTCGGCAGGCATCAACCAGCGATCGCCGGCTGACAGACTCAGCATTATCATCAGCAGGCTAAAGACCAACAAACCTGCCAGCCAGCGCCGCTGGTGCTGCCGGGCGCTTTTCATGTGTTCAGAAAGCAGCGTCATGGTTCACTTCATATGAAAAAGGCCGCATAAGCGGCCTTTTTGACTAGCAGAAATCAGTCTTCTTTCGGTGTTGCGTTCTCGACCCGGCTCTTCAGCTTCTGACCAGGACGGAAGGTAACCACACGACGCGCCGTGATTGGAATATCTTCACCAGTCTTGGGGTTTCGTCCCGGACGTTGGTTTTTGTCGCGAAGGTCGAAGTTGCCAAATCCTGACAGTTTCACCTGTTCACCGTTTTCCAAAGCACGACGTACTTCTTCAAAAAACAGTTCAACCAGCTCTTTGGCATCCCGTTTGCTAAGCCCCAGCTTCTCAAACAGGTATTCAGACATCTCAGCTTTTGTAAGCGCCATAGGTTCAATCCCTCAAGGATGCTTGGAATCGCTCTTTCAGTGCCTCTACGCATTTTGCAACGGTAGCGGCAATCTCATCTTCTTCGAGTGTCCGGGCGGTATCTTGCAAAATCAGGCTGATAGCGAGGCTCTTAAAACCTTCATTTACGCCCTTACCGCGGTACACGTCAAACAAGTTTACGCCAACTACCTGATTTACGCCAACTTTCTTACACTCTGTGATGATATCTGCTGCAGGGACGTTTTCAGCCACGACAACGGCGATGTCGCGACGGTTTGCCGGGAAACGGGAAATGCCGCTAGCATCAGGCAGGACGCGGTCTGACACCTTGTCCCACTCCAGTTCAAACACCACAGTACGGCCGTTAAGATCCAGTTTCCGTTCAAGTTCTGGATGCACCACACCGATAAATCCGATGCGATCGCCGCGTAAATAAATTGCTGCGCTCTGTCCCGGGTGCAAAGCAGGATTTGCTTCCGCGCGGAACTGAATCTCAGACAATTTACCGGTAAGTTCGAGGACGGACTCCAAATCACCTTTCAAATCATAGAAGTCAACTGCCTGTCGCGCCAGATCCCAATGCTCTTCATTACGCGTACCGCTGATTACACCGGCCAGCATAACATCCTGACGAATGCCAAGGTTTGCCTGAGTATCAGGCACAAAGCGCAGGCCGCTTTCAAACAGACGCACACGGCTTTGTTGACGATTCTGGTTATACACCACCGCAGACAGCAGGCCCGTCCACAGCGAAAGACGCATCGCCGACATTTCAACCGAGATTGGGCTTGGCAGCACCAGATTCTCTTCGCCCGGGTGCAGCAATGTCTGGATCTTAGGATCGACGAAGCTGTAAGTGATCGCTTCCTGATACCCTTTATCGACCAGCATCGATTTCACGCGCTTGAGCGAAAGATTCGCTTCGCGGTGCTTAGTCATAATCAGACCGGCCTGCACCGGCACGTCTGGAATGTTGTTATAGCCATACACGCGAGCCACTTCTTCGACCAGGTCTTCTTCAATTTCCATATCGAAACGCCAGCCCGGCGCGACCGCCTGCCAGAAACCCTCACCTTCGGTCACTTCACAGCCCAGACGACGCAGAATGTCGCTGACTTGATCATCAGCTACAACGTGGCCAATCAGACGGTCCAGCTTTTCACGGCGCAGCGTGATGGTGGCACGCTTTGGCAACGTCTCTTCATTGGTGACATCGATTACCGGGCCAGCTTCGCCGCCGCAGATGTCCAGCAACAGACGCGTTGCGCGCTCCATCGCTTTAAACTGCAGCTGCGGATCAACGCCACGCTCGTAACGGTGTGACGCATCAGTATGCAAACCGTAGCTACGCGCACGTCCGGTGATGGAGAGCGGGTTAAAGAACGCGCACTCGAACAGCACATTGCGGGTCTCTTCGTTCACACCTGAGTGTTCACCACCGAAGATGCCACCCATGGCCAACGCTTTCTGATGATCGGCGATCACCAGCGTGTTCGCTTTTAGTTTGGTTTCAGTGCCATCCAGCAGGGTCAGCAGTTCACCCTCTTCTGCCAACCGCACCACGATACCGCCTTCGAGACGATCGAGGTCGAAAGCATGCATCGGCTGGCCCAGTTCAAGCAGCACAAAGTTAGTGATGTCGACAACCGGATCGATAGAGCGGATGCCACAACGACGCAGCTTCTCTTTCATCCACAGCGGTGTTGCCGCCTTAACGTTGATGCCTTTCACCACCCGGCCCAGGTAACGCGGGCAGGCTTCTTTCGCGTCAACACGGATTGGGAAGGTGTCCTGTACCGTTGCCGCCACCGGTGAGAAGTCTGGCTCAGTCAGGGTCATTTTGTTCAGTACGGCCACATCACGTGCCACACCAATAATGCCCAGGCAGTCCGCACGGTTCGGCGTGACGCTAATTTCAATGGTGCTGTCATCAAGCTTCAGGAACTCACGGATGTCCGTTCCAACCGCCGCATCCAGCGGCAGCTCAATAATCCCGTCGTGATCGTCGGAAATACCCAGCTCAGAGAAAGAGCACAGCATCCCTTCTGAAGGTTCGCCGCGCAGCTTAGCTGCTTTAATTTTAAAATCACCTGGCAGTACGGCACCGACCGTCGCCACGGCCACTTTCAGTCCCTGACGGCAGTTAGGCGCGCCACAGACGATATCCAGCAGGCGATCGCCGCCGACATTAATTTTAGTGACGCGCAGTTTATCTGCGTTTGGGTGCTGGCCACATTCCACCACTTCACCCACCACCACGCCATGAAACGCGCCGGCGACAGCATCAACGCCATCCACTTCCAGACCTGCCATGGTGATCTGTTCTGACAGTGCTGCACTATCAATAGCCGGGTTAACCCACTCACGTAACCAGAGTTCGCTGAATTTCATTGGTTTGACCCGCCCTTATTTAAACTGTTTGAGGAAACGTAAATCATTTTCGAAAAAGGCGCGTAAATCGGTCACGCCATAGCGCAACATGGTCAGGCGCTCCATACCCATCCCGAACGCAAAGCCAGAGTAAACTTCTGGATCGATGCCGACGTTACGCAGAACGTTAGGGTGAACCATGCCGCAGCCCAGCACTTCCAGCCACTTGCCGTTTTTACCCATCACATCCACTTCGGCAGACGGTTCAGTAAACGGGAAGTAAGAAGGACGGAAGCGAACCTGCAAATCTTCTTCGAAGAAGTTGTTCAGGAAATCATGCAGCGTGCCTTTCAGGTTGGTAAAGCTGATGTTTTTATCAACAATCAGTCCTTCCATCTGATGGAACATTGGCGTGTGGGTCTGGTCGTAATCGTTACGGTAGACGCGGCCCGGGGCGATGATACGGATTGGCGGCTGCTGGTTCTTCATGGTGCGGATCTGCACGCCAGAAGTCTGGGTACGCAGCAGGCGAGTCGCATCAAACCAGAAGGTATCGTGATCGGCACGTGCCGGGTGATGGCCAGGAATATTCAGCGCATCAAAGTTATGGTAGTCATCTTCGATTTCCGGGCCCGTTTCCACGGCAAAGCCCAGTTCACCAAAGAAGGTTTCGATACGATCGATGGTACGGGTTACCGGGTGCAGGCCACCGTTCTCGATGCGACGGCCAGGCAGTGAGACATCAATGGTCTCTTCTGCCAGACGCGCGTTTAGCGCAGCCGACTCCAGCGAGTCTTTACGCATGTTCAGCGCTTCCTGAACCTGCTGCTTGGCTTCGTTGATGACCGCACCGGCTGCCGGGCGATCTTCCGCAGGCAGTTCACGCAATGTTGTCATCTGCAGCGTCAGATGTCCTTTTTTCCCCAGATATTCAACGCGTACCGTATCTAACGCGGCAACATCGTGAGCATCAGCGATGGCCGCTTTCGCGTTAACCACCAGTTCTGCGAGATGTGACATGCTTTCCTCTTCTTCCAGCCGCCGTGGCCGGTCTGTTTTTTTATGTGGACGAGCATTCGTCCGTTATCAGCTACGCCAGAAACAAAAAAGCCTCCACTGGGGAGGCTTTAAGCGCGATTTTTCGTTTCTTTTCTTTGCGCACAAGCCCCGATATTCAGGTGCTAAAGTAAAAAAAGAAACGGAAAATAGCAGCATTCATGCTTGCGATACCTTGTACAGAAAGAACGGGTGGTGCTTCAGTGAACAAAAAATAAAAGAGGGAGACAAGCTCCCTCTTCCACCTGACTTACGCCAGAGCTGTTTTCGCTTTCTCAACCAGTGCCGTGAAGGTCACTTTGTCGAAGACTGCGATGTCAGCCAGAATCTTACGGTCGATTTCAATAGAAGCCTTTTTCAGACCATTAATGAAACGGCTGTAAGACATTCCGTTAGTGCGTGCCGCTGCGTTGATACGCGCGATCCACAGCTGACGGAACTGACGCTTCCGCTGACGACGGTCACGGTAAGCATACTGACCAGCTTTGATAACAGCCTGGAAGGCAACGCGGTAAACACGTGAACGTGCACCGTAATAGCCTTTAGCTTGTTTTAAGATTTTTTTGTGACGTGCGCGAGCAACTACACCACGTTTTACACGAGCCATTTAGCTCTCCTGTTTAATATTCTGTTAAAAAAAAATAGACTTATGCGTACGGCAGGCAGGCAATAACCAGACCCAGATCGCCTTTAGAAACCATGCCTTTCGGGCGCAGGTGACGTTTACGCTTAGTAGATTTTTTAGTCAGAATATGACGCAGGTTAGCGTGTTTACGCTTGAAGCCACCAGAGGCGGTCTTCTTGAAGCGCTTAGCCGCGCCACGTACAGTTTTAATCTTTGGCATTTAAAAACATCCACTTCGCATTGTTAATAAAATGAATCAGACAGGCGAATAAAAGTCCGGGCCGAAGCCCGGACTTCGATTACTTTATGGCCTACTGCTTCTTCTTCGGAGCCAGCACCATGATCATCTGACGACCCTCGATCTTCGAAGGGAAGGATTCGACGATAGCCAAATCGATGTCTTCACACAGATCTTTACGGACGCGGTTAAGCACTTCCATACCGATCTGCTGGTGCGCCATCTCACGTCCACGGAATCGCAGCGTGATTTTGGCTTTGTCGCCCTCTTCGAGAAAGCGAATCAGGTTGCGTAGTTTTACCTGATAGTCGCCATCATCGGTACCAGGACGGAATTTGATTTCCTTAACCTGGATAACTTTTTGCTTCTTCTTCTGTTCTTTAGAAGATTTGCTTTTTTCGTAAAGGAATTTGCCGTAATCCATGATACGGCAAACGGGCGGCTCGGCGTTAGGGCTGATTTCAACTAAATCAACACCTGCTTCCTCAGCTTTTTCCAAAGCTTCATTCAGACTGACAATACCAATCTGCTCGCCATCGACGCCAGTCAGTCGTACTTCTGTGGCGCGGATTTCTCTGTTAATGCGATTAGGACGCGCCGGTTGAACTCGTTTTCCGCCTTTAATACTTTATTCCTCCAATTGATGAAGATTGCGACTGCGAATTTCATCTTGCAGCTTCGCGATCACTTCGTTTACGTCCATGCTACCCAGGTCTTTACCACGGCGGGTGCGAACGGCAACTTTGCCAGATTCCACCTCTTTATCACCACAGACCAACATATACGGGACACGTCGTAAAGTATGCTCACGGATTTTAAAGCCAATCTTCTCGTTTCTCAAGTCCGCTTTTGCACGAATGCCCGCATTCTGCAGTTTTCGGGTCAATTCTGCAACATATTCGGACTGGCCATCGGTGATATTCATCACCACAACTTGTACTGGAGCCAACCAGGTCGGGAAGAACCCGGCATACTCTTCGGTCAAAATACCGATAAAGCGCTCCACTGAACCCAGAATTGCACGGTGGATCATCACCGGCACCTGACGCTCATTATTTTCCCCAATATATGAGGCACTCAGACGGCTCGGCAATGAGAAATCGAGCTGAACGGTACCACACTGCCATGCGCGATCCAGGCAGTCGTGCAGGGTAAATTCAATCTTAGGACCGTAGAAGGCGCCCTCTCCCGGCTGATATTCGAACGGGATGTCGTTCTCTTTCAGCGCGGCAGCCAGATCGGCCTCGGCGCGATCCCACTGTTCTTCAGTACCGATGCGTTTTACCGGACGGGTAGACAGCTTCACCACGATTTTTTCAAATCCGAAGGTGCTGTACATGTCATACACCATGCGTATGCAGCTATTTACCTCAGTACGCACCTGCTCTTCTGTACAGAAGATATGGGCATCATCCTGAGTAAAGCCACGCACACGCATCAGACCGTGCAACGCGCCTGATGGCTCGTTACGGTGACAGCTACCGAACTCCGCCATACGTAACGGCAGGTCGCGGTATGATTTTAGACCCTGATTGAAAATCTGCACGTGGCCGGGGCAGTTCATTGGCTTGATGCAATATTCCCGGTTCTCCGAAGAGGTGGTGAACATCGCTTCTTTGTAGTTTTCCCAATGCCCTGTTTTTTCCCACAGCACGCGGTCCATCATCAATGGGCCTTTCACTTCCTGATAGTCATACTCAGTCAGCTTGCTGCGCACAAAGACTTCCAGCTCGCGGAAGATGGTCCAGCCGTCGTTGTGCCAGAACACCATGCCCGGCGCTTCTTCCTGCATGTGATACAGGTCAAGCTGCTTACCGATTTTACGGTGATCGCGCTTGGCCGCTTCTTCCAGGCGCAGTAAATAGGCAGCCAGCTGCTTTTTATCTGCCCAGGCAGTGCCGTATATGCGCTGCAACATTTTGTTGTTGCTGTCGCCACGCCAGTAAGCACCAGAAATTTTCTGCAGCTTAAAGTGGTGGCAGAAACGCATATTCGGCACGTGCGGACCACGGCACATATCGACATATTCTTCATGATGGTACAGACCAGGCTGGTCATCATGGCTGATGTTTTCATCAAGAATGGTCAGTTTGTACGTTTCGCCACGTGCAGCAAACGCATCACGCGCTTCCTGCCAGCTCACTTTCTTCTTGATGACATCGTAATTTGTTTCAGCCAGCTGGTGCATACGCTTTTCCAGCTGCTCAATGTCTTCCTGGGTCAGGGTACGGTCGATATCAACGTCGTAATAGAAGCCGTTGTCGATCACTGGACCAATAGCCATCTTGGTGTCAGGCCACAGCTGTTTGATAGCGTGTCCCAGCAGGTGAGCACAAGAGTGACGAATGATCTCAAGACCGGCTTCATCTTTTGCGGTAATGATAGCGACATTGGCATCCTCGGTGATCGGATCAACCGCATCTACCAGTTCACCATTCACGCGGCCAGCAATACAGGCTTTCGCGAGGCCAGGACCGATGTCCTGAGCAATGTCCATCACGCTGACGGCGTGATCAAAAGAACGCTGACTTCCATCAGGAAGAGTAATAACAGGCATTTAATATCCTTAATTGCAGTGGTAACCCATACGCAAGGCTACATACAAAAGTCGTATTTAGTTTGTACATCAATGGCTTAGCACTTGAAACCAACTCACATTTGTCGATTTGGTGTAAAGCCTGGTACACATATTCAAAAGTGTTTGTTTCGTCATTACTTCTGAAGGAGGGCTATCTTACACTTCACAGGGGTAAATTGCACGGTAAGCAATCACTTGAAGACAGGCATTGAGGTAGGAACGCTCTCACCATGGACCATTAGGCGTTGCGCAATGCGGCAACATGACGGGCGAAATCAGCCTTAACCTCGGCACTGATGATATTAACGGTTGCGATGTCAAAGAAAACCAAACATGTTGCTATCCCTGTAAAAAAAGACCCGGCTTGCGGGTCTTGTTGATTGGCTTTTCACTCCGCCCGTTTTGGCTTACGCCCCGCCACAGTTTCATTTTCAATGGGCGGGACGGCCCCGATATCCGTTCCCGTTACCGGATTTACATCGGGGTCGGAAGCCGTTCGTGCAGCCAGAGCATCTAGCGCCGCCTGTTGTTTTGCCGGTAGCTGAACGCTGGCCGTTCCGTCGCCGCCATCCACTGCCGGCGTCGGGTTGGTGACATAATCAAAATTCTCATCAGAATTCCAGCTGCCTCTTACCTCCCCCCCTTCAGACATGTCGTAATACACGCTGGCATACTTCTCAATAGGGGGCAGCTTACCCGGTGGGAAATTGTTCTGGATAGAATACAACGCTTTTTCAAACGAAATCTGGTGCGCGACTTCACGTGTCATCAGGAACCCCAGCGCATCTTTCACACCCGGATCGTCTGTCATATTTATCAGGCGTTCATAGAGTATTTTTGCCCTCGCCTCAGCAGCAATATTCGATCGAAGGTCGGCCGTAACCTCTCCGATCGTGTCTATGTACGCCGCAGTCCAGGGTACACCAGCCGAATTAGTTAAAGCGGGGCCGCCGCCATACAGCAGCGATGTCAGGTGACTGTCGTTTCCGTTACCGGTAATGGATCGATAAAGGTCACCCTCCTTCTCGGTACCTTCAGCCAGCTCACCTTTGACACCTTTATTAAGCATTCCTACCAGAGATCCAATGATTTCAAGGTGACTGAGTTCTTCAGTGGCGATATCCATCAGCATGTCCTTACGGCCCGGATCTTCATCTCCTAATCCCTGAGTAAAGTAACGGCACGCCGCAGCGAGTTCGCCCTGCGGGCCGCCAAACTGTTCAAGTAAAAGGTTAGCCAATCCTGGGTTGGGACCTGCCACGCGTACGGTATATTGCAATTGCTTCACATGTCTGAACATTGCTCACTCCAAATAAGGGATATTGGCATTTTGCAAAGGTGCAACGATGCCATCGGTCTGTTTAATTATTTTTTGGCTTCGACACCGGGCGCTTCGGATCGAATAAGAAACTGCACGGTGACATCCGGGAGGTGGGTCAGGCACCAGTCGGACATCGCCTGTTCCTGCTGACGTATTTGCTCAAAAATACGTACGCCCTCGACATCGCCGACTTGTTCTGCTGCTGCTATCAATGACGTGTAACTGGCTATTTCAAGGTTCTCAAATACGTAGCCGCTGATAGCGCCTTTGACAACTTCGTCATCAGCCATCATTCCGCCCATAGCCTGGCCCATTGCAGAAATTTTCCCCAGGGTGTCCTTAAAGGTTGAGCTGGAAGTATCGTGCCGGTCGATAACCGACTGGACCAGAACCTGTTGTTGCCTGGTTTCTTCGATATGCTGTTCAATTCGGGCTTTAAGATCAGGATAATGCTCAAGACGAGATGCCATTTTTTCAAGCATGGACTCCGCCTGCTTTTCCATGGCATGGGCGTCTTTAACCCATGCAAGATAGTTTTCAATTTGAGTCATGGTATTACCTCACAAATGCGCTAATTCTCTCCATTACATGGTGTTAAATCACAAGAGAGAATCGGCTGCAGGGGTATGGATTCAGTTATTCTCAACGAATTAAATCAAGGATGAGCTGAAATGGATTTACAACCCGTAAAGAGGATAGAAATATCGGGGCGATCGCAGTGTGCGGTAAGACACATTTGATGATAAGCATGTGTTATCAGGATTGTTGCTCTGCAATACCCGTTAACTTTTCATCCGTCGCTTTTTCTTCCGCGAGGGTCTCACCCAGAAGTTTTGCCGCTTCCTTATACCCAAGCTTCAGGGCCAGAGCTCGCAGCGTGCCATATGCCGCCATTTCGTAGTGTTCCACTTTTTGCGCAGCACCAATCAGACCTGCATCACGCACAGGACCCGCTTCCACCGAGTCGATAATTTCCTGCGCTTCTTCAGCAAGTCCTTCAAGGGCATGGCACTTCATCCTTTTAATACGCACGCCTTCAGTGGAGTCAACCAGTTGATCAAGTCGTTCAATCTGCCCGCGGGTTTCTTCCAAGTGTTGTTGGAATGCTGCAACAAGATTTTCATCAGACGCTGCACGCGCCATCTTGGGCAGGGCCCGGGTAATCTGTTTTTCTGCACTGTAAATATCAGATAAGTCATGAATAAATAAGTCTTCTAGTGTTTTAATAGTCATATAGACTCCGGTAATAAATGGATTTTAAATCGACATTGCAAAAATTAACTCACTTCCTAAGTGTAGTTTGATAATTAAATAAAGATGGCGTGTAGCTGTGTTTTCCTGTCAGAAAGCAGAATAATGAAAATCAAAAGGCGACGATAGCGGTATGGTTAACCATAATAAATGAGGAAAAAGTTGTACAAATCAAAAAGAGATGTGAAGGTTTAATTTTGCATGTGCATGTAACCTATCAACTTTAAAAGGTATAAATCTACATTTAGGTGTCATTTTAAGAACGCAACCTTTTTTGATTTTTTATTTTCCATTTTGAAAAAAATTTTTTGTTCGTAATGGCTTTTTTATCAAGCATGAGGATGAAATCATCTCAGTTGTGCAATTCAGGTAACAAGCAAACCCCTCCGCCCCATGGGGCAGTAAACGTTCGACTGGGCGTATATTGCATGAATCAGTCAGGACGTGAGGAGTAAAGGCCTCTCTTATTCAGCTCGACGCCCCGGACAAAATCAGACTGGATTTTGCGTTAAATAATTACCGCCGTCCTGTATGAGGGAAAGATTTCAAATAAATCAGCAAGCAAAAAAAAAGGCCGCCGGAGGGCAGCCCTGATAAACCTGTTCTAACAGCACCTCAGGCACTTAATCGCCCCTGGCCGTCTTTTTATCGCAACACTCAACGCGTCATTACTGGTATAGAATGTTCCGAGAAAAAGCCTTTCATCTTTTATTCGGGTCATCTCCATACAGCCCGTCTTGTGCACAACTAACTTTGCCCTTAACTTCCTGGAATCTTCCATGTAGTAGTAATCACCCATATTTTACCCCGATATAACGGTGTCCTTTATCCGACAGTAACATGCAGGGTTTTAAATATATTAATATTCGTCATGAAAACCTTATATTAAGAAATATCTTTAGCAGAATGCGTTACACACGCATGTATGTGATTAAGCAGCGTGAACTTCTTACGTCCTTTACCTACATCGTTGCAACCACAACGCCGGTGGTTACTGCAGGTGTGAGAATAGTCTCTTGAGGCTGTTGCGGGGTATCGGTTTGAGGGGACAGGGTCAAATGTAAAGAGATTCGGGCCGATACGCTCGGCCCGGTACGCATTACATCGCGTAGGACAACATGATGGTTGTCTTGGTGTCGGTTTTGTCCGGAGCAGAATCAGGTGGATTCTGGTTCCAGGTCACGTTATAAGCCAGCTTCAACGAGAAGGACTGGTTGATAGCAACCTGCAAACCGGTTTCGGAGTTGACTGTCGTATCGTCACTTCCCAATACGGAAACACCCTGAATGAACTTGGTGGTGTCGGTTAGCTGCCACTGGTAGCTCAATGCACCGTATGCCAGCGCGGTGGTATCGTGGCCACCGTCATGATAATCGTCATAACGCACGCCCGGACCGGCTTCCACACGCAGCGAGTGCACCGGGCCGTTCAACAGCTGGCGACCATAACCTGCCGCCAGGAATGAACGACCGTCGTAACCGTTGAAGCGGTCGCTGAGCCAGCTGGCCTGACCGAACAGGTAGTCATAGCTGTTCATGTTGTAACGTGTACGGCCACCAACCTGGTAAGTTTCTGAAGAACGCTCGTCGTTAGACGATGTATTGCTGGCGTTGCCCCACAGGCTGTAAGCGGTATTTGGCTGATACCAGGTCATGTTGGTATTGGCGGTCAGCGAGGAGCTGGTGGTGTTACCGGTCTGTGCCAGGTAACCCGCCGATGCACTCCCATCAAAATCCTTCTTTGCCGTGGAAGGGTCATCCATGACCGTAAAGACGTTGTTGTCTGCCAGAGCTTGATGGCAAATCGCTCCCCCGGAGAGCAAAAGAACTACAGACAGCTTGTTAAGCGCTTTCATTAAGTGTGACCCATACGACAGTTTAAAAAGAGTGAGTCTGAAGGGTTTTGCAGGACGATCAATGCCTTTTACGGTAAGAAACGTAACATTTTATGAAATCGCTCTTTTTACCTGGCGCATTGGCAAAATCAGACTCTGAATGAGAGGATTCTCATTAACGCGGCGAAGTATAATGGTTATTTAGGCATTAGCCAGCACTGAGTAAATGAGATTTTTCTTTGAAAGGGGCTAAAAAGATGTCATTTAGTGTCAAAAAATCTCTCAATGTTAATGCCGACGTAAGAGTTTGTCCGCGCTAAAAGTAAATCAATTAAAAAGGACGACCGTTACGGAACGCCCTTTTCTCATCACACCGACTTCAGGTATTCCTGGAAATCAGTTTGCCGGTGCCTGAGCACCCAACACACCCTTCCCTAACGGCACTTTGGTGAAGCGAGTGACAATTTCTTTCCAGGTGTTAGCCGGGTCAAGTTCGGTAAACTGCTGCGGATAGATGAACTTCGCCAGGTACTCCAGTCCGACAATATTGTACGGATGGTTGTAGAAGTTATGATACAGCCCGTAGAAGCGATGGTTGCTGATGGCGGATACCTCAGTGAAGCCGGGACGCTGCTTCATCTTATCGAAAGCCTGATCGACCTGTGCCTGCGTCACGTTGTAGCCGAACGGCACGGCCGCATTGTTTTTGCTTGCCCACTGCGATCCGGAAACGATATAGACATCAGGTTTCATGGCGATCACTTTTTCCAGCGAAATATCGCCAGTGGCGCCAGGCAGTAGCCCGGAACCGATATTTTTAGCGCCAACCGCCTCAACCATGGCTCCCCAGCCGACATGGGCGTGAGTAAAGCAGCAGGATTCCAGGCCACCCAAACCGGCTTTGGCTTCGATAAACACCTGCGGTTGCGGCTTCACGTCGCGGGTCTTATTAATGATGGCCTGATAATGCTGCTGATAAAAATCGGTATAGGCCTTCGCTTCGGACTCACGGTTCAGCGCCACGCCCAGTGACGTGATGCTTTTCGGCGTGTCGACAACCGGCTGCTCAAAGGTGTCAATAAACAGCACCGGGATGCCAAGCTGTTTCATTTTATCCAGCACGCCACCCTGGCTCAGCGAAGGTTTAGAGCGCAACTGCGCAATCATCAGGTCAGGATGTTCGGCGACCACACTTTCAAGATTCACCTCACCCTTGTCGCTGAAGCCCATATCGATGATCTTTTTGGCTTCCGGCCATTTCTTCTCCATCAACTCCCACGTCGGTGCATCACTTTTCTTCAGCAGGTTGTTCCAGGCAACCAGACGCTGGAAAGGATCGTCACGGTCCAGCAGCGCCAGCGTCAGAATATCGCGGCCATCCTGTAGCACGACCCGTTTCGGCTCCTGCTTCAGCATAACCTGTTGGCCATCGCTGTCGGTCAGGGTTACCGGATAGGTGGTGGCAACGGCAGAGAAAGTGGCGGTGGAAAGCGCCAGCAATGTGGCAAGCAGGGAGAATTGAGGCTTCAGTAGCACGTCGGGCTCCGGAATGAACGTCAAAAGAAAGGGTCACAATAGTAATGATAATTACTTTCATTGGCAACATTCCCCCGCCCGGGATCCCCTTTCCTGCCGATGGGCTATGCTGAAAATCACGGATTAACAATGAGGTGAATTATGAGTGCTTCTGATATTGCGCAATACGTCGTGACCTTACGTTATCAGGAAGAAGGCCTTTCTGACGTTCTGGAACTTAATAGCGTGCTGACCAACGGCGGTTTCAGCACTTCGCTGACCGATGCGGATGGCACTTCCCATCAGCTGGGTACCAACAGTTTCGGCATTACCAGCCCGCAAGATAAAGAGACGATCCGCGAACAGGCAGAAAAACTGGCCGAGGTGGCGTTAGGTCAGAAACCTGAAGTCGATGTTCAGACCTTCGAAGCCTTTTTGCAGGACAACAAAAGCTAAGGTTGTGTAAAAAATGCGCCATGCTTTGCGCAGGCGCTGGTTTTGATTATTCTTTAAGCGCTATTATTCGTTAGTCCTGCAAGACACAGCGAAAAGAGGAAACCGCCATGTGGTCAGCCATTAGTCGTCTGTTGAGTGAGCAGTTAGGCGATGCTGAAATCAGCCAGCGTACGGAGTTACCGGGTGGCGACGTTCACCCGGCATGGCATATTCGTTATGGCGAGTATGATGTCTTTGTAAAGTGTAACAGCCGCGACATGCTGAATCTTTTTGCCTGGGAGGCCGATCAGCTTCAACTGCTGGCACGCACCAAAACCGTTCGCGTACCGGCCGTCTATGGCGTCGGCAGCGATCGCGAAGTGAGTTTTTTGCTGTTGGAATACATTCCTTTGCAACCGCTCGATCGGCACAGCGCCCACCAGCTGGGTCAGCAGCTGGCCCATCTGCATCAATGGAGCGAGCAGGCGCAGTTCGGTCTCGACTATGACAACAATCTCACCACTTCCCCTCAGCCCAACAGCTGGTTAAAACGCTGGTCCATCTTCTTTGCTGAACAGCGCATTGGCTGGCAACTTCAGTTAGCCGCCGAAAAAGGCATTCAGTACGGCGATATTGAGCTGATTACCCGTTGCGCGCAAACCGCATTAGGGAGCCATCACCCTCAACCTTCCCTTCTTCATGGCGATCTCTGGCCTGCCAACTGTGGTGGCAGCAGCAGTGGACCCTGGATCTTCGATCCTGCCTGCTATTGGGGCGACCGTGAGTGTGATTTAGCGATGCTGTCGTGGTATGCGGATTTGCCGTCGGAAATCTTTCAAGGTTATGAATCCGTCTGGCCGCTGCCGGCAGATTATCTTCAGCGTCAGCCGGTGTATCAGCTCTATTATTTGCTTAACCGGGCGAATGTGTTTGGTGGGCACTGGTTTGGAGAGGCCCAGCAGGCGGTTGGTGCGCTGCTGGATGCCGATGAACTGGGCAAAAAACATGCCCGCCCGGCCTGAAGTGTGCTTCAGGCCGGTTTGTCAGAAGATAAAGCCGAGCAGCTTAAGGACGAAGTAACCCGCCACCGCAATCACGATGGGTAAGATATACAGTGGGAAAAACTGCAGGAAAATCGTGTGACGTGGCACGATAATTTTCTCTTCCAACTGCTGGCGGCTGCGCCCTTCTGGCCCTTTCGCATTCTCCAGGATCACCTGATCCTCAATCCCTTCACGCAGATGGCGCGACTGTCGCCACATTCTGGCGCCGGAAGCCTGTAAGGCCAGCCCGACGAAGATCAGCCAGTAGACAATCCAGAAGGTGACGTTGCTGCCGTGATTAAAATCGGGCTGCGGTGAATTATTCCAGAACGCATTAAGGAACCCGGTGTTGAAGCGGATCATATCGATCATCACATGGGAGAAATCCTGCATCACCGCATTAATCCCTTCGCGCTTTTCCCGGCTCTTCTCGAGGAAGGTCATCAGTGAAATCAGCGTTGAAATGAGCGCCGGAATAAAAATAATCCAGCCAGCGACTCGCTTGAGGATCGCGACCCGGCCAGCTTGTTGATAAGTCATGCTTTCTCCTGACTAAGGTTTGAGGTGATAAGTTTACCTTCAGGTAGCGAAATGTGCCTGAAAAAAGTCGTCATGTCGCGTTAAAAGGGGAAGAACCGCCGCAAGCGGGACAATGTTGTCGGTGAAAGCTTCATGCTATGGTGAGGTAAATTTTCAAAAGGAGCCGCAAAATGTCCTATTCCCGCCCCGTCCTTGCCGCCATCTTTGATATGGATGGCCTGCTTATTGATTCTGAACCGCTTTGGGATCAGGCTGAGTTGGACGTGTTTTCCACGCTGAATATCGATTTGACCCGTCGGAATGAGTTGCCCGATACGCTGGGTTTGCGCATCGATCAGACCGTCAGAATGTGGCATGAAGCGCTGCCGTGGAGCGGCCCCTCACAGGAAGAAGTTACCCAGCGGATTATTGCCCGCGCGCTGCATTTAGTCGAAGACAGCCGGCCTCTGCTGCCGGGCGTGGAGCAGGCATTAAAGCTGTGCAAAGCCGAGGGCTTAAAGATCGGCCTGGCGTCCGCTTCACCGCTGCATATGTTGAATCGCGTGCTGGAGATGTTCAATCTGCGCGACTACTTTGACGTGATTGCCTCTGCTGAAGCCCTGCCTTACAGCAAGCCACACCCCCAGGTTTATCTGGATGCCGCCGCCGGATTAGGGGTAGACCCGCTGAATTGCGTCACCTTAGAAGATTCGATTAACGGTATGGTGGCAACCAAAGCCGCCCGCATGCGTTCAATCGTTATCCCGGCGCAAGAACATGCTGATGATGCCCGCTGGTCGCTGGCGAACGTTAAGCTGGCTTCACTAAACGAACTGACCTCTGCGCACCTGCACGGCAGGTAATCCACATCCGGAGCCGGTTTTCTGCCGGCTCCGGTCTGATTTATCGGTCGAAATCGCCCGCGCCACCTCCTCTCTGCTGTTAACCCCTTCAATAACGTAAAAATAGTCATCATTAGTTACAGGGTAACGTATAGTTTCTACTGTATATATCCCCTATACTGTATACATCGACAGTTCAGCAGCCAGGTGTTCCCATGACGGCCGAAGGCCATCTTATTTTTGCTATTGCCAGTGCCATCTTTGCCAAACGCGCCGACCTGACGCCGGAACTGGCTAACGGCGACTGGTGGCATATCGTGCCTGCGACACTGCTGACCTGCCTACTGCCGGATATCGATCACCCTAAGTCTACCCTGGGGCAACGCTTCAGATGGATTTCGCAACCTGTGGCGCGCGTGTTTGGGCACCGCGGTTTTACCCATAGCCTGCTCGCGGTTCTGGGTGGCGTGGCGCTATTCCATTTGAAGGTGCCAAAAGACTGGGTGATCCCCGCGGATGTGTTTCAGGGATTAGTACTGGGATATTTAAGCCATATCGCCGCCGATATGCTGACCCCTGCCGGCGTCCCTTTATTGTGGCCCTGCCGCTGGCGTTTTCGCCTGCCGCTGTTGAGGAGCCAGAAAGGCAATCAGTTAGAGCGCGCGTTATGCCTCGCACTGGTGGGTTACGCCATGTGGTTTCCGCAGGGAATGCCCCCCTTTGGTGCGTCCGGCTGGCCCGCGCAAATGGTTAATTCGGTTCAGAGCGGCATGAACCGGCTGATAAACTCGCAAAGTGCCCATTAAACCCCCAATTAAACGCAAATCGTTATAAGCCATATTTTTTGGATATATGGCAGCACCAGTTTGAGCTGATACCATTCACGCACGTGTCGTACTTGGTACGCGATAAAAATTATCTGAAGCTTACCGGCGTAGGGAATTACGCCATATTGACTGGAGAATTGGGGATGAACCTTCCATTACTCGCTAACCTGGCCGCGTTTGTTGCCCTGTTAGTGATCCTCGCCAAAACCGGCGGCAGCCACTGGAGCCTGTCGAAAAAAGTCCTGGTGGGACTGGTGCTCGGCGTACTGTTTGGCCTGGGCCTGCACACCATTTATGGCTCTGACAGCCCGGTGCTGAAAGAGTCAATCAGCTGGATTAACATTGTCGGCAACGGCTATGTGCAACTGCTGCAAATGATCGTGATGCCGCTGGTCTTCGCCTCGATCCTGAGCGCGGTTGCCCGTCTGCATAATGCCTCGTCGTTGGGCAAAATCAGCGTGCTGACCATCGGCGTGCTGCTATTTACCACCGCTATCTCCGCGTTAGTAGGGGTGTTCGTGACCTGGCTGTTTGGTCTGAATGCCACCGGCCTGGTGCAGGGTGTTCAGGAAACCGCGCGCCTGGCTGCGTTGCAAAATAACTATGTGGGCAAGGTGGCTGACCTCTCCACGCCTCAGCTACTGCTCTCCTTTGTGCCGAAAAACCCGTTTGCTGATTTGACCGGCGCAAGCCCGACCTCAATTATCAGCGTGGTGATCTTTGCCGCCTTCCTCGGTGTAGCTGCTCTGCATCTGCTGCGCGACGACAAACCGAAAGGCGAACGCGTGCTGGCTGCCATTGACGTGCTGCAGGCATGGGTCATGAAGCTGGTTCGTTTGATCATGAAGCTCACGCCATATGGCGTGCTGGCGCTAATGACCAAAGTGGTTGCCAGCTCCAACGTGAACGACATTATCAAGCTGGGCGGCTTCGTGGTGGCGTCTTACCTCGGTCTGGCGATCATGTTTGCGGTACACGCGCTACTGCTGTCGGTGAATGGCGTGAATCCGCGCCGCTTCTTCCGTAAAGTCTGGCCGGTGATTACCTTCGCCTTCACCAGCCGTTCCAGCGCGGCCACCATTCCGCTGAGCGTTGAAGCACAGACGCGTCGTCTGGGCATCCCGGAATCCATTGCCAGCTTCTCAGCCTCGTTCGGTGCCACCATTGGCCAGAATGGCTGTGCGGGACTCTACCCAACCATGTTGGCAGTGATGGTTGCGCCAACCGTGGGCATCAATCCCTTTGATCCAATGTGGATTGCCACGCTGGTCGGCATCGTTACGCTGAGTTCAGCGGGTGTGGCCGGTGTCGGCGGCGGAGCAACCTTCGCGGCGCTGATTGTCCTGCCAACCATGGGCTTGCCGGTGACGCTGGTCGCATTACTGATCTCCATTGAGCCGCTGATTGATATGGGCCGCACGGCACTGAACGTCAACGGCTCGATGACCGCCGGCACGCTGACCAGCCAGTGGCTGAAGCAGACCGATAAAACATTGTTAAATGCCGATGCAGATAACGACGTGGAACTGGCGCACCGTTAATCTCGACACGGGCTGGCACACTGCTGGCCCGTTCTGCTTTATCCCACCAAACATCCTGTCATGATTCACCCGCCGCAACTCCCTGCACTTTCCGGGCGTACCCGGTTCCCTGTTCTATAGTTACTGGAGTCTGAAACGACAATTGCAGGAGTAAGTGAGCATGTCGAAAGAAACTGATAACAAGGAACTGAGCCATAATGCGCCCTCTACCGGCCCCGATTCTGCGCGACCAGGTATGGATTCACTGGCCCCTGAAGATGGTTCACACAAGCCGCTGGCTGAACCCACCGCGCCAGGCAAACAGCCTACGGCACCCGGCAGCCTGAAAGCGCCTGATACCCATAACGCCAAGCTTGATTCGCTGGAGACCTTCCGTAAAGGGGGTGAAAACTTCCCGCTGACCACCAATCAGGGCACCCGCATCGCCGACGATCAAAACTCCCTGCGTGCGGGGACCCGTGGCCCAACGCTGCTGGAAGATTTTATCCTGCGCGAAAAAATCACTCATTTTGACCACGAACGGATCCCCGAGCGCATCGTCCACGCCCGTGGCTCGGCGGCTCACGGCTATTTTCAGCCCTACCGGGATATGAGCGAGATCACCAAAGCAGACTTCCTGCGCGACCCGGATCGGATCACGCCGGTCTTTGTGCGCTTTTCTACCGTGCAGGGCGGTGCGGGATCGGCCGATACGGTGAGAGATATTCGTGGCTGGGCGACAAAATTCTATACCGATGAAGGCGTGTTTGATTTAGTCGGCAACAACACGCCGGTGTTCTTTATTCAGGATGCGCATAAATTCCCTGATTTTGTCCATGCGGTTAAACCCGAGCCCCACAATGAAATTCCGCAGGGACAAAGTGCCCACGACACCTTCTGGGATTATGTGTCGCTGCAACCTGAAACTCTGCATAACGTGATGTGGGCGATGTCCGATCGCGGCATTCCCCGCAGCTATCGCACCATGGAAGGGTTTGGTATTCACACCTTCCGCTTTATCAATGCCGCAGGGAAATCCACCTTCGTGCGTTTCCACTGGAAGCCCGTTGCCGGGAAGGCCTCGTTACTGTGGGACGAGGCGCAAAAGCTCACCGGACGCGATCCGGACTTCCACCGCCGCGATCTGTGGGAAGCGATTGAAGCGGGCGACTACCCGGAATACGAACTTGGCGTGCAGCTGATCGCCGAGGAGGATGAATTTAAATTCGACTTCGATATCCTTGATGCCACCAAGCTGATCCCGGAGGAACTGGTGCCGGTGGAGCTGATTGGTAAAATGGTACTCAACCGCAATCCTGATAACTTCTTTGCGGAAACCGAACAGGTGGCCTTCCATCCTGGCCACATTGTTCCCGGCATGGATTTCTCCAACGATCCGCTGCTGCAGGGCCGGCTATTTTCCTATACCGATACGCAAATCAGTCGCCTTGGCGGGCCAAACTTCCATGAAATCCCGATAAACCGCCCGGTTTGCCCTTACCACAACTTCCAGCGTCAGGGCATGCACCGGATGGACATTGATACCAACCCGGCGAACTATGAGCCGAATTCAATCAATGATAACTGGCCGCGTGAAACGCCCCCTTCACCGCATCGCGGCGGCTTCGAGAGCTACCAGGAACGGATTGAAGGCCACAAAATCCGCGAGCGCAGCCCCTCCTTTGGTGAGTATTACTCGCAGCCTCGCCTGTTCTGGAACAGCCAGACGCCGGTAGAGCAACAGCATATTGTGGATGCCTTCTCGTTTGAGCTCAGCAAGGTCGCCCGTGAATATATTCGCGAGCGGGTAGTGGATCATCTGGTGCATATCGATATTTCACTGGCAAACGGTGTGGCCGAACACCTGGGGATCTCCCTTTCCGACGAGAAGATGCACACCGCACCGCCGAAGGATGTTAACGGGCTGAAAAAAGACGCCAGCCTGAGTCTGTATGCCGTCCCCAATGGCACCATTAAAGGTCGTCAGGTTGCACTGCTAATGAGTGATGGTGTGATTGCGGCGGATACGCTGGCAATTCTGATGGAACTTAAGCAACACGGCGTTCACGCCAAGCTGATTGCGCCCCATATGGGCCAGGTTCGGGCCGATGATGGCTCAGATTTGCCAATCGATGCCACCTTCAGCGGACTGCCGTCACTGACTTTTGATGCGGTGATCGTGCCGGATGGCAATATTGATGCGCTGCTGCTGAGTGGCGATGCGCGTTACTTCCTGCTGGAAGCCTATAAGCACCTGAAAGTGATCGGCCTGAGTGGCGATGCCCGGCGCTTCAAATCCCAGTTTGGTCTGGCTGACGATCAGCAGGAAGAAGGCATCATTGAAGACAGTAAAGCCGAAGGCGTGTTCATGAGTGAGTTCCTCGCTGCTATGGGTGCGCACCGCATCTGGTCACGCAGTCAAAAAGCGTTGAGCGTGCCGGCTTAACGATTGGAAAGTTGGGGTTTAGCTGACGTTTTAGTCAGCATGAAGTCGTGATATGACAGGCTTGATGGAGGAAGCGTTAAGGAAGTGTTAAGCACTGTTAGCAAGCCACAATAGCGGCCCACTTGCTCTTGCGTTTTGACTGGCGCGGCGTAATGTTAGCGTCAGTCAGAACCAGGAGGATCCTTATGAAAAAGGTGATGAGTACACTGTTAGTTGTAACGTTGTTGTCGCCTGCGCTGGCCTTTGCCCACCCAGGTGGCTGGGGACCGGGACCAGGTCCTGACTGGCATGGCGATCCAGGACATGGCTGGCACGGTGGCCACGGGCCGGACCACCTCTCTTTCCTGCCAGAAGCG
Source organism: Erwinia sp. AK-PDG3-5 (assembly GCF_056821705.1). Taxonomy (NCBI): domain Bacteria; kingdom Pseudomonadati; phylum Pseudomonadota; class Gammaproteobacteria; order Enterobacterales; family Erwiniaceae; genus Erwinia; species Erwinia sp. AK-PDG3-5. Next base: position 2,747,943 of record NZ_CM165967.1, read on the forward strand.
GCAGCTGCGGTGTTAATCGGCGGCCTGACTTATTACGCGTTGAACGGTAACTACTATCAGCGGCAGAATGACAACACCTATGTGGTGGTGCAGCCCCCGATTGAGCGCGTCAGCGGCGATATGCGTTCACTGGATTACAACGGCGAACGTTTTTATGTGCAGGATGGCCATTACTATCGTCGCGACATCGACGGTCGTTATCTCGAAGTGCCTCGCCCGCCGGGCTTGTAACGCGCAAAAAAAAACGGTCACCCGACGGTGACCGTTTTTCATTAAGCGGGTGCGATTACTGAGCCGCTTGCGGATCGGTATCGTACTCTTTACAGCTCTGGAAGCCATAGTTCATCACACGGCCAGTATCACCGTAGCTGACGAAGTAAGTCTGGATTTTGCCATCACGCTCGCCGAGCACATAGCTCTGGCAGGTACCACGGGCATGAACCATGGTGATTTCGGTAGAAGGAGGACCGGCAATGTCACGAACCTGCTGGCGGGTCATTCCTTTCTTAACGTCCTGAACAACCGGTTTGGTCACGTAGCTTTCTGCACGGTCATAGGCCGAACAACCCGACAACACGGCCAGAGCCAGCGCAGCACCAATAAATCCCGTTACTTTATTCATGTTTTTATTCCTCGTTTATTTTCCATGTGAGGATAAGCCTGGTACATAAACGCTGATTTATCAACTTTATGGCAGCAAATCGCCCAAAACACTTCGCCACTGAACCTCCGCACGCCTATAATGCCGGCATTGAGAATGAACGTTCGCTCTCACCCCGCTATCCCGCAGGTTTTCGCCCACGCGCAAACCGCCTACCGGCATGAGGTCATGATGAGTACGCCAAATGAAGCCCGCGATGCCCGCCATCGTCAACGCCAGGATGAAATTATCGCCGCCGGACGGCGTTGTTTTCGTCGCTCTGGATTTCATGCTGCCAGTATGGCGCAGCTGGCGGCTGAAGCTCGCCTGAGCGTTGGGCAGATTTATCGTTATTTCACCAATAAAGACGCGATTATTGCTGAGATAGTGAAAAGGATCATCGATAACCGCCTGATTTATATTGAAGAGACCACCACCTCGCTCAATCTGCCCCAGCTGCTGGCATGGCGTCATGCGCTGGATGAGGATGATGAAGCCTTGATGCTGGAAGTCGCCGCCGAAGCCACCCGCAACCCGGCGGTAGCCACCATGATGGTAGAAGCCGATGAGCGGATGTTCACTCATGCCTGCCAGAATGTGAAAAAAAGCCATCCCGACCTCAGTGATGAGCATATCCGCGCCTGCGTGGAAGTGTTTGCCGTACTGGCCGAAGGTACGTCGTATCGCCGACTGACGCCTCAGAAAGCATCAGCGGAAAGACTCTTCGCCTTATACCAACAATTTATGGACCACCTTTTTAAGACAGAGGAAAAATGACAACTGCACATCGTAACCGTATTGGTTATGCCATTACGCTTGGACTTCTGGCGGCACTCGGGCCGCTTTGTATCGATCTTTATCTTCCTGCCCTGCCGTCTCTGGCAAAGGATTTACAGACGCCGACCGCCACCGCGCAGTTAAGCCTGACCGCCGGCCTGATCGGCCTGGGATTAGGTCAGCTGATATTTGGCCCGATGAGCGACAAGTTTGGCCGCATTAAGCCGCTGCTGATCTCGCTGGTGCTGCTGCTGATTGCGTCAGTAGGCTGCGCGCTGGCACAGAATATCAACCAGCTGTTGCTGGCGCGTCTGTGTGAAGGGCTGTTCGGTGCCGGTGGCGCAGTGCTGTCGCGCGCCATTGCCCGTGATATGTACAGCGGTCATGAGCTGACGCGCTTTTTTGCCCTGCTGATGCTGGTGAACGGCCTGGCGCCGATTGCCGCGCCGGTGATGGGCGGCGCGTTGATGGCCGTACTGGACTGGCGCGGGCTGTTTATGGTGATTGCCGCCATTGCTGCGCTGCTCTTTGTGCTGGCAAAAGTGAAGCTGACCGAAACCTTGATCCCCGAAAGGCGCAGCCAGGGCAGCATCTTCTCGGCCTGGGCCGCGCTGGGCTCGGTGATTAAACACCGTCCTTTTATGGGCTTCTGCCTGACGCAGGGCTTTATGATGTCCGGCATGTTTGCCTATATCGGCGCCTCGCCTTTTGTCCTGCAGCAGCTGTACGGACTGTCGCCGCAGGCCTTCAGTTTCTGCTTTGCGGCCAACGGCGTTGGTCTGATCCTTGCATCACAAATCAGTGCCCGCCTGAGTCCGCTGTTTGGCGAATATCGCGTGGTTAAAGGTGCCTTAACGCTGGCTTTCGTCTCCTCCGGCAGCCTGCTGATTACCGGGTTGACCGGCGCGGCGTTACCGATGGTGCTGGTAGCCCTGTTCTTCAGCGTGGCCAGTAATGGCGCGGTGGGTGTGGCGGCGGCATCGCTGGCGATGCAAAGTCAGGGACATCGCGCCGGCAGTGCTTCAGCGGTGATGGGCGTCACCATGTTTACGCTTGGCGGCATCGCTGTGCCGGTCACCGGCATCGGCGGCACCTCGGTGCTGACCATGACGGCGACCATTTTTGGCTGCTACATGCTGGCAATCACTCTGTTTATACTGCTGACCCAAAAACCGAAAACGTCTGATTAATCAGTAAAAGGTGGCGAAACAACAGCATTGATTCTTGTTGTTTCGCCCCGGGCGCGTTAGTTTTACCGCAGACGTTTTTTAACTGCCGCGGATCGCGCGGAACGAATCTGAGGAGAGGTAAATGGCTCTGCAACAGGAAATTATCGAAGCGCTGGGCGTTAAGCCCACCATTGAGGTTAAGCAGGAAATTCGCACCAGCGTCGACTTTCTCAAGTCGTATCTGAAAACCTATCCCTTTATCAAGTCTCTGGTACTGGGCATCAGCGGCGGTCAGGACTCCACCCTGACCGGCAAACTGAGCCAAACGGCGATCGCCGAACTGCGTGAAGAGACCGGTGACAGCGCTTACCAGTTTATTGCCGTGCGTTTGCCTTATGGCGTGCAGGCGGACGAGCAGGATTGCCAGGATGCTATCGACTTTATCAAGCCGGACCGCGTGCTGACGGTCAATATCAAAGAAGCAATTCTGGCCAGCGAGAAAGCCCTGCGCGATGCCGGCGTGACGCTGTCGGACTTTATTCGCGGTAACGAAAAGGCCCGCGAACGCATGAAGGCGCAGTACAGCATTGCCGGGATGAACGCCGGTGTGGTGGTCGGAACTGACCATGCCGCGGAAGCGGTGACCGGCTTCTTCACCAAATACGGTGACGGCGGGACTGATATCAACCCCATCTTCCGTCTGAACAAAGGCCAGGGCAAACAGCTCTTAAAAGAACTGGGCTGCCCGGAACATCTCTACCTGAAACAGCCGACCGCCGATCTGGAAGATGACCGTCCTGGCTTGCAGGATGAAGTCGCGCTGGGTGTGACCTATGAGATGATCGACCAGTATCTGGAAGGTAAAACCATTGACGATGCCGCCGCCAAAATCATTGAAGGCTGGTATCTGAAGACCGAGCACAAGCGTCGCCCACCGATTACCGTGTTCGACGACTTCTGGAAGAAATAACCCTCACCTCGTCACTCCGGGCGGTCATCACCGCCCTTTTTTCATCATAACGGACTCTGATGGCACTGACACCGCAACGCGCAACGCTGACTGGCCTGTGCGCCATAGTTTTATGGAGCACCACCGTAGGGCTGATTCGCAGCATCTCTGAATCGCTTGGCGCCACCGGCGGCGCAGCACTGATTTACAGCGCCAGCGCGCTGTTCCTGTGCCTGGCGCGCGGCTTGCCCCGCTGGCGCAATCTCCCTCCGCGCTATTTATGGTGGGGCGGCGCGCTGTTTGTCAGCTACGAAATCTGTCTGGCGGTGTCGATCGGTCTGGCCCACAACCGCCCGCAGGCGCTTGAGCTGGGGATGATCAATTACCTGTGGCCCAGCCTGACCATTGTCTTTGCTATCCCGTTTAATCAGCAGCGCTTTCGCTGGTGGCTGTGGCCGGGCCTGGCGCTGGCGCTGGGCGGCATCGTCTGGGTACTGAAAGGCAACAGCGTCTGGACGCCACAGCTGTTGTGGCACAATGTGATGGACAACCCGCTGGCCTATGGCCTGGCGTTTTTCGCCGCGATTGCCTGGGCGCTGTATAACAACGTTACCCGTCGCTATGCCGAAGGTCAGAGCGGCGTCACCCTGTTCTTCCTGATCACCGCGGTGGCGCTGTGGCTGAAATTCGCCATCGGCGGCCAGCCGGGGCCAATGCACTTCTCCCCCGGCGTGGTGGCTGAAGTGCTGTTTATGGCCGCCTCCACCGCCATCGCTTACTCCGCGTGGAACGCCGGCATCCAGCATGGCAACATGACGCTGCTGGCCACCGCATCGTACTTTACGCCGGTGTTCTCTACGTTGCTCGCCACGCTATGGTTGCAGCTCACGCCCGCCTTCAGCTTCTGGCAAGGCGTGGTCATGGTGACGCTGGGGTCGCTGATTTGCTGGCGCGCCACGCGATAACTGGCGCTTTTTTATCCGCAGACCTCCTGCTACACTGTACAAGTAAACAGTAACTGGAGCGCAGTGTGCCAAGACGTGCAGCAAGTCATCGCCTGGAATTTGAACCCGCGGCGATCTACCAATATCCCGACCATCTCCGACCGTATCTTGAAGGCTTACCTTCTCTGCCCGGCGTGTATGTTTTTCACGGCGAGAGTGAAACTATGCCGCTGTATATTGGCAAGAGCATTAACTTGCGCAGTCGGGTGATGTCCCATTTCCGCACCGCTGATGAAGCAAAAATGCTGCGTCAGGCAAAGCGTGTCACCTTTATCCCGACGGCCGGAGAGCTGGGCGCCCTGCTGCTGGAAGCGCAGATGATCAAGGTGCAGCAGCCGTTGTTTAATAAGCGGCTGCGTAAAAACCGTCAGCTCTGTTCACTGCATATGGCTGGAGAAAAACCGACCGTGGTGTATGCCAAAGAGCTCGACTTTTCCCATACGCCGGATCTGTTTGGCCTGTATGCCAGCCGCCATACCGCACTGGAAAAATTGCAGAAAATTGCCGATGAACAGCGCTTGTGTCTGGGGGTTTTAGGGCTGGAGAAGCTGAGCAAAGGACGCGCCTGCTTCCGCGCCAGCCTGGGTCGCTGTGCCGGTGCCTGCTGTGGGAAAGAGAGTCTGGACGATCATCAGCAGCGGCTGATTGCGGCGCTGGAGAGAGTACGGGTGCAGTGCTGGCCGTGGCAAGGCGCGGTCGGCGTTGTCGAACAGGGTCTGAACCACCAGCAGATCCACATTATCAATAACTGGTTCTATCTCGGCTCGGTGGAAGATTTGGCGCAGGCCAGCGAACTCACCACCACGCCGCAAGGCTTCGACAGTGACGGCTACAAAATCCTCTGTAAGCCAATCCTCAGCGGAAAGTTCCCGATCCTTCCCCTGCCTTAAGCCGCACAAACGAAACCGCCGACGCTGTTCACGGCACCTGGCCCCTGTGAACAACGTCGGCGGTCTCAATTTAGTGGAGGATTAGCAGGGCTTAGCCTTCTGCGTCCGGTGGAAGCATTTTACCTTCATGCTTCGGCTTTTCTGTCAGACGTTTCTCAAAGTTCTGGTTGAACTGCTTCTTCTGCTCTGGCGTCAGCACGTTATACAGCTTGTTCTGCGTTTCCATCATCTTCAGGGCACGATCCTTACCCTCTTCAGACATTTTCGTTGCCTGCGCTTCGGCTTTCGCCTGGTCGAAGCTGTCGGAGGCAATAATGCTGTGCATGGTGCGACGCTCATCCAGAGAAGGACGCTTCATATCTTTATGGGCATCTTTCATGATGCTGCGCATTTGTGTTTTCTGCGCGTCGGTCAGGTTCAGACCTTTAAACATTTCGTGGTGCATGCCGCCATGACGTGGTGGCTGATGCATGGTTTTATCGGCTCCTGCTGGAGGAGGCGTCATATTATCAGCCGCAGCGTGAACGATATTCGCAGCACCCAGGGCCAGTGTCATTGCAACAACAAGAGAAGTTAATTTACGCATCATTTTTATCCTTACTTTTCAGTTCTGTTACGACAACAATGTCGCGATGTCGGAACTCAGTTTAGGGCGCTGAACGTCAAGTACTCAGAGCCTGGGTAAAGCCCTGAAAGCATAAAAGACAAAATGACGGCAATCATGGAGAGAATGCGAAGATTATCGTGAGGAATTGCTAACAGATATGAATTTTAAGGGATTAATGCAGGAATTATGGAGAAGTGTAATACGTTCGACAGGATCCGGAAAGGGAAAAGTAAGCGTAGTTGGCCCTGCTGCTGATTGCATTAAGGACGATGTTGATTAGGGGATGACATTAAGACTTCACAGAATTGATGCGGGGAAATAGCAGGCGACCAGAATAAGGGTCGCCTTTAATCACGCCACCGGCCAGAACTACTCGGCCGAACCCAAGGCTTCATTGTGGGCGTTATCTTCCACCAGCATCAATCCGGCCCGCTGCCCCAGCGCCACATTGGGATTAGGGAAGATCACATACTCGCGCGCCTGCTGCACGTAGAAACGTTCTTCGCCATCTTCAGCCAGCAAACTGCCCTGAGGAAAAGCGGTGAAGTTCAGCGTGTCATCGCTCATATGCAGCTTAAAGGCTTCAGTATGCCGGGTGATCTGCTGCGACACGCGATAACGCTGTGGCTGGGCAGTCACTTCAGGCAAGGCATCACCGAACAGCACCGCGGCCAGCGCCTGTTTAGCGGCACCGAACTGGGTTAAGTCATTGCTGCCGAACGGCAGCGCTTTGCCCAGCTCCAGCGTACAGCTGGCGGCGCTAAAGTGTTTACCGCTGTAATGGGTAAAGGTGCCCCCGGCGGAACGGTGAAACACCAGCGCTTCCAGACCTGCCGCACCCAGCCAGTGAAGGAAATCTTCCGGCCACGGAGTGGTCCGCAGCGGCATCACGCCGAATCGCGTGTGGTAAGAACCACGGATCGCCGTGTGAAGATCCAGGTGCCAGCGAACTTCATCACTGCTGCCAGCCTGCCAGAAGGTTTCCATCGCCTGCTCAAGCCGCCATGCACGACGCGCTTCGGGGCAGTCTTCATACTGCTGCCAGCGACCACCAAACATCCGGTTGATGTCGCAGCGCTGATAACGTTTATTGTTGCGTAATGCCGCCGGGTTGCCGTAAATCACCAGCAAACGAGGCAGCAAAGGCTTCTCGCCGCGCAGCAGCTGGCTAATCAGTTCATTAAGAATTTCGACCGGTGCGGTTTCATTACCATGAATACCCGCTGAGACTACAAACGCCTGCGACGTCATGTTAATCGGGGTCAGCTCAAGGATCCCTTCATCAAGCCACTGCCAGCTCAACTGGTCATTGCGACCGGCGATCTGTTCGGGTAGCTCTCCGCTCAGGGTTTGTTTCAGGAAGTCCTGCATACGTTCTCCTTGTTGTGAGTTTCTGCTCCTTCAATAAGGCAAGGCGCATCACAGAGTAGCATGATGCGCTTAGCTTCATCCGTGATTACTGCTGAAAGTTATAGACATTCCCTAAGTTTAGCAGCTTCGTCAGTTCGTCCAGTGCTTGCCGCCCTTCAATCAGCAATTGTGGGTCTGCCAGGTCATGCTGAGACAGCCTGTCGCGATAATGCCGCTCGACCCAGCCACTCAGCGTGGCAAACAGCGAATCGTTCATTATCACCGACGGATTGACCGCTGCCAGCTGGCTGTCGTTGAGCACCACGCGCAGGCGCAAACAGGCCGGACCGCCGCCGTTGCACATACTTTCACGCAGGTCGAATACCTTCAGCTCGTCAATGGCTCCGCCGCTTTCTACCAGGTCGCACAGATAACGCCAGACGCCCGGATGCTGACGCGCCTCTTCGGGCAGCACCAGCAGCATCTTGCCGTTGGGCTTGCTCAGCAACTGGCTGTTGAACAGGTAGGTGGCGACCGCATCTGCCACGCTGACCTGATTATCCGGCACCACAATTGGCGTAAAGCCGGGCATTTTTTCCGCCAGCGAAGCCAGTAACGCCGGCTGGTCCTGAAACGCCAGCTGATGGCAAAACAGTACCTGCTGATTACTGACCGCGATGACGTCATTATGGAAAACGCCCTGGTCGATCACCGCCGGGTTCTGCTGGGCGAACACCGTGCGTTCGGCATCCAGCTGATGCAGTCGGGCGACGGCCTGGCTGGCTTCAAGCGTCTGACGGGCAGGATATCGCGCGGGCGCGACGCCGCTTTTGCCCTCTTCCCGGCCATAAACAAACAGCTGCACTCCGGGATCATGATGGGACGCGCTAAAGCGGTTGTGGTTAGCCGCGCCCTCATCGCCAAACATGCCGACCTGCGGCAATGCATCATGCACGCTGAAATGCTGCGGGTCGCGGAAAATCGCGCGCAACAACGCCCCGGTTGTCGGCGCTTCCATCGCGCGGTGGAATTTATTGTTCAGGTTGGCCACCGTCAGATGCACCCGTCCATCGGCACTGTCCGCAGAAGGCGACACGGTTGCCGCGTTGGCCACCCACATGGCGGAGGCTGAGCTGGCGGCAGACAGCAGCTGCGGTGCCTGCTTAGCCGCTTTGGCTACCACCTCAGCATCACTGCCGCTAAAACCGATCTGGCGCAGTGCGGCGACGTTCGGCCGTTCATGCGGCGGGATCACCCCCTGCACAAAGCCCATATCGGCCAGCGCTTTCATCTTCATTAAGCCCTGCAACGCGGCCAGCTTCGGGTTAGACACCTGATGCTGATGGCGGGTCGAGGCCTCATTACCAAATGACAGGCCGGCGTAATGGTGCGTCAGGCCCGGCAGGCCATCAAAATTTACTTCACGTGCACTCATTGCGCGCCTCCCGCCGGACCGAAGTCCAGACCAGGTGACAACGTCACGGGCAGCGAGAGGTCAGCAGACTCCAGCGAGGCCATTGGCCATGCGCAGTAGTCGGCAGCGTAGAAGGCGCTGGCGCGATGATTACCGGACGCGCCGATGCCACCGAACGGCGCGCTGCTGGCGGCACCGGTCAGCGGTTTATTCCAGTTGACAATACCGGCGCGGCACTCAATCAGCAGGCGATCGAAAAGCTCACGCTTCGGCGAAATCAGCCCGCAGGAGAGGCCATAACGGGTGTTATTGGCCAGGCGGATGGCCTGATCGAAATCGTCGTAGCGGATCACCGTCAGCAGCGGACCAAACACCTCTTCATCCGGCACGTTGTTAAGCGCGGTGATATCAATAATCCCCGGCGTCAGGATCGCGCTGTCGCGGGCGGGCCAGGTCATTGGCAGCAGCACCTTGCCGCCGGCTTCCACGCGGGCCTGCCACTCGCTGAAAATACGCTCCGCCGCCTGCAGGGATATCACGCTGCCCATAAAAGGTTGCGGCTGCTCATCCCAACCGCCGGGCTTAATTCGCGCGGCCACTTCCGTCAGGCGGACCAGGAAAGTATCCCCTGCCGCGCCACGTTTTACCAGCATGCGACGCGCGCAGGTGCAGCGCTGACCGGCGGTGATAAAGGCCGACTGGATCGCCAGGTTTACCGCGGCATCGATATCATCCGGGTCTTCAACGATCAGCGCATTGTTGCCGCCCATCTCCAGCGCCAGCATTTTGTCCGGACGCCCGGCAAACTGGCTGTGCAACTGATAACCGGTCGCCGCGCTGCCGGTAAACAGCACGCCATCCACCTGCGGCTCTTTCGACAGGCTTTGGCCGGTTTCGCGTCCGCCCTGCACCATATTCAGCACGCCATCCGGCAGGCCGGCACTCTGCCACAGCTTGACGACTTTCTCGGCAATTATCGGCGTCAGTTCGCTGGGCTTAAACACCACGGTGTTCCCGGCCAGCAGCGCCGGAACGATATGCCCATTCGGCAGATGACCGGGGAAATTATACGGACCGAACACCGCCATCACGCCATGCGGGCGGTGACGCAGTGAACTTTCTGCCTCCACCGTCGTCCCGGTGCGGCTGTGATAGGCCTTCACGGAAATCGCGATTTTGTTGATCATCGCCTGAATCTCAGTGGCGGACTCCCAGCGCGGTTTGCCGGTTTCCCGGGCGATAGTGACGGTCAGCTGGTCTTTATTTTTTTCCAGCAGCGCGGCAAATTTTTCCGCAATCGCCTGACGATCAGCAAAGGGCCGACGCGCCCAGCCAGGGAAAGCATTGCGGGCCGCTTCAACGGCCGCCGATACCTGGTCGACGCTGGCCGCTTTGCCCTGCCACAGCAGCTCGCCGCTGACCGGATCCAGCTTGCTAAAATGCTCGCCCGCGCCCGTCAACCATTGACCTTCAATACAGTGCGTCATGCTTTACTCTCCGCATTCAGTGTCACCACGCGCAGGCTGTCGCCCGGCCCGCAGCGTAAAATTTCAGCCTGTTCAGGACTGAGGATAATGCTGTCGCCCTGAAGATCGACATTCAGCAGGATCGAACGGAAATCGGCGTAGCTGTCGTTAGCGACCAGGCATAACGGAAGGCTGTCATCCGCCTGCTCACCGAGGCTGACCTTCAGCAGTCGGCTTTTACGGATTGCCCGCACGCGATCGATATCGCATTCCAGCGTTGGACCGCCGTCAAAAATGTCGATGTAGTTCATATAGCGGAATCCCTCCGCTTCCAGCACCGCACGGGCCGGTGCGGTTTGCGGATGGGTCTGACCAATCACGCTCTTGGCTTCTTCCGACAAGTAATCGAGATACAGCGGATGTTTCGGCATCAGCTCGGCAATAAACGATTTTTGTCCGGTGCCGCACAGGTAGTCCGCTTCGCTGAAGGACATCGAGAAGAAACGGCTGCCGACACTTTCCCAGAATGGCGAGTGGCCGGCTTCGTCGATCACCCCCCGCATTTCCGCCACCACCTTCTGCATAAAGCGATCGCGGAAGCCGGCCATAAACAGGAAGCGGGATTTCGACAGCAGGTAGCCATTTTTGCCGTTGCGATAATCCGGATCGAGGAACAGCGTGCACAGCTCGCTGCTGCCGGTATGGTCGTTGCTGAGTGACAGCGTCGGCATCATGTTGTAAACATTGAGTTCTTTCGAAGCATGCACCTGGCTTCCCACGCGGAAGTTATACCAGGGATCCTGCAGTCCTACCGCCACCTCAATCGCACAAATCCCGACCGCTTTGCCCGATTCACTGTCCTCCAGCACAAACACATAGCCCTGCTCAGCCTTCGGCAATTCATTCTGCCAGGTCTGAATAGAACGATCGATACGCGCCGACAACGTGACGCTGTCTGCAGGCAATGAGGTCAATCCCCCGCCCGTTTTGCTGGCAAGGGCCATCAGCTGAGCGAGATCGTCACGTTCAACAGGACGGATGACCATCATTTTGCGGCTCCTTCGATCACGGCGCGGCAGGCAATTTCAAAGCGGGCCAGCCCTTCTTTCACTTCGGCTTCAGAGATGATCAGCGACGGTGCAAAGCGAATGACGTTAGCGCCGGCAATCAGCACCATTAAGCCTTCCACCGCCGCCGCCTGGTTAAACTGCTTCGCCTGGCCGTTGTAATCCTGATTCAGCACGCAACCAATCAGCAGACCCAGACCGCGGATCTCGCTGAACAGATGCAGACGTTGGTTAATCTCATTCAGGCCGTCGACAAACCACTGGTGACGCAGTGCGACCCCGGCCAACACTTCCGGCGTATTGATCAGCTCCATCACTTTGCCGCCCACCGCGCCCGCCAGCGGGTTACCGCCGTAGGTGGTGCCGTGGGTGCCGACGCCCATTGCCGACGCCAGCGTTTCGGTGGTTAGCATCGCGCCCATCGGGAAACCGCCACCTAACGCTTTGGCGGTGGTCAGCACGTCAGGCGTGACGCCGTAGTGCATATAGGCGTAAAGGGAACCGGTACGCCCCACGCCACTTTGCACTTCATCAAAAATCAGCACTGCCTGATGTTGGTCACACAGCTCACGCAGGCCACGCAGGAAAGCGGGTTCAGCAGGCACAACGCCGCCTTCGCCCTGGATGGGCTCGACGATCACCGCACAGGTCTGGTCGGTAATCAGTGCGGCGGCAGAGGCCAGATCGTTATAAACGGCATGGTCGATACCGCCCGGAAGCGGCGCGAAGTCTTTGGAATAGGCAGGCTGGCCACCGGCAGTCACGGTGAATAAGGTGCGGCCATGGAAGGCATTTTTGAACGCCACGATGCCGCTTTTCTGCTCACCCACCCTGTCGTGGGCCACTTTACGCGCCAGCTTCAGGGCGGCTTCATTCGCTTCGGCCCCGGAGTTACAGAAAAACACCCGATCGGCAAAGGTGGCATCAATCAGCTGTTTCGCCAGGCGTAAAATCGGCTCGTTAGTATAGCCATTGCCGGTATGCCAGAGTTTTGCCGCCTGCTGTTGCAGCGCCTTCTGCAGATCCGGATGGGCATGGCCCAGCGCATTCACCGCGATTCCGCCGGCAAAGTCGATATACGACTTACCCTGCTGATCCCACAATGTGGAGCCCTCGGCACGCACCGGGACAAAGCTGGCGGGTGCATAGGTTGGCACAATCCACTGATCAAAATTCTCGCGAGATACTGACGGGTTCATAACGGCCTCTGTTTACTGCGCACTGGCAGGTAACTTAAAAGTTTAAATAATGTTAATGAAATGATTCATTGCGGCTCTACTGTAGATTGCACGCAGCGTGCCAGCCAGCGATAAAAATGCATAAACCGATCGCACCTACCAAATATCAATGGGTTACGCCAGACTCTTATGCACTGTTAATGCATATAAAGTGAATAACATTCTGATTGGGGTGGGTTTGCCGAATAAAAAAGAGAAGAATTATGCAACGAGAAAATAAAATATCGCTTTTGTGATCGAAGCCGGGATTAGGGTTTAAAAAGAGGCATTTAGCGCACCATAATCGGGCTTTACGCACCCATTTGAGGCAGCCCCGGGGGGTAACAGTTGCAACAGATTTCACATTAACGTGAGACAAAACGGGTAAAAATTGCTGTCTGACCCCTCTTCTTGCAGCGGCATCCCTTCGCGCACGCTTGTCAGTTTGACGCGATAAAATTCGTCTGCTTAATCCTTCGGCTCGCAGTTCTGCCACTACATGCGTCGATAGCCAGTTGAGCCTGCTAAGTAATTAATTATCACGCTAATTAAAAAAGCGGAAAATTAAAGATTATCCGCCACAATAATCACCCTGGTAATTATCAACACCCACCTCAGGTGGATTAAAAAAACAACAGAAATATCCAGCAACACCAAATTAACTAAAACCGCAAATATGCCTTTATTCCAAGCCCAACGTTATTTTTGTTATTGAACAAAATAAGCACAGAAAACAAACCACCGCATTGGTTATTAAATTAGATAAATAATGTTATAGAAAAGTTAAAAATAACATTATACGCTTGAAAACAACGTGTTAAATCGAAACAAAACAACGAAATCAACCCCTACCCATGATAAGAAAGTGGCATTAAAAAGAAGAAAAACAGCTAATCACCATTGGAAATACTGATAACCCACGCTTATTTACACAATGTTACATATATTTAGTTTTTATTTCATACTCTCCTGTGTCACTTTCTTTTTCGACGCATTCGACGTCATTACAATAATTAATTCACAGGGTTACTTAATGATGAAGCGCAACTTTCTGGCATGGGTCATTCCTGCCATCCTCGGGATTGGCAGCGTGAACGCCGCCGAAATCTACAATAAAGACGGTAACAAAGTTGATCTGACCGGCAAGATTAACGTCAGCCACCTGTTCTCTTCAGATGATGCTAACAACAGCGATAACAGCTATGCCCGTATGGGCTTCAAAGGCCTGACGCAAATCACCGACCAGCTCAGTGGCTATGGTCGCTGGGAATATCAGTACCAGTTGAATAATTCAGAAGGTGATGACGCGCAGACCGGCAATAAAACCCGTCTGGGTTATGCCGGCTTGAAGTTCGGTGACGCAGGCTCGTTCGATTACGGCCGCAACTACGGTGTGATTTACGATGCGCTGGCGTACACCGATATGCTGCCAAAATTTGGCGGTGACTCCGCCTATACTGATGCCTTCCTGGCCGGCCGTTCCACCGGCGTCGCCACCTGGCGTAACAGCAACTTCTTTGGTCTGGTTGATGGCCTGAGCGTGGCCGCCCAATATCAGGGCAAGAATGCGCGTAGCGGCGCTAACGCGGTCCGCCGGGCAAATGGGGATGGCTATGCGGCGTCCATTGCCTATGATTTTGACTTTGGCTTAAGCATGGTTGGCGCCTATGGCAGCATTGACCGCACTAACGCCCAGAATCTGGCCACCCGCGGTGAAGGCGACCGCGCTGAAATCTGGTCAACCGCCGTCAAGTATGATGCAAACCAGATCTACCTTGCTGCAATGTATGGCGAAACGCATAACGCCACGCCGATCGGCGGCGGCTTTGCCAATAAAGCGCAGAACGTAGAAGCGGTTGCACAGTATCAATTCCTCAACGGTTTCCGCCCTTCCCTGGCGTATGTCTCTTCACGGGGTAAGGACATCGAAACCATCGGCAGCGCAGACATCTATAAATATGTCAGCGTGGGTGCCAACTACTACTTCAACAAAAACATGCTGGCGTATGCCGAATACCGTATCAACCTGCTGGACAGCGACAACGCGCTGGGTCTGGCGGATGACGACATTACCGCCGTCGGTCTGACCTACCAGTTCTGACCGATCGTGACCTCATCACCCTCTGCCTGTGTCTGAGAAGGTGACGTGCTAAAGGGCCTTTACGGCCCTTTTTTTATGCTCTGCGTTCCCGCGTGTGCATCAGGTCAGGCGGTAGTACCTGTCCGGTTTTGGTGTGTCAGGCAAATCGCGCTGGTTATTCATCTCGAGAAGATTGATCTCAATATTGGTGCACATGGCATCCATCGGCAGATGGTTGTTGGCATAGCCGAACGGCATCTCCAGCTCTTCGGCCAGCGTATCCAGCGACAGGAAACTGTAGGCGATAAACACCGAGACCAGCGGCGTCATGTAATGCAGATCCGGCACCAGCGCAAACGGCAGCAAGGTACAGAACAGATACACCGTGCGGTGCAACAGCAGACCATAGGCAAAAGGCAGCGGCATGCTGGCTAAACGCTCACATCCTCCCAGTACCTGCGACAGCTGATGAATGCTGCTGTCCAGCTGCGCATACACGATATCGGATACGTCGCCATTACGGCGCTGCTCCGCCAGCCACTGAGAAATCTTCATTTCGATGGCATTGGTCTGCGCCCGGCGGCGCAAAATTTCCTCGGCCTCGTCACCTAAATAACGATGAAGATCCTCTTTGGGATCGGTCTGACGTAACTGATGCTTCAGGCTGTAACAGAAGGCCATCAACAGGGCACTGATGCGCGGCGCATCGGCCGGCGAAATCGCCAATACCTGGCGCATAATGGTTCGACTGGCGATCAACAGATTGCCCCACAGCTGGCGGGCTTCGGTGAAGCGAGCATAGCAGACGCTGTTACGGAAGCCGAGGAAGATAGCAATCGACACGCCGAGCAAACTGAACGGCGCAAGCGTCAGCTTTACGCCCAACGTCTCGT
Organism: Erwinia sp. AK-PDG3-5; assembly: GCF_056821705.1. Lineage (NCBI taxonomy): Bacteria > Pseudomonadati > Pseudomonadota > Gammaproteobacteria > Enterobacterales > Erwiniaceae > Erwinia > Erwinia sp. AK-PDG3-5. The sequence goes on from NZ_CM165967.1 coordinate 2,763,466, forward strand.
ACCAGTCGAGGCAATAAATCGCCACGATAGACATCAGCAAATTCAACCCAAGCCGAAACATGATGCCGGACAGCACTGAGCCGTGCCAGGAGAATAAACGAACAAACCAGTGGCGATGTGGACGGATGATCATAGTTGAATATCTGCAGGTTTTTTCTGGATTCTGGCAAATTCCGACGGCGCTGCACAGCGATTTATGTGAGGAAAATCACATTTAAAATGTGACAGGAGTGGTTCACAGGCCGTTCCCGCCCTGTCAGATTTATTTCACACGCCAATATTTACCTATTAATACTTTAAAAGTGCCGCAATGTTTTTTTCCAGGTTGGTCAGCATGCTGAATATCCCCAAACAACAGCTAACATCTTTTCAGGAGACATTCGTAAAGAATACAGTTTTCAGCAAGCACGAATAATCTTAGCGCATAACCTAATTAAGTAAACCTAAGCAGTAAGCCATTCGCGTAATAGAGATCACCCATTAACGACAGAAGGATAAATAACCCCACTCCACAGAGTGAACTTATTTTGGCGCGGGGAAACCCCAAGAAACAAAAAAGCACACCAATACTTAATACATTAAAATAAGATAGTTAACATTATTAATTACATTAAAATAACCTTATATACAATAAACAACTTATAAAAAACAATAATCGATAGCCAGAAAATTAAGTGATCTAAATTTGATATTTACATTTTGTTACGTATATTTTATTTATATACGCTTCTTATTCATGGCATTTTCTAACGCGACGCAAGTGGGCGTCTTAAAATGAACAGGGTGTTCAAATAATGAAACTAAAACTTTTCGCATTGGCTATTTCTTCCCTCATAGCGATCGGCGGCGTTCATGCCGCTGATATGTTCAACAAAGACGGACACAAAATTGACCTTACTGGAAAGGTTGATGTCGCCCGTATTTTTACTTCTGATGACAATAAAAACGTCGATGACAGTTATGCCCGCTTAGGCTTCAAGGGCGAAACCCAGATCGGCGACAACCTGACCGGCTACGGCATGTTTGAATACCAATTCCGTCTCGATAATGCCGAAGACGTTAACGCGCAAACAGGCAACAAAACCCGTCTGGGATTCGCGGGCCTGAAGTTTGGTGATTACGGTAGCCTCGACTATGGCCGCAACTACGGCCTGATTTATGACGCGCTGGCCTACACCGACGTGCTGCCAAAATTTGGCGGCGAAACCGCGTACCTTGACACCTTCCTTTCTGGCCGCGCCGGCGGCGTGGCGACATGGCGCACACAAAATCTGTTCGGCATGGTCGAGGGACTGCAATTTGCGGCTCAGTATCAGGGGAAGAATGAGCGCAGCGGGGGTGACAGCATTGCCCGGGCGAACGGCGACGGTTACGCCACCTCGTTAGGCTTTAACAGCGAGGCCGGTATCAGTGTGGTTGCTGCCTGGGCCAGCGTTAACCGCACGGATGCCCAGAATCACGCACTGCGTGGTAAAGGCGATCGTGCTGAACGTTGGTCAACCGCGATTAAATATGACATGAACCAGTTTTACCTGGCTGCCATGTACGGCGAATCGCACAATGCGACGCCGATTGCAGGTGGTTTTGCCAATAAAGCGCAAAACGTTGAAGCCGTCGCGCAGTATCTGTTCCTCAACGGCTTCCAACCCTCACTGGCATATGTGTCTTCACGCGCGAAGGATATCGAAGGCGTCGGTGATGCCGATATTCTTAAGCATGCCAATATCGGTGCGAAGTACTTTATGAATGCGAATATGCAGGGGTATGTTGAATATCGATTCAACCTGTTGAAAGAGGATAACCGGCTGGGTCTGGCAACGGATGATTTGATCGGTATCGGCCTGATTTACCAGTTCTAACCCTCGCGGTATGACCCTGGGGCCTTTCGCCTGTGTCTGACAAGGAAAGGCCCTTTTTACGCTGTAACTTAGGGTGCCATCAAATCATACGGGTTTTGCTGTTCCCCCTGCAGAGTGACCGGAGCCACCAGCTTCAGGGTGATCCAGTTTGAGGTGACGCGCTGCTGCTTGCTGTCCTCCAGCGTGACCGAAAGACGATACTCATTGCTCGCCCCTTCTGAACTGTCCCAGGCCGGAATAATGATGCTCCAGCCCTGCGGATCGGTATTGCTGGCGGGCGGCGTCAGGCTCAGCGCCTGGGTATCACCCTGCCAGCTGATGGCCTTGATCGCATTGGCGTGACGAATTTGCAGCTTCAGCGGCAGCGTTTCGCCCGGCTGAACCTGCCACGGCGGCGTGGCGAGGAACACTGACAGCGTCTTGCTCTGACGGAACTCCATCACCGGTGAATTGTTGCGGTTCACCGTGTCATAGCGGCTGCCGCTCAGCGAGCGTGCTGCCGCCACGTTATCCGCCGACAGCTGCTTGCTAAGCGCAACGCCAATCTGATAATTCATCTTCAGACCGAACTGATCCTGGGTTTCGCCGGTATCCGCGGTTTTATGGCTGGCGGTGACGGTAAACAGCGGCACCGGCGTATAGCTAACGCCGAGCTCAATCGCCGACGGATTGCTGCCCTGGGTGCCGCTGTTAAACAAATCCACGTTGTCGCCAAGATATTGCTCATAGCTTAACGAGACGCCCAGCTGGCGGTAAAACGGCAGATAACCCTGTGAAGTAATGTCGTAACCGCGCGCCATACGCATCTCGGTCAGGCTGTTTTGATCGCGCCAGCCGGAAAGCGGCTGATAATAGTTGGCGGAGAAGCGCAGATAATCGCCCCAGGCTTCCGCGCCCAGCGATCCGCGCTGCTGATTGGATTCAAACATTTGATCGACAAAGGCGTTGTATCCGATCCGCCAGTGACCGGCCACCCAACGCTGCCCCACGCCGGCATTGCCCACCAGACCGTAATCGGTCTGTTCCACGCCCACCTGGCTGAAGGTCAGATAGCGGTAATTGTCCGCCCAGGGCGTCACTAATTGTGCAGAAGTGCCGGAAAAGTCGCCCTTCATATCCACCATCAGCGACATACTGGCCCGACCGTAAGGTGAGAGCAGCTGCTGCCCTTCGGTCTCGGCCCGTTTGGCGGCCTCGTCCCGGAAGTGATTGAATGCCCACTGCCCCGCCTCGCTGCCCAGTGACTGATCGTCATCACTGCTCATACTGGCTTCGCCAATGGTTTTCATCGCCTGGGCGACGCGTTTCTCTAACGCGCTGTCATCGGAAGCTGTGCTGCCTAAGTCCGGCAGCGACTGGCTAAAACGGGCGGGATCGTCAAACGGCGCATCGGCGACACGGGTATCCGTGGTCAGCGCCTGCGCATATTGGTCAGCACCGCCGGCCAGAACCAGGACAGCGCAAAGTGAGCGGATCGGGTGGAATTTTGTCATAACCTCATTGATTGCCAGCGGCAATGCAGTTTTTAATCGTTAAAAACGTAAGACAGATCACAAATCTAATCAAAGGGTAACGTAATACGCGGAGGAGCGCGAGTCAGATGGCTCCTGGTTGATCGGTTTCTATCCAAATCATCCAGTTAACTGGCGAACATAAGGAGGATCGTCCAGGCTTTGACCAGGCATTTACCAACAGGATGTGACTGATGAAAAGAATTTTGCTCTGTTTCTCTTGGCTGGCTTGTGCGACTGCGGCCAGCGCCGCGCCCGTTTTCACCCTCAATTCGCCCGACTTTAATGACAATGATGTGATGGCCAAAACTTTTGCCGGCAATGCCAAAGGGAATGCCAGCTGCACCGGCGAAGGCATCTCCCCGGCCCTGAGCTGGAACAATCCGCCGCCGGGCACCAAAAGCTTTGCCCTGACGCTGGTGGATCCAGTCGGCGCAAAAGGACTGGGCGTCAATCATATGGTGGCCTACAACATTCCCTTCCAGCGCACCAGCTTTGCCAGAGGAGAGTTGAGTGACGGCAAAGGCTATACCGGCGGCAAAAACAGCCCCGGCACCCTGCGCTATTACGGCCCCTGCCCGCCAGCAGGCAGCGGACAGCACCACTATAACTTCACGCTGATTGCCACGGATTTACCCGCCAACGCGCTGGGACAGGGCTTAACCCGCGAGGAATTACTCAGCAAATTAAAAGGCCACACCTTAGGTGCGGCCGGATTGATTGGGCGGTTTGGCAACGAGTAACGAATGTCCTCAGGACATGATTAATCCGCCGTCGACGTTGATGGTTTGTCCGGTGATGTATCGCGCATCATCGGACGCTAAAAAGGCCACCAGCCCGGCGACATCCTGCGGCTGCCCTGCCCGCTTCAACGGAATATTTTGCACCCATTCCGCCATCAGCTCGCCCTTGCCGTAGGTTTTCTGTTCGGTGCTGAGGATTTCCCCCCACACCCGATCGTTATAATCCCACATCTCACTTTCGATAATGCCCGGACAGAAGGCGTTAACGGTGATGTTCCACGGTGCCAGCTCCTGCGACAGGCTTTGGGTAATGCCAATCACGCCCATTTTACTGGCGGCATAGTGCGGCGTGTAGATAAACCCCTGACGTCCCTGGCCTGACGAGGTATTGATCAGGCTACCCGACTGCTGTTTGACCATATATTTTGCCGCTTCACGGCAGCACAGCCAGACGCCGGTGGTGTTCACCGCCAGAATCTTATCAAAGTCAGACTTCGGCATTTTGTCGAAGGTATCGATGGTGATCACCCCCGCGTTCTGAATCGAGACGTCGATGGTGCCAAAGCGGGATGCCGCTTCCTGATACAGATGCTGCACCTGCTGTTCATCGGTGACGTCCACCTGCAACGCGAGGATCTCACTGCCGTGCGTCGCCTTAAGCTTTTCGGCGGTTTCAAACACCCGTTCAGCGTTGGAAACCATCACCAGACGGGCACCGTCGCTGGCGAAACGCTCGGCAATGCCCGCCCCAATTCCCCGACAGGCGCCGGTGATCACCACGGTTTTGCCCGCAAAATTACGCTTCATGCTGTTCTCCTTGATGGGTTTGGCCAGCAGGCTGCCAGAGCGTGCGTTGAACCGCCTCACGCCAGCCTTGCCAACTGGTGTTAAGTTGCTGATGGCGGGCAGCGTCTGGCAGCCAGCAATCGTGTTCGGGTAACAGCGCGATTAGCTGGCTATCGTCAAGCTGTTCCAGCGCGCGCCTTGCCAGTAATCCCGCGCCCAGCGCCGACAGTTCTGGCGTACTGCTGCGCGCCACCGGGCAACCCAGCAGATCGGCCTGGAACTGCATCAGCCACGGGTTTTGCGTCGGGCCGCCGTCGACCATCAGCGTCTCAAGATGGAAACCGGGATGCTGGCGCATGGCGGCGATCACGTCGGCAATCTGGTAAGCAATGGCTTCCAGCGAAGCGCGGATCAGATGAGCTGGCGTCACGCCACGGCTCAGGCCACAAATCACCCCGCGCGCCTGGTCGTCCCACCAGGGCGCACCGGTGCCGGTCAGCGCCGGCACGAAATAAACGCCCAGCGTTGAGTCGATGCTGGCCGGCAGTTCATGCAGCGCCCGGCTGAGTACCTGCCCTTTGCCGTCGGTCAGACCGGTGGCCTGCGCCATCCAGGCTACGCCGTCGCCGGTGTGCGGAATATTGCCTTCCAGCCCGTACACCAGACGCTCGCCATCGTGCCAGGCCACGGTGGTCGCCAGTTGAGTGATACTGGTGTCCGGCGTCAGCAGCGGCGCCATCACCGAAGAACCGGTGCCGTAGGTCGCTTTTACCCCGCCCGCCTGCCCCAGCCCGTGCCCATAGAGCGCGGCATGAGAATCCCCGACCATCGCCATAATCGGCAGACCATCAGGAATCCCGCTCAGGCCACGGGTGGTGCCAAACAGTCCGCTGGACGGATGAATGTCCGGTAATGCCACGCGCGGCAGGCCAAACAGCGCCAGCATCGCCTCATCCCACTCGCCGGTTTGCAGATTCAGCAGCTGGGTGCGTGCCGCGTTGGAGGTATCACAACGGAACTGCTTGCCACCGGTAAAATGCCACAGCAGCCAGCCGTCAATGGTGCCGAGGCAGAGTTCACCGTTAGCCGCCCTTTCCGCGCCATCTGCGGTGTTATCCAGCAGCCAGCGCATTTTTGAGGCCGAAAACAACGGCGCAATCGGCAGGCCGGTCACCGAACGGATCAACGCATCCTGATGATCGCCTCTGAGCTGCTCGCAAAATGGCGAAGAGCGGGAACATTGCCAGGTTATTGCCGGCGCGATCGGTTTCCCGGTTGCCCGCTCCCAGCCCATCGCCGTTTCACGTTGGTTACTGATTGCCAGCGCCGCGACGCGGTTTTCGCCAACGCTGTGGATAACCTCTCTGAGCACGGTCAGCGAAGCGTTCAGCAGCATCATGCCGTCCTGCTCCACCCAGCCTGACCGTGGCGTGTCGACCGTCAGCGGGCGCGAGGCTTTGGTCACCACTTGTCCACGGGCATCGATAGCCACCGCTTTAACATTGCTGGTGCCTTCATCCAGCGCAACGATCAGCTCTCTAGCCATGACTGACCTCAGAGAGCGGCGCGGCCGCCTGCTTTTTTTCGTGACGACGCATCAGCACCACTTTGCTTTGCAGGCGTTGCTGGAACTGGTCGATAACTACTGCGGTGACAATCACCAGGCCTTTGATCACCATCTGCCAGAAGTCGCTGACGCCCATCATCACCATGCCATCGGCGAGGAAGACGATCACGAATGCGCCGATAATTGAGCCCGACACGCGACCGCGACCGCCCGCCAGCGCGGTTCCACCTAGCACCGTGGCCCCGATGGCGTCCATCTCAAACATGTTGCCGGTCATCGGGTGCGCCGTTTGCAGCTGCGAGGCGACAATCAACCCCACCAGCGCCGCACACATCCCCGAGAAGGCGTAAACAAACACTTTTACTTTGATGATCGGCACACCGGCCAGCCGCGCCGCCGACTCGTTACCGCCGCTGGCGTAGATATAGCGACCCAACGGCGTCTTACGGGTGATATACAGGCCGACCAGCAGCAGGCCAACCATCATCCAGATTGGAATATAGACGCCCAAAATGCTGCCCGACCCGAGGATGGCAAAGCCGGTATTGCCCAGTTGCGGCATGCCCACCAGGTTGGCGTAGGTGCTGCCATCGTTCCATAACAGCGCGGCACCGCGCGCGACATACATCATGCCCAGCGTACAGATAAACGGTGCCACACCGAGCCGGGTGATCACCGCGCCATTGATCAGCCCAACCACGATACCGAACAGGGTGACCACCAGGATCACCTCCGGCACGTTGAGGAACAGCGTTTGTCCGCCCCACAGCGGCAGGCCGTTGGTCAGCAGCGCACCGGCCACCATGCCGCAAATCCCGGCCACCGCGCCGACGGACAGGTCGATACCGCCGGTGAGGATCACCAGCGTCATGCCAATCGCCAGCAGGCCGGTGATCGCCACGTGCTGGGTCATGATTAGCAGGTTAGACGGGGTCAAAAAGTTCGGCACCATCACGCTGAAAAAACTAATCACAATCAGCAACGCGATAAACGTACGCGCCTTCAGCAGATACATATAGAGCAAATATTTCTGGTTCATGGTCTTGTTCCTCAACGCCCGGGGGGCACGCTAATCATGTGGAGTGGACGCCGTGATAAGCCGCTCGCGGGTGGCTTCAGCCCGGGGTAAATCGGCGGTGATTTTTCCATCGGCCATCACCAGGATCCGGTCGGCCAACGCCATGACCTCATCCAGCTCTGAGGAGGAAAACATCACTGCCAGTCCCTGCCGGGCCATTGACCCAATCAGGTGATAAACGTCAGTTTTGGCGCCGACATCAATGCCGCGCGTCGGCTCATCGAGCAGCACCACTTCCGGGCCGGTCATCAACGCCTTGCCGAGCACCACCTTTTGCTGATTGCCGCCGCTTAGCGAGGTGATCGGCAGTTCGACATCGCTGACCTTGATTGCCAGCCGTTCAATCATCTCGTTGACCCGCTGCGCTTCTTTCTGCGGATGCAGCAGGTTCAGCGCACGGCGGAAGCCTTTCAGGCTCAGATCGCTCAGGGTCATATTGGTTTTGATCGACATCAGCTCGATCACGCCTTCGCCTTTACGATCTTCCGGCACCAGCGCAATGCCCTTCTTCAGGCGATACTGGAAATTGCGCTTGTCGAGGCATTCGCCGTTCAGCGTGACGCTGCCGCTCTGGCAGGACATCAGGCCAATCAGACCTTTGAACAGCTCGGTACGCCCAGCACCCAACAGGCCATAAATGCCGACCACTTCGCCTTTGCGCAGCGAGAAGCTGACGTCGTTAAGCTTGTAGCCACCGTTCTGCGCCAGCGCGGTTAAGCCGTTGACGTTGAGTACCGCGTCGCCCTGCTCGGCGGCCTGATAATCAAAGTGCTTTTTCTTGTCGCCGACCATCTGCTCGATGATCCACGGCACGCTGGCATCGCGGACTTCACGCTCGCTGATAAAACGACCGTCGCGGAAAATGGTGATGTGATCGCCAATTTCCATCAGCTCTTCCAGCCGGTGCGAGATATAGATGATGGTGACGCCACGGCGCTTCAGCGCCTCAATGACGTTAAACAGCACCTTCACTTCCGACTGGCTGAGGGCGGAGGTCGGCTCGTCCATGATCAGCACGCGGGTGTCTTTCGACAGCGCCCGGGCGATCTCGACCAGTTGCTGATGACCAATGCCCAGTTCGTTCAACGGTGCATAGGGATCGACATCCAGCTCCAGCCTTTCCAGCAGCGCCTTCGCCAGCTGGTACTGGTATTTCTCGTTGATCACCCCGCGCTGGAAGAATTCGTTGCCGATAAAAATGTTGTCCATCACGTTCATATTCGGGAACAGGTTCAGCTCCTGAAAAATGATGCTGATGCCGTGTTTCTCAGCCTGCTGCGTGGTGTGTAAGGTCACCGGCTCACCATCCAGCAGGATCTGCCCGGACGACGGCACTTCCACGCCCGCCAGCATTTTCATCATGGTGGATTTGCCCGCGCCGTTTTCGCCGATCAGCACGTTGACCTTGTTGCGATACACGCGATAGTCCACCGAATCCAGCGCGGTGACGCCCGGATAAATGCGGGAGACATTGCGGGTTTCGATAATCACGTCCGACTGCTGGCTGGCCGGCGTCAGGACATCCGCTTCAGTGTGCGCCATGATTTACTCCTGTTGACGGACAACGCGGGCCGGAGTGATATCCGGTGCGGATTGCGGCACGTCCCAGCTGCTGAACACGCCATCGACTTCCACCCGATCGCCCACTTTCGGCTGAAGTTTTTTCACTTCATTCGAGGCCAGGGTGTTGATCGCCCGGCCGTAATCACCAAACAGCACCTGATCGTTGAAGTCCTGATAGCTGGAACCTTTGTAGACATCGCGCAGGGCGGTGCCACGAATTATCGGGCCAATCTGCACCACCACGTCCTGGCCGCTGACGTCTTTTACCGTCATCTTGCCGCTGCGTGAGGTGGTATTCACCGCCGACACCGTACCGTTAATCTTCACGGTAAAGACGCACGGATTCTCTTCCTGGCTACGGTAGCCAAACTGCTTACAGGCGCTGTCGATATCCTTCGCGGCGGCCAGATCTTTCATTACCTCGCCCAGCGGTTTGGCATCGTTTAGCACCTGCGGCACGATCTTCTGCTGATAGGTATTAGTGACGTTCGCCATGGCCGGATTGGGTGGGTTTTTCAGGTCGGCTAATTCCTGTTGCGACACAATGCGGCAACCGCCAAGGGTTAACGCCGCGACTGCCAGCCAGACTCGCCTGGACATAAATTCTCTCCTTTGCGCCCCGTAAGGGGCGCAGCAGTATCACCACAACCACGACTCAGGATTTGTAATTGAAGTCCTGAACCTTCGAGGCATTGTCCGGGTTGATCAGAATGCCGCGGAACATCACACGCTGTTTCTCAGGCCTGGTGCCTTTCTGGATAAAGTTATCGAGATCGGTCACACCCTGCGCGGCGATGGCCTGAGCCTGCAGCATCACGGTGGCTTTCAGCGTGCCGGCTTTCACCGCGTCACGTTCATCATTGCTGCCATCAATACCGACCACGATCACATCGTTACGGCCTGCGGCTTTCAGCGCGGCAATTGCCCCTAACGCCACCGGGCCGTTACCACAGATCACCCCTTTCACGTCCGGATGCGCCTGCAGAATGCTGTCCATGATGCGCTTGCCGTCGATCAGGGTGCCTTTCGCATCCTGGCGGGCGACGCTTTTCATGTCGGTGTACTGGTCGAGTACCTGGTGGAAGGATTTGGAGCGGGTCACGCAGTTATTGTCGGCGAGGTTACAGGTCAGTTCGGCGTAGCTGCCCTTCTCACCCATCTTCTCGACGAAGACGTTGGCGACGTCAGAGCCGGCCTGGAAGTTGTTGTGGGTAATCTGCTCCAGCGCGACGTTGTCGACCGGAATTTCGCGGTTAATCAGCACCACCGGAATGCCGGCATCCTTGGCTTTCTGAATAGCGGCGACGCTGGCGGTGGAGTCGGCGTTATCGAGGATAATGCCCTGCACTTTTTTACCGATCGCGGCATCGATCAGCTCGCTTTGTTTCTTTACATCTTCGCCGTGAGACAGAACCGACGTTTTGTAACCCAACTCCTGCGCCTTCATGTTGGCCCCTTTCGCTTCTGAGGCGTAATAAGGGTTATCCAGCGAGTTCACCATTATCATAATGGTGCCTTTCTCGGCTGCCAGCGCCACGTGGGAGAAAGTGCAGGCGGTGGCAACGGCTAATGCAGTTAAACGCATGTTCATAGTGATGTTCTCTCATTATTGTAGGGTCAGCGTGTAGGGTATTGCGTTCGGACTCGCTTCTCTGGTCTGGGCGAAGTACTACCAAATGGTAAAGCCGCCATCGATCATCAGATCGGCGCCGGTAATCATGTCGCTGCCGTTGCTGGCAAAGAACAGCACGGCGGCGGCAATCTCGTCGGTGTAGGCGAAGCGTCCCATCGGGATTAATTGCTTCATTGCCTCACCTTTTTCTCCCCGCCAGGCTTTTTCGCCCATTGGTGTCAACACCACGGTCGGAGAAAGGGTATTCACGTTAATTTTATGCGGCGCAAACTCCTTAGCCATCACCTTGGTCATGCCCAGTAATCCGGCTTTGGCTGAGGTGTAAGCCACATGGTTATCAATGGCGATGGAGGCGGCCTGCGAGGCGATGTTAATAATTTTTCCGCCCTTGCCGGCTTTCACCATGCGTTTGGCCACCGCCTGCGAGCAGAGGAACGGCCCGGTCAGGTTGACGGCGACCTGCTTTTGCCACTCGTCAAACTCGGTTTCCAGCACCGGCTGCAGCATCACATAGCCGGCACAGTTGACCAGGATGTCGATATGGCCGTAATGCGCATCCACGTCTGAGACAGCCTGTTCCACGGAGGCCGGGTCAGTCACATCGCACTGCACAAACTGCACGCGGCTGGCGTCAAACTGGCTGGCCACGTCGCTCACTTTGCTCTGTTCGAATGCCGGGTAAAGCAGCGCCAGGCTGGCGCCTTTTTCCAGCAGCATTTTATTGCTGGCCATGGCGATGCCGCCCAGGCCGCCGGTGACCACCGCAACCTTGCCGGTCAGATCCATATTGGTATCCACGCCATAGCGCAGATTGACATCATATTCATTGCTCATCAGTGGCTCCTCAGGCGGCGGCGACAACGTGTTGCAGGGTGGTACGCAGGCCTTCCGCATCAATACGGAACTGGCTGCGCAGTGCAGCGCGACTGCTGCTGTGGGTAAATTCGTAAGCCGGAATGCCCAACGCGGTAAACCGCTGGCGCAGCGCGTGCTTATGCAAAATTTCACCGATAATGCTGCCCAAACCGCCGCTCAGGGAATGCTCTTCCATGGTGATCACCTGCTGGTGCGCGCCAATCAGTTTCACCACCGCCGCTTCATCCAGTGGCCACAGCGAAGGCAGGGAAACGATGGTGATGCTGTCGTCTTTTGCCGCCAGTGCTTCATGGGCCAGCGTGCCCATACAGAACACCACCGTCTCTTTGCCTTCCTGCAGCACTTCCGGCTTGCCGGGAACGAACTGGTAATCGTCGCCGTGCAGCACCGGCACTTTGTCGCTGTCCATACGGATATACACCGGACCCGTATGCTGAATGGCGTAACGCGCAATGGCGCTGGCCTGCACGGCATCGGCCGGGGCAAACACCTGCAGGTTGCCGAAGGTGCGGGCAATGGCGATATCATTGGTACAGTGGTGGGTGGCTCCCAGCGGCCCGTAGGCAAAGCCGGCATTCAGCCCAAGCATCTTGACGTTGGTTTCGGTATAGCAAATATCGTTCTTGACCTGCTCATTGGAGCGGGCAAACAGGAAAGGTGCGGCGTTGGCGGTAAACACCGTCCTGCCGCTCAAGGCCATTCCCGCCGCCATACCGACCATGTTCTGCTCGGCGATGCCGACGTTAATCACCCGATCGGGAAAGGCCTTTTCAAATGGCGCAATTTTGGAGGTTGAGGTGGAGTCAGCAACCATCACGCTGAGATTCGCCCCGTTATGTTGTTCATCGACCAGCGTGGCGATGATCGCGTCGCGTAAGTCTTGCATTAGTCTTCCTCCAGCTCTGCCAGCCCAAGGGCCAGCTGTTCATCATTAGGCACCGAGTGGTGCCAGGCCGGGACGTTCGCCATAAAGGAGATGCCGTGGCCCTTCTCGGTATTGGCGAGGATCACCCGGGGTTTGCCAGTGGACGGCTGGTTAACCGCATTGGCAATCGCTTCGGGATCGTGACCGTCGCACTCCAGCACCTCGAAACCGAACGCCAGCCATTTATCTGCCAGCGGTTCCAGCGGCATGATGTCTTCGGTTTTGCCCGCCAACTGCAGGCGGTTGCGGTCCACAATGGCCACCAGGTTATCGAGCTTAAATTTGCTGGCGGACATCGCTGCTTCCCAGTTTGAGCCTTCCGCCAGTTCACCGTCGCCAAGCAGCACAAATGCCCGGCGATGGCCCATGCCGGAGAGCTTGTTGCCCAGCGCCAGGCCGACGCCAATCGGCAAGCCGTGCCCGAGGCCGCCGGAGTTAATCTCGACCAGATCCGGCAGCTTTTGCCTGACCGGATGGCCTGCCAGCAGCGTATCGTCGCCCATAAACTGGTCGAGGATCGCCGGGTCAATCAGCCCCATCGCCGCCGCGCTGCAATACAGCCCACCCGCGCCGTGGCCTTTCGATAAAATGAAACGATCCTGATCGGGACGCTCAGCACCGCGATCCATCACCCCCATAAACAGCGTACAGATGATGTCTACCTCTGAGAGGTCGGCGCCGGTATGCCCTTTTCCCGCCCGATGATTCATTTGCAGGACATAACGTCGGGCCTGACGCGCTGTCTGTTTGATTGCCTGAAAGTCCATCATTACCTCTTCGTCTGTAACGCCGCTGACCGGATAGCGAAGTGGCAGTCCTGCGGCTCATTCGTTTTCGAATAAAAATATACGCTATCGTTTATAAGCATATTGTGGGGTGGATCAAATTTCAAACAAAAGCCGATCTTAATATCAAGTCATTGATTTACCAGAAAAATTGCCTTTAACAGGAATGAAGGCAGGGACTAAAAGGCTAAAAATATGTTTAAAATCAATAGCGTTAGCAGCCAATGGCTTTCGAACGAAAGCGAAAGGGGAAAGTGACCGGACTCGCATTCAATCGAATGCAGAGGTAATATTTGCGCTAACGGCCGTTTGGCGCGGGTTTTCGCCCGTTCAGCAGGTGAAGGGAGAGTTTCGGTTGAAAAGCAAAAGCGAACAATTAGCCGACATGCAGCAACGGCGGGAAAAAATCCTTGAGATGATCCGGGAAGACGGCACGGTGACCGTAAAGATGCTGACGGAGGCCTTTGGCCTGACGGAAGCCACCATCCGTACCGATCTCCGCGTGTTGCAGAAAGAGGGACATGTCCAGCGTTATCATGGCGGTGCCACGCTGATGACCGGCAAGCAGAATACCGGCGCGCTGATGCTGGAGAGGCAAACCCATCTTGATGAGAAGGATGCTATCGGCCGGCTGGCGGCGGAGCATATCGAAAATGGCGATACGGTGATTTTCGACTCCGGTACCACCACCACCGCTATCGCCCATCATCTGGGGCACATCAACAAGCTGTCGGTGGTCACCACCGCAGTCAATATCGCGCTGATGTTAGGCGGTGAGCCCGGCGTCAATATTCTGCTGACCGGCGGCACCTTTAAGTTCCCGACTCTTTCCACCTCCGGCGAGAAAGCGGCCAGCTTCTTTGAGAACGTGCTGGCCGAGAAGCTGTTTCTGGCGACCGCCTGCATTTCACCCAAGCTGGGGCTGAGCTTCCCGAGCGAAACCGATATCAAAGTCAAAAGCGCGATGATCCGCTCGGCCAGCACGGTGTATGTGGTGGCCGACTCCAGCAAGATCGACAAGGTGTCGATGTTTGCCCTGCCCTGTGACTGGAGCAATATTCATTACCTGATCACCGACAGCGGCATCAGTGCCGAGTCGACAGAGGCGTTTGAAGCATTGGGCGTCAGGGTATTGATTGCCAGGGGGTAACCCCGCTGGCTTAAAACCGGCAGGATAAAAAAAGGCGTCCTGCCTGTGCCTGGAGCACGAAGTTGGACGCCTTTATCCAAAGCACTCGCGCAACCGTCACCGGCCAAACAAATGCATTGTTGTGTATCACGGTTTTTGCAATGCCTGTGCCAGATCTTCAACCCTCTGATTCCCCTGATAAAGGCCAGAGAGCGTCTGGTTAACTGGCGACAGTTTCCTATTCCCGGCGGCGATTTTGCCCTGCCATGATGCACAAATCGCACTCCCAGTGTGCATCACCTGACCAGCCCGATTGCGCGGCTTTTTTAGCACTGTCCGCTTGCCGCCAACAGGCTTCTGATTGCCTCAAGCACCTCCAGATCCCCCTGCTGAAACTCGCTGGCTTTTAACTGAAAAAAGCGCGGTGGCCTAAAAAAATCAGCCTACGCAAAACATTAGCCAGATTGATACGTTAAGCCCTTGAGCCGTTAACAGATGATGCCCGCTCTGAGCGCCGCTATTAATGCGGTCTGGTGACAGTTTATCGATACTAATCAAATTGACTTCTTGTCACCTTTCAGGGATGGATTGTCACCTCTGGTGACCGCCAATAACATGTAAAGTGGCGGCCTGCAATTGTTCCCATTCTCAAAAGCGTCAGGTAAACTGACAACGAATTTATCTTTCTGTAAACCTGACTCTTTTTTTCTTGTTACCGACAGTTTACCTGAGCGGACGATGACAATGATTGTGGGGTTTTGCCTGTGGACTATAAGACTCACTGATGAAATGCATGAGGACCAATGTGAAAATAAGCATCGCGTTTACCCTGTTGGCAGTGCTGTCCCTGTCCGGATGCAAGGCTCCTCCTCCGCCGATGACGGATGACACCATCGTAACCAGTGAAGTGGATGGCGTGAAATTCACCCATCGTCACGCGGTACAGGCACCGACGTCGTTTACCCCCGTCAATGAGACCTACCGCGCGTTATATAACGCGTCGGTGATGACCAGCCCGGATTTCAGTGGCAAGAACGTCCGCTATCTTGAGAATGGCAAACCCTTTACCGTACTGGGTGAAGTGGAAAATCACTGGCTGGCTATCGCCGATCCCGATCAGGAACAGCTGATTGGTTACGTGCCGTTCAAAGCCGGCGTGAAAACCGACCTGTATGATGCCACGATCAAAAGCGATCGTCCCCGCCCACGTAAAAACGCCAAAAAAGTGTGCGTCGATGTGGGTGGCCAAAGTAAAGCCTGCCGCAACAACGCGACGGCCACCTGGATCCTGGAATAATCGCGTTCTGTGCCACGGACGGCCAGAAATCACTCTTCGATCCGACGACCCAAAGCGCCCGCCTTGCTGGCGCCACACAGCCGAGACAGTAAAAGCCTGATGACCCCGGAATACCCCGCTGACGCGCTCCCTTACGTCAGCCCAGAAAACCCGTTGCTGGCCGCAGCGGCACCGTTGCTGAATGCAATTGTGCAGATCCGCCTGGCAGCCACGCATGACGACCCTGCCGGCCTGCGTCAGCAACTGGTCGATGAGATCCGCTTGTTTGAAACCCGATGTAAACAAGCCGGCCTGCCCTTTGACATGATTATTGGTGCCCGCTACTGCCTGTGCAGCGTGCTGGACGAAGCCGCGGCGCAAACCCCGTGGGGCACGCGCGGCGTCTGGTCGGGCAACGGTCTGCTGGTCACCTTCCATAATGAAAGTTGGGGTGGTGAAAAAGTCTTCCAGCTGCTTTCCCGCGTCTCGCAAAATCCCAAATTGCATCTGCCGCTGCTTGAGGTGATCCACTACTGTCTGCTGCTGGGCTATGAAGGCCGTTACCGTGGCATCGACCAGGGTAAGCTGCAGCGTGATGCGTTGCGCACCCG
Organism: Erwinia sp. AK-PDG3-5; assembly: GCF_056821705.1. Taxonomy (NCBI): domain Bacteria; kingdom Pseudomonadati; phylum Pseudomonadota; class Gammaproteobacteria; order Enterobacterales; family Erwiniaceae; genus Erwinia; species Erwinia sp. AK-PDG3-5. The sequence continues at coordinate 2,779,808 of NZ_CM165967.1, forward strand.
CCTGGCCCAGTTGATTAGCGATACCCGCGTGCAGCAGCAACCGCTGGTCGAACCCCAGCCGTTATCGCCCGCCAGCCAGAACACCTTCTGGCGACCGCCGGTGCCGTTGTGGGCATGCGTGATGCTGACCGCCTTTGTGGCCAGCCTGATTTATTCCGGCCTTAACTGGCGTCTGGGGAATTCGGCGGAGCCGCTGCTGCGTGCCATCTGGCAAACGCCGCTGCCCAAGGCCGAACCGGTCAGACGCTCCTCGACGCAGGCGATGCTGGATTTGCGCACGCGACTGGACGATCTGATCGTTGACCGCACGCTGGATGTTGCCGACGGCGCCAATGGCAGCAAGGTGATTATTGCGGCCGACAAGCTGTTTAACCGCGGCGGCAGCGATTTAACCCCTGCGGGCCGGGCGATCATGGTGCGCGTCGCCGCCGCCATGGATAACATCAGAGGCACGCTGCAGGTCAGCGTTTATACCGATAACCAACCGCAGCGTACCGCCCGCTTCCCATCTAATTATGAATATTCGCTGGCTCAGGCCCATACGCTGACCTCGCTATTGCAGCAGCTGATGATTCAGCCTGGCCATATGATCCGCGGTGAAGGCCGCGGTGACAGCAACCCACTGCTGCCGAACGACAGCCAGGAAAACCGGGCGCAAAACCGCCGGGTGGAAATCCTGCTTTTCCCGGCGCCTGAAGTTCAAAGCAGCAGAAAACCCGCGGGGAAATCCTGATGTCTTCTCGCCTTTATTCCCTGATTTTTAGCCGCCTGCTGTGGGGCTTTTTCGGCATCAGCGCGCTGTCGGCGGTGATCTGGATGCTTGGCCCTCAGCTGTTAATCGGCGGCAGCCACTGGCTGGAGCCGGTCATCAACCGCCAGCTGGCCATTTGCCTGTGCTTCTTCCTGTGGATCATCTTCCAACTGATCCCCCAGCTGTATCGTGCCTGGTTCAACTCGCGCTTGCTGAATAACCTGCAGCACAATGACAACGTCGATTATGCCGACCGGGCAATGACCGAAGAGTTGCTCAGCACCCGCTTCAGTGAAGCGGCCATGCGGCTGAAGAAAACCCAGTTTAGCGGGCGGGATCGCAAGAAAAAGCCGCGCGGCTGGCTGCAACGCGTTAATTCCCAGTATTTGTACCAGCTGCCCTGGTACATGATTGTCGGCGCGCCTGGCGCGGGTAAAACCACGGCGCTGGTGAATTCGGGCCTTGAATTCCCGCTCAGCGACAGCTTCGGCAAAACCGCGCTGCGCGGCGTTGGCGGCACCCGTCATTGCGACTGGTGGTTTACCGAAGACGCGGTGCTGCTGGATACCGCCGGGCGTTATACCCTGCAGGAAAGCCAGCGCGCGAAGGATGCCAACGAATGGCAGACCTTTATCACCCTGCTGAAACGCTACCGCACGCGTCAGCCGATCAACGGGGTGATCATGACCGTCAGCGTCGCCGATCTGCTTAGCGACTCGGCCGAAGCGCGTTTTAATCAGGCGACGGCGCTGCGTCAGCGTATGTCCGAACTGCACCAGCAAACCGGTATCCACTTCCCGGTGTATGTGATGGTGACCAAAACGGACCTGCTGAAAGGCTTTATGAGCTATTACGCGTCGCTGGATAAAGCGCAGCGCGATCGCATCTGGGGCTTCAGCTTCCCGTGGGAAAATAACCGCCAGAGCGAATCGGCCATTAACCAGCTGTTCGATCGCCAGTTCCGCCTGCTGACCCAACAGCTGCAGGACGATCTGGCCGGCAATATGGCGCGGGAAAGTGACCTGACGCTGCGGGCCGAGTGCTTCCTGTTCCCGCAGGAGTTTGCCTCTTTACGGCCACTGCTGGCGGAATACCTCGATATTGTCTTCTCCCCGGAAAATGGCGACATGCCGTGGTCAGTGCGCGGCGTGTTCTTTACCAGCGGCACCCAGGAAGGGCTGCCGTTTGACCGCATAATGGGTGAGTTGAACAGAAAGCTGCAGCTGCCGCAGGCGTCAGGCCACTCCATCGCCAGCTGGGATTCGGTAAACCGCCATGCGCCGATCCCCGCTAACAAAGGCCAGAGCTATTTTATCCGCTCGCTGATGGATGACATGATTTTTGCCGAAAGCGGGCTGGCAGGCAGCGATCGCTCCTGGGAGCACCGTAACCGGCTGCTGCACTGGGCCGGTTATGCCTCGCTGGCACTGGCGCTGATGATTGCCACCATGCTGTGGACCACCAGCTATTATAAAAATCAGCAGTATCTGCACCAGGTGGAAAGTCGGATGACTGCGGTCGACCAGCAGGCGAAACGGCTGGCAGCCAATAACTCCGGGGATATCCTGGATCTGCTACCCTTCTTAAACAGCCTGGTGGCATTGCCGCAGAGTCAAAGTTTCTCGGTTGAAGCGCCTCCGCTCATCATGCGCGGCGGATTATATCGCGGCGGCCAGGTGAGCGATGCGGCCTGGGGCTTTTATCAGAATGCGTTGAAATCCCTGCTGCTGCCGCGCGTGGCGCAAAATATCACCCAGACCCTGCGGCAGGACAAGGGTGATGACAGCGAGTTCAGCCGGAATGCGTTGCGCGCGTATAAGATGCTGTATCAGCCGCGCAGTTATGACGGCGAATTCTTACGCGGCTGGGTGATGCAGAATCTTCAGCGTACCCTGCCGGCGAACGTCACCACCCGCCAGCTTCAGCAGCTGGACTGGCATCTGAGCCAGCTGCTGGACCGGCAGATCCAGAGTTCTCCCTTTATCCGGGACAATACGCTGATGATGAGAAAGTTAGCGCTGGATTTGGAAAATGCAGGACGACAGCCCGAAACAGACACGGTAATAATTCCTGCGGCTGAACGTGTAGCAGCGAACGTTCACTGAATAAGGTCAGCACTATGGCAGAAAATACAGAGTTGGGATGGTACGGCAAGCTGCCTTCCACCGGTGATTTTCTTCAGCGCAGGTTGCCTGAGGCGATGGTCAACAGCTGGTCAAACTGGTTCCAGCTCGGTTTATCGCACTGGCATCACCACCGCGAACGCAACGCCGAGCTGTTCAGCCGGGCGCCGGTATGGAATTTCGCTCTGCCCGCCACGCTGGGCGTGCAGCGGGTGCAAATTGGCTGCCTGCTGGCCTCACGCGACAGAGTGGGTCGCGCGTGGCCGCTGCTGGCGGTACAAAGCGTGCCCCTCAGCCTCTGGCATCCGGCGCAGCTGGCGGTGTCGGGCGACTGGTTCAGCCACCTCGGCCAGACTTTGCACCGTGCGGTGTCAACGAACGTCACCCCTGACGCACTCAGCCAGGCGTTACTTTCTCTGCCGCCCCTGTCGCTTCCTGACACCGGCAGATCGGACATTATGGACGTGATTGGCTACCAGGATCTTCCCTGCACGCTGGCCTGGCATGAAGTGTCACAACGCTTCAATCCCGGCCAGTACACCAGCTACTGGTGGACCAATCAGAGCGACGGCTATCCTCTGGTCAGCCATAAACACAGCGGCAACCTCACCGCACAGCTTTTTTCACAATTATTCGATCCGGCCGCCGTGGCGCAACCGGGTCGACATGGACTCTATCCTCCGATGTTTGAATAGAGTTATTTGGCCTCTGGCCCTGGCTTCAGGAAAAGCGCATGCGATTTACCATTGTTGAGAGCAGAACCGAGGCGCCCGTCACCGCCTGTGACTTTGTCGCCCCCGGCGGCACCATTGGCCGCAGCGTGGATAACGATCTGGTCCTTCCCGATGACGAACGTGCCATTTCTCGCCTGCAGGCGGTGGTGCACGTGGCCAGCAGCGGCGACTGCCGGCTGACCAGTCACGGCAGTGTGATTGCGGTGTTGCATAACCAGGCGCCGCTGGCACGCGGCAGCCAGATTGCGCTGCAGCATGGCGATTTGCTGAGCATTGGCGACTATCAGATCCAGGTCAGCGATCCGGCGCGGGCTAGCGAAACGCCGTTCAGCGATGTCGACCCGCTGGCCCTGTTTAGCGAGGATCACTCGCTGCCGGCCGATCCGTTGGGGATCCTGCATGAAGAAGAGCCGATTATTATCCACTCCACCGATGCGCAGACGCCGGAACAGCTCGCGGCGCGCACCGCCCGCCAGAATGATGCCAGGCTGGGAATCGAACCGATTGGTCATGACGGCCCTTACAGCGAGCGTCCGACCAGCGACAGCAACGCCGAACGGCTGCTGGCGGCGCTGATGGAAGGCATGGGTCTGGAGCACGGTGCGGGTAAACCGGCGCTCACCGAAGATCAGCTGCGGATGACCGGCAGAATGCTGAGCCTGTTTTCGCAGGGAACGGTTGCCCTGCTCTCTTCGCGCTCGATCCTCAAGCGCGGCGTGAAGGCTGAAATGACCATGATCCTCAATGAAGCCAATAACCCGTTCAAAATCCTGCCGTCGGGTAAAACCGTGCTGATGCAGATATATCAGAGCCAAATGCCGGGCTTTATGCCACCCGAGCAGGCGGTGCGCGATGCGCTGGTCGATCTGCAGGCGCATCAGCTGGGAATGATTGCCGGCATCCGCGCGATTATCGCCGCCATGCTGCAGTCGTTTAACCCTCAGCGGCTGGAGGATAACGCGAAACGTGATGGCGTCTTGCCAAAATTTGGCCTGCCGGGCAGCAAAAAAGCCGCGATGTGGCAAGCCTATCAACGTCATTATCAGAACACCTCAGGCGAAATTGAGGACGATTTCCATACCCTGTTTGGCGATGCATTCCTGCAGGCCTATGACATGGAAGTGAATCAGTACAAAGACTCACAAATCCGACCGGAAGATGAATGAAGATTAATACTGCCTCGACCTCAGAAATTGGCGCAAGAGAGAGCAATCAGGATGAAACGGGTGAGTACACCGGCGCGCATTCTGCCTGTTTTTTAGTCTGCGATGGCGTGGCGGGCACCGAGGGTGGTGAGATCGCCGCCCGACTGGCCCGTGATGCATTACTGACCGAATTCGCCAATGACCGGCCGATAAATCCGGCTGATACCGAAAAGTGGGTCACCAAAGCCGACCAGGCGATCCGCCAGGCGCAGAGGAATAATCTGAATTTTAAGCGCATGAGCACCACCCTTGCCGCGCTGTTTATTGACCGCGTGCAACAACGCGCATGGTGGGCCCACGCTGGTGACAGCCGTGTTTATCACTTCCGTCGTGGGTTCATCCATACGGTGACCCGCGACCACAGTCTGGCCCAGCAAATGAAAGAGGCCGGTGTTGATAATTCCGGTATTAACAGTAATTTACTTTATAATGCGCTCGGCGCCGATGGCACGCTTCCGGTCAGTTACAGCGATGTGATCCAGCTGGAAGATGGCGATGCCTTTTTGGTCTGTACCGACGGCTTCTGGTGCAGCCTGTCGCCACAGGAAATGGAGCAGGCGCTGCGGATGGTCAACTCGCCGGAAGAGTGGCTGGCACTGATGCAAAAAGCCATTAATCGCAGTGAAAAAAAAGACAATTTGAGTGCTGTGGCCGTTTGGGTAGGCTCGCCACAGGAAACCACCCTATTACAATCGATGGCGGATTCGGCTCGTTTTTTACCGCCGCGTGATTAACACCAAGGATCGCTATGAAATTCTGGTTGCCAGCTACTGCCACACTGTTGATAGCAACTGCCGCACAGGCTGATGATTACCGCGTAGTTTACTCTCCCAGCCTGGCGCTGGAAGTGTTTATTGATAACGTGGAAAGTAATGCGCCGCAGGACTGGTGCCAGGATAACATTCATTTACGTATCGTCTCCGGCAAAAGCAAAGAGTCCAGCGTGCTGACCACCTTCCTGCCGCGCGTGGGCAACCTGCTGCAAAATCAGTGTGGCAAGCTGGTCGAACTGCCGTGGCAGATGACCAACGATGCCGGTTCGGTTCTGGCTACCGGTACCGCCTCGAAAGAGCAGAGCTGGCGCCCGATCGTCATTGCTGATGCCACCGCCGCCGCAACTACCAGCAATGCCGCACCGCTGGATCTGTCACAGCCGGCCAACAGCGCGCCGTTGCAGCATTTCGATCTGCCTGCCGGCTGCCATTTCCGCACCTGGTGGGACGACAAAGGCCAGTCGCTGTTTATCCCCGACAGCAAGCGGCTGACCTGTTCAACCGAAGGCTGGCTGGAAGGCCCAAGCGAACTGACCCTTTCCAGCAACGGGAAATCCGAGCCGGTGCCGGTGCAGTTCTACGAAGGCTACCCGCTGAAAAATATTCACCCTGCCTCCGGGGCGCTGGATATTGTCGCAGCCAACAATCAGCGTCTGGTAGCCGCCAAAGCCGACGCGCCTGACAGTTGGTTACTGCTGCCGTTTAACGCCACGCAGCACGTCTGGTCCTTTGATGGCGTGATGCTGGTGAAAATGGACAAAACCCAGGCAAACGATCCCGAGCAGCTGAAAACCCGGGTTGATGCACTGCGCAAGGCCTGGGCGAAAGTGATGGATCCGCAAGCGAAGATTACCGTGCTGCTGGTTGATGACCTGCATGCAGACCTGGCCGATCCGGCTATTGGCGCCTGGCGCACCGTTAACTAACTCCGGATGGATACTATGTCGGCGAACGAGAAAACCAAAACAGTCCCCAATGCGCTTCCGGCCGGGCACCGTTTTAATGAGTTTGAGATCAAGGAAGTGATTGGCGGTGGCGGCTTCGGGATCGTATATCGTGCCTGGGATCATCTGCTTGAGCGCACCATTGCGATCAAAGAGTATCTGCCGATTTCGCTGGCCTCGCGCGGGGACGATCTGACCATCGTGCTGCGCGGTGAACGCTATCAGAAGTTATTTAACGCCGGGCTGAACAGCTTTATTCAGGAAGCCCGCCTGCTCGCTCGCTTTAATCACCCCGGCTTGCTGCACGTGCTGCGCTTCTGGGAAGAGAACGGCACCGCCTATATGGGCACGCTCTACTATAGCGGAATGACGCTGAAAGAGTGGCAGCAAGGCAGCCCGGAAAGCGTGACCGATGGTTGGATCCGCCAGCTGCTGCCGCCGTTATTCGGCGCCATCGATACCATCCATCGCGGTGGCTATCTGCACCGGGATATCTCCCTCGACAATATCCAGATTCAGGATAACCAGCTGCCGGTGCTGCTGGACTTTGGCTCGGCGCGCAAAGAAATCGGTAATCTCTCCGATGAAACTGAGATTATGCTCAAGCCTGGCTACGCGCCGATCGAGCAGTACAGCGAAGAGAGCGACAGTGAACAGGGCCCGTGGACCGATATTTACGCGCTGGGTGCGGTGCTGCATACGCTGGTGACCGGCAATCCTCCGCCGGTCAGCGTGGTGCGCTGTATTGAAGATCGCTATCAGCCGCTGACGCAGCTGCGACCAGAGGGCTTCTCGTTATCCCTGTTAAACGCCATCGACCAGTCGCTGGCGATGAAACCGCAGGATCGCCCTCAATCTATTGACGCGCTGGCTGCGCTGATCGAGCTGCCGGTCAGCACGGTTGAGCAGCTGGTAACGGCAGTGACGCAAATCTCCGAACCGGCCCCCGAACCGTCAGTCGAGCCGGAGCCGCTTCCTGAACCGGTGATGATTGCCGTCAACCCGACGGCGGGCTCCGCAGAGATGGTCAGCCCGCGCAGCAGCCGTAAGCTGTCCAAACCGCTGGCGGTGTTAAGCGTGGTGGCACTGGTTGCGGTGGTGGGTCTGGTGGTGATGCTGAACCGGGGAGGCGATAAAACCGTCGAGCATCCGGCCGCGGCGGCGACGGCAGATGCCACTGCACCGGTCGCCAGTGCTGCGCCACCGACAGCAGCGCAGAACACCGGCCCGATGCTGGCAACGGTCTATCTGAAGCTGACCGCCGGCGAAACCGTGTTGCTGAACGGCACGCCGATGGACGTTAAGCCCAATAACAACGGCTATGCCTCGCTAAATCTGGCGGCGGGAAGCTATAAAATCGAAGTCCATTCCGGCACGGCGGTACATAGCCAGCAGCTGGATATCAATAAAGCGGGTACCTGGCTGATTAACCCTGGCGTGTAAACGGTGGGGATCACCCCACCATATTGTTGTGGCACTCCTGCAGCTCGCGCACGCGCTGAACCAGGTCGGTCAGGCAGTCGTCATACAAGCCCCGCTTCTTTAACTCCTGTTCAAGGGAGTAAAGATACTGCGCGTTAGTACCTAATGGACCGCTGGCTTGTGCAATCAGCGGCGCAATGGTTTTCGGGCAGGAATCGGCTTCATACAGCGCATGGCGTGGATCCATCACGAACGCCATTGCGGTCACCGTGCGACCGTCTGCCAGCTTCAAATCGCACCAGGTCGGCAGATAGCAGCCGGTGACCATCTCGCGCTTCCACAGCAGCTCCAGCTCTTCATGCAGCTTCTCTTCAGGCAAACGATAGGCCAACCCGGTGGTTTCACCGCCCTCTTTCAACGCCAGCATGCGTCCCGGCTGGGTGGCCGTGCCGCGCCCGGCGGTTAAGCGCAGGCAGAATGCCCGATGCCAGCCTTCCAGCGTGCCTTCGGCAATTTCATCCGATTCGAAGATCGGGTTCCACATCAGCGAGCCGTATCCAAAAATCCACACCGGGCTATGATTGGGACGACAGGCCAGCGTAGCGGCTAATGAGGCTGCCCGTTGCTCACAGGTCCATAACAACGATTCCTCAATAGCACCAAAAGCTGTCTTACAATCCGCTTTTAACAGGAAATCTCTTGTTAACATAACCCCTCCGCCCGCCACTGCTCACTCCCTGCCACTGCGTTTTACCGTCCCTGAAATTGAATTATTATGAAACTCATGGTTTCAACGCTATCAATGACCCTATGTCATTCATCACGCGCAATCAAGTTTGAACCGCGTCACAAAAGAAAAAATTTCACTTAACTTCATCATCGGCATTATAAGAATAAACTTCAGCAGCAATGTGGCGAACAGAGGGCTTTATCCGCGTCTTTTGCTGCTGCCTGGAACAGCACACTGCTGGCCGCCGCTAAAGTCACGCCTTTCACCGCTCTTAAGCAAAAAATCTGCTTTACGCCCTGTTTACTCAGCAAAAATCCGCATAAAGCCAAATAAAGGTCGGGTTAATAATAAATAAAGGAAAAATAAGCCATGGCAATACAGTATGATAGGTTACTAAAGTCATAGTTATTGGTCATTTAAGCCAAAAATATTAATAACCTGTAAATTATGGTAAATAGTACAGGTTTAAAGTTGATAACCCGTTACAATTCCGTTGCTTGTAATATAACCACTGCCGTTCGATGCTATTATTTATGCCTGCAGGTGTTCCCTTAATTCAGGCTAACAGGACAGATAAACAAGGATAAATCAGCCTATGAGTGCCCATGAAGGCGTCAAAACACGCCATAAAGAAACATCCCTAATTCTTCCCCTCGCCGCGCTGGGTATATTGTGGTTTTGGGGTGCCTCAAGCTCGTTTCCCATCGTTATCACCATCAACCTTATTGCCCTGTTCGCTATCCTTAGCAGCGCCTTTAGCGTGGTTCGCCATGCGGATGTGCTGGCACACCGTCTGGGAGAACCCTACGGCTCGCTGATCCTCAGCCTGTCGGTGGTGATCCTGGAAGTCAGCCTGATCTCGGCGCTGATGGCAACCGGCGATGCCGCACCGGCATTGATGCGCGACACCCTTTATTCGATCATCATGATTGTGACCTGCGGTCTGGTCGGCGCGGCGTTGCTGTTGGGCGGACGCAAGTTTGCCACCCAGTACGTTAACCTCGCCGGGGTTAAGCAGTACCTGATCGCCATTTTCCCGCTGGGTATTCTGGTGCTGGTGTTTCCTAATGCCCTGCCCGGTGGCAACTTCTCCGTCGGCCAGGCGCTGCTGATTTCGGCAATTTCTGCCGCGATGTATGGCGTGTTCCTGCTGATCCAGACCAAAACGCACCAGAGCCTGTTTGTTTACGAACATGAAGATGAGGGCGATGACCCGCACCATGGCAAGCCGTCCGCGCACTCCAACATCTGGCACTCGGGCTGGCTGATTGTGCATCTGATTGCGGTGATTGCAGTGACCAAGATGAACGCCACGCCGCTGGAGTCCTTGCTGACCACGCTGAATGCGCCAGAACAGTTCACCGGCTTCCTGGTGGCCTTGCTGATCCTCTCACCGGAAGGTCTGGGGGCGATTAAAGCGGTGCTGGCGAATCAGGTGCAACGTGCCATGAACCTGTTCTTCGGTTCGGTACTGGCGACCATCTCGCTGACGGTGCCGGCGGTGACCATCATTGCCACCCTGACCGGTCAGCAGCTGATCTTCGGCCTTGAACCACCCCAGATGGTAATGATGATTGCGGCGCTGTTGCTGTGCCAGATCTCCTTCTCCACCGGCAGAACCAACGTGCTGAACGGCGCGGCGCATCTGGCCTTGTTTGTCGGCTATCTGATGACCATCATGCTGTAGCGCTAAACGCACAGCATAAAAAAACGGGGCGATTTATTCGCCCCGTTTTTATTTGACTGACTGAAGAAGAGTTACTGCGCGAGATACACCAGCGAGTGGCCCGCCCCGGTCAGCGTAAGCGTGTTCTGCTCAAGCTTAACGGTGGCGCCCGCGGTGAGCATTTTACCAATGGCCATTTCCCACTGGTTCAGCTTCGGATCGCTACACATCATGCGGGTAGACGCCATTTGCGGCACGCTCAGCACGTTGCCTTTCAGCGTGCCCTGACCAAAGAAGCGATTACACATCACGCCGGTGACGCGCATTTCATCACTGAAGTTGATCCCCGGCTTCATGCCCTGAGGCGCGCTGATGGACTGGCCATCCACGGTGGTCAGCACAAAGTTACGGTTGGCTAAAGACGCCTGCGCGTCGTGCTGGGCAGCGCTACTGCATCCGCCCAGCACCATGGCGGCCGTTAACACGGCGAGGGTTCTTTTCATCATTCACTCCTTGTCCTGATTGTCCTTAACCGATTACTCAGTTGCTGGTATCCAGCTCCGCAAAGCTTTTCACCAGATCATCAATCGCTTTAATCTGCGCCAGGAACGGCTCCAGCTTATCCAGCGGCAGCGCCGAAGGACCGTCGCATTTCGCGTTAGCCGGATCCGGGTGCGCTTCGATAAACAGACCGGCCAGGCCAACGGCCATCCCGGCGCGTGCCAGTTCGGTGACCTGACCACGGCGGCCGCCGGATGCAGAGCCAAACGGGTCACGGCACTGCAGCGCGTGGGTCACGTCAAAGATCACCGGGCTACCGTTAGACACCTGCTTCATCACGTTAAAGCCCAGCATATCCACGACCAGGTTATCGTAACCAAAGTTGGCACCGCGATCGCACAGGATCACCTTGTCGTTGCCGCCTTCGGCAAACTTATCGACGATGTTACCCATCTGGCCTGGGCTGACGAACTGGGGTTTCTTGACGTTGATCACCGCGCCGGTTTTCGCCATCGCTTCAACCAGATCGGTCTGACGGGCGAGGAAGGCCGGCAGCTGGATCACGTCCACCACGTCAGCCACGGTCTGCGCCTGGCTGGCTTCATGCACATCGGTGATCACCTTCACGCCGAAGGCCGCTTTGATGTCCTGGAAAATACGCATTCCCTCTTCCAGGCCTGGGCCACGGTAAGAGTGGATGGAAGAGCGGTTGGCCTTGTCAAACGAGGCCTTGAACACATAAGGGATACCCAGCTTCTGGGTCACGGTGACGTAATGCTCACAGATGCGCATCGCCAGATCGCGAGATTCCAGCACGTTCATGCCACCAAACAGCACGAACGGCAGGTCGTTTGCTACCTTGATATCGCCAATGTTAACCACTTTCTGTTTCATGTCTTCGCCTTATTCTCTGTTAATGCAGCGTAATCTGTTTTTGTTCAATCGAATGGATCTGCAGCTTAATCATTTCGCTGACCGGGTCTTCTGGACACTGTTCAACAAAGTAAGTCAGATCCGTCAAAGCCACATGTTCACACTCTAACTGGGCGAAAATCAGCCCACGGTCGCGAATTTCGTACGGATCTTCCGGGTCCATCTGCACCAGCACCTGGCTGACCTGCAGTGCCAGCTCCATCTGCTTCTCTTCCATCAGCGCGGATTTCAGCGTATCGAGCATTTTATTCAGCACCAGCTGCGGTTCGGCTTCCTGAAGGTCGTCGTCATACAGCTCGGCGACCGGGCCAATATTGCCCTTCAGCCAGGCTTCCAGCGTATGTTCATCGAGGGTATCGCCGTTGAACGGGTTAATTAACCACATCTCTTCGTCGATCCAGTCGGCACGTAAAATCAGCTGGGTGGGGAAAATGACCGGCATCAGCGGTAACGACAGCTGACCGGCAATGTGCAGGAAAATGATGCCTAACGAGACAGCCGTTCCCTGACGGGTTCTGAGAACATTATCCAGCCACAGGGTGTCGGACAGGCGATATACGCCGCTGGCGCCGCCAAATCCCCACTGTTTCCAGAACAGCTCGATTAACTTCTCAAGCTGCATGTCCTGCTCTAACTGCTGTGGAATTGCTGCGCGGGCCTCTGCTACCAGTGCCGCTAACTGCTTATTCACGTCTTCAGCAGGGAAATCGGGGCGGATAGCTTTGGTGGCTGCTATTACCGCCTCGCACAGTGGTAACACTGTGAGATCTTCAGTTGCTATCGACGTCATACACTCCCCAACAATGGCATTTTGCCACGATGATACCGCCAAATAGCCTCCCCGTCAGCCGGGGACCGCGCCATTCGGTCATTCTCTTGCGTTCATTTAGCGTTTCTGGGCATAAGTCACACGATCGTTGCCACCGTAATCCTGGCAGGTGGCGACGCTGACAAAATGATTCTGCTGCAGGATCGCCCGCACCGCCTCCGCCTGCTGCCAACCGTGCTCCAGCAATAACCAGCCGCCGGACAGCAAATAGTGCCCCGCTTCTGCCGCAATCTGCTTGATGTCCGCCAGCCCATTATCGGCGGCAATCAGGGCGCTGTCGGGCTCAAAGCGCACGTCGCCCTGCTGAAGATGTTCATCTTCTGCATCAATATACGGTGGATTGCTGACGATCAGCGTGAACTGTTCGCCGGAGACCGCGCTAAACCAGTTGCTGAGCCGGAACCGCGCGTTGATGATGCCCAGCCGCTGCGCATTGCTTTCGGCCAGCGAAACCGCGGCGGCAATGCGATCGACACCCGTCACCTGGCAATCCGGCCGCTCGGAGGCGATGGCTAACGCAATCGCGCCGGTGCCGGTGCCGAGGTCGAGGACGCGACTCGCAGTATCAGGAAGATGCGCCAGCGCCTGCTCGACCAGCAATTCGGTATCAGGACGGGGGATCAGGGTGTCGGGGGAAACGCTCAGCGACAGCGACCAGAATTCGCGCTGGCCGGTCAGCCAGGCAACCGGCTCGCCGTTGGCACGGCGCGACAGTAAATCATCCAGCTGGCTGAGCTGTTCCGCGCTCAGCTCGCTGTCATCAAAGGCAATAATCCAGCTGCGGGATTTGCCAGTAACGAAGCCCAGCAGGATTTCAGCATCCCGCTTTGGGCTTTCGCTGCCCGCCAGGCGGGCAATCGCCGCCCGCAACCACTGGCGAACAATCATTAGTCCTGACCGGACAGTGCGGCCAGCTGATCCGCCTGATATTCCTGCACGATAGGCTCGATCAGCATATCCAGCTTGCCCTGCATCGCTTCATCCAGACGGTAAAGCGTCAGGTTGATGCGGTGGTCGGTAATACGCCCCTGCGGGTAGTTATAGGTGCGGTTACGGTCGGAACGATCGCCGGTGCCCAGCAGGTTGCGACGGGTAGAGGCTTCTTCCTGATGCAGCCTGGCGGTTTCTGCCGCACGGATACGCGCGCCCAGCACCGACAACGCTTTCGCTTTGTTTTTATGCTGTGAACGTTCGTCCTGACACTCCACCACGATGCCGGTTGGCAGGTGGGTAATACGGATGGCCGAGTCGGTGGTGTTAACGTGCTGACCGCCGGCACCGGAGGAGCGGAAGGTATCGATTTTCAGATCGCCGGCGTTGATTTCCGGCATTTCCGCTTCCGGCAGCTCGGGCATAATCGCCACGGTGCAGGCAGAAGTATGAATACGGCCCTGCGATTCGGTTTCCGGTACGCGCTGCACCCGGTGACCGCCTGATTCAAACTTCAGACGCCCGTAAGCGCCGTCGCCGATCACTTTGGCAATCACTTCTTTATAGCCACCATGTTCACCGTCGTTGGTGCTCATGATTTCAATTTTCCAGCGGCGGGTTTCAGCATAACGGCTGTACATACGGAACAGATCGCCAGCGAAAATCGCGGCTTCATCACCGCCGGTGCCGGCGCGCACTTCCAGATAGCAGTTACGCTCGTCATCGGGATCTTTCGGCAACAGCAGAACCTGCAGCTCCTGCTCCAGCTGTTCGCTGGTAGCACGCGCGTCTTTTAATTCTTCCTGCGCCATGTCGCGCATTTCAGGATCGTCCAGCATCTCTTCCGCTGCGGCGATATCGTCCTGGTTCTGCTGCCAGCGACGGAAACACTGGCTCACGTCGGTCAGCTGCGCATATTCGCGTGACAGAGCACGAAAACGGTCCTGGTCGGCAATCACGCCCGCATCGCCCAGCATCGCCTCAACTTCTTCATGGCGTTCCTGCAAGGCTTCCAGTTTGGCAACAATAGAAGGCTTCATTGGTGTTGTTTTACCTTGTATTCAATAGAGGCTAAAACGCTATTCCAGCCCGAGGCTGTCGCGTAAAATCTGCAGGCGTTCATCATCCCCATCACGGGCAGCCTGCTGAAGAGATTTGGTAGGAGCGTGGATCAAACGGTTGGTTAGCTTGTGGGCCAGATCGCGCATCACTTCCTGCGGTTCGGCGCCCTGTTGCAGCGCGGTCAGCGCACGGGCCTGCAGCTCTTCACGCACCTGTTCGGCCCGCGAACGGTAGTCGCGAATGGTTTCCACCGCGTTCTGCGCTCGCAGCCAGGACATAAACTCCCCGCTTTCCTGCACCACAATGGTTTCGGCCTGCACGGCGGCGGCTTTACGCTGCGCCATATTGCTTTCAATGATCGCCTGCAGGTCGTCAACGCTGTAAAGATAGGCGTTCGGCAGCTTGCCGACTTCCGGCTCCACATCGCGGGGTACGGCGATGTCCACCAGTAACATGGGTTGGTTGCGGCGTTTTTTCAACGCCCGCTCCATCATGCCTTTGCCGATTATCGGCAGCGGGCTGGCGGTGGAGCTAATAATGATGTCGGCTTCGGCCAGGCGCGCGTCGATTTCCGCCAGGCTAATCACTTCCGCCCCCACCTGATCGGCCAGAGACTGGGCACGTTCACGGGTGCGGTTGGCGATAATCAGATTTTTAACGTTGTGCTCGCGCAGATGGCGCGCGGCCAGTTCGATGGTTTCCCCGGCACCGACCAACAGCACGGTAACATCGGCCAGGGATTCAAAGATTTGTCTTGCCAGCGTACAGGCGGCGAAGGCAACAGAGACGGCGCTGGCGCCAATCTCGGTTTCTGTGCGCACGCGTTTGGCCACCGAGAAGGTTTTCTGGAACATCCTTTCCAATTCGCTGACAATCGGCTGTCCGCGATGGGAATCGGCAAAGGCTTTCTTTACCTGCCCCAGGATCTGCGGCTCCCCTAACACCAGTGAATCTAAGCCACTTGCCACGCGCATCAGATGGCTGACGGCGTCGTTATCATGGTGCCAGTAGAGGCTTTTCGCCACCTCTTCGGCACTCAGATGATGGTAGTCACATAGCCACTTAACCAACTGTTCCTGCAGGTTTTCCTGTTGCTCAACGCTTAAGTAGAGCTCGGTCCGGTTACACGTAGACAGCACCACGCCGCCCTGCACCATTGGCTGGGCCAACAGACTGCTAAGGGCTTGATCCAACGTCTCCGGGGAGAACGTCACGCGTTCACGCAGAGCAATTGGGGCCGTTTTGTGATTGATTCCGAGAGCCAGCAAGGTCATGGTGATTAGGTTGGGGTTATCCCACAGTTGATAGGGTTTTGTGAGGCGCATTCTACAAGATGCGCGAGATCAAGAAAAGCCATCGTTCACCGAAGGCTGTAACAAGATATAGTTATTATGCATCAAATAAGACAAATTGAGCATTGACGCCGTCCGCCGGTCTGGTTAGCTTGGACGGTTACTTTGGGCATGAAAGCCCTTCCGGAGTCTGAGGAGTTGACCCCTTAATGTTTATGCAGAATCGCAGCCTGATGCGGCTTCTCCCGCTTGCCGCCCTGTTATTGACCGCCTGTACCATCAATAAACCGCAAGGTCCTGGCAAGAGTATTTCCTCGCCACAATGGCAGCAGCACCAGCAAGACGTTGAAAAAATCACGCAATATCAGACCCGCGGCGCTTTTGCCTATCTTTCTGATAGCCAGAAAGTCTATGCCCGTTTTAACTGGCAGCAGACCTCCCCCGATCGCTATCGTTTGATCCTGACTAACCCGTTGGGCAGCACCGAGTTGCAGCTGGATGCTCAGGGCAGCGTGGTGCAGTTAGTCGACAACAAAGGCAAACGTTATACCAGCAATGACGCCGAGAAGATGATTTCTCAGCTGACCGGCATGGATATCCCGCTAAACAGCCTGCGTCAGTGGATGATGGGCCTGCCGGGCGACTCGTCCGATTACACGCTGGACGACCAGTATCGCCTCAAGTCGGTGAATTACAGCCGCGACGGCCAGAACTGGCAGGTGACCTATCAGGGTTATGACAGCAAGCAGAACCCGACGCTGCCATCCAATCTTGAGCTGAAAGAAGGCAACCAGCGCATCAAACTGAAAATGGACAGCTGGATCGTTAAATGAGTGCAGGTAAGGTTCCCCTGACGGCGGGCAGCCGTGAAAGCTGGCCGGCGCCCGCCAAGCTGAATTTATTTCTCTACATCACGGGCCGTCGTCCTGACGGCTACCATAATTTGCAGACGCTGTTTCAGTTTCTCGATTATGGCGACACTCTGACCGTTGAGACCAACGCCAGCGGGCAGATCGGCCTGCTGACGCCGGTGGTCGGGGTAAAAGAGGAAGACAATCTGGTGGTGCGGGCGGCGAAGCTGTTGCAGCAGCAGGCGACATTGCGCGGAACGCTGCCGGCACAGGCCGGTGCCAGCATCGCCATTGAGAAACGCCTGCCGATGGGCGGCGGGCTGGGCGGCGGCTCGTCTGATGCGGCCACGGTGCTGGTCGCGCTGAATCACCAGTGGCAAACCGGCTTCACGCTGAGCGAGCTGGCCGGCTGGGGATTATCGCTGGGCGCGGACGTTCCGGTGTTCGTGGAAGGCTTTGCCGCTTTTGCTGAAGGCGTCGGCGAAAAATTGACTCCGGTGTCGCCTGCAGAAAAATGGTATCTTGTTGTCCACCCTGGCGTGAACATTTCCACACCGGCTGTTTTCACCGATCCTGAGCTGATCCGCACCACGCCAGCCCGCGAAATCAGTGAGTTATTAAGTGCTGAATTCCGTAATGATTGTGAACCAGTCGTAAGAAAACGTTTTCGCGAGGTTGAACAGCTCGTTTCCTGGCTGCTAGAATACGCGCCGTCGCGCCTGACCGGGACAGGAGCTTGTGTGTTTGCTGAATTCGACACCGAGTCCGCTGCCCGCCAGGTGTTTGAGCTAACGCCGAAAGCGTGGCAGAGCTTTGTTGCGCGAGGCGTTAACGTTTCGCCGCTGCACCGCCACCTTTCGACGTTATTAGAGTGACCGTGACAGCATCGCCACGTTCCTGATGCTGCACGTAGATGACTATACCCGTATGAAACCGTCGTTACGGTATTCCGCCCAGTGCCGCTAACGATGATGTTCATTCTCTGGACGCAAAGCCTGAGGTTCTTCTCGTGCCTGATATGAAGCTTTTTGCTGGTAACGCAACACCCGAACTAGCACAACGTATTGCCAACCGCCTTTACACTAGCCTGGGCGACGCCGCCGTCGGTCGTTTCAGTGATGGTGAAGTGAGCGTACAAATTAATGAAAATGTACGCGGTGGTGATATTTTCATCATCCAGTCCACCTGTGCCCCTACCAATGACAACCTGATGGAACTGGTTGTGATGGTAGATGCCCTGCGCCGTGCATCCGCTGGCCGTATTACTGCCGTAATCCCGTATTTTGGTTATGCCCGTCAGGATCGTCGCGTACGTTCCGCTCGTGTACCCATCACGGCCAAAGTGGTTGCTGACTTTCTTTCCAGCGTAGGTGTCGATCGCGTACTGACTGTGGATCTGCATGCTGAACAGATTCAGGGCTTCTTTGACGTCCCGGTTGATAACGTATTTGGTAGCCCGATTCTGCTTGAGGATATGCTGCAGATTGGCCTGGAGAATCCGATTGTGGTTTCCCCGGACATCGGCGGTGTGGTACGCGCCCGTGCTATTGCTAAACTGCTGAACGACACTGATATGGCGATCATCGATAAACGCCGTCCACGCGCTAACGTTTCACAGGTGATGCACATCATCGGTGACGTCGCTGGCCGTGACTGCGTATTAGTGGATGACATGATCGACACCGGTGGAACGCTGTGCAAGGCTGCTGAAGCGCTGAAGGAGCGTGGTGCCAAGCGTGTATTCGCTTACGCCACGCACCCTATTTTCTCCGGCAATGCCGTGGAAAACCTGCGTAATTCCGTGATTGATGAAGTGGTGGTTTGCGACACCATTCCGCTGCCGGAAGAGATCAAAGCCCTGCCAAACGTGCGTACGTTGACGCTGTCTGGCATGCTCGCTGAAGCGATCCGTCGCATCAGCAATGAAGAGTCTATCTCTGCGATGTTCGAGCATTGATAGCGAAGGGACGGGTTCGCCCGTCCCTCTTTTTCCCCAACCAATTATTCCAAATCCGTTAACCTATTTTATCACTTTCGTAACAATCTAAAGGTCCGGCTCCTGTCTTCCCCGGCGATTGTCTCTGTTGTCAGCCCTTCTGTACCGCCCTTTAGTCCTGATTGTCATCTCTCGCAACTATTTTTTATCTTTCCCGCCAGCCAGCTCTTTTGGCCGCTATTTATTAATGATATTTTGCCTGAATGATTCCACCAGGAATAATCCTAAGATGACGCTGGACGTCTATACCCTGTTTGTTTGCGAGCTCTATGTGCTGTTTTTTCTCAGCATCATCATGGTGTTTGCATGGAAAGGCTCACAATATAATCGCGTATTGGGTTTTCAGTGTCTGGCACTGGTGATCACCATCATTGCGGTGTTCCTGAGCAGTTTGCGCAGCAACGGCAGTCTGTTTCTGCCGGTCGGCGTGGGCAATTTGCTGGTGATGCTGGCCTACAGTCTGCTGGTGATGTCGTTTCGGGCGTTTCGCGGGGCGCGCAGCGGCTGGTTATGGCTGGCCGGGCCGCTGGTGTGGCTGGTGTTATGTCAGTGGTCGACGTTTTATCACTCGATGCCGATGCGCATTCTGGCCGTGTGTCTGCTGTGTGTGATTTACACCGGCTGGATGATCATTGAGTTGCACCGTTCGCGGGCCACCTTGCCGGTGACCTACTGGCCGGCCCAGCTGTTGTTGTGGATCCATCTGCTGTTCCACCTGACGCGCGCGGTGGTGGATGGCGGCATTCCCAGTCCGTTTCATGGCGCGATTGGCGGTTCGACCTTTTCGGTTTACGTCATTCTGGAGTCGATCATGATGGTGATCGGGCTGACCTTTACCATGTTGGCAATGGTCAATGAGCGCACGCAGATCAAGTATAAGAATGCCTCGTTGCTCGATCCCCTGACCGGCGTCTGGAACCGTCGCGCGTTGTTTGAGCAGGGCGAAGCGTTGGCTCGCCTGTGTGATAAAACGGCGCAGCCGCTAACCATTATGCTGTTCGATTTGGACCATTTTAAGAGCATCAATGACCGCTTTGGTCACAGTCAGGGCGATCTGGTGCTGATTGATTTTTGCCGACAGGTGCAGCAATCCCTGCCGGCGCAGAGTCATTTTGCGCGATTAGGCGGCGAAGAGTTTGCGGCGATTCTGGTGGCCAGCGAGCGCGATGCCTTGCGGTATGCCGAGAAGATCCGTCAGACGGTGGAGCATTCCCATCCGGAAGGGGTGAATTACACGGTGAGTATTGGGGTGGCCACCGCGCAGGGTGCTTACCATCAGATACCGACGTTAATGGTCGCCGCTGATGAAGCCTTGTATCAGGCAAAGGCGTTAGGGCGTAACCGGGTGACGCGTTTTGTAGCAACCGAAGTGGAGGTGCTGTCAGGCGTGGCGGGATAAAGGATTAAAACGCCTCTGAACAGAGGCGTTTTTAACGGGATTAATGGTGGCTAGGGCCATCGGTGCTGCGACGGCAGCGTTTATCGTAGTGGCGTACCCAGTAGTAGCGGTCAGTGACTTTTTCCCGTCCACTGATACGTGCGCCCACCAGCCAAAGGAGTGCGCCGATAAAGATGCTGAATATGGCGCCATGAACCAAAAACTGAGGCAATTGCAGTTGTGGAAGCTGATTCAGCACGGAATAACCGACGCCCGCCACCATTACGACCAGGCCCAACACCATTAAAGAATTACCGGTAAGATTGGCATGTTTACGTTTCATTATTCCCCTCCAGTTTCCAGATAAGGGCGTTGTCCTGTGCCCGAATGTCATAAGTTTATGCAATGGATGTTTATGTTGGTGCGGGACAGATCACATTTGTTGCTAAAAGTTTGACATTTCTTTACGCACAAGCTGCTGATTTCTTATAGAAAATGCATTATCACGGATGTGAACTATTGCGGCGTGTGTCACGTTTTGGTGGGGGATTTTGCGTTTTCAGCCGGGCAACGTACACTAGCCCCCTTCTTCACCGCACTCTTCAGGAAAACAGACAAGTGAGCAGCATTAAACTGATTGTGGGCCTTGCCAATCCCGGCGCCGAGTACGCCGCCACCCGTCATAATGCCGGTGCCTGGTACGTCGATTTACTGGCACAGCGTCACAATCAAGCGTTAAAAGAAGACAGTAAGTTTTACGGTTACACCGCACGTCTGAATATCGGCGGCGAAGATGTCCGTTTACTGGTTCCGACCACCTTTATGAATTTGAGCGGTAAAGCGGTGGCGGCGATGGCCACGTTTTACCGGATTACGCCGGAAGAGATTCTGGTGGCGCATGATGAGTTAGATTTGCCGCCGGGCGTGGCGAAGTTCAAGCAGGGTGGCGGTCATGGCGGTCACAATGGTTTAAAAGATATCATCAGCAAGCTCGGCAACAATCTTAACTTCCACCGTTTGCGAATTGGCATTGGTCATCCGGGCGATCGCAATAAGGTGGTGGGATTTGTGTTGGGTAAGCCGCAGGCAGCCGAGCAGTCGTTAATTGATAATGCTATTGATGAAGCCGCGCGTTGTACCGAGGTGTGGTTGAAGGAAGATCGCTTAAAGGCGATGAACCGGTTGCACAGTTTTAAGGCTGAGTAAGGTCAAGACCGGGTTTGGTGATCTTAAGGTCAAGACCGGGTTTGGTGACCCGGCGTTACCACAGGGCGCGTTATCCGGGACGCCGTGAACCCATCCCTGGGGGCTTGGATGCCGCATCCCTGCGGCATACACCCGGCTAACGCGCCCTGTGGCACCACCCTGTAGCCTCTGAGATGTTGGCAAATTGGGGGGATGCACAGGTCAAAGGAAAGATTAGTCGTCGGCTTGGCCCAATTCTTTCAGCGCCACCCTCGGCAAGAAGTAGCCCTGAACGCCCCAGATTTTGCTTTCGGCCAGTTTCCCCAGCTGGATTTCGCTTTGAACCCCTTCCACAATCACCCGATTGGTGTACTGGCGGATATTGGCGATCAGGATGCTGAACCAGGGTTTGGTGACGTTATCGAGAAAGAACTGCCGATCGAGTTTTACCGCCTCAAACATTTTCGACTGCAGCGCATTCAGGTTCGCGTCCCCTGCCCCTAAATCATCCAGCCACAGGATGTTGAGCTGTTCAATCAGCGTCCGCAGCAGTGGATTGTTCGGACCATCGTGCAGGTTCGGGAAATCCTCTGACAGTTTCAGACGGATAAACGGCAAATGGCTGAGGATTTGCTGGATAAACGCCGACTGGCTGACCACTTTAGCCAGCTGGAAATCGATCGTCAGGCAGCACAGCAAGCCGTGTTGTTGGAAATAGTCAGCGTAATGCTCAATGGTGAGCAATTGATTAAGCAAAAGGGTTTCCGGATCGAGCTGATCGACCAGCGGAGTGCCCGAATCAATGTCCATTTCGCCAGGCGTCAGATCGAGTGCGATCAGTTCACCGTTAAGCGTGTGGATAGGAACACAGTTGTAATTATGTATCATGCCTTCATGCCAATGTTCTGGCGTCCTGCCAATGCTAAAAATCGTCGTACAGATAAAACATAGATGCTTATTCTGTAAAACAGCGAATCAATACGACGATTTTTAACGTTATCGGCAGGTCCAGCGGCAGCTTTACAGTTTAGTCACCCCTGGCAACAATTTTTATCGTTCTCAACGTTTTGTTGATGGTCAGGATTTTTTGACCGTATTGGAATCTTTAAGATTGCCGGCAGGCCCGGCAACCCCTTCATGACTCAGGCATCATTACTGGCGACTTTATAATCCGGATCGTCCAGTTCATGGCTGCAGAATGGCCCGGCCTGGCGCAGCAAGCTGATGCAATCCTCGCTCAGGTGGCGCAGACGCAGGCTTTTACCGGCTTCAAGGTAGCGAGCGGTCAGCTTGTCGATTGCTTCCACGCCGCTGGAATCCATCACCCGGGTGCGGGCGAAATCGATCACCACACTGTCGGCATCCTGTTGCGGATTGAACAGTTCCTGGAAACTGGCGGTGGAACCAAAGAACAGCGGCCCTTCCAGACGGTAGGTTTTCTCGCCCTCTTTTTCTGATTGCGCGATAATGGTGATGCGCGCATGCTGCCAGGCAAAGACCAGCGCCGAGATAATCACCCCGCAGATCACCGCCATCGCCAGGTCGGTGAAAATGGTCACCAGCGTTACCGCGATCATAATCACCGCATCGGCTTTCGGCATGCGTTTCAGCCGTTTAATGGAGCTCCATTCAAAGGTGTTAATGCACACCACGAACATAATACCCGCCAGCGCCGCCACCGGCAGCAGTGCGATATAGTCGGACAGGCTAATGACAAACAGGATCAGCAGGACCGCACCGACCAGGTTGGAGATGCGTCCGCGCCCGCCGGAAGTGAAGTTGATAATTGACTGACCGATCATCGCACAGCCGGCAAAGCTGCCGAAGAAGCCGCAGATGGTGTTGCCGATGCCCTGCGCCACGCACTCCTGGTTGCCGGCGCCCTTTTTACTGCCCATTTCATCCAGCACCGCCAGCGTCAGCAGCGACTCAATCAGCCCCACCAGCGCAATCACCACCGCATACGGCAGCACGATTTTCAGGGTGTCCCAGGTTAATGGCGCGGTCGGCAGATGGAAGGATGGTAGTGACCCGGAGATATTCGCCAGGTCGCCAACGCGCTTGGTATCCAGACCAAAACCAATGGCAATCGCACTGATGACAATCAGCGCCGCCAGCGAACCGGGGATCGCCTTGGTCAGTTTCGGGAACAGCCAGACAATCATCATCGCCAGCGCCACCAGCGCATACATCACTGGCCCCTGCCCTTTAATCATCGGGAACTGCGCCAGCATAATTACGATCGCCAGCCCGTTAACGAACCCATAAATCGCCGGTTGCGGCACCAGCCGGATAAACTTACCGAGTCGTAGCACGCCAATCGCCAGCTGGATCAGTCCCGCCAGGATGGTCGCCAGCAGCACATACTCGTAGCCGTGTTGGGTAATCAGGCTGATTAGCACCACGATGATCGACCCGGCCGCGCCGGAGATCATCCCAGGCTTGCCGCCGAAGAAGGCGGTGACCAGCCCGAGAATAAAGGCGGTATGCAGACCGATGGTCGGTGACAGACCGGCCAGCAGAGAAAAGGCCGTCGCTTCCGGGATCAGCGCGACAGACACCACGGCACCGGCCAGCACGTCATTTTTGACGTCACTCGCCCTGAGCTTGCTCAGATTAAACATTAAAATTTCCAGTTATCATTAATCAGGTGAAATCCTGCACCGCGGAAGAACGGGCGCAAAGAGGCTCGTCAGAGAGACGAGTGGCGCAACAGGCGTTGCTGGCAAGGGAAGTCTTAAGGTGGCGTAAGCAGCAAGCGATGCATCTGCGGCGTTCTCCGTCAGCTGTAAAGTTAAGTCAGTATCGGGAATTGTGAGGCAGATCTCAACCCTAAACCTGAACGGCTGGGCATAAATCAACGTCATTTGCCGCATAATTCCGTGTATAATGCGCGGTAACTTTTAGCAGTAACCAACTAATAACACCGGTGAGT
This sequence comes from Erwinia sp. AK-PDG3-5, assembly GCF_056821705.1. Taxonomy (NCBI): domain Bacteria; kingdom Pseudomonadati; phylum Pseudomonadota; class Gammaproteobacteria; order Enterobacterales; family Erwiniaceae; genus Erwinia; species Erwinia sp. AK-PDG3-5. The sequence continues at coordinate 2,804,048 of NZ_CM165967.1, forward strand.
TGTCTGGCTCATTGGTTATCAAGCAATTAAGGTGATTCAAACATGGGATTCAAATGCGGTATTGTGGGCCTGCCAAACGTCGGGAAATCCACCCTGTTCAATGCGTTAACCAAAGCGGGCATCGAAGCAGCTAACTTCCCGTTCTGTACCATTGAGCCGAATACCGGCGTAGTGCCAATGCCTGACTCCCGTCTGGATCAGCTGGCGGCCATCGTTAAGCCACAGCGCATTCTGCCGACCACCATGGAGTTCGTGGATATCGCCGGCCTGGTAAAAGGCGCGTCGAAAGGTGAAGGCCTGGGTAACCAGTTCCTGACCAACATCCGCGAAACTGAAGCGATCGGCCACGTGGTGCGCTGTTTTGAAAACGACAACATCATCCACGTGAATAATAAAGTCGACCCGGCTGACGATATTGAAACCATCAATACCGAACTGGCGCTTTCCGACCTTGATACCTGTGAACGTGCTCTGCAGCGCGTGCAGAAGAAAGCCAAAGGCGGCGACAAAGACGCCAAAGTTGAACAGGCCGCGCTGGAAAAATGTCTGCCGCATCTGGAAAAAGCTGGCATGCTGCGCGCGCTGGATCTGAGCGACGAAGATAAAGCGGCCATCCGCTACCTGAGCTTCCTGACCCTGAAGCCAACCATGTATATCGCCAACGTAAACGAAGACGGTTTTGAAAATAACCCGTACCTCGACATCGTGCGCGCGATTGCCGAAGCAGAAGGTTCCGTGGTGGTGCCAGTCTGTGCCGCCGTTGAGTCTGATATTGCCGAGCTGGAAGATGCCGACCGCGAAGAGTTTATGGCCGAGCTGGGTATTGAAGAGCCCGGTCTGAACCGCGTGATCCGCGCCGGTTACTCGCTGCTGAACCTGCAGACCTACTTCACCGCGGGCGTGAAGGAAGTACGTGCCTGGACTATCCCGGTAGGTGCCACCGCGCCACAGGCTGCCGGTAAGATCCACACCGACTTCGAGAAAGGCTTTATCCGCGCGCAGACCATCGCCTTTGATGACTACATCGCCTGCAAGGGTGAGCAAGGTGCGAAAGAAGCCGGCAAGATGCGCTCAGAAGGTAAAGAGTACATCGTTAAAGATGGCGACGTGATGAACTTCCTGTTTAACGTCTAAAGCACTTAAGTTGTCTGATGGGTGTCAGTAAACCTCATCAAGGCGGCAAACCCTTCTAAAATCCACGCCATGGCGTGGATTTTTCATTTCATAGCGTCTCAAATGGTTTCGTAGAAACACAGTAAAAAATTGAGTACTTAGGTGAGTACATCAGACTTCCATCTTAATGCCAGGTGAATACAATAACGGCATAATAAATAGACAAATAATCGTTATGCTCACCTAAGCGTTGCGACAGAAATATTTAACTGGCTCGACCTGTTATCAGTCCCTGCAGGATGGCTATCAGAATATGTGAGAGTCGGCTGGCACATCAGACCCCGCTTCTCTCTGACGAATAAAATCGGTTATGCGTGAAAGGCATACTTCAGAGGGATCTGCCACGCGTAAAACATGTGCCCCTGCGGCTACTGCCGCGGCAATGCCGTGCGGATTGTCTTCCACCACTACACATTCTTCCGGCATCAATCCCATGCGGGATATCGCCTTGTGGTAAATTTCCGGGTGGGGTTTCCCCTTTTCGACATCCTCATTCGACAGCGTGAACCCAAGGTATTTTTTCAGCCCGGCTTTTTCTAGCATCAGGTCAATACTGCCGCGTACAGAATTGGACGCGACGGCAAGCTGGTAACCCTGTGCTTTCAGCCCGGCAAGCGCCTGATGATGTGCCGGCACCGGCGCGCAAAGACGGGTGACCATTTGCAACGTATAGCGCTGTTTCATCTCATTGATGAATCCGTGCAGCGTCAATGGCAATCCCTGGTTTGCGGATAAACGCTGCAGCTTGTCATAGGTGGGCAGACCATCGAACTCACGAAGATGGGCTTCACGGCTAATAGCAAAACCAAACAGGCCCAACGCGCGGTTCAGCGCAGTGTAATGCCACTCGCGCGCATCAATAAGCACACCATCCATATCAAAAATCACGCCGCGGATCTGGATCATGACAAAGCCCTCTCTGCGAGTACCGGGTGATCGGTACACAACATTAAATTATGATTCTGCCGTATCGCTGGTGGCAACGCCGCTAGCTGCTGCCAGAAGGCTTCCGGCGATCGCCTGTGCAGCTCTGGTGAAACCAGACAAACGCGTTTTCCCCTCGACAGCCAGTTCGCCAAACGATCTGTAGGTAACGTCTGTTCGCTGAAGGCATCCCACCATACGATGCTGGCACATTCACTCAGCGGACCTTCCGGTTCATACTCGCTCAGCCTGACAGCAAAAGGCATTTCCCTTTGGCGATAAGGCAGCGTGTCCGGGACGGACATATCGAAGCAGAAATAATCGACCACCTGGTGGGATGTCAGCAAACAGTGGAGTGGTGCGGTCAGTCCGTCAGACTTTATATTAATGGCAAGCGTACCCGGCCGCCCTGCATTAACGTAGTCGCCCAATACCGTAGCGAAGGTCAACGCGCCATTACGCGGCATATCATGGCTGACCACCAGCACTCCGTTCAGATCGCGAATATCTATTTCCACCCCCAGACCGGCCTGAAATGCTCTGCCAAAAGCCTGGCGGCTATTTTTATCTTCTTCCCGTTGCCACAGGCCGCGGTGCGCCAGAAAATTCATCGCCTACTTCCTCATTTACTGTTTAACTTCAGACTATTCCGCATAATGTGCCAGCGCCTTAACGATATCGCCATCGGCTACCATGCGCCCATTGTCCAGAACCACCCCACGCGAGCAAACCTGACGTAGTTGACGTTCATCATGACTGACCAGCACCAGAGTGCCACCGTCCTGACGGAAGTCCTGAATTCGTGCCATACACTGCGACTGGAAGTCGACATCGCCGACGGTTAGCGCCTCGTCAATCACCAGAATATCGCTGTCCAGATGCACGCCAATGGAGAACGCCAGCCGCAGACTCATCCCGGAAGACCAGGTCCGCACCGGCGAATCAATAGAGCCTGACAGACCGGAAAAATCGACGATTTCGTTCACCCGGCTGGCAATTTCCCTCCGGGACATCCCCAGAATGGTCCCTGCCAGATAAATATTTTCCCTGCCGCTCAGATCAAGATGAAAACCTGCCCCCACTTCAAGTAATGAAGAAATTTTGCCATTGACGGTAATACGTCCGGCAGAAGGCCGGATTACCCGGGTTAGCAACTTTAGCAATGTCGATTTCCCGGAGCCGTTGCGCCCGATAATCCCTAACGCTTCGCCCTGCTTAAGATGAAAACTGACATTATCCAACGCAACAAATGCAGGGTTGACGGGAGGAGAGCGAAATGACAGTGCACTTCTCAACGTAGTTCCCGTGTTTTGCGTCGCAACGTACTGGCGGGAGACGTGCTCAAAGATAATCATTCTCTCTCTGTCGCCCCCGGTTCAAAGCGGACAAAAAATCCATATCCGGCAGCGGCCAGCACCAGACTACCGGCCATTGCCGTCATCAGCGCAAGGGGGGACGGTGCCGGCCCGTGTAATAGCACATGTCGGAACGCCGCAATCAGTTGGGCAAGCGGATTAAGCATTTCAAGCCATTGCCAGCGATCTGACAACAGGCCTGGCGTCCATACCACCGGCGTGGCATAGAACATGCCCTGGATCAGCAGTGGCATCAGATGACGCACATCGCGATAACGCAGGCGCAGTAACGCCATGATGCAGCCTGCGCCCCAGCCGCACAGCGCGGTCATCAATCCGCAGACAATCAACAACGGCAGATGCAGAGGCGACCAGAAAATGCCGCAAGCCAGTAGCAACAACAGCAGGCAAATCAGTGCCAGCGTGAAATCCACCAGACTCACGCCACAAGCGGCTACGGTGAGTGCCACTCGAGGGAACCAGATTTTCTTAATCAAGTGCAGATTGTTCAGCAGACTTTCACTGGTGGCATTCAGCGTGGCGGCAAACAGCATCCAGATAACCAACCCACTAAGGAGTACCAGCGCATAAGGCGCCTGATATTCCCGCGGTCGAAATTTAACCATCAGGCCAAAGACCACGTAATAGAGCGACATATTCATTGCCGGATTCAAAACCGCCCATAGCCAACCGAGCCAGGTTTGACGGTAACGCACGGTGAGATCTCGCCAGACAAGCTGACTGACCAGATGACGTGCCTGCCACAGCTCGCGCATTGTTTCGCGGCTTCCCGGTGCCGAGACAAACCCATCGCTGGATGGTTTGCTTATATCCTTCATAAACTATCCCCTCCCGATTTCATGAACAGTGATTACCGGCGATGCACAAAAAGTCGCATCGCAATACGTCGAATTGCGGAAAAGCGCAGTAAAAGATTTCGCAGACGGTAACCGCCACGCCAGATTGCCGTCATTATCGTGTCGGCGATGCCCGAAATGCGGTGGATGCGCTTGCCTTCAGTCCGGGCTGCAAGACGCAGCCAACGGCGATGCGTGCAGACACTAAACATTCCTCGCAATGGATAGCAGCGCCAATATTTGCTCCATTGAAAGCCAAGGGTCCGCGCGGAATACGGCACAAAATTGGCCAGATAGGCTTGTTCAGACGCCACAATGTTTTGCTCATCATGTTCAAAGTTGCCGTTATAAACCCACTCGCCCGTAGTCTTGTAGATGGCATTAATCCAGAACCACTGCTCTGGCACGTAGCGCCACGGGCAGCTGAGTCCAGCAATTGCTGATGGGTGAAAAATGTCGGCCCCGGCCAGCGGCGCGCTGAAAAATAGCCGCAAATCTTCGGTTAAACCTGCCAGAAAGATATCACCAGGGTGATACAGATAGGGCAAGCTGCCGCGAGCATCACGGGCATACCAATCGGCGTTGATGACCCGGGAACGAAAAATGGTGAAGGCCGGATCGCGCGGCACCGGCGGAACGTCACAAACCACGTGCTGGTTTAACAATGATTCCAGCCTTCTGCTGGTCAGGCTGCTGTCGGTTCTGAGTTTGACCGCCAGCGGTCGGGTGGCCTCTGCCAGCCCGGCACGCGAGGAAATTAGCAGACGATTAACGTTGGTGATGTATTTGGCCTTTTTGACGGTGTAGACCTGCGAACCGGGATCCGGACTCAAGACCAAACGGACCTTCAGCACCCCCAGACTTACCTGCCACCACGCCATCCGCTCAGGCGCCATCGCCCAGGTTGAAAGAATGATTTCAGCGTGGGGAAATAGCTGTCGTGTACGCCGCAAATGCGCATAGACCTGCGGGCACATCGTTCCATCAGCGTTTGCTGCTGGCCCCTGAAAAATGATACTCAGGTTTTTCACCCGCCCCTCCTTGCGTGCATTATGCAGAACACGGGGTTCATGCTACCGCCTCGCGGACGTTATTAACTGCCAGTGCCAGTGCGGGGCTTTTAAGAAAGGCCGCCAGATCTTCCGGCGTGCCCAGACCATGCATCCCGCTACCGATATTGCAGGTTTCGATCGCGGTGAGGCCGGCGTTATACATGCGTGTGTAGACCGGCGCGACGTAAAATTCGCCCATACTGCGCTCGTCAGCGGCAATCATCGCCCGCGCTTCTGTGCAAAAGTGATGACCATGACCAAAATGATAGATACCCACCGTGGCTTCTTCTGATACCACTTCTTTTTCCACCACCTGACAAACCTGCCCGGCACTGTCACGTTTGACATAGGACCATTTAGGGCTGGTTGCCGGCATAGTCATGATCATGCCGTCCGTATTGCCGCGTTCAGCCTGGTCCAGAAAGCGATCGATATTCACCTCCACCCACTGATCGGCATTGGCGATCAATAGGGGTTGCTGATTATCGATAAAATCTGACGCCAGCAGAACAGAGCAGGCGGCGCCCTCGGTGACGCCGGGCACTCCCAGAACCTCACAATCTGGTGCCAGCTCATGCAAACGGCGATGAAAATCATAACGTTCGAGGTGGTTCTGACGGCAGATGAATATAAACCGGTGACGGCACGCAGGCCGCAAATTCCTGATTACCAGCTCTATCATCGGCACGCCGTTGATGCGGATAAAGGGTTTTGGATCCGTGAAGCCTGCATTCATAAAGCGGCTGCCCAGTCCGGCCATTGGAATAACAATGTTTAGCATCAGGCTGTCTCGTCAGAGTATTTATCGTTCAGAACGCCGGGGTGTTTCACGACCACGGTTACGCAGTCCGTCAGCGCGGTAAAGGATGCAGAAGTGCCGGGTGCCAACGTAATGATGTCACCCGCGAGCAGAAGCTCGCCGCCCATCCTGGCTTCTCCAGACAACAGAAGAGTGACTTCTGTGGCCAGTTTGTGGTGGTGATAACCGCTGTGATAACCCGCGGGAAAACGCTGTACCGCCACCTCTGCATCGGAGGTATTAAAGGCGGCCGGTGAAAAAGCGCCCACAAACCAGCCACCTTTCATATCGGCCAGCCGGCTGCGACACATGTTCTGAGAGGATATTTTTTTCATCGGGGATCACCCCACTCCGTTCAACGTGATGAGATCAATTCGATCACATAACTTTTAAGCAAACTTCAGATATCCCATTGGCTTGAGAAGGCAATGAGGTAAACGGCACATCCTTATGCGGCAGAATTCATTCATTGGGCGTATTTTAGGCAAAACATCAGCAGGGACAACTCATGTCTTTCTCATGAATTTATGAAGCTCACTTCATATCTTAAGGTTATGAATTTGTTAACAATAAATCGATTATCATGTAAAAGGGAGAGGAATGATTATGCCTGTTATCTGGATGTTGACATGCCAAAGCGGACGATTTTTCACCAACACGACCAACCACAGAATGACTCTGTAACAGGTTCACTATCATTAATCTCAAAGGTCATGGTTATCGCTTTCAGAGCTTATGAGAGGGGATTATTTACTGTAAAAAAAAGCCAGCTTTGTAAGCTGGCTTTTTTCCTGCAGGCACCGTATGCCGTTGAGTCTGGTTAACTACACCAGCACCGCCTGGTGCTGTAACAAGTGGTCCGCCAGGGTATAAGGTGAGTCGTTCACCAGATTGCTGTCTGATATGGCGTGGCTGGCTGAACTGGCGGCGTTTTCCGTCGCCACACTGGCTGTGGGGGCCATCGCCAAATCTGAACCCACTCCCCCATCCTGCTGGGCAGTTGGCGCATAAAATTCCAGTAACTGGTCCATATTTAACGCGCTCTGATGTGATGCCACGGTGACACTCTCACTGGCCGAGGCCTGATTGCCGGCGCTGTCATGTGCCGTCACTTTGATCACATAATCACCGTCATCCAACGGGGCCAGTTGTCCGGCGAGAATGGTCAACGCCCATTTGCCATCGGCTTTTACCGCCGCGCTGTAGCTTTGATCGCCCAGCGTTAAGGTCACGGTACTGCCCGCATCCAGCTGGGTGGAACTGCCCTGCAGCAGATGCCAGGTATTGACATCATCCGCGCCAATAACGTGATCCGCAAACGCGGTGTCCAGCGTCAGCGTCGGTAAGTTGTGGGTAGCGACGTCGAAAAAATCATTCAGCGTTTGTGTGTCGCTATTGCCATACTGATCCGAACGGTGGGCCGTTGCGGTAACCGGACCGTCAGCCAGCGCCAGCAGATCGGCGCTGGACAGGGTCACCATCCCGCCGCTGTCCGGCTGGTAGCTTTTGCCATTGATATCCAGCGTGGTCACACCTTCCAGATAAAAGCTCAGATCGTGTTGGGCTTCCTGATAATTCAGCGTCATATCGCCACCGATATCCATCTCGTAATAAACCGGGATCATCTGGGTGACGATATTCAGCTCCTGCGAAATATCGGTATAGTTATTTGCCCCGTCATGATACCAGGCATGGATCTCACCATTTCTGATAAATCCGGCCACGTCGGCCGCCGCGATCAGCACCTGCCAGTGGCCCTGAGCATCAATGGATGCGGCATGCTCGTGGCCATCGCTGCCTTTCAGCATCAACGACTGTCCCAGTGCCATGGCCGAGAGTGAGCCGCTTAAAAGCAGATCGTGTTGGCTTTCCGCCAGGTTGATCACATTGTCATCAGTGACTTTGTCGAAGTGGATTTCCGGCACGCTGCTCATATGGGTGATTAGCGTCAGATCGTGGCTAACGGTGCTGGTTTTGCCATTGGCATCGACCGCCGTCAGCGTCAGGCTGTGCAGGCCATCCTGCATTGCCAGCAATTGTTCGGTGGTGAAATGGCCGCTCCAGCTGCCGTCGGGGTTAACTAATGCGATGACTTTAGCGGCGCCCAGCGTCAGGGTGATTTTATTGTGATTGGCCATGTGCGTTGAGGTACCGCTGATATCCACGCCATAGATGCTTTCGGCGACGTTGATCGCGTTATCGCCGCTGATCGTATCCACCGTCAGCGTCGGCTTGATGGTTTTATCAACATACAGGCCAAAATCGACGTTGGTATCGGTATGGTTACCGGCTTTATCGGTGATGGTCAGTTTCAGGCTGTAGTTGCCGTCAGACAAGCCTTTCAGCGCCTCAGGCGGCATCGAAGCGTTCCAGTAACCCCACTTATTCACCGTACTGGTCCAGCTTTGATCCTTAAAGGTCAGGGTGACCGTTGAGCCGGCCTCGCCTTCTGCCCGGCCACGCAGATGAACACGGTTGCTGGCTTCCCAGGCGGCAATCACCCCATCGCTGGCGATCGGTTCATAAGGGCGCAAAGGTGCAGGCGCTTCCGTGTCTACGGCACTGACGGCCAGTGTATGAATAACCGGCGTGCTGACAGTGCTTACCGTTTCCGGCGTGATATCAGGCACCGCAAGGCGGTAAGTTGATGAAACTACCGGGGTGTCGGCAGCAGCTGAGTCGCTAACAGCATAGTTACTGACGGCATTCTGGAAGACTGACTCCAGACGCAGAGCACGGTAGTCAACGCGTTGGGACATAGGTCACCTCGTTCTGATATTTGGCGCGCAAGCCATCGCGACACCTTAAGGTGCGGGATGGCGGATGGGTTGTGCGAGCCATACGAGACGGCCCGTTTCCTCTGGCAGGAACGGATTACCTTAGCGGGTAACATTTCAGGAACAGCAAATCCCCTTTTCATTATAAAAAGTGGAATAAACAGCAAATGATTTTTTTAATCTTATGCCCTTCACGGTGGGTCACCGTTTAAGCTGCCATCACCCTAGTCCTTCATTTGATTAATAGATAGTGGCCAAATTCTGAATACTTATGTGTGTGTTGATTTAGCTTATGATTATTTCTACCTGTTTATTTTTTACTAACCTCTTTACTGTTGAAATATCGACTGCGCGGATGCCGTTGTTTATCTTGCAACCGTCACCGACTCGTCAGCTAAATCACTTTAGCTTGAAAATCAGTCAATTAATCCATTGCAGGGTATTTGCTAAATACGTTTAACGCCAATTAACGATAAGGGAGCAGCATGTCGCAAATTGATGCAGCCTGGGGAGCAGGTCCAACCCCTGATTATGAGCAACTGGCAGAGCGTTTCAGGCCACTCTTTACCAGAATTCGCGACGGCGCGATTGAACGGGAAATAAACCGTGAATTACCTTTCGAACAGATTCAGTGGTTAAAAGAGAGTGGTTTCACGGCATTACGCGTACCGCCAGAATATGGCGGCAGCGGTATTTCCTTACCTGAGCTGTTTAATTTGTTAATTGAGCTTGGCGAAGCTGATTCAAATCTGGTCCAGTCGATACGCGGTCATTTGGGGTTTGTCGAAAATGTGCTCAACAGTGACAACCCCCGACGGCGCGAAACCTGGTTACCGCGACTGGGCCGTGGCGATATCGTCGGCCCGGCCTGGAGCGAAGCGGGAGACGTGCAGCAGTCGGCATTTTCGACGCGGCTTGAACAGATTGGCAATCAGTGGCGGATTGATGGCAAAAAGTTCTACACCACCGGCTCGCTGTATTCTGACTGGATTGACGTCGGCATCAGTGATGAGACGGGGAAAACGCTGGCGATCACCGTTTCACGCTCGGCACCCGGCGTGACGGTGGTTGATGACTGGAAGGGCTTTGGTCAGCGTCTTACCGCCAGCGGCACCTCGGTGTTTGAGAACGTGGTGGTGGATGAAAGCGATATCTACGACCAGGATAAATTTAAATATTCCCCGGCGTTTTATCAGCTGGTTCACCTCGCGACGCTGGCGGGCCTGGGCCGTCAGCTCAGCCGGGAAGTGGCTGAAAACGTGGCCGCCCGCAAACGCACCTACAGCAATGGCAACGCCGCCCGGGCCGCGCAGGATCCGCAGATCCTGGCGGTGGTCGGCAAACTGCGCGGTGCGGCCTACACCAGCGGCGCGATTGTGCTGAAAATCGCCGAGGCGCTGCAGCGGGCCTTCGACAGTCGCTTTGCCGGCGATGAACCGGCGGAAGTGCAGGCCAACGCCATCGCGGAAATCGAGGTGTCACAATCGCTGAATGTGGTGACCGATCTGCTGCTTAATGCGGCCACCATTTTATTCGATGCGTTAGGCGCGTCCGCCACCTTAACTCCGCTGTCATTAGACCGGTTCTGGCGCAATGCCCGCACGCTTTCCTCGCACAATCCCCGCATCTATAAAGACCGCATCGTCGGCGATTATGCGGTGAACGGCACCTTGCCGCCGCCGCAGTGGCGGATTGGGATCGCCTCTTAGCCGAATTTAATCACCAATGGCGGATTGCGATCGCCTCCTGGCCGGGTTAAATCAGCCGTGGCAGAGTGCGATCGCCTCACATCCGAATTCAAGCACCAGATACTGCTGAGCCTGTATAGCGCTCAGCAGCCGGTTGCCTTATCTCAGCTTCAGCTTTCTCTGAGGGTGCGTGGCCGGATCGTGCAATACCGCGCCATCCTCCCAGGAGAGTTCCCACAGCTTATAGGCGACATCGAGATATTCCTGCGCCCATTCATAGCGTTCATCGTGCGGCACGATGTCATTGAAGCCGTAATTGCGGAACCCGTTCGAAAAAATAGGAGGTGACGATATTCCAGCCGATACGCCCGCGGGTGAATTCATCCAGCGAGGAGATCTGGCGGGCAAATGAAAATGGATGGGCCTGAATCACGTTGCTGGTGACCACAATCCCCAAATGCTCGGTCACCAGCCCCAGCGCAGAAACGAGAGTAATCGAATCCGGATCGGGAAACTGCGTGCCCGCCCGGATGGTAGTTTTACCGTCGCCAAAGTCGGCGTCATACACCCCCACCACATCGGCGATAAACAGGGTATCAAAACGCCCTTTTTCCAGCGTTTTCACCGTCTTGACGTATTCATCCAGCGGGTTGTAGCCGTACTGGACCTGGCCTTCGGTGGTGCGCCAGTAACCATGGCTGTGATGGTTTGGCGTCAGATGCAAAAAACCGTTATAAATCAGTTCGCGTGACATTATGTCTCCCGTTTCAGTTGTGGGCGAATTCCGCCGCCTGCAGCCGTGGCAACGAGGCGAGTAACTTTTGCGTATAAGGATGGCGCGGACGATAGAAGATCTCGCTGGCGCTTCCCTGCTCCACCGCGACACCGTCTTGCATCACCAGCACCCGATCGCTCATATGGTGGATCACCCCGAGGTCGTGGGAGATAAACAGGTAGCTCACGCCCAGCTGCTGCTGTAAATCGCTGAGCAGATCGAGGATTTGCGCCTGAATAGTCACATCCAGCGCCGACACGGCTTCATCGAGGACAATCACGTCAGGTTGTGTGGCAATCGCCCGCGCAATGGCTACGCGCTGGCCGCCGGATAATCGCGCCGGCGTTTGCGTCATATGTTCCGGCCCCAGACCCACCGACGCCAGCAGGCTCAACGCCCGTTGGATCGCCGTCTGGCCAGGGATCGCCGGCCCGAGGGCAATGGCATCGAGAAGGATTTGTGACACCCGCCAGCGCGTATCGAAAGAGGAGAGTGGATCCTGATAGACCACCGAAATATGGCGGCGTATTTCGCGCTGGTCGCGCGGTGATGCATGGCTCCAGGCTTTGCCCCGAAACAGGACTTCGCCGCTGTCCGGCTGCGCTAACGCCAGCGCAATGCGTGACAGGGTGGTTTTGCCCGAGCCCGATTCCCCCACAATGCCCAGCGTTTCACCGCGCCCGAGGGTAAAGGAGACGTCCGACACCGCACGATGTCCCCTGAAGTCTTTGACGATATTGCGCGCTTCAAGCAGCCATTCCGCAGATTCGTTCGCCGCCGCTGCCGGTTGCGCCAGCGCGATCACCCGTTCGCCCGTGGAGAGCCGCTGGCCTTTGGTGTGTTCGCTGGGAATGGCGTTGATCAGGCCCTGGGTATACGCATGCTGCGGACGCTGCAGGACCTGGTCGACCGTGCCCGATTCGACCAGCGCGCCGCCCTGCATCACCAGAATGTGGTCAGCTATTTTCGCGACCACCGCCAGGTCATGGCTGATCAGAATGATGCTGGTGCCGCGATCCAGCATCTGTCGGAGCACCTCCAGCACCTGCGCCTGAACCGTGACGTCGCGCGGGACTGCCTGACTTTTGTTTTGCGTGCTCATCAGCGCGATCCTCCTTCTGCCCGCTGTTGCAGGTAACGACCAATCTGGGTGAATGACAGCGCCACCAGCGACACCAGCGGGCGAAACGCATTTGGCGCAATGTGCTGTAAAAACAGCCGGTGCCACGGATGCCCCAACGCCCGCGCGGCCTCGACGTAGCCCGACTGTCGCACCTTCAGCGCCTGGGCACGCACCAGCCGCGCATAGCCTGGCGCAGTGCCAATCCCCACCGAAATCAGCAGGCTGCTGGCAGAAGGACCCAGCAGCGCCACAAAAAGCAACGCCAGTAACAGCGTGGGAAACGCCAGCAGAATTTCCAGCAGGCGGTTAACCGGCCCGGCAACCCAGCGCGGTGCCAGCGCGGCGCTGAACCCGAGGACGATGGCACCCACCAGCGCAATGGCCATCGCCCCCAGCCCGATCGCCAGCGACTGACGCGTGCCCCAGATGATGCGGCTGTAGAGATCGCGGCCAATATCATCGGTGCCCAGCCAGTGGGCGAAGGACGGGGCCTGCAGGGCATTAAGTAAGTCGGTACTGAAGGGATCATGCGTCGCCAACAGTGACGGCGACACGGCGGCGACGATAAAGAACAGCGCAACCAGCAGCGACAGTGATGCGGAAAGCGGTATCACAGTCAGTGCACGCCGCAAGCGCTGACGCGGGACGCGCCCGGCCTTAGCGTCTGAAAAATCGGAAATATGACTGGTCATGAGTGGCCTCGCAGTCGCGGATCGACGATCAGATAGATCAGGTCGACCGCCAGATTGATAACGATATAGAGGAAGCTGATCAGGATGACGATCCCCGATATCAGCGCGAAATCCTTATTGCTGACCGCATTGACCAGCACGTTGCCGAGGCCGGGGCGGGCAAACACCGCCTCCACCAGCACCGCGCCGGAGAGTAAATTGCCGATCGCCCACCCGCTGAGGGTAATCGCCGGGATCAGCGCATGGCGCAGGACGTGATGCAGTTTGACCTTGCGCAGACTCATGCCGCGCGCACGCGCAGACAGCACAAACAGGGCCGAGCCCATCCTCACCAAAATGCGGCGCCACAGGCTGCGGTGTTTAGCCGAAGTGTCGCCCGATCCTTCGCTGGCGGTCGGTTGATTCCCCGGTGAAATAAGATCGGTCATGGCGTCTCCTGCACGAAGTAGGCGTCGTTGAAATTCAGTAAGCGATTGCCGCTGTCCTGCCAGATGCCCCGGACGTTATTGGCTATCGCGACGTTGTAAGTGAAGTTGTATCCGCCGATGGCAATCGCCTGGTCGTCAAACCACTTTTGCAGCACATCAAATTTCTGGCGACGGCGGGCGGGATCGGGTTCGCGTTGCGCGTCAAGAATCTGTGTTTCGACTTCCGGGTTATTGAAGAAGCTGGTGTTATTGCCGTTAAACGCGCCGGCAAGCGTCGCGTTATAGACGATGTCGAGAATGTTGGGTGACGGCCAGATCCAGTAACCAAAGCTGATCTCCTTATCCGCCGGGCGCGACCTGGCGCCGGCAAAGCCTTCGGTTTGCGTCAGCGGGATCAGCACCAGTTTGATACCGACCTGCTTAACCTGATCCTGCACCGCCTGCAGCATCAGCGCGCCTTCCTGATCGATAATCGCCTGAATAAAGGGCAGCCTGGCAACCAGCGACTCGCCGTCCTTCACCCGATAGCCTTCGGCATCGCGTCCGGTCCAGCCAGCCTAATCCAGCAGCGCATTGGCTTTGGCAACATTGAGCGAATAACGATTGTCAACGTTGAGTTACAGCGGCGTGCTTTTACTCAGGGATCCGTTGCCTTCATACGGCACCGCCCCCTTGAACACCGTTTTGACAATTTGCTGGCGATCCAGCGCATAGGCAAAGGCCTGACGTACCCGCCGATCGGTAAAGGGGCCGCGCTGAACGTTGAATGAAAAGGCCTGTGGCCGGCCGGTGGCCACGTAAGACAGGGTTTGATAGTCCCGCTGCAGCGCGTGCCACTGCGCGGAAGGTGGCTGGTAAATCACGTCTGCGCCGCCGCTAACCAGCGCACCCCAGCGGGTGGTGGCGTCCGGCACAAATTTCCATTCCAGATGCTTTATATAGGCCGGGCCATTGTGCCGGGCGTTTGGCGGTGCCCAGTGATAATCATCGTTGCGGACAAAGCTGATCCCTTCCCCTCTGACCCATTTTTCTACTTTCCATGGGCCTGTCCCGACCGGCTTCAGGCATTTTTGCTCACTGCTGTTATGCGCAATGGAATCCGGTGACTGGAAACCATAATGCCCATTCGCCAGCACGTTATAAATTTCTGGATTGGGCTCAGATAAATGTCACTCAACGGTATAATCATCGACTTTAGTTAACCCGGTCATATAGGTAAAACCGTGCCAGCCAATGCCTTTAGTCCACGCGGAATAATTAGCGACCACCGCATCGGCATTAAATTTATCGCCGTCGGTAAATTTAACGTCTTTGCGTAAATGAAAGGTAATGGTTTTGCGATCCGCTGATTCCGTCCAGTCGGTTGCCAGCCAGGGACGTATTTCCCCGCGATCAAAACTGACCAGATAATCGAAAACCTGCCGCGACAGATAGGCCTGCTGCACCCATCCACCCCACAGGCACGGCGGCTCCTGCTCGTGCAGATAAAACAGCGTGCCGCCGTCCTGATTATGCCCTGCCACCCGTGCGGGCGCGGGATCCGCCAGAGCGACAGGCTGCCCCACCAGCAGCAGCATCGCCCCTGCCGCCAGCGGTAATAAGGTTTTATTTATGCGTAAACTGCTCATCGCGTCATTCTTTCCCCTGATAATGCCGAATATTCGCTGGACCGTAATTAATGCTGCGGCCTGGACGTTATTTAAATTAAGATCGTATTCTGTTTATAAGACGAATAGAGCACAGAAATCCGCGAGGGCAAGTATCAATACCGGCAGTAGATAGTTAAATATGACACAGCCGCGTCATGCTTTTTGTTACTGAACAAATAACGGTGGGCGACAGTCAATACAGGTTGGCTTGTTGACAGTTTTGATAATAAAAGGTAAATGATTCACCTGTCGTAATGCACAGATTAAAGCCTCTCAAGGAAAGAACATGACCGAACGTAGCTATTTTGATAACGATGCGCTGGAGATGGAGACGACCGTCATCAGCTGTACACCGCAGGACGACGGGCGATTTCGGGTGATCCTCGCCGCTACCCTTTTCCATCCGCAAGGCGGCGGACAGCCTTCCGATCGCGGAACCCTTGACGCGGCGTCGATGCTGCATGCCGCACAGGAAGACGGCGAGATCGCCCATTACACCGATGGGCCGCTCGCACCCGGCCCGGTTAACATCAAGGTGGATGAACCGCTGCGTCAGCTGCATAGCCATTATCACTCTGCGGGACACTTTATCGCCGTGGCCGGGGAGACATTCGGCTGGCACGGCAGCAAGGGCAATCACCGCCCTGGCGAGGCGCGGGTGGTATTCGAGCCCACTGACCAAAAAACGCCGGTCACGGCCGAGCAGATTGCGGCAGATGTCGCTGAGATTGTCGCGCGCGATCTGCCGCGCCAGCTGACGATCGCCGACGGCCGTCGTGAGGTCACCTGGGGAGATTTACCGGCTTATGCCTGTGGTGGCACCCACGTGGTCAGCACGGCCGAGGTGGGTCGGGTGCGCATTCTGAAAATCAGCGAAAAGAAAGGCGTGCTGACGGTGAAATATGAGGTTGGCGAGTAGCGAACAATGCCACCTGTTTGGCCAGGCCAAAACATTCAAAAAAAGCGCATTTTTCGGAAACTACTGACCATATTAACATGGCATTAAAAACAGTATTGACTCGAGTTCTTATTGGAGTAGTTTATTAATCAACGGCAGGAAAAACCCTCCAGTCGTTAATAAGTTAACGCTTTACAGTGTTAAGTAAGTAATCTGCGATAAAGGTCACGAAATATTGTTGTATGGGCTATGACGGTGGGGAAGTTATCCACCCGACGCGTTAGAGCCACGTAACAAAATTTGCACCGATCGCAGGATGGGAACGAAAACGCGATGATGTCAGGCCATGTTTCAACAGTACTCAGAGTCGATGTATCGTTATCTTTCATAACGATTTTCCGACGATAGTCAGGCCATGCATCAAGAGTATATATCGCGATGGGAAGATGTACGTGTTCCGCCTCCTTTTTTAAGGTGGGCTGTGTTTAAACGGTAATAATAGGAGGTCAGTTATCAACACAGTGCCTAATATTATCTGTGTGGACTTGTACATTTAACGTTGTACAATCAGCAGTAAATCGATGTAAGTAAATTAATGCTAAATGACGAGTATGCAGTACTGTAAAAGCCCTGACCTGAAAAGTCGGGGCTTTTACGTTTCTGCGGTTGTTGAAAACACTCCCAATCTTTCAGCACCATTATCCGCCCTGCGCATATGAACAGGACGGCGGGTTTTGGTCTTACGCGTCAGACAAGCGGAAGGTGGAGACGGAATGGGTCAGGTAATGCACCTGCTCTTCCAGAGAAGCCGCCGCCGCCGCGGATTCCTGCACCAGCGAGGCATTTTGCTGGGTCACGCTGTCCATCTCGGTCACCGCCTGCTCAATCTGGCTGATACCGCGACTCTGCTCGTCGGAGGCGGTCGAAATATGATCCATCAGCACATCCACCTGGCTGACCGAAGCAATTATCGCCCCGATCGCCTCGCCGGTCCGGCCAACCTGATCCGATCCGGCACGAATGTTGATAACGGATTCGGCAATCAGACTTTCGATCTCTTTGGCCGCCACCGCGCTGCGCTGCGCAAGATTACGCACTTCCGCTGCCACCACCGCAAAACCACGGCCCTGCTCACCGGCACGCGCCGCTTCCACCGCCGCATTCAGCGCCAGGATATTGGTCTGGAAGGCAATGCTGTTAATGACGCCGGTAATATCTTCGATTTTCTTCGAACTGCTGTTAATCAGTCCCATGGTGACGATCACCTGCTGGGAGACCTTTTCGCCGGTTTTGGCATTTTTCACCGCTTCGCCGGTCAGGCGGCTGGCTTCGAAGACGTTTTCGGTGTTCTGTTTCACCGTCGCGCCTAACTCTTCCATGCTGGCGGCGGTTTCGGTCAGGGCGGCGGCCTGTTGCTCGGTGCGCGATGCCAGATCGATGTTGCCGGCAGCAATCTCTTTCGAGGCGTGCGACACGGTCAGCGTCGAGTTGCGCACCTGACCAATAATGTCGGTCAGCGACTGGCGCATCTGCTCCATGGTTGCCATCAAATCCTGGATTTCGCTCTGAGAACCGACGGTGACCGGCACCGGCTGGTCGAGGATCCCTTCGGCGATTTTGCTGCAATAGGCTTTCGCGCTGTCGAGTGGATTCAGCACATAGCGCTTGATAAAGAACAGCACGGCGGTAATCACCAGCAGGAACAGCACGCCAAAGAAGATAATCACGCTCATCCCCAGGCTGAAGTGGCGCTGCGCATCGCTGTTGAGCTTTTTGGCATAGGCCTCGTGCTCGGCGAGCACCTGATCGAGGACGATTTCATACTGTCGGTCGAGACGGATCACCGTCGCCAGCTGGTCCTTAAAGCGCGCCTGATCGTTGGCTTCAGCCGCGTCGATCATTGGCTGAATGCCCTGCTGACGGTAGGTCAGATAGGCCTGCTCATAGGCTTTTGCTGCAGCGTCTTCACCGGCTAAGCGTGGCGCATCTTTATATGCCTGGAATGCGGCATCGGCCTTGCCGATCACCGTCTTCACGCCTTCCAGCGACGGCTTAGACAGCCCATCGCTTCCCTCACTGGCCTTCATATATTCCATCAGCCGCAAACGTAAGGTGCGGCTGTGGTTAATCGGGTCGATGATCGACAGCACAACGCGGATCTCTTTATTGACCGCATCCAGCGACTGGTTGCTGCGAGTCAGCAACCAGATGCTGGCGAACATACTGCTAATAAAGATGATAAATAAGAACAACATAATCAACAGCGAGGATTTTTTAACCGACATAGCGTTATCCAGATAAAGGGGAGGTCTTTAACTGTTAACGGCATAAATTTCGAAAAATTTAGCCCCTGCCCCCAGGATCTGCTTTGAAAAGGCGATTTTGCAGCGAATGTTAAAATCGGTGTCGGCTACGCCCGGATTAATGTCGGCTGGCGCAACCACATTTCGGGATGTCACCGAGCACTTCTTTGCCTAAATGCGAATGCCTGACCTGCAGCTCACCCTGCTGCCACTGGCCGCTGAGATCGGCCCGATTATCCAGCAGTCGGTTTAGCGCCTCGGACACCAGCAGATCGCTGCGCGGTGCCCAGCTGGTCAGATGCCAGGTGGATGAACCGGCATCATCACTGTCATTGAAGCCCACCACGCCGATATGCACGCCCTGACCAAAATCACGGATTGCCTGAATCGCGCCGAACGCCAGCAGATCGTTTTCACATAACAGCGCATTAATGCGTTCTGACGCCCGGGTCTGTTTCAGGTAGGCAGTCATGGCCTGCCACGCCAGTTCGCGGTCGTTGTTGCCGGCAATCAGCACCCTGTCCAGCCGTTTATCCGCTGCCGTCAGGCTGTCGGCAAAACCGGCCATCTGCCGCAAAGACGCTGCAGCGCGGTCTTTCCCCTGCATAAAGCCGAAACGCTGATAGCCCTGCGACAGCAGCAATTTTCCGCTCTCAACCCCCGCCTGATACCCCTCGGCCGCAACCACCGACTCCTCACCCTCGCTCGCGCCGCCAAGCTGGACGACGGGGACGCCAGGAAGAAGATCGCCGGCCACCGACTGCGCAGTGCCGTCGGCAGTGAGGAATACCAGTCCGTCGAGTTCGAGGCCTGCGGCTTTTTGCATCAGGGATGGCGTGCGGTCCGCAGAACGGGCGTTGAGCAACAGCGGCAGATAATCGCGCAGATCCAGCTGCCGGGTGACTTCGTCCAGCATTTTCAGGGTCCAGGGATTGCTGAATCCCTCGCTGACCACGCCAATAACGCCGGCGCGCTGGCCGCTTTTTTGCTGCTGATGGGGCCTATCCGTCATGAGTGTTTTCCCGCTTATCAGGCTGATTAGGTTGAAAGAAAGAACAGGTAACAAGATTGTTAAGATAATGCGATCTTTCATCAGCATGACCTAAAGTCCGGGATCTGTCACCGTCCCGAACCGACATCTGCAACACAGATCGTCTGCTAAAATGAATTTACACATTTAAATTTATAAATATAATGGCCCGGCACATTTTTCTCAGAAAACCGGAAGCTTTATGAATCGTCCTACCCTTTTTTCCCCGCTACAGCTTGGCGGCTTCACCCTGCGTAACCGTATTGCCTTGCCGCCGTTAACCCGCTGCCGCAGCGAACAGCCTGGCAACATTCCCGGCGAGATGATGGTGGAATACTACCGACAGCGCGCCACCGCCGGCTTTATGATCACCGAAGGGACGCAGATTGAACCGCGTGGACAGGGTTATGCCTGGACGCCGGGGATCCACAGTGAACCGCAGATCGCCGGATGGAAAAAGGTCACCGAAGCCGTACATCAGCAAGGCGGCACGATCTTCTGCCAGCTGTGGCACGTGGGTCGCGTCTCGCATACTGCGCTTCAGCCCGGCGAACAGCCGCCGGTGGCACCTTCTGCCGTCACCGCCACCGGCGTTCGCGTGTTTATCGAAACCGGGCCGGGCGAAGGCATGTTGACGGCACCCAGCGATCCCCGCGAACTCAGCACCGAAGAAGTGAAAGAGATTGTCGGGCTGTATCGTCAGGCGGCAGTCAATGCACAGGCCGCCGGATTTGATGGCGTGGAGCTGCACTCTGCCAATGGCTATCTGATCAATCAATTTATCTCTGAACACACCAATTTCCGCTGTGATGAGTACGGCGGTTCGCTGGAGAACCGACTGCGCTTCCTGAAAGAGATTGTCGAAGCGGTCAGCGAGGTGTTTGGCAGCCAGAAAGTCGGCGTGCGTTTTGCCCCGCTGTTTACCAGCACCGATGAAGAGCGCGTCTATTTAGGCCTGGTTGAAAGCGATCCGCACGCGACCTATATCGCCGCGGCCGGCATGTTGAATGAACGGGAGATTGGCTATCTGTCGATTGCCGAAGCCGACTGGGATAACAGCCCGGATCTGCCGGTCAGCTTCCGCACGGCGCTGCGGGAAACCTTCCACTGGCCGATCATGTATTCCGGCCGCTATACCCGCGAGAAAGCCGAAAGCATTCTGCAAAATGGCTGGGGCGATCTGTTTGGCTTTGGCAGAACCTTTATTGCCAACCCGGACTTACCGGCCCGCTTTGCGTCGGATGTTGCGTTAAACCCGGTGGATGCGTCCTCGCTGTATGGTGGCGGCGCTAAAGGGTATACTGACTACCCGGTTTACCGCTCCTGATTGTTTGTGAGGCTGCATGTCCCCTGAAAGCGCCATGAAATTACTGTCCAACCCCACCCGGTTGGCGGTGTTGCAGTGGCTGAAGAACCCGCAACAGGCCTTTGCAGGCTATAGCCAGCTCTATGACTATGACCTGTACGGGGTGTGTGCCAGCCTTATTCAGGACAAGGCCGGCTTATCCCAGCCGGCCACCTCGCTGTGTCTGAAGGTGCTGTTTGAAGCCGGACTGCTGGAAGCCAGTAAGGTCGGAAAGTGGACCTATTATCGCCGCAATGAAACGCGCATTACCGACGTGCGCGAAAGCCTGGTCGGATTTCTGCAGGATTTATAACGTCGTCGCACCCCCCTGCGGTTCATCCCGATCGCTTAACCTACTGACGGCGAATTAGCGCGTAATCATCGACTTAATTCAGCCAGCCGTGGATTCTGTAACAGACGGCGCCAGGCGCTTTCCACTGCGCCCGGCATCTCAACCGCGCCAATAAATCCTTTACCGTTCGGGCCATAGCCGTGGGCATCATCTTTCAGGCGGGCCATTTCCCCCAGAATCATCGACAGATAGCGCTCCAGTGACCAGATCCCGCCAAGACCCGGCCTGCCGGTAATGGTGAGCTGCGAATCCACCCTCGTCAGCACGGGGGTAAATACCGGCCAGCTCAGGCATTCAGCCTGCACGCCCTGCTGTTGCCACTGATGTAAATAGGTGGCTTTGGTGCGTCGCTGCATCAGCGGATCCTGCACCAGCAGATATCTGGCCGGAACCTTCCCGGCCTTTTGCAGAAAGTTAAGCCTGAACAACGCGTTTTCGCCACAGTTTCTCGAGCGGTTTTCATTCAGCACCTGCTCTGGCGGTAAATTAAAAGCCTGTATTGCCATTGCTTGCAGCAGATCGCCTTCCCCGCCGGTCAACGTAGCGAATTGCTGATAACGCCTGTCTGCGGCCAACGCCGCGCGCAGCAGCGCGGTGGAGTGTCCCTCGCCGCCGCTGAGCAAAAGAGGAATGCCGCGCTGACGGGATAACGCCATTGCCCCTTCGATTTCCGGGAGGATGGCATTACCTGCGAGGATAATAAGTTGAACGTCGTCGATCTCCCGTTCAGCCAGATCGTTTTCCGCCAGCCAGTGGGACAGCAGATTGAAATCATCGACTTCATAAACGCTGAGTTGCATTAAAAACTCCTTATTAAAAGCATTACAGGTCAGGCAGAGTCAGATAAATTTACCTTAATGGAAAGCCTCCGCAGGAAAATTCGGAAATCATGCCATGAAACGCCAGCCAACCCTTCCGGGGCTTAAACGCCCGATGAAACTCAGTACCTCCGTCAGCCTGATGGTCAGCGCGGTGATTGTCGCCGTCTTACTGGCCGTCCACTTTTTCTATTTTCTGCAGATAAGCCAGGTCACTAATAAAGGCGTCGAGGATAAAGCGTTGGCGGTGGCCCGTACGCTGGCGGATTCGCCGGATATTCATCGCGGACTGCGGTTACCGCCGGACAGCAACGTCATTCAGCCGATCGCTACCGCCGTGTTGCAGAGCAATGACCTGCTGTTTGTGGTGGTCACCAATATGGCCGGTATTCGCTATTCGCATCCCAATAAAGACGCCATTAATCACCATTTTATTGGCGACGATTTGCAGCCCGCGTTATTGGGCAAAGAGAATGTTTCGATCAACCGCGGGCAGCTAGTGCAGGCATTGCGGGTGTTTACTCCGGTGTTTGATGCTGAACACAGGCAGATTGGCGTGGTGGTGATTGGCATCTCGCTAAGCGAAGTGGCGGATCAGATTAACCAGAGCCGCTGGAACATTCTGTGGACCGCGCTGTTCGGCATCCTGGTGGGCGCTATCGGCACCTGGCTGTTGGTAAAAGCCTCCCGACGAATTCTGTTCGGCCTGGAACCGTACGAAGTCTCCGAGCTGTTTGAACAGCGTCAGGCCATGCTGTATGCCATCAAAGAAGGGGTGATCGCCGTGGATATCAACGCCCAGGTGACGTTGATTAACCATGCCGCGCGCAAGCTATTCCGTGAAACGGGCATGCCGCAGGCGCTGGAAAGCGAAATCATTCAGAGTATTCAGGCCACCGGCGCGCTGATTATCAACCTGCGCGAAGTGCTGCGCAGCGGCAAACCGCAGCGCGATGAAGAGATCCTGTTCCGCGGTCGGGTTCTGCTGTGCAACACCATGCCGGTGCTGAAAGGCGGCGTGATGATTGGCGCGATCTGCTCTTTCCGCGATAAAACCGAAGTGACCCAGCTGACCCAACGCCTGAGCGGCATGGTTAACTATGTGGATGCGCTACGTCAGCACTCCCACGAGTTTATGAACAAGCTGCACGTAATCCTCGGCTTATTGCATATGAAGAGCTATACGCAGCTGGAAGATTACATTCTGAAAACCGCCAATAACTACCAGACCGAGATCGGCTCGCTGGTGAAAAAAATCCAGTCGCCGGTGATTGCCGGCGTACTGCTGAGTAAATTAAACCGCGCGGCGGACAGCGGCCACCAGCTGATCCTCAGCGAGGACAGTTTCCTGCCCGACAGCGGTAACGAACAGCAAACCTCGGTACTGGTCACCGTGCTGGGCAATCTGATTGAAAACGCCTTTGATGCGCTGGCACAGCAGCCGGATGGCGAAGTCAGCGTGCTGCTACACTATCAGAATGGCTGGCTGAGCTGTGAAGTCAGCGATGACGGCCCCGGTATCCCGGCAGAACAGCTTGATGCGATCTTTGAGCACGGCTTTTCGTCGAAGGGTGAGCAACGCGGCGTAGGTTTATTCCTCTGCAAGCAGCAAATCCAGAGCCTTGGCGGCGAAATTATTGTAGAGTCCGACCCTGGGGTTTACACCCAATTCTTAGTACAACTGCCGTGGGATGGAGGAAACCGATCCGCATGCTAAATGTGTTAGTCGTCGATGATGATGCGATGGTGGCAGAGCTGAACCGCTGCTACATTGGCCAGATCCCGGGATTTGCCTGCTGCGGCGTGGCGTCAACGCTGAAACAGGCCAGAGAAATGGTGCTGCACAGCGAACTGTCGGTGGATTTGATCCTGTTGGATATTTACATGCAGCAGGAAAACGGGCTGGATTTACTGCCTGAACTGCGCGCGGCCAGGCGCAATATCGATGTCATCGTCATCTCTTCCGCCGCCGATGCCCAGACCATTCAGCAATCGCTGCATTACGGCGTGGTGGATTATCTGATCAAGCCGTTCCAGTTCTCCCGCTTTGAAGAGGCGCTGACCGGCTGGCAGCATAAGAAATCGCTTAAGGACCAGCATCCGTGGTATCAGCAGACCGATGTCGATGCCCTGCTGCACGGCAATCCGCCGGACGTCACCGAAGCGCACCGTCTGCCAAAAGGCTTAACGCCGCAAACGTTGCGCACGCTGTGCCTGTGGATTGACAGCCATCACGACAGCGAGTTTTCAACCGACGATCTGGCCGCCGCCGTGGCCATTTCCCGCGTGTCGTGCCGCAAATACCTGATCTGGCTGGCGCAGCGTAAAATCCTCTCCACCAACCTGCATTATGGTTTAACCGGCCGGCCGGTTTATCGCTACCGCTTGCAGGCGGAACATCGCGAGCTGTTAAAACAGTTTTGCCAGTAGCCTTAAACGGCGTGAAAATCCGCGTCCAGTAGCGTGAAGCTAAACTGCCGCTGGGAAGAGCAGATCACCTGACGGTCGCGGGTGACAAAAACGGCTTCGATGTCGGGTCTGTTTGCCAGATAGTCGAGGCCTTTTTTAACGCCCATTCCGTACAGCAAGGTGGTGTAGATATCCCCGTCGATCGAGTCCTCAGAAATCACCGTAACGCTCAATAACTCATTATCCAGCGGATAGCCGCTGGCCGGGTCGAGAATATGGTGGTAGCGTTTGCCCGCCAGCTCGAAGTAGCGCTCGTATACGCCGGAGGTCACCACTGATTTGCCGCTGACGGTAATCACCCCAATCAGCTCTTCCGGCGCGCCGAACGGCTTCTTCAGGCCGATGCCCCAGCCCGGCGCCTCGCTATCCGGCGTTCCGCCCAGCGTCTGCACGTTGCCACCGAGATTGATCAGCGCATGTTCAACGCCCTGCTGACGCAGGAAATCCCGCACCCGATCGGCAATATAGCCTTTGGCGATGGCCCCCAAATCGATCTCCATCCCGCGCTGTGTCAGAAACACCGAACGGGCCGCTGGGTCGAGGATCACCTGCTGCGGATCGGTCAGCGGCAGCAGCGCCTGAAGTTCTTTCGCCGGCGGCACGCTGTCGCCGTGAAAACCGATCTTCCAGCGTTTGACCAGCGGGCCGATGGTGACGTTAAACAGGCTGTCCGGCAATACGCTGACCGCTCTGGCGCGGGCAATCAGGTCAAACACCTGCTGGCTGACCACCACTGGACCGACGCCGGCGGCATGGTTGACCGACATCACTTCTGACTGCGGCCGGTTAACCGTCAGCAAAATCTCCTGCTGTTTGATCACTCTGAACACCGCGCCGGCCAGCGCTTCATTATGATCAAACAGTTTGAGAAGGATCGGCGAACCCATCAGCACTGCGGAGTAGGAATAGACGTGGGTGTCAGATGACATGCTGCGCTCCTGCTTTCTGCCCAGATAGGGCTGACATTGTGCCACGGCGCAGGTTTTTCTGCTGGGTTTTGCCATCCGCATTACTGGGTGATCGATAACCGGTGAGGCTTAAGATTCTTTTATCAGGATTAACATCGGGTTATTCACCGCTCTGCCTTCACGCCAACAGTAAGTACAGAATAAAATAACTCAGCAGGTAGCAAATAATTATTATGCACAACACTTCCCCTTCCCCGACTTCCTTTTCAACCGGCAACGATGCTGTAGAAGGATGGCGTGACCGGTGAATTACTGGCTGCTCCACTGACCGCTTTGTCATTTATTTCATCCCGGGTAAAAGTTAACGAAGTAATAAACCGGCCTTAAGGTAAATCAGAAGCTGTAAGTAATGGCGGCGATGGCGGTAAATTCATTCCGGCGATAAACAATCGGGCTGTCATCCGCCTTATCACCCAGCCAGGTATAATTACCGATCAGCATGCTGCCCCACTGCGCGCTGTACTGATGATTCCAGGTCAGGCTCGACTGCATGCCGTAGAAGCCACCGCCGGTGTGATAAGTTGCATAGCCGCTGCGCTCGCTCTGCTGTCGGTTGACGCCATAAAAGGTATTGTTGTAGCGGGCATCGCCAAACAGCGCCGCCGTCTGTAACGCCACCGTGTCGCTGCGGGTCTGCCAGGGAAGCAGCGTGACGGAGCCCTGATACTGCACGCCCTGCGAATCCGTCAGCGGTAGGGTGGCTTTACCTTCAACGGAAAACCACGGCGTGGCCTGCCAGCCAACGGCGATCGCCGTATTGGCCACCGCGCTGATATTGCCCATGCCTTTCAGTTTATCGGAGCCATCTCGCCAGGCATTGTTGTCGTCTGACCGCCCGAGGTTATAGCCCAGCGTGTGTTCCAGATAGAGGCCATTATCCGCCTGCAGGTCGTAACCCAGACCTTTTTGCGAATCGAAGAAAAACGCCCCATCGCGCGCCTGCACCAACGGGACAATCTGCCACTGACGCTGGTCGGAACCGCTGTAACGCGGCGTATTCACCGCGCCGATGCCCACCATCAGGCTGGGATCGGCCGGTGCAGTCTGATCGGCTCGCACTAACGCGCTCTGGGCAATTAACAGCAGGGAGGCTAAAGGCCACAGTCTATTTATCGGCTTCATCACAATCACTCATGTCGGATTATCTTACCCTGACTCAGGGTCCCTGGAATGAGTTGATGATGAGCGCCCGTTATCAACAGACGGTCGGTTATTTATTAAGAACGTGTCAAGACCGAATTATTTCACAGAAAAATAGTGCTATTGATGACGATTGTTTTGTTGTACTCTGCTTTTAATTTCAGGCAATAGTTTTACCGGCAGCCGCTTAATACAAATCAAATGACTGTTGCACTTTATTTAATGCGTGATGTGTTGATAAGTAAATTATAAATACGCCAATATTATATTGGCAGATGATTATCAAGAAAGAGTCAAGGTGCAGCGATGCAGTCAAAAAGAATTCTGATCGTTGAAGATGATGCGGATGCCGCCAGCGTGCTGGAGGCCTATCTGAAAAGAGACCATTTTGAGGTCGCCATTGTCGGTGATGGGCTGCGCGCGCTCGATGTTGTCGCCCAGTGGAAACCGAATCTGATCCTGCTGGACGTGATGCTGCCCGGCCTGAATGGTACCGAAGTGCTGGCTGCGCTGCGGCGAAAAAGCCACGTGCCGGTGATTATGGTCACCGCGATGGGCGAAGCGCATGACAAAATTGGCGCGCTGCGTTACGGCGCCGATGACTACGTGGTCAAGCCCTACAATCCCGGAGAAGTGGTCGCCCGCGTCCACGCCGTGCTGCGGCGCGGCGTCCCGGCGGCGCTGGCGGATGAGCGGCTGCGCTGGAACGGGCTGGAAGTCGACAGCGAATCCATGACCGCCACGGTGGGCAGCGAAGCGGGCCGCGCCTTGCTGGACCTGACGCCGACCGAATTCTGTCTGCTCACCACCTTAATGCAATCCCCTACCCGTGCATTTTCACGCCTGCAACTGCTGGAAAAATGCCTGCCGGACAGCGAAGCGCTGGAGCGGGTGGTCGATACCCACGTTTATAATCTGCGCAAAAAGCTGGAGCTGGCGGGCATCAGCGAGGTATTGATCAATGTGCGTAGCGTCGGCTACCGGTTCAGACAGCCATGAGTAAAATTTCCCATCAGTTTTTATGGCGCTGGATCTGTATGCGCATCCTGGCGCTGGCGATTGGCACCATCGTCATCATCGCGGCGTTAATGTGGCTGCGGTTTGCGCTGGAAAATATGTGGATCATGCAGCGGATGTCTCCGGCGCTGAAACATGAGTTCCAGAACCTGGTTCACAACCCCTCCCTCAATCCCGCCCGCTTCCATCAGATTATGGACGATCGCTGGGGGCTGCAGTATTCGGTGCCGTCTATCGCCTCGCCAGACTGGATTGCGCTGGGGGTGATGATTGTCATTATGATCCCGGTGATAACCCTGGTCGGTTTGCGTATCGCCCGTCCGTTATCTGCACAGTTTGGCAGCCTGGTGCTGGCCGCGGGCGCAGTGGCACGCGGCGAGTTTACTACCCGCGCGGCACAGATAAAAAATGCCCCGACCGAGCTGGTGCGGTTTACCGCCGATTTTAACGCCATGACCGCCCAGCTGGAGAGGTACGATCGTGAGCTGCAGGCGTCGCACGTGGCGATGGCCCATGAACTGCGCTCGCCATTAACCGCCGCCATCGGCCGGATGCAGGGCATGCTGGATGGGGTTTTCCAGCCGGAGCCTGAGCAATTGCAGATGGTGATGAAGCAGTTACAGCATCTCAGCCGCTTAACCGATGAGCTGCACCTGCTCTCACTGGCGGATGCCGGGCAGCTGGTGTTGCATCATGAGAGCCTGGATATCACCGAGCTGCTGCACGAGCGGGCGAACTGGCTGACTCCGCAGGCGGAAGCGCTGGGCATGGCGATCGTCATCAAAGAACAGGCCCCCTGCATTATCACCGGGGACGCCTTCCGTCTGGCGCAGGTGTTCACTATCGTGATGGAGAATGCCCTGCGCTATGCCGCCGAGGGCCGACGCCTTAGCGTGTGGCTGGAATGCAAAGGCGACCGGCATTCGATCTGTTTTAAAGATCGTGGGCCGGGTGTGGCGGAAGACTTTCTGCCTTCGCTGTTCGACCGCTTCACCCGGGCCGATTCCTCACGGGCGCGGCATTCGGGCGGCAGCGGGCTGGGTCTGTCGATTGCCCGCGCCATCTGTCTGGCGCACGGTGGCGATGTGGTTGCAACGCTGCCGGACGACGGCGGCCTGCTGATAACGGTTATGCTTCCCACCAACCGGGATAGAAATGCGCAATAAAGTCAGAAATTGACCCCATCTTGATAAAACATACGGCGATTCTGGACAGATCGTCCTGAAACTGACGCGATTCAGTTTCAGGACGATAACCATGACCGCGTTGATTATCCCTTTCGTCAGACAAACACTGCATGCCCTGGCCGTTAGCCTAATAAACACCCTGCTGGTTATCCTGACGGTAACCTGTTCACTGAGCGGCTGTGGTGAAAAATCCCCGGTGCCGGTCGCGCTTCCGCGCCCCGTTCGCTTTATCCTGGCCCCCGCTCCTGAGTCGGGTATGTCACTGAGCCAGACCGGCGAAATACGCGCCCACGATCAAATCACGCTGGGCTTTCGCCTCGATGGCAGGATCACCGCCAGATCGGTTGACGTTGGCGACCGGGTGCATGCCGGACAGGCGCTGGCGACCATCGAAAGTGAGAGCAGCCACAATCAGCTGCTCAGCGCCCAGGCAGACGTTCAAAGTGCTGCGGCTGCCGAACATCTGGCTGCCCTCAGCCTGAAGCGAATGACGTTGCTGATGCCGCAGGGCGCGATTGCCCGCGTCCAGCTGGATACAGCGAAATCAGACTGGCAGTCCGCCGCCGCCCGACTGAAGAGCAGTCAGGCTGCCCTCAGCAATGCCCGTGAAACCCTGTCATGGACCACGCTGAACGCGCCGGAAGACGGCATTATCACCAGCGTCAGCGCCTCTGCCGGGCAGGTGGTCAGCGAAGGCCAGACCGTGGTGACGCTCGCCACCTCAGGCAGCCGCGATGCCGTCTTTGATGTCGCTGACCCTCACCTGTTCAGCGCAAACGCCAGCACACCCTTCCTGATCACCCTGCTGGCCAATCCGGCGGTTCAGGTCAGCGGATCGCTGCGTGACGTCAGCCCGCAGGCCGATGCGCAAACCCGCACCTGGCGCATCCGCGTCACCCTGAAAAATCCGCCGGACGCGATAGCGTTGGGGGCCAGCGTACTGGGCCAGATAACCCTGCCGGGACAGTCTGCCATCCGCCTTCCGGCCTCGGTGCTGACCCGTTCTCAACACGCCGCCGCGGTATTCGTGGTCGATCGCATCACGCAGACCGTGCACCTGCGGCCGGTGGTGGTCGACAGCTTCACCGTGGACGCGGTGTTGGTGAAATCCGGCATCGCACCCGGTGAGACGGTGGTGACCGCCGGCGTCAGTCATCTGCGCGATGGCGAGAAAGTGAGTGTTGGGGAGCCGAATCCATGAACGCCAAATTCAATCTTTCCCGCTGGGCGCTGAACCACCAGCAGCTGATGGTGTTTTTTATGCTGTTAATCATGGCTGCGGGCATCATGAGCTTTGAGCAGCTGCCGAGAAATGAAGATCCTGCTTTCACCATCAAAACGGCGGTGATCGGTGCGCAGTGGCCCGGGGCGACGGTCACGGACATGGTCAATCTGGTGACCGATCCGCTGGAACAAAAGCTGCAGGAGATCCCGCATCTGGACTCTGTGGAAAGTGAAACGCGCGCCGGTCAAACCACCCTGTTCGTCAACCTGCGCGATGACACGCCGCCCAATGCGGTGGCAGATATCTGGTATCAGGTCAGAAAGAAGCTGCAGGACCTGACGCCTTCCCTGCCTGATGGCGTCAGTACCCCGGCGGTCAACGATGAGTTCGATGACACCTGGGGCACTATCTACGGCTTTACCGCCGAGGGGTTTAGCCCGCAGGAGCTGCGCGACCGGGTTGAAACGGTTCGCCGCAGCCTGGCCAGCCTGACGGACGTGGGCAAAATCCGGCTGATTGGCGTCCAGGAGCAACAGATCACCGTGGCCTTCTCCTTACACAAGCTGGCGGGCATGGGGATCACCGCCGATCGGGTGGCGGACGCGCTGAAACAGCAGAATGCCGTGGTTTCAGCGGGCACGCTCAGGACGCACAGTGAAAATATCGCGCTGCGGGTCAGCGGGGCGTTTACCTCAGAACAGAGTCTGCGCCGGGTGACCTTGAATATTGCCGGTCGCTATATCCCGCTGGCGGATATTGCCAGCGTCACCCGTGATGTTGCTGACCCGCCAGCGCCGGCTTTCCGCGTAAACGGTGAGCCGGCGATAGGGCTGGCCATTTCCATGGCCGCTGGCGGCAATATGCCGGCATTCGGCAAGGCGCTGAACCAACGGATGGCGGCGATCCAGCAGCAGCTGCCGCACGGCATTGAGGTGGTGCGGGTTGCCGATCAAAGCCAGGTGGTGGTGCAGGCGATCGGCAGTTTTGTCCGGGTGCTGCTGGAAGCGATCGCCATCGTGCTGGCGGTATCTTTTCTCTCGCTGGGCATGCGGGCAGGCCTGGTGGTGGCGGCCGCTATCCCACTGGTGCTGGCCCTGACCTTTATGGGTATGCAGCTGGCGGGGATCGGGCTGCAGCGTATTTCACTGGGTGCGCTGATCATTGCCCTCGGCCTGATGGTCGATGATGCGATGATCGCCGTGGAAACCATGGTCACCCGTCTGGAAGCGGGCGACAGCCGCTGGCGGGCGGCGACGGTGGCGTTTGAAACCACGGCGTTTCCGATGCTGACCGGCACGCTGGTGATGATCAGCGGCTTTATCCCGGTCGGTTTTGCCGCCTCCGCCGCCGGGGAATACTGTTATTCCCTGTTCGCGGTGGTGCTGATTTCGCTGCTGTGCTCCTGGGGCGTGGCGATACTGTTTTCGCCCTTGATCGGCAGCTGGATGTTGGCCGAATCCCTGCAGGGGCACGTCAGAAAAGAAGGCAAACTCGTCGGCTGGTATCGCAGAATTCTCCAGCGCGTGTTGCGCCACCGCCTGCTGACCATTGGCATCGCGCTGTGCCTGCTGGGCCTGTCGGCTTGGGGAACCACCTTTATGCAGGGGGAATTCTTCCCGGCCTCCGATCGTCCCGAGCTGCTGGTCAGCCTGAACCTGCCCGCCAATGCCTCTCAGGCGGAGACCGCCCGCAGAACCAGCGATCTGGAAGCCCGGCTGAAGGGCAATCACAACGTCGATCGTTTCAGCAGCTATATCGGCGGCGGCGCGATCCGCTTCTATCTGCCGATGGACGTGCTCAACGACAATGAAAATACCGCGCAGCTGGTGGTGGTGGCGACAGACCTCGCCGCCCGCGATCGCCTGCGCAGCCAGCTACAGGCGATTCTGAGTCAGCACTTCAGCGATATCACCACCCGTGTGTCGCCTCTGGAGCTGGGGCCGCCGGTGGGCTGGCCGGTTAAATACCGGGTGACGGGACCGGATAACGACACCGTCGGCATCTTTGCCCGTCAGCTGGCGGAAGTGGTCGGCAAAAATGCCCTGACCCGCGATGTGAATCTGACGGCAGGTGAGCCCGAGCGGGTAACCAACCTGCTTGTTAACCAGACTGCGGCGCGGGCGGCGGGCCTGTCTTCGGAAAGTCTCGCCGACGGGCTGAACACTTACTGGTCAGGTAAGCAGGTCACCACGCTGCGTGAGGGTAACCGTCAGCTTGGCGTTGTGCTCCGCGGCAGCGACAGCGATCGGCAGGACCTGGCCGCGCTTTCCGGGATGCTGTTTACCAACAGTCGGGGTGAGAAGATCCCGCTGGCACAGGTGGCGACGCCACAGTGGCTGGTTGACGATCCGGTGATCTGGCGACACCAGCGGCTGCCGTTTATTACCGTACAGACCGATGTGGCACCCGGCGTGCGGGCTGAAACCCTGTCGGACAGCCTCGCACCGGCCATTGACCACTTCCGCACCTCGCTGCCCTCGGGCTACAGCATCGAAGAGCAGGGAACCGTGGCCGAATCGAACAAAGGCAACGGCTCGATCTTTGCCGTGCTGCCGGTGACGCTGGGCATCATGCTGGTGCTGCTGATGGTGCAGCTGCAGCGCTTTTCACGGCTTTTTCTGGCGCTGCTGATGGCACCCTTTGGCCTGATTGGCATCGTGATGGCGATGCTGCCGTCGGGCACCCCGATGGGGTTTGTCGCCCTGCTGGGGGTGATCGCGCTGACCGGAATGATCATCCGCAATGCGGTGATCCTGATTAGCGAAGTGGATAACAATACCCGTGCCGGCATGGCGCATGACGCCGCGATTATTGCGGCGGCGCTGAACCGTTCACGTCCGATTATGCTTACCGCCTGCGCGGCGATCCTCGGGATGATCCCGATATCCCATCAGGTTTTTTGGGGCCCGATGGCCTGGGCAATTACCGGCGGGCTGTTAGTGGCAACGGTGGTGACGCTGACCGTGCTGCCGGCGTCGATGAGCCTGGTGATGCAGACTGAGGTTGATTAACCGCGCAGAGTAGGTAGACTGGTCTACCTACTCTTATTCACGAGGTGACTTATGGCTGGCCTGCCTGTGGGTTCTGAATCCGCCTATGAAAAGCTGCTCAACGCGGCACGCGTCCTGTTTTATAACCATGGCGTCAACGGCACCGGCATTGATGCCATCATCAAGCGGGCTGGGGTAGCCAAAAAGAGCCTGTACAACAACTTCGCCTCAAAAGATGCGCTGGTGGCCACCTACCTCAGAGTGCGTCATGACGAGTGGCTGTCGCTGTACAAAAACCGGGTGGCCAGCGCCATCACCCCGCGCGATCGGGTGCTGGCGGTGTTTGCTGCCTATGAGGATCACGCCGAATTTGCCTATGAAAATGGCTTTCGCGGCTGCGGGCTGCTGAACGCGGCGGCCGAGCTGCCGGCCGGATCGCCGGGACGTCAGGCGGTGCGTGAACACAAGGAAGAGGTGGAAGCCATTCTGACCGCGCATCTGAACGATTTGCTCGGTGGAGACGCCGATGCTGCCGGTGAAATGGCCCGGCATTTTGCGTTTCTGCTGGAAGGCAGCATCTCGCGCGCCGGGCTGGAAGGTCGCAGTGACTGCGTGATCCAGGCCGCCGCCATGGCGGGCAAAATGATGGAGGCCTGTTAATGCTTTCATCCGGACAACGACTGGGCGGCACGGCGGGCGTGCTGATTGCGGCGATCCTGTGGGGCACCACCGGCACCGCCGCCACCTATGCCCCCGGACTAAGCCCGCTGGCGGTGGGCGCGGTAGCAATGGGCATTGGCGGACTGCTGCAGGCGCTGATTGCCGCAACCACGATTATTCGTCAGCGCCGCCTGATTGCCCGACACTGGCCTTTTCTGTTGACCGGTGCCCTCGCGGTCGCGGTCTATCCGCTCGCCTTCTATACCTCGATGCGCTATGCCGGGGTAACGGTCGGCACGGTGATCTCCATCGGCTCTGCGCCCCTGCTCTCCGCGCTGATCGAAACCCGTCTTGACGGACTGCGCCTGATAAAGCAGTGGGCGACCGGCGCCTTGGTTGGCGTGGCCGGCATGGCCTTGCTGTGCATGGCGGAAAGCGGCGGGCACAGCGCCAGCAACAGCTACGCCATGGCGGGCATCGCCCTGGGACTGCTGGCCGGCTTTACCTATGCGCTGTATTCGTGGTCAGCGCGGCGGTTAATGCAGTGCGACGTGCTGCCCCGCGCGGCGATGGGTGCCACATTTGGTGCCGGGGGTCTGCTGCTGATGCCGGTATTGCTGCTGACCGGCGCGCCGCTGTTAGCTGCCTGGAACAATGCAGCGGTCGGAATATATATGGCGCTGGTGCCGATGTTTATTGGCTACGTTTGCTATGGCTACGGCCTGGCGCGCATTCCCGCCAGCATGGCCACTACAATCACCCTGCTGGAACCGGTGGTTGCCGCGCTGCTGGCGGTGGTGCTGGTCGGGGAAAGGCTGCCGCCTTACGGATGGGCTGGCGTTGCATTGATTGTCGCCAGCCTGGTGGTGATCACCGCGCCTGTGCGATTTTTTGCCAAACGCCCCTTGCCTGAATGAGGTCGATCGGGAGCAGACGTTTTAGTATGGCCAGTCGGGCCGTTACTTGAGCCATCATTTCAACCAAACGATGAGTGTTTACTGAATGGATAATCTGAGTATTGAACGATATGTACCGGGTGATGAAGATGCGTTGATCCCGATGATTGTGCAAATCCAGCGTCAGGAGTTTGGTATCAATATTACGGCGGAGGATCAGCCTGACCTGATGCAAATCCCGGCCTTTTATCAGACGGGCAACGGTGATTTTTGGGTTGCCCGGATGCAGGGAAAGGTGATTGGGACAATTGCTCTGAAAGACATTGGCAACGGCGAAGCGGCACTGCGTAAGATGTTTGTAGCAGCGCCATGGCGAGGCAGGGACTTGGGTGTGGCCAGGCAAATGCTTGAGCGGTTGATTGACACCTCGAATACCCGGGGAGTACACAGGATCTATTTAGGGACCACGGATAAGTTTCTGGCTGCACATCATTTTTATGAAAAACAGGGTTTCACATTGGTCGATGCGTCAGACCTCCCCGCTTCATTTCCGCGCATGGTTGTCGATACCCGGTTTTACCTGATGGAGTTATGAATGCGGGTTTTCATTCAGCAGGTAAATCGGTTTTCCGGGTGTGGTTAAGGTAGGCCAGCACGGCGGCGCTGGATTCATGATTGGGGACCAGACTAAATGCAATCACTTTAAAGGAAGCATAAACATGCAAAACCAACTTCTTGACCGCCAACAACTGAACGATCTGATCAATGGCTGGATGCACCGCGATCTCGGTGAGTGGGAGCAGCTGAACGAACTGTTTCATCCTGACGGCACGATTGAAATTATCTGGTTTGAAGGGCTGGGCAGCGACTTTGTGGCGGGTTCTGCGCGCATGGGTGCTTCAAATCTGCGGACCAAACACCTGATTGCATCTCCTGTAGTGACCTTCAATGCGCGTGGGGATAAAGCGATTTTGGAAACAAACGCGTTGATTATCGGCGAGAACGTCACACTCAATATCGGCTGTGAATGTCACAACCGGTTCTACGATCTGGCCGAAAAACGTGACGAAGTGTGGAAATTATTCCGCCGGCAGTCCATTTACGATATGGGCACCTTCACCTTCCCGTTGGGGGTGGTTGAAATCGATCGGACGGTGGTCGCGAAATATCCACGTGAATATGCCGCGCTGGCCTATCTGCTGGAGCAAAGTGGATTTCCTCTCGGACGCGTATTTGCTACGCGCGGCAGTGAGCTTGAGGCAAAAATGAAAGCCGGGGCGAAGCGTTGGCTGGCGGCCTGAAGCTGATATGTTGATTGCCGCGTCAATTGGAGGGGGCGATCCGCATTGCGTTCACCCGCAATGTCCACCAAACCGCATGGGATTTTGACTTTTGTGTCCTGGATGTTCTGAATGTCGTCTGGATGTTCGGGTGATCGGGTCAGGGAGAGAGGGGTGAACACAAAGTCGCCGTAAACCCGTCCGTGGGGGCTCAGCGGCGACATCCCGGTCGCCGATGCTTTGCTTTTCACCCCTCTCTCCCTTCCCTCAAGCTTCAATATCGAATGGCCAATTGGGGACGCACAGGTCAACACCTTTCCCGCCGTTGGACTTTAAACTGTGCCCCGCTAAGCCAATCAACGACGCCATGCCACCGCGCTCGCCCTTGACCTGTGCATCCACCAAACCCACCCATCGACACCAATGCTATTGGGTGGCGGCATAGGGTGCCTTAGCCGAGTGTCTGCGGCAGGGATGCCGCAGCCAAGCCTACAGGGGTGTATTTACGGCGTCTCGGATAAGGCACCCTATGCTGACGCCATACCACCTGAGCGGGTGTTGACTTAAACATCCACAATACTGGCGCCGAGCCACCCGAGCTTGTGTTGACCTTTACGTTTAACGCCCCTGGCAACAGGCTAGCTGATGCCAGGGGCGTGATTGACATATCGGGCTGCGTTTAGCGTCGTGCCAGCGCCGCGGCGTTTTTACCGGCCAGGATACCGAAGATAATGATATCGGCCACGGCGTTACCGCCGATACGGTTTGCGCCGTGGATACCGCCAACCACTTCACCCGCCGCCCAGGCACCTTCAATCACCTGTTTCTGCGCATCCAGCACCGCGGTGTCCGGGTTGATGGTCACGCCGCCCATGGTGTGGTGAACCCCCGGGGCAATGCGAATGGCGTAGAACGGTCCCTGATTCAGTGGATGACGCAGCGCGGTTTTACGGCCAAAGTCTTCATCGTCCTGTTTTTCAACGAACAGGTTGTAGCGTTCCAGCGTCGCCAGCAGCGCATGGAGATCCATGTTCAGCTTAATCGCCAACTCCTGCGGTGACGGTGCGCTGATCACAAAGCCCTTGGCGATATACTCATCGGCCGCTTTGTTATTCAGGCGAACCTGCTCATCAAAGATCACCCAGGCACTTTTCTCCGGCAAGGCGATGATTTCGGCAGACACTTTGTCGCGGGTTTCCATCTCATTAAAGAAGCGTTTACCCGCCTGGCTGACCAGAATCGCCCCGCCGCCACGAATGGCTTCGGAAATCAGGTAGGAGGTGGTCTGCTCCACCGTTGGGTGAATTTGGATCTCGCCCATATCCACGGTGTCGGCACCGATTTTCTGCAGCATGGCGATGCCGCTGCCGGTGGCGCCAGCATGGTTGGTGGTGACGAAGCCATCCAGTTCAGGACGGTATTTCACCACCATCTCGCGGTTGGCGCTGAAGCCGCCGGTGGCGACAATCACGCTTTTGGCATTCAGGATGCGGGTGTCGTTGTATTCATCGACCACCTTCACGCCGGTAACCACACCGTTCTCAACCAGAATCTCCGCCACGGAGGTTTCCAGCAGCACTTCGATATCGCGCTTGTTGATGTTTTTCACCAGGCCGCTGATCAGGAAGCCACCGACCGCAGACCGGTCAGCCGGACGGTGCGTACGGTCAATGCTCATGCCGCCGGTGATGGTGATATCGCACAGCTCAATGTCCTTGGCGGCCAACCATTCAATCGCTTCTGGCGCCAGCTCCACGAACTCTCTCAGCAGCACCGGATTGTTTTTGAATTTGCCGCCTTTCAACGTTTCGTCATAGAACAGGTCTTTGCTGTCCTCGATGCCTTTCAGTTTCTGGAAGCGGGTTTCTGCCGCGTTCATCCCGACCGACGCCTTGATGGTGTTGCCGCCGATGGTGGGCATCTTCTCGATGATTACTACGTGAGCGCCGTCATCGCTGGCCTGAATCGCTGCGGCCAGGCCTGCGCCACCGCTGCCGATCACCACCACATCGTAATTCACCGGTGCCGCCGGGTTGCCGCCTTCCTCAATCACGTGCTCTTTACTGGAAGTGGCCAGCGCGCGGGAAACGGCTTTTTTCAACGCTTCACTCTGGGTAGTCGCGCCGGTGATGGCGTCCACGTGCGGGCTGTTGGCCACCAGGATGCGGCTGCGCAGGCTCTCAAAGGTGGTGGTGAAGTCCACGTCCAGCGAGTCATCCGGCACCAGAATGATGTCGGTAATACGGTCGGTATCCAGCGTGACGTTGATTTTCAGCTTCAGCGCTTCCGCTTCCACTTTTTCCTGATAGACGCCGGCTTTGTATTTGCGGCCGGTGGTGCTGGTATCGCGGATCATCGCGTCGACCAGCGAGAAGCGCCACAGCGGCTCAGGAATGTTGAGCGCTTCGCGTTTGTTGCTGTCGATGTACAGTTCAAGATGTTCGTTGTTGGTAATGCGATCGGCCCAGTCCGGATAGGCGATGCAGGCCTTACCGATAGCCACCAGGTCAAAGCCATGTTCCAGCGCGCTTTCGGCATCTTCTTTATTCACCACGCCACCGACGCCAATCACCGGCACTTTGGCGAGGGTTTCAGAGCGCATGGCGATAAATTTTGTGATCAGCGGCGTCGGATCTTCACGGTCGACGATGGAGGAACGCAGCAGCTGGCCGACGGAGAAGTGCACGTAATCCAGGCCACGCGCGGCGAGCTTCTCCAAGAGGTACATGGTGTCATCAAAACGAATGCCGGGGACTTCCAGCTCTTCTGGCGAGAAGCGATAGCCGATAATAAAAGAATTATCCGCGAAGCGTTCGGCCATTTTATGGGTGATTTCCAACACTTCCAGCGGGAAACGGGCGCGATTATCGCGGCTGCCGCCCCACTTGTCGTCACGCTGGTTGGAGTTCGGAGAATAGAACTGTTGGATCAGATAGGTGTTTGCGCCGTGGATTTCCACGCCGTCAAAGCCGGCTTTGATCGCGCGGTTAACGGCATCACCAAATTTGGTGATCATCACATCCACTTCTTCCGCGGTCAGCGCCTGCGGCGTGGTGGCCCCTTCACGCGGGGCCGCGATGGCACTTGGCGCAACCGGCGTTCTGCCGCCAATCAGCTCAGGTTCAACCATCCTGCCGCCGTGATAAATCTGCAGGATCGCTTTCGAGCCCTTGGATTTGATGGCATGGGCAATTTTGCTCAGGCCGGAAATTTTGTTGTCGCTGTCGATAGCGATGGCGCCGGGGAAAGCCGGGCCTTTAGGATCGATAAAACAGCATTCCACGATCACCGTACCAATGCTGCCTGCACGGTCA
Source organism: Erwinia sp. AK-PDG3-5 (assembly GCF_056821705.1). Taxonomy (NCBI): domain Bacteria; kingdom Pseudomonadati; phylum Pseudomonadota; class Gammaproteobacteria; order Enterobacterales; family Erwiniaceae; genus Erwinia; species Erwinia sp. AK-PDG3-5. The sequence goes on from NZ_CM165967.1 coordinate 2,843,232, forward strand.
CGGTAGTACTCCACCAGCTCGCTGGTCACGGTGCCATCGTAAAATCCTGTACAGGTGGTCATCGGTGCCATCAGCAGGCGGTTTTTCAGCACCGCGCCGTTGGGCAGAGTCAGGGGATTCAGGATCGGGGTGAGAGTATGCATTATGATCAACTCCAAGATTTAAAAGTTTTTAATTCTGTCGCGGACGCGTTACTTTCCATTTAATTAAGTGGTCCGATGTGATGCAGTTAATATAACAATTTCTTTTCTTATATAACCGTTAATTTTAGTTATAAAACTTTTAAACGAACTGAAGTCGGTTAATTGATGATCACGCTTCAAATACCAACTTCAATTGTTAATCATTAGTAGTAAAAAATCAACCCCTCGTTAACATACCAAATAAACCCATACAAATCACACACATAAAAACTTAGTGGATTTTTTCAGAAATTAAATCTACTGTCTTTAAGTTCAAGGCGATAGCGAAGAGGTGGCCGACTTGATACAGAAAAATGCGTTTTATTAAATGAATTGTATTTTTATATTAATTTAAGGGTGGCGAGAATATTTTATTGATCCAGATCAAAATTAGCGTCACGGGTAAATCGCATTATATTCGCACGTTGTCATTAATATGAATATGAAGACGTAAGATTAGGAAGTGATATTAACTCAAATGTCACGGTAAAATAGCTAAAGTAACGATTAAGAAACTAAAAAAAGTGGCTGTAGACAAACCGGGGCGTTAAATCGCATTCTCCACAACTTGCAGACAAATACTATGAAAACGACATCAACTTTGAGTGAACCCGTCGCGGCACCTCCAGCCCCAGCGGGACAAAAAAAACGGCTGATTATGATGTTCCTGCCGGTGCTGGTCGCCGTGCTGTTGCTCCTGACCCCAGTGCCTGCCGGGCTGGAACCCTATGCCTGGCACTTCTTTGCTATCTTTGTCGGTGTCATCGTCGGGTTGATCTTTGAACCTCTGCCGGGTGCGGTAATCGGCCTGACCGGGGTGGTGGTAATCGCCCTGTTTAGCCAGTGGCTATTATTCAGCCCGGCCGAGCTGGCCAACCCGAAATTTAAAATGGCCACCGAGTCATTTAAATGGGCGGTCAGCGGCTTCGGTAATTCCACCGTCTGGCTGATCTTCGGTGCCTTTATGTTTGCCGCCGGTTATGACAAGACCCAGTTTGGTCGGCGTCTGGCGTTGATTCTGGTGAAATATCTTGGTCGTCGCAGCCTGACGCTGGGTTACGCCATTACCTTCGCCGATTTACTGCTGGCGCCCTTCACCCCGTCCAACACCGCGCGCAGCGGCGGTACCATCTACCCGATTATCGCCAACCTGCCACCGCTGTACGGATCTAAACCGAACGATCCGAGCGCGCGCAAAATCGGTTCTTACCTGATGTGGGTAGCGATCACCGCCGCCTGTATCACCAGTTCGATGTTCCTCTCCGCGCTGGCACCCAATCTGCTGGCGCTGGCGCTGGTGAAAAGCATCGTCGGGTTTGAAATCTCCTGGGGCACCTGGTTCCTCGCCTTCCTGCCGCTGGGCGTGCTGCTGATTCTGACCATGCCGCTGCTGGCTTACTGGTTCTACCCGCCGGAAGTCAAAATCAATGACGAAGTGCCGAAATGGGCGAAAGGCGAGCTGGAAAAACTGGGCAAACTGTCACGCAACGAAATTCTGCTGCTGGTGTTTGTCTGTAGCGCCCTGCTGATGTGGATTTTTGCCACCGCCTGGATTGAACCGGCCATGGCCGCGCTGCTGGTGGTGGTGCTGATGCTGTGGACCGGCGTACTGAACTGGAACGACATTACCAGCAACAAACCGGCCTGGAACACTTTCGCCTGGTTTGCCACCCTGGTGGCGCTGGCCGATGGTCTGGCACGCGTCGGCTTTATTGCCTGGTTAGGTAAAGAAGGCGGTCAGCTGCTGACCGGTATTGACCCACAGGTGGCGGCGGTGATGCTGCTGGTGGCCTTCTTCCTGCTGCACTACCTGTTCGCCAGTACCACCGCGCACACCACCGCGCTGCTGCCGGCCATGCTGACCATCGCCGCTGCCATACCGGGCATCAATATGCCGGTCTACTGCCTGATGATGGTGACATCACTGGGTGTGATGGGGATTATCACCCCGTACGGTACCGGTCCAAGCCCGATTTACTACGGCAGTGGTTACCTGCCAACCAAAGACTACTGGCGCCTTGGCACCATCTTCGGCGCCATCTTCCTGGCGGGCCTGATGCTGATTGGTTATCCGTGGATGGTCATGATGTTCTGACCCGCTGCGGCCCCGGCCGCAGAAGCATGCAGATGTTGAATAATTGTTATATCATCTCTTCCCTTGCCGGTCTTAGCGGGCCGGCAAGCCTAAAACCAATAATATGCTGTCGCCAATGATATTGCCTGTTGCTCACGCAGCAACGCGTCATTAAGTGAGAAAAAAATGTCGAATAAACCTTTCTACTATCAAAATCCCTTCCCGCTCGCCGCTGACGATACCGAATACTACCTGCTGACGGCGGATCACGTTTCCGTTGCCGAGTTCGATGGTCAGGAAGTGTTGAAGGTTGACCCGAAAGCGCTGACCGTGATGGCGCAGCAGGCCTTCCATGACGCCTCCTTTATGCTGCGTCCTGCCCACCAGCAGCAGGTTGCTGCGGTGCTGGCCGACCCGGAAGCCAGTCAAAACGACCGCTATGTGGCGTTACAGTTTCTGAGAAACTCGGAGATCGCCGCGAAAGGCGTTCTGCCAACCTGCCAGGATACCGGCACCGCGATCATCAGCGGTAAGAAAGGCCAGCGCGTCTGGACCGGCGGCGGTGACGAAGCGGCGTTATCTCAGGGCGTCTACAACACCTATATTGAAGACAACCTGCGCTACTCCCAAACCGTGGCGCTGGATATGTATAAAGAAATCAATACCGGCACCAACCTGCCGGCGCAGATCGACCTCTACAGCGTTGATGGCGATGAATACAAGTTCCTCTGCATCGCCAAAGGCGGCGGTTCAGCTAACAAGACTTACCTTTATCAGGAAACCAAAGCCCTGCTGAGTCCGGCGAAGCTGAAAGATTACCTGATCGGTAAAATGCTGACCCTTGGCACCGCCGCCTGCCCGCCGTACCATATCGCCTTTGTCATTGGCGGCACCTCGGCAGAAAGCACCCTGAAGACGGTCAAACTGGCATCCACCCACTATTACGACGGGCTGCCAACCGAAGGGAACGAGCACGGTCAGGCCTTCCGCGATGTGCAGTTGGAAGAAGAGTTACTGGTTGCCGCACAGCAGCTGGGGCTTGGTGCGCAGTTTGGCGGTAAGTACTTTGCGCACGATATCCGTGTGGTGCGTCTGCCGCGTCACGGCGCGTCCTGCCCGGTGGGCATGGGCGTCTCCTGCTCCGCAGACCGTAATATTAAAGCCAAGATCAACCGTAAAGGCATCTGGATTGAGAAGCTGGAAGACAATCCAGGCAAATATATCCCTGAGGAACTGCGCGAGCAGGGCGAAGGCGACGTACTGCATATCGACCTGAACCGTCCGATGAAAGAGATCCTCGATCAGCTCTCTCAGCATCCGGTCTCAACCCGCCTGTCGTTGAGCGGCACCATTATCGTGGCGCGTGATATTGCCCACGCCAAGCTGAAAGAGCGTCTGGATAACGGCGAAGGTTTGCCGCAGTACATTAAAGATCACCCGGTGTATTACGCCGGTCCGGCCAAAACGCCTGAAGGTCATGCTTCCGGTTCATTGGGCCCGACCACCGCAGGCCGTATGGATTCGTATGTCGATCAGCTGCAGGAAGCGGGCGGCAGCCTGATTATGCTGGCGAAAGGCAACCGCAGCCAGCAGGTGACCGATGCCTGTCAGAAACACGGCGGCTTCTACCTGGGCAGCATCGGCGGCCCGGCAGCGGTGCTGGCGCAGCAGAGTATTAAGAGCCTGGAGTGTGTGGAGTACCCGGAACTGGGTATGGAAGCCATCTGGAAAATCGAAGTGGAAAACTTCCCGGCCTTTATTCTTGTCGATGACAAGGGCAACGATTTCTTCCAGCAGATCCATCAGGAACAGTGCGCGAAATGCGTTAAGTAAGCTGATCTGAACGGTGCCCTTCTCTTTCCAGAGTAAGGGCACTTTTTTTGCCTGAACTAACTCAAATCCGCCCCGTTACTGGCAATCACTTTCTGATACCAGTAAAAGGATTTCTTGCGGGTTCGCGCTAACGTCCCCTGCCCGCGATCGTCACGGTCGACATAGACAAAACCATAGCGCTTGCTCATTTCGCCGGTGGATGCCGACACCAAATCGATGCAGCCCCATGAGGTATAGCCGATCACCGGAATGCCATCGCCAATGGCTTCACCCATCGCTTTAATGTGCTCGCGCAGATAGCTGATGCGGTAATCATCGACGATCTCGCCCTCAGGGGTAATCTCATCTTTGGCCCCAAGGCCGTTTTCCACCAGAAACAGCGGTTTCTGATAACGGTCATACATCATATTCATGGTGATACGCAGTCCGAGCGGATCGATGCCCCAGCCCCAGTCGCTGACCTGAATATGCGGGTTTTTCAGCGATTTCACCACGTTGGCGGCACTGCTGTTGTTCTCGTTCATATCGGCCGAAGCACAGCGTGAGGCGTAATAGCTAAAGGACACGAAGTCGACGGTATTTTTCAGGATCTCGCCATCACCCTCTTCCATCTTCACGCTAATGCCTTTTTCGGCGAACAGACGACGGGTATAGGACGGATACGCGCCGCGCGCCTGCACATCAATAAAGAACAGGTTTTCGCGGTCTTTCTCCAGCGCGGCCCAGACGTCCCCGGGTTTGCAGGTCCGTGGGTAAAAATTCCCGCCGGCCAGCATGCAGCCCACCTGATTTTCCGCATTGACCTCATGGGCGATTTTGGTCGCCAGTGCGCTGGCCACCAGCTCGTGGTGCGCGGCCTGGTACTTCACCTGCGCCGGGTCTTCACCTTCTTCAAACACCAGCCCGGCACCGGAAAACGGGCTGGCCAGCAGAATGTTGATCTCATTAAAGGTCAGCCAGTATTTCACCAGCCCATCAAAGGCTTCAAAACAGGTGCGGGCGTAACGGGCGAAGAACCCGACCATTTTACGGTTACGCCAGGAGCCGTACTCGGTAACCAGATGCATCGGCACATCAAAATGGCACAACGTGACCAGCGGTTCGATGTTGTGCTTTTTGCACTCGTTAAACAGATCGCGATAAAAGGCGATGCCGGCTTCGTTGGGCACCAGCTCGTCACCGTTTGGATAAATGCGGCTCCAGGCAATGGAGGTTCTGAACACGGTGAATCCCATCTCGGCCATCAGCGCGATATCGTCTTTGTAACGGTGGTAGAAATCTATCGCCTGATGGCTGGGATAGAACTCATCCTCACGCAGCGCAACGCGCTTTTCTAATCCGACTTTGACCGCCAGACGGTGCGCACCATGCGGGATGACGTCGACCGTTGTCAGCCCTTTTCCACCTTCAAAACTTGCACCTTCGGCCTGGTTAGCGGCTAATGCGCCGCCCCATAAAAAACCGTCGGGAAACTGTGTTGCTGACATGACTTTCCTCTCTATCAGGGTGTTTTTACGGCAAGGGACGCCGGTGGTACGGCATCACTCTGCTTACTCTGTGCGGTACGCGGCGCGTCGACCGGGATATCCTCAAAGCCGAGCAGTAAGGTGGTAACAAAGGAGAACACCACCGCCAGCACCATCACGCCGACCACCCAAACAATGCTCATCGGATTAGCGGGATCAAAGAACTGCACGCTGGTGAACAGGCCCGGCGAGGCCATTGAGTGACTGGCCAGGCCGCCAATCCCGGCGACCGCGCCGCAGATAAAGCCACTGATCAGACAGGCAATCAGCGGGCGCTTAAGGCGCAGGGCCACGCCGTACAGCGCGGGTTCGGAAATGCCGGCCACAATGGCGGACGCCGCCGCAGCCAGCGCCGTCTGGCGCAGCTCCGGGTTTTTGGTGCGCCACGCGACGGCCAGTGAGGATCCGCCCAACGACAGGTTTGCCCCGATTTCCGACGGCATTACCATGCCCTCTTTGCCGGTTTCGGCAATGGTCTGAATAATGGTGGGGGTGAACACGCGGTGCATCCCGGTCATCACCAGCAGCGGCCAGGCGGCGCCCATGATCGCCACCGACAGCCAGCCAAGGTAGCTGTGCACGGTATAAACCACGGCAGAGATCCCGGTCCCGATCCAGATGCCCAACGGCCCAATCAGCACGATGGCGATGGGTGCGGCGATCAGCATAATCAGCATCGGCTTAAGGAAGTTTTTGGTGACCACCGGCGTGATGCGATCCACCCAGCGTTCGATATACGACAGCAGCCAGGTCATGCACAGTGCGGGGATCACCGTGTAGGTGTATTTCACCGCCGTCACCGACAGGCCAATAAACTCCACTTTTTGTCCCTGGGCAGCCTTGGCCATCAAATCGATAAAGGCCGGATGCACCAGCACCCCGGCGATGGCAATGGCCAGCGACAGGTTGGTTTTGAACTTAACCGCCGCCGAGGCGGCGACCATCACCGGCAGGAAGAAGAAGGCGCCATCGCCGATAACATTGAGGATCACCAGCGTCGGATCGGCTTTGGTGAAGACGCCGGACATTTCCAGAATCATCGCCAGCAGCTTGACCATCGAGCCGCCGATAATCGCCGGAATTAACGGTGACATGGTGCCAATCAGCGCATCGAGAATGCCCGCACCAATGCGCTTAAAGGAGAATTTCTTGTTGCTGGCGATCTCTTTTTCCGCGACGTCGGCGGGCAGCAGTTTCTGCACTTCGGCATAAGCCTGAGAGACGTTATTGCCAATGATCACCTGGCACTGGGTATCATTGCTTACCACGCCCATCACGCCGGTCAGTGACTTCAACACTGCCGTATCCACCTGGTCGTCGTGAACAACCACAAAGCGTAAACGGGTCATGCAGTGGGTCACGGCGGCGATATTGTCCACGCCGCCCAGCGCAGCGACTATCGACTGCGCCAGAGGTGCAAAGTTTTTGGCCATCAGGGACTATTCTCCAGAATTCATAGGGTTAGGCGTTCAGGCTGCAGGAGCACGGTCTCTTAATGGCCGTTAATCCGCAACGCTGTGAAAAAGAGGTAACCGGTTTCACACGAGAATGTTCAACTCAGGAGCAAACTTCAATCAATTTGGTAAACGGCGTTCTGAATATGTGACAGCGATCGTTATTAGCGGGTATTTCATCGCGTGCGCTGCAGAATGTGTAAAATGACGCTTCATTTTGACTCTTCCAGGAGGGGCCTGTGTCAACAATGCAGGAAGTGGCAGCCAAAGCAGGCGTCTCAAAGGCCACGGTTTCGCGTGTGCTTTCCGGTAAAGGCTACGTCAGCCAGCAGACCAAAGAGCAGGTCTATAAAGCCATTGAAGAAGCCGGCTATCGGCCTAATTTGCTGGCGCGAAATCTGGCCACCAGCAAATCAATGTGTATTGGCCTGGTGGTGACTAACACCCTGTATAACGGCCCTTACTTTAATGAACTGATCTCGCAGGCGGCCAAAAAGCTCGATGCCAATGGCCGCCAGCTATTGCTGGTGGATGGTAAAAACAGCGCGCAGGAGGAGCTGGAAGCGATTGATTTTCTGCACGATCTGCGCTGTGACGCGATCATCATCTATCCGCGTTTTTTATCGGTAGATGCGCTGGACCGGCTGATCGATAAAGACAATAAGCCGCTGATGGTGGTGAACCGTAAACTGCGCCAGCACCAAAGTCACTGCATCTCCTGCGACCATAAAGGCGCCAGCTTTAATGCCACCCGTTACCTGATTGAACGCGGTCACCGGCAGATTGCTTTTATCACCGGCTCGCTGGACTCGCCGACCGCGCTGGAACGCCTGTCGGGTTATAAGCAGGCGCTGACGGATCATGCTCTGCCGGTCCGCGACGAACTGATCGTCAGCGGGAAATGGTCACCCGCCAGCGGCGCGGCCGCGGTGGAAACGTTACTGAAAACCGATACCGCCTTTAGCGCCCTGCTGGCCAGTAATGATGAAATGGCGATCGGGGCGATGAAGAAACTGAATGAGACCGGGTTCGCGGTGCCCGCCCAGGTGTCGGTGATGGGGTTCGATGATATTCCTACCGCCGCCTATTTGATCCCCGCCCTGTCGAGCGTCAAGGATCCGGTCAAAGAGATGGTTAACGAGGTGATTGGCCAGATCATATCGATGCTCGATGGGGGCTATTTAGCCAAGCAAAACACCTTTGTCTCCGAGATGATTGTCCGGGATTCGGTCGCTGACGGGCCGTTTCTGTAATCCACACTGACTCCCTACGCTGCGGCATCATAGCCTGATGCCGCTTCTGATTTGATACTTGCAAAACCCTGACCAGTTCACATTTCCCGGCATAGCCGAGGTAGGACCAAAGAAAGTCGTCTAAAGTTTGTTTCAGGGTCAATAACTTACAGACAGCCATCGTCTGGACATGGAGAACTACCTATGCAGAGAGTTGAGAAGCGTCAATGGAAAGCGGTTTTGGTGCTGCCGTTAATGGTCGCAGCGCTGACACAAACGGGCTATGCGGCAGAGAATGATGCCGGGCAACATCTGCTGAGTAGTGCACCTCAGCCACCCGATATCCGGCTGGGGCCGTTGTTCCATGCGGTTCAGGCGGCGAAACTCTACCCGGATCAAAAAACCTTTGCCGATGCCGTGCCGAAAAGCAATCCAACGTCGATTCTGGCCGACTGGCAGATGCAGAAAAAACAGAGCAACTTTGATTTACGCCATTTTGTTGAGGCTAACTTTACCCTGCCTGCTGCCGGGGAAAAGTATGTTCCGCCGTCCGGACAGAGCCTGCGCGAACACATTAATGGCCTCTGGCCGGTGCTGACCCGTTCGACCCAGCAGGCCAGCCAGTGGGATTCGTTGCTGCCCTTGCCGAAACCGTACGTGGTGCCTGGCGGCCGTTTCCGCGAGGTCTATTACTGGGACAGCTACTTCACCATGCTCGGCCTCGCCGAGAGCGGCCACTGGGATCGCGTGCAGGATATGGTGGAAAACTTTGCCCACGAGCTGGATACCTACGGCCACATTCCTAACGGTAACCGCAGCTATTATCTCAGCCGCTCGCAGCCGCCGTTCTTCAGCATGATGGTCGATTTACTGGCGCAGCATCAGGGCGACAGCGCGTACAGCAAATACCTGCCTGAGCTGCAGAAAGAGTACGACTACTGGATGGCGGACGCCGACAGCGTTAAGCCGGGCGACGCCAGCAAGCGCGTGGTGAAGCTGAAAGATGGCACGCTGTTGAACCGCTACTGGGATGCCCGCGACGTGCCGCGTACCGAATCCTATATGGATGACATCGCCACCGCGCAGAAGGCCAGCAACCGCAATAAAGCTGAGCTGTACCGCGATCTGCGTGCCGGCGCCGCCTCCGGTTGGGACTTCAGCTCGCGCTGGTTTGATAAGCCGGGCGATCTCTCCACCATCCATACCACGCGGATTGTTCCGGTCGATCTGAATGCGCTGATGTTCCATCTGGAGCAAACGCTGGCGCGCGCCAATAAAGTGGCGAAAAACGACGATGCGGTGAAGAAATTTGACGCGCTGGCGAAGAAACGTCAGGCGGCAATCAACCGCTACCTTTGGGACAATAAGCAGGGCTTCTATGCCGACTATGACTGGCAGAAAGCCACCATCCGTCCTCAGCTGACGGCGGCCACCCTGTTCCCACTGTATCTGCAGGCGGCAACGGAAGAGCACGCCACCCGCACTGCTGACGCGGTGAAATCCCAGCTGCTGAAAGAAGGTGGACTGGCGACGACCAACGTTAACAACGGTCAGCAGTGGGACGCGCCGAACGGCTGGGCACCGCTGCAATGGGCGGCGGTTCAGGGACTGAATAATTACGGTAAACAGGCGCTGGCGAAGGATGTCGGCATGCGTTTCTTGCAGAACGTGCAGGCCACCTATGACAAGGAACACAAGCTGGTTGAAAAATATGTGGTGGAAGGTAAAGGGCTGGGTGGCGGTGGTGGCGGTGAATATCCGTTGCAGGATGGTTTCGGCTGGACCAACGGCGTGACGCTGAAGCTGATGGACCTCTACTGCCCGAAAAACAGTACCTGTAATAACGTGAGTGATATAACGAAAACGCAGTAAGCGTTGCAAACCTTGCGGCTGCCGGTCGGCAGCCGCGGTGATCACCCTATCCTATTGTTCTTCCGTGGCTATAAAAGGCACTCTGCGTTAACCCCCTCACCAGGACCTCCCTTTATGCATACCACTGACTCTCGCTTCCCTGAGAAAAAAATGTTAATTGCCGGATCGGTTGGCAACTTTATCGAATGGTATGAATTCGCGGTGTACGGCTTTCTGGCGACGGTGATCGCCGCTAACTTTTTCCATCTGGACGGTGAGAGCGATCTGACCAGCCTGATCCTCACCTACGCCGCCTTTGCGCTGGCCTTCTTTTGTCGGCCGATTGGCGCGATGATTTTTGGTCGCATCGGCGACCGCATCGGCCGCAAGCCGACGCTGATTGCGGTGCTGCTGCTGATGACGCTGGCGACCTTTCTGATTGGACTGATGCCCACTTATGCTACCGTCGGCGTGGCGGCACCGCTGCTTCTGACCCTGCTGCGGATGCTGCAAGGGCTGTTCGCCGGCGGGGAATTTGGTGGTGCGGTGGCGCTGATGACCGAATTCGCCCCGGCGGGAAAACGCGGACGCTACGGCGCGTGGCAATCCTTCACCGTCGCGCTGGGGTTACTGGCAGGTGCCGGTCTGGTGGCCTTGCTGTCCGCGCTGCTCACGCCCGAACAGCTGAAAGGCTGGGGATGGCGAATTCCCTTCCTGCTGGCGTTACCGATGGGGCTGGTAGCGCTGTGGCTGCGGTCACAGCTGGAAGAGCCGCCCACCTTTGCCAAAGCGCAGAAGCTTGAACCCGCGCCGCTGTCTTCAGTCGTGAAAGCCATCGTACTGGGTATTGGCAGAATGATGGGCTGGTCGGCCGCGGGCTACACCTTCCTGGTGGTGATGCCCTCGTGGTTGCAGACCGCACTGCATGCCAGTTTTCAGCAGGCGTTGCTGGCAACGGTATTGGGCAACGTCGGTTTTGCGTTAACCATTTTACCGGCGGGAAGGCTCAGCGATCGCTATGGCCGACGCAGTATTATGCTGCTGGCGATGCTGGTGGTGGTGCTGTTTAGCTACCCACTGCTGGCCCTGTTGCAGCAACCGGACGCCGCGCTCTGGCTGAAAGGATTAGCCGTGCTGATAGCCGGTGCGGTAGTGGGGATGATTGCCGGTCCCGGTCCGGCGATGCTGGCCGAGATGTTTCCTACCCGCATTCGCTATACCGGCCTGGGCCTGGCCTATTCACTTTCTAACGCCGTTTTCTCCGGCTGTGCCGGGCTGATTATCACCGGGCTGATCAAACAAACCGGAAATATCTATATCCCAGCGTGGTATGTGATGATCACCGGGGCGATCAGTGCGCTGGCGCTGCTGACGCTAAACCGCGACGATCATCTGCACGACCTCAAGCCTTAGACTCACCTCAAGCCAGCGGCGCGCTCCGCTGGCCTCTCCTGCCGGCGATATAATTCCCTTATTTTTGCAAGTGAATAGATAAGCAAATTCAATGCTTGAAAGTATGTTACGGAAAGATAATAATTCTCATTGAGATTATCATAAATCTTTACATTACCGTCACGACGCGTCTTTCACTGTAACAGCGTCAGCGGACCTTTCTTCGCATTTTGTAAGGGAATTGACAATGAGAATGGCTTTTTCTTTAAAGCGTTCTGCTTTGCTTTGCTCCATCGCTCTGGCTACACCTGCTTTCACCTTTGCGGCCGAGACGCTGGTCGTTACCGCGCAACCCGCAGAAACGGCGACCACGCCAACAGAGGGTTACACGGCTAAAACCAGCAAAGGCGCAACCAAAACCGATCGTCCACTGATCACCACCGCCCAGTCCGTTTCCGTGGTCACCCGTCAGCAGATGGAAGACCAGGGCGCGATGGACGTTAACCAGGCGCTGAACTATACCGCCGGTGCCTTTACTAACTTTGCCGGAGCCGCAACCCGTTATGACACCGTTTCTCTTCGCGGCTTCCACGGTGGGGATGTTGATAACATCTTCCTCGATGGCCTGCGTCTGATGAGCGATCCGGGCAGCTATAACGTCCTGCAGGTCGATCCCTGGTTCCTGGACCGTATCGATGTGATCAAAGGCCCGTCTTCTGCCCTGTATGGTCAGACCGTGCCGGGTGGACTGGTGATGGAAACCTCCAAGCGTCCACAGTTCACGCCTGAAGGCCACTTCCGTGCCTCTACCGGCACCAATTCCACCAACAGCGCCGCCTTTGATTACACCAATGCGATTAACGATCAGTGGGCGTTTCGTCTGACCGGCATCACCCGCAACAGTGACACCCAGTACGATCACACCCGTGAAGAAAAATACGCCATCTCCCCTTCCGTGCTGTGGCAGCCGGATGAAGATACCTCGCTGTTGCTGCGTGCCTATCTGCAGAAAGACCCGTCCGGCGGCTATCACGGTGCCGTACCGGGCGATGGCAGCATCACCGAACATAACGGCCGCAAGCTCAGCAACGGTTTCTACGACGGCGACAGCTCGCTGGATCAGTTCAAGCGTAACGAGCAAATTTACAGCTACGAATTCGCTCACCGCTTTAACGACACCTGGGCGTTCCGTTCTAACGCCAGCTATTCCCACTCCAACGTCAACCTCGATCAGGTTTATCAGATTGGCTGGGACGCCGATAACCCGAATCTGCTGAACCGCTACTACTCCGGTTCACGCTCTTCGCTGGATGCGTACGCCATCGATAACCAGCTGGAAGCCGATTTCGCCACTGGCGAAGTGGATCATAAAGTTGTGCTCGGCGGTGAATACCACCAGTACAAGAACGATCTGAGCGATGCCAGCGGCTATGCAAATCAGCTGAACGCGTTGACCGGCCAGGCCGTCGGCGATCGTCTGAGCTACGACTTTACCGATTCGCAGCGTCGTTATTACCAGACCGGCGTCTATCTGCAGGATGAAATGACCTGGCAGAAATGGCACCTCGATCTGTCTGGCCGTTATGACCGCATCGTGTCGGAAACGGATGATTACTCAACCAGCACCAAAAACCGTCGTCAGGACGATCACGTCAGTGGCCGTGCCGCCCTGCTGTATGCGTTCGACAATGGCATTTCGCCATATGCCAGCTACAGCCAGGCCATTACGCCGCAGTCACTGTCCGGTGAAGATGGCAATCTGCTGAAGCCAACCACCTCCGAGCAGTATGAAGCCGGGGTGAAATACCAGCCGAACGGCACGTCCGATCTCTACTCGGTTGCGGTTTACGATCTGACGCAGAAAGACGTGGGTAACCGCGTTGTGGTCGGTTCCTATTATGAGCCGGCCGGTAAGGTGCATTCACAAGGGTTTGAACTGGAAGCACATAACCAGATCACGCCACGTCTGAGCACCATCGCTAACTACACCATGAACCACGTGCGCTTTAAGGATTCTGTGGATGGCAACGACGGCCACACGCCGTACGTTACGCCAAACTCCATGGCGTCGGCCTGGGCGAAATACCAGCTGGATTGGGGTATCAGCGTCGGTGCCGGTGTGCGTTACATCGGCAAGCAGTGGGCGGATAACGAAAACACCACCCGTCTGCCCTCCACCACGCTGTTTGATGCTTCGGTGCGTGCCGATCTTGGCGCCTGGAACAGCAGCCTGAAAGGCGCGTTTGTGCAGGTGAATGCCAATAACGTGACTGACCGTGATTACGTCTCGGCCTGTTACGGCACCGGTTACTGCTACTGGGGCGCAGAGCGCACCGTGGTGGCGACCGTCGGCTACGATTTCTAATCCGCCAGCCATAAAAAAAGGGAGACGATATCGTCTCCCTTTCCTTTACTACCCATCGCGGGTCAGCTTTTGACTTTACGGTAAATCCACAGCACCACAATCGCGCCGATCACCGCGACAACAAAGCTGCCGAAGTTAAACCCGTCTACCCTGCCGAAGCCGAACAGCGTACTGATCCAGCCGCCGACCACAGCACCGATGATGCCGAGAACCACGGTGATGATAAATCCGCCGCCGTCTTTACCTGGCATAATCCACTTAGCGATAATCCCTGCGATCAGACCAAAGATGATCCAAGATAAAATTCCCATTTACAGCTCCTTGTTACTTACTGATTAGACGGGATTAGTATAGGACAGGATTCTAACTCTGTGATTTAAATCTAAACTTTTTGTCAGTTTTTTTTGTTTCAGCCCTAAAGCGTCACATTGAGATGCCGATACTTCGACGTATCACCGCTCAAAGCGTGTTTTCTGGCAGTCAACCGGAGTGGAATGTGAAAGAAAACGATAATGAACAGTACCTGAAACGCGGCCCGTTGGCGGTGTTGGCGGTATTGAAGAATCTGATGAAAAATCAGACGCCAATTCTGGTCTCTCACGCGCGTGGCCAGTTTATAACCAATTTGCTGGATGCCGACAAGGATCGGATGGTGCTCGATTTGGGCAGTAACGATCATGAAAACCAGCTGGCGATGGAAGCCGAAGACCTGCATCTGACGGCGGAAACGCACGGGGCGAAAGTCGAATTCGCTCTCGGCACGCTGACTAACGATAAGTTTGATGGCCTGCCCGCCTTTGGTGCCGACCTGCCAGATATTCTGTGGATGATCCAACGGCGGGAATTTTTCCGCGTGAATGCCCCGCTTGACCCGATATTTTATTGCTACGTGCAGTGGCCCGACGGCAGCGGCGAAGGCCGGATGCGTCTGCAGGATTTGTCACTCGGCGGCATTGGCGTATTAGGCGATTCGCCGCTCCCGGAAGGGCTGCACGGTGGCGAGCAGTTTAAGAAGCTGCGCGTTGAGCTGGGGGAATATGGCCGTTTTGAAGTGGATGCGCATCTGATCAACGTCGGTAAGCGCAGCATTGTCGGCAATAAGAATGAAACCGTGGTCACCCCACGTCTGAGCTTCCGCTTCAGTTCATTAAATGCGGGCGAAGAACGTTCGCTTCAGCAGGTGATTTTCTCTCTTGAACGCCTGGCGCGCGATAAAGCCACTCGCTTCCAGTAAATTGCCGACCTGAAGAACAGCCGGCGCGCTGAGCAGTCAGCACGCCGGACATTTTAGATGGTGCGATACGCGGTGGTCACTTTCCACAGATAACGCGGTGCCTGAGCAGCAGGATGCTTATTCTGCACGTGCTGGTAAAACTCTTCCGGCGACATTGAGTTAATCATGGCAATCGCCTGATCCCGATCGCGTGAGAAGGTTCTCAGCAACGCACCGGCACCATTGGCATACGACACGATGGTGGCGTAACGCAGCGTTTTCGGATCGCGGATGCCAGCCAGCGACTGATCCTGCAGGATCTTCAGATACGCCGTACCAATATCAATGTTCCTCACCGGATCGCGCAGCTCTTTACTGCTTGGCTGCCCTCTTCTTCCCTGAACCCGGTACACTTCACGGCCTGCTGTTGAGGCTTTAATCTGCATCAATCCAATGGCATTCGACTTACTGACTACCGTTGGATTGCCGCCCGATTCCACTGAAATAATGGCATCTACCAGCTTTGGATCGACCCCGTAGTTGTTTGCTGCGCTCTCCGTGAACATCGACCAGGCCTGAGCCACCTTTTCTGGCGGCGCCTGGGTTAACGGCGTTTGCTGCTGAGTTATTGTTTGTTTATGCGGTTCACTGGCACATCCCGCCAGCAGTAACACGCCCAGTATCGCAACCGTTTTCACTTTTCTCACGCTGTTTTCATCCTCTGAGCCTTAGCCTCGCGCCTTACAATAGCGTGCGCCGGACAAAAGAAAATTACCGAAACTCTGAATTTGACGCGCTTGCGGGTGACTTCACCTGCGCTTTTCGTCATCATCAGGGGTATTGGACCGTCAGTGGCGTAAAAAAATTCCTTTCGAAGTGGATAAAAATCACACAGATTGTGATTGAAGGCGACTTTTTTTTCGCGCTGCCTGCAAAATGCCGTTGAAATCCGGCCGATCTTTCGCCGCACCGAGGATTAAAGTGAACATTATGTCCGTTACTCCGCGCACTTTTCATCTGATTGCTCCTTCTGGCTATTGCCATAATCAGCCTGCCGCGCTGCTGGCGGTAAAACGCTTGCAGGATCAAGGGCATCACGTGGTGAATACCGAGGTGATTGCCCGCCGTGACCAGCGCTTTGCCGGGGATGACGCCGAACGTTTGCAGGATATTAACCGTCTGGCGCAGATGGAGGATCTGCCGGATATCCTGCTGGCGGTGCGCGGCGGTTATGGCGCGACCCGGCTGCTGCCGCAGATTGATTTTGCCGCCGTCGCTGCCCGCCTGAAGGACCAGCCGGTGGCGCTGTGTGGCCACAGCGACTTCACCGCCATCCAGCTTCCGCTGCTGAAACAGGGTGCCATTTCCTTCAGTGGTCCGATGCTGACCGGCAATTTTGGCGCTGAGGTTTTATCTGATTTCACCGTTGACCACTTTTGGCGCGCGCTGACTTCGCCTAAATTAACCCTTAGCTGGGAAACGCAGCCACAGGATATCGACGCGCAGGGCACCGTCTGGGGCGGTAACCTGGCGATGATTGCCTCGATGATGGGCACACCCTGGCTGCCTGAGATTGAAGACGGCATCCTGGTGATTGAGGATGTGAATGAGCATCCTTTCCGCGTGGAGAGAATGCTTCTTCAGCTGGCACAGAGCGGCATCCTGGCACGACAGAAGGCAATTGTGACCGGCAGCTTTACCGGCGCGACACTCACCGATTATGACAATGGCTATGACTTCGACAGCGTCTGGACGCTGATTCGTCAGGTAACGGGCGTACCGCTGGTTACCGGTCTTGAATTTGGCCATCACTGGAATACCGTGACGCTACCGTTAGGCGCGCAGGGACATTTACAGGTCAAGGGTTCAAGCAGCACGCTGACGCTATCAGGGCACCCTACGCTTCGTTAACCATCCGGAGCGCCCATGAAGCAGTTGTACGAGGATCTCTGGGTTTCAACCCCGGAGTTTCCGGCCAGTGAACATGAGCCGGAACTGATGATGCATGGATTTTTGCTGCAGCATACGCGGGGAAACTTACTGATTTCCCGCGTGGAGAATCTGAACGACCACCAGGCGATTGAAGATTTGGGCGGGATTATCCGCCATTATCTGACCCACTCCCATGAAGCCGGGCCGGGTGCCCGTTTACTGCAAACGCGCTTTAACGCGGCCTTGTATTGTCATAACAAGGCGCTGGGCGCGATCAGTCCGTATGTCGAGGCTGACGACACCTTCAATCAGGCTGAGCTGCACTGTGGCAGCTTTCACGTGGTTCCCACGCCGGGCCATACGCCGGGCAGCACCAGCTATCTGTATGCCTCCCCCTTTGGCAAAACCTATCTGTTTGTTGGCGACACCATCACCATGTCACACGATCGCTGGGTGACGGTGTTGGTGCCGGAAAGCAACGAAGCGGATTTGAAAAAGTCGATTGAGTTCTATCGGGCGCTAAGGCCCGACGTAGTGTTGATGGGCACCACCGCCGGACATTTGTCCTGGCAGGAAGTGACGATGCGCGAATGGCTGGCGTTGCTGGATGAGGCGGAGAGTTCGCCGCTGGATCTGCGCCAGCGGCTACCTGACTAGCGGGCGATCAGGAGGCGACGTTGCCGGACGAATCGGTACGTTGCAGATCGACCGCGCTGTTTTCACGCTCGCGGCTGCGGCTACAGGGCACCAGTTTTTGTACGCCGCTGTAGGAGAAGAAGGTGTCATCGTCTGAGGTGTTCACCACCATCTGATCGCCATTGCGGAACAGCACGATCGACACCTTGACCCCGTTATCCGTTTTGGAACGCTGATTACCCGCCGCAATCTGGAAATTATCGCCCGGCCACATAAGGGTGGTCAGGCCGTATTGCGCCTGGGTGACTGTCATCGTTGGGCGGCCTGGGCAGGTAATCTGAAATTCGGTGTTGAGTGGCGGCGTGTCGTTGTTAGCCTGTGCAGCAAAGGTGGCACAGACGAGCAAACATCCAGTGGCGATAGTGCGGAACATGGGCAGCGGTCTCCGGGCGATTCTCTCTGATTTGATTGACTATATGTCAGAAAGCCTACCACAGGACGCTACCCACGTTTGCCTTAAGTGTTACGAAATCCCCGGCAGAGATTAATTATTCAGCGAGTTCATCTCTTTGATCTGATCCTGATTCACCGCCTGCTGCTTACCGTTTTCATCGGTATACATCACCATGCCGGTGGCTTTATCGACTTCAGGTTTCCCCTGGACCACCACGGTGCTGCCATCCTTCATCTGCAGTACATGGTCGCTGGAACAGCCTGCCAGCAGCAATCCGCCAACGAGTAAGGTCAGTGCACAAGCTACTTTTTTCATTTTAAATTTCCTTCATTGGATTCAACAGTGTGCAGTGTAGCCTGGTGATTTTCGTTAATTTGATGAATGTTGCGTCCGCTTCTCAGATTAGCCGCCCAATGCCATTTTTCAGTTTATTCCTGGAGGGCAAATTTTCATTGAAGGTTGCGGCTATTAACTGTATTTTTATCCAGCATTTATAACCAGGATAACCCCATGTTTGTAGAACTGACTTATGATAAGCGCAACGTTGCCGGATTGCCCAATGCGCAGGAATTAATTCTGAACGAGCTGGAGAAGCGTATTCAACGCGTTTTCCCGGCTGCCGAAGTGAAGGTAAAACCGATGCAGGCTAATGGCGTGAAAACCGATGCCAGTAAGAGTGACAAGTCAGTGATGCTGCGGATCATTGAAGAGATGTTCGATGAAGCCGATCAGTGGCTGGTGTCAGAAGAATTTTAAACGAGGGTGGGCATTTTTCACACTATGCGCGTCCACCGCTAAAGTTTTCACCCGCTGAGCCGAAGATGTTCCCAGGGCATAACGAATGGGAATGCGATGATGGCAGTACTTTATATTCCGTCACTGGTCAGTTTACTGGTGAACGCTGAAAAGCAAAAAGGCAGTGGGTTGACGCAGCAGGAAGTGGAAAAAATTCGTGATAATGCCACCTGCATTTCTGTGCCGGACGACCTTGTCCGGGGGATGGATCCGTCACGAGGATACCGTGATATCGATCCTGCAAGATGCTGGGAGGCGTGGCGTGACTCTCGCTCTCCGGGTCTGGCACAGACGGCATAATACGCAGTAGCCGGACTATTTCGCCCGTTGAGCAATTTCCGCATACAACAATTCGTAGACTTTCGCGGCATGGGCCGCACTGTCGCGCAGCATTTGAATGGCATCTTCCAGCGTCTGCGGTTCGATATTGCCTACAATACGCCAGCCCAAAGCGATGTTTTTCGCTTCTTCCAGTCGGTTGGGGTTATCTTCGATTGAAGCAGCTTCTGACACAGAATTCTCCTGATTTGCGTTTTGGCCCTATTTTACGGATCAACACTCCGCCATCTCAACCCCCGATTTCTACCGGAGTGTAAAAGCGTCCGTTTTTTACGCACTTTTGACCAAAAAGGGGTTTTATCCGCCCAAATCAGAAAAAATCACCGCAAAAAACAGATTAATCCTGGTGATGAATCAGCACTATTTCACCCTTTGGCACTGACTACCAGCCCTTTCGCAGGAAAAGTTCGCTTAAAATCCTCAGACGAAAAAAAACCGCCCTCAGCAGGCGGTTTTAGTTAGCAAGCTACTATTCAGCTGAAGTAAGGGAATTTACGATCTATGCCGTTAACGTTCAGGGTGATATACCCCACCGGGGCCGCGCTGACCGGGGATGCCGACTCCGTTGTCGCTAAGGTCACGACCCCATTTTCATTGGCGCCGATGCCCGCCAGGCCGTTATGGAAACTTAAGCGCGCGTTGGGCGTGACCGTGCCGACGGTGGTCAGATCGGTAACCTCCGACAGATCCGGTGTAAATAAGGAACACTCCCCGGCTTCAAACCGCGTTGGCCCGGTCGATCGCACGTTAAACATGGTGTCGCCACTGCCCGCTTTCAGCTTCACCCAGACCTCGACGATATTCTGATAGCTGCGCGCATACTTGACGTCAACCACCGCCGTGGTGCCGCGATGGAACATATCGGCCCACACCGCGCTGACGCAGCGCTGCAGATTCAGGTAGGTGACGCCCGACGAGATGGTTTGCAGCGGGCTGGCCGCGGTGCCGGAAGGATTGGCCGTTGACTGTTTGCTGACCATCTCCAGCGTCCATTGCTGATTAGCTTTCGGGAAGACAAATTTGCCGATGCGATACCATTTATCGGTATCCGAGGTATTACTGAGCTTATAGCCGCTGTACCAGCCGGCTTTCATCGACCCGGTCATGGTGGTGCCGAAGTTTTCATCACGGCGCCAGCCGCTCTCATAGCCTGACAGCCAGCGATCGGAGGTATTGTCCAGATTGACCGTCGCCCCGGCCTGCAGGCTGAGCTGACGCAGCAGCACCCGGCTGTTATTCAACAGCAGCGGATTGGCGCAATCCTCCAGGCTCAGGGCATCGATAATCCACTGGCCGTTGCTTAAATCACCGGGGAAGCGGGTATGTTCAACCCAGACGTTGCGGATCAGCCCCTGGGTTAATCGCGGCATCTTCAGCGTGGCATCGCCATAACCGTACTGGAAGTTGGCATTCGACAGCTCAATGGCGGTCGAGTGATCCCAGACGCCGTTTGGCGAGTTTGACCAGCTGACGTCAAAGACCCGCGCATAGGTATTTTGCGAATAGATTTGGTCGAATCGCGTGTCGAGGGTATCCAGCAGTTTCACCGCCGTGCCGCCGTTATACTGCACGCGAAAACAGCGGATATTAACGAACTCCCCTTCGATGGTGGTGTTCTCAAAGAACGGCTGGACGTTGGACAGCATGTCCGCGGTGATCGCCCCGGTATTACTGGCCGTATCCGCCGTGGCCTGCCCGTTCCAGCTGATGCCGCGAATGATGGTCCGGCGGGCATTCACCTTGAACACCGTATTGATCGATTTATCAGAGATAATGACCGTTCTGGGCGTGACGCCATAGGGCGCGTCGTCACCATACAGAGCAAAACACGGAATTTCGCTGGCGCTGAGGTCGACAGGCGAGATTAAAAACTTCCCGGCCGGGAAACGTACGCCGATGTCTTTTGCATTAACATCATAGACTTGTGACCAGCTGAACATCCGCTTAAAGGCGTCGGTATCATCGGTGACACCGTCACCTTTCGCGCCAAAATGGTACAAATTCACCTGCTCGGTGTCATTAATGATGCGCTTCCAGTAGAAGGTGCTGCCCTTGGCCATCGAGCCGCCGTCATCACTCAGCGTGGTGGTACCGAGGAAGCCGACAAAGTCGCCGCCGCCATGAAAACTGGAATCCTTGTCGTAGTAGCGTTTGAGTGCCGCAATATCACCGGCTTTGGTTGGCGCAGTGGTTCGCAAATCACCAAAGCAGTTTACTTCGATCATAAAGACCTCCGGATGGATGGTTACGTACAGTGAGATGCCCGTGACGGACAGGATGGAGAGGGAGATAGGACGTTACGTTGCAGGGTAGTAGGGTGATGGCGGCCAGGCCGCCGGGAGAGAAAAAGGCGTCAGTGCTGGTAACACTATTTTGTGGCCAGCTTCTTGGCCAGCGCGACGATTTCGGCGTACTCATCGATGTTGTGCCCTACCGAGCTCAGCAACTCGCCAACTTTTTCCAGCACCACGTCATTGGTGATAACCGTGACCTGGCGGGTTTGGGTATTGCTGCTTAACGGGCCGTTGCTCTCTTCGGGGATGGTGGTGTTATCAGTCATGATAATGTCCTCATTTTGCTTCGGGGTGCGGAGGCCTGACAGCAAACGCCATCCCGCCCCCAGTAGTTGCAGACGATTCATGTGTGCTCTCCGCAATCCAGTTTCTCCCGTTCAGTGGCTAACGGTCGCTGGCGGACAAACTGCGCCATTACCGCCATCGCCACCATAAATGCCCCGATCATGCCGAGGTAGTTGGGGGGAATAACGCTTTTGGCATCGGACGGTAGTAGCTGCCAGGCGCGCATCGCGGAATCAGGAAAGGATTGCACCCAGGCGCTGATCACCGATCCGGCCGAAGCCAGCCACACCGACCAGGTTTTGAACAACAGCCTGGCGTGATGCACAAACTCAACCGAGCTGTACTTACGGATCGTTAACAGCAGCAGGATGGTCATCAGGATGGCGCAGAGATAGAGGGCGAATTTCATAGCAACCCCCGATAGCCGTCGTAGGTGCCGCTGCGCATTACCGCAGCATGACGTTTCGCCCGGGCCGGCGTCTGACTGGCCCAGAGGCTGTTCAGCATGCCGTCCGCCGCAGAGGAAAAGTCGCCGCGTGACATCGCTTTCAGGCTCTCTTTGAATCCCGACAGCCCTTCCACACCCATTTGATAGGCCATGCTGTAAAGAATGTCGGCCCGTGCCTCATTGCACTGGCGAAGCGCATCGGCAAGCAGTGGGCGCTGCTTGAGCTCAAAAATTTTGCTCTCGACCAACATCTGCATCCACAGCTCACCGACCGGCGCCGGCACTTTAAAGATATAACTGTTCAGGGCCGCGCCTTTTGGACCAATTTTGATCCCTGCGGCCACGGTGGGATAGCCCAGGGTGTCTATAAAGGGAACGTCGCGATACCCTTCTTCATACTTTAGGATGGAAACTATCTGACTCATGGTGAATACTCCTCTTGACGCAAAAAATAAGTATCAGACAGCAAGGCCGGCTGAAAAATGCGTATGAATCATTTTTCACCTGTGGAAAAATGATCGACAGGCAGGTTAATGCAGGGTTTAAGGCACCTGTATCGGCGCGGCCAGATTGTGTAAAGAGCGTAACGTCTTCAAATGTTGCGTGGAGACATTATTTAATGCGCTATACGCATATTAGTAGGCAGTATTTTATTGTGCAAGGCGATTTGTGTAAAACGCATAAAAAAGGTGTGAACGCTTAATGAAACCCGGAGAAAGAATCAGACAGCTTCGCAAAGCGAAGAAGATGACGCTCAACGCGTTAGCAATGCAGGTAGGAAGTGATGTCGGGAACCTGTCCAGACTGGAACGCGGGGTGCAGGGATACAGCGATGCGTTGCTACAAAAATTGGCGGATGCACTCGCAGTGCCGATTTCTGCGCTATTCTCATCAGGAGAGCTGAAGAATACTGATGATTCATACAGTGTATCTTCGTTAACCGAAATGGGGAGAGATGATGTGTATCGTGTTGACGTCCTTGATGTTTCTGCCAGTGCGGGTGAGGGTTCACCGGCCAGAGAAGTGGTTCAGGTCATTAGATCTATTGAATATGTGCGGAAGGAAGCCAGCGTTATTTTTGGCAATAAACCTGAGGCCATTGTTAAATTGATAAACGTCCGGGGCGACAGCATGGAAGGGACCATTGAACCTGGCGATTTGATTTTTGTCGACGTCAGCGTCCCCTTCTTTGATGGTGATGGGATTTACGTTTTTGATTTCAATGGCGATATGTTTGTAAAACGCCTGCAAAAAGTGAAGTCAGAACTGTATGTCATTTCCGATAACCCCCGCTATAAAGAGTGGACGATTTCCGCTGATGAGATGGCAATGCTGCATGTGGCCGGCCGGGTAATGCTCAGCCAGTCGCAGCAATTCCGCCGCCATGGCTAGGTCTCTGTGCAACCCGCTTCCGGCGGGTTTGTTTCCTTCCTTGCCATTTAATGCGTTTGACGCATATAAAAAACCCCTCTAAGGTTAGTTTACCGATACTCTCCTTTACGAGGTGCACTGATGAACTCACGACAACGCCGGGCCCTACGCTATCGCGAGGCCTGCAAAAAACTGGATCGCCTGCTCACTCAAGCCCTGACCGGCAGCAACCGCCGTATTGATAAAGCCCTGACGCTGCCGCCAGGGGTGAAAGAGTGACGGCTACCCTATTTCTGTGGTCGCAGCACGGCAAACATCAGCGCCACATTGCCCTTCGCCCGAAAGACGGCGGCGGCAAAAATCAGGTTAACCATCACCGACGCCCAGCTGGCATGGGCGTAAGCATCAAAGAAATAGCGGAAAGGAATCGAGGCATAGGCCAGCACAATCATATAGGCCAGCCACGATGCCCACCATTGGTGGTGGGCGCCAGGTTTGCGGAACATCATTAACCGCAGCGCGATTGCGGTAGCCGTGATGACATTGGTGAGTACCAGAGGATCATTTGTTACCATGGAAACCTCCTTTAAGGCGTGCCAGCCAGGTGACCGGATCATGCTCACTGAATAAGGTTAAGGTTTTGATTGCCACGGCGGAAAGTAATATGGCTCCCAGCCCATCCAGCGGACGGTCGGTATAGCCCGATAACTGTTCCAGCTTGGCACCTGCCAGCCCTGAGCCAAACACCCCCACAATCCACGAGACAAGGAAATAGGCTGCACGCACAATCAGTCTGAGATCGACGGCGCTGGCAACATAATAAACAGCCCCCGCAAAGGCACCGAATAACACCCCATAATTGATGCCGGCCATCGGACCGGACAACAATGAACCTGCTGAAGATGCCGCGCCTGCGCTAACGGCGAGTAAGTTCCCGACCATAATGCCCCCTTTTGCTACAGCGTCTTCTCAAGGATTTGAGCAATAAAAAACCCCGGCCGGGGCCAGGGTTCGACGAATTCGTCAGTTCGCGCTGTTGCTGCTGATAGTAATACCTTAGATCGCTTAATGCGTACGCGTGAGCACTTTAATTCATTATTTTTTGGCGCTGATTATGCCGTTGTTTTCCCTGAACTCCGGCGAATTCACCGCGCGCGATGCGACAACTTCAAGGCTATGAACTAGCCTTTAACAGCCCGACCTGCCAAAGCTAATGTTATTCCCAATCAATCAGTTAATTGCGTGAGGAGTGAAATAATGTCATCAGGTAACTATCTAAAACTCAAAGATGGGACAAGCCTTTACTATAAAGACTGGGGCAAAGGCCAGCCGATAGTGTTCAGCCACGGCTGGCCTTTGTCCGGGGATGCGTTTGAAGATCAGATGTTTTTCCTTGCCTCGCACGGTTATCGGGTGATCGCCCATGACCGTCGGGGACACGGCCGCTCTTCCCAACCCTGGGACGGCAACAATATGGACCAATACGCTGACGATTTGGCTGAACTGACCGCCGCGCTGGATTTACAGGATGCGGTGCATATCGGCCATTCTACCGGCGGCGGCGAAGTGGCGCGCTATATTGGCCGTCACGGCATCTCACGCGTGGCAAAAGCGGCACTGATTGGTGCGGTGCCGCCGATTATGGTTAAGACCGATTTTAACCCGGACGGTTTACCCAAAACGGTATTTGACGGGATCCGCGAGGGCTTGCTGAAGGATCGATCCTCACTGTTTAAGGACTTCCCCACCGCCTTTTATGGTTTTAACCGCGACTCTGCGCAGTCCTCACAGGGTTTGCGCGACAGCTTCTGGCTGCAGGGAATGCAGGGATCGCTTAAATCGTTATATGACTGTGTGGCGGCCTTCTCCGAAACGGACCAACGTGAAGACCTGAAGAAGATGACCATCCCAACGCTGGTGCTATACGGCGACGACGATCAGATTGTGCCGCCGAAGTCGTCCAGTGAAGCGGCGATTAAGCTTTTGCCAAACCCAACGGTGAAAGTCTATCCGGGTGCGCCGCACGGATTGTGCAGTACCCATAAAGATCAGGTGAATGAGGATTTGCTCAACTTTATTAAAAGCTGATCGCGCCTGCGGGGCGGGATGCCCCATTTTTGCCGTGCAGATCGCGGCGATAGACTTCACCCCCTGCCTTCTGCTAGTTTTTAAACCATGCACCCTGATTCCTTTACCACCCCGATGATGATTATTACACCCGTAATTCCGGTGGGATAACGTTCGTCTTTCAGTCGACACCCGCCAGATAAGGCGGGCGCCTTGTCTGGTTACATACAGCGAGGTTAAAAATGTCTACCGGTTCCCTTCCAAACGCTTCCTCCCCCACCCTGCATTTGCTGTGTGGGAAAATGGCTTCCGGCAAATCGACCCTGGCCCATCAACTGGCTGAGGCGCCCGCGACGCTACTCATTTCTGAAGATCGCTGGCTGGCGGCGTTGTACCGCGATGAAATGAACAGCGTGGCCGATTATGTTCGCTGTTCGGCGAAGCTGCGTACCGCAATGACACCCCATCTGATCGCGCTGCTGGAATCGGGCCTTTCCGTGGTGCTGGATTTCCCGGCCAACACGCTGTCGCTACGCAAATGGATGCGGGAGATCGCCGAATCAGCCTCTGCACTATCGCAACTGCATTACCTTGACGTCGCTGACAGCCGCTGTAAGGCCCGCCTGCAGGCCAGAAACGCCGGCGGAAACCATGACTTTGCCGCAACCGACGCGCAGTTCGAGCTGATTAGCCGCTACTTTGAAGCGCCGCTGGCTGATGAAGGGTTTAGGGTGATAGTGCATTCGTTTGATGATGCTTAGTGACAATTAGTAGACAACCGAAACCCGGGGCGGGTATTAAAATGCACACCCTACACTCAAAGGATTGAACCGCACCATAAAGTGTGTGCGATGTGTACACCAGCAAACGAAATGGAGGTCGTTTGAAAAGTTGCGAACTGATCAGGCTTTTAGAGAAAAATGGCTGGATTCTTTCCAGAGTCAAAGGCAGCCGCCACACGTTCAAGCACCCTGATTCGTGTGCCATCGTAACGCTGCCCCATCCCAGCAAAGATATTAAAACCGGTACGCTGCGGCAAATACTGAAAAAAGCAGGGCTTACCTGATAAGGATAGCGCCCCACTTGGGTGCACCTTTTAGACAAATTAACTGATATGTATATTAAATTGGGGGCACCTATGCATTACCCAGCTTTCATCGAAGTAGATAAAGACGGCTCAGCCAGTGGTTGGTTCCCAGATGTTGACGGCTGCATTTTCGCTGGCGACACAATCGAAGATGCAATTGCCGATGCCAGAAGCGCAATTGATGCCCATTTCGAGGCGCTGGCTGAAAATGGGGCAGAACTTCCTGCTCCTCACCCGATGCTGGAACATGTCGCCGCTAATGCGAACGAATACGTCGGCGGCCAGTGGGTATTGGTCGACATCAACATGGATAAATTTGACGGCAAAGCCGAAAGAATAAACATTACATTGCCGCATCGGTTATTACACCAGATTGATATTGCAGTAAAAAGTCGTCCAGACTACGGCAGCCGCAGCGCATTTATTGCAGCGGCGACACGCAAAGAACTGCGTCGTGCCGGTTAGGTTGCCTCTCGGCTGAACTTTCTGTGGCGATGTCGACAAAGCGCGTGGCATCGTCCAGTAACAGTGCTTCAGTACCGACTGAATCAATAGCGGTGTTTACCCAGGCAATTGATATACGACAGTGGCGTTGAGCGACAACGACGTTTGCCAGCAATAACATTACGCTGAAATTGATCGATAACGGCTTTAGCATCAGCTAAAAGGGCATGAATTGCATACGATGTTGAGAGCGGATTTTGACGAATTTTCGCAGAAGATTTTTGCAGAGGTTTTGCAGAACAAAGCCATTGAGCAATTTTAGAGAGCGGGAGCATGATGCTCCCGCCAGCAAACACACTTACATGTGTTTGATCATTGCGTCACCAAACTCAGAAGATTTCAGCAGTTTAGCGCCATCCATCAGACGCTCAAAGTCATAGGTCACGGTTTTGGCAGCGATTGCGCCTTCCATGCCTTTAACAATCAGGTCTGCGGCTTCGAACCATTCCATATGACGCAGCATCATTTCTGCGGACAGGATCACTGAACCTGGGTTCACTTTATCCTGACCAGCGTACTTAGGTGCTGTGCCGTGGGTCGCTTCGAACAGTGCACACTCGTCACCGATGTTTGCACCAGGCGCAATACCGATACCGCCAACCTGCGCCGCCAGGGCGTCGGAGATGTAGTCACCGTTCAGGTTCATACAGGCAATAACGTCATATTCAGCCGGACGCAGCAGGATCTGCTGCAGGAACGCATCGGCGATCACGTCTTTTACCACGATCTCTTTGCCGGTGTTCGGGTTCTTGATCTTCATCCACGGGCCGCCGTCGATCAGCTCACCGCCGAACTCTTCCTTCACCAGCTGATAGCCCCAATCCTTGAAGGCACCTTCGGTGAACTTCATGATGTTGCCTTTGTGAACCAGCGTCAGCG
The DNA here is from genome assembly GCF_056821705.1 of Erwinia sp. AK-PDG3-5. NCBI lineage: Bacteria > Pseudomonadati > Pseudomonadota > Gammaproteobacteria > Enterobacterales > Erwiniaceae > Erwinia > Erwinia sp. AK-PDG3-5. Next base: position 2,871,445 of record NZ_CM165967.1, read on the forward strand.
AGTCACGATCGTTGGTGATGGCGTACTCGATGGCAGCGCGAACAAGGCGTTTGGTGCCTTCTTCTGAACACGGCTTAACGCCGATACCGCACTGCTCTGGGAAGCGAATTTTCTTCACGCCCATTTCATCACGCAGGAACTTGATCACTTTATCCGCTTCTGCAGAACCGGCTTTCCACTCGATACCCGCATAGATATCTTCAGAGTTCTCACGGAAGATGACCATGTCGGTCTCTTCTGGACGCTTAACCGGGCTTGGTGTGCCGGTGTAATAACGCACCGGACGCAGGCAGATGTAGAGATCAAGCTGCTGGCGCAGAGCCACGTTCAGGGAACGAATACCGCCGCCGACTGGGGTGGTCAGTGGGCCTTTGATCGCCACGCGGTACTCTTTAATCAGGTCCAGCGTCTCTTCTGGCAACCAAACGTCCGGGCCGTAGAGCTCTACCGATTTTTCACCGGTGTAAATTTCCATCCAGGAAATTTTACGCTCACCGTTATAAGCTTTCTGCACAGCGGCATCGACAACTTTGATCATCACTGGAGAAACGTCCACACCGATACCGTCACCTTCAATGAAAGGGATGATAGGGTTGTTAGGTACGTTCAGTTTTCCATTCGCCAGGGTGATTTTCTGACCTTCCGCCGGAACAACTACTTTGCTTTCCATTAACCTCTCCTTCGAGCGCTTTTTTTGTTAATGATTTGTAAGATGCGCGTCAATACTACTTGAATATTCACGTCGCGCCAATCATCTCCGGATTGCGGTATAATGCGCTCATGGTTTTAAAGTGCAAAGCATATGCGAAAATCTTCCGTTAAGAATCACCGCGTTAAACGATTCAGCCCGTCCTCTAGCGCCCGTCAGGTCGATAAAGGTCCACGCCGTGTCATTATTTTTAACAAACCTTTTGATGTGCTGCCCCAGTTCAGCGATGAAGCGGGACGAAGTACGTTGAAGGATTTCATCCCGGTGGCCGGTGTTTACGCCGCAGGACGCCTGGACCGTGACAGCGAAGGGCTGATGGTGCTGACCAACGACGGCGCGCTGCAGGCCACGCTGACTCAGCCCGGAAAACGCACCGGAAAAATTTACTATGTCCAGGTGGAAGGCATCCCCGATATCAGCCATATTCAGGCGCTGCGGGATGGCATTAATCTGAAAGATGGCCCGACCCTGCCCGCCGGCGCAGAGTTAGTGGCCGAACCGGAGTGGTTATGGCCGCGTAATCCACCGATCCGTGAGCGAAAAGCCATTCCCACCAGCTGGTTAAAGATCACTTTATACGAGGGGCGTAATCGCCAGGTCAGAAGGATGACCGCGCAGATTGGCTTCCCTACCCTGCGCTTGATTCGTTTTGCGATGGGCACGCAGATGCTGCAGGATTTACCGCCGGGCGAATGGCGAGACGTCACCGCCGAATTTCCTCTTTGAGCCACTTAAGCCATTACCCGCAAGGAGTCAGCCATGTTCAAACCCCACGTCACCGTGGCCACCGTTGTACAAGCCGAAGGGCAATTTTTAGTGGTGGAAGAGATGGTAAGAGGACGCGCGACCTGGAATCAGCCTGCCGGTCATCTGGAAGCTAACGAAACCCTGCTGCAGGCCGCGGTGCGCGAGCTGTATGAAGAGACGGGGTTGGAAGGCGTTCCGCAGGCGTTTTTGCGCCTGCATCAATGGATCGCGCCGGATAATACGCCGTTTTTACGCTTTCTGTTCGCGCTGGATTTACCGAACGTGCTGCCGACGTACCCGCAGGATCGCGATATCGATCGCTGCTGGTGGCTACCGCCGGACGAGATCCTCAACGCGAAAAAGCTCCGTTCTCCGCTGGTTGCGGAAAGTATCCGCATTTATCAGCAGGGGCCGCGCTATCCACTGGAGGTGCTGAGCGCGTTTCAGTGGCCATTTAGCGAGGATGCGCCCGCGGCAGACGCGTGGTAGAATATGCCGCAATTTTACAGGGCAGCCTTTAACTGCCACTAAAGTCGGGTATTTCTCATGTCTCTAAGCCAGAAAAAAGTGATCGTCGGTATGTCCGGCGGTGTTGACTCCTCGGTTTCCGCCTGGTTACTGCAACAGCAGGGCTATCAGGTTGAAGGCCTGTTTATGAAAAACTGGGAAGAGGACGACGGTGAGGAATACTGTACCGCCGCGGAAGATTTGGCCGATGCGCAGGCGGTCTGCGACAAATTAGGTATCTACCTGCATACGGTAAACTTTGCTGCCGAATACTGGGATAACGTTTTTGAGCACTTCCTGGAAGAGTACAAAGCCGGACGCACGCCTAACCCGGATATTCTTTGCAACAAAGAGATCAAATTCAAAGCCTTCCTCGAGTTTGCCGCCGAAGATTTGGGCGCCGACTTTATCGCGACCGGTCACTATGTTCGTCGCCAGGATGTCGATGGCAAAAGCCGCCTGCTGCGCGGCCTGGACGATAATAAAGACCAGAGCTACTTCCTCTATACCCTTGGCCACGAGCAGATCGCACAAAGCCTGTTCCCGGTTGGCGAACTGGCAAAACCGGAAGTGCGTCGCATTGCCGAAGAACTTGAGCTGATTACCGCTAAGAAGAAAGATTCGACCGGCATCTGCTTTATTGGCGAGCGCAAATTCCGTGACTTCCTGGGCCGTTACTTACCGGCTCAGCCAGGTCCGATTTTAAATGCCGAAGGAGAAGTGGTCGGCGAACACCAGGGCCTGATGTACCATACGTTGGGTCAGCGTAAAGGTTTGGGTATTGGCGGCACCAAAGCCGGCAGCGAAGAACCCTGGTACGTGGTCGATAAAGATGTCGCCAATAACATCCTGGTGGTGGCACAGGGCCATGAGCATCCGCGCCTGATGTCTGTTGGCCTGGTGGCACAACAGCTGCACTGGGTGGACCGCGAAATCCTCACGGCGCCGCTGCGTTGCACGGTCAAAACCCGTTACCGCCAGGCCGATATTCCTTGCACCGTGACGCCATTAGGCGAAGATCGGATTGAAGTCCGCTTCGACGAGCCGGTTGCCGCTGTCACACCGGGCCAGTCTGCGGTGTTTTACCTTGATGAAATCTGCCTGGGCGGTGGGATTATCGAAGCACGCATGCCGCTGCTTTAAGCCCACGCTGCCCCTGAGAATGATAACAGCATACTGGCGTAACCCCTGAATAAGGGGATTTACAGGAGTTACCGTGGCGAAGAATTATTACGATATTACGCTGGCCCTCGCGGGCATCTGCCAGTCTGCTCATCTGGTCCAGCAACTGGCGCATCAGGGCCATTGTCCGGCAGAGCCGCTGAAAACCTCGCTGCAAAGCGTGGTCGATCTTAACCCGGCCTCCACGCTGGCGATTTATGGTAATGAAGAAGCCAATCTGCGCTTCGGTCTTGAGTCGCTGCTGGCAGTGTTAAACAGCAGCAGCCGCCACGGTGCCGGTGCCGAACTGACCCGCTATACGCTGAGTATGATGGTGCTGGAGCGTAAGCTCAGCGCCAATAAGACCGCGCTGAACGACCTTTCTCAGCGCGTCAGCCAGTTAGATCGCCAGCTGGCGCACTATGATTTAGATTCCGACACGCTGCTGAGCGCCATGGCGGCCATTTATGTCGATGTGATTAGCCCGCTCGGTCCACGCATTCAGGTTACCGGCTCGCCCGCCGTGTTGCAGAATGCGCAGATCCAGAGCAAAGTCCGCGCCACCCTGCTTGCCGGCATCCGTTCTGCGGTACTCTGGCACCAGGTCGGCGGCGGTCGCCTGCAGTTAATGTTTTCACGCAATCGCCTCGCCGCCGAGGCGAAGCAGATGCTGTCCCGTATGCCCGAGTCTTCACTCTAATTTGTTAACCGATCCAGGAGTTGCACCGATGGAATTATCCTCTCTGACTGCCGTCTCACCCGTTGATGGCCGTTATGGCGACAAAATCACCCCGTTACGTGGCATTTTCAGCGAATTTGGCCTGCTGAAATTCCGCGTGGAAGTGGAAGTTCGCTGGTTACAGAAACTGGCCGCCTGCGCAGAGATCAAGGAAGTTCCTGCATTTGATGCCGACGCAAACGCTTTCCTCGATGCGATTGTCAGCAACTTTAGCGTGGAAGATGCAGCGCGCATCAAAACCATCGAACGCACCACCAACCATGATGTGAAAGCGGTTGAGTACTTCCTGAAAGAGAAGGTGGAGCCAAACGCCGCGCTGCATGCGGTTTCTGAGTTCATCCACTTCGCCTGTACCTCTGAAGACATCAACAACCTGTCTCACGCACTGATGCTGGAAACCGCACGCCGTGAAGTGATCGTGCCTTACTGGACCCAGATCATTACCGCCGTGAAAGACCTGGCCGTGCAATACCGCGATATTCCTCTGCTTTCCCGTACCCACGGTCAGCCGGCCACGCCGTCTACGCTGGGTAAAGAGATGGCGAACGTGGCATACCGTTTCGAGCGTCAGCTTCGTCAGCTGGAACGCATTGAAATGCTGGGTAAAATCAACGGCGCTGTCGGTAACTACAATGCACACATCGCTGCTTACCCGGAAGTGGACTGGCATGAACTAAGTGAAAGCTTTGTCACCGGTCTGGGCATCACCTGGAACCCGTACACCACGCAAATCGAGCCGCACGACTACATTGCCGAGCTGTTTGACTGCATGGCGCGCTTCAACACCATCCTGATCGACTTCGATCGTGATGTCTGGGGTTATATCGCTCTGAACCATTTCAAGCAGAAAACCATCGCTGGCGAAATCGGTTCTTCCACCATGCCGCATAAAGTTAACCCGATTGACTTCGAAAACTCAGAAGGTAACCTGGGCCTGGCCAATGCCATGATGCAACACCTGGCAAGCAAACTGCCAGTTTCACGCTGGCAGCGCGACCTGACTGACTCCACCGTGCTGCGTAACCTTGGCGTGGGTGTCGGCTATGCGGTGATCGCTTATCAGTCAACGCTGAAAGGCATCTCTAAGCTGGAAGTGAACCGTGACCGTCTGCTGGACGAGCTGGATCACAACTGGGAAGTGCTGGCTGAGCCAATTCAGACGGTGATGCGCCGTTACGGCATTGAAAAGCCATATGAGAAGCTGAAAGAGCTGACCCGTGGCAAGCGTGTGGATGCTGCAGGCATGAAGGACTTTATCGACAGCCTGGCGCTGCCGGAAGAAGAGAAAACCCGCCTGAAACTGATGACCCCGGCTAACTATATCGGCCGTGCAATTCAGATGGTCGACGACCTGAAGTAATACTGCCTTTCGGGCCGGCGCTAGTCGGCCCGCGTTAACCTGCTGTTTATCTGCTTTCACCTATACTCTGCAAAGACTTATAACAAGGCTCTGGGGCCGTAACACTGTCATAAAGAAAGGATAAATTATGCGCGTACTGGTTGTGGAAGATAATCAACTGCTTCGTCACCATCTCGCCGTACAGTTGCGGGAGATGGGCCATCAGGTTGATGCCGCTGAAGATGCGAAAGAAGCCGACTATTTCCTCAACGAACACACGCCTGATATCACTCTGGTTGACTTAGGCCTGCCCGATGAAGATGGCATGGCGCTGATCCGCCGCTGGCGTAGCGAAGATGTTAAGCAACCAATTCTGGTGCTGACCGCGCGTGAAGGCTGGCAGGCAAAGGTCGAAGCGCTGGAAGCCGGTGCCGATGATTACGTCACCAAACCGTTCCATATTGAAGAAGTGGTTGCCCGCATGCAGGCGCTGATGCGCCGTAACAGCGGTCTGGCCTCACAAATTATTTCGTTAGCGCCTTTCCAGGTCGACCTCTCACGCCGTGAGCTGACCATTAACGACACTCAAATTAAGCTGACCGCGTTTGAATACACCATCATTGAAACGCTGATCCGCAATGCAGGCAAAGTGGTCAGCAAAGATTCGCTGATGCTGCAGCTCTATCCGGATGCTGAACTGCGTGAAAGCCATACCATCGATGTCCTGATGGGCCGTCTGCGCAAGAAAATGCAGGCTGAACATCCGCTGGATGTGATCACCACCGTGCGCGGTCAGGGCTACAGGTTCGATTTGTAAACAGATGCCAGACTTCCGCCCGAAAACGCCCTTCTCGCTCCGCGCCCGCTTCCTTGTGGCTACTGCTGCCGTGGTACTGATCCTGTCACTTTCCTACGGGATGGTGGCGGTGGTCGGCTATGTAATGAGCTTCGATAAAAACACCTACCGGGTGATGCGCGGTGAAAGTAACCTGTTCTTCACCCTTGCGCAGTGGCAGGACGGTAAATTAACCATCGCCCAGCCAGAGCGGGTTTCGCTAAACTTCCCGACGCTGGTGTATATCTATAACGAGAAAGGCAAGCTGCTGTGGCAACTGCGCGACGTGCCGGAAATCCGCAATAAGATTAAGCGCGAATGGCTGAAAAGTTCGGATTTCTACGAGATCGATACCGACAACAGCACCAGTCGGGAAGCGTTGGGAAATAATACCGAAGCGCAGAACAAACTGACCGCGTACGACGATGATAATAACGACACCTTCACCCATTCGGTGGCGGTTAACCGTTATGATGCCACGCCGAACCTGCCTGCGCTGACCATCGTCGTGGTCGATACCATTCCGCAGGAATTGCAGCATTCAGACGTGGTCTGGTCATGGTTCAGTTATGTGCTGTTGGTGAACCTGCTGCTGGTGATCCCCCTGTTATGGCTGGCCGCGCACTGGAGTCTGCGCCCGATTGGCACGCTGGCGGCGCAGGTTCGCGAGCTGGAAGGTGGCACGCGCGACACGCTGGATCCCCGGCCGCCGCAGGAATTAAAAAGCCTGGTGCGCAACCTCAACCTGCTGTTGGATAACGAGCGTCAGCGATATACCCGCTATCGCACCACGCTCAGTGATTTAACCCACAGTCTGAAAACCCCGTTAGCGGTGCTGCAAACCACCCTGCGCTCGCTGCGCGGCGGTCAGAATCTGTCGATTGAGCAGGCCGAGCCAATCATGCTTGAGCAGATCAGTCGTATTTCGCAGCAGATTGGCTACTATCTTCACCGCGCCAGCATGCAGGCCGACCACAACGTGCTGAAGCGCGAACTGCATTCGGTTCCGGCGCTGCTGGACAGCCTGTGCTCAGCGCTGAATAAGGTTTATCAGCGCAAAGGCGTGGTGCTTACCTTGGATATCTCCCCTGAACTGACCTTTGTTGGCGAACATAACGATCTGATGGAAGTGATGGGCAACGTGCTGGATAACGCCTGCAAATATTGCCTGGAATTTGTCGAAATCAGCGTGCGTCAGACCGACGAAGAGCTGCATCTTATTGTTGAGGATGACGGTCCGGGCATTCCTGAAAGTAAACGGGACATGATCTTTATCCGCGGACAGCGAGCCGACACCCTGCGTCCAGGCCAGGGGTTGGGTTTAGCGGTAGCGAGAGATATTCTTGAGCAGTATGCCGGTGACATCGTCGCCTCCACCAGCGAGCTGGGTGGCGCGCGGATGGAAGTGATATTCCGGCGTCAGGAAGTCTTACACACCGACGAATAGTGACGACCGCCGCTTCCCTGAGCAGTGCCGGGAAAATGGGTACCCCGACCCCGCCCGGCACTGTTATAATCGATTAAATTCAGCGTTTCAGGAACTCCCTTCATGGATTATCAACTCGATCTCAACTGCGCAGATTTTATTCAGCGTTACTGGCAGAAACGTCCGGTAGTGCTTAAGCGTGGCTTTAAAAATTTCGTTGACCCAATCTCCCCGGACGAACTGGCCGGGCTGGCGATGGAAAACGAAGTCGACAGCCGTCTGGTCAGTCATCAGGACGGAAAATGGCAGGTCAGCCACGGCCCCTTTGAGAGTTTTGATCACCTTGGTGAGAACAACTGGTCGCTGCTGGTGCAGGCTGTCGATCACTGGCACGAGCCTTCTGCCGCGCTGATGCGCCCATTTAGTTTCCTGCCTGACTGGCGTACCGACGATCTGATGATCTCCTTCTCGGTCCCTGGCGGCGGCGTGGGTCCCCACTTCGATCAGTACGACGTGTTTATTATTCAGGGCACCGGCCGCCGTCGCTGGCGCGTGGGCGATAAGGTGCCGTTAAAGCAACATTGCCCGCACCCTGACCTGCTACAGGTTGAGCCGTTCGACGCGATCATTGATGAAGAAATGGAGCCAGGCGACATTCTGTATATTCCGCCGGGATTCCCGCATGAAGGCTACTCGCTGGAAAACGCCATCAACTACTCTGTTGGTTTCCGTGCACCGAGCGGCCGTGAACTGATCAGCGGCTTCGCTGATTATGCTATCGCCCGTGAATTAGGCAGCCACCGCTTCAGCGATCCGGATGTGCCGGCACGTGAACACAAAGCTGAAATCCTTCCCGAAGAACTGGAAGGCATCCGCGCGATGATGATCGACGTGATCAACCAGCCGGAACAATTCAACCAGTGGTTCGGCGAGTTTATTTCGCAATCGCGCCATGAGCTGGACGTGGCTCCGCCAGAACCGCCGTATCAGCCAGATGAGATTTACGATGCGCTGCAGCAGGGCGATAAGTTATCGCGCCTTGGCGGTCTCCGGGTGCTGACTATCGGCTCTGCGGTGTTTGTGAACGGCGAGCAGATGGAATCTCCACATCATGCAGCCCTGACCGCCATTGCTAACCTGCATCAGCTTGGCGCAGAGGATCTGGCCGAGGCGCTGGACGATCCGTCTTTCCTGGCTCAGTTGGCGGCACTGGTGAACAGCGGTTACTGGTACTTCGGCGACGAAGACTAGTAGACAGCCCTGAATAGGATCTGCACCCCAAAAGTTGCATAGCTAACAGAGTAAGGTGCAGTTCATTAAACAGACGGAATTTTTTGGCGTTATAACTCCCGCGTAAGGCATCATTCCCTGATAAGGAGGGTACTTGTAGTTTGTTACCTGACGGTAGTTGTGTTATTCGACTTAGTTTTGTTTAATTCTAAAATGCATCTGTTTTTCCAATACGCTCCTGAAGGTAATTTATTAAGTGCTATATTGGCCTTCGATAAGTATTCCATCACTTCATCGCTGGAGGGTTCGATGAACGGCGCACCACATATAGCGCCTATATTTGATTCATCAAGGAACTTCAAAACCTCTAAAGGATTTTCAGGCAGTGCATACGCCATCGATATATTCAAACCCTCTTGCAAAGAGGTAATACCCAGAAATGGCGGTTTTGTCAGTGTTGGGTAGAGATCAACCCAGTATGCTTTACCCTCAGAGATGTAGTGAGTTAACTGATCATAATCAACGTCTGATAAACTTTGTATATCATCTTTTTTTGCGGCTAGTGTTATTTTATTAAACAAATTTTCTTCTTCATTTTTTACGCCAGAAGATGAGCAGGACAAAGAGAGTAATGTGAATATGAGTATAATTCGCAGTTTCATCGTACAATCAACTCCTTGTCGCCACTGTCTGCAATTTCCTTTCTGACAATGAAAGACGCGACTATGCATCCATTAGATGCTGTACCATGACCATTATCCCCATGTATAAGAAACCCGGCACGACCACACATATTATTGCCGGCATAAGGAGTTAAACGCAGAACAAACCGACCCGCTGTGGAGTGCTTTGCCACAGGGTTACCAATCTTGTATTTCCCTCTTGGCAGCGGACCTTTGTTTACCTCACACCCTAAACCGGGGTCGTCTTTATATCCTTCAGCGCCAGCATAAAGAGCATCGAACTTATAGTCTCCATTGAGTGTGAAATATTTTTTCCTGACATCATAAATCCATGTCATGTAACCTCCTATTGATGGCGCAAGGAGAGATTGCGCCATGACATTATAAATTATGCGCGTTCCTTCCAGGAATCTGAATGCTGAATATTTCCATCACAATATTTCCAGGTTATTTTTTCATATCGTAACGTGACTGATTCAAGATGATTCATATTTTCAATCGATTTAATATTATGCATAAGCGGATTCACGGACACCACCTTTACCTTTTCAAGGAACATGTTGAATTATTCTTCCTCCTGACCTGCATAGTTAATTCGATACCATTTTATTTCTGCTGACTTCAGTGTCTGACCGGATGAGACTGCTTTATATAGGTAGGGACTGGATGAATCGAATTCTTTTTCGAATTCTAATGCGCTATGAATGCGCGTCCCGGTGAGTTTCCCAGTATGGGAGTCAGTAGGGATACTTAAGCCATGCATGAAACTAAGAACTTCGATACTTCCTTCCCTATCCCGAACATCAACCGAACCTTTTATATCCGCACCACCGTCGTCCTTCAACCATAGATAAGCGGGGATTGCCATAAGCGTAAACCTCCATGTTGAGTAAAAATCTGAATTTACTGTAATTAATCCGAGAGGGCTTGACTAAAGTCAAACTGGAGGCCATTAGCGATATTATTGCGGGTAAAAAAACAAAAAGGCCGATATCGCATCGGCCTTTATTTTGTGCACTTATTTCGCTTTTTCTGCCGTTAGCGCAGCGATGCGCATAATCACCGTCACCGCTTTTTCCATATTATCCAGCGAGGCAAACTCGTGCTTACCGTGGTAGTTATAGCCGCCGGTAAACAGATTCGGGCAAGGTAACCCCATAAAGGATAATGCCGCGCCATCGGTGCCGCCGCGAATAGGCTTCACCTCCGGTTCAATATCGCACTCACGCATCGCCTGCAGCGCCAGCTCGACAATATGGGGATGGGCCTCCACCTTCTCGCGCATATTGAAGTAGCTGTCATCAATTTGAACGTCGATACGGCAACCCGCCTGCAGATTTTTGCTTTGCGTGGCCGCAAGATCCCTTATCAACTGCTTACGGGCGGTGAAGCTGTCAAAATCAAAATCTCGGATGATGTAGTGCAGCTCGGCTTTATCCACGCTGCCCTTGATGTTGTGCAGATGGTAAAAACCTTCATAGCCCGACGTGTGTTCCGGCACTTCTTTTTCCGGCATCGCCGCATGGAAACGCATCGCCAAATCCAGCGCATTCACCATCACGTTTTTAGCGGTGCCGGGATGAACGTTATTGCCGGTGATTTTGACCGTCGCAGAAGCCGCGTTAAAGTTTTCAAACTCGAACTCACCCATACCGCCGCCATCCACGGTGTAACCCCATTCGGCGCCAAAAGCCGCCACATCAAAACAGCTGGTGCCTTTACCGATCTCTTCGTCTGGCGTAAAGGCCACGCGGATTCTACCGTGCGGAATATTCTCTGTTTTCAGCCGCGCCAGCGCGGTCATAATTTCGGCAACGCCGGCTTTGTCATCAGCGCCCAACAGGGTTTTACCGTCGGTGGTGATAAGCGTATGGCCAATCAGGCTGTGCAATACCGGGAACATCACTGGCGACAGAATTTCATCACCAATGCCGAGGGCAATATCGCCGCCGCGATAATTTTCGACGATTTGCGGATTAACGTGTTTCGCGGTGAAGTCCGGCGAGGTGTCCATATGCGAAATAAAGCCAATCGTCGGCACGTCCCAGTCGACATTCGCGGGGAGCGTCGCCATCACAATGCCGCGATCGCTGAGCGTAATGTCGCTGAGGCCCAGGCTTGTCAGCTCCGCCTGCAGCACGCGCGCCAGCTGCCACTGTCCTTCAGTGCTCGGCACCTGACGTGCGGCGCCTTTCGACTGCGTGTCATAAGAAACATAGTTTAAGAAGCGATCGAGTAAGTTATTCATCTGCCGTCCCTCTGAATGCGAATGCGTAGTATGTGAAACCTCACCCATCAGAATATTGCTCCAGGTCACTACTGCGGCAAGTTACCCGGCTGTTGTTGCCTTCTGACGGTATTTAGTGGGTTTTGGGATAGTGGATCAGGCTTTGGAAGTGAACCACCCGATCGGTTTCATTACGATAGCTGTGCGGACAGTCGGCCTGAAAACGTAATCCTTCCCCGGTCTGCAAACTGTGCCAGCGTCCGTTAACCTCTAGCGACAATTTGCCGCTGAGCACGATCACATGTTCGATTACCCCGTGGTCGTGTGCCGAAGAGTCACTGGATGCGCCCGCCGCCAGCTCGACGGCCAACATATCAAATCCCAACTGGGGATCGAAAGGAAACACCGGCGTGACCTGCATATTGCCGCTGTGTTGCTGCCAGCTGGCAATGGAACCACTGCGTTGCACCTCTGTTGAAGATGGCGGTGTGGTCGCGGTGATAAACAGTGAAAACGGGACGTTAAAGCCGGTGGCGATTTTCCACAGCGTGGCCACCGTCGGGCTGGATTCGCCGCGCTCTATCTGCCCGAGCATGGCTTTACTGACGCCAGTCTGCTCCGCCGCCACCGTCAGGCTCCATTCGCGCGACGTTCGCAGTGATTTCAACGTGTGTCCAAGGTCGGGTTCCATCAATCCTCCAGTCATTCCGGGGCTCAGTATAGCGCTTGTACGTTATAACGCACAGTGGTAGCGTGTGCGTTATAACGTACAAACAGGAACTTGCCATGCGCCCGCCGTTTTCCTTTAAGCATCTGACCTTCCCGGCCGTCGCGGCCGGTTTTGTTGCCGTGTTGGTGGGTTATACCAGTTCAGCGGCGATCATTTTTCAGGCTGCGGGTGCCGCCGGTGCCTCTGAGCTGCAAATCGGAGGCTGGCTAAGTATGCTCGGCCTGGCGATGGGCATGACATCGCTGGGACTGTCGCTTTACTACCGCGCGCCGATTCTGACCGCCTGGTCAACGCCCGGCGCGGCCCTGCTGGTGACCAGTCTGCCAGGCACGCCGATTGCACAAGCGATTGGCATCTTCATTTTCGCTTCAGGGCTGATTTTCCTGTGCGGCGTGACGGGTCTGTTTGCGCGGCTGATGAACTATATCCCGCAGGCGATTTCTGCCGCGATGCTCGCCGGGATCCTGCTGCGGTTTGGTCTGGATGCCTTTGGCGCGCTGAAGCTTAACTTTCCGCTCACCGCCAGCATGTGTCTGGCTTACCTGCTGGCAAAGCGCTATCTGCCCCGCTATGCCATCGTGCTGACGCTGGTCGCCGGGCTGCTGATCGCAGGCTTCAGCGGTGAGATCCACTTCTCCCATCAGCCGTTGCGCTTTGCCCTGCCGCAATTTATTGCCCCTGAGTTTAGCCTCTCAACGCTGCTCGGCATTGGCATCCCGTTTTTTGTGGTGACCATGGCGTCACAGAATGCGCCGGGCATTGCTACCCTCAAAGCCGCCGGTTACCAGGTACCCATTTCCCCGTTGATGAGTTGGACCGGCCTGGCCTCGCTGCTTCTGGCACCTTTTGGCGGATTCTCGGTGTGTATTGCCGCGATTACCGCCGCGATTTGTATGGGGCCTGATGTGCATCCCGATCCCCAGCGGCGATACTGGGGTGCGGCCTGCGCCGGCTTTTTCTACCTGCTCGCAGGATTATTTGGCGCCGCGATTGGGCAGTTATTCAGCGCCCTGCCGCCAGCATTGATCCACACTATCGCCGGCCTTGCCCTGCTGGGGACCATCGCTGGCAGTCTGCAACGTGCTCTTGCCGACGAGAAACAGCGGGAAGCGGCGGTGATCGCTTTCCTGATCACCGCGTCCGGGCTGAGTTTGCTCGGTGTGGGTGCCGCGTTCTGGGGCCTGGTGGGCGGCGTGATCACCCATCTGATCCTTTCCCTGCCAAAGAAAAAGCCCGTTGAGGTATAGTCGTTATCCCCAAGCGAGTGGTGGCAGCACGATGAAAAAGAAAGACTTTGTGACTCAGGATTTGCTGAGCAAAATCTATCAACAGCACGATCCGGCGCAGCGTAAGCTGCCGCCAGAGCGACAGCTGGCGGAAGAGTATGGCGTGTCGCGCTTTACCATCCGCCAGGCGCTGGAGAAGCTGGTGAGCATTGGCGTGGTCAATGTGGTGCAGGGATCGGGCATCTATATCAGCGAGCGCGCCCGCACCAATCCCCTGGTCTTTAACTCGATTACCGAAAAGCGTTTCGACCAGATTGGCTTTAAGCTGATCAGTCTGCATAAAAAGCTGCCGGATAAAGACGAGCGTCAGGTATTTGGCCTGGCGGCAGACGCGTGGATTTGGCAGTTTTGCCGGGTACGTTACGTGGATAATGTACGCACGCAGATTGAGGTGTCGAAGCTGCCGGTGACCGATTTTCCGGATCTCAACCAGCACATTATTGAGAGTTCACTGCAAAAATACGTTTTGAGCCGCGGGTTCCGCATTTCGCATCTGCTCACCAGTTATCAGGCGATTGCGGTCAGTAAAGAGCAGGCGGCGTTGCTCACCTGCAAAAAAGGCATTCCGGCGATGCAGATCAACACCAGGGGAATTCTGGAAGGCGGCCGCGTATTTGAGATCAGCGAGGTGGTGGATATCCATTACAACTGCACCTACGTCATCCCGTTTAATCACGACAGCCTGACCTTCCGCCAGTCTTCGGGTTAAGGCGTATGCATGGCGCCATTGGGTAAGCGGCTTTGCGTCCATTCATGCGCGCGATACGCTACCGGAAACGCTTCTGCGGCCTGTTGTTCAAAGCCCACCCCAATGCCCGGCCGATCTATCGGATAGAGATAGCCCTGCTCCGCCTGTGCAGCCTGTGGGAAGACCTTCAGCGTATTGGCACCATACGGGTTGAATTCCTGAATCGCGGCATTATGCAGGTGGATATTCAGATGGGTATTCACCGCGGCGCCAATTGGCGTCATATCCGGCGGCCCATGCCAGGCGAGCCGCACGCCAAATGCCTGACAGAGCACCGCCAGTTTCAGCGCCGGGGTGATTCCGCCCAGTTGAGAGACGTGGCAGCGGATAAAATCAATCCGACGGTTAACCACCAGGTCGTGCCATTCGGCCGGATTGTTAAACAGTTCGCCCAGCGCCAGCGGCACGCAGGAATGGGCACGCACCTGCTCGAGCCAGCCGGATTGCTGAGGCGAGACAATATCTTCGATAAAGTACGGCTGATAAGGTTCAACGGCTTTGGCAAACTGGATCGCCTGCTGTGGAAACAGGCGTTCATGGACGTCGTGAAGGATATGGAAGCGATTGCCGTACTTTTCCCGCAGCGCCTTAAACATCGCCACGGTGTTGGCCATATATTCATCCTGATCGAAGTAAGCGCCCGGCGTGGGTTGTCGGGTGCTGTGCATCCCTTCCGGCGTACCGCCGTAAAAGCCGAGCTGGCAGCGAATATGCCGATGACCGTCGGCGAGTAATGTATCGATCTGTGGATAGAGGCCTTCCAACGTTTCCGCCGACGCGTGGCTGTATACGGCGATAGCATCTTTTGATTTACCGCCGAAGAGCTGATAAAGCGGCATACCGGCCAGCTGCCCTTTGATATCCCACAGCGCCATATCCACGCCAGAGACCGCATTGTTGATCACCGGGCCATTCCGCCAGTAGGCATTCACCATCATCATCTGCCACAAATCTTCAATGGCATTGGCATCGCGGCCAATCAGCAGCGGCTTAAGATAGTCATCCACCATGGTTTTCACCGCCAGTGGGCGTTGCTGGAAGGTTGCGCAGCCATAACCAATGATATTTTTATCGGTGGTTACACGGACCACAATTAAATTGTGGCGGTCAGGCTTAGTGATAAAACATTCAATATTTTTAATCAGCGTGGGTGACATTAAAATAGGCTCCGGTCTGGATCAGGTGTTCACTGAAGAGGTTTTCCCCGGTTAATGTGCAGTACTATGAAGCTATTTATCGGCTGGCGTAAACCCTTTTTTTCGTCTGTTTTTTTTGGTCTGAAAAGCCTCATGATTTTCGCAAAAAACCAGACCAATTCTTGATTACCCTGTCTTTTAGCGCCTACTGATGGCGAATTGTGAGCTGAGTCAACATTTATTGGTTTGTTATAGGTTGAGGGTTTCTCTACTATTTCGCCTGGAATATCAGATCGTTTCAGGAGCAGGCTTTATGGGAATTACCGCGACAAGTCAAAAAATAATAGAGCTGGTAGGGGGTGCCGGAAATATAAATAAAGTCTGGCACTGCATGACCCGTCTGCGTTTTGATCTGGTTGATAAGAGCAAAATACGTCAGGCCGATATTAAGGCGTTACCGGGTGTATTAGGCGCACAGATTCAGAGCGATCAGTTTCAGATCATTATCGGGCCGAAGGTCAATGAGTGGTATCAGGCGATTTTGCCTCAGGTGTCGCCGGAGGCCGATCGGCCACCCGCTGCGGGAAAAGCCAGAAAAGGGCTGATTTCGCTGTTTATGGATACGGTTTCGGGGGTATTTGGTCCAATTGTACCGGCCATCGCGGGTGCCGGGATGATCAAAGGGTTGCTGGCAGGATTGATTGCCCTGAAGGTGATTTCGGCCAGCAGCGATACGGTGGTGGTGATTGATTTGATTGCCAGCGGCGTGTTCTATTTTCTGCCGTTTTTCCTGGCAATTTCTGCCGCGAAGATGTTCAAAACCAACGAGTATCTGGCTGCGGCAGTGGCGGCCTGTCTGATGTATCCTTCGCTGATTGACGCAGCGAAAGCGTTGGCCAGCCATGCATCTGACGCAGTGGACACTATTTACTTCCTCAACGTGGTGCCGGTATCGGTGTTTAATTACGCCTCCAGCGTGATCCCGATTATTTTCTCTGTACTGGCGCTCAGTTATATCCATCGTTGGGTCGACCGGTTTATGCCGGACGTGCTTAAAACGGTATTCACCCCGACATTGACGCTGTTTATTGCCGCATTAGTCGCGCTGGTGGTGATTGGACCAATGGGCATCTGGCTGGGCAAGCTGTTGGCCTGGTTTATCGAAGGGTTGTTTAGCATTTCGGCAAGCTTCGCGGGTCTGGTGGTCGGTGCCATCCGTCCGGTAGCGATTCTTACGGGAATGCATCACGCCATGACGCCGATTGCGTTGCAGAACTTTACCGATCGCGGCTATGACATGCTGATGCCGATGATGTTTATGGCCAATATGGCGATAGCCGGTGCAACCTTCGCCATCTGGCTGCATTGCAAGACGCGTCAGGAGAAGTCCGTGGTGCTTTCTGCAGCGATTTCAGCGTTATTGGGAATTACCGAGCCGGCACTGTTTGGGGTGTTAACGCGTTATAAGAAAGCGTTTATCGCCGCGACCATTGCCAGCTCATTAGCCTCGGCCTTTATCGCCTTCTTCGGCGTGCGGTTATACGGTTATATTCTGTCGAGCATTTTCAGTTTGCCCGCCTACATCGGCCCCTATTTCGTTTTCGCGTTAATGGGCGTAGCAATAGCGTTGGTGTTGTCGTTTACGCTGACGATGTTGTTGGTAAGGAATAAACCGGCGGAGAGTGCTGAGCAGGTGGTTGAGGGCGAGGCATGAAGGGGGATGAGGGGGTGAGGTCAAAGGCGGGCGCGGTGGCACGGCGTCAGCATAGAGTGCCTTATCCGAGACGCCGTAAATACATCCCTGTAGGCTTGGCTGCGGCATCCCTGCCGCAGACACTCGGCTAAGGCACTCTAAGCCGCCACCCAATAACAATTGCGTCGTTGATTGGATTCGTGGACGCACAGGTCAAGAACAGCACGGTGCCACGGTGTCGGTGGCTGGGCCTGTCGGACGCCAATTCTGAAATATGTCGCCGCGAAGGGTTTTGACGTGTGCAGCCCCCTTTAACCAGGCGGCAATAACCTTAGAGGAAGGGAGAGAAGGTTGATAGCGAGTCTTCGGCGACAGGGATGTCGCCGCTGAGCCCCAGGGATGGGTTTACGGCGTCTTTGCGTTCAACCTTCTCTCCCTGACCGGGACACCGGGCCATGCAGACGACTTACCATCCCCCAGCGACAAGCTCAGCTGAACCTATCGCCCGATCACCCAGACGACTTACCCACCCGCCTTTCCCCTCAACCCCGGCAAATTACCGTGCGATTTTCGCCAGCAGATTGTGCACAAACTTCGGCACGACTTCACTCGCTAAACCGTAGTCTTTTTCTTCGAACTCACTGCCGACCTGGCTGGGCTCGAGGTTCAGCTCGACGGTATGCGCGCCCTGTAGTTTGGCTTCGTGAACGAAACCGGCGGCGGGGTAAACGTGGCCTGATGTACCGATGGCGACGAAATAGTCGGCCTCGCTCAATGCCGCGTAGATCTCGTCCATCTGTAATGGCATCTCGCCAAACCAGACGACGTGGGGACGCAATACAGACGGGAACTGGCAACAATGACAGCGATCTTCTGGCTTAACGTCATCACCCCAATGCAGGATCTGCCCGCTGGTGGCACAACGCACTTTCAGCAACTCACCGTGCATGTGGATCACATGACTGTTCCCTGCTCGCTCATGCAGGTTGTCGATATTCTGCGTCACTAACAGGAAATGATCGCCCAGCGCGGCTTCCAGTTCCGCCAGCGCTTCGTGTGCGGCGTTGGGCTGGATCTCCGGCTGTTGCAACTGACGACGGCGGGCATTGTAGAAGTCTTGCACTTTTTGCGGATCGCGCGCAAAACCTTCCGGCGTGGCCACATCTTCGACTTTATGATCTTCCCATAAGCCATCGGCCGCGCGGAAAGTCCGGATACCCGACTCGGCGGAAATACCTGCGCCGGTCAGCACCACCACGCGTGGCAATGGATGTTGGGCTATCTCAATATTGCGATCGCGTTCAAAAATACGCTGACGAAAACGCTGGTGCACCTGGCGTCGGGTCTTCTTGTATCGCGCCAGACGCAGTCGGCGACGGGGGGTTCGCATCATAATTTCTCTATTCCTTAACGTGCAGGAATGCGGCACCGCGCATTCCACCTGCGTCTCCGTGACGCGCCTTTTCAAACCTTGGCGGTTTGGCAACCGGCAGCAGATGAGGTCTTACCTTCTCTGCCAGGCCGTCATACAGCGCGTCGAAATTGGACAATCCACCCCCCAGTACCACCAGATGCGGGTCTACCAGCGTCAGCAAGTTACCCAGACAAACGGCCAGCAACTCCCGGTATCGGTCGGTATGGGCGACAGCTTGCGGATCTCCCTGATAATAGCGGGAGATAATCTCGGGTGCACTGAGAGCCTGCTGATTATGCAGCTGCCAGAGGCGGGAAAATCCCGAACCTGACAGCCAGGAATCAATGCACCCTGTCTTGCCACAGCCACAACGCGGCTGCACTACGTTTTGTCCCAGCACGTCCAGCGCATCAATCGGCAAACGCGTGTGGCCAAACTCGCCCACCACGTAATTGCGCCCGGTTAACGGCTTGCCGTCAACAATCAGTCCGCCGCCAACGCCAGTGCCCAGGATCAGCCCCATCACCACCGGATAGGCCTGAAACTCTTCATCCCAGGCTTCCGACAGGGCAAAACAGTTGGCGTCGTTATCGATGCGCACATCGCGACCCAGCCGTTGCGAGAGATCGGCCTGCAAGGTTCTGCCCGTCGCGGCGGGCACGTTGGCGGTGAACAGCGTGCCATCGTCGGGCACCGGGATCCCCGGCACGCCAATGCCCACGCTGCCCCGTTTACCACAAACGGCATCGGCTTCTTCCGTAAGCGCAACCAGCAGATCCACCAGCGTCTGATAGTCGTCTTTTGGCGTGACGACCCGCTTTGTCCAGACCTGCTGAAGCTGAAGGTTATACACCCCCAGCGCAATCTTGCTGCCACCAACGTCGAAACCGTAATACATGCTGTTATTGTCCGCTCAGTACACGCGCCGGGTCGATTTTACTCGCCCGCCGTGCAGGATACCAACTGGCAATCAGACTCAGCACCAGCGAGGTGAACAACACGATAGCCACATCTGACCAGTGCACTTCTGATGGCAGGAAGTCGATAAAGTAGATATCGCCGGACAAGAAATGATAGCCGGTTAAGGTTTCAATTCCGCGAATGAGCGGCGTGAGGTTGAATGCCGCCAGCACGCCAACCACCACGCCACTGACGCTGCCGACCAGCCCGGCCATCAGGCCATACCAGACAAAGATAGCGCGGATCAGGCCATCCTTCGCCCCGAGCGTGCGCAATACCGCAATGTCGCCACTCTTATCCTTCACCGCCATCACCAGCGTGGAAACGATGTTGAAACAGGCCACACCAATCACCAGCACCATCGCCAGATACATGATGGCGCGGATCATCTGGATATCGCGATACATGTAGCCATAGGTGCCAATCCAGCTGCGGATATAAACGTATGAATGGGTCACTTCACCGGCATCACGCACCAGCTTTTGCGCGGCAAACGGGTCGCTCATCTTCAGTGCAATGCCCGTGACGTTGTCACCCATGCCTAAATATTGCTGCGCATCGCCAAGAGGAACCAATGCCAGGCTGTGATCCAACATGCCGCTGAGCGCTAAAATGCCGCTCACCTGCAAACGTACGCGCTTCGGTTGCAGCAGCTTATGCTCGGGATCGCTGTTGGGGATCATGATGGTCAGCCAGTCGCCCTGCTTAACCTTCAGGCTGGTCGCCACGCCCTGACCAAGAATGATTTGCTGTTTGCCAGCGCTGAAACTCTGCCAGGCATTGTTCTGCACATACTTTGGCAACGCGCTCAGGTTGTTTTCCTGCTGAGGATCGACGCCCTTAACCTGAACCGCCTGCAGCTTCGCGCCGCTTTCAATCAGCCCGGTGAAGTTGATGTACGGTGCAGCCGCAGCGATGCCTTTCACCTGCTCTACCTTCGGCAGCAGTTGCTGCCAGCCCGTGAAGGGCTGATTGACCGGCTCGATTTCGCCATGCGGCACTACCGCGAGGATACGGTTATTCAGCTCGCGCTCGAAACCGTTCATCGCACTCAGACCCACGATCAGTACCGCAACGCCCAGCGCAATACCAACGGTGGAAATCACCGAGATCAACGACACCATGCCGCTACGGCGACGCCCACGGCTGAACCGCAGGCCAAGAAGAAGAGAAAGATTGCCCGCCATTACGCCTTCCCTGCCAGTAACACGTCTCCGCTTAGCTGTCCGTCACGCATCTCCATCTGGCGGATAAGCCGCTTGGCAAGATGTAAATCGTGGGTTACCACCAGGAAAGCCGTGCCCTGACGCACGTTCAGTTCGCCCAGCAGATCGAAAATGGCATCCGCGTTGCGGGCATCCAGATTACCGGTGGGCTCATCCGCCAGCACCAGTCGCGGATTGTTCACCAGCGCACGGGCGATAGCCACACGCTGACGCTCGCCGCCGGAAAGCTCGGACGGACGGTGTTTCGCACGCTTATCCAGACCCACGGCCGTCAGCATCTCCATCGCTTTGGCTTCGGCCTCGGCTTTGCCCACTTTGCCAATCAGCAGCGGCATCGCCACGTTTTCCATCGCCGTAAAATCCGGCAACAGATGGTGGAACTGGTAAATAAAGCCCAGCTCGCGGTTACGCAGTTCGGCCTTCGCCGAGGAGCTCATGCCGTTAAGGGATTTGCCGTTAAACACCACATCGCCAGAGGTGGGCGTATCCAGTCCGCCCAGCAGATGCATCAGGGTGCTTTTACCGGAGCCGGAGCTGCCGACAATCGCCATCATCTCGCCAGGGGCCACGCTAAAGGAGACATTGCGCAGCACATCCGTCTGGACGCTGCCTTCCTGATAGCGTTTGCACAGGTCATTGCACTGCAACAGAATCGGGTTACTCATAACGTAAAGCCTCAGCGGGTTGTACGGCGGCGGCGCGCCATGAAGGATACAGCGTGGAAAGCAGCGCCACGACCATCGCCGTCACCACAATGGTGATCACTTGCGGAATGGAAATTTCTACCGGCAGCGCCGCGCCATCAAGGAACGCGCCAATCAACGGCATCAGGTTATTCAGCTGGCTGGCTAACAGCACGCCGAGCAGCGCGCCCAGCACCGAGCCAACAATGCCTGCGGTGGCACCCTGCACCATAAACACCATCACAATTTGCCGGCGGGTTAAGCCCTGGGTTTGCAGGATCGCCACTTCGCCCTGCTTCTCCATGATCAGCAGCCCCAGCGAGGTGATGATGTTAAAGGCCGCCACGGCAACGATCAGGCTCAGTAGCAGGCCCATCATGTTTTTCTCCATGCGCACCGCCTGGAACAGCTCGCCTTTGCGCTCGCGCCAGTCTTTCCATACCAGCCCTTCCGGCAGCGTCTGCTGGCTGAGGCTATCAACCTGTAGCGGCTTATCCAGCCACAGACGCCAGCCGGTGATGTTGCCTGCCGGATAACGCATCAGTCTTGAGGCATCCTGCTGATTTACCAGAATCTGATAACCGTCCACCTCACTGTTGGCGGCGAAGGTGCCCACCACGGTAAACAGACGCTGGCTCGGCAAGCGGCCCATCGGCGTGAACTGGCTGGCAGAAGGCACCATCAGTCGCAGCTCTTCACCGCGCTTCACGCCCAGCTGGGTCGCCAGCTGTTCACCAATGATCACGTTATATTTGCCGGGCTGCAGATCGGTCTGCTTAACGTTAACCAGATAAGGCGAAAGGGGATCCGGTTCATCCGGGTTGATGCCCAGCATCACCCCCACGCCCACGCTGCGGGCGCTTTGCAGCACCACATCCCCGGTGGTCAGCGGCGTGATTTTCGTCGTTCCTTGCAGCTTGAGGCTGTCGGCCGGCAGCTGTTGCGGATTGATCGAGCCTTTGTCGCTGGTAATCAGCGCCTGAGGCATCAAATTGAGGGTGCTCTTCTCGAGCTCATGCTCAAAACCGTTCATCACCGATAACACGGTGACCAGCGCCAGCACGCCAAGCGTGATGCCAATGGCGGAGAGCCAGGAAACAAACCGGCCGAAGCGGTCTGAAGCTCGTCCACGCATATAGCGCAGACCGATAAATAACGCGACAGGTTGATACATGTAATCCGTCTTCTGGCAAAGCGTTAGCAAAAAGTGATCGAAGATAATAAAGGTTAGCCCGGCGTTATGGAACCTCTAAGCCGCTGACTGTGCAGCTTTGTTTTGTCAGCAACGGCAACAATGGCCCTCACCACTACAATATCGCACAAAAAACAGCCGCTAATTGCTCAATTGTCGGACGCGAATCGGCTTACACTACTATTAACCCCTCTCAAAAAGAGGAAATACGTTAAGTGCAATATCGCCGTAGAGTCAGCGCAGGAGTAGTAAATATGTCTAAATATCCTAAAGGCAGCATTGTCAGGCACAAAACCGGCGACATCAAAGGCATGGTAGTGAACGTGTTCGAACAGGGCGATTCACCCGCGGGTTACTACGTAAAGTGGGATGACGGCAACCACAGTTATCACGGTGAAAAAGAGCTGATCTGGGCAAACATTGACCGACCTAAGATGCACTACACCCAACAATCGCCGAAATAGAGGTATACTCCGGTTAGCTGAAGGGGAACACGGTTCCCTGCTCTCCATTTTGCGAAGAGACCGTCTGACTGATTATGCCTGAACACATTCGTTACACCCTGCCCGTAAAAGCAGGTGACCAGCGCCAGTTAGGTCAACTGACCGGTGCCGCCTGTGCGGTGGAATGCGCTGAAATCATCGAACGCCATCCTGGCCCGGTGATGTTAATCGCCCCCGACATGCAAAATGCCCTCCGCCTGGTTGATGAGATCAAACAGTTTACCGCCGAGCCGGTGATCAGCCTGGCCGACTGGGAAACGCTGCCTTTTGACAGTTTCTCACCCCATCAGGACATTATTTCCTCACGCCTTTCCACACTCTACCAGTTGCCGATGATGGAACGCGGTGTGCTGATCCTGCCGGTGAATACGCTGTTGCAGCGGGTTTGTCCGCACAGCTTCCTGCACGGGCACGCGCTGGTGATGAAGAAAGGCCAGCGCCTGTCGCGCGATACCTTGCGCAGCCAGCTTGAACAGGCCGGTTACCGTCACGTCGATCAGGTGATGGAGCATGGCGAATACGCCACCCGTGGCGCGCTGCTGGATCTCTATCCGATGGGCAGCGACCAGCCCTACCGCATCGACTTCTTTGATGATGAGATCGACAGCCTGCGCTTGTTCGACGTCGACAGCCAGCGCACGCTGGAAGAGGTTCCGGCGGTTAACCTGCTGCCGGCGCATGAATTCCCGACCGACAAAGCGGCAATTGAGCTGTTCCGCACCCAGTGGCGGGAACATTTCGAGGTACGCCGCGAGTCCGAACACATTTATCAGCAGGTGAGCAAAGGCACGCTGCCGACCGGCATTGAGTACTGGCAGCCGCTGTTCTTCGATCAACCGTTGCCGGCGCTGTTCAGCTATCTGCCGGAAAACACCCTGCTGGTGAATACCGGCGATCTTGAAGTTAGCGCCGACCGTTTCCTGCTAGATGTCACCTCGCGCTTTGAAAGCCGCCGCGTGGATCCTATGCGCCCGCTGTTGCCGCCAGAAAAGCTCTGGCTGCGCACCGATGAGCTATTTAGCGAGCTGAAAAACTGGCCGCGCGTGCAGTTGAAAAGCGAAGAGCTGCCGAAGAAAGCCGCTAATACCAACTTGCAGTATCACCCGCTGCCGGATCTGGCGGTGCAGGCGCAGGCCAAAGTGCCGCTGGATACATTGCGTCGCTTCCTGGAAGAATTCAGCGGCCCGGTAATCTTCTCGGTTGAGAGTGAAGGCCGCCGTGAAGCGCTGCAAGAGTTGCTGGCGCGGATTAAAATTTTGCCTCAGGGCGTGCAGTCATTTGCCGAAGCCGAAGCGGCTGGTCACTATCTGATGATTGGTGCCAGCGAAAAAGGCTTCGTCGACGGTTTGCGCCAGCGGGCGTTTATCTGCGAAGGCGATCTGTTGGGCGAACGCGTCAGCCGTCGTCGTCAGGACAGCCGCCGCACCATCAACCCTGATGTATTAATCCGTAACCTCGCCGAACTGCGTTCCGGGCAGCCGGTGGTGCACCTCGAGCATGGCGTGGGTCGCTATATCGGGCTGACCACGCTGGAAACCGGCGGTATCACCGCCGAGTACCTGATGCTGACCTACGCCGGTGACGCCAAGCTGTATGTGCCGGTGTCGTCGCTGCACTTGATTAGCCGCTATGCCGGCGGTGCGGATGAGAACGCGCCGCTGCATAAGCTGGGCAGCGATGCCTGGTCCCGGGCGCGGCAGAAAGCCGCCGAGAAAGTGCGTGATGTGGCTGCAGAGCTGCTGGATATTTACGCCCAGCGTGAAGCCAAGAGCGGTTTTGCCTTTAAGCACGATCGTGAGCAATATCAGCTGTTCTGCGAAAGTTTCCCGTTCGAAACCACCCCAGACCAGGCGCAGGCAATCAATGCCGTGCTCAGCGATATGTGCCAGCCGCTGGCGATGGATCGCCTGGTGTGCGGCGACGTCGGCTTCGGTAAAACGGAAGTGGCGATGCGTGCCGCCTTCCTGGCGGTGGAAAACCACAAACAGGTTGCGGTGCTGGTACCGACCACCCTGCTTGCTCAGCAGCATTACGATAACTTCCGCGACCGTTTCGCCAACTGGCCAGTGCGCATTGAGATGCTTTCCCGCTTCCGAACCGCCAAAGAACAATCGGCAATCCTTGAGCAGGCCAGAGAAGGCAAAATCGATATTCTTATTGGCACGCATAAACTGCTGGCCAATGAGATCAAATGGCGCGATTTAGGGCTGCTGATCGTCGATGAAGAGCACCGCTTCGGCGTTCGTCATAAGGAACGCATCAAAGCGATGCGCGCCGATGTGGATATCCTGACGCTGACCGCCACGCCAATCCCGCGTACGCTGAATATGGCGATGAGCGGCATGCGCGACCTGTCGATTATTGCCACGCCACCGGCGCGTCGTCTGGCGGTAAAAACCTTCGTCCGTGAATTCGACGATCTGGTGGTGCGCGAAGCTATCCTGCGTGAAGTGCTGCGGGGTGGCCAGGTTTACTATCTGTATAACGACGTTGAAAACATCGAGAAAGCGGCTAATCGCCTGTCTGAACTGGTTCCGGAGGCCCGTGTGGCCATCGGCCACGGTCAGATGCGTGAGCGCGAGCTGGAACGGGTGATGAATGATTTCCACCATCAGCGCTTTAACGTGCTGGTGTGTACCACTATCATCGAAACCGGTATCGATATTCCGACCGCCAACACCATCATCATCGAGCGCGCGGACCATTTCGGTCTGGCGCAGTTACACCAGTTGCGCGGCCGCGTGGGACGTTCACACCATCAGGCGTATGCCTGGCTGATGACGCCGCATCCGAAAGCGATGACGTCCGATGCGCACAAACGTCTGGAAGCACTCGCCTCTCTGGAAGATTTGGGAGCCGGGTTTGCGCTGGCGACCCACGATCTGGAAATTCGTGGCGCGGGTGAGCTGTTGGGTGAAGGACAAAGCGGACAGATGGAAACCATTGGCTTCTCGCTGTATATGGAGCTGCTGGAAAATGCCGTTGAGGCTCTGAAAGAAGGCCGCGAACCGTCGCTGGAAGATCTGACCAACAGTCAGACTGACATTGAGCTGCGGATGCCTTCGCTGTTGCCAGATGAGTACATTCCGGATGTGAACACCCGTCTGTCATTCTACAAACGCATCGCCAGCGCGCAGGAAGAAGGCGAGTTGCAGGATCTGAAAGTCGAACTTATCGATCGCTTTGGCCTGTTGCCGGATGCCGCACGTAATCTGCTGGATACTGCTTCGCTGCGCCTGATGGCGAAGAAGATCGGCATTCGTCGGGTGGAAGCCAGCGACAAAGGCGGATTTATTGAGTTCGCCGAGAAGAATCTGGCTAATCCAGGCTGGTTGATTGGCTTGTTGCAGAAGGAACCGCAGCACTGGCGCCTTGATGGCCCGACCAAAATCAAGTTTATCCGCGACCTGGCTGACCGCAAGTTAAGGATGAAATGGGTCGGTGACTTTATGGCTCAGGTGCTGGCAAACGCCGCCTGAGCCTGACTCAGCAATAAAAAAAGCGGCTAATCAGCCGCTTTTTTTCTGTCCGTGAGATGCCCGCAACAGAGCATCTTATCAGGCAGCAACGCGCGTGGCGTCAACTGCCGGATTTTACGCCTTGTCGTTCAGCACCAGCTGACCATTACTGTCCAGCGGGATACGGGTGCCAGGGTCGTTATCCATACGGATTTTTCCCTGGTCGTTACCGATTTTATAGGTAACGTCATAACCCATCATTTTTTCCTGCTTGTCGTAGACGGTTTTGCAGCGCTGCTCGGTGGTGGTGTAGGTATCCCGATCCTGCAGTGCGCCCTGCACCTGATTACCACCGTAGCCACCGGCCACTGCACCGGCAACGGTTGCCACGTCGCGACCGCGACCGCCGCCAAACTGATGGCCCAACACGCCACCCGCTACCGCGCCCAGTACTGAACCGGCAATACGGTGCTCATCCTGCACGGCGCGACGGTGTGTCAGCGTCACGTTACGACATTCCTGACGGGGGTTTTTGGTCGTTTCTTTGATTGGTGTTGCGGAAAGCACCTGCGCATACTGCGGGCTGCGATCAAAAACGTTCATGCCTGCAACAGCAGCGACGCCCAGGGCCGCTGCCACACCAATTCCAATACCTGCCAACATTGATTTATTCACAGGACGTTCTCCTGAAATTGTTACCGCGCAATTTAGCCTGCAGCCCATTCCGTGGCAGAGACCATTACCTGGCGTGCGCGACGCGCCATGTGGTGTTGGGGTAATTTTGCGCATCAGGACCAATTGTGACAATAAGAATACCGGACGAAATCACGTCCAGTTACCATAAGAGAAAGCTTTTAAGAGTGTTCCGATCGACGGCTTTGCGGGGCGGTAAAAGAAGAAAGGCTTATAGTAAACGCGTCACTATAAGCCTTGATGCTTGCAAATACTGTGGTACTACAACGACTAAATTGCGATCAGTGCATTTTCAGACGCGGACGGATCACCCGATTAATGCTGCCAACCAGCATCATCAGGCCGGTTTTAAAGTAGCCGTGCAGCGCCACCTGGTGCATACGGTACAGCGAGATGTAAACGAAACGCGCAATGCGTCCTTCCACCATCATCGAGCCGCGCATCAGGTTACCCATCAGGCTTCCCACCGTACTGAAGCGAGAGAGCGACACCAGCGAACCGTGATCCTTATAGACATAGGATTTCAGGCTCTGGCTTTTAATTTGCGCCAGGATGTTACCCAGCACCAGCGAAGCCATCTGGTGAGCAGACTGCGCGCGCGGCGGCACAAATCCGCCGGATGGCAGTGCGCAGGACGCACAGTCACCAATGGCGAAGATGCTGTCATCCAGCGTGGTTTGCAGCGTTGGCTTCACCACCAGCTGATTGATGCGGTTAGTTTCCAGACCGCCAATCTCTTTCATAAAGTCAGGCGCTTTGATACCCGCTGCCCACACCATCAGATCGGCATCGATATACTCGCCCGATTTGGTGTTGAGCCCTTTTTTATCGGCGCTGGTAACCATGGTCTGCGTTAATACCCGCACGCCCAGCTTGGTCAGTTCCTGATGCGCCGCGGTGGAGATACGTGGCGGCAGCGCTGGCAGAATACGCTCACCGGCTTCCACCAGCGTGACGTTCAACGCGCTGTTATCCAGCCCTTTGTAACCGTAGCTGTGCAGCTGTTTGACCGCGTTATGCAGCTCGGCCGACAGCTCAACGCCGGTGGCACCTGCGCCAACAATGGCGATGTTCACTGTGTCCTGCGGCCCTTCACTGGAAGAGAATTTCAGGAACAGGTTGAGCATTTCATTGTGAAAACGACGCGCCTGGTGCGGGTTATCAAGGAAAATGCAGTGGTCTTTTACGCCCGGCGTACCAAAGTCGTTAGAGGTACTGCCCAGCGCCATCACCAGGGTGTCATAAGCCAGTTCACGTTCAGGGACCAACAGCTCACCCTGCGCATCGCGGATCTCAGACAGCTGCAGGCGTTTGCCTTCGCGGTCAATATCCGTCAGCGTGCCCAGCTGGAACTGAAAACCGTGATTGCGGGCATGTGCCAGGTAGCTCAGTCCATCAATCCCTTCATCCAGCGATCCGGTGGCCACTTCATGCAGCAGCGGTTTCCACAGGTGACTGGTGTTACGATCGACCAGCGTGATTTCAGCCTTTTTCTTACGCCCCAACTTGTGACCCAGCTGAGTAGCAAGTTCAAGTCCACCTGCCCCTCCGCCAATAATGACAATTTTCTTCAGTGGTGTAGTCAATTGACCCCCTTAAATTGTGAACCGATCGTTAACTAAAGGTTAAATTAATATCCTTAGTAAACATAGGGTTGGCGAGTTTAATTCGCTATCTGCTGGCAGAATAGCACGGGGATGAAGCAGAGATCTCTTAAAATTGATGCAGGTCAATTTTTACCAACGATCTCTGAATAGTACGAAGAAATAAGGGGCAGGACGCAGCCAAATGACCGCGCCCTTAAGCGTTAACCGAGGGTTTTAAAAGCTTTGATGCGTTGCAGATGTTGCGCGATATTTTTGAATTTATGGCCCTGCACGTCGTCCCAAATAATCTCATAGGTGCTTTGCAATGCTTCAGCCGAACGCTGACTGTCCAGCGCGTCATCGTTGCGTGAGAGAATGGCCAGGCAACGGTCACGGTTCTTCTCGCGGAAATTACTGACGCATTTCGTCGCCAGATCGACATACTCTTCCGGGCGATTGATTTTCCCCACCATGTTCTCTTCAGGCCAGAGGTTCGGATTGAAAATGACCTGGCGGATATCGCTGAGAAAACCAATGCGCTCGGCCCAGAAGCCCCCCAAGCCCACGCCGCAAATCAACGGCCTTTCATCGTCAGTGCTGCGCAGCAGTTTATCGGTCTCATTCAGCAGATACTGCATATCATGCTTGGGATGCAACGTGCTATAGCTCAGCAAGCGCACATCGGGGTCAATAAACTGCAGCTGGAGAACCTTTTCATGGTTCCCCGGGCTGGTGGAATCAAAACCGTGCAGATAAATGATCATCGCCATCCTCGTTGAGAATTGCCGTCAGCTGCCTTTTTGCTCCAGCCAGCGCGATTGCAGCGCGGTCAGGGCCTTGTTCGCCTCTTTCCAGCGAGGCGAATCCAGCAGCTGCTGGCGGGTAAATGTTCCCCGATGATACAACCGGCTGACGCGTTCGGCGTTGATCGGCGACAGATTATCCAACACGCTGACCGCACCTTGACGATTATTGCAGACCAGAATCATATCGCAGCCGGCATCCAGCGATGCCTGACCACGCGCTGCGTAGCTGCCCATAATCGCCGCACCTTCCATCGACAGATCGTCCGAGAAAATCACGCCGTCATACCCTAACTCGCCGCGAAGCACGGTCTGTAACCAGTGGGACGATCCGCTTGCCGGGCGGGGATCGATCTGAGTATAGATAACATGCGCCGGCATGATCGCATCCAATGCCTGCTCTTCAATCAGCTGTTTGAAAATCTGCATGTCGTGCTGGCGGATTTCCTGCTCGCTGCGGTCATCACGCGGCGTCTCTTTGTGCGAATCGGCACTGACCGCACCATGGCCGGGGAAATGTTTGCCGGTGGTTTTCATGCCCGCGTCGTGCATCCCGCGGATAAACTGACGCGCCATACGTAAAGCAATGGCCGGATCTTCATGGAAGCTGCGCTCACCAATCGCCGCGCTGCCGTGGCCGATATCCAGCACCGGCGCAAAGCTGATGTCGATATCCATGGCGATCATTTCTGAGGCCATTAACCAGCCGGCCTGCTGAGCCAGCTCGCCGGCTTTCGCTTCGTCATTCAGCGCAAAGAAAGACTGCATAGCGGGCAGGCGGGTAAAGCCCTCACGAAAGCGCTGAACGCGTCCGCCTTCCTGATCGACGGCAACCACCAGCCGGTTGCGCGAAGCCGCGCGAATTTGCCTGACCAGTTCGGCCAGCTGCGCAGGATCGTGATAATTACGGCTAAACAGGATCAAGCCGCCGACCAGCGGGTGCTGTAAAATCTCACGCTCTTCTGCATCGAGCTCGTAGCCGAGCACGTCTAACATTACCGGTCCCACACTTCACCTCTTAATCTGATAACACCCGCTGCCAGGCTTCTGCTGCCAGCGTGTAAAACATCGGTTGTTGAGTCTGCTGCCAGCGCAGCTCATACCAGCTGGCCATCAGCAGCCGCAGCCACGGCTGCCAGCGTTGCATCTGCTGCGTCAGCGCCTGCTGGTTAAGATTCTGTTGCGCTGCATAGCAAGCCGTTAGCTGCTGTTGTTGTTGCTGGTTGAGGCCGTTGCCCGCCACTATCGCCGCCAGCTCCAGCGCCACATCGCCATCGCTGGCGTATTCCCAGTCGATAAGCTGCAGGCTGTCCCGATGACGGATGACGTTGCCGCCATGGATATCCATATGCAGTAACGCCAGCCGCAGCGGCCTGGGCTCGCCCTGCTGTTGGCACTTTTTAAGCGCCCGCAGCCAGCCATGATGGCGTCGCGTCGGGCAACTTAACTGCCAGTATTGCTGTAACAGCGACAGCAGAGAAAGCCGGTAGCCGCTCAGTGGCTGCGCGTGCAAGGTGGCCACCTTTAAGGCAACCGCCTCAAGGTGCTGAATAAACCCCTGCCGATCCAGCGCGTCGCCCGGCTGCCAGCCCAGCAGTAACCACTCTGCGTTAAAACCCTGCACCGCTGGTGCAAGCCCGCTGCCTGAGAGTTTACGCAGAATATGGTACTCGCGATGGCGATCGACGCCGGGAACAGGCTCGGCTTTTCGCTGATGGCGAGCCAGCAAGGTCAGATCGCCCACCACCACTTTTCCGGTCTGGCCGGTGAGTCCGGTCAGCGGAAAAAAAGAACCGGCGGTTTGCGCCGCCGGAAACTGTTGGGTGATCAGCCTGGCAAGCGCCGGATCAATGCTGGACGACACCGTTGCCTGACCAGATGATTTCACCTGTCTGCACCAGCATCAGCTGCATTTGCAGCGAAGGCGTTTTCACATCGCCCTGTACGTTGCTGTACAACACATACTGCGCACCAACAATACGCGCCAGACCCACTGCTTTACTGCGTGAGCCCAGGCTGTCTTCTGCCGAGAGGCCCAGCGTCTGCTTGGCGGTCGCTAGCTGCTGCGGTGTGACCAGCGTGAACTGGGTATTATTATCCAGTGCCGTGTGCAGCGCAGCGGTAGCTTTAGAGATTTGCAGGCTGCCGTTGGTGCTGTTTTTCACCCCATCCACCAGCAGAACGCTGCCGGCGGTGACGCCATCGGCTTTCAACATCTGCGCAATCAATGGCGAGACGCTGGCATCCCAGTTAATGGACTGGAACTTCGGCGGCTGTGGTACGGTTTCCGCTGGCGGTGGCTCAACAGGCGGTTGGACTGGCTGAGTCGGCTGCACCGGCTCGACCGGCGCAGGCTTCTGCGGTTGCTGCTGTTCATTCACACAGCCCGCCAGGATCAGCGCCAGTAACACGACACCCGAGAGTTTGATTAACTTCCTTTCCACGCAATAACTCCTAAAGATACAAATAGAGCCTGACTTTGCTCGCCGTCAGGTTACCGGTTTGCGATGATATTTCAATATTGCCATTGGCGGCCACGGTGGTGGTGCGCGGGGCTTCAAACGGGGTGATTTCCAGACCTTTGTCATCATACCAGTAGAAACGGTAGTGAACGGTTACCGGCTTCACCTGCTGATTATAAAGCACCGAGGAGGCCCGCTGCTGCCCTTCATTTTCGGACATCACCGGCTGATCGGTGGTGATCCCGGCTGAAAGGACCGATGACTCCATCACCAGGGACTGCGAGGTATTGATGGTGGTTGGAGCGCTGCTGCATCCGCTGAGCAGCGCCAGTAACGTTATGCCTGTGGCAATCGCCCGCATAGTGAGGTGTGTCCGTATCAGAGGGCTAGTTAGCCAGCATTGGGCCTAAAGGACGACCACCGACGAGATGGAAGTGGATATGATAAACCTCCTGCCCGCCGTGTTTATTGCAGTTCATGATCAGGCGGTAGCCATCTTCGGCAATGCCCTGATCTTTGGCAATTTTAGCCGCAACGGTGATCATCCTGCCCAGTGCCGCTTCATGGCCTGGCACCGCATCGTTAGCGGTAGGGATCACAATATTGGGAATGATCAGAATATGGGTGGGCGCTTTTGGCGAGATATCACGGAAGGCGGTCACCAGCTCATCCTGATAGACGATGTCAGCCGGGATTTCACGGCGGATAATTTTACTGAAAATCGTTTCTTCTGCCATCAGTCACTTCCTTAACGAAAAGTAGAGTTCAGGCAGTATGAGTGAGTTAGCCGTTTTCTTTCAACCTTCCCGTGACATTTCTTACGCTAATCGCCTGGCATGTCAGCATTCAGCATGTACGGGTACAAAAAAGGGGAGCCTCAGCTCCCCTCTCATCACGGAATAAACCCTTAGCTGTTACGGATATAATCATCCATATCGGTTTTCAGGTTATCGGATTTAGTGCCAAAAATGGCCTGAACACCGGACCCGGCAATTACCACGCCCGCCGCGCCTAATTTTTTCAGGCCAGGCTGGTCGACTTTGGTCACGTCCGCCACGCTGACACGCAGACGGGTAATACAGGCGTCCAGATTGGTGATGTTCTCTTTGCCGCCAAAGGCTGCGACCAGATTACCGGCCATCTCACTGGCGTTACCCACCGTTTGCTCCGCGGTAGTCTCTTCACGACCTGGCGTTTTCAGGTTGAATTTGGTGATCACAAAGCGGAATACGGTGTAATAAATCAGGCCATAAATGACACCAACCACCGGGAACAGCCAGATTTTGCTGCTGTTACCACTGAGCACCACAAAGTCGATCAGGCCGTGCGAGAAGCTGGTGCCATCACGCATTCCTAACAGGATACAGATTGGGAACGCCAGACCGGCCAGCAGAATGTGGATGGCGTACAGCACCGGGGCCACAAACATGAATGAGAACTCAATCGGTTCGGTGATGCCGGTCAGGAACGAGGTCAGTGCAGCGGAGATCATGATGCCGCCCACTTTGGCGCGGTTCTCTGGTTTCGCTGAATGCCAGATAGCGATAGCCGCCGCTGGCAGACCGTACATTTTAAACAGGAAGCCGCCGGAGAGTTTGCCCGCCGTTGGGTCACCCGCCATATAGCGTGGGATATCACCGTGGAATACCTGACCCGCCGCATTGGTAAACTCACCAATTTGCATCTGGAAAGGAACGTTCCAGATATGGTGCAGGCCAAACGGCACCAGCGTACGCTCAATCAGACCATACAGGCCGAAAGCAACAACTGGGTTCTGGTAAGCCGCCCATTGTGAGAAGTCCTGAATCGCCGTTCCAATCGGTGGCCAGACAAAGGAGAGCGCCACACCCAGGAAGATTGCCGTGAAGCCAGAGATAATCGGCACAAAGCGTTTACCGGCAAAGAAGCCCAGATACTCTGGCAACTTGATACGGTAGAAGCGGTTAAACATGTATGCCGCAATCGAACCGGCAATGATGCCACCGAGCACGCCGGTATCCGCCAAATGTTTGGCTTCGATTTCCGCAGGCGGTAAATGCAGCACCAGCGGCGCAACGACTGCCATGGTTTTCACCATGATGCCATAGGCAACGACGGCGGCCAGTGCCGAAACGCCGTCATTATTAGTGAAGCCCAGCGCCACGCCAATCGCGAAGATTAACGGCATATTGGCGAAGACTGAACCACCGGCTTCCGCCATGACGTGAGAAACCACGGCAGGCAACCAGCTGAAGTTGGCAGAACCAACGCCCAGCAGAATACCGGCTATCGGCAAAACCGACACCGGCAGCATCAGCGATTTGCCGACCTTTTGCAGGTTGGCAAAGGCATTTTTAAACATAGTGTGGAGCTCCTGAGTATGGTTGCTGTTTTACGCGCGTTACGCGTGATAACGGAGGGGAGATCCCCGCTATTTTCGGAACGTCTTAGCGTTCTCGGTATTTATTACGAAGAGTAAAATAAATCGCTGAAATTTAGTTTGATGAGCGTCACGTTTCATCGAAGCTTTGCACATCGGCTAGTTCAAATGGCCAGAAAATGCCAGGTTTTGCACAATAAAAAACCGCATCACCCTTAAGGGCGATGCGGCATTGCATCAACAGCCGCTGCCGGCTGAAGTGAACGCCGTTGTCAGGCGTCGGTTAACCGGGAGAGCGGCACGTGGAACAGATCGGAAAAGTTCCTGGTGGTGGCTTCCGCCATTTGCTCAATGCTGACGCCTTTGACCACCGCCATATATTCGGCAACATCCCGTGTGTAAGCGGGCTGATTCTCTTTACCCCGGAACGGCACCGGCGCCAGGTACGGTGAATCCGTCTCGACCAGCATACGATCGAGTGGCACGTAGCGTGCCGCTTCGCGGATGCTCTCCGCATTGCGGAAGGTGGCGATGCCCGAGAACGAGATATAGAACCCCATATCCAACAGTTTGCCGGCCGTTTCACGATCTTCAGTAAAGCAGTGCAGCACGCCGCCACAGCCTTCCACCTTCTCTTCTTTCAGGATCGCCAGCGTGTCTTCACGCGCATCACGCGTATGGACGATCACCGGTTTGTTCAGATCGCGTCCGATGCGGATATGCTCGCGGAAAGATGCCTGCTGCTGCTCCTTAGTCTCTTTCTGATAAAAGTAATCGAGGCCCGTTTCACCCATGGCGACCACCCGCTCGTCTGCAGCCAGCTGGCGCAGTTCGGCAAAGTCATAGGGCTGTTCCTGATTCAGCGGATGAACGCCGCAGGAGTAGGCAACGTTCGGGCGATCGCCAATCAGCTCAACCATCGATTTATAACCCGGCAGCGTGGTGGCGACCGCCAGCATAAATTTCACATCGCGCGCGGCGGCTTTCGCCAGCACATCGCTGACATCGTTGTGCAAGGTGTCATAATCCAGTCCATCAAGATGGCAGTGCGAATCAACTAAAAACATCATTCTTCTCTATTCAGTCTGACCAGATGCCGCCGGGTTAAGCATTTGCTCCCATCCCAGCAGCTGGTCGGTCAGTAATAATTCACGGTTTACGGCAACCACGTTAAGCAGACGATCGCGGCAGACCATCCACTGGCGTACGCTTTCATGCAGTGCGCTGGTCGGCAGTTGCAGGGCCATATCAGCAATCAGCGCTTGCCGATCGACGTTGGCAATATATTGGCCCCCACCCTGCTGCCATTTCAATGCATCGACCAGTAAGGCACACAGCCAGCCGGTGCGCTGCGCGGCATCATCAGTGTTCAGCGCGGGCAGCAAGCTTAGCATATCCTCGCGCAATGCGGTCGGTAGTGCGTTACACAGCGACTGGCGGGCCGCCCAGCGCTTTTCTTCTAACAGACTGAGCGCCGCCGCCGGCGCACCGCCACTGAGACGTAAAGCGGTTATACCATCCTGTTCCGTAGTGGAGACCTGCTTCAGCAGCCAGTTAAGGCTTTGCGCCTCATCCGGTGGAGAAAGATGAAAGTTAAGGCAGCGACTGCGCAGCGTCGCCAGCAGTTGCGCAGGCTGCTGGCTGCAGAGCAGGAACCAGGTATTTTTGGGCGGCTCTTCCAGCGTTTTCAGCAGCGCATTCGCCGCCGCTTCGGTCAGCTGAGCCGCATCCGGGATCCACACCACCTTCGCACCACCCTGCTGAGCATGGTGGTAGAGCTTCTCGGTGATGCTGCGTACCGCATCGATGCCGATCGAACTCTTGCCCTTTTCCGCTTCCAGACTGTACCAGTCCGGATGGGTGTGCGCCTGCATCAGCTGGCAGGCATGGCATTCACCGCAGCTTTTCAACCCGTCACGGCGCTGGCACATCAGCCAGCGGCTGATGCCCCACACCAGCGAGGCATCGCCCATCCCCGGCAGCGCCTGCAGCAGCAATGCGTGATGACCACGCCCTGCCTGATGCTGGCTGAGGATCTGACGATAGGGCTGGTTCAGCCACGGATACCAGATCATCGCTGTTCCTTCAGCCATGCCACCAGCACCTGACGGATCGAGGCGCTGACCTGCTCAATGGACTGCGTGGCATCAACCGTTTTGATCCTGCTGTCGCTGGCGGCCAGCTCCAGATAACGCTGACGGGTGCGGATAAAGAAGTTCAGCGACTCCAGCTCGATGCGATCCAGTTCACCACGGGCTCTGGCGCGCTGCAGGCCAATTTCAGGCGTCACGTCGAGATAGATCGTCATATCTGGCGCAAACTCGCCGAGCACGTTGTGTTTCAGCTGGCTCATCAGCGCAATGTCCATGCCGCGTCCGCCGCCCTGATACGCCTGGGAAGAGAGATCGTGACGATCGCCCACGACCCAGGCCCCTGTGGCCAGCGCAGGTTTGATCACGTTTTCAACCAGCTGAACGCGCGCGGCATACAGCATCAGCAGTTCAGCCTGATCCGTCACCCGCTCACCATCAATGCCCTGCTTGATCAGGTCACGAAGCTTTTCCGCCAGCGGCGTGCCGCCCGGCTCGCGTGTGAACACGATGTCACTGATGCCCTGCTCACGCAGCGTGGCGACCACCACATCACGGGCGGTGGTTTTACCTGCCCCTTCCAGCCCTTCGATGACGATAAATTTACTGTCCATTTTTTTCCTTCACCGCAAGACGCCACGCCTGAACCGCGCGATTATGGCTGGCCAGATTAGTGGTAAACGTGTGTCCACCTTTGCCGTCTGCGACAAAATAGAGGAAGTCCGTTTTCACCGGATGCGCAGCCGCTTCCAGTGAGGCTTTGCTCGGCATGGCAATCGGCCCTGGCGGCATACCGGCAATGACGTAGGTATTGTAAGGGGTTGGCGTGTCCAGGTCTTTACGCGTCAGGGTGCCTTTGTAGCTGTCGCCCATGCCGTAAATCACCGTGGGATCGGTCTGCAAACGCATACCGACGCGCAGGCGATTGATAAACACCGAGGCAACCTTACTGCGTTCGTCGCTTAAGGCCGTCTCTTTTTCGACGATCGATGCCATGGTAACCAGATCGTTTTTGTCTTTATACGGCAGGCCATCCATTCTGCCCTGCCACTGGTTATCCACCAGTTTCACCATCCGCTCGTTAGCCCGCTTCAGCAGCGCCACGTCGGTGGTATTGGCGGTATAGGCATAGGTGTCCGGGAAGAGCCAGCCTTCCACATCCTGTTCGGGTAATGACAGTGCAGCGGCAACGGTCGCCAGCTTATCGTCAGACAGCGTGTGCTTGATATAAGGCGCTGCACGCAGCTGTGCCAGCCACTCCTGCAAACGCTGCCCTTCAACCAAACGTAACGGGAACTGAGCTTCTTTCCCGCTGGCCAGCAGATCGAGCATCTGCCTGACGGTCATGCCCTGGGGGAAGCGATAGGTCCCGGCTTTAAACTTCGCCAGTTCCGACTCCAGCTTCAACAGCCAGCCAAACCAGACCGTTTGCGGCACGATATGCTGGCGGTTAAGTTCGGCTTCCAGCACCACACGTCCGGAACCCGCCGGCAGCGTGAAGATCGTTTCTTTGTTAATGGTCAGCGCCGAGTCGGCAAACTGGCGGATCTGCCAGTAGCTGAAGGCGATGGCCGCCACGACGATGACGACAATCCCGGTGAAGAGTTTTCTTTTTACTGTCATGAAATATCCATGTTAATCGTCTTGAGGGTGTAACAGAGTAAACAGCTGCCGCGAGGAATAGTGCCAGCTCTCGATCTGCTGCACCGGCAGGATCGGCATTAGCGCATTGGTTATGATCGCTTCGTCCGCGTCTGCCAGTGCTTCAAGCGGCTGGCTGACTTCCTGCACGGCGGTTCCCAGCTCGCGCAGTCGCTGGATGACCCGCTGGCGTTGAATACCGTTCACCCCTGAATGGCGGAGATCGGGCGTAAACACCTGCTCTCCCTTACGCCAGAACAAATTTGCCGCACAGCATTCCACCAGGCTACCGTCAGTGTCAAGCACCAGCGCCTCGTCTGCGCCAGTCTGGTCAAGCTCTGTACGGATCAGCACCTGCTCAAGCCGGTTGAGGTGTTTGATGCCGGCAAGCAGTGGGTTTCTTCCGAGGCGGATTGAGCTTAACGCCAGCGTCACGCCGGTGTTGCGTAACTGATGATAATGCGCGGGATAGTCAGAGAGGAAGATCATCCGTGAGGGCTGTTGGCATCCGGCGGCACTGTAGCCCCGACCACCCACTCCGCGCGAAAGGATCACTTTCAGCACGCCATCAGCACGGGTCGCTGCCGCAAAACGCATTTCATCCTGCAGCGCTGGCCAGTCGACGTTGGCGATCATCAGACGCTCGCAGCCGAGTTGAAGGCGCTGCAGGTGGGCTTCCAGCATCACGATTTCACCCTGCAAAATGCGGGCGGTGGTGAAACAGCCGTCACCGAACTGCACGGCACGATCGCGCGCCTGCAGGCTGTCCTGCCGCTCGCCATTTATCCAGACCATTGCTCCCCCTGCGTGAACATCGCATAGCGGTAAAGATACCCTGTATGCCGCTGCAGATTCATCCGATTGTCTGTGCATAATTGTATAGAGAGATAAAAATCCCGACCCGCTGTGCGCTTAGCAACAAAAAAGGCCCGCAGAGCGGGCCTTCTTCAAGGTAAGGCAACAATCAAATTTTACGGAAAATCAACGAACCGTTGGTTCCGCCAAATCCGAAGGAGTTACACAACGTGTACTCCAGACCTTTTACCTGTCGTGCTGTGTACGGGACAAAATCCAAATCGCAACCTACATCCGGGTTATCCAGATTGATGGTTGGCGGGATAACCTGATCGCGCAGGGCAAGAATAGAGAAAATAGACTCTACGGCGCCTGCAGCCCCTAAAAGGTGACCGGTCATGGATTTGGTGGAGCTCACCATCACGCTGCCTGCACTGGCACCGAAGACCGTTTTCACTGCCTGGGCTTCAGCTTTATCACCGGCTGGCGTGGACGTGCCGTGCGCATTGATATAGCCAATCTGCTCGGGTGACAACTGCGCATCTCTCAGCGCATTTTTCATTGCCAGAGCGGCACCTGCACCATCTTCCGGTGGTGACGTCATATGGTAAGCATCGCTGCTCATGCCGAAACCAACCAGTTCCGCATAAATTTTCGCGCCACGCTTTTTCGCGTGTTCGTACTCTTCAAGCACCACCAGACCAGCACCATCGCCCAGCACGAAGCCATCACGATCGCGATCCCATGGACGGCTCGCCGCCTCAGGATTGTCATTGCGGGTTGAAAGCGCACGTGCGGCGCCAAAACCACCCATACCCAAAGGCGTACTGCCCTTCTCGGCACCGCCTGCCAGCATCACGTCGGCATCATTGTAAGCAATGATACGTGCAGCCTGACCAATGTTATGCACACCGGAAGTACAGGCTGTGGAAATGGCGATGCTTGGACCTTTCATGCCGAACATAATAGTCAGGTGACCCGCTATCATGTTTACAATCGTGGAGGGAACGAAGAAAGGACTGATTTTACGCGGGCCGCCGTGGATCAGCGAATCGTGGTTTTCTTCAATCAGACCGAGACCACCGATACCGGAGCCAATAGCGGCACCAATACGATCGGCGTTCTCATCAGTAATGACCAGACCGGAATCCTGCATGGCTTGAATGCCAGCGACAACGCCGTACTGAATGAAGGCATCCATCTTGCGCTGATCTTTGCGCGAGATAAATTCTTCACAGTTAAAATCTTTTACTAAGCCAGCAAAACGCGTTGCGTAGGCACTAGTATCAAAATGGTCGATCAGGCTGATGCCACTCTGACCGGCAACAAGAGCATTCCAGGTGGACTCTACGGTATTGCCGACAGGAGACAACATGCCAAGACCGGTCACAACTACACGACGCTTAGACACGTTCGTCCTCCAGGGAGGGAAAAAATGACAATGGAACAGTATGGGGTGTACAGAAAAAACTCAGGCGGTCGAATGACCGCCTGGAGATGCTCACTTATGCCTGGTGATTATTGATGTAATCAATAGCAGCCTGAACAGTAGTGATTTTCTCAGCTTCTTCGTCCGGAATCTCGGTATCAAACTCTTCTTCCAGAGCCATTACCAGCTCAACGGTATCAAGAGAATCAGCGCCCAGATCTTCTACAAAAGAGGCAGTGTTAACGACTTCTTCCTGCTTAACGCCAAGCTGCTCGCCAATGATTTTCTTAACGCGTTCTTCGATAGTGCTCATACTATTAAATTTCCTATCAAAACTCGCTTTCGCGATGGTTTTCGTAGTGTATAAAATGGTGAAAAAGATGCAACTAAATCCCGGCTGGTCAAACCACGAATTTACGCTATTTTGCGGGTATAACCGCAAATAACGCAAATATATTTCGTGATTATCAGACCATATACATTCCGCCGTTGACGTGCAGCGTCTCACCAGTGATGTACGCAGCCTCGTCGGAGGCTAAAAATGCTACGGCATTCGCGATTTCCTGCGCGCCGCCGAGGCGACCCGCTGGCACTTCCGCTAGAATGCCCGCACGCTGATCTTCAGTCAGCGCGCGCGTCATGTCGGTTTCAATGAAACCTGGCGCCACGACGTTAACGGTAATACCACGTGACGCGATTTCACGCGCCAGTGACTTGCTGAAGCCGATCAAACCCGCTTTTGCTGCTGCGTAGTTTGCCTGGCCCGCATTACCCATCGTTCCGACTACAGAACCAATGGTAATGATTCGGCCTACGCGTTTCTTCATCATAGCGCGCATTACCGCTTTTGAAAGGCGGAATACAGAAGTCAGGTTTGTGTCCAGGATATCCTGCCACTCATCATCCTTCATACGCATCAGTAGATTATCACGCGTAATGCCAGCATTATTGACTAAAATGTCCACTTCGCCAAATTCAGCACGAATATTTTCTAACACCGCATCAATTGACGCACTATCAGTCACATTCAGCAGCAGGCCTTTACCATTGGTGCCCAGATAAGCACTGATGGCGTCCGCACCACTTTGGCTGGTCGCTGTACCGACAACTTTCGCGCCGCGTGCTACCAATGTTTCTGCGATAGCACGGCCAATGCCGCGACTTGCACCGGTAACCAGTGCGATTTTTCCTTCAAAGCTCATGTTCATCCTCGTCTACTGTTAAAGCGCCGCTGACAGGCTGGCCGGATCGTTTACCGGAGCCGCAGTCAGGGTGTCAACAATACGCTTCGTCAGGCCTGTCAGCACCTTACCAGGGCCAACTTCCAGCAGTGACGTCACGCCTTCCTGCGCCATAAACTCCACACACTCAGTCCAACGGACCGGGTTGTACAGCTGACGAACCAGCGCGCTACGAATGGCCTCTGCTGAGGTTTCGCACTGCACATCAACGTTGTTAACCACCGGGAATGTCGGGGCGTTGAAGGTCAATTTTTCCAGCGCAACAGCCAGTTTATCGGCTGCGGGTTTCATCAGTGCACAGTGAGAAGGTACGCTCACAGGCAACGGCAGAGCACGTTTGGCACCGGCAGCCTTACAGGCTGCGCCAGCGCGTTCTACCGCTTCTTTATTTCCTGCAATCACAACCTGACCAGGCGAGTTGAAGTTTACCGGTGAGACAACCTGCCCCTGAGCCGACTCTTCACACGCTTTCGCGATTGACGCATCATCCAGACCGATAATAGCCTGCATGGCGCCCGTGCCTTCTGGCACCGCTTCCTGCATCAGTTTGCCACGCAATTCAACCAGTTTGATCGCTTCTTCAAAGGCGATCACACCTGCACAAACCAGCGCACTATACTCGCCCAGGCTGTGTCCCGCCAGCATTGCAGGCATCTTACCGCCTTTTTCCTGCCAAACGCGGAAAATAGCAACAGATGCAGCCAGCAAAGCCGGTTGGGTCTGCCAGGTTTTGTTCAGTTCTTCTACAGGTCCCTGCTGCACCAGTGCCCACAGGTCGTAACCCAGCGCAGCGGAGGCTTCGGCGAAGGTTTTCTCAACCAGCGGATTCTCTGCAGCCAGCTCAGCCAGCATGCCTACCGTCTGGGAGCCCTGTCCCGGAAAAACCATAGCAAATTGCGTCATTGTGAAATCCTTAATCAAAAACGAACCAGCGCCGAGCCCCAGGTGAATCCACCGCCGAAGGCTTCCAGCAGAATAAGCTGACCACGTTGAATGCGACCATCACGCACGGCCTCATCCAGTGCGGTAGGCACGGAAGCGGCGGAGGTATTGCCGTGACGATCGAGCGTAACCACCACTTTCTCCATGCCCATACCCAACTTGCGGGCGGTGGCACTGATAATACGCAGGTTGGCCTGATGCGGAACCAGCCAGTCAATGGCTTCACGCTCGAGGTTATTGGCCTGCAGCGTCTCTTCAACGATATGCGCAAGCTCGGTAACAGCCACTTTGAACACTTCGTTACCGGCCATGGTCACGTAGGAAGGCTGCTGCTGGTTCTGACGATCCTGATTAGACAGGGTCAACAACTGGCCGTAACGGCCATCAGCGTGGAGATGGGTCGAGATGATGCCTTGTTCTTCGCTGGCACCTAACACCACCGCGCCAGCGCCATCACCAAACAGGATGATGGTGCCACGATCTTCAGGATCGAGCATGCGTGCCAACACGTCAGCACCAATCACCAGCGCATTTTTTACCGCGCCGTTCTTGATGTACTGGTCAGCCACGCTCAGGGCGTAGGTGAAGCCTGCACAGGCGGCCGCAAGGTCAAAAGACGCGGCATCTTCAATCTCCAGCAGTTGCTGGATCATGCAGGCTGAGCTTGGGAAGGCGTGGCTGGAGGAGGTCGTCGCCACCACAATCAGTCCGATATCATTTTTATCAATGCCGGCCATTTCCAGCGCGCGTTCTGCGGCGTGGAAACCCATTGAGGCAACGGTTTCATCCGGCCCGGCAATGCGACGTTCACGGATACCGGTGCGGGTGACAATCCACTCGTCCGATGTATCCACCATTTTTTCCA
This sequence comes from Erwinia sp. AK-PDG3-5, assembly GCF_056821705.1. NCBI lineage: Bacteria > Pseudomonadati > Pseudomonadota > Gammaproteobacteria > Enterobacterales > Erwiniaceae > Erwinia > Erwinia sp. AK-PDG3-5. The sequence goes on from NZ_CM165967.1 coordinate 2,914,983, forward strand.
GATCGGCGTTAGTCCGCACCTGTTCAGGCAAATAGCTGCCTGTACCGATAATCTTCGTATACATGTACGTCATTCACTCTTAGGTAATACAGCTTGAAGGCGGGCAGCAATCCGCTCTGGGACTTGCCGCGCCACCGCCTGCTCTGCCTGTTCGATCGCCGCAGTGAATGCGCGTTGATTGGCCGCACCGTGACTCTTAATCACCGTGCCGCGCAATCCTAACAGACAGGCGCCATTGTACTGGTCGGGGTTGAGGTGGCCGAAGCGCTTTTCCAGACGTTTTTTTATCAAACGTGCCAGCAGCGTCATCCACCAGGCCCTTTTTTTACCTTCGCCCTGTGATTTCAACAGCGAAAGAAACATTCTTACCACGCCTTCCATGGTTTTCAGGGTGACGTTGCCCACAAAACCATCGCAGACCATCACGTCCGTTTTCCCGGTAAGAAGATCGTTGCCTTCGAGGTATCCAATATAGTTAATTTCTGGCGATGCACGCAGGATAACTGCGGCATCGCGAATACTGCTTAACCCTTTGGTCTCTTCCTGACCAATATTCAGCAACGCCACGCGGGGAGAGTGTATCGACAGAACTTCTTCCGCCATCACCGCGCCCATCACTGCAAATTGTACCAGCATCGCGCTGTCGGACTCGACGTTAGCGCCCAGATCCAACACCACGGTTTTACCCTTGAGCTGATTCGGTAATACCGTCATCAGCGCCGGGCGCTCAATACCGTCCAGCGGCTTGAGCATCATTTTTGCCAGGCCCATCAGCGCACCGGTATTTCCGGCGCTGATACAGGCCTGCGCCCGCCCTTCTTTCACCAGCTCAAGCGCCACACGCATGGACGTGCCACGGCTGTGGCGAATGGCCTGTGAGGGTTTGGCATCACTGGCAATAACCGACTCAGCAGGGATCACCTGCAGACGTGCCAACAAGGCAGAATCAGCTTTTGCGAGAAATGACGAGATGTTGTCGGGATCGCCGACCAGAAGAAGATGCAGCTGTGTGTTAGAGGCCAGTGCCTGCATTGCAGCAGGCACTGTCACGCAGGGACCGAAGTCCCCGCCCATGGCATCTATCGCCAGGGTCAGACGTGGCAAAGTATCGCCTTGCGTATCCGCAAGAACTACTTAACGATGACCTTGCGACCGCGGTAGTAACCATCCGCAGTGATGTGGTGACGCAGATGCGTTTCGCCAGAAACTTTATCTACGGAAAGAGATGCTGTGGTCAGGGCATCGTGTGAACGACGCATGCCACGCTTGGAACGGGTTGGTTTATTCTGTTGTACGGCCATGGACCTTACTCCTATTACTTACGCTTTAAACTGGCTAATACGGCAAATGGGTTTGGTTTTTCTGCCTCTGCAGGCAGCTTGCCAAAGACCATGTCCGCCTCGGACACTTCACAGTGTTCAGAATCATGCACCGGAACGACAGGCAGGGCGAGGATAATTTCATCTTCAACCACCGCCAGCAGATCGATTTCACCAAACTCGTTGACCTCGACCGGCTCGTACGCTTCCGGCAGTGCCTCAGCCTGCTCGTCAGTAACGATCGGGCTGAAACAATACGTCACGTGGACCTGATGCGGAAATGTCTTGTTGCAGCGTTGACAACACAGGGTTACGGAGACCGCCGCAGTACCGTTAAATACTGCTAACCGCTGATTGTCGATGGCGAACGACATCGAGCACTCTACATCACTGTCCACACTCACTACCGATTCGGTAATACGCTCCACCTGTTCAGGGGTGTAAACACCCTGATAATCAAGGCGCTTTTGAGCGGTACGAACCGGATCGAGAGTCAGGGGTAATTTCACTTTTTGCATAGGGCGCGCATATTAACTTTCAAACGAGATAGAGTCAAAGAAAAAGGCCGGTTTACAGCATCTTTCACCCAATATTCGCATCCAATGCGGCGCACAGTTTAAAATGCCTTGAACTGATTCGCTATCTATTCTGGAAAAAAATATGACACGACTGGTGCTTGCTTCAACCTCCCCTTTCAGAAAGTCCCTGCTGGAAAAGTTGGGGATCCCGTTTATCACTGCCGCACCCGAGGTTGACGAAAGCGCGCAACTTGATGAATCCGCTACCGATCTTGTGATGCGACTCGCCGGTGCCAAGGCGCAGGCGCTGGCGGAAACCTACCCGGATCATCTGATTATCGGCTCCGATCAGGTCTGCGTGATTGACGGAAAAATAACCGGGAAGCCGCATACGGCCGACAATGCGCATCAGCAATTACGCCAGGCCAGCGGCCACAGCGTGATTTTTTATACCGGTCTGGCGCTGTACGACAGTGGTTCTCAGCAGTTACAGGTGATTTGTGAGCCGTTTAACGTCGATTTTCGTCCCTTATCCGATGAGGAGATCGTGAGTTATGTGGCAAAAGAGCAGCCACTGAACTGCGCGGGGAGTTTTAAAAGCGAAGGGTTGGGGATCACGCTGTTCGACCGACTTTCCGGCCGCGATCCCAATACCCTGGTCGGGCTACCACTGATTGCGCTTTGCGAGATGTTACGTGCGGCCGGAATCGATCCGCTAAGGAATTGAAAAAGCGCCAGTGTTGCCCGTTTGAATCGGGCAACACAGTGCAAAAGCGACGCTAAGTACTTTAGCACTGTCTATCCGCCACCTAATCCACGGCTACTTCGCCGGTGCGGTTTTGCGCAGAACTTCCAGGCAGTGCTTCAGCTCATTGTCGAGCGGCGCTTCGACACGCATCACTTCACCGGTATTTGGATGGGTGAACTTCAACGCAGCCGCATGCAGGAACAGCCTTTTCAGACCCGTACCCGCAAGCTGCGCATCAAAATCGCGCTCGCCATAGCGATCGTCAAAAGCAATCGGATGGCCCGCGTGCAGCGTATGAACGCGGATCTGGTGGGTTCGCCCGGTGATGGGGCTGGCTTTAACCAATGTGGCATGCGCATAGCGCTCTTCAACCTTGAAACGCGTTTCAGACGGCTTGCCTTCGCTATTCACGCGCACAATACGCTCACCGCTTTGCAAAATATTCTTCAGCAGTGGTGCCTGTACGGCTTTGATATGCGATGGCCAAGAACCCCGAACCAGCGCCAGATAATCCTTCTGCATCCCCTTCTCTCTCAACTGCTCATGCAGCGAGCGCAGTGCTGAACGCTTTTTGGCGACCAGCAGGATGCCCGAGGTATCACGGTCAAGGCGATGTACCAGTTCGAGGAAACGGGCTTCGGGTCTGAGGGCGCGTAATCCTTCGATTACCCCGAAGCTCAGGCCGCTGCCACCGTGCACGGCGGTGCCGGACGGTTTGTTCATCACCAGGATGTAATCATCTTCATAGACGATGGCGTGGGCTAAGGCCGCAACTTTATCCAGCTTCGGCGAAATCGCCTCTTCCTCACGTTCTGCCACGCGAACCGGCGGAATGCGGATCTCATCGCCGGCAACAAGCTTATATTCTGGCTTGATGCGACCTTTATTCACGCGCACTTCGCCCTTACGCAAAATGCGATAAATCATGCTTTTCGGCACGCCTTTGAGCTGCGTGCGTAAAAAGTTATCGATGCGCTGTCCTGCCTCATCGGCAGAAATCGTCACCATTCGTACTGCGGGAGTATTGGTTTTCATGGTCGGCGATTCTAAATAGAGCGCCAGGATAGCGCCACCTCTTTTTCTGTGCTTAACTGACGGTGACCCTTGTGGCTGATGATTTATGACCAGTTTTTGGGCAATTTGTGGAATTGAGATGCAAATCGCCATAAAAGCCGGAATAAACTTCACAGAGCCATTAAAGTCACCTTGCTATCACAAGGTTAGCAATGGAATAATGCTACTGTTTTTCCTCGCTAAACCTTGTGAAACAAGAAAAAAGCGTAATAAGAAAGTTTGCCGGATAGCCCATACACGCAGCAATGGCGTAAGACGTATTGTGCAATCAGGCATTTAGCGGGCTGCGGGTTGCAGCCTGGACGACAAGACGGGATTGGTTCACTCTGGTTACTCACTGGCGGTTCCCCCCTTTTTAAAAGCGCTGTTTTTCCATATGAAAAACAGGCTGCCGAGATTTTGCGCCCCTTAGCAGACCACAACCGTGAGGTTGACGTTTTTGCGATGAGACTCGGGGCCATCGGTTACTCGCGTCCAGCGTTACTATTGCCCGTAGCTTTGTCACTAATGTAAGAATAATGAGTAAGTTACGATGAAAAGAATGTTGATAAACGCAACTCAGCAGGAGGAGTTGCGTGTCGCCCTGGTGGATGGACAGCGCCTGTACGACCTGGATATTGAAAGCCCAGGACACGAACAGAAAAAAGCCAACATCTATAAAGGCAAGATCACCCGCATTGAACCAAGTCTTGAAGCAGCATTTGTCGATTACGGTGCTGAAAGACACGGTTTTCTCCCTCTGAAAGAAATCTCCCGCGAATACTTCCCAAGTAATTACAATTCTCATGGTCGCCCTAATATCAAGGACGTACTGCGTGAAGGCCAGGAAGTTATTGTTCAGATCGATAAAGAAGAACGTGGAAATAAAGGCGCCGCCTTAACCACCTTTATCAGTCTGGCCGGCAGCTATCTGGTGCTGATGCCAAATAACCCACGTGCTGGCGGTATTTCCCGTCGCATCGAAGGTGATGACCGTACTGAACTGAAAGAGGCGCTCTCTGCACTTGAGCTGCCAGAAGGGATGGGTCTGATCGTTCGTACTGCAGGCGTTGGCAAATCTGCCGAAGCGCTGCAGTGGGACTTAAGCTTCCGGATGAAGCACTGGGACGCGATTAAAAAAGCCGCTGACAGCCGTCCTGCTCCGTTCCTGATCCATCAGGAAAGTAACGTCATTGTCCGCGCATTCCGCGACTATCTGCGTCAGGATATCGGTGAAATCCTTATCGATAACCCGAAAGTTCTGGAGCTTGCTCGTCAGCATATCGCTGCCCTGGGCCGCCCGGACTTCAGCAGCAAAATTAAACTCTACACCGGTGAAATCCCGCTGTTCAGCCACTATCAAATCGAATCGCAAATCGAATCTGCCTTCCAGCGTGAAGTGCGCCTGCCTTCTGGCGGCTCGATTGTCATCGACACCACCGAAGCGCTGACCGCCATTGATATCAACTCCGCTCGCGCAACGCGCGGTGGCGATATTGAAGAAACCGCCTTCAACACCAACCTGGAAGCGGCAGACGAAATTGCCCGTCAGCTGCGCCTGCGTGACCTTGGCGGCCTGATCGTTATCGATTACATCGATATGACCCCGGTTCGTCACCAGCGTGCGGTTGAAAACCGTCTGCGTGAAGCCGTTCGTCAGGACCGCGCCCGCATTCAGATTAGCCACATTTCGCGTTTCGGCCTGCTGGAGATGTCCCGTCAGCGCCTCAGCCCATCACTGGGTGAGTCAAGCCATCACGTCTGCCCGCGCTGTAGCGGCACCGGCACCATCCGTGATAACGAATCGCTGTCACTCTCTATTCTGCGTCTGATTGAAGAAGAAGCGCTGAAAGAGAACACCAAAGAAGTTCATGCAATCGTTCCAGTGCAGATTGCCTCTTACCTGCTGAACGAAAAACGCGAAGCGGTAAGCGCGATTGAAAAACGCCAGGGCGGCGTGCGGGCCATCATCGTGCCAAACGATCAGATGGAAACCCCACACTACTCCGTTCTGCGTGTGCGCACCGGTGAAGAGACTCAAACCCTCAGCTACCACTTGCCGAAGCTGCATGAAGCCGAAATGGCGCTGCCTTCTGAAGAAGAGCACGCCGAGCGCAAACGTCCTGAGCAACCGGCTCTTGCCGCGTTTGTGATGCCTGATGCGCCGCCAGCGCCACAGGAAGCAGTTGTTGCTGAAGCGCCACCTGTGGCAGCCGCAGCAGCGCCAGCCCCTGCGGCGGCTAAAGCACCTGCCGAAGCGGGAACCGGCCTGATGAGTCGCTTCTTCCGTGGCCTGAAGAAAATGTTTGCTGGTGAAGAGAAGCCAGTAGAACAACCGCCTCAGCCAGCCGTTGTGGTGGAAGAGAAAGCCCCTGAAGCGGCAGCGCCACGGGGTGAACGCCGTAATAACCGCCGTCAGAATAACCGTCGTGACCGCAACAACAGCGGCGAACGCGGTGAGCGCTATGGCGACCGTAACGAACGCAATGCCGATCGTAATGGTTCTGAGCGTGGCGAACGCAACGAGCGTAATGGCAATGACCGCACCGAGCGTAATGACCGTAACGGTTCTGACCGTAACGAACGTAACGCCGATCGCAATACTGACCGTAATGCGGATCGCAACGAGCGGACTTCTGACCGTCCTGAACGTAATGAGCGTAACGATCGCAACGAGCGCACCCCACGTAACGACCGTAACTCTAACCGCAATGAGCGCATGACTCGTGACCGCGATCCTGCTGCTGAAAGCCGTGAAGAGAACCGTCGTAACAAGCGTAATGCGCCGGCCGTTGAGTCTCCGGAAGATCTGCTGATGCAGGCTGTCGCCGAAGATGCACAACAGCAACAGCCGCGTCGTGAGCGTCAGCCACGTCGTCGTCAGGACGAAAAACGCGCACCGGTGCAGGAAGAGAAAGTCGCTGAAATCGCTGAGCTTCCAGAAGCCGTTGTCGACGCTTCCGTTGACGGTGATGAGCACGTTCAGGTTATGCCGCGCCGTAAGCCGCGTCAGTTGGATCAGAAAGTGCGTATCGAAACGGCTGAGCAAACTGCGGCTCGCTCGTTTGCGCCGACCGAAGACGAGGTTGCACCGGTACTGGAGCAGACTACTGACTTCCCTGCTGCGGAACACGTCAGTGACGCGGAAGAAGGCGAGGATCGTGACAGCAACAGCATGCCACGTCGTTCACGTCGCTCTCCTCGTCATCTGCGCGTCAGCGGTCAACGTCGCCGTCGCTACCGTGATGAGCGCTACCCGAACCAGTCGCCAATGCCACTGACCTTCGCGGCTGCGTCGCCAGAAATGGCTTCCGGTAAAGTGTGGATCACCTATCCTGTTGCTCAGGCAACGGATGAGCATGAACACGAGCAGTCTGTGGTGCCAGAGTACGGTCACCAGGATACGGCTGATGCGATTGCCGTGGCTGCAACAGCAGACGCTGCACAGCCAGAAGTGATTGCTGAAGCTGAGCCGGTGCATTTCTCTGAGCCACAGCCGGAAAACACCCCGGCAGTGACGCTGGTGAACACTGACGAAACGACTGCTATCGAAACTGCCGTTAACGAAGAGCTGTCCGTGGTGTCTGCCGCTGACGAAGTCATCGCTGATGCTGTGACTCAACAGGCTGTGCCAGCGGAAGAGGCTCCGGCAGTTCAGGCTGTCGACGCGGTAGAAGATATTGTGGTTGAAGCGAAGCAGGCTGAAGACCAGCGTGTGGCAGAAGAAGCCAGCCATCAGGCTGAAGAAGCCGCCTCTGACGCCAGCCCGGCGCTGGAACAGCAGGTAGAAGAAGTGTTGGCAGCACCGGAAGCCGTGGCCGATGTCACTGCAACCGAGCCGCATGCACCTGTTCCTGCCCGTGACGAGCCAGTTGAAGCCCCGGTTGCTGAGGCACCGGTTGAAGCACCAGTTGCTCAGGCGCCTGTTGCTGCACCGGTTGAAGCACCAGCGGCTCAGGCACCAGTAGAAGCACCGGTTGCTCAGGCGCCTGCTGCTGCCCCGGTAGAAGCGCCAGCGGCTCAGGCACCTGCTGCTGCGCCGGTTGAAGCACCAGCGGCTCAGGCTCCTGTTGCTCCATCGGTAACCGCTCAGCCTGCTTACAAGCACCACGCAACGGCGCCAATGACTAAAGCGCCTGCGCCTGAGTATCAGGCTGAACCTGCGCGTGCAAGTGACTGGGTACGCCCTGACTATCAGTTCGATGGTCAGGGTTCTGCAGGCGGTCATGCTGCAACCCATCAGGCAACGGCTCCGGCAACTCGCCCAGAGTAACTGTCGCCTGACTGAAAAAGCCCTGGTCTTATGACCGGGGCTTTTTTTTACCTCACTATATTCAGGGCAAAAAAAACCCGCTATCAGAAGGTTAACGCTGATAGCGGGAGAAACTGAACGTACCCGGTTTAAGCACGTTCAAAATTGGTGAAGCTTTAATTACATTTTGAACAGTGACATGCTGGACATGTCGGTAAAGACTTTATATGAGGCCTGCAATGCCGTCTGCTGCATGGTGTAGGACGAGATGGCACTGGTGTAGTCAACATCGACCAGATTGCTCATCTGCGTAGCCTGATTCACCTTGGTGTCATCGCCTTTCGAGTCCAGGTTGTCCAGCTCGGTCAACTGCGTACCCAGTACTGAACGCACAGCAAGCACGTTGTTCAGCGAGTTCTTCAAGCCACGGTTGGTCTTATCCAGTGCGGCAGAAGCCGCATCTGACGTCGCCTGGTCCGCGCTTTCCAGCGGAGTGTTCAGCGCTTTAATCGCGGTATTCAGCGTGGTAAAGATATTGCTCTCACTGGCGCTGCCGTCCGGCTCAGCCGTTGGGTTGCTGGTCAGTGACGTAAAGACCTGGCTACCGGTATGGTTGGTGACCATGGTGCGGTTAGAGTCAACTTTCTGGCTGATTGGCGTATCGCCACCGACATAGGTCACATCCCCGTTAGCATCCTGAGTGAACGGTGCTTTATCGGTCTGATAGCCGGCAAACATGTAACGGCCGTTGCCGTCAGTGGTGTTCGCCAGGTTCAGCAACTGGTCACGGATCCCGGTCAACTGCTGCGCATAAGACGCGCGGTCATCATCAGATAAGGTGCCGTTTGCTGCTGCAACCACGATGGTTTGCGCCTGCTGAACAACGCTGGTCACCTGCTGCAGGTTGGTTTCTTCCTGCGAGATGTTGTTGGTGGCAAAACCCCTGGCCGTAGAATACTGGCTGGTTTGTGCCTGAGCCTGTGACAGCACCACCGCTTGCGCGGCAGCGACAGGATCATCAGACGGATTCACAACCCGCTTTCCTGAAGAGAGTTGCTCGCCCACTTTCAACCAGCTGGCCTGAGAACTTGAGATCCCACGCATCTGTTGATCATAGATTTGGGCAGTACTGAGTCGCATCATGAACTCCTTATTCTGTCATCAGCTAACGGCGCTGATCAGCGCGTCAAAAATGGTGCTGGCGGTTTGAATGACCTGGGCATTGGCAGTGTAATACTGCTGATAACGCGTCAGGTTGCCGTATTCTTCATCCAGGTTTACGCCGGAGATTGACTGCTGCTGATTGGTCAGCTGCGTCACGACGTTGGTCTGGGTGGTGCTGGTGGTTTCCAGGTTACTGGTTTTGTTACCGATATCCGCAACCATACTGGCGTAGCTTTGCGTCAGCGTTTTTGATCCGGTTATGACGTTTTTGGTTTGCAGATCCAGCAACGACTGGGCGTTGGTGTTATCACTGACACCATCATCGGCACCGGCTGCGGCAACTTTAGACTCATCGGTAATATTGACGCCCATGTTTACCACGACGTCAGCAACAGGTTTCACCAGGAAGCTGTCATTCTTGGCCGGCGAACCACTTACCGTCAGCTGCAAGCCATCGAAGCTCAGGGTGGCCTTGCCGTTGGTGTCGGTGCCCATGGTCGGCGTGATGCTGGCGTTATCTGAATTGCGGGTCACGCTCCAGTTGGTGCCGTCGTAGCTGACCTTGTAGTTTGAGGCCTGAACCTTGCTGGTATCGGTCCATTGCGCACTCACTGAGGCGGTGGTGGTGTTCTTGGTATTGGAGATCACCGCCGGGCTGCCCAGATTAAAGAAGGCTTCACCGGCATCACCGTTGCTGTCATAACCGGCTTCATGCTGGGTGTTAAAGCTGGAGCCCAGCGCCATCGCCAGCTGACCTAATTGATTACGGGTGTTATCCAGGTCGCTGCGGAAAGCCAGTAAGCCGCCGAGTGAACCGGTGGTCACCAGCTTTTCAGGAATTTCACTGGTTGCGCCAGTGGTTGGATTCACCGACGCAATGGTCAACCGGCTTGGATCGCTGCTGGATGGGACGGCTGCCAGCGTGTTGTAGCTGTCGCCGGTGACCAGCGAGATGCCGTTGCCGATGCTGATGTTATAACTGCCGCCGTCCTGCTGGCTGACGGTAACGCCCACCAGGTTATTCAGGTTGCTGACCAGCTGATCGCGCTGATCCAGCAAATCGTTCGGTGGGTTGCCGTCGCCAGAGCCTTTCAGCTTGGCGATCTGCTGGTTCACGTTGGCGATCTGTTTGGCGTAGCTATTGACCTGATCGACTGTGGACGACACGGAGGTATTCAGGCTGCTGTCGAGGTTGCGCAGATAGGTATCTGACACCTGAAGCTGGTTTACCAGGCCGCTGGCCTTGCCCAATACCGCCTGACGCGCAGACGCATCGTCAGCATTGCTGACCAGCGTCTGAATCGAGGAGAAGAAATCCTGGATGTTAGTCGACAGCGTATTGGTGGTGCTGGAGAACATATCATCAATGTTCGACAGCTGATTATATTGCGTGGTCAGTGCGCTGGACTGCGTGCTGGCCGCGCGCAGCTGATTGGTGATGAACGCATCATATTCACGGTTGACGCTGGCAACGGAAACACCGTTTCCGTAGTAGTTTGTCCCGCTTAGCGTGCTGCTGGCCTGAGCAAGGACCGTCGTCTGACGTGAATAGCCCGCAACGCTGTAATTACTGATGTTGTTACTGGTGGTATTCAACGCTGCCGAAGCCGCGTTTATCCCGCTTAATGCGGTATTAATTAAGTTAGACATGTCGGTTCCTTGTTTACCCTGACACAGCACGGGCCGGCATTAAAAGTCGCCGGGGTGCTTTAACACAAATCCGGCCTGAAAAGGTTATCGGTAAAACCGGGACAAACTTGAGTAAAAATCAGAACAAATCACCAATATCCTGGCTGTAAGCCTTGACGACTTTTTCGCCCATATTTTTAAACTGCTGGATCATGCCGACCAGCTTTTGGGCATACTTCGGATCGGTGGCATAACCCGCTTCCTGCAAGGCTTTAGCGCCCTGCTCCGGCGTGGCGGCAGTGGTCACGGCGCTGTATCGCGGGTTATTGGCGATCAGCTTGACGTAGTCATTCAGCGCATCGAAATAGGAGTCATAAACGCGGAATTTGGCCTTCACCTTTTTCGCTTCGCCATTCTCATATTCGGTGGTAGTAATTTCGGTGGTTTTTCCCTGCCAGTTCGCCGAGGCTTTAATACCAAACACGTTATAGCTTGGCTTGCCTTCAGCGGTGCGGATCTGACGCTGTCCCCAGCCGGATTCCAGCGCCGCCTGGGCAAGGATCAGGTGATGAGGGATGCCACTTTCCGCACTCGCCATCTTAGCGGGCTGGGAGAGCTGGGAAATAAAGTCGCTGCTGTCACCGCTCATGGTGGCATCAGACGCCGGCAGGCGCGGAACGGCCTTGCGCACCAGCTGTTCCATCGCCAGCGGCGGCAGCGTGTTGATAAAGCCTTTATCCAGCAGCATCGGCACGGTGCCGGCTTTCTCATCCAGCGGTGCCGCCTGCTCTATCTGCTTGACCATCATGTCAGCGAGGCCCAGCCCTTTGGATGCAATCTGTTGCCCAATCTGCTGATCGTACATCGAGGTATAAAGACGCGTTTGCTCGGTGCTTAGCAGGCCATCCTGCGGCAGCGCCTGACGCATACTTTTCAACATCATTTGTACGAACATCCCTTCGACCTGCTTCGCGACTTCCCGGGCATGGGTCTTCGGGTCACCGCTGGCTTCGCGCTTCAGGTTGTTCAGTGAGCGGCTGTCATACGCCGCGCCCATCAGAGATTGGGAATCGCTCATCAGATAATTTCCAGTTTTGCGTGCAGGCAACCGGCACTCTGCATGGATTGCAGGATAGACATCAGATCGATTGGCGTGGCACCCAGCGCATTCAGGGCACGCACGACGCTGTTGAGGTTGGCGCTGGCATTGACGCTTTGCAGCGCTCCGCCACTCTGGCGCAGATCGATCTGCGTCTGCGGCGTCACCACGGTCTGACCACCACCAAACGGCGTATTCGGCTGACTGACGTTCTGCGACTGGTTGACGGTGACTGACAGGTTACCCTGCGCGATGGCACAGCTGCTCAGCTGCACTTCGCGGTTCATCACCACTGAGCCGGTACGCGAGTTGATGATCACTTTAGCGTCCATAATCGGCACGGAAACATCGATGTTCTGAATATCGGCCAGCAGGCGCACCTGCGAGGTGCCATTAGCGGAAACCTGCACCTGTACGGTACGACCGTCCAGCGCCTGCGCCGAGCCGTAACCACTGCGCGCGTTAATGGCATCGGTGATCCGCTGCGCCATGCTGAAGTCTTCTTCATTCAGGAACAGGTTGATCACGCTGGAAGTGCCGAAGTTGTTCGGCAGCTCGCGTTCAATGGTCGCTCCACCGGTGATACGACCGCCGTTTACCTGGTTGACGGTGACGCTGCTGCCGCCCGCGGACGCCCCTGCCCCGCCCACCAGAATATTACCCTGCGCCAGCGCATAAACCTGGTTGTCGACGCCCTTCAACGGGGTCATCAGCAGGGTGCCGCCGCGCAGGCTTTTGGCGTTACCCATTGAGGAAACCACCACGTCGATGTTTTGTCCCTGACGACCGAAAGCCGGCAGCTTGCCGGTCACCATCACCGCCGCCACGTTTTTCAACTGCATGTTGGTGCCAGCCGGCACGGTAATGCCTAACTGGGACAACATGTTGTTCAGACTCTGGGTGGTGAACGGGGTCTGGGTGGTCTGGTCACCCGAACCATCCAGCCCGACAACCAGGCCATAACCGATCAGCTGGTTTTCACGGACGCCGCCGACGGTGGTCAGATCGCGGATGCGATCGGCGTTGGCAAAAGCACTGAAGCCAGCCAGCAGCAGCAGGGTGAAACGAAAAATCATCTTACGCATGGTGGAACCTCTTAATACGGTGACAGGTTCAGGAAGAACCTTTGTAGCCAACCCATCGTCTGCGCTTCATTGATGTAGCCGTTACCGACGTATTCAATGCGGGCATCCGCAACCTGAGTCGACACCACGGCGTTGCTGCCGCTGATGGTGCGAGGGTTAACCACGCCCGAGAAGCGGATAAATTCCGTTCCCTGGTTAATTTCAATCTGCTTTTCACCGACCACTTTCAGGTTGCCGTTCGGCAGCACCTGATTGACGGTAACGGTGATGGTGCCGGTAAAGGTGTTGTTGGCCGTCGCGCCACCTTTACCTGCAAAGTCATTTTTGCCGGAGGCATCGATATTGGTTTTATCACCGCCCAACAGGCCGGTCAGAGAACTTGGCACGGTCAGACCGAGCGTGGTGCTGCCGTCGCGTCCTGCACTTGCCGTGGAGCTTTTGCTCGCACTGACGTTCTCTTGCAGGGTAATGGTCAGCGTGTCGCCAATGTTACGTGGCCGACGGTCTTCAAACAGCGGTTGATAGCCGTAGTTCATCGGCATCAACCCCTGGAAAATAGAGCCGTTAACAACCGGCGGCGAAGCAGGCAGCGGCTGGGCCGTTGTCGAACCTTCGACCAGTGGCGTACGGGGTACTAGAGCACAACCGTTAAGTGTCAGCAGCAACGAGGCTACCAACAAACGTCCAGGCATTGGGATTTGCTTCGCCATGGAATCACTACCTTTAATAATGAGAGTTCTTTTATTCAGGGTCGGGCGAACCCGACCACATTGGCATTACAACTGCGTCAGTTTGGCCAGCATCTGATCGGACGTGCTGATTGCTTTACTGTTGATCTCGTAAGCGCGCTGAGTCTGGATCATGCTGACCAGCTCTTCGGCGACGTTAACGTTGGAGGTTTCCACATAGCCCTGATACAGCAGACCGGCGCCGTTGTTGCCTGGCGTACTGTCGGTGGGTGCACCGGAAGCCTGCGTTTCCTGATAAAGGTTCTCACCCTTACTTTCCAGGCCCGCATCGTTAATAAAGGTACTGAGGGTTAACTGCCCAACCTGCACCGGCTGCGTCTGGCCCTGCTGCGTTACGCTGACCACGCCGTCACGGCCGATAGTCATGCTTAAGGCATTCGCCGGAATGGTGATCGCCGGCTGAACCGGGAAGCCGCCGTTGGTCACCAGCTGGCCGTTCTGGTCAGTCTGGAAAGAGCCGTCACGGGTATAGGCCAGGGTGCCGTCTGGCATCTGCACCTGGAAATAACCCTGACCGCTGATCGCCACGTCTTTCGACGAGTCGGTTTTGTTCAGGTTACCCTGGGTGTGCAAACGCTCGGTGGCGACCGGACGAACACCGGTACCCAGCTGCATACCTGACGGTAAGGTGGTCTGCTCAGACGACTGGGCGCCTGGCTGACGAATGGTCTGGTACATCAGGTCTTCGAACACGGCGCGCTGGCGTTTAAAGCCGTTGGTGCTTACGTTTGCCAGGTTGTTCGAGATGACGTCCATATTGGTTTGCTGAGCGTCAAGACCGGTTTTGGCAATCCATAGGGAACGGATCATAGTGATTTCCTCTGCGCTTAGCTCATTGACAGCAGCTGGTTAGCGCGTTGTTCATTCTCATCGACGCTTGAGATCACTTTCATTTGCATCTCGAAGCGGCGTGCGTTGGCGATCATATCGACCATGGTTTCAACCGGTTTGACGTTGCTGCCTTCCAGCACACCGGGCATCACCTGAATGGTGGGATCGGTTTGCAGGACGGCACCACGTTGTGCCTGAGCGGTCGCGGTGAGACGGAATAAACCGTCATCGCCGCGCGTCACTTCTGAACCGACAGCCTTCACCAGTTTCAGACGGCCCAACTGGACGGTGGCATTCGGCGGATCGCCCGGGTTCAGCGCGGTAATAGAGCCGTCAGCAGCAATGGTCACTTCCGAACCCTGCGGCACGGCAATCGGTCCACCGTCGCCCATCACCAGGTTGCCCTGAATGGTCAGCTGACCGGCCGGGTTCAGTTCCATATTACCGTTGCGGGTATAGGCTTCCGTCCCATCCGGCGCGCGCACTGACAGCCAGCCGTCTTCACGGACAGCCACGTCCAGTGGGCGCTCGGTGTAGTCGAGAGATCCCTGGGAGGTGTCTGCCCCAGGGGTAGAAGCCGTCACCAGCGTACGGGTTGGCAGCGACAGACCTTCCACCGGCACGGCGCGCAGCGCGTTCAGCTGCGCACGAAAGCCCGGTGTGGAGGCGTTGGCGAGGTTGCTCGCCGTCACTGCCTGCTGCTCGAGGGTCTGACTGGCAGCCCCCATTGCGGTATATATCGCGTGATCCATAAGACGATCCTGTTAGCCGGATTAACGCAAGTTGACCAGGGTGTTGAGGATCTGGTCCTGAGTTTTGATGGTCTGGGCGTTAGACTGATAGTTACGCTGTGCCACGATCATGTTCACCAGCTCTTTACTCAGATCGACGTTGGAAGACTCCAGCGCGCCTGCGGTCAGGGTGCCGAGGTTACCGGTACCGGCAAGCCCCACCAGCGCCTGGCCAGAAGAGTTAGTGGCAGACCAGACGTTGTTACCTTCAGACTTCAGGCCTTCCGGGTTAGCGAAGTTAGCCAGAGCGATCTGACCCAGCGTCTGCGTCTGCTCATTCGAGTAGGTGCCGACGACGGTGCCGTCGTTGTTGATCTGGTAGCTGGTCAGGTCACCTGGCTTGTAGCCATCCTGCGTTGGGTTACCGAAGGTGCTGGTGCCGGTGTTCTGCTGCTGGCTGCCGGCCAGGTTCAGGTTGAAGGTGCCTGCTGCCGAGCCATTCAGCGTCGCGGTGGCGAGCTGTACGGTGGCGGTCGGGCTGGTCATCTGGCCGCTCGAGTTGAAGGTCACATTGTAGCTACCATCGGCGTTGGCACCGGTGCCTGCAGCGCTCTTGCCAGTGGTGCCATCAACCGGATACATTTTCCAGCTGTTATCACCGGTTTTAACGTAATACAGGTTGATGTTGTGTTCGTTACCCAGCGAGTCATAGGTGGTCATCGTCGCTTTGCTGTTGTAGGTATCAACGTCAATACTGGACAGGTCGGTATTGGTGGTTGCCCAGTCTTTGGTTGGTGTGCTGTCAGTGGAGTTCAGGTTGGCAACCAGCGCCGCAGCGGTAGTGGCTTTTGCTGACATCGCGGTGGTTGGCACGTTCAAGGCCACCGGGTTAGCACCGGTCTGCACGGTTGGCGGCGTACCGGTTGCCGGGTAGCCGGTCAACTGCAGGCCGTCGGCGTTAACGATATTGCGGTTAGCGTCCAGGGTGAACTGGCCGTTACGGCTGTAGTACACCGCGCCGCTGGTATCGGTCATACGGAAGAAGCCAGACTGGCTGATCGCCACGTCGAGGCCACGGCTGGTAGAGGTGGTGGTACCGTCGTTAAAGTCCTGAGTTACCGCAGCCACCTTAACGCCCAGGCCCACTTTAGAGTCAGCAAACATGTCGGCAAAAGAAACGGTGGCGGATTTAAAGCCGACCGTTGCGGAGTTGGCGATGTTGTTGCCGATTACATCAAGGTTACTGGACGCGGCGTTTAAGCCGCTGACTGCCTGTGAAAATGCCATGTATTCACTCCTGAGAGAGGGTTAAGTTGTTAAATAATCTGACGAACATTCGCGACGGTAGTGGTACCCATCGTGCCGAGGTCTAAAACGGCACCGCTCGTGTCGTTAGTCACCCCATTAACCAGCGCATAATTCAGCGGCTGCGTAACCAGTTGCCCGGATGCGTTGCTGGCGCTCAGTGAAACGCTGTATTTACCGTCTGCCGCGGTGGTGCCGTCGGCGGTGCTGCCATCCCATGAGAAGGTATGCACGCCGGCGCTCAGACCGCCCAGATTGATGGTTTGCACCACCTTGCCGGATGAATCAGTAATGGTTGCGGTGGTCGCAGTAGACGCCTGCTCCAGGCTCACGCCAAACGGCGTGGTCTGCCCGCTGCCGACCAGCACCTGGGTGCCATCGACCATCACACCGTGACCAATCAGCGTGGTCGCCTGCAAAGACTGTCCGCTGTTGATCTGGCCGGAAATCGATCCCAGCGTGGTGTTCAGTTTTTCAATGCCGCTCAGGGTATTGATTTGCGCCAGCTGGGTGGTCAGCTGACTGTTATCCATCGGATTGGTGGGATCCTGGTTCTGTAACTGGGTGACCAACAGCGTCAGGAAGTTACTTTGCAGGTCCGCTGCCGACGTGTCGGTAGTCGACGCGGCGGTAGTGATGGAGGAATTATCAAGTTTCTCATTGACGCCAACTGCAATGCCCATCAGCCTGCTCCTTATTGACCCATCGTCAGGGTTTTCATCATCATTTGTTTGACGGTATTCAACACTTCCACGTTGGCCTGATAGCTGCGTGACGCGGACATGGTGTTGACCGTTTCCCCGACTACATCGACGTTAGGCATTTTCACGTAGCCCTTGGCATCCGCCATTGGGTTGCCCGGTTCGTACACCAGCTTGGCTGGCGTCGGATCGTCAACAACCTGAGCAACGCGTACCCCCCCGGTCGGTGAACCTGGAACCGCATCCGTCTGGAAAACGACCTGCTTGGCGACATAAGGCTGACCATCCGGCCCGGTCACACTGTCGGCGTTGGCCAGGTTACTGGCGCTGACGTTCAGACGTTGTGACTGGGCGTTCATGGCGGACCCGGCGATATCAAAAATATTCAGTAAAGCCATAAATTATTGCCCCTGTAGCACGGCCATCATGCTTTTGATCTGACCGCTGATCACGGTCAGGTCGGTTTGGTATTTCAGGCTGTTGTCCGCGAACTGAGTACGTTCGCGATCCATATCAACCGTGTTGCCATCCATCGCAGGCTGGTCCGGAACCCGGTACATCAGATCGATAGAGGCGGGCTGCAGCGTTTCCGCGGGAATATGGCGTGCTGACGTCACCGCCAGCGACAGTCCCGATCCTTCCGCACGCCCCTGCTCCATCACCTTATTCATCTGACTGGCGAAATCGATATCGCGAGCCTGATAGCCTGGCGTATCAGCATTGGCGATGTTGGATGCCAGGATCTCCTGCCGCTGGGCACGCAGGTTTAAAGCTTCGGTGTTAAACCGTAGTGCCGCGTCCAGTTTGTCGAGCATGCTTCCTCCGCAAAATGAAAATTCAGAGCTGACAGAATAAACAAGGCACGCAATAGTCATCGTCTGAATAGCGCTAAATTATGTTGCTATTTTGCGCCTTGACCTGAACCGGCCTGCAGTAGAATCAGTGCCAGTTTGATTTATGGGAGAAGCGAGAATGCGGGGAATGACAGCCTTGTGGGTGAGTTTGCTGGGCCTGGTGACCCTGTCGGCCAGTGCGGGCGACTTAACGGCTCAACTCAATCAATTTTTTAAATCCCGCTATGGGGAAACCGGCCAGAATGCCGATACTCTCTCCGTGGTGGTCAAAACGCCGCAGTCGCAGTGGCCGGACTGTGCCGCGCCGCAATTCTCTCTACCGGGCAACAGCCGGATGTGGGGCAATATGAGCGTGGCCGCCAACTGCGATCAAAACCGGCGTTATATTCAGGTTCAGGTGCAGGTGACCGGCGACTATCTGGTCGCGGCCCGCCAGGTGATCCGTGGTGGCACCCTGACCGCCGACGATGTGAAAATTCAGCGCGGCAGATTAGATACCCTGCCCGCCAGAACGGTGATGTCGGCAGAGGAAGTGACCGATGCCGTGGCGCTGCGGGATATCATTCCTGGCCAGCCGCTGACGCTGATGATGGTCAGGCAGCCATGGCGGGTGAAAGCCGGTCAGAACGTGACGGTGACGGCCAACGGCGGCGGTTTTAGTATCAGCAGTGAGGGGCGCGCAATGAACAACGCCACCACCGCGCAGCTGGTTCGGGTGAGGATGAGTTCAGGTCAGATAGTCAGTGGAAAAGTCGGGGCGGATGGGATTATTCTTATAACGCTATAAAGCACTAAAGAAGGGTTCAGTTCTGCCGATAGTGTTAATAACAGACATAGTACACTTAGCTATCAGGTCGACATACCGCCTGAGCATACAGGAGTCAAATAATGAGCATTGACAGAACTCAACCTCTGAAACCGGCAGCAACCGTGCAACCTCGCGATACCAGCGAAACAGCGGCACCGAAAGCGCGTCCGGCAGAAAGCAGCAAAACCACTGAAGCCGGCACTCAGGTTGTTCTGAGCGGCGCACAGTCTCAGCTGACCAAGGCCAGTTCACAAGACATCAACACCGCCCGTGTTGAAGAGTTAAAAACAGCTATTCGCAATGGCGAATTGAAGATGGATACCGGCAAAATTGCCGATGCCCTGATTCAGCAGGCAAAAGATTCTTTAGAAGGTAACTAAGTAAATGCAGAAGCTGCTGACCGCGCTTGATAAAATGCTGGAAGTGTTGAAAAGTCTGGCCGACGTAATGACAGCCGAGCAACAACAGCTCTCGGGCGGTCAGATCAATAGCAGCTTATTGCAACGCATTACCGAAGATAAAAACTCTCTGTTGGCGACGCTCAATTTTATTGAGCAAATGCGCCGTGATGCGGAAAAAGAGGCCGGGCTGCATGCCCCTTACAGCCTCAATCCTGATATGGGCCGCCGTTGGGCAGATATTCAGGAGCAGACCGTGAAGCTGCGCGATACCAATCTGCATAATGGATTGCTGCTGAATCACCAGATTGTCTTTACCGAGCAGGCGCTGGACGTATTAAAGCCGCACCAGACTCAGAAGTTTTACGGCCCGGATGGCCAGGCGACCACCAGCAGTTTTATCAGCCGTAAAGTGTAGGCTGGGTTTCAAAAAATTAGCAACCCCAGCCAGGCAAGGCCTGCATCATCGATGCGACATTTGCACTATGAGGCGGTGTAATCCGGATATATTCAACTATATTGGGCGAAATGCGCATAGCCCTTAGTGAGAACCCTCTACGCGTGGCCGGGTATTTTTTAGAGCACTATTGCCAGGCCTTCCTTAAGGCCAGGAATACCCGGCTTGATTGCGTTTGACGAATGTTTATTCCTCGTACCCATGTAGCCGCCAGAAAGCAACCCCCTCCTCTCCGCACCTAAACGCCAGCCCGTAACACTTTCACCCCAATCCAATTAGTCAGGCCAGATGAAATGAACTGCGCCAGTAAAGGAACTTGCTCTTTGTAATGTGGGTGTATAAAATTTTATACATAAACACTGTGTAAAGGGACGCTCAAGGATGGGTGAAAAAGCAATTGACTGGCGAGGTTAATCGTACAACGACCTCTTAGCGTTTCCCGAGGATGCCAAAAGGATCGCCGGTTTTGAACTGGGAAGAGTGCGACATGATGAAGACCCTCGTGATTTTAAAAGAATAAACGACTGGGGTGCCGGTGTTATTGAAATTCGGCTTGAGGATAATGTAAATCATATCGCGTTGTTTATATTGCGAAATTTGCAGAGGCAGTCTATGTGCTACACAGTTTTTTAAAAAAAACGCAGAAGACGAGTCCATCTGACGTAGCAATAATTAAAGCACGCTATAGAGCCGTAGTTGCTGAGCGGAGAGAATTATGACTGATAAAATTGATACTACGTCACGCCACACTACTAAAGCGGGCGGTAATATTTTTGCCGAACTGGGTTTTGAACCTTCTGAAGCAGAAATGCTACTGGCCAAATCCAAAGACGATATTGCTCAAACCAAGGCCATGAAAAGGCAATTAATGAGCGTAATCTCAGATTGGATGGAAGACAAGGGGCATAAACAGAGTGAAGCAGCAAAATTGCTCCATATCTCACGGCCTCGTGTATCAGATGTTGTTAATCAGAAGACAGAAAAATTTACGTTGGACTCTTTAGTGACGATGGTTGCCAGTACAGGCAAACACGTCAAGATGACTATCGAGTAAAAAATAAACCCCGCATGAGCGGGGTTTATTTTTTTATCAGACCTGAGTTTGACGGGCAAAGTCCTTCACGCGGAAACCGAGCACTGCCAGCACCGCAAAGAACACCGCGCCGCCAACGGCACAGACGCCGGCCAGACGTAACAGCCGCGACAGCATATTACCGGTCGCCCAGTCTGGCATCACATGCAACATGCCCAACAGTGCCGCCGCCATGACCGCCACACCGATAAACAAACGCAGCAGGAAACCGCTCCAGCCTGGCTGAGGATGGAAGATCTTCTGCTTACGCAACTGCCAGTAAAGCAGCGCCGCATTCAGGCAGGCACCCAAACCAATCGACAGCGACAGACCGGCATGTTTCAGCGGGCCAATAAACGCCAGGTTCATCAGCTGCGTCATAATTAAGGTGGCGATGGCAATCCTGACCGGCGTTTTGATGTTCTGACGTGAATAGAAGCCCGGTGCCAGCACCTTCACCACTATAATGCCCATCAGACCGACCGAATACGCCACCAGCGCGCGCTGAGTCATGGAGGCATCGAACGCGCTGAATTTGCCGTACTGGAATAAGGCGACGGTTAACGGTTTTGCCAGGATGCCCAGCGCCACCGCACAGGGTAACGCCAGCACAAAACAGAGCCGTAATCCCCAGTCCATCAGGCGGGAATATTCATCGTGATTGCCGCTGGAGAAACTTTTTGCCAGCGAAGGCAGCAAAATGGTGCCCAGCGCCACGCCCAGCACGCCGGACGGGAACTCCATCAGACGGTCTGCGTAGTACATCCAGGAGACGGAACCGGACACCAGGAAAGAGGCAAAAATGGTGTTGATAATCAGCGAGATCTGGCTGACAGACACCCCGAGGATCGCCGGGCCCATCTGGCGCATCACTCGCCAGACGCCAGCATCTTTCAGGTTCAGACGCGGCAGCACCAGCATGCCAATCTTCCTCAGATGCGGCAGCTGATAGCCTAACTGCAGCACGCCGCCGGCAACGACCGCCCACGCCAGCGCCATCACCGGCGGATGGAAATGCGGTGCGGCAAACAGGGCAAAACCGATCATGCTGACGTTCAGCAAGGTAGGCGCAAAGGCCGGAACCGAGAAGCGGTTCCAGGTATTCAGGATCGCGCCGGCCAGCGAGGCGAGAGAAATCAGGAAGATATAGGGGAAGGTGACGCGCAGCAGCGCGGAGGTTAAGGCAAATTTATCCGCCGTATCGGCAAAGCCTGGCGCGGTCACCAGAATCACCCAGGGAGCGGCCAGCATCCCGGCGATGGTGATAATCGCCAGCGCCAGCGTCAGTAACCCGGAAACATAGGCCACGAAAACTTTGGTCGCTTCTTCGCCCTGCTTGCTTTTGTATTCGGCGAGGATCGGCACGAAGGCCTGGGAGAACGCGCCTTCGGCAAAAATACGCCGCAGCAGGTTAGGCAGTTTGAACGCCACAAAGAAGGCGTCCGTCGCCATTCCCGCCCCAAAAACTCTTGCCACAATGGCATCGCGGGCAAATCCCAGCACGCGCGAAAACAGGGTCATGGAGCTGACCGCTGCCAACGATTTCAACAGGTTCATGTTCTTCCGGTTTTTTGGCTTGAAATATCTCGGGCACAGTTTACTGATGTTGCGGCAAATCACCACACTGCTTTGTTACAGCGGATTATTCCCGGTCAATCTCTCGCCAGAGCTTTTCCACCACCCGCTGCGCCATCAGCGCCTGCTCTCCGGAGGTTTGCGGCATTGTCTGATTTTGTGCGCAGGCGATAAAGTGCTGCGCCGCGCCGGCAAAGCCTCGCTGCTCAAGGGTGGTTTGCCAGCCGGGGATCGGATCGACCACCAGCTTACCGGCCGTTTCCAGATGGAAATCGCGCATCTCATCGACCAGCAACAGGCTGCCATCGGTCACGGCACGCACCGATTCCCGCTGGCTGCCGGCACGGCGATGCATGCTGGTGGTGATATGAATGTCATCCTGAGAAAAATGGTGTTCGGCATAGAGCATTTCGCCGGCATCGGTGGTCTGCAGGCTGCCGCTCTGCAGCTTCCCTTTGCCGCCGCTCAGCCACAACGCGGTGTCGACCACATGCAGATAGTCGTCCAGCAGCGTGAAAAACAGATCGTGCGGCCCCACGCTGTCACTGCGGTGCTTATCCATGCGCAGCGACGCCAGGCTGCCAAGATGATCCTTCAGCTGCAGATAACGCGGCGCAAAGCGACGGTTAAAGGCCACCATCAGCTTGCGTCCCCGCCGGTGAGCCAGTTCGACCAACTGTTCTGCCTCGCTGAGTTTCGCTGCCAGCGGTTTATCGACGCAGACATCCACATCCGCCATCAGCAGTTCTTTAACAATGCTGAAGTGGCTGGCGGTTGAGGTATGCACAAAGACCGCATCGCTGGCCGCCGCCACCTCAGCCACGCTGCTCAATAGAGGAATGCGATAGCTGTCGCAAATCACCCGTGCTTTTTGCTGATTGGGTGAGAACGCGCCGGCAATCTCCCAGCCGGCGGTTTGCGTGATCACCGGCAACCACGCCTTCTGCGCGATGCCACCGAGACCAATAATGCCCACTTTCAATGCCGTCATCTCAGACTTCCCCGGTTAGTCGTGCCAGAATCTGCATAATCTCAGCCATTTGTCTTTCCAGCTCTGCGACACGTTCACGCAGGTCGTCATTTTCCTGTGGGACGTCGTTTGACGCCAAAGCGGCCTCATCGACTTCACCACTGAACAGATGCATATAGCGGCTTTCACGCTTGCCGGGCTCACGCGTTAATCGGACCACGAATGGGCCGTCTTCACGCGAAGACAGCGCCTGCAGCGCCTGTTCCACTTCGGCCATATCGGCAAACTCATGCAGACGCGTGCTGCGGGTGCGCAACTCGCCAGGGGTTTGCGCGCCGCGCAGCAACAAAGTGGCGATCAGAGCCAGTTCACCCGCCGTAAACTTCAGCTGACCAAACTCGGAATTACAAAAACGGTGTTCGTACTTCACTACCCGCTGACCAGAACCGCTTTGCGGGGTGGCCAGATGCTTTTTCACCAGCATATCCAGCGTGTCCTGCACGCTGACTTCAGACAGCGACAGCACCGGCTCACGGTTAGATTTTTGATTACAGGCCGTCACTACGCCATTCAGTGACATCGGATATTGATCGGGCGTGGTGACCTGCTTTTCCAGCAGGCAGCCAATAATGCGGGCCTCTACGGCCGAAAGGTGAATTTTCATTAAGTTATCCGCGACGTTCAGGTGTCCATTCTTTGGCGGTCAGCGCAGTCAGCACGTGATCCTGCCAGCGTCCATCAATCAGTAAATACGCTTTGGCATAGCCTTCTTTTTCAAAACCTAATCGGGCGAGCAGATCGCCGCTGCGTTGGTTATGCGGCATATAGTTGGCCATAATGCGGTGCATACGCTGCTGGCGCTGCATATAGCGGATTGCAGACTGCAGGGCTTCAAACATCATCCCCTGCCCTTGCCATTTCTCGCCCAGCGAATAGCCCAGATAACAGGCATGGAATGAGCCACGCACCACGTTGCTGAAATTCGCCACGCCACGCACTTCATTCTCTTCAGGATCCATCACCACAAAATAGAACGCATTGCCCTGTTTATGCATTTCGGCAATCAGGCCCAGACGCGCCTGCCAGCCAGACGGATAACAGTGGCTTTCATCGCGGATCGGTTCCCAGGGTTTCAGAAAAGCCCGGTTTTCAGCATAGTAATCCGCCAGACGCCAGGCATCGCGTTCATGAACAAGACGAACCACCAGCCTGTCAGTAGTCAGGCGGACTTTCGGGGCAGCGGAACGATAGCCAAACATCTTCTCTCCTGATCCGGCCGATAAAGGATTTAAGCGGGGCAACCCGCACAGCAGAACTGCTTAGCCTGGGCCACATGGCCGACATTTTCTGCGCTTACAAACCACTATAACCGCCAGGGCAGTGACCGGTAAAATAATGCGCATAAAATTTCCGAAAATCTCTTTTGCACAAGTAATGTCCGGTCGCAGTTTGCCCTGTGCTGGGATCTCTTCCATACTTCCCTAATGCATTCAAATGATTGATGGCGGCCCGCCCGCCGTCACCGCTGTAAGGAGGCGTTCTTGAAACTTTATATCTACGATCACTGCCCATTCTGTGTAAAAGCCCGCATGATTTTCGGCCTGAAAAATCTGCCAGTCGAACTGGTGGTGATGCTGAGCGACGATGAAGCCTTGCCGAAGAAGCTGATTGGGCAAAAGATGGCGCCTATCCTGATGAAAGAAGACGGCAGCTGCATGCCTGAGAGCCTGGATATCGTGCATTACATTGATAATAAGGATCGCGAGCCGCTGCTGACCGGTAAAACCAATCCGGCGATTTCTGACTGGCTGCGCCACATCAACAGCTATCTGAATAAGCTGTTGCTGCCACGCATTGCTGAGGCACCGTTTGCTGAATTCGCTACGCCGGAAGCCCGCCGTTATTTCAAAGAGAAGAAAGAAGCGAATCTGGGCAGTTTTGCCGAGCTGAAACTGCATGCTGAAGGCTACATCAAGAACGTGAACGATGACTTGCGTAAGCTGGATAAGCTGATTGTCAAAGCCAATGCGGTCAACGGTGAGCTGTCGATGGATGATATTCATCTGTTCCCGGTGCTGCGTTCGCTGTCGCTGATCGCAGGCGTGGAGTACCCAAGCCGCGTGGCGGACTACCGTGACAATATGGCCAAACAGACGCAGGTCACGCTGTTGTCCTCGATCGCGTCCTGATTATCCGGGGGCCACATTCGTGGCCCTGCTGCATTTCCTCACACTTTTTTTCCCTGCCGTTTACCCTTTGTCCTGGTGACTCCGTTGCCATTGTCGGGCACTCTATTACCTCACGTCAGAAGGGTTGCTGACGATTAGTAGACAGAGGATAACCATGAACAAAGCATTTTTCGGGCTGTGCGCCCTGCTGCTGGTCGGTTTGCTGACCGGCTGTAATCAATTGACGCAGTACAGCATCAGCGAACAGGAAGTGAACCAGGCGCTGGCAAAACACAATAACTACGAGAAGCAGATTGGCGTGGCCGGTCTGGTCGATGCCCACATTGTGCTGACCGATCTCAGCAGCCAGATTGGCCGCGCAGAGCCGAATAAGGTTACTCTTTCAGGCAACGCGAAGGTCAACATCAGTTCACTTTTCGGCCCACAGCAGGCGAACATGACCTTGACGATGAAAGCGCAGCCGTTCTTTGATAAAGAACAAGGCGCCATCTTCCTGAAGGATATGGAACTGGTCGACGTTCAGGTCCAGCCTGAAAAGATGCAGGGCATTCTGAAAACCCTGACGCCTTACCTGAACCAGTCGCTGAAGGATTACTTTAATCAGAAACCGGCTTATGTGCTGAGCACCGATCGCAGCAAGGCCGAGTCGCTGGCCAAACGCTTCGCCAAAGGGCTGGAAGTGAAGCCGGGCAAGCTAATTATCCCCTTCGTTAGCCAGTAATCCTGCCGTTTCAGCCCGCGCTGTGCCCTTTGTCGGCTCAGCGCGGGCTGAAACGCTAATTTCCCCCTGCCGCACACAAAGCAGGTGCATTCGCCTGCCTTTATCCCTATGCTTAGTACCCGGCTAAATCGCCAACCCGATTTCACTTCTGCCGGAGCAGCAAAATGACCGCACAACCTCAGCAACTTATCATTCGCCGTCCTGACGACTGGCATATTCATCTGCGTGACGATGAGATGCTGAAAACCGTGCTGCCCTTTACCAGCGAGGTCAATGGCCGGGCGATTGTGATGCCAAACCTGGTGCCACCGGTCACCAGCGTTGCTGCCGCCATTGCTTATCGCAATCGTATTCTGGATGCACTCCCTGACGGGCATCACTTCACCCCACTGATGACCTGCTATCTGACCGATTCACTGGATGCGGATGAAGTGGAAAAAGGCTTCAGCGAAGGCGTGTTTACCGCCGCCAAGCTGTATCCGGCACATGCGACCACGAACTCCAGCCACGGCGTGACCAATATCGCCAGCATCGCCACCGTGCTGGAGCGTATGCAGAAGATCGGTATGCCATTGTTGATCCACGGTGAAGTCACTGCCGCCACGATCGATATCTTCGATCGCGAAGCGCGCTTTATTGAAACGGTGATGGAGCCGCTGCGTAAGCAGTACCCGGAGTTGAAAGTGGTGTTTGAGCATATCACCACCAAAGAAGCGGCTGCCTATGTTGAAGAAGGCAATCGTTTCCTCGCCGCGACCATTACCCCTCAGCATCTGATGTTTAACCGTAACCATATGCTGGTTGGCGGCGTTCGCCCGCATCTGTACTGCCTGCCGATCCTTAAAAGGAATGTGCATCAGGAAGCGTTGCGTAAAGTCGTGGCAACCGGAAACGATCGCTTCTTCCTCGGAACCGACACCGCGCCGCACCTGCGGCATCTGAAAGAAGCCAGCTGTGGCTGTGCCGGTGTGTTCAACGCCCCGTCTTCTCTGCCGGCGTATGCCACGGTGTTTGAAGAGATGGATGCGCTGCAGCATTTCGAAGCCTTCTGCTCCGAAAACGGCCCACGTTTCTACGGTCTGCCGCTGAACGAAGGCACCATTACGCTGGTTCGCAAACCGTGGAAAGTCGCTGACAGTATCGCCCTTGGCGAGCACACGCTGGTGCCTTTCCTTGCCGGTGAAACCCTGAACTGGACCGTCGAGCTGTAATCCAATCGAACAACCTGCATTAAATGATTGCCTCCCATGAGATTACTGTATATATTTACAGTATCTTATTCGGAGGCTTTTATGCGTATTGAAGTCACTGTAGCAAAAACCACTTCTCTTCCTGCTGGCGCAATTGATGCGCTCTCTTCTGAGCTGGTTAAACGTATCGACAAACAGTTCCCTGAATCCAGCAACAGCGTTTCGGTTCGCTATGCCGGAGGAAATAATCTGACGGTGATGGGCGGTGGCAAAGAGGCCAAAGATCGCATCACTGAAATTCTGCAGGAAACCTGGGAAAGTGCCGACGACTGGTTTATTACCGACTAGCGCTTTTCTCTCCTTTTTTGCCGTTGTTTGCCGGGTTTCGCCATCCGGCTTTTTTATCTTTTTTGCGCATTATTTGTTCATCGTTACCGCTTATTTAAAATCTTTAATCAAACTCTCTTCTCCTTTCGCCATAAATTTTCCGCCTGCGAGAATTAAAATCCCTGTTATAATTACTTTGCTCTATGAAAAAAAGCCGCATTGAACCTCGATAAATCACTTCGTTGTCATCATTAACACGAGTAATAAGGGGGTTATAATGGACAGAAACAAAGACGTAATCCAGACACATCCCCTCATTGGGTGGGATATCAGTACTGTAGATTCTTACGATGCCATGATGATCCGTCTTCATTCATTAACGTCGAACGAGCAGCAAAGTGAAGACGCAGAAGTCGGTCAGACTTACTGGTTAACCACCGATGTTGCCAGACAATTTATCTCCATTCTCGAAGCTGGCATAGCAAAGATTGAAGCAACAGACTACGTAGATCGCGATTATAAAAAGCATTAAATCCTGTTGGTTTACTCTCTAAGGCACCCTAAGGGTGCCTTTTTCATTCCTGCTACATTTTGCTATCCTGCACGGATTGCCTGATCAACAAAGGAACCGGTGCAGATGGTTTACGATTTAATTGTGGTGGGAAGTGGGTCGGTAGGTGCCGCCGCCGGCTGGTACGCAACGCAGGCCGGCCTGAAAGTGCTGATGATTGACCGTGCGCATCCGCCGCACAGCGAGGGTAGCCACCACGGTGAGTCACGCCTGATCCGCCATGCTTATGGTGAGGGTGCCCGCTACGTCCCAATGGTTTTACGCGCGCAACAGCTGTGGGATGAGCTGGAAACCGCCTGTGGTGAACGCATTATGCACCGCAGCGGTATCATCAATCTGGCCCCGGAAACCTCTGAATTTATTCGTAACGTCAGCCAGAGCGCGCAAGCCTTCTCCCTGAACGTTGAGACCCTTAGCGGTGAGCAGGTGATGACTCGCTGGCCGCAGATCACGGTCCCCGATGGCTATACCGGCATTTTTGAGCCGCAGTCCGGTTACCTGAAATCTGAAGTGGCGGTTCGCCAGCTGATCCGCCTGGCGCGCGAAGCCGGTTGTGCCCAGCTGTTCAACTGCGGCGTCGACGCGCTGGAAGAGCGTGATGGATTGCAGCATGTGCATACGGCAGATGGCACTTACAGTGGCCGTAAGCTGCTGCTGAGCGCCGGCACCTGGGTAAAAACCTTGCTACCCGAGTTGCCCATCACGCCAGTAAGAAAGGTGTTCGCCTGGCATCAGGCCGATGGCCGCTACAGTGAAAATAATAAATTCCCGGCATTTACCTGCGAAATGCCGGACGGCAGCCATTTTTACGGTTTCCCGGCGGATAATAACGCACTTAAAATTGGCCGTCATGACGGCGGTCAGCTGATTAGCGCACCTGAACAACGTAAACCGTTTGGTTCGGTAAAAGAAGATGGCAGCGAACTGTTTTCTTTCATTCGCCATTTCCTCCCGGGTGTTGGCGTTTGTCTGCGCGGCGAAGCCTGTACCTATGATAATACGGTGGACGAAGACTTTATTATCGACACACTTCCCGGCTCGCCCGATCGGCTTATTATTAGCGGGTTAAGCGGCCACGGATTTAAATTTGCCAGCGTATTAGGTGAGATTGCCGCTGGGTTTGCGCAAGAGAAAAATACCGAATTTGATTTATCGCCCTTCTCGCTTTCGCGCTTTAAATAATGTTTTCAGGCAATAAAAAACCGGGCCAGGCACGGTTTTTTATTGTCTGGCTTATCGGTTAACGCGACGCGTCAGCCTCTTTCTTCTGCTGACGAAGACGGAGCTTCTTCACCAGCGAGTGCGCCTCGGCTTCGGTGGCCACCGCAGGCGCCGATCCTGACAGCGGTTTACGGGCGGTTTCACGCAGCGTAAACACCGTCAGCACCCCAATCACACCAGCACCCATCAGATAGTAAGCCGGCATCATCAGATTGTGCGTTTTCTCCACCAGCCAGGTGGTGATCAGCGGTGTGGTGCCGCCAAACAGTGAAACGGAGAGGTTGAAGCCGATGGCCAGCGCGCTGTAGCGGATATCGGTAGCAAACAGCGCCGGTAAGGTGGCCGGCATCGAGCCGCTGAAGCAGGTATGGATCACCCCAAGGATAATCAGACCGAGGAACACCAGGTACAGATTGCCGGTGCCAATCATCATCATGCAGGGAATCGCCATCACAATCAGCCCGATTGCACCGGCCCAGATCACCGGACGACGGCCCAGACGGTCATTCCAGTGTCCCCAGAACAGCGTCAGCGGCATCATCACAAACATCACCACCAGGATCAGCAACAGGCTGCTGATTTCGCTCAGGCCGAGGATACCGGTCAGGTAGCTTGGCATATAGGAGGTCAACATGTAGTTCGACACGTTGAACAGCAGCACCAGGCCGATACATTTCAGCATCTGCTTACGATACTTGCTCAGCATCTGCCACAGGGTCAGACGGGGTTTGCTCTGCTCAAGGGCTTCCTGCTTCTCCATATGCTTCTGGAACGCCGGTGTTTCTTCCAGCTTCAGGCGGATATACAGACCAAACAGGCCCAACGGCGCGGCGATAAAGAACGGGATACGCCAGCCCCAGTCCAGCAAGGTCTGTTGCGGCATAGCGACGGTCAGGATGGTGACCAGTCCGGCGCCCAGCAGATAGCCGCCCAGGGTACCAAATTCGAGGAAACTGCCCATAAATCCGCGACGGTTATCGGTGGAGTATTCAGCAATAAAGGTCGCCGCACCGCCGTATTCGCCACCGGTTGAGAAGCCCTGCAGCAGACGGGCGGCCAGCAGCAGGATGGGCGCGAGAATACCTATTGAGGCATAGGACGGAATGATGCCGATACAAAAAGTACCGATAGACATCATGATCATGGTAATCGCCAGCACTTTCTGACGGCCGATTTTGTCACCCAGCGGGCCAAACACCAGTCCACCAATCGGACGAACCAGGAAGGCTGCCGCAAAGGCACCAAAAGTTGCCAGCAGCTGCGCCGAAGCATCCCCGCCCGGGAAGAAGACTTTCCCCAGGGTGACCGCCAGGTAGCTGTAGACACCGAAATCGAACCACTCCATGGCATTACCCAAGGCTGCGGCGCCCACCGCGCGTTTAAGCATGTCGCCATCAACAATGGTGATGTCGTCTACGGTCAGCTCTTTCGGCTTCTTGTGCCGTGAGAAAAGCTTCTTAAGCTTGTTATTTGAATCTGATGCAGTGCTCATACGGTCTCCGGAGTGACTGAATGTAGAGAGCAGCGTCATAGCTTTCGTTGCCGGGATGGAAGTAATGAAGGGAAAGAAAGCTATAAAGCAGCAGGATAAGACGATGATTTACACATAAGCAACATCTCTTTACGGTAACTGACTCTATACGACAGACCGGATTTTTTCAAGTTTGTGACCGTTATCGCTGAATTTATCCTCAAAAACCATACAGACCTCCAGAGAAATGCCGATTCTCAGACATCTGCGCCAGAGTCCGCAGACAAACTGCTGGTATCAGCTACTCATTTTCATTACGCCTTAAGCAGACACATCAAAAAATATTACTTATTTTAGCGGGTAACATTGACGAAAAGTGACAAATCACTGACGAATACTTAATTTAACATCAAATAAATAGACATTAATTCCCTCACTACGCCCCACCACCAACCCTTTACAAGCAAGCCACACAACATCACCCCAAGCCCGCAAAAACCAAATTTAGTGACAATAACCAGATATAAAATTCAATATTTCTGAATGACATTCACTATTTGTTTACTACGGGTAATTAGTTGTTGATTTTATGTTTTGAATTATCCAGTCTTGGCAAAAATTGATTGCAGGATGTAAACATGCGCTGGAAAAATACCCCCACCCGTTTTGGCACCGTCAGCGTCATGCTGCACTGGCTGGTGGCGATTGCCCTTTACGGCATGTTTGCGCTCGGCCTGTGGATGGTCACCCTCGGCTATTACGACAGCTGGTATCACCCTGCCCCGGAATTGCACAAAAGCATCGGCATCACCCTGTTTGCCGTCATGGTGTTGCGGGTGATCTGGCGATTTATCTCCCCGCCGCCAAAGCCGTTAAGCAGTTACTCCACACTGACTCGTGTGAGCGCCGTTGCGGTTCATCTGCTGCTGTACGGCATTCTGTTCGCCATATTCATTAGCGGTTATTTGATTTCAACCGCCGATGGCAAACCGATTGAGGTCTTTGGCGTGCTTTCCGTGCCGGCCACGCTGGAAGGCTTTGGCGAGCAGGCCGACCTGGCCGGCGATATTCACCTGTGGCTGGCCTGGAGCGTGGTGATCCTCTCCGCTCTGCATGGCCTGGCCGCCCTGAAGCACCATTTTGTCGATCGAGACAGTACATTGAAGCGGATGCTGGGTAGCCGCGTTGATTAACCTCTGAAAGGAACAGAACTATGTTGAATAAAAGCCTGTTAGCACTGACCACTGCCGCACTGCTGGCGAGTGCGGCAACCGCCTCAGCCGCTGACTATAAAATTGATAAACAGGGGCAACATGCCTTTGTCCAGTTCCGTATTCAGCACCTTGGCTATAGCTGGCTGTACGGCACGTTCAGAGACTTTGACGGCAGCTTCACCTTTGATGAAGCCGATCCGTCGAAAGATAAGGTCAATGTGACCATCAATACCAACAGTGTCGACACTAACCATGCGGAACGCGATAAGCATCTGCGCAGCGCGGAATTCCTTAACGTGGCCAAATTCGCTCAGGCAACCTTTGTCTCAACTGCGGTGAAAAAGGATGGCGACGAACTGGATATTACCGGCAACCTGACGCTGAACGGGGTCACTAAACCGGTGACGCTGGAAGCGAAAAAGCTAGGTGAAGGCAAGGATCCGTGGGGAGGTTATCGTGCGGGCTTTGAAGCCGAAACCAAAGTTGCGTTAAAAGATTTCAACATTAAAACCGATCTGGGGCCAGCCTCACAAGATGTGCAGCTGATGATCTCGGTAGAAGGGATTCGTCAGTAACTGACGGATAACCACCCGGCCGGATGTCTGACACCCGGCCGGATTGTATTACTCTGCTGAAGGGATTTTCAGCGTCATCGTGAGCTTGCCACGTGACTTATTAAACACCTTATTGCCATTTTCCCGGCCAGCACGGCGGGCGCGCTGTTCTTCAGGCGTTAATGCCAACTCTTCCATGCAGATTGGGCTACAGCATTCTTTATACTGCTCGGCACAGCTGGCGCACTGAATAAACAGCAAATGGCAGCCATCGTTTTTGCAATTGACGTGAGTGTCACAGGCGGCACCGCACTGGTGACAGTTAGCAATCACATCGTCAGAAATGCGTTCACCCATCCGCTCATCAAAGACAAAGTTCTTGCCCTTAAAGCGTACCGGCAAGCCCTGCTCACGCGCACGGCGGGCATATTCGATAATGCCGCCTTCAACGTGATAAACGTTTTCAAAGCCGTTATGACGCATCCACGCACTGGCTTTCTCACAACGGATCCCGCCGGTGCAATACATGACGATTTTTTTCTCTTTATCGTCTTTCAGCATCTCAACCGCCATTGGCAGCTGATCGCGGAAGGTATCGGCCGGGATTTCCATCGCATTATCAAAATGCCCCACTTCGTATTCGTAGTGGTTACGCATATCGACAAACACCGCATCCGGATCGTCTAGCATCGCGTTGACTTCGTTCGCCTTCAGATAGCCGCCAATATCGCTGGCATCGAAGGTGTCATCGGTAATACCGTCGGCGACAATGCGCTCACGTACCTTCAGGCGTAATACCCAAAACGATTTTCCGTCGTCATCCAGCGCGATATTCATGCGCAGATTATCCAGCGCCGGATGGAAAGCATACAGCATCGCTTTCATCGTTTCATACTGGCTGGCTGGCACGCTGATCTGGGCATTAATCCCTTCACTGGCAACGTAAACGCGCCCAAAGACTTTCAGCTTAGTCAGCGCAACATACAGCGCATCGCGGAAGGCTTTAGCATCGTCGAGGGTAAAATATTTATAAAAAGAGACTGTGGTACGCGGTTCGCTTTCGGCCAACATCCGCGCGCGCAGCTCTTCATTGGAAACAAGGTTATGTAACACTGGCATGGTGTACGTTCCTGCGTTCAATAGAGAAATTTTGCGGGCGCTATCATACCTGAATAGCAGAAAAATCAAACCGGAATCCGGTAAAACCGACGAAAAGGTCCGATGCGGCTGTGTTGACGGCTTCAGGTAAAAGCATGACCTGCTCAACGCGGTAAAAATATTTGCCTATAGTTAGCCTTTGTCCCTGACATTGTTAACCCACCGGAGAACCTGCATGAGCCAGCTTTTCAGTCCGATATCCCTCGGTAAGCTCACCCTTGAGAATCGTATCGCCATCGCACCGATGTGCCAGTATTCCGCCGACCACGGTAACGCCACCGCCTGGCATCGCATCCATCTTGGCCATCTGGCGCTTTCTGGTGCAGGCCTGTTGATCATTGAAGCCGCCGCGATTGAAGCCGCGGGTCGCATCACGCCGCAGGACCTGGGGTTGTGGAATGATGAAACTGAACAGGCGTTGGGTTCGGTGTTAAAAGACGTGCGTCAGCACTCCTCGATGCCGATTGGTATCCAGCTTGCCCACGCCGGACGTAAAGCTTCTACCGATGTGCCATGGCGCGGCGGCGGTTTCCTGCAGCCCGAAGCAGGCGGCTGGCAAACCTCTGCGCCTTCTGGCGTTCCGTTTAATCAGACCGACGGCACGCCAGTGGCGTTGACCAAAGCGCGCATTGATGAGATCAAACAGTCCTTTATCGACAGTGCTATTCGCGCCGATCGGCTTGGCCTGGATTTGATTGAAGTGCACGCAGCCCATGGCTATCTGTTGCATCAGTTCTTATCCCCACTGTCGAACCAGCGTGATGATATCTACGGTGGCTCGCTGGAAAACAGAATGCGTCTGACGCTGGAAATTTTCCGCGACGTCCGCCGCGTCTTCCCGGCAAACAAACCGGTTGGCGTACGCATTTCCGCTACCGACTGGGTGGAAGGCGGTTGGGATGTGGAACAATCCATTGCGTTAAGTCAGGCGCTGGAGGCTGAAGGCTGCGCGTACATCCACGTGTCGAGCGGCGGCCTGTCCCCTGCGCAGCAAATTAAGGTCGGGCCGAATTATCAGGTGCCCTTTGCCGCAGCGATTAAAAAAGCCGTCACGATCCCGGTTATCGCAGTGGGTATGATCACCGAGCCGGAACAGGCCGAAGCGGTGCTGGTTGAACAACAGGCCGATATGGTCGCGCTGGCGCGCGGTATGCTCTACAATCCTCGTTGGCCTTGGCACGCGGCGGCGAAACTCGGTGCGAAAGTGCAGGCACCAGAGCAATACTGGCGCTGCGAGCCTCATGAGGTCAAAGGGCTGTTTAAGCAGTAAGCCTTATAGGGGCCGCCATAGCCTGTTTATGCTGTTGGCGACCCAAATCAACTTACGACAGCGGGTTATTTCAATCTGTCCTTAATAAATGGCACAATAGGCCATAATTAAAAGTTCTTGGGCAGCATAATACTGCCCTTTTTATGCGATCTGGACACTCATGACTCAGCTGCCTCAATTTACGCGCGCGTTGTTGCATCCTCGTTATTGGCATACCTGGTTGGGTATTGGCTTCCTGTACCTGCTGGTCCTGCTGCCTTACCCGATCCTCTATTATATTGGCTGCGGCCTGGGACGCCTTTCAATGCGTTTCCTGCGTAAGCGCGTGAATATTGCTCACCGTAATCTGGAGCTGTGCTTTCCAACCATGCCGGAAGCAGAACGTGAAGCGATGGTAGTACGTAATTTTGAATCCGTTGGTATGGGACTGATCGAAACTGGCATGGCCTGGTTCTGGCCAAACTGGCGCATTAATAAGTGGTTCCACGTCAGCGGACTCGAGCACATCGATAAGGCACACGAAGACGGCAAAGGTATTTTACTGATTGGCATGCACTTCTTAACGCTGGAGCTGGGCGCCCGTATTTTCGGCATCCACAATCCCGGCATCGGCGTGTACCGTCCCAATGACAATGCGCTGCTGGACTGGTTACAGACCTGGGGCCGGATGCGTTCCAATAAAAGTATGCTGGATCGTAAAGATCTGAAAGGCATGATCCGCGCGTTAAAAAGCGGCGACATTATCTGGTACGCACCGGATCACGATTATGGTCCAAAGAGCAGCGTGTTTGTGCCGTTCTTTGGCGTCGATAAGGCCGCTTCGACCAAAGGTAGCTATCTGCTTATTCGCAGCGGTCATCCTGCGGTGATCCCGTTTGTGCCGCGCCGTCTGCCGCACGGCAAAGGCTATGAAATGGTGATCCTGCCCGAAGAGAAAGACATGCCGCTGGATGATGAAGCCGCCACGGCAGCCAGGATGAATCAGGTGATCGAACGCGGCGTGTTGATGGCGCCCGAGCAATATATGTGGCTGCATCGCCGCTTTAAAACCCGCCCCGCCGGTGAGTCTTCCCTTTATTAAATCTGATTGGTAGCAGGGTTTTCCTCGCCTGCTACCAAACTGAAACCCTTTTTCAACGCTGTTTCTTTTCCTTATCTCCCCCCTGTTAATGCAGATTTTTTGCGCGCATAATTAGCCTGCTAATAATAAAATCCACCCTACAGGTCCTACACTGAACTATGGCTACTGCTGACGTTCCGCTCTCCTCGATCAACTGGCAAAAAAATCTGTTTGTCGCCTGGTGCGGCTGCTTTCTGACCGGCATCGCCTTCAGCCTGGTGATGCCGTTCCTTCCGCTGTATGTCGAATTGCTGGGCGTTACCGACCCTCAGTCACTGAATATGTGGTCGGGACTGGTGTTCAGCATTACCTTCCTGTTTTCTGCCATTGCCTCCCCTTTCTGGGGTGGCCTTGCTGACCGTAAAGGCCGTAAGATCATGCTGTTGCGCTCTGCGTTAGGCATGTCTGTCGTGATGGTGTTGATGGGCCTGGCGACGTCAATCTGGCAGTTTCTGGCGCTGCGCGCGGTGCTGGGATTGTTGGGCGGGTTTGTGCCCAATGCCAATGCGCTGATAGCCACGCAGGTGCCCCGTAACAAAAGCGGCTGGGCGCTCGGCTGGCTCTCTACCGGTGCCGTCAGCGGCGCGTTGATTGGCCCGCTAATCGGCGGATTACTGGCGGACAGTTTCGGTTTGCGTCCGGTGTTCTTTATTACCGCTTCGGTTCTCTTCGTCTGCTTTATCATGACGCTGTTTGCCGTGCGCGAAGAGTTTGTGCCGGTGCAAAAAAAGGACATGCTGCACGCTCATCAGGTGTTTACCACCCTGAAAAACCCCAGACTGGTGCTGACGCTGTTTGTTACCACGATGATTATTCAGGTGGCCACCGGCTCAATAGCGCCGATTCTGACCCTGTACGTGCGGGATCTGGCCGGAGATATTCAGAACCTGGCTTTTGTCAGCGGGCTGATCGCCTCAGTGCCCGGCGTGGCGGCGCTAATCAGTGCACCACGGCTGGGGAAATTGGGCGACCGGATTGGCCCGGAACGGATCCTGGTGGCGATGCTGCTGGTGTCGGTGCTATTGCTGATCCCGATGTCGATGGTACAGAATCCGCTGCAGTTGGGTATTTTGCGGTTCCTGCTCGGTGCCGCAGATGGTGCGCTCCTTCCTGCGGTGCAGACGCTGCTGATTTATAACGCCAGCAATCAGGTGGCGGGACGAATATTCAGTTATAACCAGTCTTTCAGAGACATTGGCAACGTCACCGGCCCGCTAATGGGCGCTGCCGTGTCGGCTCACTGGGGATTCCGCGCCGTTTTCGTGGTGACCGGCTGCGTGGTGTTGTTTAACGCTATCTACTCGTGGATCACCCTGCGCCGTCGCGTCGATCGCAGTTCGATGCTGGATGAGTGAATCAGCTGGCAGGATCGCGCCGAGTTTGTACTCAATCCTGCCCAGCCCTTTTATTAACCTGCTGAAACGCCTGAACAAAATTCCTTTCATCTTTTTTTATCCTCAGATGTTTCCCCTCAGCAATCTTCGACTATCCTTTTTAAAACCTGAATCAGTTGTTATGGAGAAAAACCCACATGAGCATGTTCGCAACGCTTGAAGAAGCCATTGATGCCGCACGTGAAGAGTTTCTGGCTGCAAACCCGGAAATGGAAGAAGAGGACGCCTCAGTGGGCCAGTTCAACCTGCAGAAATATGTGATGCAGGATGGCGATATCATGTGGCAGGCCGAGTTCTTCGCTAACGAAGGCGATGAAGGGGAATGTTTATCGCTGCGTGGCGGCGAGGCTGCCCAGGCGATTTTTGATGACGATTTCGATGAGATTGAAATCCGTCAGGAATGGCTGCCTGAAAATACGCTGCACGAGTGGGATGAAGGTGAGTTCCAGCTTGAGCCGCCTACGGACACCGAAGAGGGCAAAGCGGCAGCGGATGAGTGGGAAGATGACAACAGCGAGTCAGAACGCTACCAATAGCCCCTGCTCCGGCCCTGTGTGCCGATCTAAGCGCAGAAGTAAGCCCGGCTGAGCTGCCGGGCTTTTTATTCGTAAGGACCGTGGTGCGCGTCGACAGGCAGCAACAGCGTATCCACCACCAGTGACAGCGGCAGATCGATAATGGTCAGAAAGCGCCATGGCGTGTCTCGCACATCCCACTGCACGCCAGGATAATACTGGTTGCCGTGTCCCTGCCCCGGAAACGTCCGGCTGATAATACTGCCGCAGCCCGTCAACAGCACCACGATCGCTCCCGTCAGAATGCCGCGGTAAATAAGCTTAATCATAACCACCTTTAACTGAAGAAAAACGCGCCATTGTAGAGTAACTGCGCAAACGCTATCTGGCAAAAAACGCAAAATTTCCGTAAGCGTAGCGTAAAGCGCCACCGACGTTGGGCATAAAAAAGGCCGGGAAACAATTCCCGGCCTTTTTACTTTTCAGCGTTTACACCGTTTCAGGCTTGGTGTTCTGCAGCGCCTGCGGATTCATTTTCAACGACTTGTAGTAATCGAACCAGTCGTGATACTTGTCAGCATGCGCCCACAAGCGGTAATGCATCCTCGACAGCGTCACCGGGTCGCTGATTAACGCCAGACGGCGATCGCGATCCAGCTTGGCCGGCGATTCACTGAGTGCCTGATCAACCTGGCGGTCACGGGCGAATTCCAGCACATCACTTTTCAGGTGGCGGGAGGTCGCTAACGCACTGGCCAGGGCGTTGAACGATGGGTCAAACACGGCGTGCATAAAGCCATCTTTCAGCGCGCGCTCACGGTTCACTTCCACGTAACGGTCGGTATCCACCAGCTCTTTCGGCGGATCGTACTCTTCCGGTATAAGGAACAGTTTGGCGCGTTTTGACGCAGCACCGGTCGTTGAACGGCTGGAGAACACCGACACGAATGGCGACAGGATCAGCGAGAAGACGATTGGCGCCAGCCACCACAGGAAGTTCAGGTCAAGCCAGCCCATTCCTGCAGCCCAGACAATACCCAGTGCCATCTGCGAACCGTGACGCTTGAAGGCTTCGCTCCATGGCGTTGCATCATCATCACGCTGCGGAGAGTTCCACACCACTTCCCAACCGAGGAATGCGCTTACCACGAACACCGTATGGAACAGCATACGTACCGGTGCCAGCAGCACCGAGAACAGCATTTCCAGGAACAGAGATACCGTTACGCGAACCACGCCACCGTAAGGCTTCGCCCCTTTAAACCAGACCAGCATGATGCTGAGCAGCTTCGGCAGGAACAGCAATACCATGGTGGTGGAGAACAGCGCGATCGCCAGCTCCGGACGCCACTGCGGCCAGACAGGGAACAGCTGCCGGGGCTGCAGGAAGTACTGCGGCTCCATCAGCGTGTGCACCACCTGCAACGCAGTTGACAGTGCCAGGAACATAAACCACAGCGGGGCCGACAGATAGGACATCACGCCCGTCAGGAACACCGCACGGTGAACCGGGTGCATCCCTTTCACCAGGAACAGACGGAAGTTCATCAGGTTACCGTGACACCAGCGACGGTCGCGCTTCAGCTCATCCAGCAGGTTAGGCGGCAGCTCTTCATAAGAACCCGGCAGATCGTAAGCAATCCACACGCCCCAACCGGCACGACGCATCAGCGCGGCTTCCACGAAGTCATGGGACATGATCGAGCCGGCGAATGACCCTTCACCTGGCAACGGTGCCAGCGCACAGTGCTCGATAAACGGCGCAATACGGATGATGGCGTTGTGCCCCCAGTAGTGGGACTCACCCAACTGCCAGAAGTGCAGGCCAGCGGTAAACAGCGGACCGTAGACACGGGTCGCAAACTGCTGACAGCGGGCATACAGCGTATCCATGCCTGACGCTTTTGGCGACGACTGGATAATACCAGCGTTCGGGTTGGCTTCCATCATGCGCACCAGACCGGTAAGACACTCACCGCTCATCACGCTGTCCGCATCCAGTACCACCATGTAGCTGTACTGGCTGCCCCAACGACGACAGAAGTCATCGATGTTGCCGCTTTTACGCTTCACACGGCGACGGCGACGGCGATAGAAAATGCGCCCTTCCCCGCCAACATCACGCACCAGGTCCATCCAGGCTTTCTGTTCCGCAATGGCGATATCCGGGTTGTAACTGTCGCTCAGAATATAGACGTCAAAATTCTTCTCTTCGCCGGTTCTGGCCACCGATTCCCAGGTAGCACGCACACCGGCGAAAACACGTCCAACATCTTCGTTACAGATCGGCACGATCAGCGCAGTACGGTGCTCCGGGTTGATAGGCTCATCGCCATTCAGCCCGTAGGAAATACTGTACTTATCCTTGCCGATCATCAGCTGCAGGAAGCCCATCAGCGCGGTCCAGAAGCCAGCGGAGACCCAACAGAACAGCACCGCGAACAGGAACAGGATCCCCGTTTGCAGCACGTAAGGCAGGATCTGCAGCACCGACTGCTGCCAGTTCTGGTTGATCATCTCCAGCGGATCGATCATCGCCCAGCCCTGGTAAGGCAGAATGGTTTTCATGTACCAGGTCGCGACAACGGTCTGTGCGATGGTCAACAACAGCAATATGTAGCG
Source organism: Erwinia sp. AK-PDG3-5 (assembly GCF_056821705.1). Classification (NCBI taxonomy): domain Bacteria; kingdom Pseudomonadati; phylum Pseudomonadota; class Gammaproteobacteria; order Enterobacterales; family Erwiniaceae; genus Erwinia; species Erwinia sp. AK-PDG3-5. Next base: position 2,955,838 of record NZ_CM165967.1, read on the forward strand.
ACGGATCGAGCCAACATGACGCCACTTATCTTCCTGTCGCTGTTCTTCAGGATCGGCATAACGATGAGTGGTTTTGCGGCCACGAACGGAATCCCAGGCGCGCGCAACCGGGTTGGTGCGCCAGGCTTCCGGGTACATGGAAGAGCGAGTATGGCGAGGCATGGCTTTCAGCGTGGTGCGGTCAAGTTCATCAGTATCGAACTGTTTCCCTTCCCCGACGGACTCCGGCCAGCTCATTTCGATACGCGACTTAACCGACTCCAGTGGCGCATCGTCAGGACGACACTCTACCGGGCCGCCATCTGCAAGCGACTGGTGCAGCTGGCTGAACGCCTCTTCAGGTTGTTCAGGCAGCGATTCACGCAGCGCCCCCTTCCGCTCGGCGGAAAGGGGCAGCGCATCGATATAGTCAGTGGGTAAAACTGTAGGCTTATTCATTGGCAGGCAACTGATAGCTCCAGGTTTCTGTCAGCGTCTTATCACCGCTCATCAGCGCAGCACGCATTTCGGTCGCTTGCTTGTTGTCTTTGACGCGTAAACGCATCATCAGACGCCAGCCTTTCGTTACCGGATTATAGCGTACGCTGTTTTCCACCAGCTCACCGTTGTTACCGATGCTGACCTGAGGCGTTACCTGGGTATTCTCCGGCAACTTGCTCATGTCCTGACCGGTGAAGTCCACCACGAAGGCGACCGTGCCATCCGGCTGGCGAACCAGGTTAGACTGCTTCACATCGCCCGTTGAGCGCAGCGTACTTTTCACAAACGCCACATCTGGCGAATGCAGCTGGCTCTCGTCGCGCGTGAAGTGCAGACGGTATTTAAAGTTCATCTCTTTGCCCGGATCCGGCAGGTTTTCCGGCGTCCAGAAAGCAACGATGTTGTCGTTGGTTTCATCCGCCGTTGGGATCTCGACCAGCTCTACGCGGCCTTTACCCCAGTCACCCTGTGGTTCGATCCAGCCACTTGGACGCAGATCGTAACGATCGTCCAGGTCCTGATACTGATCGAAATCACGTCCGCGCTGCAACAGTCCGAAGCCTTTCGGGTTCTCAACGGTAAAGGTGCTCACCGCCAGATGTTTCGGGTTGTTCAGCGGACGCCAGATCCACTCGCCGTTACCGGCATGGATAGAGAGACCGTTGGAATCATGTAACTGCGGACGGTAGTTGGTGTTTGGCGAAGGTTGGTTCGGCCCAAACAAGAACATACTGGTCAGCGGAGCCACGCCCAGCTTGCCCACTTTGTCGCGCAGATAGACTTTAGACTGCACGTCAACCGTGCTTTCTTTGCCTGGGGTGATCAGGAAGCGATAGGCTCCCGTCGCCCGCGGCGAATCCAGCAGCGCATAGATCACCAGGTGCTTATCAGACGGTTTTGGACGTTCAATCCAGAACTCTTTAAAGCGTGGGAACTCTTCGCCAGACGGCAATGCAGTATCAATAGCCAGACCACGAGAAGAGAGACCATAAACCTGGCCGGCACCAATCACGCGGAAGTAGCTCGCGCCCAGGAAGCTGGTGATCTCGTCATCTTTCTTGTTTTTACTGTTTAGCGGGTACAGCACTTTAAACCCGGCAAAACCGAGGTTTTTAACCGTTTCCGGATCGTGCTTTACGTTGCCAAAGTTAAAGTAATCAGGTGAATATTTAATCTGTCGAACCGTCGAAGCGGTGACTTCATTAATCTGCACCGGTGTGTCGAAGTACATTCCTTGATGATAGAACTCAAGCTTGAATGGGGTCTTCAGCTTACTCCAATAGGCTTTATCGCGATTGAACTGAATCTGCTGATAATCCGCATATTTCATGTCCCGCAACTGGGAAGGCAAATTGCTTTTCGGCGCTTCGTACCCTTTCCCTGCCAAATCTTTAGCCTGCTTTGCTACGTCATCAATGTTGAAAGCCCAGCTGGAGCTGGCATACATCGACAGCAAAACTGTTACGCCTAACCAGCGCAATCTCATCAGTTTTGGCTTATTTTTCATTTTAATCAGCACATCCCCCCCTTTCGTGTGCTTAAATCAATCCTATCCATCTTAATGGATTATTCAGCATTCCGACAGCTCGGCAATCATTTAGTTCCTCGTGTTACCTGCGCTAATCGCCTTATTCTCAAGAGTTTAATGGATCCAGATTAGCCTGATAGTATACCCGCGATTTCTACCTTAGAGTGAGCGTAAGGCTTTAGCGTGGCTCAGGGTGAGCCAACGCGTTAACGTGTTGAATACTGGATATATATGACTAAAAACACACAGGAAAGAGAATACTTTTTTGACTCGATCAGGGCCTATTTGATGCTGTTGGGCGTGCCATTTCACGTCTCCCTGATTTATTCCACCCAGATTTGGACGGTGAACAGCCCGGCCCCATCTGAGTGGCTGACCCTGTTAAATGACTTTATTCATGCTTTTCGTATGCAGGTATTTTTTGTCATTTCCGGGTATTTTTCCTACATGCTTTATCTACGATACAGTTCGAAGCACTGGCTGAAAGTCCGGCTTGAACGTGTCGGCATCCCAATGCTGGCGGCGGTTCCGCTGCTTACGCTGCCGCAGTTTTACCTGATAAAAGACTGGACCAGCAAGATTGGCGACTGGCATGACTTCAGTTTTTACCAACGGTTTAATGCGCTGGCGTGGAATTTAATTTCCCATCTTTGGTTCCTGTTGGTGCTGGTGGTATTGACCGTTGTCGGAATTTGGGCCTTTAAATGGCTGCGCGATGGCAAAGGCTCAAAAACAGACTATTCCGACATAAGCTGGAGCAAATTGTCCCTCGCCATCCTGCTTTGCAGCCTGGCCTGGGGAGCCATTCGTCGTCTGCTGTTTATTTTTGCCCCCGATTTGCTGGGCGATGGCCTGTTTAATTATGCGGTGATGCAGTCGCTGTTCTTCCTGCCTTTCTTTATGTTGGGCGCCATGTCGTGGAAGTATCCGGCGATTAAAGCCCTGTTCGTCAAACCGGTGCCCTGGACTTTTGTCGGTTCAACGCTGGCGTTTGTGGCTTACGTGGCTAACCAGACCTACAACAAAGGCGAAGGCTGGCTGTACGAGATTGATGCGGTGGTGTCGATGATGATGGGCCTGTGGATGGTGAACGTGGTGTTCTCGCTGGGACATCGCTTCCTGAACTCGCATTCCCCGCGTGTGACCTATCTGGTCAATGCCTCACTGTTTATCTACCTGGTGCACCATCCGTTGACCATTGTCTACGGCATCCTGTTCGTACCCGAGATCGGCAGCAACACCCTTGGCTTCTTTGCCGGATTGATCTTTGTGTTTGGTATCGCGTTTATGCTGTACGAAATCCATCTGCGCGTGCCGTTACTGCGTTTCCTGTTCTCAGGAAAACCCCTGCGCAAAAAGACTGCCGCTGAAAAAGTCAGTTAAAAAAAACGCCCGTTCATCTGCTGAACGGGCGTGTTATCACCTTAAAGTAGCCACTCAATCGGCAGCCGCCACACAAGACGAACCAGCAACCGCTGCATAAATCGCGTTCGGGGTTCATGCTTATGCACAATCTCTTTCTCCCCTTCTCCCGGATACTCCACCCAGTTTACCCGCCCCCACTTGTCCAGACGTAAGGTCCAGGCCCGGTCGCGCATCCGGGTGATAAACCGCTGGTGAATACTGGAGGCGAGGTATTCACTCTCAATTACGAAGCCCATTTCGGTGTTGAGCATGGCGGAACGCGGGTCAAAGTTGAACGAGCCGATAAACACCTTTTCGTTGTCGACGCTGAAGGTTTTCGCATGCAGGCTGGAACCTGAATTACCGGTTAATCCCCGGTCATGCGGCTTATCGCGATTATCGGTATGCGGTTTCAGCTCATATAAGGTGATGCCGTGGCGCAGCAACTTCTTGCGCCATTTGGCGTAACCGGCATGCACTACCGAGACGTCATTGGCCGCGAGAGAGTTAGTGAGAATGGCTATCTTAACCCCCTTGCGCACCAGCGACAGCAGCTGTGCCACGCCGGCTCGCGTTGGGACAAAGTAGGCCGAGATAATATCGAATTGCGTTTGGGGCTTGCCAATCACCTCCAGCATGCGTTGAGGCAACAGGCTCCCGGCTTTCGCCCGGCCTAATCCTTTACGCGGATCGTCACTCAGCAAGCGGGTGTTCGCCCAGATTAGCCGCAGATCGCCACTTTCCAGCTGCGCGACGAATGGCGAAGCGTGAATCCGTTCCAGATAGCGCTCAACCTGCGGGTCGCTGTGCCAGGCTTCTGGTAATGACACCGCACTGTTGGCCGCCGCGTCATCCAGCTCAACCACTTTGCTGAAGGGTTCAACCGCCCGGCTTTTCCAGTAACGTTCAAAGTCCTTCGTCACCTCGGCCACCACCGGGCCAATCGCCAGCACGTCGAGATCGGAAAACAGCGGCTCTTCTCCCGCACCAAAGTACTCATCACCCACATTTCGTCCGCCAACAATGGTGGCTTCGCCGTCTACGGTGAAACTTTTGTTGTGCATACGGCGATTGAGCCGGGCAAAGTCGGTGAGATAGCCCAGCGCTCTAAGCGTGCGGAACGAAAAGGGATTGAACAGCCGGATCGCGATATTCGGGTGCTTGCTGAGCTGGCTGAGGGTTTCATCCAGCCCCATGGTGTTGTTGTCATCCAGCAGCAGCCGGACCTTAACGCCACGTTCCGCGGCGTCCAGTACCGCGCTAAACAACAGTCGCCCGGACATGTCGTTCTGCCAGATGTAGTACTGAATATCCAGCGTGTGCTCGGCCATGGTCATCAGCAGATAGCGGGCCGCAAACGCGTCCAGGCCATCTTCAAGCGGGTGAATGCCGCTGTGGTCGGGATGATTGTCCACCAGCGGAGAGACGGCACGGGTCAGACGCGTCTGCGCAAAATCAGGCTCGTCAGGTTCGGGGGTATAGGCTTCGGCCATCAATGGTCCTTAGTTCGAAGGAAAGGTCCTGCTGGTTCTATTATCAATGCTGTTTGCCCGTATTGTCATGCGACTGTTCTGATTGCGGCCTGCAATGGCATTTAGTCTAGACTTAGCCCAGTGCGTTGCGATAGCCCTTGTGATGAGGAAATGCCATGAATAGCGAAACGCGTCAAGACTCTCCCCTGCGCCACAGGCCACAGCTGTTTAAAAGTTTCTTTCAGGGCAGCTTCGCCTGCTCAACCGCCTGCCGCAGCGAAGGAAAACGCCTCGACCTGGTGATCAACAGCGGCCATGACACCCTGTTAGAGAAGGATTACGCCCATCTGGCGGCTGAACATCTTTATACCGCGCGCGATGGCGCACGCTGGTATTTGATCGAGAAAGCCGCCGGAGAATATGACTGGTCAACATTTTTACCGATGTTACAGGCCGCCAAACAGCATGATATTGAGATGATTTGGGAGCTGGCCCATTTTGGCTGGCCCGACGGACTGGATATCTGGCAACCGCAGTTTATCGATCGTTTTGCGGCGTTCTCACGCGCTGCCGCCCGTCTGATGCGCGATGAAGGGTTTATTGCCCCTTTCTTTACGCCTATGAATCAAATCTCTTTCTGGTCATGGGCCGGTGCCGATGTCGCCTGGTTTAACCCCAATGTGACCGGTCGCGGCCGCGAGTTAAAACAGCAGCTGGTACGGGCGTCTGTCGCCGCCATGCACGCCATCAAAGAAGAGCTTCCGGCGGCGCGATTTGTGCTGACCGATCCGCTGGTGAACGTCGCCGCGCTGGAGAGCAGCGAGGCCAGTCGTCAGGATGCCAGCCGCCAGCACGAAGCGCAGTATGAGGCCTGGGATATGCTCAGCGGCCGACTAAATCCAGAACTGGGAGGCGATCCGGCGCTGATGGATATTATCGGCCTGACCTGGTATCCCGATAATCAGTGGTTTGTTAATGGCGATCCGCTTGAGGCCCACCATCCCGATTACCGCCCGCTTTCATCGCTGTTAAGCGAGGTATGGCAACGTTATCAACGCCCGCTGCTGATTGCGGAAACCGGTGCGGAAGGCGACGCCAGGGTGCCGTGGCTAAAAGGGGTGATTGAGCAGGTCGGTATGGCGATGGATCGGGGATGCGAAATCGAAGGGATCTCGCTGTTTCCGGCGGTGGACTACCCTTCCTGGGCTGACGACCGGCGTTCGCCTGGCGGCCTGTTCGGCCTGCCAGATGCCAACGGCAACCGAACCATTTATGAGCCGTATGCGTTGGAGATCCGCAGCCAGCAGATTAAATTTAAGCAGAGGGAGTAATCAGGTCATGCACAGGGTAATCACCAGCACAAACATGATCAGCGTGAAAGAGGTCAGTGCCAGAACCACAATGGCAAACTGCGCATCATCAAGCGGAAAGCGGGGCTCTTTAGGGTAATCGTTTTCAGGACGTTCGCTCATTTTTCTTCATCATTTGCTGGCCAAACGTCCTGTGTTTAACGCCAGTATTTTCTTATGGACTGTACTATAGCACAGTCCCCCGCTGATAAAATGAATTGAGCCAATGGTTTGAGTAATTCCTGTAAGAATTCTGTAAAGAAAAAAGGCCACTTTCGCGGCCTGTGAGTTAAAAATCGTAAGAGAAGGAGAGTTTCAGCTCTCGCGGGTCGCCCTGATAAATATAGGTCCCGTAGCTTTCCACCCCGGACCAGTATTTCTCGTTAGTGACGTTTTCCACGCCCAGCCGCCAGGTCAGGTCGTTCTGCTGCACCTTCATCCGGTAGCGCATACCCAAATCCAGCGTGGTATAGCTGTCCAGTTTCTTGGTGTTGGCTTCGTTAGCATACTGGGAACCAGAATGCGTGACGCGGGCCAGAGCGGTCAGGCCTTCGATCGGCTTGATGTCGTATTCCGCACTCAGCACGGTGTAGAAATTGGCTACCCCGATGGCATCTTTGCCGTCGTAAGTGCCATCTTCCGTCTTACTCATCTTCGGATCCAGCCAGGTGGCGCTGCCGTTCAGACGTACGCCGTAAAGGGGCTCACCAAAGACGTTCAGCTCCACGCCACGGTTACGCTGTTCGCCGTACAGGCCAAACACATTGGTTTGCGGGTTGATGATGCCGGTTGGCTTTTTGATTTCGAACAGCGCCAGCGTGCCGCCAATGTTGCCGTAATCTACCTTCATTCCCACTTCATTCTGTTTTGACAGGGAAATACCGGTCACCTGGCCAACGTTGACCGCCCCGCTGCTGGCGGTGTCACCCGGCTGCAGCGCTTCAATGTGGTTGGCATAGAAGGAGACGGTCTCCCATGGCTTAACCACCAGACCGTAGCCCGGCGTCCAGCGGGATTTGGTGAAGCGCGCATCGGTATCTTCCTCTGCGGTGCCGTAGGCGTAGTTACGCACCACCACTTTCTGATGACGGGCACCGACGGTCAGCAGGATTTTGTCATCAACAAAGCCCAGCGTATCCGACAGCAGCAGGCCTTCCGTACGCACGCGGCTGGTTGGACGCGGGTCATCAAGATCACCACCAAAGTAGGTGTTAGTTGGCGCGGCCACCGGCGAGGTGTCATAAATATTGGTGGCTTGCGGGGTGAGCGCCATACCGTAAGAGGTTTTTTCACGCTTGGTCAGCGCGGAGTAGCCAATGTTGACGCTGTGGCTGACAAAGCCGGTATCGAATTTACCGCGAACGCCGGCCATACCGCTGAAGGCATCAACGATTTTGTTGGTGTCCATGCGGCCGATAGTGGCCGTGCCGTCTTCATCCTTCAGGGATGGTGAAGCGTATGCGCCGGTTTCGTGCGAGTGCTGGCCGCCCATCGCGCCGTAAAGCGTCCAGTCTGGCGCAATATCATATTCCGCACGCGCCATACCAAATTCGCTTTCCAGGTTGCTGTAAACCCAGTCCTGGCTGTAGTTGCTGGTCGCTCGCGGGACTTCAGGGATGAAATCCACGCCGCTGACATTCACGCCAAGGCGGCCACCGTGGTATTCCTGCTTCTGATAACCCATGTCCAGCGAGGTGCGCAGCTTATCACCACGATAGTCCAGCCCAACTGACGCCAGGGTGGCGCGGCGTTTCTCATTGTCGATCGCCGTTTCGCCTTCACGGTGCAGGACGTTTACCCGCACGCCCCACTGGTTATCGTCACCAAAACGACGGCCCGCATCCAGCGTGGTACCAATCTGAGAAGAGGAGGTGTAGTCAACGCCAATACGGGTCAGCGGCGTGTCTTCCGCATGCTTCGGCTCAAGGTTGATCATCCCACCCACGCCAGACGAGGCAGAGCCGTTGATCAGCGCGTTGGATCCTTTAAACACTTCAACGCGTTCGATCATCTGCGTTGAGACAACCTGACGCGGCATCACGCCCGCCAGACCGCCGAAAGTCATGTCGTCGCCGTCCAGATCAAAACCACGGATACGGTAGGTTTCGGCAAAGTTGCCGTAGCCCTGCACGTTCTGCACCGAGGCGTCGTTGGCGACCACGTCTTTCAGCGTGGTCGCCTGCTGATCCTGGATCATTTTGTTGGTATAGCCGATAACGTTAAACGGCACGTTTTTGGCGTCCTGCTCGCCCAACATGCCCACGCGGCCGCCGTTGGCGATCTGGCCATCAAGATAGGCAGGAACTAATTGATCGCCGCCCGCTTTGAAGTTGTCATCGGGTTTCGCCACCACCGTCATCGTTTCTTCGGAGGTTGCCGATTTTTTGCCAGAAGTACTGTCGGTGGTTGCTGCCAGAGCCGGCGCAGTCGCTGCGCTAATCACCGCTGCCAGCAGCGATAACCGGAAGCGATTCGGAGTGGAAGAAGAGGCCATTACATTTCCCTGATAATTAATACAAGTGATAATCATTATTATTCGGATTGCGATTATCCTCAGAGGAGTCCGAATTGCAAGCTGAAAATGTCAGCAGGACACGCATCACGGCAATTCGTTCAACTGATTTATTTTCAGCCAGTTAGCGTTTAGAAGATGAACTATTAAGGCGTGATAAAGTGTTGAGCGGTTGGTGCGGAGGGGGTGAAAGCGCGAGTCTGACTGGGCTTAATGAGGTAAGGCCACCCCGCTCCGCCGGGAAGCTGGCGGATATGAGGTGGCCGTATTACCGCGATGCTATTCGGTCCAGCGACGGAAAATCAGCGAGGTGTTAATGCCACCGAAGGCGAAATTGTTCGACTGAACGTAATCGGTTTGGATTTCGCGCGGCTGGTGCATGATGTAGTCCAGCTTACCGCAATCCTCTGAGGGCTCGGTCAGGTTCAGCGTCTGAGCAAACCACCCTGCCCGCATCATTTCAATGCTCAGCCACGCTTCCAGCGCACCGCAGGCACCCAGCGTGTGGCCGAAATAGCTTTTAAACGAGGAAATCGGTGTCCGGTCGCCAAATATCGCGGCGGTTGCCTGACTTTCGGCGATATCGCCGCGCTCGGTGGCGGTGCCATGGGCATTGATATAGCCGATGTCTTCCGCTTTCAGTCCGGCCAACCGCAGCGCCCCTTCGATGCAAATTTGCATCGTTTCGCGCTGTGGCTGGGTGATATGTGCCGCATCGCAATTGGTATAGAAACCCACGATCTCAGCAAAGATGGTTGCGCCACGCGCCCGGGCATGTTCCAGCTCTTCCAGCACCAGCGTTCCGGCACCCTCGCCGATCACTAAGCCATCGCGCTGCTTATCAAACGGCGACGGCGTGGTCTCTGGCGCATCATTACGCTGGCTGGTGGCGAACAGGGTATCAAACACCGCCGCTTCTGACGGACAGAGCTCTTCGGCTCCACCAGCGACCATCACCGTCTGATAACCGTGACGGATCGCTTCCCACGCATAACCGATCGCCTGGCTGCCCGAGGTACAGGCGCTGGAAGTGGGGATCACCCGGCCGCGCAGTCCAAAGAACAATCCGGCATTGACCGCTGCGGTGTGCGGCATCATTTGCACATAGGTGGTGCCGGTAATGTTATTGGTGTGCTTCTCGGTCAGCATGGTGGCGAATTCACTGACTGGCCCGGTGCTGCCGGTTGACGAACCGTAGGCAATGCCGGTTTCGCCATTGGTCAGCACGGCATTGCCCAACAAACCGGCCTGCTCCAGCGCCAGCTCACTGGCCCGGGTCGCCATTAACGATACCCGGCCCATTGAGCGAATGCGCTTGCGCGTATAGTGTTCCGGCAGGGTGAAATCATCCACCGGCGCGGCCAACAGCGTATTCAGACCGTCGTAAACCTGCCACTCGGGCATTTTACGCACCGCATTGCGGCCAGCCCGCATCCTGTCGGCAATCTCAGGCCAGCTGTTACCAAAGGCGGTGACGCCGCCCATCCCTGTAATCACCACCCTGCGATTCACAGCATACCTCCATTGATTGAAATCACCTGACGCGTGACGTATGCGGCGATATCGGACATCAGATAGCTTGCCAGCCCGGCCACTTCATCAGCCTGACCCATGCGCTTCATCGGGATCATCTTCATTGCTTCTTCAAACGCCACCGGCTCCATCTGGATCATCCCGGTATCGATCAGGCCGGGTGCGATGCAGTTAACGGTGATTTTGCGCTTCGCCAACTCAATCGCCAGCGCTTTCGTGGCGCCAATAATGCCCGCTTTGGCCGCGCTATAGTTCACCTGGCCACGGTTGCCCATCAGGCCCGAAACCGACGACAGCGTGATGATTCGGCCACCTTTGCGCAGGCCAATCATCGGCATAATGCACGGATGGATCACGTTATAAAAACTGTCCAGATTGGTATGGATCACGCTGTCCCAGTCATCTTCGCTCAGCGCGGGGAATGCGCCATCGCGGGTGATCCCGGCATTGCTGACCACACCATAAAAGGCACCGTGTTGTTCAATATCCTCTTCAATCAGGGTGCGGCACTGTTCGCGGTTGGCGATATCAAATCCGATACAGCGCCCCTGACCGCCAGCCTGCTGTATCAGGCGCAGCGTCTCTTCCGCGCCCGCGCGATCGCTGTGGTAGTGAACCACCACCGTGAAACCGTCGGCAGCCAGGCGGCAGGCAATCGCCCGTCCAATCCCCTTGCTGCCACCCGTGACCAATACTGAACGCGTCATCCATTATTACCCTGTTGCAAAAGTTGGTGGAGTTCTTCCCGGTCAGGTTGATAGGTGTTCAACCTGCCGCTGGCGTAACGTTCGCCATCAATCGTAATCACGCCGTCGAAACTGCCGATTTTCTCGTCGCGCATCAGTAGCGTGACGGTGATTTCCAGCGTGGCGCCGGCCGGAAATACCGCAGCCTGACAGCGATAACCGCGCCCGCCTAATAACATGCCCGGCGACGGCTTGCTGTCGTGGCGCTGGCGGCCATGCCAGCCGGACCAGACGCCGATGGTTTGCGCGATAATTTCGATGCCAAACCAGCCGGGCAGATCGCCATCCGGCGTCAGAAACGGTGCCAGCACGCCGTCGCCGACCGTCACCTGACAGCTGGCCTGTTCTTCACCGACGGAGAGCACCTTTTCAATCAGCACCATCGGCGCATCGTGGGGCAAATACTCTGCCGCGCGTTTATATTCAACCATCACTCATTCCTAAAATCAGGCAGGTATTATTGCCACCAAAGGCAAAAGAATTACTCATCACCGCCGTTCCCTGTAACGACCGCGCCTGCAGTAACACACCACAGGCAGGCAGCGTATCATCCTGCTTGTTGTCGGTGAAATCCTGCGCCGGCAGCGGAACGGATTGCGTCAGGATCAGCCAGCTTATCGCCGCTTCACAGATCCCGGCCGCGCCCAGCGTGTGGCCGGTCAGATGCTTGGTAGAGCTGCAGGGAATGGCTGCACCAAACAGTTTGCTGACCACCCCGGCTTCAATCTGATCGTTAAGCCGCGTCGCGGTGCCGTGCAGGTTGATGTAACCCAACGCCCCCGGCGCCAGCTGCGCCTGCTTAAGCGCCATCTCAATGGCGCGGATCGCGCCTTCGCCTTCGGGATGGGGAGCCGACATATGATAAGCATCTGACGACTCGCCTGTGCCTAATACGGCAACTTTCTGCGGAACGTTAGTCAGCAACATTAGCGCAGCACCTTCGCCGATAGTGATGCCGTTACGCTGCTTGCTGAACGGCGCACACCGATCCGCCGACAGGGACTCGAGACTGTCAAAACCGTTCATCGGCATGCGGCTTAAGGTATCCGCGCCACCCACGATTGCCACATCCGCCATCCCTGACGCAATCAGCCGCTGACCGCTGATGATCGCCCGGGCGCTGGAAGAACAGGCGGTCGAGAGCGTATAAGCCGGGCCGGATAACTGCAGATGCTGGGCCAGAAACCGCGACGGATCGCCCAGCTCCTGCTGATAGTAGTGGTAGCCCTCGGCGTTTTCGGCAACCTGAAGGTCGGCCTCATGCAATCCTGAGGTGCTGGTGCCGAGCACCACCGCCACCCGGTCGGCACCAAAGGTGCTGATGGCGTCATCAACCTGCGGTTGAATTTGTCGTAACGCGGCAAGCAACAGCTGATTATTGCGGCTGCGGTGCGCAGCAAGCGCCTCCGGGATCGGCGGCAAGACCGCGTCAATCCGTCCGCTCCAGCAGGGTTTGCCCTGCAGCAGCCAGCCGCTGTCGGGGCGCATGCCTGGCGCATGATTCTTCGCCAGATTTTCCGCCGTGGCGGTCATGTCGTTCCCCAGCGCGCTAAGCATGCCGACTGCCGAAATGTAGATCATCAGGCGTCCAGATGTTGAATAAGAATGTGATAGCCAAACGCAAACTGCTGAATGCCGATCGGCTCACGTTGCGTCCCGCGTTGCAGGTAGCGGATCTCAGTTATCAGCTTGCCGTGATTGTCACGCAGCTGGCGGCGATCGCCGCTGTCTTTAAGGGTCCAGCCCTCAGGCAAGTGCGGCTGCCAGGCAGCAATCGGCCAGTGGCTCAACATAATATCGGCCAGCACCTGGCCGGCTGGCGGCATCTCAGGCAGCACCATGGATTGCTCGGTGTGGATGCCGGTGCCATCGTAAGTGACCCTGAACAAGCGGATCCCCAGCGAGGAGAGCCCGGCCAGCGTCAACTGCTGTCGATCGGCGCTCAGTAACACCAACAGCGACTGCTGTTTGCCTTTAAAGGTGCCGGTCAGCAGCTGCTGCTGATTGAATGCCTGATCGATCCCCGGTGCCGGCAGCGTCACTTTTACCCCTGGCTTGAGCCAGGCTTCGGGTTGACTGCTATCGGGTTTACCGGCACATCCGGCCAGTAACATCACGGCCAGCGCGGCCGCCGCGATTACTTTCATCTTTTTTTCCTTTTTGGCGGCATCGCCAGCGGAGCCAGCAGGAAGGCGCTAAATATGCCGCTGCACAGCACAATGCCAAAACTGGCAATCGCCTGGGTGCTGCTGAAGACCAGCATGCCCAGCGTCAGTAAGGTGGTCGCCATCGCCAGCGTGACGGCCAGTAACGAGGTTATCGGCGTGCCGCGCGGATTACTGAAGAACAGGGTGTAATTAATGCCGATACCCAGTACCAGCACCAGCGCCAGCAGCGAAAACAGATTCAGTGAATGGCCGGACAAGGCTAAGGCAGCCAGGCCACCGCCCAGTGAGAGGACCGACGGCAGTACGCTGATTGCGCCCTGACGCAGGCCGAGGCGCAGCATATAGCTTAGCGCGATCGCCACCAGCGCCGCGACCAGCAGCCAGCCCAGCAGCGTGCGATAGAAGGCGAACAGCCGATCGAAGCTGGCCTTGCGATCGATCCAGCTCACCCCAGGCAAGCTTTTTGCCAGTCCGGCCAGCGCGGCGCTATTTTTCACGCCTTCGATCGGCACCAGCACCCCGCTACGTCCGGCAGGAACGGTCAGCCACAACAGACGCCAGCCTTCGCTGTTCGGGCTGGAAAGCCATTGCTGCGGCGTCAGATGGGTTGCCGACAGATCCGGGTTGGCAACTTCTACCCCAGCCTGACGCAGTTGCGCCATCACGCCCGGTGCCGCACGTTGCAGCAGCTGATGATCTTTCTGCTGCATCGCCAGTGACGACAGCGGCAACAGGCGATAATTGCCCAGCCACTGCTGACTTTTGGCCTTTGCCAGTTGTGGCGCCAGCGCTTCCAGACGTTGCAGGGTCTGTTCCGCGTTATCGCCGTAGACCACCATCCAGGTTTGGTCGGCACTCTGACCGGTTAACTGGGTGATCTGCTTTTCCTGTGCCATCAATGCCGGCGGCAGCGTCTGCAGTTGGGAAATATCATCATCGACATGCAGTCTGGACAGCCCTGCCAGCGAGATCGCGACGACCAGCAGCGGCAGTCCGATGCGAACGGTGCGATTGCGCCGCCAGCTGCCCAGCCAGCGTCCCATCAGGGCGATGGCAGGCACCGGACGCACCGGCAGCCCTTTCACCAACAGCGGATACCAGCAGATCACCGTCAGGCACGACGCGGTCAGCCCGACCGCAGCAAAGACGGCCAGCTGTTGGATGCCCGGGAACGGCGCAAATACCATGATCAGCCAGGCAATGGCGGTGGTGCCCAGCGCCAGCAACAAGGCGCGGATCACCTTATTCAGGCTTTCGGCTGGCGTGGCGTCTGCGCCATGCACCATCCGTTCGGTCAGATAGTAAAGCGTGTAGTCGGCCGAGATGCCTACGATGCTCAGGCTCATCACCAGCGTCATCAGATGCAGCTCACCAAACACCAGCAGCGTCACGGTAATGCCTGCCAGCGCACCGAGGCCCACCGAGAGAGCACACAAAATCAATGGCCGCGAAGAACGGAACACCGCGAACACGAGCAGCAGCACGCCAATAATCGTCGCTACGCCGAGGGTAGAAACATCATGCTTCGCCTGCTGGCTGGCAAAATCACTGAAATACACCGTGCCACGTGATAGCAGCTGCGCATCAGGATATTTCGCCTGCAGACGGGCTTTGAACGCCGTAAGCTGCGCCACCAGCGCATGGCTTTGCTGCATATCAAAGGAGTTACCTTTCAGTTCCGCGTGCAGGAAATACCAGACCCTCCCCTGCTTATCGGTAGTGGTCAGCCAGCCCTGGCTCAGCCCAAGCTGACCGCTGTTTTGCTGCATCGCCAGTTGCGCGCCGCGCACCAGCAGCAGCGGATCGTGAGTCAACTCCTTGCCGCTGACGCCGGCAAAGGCCGAATAGAGCTGGCCGAGCACCCAGTCGCCTTGCGCGGCACCCGCCTGTTGCAGCCTGGCGCGGGTGGCCGGATCGATCAGCGCGTTGCGGTTCTCCCAGGCAAATTTGCCCCAGGCTTGCTGTCGTTCATCGGTCATTGGCCCCTGAACGTTCTCCAGCACCCGCAGACTCTGCAACTGCTGAAGCATCCAGTTAGCGACCTGAGGATCGCTTTTATCACCTGCACTCACCAGCCACACCAGCTGACGATCCAGGCGCT
Organism: Erwinia sp. AK-PDG3-5; assembly: GCF_056821705.1. Taxonomy (NCBI): domain Bacteria; kingdom Pseudomonadati; phylum Pseudomonadota; class Gammaproteobacteria; order Enterobacterales; family Erwiniaceae; genus Erwinia; species Erwinia sp. AK-PDG3-5. The sequence continues at coordinate 2,971,131 of NZ_CM165967.1, forward strand.
GCATAAAACCCTGTTGCAGATCGCTGGGAATGTCGCCCATGGTTTGCTCGGGCAGCAAAGCCAGCACGCTGCTGTTAATGGTCGCTCTGGGCAATAGCATCACCAGCACCGCCGCAAGCAGCAGGCAAATCGCCAGCCAGGCGAGAGCCAGTACGCGCGGTGACTTAGAAATCAAAACGCTTCTGCTCTTCATCGGTCAGGCTGGCAGGGGTCAGGCGCTGATTACTCAGCGTGATGTCGGTGTTGTCACCCTGTCGATCGTTCAGCTTAATGGCATCCAGATACTCCGCGCCCTGCAGGGTGATGGTGTTGAACAGTTTATCCAGCGGCGAGGTTTTCGGCGTCAGCACCAGCTGCCATTTCTGCTGGCCGAGATCGCTGAAGTCCAGCGAAAAGTTCTGCTCCAGTACCTGGCGATCGGCCTGGAATAGCGCCCGCATCAGATGGTTAAACTGGAACATCTGCGGATTGCTGTCGGCGGTGATAATCTGAGGCGCCTGGCCGTTCATCACCTGCACCATGCGCTTATCATCCAGCACCAGCGTCAGCGGGAACGGTTTGGCCTGATGCCACCACAGCCCTTTGTCCTGCGCGATCAGCAGTTCACCGCTGGATTTCAGCGGCTGCGCCATACCTTTGATTTCACGCAGCTGGCTGAAGTCCGCCCGCACCACCGGCTGGCTGGCGAAACGCTGCTGTAAATCGTCAAGCGTGACGGCCTGAGCGGCGGCGCTGAGTAACAGCAGGCCCGCGAGCAGAGACTTGATCATGGCTGCACTCCCAGGCGCTCAAACAAAATCGGCGGCGAGACAAAGCTCAGCGCCTGGCTGCCCTCTTCCACCGCCACCTGAATGGTGTAGCCGGTGGTTGTCCGCTGGCCGCTGTGAGCATCGAAAATCTGGTAGTTAATCCGCAGGCGGTTTTCAATCTCGTCCAGCGTGGCGCGCACGCGGATGGTCTGCTCAAAGGTCAGCGCCGCGCGGTATTTCACCCGGGTATCCACCACCGGCCACAGATAGCCGGAGGCTTTCATTTCGCGGTAGCCGTAGTTGAACGTGCCGAGCAGTTTTTCGCGGGCAATCTCAAAATAACGGAAATAGTTGCCGTGCCAGACCACGCCCATCGCATCGACATCATGGAAAGGAATGGTCAGCTCAACATCAACAGTAAAACGCGGGTCGTTTAACACTGTTACTCCTCTTTCTCTTGCGGTTGATCCGGCAGTTGCCAGAAATCAAAAAAATTAAACCAGTCCAGCGGCGCGATCAGCGCATGATGCTCCAGCCTGGCGGCATAACGATCGACCGCGTCCTGCAATGCCTGTTGCCGGGTAGCCCGGGGCAACAGCAGCGGATCGGCAAAGGGTTCGCAATGCAGCTTCAGCTGCCCCTGCTCGCGCAGGGCAAACATCAGCAGCACCGGACAACGCAGTGCGGCGGCCAGCACAAAGGGCCCCTGCGGAAACGGGGCCGGCTTGCCAAAGAAGTGACTCCAGACCACCCGTCTTACGCCGCCGCGCTGACGGTTAACCGCCGTGCGGTCGCCAACGATAGCCACCCATTCGCCCGCGTCCAGCTTCTGCTGCAGCAGGATGGCGGTCTCCGGGCCAATGTTGCTGACCGGAATCACATTCTTACTGGCTTCTGGGGCAATCTCATCCATTACCTGACGGAAACGCTCGGCGTTATCGGTAAACACCAGCGCATTAATCACCAGCCCGCTGACCTGCTGTGCCAGCGCGCGGCAGGCTTCGATATCACCGAGATGCGACGCGAGGATCAGTCTGCCGCCAGGCTGGCCCACAGCCAGCGCCTGCTCTGCACCCGCAGCAAAATCGATCTCTTTGCCCCAGCGCAGATCGCCGCGCCAGCTGGCGATCTTCTGCAGCATCGCCTCGCCGAAGCGCAGGAAGTGGTGAAAGCTGGTCATGCGCGCGGGCAATGGCTGGTTTTTTTGCGCCGCAACCGCTTTCACCGTCTGCAACCACTGGCGTGAAGCCTCGCGCTGCGGGCCGCCGCTTAACCAGTAGAAGCCAATCACCGGCCAGAGAAACAGCGTAAAGATGCCGCGACCAAAAATGCGGTAGATCCACAGCATAAGCTTGAGGCCCGCCAGCCCTTTTCGCTCCTTCGTCTGCGCCCAATGCTCGCCACGCGGGCGCCTGAGCAGCGACGGGATGCGCGGCAACATGCCGAAGAACAGCCGGGTATGCATCCACGAGATGCGCAAATTATCGTGCAGGGCATCAAAATGTGACACCCCGTCCTGCGGATAGGTCACGCGGGTGGCGATAAAGCGGCTTGGGGTTCCGGCCCAGTACAGGCGCACCATGATTTCGGTATCGAAATCCATCCGCTGACCGAGGGGATGACGGGTGGCCAGTGCCAGCGTGGGGGCCAGCGGATACACGCGGAATCCGCACATGCTGTCCCTGATTGAGAACGACAGCGTTTCAACCCAGACCCAGAAATGGGTGATATAGCGGCCGTACAGGCGGGATGTCGGAATGGAGTCGTCATACACCGGCTGACCCGAAATCAGGCACTGAGGATGCTGCCGGGCTTCAGCCAGCATCTGCGGGCAGTCTTCAATCTGGTGCTGACCATCGGCATCCACCTGCAGCGCATGGCTGAATCCCGCCTCCGCAGCCACCTGCAGCCCACGCATCACCGCCGCGCCCTTGCCCTGGTTTTCAGCCAGACGGATCAACGTCACCTGCGCGTTGAGTAATGGCTCAAGCTGGAGGCGTGTCGCTTCATCACTGCCGTCATCAACGATAAATACCGCAAGATTAAACGGCGCCAGCCTGGCCAGCACCGAGGCCATCATCGCACCGTGGTTGTAGCAAGGGATCACCACGCAGGGCGAGAAGTTTGCCCTTAGCACAGCGCGATTTTCCCGCTACTGGCACGCAAAGGCTGTTCGCCGTCGAGGATGTGGAAGTCGAACAGCAGCCAGTTTTTCGCTTCCTGCCAGCTGAGCGTCAGCCTGAGGGTTTTCCCCGGCAGGATCGGCTGCTGAAATTTGATATTTTCGATGGCGGAGAATCGTTTGCCCGGCGCCAGCAAAGCGCTGCCGTAATGCATCACCCAATCCAGCTGGGCAACGCCGGGCAGGATCGGTTGCGCGGGAAAATGTCCCTGAAACCAGAACAGATCGGCATCAACGAGCAACACCAGTTCAGCCCGATCGGCCTGTTGCTGGCAGGAGAGTTCAACGGGCAACATAAAATAACTCCTGTATTTGCGGCCAGGCACGCTTGCTCTGACTGTTATGCGGGATCGTCTCTACGATCCGCCAGTAACGCGGCATGGCCACGGGCTCCAGCCAGCGATGCAGCTCATGACGCCAGTCGCGTTTGAGCTGCATCAGCTGCTGCTCACTGTAGGCGGCATTCAGCACCACTACCACGCCAATGCCACTGCGCTCAGGGCGGCTGACCGAAAGTGCCACGGCATCAACCACCTGCGGCAGTGCCAGTAATCGGCGTTCAATCTCACTGAGCGAGACGCGCTTGTCTTCAATTTTCACAATACGGTCGTAGCGGCCACACAGCTGAAAGCCCGCGGCGGCAAACTGCAGTTTATCGTCCAGCTGCAGCCCTTCTGGCTCCGATATCAGCGGAGACGTGGCCCACCAGCGCTGCTGATGATCCTGCCTGAACTGCACGCCGCTGAACGGCTGCCAGAGTTCGTCTTCTGCTGCGCGGCTGCGGATCGCCAGCACGCCGGTTTCGGTACTGCCATAAATCTCATCCACCGGCAGCTTAAGCCAGCTGTTTACCTCCTGCGCGCTGGCCCACGGCAGTACGCCGCCCGCCGAAACGATCAGTCGGCAATCCGGTGCGGCAAGGGTGCGATCCAGACGGCGCAAAAAGGCCGGACTGCTGATTAATGCGAATTTCAGGCGCGGATCCTGCGCGGACAGTTGCTCACTGTAAAATACCTGGCGGCAGTCAAATACCAGACCGAGCGCTAACGGCAGAAACAGTCTGAACGTCAGACCATAAAGATGTTGATGGCTGACCGTGGCGATCACGGTGCATCCCTCAAGACGCTCGCCCCAACGATCCGCCAGCCAGCGGGCTTCTTCATCCAGGCAGCTCACGGGTTTGACGATTTGTCGCGGCGTTCCGGTCGAACCGGAGGTGAATAAGACGATACAGGCCTGCGGATCAATCGGCGGCAACGTGGGCAGAGGCTCATTACCGGCCGCAGATTCATTCAGGTTAACCACCGGGCAGCTGAGCGCCAGCGGCAAGTCGGTTAACACCGCGTCAAACCCGTTGCTCTGTTCCTGCAACAGAGATTCGCGGCAATGCCCGGGGATCACCGGGACTTTGCCGGCATGCAGCGTGGCCAGCAGCGCGATGCTGAACAGGTAGCTGTCCTCAAAGCACAGCGCCCACTTCTGTTGCGGCCGGGCCAGCAACGCGTGGCCCAGGATTAGCACCTCACGCTGCCATTGCTGGCGCGTGAACAGTTGAGACCCCCGGCGGGCGATCGGCCCTTCAGCGGAGTACGTCAGCCATTCAGCTACAGGCAGCGCCTGGCTCACGCCTGCTTTCTCATTCGCTGACGCAGCAGCCATTCGCTCGCCATCAACAGCCCCATCAACAGATAACTGACCAGCCCGTTCCACCACGTCCACCAGAGAAGATTGTTAATCAGGCAGGTCACCAGCGCGACGCTGCCATTAAAAATGAAGAACAGACACCAGATTTGCGTCACGCGCCGGGTCCAGCGGATCGCGCGCGGCGGCAGATCGGGTTCACGCAGCCGCGCCAGCCGTTCAACCAGCGGCATCCGGCTGAAAAAAGAACTGCCAAACAGCAGTAGCATCAGCCCGTTGACCATCACCGGATACCACAGCAACAGATGATGATCGCGCAGGAACAGGCTGCTGAGGCTCAACCCTGCCCCGGCCAGCGCCAACCATTTCCCCACCAGCGAAAGCGCGCCATGTTGCCCGCGTAATGCCAGCCAGCGCAGTAAAAACAGGACCGCGGCCAAAGGCAACAGCCAGCGCCAGGCAGGATGCGTCAGAGAGAGCCAGACCATAAACGGCCAGGCAATCATCATCACCGCGCTAACCGCCTGCAACAGCCGCTGCATGTATGCCGGATTACCCTTCGCGGATCAGTTGGTCAACCGCGTCGACCACATCCTGCACCGTGCGGACGGCTTTAAACATCTCAGGCTTAATTTTGCGCCCGATGCGTTTCTGCAAATGCACGACCATATCCACCGCATCAATGCTGTCCAGTTCCAGGTCTTCATACAGCCGCGACTCAGGCTTAATGTCATCCGCATCTAATTCAAAAAGTTTTACCAGCAGCCCGGTAACTTCCTGATAAATTTCATTCTTATCCATAAATAACTCGCGATGTTAAGGATCAGGCACCCAGCTTGCGCTGGCTGAGGATAAAGGCCGCCAGCGTGAAGACGGAATAAAAATGCTGACGCATCTCCTCGCTCTCGGCGGAGAGCACCACGCCGTAGCGATTTTTCACCGCCAGGCCAAGTTCCAGCGCATCGATTGAGTCCAGCCCCAGTCCGTCGCCGAATAACGGGGCTTCGCTGTCGATCTCTTCCGCGGCAATCTCTTCCAGATTGAGGGTGTCGATGATCATCTGTTTTATTTCAAGCGCTAGCTCTTCCATACCTGTTTCCGAATAATTATTGATGTTCTGGGGTTAATGCCTGTTGCAAATAGTGGGTCAGATGGCGGGCGGCCAGCGCCTGTGCATCTTCATCCCCTGCCATAAATTGCTGACTGTCGATGCGCTGCCCCACCGTGACGGTAAACAGCGGCTTTTCCGGCGGGACCTCGTACCAGCGGCTCTGTTTTTCCAGCATTCGCTGGCTGCATCGGATGTGCACAATACGCAAATCGCACTGGCAGCGCACGGCAATATTTGCCGCACCGCGCTGGAGTTTCAGCGGCTCACCATAACGTGTGCGGGTTCCCTCCGGGAAGATCATGATCGCGTCGCCCTTCGCCAGACGCTGCTGACAATCAGGCAGCAGGGTTTCGGCCTGGCTGTTAACCAGATAGTTAGCTGAGCGCACCACGCCGCGCAGAAAAACGTTGCGCTGTAGATCGGCCTTCACCAGGCAATCCACGTCCGGCATCACCGATGCCAGCATCACGTAGTCGATTAACGAGGGATGGTTAGCCACCACCAGGCAGCGGCGATCGCTGCGCAGGATCTCAGCCCCTTCAATGCGGTAATCCAGCACGCCCAGAAAGGTCATAGTGCGCATAAAGAAGCGAAAGCTGCAGGAAATACTGCGGCGGGCCCACTGACGTCGGCGTTCAGGGTTACGCTGCACCAGCAGCAGCAAATTGAACCACACCAGCGACAGCATCAGACCACCGAGCCCAAACAGGGTGAAACAGATCCCCGTCATCGCAATGCGCCAGGCGCGGTTAAAGGTCGACGTACCTGACCGGCGGCTAAAGGTTGAGTCAGTCATAGCGACACTCCCAAGCCCAGTTAAGCCGATCGCCCTTCAGGGTAAAAGCACAGGTTCGTGCCAGCCAGGCATGGATAAACAGCAGGCTTTGCGGCAAACCGCCCGCTTCCTGATTGTCGGCCGGGCTGGACTGGCAGCAACAGGCGTCACCCGCCGCCAGTAACAAGGCGACGGCGTAAGGACTGTGCATCGCGCCCTCAGCGACATGAGGGTGATAAAATTCGGGGATCGCGCCGTCAAAATCCACCAGCAATACCTGCTGGTATCCGGCGGAATGCAGCGCGCTGACTTCAACCAGCCCCTGCTGAAAAGAGTCCACGCCCGCGGCCAGTGAGGTACTGACCAGCGGCGCGGCGGCGGCAATCGTCAGGCTGCCGACGGCGGCATTGTGTACCGACATAGCGAAATCAGTGGGTGAAAGGCTTTCTTCCTTCGCCAGAGAGGTAAGGATCCGCAGATTTCGCTCCAGTTCGCCGTGGCGGCTGGTAAATACAATGGCATCGACCCGCTGGCGCCCAATCAGGGCCAGACCACTTTCTACGGCTGCACGGCTTCCGCCCATCAGTCGTCGGGCCGTCATCATCGGCAGAAAGCGTGTTTTGGCCATCGGCCGGGAGGCATCAATGTCGGGAGTCTGGCTGGCCCACTGTTGCCAGTCGGCTTGCTCGTTCAGTCCCGGTGCGCTGGCCTGCCAGTCGAGGAGTGTAAAAGCTAATTTCATAGGTCCAATCTTCTCAAGGCGTTCCGCTCACTGCAGGGCAGAACATTCCGCTAAGCATAGCGCCAGCCTGGTCCGAAAAGCACTCGGATTTACCCGCAATTGCGGGGAGTCTCTGGTTTATCCCAACGGCTGTCTGAAAGGATTGTCGGCAGACAATCCTTATTCTTTAACACGGCTGATGCATTTTTTGCGGATAAACAGATCGTTTGCTTATTTAGCCGCCTGAGACGCGAGGCGCAGCTTAATATCCTGGTCGAGGTTGCTGACCCAGTGATTATAATTCTTGTGGATTTGACCGTGTCCCGCTTTCAAATTACTGCTGCTGACATAATTGATGCTGTAGCTGCCGGAAGAATAGGTCACCCGAATATCCGCCGTGTGTCCACGCTGTGACAGATGGCCGTTGATAACCCCCGGGGCGGCGGGCGTCATCACCCATTGACGGGACAGGCCGGCCTGGATGATGGCGTCTTTCAGCTGTGCATTGCTGTACTGTAAGGAAACAGTTTCATTGATGTTATGAACAGGTTCGGTGCGGGCACAACCCGCCAGCGCAAATACGATAGCCAGCACAGGAATAACACGATTCTTATACATAGATAACCCTAAAATTTGTTTAAAAATACGCAGTGTGTTGTTAAAAACGTCGCAACACCAAAATCAATTAACGGCCATTAGTGGCGTTTATTTAATATAATGGCGCGCATAATAGCACCCGTTGCTAAAGAATGCGAAGCGCAAAAGTCCACAAATAGTGCAGGCCTACTCTCATCAGCATGAATAAATGTTACGCAGGATTCTGGGTGGGTTTTTCGCCACCGCAGCTCGGGAAGGCAGTATTTAAGAAGGGAAAATCAGCGGACGGTGTCCCTGTCCGCCTGCGAAATCGTTATTACGGGTTCCAGCCACCGCCCAGCGCGCGATAGAGATCAATCTGTGCCAGCAGTAAATTGTTTTTTACCTGCACCACGTTCAGCTGGGTGGTGAACAGGGTGCGCTGCGCATCCAGCTCGTCAAGATACGACGCATAACCATTCTGATAGCGATTACGGGAAATACGCAGTGCTTCGCTGACGACCTGCTCCTGCTGTTGCAGCTCTGCCAGCTGCTGCTTATAGCGATCTATCGCATCCAAATCGTTATTCACTTCACTGAAGGCATTGCGGACCACTTTTTCATAGCTGTACAGCGCCTGATTCCGTGAGGCCATCGATACATCCACCTGAGCGGTTAACGCTTCCCGGTTCAGCAACGGCGCAAGCACGCTGCCACCAATGCTCCACAGGCGGAAAGGATCGTCGATTAGCTGATGCAGCACGGAACTTTGCATCGTGCCGGTGGCGGTCAGATTCAGCGACGGCAATAATTTGGCCCGGGAGGATCCCAGCGAGCTGTCGGCCGCCAGCAGCAGACGTTCAGCCTGAACAATGTCCGGCCGGCGCTGCAGCAGTTCGGAAGGCAACACAGATGGCAGCGTTTGCGGCGCAACGTGATGACTTTGCCGCGCAATCGCTCTTGGGTTCATCCCCACCAGAATGCTTAACGCGTTTTCTTGCTGTGCGATCTGATGCTGCAACACAGGGATCTGGGCTTTCGCCGTTTGCAGTTCGGATTCTGCCTGCACCCACTCGAGTTTCGAGGTATAGCCGGTTTCATACTGGCGCTGGGCCAGTTTGGAGGAATCTTCCCGCGAGGCAAGCGTCGCCTGCGTCACCTGCAGCTGTTCATCCAGCGAGACCAGCGTCATATAACCGGAAGCCACCGAACTGGCGACGGTTAACTCAGCGGCAGAGGCGGCAGCCTGTTGGGCGGCCAGCGTCGCTTTTGCGGCATCAATACTGCTGCTGCGCGCGCCCCACAAATCCACCTCGTAATTCGCCTGCAGCAGTCCCTGGAATACCGCGTATTCGTAAGGTTGACCGGTTACCGATGAGAGCGCCCGCGCATGGGAGGCCGCAACGCCGGCATCTAAAGTGGGAAAGTTGTCCCCCTGCGCCCCACGCAATTCCGCGCGATACTGATCGACCCGCGAACGGGCAGTAAGAATATCGAGGTTATTGCGCAACGCCTGCTCAACCAGACGGTTCAGATCCGCATCGCCAAAGGCGCGCCACCAGTTGGCCTCCACTGCAGAGGATGGCCCAACCTGATTTCGCCATTGCTGAGGGATGGGCAGCGCCCCCGGCGCTTTGTCGACTTCCGTGGCACAGCCTGCCAACAGCGCGGTCAACAATGCCGCCAGCAGTGAGGTTGACCTGCGCATTACTTCGCCTCCTGCGCGTCATGCTCGTTTGATGTATCAATATTCACTTCAACGGACATGCCCGGACGCAGATGCGCGGCATTATCGCTGGTGATTTTGATGCGCACCGGAATACGCTGAGCAATCTTCACAAAGTTCCCGGTGGCGTTATCCGGCGAGATGGCGCTGAATTCAGACCCGGCGGCAGGCGAGATATATTCAACCTCACCCTCAAAGCGCTCTTCGTTCAGCGCATCGACCGTAAAGTTCACCGGCAGGCCTGGCCTGATGCGCGCCATCTGGGTTTCTTTCATATTGGCGACCACCCACAGCTGTTTTGGCACCACCGAGGTCAGCCGTGTGCCGGCCGTGACATAGGCGCCCTGGCGCACAGAAATCTGTCCCAGCTGGCCGTCGCGTGGGGCGATGATTTTGGTGTTAGCCAGATCAATCTGCGCCAGCTCCAGCGCCGCCTCCGCACTGGCGACATCGGCTTCCAGCGAAGCACGATTGACGATCACCGTTTGCAGATCCTGACGCGAAACGTCCAGCGTCGCTTTCGCCTGCTGCACATCGGCCATGGTCTGGCTGTTGCTGGCACGGGAGGCATCGCCCTCACGAATCGATAACGAGCCGTCAGAAACCAGATTTTCGACGCGCTTCAAATCCAGTCCGCTTTTGACCGCCTGCGCTTTGGCATTTTGCAGCGCGGCCTGATTGCGTTCGATCACCGCCTGGGCGCTGCGGCGTTGCTGAATGTTGTTGGCCAGCGCCGCTTTTTTCATCGCCACCTGCGCTTCCGCCTGGTGCACCTTCTGGTTATAGATGCGGTCATCAATGGTCATCAGCAGATCGCCCTGGCGGACGGGCTGATAATCCAGCACGTCAACCGACGTCAGATAACCGTTCACCTGCGGGCTGATAAAGGTGACCTGACCCCGGACATAGGCGTTTTCGGTCGACTGGATCTGGCTGGTAAACGGGGGGAGTTGCCAGGCATAAAGGATCACCAGTACGCCGACTAAGGCAATGCCTGCGCCAAAGGCAATCGAGATAATACGAAGTCTGTTGGTTCTTTCACGCTCAGAGATTTGGCTCTGTTCCTGCTGACTCATTATTGCCCCGTGCTAATCGAAGATGTGGATTGTTGCATTGCGCGCAATTCAGCTGCTGCTTCACGTTTTGCCTGCTGCCAGTTGAGATAGCGCAGCCGTGACAAACGCCACAGCACCCAGATCAGGGTGATAAACGCCATGCCCGCCGTCAGCAGATAGGTATCGTTATAGGCCAGCACATTGGCCTGCAGCGTGGCGACGGTTTGCAGCTGCGCCGCGCCCTCCGCACTGCGCAACACGTTGTCGCCAATAAAGCTGTTAAACAGATTGGTGTACTGGGTCAGCCTGTCGGTAACGTTGGGATTGAGATACGACAGCTGATCGGCCAGCAGGCTGGAGTGATATTTTTCCCGCCAGGTCTGGAACGTTCCTAGCAGGGCCGAGCCCATCAGGCCGCCAATGTTCTGGCTCATGCCAAACAGCACCACCAGACTGACCAGGTTTTTAGGTTGCGTCACCACGCTGCCGATATTCAGCAACAGCGCGGGGGCAATAAAGAAGGTGCTGCTAAAGCCCAGCAGGAACTGGCTGAAATACATATTGTTTGCACGCGTCAGCGGGCTGGACTGTGAATCCATCAATGAGGCCACGATGATCAACAGCAGCGACATGACAATCGGCCAGCTCAGGTGCTTAACGTTGATGGTCAACGCGCTGACCACAATCCCCGTCACCACGCCTGCCAGGATCGCCATCGCAAGGTGCTGCATCTGATCGTTCAGCAGGCCGACCTGCTGCAGATAGCCAATTGCGCCGGTATTCTGCTCCGCCAACGTGACGCGCAGCATGATCATCACGATGCCCAGCCGGAAAATCGCCCCGGTTCGCAGCCAACGGGAATTGATCAGCGGGTTACTGCGGTTATGTTCCAGCACCACGGCGGCAATCACCAGCACCAGCCCCAATGCCAGGCAGATGCCCAGCCACGGCGTGCTGGTCCACCATTCAATGCGGCCCAGCGACAGCACGCCGCAGAACAGCGCCATGCCGGGCGCCATCAGCATGAAGGTCAGAAAGTCTTTTTTCTCAAAGACCTTGATGCGATCGCCGGGTGGCAGTTTTAAGATCAGCACGGCGCCCAGGCAAATCATCGCCAGGCCCAGCTCAAACAGATAGAGACCGCGCCACTCATCCAGTTGCAAAAGCTCTGTCGAGAACAGACGCGCCAGCGGGATCGCCAGTTGCGATGCGCCTAAGCCGATAGTCAGGGCTTTCAGGCGGTGTTTCGCCGGCCAGGCCTGCACCTGGTAATAAATGCCCAGCGAGCTGAGCGCCGCGCCGACCATGCCGTGGGCGGTGCGCACAATAATTGCCGAACTGAGATCATTGACCAGCAGATGGAAAAACGACACCAGCACATACAGCACCAGAAAGGCTTCGGTGAAGGCGCGGAGACCAAATTGCTGGCGGAATTTGACCAACAGCAGGTTGATGGAGATATTCCCCATCACATACACCGCGGGCAGCCAGGCAATTTCGTTGCTGTAGGCGCCGAACACGCCCTGCAGATTAGTGAGATTCGCCGTCACCAGCGCATTACTTAGCGCGCCGGTAATAGAAATCAACAGGCCGATGATGCCAAAGGCGATGCGCTTATGGGTGGGATGCAGCGGCGTGGAAGGCGATCCCGGCAGCATCGGTTTTTCGCCTGGTGCCCACTCGCGCGGCGCGAAAGGATCGGGTCGGCTACCGCGCATGTTATTTCGCCTCGGTGGCTTTCAGCAGACGCTGCAGCACGCGTTGGGTAATGGCCAGTTCATCGCTGTTGATGTCGGCCAGCAGTTCATTGCGCAGGCTATCCGCTTCGACCTTCAGCTTTTGATACAGCGCGTTACCTTGCGGCGTGACGTGCAGCAGACGCTTGCGGCGATCTTCTTCCGGCTGAAAGCGTTCGACCAGCTGTTGCTTGACCAGGCGATCGATCAGGGGGACCACGCTGGCATCTTCCAGCCCCAGCGCCTGAGCCAGCTCTTTCTGGGTGATTGGCGTTTCCTGAATGGCAATGGTGGCCACCGCCATCCAGCTGCTCATGCTCAGTCCGTTGTCTTTCATTCGGCGATCGATCGCCTGACGCCAGCCATGGGCCGTCAAATGGAGTAAGCGGGAAAAGTTGACTTCCTGAGCGTTCAAAATATAGAGGCCTGATAATTAGAGGTCTAACTAAATAATGGCGGTAATTATATGCAAGGATCATAGTCGTTAGAAAGCGAAAGGTGTGACAAAAACGTAAATAAATGGAGAAATAGTTACGTTTTAAGCGCCGCGTTTTTGCGGCGAGGGCATCAACAAACTGTTGCCAGGGTTTGCTGCAGAATTTACCCTGATCAGGACAACGCCACGGGAGCCAGAGTGATGAATACGCCAGGTTGGGTGCAGCTTTCCAGAGATGATGAGATGCCGGTGGAAGCGATCCGTGCCCATTTCACTTGCCATGCCTACGATCCACACTGGCACGATACCTATCTGGTTGGCGTTACTGAACAGGGAGTGCAACAGTTTCACTCTCGCCGAAAGAAACATCAGAGTCGCCCCGGTACGGTTTTTCTGCTTGAGCCGGGTGAGCTGCACGATGGCGATGCCATTGATGACATCGGATTTACCTACCGGATGCTGTATATCGATGCCGACTTTATGCGGCAGCAGTTGGCAGCCGTGTTTGGCAAAGTACCGGACAGCTTTGAACTGAATTTTGCCCGCACGCTTTCCGGCGATCGCCGGCTGGCGCACGCCACGTTCCATGCCTTCCAGTGCCTGTATGACCGCGAGTTAAAGATTGTGAAGGAGGCGGCAATGCAGCAGCTGTTTGCCGCACTGACCCAGCATCAGCACTGGCGACAGTCGATTGTTACCCCGAAGGTTGAAACGTCGCTGGCGCTGAAGGCCAGAGACTGGCTGAGCGATCGTCTGCACGACAATATTGGTCTGAGTGATATGGCGCAGGCGTTAGAGGTCGATCGCTTCCGTCTGTCTCGTGAGTTTCAGGCCCAGTTTGGCCTGCCGCCGCATGCCTGGCTGATCCAGCTGCGCCTCACCCATGCACGCCGGTTGCTGGCTGAGGGCGTTTCACCGGCGAACGTGGCTGCCCAGCTGGGGTTTGCAGACCAGAGCCATCTCGGCCGCTGGTTCCGTCGCGCTTATCAGTTAACTCCGGCTCGCTATAAACAAGGCTATACGCCGGTTTAAATCCTCCGCGCCGTGCACAAATCTTCCAGACGGCTTTCTGGTAATCCCCTACCCTGCTGTTTTTATCTGCATAAAGAAGAGCCCAATGAACGATTTACGCTGTGTAGTTATCCTGAATGCCGACCTGCCCTTCGGCAAAGCCGCTAATGCGGCGGCGGTGATTTCCCTTACTCTCGGGCAGCGCCATCCCCAATTTGTCGGGACAGCGCTGGTTGATGGTGATGAAAAAGCCTGGCCAGGACTGATCCCGGTGGGTATTCCGGTGCTGTCGGCCAGTAATGAACAGCTGGCATCATTGGTCGGTCAGTGTGCCGAACAGGGTTTCGATACCATTTTGTTCCCGGTTGAAGGACAGATGACCGTCGACTACGCCGCATTTTCAGCCGCCGTCAGACAGATCCCGACTGACCAACTTCAGCATTTAGGCCTGGGCATCGTTGGCGAGAAAAAAGCGCTGCGTAAGCTAACCGGAAAGCTAAAGCTATTTGGTTAAACCCTTGTGACTTGCTGATTTCAATTTTTGGCGTCGAGCGCGTATCCCGCCCTGATAAGTATGATTATCAGGGCCTGCCTTTAATGCTTTATGCGTAATATATAATTATTATCATCGCCCGCTGCGAATTGTTATTTATGACCAAAACACACCTCCGCAAAGGCTTATTTATCCTGCCCGTTATTTGTTTAGCCCTGCCGTAAATATATATTAATATCAGCAAGTTAGCTGTCACACCCACGCACACAGGCAACCTTCCAACCGCAGGCTCAGGAAAGTCTGCAGATGCGAAAAATTTGCAGGGGAATGCGCTTTGGCTATAATAGTCGCCCTGACTTTAATAGTGGTGAGAAGTATTATTAAAGTATGTGATTTCGCATCATGGTTGAAGACGGCGTACAGACCCTTCAACCACACCGGTAAAGTTTCACAGGAGGAGAAGCAATGGACGATGTAGATTTAGCGCAAGAACGTGAGGAAGCCCTTATCACGGCAGCCATGTCAGCCCGGCAGCCGGTGATCACCAGTCCTGACGGCAAATGCATCTGGTGTGAAGATGAATCGGTAGTGCCCAACAGCGCGTTCTGCTCCGCTGACTGTGGCGAAGACTACTCCAAGCACCAGCGTGAGATGAAACAACGTATCCACGGCGAATGACGCTGAGATTCATGATTTGCGGGCAGCTGCCGATAATACCTCACCGGATGCTGCAAGCTGACGGATAACAACAAAGATAACACACAGCTTAAACCGGTCTTTATGGCCGGTTTTTTTTATGGCTGCTCACTTTTAATTGGTTTCAACTGGCTTCGTGGCGGGACGTCAATCCTCGTCAGGGCTGTTTTTCCTGGTGCTTTCCCGATCGTGATGGTGGCGTTCACGAAGTGAAGTAAAGAAACGGCAATAGCAGTTATCACAGAGTTCGTCATCAAGCCCCGTCAGTCGTTCAATCCATCCCCGCCGTTTCCCGCAACCCTTGCAATGCTTTTTAGCCCACATTCCCTGTCCTGTTTTAGGTCCATTGATTACCTGACGTTACTTTATGCCTTGAGGAATTTGAGTCCAATTGCTTTCGCTGATCAATACAGCCGCATTGATCGTTGTAATCGATCGTCAGGCTTCATAGCTACGCACATGAGGCAAAGCCGGTATCTGCCCGAATTTATCTGTTTTGAAGTCATCGGGCTAATTGACTCGTAATCCCGAGCATTGGGTTTTATGGTGAATAACCAGTTTGATGAGGAAATATTATGAGGGGATATTATGTAGTTTACATTGGGCACAAAAAAACCGCCCTTGGGCGGTTACGACATCACTGCTTATTGCTTTGATTTTATTCGGTTTTTAATCGGTACTAAATATGGTGCCCGGGGCGGGACTTGAACCCGCACAGCCATAAGCCGAGGGATTTTAAATCCCTTGTGTCTACCGATTTCACCACCCGGGCATGGGTGTAAAGTGGAGGCGCGTCCCGGAGTCGAACCGAGGTTAACGGATTTGCAATCCGCTGCATGGCCACTCTGCCAACGCGCCTTAATCTTGTTATATCACCAGACTTTCTGATGATTAAAATTTGGAGCGGGAAACGAGACTCGAACTCGCGACCCCGACCTTGGCAAGGTCGTGCTCTACCAACTGAGCTATTCCCGCATTCAACAGCTGCGATATTCGCAGAACTTGCTGATTTACTTTATCTTCTGACAGACCAGCTGCCTTTCGATGCGTTGCATTCTACTGACCTGGAGAAATGAGTCAACACAATTATCCTCACTTTCCGTCCGTTTGCTGCTTTTTGAATCGCATCGATCACTGTTCAAACAAATCCCCGCGTGACGCGTTGAGATACTGGAACATTGACCAGAAAGTCAGCACGGCAGCAATGTACAACGCTACCACGCCAATTCCCACTACGGTACCGTCCGGACGCCATAACAAGGCAAACAGCGACAGCATCTGCGCGGTGGTTTTGACTTTACCAATCCACGAAACGGCCACGCTGCTGCGTTTGCCAATTTCCGCCATCCATTCGCGCAGCGCCGAGATAATAATCTCACGGGCGATCATCGTCGCCGCCGGCAAGGTGATCCACCAGGAGTGGAAGTACTCAGCCACCAGCACCAGCGCCATGGCGACCATCACTTTGTCCGCTACCGGGTCAAGAAACGCACCAAATCGGGTGGTTTGCTTCCAGCGACGGGCAAGGTAGCCGTCGAACCAGTCGGTGATCGCCGCAAAAATGAAGATCAACGCACATACAAGAGGAGCCCATTCAAATGGCAGGTAAAAAGCCAGTACAAAGAATGGGATCAAAACGACACGAAACAGGGTAAGTAAGGTCGGAATGTTAAAATGCATAGGTACGCTAACTGTTTGGGCAGAGTAGAATTTGTCCCTATGTTCCTACATTGCTTCAGGGGTTGCAATGCTTAGTGTTTCAGCGAATAAAAGATTTTCTCCGCCAGTAGCTGTGAAATCCCAGGCACTTTCGCTATTTCATCCACCGAAGCATTCATCAACGGTTGCAGGCCGCCCATGTATTTCAGCAGCATCTGACGCCGTTTAGGCCCAATGCCGTCAATTGTTTCCAGCGCACTGGTGTTCTTCACCTTCGCCCGCTTATTACGGTGGCCCGTAATTGCATGATTGTGAGAGTCATCACGAATATGCTGTAGAACATGCAACGCCGGAGAGTCCGGTGGCAGGTTAAAGCCCTCACCTTCCGGTTCAAAGAACAGCGTCTCCAGTCCGGCTTTACGATCGGTGCCTTTGGCAATGCCCAACAAAATGGGCCGATCTTTATCCCAGGCGACATCCAGTTCAGCGAAGACATTCTTTGCCTGCCCTAACTGGCCTTTACCACCGTCAATCAGTATCACATCCGGAATTTTGCTCTCTTCAAGATCTTTACCATAACGACGGCGTAAAACCTGGTTCATCGCAGCGTAATCATCCCCCGGCGTGATGCCGGTAATGTTATAGCGGCGATACTCCGCCCGCAGCGGGCCATTGCGGTCAAACACCACGCAGGACGCCACGGTCTGCTCACCCATGGTGTGACTGATATCAAAACACTCCATGCGCGTGATCTCAGGCAGATCGAGGATCTCAGCCAGCGCCTTGAGGCGTTGATGAATGGTCGACTGCTGGGAAAGCTTACTGACCAGCGCGGTACTGGCATTGGTTCGCGCCAGCTTAAGATAGCGTGCACGGTCACCGCGTGGTTTGCTTTGAATCGAAACCTTGCGGCCGGCCAGCCCCGTCAGCGAGTCGGACAGCAGATCTTTTTCCGGCAAGGTAAAGTCCAGCAGGATATCGGTTGGCAAGGTACGCGCCTGACTGCCCTGCAGGTAGAATTGCCCGACAAAAGTCTGCACCACTTCCGCCAGCTCGGTACCATTCGGCACTTTCGGGAAATAGCTGCGGCTTCCCAACACTTTTCCCTGGCGGATAAACAGCACGTGCAGACAGGCCATGCCGTTATCGAACGCCACGCCAATCACATCCAGATCGTCACCATTATTGGAAACAAACTGGCGTTCAGTCACCCGACGTACCGCCTGAATTTGATCGCGCAAACGGGCCGCTTCCTCAAATTTCAGGCTGATGCTGGCGCTTTCCATGCGGGCAACCAGCTGATTGAGCACCTGATCGTCCTTGCCGGAGAGAAACAGCCGCACATACTCAATCTGCTGGGCATATTCCTCTTCACTGACCAGCCCCGTAACGCAGGGGCCCAGGCAACGGCCAATCTGGTATTGCAGGCACGGACGTGAGCGATTGCGGTAGACGCTGTTTTCACACTGGCGAACCGGGAAAATCTTCTGCAGCAACGACAGGGTTTCCCGCACGGCATAGCCGTTAGGGAAGGGACCGAAGTACTCGCCTTTTGCGTGTTTCGCCCCGCGATGGCTTGCCAGGCGCGGATGCGCATCGGCACTGAGAAAAATGTACGGATAGGATTTATCATCACGCAACAGCACGTTATAGCGTGGCTGATAAAGTTTGATGTAGTTGTGTTCCAGCAACAGCGCTTCAGTTTCGGTATGGGTGACCGTCACATCTATCTGGCGAATAGCCTCAACCAGCGCTTCCGTCTTACGGCTGGCTAAATTGCCGCGAAAGTAGCTGGTGAGCCGTTTTTTCAGATCTTTGGCTTTGCCGACATAGATAACCGTGCCACCCGCATCATACATGCGATAAACGCCTGGCTGGCTGGTAACCGATTTCAGGAAGGATTTAGCATCAAACTGTTCATTCACTACTGATTAACGACTCCGCATTGAACAGGCCATGTCGAATGGCCAGGTGCGTTAACTCAACGTCACCGCTTATGTTGAGCTTGCTGAACATGCGGTAACGATAGCTGTTAACGGTTTTAGGGCTCAGATTCAGCTGCTCGGAAATATCGGCAACTTTCTGGCCCTTGGTGATCATCAGCATAATCTGCAATTCCCGTTCCGACAAACTGTCGAACGGTGAATCTGATGTTTGCGGTTCAATCTGGCTGAGCGCCATTTGCTGAGCAATATCCGACGCGATATAACGCTGGCCGGCGTTGACCTGACGGATGGCATTAACCACTTCCTGTGGCGCAGCCCCTTTGCTGAGGTAGCCCGACGCACCGGCCTGCATCACTTTGGCGGGTAGCGGATTCTCCGTGTGGATGGTCAGCATAATGACTTTGATGTCAGGGCTGTAGCGCACAATTTTGCGCGTCGCCTCCAGACCACCAATGCCCGGCATGTTCATGTCCATCAGCACAACGTTGACGCTATTGGCACGGCACCACTTCACTGCATCTTCGCCGCAGCTTGCCTCTCCGGTGACCTGGAAACCTTTTATATCTTCAAGTATCCGACGGATACCCGCGCGGACCAGTTCATGGTCATCAACAAGAAAAACGCTAATCAAAAAGGTCTCTCCAAGTGGGCACTACCAGAGTGGTTCAGGATGCGTTAAGAGGCGGGATCTTACCTCTTTTTAGCGGGTGTTAGAACTGAAATAATGGACTTTGTCAGGTGAAAGCATTCAGGTAAGCCGCTGTCGCTGTGGCTTCTCTCTCAGGGTTATGTGATATACTTGTTATTGATTTACATTTTCAACGCCGTGCGTCAACCGCGTTGAATTGATGATGACAACAAGGAGAAATCATGAGTAATACTGACTTTTCAACCAGCGAAGAAACCAAAACCCTGTCAGAGGAAATGGCCTGCATGAAAGCCCTCGTTACCTTTATGTTAAAGGGAATGGGTCAGGCCGATGCCGGCAAAGTCATCATTAATATGGAAAAGTACATTGATCAACTGACCGATCAGCAGCAGGCTGACGTGTTCAGCAGCACCATCAAGCAGATCAAACAGGCTTATCGCCAATAATTCTCTCTGCCACGCCTTAGCCCATTGCTTTTCCTTCAGCGTTGTAACATGGTTACGTTTTCCCTCAGGCTGAATGGAACAATGGGCTTACTTATCAAAGCGGTACTTGGTGCACTGGTCGTCGTGCTGATCGGCATGTTATCGAAGACCCGCAACTATTACATTGCTGGCCTCCTGCCTCTGTTTCCCACCTTTGCGCTGATAGCCCACTATATTGTGGCCAGCGACCGTGGCATTGAAGCGCTGCGTACCACAATCATTTTTGGCATGTGGGCGATCGTTCCCTATTTTATCTATCTACTGTCACTCTGGTATTTCGTCAGCATGATGCGGTTGCCCTATGCGCTCGGCAGCGCAGTCGCCTGCTGGTGCCTGGCCGCCTGGCTGCTGATAACGCTGTGGAGCAAGTGGCATGCTTAGCGGCCTCTGGCACTCCAGCTGACGGAAACACCCAGCGTGGGTAACACTTCTTCCGGGCTGAAACGACGCGCACCGTGGAACTTCTCCGCCAGCTCGGGTTGGTTCACCGGGATCCTGACCGCGAACAGGTTATCCTCAGACTGGATCACGCCAGCATTCAGCGGCTCATAAACCACCCGGTGCTGCTCGAACATCTGCTCCAGCATCGGCGTAGCGGCGCTGTAGAGATACTCAATTCCCGACTGCTCGGCTAACTGCACGCTGTGCCATAAGATGCTTAACGGCAGCTCGGCATCAATATCCAGCTTGGCCGAGAAACGGGACATTTCCCATACCGGCACCGGCGCCTGGCTTTTTTTCTCGGTCAGTTCGGCAGCCGAGCCGGCTTCCGGATCCTGCCACTGCATCAGCCTGGCACAGCCGCAGATGCCATGCTGAGCCTTCCAGGCAATCAGCCAGACCACGTCAGAACGATCGAAACGATCGTACTCCTGGCCCGGGGTACTCAGACGGGAAGGAATTGACCACCCTTCCCCGCGGGCAAAGACGTTGTAACGGTAACTTCCCAGTTCTGCCAGCAAAGAGGACGGCATATCCCTGAGCTTCGTTTGGATAATTTTCATCATTGATCCCCTATCGCATTCCCTCGTGAACGCCGCTCCTCACGGCTAGATCAGGGTTGTTACCCTGCGCGCAGGGTAGACAACCGATTAATATTGCGAAACTACCAAATCTGGTAGTTGCATCTCCCTCAAAGTAGACCGATTGCGGCTGCGTAAGAGGCCACCTGTGTTTTGTTGGGTGCATTGAACCTCTTTTGCATTTTTTTCTGATGGAAATTGACCGTATTCTCCGAAATGGACAGGATCAGAGATATTTCTGCTGAAGTTTTACCCTCGGCCGTCCATTTAAGGATTTCCAGCTCACGCTGACTTAATTCCATGTTCATCACCGACATGGAAATATCTTTTACCTTTTGCAACGCCTCCATTATCAGTACCGATAAATACTGAAGCTTAAGTTGCTTTTCAGGCGTTAACATAATCTTTTCAAAAGTCTTACCCGATGCCATTGATAATATACCAATGGATCTATTTTTAGCCATTGCGCAGGCGGAAAATCCACTGTGAATGCCATACTCTTTCGCCGCATCAAACACTTTCTGCCCACGACGACTGAGAGGCTCATCCCATAACACTATTTTTCCCGGGACCTGGCAATTTTCGATCACCGGGTCTATGGCGGCAAAATTCCCTTTCTGGTAGGCACTGACCCACTTTTTGGGATAGCTGGAGTAAATAAAGATTTTAGGCCGGGTGAAGGGCACTGGATGGCGAATAAACAGCGCATAAAAGTCAAATCCCAACGCCAGCGTCTGCTGCTCAATAAGCGCAGTTATCTCTGAAATGTCGGAGACATTCAGAAATGCAAGCTGTATTTTTTCACGCCAACTGAAATAATTTTCAGATGTCATTCATTCCTCATCAAGGGTGAGAAAACCACCCCAAATTTTGCTTATAATTTTTAGTGATGTGGGAAAAAAATGAATTAAAACGAGAAAAAAAATTAATGTATAAAATTAATTTTCCCTTCAGGTGATAATAACCGCAATTACGGATTGTTGCATCCGTCGAATGATGCGTTAAACCCGCAATCATTAAAAGTCCAGTCAATTTAATTTATAAAGAACGGGAAAAGAACCTTTACTTTCGCTATGCAGGGCGAAAAACAGGCTTTACCTCGCGAACTCATTAGCCTAATTAGAATAGGATTTTTCCTGAAAATATTCAATAATTTTGACCCCGCCAAGATTAATAATTCCTGCTAACATTTTACTGATTAGCCGTTTTAAATCCTTTCAACCTCCCTTTACAATCGACAAAAAAAGCCAACAAGCCAATGAAATAAAACAAATTTATATTTTTTAGGGTCAATATTTGCCTTTCCGCTTAATGTTAAATATCTCTGTAGTAAACGGAGGATAACCTTAATGCGACAAAGGGTTTATCAGCGTAATCTGTTTTTCCCGTCAATCGCCGGGATTGACTAAGTAAAATTAGTCTTTACCTCTCATTGGCTTTTGACAGGTGCAGAGCCATAATCTCACTGGCTGAATGGATGTAATAGAACCAACCTCCCTCGACGCATTATACCGGTAAGGAAATAGTGATGTTAGACAGACTGGCGATGGTGTTTATCCTGTTAGGCATTTGTACCTCCCTGATGATTATCAAAGACATCCTACGCCGTCCGCACCCGGTCCGGATTATGAATCTGGTGTGGCCGATCACCGGACTCTATATGCCGTTTTTTGGCTGGCTGGCCTGGTGGTTTTTTGCGCGAAAAAGTCGTTCGGTCTCCTTACTCCGCATCTCCCGTGGCAAGCAGCAACCCGAATTAAAGCAAATTTTTTCCACTACCAGCCACTGTGCTGCCGGCTGTGTATTAGGTGATATCGTTGCGGTTCCGATAATTTCAATGCTGAACTACATCCCTTTTCACTCTTTGCTGATCGCCCACGCTATTCTGTCGCTGAGCCTGTCGCTGATTTTTGGGATCGCGCTACAATTTTTCGCCCTGCGTCAAATAGAAGGCTTCTCCCTATTTCGCGCGCTATGGCGGGCAATCAAAACCGATGTGTTTTCGCTGATGGTTTATCAGGCGGGGATGTTTCTCTGCCTTGAACTGGCGTTCCGCTTTATTTTGCATGGCCAGATTGAACCGCGCCTGCTGAGCTTCTGGTTTATGCTACAAATTGCCTTAATGATCGGTTTCGTCTTTGCGTGGCCAGCGAATAAGTTCCTGCTACAACGCGGGATTAAGCCCGTTATCTAGCGACAAACCCCCTTCCGCGCATCCCAAGGTGGAAATGATTTGCGTGCGCCGCGTTGTAGTCAGGACCAATCGAGTTGCCATAAAACTGGCAACTCTGTTGAAAAATTTGGTGCAGCCAATGCGAGTCATTCCCCTGACGTGGCCATGCTTTGAGTACACTGATCTGCTGGCCGTTGGCCAACCTGAAACCCGCCATATCTAAAGCATCAGCCGCCGCATGCTCGCTTAACCTTCCTTCCGCCCGATGGTAGATATTCCGACAGGCATAGCTGCCAAGATGGTCGATACGCACCAGGGGCGACCCTAACTCTGCCGCAGCAAGCGGTTTGACGGTCTGCGTGACAAACATCGTACTGCTGACGGCCAAAGAACAGCTGGCAAGAAAACTGGAACTCAGGCGTACGTCGCCAAAACTTTGTACTCTGATCGGCGCAGGTAACGGACAGGTGCCGGAAGTGGGCGCGGGTTGACTGAATCTGAGGTAGCCCTGTTGTTGAGCCTGTTCTAATACGGCCAGGCACGCCTGCGGATCGCCCGCGAGGCGTTGCAGCTTATAGCGGGTGACGAATGTGGGTGAGTCAGTCACTTGCAGGGGCGTGAAGGGATTCCAGGCTAAGGGCAGATTTTTGGCAAACCAGGGCGTAATCGCCACCAGCAACAGTAAAATGCCGCCAACAATCAACAATCCTTTCATTTTATCGGTTTTCCCCCTGCCCTAAGCTGCAGATCCGTCAGGCTTTGATCGCCCGGAAATCAGAATTAACAGTGTAGCGGCGTTTTTGTGCAATCGGTCGGGTTATACCGAACTTTACCTGCCATTCCGGGCCTTTTACGTTAAGCTTTGCGCCGTAAAAGCCTTCAGAGCTTACATAACATCACGTAAAGGACAGGAAAACGTTATGGTTGACCAATCAAAAGAGACGCCTCTCGATGAAGAAGCCCCGGGCGAACTCCGGCGCACCCTGCACAATCGTCATATCCAGCTCATTGCTATCGGTGGTGCCATCGGCACCGGCCTGTTTATGGGCTCCGGTAAAACCATCAGTCTGGCCGGCCCGTCGATCATTTTTGTTTATATGATCATCGGCTTTATGCTGTTTTTCGTCATGCGCGCCATGGGCGAGCTGCTGCTGTCAAACCTTGAGTATAAGTCGTTCAGTGATTTTGCCGCCGATCTGCTCGGTCCCTGGGCCGGCTATTTCACCGGCTGGACCTACTGGTTCTGTTGGGTGGTGACCGGCATCGCCGATGTGGTGGCCATCAGCTCCTACTTCCAGCTCTGGTTCCCCGATTTCTCAATATGGATGAGCGCCCTGCTCTGTATCGCCGTGTTCCTGTCGCTGAATATCGCGACGGTGAAACTGTTCGGCGAGATGGAGTTTTGGTTTGCCATCATCAAGATTGTTGCCATTGTGGCGCTGATTGCCACCGGGATTGTGCTGGTGGCAATGCATTACCCTTCACCGGGCGGCGGCAAAGCAGCCATCAGCAATATCTGGGATCATGGCGGTATGTTCCCGAAAGGCTTAAGCGGCTTCTTTGCGGGCTTCCAGATCGCCGTCTTCGCCTTTGTAGGTATTGAGCTGGTCGGTACTGCGGCGGCTGAAACCCACGATCCGAAGAAGGTTCTGCCGCGGGCAATAAACGCCATTCCGCTGCGCATCATTATGTTTTACGTGCTGGCGCTACTGGTGATCATGGCGGTGACGCCATGGAACAGCGTAGTTGCTGACCGCAGCCCGTTCGTTGAGATGTTTATGCTGATTGGCTTACCCGCCGCGGCCAGCATCGTTAACTTTGTGGTGCTGACCTCGGCGGCATCGTCCGCTAACAGCGGCATCTTCTCCACCAGCCGTATGCTGTATGGCCTGGCGCAACAGGGTGTGGCACACCGTCGCTTTGGCATGCTTTCCCGCCGCGCGGTGCCGACCACAGGGCTGTTCTTCTCGTGCCTGTGTCTGCTGGGCGGCGTTGCCTTGATTTACCTGATCCCGAACGTGATGCAGGTGTTCACGCTGGTCACCACCGTGTCAGCGATCCTGTTTATGTTTGTCTGGACGATTATTCTTTGTTCATACCTGGCCTACCGCAAAAAACGCCCTGAACTTCATGCGGAGTCCAGCTATAAAATGCCAATGGGTAAGTTTATGTGCTGGGTGTGCATCGCGTTCTTCGCGTTTGTGCTGGTGCTGCTGACGCTGCAGGAGGATACCCGTCAGGCGCTGATGGTGACGCCAATCTGGTTTATCCTGCTGGGGATTGGCTGGTGGTTACGTCAGAGAAAACAGGCGTAATAAGATGCAGGTGGGCCGCTCAGGCCCACCATTTTTTTAGCGAACCCGAATCCCTTCGATCACCATCCGCTGCACGTTTTCTACTGTCTGATTGAAAAAGCCTTCATCATTTAACGTCTGTCCGGTTACCGCTTCGATCTGAGTTGAAAAATCGGCGTAGTGTTGGGTCGTGGCCCACAGCATAAAGATCAGATGATGCGGTTCAACAGCCGCCAGTTTGCCCTGATTTATCCAGCCTTCAATCACCGCCGATTTCTCATCCACCAGCCCTTTCAGATCGCCTTCCAGCTCCCCTTTCAGCAACGGTGCGCCCTGAAGCATCTCCATGCAGAACAGGCGTGACGCCTGCGGATGATCGCGCGACACCTCAAGCTTAAGCCGGATGTAGTCCCGGATTGCCACTAAAGGTTGCTGGTCTTCCCGCAATGCACGCAGTGGCGCCAGCCACACATCAAGAATGTTTTTCAGCACCGCAATATAGAGGGCTTCTTTCGACGGGAAGTAGTACAGCAGGTTGGTTTTAGAAACGTCAGCCCCTTCGGCCACTTTATCCAGGCTGGTGCCATGCACGCCAAATTGTGAAAACAGCGCCAGTGCCGCAGTGAGGATCGCCGTGCGTTTCGCCGCTACCGCACGTGAGCGTCGCGTGGGCGCCTTCACCGATGTCTTATCTGTAGAATTCACTGAGACCTCATACTCCATGTGGGTTGCCGGGATGATAGCAAAACCCCTCGCCCAGACCTAATGCACTTAAATTGACCACGATGCCTGCTTTTTGTGCACCTGATTTTGACCAAATGGTCTGTTTTAGACCATCCGCTCCAGAAAAATTTAACACAAATACTTTAACACACTGATTACTAGCACCTTTTATAAACTGGCACAGCGTTTGCAATTATCTCAGCAAGCGCCGCTTCAGGGAGAGTGCAGGATGCATTGCAGCGCACAACTTTACCCTAACGCACACTCAGAGGTATCCCAATGAAAATCGGTGTCTTTATCCCAATTGGCAACAACGGCTGGCTGATCTCCACCAACGCGCCGCAATACATGCCGACCTTTGAACTGAATAAAGCGATTGTGCAGAAAGCCGAGCATTATCACTTCGACTTTGCGCTGTCGATGATCAAACTGCGTGGCTTTGGCGGCAAGACCGAGTTCTGGGATCATAACCTTGAATCCTTCACCCTGATGGCTGGCCTGGCTGCCGTCACTTCGCGCATCGAAATCTATGCTACGGCGGCCACGCTGACACTGCCGCCGGCCATTGTGGCGCGCATGGCTTCCACCGTTGATTCTATTTCAAACGGCCGCTTCGGGGTGAACCTGGTGACCGGCTGGCAGAAACCGGAATACGATCAGATGGGTATCTGGCCTGGCGATGAGTACTTTGCCCGTCGCTATGACTATCTGACCGAATACGTCTCGGTGTTGAAAGATCTGTGGGGCACCGGTAAATCCGATCTGAAAGGTGAGTTCTTCACCATGAACGATTGCCGCCTCAGCCCGCAGCCGCAAAAGCCGGTCAAGGTGATCTGTGCTGGTCAAAGCGATGCCGGTATGGCCTTCTCAGCGAAACATGCTGACTACAACTTCTGCTTCGGCAAGGGCGTGAATACTCCAACCGCTTTCGCCCCAACCGCCACCCGCATGAAAAAAGCCGCCGATGAAGTGGGTCGTGATGTCGGATCTTTCGTTCTGTTTATGATCATTGCCGATGAAACCGACGAAGCCGCCCGGGCGAAGTGGGAACACTACAAAGCCGGCGCAGACGAAGATGCGCTCTCCTGGCTGACCACGCAAAGCCAACAGGATAAAACCTCGGGCAGCGACACCAACGTGCGCCAGATGGCCGACCCGACGTCCGCCGTCAATATCAATATGGGTACGCTGGTCGGCTCTTATGCCAACGTCGCACGCATGCTGGATGAAGTGGCGACCGTTGAGGGTACCCAGGGCGTGTTGCTGACGTTTGATGATTTTTTACAAGGCATTGAGAAATTTGGCCAACGCATCCAACCGCTGATGCAGTGCCGTACCGATATCATTGAAGCCGCGAAGGAGGTTGCGTAATGAGCAGTAAAGAGCCGGTAGTGTGCACAACAGCGTCGACTAAAAACAGCATTACCCTGCCCGCGCGGCCGGAGCCCATTGCCTTTCCACCCGAACAGACCGCTTTGATCGTGGTGGATATGCAGAATGCTTACGCCACCATCGGCGGCTACCTTGACCTGGCGGGATTTGATGTATCCGCTACCCGCCCGGTGATCGATAACATCAACGTGGCGGTGAAAGCCGCCCGTGAAGCCGGCATTCAGATTATCTGGTTCCAGAACGGTTGGGACGATCGGTATGTCGAAGCCGGTGGCCCAGGCTCGCCTAACTGGCACAAATCCAACGCGCTGAAAACCATGCGCCAGAAACCTGAACTGGAAGGCAAGCTGCTGGCGAAAGGCGGTTGGGATTATGATCTGGTCGATCAGCTTGTCCCGCAACCCGGCGATATCGTGCTGCCGAAGCCACGCTACAGCGGCTTCTTCAATACCGCGCTAGACAGCATGTTGCGCAGCCGTGGCATTCGCCATCTGGTATTTACTGGCATCGCCACTAACGTCTGCGTTGAATCGACGTTGCGCGACGGTTTCTTCCTGGAGTATTTCGGCATTGTACTGGAAGACGCTACCTATCAGGCCGGTCCGCTCTTCGCACAGCAGGCCGCCATCTTCAATATTGAGACGTTCTTCGGCTGGGTGTCTGATGTTTCGACCTTTTGTTCCGCCCTGCAAACCGAAGCCGTGCAACAACAACAAACGGCCTGAAACCTGACCTGACTGGAGAATGCGCAATGCCGAAAACCATTATTACCCCACCGGGAACCAGCGTGCCGATAGCGCCGTTCGTCCCTGGCACGCTGGCCGATGGCGTGGTGTATGTCTCGGGCACCTTGCCCTTTGATAAAGACAATAACGTGGTGCACGTTGGCGATGCCGCCGCGCAAACCCGCCATGTGCTGGAAACCATTAAAAGCGTGATTGAAACCGCGGGCGGCACCATGGACGACGTGACCTTTAACTCGATTTTCATCACCGACTGGAGCAACTATGCGGCGGTGAACAGCGTGTATGCCGAGTATTTCCCTGGCGAAAAACCGGCGCGTTTCTGCATTCAGTGTGGTCTGGTGAAACCCGATGCACTGATCGAGATCGCCAGCGTTGCCCATATCGGTAAGTAGCGGAGGAAGACATGCATATTGAGCTTTCAGGATCGACCGATCCTCAGGCCAGAACGCTGGTGCTTTCTGCCGGGTTAGGCGGCCTGGCTAACTTCTGGTTGCCGCAGCTAAACGCACTGCGTGAACACTATCGGGTGGTGGTCTATGACCAGCGTGGCACCGGGCGCAGTCCCGACACACTGCCGGCAGGCTACAGCATGGGCGATATGGCGGCTGAACTGGCTCACGAGCTGGCGGCACTGGGGATCGAAAGCTATGACGTCATTGGCCATGCGCTGGGCGGTATGGTGGCGATGCAGCTGGCGATCGACTTTCCACAGCGCGTCGGCAGGCTGGTGATTGTTAATGGCTGGCTCAGGCTGAATGCGCATACCCGCCGCTGCTTCACCGTTCGACAGGCGTTGCTGCTCAATGTCGGCGTTGAATCCTATGTTCGCGCACAGCCCCTGTTTCTCTATCCTGCCGACTGGCTGGCCGATAATCAGGCACGTATCGAAGCTGAAGATGCGCTGCACGCCGCACATTTTCAGGGGACAGAAACCTTGCTGCGGCGTCTGACCGCATTGATGGCCTGCGATTTCACCGAACTTGCCGCCCAGATCGCCCAGCCGGTGCTGTTGATCTGTTCACAGGACGATCTGTTGGTGCCCTGGACCTGCTCGCAAACCCTGCTGGAGGCGTTGCCAAACGCCACGCTGGAAAAAATGGCCTGGGGCGGTCATGCGATGAGCGTCACCGATAGCAGCACCTTCAATCCACTGTTACTGAACTGGCTGAGCAAAACCCCGGCCTCATCCCCTGCTGAACTGGAGCTGATATGGCAGAAGCCCTGAATTCTCTCGCGTTAGAAACCTTGTTTACCGCAGCACGGACGCACAATGGCTGGCAGGATCGTCCGGTTACTGACGCGCAAATCCACCAGCTGTATGACTTGTTAAAGATGGGCCCAACCTCGGCGAATTGCAGCCCTGCGCGCTTCTGTTTTATCCGCAGTGAGGAAGGCAAAGCCAGGCTGAAGCCAACGCTCTCCAGCGGCAATCTGGAAAAAACCCTGAGCGCGCCGGTAACGGCGATCGTCGCCTGGGATCCGGCGTTCTTTGACCAGCTTCCACAGCTCTTCCCACATGCCGATGCTAAATCCTGGTTCACCAGCAGCCCGGCGCTGGCGGAAGAGACCGCATTTCGCAACAGCTCGCTGCAGGCGGCTTACCTGATCGCCGCCTGTCGCGCGATGGGCTTAGATACCGGCCCGATGTCCGGCTTCGATCGTGCCGCGGTTGATGCGGTGTTCTTTGCGGAAAGCGGCTGGAAAAGCAATCTGCTTATTAACATCGGCTATGGCGATGCCAGCAAAGTGTATGCGCGCCTGCCACGTCTCTCATTTGCAGATGCCTGCACCCTCGAGTAAGGAAATGATCATGTCTCTGGCGACCCTGTCGCCCGCGGTAACGTCGGGCGTAGAAAAACAAGATTTTCGCAATGCGATGGCGCGCCTGGGTGCGGCCGTCAATATTATCACCACCGACGGCCCCGCCGGTCGCGCTGGCTTTACCGCCTCCGCCGTGTGCAGTGTGACCGATACGCCGCCAACCCTGCTGGTGTGTCTGAATCGCTCGGCGTCCGTGTATGAGGTGTTCAAAACCAATCAGCAGCTCTGCGTTAACACGCTGGCTGCGGGACATGAATCGTTATCTAACCTGTTTGGCGGTAAAACGCCAATGGCCGAACGCTTTATCGCGGCCGAATGGTCGACGCTGGTGACCGGCTCGCCGATTCTGGCCGGCGCGGTGGCATCGTTTGATTGCAAAATCACCCAGGTGATGAGTGTCGGCACCCATGATGTGCTGGTCTGCGAAGCCCAGGCATTAGTCTGCAACGATGAAACACACGGCCTGGTCTATTTCGATCGCGGCTATCACCATTTACTGCGGCAGGAAGCCTGATCCCGCCGACGGCGGGCAATGCTTTATTCACTTCTCTGGAGAAGACGATGGCGAGTTCCTGGTTTCCTGTATGGCGTAAGCAGTCCGCATCAGCGCAAGGGTTAGTGGCACCGGATGAAACCCTGCCGCTGGGACAAACGGTAATTATGGGGCTTCAGCACGCGGTCGCGATGTTTGGTGCCACGGTTCTGATGCCATTGCTGATGGGATTAGATCCCAATCTGTCGATCCTGATGTCCGGCGTCGGCACGCTGCTGTTCTTCCTTATCACGGGCGGACGCGTGCCCAGTTATCTTGGGTCGAGCGCCGCGTTCGTGGGCGTGGTGATTGCGGTGACGGGGTTCAATGGTCAGGGCATCAACCCTAACCTTGGCGTGGCGCTGGGCGGCATTATTGCCTGCGGCCTGGTCTATACGCTGATTGGTTTTGTGGTGATGAAAGTGGGCACGCGATGGATTGAGAAGCTGATGCCGCCGGTGGTGACCGGCGCCGTGGTGATGGCAATTGGCCTGAACCTCGCGCCGATTGCGGTACGCAGCGTCTCCTCATCGATGTTCGATAGCTGGATGGCGGTGATGACCGTGCTCTGTATCGGTATTGTGGCGGTGTTTACCCGCGGCATGGTGCAACGGCTGCTGATCCTGGTCGGCCTGATTGTCGCCTGCGCCATCTATGCCGTGCTGACCAACGGGCTCGGGCTGGGTAAACCGATCGATTTTAGCCTGATGGCTGCCGTGCCGTGGCTGGGCTTCCCGACCACCACCTCGCCTGTCTTCGACAGTCATGCAATGTTCCTGATTGCGCCGGTGGCGGTGATACTGGTGGCTGAAAACCTCGGGCATATCAAAGCGGTGGCAGGGATGACGGGCAAAAACCTCGATCCGTATATGGGCAGAGCCTTTGTCGGTGATGGCCTGGCCACCCTGCTTTCCGGCGGCGTGGGCGGCAGCGGTGTCACCACCTATGCTGAGAATATTGGCGTGATGGCGGTAACTAAGGTGTATTCCACCCTGGTGTTTGTTGCGGCAGCGGTGATTGCCATCCTGTTAGGATTCTCGCCGAAGTTCGGCGCGTTGATTCACACCATCCCAGGCCCGGTGATCGGCGGTGCGTCCATCGTGGTATTTGGTTTGATTGCCGTGGCGGGTGCGAGGATTTGGGTGCAGAACAACGTCGATCTTGGGCAGAACAACAATCTGATTATGGTGGCGGTCACGCTGGTACTGGGTGCAGGAGACTTTGCCCTGAAGATCGGTAACTTCACCATGGGCGGGATCGGCACGGCGACCTTCGGCGCGATTATCCTCAACGCTATCCTGACGCGTCGTAAAGCCGCCGTGCTTGACAGCAACGACGTCGTGCATCAAGACAATTAACTCACTTCCGCTTTATCAGGCGAAGGGTCAACCTTCGCCTTTTTTTTGCGCTTCAGCTTCAACTCACTGACCAGCACGCCGACGACGATCAGTGCGCCGCCAATCAGTGCCGCGCCAGGTAAACGCTCACCGGCAACCCGACCAACGATCCCCGCCCAGACCGGCTCACCAGCATAAATGACCGTGGCACGCGTTGGCGACACGCTGCGCTGCGCCCAGTTCATCGTCACCTGAATTAACGCACTGGCCAGCCCCAGACCAATGGCGCTGAACAGCAGATAGGGCGAAAACGGCGGCACCGCTTCGCCATTGGGGACCATCAGCGCGAATGCCAGCAGTGAAGCGCCCGCCAGCTGGATGATCGTGACGCGTTTGACATCCACTTTGCCGGCACTGGCGCTGATCAAAATGATTTCTGCGGCAATCGCCAGCGTGCTCATTAAGGTGGCAATTTCACCGGCGCCAAATGCCAGTGAATCTCCGTCTGGACCTGCCAACAACATCAGCCCGGTGAAGGCCAGCGCCACGCCGATCCACGACATCAGGCCGGGCAAGCGTCCCAAAAAAAGCCATTGCAGTAGCGGCACCAGCGGCACATACATCGCGGTAATGAAGGCGGATTTACTGCTACTGATGGTTTGCATGCCATAGGTCTGTAAGCCATACCCACAGCCAATGGCGATGCCGATTAATGTCCCGGCTTTGATTTCAGCCCAGGTGATGCCGCGCAACGAACGCGATGAAATTGCTCCCAGCACCAGCGCGGCAGTGGCAAATCGGGTGCCGACGAAGAAAAATGGCCCGCTTACGGTCATCGCATGATGGACTGCCAGAAAAGTTCCGCCCCAGATCAGGGTAATCAGGACCAGCACAATCTCTTGTGGGGTAAA
The DNA here is from genome assembly GCF_056821705.1 of Erwinia sp. AK-PDG3-5. Taxonomy (NCBI): domain Bacteria; kingdom Pseudomonadati; phylum Pseudomonadota; class Gammaproteobacteria; order Enterobacterales; family Erwiniaceae; genus Erwinia; species Erwinia sp. AK-PDG3-5. Next base: position 3,003,729 of record NZ_CM165967.1, read on the forward strand.
CGACAGTTTATAGCGGGAAAGTAAGGCAGACATAGCAGGCTCAGGTGTGAATTTGGCGCTAGTGTGCCGGGAGGGAACTCAGTGGTCAACTCTGTGACGTAACCGCCGGGGAAATACCCGACGGTTTCAGGCGAGGCTAAGCTTCGGAATCGGTTTTAGTCCGACCGCCACGGCTGTTACGCCCCCCTTTTTCGCCAGCCTGTGAAGCACGTTGAGGGTCATTTTTAAAATTCCCTCCGCTGACTTTGCCGCCTTTACGACCTGCTTCTGATGCTCTTTTACGGTCTTCAGCGAAATTTCCAGATCCACCACGATGTTCTGCCATTTCTTACCTCCGAATAGTTAAGCCATCATACTGCTTAATCACGATTGGCCTTCCGGCCTTCCGTAGCGGCAATCGGGGAGAGAACACTCCCGGCCGCGTTACTAAGCATAGATTATCAAGCCTGAAGTGGTTAAAAAAACTCCTGAGCACGGCTCACAAAACGGCCAACCCCTCTAAACAGCCTGAATTATTGCATTATTGACGCTAATGTTTATGTCCATCCCGCTACCCGCATTGCACGCGTTTTAAGCAAAAGGACCGCTTCCTTCTGCATGACCCGTCAGCCTCTTCTATACTTTCCTGATTGCCTTCAGGGCCTGATTTTATCCCCAATCATCCAACAACCAGTCGACGAGGGAACAAATGGCAAAGATTCTGGTGCTCTATTACTCCATGTACGGACATATCGAAACCATGGCCAATGCGGTTGCAGAAGGCGCAGGTCGGGTTAGTGGAGCGGAAGTGACGATCAAGCGCGTACCTGAAACCATGGACGCAGAACGCTTCGCCCAGGTGGGCGGCAAAACGCAGCAGTCTGCACCGGAAGCGACCCCGGAAGAACTGCCGCAATATGATGCCATATTGCTCGGTACCCCAACCCGCTTCGGTAATATGGCCGGTCAGATGCGTACCTTCCTTGACCGCACGGGTGGCCTTTGGGCATCAGGTGCGCTGTACGGCAAGCTGGCCAGCGTCTTTGCCTCAACGGGTACCGGTGGCGGTCAGGAACAGACCATTACTTCGACCTGGACCACCCTCGCCCACCACGGCATGGTGATCGTGCCGATTGGTTATGGCACCAAAGAACTCTTTGATATATCGCAGGTGCGTGGCGGTACGCCTTATGGCGCCACAACCATTGCCGGCGGTGACGGTTCGCGACAACCCAGCGAAGAAGAGCTGAATATTGCCCGTTATCAGGGTGAATATGTCGCCGGCCTGGCAGTAAAACTGAACGGATAACCTCAATCAGGAGACTATTATGGCAACGCAACAATCGAAAGCTCATCATGTAGGCGAGTGGGCAAGCCTGCGCAGCACCTCTCCGGAAATTGCGGAGGCCATTTTTGAAGTGGCGAATTACGATGAGAAACTTGCCGAAGGCATCTGGGAGCAGCAAGGCAGTGACGAAGTGCTGCTCAGGGCCTTTGAGAAAACCGATCAGGACGTGCTGACCTGGGATAACAAAGTCGTCGAGCGAAAAAACGTTTAGCACCAAAATCGGTATTCGAGGCGGATTTATCCGCCCTTTTTATTGTTTTACACCCTCAGAAACGTCCGAAACCACTAACTACTCACGTTGTGAAACCATCGTTTTTCTACCAGGCTTAATGCCATATTCATTAGCCTGACCGTCAGGCCGATTACTCGAAAAGGAGTGCAGTATGTCTTACCAGACAATTAATCCCGCCAGTAATAAGCTTGTCAAAACCTGGACCGATCACAACGACCAGCAGGTTGAACAGGCGTTAAAGACCGCGGATGATCTATATCATTCAAGCTGGTCTAAAGGCGACATCCAACCGCGTCTGCAGGTGCTGAAAAAAATGGCAGACCTGATTGACGCTCGTGTTGAAGAACTGGCAAAAACGGCCAGCGTTGAGATGGGTAAACTGATCAATCAGAGTCGCGGCGAAGTGCAGCTTTGCGCGCAAATTGCACGTTACTACGCAGAAAATGCCGAACGGTTCCTTGCCCCTACCCGTTATCCAAGCGAGCTGGGTGAAGCCTGGGTGGAAAATCATCCGATTGGGGTGCTGGTTGCCGTTGAGCCCTGGAACTTCCCGTTCTATCAGCTAATGCGCGTACTGGCGCCGAATCTGGCCGCCGGTAACCCGGTGTTGGCAAAACATGCCGCCAATGTCCCTCATTGCGCCACGCTGTTCGAAGAGCTGGTGACCGAGGCCGGTGCGCCAAAAGGTGCCTGGACTAACCTGTTTATCAGCAACGATCAGGTTGCCTCACTGATTGCTGACGATCGTGTTCAGGGTGCTGCGCTGACCGGCTCTGAACGTGCCGGGAGTGCCGTGGCACAACAAGCCGGCAAATACCTGAAGAAGACCACGCTGGAACTCGGCGGTAATGACGTCTTTGTGGTGCTGGATGACTGCGACCTTGATAAGGCCGTGAAGGCCGGCGTCGGTGCCCGTCTCAGCAACTGTGGTCAGGTGTGTACCGCAGCTAAACGCTTTATCGTGCATGAAAAAGTGGCAGATGCCTTCTTCGAAAAATTCACCCAGGCTTTCCGTGACGTGAAGATTGGCGATCCGCTGGATGAAAGCACCACGCTGGGCCCGCTTTCTTCCTCAACGGCACGCGATACGCTGGTGAAACAAGTTGAGCAGGCGGTGTCTAAAGGCGCCAAGCTGCATATCGGCGGTAAAGTCGTTGCCGGTGAAGGCTGCTTCTACGAGCCCACTATCCTCTCCGGTATCACCCGTGATAACCCGGCCTATTTTGAAGAGTTCTTTGGCCCGGTCGCACAGGTTTACGTGGTGAAGGATGACGAAGAAGTGGTTAAACTTGCCAACGATTCTCACTATGGTCTGGGTGGTGCGGTATTTAGCAAAGATATTGCCCGTGCCAAGAAACTGGCTTCACGAATCGAAACCGGCATGGTGTATATCAATTCCGCCAGCGATACTTCGGCCGAGTTGCCATTCGGCGGTGTGAAACGTTCAGGCTATGGTCGTGAACTGTCTGATTTGGGTATCAAAGAGTTCGTTAACCAGAAACTGGTCGTGGTCAGCAGTGACTGATTGCTAACGGCATCTGCCCAAAAAGAAAAGGCCGACAGTGAATGTCGGCCTTTTTATTGCGTGCGAATCAGACTCAGGAAGACTTTTCAGTCTCTGGCTGCGCAGCAGTGGCAGGCTCATCGGCGTTCGCTTTTTCCGCCTTGGTTTTATCGGCTTTATCAGCCTTATCCTTCGCCGCTTTATCTTTCGCAGCCTGCTCAGCCGCGGCTTTATCAGCAGCCGCCTTGTCTTTGGCTGCCTGCTCGGCTGCGGCTTTATCAGCTGCCGCCTTTTCTGCAGACGCTTTAGCCTGAGCGGCTTTATCTGCCGCAGCCTGATCGGCCGCTGCTTTAGCGGCAGCCACTTTATCAGCAGCCGGATCTTTCGCGGCCGTTGGTGCGGCTGGTGCTTCAGCTGCCGGAGCTGCTGGTGCAGGTTGCGGCGCGCTTGCCGCCATCGGCGTTCCCTCAATGGCTTTATTCAGCACCTGAGTAAACTGATCCCATGGGCAGAAACCATTGGCATCGGTCTGGCAACCGTTCATTTGCAGCGTGACGCGCTTAGGAGGCGTATCCAGCGACAGTGGCGTTGCATTACGCAGCTGATCGGTAGACTGGTAAACGTATTCAACCTTCACCAACTCACGATTGTTTTTCTTGTCGTGCCAGCGCTGGAACTGAATCATCCCACCAATAGGCGTGCGCTCGTTTTGCTCTGGCAGCGTGTAAGCTTTGAAATCCAATGCCGTCAGCAGGGAGGCGATATTCGAATCATGGCCGACCATCAGCGTCACTTTCGGCGCGGAGGCTTTATCTTCATCCACTAACATACTGCGGATGTAATCGACCAGAGGCGCTGCGACGTCACGCGCCACTTCTGGCGTAGTAAACAACGTGTCCTGATAGCCATTTTTAATAGCGGACAGCTCTTTCCACTGCTCTGGTGTCTTAATCTGGCCCCAGGCGACCTGATCCAGCGGCATCCCTTCGTAATATTGCAGGGTGAAGGCATCCACCAGCGAATTCCCGACTTTTAATGGACCCGAAACGTTCGGCTCTTTACCATTTTCAGCGGTGAATTTGTTCTGATTATCACTGGAGAGATCGCACTGCTTTTTGCCATCACAGGCAGCAGAGGATTTGTAATCGATGATTTTTTCCAGGCGCTGGAAGGCCGGTTTGAGTGCCAGTTTTTCACCCGCGCTGTTCATGCCGGTCAACGCCTGCTTGTTGAAGCCGTCGCTGCTGTCGGTAATCACCGGGTTGAACACCGGATCCATCGCGCCCATTTCATCCTGATGAGACACCTGAATGTCACATCCCGGGAACGCACCGGTGATAAAGAACTGCGCGGTGGCGACGGTACGCTGCAGGCTGTTGGCGTAGGCATAAACATCGTCAGAGGCTGGACATTCGCCGTCGGCGATCAGCCCTTGCTGCGCAAGCCACTCACGGGTGTAACGGCCCATGTAAACTTCAAGCACGCCGCCCTTGGTCGTCAACTGTCCACCCGGCACATCCCACTTAGGCCAGGCCTTTTTAGTGGACTGAGCCAGCACGCTGCCATTATCAGCCAGCGGCGCACGGAGGTTATGGCGGCTCATCATTAACACTTGCTCAAGCTGGTAATCGTCGTCAGCAGCATAAGCTGAAATGCCGGTGAGTGCCGAGCAGACTGCTAATGCGCAAAGACTAAACTTTTTAATCATGTGTTTTTCCATTGATTCAAGGTAAATCACCCGGCCGTAATATGGCGATGCGGTTGGTTAAAAATTCGCAACAACGCAAATGAGGCTCGCTCGGCGTTCCTGGAAATTCAGGCCAGGGGTGGGCATTCTTCATTGGTGTTGAGAATATAGCAGAGTATCGCCTTTGCCGTTGAGTCGCATCAGGAGATTGAAAAGAAACGGGATGTTTTTCGGAATGCTCTAATAAACGAAGCTATTAGCGAAGAAAAAAGCGGGGAAGGCAGAAAGCAAAACGGGCCAGCCTAAGCTAACCCGTTGAATTTGATGGTGGAGAGGCAGAGATTCGAACTCTGGAACGGTTTCCCGTCGCCGGTTTTCAAGACCGGTGCCTTCAGCCACTCGGCCACCCCTCCACACTAGTACCAGTCACCGTTTCAAAGAGTGGCTAAACTCCCTGAGCAACTGATGGGGCGCAGTATAGGGGATGCCGATCGCTTTGCCAAGCATAATTTTGGCTAGTTTGTTGAATTATTGCGCTTTTATGCAATTTTTTTTCATCTGTTCAACAAACGGTCAATCGGCGGTTTTATTGCGCCCATAGCAAAACGGGCCAGCTTTCGCTGACCCGTTAAATTAGATGGTGGAGAGGCAGAGATTCGAACTCTGGAACGGTTTCCCGTCGCCGGTTTTCAAGACCGGTGCCTTCAGCCACTCGGCCACCCCTCCACAATGAGCCGAACTATAAACACCCTCCCGGTCGATGTAAAGTGTGTTGCGGTTCAATCGCCTGAAAAACAGTCGATCGGCGTTTATTTGCTGGCAATATCGCCACTCTGCTTACTAAAACAGCCGACTATCGCGTAAAGAAGGGTAAAACGCCTTTCCCCGCTTCGCACTGCTCCCTATTCTCACAGGTAAATTGGTGACCCAAAGAGGCTCTTTTATGGATCGCATTGTTTCGAGTACCCGTGGCAGTTCCTTAATTACCACCCACAAGGTGCTGCGCAATACCTATTTCCTGCTGGGGCTGACGCTGGCCTTTTCTGCCGTTACCGCTACCCTGAGCACCGTTTTCGCCCTGCCCGCGCCAGGCTTCATTCTGATGCTGGTCGGCTTTTACGGGCTGATGTTCCTGACTTATCGCCTGGCGGACAGCCCTACCGGCATTCTGGCGGCGTTCGCCTTTACCGGTTTCCTCGGCTACTGCCTGGGCCCAATCCTCAACTCACTGCTGTCTGCAGGAATGGGGGATGTGATTGGTCTGGCATTAGGCGGCACCGCACTGGTGTTCTTCAGCTGTTCTGCCTACGTGCTAACCACCCGTAAGGATATGTCCTTCCTGGGTGGCATGATGATGGCCGGGTTTGTGGTATTGCTGGTCGCCGTCGTGGCAAACATCTTCCTTAACATTCCGGCATTGCATATGGCAATCAGCGTGTTGTTTATCCTGTTCTCTTCGGGTGCCATCCTGTGGGAAACCAGTAACATCATTCACGGCGGCGAAACCAACTATATTCGCGCGACCGTTAGCCTGTATGTGTCGATCTATAACATCTTCGTCAGCCTGCTGAGCATTCTGGGCATGTCATCGCGCAGCAATTAATCGCCCGCAGTTGACGCTACAATAAGAGCCCCGCACTGCGGGGCTCTTTTTATGTGCCGGATTACGCTTGCCTGAAGAGACAGACTACCCACAGCTGGCCGCAGTTTGCTAAACTGGGCGGCTTAGCAAATCAGACAGAGGCAAGACGGTGTTATTCCAGGGCAAAGAAATTGAACGTGACGCGCAGGGTTACCTGAAGTCCACGATGGACTGGAGTGAAGATCTGGCTCCGTTACTGGCAGAAGAAGAGGCCATTGAGCTGACTGACGCCCACTGGGAAGTGGTGCATTTCGTCCGTGCCTTCTATCTGGAGTTCAATACTTCCCCGGCGGTGAGAATGCTGGTTAAAGCCATGGCGCAAAAATACGGTGAGGAAAAAGGCAACAGCCGCTATTTGTTCCGCCTGTTCCCAAAAGGCCCGGCAAAACAGGCAACTAAAATTGCCGGCCTGCCTAAACCGGCCAAATGCCTTTAAGCATTAACCGGTAGTGAAGCCGTTTGGCAAGTCGCGCGGTTGATGAGGTTCCTCGAGCACCCTTTCTACCCGGGCATTTCTGGGGCCGCCGTCTTTAAGCCAGGTAAGTAACGTCTGCACGTCATCCTCTTCACCACAGGCCAGCACTTCAACGCTGCCGTCATTCAGGTTCTTCGCATACCCCTTGAGCCCCAGTGCTTTGGCCTGATGTTGCGTGCTGTAGCGGAATCCCACCCCCTGAACCACACCGTGAACCCAGGCTTTTACGCAGACAGTAGTCATATTTCCTCTCCTTTCACGACGCAGATTGCATTTTAACGGTTGGCACCGGACAATAACCGCTGATTCTTTACTGTATAAGCATAGCAAATATGACTGTTCGTTTGATTCTTGCCAAAGGACGTGAAAAATCCTTACTTCGCCGCCATCCGTGGATCTTTTCTGGTGCTGTTGCTCGTCTTGAGGGAAAAGCCGAGTCGGGTGAAACGATTGACGTCTGTGACAGCCAGGGCAACTGGCTGGCTCATGCTGCATGGTCACCCGTGTCGCAGATCTCTGCCCGTGTCTGGAGCTGGGAACAGGACGAGGCGATTGATACCGACTTCTTTATCCGCCGTCTTAAGGCTGCGCAGTCTCTGCGTGACTGGCTGGCAGCGCGCGATAACCTCGACAGCTATCGCCTGATTGCCGGTGAATCTGACGGTCTGCCTGGCGTGACCATTGACCGTTACGGCAAGTTCCTGGTCCTGCAACTGCTGTCGGCTGGCGCAGAATATCAACGTGCAGCGCTGATCTCCGCGCTGCAGAGCTGCTACCCGGACTGTGCGATTTACGATCGCTCGGACGTTGCAGTGCGTAAAAAAGAAGGTCTTGAACTGACTCAGGGCAACGTCCTTGGCGATACGCCGCCAGAGCAGTTACCGATTGTTGAGCATGGCATGAAGTTACTGGTCGATATCCAGGGTGGCCACAAGACCGGTTACTACCTCGATCAGCGTGACAGCCGTATGGCGACTCGCCGCTATGCGAAAGATCGCCGGGTGCTGAACTGCTTCTCTTACACCGGAGGTTTTGCAGTTTCCGCTCTGATGGGCGACTGTAAACAGGTTATCAGCGTCGATACGTCACAAGGCGCGCTGGATATTGCTCGCCAGAACGTTGAACTGAACGGGCTGGATCTCTCGAAAGCCGAGTTCCTGCGCGATGACGTGTTTAAGCTGCTGCGCCGCTACCGTGATAACGGTGAGAAATTCGATCTGATCGTGATGGACCCGCCGAAGTTTGTCGAAAACAAAAATCAGCTGGCCGGTGCTTGCCGCGGCTATAAAGACATCAATATGCTGGCGATGCAACTGTTGAACCCGGACGGCATGCTGCTGACCTTCTCCTGCTCAGGGCTGATGCCAACCGATCTCTTCCAGAAAATCATTGCCGATGCCGCGCTTGATGCTCAACGTGATGTACAATTTATAGAGCAGTTCCGGCAGGCGGCCGATCATCCGGTGATCGCCAGCTATCCGGAAGGCATGTACCTGAAAGGATTTGCCTGCCGCGTCCTGTGACTTGAAAAAGCTGTCCCTGCCCCCATCTTGGTAGCAGGGCACTGTTTCTCAGGAGGTCACGATGATTGCCAGCAAATTTGGACTCGGACAACAGGTGCGGCATAAGCTGCACGGTTTCCTCGGTGTAGTGGTAGATGTGGATGCGGAATATTCACTGGACGATGATCCGGAAGAGGATGAGGTGGCCACCAGCGAATCGCTGCGTGAAGCGCCATGGTATCATGTCGTGATGGAGAATGAAGACGGCGAGACCGTTCATACTTATCTGGCTGAAGCCCAGCTCTCGTGGGAGCTGCCGGGCGACCATCCGGAACAACCTTCCATGGATGAACTGGCCGCGTCAATTCGCGAACAGTTGCAGGCGCCACGCCTCAGGAACTAATGCAAAATCCCCGCCTGGCGGGGTTTTTTTAGCCTTTTTCCAGTCCTAAGCGCGGGATCTCGATTTTAGGGCAACGATCCATCACCACCTTTAACCCCGCTTCTCCCGCCAGCACCGCAGCCTGCTCGTTAATCACCCCAAGCTGAAGCCACAGAGATTTCGCCCCCACCGCAATCGCTTCCTGAGCGACACCCCATGCCGCTTCGGCATTACGGAACACATCCACCATGTCAATCGGTTCAGGAATGTCTTCCAGCTTTGCGTAAACTTTTTGTCCCTGCAGCGTCTGGCCTGCCAGCTTTGGGCTGACCGGCGTCACTTTATATCCCTGCGACAGCAGATAAGCCATCACGCCATAACTGGCCCTGGCGGGTTTATCACTCGCTCCAACCAGCGCGATATGTTTGGTCGAGGTCAAAATATCGGCAATTATTTTATCTTGCATGCAGCTCTCCTTATCAGACTGATTAACAGTTTATGCGCAGTGTGGCTGTTGGGAAAACAGCTCAGGCAGAAGATGCCAATTCCTGAATATAAAGCACGAATAAATATGTTAAAATGTTAATATGCTGCCATACTGAAAGACTTTGATACACTCGACGAGTTTGCCTGCCCTCGCCTCTGGAGAATAAATGAAGCTGCGTTTGGTCATTACAGGCGTTTTAGCTTTGCTGGTTGCGACTACGGTCCCTGCTACGACGCTGAAACTTGCCCCTGATATTGACCTGTTGGTGCTGGACGGCCGAAAAATTTCTGGTTCGTTATTAAAAGGTGCTGAAGGGCTCGAACTCGAGCAGGGACAGCATCAGGTATTATTTCGCGTCGAGAAAAGCCTGAAAAAAGATGCTCAAATGGCCACGCCATGGGTCTCTACCCCATTGATCGTCACGTTCACCTCTCAGGCTAAATCAGTCACCATCACGTTGCCGCCGCTAACCACCACCGCGCAGGGAAAAATGTTCGATAAACATCCCACTTTCCAGCTGCTAAACGAGCATGGCGCGGTTGTTGAGAGTCAGCAAGACCATTTGCTGGTCAAAGCAGACAATAACTATGAGCAGGCCATGGTGGTGTACAACCTGAAAGGCAACGTCGCCTCAGTACCCCGCTTTGCCCAGGGACAAACCTCCACCACCCCAATCAGTAATGATTCCCAGGACTTTGCCAACGGCAACCATGCCGGCAGTCGGGTATTGCAGCTGTGGTATCAACAGGTTGATTCCGCCACCCGCCAACGTTTTGTGATGCTGATGCGCGCCCTGCGTACCAGTTGATGTCTGCACGCCTTCCGCCTACACTCGATACGCTTTATCAGGCAGTTCCCCTCATCTGATTGACGTGAAACCAGGAAGCCGGAATGGATCAGACCACCCGTAAAATTCAGGAAAAGAAACACATTGCGCTGGTTGCGCATGACCATTGCAAAACATCGTTGATGGAGTGGGTCGATATACACAAAGACGTGTTACAGGCTCATACCCTTTATGCGACAGGCACCACGGGCAACCTTGTCCAGCGTGCAACTGGCCTGCCGGTGACGGCAATGTTGAGTGGCCCAATGGGCGGCGACCAGCAGGTGGGTGCCTTGATTTCCGAAGGGAAAATTGATGTGCTGTTCTTTTTCTGGGATCCGCTAAACGCCGTGCCACACGATCCAGACGTTAAGGCGTTATTGCGGCTGGCAACAGTATGGAATATTCCAGTGGCGACCAACCGCGCAACCGCCGACTTTATTATCCGCTCACCGTTATTCGCACAGGCGGTTGATATCATCATTCCAGATTATCAGCGCTATTTGCAGGAGCGTCTGAAGTAAACTGATGAGCGTGCGGCGGCACGCTCTTCCCGCCAATTTAAGGTTTACGCAGCACCGGAACACCCAGCCGCTTAATTTCTTCCACAAATCCCGATGGGTTCTCTTTATTAAACAGCAGCCACACCTGCTGCTTCGCACGCGTTATGGCGACATACGCTAACCTGCGCTCTTCTGCATCGGGGAAGTCTTCCGGCTGGGGTAACAACGCCTGCTCCATTACGGACTCTCTGGCCGCGGCGGGGAAGCCATCCTTGCCGGTTTGCAAACCCAGCAAAATCACATAATCCGCCTGCTGCCCTTTACTGGCATGGATGGTGGTGAAATCAATCCGCAATTTTGGCCAGCGGGTTTTGGCTTTTTCCAATACCGCCGGGCGGATGTGGTGATAACGGGCAAGGATCAAAATCCGCTCATCGGCGGTGGCATAGCCGCTGATTTTATTCAGCAACGCCTCCAGCTGATCTTCCGGCAGGAGGGAAATCGACTTTTTATTGCCTTTGGTCAGGCTGTTCAGCGGTTTATTCAATTGATGCGGGTTGCTCTGCACAAACTTATTGGCAATTTCACCAATCCGATCGTTAAAGCGGTAGGTGGTATCCAGCACGCAGCGGTCGCCCTCACCAAAGTGATGATGGAACGCGGTGGTCAGGGTCATCTCAGCCCCGCTGAAGCGATAGATCGCCTGCCAGTCATCGCCAACGGCAAACAGCGCCGTTTGCTTGTTCTGTCTTCTGAGAGCGGCGAGCAGCGCCGCACGCTGAGGCGAGATATCCTGGAATTCATCGACCAGAATGTGCTTCCACGGGCTGATAAACCGGCCTTTATCAAGGATGTTGACCGCCTGATGGATCAAGCCGGAGAAATCTACCGCCCCTTCTTCCTTCAGCGCGCTTTTCCAGGCCTTCATCAAAGGCGCCATCAGCTTCACACGTTTGGAAAAGAGATCGCGCACCTCTTCAGGGGCTGATTCAATCATTGCCGCCTGCGCGCCGCCATGCATTCGCATCAATCCAAGCCAGCGTTCAAGCCTGCTGGCCAGACGTTTGGCAAGCCGCTCTTCTTTCCAGTAATCACCTTCGCCGATTTCCCACTTCAGCTCGTCCTGCAACCATTGCCGCCAGCCATTGGCATGGGCTTTCTTTTCCCCACACTGTTGGCGCCAGACGTCAATTAACAGCTTATGGCGCAGCGTCGTATCGGTTTCAAGCTTGCTGATGGAAGGGGATTTATTGCTGCCCTGCTGGATAATGTTTAAAGCCAGTGAGTGAAACGTGCGGGCCTGAATACCGTCGGTATTCAGCCGGGCTTTGATGCGCTCGTTCATCTCTTCAGCCGCCTGACGACCAAAGGCAAGCAGCAGGATCTGTTCTGCGCTGGCTTGCTTGCGCATCAGTAACCATCCTGCGCGGGCGACCAGCACGGATGTTTTGCCGCTCCCCGCCCCCGCCAGCACCAGTAGCGCATCCTCACCATTCACCACCGCTTTTGCCTGGGAATTGTTGAGAGGTGACGTCTCAACGGTATTGAAGAAATCGGCGTACTGCGCCAGCATTTCTTCTGACCACTGACCGTTACGCTTCTGCCGTTGTGCATCGCTGTTATTCAGCCAGGCGAGGCTGAACTGATAGTTTTCGCGACAGTTATCAAACTCATCCAGACGCTCTACCGGCAGTGGCAATGAGGAGAACGCCTCCTGAATGGCGGTACGCCAGCCGGCCATATCGCTGCGCTTCAACCATTTATCCTGCTGTTCACCCTCCTGTAAGTGGGTGACCAGTTGCTGCAAGACCTCAGAGGAGACCAGGCTCATCTCCTCACTCCATTGCTGCCAGGCCTGGTTGAGGTAATGATAAAAACGTTGGGTTTCCTGCCATTCGGTGCCGTGCAGGCGCACGACTTTATCTTCAGGCAGGGCAAATTCAAGTTCGCCCCAAACCATCCCGCGTTTACATTTGATGGCTAATAGCTGGTTAAACGGAATAAGGTATTCATGTTTTTCACCACTCACCTCAACGCCTGCGGCCAACATTCGTACCCGATTGTAGGGATGCTGCGCCAGATGTTTGCCCAGCGACGTTGCTTTCAGTTCCATGACCTGCCTCTGGCTGTGGTTGCTTTTAATGGGCTGTAGTTTAGCTGGCAGGAGTGTACCGCTCCAGAGTTAAAACGCGCTACAATCAACGCATTGTATTTTTGAGCTCCGCGCTCTGTTAGGGAAACGACCAATGCGTACTGTTTTAAACATTCTGAATTTTATTCTGGGCGGTTTTCTGACCACGCTTTCGTGGCTGTTTGCGACCGTTGTCAGCATCATTTTTATTTTTACCTTACCGCTCACCCGTTCCTGCTGGGAAATCACCAAGCTTTCGTTACTGCCTTACGGTAACGAAGCCGTGCATGTAGATGAGCTGGAGCCCGGCCGCAAAAATGCGTTGATGAATTCGGGCGGCACGCTGCTGAATATCATCTGGCTGGTCTTCTTTGGCTGGTGGCTGTGCGTGATGCATATCATGACCGGTATCGCCCAGTGCATCACTATCATCGGAATTCCGGTTGGGATTGCGAATTTCAAAATCGCCGCCATCGCATTATGGCCGGTAGGCCGCCGCGTCGTCAGCGTCGAAGTGGCACAAGCCGCGCGTGAAGTTAACGCCCGCAGCCGGTTCAACTAGTTTCTGATGCGCTTATCGTTAAGCTCAAGGCTGCGGCGCTACGCCTATAACACTGCGCTGCTGTACAACCTGCGTATTTTTATCGCCCTTGTGGGTACCGCAGGTGTGCCCTGGTGGTTGAATCAAATCACCTGGACCATTCCGCTGACGTTAGGCGTGGTGGCTGCGGCTCTGGCAGACCTTGACGATCGCCTCAGTGGACGGCTGCGAAATCTGGTCATCACTCTGGTCTGCTTCTGCATTGCGTCCGTCTCTGTTGAACTTCTTTCTCCGTATCCCTGGCTATTTATCCTCGGTCTTGCCGTGTCGACCTGGGGTTTCATTCTGCTTGGCGCGTTGGGACAGCGCTATGCCACGATTGCCTTTGGCGCGCTGCTGATCGCTATCTATACCCTGCTGGGCCTTGGGCTTTTCCCTCAGTGGTATCTGCAACCTTCCCTGCTGCTGGTCGGCGCTATCTGGTATAACCTGCTGACGCTTACCGGACACGTTATCTTTCCCGTCCGTCCATTACAGGAAAATATCGCCCGCAGCTTTGAAGGGCTGGCAGTATATCTGGAGGCAAAAGCGGGGTTGTTCGACCCGGATATCGAAGAAAACGAAAATGCGTCACTGATCGACGTAGCCATGGCCAACAGTCAGCTGGTGGCGACACTCAACCAGGCAAAAATTTCGATTCAGTCCCGCTTACGTGGGGACCGGGGACAACGCAGCACGCGCAGAACGCTGCATTATTACTTTGTCGCTCAGGACATTCATGAGCGTGCCAGCTCTTCCCATGCGCAATACCACGCGCTGCGGCAGGAATACCGTTACAGCGATATTCTGTTTCGCTTTCAACGCCTGCTGACGCTGCAGGCAAAGGCCTGCCAACAGTTGGCAAACTGCATTTTGCTACGCGAAACCTATCAGCATAACAGCCGCTTTGAGCGAACCTTCCTTCACCTCAACGCCGCGCTGGATCGTCTTGCTGCTGCCCGTCCAGGGGGCAATGACGTCAAAGCCATGCACTATTTGTTAAATAACCTCAAAGCCATAGACGCCCAACTGGCGACAATTGAATCAGAGCAAATTCTGGAAAGCCATCATGAGAATCATGATCAAACGCTCTCCAGCGAAGGATTAACCGGTTGGGCCGATATTCGTTTACGTATCAGCCGCCATTTATCGCCAGAATCCCCGCTTTTCCGCCATGCGGTGCGGATGTCCCTGCTGTTGTGTGCCGGCTATGGGTTTGTTCAGCTGACTGGCCTTGAGCACGGCTATTGGATCCTGCTGACAAGCCTGTTTGTCTGCCAGCCGAACTACAATGCCACCAAACGCAGATTAGCATTGCGTATTGTGGGAACCGTGGCGGGTATCGTACTTGGTTTGCCCTTACTGTGGCTGGTGCCTTCTGTCGAGGGGCAGCTGATACTGATCGTGGTTACCGGCGTGTTGTTCTTCGCCTTCCGTCAGTCGCAATATGCTCATGCCACAATGTTTATCACCTTGCTGGTGCTGTTCTGTTTCAACCTGCTGGGTGAAGGGTTTGAGATTGCCCTGCCCCGCATCTTTGATACGTTGTTAGGCTGCGGCATTGCCTGGCTGGCGGTGGCATTCCTCTGGCCAGACTGGCGTTTTCGTCGGCTGTCTTCGGTTGCAGAACGCACGCTGACCGCTAACTGCCGCTATCTGGATGCCATCCTGGTTCAGTATCATCAGGGAAAAGACAACCGGCTGGACTACCGTATCGCCCGCCGTGACGCCCACAACGGTGATGCTGAGCTGGCTTCAGTGGTATCTAACATCTCCGCAGAAAAGAATGCTTCCGCCTCGTTGCGGGAAGCGGCGTTTCGTCTGCTGTGCCTAAACCACTCCTTCCTCAGCTATATCTCGGCGCTGGGCGCGCACCGGGAAAAGATCACACGGCCAGCCATGCTGCAATTAATGGATGATGCCGTCTGCTACGTCGATGATGTGCTGCATATTGATCTTATCGATGAACAAAAAACCCAAAGATTGTTGTCCAGCCTCTCTGAGCGACTGGCAGCAACGGAAGCCGACCCGGAAACCAAAGAGCCGCTGGTGCTTCAGCAAGTTGGTCTGTTGATCGCCCTACTGCCAGAAATCGCTCAGTTAAAAAAACAGGTCCTGGAAACTTAACGTTTTCTCAGTTCGCTCAGCGTCTGGTACAGCAAGGTTTCGCGGTGCCAGCCCCTGAGCTCTTCTTTGATTGCCACCGGCAGTGCTTCACAATGAAGCCCCTCGATGGCCCCCTGTAACGCAAAAAGGATATTTACCCCCAGACTTTTATTTTTCTCATGCATTTTTAACCAACTGCGCTTTGCGCCCAGCTGCTTTAACATCTCTGCGTTAGCGATACCTACCCGCCTGAGCTGCACTTCCAGTTTCATACTGAGATTAGGCAAATCCTTCAGCCGCCCCGAGTTTTGATGCAGTTTTTTATCCTGCATCGCCCCTTTTAGACACAATTGACAGAGCGCAATCAACTGTTCAGGCTCGGACCAAAGCGGGTTGTCAACGCGGTAGTATTCCAGCGCGACAGGGATCCCCCTTTTGTTAAACATCAACGGTTTCATCTTACGTTCAATGATATACGGTCTCACTTCTTCACAGGCCCTAAGATAGAGATCGCCCTCACTGACGAGCGCAAAGACCACGCTTTCCACTGATAAACTGTAGCCACCAAACTGGCTACGGCTATCTATCACGCCCAGCGAAGAAAGCTGACGTTTTGCCCTGATAATATTGCTTTTTGAGTCCTTCATATTCCGCATCCTTAACGTTGTAAGACATCCTGGTGTTTCTCCTTTCCTGCAGAAAAAAAATAGGCAATCGCCGTTACAAGTTCAATGAATGATTTGCTTTGCACCCTATCGATTTGTGTTTTTGCGAGGCGTTTTCAAAAAAATAAGGTTGATCTTTGGACACCCCCGCTATACTGTACATCCATACAGTAACCCTGCGAGCGAAGCCAATATGCAAACTCATTCCCTGAAATCTTCTTCTGTTAAAACTGGTGTGCGGACTGCTCCAGACTGTGCGAAAGCCCAGCCTGCAGCTGCGGCGGGCTTAATCAGTGAGCTGACTTACAGCGAGAATCAGCCTGCTATGACGCAAATGCTGCTGTTGCCCTTACTGCAACAGTTAGGAACTCAATCACGCTGGCAGTTGTGGTTGACGCCCCATCAAAAATTGAGCCGTAGCTGGTTGATCGAATCAGGGTTACCGCTGGATAAAGTGATGCAGATTCATCATTCCGGTGCTATTACTACCGTAGAAGCGATGATCAAAGCATTACAGACGGGAAATTACAGTGTGGTTTTGGGTTGGTTAACGGGCGAGATCACCTTAGAAGATCGTCAGCGGCTGCAAAAAGCGGCATTTGCTGGCAAAGCTTTGGGGCTGATTATGCGACCCGATCGGATCAATTCCGCCTCCTCCAGACCGTTTAATGGCTTAAAAATTCACTCTACTTTGTATCATTAAGTAAAAATAAGAAATTTCTCACGAGAAAATTCTGCAGCCGGCTCGTTAAGCCCCTGATTATGCTATGAGCCTGCGGGACAATGGTTTAGCGCCATTTTCCCCTCAGGTTTTACCTGTATAACCCGTCTGCAGATGTGTAAATTTGTGTACGAAAGCCTATTTTTTTGCTGACCGTCGTCACATCATACTTGTAAGTTTGCTGGTACGTTGTAGACTTTACGTCGCCAGGGTGCTCAATAATCTCCATTTTTTGGATGAGTCACAATCGAGCTTTATAACCCGGCGAAGGATTAATCAAAGAGCTAATTAAAGCTCATTGCCTATTTGGATGATAACGAGGCGCAATAATGAAAAAGACAGCTATCGCAATTGCAGTGGCACTGGCTGGCTTCGCTACCGTAGCGCAGGCCGCTCCTAAAGATAACACCTGGTATACTGGTGCAAAACTGGGTTGGTCTCAGTACCATGACACTGGTTACTACGGTAACGGTTATGCAAACAATGACGGCCCAACTCACGAAAGCCAGCTTGGTGCAGGTGCTTTCGGTGGCTACCAGGCTAACCAATACCTGGGCTTCGAACTGGGTTATGACTGGCTGGGACGTATGCCTAACAAAGGCAACGTAACTAACGGCGCATTCAAAGCACAGGGCGTTCAGCTGGCTGCTAAACTGAGCTACCCAATCACTGACGATCTGGACGTGTACACGCGTCTGGGCGGCATGGTATGGCGTGCAGACTCTACTCAGCAGAACACCATTACTGGCAACCGCCAGAGCGACCACGACACCGGTGTTTCTCCACTGGCTGCCGTTGGTGTTGAATACGCACTGACTCAGAACTGGGCAACCCGTCTGGATTACCAGTGGGTTAACAACATCGGTGATGCACAGACCGTTGGTGCTCGTCCAGACAACGGCATGTTAGCACTGGGTGTTTCTTACCGTTTCGGTCAGGACGAAGCTGCTGCTCCAGCACCAGCTCCAGCGCCTGCTCCAGCGCCAGTTGTTGAAACCAAGCGTTTCACTCTGAAATCAGACGTTCTGTTCACCTTCAACAAAGCTTCCCTGAAGCCAGAAGGTCAGCAGGCTCTGGATCAGCTGTACACCCAGCTGAGCTCACTGGATCCTAAAGATGGTTCTGTTGTTGTTCTGGGCTATACCGACCGTATCGGTTCTGACCAGTACAACCAGAAACTGTCCGAGAAACGTGCTCAGTCAGTAGTTGACTACCTCGTTTCTAAAGGCATCCCTTCTAACAAGATCTCTGCACGCGGTATGGGTGAATCCAACCCAGTTACCGGCAACACCTGTGACAGCGTGAAAGGCCGTAATGCCCTGATCGATTGCCTGGCACCGGATCGTCGCGTAGAAATCGAAGTTAAAGGCATCAAAGATGTTGTAACTCAGCCACAGGGCTAAGTTCTCTTTGATGAAAAAACCCCGCTTCGGCGGGGTTTTTTTTTGGTCTTTATTTTGTCTGCCAGAACCGGCGGAAGGCGCTTTACGGAAGAAACTAATCCGGCTTGCCGAGAATGGCCTGCAAATCTTGTTTCAAAGAAGACATCTGCGTGGCGTATTTTTCTTTACGTTCAGCATCTTCAATCAGCTGCACAATCGTTTCGGAAAGCGTGCTGTTACGACGTTGAGCCAGACCGGCCAGACGCTGCCAGACCAGATACTCCAGGTCGATAGATTTTTTGCGTGTGTGCTGATGTTCAGCATTAAAGTGACGCTTGCGACGGGCGCGAATGGTTTGTTTCATCCGGTTTTCGAGCGCCGGATTAATATGTTGAGCAATCCAGGTTAAGACATCAACCGGGCGATTCTCCATCGCCAGCAGTTCGTCCACCACCGCCTGAGCTGCACTGTATTCCAGATATCGGGTGATCGCTTCACCCTCCCGGTGTTTTTTCACCAAGTATTTCCATTTCCAACCGCTTTCAAGATTTTCCAGTTGCTGATATTTCATCGGAATCTCATGCTGATTTCGTGACGAGTTTAGAATAACAGCTTTTTTTAAGCATGCCGTAAAGAAAACGGGCTTGTTATCGCAATCTGCTGCTGAACATCGTTTGAAGTGTCACTCTACGGTGCTTAACAGGCTGAAATCTTGTATAATGCCGCTTTTACTCATTTCAGAAAAATACGATAACTTTGACCAACAACAGACTTGAATGGCGTGCTCTACAGCCCGATACAGAAAGCGTTCAGCCCCTCTTCCTGCAGGCGCCTGAAGACGACGCCAGCTGCTTTGATGCCGTGCAATCACGCCTGTTTAATGGCCTGAGTCTGCTGCTGCAATCGCCGGCAAAATTGCCGCTGATGCTGATTAAAACAGCTGAAAACGTCGAATATCAGGCTTTACTGCAAGATGTCCTTTCTGGCCTCAGCGAAGATGATGAGGTGACGTTACAGGGAGGCCATTACCAGATTGACGGTATGTCGGTCACCTGGCGTGCTGCGGAAACGGAGCAGGATAACTTTGCCAGCACCGGTGGCATTCATCGTGCTGACTGGATTGAGGCAGAACAGCTACTGGGTTGTGTACGTTGGTATAACAACCAGCTGACGCTTGAACCGGGACTGGTTCATCGGGCCAACGGTGGCACACTGATTTTGTCGCTGCGGACGTTAATTGCCCAGCCACTGCTGTGGCTTCGCATTCGACAAATTCTCACCACACAACGCTTTGACTGGCACTCCCCTGACGAGACGCGCCCGTTACCGGTCGCTATCCCCTCTATGCCACTGCAGTTTCGCCTGGTCCTGACCGGCGACCGTGACGTGCTGGCAGATTTCCAGGAGATGGAACCGGAAATGGCGGCCCTCTGCCTCTATGCGGAATTCGAAGAGAATATCCAGATTGTAGATGGCGAAGAGTTCAGCCTTTGGGTGAAATGGGTGTTGAACGTGGCCACGACCGAAGGCTATGGCCCGATTGCGGAAGACTTCTGGCCGGTGTTGATCCGAGAAGCCGTCCGCTACACAGGCGATCAGGATACGTTGCCGTTGGATCCCTCCTGGATAGCACGCCAATTGCTGGAAGCGGCGATGTACAGCCCGGATCAATCGGTTAATGGCGAGCAGCTGCAAACCGCGCTTGAAACGCGTTCATGGCGCGAAGGTTTCCTTGCCGAACGCGTGCGTGATGAGATCCTGCTCGATCAGATCCTGATCGAAACTGAAGGCACAATGGTCGGTCAGATCAACGCCCTGTCGGTGATCGAGTTCCCTGGGCATCCCCGTGCTTTCGGCGAACCTTCACGCATCAGCTGTGTCGTGCATGTCGGTGACGGTGAATTCACCGACGTTGAACGTAAGGCTGAATTAGGCGGAAATATTCATGCGAAAGGCATGATGATTATGCAGGCCTGGCTGATCTCTGAGCTGGAGCTTGAGCAGCAACTGCCTTTCTCTGCCTCCATCGTGTTTGAACAATCCTATTCAGAAGTGGACGGCGACAGCGCCTCGCTGGCGGAGCTTTGCGCGCTGATTAGCGCCCTCTCCGGTCAGCCAGTGACCCAACAAATTGCCGTAACCGGTTCGGTCGATCAATTTGGTCGGGTGCAGCCTGTCGGCGGACTGAACGAAAAAATCGAAGGGTTTTTCCACATCTGTAATCAACGTACGCTGAACGGCACTCAGGGGATCATTATGCCTCTGGCAAATGTTCGCCATCTGTCATTACAGCAGGAAGTTGTTGATGCGGTTCGGGAAGGCAAATTCCATATCTGGGCGGTCAGCAGTGTGGAAGAAGCGTTGCCGATTTTGACCGGTGCAGAGTGGGATAAGGAAGAAGGTCCATGCCTGCTCAGGTTGATTCAGGAGCGTATCGCTCAGATCAATCATCAGGATGGACGTCATCGTCCGTGGCCGTTGCGCTGGTTAAACTGGTTCAACCACAGCTGATCGGACTTGTTCAGCTTACAGCTGTAAGCTAGACTTCGTGACTCATTAAAATAAGGCATATTGAGAACATGGTAGATAAACGCGACTCCTATACAAAAGAAGACCTGATTGCCTCCGGTCGTGGTGAGCTGTTCGGCGCTGAAGGCCCACCGTTACCGTCTGGCAATATGTTGATGATGGACCGCGTGGTCAAAATGACTGAGGACGGCGGTAACTACGGGAAAGGTTTCGTTGAAGCCGAGCTGGATATCAATCCGGACCTGTGGTTCTTTGGCTGTCACTTTATTGGCGACCCGGTAATGCCAGGTTGTCTCGGTCTGGATGCCATGTGGCAGCTGGTGGGTTTCTACCTCGGCTGGTTAGGCGCCGAAGGTAAAGGTCGTGCTCTGGGTGTGGGTGAAGTTAAATTCACTGGCCAGGTATTGCCAACCGCGAAAAAAGTTTCTTACCGCATTCACTTCAAGCGTGTGATCAATCGCAAGCTGGTGATGGGTGTGGCAGACGGTGAAGTACTGGTCGACGGTAACGTGATTTACACCGCGACAGATTTGAAAGTGGGTCTGTTTAAAGACACGACTGCTTTTTAATCCAGAGTACTAAAACGGAAACCTCCGCTTCGGCGGAGGTTCTTTTCCTTACTACATTGAACAGTCAGATTACGCAGTAACCGTCCTGTCCTCCATGGCTTGTCGCCAGCCTCCCAACCAGTGAGATTTCGCATCTATCAATTGATAGGGACACATCTCTTTCGAGCGTCCGGTAATACCGGCCTGATAACCTCGTGAATGTGCCCGTTCTAGCCGATCTCGTTTCTGTCTCTTCATCATGCCTGTAATCCCCTCTTCAGGTCAGGTGGAATCTGGTGGAAAGAAAACAGTGGTCGCTTTCTGCGTAACCACTCATAAGTTCTACCGCCAACTGGTCCAAAGATCAATGCGCAAATTTCACGCCAATGTCATCATTTTGAGACAAACCAGGGCCATTCCTGGAGCCGAATCAGCGCACGAATTGCTAATAAGCTGCTGTAATCCCAAAAAAAAGCCCCTGACTGCGGAAAATCTTAATTTTCGACAATCAAGGGCTTAGCTTTAAAGATTAAATTTTGTTAATTAATGCCACGGATCGCATTTGCGATTTCGCCCGCTTCCTGCTGCCATCCTTTAGCCAGCGTTCTTACTAACGCATCGTAACCATCTTCCGTTTGCGGCAGCGTCAGGTCAAAAGAACGCTTAATGATCTGACCCTGATGCTCAAGAACCCAGTCACCGCTAATCACCGCATGGCCATCGTAACGGCCCTGGAAACCCGTGACGTTGACGTTAAGCGTATCCTGCTGTTGCCCTAACTGGCTGGAAGAAACCAGCCAGCCTGGCAGTGCTTCGCCCAGATTAACCACCAGCGTCTGTTGCAGCTGTTGGTCCAACGGACTGGCCCACAAATTGTTCGCGGCAATGACATACTTCACATCGCTGCTCTGATAGACCAGGCCGTTTCCTGCCAGATAATCTGGCACTGAAACATGCTGAACAAACACCGCCGGACGTGTGGCATCCGCTGGACGGGTTGTCGAGGTCGCTTTACCGCTCGCAGGCAGCTGATAGTAGGTGGTTTCTGGCGTGTGGCTACAGGCAGACAGCATCAGAGCCAGGGCTACGGGGATCCATTTCATCATTATTTCGCCCTCTTAGGCTGCGGGTCCTGGCCAGGTTTAGCTTCAAACACCAGGGCATTACTCTTATTGTTCAAGGTCTTCAGTACCGGTTGCAGCTCGCGCATTACCTGATCCAGTCGCTGCATATCTCCCACCATGCGGGTATAAGCCGGCGATCCTGGCTGGAAGCCTTTCATGCTGGTGTTCAGTTCACGCAGTGTTTTCTGCATATCGGCTGGCAGATCCTTCATCGACTGGCTTGAGGTAATCTGGTTAATGTTATCCAGCGTCTTTTGCAGTTCCTGAATGGTTTTCTGACTCTGTTTCAGGGTACTGGTGGCCTGATTCAGCAGCGGATTCAGCGGCAGATTGTTAACCTTATCCAGCGCATCCATCAGTTTTTGCTGGATTTGCGCCAGTCCACCACTCACGGTTGGGATCAGCTCATAGCCAGACAGGGTGCGTGGACCGGTGAACGGCTTGGCATTCTTGTAGAAATCGAGGTCAATATACAGTGAACCCGTTAGCAGGTTCGCCGATTTCAGCGAGGCGCGCAGTCCATTGTTGATACCGTCTTTCAGATGCTGTTCGATATTGAAGTCTTTACCCAACATACTCTGGAAACGGTCCGGCTCGATGCGGATCAAGACCGGGATGCGGTAATCGGTATCCAGCTGTTGTGCAAGCACCGTTGACTTGAATGGCACTTCTGCCACCGTACCCAGGCGAATACCACGGAACTCAATCGGCGCGCCAGGTTGCAGGCCTCGGATCGAATCGGTGAAGAACATCAGGAAATCTTTGTGGGCGGTATACAGGGAATCCTGAATACTGCGCTGATCGTCGAACAGTTTATATTCCGACTGATTCTGTGCGACCTGTCCCAGTTCCCAGCCGTCCGGCACGTCGAAGCTGACCCCGCCGCTAAACAGAGTAGTCAGTGACCCCATTTCAACACGCATACCCGATGCTGACATATCCACCGCTATGCCACTGTC
This sequence comes from Erwinia sp. AK-PDG3-5, assembly GCF_056821705.1. Lineage (NCBI taxonomy): Bacteria > Pseudomonadati > Pseudomonadota > Gammaproteobacteria > Enterobacterales > Erwiniaceae > Erwinia > Erwinia sp. AK-PDG3-5. Next base: position 3,027,041 of record NZ_CM165967.1, read on the forward strand.
TTTCCAGAAGCGCACGTTGGTGGTGATCAGACGGTCGTACGGTGCGGCGATAAACAGCTGATAGGTCATCATGCGTTTATCGGCATCAAAGTGGCTGGTTTCAACTGAGCCAACCCGGTAACCACGGAACAGCACCGGATCGCCCGGATTAAGCTGCCCGGCTTTTGCACTGTCGAGGGTGATGCGAATGCCTTTGGCATCTGGCGGAGCAAGCGGCGGAGAATCCAGCAGGTCATACCGCTCTTTTTTATCGCCCTTCACGCCCGGCTGTAATTCGATATAGGCCCCGGAAAGCAAGGTGCCCAGCCCGGTAACGCCTTCACGACCGATTGCCGGCTTAACCACCCAGAAAGCACTGTCATTTTTCAACAGTTTTTCCATGCCGGAATTCAGACGGGCGGTAATTTCCACATGGTGAAGATCGTCAGTTAAGACGGCACTTTCCACCACGCCGACATCCACGCTGCGACTTTTGATCGCCGTTTTGCCACCTTCAATGCCTTCAGCATTAGTGGTGATCAGGGTGACCAGAGGACCCTGGTGGCTGTAGTGGTAAAACAGGATCCACGCACCAATTAATACGGTGACAATTGGAATGATCCATACCGGTGACCAGCGTTTGATTTGATCAACCGTCGCCACGCCGTGATTATCTTCCTTCAATGCTTGGCTCCTCAAGATTTTTTTCACGTACACGATCCCAGGTCAGACGAGGGTCAAAGGTCATGGCTGCAAACATGGTCAGAATCACAACCATGGCAAACAGCAAGGCCCCCGTCGCGGGATAAATACTCATCAGCTGCCCCATTCGCACCAGCGCCGAGAGAACAGCAATCACAAACACGTCAATCATCGACCAGCGTCCGACAAACTCAACGACTTCATAAATCTTGTGCATCCGCTCACTGTCATGGTGGGTGGCACCTTTACTGTTGGCATCCCAGCACAGCCAGCCGATGGCGATCATTTTCAGCGAAGGCACCATGATGCTGGCAATAAAGATCACCATCGCCACCGGGAACGACCCTTCGCTCCACAGCAACACCACACCGGCCATAATGGTCGAGGTGATTTTGGTGCCCAGCGCCTGGGTGATCATAATTGGCATCAGATTAGCCGGGATATAGAGCATCATTGAGGTCACCAGCAACGCCATTGTCCATTGCAGACTGTTCTTACGACGGGCGTGCCCGCCTGTCCCACAGCGGGTGCAGGTATAGCGCTCGACCGGGAGAATAGCGGTGCAGCAACGGCAGGAACGTAGTCCCTGATGAAGTCCGCTGATTGCAGGGATCGGTTTGGCAGGAATTTCTGGCATCGGCTCAATGCGGTTCCATAACCCGCGGCGATCGACACATTGAAACGCCCTGAGCTGTAACACACAAAACAGGCACCAGGGAATAAAACTGGCCCCGACGCCGATATTGCCATAGGCCATCAACTTAACGAAGCTGACCAATACGCCTGCCAGAAAAATCTCTGACATGCCCCAGGTCTTGATCTGAAACAGCATGCGAGACATGCCTTTCTTCAGCGGCAGCGACAAACGGACTGGGTTGACCAGTAGCAGAATAACCACCATACAAACGGCAGGGACCGCCTGTACAAACACCATAAACAGCGTGGCCAGGCTGTTGTAATCCTCAGATACCATCACCTGAGGAATACGTAACAGGGTTATTTCGCTGCTCAGTCCCGCTACGTGCATATTGACGAACGGGAACAGATTAGCAAGAACCAGCATAAACAGTGCCGCCAGCGCATAACCGGTTGGCCGCTTTTGCGGCTCTACCCAGTTGGCTGTCAGCGTAGTTTCGCAACGCGGGCAGCTGGCTTTGCTACCCGGTTTCAGTTCCGGCAGTTGTGTCATCAGGTCACACTGCGGGCAGAGCATCCATTGATCAGCGTGGTGCGATGAACACATAAACGACCTCTTGCTTAAGCATCAGCCGTTTTTCAACGACTCCAGATATTCCCAGCGTTCGAACGCCACTTCCAGTTCCTGTTCGGCTACGGCAAGCGCATCCAGCACGGGCTGAGTCACATCATGAGGCTGACTGAAGAAATCACCATCGGCCACTTTGGCCTGCAATGTTTCCAGTTGGCTTTCAAGCGTTTCCATCTTTTGTGGCAGCTGTTCAAGTTCACGCTGCAAGTTATAGCTTAGCTTATTCGCAGCACGTTTTTCTGGCTCTGCTTTCGCATTTTCCTGACGCGCAGCAGGCGCGGGTTTGCTTAAAGAACGCGTCTGCTTATAGGCCGCACGCTGGCGCTGAGCATCATGATAGCCACCGACAAAGGCGCCAATCTCACCGTTACCTTCAAAGATCCAGCACTCGGTGACGGTATTATCGACAAACTGACGATCGTGGCTGACCAGCAATACGGTGCCCTGATAACCATCCACCAGCTCTTCCAACAGCTCCAGCGTTTCCACATCCAGGTCGTTGGTCGGTTCATCGAGGATCAGCAGGTTGCTTGGCTTGAGGAACAAACGGGCCAGCAACAGACGGTTACGCTCACCGCCTGACAAGGCACGCACCGGCGTCATTGCACGCTTAGGGTGGAACAGGAATTCCTGCAGGTATCCCAGTACATGGCGCGGCTTACCGTTCACCATCACTTCCTGCTTACCTTCCGCCAGGTTGTCCATTACCGTGCGGTCAGGATCGAGATCGGCACGGTGCTGGTCAAAATAGGCCACTTCTAATTTAGTCCCGATATGCACGCGACCACTGCTGGCTTTCAGCTCATCCAGCATCAGTCGCAACAGCGTGGTTTTACCACAACCGTTGGAGCCAATCAGGGCAATTTTATCGCCACGCTGAACCTGTGCGCTGAAGTCGCGCACCAGCTGTTTGCCGTCAACGCTGTAGTGAAGATTTTCCATCTCGAAGACAATTTTGCCTGAGCGCGACGCTTCTTCCACCTGCATATTGGCTTTGCCCATTACTTCACGGCGTTCTGAACGCTCGTTACGCAATGCTTTTAATGCACGAACACGGCCTTCGTTACGCGTACGGCGCGCTTTAATACCCTGACGGATCCACACTTCTTCCTGGGCCAGTTTGCGGTCGAATTCAGCGTTCTGCATCTCTTCCACGCGCAGTGCTTCTTCTTTGCTGGTCAGATACAGGTCGTAATCGCCAGGCCAGGAAACTAACTTGCCGCGATCCAGATCGACAATACGGGTGGCCATATTGCGGATAAAGGAACGGTCGTGGGAAATAAAGATAATGCTGCCCTGGAAGGTTTTCAGGAACCCTTCCAGCCAGTCGATGGTTTCGATATCCAGGTGGTTGGTGGGCTCATCGAGCATCAACACCCGTGGATTGCTGACCAGTGCACGTCCCAGCGCGGCCTTACGCAGCCAGCCGCCAGACAACGAGGACAGCGGCACATCGGCATCCAGGCCAATCTGCTTCAACACGTCGTGAATACGGGTTTCAAGCTGCCAGAGATTCTGGTGATCCAGAATGGTTTGCAGACGTCCCATTTCATTAAGGTTTTTATCGCTAGGATCGGTCATCACCAGATGAGAAATCGCATGATACGCCTTCAGGTATTCCGCCTGCTCATTGACGCCTTCGGCCACGAAGTCATAAACCGAACCTTCCACATTGCGCGGCGGATCCTGTTGCAGACGTGACACGACCAGGTCCTGTTCATAGATGATGCGACCATCATCCAGCGCCTGCTCACGGTTAATAATCTTCATCAGTGTGGATTTACCCGCACCGTTACGACCTACCAGACAGACCCGCTCATTCTCTTCGATGTGCAGTTCGGTGTTATCCAACAGCGGGGCATCACTGAAAGAGAGATACGCACCATGAATACTGATTAATGACATAAAAGCTTATTCCTTACCGGCGTGAGTGATCAGCCAGCAGTTATGTATTTGACGATTGCGGGCAAAATCCTGCGACTGGGTTTTGGCGGTGATATCCTGTGCAACAAGATTCAGCTCTGCCAGACCGTCGTGGTCCATTTTGAAACCGCGTTTATTGTTAGAGAACATAATGGTGCCGCCTTTGCGCAGCAGCCTTTTCAAATCTTTCATCAGCGTCAGATGATCGCGCTGGATCTCAAAGCTCTCTTCCATCCGCTTTGAGTTAGAGAACGTTGGCGGATCGATAAAGATCAGGTCGAACTGCTCGCTCGACTCGCTCAGCCAGCCCAGGCAGTCAGCCTGCATCAGGCGGTGCTGACGGCCGGTTAAGCCATTCAGTCGCAGGTTGCGCTCTGCCCACTCCAGATAGGTACGCGACATATCTACAGTGGTGGTGCTGCGCGCGCCACCCAGACCGGCATGCACACTGGCCGTACCGGTGTAGGCAAACAGGTTCAGGAAGTCTTTATCCTTACTCATTTTGCCGAGCATTTTGCGGGCAATACGGTGATCGAGGAACAGGCCGGTATCCAGATAGTCGGTCAGATTGACCCACATTTTGGCATTGAATTCGCTGACTTCGAAGAAATCGCCCTTCTCGTCCATCTTCTGGTACTGACTTTTGCCTTTCTGCCGCTCGCGGGTTTTCAGCACCAGCTTATCAGAAGGCAATTCCAGTACGTGCAGCGTGGCCGAAATAACATCGAACAAACGCTGGCGGGCTTTGGCAGGCTCCACGGTTTTTGGTGCCGCATATTCCTGTACCACCACCCAGTCGCCGTAACGATCGACGGCCACGTTGTAATCCGGCAGATCGGCATCATAAATGCGGTAGCATTCAATTCCTTCCTGACGTGCCCACTTCTCCAGCTTCTTGATGTTCTTGCGCAGACGGTTGGCATAATCTTCAGCAACCTGACCACCGGCCGCAGCGGAAGGGTTAACCGCCAGCTGATAGTTTTTCTGTACGCAGTCCAGTGGACCGTTTTTTGCTTTGAACTGACGGTCGGCACGCAGTTGCAGGCAGCTCAGAAGTTCCGGAGAAGCGCTGAATAACGACAGATTCCAGCCGCCGAAGTGGCTTTTCATCAGGCGTCCCAACTGGCTGTGCAGGGCGATCAGCGCGGGTTCACTATCCATACGCTCACCGTAAGGTGGGTTGCTCACCACGGTTCCGGTTGGCCCTTCAGGCAGCGGATTGGTCAGTTTCAACACTTCCTGCACGGTAAAGCTGATGATGTCAGCCATTCCCGCACGACGGGCATTGGCAATCGCCCGTTCAACCACGCGAGAATCATTGTCATAGCCATAAAAACGTGAGGTGGTTTCCTGCACGCCACGTTTAGCACGAACCTGTGCCTCGGTGGTCACTTCACGCCACAACGCTTCATTAAATTTGGACCAGCCGCTGAAGCCCCAATGTGGACGATGCAGCCCCGGCGCGCGATCGCTGGCGATCATTGCCGCTTCAATCAGCAGGGTTCCCGATCCACACATCGGATCGATCAGCGGTGTTCCCACCTCCCAGCCGGAGCGCAGTACGATCGCCGCGGCCAGGTTCTCTTTTAACGGAGCCTGACCGGTCTGCTGGCGATAGCCGCGCTGATGCAGGCCTTCACCACTCAGATCCAGCGCAATGCTGGCAGTATCTTTATTCAGCCAGACGTTCACGCGGATATCGGGCTGCTCGCGATCGACGTCAGGACGGGCAAACCCTTTACGGGTAAAGCTGTCGACGATGGCATCTTTAACCTTCAGCGCGCCATACTGGCTGTTACGGATAACCTCGTTCAGGCCGCTGAAATGTACCGCAAAGGTTTTATCACTGCCGAACATCGCCGGCCAGTCGATAGCCTGCACACCAAGATAAAGGTCGAGGTCACTGTAAACGCCGCATTCGGTCAGCGGCAGCAGGATGCGCGACGCCAGACGGCTCCACATCAAACTTTGGTACATCAGACGATCGTCACCCTGATAATGTACGCCGCCCTGGACGATCTGGCAGGCCTCAGCGCCCATCGCTTCCAGTTCACTTTTTAATAGCTCTTCGAGCCCACGCGCCGTACTGGCAAACAGAGAATTCATAGTGTCACTTATCGTCGTCAGAAAATTGCTGCGCATTATAGCTAATCGCAGGCACATGTCATAAAGTTAGCTTCTTTTCCTCAGGTACCCCGCCGCTTTTCTTGCCTGAAGACGCTTTTTTCCGCTTTATTTGCCTGGAGGGCACCATGATAAGCCTGTCTCGTCTGTTCATTCATCCGGTGAAGTCGTTGCGAGGGACCCAGGTTTCTCATGCACAGGCACTGGAGAGTGGGCTGGCCTTTGACCGTGTCTTTATGATCACGGACGAGGATGGCACCTTTATTACCGCCCGCCAGTATCCGGAGATGGTGCTTTTCACGCCCGCGTTGATCCCTGAAGGTCTCTTTCTTTCTGCGCCAGATGGTACCAGCGCCACTGTTCGATTCGCTGACTTCTCGAGTGAACTCGCACCGACCGAAGTCTGGGGAAATGTTTTCACCTCCCTCACCGCGCCAGCCGCCATTAACCAGTGGCTCAGCAGCTTCTTCCCCCGCCCGGTGCAATTACGCTGGGTGGGTCCGCAGATGTCCCGCCGGGTTAAACGCTTTGAGCAGGTGCCATTAGGCTTTGCCGATGGTTTTCCGTTCCTGCTAATAAATGAAGCGTCTTTACAGGATTTGCGTCAGCGCTGTCCGGCAGGAGTCAAATTGGAGCAGTTTCGACCAAACCTGGTGATCACCGGTGCCAGTGCCTGGGCAGAAGACAGCTGGTCAACGGTGCGGATTGGTGAGGTGCTGTTCGATGTGCCGAAACCTTGCAGCCGCTGCGTACTGACCACGGTCAGCCCGGAGAAAGGCCGCAAACACCCCAGCGGTGAACCTTTGGCCACGCTGCAAAAGTTTCGCACTGCTACCGACGGCAGTGGAGACATCGATTTTGGCCTTAACCTGATTGCCAGAAACAGCGGCATTATGCGGGTCGGTGACGAGCTTCAGGTCGTCGCCAGCAAGCCACCGCGACCTTACGGCGCAGGCCAGGTCGTGGAATCGCTGGAGGTGGTCAGTGGCAACGCCCAAAGCGTGACCATCAGCTGGCAGGGGGAAACCTTTCAGGGAAACAATCAGCAGGTACTGCTGGAACAGTTGGAAATGCAGGGATTCCGCATTCCCTACTCGTGCCGGGCCGGGATTTGTGGCAGTTGCCATTTGAATCTGGTGTCAGGAGAAGTCAGCCAGATGAAAAAAGGAGCCGTGCGTGATAACGGCAGGATCCTCAGCTGCAGCTGCATTCCCGCCAGCGACCTGGTCCTGACACAATAATCTTAAACAGCCCTGGCGAAAGTAAGAGACTCAGACTGCCGGGGCTGAAGACGATCGTTCATCACCTTAATCGCATCACCCAATACCATTCCGCGCCCGGCCAGTGTCAGTTGCGGTTGAGCCAGCAGACAGAGTGCCGCATTTTCTCCGCTTTCTACCACCAGCAAATGTGCCTGTTCACCGTTTTCACACAGTTGAACGCTCACCAACTCGCCTGCTTCTGGAACCCAGCCACTGTGGCGATGGGTCTCAAAGTGCCAGCTTTTCGGCATTAACGGCTTAAGGAAACGGCTGGCGACCAGCGCATTCAGTATCAGCTCTGCACGCTGGTCCACATTCAATTCGCAGCGACGGCAGTTCTCTTCAAAGCTGAAGAACAGCGCAGCATCATCGACACAAAACCCAGAAGTATCAAAAGCATCCGGTGTCAGCATCTTACGAGGGAAGCGCGAACGGAACAGCATTCCGTCAGCCAGATCCAGCATCATGCGATCGTGTTCTGCATCGAAAAACCAGCGCCAGCTGTCGTCAGGTTTAATTCTCATGATGGGTCCTGTAGTCATAAAATTGGCCGCTATTTACTGGACGAACGGTGGATTTGAAAAGATATGTCAATCCAGCCGCGAGCCAAAATAGTCTGAATAATGTTTAAACAGGATAAAATATAAACGAGCCAGCGGCGAAAATAAAGCCCCTGGCCGGTTTAGCTAAGAATTAGCTTAGATGTGGCTCACAATTTCTTTTATCAGCGGTGGGCCTTTGTAAATAAAGCCGGAATATATTTGGATCAGCGAAGCACCCGCCGCCATTTTTTCGCGGGCTGAAACCAGCGAATCAATCCCGCCTACGCCAATAATAGGCAGCTTGCCCTGCAGTTCCTGCGACAGCCGGCGAATAATTTCTGTACTGCGTAGTTGCACCGGACGTCCGCTCAAGCCACCCGCTTCCCCCGCGTGCTTCAGGCCAGCGACCAGTGAACGATCGAGGGTGGTATTGGTAGCAATCACGCCATCGATATTATGCCGGACCAGACTGTCGGCAATTTGGATCAACTCTTCTTCAGAAAGATCCGGTGCGATCTTCACCGCCACAGGAACATATTTGTGATGAATCATTTCTAAATCTTTCTGTTTCTGTTTCACCGCGATCAAAAGATCGTCCAGCGCTTCACCGTATTGCAGCGTGCGTAATCCTGGGGTGTTTGGCGAGGAGATATTTACCGTGATGTAACCCGCATAAGGATAGATCTTATCCATGCAGATTAAATAATCGTCTTTGCCGTTCTCGACCGACGTATCTTTATTCTTACCAATATTGATCCCGAGCACGCCATCGAAATGCGACTTTTTGACGTTCTCCACCAGGTTATCCACGCCGTGATTATTGAAGCCCATGCGGTTAATAATCCCTTCGGCTTCCAACACGCGGAACATTCTTGGCTTGTCGTTGCCGTCCTGCGCTCTTGGCGTCACGGTGCCGATTTCGATCGATCCAAAGCCCAATGCACCAAAGGCATCGATACACTCACCGTTTTTATCCAGTCCTGCGGCAAGGCCCAAAGGATTCTTAAAGGTCAGCCCCATGCAGTTAACAGGCTTGAAAGGCAGCGACTGGCGAACCAGGTGCAGTAAAGGTGTTCCGGTGACCCGCTGCAGCTGGCGGAGTGTCAGTTCATGGGCACGCTCGGCGTCAAGCTGGAAAAGGGCCTTGCGGACAAAGGGATAATACATGGTCGCTCCTGAATGCCCGAGACTCTCGAGCTGGATAGGACAAACAGTTGATATCGTCTGGCGATACTAACCCGAAAAACTGCGTTTAACCGTCACGGTTGCGGCTTCTCTCCTTTTTATACTGTGGATCCGATGAGAGAGGTGATAACAGCCAGTGGGCGCAGTGACGCTGCAGGTGCGGGGCAAAATGGTAAGGTTCTTTGTCAGGAAAGTAAAACGATAGTGCCGGCTAAACCGCTCATTCCGCTTTTATATCCGCTAATCAACTTATCTATGCCAGATAAATCATTTAAGCCTCCCCTGCCCGTCTGTCAGGATAGTTCTATCGGTACCAGAATAAGTCAGTTCAATAACTTTTAGTTATAAGGAGAGGTTATGCGCGTTATTACTCTGGCGGGAAGTCCTCGCTATCCATCTCGTTCCACCGCCCTGTTAACCGTTTGCCAGCGCCTGCTTGAACAGCGCGGCGTAGAGGTTATTCCGTGGAATTTGCATAACTTCGTGCCTGAAGACCTGCTTTATGCCCGCTTTGATTCACCCGCGCTGTTGGCCTTAAAGGAAGACCTGGAGCAGGCCGATGGGGTGATTGTTGCCACACCTGTTTATAAAGCGTCGTTTTCGGGTGCCCTGAAAACGCTGCTCGACCTGCTGCCTGAGCGCGCGCTTGAGCACAAAGTCGTGCTGCCGCTGGCCACTGGCGGCACCGTTGCGCATATGCTCGCGGTGGATTACGCCCTCAAGCCCGTGCTGAATGCGCTGAAAGCGCAGGAAGTGCTGCATGGCGTGTTCGCGGATGATTCGCAAATTACCCATTACGATCGTCAGCCGGAACTCTCGCCGGTGCTGCGCGACCGCATCAACGAATCCATCGACACCTTCTGGTCTGCGCTGGCTCGTCGCCACCGACCGCTGGCCGTCGCCGTTTAAGGAGCCGCTGATGACATTATTTGCAAGGATCCTCTCCGCACTGACCTTAACCAGCGTGCTGGCCAGTACTGCTTTCGCAGCAGAAACAGAGGCGCCGAAAACCTTTCGCATTGGCTATCAGAAAGGATCGGTGAGCATGGTGTTAGCCAAATCGCATCACCTGCTTGAAGAGCGTTTTCCCAACACCAAAATCAAATGGGTCGAGTTCCCGGCCGGTCCGCAAATGCTTGAAGCGTTAAACGTTAACAGTATTGATTTGGGCAGCACCGGCGATATCCCACCGATTTTTGCTCAGGCAGCCGGCGCAGACTTGCTGTATGTCGGCGCAGAACCGCCGAAACCCAAAGCAGAAGTGATTCTGGTGGCGAAAAACAGCCCTTATAAAACCGTTGCCGATCTGAAGGGCCATAAAGTCGCCTTCCAGAAAGGATCCAGCTCGCACAACCTGTTGCTGCGCGCACTGGAAAAAGCCGGATTGAAGTTCAGCGATATCCAGCCCGCTTATCTGACCCCAGCCGATGCCCGCGCGGCGTTCCAGCAGGGTGATGTGGATGCCTGGGCAATTTGGGACCCGTACTATTCTGCGGCTTTGCTGCAGGGCGGCGTCAGAGTGCTGACCGACGGCAGCCAACTGAATCAAACCGGTTCATTCTATCTGGCAACGCGTCCCTTCACCCAGGCAAACGGGGCCTTTATTACTCAGGTGCTGGCGACCTTTAGCCAGGCCGATGCGCTGACGCTCAGCGATCGTGAGCAGAGTATCGATCTGCTGGCGCAGGCGATGGGTCTGCCTAAGCCGGTGATTGCCAGCTATCTGGATCACCGTCCGCCAACTTCTATCGGCCCGGTCAGTGACAAAACGGCCAACGCCCAGCAACAAACTGCCGACCTGTTTTATGCCAGCCATTTAATGCCGGTAAAAGTCGAGATTGCCGACCGTATCTGGCACGCCAGCAGCGCTAATTAATAAGGAATTCCAACATGAGCCTTTCCGTTTTCTGGTTTTTACCTACCCACGGTGATGGTCACTATTTAGGTACTTCAGAGGGTGCGCGCCCGGTTGATCATGGTTACCTGCAGCAGATCGCTCAGGCAGCGGATCGTCTGGGTTTCGGTGGCGTGCTGATCCCGACCGGTCGCTCCTGCGAGGATGCCTGGCTGGTTGCCGCATCCCTGATCCCGGTTACCCAGCGTTTACGCTTCCTGGTGGCACTACGTCCTGGAGTGATCTCCCCGACTCAGGCGGCCCGTCAGGCTGCGACCTTAGATCGGCTGTCAAATGGCCGCGCCCTGTTCAACCTGGTCACCGGTGGCGATGCTGAAGAGTTAGCCGGTGACGGTGTATTCCTTGACCATAAAGAACGCTACGAAGAATCCGCCGAATTCACCCGCGTCTGGCGCCGGGTACTGGAAGGCGAAACCGTCGATTACGAAGGCAAGCACGTTCACGTCCGTGGCGCGCGTTTGATGTTTAAACCGGTACAGCAGCCGCGTCCGCCGTTATGGTTTGGCGGCTCTTCTGAACCTGCACAGGATTTGGCGGCAGAACAGGTGGATGTCTATCTGACGTGGGGCGAACCGCCGGCCCAGGTTAAAGAGAAAATCGCTCAGGTGCAGGCAAAAGCCGCCGCACAGGGTCGCAAAGTGAAGTTTGGTATTCGTCTGCATGTGATTGTGCGTGAAACCAATGAAGAAGCCTGGCAGGCGGCTGACCGTCTGATCTCCCACCTCGATGACGCCACCATTGCAAAAGCGCAGGCGGCGCTGGCCAAAACCGATTCGGTCGGCCAGCAGCGGATGCGCGCGTTACACAGCGGCAGCCGCGATAAGCTGGAAATTAGCCCAAATCTCTGGGCTGGTGTCGGCCTGGTTCGTGGCGGCGCGGGGACAGCGCTAGTTGGCGACGGCGAAACCGTGGCGGCCAGAATGCAGGAGTATGCCGACCTGGGCATTGAAACCTTTATTCTTTCCGGCTATCCGCATCTTGAGGAAGCCTACCGCGTCGGCGAGTTGCTGTTTCCCCATCTGGATCTGGCGGTACCGGAAATCCCGAAACCGGCTGCAGTCGTGGCACACGGTGAAGCCGTCGCCCACGACTTTGCCCCGCAGAAAGTGTCACAGAGTTAGAGGTGAAGATGAACAAGCAACTTTCTCGTATTGGAAACAGCCTGGTTCCCTGGGCTCTTCCCGCACTGTTAATTGTAGTCTGGCAGATCGCATCCCAGACTGGCTGGCTTTCAACCCGGATTCTGCCGTCGCCCGAAGCGATTGTCGTCACCTTCTGGAAGCTTTCGGTTAGCGGCGAACTGCTGCAAAACCTGGCGATCAGCAGCTGGCGTGCCGCTATCGGCTTTGGCATCGGCGGATCGATTGGCCTGGTGCTGGGTCTGATCACCGGTATGTCTCGCCTTGGCGAAAGACTGCTGGATACTTCCGTACAGATGTTGCGTAACGTTCCGCATCTGGCGCTGATCCCGCTGGTGATCCTGTGGTTCGGTATTGATGAATCGGCCAAAATCTTCCTGGTGGCGCTGGGCACCATGTTCCCGATTTACCTGAACACCTATCACGGCATCCGCAATATCGACCGTGGACTGGTCGAGATGGCCCGCAGTTATGGCCTGTCCGGCTGGAGTCTGTTTATTCAGGTGGTGTTGCCTGGCGCCCTGCCCTCAATAATGGTTGGGGTGCGTTTTGCGCTGGGCCTGATGTGGCTGACGCTGATTGTGGCCGAAACCATTTCTGCCAGTTCGGGCATCGGTTACCTGGCGATGAATGCCCGAGAGTTTTTACAAACCGATGTGGTCGTGGTAGCGATCATTCTTTATGCCCTGCTCGGTAAACTGGCCGATGTCAGCGCGCAGTTACTGGAACGCATCTGGTTGCGCTGGCATCCGGCTTATCAACTGAAAGAGGATAACGCATGAGCGAATTAACCGCGTCTCCGGCTCGCCTGAATGCCGGTACACCGCTGGTCATCAACGGTGTCAGCAAGCAGTACAAAGGCCGGACGGTATTAAACAATATCGATCTGCATATCCCTTCCGGTCAGTTTGTCGCGGTGGTCGGACGCAGCGGTTGCGGTAAAAGTACGCTGCTGCGTCTGCTTGCCGGTCTGGAGAAAACCTCGTCAGGCGCGCTGCTGGCCGGTAATGCGCCGCTCAGTGAAGCCAGCGACGACACCCGTTTGATGTTTCAGGATGCACGCCTGCTGCCGTGGAAAAGCGTGATTGATAATGTCGGATTGGGGTTGAAAGGGAAAAGCTGGAAAGCGGCCGCGCTGGAAGCGCTGGAAGCCGTAGGCCTGGCCGATCGGGCAAAAGAGTGGCCTGCTGCCCTCTCCGGAGGCCAGAAGCAGCGCGTCGCCCTGGCTCGTGCGCTGATCCATCGTCCGGGTTTATTGCTGCTGGATGAACCGCTGGGTGCGCTGGATGCGTTAACCCGCATCGAAATGCAGGATCTGATTGAATCACTGTGGCAGAAGCACAATTTTACCGTACTGCTGGTCACGCATGACGTTAGCGAAGCCGTGGCGATGGCCGATCGGGTTCTGCTGATAGAAGAGGGAAATATCGGACTGGATCTGCAGGTTGATTTGCCGCGCCCAAGACGTAAAGGCTCAGTGCGCCTGGCCGAGCTGGAAGCGGAAGTGCTGGATCGGGTGATGAAACGCACGCCGGTCGAAAGCGAAAAGCGTTACGCACAACGTTAAAAAAAGGGGCGAACGTCGCCCCTTACCTTTCTCTTTAGCCTGCTCAGGCGCTCAGGGCTTTACTGATTTTCTCGTAAAGGTCACCTGAAAGTTTATCCAGCCCTTTCAATTGCTCCAGCGCGTTACGCATCAACGCCTGACGACCGGCATCGTAACGCTTGAGGCGGATCAACGGCTCGATCATCCGCGCGGCAACCTGTGGATTACGCGTATTCAGATCGGTGAGGATCTCCGTCAGGAACTGATAGCCGCTGCCGTTTGCCGCGTGGAACGCCGCTGGATTTGCCGAGGCAAAGGCGCCAATCAGCGAACGGATACGGTTTGGATTGCTCAGGGTAAATGAGCGGTGGTTTAACAACGCACGCACGCGGTTTAACACATCCGGTGCCGGGCTGGTGGCCTGCAAGGCAAACCATTTATCCATCACCAGACCATCCTGGTGCCAGCGGTCGTCAAACGCCACCAGCAGCGCTTCGCGACACGGCAACTGAGCCGCCACGGAGGCCGCCATCGCCGCCAGCGAGTCGGTCATGTTATTGGCGTGGCTAAACTGCGCGTTAACCAGCTTGTCAGCCAGCTCGACGTCACCAAAGGCCAGATAGCCGAGGCAGACATTTTTCAGCGAGCGTTTGCCAATTTCGGCATGTTCAATGCGGTATTCGTCGCTTTGATTGGCGTTATAAACCGCCAGCCACTCATCTGCCAGCTCGGTTGCCAGCAGGCGCACCAGCGATTCACGCACGTCAGAAATTGCCTGCGGATCGATAGTTTCAAACAGCTCGGCAATTTCATTTTCACTCGGCAGCGTCAGGATCAACGCCATCAGCGCAGGATCGCTGTTCTCTTCCAGCAGCACCGCGCGGAAAGCATCAGCCACATGCAGCGGAAGAGAGAGCGGTTGCCCCTGCTGCTGACGCGCCACATTCAGCTTGATGTAGGTCGCCATCAGGCTTTGAGCGGCATCCCAACGGGCAAAGTCATTGCGCGCATGACGCATCAGGAAGGTTAACTGCGCATCGCTCCAGTTGTAGTCCAGTTTCACCGGGGCAGAGAATTCACGCAGCAGTGAAGGAACCGGCTGGAAATAGACGTTATCAAAGACGAAGCTCTGGAACTCTTCGACCACATTCAGCACGTTGTGCACCGGATGGCCGTTATGCTGAAGTGGGATCACCTTGCCTTCGCCATCATACAGTTCGATATCCAGCGGGATATGCAGCGGCAGCTTCTCTTTTTGATCGGCGGTTGCTGGCGTTCTCTGCGTGACGTGCAACGTGTACTGTTCCAGTTCCGGGTTGTAGTCATCCCGAATTGAGAGGATCGGCGTACCCGACTGGCTGTACCAGCGGCGGAACTGCGATAAATCGACGTTGGACGCATCTTCCATCGCCTGCACAAAATCGTCGCAGGTTGCGGCGCTGCCATCGTGACGTTCGAAGTAGACCTGCATGCCTTTCTGGAAGTTTTCTTCACCCAGTAAGGTATGCATCATACGGATCACTTCTGACCCCTTCTCATACACCGTCAGCGTATAGAAGTTGTTCATTTCGATCACCTGCTCAGGGCGGATCGGATGCGCCATTGGGCTGGCATCTTCGGCAAACTGCGCACCACGCATGATGCGGACATTATCAATACGGTTAACGGCACGGGATCCGAGGTCGGAACTGAACTCCTGATCGCGGAACACGGTCAGCCCTTCTTTCAGGCTGAGCTGGAACCAGTCGCGACAGGTCACACGGTTACCGGTCCAGTTATGGAAATATTCGTGACCGATAACCGCTTCAATGCCGAGGTAATCTTTGTCGGTGGCGGTTTCCGCCTTGGCCAGCACATATTTCGAGTTAAAGACGTTAAGGCCTTTATTCTCCATTGCGCCCATGTTGAAGAAGTCCACCGCGACAATCATAAAGATGTCCAGGTCGTACTCCAGACCAAAGCGCTCTTCATCCCACTTCATGCTGTTTTTCAGTGAGGTCATTGCCCAGTCAGCGCGATCGAGGTTGCCACGATCGACAAAGATTTCCAGCGCCACATCGCGCCCGGTACGGGTTCTGAAGCTGTCACGTAGCACATCGAAGTCACCGGCGACCACGGCAAACAGGTAGCAAGGTTTTGGGAACGGATCTTCCCATTTCATCCAGTGGCGGCCATCTTCCATCTGTCCGGCATCAACACGGTTGCCGTTAGATAGTAAATAAGGATAGAGGGACCTTTCTGCCACAATGGTGGTGGTAAAGCGCGCCAGCACGTCTGGACGGTCAAGATACCAGGTAATGTGGCGGAAACCTTCGGCTTCACATTGGGTGCAAAGCGCTTCACCCGATTTATACAGGCCTTCCAGCGCGGTATTTTTATCCGGGTGGATTTCGTTGACGATTTTCAGCGTAAAGGTTTCTGGCAGTTGCTCAAGGATCAGCGCGCCGTCTTCCAGACGGTAGTGCGTCCAGGCCTGGTCGTTAATGTCCAGAGAAACCAGCGTCAGGTCTTCACCGTCCAGACGCAGTTCTGCGCCTGATGCCCCCAACCGTTTTACCTGGCTGATGGCGGTGACCTGGGTGGTGCTGGCATCGAGAATAAAAGTCAGGTCGATATCCGTGATGGTGTAATCCGGAGCACGATAATCATGGCGATTTTTGGCTTGTGGCAGTTGCGTCATAAGTCCTTCTCACGTCGATAATTAGTTAACCTTTTCAAGTCTATTCCTGTTAGCCCGATGTTGCCACGTTGAATCGCGATGCCACGGGGTCTTTGGCTTAAAAAGCTACATTTCATTAACAAGCGCACAGATTGCCCTCGACCTTATTCGCGGTAATGTGTTGTGATCGGCTTCACTAAACGAGTATTCAAGTTATACTCCAGCGTCTTTTCCACTTATTGAACCAGGGATAACGCTCTTCGCCAGAGGATGCTGAAACGCACCATGACTCGACATGCTACCCCGATCCTGACCACCTTGTTGGACACGGATGCCTATAAGCTGCATATGCAGCAAGCGGTGTTCCATCGTTACCGGAACGTTTCCGTGGTGGCTGAGTTTCGCTGCCGTGGTGACGATCTGCTGGGCATTTATGCAGATGAAATTGTCCGGCAGATAGCGACCATGCAGTCGCTGGCGCTGACGGACGAAGAAGCTGACTACCTTGCCGGCCTGCCCTTCTTTAAGGCGGACTATCTGGCCTGGCTGCGCGAATACCGTTATGACCCGTCAACGGTGGTGGTCCGCAACCACCAGGGCAAGCTGGATATTCGCATCAGCGGTTCATGGCTGGACGTCATCATGTGGGAAGTGCCGCTACTGGCGTTGATCAGCGAAGTGGTTCATCGCCACCGCTCGCCGCTGGTCACCCCGGAAATGGCAGTCACCCATCTGCAAAGCAAGCTGGCCGGGTTTAAAGCGTTGACCGCTGACCTGGATATGTCCCGCTTTAAGCTGATGGATTTCGGTACGCGTCGCCGCTTCTCCCGCGATGTGCAGCTGGCTATTGTCGGTACGCTGCAGCAGGAATTTCCATGGTTGGTCGGTTCCAGCAATTATGACGTGGCGCGCCAGTTGCATATCGCACCGGTGGGCACTCAGGCCCATGAATGGTTCCAGGCGCATCAGCAGATCAGCCCGGTTCTGGCAAACAGCCAGCGTGCGGCATTGCAGGCGTGGCTGGATGAGTATCCCGACCGTTTGGGCATTGCCCTGACCGACTGTATTACCATGGATGCTTTCCTGCGCGACTTCGGTGAGAACTTTGCTACCCGTTATCAGGGCCTGCGTCACGACTCCGGCGATCCGTTTGAGTGGGGCGAAAAAGCCATTGCCCATTACGAGCACCTCGGCATCGATCCTCGCAGCAAAACGCTGGTGTTTTCTGACAACCTGGATCTGGAAAAAGCCGTGGCGCTTTACCGCCAGTTTGGTCAGCGCGTGGACGTGATTTTTGGCATTGGTACCAAGCTGACCTGCGATATTCCTCAGGTCACGCCGCTGAATATTGTCATCAAGCTGGTTGAATGTAACGGCAAACCGGTGGCTAAACTGTCGGACAGCCCAGGCAAAACGATTTGCCAGGATAAAGCCTTTGTTCGCGCCTTACGCAAAGCCTTCGATCTGCCGCTGGTGAAAAAAGCCAGTTAGTACCGCAATAAAAAGAGAAGAGCTTCAGCCTCTTCTCTTTTCCTTCCTGCAATTTCTCTGATAAATCTCCCGCAGAACAACGAATTCTTCTTGTGTCTCGCCAGTCGGCAAGTAACATAGCACTACCCCAAATCCGGGGTATTTTTTTAATCCTGATTAATAGTGAGAGACTTTTATGAGCGTTGTGCCTGTAGCGGATGTACTGCAAGGCCGGGTCGCGGTTGACAGTGAAGTCACCGTACGTGGCTGGGTACGTACACGAAGAGATTCAAAAGCTGGTATTTCCTTCATCGCCGTATATGACGGCTCCTGCTTTAATCCCGTCCAGGCTGTCGTCAATAATTCTCTGAATAATTATCAGGACGAAGTACTGCGACTGACCACCGGTTGTTCGGTGAACATTACTGGCAAAGTGGTGGAATCACCGGGCGAAGGCCAGAGCTTTGAAATTCAGGCCACGGCAGTAGAAGTGGTCGGTTGGGTGGATGATCCTGATACCTATCCAATGGCAGCTAAACGTCACAGCATCGAATACCTGCGTGAAGTGGCTCACCTGCGTCCGCGTACCAACCTGATCGGCGCCGTGGCGCGTGTTCGTCATACGCTGGCGCAAGCGCTGCACCGTTTCTTTGACGAGCAGGGCTTCTTCTGGGTTTCCACCCCGTTGATTACCGCATCGGATACCGAAGGCGCGGGTGAAATGTTCCGCGTTTCTACCCTGGATATGGAAAACCTGCCGCGCACGCCAGAAGGCAAAGTGAACTTTGACGAAGATTTCTTCGGTAAAGAAGCCTTCCTGACCGTATCCGGCCAGCTGAATGGCGAGACCTACGCCAGCGCCATCTCCAAAATCTACACCTTTGGCCCAACCTTCCGTGCAGAAAACTCTAATACCAGCCGTCACCTGGCTGAATTCTGGATGCTGGAGCCGGAAATCGCCTTTGCTGACCTGGAAGACAACGCCGCGCTGGCCGAAGCCATGCTGAAGTACGTCTTCAAAGCGGTACTTGAGGAGCGTCGTGATGATATGGAGTTCTTTGCCGAGCGCGTAGACAAAGATGCCATCGCGCGCCTTGAGCGTTTTGTAACCACAGATTTTGCTCAGGTGGATTATACCGAAGCGGTAGAAATTCTGATCGCCTGTGGTGAGAAGTTTGAAAATGCCGTCTCCTGGGGTATCGATCTCTCCTCAGAACACGAGCGTTATCTGGCAGAGAAACACTTCAAAGCACCGGTAGTGGTTAAAAACTATCCGAAAGATATCAAAGCGTTCTATATGCGCCTGAACGACGATGGAAAAACCGTGGCGGCGATGGACGTTTTGGCCCCAGGTATCGGGGAAATCATCGGCGGTTCGCAGCGTGAAGAGCGTCTGGATGTACTGGATGCGCGTCTGGCCGAAATGGGTCTGAACAAAGAAGATTACTGGTGGTATCGTGACCTGCGCCGCTACGGCACCGTTCCTCATTCAGGTTTCGGATTAGGTTTCGAAAGATTAATTGCCTATGTCACCGGTGTGCAAAATGTAAGAGATGTTATCGCCTTCCCAAGGACGCCGCGTAACGCCACCTTCTGATTTTCAGCATTAAATATAAGAAATTCATATATATATTCAAGGTCAGCCTCGCTGGCCTTTTTTTATTTTTGTAAATTTAGATATAGTTCACAAAGTTCCGTGATTATTACATTTTGTAATACATATTTTCCTCTTGTTACCAGAATAGGAGATTAGTAGCATTTTCGGGCTAGATAATCCGCTCAGCGAATGGAAAGATGCGTGCAGACACAGGAAGACACCAAACTCTCTTCGGGGTTCTGTAAAGAATTGTTGACGGCAGTGGCAGGTGTCCAAATAACTCCAATGAGGGTAATAAAAAATGATGAAGCGCAACATTCTGGCACTGGTTATCCCAGCCCTGTTAGCAGCTGGTGCAGCCAATGCAGCAGAAATCTATAACAAAGACGGCAACAAGCTGGACCTCTATGGTAAAGCTGTTGGTCTGCATTACTTCTCATCAGACGACGACAGCTACGGCGGTGATGGCGATAAGTCCTATGTCCGTTTTGGTTTCAAAGGTGAAACCCAGATCAACGACATGCTGACCGGTTACGGCCAGTGGGAATACAACATCCAGGCAAACAACTCTGAAGGTTCTGACGCGCAAGACGGCAACAAAACCCGTCTGGGCTTCGCTGGTCTGAAATTTGCTGAGTACGGTTCTGTAGATTACGGTCGTAACTACGGCATCGCTTATGACGCACTGGCCTGGACAGATATGCTGCCAGAATTCGGTGGCGACTTCGGCCAGTCTGATACCATGACCAGCCGTACTGGTGGCGTGGCGACTTACCGTAACACCAACTTCTTTGGTCTGGTTGATGGCTGGGACTTCGCAGCTCAGTACCAGGGCAAAAACGAACGTGACGACCTGCAGCGCTCTAACGGCGACGGCTACGGTGTGTCAACGTCTTACACCTCACCAATCGGTGTTGGTATCGTAGGTGCGTATAGCTCTCAGGACCGTGTTGACGGCCAGAACACTGACCTGGCTCTGGGTCGTGGTGACCGTGCAGAGTTCTGGGGCACTGCTCTGAAATATGATGCAAACAACGTGTACCTGGCAGCATCTTATGCTGAAGGCCGCAACGCTACCCGCATCTCTGGTAACATCACTAACGCAGGCGTTACAACTCCAGTCGCTGGCTACGCTAACAAAACTCAGGACATCGAGTTAGTCGCACAGTACCAGTTCGACTTCGGTCTGCGTCCGTCCATTGCCTACGTTCAGACTAAAGGCAAGGACATCGAAGGCGTTGGCGATGTTGACCTGGTTAAATACTTCGAAGTGGGCGCGACTTACTACTTCAACAAAAACATGTCTACCTATGTTGACTACATCATCAACCAGATTGATGACGACAACAAACTGGGCATAGGTTCAGGCGATACCGTAGCATTGGGTCTGGTTTACCAGTTCTAATAAGCTGCACTGCCGGGGTGATTCGCGTCACCACCGCGCAACGTCAAAACGGGGCTTCGGCCCCGTTTTTGTTTCCTCCGCCCCGCTTTCTCCCTCTGATTAATTACCCTCACTCTGTTCCCTGTGATTTTTAACGCAAACGGTTGGCAATTTGTGCGCTGTGGCGTAACCTGAGTCCTCACTTCGCTTTAGATTAAGCTAACGGACTTCGACTATGTTTGAACGCATTGCAGCTGCACCCGCCGACCCTATTCTTGGTTTAGCCGATCTCTTCCGTGCCGACGATCGCCCAAATACGATCAATCTGGGCATTGGTGTCTATAAAGACGAAACCGGCAAAACACCGGTACTCACCAGCGTGAAAAAAGCTGAGCAGTATCTGTTAGAGAATGAAACCACCAAAAATTACCTCAGCATCGATGGACTGGCCGACTTCGGTAAGTGCACTCAGGAACTGTTGTTTGGGAAAGACAACGCCATTGTGAGTACCAAGCGTGCCCGCACAGCGCAGACCCCAGGTGGAACCGGTGCATTGCGCGTTGCGGCTGACTTTATTGCCACTCAGACCAGCGCGAAGCGCATCTGGGTAAGCAACCCAAGCTGGCCGAACCATAAAAATGTATTTGAATCCGCGGGTCTTGAAGTCTGCGAGTATCAGTATTATGACGCGGCCAATCACTCCCTCGACTTTGACGGCATGGTGAACGCCCTGCGTGAGGTTGCAGCCGGTGACGTGGTGCTGTTCCATGGCTGCTGCCATAACCCGACCGGTATCGATCCGACGGCGGAACAGTGGGCACAACTTTCCGAGCTGTCACTGGCCGGTGGCTGGCTGCCGCTGTTCGACTTCGCCTATCAGGGCTTTGCCCGGGGTCTGGAAGAAGATGCGGAAGGCCTGCGTATTTTTGCGGCCAGCCATCAGGAACTGATCGTCGCCAGCTCTTATTCGAAAAACTTCGGGCTGTATAACGAACGCGTTGGCGCACTGACGCTGGTTGCCAGCGAAGCATCGGTAGCGGATACCGCATTCAGCCAGGTGAAAGCCACCATCCGTGCAAACTACTCTAACCCACCGGCGCACGGTGCGGCGGTAGTGGCCACCATCCTCGGTAACGCCGCTCTGCGGGCTATCTGGGAGCAGGAACTGGCAGATATGCGTCAGCGCATCCACCGTATGCGTCAGCTGTTTGTGAACACCCTGCAGGAGAAAGGCGCTAAAGGGGACTTCAGTTTTATCATCAAGCAGAATGGCATGTTCTCATTCAGTGGTTTGACGAAAGACCAGGTGGTTCGCCTGCGCGAAGAGTTCGGCGTGTATGCGGTGAATTCAGGTCGTGTGAACGTGGCCGGCATGACGCCAGATAATATGGCTCCGCTGTGTGAAGCGATTGTCGCCGTGCTGTAAGCCGCGACTGAGCATAAAAAAAAGCCTGCTAAATGCAGGCTTTTTTGTGTCTTTTCCCCATGCGCCTTACTGCGTTACTGCAGGAACGGGTTCGAAATTCTTTCCCGGCCCAGCGTAGACATCGGCCCATGTCCCGGTAAAAAGGTCACGTCATCACCCAGCGGTAAAAGCTTGGTCTTAATGGAGGCGATGAGATCCGCATGGCTGCCCTGAGGAAAATCAGAACGCCCTACGCCGCCATTAAAGATCACATCACCAGATACCAGCAGGCGAGAAGCACGATCAAAGAAGACGATGTGGCCGGGCGTATGGCCAGGGCATAACAGGATTTCGAGGATGATGTTGCCGAGCTGCACGGTTTCCCCCTCTTCCAGCCAGCGATCTGGCGTCAGAGGCGCGCAGTACGGGAAGCCGAACATCTGGCTCTGAGCAGGTAAACCTTCCAGCCAGAAAGCATCCGCCTTATGGGGACCAACAACCGGCACACCATAAAAAGCCGCCAGTTCGGCAGCCGCGCCAACATGATCAAGGTGTCCGTGGGTCAACAGAATTTGCGTTACGGTAACGCCTTTTTCCGCCACATGCGCCTGAATAGTTTCGGCATCACCACCGGGGTCAACAACCGCTGCCTGCATCGATTCCGGGCACCAGATCAGCGAGCAGTTCTGGGCGAATGCCGTCACCGGGATAATTTGATAGTCCATAACACTCCGTTACCGGCGAGCCATGGCCCTACCGGGATTTCATCTTACCAGTGCCGTGCCGGCCCGGTATCAATATGCACAAAGTTACTGCTTGGGTAGTATCCTACACCACCAGCGCCCATGGAAAGCGCCGCTTTGCGAACATTGCTCAATGCAATCCCGTCAATATGTAAATCCATCGCCTGACCCAGCGTGTGGTAACTGTGTTTCGCTACGCCTTTCGTGTGGGCACGCAGGGAATTGTTGGTCGCCAGCGACCGATACCCCGATATCAACGTCACCGGTTTGCGGGTATCGAGCAACGCCTGCAAACGATAAAGCTGATCGAACAAATGCGGATCGATGTTCTTGACCTTGTTGGCCCGGTAATCACGGAAGAAATGATTTAAACGTGACAACTCATCCTTGTCGTAACTTTTGCCGTTAAAAAACTCAGTTTTGAGCGTTTCACCGGTATTCAGGTTATTCAGTGTTAATACACGAGGACGCGAGGTGGAGAGCGAGGCGAAAGCCTGTCGGGGAAGCAATGCACAACCTAATGCAGCGCCTCCTAATGTCAGCCACTTACGGCGATGAGAGTCAAAATTATTCATAAATCTGTGTTACCCGGCTAAATGTTCTGAAATGGTGCAAAATGGTCACCGTCGGGAACCATAACCGGGGAGAATAGCTGAGTCAACCGGGGAAATGTGACAGCTTCGACAAATATCAACACCTGTCTGGAAGCAGAGGTGACCGGCCCGGTATGCCCTGAGCCGGAACACCTGAAGAATCAAGCATTAGAGCATTAATTGACCAGCCGCCGCCATACTCTGCACGCCAGAACGCGCGGTCATATCATAATTGTAAATATCTGTACGATATTGCGCCTTACCATCATCCGCAACCCACGCCGTCAGGTAGTAAAGATTGACCGGGATGCGATGACGAATCGGCACGTAGCGGGTATCCCCTTCTTTCAGCGTGCTGGAAATGCGTGTGTCATTCCATCCCGCATCCTGTAACAGCAGGTTGGCCAAATCAGACGCTTTATTCACACGAACACAGCCTGAACTCAGCGCCCTGATGTCTTTCTGGAACAGGTTATGGTTCGGCGTATCATGCAGATAGATGGCATCTGAACTAGGCATATTGAACTTATACCTTCCCAGCGAATTCGTCGCACCCGGCGCCTGGCGTATGCGGTAAGGGAAGGACGCCGCGGAAACCATCCGCCAGTCGATCATCGACGGATCGATGACTTCCGCATCATTGCTCCAGCCAGAGAGCAAGGTGTAGTTATGTTTGTAGAGATAAGCCGGATCCTGCTTCACTTTCGGCACAATATCCTGACGGACCAGCGTAGTCGGCACATTCCATGGCGGGTTTAGCACCACATTATTCAGTGCGCTGCGCATCAGAGGCGTTTTGCGGTCTGGACGCCCCACAATAACCCTCGACGCCAGGATTTGACTGCCGTTGAGATAATAGATCAGCGAGTAATTCGGGATATTCACCATAATCCCGTTATGCATATCATCAGGCAACAGACGCAAACGCTGAATATTCAGCGCAAGCAGAGAAGCACGAAGCTGCGGCGAAACGTTCAGCCATTCACGGGTCCGTGGGCCAATCGCACCATCCGGCTCAAGCCCCTGCCAGCGTTGGAAGCGTTTTACCGCTTCGACCAGGTCGGCAGAATAGATATGTGTTGGGTCGGCAGGCACCGCATTTCCCAGCACCTGACCGGCCAGCTCAGGCGTGTTAGCGGCATTGGGATTTTCCGGCAGTGGCGTGGCGGAAGGACTGACGGTCGCCTGCTCATCAACCGGCTTAGGCGCTGGCGTCGAAGCAATCTCTTCATCCACAAAAGACGCCGGTACGCTGGTGGTCGGGACGGCTTCATCGGTCGGCTTTGGTCCTTCGGCGCTGGCGGTCATCATTCCGGTGCGCTCCAGAATGGCCCTCAGTGCAGGAACATCATCACTCAATTGTCCCGGCTTCAGGGTCTGTCTCGCGGCCAGCTGCGGCCAGGGATGATTATCTGCCAGCAACGTTTTCAGCGCCTGATGCATCAGAACATATTGCGGGTGCTGTGGCGCAAGCGAGGTGACAAAGGCATTGGTTCCACCGTGTTCAACCGCTCTCTGCCACTGATTAATTACCGACAGGGTTGGCACTTCCAGCTTGTAAGGCACGTTGCTGTACAGCCAGGTTTCCCCTTTGGCGGGCACCGTAGAGACAAACTGCAGATAGCCCAGCATCGCATCAGACAGAACGACATCACGCGCCATTCCCGTTATCGAAGGATCGGTCAGCAGTTTGACCCACAGATTAAACTGCGGTTGTACGCCAGATATGGCCACTTCAGCCAGTTGCTGCTGGAACTGCTGCACAGCCTGCCGATCCTGCCACAGTGGCTGCATGCTCTGGGTAGCATACAGCGAAGCCAGGGTCGTCAAATAAAACGGTTTATAACCAGCAGGAAGCGTGGCCAGCAGATGCCGCTGGGCCTGCGATGGTGTATAGGTTGCTGTTACAGGCGCGGATACAGGCGGAATACCTGCCAATGCGGGTTGTATCTGACCGGCAAACACCAGACAAGCACTAAACAGTGCCAACCTTGCAGAATTCGTTTTCATTAGCAACATCCCTTGCTCCCTGGTTAAGTGCCAAAACAGATGGCGATCACCTGTTTATTAGTCATTGTTATCAGTATAGAAAAAGAAAACGGCATTCGCTGTAAATACAGCCAATGCCGTTGGGTAGAATAAACCGCTGCCAGACTTTTTACTATATCTGCCGGTTGAGATTTTCCTATGAAGAAGCCTGTTGATTTTCCTCAGGTGTGGAGGAATTTGCGGCGGTTGGCTCGGCGGCAAAGCCGCGCAGGCCGACGACGTGAACGTGTTCAATGTTATTGACCACTTTACGCACCAGTTTATAAGTCGTGCCCTTCTCTGGACTGATATTCTCTGGCGCGGCGATAATCAGCTGCATTTCCAGACGATCGCACAGCTCAAACAGCGTGGCGATCGACTTGGCATCCAGTCGCGCGGCTTCATCGAGGAACAGTAGGCGGCATGGGGAAATATCTTTTCCACGCAGGCGGCGAGACTCTTCTTCCCAGCTCTGCACGACCATCACCAGAATCGACATCCCGGTACCGATCGCTTCACCGGTTGACAATGCACCACTTTCCGCACGCAACCAGCCATCAGATCCCCGGTTTACCTCAACCTCCATTTCCAGGTAGTTACGGTAATCCAGCAGCTCTTCACCAATGGTTTGCGGCGTACGCTGGCCCATATCAATCTGTGGATTCAGGCGCTGATATAGCTTAGCGAGGGCTTCTGAGAAGGTCAGGCGATTGCTGTTAAACAGATCCTGATGCGCCTCATGCTGTTCAGACAACACGTCCAGCAGCGTGGAATGCGCCTCGCGCACGTTCACGTTTAGACGGACGCTCTTCACCTGGCCGAAGCTCACAGCCTGCAGGCCCTGGTTCAGCTGGCGAATACGGTTTTGCTCACGCTGAATGGTCTTACGAATAATGTTAGACACGCTGCGGGAGCTGATTGCCAGCATCTGTTCGCGCGCGGTTAACTCTTCGGTCAGACGGCCAAGTTCAATCTCCATCTGCTCAATCGCTTCGACCGGATCGTCGGTACGGATGATGTCCTGACGAATACGTTCCCGCAGATGCTGATATACGGCGATAAAGAACTGAATTTTACGTTCTGGCCGTTTTGGATCTTCGGACAGACGCAGCACGTCGCGCAGATGTTCATTGTCGGCGACCGCCAGACGCAGCGCACCTAACGCCTTATCCGACATTGAACGCAGCTCATCACCGCCGAGGTAAGAGAGTTCACGACGATGGAGACGACGCTCAACGCCATTGTCTTTCACCAAGCGTAACACCGCGACCCAACCCGCCTTGGCATGAACAACCTGCTCGCGGCCCTGATGGTAATCGCGCTCGACACGCTTCAGTTTTTTCTGCAGCGCGTCCATTTCTGCTTCACAGAAGGTGATCTGTTTTTCCAGCTGATTGCGACGGGCGCGGTTGTTGCTTAACGCAGCATAGAGTTCATCACGGCGCAGACGCGCGCGCTCTTCCGCGCTGGCATCCGCCTGCACACCGATATCCTGCATTTCCTGCTGAAGTTCTTTCAGCATGTCGCGCTTGGCATCGTAAGAGCTTTTCAGTGACGCCAGCACCTGAGAATACTGGGTAAACTGCGCCTGATGACCGCGCAGCTGCTCGCGGGCACGGGTACGATCGGATTCGGCCTGCTCAAGACGCTTACGCAGTTTCTCATTCAGGTCGCTGTTACCGTCGAGCATGCCGGCGGAATCGACATAGCCAAAGTGCGCGCGACGCTGCACCACTTCGGTCATGGCAAAGGCTTGCTGGCGAGCATCGCGCTGAACCTGCTGCGCCTGCTGATAATCCAACTTCAACTGTTCGTGCTGTTCCGGATCGCTCTGCAGCACCGAGATCAGCGGTTCCAGTTTCGCCAGTTGCGCGCCATGCTGCTGCAGGAAACGCGCGGCTTCCTGTGCTTCATCCAGACGCTCAAGCAGTTCGTCATAACGATCCTGCAGGGTTTCATCCTGCAGCAGGCTGACGCGTGGCATCAGGCGGTTAAGCTGGGCGACGCCCTCTTTCGCCTGATCAAACTGCTGGCGCTGCTGCTGGTTTTCCGTTTCATGGGCGGCCTGGCCACGTTCGAGTTCACCACGACGCAGGTTCAGTAAACGCAGCTCGGCTTCTGGATCCGACTCAAAGGCGACGGCTAAATGGCTTCCGATAAAACGGCTGAAGGACTGGTGCAGACGCTGCGTTTTTTGCACGTCAAACGACAGCGTGGCATACCGTTCTGCCAGCGTTTCGCGTTCGGCATGTAACAGATCCAGCTGATTTTCACGGGCGGCACGACCAAACAACGGCACTTTAGGGAAGCGAGAGTAACGCCACTGGCGATCGCCTGACTTCACCACTACCGCTTTTTGCAGCTCTTCAACGTTAAATACGCTGTCATCGAACGAGTGCGGGTCCCCTTCGATCAAATAAAGGTCTTCCGGGCAGTCTTCCAGACCGTCCAACAGGTCCTGCACCAGTGACAGATCGGGCACCACGATACCGTGACGGGCCGGGCCATACAGCGCGGAGAAGTACGGTGCATCGTCGATGGTGACGTCGTCATAAATTTCTGACAGCAGCACGCCGCCGAAACGTTCGGCCAGGTGGGTCATACGGCCATCTTCAGCGCCGCCAGGCTGGCTCAGACGCTCGACCTGTTTTTCAACTTCGCGTTTACGGGCCGAAACTTCGTCGCGTTCAACGGTGGTTTCGCGTTCGCGCTCCAGCAGCTGCTGCATGTACTCGGTCACCTGCTGACCGCTCTCCAGCGCCTGACCGGTTTGCTCGTTCAGCTGGCTAAGAATATCCTGCGCGGCATGCCACTGAGGGGCCTGTTTGGTCAGACGGGCAATGCGTTCACGTACCTGTTCAAGCTCCTGACGCATTTCCATGCGACGTTCGCCCGCTTCAGACACGCTTTCGGACAGCTGTTCAATACGCGCTTCAAGCTCGTACTGGTAACCTTCCAGATCCTGCGGCTCAAACTGTTGCCCGTGACGCTTACAGAACTCATTCAGTAACCGTTCGGCATCCTGCTGTTCACGCAGTCGCTGTTCCATCTCGGCCACGCGGGAACGTAAAGACTGCAACTGCTCGGCGTGATAACGCTGATTGCTGGCATCGCGAAGCAATTCGCGGCCGGTGTGATACGCGTCAGAACGACTGACCGGTCCGGCAATGCGGCCCACCAGCTCAAAAGCCTGCTCGAACTGACTGTGAGCAGCCTGCGCCACGCTCATTTTCTGTTCAAGCTGCAATAACTTGTCGGTCGCTTCCTGCTCTTTCGCGCGGAAGGTTTCCTGCCACTCTTCGGCATTGTCGACGGTCAGTTCGGCAACCCGGCAGATTTCCTGCGCGCGCTGCAGCGCCTGCAACGCTTGCTGATACTGGATAGCACGGGTTTGCTGCACGTCCAGCGCCTGCTGATAATCGGCCAGCTGACTTTTCAGCTCATCGACTTCCAGTTCAGCGGCTTCGCTGCGGGCTTCATTCTCTTCCTGCACCTCACGGGCTTCAGCGACGACTTCATTCTGCTCTTCCAGACGGTAGGTCAGCTCATCGATATCGCCTTCATAGCGCTCGATTTTTTCCTGCTGACGCATTGCCGTCTGCACCAGGTTAAGGTGATCGCTGGCGCTCTGGTAATCGGTTTCGAGATCGCTTTCTGCGCCGTTATGCTCAGCCAGTTCGCGAGCCATTTCAACATGGCGATACTGCTCGGCTTTTAACTGCTTGCGGCTGGTGAATAGCTCATTACGGTTCAGTAACGCGCCGTCAAGGTGGATGCGGCGTTCGTTAGCATGACGCATATAGTCCGCAGCAACATAGCTAGTTGCTTCGGAGATCAGATGCTTAAACAGATCGCGGTCGGACTGGGTGACGCGGATGGCTTCCAGCGTCATGCGGTTCTCGCGCAGCGCGGCTTCCATATCCTGGAAGGCCTTACGCACGCCGCTGTTTTCCGGCAGCAGGTAATCACGCAGCGATCGGGTAATGGCGCTGGAAATACCGCCATACAGCGAGGCTTCAATCAGGCGATAGTATTTGCTGCGGTCGGCGGCCGAGCGCAGACGACGCGCCACAATGCCCAGGTCGAACATCAGCGAGTGGTAATCAGTGATCGAGTTAAACTGCTTAAACTGCACGCTTTCCATCGCTTCGAACTTGTCTTTCAGTTCGCTTAGCGGCAGAACGCGAGCCTGACGGGCATTGACCGTTTCCGTCAGGATTTCCGTCGGGTTGATCGACATCGGCAGGCCGTGAATGCTGAAAGGCTTGATATCGACTTTACGATCGCGACCGGCAACCTGCTGCAGCCGCACACCAACAATCACGCGCTGATGCAGGGAATTCACCACGTCCAGCGCGGCGTAACAGACGCCAGGACGCAGCTTTCCGTGCAAACCTTTGTCACGCGAGCCGGAGGTGGCTCCCGCTTCGGTGGTGTTACGGAAGTGCAGCAGCGTCAAATCGGGGATCAGCGCCGTGATAAAGGCCGCCATGGTGGTGGACTTACCGGCGCCGTTACCGCCTGAAAGCGTGGTAACCAGCTCATCCAGGTCAAAGGTGCGGGCGAAAAAGCCGTTCCAGTTTACCAGGGTCAGCGAGCGAAATTTTCCGCGTTCAATCATTTACTCGTTCTCCGCGTTGTCCGACGACGGGCTCTGCGCCTCATCATCCTCTTCGCTTTCATCATTCAGCGCCAGGCCACCTTCAATCGGCATCGCCTCGCCATCCCGGATCATCCTCAGCTGCGCTTCGCGGGCATCGTCGCCGCTACGCACATCCGCACCAAAGCGGAATACCGACTCAATAATGCGGAATTTGCTGCTGTCATTACCCATAAACCACACCATGCCAAGGCGGCGCAGACGGTTAAGGGAAGCGCGCATTTTTTCCTGCAACTTTTGCCGATCGAGATCGGAACCGGTTGAGCGCTGGTTAACGAACTTCATCAGCTTGCTTTCATCAGCCAGCGACAACAGCTCATCATAAAGCTCCTGCTGGGTGAAGATGCCTTCATTCGCCAGACGTTCCGGGCTCAGGTAGAGATAACACAGGATTTTGCCCACCATCATATCCAGCTCGGAAAGGACCGAGCGCGGGATCAGCGTGGTGGAGCGGGGACGCAGATAGAAGAAGCCTTCCGGGGCACGGATCAACTCAACGTTGTAACGCGCGTAAAACTCTTCCAGATATTCCTGATAATCCATCAGGAAAGCATGTTGATCCAGCTCTTCAATGCCAATATGGCGACCGGAACGTAACTGGCTGTCCAGCGCCGGGAAAAGAGAATTGGCCAGCGCCTGTGCCAGTTTAACCGGCATCACTTGTTCAATATTTGTCGATGACATGCGCCTGCACCTTGGCTCCGTAATCATTAATGACCTGCCATTCTGCTGACAAGCCGGAGAAATCTGCTTCGGCCACGCCTAAGCGGACGGCCTGATCGACGACAATACGCGCCACGTCGAAGTGTCGTGCCCGGGGATACTGCACCAGGTAATCACGCATCACTGTGCCCAGATTGAGCGGTTTCTGTTGTGCTTTATAAATGGCCAGCGCTTCTTCAATCATCGCGGCCAGCTGTTCACGAATTTCGTTAAACTCTTCGTATTCCAGTTCGGAAGGCAGTTCACCGGTCACTTCCTCACTGCGCAACGCCAGTTCTTCATCACGCATGTCATACAGGCGCTCAGCATTGGCATAGGTCAGTGCCCAGGGATGATCGAAATAGGTTTGCACAGACTTGCGCAGGCGTTGAGCGAAGACGCGGTTTTTATCCATGTCGATGGCGGTACGGATGAATTTGTGCACGTGACGGTCATAGCCGATCCACAGGTCAATCGCCTGCTGGCCCCAGCTGATAATACGGTCCAGCTTGTTTTGCAGGTCATACACCAGCTTATCGATAAAACCGAGATCCGGGCTGCTCAGCGTGGCATCCTGGATGCGTAACAGATTGGCCTGCAGCTTATCGCCTGCCGCTTCCAGCGTATCCTGCAATTCGCGCAGCGTGCCGGAGGTTTCATTCAGCAGCATTTCACAGCTGGAAATGGCCGCGCGCCAGTCTTTGTTCAGCAACTGGGCGATATCGTCTTTCACCGCCTGCTGCTGTTCATCCATGGTTCGCTGGGTGATATCGATGCTGTCGAAGATTTCTGCCACCGAGTATTTCAGCGGGGCGAAAACGTTGCGATGCCAGTGAAATTCGTCACCGTCTTCATCGGCTGCATCGGCAGCGCGCTTCAGCTCGCCGGCAACAATCGACAGCTGCATCGACAGCCGCAGCGTTGAGAACTCACGCTGGCGGATGTAGTAATCCGTAATGCCGATGGCCAGCGGCGTCAGGCGATAGATGGCGTTGCCATCGGCCTGTTCACTGACAAAGCGGTTAAGCAGGCGCTGACGCACCATATCGTTGATGGCGTTATTGGCTCGCACACCAACGGTTTCGCTGGTCTGTTCAAACCCTTCACTGACGTGACGGAAGGCATCGGTCAATTCGCCTTCGCTCATTTCGCCATCCATGCGCTCCCCGTTCAGGGTGGCAATCGCCAGCAAAAACGTCAGACGTTCGGTAGGCAACGTGACGGAAAAGTCATTTTTTCGCGCCCAGGCGACCAGTTCCGGTACAGTCTGGGAAAATTCACTCATGGTTCGTCCTGTTTATGGGTTTCCGCGCGGTCACGTGGATATAACGGCCCAAACTTAAAAATGGCTCCTGGCGGCAGAAGCGTAATTCCTGCTGCAGAACTTCCTCAAAACGTTCAGATTGCTTGTTCTTGTCACGCATATAGTCATGAAAAACGCGGATCCCGGTCTTGGTTTCCACTGTAAAGCCTGCAGCTTCTAACCACCTATAGACCTGTTCAGGTTCACGTGGGAAGTCAGGCGACAGCGTTTTTCGTTTGCGTTTCTTCAGGTCAGCCTGCATATAACCGAAGTTGCCCAGCACCAGCGTCTGCATTATCAGGCCATTGACGTTATAAAACATCAGCGACAGCACGCCGCCCGGGGCCAGCACATCATACAGCGCTTTTAAGATGGCTTCAGGCTCGGCGACCCATTCAAGCACCGCGTGAAACAATACCAGATCGGCCGGCTTATCCAAATGTTGACCGACCTGTTGCGCGCTAATTTGTTTGAATAGCATGTTCCCGCTCACACCTTTTTCTTCGGCATGAGCCCCTGCGCGTTGCAACATCTCAGCGGAAAGATCGCAGAGTAAGACCTGATGACCTCTGGCTGCCAGACCACAACTCATCTGCCCTTCTCCACCGCCGGCATCCAGCACGTTGAGTGGTCCTTCCGGCAGGCTGGCGAGGATCTCTTCCAGCTCCTGCCAGACAATCGCCTGGCGGATCCGCCCTTTGGTGGTACCGTAGATATTCTTCGAAAATTTTTCGGCTATATCATCAAAGTTGCGATCCTGCATTCGGGTTCCCGGCGGCTGAGTGGGTGAAACTGGCGGCTATTTTGACATACACTGACCAGGAATGAACCTTTCAGTCATCGCCAGGCTCTCGGGTGGTGTTTTTTCGGACAAAAGGAGTCCGTTTTCATGCTTTTTGCGTTAAAAAAACTCGTCGGTGGCCTGTTGCTGCCCTTGCCTTTGCTGATTGTGTTGATGGCAATTGCGCTTTTGTTGCTCTGGTTCAGCCGTTGGCAGAAAACCGGCAAAATTATCCTCTCTGCTGCCTGCCTGCTGTTAGCGCTGTTAAGCCTGCAACCGGTCGCGGACAGCCTGCTTGCGCCCACCGAAAACCGCTATCCCACCTGGCAAAATCAGCAAAAAGTTGGCTATGTGGTGGTCCTGGGCGGTGGATATACCTGGAATACTGACTGGGCGCCTGGCTCCAATATGATCAACAACAGTTTGCCGCGGCTGGTTGAAGGGATCCGCTTATGGCGGGAAAACCCAGGCGCCAAATTGGTCTTTACCGGTGCGGCGGCGCAGAACAATCCGGTCAGTTCTGCCGAAGTCACATCCCGCGTCGCCCAGTCACTAGGCGTGCCACTGAGTGCGATCGTGACGCTTGATAAACCGAGGGATACCCGACAGGAAGCGGCTGAAGTGGCTAAGGTAGTGGGGAAAACACCCTTCCTGCTGGTGACATCCGCCTCACACCTGCCGCGAGCGATGATCTTTTTCCAACAGCAGGGACTGGATCCTCTGCCGGCGCCAGCCAATCAGCTGGCTATTGCCTCACCGTTGAATGTCTGGGAACGTGCAATTCCGTCGCCAATGTGGCTGGGTCACAGCGATCGGGCGATTTATGAGTGGTTGGGAAGAGCCTGGCAACGGCTGACCTCCGGGGATCGGGCCTCAACTGAGCCAGGGGAGCAGTGAGTCCGCCGCGCGTTGAAAACGACGTGCATCGAACTGGCCGGTATGAATTAGCCGGTCAGTTTCGTCCCACAGCGTGTAAAGCCAGCGCCGTGCAACAAACCCTTCCGCCACCGGAGCCTGCTTCAGGTAATGGAACAGCAGCGATTCTGCCAGCCCCTCTTCGCAAAGCCGGAACAATTCATATTCTCGCGGTGCCCACAGCATCATCCCGGGATTGATCATCGACAACAACTGGTCGCTCCACGCCTCTTTCAACATGCTGCTCAGTGACAGATTGCCGTGAACCAGCACGCAAGGATCGTTGAAATCCGCCAGCAGATTGCCGAGGTTTTCACGGCTGCGGTAAAGCACGCGCCGGTGTTCCATCGACAGCGCGTCAGGTCGCATAAACCCGAGCGTGGACCAGATCACCTCAACGCGCTGGGCATACCAGGAAACCCAGTTATTTTCCTGCGTGCTGTCGACGCTGCCGACCAGGCCGTGGCTGTCGAGCCGATGCCATGCCAGTAAGGCGGCAACAATCTGATCCTGCAACTGCAGCCAGCGCACCGGCGTGCGCGTTGGCGCTTCAACCGACACGCCGCCCATGCGCTCGATCAGCAAGACATCGTGCTGTGGCGGCTGCTGACTGACGATCAGGCCGTAAACCGTCGGCAAGCGGATGGTGCTGTCTTTGGCCAGCATCGAAAGCTTATAGGCTTCCTGTGCCGCAATGCCTTTAACATTGAAGTATTTTGCCACCATTGGTAGCGAGTGGCCTTGCTGGTCATAGAGCGAATACAGGCTGGACCAGGGTTGT
The DNA here is from genome assembly GCF_056821705.1 of Erwinia sp. AK-PDG3-5. Taxonomy (NCBI): domain Bacteria; kingdom Pseudomonadati; phylum Pseudomonadota; class Gammaproteobacteria; order Enterobacterales; family Erwiniaceae; genus Erwinia; species Erwinia sp. AK-PDG3-5. Next base: position 3,061,646 of record NZ_CM165967.1, read on the forward strand.
TCACTGATACATTCCAGGCGACTGAGGGTTTCGCCCAATACCAGAGAAAGCTCCGAGCGGAGTTGTTCCATTTCCTCCTCCTTTAAAAAAAGTGGAGAAGGGGCCAGCGAAGGCCCCAACAGGATTACTGCATAGCCGCGCGCACGCGGGCCAAATCTTCCGGTGTATCAACACCAACGCTTGGGATCGCTTTGGCGACGGCAACGTGAATTTTTTCGCCATACCAGAGCACGCGTAGCTGCTCAAGCAGCTCAATGTGCTCCAGCGGGCTCGGCTCCCAGCTGACATAGCGGCGAATAAAGCCCGCGCGGTAGCCGTAGATGCCAATGTGACGCAGGAAGGTATCGCCGATTTCTTCGCGGGAGGTGGCAAAACGCTCACGATCCCAGGGAATGGTAGCCCGGGAAAAATAGAGCGCGTAACCTTTCGCATCCATCACGACTTTGACCGCATTCGGATTGAAGGCTTCCTCTGCGGTCTCAATCGGCACGGCTAACGTCGCCATGCCGGCTTCGCTTTTGGCCAGGTTTTCTGCCACCTGGCGGATAATAACCGGTGGGATCATCGGCTCATCGCCCTGCACGTTCACGATGATGGTGTCATCAGCAAACTGATAGCGATCGATCACTTCAGCCAATCGTTCCGTGCCGGAGTGGTGATCGGCGCGGGTCATGCACACCTCACCGCCGGCCGCTTCAACAGCACGTGCCACCTGTTCATTATCGGTAGCGACAATGACCCGATCGGCACCTGATTCCAGCGCTCGCTCCATCACATGCACTACCATCGGTTTACCCTGGATATCGACCAGCGGTTTACCCGGCAGGCGCGTTGAAGCAAAACGCGCCGGGATAATAGCGACAAAACTCATGGGTGGATCTCTTCCATGGTGAGTGAACGCGCTTCTGTCTCCAGCAGGACTGGAATGCCGTCGCGCACAGGGTAAGCGAGGCCATCAGGTTTGCAGATAAGCTCCTGCTGGTCTTTGATGTAATACAGTTTGCCGTGGCAAACAGGACAAGCAACGATTTCGAGTAAACGGTGATCCATGGTTTCTCCCTGGTGATCCCGGTCAGACAGGTCCTTAGAATATCATAGCTGGCGCGGCATCGGTTACTTCCCCGCGTGCAGGATGTTACAGCGCCCACCCTTTTTGCCAGGCACTTGCCAGCGTTTCGGGTAGCTTTTCCAGCACCACCGTCTCGGCCCCTTGCCAGCGCGCGAAGCGTGTGATGGCCTGATGCAGATCGTTGATCGTGCCCTGACTGATTTTGACGCCCTGCTCCAGCCACAGCTGTTTGATCTGCAATACTTTTTCCTTACGCAGCATTTTCGCATCCAGCCGCCCTTTCAGTGCTCCCCTGTGCAGAATTGGCAGAACAAAATAGCCATACTGCCGCTTCGCTTCCGGCGTATAACATTCCAGTCGGTAATCGAAGTTAAACAGCTCCAGCGCCCGTCTGCGGTCCCAGACCACCGGGTCAAAAGGAGACAGCAAGGTGGTGTAGGTTGCCCGGGTTCCCTGTTCGAGAAGGGGCAACAAAGCGGCATCCAGGTAACAGGCGCCCAGCGATTCCACTGCCACCGGTATCACATCCCCCTGCGCCAGCCAGTCAGCTAAAACCGCTTTTACTGGCGCGCGCTTCAGACGGTAATAATCGGGTAGCCAGGCGGCACGAAACAGCCCCAAACTTCTGGCACTGTTCCGCAACATCTGACGGACCGCCTCTGATTCTTCAATCCCATGCAGCTGGTCATCCCAGTCCGGCATCACGCGCTGCCGCAGATCGTAGACGCGCTGAAAATTGCGTCGCTCGATCACCATCAGATCGCCGGCCGTGAACAGATTTTCAAGATGGCGTTTATGCGGTTTCCACGACCACCAGCCAGGCTTCTGCCCCGGCGGGGCAGCAAAATCGGCCGATCTGACCGGGCCATTTTGTTCGATATGCATAAGCAGTTCGCCGACTTCCTGCTGCCAGTTCTCCATCCACTCGCTGTTATATTTCCATCCCATATGCTGAGGATTCAGCATGCGATGGCGCAGCAGGCGATAGTCTTCGATTGGGATAAAGCAGGCTTCATGCGCCCAGTATTCATAGAGGTTACCGCTGCTTAGCGCCTCACCCAGCCAGCTTTCGGGATAGTCGCCTACACGGCTGAATAGCACCAGATAAGGGCTGCGGGCAACGACGTGGATGGTATCAATCTGCAGTAATGACATCTGGCGGATGGCGCTGAGGATATCATCAGCCCTGGCTTTACGTCCCGGTGGCCGAAGTAGCCCCTGAGCGGCGAGGTGTAACTGGCGGGCCTGAGAAAGCGAAAGTTGGAGAGCGGACATAATGCACCTTCGTGACAAAGATGCAGTGAGTTTAGTTCTTTTCCTGAGATTTCGGCACGGAGATTGTGCGCTTTTTCAGCTTGTTAGCGTTTGGCGGTCAATGCGCAAAGCCTGTCCAGTAAGGCAGTGGAAGCGGCCTGTGGCAGTTCAGCATCCACCGGCAGGTACCACCAGTTGTCTTCCGCAAAAGACCGGACTTTCACCGCGTCTTTTTCCGTCATCAACAGCGTCTCGCCTGGCGCAAGCAATGCCGCTAACTGGGCCGGTTGATAAGATTGATGATCGGCAAAAGGCACTTCCTTAACTGGCATAACACCCTGCTGATGAAGAGTGGCAAAAAAGCGAGGAGGATGACCAATGCCGGCCATCGCCACCACGTTTGCAAGCATCATGACCGGGCAGGTTTCGCCACTGCGGATATTAACGGCATCACCAGGGTTCAGATGCATCGCCAGCTCGCCAGCCTGCGCCTCACCGCCATTGGTAACGATCGCATCAACGGTTCTCAAACGGGAAGCACGCTCACGCATCGGGCCCGCGGGAAGCCACCAGCCATTGCCAAAACGACGCTTGCCGTCGATGACCACAATCTCGAAGTCTCTCGCTAAGGCGTAATGTTGCAGGCCATCGTCGGTAATGATGATGTCGATGTTCGCCTGCTCAGTGAGCGCCTGAACGGCCTCTTTTCTGACAGGTGAGACCGCCACCGCAGTCCCTGTGCGCTGATAAATAAGCACAGGTTCATCACCCGCTTGCGCGGTTGTGGTGCGGTTATCCAGTACCAGCGGATAGCAATCGGCCTTACCGCCGTAGCCTCTTGAAACGACGCCGACACGCAGACCACGCTGCTGCAAAGCCTGTACCAGCCAGATCACAACCGGCGTTTTGCCGTTGCCTCCGGCTGTCAGGTTGCCCACCACTACCACCGGAACGGTAGCGCGCCACGCTTTCCGCAGGCCCCAGACATAGCTGAGGCGGATCAGGTTGCTAATCAGGCCGTACAGCCAGCTTAACGGAACCAGCAGCAGATATAGCGCGGAGCGTCCGCTCCAGATGCGTTCAATCATTGACCAAACTGCATCTTATGGAGCTGGGCATACACGCCACGATGTTCCAACAAATCGGCATGGCTTCCGCGCTCAACAATGTAGCCGTCTTCCACCACCACAATCTCATCGGCCTTTTCAATAGTGGAAAGACGGTGAGCGATAACCAGTGAAGTACGATTTTTCTGCAGTTCATCCAGCGCTGACTGAATGGCGCGTTCAGATTCTGTATCCAGTGCAGACGTCGCTTCATCCAGGATCAGGATTGGGCTGTCACGCAGCAATGCGCGGGCAATGGCAATACGCTGACGCTGACCACCGGAAAGCAGCACGCCGTTTTCACCGATAATGGTATCAAGCCCTTTATCCATCTTGTTGATGAAGTCCATGGCATGGGCCATGGTGGCGGCCTTCTCAATATCTTCGCGGCTGTACTTCTCGGTACGGGCATAGGCAATGTTATTTGCCACCGTATCGTTAAACAGATGGACATTCTGTGAAACCAGCGCGACCTGATTACGCAGCGAGCTGAGCGTGTATTCGCGCAGATCGTGGCCATCCATCAGGATCTCGCCCTGCTGAATATCGTAGAAACGCGTCATCAGGCTGGCAATGGTGGATTTACCCGATCCTGAACGTCCAACCAAGGCAACAGTTTTCCCCGCGGGGATCGCCAGGTTGATATTATGCAACGCAGGCGTTTCGCGGCCCGGATAGGTGAAGGTGACGTTGCGGAATTCAACGTCACCTTTAGCGCGTTCAATCACACGCTTACCGGTGTCTTCTTCCTGCTCGGTATCAAGGATTGAGAACAGCGTCTGGCAGGCAGCCATTCCGCGCTGGAACTGCGCATTGACGTTAGTCAGCGATTTCAGCGGGCGCATCAGGGCAATCATCGAAGAGAAGACTACGGTGATTGTACCGGCGGTCAAGGTCGCCATCACGCTTGGGAAGCTTGCCGCGTACAGTACGAAGGCCAGCGCCAGAGAAGCAATCAGCTGAATAATTGGATCGGAGATAGAAGAGGCTGAAACCAGCTTCATCCCCTGCTGGCGCATATGGTTACTCACGCGCGCGAAGCGTTGGCTTTCCACTTCCTGTCCGCCAAAAATCAGCACTTCTTTATGCCCTTTCAGCATTTGCTCAGCACTGGTGGTCACATGCCCCATCGTGTTCTGCATGGTTTTGCTGATGTTTCTGAAGCGTTTTGAAACGGTACGAATAGCAAAAGAGACGATAGGTGCCAGTAAAATCAGGATCAGCGACAGCTGCCAGCTGTAGTAGAACATCATGATGAACAGGCCAATAATCGAGGCCCCTTCACGCACGACGGTGACCAGCGCACTGGAAGATGAGGAAGCAACCTGCTCGGAGTCGTAGGTAATACGCGAGAGCAACGTCCCGGTGGACTGCTGATCGAAGAAGGCTACCGGCATTCCCATCATGTGGCTGAACAGGCGACGGCGCATACTCATCACAACGTTGCCGGAGACCCAGGAGATGCAGTAACTCGAGATATAACTGGTGACGCCGCGGATTAACATTAAGCCAATCACCGCCAGAGGCATCCAAATCAGGACGGAAGAGTCAGCCTTACCAAAACCGTCATCCAGTAATGGTTTCAGCAGTGACAGCATTAATGTATCTCCCGCCGCGTTCAGTACCAGTGCTACCGCAGCCACAATCAATCCGGGTTTAAACGGTTTGATCATCGGCCAGAGGCGACGGAATGTCTGCCAGGTGGAGAGATCTTTTTCCTGATGCATTATTTAACCAGCTTTTATTGAAAATAGCCGCTCATTCTACCTGGAATAACGTGGTACGCCAAACCACTGATGATACCAACGGCTCATTATTTGCGCTCTCAGACTGCTAAGGTGCCAGTTTTTATCAAAAAAATGCACGCTAAGCTGCCCCTCAAGCGCCGTGTCATGCCAGATGTAATCATAATTTTGGTAGCGTTTAATTACTTTTTCCGCCGGTAATTTCCATGCGCTGTAGCGCGCCGCGGAGGCCAGAGCGACCTTTCCGCCCACGGCTCTGAGAAAAGGAGGCACTGAGGACGTACTGCTACCGTGGTGAGGAACCTGCATAATATCGGCACCAATTGACGCCCGATGATATCGAACTAAATCATATTCAGCCTGCGCCTCGATATCCCCCGTTAACAACACGCGCCATTTTCCATCACTTACCCTGATTACACAGGATTGATTATTTCCGGCCTCAGTTTGTCCTGTCGGTGGCCAAATTGCCTGAAAAGACAGGTTTTGCCAGCGCCAGTTCACGCCCTGCTCACACGGTAAATGTCCGGGTGTTCCCAGCCCGCTGTGTATTACCGCTTCAGGAAAAGCCGTTTGCAGACTTTCCAGTCCGCCGATGTGGTCCAGATGACCGTGGCTCAACAAAATGTGTTTAACCTTAAGCCCCTGCCATCCTAACCAGGGAATGATCTGGGATTTGGCTGCATCGCCACCCGGCCAGCTATTGCCAGTATCGTAGACTAACGCCTCGCCGTTGGCTGAAATCACTACGGCAAGGCCATGCCCGATATCCAACATATCCAGCCGCCACTTGGGTTCCTCATTATTCAGCCGCCAGCAGGCTAATGCCAAACCGAAGCTCAGAACGGTCATCGGTGAAGAGCGCCACCAGCAGAAACGACAGGCAATCACCGTCAGCCAAATCGCTGCACTTATCGGCAGCGCCTGTCTGTTCATATCGATCCAACCCGACGGCAACAGAGCCAGAGGAACGAAGACCGCTTCAAGCGAACGATCGGCAAACCACCAGAAAGCCTGACTAAGTGGCGCTAAAGGTAGAAATGCTAAAGCCGCAAGGATCAGCGGCACTGAGATGAAGGTGACAACCGGCACTGCCCAGATATTCGCCAGCAAGGCGCTGATACTGATACCGTGAAAAATCAGCAGTTGTATCGGCATCATAATCAAAAATATGCCCAGCTGAAGGTGGAGTAACTGCAAAGGTAACCAGCGTTTCTTGCCGGCGAATTTTGTCGGTAATGGGAACCAGTGAAACCAGAACAACAATCCCGCTACGGCCACCGCCGACAGCCATAAGCTGTCAGAGAGCAGACTCAACGGGTCAAAGAAAATAATGGTCGCGATGCAGATGCCCCAGACCTGCCAGTTACTGCAGCGGACACCTGATAACCGTAAGGTACCCCACAAACTGACCGCTAATACGGCCCTGAGTGATGGTGGATTTGCACCCGCAAGCCAGCAATAGACTCCTGCGACAAGCAGCCCACACATCAAGGGGAAACGATAGCCAATCCACGCTGCGCTGAAAGCCAACTGTAAGCCCCTGGCAAATAACCAGCCTACACTGGCCGCCAGACTGATATGCATACCTGAAATGGCCATCAGATGTGCCGTTCCCGTCTCTCTTAGCAACTGTGTCATCTGCTGGCTGACGTCTCCCCGCTCGCCAAACGCCAGCGCAGAGAGAATCGCCTGCCAGGGAAACTCAACATAGTAACTGCGGCTGCGTTGGATAATTCGTTCACGCCAGCTGCAGGTGCTATCGATTGGCGTCAGCGACATTATTCTTCCACTTAGCGGCGTACTGTTCGCCAGTGCAAATCGTTGTGCATCAAACCCCCCTTCATTCAATCGGGCATGAACTGGCCGCAGTTTCAGCGTCATTTGCCAGCGTTGACCGCTACAAAATGACTGGTTAATCTCCTTGCTGCTGACCAGAGTAAACACTGGTGGAAATATCCTTCGCCCATCAACGCTGATAATCCGCATTTTTAGCCGCTCAGAATTAACCAGTACGGCTTCTATCTGCGTCGTGGCCGTTATCGTCCTTGCGGACAACAATTCAATTTGTTCGGACAGGGTTCTTGCCGACATAACCAGCCACAGAAAGAGTAAAACGCATAACGCGATATCTTTCAGCCAGCGTTGGCGCTGCATCAGCAAGTACAGAGAAGGGAGGATCAGCCACAGGTCATAACGGGCGGCAGGTAGCCGCGGAAGGAACGTCAGGGGTAACATCGCGATGAGGAGCCACATAGCAAGGCGGCTGAGGCTGTAAGGCATGACGGTTCTCCATTATTCCGTCAGCAGACTTTATCCTCAGCGAAGAGAGGATGCAGCCACAGTGACGCTCCGCTGAAATGCGGCGCGCAATCTTTCGATGGGTCTTGCAGGTTCCTGCTTTTTATTGCGGCCCTGCCCGCACCGCTGTGCCAAATTTCAGGCAAAAAAAAACGACACCGAAGTGTCGTTTTATCGCGTAGTGCTAAGCGTTAGCCGTAGATATTTGCACGGTCACGCAACTCTTTACCTGGCTTGAAGTGTGGAACGTATTTACCTTCCAACTCCACTTTGTCACCCGTTTTAGGGTTACGGCCGGTACGAGGCGCGCGGTAATGCAAAGAAAAACTGCCGAAACCCCGGATTTCAATGCGTTCGCCTTGCGCCAAAGTGGTCGCCATGTGCTCAAGCATCTCTTTTACCGCATCCTCAACGACTTTCGCCGGAATATGAGAGTGCTGGCCAGCAAGTCTTTCAATAAGTTCTGACTTGGTCATAAATCCTCCGGTAAATTCCTGTTGGAAAAGCTCTGACAGTAACGGCTATTTCAGGGCGACTTATGCCGCCCTGTTGCAAAAGCAATTACTCGCCTTTAGCTGCTTTGAAAGCTTCAGCCATAGCGTTAGAGAAGTTGCCTTCTTCCTGTTTGGTGTTAACAGTCGCAATGGCTTCTTTCTCGTCAGCCTGGTCCTTCGCACGAACAGACAGGCTAACAACGCGGTTTTTACGGTCAACACCGGTGAATTTGGCTTCAACATCGTCGCCAACATTCAGAACCAGAGTTGCGTCTTCTACGCGGTCAACTGAAGCTTCAGAAGCGCGCAGGTAACCTTCAACGCCGTCTGCCAGTTCAACTGTAGCACCTTTAGCATCAACAGCAGTCACTTTACCGTTAACAATTGCACCTTTCTTATTCAGAGAGATGTAGTTGTTGAACGGATCTTCTGCCAGCTGCTTAACGCCCAGGGAGATGCGCTCGCGCTCTGCGTCAACTTGCAGTACAACAGCAGCGATTTCGTCGCCTTTCTTGTATTCACGAACTGCTTCTTCTCCGGTAGCGTTCCAGGAGATGTCAGACAGGTGAACCAGGCCGTCGATGCCGCCGTCCAGGCCGATGAAGATACCGAAGTCAGTGATTGACTTGATTTTACCTTCAACACGGTCGCCCTTGTTGTGGGTTTCTGCAAACTGCTGCCATGGGTTGTTTTTACACTGCTTCAGACCCAGGGAGATACGACGACGTTCTTCGTCGATATCCAGAACCATAACTTCAACAACATCGCCAACGTTAACAACTTTGGACGGATGGATGTTTTTGTTGGTCCAATCCATTTCTGAAACGTGTACCAGGCCTTCAACGCCTTCTTCGATTTCAACGAAGCAGCCGTAGTCGGTCAGGTTAGTTACACGGCCAGTCAGACGAGTCCCTTCTGGGTAACGCTTAGCGATAGCGACCCAAGGATCTTCGCCCAGCTGTTTCAGGCCCAGAGACACACGGGTACGCTCGCGGTCGAACTTCAGCACTTTAACAGTGATTTCGTCGCCCACGTTGACAATTTCGCTTGGATGCTTAACGCGTTTCCATGCCATGTCAGTGATATGCAACAGGCCATCAACGCCGCCCAGATCAACGAATGCACCGTAGTCAGTCAGGTTCTTAACGATACCTTTAACTTCCATGCCTTCCTGCAGGTTTTCCAGCAGCTGATCGCGCTCTGCGCTGTTTTCGGATTCGATAACCGCACGACGTGAAACAACCACGTTGTTACGTTTCTGATCCAGCTTGATTACTTTGAATTCAAGCTCTTTGCCTTCCAGGTGCAGAGTATCACGCACTGGACGCACATCAACCAGGGAACCTGGCAGGAACGCACGAATGCCGTTCAGCTCAACAGTGAAGCCGCCCTTGACCTTGCCGTTGATAACACCGGTAACGGTTTCAGCTTCTTCGTATGCTTTTTCCAGCGTGATCCAGGCTTCGTGACGCTTAGCTTTCTCACGGGACAGCAGAGTTTCACCGAAGCCGTCTTCAACAGCGTCCAGAGCTACGTCAACTTCGTCGCCAACCTGGATTTCCAGTTCGCCGGCTGCGTTCTTAAACTGTTCTACAGGAATTGCAGATTCAGATTTCAGGCCCGCATCAACCAGGACGATGTCTTTGTCGATAGAGACAACAACACCACGAACGATGGAACCCGGACGGGTTTCGATTTCTTTCAGGGACTCTTCAAAGAGTTGAGCAAAAGATTCAGTCATATTGATAATCTTATGGATTCTTCAATTTAACGTCCACCTGACATCCTGACGGGTGGGGTTGTTTCACATGCCCCATGACGTCCATATCACAGGGTTAGGGGATTCTTATGGGCAGTTCAGCCCGTGATTCACTGCGGCAATGACAACTTTTCACGCGCATAATTGAGTGCAGTTTCAATAACTTGCTCAATCGACATGCTGGTTGAATCCAGCACCAGCGCATCGTCTGCCGGTATCAGTGGTGCAATGGCGCGATTACGATCGCGGTCATCACGTTCTTTTATCTCGGATAAAAGGCGCTCAAAGTTAACACTAAAGCCTTTATCCTGCAACTGTAGCATACGACGGTGCGCACGCTCTTCCGAGCTGGCATCCAGGAAGATTTTCACCGGCGCATCAGGAAAAACTACGGTGCCCATATCGCGACCATCAGCAATCAAACCTGGCAAATCCCTGAAACCGCGCTGACGACGCAGCAATGCTTCTCGTACGCGAGGAAATGCAGCCACTTTTGACGCGGTGTTGCTGACATCCTGAGTGCGGATTTCGCCAGAAACATCTTCCCCTTCAAGGATCACTTCCATCTCACCGTTAGTTGAAACAAAACGCACGTCGAGATGGGCTGCAATCGGCACCAGTGCTTCTTCAGAAGTAATATCCACCTGATGATGCAAAGCAGCCAATGCCAGTACGCGGTAGATCGCGCCCGAATCCAGTAGATGCCATTGCAAGGCTTCAGCCATCGCTTTACACAGGGTCCCTTTACCAGCACCGCTTGGGCCATCAATCGTGATCACCGGGGCTATAGCTGTCATCTCATTCTCCTGTCGGTGGAATGCCTGTTAGCTGCCCAGGCAAATATCGACGGGCATTATACGCAGCTTACGCAGGGATCGTTACCCCTAAGCCTGGTCGAGATTAAATTATTTGTCAGATTAATGCTGATGATGGGAGGAACAACCTTGCAGGACGTGAGTTGGCTCGCAATCCGCTGCACCTGAATGCAGCGGATTTGCAGAATTATGCCAACTGACTGATACGCGCCAGCTGCTCAAAATAGTCAGGGAAGGTTTTCGCGGTACAGCCTGGATCAAGAATAGTGACCGGCGTTGAGGATAGCGCTACCAGCGAGAAACACATCGCCATACGGTGATCGTTATAAGTGCCAATCTCAGCAAACTTCAGCTTTTCGGGTGGCGTCACGCGAATGTAATCGTGGCCCTCTTCCACTTCAGCGCCGACTTTACGCAATTCCGTTGCCATTGCAGCCAGACGATCGGTTTCCTTAACGCGCCAGTTGTAAATGTTACGCATCACGGTAGTGCCTTTGGCAAACAGTGCCGCCGTTGCAATTGTCATCGCCGCATCAGGTATGTGGTTCATATCCAGATCGATGGCGTTAAGATCGCCACGGGTACAGGAAATATAGTCATCTCCCCACTCAATCACCGCGCCCATTTGCTCCAGCACATCGGCAAAGCGGATATCGCCCTGCATGCTGTTACGGCCAATACCGGTCACCTTTACGGTTCCGCCTTTAATGGCCGCAGCGGCCAGGAAATAGGAAGCTGAAGAAGCATCACCTTCAACCAGGTATTCTCCGGGTGAAACATACTGCTGATTTCCGGCAATGTGGAATTCACGGTAGTTATCATTCTTCACTTCAACGCCGAACGTACGCATCAGGTTCAGAGTGATGTCGATATAAGGCTTAGAAACCAGCTCGCCTTTGATCACAATTTTGGTTTCGTTCGGTGCCAGCGGAGCCGTCATTAACAGAGCGGTAAGAAACTGGCTTGATACGCTGCCATCCACCGACACTTCGCCACCGCTAAAGCCGCCTTTAAGATGCAGCGGCGGATAATCTGTTTGCTCAAGGTAGCTCACTTCAGCCCCCCCCTGACGCAACGCATCAACCAGGTGCCCAATCGGACGCTCTTTCATCCGGGGTTCACCGGTTAAGACAATGTCATTACTTCCGAGGCAAAGTGCTGCAGCCAGGGGGCGCATGGCGGTGCCGGCGTTACCTAAAAAGAGTTCTACCGGGCCTTTCGCATGCAGTGGACCATCCTGACCAGTGACTTCACAGACAGTCCGATCGTCGGAAAGCGAGTAACTGACGTTCAGCGCTTTCAATGCCGTCAGCATATGGCGCACATCATCACTGTCCAGCAAGTTGGTCAGACGAGTGGTGCCTTTAGCCAGCGCCGCCAGCAACAACGCGCGGTTTGATACGCTTTTGGAGCCGGGTAAGTTTACGATGCCATCGACCAGCGCGACAGGTTGTAGGGTCAGGGATTCCAACATGCGAAACATATTCTCCAAATTAAAAACAATAAAACCCCGCAGCCTTGCGGGGTTCCAATTGGCTACGAGCAATCAGGCTGACTTAGCCGCGACGACGCTCGAAATCGATCATGAAATCAGTCAGTGCTTTCACACCTTCTAACGGCATCGCATTGTAAATTGAGGCACGCATGCCGCCAACTACGCGGTGGCCTTTCAGCGCATGCAAGCCAGCTGCGACAGATTCTTCGAGGAACAGGTTATCCAGCGAAGAGTCGGCCAGCAGGAAAGGCACGTTCATGCGAGAACGGTTGGCCGTCGCCACTTCGTTACGGTAGAAACCACTGTTATCAATGGTGCTGTACAACAGGTCGGCTTTAGCCTGATTGCGCTTATCGAGTTCGGCCACGCCGCCCTGCTCTTTCAGCCATTTGAATACCAGGCCAGAAAGGTACCAGGCAAAGGTTGGTGGCGTATTGAACATCGATTCGTTTTCGCTGAGCACCTTGTAATCCAGAATCGAAGGCAGCTCTTTCTTCGCCTTACCTAACAGGTCTTCACGAACGATGACAAGGGTTAAGCCTGCCGGTCCAATGTTCTTCTGCGCGCCAGCATAGATCACGCCGTAACGATTGATATCCAGTGGGGACGAAAGAATGGTTGAGGAGAGATCGGCCACCACCACTTTATCACCAAAATCTGGCTCTTCATTAATAGCAACGCCATCAATGGTTTCATTCGGGCAGTAGTGAACGTAGGCAGCATCATCAGACAGTGCCCAACTGCTCATTGGGGTGATTGCCCGCAGGCCATCTACCTTGGTTTGCGCGTCGATGACGTGAGGTGTGCAGTATTTCAGCGCTTCTTTAATTGCGCTATGTGCCCAATAGCCACCATCAACATAATCGGCGGTGGTCTTATTGCCTAACAGGTTCATTGGGATCGCCGCAAACTGTGCACGCGCCCCACCGTGGCAGAACAAGACTTTGTAGTTCGAAGGGATCTTTAACAGGTCACGAAAATCTTTCTCAGCCTCTTCGGCAACCTGAATAAATTCTTTACTGCGATGGCTAATTTCCATCACGGACGTCCCTAATCCCTGCCAGTTACGCAGTTCTTGTTCGGCACGACGCAGAACTTCCGCCGGCAGCATCGCTGGGCCGGAGCTAAAATTGAAAACCTGACTCATTTCCCCTCACCACTTTCAGATCAATCGATTGCTATTCTGCTATCGGTTTTATCATTGCCCATCCGCCGCTGCAATGATTAATCGGGTCAACCGACCAGTTCCGGAATGATGCCGCCGGGTGACAACAGGAATTTCCCCCCTCGCGTAGCGGATCGAACAGAAACCCCGTATCATTGCGCACTTTCGGCACAACCCAAAACGAGTGGGCACTATGACGCAAACGTATATTCCAGGCAAAGACGCCGCGCTGGAAGATTCCATCGCACGCTTTCAGCAAAAATTGCAGGATCTGGGCTTCAATATTGAAGAAGCTTCCTGGCTGAACCCGGTTCCACACGTCTGGTCCGTTCACATCAGAGACCGCGACTGCCCGCTGTGTTTTACCAACGGTAAAGGCGCCAGTAAGAAAGCTGCCCAGGCCTCCGCGCTGGGCGAATACTTCGAACGTCTGTCGACTAACTACTTTTTCGCCGACTTCTGGTTGGGTAACAAGGTGGCCAACGGTGACTTCGTTCATTACCCAAATGAAAAATGGTTCCCACTGCCAGAAGACGACAGCCTGCCAGCCGGTATTCTGGACGAACGTCTGACCGCCTTTTATGATCCAGAGCAGGAAGTCAGCGCCAGCGATCTGATTGATCTGCAGTCTGGCAATAGCGATCGCGGTATTTGCGCCCTGCCATTCACGCGTCAGTCCGACCAGAAGACGGTTTACATTCCGATGAACATTATCGGTAATCTTTACGTATCGAACGGCATGTCAGCCGGTAACACGCCTAATGAAGCGCGTGTTCAGGGCCTGTCCGAAGTGTTCGAACGCTACATCAAAAATCGCATTATTGCCGAATCCATCAGTCTGCCGTTGATTCCGCAAGCCGTGCTGGATCGTTATCCGGGCGTGGTGGAATCCATCAATAAACTGGAAGCCGAAGGGTTCCCGATTTTCTCCTACGATGCTTCGCTCGGTGGCAAGTACCCCGTTATCTGCGTAGTCCTTTTCAACCCAGAAAATGGCACCTGTTTCGCTTCATTTGGCGCACACCCTGACTTTGGCGTGGCGCTGGAGCGTACCGTTACCGAACTGCTGCAGGGCCGTAGCCTGAAAGATTTGGATGTGTTCACGCCGCCAACCTTCGATGATGAAGAAGTCGCTGAACATGCCAACCTCGAGACGCACTTCATTGATTCAAGCGGCCTGATCTCCTGGGACATGTTCAAAGACGATGCCGACTATCCGTTTGTTGACTGGCGTTTCGACGGGTCAACGGAAGAAGAGTTCGCGACACTGATGGCGATCTTCAAAGCTGAAGATCAGGAAGTCTACATCGCCGATTACCAGCATCTCGACGTCTACGCTTGTCGTATCATCGTGCCGGGTATGTCTGATATTTATCCTGCGGAAGATCTGCTGCTGGCTAACAACAGCATGGGCGCATATCTGCGCGAAACGCTGCTGTCGTTGCCAGAAACTCAGTGGGAAAAAGAGGACTATCTGTCACTGATTGAGCGTCTGGATGAAGACGGTCACGATGACTTCACCCGTGTTCGCGAGTTGCTTGGCCTGGCAACGGGTAAAGACAATGGTTGGTACACGCTACGTATTGGTGAGCTGAAAGCGATGCTGGCGCTGGCCGGTGGCGATCTGGATCAGGCGCTGATCTGGACGGAATGGACCATGGAGTTCAACAACTCTATCTTCACTCCAGCGCGCGCTAACTACTATCGTTGCCTGCAAACGTTGCTGCTGTTGAGTCAGGAAGAAGGACGCGATCCGGTGCAGTATCATACTGCATTTGTGCGGATGTACGGTCTGGATGCGGTTGAAGCCGCTTCGGCTGCGATCGGTGGCGAAGCCCCCTTCTATGGTCTGCAGTCAGTTGACGAAGACCTGATGGCCTTCCCGGCTCATCAGTCCTTGCTTGCCGCTTACGAGAAACTGCAACAGGCAAAACGCCTCAACTGGAAATAAGACTTCAGGGCAATCGGGAACGGTCTCGATTGCCCTTTTCACATACCTTTACTCTTCAGATGTTATTTTAAAGTAACGTCTATTTGTCATAAAACGAATACTTTAACCTTCCAGCTACATTTCATTGAATAACCTCGTTTAAATAAAGCGCAATTCGTGCTTAATTCAACTTTTTTTTAGAAAATTAAAAAGTATTTAATTCATATTTTTCAATTAATTAAACCATTAACCTTATATAAAAAAGGCCATTATGCGCAGGTACTCCAGGCCAACATGATCCACATCAATTTCTAACCTATACTCCTTTGTTAGTATTTCGTCGTTGACTAATTTAGGGAGTAGTTAGTGTGAAAGCTGGCAACCCGTTCGACTTACTCTTACCGTCTGAAATGGCCAAAGTGGCCGAAGAGGCCGGCGTCTATAAAGCGACAAAAAAACCCTTCACCACATTTTTCCTGGCGATTACCGCCGGTGTCTTCATCTCCATCGCGTTTGTCTTCTATATCACCGCCACTACGGGTTCTGGTACGTCACCCTGGGGCATGAGCAAACTGGTGGGGGGCCTTTGCTTCTCTCTCGGTCTGATGCTGGTCGTCGTCTGTGGGGCTGACCTGTTCACCTCAACCGTATTGACCATCGTCGCGAAAGCCAGCGGACGCATCAGCTGGTTACAGCTGGCCCGCAACTGGATCATCGTGTACGTCGGCAACTTCTTCGGTGCGATGTTCTTCGTGGCTCTGATTTGGTTCGCTGGACAGGCAATGGCCGCCAACGGTGCCTGGGGGCTCAATGTCCTGCAAACCGCTGACCATAAAATGCACCATACTTTCCTTGAAGCGGTCTGCCTGGGGATCCTGGCGAATCTGATGGTCTGTATGGCGGTATGGATGAGCTATTCCGGCCGGACCCTGACAGACAAAATGTTAGCGATGCTGCTTCCAGTTGCAATGTTCGTGGCCAGCGGTTTTGAGCACAGCATTGCCAATATGTTTCTTGTTCCACTGGCCATCGTTATCCGGGACTTTTCTGGCCCCGAATTTTGGCAGGCAACCGGCACAACCGCTGCCCAGTTCTCACACCTGACCGTCAGCGACTTTATTACCGATAATCTGATCCCGGTGACAATAGGCAACATTATCGGCGGCGGTTTCCTGGTTGGATTGACCTACTGGGTGATTTATCTTCGTGACAACGGTCATGACTGATTGCGCAACAAACTGATTTAGCGCCTGGTGCTGATGGCTGGCAGCAGGAACACCAGAACTCCACGTAATTAAGGTAGGTATCAAATGAGCGAGCACAACGAAAAACAGGTCGCGGCCTGGGAAAGCTTTGCACAAGGCGAATGGCAGAACAGCATTGACGTTCGTGACTTCATTCAGAAAAACTATACCCCGTATGAAGGTGATGAATCCTTCCTGAGCGGTGCCACCGCAGCCACCACATCACTGTGGGACAAGGTAATGGAAGGCATCAAACAGGAAAACCGTACCCATGCGCCAGTAGATTTTGATACCGACCTGGCTTCAACCATCACCTCTCATGATGCGGGCTACATCAATAAAAAACTGGAAACCATCGTGGGTTTGCAGACTGAAGCGCCATTAAAACGCGGCCTGATCCCTTACGGCGGCATCAAAATGGTGGAAGGCTCCTGTAAAGTTTACGGTCGTGAACTGGATCCAGGCCTGAAAAAAATCTTCACCGAATACCGTAAAACCCATAACCAGGGCGTGTTTGACGTCTACACACCGGACATCCTGCGCTGCCGTAAATCTGGCGTGCTTACCGGCCTGCCAGATGCGTATGGTCGCGGTCGCATCATCGGTGACTACCGTCGTGTTGCCCTGTACGGCATCGACATGCTGATGAAAGACAAATTTGCGCAGTTCACCTCGCTGCAAGCAGATATGGAAAATGGCGTAAACCTTGAAGCCACTATCCGTCTGCGTGAAGAGATTGCTGACCAACATCATGCGCTGCAGCAAATCAAAGAGATGGCAGCAAAATACGGTTGTGACATTTCTGGCCCGGCGAAAACGGCGCAGGAAGCGGTACAGTGGACTTACTTCGGTTATCTGGCCGCAGTGAAATCTCAGAACGGTGCAGCAATGTCGTTCGGCCGTGTTTCTACCTTCCTGGATATCTACATCGAACGGGATCTGCAGGCAGGTAAAATTACTGAGACCGATGCGCAGGAACTGATTGACCACCTGGTGATGAAACTGCGGATGGTTCGCTTCCTGCGTACGCCGGAATACGATGAACTGTTCTCGGGAGACCCAATCTGGGCGACAGAATCCCTGGCGGGTATGGGCGTAGATGGCCGTACGCTGGTGAGCAAAAGCAGCTTCCGTTTCCTGAATACCCTATACACTATGGGTCCTTCACCGGAACCGAACATGACCATTCTGTGGTCTGAAAAGTTGCCGTTGAACTTTAAGAAATTTGCGGCGAAAGTCTCGATCGACACCTCTTCCGTTCAGTATGAAAACGACGATTTGATGCGCCCTGACTTCAACAACGATGACTATGCCATCGCCTGTTGTGTAAGCCCGATGATTGTCGGCAAACAAATGCAGTTCTTCGGTGCCCGTGCCAACCTTGCTAAAACCATGCTGTATGCCATCAACGGCGGCGTGGATGAAAAAATGAAAATGCAGGTGGGCCCGAAAGAAGCGCCAATGATGGACGACGTGCTGGAATACAATAAAGTGATGGATCGTATGGATCACTTTATGGACTGGCTGGCCAAACAGTATGTGACTGCGCTGAACGTTATTCACTATATGCATGACAAATACAGCTATGAAGCCTCACTGATGGCACTGCATGACCGTGATGTTTATCGCACTATGGCGTGTGGTATCGCTGGTCTTTCCGTTGCGGCTGACTCCCTGTCGGCTATCAAATATGCGAAAGTTTCCACCATTCGTGATGAAGATGGTCTGGCTGTTGACTTCAAAATTGAAGGCGAATATCCGCAGTTTGGTAACAACGACTCCCGTGTAGATGACATTGCCTGCGACCTGGTTGAACGTTTCATGAAAAAAATTCAGAAACTGCAGACTTACCGTAACGCCGTTCCTACTCAGTCTGTGCTCACCATCACCTCTAACGTGGTGTATGGTAAGAAAACCGGTAACACACCTGATGGTCGTCGCGCTGGCGCACCATTTGGACCAGGTGCTAACCCAATGCACGGTCGCGATCAGAAAGGTGCGGTCGCTTCACTGACATCGGTCGCTAAACTGCCGTTTGCCTACGCGAAAGACGGGATCTCTTACACCTTCTCCATCGTGCCGAATGCGTTAGGCAAAGATGATGATGTGCGTAAAGCGAACCTGGCTGGTCTGATGGATGGTTACTTCCACCATGAAGCCAATATCGAAGGCGGTCAGCACCTCAACGTCAACGTGATGAACCGAGAGATGCTGTTAGAAGCGATGGAAGATCCGGAAAAATATCCGCAGCTGACCATTCGCGTATCGGGTTATGCCGTTCGCTTTAACTCATTAACTAAAGAGCAGCAGCAGGATGTGATCACCCGTACCTTCACTAAGAGTATGTAATTAGTGAAGCAGTAAGGCTCCACTACGGTGGAGCCTTTTCAAAAGCCTTGTTTGCCAGCAGCCTGACCGTCCAACCAGACCGCTGGCAAAACAGACTTAACGTAGCTAAAGACTGCGTACCTGCTAAAGCCAGGTCTACCGTGGAGAACTCATCGCAATGTCAGTCACCGGCCGTATCCACTCATTTGAATCTTGCGGGACTGTAGACGGTCCCGGCATCCGCTTTATCACCTTCTTCCAGGGCTGCCTGATGCGCTGCCTCTACTGCCACAATCGTGACACCTGGGATACCCATGGCGGTAAAGAGATTACCGTTGAGGAATTGATGAAGGACGTGGTGTCTTATCGTCACTTTATGAATGCGTCCGGCGGCGGCGTGACGGCTTCAGGCGGAGAAGCAATTTTACAGGCGGAGTTTGTGCGGGACTGGTTCCGAGCCTGCCACGCTGAAGGCATCAATACCTGCCTTGATACCAACGGTTTTGTCCGTCGCTATGACCCGGTCATTGATGAACTGCTGGAAGTGACCGATCTGGTGATGCTGGATCTGAAGCAGATCAATGATGATGTTCACCAGGTCCTGGTGGGGGTTTCAAACCACCGCACGTTGGATTTCGCCCGCTATCTGGCTAAGAAGAAAATCCGCACCTGGATCCGTTATGTTGTGGTGCCTGGTTATTCTGATGATGATGATTCCGCACACCGTCTGGGTGAATTCACCCGTGATATGGGCAACGTGGAAAAAATCGAGCTGCTGCCTTATCACGAATTAGGCAAGCATAAATGGGTCGCGATGGGTGAGGAGTACAAACTGGACGGCGTGCATCCACCGAAGGCGGAAACGATGGACCGGGTTAAATCCATTCTTGAAGGTTACGGCCACAAGGTGATGTACTGATCCTCTCAAACTGCACAAACAAAAATGGCGCCGAATGGCGCCATTTTTATTGCGTACGCAGTATCAGGCTTGCGCGAATGGCGTGGCTTGTTTATCAGATTTACGCAGCAGCATCACCAAATAGACAAAGGCCACTGCGGCAATCATCATAAACAGAACAGGGTCAGAATAGTTTTGCATCAGCATTGAGGTCATCGCCGGGCCAAGCAGACTGCCCACGGTATAGCTCAGTAACAGAGCCTGATTCATTGCGACCAGCTCATGATGAGCGACCGTTTCACACGCCCAGGACATGGCAACCGGATACAACGTAAAGCCGGCACAACCCAACACAAACAGCGCAGGTGCCATTGCCGCATTACCCAACATCGCAAAGGCGCCGAGGATAACCACAAACACCTGAACGCGCAGCACCAGCAGACGGCCGTAACGATCGGCCAGGCGACCCACAGGCCATTGCCCGACTATTCCGGCGCTGACCATCAAAGCCATCCAGTATCCCACCGTGGAATCATTCATCCCCTGATGGGAGAGATACAGCGGCATCAGACCATATAACGAACCAAGAAGGATGCCGGAGATGATGCAGCCGTTGATACCCAAACGCGCGCTACGACGGCGCAGCATTGGCCACATACGTCCTGGTGCGGCTTCCGTGTCGTCCCCTTTAGCTGTCACTTTAGTGAAGACCAGCGGCAGGATAGCCGCCACGATTATACCGGTCACCCACGGCAGAACATGCAGCAGTTCTGTGGAAACCTTACTCACCAACAGCTGACCGGCAACGGTACCGATATAGTAGACAATCATATAGGCAGCCAGCAGCTGACCACGATTGCGCAGCGTTCCACTGCAGAGCAAGGCGCTTTCAACGATAACCCAAATCAGTGCGCAGCCAATTCCGGCTACAAAACGCCACATAGCCCAAACCCAGAAACCGCTTTCCAGCCCTAACGCGGCGGTAGCCAGCGCAAAGAGCACTGAAGCGATGTAATAGCTGCGGTTAAAGCCCAGTCGTTTGATTGCCCACCCTGCAACCAGAGTGCCTGCAAGATTGCCGGTGTAGTAAGAAGAACTGACCACCCCAACCTGCCACGTTGGCAGGAAATCGTGCGTGAGCCAAAGCGGCACCAGCGTATTCAGCACGGCGATCGAAATCGTTAGTAGCAGAAGGCCGCAAAGCAGCACAATAACAGGGCGAGACCAGGTGGACATAGTGGCGGAACGACCAAAAGAAGAGATGATTTTGCGCGCATAATGCCACTGCCGGAATAAAAGTCAATCTGGCAAAAAAAGGCTGAAGCCCAAAGGGATTAGCGATGATTTAAATTACTAATCATGCCAAAGTGGCATGGAAGAGACTGATTTACGGGGCGCGATTAACCAATTGAAATTATGATGCTTTTATTTATACCCTGGTCTCATAATCAAATGATTTTCCTGCCCTATCGATTACTTTGATTAAAAAATATTGCCGTGGCGATGCAGGCGATTTTTGCTATACGCCGGGCCTTAAACAAAAAAAGCCTGCGGGCGTAACCAGCAGGCTTTTTAGCAAAATCACGTCAGAGATTAACCGACGAACTCCAGACCTTTCATATACGGCTTCAGAACCTCAGGCACCGCGATGCGACCGTCAGCCTGCTGGTAGTTTTCCAGCACCGCAACCAGCGTACGACCCACTGCCAGACCAGACCCGTTAAGGGTATGAACGAGGCGGGTTTTCTTCTCGGTTTTCGGTCTGCAACGAGCCTGCATGCGACGCGCCTGGAAATCGCCCATATTCGAACAGGAAGAGATTTCGCGGTAGGTGTCCTGCGCTGGCAGCCACACTTCCAGATCGTAAGTTTTGCATGAGCCAAAGCCCATATCACCGGTGCAAAGCAGCACTTTACGGTATGGTAGTTCCAGCAGCTGAAGCACTTTCTCCGCGTGTCCGACCAGTTCTTCCAGAGCATCCATGGAATCTTCCGGACGGGTAATGTGCACCATTTCAACTTTATCGAACTGGTGCATACGGATCAGACCACGGGTATCACGACCATAGGCACCGGCTTCTGAACGGAAGCAAGGTGTATGTGCGGTGAACTTCAGCGGCAGAGACTCTTCTTCCAGAATTTCATCGCGAACCATATTGGTCAGCGGTACTTCTGAAGTCGGGATCAGCGCATAATCGCTGCTGGACGCTTCTTCTTCCAGCGGACGAGTGTGGAACAGGTCTTCACCGAACTTAGGCAGCTGGCCGGTGCCGTGCAAAGACGCATGGTTCACCAGGTAAGGTACGTAAGTTTCCAGATAGCCGTGCTGCTCGGTGTGCAGATCCAGCATAAACTGGCTCAGCGCACGGTGCATCAGCGCAATTTGACCCTGCATCACCACAAAGCGTGAACCTGTCAGTTTGGCACCCATGGCGAAATCCAGACCGGAAGCCATTTCACCCAGTTCGACGTGATCGCGAACGGCGAAATCAAATTCACGCGGGGTTCCCCAGCGGCTGACTTCGAGGTTTTCACTGTCGTCTTTACCCAGTGGTACTTCATCAACCGGGATATTCGGGATAGCAGAAGCCATTTCACGAATGGCGTTCAGCAGTTCGTCCAGTTCCGCTTTGGCCGCATCCAGGCTTTCGCCCAGCGCGTTCACTTCCTGACGTAATGGCTCGATGTCTTCCCCACGCGCCTTGGCCTGCCCGATAGATTTGGATCGGGAGTTACGTTCTGCCTGCAGTGTTTCGGTTTCGACCTGCAGAACTTTACGGCGCTCTTCCTGCGAACGCAGCGTGTCAACGTCAAGCTTATAGCCCCGGCGTGCCAGTTTTTCAGCGACTGCGTCTGGCTCATTACGCAGCAGATTGGGATCGAGCATGCTTGTCCTGTGATTATTCGAGTGAGTAAATGAGGGGCGCATCCGACGTGCGAATGCGTTGAATTCCTTGCTAACCTTACCGCAACGTCAGTGTCAACGGTAGCGTTTTGTCGGGCTATTTTGATCCTGCTCAGCCAGCCAGGCTAGCTTTTCACCGATCTTCCCTTCAAGACCTCTGGAAGTCGGTCGGTAGTACCGCGTTTGTGCCATTTCAGAGGGGAAGTAGTCCTCACCGGCCGCATAGGCATTCGGCTCGTCGTGGGCATATCGGTATTCCGCACCCAGCCCCATTTCTTTCATCAGCTTTGTCGGCGCGTTTCGTAGATGCTCAGGCACATCGAAATCTGGATTATCTTTTGCGTCGCGCATCGCGGCTTTGAACGCGGTATAAACCGCGTTGCTCTTAGGCGCACAAGCCAGATAGACGATAGCCTGGGCAATCGCACGTTCCCCTTCCGCTGGCCCAACGCGAGTGAAACAGTCCCAGGCGGAAATAGCGACCTGCATTCCCCGGGGATCGGCATTCCCCACATCCTCCGAGGCGATTGCCAGCAAGCGACGGGCAACGTACAGCGGATCGCCACCCGCGGTAATAATACGGGCATACCAGTACAGGGCGGCATCAGGTGCTGAACCACGTACCGATTTATGCAGTGCCGAAATCAGATCGTAAAAGCGATCGCCTTTATTATCGAACCTGGCGCTGCGTTCGCCTGACACTTCGTTCAGCAGTTGAGCCGTCAGCTCCCGCTTGCCTTTGCTGTTGACCTCGGCCATATCGGCCATCATCTCCAGCGTGTTTAGCGCACGGCGAGCATCGCCGTTAACCAGTTCGGCAATCATCCTGCGCGTCCCCTCAGGCAGAACGATATTCTCTTTGCCATAACCGCGATCGCCGTCTTTCATTGCCTGATCGAGCACGATTTCGATGTCTTCACTGGTTAGCGATTTCAGAAGATAGACGCGGGCACGGGAAAGCAGTGCTGAATTTAGCTCAAACGACGGGTTTTCCGTTGTGGCACCGATAAAGGTGATGGTGCCATCTTCAATATGCGGCAGAAACGCATCCTGCTGACTTTTGTTGAAACGGTGAACTTCATCGACAAACAGGATGGTGCGACGTCCGGCATCGCGGTTTTGCCTCGCACGCTCGATGGCTTCGCGGATCTCTTTTACGCCTGAAGTCACAGCGGAGATGCGTTCCACATCAGCCTGGCCGTAGCGGCCGATAATTTCGGCCAGCGTGGTTTTTCCTGTGCCTGGCGGCCCCCACAGGATCATCGAATGCAGATGCCCAGCCTCGATAGCGCGTGGCAGAGGCTTACCGGCAGCCAGCAGGTGCTGCTGCCCAATATATTCTGCCAGCGTTGCTGGCCGCATACGGGCGGCCAGAGGCTGAAATTCATTGTGGGAGAAATCCAGAGACAGAGTATTCACGCTAACCTCACTGACGCTGATCGTCCAGCGTCACGCCTTTTGGCGGTGTGAACTGGAACTTACTGGCTTCAACAGCCCCATTTTGCTGGCTCTTCAGTGCATAGCTGCTGCGCTGTCCATCCTGCTCCACGGCGCTGAACTGGTTTATGGTGCCGTTAGTGGAAACATTGATGGTGAACTGCTTCAGGTTGCCATCGGTAGATTTAGGGGTCAGGTCGAAGCTGTCGCCCTGCTGCTTAATGTTGTACTGCTTCCAGTCGCTGCCCTGATTGCGCGCGATCAGCATAAACGGCGTGTTACTGGTGGCGTCTTTCAGCCAGGTTGCACTGACCTGCTCAACAAACGGGTTATAGAACCACAGCGTTTTGCCATCAGAAATAAGCACGCTTTCGTCCGGTGCGGTCATATGCCAGTTAAACAGGTTCGGGCGTTTAACCCACAGCTCACCTTCCCCATCCTGAACGGACTGTCCGCTACCGTCAGTGACTTTCTGCGTGAAGCTGGCGTGGAAGCTCTTCACTTTGTCCAGACGCTGCTGCAGGTCTGAGGACGCATCGGCCAGTACACTGGCAGAAGCAAAGGCGGTCAGCAGACAGCAGGAGATCAATAATTTTTTCATTAGGGCATCCTTATTAAAACTTTTTATCCCGATAAGCGGGGAAGCCTGGGAGGATAACTGTAGCCAGGCACTAGCGAAATCAACAGGGGATCCCCTGAATGAAACTGGCAATACTGTCTGATATGGGGATAAGCCCCGCAAACTCAACGGGCCGGGTCTCCCCGGCCCGTATTTTAAGGCAAAACTGACCTGACAGCCGACTTACATCTCATGTGGCGGAGGGGAAAGCACTTCACGGTTACCGTTATGGCCCGGTGAAGAGACAATCCCCTGTGCTTCCATCTGTTCGATAATGCGCGCCGCACGGTTATAGCCGATGCGGAATTGACGCTGCACGCCAGAAATAGACGCACGACGTTTCTCCACCACAAAGCCAACGGCCTGATCGAACAGCGGATCCAGCTCTTCATCACCATCCAGCGTCAGACCGCCTTCGCTCTCTTCGCCAGCGGTGATGCTTTCGATGTATTGCGGACGACCGCGCGCCTTCCAGTCCTGCACAACGGCGTGAACTTCCTCATCGCGCACAAAGGCACCATGAACACGCACAGGCATCGAGGAGTTTGGTGGCATATAAAGCATGTCACCCATTCCCAGCAGCGATTCAGCGCCTGCCTGATCGAGAATTGTACGGGAGTCGATCTTGCTTGAAACGGTGAACGCAATACGCGTTGGGATGTTAGCCTTGATCAGACCCGTAATCACATCGACCGACGGACGCTGTGTCGCCAGAACCAGGTGGATCCCTGCGGCACGCGCTTTCTGTGCCAGGCGGGCAATCAGCTCTTCAACTTTTTTGCCCACCGCCATCATCAGGTCGGCGAACTCATCGACCAGCACCACGATATACGGCAGTTTTTCCAGCACCGGCGGCGTGGCATCCATGCTGTCCCCCGGTTTCCAGAATGGATCCGGAATTGGACGCCCCATCGCTTCAGCCTGAGCCACCTTCTCATTGTAGCCAGCCAGATTACGCACACCCAGCGCCGACATCAGCTTATAACGACGTTCCATCTCACCGACACTCCAGCGCAGCGCATTGGCGGCGTCTTTCATGTCGGTAACGACTTCGGTCAGCAGATGAGGAATGCCTTCATAGACCGACAGTTCCAGCATTTTCGGGTCGATCATGATAAAGCGCACGTCTTCCGGCGAGGCCTTATACAGCATGCTGATAATCATGGCGTTAACGCCAACCGACTTACCAGAACCGGTGGTACCGGCCACCAGCAGGTGAGGCATCTTGGCCAAATCCGCAATCACCGGCTGCCCCGAAATATCTTTGCCCAATACCACGGCAAGCGGTGAGGGATTATCGCGGAATTTAGCGCACTCCAACACTTCACGCATATAGACCGTCTGGCGATGCTTATTAGGCAGCTCCAGGCCAACATACGGCTTGCCAGGGATCACTTCCACCACGCGGACAGCAACGGCTGAGAGCGATCGGGCAAGGTCACGAGACAGGTTAGAAATACGGGCCGCTTTCACGCCCGGTGCTAAATCCAGTTCGAAACGCGTAATGACCGGACCTGGTGAGATGCCAACCACTTCGGCTTTCACGCGGTAATCAGCCAGACGGGCCTCAACCAGTCGGGCCATTTGCTCCAGGGCAAACATATCGACAGGTTCAGCTTCAATCGGCGGTTCGGTCAACAAATCAAGCGAAGGCAACGGTGTGGTTGGGCGTTCCAGACGTTGCTCATGACGCACAAGGAACGGGTGGAACAAGCTATCTTCAGCTGGTTTCGCCGGTTCTGGCTCAGGCGCTGCTTCCTGAGGAGCCTGCCATGATGGAGCAACGGGTGCCTGTGGCTGCTGTGCTACCGGCTGAGCCGGAGGCGTCTGCCATGAAGGAGCGACCGGTGCCTGTGGCTGCTGCGCGACCGGTTGAGCCGGAGGCGTCTGCCATGATGGCGTGACGGGTTGCTGTACGGGCGCATGTTCAGGCGTAGAACTGTGCTGTTGCCACTGCTCTGCGGCCTTATCGGTCTCTGCTGGCAAGGTAAACAGCGGCTCGCTTGGGCCGTCATCCACCAAATCATCCATTGGAGAGAAGTCGAACGCTCCGGCGGTATCCAGTTTGAAGGACGGAGCCTGCTGCTGCTCCTCTTCGCCATAGCGTTGCTGCTGTTGTTCAGCAAACTGACGAGCCAATGCAGCCTGTTGCAGAGCGGCTTCATCATCTTCAGCGAACTCTTCGCCATAGCGCGTCTGCTGCTGAGCCATAAAGGCCTCGCGCAGATGGGCCTCTTCAAACTCCATCGCATCTTCATCCGCAGCGGGCAGAGTGGCGGAGGTGGATCCCAGCAGTTCCTGCTCTTCTTTCGCCTTCTCTTCAGCCATACGCTGAGAAGGCAATTTGATGCCATAAGAAGCCAGTTCACGACGCGTTGGCAATTTAACCGGGTTAGGACGCGGCAATGCCGGGCCGATGCCCTGCTTAACCTGAGGGTTAAGCGGCGCCTCACTGGTCGCACTGAATCCCGGCATAAACGGCGCGGACGCTGCCGCGACTTTAGCCGCAGCTACGATACCCTGCGTGCCAGCAGCCATATCGGTTGGCTGAGTGGACTGCGGAGCAGAGAAGTCGAATGGTGAAGAACTGTCTCGCCAGTTCCCCATGCGTGGCCCTTCATCTTCGTCATCCACCTGCACTGAAGGTGCAGGTGTAGTCTCCTCCGGCATTTCAAAGCGGTAAAGTTCAGGCGTTTGTGCTACTGGCATAGACGTAACAGGCTCGGCAGTCGCCGCCTGAGCAGGAGCATAAGCAGGCTCAGCGGGGACTTGCGCAGGCTTAACCCTGGCGACCGGAGAAACCGGGGCAGCAGGAGCCGCTTCAGCATGAGCAGCCGCAGCCAATGGCGCCGCAGCTGCAGCCGATTTGCTCAGAAGCGGATCGTTGTCCGCTTCTTCATGCTCATCATCCTGCAGTATTTTCTTCGGCGCAGACAGCAGCACATCATCTTCTTCGCCGCGGGCGCTTTGCTTCAGAACAGGCGTAGCCGTAGCCGCTTCGCCCTGTTCGTCTTCATCATCATGCCAGCGCTCATCGTTACGCGAACGATTACTGGCAAAGGTCAGCACGCCCATCACCACACCACCGATTTTCTCAGCGATAGTGAGCCAGGACCAACCGGTATAGAGCGTTAATCCCGCAGCCCAGATGCACAGCAGCGTCAAGGTGCCGCCGGCGCTGCTGAACCATGGCGCCATGGCATTACTCAGCAGGCTGCCAATCACGCCACCCGAGGCGAAGTACCAAATGTCATCAGCATTCAACGCCGCAAGGCCGCATGAGGTGATAACCAAAGCCAGCACGCCAATCAGGCGCAGAGCGACTGCGAAGTAATCAATGAATTCCTGAGAGTGGCGCTGTCGGAAAGTAATCCAACAAAGGCCCAAAATGACCGGAGGAATGGCATAGGCCATCACACCAAAAATGAAGAACAGGGTATCCGCAAGCCAGGCGCCAATGCCGCCGCCCACATTGTGGATAGGTTCATGCCAGGCGGTCTGGGACCAGCTGGGATCGGAAGGATTGAAGCTCACCAACGCTGCCATCAGATAAACGGCAAAAAGAGCCACAACAATCAACAACGCTTCGAGCAGACGACGCCCACTGCTAAGCGGTTGCAAGGATACTTCTTTATCTTCTGTGTATTCCTGGCTCAAGAGTACTCTCCAGGGGCCTGTAAACTATGGAGGCAACAGCGCCGGGCGAGCCCGACGCTGAACCTGTATGAATTCACAGGAGTGTACCGAAAACTATCAGGTTTTGCACCTGCCCTGTGTTACCGCGTTTTAATGACTAAGCGGTTACTTTGTTTCACTTCTTCCATGACGACATAGGTCCGCGTATCGTTCACGCCTGGCAGACGTAGCAGGGTCTCGCCCAGTAATTTACGGTAAGCCGACATATCAGGAACACGGGTTTTCAGCAGATAGTCAAAATCGCCTGAAACAAGATGACACTCTTGAGTTTCCTCAAGTTTTTGTACGGCGGCGTTAAATTGCTCAAACACATCCGGTGCGCCACGATTCAGAGTAATCTCAACGAATACCAGCAGTGACGCGTCCAGATAGTGTGGATTCAACTGCGCGGTATAACCAAGGATAAATCCCTGGCGCTCGAGGCGACGGACACGTTCAAGGCAGGGTGTCGGGGATAAACCCACACTCTTGGAAAGATCGACGTTAGAAATTCGACCATTCTTTTGCAGTTCGTTAAGGATGTTGCGGTCGATCCTGTCCAGATCTTTACCAGGTCGTTTTTTATTGTCTACCATTATTATTGTCTCTCTTAATGCCTTCCCTTTACTTGCCATACCCTGGCGCATTCGATGTGCAGGGTTGTTCTAAGTGAAGTCAGGAGCCTGCTGCGCTTCTTGCAAAACGCCCATCCGTATGACGCATGTTGTCTGTCCACACCATGCGTCATGACCAATGACAGACTGAGTTTATTCGGCCAGCGTGCCAAAACATGGAATGAAAATCTGTTTTGCCAGCCTAAATCCCCTCTGCTTCCTACACTGTTTTCGCAAAAGCGCAGCCGATTGTCAAAGCAAAACAACTAAAACCAGTACAACATGCCAGAAGTATCGCTGCGTGACTGTTTTTAAATGGATATTTTCAGGGCATTGCACTGTCAGGCGTCAGCGTTTGCCCCAAAATAGCGCACAACTCGCCCGCAAGGTGAAAGGGTCCATTGGTCAAACCTTTCGCAGTCATCGTTAACAAAATCGCAGAATGCTTTTGTTGCCGCGTTAAATTCCCTACAATCGAAAAATGTTTGCCAGACAAATAATGAGGGTCTCATGAGCACGGCCAAACACAGTAAATTACTTATCCTGGGCTCAGGCCCGGCTGGTTACACCGCTGCCGTTTACGCAGCGCGCGCCAATTTGAATCCGGTTTTAATCACCGGCCTGGAAAAAGGCGGTCAGTTGACCACCACCACCGAAGTTGAAAACTGGCCGGGTGACCCGAACGATCTGACCGGGCCGGCGTTGATGGAACGTATGCAGGAGCATGCAGAGAAATTCAACACCGAGATCATTTTCGACCACATTCATACGGTCGATCTGCAGACGCGCCCGTTCAGATTAACCGGTGACAGCGCGGAATATACTGCTGATGCTTTGATCATCGCTACCGGCGCCTCTGCCCGCTATCTGGGCTTGCCGTCAGAAGAAGCGTTCAAAGGACGCGGCGTTTCAGCCTGTGCAACCTGCGATGGTTTCTTCTACCGTAACCAGAAAGTTGCGGTGATCGGCGGCGGGAATACCGCCGTTGAAGAAGCGCTTTATCTGGCGAACATCGCCGCAGAAGTGCATTTGATTCACCGCCGCGACAGCTTCCGCGCGGAAAAAATCCTTATCGACCGTCTGATGGAAAAAGTGCGCAACGGCAACATCGTGCTGCACACTAACCAGACGCTGGATGAAGTGATTGGCGATCAAATGGGTGTCAGCTCGCTGCGACTGCGCTCTGCGCTGGACGATCAGCAGACCGAAGAGCTGAATGTAGCCGGTCTGTTTGTCGCCATCGGGCATAGCCCGAACACCGGCATCTTCAAAGATCAGCTTGAGCTGGAAAATGGGTACATCAAAGTCCAGTCGGGTCTGCAGGGCAATGCGACTCAGACCAGCATTCCAGGCGTGTTCGCCGCGGGTGATGTGATGGATCATATCTACCGTCAGGCGATCACCTCAGCCGGTACCGGTTGTATGGCGGCTTTGGATGCAGAACGCTTCCTCGATGGATTAGTTAAAAACTCTCAGTGAGTTGTTAACACTCTGCATCAATCTTGCCAAAGGCGACCTCAACTGGTCGCCTTTTTGCTTTCCGCATTGTAACATTGCCAGCCAATCCCCCTGTTTTTAGCAGGGATGTTTTCTCCTCTTTCGTCTAACGCTCAGTTGGAAAAGCATGAACAAAACACGGCAGCAACAGTTACTCCGTTGGTTAAAAAGCCAAACCGGGCTGGGTAAGCGCTGGTTACGGCTCTCTCTGATGCTTGGCATGTTAAGCGCCCTGCTGGTTGTCTGTCAGGCGTGGCTGCTGGCCTCACTGCTCCAGGCGTTAATTGTTGATCACACGCCACGAGAAGCCTTAGTCACCCCGTTCGTGCTGCTGTTCGGCTGTTTCGTGCTGCGCGGTGCGTTGGCCTGGTTACGCGAAAAAGTGGGATTCGAATGCGGCAAAGCTATCCGAACCACGCTCCGACGTACGGTCCTCAACCAGCTCAGTGCATTGGGACCCGCCTGGATCCAGGGTAAACCTGCGGGCAGTTGGGCCACGCTGCTGCTGGAACAAATCGAAGATATGCAGGATTACTATTCCCGCTATCTGCCGCAGATGCTGCTGTCCGTATTTATCCCCTGCTTTATTCTGATTGCCCTGTTCCCTGTAAACTGGGCCGCTGCGCTCATTTTGCTGTGTACCGCGCCGCTGATACCGCTGTTTATGGCGCTGGTCGGTATGGGCGCGGCGGATGCCAATCGGCGTAACTTTCAAGCGCTGGCCAGGCTCAGTGGCCATTTCCTCGATCGTTTACGTGGGCTGGAAACCTTACGGCTGTTCCATCGTGCCGAAGCGGAAACCGAGAGCATTCGCCAGTCATCGGAAGATTTCCGTCAACGAACCATGGAAGTCCTGCGCCTGGCTTTCCTCTCTTCCGCCGTGCTTGAGTTCTTCGCCTCACTGTCGATCGCCGTTGTGGCGGTCTATTTCGGCTTCTCATACCTCGGCGAACTCAATTTTGGCCATTATGGCTCCGGCGTTACGCTGTTTGCCGGATTCCTTGCGTTGATCCTCGCGCCGGAGTTCTTCCAACCACTCCGCGATCTCGGCGCGTTTTATCATGCCAAAGCGCAGGCCGTCGGCGGCGCGGATGCACTGGAAACCTTTCTGAATCAAAGCGAAACCCTGACCTCTTCACAAGGCGAAAAGGTGATTGATACGCAGGATGGCCTGACTTTCGAGGCACAGGAACTGCAGATCTTTTCCCCGGATGGCAAGGTACTGGCTGGACCCTTGAATTTCACCTTGCTTCCTGACATGCGCGTGGCGCTGGTCGGGCAAAGCGGTGCGGGTAAGACCTCGCTGCTTAACGTGCTGCTGGGTTTTCTGCCCTACCAGGGCTCGCTGCGGGTCAATGGGACTGAACTGCGTGAAATCTCGCCGGAGTTCTGGCAAAAGCAACTTGCCTGGGTTGGACAGAACCCTCACCTCCCTGCGGCAACGTTGCGGCAGAATATTGTGCTGGCCGGACGGGTTGACCCGATCAAGCTTGAGAACGTTTGCCAGCAGGCCGGCGTAAAAGAGTTTCTTTCACAGTTGCCGAATGGGCTGGAAAGTGAAATCGGTGAGCAGGCATCTTCCCTGTCAGTCGGTCAGGCGCAACGTGTTGCGGTGGCCAGGGCGCTGTATAAGTCCTGCCATTTCCTGTTACTTGATGAGCCCGGTTCAAGCCTCGACAGTCGCAGTGAACAGCGGGTTAATGAAGCCTTGCTGGCCGCCTCCTTCAGCCAGACCACCTTAATGATCACCCACCAGTTGGATCAACTGGGCCGCTGGGATGAAATCTGGCTGATGCGCAACGGCAAAATCCTGCAGCAAGGTGACCAAGCTGAACTTATGCGTTCGCCCGGTGCTTTTGCCGAACTGGCTGCCAGGCGTCAGGAGACCATAGAATGAAAACGTTAATGCCGTTTCTGGCCCTTTATCGCCGTCATATCTGGCGGCTGTCATTGGGAATTGTGCTGGCCATTGTTACCCTGCTGGCCAGCATCGGTCTGTTAACGCTTTCCGGCTGGTTCCTGGCCGCTTGCTCAGTGGCCGGCTTTGCCGGCTTATACAGCTTCAACTACATGCTGCCAGCGGCTGGCGTCAGGGGTGCAGCGATAGCCCGCACAGCAGCACGCTATTTCGAGCGCCTGGTCAGCCACGATGGCACATTCAGAGTCCTTCAGCATCTGCGGGTGTTTACCTTTAGCAAACTGCTACCGCTCTCCCCTGCCGGCTTAAGCGGCTACCGTAAAGGTGATCTGCTAAACAGACTGGTTGCTGATGTCGATACGCTTGACCATCTTTATTTGCGCGTCATCTCGCCATTGTTTGGCGCTTTAGTGGTGATTCTTATAGTCACCGTTGGCCTGAGCTGGCTGGACTGGCATCTGGCGGTGATATTGGGCGGTCTGATGTTACTGACGCTGCTATTGCTTCCACCGCTGTTTTATCGCGCAGGCCGGCCGGCAGGTATCGCTCTGACCGCATTACGCGGTCAATACCGTAGTCAGCTGACCGACTGGCTACAGGCTCAGGCAGAACTGGCACTATACGGAGCGGCTAAACTCTTCCGCCAGAATCTTGACGAGACTGAAGCACGCTGGATGGCTGCGCAGCAACGTCAGGCCAGCCTGATGGGACTCTCTCAGGGGTTACTGACGTTGATTACCGGCTTTACCGTGGTGCTGATCTTATGGCTGAGCGCGGGCGGCATCGGTCATTTGACGGAGCCTGGCGCCTTTATTGCCCTGTTTGTATTTTGTGCTCTGGCGGCGTTTGAAGCGCTAGCGCCGGTCGGCGGCGCGTTTCTGCACCTGGGGCAGGTGATGGCGTCGGCGACACGGGTTTCTGAAGTGATTAACCAGCAACCCGCGGTGCATTTTGCCAACACTCCCCTTCCAGCACGCGAAGGCGTTTCCCTGAGCATCAAGGATCTGAGCTTCAGCTATGGCAATCATCATCCTGCGCTGGACTGCCTCTCTCTGAACGTTACCAAAGGTGAACATGTCGCGCTGTTGGGCAGAACGGGCTGCGGTAAATCGACACTCCTCCAGCTTCTTACCCGCGCCTGGGATCCACAGCATGGTAGCCTGCTCCTCAACGGGCAGCCACTACAGCAGTGGGATGAAGCTTCTCTGCGTGCGGCCACCAGCGTGGTCACGCAGCGTGTTCACCTTTTCAGTAACACGCTGCGGGAAAATCTGCTGCTGGCCTCAGCGGAAAGCAGCGACGCGCAACTGGTGGGAGTCCTTAACCAGGTGGGTCTTGGAGGGTTGCTGCAGGATGATTTGGGGCTGAATGCCTGGCTGGGGGAAGGTGGACGCCAGCTCTCCGGTGGCGAGTTAAGAAGGCTGGGTCTTGCGCGTGCATTACTGCATAACGGTGATTTATGGCTGCTGGATGAACCGACCGAAGGCCTTGATGCTGAAACAGAGCAGCAAATTCTGGCATTACTTCACGAGGTGGCCAAAGACAAAACGATGATTATGGTGACTCACCGCCTGCAAGGCCTGAAGCAGTTCGACAAAATTTGCATTATGGATAGCGGCAGGATCATTGAGCAGGGAAATCATGTCGAATTAATCTCAAAACGCGGTCGCTACTGGTATTTCCACCAGCGGTTTGCGCTATAGTCATAGCCTCTCGTGCCGCAGAGGCTGTTAACATGCGCCTGATCCAACTCTCAAGGGAGTCACTCAATTTTCCACCGCCGGAAATGGCACTGCGTGAACCTAACGGTCTGCTGGCAATGGGTGGCGATCTCAGCCCTGCCCGCCTGCTGAGTGCCTACCATCGTGGCATTTTCCCCTGGTTCTCACCAGGGGATCCCATTCTGTGGTGGTCGCCCGATCCGCGCGCGGTGCTTTATCCACAAAACTTCCACCTCAGCCGCAGCATGAAGCGTTTTCATCAGCAGTCACCTTACCGCGTGACGCTTAATCACAGCTTTTATGATGTTATCGAAGGCTGTGCCAGCAATCGTGAAGAAGGGACATGGATAACTAATGAAGTTCGCCGCGCCTGGCTGAAGCTGTTTGAGGCAGGACATGCGCAGTCGATTGAGGTCTGGCATGAGAATGAACTGGTTGGCGGCATGTACGGGCTGGCGCTGGGACAGATCTTTTGTGGCGAATCGATGTTCAGCCGGCGAGAAAATGCCTCAAAAACCGCCTTGTTGGTATTCAGCCACTATTTTCAGCAGCAAGGCGGTAAAATGATCGACTGCCAGGTGCTGAACCCGCATACCGCTTCGCTTGGCGCTGAGGAGATAGGCCGTGCGGATTACCTGCATCAGGTCAACTCGCTGGCAGATCAGCCGCTTTCAGCGGACTGTTGGCGGCCGCAGACCCTTTTTTAGTGGGATTAAACGATGTTTTCCACGCAAGAGTGGATAACAGTGATATAATATGCGCGTTTGGTATGTCGTCCGCCCATCGCCTCCTGTCACTGGCGAGCCGGGATTGGCCTGGCTGGGAATATTAACGCACTTTGTCTTTCGGTTTGCATTGCGCACAGGAGCGAATGCGAGACCCATTTTTAGCCCGCATTTCCCCCACGCTGACGTCGTACACTGCACATTTTTAATCGTGAGCTCCTCTGCGCGAAACGCGTAACAGAGGGGTTGATGCTGGTGAAATCACCAACAATTCTTTACATAATACTTGAAATTCGGCATTATCTTGCCGGTTCAAAACTAAGGTTGTAACACCTAGAGGATTCGATGGCCAAAGAAGACAATATTGAAATGCAGGGTACCGTACTGGATACGTTACCTAACACCATGTTCCGCGTTGAGTTAGAAAATGGACACGTGGTTACCGCTCACATCTCCGGTAAAATGCGTAAAAACTATATCCGCATCCTGACGGGCGACAAAGTCACTGTTGAGCTGACCCCGTACGACCTGAGCAAAGGCCGCATTGTCTTCCGTAGTCGCTAATTAGCATTCAGCCGTGCTGCCGCCCGTAGCCGCAGCACCCATAAAAAAAGGCCGGATATCATATCCGGCCTTTTTTCTAACTATCGAACAGCTTAGTGTTCTGACCCAACCGTTTTACGCTTCTCAGCGCTAACGAAGTCATAGGTCAGCTGATTTTTCTCTTTATCGAGAGCCACCGACACGGAGCCGCCATCCACCAGCGAACCAAACAGCAGTTCGTTTGCCAGCGGTTTCTTCAGGCATTCCTGCACGGTACGCGCCATTGGACGAGCGCCCATCGCTTTATCGTACCCTTTCGCTGCCAGCCAGTCCCGGGCATCATCGCTGACTTCCAGCGACACGCCTTTCGCATCCAGCTGCGCCTGCAGTTCGACAATAAACTTGTCGACAACCTGATGGATAACCTCGGTATCGAGGTGTTTAAACCAAATAATATTGTCCAGACGGTTACGGAATTCTGGCGTAAAGATCTTTTTGATCTCTTCCATCGCATCGGTGCTGTTATCCTGATGGATAAGGCCGATTGACTTACGCTCAGTTTCCCTGACGCCGGCGTTAGTGGTCATCACCACCACCACGTTACGGAAATCGGCTTTACGGCCGTTGTTATCGGTCAGCATACCGTTATCCATCACCTGCAACAGCAGGTTAAAGACATCCGGGTGTGCTTTCTCGATTTCATCAAGCAGAACTACCGCGTGTGGATGCTTAATCACCGCATCCGTCAGCAGGCCGCCCTGATCGAAACCAACATAGCCTGGAGGCGCACCAATCAAACGGCTGACGGTGTGACGTTCCATGTATTCCGACATATCGAAACGCAGCAGCTCAATGCCCAGCGCTTTCGCTAGCTGAACGGTCACCTCAGTTTTACCGACGCCCGTAGGGCCCGCAAACAGGAACGAACCGACAGGTTTACGATCCTGACCCAATCCGGCGCGACTCATTTTGATCGCTTCGGTTAAGGCCTCAATCGCATCATCCTGGCCAAATACCAGCATTTTCAGACGATCGCTCAGGGTTTTCAGCGTGTCACGGTCGGTGGCAGAAACACTCTTCTCTGGAATACGCGCAATGCGGGCCACCACAGATTCGATATCCGACACGTTAACCGTTTTCTTACGCTTGCTGACCGGCATCAGACGTGCGCGAGCGCCCGCCTCATCAATCACGTCAATCGCCTTATCTGGCAGATGACGGTCGTTGATGTATTTCACCGCCAGCTCCACGGCGGCTCTGACCGCTTTCGCGGTGTAGCGCACATCGTGGTGAGCTTCGTATTTCGGCTTCAGACCATTGATGATTTGCACGGTTTCGTCGACAGAAGGTTCGGTAATGTCGATCTTCTGGAAACGGCGAGCCAGCGCACGGTCTTTTTCAAAGATGTTGCTGAATTCCTGATAGGTTGTGGAACCCATCACGCGAATTTTCCCGCTGGAGAGCAGCGGCTTGATCAGGTTAGCGGCGTCAACCTGGCCACCTGATGCAGCACCGGCACCAATGATGGTATGGATCTCATCGATAAACAGAATGCTGCTGGTGTCCTGCTCAAGCTGTTTTAACAGCGCTTTGAAACGTTTTTCAAAATCACCACGGTATTTGGTGCCCGCCAACAGTGAACCGATATCCAGCGAATAAATCGTGGCATCTTTCATCACTTCCGGCACGTCACCCTGCACAATGCGCCAGGCCAGACCTTCCGCAATGGCGGTTTTACCTACGCCAGACTCACCCACCAGTAACGGGTTATTTTTACGACGACGGCAAAGTACCTGAACAGTACGCTCCAGTTCTTTATCGCGCCCGATCAGTGGGTCAATCCCACCTACGCGAGCAAGCTGATTAAGATTGGTGGTGAAGTTTTCCATACGATCCTCCCCGCCTGCCTGCTCTTCGTTAACCGGGTTTTCCGCACCTGACGCCGGACCCGGTTCATCTTTACGCGTCCCGTGGGAAATGAAGTTAACCACATCAAGACGGCTGACTTCGTGCTTACGCAGCAGATAAGCGGCTTGTGACTCCTGCTCGCTGAAAATCGCGACCAGGACGTTAGCACCCGCAACTTCGCTACGACCGGATGACTGCACGTGGAATACGGCGCGTTGTAATACGCGTTGGAAACTGAGCGTCGGCTGAGTGTCGCGCTCTTCTTCGCTGACCGGCAAGACCGGGGTGGTTTGTTCGATGAAGGCTTCGAGCTCCTGCCGGAGAGCCACAATATCGACCGTGCAGGCTTCTAACGCCTCGCGGGCCGACGGGTTACTGAGCAATGCCAGTAACAAATGCTCGACAGTCATAAACTCATGACGGTGCTCGCGCGCTCTGGCGAAAGCCATATTTAAACTGAGTTCCAGTTCTTGATTGAGCATAGGCACCTCCCCCAATAGATCGCCTTATTCAGGCTTTTTCCAGCGTACACAGCAACGGATGCTCGTTCTCCCTGGCGTACTTATTTACATGAGCGACTTTGGTCTCTGCCACTTCAGCAGTATAGACACCGCAGATCGCCTTTCCCTGGTAGTGGACCGCAAGCATCAGTTGCGTTGCACGTTCAGTATCATAAGAAAAGAACTTTTGCAGTACGTCAATAACAAATTCCATAGGTGTATAATCGTCATTGTTCAGAATAACTTTATACATCGAAGGTGGCTTAAGCCCTTCACGGAGCTTGTCATCTGCAAGGTGTTCAAAGTTAAGCCAATCGTTAGTGTTTGCCATACGTACCCAATCTCAACACGTTACTTACTCAGGTCAGACTAACATTTTTAAGGGTAAGTTTAACACGCCCAGAATGTTGGCCCACGCCGGTGATTTCTTGCTGCAAACTGCCGCTACGCGACCTCCATCACAAAATTCGCAATAGCGTTAACTGCTTCAAATTTTGATGATTTCGTCCCCGTTTGAACGCCCCATTTGCTTGACGCTCTATGCCAAATCTCTACAGTACAGGCATAAGCTGAATGCGTTTTAACCAGCTTAGAGGCTCTAAGCCTCGCCACCTCACTCATTCGAATGTCTTGCGAGGGAAGTAGAAGCATGGAGACGGGTACTGTTAAATGGTTCAATAATGCCAAAGGCTTCGGCTTTATCTGTCCAGTCAGTGGCGGCGAAGATATCTTCGCGCACTACTCGACCATCAAGATGGATGGATACAGAACGCTAAAAGCCGGGCAACAAGTCCAGTTTGATGTGCATGAGGGACCGAAGGGCAATCATGCCAGCCTCATTGTCCCTGTGGAAATGGCGATGGCAGTCAGTGCCTGACCTTTCCTTACCTCATTCTGAACAACCCTACAGTAAAATGCCAGCCATGCACGCTGGCATTTTTATGACTGACGTCCGGCAATACCTTTAAGATTGGGCTGCTACGCCTCTTTTCAAGGGAGCCAGTTCAGAATTCATCGCTACGCCGGCCGGCAACGGAGCAGTGTCATCATAACCCTCTGAAAATCCGAGCTTATACAGGAAATGCTCCATATCCAGTACGGGTAACCCTACGCGGCCCGGTGAAGACGGGAACTTTGCTTTACTCCGCTAAGAATTTTCGCTAGCTTGACGCCACAAATTCTCCCCACGGACGACCTGCCCCATGTATTCAGGATTGCTGATCATTCTTATTCCTTTGATCCTCGGCTACATTCTGCCGACTAAAAAGCCCTCTTTGCTGCGACTGGTAAATAAGCTTCTCAGCTGGATGGTGTACGTTATCCTGTTTTTTATGGGCATCAGCCTGGCCTTTCTCGACGATCTGAGCAGCAATCTGCTGTCTATTTTCCATTACTGCGCGGTCAGTGCGGTCTGCATCTTGATCTGTAATTTGCTGGCGCTGCGGTTGTTGGAATCACGCCGTCCGTGGACACACAAACACCGGCAGGAAGCCCTTCCTTCACGGCTGCATATGGCGCTGGATTCATTAAAGCTGTGCGGTGTGGTGGTGATTGGATTTGTGCTGGGCCTGAGCCACTGGGCGCCGCTGAAGTTTGCCTCGCTGGCCAGTGAGTACGCTCTGCTGTTTTTGCTGTTCCTGGTCGGATTACAGCTGCGCGGCAGTGGCATGACGCTGCGCCAGATCCTCCTCAACCGTCGTGGCCTGATGGTGGCGATGGTGGTGTTCCTCAGCGCGATGGTCGGAGGCGTGCTGACCGCCTTATTGCTTGGCCTGCCGCTAAAAACCGGCATGGCGATGGCGTCAGGCTTCGGCTGGTATTCGCTTTCGGGCATTCTGATGACTGAATCCTTCGGGCCGGTGATTGGCAGCGCGGCGTTCTTTAACGACCTGCTGCGCGAACTGCTGGCGATAATGCTGATCCCGGCGCTGATCTCACGTCACCGCTCAAGCGCGCTTGGGCTGTGTGGCGCTACCTCAATGGATTTTACCCTTCCCGTGCTGCAACGCAGCGGCGGAACGGAGATCGTACCGGCGGCCATTGTTCACGGCTTTCTGCTGAGCCTGTTTGCCCCCATACTGATCGCGCTGTTCTCCTCCTGAGTCTCTGGCAGCCTGCGGGCTGCCGTAAACCGCACGTTTGACTACCGCCCTCGCCCTGACAACGCCCCGCCTTCGTCTATGCTTTACTCTGACTAATTTGAGATAAGCCAAACGGAGAAAGGCATGAAACAGACCGTAGCCGCCCTTGTGGCGAAAACGTTAGAAAGCGCCGGGGTAAAACGCATCTGGGGAGTCACCGGAGATTCCCTGAACGGGCTGAGCGACAGCCTGAACAAAATGGGCACCATCGAATGGATGCCCACCCGCCATGAAGAAGTGGCCGCCTTTGCCGCCGGTGCCGAGGCACAAATCAGCGGCGAACTGGCGGTGTGTGCCGGTTCCTGTGGCCCCGGCAACCTGCACCTGATCAACGGCTTGTTTGACTGTCACCGCAACCGCGTACCGGTACTGGCGATTGCCGCGCACATTCCTTCCAGCGAAATTGGCAGCGGCTATTTCCAGGAAACCCATCCGCAGGAACTGTTCCGCGAATGCAGCCACTACTGCGAGCTGGTCTCCAACCCGGAGCAGTTACCGCAGGTACTGGGCATCGCCATGCGCAAAGCCATTCTTAATCGCGGTGTGTCCGTGGTGGTGCTGCCGGGTGATGTCGCGCTGAAGCTGGCACCGGAAGGTGCGACGGCTAACTGGTATCCGCCTCAGTTGCCCGTGGTGCAACCGCAAGCCACTGAGATGGCCAGGCTGGCCGAACTGCTGAATGATTCACAGAACATCACCCTGATGTGCGGCAGCGGATGTGCCGGCGCGCATGCGGAAGTCGTCAAGCTGGCTGAGACGCTGAAAGCGCCGATCGTTCACGCGCTGCGCGGCAAAGAGCATGTGGAATACGATAATCCTTATGACGTTGGTATGACCGGGCTGATCGGCTTCTCGTCAGGCTTCCATGCGATGATGAACGCGGACACCTTAGTGTTGCTGGGCACGCAGTTCCCTTATCGGGCGTTCTATCCTGCCGATGCGAAAATCATTCAGATCGATATCAATCCGGGCAGCATTGGATCGCACAGTCACGTCGATATGGCGTTAATTGGCGATATCAAAACCACGCTCGCCGCACTGTTACCGCAGCTGGAAGTTAAACAGGATCGCGACTTCCTTGATAAAGCCCTTGAGCATTATGTCGATGCGCGTAAAGAGCTGGACAATCTGGCCACCGCCAATGACAAACAGGCGATTCATCCACAATACGTCGCCCAGCAGTTGAGTCGCTTTGCCGACGACGATGCCATATTTACCTGTGACGTCGGTACGCCGACCGTCTGGGCCGCACGCTATCTGAAGATGAACGGCAAACGCCGGTTAATTGGCTCTTTTAACCATGGCTCGATGGCTAACGCCATGCCACAGGCTCTGGGCGCGCAATCGCTGGACAAGCAACGTCAGGTGATTGCAATGTGTGGCGATGGCGGCTTCAGTATGCTGATGGGTGATTTCCTCACGGTGGCTCAGTTGAAACTGCCGGTGAAACTGGTGATCTTCAACAACAGCGTCCTCGGCTTTGTGGCGATGGAGATGAAGGCCGGCGGTTATCTGACTGACGGTACCGACCTCGAAAATCCGAATTTTGCGGAGATTGCCACCGCCTGTGGCGTGAAAGGGATCCGCGTGGAGCGCGCCTCAGACCTTGATGCTGCCCTGCAGGAAGCACTGAATCATGATGGTCCGGTGCTGGTCGATGTGGTGACCGCCAAAGATGAGCTGGCCATGCCGCCGCAAATCAAGCTGGAGCAGGCGAAAGGCTTCAGCCTGTATATGCTGCGGGCGGTGATTAATGGCCGTGGTGACGAAGTGGTTGAACTGGCAAAAACCAACTGGCTGCGGTAAAACATTTGCAGGTCTTTTTTTACGGACGCTACGGCGTCCGTTTTCATTAGAGGAGCTCAGGTGTGATTGATTTACGCAGTGATACGGTAACCCGCCCCAGCCAGGCGATGCTTTCCGCGATGATGGCCGCAGAAACCGGGGATGATGTTTACGGCGATGACCCAACGGTCAATGCACTTGAAGCCAGGGCCGCGCAGTTAACCGGCAAAGAAGCTGCCCTGTTTTTACCCACGGGCACCCAGGCTAACCTGATCGCGCTGCTGTGCCATTGTCAGCGTGGAGAGGAGTATATTGTCGGCCAGCTGGCGCATAACTATAAGTACGAGGCTGGTGGTGCGGCAGTGTTGGGCAGCATTCAGCCACAACCGATTCTGGCGGCCGCTGACGGCACGCTTCCGCTGGATATCGTGGCGCAGTTTATCAAGCCTGACGATTTCCACTTCGCGATGACCAAACTGCTCAGCCTTGAGAACACCCATAATGGTAAAGTCCTGCCGATTGCCTATCTGAAAGACGCCTGGGAATTCACCCGTCAGCACAAGCTGGCACTGCATGTCGACGGTGCGCGTATTTTTAACGCCAGCGTGGCACTCGGGGTTGAGCTGGAAGCCCTGACGCGCTACTGCGACACCCTGACTATCTGCCTGTCGAAAGGCCTGGGCACGCCGGTGGGGTCACTGCTATGTGGCAGCGCCGAATACATTCAGCGCGCCCGTCGCTGGCGTAAAATGACCGGCGGCGCAATGCGTCAGTCAGGCATTCTGGCGGCTGCAGGCCTTTATGCACTTGAACATAACGTCGCCCGCCTGAAAGACGACCACGACAATGCCGCCTGGCTGGCTGAGCAGCTAAAAGTGATTGGCGTGGATGTGTCCCGTCAGGACACCAATATGGTGTTTGTAAGACTGCCAGACGCGCAGATTGAACCGTTGAAAGCGTGGATGAAGCAGCAGAATATCCTGATCAGCACCGGCGCGGTCACGCGTCTGGTGACCCATCTGGATATCGACCGCCACGCGCTGGAAACGCTGGTGGCGCAGTGGAAGGCGTTCCTCGCCGCGTAACCCTTCACAGCCCACTCCCACCCGGGGAATGGGCTTTTTACTGTCCCGGCACCCTAACCTTCGCCGTACTTTTCCAGCAACGCTCTCACCGTCGCTTCCGTTTCCGCATCAGGCAGCCCTGAATAATTTGCGGGGCGGAAATGCATCTGGAAAGCCGCAATCACCTTACGCTGTTCGTCTGCCGTCATCTCCGGGCTGGCCTGATAACCATAAAGCGAAAGCAGCGTCAGCAAATAGGCGTGATCGACCGGTTGCTCCGCCGCTCTGCCCGCCAGATAAAAACTGACCCGTCCGGCATCCGGCCAGGCGCCAATCCCCTGCTCTGCCAGCCATTGCCAGGGGAATAGTGGGCCAGGATCCTGCTTACGCTGTGGCGCAATGTCGCTATGACCGACAACATCCTGCGGCTGGATGTTATAACGCTGAACGATATCTCTTGCCAACGGGGCCAGCGCCGCAATCTGAGACGGCGCAAACGGGTACCAGATTGGGCCAGCAGACGTTCGCCTGTAGCCCTGATTCTCCAGCTCGATACCGATCGAGGTATCATTTAATCGGGAGGCTCCCCGCCAGAAGCTGGGGCCCGCATGCCAGGCAAGCTGTGACTCTGGTACCAGACGAAACACCACCGGCTGATGTGATTTCTGCACTGGTTTCGCCGGAATCAGGTAGTGTGCGCTTACGTCACGGTCGGTGAGCGTGGCCAGCGAGCTGGGGAAATCTTCCGCGGTGTAGTGGATCACCAGCACCTTAATACGGGGACGGGCGCCATACGCGGGATGGCGGGTATCAACAGTGTAGCCGGAATGCGACTCGAAGCCTGATGAACCACAGGCGCTCAGCAGCAGCGAAAAAACTGCCAATATCAACAGACGCATCATTGAATGCTCTCCTTTTGTTGTTCTTTCCCAGTGTAGCCCTTCTGGTTAAGCAGAGCGGCTATACTCTATGCTAAAAACCGTCATCCAGAAACAATAAGGAAATCAAGATGAAATACCAAGCGATTGCTGCACTGGCTCCAATGGCGCTGCTTCTCAGTGCCTGTACCACGGTACAACCCGCGTATAAGGACATTGGTACGCGTATGGGGCCTTGCGTCGATGGCGGCCCGGATTCTGTCGCTCAGCAGTTCTATGATCTGCGCCTGAAAGAGCCGACTCAGGGGATGCCGACGGCGCAACAGCTGGCCAAATACCGCCCTTATCTCAGCGATAAACTGTATGCCACCTTGCTGAAAGCCAACAGCGACACCACTCGCGCGTCTGAGTTAAATCAGGGTGATATCTTCTCAAGTTTATCGGTTGGCCCAACCTCAGCCAGCGTGGCCGATGCGTCGACCATTCCGAATAGCGATGCACGCAACATTCCGCTGCGCGTGACGCTCACTCGTGATGGCAGCAAGCCGGTAGAGTGGCAGGATGAAGTGCTGATGGTGCGCGAAGGCACTTGCTGGGCAGTCGACGACGTGCGCTACAACAGCCCGAATCCGCATCTGCAGGGCGGCTCGCTGAGCCAGTTGCTGCTGAAGTAGTGCCTCTCAGTGTCGTGCCATCGCCCGATGGCACGATCGCTCTCGCAGTTCTTGCATCTTCCCGGGTAAATCCGCTTAAAGCACGCGATCTTGTGCTAGCCTTTTAGTTTACAGCAGGCATAAAGGTATTTTCACGCACGATGATTGCATAAGTATGCCGTCAACGTTAAGATTCGCAGCATCAATTGCTATTCACTTTTTGCGCATGAGTATTCAACTAAACGGTATTAACTGCTTTTATGGTGCCCATCAGGCACTGTTCGACATTCAACTGGCGTGCCCTGAGGGCGAAACGCTGGTTCTGCTGGGTCCAAGCGGTGC
Organism: Erwinia sp. AK-PDG3-5; assembly: GCF_056821705.1. NCBI lineage: Bacteria > Pseudomonadati > Pseudomonadota > Gammaproteobacteria > Enterobacterales > Erwiniaceae > Erwinia > Erwinia sp. AK-PDG3-5. The sequence goes on from NZ_CM165967.1 coordinate 3,106,173, forward strand.
CGGTAAGAGCTCTCTGCTGCGCGTTCTCAATTTGCTTGAGATGCCGCGTTCCGGCACGTTGAGCATTGCGGGTCATCAAATCGACTTCAGTAAAACCCCGTCAGACGCGGCCATCCGCGAGCTGCGTCAAAACGTGGGTATGGTTTTCCAGCAATACAATCTCTGGCCGCACCTGACGGTGATGCAGAACCTGATCGAAGCGCCCTGCCGCGTGCTGGGGCTGAGTAAAGATCAGGCGCATGCCCGCGCCGGTAAACTGCTGGATCGCCTGCGTCTGACCACATTCGCTGACCGCTATCCTTTGCACCTTTCCGGTGGACAACAGCAACGCGTGGCGATTGCCAGAGCGTTGATGATGGAGCCGGCGGTATTGCTGTTCGATGAACCCACCGCCGCGCTGGATCCGGAAATCACCGCCCAGATCGTGTCGATCATTCAGGAACTGGCGCAGACTAACATCACCCAGGTTATCGTGACCCACGAAGTGGAAGTGGCGCGTAAAACCGCCAGCCGCGTGGTGTACATGGAAAACGGTTACGTGGTCGAACAGGGTGATGCCAGCCGCTTTACACAGCCGCAAACCGACGCGTTTGCCAATTATCTATCGCACTAATGCAGGGTATAATGATGAAAAAAGTCGTACTTGCCGCACTGTTAGCGGGTTTAAGCCTGAGCGCCAGCGCCGCGCAGACCATTCGTTTTGCTACCGAAGCCTCTTATCCTCCGTTTGAATTTGTCGATTCCGATAACAAAATTCAGGGCTTTGATGTCGATTTGGCTAACGCGCTGTGCCGTGAAATGAACGCAACCTGTACCTTCACCAACCAGGCATTCGACAGCCTGATCCCAAGCCTGAAATTCCGTCGTTTTGACGCGATAATGGCCGGCATGGACATCACGCCTGAGCGTGAGAAACAGGTTCTTTTCTCCAAAGCTTACTATGACAACTCTGCCCTGTTTATTGCGCAGAAAGGCAAAGTGGCTTCGGTTGATGCATTGAAAGGCAAACGTGTTGGCGTACAGAACGGCACCACGCATCAGAAATACCTGACCGAAAAAATGACCGGCGTGAATGCCGTTCCTTATGACAGCTATCAGAATGCGATACTCGATCTGAAAAATGGCCGTATTGATGCCGTATTCGGTGACACTGCGGTGGTGAACGAGTGGCTGAAGCAGAACGCAAACCTGGCACCAGTGGGCGAGAAAGTGACGGATAAGGCTTACTTCGGCACCGGTCTGGGCATCGCTGTTCGTCAGGGTAACGCCGAGTTGCAGGGCCAGTTCAACACCGCCCTGGACAAAGTGAAGGCTGACGGCACCTACAAAACCATCTACAGCAAATGGTTTCAGCAGTAATTTCTGAATGAATGAATTCACTCCTTTAGCAAGCGCCGCCGGCATGACCGTCGGCCTTGCCGTTTCTGCACTGGTGGTTGGGCTGATTCTGGCGATGATTTTCGCCGCCTGGGAATCGGCCCGCTGGCGTCCGGTCGCCTGGCTGGGTACCGGTCTGGTTACGCTATTCCGTGGCCTGCCGGAGATCCTCGTGGTGCTGTTCGTCTATTTTGGCGCCTCGCAACTGCTGCTTACCTTGTCTGATGGTTTCACCATCAATCTGGGGCTGTTCAGCTTCCCGGTGCAGGTGAATATTCAGAACTTCGACGTCAGCCCGTTTCTTTGCGGAGTGATCGCCCTGTCGATCCTTTACTCCTCCTACGCTTCTCAGACCCTTCGCGGCGCGCTGAAAGCGGTCCCTGTGGGGCAGTGGGAATCGGGACAGGCGCTGGGCATGAAAACCCCGGCCATATTCTTCCGCCTGATCCTGCCGCAAATGTGGCGTCATGCCCTGCCAGGCTTGGGTAATCAGTGGCTGGTGCTGCTGAAAGATACGGCGCTGGTTTCGCTGATCAGCGTGAACGATATTATGTTGCAGACCAAAAGCATCGCGGCACGCACCCAGGAGCCCTTTACCTGGTATCTGATGGCCGCGGCGATTTATCTGGTGATCACCTTATTGAGCCAACAGGTGCTGAAGCGTATTGATGCCCGTGCGACCCGTTTTGAGCAGGGGAATACCTGATGTTGAGCTATTTACCCGAACTGCTGAAAGGCCTGCATACCAGTCTGACGCTGACCGTCGCGTCGCTGATCCTGGCACTGGTGTTCGCGCTGATTTTCACGGTGATTTTATCGCTGAAAGTGCCGGTGCTGCGACTGGTGATCAGGGGCTATATCACCCTGTTTACCGGCACACCGCTGCTGGTGCAAATCTTCCTGATCTATTATGGGCCAGGACAGTTTCCGTCGATTCAGGGCATTCCCTGGTTATGGCATTTACTCTCGCAGCCATGGCTCTGCGCGCTGCTGGCACTGTCGCTGAACAGCGCCGCCTATACCACGCAGCTGTTCTATGGCGCGATGCGGGCGATCCCTGCCGGTCAATGGGAGTCCTGTGCCGCGCTGGGCATGAACCGCAAAGAAACGCTGCGCATCCTGCTGCCTTATGCCTTTAAGCGCGCCCTCTCCTCTTACTCCAATGAAGTGGTGCTGGTGTTCAAAAGTACCTCGCTGGCCTACACCATCACCCTGATGGAAGTGATGGGGCACGGTCAATTGCTGTATGGCCGCACCTACGATGTCACGGTGTTTGCAGCCGCAGGCCTGATTTACCTGTGCGTAAACGGCTTACTCACCTTAATGATGCGGATGATTGAACGCCGCGCGCTGGCCTTTGAACGCAGAAACTGATCGATGCCGGTGCAGGTCACCGGTATCGTTAAGAAACAGCCCTTCTTTAGCGGTTAATCAGCGGATAGCCCAGTCATCACCCACGGCATAATGGTCAGGTAAAGTGACCGCAAGGACGGTACGTGATGCTTAAGTTTGTATTTACCCTACTACTGACCTCGATATGTGCCTGTGCCCAGGCAGCGGAACCGCTGCGTTTTGCTTCTAACGCTAACAATCCTCCCTTTGAGTTTCTTACTGCTGAAAATCAGCTGGTCGGATTCGATATCGATCTGGCGAAAGCCCTGTGCGACCGGATGCAAAAACAGTGCATTTTTACCAATAACACCTTCGAACGCCTGCTGCCGTCATTAAAGTTCCGCCGTTATGATGCGATCATCTCCGGTCTGGATATCACCGATGAACGCAAGAAAACGGTCGAATTTACTCAGCCTTATTTTACAAATTCCGGCACGCTGGTCGCCAGGGCAGGTCAGTACAGCAATATTGAACAGCTGAAAGGCAAGCGCATTGGCATCGGTGCGGAGACCACTCAACAGGCCTATTTGATGACGGCCTGGCCGGAGATCATTACCGTCACCTACGACAATTATCAGAATGCGTTACTGGATATCCGTAACGGCAGGCTGGACGGCATTTTTGGCGATACGCTGGCGGTGAAGGAACTACTGAAAACCAATCCGCAGCTGGCCGAAGTCGGCGATCCTATCACAGACAGCCGCTTCTTCGGTTCAGGACTGGGTATTGCGGTGCGCAAGGGTAATACCGAGCTGCGGGACAGCCTGAATGACGCGCTGCAAAGCCTGAAAGATGACGGTACGCTGGAAAAGCTTCGTCACCGCTGGTTTGGCACGGCGGCTTAGCTTAAAAAAGGGGTATTGATCCCTCAGCCGACAAGGGGTCGGATTCTGTCGTGCCGCCTGTTCAGCGCTGCCGAAAAAATGCCCGGCTGCTGTCAGGCATAAACAGCAGCAGGATAATCAGCAGGTCGGGCAACTTCTGCGATATCAGCAGATGAATGATTTGCAGGTTGTTTTCGCCACTGACGCTAAACAGCTCAGGATAGATCCAGCCCATCGACGCGCAAAACATATAGATCAACACGGTGATTTGAGAAATCACAAAACCCCAACGTCCCCAATTTTTCCCACGCATCATCGCAACCGCGCAACGCAGCTCAAAAAAGAAGATCAGTTGGCTGGCGATAAAAATTAGCGTCGAGTTCCACGCCTGAGCACTACGATAAACAAAGCTCATGACTTCGCTCAGACCTAAGTCATGCATCTGCAAGGCCACGCCGAGTACGCGCGTAGCGATCACCGCAATGCCCGCCACCAGCACCGCCACAGGAATTGAAGACGGTGATTTCAGGACTGCCTTACCCTCTCTGAACACCTCTGACATGACACTCTCCTGACCAACCTGTTGCTCCGCCCCAAAACAGTGCACGTGCGCAATAGTGGGGTCCACCGACCTGTTGCCTGATTTCACGATAAATAAGGCTGGATAAATATTGAACGTCGGCATTACGCGATGTTTTTTTATTACGCCTTCATACGCAACGATGGGGGTAATAAGGCTTTATCGGCAGTTATTTTGTTTAATTTAGTCACACTGGCACGAACTCTGCAATTTATCATTACCTGAAAGACAACAGGTTATTTTTAGCGCAATTATCAAAAAAGTGCCACTCAGGCCACCTTTTTTGCTGCGTTATTAGCATTTTTCTATTTTTGGGAGGAGAAGCGTTGATGAAGGAAGAGATAAAGTGTTCGCCAGCCAGAGTCACCGTCGGCATGGGGGCCTATCTGGCGTTGCTGGTCGCATTATTATTTTTCTCCGGTTTATTCTATAACGTAGACGGAATGAAGTGGCTTGGCGCGTTTGATTTTACCAGCCTTGGTGGCAAGTTCGGCACGCTGCAAGCGGGCGCTCACAGCACCTTCGTCGGCGAAGGTGGCCTGGGTGCCAAAGCCGGTTTTCTCTTTGCGCTGTCACTGGTTCCCACCGTCATGCTGGCGCTGGGTCTGCTGGAAATATTCACCCATTACGGCGCCATCCGCGCTGCGCATAAATTACTCACGCCGTTATTAAAACCTGTTTTAGGTTTGCCGGGTCGATCCGGCCTGGCGCTAATTACCGATTTGCAAAGTACCGATGCAGGCGCGGCATTAACCAAAGAACTGTATGACGAGAAGCAAATCAGCAAAAAGGACGTGGTTATTATGGCGGCCTGGCAGTATTCCGGTGCGGGATTAATCAATAACTATTTTGCCATTGGCTCAGCACTCTTTGTTTCACTGTCGATTCCGGTATTGATCCCGCTGATCGTCATGTTCGTCCTGAAATTTGTCGGCGCGGCCTTTGTTCGCCTGATCCTGAATACCGTCTACAAGCGAGATTTCCAGCATGCAGAATAAACCTCAGACTCTGGTGAGCAACAACCCGTTCGATATATTCGTTGTGGGTGCCCGCAAAGGTTTCCACATCGCCATCCATAATTTATTGCCGAATGTGGTGATGGCGTATGTGATTGCGGAGATGCTAAATTTACTCGGGATTATGGGCTTTATTGGTAAGGTTTTCGCGCCGGTGATGGGACTTTTTGGCTTGCCTGGTGAAGCCATCACCGTGCTGCTGACCGCATGGCTCTCTTCCTCTGCCGGCACTGGCGTGGCGGTCAGTCTGCTGGCGAAGGGAATACTGACCGGCGCCGACATCACCATTTTGACCCCGGCCATTTTCCTGATGGGCGCACAGTTACAATACATGGGCCGTCTGCTGGGTGTGTCTGACGTGCCGAAGAAGTACTGGCCACTGCTGATGGTGACCAGCATCCTGAATGCGGTCATCTCGATGTTGGTCATGCGAGTGGTTGCCTGATAACTGATAAATGGAGTGCTTAACGTGTTAAAAGTTTTAGAACATTACGCTTATCTGCATGAGATCCCGGAACTGGGATTCCAGGAATTTAAAACCTCTGCCTATATCAGCCAGCAGCTTAAAGCAGCAGGTTATGCGGTGCAGGACAACTTTAATGGCACCACGGGTATCGTCGCCGTGCTGGACAGCGGCGTGCCGGGCCCTACCCTCGCTCTGCGGGCAGACATGGATGCACTGGGCCATATCATTAATGGCGAAGCCTGCGCACGGCATACCTGTGGTCATGACGGCCACTCCTCGGTCGTGCTGACCGCGGGACAAGAGTTGATTGCTGAAGGTGCGGTGAAAAAAGGCCGTCTGAAGCTGATCTTCCAGCCTGCAGAAGAGTTAGGCACCGGTGCGCTGGCGATGATTGCCGGCGGCGCAATAGACGATGTTGACATGATTCTGGGTTTCCATTTGCGTCCGGCAGAAGAGTGTGCGGTCGGCACAGCCATTCCGGCTGTCTATTATTCCGCCTGTGTGACCATTGAGGCGACCATCCGCGGCCAGACGGCACACGGCGCGCGTCCTCACCTTGGGATTAATGCCCTTGATGCCGGAGCCGCCGCAGTGCAGGCCGTTAATGGCGTGCATATGGCACCCGGTAAGAGCTGGAGTGCAAAAGCCACTCGCTTCCTGTGCGATGCCGGCGTGACCAACTCAATTCCCGACGAAGCTCGCGTGGTATTCGATCTTCGCGCAGCGGAAAATGAAGATATGGAGGTATTGCAGGCGCGGGTAGAAAAAGCCGTTCAGCACAGCGTCGCCGCCTATGGCGCAACCGCGAATATCGTCGTACTGAAATCGATGCCAGCGGCAGAGATTGATGATGAGATGACCGCGCTGATTTCGGCGTCAATCAAAGAGGTGCTGGGTGAAGAGGCGTTGATGCCGGTCCGTTCCACGCCGGGAAGCGAAGACTTCTTCCACTACGCCGTGCAGCGCCCGCAAGTTAAATCTGGTTTTTGGGGATTAGGGACCGGTTTAGTTCCGGGTCTGCATCATCCCGATATGCATTTCGACCTGAACTCACTGCCTGTCGGCATCAAGGTGTTTAAAGCCTGCGTGCAGAAGGTTCTCGGATAGCCTCGCTCTGACAGTTTGCCGCCACCCAAGACGACAGTGGGTGGCAGCAAACATCGCCTTACACAGCGCTAACGCTACTTAACCGCCTCGCGCCTTCTGGATATCTCGCAGCCGCTGTTTCTCTTCGTGCGCCATAAAGCGCCAGGCGATAAAGCCCACGATGCCCACCACAAACAGGATTAACGACGCCAGCGCGTTAATTTCCGGGTTCACCCCACGGCGAACCGTGGCAAAGATCTGCATCGGCAAGGTGGTTGCACCTGGCCCGGTGACAAAGCTGGAAATTACCAGGTCATCCAGCGACAGCGTAAAGGCCAGCAGCCAGCCGGTGACAATCGCCGGGGCGATCATCGGAACGGTAATCACAAAGAACACCTTCAACGGCGTGGCACCCAAATCCATCGCCGCTTCTTCAATGGAGCGGTCAAGCTCGCGCAGACGCGAGTTGATGACCACCGCAACATAAGCGGTACAGAAGGTGACGTGCGCCAGCCAGATGGTCAGCATTCCACGGTCGGCAGGCCAGCCAAAGGTATTGGCCATCGCCACAAATAGCAGCAGTAACGACAGGCCGGTGATCACATCAGGCATCACCAACGGCGCGGTCAGCATAAACGCAAAGCCGGTTGAGCCTTTGAAGCGACCGAACCGCACGATTATCACCGCCGCAATGGTGCCCAGTACCGACGCCGCCGTAGCCGCCAGCGCGGCAATGCTCAGGCTCAGGGTCACCGCGCTGATCATCGCATCATCATGGAACAACACGTTATACCAGTGCAGGGAGAAACTCTCCCATGCCGCCAGCTGCGACGAGTTAAACGAATAGATCACCAGCAACGCCATCGGCGCGTACAGGAAGAAGAAGCACACCACGAGGATTGCCGTGCGCCATGGAGAACGAATGGTGGGTAAGGTGGTCATTTCGTTTCCCCCAGCTCTTTATTCTGATGCTTATGGAACCAGATAATCGGCAGGATCAAAATCAGCAGAATAATCACCGCCAGTGCCGACGCTACCGGCCAGTCACGGTTATTAAAGAACTCCTGCCAGAGCACGCGACCAATCATAATACTGTCAGGGCCGCCCAACAGTTCCGGGATCACGTACTCACCCACCGCAGGGATAAACACCAGCATGGAGCCGGCGATAATACCGCCTTTGGTCAACGGCACAATCACGCTGAAAAAGGTTTTCATCGGACGCGCGCCAAGGTCCAGCGACGCTTCTACCAGCGAATAATCGATACGCGTTAACGCGGTATAAATCGGCAACACCATAAACGGTAAATAGCAGTACACGATGCCGATATAAACCGCCAGATTGGTATACAGAATGGCGATCGGATGATCGGTAATGCCGGTCCACATCAGGAAGCGGTTCAGAATACCGTTGTCATTCAGAATGCCCATCCAGGCATACACCCGCACCAGGAACGAGGTCCAGGAAGGCAGGATCACCAGTAACAGTAGAATGTTACGCGTTGACGGTGAACTGTGCGCCACTGCCCACGCCAGCGGGTAGCCAATCAGCAGACAAACCACCGTCGAGATCGCGGCGACCTGCAACGAGTGCAGATACGCATCCATATACAGCGGATCGTCTGTCAGCGTGATGTAGTTGCCCAGATTCATCACCATGGTCAGCTGACCATCGGCCCAGGTCACTAAATCGGTATACGGTGGGATCGCGCGCGCAATATCAGCGAAGCTGATTTTCAGCACGATCAAAAATGGCAGCAGGAACAGCAGTATCAGCCACAAATAAGGCAGTGCAATAACCAGCTTGCGGCCCTGTTTCATCTGCAACCGGCCGAGAAGGGCGCTAAAAGCACCCTGCTGTCGGGTTGGTGGCTCGGTCGTTCTCGAAGAATTCTCGCTCATCACTCCCCCACTACACCGTCAGAACCACACAACTGTCCGCTTCCCAACAGAGACGCACTTCGTCTCCCCAGGTTGGCGCACCCTTGCGGAAGCGATGGGCATTCTGTAACTGTGCACTGATCATCTGACCGCTGCGCAGGCGCACATGGTAAATCGACAGATCGCCCAGATAGGCAATGTGCACCACTTCACCGACCGCGAAGTTGCAACCGTCCGTCGGCACCTCTTCACACAGCATCACTTTCTCAGGACGCAGCGCGACGTGCACCGGCACGCCGTCTACCACAGAAGCATCAGAATCGACCTTCAGCGGATGGATCAGCCCTGGGCTTTCAATCACCAGACCGTCGGCCTGACGCTCACGTAAGATCCCTTCGAACAGATTTACCGATCCGATAAATTCCGCGCTGTAGCGGGTGGTCGGATGCTCATAAATTTCTTCCGGCTCGCCGATCTGCACGAATTTGCCACGGTTCATGATCGCAATACGGCCGGCCATGGTCATCGCTTCTTCCTGGTCGTGGGTCACCATCACGCAGGTTGCGCCGACGCGCTCCAGAATATCGACCACTTCATGCTGCATACGGTCACGCAGTTTCTTATCCAGCGCGCCCATTGGCTCATCCAGCAACAGCAGCTTAGGACGTTTAGCCAGACTGCGGGCCAATGCCACGCGCTGACGCTGACCGCCGGAAAGTTGATGCGGTTTGCGTTTGGCAAACTCCTGCATATGTACCAGCGTCAGCATTTCTGCCACGCGGCTGGTGATCTCGTCTTTTGCCAGCCGGTCCTGCTTCAGGCCGAAGGCGATATTCTGTTCCACCGTCATGTGCGGGAACAGCGCATAAGACTGAAACATCATATTGATTGGGCGCTGGTAAGGCGGCACGTGGGAGAGATCCTGGCCATCCAGCATAATCTGCCCGGAGGTTGGTGGCTCGAATCCTGCCAGCATCCGCAGCAGCGTCGATTTGCCGCAGCCTGAGGCGCCAAGCAGTGCAAAAATCTCACCTTTGTAGATGGTCAGGTTGACATCATCAACCGCATGTTGACCGTCGAAAGACTTGGTCAGATTGCGGATCTCAAGCAGGGGCGTTAAGGCCTTGGCTGCTTTTTGTTGCGGACGGGGGATCGCGTCGTTCACTACCATTACTCTCCGGCGGCTTGGGAGAATACGGCCTCTCAGCCGTATAAAAGACAAAACAGAGGCCAGTTACTGCGCCTCTGTTGCACGATCAAAAGTGAGTCAAATTCACTAATGTCTGTTACTTACCACTTTTAACTTTAGTCCATGCGCGCGTACGCACACGGTCAAGTTTCGGATCCTGTACTTTCAGCACGAAAAGTTTCGCCATCGTTTCTGGCGTTGGGAAGATGCCCGGGTTGTTGCGGATATCTTCATTGATCAGCGGCACGGAAGCTTTGTTGCCGTTGGCATAGAACATCTTGTTAGAGACGTCAGCGATGACCTTCGGCTCCATTAGGTAGTTGAGGAACTGGTAAGCTTCATCGACGTTTTTGGCATCTTTAGGGATAGCCAGCATATCGAAGAACGCCAGCGCACCTTCCTTAGGAATGCTGTACGCCAGGTGAACGCCGTTTTTCGCTTCAATCGCGCGGTTTTTCGCCTGCAGAACGTCACCCGCCCAGCCAATCGCCACGCAGGTGTTGCCATTTGCCAGGTCGTTAATGTACTGAGAAGAGTGGAAATAACGGATGCTCGGACGCAGCTTCAGCAGCAGGTCGGTGGCCGCACCAGAGTAATCTTTAGAATCGGTGCTGTTCGGATCTTTGCCGAGGTAGTTCAGCACGGTGGCGAAGATCTCTTCCGGTGCATCAAGGAACGACACGCCGCAGCTTTTCAGTTTTTCCAGGTTTTCCGGTTTCAGCACCAGATCCCAGCTGTCGACCGGGGCATCTTTGCCCAGCGCCGCTTTAACTTTATCGACGTTATAACCGATACCGGTGGTTGCCCACAGGTAAGGGATGGCGTACTTGTTGCCCGGATCGTGCTGATCCAGCTTTTTCAATATGTCCGGATCGAGGTTTTTGTAATTAGGCAGTTTGCTTTTATCCAGAGGCTGGAAGACGCCAGACTGCAGCTGACGCGCCAGGAAGCTGGAAGACGGCACCACCACGTCATAACCGGTGCTACCGGCCATCAGCTTGCCTTCGAGCACTTCGTTGGAGTCAAACACGTCATAGACCACTTTGATACCGGTTTGTTTTTCAAAGTTCGGTACGGTATCCGGGGAAATATAGTCTGACCAGTTATAGACATGCAGCGTCTTATCAGCAGCACCTGCGCCAGCGGAAACCGCCATCAACACGCCAGCAACCACACCTGACAACCATTTCTTACGTTGGTTGAACATGTTTTCCATTCTCCTGAACAGGGATAATTACAAACAGAGGCACAGGCTCAGCCGGCCAGAACATGGCCCTATAATGAATGACTATTCATGGTGCTGTTAAATAGAAAAAACCTATACCTGAAGCGACGTTGCATGCGATATGCAGCCTGGCAAGAATAGCCCCCCTGCTTCCCTCAGGCCAGCCCTCCGGGTAAAAAACGCCTTTTATCGATTTTTAATGCATGTTTCCTCTATGTGATACGCCAAAGGTGGCATAAACGGCGACAGATATCTGGCATTTTAGGCTATAAAGCAGAATAAAAAACGGTTGTTCAGGCGAATCAACTGGGGAAAATAGCAACAGTTAAAAGTGATTGAATAAATAAACGGCAGGCAAAGCGGAGGACGGGTTAATCAGCGATCAACCCGACAAAGAAGACAGGATGGAATTTAGTGCAGGATCGAATGGGAAGAGACGATTTCGGTACGCTCGTCTTCCTCGCCTGGGATCAACAGTTGGTTGGCAAACGCTTCCAGAACCACCATCGAGATTTGCTCTTCACTCTGCTTCATAAAGTGCGCAAATTGCCCGTAGGTGATGCCCGCAGCGACCGTCAATGACTGGCAAACGATCAGCTTTGGCAAGTTGTCATCCTGAATATCCAGGAAGGCCTTAATGGTCAGCGAGCTGGCGTTAATCTGCGAAAGATCGCCAACCAGCGGGATCAGCGCAGTAGGTTTAACCTCTGCCAGCGCTGAAAACAGAATGACGTTGTCGACCAAATCGAGCTTGGCATCAAACACCCCGTCGAAATTTTGCATATGCGGCAGGTGAAGCGCCTGACAAGAGTCGCACTCAAACCAGGTGATGCTTTGCTGATCCAGCCAACGTCGTATCACGTCAATATCTGGAACGACGAGTGAATCCATGTGCTTTCTCTCTTACCGCCTTAAAATTGCGGCCTAGCTTACGGAAAAACACCGTTAAACACCACGATTGTGACAGAAATATGCGCTTATCCGCCGGTTTTCAGACAGAAGCCGGGGCGCGCCTGTTGCTCAATCCAGCCAATCATCATTGCGGCAATATCCAAACCGGTTGTCTTTTCAATTCCTTCCAGCCCGGGAGAGGCGTTCACTTCCATCACCAGCGGCCCACGTTTCGCCCGTAGAATATCCACGCCCGCGACATCTAATCCCAACGTCGCCGCCGCGTTAATCGCCATTTCGCGCTCGCGTCCGGTAATTTCAATGCTGCGTGCAGTGCCGCCGCGATGAAGGTTAGAACGGAAATCCCCTTCTTTCGCTGACCGCTCAATGGCCGCCACTACCTCACCGCCAATCACCAGGCAGCGAATATCCCGACCTTCAGCTTCTTTAATGAATTCCTGCACCAGAATATGCGCATTCAATCCACGGAAAGCATCAATGACACTTTCGGCTGCCTGACGCGTTTCCGCCAGCACCACACCAATTCCCTGAGTGCCTTCCACCAGCTTCACCACCAGCGGTGCGCCACCGACCATTTTGATCAAATCGCTGGTGTCATCAGGCGAATGGGCAAAGCCGGTAACCGGCATATCAATGCCCTGTCGGGCCAGCAACTGCAGCGACCGCAGCTTGTCACGCGCGCGGGTGATGGCCACAGACTCATTCAACGGATAGCTGCCACAGACTTCAAACTGGCGTAGCACCGCCGTGCCATAAAAGGTGATCGCCGAACCAATGCGCGGGATCACCGCATCAAAATGGGCCAGCTGTTTGCCACGGTAATGTATTGCCGACGAACCAGGATTGATATTCATATAGCAGGAGAGCGGATCGATCACTTCAACGCTGTGGCCACGCTTTCGCGCGGCCTCAAGCAGACGTTTGCAAGAGTAAAGCGAGCCATCTCGGGAAAGAATCGCTATTTTCACAGCTGCCTCCAGGGAGCTTAACGCGTTGCCCAACCCTGCTTGTGCAGGTAGTCCAGCATAAAGGGACGGCTCTCTTTAACGATGGTTTTCTGGATGTGCTCACTCCAGCTTTCGCGGCGCGGATTGCTCTCGCGGGACAGATAATATTCTTCCTGCTCGCCATCGTAGGCGGCAAGCACCTGCGCATCAATCGGCTGGTAATGGTTTTCGTGCACCAGCATCGCCAACGGCATACGCGGTTTCAGCTGTGGCGTCTGCGCCGGCGTGCCAAGGCACAGACCAAACAGCGGCAGCACAAATTTCGGCAGACCCAGAAGGTCGGTCACTTCCGCGATGCTGTTACGAATGCCGCCAATAAAGACGCCACCCAGACCGAGGGATTCTGCGGCGAGCATCGCATTTTGTCCCATTAACGCCGTGTCTACGCTGCCTAACAGCAGCTGTTCAGCCAGGCCTAACTGGGCTTCAGGGCAAATCTGCAGCAGACGATTAAAATCGGCGCAGAACACCCAGAATTCTGCCGCCGTCCCGACATACTGTTGACCGCCGGTCAGGCCAACCAGTTTTTCGCGCAGGCCTCTGTCGGTAATCCGGATAATGGATGAGCACTGCAAAAAGCTGGAGCTTGAGGCTGACTGAGCCGCCGACAGGATGGCCTCACGTTGCTGGTCAGACATCGGCTGGTCGGTAAACGATCGAATCGATCGGTGCGAGCGCTGTAGCTCAATGGTCGGGGTCATGCTTCTCTCCTGGTTTTGAATCATCACGCTTAGCGTTAAAAAGTTCCGGCGCCATCGCTTTAGCCGTGCGCCACATCATCACCAGCGCCGCAGGTAGCATCATCGCAATCCCGACGAAAATCATCACAGTGGCGGCCAGCGGGCCGGAAAAAGGTGCCGGTAAGGGTAGCATCCGGTGCAGCGTGAAGTAAGAGAGCACCAGCAAAATACCCCCCAGCCCTTCCAGCAGCAGAATGGATTTGGGCAACTGACTAAAAGCACGCATGGCGTATCTCCTCTGTAGGGGGTGCTCTATCCTTTATCAGGTTATTAAAGCCTATCCCGCAGCGTTGTGCATAGCCTGTACGAATCAGATCAACAGGTAATTCCTTCTTCCCTTCCCTGCGTGAAGCGGGCATCATATTCGGCATTAACTGATGAAGTGTGATGTACATCACATAAATTTTGACCTTTGAGGAGAAACCTATGTTTGCAGTGATTTTTGGACGCCCTGGCTGCCCTTACTGTGTCCGTGCGAAAGAGCTGGCTGAAAAGCTGACCGCCGAGCGCGAAGACTTCTCCTTTAGCTATGTGGACATCCACGCCGAAGGGATCACCAAAGCGGACCTGGAAAAAACCGTCGGCAAGCCAGTTGAAACTGTGCCGCAGATTTTCCTCGACGAAAAACACATTGGTGGTTGCACTGATTTCGAAGCTTACGCGAAAGAGAATCTGGGCCTGTTCCAGTAAGATTTCTACGCTGTCTGTTTCATCAGCCTGCTGAAGGCGTAAAAAAAGGTCGATATTTATCGACCTTTTTTAATGCCTGCAGTTTGTCACTTTAGCCTTCTCTTGCCGCAGCCCGCGCGTTGGCGGTCAGTGTCTTCTATGATCTTCATTGCCCATTAATGTTCGGGTTAGCATCACCAATAACGCCCCAGATCCACACCAGAAAATCGCACTGGTGATAAAGGCCAGTTCCTGCAACACCGGACTGGAAGCCGCTAGCGAAAAATGGAAAATAAGCCACAGAAAAGGCGTTGCCAGCAAGGCACCAGCCAGCGACACGGTCAGAGGCGCTTCTTTAGAGGTTAAGGCGGCAATCGCTCCCGGCAGGGCAAACATCAACAGGCCCAGACGGGGTTTTCCCTGAATAACGCTGTCGACATTCATTTCATATCTCACGGCCACAAAAACGAGGCAGTAAAGGACAAAACAAGCAATGACGCCTGTCCAGGACATCCCTTTAAATACCATAGGATCTTCTCCCGGCTATGTAATTCAGTTAACGAGTAAAATACGACCGTAACTTACGTCGCAGCGATGACTGGCTGAAAAAGTGATACGAAAGTGTCAAAAACATATTCTGAGAGCTGGCTGTTATTCAGGGCGCCCCGGAATATTAACGGCACTCTGTTGGCAGCGACGCAATATAAGGTAAATTCCGATTAACTTCAACAGGTTACTGGTAAACAGGACGTTACATGAGGCAATAAAAGGTCGCAAAGTTGTTAAATCAAAATGACATGGTGTTTAAGAGTGGTGCAGTCTTAAGCCTAACCTGCGGTTTTATTGAGAAATTTCTTAAGCGACAAATTCCCTTAATTTCCAGTTACTCCTTATTCCTTATGCAAAAAAAAATATTTCTGTGCAGATCAGAACTTTTGCATCTGGCCGTAGTCATAATTAGTGCCACTGCTTTTCTTTGAAATCCCCTTATTGTGGAGCCCGTTAATCATATGATTGGCGGGTTTTTTTCTTTCTACTTCAGAGTAATCTTAGTTATTCCACATGATGATCCCTTTCTTAACACGCCCAAGCCTCTGCTCACCCTTTATCTGGCAGACATTAATTTGTCATCAATCCTTAACAAAAGCACAACCAAACCGTCAATTAGGAGAGTGTTTATTTATCTTCTTGTGCGGTGCTTTTATCTTATCTGACTGATCCTGCAAGCAACTTGCTGTCACGCAGGACGGGATAATGTCATCGCCGGTGAGCGCGGTTGCCAGGCGTCTCTTATCTATTTGATCAACCGGCTGACAGGGTTGGCCGACGTGTTGGACTTTAGGTGTGTCTCACACCTGTTATTAAGACGAGGAATAATTACGATGGAAGCGCTGAACCGCATGCTTTTTCTATGGATAAACGCGACGCCGGCCTCACCGGACTGGCTGATTTCTCTGGCAACGTTTTTCGCCCGCGACCTGATTGCCGTTGTGCCTGTGTTGATCGTCGCCATGTGGCTGTGGGGGCCAGAGCGCGAAGTGGGTTCACAGCGTAAGCTGGTGTTGAAAACGGGCATAGCGCTGGGTTATGCGCTGACCATCTCCTGGTGCGTCGGCAATTTATTCCCCCATGCGCGACCTTTTGTGGTGGGTCTGGGTCATCAGTTCCTGCCCCATGCGCCAGATGACTCCTACCCAAGCGACCACGGCACCGCTATTTTCACCTTCGCCATTGCCTTTTTCTGCTGGCATCGTCGCTGGTCAGGTGCCCTGTTATTGCTGATGGGTGCGGCTATTGCCTGGTCACGTATTTACCTTGGCGTACACTGGCCAATGGATATGCTGGGAGGATTGCTGGTCGGTGCGCTCTCCTGTCTGTTTGCCCAGGTTGCCTGGCTTTTTTGCGGCCGCCGCCTGTTACAGAATATCTCCACGATATATCGACTGCTGTTCGCCTTCCCCATTCGTAAAGGCTGGATACGCAATTAGCGGTTGCGGATAAGTGCATATTCGTTGTGTGGTCAAAGAACCGGCAGTTTTATTGCGCAACATGATCTAATATTCGGTGAATTTAGCTCTCATGTTGCGCAAGCCGGCTTATTAGTTAACTTTTGCTCCCGCCTTAAAATCCATTCCATTGATTTACATCATTTTTAATGTTGATTAATCGTTACAAACCGATCGAGCGGACATTATTTAACCAACTCAAACCGGCAGCATTTCAGTCTAAAAAACCACAGTAGCAATATAAAACCAGCGTATTTGCCCAGCTTAAAAATCCCCTCCAGCATTTATCACTAATAATATTATTGGTATTGTGATTCAGATCGCCAGAAATTCGTTTTCACCCCCTTCCTTCTTCCATTTCAGATGGTAGAGTGTCGGCCTTTCCGGCAGAGCCTTAAATTAAATTGCGCTGCTACGCCGCCGTTTTCGCTGTATAGCGCACTTTACTTTACTGTTTTCAACTGGAGATCATCATGGATTCATCCAAAACGGCTTCACTGCCTCTCGCTAGCGCCGAAGAGGCAGCCAGCTGGCGTAAAAGCGACACCATGTGGATGTTGGGCCTGTACGGCACGGCGATTGGTGCCGGTGTATTGTTCTTACCGATAAACGCCGGTATCGGCGGGTTGATCCCGCTGCTGATTATGGCGCTTCTGGCGTTCCCGATGACCTTCTTTGCCCATCGCGGTTTGTGTCGCTTTGTGCTGTCTGGACGTGAAGTGGGTGAAGACATCACCGGTGTGGTTGAAGAGCATTTCGGTCAGGGCGCCGGTAAATTGCTCACCCTGCTCTACTTCTTCGCGATCTACCCGATTCTGCTGGTCTACAGCGTGGCGATCACCAATACGGTTGAGAGCTTTATGACTCACCAGCTGCACATGCAGGCGCCGCCAAGGGCGCTACTGGCCTTAATCCTGATTGTCGGTCTGATGTCGATTGTGCGTTTTGGCAAAGAGATGATCGTCAAAACCATGAGCGTGCTGGTTTATCCGTTTGTGATTGTGCTGATGGCACTGGCGCTGTTTTTAATTCCTCACTGGAACAGCTCTGTTTTCCAGCACGTAAGCTTAGCGGGCAGCGGCAGCGGCTTGTGGATGACATTGTGGTTGGCGATACCGGTGATGGTGTTCTCCTTTAACCATTCGCCGATCATCTCCGCGTTTGCGGTGGCCAAGCGTCAGGAATATGGCGAGGAAGCCGAGAAGAAGTGCTCACGCATTCTGGCCCGCAGCCATCTGATGATGGTGGTAACGGTGATGTTCTTCGTGTTCAGCTGCGTACTCAGCCTGTCTCCGGAGAATCTTGCCGAAGCTAAAGCGCAGAACATCTCTATCCTCTCCTACCTGGCGAACCATTTTGATACGCCGCTGATGGCCTGGCTGGCACCGATCATCGCTATGGTCGCCATTACCAAATCCTTCCTCGGTCACTATCTTGGCGCGCGTGAAGGCTTCAACGGACTGATGGTTAAGTCTCTCGGAGAGAAAGCGAAGAAGCTACCGGAAGCGAAGCTGAACCGCATCACCGCGATCTTTATGCTGATCACCACCTGGCTGGTCGCTACCCTGAATCCAAGCATTCTGGGGATGATCGAAACCCTGGGTGGCCCGGTGATTGCCGTACTGCTGTTCCTGATGCCGATGTATGCCATCAATAAAGTGCCGGCAATGCGTCAGTACAGCGGCAAAATCAGCAATATCTTTGTGGTGCTGGTGGGATTAATCGCGATTTCCGCTATCGCATACGATCTGGTCTGACGGAGATAAAAAAAGGGGCGAATCTCTTCGCCCCTTTCATGCTCTTACCGCCCGTCAGGCGAACCATTTGCCGAACCAGCCGGTCATTTTCATCATCACGAAATCCCAGATACGGCTAATAAATCCCCCCTCGTTCACATCTTCCATTACCACCAGCGGTCGTTGTTCAATCGTTTTGCCGTCAAGCTGGAAATCGATATTGCCCACCACCTGATTTTTCTTCAACGGCGCGGTGAGCGGAGGCTGTGAGAGGGTAAAGCTGGCTTTAAGGTTCTTGAGCTGGCCTTTCGGCACGGTCACCGAGGCATCACTGGCGACGCCAAGATTGACCTCTTTCTTATCGCCATACCACACCCGCTGGGTGGAAAACGGTTTGTCGGCTTTGATCGGCGTGACCGTATCATAGAAGCGGAATCCCCAGGTCAGCAGCTTTTCACTCTCGCGAAAACGCGTGGCATCGGTCGGGGAGCCTAACACCACTGATATCAGGCGCTGGTCGCCACTGAGCGCCGAAGCCACCAGATTATTGCCCGCACCCGCGGTATGGCCGGTCTTGATGCCATCAACCTGCAGGTTGCTGCTCCACAACAGGCGGTTGCGGTTTTGCTGATGGATGCGGTTAAAGGTGAACTCTTTCTCTTTGTGCAGCGCATATTCTTGCGGGACATCGCGAATTAACGCCTGGCCAATCAGCGCCATATCTCTGGCCGTGCTGTATTGCCCGTCAGAATCCAGTCCGTGCACGGTTTTGAAGTGGGTATTTTTCAGTCCGAGCGCCTGCACATAGTTGTTCATCAGGCTGACGAAGGAGTCCTGGCTGCCCGCAACATAATCGGCCAGTGCAATACTGGCGTCATTGCCAGACTGAATAATGATTCCCTTGTTCAATTCTGAAACGGGAATGCGATCGCCCGGCTTCAGAAACATCAGCGATGAACCTTGCAGAATGGGGTTACCCGTCGCCCAGGCATCCTTTCCGACGGTCACCATATCGTCGTTGGTAATTTTGCCGGCTTTGATAGCCTGTCCTACCACATAGCTAGCCATCATTTTTGTCAGGCTGGCAGGGTCAAGACGGTCATCTGCATGGGATTCCGCCAGCACTTTACCGCTGTTGTAATCCATCAGGATCCAGGCTTTAGCATCGATTTGTGGCGCTGCAGGCGCCTCTTCTGCACGGGTTGAGAAGGTGTACAGCAACAGTGAAGTGGTGACAGTCAGTGTCAAAGCACCGGCGGAAAGGCGTGATTTCTTCATGACGAGACCCAAATATCCATTTGAAAGACAAGTATTTTGCAGCGCGGCGGCGGAAACCCTGACACGCTAACGGTTTCTGGCCTTAAAAAGAACAGCATTACTGTAAAGTTATTCAGAGTTTATTAGATAAATCTGGGATATGCCGTACCGCTGCGCTTTTTTTCGCCATTAGTGGCCAACAGCACCAGGTGAAATTCCGATTTTTCGCAGAACAGTTAAGTCAGTCACATTTTTCCGCTAACCTGAATAAAGTTTGCCTTAGGAGTAATGACCATGGATTTAGCTTTGTTCGATCTTGATGAAACGTTGATCTGCGAAGACAGCACCGGCCTGTGGCTTCGTTATTTAGTCTCCCAGGGCTTTGCACCGGCCGCGCTGATTGAGCAGGAGCGGGCGCTGATGGAGCAGTATTATCAGGGTTCCCTGTCGATGGAAGAGTACATGTCCACCACCCTGTCGCCATTAACCGGCATGGGCACGCTTACCGTCACGGGCTGGGTCCGTCGCTTTATTCAGCGGGATATTCTGCCACGGGTTTATCCTTCCGCCCGCGAGAGAATGGCCTGGCACCAGGAACGCGGCGATAAGGTGATGGTGGTGTCTGCCAGCGGAGAACATCTGGTGGTGCCGATTGCCGAGCAGCTGGGTGCCCATGGCGCGCTGGCGATTGGCGTGGAAATCATCGATGACCGCTACAGCGGCCAGACCTACGGCACCATGACCTACAAAGAGGGCAAGGTCACCCGTCTTAATGACTGGCTGGCCGATCAGAGCGAAACCCCCTTTGGGAAAACCTGGGCCTACAGCGACTCGATTAACGACCTGGCGTTACTTGAACATGCGGATCATGCCCATGTGATTAACCCTGGCGAACAGTTACACAGTCTTGCCGAACAGCGTGGCTGGGAAGTGTGTCACTGGGTAAGATAAGCCTGAGGAAAATCGGGAAGACTGAATCAGTCTTCCCGATTTTGCTGACAATTCCGTCAAGCCCGCCGTTATTTCGCTAATCCCACCTTAAGCAGCTTGCCGTCCGATTCGTCGGTCAGCACATAAAGATAGCCATCCGGGCCGACCCGGACATCGCGGATACGCTCACCGCGATCCTGCAACAGGCGCTCTTTCTCTTCGACCTTATCGCCATTGACCGTCAGACGGATCAGGCTTTTATCTTTCAGCGCCCCGATAAATAGCGAGTTTTTCCATTGCGGGAAGTGGCTGTTGTAAAAGGCCATGCCGCTAATCGCCGGAGACACCTTCCACCAGAACACCGGTTGCACGGTACCCGGCGCCGTTCCCCCTTTCGAGCCTGGCACTTTCTCACCGTTGTAATCAATTCCCCAGGTTGCCAGCGGCCAGCCGTAATTCTGGCCTTTTCGCGGAATATTCACCTCATCACCACCGCGCGGACCGTGTTCACTTTCCCACATCTCCTTGCTCCACGGATTAAAGGCAAGCCCTTGTGGATTACGCATGCCATAGCTCCAGATTTCGGCTCTGGCGCCCTGCTTACCCACAAAAGGATTATCTTTTGGAATGCTGCCATCCGCATTGAGGCGAATAACCTTACCGGTTAAGGCGGTTAAATCCTGCGCTGACGCGGCCTGGAAGTTATCACCAAAGGTGACGTACAAATAACCTGCCTGATCAAAGGCCAGTCGCGATCCTAAGTTGGCCCCGCTGGAGAGTTTCGGTTGCTGGTGGAGTAAATCTTTAAAATCGGTCAGCTGCGTAAAATCGTTGCTGAGCAAGCCGGAGCCCACCACTGCGCCCGCACGCCCGTCGTCATCGGCTTCGGTCCAGCTCAGATAGACGCGGCGGTTTTGCGCAAAGTTGGGGGAGAGCACGACATCCAGCAGGCCGCCCTGACGTTGCGCCCAGACTTTGGGCACGCCGGAAATGGGTTTGGAGAGTCCTTTCCCCTGTTGCCAGTGCCTTAGCTGGCCTGAACGTTCGGTGATTAATATGCCTTGATTGTCAGGCAAAAA
The DNA here is from genome assembly GCF_056821705.1 of Erwinia sp. AK-PDG3-5. Classification (NCBI taxonomy): domain Bacteria; kingdom Pseudomonadati; phylum Pseudomonadota; class Gammaproteobacteria; order Enterobacterales; family Erwiniaceae; genus Erwinia; species Erwinia sp. AK-PDG3-5. The sequence continues at coordinate 3,127,544 of NZ_CM165967.1, forward strand.
GGCCAGTGCCCAGGGATGATCAAGCCCGTGTTGTAACTGCTCAACACTGACCTTTTGGGCCAGTACGGGATGGGAAAACAGGACGGCGCTGGCGAGCAAGCAGAGGGGAAACAGACGAGACATACCTTCACTCCTTCAGGTCAATGTCCGTTAAATTTAGTGAAGAGAGCCTGAACTGGGGCTATTTTTACAAAACATTAAGCGCCGCAAAGCGGCGGCGCTCGTTAGAAATGCATGATTAAGGGTGTTGCGGGAAAGTGGTAACGTCAACAATCATCTCATCAGCCCCTTTTTGCAGATCGGCTAACGTGATTGGTGCACTGTTGTTAGGAACGGTTTTGCCATAGGCTTTTCGCACCGCTTCGACCACAACCTTACCGGTTTTGGCATCAATCAGCTGAGCTTCCAGATAAAGCACGCTGTTTTGCGTACGGTGGCCAGACGCAGCCATGGTTCCGGCAATCACCGCAGCTACCGGCACGACTTCATAGAACTGCACATCCTCATTTTCAGCTCTGACGGTAGTTATGGCAGTTTTCATGATCAACGTCCCCGGGCCTGGGGAACTGACCAACGGCTTTTGCTTCGCGACAGCGGCTTTCAGGCGGGTATCAACATAGCTTCTCAGATCGTCCAGGGTCGCCTGGCTGACACGTGCATTCGGTTTAGCCTCAGGGTAATAGACCACCGGCGTATAATAGACCCCGCGATAATCAGACGCCTTATAGTCCGGCGACATCCAGCGTAGCGTTTGGTGGCCACTGGGGGATGTGATTGGGGTAAGTTTTGAGTAATCGGGAAGGAACCCCGAGAAATTTTGAGATTCGGTGACTTTTGAAGCGCATCCGGACAAAACGGTTATAGCCAGTCCGGCAACAATACCAAGCCGCATCACACGCATGGGGGGTGTTCCTTTTTCACAGAGGATTAGGCAAAAAAACGTAAGGACAACTGAAGCATAGCGCGTCTTTCGCGCATCACCAGAAAGCGTAAGAGTAAACGTTATGTCGCCATACTTTCTTAACGCCAACAGCATCAACAATACTGTTTGCAGCCGCTGTTATACCGGTCAAAATCCGAGCAAATCTAACAAATGCCGCCCCTAATCCCGCTTGTTTTGATCTCCCTCAATCCGGCCGGGAATGGCCGTCAGTCAGAAGAATCCCCCTACACTTCATATTGCTGTATAAATTCTGCGTAGAGATGGGTAGAATCCCGCGCAAAATTGCTGTGCAAAACAGGAAATGAGTAATGTCGCAAAATACAACTATGGCGCCGCGTGTCGGATTTGTTTCTCTCGGCTGCCCGAAAAATCTGGTCGACTCTGAACGCATCCTCACCGAGCTGCGGACCGAAGGCTATGAAGTGGTTCCACGTTATGACGATGCCGAAATCGTCATCGTCAACACCTGCGGATTCATCGACAGCGCTGTACAAGAGTCGCTGGAAGCGATCGGCGAAGCGCTGAATGAAAACGGTAAGGTGATCGTCACCGGCTGCCTGGGCGCGAAAGAGAACCAGATCCGTGAAGTGCATCCAAAGGTGCTGGAAATCACCGGCCCGCACAGCTATGAGCAGGTGCTGTCGCACGTCCACCGCTATGTGCCTAAGCCTGCGCATAACCCGTTCCTGAGCCTGGTGCCGGAACAGGGCGTGAAGCTGACCCCGCGCCATTACGCTTACCTGAAGATTTCAGAAGGCTGTAACCACCGCTGTACGTTCTGCATCATCCCTTCCATGCGTGGCGATCTGGACAGCCGTCCGATTGGCTCGGTGCTGGATGAAGCCAAGCGTCTGGCTGAAGCCGGCGTGAAAGAGCTGCTGGTGATCTCCCAGGATACCTCGGCTTACGGCGTGGATGTAAAACACCGTACCGGTTTCTGGAACGGATCGCCGGTAAAAACCAGCATGGTCAGCCTGTGCGAGCAGCTGGCTAAACTGGGCGTGTGGGTGCGTCTGCACTACGTTTACCCGTACCCGCACGTGGACGATGTCATTCCACTGATGGCGGAAGGGAAACTGCTGCCTTACCTGGATATCCCACTGCAGCACGCCAGCCCGCGCATCCTGAAGCTGATGAAGCGCCCTGGCGCCGTTGAACGTACGCTGGAGCGCATCAAGCGCTGGCGTGCAATTTGCCCGGACCTGACGCTGCGCTCGACCTTTATCGTCGGTTTCCCTGGCGAAACGGAAGAAGACTTCCAGATGCTGCTCGACTTCCTGAAGGAAGCACGTCTGGATCGCGTCGGCTGCTTCAAATACAGCCCGGTTGAAGGCGCGACCGCCAATCAGTTGCCGGATCCGGTGCCGGAGTCGGTAAAAGAAGAACGTTATGACCGCTTTATGCAGCTGCAGCAGGCGATCTCCGCCGAGCGTCTGCAGGAAAAAGTCGGCCGTGAAATTCTGGTGATCATCGATGAAGTGGATGAAGAAGGGGCGATTGGTCGCAGTATGGCTGATGCGCCAGAGATTGACGGTGCCGTCTATCTTAACGGCGAGAAATCCCTGAAGCCAGGCGATGTGGTGCGTGTGAAGGTGGATAACGCCGACGAATACGACCTGTGGGCGTCTAAGATTTAATACCTGCCAAAAGGGCCGGCCACAAGGTGCTGGCCCTTTTCACTTACCGCGTTAACCAAACTCTTTTTGATGCTGTTTTTTGCGCTCAAGATAGTCTTTATCGGCGCGGATCTGGTCCCAATACCCTTTGAAAATCGCCGCTGAGGCCGCCTTTTCTTCGTTGAGTTCATAAGGCAACAGCTCGCGCTTCTCATCGTATTTCTTCCCACCCTTATGGTTGGCATAGCGTCTGGCGCGGGTGTATCCCATCTGAATAAATTTGCGGGCCATATCCATACCGACAAACTCATCGTTTTTCCGATACTGCTCAAAAAGCGCCATGATCGCCGTGGCTGAGACCTGCGCAATATCCGGTGTTTTAAACCGCCAGTGCGGTAGGATCTCACTTTTATAGGGCTCAACCATTAACACGCCCTGCTCTCCACGCCCCACCTGATACAACTCGGGATGCTTGCGAAAGTCGATTGTTTTGAAATCCTGCTGATAGTCGAACTCTTTCATTGCCACCCCACTGAGAAAGAGGCAAGCCTGGCACAGAAACCCAAAGTGCGCTGCCAGGCAACGCACTAAACGGCATCAGGTTTTCAGTTTAGGATCCAGCGCATCGCGCAGGCCATCCCCCAGCAGGTTAAATGCCAGCACCGTCAGAAAGATTGCCAGGCTGGGGAAGATCGCCACGTGCGGGGCCATCACCATATCGGCGCGGGCTTCATTGAGCATCGCCCCCCATTCCGGCGTCGGCGGTTGTGCGCCCAATCCAAGGAACGACAGGCTGGCCGCGGTAATAATTGAGGTGCCAATACGCATGGTGAAATAGACCACGATCGACGATATGGTTCCCGGCAGAATATGCCGCATGATGATGGTGAAATCGGAGGCGCCAATACTGCGGGCCGATTCGATAAACGTCATATGCTTCAGCACCAGCGTGTTGCCGCGCACCAGACGGGCAAAGGCCGGGATACTGAAGATCGCCACCGCCACAATCACGTTGGACATACCCGTGCCTAAAATCGCTACCACCGCCAGCGCCAGCAGGATCCCCGGAAAGGCGAACAGCACATCGCTGATGCGCATGATGATCCGATCCCACCAGCCTTCATAGTAGCCGGCCAGCAGCCCCAGCAAGGTACCAATTGCCGCGCCGATCGCCACCGAGAAGAAACCGGAAATCAGCGACAAGCGCGTGCCGGTTAGCACCCGGCTGAAGATATCGCGACCGAGCGAATCCACGCCAAACCAGTGCATCGTCGACGGGCCTTCGGTCAGCCGATCGTAGTCAAAATAGTTCTCTGCATCGAATGGCACAATCCACGGCGCAATCACCGCCACCACAATCAGCAGCAGCACAAACACCCCGGCCACCATCGCCACCGGCTGCTTTTTAAATCGCCGCCAGAATTCCCGCCAGGGTGTCCGCACGCGATGTTGGTTAATCGTTGGCATCGCGGACAGCGCCGCGCTACGTCGCCAGTTTTTCATCGCCGGTCCTTATTTGTAACGAATCGCGGGGTTGATGGCGGCGTAAAGCATGTCCACAACCAGGTTAATGAGAATAAATTCCAGCGAGAACAGCAGCACCTCGGCCTGCACCACCGGGTAATCACGCATCTCGACAGAATCCACCAGCAGACGCCCCAGTCCCGGCCAGTTGAAGACCACTTCCACCACAATTGAGCCGCCAAGCAGGAAGCCAAACTGCAGACCCATCATGGTGACCACCGGGATCATCGCATTGCGCAGGCCGTGCTTGACCACCACCAGCGTCTCACGCACACCTTTGGCCCGCGCGGTGCGCATGTAATCTTCCTGCATCACCTCAACAAACGAGGCGCGGGTAAAGCGCGCCATCACCGCCGCAACCGCGGCGCCAAGGGTAATGGACGGTAAAATGTAGTGCTTCCAGCCGTCCGCCCCAACCGTCGGCAGCCAGCCTAATTCAACCGAGAACACCTGCATCAGCAGCATCCCCAGCGCAAAAGCCGGGAAGGAAATCCCGGAAACGGCCAGCGTCATACCGAGACGATCTGGCCAGCGGTTGCGCCAGACAGCCGAGACGATGCCGATGCTCATGCCAAAAATCACTGACCACACCATGCTACTTAACGTCAGCCACAGGGTGGGTAAAAATCGCGCGGCAATTTCCGCCGAGACCGGCCGCTTTGATACCATCGACTGACCAAAATCGCCCTGCACTGCATTGCTGATAAAGTGCCAGAACTGCTGGATCATTGGCTGATCGAGGCCTAACTGCTGACGAACCAGTGCCACCACCGTTGCATCGGCTTCTGGCCCGGCAATCAGCCTGGCGGGATCGCCCGGCAGCATATGTACAAACAGGAACACCAATACCGCCACAATCAGCAGTGTGGGGATCAGTCCCAGTAAGCGTCTGATAAAATAGTTGAGCATGCGTCATCCTGCGCTTAAGACAACCACGCCTCCCATATCGAGAGGCGCGGTCACCGTGAGCGGGGTTTACTTCAGATCGGCGTCGTCAAAGCTGAACGAGGTGTCCGGCATCACGTAGAAGCCCGTCAGGTTTTTGGTATTGGCTGAAACCAGTTTCTCCACCACCAGCGGTACCCAGGGCTGCTCTTTCCAGATAATGTCCTGAGCATCTTTGTACAGCGCGGCTTTCTTCTCGCCGTCGGTGGTTTTCAGTGCATCGGCCAGATCGCTGTCAACCTTGGCATTACTGTAAAACGCGGTGTTGAAGATGGTTGGCGGCCAGGACTGGGTGGCAAATAGCGGCGTCAGTGCCCAGTTAGCCTCACCGGTGGAAGCAGACCAGCCGGTGTAGAACATCCGCACACCGCTCTCTTTCTGCCCTTTGTCTTCCACTTCTGCCGCACGTTGTCCCGCATCCATCGCGGTCAGGGTGGCTTTAATGCCCACCTGAGCCAGCTGCTGCTGAGTGAACTGCAGCACTTTCTGGGCGGTGCTGTGGTTGTGGGATGACCATAAGGTGGTGGTGAAGCCGTTCGGGAAGCCCGCTTCCTTCAGCAGCTCACGCGCCTTAGCCGGGTTATATTCCGGGGCCGGATAGGTCTGGGCGAACTGGATCGCGGGCGGCACGATACCCGTTGCTGGCGTGGCATAACCGGCAAACGCCACTTTCACCAACGCCTGGCGGTTGATGGCATAGTTGATCGCCTCACGCACCTTCGGATTATCGAACGGCTTCTGGGTGACGTTGAAGCTGATGTAACGCTGCATGATGGATGGCGAGGTCACCAGATCCAGCTTGCTGTTTTTCTCCAGCAGCTTTGCCTGCTCGTAAGGGATTGGGAAGGCAAAGTTGGCTTCACCGGTTTGCAGCATCGCCGCACGGGTGTTGTTGTCTACCACCGGACGCCAGGTAATGGTATCCAGCTTCGGATAGCCTTTCTTCCAGTAGCCGGCAAATTTCTTCACCTTCACGAAATCGGTCTGGTTCCAGGTATCCAGCTCATACGGGCCGGTACCGACCGGGTGGAAGCCGATCTCCTTACCGTATTTTTTCAGTGCCGTTGGCGAAATCATCGCGGCAGCCGGACTGGCCAGCGTGTTGATAAAGGCCGAGAATGGCTGCTTCAGGGTGATTTTCACCGTCAGCGGATCGATAACCTCGGTGGTCGCGATGGATTTAAACAGGTTGTAGCGCTTCAGGTGATTATCAGGATTACTGGCGCGATCGAGGTTTACCTTCACCGCTTCGGCATTGAAGTCGCTGCCATCCTGGAATTTGATGCCGCTACGCAGTTTGATGGTGTAGGTCAGGCCATCTTTGCTGGCATCAGAGCTTTCAGCCAGCACGTTGACCAGCTTCATGTCCTTATCAAAGCCAAACAGGCCCTGATAGAAAGATTTGGCCACCGCCTGCGACAAGGTATCGTTTGCGTCGTAGGGATCCAATGTTGTGAAGTTGGAGCCCACCGCGATCACCGCATCTTTCGCCGCCCAGGCAGGCACAGCGGCAAAGCTGCTCAATAAACCTGCGGTTAACAGTAACTTACGTTTGCTATGAATCATCATTGTGCGTTCATCTCCTGAAGTCCTTGTTGTTGTTGTGCAGCAATATCAGGCACCGCCAATCGCATGACGGGCAACATAGTGTCCGGCACTCACCTCAATCAGCGGTGCCACCACCGGTTCGTCCCCAAGGGCACGGATCGGGCTGGGAATTTCGTCGACCAGCAGCGCTCGTTCACGACGGCGATGGCGGGGATCGGCCACCGGCACGGCTGACATCAGCTTGCGCGTGTAGGGATGCTGGGGATTTTCAAATACGGACTGACGCGGGCCAATTTCGACAATCTGCCCGAGGTACATTACCGCCACGCGATGGCTGATGCGCTCGACGACCGCCATATCGTGGGAAATAAACAGGAACGCGATGCCGAACTCACGCTGCAAATCCAGCATCAGGTTGACGATTTGCGCCTGAATCGACACGTCCAGCGCGGAGACCGACTCATCGGCAATCACCACCTTAGGATGCAGCGCCAGCGCGCGGGCGATACAAATTCGCTGACGCTGGCCGCCGGAGAACTCATGCGGATAACGCCGCGCATGTTCAGGTAACAGACCGACGCGCTCCAGCAGCCACGCCACCCGATCTTCTGCCGCCTGCCCTTTTGCCAGCTTGTGCACCAGCAGCGGTTCCATAATCGAAAAGCCGACCGTCAGCCGGGGATCGAGCGATGCGTAGGGATCCTGAAAAATAAACTGAATATCCCGCCGCAGATGCGAAAGCGCCGAACCGGAAAGGGTATCGATGCGCTGGCCATCAAAGGTAATGGTGCCGCCCTGGCTTTCCACCAGCCGCAACAATGAACGACCGGTGGTGGATTTCCCACAGCCGGATTCGCCCACCAGCGCCAGTGTTTCACCGGGCCGCAGGTCAAAACTGACCTTCTCCACCGCATGAACCCGGCGGATGACGCGATTAAAAATGCCGCCACGAACATCGAAGCGCGTCACCAGGTCGCGAACCTGCAACACCGGCTCCGCATCGGGTGAAACGGTATCCTGAGGCACCGCGATTTCGTCGCGGCTCTCCAGTGAAATCAGCGGGAATTTGGCCGGATACGCCTGGCCAGTCATGGAGCCGAGTTTCGGCACGGCGGCCAGCAACGCCTTGGTGTAGGGCTGCTGTGGCGAGCTGAAAATCTCGTCCACGGTGCCGGTTTCCACCACATCGCCGCGGTACATCACCTGCACGCGATCGGCCATTTCAGCCACCACGCCCATATCATGAGTGATAAAAATCACCCCCATCTGCATCTCTTTTTGCAGCACGCGGATCAGCTGTAATATCTGCGCCTGAATGGTCACATCCAGCGCGGTGGTCGGCTCATCGGCAATCAGCAACGCCGGACGACAGGAGAGCGCCATCGCGATCATCACCCGCTGCCGCATCCCGCCGGAGAGTTGATGAGGAAAGCGGGTGAGGACGTTTTTCGCTTCCGGGATGCGCACCAGATCCAGCATTCTCTCGGCTTCCTGCAGCGCCTCGCGGTGGCTTTTGCCCTGATGAAGGCGAATCGACTCGGCAATTTGCTCGCCCACCGGGAACACCGGGTTCAGCGAGGTCATCGGCTCCTGGAAGATCATCGCCATATCCGCCCCGCGAATGCGGCGCAACTGGGATTGGCGCGCGCTGGCCAGATCGATGAGCTGGTCGTTGCGCCTGCGCAGCCACATTTCGCCGCTGTTGATGCTGCCACCGCCCTGCTCCACCAGCCGCATTAAGGCCAGCGAGGTGACCGATTTTCCGGAACCTGATTCGCCAACAATCGCCAGCGTCTCACCGCGCTGCACATCCAGCGACAGGTTTTTCACCGCCTGCACCACGCCCTCTTCCTGACGGAAGCTGACGCTGAGGTTTCTGACTGATAATACCTGCCCGGCAGGCAGGTCCGTGATCACCGGCATCCTGCTTCCTTATTCTTCGCGGTAAATACCGACATTAGGCGCATCACCCACATAGCCGTAGCCGCGATACATGCCTTCACTGTTGAATGGCAGGGCGACATTGCCCTCGCGGTCGACGGCTATCACGCCGCCGCTGCCACCCAGCACCGGGATTTTTTCCATCACCACGCGATCGCTGGCTTCTTTCAACGACAAGCCGCCGTATTCCATCAGCGCAGCGATATCGTAAGCCGCCAGCGTGCGCATAAAGACTTCGCCGGTGCCGGTGCAGGAGACCGCAACGTTGGCGTTGTTGGCATAGCAACCCGCGCCAATAATCGGCGAGTCGCCCACGCGTCCGGCCTGTTTGTTAGTCATACCGCCGGTCGAGGTCGCCGCGGCAAGATTACCGGATAAATCCAGCGCCACCGCGCCCACCGTGCCGAACTTGCGATCCGGATCGAGAGGATCGTCAGAGGTGTGTGCCGCGCCATCATGATCGAGCACGGCACGATCGGAATGCAGCGCGCGCTGAAGCTGTTCCCAGCGCTCAGGCGTGGAGAAGAAGTCAGGCGGAACCTGTTCCAGCCCGTGCTCAGCGGCAAATTTCTCTGCGCCTTCACCGATAAACATCACGTGCGGGCTGTTTTCCAGCACGGCACGGGCGGCCAGGACCGGATTACGCAGGGTATTCACCCCGGCAACCGCACCGGCGTCCAGCGAGCGGCCATCCATCACGCAGGCATCCAGCTCGTGGGTGCCCTGATGGGTGAAGACGGCGCCCTTACCGGCGTTAAACAGCGGGCACTCTTCCAGCAAGCGCACCGCTTCGGTTACGGCATCTAACGCGCTGCCACCCGCTGCCAGCACCGCCTGTCCGCTGGCAACAATGCCTGACAGGGCCTGAATATAGTGCTGTTCTTTCTCTGCGCTCATGCTGGCGCGGGCAATTGCGCCCGCACCGCCGTGGATCGCGATGACTGCTCTGGCCATAATCCGATTACCCTGGGTGCTAAATCAGCATGAAAAACACTGAGTTAGAATGAAATTGTTTAGGTCTGCATCGTTTTCGACTATAGGCAGGCTGTAAAGTGATGTAAAGCAGAATGTTCGCTGGCTGATAATAACGAAAGGTTCTATGTCATAACCGCTGACGGTGCAGGCGTGACCAGACCGCGAATTCACGCCATAATAATGGCAACTGACTGGATGACGGCCCGACGCTTCGGGCACGCTGGAGACACTATGGAAGCCTTTACTGCGGGATTGATCTCGCTGGACGATGCGCTGGCGAAAATGCTGGCAGCGATTACCCCGCTGACAGAGACGGAAACCCTGCCGCTGTCTGCGGCTGTCGGACGCATCACCGCCTGTGCGGTGACCTCGCCGATTGACGTGCCGCCGTTTGCTAACTCGGCGATGGATGGGTACGCCTTAAGAATGGCAGACCTTGCCAGACAGCCGCTGAAAATTGCCGGAAAAGCCTTTGCCGGCGCCCCGTTTAAAGGTGAATGGCCCGCGGGCACCTGCCTGCGCATTATGACCGGCGCGCCGGTGCCGTCCGGCACTGAAGCAGTCGTGATGCAGGAACAGACCGGCGAGGATGGCGATGCGATCCGCATTCTGGCCGACGTCACCGAAGGGCAAAATATCCGCCTGGCGGGCGATGACATCCTGCAAGGCGCCACGGTGCTGGAACACGGTATCCGCTTAGGTGCCGCCGAACTGCCGCTGCTGGCGTCTCTCGGGGTGGCAGACGTGGAGGTGCTGCGCAAACTGCGGGTTGCGGTGTTCTCCACCGGCGATGAGCTGCAACCTGTCGGCCAGCCGCTGGCGGAAGGTCAGATTTATGACACCAATCGCTTTGCCGTGCGGTTGATGCTGGACAAGCTGGGTTGCGAAGTGATTGACCTGGGGATCATCCGTGACGATCGGCAGGCGCTGCGTGAGGCTTTCCGCCAGGCAGACAGCCAGGCTGACGTGGTGATCAGCAGCGGTGGCGTCTCGGTGGGCGAAGCGGATTACACAAAAAGCATGCTGGAAGAGCTAGGCGAAATCAGCTTCTGGAAGCTGGCGATTAAGCCGGGCAAACCCTTTGCCTTTGGCCGTTTGGCCAACAGCTGGTTCTGCGGTCTGCCGGGCAATCCGGTTTCCGCCGTCCTCACCTTCTACCAGCTGGTTCAGCCACTGCTGGCAAAACTGACCGGGCAACAGGGACCGGCGCTGCCGCCTCGCCAGACGGTGAAAACGGCAACCGCGCTGAAAAAATCGCCTGGCCGCCTCGACTTCCAGCGCGGATACGTGCAACGCAACGAAGACGGCGAACTGGAGGTGCACTCCACCGGCCCGCAGGGTTCTCATGTGTTCAGTTCGTTCAGCCAGGCCAACTGCTTTATCGTGCTGGAGCGTGACCGTGGCAACGTTGAAGCAGGCGAATGGGTCGAAATCGAGCCGTTTAACAGCCTGCTGGAGGGCTGACATGCTGCCTGAACTCAGCGACGAAGAGAGCCTGCGCTACAATCGCCAGATTGTGCTGCGCGGCTTTGACTTTGACGGCCAGGAGAAGCTGAAAGCCGCTAAAGCGCTGATTGTCGGACTGGGCGGGTTGGGATGTGCCGCCGCGCCCTACCTTGCTTCTGCCGGCGTGGGCCAGCTAACGCTGCTGGATTTTGACACGGTTTCCCTCTCCAATCTGCAACGGCAAATTTTGCATCGCGACAGTGCGATTGGCCAGGCGAAAGTCGATTCTGCCCGCCAGCAGTTAAGCCAGATTAACCCGCATATCCGCCTCGACGCCATCCACCAGCAGCTGGATGATGCGCAACTGGCTGAGCTGATTGGTCAGCAGGATGTGGTGCTGGACTGTAGCGATAACGTGGCCACCCGTGAACAGCTAAACCGACTGTGTCACGCCAGCAAAACGCCGTTGGTGTCGGGCGCGGCCATCCGTATGGAAGGGCAAATCGCCGTGTTTCGCTGGCAGCAGGATGAACCCTGCTATCGCTGCATCAGCCGCCTGTTTGGCGATGCCACGCTCAGCTGTGTCGAAGCGGGCGTGATGGCGCCGTTGGTCGGGGTGATTGGCTCGCTGCAGGCGATGGAAGCGATTCGTCTGCTGAGCGACTTTGGCAACCCGGTACCGGGAAAACTGCTGATGTATGACGCGATGACGCTGCAATTTCGCGAAATGAAGGTGGCGAAAGATCCGACCTGTGAGGTCTGCGGTCACTGATATTTTCGTCTGCTTGTGGGGCGTTTTTGCTACAAAGCGCCCACTTCTGCTCTTTTTCCACAGTTAAAACAACGCCCTTTACCCGCAGCCACTATAGTTATGCGAGTTAATGCCGGTACTAAAGGAGCGTTTTGTTATGACCGCGGAGCCCCGTCCACAGCCAGACGTCAACCTGCTGAACCTGAGAAAGATGCTGATTGTCTTTCTGCTGGTGATCGGCGGTGCAGTGGTTATGGTCACGGGCTGGGTGGTGTTCAACACCTGGGAACGGATGGTCGACGAGACGCAAAACGATGCGCGCAACCTGTCGCAATCCGTTTCCCGACAGGCGGAAGACTCCTTTTTACAGGTCGAACTGACCTTACAGGATCTGCGCGATCGCATTACCCTGGTGGGTCTGGATAAGGAGAGGCAGGAATACCTGCGTTCGCTGATTACCGATCGCAAGGCGTCACTGCCACAGCTGCACGGGCTGTTCGTGTATGACAGTCAGGGCAACTGGGTGGTGACGTCAGAAGGCGCGTTAAAGCAGCACAGCAACAATCAGGATCGTGAATACTTTCGCTATCATCAGCAGCATACCGATCCCGGCGTGCATATCAGTGAGGTGATCCGAAGCCGCAGTACCGGCGCATTGATTATCCCGGTCTCAATGCGGCTAAATAATCGCGATGGCTCCTTCCGTGGCGTGCTGTTGGCGACCCTGCGCATCGACTATTTCCGGCAGATTTTTGGCTATTACAATCTTGGCGAACGAGGTTTGATTGCGCTGATCGTCAATAACGGCACTATCCTTTACGCCCGTCCCTTCCCTGACAGCACCATCAACCGCAATATCGCCAATAGCCCGTTATTTACCGAACTGCTTAAAATCTCGCCAAATGGGACCGCAACCTATAAGTCGGCATTAGACGGCGTGGAACGGGTGTTTGGCTATGCCAGCCTCAAGCGTTATCCGCTGGTGGTGACCGTCGGTTATGATCGTAAGCAGCTGGTTCATGCCTGGTTTACCGACCTGCTGATCTATCTGATCCTCTGCTGTCTGCTGCTGTTGGTGATTTTTGTGCTGGGCTATTTTCTGCTGCGCAATCTTAGCCAGAATATCCGCGATCAGGCCGAACTGGCTCAGGTGCGTGAACAGCTCACCAGCATGAACCGCACGCTGCAAACGCTGGCACTGGTAGACAGCCTGACCGGGTTAGCGAACCGCAGACAGTTTGACCTCTATCTGGATCGGGCGATGGAACGCGCCAATAAGCTGCGAAAACCGCTGGCGCTGCTGATGATTGATGTCGACTCATTTAAAAACTTTAACGACACCTATGGGCATCTGTCCGGCGATGACTGTCTTAAACGCGTCGGTGATGCGCTGCTGCAGGTGTCACACCGGTCGGACGATATGATCGCCCGTTACGGCGGCGAAGAGTTTGCGGTGATCCTGCCAGACTGCGAGGGTGAAGGCGCCCTGCGCTTTGCCCGCTCAGCCCTTGAATCGGTGGCGGCCATGGCCATCCCCCATCAGAATAGCCAGCACGCGGCTAAAATCGTCACCATCAGCATAGGCGTCCACGTAATGCAGGGTGGCCTGCCGGAAAACTCCCGCCATGCGTTGATTGGTCAGGCCGATAAGGCGCTGTACCAGGCGAAAATGTCCGGTAAAAACCGGGTTGAGATGGGATAATGGCACGCAACCCAATAAAAAAGGGACCCGAAGGTCCCCTTGTTGCGTTCTGTCAGTTCTGAGTCGAAATCAGTTGATGCCCTGACTGCGCAGATAGTCTTCATAATTACCGGTGAAGTCGTTGAATTTGCCCGGCGTCATTTCGATCACGCGGGTTGCCAGCGAGCTAACGAATTCACGGTCATGGGAAACGAACACCAGCGTGCCTTCATACATCTCCAGCGCCATGTTGATCGCTTCGATGGATTCCATATCCAGGTGGTTGGTCGGTTCATCCATGATCAGCACGTTTGGTTTTTCCATCATCAGCTTACCAAACAGCATGCGGCCTTTCTCACCACCGGAAAGCACTTTAGCGGGCTTTTTAATGTCGTCCTGGCTGAACAGCAGACGACCCAGGATGCCTCGCACAGCCTGCTCGTCATCGCTTTCCTGCTTCCACTGGCTCATCCAGTCGAACACGTTCAGATCGTTGGCGAAGTCGTGAGCATGATCCTGCGCGTAATAGCCGATACGGGCGTTCTCAGACCATTTCACTTCACCGTTATCCGGCTGCAATTCACCGACCAGCGTTTTCAGCAGCGTGGTTTTACCGATACCGTTCGGGCCCAGGATCGCCAGCTTCTCGCCGACTTCCAGCAGCAGGTTGACGTTCTTGAATAGCGGCCCCTGATCGAATCCCTTGGTCAGTGACTCAAGCTGCAACGCATTACGGAACAGCTTCTTGTCCTGATCAAAACGAATGAACAGGTTCTGACGGCTGGAGGCCTTAACTTCATCCAGTTTGATCTTGTCGATCTGCTTGGCACGGGACGTCGCCTGACGGGACTTCGAGGCGTTGGCGCTGAAGCGGCTGACGAAAGACTGCAGTTCGTTGATCTGCGCTTTCTTCTTGGCGTTCTCAGACAGCAGACGCTCGCGTGACTGCGTTGCCGCGGTCATGTACTCATCATAGTTGCCCGGATAAACGCGCAGCTCGCCGTAATCCAGATCGGCCATATGGGTGCAGACCATGTTCAGGAAGTGACGGTCGTGCGAAATGATGATCATCGTGCTGTTACGTTCGTTCAGCACCTGCTCCAGCCAGCGAATGGTATCGATGTCCAGGTTGTTCGTCGGCTCGTCGAGCAGCAGAATTTCCGGATTGGAGAACAGGGCCTGCGCCAGCAACACACGCAGCTTCCAGCCGGGTGCCACTTCGCTCATCGGGCCGTAATGCTGCTCCAGCGGAATACCCACGCCTAACAGCAGTTCGCCAGCGCGGGCTTCTGCGGTGTAACCGTCCATTTCGCCATATTTGACTTCAAGATCGGCCACTTTATAGCCGTCTTCTTCGGTCATTTCTGGCAACGCATAAATGCGGTCGCGCTCTTCTTTCACTGCCCACAGCTCGCCGTGGCCCATGATCACCGTATCCAGCACGGAAAACTCTTCGAAGGCGAACTGATCCTGGCGCAGCTTACCGATGCGTTCGTTAGGATCGAGCGATACGTTGCCGGCAGAAGGAACCAAATCCCCACCGAGGATTTTCATAAAGGTGGACTTGCCGCTACCGTTGGCACCGATCAGGCCATAGCGGTTGCCGCCGCCAAATTTGACAGAGATGTTTTCGAACAGCGGCTTACTGCCAAACTGCATGGTGACGTTGCTGGAAACTAGCACAGGATTGCCTTTCGTTTGCGATGTGAGTATGTGAACCAGCGCGCATTATGCCAAAAAAAAGGGGCGGCGAATACACCGCCACCCTTTCCACTGTCTTTAGTTCAGTTTAATGGCTTTCAGCTCGCCATGAACACGCCTGTAAACTTCCGCGTTGAGACATGAAGGTCAGTTAATCGGCTTGTCGGCGCTCTCAGCCGGGCCAAATACCGAATAGTCCGGCATCTTCACGTTCTGGTAAAGCTCCCAGCCGCCGCCTAGCGCCTTATACAACGCAACCAGATCCAGGCTGCTCTGCACGCGGGCCTGTGCGGCCTGCTGCTTGGCCTGCGCCAGCTGACGCTGCGCATCCAACGCATCAATAAAGGTGGAAAGCCCCTGTTTATAGCTGTCGCTGGCAAGGTCGAAGGCGTTCTGCATCGCCTCGACGGTTTGATCCAGCCCTTCCACCTGCTGCTGATCGGTACGGTAGCTGACCAGCGCATTCTCCACGTCCTGAAGCGCCGTCAGCACCGTCTGCCGGTAGCCCAGTGCGGCACTGGCCTGATCCGCTCGGGCCAGCTTCACGCTGGAAATCAATCTGCCGCCCTGGAAAATCGGAATCGATACCGACGGCCCGAAGCTGTAGAAATTGCTGCTCCAGTTATCCAGATAGCTGATATCCGAGTTACGCATGCCAAACTGCCCGGTCAGTGACAAATCCGGGAACAGCTGCGCCACCGAGACGCCGATATTGGCGGTGGCGGCGTGCAGCTTCGCTTCCGCCTGGCGCACGTCGGGTCGCCTTCTGGCCAGCGTCGACGGCAAACCGACCGGCACCACTTTCGGCAGCGGCGGCAAAGGCTTACTGGCGATCAGTTCTGCGTCGAGGGCGCCCGGCGGCTTACCGATCAGCACCGCCAGCCCGTTCAGGGCCTGATGGACCTGCGATTCGTATTGCGGGAGCTGGGCTCGCAGCGAATTCAACTGCGCGCGGGCATTTTCCACGTCCATTTGCGGCGCCAGGCCATTACGCTGCTGACTTTGCGTCAGCTCAAACGTCTGCTGAGCGACATCGATCTGCGTTTGCAAGGTCTGGCTGACGGACTGCGCGCCACGCAGCTGCAAATAGGTTCTCGCCACTTCGGCTTCCAGCGACACCAGCGCATCGTTGCGGCTTTCGACCGACTCCTGCTGCTGGGCATCGGCCATTTCGACCTGGCGACGGACTTTGCCCCACAGATCCAGCTCCCAGGAGGCATCAAAACTGCCCTGATACAGCGCCACCGGCTTGGTCAGGCCATTCAACGCCGAGCTGACCTGCGGATCAACATTATCGGCCTGATCGTAAACGCCATTGGATTCGAGCTCGCCCTTCAGGCCCAGCTGTTCGCGTTTGGCCGAGGCGTTAGCATTGACCGAGGGATACCACGCGCCGCGCGCCTGATTCAGCTGCTGACGGGCACCGGCAATACGCAGTACCGCCTGCTGCAGGCTCAGATTGCCGGCAATGGCCCGGTCGATCAGGCTGTCCAGTTGCGGATCGTTAAACGACTTCCACCAGTTGGCATTGGTGGCGCTGGCCTGGGGATTGGAGCCGCTGTCGTTTTTGATGCTGTTAAAGGCCGCAGGCGTTGACGGCTTCGGCGCCTGATAATCAGGCCCGACCGAGCAGGCAGACAGGGCCAGCGTGGCCACCACCGCGCTAAGCCGCGAACGCAAAAAAGGAAGATAAACGTTCATGTCAGTGTGCTCCAGCACTGCCCTCGCTCTTAATCGGCGAAAGTAGTAAACAAAATGGAATGAGGATCAGGGCGACAAGGCTGAGGCCCATAAAGACGTCGACATAGGCCAGAATACGCGCCTGAGCGATCATCTCTTTATACAACTGGCCGGTGGCAATGGTCACCGGATCGCCCACCGCCGTGGTGAAATCCCGGACGCCCTGCGCCCAGCGCTCGACGGTCAGATTGAACGGCTCATTCAGCGGCGACATGTTATGCACCATATTGGCGCTGCGCACCTGCGCGCGTTCGGTGATCATCGCCGTTGACAGCGAAATGCCGATGGAGCCCGCGACGTTTCGACACATGGTAAACAACGCGGAGGCGTCTGCGTTAAGCCGTTGCGGGATGGTGACAAAGGCGATGGTGGTCAGCGGCACAAACAGGAACCCCAGTCCAATCGTCTGCGCACTGCGCATCAACACCAGCGTTTTGAAATCGACATTGGGCGTCAGCGTGGCCGAATAGACAAAGGAGACAAACAGGCAGGTAAAGCCAAAGGCAATAATCCACCGGGTCTGAATAATCGGCATCAGCTTCAGCACCAGCGGGATCGACAGCACGATCAGCACCGCGCCGGGCGACAGCACTAACCCCGACCAGGTGGCGGTGTAGCCTAAATCCTGCTGCGCCAGCTGCGGTATCACCACCGAACTGCCGTACAGAATGGCCGCCATCCCGGCCATCAGCAGGCTGGCGACGGCAAAGTTTTTGTCCTTGAGGACATGCAGGTCCACCACCGGTTTTTTGGCATACAGCAGCCAGTAAACGGCACCGACCAGCCCGATGGCGGTCAGCACGGCAAAGGTAATGATAAAGTTAGAGCTAAACCAGTCATCATCTTCCCCGCGATCGAGCATCACCTGCAAACAGCCGAGGCCCAGCGTAATCAACCCGATACCGATGTAATCGATATTGAGCTTACCTTTCGCCCATTTGCGTTCCCACGGCGGATCTTCCAACAGCTGATAGATCGCCATCACGCTGAAAATCCCCACCGGGATATTGATAAAGAATACCCAGCGCCAGCTGTAGTTATCGGTGATCCAGCCGCCGAGCGTCGGACCCAACACCGGAGCCACAATAATCGCAATCGACGACAGGCCAAACGCTTTGCCGCGATCTTCAGGTTTAAAGTAATCCAGCAGCACCGATTGCTGCACCGGCTGTAAGCCACCGCCGAAGAAGCCCTGCAACACCCTGAACAGGATGATTTGCCACAGTTCGGTAGCAATGCCGCACAGGAAGGAGCAGATGGTGAACATCACGATGCAGATCAGGAAGAACTGCTTGCGGCCAAACATGCGGCTGAGGAAGGCCGAAATCGGCAACACGATGCCGTTGGCCACCAGGTAAGAGGTCAGAACCCAGGTGGATTCATCGTAACTGGAAGAGAGCGATCCGGCCACGTGCGGCAGCGCCACGTTGACGATGGTGGTGTCGAGGATTTCCATAAACACCGCCAGCGTCACCGTCATGGCGACCAGCCAGGGATTGCTGGCCGGCTTCCAGCTTTCGCTGTGACTCATTCCACCGTCACCTTCGGTTCAACCGACAGGCCCAGCGGCAGCGGCTTGTTCGGATCCAGACCTTTATCAATCACGATTTTGACCGGCACGCGCTGCACAATCTTCACGTAGTTGCCGGTGGCATTCTCCGATGGGAAGGTAGAGAAGCGCGAGCCCGACCCCATCTGGATACTGTCGACGTGCCCTTCCAGCTTCATATCCGGCCAGGCATCCACGGTGATATCGACTTTGTCGCCCGGCTTCATGCGTTCCAGCTGCGACTCTTTGAAGTTAGCGGTGATCCACACATCCGGGGACACCAGCGAGAACAGCGCGGTGCCGGCCTGAACCAGCGTCCCCACCTGCACATTACGTTTGGTGACGAAGCCATCATAAGGCGCACGCACTTCGGTATAGGAGAGATTGAGATTGGCGGTATTCAGCTGGGCCTGGGCCTGCTCGACCTGCTGCTGACGCGCCTCAACATTGGTTTCCTGTTGACGGATCTGCAATTTAATCTGCGAAGCGACTTCGACCTGCGCTTTGGCGCTTTCGAGTTCGGCCGCCGCGCTTCTTAACTGCGAGTTGGCGGCATCGATATTACGCTGCGAGGTGGCACGGGGATCGACACCGCGCTGACGCCGGTAATCTTCCTGCGCGTTCATGTAATTGGCCTGCGCTTTCGCCTGCTGTGCCACGGCCTGATCTTTCTGCGCCGGATACTGCACCCTGGAAAGCTCCAGTGACGCCTGCGCCTGGTGAAGCTGTGCGACAGCCAGCCCAAGCTGAGCCTGTGCCTGATCGCGTTGCGCTTTGTTATCACGCGGATCGATTACCACCAGCAAATCGCCTTTTTTCACCCGCTGGTTATCTCTGACCCGCAGCTCAGTGACATACCCGGACGCTTTAGGCGCGATGGTGATCGCATCCGATTCCGTAAAGGCATCGTCTGTGGTTTCTATATTGCGCGTGGTGAACCAGAAGAACAGCGCCACAACGATCGCTATCACCACCACCACCGCCAGAATAATCAGCGGTTTTTTGCCGGGGCGTTTACGTTCGGGTGGCTCGTTATTGTCCTGTTGCGGGTTGTTGTCCTGCTGCTGGTTGTCATCCTGCTGACGCTGGTCGTCATCTGACCCATTATTCGATTGATTAGCCATAATTCTCATCAGTTAGCGAAGCCCATACCGGGCCTGAAGTCACTCAAGCTGTCTTAACAATAGAAGGAAAACTGACAAAATCAAACACAGCTTTACGACACTATACAGGATGAAAATCAGGGCGGGAAAGACCGCCTGACAGCCATAAAAGGGCAACCTGACGCATTTTATGGCCGACCGGCAGGTGTGAACTCAGACTTTCCTCAGTTCAGACCGCATTTAATATCAAAAGCAGTCCCCAGCCTACCGCCATCGCCCAGGCCAGCATCGGCACGGAATAGAGATGGAAATGCCACCAGATGCTGCGGTCTTTTGCCATACGCAGGGCAATCAGATTCGCCAGCGAGCCGGGTAACAGCCCAAAGCCACCGATGTTAACGGCCCAGGCCATCAGCGTGGTGGCAGGCAGGCTGCTCAGCAACAGGATCGTCGCCGGGACATTACTGATCGCCTGAGACAATCCGATGGCCAGAAGATACTGCCCTCCTCCGGACAACTGGGTAATGTGGTGCAGTGAGCTCTGCAGCGCGGGCAAGCGCGTCAGTAAAAACACATCAATAAACATCGCGATAAAGACCGCCAGCAGACTCCAGTCGATATTCAGTAGAATCCGCCGCGCCATCACCATAAATACCGCAAATACCAACGCCAGACCCCAGATCGCCCGATCCAACTCCAGCGCCACGATAAACAGCCCATACAGGATCACACTGGCGATCATCAACGGGCGCTGCCACTGCGGGCTGTCCTGCTCACCCGACAGCTCAATTTTCCTGGCAGAAAAACAGAGTGCGGTTAACAGCAGCAGGCTGGCGACCATCACGGCTGCCAGCGGCAGCATCTGCCAGACAAAACCGGCGAATCCAGCCTCACCGTGGCGCCACATCAGAATGTTCTGCGGATTGCCGATGGGCGTTAATAACGAACCGGCGTTAACGGCCAGCGCTTCGAAGATGATCAGCCTGGCGATGGGTAACGTAGAGTAGCGACGCAGCGACAGCGTCAATGGCACCAGAATAAACAGGGCGACATCGTTGGTCAGAAAAGTCGACAGCAAGGCGGCTGCGGCAATCAGAAACAACGCCAACGTGCGTTGGCGATGGAAGCGTTTGACCAGCCTGCGACCCAGCACATCGAAGTAACCACTCGCTTCGATGCCTTTAGTGAGCATCAGCAGGCCACACAGGGTGATGATGGTCGGCCAGTCAACCGCCCGGGGAAGCTGCTGCAGTGAGAACGGGGCAAAAAAGGCCAGTATCAGGCCCAACAGAACTAACAAATGCAAAAAGCGGTCTTGCAAAAAAGGTCTGAGCAGCGTTGCCATAAGGACTCACTGAGAAGGGATCGGGTTATTGACGGCTTTCGTAAAACTTCTGGAAAATAGCCAGGGTTTCATCACTGACATGATGCTCCAGCCCTTCCGCATCACGGCGTGCGGTGTCGGGACTGATCCCTAAAGCCAGTAAAAAGGTTTCAACAATATAGTGCCGTTTGCGGCTCTCTTCCGCTAACGCCTCACCTTCCGGCGTCAGAAACACGCCACGATAAGGAATTTGCTCAACCAGCCCACCAATAGCCAGTCTTTTCAACATCTTAGCCACGGTCGGTTGTGACACACCCAGGCGGGCAGCCATATCCACCTGACGGGCTTCGCCATACTGGCGGATTAAATCGGAAATCAGCTCAACATAGTCATCAATCAGCTCGCGACGATGGGCTTCACGTACCTGGCGGAAGCCTTCGACATGCTCTTCGATATCTTTTAGTGGCGCGGGCGCTGCACTTTTGGCGCGACGACTCATTCAGCTTCCTCTTTTTCTTCTTGGATACCCAGGTAGCGCATAACGGCAGCGGGTGCCACATTGTAAACTAAGCTCATAGAAGCACAAATATTCGCTTAAAAGCGTCAGTTACTGCAGACAGACAAAAAAAATCCGCCACTGAGGGCGGATTTTTTATAGCACCAGCCAGGCTGGGCTTGAGGGTGACAACTTAGAAGCTGTAACCTACGCCAGCAATCCAGGTGCCAACGTCAACGTTACGGATGCGGCTCTGCTCGTAACCAACGTCCAGGGCAACATCCTGAATGCCTGGGTTGAACTGCATGCCAGCACCGTAGGAGAAACCTACGTCGCTTGAATCAGATTTGTCACGGCTGGTAGTAGAGTTCTGCTGGAATTTACCGTAGCCAATACCTACAACACCATAGATGCTTGCCCAGTCGTTCAGACGGTAAGCAGGACCACCAGTAATACCGTAGTACTGGCCTTTGTTATAGATGCCAGCGTCAGTGTTATCTTTTTCGGTGTAGGTGAAAGAGCCGATCCAACCCAGTGGATCGCTGCCGTTTTCGTAACGATATTTCAGGTTGAAGCCGTTTGCTTTGTTAGCAACGCCCTGGTAGTCGCTCTGAGCGTAGCCGCCAGAAACGGTGCTTTGTGCCATTGCTGAACCAGCTGAAACGGCCAGTACACAAGCCAGTGCGGAAAGACATGCAATTTTTTTCATAACCACCTCAAATGTGAAAATACTTATTCTCCTGACAACGCTGAAAATATAACAAAACTTAGCCAGAAACTCTGCCTAGATTTTGTTGTCCAACACAATGTTTGGTGTAACAGGACGTTAATGATGGTTCGTATGTCATTCTTTTCTCTTATGATTATCGAGTTCCCTTCACCTTGTCATCATAATGTAAAAAAATGTGCACTCGGATTATTCTTACTAAAATCTGACGTTTCTTTACTTAAACGGCCCTGTTTTTGACAGTTTCAGGACTTTTTTATTAGCCTTTAGATCCGTTTTCAGCCCCCTTCCAGTACACTCAACGGAACTTTTTCCCAAAATGATGGACAAATAAGGTCGGTTCACGGATGTCTTCTGCTGATAAAACTCCACTCTGGCTCCCGGTTGTCGTTCTGCTGATTGCCATGACCTCTATTCAGGGCGGCGCGGCGCTGGCGAAAACCCTTTTCCCTGTGGTCGGTGCGCCCGGCATTACCGCCTTGCGACTGGGGCTGGGCACCGTCATCCTCTGCATTATTTTCAAACCCTGGCGTTTACGCTTCAGTCGGCAGCAGTTTTTACCGCTATTCCTGTATGGCCTGGCGCTGGGTGGCATGAACTACACCTTCTATTTAGCGCTGCGCACCGTGCCGTTGGGCATTGCGGTGGCGCTGGAGTTTACCGGTCCGCTGGCGTTAGCACTCGCCGGCTCAAGAAGAGCGCTGGATTTCGTCTGGGTGTTGCTGGCGTTACTTGGGTTGTATTTCCTGCTGCCGATTGGTCAGGACATTTCGAGCGTCGATCCGAAAGGGGCGTTACTGGCGGTGGTGGCCGGCGCCTTTTGGGCCGTGTATATCCTGGCCGGTAAGCGCGCAGGCTCTGAACATGGTCCGGCGACCGTGGCGATGGGTTCGCTGATCGCCTCGGTAATCTATGTGCCGGTTGGCCTGGCGTTTGCCAGCGCCGGGCTGTGGAGCCTGTCGCTGATCCCGGTCGCGTTACTGATTGCGGTGCTGTCCAGCGCACTGCCCTACTCGCTGGAGATGATGGCGTTAACGCGTTTGCCCGCTAAAACCTTCGGCACCTTGATGAGTCTGGAGCCGGCGATGGCTGCGCTGTCAGGCATGCTGTTCCTCGGCGAGATCCTCAATTTCGTTCAGTGGCTCGGCCTGCTGGCGATCATTCTGGCCTCTGCAGGTTCAACGCTAACCATGCGTTCTTCAAAGCAGAAAATAGATCCCGTCAGTGAGATCCGCGAATAAAAATTCAGATTATTCTTGCCCCTGCGGTGGGGTAAGGATTTTAATCATCGTGTAACTCGACGGTTATTAAAAGCGGACCATCGTATTGATTCGACGCGCAGAAATATCCTGCAAGGATTAATCATTAAAAATAACGCGCGAGTTAACCAGAGTTTAATAACCATCTTATACCCTTTATAAATTAGCATCTTATAAAAACAAGCTTGAGTGAGAATATTTATCAGTCGCATTTTATTACCCTGAATTTGTTTATTATCCAACCGTATAGCCGTGAAAGGCCTGCTCTATGCAACTAATAGGCAGTATCTTTCCGGCAGAGTTAAAAACCGCTGCTATACTTAATCTCGTACTTAATTAGGACAACCACAATTAAGAGGATATTAATGATGAGTACCGCTAAACTGGTTAAAGCAAAATCTCCTGATCTGATTTACACCCGCAACAACGTGGCTGACGACGAGAAAAAAGCCACCATCGAGGTGCTTAATCGCATAGTTACGGAATTCATTGATTTGTCCCTGATCACCAAGCAGGCGCACTGGAATATGCGCGGCGCAAACTTTATCGGTGTGCATGAGATGCTCGACGGTTTCCGTACCGCGATTACCGACCATCAGGATACGATTGCAGAACGTGTTGTGCAGTTAGGTGGCGTTGCACTGGGCACCACCCAGATTGTTAACGACAGAACACCGCTGAAAAGTTACCCGCTCAATATCCATAGCGTGCAGGATCATCTTAAAGCGCTGGCAGAACGTTATGCCGTCGTCGCAAATGATACCCGCAAGGCAATCTCTGAAGTAGAAGATGAAGACACAGCCGATATCTTTACCGCGGCATCCCGCGATCTGGATAAATTCCTGTGGTTCATCGAATCCAATATCGAATAATGTCGGTCGCCGCGTTTAGCGCGGCATCATAGAGCGAATACAGAGCAGATGGCGCTTTCCATCTGCTCTTTTGCATCTGGAGGTCAGTATGGCAAGTGGATGGGCACGTGACGATGCCGTTCAGGAACAGATCGATTCCACCATTGATGATGCCGTATCGCGCGCGCGACGGGCTATCCATCACGGTGTCAGCGCGGAATATTGTGAACATTGCGGTGAGCCAATCCCCGAAGCCCGCAGACTGGCCCTGCCCGGCGTGCAATATTGCGTACAGTGTCAGCAGCAGCGCGACAATCAGCAGGCGGCATCGCTGTATAATCGCCGCGGCAGTAAGGACAGCCAGTTGCGCTAGTCCCCATTCTTTTCACAGCTAAACAAGACTTCGTTAACACTTATTCAATTTCCCCCTTCACTATCAGTTGTTTTTATCCCTCAGTTTGTTAAAAGAAACCCTGCACCATAATGGTTACCATGCACCAAAGTGGTGCACCATAATGATGCATCGTGGATTTCCCTGCTTCCCAGTCCGGCTTAAATTGACTCAACGTGCTGTTTTCAATATATTTTGAAAAGTTGGCATAATATTTTCATATGGCTGCTGGCACTCAATCAGGCAAAGACCTTGCCTGACGGCAAAAAGGATAAAAAGATGAAGTCGATTGTTAAGTTTTCCCTGGCTGCGCTGACGTTGGCGTTTGCCGTCTCTTCTACCGCCGCAGAAAAGAAATTGGTTGTCGCCACTGACACCGCCTTCGTTCCTTTCGAATTTAAGCAGGGCAACGAATACGTTGGCTTTGATGTCGATCTGTGGGCCGCTATCGCCAAACAGCTGAACATCGAATACACCCTGAAGCCAATGGACTTCAGCGGCATTATTCCTGCGCTGCAGACCCGTAATATCGATCTGGCGCTGGCCGGTATCACCATTACCCCGGAACGCGAAAAGGCGATTGAATTCTCCGATGGCTACTACAAAAGCGGCCTGCTGGTGATGGTAAAAGCCAACAACGATAAGATCAAAAGCATCGCCGACCTCGACGGTAAAGTGGTGGCAGTGAAGAGCGGCACCGGTTCGGTGGATTACGCCAAAGAGCACATCAAATCCAAAGAACTGCACCAGTTCCCGAACATCGACAACGCCTACATGGAGCTGGGCACCAACCGTGCTGACGCCGTGCTGCACGACACGCCAAACATCCTGTACTTCATTAACACGGCTGGCAAAGGCCAGTTCAAAGCGGTAGGCGAGTCGATCTCCGCTCAGCAGTACGGCATCGCCTTCCCGAAAGGCAGCGACGAGCTGCGTGAAAAAGTGAATGGCGCACTGAAAGTTCTGCGCGAGAACGGTACCTACAACACGCTGTATAAAAAATGGTTCGGCACCGAGCCTAAATAATTTCATTTTTTCGCCGTCTTTAACGCAGGCTCAGGCCTGCGTTTTTTCACCACCACCAGAATATGTTTTTTGATCCGGAGAAATAAAGCATGCAGTTTGACTGGAGCGCTATCTGGCCCTCGATTCCGGCCCTGCTTGAAGGCGCCCGACTGACGCTGTGGATTTCGGTCCTCGGTTTGATCGGCGGTCTGATAATTGGCCTGGTAGCCGGCTTTGCCCGTGCTTATGGCGGCTGGATATCCCGCAATATCGCACTGGTATTTATTGAACTGATCCGCGGTACGCCAATTGTCGTGCAGGTGATGTTTATCTATTTTGCCCTGCCAATGGCCTTTACCGACCTGCGCATTGACCCGCTCAGTGCAGCCGTGGTCACCATCATGATCAACTCCGGTGCCTATATCGCTGAAATTACGCGCGGTGCGGTGCTCTCTATCCATAACGGTTTCCGTGAAGCGGGTCTGGCGCTGGGCCTGTCCCGCCGCGAAACGCTGCGCTACGTGATTATGCCGTTAGCGCTGCGTCGTATGTTGCCGCCGCTGGGTAACCAGTGGATTGTCAGTATCAAAGACACCTCGCTGTTTATCGTGATTGGCGTGGCGGAACTGACCCGTCAGGGACAGGAAATTATTGCCGGAAACTTCCGTGCGCTGGAAATCTGGAGCGCCGTGGCCGTTATCTATCTGTTTATCACCCTGATGCTGAGCTTCATTCTGCGTCGCATTGAGAAAAGGATGAAAATCCTGTGATTGAATTTAAAAACGTCTCCAAGCATTTTGGTGAAACCCAGGTGCTGCACAACATCGACCTGACCATTCAGCAGGGCGAAGTGGTGGTGATTATCGGCCCGTCCGGATCCGGTAAATCCACTCTGCTGCGCTGTATCAACAAGCTGGAAGAGATCACCAGCGGCGAGCTGATTGTCGATGGTCTGAAGGTCAACGACCCGAAAGTCGACGAGCGCCTGATCCGCCAGGAAGCCGGCATGGTGTTCCAGCAGTTCCACCTGTTCCCGCAGATGAACGCGCTGGATAACGTGGCCTTTGGCCCCATCCGCGTGCGCGGCACAAAAAAAGCCGAAGCGCACCGTCTGGCGAAAGAGCTGCTGGGTAAAGTTGGCCTGGCCGAACGTGCCCATCACTTCCCGTCTGAGTTGTCCGGTGGCCAGCAGCAGCGCGTGGCGATTGCCCGTGCGCTGGCGGTGAAACCAAAAATGATGCTGTTTGATGAGCCGACCTCCGCGCTGGACCCGGAATTGCGTCATGAAGTGTTGAAAGTGATGCAGGACCTGGCGGAAGAAGGCATGACCATGGTGATCGTCACGCACGAAGTGGGCTTTGCCAAGAAGGTCGCCTCGCGTCTGATCTTTATTGATAAAGGCCGTATTGCGGAAGATGGCAACCCGGATGAGTTGATCGACAACCCGCCGAGTGCCCGACTGCGCGAGTTCCTGCAGCACGTTTCCTGATACCCCAGGGCGAACCCCGGTTCGCCCTGCTTTTCACCCGCCTTATCTTAACGTGCCCTCTTTACCTTTTGCTGACGCTTGGCCGACTATACTTTCTGGCTGATGCTTTCTCGCGCCGCAATTGGAGAACACGATGTGGGTACCCTCTCCACCCTGGCGCTATGCCTTCAGGTGGTTATTTTTTGCCGTAACACTGTTTACCGCACCGGCGCAGGCCGTGTCGCTTCCCGCCGCTGCCGTGGCGGCTTCGCAAACCCAGCAAAACAGCGCGACCAGCCAGCAGGATCAACCTGACCCAGCCGAGCAAAAGGCCGCCTATGCCGCGTTAGCCAACATCCTGCAGAACGATCGGTCGCGTCAGGCGCTGATTGACCAGCTCAGAAGCGCTTCAGAGACGCCTGCCAGCGCGCCGGAACCGGTACTGACACCACCTGCAGTGGATGATGATAAAACCGTGCTGGAGAGCGTTACCGACGTCAGCCGCCACTTTGGCGGGGAGTTCCTGACCCGGGTCGAAACGCTGCAACGCAACATTGCCGAGGCCCCGCACAAACCCTTTAATCAGCACACCTTCTTCACCGCCCTGAGCCACTTTTCGATGCTGGCCGTGGCGCTGTTCGCCTTTTACTGGCTGATCGGTTGGGCAATGACGCCGGTTTATCGCCGTATGGGGCAATGGGGACGGGTGAAAAACAGCGACCGCACCAACTGGCTGCATCTGCCCGGCATGATCCTTGGCGCGTTTATTATCGATCTGCTGTTGTTGGGTATCGCGCTGTTTGTCGGGCAAATCCTCAGTGACGCGCTGAATGCCGGCAACCGCACCATCGCCTATCAGCAAGGGTTATTCCTCAATGCCTTTGCGCTGATTGAATTCTTTAAGGCGATCCTGCGGCTGATGTTCTGTCCACGCTATCCTCAGCTGCGTTTCTTCCATCTGGCTGACGACCGCGCCGCGTACTGGAACACGCGCCTGAGCTGGCTGAGCGGACTGATTGGCTATGGTTTGCTGGTGGTGGTGCCAATTGTCTCCAATCAGGTCAATGTCCAGGTGGCCGCGCTGGTTAACGTGATTGTGATGGGGCTGATTACCGTCTGGGCGTTGTATCTGATTTTCCATAACCGTCGCAATATTCAGCGCGAATTGGTGAATCTTGCCGACCGTTCCCTGTCGTTCTTCTCGCTGTTTATCCGCGCGTTTGCGCTGGTCTGGCACTGGCTGGCCAGCGCCTATTTTATCGCCCTGTTCCTGTTTTCGATGTTCAATCCCGGCGACAGCCTGAAATTTATGATGTCCGCAACGGTCCGTTCGTTGGCGATCATCGGCATTGGCGCACTGGTTTCGGGCATCCTGACCCGCTGGATTTCCAAAACCATCATTCTGTCGCCTGACTTACGCCGCAACTATCCCGAATTGCAGCAGCGGGTGAACGGCTGGATTTCGGTGATGTTAAAGCTGGCACGCACGCTGACGGTATTCGCAGTGAGTTTGTTGTTGCTGAACGCGTGGAATCTGTTCGATCTCTGGCACTGGCTAACGGTCGGCGCGGGCGTGAAGTTGGTGGATGTGATTATCCGCATCGTGATGATCCTGTTCTTCTCCGCCGTCGGCTGGACGCTGCTGGCGAGTCTGATTGAGAGCCGTCTGGCGTCCGATTCTCACGGTCGCCCAATGCCCAGCGCCCGAACCCGCACGCTGCTGACCCTGTTTCGCAATGCGCTGGCGGTGGTGATTAGCACCATTACCATCATGATCCTGTTGTCGGAAATTGGTGTGAACATTGCGCCGTTATTGGCGGGTGCCGGTGCGTTAGGTCTGGCGGTCTCCTTTGGGTCGCAGACGCTGGTGAAAGATATTATCACCGGGATTTTCATCCAGTTTGAGAACGGCATGAATACCGGGGATTTGGTGACTATCGGCGCGATCACCGGCACCGTAGAGCGGATGTCGATTCGGTCGGTCGGCGTGCGGCAGGATACCGGCGCGTATCACATCATTCCCTGGTCTTCGATCACCACCTTCGCCAACTTTGTGCGTGGCATTGGCTCGTTCGTGGCCAATTACGATGTCGAGCGACGTGAGGACAGCGAGCGGGTGAACAGCACGTTACGGGCGGCCGTTGAGGAGTTGATGCAGGATACGGATATTCGTGGGATGGTGATTGGCGAGCCGTCCTTTGCCGGGCTGGTCGGGCTGACCAATCAGGGCTTTACGGTGCGGGTGTCCTTCACCACGCAGCCGCTGAAGCAATGGACGGTTCGCTTCGCGCTGGACAACATGGTGAAGAAACATTTTGATGCGGCCGGTATCAGAGCGCCGCATCAGACCGTGCAGGTGATGCAGACCGGTAGCGAGATTGACGGTGCCGCCAGCTTCCAGTCGTTACCTGCGCCGGATTAAACGCGGCCCATTTGACGTTCACGCGCCGGTTTTTCCATAAAGGTCCAGGCGATGATGCGGCTCTGTTTTTGCCCCTGCGCCATCTCGATGGTGCGGTAGGCAACGACTTCGTGCTCTTCCAGTACCCGCCAGATGTCCGGCAGGTTCTCTTTGCGGGATACCAGAGACGTGAACCAGACGCACTGGCGGGAGAAGTTAACGCTTTCGGCGATCATCCGGCTGATAAAGCCTTTTTCGCCGCCTTCACACCAGAGTTCATCCTGTTGGCCGCCGAAGTTGAGCGGAGAGTTTTTTGCCAGGCCAAGGTTACGCACTTTACGCTGGGTGCCCTGTTGGGCATCGCCGGCAGAGGCGTGGAACGGCGGATTACACATCACCGCGTGGAAGAATTCGTTTTTGTGGATGATGCCGCTGAACATCAGGCTGCTGTCTTTCTGACGACGCAGGCGAACGCCGCGGTTGAGGTCCGGGTTAGCGGCAATAATGGCGTTTGCGGCCTTCATCGCTTCTTCATTAACTTCGCTGCCGGTGAAGCGCCAGCCGTATTCGCGGAAACCGATCAGCGGATAGATGCAGTTTGCGCCACAGCCGATATCCAGTACGGTGATGTCGCGCGGCACAGAACGCTTATTATCTTCCGCCAAAAGGTCGGCAAGATGGTGAACATAGTCAGCGCGGCCCGGCACCGGTGGGCAAAGGAAGCCTTCCGGGATGGTCCAGTTCGCGATCTGATAAAAGTGCTGCAGGAGCGCCTGATTCAGGGTACGCACCGCCGCCGGATCGGCAAAATTCACCGATTCATCACCGTGTTGGTTAACGGCCACAAAGTCTGCCAGCGGAGGAAAGCTGGCGATCAGCGCGGGGAAGTCATAACGCGCGCGGTGACGGTTACGGGGATGAAGCTGAGTTTTTTCGGCGGTGTATTTCATGAGCGGCTCTCTTGTCTGAAGCCGCGTAAGATACCTGCTAAGGTAAAGATCGTAAACACTTCCCGACTTTTTTCCGCGAACAGTTGTTCTACACTGTGCGATTCCCGTAAAGATAAAGGTGTCCTGATGTCCCAATCCCGTTACTCGTATCAACCCCGTCTTGGTCATGGTTTACCGCACGATCCTTTAAACGCCATTATCGGACCGCGGCCGATAGGGTGGATCAGTTCACAGAGTGCCAGCGGCGATCGCAATCTGGCGCCATACAGTTTCTTTAACTGTTTCAACTATAAGCCGCCGATCATTGGCTTTTCGAGTCAGGGTTGGAAAGACAGCGTGGCCAATATTGTTGAAACCGGTGAGTTTGTCTGGAATCTGGCAACGCGGGAGTTAGCGGAAGCGATGAACGAGAGTTCTGCCTCGGTTGAACGAGATGAGGATGAGTTCGAGCTGGCCGGGTTAACCGCCTTGCCAGGCACGCAGGTGGCGGTGAGCATGGTCGCCGAAAGTCCGGTCAATTTTGAGTGCAAATTGACGCAGGTGTTGCAGTTGGAAGGGGTCAACGGCGAGAAGTTGGAGCAGTGGATGGTGTTTGGCGAAGTGGTCGCGATCCACATTGATCCGAGGTTGTTGGAAGACGGCATTTACCAGACGGCGAAGGCCAATCCGATTCTCAGGGCGGGGGGGCCGAGCGCCTATTACGGCATCAGCGAGGAGTTGCGTTTCGATCTGATTCGGCCGGATGCGCGCAAGCAGGGATAAGGTTGGGGTAAGGTTGGGGTAAGGTTGGGGTAAGGTCAAAACCAGCCCGGGTGGTACGGCGTCAGCACAGTGCGCCTTAGCCGAGACGCCGTAAACCCATCCCTGGGGGCTTGGCTGCCGCTTCCCTGCGGCAGACACTCGGCTAAGGCGCACTGTGCCGCCACCCCACTATCATTTGTGTCGTTGATTGGTTTGGTGGACACACAGGTCAAAGTCGGGCGCGCGGAAAGGTTTTGACCTGTGCGTCCCCAATCGACCATTCAATACTGAAGCTCATGGGAAGGGAGAGAGGGGTGATAAGCAAAGCATCGGCGACAGGGATGTCGCCGCTGAGCCCCCAGGGATGGGTCTACGGCGTCTTTGCGTTCACCCCTCTCTCCCTAACCTGACCACCCAAATACCCAGACGACCTTCGCGCTCCCAGCGACTCACTCTCCCTGAGCAAACCACCCAAATACCCAGACGACCTTTGTTATCACACCCCCGATTACACCGTAATATGCTGGGTGCGGATCAGCTGCGCGGCTTTCTCTATCTCGGGCGCCAGCCAGCGGTCTTCCCGCCAGGTCGCGACAGACTGTCTCAGCAATCGCCAGGCACGCTGCGTGCCCTCACCCGCGTGTTCAGCGTTATGGAAGTCCAGGGCCTGGGCGGCAAGCAGGTACTCTATAGCCAAAATCTGTACGGTGTTGTCGGTCAGTTTCAGCAGCTTTAATGCAGCGCTGGTGCCCATGCTCAGGTGGTCTTCCTGCAGGCCGGAGGTGACGTAGTTATCCAGTACCGCGGGCTGTGCCAGTTGCCGGTTCTCGCCGCACAGTGAGGCGGCAACGTATTGCGCAATCATCATGCCGGAGTTGACGCCCGGTTGAGCCACCAGGAAGGCGGGCAGGCCGCTGACCAGCGGATTGATCAGGCGATCGAGGCGGCGCTCCGCCACGCTGCCGGCTTCGGCCACCGCAATGGCCAGCGCATCGGCGGCCAGTGCCACGGACTGACCGTGCGGATTGGCCTGCGATACCACGCGCCACTGCTCAGCCGTTCCCAGCACCAGCGGGTTGTCAGTGGCGGCATTCAGCTCTGTTTCAATCTGCCGGGCCGCGTAATCAAACTGATCGCGGCTGGCACCGTGGATTTGCGGCATCGATCGCAGGCTAAGAGCATCCTGGGTGCGGATGCCTTTGCTCTCGGCGATAATCTGGCTGCCCGCCAGCAGGCCACGCAGCCGTTCCCCCACCATCTGCACGTTGGCGCTGCCTTTAAGTGCCAGGATCTCGGCATCGAAGGCGTCGAGCTGGCCGCGCAAGGCTTCAAAACTCATCGCGCCGGTGACGTCTGCCCAGGCAAATAAGCGGCTTGCTTCTTCCAGTGCCAGGCAGGAGAGTCCCGTCATACAGGGCGTGCCGTTCACCAGGCTCAGGCCATCTTTCGCGCCTAACCGGCATAGCGGCAAATCTTCGGCCGCCAGCGCTTCCGTTGCCGGCACAATTTGCCCGCGGTAACTGACGTGGCCGACGCCAATCAGCGCCAGTCCGACATGAGCCATATGCGTCAGGTAGCCGACCGATCCCTGCGTCGGCACCTGTGGGGTGATACCGCGATTCAGTAACGACAGCAGCCCCTGCACAATTTCTGGCGAAACGCCGGATTTACCGTGGCTGTAGTTGCCAATGGCGGCGCAGATAATCGCCCTGACCTGCACATCCGGCAGTTTAGGCCCGACGCCGCAGGCATGGCTAAGTAGCGTATTGCGTGACAGCTGGCTGAGCTGATCTTCTTCCAGAGTGATATTGCACAGCGCGCCCAACCCGGTGTTGATGCCATAGGCGATCTGCTTATCGCTGACGATGCGGCTGACAATGTCGCGCGCGGCATAGATGCGCTGCCAGGCGGCGGCACTCAGTTGCAGGCTGGCGGAGGATTTCGCCACCTGCACCACGTCCTGCCAGTTCAGGCGCGTATCGCCCCAGCTGACCTGCTCTGTTGTGCTCATGGTTAGCCCGCCCGATGACTGGAAATAAACTGTTGGAAACGCGGCGATCCCTGTTCGCCAAACATCTCTTCCGGCGTGCCCTGGCAGTCGATGGTGCCCTGATGCATAAACACCACGCGGTTCGACACGTTACGGGCAAATCCCATTTCATGGGTGACCACCAACATGGTGCGGCCCTCTTCGGCCAGGCTGCGCATCACTTTCAGCACATCGCCCACCAGCTCGGGATCGAGCGCGGACGTCGGCTCATCAAACAGCATCACTTCCGGCTCCATCGCCAGCGCGCGGGCAATCGCCACCCGCTGTTGCTGACCACCCGACAGCTGCGAAGGATAGAAATCTTTGCGGTTCAGCAAACCGACGCGGTCGAGAATTTTTTCCGCCTGCGCAATGCACTCTTTCTTGCTGCGCTTCAGCACATACAGCGGCCCTTCAATCACGTTTTGCAGCACGGTCATATGCGACCACAGATTAAAGCTCTGAAAGACCATTCCCAGCCGGGAACGCAGCGACTCAACCTGGCGATGGTTGGCCGCCAACTGATGCCCGCGCGCATGGCGCTTCATCTCGATGGTTTCACCCGCCACGCTGACTATGCCCGAATCCGGCGTTTCCAGCAGATTGATGCAGCGCAGAAAGGTACTTTTGCCGGAGCCGCTGGCGCCGAGGATCGAGATCACGTCGCCCTTTCTCGCCTCCAGCGAAATGCCTTTTAAGACTTCAAGCGAGCCGAAAGACTTGCGGATGTCGTTCATCGACAGGGTAATTGGGGCGTAATCAGTCATGTTTCTCTCCGGCAATCACAGGGGGAACAGGCAGAGGCACATCGGCCTCCACCGGGCGCAGACGTGGCGACAGCCTGCGCTCAATCAAAGCATAGATTTGGACGATGATAAAATTGAGGATCAGGTAAATCAGCGCCGCGCAGACGAACACTTCCATCGTGCGGTACGTTCGCTGAATAATCTGTTGCGCCACGCCGGTGACATCCCATACCGTCACCAGGCTGGCAAGCGCGGTGGACTTCACCAGCAGGATCGCTTCGGTAGAATAGGCCGGCAGCGCATAGCGCAGCATGATGGGCGCGATAATCCGGCGCAGCAGCAGCCAGCGGGACATGCCGCAGGCCATCCCGGCTTCAATCTGCCCGGCGGGGATCGCCAGCAGGCCCCCACGGAAAATTTCGGCGGTGTAAGACGCGGTACAGAGTGCCAGCGCCACCACGGCGCAGAAAAACGGCTCACGCAGCACAGGCCAGACAAAGCTGTGGCGGATCACCTCGAACTGCCCCAGACCGTAATAGATCAGGAACAGCTGGATCATCAGCGGTGAGCCGCGGAAAATCAGAATATACAAACGGGCGAAGCCGCTGAGCAGCGGGTTGCGGCTCATGCGCATCGCCAGGATTACCAGGGCCAGCACACCGCCCAGCACAAATGACGCGAAAAACAGCCCCAGCGTCACCGGCAGCGCGGCCGCGAGTTTGAGGAAGGTTTCGGTCAAAAAGGCAAAATCAATCATCGGGCCTCTCCTTTAGCTGTGGGCCGCAGTGCGGCTTTGATGTGCGCGCCCCAGCCGTTGTTCCGCCTTTTTAAAGGCGGTGTTCGAGAGCACCGTCAGCAGCAGATAACAGGTGCCGCCAATCAGATAAAAGGTGAAGTACTGCCGCGTGGAGCCGGCCGCAACCTGGCTGGCACGCATCAACTCCACGATGCCGGTCACCGAGATCAGCGCCGAATCCTTCAGGCTCATCTGCCAGACATTGGACAGGCCCGGCAGCGCGTAACGCACCACCTGCGGCAGAATAATGCGTTGCAGAATACGCCACTTCGGCATACCGATGGCCTGCGCCGCTTCGATCTCGCCGGAATTGAGCGCCAGTCGGCCCGCGCGAAAGACTTCCGCCTGATATGAGGCGGAAATCAGGCCGATCGCCAGCGCGCCAATCAGGAACGGCGGCACCTCGATAAAGCCATCTGCACCAAACATCTGACCAATCTGGGTAATCAGCCCGGAGCCACCGAAATAGAACAGGTAGATAATCAGCAGTTCCGGAATGCCGCGAAAAATCACTGAATAGCCGTCACCCAGCCAGCGCACCGGACGGCGGGGAGAAAGCTTGGCTGCCGCCACGCCGCTGCCCACCACCGCCCCGACCATCATCGCCACCAGCGATAGCAGTAATGTGGTCAGCGTGGCACTCAGGATTAAGCCTCCCCAGCCATTTTCACCAAACCCAAGATTGGCCATTGTTGCTTCTCCCCGCCTACGGCGTTACGTCAGTTTTAAACCATTTTTGGCTAAGTTTTTTCACCGTGCCATCCGCCAGCGCCGCTTTGATCGCCTCATCCAGTTTGGCTTTCAGATCGTCGTCAGATTTACGGATGCCCAGCGCTTCGCCTTCACCCCAGATCGGGCCACCCAGCTGCGTGCCGCCCAGCTGAAGATCCTTATTCTCTGGCTTGCTCAGAATCGAGGTGGCAAAGGTCACATCGTCAAACACCGCGTCAATACGTTCGGCCTGCAAATCGAGGATCGCATCTGCCGACGCGTTGTATTCGCGCACGGTCGCCACATCCTTGAAGTACTTATCAATAAATGGCGTGTACACCGTGCCGGAGGCGATGCCGATGGTTTTGCCCTTCAGCGCCGTTTTCAGGCTGGCAATGGCCGGTTCGATTTCTTTCGCATCGTCATGCAGTTTAATGATCCCGGCAGCGCCGGTGCCCGCCGGCAGCACGCCGCCGCTTTTGGTGGTGATAAAGCTGGCCGGGGTTGAGGCGTACGGCACGGTGAAATCAATTACCTTGCGACGGTCCGGGGTGATGACGATCGCATCCATGATCACGTCGTATTTCCCGGCCTGCATACCGGCAATCATCCCATCCCAGTTCTGCACCACCAGCTTGCAGCTGATTTTCATCCGCTGGCACAGGTCAGCCATCAGCTCTGGCTCAAAGCCGCTGAGCTTGCCGCCCGGCAACGTCATGTTCCAGGGTTCGTAGCTGCCTTCGGTGGCAATGGTGATCGATTTCCACTCTTTCGCCTGAACAGAGACGGCGCAAAGCAAGGCTGAAGTCACAAGGGAGGTAACCAGTACCCGACGGACTAACGGATGTTTCATCAAGCGCTCCTGGAGAAAAGGGGTGGCACAACTGAGGGCGCAACCCTGGGTTTGTCTCTGTTGAACCCGCACAGAGGTGAAGTAGCTATGTCATGTATATACAAGTAAAGCCGTGACTATTCCCGCGACCAAAGACAAAACTGTGACGCACTCTATGTTAATGACTTGTTGTCAGCAGTTGTTATGTCTTGTACATACAACCAGAGCAATTTTTATGCCATTTTCACCCTCACCGGATAACCTCCGGTAAAACAACAAACCTCCGACCAAAAACAGCCGCTTAGCCCCGCCGCAACGTCCCTTAATTGCACCAGAAGAAGGCAATATGCACCAAAAGTGCACGGTTAAAGCCTGCCAACGATGGCAAAAAATGTCTGTTGTACAGTCAGATACACTGTGTACACTTTCTCCTCAGCCCGCAAAAAGGTATCCGCAGTGTCAGACCACAAAGCGCTCTCCGAGATGATTACCCTGCTCAGCAATGAACCCGCCCCGCTCTATCAACAGGTCAAACAAGGCATCATCAATCTGATCCGCGCCGGACACTGGCAACCCCATCAGCGCGTTCCCTCGGAAAGTGAAATGGTGGTGGAACTGGGCGTCAGCAGAATGACCATCAACCGTGCGCTGCGGGAGTTGACCAGCGAAGGGTTTCTGATGCGCCTGCAGGGCGTCGGCACGTTTGTCGCCGAATTAAAGGCGTTCACGCCGATGTTGGAGGTGCATAACATTGCCGATGAGATTGCCAGCCGGGGCCATCGTCACGCCAGCGAGGTGCTGTTCCTGCGTGAAGACAAGGCCGAGTTTGTCGCCGCCCAGGCGCTGGGCATCAGCGTCGGGGCAGTCCTGTTTCACTCGCGCATTATCCATTTTGATAACGAGATACCGGTGCAGTTAGAGGATCGTCAGGTTAATCCGCGGGTCGCCCCTGACTATCTTCAGCAGGATTTTACCCAGGGAACGCCCTTTGCTTATCTGACGAGGATTGCGCCATTAACCGCCGGTGAACATGTGGTGGAAGCGGTGAGCGCCACGGAAGAGGAGCGGCAGTTGCTGCAGATTGCGGCGGGTGAGCCCTGTCTGCAAATTCAGCGCCGCACCTGGCATCAGCAGGCGGTAGTGACCTGCGCACGCCTGCTGTACCCGGGCGCGCGCTATAAGATGTTTGGCCGTTTCCAGCCGCAGAATTAGGGGATTAAGCTGGCCTGCTGATTTAACAGCCTATTGAGGTTAGCGCTTTAGCATACGGTCGATAAGTTGCTTCAGCAGCGGTTGCAGCGTGCTGGCCTTATCGCCGCGCCAGTTAAACGGCGGCGTCTCATCCATGTAATTGCACTGGGCCAGCTCCAGCTGCACCGCATGCTGATTTTCTTCCGGCTTACCGTAAGCGCGGGTGATATAGCCGCCCTTAAAACGCCCGTTCATCACCCAGCTGAAGCTGGACTGCGCGGCACAAATCTCCGTCAACCCTTCAGCGATGGCCGGGCTGCAGCTCAGGCCGCCATTGGTACCCAGATTCACATCCGGCAGCTGCCCGTCGAACAGACGCGGGATCACCGAGGCGATCGAGTGCGCATCAAACAGCAGCGCATAGCCAAACTTCTGCTTAATACGCGCCAGCTCTTTTTGGATTTGCTGATGGTACGGCGTCCAGATAGTCGCCAGATAGCCCTGCCGCTGCGCATCGCTCGGCGTCATGCCGGGCTTGAAGGTTGGCGTACCGTCAAACAGCGTTTCGGGATAGAGCCCGGTAGTGGCGGTGGTGTACAGCGCCTCGTTGTCCGGCGGTCGGTTCATGTCGATAACAAAACGGGAATAGTTGGCCACCAGCACGCTGGCACCCATCTCACGGACAAAATCATACAGCTGGGGGATATGCCAGTCGGTGTCCGGCAGGCCGCTAGCCGCGTCACTCAGGCCCAGTTCGACTTCCGGTGTCAGTGCGGTGCCGGCATGCGGGATGCTGACCAGTAAGGGTAGCGAACCCTGGGTAAACTCAAATGGTTTCATCGAATTGCCTCTCCTCTGAAGATCACCTGACAAGGCAATTGCCCGCCAAGCCAGTAAACCAGTTCCGCCGGGCGCTTGAGCGGCCAGTGTACGAAATCAGCGTATTTGCCGGTCTCAAGCGATCCCTGCGTATCCGCCAGTCCCAGCGCCCTTGCGCCGTGCAGCGTGGCTCCCGCCAGCGCTTCTTCCGGCGTCATGCCGAACAGCGTGCAGCCCATATTGAGCATCAGGCGTAATGACAGCGCGGGCGAGGTGCCCGGATTGGCATCGCTGGCCAGCGCCATCGGCACCTGGTACTGGCGGAACAGCGCCACCGGCGGCACCTGTTTTTCACGCAGCAGGTAGAAAGCGCCGGGCAGCAAGACCGCCACCGTGCCGCTTGCGGCCATCGCGGCCACATCCGCTTCGGTGGCATATTCCAGGTGGTCAGCAGAGAGCGCGTTAAACTTCGCCGCCAGCGAACTCCCACCGAGGGAAGAGAGCTGTTCGGCATGCAGTTTCACCGGCATCCCCAGCCGTTGTGCGGCCTCAAACACGCGGGTGACCTGGGCAGGCGAGAACGCCAGGTGCTCGCAGAAGGCGTCCACCGCATCGGCGAGTTTTTCGCGGGCGACCTGCGGCAGCAGCTGTTCGCAGATCAGCGTGATCCAGCCATCAGGATCGGATTTGAATTCAGGTGGGGTGGCGTGAGCGGCCAGGCAGGTCGAGCGAATCTGCACCGGATGGATCTTTGCCAGCTGACGGATCGCTTTCAGCATCCGCAGTTCACTCTCCTGGTCCAGCCCGTAACCGGATTTGATCTCAACGGTGGTAACGCCTTCCGCCAGCAGCCTTTCGAGCCGCCAGCTGGCACTGGCCACCAGTTCCTCGAGCGAGGCTTTGCGGGTGGCGGTGACTGTGGAGATGATCCCCCCGCCCTGCGCCGCAATTTCGCTGTAGCTGACGCCATTGAGACGTTGTTCGAACTCGTGGCTGCGGTCGCCGCCGAACACCAGATGCGTATGGCAATCGACGAAACCAGGCGTGATGATGCCGCCATCCAGTTTGTTATGGATATCGGCGCGAATATGTTTTGTCTCTTTCCACGGGCCAATCCAGACGATCCTGTCCTGACGCACCGCGATAGCCCCGTTCGGGATGATGCTATACTTGCCCTC
The DNA here is from genome assembly GCF_056821705.1 of Erwinia sp. AK-PDG3-5. Classification (NCBI taxonomy): domain Bacteria; kingdom Pseudomonadati; phylum Pseudomonadota; class Gammaproteobacteria; order Enterobacterales; family Erwiniaceae; genus Erwinia; species Erwinia sp. AK-PDG3-5. The sequence continues at coordinate 3,166,922 of NZ_CM165967.1, forward strand.
CTGCATCGTCACGATATCGGCACCGTACCACAGGCTGTCACAGCGAAGTTCACCGCTCATCTTCTCTCCCGACTTTACTGTTGATTCATAAGTATGTATATGTATATACAACTACATTGCCTGGGAAGCAACCATGATGGCTCGCTATTTTGCGCCGCGCGTCCTGCTGGTGGACGGTTGGCATCACGATGTTTTGATTGAAGTCGACGACGCTGGATTTATTCAGAAGCTCACGCCAAATGCCGCCGAAGGCGACGCCGAACGCCTGAATGGCGCGGTGATCCCGGCGATGGCAAACCTGCATTCTCATGCCTTCCAGCGCGTGATGGCCGGGCTGGCTGAAGTGGCCGGCGACCCGCAGGACAGTTTCTGGACCTGGCGCGATTTAATGTATCGCATGGTGCAGCGGCTCTCGCCTGAGCAGGTTGGTGCCATCGCCGCCCATCTTTATGTCGACATGCTGAAAGGCGGCTATACCCAGGTCGCTGAATTCCATTATCTGCACCATCACACCAACGGCACGCCCTATCCGCAGGATCAGATGTTGCAGCAGCTGATTGCCGCCGCCGGCCACGTCGGTATCGGTCAGACCATGCTGCCGGTTCTCTACAGCTATGCCGGTTTTGGTGCGCAGCCGCCGCAGCCGGGCCAGAAGCGCTTTATTCAGGATACCGCCGGTTATTTGCGTCAGCAGCAGCAGTTGGCTGAGCTGCTCGCCGACAAGCCGCTGCATAATCAGGGGATTTGCTTCCACTCCCTGCGTGCGGTCAGCGAACCGCAGATGCGTGAGGTGCTGGCCGCCCTGCCGGACAGTCTGCCGGTACATATTCACGTTGCCGAGCAGGAAAAAGAGGTGGCTGACAGTCTGGCGTGGAGCGGCGAACGCCCGGTCAGCTGGCTGCTCAATCGTTTTGCTGTGGATGCGCGCTGGTGTCTGATCCACGCCACTCATCTCGACGAGTACGAGGTTTCCCGTCTCGCCGCCAGCAAGGCGGTCGCCGGTCTTTGCCCGACCACCGAAGCCAATCTCGGTGACGGGATTTTCCCAGCCACCGACTATATTGCCCTTGGCGGCCGATGGGGCATTGGTTCCGACAGTCACGTTTCACTGGATGTCGTTGAGGAGTTACGTCTGCTCGAATACGGTCAACGGCTGCGCGATCGTCGTCGCAACCGCATTGTCACCCCAGAACAAACCTCGGTTGGCGATCTGCTTTACCGTCAGTCGCTGGCAGGCGGCGCGCAGGCCTGTGGTGTGAAGATGGGCCAGCTGGCACAAGGATACCGGGCCGACTGGCTGGTGTTGGCCGATGATGCCTTATTGGGAAGCACAGCAGACGCTTCGCTGTTGAACCGCTGGCTGTTTGCCGGGCATCGGGGGCAGATTCAGGACGTATTTGTTGCTGGTAAACAGGTAATTGCGGACGGTAAGCATGCCGATCAGCCGCAAATCGATGCGGCATTCCGTGCTGTGGTTGAGGCGCTGAAATGATCCATTTCTTTGACATTCAGACCTTGCCGGTCAGCCGCTGGCGCAATGGCGGCGGCGAAACGCGGGAGATCATCAGCTTCCCGCCTGCTGCCGAGGCGTTCAGCTGGCGCATCAGCATTGCCACCATCGCCCAGGACGGGGATTTTTCCCTGTTTCCCGGCATCGATCGGGTGATCACGCTGCTGGACGGCGACGGTGTGGAGCTGAATGCCCGGGGCAAGTATCAGCAGCTGTTATTGCGCAATCAGCCATTTGTGTTCGCGGGTGAAGATGAGATTGCATCACGGTTAATCGGTGGCGTAAGCAGTGACTTCAACGTGATGACCCGACGGGAAACGCATCAGGCAGCGGTGCGGTTAGTCAGCGAAAGTATTTTTCCTGCTGCCGAAACCGCCGGCGTCGCCTATGTGTTAGCCGGAGAATGGGTGGTTGGCGACCGCCGTTTGCAACAGGGTCAGGGCGTCTGGTGGCCGCAAAACGGTGAGCCGCTGGCACCGGGATCGTCGGATGCCGGGTTGCTGTTGACGGAGATCAGGCAGAGGTAGTTAGATAAGTCGGCTGGGGGTATTGGTGGCAAGGTCTGGGAGAGTTTGTGGCTGCTATTCTGTAAGTCGTCTTGGTGTCTTGGTGTCTTGGTGGCAAGGTCGGGGAGAGAGGGGTGAACACAAAGTCGCCGTGAACCCATCCCTGGGGCTCAGCGGCGACATCCCTGTCGCCGATGCTTTGCTTATCACCCCTCTCTCCCTTCCCTTAAGCTTCAGCGTCGAATGGTTAATTGGGGACGCACAGGTCAAGACCCATCTCCCTCAAGTCTTTCTTCTTTTTAGCTTCAGCGTCGAAGAGTTAATTCGGGACGCACAGGTCAAAACCTTTCCGCGTTTGGATGTTGACCTGTGCGTTCACCAAACCATCCGAAAACATTGAAGTTAGTGGGCGGTAGCACAGAGCGGGTTAGCCGAGTGTATGCCGCAGGGATGCGGCATCCAAGCCCCCAGGGATGGGTTCACGGCGTCTCGGATAACCCGCTCTGTGCGGACGCCATACACCCAACCCGGTTTTGACCTTGACTGAAGACTTACACCGAACCCGGTTTTGACCTTAGTAAACCTAGCCGTGCCCCTTAAAACGCCCCAGCAACTTATAGCGCGAGCCGGGGTATAACAGCTTGGCGTAGGTCACGATCTTCGCGTCACTCCATGTCTGACGACGGATTAACAAACAGGGTTCATTGGCCTCTATCGCCAACGACGTACACTGCTGACGATTCGGCAATACCGCTTCGACAATGTGCTCACCCGCCGTTAATGGCGCGACGCGCATCAAATAGGTGTAGGGGGTTTGCGCGGTGAAATCCTGCTGCAAATAATCCGGCGCCACCAGCGGATTCACCAACCGGTCCTCCAACTGAACGGCCAGATCGTTCTCGAAATGCACAATCACCGAATGAAACACCGCATTACCGGTGCTCAAACCCAATACTGAAGCCTGCTCAGGATCGGCCTTGATTTCCCGTAATGCCACAATCTTGCAACTGTGACGATGGCCGCGCTGGGCAATCTCCTCGGCAATATTGTGCACTTCCAACATCGCCGTGTAGCCTTTCGACTCGGCCACAAAAGTGCCGACACCCTGCATGCGGATCAAATAGCCTTCGCTGGTCAGCTCACGCAACGCCCGATTTATGGTCATCCGGCTGACGCCAAGCTCATTCACCAACTCGCTCTCAGACGGCACCCGCTGATTCGACTTCCATACGCCTTCCGTAATCTGGCTGACGATCGCCTGCTTCACCCGCTGATAAATCGGCGCAGGCTGATCGCTCATGGCGGCTGAGAGTTGAGAAATGGCAGTCTGCTCGACCATAAATTGCTTCCTTAATGAAAATACTTTCGCCAGTTTACTGTTAACCTACCCAAATGTATATACATCTGAGGGGCAACCACTGCACTGCAATGGAGCAGCGTGCTTCAAAATAGCGCGTGACCCCTAACTCGATTAAAAACACCAGCAACCCAGCAACCACGCGGATCCGGCCCTGAAGCCCGCCGCCACCGCACCTGAGATGAATTTCACCACAGACAGAAAGTTTTGTGATCGAACTGGCACAAGCATTGCTAATTGTATAGACAAGACTATACACATCTGCTTCACTGCAGAAAGTGACCTGTTAAGCCCCCGCTGCCCAATGGCAACGGCATCCCTGAAAAAGGGTTGATACCCTACGAACTTGTCTATACAGGAGTATACCATGTCAGCCACCCCGCATCTCTGCCACCTGATCCCCGGTAAGGTTGAGTTGGCGATGCTGAAACGCATCTATCACGGTGAGGTTCACCTCTCGCTGGATGACAGCGCCCGCGCAAAAATCCTTGAGGCCCGCGCCACCGTCGAAGCCATCGTTAATTCTGGCAAGGTAACCTACGGCATCAACACCGGCTTCGGCAAACTGGCGCAAACCTCTATCCCGGCTGAACGCCTGGCGGAACTGCAACGCAACCTGGTGCTCTCGCACAGCGTCGGCCTGGGTGACCTGCTGCCCGATGACGTGGTGCGCGTGGTGATGGCGACCAAAATCATCAGCCTGGCGCGCGGCCATTCAGGCGTGCGCATCGAACTGATCGACGGCCTGCTGGCCCTGTTTAACGCCGGCGTGATGCCCTGCATTCCCGAGAAAGGATCGGTGGGCGCGTCAGGCGACCTCGCACCGCTGGCGCACCTCTCCCTGATGCTGCTGGGCGAAGGTGAAGTGCGGTTTGAAGGCAAACTGATCCCGGCGACGGAAGGCCTGGCGCTGGCCGGCCTGCAACCGTTTGTGCTGGGACCAAAAGAAGGCCTGGCACTGCTAAACGGCACCCAGGTGTCGACCGCACTGGCCCTGCGCGGCCTGTTCGAAGGCGAAAAAGCCTTTGCTGCCGGACTGGTTGCCGGCGCGCTGTCGCTGGAAGCCATTAAGGGATCGATTAAACCTTACGACAGCCGCATCCATGAAGCGCGCGGTCAGCTGGGGCAAATCGCCGTGGCCGCCGCCGTCACTGCGCTGCTGGAAGGCAGTGAAATCCTCCCTTCGCACGCCAACTGCGGCCGGGTGCAGGATCCCTACTCCATTCGCTGCGTGCCACAGGTGATGGGCGCCTGCCTGGATAACCTGACCCACGCCGCCAAAATCCTGCAAATTGAAGCCAATGCGGCTTCGGATAACCCGCTGGTGTTCAGCGATACCGGCGATGTGATCTCCGGCGGTAACTTCCATGCTGAACCCGTTGCTTTTGCCGCCGATATCCTGGCGCTGGCGATTGCCGAAATTGGCGCAATCTCCGAACGCCGCATGGCGCTGCTGCTGGATACCGGCCTGTCCGGCCTGCCACCGTTCCTCGTCAACGATGGCGGCGTCAACTCCGGCTTTATGATTGCCCAGGTCACCGCGGCCGCGCTGGCCTCGGAAAACAAATCCCTGGCGCACCCTGGCAGCGTCGACAGCCTGCCTACCTCGGCAAACCAGGAAGACCACGTCTCGATGGCAACCTATGCCGCCCGACGCCTCGGTGCGATGTGCTTTAACACCTCGGCGGTGGTCGGCATTGAAGCGATGGCGGCCGCGCAGGGCATCGACTTCCATCGCCCGCTGAAAAGCTCTCCGCTGATTGAGCAGGAACTCTCTGCCCTGCGCGAACGCGTCGCCTTCCTCGACAAAGATCGCCTGATGGCCCCGGATATTGAACAAATGCGGTTATGGGCAAGCAGCGACAGCTGGCCGCAGCCAGTTGCCGCCCTTTTACCCAGTGCAGCACGTTAAGCAACCCCAAAATTAAGGACTGAAAAATGAGTGACAACGTAAGCAAAGCCGTGGCGCGCGAAGTGCGTGCCCCTCATGGTAGCGAACTTAACTGTGCCAACTGGCTGATTGAAGCGGCCTACCGCATGATCCAAAACAACCTCGATCCCGACGTGGCAGAACGCCCGGAAGATTTGGTGGTCTACGGCGGCATCGGGAAAGCGGCCCGTAACTGGGAGTGCTTCGAGCAGATCCTGCGCTCGCTGAAAGCCCTGCAACCGGAAGAGACGCTGCTGGTGCAGTCCGGCAAACCGGTCGGCGTGTTCCGTACCCATGCTGACGCACCGCGCGTGCTGATCGCCAACTCCAACCTGGTGCCGCACTGGGCCACCTGGGACCACTTCCACGAGCTGGATAAAGCCGGCCTGATGATGTACGGCCAGATGACCGCCGGTTCCTGGATCTACATCGGTGCCCAGGGCATCGTGCAGGGCACCTTCGAAACCTTCGTTGAAGCCGGCCGTCAGCATTACAACGGCGACCTGAGCGGTAAATGGATACTGACCGCAGGGCTGGGTGGCATGGGCGGCGCGCAAACGCTGGCTGGCGTGCTGGCGGGTGCGTCGGTACTGGCCGTTGAGTGCCAGGAATCGCGTATCGACTTCCGTCTGCGCACCCGCTATGTCGACTTTAAAGCCACCAGCCTCGATGAAGCGCTGGCGATGATCGACAGTGCCAACAAAGAAAAACGCGCGATCTCCGTTGGCCTGCTGGGCAACGCCGCTGAAATCCTGCCCGAACTGGTGAAACGCGCCAAAGCCGGCGGCATGAAGCCGGATATCGTGACCGATCAGACCTCGGCCCATGACCCAATCAACGGCTACCTGCCAGTGGGCTGGCGCGTTGAGCAGTGGGAACAGACCCGCAAATCCGATCCTAAAGCGGTGGCGAAAGCCGCCCGTGCCTCGATGGCGGTGCATGTGCAGGCGATGCTCGACTTCTGCCATATGGGCATTCCTACCGTCGACTACGGCAACAATATTCGCCAGGTGGCGCTGGAAGAAGGGGTCAAAAATGCCTTCGATTTCCCAGGCTTTGTCCCGGCGTATATCCGTCCGCTGTTCTGTGAAGGCAAAGGTCCGTTCCGCTGGGTAGCGCTGTCTGGCGACCCGGAAGATATCTACAAGACCGATGCCAAACTGAAAGAGCTGTTCCCGGATCACAAAAACCTGCACCGCTGGCTGGATATGGCGCAGGAGCGCATTGCCTTCCAGGGCTTGCCAGCCCGTATCTGCTGGCTGGGACTGGGCGAGCGTCACCTTGCCGGTCTGGCCTTTAACGAAATGGTGCGCAATGGCGAACTGAAAGCGCCGGTGGTGATTGGTCGTGACCATCTGGACTGTGGCTCAGTCGCCTCGCCAAACCGGGAAACGGAAGCGATGAAAGACGGTTCTGACGCCGTTTCCGACTGGCCGCTGCTGAACGCACTGCTGAATACCGCGGGCGGCGCGACCTGGGTCAGCCTGCACCACGGCGGTGGCGTTGGTATGGGCTTCTCACAACATGCGGGCGTGGTGATTGTTGCCGATGGTACCGCAGAGGCTGATAAGCGTCTGGGCCGCGTATTATGGAACGATCCGGCAACCGGCGTGATGCGTCATGCGGATGCGGGTTATGAACTGGCGCAGGAATGTGCCGCGAAGCACGAACTGAACCTGCCGATGATTCGCTAGACCTGAAGGCCGGGCGCCCTGCCCGGCCTGTTTCATTTTTTCGCCATCAGCACAGCACGCCATTTCTGCCCGCCATTTTATGCTACCTTAAATCAGCCAGATATCAGGAATGACAGCCCGCAGAGGAGAGGACGTTATGGCAATCCCCGTTTCGCTGATTGAACAAGCCACCCGCTGGCGTAAAGAGCTGCATGCTCTGCCGGAACTGGGCTACCAGGAACATCAGACTTCCCGCAAAGTGGCTGAACTGCTGCGGGAATTTGGCTTGCAGGTGCATACCGGCCTGGCCGGCACTGGCGTGGTGGGCTCGCTGGAAAACGGCCCCGGGCCGACGATTGGTTTCCGTGCCGATATGGACGCCCTGCCGATCACCGAGCTGGGCAATGCCGAATGGCGTTCCACCCAGCCAGGCGTGATGCACGCCTGTGGTCATGATGGCCATACCGCCATGCTGCTGGCCGCCGCAAAACATCTGAGTGAAACCCGCCAGTTTAGCGGTACGGTGCACTTTGTTTTTCAGCCGGCGGAAGAGAATCTCGGCGGCGCCCGCAAAATGGTTGCGGATGGCCTGTTTGAGCTGTTCCCGATGGATGCAATCTACGGCCTGCATAACTGGCCCGGCTTGCCGGTCGGTCATCTGGCGGTTAACAGCGGCGCGATGATGGCCTCGCTGGATGCCTTCGAAATTACCCTGCATGGCAGAAGTTGCCATGCGGCGATGCCTGAAAACGGCGCGGATCCGATTGTGGCTGCCGCCCAGCTGATCCTCGCACTGCAAACCATTCCGGCCCGACGCCTGTCGCCGCTGGCGTCTGCGGTAGTCAGCATCACCCAGATTGCCGGCGGTGAAGCGATCAACGTCATCCCGGAGAATGTGGTGCTGCGCGGCACCCTGCGCTGTCTGCAAGGGGATGTCCGAAGCAAAGTGCGCAAGATGATTGATGAATTCGTTACCACCTTTACCGCGCCGATGGGCATTGAAGGCAGCATTGAGTATCTGACGGATTATCCGGTGACGCGTAACAATGCGGCGGAAGCGGCGAAGGTGCGCGACTGTGCGCTGGCGCTGCTGCCGGCTGAGCGGGTGCATTGGGAAGTCAGTCCGTCGATGGCATCGGAAGACTTCGCCTGTATGCTCGACGTCTGTCCGGGTGCCTACTTCTGGATTGGCGCAGATGGCGAGACGCCATCCAGACCGTTACACAATGCCCATTACGATTTTAACGACCAGCTGATTAGCGAAGGCATTTCGCTGTGGACCGCGCTGGCCGAGCGTTTACTGCCTCTGCGTTAAGCTGACGTTGGGCGGAAACCCTCCGCCCGAATCTCTGTCACGCAACACTTCCCGCGACGTCGCGCTTAATATCCGGCAGCGTCGATTTGCACTAACCCCTCGGCGATATCCGCCGCCCGACCGGTGGCGACATAACAGCAGGCGATCTGCTGGCGCAGCGCTTCCGGCACCGCAACCTCACGATTCAGGCAGCGGGTGATCCAGGCGGCAGTGGTGTCGGCATCTTTCGCTTCCGGCAGCGCATCACGGTCGGTAATCACCTCATCCTGACGCGGCAGCATCAGTTGCGGTTCGCAGCCATTGATCAGGCTGATGGCCGGGAAACGCTGGGGATTGGCGTACACCTCGCCTTCGGTACCGTTCAGCAACAGCGCACGACCGCCAATCGCCTGGAAAAACGTGCCGACGCGGGGAATGTACTCAGGATGGGACACGCTGGAGAGGCGCAGCGCCGCGTCTTCCGCAAACGGCGTCGCCAGCTTGGCCAGCGTGTGCGCGCTGTTACGCACGCCCATCTTCCAGCGCAGCGACAGCTGACGATCCAGCGGTTCACACAGCGTGGCGACGGTCATAAACACCAGTTCGCCCTGCGCCAGTTTCGCCTGGGCCTGTTCAGCGTTGTGCACCGCTGGCACGTCTAATGCCGCAAAAATCGCTTCGCTGGTAATGCGGGTCGGATCGTCGCTCACGCCATGGACCACCACCGGAAAACCGAGCCTGCTTAACAACAGCGCCAGCAGCGGCGTCAGGTTTCCCTGTTTGCGCGCGCCGTTGTAGCTGGGGATCACCACCGGCATCGGCTGATTGGCCGGCGGCGTCAGCTGCATCACCCGTTCCTGCATCGCCTGATAAAAGCCGAGCATCTCTTCTTCGCCTTCGCCTTTGATGCGCAGGGCAATCAAAATGCCGCCAAGTTCCAGATCCGGCACCGCTCCCGCCAACATCTGGCGATAGAGATCGCGGGCGGTGGCAAAATCGATATCACGGGCATGGTTTTTACCGCGCCCAACTTCTTTGATGATCTTGTTATATTCCATGCTTCTACTCTGTTCGGTGGTTAGCGACGACGACGGGCGGCAGGTTTCTTACCGCTGAGGGCCGGACTGGCTTTTGGCAGCGCCCCTTCCGGCATGGCAGGTTGCTCGATCGGGAAGACCGGAAGCGCCCCCAGCAAACGGGCGCCGTAGCTTTTGCTCAGTAAACGGCGGTCGTAAATCACGATCTCGCCAAAACATTCATGGCTGCGGATCAGCCTGCCCACTTGTTGAATCAGATTAAAGGAGGCGCTGGGCAGACTCTGCACTTCAAACGGGTAGCGCTTCAGGCTTTTCAGCCATTCGCCCTCGGTCAAAATAACCGGACTGTCCACCGGGGGGAAAGCAATTTTATGAATATGCACCTGGGACAGCAAATTGCCTTTCAGATCCAGACCTTCGGCAAACGACTGCAGGCCAACCAGAATGCTGGTTTCACCCTGCTCAACGCGCTTGCGGTGCAAGGCCACCAGCGCCGGACGCGGCCTATCGCCCTGCACCAGCATCATCAGCCGCAGCTCAGGAATATAAGCGAGGAACTGCTGCATGGCGCGGCCGCTGGCGAACAGCACCAGGATGCCTTTGTGCTTCGCCTGCTTAATTTGATCGCGGAAAAAGTGCGCCATCTCCGCCAGATGCTTCACCTCATTCGCCAGCATCGGCTCGAACTGCATCTGTGGGATCACCAGCTTGCCCTGGTCAATATGGTTAAACGGTGAATCCAGGGCGACAAAACGATCGCCGACCTTCTCCGTCAGGCCGGACATCTCCTGCAAACGCTGGAAGCTGCTGAGCGAGCGCAAGGTCGCGGAAGTCAGCACCACATGGGGAATTTTGCGCCACAGCAGTTTCTCCAGCTGATCGCTGACGCGGATCCCGGCGCAATGGAACATCAGATGCGCATTGCCTTCACGGATTTCGCGCGTGGCCCATTTCGACACCGGTGCGCCAGAGGCTTTTTCCATCGCCGCCAGCCGCCACAGTTTGCTGCTGGCTTCAAACCAGCCCAACGCCTTGTTCATCTGGATCAGCGTGCGATGCAACCTGACCACATCAAACTGACCTGATTTTTCGCTCAAATCGTTAAGCAAGGCTTCTGCCAGACCGCGCAGTCCGTCGCTGAGCTTAAACAGGCGCGCACAGATCGTCAGCACCTCTTCCGGCAGCAAGCCCATTTCAAAGCGGTATTCGCCTTCCTGATTATTGGGCGGCAGCAGCTGGGCGAGGATATGTGACAGCTGCTGAAGCTGTTCACGCACCTCTTCGCAATGGGCTTTCAGCCGCTCAGGGTTACTGAGCCCCGGCGGCCTTTTTGGCTGGAACTGCGCCATACACTGCTCCACCAGACGGCAGAACAGATCGAGCTGTAAGGTGGTCCAGCCCGGGGTGATCTCGCCGCTCATTTCCAGCGCATCGCGGGCGACGTCCGGCAGATGATGGCCCTCATCCAGCACCAGCAGCAGGTTTTTCGGTGGCGGTAACACCGATTCGGTTTCCAGCGCGGCCATCACCAGCGCATGGTTGGCGACCACCACATCCGCATGTTCAATCTCACGGCGGGCAACATAGAACGGACATTCACGAAACCAGTGGCAGTTGCTGGCCAGGCAGTTGGCTTTATCGGTGCTCAGGCGCTGCCACAGGGAATCCTCAATGGTGTCTTCGCAGTGATCGCGCAGGCCGTCCCATTGATGGCGGTTGAGGTTTTTTTCCAGCGTAGTGCACAGCGCGCGCTCATCCTTGCTGGCGGTCATCTGCTCATCAAGAAACAGCAGCAGATCGCCCTGTTTTTCTTCATCGGTGGCCAGCGCCGACAGATTGCGCGGGCAGACATAGCGCCCACGGCCAAAGGCCGCCGTGAACTGCAGATCGGGAATGATTTTCTTCAGCAGCGGCAAATCCTTGCTGTAAATCTGATCCTGCAGCGCCACGTTGGCGGTACTGACCACCAGCGGCTTCTTCTCGTCACGGCTGACCGCGATGCCGGGGATCAGATAAGAGAGCGTTTTCCCCACGCCGGTCGGCGCTTCAATCGCCAGATGGCGACCCTCATCGCCCGACAGCGTTTTCGCCACTTCGGCAATCATCTGCCGTTGCGGGGCGCGGGGAATAAAATCGGGAATTTGTTGCTGAAGGGCTTTATACCATTCGGCAATTTGCGTTTTTAACGCGGCAGATAACGCCATGACAACCACTTTTTACTGAAACGGCCTGTATTTTTACACAGTATAAGGCTGACGTCAGCCTTCTTAGATTATTGTGTCGGCGCGGCACGCAATTTTACTAAATCGCGGAAGGCCCTGATCAGCGTCTCCCGGCTGCGCCCACGGCGGAAAATCAGTGAGAAAGAGGCCTGATAGCTGAAATGCTGCGGAGACAACCGTTTCAGCCGCCCTTTCTCCACCCAGGGCCGCGCACAGTGTTCCGGCAGATAGCCGATATAACGCCCGGAGAGGATCAGGATCAGCTGCGCTTCAATACTCTCCACCGAGGCGGCGCTGGCCTTGAATCCGCGCCGCATCAGCTCGGCCTGATTCCAGTAACTGCGGGTGACAAAGCCATAATCATGCAGATCCAGCGCATCAAGATCCGGCTGGTCAAACAGCTGATGGCTGTCACTGCAGTACAGCCAGTGCTGCTCGTGATGCAGCGGTACCGTTACCAGGTTATTGACGTTAACCGGGAAATGACCGATGGCCAGATCCAGGCGGTTATCCAGCACCTTCTGCTGCAGCTCATTGGGATCGCGAACCGAAAGATTGAGGTACACCGCCGGGAATCGCTCGCTGAACTGATTGATGCTCTCCGCCAGCCCCAGCCGGGTGTCGGTAGAGACTGAATCCACTACCCCCAGCGAAAAAACGCCGCCCTGTTCGGTTTTCAGCCCCTCAACCTGGCGGTCAAAGTCGGACAGCGTGCCCAGCAGCTGCAGGCTGTATTGCAAAAACTGTTCACCGCGCGGGGTTAACGAAAATCCGCCGCGTCCGCGCTGGCACAGCACAAATCCCAACCGCTGTTCCAGTTCGCTCATATAACCGCTGATCGCCGGCATGGTCATATTCAGCTCCTGCTGTGCGCGGGAAAAGCCCTGGCAGCGGGCCACCGTGGCGAAAATAGTCAGTAGCTTGAGGTTGGGCAGACGGGTGGCACTCACGGCGGATCCTCAGGGGCGGCAATCAGTTATGGATTTTCTGAACTGATTATTTGCTCTCAGGGATTTTTTCACAAGCCCGTACGACAGATGATGGCGGTTCATTTGCTGACTGCCCGGAGGCGCACCCGATGCAACCTGTTGATAATCCCGATTTCCCGCAGCCGCAAAGCGGTAACGATATGCCGCGCTTTGCCGGACGTGGCACCATGATGCGCTTGCCGGCAGCCGACACGCCGGCTGGACTGGATGCGGCCTTTGTCGGCATCCCGCTGGACATCGGCACGTCGCAGCGCGCAGGCACCCGTTATGGCCCGCGCGCGATTCGGGCGGACTCGGTGATGATCCGGCCGTATAACATGGCCACCGGCGCGGCCCCGTTTGATTCACTGCGGGTGGCTGACCTCGGCGATGTGCCGATCAACACCTATAATCTGCATAAATCCGTACAGATTATCGAAGACTACTACACCGGGCTGAACGCCTTTCCGCTGGTGCCGCTAACGCTCGGGGGCGATCACACCCTGACCCTGCCCGTTCTGCGCGCGCTGGTAAAAAAGCACGGACCGGTAGGACTTATCCATGTCGATGCGCATACTGATACCAACGACGACATGTTTGGCGAGAAGATTGCGCATGGCACCACCTTCCGCCGGGCGGTCGAAGAGGGATTACTCGATCTCACACGGGTGATCCAGATTGGTCAGCGGGCGCAGGGTTACGATGCCGGCGATTTTCAGTGGGGCGTCGATCGGGGTTTTCGTCTGGTACCCGCCGAAAAATGCTGGTATCAGTCCATGGAACCGCTGATGGCAGAGGTTCGCGCGCAGATGGGCAGCGGCCCGGTTTATCTTTCCTATGATATCGACAGCTTCGATCCCGCCTGGGCACCGGGCACCGGCACGCCGGAAGTGGGCGGCTTAACCTCGATTCAGGGGCTGGAGATTGTGCGCGGATGCCGCGGTCTGAACCTGATTGGCGCTGACCTGGTTGAGGTTTCGCCCCCTTATGATATCAGCGGCACCACCTCGCAGCTGGCAGCAAATATTCTCTACGAAATGCTCTGTGTGTTACCCGGAGTGAAATACAACTGAAGGCGCCCAGCGTCGGCACATTGATAAGGTCAGTCATGTCTGAACAAAATCTGGTTTTCCCGGCCCGTGTGTTGCGTGGCGCAGGGGTGATTCATCAGTTAGGAGAAATCTGTCGCGAGCTGGGGCAGCGCGCGTTGCTGATTGGCGGCCATCAGGCGCTGAAAGCGGTGGAGCCGCAGGTGCGAACGCAGCTGGCGGATGCAGAAGTGGCGCTGGTCGGCTGCGAATGGTTCGGCGGAGAAACCTCGCTAAAGCAGATTGCCCGGCTGGGTGAGCTGGCAATGGCGTTAAGGGCGGATGTGATTATCGCCACCGGCGGCGGCAAGTCGCTGGATACCTGCAAGGCGGTAGGCGCTGAATGCAATATCCCGGTGATTACCCTGCCAACCATTGCCGCCACCTGTTCGGCGGTGACGCCGCTGAGTATTCGTTACGATGATAACGGCAATTTTCACGATATCTTCCCGCTGCATCAGGCGCCAGCTGCGGTGATTATCGACAGCGAACTGCTGGCGCTGGCACCGCTGCGCTGGCTGGCGGCTGGCCTCGGCGATACGCTGGCCAAGTGGTACGAATTCCGTGCGGTCAGCCAGCGCCACCCCGCGCTGGATGCCAACGCCCGCTCGTCGCTGGCGCACAGCCATATCTGTTATGAAATTATCGCAGCCCATGGCCCAAAAGCGGTCGAGGCGGTGCGCAAAAATCTGCCTGACCATCATCTTGATCAGGCGCTGGACGTGATCTTTACCTTTGCCGGCCTGACCTCATTGATGAGCAATGGTGCCCATGCTGCCGCCGCGCACGCGATTTATGAAGGCTTTACCTTCTGCGATAAAACCCGCGAATTCGGTCACGGCCTGCTGGTGGGCTACGGCAATCTGTGCCTGCTGGCGCTGGAAAATCGTAGTGATGAAGAGTTGCTGCATGAGATGGATCTGGCGCACAAATGCGGCGTGCCGCTGAGTCTGAAAGAGATTGCCGAGCTGACGGAAGAAGAGCTGGAGGTGATTGTCCGCGAGTCGGTGCACGCGCCGGATATGGAAAACATGGCCGAACCGGTTACCGTCGAGGCGCTGTACCAGGCGATTGCCCGCGTGGAAGCGCTGGCAGCGCAGCGCTGAGCCGCGAAGTAAGCTGTGAAAACGGCGCCTTTCGGCGCCGGTAAACCCGCAGCAAACGCTATCCTCCGGGTTATCCAGTAAAGCTTCGCTTTCGCTCTCCTCCGGATAATCCAACCAGCCTTCGCTTTCGCTATCGGCCTGTTGATTCCAGCAGACCTTAGCTTCCGCTTTCCGTTTCCAGCCGGGCTTTGCCAATGCGGCCGATAAACGGCAGGCGCAGCGCGGGAGACTTTACGTCCACGCCCATATTGAAGCCGAGGATATTGATCTCCAGCCCTTCCTCCCCACCCAGCGTTAATCCCAGCACGCCCAACAGCGAGGCCTGGAAACCGCGTCCTGACGGCGGCAAACCCACCGGATTGGTCAGCGGCCGGAAATCTTTGCCGATGGCGTTAGCGGGCAGATCGAGCCTCAGCGCGGGAACTTCACGGCCAATGTGCGCCAGGAAGGTATTGCTGTTCGGGCCAGGCCAGACGCGGTAGGTGTGCGGCCACGGATAGCTTTTAATTGCCGCTTCAATTTGCGGGATCATCGCCTCTGCGCCAGCGCCCCGGTGATCGACGATCAGCTGCGGCTGACCGCCAAACCAGTAACCGTCCGGCAGGGTGAAATTCTCTCTGATGACGTTGTTACTTCCCCAGCTCACCACTTCATAGCGGCGGAACTGCGTCTCGCCAACCTTCTTAAAGATGATCCACGGATGAACGGCCAGCAGCCCGCGCCAGCTAAAGGCAGGCGCAATATACACCTGCACAATGGCGGTCTGCCTGAAGGCCACCGGATCGGGGGCGATGCCGGCGGAATCCCGTTTCGCGGTGGACCAACTCTGACCGGTAATCGCCGTACCGTTCTGCGAGGCTTTAAGGTAACTCTGGCCGAAAGAGAGCAGCATGATGCAAATAAATCCAATACTTAACACTTTCAACGTGAGCATAGTTCCTTGATCCACCTGGGGGAAAAACGGGCAATAAAGGACAGTAACCCCCGCAGCGCCTGAAGGTCAACTGCGGGGATTTTTTTAATGCACCGTCAGCAGGTGCAGCAGCTCCTGCATATCGCTCTGCTGCTCCAACGTCAGGCAATACGATTCCAGGGCGGCGGTTTGCTGCGTCGGCAACACTCTGACCGCCAGCTGTTGAAACTTCAGCAACAACGCCTCATCGCTCAATGGATTTTGCGGCGATCCCAGCGGAACGGTCACCTGCTTACGCCCGCGTTCGCCGCGAAGCGTTTCCAGCTCAACAATCGGCTCTTCGTTGCTGTTCTGGCTGGCGTCGACATGCAGCACAATGCGTTCCAGCATGGCGGCCATCTCTGTGCTGCCGCGTTTTTCCGCGTCATACGCCGCGAGGCCCGCATGGCCATACAGCACGCGTGCGGCCATCGCGTAAGGCAGGCTCATCTGCGCCGCCGCCAGGCTTGCAAGATCGCTGTTGCCGCACATCTCCAGCAGGAAAGGATTGAGGTAAACGTGCAGGCGGGCAATCTCTGCGGCGGTACAGTGATGTGCTGCCATCAGCTCGCCAACGGCATCCACCGCCGAATGCGTGCCGCGACAGGAGGCATAGGGCTTGATCGAACAGCGGTTGAGTTTCCATACCTGCCCCAGTTCGGCGGTCAGCGCGTCCGGCTGTCGGCTGGAAGGGGCCAACGTCTTAAGGAAACCGCCCCAGAGATCCTCAAAGGTTTGTGATGCCCCGGTGATCCCCTGTTGGGCAAGCATCGCCGCCAGCACCCCGCCCTCTGCGGCCCGTCCGGCGTGCAGCTTCTTGCTTTGCGAACCGTCATGGATAAAGCCCCATAAGCCGCCGCTAAAGCTGGCTGCTATCCCCATCGCCTGCACCGTTTGGTTCTGATTAAGCTTAAGTAATGAGGCCACCGCCGCCGCCGCGCCAAATACGCCGCAGGTGGAGGTGGAATGCCAACCGGCTTCGTTGTGCGGTGCATAGCCACCGCAGGCTTCCAGCACCCGGCGGCCAATCTCATAGCCCAACACCACGGCGGTAATCAGCTCGCGTCCCGTCACATCAGCTGGGCACAGTGGCAGCACCGCCATCACCGCAGGCAGCACCACCGCCCCGGAGTGATCGCACCCCCCGGTATCGTCCAGCTCATACATATGCGCCGCAATACCGTTCAGCCAGGCGGCATTGCGTGGAGAAGTGGCCATCGGACTTCCCCAGACGCGGGCAGCCGGCGCGCAGCCTTCAACCCGCACAGTCTGCTGAACGGCCAGCGCGATCGGGCTGTTGCTGCCCGCAAGCGTCGCGCCAAAGGTATCCAAAATATGCCGTTTAGCGCGCTCCACCAGCGACTCAGGCAGATCGCTGAAGGTGGTTTGGGCGACAAAGCGGGCCAGCTGATTGATGCTCTGGCTCATGCTTGCTGCTCCAGACGCTGGCGCTGGAAAATCTCCGCAGGATGTTCAGTAACGTTATCCGGCTGGGTTTGCCACCACTCGGCCACCTCCCCGGCGCTGGCCAGCCAGACCTTTTCATGGCTGCGGATAAAGTCCAGCAGTTCGCCAAGCAGGCCAATGCGCCCGGCCGTGCCGATGATTTCGGGATGCAGGCGTAAGACGTAGCACAGGCCAAAGCGGTGGAAGCCCTGAAAATCGAGCTTCATATTTTCCAGCGTCTGATGATACGAGGCGATGCGCGACTGCCCCGGCGGCACGGCCGGGCTGAGGTTGAAGGCGAAGTAAGGCTCGTCTTCCAGTTCATAATGCATTGGCAGTTCCACCAGCCGGGTGGCCGGATGAAAATAGGGCAAATCGTCACCGCGCCAGCTGGAAGACCAGCGGATGCCGCGATCGCTCAGCGCCGCTGCCAGCCCCGGTTTCCACTGCCCGGCCGGCGTGCGAAATCCCACCGGACGTTGGCCGCAGGCGGCTTCCAGCCGGTCGCAGCCCGCAGTGACGCTGCTTACTTGCTCCGCCAGCGTCAGGCTATCGAAATTCTGATGGCGATCGCCGCACCCGGCGATTTCATGCCCCGCCGCGACAATGCGCGCGAACACCTCAGGATTCTCTTCCGCCACGATAGCGGGCAGACACCAGCTTGCGCGCACGTTTTTTTCTGCCAGCAGCTTCAGCAGGCGATCGATGCCGCGAAGCGTGCCGTAACGCCAGACCGACAGGGTTTTATCACGTCCGGCCACGGCGGGTGTCTGCGTCAGAATGCCGTGAATATCATTGAAATCGAGGGTCAGCACCACAGCAGATTGCTGCCCGTCTGGCCAGCGTGTGGGTTCAGTCATGCTGCTGCTCCTTGAGATACCAGTGGGCGACATCGCGGCAGCGGGCGAACCACACGTTGCGCTGGCGCATATGCGCGATAAATTGTTCCAGCAACAGAATGCGGCCCGGTTTCCCGCTGATTTTCGGATGGAACAGGGTGGTGAGACACAGCCCTTCGTCCATTGCGCCATCAAATTCGCGGCACCAGTTATCCAGCGTCAGGGCATAGCTGGCGGTACGATCCAGCCCTTTCGGGAAGTCCGGCTCGCGGGTATAGGCCAGTGACGCGTAATCATCCATCTCCCATTTGCCGGGGATTTCCACCAGCTTCTGCGTAAAACCCGGCACGGCGATGGCGTAGGGCCGGTCGTCGCCGCGCATACTGCTGGAATAGGTGACGCCAGCGTCGAGCAATATGCCGGGCGTCTCGAGGTGCCAGTCGCCCGATGGCGTGCGGAACCCCTCGGCACGGATGCCGAGGTGTTGCCAGAAAATTTCACGCGATGTCGCCATCACCTGACGCTGCTGTTCGCCGCTGAGGGCATAGAAAGACTCATGCCGGTAACCGTGATAAGCCACCTCATGCCCTTTTTCGACGATAGCCGCACACTGCTGCGGCCACTGCTCCACCACCCACGCCGGAATAAAGAAGGTGGCCGGAACGTCAAACTGCTCCAGCAGATCGAGGATCCGCCCCAGCGCGCGGAACGGGCCGTAGCCGCCGAAGGTAAAATACTCGGGCTTCTGCCAGATCGTACCGTTAAGCATCGCGTCGCCGGTAGGGCCATCGAGATCGAAGGCCAGTGCCATACAGCCCTGCTTGCCTTCCGGCCAGCGCGGGCGAACGTCAGGTGAGGTCATCATCAGTTCCCGTTCACGGTCGCTGTTTTCACGGCGTTATCCGCCAGGCCCCATTTGCTGAGGATCTTCACATAGCTGCCATCGGCGATCATCGCATTGACCGCGCCCTGCACCGCCGCAATCAGCGCCGGATCGTTTTTGTCGATCGCCATGCCGGTGAACTGCGAAGCAATCGCCTTATCCAATGGCTTGTAGGTGTTTTTCTCCAGATTCATCACGTAAGGCAGGGTTTCGCTGCCCTGCACCGCGCCATCCAGACGACGCTGACGCAGCTGGGTACGTGCATCTGCCGTGCCTTCCGCGCCGACCACCACGATAGCGGGCTTACCTTTGGCCTCGCAGTTGGCCTGGCTCCATTTGGCGATTTCCTGTGGGAAGGTGGTACGACGGCTGGTGCCGACTTTCTTGCCACACAAATCGGTCGCGCTGTTGATGTCCTTGCGCGCCGCTAAGGTGTAGAACTGCGGTCCGGTGGTGAAGTAGTCGATAAAGCTGACCACCTTCTGACGTTCGGCGGTGTCGGTCATGCCGGACATCACCATATCCACACGCTTAGTCGACACGGCGTTGACCATCTGTTCAAAAGCAATTTCCTGCCAGTTGATTTTGACGCCCAGCTTCTCGCCAATCGCGTTGCCCAGGTCGACATCGACGCCGGTTAAGGTATTGGTCGCCGGATCTTTGAATTCCATTGGTGGATAGTTCGGCATGATGGCCACGGTCAGTGCGCCTTTCGCTTTCAGGGCAGCAGGCAGCTCCGCAGCCCTGGCGGCGGAGTTAAGCAGAACAGCGGCAGCAACGGCAGTAAGCACGATCTTTTTCATCTGATTTACCCTGGTTATTAAAGAAGAATGGCGTTGATAAAATTCTGCATCCGCGGATTTTGCGGATTCAGCAGGATGTCTTCGGGCGCACCGCGTTCGATAATGCGACCTTCATCCATGAACACCACCTGGTTGGCCACCTCACGGGCAAAGCCCATTTCATGGGTGACCACCACCATCGTGGTTCCTTCTTTTGCCAGCGTCCGCATCACGGCCAACACTTCGCCGACCATTTCCGGGTCAAGCGCCGAGGTTGGCTCGTCGAACAGCATCAGCTTGGGCTTCATCGCCAGCGCGCGGGCAATCGCCACACGCTGTTGTTGTCCGCCGGAAAGCGCCTGCGGATAGGCGTGCGCCTTACTGGCTAGCCCCACCCGATCCAGCAGCGCCATCGCTTCTTCCGTGGCTTCCCGCTTTGGCCGCAACAGCACCCGGCACGGCCCTTCAATCACGTTTTCCAGCGCAGTTTTATGCGGGAACAGATTAAAACGCTGGAAAACCATGCCGGTTTGCAGGCGCTGACGGGCAATTTGCTTGTCGCTCAGCGGATGCAGTTTGTTGCCGGCCATGCGGTAGCCGGCCAGTTCGTTGTCGATCCAAATCCCGCCCTGATCGACCCTCTCCAGCTGATTGATGCAGCGCAGAAAGGTGCTTTTTCCGGAGCCGGACGGCCCCAAAATGCACATCACCTCGCCGTAATTCACCTCCAGACTGACGTCCTTCAGGGCATGGAAGTGGTCGAAGTACTTGTTCACCTCAACGGCTCTGACGATATTTCTCATCGCAGGAATTCCTTAGTTGCGGCGGCGCTGGCCGCGTGAGAAGTAGCGCTCAAGGCGGCTCTGCCCGAACGACAGCACGGTGACGATAATCAGATACCAGATGCCCGCCACGAACAGCAGCTCCATCACCCGCGCATTGGCGTAGTAGATGTTCTGCGTGTTGTAGAGCAGTTCGGAGTACTGGATCATGCTCGCCAGGCTGGAGGTTTTGATCATGCTGATAAATTCATTACCGACCGGCGGCAGGATCACCCGCATCGCCTGTGGCAGGATGATGCGCTGCAACGCCTGCAGCCGCGGCATGCCAATCGACTTCGCCGCTTCATACTGGCCGGTATCAACGGACAGCAGACCGGCACGCACCACTTCCGAGGTGTAGGCGCCCTGGTTGATGCTCAGCCCCAGCAGCGCCGCGACAAACGGCGTCATCACGTTGACGGTTTCGACGCTGAACACGCCGGGAATGGCGATCACCGGGAACACCAGCGCCAGGTTAAACCACAGCAGCAGCTGGAGGATCAGCGGCGTACCGCGAAAGACCCAGGCATAGCCGACCGAGAGGTAATGCAGCACCGGGTTGGGCGACATATACATAATCGCCGCCACCACGCCGAAGAAGATGCCCAGCGCCATCGCCAGAATCGACATCACCAGCGTATTCACCACCCCGTCCAGAATCGCGCGGGCGGTAAAGAACTGCCCGACATAGGACCACTCGATTTTGCCCTGCGAAAAGGCATGCACCAGCGAGCCGAGCAGCAGGATGATCACCACCGTGGCGGTGATACGCCCGTAATAGCGCTTGGGGACCATCTGGTAGCGCTTGAGATCGTAAGCAGGGTCGGCTGCCCTGCCCGTCTCGGTAACGTTTTGCGAACTGTTCATTCCGGCTCCGGAGGTTGTAGGCTGAGAAGTTACAGACGAGGGCCCTGATAGACGCTCACCCACTCGGCCTGCTGCTGGATACGCGCTTTCAGACGGGTAATCTGCTCGCTGACGCGCGCCGGTGCGGTGCCGCCGAAGCCATTGCGGGAATGGATCGCCGCTTCCAGCGTCAGCGCACTGCGCACCTCCGGCGTCAGCCGGGCATCGACCTCAGCCAGCTGGTCGTCGGTCAGATCGGAGAGGCCCTGCTGATGGAATTCACACAGCTGAACCAGTTTGCCGGTGATCTCATGCGCTTCCTTAAACGGCACGCCGCGCATCGCCAGCCAGTCAGCCACTTCGGTAGCGAGGGTGAAGCCATCCGGGGCCTGAGCCAGCATCTCCCCGGTGTTGACCTTCATGGTTTCAATCATGCCGGCCATTGCAGGCAGCACTAATAGCAGGGTGTCGACCGAATCAATGGCGCTGCGTTTGTCTTCACTCAGGTCGCGGTTATAGGAGAGCGGCATCGCCTTCATGGTGGCCAGCATCGCCGTCAGGTTGCCGATCAGGCGGCCGCTACGACCGCGCGTCAGCTCGGCAATATCCGGATTCTTTTTCTGCGGCATGATCGAGCTGCCGGTGGCATAGCTGTCGCTGATTTCTACCCAGCGGAACTGGCGGGAGGTCCACAGGCAGATCTCTTCGCTGATGCGCGACAGGTTGACGCCGATCATGCTGGTGATAAACAGGAATTCAGCAACGTAGTCGCGGCTGGCGACGGCATCAATCGAGTTCTCGCACGGGGCGCGATAGCCCAGCTCTTTCGCCGCCAGTTCCGGCCGACGCGCAATGGCGGAACCGGCCATTGCTGCTGCGCCGAGTGGCGAGAAGGCGCTACGGTGATCCCAGTCCTGAATACGTTCAATATCGCGTGAGAACGACTGCGCATGGGCCAGCAGCTGATGAGCAAAGACAATCGGCTGAGCCTGCTGAAGATGGGTGAAACCCGGCGCGAGGGTGTGGGTGTGCTGATCGGCCTGGAAAATCAATGCCTTCTGCAGCGCCAGCAATGCAGTGGTGATATTGCGGACATTATCGCGCAGATACAGTCGCAGATCGTTGACGGTCTGATCGTTACGGGAGCGTCCGGCGCGCAGCTTGCCGCCCAGCGCGCCGAGCCGCTCGGTCAGGACGCGTTCGATAAAGGTGTGAACATCTTCGTCAGCCGCGATCGGATCGACCTTTCCTGCCCGATAATCCAGGTCGAGCTGGTCGATAGCGGCGGTCATGTGCCCGGTTTCTTCTGCGGTAAGCAGGCCCGCGCGCTGAAGTTCGTGCGCATGGGCCCGGCAGCCGGCGAGGTCATAAGGTGCCAGTGCAAAATAATATTCAGGGCTGCGCGACAGCGCGGTTAAGGCGGCGGCTGGTGGCGTTTTAAAACGGGCACCCCATAAACGATCGGCACTGTCTGACATAATTTCTCTCTTATGGCGAGGTTAACGCCGGATCCGCAGGAGAATAAGAAAACCCTCTGGAAGCAGCCTTAACAATAAATAAAGGTTATATTTGCGTACTGTCTGGTATTTCTTGTCTGATTCAGGTTCACTCTTACTTTCACTGTATTTATGCCGGGGTTGAATAGTTATTATGGAAAGTAAGGTTTCCAATACAGGAAACATGAATTATCCACGCAGCGACAATTCATCGGTAACCATTAACAATGTCGACCTGAAGTTATTGCGTGTCTTTAAATGTGTCGTGGAAGCCGGCGGGCTGACCTCGGCCAGTCATGAACTGAATATTGGTCTGGCGGCAATCAGTAAGCAGGTGTCGGATTTGGAGATCCGTTTAGGGATGACCCTGTGCAGCCGTGGGCGGGAAGGCTTTGAGCTGACGGAGTACGGCATTACCGTTTATCAGGCCACGCTGGAGCTGTTTTCGTCGCTGAATACCTTCCGCGACAGGCTGCATAACAGCCGCAATGAACTGCTGGGCGACCTGAGTATTACCGTGGTCGATAACACCATTTCTGACCCGCATTCGCCGGTCACCAAAGCCGTGCAGCGACTGCATATTGCTGCACCAAAAGTAAACATCCGGCTGCAAACCGCACATCTGGATGATATTGAAAAAGGATTAAATGAGGGCCGTTTTAATTGTGCTATCGCGCCGGTTTATGATGAGAAAAGTGACTTTGATTATTATTCTGCCTATAGCGAAACCTCGGCATTATATTGCAGCAGTGAGCATGCGTTATTTTCGATGGCGGATGCTGACATTACACTTGAATTATTAAAACAACAAAAAATTATTAATCATACTTACGTCACACATCGCCATGCCAATAAGCTTTTTGCCTTTAATGAGAGCAACATTCAGGCGGTACAGGTTGAAGCGGTGGCGATGCTGATCCTGACCGGACATTTTATTGGCTATTTACCGATGCATTATGCCGAACGCTATGTGCAGGAAAATAGCATCCGCGCCGTCGGCCCGGATGCGTTGCAGGTGCATACGCCTTTCTGTCTGATAATAAAAAAAGGCCGCAAGATAAATCAGATTATTAAGCTGTTTATGGATTCGCTGGGAATAGCCTGAGCGCATGCACTATCATGATGCGCACCCTTGGCGTTTTTTTCAGCCCACCCGTTTAAACATCACCGTGGTGGCATCAAACACCCCTTCGGTGGAGAGCGCATAATGCGGGATCTGACCGCTTATCTGCCAGCCCTGCGCCAGATACAGTTGCTCTGCCACATCGCCGCTGCGGGTATCCAGCACCAACAGGGTTCTTCCCTCCTGCTCAGCCTGTTTTTCCGCCTGATGCAGTAATTCGCGGGCGATGCCCTGCCGTCTGGCTTTCGGATGCACCAGCAGCTTGGCGATTTCCGCACGATGCTGACCGTTGGGCATCATGCCCAACACCAGCATCACCGTTGCCACAATCTCGCCCTGCTGGCGGGCCACGATTAACCGTTTCTCGCCACTGGCAAGGTGGGCCACCACGCCCTGCCAGAAAGTGAGCATGGGCTGCGGATCCTGCGAGATAAAACCAATGCTGGCACCTTCTGCCACACAGCCGTGGAGAACGTTGTACAACGCGTCCTGTTCACTGGCTGCCTGTTCTGCACTGAGAAGCTGATACTGAATTTCATTCATGGACGACACACCACCAACGCGTAATGCGCACCTTCGGCCTCCGGCGCGTGGAAAGAGGAGCGGCCAAACAGGTGAAAGCGCAGGCAATCACCGGCTTCCAGCCGCCACTGCGCGTCGTTCATGCTGAACTCCAGCACGCCGGCGAGCATCCAGATATGTTGTTCAATGCCTTCTACGGGCGGCGCGTCATATTCAATCAGCGCCCCGCTCTGCAAACGCCCTTCCACCAGCTCAGCATGAAAAGGGGTGGCCGGCGGTGAAACGCTGCGCCGGTGATAGCCATTTTCGCGGTCCTGCCAGACGGTCTGCGCGGCCGCGCGCAGATGCTGCGGTCCCTGCTCTTCAACCTCACTCAACAGACGCGACATGGTTAGGCCGTAGGCAATGCACAGGCGGTTCATCAGCGCGGCGGTTGGGCTGGTTTCGCCCCGCTCAATGCGCGACAAAGAGGCCCGGCTGATGCCGGTCAGCTCAGCCAGGGTTTCCAGCGACCAGCCTTTTTCCAGGCGTAAATCCGCCAGCCGCTGGGCCAGACGTCGGTCGGTATTGGCAAGAGGTTCCATAAAAATCTCATAAAAGGGAAAGTTTCTCTAAATTGAGATCTACAGGGATTTAGTGTGAACTTCAACTTGTACAGAAAAATAATAGTTGTACAGCAATGGAGAGTTCGCTACGGTTAGGTGGAGTGGGCAGATCCTGAGGAAATGAATGGCATTGTACAGTATTGGTGACGTCGCAGTCCGCTGCGGTATCAATCCCGTCACGCTACGGGCATGGCAGCGTCGCTACGGCTTATTAAAACCCCAGCGGACCGAAGGCGGTCACCGCCAGTTTGATGACGAAGATATTCTTCGCATCGAAGAGATTAAGCGCTGGGTGCAAAGTGGCGTCCCTGTCGGCAAGGTGAAGGCGCTGTTAGAAGGCGAAAACGTTAACGTCCATGATGGATGGGTCACACTGCAGGAAGAAATGATGGCGGTCCTCCGTCATGTTCGCCCAGCAAAACTTCGCGCAAAAATCGCGACAACCGGTCGTGAAAATCCGGCAGATGTACTGATTGACCACGTTTTCATCCCAATCAGGCAGCGGCTGGGACTGGATCAAAATACCGCCAGGACCATGTGCAGTTTGCTGGATGGTGCTTTAATTGATTATGTCGCCTTCTGTTTAACCGGTTCGCGTAAAAAACCCGGCAAGGATGCGTTGCTGATGGGCTGGGCCAATGAAGACCGCACGCGACTCTGGTTAGAAGCATGGCGGCTGTCGCAGCAGGGTTGGCGAATCGATGTGCTGGCTGAACCCCTTGAGATGCCGCGCCCTGAACTGTTTCCGGGCCAAAAAATCTTTGTGTTCACCGGTAAACCCCTCACCCGCCGACAGCAGGAACAGCTGACGCACTGGCACGAACAGGGGTTCTTAATCACCTATATCAACAGCAGAGGCTGAGGAGTGGTATATGACACAGCAGGAAACGCTGGGCAGACTGGTGGCGTTTTACCAGACGCTGGAGGCCAGCAAGCTCAATCAACTGGCCGACATTTACCACTCTGATATCTGCCTGGCAGACCCGGTCGGTGAACATCGCGGGCTGCCGGTGGTCTCGGACTACTTTTCTTCACTGCTGAAAAACCTGCGCTACTGCCGGTTTGACGTCTCGCAGACTCACCATTTTGACCATAACGCCCTGCTGATCTGGCGGATGTTCTACGCGCATCCTTCCCTGCAAGGCGGCGCGGAGCAGACGCTGGAGGGCAGCAGCTACATCCAGTTCCGCGACGATAAGATCAGTTTTCAGCGCGATTACTACGACATGGGCGCCATGCTGTACGAAAAGATCCCCGTGCTGGGATCGGTAATCAGGCAGCTTAAAAAGAGGTTACAACCATGAAACGGGTGTTAATTACCGGCGCAAGCTCCGGAATTGGTTACCAACTGGCGCTCGATTATGCCGCCGACGGCTGGCACGTTACCGCATGCGGCAGAAATCGCGCCAAGCTGGAAACGCTGCGGGAACACCACAGCGACATCGTGCTGTGCGTATTTGATATCACCGATCTGAATGAGACCCGCCAGGCGCTGCTGGGTAAAAGTGCCAGCCTGGTGATCCTCTGTGCCGGCACCTGTGAATACCTTAATCACGGCGTGGTGGAAGCGGAGAAAGTCCATCGGGTGATGAGCACCAATTTCAACGGCCCGGTGAACTGTCTGGACGTGCTGCTGCCGCAGCTGGCCCCCGGCAGCCGGGTGGCGCTGGTCGGTTCGACCGCCAGCCTGGTGCCGATGCCACGGGCCGAAGCCTATGGCGCCTCCAAAGCCGCGCTGGCCTATTTCGCCCGCAGCCTGGCCCAGGATCTGAAGCGTCAGCAAATCGCCATCAGCCTGGTGCAGCCCGGTTTTGTCGATACTCCCCTGACCGAGCGCAACGATTTTCCGATGCCAATGATCATCAACGTTAATCAGGCCTCGCGCTGCATTCGTGAAGGCCTGGCGAAAGGCAAAGCGGAGATCTCCTTCCCGCGCCTGCTCTCCTTTATTCTGCGCATGACCTCCCGTCTGCCGGTAGCGCTACAGCGTCTGCTTACCCAACAGATAGCGAGGTAATCTTTGAGAATTGCGATTGTAGGCAGTGGGATTTCCGGGCTCAGCTGTGCATGGAAGCTGGCCAACAAAGCAGAAGTGCATCTGTATGAGGCCGGCGACACGCTCGGCGGCCATACCGCGACGGTTGATGTGGAACTGGCGGGCAAACGCTGGGCGATTGATACCGGTTTTATCGTTTACAACGATCGGACCTATCCGCGTTTTCTGTCGCTGATCGCCGAACTGGGGCTGGAAAGCAGGCCGACCGAGATGAGTTTTTCGGTGCGCAACAATCGCAGCGGCCTGGAGTACAACGGCCATACGCTGAGCACGCTGTTTGCTCAACGCAGCAACCTGTTTAAGCCGAGTTTCTGGCGATTCCTGATGGAAATTGTGCGTTTCAATAAGCGCGGCAAGGCCTGGCTGGAACATCAGTCGGAGCAGGGAACGCTGGATGATTTTTTGCAGCAAGAGGGCTTCAGCCAGTTCTTCGCCCAGCATTATATTCTGCCGATGGGCGCGGCGATCTGGTCGACGTCACTGGCCGAGATCCGTCAGATGCCGCTGTCGCTGTTTCTGCACTTCTTTAACCATCACGGCCTGCTGGATTTGAGCCAGCGCCCACAGTGGTATGTGGTGCCAGGCGGGTCCAGAGAATATATCCGCCGGCTGATCGCGCTGGTGGGCGACAAGCTCACCGTGCATCTTGCCACACCGGTGCTGAAAGCGGTGCGTCATCCTCAGGGTGTGACTCTGCACAGCGCACGCGGTGAGGAGAGCTATGACCAGGTGATTTTCGCCTGCCACAGTGACCAGACGCTGAACCTGCTGGCCGATGCCACCGCAGAAGAACGCGAGATGCTGCTGGGCGTGCCTTACAGCGCCAACGAAGTGATCCTGCATACCGATACGTCGCTGCTGCCGGAAAACCGCCGCGCCTGGGCCAGCTGGAACTACCGTCTGGATGATACGCAGGCCGGCGACGAGCTGTTGGGGGCCAGCGTCACCTACAACATGAACATTTTGCAGGGCATCAAGTCATCCGAGACCT
Organism: Erwinia sp. AK-PDG3-5; assembly: GCF_056821705.1. Lineage (NCBI taxonomy): Bacteria > Pseudomonadati > Pseudomonadota > Gammaproteobacteria > Enterobacterales > Erwiniaceae > Erwinia > Erwinia sp. AK-PDG3-5. Next base: position 3,194,975 of record NZ_CM165967.1, read on the forward strand.
TTTGTGTCTCGCTGAATGCCACGCAACCGATCGATCCGGCCAAAGTGCTGGGGCGCTATAGCTACCATCACCCGCAGTTCAGCCTGCAAAGCCTGATCACCCAGACCGAACGGCTGCGGCTGAATGGCGGTAACCGCAGCTGGTTCTGCGGCGCATGGAGCTATAACGGCTTCCATGAAGACGGCATTCGCAGCGGGCTGGATGTGGTGGCCGGCATGGAACAGGCGGGATTGCTATGAACAGCGCCCTTTACAGCGGCCACGTGCGTCACCGGCGTTTTACCCCGGTTGATCATCAGTTCAGCTACCGCATCTTTATGCCGCTGATTGACCTTGATGAGCTGCCACTGCTGCGCAGCGTCGGCATCCGGCCCGGCAAGTTTTCCTGGGCCTCTTTTTGCCAGGAGGATTATCTTGGCGGCGGCGACATTAAGCAGCGGGCGCAAACGCGGATTGCCGAGCTGACCGGCGAGCAGCTCAACGGCCGGGTGATGTTACTGACCCAGTTGCGCTATCTCGGTAGCGCGTTTAACCCGGTGAATTTTTACTACCTCTACGATGACGCCGACAGCCTGCGCTGGATGCTGGCCGAAGTGCGCAATACGCCGTGGAACGAACGCCATACCTATGCGGTGAAGCCAGACGGCAGCGAAACCACGCAGAAAGCATTTCACGTTTCGCCGTTTAACCCGATGGATATGGTCTATCACTGGCGGCTTTCCGCGCCCGGCAAATCGTTGTCGGTGCACATTGAGAATCACCGGGCCGGTCGCGAATTTGATGCCACGCTGCACCTGCGTCATCAGCCGCTGACCCGCAAGACCTTGCGCCACCATCTGTGGCGGTTTCCGCTGATCACCCTGAGAACCGGACTGGCCATTTACTGGCAGGCCTGGAAGTTGTGGCGCAAAGGCGCGCCGATCTATGACCACCCCAAGTCGGAGAAATAGCGGATGTGTATACCGGAACTGACCCTGACCCGTCGCGGTAAAGCGGGCAAACGTTTGTCCACCTCACGACGACTGATTTTTTCTCTGTTGCAACATCTGCAAGGGGCGGGTCTGCGTCTGCACGATCCGCACCTCGGCACCCATTTCTTTGGCGACAGCCAGGCGGCGATCCAGGCTGAAGTGGTGGTTCATCACTCCAGCGCTTATCGTCGGGTGTTGTTCGGCGGCAGCATTGCCGCAGCGGAAACCTATATGGACGGTGACTGGGATACGCCAGATTTGACGGCGGTGATCCTGACGCTGGCCACCAATATGCCGGTGCTGGATAAGCTGGAGTCGCGGCTGAGCTGGATGTCGTCGCCGCTGAACAGGATGCGCCATGCGTTTCGCCGCAACAGCGTGAAACAGGCGAAGCGCAATATCGCCGCCCATTATGACCTGGGCAACGATTTCTACACCGCGTTTCTCGACCGGGCGATGCTCTATTCGAGTGCCTGCTACAAGCAGCCGGAGATGACGCTGGAACAGGCGCAGCAGGAAAAAATGCGCCGTCTGTGCGTCAAGCTGGGGCTGGGTCCCAACGATCATCTGCTGGAAATCGGCACCGGTTGGGGCGCGATGGCCGAGTTCGCAGCACGCGAGTATGGCTGCCGGGTGACCACCACCACCATTTCCCAGGAGCAGTACGACTACAGCTGCCAGCGTATTCAGACGGCGGGGCTTGGCGATCGGGTCACGGTGCTGAAAGAGGATTACCGCAATCTGACCGGTCAGTACGACAAGCTGGTGTCGATCGAAATGATCGAAGCGGTGGGAAAAAACTATATCCCGCTGTTTTTCGAACGCTGTCAGCAGCTGGTTAAACCCGGCGGCCGCATGGCCCTTCAGGCGATCACCATCAGCGAAGAACGCTTCGACAGCTATGCGCGGGGCGTCGATTTTATCCAGCGTTATATTTTCCCCGGCGGGTTTTTACCGTCGGTCAACCTGCTGCAAAAGACCATGAACGAGCTGACGGATTTCGTCAGCCTGGATCTGTTTGAGATGGGGCTGGATTACGCGCGCACGTTGCAGGAGTGGCGGCACCGCTTCGATCACGCCTGGCCGCAGCTGGAAAAAGGCCGCTTTGACGAACACTTCCGCCGCATGTGGCTGTTCTATCTCTGCTACTGCGAAGCGGGCTTCCGCGCGAAAACTATCGGTACCGTTCAGCTCACCGCGGAGCGAACATGAGCACCCTGCGCTTCTGGCTGCTGACGCTCGGGTTTGACCTCTACTGGGCGCTGGCTGTCGGGTTGCGCGAGCGCGCGGTTTACGCGTTAGTGGTCATTGCGCTGCTGGCCTGGTGGGCCAGCGGTGCCACCCTGCGGCTGCGGGTGTTAGCCGTGGCGCTGGTGGGTATCGCCATGGACAGCCTGTGGCTGTGGCTGGATTTGTTCCATTTCGCGGAGGCACAGTGGGTGCCGCTGTGGATGCTGTCGTTATGGCTGGCCTATGCCTGCTGGTGGCCGCTGTGCCAGCACCGCTACGCCTTAAGCGGACCGTTGCTGGCGGTGCTGGGCGCCGTTGTTGGTCCGTTCACCTATTATCTCGGTGAGCGGCTAGGCGGGATGGAACTGACCGCGTCGCCGTTAAAAGTCTTTGGCCTGATGGCCATCGGCTGGGCGATTTATCTGCCGCTTACCCGCAGGCTGCTGCAAAGGAGTGAGAGATGAGATCGCTGCTGCTGCTGCTGCTGGTACTCTCGCCCCTGGCGCAAGCCTCCGACTGGCAGCGCTGGCAGACGGTGGGGAAAGCCACGCTGACCTGGGGACCGTTTACGGTTTACGATTCGCAGCTGTTTACACCGGCGGGCACGTTTACGCCGCAGCAGTGGCCGTTAGCGTTGGTGATCACCTACCGCCGCGACATCAGCCATCAGGATCTGACTCAGGCCACCGCAGAGCAGTGGCAGGCGCAAAACATTGGCACCCTTAGCCAGCGTCAGGCGTGGCTTAGCGCGTTAAACCGACTGTGGCCCGACGTCACGGACGGCACCCGACTGGCGTTTCAGGCCAGCCAACAGGGTGGACAGTTTTACTGGCAGGCGCCGGGGATCGCTTCCCCAATCAAACCGCTGGGGCAGCCTTTTGATCCGGCTTTCCGCGACGCCTTCCTGGCCATCTGGCTTTCAGAAAAAACCACCTATCCCGACATCCGTCGGGCACTGACCGGAGGTAGCTGATGTGGAAATCCCTGATGTTAATTGGTGCGCTGCTGCTGACAGGTTGCGGCGCGAAAATAGAAGACTATCAGCAGGCCCAGCCGAAGATAGATATCTTCCAGTGGTTTAACGGCGAGTCCCGTGCCTGGGGAATGGTGCAGGATTACAGCGGCAAACAGATCCGCCGTTTTGAAGTGACCATCAAGGGCACGGTGGTGGGCCCAACGCTGACCCTCAACGAGCAGTTTGCCTATGATGATGGGGAAAAACAGAGCCGCGTCTGGCATATCCGCAAGCTGGAGGATGGCAGTTATGTCGGCACCGCAGGCGATATTATCGGCACCGCCAAAGGCCATGCGGCGGGCAACGCCTTCAACTGGCAGTACGCGATGACGGTTAAAACCGACAGCAGCAGCTATACGCTGAACTTTGACGACTGGATTTATCAGCAGGATGCCACGCACCTGATGAACGTGACGTCGTTGAAAAAACTGGGCATTGAAGTGGCGCGCGTCACCATTTTCTTCAACAAAGAGCAGCCGGCCGGGCAATAAAATGACAGCAAAGGCTTAACCCGCGAGGGCGAATGGCGTTATACTTCGCCCTCTTTCAGCGGCAGACCACCACGGACATACCGGCATGAACTTGCAAAAAATTGGCGTCATCTTCATCTTCCTGTTAATGGCGCTTGGCGGCATTGGCGGCGTGATGCTGACCGGTTATACCCTGCTTATCCGTTCCTGAAGCGTTTTTGCAGGCGCTCAAACAGGCGGTCGGTAACGATAGCCAGCAGCGCCACCAGGCAGGCACCCTGAATCACATACGCGGTATTGAACCCGCTTAGCCCGATAATCACCGGCGACCCCAGCGTTTTGGCGCCGACGGTTGACGCAATCGCGGCGGTGCCAATATTGATGATCACCGAGGTGCGGATCCCCGCCACAATGACGCTGGCCGCCAGCGGCAATTCGACTTTGCGCAAGATCTGCCAGGAACTCATTCCCACACCTTCTGCAATTTCGCGGGCACTGGCCGGCACAGCGCCAATGCCCGCCAGCGTACCTTGCAGGATCGGCAGCAGGCCGTAAAGAAACAGCGCGATGATGGCTGGCTTCTCGCCAAATCCCATGATCGGCACCGCAATCGCCAGCACGGCGACGGGCGGAAAGGTTTGCCCCGCCGCCACCAGCGTTTCAATCAGCGAACGAAACTCTTTTCCCGCCGGACGGGTGACAAAAATCCCGGCGCCCATGCCGACAATCACCGCAAACAGGCTGGAGACCGCCACCAGTTCGATATGCGCCAGCGCCAGTTGCAGAAAACTGTCCTGCCGGTACATCGGCCGATCCAGTTCTGGAAACCAGCTGGCGAACAGCGGCTGGCTGTAAGGCATCAACACTAACAGTGCGACAAACACCGCGATCAGCCACAGCAACGGATCCCTTATTCCGCGCATGTTACTCCCTCCTCTGCCGCAGCAAATCGGCGAAGTGCAGCACGCCCAGCGGCTTTTGCTGGCGGTCGATCACCGGCAGGCGGTCGGTCTGGCGCGCGATAAACTGCGACAGTGCCTCACGCAGCGTCATCTCTTCCGGGATGGCTTCCTCTTCCAGCCATTCGCCGCGCCGCGCCGCCGCGCCAACGTTTCCCAGCGACAGCAGGCGAATGCCCAGCTCGCTGCGGCCGAAGAAATCCCGCACAAAATCGTTGGCGGGTTGGGTCAGCAATTCGACCGGCGTCCCCTGCTGGATCACCTTGCCGCCGTCCATCAGCACCAGTCGGTCGGCCAGCGCCAGCGCTTCGTCGATATCGTGGGTCACCAGTACAATGGTACGGCCAGAAATCTGGTGAATACGGGCGATTTCCTGCTGTAACGCCGCGCGCGTGACCGGATCCAGCGCGCCAAACGGCTCATCCATCAGCAGCACTTCGGGATCGGCCGCCAGCGCGCGGGCCACGCCGACGCGCTGCTGCTGACCGCCGGAAAGCTGGTGCGGAAAACGGTGGCGAAACTGCTCGTCGAGATTGAGCAACGCCAGCAGTTCGGTGACGCGTTCGGCAATCCGCTGCTTTGACCAGTTGAGTAGCGCCGGTACGGTGGCGATATTCTTTTCCACCGTCCAGTGCGGGAACAGGCCAATGGACTGGATGGCATAGCCCATCCGGCGGCGCAGGATCTGCGGATTGAAGCTGCGGATCTCCTCACCGGCAAATTCGATGGTGCCCTGGTCATGTTCGATCAGCCGGTTGATCATCTTTAGCGTGGTGGACTTACCGGAGCCGGACGTGCCGATCAGCACGGTAAATTCGCCTTTGGCGATATTCAACGTTAAATCGCTGACCGCTGGCTTCCCGGCAAAATGTTTGCTGACCTGGTTAAAGTGGATCATTGGCGCTTCGCCTCAATAACGGAAAGAACAAATTTGAACAGGGCATCGATAACCACCGCCATGGCAATCACCGGGATCACTCCCAGCAGCACCAGCTCCAGCGCGCTGCTGAGCAGGCCCTGGAAGATGATCGCCCCGAATCCGCCGGCGCCAATCAGTGCGGCGATGACCGCCATGCCGACGGTCTGAACGGCAATCACCCGCAGGCCGGTCAGCAGCACCGGCAGCGCCAGCGGCACTTCCGCCTGCCAGAAAATTTGAGCACGGGTCATGCCCATCCCTTCTGCGGTTTCAATCACCTCTTTCGGCACCTGCTGCAACCCGGCGACCACGCTACGCACCAGCGGTAACAGCGCATACAGCACCAGGGCTATTAGCGCGGGCGCCATGCCAATCCCGCTGATACCCAGTTCGGATAACCAGGGAAAGGCGCGGGCCAGTCCGGCTAACGGCGCAATCAGCAGGCCGAACAACGCCACGGAAGGCACGGTCTGGATCACATTCAGCACGGCAAACACCGGTGACTGCACCGCCGCTTTTTTGGCGCACCACCAGCCGAGCGGAATGCCGATGGCCAGCGTTGGGAGCAGGGTGCCGACCAGCAGCAACAGATGGCGCGAGAAAGCCTGATCGAACACTTCCCGACGGTTGGCGTACTCCTTCAACAGCGCCATCTGTTCCAGCTGACCGTTCAGTAAAAAAACGATGACCGGTAGCCAGATTTGACCATTCAACAGCAGCCGCCAGAAGACCTGCGGCGTCAGGCGGGAAATCGTATCCGCCGCGATAAGCAGACAAAGCCCGCCGCTCAGCCAGAAGCCGCTGCCCCACGAGGTTCTGGCCAGAGGGCTGCCCTGTTGCGAAAGCAGTGTCGCCTGATGGCCGCTAAAGGCGATCAGGGCGATAAACAGCCCTTCGCTCAGCAGCAGCGTCAGCACCAGATGTCGACGGGAAACCGGCAGAAAAGCCAGCAGCAACAGCAGAATGACCGGCACGGGCAGCAGCCATTGCACGCCCTGCAACAGCTGATGCAGCGGCAATGGCTGGCCGGAAACCAGCCGGTTAGGGGCGTAATTCAGAAAGGGCAAGCTGGCTGCGGCAACGGCCAGCAGCACAGCCAGCGTCAGCAAAACCCGATTATGAAGTTGGAGGCGCAAAATTTTCCCACTACCTTGCGGGCCGGTGCGTCCGGCCCGGGCTCACCCTACAACAGTTTTTTCTGCTGCAAATAGTCCGCCGCCACCGTTTTCGCATCCTGGCCTTCTACGGCAATTTTTGCGTTCAGTTCCTGCAGCGTTTTCTCGTCCAGCGAGGCAAAGACCGGTTTCAGCCAGTCGGCAATCTGCGGATAGGCTTTCAGCACCGCATCGCGGATCACCGGCGTTGGCGCATAGATTGGCTGCACCCCTTTTGGATCGCTCAGGGTTTGCAGTCCCAGCGCCGCGACCGGACCGTCGGTGCCATAAGCCATCGCCGCATTCACGCCGGAGGTCTGCTGCGCCGCCGCCTTGATAGTCACCGCAGTATCACCCCCGGCCAGCGACAGCAGCTGATCCTGTTTCAGGGTGAAGCCATAGGCTTTCTGGAACGCCGGTAACGCATCGGCGCGTTCGATAAACTCGGCCGACGCCGCCAGTTTGAACTCACCGCCCTTCTTCAGCCAGGCGCTGAGATCGTCGAGTGATTTCAGCTTATTCTTGTCGGCCAGATCGCTGCGTACCGCAATCGTCCAGGTGTTATTTGCCGGGGCCGGCGTCAGCCAGGTCAGTTTGTTTTTCTCTTGATCCAGCTTCTTCACCTTCTCGTAGCCTGCTTTGGCATTTTTCCACGCAGGATCCTTTTCATCATTGAAGAAGAAAGCACCGTTGCCGGTGTACTCGGGATAGATGTCCAGTTCGCCGGCGGTGATCGCGCCTCTGACCACCTGGGTGGTGCCGAGCTGCACCTTATTGACCGTTTTCACCCCGTGCTTATCCAGCACCTGCAGGATGATATTACCCAGTAACGATCCTTCGGTATCAATTTTCGAACCGACTTTGACCGGGTCTGCCGCCTGCGCGGTTGTGGTCAGAGCCAGTAATCCGGCCAGTGCCAGTAAGGCTGTACGCCCTGTTCTTTGCGACATTTTCTGTTCCTTTCCTGAAGGTTAGTAACAAGCGTAGCCTAATAAATCAGCAGAGAAAGCCAGACGGCTAAAAACCCCGAGCCGCCTCTCAGAGAGAGAACCCTTTCGCCCGCTCTTTTTCAACGGGCATTTCGTTGTAACTTATAACCATCAGGCATTTAACTCTGTCATCTCCGGGAGTATTCTCTGGGCTTATTCTTAAAAAAAAGACCATAACATCATGACTGACTTAGCATCTTCGGCGCACGTCGCCATTGCAGGGAGTGCGCCGACGGGGGAAGCCTTTACTATCCGTCGCGCCGCGGACGTATCTCATCTGGTTAACACCAGCACCCAGGCCCGCAGTAACGCCCGTATCGTGATCGGCATTGCGCTGGGCGGGGTGTTTCTCGACGCTTACGACCTTGGCGCTCTGGCCTTTGGCATGAAGGATGTCACCAAAGAATTTGGTCTGTCGCCAACCGGCGCGGGCATGGTGGCGTCGGCGATTGCGTTTGGGGCCATTGTCGGCGCGCTGCTCGGCGGCTATCTGACCGATAAAATTGGCCGCTATCGGGTGTTTATGGCCGATATGTTTTTCTTCGTGTTTGCCGCGCTGGCCTGTGCCTTCGCACCGAATGAGTATGTACTCACCGCCGCGCGCTTTGTGATGGGGTTAGGGGTCGGGATTGATTTGCCGGTGGCGATGGCGTTCCTCGCCGAGTTTTCCAAGCTGAAAGGGCGCGGCAACAAAGCCGCCAGTATCGCCATGTGGTGCCCCACCTGGTATGCGGCGATTTCGATTTCCTATCTGCTGGTGCTGTTCTTCTATTCCGTGCTGCCAGAAGCCCACTCCGGCTTACTGTGGCGCATCATTCTGGGCTTCGGCGCGGTGCCGGCCATTCTGATTATCTGCATCCGCAGCCGCTATATGAGCGAGTCACCGGTGTGGGCAGCCAATCAGGGGGATTTAAAGGGTGCGGCGGCGATCCTGCGCAGCTCTTACGGCATCAATGCCCATGTGGCGGAAGACGCAGACCTGACGCCGGCCAAAGCCACCCGCAAGGCCAGCTGGCGCAACTATGGTGAACTGCTGAAAGGCGTTTACCTGCGTCGTACCCTTCTGGCGACCGTGACGGCGATTGCCTCTGCCTTTGCCTATAACGCCGTGGCCTTTGGCCTGCCGGTGATCCTCTCCAGCTTCCTTGCCCAGTCGATGCTGACCACCATTCTGGTGTCGCTGGCGTTAAATCTGCTGTTTGCCTTTGTCGGCGGCATCCTGGCGGTGCGGCTGGTGCCAAGATTTGGCGCGTGGAAGATGACAACCCTTGGCTACAGTTTCCAGTTTGCCGCATTGATTGGGCTGGCGCTGGTTGGCCGTCCCGCCGACGGTGCGGAAGCGGCGGTGTCGATCGGCATGCTGGCGCTGTTCCTGTTGGGCCAGGGATTTGGTCCTGGCTCCCATACCATGACCTTTGCCTCGCTCAGCTATCCCACCTCGTTACGCGGCGTGGGCGTTGGCTTCAATCAGACCCTGATGCGCGCCAGCTCTACCGCGTCGCTGTTCCTGTTCCCGCTGCTGTCGGCGGCATTCAGTACCAATGTGTTCTGGATTATTGCGCTGGCGCCGTTGGCCGGGCTGATCGCCCTGCTGGCTATTCGCTGGGAACCGTCAGGTTACGATGTGGATGCGGAGGATTTTGCGCAGTAAGCGCAAGGATAACTGCCGATGCGGGCTGAGGTTCAGCCCGCAAGCTGTTGCGCGGTGAACTGCTTAAACGCCGGGGGAATGCGGGCAAAGGTGTGCAGGAACCACGGCGTGAAGCGCTCCGGGTAACGTTGCATCTCCTGCCCGATGTCATTCAGTGAAGCATAACGCCAGCCTCCCGCTTCTTCCGGGTTGGGCTGCGGCTGCTCATCGCTAAAGGCAAAAAAGACGTGGCCGTATTCGTGTTCGGTTAAGCCGTTGCCCATCGGCAGGTTGTAGCTCAGCTCGAACGCCGGATCCAGCGACAGACGCATACCCATCTCTTCACGCAGACGGCGCTCGGCCGCATGTTGCGTCGATTCCTGGGGGAACGGGTGACCGCAGGTGGTGTTACTCCACAAGCCACCACAGTGGTATTTGTCCATGGCGCGCTGCTGAAGCAACAGTTGGTGGCGGGAGTTGAACACGTAAACGGTTACCGCGCGATGCAGTAAACCTTTCTGATGAACCTCCAGCTTTTCCATCCTGCCGATGGGACGATCGTGACGATCAACCAGGATAACTTCGATTGCAGACATGCGCCCTCCTTAGGACTAATCTCACACATTGTGGCACAGCTTAGGACATTTCGGCTGCATGAAATCGTGCGGAATTATGACAGGGCAGCACAAAACTGCCCTGTGGGCGGCGGGACGGAGGATTATAACTTGAAGCTGCTGACCACCAGTTCCAGCTGAACGCTTTGCTCTTCCATCGCCTGGGCGGCGGCGGAAACCTGCTCAACCAGCGAGGCGTTCTGCTGGGTGGTGCTGTCCAGTTGGGTGATGGCAGTGTTCACCTGGTCGATGCCCATACTCTGCTCGCGGCTGGCAGACATGATTTCTGACATTAAGGTGGTAACGCTGCTGACACCGTTCATCAGCTCATCCATGGTGCTGCCGGCTTCCTGCACCAGCTGACTGCCCTGATCGATATTCGCCACCGATTCTTCAATCAGTTTCTTAATCTCACGGGCAGAGTTCGCTGAACGCTGGGCCAGATTACGCACTTCGGAAGCGACCACCGCAAATCCACGGCCCTGCTCACCGGCACGCGCCGCTTCGACCGCCGCATTCAGTGCCAGAATGTTGGTCTGGAAAGCGATGCTGTCGATCACGCTGATGATATCCACCACCTTACGGGAAGAGGTATTGATCTCGCCCATGGTGACCACCACCTGTTTCACCACGTTGGAACCACGCGCGGCAACGCGAGACGCATCGCCCGCCAGCTGGTTGGCATGGGTGGCGTTATCGGCGTTCTGACGCACGGTGCCGGTTAACTCTTCCATCGAAGCCGCCGTCTGCACGATGGAGCTGGACTGCTCTTCGGTCCTGGCGGACAGATCGAGGTTGCCGCTGGCAATCTCTTTCGACGCTGAGGTGATCGCCATCGCGCTCTCACCCACCTGACGGATCAGCCCCTGCAGGTATTCAATAAAGCTGTTGAAGCTTTGGGCAACCGCATTGAATTCCGGGCTGCTGCTGTTGGGCAGGCGCTGCGTCAAATCCGCACCGCCGGTCGACAGCGCCAGTATGTTGTCATTCAGGCCGGACAGACGTTTCATCATGGTACGGATAAAGCCCAGCAGCACCAGCAACAGCAGGATCGCTAACGGGATTTGCACCAGGCCCAGACGGGACAGGATCGAGTTGGTTTGTTTGGACAGTAACGCCGTCGGGACGTCGCTGGCGATAAACCACGGACTGCCGCTGATCTGCTGTACAAACAGCGTATGGTTGCCGTCTTCACCGTCATAGGTGCTCTGCGACGCTTCGCTGCCGGCCGAAGTCAGCGCGGTGCGCAGGGATGCCGCCATTGGCGTGGTCAGCTCGCTGAGGTTACGCAGTTTTGGCGTGCTGTCGATCAGGCTGGCATCGCCAACGACCTTACCGTCAGCTTCGACAATCAGCACCTGACCCTGCACCGCATCGCCCATCTCTTTCGCCAGATGGTTGAAGAAGCCCAGCGTCACGTCGATTGTGGCAACGCCCCAGGCTGCGCCGTTACGATAGATGCCCATCGCGCAGTTGGTACGGGGTTGCGGGCTGGCCGCATCCTGATAGGCTTTCGCCCAGGCACACTGGCCTTTGGCCGCCGCCAGGCCGTCTTTGTACCACGACTGCTCGTAGTAATTTGGCGCTTCGGCGGAGTTCCAGAAGGTGTTGACCTGCAGGGTGTTGCTGCTGTCACGGGCAAAAAACGTACTGAACTTATCTTTCGCCGCATCCCGCATTTTTGGCAGTGGCCAGATGCCGCCGCCAAACACGTTCACGTCCTGATACTGGTTCACTAACGCCGGTAACACGGTGTCGATAGCCGCGCTGTCGAGCACCGCGGCGGATTCCGTAATGCTGCGCTGTTGCGCCTGGATACGGTTCATCATCTCAGTAATACGGGCACCGATCGTTTCCACTTCATAGCGCACCAGACGACTCTCATTGGTCGTAAGCTGGGGCGCAACAAACATTTTAATTACCACTACCGTGATCAACAGCAGTAACGCAAAAAAGCCGACGATCAGGAGGGTAAATCTGGCCTGGGTTGTTTTCAACATGACGAGCCCCACTCAACTCAATCAGGCACAATTGCCTGATCGGGTTAACGGCCGCTGACAGGGAAACTTGATGTGACATCGGTCTCATTTCAGACAAATGTTTTGCTGACGCGATCCGATCGGATCGCCTTGCAGAATTTAATTCTGTGAATCAACCACCTGCGGACGGGGACGGAAGATATGATTACAGCCTTCCTGACGCAATCTTTCCACCAGCTGGTTACCGCCGCTCTCTTCCGCTTCCGCCAGTTCACGTTCAGCGGTGGTCACCGGCGTAGTCCACAGCAGGTTGACCTTCTCGCCGTCGCGTTTTGGCAATTTGAACTGCCCTGCTTCGCCGCTCAGTTCACCTGAAATCAGGAAGCCTTCAAAGCCGACCGGTGCCACCGACGATTCCAGCGTATGGCCTTCGCCCAACCAGCTGAGACGCGCCCAGGGGAAATGCGCGAAGCTGGCCAGTGCACTGGCCATATGTACCGCGTTTTCTTCGGTCATCACTTCAGCATCGATGGCCATCGCCAGCTCAACGCGGCGGTGTTGCCCGGCCAGATCCTCAAACAGAAAATCGACCCACGGCATCGGGCGGATGCTCATCCCCAGGGTCAGGAAATACCAGCTGCCCTGATGATAATGTTGTGAGATCGCCATCGGTGGCCAGTTTCCCTGGTCGATGGAGTAATACTTGAGGGATTCCCCGAACTGCGCTTCGTAGCAGGCGATCATTTCGCGCTGCATCGGGTCCCACAGATGACCGTCATGCCAGTCACGCCAGAAATGGCGGTGCTTATCAGCCTGAGCATAGTAGTCGTTGGTGGAGGCCGAGCCTAACGGCGCGGTCAGCCGGTTCTCTTTAATGCAGCCGGCAGAGAAGCTCACCTGCTTGTTTTGATAGAGGCTCCAGCCAGGGATCACCGCCAGTAATTGCCCCTGATACCACAGCGCCGCGCCGTCATCGGCCGGTTCCCAGATAATCTGTAACCCGGCAGGATCGAGCATCGGTTCGGCCTGCAAGGTGCGGCAGTATTCAGCGCTGAGTAACGGCGGGATCCCCTGCTCCATCGACGCGAGGTCTTCGCTGGCAGGGGCAGGCAACAGGTTGCGCAACCAGCAGCCGCGCACCGCAAACTGGCTGCGGAACCCTTCGGCAGGCCACAGATAGAAATAGGCGGTACGCTCATCCTGTTCAACCCTGGCGATCAGCGTTTGTTGCTGATTGTGGACTTCAGCGATCCGGTACGACTGTGTCATAAAGCCTCGACAATGGATGTAGGGGGATCCTTTTCCCGGAGAATAGGGCAGGATGTCCCGATGTGCCACGTCGGAGCAAGGGTAAAAGTCTCAAAAATGATAAACGCGTCGTAAAACCCTTCGAATCATTCCATTAAAAGCTATCTATCTTGATCGAGGTTAATAATCACCCAGGCAGAAGGCCGGATATTCCACAGCGCACATGCATGATATAAGGATATTGATGATGCGGGAGAAGTAAATAACGGCCCTTTATCTCAAGGGAAATCCAGGGCTTGAGCCATGCTTGATAAGGAGGTCATTGTTGAATGAAGAGATTATTACTCGCTTCGATTATATTTTCCTGCCCCGCCTGGGCAGACACACCCGAAGATAACAATTGCAAAGCCCCGCAGTCCGGCACAGGCATTATCATGATGGATGAGATGTCCCGGTCCATGAAGATAGACACTGACACAATTATTAAAGAAAAAACCACAACAGAGCTGATTTACAATAACCGCATCACTGACCGACTGGCATCACAGTATGCGCTGAAGTCATACAACGAAGCGCCCAATAATTGGACCTCAGTCAAAAGCTATAAAGAGATATTTTCAGAACATAACGTCCGCAATCTGATAATAAAGTTTACCTTCGAGAATAAGGAAAAAAAGCAGAACGTCTTTTTAGTCCCGACACTCGCCAATGATGACGAATGTAGCGTAAGATTCAGCGGCTATATTATCGTTAAACGCGAGTTCTGATAATCAGGTTTATCCCGTCCTGTACGGGATAAACGCTAAACCTCCCTGCCCATCCGCTGCATCGCGCGTTGATAGGCACCCCGGCGGATGGACCAGCGCAGGGCTTTTGCCAGCAGGTTGATGCGCAGACGGATCAGGCGGCGGCGCAGTGGGGAAAATCGAAAGCCGAACTGCTGCTGTGCCCATTCGGGTAACAACTCGATGCCAGCCAACAGCATGGCTTTCATCGCCGGACGCGCCTGCCAACTCGGGGCTGGCGCATTCATCAGTATCGACAACACCTCCCGGGTCCGCTCGTCGCAGCGCAGTTGCGGCTGCATCGCCAGCAGATAAGCCTCCACCTCCTCAACCGATTTCGGCACCTGCTCAGCGCCCAGCGCTTCCGCAACCACAGCCGCTTCCGCGTAATAGCGATCCTGCTCTGCAAGACTGAGCTGCGGGTTTTTATAACGCACGTGCGAAGCGAGGAAACGGCTGGTTTCAGCGACATGCACCCAGGTCAGTAAACGGGGATCGCTGGCGGCGTATTCAACCCCCTGCGCATCAACGCCGGTAACCTGCAAATGGATACGCTTGACGCGCTCAATCAGCGTCTGGGCATCCAGCGTATTACCAAAAGTGGTGACGGCGATAAACTGGCTGGTACGCCGTAGCCTTCCCATCATATCCTGACGGAAGGTTGAGTGATCCCACACGCCGGCCAGCGCCAGCGGATGCAGCATCTGCATCAGCAGCGCCGATAAACCGCCGCACAGCATGGAGGAAAAATCACCGTGTACCCGCCAGATCACGCTGTCAGGGCCGTATAGGCCCGGATCGCCCGCCGGCGTTGAGAGGTCGAATTCGTTCATTGCCAGCCCATTTAATCGAAAGACCTGCTGCTGAATTCTGTCGCGAAACGAAGGCATAATGGTGCTAAATTCCTGTTAAATAAACAAAGGGACGAATAAATTCGTCCCTAAGAGTGTGGCGTTAACCCGAGTAACGTCGACACCCGGTTAATGCGCTCAGGATACCCGATCCGTTACGGGTAGTTGAATTCCGCATCGGTGGTACGGGCAGAATCCAGACCGATCATCACGTTGAATTTACCCGGTTCAGCCACCTGCTGCATCTTCGCGTTCCAGAATTTCAGCGCGTTGACATCAATCGGGAAGGTCACCGTCTGTGACTCACCCGCTTTCAGCATAATACGCTTAAAGCCCTTCAGCTCTTTCACCGGGCGACTGATGCTTGCCATCTCGTCATGCAGGTACATCTGCACCACGGTAGCACCCTCACGTTTGCCGGTGTTAGTGACCGTTACGCTGGCATTAACCGTGCCGTTACGTGGCAGGGTGGCCGAGGACATTGTCACCGGCGACAGTGTAAAGGTGGTGTAACTCAGGCCATAACCAAACGGGAACAGTGGACCGTTAGCCGCATCGTAATAATGCGAAGTGTATTTGTTCGGTTTGGTGAAGTCATACGGACGACCGGTGTTCAGGTGGTTGTAATAAATTGGGATCTGACCGACTGAACGCGGGAAGGACATCGGCAGTTTGCCCGACGGGTTGTAGTCACCGAACAACACATCCGCAATGGCGTTCCCGCCTTCGGTGCCGCTGAACCAGCTTTCCAGCAGCGCATCCGCCTGCATATTCTCTTTTACCAGCGCCAGCGGACGCCCGTTCATCATCACCAGTACCAGCGGTTTGCCGGTGGCTTTTAACGCATCAATTAGCGTCAGCTGGCTTGGCGGAATGGTGATATCGCTGCGGCTGGATGCCTCATGCGCCATTCCCTGCGACTCACCCACTACCGCGACGATCACGTCTGCTTTTTTCGCGGTGGCCACCGCCTCATCCAGCATCTGTTTCGGCGTGCGCGGATCGACGATCACCGAGCCTTTCTCATACTGATTGAGGAAGTCCTGGATCGCTTTGTTGTCGGTGATGTTGGCGCCTTTGGCATACAGCACCGTCGCCTTATCGCCGAGGGCATTTTTCACGCCCTGCAATACGCTGACCGACTGATTGGCCTTACCGGCGGCAGACCAGCTGCCCATAATGTCGCGCTGGCTGTCGGCCAGTGGCCCAATCAGCGCTACGGTGCCGGATTTCTTCAGCGGCAAAGTTTCCAGGCGGTTCTTCAGTAGCACAATGCTTTTGCGCGCCACATCGCGCGCGTCGGCACGGTGCAGGCGGCTTTCCGCATTGGTATCCACCGGGTCGCTCTCTTTCGGGCCCAGGTGGCTGTACGGGTCGTTAAACAGCCCCATATCATATTTCACGTTCAGCACGTGGCGCGCGGCGTCGTCGATCTCTTTCTCGCTCACCGCGCCGTTTTTGACCAGACCAGGTAAGTATTTACTGTAATACTCGTCGCTCATACTCATGTTCACGCCGGACTGGATGGCAATACGCACCGCATCCTGCGGATCGCTGGCAACACCGTGCTTCATCAACTCTTTTATCGCACCGTGATCGCTGATGGTGATGCCTTTAAAATGCCACTGGTCACGCAGCAGATCCTTCAGCAACCAGCCATCCGCCGTCGCCGGAACGCCGTTCAGGGAGTTCAGCGCGACCATCACGCCGCCACTTCCTGCATCCAGTGCGGCTTTATAAGGCGGAAGATAATCCTGCGCCAGACGCTGTGGGCTCATATCCACCGTATTGTAATCACGTCCGCCTTCCACGGCACCATAAGCAGCAAAATGCTTCACGCTGGTCATCACCGAGTAGCGATCGGCCGGGCTTTTACCCTGCATGGATTCCACCAGCGTGCGACCCATCGCCGAGGTCAGATAGGTGTCCTCGCCAAAGCCTTCCGATACCCGGCCCCAACGCGGTTCGCGGGTGACGTCCACCATCGGTGCCCAGGTCATATTCAAACCATCATCTGCCGCTTCATAGGCTGAAACGCGGCCGACGTTTGCCACCGCATCCAGATCCCAGGTGGCCGCAAGCCCTAACGGGATCGGGAAAACGGTACGCTGACCGTGCACCACGTCATAGGCGAAAAACAGCGGGATTTTCAGGCGGCTAAGCTGCATCACCTGATCCTGCATCGCGCGGATATTGTCACGGGTGACGGTATTAAAGATCGCTCCAACCTGCTCATGTTTGATCATCTCGCGTATGGCTTCTTTCGGGTTGTCCGGCCCGACGCTGATCAATCTCAGCTGCCCTATTTTTTCATCCAGGGTCATTTTCTTCAGCAAATTCGTCACGAACGCATCACGGGCTTCAGGGGTGAGCGGATGTGGGCCAAACAGGTCTTCAGCAAAAGCCGGCTGCAAGGTTAAGGCGGCAGCGAGGCTGACAGAGCAAATCCATTTCATCAGGTTGGTTTCTCTCAAATAACTGCGGAGCAAAAAGAGTCTGGGTGACAAAGTCGTAAGATGGGCAGTGTGCCATAACTTCAGGATAGCAGGTAGTTTTCAACGTACTGGCGCGATCCGTGTCTGATTTTTGCTGCCGCCGACCGCAGCGGGAGCTGCTAAAGTTAGGGCGTGTCAAATAAAAGGACAAAGGATATGCACAACACTTCCCCTGCGGACAAACTGGTGGCCGACTTGCGCCGCATCGTTGGCCGCAATCATCTTCTTACCGATCCACAACAAACTGCACGCTATCGCACCGGCTTTCGCTCGGGTCAGGGTGACGCGCTGGCAGTGATTTTCCCCGGTTCCCTGCTGGAACAATGGCGCATTCTGCAGGCCTGCGTCGCCGCCGATGTCATCGTGCTGATGCAGGCGGCGAATACCGGCCTGACCGAAGGCTCGACGCCGAACGGCAACGATTACGACCGCGATATCGTGATTATCAGCACCCTGCGGATGGATAAAATTCAGCTGCTGGATCAGGGCAAACAGGTGCTGGCTTTTCCGGGCAGCACGCTGTATCAGCTGGAAAAGGTGCTGAAACCGCTGGGACGCGAGCCGCACTCGGTGATTGGATCGTCCTGCATCGGCGCGTCCGTACTCGGTGGCGTATGCAATAACTCCGGCGGCTCGCTGATTAAACGCGGGCCCGCCTACAGCGAAATGGCGCTGTATGCCCAGGTGGATGCGCAGGGCAAACTGACGCTGGTCAACCATTTAGGGATGGATTTGGGCACCACGCCGGAACAGATCCTCAGCCGACTGGACGACGAAACCTGGCAGCCCGACGCGGTGAAATACGATCAGCGCCTGGCATCTGACAACGATTATGCCGACCGCGTGCGCGACGTCGAGGCGGACACCCCTTCGCGCTTTAACGCTGACGCCCGCCGGTTATTTGAAGCATCCGGCTGTGCGGGCAAGCTGGCGGTGTTTGCCGTGCGGCTGGATACCTTTGTCAGCGAGAAGCAACAGCAGGTGTTTTATCTCGGCACCAACGATCCCGACGTGCTGGACGAACTGCGCCGCCATATGCTGCAAAACTTCAGCCATCTTCCGGTGGCGGCTGAGTATATGCACCGCGATATTTTCGATATCGCCGAGGTCTACGGCAAAGATACCTTCGTAATGATCGACAAGCTCGGCACCGATAAGATGCCGCTGTTCTTTACCCTGAAGGGCCGCACCGACGCCTTGCTAAAGCCTGTTTCGTTCCTGAAACCGAACTTCAGCGATCGGCTGCTGCAAAAAATCAGCAAGGCGTTACCCTCACATCTGCCGAAACGGATGAAAGCCTACCGCGATCGCTTTGAACACCATCTGATGATTAAAATGTCCGGCGACGGGATTGCCGAAGCGCGGGATTATCTAACGGGGTATTTCGCCCAGGCGGACGGCGAGTTTTTTGAATGTACGCCCGAAGAAGGCAGCAAAGCTTTCCTGCATCGCTTTGCCGCAGCGGGTGCAGCCGTGCGCTATCACGCGGTGCATCATGATGAAGTGGAGGATATTCTGGCGCTGGATATCGCGCTGCGCCGTAACGATCGCGACTGGTTTGAACGTTTACCGGCAGAATTCGATGATGTGCTTGTGCACCGCCTCTATTACGGCCACTTCTTCTGCCATGTTTTCCATCAGGATTACATAGTCAAAAAAGGGGTGGATGTCCATGCGCTGAAAGAGAAGATGTTGGCGATGCTGGCCGATCGCGGTGCGGAGTACCCGGCTGAACATAACGTCGGGCATTTGTATGCCGCCAAACCGCAGCTTAAAGCGTTTTATCAGCAGTTGGATCCGACCAACAGCTTTAACCCGGGGATTGGGAAAACCACTAAAGCGAAATACTGGGGAGAATGTGGATGCGGTGCGCCGTCGGCTGTTCACAGCGGCGCACCGGACGAGGTTACTCCTCAGGATCCTTAACCACCAGATTGCCGTTACGTTGCTCGACAATCATGGTTTGCGGCGTGGATAACACCACGCCCTCTTTGCGCAGTCGGGTCAGGATATCAAACAGCAGATCGCTCTTCGCGCCGGACACCTGGCGCGGACTGGCGACGTTACCGGTGACTGACAGCACGATGCCCGCCGACGTCAGATCCTTGAACGAGACGGACGGTTCCGGGTTTTCCAGAATACGTTCGTTTTCGTTATAGACTTCCAGCAACAGATCGCGCACCTGCTCAGGATTGATATCCAGCGGGAAGGTTAGCGTAATGGTCGCCACCCCCTGCGCATTGCCCATGGTGGCGTTACGCACGTTCTGCGAGATCAGCTGCGAGTTCGGCACAATCACCGTCGATTTATCGCTCAGCTGAATTTCGGTGGCACGCACGTTGATACGGCGAATATCCCCTTCAATGCCGCTGATGCTGACCAGATCGCCGACCTTCACCGGACGTTCGGTCAACAGGATCAGACCGGAGATAAAGTTCTTCACAATCTCCTGCAAGCCAAAACCGATACCGACCGACAAGGCGCTGACGATCCAGGCCAGCTTGTTCCATTGCAGCCCCATAATCGACAGAGCCAGCAGGAACACCATCACGTAACCGAGGTTGCTGAACAGCGTAATCAGCGAGACGCGCATGCCCGCGTCCATGGTGGTTTTCGGCAGGAAATCGGTGTCCAGCCAGCGCTTAACTGACCGCAGCACGTAAATGCCGACCACCAGAGTGATCAACGCATTCAGCACGTGGGCCGGTACGATGTTCAGCGTTTCCAGGCCTTTGCCACCCCAGAATTCGATCGCCTTCTGCACCAGTTCAATCGGCGTTGAGCTACCGAAGGTGCCGTTCAACACCGCCATGGCGGCGGCCAGCACCAGCACCGTTTTACCGAGTCCAGCCAGCAGCGCAGCAACCTGCGCCAGATGACGTTCATCGATGTTCAGCGAGCGCTGAATACTTTTGCCGGACGCGTTGTTGGTGGAGAACAGGCTTTCGCAGCCGTCGGCCATCAGCTGGCTGAGAATATAGAACGAGCCGAAGACGATGCCCATCCAGATCAGCTCATAGCTCAGGAAACGCGCCAGGGTGACGTAACCGATCACCAGCGTCACCATGATCGAAATACCGAACAGGGTGATTGCCATCTGGATCAGCCCGACCAGCGTCGACTTGGCTTCCGGCTGCTGGCCGGCCAGCAACATTTTGCGGCGAACGCGGTTGGTGCGGAAGCTGATCGATAAGGCGGTAAAGCCGATCAGCAGCGCGGTTAAGCCGTTGGCGAAAATGGTGGTGCCGACGCTGGTGTTGGCGCTGCTGTTGAGGATCTCTACCGTCTGGAAAACAAACACCAGACCGGCGGTCAGCGGCGGGAACGGTTTTAACGCGGTGGCCACTTCATTCGAGATATTCGGCAGTCGCCACGACGGACGGCGCGTGGAGAGGAACGCCCTGCCCAGCCCGGCAATCAGGCCGCACAGAATACTCAGGCCGACCAGCTTGTCGGCAAAATCACGCACGTCATCCACCACGTTATCGTGACGGGTAAAGGCGAGATCGAGGAAATTAAACGCCAGCACCACCGCAGCGAGCGTGGTTAACGCGGTTGCCGCCGCGAGGAAGCTGCGACGCAGGCGGCCTTCCGGCAGCAAATGAATGCCAACCCAGGCCAGAAACTCTTCCAGATAGCGACGGCCTAAGGTGGCCACCAGCACGGACATCACCACCCACAATACGGTGCCGACACGCCAGCCGGGTTCCCAGGAAAGCACGGCGGTATCTTTCAGCTCATCAACAAAGTTGCTGACCTTATCGCCGTCATCGCTCTGGGTATTGAACAACGGAGACCAGAAACGCGGGCCAAAAATACTGCCGGCGTTCAGTGCCAGCTGGGTTTTCAGCGCATCGCGGCGCAGGTTAACAATTTGCGCAGAGAGGTTAATGGCACCGCTTTTGATCGCTTCGGCCTGCTTAACCTGGTCATCCATCTTGCTTTTCTGGCTTTCCAGATTTTTGCGTTTGCTGGTGACTTCCGCGGTTTCTTTTACCCCGCTTTCCGGCTTGGGTGCCGGGCCCAGGACGCCTAACTGCGCCTGCAGTTGGGCGCGCTGTGGAATAATGCCCTGCATCAGAGTATCGGCGTCGCCGGAGAGTTCCAGCGCCATATCGTTCAACGCACTGAGTTTGCTGTCGTTGCTCTCGCCAGAAACCTGCTGCTTAATTTTATCCAGCACCTTCTGCATTTTAGGCAGCTCAACCGCGGCGTTGACCTTTACAGGCGCATCGCTGGTTTGTTGCGTGGTGTCATCGGCAGCCTGTGCCATCACCGGGGAGAGGGTGACCAGACTTAAAAGGAGGATGCGAAAATAGATTAACAACGTAGACATGAAAATTTCCAGGTATCAGATATGGCCGGGCAATCCAGCAGCCTGCGTGCAAGTTTATGCTTTTGCCCGGCCCGACACTATAGGATTCACTAACGAAAACGTTACTCGACGATCTCGGTATTGCTGCCGGTACTGACCATCTCCGCCGCCTTCTGCTTTTTATAGCTCAGCGCGGCAGCGGGCACCGGGGAAATCTTGCCGGTTTCAATCCAGTCGCGCAGACGGTTAGCATCAGCAAAATGGGTATATTTGCCAAAGGCATCCATCACCACCAGCGCCACCGGACGTTGGTTGATCACCGTACGCATCACCAGGCAATGGCCCGCTTCATTGGTGAAGCCGGTTTTGGTCAGCTGGATATTCCAGTCCTGACGGTAGACCAGGTGGTTGGTGTTACGGAATGGCAAGGTGTAGTTCGGGCTCTTAAACACCGCCATGTCTTCGTGGGTGGTGCTGAGCTGGCCAATCAGCGGGTAGCGTTTGGTGGCGATCAGCAGTTTGGTCAGATCGCGCGCCGTTGAGACGTTTTCAATCGACAGCCCGGTTGGCTCCACGTAATGCGTATGGGTCATGCCCAGCGACTGTGCCTTGGCGTTCATCGCCCGGATAAAGGCGTCGTAGCCGCCAGGATAATGGTGGGCCAGGCTGGCTGCGGCACGGTTTTCAGAGGACATCAGCGCCAGCAGCATCATGTTTTTGCGGCTGATTTCACTGTTCAGGCGCACGCGGGAATAGACGCCGCGCATCTCTGGCGTATGGCTGATATCCACGTTGAGCATCTCATCCATCGGCAGATGGGCATCCAGCGTCACCATGACCGTCATCAGCTTGGTGATGGAGGCCATTGGGCGCACCAGATCGGGATGGCTGGCGAAGATCACTTTGTTGGTATTGAGATCGACAATCATCGCACTGCCAGACGCAATCTGCGGCTGTACGATTGGGGCAACATCAGCCAGTTTACTGCTGGCGACCGCCTGGCCCAGCGGGAGCTGAGCGGAGAAAACTAAAGCCAAACTCAGAAGAGACAAGCGAATTTTTGCAGGCATCTTATAAAAACTTAACCGGGAAGTGATTCAGGTGCGGAAAAAACGCACGCCGCCGCCGCGAAAAGTAGGCCACACGGGGGCTGGCAAGCGCATCATACGCTGGCCCCTAAGCATTTTCCTAGTGGATATTCGTTTCTGATGATGAATGAGATGCCGCCGGGATCCCGGCGGCGTAAAGCGTTAGAAAAGCTGATATCCATAGCCCCAAAGCACCACGGTCAGGGCCAGTAAAACCTCAAGAACCAACACCCCAATTGCCAGCGTCGATCCGGAAAAACGCATGCTCTCTTCTTTGTCAATATTGAGGAACAGCGGAATGCCGACGTACAGCAGATAACCGGTGTACACCAGCGCCAGCGTACCGACAAACAGGCACAGCCACACCAGCGGATACAGCGCCACTAACCCACTGATAAACAGCGGCGTGGCAACATAGCCGGCAAACACCGTACAGCGTTGCAGGCTGGGGCGCTGCGGATAATCCCGCGCCATCCAGTGGATCACCCGGCCCATCACCGCCACGCCGCCGAGGATCACCGCATAAAACAGGATTGCCAGGCCGAAGGCGGTGACCATCGATAAGGCGATGGTCTGTCGCGCGCCGAGATCCCAGCCAAGTTGAGTGGTGCCGATAAACGCGCAGATCACCGGGATTAGCGCCAGTAACAGGACGTGGTGAGTGTAATGGTGAGAGACGGTTTCGTTCTCTTGCTTGATGTCACGCATCTCACGGTCGGGATGCGCAAGAAGTCCCCATACATGGTTCATATCTTCACTCCTCTACTCGGAAAGGCCGCAATCAGCGCGGATTGTCTTCAAGTATAATTGGCCGTGAACTGTTTGTTTTTTCCACAGGGTAACTTTGTGCTAATCACTTCAATTTGCAGTGAAAATAAACCGCTTTCGTAACATCTTTCATCGCGGTTTAAGCCAAAGCAGTTAGACTTAGGGGTTTGTTGCGCATCCACCGGAGGAGATCATGCATATGGACGTCAACAGTCTGATATCACAATACGGTTACTGGGCGCTGTTTATCGGCTGTATAGCCGAAGGGGAAACCTTCACCTTGCTCGGCGGTATTGCCGCGCATGAAGGGTTATTACATTACGGCTGGGTGGTGCTGGTGGCGATGGCCGGTGGCATTATTGGTGACACCGCGCTGTTCTTTATTGGGCGTCACTACGGCGACAGCCTGCTAAAACGCTTTAAGAAACACCAGAAGCAGATTAATAAAGCCAACAAGCTGATCCGTAAACGGCCGGTGCTGTTTGTGATTGGCGTGCGCTTTATGTATGGCCTGCGCATTGTTGGCCCGATCATCATCGGGGCCAGCAAGCTGAAGCCGCAAAAGTTCCTGCTGCTGAACGTGATTGGCGCGGTGCTGTGGGCGGTGATCTTTGTTTCTCTCGGCTATCTCGGTGGCCAGGTGATTGCGCCATGGCTGCATACCATCGATCGCCATCTGAAGCAGATTTTCTGGGTGGTATTGAGCCTGGCGCTGGTGTGGGGCGTGCGTCTCTATCTGAAGCGCCGTTCAGACAATGAGAAAGATGACGAGGACAAGGATCAGGGTTCTCAGGACGAAAGCAGCAACCGACCGCAACACTAGCGCAGCCGGTTGCCCGGCGGTCAGTCTGATTTCTGCATAAAGAATTGCGGGTTCGCCAGCGTGAAGCCGCCATCAATCACAAAGGATTGCCCGGTGGTGTAGCTTGACCAATGCGAGCACAGCCAGGCGACCATACTGGCGATTTCGCGGGTGTCACCCGGACGGCCTGCCGGGATTTCCGGAATGGATACGGTGCGGGCATCGTCATTGGTCATTTGATTCATGGCGGTGGCAATCGCGCCGGGCGCCACCGAATTCACCAAAATATTGTGTTTGATCAGGCTGAGCGCCATCGATTTGGTTAACCCGCCCAGCGCGTGCTTGGCAGCGGTATAGGAAATGGATCCGGGCAACGGTGTGTGTTCATGCACCGAGGTGATGTTGATAATCCGCCCGCCTTCGCCCTGGGTAACCATATGCCGTGCGGCAATCTGCCCGCAGACAAACGCCCCGTCGACGTCGACGGAAAAGACTTTCCGCCACTCCTCAAAGCTGGTGTCGAGAAAGTCAGATTTGAAATTGGCCCCGGCATTGTTCACCAGCACGTCAATCCTGCCCAGTCGGGCAATCAGCGCCTGTAACGATTTGCCCCCTTCCTCGGGATCGCCCAAATCCAGCCATTCAATTTCGGCTTTTTTACCGCGCTCGCGCACCTGCCTTGCGGTTTCCTGCGCGCCTTTCTCATCGGAACGCCAGGTGATGCCAATATCGAAGCCTTGTTCCGCCAGCATGATGGCGCTGGCCTGGCCAATACCGGAACTTGATGCGGTGACAATAGCGACCTTATTTTGCGGTGTACTCATGGTTCTCTCCTGTAACGGGTTGAAGCCTCAGGCAAGTATAGAAGACGAAATGTCAGCCCGGTTTACATCTGGTTGCGGATGCGCGCCGCGAACGCCACGGTCCATGACTATAGTTAACCCTTCTGAAGGACGTTCTTAACGCCGGGGAGCAACATGAGTGACATTAAACGGAAAATTGAAGACCACGGCGTGATCGGTGATCTACGCACCTGCGCCTTAATCGCCAACGATGGCACGCTGGATTATTTTTGCTGGCCGGATCTGGACAGCCCGTCGGTCTTTACCGCCCTGCTGGACGGCGATGAGGCCGGCGTGTTCAGTATCGAACCTGACTGGCAGGATGTGCGCCGCCAGCAGCTTTACCTGCCGGATACCAACATTCTGCAAACCCGCTGGCTGGCCAAACAGGGTGTGGCGGAAATCACCGACTACATGCCGATTTGTCATCAGGATGAGGATCAGCCGCGCATTGTCCGCCGGATAAAAATGGTCCATGGCGAAGCCACCCTTTCCCTGCGCTGCTCGCCGGTCCATGACTATGCCCGCGCTGACACCCGCGCCAGCCTGAAAGACGGCAGCGTCGAGTTCAGCGCGGAGGGCCAGCCCACGCTACGCCTGTGCGGCAACGTCACCTTTAGCCTGGATGGCGCGGCAGCAGAGTCCCGCTTCACCCTGAAAGCTGGGGAGTCGCGCGAATTTATCCTCGGCAGCGCCGACGACAGGCATCTCGATGAAGAGAGCAGCGAACAGTGCTTCCAGCAGACCCTGCACTACTGGCGCCACTGGAGTTCCAAAAGCACCTATAAAGGGCGCTGGCAGGAGATGGTCACCCGTTCGGCGTTGGCCCTCAAGCTGCTGACGTCCCGCAAACATGGCTCGATCGCCGCCGCCGCCACCTTTGGCCTGCCGGAGGAACTGGGTGGTGGACGTAACTGGGATTATCGCGCCTCCTGGCTGCGCGACGCGTCGTTCAGCATGTATGCGCTGATGCGGCTCGGTTATATCGATGAAGCCAAGCACTTCACCCATTGGGTTGGGCGCTGCGTGGAAAACAGCCATCACGATATTGAAAAACTGCAGGTGATGTATCGCCTCGACAGCGGCACGGAGCTGCAGGAGAGCGAGCTGCTTAATCTGTCGGGTTATGCCAACTCCACGCCGGTCCGAATTGGTAACGATGCCTGGCGGCAGACCCAGCTGGATATTTATGGCGAGCTGATGGACGCCATCTATCTGGCCAATAAATACGGCGAAGCGATTTCGCATCGTGGCTGGACGCATGTCAGCAAGATGATCGATTACGTCAGCGAAAACTGGCAGCAGGCTGACGCCGGGATCTGGGAGATGCGCGGCGAGCCACAGCATTTCCTGCACTCGCGGCTGATGTGCTGGGTGGCGCTGGACCGGGCGGTGCGCCTCGGCGAGAAACGCTCGCTCTCCTTCCCGTACGACCGCTGGTGCCGGGCACGGGATGCGATCCGTGAGGATATCTGGACCAATTTCTGGAACGAAGAGCGCGGCCATTTTGTCGCCACCCGCCACGGTAACTTTGTTGATGCGTCGATGCTGCTGATGCCGCTGGTGCGCTTTGTCGGTGCCACCGACCCGGACTGGATCTCCACGCTGGATACCATCAAAGAGAAGCTGGTCAGCGACGGGCTGGTGCGCCGTTATAATCTTGAAGAGACCCCGGCCGACGGGCTGGAAGGCGATGAAGGCTCCTTTACCGCCTGTTCATTCTGGTACGTGGAGTGTCTGGCGCGGGCCGGTCGGGTGCAGGAAGCGCACTTTGAGTTTGAAAAGCTGTTGAGCTATGCCAATCCGCTGGGGCTGTATGCTGAAGAGTTTGACCATCAGGGACGCGCGCTGGGCAATACGCCGCAGGCCTTGAGTCACCTGGCCCTGATCAGTGCCGCCTTTTTCCTCAACCGAAAACTGAGTGGCGACGATCCGCTGTGGCAACCGTGACGGCAAATCGTGCGGTTTGCCCGGCGTCAGCCGTTTTCCCTGACCATTTTGCGTAAAGTTAGTTCAACTGTTACAAATCCTGGTTTCTTCCTGATGGGTTATGACCATATAATGTGCAGCCGGTTGAACCTGACCGGCCACAGGCTCATTTATCCACTGTTACAGGCGCTTCATTTTAAAGAATATGAAAAAAAGCATTCGCGCGTTAGCCACCTTAGTGCTGGCCTTTACGGCATACAGCCAGTCAGCCTCTGCGGTTGTTTATTCCCTGCCTGCGGCCAACAGCCGTGTGATCGGTGAGAACCTGCAGATCACCGTGCCCGAGGACAGTAAACTTCCGCTGGAAGCTTTTGCTGCACAGTACCAGATGGGCCTGAGCAACATCTTGGAAGCCAACCCAGGCGTTGATGTCTACCTGCCAAAAGCCGGAACCAAGCTGATCATTCCTCAGCAGCTGATCCTGCCAGACGCACCGCGCGAAGGCATTGTGATCAACAGCGCCGAAATGCGTCTGTACTACTACCCGAAAGGCACCAAAACCGTGGTTGTCCTGCCGGTCGGTGTGGGCGAGTTAGGCAAAGATACCCCAATCAACTGGACCACCACCGTTCAGCGTAAGAAAGATGGCCCAACCTGGACGCCAACCAAAAAAATGCATGAAGATTCTGTGGCTGCGGGCTCCCCTCTGCCAACCATCTTCCCTGCCGGCCCGGATAACCCGATGGGCCTTTACGCGCTGTATATCGGCCGCCTGTATGCTATCCACGGCACCAACGCCAACTTCGGTATTGGTCTGCGTGTGAGCCACGGCTGTGTGCGTCTGCGTGCTGACGACATCAAATGGCTGTTCGACAACGTGCCGGTCGGCACCCGCGTTCAGTTTATCGACCAGCCAATCAAAGCGACCGTTGAGCCAGACGGCTCTCGCCTGGTGGAAGTGCATAACCCACTTTCTCAGACCGAAGAGCAGTTTAACTCTCGTGAGCCGGTGCCGCTGTCTATCACTCCGGTGGTAAACAAAGTGATCAGCGATGCCAGCGTCGATACTGCGGCGATGGAAAACGCGCTGAAAGCCCGTACCGGTATGCCAACCAAAGTAAACGGTGCGGCGGATAACCAGCCTTCAGCACCACTGGTGGTGCAGGAGCAGGAAGGTGCGTTGCCGCATGAAGAACCAATGACGCCAGTGACCCCACAGGGCGCGAACGTGATGGATCCGAATGCCGCGCCGGCCGATGCCCAGCCTGCAGCCCCAGCGGACACCACTGCTCCGGCCGCACCCGTCAATCCAGAGAACGGCGATCCGGCGCAGCAGGCGCCGCAGAATGCGCAGCCAGCAGCCCCTGCACAGCCAAACGACAGCACCTTTGTGGTGCCGAAGCAGCCTGGTCCGATTTACGAATCTAAACCGGCTTCCGTACCGGCTAAAGCCACCGCGCCTGTTGCAGTTGCACCGGCAGCAAACACCCAGTCTTAAGCGACTGCGTGATATAAAAAACGGGCCTGATGGCCCGTTTTTTTTTGCTTACCACTTCACGCCCAGCCCGGTGGTGAAATCCCGCTCGTTAAGGGTATCCCGGGTGCCGCTGACCAGATTATGGCGGTAAGTGATATTCAGCGACGACCAGTTGTTAAGCTGGTAACGCAACCCCACTTCCGCATCGAGACTGACCACCCCGTCATCGTCCAGCGAGTGGCCAAGTTCACCATCGGTGAACAGGGACAGCTCCTTACCGCGCAGGAAGCGTTGATAATCCCAATGCACCGACGCGCCATAGTGACGGTCCGAACTGCCATCGCTGTAGGCATAGCCAAAGGCGCCGCCGAGTAGCGACAGTGAAAACGATCCCAGCTCATCATCCCAGAACTGATAGCCAGGCCCGGTGCCAATCAACGCCTGGCGGGAAAGGTCTTCCACCCAGTCACGTTTATAGGTTGCCCGCCCCTGCCAGAAATACTGGTCGCGAAACATATAGTCCAGCGAGTAACGCAGACTGTAGTTATCGGTATTCAGGCTGTCGTCTTCTTTCTCGCGATCGTAAGTGCCGCCGAGGTCGTTGCGCCACTTGCCCACGTTGATCTTGTTACTGAACGCCAGGTTGTAATCCTGAGTGTGCGTTGAGGCTTTTTTCAGGCTGACGCCGGCATCGACCTTACCTTGCCAATCCAGCTTATCGGACGCCTCTTTCGGCTTCATAAACTGTTCAAACTTGTCGACCGCCACCCGCTGCTGGTCATTGCCCCGACGCACGACGATATAGCCGGCATCGGCCGCTTCCAGCCGGGCCTGGATCTGGGGCGTATTTTTACCGGTGCTGACATCCAGCTTGTCGCTGGACAGCGTGCTGACCGCGCTCCAGTTGAGGGAAACCGTGCCGCCATAAGGGGTGTCGATCAGCAGCTTACCGTCACTCAGTGAACGTACCTTGCCGCTCAGGCGATCGCCGTTTTTCATCCAGACGGTATCGGCCTGCGCAAGGCCGGGTAGCAACAGGCAGCCAGCCAGCAGGTGAATGGGCTTAGGGACAAACATAACCGGTGATTTTACCTTCAGCTGACGAGATGAAAGACCTCCCTCTTTATACACCAGTGGATCGCAGGCGCGGTAATCTGAGGAAAATTTTCCGATAAATCAGATGGGCTTAGAGTTTATCCCGCCGCCGCAGCGTCAACCAGGCGGCGATACAGGTAAACAGCGTCACCAGTAACACCAGCAAAATAAAGCCGTGGGGATTGTTGGCCAGCGGAACGCCGCCAACGTTCATGCCAAAAAATCCGGCGATAATGTTGATCGGCAACGCCAGCACGGTGATCACCGTCAGGGTAAACAGCGTGCGGTTGCTCTGCTCCATCTGCCGCGAAGCGATCTCTTCCTGCAGCAGGCGAATGCGCTCGGTCAGGCCAATCAGGTCGTTCAGCACCACGGTAAACTCTTCGGTGAACTGGCGTAAATCCTGCACCACCTGGCGGTCCAGCCAGCCCGGCGGACGATTGATCAGCCGGAACAACGCTGCCGGTTCCGGTGCCAGTAAGCGTTGAAAACGTAACAGCATCCGCCGTAAACGCCCCAGCTCGCTGCGGTTGCTTTTGATATGGTGGCTGAGCAGCCGCTCTTCGATCTGATCGACCACCTGATTGGCCTGACGTACGATCTGCTCCAGCACCGTTTCCTGCTCTACCAGTAAATGGGTTAGCAGCTCGGTCGAGGAGTGCAGCACCAGCTCATCAAGCTTGTCGTTCAGCCGTTCAATCAACCGCACCGGCTTAAAGCGGGCGCTGACCACCAGCCCGGCGCGGCACCAGATCCACAGCGTGGCGTTCTGTTCGCTGTTTTCCCGCGCATCGAAAATCACGTCGTTCAGCACCGCCATCAGCGCATCGTTCTGCCGCTCGATGCGGGTACTGTGCGAGCCGTGTTGGATCTCATCGAAGAAGTCTTCATCCACCGCAAAATTGTTCTTCAGCCAGCGCGCAGAGGCGGCATGACTGAGGTTGACGTGCAGCCAGATAAATCCTTCACCCTGCTGCTGTTGCCAGGCCTGGCAGGCCTGCTGCGCCGTCAGCGGCCGCGGCTCCGCGCCGCTGTGGAAGCAATAGCCGTAAATCAATCCGGCGACATCATCGGTAAAGTCGGGTTTCTGAATGGTCAGTGGCTGGCGATGGGTCATAGTCAAGCGGGCCGTCAGTAAAGTGTCACCGGACTGTAACGCAACTCTATTACAGAGAGTTGACTGCCAACCGCCCTGCCGCAGATAAATTTCCGATCCAACCGTTTCTGGAGCCGCCGATCAACTTCATCTCTTTGTCACAAAACCTGCGTACACCGACTGTGAGACGTCATTCTCACCACAGCGTCAGGTCACTTTTCCTTAGCCAACCCGTTCACGAGGTTTTATGAGCCATAACAGTGCGATTCAGCAGGGCCAGGCCAGCGCCGGGCGCCCGCCTATTTATGGGAAAAATAGCCGCTTCTCGGTGATGTTGTTTATTCTTCTGGTGATCCTCGGGATTGCCTTCGCCGGGGTTAACCTGTTCAACGATGTCAGCGATGCCGGCGGCGTGGTCACCAGCTATGTTCCCTTCCTGCTGTTGGGAATGGCGCTGCTGATCGCCCTCGGCTTCGAGTTCGTTAACGGCTTTCATGACACCGCCAATGCGGTCGCGACCGTCATCTACACCCACTCAATGACGCCGAATATCGCGGTGATGTGGTCCGGCTTCTTCAACTTCCTTGGGGTGTTGATGTCCAGCGGCGTGGTCGCCTTCGGCATCATTTCCCTGCTGCCCGTCGAGTTAATCCTGCAGGCGGGAACCGGCACCGGCTTCGCCATGGTGTATGCCCTGCTGTTCTCAGCCATTATCTGGAACCTCGGCACCTGGTGGTTCGGCTTACCGGCCTCGTCATCCCATACGCTGATTGGCTCGATCATTGGCGTGGGCGTGGCGAATGCCCTGATCCATGGCCGCACCGGCACCAGCGGCGTGGACTGGGGACAGGCGCTGAAGGTGGGGTATGCGCTGCTGTTCTCGCCGATTATCGGCTTTGTGTTCTCCGCCGCGCTGCTGCTGATTATGAAACGGCTGGTTAAAAAGCCCGAACTGTATACCGCGCCCAAGAGCAACGAGAAGCCGCCGACCTGGATCCGCGGCTTGCTGATCCTCACCTGTACCGGCGTCTCCTTTGCCCACGGATCGAATGATGGTCAGAAAGGGATGGGCCTGATCATGCTGATCCTGGTCGGCACCATGCCCATTGCCTATGCGCTGAACCGCTCAATTCCGGCGGAACAAAGCCCACGCGTTGCCGCGCTGGCGACCGTGACCCAGCAGCAGCTGCTGCAACTGTCGCCTGGCGTCACGCCGTCCGCCGCACCGCATACCGTGCTGACGGATTATGTGCGGACCGGCACCATGAACGCCAACGTGATGCCCGCGCTGGCAGCGCTAACAGGCGCGATCGGTAATCAGATCCGCCAGTACGGGACGGTTGAAAAGATCCCTGCTCAGGCGGTGTCGAATACCCGAAACGATATGTATCTGGCCTCCGAAACCATCAAGCATATGAAAAGCGATGAGCAGATCACGATCCCGGCACAGACCCAGCATGACCTTGATGCGCTGAAGGTTGAGCTGGATAACGCCACCCGCTTTATCCCGTGGTGGGTGAAGGTGGTGGTGGCTATCGCGCTGGGCCTCGGCACCATGGTCGGCTGGCGTCGTATCGTGGTCACCGTGGGCGAAAAAATCGGTAAAACGCACCTGAATTATGCGCAGGGTGCCAGCGCAGAACTGGTGGCGATGGCCACCATCGGCGCGGCGGACGTCTTCGGCCTGCCGGTTTCCACCACCCACGTGCTCTCTTCTGGCGTCGCCGGCACCATGGCCGCCAACCGCTCCGGCCTGCAAATGTCGACCCTGCGCAATCTGCTGATGGCGTGGGTGCTGACGCTGCCGGTCTCCATTTTACTTTCGGCCACCCTTTACTGGCTGTTTACTCACTTCTAATCGGGAGAAAACTATGGCTATGCAAGGTAATGATTTCAGCAACGAGCATTTCCACCAGCGTCTGCTGCAGGAGTTTTACGACAGCTACGACGAAGAGCTGGAAATGGAACTCGATGATATTCGCTTTGGCGAGCAGCAGCAGGCCCCTGAACCGGGTGAAAAGGCCTGGCGTAAACACTACTTCCGCGAGCTGCTGCGTCTGCAGGGCGAGCTGGTGAAGTTACAGGACTGGGTAATGCGCACCGGTCACCGGATGGTGATCATTTTTGAAGGGCGGGATGCCGCCGGCAAAGGCGGCGTCATCAAGCGCATT
This sequence comes from Erwinia sp. AK-PDG3-5, assembly GCF_056821705.1. Lineage (NCBI taxonomy): Bacteria > Pseudomonadati > Pseudomonadota > Gammaproteobacteria > Enterobacterales > Erwiniaceae > Erwinia > Erwinia sp. AK-PDG3-5. The sequence continues at coordinate 3,227,866 of NZ_CM165967.1, forward strand.
ACCCAGCGCCTGAACCCAAGAACCTGCCGGGTGGCGGCCCTGCCAGCGCCCAACGATCGCGAGCGCACCCAGTGGTATTTCCAGCGCTATATTGCGCACCTGCCCGCCGCAGGCGAAATCGTGCTGTTCGACCGCAGTTGGTATAACCGTGCCGGGGTGGAACGGGTGATGGGCTTTTGTAACGAGGCCGAAGTGGAGGAGTTTTTCCGCAGCGTTCCAGAGTTTGAAAAAATGCTGACCCGCAGCGGCGTGCAGATTGTGAAGTACTGGTTCTCGATTACCGACGAAGAACAGGAACTGCGCTTCTTAAGCCGCATCCACGATCCGCTTAAGCAGTGGAAGCTGAGCCCGATGGATCTGGAAAGTCGCCGCCTGTGGGAGGATTACACCGAAGCGAAAGAGATCATGTTGGCGCGCACCCATATCGACGAAGCGCCATGGTGGGTGGTTCAGGGCGTTGATAAAAAGAAGGCGCGACTGAATTGCATCAGCCATCTGCTGCGTCAGGTGCCTTACGAAGATGCGGAAGAGAAAAAAATTGCCCTGCCGCCGCGTGAGCGCAACGAAGATTACCGCCGCTCGCCGGTGCCGGACAATATGATCGTGCCGGAAATTTACTAAACAAAACGGGCGGAGAGCCAGCCGACGTGCCAGGGTCTGGTCGTGGTTGTCTCTCCGCCCGTTTAGTGATGCGACCGGGGAGAACGGCTAACCGGGAACCGTTTCTCTTTGGGCGATCAGCTGCAACCGCAGCGTCAGCGCAAAGGCAAACAGCACCACCACCGCTGCACCGAGATAGATCGAATCCACGCCCCAGTGTCCAATCAGCAAACCGGCAATCGGCCCGGTGATCCCCAGACCAAAATCGAGGAAGGCAGAATACAACCCCAATGCCGAGCCCTGATTTTGCGGTGCCACCTGACGGATGGCTTCCACGCCCAGCGCCGGGAATATCAGCGAGAAGCCGGAACCGGTCAGGAAGGCCCCGGCATCGACCATCAGCACCGAACCGCCCTTCCAGATCATCACCAGCCCGATACATTCAATCGCGAACGAGACCAGCGAAACGCGAATGCCGCCAAAGCGGCCAATATAGCTGCTGAACACCAGCCGCATGGCGATAAAACCGAGGCTGAACAGCGTCAGTGAGAAAGCGGCACCGCTCCAGTCATGGCTGGCGAAATACAGGGTAATAAAGGTGGCGATGGTGCCGAAACCGACGGTGCCCAATCCGAGGCACAAGCCGTATACCCAGATGCGGGAAAAGACCTGATTGAACGGGATGCGCTGCCCAACGGCAACCACCACCGCAGGCCGTCTGGTCGCCAGCCAAAAGCCGAAGATCGCCATCAGCATAATCAATACCGCAAAGCCGGGGATGCCGAACATCGAGTTGAGGATCACCCCCAGCGGCGCACCCACTGCCATCGCCAGATAGGTTGCCACGCCGTTCCACGAGATCACCCTCGCGCTCTGCACCGTGCCGACAATATTGATGCCCCAGAGTATCGAGCCGGTGGCGGTCAGGCTTTCGCCTAAACCGAGGAAGATACGGCCGATGGCCAGCAAAATCAGGCTGGTCAACGGCGTAGCCTCATACATCACCGCCAGCAGCGTGAACAGCCCGCTGGTGCCGCACAGCAGCAATCCCACCAGCACCACCTTTTTCGGTCCCAGCAGATCGGCATAGCGACCTGACTGCGGACGGCTAATCAGCGTAGCGAAATATTGCAGACTGATAATCAGGCCAGCCATAAACGAGCTGTAGCCGAGCTGGTTATGCACATAACCCGGCAGCACCGCCAGCGGCAGACCGATCGACAGGTAACAGAAGAAGGTGAAAACCACCACAGAGATGATGCGTTTATTGAGCTGTGCATTGGATAATGCGGGGGTCGAAGACATACCGGCGCCAGGAATTAGTGTGTGATGTAGCTCACATCATACCCTTAGCACGCTAAGATATCCCCTTAAGAATTGTGATAAATGTGACTGGCAGGTTGCCAGGCAGTAATGAACCGTTGGATCTCGTTCGAGGTTTTTAGCGCACGAATGTGACTGAACAACTCGCTGGCTTCGTCATACTCTTTACGCAGGTAGCTCAGCCACTGTTTGATGCGGGCAACGTGATACAGGCCGGTGTCACCTTCCTTCTCCAGCAGCACGTACTTTTTCAGCAGCATCACCACCTCGGGCCACGGCATACGCGGCTCGTTGTATTTGATCACCCGGCTCAGGTTCGGCACATTCAGCGCCCCACGGCCAATCATTACCGCATCACAGCCGGTCACCTGCATACACTCCTGCGCGCTCTGCCAGTCCCAGATTTCGCCGTTGGCGATCACCGGAATGGTCAGCCGCTGACGGATCTCGCCAATCGCCTGCCAGTTGATGCGCTCGGGTTTGTAGCCGTCTTCCTTGGTGCGGCCGTGCACCGCCAGCTCCGTCGCGCCAGCCTGTTGTACCGCATCGGCAATTTCAAACTGCTTAGCACCCGATTCCCAGCCCAACCGGACCTTGACCGTCACCGGCAGATGCGCCGGCACCGCCTCACGCATGGCTTTCGCCCCGCGATAAATCAGCTCGGGATCTTTCAGTAAGGTCGCCCCACCGCCGCTGCCGTTGACCGTTTTGGACGGGCAACCACAGTTGAGATCCACGCCCCACGACCCCAGTTCCACCGCACGCGCGGCATTTTCGGCCAGCCATTGCGGGTATTGCCCCAACAGCTGGATACGCACAAGCGTGCCAGAAGAGGTGCGGCTGGCATGATGAAGTTCAGGGCAAAGGCGTTGGAAGGATTTAACCGGCAATAGCTGGTCGACAACCCGGAGAAATTCCGTGATGCAGAGATCGTACTCGTTGACGTCGGTGAGCAGTTCGCGCACCAGTGAGTCCAGCACGCCCTCCATCGGGGCAAGTAAAACGCGCATGTCACAACCTGTTCGTAGCGTTGAGAAGGGGGATCTGGCGATCCCCCCGGAAGAAGTGCTTACGCTGGGTTAGAGCGGCGCTGACGGGTTTTGTTGGTACGTGGTGCCCCGTTGCTGCTGCCTTCAGTGCGGGCAGAACCCGAACCTGCGGCCGCCGGACGACGCTGACCGTTACCCTGGCTACGTTCGCCGGTGGCAGACTGGCTGCGCTCGCCGCCGTTGCCCCGACCGCCCTGACCGCTGCGATTTCCGCCGCCGCCTGGGGCACCGCGACCACGACCGCCGCCGCCTGCACCGCCACGCTGCTGCTGGCGACCGTTGATGATCGGCTCAGCTTTGATGGACGGATCCGGCTCATAGCCTTCAATCGCCATACGTGGGATTTCACGCTTCAGCACGCGCTCGATATCACGCAGCAGTTTCAGCTCATCAACACAGACCAGAGACAACGCTTCACCGGTGGCTGCCGCACGGCCGGTACGGCCAATACGGTGCACGTAGTCTTCCGGTACGTTTGGCAGCTCAAAGTTCACCACGTGTGGCAACTCGGAGATATCGATGCCGCGCGCGGCGATATCGGTCGCCACCAGCACACGGATTTTGCCTTCTTTAAAGTCGCTCAGCGCGCGCGTACGGGCGCCCTGGCTCTTGTTGCCGTGGATGGCCGCAGACGTAATGCCATCTTTGTTCAGCTGCTCAGCAAGGTGGTTAGCACCGTGCTTGGTACGGGTGAAGACCAGCACCTGCTGCCAGTTATCACGGCCAATCAGGAACGACAGCAGTTCACGCTTACGCTTCTTATCAACCATGTGAACGTGCTGAGTGATCTGCTCGGAAGCGGTGTTGCGGCGCGCCACAGACACTTCTTCTGGATTGTGCAGCAGCTTCTCGGCCAGGCCTTTGATCTCGTCTGAGAAGGTGGCGGAGAACAGCAGGTTCTGACGCTTGGCAGGCAGTTTGGCCAGCACGCGACGGATATCGTGGATGAAGCCCATATCCAGCATACGGTCGGCTTCATCCAGCACCAGGATCTCAACTTTAGAGAGGTCCAGTGCGTTCTGATGTTCCAGATCCAGCAGACGGCCAGGTGTCGCCACCAGCACGTCAACGCCGCTGCGCAGTTTCATCATCTGCGGGTTGATGCTCACGCCGCCGAAGACCACCAGCGAACGCAGATCCAGGTACTTAGAGTAATCCTGGACGTTTTCCCCGATCTGAGCCGCAAGCTCACGGGTTGGGGTTAAGATCAGCGCACGAACCGGGCGACGACCTTTTGGATGCGGGTTATGGTTGCTCAGCAGCTGTAGAACCGGCAGCGTAAAGCCGGCGGTTTTACCGGTACCGGTCTGGGCGCTGGCCATCAGGTCGCGACCTGCCAACACTACCGGGATTGCCTGACGCTGGATCGGCGTAGGCTCGTCGTAACCCTGTTCTGCAACAGCACGCAAAATATCGGCATTCAGGCCGAGAGAATCAAATGACATAAAATTGACTGACTCCGGATCCGCCCTGATCGCGGTAAGCGATGTAGTTTCCAGGGGGAGAATATGACGCCAGGCTTCGCCTGACGTTTGAAAGGGAGCACAAACCACGGTGCGTAAGCGCCGGATTATAACAGATGTTATGCCCACACAGAGAGAGTTTCTTTGTGTGAGTCAATTCTGCCCCCTTCCCCGACCTTAAAACGGGCCGTTTCAGACCGCGGCCGACAGGCTGCTGGCGACCCTACGTAGCTCTGCCACGGGCTTGTGGCCTATCAGCATAAAGCTGTGCTGTTGCTGCTGCCAGTACACCACGTTCATGCCACGGCGTTGCTCTTCGGCAAATCCGCGATCCGTCGGGTGAACCGCGCCGGTAATGCACAGCGCCAACGGCCCGCTGTTTGGGTCATCCCAGACAATCTGCGCGATGGCCTTGTCATCGTAATTCAGCATTCTTGCGCCCTTAAACGCGCTGCCGGGAAGCGTTACTGCGCTGGCGGAGAGCGACAGGCCCAGATGACCGCTGACGGTGGCTAACTGCTGTTGCATGGCGCTGTCAGAAGGCGAGACCCCTTCAAAGGTCTGATGGGTGTACAGCGCCATATATTGCGCCACGGTATCCCGCCAGCCATCATCATTATCAAACAGCCGTCTGCCTTTCATGCCGCCGACCACGCCCAGCGCCAGCGCAGATACCGTCGCGGCAATCAGGGTTCTGCGGCTGATGCCAGCAGATGGTGGCGTCTGCGGCTGCGCCAGCGCGGTGCTCAGCCTTTGCTGCAGGCGATCCTTCGGCGCTTCCTGCAGCAAAGGCGCAAAGGCAGCCGAAAAATCCACGCTGGCGCGATCGAGCTCGGCCAGTCGCTCGGCCAGCTCCGGGTCATCACTGAGCATTTTTTCCACCTGCTGATACTGTTGAACCGTGAGTTGCTTATCAAGCCAGGCCACCAGCACCTCGTCGGAAACCGGTGCACCGTTCTGCCACTGGGTCATACTTCCCCCCTTTTATTACGTCTGACGCCCAGCACCACGCCTTTGGCCAGCGTCTGTCTGGCGTTTGCCAGTCGGCTCATGATGGTGCCAATCGGCACCGCCAGCGTGTCGGCGGCTTCCTGATAGGTAAATCCCTCAACGTAGACCAGAAACACCGCATTGCGCTGGGCTTCCGGCAGGCGGTTGATCCGTTCACGCACCTGCTGCGCCCAGAGGTGATCGGCTTCACCTTCGCTTAGCTGAAACGCCTGCTCATCCACGTCATCAATATTTTGCTGTTGCGTCAGATGGGTGGCCCGAACCTGATTGATCCACACCGAATGCAGAATGGTAAACAGCCAGCGGTCCAGGCGCGTGCCGGGAACATACTGGCTGCTTTTTTCCAGCGCGCGCAGGCAGGTCGCCTGCACCAGATCTTCGGCCACATCCCGTTTGCGGGACAGCACCAGCCCGTAGCGCCATAATCGCGCCAAATAAAGCGGCAGTTCAGCGCGAATATCGTGGTGATTCACCGGTGCTCCTTGGGCTGCCGTGGATTAACTTTCCGGGTGGCCATCGATGGCGGCAGAGAGATCGCGGTACTCTTCGCAACCGGTGCCACAGATGCCTTTGATAATATTCAGCTGCTCACGCGCCATCGCCGGCTGCTGCTTGACCATATAAGCCTCACCGAGGTATTCCCGGACTTTGGCGTAATGCGGATCGAGGGCGATGGATTTCTGATAATAGCCAATCCCTTCGTCGGTGCGACCCAGCTTGCGGGTGGCGTAACCGCGATAGTTCCAGGCTTTGGCAGTATTGGGTTCTATCAGCTTATTCAGCGTTTGCAGCGCCTCATCATAGCGGCCGGCTTTCGCCAGCGCGTAGGCATAGGCGGTGCGGTCATTATCATTGATCATACTGGTTTTATCGGCCACACAACTTTTGGCTTTTTTATCGTAGATTTGTCCTTTCGGACAGGTTGGCGGCTTGTCATCATCATCGCCCATGGCGTGAACCATTCCGCTCACCAGCACGCCCGATAAGGCGGCCAGGCATAACACACGACTGATTTTCATTTTTGTGACTCCGGTAGAGTACAGCAGAGGGTTACTTCAGTTTTGGGATCATGCGTTTTAACGTGCCGTCGCGCAGCGCGTAATGGTGCAATAACGCCACCACGGCGTGGCCGCCGGCCAGCACAATAATCAGCCAGGCGTTGTAGTAATGCAGCGATCCCAACAGCTTACGCAATGAACTTTCGATATACACCAGATCGGACAGATCGCCGAAGCCGAAGAAGGCGAACGGTTCGCCCTGCGCCCAGCGAAACATAAAACCTAATACCACCTGCGCAATCAGCAATAAATAGAGCAGGCCGTGGACGGATTTCGCGCCGACATGCGCCGCGCGGGAAGCGCTGGCCGGCGGCAGGCGGCGACCTTTGCTGATGCGCCAGACAATGCGCACCACCATCAACAGCGCCAGCAGCAGGCCAAAAGAGATATGCAGTGATTGCAGGTCATGGCGCAGCGGCGTGCCTTTTTCCAGTCGTGACCACACCTGATAGCTGGCAAAGAGAAAAATGACGTCAAGCGCCGTCAGCCAGTGCAGGGCAATGGTGAGCCGGTCGTAATGAACAGGAGCGGAAGTCTGGTGCATGATGATGTTCCCCGTGAGTAATTACAGGGTTAACGGTTAAGGGCAGGATTTTATTCAGGTCGTTTTGTTCTAAGGAAGGCGTTTCTTATAAAGAACAGGCCACTTTCGTGGCCTGTTGTGCTTAGCGGTGACGCTGGCGAGCGCGAACAGGCTCTTTAGCCAGCAGAGAGACCACACAGGGTCCGGTCAGCATTAGCACACCAACACAACCCAGCAGCAGGTTGTTGTGGATCACGCGGGAGAGCATATAAAGCACCAACATCGCTGCGCCAAAATAGTAGGTGGTGGTGACGTCTTCTAAGAAGTCGCCCACCCGGCGCAGTCGTGGCAGTCGCTGAGTCAACAACATGGCGGTAAACACGCTGGCATACATCGCCAGAAATACCGTGCTGACCTGCAGCAATGCCTGGTGCTTCCAACCCCACACCAACCCTGCAATCAGCAGAAGGTGGAGCGCGATATGTACACAGGTTTGTCCGGTGACAATCTGAATACGGTTAGACCATTTCATTTTCTTCTCCTGGCAGACCCAACAGAGGTCGCCCAGCCTTGTTAACACAGTAAGTGATAACGAATTTCCTCAGACTAACGTAGTTTTCGGATAATGCAGCAAAGAACGCCGTTTCAGGGCACTCTTTTGTGACAAAGACTACACTTTACCTTTCGTACATTGAAAAGGAGAGCGCGCACAGTATGGCACAAAATGCTCAAGGATTTTCATTAAAAGTCCTGACGATCAATACACACAAAGGTTTTGCCGCTTTTAATCGCCGCTTTATCCTGCCTGAACTGCGTGATGCAGTGCGTGCAACCGCGGCGGATATTGTCTTCTTACAAGAGGTGATGGGAGCGCCTGCCATCAACCAGTTGAAGGTTGAGGACTGGCCAGACACACCTCATTACGAATTTTTGGCCGACACCATGTGGAACGACTATGCCTATGGCCGCAATGCGGTTTATCCCGAAGGACATCATGGTAACGCCATCCTGTCCCGCTACCCGATCCTGAAGTTTGAAAACCGCGATATTTCGGTGGAAGGCACCGAAAAACGCGGGCTGCTGCATTGTCAGGTGGCCATTCCCAGCCACGAGCAGCCGCTGCATGCCATCTGCGTGCACCTCGGCCTGAAGGATGCCCACCGCCATGCGCAACTGAAACTGCTGTGCGATCTGGTCAACAGCCTGCCGGCTGATGCGCCGGTGGTAGTCGCTGGCGATTTCAACGACTGGCAGCAAAAAGCGAACGCGGTGCTGAAAAAAGGGGCGGCGCTGGAAGAGGTGTTCAGCCGCAAGTTTGGCCGTCCGGCGCGCACCTTCCCTGCCCGTTTCCCGCTGCTGCGCCTTGACCGGATCTATGTCCGTAATGCCGGGATCAGCCACCCGCAGACTATTCCGCTGCGGCCCTGGTCCCACCTGTCCGATCATGCCCCGCTGGCTGTGGAGATCCACCTATGAAAATGGAATGGCGTGACGGTAACCGCCTGCGCCTGCTGGAAAATGGCGAACAGTATTTTCCGCGAGTCTTTGAAGCCATTCGGCGGGCGAAGGAAACCGTGCTGCTGGAAACCTTTATCCTGTTTGAGGACGAGGTGGGAAATGCGCTCCATGAGGTGCTGCTGGACGCGGCCAATCGCGGCGTCAAAGTGGAGATGATGCTGGATGGCTACGGCTCCAACGATCTCTCAACCGAATTTATCCAAAGCCTGACCGCGGCCGGCGTGCGTTTCCTTTATTACGATCCGCGCCCGCTGATTTTTGGTATGCGCACCAATATCTTCCGTCGTCTGCACCGTAAAATCGTGGTCTGCGACGGAGAGATTGCCTTTGTCGGCGGCATCAACTTCTCCGCTGAGCACAACTCCAGCTACGGCGCAGAAGCCAAGCAGGATTATGCGGTGGAAGTGAAAGGCCCGATCGTTGATGACATCACGCTGTTTGTGCAGCAGGCCATCAACAGCAAACAGGTGACTCGCCGCTGGTGGGGCGCCCGCTCCCATCGCCCGGCAAAAAATGCCACGCCCGGCGATGCGCAAATCCTGTTTGTCTGGCGGGACAATGACCAGCACCGTGATGACATTGAGCAGCACTATATCGACATGCTGCGCAGCGCAAAGCAGGAAGTGATTATCGCCAATGCCTACTTCTTCCCCGGCTACAAGCTGCTGCGGGAGATGCGCAGTGCCGCACAGCGCGGCGTGTCGGTGAAACTGATTGTGCAGGGCGAACCGGACATGCCGATTGTTAAGGTGGGCGCCGAGCTGCTGTACAACTATCTGGTGGGCGGCGGTGTGGAAGTGTATGAATATATCCGCCGTCCGCTGCATGCCAAAATTGCCGTGCAGGATAACCACTGGTCTACGGTCGGTTCCAGCAATCTGGATCCGTTGAGCCTGTCGTTAAACCTTGAAGCTAACCTGATGATCCACGACCGCACCTTTAACGAAGTGATGCGTGGCAATCTCAACCGCCTGCTGACTCAGGATTGCCAGCGGGTGGAAGAGAGCCAGTTACCTAAACAGAACTGGCGCCAGCTGGCAAAAAGCATCGTGGTGTTCCATTTCCTGCGTCATTTCCCGGCCATTGCTGGCTGGCTGCCCGCGCACACGCCGAAACTGGCGCAGGTTGCGCCGCCGGTCCAGCCAGAGCTGGAAACCCAGGACCGTGTTGAATCCGACAATGAGCGAGTAAAACCCTGATGTCTGCTGCGCATTCCCGCTGGAAGTGGGTGAAGAAAATTCTCACCTGGCTGTTCTTTATCGCCGTTATCGTGCTGTTGGTTATTTACGCGCGCAAGGTCAACTGGCACGACGTGGTTGAGGTGATCAGCAACTATAACCGCTTCGCTATTTTCGCTTCGATCGCGCTGGTGGTGGTCAGCTACCTCACCTATGGCGTGTACGATCTGATTGGCCAGGCCTATTGCGGTCACAAGCTGCAAAAACGCCAGGTGATGCTGGTGTCGTTTATTTGTTATGCCTTTAACCTGACGCTCAGCACATGGGTTGGCGGCGTGGCGATGCGCTACCGGCTCTATTCCCGGTTAGGGCTGGATAGCAGCACCATCACTCGTATTTTCTCGCTCAGTATTGCCACTAACTGGTTGGGTTACGTGCTGGTGGCCGGCGTGGTGTTCACCTCCGGTTGGGTGCCGATCCCCTCAGGCTGGTTTATAGGCGAAGGCACGCTGAGAACCATCGGTGCGGCGCTGCTGGTGTTTGTGGTGATCTATCTGGCGCTGTGCGCCTTCTCTAAACGCCGCCGCTGGACCGTTAAGGGTCACAAGCTGGCGCTGCCCTCTTTCCGCATGGCGATGTTGCAGTTTGCGGTATCCAGCGCCAACTGGCTGGTGATGGGCGCGATTATCTGGCTACTGCTGGCGCAGAAGGTCGACTATCCGCAGGTGCTGGGCGTGTTGTTAATCAGCAGCATTGCGGGCGTGATTATCCATATTCCGGCGGGGATTGGCGTGCTTGAAGCGGTGTTCCTCGCCTTGCTCAGCGGCGAGCATCTGTCACACGGCTCGATCATTGCCGCGCTGCTGGCGTATCGCGTGATCTATTTTATTGCCCCGCTGCTGCTGGCGCTGGTGCTCTATTTGTGGCTGGAGAGTCGGGCGAAGTCATTGCGGGCGATGAACGAGCGAGAGAGAGAGAAACAGGCGTAAACAAAGGGGGCGATGGGAATCGCCCCCTCTATCTTAGCGGCGGTTACCGAAAATACGCAGCAGCATCAGGAACAGGTTAATAAAGTCCAGATACAGCGTTAATGCGCCCATAATGGAATAACGACGCAGGTTCTCTTTATCTTCAACATTGATCCCCTCACCGATATTTTTCAGTTTCTGCGTGTCATACGCCGTCAGCCCGACAAACACCAGCACGCCGATATAGGTCACGGCCCACATCAGCGCGGTGCTTTTCAGCCAGATGTTCACCACGGACGCCAGCACGATCCCGATCAGCGCCATAAACAGCATGCTGCCCATGCCGCTCAGGTCGCGCTTGGTGGTGTAACCCCAGAAGCTCATCACACCAAACATGCCGCCCGCCACCAGGAATGTTCCGGCGATGGAGGAGTAGGTGTAGACGAGGAAAATGCTTGCCATGGTTAAACCGGTCAGCGCGGAGTACAGCATAAACAGGCCGGTGGCGACCGCCCCGCTCAGCTTATGCACCATACCGGACAGCACGAACACCAGACCCAGCTGCACAATAATCAGGCCATAGAAGGTGATGCGGTTAGCGAAAACCATCTCCATCACCGCAGGCGTGTTGGCGGCAAACCACGAGACAAACGCGGTCAGCAACAGACCACAGGTCATCCAGCCATACACCTGTGCCATATAGGTCTGCAGGCCGGTATTGGCCTGCGAAACCATAGAACTGTCGGAACGTGGATATCGATCCATGATGCTCTCCTGATGCTTAAATTAACGATGTGAACACAGGGAAAGGGCGCAACGCGCCCCGCCCCGGTCGTGGTTAAGTCTGGCACACTCAGGGGAAGATAAGCCAGTCTTGCCCCGGGCTTTTTACGTAAGCGTTTATCCGGCATGGACGTTATCGGCGGAAACCGCTCTCGCCCGCATAAAGATTGTCCATATTTTGCCGATAGAGTGAACAGATGGAGAACAGCTAACAGGAAGTTAATACGCGTCATCTCTTACATCGGGGAAGCCAGAATGCAGACCACGCCGTTACCTAAGCGGAAAATGAGCACGCGCACGCTTATGCTCCTGACCGGAGCCCTGACTATCACGCTGGGCTTCACTATCACCATTGGTTTTCTCAGCTGGGAGTCCAGCCAGCAGCAGCGCAAGCTGGCAGAGAATTATCTCGGCCAGATTGCCGAGAGCAAGGCGTTAAGCGTACAGAAGGACCTGGATTATGCCCGCACGGTCGCACGCAATCTTGGCCAGAGTTTGATTGCCCTGCCCCCGGCCGGGATCACCGACCGTAAGATCGGCGAAGAGCTGATGAAGTATTCCCTGAAACAAAACCCTGACTATCTGTCGATGTCGGTAATTTTCGAAGAGAACGCCTTTGATGGCCGCGATGCCGAGTTCGCGCAGCAGCCTGACGCGGCGCCTAAAGGCCGTTTTGCACGCTTTGTCGATCGCGACAGCAGCGGCAATTTCGCCCTGCATAACCTCGACTCAATCTTCAAGCCCGGTCAGGGCGACTACTATCTGATCCCACAGAAACTGCAGCAGGATATGTTAATTGAGCCATACAGCTACGCCTATAACGGCGTGCCGACCCTGCTGACCTCGGTCGCAGCGGTGGTGATGGACGATAACAAGCTGAAAGCGGTGATCACTTCCGATATTTCGCTGGCGTCGCTGCAGAAAACCGTCGGGGCCATCAAGCCGTGGGAAGGCGTGGGTTACGCTCTGCTGCTGTCCAACAAGGGACTGGTGGTTTCCAGCCCGGATAAAGCCATGTCCGGCAAGCCGTATAAAGGGGAAACCGACAAATTTACCACGCAGGTCGTGGAGCATTTTGACGACTCGCTCGGTGAAAAGGTGCTGGAAACCTGGCGACCGGTCACCGTCGGCAACAGCCAGTTCCCGTGGTATCTGGGCATCGTCACTCCGGTCAGCGTGGTGATGGCTGAAGCCAACCGTCAGCTGATAAACGCGCTGATTATGATGATTCTCAGCATTGTCATCGTGTGCTCGGTGCTGGGTCTGCTGTTCAGCCGTAAGATTTCTAAACCGATCGGCGGCGAACCTTCACAGGCCGCAGCGATTGCGCTGGGCGTCTCCGAAGGCAATCTGACTGCCGACATCCCGGTGGGCGATCGTGACCGCCAGAGCATTTTCTTTGCCATGCAGACCATGCAGCAGCAGCTGAGAACCATGGTCGGCGAGATTATTTCCGCCAGTGATTCGGTCCGTCAGGGTGCCGAAGAGATTGCTTCCGGCAATCTGGATTTGGCCTCACGCACTGAACAACAGGCGGCAGCGCTGGAAGAGACGGCGGCCAGCATGGAGCAGTTAACCGCCACGGTGAAGCACAATGCCGATAACGCCCATCAGGCCACCTCGTTAACCGAGAACGCCACCGATATCGCGCAACGCGGCGAGTCGCTGGTGCAGCAGGTGGTGCAGATCATGCAGCAGATTGACGAGAGTTCCCGCAAAATTGGCGCAATCACCAGCATCATCAACGGCATTGCCTTCCAGACCAATATTCTGGCGCTGAACGCGGCGGTAGAAGCGGCTCGCGCAGGGGAACAGGGTCGTGGATTTGCGGTGGTGGCGGCAGAAGTTCGCAGCCTGGCGCAGCGCAGCGCCAACGCGGTTAAAGACATTTCCGCGCTGATTGGCGAATCCACCCTACGCGTTAATCAAGGGGTGTCGCTGGTGCAGGATGCGGGTAAGACCATGCAGGAGATGACCACCGCGGTGAACTCGGTGAAAACCATTATTGGCGAGATTGTGCATGCGTCCGATGAGCAGTCGCAGGGAATTGGTCAGGTAACGGTGGCGGTCAATCAGATGGATGGCGCCACCCAGCAGAACTCGGCGCTGGTTCAGCAGATGTCTGCTGCCGCCGCTTCGCTGGAGGACCAGGCGAAGCAGCTGGCGCAAACCGTGCAGATTTTCCGGCTGGATGCCGCTTAAGGCGTCGGTTACTTCCCGCGTGCCAGGCAGCTCTGGTAACGACCGTCGACGCGCTGGGCAAACCAGGCGGTGGTCAGATTGCGGGTGATTTTTGGGCTTTCCAGCTTAATGCCTGGCAGCATCTCACGCGGTTGAGGTCTGCCAGCATTAATATCTGCCAACGCAAACACCTGCTTCCACAAATCAGTTTTAACAAAGTCTTCACTGTCGCCCTTCTCCAGCGCGCTGCGGATGCTGCGGTTGCTCATATCCAGACGCTTACTTAGCGTCCTGACCGCCAGCTCCGTCGATCCCGCCGCATCTGAACCGTACTGAATCAAATCCCCGTCCAGCGCCAGCTTAATGCCGCTTAACCGCGAAACGGCGGCCTGGAAGGCGGCGTTACGGCTGGCATACCATCCGGCATTGAAGTCAGCAAAACGGTAGATCTGGCGGCTGTAATCCGCCGGATAGCCCAGCAGGTGCATAGTGCCGAACCACACGCCGCCACGCCGGCTGAACACTTCGCGGCGGATCGAGCCATCAACCGGATACGGGTAGCCTTTGGCATGGGCTTCGGCAAACTCAATGCTGACCTGCATCGGGCCGCCGGTATGGATCGGATTCAGATTGCCAAACAGCTTCTGGCCCATCGGCACCATATCGATAAAGTCATCGAAAATGGCGCTCAGCTCTTTTTCGCTGCGCACGTTGTCCAGGCGATCGGTGTAGCTTTTGCCATTCGGCGATTTAATCATCAGCGCGGTACGCACCACGAACGACGGGATATGCAGCTTGCCTGCGCGGCGATCGATTTCGCCCCAGGCAATTTTCGGCAGCCCAGGCACATTGGCATCGGCATTAAAGGTCGATTCCTGATCGGTGACCGCAATCACCGAACAGAGATTGCTGACCGACGGCTCAAGCCCCTGGCCATTAAAAGCGACGAAGATATCGTTGCTCCAGCCCTGACGATCGCTCACTTTGGCCGGTAACAGGCGCGAAATCTGCGCCTTCACGTCCACCGGACGCTGCTCGGGGAGGGACTTTTTAGGCTGGCTGCTACAGCCCGCGAGCACCATCAGTGCCAGCAGAGAGAGGCGTTTGGAGAGGGAACCGATCATGACTTTCCTTGTTCTGTAATAACGACCGCCCCGAGGTTACACAGCGCAGCGGCAATAATCCATCGGAGGCGGCTGAATGCGGGCGGTTACTTCCAGCGCGCGGCGGACTGACGATCGCTGTCACGCGATTCAACCCAGCGATCGCCTTCCGGCGTGGCTTCACGCTTCCAGAACGGGGCTTTGGTTTTCAGGTAATCCATAATGAATTCGGCGGCGGCAAAGGCCCCGGCACGGTGCGCGCCGCTGACGCCGACCATCACAATCTCATCACCGGGAAACAGCTCGCCAATGCGGTGGATCACCGTGACGCGCTGCATTGGCCAGCGTTCGCGCGCCTCAGCCACGATCCCGGCCAGCGCTTTTTCGGTCATTCCCGGATAGTGCTCCAGCGTCAGCGCCGACACGGTATCCCCCAGGTTGTGATTGCGCACTTTGCCGGTAAAGGTCACGACCGCGCCGTCTTCATCACAGGCCGCCAGCCAGCGATACTCTTCGCCCATATCAAAAGGCGCCTGCCCGACTCTGATCCGCGTTTCCATCTTACCCTCCGGTAACCGGCGGGAAGAAAGCCACTTCATCCCCCGCTTTCAGCGCATGCTGTGGCGACACCAGCGTCTGGTTAACCGCCGACAGCACTTTGCCGGACTCCAGCGCCAGCGACCAGCGGTCGCCCTTCGCCGCCAGCACTGCACGCAGCTCGTCCACCGTGGCATAATCCCGGGTGACGGTGATGCTGCCGGTACCGACCAGCTCACGCGTCTGGGCAAAAAACAGCACGTTAATCATCAGACACCGCCTTAAAATCGCCGGACTTACCGCCGCTTTTGCTCAGCAAACGGCACATCTCAATGCTGATATCTTTCTGCACCGCTTTGCACATATCGTAAATCGTCAACGCGGCCACGGAGGCGGCGGTCAGCGCTTCCATCTCGACCCCGGTTTTCCCCGTGAGACGGCACAGCGACTCAATGCGGACCTGGCTGTTTTCCACATCCGCCGTCAGCGTCACTTCCACTTTGCTCAGCAACAGCGGATGGCACAGCGGGATCAGCTCCCAGGTGCGCTTGGCGGCCTGGATGCCGGCGATGCGCGCGGTGGCGAACACGTCGCCTTTATGATGGCTGCCGTCGACAATCATCTTCAGCGTCTCGGGACGCATCTTCACAAAGGCTTCTGCACGGGCTTCACGCACCGTTTCGGCCTTGGCGGAGACGTCCACCATGTGCGCCTCGCCAGAGGCATTAATATGGGTCAGTTGCGACATAAGTTCAGGGCTTCTTCACATGCGAAACAAAATTACAGGGACGGGTGCGGGCATCCAGCTGATCCTGAATGATCCGCTCCCACGCGCTCTGGCAGGCATTGGTTGAACCCGGCACGGCAAAAATCACCGTGCCGTTGGCCACACCGGCCACGGCGCGTGACTGCAGGGTTGAGGTGCCGATATCTTCATACGAGATCATGCGGAACAGTTCGCCGAACCCTTCAATCTCGCGGTCAAACAGCGGCAGCAGGGCTTCTGGCGTGCAGTTTTTAGTGTTAAAGCCGGTGCCGCCGTTAATCAACACCACCTGAACATCGCTGCTGGCAATCCAGCTGGAGACCACCGCGCGGATGCGGTAACGGTCATCTTTCACCAGCGCATGGTCCAGCACCTGGTGACCCGCTTCGGTCAGCGCTTCACGCAGATAGTCGCCGGAGCTGTCACTGGTCGCATCGCGGCTGTCGGAAACGGTGAGTACTGCTACGTTGAGCGGCATAAATTCAGCCGAAGGTTTGCCCATTTTAACGTCCTTAGTGTTAACCGCCGATATAAGAGAGATTCTGGGTAATGCCGGTATTGCCCTGATGCAGGAAATGCGTCTGCTTTTTGGTGCGCAGGCTGGCGGCAATCCGCTCCTGTAACGCATCCTGCTGATCGTCATTTTGCAGCAGGTCACGCAGCGACACGCCGCCATCGCCAAACAGGCACAGATGCAGTTTGCCGGTGGCGGAAACCCGCAGACGGTTACAGGTGGCACAGAAATCTTTTTCGTAAGGCATGATCAGGCCAATCTCGCCCTGATAATCCGGATGACGGAACACCTGCGCCGGTCCGGCACTGCGTTCAGTGACCTGCCACTCCCAGCCCTGTAGCAACAGGCTGGCGCGGATCACCTCGCCGGAAATATGGTGTTTGCGGAACAGGTCGCCGCCGTCGCCGGTCTCCATCAGCTCGATAAAGCGTAGCTGAATGGGACGGGTGCGGATCCAGTCGAGGAAGGTTTGCAGGCTGTTATGATTGACGTCGCGCATCAACACGGTATTGACTTTCACCTTGCTGAAACCCGCCTCAAACGCCGCATCGATGCCGTTCATCACCTGCTGGAATTTATCCTGACCGGTGATGGCATGAAACTGACGGGCATCCAGACTGTCTATGCTGACGTTGAGCGCCGTCAGACCGGCGTCGCGCCACTGGGCAACGTCACGCGCCAGGCGATAGCCATTGGTGGTGACGGCCAGCTGGCGGATTGCGCTGTTTTCACGCACCGCCGCGATAATCTCGGTGAAGTCGCGGCGCAACGAGGGTTCGCCGCCGGTCAGACGCACTTTTTCCGTCCCTGCGGCCGCAAAGGCACGGGTAACACGCCGGATTTCATCCAGCGACAGGAAGCTTTTATTGCTGTTGCCCTGCGGCTTGTAACCGTCAGGCAGGCAATAGTTGCAACGGAAATTGCAGACGTCAGTGATCGACAGACGCAGGTAGTAAAACTTGCGATCGAAGCTATCTTGAAATTGTGACACCAGAACACCTTCCAAATCGGGAGATGCAGGCATTTCTTTCTGCACCCTGGCAACGCGAGGTTGCGGCCAGGACACCGTATCAGGAGACTTAGGTGTCAGGGCTAAGTGTGATTTACCGAACACCGGTAAATCATGGTGGTAAAATTCTACCGCTAACCGGAAAGTCTTACCACAACAGACTTTCGCTATGTATTTTGATATATAACGTTTTTTGTCGGCAGATCACCGTTACTTTCGCTAAAATTGCCGTACTGCCAGTAGCTTGGCTGATTCATCAATAAAGCATCAACATAATGAAGGATTTTTATGCGTAATCGCACATTAGCCGATCTCGACAGAGTGGTGGCTTTAGGTGGCGGACATGGCCTGGGCCGTGTGATGTCTGCCCTTTCCCCTTTGGGTTCCCGCCTTACCGGCATTGTTACCACCACCGACAACGGCGGCTCCACCGGACGCATCCGCCGTTCTGAAGGCGGCATCGCCTGGGGCGACATGCGCAACTGCCTGAATCAGCTGATCGCCGAACCGAGCGTCGCCTCGGCGATGTTCGAATATCGCTTTAGCGGTAACGGTGAACTGGCCGGTCACAATCTCGGCAACCTGATGCTGAAAGCGCTGGATCACCTGAGCGTGCGGCCGTTTGAAGCCATCAACCTGATCCGCAATCTGCTGAATGTCGACGCCTTTCTGATCCCGATGTCCGAGCAGCCGGTCGATCTGGTGGCGGTCGACAGCGAAGGCAACCAGATCTACGGCGAAACCGAGATTGACCAGATGCAGCTTCCGCCGCAGGAACTGCTGCTTTCCCCGAACGTCAGCGCCACCCGTGAAGCGATTGAAGCGGTGGGCGAAGCGGATTTGATCCTGATTGGCCCCGGCAGCTTTTACACCAGCCTGATGCCGCTGCTGCTGATGCCGGATATGGCACAGGCACTGCGCCGCACCCCTGCCACCATGGTCTTTATCGGCAACCTCGGGAAAGAATTAAGCCCGGCTGCCGCGCAGCTGACGCTGGCGGGCAAGCTGGAGATGATGGAGAAGTATATTGGCAAGAAAGTGATTGATGCGGTGGTGGTTGGCCCGGCGGTGGACATCAGCAATGTCAGCGGCCGGCTGATTATTCAGGAACCGCTGGAAGCGGCGGATATCAAATACCGCCACGATCGCCAGCTGCTACATATCGCGCTGGAACACGCAATTCAGGCCATTCAGTAAAGCTCTTCACTAAGGCCAGAGCGGGGAAAAGCATCCGGCGTTTCCCCGCGCATCTGCCCGCTGCCCCGCCGCCACGGCTGACCGATCAGGACGCGGCGATAAACAGCTCCCTCACCTTATGCAGCTGGTCACGGATATTGGCGGCCTCTTCAAACTCCAGATTCTGCGCATGCTCCTGCATTTGCGCTTCCAGCTGGTGAATTTTCTTCTGCAGTCCTTTCGGTGACAGATCCAGGTACGGTGCATCATCTTCCACAATGCGTCCGGCCTTGGCGCGTCCACGGGATTTGTTTTTCGCCAGCCCCTGGCCCAGTTCAAGAATGTCAGCAATCTTCTTGTTCAGTCCCTGCGGCACAATGCCGTTCTCCGCGTTGTAGATTTCCTGCTTAGCGCGGCGGCGCTCGGTTTCGCCGATGGCGCGCTCCATCGACGGCGTGATTTTATCGCCGTAGAGAATGGCCTTACCGTTCAGGTTACGCGCGGCGCGACCAATGGTCTGGATCAGCGAGCGGTCGGAACGCAGGAAGCCCTCTTTATCAGCATCCAGAATCGCCACCAGCGACACTTCCGGCATATCCAGACCTTCTCGCAGTAAGTTGATGCCGACCAGCACATCAAACTCGCCCAGACGCAGGTCACGGATGATCTCCACGCGCTCGACGGTGTCGATATCCGAATGCAGGTAACGCACCCGCTCACCGTGCTCTTCCAGATACTCGGTGAGATCCTCGGCCATACGTTTGGTTAACACCGTCACCAGCACGCGCTCATTGATTGCCACGCGTTTACGAATCTCAGACAGCAGGTCATCCACCTGAGTGCTGACCGGACGCACTTCGATCAGCGGATCCAGCAGGCCGGTTGGGCGCACCACCTGATCGATCACTTCACCGCCGGATTTCTCCAGCTCATATTTACCCGGCGTTGCCGAGACATAAATGGTCTGCGGCGCCAGCGCCTCAAACTCTTCGAACTTCATTGGGCGGTTATCCAGCGCCGAAGGCAGACGAAAACCGTATTCCACCAGCGTCTCTTTACGCGCGCGGTCGCCTTTGTACATCCCGCCGATTTGCGGAATGGTGACGTGGGATTCGTCGACCACCAGCAGGCCGTCCGCCGGTAAATAGTCAAACAGGGTTGGCGGCGCTTCCCCCGGCCCGCGCGCGGAGAGATAGCGCGAGTAGTTCTCAATACCGGAGCAGTAGCCCAGCTCGTTCATCATCTCCAGATCGAACTGGGTACGCTGAGAGATGCGCTGCTCTTCCAGCAGCTTGTTGTTGTTCAGCAGCACCTTGCGCCGGTCGGCCAACTCAACTTTGATCTCTTCCATCGCCTGCAAAATGCGCTCGCGCGGGGTCACGTAGTGGGTTTTCGGGTAGATTGTGTAGCGCGGGACCACGGAAGTGACCTGCCCGGTGAGCGGATCGAAGATCGACAGACGCTCAACCTCTTCGTCAAACAGTTCGACGCGCAGCGCATAATCGTCCGATTCCGCCGGGAAGATATCAATCACTTCGCCGCGCACGCGGAAGGTGCCGCGCTGGAACGCCTGATCGTTGCGGGAATACTGCAATTCCGACAGACGGCGCAGGATAGAACGCTGATCGATCACCATGCCACGGGTCAGGTGAAGCATCATCTTCAGATACAGGTCAGGATCGCCCAGACCATAGATGGCCGACACCGAGGCGACCACAATCACATCCCGTCGCTCCAGCAGCGCTTTGGTTGCTGACAGACGCATCTGCTCGATATGTTCGTTTACCGAGGCATCCTTTTCGATAAAGGTGTCGGAACTGGGCACATACGCTTCCGGCTGATAGTAGTCGTAGTAAGAGACGAAGTACTCCACCGCGTTATCCGGGAAGAACTCTTTCATTTCGCCGTACAGCTGCGCCGCCAGCGTTTTATTCGGTGCCAGCACCATGGTTGGCCGGTTTAAGTCGGCAATCACGTTGGCCACGGTGAAGGTTTTACCTGAGCCGGTTACCCCGAGCAGCGTCTGGTGCGCCAGCCCGTCTTCCAGCCCCTCTTCCAGACGACGGATCGCCTCGGGCTGGTCACCAGCGGGTTTGAATTCGGAGTTGAGTTTAAAGACTTTGCTCATTGAGTGGCTACCTGGTAATGAATGACGCGAACAGGATCCTAATTTTACTCTGCTACTGCGAATTTACCAGAAAAAAAGACTGGATATAATTACAGTAATTTTGCAAGATATTGCTTATGCGTTCAGCGATGCCCTTTGCTGACCCAATGGGCAATCAGCAATGCGGCAGGTCGGACAGGTTATCCCCAAAAGAGGAAGCGCTTTAACATTTGTCAAGCAGCACTGACAAAATGCGGCGGGCCAGGCAACTGAGATTTTTCGGGTGCTTGATTTTAACTAACATATTGATAAATCACCCTTTGCGCTCAGAGATGAGTTTCGCGTCAACTCGTGCTCAACCCGCGTCCGCTCTCGCCTGCCGTAAGTTTTCAGACGCTCATGCACATGGTTATCCACAGGAATGGTGGATAACTGATTTGAGCGCCCGAGCCGTCTGATGTGTATAAAACGTCATTGCCCTGAGAACGGGGCCGCAAATATTTTTTTTTGCATTATTTTCGCCTGACGCTTGAGGATTAATGGTCCTGAAAGGCATATTTCCCCCGTTGCCGCTAGCCCTATTTCGACGTTTTTTTCACTTTGATGACAGTCGCGGGTTGCCACTGAGACAGGCAACTGCACCAGAAATGATTCGTCCATAGCACTGACAAAGTGCAGCGGAATATTACCCCGGGCAATTGTTTAAGTTTTATTACTAATTACTGGTGCTAATCATCAGGCGGGCGGGCGTTTTCTGAGACTTTTGCCAGGTTGGCCTGCCAATTGCAAGACTCTGTCTAACCGCCTCACGCTTTCATAACACCAGAGCGAGGAGCACAAAGCCGCAGGCGTCTCGCAGGAGACGTTGACGACTGTTTGCCACACGACGTAGAGCGGATGCAACCAGGTGCGATCGAAAACTGTCTGGAGGAGAGTGTCAGATGCTCAGCTTACGTTCAATCAACCAATTTTATGGACAAAATCACATCCTGTGGGATGTTGATCTGGATCTCGCCCCTGGCACCTGTACCGGCGTACTGGGACGTCCCGGCATGGGAAAAACCACGCTGGTCAACTGCATCATGGGCCATCTGCCGATTAACAGCGGTTCGATGACCTGGCAGGAAGCCAACCGCCCGCCGCAGGATCTGCTGCTACAGCCGATGGAGCAACGGGCTGCGCTGGGCATTGGCTATGTGCCGCAAGGACGACAGCTTTTCTCCCAGCTTAGCGTGGAAGATAACCTGCAAATTGCCCTGCTGGCCGGCGCGGGTCTGGAACGCCACCGGGCTATCCCGCAGATGGTCTATGACCTGTTTCCTGCCCTCTACTCCCTGCGCCATCAGCGCAGCGGCGATTTACAGATTGAGCAGCAGCAACAACTGGCACTGGCCAGAGCGCTGGTATTGCAACCTAAGCTGTTGATCCTTGATGAGCCAACCGAAGGCATGTCGCCGTGGCTGGAAGAGGAGATGGGCAATCTGATCCATCGTCTGAATCACGATTTCGGCCTGACGATCCTGCTGCTTGAGCAGCGCATTTCGTTTATCCGTAAGGTGGCGGATTACTTCCTGCTGCTGCATCGGGGCCGCAACGTGGCGCACGGCAAAGTCGCCCAGCTGGACGAAAGCATGCTCAATACCTGGATGACGGTGTCTTGACGGTAAGGTGGGCGGAGGAAACTCCGCCCGAAGGGTTAACCGTTATAACGGCAGCTGAACGTACTGTGCCAGCTGGTCGAACTGTTCTGGCTGCGTCAGATAGGGGATCTCCCCCAACATTGGCACCGGCAGTCGCTGTTTAAGCGCCGCCAGATACTCGCTGTGGCGTTTTCCCGGCGGTTGTATGTCATTGGCTATCCAACCCGCCAGACGCAATCCGCTGGCCTGAATTGCCTGTGCGGTCAGCACCGCATGATTGATACAGCCTAACTTCACTCCCACCACCAAAATCACCGGCAGCTGTTCCGCTACCGCCCAATCGGCAAAGGTGGTCTGCTCAGAGAGCGGCGTAAACCAGCCACCGGCCCCTTCCGTCAACACCCAATCAGACTGCGCGGTTAACGCAGCCAGGCCGGCAGAAAGCTGCTCAAAGGTAATCGGCCGGCCTTCTTCGGCACTGACGATATGCGGCGAGGTCGGCTCTTCGAAAGCGAGCGGGTTGACGCTGTCATAAGGCAGTTGCAGCACGCTGTACTTTTGTAGCGCCAGCGCATCCTCATTTCTCAACCCGTCTGCCGTCATCTCGCAGCCTGAAGCGACCGGCTTGTAACCCACGCTGCGAAATCCCGCCGCGTTGGCGGCCTGAAGCAGGGCTGAACTGGCAACCGTTTTGCCCACTTCCGTATCCGTTCCGGTGATAAACCAGCGTTC
Organism: Erwinia sp. AK-PDG3-5; assembly: GCF_056821705.1. Taxonomy (NCBI): domain Bacteria; kingdom Pseudomonadati; phylum Pseudomonadota; class Gammaproteobacteria; order Enterobacterales; family Erwiniaceae; genus Erwinia; species Erwinia sp. AK-PDG3-5. The sequence continues at coordinate 3,251,105 of NZ_CM165967.1, forward strand.
AATCACGATGCATAACTCCATAAACCAGATGATAACTCAATAAATATCCCCGCCGATCGCGCGGCCAGTGCTGCTCCAGCTGTTGCAGATGCCGGCGGCTAAGCAGTCCACCGTGACGGCCCTGATGCAAATGCGTGGCACCAATGCCTTTCAGTGAACGCAGCGCGCGCAGCACGTCCGGAAATCCGACGGTCAGCGTTTGTTGCATCAGTTTCAGCGGCAGATGCTGGCCCGCGTGGGCGATAGCGTCGAAAGGCAAAAAGCGGTTCACCGGGGCGGGTAAATCCAGCGGTTGCCAGGCGGCGGACAGCTCATGTAATGAGTCGGCGGACAGCGTCGAGAACAGCACCTGACCGCCTGGCGAGGTCACCCTGTAAAGTTCTGTCAGTGCCAGCGATAAGTCACTGCACCATTGCACCGCAAGGTTGCTCCAGCACAGATCAAAGGTCGCATCACTGAACGGCAGCGCTTCGATATCGCCCGGCTGATAGCAATCCGCGGTGTGCAACGCCTGCGCCTGAACCAGCATTTCTGCGGACAAATCAAGCGCGGTCACATGGTTACCGGCGGCGCGCCAGTGCTGGCTGAACCAGCCCGGACCGCATCCCGCATCCAACACTTTCTGCCCCTGCTGTCGGGTGGCATAGCTGGCCAGTGCTTCGCCACAGAGGCGCTGCAAGCCGGCATGTTGATTGTAGCTCTGCGCCGCCCGGCCAAACGCCTGCGCGATCGCCTGTTTATTAACGGTTTGCATGTTGCAGTCCCTCCAGCAGGCGATGAATATCTTCCGGCCGATGCGCCGCACTCAAGGTGATCCGTAAACGGGCGGTGCCGGGCGGAACGGTCGGTGGCCGGATAGCCGTCACCCAGCATCCCTGCTGTTGCAGCCTGTCCGCCAGTGCCAGCGCCTGCTGCTCTTCGCCGACGATCAACGGCTGGATCGCCGTGGCCGACGGCAGTAAAGCCAGCCCCAGCGCCTGCGCGCCCTGACGGAACAGCGCGATATTGTGCTGCAGCCGCTGACGCAGTTCGTCACCCTGCTGGATGCAGGCCAGCGCGGTCTGCAATGCCCAGGCCTGCGCCGGTGGCATCGCCGTGCTGTAGATCAGATGGCGGGCAAACTGCAACAGATAATCAGCGGTGTCATCATCACACAACACCGCCGCCCCGCTCAGGCCAAAGGCTTTACCAAAGGTGACCACCAGCAGCTCCGGTTTAACCTGCTGCTGCCAACAGCTGCCGCGTCCCTGCTCGCCGGTGGTGCCAATGCCATGCGCATCGTCTACCATCAGCCAGCCTCCCTCACGCTGAGATAAGCGGTGAAGCTCCGCCAGCGGCGCGCTGTCGCCATCCATGCTGAAGACGCCTTCGGTGACCACCAGCGTCTCGCCCTCCGGCGGACGTTGCAGAAGTTTTTCCAGCGCAGCCGGTTCATTATGTGCGAAGCGACGCAGGGTGGCGGGACGGTGAGCCGCCGCCTCCAGCAACGAGGCGTGCGCCAGCTTATCGGCGAAGATGCGGTCATTTTTCGCCAGCATCGCCGCAATCACCGCCTGATTGGCGGCAAAGCCGGAAATAAATACCAGGGCGCGTGGATAGCCCAGCCAGTCGGCAAGCTGCTGCTCAAATTCCGCCTGTGGGGCATGATAACCGGTGACGTGCGCCGATCCGCCGGCCCCGACGCCATAACGTTCCGCGCCCTGTTGCCAGGCCTGAACCAGCCTCGGGTCATGACTCAAGCCGAGATAGTCATTGGCGGCAAAGTTCAGATAACGCGTGCCGTCAATCTGCAGGGTTCGCGCATCGCTGTGCTGATTGACCCGACGCGTGCGCAACTGCCCTTTTTGCTGGCGCTCGGTCAGCGCCAGAGTGATTCGATGCTGCCAGCTCACTTACACGGCCGCGTTGTAGAACTGGTCGGTATCAGCGGTCATCAACTGGCCTGCCAACGCCTGCTGCTGCTCGTTGTCACCCGCTTCGGTGGTGGTGTGGCGCGGATTCAGTCCCAGCTTGTGGAACAGCTGCAGGTCTTTGTCTTCTTCCGGGTTCGGGGTGGTCAGCAGTTTGCAGCCGTAGAAGATGGAGTTTGCCCCGGCCATAAAGCACATGGCCTGCGTTTGCTCGCTCATCTGCTCACGTCCGGCAGACAGGCGCACGTGCGAGGTGGGCATCATGATGCGGGCAACCGCGATGGCGCGGATAAAATCAAACGGATCGACATCGTCGTTATCGGCCAGCGGCGTGCCTTTGACTTTCACCAGCATATTGATCGGTACGCTTTCCGGCGGCGTCGGCAGATTCGCCAACTGCACCAGCAGGCCCGCGCGATCGTTGACGGTTTCGCCAAGGCCGAGGATGCCGCCTGAACAGACTTTGATCCCGGCATCACGCACTTTGCCCAGCGTATCCAGGCGTTCCTGATAGCTGCGGGTGGTGATGATGCTGCCATAGAATTCCGGCGAGGTATCCAGGTTATGGTTGTAGTAATCCAGTCCGGCGTGCGCCAGACGTTGCGCCTGGTCTTCGCTCAGCGTGCCCAGCGTCATACAGGTTTCCAGCCCCATTTCACGCACGCCTTTCACCATCTGCTCAAGGTAAGGCATGTCACGTTCGTGCGGGTTTTTCCAGGCTGCGCCCATACAGAAGCGATCCGAACCGGCCGCTTTCGCTTTGCGGGCCGAGGTCAGCACTTCTTCCACTTCCATCAGCCGCTCGGTGGCGAGGCCGGTTTTATAGCGTGAGCTCTGCGGACAGTATTTACAGTCTTCCGGGCAGGCGCCCGTTTTGATCGACAGCAAGGTGCTGACCTGCACCTGGCGGGGATCGAAGTGCTGGCGATGCACCTGCTGAGCTTCAAACATCAGTTCCAGAAAGGGTTTATCAAACAGGGCCTGAGCCTGTGGGATCGTCCAACGAGTTGCCATTGCGTGCTCCAAAAAAAATCTGTCGTTAATCATCTTTGCGTGGTTATACTTGTAAACTAATTTTTTTGAATTTGGTTTACAAGTAATTTATGACGCCTGCTGACCTCGCTTTTGATCGTGACCATATCTGGCACCCTTACACCTCCATGAGCCAACCGCTGCCGGTCTATCCGGTGGTCGCCGCGCAGGAGACGTCCCTGAAACTGGCCGACGGTCGTAAGCTGGTGGATGGCATGTCTTCATGGTGGGCAGCGATCCATGGCTACAACCATCCGCGCCTGAACCGGGCGATGACCGCGCAAATTGAACAGATGTCGCACGTAATGTTTGGCGGCATCACCCACCCTTCCGCCGTGGCGCTGTGCCGCAAGCTGGTTGAGATGACGCCGCAAGGGCTGGAGTGCGTGTTCCTGGCCGATTCGGGATCGGTGGCGGTTGAAGTGTCGATGAAGATGGCGCTGCAATACTGGCAGGCCCGAGGCGAGCGCCGCCAGCGTTTCCTGACGCTGCGAAATGGCTACCATGGCGATACCTTCGCCGCGATGTCGGTGTGCGATCCGCATAATTCGATGCACAGCCTGTATCAGGGCTATCTGCCGTCACACCTGTTTGCTGCCGCACCCGCCTGTGGCTTTGCCGATGAATGGCAGGCGCATGACACTGACGACTTTGAGCGACTGATCCGCCTGCATGCCGGTGAGCTGGCGGCGGTGATCCTTGAGCCGATTGTTCAGGGTGCGGGCGGCATGCGTTTCTATCATCCGCGCTATCTGCAAAAAGTGCGTGAGCTGTGCGATCGCCACAACGTTCTGCTGATCGCTGATGAGATTGCCACCGGCTTTGGCCGTACCGGCAAGCTGTTCGCCTGCGAACATGCCGGGATTTCCCCGGACATACTGTGCATTGGCAAAGCGCTGACCGGCGGCACCATGACCCTGTCCGCTACCCTGACCACCCGCGAAGTTGCCAATACCATCAGTAACGGTGAGGCCGGCTGCTTTATGCACGGCCCGACCTTTATGGGCAATCCGCTGGCCTGCGCGGTCGCCACTGAAAGCCTGGCGATGTTGCAGGAAGGTCACTGGCAACAGCAGGTCGCGACCATTGAAGCGCAGCTGAAAGCCGCCCTGCTGCCGCTGCAGGAAATGGCTGAAGTGGCCCACGCCCGCGTGCTGGGCACCATCGGGGTGATCGAGACCCACCGGCCGGTAAATATGGCCGCGCTGCAGGCGTTCTTTGTCGAGCGCGGCGTGTGGATCCGCCCGTTTGGCAAACTGATTTACCTGATGCCGCCGTACATTATTCAGCCCGACGCCTTAACCCAGCTCACCGAGGCAATTGACGCCGCACTGGCGCGTCCCGAGCTGTTTCTCAGCGCCTGACGCTGACTAATGCGCGTCACAGCAAAGCAGCGAGGCCGCTGATGCACTACGCTTTTACGGGGCAACATCCCGTAAAGGAGCAAATTTATGCCACAAGATAAACAGACTAACCGCCGTATCGTGCTGGCTTCCCGCCCGCACGGTGCGCCTACGGAAGCCAATTTCCGTCTTGAATCGCAGCACGTTCCCACCCCAGGAAAAGGCGAAGTGTTACTTCGTACCGTCTGGCTGTCATTAGATCCCTATATGCGTGGCCGGATGAGCGACGCGCCTTCCTACGTTCCGCCGATTGGCATCAATGAAGTGATGGGCGCCGGCACCGTCGCCATCGTCGAACAGTCCAACAATGAAAACTATGCCCCGGGTGACTGGGTGGTCAGCCAGAGCGGCTGGCAGGATTTTGCCGTCTCGAACGGTAAGGATCTGTTCAAGCTTTCCGGTCCGGTCCTGAAGCACCCTTCCTGGGCATTAGGCCTGCTGGGGATGACCGGCTTCACCGCCTATATGGGCTTGCTGGATATCGGTAACCCGCAGCCGGGCGAAACCGTGGTGGTCGCAGCCGCGACCGGTGCAGTGGGCTCAATGGTTGGTCAGATTGCCAAGCTGAAAGGTTGTTACGTGGTCGGCATTGCCGGCGGCGAAGAGAAATGCCGTTACGCCGAAGAGGTGCTCGGCTTTGACCGCTGCCTCGATCACCGCGCAGCCGATCTGGCGGAAGCGCTGAAACGCTACTGCCGCGACGGTATTGACGTCTATTTCGAAAGCGTTGGCGGCAAGGTCTTTAACGCGGTTCTGCCGCTGATGAATACCAAAGGTCGCATTCCCGTGTGTGGTCTGATTGCCGACTACAACAGCACCGAAGCCGCCAAAGGCCCGGATCTTCTGCCGCAGTTCCAGAGCGCGATCCTGCGTAAACGTCTGCGGGTCGAGGGCTTTATCATCACCCAGGATTATGGTCACCGTTTCGGTGAATTCTTCAGCCAGATGAGCCAGTGGGTGGAGCAGGAACGCTTTGTCTTCCGGGAAGACTGCGTCGACGGGCTGGATAACGCGCCGGAAACCTTTATCGGCATGCTCGAAGGTAACAACTTCGGCAAAGTGCTGATCCGGGTGGCGGGCGATAAACCTTCAGGAGCCGTAAAATGAAACTCTTAATGGTGCTTACCTCACACGATCGGCTGGGTGAAACCGGGAAGAAAACCGGTTTCTGGCTCGAAGAGTTCGCCGCACCTTATTACGTGTTCCGCGATGCCGGGGTAAACGTGGTGCTGGCCTCGCCGGCCGGCGGACAGCCTCCGCTGGATCCGGTCAGCGATGAACCCGATGCGCAAACCACCGACACCGATCGCTTCCGTGGCGATCTCCCGGCCCAGCAGGCGCTGGCCCATACGCAGAAACTGGAAACCATCGATACCACGCAGTTCGATGCGGTGTTTTATCCCGGCGGTCACGGTCCGCTGTGGGACCTGGCCGAAGATCGGGTCAGCATCGATCTGATCGAAAACTTCTTTGCCAACGGCAAGCCGGTCGGTGCGGTCTGCCATGCGCCTGGCGTGCTGCGCCATGTGAAAAAACCGGACGGCACGCCGCTGGTTGCCGGTAAGCGGGTCACCGGTTTCAGCAACACGGAAGAGGAAGCCGTGGGGCTGACAGATGTGGTACCTTTCCTGGTTGAGGATGTGCTTAAGTCATTGGGCGCCGAGTATGAAAAAACCGATAACTGGGGCGTTTATACGCTGACCGATGGCCATCTGGTCACCGGACAGAACCCGGCATCCTCCGCAGCAGCAGCCGAAGAGCTGCTTAAATTACTTCATCGTTAACCGCAGGAGAGGGAATGAAACTGATTAGCCAAAATTTTAACGACGGCGATAAGCTGCCGGAGCGCCAGGTCTTTAATGGCATGGGGTATGAGGGAGACAATTTGTCGCCACACCTCGCCTGGGACGACGTGCCGGCGGGTACCAAAAGCTTTGTCGTCACCTGCTACGATCCTGATGCGCCGACCGGTTCAGGCTGGTGGCACTGGGGCGTGGCCAATCTGCCGGCCGATACCCGTTCTCTGCCACAGGGCGCGGGGTCCGGCGCGGCCGGACTGCCTTCTGGCGCAGTTCAGACACGCACCGACTTTGGTAAAAGCGGCTACGGCGGCGCGGCACCGCCTAAGGGCGAAAGCCACCGCTATATCTTCACCGTTTACGCCATTGATGTGGAAAAACTGGAGGTCGATGAGCAGGCCAGCGGCGCTTATCTGGGCTTCAACGTCCATTTCCATCAGTTGGACAGCGCGTCAATCACCGCGATGTACAGCTAGCGGGAAAGATCGGCTTTTCAGCGCATAAAAAAAGGGGGCGAGAAATCGCCCCCTTTTGCTGTCTGAAACAGCCTTACAGTGCGGCGATCGCCACCCACATTGGGCCCTGACCGACCGCGTAGCGCGCCAGCGGTTGCAGTAACCCCTGCTCGCCGGCAATTTTATACACTTCGATATGGTGCGATTTCTGCCCCGCCGCCACCAGATACTGTCCGGTGTTATCGATATTGAAGCCGCGTGGCTGCGTTTCGGTAGGCTGATGCCCCTCAACGGTCAGCACCGCACCATCCTCGCTGACGCTAAAGATGGTCAGCAGGCTGGCGGTACGATCGCAGCTATACAGATGGCGACCATCTGGCGTCAGATGAATATCGGCTGCCCAGCGGGTTTCGCTGAAGCCAGCTGGCATGGTATCCAGGCTTTGCACCCGCTCAACCACACCCTGCGCATTGTTCAATTTCCAGACGTCAACCGTGCTGTCCAGCTCATTGATGCAGTAGGCGTATTGCTGGTTCGGGTGGAACACCATATGACGCGGACCCGCGCCTTCCACCGTGGTGACCTGCGCCTGTTTATGCGTCTGCAGCTGGCCGTTTTCCTGCAAGTCAAACAGGCAGATGCGATCCTGTTTCAATGCCGGGACAAACAGGGTTTTGTTATCAAGCGTGATATTGGCGGAGTGACAGCCGTCCATGCCGTCGATTACCTGCACCGGTTCGCCCGGCAGGCCATCGGCACCAATCGGCGTCACGCTGACGCAGGCATCGTTATACGAACCGACGAAGACAAAGCGGCCCTGACGATCGGTCGAAATATGGGTCGGGCTGCCTGGCAATGATGCGTGCCCGGCTTCCTTCAGTTTGCCTTCCGCGTCAATCTGATAGGCGACGACCCGGAAATCAGGGCGCACGCCCACATAGAGAAAACGTTTGTCGGGGCTGACGACCATCGGCTGAACCTGGCCCGGCGCGTCAACCACCTGCAGCAAGGTTAGCGCGCCGTCATCGGCTAACTGCCAGGCATGGATCTGCTGGCTCTCCGGGCTGGCGGTATATACGACTTGTTTCATGAATTCTCCTTTTTCTGAGTAAGCTGACCTGTGGCAAAGCGTAGCGTGTTTTTCCTTCCCGCGTGGGGGGATTTGTGGCGCGTCATTTTGTTAACCCCGTCACAAGGTGTACACTCGCTGGTTCTTGTTTAGCCACTTCCGGAACTGTTTATGAGTTATCGCATCATTGCTTTGGACCTGGACGGCACCCTGTTAACGCCGCGCAAAACCATCCTTCCCGAATCGCTGGAAGCCCTGAAAAAAGCCCAACAGGCTGGGGTAAAGGTGGCCATTGTCACCGGTCGTCATCATGTTGCTATCCATCCTTTTTATCAGGCACTGGCATTAGATACACCTGCAATCTGCTGTAATGGCACCTATTTGTATGATTATCATGCAAAAAAGGTCCTGCAAGCCGATCCGCTGCCGAAAGAGCAGGCGTTGCGGGTGATTGAGATGCTCGACGAAGCCGGGATCCACGGTCTGCTGTACGTCGACGATGCTATGCTCTATCAGACTGAAACTGGCCACGTGACGCGCACCATCGACTGGGGGTTATCTCTGCCAGCACATCAGCGTCCGGTGTTCAATAAGGTCGAGAGCCTGGCGCAGGCAGCCAAAGACGCCGGCTCAATCTGGAAGTTTGCCCTTTCCCATCCTGACACCGTCGCATTACAGCACTTCGCCGAACGGGTCGAAAAAGAGATGGGGCTGGCCTGTGAGTGGTCCTGGCACGATCAGGTGGACATCGCCAAAGCGGGCAACAGTAAAGGCAAGCGTCTGGCACAGTGGGTGGAATCCGAGGGTTACCAGATGAGTGACGTGCTGGCCTTTGGCGATAACTACAATGACCTGAGCATGCTGGAAACGGTGGGATTGGGTGTGGCGATGGGTAATGCCGACGAGGCGATCAAAGCCCGTGCCGGCCGGGTAATCGGCACCAACCTTGAGCCGGGCATTGCGGAAACTATCTACCGCGAAGTGCTGTGAGTTGGCGCGATAATCGCCACGCTTTTAATCTGGGCATATAACCACATGCCCGGTTTGATCATCAGTTCATCGCGAGCCCAGGGCGTGATCCGCGCCCACAGCTCGCTTAGTCCCACCATCAGCTTCACTTCAATCTGATCGTCAATCTCCAGCAACTCCGCCACATGGGCCGGGATCACGTTGCGAATGCTGCTGTTGACCGGCGGCTGCAGGCTTAACGACACGTCGGCGGACTGAATACGCAAACGCAGCGGCGTCTTCGCCGGCGCATCCACCCGGCTGACCCAGATATGCTGATCGCCCAGCGACAACGCGGTCATCGCATAGTGCGGATGCTGCTCCAGCACCTGCACCCGCAGCACGCTGCTTAGTTCGGATCGCGGTAACCACGGCCGCATCGCGCTGCTGGCCCAGACTTTTTCCACGCTGCCCATCGCCTTGACCTGACCGTTATCCAGTACCAGCACGTTATCGGCCAGCTGCAGGATTTCATCCAGGCTGTGACTGACATACAAAATCGGGATATCCACCGTTTTCGCCAGCTTGTGCAGGTAAGGCAACAGTTCACGCTTGCGCGGCAAATCCAGCGAGGCCAGCGGTTCATCCATCAACAGAATTTCGGGTGCGGTCAGCAACGCCCGGCCGATAGCGACACGCTGTTTTTCACCGCCAGAAAGCGACGCCGGAAAGCGCGTCAGCAGATCTTCAATGCCCAATAACCTGACCAGCTGATCGAACTCTGGGCGCTGGCTTTTTGCCATGCCGTACTCCAGATTACCCCGCACGCGATAGTGCGGGAACAGGCGGGCATCCTGGAACACATAGCCAATCCGACGTTTTTCTGGCGGCAGATGAAGTTGGTTCTCCGCATCGCTTAACACCCGGCCATTCAGCACGATGCGGCCCTGCTGCGGCGAGGTCAGCCCGCCGATAGCGTTGATCAGTGAGGTTTTCCCGGCTCCCGAGACGCCGAAAATCGCGGTGATGCCTCTGGCGGGCAGCTGTGTGTCGAGGGTCAGGGTATGATCGCCCAACCGCTGAGTGAAATTGAGTTCCAGCATTACAATCCCAACCTTTTGCGGCCCCAGCGTGCCAGCCACTCAGAAATCAGCAGTGAAGCCAGCGCCAGTAAAATCGCAATGACGCAGAGCCGCGCGGCGGCATTTTCAGCACCGGGTGTTTCAATCAGCGTGTACATCGCGGAGGGAAGCGTGCGGGTTTCACCCGGAATATTCGAGACGAAGGTAATGGTGGCACCAAACTCACCCAGCGAGCGGGCAAAGGCCAGCACGGTGCCGGCAATAATGCCCGGCAGGGTCAGCGGTAAGGTGATGGTGAAAAAGACGCGCCAGCGCCCGGCACCCAGCGTGCGGGCGGCCAGCTCCAGCTTGCTGTCGACACCTTCCAGCGCCAGGCGGATGGCCCTGACCATCAGCGGGAAAGCAATCACCGCCGAGGCCAGCGCCGCGCCGCGCCAGCTGAAGGCGAAGGTGAAGCCAAACCAGTCATACAGGTATTCGCCGATAAATCCGCGACGGCCAAAAGCGATCAGTAGTAAATAGCCCACCACCACCGGCGGCAGCACCAGCGGCAGATGGATCAGGCTGTCCAGCAACGTTTTACCGGGAAAACGGCAGCGGACGAGGACCCATGCCATCAGGATCCCGAAGGGCAGGCTAAAAATTACCGCCACTGACGCAACTTTCAGGCTCAGGGCAACGGCCTGCCATTCGGGCTCACTCAGGATCATTTTTCAGGCGTAAATCCGTAACGTTTGAACACGGCCGCGGCTTCTGGCCCTTTCAAATAATTGTAGAAAGCGGTTACGGTGGCAGAGTTATGATCTTTCACCATAGCCATCGGGTATTCGACCGGTTTGTGGCTGTCTTCCGGGAAGATGCCAACCACCTTCACCTTTTTACTGGCAACGGCATCAGAGCCATAGACGATGCCGTAAGGCGCTTCGTTGCGCTCAACCAGTGCCAGCGCGACGCGAACGCTGTTGCCCGGTGCGAGTTGGCCAGACAGCGTTTCCCACGCGCCTAAATTCTGCAACGCTTCTTTAGCATAGATACCGGCCGGGACATGATCCGGATCGCCCACTGACAGACGCTGTCCTTTTAACAGGCTTTTCCAGTCGGTATTTTTGGAAATCGTCACTTGCTCAGGGTTCGTCTCGGCGGGTGCCACCAGCACCAGCTCGTTACCCAGCAGCGTAAAACGGCTGGCGTCATCAATGGTTTTCTTCTGCACCGCGTAGTCCATCCACTGCTGATCGGCAGAGATAAACAGATCCGCCGGCGCGCCCTGCTCAATCTGCCGCGCCAGCGTCGATGACGAGGCGAAGGAAGAAACCACCTGCACGTTTTTGCCTTTCTGATAGCTGTCGCCAATTTCCTGCAGGGCATTGGTCAACGAGGCCGCGGCAAACACGGTGATCTTATCGGCGGCAACCGCGTGGCCGGCAAAGCTGGCGCTGAGCACGGCACCAACGAAGAAATGGCGTAATTTTACAGACATGGTGATCTCCAAAGGGTTCGTTATGTAGTTCGTAATATAACGATTTTATCTACCCTGTCATGGAGTTTATCGGTTGGAAGGGGGAAAAGCTTAAGGGGGATCGACAAAAAACGAACGCCCGGCAGGTGCCGGGCGTTTCAGGAAAGCTTAATGACGGGATTGTTCCGTCTGGTCCTTTTTATGACCGATTGTTGAGATAACGTTAAATACTTCACCCAGTCCCCAAATCAGACCGAGGATAATCGCCATCACAACAGGCACCATCAGGATTGCTTCGCCAAGACCTATCAGTAATTCAAGCATGGTCGCCTCCATTGCAGCGTAAAAAAGCCATTGTATCTACAGCCAAAAAAAGTGCACTGCCCTTTTGTGCCTTTTACCTGTTTTTACGCCCGACCAGCCAAAGGTGTACACTGCACCCCACCATTATTTAATCCCGGAGCGAGAGCCATTATGCAGGCAGAACTTACCCTGATCCTGAAACTACAGCAGCGGCTGTTTGCCGACCCACGGCGCATTGAGTTGCTGAAGCAGGTTCAACAAACGGGCTCGATCAGCCAGGGCGCAAAACTCGCCGGCATCAGCTATAAAAGCGCCTGGGATGCCATTAACGAAATGAATACCCTCGCCGACCGCACGCTGGTGGACCGTGCTACCGGCGGCAAAGGCGGTGGCGGTGCCAAAGTCACCCCTTACGGTGAGCGGCTGATCCAGCTGTTTGTGCTGATGGAACAGATCCAGCAGAAGGCGTTTGATGTGCTGCAGGACGATGTGCCGTTAGGCAGCCTGCTGGGGGCCATCGCCCGTTTCTCGCTGCAAACCAGCGCGCGTAACCAGCTGTTTGGCACGATCACCGACCGCGACGATCGGGCCGTGGTGCAGCATGTTGAAGTGCTGCTGGCCGATGGCAGTACAAAAATCTCGGTGGCGTTAACCGAGCAGAGCGCCAACCGGCTGGCGTTGATCAGCGGCAAAGAGGTGCTGGTGTTGATCAAAGCGCCGTGGATTGACGTGAGCACCGGCGCTTCCGAAGCGGATAACCAACTCAGCGGCATCATCAGCAACATTGAGCAGGGCGAGAGTCAGAGCGAAGTGCTTATCACTTTACCTGGCGGCGAAACGCTGTGCGCGACCCTGAGCAATGAACGCGTAGCAGAGCAAAACCTGCAGCAGGATCTGCCGGTCACAGCACATTTTAATGCCGACAAGGTGATCATCGCCACACTGCTCTGAAAGCGGGCAGGAGATTTGACAGCAAGGGCATTGCGGATCCATAGTTTGCTTACAATGCATAAAATGGAATGAACAATGTCGACGTTGCAAATTTTGCAAGGCATGTTTCACCTTAGTGAGACGAAAAACCTGACCCTGGGTGAGCTAACCCTGCAGGCCGGTGAAAGTTGGGCCTTTGTTGGCGCCAACGGCAGCGGTAAATCTTCGCTGGCTCGCGTGCTGGCGGGTGAACTGAATGCGGCTAAAGGCCAACTGACCAACAGCTTCCTCCGCCCGGTCCGCCTCTCCCTTGAGCAGTTACAGAAACTGGTGGCGGAAGAGTGGGAGCGCAATAACACCGATTTGCTCAGTCCCGGTGAAGACGATACCGGCCGCACCACCGCGGAAATCATTCAGGAAAATACCAAAGATCCGCAACGCTGCCAGCAGCTGGCCGCGTTATTCGGCATCACGCGGCTGTTGGATCGCCGCTTCAAGTACCTCTCCACCGGCGAAACGCGTAAAACCCTATTGTGCCAGACGTTGATGTCGCAACCGGACCTGCTGGTGCTTGATGAGCCGTTTGACGGTCTGGACGTTGATTCCCGCGCCAATCTGGCACAGGTGCTGGCCGGGCTGCATCAGCAAAACTGCACGCTGGTGCTGGTGCTGAACCGCTTTGATGATATCCCTGATTTCATCGACAAAGTGGGCGTGCTGGCTGAATGCACGCTGACCCACGTCGGCCCCCGTAGTGAAATCCTCGCCGAAGCTTTAATCGCCCAGCTCGCTCACAGTGAGCAGCTGGCAGGAATGGCCTTGCCGGAAGCCGATGACGCGGGAAGCAAGCCAGCGCTTGTCTCCGGCGATCCGCTGATTGTGCTGCGCGATGGCGTCGTCTCCTATAACGATAAGCCGATCCTCAATCATCTCAGCTGGGAAGTGAAACCCGGCGAACACTGGCAGATCGTCGGGCCGAACGGCGCAGGAAAATCCACGCTGCTGAGCCTGGTGACCGGCGATCATCCGCAGGGCTACAGCAACGATCTGACGCTGTTTGGCCGCCGCCGCGGCAGTGGTGAAACCATCTGGGATATCAAGCAGCATATTGGTTACGTTAGCAGTAGCCTGCACCTGGATTACCGGGTCAGCAGCAGCGTGCGCAACGTGATCCTCTCCGGCTATTTTGACTCCATTGGCATTTATCAGGCGGTGTCCGATCGCCAGCAATCGCTGGCTAAGCAGTGGCTGAATTTGCTGGGGATGGAAAAGCTCGGCGATGCGCCGTTCCATGGCCTTTCCTGGGGACAGCAGCGGCTGGTCCTGATCGCCCGCGCGTTAGTTAAACATCCGGCGCTGCTGATCCTCGATGAGCCGTTGCAGGGACTGGATCCGATCAATCGTCAGCTGGTTCGCCGTTTTGTCGATGTGCTGATTGGCGAAGGCGAAACGCAGCTGCTGTTCGTCTCCCACCACGCCGAAGATGCGCCGCACTGTATTACCGATCGCCTGACCTTTGTCGCCGAAGGCGAAAGCTATCGCTATCAGCTGGACAAAATGATGTAACCGCTACCACTAATTATTGCTTACCACGATCGACGCATGGATTATTTTGCCGTTTTTACTGACAGTTCGGATTATTCAACTTGTGTAAACGATTCCATTTATACAGACTTGATCACGCTTTATTCCTCCGCGCTGTGCTATTTTTCTTTAAGGCTATCGACGCATAAAGAAGGTTATCAGGACTCAACATGCAAAAATTTAATCCGGTCGATCACCCGCATCGCCGTTATAACCCACTGTCAGATCAGTGGATTTTGGTTTCTCCTCACCGCGCCAAACGCCCATGGCAAGGCGCGCAGGAAACCGCTTCCCAGGAAAAACTGCCTGCCCACGATCCGGACTGCTTCCTGTGTCCTGGAAACACCCGTGTAACAGGCGATAAAAACCCCGATTACAGCAGCACCTATGTCTTCACCAACGATTTTGCGGCGCTGATGACCGACACGCCAGACGCGCCGGAAAGCGAAGACATGCTGATGCGTTGCGAAAGCGCGCGCGGCACCAGCCGGGTGATCTGCTTCTCGCCGGATCACAGCAAAACCCTGCCTGAACTGACCGTTGCCGGTATCGAGCAGGTGGTCAGAACCTGGCAGGAACAGACCGCCGATCTGGGTCAACACTATCCGTGGGTGCAGGTTTTTGAGAACAAAGGTGCGGCCATGGGCTGCTCCAACCCGCATCCGCACGGCCAGGTGTGGGCTAACAGCTTCCTGCCAAATGAAGTGAAACGCGAAGATGATTTGCAGCGCGCTTACTTTGAGCAGCACGGCTCACCGATGCTGGTGGATTACAGCGCGCGCGAATTGAAAGACGGCAGCCGCACGGTGGTAGAAACCGAACACTGGCTGGCTGTCGTGCCATGGTGGGCGGCATGGCCATTCGAAACCCTGCTGTTGCCTAAAGCCCATATCAAACGCCTGGTCGATCTGACCGATGCACAGCGTACCGATCTGGCGCTGGCGCTGAAAAAACTGACCAGCCGTTATGACAACCTGTTCCAGTGCTCCTTCCCGTATTCGATGGGCTGGCACGCCGCGCCTTTCAACGGCGAAGCCAACGATCACTGGCAGTTACACGCCCATTTCTACCCGCCGCTGCTGCGTTCCGCTACGGTACGTAAATTTATGGTTGGCTATGAAATGCTGGCCGAAACACAACGTGATTTAACAGCGGAACAGGCAGCAGAACGTCTGCGTTCCGTCAGTGATATTCATTTCCGCGAGACGGGAGCATAACAATGACCTTACAGACCTCAACCCACAACATTTTCCAGGAAAAGTTTGGTTACGCCGCTGACCATACTATTCAGGCGCCAGGCCGTGTGAATCTGATTGGTGAACATACCGATTACAACGATGGCTTCGTGCTGCCGTGCGCCATCGACTATCAGACGGTGATTGCCTGCGCGAAACGCGACGATCGTCAGGTGCGCGTTATTGCGGCGGATTACGACAACGAGCAGGATATCTTCTCGCTGGATGAGCCGATCGCGCCGCTGAACGACAAGATGTGGGCGAACTATGTCCGTGGCGTGGTGAAGCATCTGCAGAAGCGCAACAGCGATTTTGCTGGCGTGGATATGGTGATTGCCGGTGATGTGCCTCAGGGCGCAGGTCTCAGCTCTTCCGCCTCGCTGGAAGTGGCGGTCGGCACCGTGTTCCAGCAGCTGTACGGTCTGCCTTTAGACGGTGCGGAGATTGCGGTGAACGGCCAGGAAGCAGAGAACCAGTTTGTTGGCTGTAACTGCGGCATCATGGACCAGCTGATTTCGGCGCTGGGTAAAAAAGATCACGCCATGCTGCTCGATTGCCGCACGCTGGGTACGCGCCCGGTGCCTATGCCGGAAGACATTGCGGTGGTGATTATCAACACCAACTTCCGTCGTAGCCTGGTCGGCAGCGAATATAACGTGCGTCGTGAACAGTGTGAGGCGGGTGCGGCGTTCTTTGGTCAGACCTCACTGCGTGACGTCGAACTGGAGCAGTTCAGAGCGGCGGAAGCCAAACTCGACCCGGTCGTCGCCAAGCGCGTGCGTCATGTGCTGACCGAAAATGCCCGTACGCTGGAAGCCGCTGACGTGCTGGCACGCGGCGATTTGGCGCGTCTGGCGGTGCTGATGGCCGAATCTCATGCTTCAATGCGAGATGACTTTGAAATCACCGTGCCACCGGTCGATATGCTGGTTGAGATCGTTAAGGCCTCGCTGGGCGATCGTGGCGGCGTGCGTATGACCGGCGGCGGTTTCGGCGGCTGCGTGGTCGCACTGATGCCGCTGGAGATGGTGGAGTCGGTGAAAGCTGCCGTTGAGCAGCAATACGAAGCCAAATCGGGCATCAAAGAAACCTTCTACGTCTGCAAAGCCTCTGAAGGAGCGGGTCAATGCTAACCGAACCCACTTCCCGTGCGCCGGATGGTCAACCGTGGCATATCACCACGCTGCGCAATGCGGGCGGCATGGTTGCCACCTTTATGAGCTGGGGCGCCACCTGGCTCTCCGCCCGCGTGCCAATGAAAGATGGCACCGTACGTGAAGCCCTGCTCGGCTGCGCCACACCGGCGGATTATCTGCATCAGACGGCTTACCTCGGTGCCACCGTCGGTCGCTATGCCAACCGTATTGCCCATTCCACGTTCAGCAGTGAAGGCAAAACCTGGCAGGTTGCGGCCAATCAGGGACCGCATCAGCTCCACGGCGGCCCGGAAGGGTTTAGCAGCCGTCGCTGGCAGATCGTCCGCCAGGCAGAGCATGAAGTGGAATATCAACTGGATTCGCCCGATGGCGATCAGGGCTATCCTGGCAATCTGCTGGTGACCCTGCTCTACCGTCTGGAAGATGACAACACGCTGACCATCCAGTATCACGCCACCACGGATAAAGCCTGCCCGGTGAACCTGACCAACCATGCTTATTTTAATCTGGATGCCCGGCATGGCGACGCCCGTGACCATAAATTGCAGCTGAATGCTGAACGGTATCTGCCGGTTGACAGTGAAGGCATCCCGAATGCCGATCTGAAAGCCGTTGCCGGCACCAGCTTTGACTTCCGCCAGCCAAAAACGGTTGCCGCCGAGTTCCTGCAGGATGACGATCAGCGTGCGGTCAAAGGCTACGACCACGCCTTCCTGCTGAACACCCAGGATGAAAGCCAGCCCGCGGCCGAACTCTGGTCGGCAGATGGTCAGCTACAGCTGAGCGTATTTACCTCGGCCCCGGCGCTGCAGTTTTACTCTGGCAATTATCTGCAAGGCACCCCTGCTCGTGAGCAGGGCGTCTATAATGCCTTTCAGGGTATCGCACTGGAGAGCGAGTTTTTACCCGACTCGCCGAATCATCCCGAGTGGCCGCAGCCTGACTGCTGGCTTAAACCGGGTGAATCGTATCAGTCGATTACGCGCTACCGCCTGACAGCGGTTTGATTCAGCGCATGAAAAACGCGCATCGGAGAAGCGACAGGCTTACGCGGTGCGCAGATTTCCGTTATGGTAATGGCCTATAAAATTGCCGCCAGGGTGCTACCGGCAATTTACGGTTTACCATTATCATAGAAACGTCAGATTATTAAGGAGTTAAGCTATGGCTGTAACTAAGCTGGTTCTGGTACGTCACGGCGAAAGCCAGTGGAATAATGAAAACCGCTTTACCGGTTGGTACGATGTTGACCTGTCCGATAAAGGCCGTACCGAAGCGAAAGCCGCAGGTCAGCTGCTGAAAAAAGAAGGCTTCACCTTCGATTTCGCTTACACCTCCGTGCTGAAACGTGCCATCCACACGCTGTGGAACATCCTGGACGAAGTTGACCAGGTCTGGCTGCCAGTGGAGAAATCCTGGCGTCTGAACGAGCGTCACTACGGTGCGCTGCAGGGTCTGGATAAAGCCGAAACCGCACAGAAGTACGGTGACGAGCAGGTTAAACAATGGCGTCGCGGCTTCGCGGTAACCCCGCCAGAGCTGGATCGTGCCGATGAGCGTTTCCCCGGCCATGACCCACGTTACGCGGCACTGACTGCTGAGCAGCTGCCAACCACAGAAAGCCTGGCGCTGACCATCGACCGCGTGTTGCCATACTGGAACGAATCTATTCTGCCACGTATGAAAAGCGGCGAGAAAGTGATCATCGCCGCCCACGGTAACTCCCTGCGTGCGCTGGTGAAATACCTGGACAACATGAGTGAAGAAGCCATCCTTGAACTGAATATCCCAACTGGCGTGCCACTGGTGTATGAGTTTGATGAAAACTTCAAACCAATCAAACATTACTATCTGGGCGATGCTGACGAAATTGCTGCGAAAGCGGCGGCAGTCGCCAACCAGGGCAAAGCGAAGTAATTCCCTCCCCTTCCCTGCGGGAAAAGAGAGAATGCTGAGCACAAAAAATCCGCCGAAAGGCGGATTTTTTTATGGCTAATGCGCTGAGAAAAAGCTGCCCGCCTTTAATCGGGCAGATTTAGCCTCAATGCCGAAGCTTAGTGGGCGCGACGCGCCTTCACGGCATCCGCCAGCTGGCGAAGCACTTTCTCAGTGTCTTCCCAACCAATACAGGCATCGGTGACGCTCTTACCGTAAACCAGCGGCTCACCGCTTTCGAGGCTCTGATTACCTTCCACCAGATGGCTCTCGATCATCACGCCAATAATCGCCTTGTCGCCGCCGGCAATCTGCTGCGATACATCATCCGACACCACCAGCTGCTTCTGGAACTGCTTGCTGCTGTTGGCATGGCTGAAGTCGATCATCACCTGCGGATCCAGACCGGCCTTCTCCAGGCCGGCTTTAACGGCGCTGACATGGTGGGCGCTGTAGTTCGGCTCTTTGCCGCCGCGCAGGATGATATGGCAGTCGCCGTTGCCGCTGGTTTCAACAATGGCAGAGTGGCCGTACTTGGTCACTGACAGGAAGCAATGCGGCGCGCTGGCGGCATTGATGGCATCGATAGCCACCTTAATCGTCCCGTCGGTGCCGTTTTTGAAGCCTACCGGGCAGGAAAGACCCGAAGAGAGTTCACGGTGTACCTGCGATTCGGTGGTACGGGCGCCAATGGCTCCCCAGCTCATCAGGTCAGCCATATACTGTGGCGTGATCATATCGAGGAACTCACCGGCGGCAGGCAGGCCGGAATCGTTGATGTCCAGCAGCAGCTTGCGGGCAATGCGCAGGCCGTCGTTGATCTGGTAGCTGTTGTCCATATGCGGATCGTTGATCAGCCCTTTCCAGCCAACGGTGGTACGCGGTTTTTCAAAATACACGCGCATCACCACTTCCAAAGCGTCACTTAACTCTTCACGCAGCGTCACCAAACGCGCGGCATATTCTTTTGCGGCCTGGGTGTCATGAATGGAGCAAGGTCCAATCACCACCAATAAACGATCGTCGGTCTTTTTAAGAATATTATGAATAGCCTGGCGGGAGTCAGAAACGGTTTTCGCCGCCATGTCCGTGGCAGGGTACTTTTCAAGCAGGGCTACAGGGGGAAGAAGTTCTTTTATCTCTTTGATTCTTAAGTCATCATTCTGATAATTCATAATATTTCCAGTATTTTAAAGGCCGTTCTGCACATCAGGCGCATCACGTCCAATTTATCGCGTGCTTACAGTGCTGTAAATCCGCCTTGGTCAACTTCTTGCCATTTAAAGTTGCTGTTTTACGTTCCTGAACTACACTTTTACTTGTTAATACCTAAAAAAAACGCATAAAGATCACCAACTTTATAGGAGTTGATCTTGTGCTGATTGTATTCCGAACTCTTCGAATTATTTATTCAAACCGCATTTTATCGGGTTTGGTTCGGCAATATTCACACCTTAACGGAGCATAATGATGAATAAGTTTGCAATCGTATTCCTGACCGCAGCAATGACCCTCGGCAGCGGCGCGGCAATGGCTGAATCTGGCAACAACGGTACAGCTAACCAGGCAGCAGATGCCGGTGCAGCGGCCGGTGGTGCAGCCCAGAAAATCGCCCCTAATGGCGTGGATAACAGCAAAATCAATAATACCGGTGACGCCACCAGTGGGACGACCCATAAAACCATGAAGCATCACAAAAAAATGAGCGCTGAGCAGATTCACAAAAACAGCGAGTGCAAAGACGGTAAATGTCCGAACATCAACAAAAAAGTCGGACCTGACGCGAATACTAAAACGGATGGCACTACCCAGTAAGTCGCCTGATCACCGTTTTAATGCGTGATTAAAAGGAGAGCTCAGGCTCTCCTTTTTCGTGTCTGTTTGCATACCTGAACCTTTACGCTATTCTTGAAAGCCCTGATTTCCCCCGGATAAATTCATGGTTACGCTGCTGCTGATTGATGACCACCCGCTGGTGCATGTTGCGCTTGAAGCGGCGCTGGCGCGTGCGCCTTTTCCCTTTACCCTGTTGGCAGCCGAAGATGAAAACCGCGCCCATGCGCTGCTGGCCGCACAGCCGGTGGATATCGTGGTACTGGATATCGGGCTGCCGGACAGTGATGGCCTGCAGCTGCTGAAATTTATCCGCCGCCACTTCCCTTCCCTGCCGGTGATCATCTATTCCGCGCAGGAGGAACGTCTGTATCAACGGCTGGCTGAAGCCGCCGGTGCGGCGGGTTATGTTGCGAAACGCCAGCCGATGCCGCAGCTGCTCTCTGCCATTCTGGCGGTACTCGGCGGCCAGCAGGCGTTCCCTGTTAACAACGAGCGTGAAACCACCACGCATATGCTGACCAGCAAAGAGCAGCAGATTTTAGCGCTGCTGGCGCGCGGGCTGTCTAATTTGCAGATTGCTGAACAGCTCAATATCAGTAATAAAACCGTCAGCACCCATAAAAAGAACATCATGGATAAAACCGGGGCCAGCTCGGTGGTTGAACTGGCCGGATTCTGGAAGGCTCAGCAGTGACGCGTCGCCTGTGGCTGGCTGTTATGCTGTTGCTTTGCCTGCCGGTTGCCGCCGCGTTGCGGCCAATCAGCAGCGTGCTGATGCCGCAGGAAATGATGCCGCTGGATCAGTCGTCGCAGTGGCAGGATAAGCCATTACGGGCGGGCATCCTGCGCGACAACAGCACGCCGTGGAATATGGTGGTTGGCCAGGATCTCTACGGTATTAATGCTGACTATCTGGTGGCGCTGACGCAAACCACCGGCATGAAGTTTCAGGTAGAGGATTACCCGGACTGGCAGGCACTGCAGCAGGCACTGCAACACGGTAAGCTGGACATCGCCTTCGGCGTGCCACAGCAAAGGCTGGAAAAAGGCATGAGTGCCACCCAGCCGTGGTTTACCAGCCCGCTGCGCATTTACCGCAGCCGCGAAAATCTGCGGCCGGTGATGTTCAACTCCACTGATGCTCAAATCACCATCAGCAAATCGGCTCTTGCGCTGATCGATCCGGCATTTGCCCGCCAGCATCACTGGCAGGTGGTGGATAACGATCTGCAGGCGCTGTATGCCTTGCTGAATAATAAAAGTGATTATGTGGTCGCCGATGAGACCAGCGCCGGGTTTCTGCTCAATCAGCTGCAACAGGGGCAAATTTATCAACTGGCCTCGCCGCTCGATCCGGGTGAACTGCGTCTGCAGGCCATTACCACCCAGCCAGCATTAACCGAACGGCTGGATATGGCCATCCGTCAGCTCCCGATGGAGGTGATTAACGGCATTCAGGGCCGCTGGAGCAGCCAGTTACCGCGTTATCAGGACACCAACACCGCCCACTTAACCCCGATGGAGCGCAGCTGGATCACGCAACATCCGGTTGTGACCTATGCGGCGATCGGCGATGACTATCCCTGGAGTTACCGGGCGGCCAACGGTCAACCGAGTGGCTACAGCGTCGAGCTGCTGAATATTATCGGTCAGAACACCGGGCTGCGTTTTCAACCCTGGTGGGTGAGCAATGCGCAACAAGCGCAGGCGCTGGTCGATCAGGGACGGGCGATGATTCAGTTGACGCTGCCCCTGACCGGCGACGATGCGATGCGCAGCAATACGCTGCCAATCTGGCGTGCGCTTTGGGGCGTGTATGTGGGGCAGATGTCGCGCCCGGCGACCGGCTGGCAGCAGCTTCAGGGCTTGAAAGTCGGCATCCGTCGCGGGGATATCGCACTGGGGCTGATACCCGCAGGCATCACTGTGGTGCCCTTTGAAGACAGCAAAACGCTGTATGACGCGCTGGCTAACGGACAGATCGATGCGCTGGTAGACAATGTCATTTCGGCCCGCTGGCTGATTCAGTCCCGCTATAGTGACGCGTTACGCCTGGCTTTTGCCGCCAGCGACACCGCCTGGCCAATCACATTGGGCGTCAGCCCGGCGTTCCCGCTGTTAAGAACCCTGTTGAACACCAGCCTGCAGCAAATCCCCACCGATACGCAGCAACGGATGAGAGAGACCTGGAGTAACAACAGTTCGGTGCTTTCGGAAGGCGCTGAAAACAGCATGCGACCCATCTCGTTATTTGTGCTGATCGCCGCGTTATTTGCCATTGTCTTTTTACTTGTGCTGTTGATTCGACGTTATCTGGAACAGCGCCGTGAACGGCTGCAGCGCCGCCAGCTGGAGCTGGAGCGTGAAGAGGCCGAGCGGGCCAATCAGATGAAAAGCCAGTTTCTGGCCACCGTCAGCCACGAGTTGCGCACGCCGATGCAGGCGATTCTGGGTCTGCTGGAAGTGGAAGTGTCCCGCACGCCTGCCAGCAAAAACCTCAACGTGATCCACAGCAGCGCCTCCACACTGCTGACCTTGCTGAACGATCTGCAGGATCACGCCAAGCTGGAGAGCAACAGTTTTACCCTGGTGCCGCAGCCGCTCGATCCGGCCAAATGGCTCAGCCGGCTGGCAGATTTTTATCACCCGTTGATGCGAAATAACGGACCGCTGTTCCGCGTCGAAACCCTTCCGCCGTTACCCGCGCTGATCATGATTGATGGGCAACGGCTGCAGCAGATTGCCAATAACCTGATCAGCAATGCGATCAAATTTACCCGCGAGGGTGAGATTCGCGTCACCCTGGCGACGGAAAACGATCGCCTGCGCTTACAGGTGATCGACAGCGGTAGCGGCATTCCTGCAGAGGAGCAGATAAGGCTGTTTGAGCCCTGGTATCAGACGCCTTCCGGCCGCCAGCTTTCCGTGCAGGGCAGCGGTCTTGGCCTGTCGATTTGCAAAGAGATCGTCGCCAGGATGGGCGGAGAGATCCTACTGGCATCCACACCGCATCAAGGGACCACGCTGACGGTGTTTCTGCCTTTGCAGATCGTCACCAGCGATCCTGCCATTAATGAACCGGCCCCCGTTCGCTCGCCGGGAGGTACGCCAAACGTGCAGCGTGTGGCGGTGGTCGACGATCACCCCACCAATCTGCTGGTGATGCAGCAGCAGCTGGCCTGGTTTGGCATTGAAGCCGACTGCTATCCTGATGGCCGGGCTTTTCTCGCTGCGGGCGGCGTGTATGACCTGCTGTTTATTGACTACAGCATGCCGCACCCGGATGGCATAACGCTGGCAAAAATCATTCGTCGTGGTGAGCGTAACACCGCCCGGCGCTGCCGCATTGTGATGTGTTCGGCCGATGCCGATATCCTGGCCAGCCCACAGGTGGCGGCGCTGACCGATAAGGTGTTGCTGAAACCGGTAACCCTGAACGAAATTGAGCCGCTGCTCACCGCGGGCACCGAGGTCGTATTTGCCGATGTTAGCCAGCGCCTGTGGGATCTGGCCGGTCATGACCACGCCTTCTTCAGCAAATTGCAGAAAACACTGCAGCAGACCCTACGGGAAGACAGCACCAGGCTGGTCACCGCGCTGAAGGAACAAGATTGGGAAAAAGCCGAAAAAGCCGCCCATCGTCTGAAGGGAAGCTGGCAAATGCTAGGCTATGCCGAGGGTGAAAATCGCTGTCAGCACATTATTGGGCAGTGCCGGGCACAGCAACAGCCTGCTACCGAACTGAATCTATTGATATCATTAACAGAAAGTTTACTCACTGAACTGGAATCTTATGGCGCACACCCATTCTGAAGGCACGGGCAACCGTACCCGCCTGCTGGCAGCCTTTCTCGTTACCGCCGTCTTTATGGTGGCTGAAGTGGCCGGCGGCATACTCTCTGGCTCGCTGGCGCTGTTGGCGGACGCCGGACATATGCTTACCGATGCGGCCGCTCTGCTGATGGCCCTGCTGGCGGTACAGTTTGCCCAACGCAAACCCAATGCTCGCCACACCTTTGGCCTGCTTCGTCTGACCACCCTGGCGGCTTTCGTCAACGCCATCGCGCTGGTGGTGATCACCGTGTTGATTGTCTGGGAAGCGATCGTTCGTTTCCGTCATCCGGAACCCGTGGCGGGCGGCTTTATGCTGACCGTTGCCGTGGCGGGTCTGCTGGCCAATCTGCTCTCTTTCTGGCTGTTGCATCGTGGCAGTGAAGAAAAGAACCTCAACGTGCGCGCCGCGGCGCTGCATGTGTTGGGGGATTTGCTGGGTTCTGTCGGCGCCATCGCCGCAGCGTTAATCATCATTTACACCGGCTGGACGCCGATTGACCCGATCCTGTCGATTCTGGTTTCGGTGCTGGTGTTACGCAGTGCCTGGGCGCTGATGAAAGAGAGTATTCATGAGTTGTTGGAAGGCGCGCCTCCTTCACTGGATGTCGACAAGTTGAAGCGGGCGCTGACGCAGGGCATCCCGGAGATCCGCAATGTGCATCATATTCATTTGTGGCAGGTCGGTGAGAAGCCGGTGATGACGCTGCACGTTCACGTCATTCCGCCTTACGATCACGATGCGTTACTGCACCGCATCCACGACTGGCTGCATGACCATTATCAGATTGAACATGCGACGGTGCAGATGGAATATCAGAGTTGTGATGATGGCGACTGTGAACTGAGTTGGGGAAAGGGTGGGCATGAGCATGCCCACCATCATCACTAAGAGGAAAGCGCGCGTGAACCCTGTTCGCGGGCGCTTTTAATCCACAGCCAGCAACCGTTCAGGGCAATCAGCGTCAGGATGGCATATTCCAGCGACATGGCGTAGACGCCCTGGCGCGCGAAGATCATCACGCTAATCACGTTAATAATCACCCACAGCAGCCAGTTCTCGACGTATTTCCGCGTCATCAGGATCATCGCCACAATCGACAACACCATCAGGCAGGAGTCCCAGAACGGGAACGCATCGGGCTGCAATTCCGGCATGGCGACCGACAGACCCACGCCCTGCATTACCGTCACCGCAATTTTCGTCAGCCAGGCAAAGACCGGGTTGATGTACAGCGTCATCAGGCCAATCGCCACCACGCACACCAGCAGCCAGCCAATGGCTTTCGGCAAGCTCATCCAGCGGATTTGCAGCGCCTGTTGGTTATCCGTCGTTTGCCTGCTCCACGCATACCAGCCGTAGATGTTGGCGACAAAGAAGAACAGCTGCAACAGCAGGCTGGCGTAAAGTTGGATCTGGAAGAAAATGACCGCAAACAGCGTGACGTTAATCAGGCCAAAGGCGTAGTTACTGATTTTCTCAAGACTGGCAAGCCAGATACAAAGCAGGCCCGCCACGGTACCAATGGCTTCAATCCACGAAAGATCGTAACCACCGGTCCCAAGGGGGATGTGAACCAGAATATTATGCGTGCTAAAAAAATCCATATTGGCACCTGTGTCCGCAGCAGAAAAGCAACGATTAGCCTTTTAAACTTGCTGCAAAGGTTAGCATACGGTTCAACGAGATCAATGCGCCTTCACGTAGCGCCGCATCGACATGAATTTCATGCTGGCTGCCGCCCTGTTCCAGGCCATCGGCAATGGCCTTCAGGCCATTCATCGCCATCCACGGACAGTGTGCACAGGTGCGGCAGGTTGCGCCCTCGCCCGCTGTTGGCGCTTCCAGCAGCTCTTTGTCCGGGCACGCCTGCTGCATTTTATAAAAGATGCCGCGATCGGTCGCCACAATCATCTGTGGGTTAGGCAGGGTTTTGGCTGCCTGGATCAGCTGGCTGGTCGAGCCAACCGCATCCGCCAGATCCACAATCGCCTGCGGAGATTCCGGGTGAACCAGCACCGCCGCATCTGGATAAAGTGCCTTCATGCGTTGCAAGGCCTGAGTTTTGAACTCGTCATGGACAATACATGCGCCCTGCCAGCACAGGATATCGGCCCCGGTTTGGCGGGTAACGTACTGGCCAAGGTGACGATCCGGTGCCCAGATGATTTTCTCACCCAGGCTATCAAGATGTTCAATCAGTTCTACGGCAATGCTTGAGGTGACCACCCAGTCAGCGCGAGCCTTGACGGCTGCCGAGGTATTGGCATACACCACCACGGTACGGTCGGGATGCTGGTCACAGAAACGGTTGAATTCGTCGATGGGGCAGCCGAGATCGAGGGAACATTCCGCCTGAAGGGTTGGCATCAGGATGGTTTTTTCCGGGCTGAGGATTTTGGCCGTCTCGCCCATAAACCGTACGCCAGCCACCAGCAAGGTGCTGGCAGAGTGCTGGCTGCCAAAGCGGGCCATTTCCAGCGAATCGGCGACGCAGCCGCCGGTCTCTTCTGCCAGCGCCTGAATTTCCGGATCGGTATAGTAATGAGCAACCATCACTGCGTTGCGTTCTTTAAGTAACCGTTTGATTTTCTCCCGATAAATCTGCTTTTCATCCTGGGTGAGACGGGCAGGTTTCGGCGGGAAGGGATAAACAGCGGTTTCGGGATCGAACATCAGGCTCATATCGCGGCTCTCGTTTCTTTAACTTAACCAAATTAGCGGAAAATGGCCTTTCCGCGCCGACCCGTGGTCGGTTTGTTTTATATGCTAAACACGATAGCCGAAATAGTCGCCGGTGTCGCTCAGTTTTTCGCTGAGAACTCAGGATGTGAGCCCGATCACTTCAGGGTGAATTCTGCCTCGCCCTGCTTCGCCGTTTCTATCTTCAGCAGGAAGGCTTTAACCTCAAGACCGCCGGCAAATCCGGTCAGCTTGCCATTCGATCCAATCACCCGATGACAGGGAGCAATAATCGAGATTGGATTTTTACCGTTGGCCGCGCCGACCGCTCTGACCGCCTTCGGGTGGCCAATATCGCGGGCGATATCGGCATAGCTACGCGTTTCCCCAAACGGAATGGCCACCAGCGCCTGCCAGACTTTTTTCTGGAATTCGGTACCGACAAAATCCAGCGTCATGGTGAAGGTGGTGCGCGTCCCGGCAAAATACTCATTCAGCTGACGCTCGGTTTCCACCAGCACCGGATGCGTCGGATCTTCCTGCATAGCCGGTAAACGCACGCGATTTGGGTTGTGATCCTGCCAGAGGATCGCCGTCAGGCCGAGATCGCTGGCAATCAGCGTCAGGGCGCCCACGGGTGAAGGCATTACTTTGCAGAAATAGCTCATCAGTCTTCTTCCTGTATCACGATGTTTTGCTGAGATTACGTCTATTATCCGTGAGAAGAAACGCTACGCTAGCCGTTTTCGGACATCAGGTTGAAATACGTTAGCTGTCCGAAAACGGCTAGCGAGGGCAGCAAATTGCCCTTAACCTGGCATAAAAGCCAGCGAGTCGGGAATGATGATGATTGATAAACAGGTTGCTTACCGGGCACTGACCTCCCGGGATGTGCGTTTTGATGGGGTGTTTTACGTCGGCGTGACGTCTACCGGCATTTATTGTCGGCCTGTCTGTCCGGTTAAGCCGCCGCTTGAGGTGAATTGTCTGTTCTTTGACAGTGCTGAAGCGGCAGAAAAGGCCGCCTTTCGCCCTTGCCTGCGCTGTCGTCCGGAACTGGCGCCGGGGAATGCGCCGGTTGACAGCAGTCACCGGATTGCCGATTTGCTGATCCAGCGGATTGAAGAGGGTTTGGTTGAGGATATCGACAGTCTGGAAGAGATTGCAGCGCAGTTTTCGCTCAGTTCACGTCAGATGCGGCGCATTGTGCAGAAAGAGTTGGGCGTTTCGCCGCTTGAGCTCAGGCAGACCCGTCGTTTACTGCTGGCAAAGCAGCTATTGACCGAAACCACGCTGCCGGTCACTGAGGTGGCATATGCCAGTGGATTTGCCAGTTTGCGCCGCTTCAACGAGGTGTTCAGCCGTCAGTATCGAATGCCGCCGAGCCGGTTACGCAAAGAAGCCAGCGAAACGGGTCATTTTATCAGCAGTGAGACCTCGACGCTGTTGTTGAGCTATCGTCCGCCATTCAACTGGACCGCCCTGTTAGCCTTTCTGCGGCTTCGTGCCATTAAAGGCGTGGAGAGTGTGGATAATCAAAGTTATACGCGTACCGTGCGTCTGGGCGAGCATACCGGATGGGTTCGGGTCACACAGTCTGATAAGAAGCACGGATTACAGGTCGAGTTTACCCATTCGTTGACGCCGGTGTTACCTGCGCTGTTGCGTCGGTTGAAGAATCTTTTTGATCTCGATGCCCACCCCGATCTGATTGCCGCCCATCTTGAGCAGGATCCGCTGTTGCGGGACAGTCTGACGAAAGATGCGGGATTGCGGGTACCTGGCGCATTTGATGGTTTTGAAATGGTGGTCAGGGCCATTCTCGGTCAGCAGATCACCGTGAAAGCTGCCACCACCATTGGTGGTCGTTTTGCAGAGGCCTTTGGCGAGGCGATCAAGACGCCCTTCCCTGAGCTTACTCAGCTGTCACCACAAGCGGCGAGGATAGGGGTGGCGACGCTGGATGAAGTGGCGAGCCTCGGGATCGTCAGCGCACGTTCACGGACGCTGATAGCCATTGCGCAAGCCTACAATCGGGGTGAGCTGAAGTTGGATGCGGGCACCGATCCGGATCGCGCGATCGCATTGTTGGTGGCTCAACCGGGCATCGGGGAGTGGACCGCGCATTATATTGCGATGCGGGCGCTGCGTTGGCCGGACGCATTCCCTGCCGGAGATGTGGTGGTCAGAAAGAATCTGGGTGGCGTAACGGCGAAGGAAGCCGAGCGGTTATCACAGGCCTGGCGCCCGTGGCGAAGTTATGCGGTGATGCATATCTGGAAGAATCTTGCGCCGGGGAAGGCTTGAGGGCTAAAGGGATTGAGGGATTGAGGGATTGAGGTCAAAACCGGAGTTCGGGGGTAAGGCGTCAGCATAGAGCGCCCCAATAACATTTTCGTCGTTGATTGGGCTTGGTGGACGCACAGGTCAAGGGCGAGCGCGGTGGTATGGCGTCAGCATAGAGTGCCTTATCCGAGACGCCGTGAATCCATCCCTGGAGGCTTGGCTGCGGCATCCCTGCCGCAGACACTGGGCTAAGGCACTCTATGCCGCCACCCAATCGCATTGGTGTCGTTGATTGGGCTTGGTGGATGCACAGGTCAAACGCATGTTCATGCAAAGGGTTGTGACCTGTGTGTCCACAATCAAGCAGTCGATACTGAAGCTTAGGGGAAGGGAGAGAAGGTTGATAGCGAGTCTTCGGCGACAGGGATGTCGCCGCTAAGCCCCCAAGGATGGGTTCACGGCGACTTTGCGTTCAACCTTCTCTCCCTGACCGGGATTCCGGGCCACGCAGGCAACCTGCCCTTCAACCTACATTTTTATAAATCGCAGAAAGCAAAAAGGCGCCTTTAGGGCGCCTTCTTAACATTGGTGGGTCGTGCAGGATGACTCGGCTACGCCTCGCCCTTCGGGTCGTTGCTGTCGCAACGCTGTCTCACTGCGTTCGACTCGACCTGCTTCAGGTTCAAATCCTTCACGAATCGCAGAAAGCAAAAAGGCGCCTTTAGGGCGCCTTCTTAACATTGGTGGGTCGTGCAGGATGACTCGGCTACGCCTCGCCCTTCGGGTCGTTGCTGTCGCAACGCTGTCTCACTGCGTTCGACTCGACCTGCTGCAGGTTCAAATCCTTCACGAATCGCAGAAAGCAAAAAGGCGCCTTTAGGGCGCCTTCTTAACATTGGTGGGTCGTGCAGGATTCGAACCTGCGACCAATTGATTAAAAGTCAACTGCTCTACCAACTGAGCTAACGACCCGCTTTCGCGGTAACTCTTCACTTCGATGCCTGCTTAAACACTTGCGCTATTAAGGCTTAATGGTGGGTCGTGCAGGATTCGAACCTGCGACCAATTGATTAAAAGTCAACTGCTCTACCAACTGAGCTAACGACCCGCATCGAGCGGTTACTGCTTGCTACTGGATACTGCTTTAAAGTGGTGGGTCGTGCAGGATAACTCGGCTACGCCTCGGCCTATCGGCCCGTTGCTTATGGCAACGTTGTTTCGCTTCGCTCAACTCGAACCTGCTGCAGGTTCAAATCCCTCACGCTTAACACTTGTTACTACTTTGAAAGTGGTGGGTCGTGCAGGATTCGAACCTGCGACCAATTGATTAAAAGTCAACTGCTCTACCAACTGAGCTAACGACCCACTTTTGCGCTGCCAGAACGTTTTCACATATGTCCCTGCAACGGCGGCATATATTACTGATTTACCGATTCAGCGCAACCACTATTTTCAGATAACTTGTTCAACTGACTACCTTTCGTCCGCAAAGACCAGAAATACGGCAATATCCGGTCAAAGCTGGTCACTTAGAGCGCAGCTGCCCGTTTTGCGGCATTTTTCGCTGCATCACTGTTTGGATAAAGTTTGGACACTTGCTGGTAAACGGCTTTGGCTTTCGCCGTGTCGCCCTTCTCCTGCATGATCACCCCAACCTTATACAACGCATCAGGACTCTTTGGTGATTTCGGGTAGTTTTTGACCACAGTAGCGAAATAATACGCCGCGTCGTCTTTCTTGCCTTTGTTGTAATTCAACTGTCCCAACCAGTAATTGGCATTGGGCTGATAAGTAGAATCCGGATATTTCTTCACAAAAGCCTGAAATGCACTGATTGCCTGTTCGTTCTGTTTCTTTTCAAGAACCAGCGCGACCGCAGCATTGTAATCAGTGTTAGCATCCCCGCTTTGCACAGGTGCCGCAGAGGCCCCTGACGCTGCGCTGTTGCCGTTTGCGGCATTATCGGCTGCAGCACCACCGGCAGCAGCAGCGGCATCACCAGAAGCACCCTGAGCCTGTGCGTTGGCATTGCCACCACCATTGCTTAGCGTATCAATCTGCTGGTACATGCTTTTCTGACGCTCAGTCATCTGATTCATTTGGTACTGATTTTCTTGAATCTGACCACGGAGTGAGTCGACATCGCGCTGTGAGTCGGAGAGCTGTTGCTGAAGTTGCTGAAGAAGTTGCGCCTGAGCATTGGAGATACGCTCAAGAGTTGTGACACGGTCTTCGACCGAGCCTGAGCCAACGTTACTGATTGACGCCTGGGCATTAGCGGCCCAGGGGGCCGCTACGCCAACCAGTAACGACAGACCCAACACGTGAAGTCTGAAGTTACTAATCATGTGATTCTCTTAGTATACCAGTACGGCACGACGGTTTTTAGCATACGCTGATTCGTCATGACCCAGTACAGCTGGCTTCTCTTTACCGTAAGAAACGATAGAGATCTGGTCAGCAGAAACACCTTTACCCTGCAGGTACATTTTAACAGCAGTAGCACGACGTTCGCCCAGGGCGATGTTGTACTCTGGTGTACCGCGCTCATCCGCATGACCTTCAACAGTCACTTTGTAAGATGGGTTGCTACGCAGGAAGTTAGCGTGAGCATCCAGCATCTGTGCGAACTCAGACTGGATGTCATACTTGTCCAGGCCGAAGTAAACGATGTTGTTTTTCTGCAGTTCCTGCATCTGCAGGCGAGCCTGCTCATCAGATGACATGTTGCCGCTGTTCATGCCGCTATTAGCGTTAGCGCCATCGCCCATACCGTTGGTCTGGTCGTTGTTATTGTTTTTGTGTGAGCTACAAGCAGCCACTGCGATTACTGGCAGTGCCAGCATTAAGCCTTTCAGCACTTTGTTCAGTTGCATTTCTACAATCCTATTATTGTTAGCCATACATATTTACATATGCATCACAGATACGGCGACCAGGCAGGGAATTTTACCTGTCCATCAGTTGCCGGAAGACGCGCTTTGAAACGCCCATCAGTCGAAACCAACTGCAATACGGATCCCATACCCTGAGTAGAGCTGTAGATTACCATGGTGCCATTTGGTGCGAGGCTTGGCGTTTCATCCAGGAACGTGTCCGTTAATTGTTGAACGGCTCCCGTTTCCAGATCTTGTCTGGCGACGTGTTGAGCACCGCCGTTGGTGCTAATCATCACCAGTGATTTACCATCAGAGCTCACGTCCGCATCCTGATTCTGTCCGCCTTCCCAGGTCAGACGCTGTGCGGTACCGCCACTTGCACTGATTTTATAAATTTGTGGTCGACCTGCCTGATCCGAAGTGTAAGCCAGGCTCTGGCTGTCCGGGAACCAGGTGGGTTCAGTACTGTTATAACGACCGTCTGTCAGCTGATTGATCTGGCCTGACGCCAGGTCCATCACGTACAGATTCAGGCTACCGGTCTTGGACAGCGCAAAGGCTAACTTCGTCCCGTCTGGGGAGAAGGCCGGTGCACCGTTGTGACGCGGGAAGGAAGCAACCTGTTTGATCGCGCCGTTCGCCAGAGTCTGGACTACCAGGGCTGATTTACCGCTTTCGAAAGTCACGTAAGCCAGCTTGCTACCGTCTTTAGACCAGGCCGGAGACATCAGCGGCTGTGGTGAACGGTGCACGGTGTTCTGGTTGTAACCGTCGTAGTCAGAGACGCGCAGTTCATACGGGAACTGACCGCCGTTGGTCTGCACGACATACGCAATACGGGTGCGGAAAGCCCCTTTAATGCCGGTCAGCTTCTCAAAGGCTTCATCACTGGCAGTATGCGCCGCATAACGTAACCACTGTTTGGTCACCTTATACTGGTTCTGCGCCAGAATGGCACCCGGATTACCCGAGGTATCCACCAGCTGGTAAGAAACCAGGTAGCTGCCGTCGGCGCCAGGCTGAACCTGACCGACAACCACGGCATCGATACCCAGCGCGGTCCAGGCAGCAGGCTGAACTTCAGCTGCTGTGGTTGGCTGCTGAGGCAGACGTGCACGATCTAACGGGTTGAATTTACCACTGTTACGTAAATCAGCGGCAACGATGCCACCGATATCTTCAGGTGCGGCACCCGGGCCGGCCCATTTGAATGGAACCACGCCAATTGGACGCGCGGTGTTCACACCCTGGGTAATTTCAATGCGAACTTCTGCATGCGCTACAGCGACAAACAGCAGTAAAAAACTCATTGCTACACGAAATGCCTGCTTCATCTTTTCTCCCTTACCTGAACGCAACGTCCACGATAATTAGCAGTGTTCAAACGAACCAATAATGCATCTATAGAGTACGGCAAGTTGACCATAGTTCAACTTGCCGGATGTTACCGAATTCTTATGGCTTGAATTCTAACGTTGCATCTTTAACTGCCTGATAAACTTCCGCACTCGGCGGTTTAGGCATTCTTGCCATGCGGGCAGCATTAATTGCCGCCTGACACAGTGCAGCATCGCCCCCAGCCGCGGTGGCGGAAACTAAGGTGCCATCGGACATGATCTTGATGTGAATATCACACGTTCTGCCTTTGAACGTGTCCGAATCATAGAACTTACTCTGGATAGCCGCCTGAACCTGGCCGATATAACTATCAATTGCAGCCCCTGATGCGCCCGCTTTTTTCTGATTACCCTGCCCTGCGGCAGCGCCACCGGATTTACCCTGCTTCGGCGCGTTCTTGCCAGAGCTGAGTCCTCCCAGTAAATCATCAACATCGCTGGTGTCTTTCGCGGCATCAGCGGCAGCTTTTTTCTTGGCGTCGGCAGCGGCTTTGGCTTTCGCCGCGGCGTCTGCTTTCGCTTTTGCAGAAGCCTCTGCTTTGGCTTTCGCCTCTTCAGCGGCTTTCTCTTTCGCTTCTGCGGCTTGTTTCGCGGCAGCAGCTTTCGCTTCTTTAGCCTCTTCCGCCGCTTTGGCTTTCGCGTCAGCGGTGGCTTTCGCCTTCGCATCGGCGGCCGCTTTTACCTTGGCGGCTTCAGCGGCAGCTTCTTTGGCCTCAGCGTCAGCCTGCTTTTTGGCTTCGGCTGCCACTTTTTTGGCTTCAGCTTCGGCTTTTTTCTGTGCGTCTGCAGCCGCCTGTTTAGCGTCTGCTTCCGCTTTTTTCTGTGCTTCAGCGGCCGATTTAGCCTGAGCATCAGCCTGCGCTTTGGCATCGGACTTCGCTTTAGCGGCGGCCATTTCAGCCTGCTTTTGCTCTTCCTGTGCCTGCTTCGCTGCGTCCTGAGCCTGCTTCTGCTCGGCAGCCTGCGCAGCCGCTTGCTGCTTCGCATCCTGCTGGGCTTGCAGACGCTCTTTTTCCAGCTGTTTCAAACGCTGCTGCTCAGCGGCCTGCTTCTGTTGCAGCTCTTCAGCCTGCTGTTGCGCCTGCTTCTTACGCTGATTGTCAGCCCGCTTACTGTCGCTTTGCTGATTCTGTTGCCGATTATACTGATCAACGATCGCACCAGGATCGACCATGACGGCATCGATATCACCACCGCCACCGCCGCTGCTCGCGTCGATGTGTTCGTCAAAAGAGCTCCAGATCAGTACCGCAATGACAAGCACATGCAGGATGACTGAAAAGATAATCGCTCGTTTTAACTTATCGTTTTGCTCGGTTGCCTTCGACACTCTCGATTCCCAAAAACGGTTCGAATGAATTAAATCGGCTGCGTCATTAATCCGACAGACTTAACGCCTGCCTGATGCAGCAAGTTGAGCGCCTTAATGATCTCGTCGTAAGGCACATCTTTCGCCCCACCGATCAGGAATACCGTCTTCGGATTCGCCTCAATACGGCGCTGAGCTTCGGCGACTACCTGCTCAGGTGGCAGCTGCTCCATCCGATCGTGATCGACCACCAGGCTGTACTGTCCCACGCCCGCCACTTCTACGATCACTGGCGGATTATCGTCACTGGAAACGGTTTTTGAATCTGTCGCATCCGGCAGATCCACTTCCACGCTCTGGGTAATGATCGGTGCGGTTGCCATGAAAATCAGCAGCAGCACCAGCAAAACGTCCAGCAGTGGAACAATGTTGATCTCGGACTTCATCTCACGGCGACCGCCGCGACCACGAGTTCTGGCCATGCTAACCTCAGCTCTTACTTGGTGTTCTCGCTGGAGAACGCCTGACGATGCAGAATAGCCGTGAACTCTTCCATAAAGTTATCGTAATTCTGTTCCAGCTTATTCACGCGCTGATTAAGGCGGTTGTAAGCCATAACGGCTGGGATCGCCGCAAACAGACCGATAGCCGTGGCGATCAGCGCTTCTGCAATACCCGGCGCCACCATCTGCAAGGTGGCCTGCTTCACCGCGCCCAGCGCGATAAAGGCATGCATGATGCCCCAGACGGTACCGAACAGACCGATATAAGGACTGATGGAGCCCACGGTTCCCAGGAAGGGAATGTGGTTTTCCAGCGCTTCCATTTCACGGTTCAGCGAGATGCGCATCGCACGCGTTGCGCCTTCAACCACCGCTTCTGGCGCATGGTTATTGGCACGGTGCAGTCGGGCAAACTCTTTGAAGCCCGAATAGAAAATTTGTTCAGAGCCCCCGAGCTCGTCACGACGAGCCTGGCTTTCCTGATACAGGCGAGACAGTTCGATCCCCGACCAGAACTTGTCTTCGAATGCATCAGCATCACGCCCGGCGGCATTCAGGATGCGCGTGCGTTGAATAATGATTGCCCATGAGGCGATAGAAAAACCAATCAAAATCAACATGATAAGTTTGACCAGAAGGCTCGCCTTCAGGAACAAATCAAGAATGTTCATGTCAGTCACTGCTTGAACTCCGCGACAATAGACTTGGGAAGCGCAATGGGCTTCATTAGATGTGGATTGATGCAGGCGATCAGCACTTCCGCTTCGTTCAGCGTCCGTCCTTCTGCATTCACAATACGTTGTGCGAAAGTCATGGTCGTTCTGGTCATGCTTACCACTTCACACTGCACCTCGAGAAGATCGTCAAGGCGGGCAGCTGCAAGGTAATCGACCGTAATCCGACGCACGACAAACGCGACCTGCTGTTCCAGCAAAGCCTGTTGGTTGAAATGGTGCTGGCGCAACATTTCAGTTCGTGCCCGTTCATAAAACGCGACATAGCTGGCATGGTAAACCACACCACCGGCATCGGTGTCTTCGTAGTAGACACGAACCGGCCATCGAAACAGCGTTGTACTCACTCTACATCCCGGTAATGCTTTAAACGCTGCTACTATACGCAAGAGCATACGCCTTTGGAATGGGTTGCCAGAGGGGAAAGAAAATAATTATTGTTTGGAAACAAACCGGAGGAAATACGGACAAATCCTGGACGTTTCTTGACGTAATCTAAGGAAAAAGGCGGTTTTGGCGGTGAGGGAAGGCAGGCGAAGTGAGACTTCGCCTGAGTAAGCTTAGGAAAATAAGAAGGCCAGACCAAAAATCAGCACGATCCAGGCAGGAAGAGGTGAGAAAAATGCCTGCCAGCGCAGTCGACGAGGCCGAAAACCAACCCCATGGATCACCCAGGTGCACACCGCCCACATCATCAATAATCCCTGCCAGATTTCCAGTGAGCTGCTGTTGGCCGCGAACCGTTTCGGATCCCAGAACATACAGCCTGCCAGCAGCAAGGCCATCAGCAATGAAAGAGCCCGTAACGGGCTCTTATCCATCCACTGATAGAGGCGAGTTATCCCCTGCCCCATCAGCGTTTCTCTTTCACTTCGCTATCTTCGATATGCTCAATTGCCAGCGCTGTAATAATGCCGAACGCGCAGGCCAGCAAGGTGCCGAGGATCCAGGCAAAATACCACATTGTTCAGCTCCTCAATTAATAGAGAGAATGGGTGTTGTTTTCAATCTGCTCTTTGGTCAGACGACCGAACATTTTGTAGTAACACCAGGTTGTGTAGGCCAGGATAATTGGTACGAAGATCATCGCGGCAACGGTCATGATTTTCAGCGTCAACAGGCTTGAAGTGCTATCCCACATGGTCAGGCTCATATTTGGCATCGTGCTTGACGGCATGATGAACGGGAACATGGCAACGCCCGCTGTGAGGATCACACAGGCCAGCGTTAAGGAAGAGAAAATAAACGCCCAGGCTCCTTTCTCCAGTCGCGAACACAAAATGGTCAATAGCGGCAGCACCACGCCCAGCGCAGGAATGATCCACAGCTGCGGTGTTTTATTGAAGTTGACCATCCAGGCACCCGCTTCACGCACCACTTCTTTGCCCAATGGGTTTGACGCCGCGTTGTGATCCAGCACGCTGGTGACGGCATAACCGTCGATGCCATACATCACCCAGACGCCCGCCAGCACGAAGCACACCACCATCACCAATGCCGAAATCTGCGCGGCAAGGCGCGAACGCACATGCAGCTCGCCGACGGTGCGCATCTGCAGGTAGGTCGCACCCTGCGTGAGGATCATGGTGAGGCTGACAATCCCGGCCAGCAGCGCAAACGGATTGAGCAACTGGAAGAAGTTGCCGGTATAGAACAGGCGCAGATACTCATCCATATGGAACGGCACGCCCTGCAGCAGATTGCCGAAGGCCACGCCAATCACTAACGGTGGCACAAAGCTGCCGATAAAGATCGCCCAGTCCCACATGCCACGCCAGCGGTTGTCTTCCAGTTTTGAACGGTAGTCAAAGCCGATTGGCCGGAAGAACAGCGAGGCGAGCACCAGAATCATCGCCACATAGAAGCCGGAGAACGCAGCGGCATACACCGTTGGCCAGGCGGCAAACAGCGCCCCACCTGCGGTGATCAGCCAGACCTGGTTACCGTCCCAGTGTGGCGCGATGCTGTTGATCATAATGCGACGTTCAGTATCGGTGCGCCCAAGAATACGGGTCAGCATGCCCACGCCCATATCGAATCCGTCGGCAACGGCGAATCCAATCAGCAACACGCCAATCAGTGCCCACCAGACGAAACGCAACAGTTCATAAGTGATCATTGAAGGACTCCTGTCTGAGCATCACGCGCAGCAATACTGGACTGTTCGAAGTGATAGCGTCCGGTCTTCAGGCTGCTTGGCCCGAGGCGCGCAAACTTGAACATCAGATACATTTCAGCCACCAGGAACAGCGTATACAGACCGCAGATCAGGATCATCGAGAACAGCAGATCGCCCACGGTCAGCGAGGAGTTGGCGACCGCAGTTGGCAGCACTTCACCGATGGCCCACGGCTGACGACCGTATTCAGCGACAAACCAGCCCGATTCGATGGCAATCCACGGCAGCGGAATGCCGTACAACGCGCATTTCAACAGGAAGGTACTCTTACCAATGCGGTTACGGATCACGGTCCAGAAGGATCCACCGATAATCAGCAGCATCAGCACGCCCGCGCCGACCATAATACGGAAGGAGAAGTACAGTGGAGCCACGCGTGGAATTGAGTCTTTAGTGGCCTGTTGGATTTGCGCTTCGCTGGCATCCGCCACGTTTGGCGTGTAGCGCTTCAGCAGCAGCCCGTAACCCAGATCTTTCTTCACATCGTTAAATTCGGTGCGCACAGCAGGATCTTTATTCCCGGAACGCAGTTGCTCCAGCAGGCTGTAGGCCTTCATCCCGTTGCGGATACGCACTTCATGCTGACCCATTAACTCTTTCAGGCCGGTGACTTGCTTGTCCACCGAGCGGGTAGCAATCAGCCCCAGCGCCCACGGAATTTGAATGGCGTATTTATTTTCCTGCGCTTCCTGATCGGGAATCCCAAAAAGCGTGAACGCGGCAGGCGCCGGCTGTGTTTCCCATTCGGCTTCAATCGCGGCGAGTTTGGTTTTCTGCACGTCACCGATTTCGTAACCGGATTCATCACCCAGCACGATCACCGAGAGAATGGCAGCCATACCGAAACTGGCGGCAATGGCAAAGGAGCGTTTCGCAAAGGCGATGTCGCGTCCGCGCAGCAGATAGTAGGCACTGATACCGAGGATGAACATCGCGCCACACGTATAGCCGGCAGCCACGGTGTGCACGAACTTCACCTGCGCGACAGGGTTTAAGATCAGCTCGGAGAAGCTGACCATTTCCATACGCATGGTTTCAAAGTTGAATTCGGAGGCGACCGGATTCTGCATCCAGCCATTCGCCACCAGGATCCACAGTGCGGAGAGGTTTGACCCCAACGCCACCAGCCAGGTCACGGCCATATGCTGAACTTTGCCCAGGCGATCCCAGCCAAAGAAGAACAGCCCGACGAAGGTGGATTCGAGGAAGAATGCCATCAGGCCTTCAATGGCCAACGGTGCGCCAAAGATATCCCCGACATAGTGAGAGTAATAAGACCAGTTGGTTCCGAACTGGAACTCCATGGTCAGCCCGGTTGCCACGCCCAGCGCAAAGTTAATGCCAAATAGCTTGCCCCAGAACTTGGTCATATCTTTATAGATTTGCTTGCCTGAAAGCACATAGACCGTTTCCATGATCGCCAACAGAAACGCCATACCGAGCGTTAATGGAACGAACAGGAAATGGTACATGGCTGTCAGAGCAAACTGTAAGCGCGATAGTTCGACAATATCAAACATCTTGACTCCTTGCTCCACACACGTGGGTGATGACGCGGTAAGCACGGCTGAGTATCCGTGATACCGGTCAGTACCAGTATTTTAATCCAATTAAACACACAGGTTTCCGCATCATCAAGGCGATAAGCCTTGCGGTTTTACCTTGCTGAAAGTAAAGAATTTGTGATACCAGATTTATTTTATTTAACCAGATACGGGTTTTTCTAATATTGCATGAGACGCCCGTATTGATGCAGAGCAATTTAATCGAAAAACCTTTTTCTTAGCCAGCTTTAAGAATTGATTTAGATCGCACTTATTTGATCTTAATTAAAGTTTAGTGGCCTGTTGGTGTGGTAGAGGTGTGAAGTTGTTAATTTATTGTTTTAACTGAACTCTATTTTGAAATAATTAAGTAATAGTTTCTGATAAAAATTAACGCCTCCAGCTTCCCTAATCTTAGTCAGGTTTCTCAGCTTTGCCTGTGCTGCACCCGCTTTGGCATCACTTTTTTTTCAACGCATTAAAAAGGCCACCCGAAGGTGGCCTTTGAGGGTATTCCAGAAAGCGTCAGTTATTTCGGCAGAACCGCTTTAACCGCGTCGCCGATATCGGCCAGGCTACGCACGGTTTTCACGCCTGCAGCTTCCAGCGCGGCAAACTTCTCGTCTGCGGTACCTTTGCCGCCCGCGATGATGGCGCCAGCATGGCCCATACGCTTGCCTTTCGGCGCAGTCACGCCCGCGATGTAACCGACAACCGGCTTAGTGACGTGCTCTTTAATAAAGGCTGCCGCTTCTTCTTCCGCGCTACCGCCGATTTCACCGATCATCACAATTGCTTCGGTCTGTGGATCTTCCTGGAACAGTTTCAGGATATCAATGAAGTTTGAACCTGGGATCGGGTCACCACCGATACCGACGCAGGTAGACTGGCCGTAGCCGATGTCTGTGGTCTGCTTAACGGCTTCATACGTCAGGGTACCGGAACGTGAAACGATGCCGATACGGCCCGGCTGGTGAATGTGACCCGGCATGATGCCGATTTTGCAGGCGCCAGGGGTGATCACACCTGGGCAGTTCGGGCCAATCATACGCACGCCAGCTTCATCCAGCTTCACTTTCACCGTCAGCATATCCAGGGTAGGAATGCCTTCGGTGATGGTGATGATCAGCTTGATGCCCGCTTCGATCGCTTCCAGGATACCGTCTTTACAGAACGGAGCAGGAACGTAGATGACCGAGGCGGTTGCGCCCGTCGCTTCTACCGCTTCACGCACGGTGTTGAACACCGGCAGACCCAGATGCTCGGTGCCGCCTTTACCTGGCGTTACGCCGCCAACCAGCTGCGTGCCATAGGCCAGCGCCTGCTCGGAGTGGAAAGTTCCCTGGCCACCGGTGAAGCCCTGGCAGATTACTTTGGTGTTCTTATCGATCAAAATGGACATTATTTACCCTCCGCTGCGGCAACAACGCGCTGCGCCGCGTCACTCAGGCTGGTTGCTGCAATGATGTTCAGACCGCTGTCTGCCAGTTTTTTGGCACCCAGCTCGGCATTGTTACCTTCCAGACGCACCACCACTGGCACGTTAACACCGACTTCTTCAACCGCGCCGATGATGCCATCAGCAATCAGGTCGCAGCGTACGATGCCGCCGAAAATGTTTACAAATACCGCTTTCACCGCGTCGTCCGACAGGATGATTTTGAATGCTTCGGTTACGCGCTCTTTGGTTGCGCCGCCGCCAACGTCAAGGAAGTTAGCAGGCTGGCCGCCGCTCAGCTTAACGATGTCCATGGTACCCATCGCCAGGCCTGCGCCGTTGACCATACAACCGATGTTGCCTTCCAGTGCCACATAGTTCAGTTCCCACTGTGCAGCCTGCGCTTCACGGGCATCTTCCTGGCTTGGATCGCGCATTTCACGCAGTTCCGGCTGACGGAACAGAGCATTGCCATCCGCAGTCAGTTTGCCGTCGAGGCAGATCAGATCGCCCTGCTTGGTGATTACCAGCGGGTTGATCTCAACCAGTGCCAGATCGCGCTCCAGGAACAGCGTGGCCAGACCCATAAAGATCTTGGTGAACTGGCCAACCTGCTTACCGGTCAGACCCAGTTTGAAGGCCAGCTCGCGGCCCTGATAAGGCTGAGGACCGGTCAATGGATCCAGCGCCATCTGGTGGATCAGGTGCGGGGTTTCTTCCGCCACTTTCTCAATTTCCACGCCGCCTTCGGTCGAGGCCATAAACACCACGCGACGCGTCGCACGGTCAACCACGGCACCCAGGTAGAGTTCCTGGTCGATATCCGTTGCCGCTTCAACCAGGATCTGGTTTACCGGCTGGCCATTGGCGTCAGTCTGATAGGTGGTCAGGCGTTTGCCCAGCCAGTGTTCAGCGAAAGCACGGATCTCTTCCTTGCTCTTCACTACCTTCACACCGCCCGCTTTACCGCGGCCTCCGGCATGAACCTGACATTTCACTACCCACGGACCGGCGCCAATCTTTGAGGCGGCTTCTTCAGCTTCACGTGGAGTGGTGCAGGCATAGCCGGTTGGTGCCGGTAAACCATACCGTGCAAACAACTGTTTTGCCTGATATTCGTGTAAGTTCATGATGTTCTATCCATTCAGGTCGGAAAAAACTTGGCCGAATCTGGCGGTTGCCAGAGTGTCGGCCACACATAGGGTTGGGTGCAGCGCCAGGCCGCACCCGACAGGGATTAAACGTCCAGCAGCAGCCTTGACGGATCTTCCAGCAGCTCTTTGATCGCCACCAGGTAGCTGACGGATTCTTTACCGTCGATCAGGCGGTGATCGTAAGAGAGGGCCAGATACATCATTGGCAGGATCACAACCTGACCATTAACCGCCATAGGACGATCTTTGATCGCATGCATGCCGAGGATGGCACTCTGCGGTGGGTTGATGATCGGCGTGGACATCAGGGAACCGAACACGCCACCGTTGGTGATGGTGAAGTTACCGCCAGTCAGTTCGTCAACGGTCAGTTTCCCGTCACGGCCTTTCACTGCCAGCTCTTTGATTTTCTTCTCGATATCGGCCATACCCAGCGCATCGATATCTTTCAACACTGGCGTGACCAGCCCACGTGGGGTGGAAACAGCGATGCTGACGTCAAAGTAGTTGTGGTAAACAACGTCTTCGCCGTCGATAGACGCATTGACTTCCGGGAAGCGTTTCAGCGCTTCAACAACCGCTTTCAGGTAGAAGGACATGAAGCCCAGACGCACGCCGTGACGTTTTTCAAACGCTTCGCCGTACTGCTTACGCAGGTTCATGATTGGCTGCATGTTGACTTCGTTAAAGGTGGTCAACATCGCGGTGCTGTTTTTCGCTTCCAACAGACGCTCGGCAATGCGCTTACGCAGGCGGG
The DNA here is from genome assembly GCF_056821705.1 of Erwinia sp. AK-PDG3-5. Taxonomy (NCBI): domain Bacteria; kingdom Pseudomonadati; phylum Pseudomonadota; class Gammaproteobacteria; order Enterobacterales; family Erwiniaceae; genus Erwinia; species Erwinia sp. AK-PDG3-5. The sequence continues at coordinate 3,293,936 of NZ_CM165967.1, forward strand.
TCATTGGAACGCGCTTCTCGCTGCGGCCTGGCAGAGCGGCGGCTGGCGCAGAAGGTGCGGCAGCAGCAGGCGCTTTCGCGGCGGCTTCCGGTTTTTTCGCCAGGTGTTTTTCAACGTCTTCACGCGTCAAACGTCCACCAACACCGGTGCCTTTGATGGCGGCCGCGTCGAGGTTGTGTTCAGCAATCAGGCGGCGGATAGCCGGGCTGAGCGCGTCGTTGCTCTCTTCTTCCAGAGAAGCGCTCTGACGCTGTGCTGGGGTTGAATCCTGCTCTTCAACTTTGGCAGAGCTTGCTTTGCCGCCGCTGTTCCCTTCTTTCAGACGACCCAGCGCCTGACGAGAGATAACTGTTGCGCCTTCATCTTCCAAAATCGCTTCCAGCACGCCATCGGCGGTGGCCGGAACTTCCAGAATCACTTTGTCGGTTTCGATCTCTACCAGCACTTCGTCGCGCTGGACAGAATCGCCTGGTTTTTTGTGCCAGGTTGCCACGGTGGCATCGGCAACGGATTCAGGCAGGTCGGGAACGATGATCTCTACGCTACTCATTATTTTTCCTTGAATTAATTAACGTTCAGCGCGTCATTTACCAGATCTTGCTGCTGCTGCTGGTGAACGGACATATAGCCAACTGCCGGCGAGGCGGAGGCGGGGCGGCCGGCGTAACGTAATGAAGCCCCAAAAGGAACCACTTCACGGAAGTGGTGCTGGCTGCAGAACCAAGCGCCCTGATTAAGCGGCTCTTCCTGGCACCACACGAAATCATGCACATGGGAATATTGCTGCAGCACATCCTGAACCGCTTTGTGCGGGAACGGATACAGCTGTTCGATACGCACGATAGCGACATCGGTTTGCTCGTTTTTGCGACGCTTGTCCAGCAGATCGTAATAGACCTTACCGGAGCAGAGCACCACACGCTTCACGCCTTTCGGGTCAAGCGCGTCGATCTCGCCGATAGCCGGCTGGAAGCCGCCGGTCGCCAGCTCTTCCAGAGAAGAGACTGCCAGCGGATGACGCAGCAGAGATTTCGGTGACATGACGATCAACGGACGGCGCATACCGCGCAGCGCCTGACGACGCAGCATATGGTAAACCTGAGCCGGCGTTGACGGCACGCACACCTGCATGTTCTGCTCAGCGCAAAGCTGCAGATAACGTTCCAGACGGGCGGAGGAGTGCTCCGGGCCCTGCCCTTCGTAACCGTGCGGCAGCAGCATTACCAGACCGCACATACGGCCCCATTTCTGCTCGCCGGAGCTGATGAACTGGTCGATAACTACCTGAGCACCGTTGGCAAAGTCACCAAACTGCGCTTCCCAGATGGTCAGCGTGCGCGGTTCTGCCGTGGCATAACCGTATTCGAACGCCAGCACCGCTTCTTCAGACAGGACGGAGTCCCAGACTTTGAAGGTGCCCTGACCGTTATGCACGTGCATCAGCGGGGTATAGGTTGAGCCGTTAGACTGGTTGTGGATCACCGCATGGCGGTGAAAGAAGGTGCCACGTCCCATGTCTTCACCGGAAAGACGGCACGGAATGCCTTCATCTACCAGCGTGGCATAGGCCAGGTTCTCGGCAGCGCCCCAGTCGAACGGTTTGTTGCCTGCGGCCATCTCAGCACGATCGTTATAGATCTTCGCCACGCGGGACTGCATTTCAATGGCTTCCGGCACGCTACTGATGCGTTTAGCCAGCTCTTGCAGGCGCTTCAGGTCTAAGGTTTCCTGATAGCTTTCATCCCAGTCATGGTTCAGATACGGCGACCAGGTAAAGGAGTGCAGGCTCATCGGACGCCATTCCGGCACCACGCATTCGCCGGCATCCAGCGCGTCGCGGTAAAGGTTGACCATTTCCGTGGCATCTTCCAGGCTGGCAATCTTCTCGCTTTCGAGACGATCGGCATAGAGTTTGCGCGGGGTCGGGTGCTTTTTGATCTTCTGGTACATCACCGGCTGAGTCGCACTCGGCTCATCCGCTTCGTTATGGCCGTGACGGCGATAACAGACCAGATCGATGAAGACATCACGCTTGAAGGTGTTACGGAAATCCAACGCCAGACGGGTCACAAAGGCCACCGCTTCCGGGTCATCAGCATTTACGTGGAAGATTGGCGCCAGCACCATTTTACCGATATCGGTACAGTACTGGGTTGAACGGGCATCTTTTGGATTGGAGGTGGTGAAACCAATCTGGTTATTGATCACGATGCGCACAGTCCCGCCGACTTCATAGCCGCGAGCCTGAGACATGTTCAGCGTTTCCTGAACCACACCCTGACCAATGATCGCCGCATCACCGTGGATGGTGATTGGCAGAACTTTGTTGCTGCCCGGCTCGTCAAGACGATCCAGCCGCGCACGCACAGAGCCCATCACTACCGGGCTGACGATCTCAAGGTGCGACGGGTTAAACGCCAGCGCCAGGTGAACCATGCCGCCTTCGGTTTCGACGTCGGAAGAGAAGCCCATATGGTACTTCACGTCACCGGTACCGAGATGCTCTTTGTGCTTGCCAGCGAACTCGTCAAACAGGTCCTGCGGCTTTTTACCCAGCACGTTAATCAGCACGTTCAGACGGCCGCGGTGGGCCATGCCCAGCACCACTTCACGCGTGCCGCTTTTGCCTGAATGGTGGATCATCTCATTCAGCATTGGCACCAGTGCATCGCCGCCTTCCAGCGAGAAGCGCTTGGCGCCCGGGAATTTCGCACCGAGGTAACGCTCAAGGCCTTCGGCTGCGGTCAGCTGTTTCAGGAAACCTTTCTTCTCTGCGGTGGAGAACGATGCCTGCCCGGCAACCGATTCGATGCGCTGTTGGATCCAGCGTTTCTCTTCGGTGTTGGTGATGTGCATATACTCAGCACCGATCGAGCCGCAGTAAGTCTGCTTCAGCAAGGCGTAAAGATCCGCCAGCTTCATGGTATCTTTGCCGAAAGCAAATGAACCGACGTTGAAGGTTTCCTGGAAATCCGCTTCGCTCAGGTCGTGGAATTTAGGATCCAGATCCGGCACGGATTCATTCTGCCACAGGCCTAACGGATCGAGGTTTGCCATCTGATGTCCGCGGAAACGGAAGGCGTTGATCAGCTGGAGAACCTTAACCTGCTTGGCATTGGTATCAGGATCGCTTACGGAAGAGGTGTAACGCGTGGCATCTTTCGCCAGACGGCGGAAGTACTCGCGTGTGCTCGAGTGAAATTGTTCCGGTCTGACCCCTTGACCTGGAAGCTGCTGAAAGAGCTCTTTCCAGGCAACATCAACAGAGTCAGGATCGGTTAGATAGTCCTCATAGAGCTGCTCTATGTAGGTCTGGTTCGCGCCGGCCAGCCAGGAGGAGTCCAGCCAGGGTTTCATCGCGCTGTTCTGCATTGTGATCCCTTAAGCATTTTGTGCTTTAGTTCGCCGTGATTATTTAACAGGGCCTTTGCAGGCCCCACGCCGCATAAGCGGCTTGCCCTCGGCTGTGTTCCGCTAATAACGCGGGACGCAGCCTGAAAGTTCATCGATACGAGCGCTGTGCGCGACTGCTGGCGCCCGGGCCCGTAAGGGAACCTTGCAAAGCCAACCCGAAGATAAGCTTGGCAGGGTTTCCTGGTAAAACAACCGGGAACCTGGCGGTTCCCGGATGAGGTGCGCTTATGCGCCTCTTTGCAGCAGCATCGACTTAATGTGGCCGATGGCGCGCGTAGGGTTAAGCCCTTTAGGGCATACGCTCACACAGTTCATGATGCTGTGACACCGGAATACGCTGAAAGCATCGTTCAGATTATCCAGGCGCGCATCCGTTTCGGTATCACGGTCGTCGATCAGGAAGCGGTACGCTGCCAGCAACCCAGCCGGACCGATAAATTTGTCCGGGTTCCACCAGAAAGACGGGCAGGAAGTCGAGCAGCATGCACACAGGATACATTCGTACAGGCCATCCAGTTTTTCACGCTGTTCCGGCTCCTGCAGATGCTCGCGCGCCGGTGGATTTTCCCCATTATTCAACAGGTAAGGCTTAATCTTCTCATACTGAGTGTAGAATTGCCCCATGTCCACCACCAAATCACGGATCACCGGTAAACCCGGTAAAGGACGGATCACAATTTTTTTACTGCCGCCGCCAAGAGCGGAAACAGGTGTGATACAGGCCAGACCGTTTTTACCGTTCATGTTGATGCCATCGGAACCGCAAACGCCCTCGCGGCACGAGCGACGGAAAGCCAGCGTCGGGTCTTTTTCCTTCAGACGCATCAGCGCGTCCAGCAGCATCATGTCGCGCCCTTCTTCGGACTCCAGGCTGTACTCCTGCATGTGCGGAGCATCGTCAACTTCCGGGTTGTAACGATAAATAGAAAATTCGAGTCTCATCGCTTATCTCCGCAAACTAGTAAGTACGTGCTTTCGGCGGGAACGCCGCGCGCAGTTTCGGCTCCATGTTCACCTCACGGCGAGTCATGCTTTCGCTCTGCGGCAGATACACGCTGTGGCATAACCAGTTTGCATCGTCACGTTCTGGGTAGTCGAAGCGGCTGTGTGCGCCACGGCTTTCGGTGCGGTAGTTTGCCGCGACGGCCGTTGCATAGGCCGTTTCCATCAGGTTATCCAGCTCAAGGCACTCAATACGCTGGGTATTGAAGTCGCTTGAACGGTCATCCAGACGGGCGCCTTTCAGGCGTTCACGCAGAACTTTCAGCTCTTCCAGACCTTTTGCCATCGCATCGCCTTCACGGAACACCGAGAAGTTGTTCTGCATACAGGTTTGCAGGGCTTTACGCAGCTCGGCAGGATCCTCACCGGTGGTGTTGTTGTTCCAGCGGTTCATGCGGGCCAGAGACGCTTCGATCTCTTCTTCCGTTGCGTCTTTCAGCTCGCCCTGCTCTTCAATGGATTCCAGCAGGTGCAGACCCGCCGCACGACCAAACACCACCAGATCCAGCAGCGAGTTGCCGCCCAGACGGTTAGAACCATGAACCGATACGCAGGCAATCTCACCCACCGCAAACAGTCCTGGCACCAGGGTATCTTCGCCCTTCTCATTTACCGTCAGCGCCTGACCGGTTACGCGGGTCGGAATACCGCCCATCATATAGTGGCAGGTAGGGATCACCGGGATCGGTTCTTTAACCGGATCGACGTGAGCAAAGGTGCGGGACAGTTCCAGAATACCAGGCAGACGCGCTTCCAGCACTTCGTGACCGAGGTGATCCAGTTTCAGTTTGATGTGCGGGCCCCACGGACCTTCGCAACCACGACCTTCACGGATTTCGATCATCATTGAACGGGCAACCACGTCACGACCGGCAAGGTCTTTGGCGTTTGGCGCATAACGCTCCATAAAGCGCTCACCGTGTTTGTTTAACAGGTAACCACCTTCACCACGACAGCCTTCGGTCACCAGCACACCCGCGCCGGCAATACCGGTTGGGTGGAACTGCCACATTTCCATGTCCTGTACCGGCACGCCGGCACGCAGGGCCATACCGACGCCGTCACCGGTATTGATGTGGGCATTGGTGGTGGACTGGTAAATACGTCCTGCACCGCCGGTCGCCAGAACCGTTGCGCGCGCTTTAAAGTAGACGACTTCGCCATCTTCAATATTCAGTGCGGTACAGCCGACAATGGCGCCGTCCGCATTTTTCACCAGATCCAACGCATACCACTCGGAGAAGATAGTGGTTTTGTTTTTCAGGTTCTGCTGATAAAGGGTATGCAACAACGCATGGCCGGTACGGTCAGCCGCCGCCGCGGTACGCGCCGCCTGCTCACCGCCGAAGTTCTTCGACTGGCCACCAAACGGACGCTGATAAATGCGGCCATCGTCCAGACGGGAGAAAGGCAGGCCCATGTGTTCCAGTTCCAGAATCGCTTCCGGTCCGGTTTTACACATATATTCAATGGCGTCCTGGTCACCGATGTAGTCGGAGCCTTTCACCGTGTCATACATATGCCATTCCCAGTTATCTTCATGGGTGTTACCCAGCGCAACGGTGATACCGCCCTGCGCAGAGACGGTATGGGAACGGGTCGGGAAAACTTTGGACAACAGAGCACAGCTCTGGCCCGATTGGGAAATCTGCAGCGCGGCACGCATGCCTGCACCACCGGCGCCGATTACCACGGCATCAAACTCTCTAACTGGCAAACTCATTACGCACCCCACACAACAACAGTTCCATAAATGGCATAAACCAACAGCGCAACCACCACCACCAGTTGCAGCATCAAGCGGAAAGCAACCGGCTTGATGTAATCCGTCAGTACCTGCCACATCCCAATCCAGCCATGCACCAGAATGGAGAACAGCGTCAGAAGGGTGAAGACTTTGGTAAAGTTGGAGGCAAAGAAGCCACGCCAGATGTCGTACGTCAGTGTCCCTGACATCACCACGAAACCGAGGATGTAGATCACGTATAACGTCATGATCATCGCAGCAGCACGCAGCAGCAGCCAGTCATGAACGCCGTTGCGACCTAATGCAGAAGCGTTGCTTACCATACGAGGACTCCAGCCAGAATTGAAAGCACGACAGTGATACCAAAAGAGATTTGCGCAGAGCGCGTCCCAATTTGCAGCGTTTCACCCAGATATCCGAAGTCCATCAGCATGTGACGAATCCCACCGACGATGTGATACGCCAGTGCGGTTAAAATGCCCCACATGATGAATTTGACAAAGAAGCTGCCCATGACGGCAGAAGCTTGCAGGAAGCCTTCGGGAGATGAGAGTGACAGGCCCAGTAACCAGAGCAGTATACCAACAGCCACAAACGTAATGACGCCAGATACGCGATGGAGAATAGACGCTATTGCAGTAACGGGAAACCGGATCGTGGAGAGATCCAAGTTGACAGGTCTTTGTTTTTTCACGGTTTTGCCCACACAGCCTTTCTTATTTTGCTTCCTCCGGTCCTGAGGGCGGGTCAGACAGCGTTACGGAGATACTGCGCCAGGCACTAAAACAACAACATCCAGTGTCAAAACGACGCGTACGCAACGCTGGGTGGCTCCTACTGCAGGGTATTCCGGAGACCTGGCGGAAGTATAGGGGGTTCACAAACTCATTACAATTCCCCTACAAACTTCTTGGGCATATTTAGGTGGAACAGTGATCCGACTCACATTTTTCACAATTTATACAAATTTAATTATCTGATTTGACAAAACTTCAACATTCCTGTTACAAACGGACGATCAAAAATTCTATGATGCACAAAAGTTATGGGGATACACTTTCCCCTAAGCACAAGTTATGTAACATTGATGATATATACGTACAAAGAATCAGGTATCGGTTACCAACAAGTTACGACCAGACCGGATCTTTAACAACCGCGAAACGCAGTACTGTTGTGCCCACCCGGCCTGCGCACGCCCCGTCTCTCTGTACCCTGCACGATACAAGATGCCACAGAGACGACACTGCGCTTTTTCATGCAGGCGCGGACACAATGAGCATTTCGAGTGTCGAAGATCTATAGATAAGGCGCAAAGGAGACAATAAATGGCTGATAAAAAAGCAACGCTAACCCTACCAGGCGAAGCTCCTATTGAACTTGATGTGTTGCAAGGCACGTTAGGCCAGGACGAGATAGATGTACGTACCCTCGGATCCAAAGGGTATTTCACCTTTGACCCAGGCTTCACCTCTACTGCGTCCTGCGAATCTAAAATCACCTACATCGACGGTGATGAAGGTATCCTGCTCCACCGTGGTTTCCCGATCGACCAACTCGCTGTGCACTCCAACTATCTGGAAGTGTGCTACATCCTGCTGAATGGCGAAGCGCCAACTAAAGAGCAGTTTGAAGAATTCAAAACCATCGTAACCCGCCATACCATGATCCATGAACAGATCCATCATCTGTTCCGTGGCTTCCGTCGTGACTCTCATCCGATGGCGGTAATGTGTGGTGTTACCGGTGCACTGGCCGCGTTTTATCATGATGCGATGGACGTTAACATTGAGCGCCACCGCGAAATTGCGGCATTCCGCCTGCTGTCCAAAATGCCGACCGTTGCGGCGATGTGTTACAAATATTCGATCGGTCAGCCTTTCGTTTACCCACGCAACGACCTGTCTTACGCCGGAAACTTCCTGCATATGATGTTCTCCACGCCGTGTGAAGAGTACGTGGTGAACCCAATTCTGGAACGCGCCATGGATCGTATTTTGATCCTGCATGCCGACCATGAGCAGAACGCCTCCACGTCTACCGTGCGTACCGCCGGTTCTTCTGGCGCTAACCCGTTTGCCTGCATCGCCGCGGGGATCGCTTCCCTGTGGGGACCTGCCCACGGTGGCGCAAACGAAGCGACCCTGCGTATGCTGGAAGAGATCAGCACCGTTGATCACATTCCTGAGTTCGTGAAGCGTGCAAAAGATAAGAACGATTCGTTCCGTCTGATGGGCTTCGGCCACCGCGTTTATAAGAACCACGATCCGCGCGCAACCGTGATGCGTGAGACCTGTCATGAAGTGCTGAACGAATTGGGCATGAAGGACGATCTGTTGGAAGTGGCGATGAAGCTGGAAGATATCGCGCTGAACGACCCGTACTTTATTGAACGTAAACTCTATCCAAACGTCGACTTCTACTCAGGCATTATTCTGAAAGCGATGGGCATTCCGTCTTCCATGTTTACCGTGATCTTCGCGATGGCGCGTACCGTGGGCTGGATTGCACACTGGAAAGAAATGCACGACGACGGCATCAAAATTGCCCGTCCGCGTCAGCTGTATACCGGCTACGACAAGCGTGACTTCAAGTCTGGCACCAAGTAATCCGCCAGACCGCATAAAAAACGCCGCACTCGCGGCGTTTTTTTTTGGTTAATGCTGGCAACCCGGACACCAGTAAAACGGGCGCGACGAAAGCACCGTTTTCTCAATGATGCCACCGCACCGCTCGCACGGCTGGCCTGCCCGATGAAACACTTTAAAGCTGAACAGTGCGCCGTGATGTTTATTCTCTTTACTGACTCCCCGCGTGAGGTACGAAAGCCGCGGAATGGCCAGTAACGCGTCAGCCAATAGCACCAACTGCTCTTCGGTCAGGTCCTGCGCTTTATGCTGCGGCGCCAGGCCTGCCAGCCAGAGTATTTCTACCCGCAGATAGTTGCCTAATCCCGCCAGAAAAGCCTGATCCAACAGTAACGCGCTGAACTGACGTCGTCTGAAGCGGGGTGAGAGCAACCGTGCTTTCACCTGCTCAGCGGTTAACGTCATATCCAGTACGTCCGGCCCCACACGTTGCAGAAAAGGATGTGCCATCAGCGTATCCGCATTGAGCAATTCAATCTCTGATGCGCTGTAGAGGAGAATGGCCTTATCTTCCGCCGCCAGACGCACGCGCAGAATGCGGTTAGTGGCAGGCTCAACGCCGCTTTTCGCCACCCGCCAGACGCCATACAGCTGGTTATGGCTGTAAAGCGTCAGGCCATTGGAAAAGTGCGTCAGCATCGCTTTGCCCCGCGTTTCAATCGCCTCGACCCGCTCACCCAATAACGCCGGTTCGTAGGTTTTGAGCTGGGGAAAAGCAAACCAGACGTCGGTCAGCGTTTTCCCCTTGATCGCTTTCTCCAGCTTGTCCGCCGCGCGGCGGATTTCAGGTCCTTCTGGCATGATTCACCCGTTCAGTCTCAGTGTGTGGCGCCGCCTTCCAGACGAATATCCTTTTCAACGGTCAGCGCAATGCTCAGCGCCATTTCCAGCGCGAGGATCACCGTCGCCGCCGGCATGCTCGCCACGCCAGGATGTTTAACCGCCTGTTCAGGCAGGTAAGGAATATGGATAAACCCACCGCGGATTTTGGTCTTGTTCTTTGCCAGGCTGTTGTATTTTTCCAGGTAATGCATCAGCCCGTACATCACGTGATTGCAGACATAGGTGCCCGCCGTCTGAGAAACGGACGCCGGGATCCCCGCTTCGCGGATCCCTTCAACAATCGCCTTAATCGGCAGCGTGGAGAAGTAGGCCACCGGCCCACCCTCGACAATCGCTTCATCAATCGGCTGATTCCCCAGGTTATCTGGAATGCGGGCATCATCGACGTTGATGCCGACGCGCTCGATGGTCACGTCGGTACGCCCACCCGCCTGGCCTACGGCAATCACCAGATCCGGTTTCAACTCTTCAATGGCGGCATACAACGCGGTCAGGGAGTCGCCAAACGCACAGGGCAGCTGTTTGGCCATCACTTTTGCTCCGCACACCATGCGCTCATGCAGATGGCTGACGGCTTCCCACGACGGGTTCACCAGCTCGCCGCCGAACGGCTCGAAAGCGGTAATCAATACGGTCTTCATTGTGGCCTCACAGGAACATCATGAAATACAGAAGGAAGATATTGGCTATTAACAATAGCACGCCGGTGGGCACCTGAGCCTTGATCACCGCATTGCGGTCAGGCAGTTCGAGCAGCGCCGCCGGGACAATATTGAAGTTGGCCGCCATCGGCGTCATCAGCGTGCCGCAATAGCCGGAGAACATGCCAATCGCCGCCATCACCGCCGGATTGCCATGGTGTTGCAGCACCAGGATCGGAATACCGATGCCGGCAGTAACAATCGGGAATGCAGCAAAGGCATTGCCCATCACCATGGTCAGCAGCGCCATGCCGATGGCATAGGTCGCAACGGCAATAAAGCGGTTATCTACCGCCAGATAGGTTTCGGTCAGATGCGAAATCGCCGTACCGACGCCGGCGCTGGTGAACAGCAGACCTAAGGTGGCAAGGATTTGCGGCAGAATAAATGCCCAACCGATAGCATCCAGCAGGCGACGCGCTTCCTGCACCGACTGGGCCGGGCCTTCATGGGTCAGTTTCAGGGCGATCAGCCAGCCGATCACGCAGCCCACCATCATTGAGAATAACGTCACCAGCGTGGAGTGATTTCCCGGACCAAACAGTCCTTCCTGCAACCCCGGAATATTATTGAAAGCCAACACGCCAATCACCGTCACTACCGGGATGGCTAACGCCGGCAGAAACAGTTTGTTGCGTAAGCGCTGAGCGCTTTGCTCTTTCTGCTCTTCGCTGCGCTGATGGTATGAGCCCAGCTTCACGCCGCCCAGACCGGCAATCAACGCCATTACCACCACCATCACGCCGATTACAATGTGCAGTGAACGTGCGCCAAGCAGCTCAACCGCCCAGTCACCGACGAAAAACACCAGTCCGTACAGTGCCCAAAACAGCCCGGTGGTTAAGCGGCGTGGATTTCCTTTGTCGCGCCAGGACATCACGGCGACCACCAGCAGGATAATTCCCGCCAGCCAGAACAGATATTGTTGCTGGAACATTAGCGGCCTCCCTTCGCTTTCAACGCGGTGTTATTCAGTACAGACAGTTCTTTGGCAATGGTTTTATCCAGGCGGCGTAAGCGCACGGCGTGGATCAGAAACGCGCAGACAGCGGTCGGAATGCCCCAAAGCGCAATATGTAGCGGCTCGGTCTGAATACCGGCGGATTCCTGCATAAAATTATGCATAAAGATGATCGCGCCAAAGGCGACAAAGATATCTTCGCCGAAGAACAGGCCGACGTTATCGGTTGCGGCCGACATCGCGCGGAGGCGATGGCGAACGCTGTCAGGCAACTCGCCATAGCGGTTTTCGGTGGCCCCTTCGGCCATCGGTGCCAACAGCGGACGCACCATTTGCGGATGCCCACCCAGACTGGTCAGGCCCATCGCGGCGGTGATTTCACGCACGAACAGATACACAATCAGCAGGCGTCCGGCTGTGGCGGTTTTGATCTGAGCGATCCAGGCCTGGGCCCGCTGCTTCAGACCGTGACGCTCCAGCAGGCCGATAACGGCCAGCGGCAACAACAGGATCAGCGGCAGGTTACGGGTGTTCAGAAATCCTGAGCCCAGCTTTTCCAGAATGTCGCCCAGCGGCATATGCGCGGCCAGCCCGGTAATCAGTCCGGAGACGATCACCACCAGCACCGGGTTAAACCGGAGTAAAAAACCGATGACGATGGCCACAATCCCTGCCAGTGGCCACAAATTCACTGCACTTTCCATATACATCCTCCCGGTATTGATAAAAAAAATCCCCAACCGAGTTGAGGAATCTGCCGCGTTTCTACGCGTTATTGCCTTAAAGGCTGGTGACCTGAATCTGTTGTTGCTTAAAGGCCTGACGGAGCTGGGCGGCAAAGGCCATTGCGTGTGCGCCATCGCCGTGCAGACAAACGGTGTCAGCATTGACGTTCACCCACTCACCGCTCAGGCTCTTCACCTTGCCCTGCTGGATCATGCTCAGGGTCTGCTCGATGGCCTGTTGGTCGCTGTCAATCAGCGCGCCTGGCTGGCTGCGCGGAACCAGCGATCCGTCGGCCTGATAACCCCGATCGGCGAAAACCTCTTCGCGGGTGGTCAGACCCAGCGCCTTGCCGGCCTTAATGGATTCACTGTTGGCCAGCCCAACCAGCACCAGAGCCGGATCGACCGCTTTCACCGCACGGGCAATCGCGTCTGCCAGTTCAGGCTCCTGAGCGGCCTGGTTGTAAAGCATTCCGTGCGGCTTCACATGCACCAGCTTGCCGCCTTCGCTGCGGGCAATCGCCTGCAGTGCGCCAATCTGGTAAATCATCAGGGCATACACGGTTTCGGCTGGCAGTTGCATGCGCGTGCGGCCGAAATTCTCCCGATCGGGGAAGCTGGGATGTGCGCCGATGGCCACGCCAAATTCCAGCGCCCATAACACGCTTTGACGCATGGTTTGCGCATCGCCGGCATGGAATCCACAGGCGATATTGGCCGATGACACCAGCTGCAATAAGTCACGATCGTTGGCGCAGCCTTCGCCCAGATCGGCATTCAGATCAACTTTCATGTTCCACTCCCCAGGCAATTTGCTCCAGCGCCAGTTGCTGGTCGCGTTTGGCTTTCAGCGCTTCTTCAAGCGTGCAGTAAACAAAATGGATCGGCTCGCCCAGACGGATCTGCGCCAGATGATAAAGATCGGCTTCGATCACGCAGCCAATGCGCGGATAGCCGCCGGTGGTCTGCGCATCCGCCATCAACACAATCGGCTGACCGTTTGGCGGCACCTGAATCACGCCGGGGATCAGGCCGTGCGACAGCATTTCACGCTTTTCGCTGCGTTGCAGCGGCCGGCCCTGCAGGCGGTAACCCATACGGTTACTTTGCGGATTAAGTTTCCACGAGGTCCGCCAGAACGCTTCACGACTCTCATGGTTAAACTCATGGTATTCCGGCCCCATCATCACCCGGATGCGGTTACCGAACAGCAGCTGGCGTACGCCAACCGGTTTCACGAAGTGCCGTTGCGGATCGCGCTGAGGCAGCAAATCGCCATCTTTAATCGGGCCGCCGTTAAAGCCACCAAAACCGGCTTTGGCATCCGTGCTGCAAGAACCTAGCATTGGCTCGACGGCAAACCCGCCATCCAGCGCCAGATAGCTGCGCATGCCACGGTGCGGCATGCTTAACGTCAGCCGCTGTCCCTTTTTCACCGCCGTTCGCCAGCCGGTCCACACCGGCTGACTGTCCAGCTCGGCACTGCATCCCGCGCCGGTCAGCGCGATCCAGCCGTCGCGGGTGAATTCAGCACTGAATTGCCCCAGCGTAATCTCCAGGACCGCGCTGTTTTTGTCATTGCCCACCAGCAGATTGGCAGTTTCCATGGCGGGACGGTCGAGAACCCCGCTCAGACCGACGCCGTACTGCCGCCAACCGGTGCGACCGGCGTCCTGCAGCGTGGTCGCCATTCCTGCGCGAATTATTTTCAGCATAAGCCTGCCTTCTGCGGTACAAACCGCACGCTGTCGCCTGGCCTTAAGAAAGTGGGTGGCTGGTTGGCTGGATTAAACAACGTGATGTCCGTCTGACCAATCAACTGCCAGCCGCCAGGGGCGGAAAACGGATAGACGCCGGTCTGGCTGCCGCCGATACCGACCGATCCGGCGGGCACCGCCACTCTTGGCTCGGCACGCCGTGGCGTATGCAGGCGATCGTCCAGCCCAGCCATATACGGAAATCCAGGCTGGAAGCCGATAAAGTAAACCACGTATTTTCCAGAAGCATGGGCCTCAACAACCTGTTGCGGCGTTAAGCCACTGTGACGGGCAACCTCATCCAGATCCGGCCCGGCGGAACCGCCATAAACCACCGGAATCTCAACCTCGCGTGAGGTCATTTCCAGCTGTTCGCTTTTTTCCCACCAGGACTGTAGCCACTCAATGGCATCCAGCGCCGTCTGTTGCGGATCGCTAAGCAGCACGGTGATGTTATTCATGCCCGGGACCACTTCAATGACTTCAGGTCTTGCCATTAATCGCGACGACAGGCCCCAAATCCGTTGCTGAGTGGCCAGCGTAACCGGCGGCTCAAGTTCAAGTACGACGGCATGTTCGCCTAACAGGTAACAACGAGCTCGTTGCAAAACGCTCCTCCTGACCTGGTATTAAGGCCATCTGAAATCTATATAAGGCAAATAGTTATGCGGAAATGTCGGGGACGTGTCAACTGTGTTGCAGGCGGCCGGGATAGCCGCCTGGCAGAAATCAGGCAGGATTAGGGATATCGATGAAGGTGACGTCCAGATTGTGGTTCTCTGCCAGCCACTCGCCGAGCGCCTGAATGCCACAACGCTCGGTAGCATGGTGCCCGGCGGCGAAGAAGTGCAGGCCCTGTTCGCGCGCGCTGTGGATGGTCTGCTCTGAGACTTCGCCACTGAAAAACGCATCGACGCCGAAGGCTGCCGCCGCATCAATAAAGCCCTGACCGCCACCGGAGCACCAGGCAATACGGCGGATCAGCGCAGGGGCATTATCGCCGCAATGCAGCGGTTGACGTCCCAGCACCTGACTGATGCGCTGGGCAAACTGTTCGCCGGTCAACGGCTCTTTCAGCTCTCCCCATGGCAGCAGTTCTTCAACTTCGCCACGGACTTCAATGCCCAGCAGGTTGGCGAGCCGCGCGTTATTTCCCAACTGAGGATGCGCATCCAGCGGCAGATGCCAGCCGTACATATTGATGTCATTGGCCAGCAGGGTTTTCAGCCGGTTACGCTTCATCCCTTTGATCACCGAGGCTTCGTTCTTCCAGAAATAGCCGTGATGGACCAGCACCGCATCGGCATTCAGCCGCACTGCCTCATCCAGCAGCGCCTGGCAGGCGGTTACACCGGTAACAATTTTCTTCACCTCACTGCGTCCTTCCACCTGCAAGCCGTTCGGGCCGTAATCTTTAAAGGCAGCAGTGTTCAGCAGGTGGTTCACAATCTTTTCAAGCTCTGTATTACGCATATCAATTCCTGAAGTGCGCGTTACCGGGCAAAAAATCACCGCGGCAACGTTGCGTGTGGGATTACCGTCACAATAACAAAGCGTGGCCCCTATCAGCAGTATTTTTTCATCTGCCGACAGCTGCTGATAAAACAGACAATTAACGCATCAACAACGGCGTAGGTTATTTATTTCGCCCGAGTTGTTCATCGGGCTAATGCACGGGAGCGCCCGGACGATTGTTCCGATAAAAAGACTTTTTCCGGCTTAATGTGTGACAAACCTCACATCTGTGCCAGGCTTTAACAACACGTAAATAAGCACAAGGTGAAAAATATGTCACATCAAAATAACAAAAGCATCCTGACCGTTGATTATCCTGCGCCACCATTTGCAGAACAGCCTCAGCCTGTGCCAGGCCTTGCCAGCAAAATGATCCCGATCCCGGATCACGGTGAGAAGTCCTATAAAGGGTCAGGCCGACTGGCCGGACGTAAAGCGCTGATCACCGGCGGCGACTCCGGCATCGGCCGCGCAGTGGCCATTGCCTATGCTCGCGAAGGGGCCGACGTGGCAATCAATTATCTGCCGGAAGAAGAGTCAGATGCGGCTGAAGTTATTCAACTTATCGAGGCTGAAGGACGTAAAGCGATCGCGATTCCTGGCGATATTCGTACCGAGGCGTTCTGTCAGCAATTAGTTAAAGAGGCCACCAGCAAACTCGGCGGTCTGGATATTCTGGTGAATAATGCCGGGCGTCAGCAATTTAATGAATCCATTCGGACATTAAGTACCGAGGATTTTGACGCCACATTCAAAACCAACGTTTATGCCATGTTCTGGATAACTAAAGCGGCGGTTGATTTTCTTCCTCGTGGCGCCTCTATTATTAATACCAGTTCGGTGCAGGCCTTTAAACCAAGCGAAATCCTGCTGGATTATGCTCAGACCAAAGCCAGCATTGTTGCCTTTACTAAATCACTGGCTAAGCAGCTGGGTAAAGAAGGGATCCGCGTCAATGCCGTTGCGCCAGGACCTTACTGGACACCACTGCAGTCAAGTGGCGGCCAGCCGCAGGAAAAAGTGCAGCAGTTTGGTGAGGATTCCCCACTGGGTCGTCCGGGACAGCCGGCGGAAATTGCCCCACTGTATGTAACCCTGGCCTCGACCGAAAGCAGCTATACCTCTGGTCAGGTCTGGTGCTCGGATGGTGGTACCGGCACACTGTAATCTTCCGTTTTAACTCAGCATGTTTAAAGAGATCGCCTGGCGGTCTCTTTTTTTGTCCCCGATTCCTCAAGGAAGTGTTATATGGAAAATGCCGTTTATCATTCCCCGCTCAGAAAGGACGGCTTTGCCCGGCTGGGAGACTATGCCGCGATCGGTGAAGGCAGGTCGGTCGCGCTTATCGCGCCGGATGGATCGATCGATTGGTGGTGTGCGCCAAATATGGACTCACCACCGCTGTTTGATCGTATTTTGGACCCGGCTATCGGCGGTTTTTTTCAGTTGGAACCGGTTGAGCCATACAGGGTTAAACGCTGTTACCGCGACAACAGTAACGTGCTGGAAACCCGTTTTGAAACCGATAGCGGTTCGGTTTTGATTACGGAATCCCTGAACAGCACGCTGGCCGGTCGGCTGCCCTGGAGTGAGCTTGCCCGGCGTATTGAAGGGATCGACGGTAAGGTTAAGCTGCGTCTTCGGCTAAAACTGGGTACCTTCGCCGAAAGCCGTTCTCCCTGGTTAACCGAGACCGAACACGGCACGGTTTTTCATATGGCCGACTTAATGGGGATGCTCAGGACCAGCAAAGATATTGAGTTGATTCAGACCAGTGATGAGTGGATCGAGGGCGAATTTCGCTCTTCACCACACTCTTCTTCTCTGGTCGCGTTGCTGGTAAGCGAAGGCGAGCCTCTTGCCGTTCCACCACTCAATGCCATCGATCGGCGCATCGAAACCAGCCATCTGGCCTGGCAGGACTGGATTAACAGCCTGAGCTACCAGGGGCAATATGCCGATCATGTCAGACGTTCTTCGCTGGCGTTGAAGTTTCTGTGGTACTCCCCAACCGGCGCGCTGGCTGCCGCGGCCACCACCTCACTGCCTGAGGGGCCTGGCGGTAACAAAAATTATGATTACCGCTACGCCTGGGTCAGGGACGCCTGTCTGATTATCAAAGCCTTCGTCTATATTGGCGCCCTGGAAGACTGTAAAGCCGCGTTTTCCTGGCTGACTAAAACCATTATCCGGCACGGCGTGAAGCTGCGGGCCTGCTATACGTTGAACGGCGATATCGTCCCTGAGGAGCGTTATCTTCCGCTACAGGGTTATGCCGACTCCCAACCGGTCAGAGTGGGCAATAATGCCCGCGATCAGGTTCAGCTCAGCATGTATGGCGATATGCTGGCGACCGCAAAACTGTTTATCAGCGCCGGACATGTACTGGATCTCACGACCTCGCGCATGTTGTGTGAACTGGCTAACTGTTGCGCCGATAGCTGGCGTCAGCCCGACTCCGGCATCTGGGAGCTTCCCGAAGAGCAACATTACACCCATTCCAAAATGGCCTGCTGGCTGGCGCTTAATAGCGCGGTTGAGATGGCAGAAGGCCAGTATATCGAATCGACCTGGTGTGAGCGCTGGCGGCGAGAGCGCGACCGCATCGCAGACTGGATTGAAACACACTGCTGGTCTGAGAAAAAACAGGCCTACCTGTTCTTTAAGGACAGCGAGGGTGAACTGGATGCGTCGATGGCGCTGATGTACCACTACGGCAACAACGTGAATCCTGAAAGAATGAAAGCCACTTACCGGGCCATTGCTGAGGAGTTAGGGCAACAGGGAGGAATGGTGTGGCGATACACTGGCGTAGATAAAGAGGAGAGCCCTTTTGTCGCCTGTGGTTTTTGGCTGGCCGAGGCGCTGGCTGCGGTGGGTGAAACGGCCCAGGCAGAACAGGCGATGAATGAGATGTTGAGTACGCTGTGTCATCGCGGCAATGTTGACACATTTAATGAAATGTTCGATGCAGCGTCCGGCGAATGGCGCGGAAATATGCCGCAGGGATTAAGTCATCTTGCCCTGATTTGTGCCGCTCAGGCGTTATCTTGCGGGCGAAGTGCGGATTCCGTGTGACCCCACCTGCCGTTAAATGCCTCCATCTGGAGGCATTTAACGGATGTTCAACTGAATCAGCGGCGCCTTAACGGTTAACTCTGTTTACGCGCCGCTTCAAACGCCTCAAGCGTGCGCATTCGCGCTTTTTTATGATCAACAACCGGCTGAGGATAGTCCAGCGCAACCCCCATATTGTCGGCCCAGATATGCGGTTGATGGATATGTTTAACCGGCACGTCCTTTAACTCCGGCAGCCACTTGCGGATAAACTCACCTTCTTTATCAAAGCGCTCGCCCTGAGTGGTCGGATTAAAGATGCGGAAATACGGTGCGGCATCGTTGCCACTGGACGCCGCCCACTGCCAGCCGCCATTGTTGGCCGCCAGATCGCCATCAATCAGCTGTGACATAAAGTAGCGCTCCCCTTCCCGCCAGTCGATAAGCAGGTCTTTTACCAGAAAGCTGGCGACAATCATCCGCAGACGGTTGTGCATCCAGCCCAACTGATTCATCTGTCGCATCGCCGCATCAACAATCGGGTAGCCGGTTTTACCCTGCTGCCACGCTTCCAGCTGCTTATCAGCCGGCTGCCACTTCACGTTGTCGGTCCAGGCGATAAACGGTTTATACCGACAGAGCTTCGGCCAGGCCACCAGCAGATGCCGGTAAAACTCCCGCCAGATCAGTTCATTCAGCCAGACAAAAACGTTACCGTCGTCCAGACCACGGGGATGTTCCGCCAGCAGCCGATGAAGACACTGACGTGGCGAAAGCACGCCGGTGGCCAGATAGACAGAAAGCCGGCTGGTGCCATCAATTGCCGGAATATTGCGGGTGTCGGGGTATTCAGTGACCGGCTGCTGGCAGAAATGCCGTAACTGATGCAGCGCAGCTTTCTCTCCGGCGGCAAACAGCTCGCTGTCGAACGCTTCGGTCGGATAATCGAAGGGCTTTATCTCCGGCGTTTTGCTTAACGGCGCGCCCTGCCGCGGTTTGGGTGCCGGCACGCACTCGGGTAATCCTTCGTGCAGGCGTTTAACAAACGCCCGGCTGAACGGCGTAAAGACTTTGTACATCTCACGGTTACCGGTCAGTACGCTGCCCGGTGGCAGCAACAGGCTGTCGTCGAATCCCTGAGAAATGATATCGAGATCAAACAGCCTGCGCTCCGCCGCTGCATCGCGCTCACGCTCGTTAACTTCGTACTGATAGTTGTAGAACAGTCGGTCGACGTGATGCTGCTGGCAGAAATCACTCAATGCCTCGACGGAAGCGGCAAAATCATCACACTGCAATGTGTGCAGTGCGATGCCCTTTTCAGCCAGCGAGTGTTGTACATCCAGCAGGTTCTGGTAGATAAAGGCGGCCTGTTTCGGCGCCATTGAATGACTTTTCCACTGCGCTGGCGTGGCTATAAACAGAGCCAGCACGGTGGCATTGGCATCGCGGCAGGCAGCGTGCAATGCGTAATTATCATGGACGCGCAGATCGTTGCGCAGCCAGATCAAATGGGTTGCCATAACACTCCCTGAGAAAAACTAGTGTCCATAGCGCAGGCGTAGCGCTTCCGGATAGGGTTCAAAATAGCGCTGCTGCGCCAGGTACGCATCGGGGTACTCCGCCATGTAATGCTTCAACAGGGTGATCGGTGCCAGCAACGGCTGCATCCCCTGACGATAGTGTTCAATCAGCGAGGTCAGCTCCTGGCGCTGTTTTGATGTCAGCTGAGGACGGAAATAACCCTGAACGTGCATCAGCACGTTGGTGTGATTTCCCCGGGTGGCCTGATTCTTCAGCAAGTCCATCAGACGCTGGCGATACTCAAAGGCATACTCTTCCAGTGACGACCAGTCGGCCATCGCCGCGACAAAACGCCCCATCTCGCGGTATTCCGGCTGAGAGTGCGCCAGCAAAGAGAGCTTATAACGGCTGTGAAAGGCCATTAATTTGCCGCGCGTCAGCCCGCTGCGCCACAGTTCATTAAATTCATGCAGCGTATACACGCGTTCAACAAAGTTTTCCCGCAGAACGGGATCGTGCAGGCGGCCATCTTCTTCGACCGGCAGCCATGGCATTTGCGCCATCAACTCGCGAGTAAAGACCCCTACCCCTTCTTTACGGTTATTGTTGTTGTCGGCCTGATAAACCCGCACGCGCTCCATACCGCAGCTGGGCGATTTAGCACAGACAATGTAGCCACACAGATGATGCAGGGCTGAAACGCGTTTTTCTGCGTAAGACTGCATGGCCTCGGTGACCGGATCCCCTTTGCCATTACTGAAGCAGAGCGCGGGCAGATCGTCACCGTTTTCGGTTAAGCGCAGAGCAGGTCGTGGCGTCGGCAATCCGATCGCCATTTCCGGGCAGGCCGGTTCATAACGGATAAACGGGGCGAGATCTTCGGTGGCGAAAGCGCAGCGCTTATGACCGCCATCAAAACGGACGTTGTCACCGAGCAAACAGGCGCTGATGCCGACGGGAATTTTTTCGCTCATAGTTGTACAACCTCCAGAATCTTGTAGAGGTTTAAGTGTAGCTGAAAGCCACGCAATAATCGCGTGATGGTTGAACAACGGGCAAAAAAAATCCCGCCGGAGCGGGAGAGATCAGTAAAAGTCGCAACCTGCGGCTTCAGACTGGGCCAGCCAGACCGGCTGGCTGCTGGTCTTGGACCAGACGCGGTGCAGATAACTGTAAAACCTGGCACGATCCTGGCGGAATAGCATAACCGGTAAAGCCAAAGTGCCTGCGACCATCACCGCAATGCGACGCAGGACAATCCGGTGTAAAGAGTAATGCTGATAAAGACCCATATGTCCTCCTGTTAGCCAAAATGAAACGAATGTAATCTGCGCAAAATAATAGCGCCTTCTGTGTAATTTTACTACTCATCCGACCACTAAAAACAAAAAAAACGGGTGATATTTTCACCGGCCTGTAATCAAGTTACATAAATGTTAACTTTACCGTCATTAATTAACAATCGAATGACATCCACCTGACGGATTATCCCGTACCGTTTTCGGTCGCCTGTTGTACGGCCAAGAAGGTTTGCAGCAAAGCGGAAGGATATTTGATAAATTGGGCCGCCCTAATGCGGCGCCGCTGCCAAATAACAGGAAGGAAACCCGGTGACAACCGTTCTGATCGTTGAAGATGAAAAAGAGATCCGCCGTTTTCTGCGCATTGCGCTGGAAGGTGAATCCCTGCGGGTGGTCGACGCCGACACCCTGCAACGCGGGCTGATTGAAGCGGCAACCCGTAAACCCGATTTAGTGATCCTCGATCTGGGTTTGCCTGACGGCGATGGCAATCAGTTTATCCGTGAAGTGCGCCAGTGGAGTGCGGTGCCGGTCATCGTGCTCTCCGCACGCAGTGACGAACAGGATAAGATTGCGGCGCTGGATGCCGGCGCCGATGACTTTCTCACCAAGCCTTTTGGTATTGGGGAGTTACTGGCAAGAGTGCGTGTTGCGCTTCGACACCGGGATAAATCCGGCAACGGGACGCAAGCCAGTGAAATCACCTTCAGCGACGTCTGCGTGGATATTGCCGGCCGACGCGTCACCAAAGGCGGTGCGGATCTGCATCTGACGCCCATTGAGTTTCGTCTGCTGGTCAGCCTGTTGAATCACGCCGGAAAAGTCATGACGCAACGTCAACTGCTTAACCAGGTTTGGGGACCCAATGCCGTCGAGCACAGCCATTATCTGCGCATCTATATGGGACATCTGCGGCAGAAGCTGGAAAACGATCCGGCGCAACCTCGCCATTTGATCACCGAAACCGGTGTCGGCTATCGCTTTATGCCGTGAATGGCTGCGGCGCAGGCAATAAAAAAGGCGCTATATAAGCGCCTTTTGATTTTTTCTGAAGCTTCGCGATTAGGCGTTTTTCAGCACTTCGCTAACAATCTCAACCGCTTCTTTCTCGATCTGCTCACGGTGCTCAGCACCGAGGAAGCTCTCGCAGTAGATTTTGTATGCATCTTCAGTGCCCGAAGGACGCGCAGCAAACCAGCCGTTCTCGGTCATCACTTTCAGACCGCCGATAGAAGCACCGTTACCCGGCGCTGCCGTCAGGCGTGCCGTGATCGGATCGCCCGCCAGTGTATCGGCACTGACCATTTCTGGTGACAGTTTAGACAGCGCCGCTTTTTGCGCAGAAGTTGCAGAAGCCTGCAGACGGTTGTAGCTCGGGGCACCAAAGCGCGCGGCCAGATCGTCATAATGCTGCTGTGGATTCTTGCCGGTTACCGCAGTGATTTCTGCCGCCAGCAGGCACATGATAATGCCGTCTTTGTCGGTAGACCACGGCGTGCCGTCAAAGCGCAGGAAGGAAGCACCCGCACTCTCTTCGCCGCCGAAACCAAAGCTGCCATCGTACAGGCCGTCAACAAACCATTTAAAGCCAACCGGCACTTCCACCAGCTTGCGACCAATGTCGTTAACCACGCGGTCGATCATCGCGCTGGAAACCAGCGTTTTGCCGACGGCGACATCCTTGCCCCACTGCGGACGGTTCTGGAACAGGTAGTTGATTGCAACGGCCAGGTAGTGGTTCGGGTTCATCAGGCCAGCAGGCGTGACGATACCGTGGCGGTCATAATCCGGATCGTTGGCAAAGGCCAGATCGAACTTATCACGCAGCGCCAGCAGACCCGCCATCGCGCTCTCAGACGAGCAATCCATACGGATCACGCCATCTTTATCGAGGTGCATAAAGCGGAAGGTTTGATCAACCGAATCGTTCACGATGGTCAGATCAAGGTTGTAGAACTCGGCAATACGCTGCCAGTAAGCAATCCCTGAACCGCCTAACGGATCGACACCAATTTTCAGGCCCGCTTTCTGAATGGCAGGAATGTTAACGATCTGCGCCAGGCCTTCAATGTAAGGCTGGATCAGGTCTTTTTCCTGCAGATGGCCGCTTTCCCAGGCTTTGTCCAGCGCGATGCGCTTAACGCCTTTCAGGCCATCTTTAATCAGAGCATTGGCACGGTCTTCAACCACTTTGGTGACGTTAGTGTCAGCCGGGCCACCATTTGGCGGGTTGTATTTAATGCCGCCATCTTCCGGTGGGTTGTGCGAAGGCGTGATCACAATGCCATCGGCCTGAGGGCCACCGACTTTGTTGTGCTCCAGAATAGCATTGGAGATCGCAGGCGTTGGCGTATAGCCATTGTCCAGCTGCACAATCACATCTACACCGTTCGCGGCCAGCACTTCCAGTACGGAAATGATCGCAGGTTCGGAGAGCGCATGGGTATCTTTGCCGACGAAGCAAGGACCGGTAATGCCGTTCTTTTTGCGTTCTTCTGCAATCGCCTGAGCAATAGCCAGAATGTGCGTCTCGTTAAAGCTCTGACGACCTGCACTGCCGCGATGGCCAGAAGTCCCGAATTTAACCGCATGTTCCGGGTTGCTCAGATCGGGCTGCAGGACATAATACTGTGACGTTAATTGTGCAACGTTAATCAAATCACTCTGCTGGGCGGGTTGCCCTGCACGGGGGTGATTGGCCATTGGCGATTCTCCCTGACGCTTCTTTATCAGTTAGAGGGTGCCGCAAACCTTGTCAGCGAGTTCCGCAGGGAACTGCATTGACTGCATGATGTGTTCCACCATGCTGCGTTTGCGACCTGTGTTGGTGTTGGTGATCACCCAATACGGCGTGCCGGGAATATGTTGCGGCTTGGTATGGGTGCCATTCTGTACCAGGGTCTGCTGATTACCTGCAAAGTAAACGCGCGTGCGGCCAAGCAGTGACTCGGTCGCGGCGGCAAAAGCTTTGGGATCCTGATTATACAAAGTCGACAAAATGAGCATAAAACGGTTAACCGCTTTCTTCTGCTCAGCATATTCATCAGACAGCAGCAGCTCACGCACCGCGCGAACGCGGTCCTGAGGGCGGGATTCCACCTTCACTGGCGCCGCGTCTTTCGCGACGCTCACGGCTGTAGATGCCGTTACCGCTGCGGTAGCAGGCGCTTTTTGCCCGGCCGTAAATTTAAGCATACGACGCAAAATGTCAGAGGCGCTTTCACCAATATGCTGAGTGTGACTGGCGATATAACGGTAGAGCTCTTCGTCGACTTCAATAGTTTTCATCTTGATCCAGTACAATTTATTGCTGATAAGAGCCGGTCTGTACGCTGCCTGAACAAGCCGCACAGGATCGTTCCAGCTCTAACACGAGGATTATAAAGTTAAATCCTGCCGGGGTGTAGCGCCAGCCCCTGATACCAGTAAAAGTCAGAATATGCCGCAAAAAGATTGGCGGGCGCTTTCTGGCCGTCACGGCAGGAAAAAGTGAATCTATGATACCCTAACCCCTCGTTTCAACAGTAAGAACTTTGTTATGAAATTGAATACCCGCTTGCTATCTGAACAATCCGCCCGCCTTGAGGTTCCCGTGGTGTTAATCCACGGCCTTTTTGGCAGCCTTGATAATTTGTCCGTGTTGGCGCGAGGGTTAAAGGACGATCGCCAGCTGGTGCAGATCGACCTGAGAAACCACGGTTTATCGCCACGTGATGACCAGATGGATTATCAGGCGATGGCCCGCGATGTGCTGGAAACGCTGGATGCCGAAGGGATTGACCGGGTCGCGGTCATCGGACATTCGATGGGCGGAAAAGTGGCGATGGCGTTAACCGCGCTGGCGCCAGAACGCATCGAGCAGCTGGTGGTTATCGATATGGCACCGGTCGCTTATCCGACCCGCCATCACGATACGATTTTTGCGGCCCTGAAGGCGGTCACCGCAGCAGGCATTACGCAACGCAGCGATGCCGCAGCGCTGATGCGTGAAACAATAGAAGAAGAAGGCGTGATTCAGTTTCTGCTGAAATCCTTTCAGCAAGGGGAATGGCGGTTTAACGTGCCGGTGCTGTGGCAGTGCTACGATCGGATTATTGGCTGGCAGCCGGTTCCGGCCTGGGAGCATCCCGCGCTGTTTATTCGCGGCGAACGTTCCCCCTACCTGGCCGATGAATATCGTGATGCCCTGCTGGCTCAGTTTCCCAAAGCCCGCGCGCATGTGGTCAACGGTGCCGGACACTGGGTCCATGCCGAGAAACCTGATGCTGTTTTGCGCGCAATCCGCCGTTTTTTTGCGCTGTAAAAACAATTATATCCTGAGATGGCTAAATCATTGTCGTCATGACTTTCGCTGGGGTATGATGGCGCGCTAAAAATCTGTCGCTGCACGAATTTCAGCCGACATCAGGCCTGAACCATCAGAACTCCAGCCTTTCAGTATCACGATTCTATGGCAAAAGAAAACACGGACCGCACCACGATCGATCTGTTCGCAGATGACCGTCGCCCGGGACGACCAAAAACCAATCCGCTGACGCGTGATGAGCAGCTGCGTATCAACAAACGCAACCAGCTCAAGCGCGATAAGGTGCGCGGGCTGAAGCGCGTTGAACTGAAAATGAACAGTGACGCGGTTGATGCTCTGAACCAGCTTGCCGAGCAGCGTAATATGAGCCGCAGCGAGCTGATTGAAGAAATGGTCATGGCGCAGTTGGCCGATCGGGACCGCTGAACAGGCGCTTTCAGCCCCCCCCGGTGAAGCACAAAGCGACAAAAGCAGGCGGATTACTCATTTATCCCCCTGTAGCTGTCTGCTATCATTGCCGGTATCTGTAATAAGCAGCCTTTACCCTATCAATACGTTTCAAGAGGTTAGTAAGTCATGGCAATCGTAGGCATTTTCTTTGGCAGCGATACGGGCAATACAGAAAACATTGCAAAAGTGATCCAAAAGCAGCTCGGTAAAGAGGTGGCTGAAGTTCATGATATCGCTAAAAGCAGCAAAGAAGACCTTGAAGCCTTTGATATTCTGCTGCTCGGTATCCCAACCTGGTACTACGGCGAAGCGCAGTGCGACTGGGATGATTTCTTCCCGACGTTGGAAGAAATTGATTTCAACGGCAAGCTTGTTGCGCTGTTCGGCTGTGGCGATCAGGAAGATTACGCTGAGTACTTCTGTGACGCGATGGGCACCATCCGCGACATTATTGAGCCTAAAGGCGCGGTGATCGTCGGCCACTGGCCAACTGAAGGCTACCATTTTGAAGCCTCGAAAGGGCTGGCGGATGATAAGCACTTCCTCGGTCTGGCTATTGACGAAGATCGTCAGCCAGAACTCACCAGTGAGCGCACCGAGCAGTGGGTCAAACAGATTTATGACGAGCTCCAGCTGAAAGAAATCCTGGAAGCGTAATCAGACCGGCCTGATTGGGAGGTATCTCACATCAGGCCAGTGGTTTTTTCTATAGAAGTAATAGACACATTTTTGTAACTTTCATCTGCAAATCTGTAAAATATCGCCATCGGTCACCCGCTTTCTCAGCGCCTTTCGCTCTAATAGCGACTATGATGAGGCAGAGCGAAATGTTAGCCCAACCGCTTGCTCTCACGGACGTAACGACTCTTCTCCTTACCTCCCTTGATTGAGATGCATCAGCGGTGTTCATTTCGAAATATCAGTTCTATAATGAGACGTTTGGCTTTTCGCGACGACCGATGTTCAGGGCTTTTCAGCCACAAAGTGACTAGCAAAGTAACAGGACAATATCCGCATGACTGACAATAACACCGCATTAAAGAAGGCCGGCCTGAAAGTCACGCTTCCACGACTTAAAATTCTGGAAGTACTTCAGGAACCTGAGGGCCATCACGTCAGTGCGGAAGACTTGTATAAGCGTCTGATTGACATGGGCGAAGAGATTGGTCTGGCGACGGTTTACCGCGTTCTTAACCAATTTGATGATGCCGGGATCGTTACCCGTCATAATTTCGAAGGTGGTAAATCCGTTTTCGAACTGACTCAGCAGCATCACCACGATCATCTGATTTGCCTGGATTGTGGCAAGGTGATCGAGTTCCGTGATGAAAACATCGAAGCTCGCCAGCGTGATATTGCCACGCGCCACGGCATCAAACTCAGTAACCACAGCCTGTACCTTTATGGTCACTGCTCAACCGGTGACTGCCGTGAAGATGAGACGCTGCACGACAAGTAATCTACACTAACAGCAAAAAACCGGTGATCTTTCACCGGTTTTTTTTTGCCTGTAGACCCGTTACAGCGTTTCCGTCCGGCTGACGCGCAGACCATCAGGACTGCGCGTACGCAGCAAAACCTTACCCGCCGCCGCCGGCGGTTGATCCGCCTGCCACTGCTGCCAGGTCGCCCCTTCGTCCAGGCTGTACTCAACGGCTAAGCCCGGTAACTCGGTATTGACCATCAGCTTCCCGTCCTGCACCACCCCACCGGGTATCGGCAAGCGATAGGCAATGCCGGCTTTATCCAGTTTTGCCAACTCATGTTGCCCCAGAAGATTGGCAAACCGCTGCCAGTCCTTCAGCTGAGCCTGCTGGTCAACAAAGCGAGTTTTGCCGCCGGTATACTCTTTGCCGGCTTTATAATCCTGCTCCCAGGCTGCGCGGTGCCAGGCGCGTTCAGCCACGGAAAGAATGCGAGGGAAAAGCTTGTACTCCACCTGCGCGTCGGTACGGGTGGTTTCACTCCACAGTTGAGCGGAGATGCCGTGAGCGCCGGGCCAGGGCTTGTCAGTTTTAGCCGTGAAGGGTTTGCCGTCGCGATCGACGGAAGTCTCGGCGTTTTGTGGCAAGTTATCCGGCGCGAAGTGGAAGATTTTTCGTTCATCGGTAAAGCGTGTTCCCCAGTAGTATCCCCGCTCCAGCGGATTCACCTCGGCAGGAAAATCGAGATACAGGTAATCCGGATTGGAGACGATCACGTCATAACCTTTGCTTGCCCAGTCATTGGCAGAATCAAAACCGCCCCAAAACAGCGTATCCCAGAAGTTGACCGCAACCCTGTCCGTTGCAAAGGCTTTGGCATTTATAGCGTCTTTAATACCATCCTGCCAGGCGTGCATCTTGCCGATACCGTGTGCCTTAACCTGCTTGCTGACGTTTAGGGCAAAGTCGCTCGGCAGATGATCCAGGTCTTCGATCTTTCCTTCTTCAATCATCACCTGGCAGACCTGAGATTTTGCCCACGGCTTATCTTGCTGGCTTAAGTCCAGTAAACCGGTGCCTGCAACGGGAGTGTTCTTATCCGAATAGCCGGATCCTAAGCGAATATTTTTGGCTTCATCCCCGCCGAAATGCCAGGTCTTCAGCGGCTGTCCGGCGGCGTTATGCATCGCCTGAATTTCACCTATCACCTTATCGGTAAAGCGTAACGAAGAGCTCAGGCACGGATTGAGATAGCTGGTGCGATCGTAAAGCTGCACGGAGGTGGTGTTGGAATTGTCGCTGGGATCAAGCAGGCGGAATTCATTGGCTTCTTTTTCCTGACCGGCATTGAACAAGCGATCGTAACGCGCTTCCATCGAGATTACCGCTGCCCGGGCGTGGGCCGGCATATCGATTTCCGGGATGACCTGAATGCCGCGCGCATCAGCATACTTTACAATATCGATATACTGCTGACGGCTGAAATGACCGCTGCCACTGTTATCACTGTTTGGTCCCGATCCCAACTGCGGCAGCAAACAGCGCTTCTCTTCGAGATCATGACAACGCTTGCTGCCAATCTCGGTTAACTCCGGCAGGCCTGGAATTTCAATACGCCAGCCTTCATCGTCGGTCAGATGGAAATGGAAAACGTTGAGTTTCCACGCCGCCATCTGGTCAAGCAAGCGCAGTACCCCCTCTTTGCTGTGGAAGTTGCGCGCCACATCAAGGAACACCGCACGGTATTGGAAACGCGGCGCATCGCTGGCCTTTAACGTCGCCACTTTCAGGCTGCCATCGGCCGGGATCAGCGACAGGATCGACTGTAAACCGTAGAACACGCCGCTCTGGTCATAACCCACCACTTCAGCCTTGTCCTTGCCAATATTCAGCGTGTATCCCCCCGGAACGGCCAACTTTTTATCGAACCCTTTTTGGCTCACCCGGGTGGTAATCGGGTATCCATTGGGCTGCGCTTTGATACCCATCAACGCAAAACGCTGCTGTATGGCGTCGGCTTTCTCTGCCGACAGGCTTGCGAGTTCCAGCTTGACCCCAGCAGAGAGATCCGCATCATCAGAGAACACCGAAACCTTCAACGGGGTGGGAAGGATTTGCCCACGTAAAGTGGACGCGGCCATCGGGGCGACATCGCTGTTTTTAGTAAAGCGGCCCTGGGCATCCATCAACAGGTTCTTATCATCTGCGGTGCGCTTCCACTGTGTGCCAAAAGGCTCCACAAAATCGGTCAGTTCCTCGGTATCCGTGCTGACGAGGATTTTCGGCGTGGCATCGCCAGAGGTCGCATACCAACGCGGCATCACATCGGTAATAAACAGCTGCCAGTATTCATTCACGATCGGGATCTCGATGGTTTCACCCGCCGCAATGCCTTTGAATTTGTCTGTCGGCTCCAGACGGGTTAAATCCCCGACGATATGCACCATGCGAAACTGATCGCTTTCGACCTTTAGCGTTTCATGCACGTTAGACATATAAATCGCCCAGTCTTTGCTGTCGATGGCGGGGCCAGGATTGGTGAAGCTAATGGTTGCGCGGTTACAGGAGGCCCAGTCAGCCCCCAGTCCGGCGCAATCCACGCCATGCTGGGCGGCAAGATTGTCCGTCACTTTGTACTTCACGCCAAACTGGCTGATTTGATCGATTAACTGCTGGTTGGCGGCTGCTCCACCACTGGCTAACGCAGATATCAGCGCAAGCGATATCATACTGGCTCTGAGCTTTTTCATCCTTTATTCCTTGTCCGTAGGTAAGTCGTTTTTCTTCATTTCGCCGCAAGACTCACGTCACAAAATTGTGAAGGGTGCAGTGACGATAAATTTCAGATCCTTTTCATCCTGGAAGATATTGCCGTAGCCGCCGCCCCAGCTGGGAAGGGTGGAATGGTTATTGAATCGGGTGAAG
This sequence comes from Erwinia sp. AK-PDG3-5, assembly GCF_056821705.1. Taxonomy (NCBI): domain Bacteria; kingdom Pseudomonadati; phylum Pseudomonadota; class Gammaproteobacteria; order Enterobacterales; family Erwiniaceae; genus Erwinia; species Erwinia sp. AK-PDG3-5. The sequence continues at coordinate 3,324,236 of NZ_CM165967.1, forward strand.
TGCAGCTTGAATAGGGTGTCTTTCGCCCTGCCCTCCTGCACTTTGTAAAGCAGGTCCAGATTCCAGGCAGATTCTTTCAGACGGGTGTGTTGGTTATACATCGGTTTGCTGTTGGGTTTGGCATCCCAGCCGTAAGCATAGGAGGTGCCGATCGAAAGGCCCGGCAGGCCCCAGCCTTTCAGCTCATACAACACGCCGGCAAACAGGGCTTTCTCGCCGTTCGCGTTAAAGTCGGAACGGGAATCCCACCAGACATCCAGCCGACCGTTTGAGGTGGCATAACCCGGCGTCATGCGTTGCAGGAAGAAGCCCTGATTTCCCTCGGCCTTGACCCAGGTGCCTTCAAGACGCAGATCGAAAGGCCCCGCGCTGTAACCCAAGGTCAGCGCCTGCAGCCAGGCCAGGCCGTCATAGACATCATTACTGTTGGCTGCGCCACCGCGCTCTTTGTCCCGGGCACCATAGAATTGCCAGCTGGTGGTAAGCGGATTTTCAGCCAGCGCAAACGCGTAAGAGAGTTTGGTGAAGTACTGGTACATATAACCGGCCGCCTGACCAAAAGCGCCTTCCAACAGCAGGTCGTTTTTGAAGTCGTATTTTGCCCCTATCGAATGTAGATACGGGATGCCCGTTTTTCCATCCGCCTTGCGGAAGTGATAGGTGTTGCGATACCAGGGGGCCTTATACTCATCGCTCCACATATAGGAGAGTGATAGTGCCCCTGCATCAGCAAAATCAATCTGGGTGCCAAGCTCGGCTCCGCGATAAGTGCCCGGTAAAAAACTCCAGTTTGGCGCCAGCAGCGTCTGTCCCTGCGGCTGTAAATAACCGGCCCGCAGCCAGTAATCGTTAAGCTTTACTTTCAATGCCGCCTTATAAAGGCTGGCACCGTTTTTATCTCCGCTCCATTTTTCATCCCAGCGCGTATTGGCATCGCTGAAGCCAATTTCATTTGGCGCTGCCGGGCCTTTATCTGACATTTCCAGCGCGCCAAATAGCGCTAAATCCAGTCCAATAATATCGGCAACATAACCCGATGAAAAATCCATATTACTGTTAAAGGTAGAATGGTGGAGATTTTGCTGATACTGGCCAAACTTATCGCTATCAGGATTGAGATCCTTTCTTTCCCGGTGGCGTTGCCAGTAATAAACGCCGCCCGTTAATGAGGCATCATCAAAAAACCCGGCGGCTGTAGCAGCAGGAATATAGAGCGGAACAGATAACAGCGTACAGCAGGCGAGTGCGCCCGCAATCACGTGACGTGATGAGGTAAAAGCAGACATAGATAACCCCTCTTCCATAAGAGTTATGACCCATTCTGAGCCATGATATCAATTGGTTACAAGCATCCTCTAACCGACGAAACTCAAAGCCGATGATATTTTTCGCGACGCGAATTATCAATAACTATTTAAAAGTGAAAGAAGAAAGTATGAGCGGCGGCACAAAAATGGCAGTTATTAATGAAAGGATATCAATAGCTCGCTAATTTAATTCGGACTTACTCAATTAAGATTAAGATTAAGATTAAGATTAAGATTAAGATTAAATAATATTTCACGAATGTATTCTAATTACAGAAAGACAACATCTCCTTAGCGTATTAATGACTGGCTGACGGTCTTGTTTAGTAAAATTCTTAGATATTGAATCGCGTCTGGTTTTCTTCACAAAAAAAACGCAGCCCGAAGGCTGCGTTCTTGTCTGGCAATCAGAGAGCGTTACTCGCCCGCTTTTGCCCAGGTATCGCGCAGGCCAACGGTGCGGTTGAACACCAGATTGTTGGCACTGGAATAACGGCTGTCAGCACAGAAGTAGCCTTCACGTTCGAACTGATACGGGCTGTTGGCTTCTGCCTTCTGCAGACCAGGCTCGACAAATCCCTGACGGATCAGCAAAGACTCTGGGTTAATTGTGGTCATAAAGTCTTCTGCCGCGCCCGGATTTGGCACGCTGAACAGACGGTCATACAGGCGGAATTCAGCAGGCAGTGCATGTTCTGCAGATACCCAATGGATAACGCCTTTCACTTTACGGCCATCAGCCGGATCTTTGCTTAAGGTCTCGGTATCGCAGGTACAGAACAGGCAGGTAATATTGCCCTCTTCATCCTTCGCGATGCGTTCAGCTTTGATCACGTAGGCGTTGCGCAGGCGAACTTCTTTGCCCAGCACCAGACGCTTATACTGCTTGTTCGCTTCTTCGCGGAAGTCCGCCCGATCGATATAGATCTCGCGGCTGAACGGAACGTCACGCGTACCCATCTCCGGCTTATTCGGATGATTAGGCATGGTGATGATCTCTTCGTGATTCGCCGGCAGGTTTTCAATCACCAGCTTAACCGGATCCAGCACCGCCATCGCACGCGGCGCGTTCTCGTTGAGATCGTCGCGGATACAGGATTCCAGCGAAGCCATTTCCACGATGTTGTCCTGTTTGGTCACGCCAATACGGCGGCAGAACTCGCGGATTGAACCGGCGGTATATCCACGGCGGCGCAGACCGGAAACGGTCAGCATGCGCGGGTCATCCCAGCCTTCAACAATCTTGTCAGTCACCAGACGATTCAGATTACGCTTGGACATAATGGCGTATTCCAGATTCAGGCGAGAGAACTCGTACTGGCGTGGATGCATTGGGATAGTGATGTTATCCAGCACCCAGTCATACAGGCGGCGGTTATCCTGGAACTCCAGCGTGCAGAGTGAATGTGTGATCCCTTCCAGCGCATCGGAAATGCAGTGGGTGAAGTCATACATGGGATAGATGCACCACTTGTTACCGGTCTGATGATGCTCGGCAAACTTAATGCGGTACAGCACCGGATCGCGCATCACGATAAAGCTGGAAGCCATATCGATTTTTGCACGCAGGCAGGCAGTCCCTTCGGCAAACTCACCGTTGCGCATTTTTGCAAACAGCGCCAGGTTCTCTTCAACCGTGCGATCGCGGTACGGGCTATTTTTGCCAGGCGCGGTCAGGGTTCCGCGATATTCACGGATCTGTTCCGGGCTCAGTTCGTCAACATAGGCCAGGCCTTTGTTGATCAACTCAACGGCGTAGTTATGCAGCTGGTCGAAATAGTCAGAGGAGTAGCGAACGTTGCCCGTCCACTCGAAGCCCAACCACTGCACGTCTTGTTTGATCGACTCAACAAACTCCAGGTCTTCTTTGACCGGGTTGGTGTCATCAAAACGCAAGTTGCACTGGCCTTGATAATCTTGCGCAATACCAAAGTTAAGACAGATAGACTTGGCATGGCCAATGTGCAGATAACCATTCGGTTCCGGCGGGAAGCGGGTATGCACGCTGGCATGCTTACCGGTCGCCAGATCTTCGTCGATGATCTGACGAATAAAGTTAGTTGGGCGGGCTTCAGCCTCACTCATCTTAATTTCCTCAGTAATGCTTAGCATAAGAAGTGCGTGAAATAACGGAGTATGATCCACAAAGCCGGGAAGGGAAACAACCGTTTGTTGCGGGATAACGATAAAAAAAGGGCGGGAATTGCTTCCCGCCCGTTCATTGTAACGCAATCAGCGTTTAGCCGTTAATATCGAACAGGCGACTTTCACCTGCCACGACGGTTTGACCGGCTACCAGCGTGATGCCGCTGTAGTCATCGATATTGCTGACCACCACCGGGCTGATCATCGAGCGGGCGTTGGCATTAAGGAAGGCCAGATCCATCTCGAGTACCGGCTGACCGGCAGTCACCTGAGCACCTTCTTCCACCAGACGGGTAAAGCCTTTGCCTTCCAGTCCCACGGTATCCAGCCCCATATGCACCACAATCTCAGCGCCGTTCTCTGTTTCCAGACAGAAGGCATGGTTGGTGTTGAAGATTTTCACCACGGTACCGGCAGCAGGAGACAGCACCGTGCTGCTGGTTGGCCTGATCGCCAGGCCATCACCGACCGCTTTGCTGGCGAAGGCTTCATCCGGGACCTGTTCCAGTGCCACAACCTCACCGCTTACCGGCGCAACCAGCGAAGCAATGATGCCTTTAGGGGCGTTAGGCACTGCCTGAGGCGCCACTTTCACCGCCTGAGGAGCAGGTGCTGTGGTGGAGGACCAGGCCGCAATCGGGCCTTTAGCAATCAGTTTCTTCATCACTTCCGCGATGGATTCAGCTTTCGCACCAACAATAACCTGAACGGTTTGTTTGTTCAGCTTAACAATACCGGAAGCACCCAGGCGCTTACAGGCGGCATCGTTGACCAGGCCAGCATCTTTCACCGACAGACGCAGACGGGTAATACAGGCATCAATGATTTGCAGGTTATCGGAACCGCCAATCGCGGCAATATACTGCTGGGAAAGCTGGTTCAGCCCTTCTTCGGTATTGCTGTTGGCTTCACTGTCGACCACGTCCGCGCTGGTATCTTCACGACCCGGGGTTTTCAGGTTGAACATGCGGATCACCGCGGTGAACAGCACAAAGTAGATACCAAATGCCACCACGCCCATCACCAACAGCATCCAGACGTTTTTGCTGGCCGCCGGCAGGTTGTACATTAACGCGTAGTCAATCGCACCTGCTGAGAAGGAGAAGCCGGCATGGATACCCAGTGCGGTCGCAATATACAGGCTGATACCGGTTAACAGCGCATGGATCAGATACAGCATCGGCGCCAGGAACATGAACAGGAATTCCAGCGGCTCGGTCACACCGGTCAGGAAGGCGGTAATCGCCACTGACAGCAGCATGCCACCCACCATTGGACGACGCTCTTTCGGTGCAGCCAGGTACATCGCTAACGCGGCGCCAGGCAGACCAAACATCATGATTGGGAAGAAACCAGACATAAACATGCCCGCGGTGCCATCACCGGCGTAGAAGCGGTTGATATCACCGTGGAATACTGCACCTGCCGCATTATGGAACTCACCAATCTGGAACCAGGCGATGGTATTCAGCACCTGATGCAGACCGGTTGGGATCAGCAGACGGTTAACGAAGCCGAACACGCCAGCACCAAACGCCCCTTCAGACACAATCCATTCACCACCGGCGTGGATAGCGGCCTGAACCGGTGGCCAGATGTAGCCAAACACGGCGGCCAGAATCAGACAGAAGAAGCCGGTCGCGATCGGGACAAAGCGTCGGCCACCGAAGAAGCTCAGGAAGTCAGGCAGCTTGATATCGGACCAACGGTTGTAGGTTGCACCGGCAACCAGCCCGGTAATGATACCGGCCAACACACCCATATTGATCGCTGGGTTGATGGTGACCATTGATTTGGTCAGGATAAAGTAACCTACCGCACCCGCCAGAGCCGCAGCACCGGCATTGTCTTTCGACCAGGTTGACGCAACACCGATGGCGAAAATTAGTGCGAGGTTGTCAAAAATCGCGCCGCCACCTTGAGCGATGAACGGCATATTGAGTAAATCTGGCTGGCCGAAGCGTAGCATCAACGCTGCGACCGGCAGTACAGCGATTGGCAGCTGTAACGACCGCCCTAACCTTTGAAAGAACCCGAGTATATTCACATTTCCCCCTTTGAGATCCGCTAAGCGCAAATAGCCGCTTTCTGTTTTTATCACGGCTAGTTGGTTTCTGTAAGACAGTTTAACCACGGTACGGAGTGTAAAAAGAAATTAATTCGCTTCGCAAATTAATTCGCTCTGTTTGTGACTTTTATCACCTAATCACAGACAAAAATAGCTGTCAGGCTGGCTATCACCTCAAACTTATTTTATGATCCGAATTATCAAGACGGATTTATTCCTCGCCGATACCGGACAGGGCGCGTTACGCTTAAGCCTAACTGATCCCCGGACACCGTCTGACTCCCTTAAAACTGCTTGTTACTATGAGGTGAAACATGAGACTGATTCCTTTAGCTACCCCGACCCAGGTTGGAAAATGGGCCGCCCGCCATATCGTCAATCGCATTAACGCTTTCAACCCGACCGCGGACCGTCCTTTCGTCCTCGGTCTGCCAACCGGTGGGACCCCACTGGAAGCGTACAAGCATTTAATCGATATGCATAAAGCAGGCCAGGTTAGCTTTAAAAATGTGGTGACCTTTAATATGGACGAATATGTCGGCCTGCCAAAAGAGCACCCGGAAAGCTATCACAGCTTCATGTACCGCAACTTTTTCGATCACGTTGATATTAAACCGGAAAACATCAACCTTCTGAATGGCAATGCGCCAGATATTGACGCAGAATGTCGCCAGTATGAAGAGAAGATCCGTTCCTACGGTAAAATTAATTTGTTTATGGGCGGTGTCGGCAACGACGGTCACATTGCTTTTAACGAACCTGCTTCATCTCTGGCTTCACGTACCCGCATCAAAACCCTGACGCATGACACGCGCGTGGCCAACTCACGCTTCTTCGATGGCGATGTGGATCAGGTGCCGAAATATGCGCTGACTGTCGGCGTGGGTACGCTGTTAGATGCCGAAGAAGTGATGATTCTGGTGATTGGCCATGTTAAAGCGCAGGCGCTGCAGGCCGCGGTTGAAGGCAATGTGAACCATATGTGGACTATCAGCTGCCTTCAGCTGCACGCCAAATCTGTGGTGGTCTGTGATGAGCCAGCAACCATGGAACTGAAAGTCAAAACTGTTAAATATTTCCGCGAGATGGAAGCAGAAAACGTCAAAAATCTGTAAACCACGTTGGAATTAGCCGGGAGAAAATTATGTACGCATTAACCCATGGCCGAATCTATACCGGCCACGAAATACTGGATAATCATGCTGTTATCATTGCAGATGGCATGATTGAGCGCGTTTGCGCCCTGAGTGATATTCCTGCTGGCGTTACAACGCGTGACGTGGGTGGTGCGATAATTGCTCCCGGCTTTATCGATCTGCAGCTGAACGGCTGTGGTGGCGTCCAGTTTAATGATGATATCAACGCGCTGAGCGTCGAAACGCTGACCACCATGCAGCAGGCCAATGAACGCTCTGGTTGCACCAGCTATCTGCCAACCCTGATTACCAGCACCGACGAGATGATGAAGCGTGCGGTGGAAGTGATGCGTGCTTATCTGGCGCAAAATGCCAATAAAGCGCTGGGTTTACATCTTGAAGGCCCATGGTTAAGCCCAAGAAAACCGGGCACCCATGACCCTAAATTGATCCGCACGCCCGAGCCGGCGCTGGTGGAGTTTCTTTGCGCTAATGCGGATGTGATCGGTAAAATCACCCTGGCGCCTGAGCAGGTTGACAGTGCGGTGATCCGTCAGCTCAGCGAAGCCGGTATCGTTATCTCCGCCGGGCACTCGCATGCGACCCATGATGAAGCGCGCATCGGCATCAGCGCCGGCGTCAGCTTCGCGACCCATCTATATAACGCCATGCCAACCATTACCGGCCGTGAGCCGGGCCTGATTGGGGCGCTGTTTGATTCGCCTAATGTCTACTGCGGTATCATTGCTGACGGTTTACATGTTCACTACGCTAACATCCGTAATGCCAAACGCATCAAAGGCGACAAACTGATCCTGGTGACCGATGCCACCGCACCGGCGGGTGCATCCATTGACCAGTTCATTTTTGCAGGAAAAACAATATACTATCGCGATGGACTCTGCGTTGACGAGAACGGTACGCTCAGTGGTTCGGCGCTGACTATGATTGAAGCTGTCGCGAACAGCGTTGAACATGTTGGTATCTCACTGGACGAAACGCTGCGAATGGCAACGTTGTACCCTGCACGGGCTATGGGTGTTGAGAAAAAGTTAGGATCGATCGAAGCCGGAAAAGTGGCTAACCTGACTGTTTTCACCCGTGACTACAAAATAATCCAGACTATCGTTAATGGTGACGAAGTCTTAAGCGAGTAGATACTGTATGACCACTGGCGGCCAGGCTCAAATAGGAAATGTCGATTTAGTTAAGCAACTCAACAGCGCGGCCGTTTACCGGCTTATCGACCAGCAAGGGCCGATTTCGCGCATCCAGATTGCTGAGCATAGCCAGTTAGCCCCCGCCAGCGTCACCAAAATCACCCGCCAACTGATTGAACGTGGGCTGATCAAAGAAGTCGATCAGCAGGCCTCTACCGGAGGCCGCCGCGCGATTTCCATCATTACTGAAACCCGCGGCTTCCACACCATCGGTGTGCGTCTTGGCCGCAGCGATGCCACCCTGACCTTATTCGACCTGAGCGGAAAATCGCTGGCGCAGGAAGACTACGCGCTGCCGGAACGCACCCAGGAAACGCTGGAAAATGCCCTCTTCAATGCCATCGCCAGCTTCAGCGAGCAGCACCAGCGCAAGGTGCGTGAACTGATCGCCATCTCGGTCATTCTTCCCGGCCTGGTTGATCCAAATAACGGTGTGATTAAATACATGCCGCATATCCATGTTCATCACTGGCCGTTAGTGGCGAATCTGCAAAAGCGCTTTAACGTCACCAGCTTTGTCGGTCACGATATCCGCAGCCTCGCCCTCGCAGAGCACTACTTTGGTGCATCACGCGATTGTGCCGACTCCATTTTGGTGCGCGTTCACCGTGGAACCGGCGCCGGCATTATCGCCAATGGCCATATTTTCCTCGGCAGCAACGGCAATGTTGGCGAGTTGGGACATATTCAGGTCGATGCGCTCGGTGAACGCTGCCACTGTGGCAACTTTGGCTGTCTGGAAACCATCGCCGCCAATGGTGCTATTGAAAACAGGGTGCGCCATCTGCTCACACAGGGCTACCCCAGCTCGCTGACGCTGGATGACTGTCAGATGCCGAAGATTTGCAAAGCCGCCAACCGGGGCGATGCGTTGGCAGTGGAAGTTATCGATTACGTTGGGCGGCACCTTGGCAAGGCGATTGCGATTGCCATCAACCTGTTCAATCCGCAGAAAGTGGTGATTGCCGGTGAAATTACCGAAGCCGATAAAGTGCTGTTGGCGGCCATAGAGGGCTGTATCAATACTCAGGTTCTGAAAGCTTTCCGCAAGAATCTGCCGGTGGTACGCTCAGAGATTGATCATCGTTCTGCCATTGGCGCGTTTGCGCTGGCGAAACGGGCCATGCTTAACGGCATCTTATTACAACATTTACTGGAAGGTTAATGAGCGCTTTGACCCTGTCGGACAGTGAAACTGCCACAATAAAAAATGTCATCTGCGATATCGATGGCGTACTAATGCATGACAACACCGCCGTGCCTGGCGCCAATGAGTTCCTGCAGCGGATCATGGAAAAAGGCATGCCGCTGGTGGTGCTGACCAACTACCCTTCCCAGACCTCAATGGATCTTGCGAACCGTTTTGCTTCTGCCGGGATCGATCTGCCGGATAGCGTCTTTTATACCTCCGCAATGGCAACGGCCGATTTCCTGCGCCGCCAGGAAGGGAAAAAAGCCTATGTTGTTGGTGAAGGCGCGCTGATCCATGAGCTGTATAAAGCCGGTTTTACCATTACTGACGTCAACCCGGATTTCGTTATCGTGGGCGAAACGCGTTCCTTTAACTGGGATATGATGCATAAGGCCGCCTTCCATGTTGCCAATGGCGCGCGCTTTATTGCCACCAATCCCGACACCCATGCACGCGGCTTTGTCCCTGCCTGTGGCGCCCTTTGCGCCGGGATTGAGAAGATCTCCGGCCGCCAGCCGTTCTATGTCGGCAAGCCCAGCCCATGGATTATCCGCGCTGCCTTAAACAAGATGCAGGCCCATTCGGAAGAAACGGTGATCGTCGGAGACAACCTGCGCACGGATATTCTGGCCGGCTTCCAGGCGGGTCTGGAAACCATCCTGGTGCTGTCAGGGGTTTCCACCCTCAGTGACGTGGACGCCATGCCGTTCCGACCGAGCTGGATTTATCCCTCGGTTGCCGATATCGACATTATCTGAATATCAGCCCGGCCAGCGCGTCGGGCTTTTTATTGCCCTGCCCCTGCTCAAAATTCAGCCACCCCCATCAAATAATTATCGATTCAACAATAAACACCGCGATTCTTTGTGGATCCATCAACATTTACCGCAGGTCAACAGACTATTTTTCAGAGAAAAGCTAAAACGCTTGCTCACATCGATGATATAGAGCATTTTCTTATACATCGGCGATAACTGTCGCTCTGGTTTATTCACGAATCATCATCATCACCGTTCAGGGATGTCGTTAGGGAGTTAGCTATGTGTTCTATTTTTGGTGTACTGGATCTCAAAAGCGATCCTGTTGAACTGCGTAAGAAAGCCCTCGAGCTTTCCCGTCTGATGCGTCACCGTGGCCCGGACTGGTCCGGCGTCTATGCCAATGATAACGCGATTCTGGCGCACGAGCGTCTGTCGATTGTTGACGTCAACAACGGTGCTCAGCCACTTTATAACGCAGCCCATACCCATGTTCTGGCCGTGAACGGTGAGATTTATAACCATCAGGCGCTGCGTGCAGAGCTGAGCGATCGCTACGAATTCCAGACAGAATCAGACTGTGAAGTGATTCTGGCGCTGTATCAGGAAAAGGGCGTTGATTTCCTCGACGATCTGCAAGGCATGTTCGCGTTTATCCTGTATGACAGCGTGAAAAACACCTACCTGATTGGTCGTGACCATATTGGTATTATCCCGCTTTATATGGGCAACGATGAGCACGGCAACCTGTTCGTTGCTTCAGAAATGAAAGCGCTGGTGCCGGTGTGCAAATCAATCAAAGAGTTCCCTCCAGGAAGCTACATGTCCAGCACCGACGGGGAAATCCGCCGTTACTGGCAGCGTGACTGGTTCAGCTATGAAGCCGTTGAACACAATAAAACCGACGCCGTTGAGCTGAAAGATGCGCTGGAAGAAGCAGTTAAAAGCCACCTGATGTCAGACGTGCCTTACGGCGTGCTGCTGTCTGGCGGTCTGGACTCGTCCATCATCTCTGCTGTGACCAAAAAATACGCCGCCAAGCGTGTAGAGGATCAGGATAAAAGCGAAGCCTGGTGGCCGCAGCTGCACTCCTTTGCCGTCGGTCTGGAAGGTTCGCCGGATTTGAAAGCGGCTAAATCTGTTGCTGAACATCTGGGTACCGTGCACCACGAGATCCATTTCACCGTGCAGGAAGGTCTGGATGCGATCCGCGATGTGATCTATCACATTGAAACCTATGACGTGACCACTATCCGTGCTTCCACGCCGATGTACCTGATGTCACGTAAGATCAAAGCGATGGGCATTAAGATGGTGTTGTCTGGCGAAGGGGCTGATGAAGTGTTTGGCGGCTACCTGTACTTCCATAAGGCGCCGAACGCCAAAGAATTCCATGAAGAAAACGTCCGTAAACTGCTGGCGCTGCATATGTTTGACTGTGCGCGTGCCAACAAAGCGATGTCGGCCTGGGGCGTGGAAGCGCGCGTTCCTTTCCTGGATAAAAAATTCCTCGACGTGGCGATGCGCATCAACCCTGCGGACAAGCTGTGCGGCACCAACGGCAAAATGGAAAAACACATTCTGCGCGAATGCTTCTCCTCTTATCTGCCGGAAAGCGTTGCCTGGCGCCAGAAAGAGCAGTTCTCTGACGGCGTTGGCTACAGCTGGATTGATACGCTGAAAGAAGTCGCGGCGAAGCAGGTCAGCGATCAGCAACTGCAGACGGCTCACTTCCGTTTCCCTTACAACACGCCGACCTCAAAAGAAGGCTATTTGTACCGTGAAATCTTTGAAGAGCAGTTCCCTCTGGCAAGCGCTGCTGAATGCGTGCCTGGCGGCCCGTCAGTGGCCTGTTCGTCAGCAAAAGCTATTGAGTGGGACGAAGCGTTCAAAACCATGGACGATCCGTCTGGGCGCGCGGTAGGCGTTCACCAGTCAGCTTACAAATAAGCGACTGCTTTGGGTGAGAAAACGGGCCGCCAGCGGCCCGTTATTTTTGAGAAATTCGCTGATTACCTTCATATTTTGCTGATTTATTCGCCAGGCTGGTTATAAGCCAGACAAACGACAGGTTTCTGGGAAAAAACGCTAAAAAAATTGTTGACGCTAACAGGTCAACTCCGCATAATGCGCCCCGCAACGCCGATGAAGGTAACGCGAAAAAAAGATGGCTACGTAGCTCAGCTGGTTAGAGCACAGCACTCATAATGCTGGGGTCACAGGTTCGATTCCCGTCGTAGCCACCATCTTTTTTGCGGGAGTGGCGAAATTGGTAGACGCACCAGATTTAGGTTCTGGCGCCGCAAGGTGTGCGAGTTCAAGTCTCGCCTCCCGCACCATTTCCAAAACGGTTTTGCACGGATGGGGTATCGCCAAGCGGTAAGGCACCGGTTTTTGATACCGGCATTCCCTGGTTCGAATCCAGGTACCCCAGCCAGTTTTTTCTGATGGTTTTTGTGCTTTGAAACGGACATTGGGATATCGCCAAGCGGTAAGGCACCGGTTTTTGATACCGGCATTCCCTGGTTCGAATCCAGGTATCCCAGCCAGACTGAAAGAACACGATGTACAGTTAGACGCAGTAAAATTAGGCTACTTAGCTCAGCTGGTTAGAGCACAGCACTCATAATGCTGGGGTCACAGGTTCGATTCCCGTAGTAGCCACCAATTTTATTGGGGTGTCGCCAAGCGGTAAGGCACTGGTTTCTGATACCAGCATTCCGGGGTTCGAATCCCTGCACCCCAGCCATAAAAAGACGATTTGCAGCGCAGATCGCAACACCTAATTGGGGTGTCGCCAAGCGGTAAGGCACTGGTTTCTGATACCAGCATTCCGGGGTTCGAATCCCTGCACCCCAGCCAGTAAGTGAAGAAGCCCGCTAAAGCGGGCTTTTTTACGTCTGACGTTTGTCTCTTCTCAAAGACATTTACCAGCACGGAGTGGTGACAACCTGCCACCACAACCCATGAATCTCGCCCGAGAGTTACAATCCCAGCGCGTACTTCAATGCCTGACGTTTCAACACGCCCGAACGTTCTGCCACCATCAGCCCCAGGTTACGCACAATCCGTAAAGGCGCAACCGGCGTGCTGAATGCGAAGTAGAACAGGTCCATGCCACTTTGCATCAGCAGATTATCAGTCTGACGCTTACGTTGATAACGCTTGAGTACCCCTTCCGATGCCCAGTCTTCCGCGCGGTCGCGTGATGCCACCAGCGTATCAATCAGCGCATCCACGTCGCGATAGCCCAGATTAACGCCCTGCCCGGCCAGCGGGTTGATGGTATGCGCGGCATCACCGACCAGCGCCAGCCCCGACAGCACATAGCGCGTGGCGTGGCGGCGAACCAGGGGGAAAGAGCCTGCTGAAACCGGCGTGACCTTTCCCAGACGCGCCGGGAAATGGGTGGCGATCTGCTGGCCAAGCTGCGCCATATTCATCGCCTGAAGCTGGCGTATTCTGGCCGGGCTGTCGTACCAGACCAGCGATGCCCAACGGTCGAACAACGGCAGAAATGCCCGTGGGCCATCCGGCGTAAACTGCTGCCAGGTGCAGTCGCCCGCATCCTGTTCACAGCGCACGCTGATCAACATACAGGACTGTGCGTAATTCCAGCCACGGATCCCCATTCCCGCCAGCTGGCGAACCTGCGAGTTGGCCCCGTCCGCGCCCACCACCAACTTCGTCAACAGCCTGTCACCATTCTCTAAGGTTAACTGCCATCCGCCGTTACCAGGCTGCATCGCCTGCAATCTGGCCGGAGAAATCAGCTCCACCCCCTCCTGCTGCAAGCGTTGCCACAACGCCCGCTGCAATACGCTGTTCTCAACCATATAGCCCAGCTCTGGCAGACCCAGTGACTGCGCATCAAAATTCACCTGCGCCGTGTGCCACTCCCAGGTTTCGAGTTTGCGATAAGGGGTGCAGCGCATTCTTTGTATCAACGGCCATACTTCAAGCTGCTTCAGCAGCGCAACAGACGCGGCACCAATCGCCGAGATCCGCACATCCGGATTGCTGTCGGCGTCAAACTCAGCAGGTTCATGTGGCTCCAGCACTGCGACCTTGAATCCCTGCGCGGCCAGCCCACTGGCCAAAGCCGCACCCACCATTCCGCCACCGACTACGGTGACATCCCATTTTTGCGTCATTTCTGTCATAAAATTCCTGTCCTTGAGGCCATCCGAACGCCCTTCACCTGGCCTTGCCAGGGCTAATTCTGTTACCCTTAGTGTACCGGATTTTTCCAGGCCTATTAGCGGTTACGAGCAGATGACAAAAAAACTTCTTATTAAAACCTGGGGCTGCCAGATGAATGAATATGATTCATCAAAAATGGCGGACCTGTTAAACAGCACGCATGGCTACACCCTGACAGAGGTTGCTGAAGAGGCCGATGTCCTGCTGCTCAATACCTGTTCAATTCGTGAGAAGGCGCAGGAAAAAGTGTTCCATCAGCTTGGGCGCTGGAAACTGCTGAAAGAGAAAAATCCTGAACTGGTGATCGGCGTCGGTGGCTGCGTGGCGTCACAGGAAGGCGATCTGATTCGCCAGCGTGCGCCCTGTGTGGACATTGTCTTTGGCCCGCAGACGCTGCACCGCCTGCCTGAAATGATCAACACCGTGCAAGGCACCAAAAGCCCGGTCGTCGATATCAGCTTCCCGGAAATTGAGAAGTTTGACCGTCTGCCAGAGCCGCGCGCCGATGGCCCGTCGGCTTTTGTTTCGATCATGGAAGGCTGCAACAAATATTGTACCTTCTGCGTGGTGCCTTACACGCGTGGCGAAGAGGTTAGCCGTCCAAGCGATGACATCCTGTTTGAAATCGCTCAGCTGGCGTCTCAGGGCGTCCGAGAGGTCAACCTGCTTGGCCAGAACGTGAATGCCTATCGTGGGGAAACGTTCGACGGCGGGATCTGCTGTTTCGCCGACCTGCTGCGTCTGGTTGCCGCGATTGATGGCATTGACCGCATTCGCTTCACCACCAGCCACCCAATTGAATTCACCGACGACATTATTGATGTCTATCGTGATACGCCAGAGCTGGTGAGCTTCCTGCATCTGCCGGTGCAAAGTGGTTCGGACCGCATTCTGACCTTGATGAAGCGCTCCCATACTGCGCTGGAATACAAGTCCACGATCCGTAAACTGTTGGCTGCGCGTCCGGCGATGCAGATGAGTTCGGACTTTATCATCGGCTTCCCTGGTGAAACCCAGCAGGACTTCGAGCAAACCATGAAGCTGATTGGCGAAATAAATTTCGATACCAGCTTCAGCTTTATCTACTCTGCCCGTCCAGGCACGCCGGCTGCGGATTTACCGGACGACGTCAGTGATGAAGAGAAAAAAGAGCGCCTGTGGCTGCTGCAGCAGCGCATTAACCAGCAGGTGATGAACTGGAGCCGTAGTAAGCTGGGCACGGTTCAGCGTATCCTGGTGGAAAGACTCTCGCGCAGAAACGTGATGGAGCTGGCCGGACGCACCGAATGTAACCGAGTGGTGAACTTCGAAGGGACGCCAGAGATGATTGGTAAGTTCGTCGATGTTGAAATCGTCGAGGTTCATACCAACTCAATGCGCGGCGTGGTGGTGCTGAAAGAAGAACAGATGACCCTGCGTTCGGTCGAGACCCCGTCAGCCGTGATTGCCCGCACACGCAAAGAAAATGAGCTTGGCGTCGGGACTTTCCAGCCTTGAACCCGCGAATAATTGCGGCGGACCTCGCAGGTTCGCCGCAACAAATCATCGGCTTACCCTTGCTTTCCGCAAGCGCAGCCCAAATATCTCCTTCAGTGCTTGCGCCTTTCGGTTGCGCCATAAATACTTTCGTTATGGCCCGGCACCCGACGGCGTTGATAGCCTCTGATTATTCTCCTCAACTGGCCCTGAGCGACCCAAAGGATTAGTTTGAATATTGAAACACGCGAAATTACGTTAGAGCCAACAGACAACACCCGCCTGCTGAGCCTGTGTGGTCCCTTTGATGACAACATCAAACAGCTTGAGCGCCGTCTGGGGATCGAGATCAACCGCCGTGACAACGCTTTTAAGCTGGTGGGTAAAGCGCTGATTGTTGATGCGGCTGCCCGTATACTGCGCGACCTGTATGTGGACACCGCGCCGGTGCGTGGCCATATTCCGGATATCGACCCTGAGCAAATTCACCTGGCGATCAAAGAGAGCCGCGTGCTGGAGCAAAGTGCCGAAAGCATTCCTGAGTTCGGCAAGTCGGTCAATATCAAGACCAAGCGTGGCGTGATCAAGCCCCGCACGCAGAACCAGGCGCAGTATGTCGCCAATGTCCTCGACCACGATATCACCTTCGGCATCGGCCCGGCGGGTACGGGGAAAACCTATCTGGCCGTGGCTGCAGCGGTTGATGCGCTGGAGCGTCAGGAAGTTCGTCGCATCATGTTGACGCGTCCGGCGGTGGAAGCGGGCGAAAAGCTGGGCTTCCTGCCGGGTGATTTGAGCCAGAAGGTCGATCCCTACCTGCGCCCGCTTTATGATGCCCTGTTCGAAATGCTGGGCTTTGAGCGCGTAGAGAAACTGATCGAACGTAACGTGATTGAGGTCGCGCCGCTCGCCTATATGCGTGGGCGTACCCTGAACGATGCTTTTATCATTCTCGATGAAAGCCAAAACACCACTATCGAACAGATGAAGATGTTCCTGACCCGTATTGGCTTCAACTCCAAAGCGGTGATTACCGGCGACGTCACGCAAATTGACCTGCCGCGTAACCTTAAGTCTGGCCTGCGTCATGCGATTGAAGTGCTTTCCGGTGTAGAAGAGATCAGCTTTAACTTCTTCCACAGTGAAGATGTGGTCCGTCACCCGGTGGTGGCAAGAGTGGTAATTGCTTATGAAGCCTGGGAAGCCGCCGATCAAAAACGGCGAGATGCGCAGGCAGAAGAGCGCAAACGTGACGCGCTGGCCCTGCAACAGGCTGCGCAGGAGCAGAAATGAGCACCGTAATTCTCGATTTACAACTTGCCTGCGAAAAACCCGCCGGCTTACCGGCAGAATCTGATTTTCGCCGCTGGCTGGAAGCGGTTTTGCCGCAGTTCCAGGAAGAGAGCGAAGTCACGGTGCGCGTGGTGGATGAAGCTGAAAGCCATGAGCTGAATCACACCTATCGCGGCAAAGATAAACCGACCAATGTGCTCTCTTTTCCGTTCGAAGCCCCGCCGGGGATTGAGCTTCCGCTGCTGGGCGACCTGATTATTTGTCGCCAGGTAGTGGAGAAAGAAGCGGCCGAGCAGGAGAAGCCGGTACTGGCACACTGGGCCCATATGGTGGTGCATGGCAGTCTGC
Source organism: Erwinia sp. AK-PDG3-5 (assembly GCF_056821705.1). Classification (NCBI taxonomy): domain Bacteria; kingdom Pseudomonadati; phylum Pseudomonadota; class Gammaproteobacteria; order Enterobacterales; family Erwiniaceae; genus Erwinia; species Erwinia sp. AK-PDG3-5. The sequence goes on from NZ_CM165967.1 coordinate 3,341,382, forward strand.
ATTTACTGGGCTATGACCATATTGAAGATGACGAAGCTGACGAGATGGAATCGATCGAGACCGAGATAATGCTTGCTCTTGGTTATGACGATCCGTACATTTCGGAGAAAGAGTTCCCCTAAGCAGGCCACTGGCCTGATATGTCCCTGGCCTGTGCAACCGGCAGGCAGGGATACCCCAACACATGACAAGAGTGACCAAACCAAAACGCCATGAGCGATGACCATTCACAGAACAACGACAGTCCCAGTACCAAAAAGGGATTTTTCACCCTTATCCTCAACCAGCTGTTCCACGGTGAGCCTAAAAACCGCGACGAACTGCTGGAGCTGATCCGCGATTCCGAACAGAACGATCTGATCGATCCGGACACGCGCGACATGCTTGAAGGCGTGATGGATATTGCCGAGCAGCGCGTTCGCGACATCATGATCCCCCGCTCGCAGATGGTAACCCTGAAGCGCAACCAGTCACTGGAAGAGTGCCTGGACGTGATCATTGAATCCGCCCATTCCCGTTACCCGGTGATCAGCGAAGACAAAGATCATGTTGAAGGCATTCTGATGGCCAAAGATTTGCTGCCGTTTATGAGCAGCGGATCGTCCCCGTTCAGCGTGGAAAAAGTGCTGCGTCAGGCGGTCGTGGTGCCTGAGAGCAAGCGCGTTGACCGCATGCTGAAAGAGTTCCGCTCCCAACGCTACCATATGGCGATTGTGATCGATGAATTCGGCGGCGTCTCAGGACTGGTCACCATTGAAGATATTCTGGAGCTGATCGTTGGCGAAATCGAAGATGAGTATGACGATGAAGAAGATCGTGATATTCGCCAGCTGAGTCGTCATACCTACACCATTCGTGCGCTCACGCCGATTGAAGACTTCAATGACGTGTTTGAAACCAGCTTCAGCGATGAAGAGGTCGACACTATCGGCGGTCTTGTGATGCAGGCCTTTGGTCATTTGCCTGCCCGCGGGGAGAGCATTGAGATCGATGGCTATCAGTTCAAGGTCGCTATGGCCGACAGCCGCCGCATCATTCAGGTCCACGTCAGAATTCCGGAAAACGCGCCGCAACCGACACTGGAAGAATAATTTTCTTATGGCTATTGCCTCACTGTACCAGCGCCAGCGGGTTCGCCTGCTTTTAGCGCTGATCACGGGTGCCCTTGGTACCCTGGCGTTTTCGCCTTACGATTTTTGGCCTGCCGCGCTGGTGTCACTGGCCGGTTTACTGGCTCTGACCCTCAACCGCTCTACCCGTCAGGCGACGGCGATTGGTTTTGTCTGGGGCATGGGGCTGTTTGGTAGCGGCATAAACTGGGTCTATGTCAGTATCGCTACCTTTGGTGGCATGCCGGGGCCGGTCAACGTGTTCCTGGTGGTGCTGCTGGCGGCGTATTTGTCGCTGTTCACCATGCTGTTTGCCGCCCTGCTTAACCGCTTATTCCCAAAAACCTCGCTGATTCGGCTGGTGGTTGCTGCGCCGGTTTTATGGCAGATAACCGAGTTCCTGCGCGGGTGGATCCTGACCGGTTTTCCATGGCTGCAGTTTGGTTACAGCCAGATTGATGGGCCACTGAAAGGTCTGGGACCGCTATCAGGCGTTGAAGGCATTACCTTCGCGTTGATGGTTATCTCCGGACTGGCGGTGTTTGCTGCGGTAAAACGTCACTGGGTCGCCGGAGTGATTGCGTTGGCGCTGCTGGTGCTTCCCTGGCCGCTGCGTCAGGTTAGCTGGTATCAGCCAATGCCCGAGCGTGAAGTGAATATTGCGCTGGTGCAGGGCAACATACCGCAGTCGATGAAGTGGGATCCGAATCAGCTGATCAACTCGCTGAAAACCTATACCTCACTCAGTCGGCCTTACGTAGGCAAAGCGCCGATTATTATCTGGCCTGAATCTGCCATTTCCGATCTGGAATCTAACCAGCAGCCGTTCCTGAAATCTCTGGATGCAGAACTGCGGGCAAAGGGTAGCAGCCTGATCACCGGGATTGTCGATTCACGTCTGGAACAGAATCGCTACCACGATTACAACTCGATTATTGTGCTCGGCGGGGAAAAACCTTACGACTACTTCAGCACTAACCGCTATCAGAAAAATCATCTGGTGCCGTTTGGCGAGTTTGTTCCGCTGGAAGCGTTACTGCGTCCGCTGGCACCGTTTTTCGATTTGCCGATGTCCTCCTTTAGCCGTGGCGCCTATGTTCAGCCTCAGTTAAAGGTGGCCGGTTACAATCTGACTGCGGCAATCTGCTATGAGATCGTATTGGGCCAGCAGGTCCGGGATAATTTCCGTCCGGATACTGACTTCCTGCTGACCATCTCCAACGATGCGTGGTTTGGCCACTCTATTGGCCCATGGCAGCATTTCCAAATGGCGCGGATGCGTGCCCTGGAATTGGGCAGGCCACTGCTGCGCGACACCAACAACGGCGTCACGGCGGTGATCAATGCTGATGGCGATGCCGAAGAGATGATCCCGCAATTCCAGGCGACGGTGCTTTCCACCAAGCTCACGCCGACTCAGGGCCTGACGCCCTATGCGCGTTTTGGTAACTGGCCAGTATGGATCGTTACCCTGCTGTTTGCGGTGTGTGCGGTGAATACCGGCTTCAGACGTCGCGGTTAGGCGTTAAAGCACGACATCAAAACGCTGAACCTTTGGGTTCGGCGTTTTTTTTTTGCCCTTCTCCTACTCCTGCCTCTAAAAGCAGATCCTGCTGCTAAATGTTTCACCAAAAACATTTTGGCACGACGATTGCAAAACATTACCAGCGAACTCGCTGATTAGTCTGCATAAAGCTTTGCATAAGCGTTATCGCACCATTGTGGCTCAATCATTGCCCCAGGGCGGAGCATTGCTTTTAACAATGCCTTTATTTGGTGCGGCACGCTTCGCAAAAAAGAAACTTTCTTGTTTCATCGTTTTAACATTCGGCTATGTTATGACTATTCAGGGGGCGGTTACGTCCTGGGATAAAAAGAAAAGCAGCAGTTAATAAACATAACATCACAATCGGCGCAATTTTATGACGCCATTAAACGAAGGAGTTGGAGATGAAATTACGGAAATTAGGCTTGTGCCTGGCACTGGCTGGCCTTGCATCCGGTATCGCCCATGCAGAAGACGCATCACAATCTCCCACGTTAGACAAAATCGCTAAAAATGGCGTCATTGTCGTGGGACACCGTGAGTCTTCTGTTCCTTTCTCTTACTACGATAATCAGCAAAAAGTGGTCGGCTACTCGCAGGATTATTCCAACGCCATCGTGGCCGCGATCAAAGCCAAACTGAACAAACCCGATCTGCAGGTGAAAATGCTGCCGGTCACCTCACAGAACCGTATTCCACTGTTGCAAAACGGCACCTACGATTTTGAGTGTGGTTCAACCACCAATAACCTTGAGCGCCAGAAACAGGCCGCTTTCTCGGACACTATCTTTGTTATCGGCACCCGTTTGCTGGTGAAGAAAGGCAGCCCGATTAAAGACTTCCCGGATCTGAAAGGCAAAACGGTTGTCGTCACTTCCGGTACCACTTCCGAAATTCTGCTGAACAAGCTGAATGACGAGAAGAAAATGGACATGCGCATCATCAGCGCCAAAGACCATGGCGACTCCTTCCGTACGCTGGAAAGTGGTCGTGCCGTTGCCTTTATGATGGATGATGCCCTGCTGGCTGGCGAACGTGCTAAAGCTAAAAAACCTGATAACTGGGTGATCGTGGGTACGCCGCAGTCGAAAGAAGCTTACGGCTGTATGCTGCGCAAAGACGACGCCGGCTTCAAACAGCTGATGGATGACACCATTGCGAAAGCGCAGACCTCAGGTGAAGCGTCGAAGTGGTTTGATAAGTGGTTCAGCAACCCGATCCCACCTAAAAACCTCAACATGAACTTTGCCCTGTCTGACGACATGAAAGCGACATTCAAAACGCCAAATGACAAGGCACTGAACTAATAATGAAAATAAGGGTGACCGCTGGTTGCCCTATGATTGTTGAAAACAGGCTCGGACAGACAACAGCCTGAATCATCCGGAACACACATCCGGATAGTCAGGCAAAGGTACGAAGTGGTCGTTCCCCATAACGTGCAAATGAGCCTCTCATCAATCTTCAGGGTAGCTTCGCTACCCTTTTTTTCTTCCGGAGTTATTTATGTCAATCGATTGGAACTGGGGTATTTTCCTGCAACAGGCCCCCTTCGGTAATACCACCTATCTGGGGTGGCTGTGGTCCGGCTTTCAGGTCACCATTGCTGTGTCAGTCTGCGCGTGGATTATCGCCCTTTTGGTCGGTTCGCTGTTTGGTATTCTGCGCACCGTGCCCAACCGTCTGCTCTCCTCTCTCGGCACCTGTTACGTTGAGCTATTCCGTAATATCCCGCTGATAGTGCAATTCTTTATCTGGTATCTGGTGATCCCTGAACTGCTGCCTGAAAGCATTGGCACCTGGTTCAAATCCGAGCTGGATCCCAATATTCAGTTCTTTATCTGCTCGGTGCTGTGCCTCGGCCTGTTTACCGCCGCGCGCGTGTGCGAACAGGTTCGCGCGGCGATCCAGTCGCTGCCATCAGGCCAGAAGAATGCCGGTCTGGCGATGGGCCTGACGCTGCCACAAACCTACCGCTATGTGCTGTTACCAAACGCCTATCGCGTGATTGTGCCGCCAATGACCTCAGAGATGCTGAACCTGGTGAAGAACTCCGCCATCGCCTCGACCATTGGTCTGGTCGATATGGCCGCACAAGCAGGCAAGCTGCTGGATTACTCGGCGCACGCTTATGAATCCTTTACCGCGATTACGCTGGCCTACGTTGGCATCAATATTGTGATTATGCTGCTGATGAGCCTGGTCGAACGTAAGGTTCGCCTGCCTGGCGGCATGGGAGGCAAATAATGTACGAATTTGACTGGAGCACCATTGCTCCTAACCTGCCGTATCTGATGAACGGCATGGTGATCACCCTCAAAATTACCGTGACGGCCATCATTTTTGGCATCGTCTGGGGAACGCTGCTGGCGGTGATGCGTCTGTCGAGCTTCAAGCCTGTCAGCTGGTTTGCCCGCCTTTACGTCAACCTGTTCCGCTCGGTGCCGTTAGTGATGGTGCTGTTGTGGTTCTATCTGGTGGTGCCGAGCTTCCTGCAGAACGTGCTTGGCCTGTCGCCGAAAACCGATATCCGCCTGATCTCGGCGATGGTCGCCTTCTCTCTGTTTGAAGCTGCTTATTACTCTGAAATCATTCGTGCCGGTATTGTCAGTATTGCCGGTGGTCAGGGGAAAGCGGCGCTGGCATTAGGGATGACGCGCTGGCAGTCGATGCAGTTGATTATCCTGCCTCAGGCGTTCCGTGCCATGGTGCCGTTGCTGCTGACTCAGGGCATCGTGCTGTTCCAGGATACCTCTCTGGTTTACGTGCTCAGCCTGGCCGACTTCTTCAGGACGGCCGACACCATCGGTATCAACAACGGCACCGAAATTGAAATGGTGCTGTTTGCCGGTGCTGTCTACTTCGTTATCAGCCTTAGTGCTTCGCTGTTGGTCAGCTATTTAAAGAAAAAAAGGACGGTTTAAATGATTACCCTGAAAAATGTTTCTAAGTGGTATGGTCACTTTCAGGTGCTGACCGACTGCTCAACCGAAGTGAAAAAAGGCGAAGTGGTGGTGGTGTGCGGCCCATCGGGTTCCGGTAAATCCACGCTGATCAAAACGGTCAATGGTTTAGAGCCGATTCAGGAAGGTAAGATTGAAGTCAACGGCACTGCCGTCAACGACAAAAAGACCAATCTGGCGCAATTGCGTTCCAAAGTCGGCATGGTCTTCCAGCATTTCGAGCTGTTCCCGCATCTGACCATCGTTGAGAACCTGACGCTGGCGCAGGTAAAAGTGCTGAAACGTAACAAAGAAGAAGCCCGTCAGAAGGGGCTGAAACTGTTAGAGCGCGTGGGCCTGTCAGCCCATGCTAACAAGCACCCAGGTCAGCTTTCCGGTGGTCAGCAGCAGCGTGTGGCTATCGCCCGAGCGCTGTGCATGGATCCGATCGCCATGCTGTTCGATGAGCCCACCTCGGCACTGGATCCAGAGATGATCAACGAAGTGCTGGATGTCATGGTGGAACTGGCGAATGAAGGGATGACCATGATGGTGGTGACCCACGAAATGGGCTTCGCCCGTAAGGTGGCAAACCGGGTGATCTTTATGGATGAGGGGAAAATCGTGGAGGATTCGCCGAAAGACGACTTCTTTAACAATCCACAGTCCGATCGTGCGAAAGACTTCCTCGCCAAAATCCTGCATTAATCAGCATAGCGGGGCGGAACCTTCCGCCCCGATTTCTACGGTTCAAAAGGTTGTCGCTGGAACTGATCGTTACCGCATTCAGGACAGCGGGTCAGCGTTTCAGGAGTGTAAATCGCCCGGGTAAACTGACATTTCTCACAAACTAAATTCCCCAGTCCCACCACCTCACCGCTTTGATAAACGCCATGATGATTCAGGTCCTGAAAAACTTCGCGCCACTCTAACTGACTTTTATCGGTGATATCGGCCAGCTCTTTCCACACGCTTTCGCGAATAATGCGCATAAACACGCTATCCCCTGCATCATCCTGATTCTCGGTATAGCTGCGGGCAAACTCTTCTAAATCCCTGCGCACGGCTCGGGTGACATCCTCGATCTGGCTGCGGGTCAATTCACCGCGATTGTTCATCCGTTGTCGGGCACTCTCCACAAGAGCATCAATATCATGCTCTCCCCGGTTGATCCTTTCGGTCAGAGAAGAGACCAGTTCCCGATAGTACTGAGCAACCTTGTTCATTTTTTCTCCTAAACGTTCCAATACGTTATGTAGTAATTCTAGCGTCGATCAAAAAAATGCACCCAACCCGCTGTCAAAAATGCCTGCTCTCTTCCAGCTTGTAGAGAAATGCCGTTTGTCAGGGCGGTTACTGTTGTTGCTGCGGGGGCGGATCAGCTATGCTATGCGGATCTGAACGAACTCATAAAGTTTACAAAGGACCACTGGCTGCCATGCAAGAGCAATACCGCCCGGAAGAGATAGAATCCCACGTCCAACAGCACTGGGATGAGAAGCAAACGTTCAAAGTGACCGAAGAGGAAGGTAAAGAGAAGTACTACTGCCTCTCCATGCTGCCCTATCCTTCTGGCCGCCTACATATGGGCCACGTTCGTAACTACACCATCGGTGATGTGATCTCCCGCTACCAGCGTATGCTGGGCAAAAACGTCCTGCAGCCGATCGGCTGGGATGCATTTGGCCTGCCTGCAGAAGGCGCAGCGGTAAAAAACAACACCGCACCGGCGCCATGGACCTACGACAACATTGCCTACATGAAGAACCAGCTGAAATTGCTGGGCTTCGGCTATGACTGGAACCGTGAACTGGCCACCTGTCAGCCTGAGTACTATCGCTGGGAACAGTGGTTCTTCACCAAGCTGTACGAAAAAGGCCTGGTCTATAAGAAAACCTCGGCAGTTAACTGGTGCCCAACCGACCAGACCGTGCTGGCTAATGAACAGGTTATTGACGGTTGTTGCTGGCGCTGCGATACCAAAGTTGAACGCAAAGAGATCCCACAGTGGTTTGTTAAAATCACCGATTACGCTGATGAACTGTTAAATGACCTGGACACGCTGGAAAGCTGGCCTGAGCAGGTTAAAACCATGCAGCGTAACTGGATCGGCCGTTCTGAAGGGGTGGAAATCACCTTTGACGTGGCAGAAAGCACCGAAAAACTGAGCGTTTATACCACCCGTCCAGACACCTTTATGGGTGTGACCTATCTGGCCGTGGCAGCGGGCCATCCGCTGGCTGCGCAGGCCGCCGCGTCGAATCCTGCGCTGGCCGACTTTATTGCCGAATGCCGTAATACCAAGGTTGCCGAAGCGGAAATGGCGACCATGGAGAAAAAAGGCATGGCCACCGGCAAATTTGCCGTGCACCCACTGTCTGGCGAGAAAGTGCCGGTCTGGGTCGCCAACTTTGTGCTGATGGAATACGGTACCGGTGCGGTGATGGCCGTTCCTGGCCACGACCAGCGTGACTGGGAGTTCGCCACCAAGTACAACCTTACTATCAAGCCAGTGATCCTTCATGCTGACGGAAGCGAGCCGGATCTGACCGACGCGGCCATGACCGATAAAGGCACGCTGTTTAACTCAGGCGAGTTTGACGGTCTGTCTTACGAAGCAGGCTTTAACGCCATTGCTGAGAAGCTGGCGGCCAAAGGCGTTGGCGAGCGTAAAGTTAACTACCGTCTGCGCGATTGGGGTGTTTCACGCCAGCGTTACTGGGGCGCACCGATCCCAATGGTGACCCTGGAAGACGGCACCGTGATGCCGACGCCAGAAGATCAGCTGCCGGTTATCCTGCCGGAAGACGTGGTAATGGACGGGATCACCAGCCCAATCAAAGCCGATCCTGAGTGGGCAAAAACCACCGTCAACGGTCAGCCTGCGCTGCGCGAAACCGACACCTTTGACACCTTTATGGAGTCTTCCTGGTACTACGCGCGCTATACCTGCCCGGACTATGACAAAGGCATGCTGGACCCGGCTGCGGCTAACTACTGGTTGCCGGTCGATCAGTATGTCGGCGGTATCGAACACGCCATCATGCACCTGCTCTACTTCCGCTTCTTCCATAAGCTGCTGCGTGATGCTGGCCTGGTGACCTCCAATGAGCCAGCCAAACGCCTGCTTTGCCAGGGCATGGTTCTGGCTGATGCCTTCTACTATCTTGGTGCCAGCGGTGAGCGTAACTGGGTTTCCCCGGTAGACGTGACCCTTGAGCGTGATGAGAAAGGCCGCGTGACCAAAGCTACCGATGCAACCGGCCGTGAGCTGGTTTACGCCGGTATGAGCAAAATGTCGAAGTCGAAAAACAACGGCATTGACCCACAGGTGATGGTTGAGCGCTACGGTGCCGATACCGTGCGTCTGTTTATGATGTTCGCTTCGCCGGCAGAAATGACCCTCGAATGGCAGGAATCTGGTGTGGAAGGCGCTAACCGCTTCCTGAAACGCGTCTGGCGACTGGCCTTCGAACACAGCGAAAAAGGACCGACCGTTGCACTGGATATCGCCAGCCTCAACGACGATCAAAAATCGCTGCGTCGCGAGCTGCATAAAACCATCGCCAAAGTATCCGACGACATCGGCCGTCGTCAGACCTTCAACACTGCCATTGCGGCGATTATGGAGCTGATGAACAAGCTGGCCCGTGCCCCGCAGGAAAGCGAGCAGGACCGTGCACTGATGCAGGAAGCGCTGCAATCCGTGGTGCGTCTGCTGTATCCGTTTACCCCGCATGCCTGCTTCTCATTGTGGCAGGCGCTGGGTGGCGAAGGCGACGTCGACAACGCACCATGGCCGCAGGCAGATGAAGAGGCCATGGTGGAAGATTCTCTGCTGGTGGTGGTGCAGGTTAATGGTAAAGTGCGTGGCAAAATCACCGTTCCGGCTGATGCCACTGCGGAACAGGTTAAGGCTCGTGCGTTGCAGGAGCATCTGGTTGCCAAGTACGTCGATGGCACCACCATTCGTAAAGAGATTTACGTACCGGGCAAATTGCTTAACCTGGTCGTGGGTTGATGTCAGGAGGAATTGTGCGACATCCGATTTTATGTGTGATGCTGGGTCTTGCGGTGTTAATCACCGCAGGTTGTGGCTTTCATCTTCGCGGGACCACGTCGGTCCCGAAAGAAATGAAAACGATGATTCTGGACACCTCCGATCCTTATGGTCCGCTGACGCGTACCGTACGTGAAGAGCTGCGCCTGAATAACGTGACGGTGCTGGATGACAGCAACACCACGGCGATGAGCAAAGGGACGCTGCACAAAACCGTTCCTTCCCTGCGTCTGATGGGTGAGGTTCAGGGTCGTGACACGGCCTCCATCTTCCAGGACGGTAAAACGGCCGAGTACTCGATGTACATGACCGTTAATGCGCAGGTGCTGGTGCCGAATAAAGGCATCTATCCCATCAGCGCGACCGTGTATCGTTCATTCTTTGATAACCCGCTGGCGGCACTGGCGAAGGACTCCGAGCAAAATATTATCGTGAGTGAAATGCGTACCCAGGCGGCTCAACAGCTGGTGCGTAAGTTACTGACGGTACATGCGGCAGAGGACGATCCTTCCATCAATACGCTGGACAGCACGCCTGAAGCCATCGATCAGACCAATCCTGCATCCGGCCTGACAGACAGCTCTCTGGCAAGATGATCAGGATTTACCCTGAGCAACTCAGCGCGCAGCTCCATGAGGGGCTGCGCGCTTGTTACATTCTGGCCGGTAACGAACCGCTTCTGTTACAGGAATCTCAGGATGCGGTGCGGGCTGCTGCGCAAAAGCAGGAATTTACCGAGCACTTCAGCGTGGTCATTGATGCCCATACTGACTGGGATGCAATCTTCTCGACCTGCCAGGCCCTAAGCCTGTTTGCCAGCCGGCAAACGCTGCTGCTAACGCTTCCTGAAAATGGTCCCAACGCGGCGATGGCGGAACAGCTTGTTACCCTCTCCTCACTGCTCCATACCGATATTCTGCTGATATTGCGGGCGTCGAAACTGACTAAAGCGCAGGAAAACAGTGCCTGGTTTAAAGCGCTGAGCGCCAATGCGGTGATCGTGCCCTGCCAGACACCTGAGCAGGCGCAGTTGCCTCGCTGGGTGATCGCGCGTGCCAAAAGCCTCAAGCTGAGCGTGGACGATGCGGCTGTTCAGCTGCTTTGCTACTGTTATGAAGGGAATCTGCTGGCGCTGGCCCAGGCGCTGGAACGGCTGTCGCTGCTCTGGCCAGACGGAAAGCTGACCCTGCCAAGGGTTGAGCAGGCCGTTAACGATGCGGCGCACTTTACGCCGTTCCACTGGGTGGATGCCCTGTTGGCTGGCAAAAGTAAACGTGCTCAGCATATTTTGCGTCAGATGCAGGCAGAAGAGAGCGAGCCGGTGATCTTATTGCGCACCGTGCAAAGAGAGCTGATGATGCTACTGACCTTACAACGCCAGAGGGTGAAAACACCGATCAGAACGCTGTTTGACCAGCATCGCGTCTGGCAAAACCGCCGTCCACTGTTCAGCGAAGCGCTGCAACGTCTTTCTGCACGGCAGCTGAGTCAGGCGATCCATCTGCTGACGCGCATTGAGCTGACGCTCAAGCAGGATTATGGTCAGTCGGTCTGGTCCGATCTTGAAACGCTGTCGTTGCTGATTTGCCAGCGCGGTTTCCCTGAGCATTTCTGCGATGTCTGAATCCCACACGCTGGAAGCGCTGTTCGGCGGCACCTTTGATCCGATCCATTTTGGCCATCTGAAGCCGGTTGAGGTTTTGGCCGCGCAGGTCGGGCTGAAAAAGGTGACGTTATTGCCGAATAACGTGCCGCCTCATCGCCCGCAGCCTGAGGCCAGCCCGTCACAGCGGGTGGAAATGGTGAGGCTGGCGATTGCCAACCTGCCGTTGTTCGACCTGGATCGGCGTGAAATGCAGCGCGATACGCCTTCTTTCACTTTTGAGACGCTTACGGAGTTGCGTGCTGAGCGGGGCGACAAACAGCCGCTGGCGTTTATCATTGGCCAGGATTCTTTGCTAACCTTACACAAGTGGCATCGCTGGGAAGAACTGCTTAGCCTGTGCCATTTGCTGGTCTGTAAACGTCCGGGTTATGACAGCACCATGGAAACCCCGGCGTTACAGCGCTGGCTGGAACAGCATCAAACCCGCCAGGCAGAAACACTGCATCAGCATCCCTGCGGCAGGATTTTTCTGGCAGACACGCCGCTGGTCTCAATCTCTGCGACAGAAATACGCGATCGATTGCACAGCGGGCAATCGTGTGACGATCTGATCCCTCCGGCAGTTTCGGCCTACATCCTTGCTGCAGGTTTATATCGCAAGCCCTGAGCACGTGGTATACTTCGCCGCTAAATTTTCTGGAGCAATCCGGGAACATCTTTTTTCGGTTAGCCACGCCGCCGGCGCAGCACAACCGCTCCGACTCAAAACCCAAGGGGAACCTTTTGCAAGGTAAAGCACTCCAAGACTTCGTCATTGATAAATTAGACGATTTAAAAGGCCAGGACATTGTTGCTGTAGATGTCCAGGGCAAATCAAGTATCACCGATTGCATGATTATCTGCACCGGCACTTCAACGCGTCATGTGGCGTCGATTGCTGACCACGTGGTTCAGGAATCTCGTGCTGCTGGCGTAGAAACCTTTGCCGTTGCAGGTAAAGCTGCCGCTGACTGGGTTGTTGTCGATCTGGGTGAAGTGATTGTTCACGTCATGCAGGAAGAGAGCCGCCAGCTTTACGAACTCGAAAAACTCTGGAACTAAGCTGTGAAATTGCAGTTGGTTGCCGTCGGCACAAAAATGCCGGATTGGGTGCAAACCGGGTTTCTGGAGTATTTGCGTCGTTTTCCTAAAGATATGCCGCTGGAACTGACTGAAGTTCAGGCTGGCAAGCGCGGCAAAAATGCCGACATCAAACGCATTCTTGAAAAAGAGGGCGAAATGATGCTGGCTGCGACTGGCAAAGGGAACCGCATTGTTACCCTGGATATTCCAGGGCAGCCGTGGGAAACGCCCCATTTAGCCACTCAGCTTGAACGTTGGAAGCTGGATGGCCGTGATGTCAGCCTGCTGATTGGTGGACCGGAAGGTCTGTCGCCAGCCTGCAAAGCTGCCGCTGAGCAAAGCTGGTCTCTTTCCGCGCTGACCCTGCCCCATCCGCTGGTACGGGTGCTGGTTGCGGAGAGTTTGTATCGTGCATGGAGCATCACAGCAAATCACCCTTACCATCGGGAATAGGCCATAGGATCAACCGGATACACTGAAACAGCGGATGAAATTACAACGTAACTCTTTTCGTGACTACACTGCCGAACAGTCTCTCTTTGTTCGTCGGGCGCTGATCGCCTTTATCGGCATTATCGTGCTTTCCGGTATCCTGGTGGTCAATCTGTACCACCTGCAAATTATCCGCTACACCGATTACAGTACCCGCTCAAACGAAAACCGCATCAAACTGGTGCCCGTCGCGCCCAGCCGCGGCATTATTTTTGATCGTAACGGCCTGCCCCTTGCGCTCAACCGCACGATTTATCAGATTGAGCTGGTGCCCGAAAAGGTCGATGACCTTGAAAAAACCCTGCTTGCTCTGCGCCCCATTGTCGACTTAAGTGACGAAGACCTTGTCGCCTTTGAAAAAGAGCGTAAGCGCTCACGCCGCTTTACCTCCATCGCGGTTAAAACTGGCCTGAACGATGTGCAGGTCGCCCGCTTCGCCGTCAATCAATATGCTTTCCCCGGCGTGGAAGTGAAAGGCTATCAACGCCGCTATTACCCGTACAACTCTGCGCTGACTCACGTGTTGGGCTATGTATCCAAAATTAACGATCGTGATGTCGAGCGGCTGGATAATGAAGGTAAGTGGCCCAATTATGCCGCCACGCATGATATCGGCAAGCTGGGCATCGAACGTTATTACGAAGAGATGCTGCACGGCAAAACCGGCTACGAAGAAGTCGAAGTCAACAACCGTGGCCGGGTGATCCGTCAGCTTCATGAACAGTCACCTCAGGCCGGCCAGGATATCTACCTGACCATCGACCTGAAGCTGCAGCAATATATTGAGACGCTGCTGGCGGGCAGTCGTGCCGCAGTGGTGGTGACCGATCCGCGCAACGGTGACATTCTGGCGATGGTGTCGATGCCCAGCTACGATCCCAATCTGTTCGTTGATGGCATCAGCAGCACCGATTACAACATGCTGTTGAATGACCCCAACCGGCCGCTGATTAACCGTGCGACGCAGGGCGCCTATCCGCCGGCATCAACGGTGAAACCCTATATTGCCGTCTCAGCGCTGACCGCTGGCGTGATCAACAAAAACACCAGCCTGTTTGACCCAGGTTGGTGGCAGCTGCCGGGCTCCGAAAAGCGCTTTCGTGACTGGAAGCATTGGGGCCACGGCCGCCTGAACGTCACCAAATCCCTGGAAGAGTCTGCGGATACCTTTTTCTATCAGGTGGCTTACGATATGGGTATCGATCGCCTCGGCGAATGGATGAACAAGTTTGGCTACGGGCACCTGACCGGTATTGACCTGGTGGAAGAAACGCCGGGTAATATGCCTACCCGCGAATGGAAACAGAAGCGCTTTAAAAAGCCGTGGTATCAGGGTGACACCATTCCGGTGGGGATTGGCCAGGGTTACTGGACCGCCACGCCGGTGCAAATGAACAAAGCGATGATGACCCTGATTAACGACGGCATCGTGAAAACACCGCACCTGATGCAGTCCAACGTGGTGAATAATGTGCGGGTGCCTTATCGTCAGCCCGACTCACCACCGATTGCGGATATTCACTCAGGCTATTGGGAAATCGCCAAAGACGGCATGTACGGTGTTGCAAACCGGCCTAACGGCACGGCCAGAAAAAGCTTTTCTGACGCACCTTACAAGATTGCCGCCAAATCCGGTACGGCTCAGGTCTATGGCCTGAAAGCCAACGAAACTTACAATGCGCATAAAATCGCTGAACACCTGCGAGACCACAAGCTGATGACCGCCTTTGCTCCGTATGACAAGCCGCGTGTGGCCGTCACCATGATTTTGGAGAATGGCGGCGCAGGCCCGGCCGTAGGGACTATCATGCGCCAGATTTTGGACCATATTATGCTTGGTGATAACAATACCAACCTGCCGGACGCTGCCCCCGTGCCGCCCGGTTATGAGGGTGAATAGACATGAACGATCGTCACCATAAACGCACCATCTGGACCCGAATTCATGTCGATCCGACATTCTTTATTCTGATTTTTGCCCTGCTGGTTTACAGCGCCTTAGTGATCTGGAGCGCCAGTGGCCAGGATCCGGGCATGATGGAACGTAAAATCGGCCAGATCGCCATGGGTGTGGTGATCATGCTGGTGATGGCGCAGATCCCCCCGCGGGTTTACGAAGGTTGGGCACCCTATCTGTATATCATTACGGTGATCCTGCTGGTCGCCGTGGATGCGTTTGGCCACATCAGTAAAGGTGCGCAGCGTTGGCTGGATCTGGGCTTTGTGCGCTTCCAGCCCTCAGAGATTGCCAAAATCGCCGTGCCGCTAATGGTGGCGCGCTTTATTAACCGCGATGTCTGTCCGCCGACGCTGAAAAACACCGCTATCGCGCTGGTGCTGATCTTTATGCCTACGCTGCTGGTCGCCGCGCAGCCGGATCTGGGAACCTCAATTCTGATTGCCGCCTCCGGCCTGTTTGTTCTGTTCCTTTCCGGGATGAGCTGGAAACTGATTGCGGTGGCACTGCTGATGGTGGCGGCCTTCGTGCCGGTGCTGTGGTTCTTCCTGATGCATGATTATCAGCGCGACCGCGTCATGATGCTTCTGGATCCGGAGAGCGACCCGCTTGGCGCGGGTTACCACATCATTCAGTCCAAGATTGCCATTGGTTCAGGCGGGCTACGCGGCAAAGGCTGGCTGCATGGCACCCAGTCACAGCTGGAATTTTTACCCGAACGCCACACCGACTTTATTTTTGCGGTTCTGGCCGAAGAATTAGGCCTGGTCGGCGTCCTGGTGCTGCTGGTACTCTACATTCTGGTGATTATGCGTGGCCTGATGATGGCGGCGCGGGCGCAAACCACCTTTGGTCGGGTAATGGCCGGTGGCTTAATGCTGATCTTCTTTGTGTATGTTTTCGTTAATATTGGTATGGTTAGCGGCATTCTCCCGGTGGTTGGGGTTCCATTGCCGTTAGTCAGCTATGGCGGTTCGGCCCTGATCGTGCTGATGGCCGGGTTTGGCATTATTATGTCGATTCACACCCACCGAAAACTGTTGTCTAAGAGCGTTTAAGAGGCGTAAACATGCGTAAGGATTGGCTTTGGATTGGTCTGGCTTCAGTATTGCTGGCAGCCTGTGCAACCGATGAACAGCAGCAGGCACCCGCACCGCAGCAACCGGCCTACAATGGTCCGGTGGTGGAAATTGGCGGTGCCGAACCCCGTTATGAACCGCAGAATCCCGGCACCAGCCAGGACTACACGGTGAATGGCAAGACTTACAAAATCGTCAAAGATCCGTCTAATTTCAGCGAAACCGGCCTGGCCGCCTGGTATGGCGATGAGGCGGGCAGCAACCGCACCGCAACCGGCGAGCAGTTCGATCCTGATGCGCTTACCGCGGCTCACCCGACGTTACCGCTGCCTAGTTACGTGCGCGTCACTAACCTGGCCAATGGTCGCCAGCTGGTGGTGCGCGTTAACGATCGCGGTCCTTACACGCCAGGCCGGGTTATCGATCTGTCCCGAGCCGCGGGCGATCGCCTGAATATCTCGAATAACACCAAAGTTAAAATCGATTACATCAAGGTCGCGCCGGATGGCACGCTCTCGGGTCCAGGCACCATTGGCACCACCGTGGCCAAACAAAGCTATGCCCTGCCCGCCCGTCCTGATATCGCGGGTGGGATGACCACCCTGGGCGGCGGGATGACCACGATGGGGGGCGATGCCGCCGCCAGTGCCGCGTCACAACCGGCGGCCAGCCAGCAGCAGGCGCCAGAGTCGCGTCCAATTGATAACGCCAACGTCAACAGTGATGACAGCCTGGGCGCACCGGTACGCAGCAGTGGATTTCTAGGTGCCGCGCAGCCGTTACGTTCTGGCGTGCTGGAAGGCAGTGAGCCGGTCGCCGCGCCGGTTGCTGCGCCAGCCGCTGCCGCCGTCGTCGCGGCACCCGCAGCGGTAGCTGCCAGCCGCCCTGCCGCTTCAGGCACCACCTATGTGGTGCAGGTCGGCGCCGTTGGCGATGCAGCCAAAGC
The DNA here is from genome assembly GCF_056821705.1 of Erwinia sp. AK-PDG3-5. Taxonomy (NCBI): domain Bacteria; kingdom Pseudomonadati; phylum Pseudomonadota; class Gammaproteobacteria; order Enterobacterales; family Erwiniaceae; genus Erwinia; species Erwinia sp. AK-PDG3-5. The sequence goes on from NZ_CM165967.1 coordinate 3,358,241, forward strand.
CAAAACCTGGATGAATTCCCTGAGCAAACAGTTTGGTGTGCCGGGCGCGGTTGACAGCCACGGCAATGTTTACCGGGTTCAGCTGGGCCGCTTCACCTCTCGCCAGCAGGCAAGCGCCTTGCAGCAGCGGTTATCGAGCGAAGCGAAGCTCACTTCATTTATTACCGTCGCACCCTAACGAAATGTCATACTGACCGGCATGCAGTGCGGGCTAACAGGCTGAAAGTGCTGTTAACCTGCATGGTAAAGACGAGTGCCGGGCAGGACTGCTTTTGCTATAGTGAGTCACTTTTTTTAACTTAGCCGATGGATGTTGTAGTCCTAAACATGAACAATCTGACCTCCTACAAACTGATCAAACGCCTGACGGCGGGATCGCTGATTGCCCTCAGCCTGACTTCCTTCGCCCACGCCGACGACGTGAACATTAAAACAATGATCCCAGGCGTGCCGGATATCGATGCGGAAGCCTATGTACTGATCGACTACAACTCAGGCAAAGTGCTGGCAGAGAAAAATGCCGACGCTCGCCGTGACCCAGCCAGCCTGACCAAAATGATGACCAGCTACGTGATTGGTCAGGCGGTCAAAGCCGGTAAAATCAAGCAGGATGATATGGTTACCGTGGGCAAAGATGCCTGGGCAACCGGTAATCCGGTGTTTAAAGGCTCTTCCCTGATGTTCCTCAAGCCAGGCGATCGCGTTGCGGTTTCCGAGCTGACGCGCGGCATCGTGCTGCAATCCGGTAATGATGCCTGTGTGGCAATGGCGGACTATGTTGCCGGTAGCCAGGATACGTTTGTTGGTCTGATGAACAACTACGTTAAAGCACTGGGCCTGCAGAACACCCACTTCCAGACCGTTCATGGCCTGGATGCGGATGGCCAGTACAGTTCGGCGCGTGATATGGCGCTGATTGGCCGTGCACTGATTCGTGACGTGCCGGACGAGTACGCGGTGTATAAAGAGAAAGAATTCACCTTCAATAATATCCGCCAGATGAACCGTAACGGTCTGCTATGGGATACCAGCCTGCAGGTTGACGGCATCAAAACCGGTCACACTGAAGCCGCGGGCTACAACCTGGTTGCCTCGGCCACCGAAGGCCAGATGCGTCTGATCTCCGCCGTGATGGGTGGTCACACTTATAAAGGCCGCGAAACCGAAAGCAAAAAACTGCTGACCTGGGGCTTCCGTTTCTTTGAAACCGTGGCACCGCTGAAAGCAGGCAAAGAGTTTGCTTCTGAGCCAGTATGGTTCGGCACCAGTGACCGTGTGCAGCTGGGTGTGGAAAAAGATGTCTTCCTGACCATCCCTCGTGGCCGCATGAAAGATCTGAAAGCCAGCTACACGCTGAGCAACACCGAACTGCATGCGCCGCTGGCGAAAAACCAGGTTGTCGGCACCATCAACTTCCAGCTGGATGGCAAAACCATCGAACAGCATCCGCTGGTAGTGTTGAACGATATGCAGGAAGGTGGCTTCATCGGTCGCATCGTCGATTACATTAAGCTGATGTTCCATCACTGGTTTGGCTAAGCCCGTCATGCCGGCAAGCATTTGGGCAGTAATGCCCCCTTGATTTCGGCGTGAATGCACCCCATATTTGAGTTATCTGTAGACTCCCGCTACGCACAGCGGGAGTCTTTGTTTTGGCGTTACCGGAGCCCCTATGAAAACCAATCTTAAAGAACTGCTCGAATTCCCAACTCCTTTTACTTACAAAGTAATGGGACTGGCGCAGCCGGAACTGGTTGATCAAGTAGTTGAAGTTGTTCAGCGCCATGCGCCGGGTGACTACTCTCCGGACGTGAAGCCAAGCAGCAAAGGCAACTACCACTCCGTCTCGATCACCATTACCGCCACCCACATTGAGCAAGTGGAAACGCTGTATGACGAGCTGGGCAAAATCGAAATTGTCCGCATGGTGCTGTAAAAACTCTCGCTGACAGCGGGCATGGATCTGCTCATTGTCAGCGTTATACTGCCCTTCTGTTCTCAACAGGACTGACGTTTTGCCTCACGATACCCTACTCATCCGCCAGCTGGGCTTACAGCCCTGGGCCCCCATCTCTCAAGCCATGCATGATTTTACTGACCAGCGCGGTGAGCACTCTGCCGACGAAATCTGGCTGGTCGATCATCTTCCGGTCTTCACGCAGGGTCAGGCAGGCAAAGCCGAGCATCTGCTGGGTCCGGGCGATATTCCGGTGATGCAAAGCGATCGCGGTGGCCAGGTGACCTATCACGGACCCGGCCAGCAAATCATGTATGTGATGATCAATCTGAAGCGCCGGAAAATTGGCGTCAGGCAGCTGGTGACCGCCCTCGAAGATACGGTGATTGCCACCCTCGCCCATTTTGGCGTGGAAGCGGCGGCCAGAGCCGATGCACCGGGTGTGTATGTGCAGGGTAAAAAGATCTGTTCGCTGGGCTTACGCATTCGTAACGGCTGCTCGTTCCATGGCCTGGCGCTGAATGTCGATATGGATTTGACGCCGTTTCTGCGCATCAATCCCTGCGGCTATGCCGGGCTGGAGATGACGCAGCTTAGCGCGTTGAAAGCTGGCGTGACGCTGGCCGATGTGCAGCCGCTGTTAATCACGCATTTTGCCAGACTGTTGAACATCACTGACGTTCGCTGGCAGGCCGCCGATAACCTTATGGAAAAGTAACCGTCCGTGCGGATTTACAATTACGTCACATTTAATCGGTCTGGCTGGCTGAAACTGCCGCGCCGAGATGATATAATTTTTGCGCTTTATCAAAAAAAGTTGAACACAAGATCACTTATTTGAGTTTTATGCGGATCGCGCATGCCAACCTGGAACTTGCAAGATTATGAGTAAACCCATTCAGATGGAACGTGGTGTTAAATACCGCGACGCAGACAAAATGGCGCTTATCCCGGTTAAAACCGTGATCACCGAGCGCACGGAGATTTTACGCAAGCCGGAGTGGATGAAAATCAAGCTCCCCGCGGACTCCAGCCGCATCCAGGGCATCAAAGCTGCGATGCGTAAAAATGGCCTGCACTCCGTCTGTGAAGAGGCTTCCTGCCCTAACCTTGCAGAATGTTTCAACCACGGCACAGCCACCTTTATGATCCTCGGCGCAATCTGTACCCGCCGCTGCCCGTTCTGCGACGTGGCCCACGGACGTCCGGTTGCCCCGGATCAGAATGAGCCGCTGAAACTGGCGCAGACCATCGCCGACATGGGATTACGCTACGTGGTGATCACCTCTGTGGACCGTGATGACCTGCGTGACGGTGGTGCTCAGCACTTTGCCGACTGCATTACCGCCATCCGCGCCAAAAACCCGACCATCAAGATTGAAACGCTGGTGCCGGACTTCCGTGGCCGTATGGATCGCGCGCTGGAAATCCTCACCGCCACGCCGCCAGACGTGTTTAACCACAACATGGAAAACGTGCCGCGTGTTTACCGTCAGGTGCGCCCTGGCGCTAACTACGACTGGTCACTGAAGCTGCTGGAACGCTTTAAAGAAGCGCACCCAGACGTGCCGACTAAATCCGGGCTGATGGTTGGCCTCGGTGAAACCAACGCTGAAATCGTGGAAGTGATGCGCGATCTGCGTCGCCACGGCGTGACCATGCTGACCTTAGGTCAGTACCTGCAGCCCAGCCGCCACCATCTGCCGGTTCAGCGCTATGTCAGCCCTGCGGAGTTTGATGAGATGAAAGATGCGGCGATGGAGATGGGCTTTACCCACGCTGCCTGCGGACCGTTCGTCCGTTCTTCTTATCATGCGGATATGCAGGCGAAAGGTCTGGAAGTGAAATAAATTGGCGGGTGAGGTGACTTGCCCTGCGTTACAATAATTTACATTATTGCAACACAAGCAAAAAACGGATGACCCTGTCATCCGTTTTTTTATGCCTGAGCGGGCGATTAATCTTTGTGGACAACCTGCTCTGCTGGCTTTTCGTCAACAACCGGCGCTTTTTTAGCGGAAGTGTCGTCGTCGCTCATCGCCTTTTTAAAGCCTTTGATCGCTGACCCCAGATCGCCACCGAGAGAACGTAACTTATTGGTTCCGAACAGCAACACGATCAGAGCACCGATAATCAGCAGTTTTGCAATACTGATACCTTCCATACACACCTTCTTTTTTAACCTGACCAATAACAAGGCCAATAACGATAAAGTGTATTAACGCGCAGATCGCCGGTCAATACAACCGCAATCTGTAACAGAGTGCTCTGTACAGAATACTCTCGCGATAATATCAGATAAACCGGCTGAGGAAAGCCTGGAATCGGGGATGCTCAGGATTCACCAATACCTTCTCAGGTGGCCCCTGTTCAACCACCACGCCCCCATCCATAAACACCACCCGATCGGCCGCCTCGCGGGCAAAGCCGATTTCATGGGTCACCACCACCATGGTTAACCCCCGATCGGCAAGGGTGCGCATGGTGGCCAGCACCTCGCCAACCAGTTCCGGATCCAATGCCGACGTTGGCTCATCAAACAGCATCAGCTTGGGACGAATGGCCAGCGCGCGGGCAATCGCTACGCGCTGCTGTTGTCCGCCGGAAAGATGACGCGGCCAGGCATCTGCTTTGTCGCTCAGCCCCACCGTTGCCAGCAGCTCTTTAGCATGGCGCGTCGCGGCGTCACGTGACTCTTTGTGCACGCCAATCGGCGCTTCAATAATATTCTGCAGCACGGTCATATGCGGATAAAGATTGAACTGCTGAAACACCATGCCGATCTCCTGGCGCTGGCGGTCAATTTTACGCGCCGACAGACGCTGTAAAACCCCCTGTTTCAGCTCATAGCCAATCTGCTGGCCGCCCACCATAATTGAGCCGGCATTCATATCTTCAAGATGATTGATGCAGCGCAGGAAGGTCGATTTACCGGAGCCGGAAGGCCCGAGGATCACCACCACTTCGCCCGGCATCACATCCAGATCGATGCCTTTCAGCACTTCATTATCACCGTAACTTTTCTGTACGTTACGTGCCCGAACCAGCGGCTGCATTTCACTCATACATCCTCCTTACGGACTAATGGGCGGTTAACCATTGGCGTTGTTTTACTGTCCGCTGGCGGCTGGCGACGTTTAGTCGCTGAGACCGAGCGACGCACGCCGCGCGAGTAATATCGCTCAATGAAAGACTGCCCGACATTGAGAATCGAGGTGATAAACAGATACCAGATCACCGCCACCATCAGCATCGGGATCACTTCAAAGGTCCGGTTATACACTGACTGCACCGAATACAGCAGATCGCCCATCGCGATCACGCTGACCAGCGAGGTGGCTTTAATCATGCTGATCAGCTGATTGCCGGTCGGAGGAATGATCGAGCGCATTGCCTGAGGAATGATAATCCGGCGCAACGCGCGCGCGCGGCTCATGCCAAATGCCTGTGTGGTTTCAACCTGGCCGTTGTCCACCGACTGCAGCCCGGCACGAATAATCTCGGCCATATAGGCCGCTTCATTCAGTGCCAGCCCGGCAATCGCCGCGGTTAACGGAGTGATCAAATCGTTGGTGTTCCAGCTGGCGAAGATCGGGCCATCGAACGGAATACCCAGGGTGATCTTTGGAAACAACGTCGACATGTTGTACCAAAAAATCAGCTGCACCAGCAGCGGCGTGCCGCGGAAGAACCAGATATACAGACCGGAAAGGCCGCGCATCAGCGGGTTATCCGACAGCCGGGCGACCGCTAACAGCAGACCCAACAGGGTGCCGAGAACCATCGACACCACCGTCAGTCCCAACGTTACCTTTAAGCCGCTCAGCACCGAGCCTTCGGTAAACCACTGCAACACCACGTGCCACTCGAAATTGGGGTTAGTGGCCACCAGCCAGCTGAAGTTGGCGGCAATCACCAGCACCACAATCCATGAGGCCAGGCGTCCATAACGCGGTGCGCTGCGGGCAAAGGCCACGTCGCGCTGTTCCACGTCTGCCGTTTCCCTGGCTCGTGAATCTGTGGCGCTTTTTGTCATTTCGCCGCCCCTTTCGCCAGGTTAACCCCCGGTGCGCTGATCATGTTGCCGTCCAGCTTCCACTTTTTCATGATCGCCGCGTAGGTGCCGTTGGCGAACAGTTCTTTATAACCGTCGAGGACCACTTTCCCCAGTTCAGAATCCTTAGGCACCACGGTGCCCTGGAAGATATCGCCAAAACCATTTTTCTTGCCCTGGCCGGTTAACTCCAGCTGGCCGTGCGCCTGATCGACGAAGTACACCAGCGGGGCCTGAGAAGAGAAGAAGGCATCGGAACGTTTAGAACGCACCGCCAGAATCGAGGAAGGCTGGTCGGTAAATGACTGGACGGTCACCGGCGGTTTGCCCGCATCTGTACAGACCTGAGATTGTTTGCGGATCACCTGCTCAGCAGAGCCGGCAGCCATCACCGCAATCCGCTTACCACAGGTATCGTCGAGGCCGTTGATTTGTGCCGGGTTGCCTTTTTGCACGGCGAACACCACAAACTCCTGCACAAAGTCGATAAAGTCATTTTTTGCCTGGCGATCCGGATAATCGCCAATCGGGCCAATAGCTAACTGATAGCGACCTGACTTAATGCCAGCCAACACGCCTGACAGACCACTTACCGTGGCATGTTCGATTTTGATGCCCAGCAGTTGTGCCAGTGCTTCGGTTAAATCGGCAGACGCGCCGGTCATGGTGGTCGGGCCTTCAACGATCTCATAAGGCGGGAAGGAACCGTTATTTACCGAGATCATTTTCCCAGCGGTTTTAATATCCGCCGGTAAACGGTCGTGTAAGGCCCGATCGACTTTCTGCGCCGGAATGGCGTCTGCGGCCTGGGCAAAACCTGCACTTAATCCCAGAGCCAGTGCAATGGCGGTCGCTATTTTTTTCATTATAAATTTCCCCGGTGTCTTATTGTTTATTCAATTCAGGACGCGCGAAACGGCGGTTTTCCAACACCGGCAGCACGTGGCGCGCATGCGCAATACGGGCCGGATCTAAATCGGCAAAGACCAGCGCCGGGGCTTCAGCGGCTTTGGCAATCGCCACGCCGAGCGGATCCACTACCAGGCTGTTACCGATATTGCGCGGACCACATTCACCGACCGCCACCATATAGCAGGTATTTTCGAGCGCGCGGGCGGTGACCAGCACTTCCCAATGCATCTCTTTCAACGGGCCTTTAACCCAGGCGGCCGGCAGCACCAGCACATCCGCACCGTCCAGCACCAGGCGACGCGCCTGCTCCGGGAAACGCACGTCGTAACAGGTCATCAGGCCAACGTTCATGCCAGCAACCTCAACCAGCGGCGGAACCTCATTGCCTGCCGTGACGTTGCGGGATTCCTGCATCGCAAAGGCATCATAGAGATGCAGCTTGTCGTAGCGGGCAATGATTTCGCCATTACGGATAGCGATCAGCACGTTCAGCGCACGACCATCGGGCGTGGGCACGTGGACGGTCATCATCGTGGTCAGCGTGTTGCCACGGCTGGCGGCATAGACTTCCGTCAGGAACGGGCCATCGAGCGGCTGTGCGGCCTTCAGCACCAGATCAGGATCGGCAATATCACGCGCCAGCACGCCTTCCGGCAACACCAGCAAATCGGCACCGCCGGTCAGCGCCTGGGCCATTAAACCGGTGCAGGTCACGGCATTTTCCTGCCATTCGCGGCTGACGGCGAACTGTCCTAATGCAACTTTCATCGTATTGATCCTTGGGTTACGGCCGGGAACAGATCCTCAGGCGTGAGACATTGAGAAGTGATTCCCTGCTCAAAAAGCTCTGTGCCGAAGTCGGCAATCATCTTCTTGTTAGCGTCAAAACCATTTGCGTTCCAGTCGGCAGGTAAATCCTGCGCGGTGCGTCGCAAATCATCCAACAACCAGGGGGTGGTATCGGCATATTTTTCGCGCTTGTCATTCCACATTTTGGCCGATTGATCGATCAGCTCGCTGAGCTGCTGTGGGATGTCCGGATGGGCTTCAGCAAAGGACGATTTAAAGGCCAGCAGGTGATGGCCAGGGATATAGCCAACGCGGTTGAAGTAATCCAGTTCTGCCTGACGGAAATCAGTCTGCAACTGGCGCAGGCCAGAGCCTTTCAGGAAGAAACCCTGTGGCATAAACGGCGTAAAGACGGCATCCAGTTCACCCGCTCGCAGCAGGTCGATCAGCGGGTGCTCGCCGGGTGCAGCTTCAATGCGGCCCGGACGGCCAAAACCGTTCAGACGGTCAACGACGGGATGGTCAGCCGTCAGGCGACCGGCAAACCAGTAAGCATCATCAATATCGACGCCAGCTTCACGCAGTACCGCACGGGTCCAGGTATTGCCGGAATCCTGCCAGCCGGTCACGCCAATTTGGGCTCCCTTCAACTGCGCAAGAGAGACGATCGGGTTGTCTTCGGTAGTGATGATGCAACGCTGGCGGAAGCCACGCATCAGGATGTGGGGCAAAGCCAGTAAGGAACTGTCACCTTTTGCCCTGCCCTGAGCATAGCGGCTGAAGGAAATCTCTGCCGCGTCATACTCGCTGCTGGTCGCCAGGTCGCCGACCAGCGTACCCACGCGATGCACTTCCAGCGCAAACCCCTGCGGTTTGATATCGCCCAGCGCCAGCGGCGTGAAGTAATCCCAATCTCTAACTGCCAGTCTGATCGTGACCATCTTTATCTCTCTCTGCCCTGAAGAGCGCCGGAACGGGGCGCGTAATTTGTGTGCAATTACTGCTTGAATTCGATACTAGATCGATAATAATAGCTGTACAATAATTTCTTTGTTACTGAACAAACGGATTTCTTATGACCTCAACGCTGGACCTGCGCTGGTTTGCTGAACGCCTTACCGATGCTTCTGTTAAAGGAATTGCCGGAGTGACGGCGGGCTTGATTCGCGAAGGGCAAATCCCGATAGGCACGCATTTGCCTTCGGTTCGCGATCTGGCAGAAGCGTTAGGCGTCAGTCCGGCGACGGTTTCCGCCGCCTGGGGACAGTTAAAGCGGCAGAAGGTAATTGCCGGGAAAGGCCGCAGCGGCGTGTGGGTCTGTGGCAATAACGTCACGCCTAGACCGGTGCGTTTCGAGAAGATCGGCAATTATGGCGACAATATCCGCGCCGATCTGGCCATGGCTTCCCCCGATCCGGCGTTAATGCCCGATCTGCAGGAGGCGATGCGACAGGGCGTTCTCTGCCCACAGCTCAACAGCTACCAGCGCGATCCGATTTCGCAGCCGTTGCTGGAGGCGATCAAACCCGACTGGCCTTACCAGGCCGACGCCTGGCTGGCAACCGAAGGTGGCTTTGCGGCGATGAACACCCTTGTGCAAACGCTGTTTTCGCCGGGAGAAAAGGTAATCATTGAGGATCCCACGGCCACCAGGCTGCTGGATATTCTGGACAATATTGGCGCCGAAGTGATGCCGCTGGCCTGTGATGAGCACGGCCCGCTACCTGGCGCATTGGCGATGTTACTGAACAAAGGCGCAACTGCTTTTATCTATCAGCCGAGGACGCACTCTGCCACCGGTCATACGGTCAGTGAAGCGCGCAGCGAAGCGCTGGCGAAAGTGTTAATGGGCACGCGAACGTTGATTGTGGAAGATGATGGCATCGGCGAATTGTCGGTGCATCCGGTCTGGAGCCTGGGCCGTTATTTCCCGGAACGCACCCTGCACGTCCGTTCTTATTCCAAGGCTTACGGACCCGATCTGCGGCTGGCGGTCCTTTCTGGCCCGTCTGAGCACCTCAAGCGTATTCAGTCATGGCGCAATTTTGGCGCCGGCTGGACCAGCCGCATCACTCAGCAGGCAGTGGCATGGATGATTAACGATCCCGCGACCCAACAGCAGATACAGCAGGCGAAAGCGATTTACGCCAGGCGTCGCCGCCAGCTGCTCAGCGCGCTGGCAAAGCGAGGCCTGGCGCTGCCGGACCGTGATGGTCTGAGTATTTTTATGCCGGTGCAATCGGAGCAGTTTGCGATGATCACGCTGGCGGCACGCGGCATTGCCGTCCTGCCAGGGGAACGCTGCCGCATTGCAGGGATTCAGTTTATCCGCGTCAGCATCTCAATGATCCAAAGTGACCGCATTGAGAGTATTGCCGACGCTCTGCTGCTGGCCAGTGGGCTGGACAGTAACGCTATTCGTTGAGGTCTTTGATCAGATAACGGGGAGATTCGCTGTAACCTTCCCTGGCATAAAACGCGTTGGCTTTAATACGGTGCGCATTGCAATGGACTTCCATCCGGTCGCACCCCCGCTGCTTTGCCACCTGTTCCGCATGCTGCAGCAACTTTTGTCCTGCGCCTTTGCTGCGCTCACCTTCTGCCACGCAGAAGTAGCTTACGCGGGCAAAATCACCGGCCAGCGCCAGCTGTGGAATAAAGTGTAAAGACAGGAAACCCAGCACCGTGTTGCCATAAACGGCAACCAACAGTTTCTCAGTCTGGTCATCAATCAGCTGTGCAAGACGCCGTTCAATAAACCCTTCCGTGTTCTCATAGCCCAGTTCGGCTAACAGGGCACTCAGGGCAAAACTGTCATTGGCTTCCGCCAGACGGATTTTCATCACGCTTCCTCCAGTTATGAGCCTATGCGGGGCCCTCTCGCCTATGTTTATAGCTTGCCCGGCAGGATAAGCAAGTGTCAGAAACCGGGCGGTTGTTACAGACCCGCAGCCGCATTTCTGGCCAGCAGGCAAATCGGCGGGATCCCGTTGGCCAAAACGCGTTTATTAATGTTTCCTTAATAATGTTTCGCCACACTCTTTGATAAAACCAGCCAAAGAGTTGACCCAATGAATATCTTGCCAAAAAACCTGAGTGAAGCTGTTGCTGTGACCGTGAGCCTGGTGGCGGCTGCCCTGTGGCTTAGCCAGTATTTCGCCCGCTAACCGCCGAACCGACTGCCCCTTTCACCTGCGGAAAGGGGTGAAAATAACGCAAAAAAAACCCGCCAATCGGCGGGTTTTTAGAATTCTGTCTGGTAACTTAAATAGCGGCAACGTTAGCAGCAGATGGGCCTTTGGCACCGTTGGTGATTTCGAACTCTACGCGCTGACCTTCAGCCAGAGTTTTGAAACCATTGCTCTGGATGGCAGAGAAGTGAACGAACACGTCTTTGCTACCATCTTCAGGAGTAATGAAACCGAATCCTTTGGACTCATTAAACCACTTAACGCTACCTTTAATCTTAGACATCTATATTACCTTTACATGAAAAATGGACACTAAACTGTGTCGGTGGTTAGTACAGCAATTGCCGAGGCTTTTGTCCAGTCACCCACCGCGAAAAAGTGATAAATATCGCCTTTTTTGAAGATACGTCATACTTTCGCCACGCTTCCCGCAGCTAAAACTGCCAGCGGAACCAGGCGAAGTAAACGTTTCCGTTATTGTAAGTGCCTGGTATATAAGTCATCTGGAACGTCGCCTTACTGTAACCTATTGATGCTAAGGGCAGCACTAAGGGGATCGGAATGTACTTCCAGTTATCACGCGCCGTGACCCCGGCGGTGTAGCCTAAGCCAAGGCGGAAATCCCGATCGTTCAGCGGTCGCCAGGTCTTTTCCCAGCCATAACCCCCGATCGGCTCCCACTTGTTATAGGAGTCCTTAAACGCCATCAGATAGAGGCCGTTCCAGTTCCCTTTCTCATCGTAATGGGAAATCCCACCACCGGCGCCCCAGGGACGTTCGTTGTATCTGTCGGTTTTTTCACTGTCGTAGGTCAGCCGGTTATGCCAGGTCACGGCGGGAAGATACAAATCGTAGTTATCAGGGGTGTTCCAGGTTTCGCTGACATTGTCAGTAAACGCCGTCCAGGTATTTGAGATACCGGTCGCCAGGGTAATCGCCCCGGCAAAAGGCGCAAAACACAGACTGGACAGGGCCAGCAAGAAAAAGGGGAGTTTTAGTGACTTCACTGAATAATCTACTGTTCACATGGTGTTGAAAAGACGCTGTAACTAACGGCAATCAGAAGCAATCCAAATGTCGTTCCGTCGTAAAAATAGCCATTATACCGATGCCGCTTAAACGCTTGCTGAATGTGCCTGCTTTATTTTTATGCAGCTAACGGGCATCTGGCTCAATTTTTTCTGAAGGCCATTTTAACAATGCCTTGCCACGCTTTCTCCAGGATGAATCCCAGGCAGGCGTAGTCATATGCTTACCGTCATGAGCGAAACCTCCTCAGTCGCGCCTGCTAAGGATCCTAGGTGAGCCAAATTAAATCCCGTCCTAAGAAAAATCCTTAATCGTAAAACGTGAAACAATCACCTACACACTATAAGGTCATCCTTATTAATCAATTTGTTACCGGTGAATATCACCTGAGTTTACTGATAAGTATAATTTATCAATGCGCGGTTTTATTTTGGTAAACTCGGACAACGCTTAATGCAAGGAGGTGAGAGCTGGTGAGAATTCGCTGCTTTAAATGTGGTGAGGATAAGATAGTCTTTACCACCCAAGGTGATCGGTTTGGCCAACACCATGGTGCACGTTGTGCAACCTGTAAAAAGCCTATCAGTCTTAGTGACCTTTTTTTCAGAAACGCCATAATACACATTGAAGAGGTGACAGCGCGCAGAACTCCACTGCCACCTGAGTCTTAGAACAGAATTTTGAACACGCCTGTGATGGTCAATAAACCAACAATAAAAATAATCGCAATAATCCAGAGTATTAGTTTCATTCCATTTTCCTCAGCCACAGTAAAAAGTCACTACGATGTAGTGGCTTGAGTATAGAAGAAGATTTTTTCCTTTGCGCAATCGGCACCTCACGCCAGCCAATAAAGCCCGTTCAGACACTTAGCGTCCAGACACCAAATTAATGCTTAATTGTCATAACGTTAACCAAATATATGACGTTAAAATCCCCTACCCGATTTTTTTCGCGATGACGGTCACGCTCTGCGTTTTCTTTACGCTTCTTCCCAGGAAGTCACTGCGCGGCGGGACTAAACTGATCGGTGTCATTTGCTATGGACTCACTTGCTATGACTTTTACAAGACGTTAACAAGGAGATCTTATGAGCACAATTAACAGCAGCATGGGCCGCTATAGCCTGAAGGCCAAAAACACCGGCAATTACATCAGAGGATCAATTGCCATCAATGACGAAGGCGGATCACAAATTACGCTTCAGGAGTTTAATGAACATTACCTGGACGACGTGGTGAACAATGTAATCTATCCCGTTACCGGCGGTAATCGGGTGATTGCCAATGCCTTCAGAGATGAGATGGTAAAAGCAGGCTTTGTTCAGCCGCATTAGCGCTGGCATTATTGATTAAGGGCCCTTATATCAGGGCCCTTTTTTTATCGGCAACGTCGCGGCTTTTGGATCGTCTCCCCAAGAAATCAGGCAGTGCAGGCACTCAGGTGACGCGTAATTCCTCGTAGGAAACCACCACATGTTCGACAAAAGCGGGCCGTTCCAGCAGGCGCTGGTAGTACGCCTCGATGGCCGGGAAGGGGGTTCGGGCTAATGCAATATCGAAATAACGGAACAGCAGATGGCCAAACTGAATATCGGCCAGCGTCAGTTCATTTCCCGCCAGATACGCGTGTTGGTTTAACTGCGCCTCAGCAATTTCCAGTTTGCTATTCAGCACTAACAATGCCGCCGCAATGGCCGGATAATCGCGATCTTTTTCCGCCGTTCTGACCACTCGCCAGAACAGGGGAGCAGTGAAGCTGTGGGCCACGTTGATCTTGGCCCACTCCGCCCACTTATCCACTGCCGCGCGTTGTGCAATATCCGCGGGCCAGAATGTCCTGTCAGCATAACGATTGGCGAGATAACGCAGGATAGCGCCGGTTTCCCATAGCGTCTCCCCTTCCCCGTCACGGATCACCGGTACGGTGCCATTCGGGTTCATGGCCAGGAATTCAGCCGTGTCGTTGCCACCGTACTTATGACCAATATCCACCCGTTCACAGGGTAATCCCAACTCAGCAATGCACCACATCACCGCCTGCACGTTGGAAGAGGTTTTTCTGCCCCAGACTTTCAGCATGACGTTATCCTTATGCCGTTAATAACAGGTTTGGTTCTCAGCCCGCGGGAGTTTGCCCCTCCGCCTTTTGCAGCAGCTCTTCCGCTGGCTCATCATCCGATTCATCATTTTGATAGTTTCTTCGTAAGCGCTTGCTCACCAGAAACACCGGCGTGGCAAGGAACAGCAACAGGCTTCCGGCCATGCCACAGACCAGCAGGCTGATACAGCCGGTAATCCCTCCGCCCGCGGTAAGCCCGGCCACCACCAGCGACAGGATAAAGAAGAACGACAGCGTCAGGCTGACCGGCCAGATATTGGTGATATCCATATCGCTGAGCGCCATTTTCACCGGTTTTTTGGCCGCTTTTTCCGCCAGCTTTTCCGCTTCAATCGCCTCTTTAACCGCATTCAGATCGACACAAGGCGCAATAAAGTCTTCCGCGGGTTGCGGATGATACAGCGCATCGAAAATACGGTCGACCGGCGGAAATGTCACTGGCCAACTGCCGCTGTGCACACCATAGGTGGTTAATGCTGGCAAGGTGATGCGCGGCCATTGAACCGGTTGAAGATAACGGTCGTTAAACACCACCCAACTCTGCCGCGTCTGGCCTTTGGTGACGTGATAAAGACGGAAACGGTCGGCCGGAGGATAGTTCAGATTACTGACCCGCGCGGTGATAAAGGGGATATGCCGCAGACGACAATAGTTCACCCGGCTTTGCCCCTGTGCCGCCAGCAGTAGCCCAAGTGAAGGCAGGAAATACCATGAGGTACTCTCCGCCGCCATCGGACCGTCCAGGTGCTCAAGGAGTTTCGTTTCACTGGTGGCGCTCAAATGCTCTGGCCACCAGCGCCAGCTGCGCCCAATGACCCGCTCCGTCGGCACGCGGAAAATGCCCAGCGGTTCGGTTTCCGCCGGCAACTTGGCGAAGGGAAAAATTTTGCTGAAAAAGGTCAGGGCATCATCCGGCCCGTCCCATTCACCGCTGGCTTCAAGGCCGTGAAGGTTGGCCGTCAGTTCTCCCCAGCCTGTTTTCCCGAGCATATCGATCTGATATTTGGTGTCCGCCAGGCGTTTTCCTAGCCGCAGTATTTCCTGCGGGATCCCCTTTAGCGGCAGCTCGGGGAGCGTCGGCTCCTGAATCTGTTCATTTTCCATACTGAATACATCCCCAAAGGCAATTGCCCACAGACCTGTTTAATAAAAAGGATAATTAACCGTGAAACGCAGAAGGCGTTTGAGAAAGGTGTTGGGTGGCCTGCGCCGAAAATGGGGCAAATTGACTTAAGGTCGTTTGTTATTTTTATAGCCGGTCGAAATTTGGCTTTAGTCAAAAAACCAAATACTATCAAGGTGATAGTATACTTAGCAAAGGTGTTTTTTGGCAACTGCCTTGAATGGGATTAGGGGGCTGGGGCGGCATTAGCGAATAAAAGGAGCCGATAAACGGCTCCAACTTATAACGAATTCAGCGAGCTAGCGATAAAACCAGGCCGTTGGTTAAGGACATTTTATGACTTAATTCAGCACCTGAGAGGCACTTACCATCGCTCATTTGCGCCGAAACGATCTCGAGTTGCCCCTCACCGCAGGCTATAACCAACGGGTTACTGCTGATAACCGTTGCGGCTGCGTAATCTGAACGCTCGGCACTAAAGCGGCTTTTCCACACGATGAATCGCTGCCCACGGGCAAAGGTGAATGCACCCGGCCAGGGATCCGCCAGGGCACGCACCAGATTATGAATGTTCATCGCGCTGTCAGCCCAGTTGATCTGGCCATCTTCCGGCTTTCTTCTGCCAAAGCGGCTGGCCTGGCTTTCATCCTGTTGCCGCTCGATAAGTTCTCCCGCCAGCAGCGACGGCAGCCAACGGGCTAACTGGATCCCCGCAGTGCTGACCAGCTTGCAGTGCAGAGAGTAAGCATCATCCTCAGCGGTGATAGCGGCCCGCTGCTGCGCGAGGATCGGGCCTGTATCCGGCGTTCCAATCATTCTGTGCAGGGTTACGCCGGTCTCCGTTTCCCCTTTTATCAGCACCCAGTTCAGATGTGCCCTGCCGCGATAGGCCGGCAGGAGTGAGGCATGCACATTAAAAGCGCCTGATTTAGCGCTATCAAGGATCGTCTCACTGAGGATCTGCCGGTAAGAGAAGCAGAAAATCATATCCGGCGCGAACGCCTGGATCTGGCCGATAGAGGCAGGCAGGTTGACATCCTCGGGCATATACACCGCAATGCCCTGTTCCTCTGCAGCCTGTGCCACCGAGCCGTGGAAGTGATTTTCACCCACCGCGTCTGGATGGGTGAAGACCGCCAGCACCTCAATCCCGGCCTCAATAAGCGCTTTCAGCCCGGCGCAGCCCATATCGTGATAGGCAAAGACGATCGCTTTCATCAACGCTCACTCCCTCGATCAGCGGCAGCTTGCAAGAATGTCATCAGACGGCACATATTCTTTGGTCTCGGTCCCCGTGAGCCCCAGCATGGTGGAGAACAGATTATCCTGAGAATAGCTGTTGTTCGCCGCCTCTTTTTTCAGACAGGACTCATTAATACCAAAGCGTTTTTTGTAATCTTCCGACAGCCAGATCAGCATAGGCACATGCTTTTGCTGAACCGGCGCAATGGCATACGGCATACCGTGCAGATAGACGCCACTTTCACCCAACGACTCGCCGTGGTCGGACAGATACACCAGACTGGTAGTGAAATTCGCATCGTTCTGCTTCAACACAGTGATGGCTTTATCGACGATAAAATCGATATACAGAATGGTGTTGTCATAGGTATTAACCAGCTGCTCGCTGCTGCAGGTCTGGATCTCGTTCGTATCACAGGTTGGCGTGAACTTACGGAAGCTGGCAGGGTAACGATGATAGTACGTCGGGCCATGGCTGCCGATGGTATGCAAAACAATGACGCCGTTGCCTTTCAGATTTTTAATGTAATCGTCGAGCTTATTAAAGAGGATCTCATCGTGACACTCGCCCTTGATGCACATGTCCGGTAAATCCAGGCTGGTGACATCTTCATGCGGAACACGATCGCAAGCACCCTTACAGCCACCGTCATTCTCTTTCCACAGGACGTTAATCCCCGCGCGCTGAATCACATCCAGCAGGCCTTCCTGATGACTGGCCAGTTCTTCATCGTAATGGGCTCTGGGCATATTCGAGAACATGCACGGCACAGAAACCGCCGTGGCGGTGCCACATGACGTCGTATGCGGGAAATAGACCACGTTATCTTTCGCCAGCAACGGGTTGGTATCACGGCTGTAGCCAGATAAAGAGAAATTATCGGCACGCGAGGTTTCACCGAGCACTAAAATGGTCAGAGTCTTCTTAGGGCCGGCCAGCATTTTTGGATTTTGTTTCGCATCTTCGCCTATTTTCACCAGTGGCAGATTATCCAGCTTGTGGTGAGAATAATAAGAATAGGACGCGACGATGCTGTTGGAAGGCGAAAGGGATTTCACCAGCTCTTTATCGTTACGGAATAACGAGGCGTAATCTTTATAAAAGAAGGTGGCAACGAGGGCAATCAACGCCACAGAGACCACCAGGCTGGCCAGACGAAAAACCAAGCTCTTCCACACCGGCTGCGTTTTTTTGATTTTTATCCAAAACGCCACAATCACCATCAACAGGCCAAGGACGAGGATGGCGAATAACAATTGCGGGGTCACTAATGCCAGCGTTTCAGAAGGCGTGGTATCCAGCATATTGGTTATCATAGAACGATCGATGATAATCCCATAATTCATAATGAAATATTGGGCGGATGCCGAGACCAGAATAAAAATAGCAATCAGAATGCGATCGAGCCATAAAAAGGAGGCAATGGTTAGCAGGATATTAATCACGCTAAATGCCACCACCGGCATCGATAAAAAGACCAACACGTTATGGAATGAGGTCAGCTGCAGGTTGGCCATCACCTGCCGGTAATAGGCAATATTAAGAAATACGGCGATATAAACGGAAAACAACATCAGGAAGGCAACCCGACTGAGCGTGGGCCGTTTTAGAATCGATGACAGTAACATAAGCAACGCTGGTCCGATAAACGTCAAAAGTATTGCACTAATATTACATTTTTAAGATTAGGACAACCTTAAGCGCACTGAGTTATGGGGCCTGAAACTGCCGTAAACGCTTTTAAATCAAAATATTAAAAAAAATAATCATTTGATTTAATTCAATAAAAAAACAGTACCACCTCGATCCACCCGCCCATTCGCGTAGAAAACAGACAACCAACAGACTTAATTTTTTTTAATGCTTTTTACGGAATTGTGATCAAAGGCCTGCCCTTACAGGCAGGCCAGCAGCTTACACCACGTTCTGCAGCAGCAGGCAGCCGATTAAGCCGCATAGCGAAATCACCGTTTCCAGACCCGACCAGGCACGAATGGTTTCGCCGATAGTCAGGTTGAAATACTCTTTGAACAGCCAGAAGCCGGGATCGTTAACATGCGAGAAGATCACGCTACCGGAACCGACGGCAATCACCATCAGCTCAGGGCTGACGCCGGTGGTGGCGATAATCGGGGCGACAATGCCACCGGCAGTAATCGCGGCAACGGTTGCAGATCCCAGCGCAATACGCAGTGCAGCGGCAATCGACCAGGCCATCAGGATTGGCGAGATGGTACTGCCTTCCATCATGCCGGCGATGTATTTATCCACGCCACTGTCGACCAGCACCTGCTTGAATGCCCCACCACCGCCGATAATCAACAGCATCATAGCGATGATTTTGATTGAGTCGGTCAGCGTCTGCATCACTTCATCCATAGTGCGGCCGCGGTTCAGCCCAAAGGTGAAGATCGCGATCAGCACCGCAATCAGCGTTGCCATGATCGGGTCACCAAAGAACTCGGCATAGGCCAGCAGCGGATGCCCTTTTGGCAACACCATCTCAGCAACTGCACGCAACGCCATCAGCACCACCGGGACTAACGCGGTCCAGACGCTGACGCCAAAACCTGGCATCTCGGCTTCGGTGAAGGTTTTCTTGTTATACAGACCTTCCGGGATTGGCTTATCAATGCTCTTCAGGAAACGGGTGTAGACCGGGCCCGCCAGGATCACCGTAGGGATCCCCAATAGCGTACCAAACAGCAGCGTTTTACCCATATCCGCGTGGAACAGCGTGGCGATAGCCGTTGGTCCGGGGTGCGGAGGCAGGAAGCCATGGGTGACGGACAGCGCCGCCGCCATCGGGACGCCAACGTACAGTAAAGGTACGCGCGCAGAAGCCGCGATGGTCAGCACCAGCGGCAACAGCAGCACAAAGCCCACCTCGTAGAACAGCGCGAAGCCGACGGTAAACCCGGTCAGCACCACCGCCCATTGAATGTGTTTGGTGCCGAATTTGGCAATCAGCGTGGTGGCAATGCGCTGCGCACCGCCACAGTCCGCCAGCAGTTTGCCGAGCATCGCGCCGAAGCCCATGATCAGCGCCAGGCTGCCCAGCGTGCCGCCGACGCCAGCTTTGATCGAACCAATCACTTTGTTAACAGGCATTCCCTGCATCACGCCGACCGCCAGCGCGACCAGGATCAGGGCAATGAATCCATTCAATTTCAAGCGGATCATCAGCAGCAGTAACAGCACTACGCCAATCGCAACGATGACTAATGGCATAAACATTCTCCGGTGTGTGGCCCGGATGCGTCATCAGGGTCACATTAATCTTTCCCGCCTTGCTCAGGGCGTGACGGGTATCAGTGTCAGGGTATTCAACAAAACTCACGAGGTGTTACCGGGAACATGTTAACGGTAACATCCCAACGCTGATATGCTTCGGCAGCGAGAAATTTACATTTTGAGATGAAGATCAAACTTTTGACACATGCCATGTCATCAGGATTTTTTCTCTTACTTTGCGCATCGTTACGCTATGCCATTGCTGTTAATCTGTTTTTCTTCGTTATATGCAAAGGATCGCCAGACATGAAACTTCATCACGCCACCCTTGCGGATGCAGAGCACCTCTCATCGGTTGGCACGCGTAGCTACTACCACCACTTCGCCAGTCTGTGGCATAACCCTGCGGAGATGGATGCGTTTGTTCAAAGCCAGTTCTCGAGTGAATCGATTACCCGTAGCCTGCAAAAACCCGATACTGACTGGTTCTGGATAGAAGTGGCTGGGGAAGCAGTCGGCGTCTGTCTGGTGAACTGGGCCTTGCCGGTGGCAGAAAACCAGCCTGACGGCGCTTACCTCAATAAGATCTATATCCTGCCGGAACACACCGGGAAGGGTTATGGCGCAGGCGTTATCGCACACATTGAAGCGCTTTGTCGGCAAAAACACAAAGCTTACTACTGGCTGGAAGTATTGAAGGAGAATCCCGGCGCCATGCAATTCTACCAACGCCAGGGATTTACCTTTTTAAGGGAAGAGCTGTTTACCAGTCCCAGTCAACAAAGCGTGGTGTATATCATGATCAAGCGGTTGTCTTAGGCGGCGTCTGCCGTTTGTGAATTCACACAACGGCTGGCCACATTTTGACCCAAGACAAGAAAACACGTTTTTCGTAAGGTATAAATGTAACAAAATGATTCTATGTGAATCAAAATAAGAAATTAAGGTTTAACATTTACACGGTTTTTCATAGCAAGTGATGACGCAGTGAAACCTGACCATTGTTGATAACATTCAGCGGGTGAATATTTAATTTCAAACACCCTTTAAAATAACAATAAAATAACATACCCCTTTTCGGGGTGATGTTTTTTGTCATTAATTTCCCATTTGTGCGCTTGTTCGAAGAATTGAATCTCTAAAAAGTTATAGCAACGCGCTCATACATAATTAAAAGTCGCGCGCTTTTTTACAATACGTCGCCCTTCCCTCTCCCTGACGGGGATTGATAAAAGCCCTTCCGGCCCTAAAGAAACAGTATTCTTACATTGCGGCATCATTCGGCTACTCTTATTTAACAGCGCGTCAAAATATTTTAACCTGATGATGAAACAATTCATCGCAAAGATCCGCGCTGTTATAGGCAGATTTACTATTACTGTAGCTACTCCTTCACCTGATTTGGTCTCAGGATCAATCCTTCGATGAAATACCCGTTTAGCGGCGGCTGAATGTAGCCCGCTTGTTAAATGTCGGTAAATAAAAAAGAAAGGCAGTTTTTTATTATGTTAGATCGAGGTAAGCAATGTTTGGATTAGATGCGTTCCACCTGGCAAGGATACAGTTCGGGTTTACCGTTTCCTTCCATATCCTCTTCCCGGCCATCACTATCGGCCTCGCCAGTTTCCTGGCGGTGTTGGAAGGGCTATGGTTGAAAACCAAAAACCCGGATTATCGCGACCTGTACCATTTCTGGTCAAAAATCTTCGCCGTTAACTTTGGTATGGGCGTGGTGTCCGGCCTGGTCATGGCGTATCAGTTCGGCACTAACTGGAGCGGCTTCTCGCAGTTTGCCGGTAGCGTGACCGGTCCGCTGCTGACTTACGAAGTGCTTACCGCGTTCTTCCTCGAAGCGGGCTTCCTGGGCGTGATGCTGTTCGGCTGGAACCGCGTGGGTCCGGGCCTGCACTTCTTCGCGACCTGTATGGTTGCGTTAGGCACCCTGATCTCGACCTTCTGGATCCTCGCCTCGAACAGCTGGATGCAAACCCCGCAGGGTTATGCCATTCAGAACGGCATTGTGGTCCCGGTTGACTGGTTCAAGATTGTCTTTAACCCGTCCTTCCCGTTCCGCTTGCTGCATATGTCCACCGCGGCGTTCCTTGCCAGCGCCTTCTTTGTTGGCGCGTCTGCGGCGTGGCACCTGCTGCGTAAAAACGACACGCCGGCCATCCGTAAAATGCTGTCGATGGCCATGTGGATGGCGCTGATCGTTTCGCCAATTCAGGCGATGCTGGGCGATGCCCACGGTCTGAACACCCTTGAGCATCAGCCGGCGAAGATTGCCGCGATTGAAGGTCACTGGGAAAACCCACCGGGTGAGCCAACGCCGTTGGTGCTGTTCGGTATTCCCGACATGGAACAGGAAAGAACCAAGTATGCGGTTGAAATTCCGTATCTGGGCAGCCTGATCCTGACCCACAGCCTGCACAAGCAAGTGCCTGCGCTGAAGTCATTCCCGAAAGAAGATCGTCCTAACTCGACCATCATCTTCTGGTCGTTCCGCGTGATGGCCGGTCTGGGCATGCTGATGGTGTTCCTTGGCTTCGCCAGCCTGTGGCTGCGTTTCCGTAACCGTCTTTACACCTCACGTCCGTTCCTGTGGTTTGCACTGGCGATGGGTCCATCAGGTCTGATTGCACTGTTGGCGGGTTGGTTCACCACTGAAATCGGCCGTCAGCCGTGGGTAGTTTACGGTCTGCTGCGCACCAAAGATGCGGTATCTGCCCATGGCGATCTGCATATGAGCATCAGCCTGATTGCCTTTATCGTGGTCTATATGTCGGTGTTCGGCGTGGGTTATACCTACCTGTTCAACCTGATCAAGAAAGGCCCGCAACCGGGTGAAGGTGACCACACGCCAGACGGCGGTCCGGGTACCCATCACACCCCTTCACGTCCGCTGTCAGCCGTGCAGGAAAAATTAAATTCGCCGGAAGAGGGGAAATAACGTGGGTATCGATCTTCCTGTAATCTGGTTCACCATCATCGTTTTCTCGACGCTGATGTATATCGTAATGGATGGTTTCGACCTCGGTATCGGCATCCTGTTCCCGTTTAATAAGGACGCTACCGAGCGCGACATGATGGTTAACACCGTCGCACCGGTGTGGGATGGTAACGAAACCTGGCTGGTGCTGGGCGGCGCGGCACTTTACGGTGCCTTCCCGCTGGCTTACGCGGTGATCATTGACGCGCTGTCAGTGCCGTTAACCGCCATGTTGATTGGTCTGATCTTCCGTGGCGTGGCGTTTGAATTCCGCTTCAAAGCCACTGAAGAGCACCGTCCGTTCTGGGATAAGTCGTTCATCGTCGGCTCTTATCTGGCCACCTTCAGTCAGGGTGTGGCGCTGGGCGCGATCATCAACGGTTTCAGCGTGACCAACCGTGCTTACAGCGGCCCGGAACTGGGTTGGCTGACGCCGTTCTCATTGTTCTGCGGTCTGGGTCTGGTTGTGGCGTATGCGCTGCTGGGCAGCACCTGGCTAATCATGAAAACCGAGAACGAGCTGCACCGTAAGATGACGGCACTGGCTAAGCCGATGCTGCTGGCGCTGCTGGCGATCATCGCCGTGGTCAGCATCTGGACGCCGCTGGAGCATGCCAACATCATGCAGCGCTGGTTTACCCTGCCGAACCTGTTCTGGTTCCTGCCGGTGCCGGTGCTGGTGCTGCTGGCTTCCTGGGGACTGTTGCGTTCCCTGAAGCGTCATGCTCACTACTCGCCGTTCCTGCTGACGCTGGCGCTGGTGTTCCTGGGCTTTACCGGCCTCGGCATCAGCATCTGGCCGAACATTATTCCGCCGTCCATCACCATCTGGCAGGCGGCCTCACCGCCGCAGAGCCTTGGCTTTATGCTGGTTGGTGGTCTGCTGATCATCCCGGTGATCCTGGTGTACACCTTCTGGAGCTACTACGTGTTCCGTGGGAAAATCAAAGCAGACGAAGGCTACCATTGATTTAACGGCAATCTGATAACCACAAGAGAGCCAGATGCAGGTTAGCGACTGACGCGCCTGCATCTGGCACGCTTCGGGATATTTTGGAGACACGATGATGATTGAAGCTCAACACACCCAACAGGTGGTAAAACCACGGGCGTGGAAACGCGTACTGTGGATGCTAGCCATTTACGCCGGTAGCGTGATGGCGCTCGGCGTAGTGGCGATGCTGTTCCGCGTGATGATGACCGCTGCTGGCATGAAGTCACATTGAACCTCTGATTGCCAGTTAATTGCCAGGGGCCGACAAATGTCGGCCCTTTTTCTTTACAATGGTCATAAATAGTCACATAACCGAGGCGGCATAAGACGCAGGATGGTCTAAGCTTTTAAACGTTCATGAGGAAATCATGCCATCAAGAAGGAGACAGTATGAGTTTATTAGATAAAGCATCAGACAAAGCTGACGAAGCGCTGGGTAAAGGTCAGGAGCAATTTGGTAAAGCTGTCGATTCTCCCGAGCATGAGTTCAAAGGCCGTGTGCGCCAGGGCGCAGCTAAAGCCTCTTATGCCGTTGATGACGCGCTCGACTGCGTGAAAACCAAGACGCAGGACGCCCCATTTGTTTCGCTGGCGATTGCCGCTGGCGTGGGCTTCCTGGCCGCGAAGATTTTTGGTCGCCGCTAGTCCGCTCGCCGCGTCGCCAGACGGCGCGTTGAAAGTTAAAAGGCCGACATTTTCGGCCTTTTTTTCTGCCCGCTACTCCGCTCCCTGCCCCGCTTTTCCCGGCCGCTTCCGCTTTCGCGATTGCTAAATTGTGATCCGATTAAAACTTCTATAACTCATTACTACCAGGCTAATAATTTCAGCACTAATTAGAACACCTTTCCCGCCAATTAATGCTTTCATTCCTTCTGTTAAGGCCGTTATTCCCGGCTTATGTCAGCACGTCCCCCCTGAACAGATCCCCTGAGCAGGAGAAAATGCTTAACAAAGCAGCGTGGCCGCGACGCACCCTGTTCAATAAATAACCTTTTGGACAGCGCTATCACTATAAGAAAGAAGGTGTTTCACATGAAAAGCAAGCAACCAAAAACCACGTTAAAAAGATCGGTGGCGTTCTGTGGTTTAGGACTGATGCTGGCGTCAGGATCTGCACTGGCAGATTTCGCGCCGCTCAGTATGGATTCTCCTTACGCATTTGGTGACTGGGAGGGTTCCCGCACCCAGCTGAAAAATGACGGGGTGGATTTCCAGGTGAACTACACCATGGAATCCGCCAGTAATTTCTCCGGCGGCTACAACCAGTCAACCACCGCGCGTTATACCGACCAGTGGGCGTTCGGAACGACCCTGGATCTGGAAAAGCTGCTGAACTGGAATGACACGCAGTTCCAGGCGACCATCACCAGCCGTAACGGTCAGGACTTAACGCAATATATTAACGATCCGCGTTCGGGTGGCCTTTCCTCCGTGCAGGAAGTGTGGGGACGAGGACAAACCTGGCGCCTGACGCAGTTCTGGTTGAATAAAGGCTTCTTTGATCATGCCGTAGAAGTGAAAGCGGGACGGGTTACGGTTGGTGAAGACTTCGACTCCTTTGACAGCAACTTCCAGAACCTGGCATTTGGTAGCGGCCAGGCGGGGAACTGGCGTGGCGACCGCTGGTATAACTGGCCGGTCTCCCAGTGGGGCGGACGCGTGAAGTTTAACTTCACGCCAGAGCTGTTCTTCCAGGTGGGTTTCTATAATCAGACGCCATCGAACTACGATACCGGAAACGGTTTCCGCCTCGATACCAGCCCAACGCTGGGGAATATGGTGCCGGTGGAACTGGGCTGGAAACCGGCCTTTGGCGCCGACAAGTTGCCGGGTAATTACCGTGTCGGGATGTACTACTCCTCGGTGCGCGGCGATAACTACAGCAGCTACAACAATGGTCAGTACGGCGAAGATAACCACTCTTACGGCGGCTACCTGCTGTTGCAACAACAGCTGACCGCGATGGAAGGCGACAACACGCGCGGTTTAGGGGTGACGGTCCAGGCCGTAATGAACGACCAGAAAACCTCGAAGACCGACAACTATCAGTCCGTCTCCTTCGTCTGGAAAGGACCGTTTGATGCCCGTCCGAAAGATGAGATCGGGGTCGGTGCCGCGCGTATTCACGTCAACAATGATTACGGCAATATGCTGCGCAAAACCAATCAGGAAAACGGGGTTAATGATTACGACAACCCAACTTACCTGCCGATCCAGAGTGGATCCGAATATAACTATGAGATCTATTACAACGCTCAGGTCACCAACTGGCTGAAACTGCGTCCAAACCTGCAGTACGTGGCTTCTCCAGGTGCGGTCAGCGAAGTGAAAAACGCTTTCGTTGGCGGTATCAGCGCCAATATCAACTTCTGATCCTCGCGCGTCAGGCGGATCGCTCGATCCGCCTGCTGCTCTTCCCCGCATCAACACCCTGGCCTGTTCGACATACCTCAGCCGCAAACATCAGCCCTGACTAGCGTAGCTGTGCGCGTGCCGTGTAAAAGCGGCGGTAGGCGAGATAGCCCGCAATAATCGTGGAGATGCTGGCCGTCCCCAGCAGCATAAAGGTCACCATGATCTGGTATTTGATCGCTTTAACCGGATCGATACCGGCAAAAATCAGCCCGGACATCATGCCCGGCAAGCTGACCAGCCCCACGGTTTTAGCCGCATCAACCGTTGGGATCATCGCCGCACGAATGCTGTCGCGGATCAGCGTGCCCGATGCGGTTTTGACTGAAGCGCCCAGACTCAACATCTCCTGAATTTTTTGACGATTGTCGGCAAAGCGCTGGTTCAGATTGCTGTAACAAAGCCCCACCGCCACCATCGCATTGCCGGCAATCATCCCTGAAATCGGGATCACCTGCATTGGCATAAATTCAATAGAGCCACTTAACACCAGGATCACCAGCGTCAGCGTGGTGCTGGCGGTAATGGCGATAAAGGAGAGCATAAAGGCATTGCCAATATTGCGGCTTCGTTTGCGGGCGTTGAGTGCTGCATTGACGCAGATAAACAGCACCATCAATACCGTCAGCCAGCTATTGTTGAGGTCGAAAATATATTTGAGAACGTATCCGACAATAATCAGCTGAACGATCGCGCGGGCGATACTCCAGACGATGTCTTTCTCCAGCCCGAGCTTCTCTTTCTTACTGACCAATAGCGCGATGAGCACCAGAATCAAGGCCAGGCCGAGGGACTCATTGGTAATATTATGCTGATTCATCCGTGCCCTTCCTGACCGGTGGCTGGAGCGTCACCACGCTCTGCGCCTGATTGATCTCCGTGGTGTCATGGCTAATCCAAATTACCGCCACGCCCTTTTCTTTCACCAGCCCGGCAATAAGCTGATTTATCGTTTGCTTGTTTTCTTCATCCAGCGCGCTGGTAATTTCATCCAGCAGCAGCACATCCGGCAGGAATTGCAGATTGCGCAGCAACGCAACCCGCTGCTTTTCGCCGCCGGAGAGCTGTTCGGTTTTTTTAGTCAGCATCTCAACCGGCAGATTGACCTTTTTCAGCCAGCCTTTTAGCTGTTCGCTATCGACCTTTTTCTGGCGGATTTGCCACGGCAGTGCCAGATTGTCATACACCGTTTCGCCGAACAGCGTGGGCGTCTGAAAACAATAGGAGACCTGCTGACGATAGCTTTCAGGCTTAAGCTCATTAATGCTGCGGCCCTTAAACTGAATATCACCCGTTGCAGGTTCCAGCAATGACGCAATGATTTTTAACAGCGTGCTTTTGCCGCTCCCGGAAGGACCGGTCAGCAACACAAATTCACCTTGATTCAGCTGTAGCGAGACGGGGGCCAACAACGTGGTGCCATCCTGCACATAGCTAACTTCCTGCACGTCCAGCAGGAGAGACGTTCGCGACATAATGAGTCAACCTGATATGAATATTAATCCCGGGATCATAACGCGATAAGGCGACAATTTGTCGCCTTTTTATCATTAAAAAAGTAACCGTTACGCTATTTCTGCTGAGGCGAATAACTCAGGGTCACGGCCTCGTCAGGTAGCCTGGTGAACGTCTTAATAATCTGGTGGAAGTCAGCGGTGGGATCCATCTGGCTGAACTGAGCCGGGTAAAGATCCTTCGCCAGAATTTCCATGCCGATAATATTATAAGGGTGGTTGTAGAAGTGATGATAAACACCGTAAACCTTGCCCTCTTTCACCGGCGTAATCTGTTGCAAACCGGTGCGGCTGGTGAGTTTATTAAAGGTCGCCGTAATATCCGTGCGCGGGATATTGTAGCCAAATGGCAGCACGTTTTTATTGGGACGTTTTGAACCAGACATAATATAAACATCTGGCTTCATGGCGATGATTTTCTCCAGCGCCACAAACCCGGAGGCACCTGGCAACAGGCTTGAACCGATATTGGTTCCGCCCACGGCTTCAACTAACCCACCCCAACCGTTATGCCCATGCGTGAAACAGCAATTGTCGCTATTGCCGGCGATAGGCTCGATAAAGACCGTGGGTTTCTGCTTCACCTGAGCAATTTTCTGCTGCATCGCATCCCAGTGCTGATGGTAAAAATCGGTGTACTCTTTCGCTCTGGCTTCCTGATTCAGCACGGTGCCTAACAGCGTAATGCTGTTAGCGGTATTCTGTGCAGGGTGCAGTTCATAATCGACAAACACCACTGGAATATTCAGCTTTGCCAGCGTAGCCAGCACGCCGGTCTGTTTCAAGGCGGGTTTGGCGCGCAGCTGAGCGATCATCAGATCAGGCTTTTCAGCAATCACACTTTCCAGGTTCACCTGTCCTTGATCGTTGAAGCCCATATCAATGATCTTTGTCGCTTCCGGCCAGGTTTTCTTCAACAGTTCCCAGGTCTGGGTATCCTGTTTTTTCGGCAAATTATTCCACGCCACTACCCGGTGAAACGGATCTTCGCGGTCAAGCAACGCCAGTGAGAGAATGTCGCGTCCATCCTGTAGGATCACATGCTGAGGTTCTTTCTTCAGGGTGATTTTCTGGTTATCCATATCGGTAATCTGCACTGGATAAGTGGTCGCTGCACAGCTGGCAGCTGCCAGCAGACCGGAAAATAAAAGCCACGAACGAGTCTTCACGTAACGTCTCCATGAGAATAGAAATAAGAGCGATAATCATTTGAAAATATACCGACATCCCAATCTTAATTCATTCTTTTTTTAATCTGAATGTCCTCATGGTGGTTTAACGGGATATTCCAGCGGAATAAAAACACTAAGTCTTAATATAACCTTAACGAGGTGAATAAATGGGTTTATTAAATTTCCTTTGTTTATTTCAGGTATACAAAATCACCTTGACGTTTAAACCGGTCGGCGAACGCTCTGCCGGGCCCAACAGAATTTCCCCCTGCATTCTGTCCAGCAGCGTGCGGACAATCGATAATCCCAATCCTGAACCGGTTTCCTCACTGCCCTCTATTCGGTAAAAAGCATCAAATACCCGCTGGCGTTTTTCGGCAGCAATGCCTGGGCCGCTGTCTTCAATCTCAATCACCACGCGCCCCTGACTGGCAAGAATTTGCAGATCGATGCGGCCATATTCCGGCGTATACCGGATGGCGTTATCGACCAGATTTTTAACCACCGCAAACAGCTCCAGCGGCTGGCAGGCGACGGTGACATCACTGTCTTCTAACATGCCGAGATCGAGCTGCTTTTTCTCCGCCAGCGGCAGCAGATCGGCAATCACCTGGCGCACGACCTGGCTGACCATCGTGGGCTGTTTATCCTGCGCGGGATCGGCAGATCGTAACTGTGCTCTGGCCAGCGATAGCAGCTGCTCCAGCAGATTCTTGGTGCGCTGCATTCCTTCCTGCATCCTGCTAACCCGCTTACGGCTATCCTCGGGCAGCTCGGCTGTGGACAGACTTTCAGCCTGCAGACTCAGCGCGGTCAGCGGCGAGCGCAGTTCATGGGCCGCATCGGCAACAAAGCGGCGTTGCGCCTCAACCGACAGGGAGACGCGTTCAAGCAGACGATTGATCGCATGGATAAACGGCACAATTTCACGGGGTTGGTCTTCGGTTTCCAGCGGGGTGGTGTCCTGCTCGCTGCGGTTATGCACCGCGATCGACAGCTGACGGATCGGCCTGAAGATTTTCTTCACCAGGTCCGCCACCATAAACAGCAGCACCGGGATCAGGATAAAGAAAGGAAGCAATGTGCGCAGTGCACCGGCCATTGCCACTTCATCCTGCACCGACACGCGCTGCGCCACGCCCACTTTGGTGTTGGCGTCCAGCTGGCGGATCAGCACCCGATACGCATGGCCATTGGTATGCAGCGTATGAAACCCTTCCGCCAGCTGCCAGGGAAGCGTGAACCCTTGCAGTGGCCCTTGTGTCGGACGGGCCGGATGAAACATAAAGTGCACGATAATGCGCGACTCGCGCTCATCATGCAGCGGCGGGCTGATCAGGTTGCTGTTTCTTACCGCCACCACGCCATTTTTTGCCAGTTCAGCAATCTGGCTTAACGATGAGTCCTGCAGTTCGTGGGCTTCGTCGAGCGCCGAGAAAAAGGCAATGCCACCGGTGAGTATCGCCACCAGCATAATCGCCGTACAGAGCCCAAAGGAAAGGCGGACCTGCACCGACTCCTTCAGGCGTTTCTTGATACCATCCATCCCACGCCCCGGACATTCTTGATCACGTTAGTACCGAATTTCTTACGCAACGCATGAATAAAAAATTCGACGGCGTTGCTCTCAATCTCTTCGCCCCAGCCATAGATCTTCTCCTCCAGTTCGCTGCGCGACAGCAACGTCCCCGGCCGGATCAACAGCGCCTGCAGCAAAGCAAACTCACGGTTAGAGAGCCGGTGAACCTCGCCCTTTTCCACGTCAAAAGCCTCGTGACTGGCGGGATCAAGGCTGATGATTCCATTGCTAAGTACCGGGCCCGAGTTGCCCCCTTTACGGCGCATCACCGCGCGAATTCTGGCCAACAACTCTTTCATTTCGAACGGTTTGACCACGTAGTCATCCGCGCCCGAGTCCAGCCCGCGCAGCCGGTCTTCCAGCGCATCGCGGGCGGTCATAATCAGCAGCGGTACCTCATTGCCTTTACTCCGCAAGGTACTCAACACGCTGAGACCATCTTTGCCTGGCAGGCCCAGATCCAGCAGCACCAGGTCATAGCTTTGGATCCCCAGCGTGGCGATAGCCTCGGTTCCGCTGCGTACCCAATCCACCGCGTAGCTGGCTTCTTTCAGCGCATCAAAAACCGCTTCACCAATCATGGCATCATCTTCTACAAGCAATACTCGCATGCTGTGTTCCTAATCAGAGTGTGGGTCCGCTGAACGTTCAACCAGCGTCAGATAGCCGACCAGCGCGGCAATTGCCACCAGAAACAGCGTATTGATTTCCATAATCCCGATGCCAAATCCGCCATTTGTGGTGGGCTGTGCTAACAGATCGCCAAACGACGCCCCTAAAGGCCGGGTCAGGATATAAGCGATCCAGAAACAAAGTACGGCATTGGCACCGATGAAAGCCCAGGCCAGCGTCACCAGAATAATTCCGCCACCAAAGACGGCCGCTGACAGCAGATAGCCAAGGTTCATGCCTTCAGAGAGCCAGTCACCTGCCGCCGTGCCCAAGGCAAAGGTAAACAGGATCGCGGCCCAGTAAAACGCCTCACGTCCGGGGGTGTTAATAGCGTGAATCGACAACGTCCCCTCGCTTCGGTGCCAGAGCATAAAGGTCAGGATCAGCGCACCGCTGAACATGATGGTCGAGAGCAGCAGAGGAATGCCTAAGGAATCAGTTAAATTGTCGGTTATCAGGGTGCCAAAAATACTCACCATCACTACCGTCATCCAATACAGCGCGGGAATATATCGGCGGCTGCGCATCTGGCAAAATAGCAGGAGGGCAAACAGACCTCCGGCAACCAGCGAGGTCATGCTGAGGCCGAAACCGAGGTTAACATTCAGGTAGTCCGCTGCCGTTTCACCGACGGTGGTTGACATCATTTTAATCAACCAAAAAAACAGCGTGACCTGAGGCACTTTATTCAAGGCGGAACGGGTTTCGGCTAACATGGACTCTCTCCTCTGACAGGTTGAAGTGATAAGTGTGTCAGGAGAGACTTAGCATCCCATTAAATCGTCACGCTGCTTTACTATCTGGCCAGCATATCAACAGTAACCCGCTAAAAATCAGCGCCACCCCTGCCAGTTTTCCCCACTGAAAGACTTCGTTAAAGGCAGGCAAGATCAGGGCTGTCGCCCACACCAGCACATAACTCAGGCTGAGCAGCGGGTAAGCTTTACTCAGGGCGATGCGCCGCAGTGCCAGCAGCCAGCACAGCATTGAGCAGGCATAGGCCGCCAGCCCGGCGAACAATGCGGAAGCGGCTAATGGCCAGTTCAGCAACGCGTTAAAGAATGCCGATGGCTCACCCACGGATGGCAGTGACATCATCGACCAGCGCATTAACAGCTGTGCCCCGCTGACCAGCAGGACGCTGCACAATGCCCATAAAATGCCCATCAGGTATAGGCTCCCATCACCGCCACGCCACCGACAATCAGCGCGATGCCCAGCCAGTGGCGGAAAGGAACGGGTTCCTTCCACAACCAGCGGGCAGCCAGCACCACAAAGATAAAGTTCAGGCTAAGCATCGGATATGCCACCCCGACCGGCTCGGTTTGCAGCACCACCAGCCAAACCAACATCGCCAGGCCAAGCAGTAACACGCTTAATCCCAGCCAGATCAGCAGGTGGCTTTTCCCCTTCTGCAAACCATGATGCGCAGCCTGTTTCTGGCACAGCTGCCCGCTGCAACTCAGCAGGCTGGCCAGCAGGATCAGCAGCACACTCATGGTGTCTGATTGTAACGGAACAGGGCTAACCGGCCCTGTCGGTAGCTGAAATCGGCTGTGGGCAGCTCTTTGTCCGGATCCTGGTTACGGGACAGCGACAGCACCAGCGTCACATCTCCCTTGCGGCGATGCGCTGCCAGCCAGGCGGCGAAATCAGGGCCACTGACAAACTTATCGCGCGCATCCGGGTAACTCAGACCGTACTGCACTTCACCTTGCTGATCGTAGAGAATGATATCGCTACGTTGCATCTCCCACGCCAGCCCCGAGGCGATGCCAGGGTTATTCGCCAGCAAATAACGGCTGCCGGCAATGTCGCTTTTAATCGCCCGGATAAATTGCTGAGGCTGCTTAGCATCCATCACGCTTGACGGGATCACCTGCCCCACCACTAACGCCAACACCAGCGGGCAAAGCGCGGAAAAACACCAACGTGCCTGCGGCGCTTTCAGCGTTATCCATCCGCACAACGCCCAGAACGCAAAAGCCGCAGCGGCCAGCAGTACTTTGATCGCTTCGTGATGACCGTACACCGGATGTTTCGCCAGCCCCCACGGCGCCAGAAAACCGAGCACGGCGACAGTCAGCACCACACCAAATACCAGGTTTATCCAGCCATTGATTTTTAATGCTTTGCCTTCGCCGGACATCATCATCACTGCCTGACGCGCCATCAGGATCGCCAGCGGCGCAAAGCACGGCAGGATATAGGTTGGCAGCTTGCCTTTGGCGATGCTGAAGAACAGCAGCGGCATCACCACCCAGCTCAGCAAATACAGACTGCCGTTGCTACTCTGCCGATCCTGCCAGCCTGAACGTAATGCCGACGGCAACAGCGCCAGCCACGGGACGCAGCCAATGACCAGTACCGGCAGGTAATACCAGAACGGCGCTTTATGCTGCGCGTTGGCTTCGGCAAAGCGCTGGATATGTTCCACCCAGAAGAAATAGTGCCAGAAATCCGGCTCGCTTTTGGCAATGGCAATTGCCCAGGGGGCACTGATCACCGCCGCACCGACGATGGCCAGCGGACCAAAGCACAGCAACGCTTTAAAGCGACGCTGATGAATCGCCCAAGGCAGGATGGCAATCACCGGCACCGCCAGCGCCAGAAAGCCCTTGGTCATAAAACCCATACCGCAGGCAAAGCCGAGCAGCAGCCAGCTGAGCAATTTTTTTCCGGTGGTGGTTGCTTCCGTTGCCAGCCAGTAACAGCACATGGCGGCGACCAGCCACAGGGTGATCATCGGATCCAGCACCGCATAACTGCCGATGCCGTACACCAGTAAACAGGTCAGGAAAATGACCCCGGACATCAATGCCGTGGCGCGATCGCGCCACAGGCGGAACGCCAGCCAGGTGACCATCAATGCGGTCAGGGTAATGGAGAAAACGGAACCAAAACGCACGGCAAAATTGTTATGACCAAAAATCAGCTGACTGAGATTATTGATCCAGTATCCGGCAATCGGCTTTTCGAAATAGCGCAGATCAAAGAAGTGCGGCACCACCCAGTTACCGTTAACCAGCATTTCACGGCTGATCTCGGCATAACGGGTTTCATCAGGCTGCCATAACGCACGAAATTCCAATGGGATCAGGTAATACACGGCAAATAACGCCAGAAGGAGAAGGCCCTTTCTCGTCGTAGTCATAAAAAATCACTCGGTTAATTGCTGGCATCCCAGCCATCCTTCACGACCGGGGAGGCTACCCCGAACAATTTTTCCTGCCGGCAGGCTGTTAAGATCTTCCGGTAAAAGCTCACTCAGCGGGCAAAACTGAATACCCTCCTGTTCAGCCAGCGTCAGCAGCTCGCTGAACATCGTACTCATCACGATCCCCTCCACTTCCGCATGGATGGTATAGACGGGCGTGCCCTGATCCTGTTTTATCCGGTCGATAATAAACGCATTGAAGTCGTCTTTGCTCACCGTGGAGCCGACCACCTCATCCCAGGTGGGCAGGGTGACAGGGATCTGCACCGTTCCGGTACTGCCATCACTTAACAGCGGACGAAACGGGGTCGTTCCGCGACAGTCGCTGTTGTAGTGAAAATGGAACGGCTCTTTGGCATTCACCACCCGCTGGTCAGCACGCCAGCCGGCGACCGCTGAACAGGTCACCGGTTGTTCGGCGATCGCTGCAAGCGCATCCTTTCCCAGACGGATTTGCTGCGTGAGCTGTTCCGGGGACCAGACGCCAGCCCAGGTTTGCCAGGCAAAATGATCCCAGGCATGCAGCCCAACCTCATGATGATCGCTGGCGGCACTGATCATCTCCGCCAACCCGCGCCCAATCTGACGCCCCGGCCAGGCCGTTCCCGCCAGCAGAATATCCCAGCCATACAGCGAGGCGGCGTTTGATCTCAGCATCTTCCACAAAAATTTTGGTTTAAGCAGGCGCCACAGGTGGCGCCCCATATTGTCGGGTCCAACGCTGAAGAAAAAAGTGGCCTGAGTGCGATGCAAACTGAGGATTTCCAGCAGCTTTGGCACGCCATCTCGCGTGCCCCGCCAGGTATCGACATCTATACGAAGGCCGACTTTCCTCATTTTTTCTCTTCCGGCACGTCCAGTTCTACCGTTCTCAGGAAGAAGTCCAGCGTGGCATCAATGGTTTTATCCATGGTCACTTCCGGCGTCCAGCCCAGCAGGCGACGGGCGTTACGGATTGCCGGCTTGCGGTGCTCAACGTCCTGATAGCCTTTGCCGTAGTAGCTGCTGCTTTCCACATCGCGGAAACCGGCAAACGGCGGGAACTGATTACGCAGCGGATGGCGTTCGAAGCTGGCCAGCAGCTGTTCCGCCAGCTCTTTAATGCTCGCTTCGTTATCCGGGTTACCAATGTTGATGATCTGTCCGTCGCAGTTATTGTCTTTGTTTTCAATAATGCGAAACAGCGCCTCAACGCCATCGCTAATATCGGTAAAGCAGCGCTTCTGCTTACCCCCATCCATCAGTTTGATCGGCGATCCTTCCACCAGATTGAGGATCAGCTGGGTGATCGCCCGTGAGCTGCCAATGCGCGCGGCATTCAGGTTATCAAGGCGTGGGCCCATCCAGTTAAACGGACGGAACAGGGTGAAGCGCAGCCCTTCTTTATCGCCATAGGCCCACAACACGCGATCCAGCAGCTGCTTGGAAACCGAATAGATCCAACGCTGTTTGTTGATCGGCCCGACCACCAGATTCGAGGTGTCTTCATCGAAGTTCGGGTCATCACACATACCGTACACTTCAGAGGTCGACGGAAAGATAATGCGTTTTTTGTACTTAACGCAGTCGCGGATGATCTTCAGGTTCTCTTCAAAATCGAGTTCAAAGACCCGTAGCGGATTACGCGTGTATTCAATCGGGGTGGCGATGGCCACCAGCGGCAGGATCACGTCACATTTTTTGATGTGGTATTCAATCCACTCCGAATGGATGCTGATATCCCCTTCGACGAACTGGAAGCGCGGATGGCCGATAAAGCGGCTGATGGCATCGGCGCCAATATCCAGACCGAAAATATCGAAGTTATCGTCCTGCAACAGGCGCTCGGTCAGGTGGTTACCAATAAAGCCGTTAACGCCCAGGATTAGCACGCGCGTGCGGCGTTTCACCGCCGAGACCGGCTTATTAGTCAACAGCGCCTGATTTACCAGCCCCAGCGTTTGAGCCAGCTGCGAGCCCTGCATGTAAACGCCGTTTTCGCTCTGTCCGGTCATCACTTCCAGCGCACCCTGACCACAGGCCACCACCAGCGGATTCACTGACAGCACGGTTCCGGCTTTGGCGGCAGGCAGATCGTGACGCACTTTGCCTTTCCAGATTATGAATTTGGCTGCGCCAACGTAGCCAAACGCACCCGGCCACGGATCGGTCACTGCACGCACCAGGTTGTTAACCACTTCCGCCGGTTGAGACCAGTCGATACGGCCATCTTCCGGCGTGCGACGTCCCACCACGGTGGCCTGCGCATTGTCCTGCGCACGCTCGCTAATCTGACCGTTTTTCAACGCTGGCAGGCAGTCCGCCAGCAGATGTTCAGCGGCAGCATTCAGCTTACGGTGCAGGGTCAGCGCATTATCGTCGGCAGAAATGCTGACTTTTTCCTGAGCAATAATGGCGCCGGCATCCGCGCGGGCGACCATCCTGTGCAGCGTCACGCCGGTTTCCGTTTCACCGTTGACCAGCGCCCAGTTCAGCGGTGCGCGGCCACGGTATTTTGGCAGCAACGAACCGTGCAGGTTAAACGCGCCTCTGGCCGCGATGCTTAACAATTGATCGCTCAACAGGTTGCGGTAGTAAAATGAGAAAATGACTTCCGGCGCCATGGTTTTAATGCGGTCAACCCACAGCGGATGGTTGACATCCTCGGGCGCATACACCGGGATCCCCTGCTCTGCGGCGGTACGGGCAACGGAGCTAAAAAAGTGGTTTTCGTTAGATGAATCGGCGTGGGTAAAAATCGCTTCAATTTCATAACCGGCATTCACCAGCGCATTGATCCCAATGCAACCCATATCGTGATAGGCAAAAACAACAGCTTTCATTATTGGTCTTCCTCAGAGCGGACAGGCGCGGAGGAGTTAACTACGCGCTGGATAAAATAGCGTGGGCGGGCACGGACATCGTTGTAGATACGTCCGATGTATTCCCCTAACAGCCCCATACCGACAAACTGCGCACCGATAAAAATAAACAGCACGGCAAACAGCATAAACACCCCGTCTCCGGACCACTCCGGACCAAAGAAGAGACGTAAAACAATCAGTAACAGTGACAAGGCAAAGCCGGCCAGCGCGATCAGGCTACCAAACACGCTGAGCATCCGCAGCGGCGTGGTGGTCAGGCAGGTGACGAGGTCATACATCAGATTGATCAGCTTCATCAGGCTGTATTTGGAATCACCGAATTCACGCTCGGCGTGCAACACCGGGATTTCAATGGCCCGACGGGCAAAGGTGTTTGCCAGGATCGGAATGAAGGTACTGCGCTCATGGCAGTTCAGCATCGCGTCAATGATGTGACGGCGGTAGGCCCGCAGCATGCAGCCATAATCGCCCATCGCCTTCCCGGTGGTGCGTTGAATAAGGTTATTAATCAGCCGGGACGCACGTTTACGGAACCAGCTGTCCTGGCGATTTTGCCGCACGGTGCCGACCACGTCATACCCTTCTTCCGCTTTCGCCACCAGACGCGGGATCTCCTCCGGTGGGTTCTGCAGATCGGCGTCCAGGGTGATAATCAGATCGCCGCTGACGTGGTTGAAACCGGCCATGATCGCCGAATGCTGGCCGTAATTCCGGTTAAGCAGCACCGCGACAATATGGCTGCCCGGTTCTTCCGCCGCAGCGGTCAGCATTTCCGGGGAACTGTCGCTACTGCCATCGTCCACCAGCAGGATTTCCCAATCCATCGACAGCTGAGAGCAGGCCTCAGAGGTACGACGGATCAGCTCCGGCAGACTGTCCTGCTCGTTATAAACAGGGATCACAATGGAGACTTTGTTGATGGGTTGTTCAGCGGTCATGGTGTTTCTCAGCAATCTCATGCAGCGCGGCAATAACCCGGCTGACATCGTCATCGGTCATCGTTGGGAACAGCGGAATAGAACAGATGCGATCGGCGTTCCATTCTGTATCGGGCAGAGACAATTCAGGGAAACGTTCCCGGTAATATTTCTGCGTATGCGCCGCGCGGAAATGTAGGCCGGTGCCAATCTGGCGATCCTTCAGTTCCTGCATCAGCTGGTCGCGGCTCAGGCCACAACGGGCAGGATCGACACGCAGAATAAACAGATGCCAGGCGTGCTGATGCCCATAGTCAGGTTGTGCCAGCGGCAGGAAAGGCGTGTCGGCCAGCTCGTTCAGATAACGTTCTGCGATTTCCTGACGGCGGGCATTCAGTTTCGGCAGTTTGGCCAGCTGCACCAGCGCGATGGCGGCGTTGATATCGGCGAGATTGTATTTGTAACCCGGCGCGATAACTTCCGCCTGCGGCGCGCGGCCATGGGTCTGGCGGTCAAAGGCATCCACGCCAAGACCGTGGAATTTCAGGCTGCGAATACGGTTGGCCAGCGCTTCGTTGTCGGTGACCACCAGGCCACCTTCGGCGCAGGTCATATTTTTAATGGCGTGGAAGGAGAAAATCGCCGTGCCGCTATCTCCAACATGCCGTCCTTTGTAAAAGGTGCCTGCCGCGTGAGCCGCGTCATCAATCACCGGGATGCCGTAGCGTTTGCCCAGCGCATGGATGGCATCGATATCTGCTGGCGCACCGGCATAATGAACCGGCACGATGGCTTTGGTACGGGGAGTAATCGCCGCTTCGATCAGCTCAGGAGTAATCATCAGGGTGTCGCGATCGATATCAATCATCACCGGCTCAGCGCCGAGCAGCGCAATCATATTCAGCGTGGACACCCAGGTCAGGGACGGGGTGATCACTTCATCGCCACTGCCAATGCCCAGCGCCATCAGGGTGACGTGCATCCCGGCAGTTGCCGAGCTGACGGCTATCGCGTGTTGATTGCCGGTCAGTTGGCAAAATGCCTGTTCCAGCTGCTGATTCTTAGGTCCAGTCGTAATCCAGCCAGAGTTCATGACTTCGCCAACCGCGGCCAGTTCGGCCTCGCCCATCGCCGGGCGAGAAAAAGGGAGAAATTCAGACATTATTAAACTTCCTTTAACAATAACCCTAAAATACTTTAGCAGAACGTGCGCCAACTGCACACAAACCAAACGCTAATGCCTTGAAATTTAATCGTCGTTTAATCAGGCCACGCCTGTCTGTCTGCGGATAGCATTGGCAAGCCCGTTGTTATCAAACGCTCAGCAACAGTGGAAAATGACTGTATCAGAGTCAGAATGTCCATTAATCAACATTTGCTGAACGATATAGGAGATTCCTTAGCTAAAAATTAAGATTGTTCGAGGCGTGAGAATTTAGGCAGGAAATCAGTTGCGGGGTTTAGGTTGGGTTTACTTTCGCGAGGCAATTGCGGGCAGCGGGGGAAATTCAGGCAGTGGAAAAAAGTGAAAACTTAAGGTTGCCTTCATCTTTATGCCATTTTTATTGCCAAAAAAAGACGCCTGCATTGCGCAGACGTCTTGATTATTGGCCTTCCCTGATGGACGGGGAAGATTGGGCGACCCGGGGTTCGCCCTTATCAAGGATTATTTGGCATCATCCGGCAGCGCATAAGCAACGATATAGTCGCCCAGCTTGGTACCGAAGGATCCATGACCACCCGCGGCGATCAGCACGTACTGCTTGCCGTTCACTTCGTAGGTCATAGGAGTTGCCTGGCCGCCCGCTGGCAGACGCGCTTCCCACAGGGATTTACCGTTAGTCACGTTGAACGCACGCAGATAGTTATCTGCCGTTGCGCCAATAAACATCACGTTACCCGCTGTAGAGATTGGTGCGCCCAGCATTGGCATACCCATTTTGAATGGCAGTGGAATTGGTGAGCTGTCACGAACGGTACCGATGCGTTTTTTCCACACGATATCGTTAGTTTTCAGGTCAACCGCAGACACATAGCCCCAGGCCGGTTGCTTACAAGGGAAGCCCAGTGGTGACAGGAACGGGTTCAGGGTCACGCCGTATGGCACGCCATACTGTGGCTGAACGCCGGTTTCTGTACCGCTGCCGCCTTTGTCGTTGGCATCTGGCCACAGTGGGTTGTTTGGACCACGTGGGATCAGACGGGAAACAAACGGCAGCGCCATTGGGTTGGTCACGGCGATCTGGCGATCGGTATCAACAGAGATACCGCCCCATTCGAACATGCCCAGGTTACCCGGGAATACCAGCGTGCCCTGCTCTGAAGGTGGTGTGAACGGGCCTTCATAACGCAGGCTGTGGAACATCACGCGGCAGATCAGCTGATCGTAAATCGTTGCGCCCCACATGTCCGCACCGGTCAGGTTTTTCTTCGGACGGTAGGTCAGCTCAGAATACGGCTGGGTGGGTGACAGACGGTCACCTTTCGCCGGGCCTTGTGGCACTGGCGTTTCTGGTGCAGGAACCACTTCTTTACCGGTACGACGGTCCAGCACAAAGATGTTACCGGTTTTCGCCGGAACATAAATCACAGGGACTTTGTTGCCGTTTTTGTCGTTGATATCCGCCAGCGTTGGCTGAGCCGGTACGTCCATATCCCACAGATCGTGGTGCACGGTCTGGTAGAACCACGCCAGCTTACCGGTGGTCGCGTTCAGCGCCAGCAGGCCAGAAGCGTAACGCTCCATTTCCGGGGTACGGTTGCCGCCCCAGATATCCGGTGTCGCCACGCCGATTGGCAGGTAAACCAGATCCAGCCTGGCATCATATGACGCCGGCGCCCATGAGTTAGGTGAGTTAGCCACATAGTGCTGATCTTCACCCGGCAGGACATTCGGGTCTTTAGCCCCGGTATCGAAGGCCCACAGCAGCTTACCGCTGTTGACATCGAAACCACGGATCACGCCAGACGGCTCTTTGGTTGAGTAGTTATCGGTTACGGCACCGGCCACCACAATCACCTTATCGGTGATGATTGGCGGAGAGGTTGGCTCGTAAGCACCGGCACGGGCGTTAGGCATGTTCTGCTGAAGGTTCAGCTTGCCGTTTTCGCCGAATTCCGGGCACAGCGCGCCGGTTTCCGCGTCCAGCGCGTACAGGTGACCATCGTTTACTGGCAGGATGATGCGACGTGCACACATGGCAGGCTTGGTGCCTGCTGGCAGCGTAGCCACATCCGGCGTCTGGTAGTAAGACACACCGCGACAGGTCACGTGCTGGAAGGAGGGATCGGTTTTCAGCTGTGGATCAAATTTCCACTTCTCTTTACCGGTCGCTGCGTCCAGTGCGAACAGGATCTGGTGCGGCGTACACAGGTACAGGGAATCACCAATTTTGATCGGCGTGACTTCATCCGTCAGCTCGCCCGGATCGGTTGGGCGCTTCATGTCACCGGTACGGAAGGTCCATGCTTCCTTCAGCTGGCCAACGTTCTTGTCGTTGATCTGCGTCAGCGGCGAGTAACGCGTACCGCCCTGCGTACGGCCATAAGCCGGCCAGTCACCGGCAGCGATGCCGTCGCCAGACTTCTCAATGTTCGCCGCTTGCTCCGGGCTCAGGGAACCGTTGATTTCCTGCGGATCGTTGAACACCGAGTAAGCCAGCGCAATCACCGTCACCACCAGTACCAGGCTCA
The DNA here is from genome assembly GCF_056821705.1 of Erwinia sp. AK-PDG3-5. Classification (NCBI taxonomy): domain Bacteria; kingdom Pseudomonadati; phylum Pseudomonadota; class Gammaproteobacteria; order Enterobacterales; family Erwiniaceae; genus Erwinia; species Erwinia sp. AK-PDG3-5. The sequence continues at coordinate 3,399,917 of NZ_CM165967.1, forward strand.
GTGCGCCACGGGCAAATTTGCCCTGGCTCAGACCACGGTAAACAAACGGCAGCACCAGCCACAGGCCGAGGAAGAAGGTGACGTCCAGACGTGGCGTCAGTGCCCAGAAATCGGACCCCACTTCCCACAACGACCAAATCAGCGTTGCGAGCAGGAATACCGCGTACAGCAACAGCGCTGATGAGCGGCGACGGAACAGCAACCAGGCAACAACCAGTTCAATCACACCAGCGATGATGTAATAGAACGAGCCGCCGAGCTTGGCCAGCCAGATACCGCCAACCAGCAGGTATAACCCGCTGAGGACGGCAAACACAGCCGTAAGGATCACGAGGATTCGTGATAACGGTGCTTTACTTTGCATAGTATGGACCTTACCAAAATTTAACGTCTTCGATTTAGATCGTATGCTAAATCGCAAAAAACACCCGGTTTAACCATCTTATCCATCCGGTGTTTTGTACCCGCCGTCTTGCGTTAGCAACACGGCAGGATGTGCTGGATTCTGTATTACAGGAACGAATAGGAGAGCGACGCGCCCACACCGTAATTTCGTCCCGGCGCCGGCTCGTAGTAACGGCCGTTGCCTTCATTGACGATAACCGAGCCAACATAGGCTTTATCGAACAGGTTATCGACGCGGCTGAACAGGTCGAGGGACCACTTATCCCAGCCAAATTTGTAACCGGTGCTCAGGCCAACCACGGTGTAAGACGGCGCTTTAGCGTCGTTTTCATCGTCTGCCTGGATGCTGCCCATATAGCGCACGTCAGCGCCAGCGTGCCAACCCTGTTCCGGTGCCCAGGCCAGAGAAGCGTAGGCCATATTTTTCGCCACGCCCGGCAGACGGTTGCCGGATGGCGTACAGCTGCCGCTGTCATCACAGGTCGAATTGCGGTAGGTGGCATCGAGATACGTCCACGCCATTTTCATCTGCCAGTTCTCAGTAAACTGCTGGTCGAAGGACATCTCAACGCCCTGACGACGGGTTTTACCGGCGTTCTTATACACTGAACGTCCGTTGCTGCTGTCTGCCACCACCAGTTCGTTATCGGTGTTGGTCTGGAAGATGGCGGCAGTCAACAGGCCATAGCCGATGCGGGTTTTGCTGCCCAGCTCCACGGTATCGCTGGTTGACGGCTTGAGGCCGAGGTTCAGACCGGTCTGGCTGCCATCCACCGAGCGGTAAGAAAGCTCATTGATGGTTGGCGTTTCAAAGCCCCGTCCGGCGGAAAGATAAACATTCCAGGCATCGGTCACCGCGTAATTCAGCGATCCCATCGGCAGGAGTTTGTGGTAGCGCTTGCTGCCACTGTCATCGCCGTTGCCGGTGGTGACGTAATAATCGGTCGAGTCGAAGCTGACGGTGCTGTAGCGCATCCCCGCATCCAGCGTCCATTTCGGGGTCAAATCCCAGCTGGTTTGCAGGTAGGGATCGAGATTCCACATCACGTTCTTCTCGTTCCGGCGCAGATCGCCCTTCTCACCGAATTCCGGAACGCCATTCACCAGATTGTAGTTCTGGAAGCCCTGACGACGTTCGGTCATGGTTTCATAATCCAGTCCGCCGATGAGGCTGAACGGCACCGAACCCAGCTGATCCTGATGTTTCCAGCGGGTATCAACACCGGAATATTTACGTTCCAGCACAATCACACCGCCAGGATAGCCCGCTTTTTGCTGAGGGGCATAAGGGATCGACTGATACTGCGTGGTATGCCGCTCGCCATGCCAGGTTGTCAGCGTCAGCTGGTCGTTGTCGCTCATTTCGCGCTGGTAACGCAGGCCCAGCTGGGTCTGATCCAGACTTTTACGGGTATTGTAGGTATCACCGCGCGGAGACTGACGGGGGTTGTCTTTCCATTCCGCGCGCGTCAAGCCCCCGGGATCGTTGGCATCAACCGAGACGCTGTTCAACATCAACGTTAAGGTGCTGACATCATCAATGCGCACGCCGAGCCTGCCATTGCCGAGATTCTTTTGCGTGCCGCTGTGGTCGCGATAGCCGTTGGTGGTGAAGCGGGAGCCGGAAAGGGTGTAATTCACATCGCCTGCATGGCTGCCGTCACCGGTCGAGCCGCTGGCCTTGACGCTGTTGCGCCAGCTGCCGTAGCTGCCGAAGTAAGTGCCTGCTGTCAGTGTAGTTGGCTGGCTGCCGGTCTGCGTATCGATATTGACCACGCCGCCGGAGGCATTGCCATACAGGGCCGAATAGGGGCCGCGCAGCACCTCGACCTTATCAATCGAGTTGATATCAATATTGGAGGTTTGCCCCTGCCCGTCGGGCATGGTGGCTGGAATGCCGTCGACATAGACGCGCACACCACGAACGCCATACATTGAGCGGCTACCAAAGCCACGGACGGACAGCTGAAGATCCTGTGCATAGTTCTGTCGATTCTGGATCTGCAAGCCGGGCACGCTGCCCAGGCTTTCAGAGAGATTGACCTGCGCCGTGCTGTTGCGTAAATCATCGCCGCTGACCACGCTGACTGCGGCGGGGGTGTCCAGCTCGGACAAACCACTGCGCTGCTTAATGACCATCAGCGAACCTTCGGAGGTGCTCTGCGCAACCGTTGATTCGGCATAAGTCAGCGCTGGCTGAAGTAAAAACAGCGGCGTTAAGAGAAAAGCAGACGTTTTGTTATTCACAGGATCGGTTCGATATTTTTTAAAGTTAGCCGTCAAAGTCTTATCGTCAGACTGGGCGCGAAAAGCCGGACTTTTCGTAGGCACCACTGAGCGACGAGACGCGCGCATCATGCTGCAAAAGTATACAAGACGTTTTGAAACTTGCCCGTCAAAGTCCCCTACGGAATGAGGGTGATAGCGCAATCAGTCGAGTAAAACGGCTGTTCAGATGCGGAAAACAGGGGGAAAGTGTCAAAATCGGGCTGAATTGTAGCACTCAATAATTGCTTTGCGAACTGTTGTTACGCATTTAGCTGAATTGATTCAGTTGAACCCCACAAATTGATAATAGGTGGGTGAGTTTGCGTTAAATCAGCGCTTTAACCCCTGTTCTTTACCGGGTTTCAGACCAGGCGATATTTAACAAACTCCCCGCTATACTCAGAGGAACACCCGAAAAAAAGGACGCATTATGCGCTGGCAGGAGTCAAAAAGACCGTTGTGCGCGGGTCTCAACCCGGCAATTCTCGTTGTGCCGCTGATTGCCACCCTGGCGCTGTTAACCGGATGTTCATCCGGCGAAAAAGGCATGGTCTGCGAAGGCTTGGCGCAAACGCTGGATGGTCGCGTGCTGGGTAATGTGCAGGGTGAAATTATCGATCGCTTTACCTCTTTCAGCGTCACAGTGCCGGACCTCACGTTGAACAGCGGCCCATTGCATTCCGCCGATCGCCAGAAATACGTGCCTGCGGCCGTCACGCCCGAAGGCTGGCTGGCGATGCGGCTGTCCGATACGCGCTTTATGGTGGTCAATGCGCCGCAAGATAAAGTGCTGACCTTTAACTGCCCTTCCCGCTCAATCTGATCTTTATCCCATCCCGCGAGCTTGCTAGTTTGTAGGCTCTGATTCTGACCTTACTGGAAACCTCAATGACCACCAGCCAGATGATTGCCAACCGCCACACCTATTTTGGCCGTGGAAGCCTGAGCGAGCTGCTGCCGCTGCTGCAAAACGATCCGCAACCCACCCTACTGTTCTGTGGCCGTTCATTTCTGCAGAGCGCCGCGTGGGATGCGCTGAAAGCCGAGCTGGAACCCCTGCTGCTGGGCCATGAGATTGTCAGCCATGAGGCCTCTCCCGATGAGATTGATGGCTGGGTAAGTCGCTGGCGCGGCAAGGTGCAACGCGTGGTGGCCATTGGCGGCGGCAGCGTGCTGGATGCCGCGAAAGCCTTTGCGGCGCTGAGCCAGCATCCGCTGAACACCCTGCGCTATCTTGAAAAAGTCGGTGATACGCCGATCACCGGGGCAACCTTGCCGCTGATCGCCATTCCTACCACCGCCGGTACCGGCAGCGAAGTCACCCAAAATGCGGTAGTGACCGATAAAGCCGATATCAAGGTGAAAGCCTCGCTGCGTCACGCCAACTTTGTGCCTGAAATTGCGATCCTCGATCCCGATTTGCTGCGCGGCGCGCCAGAACATGTGCTGGCCTGCTGCGCGATAGACGCCTTCACCCATCTGTTCGAAGCTTACCTTTCCAGCAAAGGCAATCTGTTCAGCCGTCAGACCGCGCTGAGCGGCATGCGCGCCTTTATCAGCGCCTGGCCACATCTGAACCGCAAAGATCAACAGGGCGATCTGGCGCGTGAGCAGATGATGCTGGCCTCCTGGCAGGGCGGCTTAAGCCTGAGCATGGCCGGGCTGGGGGTGATCCACGGCATCGCCGGGGAATTAGGGGCAATAAAGGATTATCATCACGGGGAAGTGTGCGGACGCTTACTGCTGCCTTTCCTGACGCTGCTCAACGACAGCGAAAATGAACAGCAACAGGAGCTGATGGCGGATCTGGCGGCCACGCTGTTCCCTGGCTTTACCCTGCCGCCGGCCAGAATGCTGGTTCACTGGCTGAAAGATAATGCCATCACGCCTTTCTGGCACGATGCCCAGCCGCTGACGGCGGAAGAAGTCAGTTGGATCCTGGCGCGTTCCAACAGCAAGAATTCAATCGTGAGTTACAGCGAAGAACAGCAACGCTTTATGCTGGAGCAGGCGTACTCCGTCGCCTGATCGCCCACGGCAGGCGGGCCTTCCCTGGCCTGCCGTTAAGCGCTCATACCATTCAGTTTTTCCAGCGCCTCCACCGGTAAGTGCAGATCCTTCGCCGCCATATTTTCCTGTAAATGCGCCACCGACGAGGTGCCGGGGATCAGCAAGATATTCGGCGAACGCTGCAACAGCCACGCCAGCGCCACCTGCATCGGTGTAGCGTTGAGGCTTTTCGCCACCTCGGTCAGCCCGGCAGACTGCAACGGGCTGAAGCCACCCAGCGGGAAGAACGGCACATACGCCACGCCCTGCGCGGCCAGGCTATCGACCAGCTGGTCGTCCTGACGGTTAGCCAGGTTATACAGATTTTGTACGCAGACGATGTCGGTCATCTCCTGCGCATCGGCAACCTGTTTCGCCGTGACGTTACTGAGGCCAATATGGCGTATCAGTCCCTGCTCTTTCAACCGAATCAGCGCCTGTAACGGCGCGTCCAGCGAGCCTTCCTGCGGCTGATGGACATTGAACATGCTGCGCAGATTCACCACATCCAGTACATCAACGCCCAGATTTTTCAGGTTGTCGTCGACCGCGCGCGCCAGCTCATCGTCACTGAAAGCGGGCAGCCAGCCGCCCTTCTCATCCCGAAAGCAACCGACTTTGGTGACAATGCACAGGCTTTCAGACCAGGGATGCAGCGCTTCTTTAATTAACTGATTGGTGATATGCGGGCCGTAAAAATCCGAGGTATCAATCATATTGACGCCGGCGTCGACCGTCGCACGCAGCACGTTGATGGCGGCCTGCCGATCGGCCGGTGGGCCAAAGACGCCCGGACCGGCTAACTGCATAGCGCCGTAGCCCATACGGTTAATCTGACGACCCGCGAGGGGAAAGGTAAGCGAAAGATCGGACATAACAAACCTCCAGAGTTGATGACATGATGATTGTAGCCCTGCCGCGTCTGTGCAACTATCCAGCAGAATCACGACAGACTGTACGATAAGGCGGACAATGAAACTCGATATCTCTCTGCTTCATGCGGTGGTGGCGGTAGCCAAAGCCGGCGGTTTTCGCGAAGCGGCACGCGTCACCGGCAGCAATCCTTCACGGCTCAGCGATGCAGTCAGACGGGCGGAACAGCAGCTGGGTATCCGGCTGTTTCACCGTACTACCCGCTCGGTTTCCCTGACTGAGGCCGGTAGAGCGCTGATGGCGCGGCTGATGCCTGCCATGAATGAGATGGAATCGGCGCTGGATGACATCAACCGTTATCGCGATACGCCTTCAGGCACCCTGCGTTTGAACGTACCCATTAGCGCTTCGCGGCTGATCCTGCCGACGATAGTTCCTGCGTTTCTGGCGCGCTACCCGGACATCCAGCTGGAGATAGTCGCCGAAAGCAACGTGCAGGATGTGTTCCGCGAGGGCTGTGATGCCGGCATACGCTACGACGAAAAGCTGGAGCAGGATGTGATTGCCGTTCCGATTGGCCCGCGAAAGCAACGTTTTGCGCTGGCCGCCTCAGCGGATTACCTCAATCAGGCCGGACGGCCAACTCATCCGCACCATCTGATGCAACACCGCTGCCTGCGCGGCCGCTTCGCCAGTGGCGTGGTCCCGGAGTGGGAGTTTGAGCGTGAGGGAGAAAACCTGCGGGTTCAGCCGCCCGCCGCGCTGTTGGTCAGCATTGGCGCCGGTGTCGACCTGGCGGTGGATACCGCCATCGCCGGCGGCGGGATCGTTTACCTGTTCGAGGCGTGGCTTGCGCCTTATTTTGCCCGCGGCGAACTCGAGCCAATTTTGCAGCCGTGGTGGCTGACCTTCCCCGGCCCGTGGCTCTATTATCCCGACCGCCGTCTGATCCCGGCACCGCTGCGGGCATTTATTGATTTTGTTGGGGAATGTGACTGAGAGCCGGTTTTGCAGTTTCGCTTGTCTACACTTATCTCTTTTGCGACCCAAAAGGAGATCGACATGAAGATTGAATTAACCGGCAAAACGGCGATTGTCACCGGCTCAACCAAGGGTATTGGTAAAGGGATTGCGGAAGGTCTGGCGGCCGCGGGCGCAACGGTGATTGTCACCGGCCGCAGTGAAGATCAGGTGGCCTCTCTGGTGAAAAAACTCGGCAACAATGCGCGCGGTCATGTGGTGGATTTGGGGACGGAAGAGGGCTGTCAGGCGTTGATCAACGCCGAGCCCACCTGCGACGTGCTGGTCAACAACGTCGGGATTTTCCCGCAGGGGGATTTCTTTGAAACCACCGACGATACCTGGCAAAAGATCTGGGACGTCAACGTGATGTCCGCCGTGCGTCTGAGCCGCGCCTATATGCCGGCGATGAAGCAAGCCGGCTGGGGACGCGTGGTGTTCCTCTCTTCTGAATCCGCGGTGAATATCCCACCCGATATGATCCATTATGGCGTCAGTAAAACCGCCCTGCTGGCACTCTCACGCGGGTTGGCCAAAGCGGTTGCCGGAACCGGCGTCACGGTAAACGCCGTACTGCCCGGTCCGACACTGTCCGATGGCTTTAAAGAGATGTTTAAGAAAGAGCTGGATCAGGGTGCCGATCTGGAAGAATTGGGGGCGAAATTTGTTAAGGCCAATCGCCCAAGCTCGGTTATCCAGCGTGCCGCCAGCGTTGAAGAGGTCAGCAATATGGTGGTGTATGTCTGTTCACCGCTCTCCTCCGCGACGTCCGGTGCCGCCTTGCGTGTCGACGGCGGCGTGGTCGAAACGCCGTTCTGATCGACAATGCGCCACTGCGGTGGCGCGTGTTCAGCTTATTTACTGGCACTATTCATCCGCTTTCAGCGCCCGATTTCGCCCCTTCTGCCCTTCCTCCGTTAGCGTTGCGCTCAGTAAGTGTAAATTTATCGTTAAGATCATCATTCTTAAGACTATTCAGGTTGTTCTTCCCTTCCCTGCCCCCCAAATTGTCTGCATCAACACGACTTTTGCTCCATACCCACAGGGAAAAAAAGATGAAAAAATCAGGAATTATTGCCCTTTCTGCGCTGCTGTTTGCTTCAACCAGCCTGAGCGCATTTGCCGAAGGCCCACAGCAGGGTCATGACGATCAGCATCAGCAGCAGCCAGTGAAACGTCCACCGCAGGGGGGCAATCAGCATGGCAACCAGCCGCAGGGCAATCAGCACGGTGCACAGCCACAGCACGCGTCTGAACACCGCGAACCGCAGCACAAACAGTCGCACCATAATGACTTCCATCAGGGCCGTCCACTGCCGCAGAAATACCGTGGTGAAGGTTATCAGGTTAACGACTGGCATCAGCGTGGACTGAAGGCACCACCGGCCGGGCACCGCTGGCAGAACGTTGATGGCAACTATGTATTGATCGCCATTAGCACCGGGGTGATTGCCTCAATCATTGCCCATCAGTAAGCGCTATATTCCGCACTAAGCGGGCAATAAAAAGCCCCACCAGTATCGCTCTGGTGGGGCTTTTTTATGGCGTTGATACTGCCTGAGCAAATCAGGCGGCGTCAGACCGTGCTATCAGAACGAGCTCCAGTTATCGGTAGCCAGTTCAGGCTTAATCAGTTTTCCCGCTCTGGCCGGTGATTTCACCACCGCTGGCTGATGAACGACGGCGACTGCGCTGTTGGCCTGCACCTTAAACGCCCCCACCAGATTGCTCAGGGTCAGTGCCTGTTCCTGCAACGACTGGGAAGCCGCTGACGCTTCTTCCACCAGCGCGGCGTTCTGCTGCGTCACCGAGTCCATCTGCCCTACGGCCAGATGCACCTGCTCGATGCCCTGACTCTGCTCAGAAGTGGCGGCCGCCATTTCACCGACGATATCCGCCACCTGACGAATCGAACCCTGCACTTTCGCCATATTATCGCCGACGTTTGCCACCTGTACTGCGCCGCTTTCCACCAGCTGTGCCGAGGTAACAATCAAATCTTTGATCTCTTTTGCTGCCACCGACGAGCGCTGTGCCAGGTTACGCACTTCGCTGGCGACCACGGCAAACCCACGGCCCTGCTCACCTGCACGTGCCGCTTCTACCGCGGCGTTTAACGCCAGGATATTGGTCTGGAAGGCAATGCCTTCGATCAGCCCGGTAATGTCGGAGATTTTGCTGGAGCTGGCCTTGATGTTGTCCATGGTTTTCACCATTGAGGACACCGCATTGCCGCTTTGCTCGGCCATTTCGTTGGCGTTGCTGGCTAACAGGCTGGCCTGTTTAGCGTTTTCGGCGTTCTGCTTCACCGTGTCGTTCAGGGTACTCATGCTGGCAGAGGTCTGCTCCAGTGAGGCAGCCTGTTCTTCCGTACGGGCAGAAAGGTCTTCGTTGCCGGCGGCAATCTGCGTTGAAGCCGAGCTGACGGACTGCGCCGAGGCGGTGACAGCGGTCATGGCCGTGGCTACGCGTGCCATCAGGGCGTTAAACGCAAAGGCGGTTTTGCCAATCTCGTCATGACGACTGTCGTCCGCCAGACGGGTCAGATCCAGCGATTCGCTGGTCTCAACCATCACCTGCTGAATACTGTTCAGGCTGCGACGCACGCCGAAGATGGTTTTGCAGGCCAGCGCGCCCATCAGCAGGATCACTACCGCAGAGAAGCTCAGTAATCCCCAGAACACGCGGCTGTAGATCGCGCTGTTTTCTTTGCGTAGCCCTTCGCCGATTTGAATGTTCAGGTCGATCTGCGATTTCAGATCGCCGGTCAGTTTACGTACTGCGGCACCGATGCCAGCTTCGCCCTGCATCATCGGTAAGGTAACCCCATCGTTATGCGCCAGTGAGGCGGCAATAAAGGCAGGTAACACCCCCTGAATAGCGGCGATATCTGCCAGCGCGCCTTCGGTCATGGCTTTATCTTCCGCGTTGGAGATATCGTTCGCCATATAGTAGTCGGTCTGCGTTTTTAGCTGGTCAATCTGTTCGTTAATCTTTTTCTCAAATTCATTCTGCTTGCTGTTGTTCGCTTCACTCTGATGCTCGTAAAGCGCCAGATTCAGCTTGCTGGCGCTGCTGATAGCCTTATCCAAATCTTTGATGCTGGGAATGGAGTTTATCTGAACGTATTCAAATCTGTTCTGGAACCCGGTGATGGCATACAGAGAGAACCCGGCCAGCAGGCACAGGGCCACGGCGAGCAGGGAAAAAATAAAGAACAGTCTTTTTGTAATAGTCATGCTGAAACCTCAACGTGATTTCACTGGTGCCGTGTAAATAGCTGACAGACATCGCCCTTACCCTCTCAGGTGAAGCAGTAGTCGGATCTAAGCTGGAATTAAGGTCAGAGAACGGCCTTACAGGGGTTATCGGTAGTTGAGTGGCGAAACTTTACCCTGAGGGAAGGATATAAAACGCGGGGTTGTAGCAGGCAGAAAAGTAAGGGGAAAAGCAGAACGGCTGGCACAGTGGCCAGCCGTCAGAAGGACTAGTGGAAGGCGTTATTTAACAGGATCGAGGTAATGACCCCGGTTGCCGCAGCAATCAACACATAGTTGCCGTCAATGTAAGCCCAATTTTCACCACGCGGTGGTTCACGCAGGCCACGTTCGTGCCAGTCATTTACGCGGTAATCATCGTAGCGATAGTGCGGTGGCAACCGGTCGCCACGGCGGAAGTCGTGTCCCTGCCACGCAAAGCGGTCGCGAGACTCGTAATGATGATCCGGGCCGCGATTGTCGTGACCGCGATCGTGATTATCATGACCGCGATCGTCATGTCCGCGATCCGGACCACGACCTGGGCCGCCACCGTGGCCATCAGGGCCGCCGTGTCCATCAAGGCCGCCCTGCTGGTGCCATTGCTGTCCCGGAGGGCCATCAGCCTGAGAAACAGTGGAGAACAGGGTGCTTGCCGTAAAGACGGTCATCAACAGTGCCAGAGTCGTTTTTTTCATTTTTGTATCCTCGATTTTCACCCGGCTTTCGTGCCGCCGTTGAGTCGTACTATCGGCTAAGCGATGCCGGTTGAATATCTCCAAATGTCTTAAAACCCATGGACTTACCGTACTTTACCCCTCCTTATCACTTTCTTAACACTATGAACGAATTAAGGACCTTCCAGACGCGAATGATTTGTGTTAATAGGGCCAGGCGGCATAAAAAAAGAGAGGCCGGAGCCTCTCTCTTAACGTCGAACCCGAAAATCCCTTACTTCTTCAGCGATTCTCTGACTTTCGCTACCTGGTCAGCGGTAACCGCCGACGCTGTGTTGCTCCAGCCCTGGCGGATAAAGGTCGCTAACTGCGCCACTTCATCATCGCTAAGACGGTTAGCAAAACCTGGCATCACCAGCGTGGACGGGGCTTTTGCCGTTGAAGGCTGCTGTGCACCGGCCAGAATGGTATGAATTAACCCACCCGGATCGCCGGCATTAACGATGGTTGCCTGATCCAGCTGCGGGAACACACCCGGTGCGCCTTTGCCGGTGACAAAGTGACAGGCGCCACAGTTGTCCAGATACAGTCGCTCTCCCGCTGACAGGTTTTTCGCTGCCGTCAGTTTCGCTTCCGTTGGGCTGATAGCGGATCCCTGCGCGGCAGGTGCCGCCGGGTTGCCGCCAATAAACTTCAGGTAAGCGGCAATCGCTTTCAGGTCGGCATCGCTCATATACGAGGTGCTGTGCTCAACCACCGAGGTCATCTCGCCGCCTACCGCCGCCTTGTCGTTACGGCCGGTTGCCAGATAGTCGACGGTTTCCTGTTCTGTCCAGTGTGGCAGACCACGCAGGGAAGGCACTTCCCATCCGTTGAGGTTGCCTCCGGCGAGGAACTGGTCGTCACCGCTATCCAGCGCTTTCTCGTTCATCCCCAGACCGCGCGGCGTATGGCAGCTGCCACAGTGACCGAGGCTTTCCACCAGATAGGCACCGCGATTCACTTCCGCCGTGGCCCCACCGATAGGCTGGAATGGCTTGTCGGACACAAACGCCCAGTTCCAGAAGCGCATTCCCCAGCGCTGGCTGAACGGGAAGCTCAGATCCGTTTCCGGTGGCACCTCAGCACTTGGCTTCACGCCCTGCATAAAGTAGGTATAAAGCGCGTGCATATCCTGGTCGTTAATTTTGGCATAGTCCGGGTAAGGCATTGCCGGATACAGGCGCTTGCCGTCTGGCAGCACTCCCTTGCGCACCGCATCAGAGAACTGCTGCTCGGAGTAGTTGCCAATCCCGTGATCTTTATCCGGTGTGATATTGGTCGAATAAATCGTCCCGAGGTTCGACTCAATCGCCAGGCCGCCGGAAAACGCCGGTTTCCCTGGAATGGAGTGACAGGCACTGCAATCGCCCAGACGGGAGATGTATTCCCCCTGTTTTACCAGCGCCGCATCGTCTGCCTGCGCCAACTGACAAAATCCTGCGCCCAGCAGCAGCGTGTTGGCCAGAACCAAACTTTTTAATGTCATCTTCATATCGCTTACGCCTGTACCAGTGGGCCGGGATTTTTCAGATAGTGATCCTTGATCGCCTGAGCCGCCATCAGCGTGATTGCGCCAATGGTATCGGTCGGGTTCGCCTGGAAGTTCTGCGGGAACGCATTACCGCCTGGCACAAAGACGTTATGAACATCCCAGCTCTGCAGGTATTTATTCAGCGCAGAGGTCTTCGGATTATCGCCCATCACCGCGCCGCCGACGTTGTGGGTCGAGACGTATTTGGTCAGGTCAAAGTGCGCATCCATCGGCAGGAAGCTTTCGCTGTAGCTGTCCGGGTTAAGCTCTTTGGTGATATTGCCGACGATCTGCTTCAGGTGCTGCTGCAGCTTAAGCTCGTTGAGTTTCCAGTCGAAGGTCATACGCAGCAGCGGATAGCCGTACTCGTCTTTGTAGTTCGGATCCAGATCGAGATAGATATCGCGGTAGGACTGGCAGGTGGTGGTGATGCTGATCTTCATCGAATGGCCGTACCACTCTTCCATCCCCTCTTTCCAGCCGGTTCCCCATGCCGGAGTGCCTTTCGGCAAGGCGGTGCTGATTGGCGTACCGGTCGCCTGCGAGCTGTGAATTTTCGCGCCGCCGATAAAGCCCAGCGAAGGACCGTCGAAGTTGCCCGGCGACAGATCGTTAAACATCTGGCCGGTTGCGCCTGCGGTAGCGAACGGGTTGAAGTTTTTGTCTTTGAAGAACAGCGTCGAGCCGCCGTTGCTCAGGAAGGCATAGTTACGACCGATCACCCCTTCTTCGGTGATGGGGTTGTAAGGCTGGCCAATGCCGGACAGCAGCATCAGGCGCACGTTGCAGAACTGGAAGCTGCTCAGCACCACGATTTTCGCTGGCTGGAAGCATTCGTTACCCTGTGCATCGATGTAGATCACGCCCTTGGCGGTTTTCTTATCATCATGCAGCACCACTTTCATCACGTTGGCATGCACTTCGTAGGAGAAGTTATCCATACGCTTTAACGCATCCATCACCGCGGTCTGTGGCGAGGCTTTGGAGTAGTTGAGGCACGGATATTTACTGCAGTAACCGCAGTAGTTGCACGGCGCGATCTGGTTGCCGTACGGGTTGGTCCAGGCACGGGAAACGCAAGCAGAGGGGTTCGGGAACGGGTGATACCCCATTTTTTTGGTCACTTCCGCAAACATGCTGCTGTTCAGCGTGTCTTCCAGTGCGGGCAGTGGATACGGCTCTGAACGTGGCCCTTCGAACGGATCGCCGCCTTCCATAATCTGGCCGCGCAGGTTACCGGTTTTACCGGACTGGCCGCAGATATGTTCAAACTTGGTGTAATACGGCTCAATTTCATCCCAGGTGAACGGGAAGTCCATGATGCGCATATCTTCCTGCAGAATGCCGGGCTTGTAGGCCTCGTCTGCATAGGTTTTCAGCTTGAGATCGGTTGGCGTGGGACGGATCAATACCGCCGTCCAGTGCAGGCCCGATCCGCCGACGCCGGTACCGGGTGCGAACGCGCCCCATTTACGGGTGGGCAGCGCGGTTTCGCTCATGTTGTAGCGCACGGTCACCGCGGCTTCCGCCGGCGTGGCCATCACTTTATTACGCACCGCGTAAGCGTACTCATCCGCCGGTTTTGGGTATTTGAACTCTTCGTAGCCGCGATCGCCACCACGTTCCAGCGCACGGACTTTCAGCCCGGCCATCGCCAGCTCAATGCTCATCAGTGAGCCAGCCCAACCCAGGCCGACGACTACGACATCGACTTCTTCTTTATTTACAGTTGCCATCTTAAATCCTGTCACTCATCAGAAAACGGAGTCAGCGCAATTCGCGCAATCAGCGTTATTAGCGCACTCAGGCCTGCATGCCTAACAGGCTGACCGGGCCCAGCGGGTACGGCACGTTGTGCTGCTTCACCCATTCGGTAAAGCTGGCGCGCGCGCCAGGGAAGCCAATGGCAATCCACGCCTTCATCCCCTTGTTTCCGCCATAGATAGGATCGGCCAGGTAACCGTGCTTGGTATCGGCCAGCAGTTCGCTAAAGAACTGCGATCCTTTCAGTGCCTCTTCGCCCAGATCGGCGAAGCTGATGGTGTTCTTCTGAACCTGGGTCAGCACGGCGTCTTTGTCCGCATCAGACAGTTCATGGAAGGATTTTTGATGGGTAGTCTGGCACCAGCCCTCGATCAGCTTGATACCGGTTTTGTAGATCTGCTGAGGACGGAACGGGATTTGATACCCCATCGTGGCAGGCGCGTGGGTGTTGAACGGCCCCTGCATATAGATTTCAGATCCCATATCGCCGTGCATTTGTTGATCGATAAAGATCGGCACGTTGGTTTCCAATGCGCCTGGTGCTTTGCCTTTGCCGCCAGCCGGGATCAGGCGGTCGCAGGCAGCCATGATGAATTGCCATTCATCGGCGCTAAAAAAGATCGGTTTATAATCGACCAGCTCGGGTGCGGCCATTTCCGCAGCCTGGGCCGCAGTAATACCTTTCAGGACCATATCGCCTAGCGGTAATGCCAACAGCGATCCTATTAAAAACTTACGACGGGTAGTTTCTTTTTGAAGGAGCATAACATCACGACTCTCACATGCTAATAAAATGTAATTTGAGTTAATAAGTATGGTTATCGACAGTGCTGAACGTAATGTTATGGATAGGAGGGTTACAAAATGTAAAATTTGAATTCAGTTTATTTATAGTTAAATGTTTATCACGTTGTTAAATTTAAGCATAAAAATGATAAAGGGCTGTTATGGTTAAAAAAACCGCATAACCCCTGTTTTTATGCTGATTAGGGCCAGTTATCCCTTGTGATTGTCCGGGAATAATTCAAAAGCGTGACTATACCCCCATTAAATAAATGGAAAAAATTCGTCTGACGCCTTTTTTATTATTTAACCTGAGGGGATCATGAAATTAACAAATATAAAACAACTTAGCGCTGAATTCCCGCTTATTCAGACATTCAGCGGCAACGGGAATAAGCGGAAATCAGTGACGATCGAGGCGCGAATGCAGGGAATAGACATTATTGTGCGGCTCGTCAGGCGAATCATCGTCTGACGGCGCAAAGCGGGCGTTATAGCGTTGACGAAATGCCAGCATTTCCTGCGCGTCGGGTTCCAGCTCGCGCAGGAATGACATCGCCAGCCTGACGTGTTCATTGCTGAGTTCGGTCGGAAGATAGGCTTTACGCAGCACGCCGCGCCAGAACATCAGGCTTTCGTCGGACTCGTCGACGATAAACACCTGGTAGATCAGCAGCACGCCAGCCCCGTTGGCGATATGGGCTTCATTATCCCGCGCCAGATACTGCACAAACTCTTCGCCCGCCACGCGTCCCATCGTATTAATCAATGACTCCACGTACACCGGCTCCAGATTCAACCGCTTAGTCAGCGCTTTGCTGGCCCGCCGGGTCTGGGAATTCAGCACACGAAAACCAATTATAAAGACCACAACCAGGGTCACGAGCATCAGCCAAATCATTAACTATCCTGTTCCAGTCACGGGCCGCTCAAGGACGGCGATTCTGCGGGGCGTCAGAGTAACAGCAGCCTGTCAGCCTTTGCAACAAAGAGAAAAGGCTGCCCGAAGGCAGCCTCTGAATTAACGCTTCTTCATGCAGCACAGTGGACATAAGCGGCTGCTACCATAACGTTTGTTTGCTGTAAGTAATGCATCTGCTGAGGTATAAAACGTGCCCAAAAACTCTCTTTGTCGTTTCAGAATGCTTAGCTTCAGGCAGCCTGAGCGGTGGACAACTTTGAGAGCATCCTGGCGCGCTTTCTGCTCCAGATAATAGTAATCGCCCATTGTTATCTCTTTGTCATAAATTACCCGACAAACAGACAGTACACCCGGTCGACTGTTAAAAATGTCTTTATATTCGCCTTTCCGGCAAATTCAGAAAGCTCCCCAGGACAAGCCTCAGGCTAGCCCCGCAGCGTGGACGGCGTGCAGCCATACACGCTTTTAAAGCGGTTGCTGAAATGGCTGGAGGAGTTAAAACCGCAGGCCAGCGCGATCTCCGTCAGCGGAAGCGTACTTCCACGCACCAGCTGTTCCGCTTTTGCCATCCGCCGCTGCATCACGTACTGATGCGGTGCCAGCTGGGTGGACTGCTTAAACATCCGCGCGAAATGAAACTCGCTGAGCCCTGCCTGCAACGCCAGTTCGGCCAGCGTCAGGGCGCTGGCAAGATGCTCTTCGATAAACGCCATAATGTTACGTAACACCGCCGGGGCCAGCCCCCCCCTTACCGCGGGCAGCTTCCACAGCACCTCGCTGTAATGCTGCAACAGATGGGTCATCAACAGGGTTGAGGCGCTGCTGAGCATCAGATGGTTGGCATTCTGCTGCCAGTCGCTGCTCAGTAAAAAATGGCGATACAGTTGGGTAATGCGCACATCCTCACTGAACACCTTTTCATCCAGCGAAATGCTTGCCGGGCTTTTATCCCAGATTTGCTCGGCCAGATGGCGCAGATGACGATCGGTGCAGTAAAGATGCACGAAGCAAAATTCGGAACGGATATCCCAGACCGATTCGCTGTTTTCGGGCATCAGGCAAAAACGGTCCGGACCGCCGCCGTTTTGCCAGCCGGCACGGGTTTTATGCCAGGTGTTCACCCCACCTTCAACGTACAGGCTCAGCGTGTGGTGATCGCTACGCTGCCTGACGCAGTCAAAGTCATTACGCCACGCCGCCAGTTGAATACCCGAGCCAAGCTGCACGCTGCCCTGGAGGCGCGCGCGATGCTGACGCAGATTTTCAAAAGCCTGATAGGGCTGGGGCATAACGATACCTTAAGGTGGAAGCAAAGCCGTATTTTAAGGAGCTGCCGGACCAGATTCCAGCGCTTATCCCCTGAAGCCGAAAATAACCGCAAGAATATGCAAGTCTGCGCAGGCAGCTGAAAGCGACAGGGCCAGGTACCTGACACACTGGCGGCAATTTAAGGCGGTTTTTGAGGTGTCACGATGAACGGAATTTTATACGCATTGGTGGTGGTGATTTGGGGGACGACATGGATTGCTATTGTGATGCAGCAAGGCGTGGTGTCGGTGACCGTCTCCATTTTCTGGCGCTTTCTGGTGGCGGCGCTGGCGATGGTCATCGTGCTGGGCCTGGCGGGTCGGCTGCGCAAAATCAGCCTGAAGGATCACCTTTACTGCCTGTTACAGGGCTGCTGCGTGTTCGGCTTCAACTTTGTCTGTTTCTACCATGCGGCGTCGTATATCAGCAGCGGTCTGGAGTCAGTCATTTTCTCGATGGCGGTATTGTATAACGCGGTAAACAGCATGCTGTTCTTCCGCCAGCGCCCGCATCCCAATCTGTTACCGGCCGCCGCGCTGGGCATTATCGGGATTATCGCCCTGTTCTGGCACGATCTTATGGCCACCCAGATGGCGCCTTCGTTGCTGATTGGCATTGGCCTGAGCGCGCTGGGGACCTTCGGCTTCTCGCTGGGGAATATGATCAGCACCCGCCACCAGCGTCGTGGGCTGGAAATCCTCTCTACCAACACCTATGCGATGTTTTATGGTGCGTTGGTGATGGCCGCCATCAGCCTGTTTAACAGCGATCGTTTTATGCCTGACCTGTCGCTGCGCTATCTCGGATCGTTGCTGTATCTGGCGATATTTGGTTCGGTGATCGCCTTCGGCGCTTACTTCACGCTGGTGGGCCGAATTGGTGCCAGTCAGGCCGCCTACAGCACCCTGCTGTTCCCACTGGTGGCGCTGACGCTGTCGACGCTGTACGAAGGCTACGTCTGGCATACGAACGCGGTGATTGGCCTGGTGCTGATCCTGCTGGGGAATCTGGTGATGTTTGCTAAACCCGGTTTCTTCCGCTTTGGCCGCACTACGCCGCTGCCGAAGTCTTCCTGAGAGAAAAAGCTCAAGGTGCCTCCTGAGCACCGGACGTGAAATGCTAGACTGTAAGGCATTCGCTGTCGCGATGCGTCGCGACAGTCTGCCCATAACGCCAGAGGAGGCACCATGAGCAAGCCACTGCAGATAGACTTCGTTTCCGATATTTCCTGTCCCTGGTGCATTATCGGCCTTCAGGGGCTGGAGCAAGCGCTGGCTGAACTTGGCCCCGACGTTCAGGCCAACATCACCTTCCAACCCTTCGAGTTAAACCCGTCAATGGCGGCTGAAGGTCAGGATCTGGTTGAGCATATCGCCGAGAAATACGGTTCGTCGCCGGAAGAGTCTGCTGAGAATCGTCAGCGCATCCGCGAACGTGCTGAGGCGGTGGGCTTTGAGATGAATAACGCCGGGCCGGGACTGCGCATCTATAACACCTTCGATGCGCACCGCTTGCTGCACTGGGCGGAAGGTTTTGGCCTGCAGCAGCAACTGAAGCACGCGCTGTTTACCGCTTACTTTACCGATGGCGAAAACCCGTCGAGTCACGTGGTGCTGGTTAACGTCGCCGAAGACGTTGGGCTGGATCCGGTTGAAGCGGCCGAGGTGCTGGCGACCAACCGCTATGCTGACGAGGTTCGCGCGCTGGAACGTGAATGGGTAGATGCCGGTATCCAGTCCGTGCCGTCCATCGTGTTCGATCGCCAGTATCTGCTATCGGGTGGACAGCCGCCGGAAGCCTTTAAATCGGCCATTGAGAACATTTTGCAACAGCGGGAAACAGCGGCAAGCTAAGGACAGAGCATGACCTTTTTTATCTTTCTTTTTGCCTGCTGTGCAGCAGGCAGTACCGGGATGCTGTTTAAACCTGGCGAATGGTACAAGTCGTTAAAAAAACCGGGCTTCACCCCGCCAAACTGGGCGTTTCCGGTAGCCTGGTCGATTATTTATCTGCTGCTCGCCTGGGCAGGCTACCGTCTGACCATGCTGCCAGGCAGCGAGACGCTGCTGGCATTGTGGGCGGCACAGATTGCGCTGAACACGCTGTGGACGCCGGTGTTCTTCGGCTCGCACCGTATTCTTGCCGGGATGATTATCCTGACCCTGCTGTGGCTGGTGGTTGCGGCGATGGTGGTGATGGCCCTGCAGCTGGAAGCGCTGACGGGCCTGATCCTGTTGCCTTACCTGGCGTGGCTGTCGATCGCCGCCGCCCTCAACTTCTCAATCCTGTGCAATAACCGCAGATAATGCGCGATGGCTCCTCGCGTTAGCGGGGAGCTTCTTCCAGCACCTTGTGGATCACCGCGGACAGCTGGTTGATCTCAAACTTCGCCACATAGCCATTCGCACCGACCTTACGCACATGATCTTCGTTTGCGCTGCCGGACAGCGACGAGTGGATCACCACCGGGATATCCCGCAGATTAATGTCGGTTTTGATATTGCGCGTCAGGGTAAAGCCATCCATTTCCGGCATTTCCAGATCGGTCAGTACCATCGAGATCTTATCGCGGATCGGGATCCCTTCTTCTTTCGCCTGCTGCTGGATACTTCTGATGCGGTTCCATGCTTCCAGACCGGTATTGTGCATCTCTGCCGGAATGCCCATCGCCTTCAGGCCCTGCTCCAGCATCTGACGGGCAACCTTCGAATCTTCTGCCACGATCGCCACCGAACCTGGACGGATATCAAACTCTTTCAGCTTGATGTCGCCTTCCTTCACTTCACGCACCGACGGGATCACGTCGTGCAGGATCTGCTCGACATCCAGCACTAACGCCATGGTGGTGTTGTTGTCTTTGTCGGTATTCAAACAGGCGATGCTGGTGATATTACGGCTGCTGACGCCGGCTTCTGCAGCGTGGACCTGGCTCCAGTCCAGACGCACGATATCCTCAACCGATTCAACGGCAAAGGCCTGGGTGCTGCGGGCATACTCCGTCACCAGGATCAGGTTAAGGCCGGTGGTTGGCGTGCAGCCGACGACCGCCGGCAGGTCGATCACCGGGATAAACTGCCCGCGAATGTTGGCCATCCCCAGCAGCGGTGACTTCATGCCTGCCGCTTTGGTGATGGTGGTCATCGGGACGATTTCACGCAGCTTAAAGACGTTGATGCCGAACAGTTCAGACTTTTCTTCGCTGAGATCCGAGCCTAAACGAAACACCAGCAGTTCAAATTTATTGGATAAGGCGAGGTTGGCGCGCTCATCGATCTCTTTCTGAAAGTTATCCATTTTAATCCTCTAGTTTTCGTCGCTGCTCTCAACGAGGCGCATACGGGAAGTGTTACCCCTGCACGCCGTTGCGCGCTGAAATCACTCTGAGAGGGTTATCGGCAGAAGAAGAAAAAAATACAGGGGACTTCTGTCCCCTGTTGCTGATTTTATTCGCAGGCTGACTATTGTTTCGCCGCCGCAACCAGCGAATCGCGGGTGATCTCAGCGATGGAACTGGCGCCGGTCAGGGTCATCGCCACGCGCATTTCTTTCTCAAACAGGTTGAGCAGATGGGTCACGCCCGCCTCGCCGTCGGTGGCCAGCGCATAGAGGAACGCGCGGCCAATCAATGCGGTATCCGCGCCCAGCGCCAGCATGCGCAGCACATCCAGCCCACTGCGCACGCCGCCATCGGCCAGAATGGTCAGATCGCCTTTGACCGCATCGGCAATCGCCGGTAACGCCCGCGCCGATGAGAGCACGCCATCCAGCTGGCGACCGCCGTGATTGGAAACGACAATGCCGTCGGCGCCAAAACGTACCGCATCGCGCGCATCGTCAGGATCCAGAATGCCTTTGATGATCATCTGCCCCTTCCAGAAGTCACGGATCCACTCCAGATCGCACCACGAGATCGACGGATCGAAGTTATTCGCCAGCCAGCCGATGTAATCCTGCAGATTGGTCGGCTCGCCGCGATAGGCCGAGATATTGCCCAAATCGTGCGGGCGTCCGTGCAGCCCGACATCCCAGGCCCACTGCGGATGGGTCACCGATTGCAGATAGCGGCGCATCGCGGCATTGGGACCGCTCATCCCGGAGTGCGCATCACGGTAACGCGCGCCCGGCACCGGCATATCCACGGTAAACACCAGCGTGCTACAACCCGCGGCCTGAGCGCGCTCAAGCGCATTGCGCATAAATCCCCGGTCGCGCAGCACGTACAGCTGGAACCACATCGGCCTGTTCATCACCGGGGCGACTTCTTCAATCGGACACACCGAGACCGTCGACAGGGTAAACGGGATGCCCTTTTTATCCGCCGCGCGCGCGGCCTGCACTTCCCCGCGTCGGGCGTACATGCCACACAGCCCGACGGGCGCTAACGCCACCGGCATCGACAGGGTCTCGTTAAACAGTTTTGTTTCCAGATTCAGCGAGGACATGTTGCGCAGAATGCGCTGACGCAGCGCGATATCGGCCAGGTCTTCACAGTTACGTTGCAGCGTGTGTTCGTCATAGGCCCCGCCATCCGCATAGTGAAACAGAAACGGCGGGATCCTGGCCTTTGCTGCGGCGCGGTAGTCTTTCGAAGAGGAGATAATCACAGGTGTGCCTCACTTAAGCTGCGGTTTAATGTCGGGAATACGCAGGCTGCGGGCGTGTCGCGCCGCCTGCTCGGTCAGGCCATGCAGAGTCTGGGCAACAAACTCCAGATGGTGAAGGGTGGCGTCGCGGGCAGCATCCGCCTTTCCGGCGACAATTGCCCGGTAGATGGCCTGATGCTGGGCGGAAAGCTGGTCGAGAATAGCAGGCTGGGTAAACATCTTCTGGCGGCTTTGCATCACCGAGGATTGCAGCAGATCGAACAGGCCGCGCATCGCCTGCAGCAGCACCAGGTTGTGCGAGGCTTCGGCAATCGCCAGGTGAAAACGCACGTCAGCGTGTGCGGCAAGATCGGGATCGTCACGATCGGAGATGGTTTGCATCGCCTCGAAGCAGGTTTTCAGCCGCGCTTTATCCTCTTCGGTGGCGCGGCTGGCGGCGTGCCAGGCGGTGCTGGCTTCAATCGCCATTCGCGCTTCCAGCACGTCATAGCGATAACCCGGATCCTCGGCCAGCAGCGAGCTGAGCGGCATCACCAGACGCTCTTCACTCCAGTCCACCGTCTCGGGTTGCAGGAAGGTGCCGCCGCCGCGACGGCTGAATAAGACGCCCTGGCTGGTGAGGGTTTGTATTGCTTCCCGCAGTGAGGATCGCGAGACGCCAAACTGCTGCGCCAGCTGACGTTCGGCAGGCAGACGTGCGCCCGGTTGAAGGTGATTCAGGTGGATAAAGTCCCGCAGACGATCCACCAGCAGTTCGTTGCTCATCGCTGATTGGTCCTACCAAAGAAGGCGTTTGACCGGGCAATTGTTCCTCTTTCGCTAACCTGAATGCAACGATTGTGTAACCTGATGAGTTCAGTGCCTAAGCGGGATCACAGAACAGATGAATTGGTAGGACCAAAAAATGAAAAACGCCGGGGGATTTCTCCGTCCGGCGTCATTGCGGTGTAGCTGGAGTGCTTATTTCAGATCGGCAACCATGCACACGGCACGGGCGGCTTCAGCGCCCTTCTTGATAAAGTGCTCACTGTAAAAACCGGTGAACTCTTCAGCGGGCTGGAAGTTATGCGGCGTCAGGGAGACGGAGAACACCGGCACGTCGGTGGCCAGCTGCACATCCATCAGGCCAGTCACTACCGCCTGAGCAACAAAGTCATGGCGGTAAATGCCGCCATCAACCACCAGCGCGGCGCAGACAATCGCATCAACGTCACCCCGTTTTGCCAGGCGCTGTGCCAGCAACGGCATCTCAAAGGCACCGGGCACGTCCAGCACGGTAATCTGGCAGTCAACATCACGCGCGGCCATCTCTTTCTTGAACCCAACCAGCGTCTGGTTAACGATGTCGGCGTGCCAGTTGGCTTTAATAAATGCAACCTTCAGCGGGGAAACCATACATTACTCCTGTCAAATGGGCGACGATGACCACCCTAAAGTCAGACAGTTTAAGCCTCACCGCGGCAATGGGAAAGCCTGATTCGAAAACATTTCAAAAATGTTATATGCAAGTGACGGAAAAATAGCACTAAGCCGACCCGTTGAGGCGGCTGCGGCAATAAAAAACCCAGCGCGGTGGCTGGGTTTTTCTGGCTTCAACGCGAGGTTACTGCGCGGCGGGCTTACAGTCCGAATAGACGTAGCTTTCGCTTTTATTGCGCAGCACATAGCTGTCTTTCAACTTAACGAAGGTGACATCTTTCACCCTGGCAGCCAGCGCCGTTTCACCGTCATCGGTCTTCAGCGGCTGCAGCTCCGGGCTGGTGATGCGCTTCTGTCCATCGGTGGAGAAGGTGAAGCTGGTGCCTTCATCAGTCACCGCAGAATTTTTGCTGACCACCGAGACTTTAGGCTGCTGTCCCGGCGACTCTACGCTGTGCGTCAGGCTGCAGGTTAACGATTCGGCAGCGGAAGCCGACAGTGAAACTGCCGACAGGGCGATAATCAAAAGTGCATTTCTTGTGCGCATAGGCCTCCCTTATATGTCTCGCCATAGAGTAGCAGAGGTCAGCCCCGGTTTGGCGCTGGATAATTCCGAGAGCTATGCGCCCGGCATCCACGCGCCGCTGGCGATAAACCAGATCAGCAGAGTGACACCTGCGATACCCACCGCAGCCGGGAATAAATAACCAATTTTCATGATTTCCTCATTCATCATTAACGCCCGCGACGGGCAGCAGAAACACGCGCGGCGATGATAGCACAGGCTCCGGGCACCGCTGGTGCAAACTTCGCCGCCTTCCCTTCGCCAGATGCCAGAAACGAAAAAGCCCCCAACGCGGACGTTGGGGGCTTCAGGACAATCAGGCTTACAGCGCCATGTCGTGCTGGCCAGTGACCACAGATTTATGGTCGGCGGGTTTGGTTACCGCATCTTTATCAACGTTATTCATGTTGATCACCGGCGGCGTGGTCAGCTGCAGTGCCGCAGCCGTGTCATTCCACACTTTCTGCGTCAGTGCCACGTTGCCATTCAGCTCCTGCCCGTAGCTCGGCACGATGGTGCGGATTTTGCTCTGCCATTCTGGCGAGTTGAACTGCTCAGGGAACAGCTTTTTCATCACGTTGATCGAGATCGGTGCAGCGGTCGATGCGCCTGGTGAAGCACCCAACAGCGCAGCCAGCGTTTTCTGCTGGTCGGTGACAATTTCGGTGCCCAGCTTCAGTACGCCGCCCTTGTCCGCATCTTTCTTGATGATCTGTACGCGCTGACCGGCCTGGATCAGTTTCCAGTCTTCTTTACGGGCGGAAGGATAGTACTCTTTCAGCGCCGCAAAACGATCGTCATCGCTCAGCATCACCTGACCAATCAGGTATTTCACCAAATCGAAGTTATCCAGACCGACGTCGGTCATTGGAATCACGTTTTTGGTGGTGGTGGTGCTCAGCAGATCGAGGAATGACCCCTGCTTCAGGAACTTGGTGGAGAAGGTGGCGAACGGTCCAAACAGCACCACACGCTTACCGTCAAGGAAACGCGCATCCAGGTGCGGAACGGACATTGGCGGCGCGCCAACGGACGCCTGACCGTAGACCTTCTCACCGTGCAGACGGGTGATGTCCGGGTTTTCAGTCACCAGGAATGACCCGCCCACCGGGAAGCCAGCATAGTTGTCTGCTTCCGGGATACCGGTTTTCTGCAGCAGCTTCAGCGCGCCGCCACCGGCCCCGATAAAGACGTATTTCGCGTCAACGGCGTGGGTGTTACCGGTTTTCACATCGGTCACGGTCACGTGCCAGGAGTTATCGGCATTGCGTTTGAAGTCAGTCGCTTCGGTCGAGGTTTCCAGCTTAAAGTTGTCGTTCTTCTTCAGGCTGCCGACCAGCTGACGGGTAATTTCACCGTAGTTGACGTCGGTGCCGACTGGCGTCCAGGTCGCGGCCACTTTCTGCTGGGGATCGCGGCCTTCGATGATCAGCGGCGCCCACTTCTTAATCTGATTCTGATCGGTAGAGAACTGCATTCCCTGGAACAGCGTGGTTTCCTGCAGCGCCTTGTAGCGTTTGGTCAGGAAGTCGACATTTTTGTCGCCCCAGACAAAGCTCATATGCGGCGTGGAGTTGATAAAGGAGTGCGGATTGTTCAGCACGCCGCGCTGCACCTGAGTGGTCCAGAACTGGCGGGAGATCATAAAGGCTTCGTTGATTTCCAGCGCTTTGCTGTAATCAATGGAGCCGTCCGGGCGCTCTGGCGTGTAGTTCAGCTCCATGTTGGCGGAGTGACCGGTACCGGCGTTGTTCCAGCCGTTAGAGGACTCGAGCGCTACACCATCCAGTTTTTCAACCATCAGCTGCTTCCAGTCAGGCTGGAGGTCGTGCAGCAGGGTGCCTAACGAAGCACTCATAATGCCGCCGCCAATCAGCAGGACATCGGTCTTTTCCGTTTCTTCAGCATGAACGCTGGAGCAGACAAGCAGGGCCAGAAGCGAGACAGCAGGAATAACTTTTTTTGTTTGCGACATATGAGTAACTTAGTTCAACAATTATTAAAAAATTAGGGGAATATTTTAATAATTTTGTTAACAAATCACAGATACTTTTAACTACAAATAAGCTTTCTTTACTTACTTTAATTAAAACTCGTTCAATATCAGGACATTGAACTTATTACGTAAGTTTACACGATTAATTTGTGTTAACGCAGTAATTAGCCTTAATTCGCCAGAGTGAATTATTCAACGATCGCCTTCTCATTATCCGTGAATAGCGTAGGGTTTTAGCCAGATTTGTGGCATTTATCGTCTATTCTTAATACTTCTGGAAAAGAAGGAGTTAAGCATGTCTGATAAAACGCATGAGCATGAAAAAAAGCCAAAAGACAACGAGAAAGGCCAGCATCCTGCCAAAGATAATCCCAATGAACATGGCGAGATCCCACGAACCCGTGATGACAGTGAAGATCACAAGAAAGATCCCTACCAGGATCGGTAAATAACGGCATTAATGGCAATAAATTTGTCTCGTCTGTGACAGAGTTGGCAATTAACGTCACAGACGGGGTGAACAGAGAGAGGCTGGTTATAATTACAGGACTTCTGCAAACACATTGGTGACTTATGCTCTGGCTGGAACAAGGCTTGTATTTAAAGGTGAAGGAAATGGAAAACGGTCCTCGCCCTCTTCCCCTGCAAAGTGGATTCAACAGCGAAACGGCTTACCGGGCGTTGGGCTGCTACAATCCGTCCGAAACCTCTGACGCGTATTACATTCTCTCGAATGACCGCGATGAAATCTGGTTTATCTGTAACCGCCATTTACGCACGGTGTGTCTGTCCGGCGAGTCGGTTGAATTCAGGCGGCCGCTGGTGTCTGAACAGCAACTGCTGGGGAAAATGACCGACGCCAATATCAGGATCCAGCTTAGCTAATCCCGATACGGCGTTTTTTTTAACGGCACTGCCCGGTCACGCTGTCGATGCCGTTCGGGCACACATCTGAGGAAGGAATCAGCGAAGCCATCCCTGCACCACACCCGGACAGCACCAGGCAGGCTAATATCACGATCACTGTCTTCATAAACTCCCCTCCAGGCAACATGCCTGCACCTAAGATAACCCCAGATTCAGCATATCCCTATGCTCTGCGTGAGCTGGATGGTTTCAAAGTTTGTGCAACGCTGTTTTCTGGCGAAAAATCCGGCTCCTTTTGGACGAGTTGGGTCCAAAAGGAGCAAGACGGGTCAGTTTAGTGTCAGCGAGGTATCCGGGCCTTTTGCCAGCGTCTCGCCTTCCTTCACGGTGAGAGTGATGTTCTTCCCTTCCCCGCTGACATACCTTGCCTGCACGCCATACTGCGCATCAATGCGGATGTTATTCAGCGTGACGTCTTCAACAGGTGATTCCGGCAGGCCACTGAAAATCATCGCATAGCTGGCTTTCGTCGCCATCAGATCGGAAATATGTATCCCTTTCATTTTTGGTGTGGAGGCGGTGATCGCGGCCGTTTCAATCGGCTGAGTCAGCGTGTGGCCCTGTGCGCCTGCCTGGCCGCTGTAGCTGTTGGTCACCAGCACCGGCGTCACCACATTGGTCATGGTGAGATGACTGGCGATCAGCGGACCGATATTCTCGCCCCGATCTCTGGCTGATTTAATGCGCACGCCATTTTCGGTATTCAGGAAGGTGACGTGATTAATCGTTACCTTGCCGATGCCGTTGGCGGTTTCACTGCCGACAGAAATACCGTGGCCATCACGCATCACCGAATCCTCGATAGTAATGTCCTTCGAGGCGGCAGCCGTGCCGTTAACCAGCCCGGACTTGATGGCGATATTGTCGTCACCGGTATGAATATCCATATTTGACACGGTGATATTGCGGGAGGACACGATGTCCATCCCGTCGGTATTTGGCGAGCTGACGGGATTGGTAATCCTGACGTTATGCACATTAATATCGGCGCTGTTGCGGATAACAATGTTCCACATCGGCGAGTTGGTCAGGTGCAGTTGCTCGATTTTACTGTGGCTGACGTTGTTGAATTCGATAAACCACGGTCGCGGTACGCCGTTGGCTAACGGGATGCCAGGGAAGCGATCGGTAAAGGCTTCAGGATTGCCCCCTCTCACCTCTGCGCGAATTTTCAACGCCTGCGGCCACCAGCTTTTTTCACCGTCGCCATCCAGCGTGCCGCCGCCGGTAATCGCCACGTTATTGACGTTGCTGGCATAAATAAAGGCTTCATTCACTTTGGCAGGATGACCAATAAAGGCGTTAACAAATTTTCCTTCCTGATTGCTGGTTTGCAGCGTGGCGCCTTGATCGATCTGAAGCGTGATGTTGCTCTGCAATTGCAGCGGGCCGCTTAACCACCGTCCTGGCGACAGCTGAACCGTCCCCCCACCGCGCTGACTGCACTGGTCAATCGCCTGTTGAATGGCAGTGGTATTGAGCTTTTTTCCATCCGCCTTGCCGCCAAAGTCTTCGGGCGTACAGTGTTCCGCATAGGTCACCGTCGTCACCCAGTTCGCATCACGTCCGGCCGGTGCTTCACCGACGCGCTTAAGCGCCCCGCTTTGCGGATCGATGGCATAACTGCCGGTAACCGTACTCTTCTCCCCGCTGGCAATCAGCCAGCGACCGTCGGAGGTAATCGCCATACCACGCGGCTGTTTTTCAACCTGCCAGCTATCAATCAGCGTTAGCGTGCCGTCGGCCTTATTCACCCGATAACCGCTGATCGTGCTGCTGGTCCGCTCGCTGACATACAGAAAACGGCCATCCGGCGTCAGGCGGATATCGGCGGCCCAGATGCGCGGCGTGGGGTCGCTGTAGTTAGCCGGGCGCTCTTTGCCATGTTCCAGATGGTATTTTTCTGCCACCGCATTCGGCGTCTCCGCCACTTTTACCAGCTCGCCACTGGCTTCACGGCGGAACTGGGTGATAATGCCGCCCATCTCGCCGATGTTGTAGAGGTAGCGATTATCCGGCGACAGCACCGAATGGCGCGGGCCATTTTCAGCGGCCGTTTTAACATAGCCGTTGCCGAGGGCCGTCAGCTCGCCGCTGGCGCTTAACGTCAGCTGCAGCACCCTATCGGTGCCGAGATTGCCAACGTAGGCATTTTCCCCACGGGCATCGACAATCACCGAGTGGGCAGCGTGCCCGGTCTTAAAGCTGCCGACCGGTGGCGCAATCACCTTGCCATCACTGGCGAGCCGGTAGACGTGCACCACGTCGCCATCATAGGACGCGCCCAGCAGAAAACGCCCCTGCGGGTCGGTGCTGATATAGGGATAGCTGGCGGCGGCGCTAACGGGACTGGACTGGCTGAGATCGCCGGTTTTGCTGTCGATATGCCAGCTTTCCAGCTGCAGCGGTTTACTGCGGATGGCCGCATAGAGATGGCTATGATCGGCACTCAGCGCCATCGGCATCACTTTGCCGGCGGTTTTGGTACGTCCCAGCAGGTTAAGCGCACCGGTTTGCTCATTCAGCGCGTAGCGCGCGATGGTGCCATCCTCGGCTTCTGAAACGTAGACAAAAGTGTGCGCCATCACTGGCGCGCTGGCGGCGATCGACGCAAACAGCGCCGCCGCACGGTATATTTTCTGCATGCTTGTTCCTTAGCGTACCAGTGACGGTCGTTTGGCGTCATAGCGCCAGTTGTCGATCAAAAACTGCATTCCCAACGCATCGTTGCGATTCTTGTCCGGCAGCGCGTTATACAGCGCATGCGCCTGCTCAACGCGTTCCATATCTAACTCGACGCCCAGACCGGGGCCCGACGGTAATTCCAGGTAGCCATCGCGGATCTGCGGCGGTTGATGCGTCAGCTGCTGGCCATCCTGCCAAATCCAGTGGGTATCAAAGGCGGTCTGACGATCGCCCGGCGCCGCTGCGCCGAGGTGTGCCACCATCGCCAGCGAGATATCAAAGTGATTATTGGAGTGGCAGCCGGTGGTCAGTCCCCATTCGTTGCACAGCTGCGCCACCACGTTAGCATTGCGCATCGTCCAGAAGTGCGGGTCGGCCAGCGGAATGTCGATGGCATTCAGCTGCAGTGCATGATGCAGCTGTCGCCAGTCGTTGGCGATCATATTGGTGGCCACCGGCACGCCGGTGGCGCGACGGAATTCGGCCAGCGTTTCCCGACCGGAATAGCCCTGCTCCGCGCCGCACGGATCTTCCAGATAGGGCACCTTACCGGCCAGCTGTTTCCCAAAGCGAATCGCTTCCTCCAGCGACCAGCTGGCGTTGGGATCGACGGTCACCCGCGCCTCGGGGAAACGCGTCAGCAGTGCTTCAACCGTTTCGACTTCCACTTCGCCCGCCTGCACCCCGCCTTTCAGCTTGAAGTCGCGAAAGCCGTACTGCTCAACCGCCGCTTCGGCCAGCCGCACCACGGCGTCGCTGTCCATCGCCGCTTCATG
Organism: Erwinia sp. AK-PDG3-5; assembly: GCF_056821705.1. NCBI lineage: Bacteria > Pseudomonadati > Pseudomonadota > Gammaproteobacteria > Enterobacterales > Erwiniaceae > Erwinia > Erwinia sp. AK-PDG3-5. Next base: position 3,429,788 of record NZ_CM165967.1, read on the forward strand.
CCGCAGGCGGAACCAGCCATCCTGCTCATTATCGCCCGAGCGATAGTGCATATTGGTCAGCCTGCGGTCGGCGATATAGAACAGATAGCCCAGCACCGGAATACGATCGCGCTGTTTGCCGCTGGCCAGCAAATCCGCCACCGGCAGGTTAAACAGCTTGCCTTGCAGATCCAGCAACGCCGCTTCGATAGCGGCGGCGGCGTTATAAAACTTCTCCGGATTCATCTGCGGAATATGAATGTCGTTGGTATGCGAGGTTTGCTGCTGACGCGCGTCGCTGCTGAACATCTGGCTGAGCGTCGCGTTCAGCCGCAGCAGCGAACTGCCCTCAATCAGCGGGCGAAACTGCGCCAGCAACTGCAGGGTTGAGGCATGACAGGGCGTTTCGCCAACGCCGGTATGCCCGGCTGAATCGGTGAGGATCACGATAATGCGGGTAAAAACGCAGTTATGGGCACCGCCAATATTCAGCAACATGCTGTCGTAGCCGGCAACCGGCACGATGCGCATCGATTTAATGACTGGACTGTCTGACATGGTTTGTCTCCGTATGACCGAATGCCGGGGGAACAGGTTTGCGACGCAGCAGCAGCCACAGGCCGGTCACGACGGAGACGCTGGTCAGCGCGTAGAGCCCGCCGGTGGTGCTGCCGGTATGCATTTCGAGGTAGCCGAACACCGTTGGCGCAAAGAATCCGCCAAGGTTGCCAATGGAGTTGATCAGCGCAATGCCGGGGGCAGCTATCGATGACGGCAATTCACTTTGCGGCATCGGCCAGAAGAAGGCGGCGCTGACCTTGGAGCCAATACAGGCAACAATCATCGCGACAAAACCAAACCAGGGCGAGCCCAGCGTGGCCATAAAGGTGCCGCAGGCGGCGATCAGCATGGCGATGCCGAGCCCTTTATCGAGCATATGGCGATAGCGGTCGGTGGTTTTGCCCAGCAGAAACAGCGCCACAATGGCGAACAGCCACGGAACGGCGGTCAGCAGCCCGGTTTCAAAACTGTTGAATCCCTGAATACGTTGAATAATTTGCGGTAGCCAGAACACCAGCGTGTAGCCGGTCATGGTCATAGTGAAGAAAATCAGGCAGTACGTTAACAGGCTGCGGTCGGTAATTAATCCCCAGCGGCCCTGGGTTACCGCATGCTCTTCACGAGCGGCATCTTCGACTGCCAGTTGCTGCGCCAGCGCCTGTTTCTCCGCGCTGCTCAGCCATTTCGCCCCTTCTGGTTTCGACACCAGCACCATGGCCGCCAGCAAACCGATAACGATCGACGCGCCGCCTTCCAGAAACATCACCCATTTCCAGCCTGCGATGCCGCCAAAATCGTGCATCATCAGGATGGCACCGGTCAGCGGGCCGGAGAACAGAAAGGCGCTGGCGGTCGCGCTAAGCACCATCGCCGTCGCGCGTCCTCGCCAGGCATTCGGCACCCATTGACGAAAATAGAACAGCACGCCCGGGAAGAAGCCCGCCTCGGCGACGCCGAGCAGGAAGCGCAGCAGATAGAAATGCAGCGGCGTGCTGACGAAGCCGGTCAGCACCACCACCAGCCCCCAGGTGATCATGATGCGCGTGAGCCATACCCGTGCGCCGACTTTTTTCAGCATCATATTGCTTGGCACTTCAAACAGCGCATAGCCGATAAAGAACAGCCCGGCCCCCAGGCCAAACGCGGCGGCGCTGATGCCGGCATCGGTTTGCAGTTCAGCCTTAACAAAACCAATGTTGGCGCGGTCAATCTGGTTAACGATAAGCATCACGGCCAGCATCGGGATGATGCGGCGGAAGAACTTGCCGATAGCGGACGCAATATGCGCGTCGTGATCGGCTGATAATTCAGCGTGTTGTTGGGTCATGCGTCACCTGTAGGGTTAAGAGCACCGCTATAGGTATACCCAGCAGAGTTGACCCGCGCCTATGTGACAATGCCCGATAACAGTTAGGCAAATGCCCTGCACTTGTTAAAAATCATGCTGTTATGTTAATTATTGTCGGAGACTTTCGTCCCGGTTTGTGCGCTGGCTCACTGGGGGGGAATAACGGTAACGTCCAGGCTTAAACTGCAAAACGGCGAGGATTCGTCGGCAATTGCACAGTATAAAAAGGGGGCTAGCCCCCTCAAAGATTAAGCTGTAGTGCGATCATTCCATGCATCAGAATATTTAATATTACCGTCAATTATATGCCAGGTAATTTTCTCATATTGAATACTGACGCTTTCAACATGATTAATTTTATCATTTCCGGATAATTTAGTGTTTGGAACGCTACAATTAACACCAGTGATTTTCACATTCTCCATGAACACCTTGTAATAGCAAACCTCTTGACCAGCATCATTGATATGATAAAAACGAATTTCGCAGCTTTTTAATGTCTGACCAGTAGCTGCAGCTTTATACAAGTAGGGTGTCGAGCTATCCACTTCTTTTTCAATCATCATGGACGAATGCTGACGGGTTCCAGTGATTTTGCCGTTGGCGCTATCTACTGGGAGATTTATGCCGTGACTTAAACCAATGATTTATATACTCCACCCCCGCTTTTTGACGTCTACAGATCCTTTAATGTCAGCTCCACCATCGTCTTTAAGCCACATGTATGGAGGGATTGGCATAATTTCATTTCCTTATGATTTTGATTAAATTGATGGAAAATATAAATATGAACACTGAAATCACTAGCACTGATAAAAAATCAATATAAAAGAATGCGTCATAGATTGAGTCAGCATTAACATCACCATCAACGAGTTTAGCAATCTCCATCGCAATACTATAATCGATATAAGATTCAGGGCTGGCGATGGATTTCGCAACCATTAACATTATTACAATAAAGTAAATAAAAAAAGCAATTTTACGGGCAAGTGTTCGAGCCATTGGCTACAACCTCAACCCAACCTCTAGCCATTAGCGATCGCATACACGGCACCTGTATCAGACTTGTATTCATTAAAGCGTTACGGATGATTCCATAATCAGAATTATGGGCAATAGTAATGCAACCTTCAGATATTGTTCCTGGATGAAGTCGGAACAAACCCCGATAAACGTTATTTATCCACGTGCCATCATCTTTCGACCAATCATCTTTATAAAGAGCAAACCACTCATCTCGTCTGAAAGCTGCGCCATGCCTGACTTTGTTCCACTCATCCTGAACATTGGCCTTGATACCAGAAAAGAAACCACCTGCACCTCTATCTACGATCCAGTACTTGCCTGATGGAAGCGGCCCATCGCCTTCAATTCCCGCACATGCCCCATGATTCCGATAAGCCCCCTTCCCCGAATGAGCCCTAAATACACCTACTCCATACAGGTTGAAAGGGGCGTAATCTGCGCCATTCAATAGCATCTTGCCGTTTAAAGCCATAGCATCAATTTCCTTTTAGATGACGTGTCATTAAACTTTATAAAATCATTTATTAACAACAACTTAAAACTGCTGCATGAAAATTATAAGCCAAAAATTTGCGTTAAGGAAGCGCGTGTTTTTTTGATAGGTAATGGCACTTCCCTTGCCGGGAATGAAAAAGAAAGGCACCCTACAGCTACCAGCCCTTCATCATCAAGCTTCCAGCTTTTTGCCCAATCAGTCGATGACTGGCAAAAAACGCGCTTAAACCAAACTCGGAAAGGCCTTACAACATCTTCAGTAATGGTTAACTCCTGGCCCTTAATCTTAGGGGGTAATGACGGGACCTACTGTCACGGAGTCCTCACCATGTTTACACTTGCTGTGCTCGACAGTGAAGCCTTTTGCTGCAAAGGTATCGCTGATTATTTTGAGGCCAGGGATATCCGCACCTTCTGCTGCCGGGACATGACTGAGCTTGAGTTCACCCTCGATATTCACTCAGTTCAGGTGGCGATCGCCGAACTGGCCACCAGCAGAGTTCAGCCAGCTGGAAATAATGGGCCGCGGAAACACCAACAAACTGATAGCGCCGATTGTTTCGCGCAGCAATAAAACCATCAGCAGCCATAAACAAAACATCATGAAGAAGCTCGGCTGCCGCAACGTAGTTGAACTGCACAGCAAATTATTCAAACTTGTTATGTTGCAGAGAATAAAATAGGCACTGTCGGATGTGCGCGTGGCGTTGGGAAGGGATAAGAGCCATTACGAAGGCATATCCCCCGGTTAAGGGGTGATATGAATAATGTTTCGTGTGGTGATCATCGCTGAATCGAACGGGCCGGTATGTCGAACAATTTTGACCATGACGCTGGCGCCCAGCCAAAGCTGATAGAGGCTTTCTGCCACGGTGCGAGGCGGCTCGTCAATGGCAAGCGATCCCTCGGCGACGCCCGTTTCTAGCGCTTCCGAGAGGCGTGAAATGATGCCAGACGTGCCCGCATCAAGCGCTTTGCGCATGCTGTCCGACAGGTCGGCAACTTCAGCACCCAGCTTCACCGCCAGGCATTTACCCTGACAATCCGAAAATGACTGCGACGCCTGCCACTGCTGGAAGTAATTCATCAGTCGCTGCGCCATCGTCAGACCCGGCTGGCCCAGCGTTCTGTCGATATCCGCCAGATAGTCATCAAAATAGTGGCTCAACATATCCACGCCAAACGCTTCCTTTGAACCAAAGTAATGGTAGAAAGAGCCTTTTGGCACACCGGCATCTTTAAGTATTTCATTCAATCCAACGGCAGAGAATCCTTTACCGGCCATAATGCGCTGGCCGGTGGCAAGGATGTGATCGCGGATTTCATTGTTATGGAGTGAAGTTGTCGTATTCATCGGCATAATTTATCAGGGGCTAGACCAGTCGTCTATAGACAGGTTAGCGCGGTGGCAGCCTCGCAGGCTTACTCGTTGTTTACTGAGATAAACTCTCCGCCGCTTTTTCAATCACTGCCGCAATTTTTTCCGGCTGTGAGGCATAAATGGCGTGATTGCCCTTCAATTCGGTCACGGTGCTGTGAGCACGTTTCGCCATGAAACGCTCTAATTCGGGATTAATCGCCCTGTCCTGGGTGGCAACAACCGCCCAGCTTGGCTTGGTTTTCCAGGCAGGAGCGCCGGCGGCGGCAGTAAATGCGGCGACGGCAGGCATCACCTGGGAACGCGCCAACCGATCCGTCTCTTTAACGGGTAAATCTGCCGCAAAGTCAGCGTGGAAGTTTTTCGGTTTGATATAGAGGAAGTGATCCGCGGTTTCGGTAATTGACTGCGCGGCTGCCGGCATTTGTTTTGCCAGACTCAGCAAAGAGTCGCCTTGTTCAGGCTGAAACGCAGCGATATAGACCAGACCCGCGACAGAAGCCTCATTTCCCGCATCACTGATGATCATCCCGCCGTAGCTATGGCCCACCAGCAACGATTTTCCCTGTTGTAGTGCCAAAACGCGCCGGGTGGCCGCGGCATCATCCGCCAGTGAGGTTTGCGGCTCCTGAACTATCGACACCTTATAGCCCGCTTTGTCCAGAATGCGCGCCACCGGGTTCCAGCCCGATCCATCAACAAAAGCCCCGTGAACCAAAACAATGTTTTTTACCGGCTCAGCCACAGACGACTGCGCATAGACAGACAAAGCCAGACTTAATGCCAGCGTGGTCAAAGATTTTTTAAACATGATGATTTTCCTGCAATGGTGACGTTGAGCCTAACGCCCTGAAAAGCGTCTGATAGCCCGATAAGTTGATGGACAGTGCTGGATAATCCTTTGCCGGAGGGGCGCTTAACCTGCGCCCCTCCGGCATGATTACCCTTTATGCACCCAATTGCTTAATCAGCTGGGCCGCGGTGGCTGCTGAAGATCCCGGGTTTTGCCCGGTGATCAGCAGGCCATCGCTCACCACGTAGGAACCCCAGTCTTCTCCTTTGGAATAGATCCCGCCTTTGGCGATCAGCTCGTCTTCTACCAGGAAAGGCACAATCTGAGTCAGCCCAACCCCTTCTTCTTCGCTGTTGGTAAATCCGGTGACCTTGCGGCCCTCAACCAGGGGGTTTCCCGCTGGCGTTTTGACGTGACGCAGCACGCCCGGTGCATGACATACCAGCGCAACGTGCTTGTTCGCCGCGAGGAATGATTCGATCAGGCTGATGGAGTGTTTATCTTCAGCCAGGTCCCACAGCGGACCGTGTCCACCCGGATAGAAAACGGCGTCGTAATCTGCGGATGACACGCTGTCGAGACGGACCGTTGCAGCCAGTTGGGCCACAGCCGCCGCGTCAGCTTCAAAGCGGTGGGTCTGCTCAGTCTGGAAATTCGGTTCATTACTTTTCGGGTCTAACGGTGGGTTGCCGCCTTTTGGTGAAGCCAGCGTGACTTCGGCGCCGGCATCCTTAAACGCATAGTAAGGCGCGGCCAGCTCTTCCAGCCAGAAGCCGGTTTTACGTCCGGTATCACCCAGTTTGTCGTGTGAGGTTAAGACCATAAGAATTTTCATAACTACTCTCCAGCATGTGAGGTTAACAATTTTGAATTAGACCAGTCGTCTTGCGACAGGGTAAACGTTCGACCGATGTCCGGTGCGATGCAGGTAAGCTAACAACAATTAGACCAGTCGTCTATAGCTTTTTTCAAAAATGTTTCCTGGCGGTTTGCCCCTGTCACTCTGCCAGGGGCATACAGGCTTACAGGTCGTAAAGTAAACGTAATGGGTTTCAGGATGATCCTTGTTGCAGCAATAACCCCCGGGACAAACCGCTGCCTGAATAATTGTAGAGCCGCTTTCTGGCGCAGAAATTTCCAGCGCTAAAATTAGATTCCAATTGGGGGAGATGATGAATATCTCTTCCTGGCTGGAATTCTCAGACCAGCGCTTAAATAGTTTAACAACCTTCGTTTAATAACCCACATCCAATACAGATATATATTAGCAAAAGATGATGCATGTTAATTTCCTTAACATTAACCACCCATTATGGAATCCATAAAAACCTTATAAATCATAAACAAAAGCAAAGTCATGCATTTCTTTGCTACATGTCCATAACAGCCTCGCACTGAACAAGCCTACACAATTCAACAATTATTGGCATAATATTGGTAATTACTCTCTGATAAAAAGTCAGTTTGACGCAAGCTCAGTCAATCCCCGGCGTGTGAACAATGAAAATATTAACAACGCGATTCTGAAACGTTTTTCCCAGCAAATTTCTTATGGAAGAGATGCGAATATGAATAATAAATATGAAGTGAACAGGCTCGCGACAGCATTACTGCTAGCCAGTGGACTGAGTGCGATCAATGGATCCGGCCACGCGGCAGTTGTCGGCAGCCAGACAGGCAGTTCGATCAGTTTGTCAGACGGCACGACGCTCATCGCGGACCAGCTATCCGGCGGCGGGCTTTACGGCATCATTATTCCTAACGCCACAACGGGCACTGTTGACCTCGGCAGTGGCAGCACGGTGAGCGTCACAGATGCCAACAGCCTTGCTCAGGGTATCATTATAAAAGGCGCCAATAGCCGTCTGACTGCGGACCAACTGACGGTGAATGTTTCGGGAAAAACCGCAACCGGGATTGAGCTCACCGGTTCGCACTCCGGCGCGGATTTAGGGTCGGGCACCTCGGTCAGCACCGTAGGGACCGGTGACGGGTTCGCGGATGGCATAACGGTAAGTAATGCCTCTTCTTTGATAGCCGACCAGTTACAAATCTCCACACAGGGAAACAGCGGCGTTGCACTGCACGTGTCCGGCTATGGCAGCCAGGCCGATCTCGGCGACAGTAGCGTTATTCAGACCCATGGCACCACCAGCCATGGCATTCGGGTTGATGCTCTCTCCGGTCTGGCCAGTGACGGGCTTTCCAGCCTGACCGCTAATCACCTGACCATTCACACGCTGGGAAAAAGCTCGCAGGGAATCAATATTCAGGAAAACAGTGCGGTCGATCTGGGCAGCCATTCAACCATCATCACCGCCGGGGACACCTCTGCCGGCATCTGGAGTTTGGGCAATTTAACCGCCGATCATTTAACGATCGGCACCTCCGGCACTACCTCTGCTGGCTTGACCGTCCGGGATAACGGAGAGGCCACGATCGGCGCAGGCAGCGTGATTTCCACAGCAAAGAGCGGCGGTATTGTGGCGATGGGCGACAGCGCAACGGTAAATTTCACCGGCAGTGCTGAAGAGCGTAACAGGGTTCAGTCATCAGGCAGCTTCGCTGTTTCGGCACAGTCCGTAGGGTCGACGGTCAATATCCAGAACACGGATATTGCGTTGAATACCACGGGGAGTCTGGGGTTGGGACTGTGGGCCACTCGCGGCACCATCAACGGCAATGGGCTGACAATTATCGCCGGGGCAGAGAATACCATTGGGATTTATGCGATGGCTGAAGGGGTGGTTAACCTTCAGGATGCGCTGACCATTGATATGGGCTCGCCGGAGGGAATTGCCATAGCGACCCAATACAATGATGGCTATGCGGCCAGCGTCATTAGTGCCGAGGGTCAAATGGATATTACCGGCAGCATTCAATCCCTCGGCGGATTAATCGATCTCAACTTTACCCCCGGCTCGCGGTGGTCCGGCAGTGCGGTCAGTGACAAGGTCAATGGCGGTCACCTCAACGTTAATTTAACCGACAGCGAATGGCGTGTCGCGAGCAGTTCCACAGTCGACGATCTGCAATTAAGCAACTCGCTGGTCGATCTGACCGCCGCTACAGATACCAACGCTTATTCCACGCTGACGGTTGCCAACCTGAGCGGCAGCGGTAACTTTGCCCTGCGGACGGACCTGGTCGGCGAGGGTGAAGGGCTGAATAACGGTGGCGATAAGATCGTGGTCACCGACAGCAGCGCGGGCGTTTATGGCTTAACCATTCAAAACAGCGGCAGTGCCGTCACCACCGGCAATGAAGTGCTGACCGTGGTTGAGACGCCAGACGGGATTGCCACCTTCACAGGCAATTCAGATGTTGAGCTGGGCGGCTATGTCTATACGGTGAATCAGCAGGGCACGAACTGGGTTCTTTCTTCGGCAAAAACCGACGACAGCAACGCGGACGTGACACCCCTGCCAACTGACCCGTCCACTGACACGTCGACTGACCCGGCAACCGCCAGTGATGCTGAGGGTGAACCGGCGTCATCTGCCGATACTGCGATGCCTGAAACGTCCACTGACTCCAACCGTACACCGGTGATCAGCAGTGCTGCCAATGCCGGGGCGCAGTTCCTTAATGCGGGCTATCTGATGAGTTATGCCGAGATGCAGACTTTGATGCAGCGCATGGGGGATGTGCGTCAGGGTAAAACGGATGGCAATGTCTGGTTGCGTGGCGTCGACGGGCGTTTTAGCGGCTTTGCTAATGGCAGGCTCAGTGATTTCAGTTTGAATTACAGCGGCTATCAGTTTGGCGTTGATAAACGGGTATCAGAGCAGTTGCCGCTCTATATTGGCCTGTTTATGGGGATGACCGAAGGTTCTCCTCACTATACCGGGGGCAGTGGCACCACTAAATCTGAGCATTTTGGCCTTTACGGAACCTGGCAAAATGATGAAGGGTACTATCTTGATGGAGTAATGAAGCTCAATCGAATGCGTAACCAGTTCTCGGTCAGGGATACGCAGAATAACGCCGTCTCGGCTTACGGTGTCTCTTCCGGCATGAGCGTGTCACTGGAAGCAGGCAAGAAAATATCCCTTTCTGAAAACGGTGCGGGTTTTTATCTTGAACCCCAGCTGCAAATGACCGCAGGGCATCAGGACGGCAGTTCAGTGCGAGCCTCTAACGGACTGAAGATTGACCTGTCTAATTATAAAACCCTTCAGGGTCGCGCTACCCTGCTCGTCGGTTATGAAATCAATCAACGTGATTACAAACTGAATACCTATATCAAGTCAGGGGTGACGCGAGAGTTCCTTGGGAACGCGGCCTATGCCCTGAACGGCTCCAAAGAGACACTCTCTTTTAAAGGAAACGGCTGGAATAATGGTGTCGGTGTGAGCGCGCAAGTAAGTAACCACACTCTCTTCCTCGAAGCCGATCGTCTTGACGGTCAACGTTTCAACCAGCGTCAGTTCAATGCCGGTTATCGTTTCAGTTTCTGATAAAAATGCAAAAAATAAAGCCAGCTGATTTGCTGGCTTTTTTTATGGCTGGTCGAAAATTATGTGAATATTACTTCTCGCGAAAGGCTTCCTGAACGCGTAACAAAGGACGCAGAAGATACTGCAACAGGCTTTTTTCACCCGTGCGGATATCAACCGTTGCCGTCATGCCAGGGATGACCCGCAGTTCCTGACTGCCACTCTTGGTGAGCGTGTTGCTTTCAGTCAGTACCATGACACGATAATAGGTATCGTCTGCACCCGGACTCCTTGCCGTTTTGCTCTCTTCATCTTTAATGGCGCCCGGACTGATGCTCTGTACGTGCCCTTCAAGCCCGCCATAGATGGAGTAATCATAAGCAGAAATTTTCACCACCGCGACCTGGCCAGGCGCCAGGAATGCCACGTCCGAAGGCTTGATCCGCGTTTCGACCAGCAGCTGGTCGTCCAGCGGCGTCACTTCCATGATCGATGAGCCTGGCTGGATAACGCCGCCGAGGGTATTGATATTGATGCGATTGACGATCCCACGCACCGGTGAACGCACTTCAGTTCGTTCCAGCGTATCCTGTCGCCCCGTCGCGGTCTCTTGTAGACTGGTCATTTCGACTTCGACTTTCGACAGTTCATCATTGGCTTCGTTATGATAGCGGTTTTGCCGCTCGGTAATCTGCAATTCGGCATCGTTAGCCTGGCGCTCCAACTTCAGCACTTCCGTTTTTGACAGCAGTGACTGGGCAGACAGCTCGCGGGCCATCACCAGTTCTTTTTGCAGTAGCGCTTTAGATCTGACATAGCCCGCGATTGACGCGTCGAGTGCACGTTTACGCAGCTTCCAGGCATCCGTTTCCCGTGCCACTAACTCAGGCTGTTTCATCACCTTAGGGGGAAAAATCAATTCTTTGCCTGTTGCCTCCGCTTCCAGGCGTGCTGCCTGAGCCTTCAGGGCCAACAAACGGTTAGCGCTTTCGCGGAAGGAGGCTTCGGCTCTGGTAGGATCGATTTTGGCTAACGTCTGCCCTTTCTCAACCGTATCCCCTTCATGTACCATCAGTTCCTGCAAAATACCGCCCTCAAGGCTTTGCAGCACCTGTTCATGAGAACTTGGCACGATTTTGGCGGATCCCGTGGTCACTTCTTCAATATTGAAGTTTGCCGCCCACAGCACCGCCAGAACCATAAATGCTACGCCGCCCCAGGCAATATACAGCCACCCTTCCCAACGATCCTTGCGAGCGGCCAATACCATGTCACTGGCCGTGCGATCCGTCAGGCGCGGGTCCTGCGGTTTTTTGTTGTTCGTCATATCACTCATACCACTACCTCGTCAGAATGATGCGCATTATCTGTACTTATCTCGACTCCTGAAGGTTTAGCGACTGAACGCAGCACCGAAGCCGCCGGGACTTTTCCGCTGTTTAACAGGCTGATAATGTCGTCCCGGGGTCCATCAGCAACCTTAATGCCGTCATCCATCACAATCACCCGGTCAACGTATTTCAGAACCGCTGGACGGTGGGTAACGATAATGACGGTGCGTCCTTCCATCGCCGGGATCAGCGCTTGCAGGATCATCCGCTCGGAACCCATATCCATCCCCGACGTTGGCTCATCCAGTAACAGCACGTCCGGGTTCGAGATAATGGCGCGCGCTAACGCAATTGCCTGTTTTTGGCCACCGGAAAAGTTCTCACCACGTTCACTGACCGGCATGCCAAACCCCATCGGGTGTGCGGCAACAATATCGCTGACGCCGGTCATCTTTACAGCCGCCAGCAGCTGTTCATCACTGGCATAGGGGGCCCCCATCACCAGGTTGTCGCGTAGCGTGCCGTACATAAAGCGCGGTTCCTGGTTGACCAGGGCAATGCGTGTACGCAGCTCAACCGGCTCAATCTGACGGATATCCACCCCGGCAACGGTGATGGTGCCGGTGCTGAGCGGATAGAGCCCGACCAGTAAACGAAGAAATGACGACTTCCCGCTGCCCATTTTCCCGAGGATCGCCACGCGTTCTCCCTGGCGGAAATGGACATCAAGCTTTTCGACAACGGCAGGAAGATCCTCTTTATAGTGGAAGGACACGCCCTTACAGTCGATTTCTGTCTGGCTGCCCTGCGGCAGTTGTACATACACTTTCTCTTTCTCACGCTCGGTCGGCGCCTGCATGACCTTATTCAGGATCGCCAGAGAGGTTTTCGCCTGCTGGATGCGCAGGCCGAGCGCCGCGAGTGTGGCAATCGGCATAATTGCGCGGCCCATCAGGGTCATGGTGGCGATAATGCCGCCCATGGAAATATCGCCATCACCGACCAGATACGCGCCCCAAACCAGTAAAATGACGGTCCCGAACTGCTGGGTGGTCTGGATGATGCTCGAGCCCATGGTGGCCAGAAAGCGTGACTTCATATTCACTGAAGAGAGTTTGACGCTGGCCACGTCATGTTTCGATGCCACCAGATTTTCTGCACGTAATACTTTGATTGTTTCGAGATTATCGAGCGACTCAATCACCAAACCGTAACGGTTGCTGCCCACCTTCATCGACTCTTGGGCATGGCGTTTTAAGGGGATCTGCATCAGCAATACCATCGCCACAATGATCACCAGAATCAGGATCACACACCAGACAAGCGGCCCGGCCACCAGATGGATAACCAGCAGGAATAACAGAACGAAAGGCAGGTCGGCCACGGTAGTCAGTGCCGCTGAGGTGGTCAGTTCCCGAACGCTATCAAAACTTTGCATCACGTTGCCGAAGGCACCGCTTGATTGCGTCCGGTTCGACATTTTGCCATTGAGGACGTGGCGGAACAGTTGCGCCCCGAGCACCAGATCTATTTTTTTACCGGCCCGGTCGGTGATCCACGCACGGCCCAGCCTCGCAGCCAGTTCAAACAGTAATGCCAGCGAGACACCGATCGCCATGGTCCAGAGCGTGATGTAGGTTTGGTTAGGCAATACGCGGTTATAGACGGTCATCGTGAAAATCGACATGGCCAGCACCAGCAGATTGATCACCACTGACAGGGCCGCGGCTTCATAGATATAGCGCTTAAAGCCCCAAAGCGTATGCCAGAACCAGTGTCCTTCACCGACGCTGACAATGTCATCCGCACGATGGTCGAGATAGGATTTCGGACGAAGCAGCAGTAATTCACCGCCGTAATGTTGCGCCAGCCGCGAGAAATCAACGTCAACGGGCTGGGAGCCTAATGAGGGGTCGATAATGGCGCAGCTTTTTTCGCTGAATTTCGTCAGCACGCAATACCCCGTATCAAGGCGCATCACCGCGGGCAGAACAAAGTTTTTTACGTCGGCCAGATCAATTTCCTGCCAGGCCGCGCTGATGCCGCGGTTCTGTAACGCATTGAGCACCCACTGATTTTGCTCTGCAGGCTGGTCAAATGATGAGAACGTCGGCATTTCAGCACGTAAGTTGTTTAGGGTCAGTCGCACGTCAAACAGGCGTAACGCACTTTGCAAAGCCAGCAACAGCGATTCCTGAGCATTGGCGGCTCCGGCATTCTGCATGCTGTCAGCATGTATTTTGGAGCCAGCTGGCTCGGTGTTTATATCAGTCACGATGTTGTCCTCTGGACAAAGAAATGATGGGGACATGGCGACAAACGGGTTGTTTTAACGGCATGCGCACCCTTCATTTGTTGATAGTTTCTTCAGTGCACTGGCTGAATAGGGTTAGCGGGTAGAGAGTTGACCTTCTGCGCCAGTTGACTGGTTTTGCCCAGAGCGGCGACGATTTGCCATTGCGTTGCCAGGTACTGCATCTCCTGTTCCTGATAGCTGGCCAGGCTGGAGTAATAATCCGTGGCGAAGGAAATCAGATCGGTTAACGGGCGCTGCCCGGCAAAAAACTGCACTTCGCCCGCTTTCCAGGTTTTCAGCGCTGTTCCGGATTGCCGCTGCAGGGCGTTTATTTGTCGCTCACGCAAAGGTAATGAGACCCACAGCTGGTCCAGCTGCTGTTTCAGGCTACGGAATGTGGCATCCTGATCCGCCTCCGCCGCAACCAGACGTTGTGTTTCTGCACTGGCATTGGCGCGACCGGCGCCACCGTCCCATAAATTGATATCGCTACTCACCTGCAACGTGACTGCTTTGAACGGCTCCATCTCGCCGTTGCGTTTTGGACTATCCAGACTGAGCTGTGCGCTCCACTTAGGACGATTCCACTTTGAGGCCAGTTCAACAGCGGCTTTTGCCTCTTCTTTCCGTTGTCGTGAAACCATCCAGCTGGGATTCTCTTTCAGTACCTGCTGCGCCTGTTCCAGAGAGGCAGGTAACAGATTGGCCTTTTTCAGGTCAGGAAGATCGCGGGTGAGGATAACGTCACTATTGAGCAAAGAGCTAAGCTGTTGCTGTGCCTGGATGTAGGTGGTGAAGTTCATTTCCCGACTTGCGATAACCGCATTCAGTCGGGTTTCTACCTGATTGATCTCAGAGCCGCGACCACTGTCGACTCTGGCAATGGCCTGGACGCGATTTAACAGATCCTGCAGTGCCGCGATCTCTTTATCGAGCACCGCGACCACTTTGGCATTGGTTGCCGCAGAGGTGTACAGCGACAGAACCTGTTGATTAAGGTTTTCACGCGTCACGTTCACCTGCGCCTGCTGTAAAGCATAAGCGGCCTCTTTTCCAGCAACGCTGGCAACGGTGCGGCCGTGATCGTAAAGTAATTTACTGATAGAGATATGTGGCGACAGCGGGTTATTTTCATAACCTGGCTGACCAGAATATCCTACGCTACTGACGCCGGTGCTGACCTGAAATCCATCGGCCGCTTTAGCCTGATCGATATCATAATAAGCACCTGCGGTGTTCGATATGCCGGACCGGACAGAGGGATGTTCAGCCGTCATACGTAATAATTCGATAAAGTCAGTGGCACGGGCAGTTAATAAAGGGTTAATGAATAACGCCATCATTATTAAAGCACGCACCGGTAATTTAGATCTTAGTGCTAAGAAAATTGCGTTCATAGTTAACTCAACTGTAATTAGTGAGTGAGATTGGCTATTTACCCTGCCACCAGACAAATTCCTTGATGACCTATCTTGTAACTTCAGGGTATCACCCACAACATTAACTCCAAAAAAAAGCCATATATAGGTTTTTAATCCTTAACAATTATGTTTATTTACTTTTTTATTCTGCATGAGCGCTAAACCACCAACGGTGGAAAGTTGGTGAACGTGTTGAATGCAGATAAAACAGCAGTAGAGAACGAATGGCGGTAGCTTTCGCTACCGCCATTAATATTAGATAACGTTCAAGCCATGCTGAATTAACAGCGTAACAGCATCATTATCATTATTGGTATAAACATCATAGTTTACCCCATTTTCAGTTTGCGACGTTGTGGTTGTCCACTCTGACTTATTAATATTAACAGTGTCACTCGCAGCATTAGCATTCGAATCAGCAACATCGCCGGTAATACGTAATGTATTCGCCTCATCACCATTTTCTTTAGTGATTTCGAGCACATCACTGGCACTAATAAACACTGTCTGCGCCGTATTATTACCCATATGGATAGTTTCAATTCCACTAATTTTGTTTGAGACACTGCCAAGTTCTAAGTCGTTATTAGAATCCCAAACCAGGGTATCATTTCCTTCACCACCCTTAATGCTGGTGAAGTCGGTACTGTTGATGACGATCGTGTCATCACCCTCTTTGGCGTCGACGGAGTTTGCGCCTCGTGCATCCAGCATATCGCTGCCCGCAGTGCCGTTGAGATCGTACTGCGCAGGCTGATAGTCAATATGCGTTGCGCCAGTTTCAACCGTCAGTCCCAGGGTCTCATTCAGGTCGACTAAGCGTCCTTTGATAGCCGAGCCATCACCGTCACCCACGCCCTGATCGGTCCAGGTCACATACAGCTGGCCACCTTCGAGGAAGGTCGCATCAATCTCGACCTGCTCGCCGTAGGTCAGCTGGTGGATCTGCATCTGCTGCCCCACCTTGTTACCCGCCGCATCAAAGTACTGCGCATAAATACCGCTGGTACCCGCCCCCGGTAGGGTGTCGGTGGCTGACTGGAACACCGCCACGAAGCTGCCGTCTGCCTGACTCACCACGCGTGCCAGATGCTGGTCGCCGGCCGTCGCGGTGTTGATGATGAACTCATCGCTCACCGGCGTACCGTCCGCCGCAAAAATGCGGCCCCAGACGCTCAGGCCATTCTGATCCGGCCCGGTGTTGTCTTTGGAATCCCAGGTCACCACGTAGTTACCGTTGTCCAGCGCGCTCACCGCCGGTGAGGCCTGATCGCTGGTCAGGGTCTGGTTCACCACGAAGCTGTTCAACACCTCATGGCTCGACGCATCGTAAATGCTCACGCCCGCGTCATACGCCGTGCCCTTCACCGTGTAGGCGATGACCACCTGGCCATTCTCCAGCACCGCAATGGATGGCAGCGGTTGCCAGTCGGCACCGACGCCCAGCACCCCGTTCACGCTCAGGCTGGTGGTGATCAGCATGGTTTCGTCGGTGACCGGAACACCGCTGGCATCGTACTGTCGGCCGTAGATCACCCAGTTATTACCGACGTTCGCCTGCCACACCACCAGATAACCGCCATCGTTCAGCGCAGCGATCGCCGGCTCCGTTTGTTTGGTGGCCGTGGTGCCGGTGTTGACGCTGTACTCCGCGCCGGCCGCCGCCACGCCGTTGACGTTGCCTTCGCTGTCATAGCTGTAGCTGAAGCCCTGGCCCTTGATGGTGGCGCCCGAGCCGGTGCTCCAGACCACCTGGAAGCTGCCGTCATTCAGCACCGTGACCTGCGGCGTCAGCTGATCGCCCGCCGTGGTGGTGTTCACGGTAAATTCCGCGCCCACCGGCTGGCCCTTCGCATCCAGCAGCTGCCCTTTGATGCCGGTGCCGGAACCGTCGCCGTTTGCCGACTGCCACACCACGATGGCGCCGCCGTCCGGCAGGCTGGCCACTGACGACACCGTCTGGTTGCCGGCCGTGGTGGTATTGATGGTGTACTCGGAGTAGAACGCCGCACCGGCGTCAATCACGATCCCTTCAATCCCGGTACCCGACCCGTCGACGTTGTCCGACTGCCAGGTGACGTAGACGCTGCCGTCTTCGGTCAGTACCGCATCGAAGATGTGGGTGGCATCCACCGAATCCCCGCCGGTGCCCTGGTTGCCGCTGGTGGTGGTGTTCACCAGGAATTCACGGCCGACCCGGTTATCGTTGGCATCGAAGCGCTGCGCGTAGATGGCCGAGCCGTCGCCGTCGCCGCCCTCCGAGCCCCAGATAAGCAGGTAGCCACCGTCCTCAAGCGCCACGCCAACCGGCTTGTACTGCTTGCCGGTGGTGTAGGTATTGACGATAAAGTCGCCGCTGCCGACCAGCGTCAGCGCGCCGGTTTCCGCATCAACCCGGTAGTGCACCGCGCGGATGTCAGAGCCATTGGCTTCGCTGTCGCCGGAGTCCCAGTACACCACTATGCTGCCGTCACTCAGGGTGATAACGTCCGGATAGTTCTGCGCCCCGTCGGTGGTGGTGTTGATCTGCACGCTGCTGCCGAGCGGCGTACCGTCAGCGGCAAAAATCTGCCCGACGATGCCGGTACCGCTGGTATCGCCCGGGCCGCTGCCCGCGTTCCACACCGTGATGTACATGCCGCTGTGCGCCGCGTCGGTGAAGGCCGCCATTTCCGGACCGCCGGAGGCACCCATGCTGCTGCCGGTGGCTACGACAACCTCTCCTGCTGTGGACTCGTTGTTAGCGTCATAGGTGCGCTGGACGATACTGGTGCCCTGGCTTTCCCAGGTAATGATGTAGCCGCCGTCGGCGGTCGCCATCGCACTCGGACGGTTTTGATCGCCGCTGTAGGTGGTGTTCACCTGGAACTCGTCGGTGGATGCCTGGCCATCGGAGCCGTAGCGGCGCGCCATCACGCCATCGCCGTTGTTGTCCAGCCCGTTTTTATTAGACTCGTAAACAATCAGGAAGCCGCCGTCGGTCAGCGCAATAACCTGCGCGCTGTCCTGGTTGTTGGCGGTACGCTGGTTGACCTGCTGCTCGGTACCGATTTTATGCACGCCGTCAGCTTCGAAAAGCTGCATGTAAACTTCGGTTCCGGAGGTGCCTGCGCCCTGCCACACCACCACGATACGGCCATCGGCCAGACGGGTGGTGGTCGGGTTGAGCTGGTCACCCGTCACCGTGGTGTTCACCTGCGCACTTTCGTTAAGCAGATCGTAAGCACTTAACGCAGCGCCGGAAATCAGGACAGGTTGACTTTCATTCCCCGCAGCATCCGTCGCCGTAATGGTGCCATTTTCCCCGACGCCCAGTGGGTTAGGTTCGATCTTCCAGCGCCCATCAGCATCAGCGACGGCTGAATAGATAACGCCGTCGGCATCCGTCACAGTGACGGTCGCACCCGCTTCAGTCTGACCACCCAACATCTCTTTGGTGTTGGTTGATATCCCCACATTTGGCGGCAACACATCCGTATCGTTAGAGACAGGGGTGGTCGCAGGCTGATAATCAATGCTGGTCGGATCGTCATTATTCGGGGTTAACTGCTCAAGCCCCAACGTTTCTACCAGGTCAACTACGCGTCCTTTGATAGCCGAGCCATCACCGTCACCCACGCCCTGATCGGTCCAGGTCACATACAGCTGGCCACCTTCGAGGAAGGTCGCATCAATCTCGACCTGCTCGCCGTAGGTCAGCTGGTGGATCTGCATCTGCTGCCCCACCTTGTTACCCGCCGCATCAAAGTACTGCGCATAAATACCGCTGGTACCCGTCCCCGGCAGGGTGTCGGTGGCAGAGAGGAATACCGCCACGAAGCTGCCATCAGGACGACTCACCACGCGTGCCAGATGCTGGTCGCCGGCCGTCGCGGTGTTGATGATGAACTCATCGCTCACCGGCGTACCGTCCGCCGCAAAAATGCGGCCCCAGACGCTCAGGCCATTCTGATCCGGCCCGGTGTTGTCTTTGGAATCCCAGGTCACCACGTAGTTACCGTTGTCCAGCGCGCTCACCGCCGGTGAGGCCTGATCGCTGGTCAGGGTCTGGTTCACCACGAAGCTGTTCAACAACTCATGGCTCGACGGATCGTAAATGCTCACGCCCGCGTCATACGCCGTGCCCTTCACCGTGTAGGCGATGACCACCTGGCCATTCTCCAGTACCGCAATGGATGGCAGCGGTTGCCAGTCGGCACCGACGCCCAGCACCCCGTTCACGCTCAGGCTGGTGGTGATCAGCACGGTTTCGTCGGTGACCGGAACACCGCTGGCATCGTACTGTCGGCCGTAGATCACCCAGTTATTACCGACGTTCGCCTGCCACACCACCAGATAACCGCCATCGTTCAGCGCAGTAATCGCCGGCTCCGTTTGTTTGGTGGCCGTGGTGCCGGTGTTGACGCTGTACTCCGCGCCGTCCGCCGCCACGCCGTTGACGTTGCCTTCGCTGTCATAGCTGTAGCTGAAGCCCTGGCCCTTGATGGTGGCGCCCGAGCCGGTGCTCCAGACCACCTGGAAGCTGCCGTCATTCAGCACCGTGACCTGCGGCGTCAGCTGATCGCCCGCCGTGGTGGTGTTCACGGTAAATTCCGCGCCCACCGGCTGGCCCTTCGCATCCAGCAGCTGCCCTTTGATGCCGGTGCCGGAACCGTCGCCGTTTGCCGACTGCCACACCACGATGGCGCCGCCGTCCGGCAGGCTGGCCACTGACGACACCGTCTGGTTGCCGGCCGTGGTGGTATTGATGGTGTACTCGGAGTAGAACGCCGCACCGGCGTCAATCACGATCCCTTCAATCCCGGTACCCGACCCGTCGACGTTGTCCGACTGCCAGGTGACGTAGACGCTGCCGTCTTCGGTCAGTACCGCATCGAAGATGTGGGTGGCATCCACCGAATCCCCGCCGGTGCCCTGGTTGCCGCTGGTGGTGGTGTTCACCAGGAATTCACGGCCGACCCGGTTATCGTTGGCATCGAAGCGCTGCGCGTAGATGGCCGAGCCGTCGCCGTCGCCGCCCTCCGAGCCCCAGATAAGCAGGTAGCCGCCGTCCTCAAGCGCCACGCCAACCGGCTTGTACTGCTTGCCGGTGGTGTAGGTATTGACGATAAAGTCGCCGCTGCCGACCAGCGTCAGCGCGCCGGTTTCCGCATCAACCCGGTAGTGCACCGCGCGGATGTCAGAGCCGTTGGCTTCGCTGTCGCCGGAGTCCCAGTACACCACTATGCTGCCGTCACTCAGGGTGATAACGTCCGGATAGTTCTGCGCCCCGTCGGTGGTGGTGTTGATCTGCACGCTGCTGCCGAGCGGCGTACCGTCAGCGGCAAAAATCTGCCCGACGATGCCGGTACCGCTGGTATCGCCCGGGCCGCTGCCCGCGTTCCACACCGTGATGTACATGCCGCTGTGCGCCGCGTCGGTGAAGGCCGCCATTTCCGGACCGCCGGAGGCACCCATGCTGCTGCCGGTGGCTACGACAACCTCTCCTGCTGTGGACTCGTTGTTAGCGTCATAGGTGCGCTGGACGATACTGGTGCCCTGGCTTTCCCAGGTAATGATGTAGCCGCCGTCGGCGGTCGCCATCGCACTCGGACGGTTTTGATCGCCGCTGTAGGTGGTGTTCACCTGGAACTCGTCGGTGGATGCCTGGCCATCGGAGCCGTAGCGGCGCGCCATCACGCCATCGCCGTTGTTGTCCAGCCCGTTTTTATTAGACTCGTAAACAATCAGGAAGCCGCCGTCGGTCAGCGCAATAACCTGCGCGCTGTCCTGGTTGTTGGCGGTACGCTGGTTGACCTGCTGCTCGGTACCGATTTTATGCACGCCATCGGCCTCGAAAAGCTGCATATAAACTTCGGTTCCGGAGGTGCCGGCGCCCTGCCACACCACCACGATACGGCCATCGGCCAGACGGGTGGTGCTCGGGTTGAGCTGATCGCCCGTCACCGTGGTGTTCACCTGCGCACTTTCGTTAAGCAGATCGTAACTGGCCAGCGCCGATCCCTGGAATGCAACCGGTGTTCCCTGATTACCTGCAGGATCAATGGTGTAGATCTCGCCTGACTCACCGGCAGCAACCGGGTTAGGGGCGATAATCCAGTTACCCTGCTGATCGGCCACCGTGCGATATTCAGTGCCATTCTTATCGACGACGACAACCACTACACCAGGTTCAGTCACACCGCTTAGCGACTCTTCAGAGTTACCTGAAATGCCAACATTCGCGGCCGTAATGTCCAGAATGAAATTCCAACTCTGGCTGAGTTCACTGACGTTACCCACCACATCGGTGGCTGTTGCGGTGATGCTGTGCGTGCCTTCCAGCAGATTGGTGGTCGGTGTATAGCTCCAGTTACCCTGTGCATCTGCGGTTAGGGTTGCCAGCAGAATGCCGTTGTCATAGAGCGTCACTAACGATCCCGCTTCCGCCGTACCGCTGAAGGTTGGCGCCGGATCGTCCGTTACGTTGCCCGCGACAGGCGAGGTGAACTGGTTGGTTCCCACATCATCTTCAAGCGACTGGATAATCACCGGCTCAGGTGGCGTGGTGTCGATCGTCAGGCTGAAGGTCGCTTCACTGCTGTTACCCGCCGCATTGGTCACGTGCGCCGTAAAGCTGTGCACGCCATCGGAGAGTTCCGGCAAGGCAAAGACCCAGGTTCCGTTACTGTCCGCAATACTCTCACCCAGAATTTCACCCGCTGAGTTGAGAATAGTCACGACTGCGCCCGGCAGTGCCGTACCCTGCAGTTCAGGCGTGTTGTCATCGGTCAGACCGTTGTTCAGAACGGCACCCACAATGCTGCCTGCGTCATCGTTCGCCTGGTCGATAGTCAGTTCTACGCTGCTGCTGTCCAGCGTGAAGCTGACGGTATCACCGCGCGTTTCGTTGCCTGCAGAATCGGTAACTTTGATCTGATAGTGATGTTCACCATCCGCCAGCGCACCCAACGGCAACGTCCAGTTACCCGCTTCGTCCGCTACGACAGTCGCGACCGGTGTCACGCTGTCATCGAGATAAACCGCAACCGTCGCGCCGGCTTCAGCCGTGCCGTTCAGCACCGGTGAACGGTCATCGGTGACACCGCCATCGAGGATTTCACCCTGCACGTCGCCCTGAGCATCCATCAGCGCAGAGGTGGCCGCGTCAGGTGCCAGGGTGTCCAGCACCACGGAGAAGCTCCCCGTTTCTGCTGAAGAGACGCCCGCTGCGTTCACCGCTGTGGCCGTCAGGTTATAACTGCCATCCGCGCCCAGTTCTGTTGAGGTGATGCTCCAGCGACCTTCATCATCTGCCACGCCTTCGCCTGCTTTCACCTTATTGCCGGCCGCGTCGGTCGCCCAGATAATCACCGTCAGACCCGCGCCAGCGGTGCCGTTCACCGTCAGCGTACTGTCGTTGGTCGCTTGTCCTTTCTGCAGGAAGCCGGTATCCGCATCTTCGCCCTGAGTGTAATCGTCAACCACGTTCTCTATAGCTGGCTGCGCCGGTGCGCTGGTCAGAATGTTGAAGTCCCACGCCTCGTCTGCCGTGCCACTCACCTGCGGGCCTACGTTACCTGCCGCGTCAACGGCGGCTAAGGTCAGGGCATGCGCGCCACTGGCCAGCGCGCTGTCCGCGGTCCAGCTCCAGTTACCGTCGGCATCCACAGGCACGTTACCGATTAGCACGCCATTGTCATAGACATTGACGCTGACAACACCCGCCGCGATACCTTCCGCACTTAAGGTTCCGCTGTAGGTTGGCCGCGCATCATCCGTGGTCGACCCATCGGTAATGATCCCCTGTACCGGACCGACATCATCCGTCAAGGTAATGCTTGCGTCGCTGAATGCATCAGCGCCAGGCGCTACCGTGTCCACGGTAAAGCCCCAGCCGCCGTCTCCGGTGCCGCTGGTCTG
This sequence comes from Erwinia sp. AK-PDG3-5, assembly GCF_056821705.1. Classification (NCBI taxonomy): domain Bacteria; kingdom Pseudomonadati; phylum Pseudomonadota; class Gammaproteobacteria; order Enterobacterales; family Erwiniaceae; genus Erwinia; species Erwinia sp. AK-PDG3-5. The sequence continues at coordinate 3,452,760 of NZ_CM165967.1, forward strand.
CGGGCCTTCATTGCCTGCCGCATCCACGGCCGAGACGGTCAGATCGTGTTCGCCATCCGCCAGATCCTGTTCAGGCGTCCAGCTCCACCTGCCGTTTTCGTCCACCGTTGCGGTGCCGGCCAGCTCGCCGTTGTCGTAAATGTTGACGTGATCGATGTCCGCCGTCGCCTCACCGGCGAAGGTCGGACGCGCGTCGTCGGTGACATCGCCTGCGTTGATCGGGCCGGTGGTCTCGCCGACGTCGTCGGTCAGGGTGATGCTGTCGGCCACCACGCCGGAGGTGATATTGTCCGGTGCGGTGCTGTCGCCCGGACCGTCGATAACGATACTGTTGCTGTTACCCGCCTCATCGGTCACCACAACTTCCACATCCACATCGCCCGGACTGAGCGGGTTCGTGTCGAAGCTCCAGCGTCCGTCTTCGTCCGCCACCGCGCTGCTTTCGCTGCCGCTGGTCGGATCGATGACCACGATGGTCGCGCCCGGCTCGGCGGTACCGCTGAGTTCTTCCTCGGTGTTGACGGTGATTTCAGGTGCCGGAGTGCTGGTGTCGACGGTAAAGCTCCAGCCGCCTTCAGCCTGCGGGCCTTCATTGCCTGCCGCATCGACGGCCGACACGGTCAGATCGTGCTCGCTGCCGTCCGCCAGATCTTCCTCAGGCGTCCAGCTCCACCTGCCGTTTTCATCCACCGTTGCGGTGCCGGCCAGCTCGCCGTTGTCGTAAATGTTGACGTGATCGATGTCCGCCGTCGCCTCACCGGCGAAGGTCGGACGCGCGTCGTCGGTGACATCGCCTGCGTTGATCGGGCCGGTGGTCTCGCCGACGTCGTCGGTCAGGGTGATGCTGTCGGCCACCACGCCGGAGGTGATATTGTCCGGTGCGGTGCTGTCGCCCGGACCGTCGATAACGATACTGTTGCTGTTACCCGCCTCATCGGTCACCACAACTTCCACATCCACATCGCCCGGACTGAGCGGGTTCGTGTCGAAGCTCCAGCGTCCGTCTTCGTCCGCCACCGCGCTGCTTTCGCTGCCGCTGGTCGGATCGACGATCACAATGGTCGCGCCCGGCTCGGCGGTACCACTGAGTTCTTCCTCGGTGTTAACGGTGATTTCAGGTGCCGGAGTGCTGGTGTCGACGGTAAAGCTCCAGCCGCCGTCCGCCTGCGGGCCTTCATTGCCTGCCGCATCGACGGCCGACACGGTCAGATCGTGCTCGCTGCCGTCCGCCAGATCTTCCTCAGGCGTCCAGCTCCACCTGCCGTTTTCATCCACCGTTGCGGTGCCGGCCAGCTCGCCGTTGTCGTAAATGTTGACGTGATCGATATCAGCCGTCGCCTCACCGGAGAAGGTCGGACGCGCGTCGTCGGTGACATCGCCTGCGTTGATCGGGCCGGTGGTCTCGCCGACGTCGTCGGTCAGGGTGATGCTGTCGGCCACCACGCCGGAGGTGATATTGTCCGGTGCGGTGCTGTCGCCCGGACCGTCGATAACGATACTGTTGCTGTTACCCGCCTCATCGGTCACCACAACTTCCACATCCACATCGCCCGGACTGAGCGGGTTCGTGTCGAAGCTCCAGCGTCCGTCTTCGTCCGCCACCGCGCTGCTTTCGCTGCCGCTGGTCGGATCGATGACCACGATGGTCGCGCCCGGCTCGGCGGTACCGCTGAGTTCTTCCTCGGTGTTGACGGTGATTTCAGGTGCCGGAGTGCTGGTGTCGACGGTAAAGCTCCAGCCGCCGTCCGCCTGCGGGCCTTCATTGCCTGCCGCATCGACGGCCGACACGGTCAGATCGTGCTCGCTGCCGTCCGCCAGATCTTCCTCAGGCGTCCAGCTCCACCTGCCGTTTTCATCCACCGTTGCGGTGCCGGCCAGCTCGCCGTTGTCGTAAATGTTGACGTGATCGATGTCCGCCGTCGCCTCACCGGAGAAGGTCGGACGCGCGTCGTCGGTGACATCGCCTGCGTTGATCGGGCCGGTGGTCTCGCCGACGTCGTCGGTCAGGGTGATGCTGTCGGCCACCACGCCGGAGGTGATATTGTCCGGTGCGGTGCTGTCGCCCGGACCGTCGATAACGATGCTGTTGCTGTTACCCGCCTCATCGGTCACCACAACTTCCACATCCGCGTCGCCCGGGTTGAGCGGGTTCGGCTGGATGCTCCAGTGGCCGTCTTCGTCCGCCACCGCGCTGCTTTCGCTGCCGCTGGTCGGATCGATGACCACAATGGTCGCGCCCGGCTCGGCGTTACCGGCCAGCTCTTCTTCGGTGTTAACGGTGATTTCCGGAGCCGGGGTGCTGGTGTCGACGGTAAAGCTCCAGCCGCCCTCTTCGTTACCGCTGGTCTGCGGGCCTTCATTGCCTGCCGCATCGACGGCCGACACGGTCAGATCGTGCTCGCTGCCGTCCGCCAGATCCTGTTCAGGCGTCCAGCTCCACCTGCCGTTTTCGTCCACCTTTGCGGTGCCGGCCAGCTCGCCGTTGTCATAGATGTTGACGTGATCGATATCAGCCGTCGCCTCACCGGAGAAGGTCGGACGCGCGTCGTCGGTGACATCGCCTGCGTTGATCGGGCCGGTGGTCTCGCCGACGTCGTCGGTCAGGGTGATGCTGTCGGCCACCACGCCGGAGGTGATATTGTCCGGTGCGGTGCTGTCGCCCGGACCGTCGATAACGATGCTGTTGCTGTTACCCGCCTCATCGGTCACCACAACTTCCACATCCACATCGCCCGGGTTGAGCGGGTTCGGCTGGATGCTCCAGTGGCCGTCTTCGTCCGCCACCGCGCTGCTTTCGCTGCCGCTGGTCGGATCGATGACCACAATGGTCGCGCCCGGCTCGGCGTTACCGGCCAGCTCTTCTTCGGTGTTAACGGTGATTTCCGGAGCCGGGGTGCTGGTGTCGACGGTAAAGCTCCAGCCGCCCTCTTCGTTACCGCTGGTCTGCGGGCCTTCATTGCCTGCCGCATCGACGGCCGACACGGTCAGATCGTGCTCGCTGCCGTCCGCCAGATCCTGTTCAGGCGTCCAGCTCCACCTGCCGTTTTCGTCCACCTTTGCGGTGCCGGCCAGCTCGCCGTTGTCATAGATGTTGACGTGATCGATATCAGCCGTCGCCTCACCGGAGAAGGTCGGACGCGCGTCGTCGGTGACATCGCCTGCGTTGATCGGGCCGGTGGTCTCGCCGACGTCGTCGGTCAGGGTTATGCTGTCGGCCACCACGCCGGAGGTGATATTGTCCGGTGCGGTCGTGTCCTGACGGGAGGCATCAGTAGGCAATGAGGTATTACCTGAGGGATCGACAACAACAATGTTTACGTCGCTGTCACCTTCATTGACTGGATTTGGCTGGGTACTCCATTCGCCGTTTTCATCAACTTCAACGGTGACTGTTTCGCCCGTTTCGCCGTTTGTAATGATGACCGTTGCACCCGCTTCTGCATTACCTGCCATCTGTTGGTGATCATTAACGTTAATAACAGCAGACTCAGGGCACACGCTGTCAGAGTACTCTTCGACCAGACTTGCGCTGTTACCCTCGCCATCAGTAACCGTAACCGTCACTGTGCCGTTCGGCTGCGAAGTGGGTGCTTCAACTGACCAGTTACCATCACTGTCTGTTTGTGCGATGATTTGCGTGCCATCGGGTAACAGGATAACAACCTGCGAATCAGCAGCGTTTGAAGACCCCGAAAATTCCGGACGACCATTCTGGTCGGCATCGGTAATTGGGTTGAGAGTCAGCGTAACTGTTTTATTTTCAGAAGAGTCACTCCCACCACCTCCGCCGCCACCGGATGCAGCGGCGGCAATACCGCCTGCTGCCGCTGCACCGCCCAGCAACAAGAATGGCAGCCAGCCAAAGCTACTCTCATCAGCCACTAAAGGATCGGCGCTCGCATAGCCCTCTCCACCGAGGACCAGCTCACCACTTTTCCCCTCAGTCAGAGCTGGTGGATATTCAGCGACGTCGCCTGACGTTGGCACGTATTCATAATATTGGCCGTTTTCACCCAGACCGACCAAATGGACATCATCATTGTCATAGTAGTCTTCAAGAATAACGTCCGGATGTTCAAGGTCACCCTGCCCAATAACCAGCAGTAGATTTTTACCTACTCGCTTAGTCATCACCATTTGCGGTGCATGCCCCGTTGAACTATCAATCAGTTCAATATTTAATGCACCATGATGAGGAATCTGGACCGTCGTGGCACGATCGGCGTTCGTGTCGACAGTGAATGAAGAAACTGTGCCCTTTTCACTACGCAAATTTATTTTTAACATAATGACCTCTTATTAAACAAAGATTAAAAAAATTAAATAATTAATTATTTGAAGCCGTATGGACATTTTTCCTCACACCATAAACCTCAACATCAATGGTTCTTCCGGATTCAAGGCAATCTTTGTATCCGCGACCATTCCCAAATGATGATGAGCAATTTTTAACATCCTTCCCTTGAGCGCTATATTGCGGAGACAGTAAGGGAGAATTGATTAGCCAGGTTGTGACACTGTTCGCTCTCATTTGAGAAAGAGGATGGGTCATGGCTGTTTGCGCATTAACGTCACTGGAATTTTTCACAACAACTTTGTCCAGCGTTTTGAACTCGCTCTGGACAGTTTTCTCTAAAGAAGACAGCGCAATTACGCCAGCATGACTTAACGTCGTTGAATTTTTGTTATGCGTGAAAACATCTGTCGCTTTAATGGAATAGATAACTGCGGGGCAGCTATGCTCGTTCACAACCCGGGACAGGGTCCGTTCCTGTAGATTTAAGCTCGCCAGTGCTGCTTCGGCTTCATTTTTCGGAACCAGGCGGACAGTTATTTTCCCCAGTTCATTTAAAGAAACCTGATAATAGTAGTGCTCAGTGGGTTTCAACGTTGGCGAAACCAGATCTACTTTTTTAGCATTGGCAAAACGGTGCCGCTCAAGATGGCTAATGGAAAAAGAAAGCACTTTTTCACCAGGGCAAAGCATCAGCTCTACGGCGCGATTGTGGGCAAGAAAGCTGGTATGGTACTGTTTATTAACAAATACATTAACCACACCCTTCGAAGCCTGTGCGGCGTCATCGTCCATGCGATAGATGATAACGTGTGCTCGCGTCTCTACAGCCTGCCAGTGCCCTTGATCTTCAGATACGTGCTGAGGTTGAAAAGGCATTGCGAAAGCAAACTGAGAGAAAATACAACTTAATACCGTTAGAGAGATACTAAACGAAACGCCAGTAAAAAATTTGAACGGAAGAACAAAGCGTTTTGACTTCCTGTAATATTCATTATCCATAATGACCTCTTCATTTTTCATATAAATTCTAAGACAAGGAGTGACGTACCTGACAAAGCAGGCCAATAACATGGTAAAGAAATGTCATAAATTTCATCATCCTTACTCTAATTCCTGCTAAACCATTCCTTTTCAATAAAACTAGTGATCATTTAATGCCCCCCTTGAGAGTTCAAATAGAGAAACATGGTTGAGAAAGGAAAATAAATGAAAATCACCTTTCAGGTCAAACATTCTCATAATGTTGTATTTATGTGAATAAACCGTTTTTACCGATATGCCCAGATACTTAGCAGTTTGATAAACGGAATCTCCCCTTTTCAGGTGATGCAAAACACGCATCTGTATTAATGAAATCTTTGGTAATTTGCAGCTGGTACAGTCACTGGGTTGATAATGATGGTCATTTAATTTATTTGTTAACCACCATGCTTTGGCAATTTTATATTTAACGCTTCTTACGGATTCCGTTCGCGATATCAATGTCAAGGCCCGATAACAAACAGGCAACTTTTCATAGGGAATAGTACCGGTGTCTTCAGTAAATAAAATTAGCACGCTGCCTTTTTTTCTATGACGATAGGCAGGATGGCACATATAAAGTCGCCTATGAGCAGTATTAATTATAATAAAATCAGCTTGCGATAAGGTTTCGCAATTTATTTTATCAAGAAACAACACATTTTCTTTATAAAACAAAGCTTCTTCAATGATTGCTGACATGCCATTTTTAAAATAAAAATTGATATCAGAACAAATGACTTTAATATCCATTTAGCAATCCATTCCCTTCCTGAAAACAAATCGACATCCGTTAGTTAGGTGAACTTTCCATTGATCAACTCCAGTTCCCCTTTATCTTTCAGATCTTTTAAAACCCGACTGATGGAACTCTTTGAAAGATGGGAACTGTGCTCAATCAAATAGAGAACAGAAAAACGCCTCTTCAGATGCGATGGCAGCTTGTTCCAGCGCTCAATCAGAGAAGTCACTTCATCGTATGAATTGCCTTTTGATAGCTGAATGTAATCCATCAAATCAGAATATTGACACGATAAAATTGACATTGCGTCATCGAATAAACCTTTCTCAAAAATTAGTTGCCAAAATTCATCGTACTCCATGTAACTGATTTTTCCATAATCGATTCGTTCCAGATAAACAGGAGATTCATCATATGGCGGGGTAACACCCACGATTGACGGGGAAGATAATATATTCAATACCTTATTTTTTTCTTTTAATTTCAGTAAGAAATCCCCATCCAGGATGAACATAACCCGGCGAACATTATCTTTGGTCAGATGATATCGACGCTTACCTCGTGAAATCTCATCAGGATTTGCGTTATGCGTATATCCTGCCAGTGCGTCGATGATTCGATCATAATTTACGGTCACTCTGTGCATATCTATCAACTCAATTTAAATGACTGACAAGGCGAGATTTAATAGTCCTTGTAAGTATCAAATTTAACTAAAAAACAGTCTGACGCGTTCTTAAAGCTGCCCAGTGAAGATAAAAAAACCATCTAAAACTTCCATAAAATTCATGGCCCGAAAAATCCCTATCGGAGACTGCTATCTTAAAACCGCTGGAATAAAATTCAATCCCACAAACTGGACCAAAATCAGCAATAAATAACACTTAAACATTATAAAGCAGCATATCGCACCACCTTTTAGATAAAAGTAAACATAAACACCCGAAAAAAAAGACTTAGTGATTACTTAATAACTTTTTTCTGAAAAATTGTTTTTTCCGTTACCATATGAGCCACGTATGTTATGCACACCCCACTTTGAAGGAAACAAAAACAACAAACTCTTAAATTATCGTTCAAGGAAATAAAGAGGATAATCATTCTGGAAGCTATGTTAAAACACATTTCGTGTGATAGCGTCCAGGCTTTATTCTCTACCCTCCCAGTTAACCACATCATGCTCAAAACAGACATTTAAACAACAAAGCGATAAATGTTTAGATTTTTATTCTGCTAGTTTATATTTTTACAGTTTTATATTTTAATTAAGATGCTGAACTATCGATTCAGTGGAGCTGATGTGTATCGGGGAGGATTAAAGACGGAATCAGGAAGTTTATAGATAGCTTTCACTGTAAGTTTGCTGTTAACAGAAACTGTTAACTGGCGTTAAAAAAAAATCGCCTGCCGAAAAAAATCCCGCCAATAAACACAATTCATTGATATATATAAACTTTTATCATTTAAACCATGAGTTTAGTGACTGATTTCATTAGCACGACTTACTCTATAAACATGTAAATAATGTCAAATAACATCTAAAAACTAATAAATTATGGATGGATTACTATTTAACTTAAATCGTTTTGACAATTAAATAGGATCACTCGCTTCAGGTAGCGATGTTCGTAGATGGTTATAAACCAAATGGATATAAAAATTAATTCAGGAGATATTGAATGAGAGAGTTAACAGCATTCGAAACGGAAGCCGTTTCTGGAGCAGGCTTCTTTGGTACCGTAGGCGCTATTACGCTTGGAGGAGTAGCAGGTACTACTGCTTTCGGTTTGAAATGGGCAATGAGCGGCGGAAGTACTGGCGGTATTGTCGGCGCGGGTATTGTCTCCGCAGGAGTAGGCTTAATTGTAGGCGCAGTAGTAGGCCTGGTAGCTGGCGCGCTCTATGGTGGAATTAACGGCTGGGATACCACTTCAGCCTGGTTCAATGAAATCGTAGAAAACACTTTTGATCCAAATGCAGCAATCATTTCAGCATAAGGAAGTACGAGTGCGCGAATTACGTAGTCAAGAAATTAGTGAAGTGAGTGGCGGTTCGTTAACATCATTCATTTTAGGATATTTTAAAAAGTTAGGCGCTTCATCTGAAGAAAAAACGGAATGGGTTCGACCTGATTCAATTCCTGAAGCCACGCCAGTCAATGGCAGTGCTTTCGGGATGGGCATCGTCGGCATCGCTGCAACCGTCATTTTTGGTCTGCTGATCCTCTAATTACTCAGGGAGACTGAGTCTCCCTGGTAATGTTGAAACAAACGATTTGTTTCATCTAACAAAAAGTACCTCAATTTTTATTTATACAAAGGAAAGTATATGAAAAAGATCACCACAATAACTCTGGGTTTACTACTGGCTGCTGTTCAGGTTAATGCTGCAGAAGCGTCTGATGGCACCATCAACTTCACCGGTAATATCAACAGCCAGACATGTACTGTTAGCGTTAATGGCGGAAACAGCTCTGCAACAGTACCATTGCCTACCATCGCGGCAAGCCTGCTGCAGAATGCTGGCGAAACTGCCGGTGCTACCCGTTTTACTGTTGACCTGAGTGAATGTTCAACGAAAACTGGCGACGTTTATGCCTTTTTTGAGCAGGGCAGCAACGTTAATGCCAACGGGCGTCTGACCAATACCGGCACCGCGACTAACGTTGATCTGGAACTGTTGGACAATGCAGGTAACTCGTTGAACGCAGGTAGCAGCGATCAAACAACGTCCCCGGTCACTGCAACTCTGACCGACGGCGCGGCAAGTCTGACTTACGCGGCTCGCTACTATGCGACTGCAGCCTCGACTGCGGGTACCGTGGCCTCTTCAGTGACTTATTCAATCATTTATCTTTAAGTGATGAGGGTGGGAGCATGACTCCCGCCTTTTTTCCCTCCTTAGTTAACTCAAGTAATATCATGATAAAAAAAACCCTCAGCTTTATAACAATATTGCTTCTGGCATGTGCATATTCCGTTTCAGCCAATGTCACGATTATTGGCACACGCGTTATTTATCCGGCCACCGAAAAGGAAGTTACCGTACGATTAGATAATCGTGGTAACCAACCCGCTCTGGTGCAGGCCTGGATTGATGATGGCAAAATGGATCAAGCCGTAGATAAGATCAACGTTCCATTTGTGATACTCCCTCCCGTTTTCCGCATGGAAGCAAACAAAGGGCAAACACTGCGTATCATTTCAACCGAGAATAAACTCCCCACCGATAGAGAATCTGTTTTCTGGCTGAATGTATTAGATATTCCACCAAAGGATAAAAGTCTTGCCAATAAAAACCAGCTACAAATGGCTATCCGTAGCCGGATTAAACTTTTTTATCGGCCAAGTGGGCTTAATGCAGAAGAGGCGAACAAATCTGCCAGTAAGTTAATCTGGCGTAAAGACGTTAAGAATAATCAACTTACGGCCATTAACAATTCTTCATACCACATCAATGTCGCTCAAATTAACGCAGAGACGACTGATGGTCGGAAAGTCGTCAGCGAAAATGGTGGCATGATTCCTCCACGTGGGACGAAAGATTTCACACTCAGCGCCCGGAATGTTGACAAATTAAAAACCAATTTTCACTACCTGTATTTAGATGATTTTGGCGCAGCGCGTGATGTTGAGAGCCATCTCAGTCAGTAACAGGATAAGTTATATCAAAGGAGATAAATATGGCAGGGAAAGTCTATATAAATAAGTCAGTTGGACGAGATGTTCTACACTCTTTATTGGCGGTTTTTCTTACAACTTCAGCCGCCCCTACTTTCGCAGATACCAGCTATGATTTTGATGAATCCTTTGTGAAAAACCTTTCAGGGGTAAAGGTTGATGTTACCCGATACTCCCAAGGGAACCCAATCGATCCAGGCATTTATACGCTTGATGTTTTTCTAAACGGCCGCCAGGTAAGCCGCGAAAATGTACGCGTGATACAGGATGGGAATAGCAGTAAGGTTTGCCTAACCTATGATTTAATAAAAAGCCTTGCTATTAAAGACAGCATTTTTAGTGCGCAACAAATCACTAACTTACGCTCAGAAAAACAGTGTACCGCGCTCGAAGAAGTGATTGAAGATAGTCATGCTGCAATAAATAGCGCCGATATGCAGATAGATATTTCGATTCCGCAAATTTATTTACTGAGAACAGCGCGTGGCTATGTAGCGCCCGAGTTCTGGGATCAAGGTGAGACAGCCCTTTCACTAAATTACAATACTAACTTTTACCGTTCTGTTAACAGCGGTAGAGAATATGAGTCATTTTATGGCCGTGCATTGGCCGGATTTAACTTGGGTGGCTGGATGTTCCGTCACGATGGCGCACTGAGCTGGCGTCGTCAGCAAGATAGCGAATATCATCATTATGATAATATTAATACCTATGTGCAGCGTGATATTCCGCAGCTAAGATCGCGTTTACTGTTGGGTGAAGGTAATACCAGCGGTGAGATTTTTGATACCCTTTCTTTCCGGGGGGCACAAATTTCGACTGTTGATCAGATGTTGCCAGACTCCCAACGTGGATATGCCCCTGAAATTCGCGGCGTAGCGCGCACAAACGCCCAGGTCTCCGTGACGCAAAACGGTAGTAAAATCTATGAAACCACCGTGTCTCCGGGTGCATTTAATATTACAGACTTATATCCCACCGGATATGGCGGCGATCTGGATGTCACCATCAAAGAAGCAGACGGAAGCGAATCACATTTCTCCGTGCCTTACGCGGCTATGGCGCGCCTGAAACGTCCCGGAATGACGTATTACACCCTAACCGGTGGCCAATCACGCCACGCGAATATGGTGTACACGCCCTCAATATATCAGGGCACCCTTCAGCACGGATTTACCAATAGCCTGACAGGCTATGGTGGTCTTCTTGGCTCGGATAATTACACCTCCTTATTACTGGGTGGGGCATTTGGATTGCCTTTTGGCGCCATTTCTTTGGATATTACCGGGGCGCAGACTGAATATGCTGATAGCAAAAAACAGGGTGTCAGTTACCGGGCAACCTATAGCAAGAAAGTCTCTTCAACCAGTACCAATTTTTCACTGGCTGCGTATCGCTTCTCATCTTCTGGCTATTACAGTTTTAATGATGCCTTACAGGTTAACAACTATTATAAGAAAAACGGTAGTGGGACCACTAAAACATCTCTTTCCAGGGCAAAACAGCGTTTTTCGATGACCGCAAGCCAAAAATTAGGAGATTCATTTGGGAATGTATATCTTACTGGTTTTGTTCAAAACTACTGGAATTCACCGGGTACCAACACCCAATTTCAGCTAGGTTATAATAATACCCTGGGTCGCGTGGCCTATACATTTTCTGCTAACCGATTATTATATTCAACAGGCGGCCACGATACTCAATTATCTTTGGACTTCTCTGTTCCTTTAGGCAGCGACAGTAAGCATTACCTTACCGGTAGTGCATCACACTCAAAGGACGGTGTAACGGCGCAAACTGCAGTAAACGGCGTGGCTGGCGATTACGATCAATATAATTATAACGTCAGCGCAGCGCGAGACGTCGATAACAGTAAGTCGGGTTCTGTCAGTGGGCAATATCGTTCCCCGTATAGCACGCTTACGGCTTCGTATACTAAGGGAAGTAACTATTATTCTGCGTCGGGTGGTGCCAGTGGAACAATCGTCGCTTTACCAGACAGCCTGACCTTTAGCGCTTACCAGGCAACAACATACGCTGTTATTACGGCCCCGGATGCACGTGGCGCACATGTCATTGGTTATCCGAACATTGTTTTAGATGGCAACGGTCGCGCAATTGTGCCGAATCTTATGCCCTATCGCATCAATGAATTGGCAATTGACCCGAAAGGCATTCCACTAGATGTAGAACTGGAAGCCACTCAGCAACGCGTCATCCCAATTGAAGGCGCTGTTGTAAGGGTCGATTACAAAACAAATAAAGGCCAGCCACTTTTAATTCGTGCTAATCAGTTGGACGGCAACCCGCTTCCATTTGGCGCTGCAGTGAATGATGAGAATGGAAACCTCGTGACGACGGTTTCCCAGGGCGGGCAAATCTATGCCAGACTGAATAAAGACATCAGTCAACTGCATATTTCATGGGGTAAAACACCCTCAGACAAATGTTTGGTTAACCTTGAATCAGACAAGATTCGCATTAGCGATAATAAAACGCTGGCCAGAATAGAAACTACCTGTAGCGATGATAAATCCCGTGATCTTCGCTATGTGTCAAATGATGCCAGCAATAACAAATTCAAGGGTTAATAAGGTGAACTTTATGCCATATTTTAAATTTTTTAGAAAAATGAATAATGCATTTACCACCATCATATTAGCATTTGTCGTTAGCATGCTGTCAGCCAACGTTCAGGCTGATGATAACGTCACGTTAGTGTGTAAAAAAATCAATACTGACGAAGCTGTCGATTTCAGCTCTCTTGCATTGACAGTTTCATCCGCTGTGCCGGTGGGTACGGTGGTGTACAGCGGCAGTTTCACCGTTAACTTTAAGTGCGCACTCGACAACCCACTGCAGGCAAAGGACCATTTGATCGGTGAAGTGTATTTCAAGCGTAAAGCCATTGCAGAGGGCACGCTGGGCTACGGTCTGACGATTTATACTGGGTATGGTGGCGATATGTCAGGCGAGGCAGCATCTATTGCCACGGGAAATAATATCTCTGAGTATGCTATTACCAGTGGAGGGACCGTGGGGAACTATACAGATGTGACTCTGACAGTACCGTTTGAAATCGTCAGAACCTCAATGTCCACGGCCAGCTCAACATCGCTAAGAAATACCGTAAATGTCTTTGATGTCGGCTCTTATGTAACCGGTACCGACCTGATGTTTCTTTTCACTAATATTAAATCGGGTATCACCGTTAAGGACGAAACCTGTTCCGTGGCCGGTAATATCAATAAATCAGTCCCGCTTGGCAGTTATTCCGTCAGTAAAAGCAGTGGATTGGGTTCGGGTATTGGGCAGACCAGCAACATGATCCCATTTGATATTCAACTTAACTGTGAATCACTCTTGTCGGGTTCATTTGACGTCATGATGCAATTTGATGGCGATGCGGAAAGTGGTCTGTCAGATATCGGCGTGATGACACTGAACTCCTCGTCGACTGCAAGCGGCGTAGGTGTACAGATTTTGAATGAGAACCAACAACCGGTTGCGCTTGCAACCCCCTTTAACGTGGCATCATACCCTCTTTCGGCCGCACTCATTACGGTGCCGTTGTATGCCCGTTATTATCAGACTAAAGATACCGTGGGTTCCGGAAGCGCTAATGCGGTGGCAACCTATACCATAAGTTATCAATAAGACTCGGTAAGGCTCTCCGGAGCCTTGCTTTAACCTGGATATAGCTGAAAAGGATTCATCAGAAAATATGCCACATAAAAGACATAAATTCCGTATAGGTATATCTGATGAAAGTCCATTCATTGTGTATTCCATCCAGAGCATACTTGCGGCTGAACTTATACGACCAATAATTTCCCCCTATCCTGTTGATGGTGAGGAATTGCTGATAAAACTCATCGAAAATCCACCCGATTTTCTGATCACCGACCTTAATATCACCCCTGGAAATTTACACCTAAACGGCATAAGGAAAATTGAGGAGATAAGAAAACAGTTACCTGAGATAAACATTATCATTTTCACCGATCAGACTAACCAGGCTGTTTTGAACAAAGTGATTCGAATTCCTGTTAATGGAATCGTCAGTAAACGTGATAAACGCCATCAGCTAGTCGAAGCTTTTCGTTGGATCTCTAATGCAAATAAAGGCATTTTTTATTCAGAACAGATGAGAAACCTGTCATCCGAGCGGCCTTCTTCTGATAGGAAAGAAATTTTAACGCCATCGGAAATGGAGATAATCAGACTTTTTTCTTTGGGCTATAGCTTAATGAACATTGCAAAGTTTCGTAAGCGGAGTGTCAGCACTGTCGCCACACAAAAATATAACGCAATGCGTAAGCTTCACCTGAATTCCAATACGGATTTAATCAAGTACGTTTTGACTCAGGAACTCACTTAATCCTGATATCATTTATTGCATGAAATAGCGAAAAAAATTATGAAACACCATCAAATCACCGGGTTTTTAATTGCATTTACCGGCATCTCATTCGGTGCACATGCAACTAACTTACAACAGGCTGCGCAGGCAGCATTGACCTATGATTCGGCGTTGCAAGCAAGCCAAAAGACCAGTGATGCCGATAAACAGAAATATTGGCAAGGTATGGCGGGAATGTTGCCCACACTGTCGCTGGAAGGAAGTTGGGACCGCCAGGAACAACCTGATAAAAAATATCAAAGCGGCGTGACCAGCCATAACTATGATGTGCGCGTCCGGCAACCGCTGTTTGATATGAGCAAATATGCCGGCTGGCGTAAAGGCGTGGCGATAGCTAATACTGCTGAAGCACAGGCGCGCCTGGCTGAGGAAAAGCTGCTGGGTTCAATTGCGAATGCCTATTTCACGGTACTTTACCAACAGGAAGTATTGCAGGCGGCTCAGGCAGCCACCCACACTTTCAAGCAGCAAATGGAAAAGCTCCAGGCCGGTTTACGCAACGATCAAAACACGCGTACCGAGGTTGATGAGGCAAATGCTAATTATGCCATCGCAAAGGCCAAAGAGATTGAAGCCAGCAACCAGTTACTCATGGCGGGTGAAGCCGTACGCCGCTTGTCCGGGGTTAACCCTGATACGCTGGAAGCGGTCAACTTTCAGTGCCTTAAGTCGACGCCCTACACTTCATTATCTGATGCGATAAGCGCCAGCCAACTACGCAATACAGATGTCAAAATTGCGCAATTCCAGCATGACCAATCTGACGCTGATGTACTGGCTGCGGATGGTGCACATATGCCGGTGGTGTCGATGTATGCCAGCTATGGCAAAAACTGGAGCAGGAACGATAACGGAGACAACATCCTGTATGACGCCATTTTCGGCACTAACTCCAAGAGTAACAACCTGCAATACGGCGTGAACGTCTCTGTTCCGCTTTTTGCCGGAGGCAGCCAGCTATCACAGTCGTTCGAGGCATCCTACCGGCGTGAAGCGGCCAGGTTTACCACTCTGGAAGCGCAGCGCAAAGCCGTACAGGATACCCGTTCCGCCTGGCTCAGTCTCAGTAACGGCAAGGCTTTGATCGACGCCCAGAAGAACGCGGTCACCTCCGCCAGTAAGAAGGTTGTCTCCGTTCAATATGGACGTGAAATGGGATTCCGCACGGTCAGTGATGAACTGGACGCTCAGCAAAAATATTACAACGTACTTAAAGATCAAGCTGAGGCACGGTTGAATTACTTAAATGCCCTGCTCAATCTTGCACAAAGTACCGGCTCATTATCACTCGACATGCTGAATTTTTTTCAGTGCCGATAAATCAACTCATTACAGTGAACAGTTAAATGGAACAGTCACTTTTTCGCCAGGAAGCGCTTGATGCAGCAAACCGCGGTAATCTTGGAACCGTCGCGCTTTATTGCCCACCCTATCGCTGGTTGGTTATTTCCATCGTCGTCGCTATCACGATAGTAACGCTCGTTTTCTTTATTTTTGGTAGCTATACCAAATATGAATCCTCTACGGGGGAATTAATCCCTAAAAATGGCATGTTGGTTGTACCGCCGCCGGTAAGCGCGACGGTGGTCGATATTCCGGTCAAAGAAGGCCAGCATGTTGAGAAAGGCGACGTTGTGATGGTGTTGTCATCTGAAGTGTCAACACAGCTGGGTCAGACCCGACAAATGATTGCTGAAAACCTGGCTGCCCAGCGTGAAAGGTTGCAGCAGGATTTGAAGACGCTCAGCAAACTGCATGTCGTTGAGATGCAGGGCGTAAGTGAGACTATCACCAGCCTCAAACTCCAGCAGGAACAGTTAAAAATTCAGCTGGCACAGCGCAAAAAGCAAGTGAGTTTGGCACGCTTACAGCTGGATAAAATCAAGGCGATGCATAAAGAGGGTTACGCATCCCGCCGACAAGTTGAAGAGCAGGAGTCAAACCTGCTCGACAGCCAGGCACGGCAACAGGAATATCAGCGGCAGATTTTAGATATCGCGCAAAAGATCCTTCAGGCTCAGCAACAACGCGATGAGAAGCCGCTTGACGACAACAAGAAGCGTAACGATATCGAACGACAATTAGCGGATAACCGGCAGTCGCTGGTGGAAAATGAAGCGCGCCGGTCATTCGAATTACGCGCGCCGAAAAGTGGCTATATTGGCATGATCATGATTAAAAATGGCCAAATGCTCAATGCTGGCCAGTCCGCGATCTCGATATTGCCCAGTGACAGTGAATTGGTGGCCCGCATGATGGTGAATACCCAATCGATTGGCTTTATCCAGGCCGGGCAGCGTGTTGTCCTGCGTTACAAAGCCTTTCCCTATCAGAAATTTGGTCAGCAATACGGCAAAGTGATTGAGGTCTCACGTACAGCGCTTTCCCCGCAGGAAGTCGCCACGTTGACCGGAAAGAATAACGTTGAGGAACAACAGTACCGTGTACTGGTGGCATTAGATAAACAAACTATCAAAGCCTATATGCAAAACGAGTCACTTAAACCAGGAATGGCGCTGGATGCCGATTTCATCGTCGATAAGCGTCGTCTTTATGAGTGGGTACTTGAGCCGATATTCGCGCTGGGTCACAAAATTTCGCTCTGATTAGAAGGTCTGTTCTGTGCAGTTATTAGAGAAACTCAATTTTAAATGGTTTAACCGTTTGCCGTTGATTCGTCAATCGCAAGCGGCCGAATGCGGACTGGCCTGTTTAGGGATGATTGCTAACTATCATGGGCATGAGATCGATATGATCTCCCTGCGCCGGCAGTTTTCAACCTCACTTAAAGGGGCGACACTTTCCGACGTCATTGGTATTGCTCAGCAGCTAAATATGAGCTCGCGCGCGTTACGCGTTGATCTTGAAGAGCTGTCAAAACTTCGCACTCCCTGTATTTTACATTGGGAACTGAATCATTTCGTCGTGCTTAAGAAAGTACACGGTAATAAGATTACGCTCCACGATCCCGCGCGCGGAATTCGTGAGGTCACATTTAAGGAAGCATCCGATACATTTACCGGCGTCGCACTGGAACTGGTTCCCTCTTCCACGTTTGAAGTAAAGGAAGAAAAAGCGCGGATTTCGATGAGAAAACTGGTGGGCAGCGTAACAGGGGTAAAATCCGCGTTCGTCCAGGTGCTGATATTGTCCATTGCGTTGGAACTGTTCGGGGTTTTAACCCCATTCTTTATGCAATGGGTCATGGATATGGTGCTGGTTTCTGCCGATTATTCATTGTTAACGCTACTCGGCGTCGGTTTTATGATGATTGCTCTATTCCAGACTGTCATCTCGGCCTTACGTTCATGGGTGATGAGTTGGTTCTCCAGCCAATTAAGTGTGCAGTGGACCATTAATGTCTGCCACCACATGCTAAAGCTGCCTCTTGACTGGTTTGAATCGCGTCACGTTGGCGATATTCTTTCGCGTTACGGCTCATTAAATACCATACAAAGTACGCTGACCACGCGATTTATCAGCACGGTGCTTGATGGCGTAATGTCCATTGTTACCGTGGTAATGCTGTTTATTTATAACGATAAGCTGGCCTGGCTGGTTATTGGCCTGTTTAGCCTCTATGCGCTGCTGCGCTTTATGGCTTACGATCCGGTTCGCCGCGCCAATGAAGAGCAGATTATCAGTTCGGCACGCACGCAATCCTCGCTACTGGAGACACTGCGCGGTATTCAGGCCGTCAAAACGAATAATAAGCAGGTACCCCGACTGTCCGCCTATATGAATTTGATGGTCGACAGCACCAATAAAGGCATTGTTATTCAGAAACTTAATATTCTGTTTGGCTCTGCCCAGGGCTTACTGACGTCAGTAGGACGTGTGGCGCTGGTATGGTTAGCCGCGCTACAGGTGCTCGACGGTAATTTCTCCGCAGGGATGCTGACGGCATTCATCAGTTTTTCCGACCAGTTTATGAGTCGTGGTGCAGGTTTAATCAATGCAATCATTGACTTCCGTATGCTGCGTATGCATGGAGAAAGGCTTGCAGACATCGTCTTGTCTGAAACAGAAGCGAGTTCTGAAGCCAGCCCGAGCCTGGTTCATCGCCCCGATGAGGAACAGGCTGCACAAGATATCGTACTAACAGACATTAAATTCCGCTACGGTACGACTGAGGCCTGGGTTATAGACAATGCCAGCTTCACCATCCGGGCGGGAGAGAGTATCGCGATTGTCGGTCCATCGGGTCAGGGAAAAACTACCTTAGCGAAAGTCATTCTGGGTTTATTACATCCCGAGAGCGGCAGTATTACCGTTGGGGGTATGGATATTACTCAAACCGGACTCTCTCATCACCGCGAACGTATTGGCTGCGTGATGCAGGATGATATCCTTTTTTCAGGTTCTATTAGCGAAAATATCAGCTTCTTCGATAACGAACCCGACCACGCAAAAATTACTCGCGTCGCCCGGCTGGCACAAATTCATGGCGACATCATGAAAATGCCGATGAACTATCACAGTCTGGTTGGCGATATGGGTTCATTTCTTTCTGGGGGGCAGTTACAACGTATCTTACTTGCCCGGGCACTTTATCGGGACCCACAAATTCTGGTATTGGATGAAGCCACCAGCCACCTGGATATTACCAACGAAGCGAAGATCAACAATTCGATCAAAAGCATGAATATTACCCGCATTATCATTGCTCACCGCCCAGAGACTATTCGTAGTGCGGACAAAATCGTTATGATGCATAACGGTAAACTTAGTGAAGTCACGGCAGAACAATTATTCTCTCGTGCAGATAACAGTCAGGAAATGGAGAACATACATGAATAACACACTTTGTCGCTTCAGTGAAGGAACTGTAGAATTACCTTCTGGCTATAGAGAGAGAACGTTGAATTCGCTTAACGATACGAAATCCATTCGGCCAACGATTACTATCTCACGTGACAGCCTTGGCATTCATAACAGCATTGAGGACTATATTGACAGCCAGTTCACTATATTAAAAGCATCAATGAAAGACTGGATCCAGGATCCTTACAAAATAGTCAAACTCGGCGATAACACCACCTCTGGTGTTTTGATTAATTACAGCTTTCTGGCTCCAACCGGTACGCGCTCTTACCAGCAGCAAGCTATTTTCACTCTGAACATGGAAGACCTGCTCATTTTTTCAATGTCTAAAGCTTCCGTTCTCACACCTGAAGATAATCAATGTTTTATTGAAACACTGAAAAGCTTCAAAACGCATGCCTAAAACCGTGTTGAGTTAATACCCCCCTCTGGATCTATTTCATGCTGTAATATTGGTTGTACTCTTTGCCGCTAACGCCATAGCGGCTTTTTTTTCAGAAAAAATCAATAACGCTGGCAGGTAAATAAATAGGAGAGCGGCGCACCAATAAGATAGGAATTATCATCAACTTTGTCGACACTCAGTTGAAGATAAGACTGATCAAGCGTGAGTTCCGCTAATAGCATATTGAAAAGTGTATCAGGGGTCGTGTCAGTGGATGACTTTATCGTTTTGCTGATGCTGTAACGGTAAGTATCGTTATCAATTTTACTCCCACTGGAGAGGATAATTCTTCTGTCGAGTATCGTCGTATTGTCTCCTGATATCGCCTGCCCATTAAGCAGCAGATATCCTGCTTTCTCATCTTGAAAACGCAGATCCTGGGTGACTGCAAATTCAAAAATCTTCCCCTCGTTGCGACTCAAATCGTAACGGGAAAATGTCGCGCAGCGAAACGGATAGGTATCATTTTTTTTAGAGATGTAATCCACACCGATTATCAGCATCAGTGTTAATGCAATCAGCATCATCGCCGAGATTAAATAAACTTTCCTTTTCAATTCATTCTCCAGTCGAGGTAATAAAAATTATTGCATGAAATAACATGACCTGTACTGTTTACTTCACAAGATGAAAGGATGGTACGGCCATAATTGTGCGTGGTGAATGAAGTGTTATTGTCAAAGTAAAAACGATGACTGGCATCACAGGTCTGATTATTTTCTTTTATTACTTCCTGGATTTGCGTATTTAATGACTGACGCTGGAGTACATCCAGTCCATGTAATAAAACCGCCTCACACCCCCCCTCCAGCTTTATTGTGGTCGTGGATAACCTCTGCTCAGCTGGGCGTATCATCCAGTAATAGCCGCTGGTTCCGACCGCAAGCAGCATTGCCAATACAGAAAGAGTCAATAAACTACGGGTCAACCATGGCGTTACAGATGACAGTTTTTCCTGTTCTGAAGGCAGCACCGAAGCAACTTCAGCTAACACGGTTTGGTGTTGATCGTTTGCCTCCGTCACTTCAGAAGGCGCTTCGTTGAGGATGATTGGTGGCGGAGACTGCCGCTCGATTTTGATGTCGCTATTCAGGCGGATCCCCGTTTTGGGGATGGTGATGATCAGATTATCACATCCAAATCCAGCCAATACGCGCCTTAGAATACTCAGATATTGATTAAGATTGGCGTTTGATCCACGCAAGCCATACTTATCCCATATCTCAGTCAGCAACGTATCTCTTGTCAGGATCTCCCCTTCGGAACGCAATAAACGCTCAAGCAAACGTCCTGCAGAGATGCTAAGACTTACGGATTCTTCAGTGGGTATATGGCCCAGGGTGCAATCATCAGGATTGTAAGTAATATTGCCATCAATTATATAAATCATCAAAAACCACTGAATTATCATCACGTCCTGACATTATAGGTTAAGTTAAATCAAGAAGCACTGATCGCGCCAGATACTGTTTTAGCCCCCCATATGTAACAATACTTGTCTATTTTAAGAAAAATACTCTCATCAATACAATGAGTTAGTCAGCACCACCTGCCCCAACAAGGTTACACTTTCTGGCTCACTCAGATATTTAAATTTTTGCATAGCGCCACGATATTCATCAGTCATTATTTTAATAACCATATGAGCTTTAATGATAGGGTTTTTAACATGTGTGATTATCTGATAAATAGTTTTTCCGCGTCATAAGAGACCACATTGCCGCCGCTGTCCGCATTCTTTAATTTCAGAAAGCCACAACGGGAGGTCATTAAGCCAGTAAATACGTCGGACTTAAGTCGGATGATAACGTGAAGGTGGCTGCCCGGTCACGCGGCGGAACATCGTCGCGAAGGATGAACCCGTGTCATACCCCAATAACAACGCCACTTCTTTCACCGATTTTCCTTCTATCAATAAAGCCAACGCCCTGACCACGCAGGCACGCTGACGCCAAGCCGAAAATGAGATCCCGAGCTGCTGCAGAAAATGGCGGCGAAAGGTGCTGGCGCTCATATAGAGCGCGCTGGCCCAGCGTTCAGCGGGATCGTGGATGGCTGGCGCCAGCAAAAAAGCCTGGCAAAGCGCCAACAGTGCTGGCTGCTGCGGCAGGGGAATATCGAAATCACGTACCGGCATTGCCGCCAGCTCCAGCAACATCAAATTAATCAGCGCCCTGTCTCGTTCGCTGTCATATAGCGCGGGCAAATCTACTGCGTCCAGCAATAACTGCCGCAGCAGTGGCGATACGCCGATCACTTCGCAGCGGCTGTTTTTATTTAACGCGGACGCGCAGGCAGGTTCGATATAGATACTGCGCGTGCTGACGCCGACAAACTTAACCCCATGCAGGGTTTCAGGCGGGATCCACACCGCATGCTGCGGCGGCACCACCCATTCCCCGTCATGCGTTGATACGTGCATCAAACCGGTCGCGCCATACAGCAGCTGCGCCCGGCGATGCTTATGGTACGGCAGGACAAATCCCTGCACATAGTCATTGCCGAGCGACACCACGTCACGATCCAGATGATCGTAATCGTCAATTTTTCCGTTGCGCACATCTGCCCCCTTCTGACCGATTGGCAAGGGTAATCGAGCGCTGCGCAAATGGGAAGTGAGTCGCCAGCACGCTAAGCTGCTGCCTCATTTTCTTATCAGGACATCCCCTTGAACGATATTGTGATTATCGCCCTGGCCGGTTTTACCACCGGCATTACTACCGTGCTGTTTGGCTTTGGCGGCGGCTTTGTGGTGGTACCGTTTGTTTACCAGTTATTGCTGCGGCAGCCTGATGTTGCAGGCAATGCGTTGCATATCGCCGTGGCCACCTCGACGGCGGTGATGATTTTTAACGCAGGCTGGGTCAGCTATCGCAACTGGCGCGCGGGTCTGCTTGCTGTGCAAAACCTGTTTCCGCTGGTAGGGTTTATCGCCATTGGGGCGGTAGCCGGTTCATGGCTGGCAGGAACGATCGGCGAGGCGCTGATTCGTGCGCTGTTTATTGCCTATATGGTGGTGGCGATTGCTGATTGCCTGCTGCGCAAAGGATTCATCAGCGGTAGCGCCCCCCGACGTTTAGCGCCTGCAACCGTGACGGGCGGCGGTGTGCTGATTGGGATGATTGCCGCATTACTGGGCCTGGGCGGCAGCGTGATGACGGTGCCGTTGTTGCGCCGTCACGGCCACACCATGCGCGATTGCATCAGTGCCGCTAACCCGCTTTCACTGCCGGTGGCTCTGTGCGGTGCAACGACCTACGCGATAAGCGGCTGGCATCACATACCGGCAAGCGGATATCTTGGCTATATCAGCCTGAAGATTTTAGCTGTGCTGGTTTTGACCGGCTGGGCGGGTATTGTGTTTAGCCGCCGCACAATCCCCGCCGTACCGGATATCTGGCATGCGCGTGTTTATGTGCTGCTACTGTGCGTCGTCCTGCTGGCGATGCTGATCTAAAGTACGCCTGATTCAACATTCAGATCATCGTCAGCAAACTTAAAACAGAAGGGCATTACTGATGAATGTCACCATCGAGGATATTACCCCGGACTACAGCGGTTTCCTGGCGTTGAAAGCGGAAAGTATCGCCGCTGGATTTAACATGCTGCGCAGGCTGGAAGATAACTGGCTTAACGGGCAAAACCGCTTCGATAAACCCGGTGAAAAACTATCAGGCTTTTATGCAGACGGATTACTGGTTGGCGTATGTGGATTAAACCAGGCATGTGTTTAACCATGCCTGCTTTTGCTAAAAGTGCCGTTCAACGATTCAATCAGGCCAAGGGGATATCTTCAATTCGGGTATAAATTGCCAGCCCATGTTTCCTTGCAATTTCGATATCCATATCGGCGCCTTTTGAAGCGCCTGCAATACGGTACAGGGCATCACACCTGGTGATAAGCCGGTGCGCGACCGGATAGATCATCGCCTCACCTATTTCATCGTCGATAGATTTTGAACCTGCGGCTTTCGCCAACGGTAACGCCAGCCATTCGCCGATGACCGGAATGTGTCCTCGCTGATAAACCTCCAGCGCGGCCTCTTCCAGACGTGCAAGATTAGCGTCAATCAGCGCTTGTTTTCCTTCGGTTCCGCTACGGTAGGGACCCGCGATAATAATCAGCTGCTTATTCATCGGAACCTCGTAAAAAGACTTTTAACGCTACGTGATATAGCAACATGATGGTTTTACCATCAACGATAAGGCCATTTTCGACTGCGGCAAGCGCGTTTTTCAGCGGCATTTCCAGCACTTCAATGTCTTCCCCTTCAGCCTCTATTCCACCGCCCGCGCTGGTCTTGTCGCCTGCGTCGTATTCAGCAATGTAGAAGTAGAGTTTTTCGGTAACCGAACCCGGACTCATATAGGCCTCGAACACCTTCTGCACCGTAGAAATTTTAAAGCCGGTTTCTTCTTCGGCTTCCGCTTTTATGCGTCTTTCAGGGTCCATGTTATCCAGCAGACCGGCCGCTGCTTCAATCAGATAACCCTCGTGACCATTCATAAACACTGGAAAACGAAACTGACGAGTCAGGATGACCGTTTTCCGCTCACGGTTATAGAGCAGTATGGTGGCGCCATTGCCCCGATCGTAGACCTCACGCGTTTGTTGCTGCCAGTCACCACTTCGCCGTTGAATATCAAAGGTGTATTTCTTTAAAGAATACCAATCATCGGAAAGAATTTTTTCGTCGACGATCCGTACTTCTGCACGTTTTGGTTGCATACTCACTCCTCCATACGTAGGATTATCATCATAAGCAGCACTTTCGTGCAAATTCAAGAATTATCGTGCAAACCAGGAATAATGACATGCTCACCAGCCAACGAAAACAACGCATCCTTGAACAGCTTCTGAAGGAAGGACAGGTGCTCTCGAAGGATCTGAGTGTCCGCTTTGATGTCTCAGAAGACACCGTTCGTCGTGATTTACGCGAGCTTGCCGCGGAAGGCCGTTTGCAGCGTGTGCACGGAGGTGCGCTGCCTTCCTCTTCAGCCACCGCCACGTTTTCCGAGCGTAAGTCATTAAAAACAGAGGCCAAAAGGAAGGTTGCGCAAAAAGGGGCAGAACTGATTTCTTCAGGTCAGGTGGTGATTATTGATGGCGGCACTACCACCTCAGAACTGATTGCCTGTCTCCCTGATGACCTGCGCATCACCGTGGTCACGCACAGTCCCAGTATTGCCCTGGGACTCATTGAGCACCCTTCAATTGAGGTGATTTTGATTGGCGGACGGCTGTTCAAACACTCAGTTGTGACCGTTGGTGCGGCAACGATTGAAGGCATTAGTCAGATTCAGGCCGATATTTTCTTTATGGGTGTCACCGGCATCCATACCGAGGCGGGATTAACCACCGGTGATTACGAAGAAGCGTGCATCAAACGTGCATTTTCCGGCAGAGCGGCAGAAACGGTCGTGCTGGTCTCTCCTGAAAAGATCAACGCCGCGTCACCCTTTGTGATTGGTGACCTCGGGTTGATCGACACGATCGTAGTTGATAGCGCAGCCGATAAGAATTGGGTTCGCAGCATTGAAGAAAAAGGCGTCACGGTGATGAAAGCGTAATTTCAACGACTCGGCAGGCTGGTCCGGCAATGAACGGCCCGGATTAGTTTTAGCGCAGAAAAATTCGCGCTAACTAACGCCATCACTCCCCACCAGCCTGGTTGTATGGCGATCGTCATTGCTCTTCAGACAGCATCCGCCCCTGACTGAAACTCCACTCCTCGGCGCTGTTAAACTGAATCATTACCATCACATCATCCGGCTGAATATTCAGGTCACCCTGCAGTCTGTCGCACAATACGCGGCTCAGGTTTTGCTTTTGTGCAAATGAACGCGGCCTGCCAGCAAGGATATGGAACTGAATAAAATTATCGCTACGTCCGCCACTTTTATAATGGCGGTCAAACACGCGGAGTCTGGCAGGCAATTCTTCGAAAACCTGAAAGCGATCGCTCGGCGGCACGGCAAACTCCTGCTCAAGACTCTGTTGCAGGATGTCGGAGATCTGCATTATCTGCGCGTGGCTGTATCCCTGGCGCAATATGATTCGCGTAAAAGGCATCCCTGTTACTCCTCTTCCAGACAGGTCAGGGCAGAAACGGCGGCTGGCCAGCCAGCGTAAAACGCCAGGTGCGTGAAGGCTTCGACGATCTGTTCGCGCGTCAGGCCATTTTGTTGCGCGAAGTCGATATGCCAGGGTAACTGTTGCACGCGGCCCAGCGCGGTCAGCGCACCCAGTGTAAGCAGGCTGCGTTCGCGCGGCGTAAGCGCTTCACGTTTCCAGATATCATTGAAAAGGATCTCCTGACTCAGTTCGGCCAGCTTCGGTGCCAGCTTTGCCAGGGTTTCCCGATTGAGGGATTTCGCCATCATCTTTCTCCTTATTGACAGTGAAGCGAGTCTGACGAAATACTTTCATCCTGAAAATCAAATTAAACGCGATCATGAGTCCCGTTTATCAGGATGATTATGGAAAAGTTAAGTCTGACCCTGGATCTCGATGCCTTGCGCAGTTTTGTGGCCGGCATTGAGTGCGGCAATTTTGCGCTGGCGGCCACCCGGCTTTGTCGTTCCACCTCCGCGGTAAGCGCGCAGCTTAAGAAACTGGAACATCAATGCGGTGCCGGGCTGGTGGTTAAGAACGGACGCCATCTGATGTTGACCCCTAACGGAGAGATCTTAATGGGTTATGCCCGTCGTCTGCTGGCGCTGAATGATGAGGCGCAGCGTGCAGTGAAAGGCGAGCTGTTACAGGGGGAAATCCGCATTGGGTTGCAGGAAGACTTTGGCGAGTCGCTGATGCCCGGCATCCTCGGCGAGTTTACACGCCACCATCCGGGAATGCGGATTATTGCCCGCGTTGACCGCAACCAGGCGCTGCTTAATGCGCTTGATGACAACGCTTTGGATATGGCGCTGTTATGGCAGCCGGAGAACGCACAGCGTGAGGGCAAACTGATTAGCCACTTCCCGCTTGAGTGGATACAGCATGCAGAATTTGACGTCAGCACGCTGTTGGAGCAAGGCGAACCCTTGCCGCTGGTGATGTTTGATAGCCCGTGCCTGATGCGCTCACCTGCCCTCGCCTGTCTGGACCGGGCTGGCATTCCCTGGTGGGTGGTATTTGTCAGCCACAGCCTGAGCGGTATCTGGGCGGCGGTTCAGGCAGGACTGGGGATTACCGTCCGAACGCGCGTGGGGATGCCGGGTAATCTGCGGGTGACGGGAAGCATTTTGCCTTCGCCGGGGAACCTGGGGATTACGCTACAACTGGGAAGACGGAATGAAGCGAATGCTGATGCACGGACGGTGCTGGGGCACCTGATGGAGCAGGCTCTGCTCAGCGTGAAGTCGTGATTACTTTCATCCCTGACCTTCATCACGGCGGATTGTTTGCCATAATTCCATGCGGCTCAGACTTACAGACCGCCATGCCCGAGCTAAACTCGCTTGGTATCAGCCCGATGATGGATTAACGAAACAAGGAATCCGGCACGATGACGGTAAAAACAATTCTGCTTACAGGTGCCAGCGGCCGCATTGGGCGCACCTGGTTTAATAAGATGCGCGAGACTTATGAATTTATCCTGACTGATTTGAACCTCCCGGACTATGAGATCGAATCGCCTCACCGGTTTATCGCCGCAGACCTGTCGAAACCAGGAGCGGCCGCAAAACTGCTGTCTGCAGCGCCACCTGACGCGATCGTGCACCTTGCAGGGATCCCAGACGCCGATGCGGAATTCGAACAGCTCTTGCCGGCCAACATCCTCTCCATCACCTGGCTGCTGGAAGCGGCTGCAGCCACCACATGTCGTCGCTTTGTGTTTGCCAGCAGTGCCCAGACCATTGAAGGATATCCGGTTGACGTGCAAATCTCTCCGGGTATGGCCGTCGCACCAGCCAATCTGTATGGCGTCACCAAATGCTACGGCGAGGCGCTCTGTTCTTTTTATGCCACTCAACATGGGCTGTCATCTGTCGCACTCAGGATCGGCGCCTTTGAAACCCGACATGCGGATGCGCTGAATAATGCCCGCGATTACAGCGCCTGGCTCAGCCCGGAAGATGCCGTGAAGCTCATCACCTGCGCGATAGAAGCCAGAGATATAACCTTCTTTATCGGCTACGGCATTTCAGATAACCGCTTTAAGCGATTCGATTTGTCAGAGACCCGCAAGGTGCTGGGTTACCAGCCGGTCGATGATGCCTTCCGTGAGTTTTATCCCGGTCCGGAGCTTTTCCGCTAACCGGATCACGCCCGTGACCTGAAGAAGGTTTCATTAAAGGTTGTGGGCTGAATGGCCGATATACGCAGTCATAACCTTCTTTACCTGAACGCGTCATAGATAATTCCCGCTCAATTCTGCAGGCAAAATGGCATCGTAGAAAACGCTGTCAGACAGGCTAGAGCGTCAGCAATCACTGGATCCAACCATCATGAACACTGTGATCAAACCTACCCTCTCCGCCGTTTGGTCCATGGACGCCCAAGGCTTATGCATCGCCAGTCAGGAAACCCCCGCAGGCCTGATGCCTGCGCTGAAAGGCGTCACGCTCTGTGCCTGGCTAAGGCTGGCACAGGCGGATGATGATGCGAAGATCGCGCTGCAACTGGCTGCGGCATTGGAATGTGTGACGCCTTTTAGTCTCGAAGTGCCTATCCAATGCCTGGACGGAACGACGCGGCGGGTGATTGTCTCCGGCCTGCCGGATCGCCAACCCGGTGTGCCTCGCCTGCGTTACAGCGGCTTTATTCTTGATATCACCGCACAGCGTAAAGCGCTGGAAGACGCGCTGCGCACCGCAGCGGAATATCGTCTGCTGATTGAAAACAGTACGGATTTGATCGCCCACTGCGACGCCGACGGCAGGTACGTTTCGATTTCGCCCTCTTACAGCAAAATGATCGGCTGGTCAGCCGATGAGATGACCGGCCAGCGGGTGGTGGATTTCCTGCATCCCGACGACCGCGCATCTGCCACGGAGGTGCTGGAACACCTCTTCAACGGCGGCGAATTGCCGGACGTGGTTGAGGTGCGCAAGCTACACCGCGACGGCCATTACATGACGCTGGGCACCAAGGCCTGTAGCGTCAGCGATCCTTCCTCAGGCAAGAACATCGGCGCCGTGCTGATTTCGCGCGACATTACGCGTGATAAGGAAAGGATGCGGAAACTCGAAAAGCTGGCGACTCACGATACGTTGACCGGATTGCCCAATCGGGCCTGGATCAACGAACAGGTTAGCTGCATGCTCTCGCAGGGCGAAGATCGGGCCTGGACAACGGTGCTGTTTATCGATTTGAATGGGTTCAAGGCGGTCAATGACTCAATGGGGCACGCGACGGGAGATGTCCTGCTGCAGCGGGTCAGCGAACGGCTACAACACTGTATGCGACCGGGCGACTCGGTGGCACGCATGGGGGGAGACGAATTTGTGGTGGCCGCCAAGTGCAGCAATCGCGAGGTGGCGTCGACCATTGCCCAACGCCTGATCGACAGTTTGATAGAGCCTTTTTCTATTAATGGCATCAAGGTACAGGTCGGGGCGGCAATAGGCATCAGCCTCGCACAGTTTGGCACCGCATCGGCCAGGGTGTTATTTGATAATGCCGATAAAGCCATGTACCAGGCGAAAGCCCGGGGTGACGGGTCATATCAGTTTTTCGAGCCCGCAACGTCAGCCCCATAAAAAGCCGCCTTCGTGGCGGCTACGATGGCGAAGAACTGCTGGACGCAATGCTGGCAGATCCCGTTCTGATCGATCGCCCGGTGGTCTTGACGCCGCTCAGCACCAAACTCTGTCGTCCATCAGAAGATGGTTCTGGACATTTTGCCAAACCCGCAGCAGGATGCATTTAACTAAGAGGACGGTGAAGTGGTCATTGATCGGCACGGTAATGGTGTCATCCACCGTTCATGACCATCTGAAAGGAAACGCAACATGGTGAGATCTGAAAGTGCGCTGTTAGTGATTGATATGCAGCATGGCCTTTTTTATGGACAACCCGCCCCACAGGCAGCGGGATCCGTTTTGGCTAATATTTGCCAGCTCATTGAAAAAGCGAAACAGGCTGGCGCACCGGTCTTTTATGCCCGTCATATTGGACCGGATAATTCGCCTTTTTGTGAACAGGGCCCGTTAACCCAATTGATCCCTGAGTTGGAAGTGGATGCGGATAAAGATGTGATCTTCACAAAACGTTTTCCCAGCTGTTTCAGGGACACTGAACTGCAGCAACAGCTCAAACAGAAAGGGATCAAGCGGTTAATTATTGCCGGAATGAAAACGGAATTTTGCGTCGACACCACCTGTCGCGCGGCAGCTGAACAGGGGTTTGCCGCGGTGCTGATCTCAGATGCGCACACCACGGTGGACAATGGTTACTTATCTCCGCAGCAGATTATCGACCATCACAATAAAACGCTGTCGGGTCCGTTTGTTACCCTTGCCACCACCACTGACGTGCAATTTTCCGCTGACAAATAATCGCATATTGATGACAGCTCTGGCTTGCTGCCCCGCCGCCGCAACCTGCGGCCCATAAAAAGCCGCCTTCGTGAACTGGACCCCGTTTAATAGTGAGATCCACGTCAGGAAGGCGGCAGATTTAACTGAAACAGCAACGATCAGTGCGGGCGTCGGTCGGGTTTGTTAACACTCTGCTGGACATACAAGGTGCCATCGCTGTGCAAGGTGCCGATACGGCCCGCCTCCAACAGCATTGCTTCTAACACCTCTTCCAGTGCATCTGTACCATGACGCGTCCGCAACAGAACAATTTGCTGACATATGGTTTCTTTACACGTGCCTCCGCGCAAGGCGGATGTGAGCATCAGTGAGGCCCACCTTTTGACTTCCGGGTCTGTGAGCATAAGACCTCCTTCACCCATTATTCGGTAGCTAAAGTATAGCTCAGCTGGGCCTTAAGGATGGACGACGAACAGGGATTTACAGTGCGGACAAAGGAGCGTTTGTTCACGGTTCACTTTGGCGAATGACTGTTGTGATGATTTACCGCAAACCGGGCATTTTGTTTGAGAGGTTCCTTTGGTCATTCTGCCCATAAGCTGATTTAAGAAGGACATTATCGTCGACCTTTTTGGTGAATGGGCCTAATCATACCACTGCTGATTATTTTTTATTCTGTTCGTTCTCGCATTCTGCATGAAAGCCAAAACGAGAAAAGGCCGCCGAATGGCGACCTCTTTAAATACTGCTCCCCATCCGGCGCTTATCTCCGGCACTCGCATTGGCTTAGCTCTTGAAGGGGGCGAGAGAGATTATCCCGCAATCCTTAAGATGATTCTTAGCACTTCTTGCTATAGTTATTATTAGCCTGCTTACTAATTAATTATTGCCCTGCCCGGCCTAAAGCTGACTAAACTTTGATCAAGGCTGTCTATCTGATGAGATCACTGTATGGTAGTCACCTCATCGCCCTATTCATGAACATGCTGGGTACTCCTACTATCCGGCAAGTGAGAAGAAGCCCACCTTCGAGTGGGCTTTTTTTCGTCCTGATAACGGGTAGAACGGCGCAGATAATCACCCCCGCTCGGGGCAATTATCGCCTTAGTGGTGCAGCATTTCGTCAACCACCTGCTCGTCCGTCATCTGGAACGGATAGTAGGTCGGCCAGCTGTCCATTTCGGCCAACAGCGCCTGTTGGGAGGTATTGCCAGTGAAGATATGGAAGTGGGACGACTTACGCGGACCGATAATATGGTCGCTGAACTGCACGAATTTCGGGGCTTTGCTGCTGGCATCAGAGCAGGTGAACAGATAGCGGACGCCCTTCTTACCAGAGACATAGTTCAGGATTTTGTAGCCCGCATAGTCATACTTACAGCTACTGACCTGCTCGCCCACGTGGAACTCCATGGTGCCATTCTCGATGCCGATGCTCTCAATGTTGGTGGCATAGCCTTTGCGGTAATAGGTTTTAATATCCTCGAAGGTTTTACTCTTATCCTTTTCCGCTTTTTTCCTGAATACCGGATCCAGTTCGCCTTTCAATAGCAGCGGATAAACGGATTGCCAGACGCCATCCCAATCTTCCAGCTTGCGGTCCTTGACGTTTTTGTCGTCAAACACCCCGTCAGCCGCCTTCTGCTCGACCTCCGATAACGGCGCACCGTGCGAATGATGACCATGCGACAGCGCCTGTCCGCTGACCAGAAGAGTACTCAGAGCTAACGCAAATTTTCCAAAGTGACCAGCCAAAATTGAATCCTCGAAAAGTAACAGAGGAATAAATGTTATGATATAACATATCAAAACTCAACAAGATGTGTTGAAAACGCCTCTGGCGGTGTGAAGCGGGGTTAATACAGCTGAATTCAGGACGAAAAAAAACCGCGCTGATGGCGTGGCCCCCGAAATCGGGTATGGCGCACGCCATTCTGGCGGTTTGTCAGAGAATTCAGATGTCTTCTCGTGGATCTACAGGCTCATCATCATCTTCAACGGGATTTTCTACATCGTCCGTGCCTAATGGTAATCCGGCTTCATCTTCATCTTCCTCCTCAGGGAACTCTGCATCATCTGGGAGTGGTTCAAGGTCATCGGGACGTTCAGACATATTCACCTCCGTTACCCCATATGGGTGTGTTAACTATAGGAGGTGCTTTTACGCAATAGGTGCCTGACATCACACATCAGGACAAAAGAAAAAATAAGCTGCAGGCCGGTGACGTTGGCCCATCACGGCCCCGTTTGAAGCGGCGTCAGGTGACCCTACTTCGGCTGGGGCAAGATCCCCAGTGAATCACCGCCCGCTGCGGCCAGCGCCTCCTGATCGAGTTCGGCATCAGCCTGTTCGATAAGACGCGTCACTTCCAGCAGGTTACGGAATTCGTTCAGCAAAATATCCGCATCGGATCTCAGCACATCATCTTGCGAATCAAGTACCGAATTGATGGCTTTGTTCACGCTCTCGACCATTCGGGTCATGCCGCCGTTTTTACCCACCGTCAGCGTCAATGCCCCGATCAGTAAGGACTGCGCTTCCACCTGTGCGGTTAACTGCTTGGATTCCGCATCCATTTTTGAAATTTTAGCGAGCATACTAAAGATGACGTTTTTCATTGAAGGTCCCCCCCTGGAAACGAAGGATATCTTACCGCTGTAGAAACTTTACTCAAGATGGGGGAGAAGATTTAATACCGCGAATAAAGCAAACAGCGGGTGAGCGCCCGCTTCAATCGATAACAGGTGCGGTATTGTGAGTCGGTTAGCGACGCAACAGCGCATGGCGGAATGACAAAATATGCACTTCGGCGGCCTCGGCGGCGGCCTGCCCGTCCCGTGCGGCCAGCGCGCTGATAATCGCCCGATGTTCCTCAATCACTTCCTGCATATGCCCCTCTTTCGACAGCGAGCTGGCCCAGAAGCGCTGCGATTGCCCATGCAGCACGCTAAGAATATCCATCAACATCTTATTGCCGGAAATTCTGGCCAACAGCTGGTGAAACTGGTTATCCAGCAGCATCATCTCGTCTCGATCGCGGCGTTCGCTGGCCGCTTCAATCTGCTGATTGATGGCGTCGAGTTCCGACAGCTCCTGAGCAGAAATACGCGAACTGGCCAGCCGCATACACAGCATTTCATTGGCCAGTCGGACGTCAATCAACTCTAACGCGTCATCCACCGACAGCGGTGACACCATCACCCCTTTGCGCGGAATGATCTGTAGCAATCCTTCGTTGGCTAAACGGTGGATGGCCTGATTCACCGGCGTCCTGCCCATCTCCAGGTCGCTCATCACCTGCGCGGTATTCAGATATTCCCCTGGCTTGTAGCTCAGGGTGACCAATGCCTGCCTGAATCGGCTATACGCCTGCTCGTTTAACGATAGTCCTGACTGTTCGCTCACCGGTCGTTCCTCCGTTTCTGTGACATCAGTCTTGATATCCAGCGCGTGCTGAGAAGATTTTTAGACATTCTACACAAAACATGGCACGGAAATCGCTTATTTGATAAATGAAGTTATAGTGAAATTTCACTGTGTTTTCTTTCAGATCAGACAAAGAGGCTTTTCCCGATGCAACTGACCTTCACACTTGAACCCTCTCAAGATATTGATAGTAATACAAAAATAGCCAATGAAAGCCTGAGCGTCGACATCAACATGTTGGTGATTGCCGGATGGGCAGGACGCGATCCTGACGCCATCTCGCACCATATTAGTGAACTTGAAGCGCTTGGCGTGCCCCGTCCGAGTGCAGTTCCCCTCTTCTATCGTGTTGCCGCTAACCAGCTGACGCAAAGTCATTCGGTCGAAGTGATTGGCACCGCCAGCTCTGGCGAAGCGGAAGTGTTTATCTTCTCCCATCAGGGCGAAGTCTTTGTCTCGCTGGCCTCCGATCACACCGATCGTGAACTGGAATCGCACAGCGTCGCGCTCTCCAAACAACTGTGCGTGAAGCCTGTCGCCACGCAGGCCTGGAGAATGATGGAGGTTGCCGGGCACTGGGACCAGCTGATACTGCGCGCATGGATAAAAGAAGACGGCGAATTTCGTCTGTATCAGGAAGGCACGCTCGCCAGCCTGCGCAAACCTGATGACCTGCTAAGCCGCTATCTGCCAGATGGTGAGGTGCCGGCAGAAGGATTGGGCATGACCTGCGGCACCGTCGCGGCAATAGGTGGCATTCGTCCTGCAACAGAGTTCCGTATGGAGCTGGTTGATGAGCAGTTGGGCCGCCGCATTTGCCACGACTATCACAGCCTTGAATTACCGGTTATCGCCTGAGCCTGAACCCGATCTTCACCCTTTGAAACTGGGAGTATCGCCATGAATTCTTACCCCTCTTCAAGCCTGCAACAGGCCATCGAACAACTGGAGCTTGGTACGGTGACCCCCGTCCAGCTGACCGAACAGGCACTGGCGGCGATAACTGCTCGCGAAGGTGAAGGTTCGCGGGCCTTTACCCAGGTGTATGCGCAGTGGGCACGCGAGCAGGCTGAAGCCTCGGCTCAGCGCCGGGCGGCCGGCAACGCGCTTTCGCCGCTGGATGGCGTGCCGGTGTCGATCAAAGACCTGTTTGACCTGCAGGGTGAAGCCACCACCGGCGGCTCCACCGTGCTGGCCGATGCGCCCGTCGCCGAATCCCATGCGGCGATTGTCGACAAGCTTTTGCAAGCCGGGGCGGTGATCGTCGGTAAAACCAATATGACCGAATTTGCCTATTCCGGCCTGGGAATTAATCCGCATTACGGTACGCCGGCAAATCCCTGGGATCGCGCTGCACGCCGTATTCCCGGCGGATCGTCCTCCGGTGCCGCCGTATCGGTCAGCGATGGCATGGCTTTCGGCGCTATCGGCAGCGATACCGGCGGATCGGTGCGTATCCCGGCGGCGTTCTGCGGTCTGACCGGGTACAAACCCACCGCCCGCCGAATTTCACTGGCCGGCGTGTTGCCGCTTTCGGCGTCACTCGACTCTGTCGGCCCCCTGACTCACGACGTCTTAAGCTGCGTCGCACTCGATGCGGTGATAGCCGACCGGCCGTTATCGCTGACGGTAAAAAACCTTGCCGACGCCCATTTTGCAGTGCCCCAGACGGGGGTGCTGGAGGGTCTGGATACCCAGGTTGCCGCCGCGTTTGAGCGGGCCTTGCTGGCGCTGAAACAGGCCGGAGCCAGGGTTTCTGCCATTCCGCTGACGGAAATCGCCGAGCTTTCCGCCATTAATGCCTGCGGGGGATTTACCGCGCTGGAGTCCTGGGAATGGCACCAGCCGCTGATTTCGCAACGTGCTGAAGGTTATGACCCGCGCGTGGTATCGCGCATTCGTCGCGGTGAAGCCCTGGGTGAAGCCGATCGCCAGCGCCTGGTGGAACAACGCGCCGACTGGCAAGCGCGCGTCAGCCACATCGTTCAGCAGTATGACGCGCTGTTAATGCCCACCGTGCCGTTTATTGCCCCGCGTATTGCCGATCTGGAAGCCGATGAGGAGGCCTATTTCCGCGTCAACGGCGCCGCACTGCGCAATCCTTCGGTGATCAACTTCCTTGACGGCTGCGCCGTCTCTTTGCCTTGTTCGGTAAAGGGTCAGGCGCCGGTCGGCTTAATGGTCGCGGCGTTACCCCTGCAGGACGAGGCGCTGATGAGCTGGGCGCTGGCGATCGAGACCGTGCTTAAAGCACTGCAATAACAGACAGATAACCGCAAACACCTCTTCTCACCATGACACTGAAAACGGCAGGACTAATGATGACTTCTCCAAAAAATCAGGGCATGCTTTTTGTCTGCACCGACGTCGCCGCACAGGATGAAGCGGATTTTAACCACTGGTACGATCGCGAACACGTTGAAGAACGCGTAAGAATTGAAGGTTTTCTCTCTGGTACGCGCTATCAGTCGCTGCAAGGCGGACGCAAATATCTTGGCCTGTATAAAACCGACTCGCTGGAAAGCTTCACTTCCCCCGCCTATCACGCGGCCTTCACGCAACAAACGGCCTGGTCGCAGGCCTGTCTGCAAAAAATGCAGTCGCCGATGCGCCGGGTTTGCACCATCAGCGCCCAGGTTGGCCTGGGTTCTGGCAGCCATCTCGCCATTTTAACGCTGGCCGCGGGCACGGCGGAAAGCCAGATTGCCCAACTGGGTGAAACGCTGTTTGCGCAGCCCGGCTTTATTCACTCCAGCCTGTTAACGCCGGACGCGATGCTCAGCACGCCGCTGCCGAAAGAGTCAACAGACAACCGACAGCTTCTGCCGATGATGCTGATTGAATCCAGCAGCGCTGAAGCCGCGCAAAGGCTGGCGTCCCAGGCCTGTGATGTGCTGGCACTTCGCCATAATGCGGTGATGCACTACGCTCTCGGCTGGCAGTTGACCGCGCAGGAGGTGCAATCATGAGTGTTTCATCTACAGATACCCTGCGACCAAAAACCGCCAGCGGTGAACAGGCAACGCCAAAAACCGGTCGTCTGGCGGCGGCCAGTTCAATCGGCACCGCGCTGGAGTGGTATGACTTTACCGTCTACAACATCATGGCCGCGCTGATTTTCAACCACGTCTTTTTCCCGTCGTTTGACCCGCTGGTGGGCACCATTTTGGCCTTCTCAACCTATGCGGTCGGCTACGTCTCGCGCCCGGTCGGCGGCATGATCTTCGGTCATTTGGGCGATGTGCTGGGGCGTAAGTTCGTGCTGGTGACCACGCTGGTGATCATGGGCGTCACCACCGCGCTGATGGGCCTGCTGCCGGGCTACGCCAGTTGGGGGATCTGGAGTCCGCTGCTGCTGGTCAGCCTGCGCTTTATTCAGGGCATCGCGCTGGGCGGAGAATGGGCGGGTGCGGTGTTGCTGTCGATGGAGCATGGCAAACCGGAACAGCGTGGCCGCAACGCGTCATTCGCTCAGGTCGGGCCGTCCTGCGGCACGCTGATTGGCACCGGACTGATTACGCTGGTGACGGTGTTTCTGTCGCCAGAAGACTTCCAGCAATGGGGCTGGCGTATTCCGTTCGTACTCAGCCTGCTGCTGGTGATTTTTGGCTTATGGCTGCGCCGTGGCGTTGGTGAAACGCCCGCTTTTCTGGCGTTAGAAAAAGCGAAAAATACCACCCACACGCCGGTGAAAGAGGTGTTCACCCACCATCTGCGTCCGCTGCTGGTGGCGGGCGGTGCCCGCATTGGTTCCGATGTGCTTTACGCCCTGGTCGTGGTCTTTACGCTGACCTATGTAACGACCGTGCTGCACCTGCCGCGTCCGGTGGCGCTAATGGCGACCATGCTTGGCGCGCTGGGCAACGCCATCACCGTGCCGATGTTTGGCGCGCTGTCCGATCGTTGGGGACGCCGCCCGGTGTACATCATGGGCGCGGTGCTGGCGATCGTCTGGTCCTTCGTGTTCTTTATGCTGCTCGACAGCGCCCATCCGGTGCTGATCTGCCTGGCGGTTATCGGTGGCCTGCAGGTTCACGCCATCATGTATGGCCCGCAGGCGGCGTTTGTTACCGAGCAATTCCCGACCCGCGTGCGCTACGCCGGCTCTTCGTTAGCCTATACGCTGTCGGGAATTGTTGGCGGCGGCTTTGCGCCGCTGATCATTACCACGTTGTTTACCGAGTTCAGCACCACGTTAGCCGTATCTTGCTATGTTTCGGTGGCGCTACTCGTCACCTTACTGGCGGTGTTGGCGGCGAAAGAAACCGCCAGGAAACCGCTGTAACCCCAGGCTTTTCCCCTCATGAAACAAAACCTGCGCCAGCCCTGAACCGGCGCAGGTTCCCCTTCGCCTGTTTTATTTCAAAAAAAATGCGATTTATTTTTCCCTGCGCGAAACTTTCCGCAGCGTAACAGCGAACTGTTTATCAACGCACTTCCTGTAACCCTGTTGGAGCCCGACATGAACCGTACAAAAAAACTTCTCTGTTCCGTTACCGCCGCTGCTGTTATGAGCCTCGCGATGCCTGCCATCAACGCATACGCCGCACTGCCGGTCGGCGCGCAGGCCCCGGACTTTAAACTTCAGGGCGCACTGGCGGGCAAGCCGCTGACCTTCTCGCTGCAGCAGGCGCTGGCAAAAGGCCCGGTGGTGCTTTACTTCTTCCCGGTGGCCTTCAGCAAAGGCTGTACCATTGAAGCCCATGACTTTGCCGAAGCGACCGATGGCTTTAAAAAGCTGGGTGCCAGCGTGGTTGGCGTGACCGCCGGCAATACCGAGCAGATTGGCGAGTTCTCTAAACTGGAATGCCGCGATAAATTCACCGTAGCTGCCGATCCTGGCGCGAAAGTGGCCAGCGAATACCAGACCACCATGCAGATCAAAGGCAAAACCGTCTCTGACCGTACCTCATATGTCATCGCGCCAGACGGCAAGATCCTGCTGAGCTTCACCGACCGCAACCCGGATACTCATATTGAGAAAGCCATGGACGCGGTGAAACAATACTCTGCTTCGCATTCCTGATCCTGAGTTTGCCGGTCACCCTTTAGCCTGCTGAGGCCCGTTATGTTAACTGCTATTTTGTCCGCCTTTTTAGGCGGCATTATCCTCAACTTTATGCCGTGCGTGTTTCCGGTGATCTCCCTGAAGGCGCTGGGTTTACTGCGTCATCAGGGGAGCTCGTCGGCGGCACGCGCCGAGGGACTGGCCTTCCTGGCGGGCGTGGTCGTCACCATGATGGCGCTGGCGGGCATCCTGCTGGCGGCGCGGGCCACCGGTGATGCGGTGGGCTGGGGTTTTCAACTCCAGTCGCCGCTGGTTATTGCCATCCTGGCGCTGATTATTTTGGGAGCGGCGCTGAATCTTCTTGGCGTCTTTGAAGTCGGGCTTTCGTTGCAGCGCGCGGGCGAAATCGAAGTCGGTCGCAGTGCGTTAGTGCGTTCGGCGCTGACCGGTGCGCTGTCGATCGTGGTCGCCACGCCCTGCTCCGCGCCGTTTATGGCCAGTGCGATTGGCTATGCGCTGGTTCAGCCGCCGGCCGTCTCGCTGGCGATATTTTTCTCGCTGGCGTTGGGATTCGCCGCCCCCTTTACGTTGGTGTCGCTGTTCCCGCCGCTGGCAAAACGCCTGCCTCGCCCTGGCGCGTGGATGGATGTGCTTAAACACGGCCTCGCCTTCCCGATGTTTGGTGCTTACGCCTGGCTGGTGTGGGTGCTGGCGCAACAGGCCGGTACCGGCGCACTGGCGACGATCCTCGCCAGCTCGGTGCTGCTCGGTTTTGCCGGCTGGCTTTACGGCATCGCGCAAAAACGACGTTTTCGTGAAAAATCGCACAAGCTGCTGTATGCCGTTACCGCCGCATTGCTGGTGGCAGTGATTGCGCCGGTGACCGGCATTATCCAGCCTGGCGCCCCGCTGCCTGACGGACAAACCGCCGAAGCCGTTACCCAGGTGAAATGGTCGCCACAAACCGTTGCCGAGACGCGCGGGCACGGTAAAGCGATCATGGTGGACTTCACCGCCTCCTGGTGTATTACTTGTCAGGTAAACCAGCGCACCACGCTCTCCACCACGGCGGTGAAAGAGGCGCTGCTGCGCACCGGCACGGTATATATGGTTGCCGACTCGACGAAATTTAACCCCGACATTGATGATGCGATGAACGAATTCGGCCAGGGCGGTCTGCCCCTGTACGTGGTTTATCCGGCAGATGGCAGTGCACCGAAGGTGTTACCGCAGGTATTGACCCCGTCGATCGTGGTGAATGCCCTTAACCAGGCGAGCGGCAAAAAAGCGTGATCAAAGCAGGACGTGACATAAAGGCGGTGGATGGCTAAATCCGGGACGCAACGTGATGAATGGCCAGATTTGATGGCGCAAGCTCAGGCTGGAAAACAGCAGGCCTACACTCGCCTGCTGACCGAGCTGGTGCCGGTGATCCGCACCCTGGTGCATAAGCACGTTGACGATGCGGTACTGGTTGAAGACGTGATTCAGGATGTTCTGCTGGCCATTCACCGCGTCCGCCATACCTAC
Source organism: Erwinia sp. AK-PDG3-5 (assembly GCF_056821705.1). Lineage (NCBI taxonomy): Bacteria > Pseudomonadati > Pseudomonadota > Gammaproteobacteria > Enterobacterales > Erwiniaceae > Erwinia > Erwinia sp. AK-PDG3-5. Next base: position 3,492,641 of record NZ_CM165967.1, read on the forward strand.
GATCCCGCCTGCCCCTTTTTGCCGTGGCTGATGGCCATTACCCAGGCGCGATCGGTGGATGCGCTTCGCCGACGCGGCCGCCAGCGTCACTGGGAAGTGGAGGAGGAAGACGACACCGCCACCTATTCGTCGACCTCTTTTGTCGAGCCTGAGCGACCGGAAGCCCGGGAAGAGCTGAGCCTGTATCTTAATCAACTCTCATCCCGACAGCGGCAAATCGTTGAGCATGTACATCTGCGGGAGATGACCCTGGCGGAAGCCGCCACGCAGAATAATTTGACGGTTCCGGCCGTAAAGTCACTTTTGCATCGCGCGTTGACTAATCTTCGCCGTTTTGGAGCAAAGCATGACCGATCATAATGCCTTAATTGAAAAACTCAGCCGAAGCGCGGCGCCGGTCAAAAGGATGCCACCCACCGGCTGGCGTGTGGTCGCCGCGATAGTGATGGCCCTGCCCTGCGGCGCGGCAGCCAGTTTGCTGGTGCACCGCAGCCTGACCGACTGGTCTCAGCCTGGGATGGGATGGGCGATTTTTCAGCTGGTGCTGGCATTTATCGCCGGAACCCTGGCGATCCGTAATGCCTTTCTGACCAGCATTGCCGGTCGCCGTCCTTTAAGCTGGCAGTGGTTTGTGCCTCTGGCGGTATTCTGGCTCGGCAGCATCCTGTTCAATATGCGCAGCGTTTCCCCGATTCATGGTCAGGGTGAAGGTACCAATTGCTACCTGTTTATGCTGGTGGTCAGCGTGCCGATGGCGGCGATTATGATTGGCTATCTGCGCCAGACGCGGGCGATTTATCCAGTAAAAAGTCTGGCTGCGGCCGGCGCCGGTACGGCGTGCATGGCTCTGGTGATGCTAACGCTTTGCCACCCGATCCATCTGGTTATGCCAGATTTAATCCTGCATTTATTGGCTGTCGCCACCATTGTGCTGACAACAATTGTTGCGGGTCGCCAGCTGGTTAAACTGTAAGGAAAAGCGTGGACAACAACACCTCGCAATAGTTCATTACATTCTTTTGCATTGCCAATCAAAATGATTATACTTCTCATTCGCTTTTTTGGTGCGTTCAGGAATTTTCTTGCTCTGCATTTCGCGAAGTAAAAATAATAAAATCATTTTGAGGGTAAATAATGTTCTTTGCTCCTTGCTCTTCCCAGGGAAATCGCGCCAGCGGATCCAGATTCACCCCCGTTTCTACGCCGTCATTGTCACTGCTTGCCGTTCTTATTGCCTCTGCGTTGCCGGTTTCTGCCGCAGAAACGGCGCAGAAAGAACAAAACCTGGTGGTCAATGCCACCACGGACGACAGCGCTGCCACCGCTGATACGGATTACAACGTTCCCGTCACCCGCGCGGCCACGAAAATGGCCCTGACAGCGCGTGATACCCCGCAGTCGATCAGCGTGATCAGCAAACAGCGCATGGAAGATCAGAAGCTGGAAACCCTGAACGACGTGCTGAAAAACACCACCGGCATCTCTGAATTTAACTCCGGCGCGAACCGCAGCAACTTCTATTCGCGCGGATTTATGATCGACAACTATCAGGTTGATGGCGTTCCGGTGCTGGTCGATCCGCGTTGGAACATTGGAGATACCCTCTCTGATACCGCGATTTACGATCGGGTTGAAGTGGTTCGCGGCGCAACCGGTCTGATGACCGGTGCCGGCAGCCCGGCGGCCTCGGTCAACATGGTGCACAAGCATGCGGACAGCAAAGAATTTGTCGGCAACGTCTCGGCCAGCTACGGCAGCTGGGACAATCAACGCTATGTCGCCGATTTATCTGCGCCGCTGACCGAGTCGGGTAACGTGCGTGGCCGCATTGTGGCTGGCTACCAGGACGGTGACAGCTGGCTGGATCGCTATCACAGCCAGAAGAAATTCCTCTACGGCATAGTGGATGCGGATCTGACCGACTCCACCACCCTTTCCGTCGGTTATGACTACCAGGAAAACCACATCGCGGGCAATACCTGGGGCGGCTTGCCTACCTTCTATCTGGATGGTAGCAGAACCCATTACGACCGCAGTACCAATACGGCACCAGACTGGGCGTATAACGACAGTGACTCGAAAAAGGTCTTCGCCAGCCTGAAGCAGAGCTTCAATAACGGTTGGGAATTTAACCTGAGTGGCAGCCACACCGAAGCGACGATGGACAGTAAGGCGCTGTATATCGACGGTTACTTTGATAAAAGTACCGGTATCGGCGTCGGACCTTATGCGGGTTACGACCTGTTAGGCGGCACCGGGTATAACAGCGCCAAACGTAAACAAAATGCGCTTGATGCGTATGTCAGCGGGCCTTACGAGCTGTTGGGGCGTCAACATGAATTGATGGCTGGTGTGAGTTATATCCGCCAGAACGATCGGTATTTCAGCGCCTTCACCAACCTGACGTCAGCCGATGTTGGCGACTTCAATAACTGGGGCAATTATCCTGAACCCGACTGGGACGATCAGGCGCTGTCGGAAGACAACACTATTCATCAGAAGTCAGCCTATATGGCGACACGCATTTCGCTGGCGGATCCGCTGCATCTGATCCTCGGCGCGCGCTACACCAAATACTCTGCAGACACGCTGACGGAGAATACCGAGAAGAACAACATCACGCCGTATGCGGGCCTGGTGTATGACATCAACGATACTTATTCTGCTTACGCCAGCTATACCTCGATCTTCAAACCGCAGACCTACCGTAATGCCAGTGGCGCTTACCTTGCACCCGTCACCGGAAAAAGCTACGAGACCGGGATTAAAGGCGACTGGATGAACAGCCGGGTGACCGCATCGCTGGCGGTATTCCGCATCGAGCAGGATCACCTTGGCGCAACGGATTACGCGCTGATCCCGGGCACCAGCGATTACGCGTATTACGAGCAGGATGGCACGGTCAGTAAAGGCGTTGAGTTCGAAATCAACGGTGCGGTGACCGACAATCTGCAGATGACCTTTGGTGCCACCCGTTATGTGGCGAAAGACGGGGACGATCAGGCACTGAATCCGACCCAGCCGCGCACCTCGCTGAAACTGTTCACCAGCTACCGGCTGCCGATGCTGCAGGATCTGACGGTGGGTGGCGGCATCAACTGGCAGACTCACACCTGGGATCATGTTGACGGTCCAGACGGTGCCAGCACGATATATGCTGAGCAAGGCAGCTATGCGCTGGTGGATTTGTTCAGCCGCTATCGCGTGACGAAGCAACTGTCGGTGCAGGCGAACCTGAACAACCTGTTCGATAAGAGCTACAACATCGACGTCGGCAGAAACACCGTTTACGGCGAACCACGTAACGTCTCGGTTACCGCCAACTACAGCTTCTAATCTGCCGTTCAGCCTGCCTCCGCAACGGGGCAGGCTCTCCCCTTTTATGTCCAGCGCGGTATACTGATGCGGAATTTACACCGCATTGCAGGGATCCAAGCCATGACGTACGACATCTTAATTTTGACCGGTACCGGGGGTAACTTAGTCAGCTTCCAGCAATATGAGGGCGGCCCAACCTTCCCGGCAACCCTGACCTTCGACGATGAACCTTATGACTTAACGTTGTTCAGCCTGGGGGAAAAGCGCTACCTGATTGCGCATAACCAGCCGATTGAGCATGACGTTGCCGAAGAGGTGATTGGTCAGTTCTCACCAAGACCGGTTTAACATCGGTACCCGCACCAACAAGCCATCCATCGGGTGGTTTTTTTTTGCCTGAATTTCAGCATAACGCTGCATAAGCTGGCAGGAAAACACCTACTTTTATAATGGAATTTTTCTTCCAAAAAAGCCATAAAATGAACATAAAATGCTTAAGGAATATACTAACCTGGCTTTTCTCAGTTAACCATTTCTGCAAAAAATGGGCAGGCAAAATCAGGGTAATTAAAAAGAAAGATAAAAATCATGAAGTTGTGTGCTGGAATTGAATCACCTAAATCGAACAAAAAAACCAAAAAACGCCAATAACGAAATCAATCAATCGCAGTGTGAGCTAAGTAGAATTTTTATTTCAAACATAATGCTATCTTCTTTGACGATATCGCTCGGTGAGTCCCTCACCGCTGGATAGCCAGAAACGGGTTCCCGGTCAGCCAATGGCACCCTATGTTGTCAGCCTGCGATAACAGAGGAAAAGAGGTCATTTGGTTTTAACCGTGCTGGCTCTAACGGATAATCAAATAGAAAGGGTAAAAAATGTCTTTGGCGATGCACCTTAATCAACATCAGAGAAAACGATTACATCAGATTGCACTGGTTGCCACGTTTGGCGGTTTGCTTTTTGGTTATGACACCGGCGTCATTAACGGCGCGTTCTCTTCACTGAAAGAGAATATGGCCCTGACGCCGACCACCGAAGGCCTGGTAATGAGCGTGCTGCTGATCGGTGCCGCCATCGGTAGCGTCTGTGGGGGAAAGCTCGCTGACTTCTTTGGACGTAGAAAATATTTACTCTGGCTCTCTTTTATCTTCTTTATCGGGGCAATCTGCTCCGCAATGGCTCCCAATGTCACCACACTGTTATTGGCCAGATTCATCCTCGGCTATGCCGTAGGAGGCGCCTCGGTCACGGCACCCACCTTTATCTCCGAAGTTGCACCGACGGAAATGCGCGGCAAGCTGACCGGTCTGAACGAGGTGGCGATCGTGATTGGACAGCTGGCCGCCTTCGCCATTAATGCGGCAATTGGCTTTATGTGGGGACACCTGCCTGAAGTCTGGCGCTATATGTTAATGGTGCAGGCGATACCGTCGGTATTACTGCTGGTGGGGATGTGGCGTTCACCGGAAAGCCCGCGTTGGCTGATCAGTAAAGGACGTCGCGAAGAAGCGCTGGTGATCCTCAAGCAGATCCGCCCTGAAGCGCGTGCGGTTAAGGAGTACGAAGACATCATCACGCTGATGGAGATTGAAAAGGAAAAAAAGCTGCATACCCGTGGTGCCATGGAGATTATCTTTAAGACGCCCTGGATACTGAAATTACTGTTGGTCGGCATTGCCTGGGCCGCGATTCAGCAAACCACCGGCGTAAACGTTATCATGTATTACGGCACCGAAATCCTTAAAACGGCCGGCTTCTCGGAACGGACATCGTTGATCTGTAACGTGCTGAACGGGGTATTCTCTGTCGGCGGTATGCTGTTTGGCGTGCTGTATCTGGTGGATCGCTTCAAACGTAAAACGCTGATTATTTCTGGTTTTGCCCTGATGGCAACGCTGCACCTGCTTATCGCGGCGGCAGACTATTATCTTACCGGCGATATGAAGGCCACCACCATCTGGCTGCTGGGGGCACTGTTTGTTGGCGTGATGCAGGGGACGATGGGCTTCCTGACCTGGGTAGTGCTGGCGGAACTCTTCCCGCTGAAAATCCGCGGCCTGTCGATGGGCATCTCGGTATTCTTTATGTGGGTGATGAATGCCATCGTCAGTTACCTGTTCCCAGTGCTGGAGGCTAAACTTGGCCTTGGGCCGGTGTTCCTGATTTTTGCCGCCATCAACTATCTGGCCATCGCCTTTGTGATCATTGCGTTGCCAGAAACATCCAATAAATCGTTGGAACAACTTGAAGAAGAGCTGTCTGCGGGTAATTAAACCCTTCACGCTTTGGAAAATGAAAGGAGACGGGCAATGATTGATACGATTACCGTAGAGAATCTTCATCTGGGATGTCAGGCAAAAAATAAAGCCGATGTTTTAGCGATGGTGGGGAAAGAGTTTAAGGCCAAGGGCTATGTCAGCCAGGACTGTATCGCTTTCCTCAATGAAAGAGAGCATCAGGTCTCGACCTTCCTTGGCAATGGGATCACCCTGCCCCATTTACCGAAATCGCAAACGGGTATCATCCTGAAAACCGGCGTGGAGATCTTTCAGTTCCCCGACGGCGTGATTTGGGACAGAAGCAACGTGATGTTTATCGCCATTGGGGTGATTGCTAAAGAGAAAGAGCACATAGATGTGCTGAAAGACGTCGCGTCGATTTTTAGTGATGAGATCATTTCTAATGCGCTGTCGCTGATTTCCAGCAAAACGGATTTCCTGCGCATTTTAAATCGGAAATAAGGCAAAGCCCCACGGTGACAGGCCGTGGGGCACTGGTCGCGTTCATTCATTGGCGATTGTTTAACGGATTTGAAAAGCTTCGACTCAATTTCTAGCCTTTCCCCCCTTATTGGCATGAGATATGTCACTCCCTCCCAAAAAAATAATCTACTCATAAATTACTCATACATTCCTCATCTGACTGGGTTCATTTATGAGAAAAACATGATGCGTTTTATGACCTAACCATCTGGGAGTTTATGTCATAATGTCAATGTTTTACGCCAGATTGGAAGACGTGAACTTCTATGATAGTGTGATTCACAACCTTAAATTAAAATAAAAAGCTTGATAATAACAATGAAGATAAAAAAGTATCACCTTGAGGGCAAGGTGGCCTATGACCCGGTCACCCACTCACTAGGTCTGATTGACGATACAGACAATCTGGTGACTCTGGCTATCCCGGCCAGTTTGTGTCTGTTGGCGTTGTTGCAACATAAGGGAGATGTTGTCTCACATAATGAGCTGCTCGCATTTGCCTGGGAATCCAGGGGAATGATGGTGTCGCCCAATACCTTGTATCAGAATATGTCTATTTTGCGAAAGGCACTTGCCTCATCAGGTGTTTCGGATGAGATAATTAAAACCATACCGAAGCGCGGCTTCCTTATCCCTGCGAGTTTTCCAGTTGAATGTGTTTATGAGGAATCGACAGCAGAGCCAGAACCTGCCATTTTCATCGATGAAACCGTTCCTGATGTCGCTACCTCGTCTTCTCTTTCAGAGCCTTCTTCTGTTTCAGAGCCTTCTTCTGTTTCAGCGATGGGTGGTGTGAACCGGCGCCCACTTTTCCGCAAAGTATTATTTGTCGCAGCCTGTTGCGCGGTTTTTGGTGTGACCTGGCTGATATCAAACTCACTGGGAGAAGACACTATCCCGGATTATATCGCGCCAGAATTTGTCAAAATAGATAACGTTCAGGACTGTCAGGTTTTCAGGAATTACTCCCTGAGAGGTAACGGCTTTTTTGACCGTTTTATCGCTGAGAAAGCAGTCACCTGCGGAAAAGAGAAATGGTGGTATCTGACCAATTACCCACCGTCTCTTGAAGTATCCTTATTCCGCTGTTCAAAACCGATAAATGCATTGACCAACGACAAAACGTCACTCTGTGTGTCCGATTTTTATAGTGAGAGCGGCCAATAAGAATGAAAAAAATAAAATTACACCATGTTGTTATGTTAGCCGTTCTGCTGATCTGTGCCGCTCTTGGATACTTTCTTAGTAAAAAAACACTTTACCGGGAAGATACTTTTTTCTGCACATCAAATTTTTCCATCCACGACGGTAATGAAGTTTTAAGTTTATCAATTAATTATAATCTCAATCATGGCGATGGTTTTACCTCGATGAACGGAACGTTCTTCCGCGATGGTTTGAAGCAATCTGACATCAGTCTTGAAAAAGAGTTTCTTTACACCCAAAAAGATGGCGAATTCGCTTTCACGCAAAAACCAAACGGCGTGCTGGAACTCAATGGCAGCGATCCCGCCGTGCTTAAAAAGTACCTGCCGGATTTTTACCTCAGCAACACCGCCGGACCACATCATGTGAGAATAAAAAAAATCCGCCCGGGCGTATGGATTTTCGCGACCACGCCAACGCCTTACCTGGTCTGTAGCGAATATTAGATGAAGATGACACCCTGCTCTGCTAATGGTCAGAAGTTGGTTGAAGATGGGTTTAATAAAGCTTTTTCATGTTTGCTAAAATTAGCGGTCGCTTAAATTTAATATTCATTAAGGAATTATCATGAAACTCCTACTCATTTTATCCACGGCTATGGCATTAACCGCCTGTCATACATCCACGGTGAAGAGCAATGTCCCCCTCAATATGGCAAACCCCGCATCCGTTTATTGTCACCAAAAAGGTGGGGAACTGAGCATCATTGATGCTGATTCTGGAAAAACAGGATACTGTACGTTGCCAGGCGGTGAACATATCGAAGAGTGGGCTTTATATAAACGAGATCATGCACAGAAGTGAAGGTGATTTACGTGTAATCCCTTGCGGGATCCGCCCAGGGTTTCCGGGCGGGATTTTCCTGATACCCCGGGATCCGCCATCATGCAGATGTTAAATCAATGCGTGACAGATTTTGAGAATATATTCACGACCAATACGCCAGCAATGATCAATGCCAGACCAAAGAGTGCTGCATTATCCAGTTTCTGCCCATGAAGCAGATAGCTGACAATTGAGATCAACACAATGCCGACCCCGGACCAGATAGCATAAGCGATCCCCGTAGGTAACACTTTGAGGGTAAGTGATAAGCAAAAGAAAGCAACCGCATATCCAATAACGGTGATGATCACCGGCCACAAGCGGGTAAAACCGTCTGAACTTTTTAAACTACTTGTCGCAATCACCTCAGCGACAATCGCTAAGCCCAGGAAAAAATACGTTTTTAACATACATCCCTCTTGCTGTGAAAACTGAAATTATGTGCGGACTATGACTCATTTTCAGTTGAATAATCAACCTTTTATTTAACGCTATGTTTTTGGCCTGATTTGGAATTCAAGTTTATTTCTAATACGTTTCGGTTAGAAAATGTATTCGCACTGCTTCACGTTCTATTGACATTAATCATGATAATCCCCCCCTCAGTAATGCATCATTCAGTTTACACCTCATCACTCTGCCTTATACTTATTCACATTCTGGAATAAATATGAAAAAGATACTTATCGCTTCACTTTTAATCTGTTCTCTTTCTGCTCTGGCTGAAACAACACCACACTGGAGTTATGAAGGGAAAGCTGGCCCAGCAGAATGGGGGGCGCTTAGCGATACATTCAGCACCTGTAAGACGGGTAAATTCCAGTCTCCTGTCGACATCAGCGGGGTGCTTGACGCAGACATACCGCCTTTAAATCTGGTGGTGCATAATGCCGCTGAGAGCGTAGTGAATAATGGCCATACTATTCAGGTAACCGTCAATGATGGCGACGATTTCCAACTGGATAATGAAACTTTCACGTTACGCCAATATCACTTCCACACGCCAAGTGAAAATGTGATTAATGGCAAACACTATCCGCTTGAGGTGCACTTTGTTCACACCAGTGATACAGGTGAGATTGCCGTGGTAGCCGTCATGTTTGACGTCGGCAATGAAAATGCTGCGCTCAACCCTATTCTCAACAATATGCCCGCAGAGAAAAACGAGGCGGTGCCGGTATCCGCATCTTTTGATCTCACTCCGCTGTTCCCAACAGACCGACATTATTACCGCTTTAGTGGCTCGCTGACCACCCCACCCTGCACTGAAGGATTGCGCTGGATAGTCATGAAAAATAGCGTGCAATTATCGGCCGATCAGTTGGCTAAATTTCAACGTGCACTGGGGCAACACAATAACCGTCCTGTCCAGCCATTGAACGGGCGGATGATCGTTGAATAAATTGCTGTTGCAGAACCGGAGTGAACATTTAAGAAGTGCTATTAACTGAATTAAAGTGAAGGAAGGTTGTAGAGAGATAAGCAGAAGAGAGAATGGTACGCCCTACAGGATTCGAACCTGTGACCTACGGCTTAGAAGGCCGGTGCTCTATCCAACTGAGCTAAGGGCGCATTGTGAACTGCGTCGAATTATACGGTGCGCACCTGCTGAGTCAACGATTTATCGGGCTGAAGTGCTCTGTTGCTGCACTATTGAACAGTCTGCCTTGAAACTGTGCCTGACAGCAGCGCCCGCTTCTGACAAAATAGGCGCCAATCCCCGTATTAACTCAACACAGATGGATCCCCTCTCTGATGGTAGCAAAGATTATTGACGGTAAAACGATTGCGCAGCAGGTGCGACAAGAGGTTGCGGTAAAAGTACAGCAGCGTCTGGCCGCTGGAAAACGCGTCCCGGGCCTGGCTGTCGTTCTGGTCGGTGAGAACCCGGCCTCGCAGATTTATGTCGGCAGCAAACGCCGTGCCTGTGAAGAAGTGGGTTTCCTCTCCCGCTCTTACGATCTGCCCGCCTCCACCAGCGAAGCCGAGCTGCTTGAGCTGATCGACACCCTGAATCACGATGGCGAAATCGACGGGATCCTGGTTCAGCTGCCTTTACCGGCCGGCATCGATAACGTGAAGGTGCTGGAAAGCATTTCTCCGTCGAAAGACGTGGATGGTTTCCATCCGTATAACGTGGGTCGCCTGTGCCAGCGTGCGCCTAAGCTGCGCCCCTGTACGCCTCGCGGCATCGTTACCCTGCTCGAACGCTACAACATCGATACCTTCGGCATGAATGCCGTGGTGGTGGGCGCGTCCAATATCGTCGGACGTCCGATGAGCATGGAGCTGCTGCTGGCCGGTTGCACCACCACCGTCACTCACCGCTTCACCAAAGATCTGCGCCACCATGTGGAACATGCCGATCTGCTGGTGGTTGCGGTGGGCAAACCGGGCTTTATTCCGGGCGACTGGATCAAACCGGGCGCGGTAGTCATTGATGTGGGGATTAACCGCCTCGAGAGCGGCAAAGTGGTGGGAGATGTCGACTTCGACGCCGCCTCAGAGCGCGCTTCTTATATTACCCCAGTACCAGGCGGCGTAGGCCCAATGACCGTGGCAACACTGATTCAGAATACGCTGTACGCCTGCGAAACTTTTGATGATGGAGCAGTAGAATAATGGCCACTTTCTCTTTAGGTAAACACCCGCACGTCGACCTGTGCGATCTGCTGAAGCTGGAAGGTTTAGTAGAAAGCGGCGCACGCGCCAAAGCGCTGATCGCCGAAGGCCATGTCACCGTTGATGGCGTGGTGGAAACCCGTAAACGCTGCAAGATTGTCAGCGGTCAGACCGTGGTGTTTGAAGGTAACAGCATCTCAGTCGTCGAATAACGCCTGCTGCCCCGCCGCGCTGGTGGGGCTCTTAATCCTACAGCACCACCGTTTCCCCTTCCTTTTGCGCCAGCTGATAATGGCGAACATCACAATGCCTGCCAATCTGCTCAGCCAGTCGCGGCGAGTGGCTGGTGACCCAAATCTGGCTGTAACGGCTGGCCTCCGCAATTAATAACGCCAGCGCGGGCAGTAAATCCGGGTGCAGACTGTTCTCCGGTTCATTAATCGCCATAAAGGTTGGCGGCCTGGGGCTGAGCAACGCCACCACCAAACACAAAAAACGTAGCGTACCATCGGACAGCTCTGCCGCATCAAGTGGACGCAGAATGCCTTCACGTCGCATCAGCATCTGAAAACGGCCCCCCTGCTCTTCCACAAAAAATTCACTGCCCGGAAAGGCTTCCGCCAGCACCGAATACAGCAACTCGGTATGCCCACGCTCGCGCAAGGTTTCAAACGCTGCGGCCAGATTATGGCCGTCATGCGCCAGTACCGGTGCGCGGATGCCGACTTGTGGCGCGCGGATCGGCGATCCGGGCCAGACGGCAAATTCATGATAGAAGCGCCATTTGCGCATATTTTCGCGCACCTGCGAGACTTCCGGATAAAGATGAGGATCGGACAGTTGCGAAAAAACCGACTCCTCTTCATGTAAGGAGGCTGGGTAGGCTATCCGCTCGCCCTGAATATTATTCAGGAAGGCCGCCTGATTTTTGCGTTCCAACAACAGCGAGGACGGGCGACGACGCTGGCCGGATAACCAGATGTGTTCGGCTTTGACCAACGGATCGAGATTAAACAGGCTGATTAACGGCTCGGGAAAACCAATTTCCAGCTGATAGGCGTAATCCTCCATTTCCACGCCCAGCACCATACGTTTGCCGTTGCGCTTGTTTTCACCCCGTTTCGGCGCCCCTGCCCACATCGTTTTCTGGATACCTCCCTCTTCCGCCAGCGCGGCCGATAATCGCCCGCTCGCCGCTTCATGCAGCAGCCGCACGGCTTTATACAGGTTCGATTTGCCACAGCCGTTCGGTCCGCTGATCACATTCAGCTGCGAGAGCGGCAGTTCGACATCGCGAATGGAGCGGAATCCCGCCAGAGAGAGTTGCTTAATGGTCATAAACGCCTCCTGCAGATAGCAAAAAGGGGCTTTCGCCCCTTACGGTGTTGACTGCCGCATCATCCGATTACTTGCGACGCCAGCTGGTACCCTGCGGGCCGTCTTCCAGCACGATGCCCATCGCCACCAGCTTGTCGCGCGCCATATCCGCCTGCGCCCAGTTCTTCTCACGACGCGCATCCAGACGCTGTCTGATCAACGCTTCGATTTCAGCCACTTTATCGTCGTTGCTCTGCGCACCGTTTTGCAGGAACAGTTCCGGGTCCTGCTCCAGCAGGCCCAGAACGCCAGCCAGCTCGCGAAGTTTAGCTGCCAGGCCGTTAGCCGCCGACATATCTTCCGCTTTCAGGCGGTTCACTTCACGCGCCATATCAAACAGCGCGGAATAGGCTTCCGGGGTGTTGAAATCGTCGTCCATCGCTTCGCGGAAGCGCGTTTCAAACACCTCGCCGCCGGCAGGCTCAGCGCTGCTGTCGGTATTGCGGATGGCGGTATAAAGACGCTCCAGCGCCGAACGTGCCTGCTTCAGGTTATCTTCGCCGTAGTTCAGCTGGCTGCGATAGTGGCCTGACATCAGGAAGCAACGCACCGTTTCTGCATCGAAGTGCTGCAACACATCGCGCACGGTAAAGAAGTTATTCAATGATTTGGACATCTTCTCACGGTCGATCATCACCATGCCGGAGTGCATCCAGTAGTTCACATAGGGACCTTCGTGTGCACAGGTCGATTGCGCTATCTCGTTCTCATGGTGCGGGAACATCAGATCCGATCCGCCACCGTGGATATCAAAATGCTCGCCCAGCTGTTTGCAGTTCATCGCGGAACACTCGATGTGCCAGCCAGGACGGCCTTCGCCCCACGGAGAAGACCAGCTTGGCTCGTTGGCTTTCGACATTTTCCATAGCACGAAGTCCATCGGATTGCGCTTCACGTCCTGCTCAACTTCCACGCGTGCGCCCGCCTGTAGCTGCTCAAGATCTTGACGGGACAGTAAACCGTATTGCGGATCGCTCGGCACCGAGAACATCACATCGCCGTTGCTGGCAACGTACGCGTGCTCGCGATCGATCAATTTGCTGACGATCTCAATGATCTCGCTGATATGGCGAGTGGCGCGCGGTTCCTGATCCGGTGGCAGGATATTCAGCGCGGCAAAATCCTTATGCATCTCGCCGATCATCCGGTTGGTCAGCACCTCAACGGTTTCGCCATTTTCATTGGCGCGCTTGATAATCTTGTCGTCAATATCGGTGATATTGCGGACATAATTGAGCGAATAGCCGAGATAACGCAGATAACGAGCTACCACGTCAAACGCCACAAAGGTTCTGCCGTGGCCAATATGACACAGGTCGTAAACGGTAATGCCGCACACGTACATGCCGATCTTACCTGCATGAATAGGTTTGAATTCCTCTTTTTGACGACTCAGGGTATTAAAAATCTTTAGCATTGAGACATTCCGTTTTGACGTGTGCGGGTTAAAACCAGTAAAAGGCTTATTCTGACGTATTGTTAACGGAAGCGCCACGCAAAGCAAGGTTATGCCCCGTGCCGTTTATGCACTGATGCTGACTCGTCATCACATTTTGTGATATAAAAGCCGTCTATTAATTGCGTACTGGCGCCCTCGTGCTGCCGGTGCTGCTCTACCATTCACACTTCCAACCTTTACAGGATGAGAACATGGTCACTTTCCAGACAAATCATGGCGATATCGTTATCAAAACCTTTGATGACAAAGCGCCAGCTACCGTAGCTAACTTCCTGGATTATTGCCGTGAAGGTTTCTACGACAACACGATTTTCCACCGTGTCATCAATGGCTTTATGGTTCAGGGCGGCGGCTTCGAGCCGGGCATGAAGCAGAAAGACACCAAAGAAGAAATCCAGAACGAAGCCAGCAACGGCCTGAAAAACACCAAGGGTACGCTGGCAATGGCCCGTACTCAGGCGCCTCACTCAGCAACCGCTCAGTTCTTCATTAACGTGGCAGACAACGACTTCCTGAACTTCCGTGACGAAAGCCTGCAGGGCTGGGGTTACTGTGTGTTTGCTGAAGTGGTTGAAGGCATGGACGTGGTTGAGAAAATCAAAGCGGTCGCCACTGGCCGTAGCGGTATGCACCAGGACGTTCCTAAAGAAGACGTTGTGATCCAGAAAGTCACCGTCAGCGAATAATGCCTCACACGCTTTTTATCGCAGATTTACATCTGTGCGCAGAAGAACCGGCAATTACTGCCGGTTTTCTTGCTTTTTTACGCCGTGATGCGTTCCATGCCGATGCACTGTATATTCTCGGTGACCTGTTTGAAGCCTGGATTGGCGATGACGATCCTGACCCGCTTCATGCTGAGATCGCGGCCGCACTGCTGACCCTGAAGCAACAAGGGATCCCCTGCTACTTTATTCACGGCAACCGCGACTTCCTGGTTGGCAAACGCTTTGCCCGCGCCAGCGGCATGACGTTACTGCCGGAAGAACAGGTGCCGGAACTTTACGGTAAACGCATACTGATCATGCACGGCGACACGCTCTGTACCGACGATCAAGGCTATCAACGCTTCCGCAAAAAAGTGCATCAACCCTGGCTGCAATGGCTGTTCCTTGCCCTTCCTTTATTTGTCCGCCAGCGGATTGCGTTGAAGATGCGCGCAGGCAGTAAACAGGCGAACAGCAGCAAAGACGTTACCATCATGGATGTGAATGATGAGGCCGTAAAAGCCGCGATGACCCTTCACCAGGTGCAGTATCTGATCCACGGCCATACGCATCGCCCGGCGATTCATCAGCTTGAGGTCAATGGCCAGCCTGCCGAGAGACTGGTGCTGGGTGCCTGGCATCACGAAGGTTCAATGATCCGCGTTAGCGAAGACGAAACCACCCTGATTTCCTTCCCGTTCTGAGCCCTAAAAAAATCCCGCAAATGCCCGTTTCATGCCTGGGCAAACGTTTTCCTTGATGCCGAGTCATGCTATCCTCTTTGCCCTTCCCATCTGACCGCCCAAACGGCTTTCAGGTGACGTATGTACAATCACAGGAGTCAGACCCGCATGTCATCCAACGCCGCGCAGGCCCGCATCGCTATTGTCATGGGTTCCAAAAGTGACTGGGCAACCATGCAATTTGCCGCCGAAATCCTCACGACTCTGGCAGTGCCCTTCCAGTGCGAAGTCGTTTCGGCGCACCGCACCCCGGACAAGCTGTTCAGCTTCGCTGAGCAGGCTGCGGATAATGGCATTCAGGTGATCATTGCTGGCGCTGGCGGCGCGGCGCATCTTCCGGGCATGATTGCGGCGAAAACGCTGGTGCCGGTGCTGGGCGTGCCGGTACAGAGTGCAGCGCTGAGCGGCGTGGACAGCCTTTACTCAATCGTGCAGATGCCACGCGGTATTCCGGTTGGCACGCTGGCGATTGGTAAAGCCGGTGCGGCCAATGCGGCGCTGCTGGCGGCGCAGATTCTGGCCACCCACGATGCAGAACTGCGTTCACGGCTGGCAGCGTGGCGTCAGGCACAGACCGATGAAGTGCTGAATAACCCAGATCCGCGGGAGGAAGCATGAAGCCGGTCTGCGTATTAGGAAATGGTCAGCTGGGCCGCATGTTACGTCAGGCTGGCGAGCCGCTGGGCATCGCCGTCTATCCGGTAGGATTAGATGCCGAGCCGGAAGCGCTGCCGATCCAACAAAGCGTGATCACTGCGGAAATCGAACGCTGGCCGGAAACCGCCCTGACGCGCGAACTGGCGAACCACAACGCTTTCGTCAACCGCGATATTTTCCCGCGTCTGGCCGATCGCCTGACGCAGAAGCAGTTACTGGACCAGCTGGGTCTGGCCACCGCGCCCTGGCAGCTGCTGGCGGATGCCGCAGAGTGGCCGCAGGTGTTCAACACCCTCGGTGAACTGGCCATCGTTAAGCGCCGCACCGGCGGTTATGACGGCCGTGGTCAGTGGCGTCTGCGCGCGACGGAAACGGATTCGTTGCCAGCCGATTGCTACGGTGAATGTATCGTTGAGCAGGGCATCAACTTCTCTGGCGAAGTGTCGCTGGTGGGCGCGCGCGGCCATGATGGCAGCACCGTTTTCTATCCGTTGACCCATAACCTGCATGAGGACGGCATTCTGCGCACCAGCGTTGCCTTCCCGGATCCTGACGCAGCCTTGCAGAAGCAGGCCGAAACCATGCTGTCAGCCATTATGCATGAGCTGAAGTACGTCGGCGTGATGGCGATGGAGTGCTTTGTGGTGCCGGAAGGCCTGCTGATTAACGAACTGGCGCCACGCGTTCACAACAGCGGGCACTGGACGCAGAACGGCGCGTCCATCAGCCAGTTTGAACTGCATCTGCGGGCGATCCTCGATCTGCCTTTGCCGACGCCGGTGGTCAGCACGCCGTCGGTGATGGTTAACCTGATTGGCACCGCCGTGAATCTGGACTGGCTGAATCAGCCGCTGGTGCACCTGCACTGGTACGAAAAAGAGGTTCGTCCCGGCCGTAAAGTCGGTCACCTGAACCTGTCGGATGTGAGCAAACCGGCGTTGCAGGCCGCTATTGCGGCGCTGGTGCCGCAGTTACCTACCGAATATGCCAGCGGCATCGCCTGGGCGGTTAAGAAATTGCAGGGCTGATAGGAAAAATCTGGCAGGAACGTCGGACAAACGGACGATTTTCCTGCCCGAGCTGCAAAAGGACAGTCCTTAACTGTACTTAAGTATGGCTATCAATTACCTGGCAAAAAACGTATTGTATTGGCGAACAAAAATATAAATATTCTTTATTATTAGTACATTAGATTTAATTTGCCAACACCAAGGGAACCAGTACCAAACTTGTTATGTATAAAAAGGTAAATAATATTCACCTTTACGATACCACTGATGCGATCTGGTTCACCCTTACCGCCCCGCCCTTCTCTGCCAGTCTGACTTCAAAACGCCTGATTTTTCCGCCGACTTCCCCGACTTTATCTAGCAGTGCTTTTCCCCCGATCCGTTGCGCGCCGGGGTTAGGCGAATGTTTGGAGTTATGATAAAATTCTGTATTAACTATGGAAGAAATATTTTCCCAGGGAGATAATGACATGGCTAAATTATTTTTTGATAATCAGGCTATTAATACGTCAATCAAAGAATATCTGGAAAGGAAGCTGGTTCAGTTCAATAACATTAAATACGCCTATGCCATTATGAGTAAAAGGAATCCTGCGGATTTCTCCATTATCTCTAACCGGCAGGAGTGGTTTAAAGTTTATATCGAGAACAACTTCCAGTTTATCGATCCGGTGTTGATTACCGCTCTTTACCGTATGACGCCTTTCTCCTGGGATGAAAACCTGATGCTGAATAAAGGCGTCAAGGTACCCAAGCTGTTTGATATGGCAAGAAACCACGACATTATTAACGGTTATACCTTTGTGCTGCATGACCATAATAATAATCTGGTGGTGCTGTCGATTATGCTGGATAAACACTGCGACGATAATATTGAAGAGCTGATTCAGCTTAACAAAGATAAATTGCAGATGTTATTGATCACCACGCATGAAAAGCTGACGCAGCTTTATCAGGAGCAGTCCAGAAAAGCCGATTTCGAAGAGATGAACACCCGCGAACTGTTCACCAGCCGCGAAAACGAGATCATTTACTGGGCCAGCGTCGGCAAATCCTATCAGGAAATCGCCCTGATCCTTGGGATCAAACTCACCACGGTGAAATACCATATCGGCAATGCGGTGAAGAAGCTGGGCGTAACCAATGCCAAACACGCCATCCGTCTGGGGATAGAGCTGAACCTAATCCGTCCGGTGCTTCCTGACGGGGAATGACAGCGGCCAGCTATCCAGTTCGCAGCGTAATGCGGGAACCTTCGCTTTCACCAGCGCCATCAGCGTTGACTGGTTCGCCGCATCAACCGGCATAAAAATCAGATAGATATTCTCCTGCTTTTCTGACATTGCCTGTTCCACCACCGACACCTTCCAGCCCGACTTTTTAAATATCAGGTACATCGGATGGCTGACAATGGCGTAAATCCCTTCGTAACCATAATGCCGGGCATAATTGATCATCGAGAGAAAAAGTAACGCGCTGACGGGCTGCTGCTTAAGCTCTTTCGCCTGAACCTGATCCTTATCGATAAATAAACGGCTGGCTTCGACATAATTACCTTGCGGTAGATCAATATTTTTAAACCAGGATTTAAAGGTGCCGGTGATCATATTCGGGTATTTAATTTCAATAAAGCGCAGACTGCAAATACAGGACTCTTTATAAATGCCGAAAATATAGGTGGTTCGCGGATTATCGTATTGATCCGACTCCATATTATTTTCAGTATTGACCATCCAGTTAAGACGATCCTTGAACACTTTTTTACGGAGAGAAAACAGCTCCTGAGATTTTAATTCAGACAGGAAATTATATTTCACATCAAGCAGGTGCAGCATACTTACTCCATCCTTAGCTAAATTTTGCGCTAATAATACCTGCAATATTAACCTGTCACAAAGCACTATCCGAGGAGGATGTGAGTCGCAAGGCGAAAAACGATGAGGATGGCGGGGGAAGAAATGAAGCAGGCCGGAGCGTTCCGGCCTGTTTTTTTTAGTCTGCGTTATAGCTTCTGAACAGCGCCTTGCCTTTCAGCAACCGCACGCCAAGCCAGCCACCGCACACCGACAGCAGCACCGCACCGGTCAGCGGCAGTGCAACCCACAGCATAAAGTCAGGCTCCCACGGGAAGTCGAAGACTTTACGCTGCAGTCCCCACAAGGCGGCCTCGGCGCCAATGGCGGCAGCCAGACCGGAAACGGCACCTAACAGGGCAAACTCGCTCCACAGCGTCCCGCGCAGCAGTTTTTTGCTGGCACCCAACGTGCGATAGACCACCAGCTCCTGCCTGCGCTGACGCATGCCGACCTGAACCTGCGCCAGCAGCAGCAATACGCCGCAGGCGGTCACCAGGATCACCATGATTTCCAGCGCCTGGCTGACCTGAGCCAGCACCTGACTGATCTGGCGCAGGATGCTGCCGATATCCAGCAGGCTCAGGGTAGGAAATTCCCGGTTGAGCTGAGCCAGCAAGGCATTATTGCCTTCCAGACGGAAGCTGGTCAGCCAGGTTTGCGGCTGATCGTCCAGTGCACCAGGCGGGAAGATAAAGAAGAAGTTCGGCTTCAGGCTCTCCCAGTCGACCTTGCGCAGGCTGGTGATTTTGGCCGAGAACTCCTGCGTATCGCCGGTAAAAGTTAGCGTATCCCCCAGCTTCACGCCCAACCGTCCGGCCAGTGCCTCTTCCATCGACACCTCGCCTTTTTTCGGCGGCCAGCTTCCTGCCGTCAGCGGATTATGATCCGGCAGCTGTTCCTGCCAGGTCAGATTCAGCTCGCGGTTTAAGGCGTTATCCAGCGCCGGATCGGCGGGCTTCTGGTTGATGCCAGTCAGCCGTACGCGGGCAACTGGATAGAAGGTTTGCGGCTCAACGTGATTCTTCTCAAGGAAGGTTTTCACCTGAGGCACCTGATCCCGGGTGAGATTAAGCAGGAAATAGTTTGGGCTGCCCGGAGGAAGCTGTTGCTGCCAACGGTCCAGCAAATCCCCGCGCATCACCAGCAGCAGAGCCAGCAGCATAAAGGACAGCGAGAAAGCCGCCAGCTGGCTCAGCGTGGTCCAGGGCTGACGTAACAGTCGGTTGATCGCCAGCCTGAATGCCAGATTACGCACGCTAAGACGGCGGAGCAGCATTAATCCGCCCCAGCCAATCGCCCCCAGCAGTGCAGA
Source organism: Erwinia sp. AK-PDG3-5 (assembly GCF_056821705.1). Classification (NCBI taxonomy): domain Bacteria; kingdom Pseudomonadati; phylum Pseudomonadota; class Gammaproteobacteria; order Enterobacterales; family Erwiniaceae; genus Erwinia; species Erwinia sp. AK-PDG3-5. The sequence goes on from NZ_CM165967.1 coordinate 3,512,499, forward strand.
CAACAGGATGATGCCGCCGACCAGCGCCCACAGTAATTTGCTTCCGCCCACCAACAACGCCAGCAGCGCAATCACCACCAACGCCATGGCTGGCAAATAGAACTTCAGCGGCCAGACATCGGCCACGACATCACGTCGCAGTACCCGCAACGGCTGAGTCGCCAGCAGCAGGCGATAAGGACGAAGGCCCACCAGCAGCGAGATGATAAACAGCGAACCGATGGCCCACAGCCACGGCCAGGCGCTGGCGGCGGGCAGTTCACCCGGCAGCACCGGCTTCAACATCCGCAGCAGCAGCACTTCAAAGCCCATGCCGATCGCCCCGCCGCATACCGCTGCCAGCAGCAGTACGGCCAGCCATTGCCCGACAATCAGCTTCCTTAACGCGGCCCGATTGGCACCGAGGGTTTTCAGCACCGCGACCAGATCGTAACGACTCTTGCAGTAATGGCTCATGGCCACGGCCACGGCGGCAATCGCCAGCATCAGCGTCAGCAATGCCGACAGCAGCAGGAACTGCTGGGCACGCATCATCGACTTGCCCAGCGCATCTTCCGAATTTTCCACGCTGATCCAGCGCTGATCGGGTTTGATCTGCGCGGTGATATAGCGATCGTACCGGCTGAGCTGCTCAGGGTTGCCTGCAAACTTATAACGCCAGGTGACGCGGCTCCCCGGCTGGATCGCCCCGGTTTTGCCGACGTCGGCCAGATTCATCAGCAGCCGTGGCGCCGTCTGGAACGGGTTAAAACCCGCATCCGGCTCCTGAACCACCTCACCCGCCACCCGTAACGTGGTATCGCCGACGTCCAGATTTGCGCCAGATTTCAGGTTGAGCAACGCCAGCAGACGCGGCGCGGCAAGCACGGTGCCGGCCGCAGGCTTCAGCCCCGCAGGTTCCGTTGCCAGCGTGCCAAACATCGGATAGAGATCGTCGACCGCTTTAACCGACGCCAGCTGCGGCGTGTCGGCGGCAAAGGTCATGGTCATGAACGTCAGCTGGCGTCCGACCTGTAACCCCTCTTTTTTCGCTTCAGCCAGCCAGGCCTGCGGCACTTCCCGCGCGCTTTGCAGCGTCCGGTCGCCGGCCATAAAATCGCGGCTTTGCTGGGTCAGGCCTTTTTCCATGCGATCGCTGAGTGACCCCAGCGCCAGCACGCAGGCCACCGCCAGCGTCAGGGCCAGCCAGACAATCAGCAGCGAGGGCGATTTCCATTCACGCCAGAACCACCGCCAGATCATGCTTCCTCCCACAGCTTACCGTCGCGCACGCGTAAGCGCCGGTCGCAGCGGGCGGCGAGCTGTTCATCGTGGGTGACCAGAATCAGCGTGGTGGCAAGGTCGCGGTTAAGTGAAAACAGCAGGTCGGCAATGCGATCGCCGGTTTTACGATCCAGGTTGCCGGTGGGCTCATCGGCAAATAGCAGCGCCGGTTTGCCGTTAAAGGCGCGGGCCAGCGCCACGCGTTGCTGCTCGCCACCGGACAGCTGCGAGGGCAGATGTGTCAGGCGCTCTGCCAGCCCAAGCTGAGCCAGTAATGCCTGCGCCTGTTCGCGACTTTGACGATCGCTCTCGCCGCGCAGCAACGCCGGTAGCTGCACGTTTTCTAACGCGTTTAGCGTCGGAACCAACATGAACGACTGGAAAACAAAGCCGACGCTTTTGGCCCGCAGTTCAGCGCGTTGCTCCTCATCCATTTCGTGCAGCGGCGAGCCCAGCAGAAAGACTTCACCTTCAGACCCGTCATCCAGCCCGGCCAGAATGCCCAGCAGAGTCGACTTACCGGAACCCGACTCGCCAATCAACGCGATGGTCTCAGCCGGTTTGACAACCAGCTCAACTCCGGTAAGGATGGAAAGCTGATGCTCACCCTGACCGACGGACTTACTAAGACGATGAACTTCAAGAATGTTTTCCGCTGGCATTACGCTTTCCTGTTATTATTGGCCCTGATGTCGCTGCGCGCGACGGCGGCAGATACGCTGTTAGTGCTGGGCGATAGTTTAAGCGCCGGTTACCGGATGTCCGCCACCACGGCATGGCCCGCGTTACTCAATGATAAATGGCAGAAATCGCCCACTATCATTAACGGTAGCATAAGCGGCGACACCGCCACGCAGGGGCTTGCCCGCCTGCCCTCGCTGCTAAAGCAGCATCAACCGCGTTGGGTGCTGATTGAACTGGGAGGAAACGACGGTTTACGGGGCTTCCCACCGCAAAGCATTGAGCAGGACTTGAGTAAAATTATTGCTCAGGTAAAAGCGGCAAACGCACAGCCGTTGCTGATGCAAATCCGTCTGCCGGCCAATTATGGCCGCCGCTATACCGCATCGTTCAGTGACATTTACCCGAAGCTGGCAAAAGAAAATGCCATCCCGCTGGTGCCTTTCTTTATGGAACAGGTGTACCTGAAACCAGAATGGATGCAGCAAGATGGGATCCACCCCAATCCCGATGCCCAGCCGTTTATTGCCGGGCTGATGGCCAAAGAACTGGCTCCACTAGTTAAGCATGAGTAACGGGGTTTGCAGACGGCTCACAGGTAAAGTTATGCAAAAAATCATAGTAATAACCGGCTGTTCCAGCGGGATTGGTCTGGTCGCCGCCAACGATTTACTGCGTCGTGGCTATCACATTTATGCGGCCTGTCGTAAGCCGGCAGACGTGGCGCGGATGAATGAACTGGGCTTTACCGGCATTCAGCTCGATTTGAACGATAGCGAGAGCGTTGAGCGCGCCGCCGCAGAAATCCTCACCCTCAGTGAAGGGCGCGTGTTCGGCCTGTTTAATAACGGCGGCTACGGCGTGTATGGCCCGCTGGAATCCATTTCGCGCCAGCAGATGGAGCAGCAGTTCGCCACCAATCTGTTTGGCACCCACCAGCTGACCACCCTACTTTTGCCGGCATTGCGCGCCAGTGGCCAGGCCCGGATTGTGAATACCAGTTCAGTATTAGGGCTAATTTCCACACCCGGTCGCGGCACCTATGCCGCCAGTAAATATGCGCTGGAAGCCTGGTCCGATGCGCTGCGGATGGAGCTGCACGACAGCGGCATTCGCGTCAGTCTGATTGAACCGGGTCCGATTAAGACCCGCTTTACCGATAACGTCAGCCAGGGGCAGTCAGATAAACCGGTGAAGAACCCCGGAATTGCGGCCCGTTTCACGCTGCCACCCGAAGCAATTTTGCCGAAGTTGCGCCATGCTTTAGAGAGTAAGCATCCGCGCCTGCGCTACCCGGTGACCGTTGTCGCCCATGGTATGAGCCTGTTGCGACGTTTACTGCCCGGCTGGATGCTGGATCGCATTTTGCGTGGTAAATAGCCGGATCGTGACGATAAGCCTTGAAGCACCGCGCTGCGCCCCAATAAAGTAAGAAACCCGGACAAAGAGACAAATTCATGTCACCACAAGCTGCAATTGTTACGATTAACGAAACCAACCTGCAACAGACGCTAGAACAGTCGATGCAGGTGCCGGTACTGTTTTACTTCTGGTCTGCCCGCAGCCAGCATTGCCAGGAACTGTCACCGGTGCTGGAGCGCCTTGCGCAGGAGTATGCCGGTCAGTTCATCCTCGCCGAGCTGGATTGTGACGCCGAACCGGCTGTCGCTCAGCAGTTTGGTCTGCGCTCTATTCCGACCGTTTATCTGTTCCAGAATGGCCAGCCGGTTGATGGCTTCCAGGGACCGCAGCCGGAAGAAGCGATCCGCGCGCTGTTGGAAAAAGTGCTGCCAAAGCCGGAAGAACTGAAGGCGCAGGAAGGCATGCAGTTAATGGATGAAGGCAAAGTGCTGGATGCCCTGCCGCTATTGAAAGACGCCTGGCAGCTGAGTAATCAGAACAGTGAAATGGGCTTCCTGCTGGCAGAAGCGCTGATTGCCTTAAACCGCAGCGAAGAAGCTGAGCAGGTGCTGAGCGTCGTGCCGTTGCAGGACAAAGATACCCGTTATCAGGGTTTGATGGCGCAGATCGACCTGCTGAAGCAGGCGGCAGATACGCCGGAGATCCAACAGCTGCAACAACAGCTGGAAGCGGAACCTGAAAATGCTGAGCTGGCGACCAAACTGGCGCTGCAACTGCATCAGGTGGGGCGAAATGAAGAGGCGCTTGAGCTGCTGTTTAGCCATCTGAAGACAGATTTGGGCGCGGCCAATGGTCAGGCGCGCAAAATGCTGCAAGAGATCCTGGCCGCGCTGGGAACGGGCGATGCCCTGGCGGCGAAATACCGCAGGCAGCTCTACTCTTTGCTGTACTGATCCGCCCGGAACCGTTCAGCCTGCTGCACAGGCAGGCTGAATGATGATGGGGTTGGGCCGAATGAGTCGACCCAGGTAACAACAATCCGGAGGTTATATGCTTACAGTCATTCCTGTCATTATTGTTCTGGCCCTCATTATTGTCTGGTCAGGCATTAAAATCGTTCCACAGGGTTACCAGTGGACGGTGGAGCGCTTCGGCCGCTATACCAAAACCCTGCAACCTGGCCTGAATCTTCTGGTGCCGTTTATGGATCGTGTCGGTCGTAAGATCAGCATGATGGAACAGGTGCTGGATATCCCCTCGCAGGAAATCATCTCTAAAGATAACGCCAGCGTCACCATTGATGCGGTCTGTTTTACTCAGGTGGTGGATGCGCCGCGTGCTGCCTATGAAGTGCGTAATCTTGAGCTGGCGATCGTCAATCTGACCATGACCAATATGCGTACGGTACTGGGTTCGATGGATCTGGATGAGATGTTGTCACAGCGCGATAACATCAATACCCGCTTGCTGCGGATTGTCGATGAAGCGACCAATCCGTGGGGCGTGAAAATCACCCGTATTGAAATCCGTGACGTGCGGCCGCCGGTTGAACTAATCGCCTCGATGAATGCCCAGATGAAGGCCGAACGTACCAAGCGTGCCGGTATTCTTGAAGCCGAAGGGGTGCGTCAGGCCGCGATCCTGCGGGCTGAAGGCGAGAAGCAATCACAAATTCTGAAAGCCGAAGGTGAACGGCAGTCGGCCTTCCTGCAGGCTGAAGCCCGCGAACGTAGCGCGGAAGCGGAAGCGATTGCCACCAAAATGGTTTCTGAAGCGATTGCCGCCGGCGACATTCAGGCCATCAACTACTTCGTGGCGCAGAAGTACACCGATGCGCTGCAAAAAATTGGTTCTTCCAACAGCAGCAAAATCGTGATGATGCCGCTGGAAGCCAGCAGCCTGATGGGTTCCATTGCGGGGATTGCCGAGTTGATGGGCGAGAGCAAAAAGGAACGAGGTGTGAAATGATCACCGAGCTGTTAGCGACCCCCTGGTGGCTGTGGCTGTCGGTCGGTGGCGTGCTGCTGGCGGCGGAAATGCTGGGTGCCAGCGGCTACCTGCTGTGGAGCGGTGTCGCAGCCCTGCTGGTCAGCCTGCTGGTGTGGCTGGTGCCGCTGCCATGGGAATGGCAGGGCGTCAGCTTTGCGCTGTTAACGGTGCTTTCGGCGCTGTGGTGGTATCGCTGGCTGAAAGGCAAAGATCGCCAGCAGCCGCCCTCTTCGCTTAATCAGCGCGGCATTCAGCTGATTGGCCGCGAACTGACGCTGGACGAAACGCTGGTCGATGGTTTTGGCCATGTGCGCATTGGCGACAGCGGCTGGCGTGTGCAGGCGGCTGAGAACTTCCCGGCGGGCACCCCGGTCACGGTGGTTGCCGTGGAAGGGGTTACGCTGAAAATCATCAGGCGCGCAGGAAGTCCTGCCAGCGTCTGACCAGATAGTTATGTTCATCCATCACGGAGTTCCAGACGCCAATATGGCTCATCCGCTGTTCGTAGCTGCCGCCATCGCGGATTTCGCCTTTGGCGATCAGCGGTTGGCCTGAAGCGTCAGGCAACACGTCACTGGCCGGTTTTCCGCCATACCAGAAATCCCATTCCGCTGCCGACAAATGCTCACGCGTGCGTTGCGGATTGGAAATGTAATAGCCCTGACGGGCCATAATGGCGCCAGGCCAGCCCGACTGCCACCAGTTGAGGTAGGCGTAGGCCGCATCCTTAATTTTCCCCGTCGCGCAGCGCGACAGCGACATGCCGCCGTACCAGGCGCGGTAACCTTCTTTTGGCGTCGCCAGCTTGTAGCCGCTCTGACGGAAATGGTGGCGAAAATAGGTGGGTGCCCACAGGCTTTGCACGCCGACCTGCTGATTCTCAATCAGCGCACAGGCCTCATCCTGAGTCGACCAGAAGGCGGCGAAATGTCCCTGACGCTGTAATCCTGCCAGCACGCCGGTCAGGCTATCAATCTCCTCCAGCGTCAGATTGCCGACGTTGTTGAACTCGCCCAGTCCGGCGCCCTGTACTGCCAGCACCGCATCCAGCGCGCCCATGGCCGCATCATCCTGTAACACCGCCTGGCCCGAAAAAGCCGGATGTAATAACCAGCCCCAGCTCTCCTCTTCGCGGCTTAACGCGGCGGGAAGCCGGTCGGCATGGTAGGCAAAACTGTCGGCATTATGCGTCAACGGCAGCATGCTGATCAGGTCAGTCGGCTGGCCGCCAAGGCTGCCGTCGTGCTGCACGTACAGACGGTTGACCGGTACGCTGCCGTCGCCCAACCTGCCACCGGGGATCAGGGTACCCTGCTTCGGCAGCGCGTTGATCTCATTCCAGTATGTCAGTCGGCTGATTTCCAGCGGCTGAATGGCGCGGGCTGGCCAGACAAAATCGATATTGTGGAACCACTGATCGTAAAGATCGTAGCTTTCGGGTTCCATCACCGCGATGCGCTGAGCATCTTCCACGCTGCGTAGCAGGTAGACAATTTTGATGCCTAAATCCTGTTCGGCGCGCAGGCGAAGGCGCTCAAGCAGGGTGACCGACGTACCCAGTACGCGCAGAGTGATTTGATTGGTCGCCACGGCCGCGGAGTTCATTACTTATCACCGATTAAAAAGGGCTGCTGAAAACGCAGAAAGGCGCTCTGCAACCGCGAGGCGCTAAGGCCCCGGAGAATAAATACCAGCTGGGAGCTTTCCAGCTCGCCCGGCCAGTCTGTCAGATGAACCGGTGGATGCAGGCTGTGCTGAACGCCGTGGATCACCACCGGCGTGCTGCTCTCCTGGACCTGTAAGATGCCTTTCATCCGCAGTATCGCACTGCCATGACAGTGTAATAGCATCGACAACCAGACCGCAAAGGCCGCCCAGTTAAACTTCTCGGTCAGGGTGATAACGCAGGTTTCCGTTTGCGGATGATGGATGCCGAGGCGGGCGACCGCGGTAGCGTCGGCCTTGAGGGCTGCCGTTGCCGGGGCCGGTTCGCTGCTGATGACACCGATCTTTTCAGCCGCCAGATTGCCCAGCCAGCGAAAACGCTGCTGAGCACTGCCCTCGCTGATAGCGGCTTCGAACAGCGTATCAGCCTGATGCAGAAAGGTGGTGGTTTCAGCAATTTCGGCCAGCGGGTTGAGCTGCTGAAGATACGCTTCCAGCTGATGCCGTTGCGCCGTGCTCACCCGATCGCCTTTACTCACCGCCAGCTTATCTGCCGCCGTAACCTGCGCCAGCCATTCCGGCTGGTTTTGTGCCTGCTGCCAGCCGTGCTCAGCATCGACCAGCGTCACCAGCACGCCCTGCGCAAAGTGATACTGCAGCTGACGATCGTGCAGCAAGGTAGAGAGGATTGGCGAGGGATCGGCCAGCCCGGTGGTTTCAAGGATCACCTTTTTGAACGGCGGCAGCTGTCCGCGCTCACGCCGTTCGCTCAGATCCAGCAGCGCCTGCTTAAGTTCTCCCCGCACCTGGCAGCAGACGCATCCGCTGGGCAGTAACACCGTATCCGGCGCAACTTCGCCCAACAGCAGATGATCGATGCCCACCTCACCAAACTCGTTAACCAGCAGCGCAACGTCTGCCAGCGCCTGTTCGCCCAGCCAGCTTTTGAGCAGGGTGGTTTTACCGCTGCCCAGGAAGCCACTCAGCACGTGAACCGGGATCTTCTGCCCATCCTGCATTTGCTACCTCGTCTGTTCCAGTGCATCCAGCCAGTCATCATCCAGCGGATCCAGCGGACGCCTTAACAGCGCTTCCGCTTCCTGCCAGATTTGCTCCAGGCTGTTAACGATCACCTGCTGCCCGGTCGGGCTGGCCAGCACCCAACTGGTGTGAAAATCCGTCAGCTTAAGGCGGAAAGGGGCCAGCGCATGGTTTAACATCGCCATTTGCTGCAGCCGCAGCTGTCGGCGCGGCAAGGTATTTTGCAGCGGATCGCTCCACTGCGGGCCGCTATCCAATAAACCACATACGCCGCACATGTTGCGCTCCTTGTTTCAGGGCATGACGTCGCCGGCGTTCGGCCCAAGGGTCTGCCCGACAAACAGGTTGCCGCCGGGTTCACTTGCCAGCAGCAGCGCCACCGGCGCAATCTCCTCTGCCCGGCCAAAACGGCCTAAAGGCAGTTCGGCGGCTTTGGCTTTCTTCCACTCACTGTTCAGGCCATCAATCAGCGGCGTTTCGATCGGGCCTGGCGCGATGGCATTCACCAGCACGTTCTGCGCGGAAACTTCCAGCGCCAGCGATTTGGTAAAGCCAATCACACCCGCTTTGGCGGTGGCATAGTGGCAAAGCTCAGCCCCGCCCTTGATGCCCAGCTGTGACGCCACGTTGATAATGCGCCCCCATTTCTGCGCAAGCATCCATGGCAGCGCGCGTTGTGAAGCGAGAAATACGCTGCGAAGATCGACCGCCATCATCTCGTCCCACATCTCGAGGCTGATATCCGTGCAGCGCGCCTGGCTAAGCATCCCGGCGTTGTTGACCAAAATATCGATGCCACCGAACTGTTCGACACAGGCATCAACCCCCAACTGCGCACCCGCCACCTGGCCGACGTCCGCCACCACGCCGAAGCATTCAGCCCCCCGTTCACGGCAGGCCGCAACCGCGTTTTGCAGGTTATCTGCATGACGATCGGTGAGCACCAGCCGCGCACCTTCGCGGGCAAACAGGCTGGCGATGGCCAGGCCAATCCCGCTGGCAGCACCGGTGATCACCGCTCTTTTCTGTTCCAGTTGCATCATTGTCTCCTTCAGTCGGGCCAGCGCACGGTCAGGCCACCATCGATAATCAGACTCTGTCCGGTGAGATAGCTACTGGCATCGCTGGTCAGAAAACTGATCAGGTTAGCCACTTCATCAGCGCGGCCGGGACGCCCTAACGGGATCACCCGTGAGGCTTTCGCCAGCCCCTCTGGTCCCAGCGAGTTCTCTTTATCCAATGACTGCGGGGTTTCAATCAGTCCTGGGATCACCGCGTTACAGCGCACGCCTTTAGGCGCAAGTTCCACTGCCATTGAGCGACAAATGCCGGGAATGCCAGCTTTGGCCGCCGCGTAATGGGCATGATCCTGCCAGCCATAAACGCCGCCGGCGATGGATGACACCGCTACCAGGCTGGCGCCCTCACCAAGGTATGGCGCCGTCGCGCGGAAGCAACGCATCACGCCGGTCAGATCGACATTCAGCATCTCATTCCAGCGATGGTCGCTCATCTCTTCAATCGGCGCGCGGCGCAGCACGCCCGCATTGGCAACGACATAATCAATGCGGCCAAAATGGGCGATTGCTGCGGCGACAAACGCATTAACCGATTCCGTTTCCGCCACATCCAGCGGCAGCCAAAGTGCGTCGCCTCCCAGCGCCTCCACGTCTGCGGCGGCGCGTTTCGGGTCATGTGGATCGGCGGGATAAAACCCGCCAACCACCTTCACGCCACGCTGGGCATAGGCTTTTGCCAGTGCCAGCCCGATGCCACTCGCTGCGCCGCTGATCAGCGCAACCCGAGTTGTTTGCGTCGTAGTCACAGTTCACTCCTGAATCTGAATAGTGCCGTTATGCGCTGCGTTCTGCGCTGCAGCCGCTTTTTCCGGCACATGGCGTGCCAGCAGAATGATCATTCCTGAGATAAAGCACGGCAGCGCGCCAAACCATAAGGCCGCCTCCTGCCAGTGACCGCCGTTGCTGAGGATTGAGGTGGTGCCGACGCCAGCGATAATGGCGCCAACCGGACCCATCGCACCAATCAGCGCACCCGCGGTGGCGCGTATAGCGGTGGGGAAGCTTTCGCTGATAAAGAACAGCGCGGCAGCGTAAGGGCCAATCAGGAAGAACAGGCCAACGCTGTACAGCGCCACGATGATGGCAAAGTTATCCGGGCAGAACAGCATGCCGGCGAAGGCCACGCCGCCCAGCATCCAGCCTACGGCGATGGTGTTGCGACGACCAAAACGATCGCCTAACCAGCCGTGCGCCAGATAGCCGCAGTAACCCACCAGATTGGACATAATCAGGATCAGCAGCGAGTTATCGAAGGACACGGCATGCGTTTTGGTGATCACCGTGGTGCCCAGCACGCTGAAGATCTGAATCGCAAACCAGTTCAGCAACACCGCGCCGCCTAACACCAGCGTTGCCCGCAAGGAAGTGCCGCGAAACGCCGCCGCGAGGCCGGACTTCTGCTGCTCTTCGTACGGCATGTCATAGTCCTGCGCCACCTGACGCGCATCGGTTTCATTGCCGGCGGCCCGCAGCTGTTTGATATGCTGATGAACCTGAAACTGCGGCGTCTCTTTCAGTTTTAACGCCATCACCGCAATCACCAGAGACGGGACGGCGGCAAAGATAAAGCTGCCCTGCCAGCCGATAATCGGCATCAAAATCGCGGTGAGCGCCGACGCCACCAGCGCGCCGACTGGCCAGCCGCCCTGCACCAGGCTGTAGATAAAGCCTTTACGCTTGTTCAATTTTGGATCGTCAATCGCCGCATACAGCTCGGACAGATAGGTGGCGTTAACCGTCTGCTCGGCATAACCGAGGCCAGCCACTGAACGAATGGCGGTGAGCGCACCTTTCCCCCACGCCCCGCCGATGGCGGTCAGCAGCGAACAGAGCGCGGCCCCACCGACGGTAATCACGATGCCCATTCGACGTCCCAGTCGATCCACCAGCGGACCAATCGCCAGCGCAATCACTGCGCCGCCAACCGCCACCCAGGTGGCAATTTCAGCCTGCTCCACTTCACTCCAGCCGAAGTGGCCGCCAATCGCCGGCAGCAAAGTGCCGAATAAAATGAAGTCATAGACCGCGAACACCCAGGCAAAAAAGGCAATCCAGGTAGCAAACTTCACATCTTTGATGCTCAACTGCTGTGGAAGCCAGCCATTTACAGAGGGACGTTTAAACAGGCTCATAGTGCGCTCACTCATCAAAAGGTAATGGGCTTAACCCTTGCGCGGATTGCGCTTCAGGTGATCATCAGCGATTTCGTCGAAGGTGACAAAACGCACGCCTTCATGGCTTTGAATGTATTTGATCAGGCGCTCGAGCATCAGCAGCACCTGTGGGCGACCTGACACGTCCGGGTGAATGGTCATGGTGAACACCGCGAAGTCGTTTTCGCGATAGACCCAGTCAAACTGGTCACGCCACATCTCTTCCAGATGGCGCGGGTTAACGAAGCCATGGCTGTTAGGGGATTTTTTGATAAACATCATCGGCGGCAGATCGTCGAGGTACCAGTTGGCCGGGATCTCCACCAAATCGGTTTCCACGCCGCGCTCCAGCGGTTTCATCCAGCTGTCAGGGTGTTTGCTGTAATCAATCTTGGTCCAGCTGTCGCCGACGCGAACGTAATAGGGATGGAAGTCGTTATGCATCAGGCTGTGGTCATACTTGATGCCTTTTTTCAGCAACAGTTCGTTGGTGACGTTGCTGAATTCCCACCATGGCGCGACATAGCCGGTCGGGCGCTTGCCGGCCAGTTTACTGACCAGCTCGATACTGCGATCGAGAATGGCTTCTTCCTGCGCCGGGGTCATGGCGATCGGGTTTTCATGGCTGTAGCCGTGAATACCAATTTCATGGCCCGCGTCAGCCACGGCCTGCATCTGCTCCGGGAAGGTTTCGATTGAGTGGCCGGGAATAAACCACGTGGTTTTTAACTGATGTTCGGCAAACATCTTCAGCAGACGCGGCGCGCCCACTTCACCGGCGAACATGCCGCGTGAGATATCGTCGGGAGAATCTTCACCGCCGTACGATCCCAACCAGCCGGCAACGGCATCCACATCGACACCAAACGCGCACAGGATTTCTTTGGCCATCTTTTACTTTCCTCATCAGGGCGGCATTGGAGCCAGTCCAACACCCGCTCACTTTGTCGCCTATAAAATGGATATTAAAAATAAATGTACATTTTTAAGTTAGCAAAGAGGATGCCAGGTTTTGGTGATGTGCTTCGCAAATCGCGGAAAGGTAAAATTAAGCGGTTGATTAGTAATATAAAATAGTTGGATTTATTGCGTATCAGGCGCACGGTGAGCCGGTGAGGCGCATCGGTAAGACTGTCGGTGAATAATGACTGGTATGCTAAACGATCCATTATTGTGCAGCCTGCACCATGGCAATGCGCACGGCTTCGCTCCCCTGAAACTGAGGGGATATGGCATAATGATTATCTGTTCAGCGGGAGAGTGGGATTAAGGATGGTTAACGACAGTGACAGTTTGAAGGTGGAGGCCAGAGCGCCCGCGCGCTATGAAACCATCCGCCAGGTACTTGAAGATGCCATCGCTTCCCGCAAGGTTCCCCATGGCCTGGTACTGGTTGAAGGCCCGCTGGCCCAGCTGTTTGGCACCAGCCGCGTGCCCGTCCGGCAGGCGTTGAGTTTGCTGCACGATCAGGGCTTGATCACCCGCTTTGAGGGCCGTGGCTTTATCGTTGCCCGGCAGAATGAAGAGGTTGAACCCCTGCGTATCGCCCTGACGCGCAGCGTGCTGGGACTGGATCAGCAGCGGGAACTGGTTGATACCCGCAGCACCGGCGAAAAACTGCTGCAAAGTTTGCAGGAAGCGCTCTCCACCTGCATGGTTTTCGGCCACTACCAGCTGAATGAAGCCCAGGCCGCCGAGTTCTATAACGTCAGCCGCAACAGCATCCGCGAAAGCCTGATGCGCCTGCGCGACAAAGGGCTGGTGGAAAAAGAGCCCTATTCCCAGTGGCTGGCAGGCCCGTTAACCGCCAGAGAGATCACCGATCATTATGAGATCCGCGCCAGCCTGGAATCCGCCGCGCTGCGTAAAGCCGCACCGCATCTGCCGCCGCAACAGATCCTCGACAATCTGCGACGGCTGGATCAGGTTGAAGGCAAACGGGTCAGTTCCGCCGAGCTGGAACAGGTCGAGGACGATCTGCATCTGTTTTGCCTGGAGCCTGCCGGTAACCGCACGATGATGGAGATCCTGCGGCAGAGCCAGTCGCCGTTAATCGTTACGCGGATTTTTTATGAGATGCTGGCGATCCCGATCGATGATGCGATCGTGAAAGAACACCGTCTGGTGTATGAGATGCTGTTAAAGGGAAGCTGGGATTTGGCGGCGATGGGGCTGCGGGAGCATCTGGAGCGCTCGCAGATCCGCACATTACAGAAGCTCAAGGTGCTGTCTGTGTTACCTGTGCCTGAACTGCCGCCCTACCTGCTGCGGGTAAGCTGAGACTCTGGCCGGGACTTAGCCGGCCTTTTTGCTGTGGCAGCAGCCAGCAAGATCGTTAATGATCGGGCAATCGGCACTGTCGTCGCCAGGGCAGCTTGCCGCCAGCGCCAGCAATCGCTCACGCATCCGGGTCAGTTCCTCAATATGCGACTCAATTTCCGCCACTTTAATCAGCGTTCTGGCCTTCACATCCGCGCTATGCCGCTGCGGATTATTGAACAGCGTCACCATCTCGCCGCACTCTTCCAGATTGAAACCCACCTGCCGGGCCTGGCGCAACAGGGTCAGTTCTTCCAGGTGCTTCGCCGTGTAGCTGCGGTAGCCGTTTTCGCTGCGCAAGGGCGCGGTCACCAGGCCTTTCTCTTCGTAAAAGCGAATCGCCTTGCTGGTCAGCCCGGTTTTTTTCGCCACATCGCTGATATTCATCTTCTCTCCTTGACCTTCCCCTTGATGGAAGGTTTAACCTTCATTACTACTGTAAAACCCCATTGGGGTCAAACCGGATAACCAGGAGCTTACACCATGTCACAGACCACGTTATTGGCGCTGGATGGCTTAACCTGCGGCCACTGCGTAAAACGAGTCAAAGAGGCGCTGGAGCAACGTGCCGACGTTGAACAGGCCGACGTGTCGATCGCTGAAGCGCGGATCAACGGCAGCGCTGATGCCAGCCAACTGATCGCCACCGTTGAACAGGCCGGGTATCACGCCAGCCTGGCGCAGGACGACAGCTTCCCAAAGGCTGAACCGCTGACAGCATCAGACACCCAGCCGGAAGCGCTGACAGCGGACACCCACCAGCTTCCGGCGCCACAGGCCGCTTCAGCTGAAGCGGCCCCGCTCGCCCACGCTGCGCCACTGACGGCATCAACTGCACCTGCAGAGAGTTTTCACCTGCTGATTGATGGTATGAGCTGTGCCAGCTGCGTCAGTCGGGTGCAGAACGCGCTGCAACAGGTGAGCGGCGTCAGCCAGGCGCGGGTCAACCTTGCCGAGCGCAGTGCGCTGGTGATGGGCGATGCCGCCGCTGAGTCGCTGATTGATGCGGTGAAAAATGCCGGTTATACGGCAGAAATTATTGAAGATGACGTCGAACGGCGGGAAAAACAGCAGCAGACTGCCCGCCAGGCCGTTCGCCGTTTCCGCTGGCAGGCCGCGCTTGCCCTGACGCTGGGCATTCCGCTGATGCTGTGGGGAATGGTCGGCGACAATATGATGCTGACCGACAGCAACCGCAGTGGCTGGCTGGCCGTTGGCCTCGCCACCTTGCTGGTGATGGTGCTGGCCGGCGGCCATTTCTATCGCAGCGCCTGGCGCAGCCTGCTAAAAGGCACCGCGACCATGGACACGCTGGTCGCGCTGGGAACCACAGCCGCCTGGCTTTACTCCATTTCCGTGAACCTGTGGCCGGACTTTTTCCCGCCTCAGGCGCGCCATCTCTATTACGAAGCCAGCGCGATGATTATTGGCCTGATCAACCTCGGCCATATGCTGGAGCAACGTGCCCGGCAACGCTCCTCAAAAGCGCTGGAAAAATTACTCGATCTGACGCCGCCTACCGCGCGCGTGGTGACGGCAGACGGTGAACGCATGCTGCCACTCAGTGACGTTCAGCCGGGCATGACGCTGCGTCTGACCACCGGCGATCGCGTCCCGGTTGATGGCACGCTCACTGAGGGTGAAGGCTGGCTGGACGAAGCGATGCTGACCGGCGAAGCGATGCCGCAGCAGAAGGTGGCAGGCGACGAGATCCACGCGGGCACGCTGATGCAGGATGGCAGCGTGCTGTTCACCGCCCGCGCCGTCGGCAAAAACACCACCCTCGCCAGAATTATTCACAGCGTGCGTCAGGCACAAAGCAGCAAGCCGGAGATCGGTAAACTGGCTGACCGCATTTCGGCGGTCTTTGTCCCGGCGGTGGTGGCTATCGCCCTGATCGCCGCCGCCATCTGGTACGTTGTTGGCCCGGCACCGCAGGTAGTGTACACGCTGGTGATTGCCACCACCGTGCTGATTATCGCCTGCCCTTGTGCGCTGGGTCTGGCCACGCCGATGTCGATCATTGCTGGCGTCGGGCGTGCCGCCGAATTTGGCGTGCTGGTGCGCGATGCCGATGCACTGCAACGCGCCAGCACCCTATCCACTCTGGTGTTTGATAAAACCGGTACGCTGACCGAAGGCGCGCCGCGCGTGGTCGACATCATGCTGTTTAACGGTGCCGAAGAACAACAGGCGATCGGCTGGGCCGCCGCGCTGGAACAGGGTTCTTCCCATCCGCTGGCCCGCGCGTTGCAGGAATTAGCCGACGGGCAAACGCTGCCGGCCGTTGAGCAATTCCGCACCCTTGCCGGTAAAGGCGTCAGCGGCAAGGTCAGCGGCGTTGAACTGTGGCTGGGCAACCGCGCGTTAATGGATCAGCAGCAGATCGATACAGCAAGCCTGAACGATCAAATCGATCGGCAGGCTGCCAAAGGCATTACGCCCGTGCTGCTGGCCGCCAATGGCAAGGTGGTCGCGTTGTTCTCACTGCGCGATCCGCTGCGCAAAGAGAGCGTGTCGGCGCTGAAACGCCTGCGTGAACGTGGCTATCAGCTGGTGATGCTGACCGGCGACAACGAGACGACTGCCCAGGCCATCGCCAAAGAAGCCGGTATGGACCGGGTGATCGCCGGGGTGTTACCGGAAGGCAAAGCTGAGGCGATTCGCACGTTGCAACAGCAGGGGCAGATTGTGGCGATGATTGGTGATGGCATCAACGATGCGCCCGCCTTAGCCCAGGCCGATGTCGGCATTGCGATGGGCAGCGGCAGCGATGTGGCGATTGAAACGGCCGGCATCACCCTGATGCGCCACGATCTGAATGCGGTCGTTGATGCGCTGGCCATCGCCAAAGCCACCTTGCGCAATATGAAGCAGAATTTACTGGGCGCGTTTGTCTATAACGCCCTCGGCATCCCGATTGCCGCCGGCGTGCTTTATCCGTTGACCGGCACCCTGCTCAGCCCGGTGGTCGCGGGTGCCGCGATGGCGCTGTCTTCCATTACCGTGGTCAGCAACGCCAACCGACTGATCCGCTACCAGCCACCGGCGGAATAACGGATTTATCGCACGCCGGATCCGCCGTTTTTACCTGTTACTCAGCCAGTTAAAGCGTTAGCATGGCTGGCTAACTGACAAGGCGGAAAGTATGGGAAAACTATTGCGTAAGGCGGCATCTCTCTGGCGATTACTGTCGCCAGTGCGCTACGCCTACCCGGCACAGGATGTCACCACAGATCACAGTCAGCTGCATCTGGTCGGCAGTATTCATATGGGCACCCAGAATATGATGCCGCTGCCAGCGGCCCTGCAGGCACAGCTGGAGCGGGCGGATGCGCTGATCGTAGAGGCGGATATCACCGGCAGCGCGTCCCCCTTTAGTGAGAGCGAAACCTGCCCACCGCTGGCGGAGCGCCTGACATCAGAGGAACTGACCCGGCTGCATCGCCTGTGTGACGAAGTGGCGATCAGTCCCGAAGCGATCGACACGCTGCCCGCCTGGCAGGTGGCGCTGATGCTTCAGGCGCAGCAGGCTCAGCGTCTGGGACTGCGCGCGGATTACGGTATCGACTTCCAGCTGCTGAAAGCGGCCCGCGCCTTACAAAAGCCGGTGATTGAACTGGAAGGCCCGGAAACGCAGCTGGCGCTGCTCAGAGCCTTGCCGGATAACGGCCTGACGCTGCTGCAGGACACCCTGATCCACTGGCATACTAACGCACGCCTGCTGCAAACCATGATTAGCTGGTGGCTGGAAAGCCCGCCGGGCCAGAAACAGACCGCACTGCCGAGTACCTTTAACAGCGCGCTGAACGATGTGCTGATGCTGCAAAGGAATCAGCGCTGGGTACAAACGTTACGGGATTTGCCGCAAGGCAGGTACGTGGTGGCGGTGGGCGCACTGCACCTTTATGGCGAGGGCAATCTGCCCGATCTGCTGAAAAACAGATAAAAAAAAGGCCAATATTGCTATTGGCCCGTCAAAGAGGAATTTTTTTATGATTTTAGTTATCCGGTAGCAATCAGGTTGCCAGCGGGGGGCAGATTGTCGCTCAAAGCCTGGAATTTCGCCACTATTATTGTAGATATTGGGTCCAGTCAGACGCTTACAGAAGGACGTGAAGTATGACACCGGCAGTAAAACTTCTCGAAAAACAAAAGGTCAGCTTTCAGCTACATGCCTACGAACATGACAGCAACGATACCCATTTTGGTGATGAGGCCGTACGTAAACTCAATCAAAATGCCGAACAGGTGTATAAAACCCTGCTGGTGTCGCTGAATGGCGATGGCAAAACGCTGGCGGTAGCCGTTACGCCAGTTGCCAGCCAGCTGGATTTGAAAAACGTGGCGAAAGCGCTGGGTGCGAAAAAGGTCGAGATGGCCGATCCCCAGATTGCGCAGCGCACCACCGGTTATCTGCTGGGCGGGATCAGCCCGCTGGGGCAAAAGAAGCGGCTGCCAACGGTGATCGACAGCCTGGCGCAGCAGTTCCCGACGATTTTTGTTTCCGGCGGCAAGCGCGGGCTGGAAATTGAGCTCTCACCGCAGGATTTAGCCCAGCTGCTGAGCGCCACCTTCGCCGATATCGCCCGGCGCGACTGATCGCCGGTCAGTCCGCCGTCTGGGCCAGCAGCTGGTCAATCATCCATTGGCCTGCCGGTCCGGGCGGCGAACGCCGCGACCAGGCCACATCCACCGAAATTTTTTGCGGCCAGCCGGTGACCGGCAACTCGCTTAACAGCTGATGACCAAACTGCTCCACCAGCCAGCGCGGCAAAATACTCCAGCCAAATCCCTGTTCAGCCATCTCCAGCAGCAACAGATATGACGGTGCCGACCAAATCCCCTTCCCGCCCTGATAGCGTTCATTCTCCACCCAGGTATTCAGACAGAGTTGCCGCAGGGTTTTCAGCTCGGCTTCGGTGACCTTCACTTTGCTGGCCAACGGATGATCCTGATGCAGATAGATCGCCATCTGCGCTTCAACCTGCAGCCGTGAGGTGGCGATCTCTTCCGGGTAATCGGGTTGAACGCGGATCACGCCAATATGCGCCCGACCAGCCTGCAGCAAATCGATCACGTCGGCATCTTCGGCAATCATGCACTCAAACTCGATGTCGGGATAACGGGCATCCAGCCGTTTCAACAGCGACTCGTGATAATCCGCCTGCCAGAAGTCCGAGATCGCCAGACTGAGGCACGGTTCCACCTCGCCTGCCAGCCTGACCGCCAGCTCATCCAGCTGCGCGCTGGCGTTAAGGATCTCCCTGACCTGTGCCAGCGCCCGTCGACCGTTTTCAGTCAGCACCGGCGAACGGGCATCACGGCTGAACAGGGAAAATCCCAGATCGGTTTCCAGATTAGCCACGGCGGTACTGATGGTGGACTGGCTTTTGCGCAGCGCCCTCGCGGCGGCAGAAAACGAACCGCTTTCGACGGTCTGCACAAAAGCTTGCAACGATTCCGGTGAATAACGCATTGAAGTATCGATTTTCTAGATAGGTAGTCATTTTATCTTAGCAAAGAAAACGCGGAAAATAGCGTCCGGTAACAACTAAGGAGCATTTATGCGTACCAGAACACTGAAAGAACGTTTTTATCATGCCGCAGGCTTCGAGGTGCTGGCGATCCTGCTGGTATCCCCTCTTGCCGCCTGGATCATGGAGAAGCCGCTGTTTCAGATGGGTGCGTTAGCCATCATGCTGTCCACCGTGGCGATGGGCTGGAACATCATTTATAACGCCGGTTTTGACCGACTGGTGCCGCCAACGGTGAAACGCGGGCTGCTGCTGCGCGTCCTTCATGCGTTAGGCTTTGAGGGGGGCTTTATCGGTATTGGTTTGCCGATTGCGGCCTGGATGTTAGGGATTGGTCTCTGGCAGGCGTTTCTGCTGGAAGTCTCATTCTTCCTGTTCTTCCTGCCGTACACCGTGGCCTATAACTGGGTTTACGACACCCTGCGCGCCAGGTTGATCCAGCGCAGACAGTGCCAGGCTTAACCGGCATCGCGAAAAAACGGCACCGCCAGTTGGGGTGCCGTTTTTTTTGTTAGCGCTGGGCGGTCTGGATTTTAAATAATTTCCACACCTTCGGCAGCAGCGGCTCGTCCTGCTCCGCGGGGGCTTTTTTCTCTACCGGCGCCTCTTTCTGGTAGACGATTTCGCCTTTTGGCGCGAACGCCTCCGCATTCAGCGGCGAGTGATTCTGGATGAACTGCTTCAGCACTTCGGCATCGACAAATCCGGTATTCACATAGCCAGGCAGCTGATTGACCGGCGGATAACCATCGCCTCCGGTGGCGTTGAAGCTCAGCGTGGCCATGCGGTACATTTTATCCGCCTGCAGCGGCTCACCGTTGATTTTAATCTCACTGACGCCGGTGCCATAAGCCACCAGGCTGACGTTGGCGAACTGCGCGTAGGCCCCGGAATCCACCTGCTTATTGGCCACCACCGCCAGATACTTCTCGACGTCGCTGCCTTTCATCTCCACATAGGTCAACGTATTGCCAAATGGCTGCACCTTCAGCACGTCTTTATAGGTAATGGTGCCGGACTCGATTGAATCACGCACGCCACCGCCGCTCATCACCGCAAAGTCGGCTTTGGTACGTTCCATCTGAGACGCCAGGATCAGGCGGGAAAGGTTGGTCTGCACAAATCGTACCTTGCTGCGGTCACCTTCAAGATGGCCGTTAACGCTGCCGATTTTTACCCCCAGCTGCGCTTCGCCTTTTTTCTGGAACGGCGTCAGTAACTTCATCATCGCCGGGTTTTTCGCGATTTCCTGGGTGTAGTTAATCCAGCTGACGCTGCCGTCGGCGTTGGTGACCTTATGGCGCAGGTTGATCGGCACCAGTTCATAGTGTTCTAACGTCAGTTTGCCATTGAGGAAAGTGAAGTCGGCACGGCCAATGTATTTGCCCCACTCATGCGCCTGCACAATCCAGGTGCCGTTTTGCTGGTCCGGCGTACACGGCGTTCCCGGCACGTAATCTTTCTGGCTGACGTTCTCTTTCGCCATACAGACCGGATCCTGCGAGTGGCCGCCAACAATCATATTCAGATAGCCTGCCGGCAATTCACGCGCCATTTCCACATCGCCCGGCGCATTGGAGCCATGGTTACCGTTATCGTAATGGCCCATATGCGTGGCGGCGATAATCACATCCGGCTTCTCTTTCTTCCTCAGCGCTTCCACCACTTCTTTTGCTTCGGTGGCAGGCTTGCGGAACTCCATGTCGGTGAAGTATTCCGGGTTGCCAATTTTTGCGGTGTCGTCGGTTGTCAGACCAATCACCGCTATTTTCAGGCCCATCCGGTTAAATAACGCGTAGGGCTGGAACAGGCGTTTGCCGGTGCTTTTCTGATAGATATTGGCCGAGAGCAGCGGGAATTTGGCCCATTTCTGCTGCTGACGCAGCACGGACATCGGATTATCGAATTCATGATTGCCAATCGCCATCGCGTCATAGCCCACCAGATTCATGCCGCGGAAATCCGGCTCCGCATCCTGCAGGTCGGATTCCGGCACGCCGGTATTGATATCGCCACCGGAGAGGATCAGCACCTGGCCGCCGTGGGCCTGAACGTCATAACGGATTTCATCCATCATGGTTTTCTGCGCGGCAAGGCCATATTCATCGTGCTCGTTCTGCCAGAAGTGTCCATGGTGGTCGTTGGTGTGCAGCACGGTGAATTTATACACCCGATCCTTCACATAGGCCTGGGCCACCAGCGGCAGGCTTAGCATCAGTAACGTCAGGGCTGGCACCAGCCTTTTATTCAATGAAAGCACAACGAATCTCCTTGTTATCAATGGGTCGCGCGGTATCGCGTAAACTGAATGTCAAAAATTAACGGCGGTTTTGTCATTTATTTGTGACTATTTATCGATTATGCCGCAGGATAACTGAGCGGGATAATAATTAGCCTTCTTACTGCTCCTCCAACCCTTCGAACGAACAGGTTTTCTCATGGCCAGCGAACAAATACTGTCTTCTGCTTCTTCTGCCCCAGCCAGGACGTCGTTTGGCATTCTTGGCGCCATCAGCGTGGCCCATCTGCTGAACGATATGATCCAGTCACTGATTCTGGCGATCTATCCGCTATTGCAAACGGCGTTTACCCTCAGCTTTGTGCAGGTCGGCCTGATCACCCTGACCTTTCAGGTCACCGCCTCGCTGCTGCAGCCGGTGATCGGTTACTACACCGATAAACATCCGCAGCCATGGTCGCTGCCGATCGGCATGGGATTCACGCTGGGCGGCCTGATCCTGCTGGCGCTGGCGACTAACTTCCCCACCATTCTTCTGGCGGCGGCGCTGGTCGGTACCGGCTCTTCGGTGTTTCATCCCGAATCGTCCCGCGTGGCGCGTATGGCATCAGGCGGCCGGCATGGCCTGGCGCAGTCCCTGTTCCAGGTGGGCGGAAACTTCGGCAGTTCCCTCGGCCCGCTGCTGGCTGCGCTAATCATCGCACCCTATGGCCGCGGTAACGTCGCCTGGTTTACCCTCGCCGCGCTGCTGGCGATAGTGGTGCTGCTGCAAATCAGCCGCTGGTATCAGGCTCAGCATCGGGTGGCAAAAAGCAAGGCGATGCCGACAGAGGTGACAACCTTACCACGCAAAAAAGTGGCCTTCGCTATCTCAATACTGCTGGTGCTGATCTTCTCAAAATACTTCTATCTGACCAGCCTGAGCAGCTATTACACCTTCTACCTGATAGAGAAGTTTGGCCTGACGGTTCAGAATGCCCAGTTCCACCTGTTTGCCTTTTTATTCGCGGTCGCCGCCGGGACGGTGATCGGCGGGCCCATCGGTGACAAGGTGGGCCGTAAGCGGGTGATCTGGGTATCGATTCTCGGCGTGGCCCCGTTTACCCTGCTGCTGCCGCATGCGTCGTTGTGGTGGACCGGCGTGCTGTCAGCCATTATTGGCTTTGTGCTCGCCTCCGCCTTCTCGGCCATTCTGGTCTACGCCCAGGAACTGATGCCGGGCCGGATTGGCATGGTTTCCGGCCTGTTCTTCGGCTTCGCTTTCGGCATGGGCGGCCTGGGTGCTGCGGTGTTGGGCGTGGTTGCCGATCGCAGCAGCATTTACACTGTCTATCAAATCTGTGCTTACTTGCCACTTCTCGGTATTCTGACCATATTCCTGCCTGATAACCGGGCTAAATAACCCTTCATGGCGCAGATAATTGCGATCTGCGCCGCTTAATTTCTGCCACAAATCAAGCTTCCCCCCCGATAACTCACGGAAATCACACTTCTGTGCGATTCCTGCTAAGGAATTGCAGTTTTTTGCCGTTATAACCCTTTATATCAAGCAGCACGATCAATTATGTTATACGCTTAATATTACAACCGGACACATTTTCACACAGGAGAGAGGCATGCACCACACCACACCGCTTATCACCACCATTGTGGGAGGTCTCGTTCTCGCCTTCCTCTTTGGTATGCTGGCAAATCGCCTGCGAATTTCTCCTCTGGTTGGCTATCTGTTAGCCGGCGTACTGGCCGGTCCTTTCACCCCTGGCTTTGTTGCCGATACCAACCTGGCACCGGAACTGGCGGAACTGGGTGTGATCCTGCTGATGTTCGGTGTCGGCCTGCATTTCTCGATGAAGGATTTAATGGCGGTAAAGGCCATCGCCATTCCCGGCGCAATCGCGCAGATTGCCGTGGCGACACTGCTGGGAATGGGGCTTTCATGGGCGATGGGCTGGCCGTGGTTAACTGGCCTGGTGTTCGGTCTGTGTCTTTCAACGGCCAGTACCGTGGTATTGCTGCGTGCGTTGGAAGAGCGTCAGTTAATTGACAGCCAGCGTGGGCAAATCGCCATCGGCTGGTTGATTGTGGAGGATTTAGTGATGGTACTGGCGCTGGTGCTGCTGCCCGCCATTGCCGGCATGTTCGAAGAAGGTAACGCCAGCATCAGCATGGTGTTGTATGACCTGCTGATCACCATCGGCAAAGTCGTGGCCTTTATGGTGTTGATGATGGTGGTGGGTCGCCGCGTGGTGCCGTGGATCCTCGCCCGCAGCGCGGCAACCGGTTCCCGCGAACTGTTCACCCTGGCCGTGCTCGCCCTGGCGCTGGGGATTGCCCTCGGTGCGGTAGAATTTTTCGACGTCTCATTCGCCCTTGGCGCCTTCTTCGCAGGCATGGTGCTGAACGAGTCGGAACTCAGCCACCGTGCGGCCCATGACACCCTGCCGTTACGCGATGCCTTTGCGGTGCTGTTCTTTGTCTCCGTCGGCATGCTGTTCGACCCGATGATCCTGCTGAAAGAGCCGCTGGCGGTGATTGGCGTGTTGGCGATTATCGTGCTGGGTAAATCGCTGGCGGCGTTGGTGCTGGTCAGGATGTTTGGCCACTCACGCCGCACGGCCTTAACCATTTCCGTCAGCCTTGCCCAGATTGGTGAGTTCGCCTTTATCCTTGCCGGACTCGGCATCTCGCTTAACCTGTTAACCGGCGAAGGACGTAATCTGGTCCTGGCAGGGGCGATCCTGTCGATTATGCTCAACCCGATCCTGTTTACCCTGTTGCAGAGTTACCTGAATAAAAGCGAGACGCTGGACGATCAGGTGATCGAAGAAGCCATTGAGGAAGAGAAGCAGATCCCGGTCGATCTCTGTAATCACGCCATTGTGGTGGGTTTTGGACGCGTCGGCAGTCTGTTGGGGAAAAAGCTGATCGAGGAAGGCGTGCCGATCGTGGTGGTTGAGAACAGCCGTCCGCGCGTTGAGGCTTTAAGAGAACAAGGGATCAGCGCGGTATTGGGCAATGCGGCCCGCACCGACACTATGGAATTAGCGCGGCTGGACTGCGCACGCTGGCTGCTACTGACCATTCCCAATGGCTATGAAGCGGGCGAGATTGTCACCGCCGCACGCGAGAAAAGGCCTAATATCGAGATCATTGCCCGCGCCCATCATGATGATGAAGTGAGCTATATCATTGAGCGTGGTGCCGATCAGGTGGTGATGGGAGAGCGCGAGATTGCCAGCAGTATGCATACGCTGATGCACACCAGTTTGAGTGAACTGCCACGAGAGTGTCCGATCTGACTGGCCTTCCCCGCCGGCCGGATAGCCGGCGGGGAATACCGTTACCGTTCCCAGTAGGACTCTTCCAGGCTGTCCTCACGCTCCGGCAAGCCACGTGAAAGCCGGGGAGAATGCTGATTAAGCACCTGATAGCTGACGCGGTTGGCGTATTTACACACCTGCGCCAGTGACGAATAGGTCAGATAGTTGCGGCCATGCTTGCTGGAGTTGGGCACATTCAGACGGTGATAATTATTGGCGGTGATATCGTGCAGCATCGCCGCCAGCGCACCGTCTCCCGCGCCGTTGGTGTTCATGATTTTCTCCGGGCCGCCCATATAAGGCGCAATGTGCGAGAAAATCTTTAACGGCTGCTCACAGTCCTGATGGCGCATCGCGCGGCTGAATTCGTACTGGTTGAATTCGGGGATCGCACCAGGCAGCAAAGGATGCTGGGTGACGCGTTTGCCCTCTTCTTCGGTATATCCCGCCATAAACAGGCCGTTCGGTCCGGCGGTACAGAGCACTAAGTCCACCCAGTCCAGCGCCATATTCGACGCCATCAACGGATCGCTCAGCCCGGTCAGCGCTTCCGCTTCTTCTTCATTCATCGCCAGAATCGAAACGTGTTCACGCAGGAACGCCTGCCAGAACTCAGGCTTATCGCCAATGACATATTTGGTGCCCAGCGTTAAGACCACCGGCACGTTATGCTTTTTAGCGAAGCCGATCGCTTCCATCGTTGCTTCCGGCATCGGCTCGCCCGGCGCGCAGCGCACCAGATACGAGGTTAAAACCAGCGCGGAGGCACCGGCAATCACCTCTTCCGGGATGTTCTCTTTCTTCAACTGATTCATCAGGCCGGGACTGATGGCAAAGGTACGTTCGCCGTTTTCCCCAATCAGGGTAAAGCAGCGACCGATGGCGCCATCAACGCCCTGCAGGTAGTTAAGGTCTGTGCGGCTGGAGGTGTTGCACAGATAGCGATAGGCATAGCTACCAATCTGCACGTTGCGGCACATCACGCCCAGCAGCACCGAACGGTCGTCAGCCAGCACCGAATAGTTGTGCAGCGTATTGCCGATGGTGCCACCCGCAAACTGATGAGTGATCAGGTTTTCCCGGGTTAACTCTGCATAGAGCGCTTCCGCCACGTCATCGGCGATCACCAGCGAGTGACCGCTGCTCAGGCCATAACGCGCCACAAAGTCATCATCAACGTTGGCTTCAATGTCCACCAGCGTCTGATCGATGCCAACGATCCAGCTGCCGGAGACCTCCTGTTCAGGCTGCGCGATTTGCAGCAGAGGATCGCGCGCGCTGACCGGGAAATAGTGTTTAGATTTACGCTTGCCGGGAAATTTCATTCGGCTATCTCCGCCCGTTGACCAACTCAACCATCATATCGATATGCAATTCATCATCGTTCAGGGCTGGAATGTATTCAAATTTAGTGCCGCCCGCGTGCATAAAGAACTCCTTGTTCTCCTCGCTGATCTCTTCCAGCGTCTCAAGGCAGTCTGAAGAGAAGCCCGGGCTCATGATCTGTACATGCTTAATGCCTTTTGCCGGCAGCGACTTCATCGTCTCATCAGTGTAAGGCATCAGCCAGGGTTCACGGCCAAAGCGGGACTGGAAGGTGAGCATCGCATTCTGATCGGTCAGGCCCAGCGAGGCGGTCAGCGCATCATAGGTGTCATGGCAGCGTTGAGGGTAGTCATCGCCTTCATCGGCAAAGCGCTGCGGAATACCATGGAAAGACATCACCAGCAGATCGGGTTTGCCGTGGGTGGCAAAAGAGCGCTCAACGGAGGCTTTCAGCGCCGCAATGTAGGCCGGATGTTCGGCATAATCGCGAATAAAGTCGACGGATGGCAAGCTGCGATAACCAGCAAACACGCTGGTAATGCCATCCCAAACCGCGGCAACGGTTGAACAGGAGAACTGTGGATAGAGCGGCAGGACGATCAGGCGGTTAATGCCCTGCGCCATCAGACTGTCCAGCGCGCTTTTCAGGCTGGGGTTGCCGTAACTCATGCCAAGTTCGACCGGCATATCCAGTCGGGCTGCCAACGCAGCACGCTGACGCTTGCTGTAAACCATCAGCGGGGAACCTTCGTCCATCCATACCGAGGCATACAGTTTGGAGACGCGCGGAGAGCGGATCGGCAGGATCGCACCGTTAAGGATCGGCCACCACAGCCAACGCGGGGTATCGACCACGCGCGGATCGCTGAGGAATTGTTTCAGGTAGCGTTTTACAGCAGGCGTGGTGGGTGCATCAGGTGTGCCTAAGTTTACCAACAACACGCCGGGTTTATCTTGCCGCATTATTATTCCTTATCTGGGCATCTTGGGTGATGAAAACGAGACTTATTCTAGCGGAAAATGGCGGGGGGAAAACCAATTGCTGTAGTAGGAGCCAGACAAGGCCTGGCCCCTGATAAATTAACCGAGGATTTTAGCCAGCTCTGCGCTGACTTCAGACACTTTACGGGTGCCGTCGATTTTGTGATACGCGGTGTGGCCTTCTGCGGCTTCTTTGCTGTAGTAAGCAATCAGCGGCGCGGTCATCTGATGGTATTCGACCAGACGCTTACGCACGGTCTCTTCCTGATCGTCTTTACGCGTGGTCAGCTCTTCGCCGGTCACGTCATCTTTGCCTTCCACTTTTGGTGGATTGAAGTTGACGTGATAGACGCGGCCAGAAGGCGCATGAACGCGACGACCCACAATACGTTCAACAATCAGTTCGTCTGGTACAGCAAATTCCAGCACGTTGTCGACTTTGATACCCGCGTCCTTCATGGCATCAGCCTGAGGAATGGTGCGAGGGAAGCCGTCTAGCAGGAAACCGTTGCGGCAGTCTTCCTGAGCGATACGCTCTTTGACCAGCGCAATAACCAGTTCGTCGGTGACCAGTTTACCGGCGTCCATGATCTCTTTGGCTTGTTTACCCAGTTCGCTGCCTGCTTTAACTGCTGCACGCAACATGTCACCCGTGGAGATTTGCGGAATACCGTATTTCTCCATAATGAACTGAGCCTGAGTCCCCTTACCTGCACCCGGTGCACCGAGCAGAATAATACGCATTGCGTAAATCCCCTTGCGAATCGCTTAAATGATCTATTTATCCAAGCCTGGAACCATACCATTATGGCCCTTTATCCACAAGGAACGCAGCGTCTAACCTGCGTCCGCGTAACGGGCATCCGCAACATGACGACGCGCCCAGATAGTTTGCGAAATCACCGCCGTCACGATCACGGCGCCACCAACAACTGCCTGAATTGTCGGCATTTCCCCGAGGAATAGCGCCATCCATAACGGGGCAAGCGCCGTTTCCAGCAGCAGAAACAGTCCGGCATTTGCCGGGGTAACGTAACGGGTCGATAAGGTGATCAAACCCATAGCCAACGGCATGATCAGCGCGCCTTCCGCCAGTGACCAGCCATATTGCGCAAAAGTCAGCGTTTTCAGACTAGCACTCAGTTCCGGGCCCATCCAAAGTGCAATCAGCAATGACGCCAGTAATCCTCCGAGAGACGGCAGTCCCAGCGTGCCGCCTTTCACCCGCGACGTGAAGATAAAGGCCAGCGCCATCGACACCGCCGTAGCCAGTGCGTAGACGTTGGCGATTGCGTGATCGCCTGCCGCACGGCCAGACATCACGATGATCACCCCGACAATGCCCGCCAGTGCGGCGATCATTACGCTGCGATCGCTTTTGATCTTAAAGAACAGCCGACAGATCAATGCGGAAATAAACGGCGTCGAGGAGATAATCACCAGCACCGTCGCCACATTTCCCCGGTTCAGCGCATTAACGAAGCAGGCTGACGAGATACAGAAAAACAGCGTTGATAAGACGTTATCTTTGGTTAACCAGGGCTGGCCGAGCGTGCTGCGACTTTTACCCCACAGCGCCCACACCAGCAGACAGATCCCCCACATAAAAACGCCACGCAGCGCGACAATCGTCCATGAGTCTTCGATATTCATCATGCGGATAAATACCGAGTCGGTGCTGAGGATAATTCCGCCCAGGATGCCGATCATATTGCCGTTCAGCGGCAGAGTCTGTTTCATATTATGGCTGCTCCCAAAGCTGAGTCAGATCCCGTTCAACCTGGCGACTCATATCGACGGCCTTTTTGCCATCGCCCCGTTCCCAGCACGAAAGCCGCAGGGTTTTCGAATGGGCAAAGTAACTCGCACCGGCGGCTTTCACCTGCTGTTGCAGCGCGTCGCTTAACGGCGGCACGTTAAAGCAGGCAAACGGCAAAGCCGGATGGCTAATCGAGGTGAAATCCATCCCGCCGATGTCTTTCAGCGCTATCTTCATCACTTTCGCCACGTTATAGGGCTGCCAGCTGGCGCTGCGAATATTGCCAATCGCTTCTTCCAGCGGTTTTGCTGAAGCGGTAGATTCTTCAAACAGACGCAGTTCGCTGCGCATCAGCGTACTGAAATGCTCCGGGCGCAGGGCGATGATCGCCAGACCGACGGTCAGCGAAGCATGTTTGTGCATCGGCGCGACAAAAATCGAACTCTTTTCAATCAGCTCGCTGTGCAGGTTAGTGGCGAAACTGTGGGAGGCATCCACCACGCCTTTGCCTTTACTGTCGTCGAGGCTGTTCACCACGCCGGTATAAGGATTGACGTGCGTGATGATCGGCACGTTGCCCGGCCCGGTAAATTGGGACGCCGGATGATGGAACAGTTCGCTGACCGGCTGGTAATGCGCATGCTTTGCCAGGCACAGCGTGGTCTCCTGCTTATGGAACAGGTGCGACAGGATCACCAGACCCACACGCACGGACTGGACGAAGAAAATATCGTACTCCTGCAGCTTATACAGGCGGGAAAGCTCTTCCCTTAATTCATCTCGTTGCATACGCGCTCGCTTAAAAAATTGCTCGCCGTGAACCGTCTGTAAATGGGGTGATAAGGAGGATGCGTCCATTAGTTAATCAACTCTTGCTGATAAAGCAGTGGCATAACGTTATCGCGGAAGATCGAACCCACCGCAATTTCACAAGGTGGCCTGCGGTAGTTAACCCAGGCAATTTCTTCAATTTCCGATCCGGCGCGCGGCTGGCCGGCGATCTCCACGTGATAAACGTGGTTCTCAATGGCGGTGGCCTCAAACTCCGCCAGGCCGTGAAACAGGCCAAAAGGCCGGAACGCTTTCACCTGCACACCCAGCTCTTCCTGCAGTTCGCGCTTCAGGCAGGCCAGATGATCTTCCCCGGCCAGCGGTTTGCCGCCAGGCGAGATAAAGATGCTGGTCCCCCGTTTACGGGTCAGCAGCAGTGAACGCTGCCAGATGATAATGGCCGCACATTTCACGATAATTTTCATATCAGGCTCCGAAAAAGGACGTAACCCGAAGGTTACGTCGCGGAAAGAGACCGTATCAGGCGGCGGCACTGGTCGTTTTACCCACCAACGGGGTAGCCAGGGTTTCGCCTGACAGGAAACGCACAATGTTGAGGGCCAGCGGGGTTTTGTCTTTCAGATAAGCGAGGATCACTTCATCGCTGGGGGTGGAGAAGCTGTCAGCAAAGATGCTGATGCCTTCCAGCGATTTGGTGGAAATCCCGAGCTGCAGCAGACGATATTTCACGTCATCCGCAGACTGAGCGAATTCATAGATCGGCGACTGATAGTTGATATCAAACTGCGCCATCATCTCCATCAGGAACGATTTCGCCACCTGCCGCTGCTCCGGGAACTCCATCTGATAATGGGTGATGCCATCATTAATGGTGTTGATGTCGTTACGTCGACAGAAATCCACCAGATGGGCATGGATTGCCAGTTTCTCGCCCAATAACACCAGGTTTTTCCGGTATTTGAGGATATCGTCTTCCAGGTGTTCAATGGCGATGGAGCGGAATGCCCCGCTGATATCCGCCACCGTATGGTCAACCACCAAATCGCCAAAGCGGTTTTTCAGCTCATCAACCCGGTGCGATAAAATGCCACGATGCAGTGAACATCCACTGTTTCCTGACCAAAGATGCACAGGGATACCCTGTAACATCAGATAACACGCTGCCAGTGTGCTATCACGTCCACCGGTAAACATTACAAGCTGTGTTTTTACGGAATGCTGTGTTGTCATTTTCCTTTCCTTCACGTCGCTGTTGTATGTAATCGTGGGCTAATCCGGGCAGAGATGGCCGTCTCATGAGCGACTGCTTACACAGTGCCGCTCTGCTTTCGGGGGAGACGTCCTTGTCTGCGAAATCAGATTATGTAAAACCGACTGGACTTTAAAATGATATAAACAGACACTTGCTGTTAGTTTTTCTCACAGAGCACTCTCATGTCAGGACTCCCCTCACTGCGCGCCTTGCGCTATTTTCATCAGGCCGCGCTGCATCAGAATTTCAGTCTGGCGGCGCAGTCGCTGAGCGTGACCCACAGTGCGGTCAGCCATCAGATAAAACTGCTGGAAGAGTGGTTAGGGAAGCCGTTGTTTTTGCGGGCGAATGGTCGGGTGCAGTTGACCTCAGATGGCGAGCGTCTGAAAGTCTGCTGTATGCACACCTTCCGTGAGATCGAAACCACCTGTGAGAAGATCCGTGCCAGAAACCTGAACAGCCTGACCGTCTCCTGCGCACCCAGCTTCCTCGCGCAGTGGCTGATCCCGAGGATCAGCCACTTTACCGAGCGCCATAAAGATATTGCGCTGACGTTCCAGACCCATGTGGATATTGAGCGGGTGCGCAATGAACAGTCCGACCTGCTGATCCTCAGCCATGAACAGCTGGTGCAGGACGATATTGCCGCCACGCTGATCACCGTCGATTATATCGGCCCGGTCTGCGCGCCCTCGTTCAGCAACCGCTTTACCTATGAAACGGACTTCTCCACCCTGCCGCTGTTGCATGCCGATACCAAACTGCACGCCTGGGCTGAATGGGCGAAGAAAACCGGGGCGCGGGGCGATTTCTGGGCAGGAAAACACTTTGATAATCTGACGCTGGCGATCCAGGCCGCCCGAAACGGGTTGGGCATTATTATGACGCCGCAGATCCTGGTGAAAAAAGAGATCCGTGAGGGATCGCTGATCGCACCGCTGGGCTTTGCCGAGGTCGACAGGGCAACCTGGATGATGGTTAAGGCGTCACGCAAGGAAGAGCGGGAGATCGAACTGTTTCGCCGCTGGCTGTTAGAAGAAGCGGCCATGGTGGGGTAGGACGGCAGAAAAGAAAAAGGGGCGAATCGCTTCGCCCCTTGGTGATGACAGTGCCAGTAGGATGCCTTACGCCAGCAGCAGCTGGTTCATGCGGCGGATAAACTGGTTCGGATCTTCCAGCGTGCCGCGTTCAGCCAGCATCGCCTGATCGAGCAGCAGCTCAACCCACTCCGCAAAGTGCGTATCGTCCTGCGTCTCCGCCGTGCGTTTCACCAGCGCATGGTCCGGGTTCAGCTCAAACAGATACTTCACTTCCGGCACGGCCTGGCCCGCAGCGGCAAACAGCTTCGCCATCTGGGTGCTCATGTCGTTGGCTTCAGTGGTGACGATAGCCGGCGTGTCGGTCAGACGGTGCGTCAGACGCACTTCCTTCACGCGATCGCCCAGCAGCGTTTTCACGCGCTCAACAAACGGCTCAAGCGCCTTTTCGGCTTCTTTCTGCTCTTCACTCTCTTCGTCAGCCAGCTTGCTCAGATCCTGATCGTCTTTGCTGACGGACTGGAACTGTTTGCCATCGAACTCAGTGAGGTAGCTCATCATCCACTCATCGATACGATCGGAGAGCAGCAGCACTTCGATGCCTTTTTTACGGAACAGCTCCAGGTGCGGGCTGCTCTTCGCGGCGGCATAGCTGTCGGCCGTGATGTAGTAAATCTTGTCCTGACCTTCGACCATGCGGCTGACGTAATCTTCCAGCGACACCTTCTGCGCAGAACCTTCGCTGCTGGTGCTGGCGAAACGCAGCAGTTTAGCGATGGTTTCGCCATTGGCGCTGTCTTCAGCCGGGCCTTCTTTCAACACCAGACCGAATTGCTGCCAGAACTGCTGATATTTCTCTTCGTCGTCCTTCGCCACTTTCTCCAGCATCTGCAGCGCACGCTTGCTCAGCGCGTTGCGCAGGTTTTGGGTAATGCGGCTGTCCTGCAGGATCTCACGGGAGACGTTCAGCGGCAGATCGCTGGAATCTATCAGGCCGCGCACAAAGCGCAGGTAGTTCGGCATAAACTGCTCGGCGTCATCCATGATGAACACGCGCTGCACGTACAGTTTCAGGCCGTGCTTGTGGTCGCGATTCCACATATCAAACGGCGCCTGGGTTGGGATATACAGCAGGCTGGTATATTCCTGCTTCCCTTCCACGCGGTTGTGGCTCCAGGTCAGGGGATCGGCGTAGTCATGCGAAACGTGCTTGTAGAACTCTTTGTATTCGTCTTCGCTGACTTCCGACTTGTTACGCGTCCACAGCGCCTGGGCTTTGTTGATCTTTTCCCAGCTGGTGGTGTCGTCTTCTTCGATGTGGCTTTCGATTTCTACCGGCAACGCGATGTGGTCAGAATATTTACTGATGATGCTGCGCACACGCCAGGCATCAAGGAACTCGTCTTCACCTTCACGCAGATGCAGGGTGATTTCCGTACCACGGTCTTCTTTAGTGATGTCGGCCAGGGTGTATTCGCCCTCACCGGCAGACTCCCAGAACACGCCCTCGTCAGCGGTTGCACCAGCCGCACGCGTGCGCACGGTGACCTTGTCCGCCACGATAAACGCCGAGTAGAAACCGACACCGAACTGACCGATCAGCTGGCTGTCTTTCGCCTGGTCGGAACCCATCGATTCAAGGAAAGATTTGGTGCCTGATTTGGCAATGGTGCCCAGGTTTTCAATGACTTCGTCACGCGTCATACCGATGCCGTTATCGCTCAGCGTCAGCGTGCGGTTGTCCTTATCAACGGAAACCCGTACGCGCAAGTCGCCATCGCCCTGATAGAGATCCGGCGTGGAAAGCGCGCGGAAACGCAGCTTGTCAGCGGCATCAGATGCGTTGGAGATCAGCTCGCGCAGGAAGATTTCTTTGTTTGAATAGAGGGAATGGATCATCAGGTGCAGAAGCTGTTTTACCTCTGACTGGAAGCCACGCGTCTCTTGTCCTTTCATGGTCATTGCTACCTCAATTAATACGGATGGATATACGTTGAGAAGTAGAGTGGGGGCAAACGGCAGGATTTCAAGCAGGCACGACGGATCGTGCCGTTGAATGGTTAGAATCTAATCTTATGGCGTCCGGCCAGAGAGTGCGACAGCGTGGTGCCATCGACCATTTCCAGCTCACCACCGACCGGCACGCCGTGGGCGATGCGGCTGGCGTCAACGCCATACTGCCCGCACATTTCAGCGATATAGTTGGCGGTTGCCTCCCCTTCCACCGTGGGGTTGGTGGCGAGAATAACTTCCTGAATAGACTCTTTTTCCAGCCGTTGCTCCAGCCGATCCAGACCAATGTCATTGGGACCAATGCCATCGAGCGGTGAAAGGTGGCCCATCAGCACAAAGTAGCGGCCGGCAAATTGCCCGGTCTGCTCAATGGCATGAATATCGGCCGGGCTTTCCACGATGCAAATCAGACCATTTTGCTGACGACGTGGATTAGCGCAGATGGTGCAGATTTCCTGCTCGGTAAAGGTCCGGCAGTCGGAACAATGACCAATTTCAGACATCGCACGCGTCAACGCCTGAGCCAGACGCATACCGCCACTGCGATCGCGCTGCAAAAGCTGAAAAGCCATACGCTGGGCCGATTTCGGCCCAACGCCTGGCAGGCAGCGCAGCGACTCCATCAAACTTTCAAGGAGCGGGCTGGTCTGCATCAGAACGGCATCTTGAAGCCAGGTGGCAACTGCATACCGTTAGACACACCGGCCATTTTCTCTTTCTGCACTTCAGCAATGCGACGTGCCGCATCGTTGAAGGCTGCAGCAACCAGATCTTCCAGCATGTCTTTGTCATCGTCGAACAGGCTTGGATCGACTTCAACGCGACGGCAGTTGTGCGCACCGTTGATGGTGACTTTCACCAGGCCTGCGCCTGATTCACCGGTGACTTCCATTGCCGCGATCTCTTCCTGAACCTGGCCCATCTTGTCTTGCATTTGCTGGGCCTGTTTCATCAGGTTACCCAGTCCGCCTTTTCCAAACATAGTTTTTCTCTCTCAGATCGGGCCGCACACCGCCAAAGCGATAATGCAGCGTTTCAAAGGGGGCGAATGCTCTCTTCATCCACGTCTGCATCGAAGAACCGACGCAGCGTCTGAATATGATTATCCGCAATAATCGACTGACGCGCCTGCGCCAGTTTCTCTTCGTAAATCGCCTGACGCCATTCCAGCGGCGTTAACACCGCGGGATTATCATCTTCTACCAGTGTCAGTTCAACCGGCTGACCGGAGACGGCACTTAATGCTTCCGTCAGCACCTTCTGCGCCGAGGGGGAATTGAGGTGGCGCTGGCTGGAACGGAGGTGCAGGCAAATGCCGCTCTCCGTCTGCTCTTTCCAGGCATTCAGCGCCATTTGCTGCACCAGCTTCGGTAACGTCAACTGCGCAATCTCTGACGCCCAGGCGTCCCGCAACAGCGATTCTGCGGCCAGTTTGGCCATCAGCTCCGGGGTTTTCTCATGCTCCAGTGCGGTGCGCAACGCTTTTGGCGTGGCAACTGGCTCGGGGATCGCGTCTTCCTGCGTCTGCGCCTTCCAGCGATACGCCTCTTCTTTTACCGGCGCGGCGGGTTCAGCGGCAAGCTGCCGCTTCTGGCCGCGCTCGGTAACTGAAGCCAACCGCTCCAGTGCCGAACTTGCCGGCCGCGCACGCTGCGCTGCCGGCTCATCCTTTTTTGGTTTGGTCGCTCCCTGTTGGCGCATCAACTGTGTTCGCGCCAGCAGCAGCTGGTTAGTCGTGTCCGGCATGTTCCCCGGCGCTTCCGCGTCCTGCACGGTATGGGCAGGCGTGGTGGCCGCCGGTGGCGTTGGCGTTGCCGCCTGTGGTGCCACAGGTTGGGCCTGCGGCATCATTGACGGACGCGCGACCGGCTCCGCAATCACCTGTTTAGGATGAAAAGCCAGCGCACGCAGCAGCGTCATTTCCACGCCCATACGGCGATCCGGTGCCAGCGGCAGCTCTTTGCGGCCCACCAGCAGCGTCTGATAATAGAGCTGCACATCGGGCGGCGGCAGCACGCGGGCCAGCTCACGCAGGCGTTGTTCAACGGCGGCATAATCATCACCCAGCGCCGATGGCAGCAGCTGGATCATCGCCACGCGGTGCAGCAAGGTGAGCATTTCAACCAGCAGCGCTTCCCACTCCACGCCACGGGAAGCCGCCTGATTCAGCAGCGACATCACCTGCTCGCCTTCCGCATTGACCAGCGCTTCGATCAGCGCCAGCGGCTGTTCGTCGTCCAGCGTGCCGAGCATGGCGTTGACCGTCACGGTGGTGACCTGTCCCTGCCCCATGGCAATCGCCTGATCGGCCAGGCTCAGTGCATCACGCATGCTGCCATCAGCCGCACGGGCCAATAGCTGGAGCGAACGCGGCTCAGCCTCAATTTTTTCTTCCTGCAGCACATGCTGAAGCTGACCGCGGATCTGTTCGACATCCAGCGCTTTCAGATGGAACTGCAGGCAGCGCGACAGAATCGTTACCGGCAGCTTTTGCGGATCGGTGGTCGCCAGCAGGAATTTGACGTGCTCAGGCGGCTCTTCCAGCGTCTTTAACAGCGCATTGAAGCTGTGACGGGAAAGCATATGCACTTCATCAATCAGATAAACTTTGAAGCGGCCACGCGCCGGGGCGTACTGGACGTTATCCAGCAGGTCCCGGGTGTCTTCAACTTTGGTACGTGAGGCGGCATCGATCTCAATCAGATCAACGAAACGCCCCTGTTCGATTTCACGACAGTTATCACACTGACCACACGGGGTCGCCGTAATGCCGGTTTCGCAATTCAGTCCTTTCGCCAACAGGCGGGCAATAGTGGTCTTTCCCACACCTCGGGTGCCGGAAAACAGATAAGCGTGATGGATGCGGCCGAGCGACAGGCCATTAGCCAGCGCTGTCAGGACATGCTCCTGACCGACGACATCAGTAAACGCTTGTGGACGCCACTTGCGGGCCAGTACCTGATAGCTCATTAATTCGCAGGATGTGTTGAGTGAACCGGAGGGTAATGCTAACACAGCCCCACCTTTACGGCGAGGCTGAAGGTTGCGGGATCAGTGCCCGGGGAAGTTAACGAGGCTGAAGGAGTTGATCCCCATCGCCTTCAGGCGGGCTTCACCGCTCAGGTCGAACAGATTGATAATGAAAGCGGCATCTTTCACTTCGCCACCGGCACGGCGGATCAGTTTCACCGTTGCTTCGATGGTGCCACCGGTCGCCAGCAAATCGTCAACCATCAGCACGGTATCGCCAGGGCCGATGGCATCGCAATGCAGTTCCAGCTGGTCGGTGCCGTATTCCAGTTCATAGCTTTCGGCGAAGGTTTTACGGGGCAGTTTTCCCGGCTTACGCACGGGAACAAAGCCGACACCCAGACCCAACGCCACCGGCGCGCCGAACAGGAAGCCACGGGCTTCAGTGCCGACCACTTTGGTGATCCCCTTGTCACGATAGCGTTCAACCAACAGCTCAATACTGAGTGCAAACGCGGTGGGATCTTCCAGCAGGCTGGTCACGTCACGAAACAGAATGCCCGGCTTAGGGTAATCCGGGATGCTTTTGATACTGTTTTTAAGGAATTCAAGCTGCTGAGCAGTTGCGGTCATAGTGTTATGCCTGGTAAATACAAATCTGACTCGCGCAGCTTCATCTGCACTGACACTCTGTCACAGGGCAAAAAGAGAACGTCAGGGGGAAGCTACGCACGAAAACGACCAAATCTATGCAAACCGTCGGGCAATTGCAACCATACACCGCAAAATCACGGCTTTTCTTGCGGATCCTCAACAACCGGGAGCCTGAGCATAAAGAGGATCAGGATGCAGAGCAGACAGACTAACAATAGCCGCACCCAGAGAATGTTGACCAGCCACAAAGAAACCGCAAAGGTGATGACGGTAAACACCACCATGCGCCCTTTCGCTTTGGGCGGAAGCGCCCGGTGCTTTTGCCAGTGGCGTAAATAAGGGCCAAACGGCGAACGGTGCAGCAACCAGTGGTGGAAGCGTGGAGAGGATCGGGCAAAGCACCAGGCCGCCAATAACAGAAAGGGCGTAGTCGGCAATAACGGTAAAATTACGCCAAGTGTCGCCAGCGCCATCGCTAACCAGCCAATAATCAGTAGAATGATCCGCTTCATTGCTCTACATCCCTCCCTCACACGAGGTGAGACTAGCATAATCAGGGCAATGCCTGGAGATCGAAGATGAAAAGTGCCCTTATGCTGGAGCAGTTAGCCACCCGGCTGGAGCAGCTGGCTGAAGCCGTCGAGCCTCACCGCAATAAACGGACGCCCAAGGCGCGTTTTGATGCTCAGTTATTTCATTCTCACAGCACCCGGCTGGGAGATTATTTGCTGGAGATCAGGGAGAGCCTGAAAATGCTCAACCAGAGCGTTGCCGACCAGCGCACCGAGCGTGTGGCCTGGCTGGCCGAGCGCGTGGTGCTGCAAATGAGCGCCCTGCAAAGGGAGCTGGCCACGCAGACCTTGCGCAAAGGCGAAGCCGTTGCTGAACCGGTCAGTGAGAATCTCTACGAAAAGTTAGCGAAACATCAGGATTACGAGCGGCGGCTGCGGGATATGATTACCGATCGCGAAAGTCAGCTGGCGAAATGCGAAACGCTGGTGCAACAGCAAAACCTGCAGCGGGAAATTGCGGCGCAGGAAGGACGTCTCCAACGTTGCCTGCAAGCCACTAAGCG
Organism: Erwinia sp. AK-PDG3-5; assembly: GCF_056821705.1. Classification (NCBI taxonomy): domain Bacteria; kingdom Pseudomonadati; phylum Pseudomonadota; class Gammaproteobacteria; order Enterobacterales; family Erwiniaceae; genus Erwinia; species Erwinia sp. AK-PDG3-5. The sequence continues at coordinate 3,551,006 of NZ_CM165967.1, forward strand.
TATCGAGCGGGCCATTGAAAAGCGTGAACACTAGCTATACTTGGATAAAATTTCATTCTGGGTATAAAAAGATGGGACTTCTCTCGTGGATTATCATCGGCTTGCTGGTCGGTTTTTTAACCCGGCGCTTTTTCCCCGGCCGGCCAGGCGGGCTGATCCCAACGCTGGTGCTGGCGGTCGTTGGTGCGCTGATCGGCGGTTACGTCGGGGTGTTCTTTAACTACGGCACGCTGTCAGAAATCGAGCCCCGCGCGCTGCTGATTGCCATCGCTGGCGCACTGTTGATGGTTCTGTTGGTAAAAAAACTGCGTATTTAATGCCTTATTCGGCTATCAGAGGAAATTGCTATGTCACTGGAAAATGCGCCTGCAGAAGTTAAGCTGGCGGTGGATCTGATCATGCTGCTGGAAGAGAACGCTATCGCACCGCAAACGGTATTGGCCGCGCTGGCGATTGTGCAGAAAGATTTTGAAGCCAAATTAGCGACTGAACAGCCGGCTGAAAAAGGTTAATGCGTACGGGTCCGCAGCGCTGGACTGTGCAGAAGCATGTCGATCAATACTTCAACCAGCTGTGGCGCATCGGCGGCTAAATCAAAGCTTTCCGGCATAAATAGCCAGTTTTCCATAATCCCGGTGATGTAAGCTCGCATCACGACCGCGGTGCGTCGGGTGTCGAGTTCAACAGGAAGTTGGCCAGCTTCAATGCACTGACGGAGGACCTCTTCAATCTTCTCGTAACACTCAAGATATAGAGTTTGTTGCATCATCTGTAAAGTGGTCATTTCACCCACAAACTCACATTTATGAAAAATAATTTCCAGAAGTGAGCGTCTGCGCTGGTCCCTTGCCGTGGCTTCAAGGACATAGGTAATCATTGCACGCATAACGGAGAGTGGATCGGAAGGGTATTTTAATTGATACTCAAGCTCTAAGTCTTCCAGTCCTGATTCGGACTGTGCCCAGATTTCATTTAGCAAGTCAGCTTTGTTTTTGAAATGCCAGTAAATTGCACCACGCGTCACGCCAGCCGCAGTCGCGATATCGGCCAGTGATGTTTTGGATACGCCATGCTCGGAAAATCTGCCAATTGCCGCATCAATGATGTGATTTCGCGTTTCTAACGCCTGTTGTTTGGTTTTTCGTGCCATAGGGTGACTTTTACAAAAGGGTGCACTTACATACATTTGCGAATGTATGTAACATACCACGACCATAATTTAAACGCAGCAATGGGTTTATGGGTTTGTGATCCATTGAACAATCGAAATCGGATACTCGAGGTTTATTTATGAACAAAAACAGAGGGTTAACGCCTCTGGCGGCCGTTCTGATGCTTTCAGGCAGCATTATGCTGACAGGATGTGATAACAAAGAAGCGCAGCAGGCCGGACAGCAAAAACCACCCGAAGTGGGTGTTGTAACGCTTAAAAACGCGCCATTGCAGATCACCACCGACCTTCCAGGTCGCACCTCATCGTTCCGTATTGCAGAAGTTCGCCCACAGGTTTCGGGCATTATTTTGAAACGTAATTTCGTGGAAGGGAGCGACATTAAGGCAGGACAATCTCTTTACCAGATCGATCCCGCAACCTATCAGGCTGCGTATGACAGTGCTAAAGGCGATTTAGCGCAGGCTGTGGCCAACGCGCAAATTGCTGCGGTGACCGTCAAACGTTATCAGCCGCTGCTGGGTACCAAGTACATCAGTCAGCAGGATTACGACACGGCGAAAGCCACCGAAAGTCAGACGGCAGCTGCCGTTCAGGCTGCGAAAGCCAACGTTGAAACCGCGCGTATTAATTTGGCCTACACCAAAGTAACCTCCCCTATCAGTGGTCGCATTGGTAAATCTTCCGTCACGGAAGGTGCACTGGTTCAGAGCGCGCAAACCACCGCACTGGCTACCGTGCAACAGCTTGATCCTATCTATGTGGACGTCACACAGTCGAGTGAAGACTTTATGCGCCTGCGTGATGAACTGAACTCCGGCAAGCTGCAGCAGGCTAACGGCAAAGCTCAGGTCAAACTTCTTCTGCAAAATGGTAGCGAATACGCTCAGGGTGGAACATTAGAATTCTCTGATGTCACCGTTGATGAGACGACGGGCTCCATCACGCTGCGTGCCGTGTTCCCTAACCCGGACCACTCACTGCTGCCAGGAATGTTTGTCCGTGCCCGTCTGGAAGAGGGAACCAACCCAAGCGCGCTGTTAGTGCCTCAGCAGGCGGTCACCCGCACGCCAACGGGCCAGGCATCGGCGATGGTGATTGGTGCAGATAATAAAGTAGAAGTCCGCACTCTGACGGCTGAGCAGGCTATCGGCGATAAATGGCTGGTGACCAGTGGTCTGAAAGAAGGCGATAAGGTGATTACCGTTGGATTGCAGAGAGCCAAACCTGGCGCTCAGGTTACTCCACAGGAAGTCACTGCAGATGAAGCCAAACAGGCTGGATCTGAACAACCTAAGTCTTAAACAGGAGCCGCTGATACATGGCTAAGTTCTTTATCGATCGCCCCATTTTTGCGTGGGTAATCGCCATCATCATCATGCTGATGGGCGTGCTGTCGATTCTAAAACTGCCGATTGAGCAATATCCTAATGTTGCTCCGCCGGCCGTTCAGATTCGCGCTGTTTACCCTGGTGCCGATGCGAAAACACTGCAGGACTCCGTCACGCAGGTTATTGAACAAAACATGAATGGTATCGATGGCCTGATGTACATGTCATCGAACAGTGATTCTTCCGGTACGTTGCAGTTGACTCTGACCTTCCAGTCAGGGACCGACCCGGATATCGCGCAGGTTCAGGTGCAGAACAAACTGCAGCTGGCGACACCATTACTGCCACAAGAAGTGCAGCAGCAGGGGATCCAGGTTCAAAAATCCTCCAGCAGCTTCCTGATGGTGGCCGGTTTTGTGAGTAAAGATGGCAGCATGAATCAGAATGATATTTCTGACTATGTGGCCTCTAACATTAAGGATCCAATCAGTCGTACGCTGGGTGTTGGCGATACGCAGATCTTCGGTGCGCAGTATGCGATGCGTATCTGGATGGATCCGCACAAGCTGAATAACTATCAGCTGACCCCGGTAGATGTGATTAGCGCCATTGACTCACAGAACTCCCAGGTCGCTGCAGGTCAGCTCGGCGGCTCTCCGCCGGTGCCTGGCCAGCAGCTGAACGCCTCGATCATTGCTCAGACCCGTCTGACCTCGACCGATGAGTTCGGCAAGATCCTGCTGAAAGTGAATGCGGATGGTTCGCGTGTTCTGCTGAAAGATGTGGCACGCATTGAGCTCGGCGGAGAAAACTACGAGATCATTGCGCGTTACAACGGCAAGCCTGCGTCCGGTATCGGTATCAAACTGGCGACCGGCGCTAACGCCCTGGATACCGCGGCAGCCGTTAAGGATGAGCTGAAAAAGCTGGAACCGTTCTTCCCATCAGGGATGGAAACCGTCTATCCGTACGACACCACGCCGTTTGTTAAAATCTCCATCATTGAAGTGGTGAAAACCCTGATTGAGGCGATTGTGCTGGTGTTTATCGTGATGTATCTGTTCCTGCAGAACTTCCGTGCCACGCTGATCCCGACTATCGCCGTTCCGGTGGTCCTGTTGGGAACCTTCGCCATTATTAGTGCTTTCGGTTATTCGATAAACACCCTAACGATGTTCGGGATGGTGTTGGCGATAGGCCTGTTGGTAGATGATGCCATCGTCGTGGTCGAGAACGTCGAACGCGTGATGGTTGAAGAGGGCCTACCGCCGAAAGAAGCGACCAAGAAGTCAATGGAGCAGATCCAGGGTGCCCTGGTGGGTATCGCGCTGGTGCTGTCTGCGGTATTTATCCCGATGGCCTTCTTTGGCGGCTCGACCGGGGTTATCTACCGTCAGTTCTCGATCACTATCGTCTCGGCAATGGTGCTGTCGGTAATTGTTGCCCTGGTGCTGACGCCAGCACTGTGTGCAACGATGCTGAAGCCGGTTAAGAAAGGCGACCACGGTAAAACCACCGGATTCTTCGGCTGGTTCAACCGTATGTTCGATAAGAGCACCAACCACTATACCAACAGCGTGGGTCATATCATCCGTAGCACAGGTCGCTATCTGGTGATTTACCTGCTGATCGTGGTGGGCATGGCGTACCTGTTCATTCAGCTTCCTACCTCCTTCCTGCCGGAAGAAGACCAGGGCCTGCTGTTGGCACAGGCACAGTTACCTGCGGGCGCGACTCAGGAACGTACTGAGAAAGTTCTCGACCAGGTGACTGACTACTTCCTGACCAAGGAAAAAGACAACGTTAAATCCGTCTTTACCGTTAACGGCTTTGGTTTTGCGGGACGTGGTCAGAACACCGGTATCGCCTTCGTCAGCCTTAAACCGTGGGACGAGCGTTCAGGTGCAGCGAACAAAGTTGACGGGATTGCCGGACGTGCCATGAAGGCGTTTAGCGAAATCAAAGATGCTATGGTTATTCCGTTTAACCTGCCGGCGATTATCGAATTGGGTAACGCCACCGGCTTCGACTTTGAACTGATTGACCAGGGTAACCTGGGTCACGATGCGCTGACTCAGGCGCGTAATCAGCTGTTGGGCATGGTTGCCAAGCATCCTGATGTGTTGGTTGGCGTGCGCCCGAACGGACTGGAAGATACACCACAGTACAAGCTGATGATTGATCAGGAGAAAGCAGAAGCCCTTGGCGTCTCAATCTCTGACATCAACACTACGTTGGGTGCATCGTGGGGCGGATCTTACGTCAACGACTTCATCGACCGCGGTCGTGTGAAGAAAGTGTACGTAATGGGTGAAGCGGATTCCCGTATGTTACCGGACGATATCAACAAATGGTTCGTCCGTAACTCCAGTGGAACCATGGTGCCGTTCTCCGCCTTTGCATCTGCCAAATGGCAGTATGGTTCGCCACGACTGGAACGCTACAACGGTCTGCCTTCAATGGAGATCCTGGGGCAACCGGCACCGGGCAAGAGCTCGGGTGAAGCGATGGGCCTGATGGAACAAATCGCTTCTCAGCTCCCTTCAGGGATTGGCTATGACTGGACGGGAATGTCGTATCAGGAACGTTTGTCTGGTAACCAGGCACCGGCTCTGTACGCCATCTCGTTGATTGTGGTCTTCCTCTGTCTGGCTGCCTTGTACGAGAGCTGGTCGATTCCATTCTCGGTGATGCTGGTGGTCCCGCTTGGGGTTATTGGGGCACTGATCTTTACCACCGTTCGCGGACTCAGCAATGACGTCTACTTCGTGGTAGGCCTGCTGACAACCATTGGGCTGTCGGCGAAGAATGCGATATTAATCGTAGAATTCGCCAAGGATCTGATGGAGAAGGAAGGCAAAGGTCTGGTCGAATCGACGCTTGAAGCAGTTCGTATGCGTCTGCGTCCAATCCTGATGACCTCGCTGGCCTTTATCCTCGGCGTATTGCCACTGACTATCAGTACCGGTGCAGGTTCCGGTGCGCAGAATGCGGTGGGTACCGGGGTAATGGGCGGCATGGTGACCGCAACGCTGTTTGCTATCTTCTTCGTGCCGGTATTCTTTGTGGTGGTTCGCCGCCGCTTCGGCAAGAACAAAGAAGAGCTGGAACAGAGTCATCCTGTAGAGCACAACCCGCACTAATCAGCATCTGATTGCTGTACTGAGAGGCCGCTAATGCGGCCTCTTTTTTTTGCCCTTCTCCACTGCCTCTCTTTTCCAGTTGCAATCCGCTCAGCGCACGCGCATAATTATTGTTATGTTATAACATTACTTATTGAGTGAGGATTTATGAAACAGGGTATTCATCCGGCTTACCGCACCGTAGCGTTCCACGATACCAGCGCAGACACCTACTTCGTGGTCGGTTCAACCATCAAAACCGATCGCACTATCGAGCTGGAGGGCAAAGTGCTGCCTTACGTCCCGCTGGACGTCTCTTCAGCGTCTCATGCTTATTACACCGGTAAGCAAAAAGACTTTGCTAAAGAAGGCAGCGCGCATCGCTTTAATCAGCGCTTTGGTCGCTTCTTTACGTCATCTTCAGATAAATAAGGCGTCATCATGCAGGTATTAAGCTCGCTGGCGTCGGCCAAGAAACGCCACAAGGACTGCAAAGTTGTCCGCCGTCATGGCCGTGTCTACGTTATCTGTAAAAGTAACCCACGCTTTAAAGCGGTACAGGGTGGTAAGAAAAAGCGCTGATCTGTTCAGCACTGAAAAAGCGGGCCGCAATCATTGTGGCCCGCTTTTTTTATCGCTGAAAAGGACGGCCAGCATGCTGACCGTCTGCATCACTATTTCATACTGGCAACCATCGCGTTGACGTTATGCTTAAAGGCAGCGACGTAGGTATCTGCCGCGCCACCTTTCTTAGTCAGCGCTTCCGGGTAAAGTTCACCACCCGACTGCGCGCCGGAGGCAGAAGCAATCTGCTTCACCAGACGGGGATCGGTCTGGTTCTCGATAAAGTAGCTGTGAATATGCTCGGTTTTAAGCTGGGTGATCAGTTTTGCCACGTCAGATGCGCTGGCTTCAGACTCGGTAGAGAAGCCCACCGGTGACAGGAAACTGACGCCATAACGCTGACCAAAATAGCCAAATGCATCATGGCTGGTTAGCACTCTGCGTTTAGCCTGCGGGATTGCCGCAAAGCTTTTCGCCGCCCAGCTGTCCAGTTTGGTTAGCTGAGCAATATAGGCCGATCCCTGCTGACGGAAATAGGCCGCATCCTCTGGATCGGCAGCTATCAACGCGTTCATCACATTGTTGGCGTACACCACGCCATTCTTCATGCTGTTCCAGGCATGCGGATCGGTAATGGTTTTACCGTCTTCTTCCATTGAGCGGGTTTCAATCCCCTCAGAGGAGACGATCACCTTACCTTTATATTCCGACGCGCTAATCAGGCGATCCATCCACCCTTCCAGCCCGAGGCCGCTGACGAAAACCACATCCGCTTTTGCCAGTGCCTGGCTGTCCTGAGGCGTTGGTTCAAAACTGTGCGGGTCGCCATCCGGCCCGACCAGACTTTTCACCTTAACGTGTTCGCCGCCCACTTCTTTCACGATGTCTGCCAGAACCGAGAAACTGGCAACGGTGTTGACCGTTTTAGCCATCACCATTGGGGTGAGTAAAATCCCCGCCACTGCCAGCGCTACAGGTAACTTCTTCATACTTTCTCCTTACCAATTGAAAACGGGCGCTGACGGAAAATGCCGCCGCACGGCCCCACTAAAATCGAGATAAAAAACAGGATCGCGGCACTTAACACCACCGCCGGACCGGCAGGCAGTGACAGGTAGAAGGAGGCAATGAGCCCGCTGAAGCTGGCTATCAGCGCGAGGATCATCGCTGACACCATCATGCCCGGCAGTCCTTTGCCCCAGAAACGGGCCGCGGCTGCCGGGAGCATCATCAGACCGACGCACATCAGGGTGCCCAACACCTGGAAACCCGCCACCAGATTGGTGACCACCAGCATCAGAAACAGACTGTGGACCAGCGGCGCCGTCCAGCGGTTCTGCGCGCGCAGAAAACCAGGGTCAAAAGCATCGATTACCAGCGGGCGGTAAATCAGCGCCAGCACTAATAAAGAAACAGCCGAGATGACGCAGACCAACAGGATTGAGGGGTTATCTACCGCTAACAGCGATCCGAACAGCACATGCAACAGATCCACGCTGGAGCCGCGTAAGGAGACCAACGTCACCCCCAGCGCCAGCGAGCCAAGGTAAAAGCCGGCAAAGCTGGCATCTTCTTTTAGCGGTGTATAGCGGCTGACCGCGCCAGACAACAACGCAACAGAAAGCCCGGCAATCACGCCTCCGGTTCCCATCGCCACCAGGGACAAGCCCGATATCAGATAGCCAATCGCCGCGCCCGGTAAGACGGCGTGTGACAGTGCGTCTCCCACCAGGCTCATTCTGCGGAGCAATAAAAAAACGCCTAAGGGCGTGGCGCTGAGGGAAAGTGCAATGCAGGCCACCAGGGCACGGCGCATAAAGCCGAATTCAATAAAAGGATGGAACATCGCCAGCATCATGATGCTCCCAGGCTGCGGTTAAAATTCAGCTGGGTAACGGCTGAGCCGGAACCGGACCATTCCGCGTGGCTGCTTTTAAGCCGCAGCGTTTGCGGGAAGTATTTTTCGACGGTGGCCATATCGTGCAACACGACAATCAGCGTACAGCCAGCCTGATGCCGTTCCTGAAGCAGCTGCAATAGCAGCGCGGTAGTCTGGCTGTCGACGCCGGCAAAAGGCTCATCCAGCATCAGCAGGTCCGCATCCTGCACCAGCAGACGGGCAAACAACACGCGCTGCAACTGCCCACCCGATAATGTGCCGGGTTGGGCGGTAGCAAACTGCAGCATTCCTACCCGGTCCAGCGCGGTCATCACCTGATTGCGCATCGTGCGGTTAATCGCGCCGAACCAGCCACACTTTTGCCAGCAGCCCATCGCCACCAAATCAAATACGTGGATTGGAAAGGTCTTCTCGATTTCTGATTGCTGTGGCATCCAGGCAAGACTTGTCCGCGGCGCTGACAAGCTCAACGATCCGCTTACCGGACGCAGCAGACCGGCCAGGGTTTTCAGCAGCGTGGACTTCCCAGAGCCATTGGCCCCCACCAGCGCGGTCATCGATCCGCGGGCAAACTCCCCTTGCAGAGCCGGCGTCACTGCGCGCCTCTGATAACCTACCGTCATTTGATTAAGGGTAATCATCCGGCAACAGCCCAATAAGTTAACGCGGCCAGTAACACGACCACCGCAGCAGACAACAGCAAGCGCACCAGCGCTGAGTGGGTAAGTAAGGTGCCGTAGCGAAGAAAGACAGGAAGAGCAGGCATCGATTGCGACCATTATTATGTTATAACATAACAATATCATACAATCTCTGGTTCGGAGTGGATCAGACAAAGTGTATCTAATTATTACCTGAATAATGCCTTCCATTGCCCAGGGTTATATAAAATTTTTTCAACTTCTTTAGTTTTAGTGTCGCAGGGCAAGGCATTATCTACTAAGATAATTAAGAGCCAAATCATTAAGATAGTTTAGAAGACACTAAAGGCACTTGCTTATTTTCACGGCCCGACCAATTATCTCTATAAGCGCTAATTAACACTGTGGGGGAAAAATGCGCAAAACTATTCCCTTTTCTTACTCAGGCAATGAAGACGATCTGTTAACGTTATCAGATAACCTACAACGGATTATTCCCAAAATAGAAGTCGAGTTAACGGGTTCGCTGTTATGGTATTCACAGAATGCGCAATATGTTCCCGAAAGTATGAAAATTATTTCTATAGAATATTCAGGTGAATCGCGTTATAAGATGACTTACAGCTTCCGCTGGAACGTATTCAACGCCTGTCTCGATATAGATGCAGACCAGACCACAACTGAAACAGTCAATTTTGAATGGCAATCAGGCCTGCTGACCTTTGATTTCATCGATAATCAACAGACCAGTACCGCTGACGAATTGTAATATTGCGTAATAGCATTACAAATACAGCTTTATTACGTTATATTTATTAATAGATTTCGGTTAACGTTAATTATCGCTCCTGGCATACTAATCGCTGAAAGCCCGCGCTGACGGCATCTTTCACTCGCTATGGAGGGGAAAAAGATGGACGAATACTCACCAAAAAGGCATGATATCGCCCAGCTGAAATTTGTGTGTGAAAATTTGTACGATGAAAGCCTGGCGACGTTAGGCGACAGTCATCACGGCTGGGTTAACGATCCTACTGCTGCAGTCAATTTACAGCTCAATGATCTGATTGAGCATATTGCTGCCTTCACCATGAATTACAAAATTAAACATCTCGAAGATAGTGAGCTGATTAGTCAGATTGATGAATATCTCGATGATACGTTTATGCTCTTTAGTAATTACGGCATTAATGTTCAGGATTTGCAGCGCTGGCAAAAATCAGCAAAACGCTTGTTTAACATTTTCGCCGAGGAATGCGCTTTCGTGCCCGTACAGACGAGCCATTCATTTTAGCAACCCATTATTTTTTCTACGGTTTAACAATGACAGATAAACTTCTTACTAAAACTGATTATCTGATGCGTTTAAGACGGTGTCGGTCCATCGACACCCTCGAGCGCGTAATCGAAAAAAACAAATACGAATTATCCGATAATGAACTGGCTGTGTTTTATTCTGCGGCAGATCATCGTCTGGCCGAACTGACGATGAATAAACTCTACGATAAAATCCCGGTAGCAGTTTGGAAGTTCGTTCGATAAGTTTGAGTTTGATTGCAGGATGGACTGGCTGGCATACGAGGGCAGAATTGGGTGGGGGCCCTGCCAGCTACATCCCGGCACACGCGTCATCTGCTACGGCTGCTTCCTTCCGGATCTGACCGAGTTCACAAATTAGCATTGCGGGAGAACCAACCGGGCCCCCATTGAGTGCTCCATCAGATGGAGCGAGGGCATTATCAATGAAGCCCCAGGCAATTGCAAGCCTGCTCCTGATGACCGTTGCTTTCTTGTTCAACTCCGTTAAAAAATTCCTATCTGATTGTTTTCAAAGCCGATACGGGTTAAGCCGTAGGCTCTCTTATAACATCATGAAATCGCTTCAGATGTTCCGCACTTTCGATTACTGTTGACGGCGACAGAGGGAGAACAGATGGAACACTTTGACAGCTTTCAACAACGCATTTACCAAATCCTTGCCGCTATTCCCTATGGCAAAGTCACCACCTACGGTGATATTGCACGGCTGGCAGGTTCACCGCGTGCCGCGCGTCAGGTGGGCGGCGTATTAAAGCGCCTTCCTGAGGGCAGCAAACTTCCCTGGCATCGGGTGATTAATCGGTTGGGTGAAATCTCGCTGACTGGGGATGACCTGGATCGACAGCGTTATGCATTACTGGAAGAAGGGATAGAGGTCAGTGCGGAAGGAAAAATCGCGTTGAAGCAGTACCGTTGGGAAGGATAACCGCCCCAGAAGGGGCGGCTGTAACTACATTGAACTTGGGGCTGGAACGGACGACGAAGGATTAACCTGCGTCGGCGACGTTGATGGCACGGTAGTGGCCGCTCCCGGTAGCGTTGGCATCGCCATTGATGGCACCGGCACTAATAACAACTCCTGCTTATTGCCACCATTGTTGATCACCGGTTTGACACTGTCGGTGATGAACATCATTTTGCCGTCAACCGTTATGGCCGCACTCAACAGAATGCGCGCATTAGGCTGAATCTCTGAAGGGTTGTACGGCAGAATAAAGTTGAACGGCGCCTGCTTGCCATCGGTTCTCACCACCCGCTGTGAGATGACCTTAGAAGGTGCATCTGCCATGGAGGCATCCGATAACGTCACGGTCAGCACGGCGTCAGGCGGCAGCGCCACTTTCTGACGAATGTAGATAGAACCACTGACATTAGGCTGACGCAGCGTCGCCTGCTCGCCGGCGACCTGGGAAGCCAGCGTTGCCGTCGGCACATCTTTTCCTTTATCGGCACATCCTGAGAGTGCCACCGCCAGTGCGGCGCCAGTTAACATTGGCCAGACTTTCATTGATATAATCTCCTTAAGATCAATGGTGAAATTGAGGTCTCAGTTAGCCTGTAAACAGTGAATCACTGTTCCGTTAGCTTTAATTCTGGCACAACTTACTGATTTCTGCCTGGAAGCGCGCCCTTCTCTCTTCTTCTTAAAAGATAATTGCCCTGCCCCGTTGACGGTAACTGGTCGGATCTCGCAAACTATCCTTCAGTCGTTTACTGAGGATCCACGCTATGAGCCAGGCCCTGCAAAATCTGTTAAACCTGTTGGATTTGGAAAAGCTTGAAGAGGGCCTTTTTCGTGGTCAGAGTGAGGATCTGGGATTACGCCAGGTCTTTGGTGGCCAGGTTGTCGGCCAGGCGCTGTATGCCGCCAAACAGACCGTTCCGGCAGACCGCATCATTCACTCTTTCCACAGCTATTTTTTACGCCCGGGCGATAGCCAGAAGGCGATTATTTATGATGTGGAAACGCTGCGTGACGGGCAGAGTTTCAGTGCCAGAAGGGTGAAAGCCGTTCAGAACGGGCAGCCCATTTTCTATATGACCGCCTCATTCCAGGGGCCAGAAAGCGGCTTTGAGCATCAAAAATCGATGCCACAGGTGCCGGGTCCTGATAACTTGCCCAGCGAAGCCGACTATGCAAAGCAGCTTGTCAGCTATATCCCCGAGAAAGCGCGCGACAAGTTTCTCTCCGAGAAGCCTTTTGAAATCCGGCCGGTTAAGTTTCATAACCCGCTTAAAGGCCACGTGGATGAACCTACCCGCCACGTCTGGCTGCGGGCAAACGGCGTGATGCCAGAAGACCGGCGCATCCATCAGTATCTGTTGGGGTATGCTTCCGACTTCAACTTCCTCCCGGTAGCACTGCAACCGCATGGCAAAGGATTCCTCGAACCGGGTATGCAGGTCGCTACCATCGATCACTCAATGTGGTTCCACCGTCCGTTCGATCTCAATCAATGGCTGCTGTACAGCGTGGAGAGCACCTCTGCGTCGAGTGCGCGTGGTTTTGTTCGTGGTGAGTTTTACACTCAGGACGGTACGCTGGTTGCGTCTACGGTGCAGGAAGGCGTGATGCGGGTGCGCGAAGTGAAATAACGCCACCTGAAGAGCGGAAAAACGAACGGCTCCCGAAGGAGCCGTTTTTTATTCTAATTTTAGCGCACTGCTTTTCTTGATACGGGCTTACTGGTTGTAAGCATTCTCGCCATGGCTGTTGACGTCCAGACCTTCGCGTTCCTGATCTTCCGGAACACGCAGACCGACAATCATGTCAGCAATTTTGAAGGCCACGAAGGCGACCACACCGGTCCAGACGATGGTCACACCGACGCTGAAGATCTGGATCCAGACCTGATGGCCCATGGTCACGCCAGGTGCATAGCCTACGCCACCCAGTGAAGAAGAGGCGAAGACGCCGGTCAGGATACAGCCTACGATGCCGCAGACGCCGTGAACGCCGAACACATCACATGGGTCATCCACACGCAGCCATTTCTTCAGGATGGTAACACCCCACAGACCCGCCAGACCGCCGACGATGCCGATAATCAGCGCACCACCCACACCAACATAACCACACGCAGGCGTAATCGCGACCAGACCGGCAATCACGCCAGAGCAGACGCCCAGCAGTGAAGGTTTGCCACGCAGAGCCCACTCACCGAAGGTCCAGCTCAGCATCGCGCCAGCTGTTGCCATGACGGTGTTCAGGAACGCCAGACCGGCAATCTCGTTGGCTGCACTGGCTGAGCCAGCGTTGAAGCCAAACCAGCCCACATACAGAATCGCCGTCCCCATAAAGACCATTGGCAGATTGTGAGGCTTAAAGGCTTCTTTGCCGAAACCAGCACGTTTACCCACCAGGTAAGCACCCACCAGGCCAGCAACCGCGGCGTTGATGTGCACAACGGTACCGCCTGCGAAGTCCAGCGCGCCGTCCTGGGCCAGCAAACCGCCTGACCAGACCATGTGTGCAATAGGCAGATACGAGAAGGTCAGCCAGATAGCAACGAAAATCAGTACCGCTGAGAAGCGAACGCGCTCAGCAATCGATCCAACAATCAGGCCCACGGTGATACAGGCGAACGAAGCCTGGAAGGAGACGTGGATATATTGGTAGAAGGTGCCTACCAGTGAGGTCAGCTGAATGTTTTTCAACATCGCCATGCTGAAGCCACCGAAGAAGGCGTTACCTTCACTGAAGGCCAGTGAATAACCGTAAAGCATCCACAATACGCACACCATCGCGAAGGTCACAGAGACCTGAGTCATCATGGAAAGCACGTTTTTAGCGCGGAGCAGACCGCCGTAAAACAGGGCAATACCCGGCAACGTCATGAACAGCACCAGCGCGGTGCAGATCATCATAAAGGCGTTGTCAGCTTTATCAGCCACTGCCGGTGCTGCAGCCATCGCAAGCGACGGTAACAGAGCCAGACTGGCGAGGCCGAACAGAGCAATTTTTTTATTCATTTTATCCCATCCCATCAACATTCTTAGCCCCGAGATTACAGTGCTGCTTCGTCAGTTTCGCCAGTGCGAATACGGATAACTCGCTGCAGTTCCGCAACAAAAATTTTGCCGTCACCGATTTTGCCGGTGTAGGCAGCCTTGCTGATCACATCAACCACTTCATCCAGCTGGTCGTCTGCAATCGCAATGTCTATTTTTACTTTCGGCAGGAAGTTCACGCTGTATTCTGCACCGCGATAAAGTTCTGCATGCCCTTTCTGGCGACCAAAGCCTTTCACTTCGGTCACGGTCAGCCCTTGAATACCGATAGAGGAAAGTGCTTCACGCACGTCTTCCAACTTAAACGGTTTAATTACCACGGTAACCAGCTTCATATGATCCCCCTCCAGGTATTGAATACGGTTGTTTCGCCCAACACGGATTGATTAAAGCAAAGGCTGTGCCATAAATTAAAAATTGGCATTTTTCAGACGATTAGTCAGTCTGGCCCAGTGTTGCTGAGCTAGGGAGAGGAAAACAGAAGGAGGTGGAGCAGAATGCAGCCAACAAAAAACGCACCATTACGGTGCGTCGCGCGTTAATTATGTGCAAAAGCGGGAATTCTGCCGTTTATCCGCCTGTTCCTGGTGCAGCGAAGCGGCTGTTTTTACACCGCCTCGCCCGCTTCCAGTTCATCCCCGACCTGCTGCAATTGGTACATTTGCCAGTAACGGCCCTGTTTTTCCAGCAGCGCCTGATGATTCCCCTGTTCGACAGCACGACCACGGTGCAGAACCAGGATGGTATCAGCGTCGATAATCGTTGAAAGCCGGTGTGCAATGACCACCAATGTGGTTTTTTCCCGTACGGCTTTCAGTGCCTTCTGGATGGCTTGTTCAGTGCCAGAATCGATATTGGCCGTTGCTTCATCGAGGATCAAAATCTGCGGCGAAGCCACCAGCACCCGAGCCATCGCCAGCAACTGCTTTTGCCCGACAGAAAGATTATTTCCCTGCTCGCCAAGACGAGTATGGATCCCCTCAGACAGGCCGCGCGCCAGTTCAGCCAGCTGCACCGTCTCCAGCGCTTGCCACACCGCCTCTTCAGAGATATCGCGCCCCAGGGTCACGTTGGCAAAGAAGGTATCCGCCAGGACCACCGGATCCTGTTGAACCATCGCCACCGCCTGACGTAAAACGCTGTGGCTGAGCGTACTTAACGGTCGACCATCCAGACAAATTTCACCGTGCTGAATCGGATAATAGCCCATCATCAGATTGGCCAGCGTGCTTTTACCGCTGCCGGTATGTCCGACCAGCGCCACGAAGTTACGCGACGGGACGTCAAGGCAGATATCGCTCAGCACATTGCGATCGTCGCGGTAAGCGAAAGTCAGATCCTTAACCGAGATGGCCCCCGAGGTCAGTGGCCGGGTATCCGTGCCGTACTGCTGGCGCGGGGCATCGATCAGTTCAAAGATGCGCTCACCCGCAACCACCGCCTGCTGCAGCATAGACTGCTGCGTAGTGAGTTCGATCAGCGGTTCATTGAGTCTGCCGAGGTAGTTGATAAAGGCATACAGGACGCCGACCTCGATGCTGCCGGCAGACGAGAAGCCAAACAGCAGCATCAGTCCGCAAAGGATCAGGGCAGAGAACAGACTGAGCAGCGGACGCAGCAGGAAGCCATCAAGCTTCAGCGTTTCCATACGCGCCAGATAATGCGAGCGGCTGGCTTCGCCCATACGCTCACCAAAGCGCGCCTGCTGGCGGAACTGCTGGATCACGCTCATGCCGTTAATCACTTCATTGAAGCCATTATTAATATCAGCCAGATAGCTGCGCATCCGACGGACAATCGGCGTGCTGTAACGCTGATAAATCAGCATCACCGTCAGCACGGCCGGGAAGATGGTGATCGCCACCAGCGCCATGCGCCAGTCAAGACTGAACATCGCCACCAGCATCGCCCCAATCAATGCGGCGCTGCGTAAGACGGTGGCAACCACCGTGACGTACAGATCGCGCACCACTTCCGTGTCATTCGTAACGCGAGAGATGATTTGCCCAACCGGTTGGGTATCAAACGCACTCAGCGGTTGCCGTAAGGCCGCATCCATCACGTCCATCCGCAGTTGCTGAACCACGCCCACTGCGGCCTGGTTAAACAGCAGCGCCTGCCAGTAATGCAGCGAGGCCGCGAGAATTTGCAGCAGGATAAAACTGGTCGCCAGCCCGGAGACTAACGCTAACGGCATATTGTGTTTGGCGACCATATTATCAATAAAGTAGCTGATAAGGATGGGCCCCATCACCTCGGCAGCGGCGGCAATCCACAGCAGCAATACCGCCAGGCCGAGCGATTTACGCCACGGCGATCCGTATTTCAGTAACCGCTTAAGGGTCGGCCAGAGGTGGGCAAGATTAGCCATGTGGCACTCCCTTTTCGATCTCTTCTTCGTCCAGTGCCGCTTCCAGCTGCTGATAACGGTACATATCCTGATACCAGCCGGGTTCAGCGGCGAGTTGCTCGTGCTCTCCCCGCTGGGTCACCGCGCCTTTCTGCATCACCAGAATTTCGCTGGCTTCGGTCAGGGCAGATAAGCGGTGCGCGCTGATAATCACCGTTCTTCCCTGCCCCCAGCGCCGGAGGTTATGCAGGATCTGATGTTCAGTACGACCATCTACCGCCGAGAGTGCATCATCGAGGATCAAGATCTCAGCATCCAGCAACAGCGCCCGCGCAATTGAAATACGCTGTTTCTGTCCGCCGGAAAGCATCACGCCACGCTCGCCCACTTCAGTGTCATAGCCTTTCGGTAGACGCAAAATGTCGTCGTGAACGTTCGCCAGCCTGGCCGCCTGCTCAATATCCGCCGGCTTGGCGGTTGGCCGTCCCAGCGCGATATTGTTGGCGATGGTATCGGAAAACAGGAAAGGAGTCTGACTGACCACGGCCAGACGGCCCCGCCAGCTATCAAGCCGCAGCTGCGGTAAGGGAATGCCGTGGAAACGAATGTCGCCCTGGGAAATATCAAAATGGCGCTGGATAAGGCTGAGCAAGGTGCTTTTTCCGGACCCCGTTGGCCCACACAGCCCGAGCATTTGCCCCGGTTTCAGGTGGACATTGACGTGCCGGAGCGAGGGATTTTGCGCGCCAGGGTAGCAGAATTCGCGGATGGCGATCTGTAACGATCCGCGCTCTTCTGGCAGGTTTTTGCTGCCGTCTTCCACCGCAGGCGCTTCAGACAGCAACGAGCGGATGCGGCTCCAGGCAGCGCTGCCGCGCTCAACAATGTTAAACATCCAGGCCAGCGCCAGCATCGGCCAGATCATTAAGCCCAGGTACATGACAAAACTGGTCAGCTGCCCCAAGGTCATCTGATCGTGCCAGACCAGCCAGCTGCCACCGCCAATGGCCAGCAGGTTAGACATGCCAATCGCGATATAAATGGTCGGATCAAAGCGGGCATCGACGCGCGCTACCCGCATATTCTTGCGGCCGGTGTCTTTTGCAATATCCGCAAACTGACCGGACTGATGATCTTCCAGACCAAATGCCTTGATCATGCGGATGCTGGTTAAGCTTTCCTGCGTCTGGTCATTCAGCGAAGAGAACGCGGCCTGAGCCAGCTTAAAGCGGTTGTGCAACTGGTCGCCGTAGCGCTTGATCACTATCGCCATGATCGGCATCGGCAACAGCGCCAGCAGGGTCAACTGCCAGCTGATTTGGGTACTCATCACAAACAGTACCACCAGCCCCATCACCAGCGAGTCCACCAGCGTCAGCACCCCTTCGCCAGCGGCAAACACCACGCGATCGACATCATTAGTGGCCCGCGCGATCAGGTCGCCCGTGCGATGGCGCAGATAAAATTCGGGATGCTGGCGGCTCAGCTGGCGGTAAAAGTCCTGACGCAGTTCGACCGCCAGTTGGTAAGAGGCCCCGAACAGCAATACGCGCCAGACATAGCGCAGCAGGTACACCACCACGGCGGTGATCAGCATCACGCCGATCCACATCATCAGCTGAGAGGTGCTCATCTGCTGATGAGAAACGCCGTCGACAACCATGCCGACCACTTTTGGCGGCAACAATTGCAGAATGGCAATCACAATCAGTAACGCAACGGCCCCAAGGTAGCGGCGCCACTCACGAATAAAATACCAGCTTAATTGGCTAAACAGTCGCACAGAAAACGTCCTGGTTAAGATTGAGCAGGGTTAATGCCGGCGCCTGCTCATTTCAATGGCAGCGCGGTAGTGTATTTTATCTCTTCCATCGCAAAGCTCGAAGTCACATCCAGCAATCCTGGAACCCCGTTCACTAAACGTTTATAGAAGGCATCATAGGTTTTCATATCAGCCACCTGAATGCGCAGCAGATAATCGTATTCTCCGGCCATACGATAACAGCCCATCACCTCGGGCATCGCCTGCACCACCTCAACAAATTGCTGATACCAGATGCTGCTGTGCTGCTGGGTTTTGATCAGCATAAAGGCGGTCAATGACAGATCGAGTTTATCGGCATCAAGCAACGCGACCCGGCCGCGAATATAGCCTTCATCTTCCAGCCTTTTCAACCGTTTCCAGCAGGGCGTGGTGGTCAGATGCACCGCATCGGCCAGCGCCTGCAGCGATAACGTGCAGTCCTGCTGCAGCAGCGCTAACAGCTTGAGGTCAGTTTTATCTGTCATTGCCGATTTCCGGAGAATAATTTTCTCTTAAGGGGGCATTTTACAGGAAAGAGAGTAAACCTTTTTTCCGATTAATGCCGTACTCTTTAACAAATTTTGCCGGGGAAAGAACATGTCAGATTTATGGGTATCGCACGCTATTAAAGAGATCAATGCCGACATTCAACGTTCAGCCGATACGCATTTGATCCGCCTGCCGCTGGCAGCCTATCCCGGCATCTGGCTGTATCTGAAAGACGAGAGCACGCATCCCAGCGGCAGCCTTAAGCACCGCCTGGCGCGTTCGCTGTTTTTGTATGGCTTATGCAACGGCTGGATAAAAGAAGGTACGCCAATTATCGAGGCTTCTTCGGGAAGCACTGCGGTTTCTGAAGCCTACTTCGCGCGGTTGTTGGGGCTGCCTTTTATTGCCGTTATGCCCGCCACCACGGCAAAACGTAAGGTAGAGCAGATCACTTTCTACGGCGGCCGTTGCCATTTCGTCAGCGATCCCTGTCAGATGTATGCTGAATCCGAGCGGCTGGCCCGTGAGCTGAACGGCCACTTTATGGACCAGTTTACCTATGCCGAACGGGCCACTGACTGGCGCGGTAATAACAATATCGCCGACAGCATTTTCCAGCAGATGCAGAACGAACCCTTCCCGGTGCCCGAAAGCATCGTGATGAGCGCAGGCACCGGCGGCACCTCGGCAACCATTGGACGCTATTTGCGCTATCAGGGACATGCTACCCAACTGACGGTGGTCGATCCTGAAAATTCAGTGTTTTACGATTACTGGCATCAGCGGGATAAAACCCTGCGCAATACCACCGGCGGAAAAATTGAAGGAATTGGCCGTCCGCGCGTCGAACATTCTTTTATTGCAGATGTGGTGGATGAAATGATCCGCGTGCCGGATGCCGCCAGCATTGCCACCATGCTCTGGCTGGAAAAACAGCTCGGCCGTAAGCCTGGCGCGTCAACCGGCTCCAACGTGTGGGGCGCGTTGCAGATAGCCAGCAGAATGGCAGAAGAGCAGCGTACAGGCGCCATCGTCACGCTGTTGTGTGACAGCGGTGAACGCTATCTGGACAGCTATTACAATTCGGAGTGGGTCGCGAAAAACATCGGCGATATTACGCCATGGCAGAACATGCTTAACTAAAACGCCGGGCTTTCCCGCCCGGCAAACATCAGCGTTAAACGCCGGACCTCCCTGTCCGGCATAATGACCTCAATATTCGGGGGAATAAGCGAGGTTTGGGGTGGAAAGCCAGTGATTGAGGTAATGCGACACGCCCTGCGTTTCACAATGTCCGATAACCGGTAAATGCGGCAGTAAGGCTTTCAACTGACTCATCGCATTACCCATAATGAATCCGCGCCCGACCGTTTCCAGCATCTCACGATCGTTCATGGCATCGCCAAACGCCATGCACTCTGCCAGCGTAAAACCCAGCGAAGACGAAAGAGAAGCCAACGCAGTGCCTTTGTTGCAGCCTGGCGGCAGGACTTCAAGACAATCACGCGCAGAGAAACAGATGTGAGCACGGTCGCCCAGCGCATCTTTTAACTGCCCCTGAAGCTGGCAAAGCTCGTCGTGCTCGGCGATAAAACAGATTTTCGTGATCATATGTGACGGCAGGCGTTTCAGATCGGCAAGCTGATAGCGGAAACCGCTCATCTGATGCGCGTGAAGAATGTGCGGCACGTCGAACTCGGTTAACCAGCCATCATCATTAAAAACATGCAGGCTGGCGGTGGTGTCCCAGTGCGTATGAATGACCTCTTCCGCCACATCAGGCGACAGATCGCAGGCGGAAAGTAAGTTGCCCTGCTGATCGTGCACTCGCGTGCCATTGCCAGTGATCAGGTAGGCCTTCAATTTGAAATCCGCGATCAGCGGCTGCATTTCCAGCCAGTGGCGACCGGTCGCAAAGGTTAGTAGTACGCCCTTTTCATCCAGCGCACGCAGCGCCGTCAGAGTTCGTTCTCCCAGCTGATGGTCAGGCATCAGCAAGGTACCATCCATATCAAACGCCGCCAGACGAGCCATTATTTCTCCAGTGCCTGTTTTTTCATCGAGTGCTGAGTATCACCTGGTATTTACGGAACTAATAGTGAATACTTCTGAAAAAGTGTTCCGGGTTTAAGTCGATGCGCCAGTTAAACCGCCTCAATCAATATCAACGCCTGTGGCAGGCCAGCCTGGGCGAAACTCAGTTAACCAGCGTGGCGGAAATCGCCGGGCGCTGTATTTGCAGCGAGCGTCATGTACGCACGCTACTGGGCCAGTGGCAGTCGGCCGGCTGGTTGCGCTGGCAGGCCCAGTCCGGGCGAGGTAAACGCGGCGAGCTTGAATTCTTACAGTCTCCCGCTCAGCTCAGAGCCCTCCTTTTTCAGCAGCAGTTAGATCAGGGCTTGTCACATCAGGCGCTGGAACTGGTGCAGATCGCACCGGAACAGCTTAATCAGTTGCTCAAACCCTTTATGGGTGGTCAGTGGCTGGACGATCGTCCGACACTGCGTATTCCTTATTACCGTCCGTTGGAGCCGCTTAATCCCCTTGATATGCCAGGACGCGCGGAACAACACCTTGCCGGGCAGATTTTTTCCGGCCTGACGCGTTTTCAGGACGATCGCGTTGTCGCCGATCTGGCTCACCACTGGCAATGCAGTGAGAATGGCTTAAGCTGGTTCTTCTTTTTGCGTCCACAGCTTTACTGGCACAGCGGCGAGCGGGTGACATCGCTGCAGATCATGCAGCATCTGCAACGGATCATCGACAGCCCGGCCGGGGCAAAACAGTTATCCAGCGTAAAAGCCCTCTCTCTTCCTCAATCGATGTGCCTGCAAATCGATCTGCATCGCCCCGATTACTGGCTCACCTGGCGCCTGGCCACCGTGCTCTGCCTCCTGACGCATCCGGACGATCCTGCCATCGGATCAGGGCCGTGGAAATTGAGCCACTGGTCACCGGAGCTGGTCAGAATCGAAAATCACGAGCGCTATTATGGCAATCAGCCCTTAATGCAAATGGTGGAGTACTGGATCACGCCCCAGCTTTTCGACAAAAGCCTCGGCACCAGCTGCCGCCATCCGGTGCAGATAGCAATTGGTGAGCAACATGAGCTGTCGCTTTTACGCCCGGTCAGCCGTCGGATCAGCCTGGGATTTTGTTACCTGGCGTTGAAGCAGAACGGCGACCTTTCCCCCGTTCAGGCACAAAAAATACTGGCGCTGATCCGCAGTAAGAAGCTGATTGAAGAACTGCCTCTGGAGGAAGGTCTGATTACCCCGAGTCTGGAGATGCTGCCCGGCTGGCCAGTGCCAGACCTCAGCGCCCAGGAAGAAACGGACTTGCCCGCCACGCTGAACCTGCACTATCACCTGCCGGTGGAACTGCATGCGATGGCCGAAAAGCTGCAACAGGTGCTGGCGGAGGAAGGTTGCCAGCTAAGACTGCACTTTCATCCAGCGAAAAACTGGCAGGGGTATAGCGGTCTGGAAACGGCTGACATCATTATGGGCGATCGCCTGATTGGTGAAGCGCCGGCATTCACCCTGGAGAGTTGGCTAAAGCTGGATCCTCTCTGGCCGACGCTGCTGGGTGAGGTGACTCATCAGCAACTGCTGAACACGCTTGAAAAGATCCAGTGCAATAACATCGAAGCCGAGCGGCTGACCGGACTGCGACACGCTTTTCATCAGCTGATGGCAAAGTCGGTGATTACGCCACTGTTCAACTATCGTTATCAGGTGAGTGCCCCGCCGGACGTGGAAGATATCGCGTTAAATGCCTGGGGATGGTTTGATTTTTCCCGCGCGTGGATCCCGCCGCCGGTCGCCATTCCCTGAGCATAACTACCCTTCTGCCGCCACAGGCAGTACCATACGGCCTAACAGATGACTAAGGTGATAAAAAAATGAAACGTGCAGTAGTGGTTTTCAGCGGTGGACAGGATTCAACAACCTGTCTGATTCAGGCTCTGCAACAGTATGATGAGGTGCATTGCATCACCTTTGATTACGGCCAGCGCCATCGTGCGGAAATCGATATTGCCCGCGAGCTTTCACTTTCTTTGGGCGCACGCGCGCACAAAGTCCTCGATGTAACGATGTTAAATGAGCTGGCAGTCAGCAGCCTGACGCGTGAGAGCATCCCGGTGCCGGCGTACGATCCCGATGCCAGCGGCTTGCCGAGCACCTTCGTGCCGGGCCGTAATATCCTGTTCCTGACCCTCGCCTCCATTTATGCTTATCAGGTTGAGGCGGTAGCGGTGATCACGGGCGTCTGTGAGACCGATTTCTCCGGCTACCCAGACTGCCGCGATGAGTTTGTTAAGGCGCTGAACCATGCGATTGAACTCGGCATGGCAAGGTCTGTGCGCTTTGAAACGCCGCTGATGTGGCTGAACAAAGCTGAAACCTGGGCGCTGGCCGACTACTGGCAGCAACTGCCGCTGGTACGCAATGAAACGCTGACCTGCTACAACGGCGTAAAAGGCGACGGCTGTGGCGAATGCGCTGCCTGCCATCTTCGCGCGAAGGGCTTGAACGAGTATCAGGCCAACGGACAGGCGGTGATGGCCGAAATGAAACGCAAAACCGGCCTACGCTGACAGCATCTCTTCCATTCTTCTTTTCAGTTCTCCTTCCATCGGCTGCGCCTTTTGTGTGCGCAGATCGATGCAGACAAACGTCAGCGCGGCGTCGGCCACCACTTCACCCGCTGGGGCCAGCGTCACGGTCTGACCAATCACGCCACTTTTCCCGCCCAGCTGGAGCAACTTACTGTGGATGTCTAACACATCGCCCATCACCGCAGGCCGGCGATAATTAATGTTGATGTTGACCACCACAAACGCCAGTTGGTTCTCCTGCAGCCAGTTGAACGACTCCAGGCGTTCCAGCCACTCCCAACGGGCTTCCTCAAGGAACTCCAGATAGCGGGCATTATTGACGTGCTGGTAAACATCCAGATGATAGCCACGGACTTTTATGGTGGTGTGCATAGTTACGCTGCCCTTATAAAAAAGTAGAAGTCACCCAACTGGTATGACCTCTACAGGGTAGCAGCCGTTTCCGGGCTTCAGCAGATAATGCGTTAAAGTCGCGAGTTAAGTCACAATTTCAGCCGTGACACATTTCTCTCCACCAGCGCATTGCCCATGCCGGGCACTTCTTTCAGTTGTTCAATATCGGTAAACGCGCCGTACTGCTCGCGGTAATTGATAATGGCTTCGGCTTTTTTGAGCCCGACGCCATTCAATGCCGCGGCCAGTTGCTGGGCGGTAGCCTGATTCAGGCTTACCTTGTCGCTTGCAGTGGCCGTACTTTCCGTAGCGACCTGAGCAGACGCCGCCGATGTCGTTTCTGCCGCTTTTACCGGTATTGCAGTCAGGATGCCTGCGCTCATTGCGGTAAAAAAACATAACGCGATAAGTGGGTGTTTCATGCTGTATTCCTCCATGTGTGTGACAGCAACGTCACGTTACAGCGGAAGAATTCGGTAAACAAATGGCGGATTAGAGAAATGGAAAAGGCCGCGAAAGCGGCCTTTGGTATTGCATGTCGTTGCAGGAAATTTGCGAGGCTTATTGGGCCTGCGCGGCTGCACCGTATTTGATTTTGGCTTCTTTACGCAGGTTGCTCAGCATGGCTTCGAAGGTGATCTGCGCGTTGTTCTGCGTGATCCCCTGAACCATTGCCTTCTTCTGCGCGTCCGGCATTGAACCGCTACGCACCTGATCCAGCGCCACCAACAGCACGTTGCCTTCACCATCTTCACTGGTCGCGTAAGAAGGTTTGTCCTTCGCTGGCAGACTCATGGTGAATGCGGCCTGGGTTACGGCATCCTGACCGTTGCGGGTCAGCGTTTTCTGGCTGCCGAAGCTCAGGTTAGCGGCTTTCATCGCCTCATCACCCTTGCCTGCTTTCAGATCGGCCAACAGTTTATCCGCCTGCGCTTTCGCCTGAGCCTGCGCCTTCTGCGTTTTCAGCGTATCGGTGATCTGTGCCGTGACCTGATCCAGTGGTTTCACTGCTTCAGGCTTGTGCTCGCTAACACGCAGCACGAACGCACGATCGCCATCGACCGTGATGATGTCCGAGTTACTGCCTGGTGCGCCGTTCTCGCCGACTAAGCCGCCATTGAAGATAGCCTGCTCAACCTGCTTGAAGTTCAGCTCAGCAGGCGGATTATCATGGCTAAACCAGCCCGTTTCCACCGCCTTCACGCCAGCAGCCTGCTCTGCACCCGCCAGTGACTCATTGTCATTGGTGGCCGCATCGCTCACTTTCTGCTGCAGTTTGTAGTAAGCATCAATCGCTTTTTCCTGCTTCACTTTTGCAGCGATGTCGTCATGGACGGTAGCCAACGGCTTGATCTGCTGTGGCTGAACATCCGTCAGACGGGCAACGATGAAGCCGACAGACGACTTGATTACCCCTGACAGCTGACCTTTCTCTTTCAGGCCGGCATTTTTCAGTTCATCCGGCGTGGTGTCTGGCTCAAGCCAGCCCATGTCGCCACCGTTACGGGCAGAAATTGGGTCAGCAGATTTTTCTTTAGCCAGCGCGGCAAAGTCACCGCCTTTTTTCAGTGCATCCAGAGCCGACTGCGCTTCCGCTTCGGTTTTGGTCTGGATAATGCTGTATCGGCTACGCTGCGGCTGAGTGTAATCTGCCTGATGCTGATCGTACCAACTCTGGATATCAGCCTCGCTGGCGGTTTCCTGCATCGAAGCCGCATCTAACTTGATGTAGCTGACGCGGAACTGCTCAGGAGACATGAAGTTATTTTTGTTCTGCTCGTAGTAGTTTTTGATCTCTTCCGCGCTGACGGTCTGTTTAGCGGCCAGTGCCGCCACATTGATCGTCGCCTCGCGAACCAGACGCTCCTGAGAAACCAGCGCAGCCAGTGCGTCAGTTTCACCGGTCAGCATGAAATCGGTGTTGGTCACCGCAGCAATCAGCTGTTGGGTAGTCAACTGCTTACGCAGCGCTTCAGCGTACTGATCGGCGGTGAAGCCCATCTGATTGATCAGACCCAGGTATTTTGTATTATCAAACTTGCCGTTGGTCTGGAAAGCCGACTGGTTGAAAATCGCCTGTTTGATTTGATCATCGCTAATGGCCAGGCCGAGATCGTTGGCATAGCCGGTCAGAAGCGATTCATCGACCAGCTGAGACAGCGCCTGCTGGCGGATCTGCTGAATGTAGGCAGGGTTTCCGGCGAGCTGGGAGAACTGTTCGCCCAATTGCTGCTGCTGACGTGAACGTTCATTTGAGAAGGCGTTCTCAAGCTGTGCACGGCTGATTTCCTGTCCGTTAACCTTGGCGGCGTAATCTCCGTTACCACCGATCAGGTAGTTGCCCACCCCGGTCAAAACGAAAGACAGAATGATCAATGCCAATATAATTTTGAGCACGACATGGTTCGACGCCGCGCGTAAATTGTCCATCATGGTGTGACAACACTCCGCTGTAGTGTGAATGTAAACCCTTGCGCTTTCGTCCCGTCTTCCCGGGGACGCTCCACGCCGCTGCGTAGCAAACCGCACGCCACTATGACAACCGCAATTCGCAAATGTCATTGAAACATAAAAAAAGGCACATCAGTTTTTTTGATGTGCCCCGTATGGTACATGAGAACGCGAACACAATCCTCACTCTCCACCGAAGAAATTGCCTCAGTGGAAACATACCGCCATTAGTTAACGGCGTCTTTCAGCGCTTTACCGGCACGGAAGCCTGGTACTTTACCCGCTGGGATGGTGATTTCTTTACCGGTCTGTGGGTTACGGCCGGTACGCTCTGAGCGCTCACGCACGGAGAACGTGCCGAAGCCTACCAGCGCAACTTCATCGCCTTCTTTCAGTGAATCTGACACTGAGCCCATGAAAGCATCTAAAACACGTCCCGCTGCCGCTTTAGAAATGTCGGCGCTTGCAGCAATTTTGTCGATCAACTGTGACTTATTCACTCAATAATCCCCTCTTTTATTATTCACTTCGCAGTCGGGCTTCCCACCCGCGACGAACGCGCATCAATTATTTGGATTCAGTATTCCTGTCATGCCGGAAACGGCAACAGCCGTCATTGGCCCAACAGCACTCTAAATTAGCGGCACAAAAAAAAGCTGGCAAGTCCCAATTTGCTTGCCAGCCCGGCTTTTGGCCTGTTTTTGCCTTAAATCACTATTTTGCGGTCGCAACCTGCATGCCATAAGGGGCATTGACCAGCGCAAGTGTCAGGACTTCTTCGATGCGCTTCACCGGATGGATGTCCAGATCGGCGATAACGTTGTCCGGGATCTCTTCCAGATCGCGTTTGTTTTCGTCCGGGATCAACACCGTTTTGATACCACCACGGTGTGCTGCCAGCAGTTTCTCTTTCAGCCCACCAATTGGCAGAACCTGACCACGCAGAGTGATCTCACCGGTCATCGCCACATTGGCACGCACCGGGTTACCGGTCAGACAGGACACCAGCGCGGTACACATTGCTATACCCGCACTTGGACCATCTTTCGGCGTCGCGCCTTCCGGGACGTGAACGTGAATATCACGCTTCTCGTAGAAGTCACCGTTGATACCCAGTTTCTCAGCGCGGGCACGCACCACGGTCAACGCCGCCTGGATGGATTCCTGCATCACTTCGCCCAGTGAACCGGTATAGGTCAGTTTACCTTTACCCGGTACGCAAGCCGTTTCGATGGTCAGCAGATCGCCACCCACTTCCGTCCACGCCAGACCGGTTACCTGACCGACGCGGTTTTCGTTGTCCGCACGACCGTAGTCATAACGTTGAACGCCGAGGTAGTCTTTCAGGTTGTCAGCATTGATCAGAATATGCTTGATGGTTTTGTCCATCAGCAAGGTCTTCACCGCTTTACGGCACAGTTTGGACAGCTCGCGCTCAAGGCTACGCACACCCGCTTCACGCGTGTAGTAACGAATGATGCTGACGATGGCGCTGTCATCGACGGTGATTTCACTGTCTTTCAGGGCGTTACGCTCGATCTGCTTGGACAGCAAATGCTGCTTAGCAATGTTGAGCTTCTCGTCTTCGGTGTAACCCGACAGACGAATGACTTCCATACGGTCCAGCAGCGGCGCAGGAATGTTCATCGAGTTGGACGTTGCCACGAACATCACGTCGGAGAGATCGTAATCCACTTCCAGGTAATGATCGTTAAAGGCAATGTTCTGTTCCGGATCCAGCACTTCAAGCAGCGCTGAAGCAGGGTCGCCGCGCATGTCCGACGACATTTTGTCGATTTCATCCAGCAGGAACAGCGGGTTTTTAACGCCCACTTTGGCCATTTTCTGGATCAATTTGCCCGGCATAGAACCAATATAGGTACGGCGGTGACCGCGAATTTCCGCTTCATCACGCACGCCGCCCAGCGCCATACGGACATACTTACGGCCCGTCGCCTTGGCGATAGACTGGCCCAGTGAGGTTTTACCCACACCCGGAGGCCCAACCAGACAGAGGATTGGCCCTTTAATTTTGCTGACGCGGCTCTGTACTGCCAAATATTCCAGGATGCGGTCTTTCACGCGTTCCAGACCGAAGTGGTCGGTATCCAGCGTTTCCTGCGCCTTCACCAGGTCTTTTTTGACCTTGCTACGGGCATTCCACGGCACCTGAACCATCCAGTCGATATAACCGCGCACCACGGTCGCTTCCGCTGACATCGGAGACATCATTTTCAGCTTCTGCAGCTC
Source organism: Erwinia sp. AK-PDG3-5 (assembly GCF_056821705.1). Lineage (NCBI taxonomy): Bacteria > Pseudomonadati > Pseudomonadota > Gammaproteobacteria > Enterobacterales > Erwiniaceae > Erwinia > Erwinia sp. AK-PDG3-5. Next base: position 3,579,424 of record NZ_CM165967.1, read on the forward strand.
GGCTTCGGTTTTATCACGCGCTTCTTTCGGCATTTTTGCCGCATCGATTTTGCGTTTCAGCGCTTCATTTTCGTCAGGCGCATCGTCCATTTCGCCCAGTTCTTTCTGAATAGCCTTCATCTGCTCGTTCAGATAGTACTCGCGCTGGCTTTTTTCCATCTGCTTTTTGACGCGATTGCGGATACGTTTTTCCACCTGGAGCAGATCGATCTCTGACTCCATCATCGCCATCAGATACTCCAGACGCTCATTGACGTCTGACATCTCAAGCACGGACTGTTTGTCGGCCAGTTTCAACGGCATATGTGCCGCAACGGTATCAGCCAGACGTGCAGCATCTTCAATGCTGTTCAACGAGGTCAGCACTTCAGGAGGGATTTTTTTATTCAGTTTGATATAGCCTTCAAACTGATTAATTGCGGTGCGCACCAGCACTTCCTGCTCGCGCTCATCGATTTCAGGGGACGCCAGGTATTCAGCCTGCGCGGTGAAATGGTCACCATTGTCCGCAAGCGTTGTGATATGCGCACGCTGCAGGCCTTCTACCAGCACTTTAACCGTACCGTCTGGCAGCTTGAGCATTTGCAGAATAGAGGCGACGGTCCCTACAGAAAAGAGATCGTTAATGCCAGGTTCATCCGTTGAAGCTTCTTTCTGGGCGACCAGCATGATTTTTTTATCATGATCCATGGCGGCTTCAAGGCAGCGAATCGATTTCTCACGACCGACAAACAACGGAATTACCATGTGCGGATAAACCACTACGTCACGCAACGGCAACACAGGGATTTCAATGCGTTCAGAACGCTCAGGATTCATAGAGCTCTCTCTTAGTTTAATTTCCGCCAGGGTGATGGGAACCGCAACAGACCACTAAAGTGCAGTTTTACCCACAGGTAGTTGAGTATATGGGGATGAATGTAAGACATTCAATGTTATCCGCGAGAGAAAAGCAAAAGGGGGAATAAATTCCCCCTTTTTATGATAACTGACTGGAAAGATGTGGTTATTTATTCACCAGAAGCTTGTTGAGCTTCCTGTTTTCCGTAGATCAGCATTGGCTCAGACTGGCCATCGATCACTGAATCGTCAATCACCACTTTTTCAACATCGTCCATTGAAGGGAGGTCATACATGGTATTCAGCAGCGCGCCCTCCACAATGGAACGCAGGCCACGGGCACCGGTTTTACGTGACATGGCTTTCTTGGCAATCGCCGTCAGCGCTTCTTCACGGAATTCCAGGTCCACACCTTCAAGATTGAACAACGCCTGATACTGCTTGGTCAGGGCGTTTTTCGGCTCACGCAGGATCTGAATCAGCGCTTCTTCACTCAGCTCGCTCAGGGTTGCCACAACTGGCAGACGACCGATGAATTCTGGGATCAGACCGAATTTGATCAAATCTTCTGGCTCAACCTGCTCCAGCAGCTGACCTTCAGTGGCTTTCTCTGCCGTGCCCTTCACGGTGGCACCAAAGCCAATCCCCGTACCGGTGTCTACGCGCTGAGAAATTACCTTGTCCAGCCCGGCGAAAGCACCGCCACAGATAAACAGGATCTTGGAGGTATCAACCTGCAGGAACTCTTGCTGTGGATGCTTACGTCCGCCCTGAGGTGGCACCGCCGCCACAGTGCCTTCAATCAGCTTCAACAGCGCCTGCTGTACACCTTCGCCCGAAACATCACGGGTAATGGAAGGGTTGTCAGATTTACGGGAAATCTTGTCGATTTCATCGATATAAACAATGCCGCGCTGTGCTTTCTGCACGTCATAGTCACATTTCTGCAGCAGTTTCTGAATGATGTTTTCGACGTCTTCACCAACATAACCGGCTTCGGTCAGCGTGGTGGCATCCGCCATGGTGAACGGCACATCCAGCAGGCGAGCCAGGGTTTCCGCCAGCAGCGTTTTACCGCTACCGGTAGGCCCGATCAGCAAAATGTTACTTTTGCCAAGCTCAATGCCATTACTGGTGTCACCGTTGCGCAGGCGTTTATAGTGGTTATAGACCGCTACGGCCAGCACTTTTTTCGCCCGTTCCTGGCCGATAACGTAATCGTCGAGGTGATGGCGGATTTCATGCGGCGTCGGCAGTGCGCTACGTTCACGATGCGGCGCAACTTCTTTAATCTCTTCGCGAATGATGTCATTGCATAGATCGACACACTCATCGCAGACATACACTGACGGGCCGGCAATCAGCTTGCGCACTTCATGCTGGCTTTTGCCGCAGAAAGAGCAGTACAGCAGCTTTCCTGAACCGTCTTTGCGCTTCTCAGTCATCAGTTAACCTCTTCTGTTATCTTCGTCCGCACTGTGTTGCGGCGATGATGCCGCCTTGCGGCACCCTCATTCGTTGCTCTAGCCCATCCATAACTATAGACGACAGATGGGCATCAGGCTTACGTGCGATGCGTCAGAACGGAATCTACCAACCCATACTCTACAGCTTCGCTCGCTGACAGGAAACGGTCACGTTCCGTGTCTCTCTCGATTTCTTCAAGAGTTTTGCCCGTATGTTCTGCCATCAGCTCGTTCATACGCGCTTTCACTTTCAGAATTTCGCGCGCGTGGATTTCAATGTCAGTTGCCTGACCCTGATATCCGCCCAGCGGCTGGTGGATCATCACGCGAGAATTCGGCAGCGCATAACGCTTGCCTTTGGTCCCTGCGGTCAGCAGGAATGCACCCATTGAACAGGCCTGGCCCATACAAATGGTGCTGACGTCTGGCTTGATGAACTTCATGGTGTCATAGATCGACATCCCTGCAGTGATCACACCGCCAGGAGAGTTGATATAAAGGTGGATGTCTTTTTCCGGGTTCTCAGCTTCCAGAAACAGCATCTGAGCGACGATCAGGTTCGCCATATGATCTTCAACCTGTCCGGTCAGGAAAATAATACGTTCCTTGAGCAGGCGGGAAAAGATGTCGTAAGAACGCTCTCCGCGAGAGGTTTGTTCGACCACCATCGGCACTAAAGCCATATGAGGTGCAGTTTGTTCACGTTCGCCACTGTATGACATTACCGTCTCCTGGATAAATTTCATTTGGCAACACTCCGTACCGATTCTACTTGAGAGCGATCCGGAACACTATGTTTCCATTACATTCCCCACACTGACCGGGGACAATCAAGACAGGACTCAGTACGCCATAATAGTCTATTTGGGGATGTTGCCCCGCTGATTCAAGCATAACAACGTTTTTATCAACTGCTAACCAGGAAAAACAGCTTAGTTGATATTTTGCCGGTTTAATGAGCGAATAAGCGTACTAAGGCACGTCCGGGCAACGGATAAAAGCAAAAAGCCCGCAGTCATCATAACTGCGGGCTTTTATTTAGCTTACAGAATCAATGGATCAGGCAGGTTGCGCCTGGTTCATCAGTTCCTGGAAGTTAGTGGCCTTCTCGGTCACTTTGGCTTTCTCCAGCACAGCTTCCACTGCCTGTTCTTCCAACGCAACGTTACGCATGTTGTTCATCAGCTCGTTATTCTTGCTGTAGAACTCAACCACTTCTGATGGATCTTCGTAAGCAGAAGCCATCTCTTCGATCAGCTCTTTCACACGGTCTTCATCAGCTTTCAGCTCGTGGGTACGAATCACTTCGCCCAGCAGCAAGCCAACAACAACGCGGCGTTTAGCCTGCTCTTCAAACAGTTCACGAGGCAGCTCGAAAGCTTGCTTCTCGTTACCGCCAAAGCGCTGTGCAGCCTGGCGACGCAGCACGTCGATTTCACCATCGATCAGTGCAACTGGCACATCGATGTCGTTCGCGCTGACCAGACCGTCGATAGCCTGAGTTTTCACACGGTTACGCACGGCGCCTTTCAGCTCGCGCTCCATGTTTTTACGCACTTCAGCACGCAGACCGTCTACTGAACCATCTTCAACGCCGAAACGTTTGATGAACTCAGCAGTGAATTCTGGCAGCTCACGCTCTTCAACTTTCTTCAGGACGATTTCAAACTTCGCTGCTTTCCCTTTCAGGTTTTCAGCGTGGTAATCTTCCGGGAAGTTTACGTCGATAGTGAAGGTTTCGCCCGCTTTGTGGCCAACAACGCCTTCTTCGAAGCCTGGGATCATGCGACCCTGGCCCATTGCCAGTACGAAGTCAGACGCTTTGCCGCCTTCGAACTCTTCGCCGTCTACAGAACCGCTGAAGTCTACAGTGGCACGGTCTTCAGCTTCTGCTGCGCGGTCAGTTTCTTTCCAGGTGGCCTGCTGCTTGCGCAGGGTGTCCAGCATGGTGTCAACGTCAGCGTCAGTCACTTCAACAACCGGTTTTTCAACTTCGATTGCGTCCAGACCTTTCAGCTCAACTTCCGGGTACACTTCAAACTCAACAGCGAAGGTGAAGTCTTCACCTTCTTTGTATTCGCCTGGCACGTATTTCGGTGCGCCAGCCGGATTGATCTTCTCTTTGATGATGGCGTCAACGAAGTTGCGCTGCATCAGTTCGCCCAGAACGTCCTGGCGAACAGAGGCACCGTAGCGCTGTGCTACGACAGTCATCGGCACTTTCCCTTTGCGGAAACCGTCGATACGTACCTTTTTAGATACGCTGACCAGCTCACTTTTCACCGCGTTTTCGATCACATCTTTAGCAACGGTAATCGTAACGCGACGGCCCAGGCCCTGAGTTGTTTCTACTGAAGCTTGCATCTTATTACCTCAAAAAATCACGTGCTCGGTCAACTTCAGACCCTCTCTGCTCCGCAAGAAACAGAGTGAGACTAAGAACCGGGATGGCCTCTGGTGTCAGAATCGTAGTCGCTGTACCAAAAGGGTCCCGAAGATATTCCGGAAAAAAATAGACGCAGCATTATAGCGACAACGTTTAAGCGAGTCGAGGCTGCTCAACCCTGACATTTCGCTAACTTCGTAGCTTTTCTCTCATAAATGGCAGAAAACGGGGGGGCGCTGGGGATTTAACGTCAGAAATGACAAAGCGGCCCGTAAGCCGCCCTGGTTGAAAAGTGCACTATCAGGCAAGCGTTCCCGCTCCGCGACAGTTGGGTGAGGATGGAACGGTGTCCTGTAACCCCTCCCACTCCTTAACGGTATAGGTATGTAGAGCCAGCGCGTGAACGCTTCCAGCCAGTTCTGCTGCCAGCGCACTATAAATAGTCCGGTGACGCATCAAGAAGCGCTGGTTGATAAAATGGTCGCTCACAATAACCACTTTAAAATGACTCTCTGCACCCGCTGGGACGTTATGACGATAGCTTTCGTCATGAACTTCCAGATGAACAGGCGCTAACGCCGTTCTTAACTTTTCTTCTATTACTTCGCGGATCATACCTGGACTCCTCTAAGACGGTGGCCCCATCTCTTTAAATATTAGCTGGTTTTTTACCAAACCCTGCTGGGTTCGCGAAAAATATCCGCCGTTTAATGCCCGCTACTGTGCATTTTCATCTTTGCTGCTGCAACCACTCCGTCATTATAAGGTCGAAGTTCCCGTGCCTGGCGTCAGCCTTAAAAGTGCAAGGCGATGAATTTACGCGCTATCGGGGCTTCCCCTTGTTACAGGCAATGCTATGATGACCGCAGTTTTGTCAGCACTACAACCTTCGTCATTGAGAAAATAAGCATGTTAAAAAAATTATTATTCCCTCTGCTGGCCGTGTTTATTCTGGCTGGCTGTGCAAGCAACAGCAACACACTCACCGTTTCTCCAAAAATTCAGCTGCCTCAGCAGGATCCAAGCCTGACCGGCATCACTGTTAGCATCAACGGCGCCGATCAGCGTAGCGATCAGGCACTGGCGAAAGTTAACCGCGACGGACAGCTGGTTACCCTGACCCCTTCACGCGATCTGCGCTTCCTGCTGCAGGAAACGCTGGAGAAGCAGATGGGTGCTCGTGGTTACATGATCGGTCCTAATGGCGCCGTTGACCTGCAGATCATTGTGAATAACCTGTATGCCGACGTTACCGAAGGTAATGTCCGCTACAGCATCACCACGAAAGCCGATATCTCGATTGTTGCCACCGCGAAAAACGGCAACAAGCAAGTGAAGAACTACCGCCAGACATACAGTGTTGAAGGCGCCTTCTCAGCCACCAACGCTAAAATCACTAACGCGGTTAACTCCACGTTGAGCGACGTGATTTCTGATATGGCTCAGGACACCAGCATCCACGAGTTTATCAAGCAAAACGCCCGTTAATTGGCCAGTGCCCGTCGGGACCCCGGCGGGCTTTGTTTTAAGGTTCGTATGCCCAGCCATTACCTCCAGATTTTTACCCAACGAAATGCCGCCCTTCTTCTGCTCCTTGGCTTTGCCTCCGGTCTGCCGCTTGCGCTGACATCGGGAACGCTGCAAGCCTGGATGGCCGTCGAAAACGTCGATATCAAAACGATAGGCTTCTTCTCTCTGGTCGGGCAGGCCTACGTCTTCAAATTCCTCTGGTCTCCATTAATGGACCGTTACACGCCGCCGTTTTTAGGCCGTCGTCGTGGCTGGTTACTGGTGACGCAGATCCTGTTAATTGTCGGGATTGCCCTGATGGGATTTATGGATCCCTCACGCAATCTGACCCTGCTGGCAGCTCTCGCGGTGTTGGTTGCCTTCTGTTCCGCCTCGCAGGATATTGTCTTTGATGCCTGGAAAACCGATGTGCTGCCCGCCGAAGAACGCGGGAGCGGTGCGGCGATCAGCGTCCTTGGTTATCGTCTGGCGATGCTGGTGTCAGGCGGACTGGCGCTATGGCTTGCAGACCGATATCTCGGATGGCAGGCGATCTGGTGGCTGATGGCGGCGATGATGGTGCCTGGGGTAATCGCCACGCTGTTAGCGAAAGAGCCCAGCGATCCGGTTGCCCGCCCTCACAGCCTTGAAGAAGCGGTCATTGCCCCGCTGCGCGACTTCTTTAACCGCAACAATGCCTGGCTAATCCTCTCTCTGATTGTCCTGTATAAGCTGGGTGATGCGTTTGCTGCCAGCCTGACCACCATTTTTCTGATCCGTGGCGTTGGCTTTGATGCCGGCGACGTTGGGCTGGTGAATAAAACCCTCGGGTTGATTGCCACGATAATTGGCGCGCTCTACGGCGGCGTACTGATGCAGCGCCTGAGCCTGTTCCGGGCGCTGATGCTGTTTGGCATCCTGCAGGCGGTATCAAACCTTGCGTACTGGATTCTGGCCGTCACCGACAAACATCTTTACAGCATGGCAGCGGCCGTGTTTGTTGAGAATCTGTGTGGCGGTATGGGCACCGCCGCCTTTGTGGCGCTGCTGATGACGCTGTGTAATAAGTCATTCTCCGCCACGCAGTTTGCCCTGCTCTCCGCGTTGTCCGCGGTTGGCCGGGTGTATGTTGGCCCGGTGGCAGGATGGTTTGTTGAGAGCTGGGGCTGGCCGACGTTTTATGCCTTCTCAGTGGTGGCGGCCCTGCCCGGTTTGCTACTGCTGGCGGGATGCCGAACCACGCTGGAACATGCGCAAACCCATCAGTCGTTTTTACCGCGTACCCGCTTTGCTTCCGGATATAAATGGGCATTACGCGCCTTAAAATTGGGTTCGGCGTTGGTAGTTACAGGGCTGATTTTGCTGGCATTACGCGCAACAAATCTGCTGGATGTGGGCTCAATCATTAGCGTTCTGTTTGAATCAGGGGCCATTCTGGCGCTGTTGGGCATCGTCATCGGCAGTTTGTTAGACTTCGTCGCTCAGCGCCCGGCAATACAGCAAAGGTAAAGTTATGTTGGCTCTGGCAAAAAATAACGCTTCGGGCCGGCACAAACATTTAACAATACCGCTCTTTTTAGCGGGCGAAAAAACGGCGGCACCGTTCGAAAAGCCGCCTTTTTTTAACAATTAGTGCATTGTCACATTTTCCCGCCTTCCGTTATTTCCTAAAAGGTTTTCACCTTTACATTTCTCTGCCACAGACTATTAAAACCCGGTGCGTTATTATTATTGTATAAATTAATTCACACAAATGATGCGGGTATGTTAAATAATTGAGTGCCAATTTCGCTGTTTATAGCAGAGACCTGTTAAAAAACGCGGTTATCATTGGTTTTTGTTATATTAGAGGCAAACCCTTGCTGGCATTCATAATTTGTCACCTTCGGCAACATCTGTGACTGTGTTTGCAAAAGGTGTCAACACGGCGCTGACACAAGATGTTGCTGGTTTACAGTACTGAAACGTTCCCGTAAAATGCCGCCACACTTAAACGACAATAGAGCCCTTGTCATTGAGGTCGTTAAATGAGACTCAGGAAATACAATAAAAGTTTGGGGATTTTGTCATTAATTGCAGGCACTTTATTGTTAAGTGGCTGTGATAGTGCATTGTTGAATCCCAAAGGACAGGTTGCACTGGAGCAACGTTCGCTGATACTGACAGCCTTCGGCTTGATGATGATCGTCGTTATTCCCGCAGTCTTGATGGCAGTGGTGTTCGCCTGGAAATATCGGGCATCCAATACCAATGCAAAATACAGCCCTAACTGGTCACACTCTAATAAAGTGGAAGCCGTGGTGTGGACTGTTCCCATTTTGATCATTATCTTCCTTGCGATCCTGACGTGGAAATCTACCCACGCGCTTGATCCAAGCAAGCCTTTGGTTTCCGATGTGAAGCCGATTGAGATTGATGTGGTTGCATTGGACTGGAAATGGCTGTTCATTTACCCGGAACAGGGTATTGCAACAGTTAACCAAATCGCATTCCCTGCGAATACGCCGGTCAGCTTCAAGATCACCTCTAACTCCGTTATGAACTCCTTCTTTATTCCTACCCTCGGTAGCCAGATTTACGCTATGGCGGGCATGCAGACTAAACTGCATCTGATTGCGAATGAACCAGGCACGTTTGACGGTATCTCCTCCAACTTCAGTGGTCGCGGCTTCTCTGGTATGAAGTTCAAAGCGATTGCCACTCCTGATAATGCATCATTCGATCAGTGGGTAGCAAAAGTGAAAGACTCATCCAATACGCTGACAACCATGGATGACTTCGAGAAACTGGCAGCGCCAAGCGAAAACCATCCGGTTGAGTTCTTCTCTACCGCAAATCCTGAATTGTTCAAGCAAGTGATTGGAAAATTCAAGATGAGCCACGGGAAAATGGACATGTCAGGACACGAAGGCATGGACATGAACGAAGCCCCTAAAGCGGGAGCCGAGGAATAATACGATGTTGGGAAAATTAACCCTTGATGCAGTACCGTATCACGAACCGATTATCGTGATTACGGTCGCCGCCATCATTCTTGGTGGTCTGGCAGTCGCTGGAGCAATCACTTATTTCGGTAAGTGGCAATACCTGTGGTCCGAGTGGCTGACGTCTGTCGACCATAAAAAACTCGGTATCATGTATATCATTGTGGCCTTCGTCATGCTGCTGCGCGGTTTTGCCGATGCGGTGATGATGCGTAGCCAGCAGGTACTGGCTTCGGCCGGCGAGGCAGGGTTCTTACCGCCTCATCACTACGACCAGATCTTCACCGCTCACGGCGTGATCATGATCTTCTTCGTAGCGATGCCATTTGTTATCGGTCTGATGAACATTGCTGTTCCTCTGCAGATCGGTGCGCGCGATGTGGCCTTCCCGTTCCTGAACAACCTGAGCTTCTGGTTCACGGCTGTCGGTGTGGTGCTGGTTAACCTGTCACTGGGTGTGGGCGAGTTTGCTCAGACCGGTTGGCTGGCTTATCCTCCGCTTTCCGGCGCTGAGTACAGTCCGGGGGTCGGTGTTGACTACTGGATATGGAGTCTTCAGCTGTCGGGGATCGGTACGACATTAACAGGTATTAACTTCTTCGTTACTATCCTGAAAATGCGTGCACCTGGCATGACCATGTTCAAGATGCCTGTCTTCACCTGGGCGTCGCTGTGTACTAACGTTCTGATTATCGCTTCCTTCCCGGTTCTGACCGTGACGCTGGCGTTGCTGACCCTGGATCGTTATCTGGGCTTCCATTTCTTCACCAATGAAATGGGCGGCAACATGATGATGTACGTAAACCTGATTTGGGTTTGGGGACATCCGGAAGTGTATATCCTGGTTCTGCCGGTCTTCGGTGTGTTCTCCGAAGTGGTAGCAACCTTCTCTAAAAAGCGCCTGTTTGGTTACACCTCACTGGTTTGGGCAACGATTGTAATTACTATCCTGTCCTTCATCGTGTGGCTGCACCACTTCTTCACCATGGGCGCGGGCGCGAACGTTAACGCCTTCTTCGGTATTATGACGATGATTATCGCCATTCCTACCGGCGTTAAAATCTTCAACTGGCTGTTCACCATGTACCAGGGCCGCATTCAGATGCACTCTGCGATGTTGTGGACCGTTGGCTTCCTGGTCACCTTCTCTGTCGGTGGTATGACCGGTGTTCTGCTGGCGTTGCCGGGTGCTGACTTCGTGCTGCACAACAGTCTCTTCCTGATTGCTCACTTCCATAACGTGATTATCGGTGGTGTGGTATTCGGTTGCTTCGCAGGTGTGACTTACTGGTTCCCTAAAGCGTTCGGCTTCTGCCTGAACGAAAAATGGGGCATCCGCGCCTTCTGGTTCTGGATTATTGGTTTCTTCGTTGCCTTTATGCCGCTGTACGCATTGGGCTTCATGGGGATGACCCGTCGTCTGAGCCAGGATATCGATCCACAGTTCCACCCACTGCTGGTTGTAGCAGCGTTTGGTGCTGCGCTGATCGCGTGTGGTGTGCTGTGCCAAATCACTCAGTTCTGGGTCTCGGTACGTGACCGTGAGCAGCTGCGTGATGTGACCGGCGATCCATGGGGCGGCCGTACGCTGGAGTGGGCAACCTCTTCACCACCACCGTTCTACAACTTTGCTGAAGTGCCTGTTATCCACGAGCGCGATGCGTTCTGGGAAATGAAGGAAAAAGGCGAAGCGTACAAACAGCCTGCGCACTACGAAGAGATCCACATGCCGAAGAACAGCGGCGCTGGTGTGGTGATCGGTGCATTCAGCCTGGTGTTTGGTTTCGCAGCTATCTGGCACATCTGGTGGCTGGTAGGTCTGTCGTTCCTCGGTATGATCTTAACCTGGATCATCAAGAGCTTTGACGAAGACGTTGATTATTACGTTCCCGTTGCCGAGATCGAAAAAATCGAGAATCAGCACTTTGACGAAATTAGCAAAGCAGGTCTGAAAAATGTCGACTGAAACTCTGACTAAGCACCACGACGCCCATGCGGAGCATGGGCATCACGATGCAGGAGCCAATAAAGTCTTTGGCTTCTGGATCTACCTGATGAGCGACTGCATCATCTTTGCCACCCTGTTTGCAACCTTCGGTGTGATGGTTAACAGCACCGCGGGTGGCCCGGCTGGTAAAGATATTTTCGAACTGCCGTTCGTTCTTGGTGAAACCGCCCTGCTTCTGTTGAGCTCCATTACCTATGGTTTTGCAGTTATCAGCATGAACAAAGGCAGCAAAGGCTCAGTGATTAGCTGGCTGATGCTGACTTTCCTGTTCGGTGCCGGTTTCATCGCGATGGAAATCTATGAATTCCATCACCTGATTATGGAAGGGTTTGGTCCGCAGCGCAGTGGCTTCCTGTCAGCGTTCTTCACGCTGGTTGGGACACACGGTCTGCACGTAACCTCTGGCCTGATCTGGATGGCGGTACTGATGTACCAAGTCTCCAAACGTGGTCTGACGCCAACTAACCGTACCCGTATCCTGTGTCTGAGCCTGTTCTGGCACTTCCTGGATGTGGTATGGATTTGTGTATTCACCATTGTCTACCTGATGGGAGCCATGTAATGAGTCATTCTACGAACGAACATGGTGCCTCACACGGTAGCGTGAAGTCTTATATGATCGGCTTTATTCTGTCGATCATTCTGACGGCAATCCCTTTCTGGATGGTGATGGACGGCGGCGCTTCAAAAGCGACCATCTTGGGTGTGGTGATTGTGTGTGCGATTGTCCAGGTGCTGGTGCATCTGGTCTACTTCCTGCACTTAAACACTTCCTCTGAAGAAAGATGGAACCTGGTGGCAATTGTGTTCTCTGCAATTATCATCTTGATAGTAGTTGTTGGCTCGCTGTGGATCATGTGGAACCTCAACTACAACATGATGGCCAACTAACCGAGTTACCCGTGATGATTAAGCAATACCTGCAAGTAACGAAACCAGGAATTATTTTCGGAAATTTAATTTCTGTGATTGGGGGGTTTCTGCTGGCCTCGAAAGGCAGCATCGACTATCCCCTGTTTCTCTCCACCTTAGTCGGCGTTTCGCTGGTGGTCGCGTCAGGTTGTGTTTATAACAACTTTATCGACCGTGACATCGACGTAAAAATGGAGAGGACCAGAAATCGAGTGCTGGTTAAAGGCCTCATTTCTCCGACAGTCTCTCTGGTTTATGCAACCGTTCTGGGTATTGCTGGATTCGCGTTGTTGTATTTCGGAGCAAATCCGCTGGCCATGTGGCTGGCGGTGATGGGCTTTGTGGTTTATGTCGGCGTTTACAGCCTGTACATGAAACGCAATTCTGTGTACGGCACGTTGATTGGTAGTCTTTCTGGCGCTGCGCCGCCGGTAATTGGCTACTGTGCCGTCACCAGCCATTTCGATGCGGGTGCCTTGATCCTGCTGGCTATCTTTAGCCTGTGGCAGATGCCGCATTCATATGCGATTGCGATCTTCCGCTTTAAAGATTACCAGGCAGCGAATATCCCGGTTCTGCCGGTGGTAAAAGGCATCTCCGTGGCAAAAAACCATATTACGATGTACATCATCGCCTTTATGGTTGCCACACTGATGCTGACGCTGGGCGGTTATGCCGGCTACAAGTATCTGGTGGTTGCTGCGGCAGTCAGCGTGTGGTGGTTGGGGATGGCGCTTTCAGGCTACAAAACGCAGAACGATCGCGTTTGGGCCCGTAAGCTGTTTGTCTTCTCTATCGTCGCCATTACCGCACTGAGCGTTATGATGTCGGTCGATTTCATGGCTCCGGCCTCGAAAGACCTGCTGACGATGGTCAGGTAACACAGACCTCATCATAAAGGGCGCGATTATCGCGCCCTTTCTTTTTGTTACCACTTCGCGACAAGTATTATTTTACCCACCCTCCCCCGCCGCCTAAAATACGTCGACCAGATAAACTGAGGTAGTAATGAACGATAATAAAATGACTCCAGTCGAGTTGCGTGCGACATGGGGTTTGGGGACGGTATTTTCCCTGCGTATGTTGGGAATGTTTATGGTATTGCCCGTCCTGACCACTTACGGCATGGCATTGCAGGGAGCAAGTGAAGCACTGATTGGACTTGCCATTGGCATCTACGGTTTAGCGCAAGCCGTTTTCCAAATCCCCTTCGGATTATTGTCGGACCGTATTGGCCGCAAACCGTTAATCGTCGGTGGACTCCTGATTTTCGTTCTCGGCAGCATCATTGCCGCGAGCACCACGTCCATCTGGGGAGTGATCCTGGGCCGTGCATTGCAGGGTTCCGGCGCGATTGCCGCCGCGGTGATGGCGTTGCTTTCCGATTTAACCCGTGAACAGAACCGCACCAAAGCGATGGCCTTTATTGGTATCAGCTTCGGCGTGACCTTTGCCATTGCGATGGTGCTGGGACCGATCATTACCCATGCTCTTGGCCTGCATGCGCTGTTCTGGATGATTGCCTGTCTGGCAACCTTAGGCATTGTGATCACCCTGTGGGTGGTGCCGTCGACGCCGAACCATATTCTGAACCGCGAATCGGGCATGGTGAAAGGCACCTTCAAAGCCGTGCTGACCAATCCGCGCCTGGTGAAGCTGAACTTTGGCATCCTGTGCCTGCATATTTTGCTGATGTCGAGCTTCGTCGCCCTGCCGGGTGAGTTTGAGCGCGCAGGTTTCCCTGCTGAGCAGCACTGGAAAGTCTATCTGGTCACCATGCTGGTCGCTTTCTGCGGCGTGATCCCGTTTATCATTTACGCGGAAGTGAAGCGTCGCATGAAGCGGGTATTTGTCAGCTGTGTTGCCCTGATGCTGATTGCAGAGATTGTGCTGTGGGGTGCGGGAAGTAATTTCTGGACGCTGGTAGTCGGTGTGCAGCTGTTCTTTATTGGCTTTAACCTGATGGAAGCCATTTTACCGTCGCTGATCAGTAAAGAGTCACCTCCGGGTTATAAAGGCACCGCAATGGGCCTGTATTCCACCAGCCAGTTTTTAGGCGTGGCAATTGGCGGCAGCATGGGCGGTTGGGTATTCGGTCATTTTGATGCGCAATCGGTGTTCGTGGTCGGCAGCCTGGTGGCGGCGATCTGGCTGCTGGTGAGCTGTACGATGAAAGAACCGCCGTATGTCAGCAGCTTACGCATCATGTTAGATGACAGTACCTTAGACAAGAGCGTGCTGGAGCAGCGTCTTAAAGCGCAACCGGGCGTAGCCGCGGTGTTTATTGTGCCGGAAGAGAAAAGTGCTTACGTGAAGATCGACAGCAAGGTGACCAACCGCGCAGAGATCGAAAAGCTGATCGCCGAAGCGGCCTGATCGAAGCAAATAACCAGCCAGCGCGGCCCTGAAAAGCCCCGCTGTCTGGGATTGATTAGTCGCGGAAGTTCTTAAACTGGAAAGGCTGTCCCAAATCACCACCACGCACCAGCGCCATTGCGCCCTGCAGGTCATCACGAGATTTCCCCGTCACGCGTAATTCTTCACCCTGAATCTGCGTCTGCACTTTGATTTTGCTGTCTTTGATCAGCTTAACCAGCTTTTTTGCCACATCCGCAGGAATGCCTTTTTTCATTTTGGCTTCCACGCTCCAGGTTTTACCGCTGTGCTCAATCTCTTCCGGGATTTCCAGCGCCGCGCCTTCAATGCCACGCTTCAGCAGCCTCTCGCGCAGAATATCAATCAGCTGTTTAACCTGAAAGTCAGACTCGCTTAACACCTTGATAGACTCGTTTTTCTCAATCAGCTCATAGCTGGCGGTCACGTTACGAAAATCGAAACGGCTTGAGATTTCGCGGTTGGCATTTTCCACCGCATTTCGGACTTCCTGCATGTCAATTTCTGAAACGATATCGAAAGATGGCATGATGTATTCTCCTGATCCTAAAGTGACATGCATAATACCGACTTAGCGCCGTTAAAAAAACCATCGGCGTTGAAAGCTATAATAAGGATAACAAACCTGCGCGGCGCCGTGATGGGCTGACAGCAAGGTGGTACTAACGCAACCCGCACGCGGGGAGGACGTATGAAGATTACCGTACTGGGATGCGGTGCATTAGGGCAAATCTGGTTAGCTGCCCTCGACGCTCAGGGACATGATGTACAGGGCTGGCTGCGGGTGCCGCAGCCCTACTGCTCAGTCAACGTCATCGATCTGAATGGCACAACAATCAATAAGACCTGTATAGCCAACGATCCAAAGTTCCTCGCGGAAAGCGACCTGCTGCTCGTCACCCTGAAGGCCTGGCAGGTTTCCGAGGCGGTGAAGAATTTGCAGTTTATCCTGCGCGATGACTGCCCGATCCTGTTGCTGCATAACGGCATGGGGACGCTGGATGAACTGAAAGCCCTGCATCAGCCGCTATTGCGAGGTATCACCACGCATGCGGCGAAACGCGACGGTACGGTGATCGTCCACGTTGCGGCCGGTATCACCCACATCGGCCCAACCTCTGCCGATGCGGCGGCACTCAGCGAACTGGCAGAGGTGTTGCAGCAGGCGCTGCCGGATGTGGCCTGGCACAATAATGTGGCCTCCGCCGCGTGGCAGAAACTCGCCGTTAACTGCGTGATTAACCCGCTGACCGTGCAGTACGACTGCACCAATGGTGAACTGCTTAATCATCTGGATGAAGTCTCGGCGCTGTGCAATGAAGTGGCGATGGTGATGGAGCGCGAAGGCCAGCATACCTCGCGTGAAGGGCTGCTCGACTATGTGCTGGACGTGATCAACTCCACCGCCGCCAATACCTCTTCCATGCTGCAGGACATCCGCGCCGAACGTCGCACAGAAATAGATTACATTACCGGCTATGTCATCCGACGAGCGCGGGCACAAGGCCTGGCAACGCCTGAAAATAACCGACTTTATGAATTGATTAAGCGAAAGGAACAAGATTATGAGCGCGAACGCATCGGTACTGGTTTGCCTGGCACCTGGCAGTGAAGAAACGGAAGCGGTCACCACTATCGACCTGCTGGTGCGCGCCGGGCTGAACGTGACCACTGCCAGCGTGACGGATGACGGCAGCAGAGAAATCCGCTGCTCGCGCGGCGTCAGGCTGATTGCAGATGCGCCGCTGGTGGAGGTGGCAGATAATGATTTTGCCGCCATCGTGCTGCCCGGCGGCCTGAAAGGCGCTGAAGCCTTCCGCGACAGCCCGCTGCTGGTTGAAACGGTGCGCCAGTTCCATCTCTCAGGACGTATTGTTGCCGCGATTTGTGCCGCCGCCGGCACGGTGCTGATCCCCCATAACCTGTTCCCGGTCGGCAATATGACCGGTTTTCCGGGTCTGAAAGAGACCATTCCTGATGAGAAGTGGATGGATAAACGGGTGGTGTGGGATCCGCGCGTCAATCTCCTGACCAGCCAGGCACCGGGCACCTCTATCGACTTCGCGCTGAAGTTAATCGACCTGATTTTGGGCCGGGATAAAGCCCATGAAGTGGCGAAACAGCTGGTGGTCGCTGCCGGAATTTATGATTACCGCGAGTGGATTGAATAGGATCGACGCAAAGCAATAGCGTGAGGTGCCAGCAGGCGGGGAAAGTGCCTGCTGGCAAGGGTGGCGGCGCTGACGGGATAAGTCAGCACCACTGCCCATTACGGACGATAGACCTTCACATTTTTGAAGCCCTGCTCGTGCAGGTAAAGGGCCTGCAGACGGCTCATTACGCCGCGATCGCAGTAAAGCAGCCAGGTTTTGCTCTGGTCCAGATTGCCGAACTGGGTGCTGAGCTTATAAAACGGCAGGCCTTTCACTTCCACCCCTTCCAGCTCCAGCGGACGATCGTCCTGCTCATCGGCAGAACGGATATCCAGCACCATATCTTCCGGGCCGAATGACACCACCGTTTCGACTTCAACCACTTCCTGCTCGGTATCTTCCGCAATACGACGGATATCGACGTTGGTGGCTTCTGCGACCATCCGATCGAGGATGGCAAAATCGAAGTTCTGCTCTTCCGCTTCGATCTTCGCCTTGACCGCTTTGACGGTTGGGCTTTTCGAAATCACACCGCAGTATTCCGGCATGGTACGGGCAAAATCTTCCGTACCGATATGACGCGCCAGATTAATAATGTGCTCTTTATCATGGGATATCAGCGGGCGCAGGATCAGCGTGTCGCTGGCGTTATCAATTAAGCGCAGGTTGGTCAGCGTCTGGCTGGAGACCTGACCGAGCGCTTCACCGGTGACCAGCGCCTGCACGTCATAACGCTCGGCGATTTGAGATGCGGCACGCACCATCATGCGCTTCAGCACCACGCCCATCTGACCGTCTTCCACTTTCTCGAGGATCTCGCCGACCACCGGCTCAAAGTTGATCGCCACAAAACGCACCTTGTGCGAGCGACCAAAACGGTTCCACAGATAATGCGCCACCTGGCGAACGCCGATTTCGTGCGCTGCGCCGCCAAGGTTGAAGAAGCAGTAATGCACGCGGCAACCGCGACGCATCAGCATATAGCTGGATACGCCGGAGTCGAAGCCGCCGGAAATCAGCGACAGCACATCTTCCTGAGTGCCGATCGGGAAGCCACCGATGCCCTCATGACGGCCGGTCACTAACAGCATACGATCGTCTTCAATTTCCAGATTCACCGTCACCTGCGGGTGATTCAGCTTCACCTGAGCGCTGGCCACGTGCTGATTCAGCCCGCCGCCAACGTAACGCTCCACATCCTGCGAGCTGAAATCATGCTTGCCCCGGCGCTTAACGCGGACAGCAAAGGTTTTCCCTTCAATACGATCGCGGTTCAGTTCCAGCGTTTGCTCAAAGATATCGTGCATATCGGTATAAGCACGATCTTCCACGTCGAGGATATGGTGAATGCCGGGAATGCGCTGAAGCCCTTCAACCAGCACGGAACGCTTGGTATCGTCCTTTGAACGCACTTCGATATGGTCCCAGTGACGTACCACGGCCAACGTTTCATCGCTGTCCTTCAGCACATTACGGATATTCGTCGTCAGGATTTTAATAAAACGCAGGCGAACGGTCTGGCTTTTGATGGTGATTTCGGGGAATAACTTAATGATAAACTTCATGGCGGCATGGGTTCGTTAAGCAATTAAGTGCTGAAATGGGACGCACTTAGCTGGTAAAATGAGGGTATTGCAAAGCAGCTTGTAGCCCTTTACATTCAATACTCGAGTGTATCACACCTGTCCGCTCACTGCTTCTTCATCCGTTAGCAGCATCATTATTTTGCTAATCATTTCGAGTCGGCTACCATGGGCGGCTTCACGCTAAAAAAAACGACTGAGCAGAACGCCATTATGCCTAAAAAAGCCGAACAGCCAGCCAGCTTCGAAACCTCTCTGCAGCAGCTGGAGCAGATTGTATCCCGTCTTGAAAGCGGTGACCTGCCGCTGGAAGAAGCGCTGAATGAATTTGAACGCGGCGTGCAGCTCGCACGTGCGGGCCAGCAAAAACTGCAGGCCGCTGAACAGCGCGTGCAGATCCTGTTGAGCGACGATAAAGACGCTGACCTGCAGCCCTTCACGCCGGAAAATGAGTAATGGATTTTAGCGATTTACTGACCGCGCACCACACGCGTGTGAATCAGGCTTTACAGCGTTTTATCGCGCCACTGCCGTTTCAGAATTCCCCGCTGGTTAATGCCATGGAATATGGGGCATTATTGGGGGGTAAACGCTTACGTCCTTTTCTGGTGTACGCCACCGGAGAAATGCTCGGCGCGGACGATGCCGCGCTGGATGCACCCGCGGCCGCCGTTGAATGCATTCATGCCTATTCATTGATCCACGACGATCTGCCGGCGATGGATGATGACAGCTTGCGCCGTGGCCAACCGACCTGCCACATTAAGTTTGGCGAGGATACGGCGATCCTGGCCGGCGATGCTCTGCAAACGCTGGCCTTTTCAATTCTGGCCGATACACCGATGCCAGGCGTGAGCGTAGAATACCGCGTGGCGATGCTTTCAGAACTGGCTCAGGCCAGTGGCGTGGCAGGGATGTGCGGCGGACAGGCGCTGGATCTGGCTGCCGAAGGCCAGCAGGTTAATCTGGCCGCACTGGAGCAAATTCACCGCCATAAAACCGGGGCGTTAATTCGCTCCGCCGTTCGTCTGGGCGCTTTAGCCGCCGGAGAACGTGGGCGCGCTGCCCTGCCCGCACTCGATCGTTATGCCAATGCGATTGGTCTGGCGTTCCAGGTGCAGGACGACATTTTAGATGTGGTGGGTGATACCGCCATTATCGGCAAACGGCAGGGAGCCGATCAGCATTTAGGCAAAAGTACCTACCCGGCCCTGATGGGACTCGACGGCGCACGGGCCAAAGCGTGGGACCTCTATCAGGAGTCACTCAGCGCATTAGAAACACTTGCCGCGCACTCTTTTACTACAACGTCATTACAAGCGCTGGCAAGTTACATAATTGAACGCAATAAATAACTTCCACAATGAGTCTCTGATGAGTTTTGATACTGCAAAATATCCGACGCTGGCGTTGGCCAGCACGGTACAAGAATTACGATCGCTCCCCAAAGAGAGCCTGCCAAGACTTTGTGATGAGCTACGTCAGTATTTACTCGACAGCGTAAGCCGCTCCAGCGGCCACTTTGCCTCTGGTCTTGGCGTGGTGGAGCTGACCGTCGCGCTGCATTACGTTTACAACACGCCTTTTGATCATCTGGTGTGGGATGTCGGCCATCAGGCCTACCCGCATAAAATCCTTACCGGACGACGCGATCGTATTGGCACCATTCGCCAAAAAAATGGCCTGCACCCGTTCCCTTGGCGTGATGAAAGCGAGTTTGATGTGCTGAACGTTGGGCACTCCTCGACGTCGATCAGCGCCGGTTTGGGTATGGCTGTTGCGGCAGAGAAAGAAGGCAAAAATCGGCGCACGGCATGCGTGATTGGCGATGGTGCGCTGACGGCCGGGATGGCGTTTGAAGCCATGAACCATGCGGGCGACATCAAAACCGATATGCTGGTGGTGCTGAATGACAACGAAATGTCGATTTCAGAGAACGTCGGCGCGCTGAACAATCGTCTGGCGCAAATTCTGTCCGGCAAAACCTATTCACGCCTGCGTGAAGGGGGCAAAAAAGTGCTGGGCAGCCTGCCGCCAATCAAGGAGCTGGTGAAGCGTACGGAAGAGCACCTGAAAGGGATGGTCGTGCCGGGCACCCTGTTTGAAGAGCTGGGCTTTAACTACATCGGCCCGGTTGACGGTCACGATGTCCTGGCACTGGTGCAAACGCTGAAGAATATGCGCGAGCTGAAAGGCCCGCAGTTCCTGCACATCATGACCAAAAAGGGCAAAGGCTACGCCCCGGCAGAAAAGGATCCGATCTCCTGGCATGCGGTGCCTAAGTTCGATCCTGCCAGCGGCCTGCTGCCAAAAGCGGCTGAAGGGCTGCCAAGCTACTCGAAAGTCTTCGGGCAGTGGCTGAGCGAAACCGCCGCCGATGACAGCAAGCTGATGGCGGTCACGCCAGCCATGCGTGAAGGGTCTGGCATGGTCAGCTTCTCACGCGATTATCCTGGCCAGTATTTCGATGTGGCCATCGCTGAGCAGCACGCGGTGACCTTTGCTGCCGGTCTGGCGATCGGAGGTTATAAGCCGGTGGTGGCGATTTACTCCACCTTCCTGCAACGCGCCTACGATCAGCTGATCCATGACGTGGCGATCCAGAAGCTGCCAGTGCTGTTCGCTATCGACCGTGGCGGTATTGTCGGTGCTGACGGACAGACCCATCAGGGCGCGTTTGATATCTCGTTCCTGCGCTGTATCCCGAATATGGTGATCATGACGCCAAGCGATGAAAACGAGTGCCGTCAGATGCTGTACACCGGCTACCACTATTCGCAGGGGCCAAGCGCGGTACGCTATCCACGCGGCACCGGAACCGGCGCAGAATTGAAGCCGCTTGCCTCGCTGCAACTGGGTAAAGGCCTGGTCAAACGCGAAGGCGAGAAGCTGGCGATCCTCAACTTCGGCACCCTGTTGCCAGAAGCGGCAGCGGTTGCTGAAAAGCTGAATGCCACGCTGGTCGATATGCGTTTTGTGAAACCGCTGGATGACACGCTGATTATTGAGCTGGCTGCCAGCCATGAAGCGCTGATTACACTAGAGGAAGGCGCGATCAAAGGTGGCGCAGGCAGTGGTGTGATTGAACTGCTGATGGCCAGGCGCCTGCTGGTCCCGGTTCTGACCGTCGGGCTGCCTGATGAGTTTATCCCTCAGGGCACCCAGGATGAGATCCGCCATGACTATCTGCTTGATGCAGAAGGCATTGAGCAGCAAATCACTGACTGGCTCGCGCAGTAATTCCGCACAATGCTCCCCGTCCGGGGAGCTTTTCTCCTGCTATGCTTAATCAGTTCTATACCGGCTTAACGCCGCCAACCGACTGGCAGGAGCTCGCATGAAAACCACCACTTTGGGCACAACCGATCTGACGGTTTCCCGCCTTTGCCTGGGCTGTATGACTTTTGGTCAACCCGATCGAGGCCGCCATGCCTGGACACTTCCTGAAGAGAGCAGCCGCCCGCTGATCAAGCAAGCGCTGGAATCAGGCATCAACTTCTTCGATACCGCTAATAGCTATTCAGATGGCAGTAGTGAAGAGATTGTTGGCCGCGCGTTGAAAGACTTTGCCCGCCGCGACGAGGTCGTGGTCGCCACCAAAGTCTATTTCCCAATGAGTAACCTTTCGGGCGGCCTTTCCCGCGCCAATATCATGCAATCCATTGACGACAGCCTTGGCCGGCTGGGGATGGATCACGTCGACCTGTTGCAAATCCACCGCTGGGATTACAACACTCCGCTGGAGGAGACGCTGGAAGCGCTTCACGACGTGGTGAAATCGGGCAAGGCTCGCTACATCGGCGCATCCTCGATGTTCGCATGGCAGTTCGCTAAAGCGCTGTACACCGCAGATTTACATGGCTGGACACGCTTTGTCAGCATGCAGGACCAGTACAACCTGATCCAGCGTGAGGAAGAGCGGGAAATGCATCCGTTGTGTCACGCCGAGAATATTGCCGTGCTGCCGTGGAGTCCGCTGGCGCGAGGCCGCCTGACGCGTCCATGGGGCGAAACCACCGCGCGTTCCGTCTCTGATGAGTTCGGCAGCACGCTGTATGACAAAACCGAAGAGAACGACGGCGCGATTGCCGCCCGGGTGGCCGCGATTGCGGAAGATAAGGGCATCAGCCGCGCGCAGGTTGCGCTGGCGTGGATGCTGGCTAAGCCGGCGGTCACTGCCCCGATCATCGGCGCATCAAGAACCGAACAGCTCGCCGATCTGGTACAGGCGGTCAACGTTGAGTTGACGCTGGAAGAGATTATCCAGCTTGAAAGTGCCTACCAGCCGCATAACGTGGTCGGCTTCGAGTAAAGAAAAAGGGCGACGGTTACCGTCGCCCTTTCTTATCCTGCCGCCTCCTAACACGCGGTTCAGAACGTAAAATGCAGCCCGGCATAATAGAGAATGCCCGCGGAGAGAATGCCGGCGATGATATCGTCGACCATAATCCCCATGCCACCGTGCACGTTGCGATCGAACCAACGGATCGGCCACGGCTTCCACATATCCAGAATACGGAAGATCACAAACCCCGCCAGCACCCACTGCCAGCTGTTGACCGGGATCGCCATCAGCGTGATCCACATGCCGATAAACTCATCCCAGACAATGCTGCCGTGATCGTGAACGCCCATATCTTTCGCCGTACGGTGGCAAAGATAGACCCCGATACAGATACCGAACATCACCACCAGCGAGTAAATATCCTGCGGCAAAAAGGTCATCAGATACCAGAACGGGATCGAAGCCAGCGAGCCCATGGTGCCCGGAACATAGGGGCTAAGTCCGCTGCCAAAACCGGTGGCCAGCAGATGCCAGGGGTTGCTCATTTTCAGGCGGCTTTTCGCCACATCCTTATTCGCGGCCAAAATGGTCAAATCCTTTCAGGTCTTTTTCGACGGGCTTGCCGTCCTGTAACAGCACCATGCCTTCGGATTGGGGGGCGATTTGACCCACACAGGTAAACGGCACGCCATAATGCCCCAGCGCCACGTCTAACGCGCCACGGTTAATCTCAGGCACGGTGAAGCACAGTTCGTAATCTTCGCCACCGCTTAACGCCCAGCGGATCGCCTGCTCTGGCTCGAAGTGCAGTTTCATCACTTCAGAAAGCGGCAAGGCTTCCAGATTCAGTCTGGCGCCGCAGTCGCTGGCTTTCAGGATATGTCCCAGATCGGAAATCAGCCCATCGGACAGATCGATTGCCGAACTGGCCAGGTCGCGCAGCGCCTGTCCTTGCAAAATACGCGGCATCGGACGCAGATGGCGTTTGATCAGCATTTCATGGGCCACCGGATCGTTAATCTTCACCAGGTGTTGCAGCAGCGCTAAGCCTGCGGCGCTGTCGCCCAGCGTGCCGGTGACGTAGATCCAGTCGCCGGGACGGGCACCTGAACGTTTCAGCGCCCTGCCCTGCGGCACCAGGCCATGAATGCCCAGCGTCAGGCTCAGCGGCCCACGCGTGGTGTCACCGCCAATCAGCTGCATATCGTAGTAGTCGAGCAGCTCAAACAGGCTGTCGCTGAAGTCCTTCAGCCAGGCTTCGTTGACGGATGGCAAGGTTAAGGCCAGCGTCAGCCAGGCCGGATCGGCACCCATTGCAGCCAGATCGCTGAGGTTAACCGCCAGCGCTTTGTAGCCCAGATCGGCAGGATGGATATCACGCAGGAAGTGAACGCCTTCTACCAGCGTATCGGTGCTGATAGCGAGGGTCTGTTTTTCAGACAGCGTCAGTAATGCGCAGTCGTCGCCGATGCCCTTTTCCACATCGCGACGTGAGCTTGTCACACGATCGAAATAACGCGCGATAAGTTCGAATTCGCCACATGCCATACTATGCGTTCCGAGTTTGAAAAATGAAGAAGGCCGGTCAGACCGGCCTTGGAGGATTACTTCTTGTTGGGGCGGATGTAGGGAGCGGCTTTATCCAGCACGCCATTGACAAACTTATGGCTGTCTTCGGCGCCGAACACTTTCGCCAGCTCAATGCCCTCATTGATGGCCACCTTGTAGGGAACATCGGCACGCTTGCTCAGCTCAAACAGCGAAATACGCAGGATGGCTTTTTCTACCTGGCCCAGCTCTTCGAGCTGACGCGACAGGTACGGCTTCATCAGGCCATCCAGGTATGCGCTGTTGGTTGCAACGCCTACCAGCAACTCGCGGAAGTAGCTGATATCAACGTCTTTGACGTCTTGCTCTGCCAGAAACTGATATTCGACATCAGAGATGTCGTTTTTAGACAACTGCCAGGAGTAAAGCGCCTGGACAGCACATTCACGGGCGCGGCGACGAGCAGCAGGTTTCACGAAATTCCCCTTAAAATCAGGCTTTGATGGCTTTCAATACGTTAATCATTTCTAGTGCGGTCAGGGCAGCTTCTGCGCCTTTATTACCCGCTTTGGTTCCGGCACGTTCAATGGCCTGTTCGATGTTTTCAGTCGTCAGGACACCAAATGCGACCGGAATATCGCTGTTCATCGCGACGCTGGCCAGGCCAGAACTGGCTTCACCAGCGACATATTCGAAGTGGGCAGTCCCGCCACGAATAACGGTTCCGAGGGCGACAACAGCGTCGTACTTACCGGCTTTAGCCAGCGCACGTGCGGTCATTGGCATTTCATAGGCGCCTGGCACCCACACCACGGTGATGTTTTCATCTTTCACCTGGCCGATGCGCTTTAACGCATCAAGGGCACCGCTCAGCAGGCTGTCGTTGATAAAGTTGTTGAAACGCGCAATGACGATGGCAACGCGCGCGTCAGGAGTAGCAACAGCAGCTTCAATAACGTTCATAATCTTCCTTTCAGGGTTCAGTTATGGCCCCGCAGGGGGGCGGATTCTATCATACTCTTCACCGCTCTGCTCCGCTTTTAAAAGCTAAGAGTCAGGCGTCAGCGTCAGGCGAATATCGGGCCCAACCTGGCGACTATCGCTGAAGGTGAAGGCGGGAGCGTCAGCAAGATGTGCTATGCCCGGTAAATGGCACAGACCGCGTGCATTATCTCCCAGTAATTTCGGTGCCATATAGACAATCAACTCGTCCACGACGCCCGCGGTAAGCAGTGCGCCGGCCAGTTTTGCGCCGGCTTCCACCCAGACCGTATTGATCTGTCGGCGACCCAGCAGCATCATCAGCGACACTAAATCGGTATGGTCATTATGGCGCGGAACGAGGAACTGCTCCACGTTCTCCGGCCAGTTCAGGTTATCTGCCTGCTGGCGTGCCAGCCAGGTCTCACCGGGCTGGGAAATCAAACGGTGCTCAGGCGTCACCTGATTTTGACTGTCAATCACCACCCGTACCGGCTGGCGCAGATCCGCTTCGGCATACGCGGCCTGGGTATCCGCGGCAAAATCCTGCCAGCGCACGGTTAACGACGGATTATCGGCCAATACCGTGGCGCTGGTGCTGAGGATAGCGGAACTCTGGGCGCGCAGGCGCTGAACGTCGCGGCGGGCTTCTGCTGAGGTGATCCACTGGCTTTCGCCATTGGCCAGCGCCGTACGACCATCGAGAGAGGCGCCGAGCTTCAACTGCACCCATGGGAAACCGGTTCGCATCCGCTTCAGGAACCCGCGATTAAGCGCTTCCGCTTCCTGCATCATCAGCCCATGGCTGACCTCAATGCCCGCCTGCTGCAGGCGATATAGCCCGCGACCGGCCACTTCCGGATTGGGATCCTGCATCGCTGCAATAACCCGGCTGACGCCCGCGGCAATCAGCGCATCACAGCAAGGTGGCGTACGGCCGTGGTGGCTACAGGGTTCAAGGGTGACATACGCCGTTGCCCCTTTCGCCTTATCGCCCGCCATACGCAGCGCGTGGACTTCAGCATGCGGTTCACCGGCGCGAAAATGGTAGCCTTCGCCGACCATCACGCCATCGCGGACAATCACGCAGCCGACATTCGGATTGGGCGTGGTGGTAAACCGGCCACGGCGGGCGAGCTCAAGGGCACGCGCCATCCAGATTTCATCGCTCATGGTTTAATCCTGTAAACGGGCAATCTCTTCGCCAAACTCGCGAATATCTTCGAAGCTGCGATAGACGGACGCAAAGCGGATATAGGCGACCTTATCCAGTTTTTTCAGTTCATCCATCACCAGATTGCCGATCATTTTGCTCGGTACTTCACGCTCGCCGGTGGAGCGCAGCTGGCTTTTGATATGACTGATGGCATTTTCCACGTCGTCAGAGCTGACCGGACGCTTCTCCAGCGCCTTCATCAGGCCGCTGGCCAGCTTGTCTTCATTGAAGGGTTCGCGGACATCATTGCTTTTGACGACCCGAGGCATCACCAGTTCGGCCACCTCAAAGGTGGTGAAACGTTCATGGCACACCAGACACTGGCGACGACGGCGCACCGAAGTGCCTTCCCCAACCAAACGGGAGTCGATCACTTTGGTATCCACAGCAGAACAGAACGGGCAATGCATGATAATTCCTGATAATCCTGGAAATTGGCCCACAGTGTAGCGCGAAGTAGCTACTAACAAAATAACGGCATCACCCTTTCCGTGCCTTTGGCGGCTGTTGCGTCCACAGGATGATCCCAAGCCGATCCTGACATGACTTGACACTTTTGCAGCTATAATAAGTCGGTTGTATAGCGTTATTTCTTCTCTAATCAAGGATAAACCGGAGGATATATGGGATTGTTTAACTTCGTAAAAGAAGCAGGTGAGAAATTGTGGGACTCCGTCACCGGAGGCGATGACCAGAACAAAAAGCTGCAGGAGCACATCACCAAGCTCAACCTGCCCGGCAGCGACAAGATTGACGTAAAGGTTGCCGACGGCAAAGCCAGCATCAGTGGCGATGCCATTTCACAGGAGTTGAAAGAGAAAGTGCTGATTGCTGTCGGTAATGTCGCCGGCATCACCGCCGTGGAAGACAACGTGAACGTGGAGCAACCCGCCACGGAAGCCCGTTTCTACACGGTGAAAAAAGGCGATACGCTGAGCGCCATTTCGAAAGAAGTCTATGGCGATGCTAATAAATACAATAAGATATTTGAAGCTAACAAGCCGATGCTGTCTGATGTGAATAAAATTTATCCCGGGCAGACGTTGCGCATTCCAGAATAAATTGACGGCAAGGAGCTCTGAGCGGGTATGGCGAAAGACTTAAAGAAAAAACCTCTGCTGCTGGTTGCAGCATTGATGCTGGCGGGTTGTTCTGCACCCAAGCAGCAGCCAGAGCTGAATAAACTGCATAATCAGGTCGGTAAGCTCAGTACTGAAATGCAGCAGCTCACTCAACAGGCTGCCAGCCTTGAACAGCAAAACATGCTGAACAGTACCTTAAACCAGGGTGCCTGGTTGCTGCCCGCCACCAAAACGGCAGTGGCATTGAAGAGCCAGGCTGGCGAAGTCCGCCTTTCCCTCAGCCAGATTGAAGGCGATGCGAACGGCACCCGTGCCATTCTGCACATCCGCTCGGCAGCGGATAACGCCATACCGGCCTTTACCGCGCAGGTTGAATGGGGCGAAATGGACCCCACCACCGGTAAACCGCTGCAGGTCGACAGCCAAAGTCAGTCACTGACGGTGAAAGACTCGCTGCTGGCGCGCAGTGAAATTACCGTGCCATTACGCCTGAGCAATATCACCCCTGAGCAGTTGGGCTATATCAGGGTTCACGATATCGTGTTGCAAGACCCGCCAAAACCGGCCACCGCGCCATAAAAAAAGGGCCGCTTTCGCGGCCCTTTCTCATCGTAACTTTACAGCTTACGGCATAATCGAAGGTTGATCGGCACCCTCTTTTTCTACTTTGGTCTGCAGCATGTGCTCACGCTTCATGCCGAGTTTCAGCGCCAGCGCTGAAGCCACGTAGATAGAGGAAACGGTCCCGATAGAAACCCCGATCAGCATCGTCAACGAGAAGCCTTCCAGTAGCGCGCCGCCGAAGATAAACAGCATCAGCACCACCATCAGCGTGGTCGCCGAGGTCATGATGGTACGGCTTAACGTCTGCGTCAGCGAGACGTTAACGATATCGTAAGGCGTGCCGCGACGGATCTTGCGGAAGTTCTCACGAATACGGTCCGATACCACGATACTGTCGTTCAGCGAGTAGCCGATAACCGACATCAGTGACGCCACGATGGTTAAATCAATCTCAATATGGAACAGAGAGAGGATACCCATGGTGATGATCACGTCATGTGCCAGTGCCAGCACCGCACCTAACGCCAGTCGCCACTCAAAGCGGAAACCGACGTAGATCAGGATGGCAATCAGCGCCACCAGCAGCGCCATGCCGCCAGCCTGCGCCAAATCGCTACCCACGCTTGGCCCAACAAATTCGATACGCTTAACCGTGGCATTCTGCTCGCTGGCCTGGTTGATGATGCTCACCACCTTGTTACCCAGCTCCTGGCCCGCATTGCCCTCGTTAGGGGACATACGCACCAGCACGTCACGGCTGCTGCCGAAGTTCTGTACCTGAGGATCGACGAATCCTGACTTCTCCAGCGCACCGCGCAGGCTGTCAATATCCGCTGGTTTCTCCAGGGTGATTTCAATAACGGTTCCGCCGGTAAAATCCAGGCCCCAGTTAAACCCTTTCAGTCCCATGATCGCGAAGGACGCGATCAGCAGCAGAGCTGAAATGGTAAAGGCCACTTTATCCCAGCGCATAAAGTCATGAACTTTACGCCCGTAGTTCAGTTGTTCAACGGTATAGTCCTGTGCCACAACGCACTCCTCAGATTGACAGCTTGGTGATGCGTTTGCCGCCGTACAACAGGTTGACGAGGGCACGGGTACCGACAATGGCGGTAAACATTGAGGTCACGACGCCAATCGCGGTAGTAATTGCAAAGCCTTTGATTGACCCGGTGCCCACCGCATACAGAATAATTGCAGTGATCAGCGTGGTGACGTTGGCATCGACAATACTGGAGAACGCGCCTTTATAGCCTTCATGGATAGCTTGCTGAATGGAACGTCCATTCTTGATCTCTTCCTTGATACGCTCGTTAATCAGTACGTTCGCATCCACCGCAACCGCCAGCGTCAAAACGATACCGGCAATTCCCGGCATGGTCAGCGTTGCACCCGGCAGCAGCGACATGATGCCGACAATCAGCACCAGGTTAGCCACCAGCGCCGAGGTGGCGATCACACCGAACTTACGGTAGTAAACCACCATAAACACGATAGAGGCGATCAGGCCCCACAGACAGGCTTCCAGACCCTGAGTGATGTTCTGCGCACCCATGGTTGGACCAATGGTACGTTCTTCAACAATCTGGATTGGTGCAATCAACGCACCGGCACGCAGCAGCAGTGACAGCTGGCGAGCTTCGTTCGGGTTGCTGATGCCGGTAATACGGAAGCTGTTACCCAGTCGGGACTGGATGTTCGCAACGTTAATCACCTCTTCCTGCTTCGCCAGGATCGCACGGCCGTTGGCATCTTTCTTACCGCTGTCTTTGTATTCCACAAACAGCGTTGCCATCGGCTTACCGATATTATCCTTGGTGAAGTTGGACATGATGTTACCGCCCGCGCTGTCCAGCGAGATGTTCACCTGTGCCTGGTTGTACTCATCCTGGCTCGACGTGGAGTCAGTAATGTGGTCACCGGTCAGGATCACGCGCTTGTACAGGGTCACTGGCTGACCGTCACGGGTGTTTTTCACTTCTGAATCACCCGGAACACGGCCGTTAGCCGCAGCGGTTGGATCAACAGTGGTGTTCACCAAACGGAATTCCAGCGTGGCGGTCGCGCCCAGAATTTCTTTCGCACGGGCCGTGTCCTGGATACCAGGCAGCTCAACCACAATACGATCAGAACCCTGACGCTGAACCAGCGGTTCGGCTACGCCAAGCTGGTTAACACGGTTACGCAGGATATTGATGTTCTGCTGAACCGCATATTCACGGGCTTCACGCAGACGATCGTCAGTCATCACCGCTCGCAGCGTATTACCGCTGGTTCCGCTGATCACCAGGTCACGATGGCGGTCCGACAGATAGCTGACGGCAGCATCACGCGACGCGGCATCACGGAAACGAATTTCCAGACCGTAATTGTCGGTTTTGCGAACGTTGGTGTAAGGAATGTTTTTGTCACGCAGATCGCTTCTGAGGTTATCGATGTTCTGCTCCTGGAGTTTACCCAGAGCGGTATCCATATCGACTTCCATCAGGAAGTGTACGCCGCCGCGCAGATCGAGACCGAGTTTCATCGGCTCTGCGGCCAGCAAGGTCAGCCAGGTTGGCGTTGCGGGAGCAAGGTTAAGCGCGACAACGAAGTCATCACCCAACACTTTGGTAATGGCATCACGGGCACGCAGCTGCACGTCACCGTTTGCGAAACGCGCCAGAATTGCGCCATTTTCCAGCGCAATGGATTTGCTCTGGATATTATCTTGCTTCAAGGCATCTTGGATCTGAACCAGCGTCTGCTCACTGGCGGCGCTTCCGCGCGCACCAGTGATCTGAACGGCCGGATCCTCACCATACAGGTTGGGAAGTGCGTACAGCAGGCCGCCGATTAACACGACGATCAGCATGATGTACTTCCACAAAGGATAACGGTTTAACACGGCAGTTCCCTTAGGGAAAACAAAAAATTAAAGCGCCTTCATCGTACCTTTCGGCAGAACGGCAGCCACGAAGTCACGTTTAACTACCACTTCAGTAGTTTCGTTCAGCGCGATAGCAACATAACCGGTGTCAGCCACTTTGGTGACGCGGCCAACCAGGCCACCGGTGGTCAGCACTTCATCACCTTTGGAGATGGAGTCCATCAGCTTCTTGTGCTCTTTACCGCGTTTTTGCTGCGGGCGCAGGATCATGAAGTAGAAAATCAGACCAAAAACCACCAGCATAATAACCAGTGAATAAGGACTTCCCTGAGACGGCGCGCCAGCTGCTGCCACTGCGTCAGAAATGAACAAGCTCATTAAATTTCCCTCATTGTTTAATTATCAAACGGATAGTGGCGGAGCCGTGTTACCCGTCCGGTCGTAGAATTCAGTCACAAAGTGCTCTAACTTACCGTCTTCAATCGCCTGACGTAAACCAGCCATTAAACGCTGGTAATAGCGCAGGTTGTGAATGGTGTTCAGACGCGCACCCAGTATTTCGTTACAACGATCAAGATGATGCAAGTAGGCACGGCTGTAATTGCGACAGGTGTAGCAATCACACTCCGCATCCAGCGTTGCGGTGTCATCTTTATACTTCGCATTACGGATTTTTACGATGCCGTCGGTCACAAAAAGGTGGCCGTTGCGCGCGTTGCGGGTAGGCATCACGCAGTCGAACATATCGATTCCGCGACGTACGCCTTCCACCAAATCCTGAGGTTTACCGACGCCCATCAGGTAACGGGGTTTGTCTTCCGGGATCTGCGGGCAAACATGCTCCAGAATACGGTGCATATCTTCTTTTGGCTCACCGACCGCCAGGCCGCCCACAGCGTAACCATCAAAGCCAATCTCTACCAGCCCTTTTACCGAGACATCTCGTAAATCTTCGTAAACTCCACCCTGGATTATGCCGAAAAGCGCATTTTTATTCTCAAGAGAATCAAAGCGATCGCGACTACGCTGCGCCCAGCGCAGTGACATCTCCATCGAGCGCTTGGCGTAATCCCAGTCAGCAGGATAGGGCGTACATTCATCGAAGATCATCACGATGTCAGAACCCAGATCGTACTGGATCTCCATCGACTTTTCCGGGTCGAGGAATATCGCATCGCCGTTGATCGGGTTGCGGAAATGCACGCCGGCTTCGGTGATTTTACGGATGTCGCCGAGGCTGAACACCTGGAAGCCGCCGGAATCGGTAAGGATCGGGCCTTTCCAGTTCATAAAGTCATGCAGATCGCCGTGCAGTTTCATCACTTCCTGGCCAGGACGCAGCCACAGGTGGAAGGTGTTGCCGAGGATGATCTGTGCACCGGTATCAATCACTTCTTCCGGCGTCATGCCTTTTACCGTGCCGTAGGTGCCCACGGGCATAAATGCCGGGGTTTCCACCACGCCGCGATCGAAGATCAGACGGCCACGGCGCGCGCGCCCGTCAGTTTTATCTAATTCGAACTTCACGTTGCCTCCACCAGAGATACAGTCTGATGTTAAGTGTTAACAGCCGCACAGGGTGCACGGCTGAGGATACTGCCGGTTGGATGTTATTCGCCAACCTGCTCGGTAACAGCCTCGGGATTGCGGGTAATAAACATCGCATCGCCGTAGCTGAAGAATCGGTACTGCTCTGCCACGGCCTGCTGGTAGGCGTGCATCGTATTGCGGTAACCCGCAAACGCCGAGACCAGCATAATCAGTGTGGACTCCGGCAGGTGGAAATTGGTCACCAGCGCATCAATCACCTGATACTGGTAGCCGGGGAAAATAAAGATTTTGGTATCGTCGAAGAACGGCGCGATCAGCGCATCCTGAGCCGCCTGCGCGGCGCTTTCCAGCGAACGCACGGAGGTGGTGCCAACAGCCACCACGCGGTTACCACGGGCTTTACAGGCCAGCACCGCATCCACCACATCCTGCGGCACTTCGGCATATTCCGCGTGCATAATGTGGTCTTCAATGCTGTCTACCCGCACGGGCTGGAAGGTCCCTGCCCCAACGTGAAGGGTGACAAAGGCCGTTTCGATGCCCTTTTCACGCAGCGCGTCGAGCATGGGCTGATCGAAATGCAGGCCGGCCGTTGGCGCAGCGACAGCGCCCGGGCGCTGGCTGTAGACGGTCTGATACAGCTCACGGTCAGCATCTTCATCAGGACGGTCGATATAAGGCGGCAGCGGCATATGACCCACCGCATTGAGGATATCCAGCACCGCGCGCTCATCGTCAAACTGCAGTTCAAACAGCGCATCGTGGCGGGCAACCATCGTCGCTTTGACGCTTTCATCATCGCCGAGCAGTAACTCTGCACCCGGCTTAGGCGCTTTCGACGCCCGCACATGGGCCAGTACGCGATGATCATCAAGCATGCGCTCGATCAGCACTTCAATTTTACCGCCGCTGACTTTGCGGCCAAACACGCGCGCAGGAATAACGCGGGTGTTGTTGAACACCAGCAGGTCGCCAGGGGTGAGCTTATCCAGCAAATCCGTAAAGATGCCATGAGACAACTCACCGTCCGGTCCATTAAGGGAAAGAAGACGGCATCCGCTGCGCTGGGCCTGCGGATAATGGGCAATCAAAGATTCGGGCAACTCAAACGAAAAATCGGCAACGCGCATGGTCATTCACTGTTGGGAAATCAGGGCGCACATTCTAGCTGAAATCCCGCCATTTCTAAACAATCTAATGCCGCACGCGCCCGGAACACTTCCAGAGCTGCCTGATACAGGCCTCTTTGCACCAGCCAACGCCCTTGCCGTTGTACCAAGGCAGCAAGAGAACCAATCCTGATGAGCTTACTTAAGTAAGTGATTCAGGTGAGAGAACGCAGTGAACACGGGTACAACGTGAAGGGATAAGGCGATATACTCACGCCATGAACTTTCTTGCGCATCTCCACCTGGCCTCGCTGGCCGAAAGCTCCCTGTTAGGCAATCTGATGGCCGATTTTGTGCGGGGCAATCCGCATAACGACTGGCCGACGCCGGTTGCCGAGGGCATTTTGCATCATCGTCGCATTGACGTGATGACCGACGCGCTGCCGGAAGTTCGTGCTGCACGTGACTTTTTCCGTGCCGAAACCCGCCGCGTCTCCCCCATCACTCTCGACGTGATCTGGGATCATTTTCTGTCACGAAACTGGGATAAAATCGTTCCGGAAATTTCCTTGCCAGTTTTTTTGGCTCAGGCAAAATCTGTGATCGCCCCCGAATTAGCCTCGACACCCGAGCGATTCCAGAATCTTAACCGTTATTTATGGTCCGATCGCTGGATGGAGAAGTATGCCGACGCCAATTATCTGCAGCCGGTGCTACGGGGCATGGCCAGCCGTCGCCCGCGCCTGGCCGCGCTGGAAGATTCGTTCGACGACTTTATTGATAATTATCAAGTCCTTGATGGATTTTTTTGGCAGTTTTATCCGCGTATGATGGATAAAGCCGTGCATAAAGCGTTGTAAAAGCCGGATGGGACGTTTGTCGCTTGCCCTTTTGGCGAAAACGGTTATTGTATGAGGCTGCTTTAAGCATTTTAATTTTTTGATAGGTTTTACCTATCTGAACAATCAGCGTTTTACGCTGGCACCTGTCCCGATATCGCTCTTATACTGCAAGCGATTCGTCTCATTAACCCCCTTCTCTCTACAGGAGTGAACATGGTCCTGGTAACTCGTCAAGCCCCAGATTTTACTGCCGCAGCTGTGCTGGGCAGCGGTGAAATCGTTGAGAACTTCAACTTTAAAAAACACACCGCTGGTAAAGCCACCGTTGTGTTCTTTTGGCCAATGGACTTCACCTTCGTTTGTCCTTCTGAACTGATTGCTTTCGACAAGCGTTATGAAGAATTCCAGAAGCGCGGCGTTGAAGTTGTCGGCGTTTCTTTCGATTCTGAGTTTGTGCACAACGCATGGCGCAAAACCCCAATCGAAAAAGGCGGCATCGGCGAAGTGAAATACGCCATGGTTGCTGACATCAAACGTGAAGTGCAGAAAGCATACGGTATCGAACATCCGGACGCTGGCGTTGCACTGCGCGGTTCATTCCTGATCGACAAAGCCGGTGTGGTTCGCCACCAGGTTGTTAACGATCTGCCACTGGGCCGTAACGTTGACGAAATGCTGCGCATGGTTGACGCGCTGCAGTTCCACGAAGAGCACGGCGAAGTGTGCCCGGCTCAGTGGGAAAAAGGAAAAGAAGGTATGGGCGCGTCGCCAGACGGCGTGGCCAAATACCTGTCTGCGAACGCGGCTAAGCTGTAATAGCGTCCGCTGTCGAAAAGGCTCGCTTCGGCGGGCCTTTTTCTTTTCTGCGCTCCATCATTTTTTCTCACTTAATTGTTAGTTCCCCTCTGCTTAGCCGAAATTAACGCCGGTCTTTTTGAGATAATTCCGTCAGGAATATCTATATTTGTTTCTCCATATTGGAAATCCCTGCCTATTGCCATAGCCTGATATGAAAATTAGTCCAATTATTCATAGCGGCTTACTCCTCAGGTGGCCTGACAGACGTCAGTACCGCGTGTGGGGTAATCAGTTGTTATTTTCGGTTTTTCATTAACGGCAATACTTCGTATTTTTGGGATCAGTGACCATGAAGAGTGTGCATCTTTTTTCCTATCGCAAAGACATCGACGGGCTGCGGGCCCTCGCAATCCTGCTGGTGGTCTTATTCCACTCTGGCGTCGGCGCGTTATCAGGCGGATTTATTGGCGTTGACGTATTTTTTGTTATTTCTGGATTTTTAATTGGCAGCATTATCTCCAGAGAAATAAGCAATAACACCTTCACCTTTTATCAATTTTACGTTCGACGCATCCGCCGTATTGCCCCCGCCCTGTTCTTTATGTTGTTTTGCATCACCGCATTAAGCTACAGC
Organism: Erwinia sp. AK-PDG3-5; assembly: GCF_056821705.1. Taxonomy (NCBI): domain Bacteria; kingdom Pseudomonadati; phylum Pseudomonadota; class Gammaproteobacteria; order Enterobacterales; family Erwiniaceae; genus Erwinia; species Erwinia sp. AK-PDG3-5. The sequence continues at coordinate 3,615,138 of NZ_CM165967.1, forward strand.
ATTTTGTCACCGCTGGAATTCCGCGATCTGGCAAAGTATGTCACCGCCGTATTGCTGTTTATTCCCAACGTCATGCTGTTGAAAGGCATTGATTACTTCAATCCTAACGCCGACCTCAATCCGATGCTGATGACCTGGTCGCTGGGCATTGAAGAGCAATTTTATTTTGTGCTGCCGGCATTGATGATTATTGCCCACCGGTTACGATTTTCACTGAAAGCGGTCATTGTTACTCTCAGTCTGGCCTCGCTGGTCGCGGGTATTATCATCACCCCGATCAACGGCAACAGCGCGTTTTACCTGTTGCACACCCGGGCGTGGGAGCTTGGTGCAGGGGTGCTGTTGGCTTTGTGGCGCAACCAGCCGGTGACCGGCAGCAAAGGCGTGCCGTTGACGCTGGTGGGCCTGCTGTTAATCCTGCTGCCGGTGTTTTTCCTCGATAAAGAGAGTGCTTTTCCCGGCTTCCTCGCGCTGATGCCGGTGGTCGGCGCGGTGCTGATTATTCTTACCCATAACCGCCTGCACCAGACTCTGCTGGAAAACCCGCTGATGGTATTTATCGGCAAGGTTTCCTACTCATGGTATTTGTGGCACTGGCCGTTACTGAGCCTGGCCCGTATTAGCGCGAACGAACCTTTAAGCGTGGTGCAGGGATTATCCATCAGCGCTGGTGCACTGCTGATTGCCACCTTTTCCTGGTACTTTGTCGAGAAGCCGTTCCGGCGTCCGGCCCAGCCGCAACAGCGTATTATAACGTCCTACGCGATTTTATGCGTGGTCGGTATTCTGTCATTCGTTTCTATCTATATGACCGGCGGACTGAAATATCGCGTCAACGACTTGGTGAACAACGGTGAGCTTTTTAAGGTCGAGGCGGAAACCAATCCCTGCCTGTTAACCTATGGTGCCAACCTGCCGTCAACCAATAGTCTGTGTATGCCGGCGATAGCAGTGCCGGCTGTGGCGCTGGTGGGCGACAGCCATGCTGCGGCGCTGCGCTCGGCGGTAGCGCAATATGCCTTAAAAAATAAAAAGCCCTTATTCCAGATGACCAAATCCTCCTGTCCATTTTTGATTGGCAGCAGCCGCTATATGCTGGATCATCCTGAACAGGGCGACCAATGTACCGCCTTTAATAAAGAAGTGATGAAAACGTTACTCAGTGACAAGGTCGACGAAGTGGTGATTACCGCATTCTGGTCATCCGGTTTTTCATTAATTCCCGGCTATGGCTATCGCTCAATCGATGGGAAACAAAAGGATAATTATCTGGCGCTCGATCAGGGGCTGGGTAATGCGGTCAAACTATTACGCGCGGCGAATAAGAAAGTGACGATAGTGGAAGATGTGCCGAGTCTGGATATCGATCCCCTGCGTTACAGCATTACCCAGAATATCCCGCTGCGGGCGAAAATTAACGCGTGGCTGAGTAACGACTCTGGCGGAAATACGGCTGCTGACCGCACGCTGCGTTTTCATCTGACGGAAGATAAAATCAATAAAATCCTCGTCGCCTATGCGCAGCCGGGCGTAAAAGTGCTCAATTTGAAAGAGAATTTATGCACGCAACAAGGCTGTCTGATTGCCAGTAAAGGCTTGCCGCTTTACTACGACACCCATCACCTGACCGATCTGGGCAGCAGCATTGCGCTGGGCAACAATTTGTAGCCTTGCCTAAAGCGTCACGGTTTCAATGGCCTGACGATTGCGTTACTGTCAGGGGCCTGGCACGCCCCTGACTCAATGCTAAGCAAAGGAAAACATGGACGCTAAACTCTCCCTTGTGATCACCCTGATGGTTTCTCTTCTGTGCGGGGTCTTCAGCCCGTGCGTCGCGGCGAAAGCGGAAGATTACACGCTGGAAAAAGTGGTCGAAGTCAGCCGCCATGGCGTGCGGCCGCCAACGTCAGGCGATCGTCAGTCGATTGAAGCGGGCACGCAGCGCAGTTGGCCGCGCTGGTTAACGGCCGACGGCAACCTGACCGGCCACGGTTACACCGCCGTCTGGTTAAAGGCCCGCTATGAAGCCGGGCGCTATCGCCAGCTGGGCGTGCTAAAAGCCGGCTGCCCATTCCCTGGCGACGTCTATATCCGTTCCAGTCCGTTGCAGCGTACTCAGGCCAGCGCAGAAGCCTGGTCTGCGGCCGCGTTCCCTGGCTGCGGCGTTCCGGTGCATGCGCTGGACAAAGACGATGCGCTGTTTGCCTTCCCCTTGGATAAAGTCAGTGAGTCGCAAAAGGCGCGCTATAAGCAGGAAGCGCTGGACGCACTGGGCGGCACGCCCGAACAGGCGCAGCAGCGTCTGCAACCACAAATTGACGCCCTCAAACATGCCGTTTGCCAGCATCACCAGCCCTGCCCGGCATTCGATCGGCCCTGGACACTGAACGTCTGGTCGAATGGCGGCATCGCTATCCAGGGGCTGGATACCCTGGCGGCAATGGCAGAAAGCATCCGCTTAGCCTGGAGTGAGGATCAGCCGTTGAGCAAGGTGGCGTTTGGCCAGGCGGATAGCGCGGCCCGGGTCAGCGCATTACTGCCTTTGCTGACGGCGAAATATGATTTCACCAACGATTTGCCTTCCGCCGCACGCCGGGGCGGATCGGTGTTGCTGGATCAGATTGCCAAAGCGTTGCAAACCTCTCCGTCGCAGGATGCGCCACCCGACGTGCGCTGGTTGTTGTTCGTCGCCAGCGATATCAACCTTTCCTACCTGCGCACGCTGCTGCACTTCAGCTGGCAACAGGGCGATTATCCGCGAGGCAATCTGCCGCCCGGCGGCAGCCTGGTGTTTGAACGCTGGCGCGATAATCTCGGTACGCGTTTTCTCCGGGTCTACTTCCAGTCGCAAAGTCTGGATCAACTGCGCCAGCTGACGCCCATCAGCGCCAGGGATCCGTTGCTGACCACGGAATGGCACCCCGACGGCTGCAAACGCACCGAGGTGGGCACGCTGTGCCCTTATGACGCGACCTTACAGCGTATCGAGCAGGCGACAGATCGCTCAAGTCGGGTGCCGGTCAACTACCCTCAATCCGCATCGCAGCCATAAAAAAACCGCCCACGTTGGGGCGGTTGTTAAACGCTTAGCGCGGTTAAGCGTTGGCGTTCTTGTTCAGCGTTTTCTTCACAAACTGCCAGCTCACCAGCAGCACCACCAGCCAGGCTACACCGACATACAGCGAAATCCGCGTATCCGGGAAGTAACCAATCAGGCCGATGATAAAGATGAGGAACAGGATGCCCACGATGGCGGTAAAAATGCCGCCTGGCACGGCAAACTTCAGCGCTTTCGCCTGCTCTTTGGTCAGCGAGCGGCGGAAACCAATCTGGGCGAAGAGGATCATAATCCACACCCAAACGGTGGCAAAGGTCGCCAGTGAGGCGATCACCAGGAACACTTTTTCCGGCATCAGGTAGTTCAGGTAGACCGCCACCAGCATCGCCGCCATCATCACCAGCACCGTCACCCACGGAATGCCACGACGGGAAACCGTAGCGAACATTTTCGGCGCGTGGCCCTGCTCTGCCATACCGTGCAGCATACGTCCGACGCCAAACACATCGCTGTTAATCGCCGACAGTGAGGCGGTGATCACCACAAAGTTCAGGATCGCCGCCGCTGCCGCAATGCCCATATGCTGGAAGGTCAGCACGAACGGGCTGCCGTTGGTGCCGACCTGGTTCCACGGGAAAATCGACATAATCACGAACAGCGTGCCGACATAGAACACCAGAATACGCAGCGGAACGGTATTGATCGCTTTCGGAATGGAGGTTTCAGGATCTTTCGCTTCACCTGCGGTAATGCCGATGATCTCAATGCCGCCATAGGCAAACATCACAATCTGCAGTGACAGCACCATGCCGATCACCCCATGGGCAAAGAAGCCGCCGTTGGTCCACAGATTATGGATGCCGGTCGGCTGACCGCCGTTGCCGATACCCCAGAAGATGATGCCGATACCGGCGACAATCATAATAATAATGGTCGCGACCTTGAACAGCGACAGCCAGAACTCCACTTCCCCGAACACTTTCACCGTGGCCATGTTAATGGCACCGATAATCAGCACCACGCTCAGCACCCAGATCCAGTGCGGAACGTCCGGGAACCAGACGCCCATATAGATACCAAAGGCGGTAACATCGGCGATGGCGACAATCAGGATTTCGAAACAGTAGGTCCAGCCGGTGATATACCCCGCCAGCGGGCCAAGGTAGTCCTGCGCATAGCGCGAAAAGGAGCTGGCCTGAGGATTGTTGACGGACATTTCGCCGAGCGCGCGCATGATGATATAGGCAATCGCGCCGCCGATAATATACGCGAGAATAACGCTCGGACCGGCCATTTTCATCGCGTCTGCCGAGCCATAGAACAGCCCGGTGCCGATTGCCGATCCCAATGCCATAAAACGAATGTGGCGGGTACTCAGTCCCTTTTTGAGCGTATTTTTTGTCATGTTTCGGGTTCTGCTTTCACTCTGACTGCGTCTTCTGCCGCACGGGCAACAGAAGACGCGGGGTTAAGACTATTTCTGCTGCGCGCTGACCTGCTCACGACCGCCGGAGACGCGGTCATACACGGCCACCAGTACCAGCATGGCCAGCGATGGCGGCAACCAGGCCAGACCTTGTTCTGCCAGCGGCAGATGCTGGGCAAATGCCGGCAGCGAATCTTTCCAGCCGGTAGTTTTGATCGCATCAACAATGCCGAACAGCAGGCTTACCAGCATGGTTGGCGCAATAATGCGGGTGTTTTTGTTCCACCAGCTAAGGGTAAAGCTCAGCAGCACCAGCACGATGCACGGCGGATAAATCGCAGTCAGCACCGGAATGGAGATGGCAATCAGATGGCTCAGGCCGAGGTTAGACACCACCATTGAGAACAGACCCAGCACAAACACCAGCTGGCGATAGCTCAGCGGCAGGTACTGCTCAAAGAACTCGGCACAGGCACAGGTCAGGCCAACCGCCGTCACCATGCAGGCAACAAAGATCAGTGCGGCAAGGAACACGCTGCCCATGCCGCCGAAGGTCTGCTGAACATAGGCGTGCAGGATAGCGGCGCCGTTGGCGCCCTGATCAACGATAGCTGAACTGTTGGAACCCAGCTTGAACAGCGCCAGATACACCAGCGTCAGGCCAACACCGGCAATCAAACCGGCCAGCACGGTATAACGCGTCAGCAATTTCGCGTCACTGACGCCACGCGAACGCGCTGCGTTGACAATCACGATGCCGAACACCATCGCCCCCAGCGTATCCATGGTCAGGTAACCATTAACGAAGCCGCTGGAGAACGCCGCATGTTGATACGCCTCGGTCGCCGGGGCCAGGCCGCCAGCAGGCCAGATCAGCGCTGCGATGCCCAATATCGCCAGCGCCACAATTTTCAGCGGCGCCAGGAAGTGGCCAACGGTATCCAGCAGTTTGCCCGGATACAGGGAAATGCCGATCACCAGCGAGAAGTAAATCAGGCTGTAGATAAACAGCGGCAGCCAGCCGTCACCGGTCAGTGGCGCGATGCCGACTTCAAACGAGACGGTTGCGGTACGCGGCGTGGCGAACAGCGGGCCAACGGCAAGGTAGCAAACGGTCGCCAGCACCAGACCGGCTGCTTTACCGATTGGCGTACTCAGCGCATCCACGCCGCCGCCGACACGGGCCAACGCAATAACGGTGATCACCGGCAGACCTACGGCAGTGAGCAGGAAGCCGAGAGCCGCAATCCAGACATGTTCACCAGACTGGATGCCGACCATTGGCGGGAAAATGATGTTACCTGCACCCACAAACAGCGCAAAGGTCATAAACCCCAGTGCCAGGATGTCTTTGGAAGTTAAACGATTCGTCATAAGCAGAAAATTAGCCCGTACTGGTGTTAAGTGAAGTCGCGATGTCAGCTTCATCACCCTGCCTGCACTAAAAACGCCAGAATTTCAGACCGATACAGGGCAATTGTCTGTCCTGAGGTCGCTCTGGTAGCGGATTTGCGCTGATTTTAATCTGTTTACAGGGGGATAACGTAAAAACGGCGCTAAGTAAACCGTTTATAGGGCAGAAAGGCAAGGCGGGATCGGAAAAGCAGAGCGATATGTTGCAAAAAAAGAACCAGCCAGTGGTTCGCTTCAGGTTATCGGCTGGATGCCTTACATGATTTGTATTTTATTTGTGCAACGTGGGGTTAATTTCTGCATGGAATGGGCTGATGATGCACAAAAGGCGCGGAATTCCGCGCCTTTTACACACGTTGATGCAGGGTTACCAGACGTCTTTGGCGATATCGACCACCAGACGCAGCTTCGCCCACTGCTGCTCTTCAGTCAGGCTGTTGCCCTCTTCGGTGGAGGCAAAGCCACACTGCGGGCTCAGGCAGATTTGATCGAGGCTGACAAACTGCGCCGCTTCGGCAATCCGCGCTTTCACCGTTTGCGGATTTTCCAGCTCACCGTCTTTAGTGGTGATCAGGCCCAACACCACCTGCTGCTGGCCGGGTTTGATAAAGCGCAGAGGCTCGAAGCCGCCGGAACGCTCGTTATCATACTCCAGGAAGAAGGCATCAATATTCACGGTGCCGAACAGAGTTTCTGCCACCGGCTCATAGCCGCCTTCGGAGATCCAGGTGGAACGGAAGTTGCCGCGACAGACATGCAGACCAATGGTCAGATCGTCCGGCTTGCCTTCGATCGCTTTATTCAGCACCTGTGCATAGATGCGCGCCAGCTGTTCTGGATCGTCGCCGCGCTCGCGGATCTGGCTTTTCTGATCTTCGGAACAGAGGTAAGCCCAGACGGTGTCGTCGAGCTGTAAGTAACGGCAGCCGGCCGCATAAAATGCGCTAATCGCGTCACGGTACACGGTGGCCAGATCGTCGAAGTAGTCGTTAAGATCCGGGTAAACGTTGGCGTCGATCGCCTTACGTCCACCGCGGAAGTGCATCACGCTTGGGCTCGGAATGGTCATTTTCGCCACCGCATCGCCGCTGATGCTTTTCAGGTAGCGGAAGTCTTCCAGCATAGGGTGGTTGCCGAAGGCGATCTTGTCGGTGACACGGATACCGTGCGCTTTAGTCTGCACGCCGTTGAACTGGATGCCCTGCTCAGACTCATAGCGCTCTACGCCTTCCAGGCCATCGAAGAAGTCAAAGTGCCACCACGCGCGGCGGAATTCGCCGTCGGTGACCACTTTCAGTCCACAGGCGCGCTGATGAGTGACCACATCGCGAATGGCTTCATCTTCAATACGACGCAGGGCAACGGCATCAATCTCACCCTTCTGGAACTGCTCGCGCGCCTGTTTGATGGCGGCGGGACGAAGGAAGCTGCCTACCACTTCGGCACGATACTGAGCTGAATCTCTTTGCATGTTGTGTCACTCCTGACCTGCGCACACGCGCATAATTTACCGTTGAAATTATCACGAATCGTTATTCTTAGACTTCTGGATGTCTACATGTCCAGACGTAAGAGTGTCACGAGAGTAAAGCAGGCGCAAACGAGGAAAATTCATCAGACATGAAAAAAATTCATCTTGGCCGGTATTAACGGTCTTCAATCAGCGCACGCGCCTGCCTGACCTGCTCTGGCGATAGCGGCAGATATCCCGCTTGGGTGACCAGCGCCTGGCCGTCAGCGGATAACACGTGATGAAGAAACGCGGCGGTAAGCGGTTCCAGCGGCTTGCCGGGCGGTTTATTGACGTACAGGTACAGCTTGCGGGCGTAAGGATAACGCCCGCTGCGAATATTGGCCGCATCCGGTGCCACCCAGTCCCGGCCATCGCGGGACACCGGTAATGTCTTCACGCCGCTAAGATGAATGCCCATGCTGGCATAGCCAATGGCATTCAGCGTGCCCGCCACGGCCTGCACCACCGCCGCAGAGCCGGGATATTCCCCGACATCGTTGCGGAAATCGCCATTACATAACGCCTGCTGCTTGAAAAAGCCCCAGGTGCCGGAAGCGGAATTGCGGCCAAAGCGCTGCAAAGGACGGGATACCCAGCCCGGTTGAGTTAACTGCACATCGCCCCAGCGATGCACCGCGGAGAGCGCGCCACAGCGGCGGGTAACGGAAAAAATCGCATCAAGCTGCTGCGTATTCAGTCCCTTGATCGGGTTGTCCTGATTGACCACCACCACCAGCGCATCCATCGCCACCGGCACGGCCAGCGGTGGATAGCCATAGCGGTCCTCGAACAGCTGGCGCTCAACCGCCTGCATCGGGCGACTCATTGCGCCAATCTGCGCCGCGCCGGCCGCCAGCGAGGTGGGTGCGGTAGAGGAACCGGCGGCCTGCACCTGCACATTCACGCCCGGAAACTGCCGGTTGAAGCTCTCGCCCCACAGCGTCATTAAGCTGCCGAGAGTATCCGAGCCAACGCTGGTCAGGTTACCGGCCAGCATCCCCTCTTGTGCCTGGGTGGTCAGGCTGAAACAGGCCAGCAGCATCAGAAACAGCTTTTTCATCACAGGGTTCCGCTACGATCATCGAACCGCATTCTGTGCCAACTCGCTGCTGACAATCAACCTTGGTGGTAAGGAGAAGCTGAAACAGGTCTCTTTGCCGGGCTGGCTGGTAATATCCAGCCGGGTGTTGTGGTGGCTGAGCGCATGCTTGACGATCGCCAGGCCAAGTCCGCTGCCGCCGGTTTGCCGCGAGCGGGCCTTATCGACGCGGTAAAAGCGCTCGGTCAGTCGGGGAATATGCTCCTGCGCAATGCCCGGACCGTTATCCTTCACCTTGAATTGCGCGCCCTGTGGGGTTCTCAGCCAGCTGATATCAATGCGCGTGCCGGCCGGGGTGTGGTTAATCGAGTTGTACACCAGGTTTGAGATGGCGCTGCGCAGCTGTTCATCATTGCCATACACCCGCAAATCCGCGTCCATATTGAAGTGAATCTCGTGCCGGCCCTGGCTCAGGGTTTCCGCTTCACGCTGCAGCAGACGCAGCATCATCGGCACGTCGACCTTTTCCTGCAGATCCAGCGCCGGTGCGGCTTCAATGCGCGACAGGGTCAGCAACTGTTTCACCAGTCCGTCCATGCGGCGGGTCTGCTCCTGCATGGTGTGCAGGGCCTTGTCACGCAGCGGGCCTTCCATCACCGAATCGTTCATCATCTCCAGATAGCCCTGCAGCACCGTTAACGGCGTACGTAGCTCATGGCTGACGTTAGCAAAGAAGTTGCGGCGGGCACCCTCAAGCTGATGCATCTGCGTCACATCGCGGGCCACCAGCAGCCATTGCCCTTCCGAGTAAGGCATTACGCGGAATTCCAGCTGACGATTGCTGTTCAGCACCAGCGTTAACGGTCGGGTAAAATCGCGCTGCCGCACATAGCGCGTAAACTCGGGATAGCGCAGCAGGTTAAGGATGTTCTGACCATTGTCTTCCGGCCAGCGCAGTCCCAGCATCTGTTGCGCCAGGCCGTTACACCAGAAAATGGTGCCCTCTTCGGTGGTCAATACCACCGCATCAGGTAAGGATTCGGCGCCACTGCGAAAGCGTTTGATAAGATGGCCCAGCTCACGCCGACGCCGACGATTTCTCGCCTGCATCTGGTAAAGGCCATAAAAGAGAGGTTCCCAGCTGCCACGCCCCGCCGGTGGCGTCATGCTGCGGTCAATCCACAGCCAGTGGGATAAACGAAGTAAATTAGCGAAATGCCAGCCCAAAACGGCTAACACCGATACCAGTAGCAGCCAGGGCAGGTAGCCCACCAGCAGCCCCAAAATCAGGGCCGGAAGGCAGGCGAGCACCACTTCCAGCAACAATCTCTTCCAGGAGAGGCGTTCCAACACGGTGAAGACTCCAGTGCGAACGATCAGTAACGTGCAGAGAAACGGTAACCTGTTCCGCGAACCGTCTGCACCATGCGATCGTGCCCGGTCAGTTCCAGCGCTTTACGCAAGCGGCGAATATGAACGTCAACGGTACGATCTTCGACGTACACGTTAGTGCCCCAGACGTGATTAAGCAACTGCTCACGGCTGTAAACCCGCTCAGGATGGGTCATAAAGAAATGCAGCAGCTTGTATTCCGTCGGCCCCATTTCCAGCGGCTGGGTGTCTGACATCACGCGATGTGACGAAGGATCCAGGCTCAGTCCCTGCATCTCAATCACTTCTTCCACCGCCATTGGCGAGATCCTGCGCATCACCGCTTTAATCCGCGCCACCAACTCTTTCGGCGAAAACGGCTTGGTAATATAGTCGTCAGCCCCGACTTCCAGACCGCGAACGCGATCTTCTTCTTCACCGCGCGCCGTCAGCATCATCACCGGAATGTCGCGGGTCATCGCTTCACGCTTCAAATGCTTGATAAACTGAATGCCTGATCCACCAGGCAGCATCCAGTCCAACAGGATCAAATCAGGCCAGGGTTCGATAAGCAAATTAACCGCACTGTCATAATCTTCCGCTTCTATCGGTTGATAGTCATTTTGCTCCAGCACGAAACACAACATCTCACGGATTGGGGCTTCATCTTCGACTACCAGAATACGCTTAGCCATTATTGCTCCTGCTACTGTGACGGAATGTCACTGGATTTGCGGCGTCATTATGCGTCAGTTTTATGACAGTTTTATGAAAAAAGCACGGCCCGGACCGCCGTTTTATAACACTTTTGTGAAGGTTCCAGTCATTCAGACTGGGGTTTTACGCGTTGCTGTTTATAATCGTCGACTCTGCCTTGCGCCTCAAAGGGAACTCATGCGAATAATCCACACGTCAGACTGGCATCTGGGCCAATTTTTTTACACCAAAAGCCGCGCCCCGGAACATCAGGCTTTTACAGACTGGCTGCTGGCTCAGGCGGTGGAACATCAGGTGGATGCCATTATCATCGCGGGGGATATCTTCGACACCGGTTCACCGCCCAGCTATGCGCGTGAGCTGTATAACCGTTTCGTGGTCAACCTCCAGAAAACCGGCTGTCAGCTGGTGGTGCTGGGTGGCAATCATGATTCCGTCGCCACGCTGAACGAATCGCGTGAGCTGCTGGCCTGCCTCAATACCCGGGTGATCGCCGCGGCCAGTGATGATATCGCCCAGCAGGTGGTGATCCTGAATAAGCGCAACGGCGAACCTGGCGCGGTCCTGTGCGCCATCCCCTTCCTTCGCCCGCGTGATATTACCGTCAGCCAGGCCGGTCAGTCTGGCCATGAGAAGCAGCAGACTCTGCTGGACGCCATCACCCAGCATTACGATCGCTGCTGGCAGGCGGCGCAGGCCGAGCGGCAAAGGCTGGATTTACCGTTGCCGATTATTGCTACCGGCCATCTGACCACCGTCGGCGTGACCAAAAGTGATGCGGTACGCGATATCTATATCGGCACGCTGGATGCTTTTCCGGCCCAGGCATTTCCCCCGGCGGATTACATCGCGCTCGGTCATATCCACCGCGCGCAGCGCATCGCCAACACGGAGCATATTCGCTACAGCGGCTCCCCTATTCCGCTCAGTTTTGACGAGTTGGGCAAAGACAAAAGCGTGTTTCTGGTCGACTTTGCCGACGGCAAGCTGAGCCAGGTTGAAACGCTCTCCGTCCCGCTGTTTCAGCCGATGCAGATGATCAAAGGCTCACTGGAAGAGATTGAGCAGCAGCTGGCCGCGATTGCGCCGCGTGAAGATGGCAAGCCGGTGTGGCTGGATATCGAGATTTCCACCCAGGCGTGGCTGAACGATCTTCAGCGGCGTATTCAGGAACTGACGCAGGCGTTGCCGGTTGAGGTGGTGCTGTTGCGCCGCAGCCGCGAGCAGCGGGAACAGGTTATCGACCGGCAAAACAACGAAACCCTCAGCGAACTCAGCGCGCAGGAGGTGTTTAGCCGCCGTCTGGCGCTGGAAGAAAATGAACAGCCTGAACGGCTGGCGCGGGCGACGGAGCTGTTCACCCTGACGCTGGCAGAAATTGATGATGAGGTGCAACCGTGAAAATCCTGACGCTACGGTTCAAAAACCTCAACTCGCTGAAAGGCGAATGGAAGATTGATTTTACCGCCGAGCCCTTTGCCAGCAACGGTTTGTTTGCCATCACCGGCCCGACCGGCGCGGGAAAAACCACCCTGCTGGATGCCATCTGCCTGGCGCTGTACCACGAAACGTCGCGGCTGGGGAAACTCTCGCAGACGCAGAACGATTTGATGACCCGCGACACCTCAGAATGTCTGGCCGAGGTTGAATTTGAAGTGAAAGGCGTGGCCTGGCGGGCATTCTGGAGCCAGAACCGCGCACGCGGCGCGGTGGATGGGAATTTGCAGGCCCCGCGCGTCGAGCTGGCCCGCTGTGATGACAACAAAATCGTCGCCGATAAGGTGAAAGACAAGCTGGATATGCTGACGGCGCTGACCGGGCTGGATTTCGAGCGCTTCACCAAATCGATGATGCTGTCGCAAGGGCAGTTTGCCGCCTTTCTGAATGCCGATGCCAACAGCCGGGCGGAGCTGCTGGAAGAGCTGACCGGCACCGAAATCTACGGTCGCCTGTCCGCCAACGTCTTTGAACGGCATAAAAACGCCAAAGTGGCGCTGGATACGCTGCGCGCGCAGGCCAGCGGCATGGCGCTGCTCGACGAAGAGCAACTGCAGCTGCTAACAACCCAGTTAGAGCAGCTGGTGAAGGATGAGCAGGCGCTCACTTCGCAACATCAGCAGCACAGCCTTTTATGGCAATGGCAGCAGCAATATCACGCGGCCTTGCAGGCGCTAAAAGCGGCCGAAGACGATCATCAGCAGGCCGAAAGCGCCTGGCAACAGGACAGCAGCGAACTGGCCCGTCTGGTTCAGGCCGAACCGGCAGAAAAACTGCGCCCGCTCTGGCAACAACGCGAACAGTATCAGCAGGATGCACATCAGCTCAGCGTCCAGCTGCTTAGCCTGTCCCAGCAAAAAGATCTGGCTCAGCAGCAGCTGATCGGCTTAACCCGGCAGCTGAAAGCGGCCGATGAGGCACGCCAACAGCATGAAGCGCATCGCCAGCAGCAGGAAACGGTGATTACCGACAGAGTGCTGCCGCTGGATAACCGCATCGCCACGCTGAACCAGCAAAACCAGCTGCTCGAAAAAGAGGTCAGTGAGTACCAACAATCTCTTAATCGTCGGCAGGACGCCCTGCAACAGAACCAGAAATCCCAGGCTGAGAAGCAGCTTCTGCAGCAGCAAACCCGCCAGTGGCAGCAGGCGCATCCACACTTTTCCGGCTGGGGTGCCTCCCTTCCCCTGTGGCGCGTGCGCTTTGAGCAGCAGCATCAGAGCGAACTGGCGCTGACTGCACTACAGGCACGTAGTGCGCAACAGGCCGCTCAGGTGGTTCAGCAGGAACAGCATTACACCGCACTCGATCGGCAGATACAGCCTCAGCAACAGCAGCTGGAACAGGCTAAAACCCGCTGTGATGAAGCTGAAAAATTGCATCACCAGCGTCAGCTGCAGCATCCGGAAGATCGGCTGCAGGCCTCGCTGGCCCAGCTCAGCCAGCAACGTCCACTCCGACAAACCCTGGCGCTCCTCATCCCGCAGTGGCAGCAGTTGCAAACCCGCATGCAGCGACAGCAAACCAGCCAGTCAGAAGGTCAAAAACAGCTGAAGCTGACCGAACAGCAACTCGAGGTGCTGCGCGCGAACTGGAAAGAGAAGCATCAGCACTGGCAGGATCTGGAGAAGCGCTGCGAGCTTGAGAGGCGCATTGCCGGGCTGGAGCAGCAGCGGGCCTTACTGGAAGCCGGTCAGCCTTGTCCGCTGTGTGGCTCGTGCGAGCATCCTGCGATTGCCGACTATCAGGCCCTTGAGCCGTCAGAAAATCAGCAGCGGCTGGTCAAACTGAAAGCCGAGGTCGATAGCCTGAAAGATCAGGGCACGGCGACGCGTGAACAGTTGAAAAACCTGCAGCAGCAGGCGGAGAAAGAGCAGCAGTTGCGGGAAGAGAACGAGCATGAAGCCGCACAGTTACAAAGCCAGTGGCAGACCGCAGTCAATGGCCTGGCGTTAACCCTGACGCTGGCAGACCGGGAAGAAACGCAGCAATGGCTGGCCGATCAGGACCAGTCAGAAGCTGAGGGTCAGGCTAACTTACTCAGCCTGCAGAAAAGCGCGCGTGAACTGCAACAGCAGAAGGATGCGCTGAACCAGCAGCAGAATGAGCTGGCAGCTTTGCAGCAGCAGCAACAGCTGGCAGGTCAGCAACTGCTTACTACCCGACAGGCACTGAGCGAGCTGGAGCAGCAGCATAAACAGCAGCAGGCCGCCGTGCAGCAGCAGCGCGACGACCTGCAGGCCTCGCTGGCCAAATCTGCGCTGACGCCACCCGAGCCGGGCAGCCATGAAAGCTGGCTGGCCAGCAGACAAGATGAGTGGCAGCAGTGGCTGAAAGCGGAGCAGGCGCTAACTGACCTGTTGCCACAGCTGACGACCCTTGCCACTCAGCAGCAGGCATTGAGCGATGAGATCGGCCGCGAAAAATCGCGCCTTGCGGAAATGGCACTGCGCCTTAACGCCGAAGCTGAATCGCTGAGCGAATTGAGAGCCCAACGCCTCAAGCTGTTTGGCGAGCAGGCGACTTCAGCGGTGCAACAGCAGCTGCGTCTGGATTCTCAGCGCCATGCGGAAAGCAGCCAGGCCTGCCTGCAACAGTGGCAGACTCAGCAGAACCAGTTAAATACACTGACCGGACAGCATAACTCACTATCTGAGCAGTCGGTTGCGCTGGCACGACGGCTTGAAGATGCTCAGCAATCACTGAATACCGCGCTGGCCGACAGTCATTTCAGTGATGAAGCGGCCTTCACTGCGGCATTGCTGGATGAAGAGCAGACCTTGAAACTGCGTGCGTTGCAAAAGCAGCACGACCAGCGTCGCCAGCAAACCAGCGTATTGCTGCAACAGGCGCAAAAAAACCGGGATCGTCATCTTGAGCAGAAACCCGCCGAACTCACGGAGCAAACTGAGGCGTTAAGTGAAGCGGTCGGCCGGCTGGCTAATCAGCTGAAAGAGAATAATCGTCAGCAAGGGGAAACCCGACAGCAGTTAACCAGCGATGCCGCACGTCGCCAGCAGCAGCAATCGTTACTGGAACAAATCAGGCAGAACGAACAGGAAGTGGAAGACTGGGGCTATCTCAACCAGCTGATCGGTTCCCGCGAAGGGGATAAATTCCGTAAGTTCGCCCAGGGACTGACCCTTGACCACCTGGTGTGGCTGGCGAACAACCAGCTGAACCGGCTGCACGGACGCTATCTTTTGCAGCGTAAATCAAAAGAGGCGCTGGAGTTGCAGGTGGTGGATACCTGGCAGGCAGATTCGCTGCGCGATACCCGCACCCTGTCCGGTGGCGAAAGTTTCCTCGTCAGCCTTGCGCTGGCATTGGCGCTGTCGGACCTGGTCAGCCATAAAACCCGCATTGAATCGCTGTTCCTCGACGAAGGCTTTGGCACGCTGGATGCGGAAACGCTGGACAGTGCGCTGGACGCGCTGGATGCCCTGAATGCCAGTGGCAAAACGATTGGCGTGATCAGCCACGTGGAAGCGATGAAAGAGCGCATCCCGGTGCAGATCAAGGTCAGAAAAGTCAACGGATTGGGTTACAGCAAGCTGGAAACGCCTTCGGCGTAAAGCGGGCGCCTGGAGGGCGCCCGTTCATGACTTACAGGGTCGGCGATTTCGCGCGCGGCCCTTTTAAAATGCCGCCATTGTCATTAGCGCTGAGCAAACGGGCACTGGTGACAGAGGCCACGGTATGCGCCTCATCGCTGACGTTGTTGACGATCTGCTTCACCGCCGCCGCAACCAGCATCCCCACCAGTCCCTGGTTATTGTTGTTTTCGTTGTTCGCCGCGGTGGCCAACCCACTCCAGATCTGCGTGCCGGTGCGCAAATCCACCAGTTTTGCAGTGGCCGTCACCTGGGTCACGCTGTCTACCACAATGTACCTGGTGCCGTACGAGGTGATATCGATGTAAAGCGCCGCATCCGCATTGAAGATACTGCGCAACTTAGCCGCGCTGACGCCACGAATGTCGTTGGCATTGGTCAGGCCGTTCTGATTAAAGGTCTCTTCCACCACGGCGACCGGGAAGACGTAGTAGCCCGATTCCGCCAGCGGCTGCGTTACCAGCGAGGCAAAACTGTGGGCGGCATTGATATCCGTGGTGCGATTTTCCGCAGGCAGCACCAGAATCGAGGCCGGCTTGCTGGCACGGAACGCAGTGTAATCATAAGGCGTTTTTTTGGCGCAGCCGGTCAGGGCCAGCACCGCCAGGACGGCGGAAATAACTAAGATTTTCTTCATTAATTTGCTCCCTGCTTATTACGCATCAGAAAGTCCATATAGTGAGCGGATTCTGGAAACGCGGTTTTCTCGGCGTTAAATTGCTCAAATGCCAGATCCGGATGACCGGTATCGACATACAACAATCCCAATTGCGCGCGCAGGCCTGGCGCTACCGGTTTATTTTTGGCATGGGCTTGCTGAATAACTGCATTAAGCGTCTCAATTTCTTTTTCAGGTGCCGCAGTTTTTTGGTAATAACTATAAAGCGAGGGCTGATAGTCACCCCAATAATAGATATTGCTACTTTTTTCGGCGCAGGCCGTCAATAACAGCGCGGTTGTCGCGATGAGCAGTGTCTTATTAATACGCATTGTTTTCCCTTCCCTGAGTTATTTAGCTACGCGCCATGCGCCGGACTCCAGTCCGCTGACCAGATGATTTACCGCTTCACGCATCGCCAGATCGATCACCTTGCCATTCAACGTCGAGTCATAGCTGGCGGTGCCGCCAAAGCCAATTACTTCACGATTTGAAAGCTGATATTCGCCCGCGCCCTGCACGGAATAAACCACTTCAGAGGTGGCAACATCGACGATGTTCAGGTTCACTTTCGCATAAGCAACCTGCGTTTTCCCCCGACCCAGAATGCCCCACAGCTGTTGATCGCCAACTTCCTTGCGCCCAAACTCGGTGATATCGCCGGTCACCACATAGTCCGCACCCTTGATGGTCTGCGCGCTGCGCTTGTAGCCCGCTTCAGCCTTCAGCTCATCCAGGTTGGCGCGATCCAGCACGTTAAAGCGGCCGGTTTGCTGCAGGTGGGTGATCAAAATCGTTTTAGACTGATTACCCAGACGATCGACGCCATCTGAGAAGATGCCGTTCATATACGCGGAGCGGTTATCGAACTTACCGACCGCGATGGGGCTTTTAGCGCCCTGCCAGGCCGGTTGCGTGGCAGCTGTCACCTGAGGCGCTTCAATGGCACGCGAGGATTCGGTGGCGCAACCGCTGAGCATGGCGCTACTTAATAAGGTCAATGCGAGGACGTTAATATAAGGTTTCATTTCTGTTCCATGAATTAAGGTGAAAACCCGTCTGACGGCTTCATTTACGGCAAACCTGTTGCTCTACTTACCGAAGCACTTAATAAAAACACGCATAACTTACGCTGGAAGAGGAGAATTGAAAAATAATTTATTTCCGTTAGTAAGTAAATTCCCTGCCAGTTTGTTTTAATCTGAGAGAATATTTCCGCTGAAGTAGAGATTTATCTGTAAAGAGTCTGACGGCGAAAAAAGAGTCAGCCAGCAAGTAGCTAACAGGATAAACTATCGGCTGGACGTCAGGATTCTTTAGAAATAGTGATGAATAAATGAAAATGAATCGGCACAAAATGGCATGGGTGTTGGCGGCAACGGTGATGACGACGCTGCTGGCCGGCTGCCAGTCAGCTAAAAATACTCAGCAAAATGCCCCGGCGACGGCGCAGGAAATGCAGGCGTTTGCTGACCAGCAGTGCAGAGCCGCCACCGCAGAAATGTCTCAGGAAGACTGCCGTTACTACGCGAAAATGCAGTACGGTATTCAGCGCAATTTTTATGACCACGCGCGTTATGTCGGACGCGAATGCGTGCTGACCATCAGCTGGAAACAGAATGGGCGGTATAGCGTGTTGAGTACGTCGGGCGATGAGCAACTGTGTAAGAAAGCCTGGGGCGTGGTCAGCAGCGCGGAAAATCTGCCCGCGCCACCGAAAAAATTCCCCAGCGAAATTATTCTCGACTTCAAGCCGGCCGGTTAACCGGCCAACTCGTGCTGCCGCCACTGACGTGGGCTGATGCCAAACCAGCGGCGGAAGGCGCGGGAAAAGGCGCTGACTTCGGAATAGCCCAACAGCAGCGCCATTTCTGAAATTGGTAGCTGGCGCTGTTGCAGGTAGTGCTTGGCCATTTCGCAACGCACCTTGTCCACCAGCGCGGTGAAGCTCAGGTTTTCATCGCGTAGCCGCCGTTGCAGCGACCAGCTCGACAGCCCCATTTTTTCAGCCACTTCCTCCAGCACCGGCTCACCTTTCAGCAATACCAGATGCACCTGCGCACGGGCCTGATCGACAATATTTTGTTGGGGCGTGGCGCTGTTCAGGCGGCGGATCGCATCCTGCATCACCATTAACAGCATCGGATCGCTGTCCGGCATCGATCGTGCCAGATCGCGTTTCGGGATCAGTAATGAGTTGAAGGGTTGATCAAAATAGACCGGCGCATCGAACACTTTGCAGTGCTCATGCCATTGTGAAGGCCGTGGATGCTCGAAATGGACCTCTCTGGGTGCCCAGTTTTTACCCGCCACGTGGCGAATAAGATTCATAAACATCCCCAGCGTCAGTTCCGCATCCTGACGGCGACAGAGGATCGCGCCGTGGCGTACCTGGTAATCCAGCCGCCAGCAATCCCCTTTATCGACCAGCCGGGTGAGCGTGTCGTGCTGATGATACGGAAAGGCATTCACCACGTTCTGCAACGCCTGTTCCAGCGTCGCCGAACACAGTCCGACGTAACCAATCAGACCTAATGACTGCGGTTTAAACTGCTTGCCGTAGTGCAAACCGAAGTTATCAAAACCTGAATAACGCGCCGCTTCTTCCATCACGCGACAGTAGTTGATCAGCCCAAGGCTTAAGGTCGGGCTGGAAAGCAGTTCGGGATCGATGCCGCTGACGCCAAAAATGCGGTCGACATCGCCGCCCTTCTCACTGATAAAACTGCTCAGGCCGCTGGCTGCCGCCGCCAGAACCCCACGATTACTGACGGCGCTGGCATTCAGCGCCGTTGCCATGTCAGGCTGTCTGATAAGACCGGTTTCCATCATCGTCGCCTCGGCGTAGAAAATATGCTGCTAATGCAGCAATATTCATACCAACCTCGGCGGTGACGTTTAAAAACAAGATGTTATGACAGGACAATCACGGGCAGATGCGGTACCCGCAGCATGCCTGCCCGTTCCGGGTGCAACTCAGGCGCCAACCGGAAGCTCGCGGGTCTCCAGGTAGCGGCGGCACAGGCGCACAGAATGATCCGCCCACTGTGGGCCAAGACTGTGCGCCATCTCGGTTTCGGCATGGGATCCGGCCCACGCCATCAGCTGGATGCGGCGCTGGATCAGCAGGGTTGGCAGCATCGCCATCTCTTCATCACTGATATGGGCAATCTGCTCGTAACCTTTGATCCAGTGCTCCACCCACTCCGCTGCACGAGGATGGTGCTCGACAAAACTGATCGCTGCCGCAAGATCGTGCAGATACCAGCCCATGCCGCAGTCGTCGAAGTCGATTACCCGCGTCTCACCTTTGTGCAGCAGCAGGTTGGTCAGCCGCAGATCCGCATGGATCAAGCCGTAGCGCGAGGCGTCTTTGCCGAAGATCGTCAGTTCGCTCCCGACGCGGGCAATCGCTTCTTCCACCACCGGACGATCCTGCAGACGCAGATTCGGTACATCGCGCCAGTCGCCCCAGTGACTCTGCGGGCTGACCATCGTCTGGTGATCCCAGATGATGCGCTGGAATCCCGCCGGCTTCTGCCAGCTTTTGCTGTGCTGATGCAGGCGGGCGGTGATATGGCCTAACTGCTGGAAGGCACGCGGATCGACCTCGGTGGTTGGCATCTCGCCTTCAATCCAGTCAAACAGCACCACATGGCGCTCGCTACCGTCTTCCAGTTGCAGCGTCTGCACGGTCTGACCCTCTTTATCCGGCACCGCCTGCGGCACCACGATGCCGGTTTCCCGCAGCGCATCGAGCCAGTGCAGTTCACTTTCGATATCCGCACGCTGATGATAATTGCCGCGATGCAGGCGCAGCGCGTAGCGCTTGCCACCGGCTTGCAGTAAAAACGTGGCGTTCTCTGAGCGGCAAAGCAGGCTCAGCGTTCCCTGCAAGGCTGCGGGATAACGGGTGAGCGTGCGCTCAGCAAGGTTCAGCAGCGCGGCTGTATCCAGGTTGTCATATTGCGTGGCAGTCATAGTCTGGCTCCGTGATGGTTGGCTGTCGGTTACCCGCCGTGTGATACCAGCATGGCGTCACCTGCCTCTGACCCGCTTGACCGCAGATGACCCTCTTTTGACTTTAGCGTGCATCTGGCGCTTTTTTTGCTTCTGAGTTGACAGCAGAGCACAAAATTCCTTACGCCAGCGTCAAGTATTCCGGCGGGCCGCGGCTGCATTATCGACTGACAATAAAACTCATCACGGGGAATGCGTTATGACAGGCAAACTGAAGCCCACTCTGGGCACAATACATCTGTGGGGCATTGCGGTAGGTCTGGTGATTTCCGGCGAATATTTTGGCTGGAGTTACGGCTGGGGTGTGGCGGGAACCTTAGGATTCCTGGTCACCACCGCGCTGATCGCCCTTATGTATACCTGTTTTATTTTTAGCTTTACCGAACTGACCACGGCGATCCCGCATGCCGGTGGCCCTTTTGCTTACAGTCGTCGCGCCTTTGGCGAAACCGGTGGCCTGATTGCCGGTATGGCAACCCTGATTGAGTTCGTCTTTGCCCCGCCGGCCATTGCGATGGCTATCGGCGCCTATCTCAACGTGCAGTTCCCCGATCTGAATCCGAAATATGCCGCGGTGGGCGCCTATATCATCTTTATGACGCTGAATATCCTTGGCGTTAAGCTAGCGGCGATGTTTGAGCTGGTGGTGACGGTGTTAGCAGTGCTTGAGCTGTTGGTGTTTATGGGCGTAGTCGCGCCGGGCTTCAGCGTGGCAAACTTCGCCGCCAATGGCTGGTCGGGTGGCGAGCACTTCGGACTGCCTGCGCTTTCCGGGATTTTTGCCGCTATTCCGTTCGCTATCTGGTTCTTCCTCGCCATTGAAGGGGCCGCGATGGCCGCTGAAGAAGCGAAGGATCCGAAACGCACCATTCCGAAGGCCTATATCAGCGGTATTCTGACGCTGGTGATCCTGGCCATTGGCGTGATGCTGCTGGCCGGCGGCGCGGGTGACTGGCGTAAGCTGTCGGACATCAACGATCCATTGCCACAGGCGATGAAAATGGTGGTGGGCGAAAACTCCGGCTGGATGCATATGCTGGTGTGGATTGGGTTGTTTGGCCTGGTGGCGAGCTTCCACGGCATTATTCTGGGCTATTCCCGCCAGTTCTTCGCCCTGTCCCGCGCTGGCTATCTGCCTGCCGGACTGGCTAAGCTGTCCCGCTTCCAGACGCCACACCGCGCGATCATTGCCGGTGGCTTGATTGGCATTGCCGCGATCTTCAGCGACAGCTGGATTAACCTGCAGGGCATGACGCTGACCGCCGCGATGATCACCATGGCGGTGTTCGGTGCCATCGTGATGTATATCATGAGCATGCTGAGCCTGTTCCGTCTGCGCCGCACTGCGCCAGAGCTGGAGCGCAGTTTCCGTGCGCCGGGCTACCCAATCGTTCCGGGCATTGCGCTGGTACTGGCCGTGGTCTGTCTGATTGCCATGCTGTGGTTTAATGCGCTGATTGGGGCCCTGTTCGTGGCCTTTATGGTGGCAGGCTATATCTACTTCCTGATGACCAAAAACCAGCGTGCCAACGCACCGCGCGATGCGATGCTGGCAGGCGAGTAAGCAAGAAACAGGGCCGACCCCCGGCCCTGTTTTTTTACTGCGGCCAGAGCCAGGCGGCGCCACGTACGCCACTTGAATCGCCGTGAACCGCTTTACGCAGCGGGGTTTCACACTCACCGCCAAACACCCACTTCTTCATCAACTGCGGCACGGTCTGATACAGACGGTCGTTATTGCTCATGCCGCCGCCCATCACAATCATTTCCGGATCGAAAATATTGATGATGTGCGCCAGCGATTTTGCCAGCCGCAGCTCATAACGGCTCATCGCCAGCTCCGCAACCGGATCCTGCTGCTCCAGCAGCGTGATAATCTCCGCGCCTTTCAGCTCCACGCCGCTCAGGCGGTGATAATCCGTGGCGAAGCCGGTGCCGGAGATAAAGGTCTCAATGCAGCCCTGTTTACCGCAGTAGCACGGCACTTCTTCGCGGTAACGCAGCTCATCTTCATCCATCCACGGCAGCGGATTATGCCCCCACTCGCCCGCATTACCGTTGCCGCCAATGTGCGCCTGACCGTTCAGCGCCACACCCGCACCACAGCCGGTGCCGATAATCACCGCAAACACCGTCTGCTTCCCTGCCGCCGCGCCATCCACCGCTTCGGAGACGGCCAGGCAGTTAGCGTCATTGGCGATACGTACCTCGCGGTTAAGCATTTTTTGCAGGTCTTTATCCAGCGGCTGGCCATTGAGCCAGGTCGAGTTGGCGTTCTTCACCAGCCGCGTGTAAGGAGACAGCGTCCCCGGAATGCCGATGCCGACCGTGCCCTGCTCACCGGTCTTCTCTTCGGCCAGCCTGACGAGGCCGACAATGGCGTCCAGCGTCTGCTGATAATCATCACGCGGCGTGGGCACGCGGTGACGGAACAGCGTCTCACCGGATTCAGCAAGTGCTATCACCTCAACTTTCGTTCCACCTAAATCTATTCCGATACGCACTTGTTATTCCTCATTATTTGACGGTCATGGTCTTACCTTAGAAGGCCGGAGGCGGAAAGGCAATGAAACCCCGCCGCCGATTCGCTATCATGCGCGCTGACTTTGAATTAGCGCGCCTGATGCGCGCCCGAGAGGGAAAGCATAATGCTGTGGTTTAAGAATTTAATGGTATATCGTCTGAATCGCGAGATCCCACTGGCGGTTGACGAGATGGAAAAACAGCTTGAGGCATTCTCTTTCGCTCCCTGTGGCAGCCAGGATATGGCAAAAACCGGTTGGGTTTCGCCAATGGGTCCGCGCCATGATGCATTTACCCACGTCAATAATGGCCAGATCCTGATTTGCGCGCGCAAGGAAGAGAAAATCCTGCCTTCCACGGTGATCAAACAGGCGCTGGAAGCCAAAATCGGCAAGCTTGAAGCCGAACAGCAGCGCAAACTGAAAAAGACCGAAAAAGATTCGCTGAAGGATGAAGTGCTGCACAGCCTGCTGCCACGCGCCTTTAGCCGTTTCAGCCAGACCTTCCTGTGGATTGATACCGTTAACAACCTGATCATGGTTGACTGTGCCAGTGCCAAAAAAGCCGAAGATACGCTGGCGCTGCTGCGCAAGAGCCTTGGTTCGCTGCCGGTGGTGCCGCTGACGCTGGAAAGCCCGATTGAGCTGACCATGACCGAATGGGTGCGTTCAGGTGAAACGCCGGCCGGTTTCGCACTGATGGACGAAGCCGAGCTGAAAGCCTTGCTGGAAGACGGCGGTGTGATCCGCTGTAAGAAGCAGGATCTTGTGTGCGATGAGATTGCTAACCATATAGAAGCCGGCAAACTGGTGACCAAACTGGCACTGGACTGGCAGGAGCGCGTGCAGCTGATCCTCTCCGATGATGGCTCGCTGAAGCGTCTGAAGTTTTCAGACACCCTGCGTGAACAGAATGATGATATCGATCGGGATGATGTTCAGGCGCGATTTGATGCCGACTTTATTCTGATGACCAGCGAGCTGGCGGCGTTGGTGAGCAATACGATTGAAGCTTTGGGTGGCGAAGCGAAACGTTAAGCGGATGTATTAAAGAAGCTCAGCGCGAGACGGCTGAGCTTCTTTTGGCGCCGGACGGCGTCGGCCCTTCAGGTTTAATCTTTCAGATAGCGGCACAGATAGGAAGAAGGCTCTGCCACCTGCAGATGAAACTCGCTGTGACCGGGGACGTTAAACACCTGGCCTGGCTCAAAGTGCTTCCACTCGGCTTCACCTGGTAACAACACCTTCAACGATCCGCTGACTACCGTCATCTCTTCCGCCTGGCCGGTGCCAAACGTATATTCGCCTTCCGCCATCACGCCCACACTGGCGCGCCCGGTACTGGCACTGTCGAAACCAATTGATTTCACTTTTCCGTCGAAGTACTCACTGACGTTGAGCATATAAACATCCTTAAAATCAGAGAAAAAGATAACAGTGTAAAAGTGCCGAGAAGTTCTCGTTTACACAAGCAGTTCTGCTGCCAGTTTGGCTATTAACACATTGGACAACAATACCGGAATGCCTAACAGTTTCTGCAGGAAATCCCGGTGCCGCTGGTGGTAGCCCAGACAGTCCAGCACCACCACATCCGCGCCCTGCTCCTGTAAGTGCAGCGCAGCGTCAATCAGATCATCATCGCTGGTTTCCCACGGGCTGGCTACTGCAAAGTGGGGCTTCTGTCCCAGACTTTGCCATTTGTACGCCTGCTCCGCGATATACTCTTCCCGCGCCACCACAATACCAACCTGATGCCCACCGGTGATCGCGTCCACCAGCGGCGGCAGGATACGGTAAGGTTCAAGCAGAATGGCGCTGTCAGTAAACAGGTTTTTGTACTGCCCGCTACACAGCATCAGGATAGTCTCAAAGCCCTGCTGTTCAAGTTCGAGGATCTTGTTTTGCAGCGCCGCTTCCACTTTCGCGGCCGAAAGCACCACGTGAGTGCCGTCTTCCAGGCGGGTCATCACCACCTTTTCATTGCCTGCCGTGGCGTATTTTTGCTGTATTTCGTCATGGGTCAGATCGTCAAGCAATCCAACGTGGGCGATTTGTTCTTCAGGGAGATTTTCCAGTAGCAGAGGATGGAGATCGCTACGGGCAGCCTGGCCTAGTGTAAGTGTTGCAAGTGAGTGTTTCATCGTTTTACTTTCCGCAAAGTTCGCCCTGTCAGCGAACGTAACCGCCAGATCCTCAGTGGTGTCAGCACCGGGAACCACAGATACAGAAAGCATAGCAGCTGCCTCTGAAACAGCGTGAGGGTCAACAGGCGTTGCGGTGTTTTTCAGAAAATCTTTCAAGAGTCAGTCCAGCTCGGGCTAAGGGATGATCGGTTTTTATTTTATGTAAATCAGAGTGCCGCAGAAAAATACGGGGAGGGTCTGGCGGGGTCAAGTCATAATCTCGCGGAGAGATCGCTGGCATCCTTGCCGGCCGCCATCACTCTTTGTCTTTATCTTCGTAACGGATTTTAGCGTCCTGCGCCTCTTGCTCAGTTTCATGCTCACTGATCAGCGTGTCAGGCTTAGGATGATCGGCGCGCAGTTCATACCAGGTGACGGTTTTCTCGGTGGTGCCTTTTTTAACCGGGACAATTTTTGCTTCACGTGGATACGGGGGTTTACCAGCCATATAATTTCCCTCTTGTCAGAATAAAAGCCTCTGTCGGCAATAAAGGCCCGACAATTGCGTGCGTATCTGACTAAGTATAGACAAAGACTGGTATTTTTCCGCAGTATTTAGCTGGCGCGGGCCAGAGAGAGCATCGTAATGATGTCCTCAACCACTTTGTCCGGGCACTGCATGGCATTAATCACGTAATGCGCGGTCTGCTGATACAGCGCATCACGGGCAGCCAGCACTTCCACCATTTCATCGGCTATCGGGCGGCCGGTTAGCGTCGGACGCTGATCCTGCTCCGGGTACGCTTCCAGCCGCGCGGCCAGCACACTGGCGTCCGCTTTCAGGTAGATAACCCGACCCTGTTCACGCATAAATTTGCCGTTCTCAGCCGCCAGAACCATGCCGCCGCCCGTGGCAATGACCGTGGCCGGCGCCGTCACCGCTTTTAATGACAGCGTTTCACGCTGACGAAACCCTTCCCACCCTTCTGCGGACACAATATCAGCAACGGTACGCTGCGTGGTTTGCTGGAGGTAGCGATCGGTATCACTGAAGGCATAGCCTAAAGCGTTCGCCAGCGCCTGACCTACGGTAGTTTTTCCGCAGCCGCGCGCGCCGATCAGATAAAGGGGTAACGACATAACTGGCACTTCCTCAGCCTGCTCGTCAGGGTCAACGCCCACGCCGGAAGGCAGATAATGATGAACTTTGCGTCGCATCATACCGATAATTTCCCTGTGCGACCAGCAGTCACTTTTTCTTTACACCTGCCCTGTGACTCAGGTCGATTAACAGACTGAATTATAACAATTAACAGGGCGTAATTTTAACTTTACACTCACAAAATAATCGCGCGATAACAGCAACATTTCCTTACCCGATGCACGTTTACTTTCCCGCGCGTAGCCCCAATATAGTCAGCATCACCCGTTACGGAGTTAGACTTATGCAGAGCGAAGAACAACAGTTAATAGAGAGCCTGTTTAGCCGTTTAAAACAGGCTGAAACTCAGTCCGGCCAGCGTGACGCCGAAGCGGAAAAATTAATCCAGCAGCAGGTTCAGCAACAGCCAGGCGCACCTTACTATATGGCGCAGTCGATCCTGATTCAGGAAGCGGCACTGAAACAGCTAAATAACCGTGTCAGTGAGCTGGAGGCCAAACTGGCTCAGGCCCAGCAGCAACAGCCCCAGCAGAGCAGCGGCGGTTTCCTGGCCGGTCTGTTTGGCGGCGGCAGTCAGCGCCAGCAGCAGCCGGCACAGCCACAGGCCCAGCAGCAGAACCCGTGGAACAGCTCTCCGCAACAGCAGCAGCAGCCTGCATATGCGCCTGCGCCCGCACAGGCAGCGGCCCCTTCCGCGACGCGCGGCTTTTTAGGTGGCGCATTGCAGACGGCGGTCGGTGTTGCCGGTGGCGTGGTGATGGCAGATATGCTGACCAGCATGTTCCATCATTCGCAGCCAGAGGAAATTGTGAACATTATCAACGAGCCGGCGATGCCGCAGGAAAACTTTGATAATAACCTCGATACCTTTAACGGCACCGGCAACGACAACTCGTTCGCCAGCCAGGATTCGGGTTATCAGCAGGATAGCAGCAATGATTTTGCTGATCTCGGAGGTGATGACTTCAGCGGCGATGATTTTGGCGACGACGACAGCTTTGTCTGATTAACGCAGCGGGTGGAATTCTCCGCCCGCTTCTTGATTATTTCTTTTTCTGGCTGAGCAGCCACTTATCCAGTTCATTGGCAAACTGCTGGCGATCGCGCTGGTTCAGCGTCGCCGGTCCGCCGGTCTGCACGCCGCTGGCCCGCATCGTATCCATAAAATCACGCATGGTCAGCCGTTCGCGAATAGTGGCTTCGCTGTAGCGTTCACCCCGTGGATTCAGCGCAATCGCGCCCTTCTCCATCACTTCTGCTGCCAGCGGAATATCCGCAGTGATCACCAGATCGCCCGCTTCAGCCCGGCGCACAATTTCGTTATCGGCCACATCAAAACCCGCCGGCACGCGCAGCGTGGTTATAAAGCGCGATGGCGGCACGCTAAGCGGCTGATTCGCCACCAACGTGACCTTCATCTGCTCGCGTTCGGCAGCCCGGTAAAGCACCTCTTTGATCACTTTCGGGCACGCATCGGCATCCACCCAGATTGGCATATGACCCCTTTCCTTTTTGTTATTACGGTAAACAGGGAGATCATGCCGTGCTTTTCAGGAATGGCAAATCTAATCTGCCGGTAACGGCTAAACGAAGCGGAAACTGGATAAAGGCCGGGAATGACGTAAGCTAGAGCCGTATCAAATACTGACTGAAACAGGGAGCACAACGGTGGATAAGAAAATTGGTTTTATTGGCTGCGGCAATATGTCGAAAGCCATTATCGGTGGTCTGGTTTCGTCGGGTCAGATCGCACCTGAGAACATCTGGGTATTTGACCGTAAACCGGCCACCAATGAAGCGATGCAGCAGCAATACGGCATTACGCCGGCTTCCAGTGCGGAAGAAGTGGCCAAACAGGCCGATATCCTGTTTGGTGCGGTGAAACCCAATGTCATTTTGAACGTGATGAAAGAGATCGCCGGCAGCCTGAATAAAGATACCGTGGTGGTGTCAATTGCGGCGGGCATCACGCTGGATTCACTGGCGAACGTACTGGGCCACGACCGTAAGCTGGTCCGCGTCATGCCGAACACGCCGGCACTGGTGAATGAAGGGATGACCTCGGTGACGCCAAACGTGCTGGTCACCAAAGAAGAAGCCGATGAGATTGTTGATATCTTTAATGGTTTCGGAAAAGCCGCGCTGGTGCCGGAATACATGATCCATGCGGTAGTTGGCGTGAGCGGTTCTTCCCCGGCGTATGTGTTTATGTTTATCGAAGCGATGGCGGATGCAGCGGTGCTGGGCGGAATGCCACGCGCGCAGGCGTATCAGTTTGCCGCGCAGGCGGTTAAAGGCGCAGCGCAGATGGTGCTGGAAACCGGCAAACATCCTGCTGAACTGAAAGATATGGTGTGCTCGCCTGGCGGCACCACCATTGAAGCGGTGAAAGTATTGGAAGAGAAAGGCTTCCGTGCGGCGGTGATGGAAGCAATGCAGCAGTGCATGACCAAATCCGAACGGATGAGCAAGGCCTGACGGTATTAAGGGGCGAACGGCGTTCGCCCCTGTCGATCACTTCAGCGCCTCTTTGACCAGCGCAGCGGTTTCCGCCATCGTCATCGGCTCCTGCATCCGCAAGACTAGTTCAGCAGTGAAGGTATACAGCCCGCAAGAAGCCACCGCCGCCAGCTGGCCTTTCTGCCCATACAGCGCGACAAATTTCTTATCTGCCAGCGACCCAAACAGCTGATAGTCATCCCACTCTTCCGCATGCCCCAGATACTCGTAGCGCGTGCCAAACTGTGCGGTCCAGAAGAACGGCACGCGATCGAACGCTTCGTTTTGCCCCAACATGTTCTTAGCGGCAACCCGCCCCTGCTGTTGCGCTACCCGATAGTGCTCAATTCGCAGCGGGCCTGATGCCGCGGGGAAGGTGGCGATATCGCCTGCGCTCCACACCTGACTGGCCACTTCTAACGTCTCACTGGTGGTCAGGCTGGCATCGTCATTGAGCGGGATGTCGTGAATAAACGAGGTGCCCGGCGCGACGCCTGTGGCCAACAGAACAATATCAGCCGGCACGACTTTGCCGCTTTTTAACGCAACCGCACTGACATGACCGTTATCTTCCTTCAGCTCAGCCACCTCGCCGTCGATAAACTCCACGCCGTTATCTTCATGCAGCTTGCAGAAATAACCGGCGATCTCCTCACCGAAGGTGTTTTTAAACGGCAACGGTTGCGGTGCAATCACCTGTACCTTCACATCCTGCGCACGTAGCGCAGACGCCAGCTCCATGCCGATAAAACTGTTACCGATAATCACCAGCTGTTTGGTGGTATCGACCGCCTGCAGCAGCTTGTCAGCCTGCTCAAGGCTGCGCAGCACATGCACGCCCTGCAGCGCCTTGCCTTCCAGATCTGGTCGCTGCGGAATGCCGCCGCTGGCAATCAGCAGCTTGTCATACTCCAACGTTGTGCCATCGGCGAAATGCAGGGTCTGATTACGGGTTTCAAGCCGTTCGACGTCCGCCAGCTTATGTTCGGCATAGGCGGAGAAATCCTCTTTTAACAGCGGAGGAACCTCATCAATCTTCATGTTGCCGGAAGGGACAAATTTGGTCAGCACGGTACGATCGTAGGGCGCCTCACTTTCACGATCGACGAGGATCAGCTTGCCGGTAAAGCCTTCCCTGCGCAGCGTCCATGCCGCAGCCGCTCCTGCCGCGCCGGTGCCCAGGATCACAAAGACCGGATCCTGACAATCGGCCTGAAAAGTGGCCAGCGGCGGCAGCGGTTCGGGATCCACCTGCACCATGCCATTTTCTACTCTGACCGGATAGCGCTTAAGATCGCTCAGCGCTAACGGCTCGCACAGACTGCCGTCATTCAAGCTGAAGTTGGCTTTGTGCCACGGGCAAACCAGCCTGTCGCCATAGATCGCGCCCTGCTCTAACGGCGCGCCAGAGTGGGGGCATTTGCTTTGGAAGGCTTTCACTTCCTGCTGCTCGCGGATCAGAATAATACCGGTTTCACCTACCGGCACTCTGACGGGTTTTCGCTCAGGGAGATCCTGTAAAACGATGGCATTTTGATAGCTCACGACAAGGCTCCTTTTTATTATCTGTTTTCACATCAACAGTAATAAGCCTGGCATTTACAGGGGAAAGCATCGGAAAGGGGCAGGCGAAGCGAGGAAAATTAAATTTAACTAATTGTTTATTATGGATTATTAATATTTAAGGAAATATGAATGAACGGTGGGACGGATGGGAGCGCTAAAAGAGGGGCCTGGGCAGGCCCACCTCAGGTTAACTTTTTTTCAGGCAGCTGCTCATATAGGTTTTACGTTCATCCCCTTTCAGCATTTTTTCACCGGCCTGAGTATTACAGGTTTTCATTTTCATTTGCTGTGGCGTCATCGATCCCATTTTGCTGTCTTTCTTCAGGCAATTGCTCATAAAGGTTTTTCGTTCATCGCCTTTTAAGGTCTTTTCACCGGCCTGCTGATTACACATGGTCATTTTTTGTTGTTGGGCGGTCTTTTCTGCCGCGCTGGCATAACCTCCGGCCATTAACGAAAGCATTGCCGCAACCATCAGATATTTCAGCTTCATATTTTCCATCCCTATTTGATTAACGAACACTCAAAGTTTGGCAGAAATTTTGACGGGAGTGAGAAAGAAAAGCAGAAATAAACATAAGGGAATAATGAAAGGGTTCAACTCGTCACCGCATACATGCGAGCGAGGGTTTGATAAAGCAGATTACTGGCGGGGATGAAGCAAAAGGCGCTGAATGTAACCTTCCAGTAATGACGAGTCTTCGGGATTGATGGTCTCCGAACGTGTCGCCGTGTCCATCGCGGTAGTGATGCTGTCTGAGATCTGCTGGAATTGATGACTGTCCAGCTTACGCAGTAATGCGGTCACCACGATTTCTAACGCCTCAACCTGAGCCACTAATTCCTTGGACTCTTCTTCTTTCTCCGCCAGCCTGACCAACAGTTCTGCAATGAGGTTTTTCATGCGGACGTCTCAGCGAGTTAAAGCAAGACGTTAACACCAGCTAAAAAAAAAGAAAACAGATAATCGCTATATTTTTTCGATACTTAAACACGGTATTGATTTCATTATTCACTTTTGCGAAGCGCAGCAAATTGTTATTGCGAGCGAAACGTTTTGCTGCCTGTTAATGTCACAAAATAATCGTCAGCACTAAAAATCAGAGGCAATATGCCTCTGATTTAAGGTTTTATCAGCCTGGGCCCTGAGAGAAGCCACCGCGTGGGCCACCGCCGCCCCAACCGCCACCGTGACCGCCACCACCACCTGGAGGTGGGAACAGGCAACCACTTAAGGCTGTTACCAGCGCAATAACACTGACTACTTTAATTAATCGGCTCATTATAAAACTCTCCACGGAACAGTGGCGCTGATAGTAAGCGTCCCATCCAGAGCCATCAATGCAGAATACTCCGGTTCAGGGCCATTTTTACCGCCAGTCACCACGCTTAACACTTTCCTGTCAGAACCCCGTAACAATGCTGGGTTAACCCGGTTAATTGCGGATTATCCGCAGACTGTTTTACCTGCGATCGTGCTCGCAGGATCGCAGGGATCTGCTTTACAACGACGCCAAACCAGCGCAATGTGAGCGCATAACATTTATGAGGTATTGTTGATGAAATCCGCTCCTTCTCTCTCTTTGCAACAGCAACTGATCCGCCGTGATTGGGAAAATCCGGCCGTAACGCAATTGAATCGCCTGCCTGCGCATCCGCCTTTCTTCAGCTGGCGTTCCGTTGCTGCGGCCAGAGAAGACAGAACGAGCGAGCGTCGCCAGTCACTGAATGGCGTCTGGAACTTCAGTTACTTCAGCCAGCCAGAACAGGTTCCGGACAGTTGGTTAGCGCAGGATCTGCCGGAGGCGGATCCACAGCCGGTGCCGTCAAACTGGCAGCTGGCCGGTTATGACGCCCCTATCTATACCAACGTTCAGTACCCTATTCCGGTCACGCCACCATTTGTGCCGAAGGAAAATCCGACCGGCTGTTATTCACTCATCTTCAGCTGCGATCCGGACTGGCTGACGTCCGGGCAGACCCGGATCCAGTTCGACGGCGTGAACTCGGCCTTTTACTTATGGTGCAACGGCCAGTTTATTGGCTATTCCCAGGACAGCCGCCTGCCAGCAGAATTCGATCTCTCCCCGGTGCTGACCCACGGCGAGAACCGGTTGGCGGTACTGGTACTGCGCTGGAGTGACGGTAGCTATCTGGAAGACCAGGACATGTGGCGCATGAGCGGCATCTTCCGCGATGTCAGCCTGCTGCATAAACCCGCCGTGCAGCTGAGCGATATCCAGATTGAAACGCATCTCAGCCCTGAACTTCACTCCGCCCAGCTGAAAATTCTGGCAGTCTGCTCACTGGAGCAGGCCGGGCAGTATCAGGTTGAGGTTCAGCTGTGGCGGCATAACGAGCTGGTTGGCAGCGTTCACCAACCGTTTGGCAGCGCGATGGTTGATGAGCGAGGCCGCTACAGCGATCGCACCACGCTGACGCTGCGCGTGGAAAATCCAGCGTTATGGAGTGCCGAAACGCCACATCTTTATCGGGCGACCGTGGCGCTGCGCGATCTGCAGGGAAACCTGCTGGAAGTGGAAGCTTATGATGTCGGTTTCCGCAAAATCGAAATCCATCAGGGCTTGCTGAAGCTGAATGGCAAACCGCTGCTGATTCGCGGCACCAATCGCCATGAACATCATCCCGAGCATGGCCAGGTGATGGATGAAGCGACGATGATCCGCGACATCACGCTGATGAAGCAGCATAACTTCAATGCCGTGCGCTGCTCGCATTATCCCAACCATCCGCTGTGGTACCGCCTGTGCGACCGCTTCGGACTGTATGTGGTGGACGAAGCCAATATCGAAACGCACGGTATGCAGCCGATGAACCGTCTGTCGGACGATCCGGTGTGGTTCAATGCCTTTAGCGAACGCGTGACCCGAATGGTGCAGCGCGATCGCAATCACCCCTGCATTATCATCTGGTCGCTGGGCAACGAATCGGGGCATGGCAGCACGCATGATGCGCTCTGGCGTTGGATCAAAAGTAACGATCCGACGCGGCCGGTGCAGTATGAAGGCGGCGGTGCCGATACCGCCGCCACCGATATCATCTGCCCGATGTATGCCCGGGTCGATCAGGATCAACCGTTCGACGCGGTGCCGAAATGGTCACTGAAGAAGTGGATCGGTCTGCCGGAAGAAACCCGCCCGCTGATCCTCTGTGAATATGCGCATGCAATGGGCAACAGCTTTGGCGGGTTTGCCAAATACTGGCAGGCCTTCAGAGCGTTTCCACGGTTGCAGGGCGGCTTTGTCTGGGACTGGGTCGATCAAAGCCTGACCCGTTACGATGCGCAGGGCAATGCCTGGCAGGCTTACGGTGGCGACTTCGGTGACACGCCCAACGATCGTCAGTTCTGCATGAACGGCCTGGTTTTTGCCGACCGTACGCCGCATCCTTCCCTGTTTGAAGCGCAGCGTGCGCAGCAATTCTTCCAGTTTTCGCTGCTCAGTATCCGGCCGTTGATCCTGCGCATTGAGAGCGAATATCTTTTCCGCCACAGCGACAATGAAATCCTGCGCTGGCGCATCGAGCATAACGGCGTGGAGATAGCGGCAGGTGAACAACCGCTGTCCATCGCTGCGGAAGGTCGGGTAGATATCGAACTGCCACCGTTTGCCGATCTTGATGATCAGCTGTGGCTGAACGTTGAGGTTATCCAGCCAGAGGCGACAGCGTGGTCGCCGGAAAATCATCGCGTGGCCTGGGATCAATGGCAACTGCCTTCTCGCCTGCCGATGCCTTCACCGCTTAAATCGCCGTTCATCCCCGAAATGGTGGAGACCGAACAACTGATCGAAATCCGCCAGCAGAACCAGCGCTGGCAGTTCTCAAAGCACAGTGGCGAACTGGTGCAGTGGCTGATTGATGGGCAGCCTCAGCTACTGACGCCATTACGCGATAACTTCACCCGCGCGCCGCTGGATAATGATATCGGCATCAGCGAAGTGACTAAAGTCGATCCGAATGCCTGGGTTGAGCGCTGGCAGCGCGCCGGTTTCAATCATCTGGAAAGCGAGCTGACAGATTTCCAGGCCGATGCACTTAACCGCAGCGTGCAGCTGATCACCACCCATGCCTGGTTGCATCAGGGCGAACGGCTGTTTATCAGCCGTAAAAGCTACCTTGTTGATAGCGCGGGAGAATTACATATTCAGGTTGAGGTAGATGTGGCTGCCGGCTTACCGGCACCGGCCCGCATCGGTCTCAGCTGCCAGTTAAGTCAGCCGGCAGAAAACGTCAGCTGGCTGGGCCTGGGACCGCACGAAAACTACCCGGATCGCCTGCTGTCCGCGCAGTTCTCACGCTGGACGCAGCCACTGGACGCGCTCACTACGCCGTATGTGTTCCCCAGCGAAAACGGTCTGCGCTGCGGCACAAAATCGTTAAGCGTGGGCAGGATGAAGGTTGACGGGGAGTTTCATTTCTCGGTCAGTCGCTACAGCCAGCAACAGCTTCGCGACGTGACCCACCGTCATCTGCTACAGGAAGAGGAAGGCTGCTGGCTGGTGCTGGATGGTTATCATATGGGCGTCGGCGGCGACGACTCGTGGAGCCCCAGCGTCAGCCCTGAATTTCTGCTGTCAGCCTCACGCTATCGTTATGCGCTGACGCTGAAAGCAGAGTAAATGCGTGTTCAGGCCTGACGGCAGCAGCGTCAGGCCTGAGCCGCAGTCACCACTTTGCGGTTACGCCAGGTGACGATCAGCTGAACCGTATTGGCCAGCACCACCACCGCCGTAGCCGCAAATACCCAGCGGAATCCGCCAATGGCCGACACCCCGGAACCAATCAGCGGCCCGACGACGTTGCCGAGGTACATAAATGACTGGTTGTAGCCAAAAATGCGTCCGGTAACCCGATCGCTGGAATAGCGCAGCAGCATGGTTTGTACCGCCGGCATCATCGCCCCTTCCGCAAACCCGAGCAGGAAACGCAGAGCACCCAGCTGGAAGGCACTTCCCGCCCACGACATGGTCACAAACAGCACGAAGGTCAGGATCAGGGCGGAAAACAGGATGCGCTGAGCGCCAATCCGGTCGCCAAGCTTGCCCAACGTCGGCGCCGAAAACAGCGCAGACACACCCGGAATGGCCGCTACCACGCCGCTGATAAAGGCAATATTCTGTACGTTCGGCTCAAGTTCCCGCACAAACAGCGTCAGAATTGGGCTGATCGAGCCATTGCACAGCTGGATAGTCAGGGTGGTCAGAAACAGGCTGATAATCAGGCCGGGATTGCCAAGTGAACGGAAGACCATGGTGCCGGAGAGCTTGTCCTCTTTTTTCACCCTCGGCTGGCCGCCCTCTTTGATCAGGAACAGCGTGATCAGAAAACTGGTCAGCAGTAATCCCGAGGTAATCAGGAACACCGCACGCAGCCCAACCCAGTCCGCCAGGAAACCGCCCATCATCGGCCCCATGATCACGCCGCAAATTTGGGCGGTGGTCACCATACTCATCGCCCAGCCGCTGCGCTCACGCGGAACCTGGGTTGCCACCAGCGCCATGGCGTTGGGAATATAGCCGGACGTCAGTCCCATCAACGCACGCAGCAAAAACAGCTGCCAGACATCGGTCACAAATGCCTGCAGGAAAATCACGATGCCCATGCCCAGAGAAGCACGAAGCAGCATCAGCTTGCGGCCTTTACGATCGGCAAGGCTGCCCCACATCGGCGAGACGATGGCCGAGACCATAAAGGTTACGCTAAAGATGAGTCCGGACCAGAGGGTCAGCGAGCTGGGATCGGTAACGCCCAGTTGCTCAACGTAGAGCGGCAAAAAAGGGATGATTTGGCTGATCGCGAGGCCGGTAAAGAGGCAGCCGAACCAGACTGAGATGAGGTTAACCTTCCAGGATTCCATCTTGCTGTGCTGAGGGCCTTATAGCAGAAGAGCGAGTTGGCAGTGTAACAAGGACATTTTAGCAATGAGTGGCAAATAACGGGATGGGGTTAACTTTGAAGTTTTACCCTGTTGGCATCGCGTCTCCAGCCGCAAAATGGCGCTGGCGCTGGCATTTCATGCCGAATGTGCAGTATTTCTGACTGGTGAAAACGTGGCGGGAGAGTGCAGCATGCCGTGGCCAGGATTTAAAAGCCCCATACGCAAAAAACCCGCCGTTAAGCGGGTTTTCGTATTCTCGCGAGCTCTACACGGAGTAAACTCCGGTTCGCCTGCGAAAAGTTCTCTAATTACAGAGCAGTTACGTTAGCAGCTGCTGGGCCTTTCTGGCCGTTTTCGATAGAGAACTCAACTTTCTGACCTTCTTCCAGCGTCTTGAAGCCGCCGTTCTGGATTGCAGAGAAGTGTACGAATACGTCTTTGCTGCCGTCGGTTGGGGAGATGAAGCCGAAACCTTTCTCAGCGTTGAACCATTTTACTAAACCAGTCATTTTGTTAGACATTTGTCTTTCCTTCAATAAGTATTAAGCCGCAAAGGGCACGGGTTTTTCAACAGGGTGGACTTATGAGGCACTTAAGAAGGAAGTCAGGAAGAGATATCAGAGATAACCTTTAACTGAAAACTGCTTTAATAAATTTGCTCGCATACGTTGTCTGTTTCAAAACCGACGATGCATTTACTCACAACGCAGGGTGCAGTTCAATACCTGATGATTAAAAAAAACCGAAAGCAATATTAAGTCACTGTAAAATAACTAAAAATAGTTTACTCTTTTTCGTTAAGCGGCGAAATCATCCACTTTACCTTCTCATTTACCGTGGCAAACCCCAGTCAAAACCGGCCTGTGGGTCCGCTCTCCTCCGCGCCAGGGTAAAAAGCATAATGAAAAAATATTTCTGATTGTTACTGGCTTTCCTGCGGCTGCCATCTAGAGTAATTAAAATCTCCGCCTGACTATTCGCAGGCTCAGTATCGATTGACCGTCCTGGTGAATCGACGCGTATTTAAAAATGATAATCCTGATCTCATCGGTTCGCCGCTGGGCGATCGGTGGTGCCTTTCTGGAGGTTAATCATGAGACATTCAACGCCTGGCGCTGGCCGCGCAATAACGGAATATTTTAACAGTCCGGCTTTTCATGCGCCGAAAGAGAGTGAACTGCTGGCGGCAATCCTGACCGAACTGATGCGCCGGGGACGGCCTACCCACAGCAAAGTGATTATCGCCACGGTGATTGCCAAGCTGGAAGGGGAAGTCGATGAGGCGCTGCTGCAAGGGTATCGCAATTTATTGACGCAGCTGTTGGAAGAGAAAGAAGAGTAATTTCCGGTCTGCCCTCCTGCTTTATGAAAGGTGCCCACCTCCGTGTCGCTGCCTTCTTTTGGCCTGCCTCATACAAAAAAAATCCCGCACGAGGCGGGAATAAGACGAGCATTGCATGTTTCGCAGTGACCAGGGGATCACCTTTGTTAGTCCGATACCCTACAGCGCCCAGGTTGCAATTCTGTGACATGCTGAACTTCCTTTTCCTGATATTACGTATGTTTACACGCGACAAGATTGCTAACCCTGACCACCCCGTTATTATTGGCGCACTCTTTTTAAAGGATTCGGCATGAACGCTCAGCGACGACGCGCAACGGGATTATTAACTCTGGCCTGTCTGGTTATCCTGCTGTTTATGCCAATGCTGATGCGCCTGCCTGTCCGCTACCTGCGTCCGCCGCTGGTCCCGCCTGAACGAAGGCTCCATCTCTGCCACTGCGTCTTCCGTGAATAAGTCACCGCCCTTTCGTATTGGTGTCTTTTACTTATTTACGGAGAAAAAATGCAATATCTTTTCAGGACCTTACTGGTTGTCCTGCTGAGCCTGTGGCTGCCTGCGTTGCAGGCAGCAGACAGCGGCTGGCTGACCACTCCTCAGAACGATCACGCCCAGATTCGCGTTCGAGCCGATAATGCCGGCGGTGGATCCACCCGCGTGCTGCTGGATATCAAACTGCAGGACGGCTGGAAGACCTACTGGCGATCGCCTGGCGAAGGCGGAATTGCGCCCGAAATCCGCTGGGAGGGTTCGCCACCTGAAGCCAGATGGTTCTGGCCGGTGCCACAACGCTTTGACGTCGCGGGTCTGACTACCCAGGGTTATCACCACCAGGTCGCGCTGCCCATTACGATGGCGGGCAAGGTGCGCGATCGCCTTAGCGGTACGCTGACGCTTTCAACCTGTAGCAACGTCTGTATTCTGACCGATTATCCGTTCAGTCTGGCTATGCAGCGCCCCTCAGACAAACGCTTTGCGCATGATTTTGCCGAGGCGATGGGGCAGGTTCCGGTGGCCAACGCGCTGACCGATACGCTGCAGGCGGGCTATCAGTCCGGCAAACTGCAGATCACCGCGACGCGTGCCGGCGGCTGGCGCCAGCCGGAACTGTTTATTGACGATCGCAGTGACGCCAGCTTCGGCAAACCGGCGCTGACTATCAGGGGTGACACCCTGCAGGCGGTGGTGCCCGTCAGCGATCAATGGGGCGAAGGCGCGCCGGATTTGCAGGGCGAAATGGTCTCTCTGGTGCTTGCCGACGGCGGGCTGGCCCAGCAGAGCGCGTTAAAAATGGGCCCGCCCATGGCGTCAATCGGCGGCGGCATTGCGTTGTGGCAAGTGGTGTTAATGGCGCTGGCGGGCGGCCTTATCCTCAATCTGATGCCCTGCGTGCTGCCGGTGCTGGCATGAAGTTAGGCGCCATCCTGCAAGTAGAATAGCGCAATAAACGCGCGGTGAGGCTGCAATTTATCGCCTCCAGCGCCGGCATTATCGCGTCCAGCGCCGGCATTATCGCGTCCAGCGCCGGCATTATCGCGTCCTTTATGGCGCTGGCACTGCTGATGACCGTGCTTCGTCTGAGCAACCACGCGTCTGGCCACGCACAACGGCGACGGCATGGCCGGGCATTTCTGGCAGGGCGCCTTTGCCACCTTGCTGGCAACCCCTGAGCGAGCAAGCCATTACGGATGCCCTCGCCACTGACAAACGGGTGTTCATCGATGTCACGGCCGACTGGTGCATTACACGTGCTGATGCGGCCAGACGTCCAGCAGGCCTTACAGTCCGAGGATATGGTGGCACTGCGCGGCGACTGGAGCCGTCCCTCTGCGGCCATCAACACATTCCTTAATCGTCGTGGCAGCGTGGCTGTCCCGTTCAATCAGGTTTATGGTCCAGGCAATCCACAGGGAACCGTGCTGTCACCGCTGCTTGATCGTCAACAATTATCAACCGCGTTATCTGACGCAAAAGGAAAGGCGAAATGAAAAAGTTACTGATAACTCTGCTGCTGGCAAGTTCACCGGTACTGGCTTCCCCACCGTTCACCCCAGAGCAGCAAGTGCGAATCCGGGATGTGAACCCTCATCGGATTGATGACCAGATGGTTTCCGGCGCGCTCCCTTACCCGCAGTGGCAAGCGCAGCTTGAGCGGGTGAAATAATGGCGAAGGGGCGACGTATACTTCGCGATCTGCTGCTGCTGGTGATGATGATGGTAGTGCTGTTTACGGTGATTGATTTCTTCCGTGCCCCGCAGGCGCCAACAGATTTTGCGGACATTGCGCTGCACACCATTGATGGTCGGGCCGTGACGTTGGCCGATCTCAGCATGAAAAAACCGCTGTTGGTTTATTTCTGGGCCAGCTGGTGTGGCATCTGCCGCTACACCACGCCAGACGTGGTGAAACTCAGCGACAACGGCAACAACGTGCTGACCGTGGCCATTCGTTCAGGTGCCGATGGTCGCGTGGTGCGTTATTTGAATGGCAAACATCTGACGCTGCCGGTGGTCAACGATCCGCAAGGAACGATGGCAGCTAACTGGGATGTCAGCGTGACGCCAACGCTGCTGATCGTCTCGAAAGGTCAGGTGGTGCAAAGTACCACCGGCTGGACCAGCTACTGGGGAATGAAGTTGCGCCTCTGGTGGGCGCAAAAAATGCATTAACACTGAACGGGCCGATTAATCGGCCCTTTTTTTAGCCGCAATAGACCCGACTGATGTTGCTTTTGGCATCGCCCATAAAGTTCAGACGATTGAGGTTGAAGTCCATTGTCACCGCAGAATTATACGGAATAGCGCGAACAGGATGTTCGAAACGCAATCCATCTATGGCTGACAAGGGTTTGCCCACGTACTGCTGATAGTCAGAGGCACCACAACGATCCATTTCCGGATCGACCGCAGAGGAACTGTTCCCATTCTTCGTCGCCGTCTGGCAACCGGATAACGCAAGCAGCGCTGCGATAGCGGCAATTTTTCCATAAAACTTCATAACTTCTCTCCTGTGCTTTTATCTTCGGCAATCAACAGGAAGCCTACCAGACCCGGCGCCGTGATGATAATCGCTTTTCGTCACGCTGTTTGTTTCTGTGATCCGGGATAACGCGGCACAAAATGCCTCAGCCAGATGCCGTAGCCAGCGTTATAATTTAAGAATTATCTGAGAGAGGAGCTTCTTATGGAACTGGTTGTGTTTGTGCTGTTCCCCGTCATCATGACGTTTGTTGCGGTTCGTGTCCGCTAACGTAAAAAGCCCGCTTAAGCGGGTTTTTTTGTGTCGGCGATCGTCACGCTACCGGTGAAACCGCCGTGTCCAGCAGCAGGCGGAACCGGTCCAGCGGCATCGGCCTGCCGAGGTAATAACCCTGGCCTTCCTGACAGGCAATCGTCTGCAACTCCTGCAGCTGCTCGCGGGTTTCAATCCCTTCTGCCGTCACCGTCAGGGCAAATGCCCTGCCGAGGCCAATAATGCCTGCGACGATCGACAGCGCCTGCGGCGAGTTCGGGAAGTCATTCATATAGGAACGGTCCATCTTCATGCCATCGAATGGGAAAGTTTTCAAATACCCCAGCGAGGCATAGCCTGCGCCGAAGTCATCCACCGTCAACCGTACGCCGAGTTTTTTCAGCGCCTGCATCACTTCCAGCGCGCTTTGGGGATTCTCCAGCGTGATATTTTCGGTAATCTCCAACTCGAGGCGATCCGGCGGCAGCCCGCTGCTGTGCAGGGCATTCGCCACGCGCTTCGCCAGATGGCCGCTGCGGAACTCAACCGGAGAAATATTCACCGAGACGTACATTGGCGACGGCCAGCTCATTGCATCGGTGCAGGCGCGGTGCAACACCCAGGTACTGATATCGATGATTAAACCGGTTTCTTCTGCCAGCGGAATAAAGCTGTCCGGCATGATCATCCCGGTGGCCGGATGCTGCCAGCGGATCAGCGCTTCCGCCCCCTCCAGCCGCTCTTTTTTCAGGTCATAGCGTGGCTGATAGTACAGCCGTAGTTCATCGCCGCCGATGGCTTTACGCAGGTTGCGCTCCATCTCACGGCGTTTGACCAGCAGTTCGGCCATTTCGGGCGTGTACCAGGTCCAGCGATTGCGCCCTTCCTGCTTCGATTTATACAGGGCAATATCTGCCAGCCGCAGCAGTTCTTCGGCCTGCATCGCATCGCGCGGTGCCAGCGCAATCCCCAGGCTTGCCCCGAGGAAAACTTCATGCTGGCCGAGCATAAACGGACGACGGAGTTCCTCGATCAGCGTCTTACAGCAGGCGGCAATTTCCGCTTCATCGGCCAGATTAGAGACGATCAGCACAAATTCATCGCCGCCCTGCCGTGATACAAGATCGCCCGCCTTCAACACGCTGCGCAGTCGGTGAGATACCTGATTCAGCACACAATCCCCGGCCGCATGTCCCCAGGTATCATTGATCGGTTTGAAATTATCCAGATCCAGGCTAATCAGCACCAGCGGTCGCTCCAGCGTCGGTTGCGCCTGCAGGCGACCGAGCAGAAACTCGCTCATATAGATGCGATTTGGCAGGCCGGTCAGCGCATCGTGCTGAGATAAATAGTGGATCCGTGCCTGGGCCTCCACGTCCTGGGTGATATCCGACACCGTGCCGCGATAACCGGCAATCTGTCCATTGACCGTCACCGGATTGGCGATCAGGCTACAGATGCGCTTCGCGCCCAACGCCGTCACCGAGTAGCAGCGCAACGCATGGCGCAGACCGTCGGCACGCTGCTGGATGATCCAGTCAGAGACCAGATGCTCGTCGTGTTGCAATACGTCATCCAGCGAACGTCCCAGCATCTTCGCCACATCGTAGTGGGTAACGGCGGCAAAGCGTTTGGAGAGGTAGGTCAGCACGCCCTGGGCATTGGTTTCCCAAATCCAGTCCGAGGCGGTTTCTGCCACGTCGCGAAAACGGGATTCACTGTCCGCCAGTTCGCGCTGGCTGTGCATCAGCTGGGTAAAGCGATCGTCGGACAGCGCGGCGTTATGCATGGCGTGATTGATCACTCTGCGGGCCACCAGCGCCAGGATCAGCGCGGTAATCAGCAGCATCGGCAACACGATAAACAGCAGCGTGCCGCCAGGCGCTAACGAATCCCAGCGGATCACAATCGGCGGTTCGTCAGCAACATCTTCATTGATCAGCGGCGGGACAAAGCTGTCGTGGGCGCTGTCAGGGACCCGGGCGTTGATGACGCCAATACTGTCGCCAAACGCTTTCAGTTTTTCCGGGGTGAAGCGATTCACAAACACCATCACCGATGGCGGGCCGGGCATCGTTTTCAGGCCAGGGACTTTGCCGGTGGTGATCGGCGCAGCGGCGACAATCGCCGGTGTGGGGCCAATCATCGCATTGATGGTCAGCGCATTCTCCCCGACAGCGAGCGCGCGGGCGCTTTTGATCAGCGGCGCCGCATGAATACCCAGCCAGCTTTCCAGTTTCAGGTCTGACAGCTTGCCGTTAATCACCGAATAACTTGTCCGCCCGCTGCCGTCCACCACAAAGACCCCTTCGTAATGATATTCGGTAAAAAGTCCCGGACCAAAGTTCTGCTGATCGTACGCCCAGACCGGATCCACGGTCAGATGCAGATGGTTCCAGGCTTCGCCCCAGAAGGCATAGTCACGGATATCGGTCAGAATGTTCAGGCGGTTTTCTTTCCAGGCGTTGTGCAGCAAGAACGTCTCTTGCTTTACCGCGTCGGCATTCTGTCGCCAGGCAATGCCAACCACCAACAGCATCGCCAGCAGCATCACGATACTGAGCAACAGGGACAGCGACATCAGTAACCGCCGGGTGAAAAACGTCGTTTTATGACCCTCGGCGGTAAAATGTAGATTCAGGGTCGGTGGAAATTTCATGTAATCGGACCTTTTCAAGCAGGCTGACTGACTTCGCCTGATATTTATTGCCTGCATGGCGTGTTGGAAATCGCTGGTCCTCTCGTCCTCAAGACGCGATCGTTAATGCTCTATCGGCCTGGCGGGCAAACTGTTTAGCGGGTTTTTCCAGAAATGCGGGCGCCTCGACAGCCCCCAAACCGCTTGCTACCATCCTTTCACCCCGGACCGAGAGACCTTGCAATGAACAATCATGCCGACAGAGTGACCTGTACGCTGCTGTGCAT
Organism: Erwinia sp. AK-PDG3-5; assembly: GCF_056821705.1. NCBI lineage: Bacteria > Pseudomonadati > Pseudomonadota > Gammaproteobacteria > Enterobacterales > Erwiniaceae > Erwinia > Erwinia sp. AK-PDG3-5. Next base: position 3,658,735 of record NZ_CM165967.1, read on the forward strand.
GGGGATGTGCCTGGTCTGGTATTCAATCACCGTGATGATCAGCGCACTGCCGGCCTATCCGGCGTTAAGGGAAACGGGCCTGTTGATGCCGGTGCTCTGTGCACTGGAGTTTTCCGCGCTGGTGCCGCTTTATCGCTGGTATGCCAGGCACTACAGCAATATCCCGTTCGGTAAAATCACCGTCCGCCAGGGGCTGATATTCAGCGGACTGCTGCTGTGCCTGATCCTGTCTCAGTCGTTATATCTGCAGCAGGAGAGCTGGACCGGCGGGCAGTTTGGCGAAGGGAAAAGTAAAATCCTGCTGTTCTCGCTGGCGGTGGTGCTGCTGGCACCGGTGTTTGAAGAGATCCTGTTTCGGGGATTTGTGCTGCAAGGTTTGCTGCTGTGGGCTCCCCGGCAACGGCTGGCGTGCGCCCTGCTGACCTCGATCGGTTTTGCCGCCATGCACACGCAGTACACCCATCCGCAAACGATGATTGCGTTGATCGCCCTCTCGCTGCTGCTTTGCTATGCGCGGTTAATCTCGGGGGGGTTAAAACTGCCGATTTTTCTGCATATGCTCAACAACCTGATTGGCGTGTCGCCGTGGCTGTGGCTGGCTCTGGCGGGATAACCTGCTGACAGTTTATAACCAATTCCCGCGCGTTATAACAATTTCATCTATCGATAGCCGATAATCTACTATTTGTCTTACCGGCGGGTACCTTACACTCGCCAGCAACTCACAGGTAAGGAAACGTCATGAAATCGTTTTACCCGTCAATTATTGCCCTTGCACTGACCGCCTCATGGGCTGCTCACGCTGCAACCCCGCCAGATACGCTGGTGATTGCTCAGTCCATTGATGATGCCAGCAGCTTCGATCCGGCCGAAGGATTTGAGCTGACGTCGGTCCAGGCGTTTACTAACCTGTATCAGCGCCTGGTGCAATCCGACCCGCAGAATCCGACCGATCTGAAACCGACGCTGGCCACCTCCTGGCAGCCGGGCAGCGATAACCGCAGCCTGACGTTTGCCCTGCGTGATGGCGCGAAATTTGCCTCCGGCAATCCGCTGCGTCCGGAAGATGTGATCTTCTCGCTGGGTCGCGTGGTGAAGCTGAACCTCGATCCCTCTTTCATCCTGACTCAACTGGGCTGGACCAAAGACAATGTCGATGCGCAGCTGAAGAAGGTCGACGCAACGCATGTGCAGATTAGCTGGACCGCCGACGTCAGCCCGACTTACGTGCTGAGCCTGCTGGCCGCCCCGGTTTCATCCATCGTTGATGAAAAAACCGCGATGGCCAATGCCAAAAACAACGATTTCGGCAACAAGTGGCTGGCGGTGCATTCTGCCGGCAGCGGCCCGTTCCAGATCCGTAAATACATCCCGCATGAAGTGGTGCTGCTGTCAGCCAACCCAACCTCACCGGGTGGCGCGCCGAAGCTGAAAAACGTGCTGATCAAAAACGTCCCGGAGCCGGCAACCCGCCGCCTGCTGCTTGAGCAGGGCGATGTGGATATTGCCCGTAACCTGGGCGCCGATCAGATGGCCGGGCTGAAGGGCAAACCGGGCGTGAAGCCAATGGCGATCCCGATGGCGTCGCTGTACTACATGCAGTTCAACATTGATGCCAATCCGGCGTTGAAAAACCCGGCACTGTGGGAAGCCTCGCGCTACCTGTTTGACTACAAAGGCATTGCCGACGATCTGCTGAAAGGCCAGTTCCAGGTGCATCAGTCCTTCCTGCCGGAAGGCTTCCTCGGCGCGCTGAACGACAATCCTTTCAGCTACGATCCGGAAAAGGCGAAAGCCATCCTGAAGAAAGCCGGTCTGAACAACGTCAGCTTTAAGCTGAGCGTCAGCAACCAGCCGCCGTATCTGGACATTGCCCAGGCATTGCAGGCCAGCTTTGCCAAAGGGGGGATTAAGGTGGAGCTGATCCCTGGCCTGAGCAGCGAGATCGCCACCTCGGTTAAAGCCCACAAATATGAAGCCACCCTGAACGCCTGGGGCGCGGATTACTTTGACCCGAACACCAACGCCGCCGCCTTCGCCTATAACCCGGAGGATGGCAGCAAAACGCTGGCCTGGCGTTCAAACTGGCATATCCCGGAGCTTAACAAGCAGACGCTGGCCGCCACCGCGGAAAGCGATAAGGCTAAGCGCGTCGAGCTGTACCAGAATATGCAGCGCGAAATCCAGAAGAACTCCCCGTACGTGGTGGGTCTGCAGGCGCGTAACCTGATCGCCCTGCGTGATAATCTTAAAGGCTACGTCCAGGGCATTAACCCGGATATGGTTTACTACAGCCAGGTCACCAAGTAATGACGGTCACTGTTGCACAAGCCGGGTCTTCCCGGCTTTTCTGGTTAAAGAGCGGACGCCTGCTGACCGGGTTGGCCTCACTGCTGGTGACGCTGCTCGGTCTGCTGGCCTTCACCTTTATGCTTTCTCATCTGTCGCCGGTTGATCCGGCGTTGCAGATCGCCGGCGATCACGCCAGTGAATCGACCTACGCCCAGGTTCGTCACGATTTAGGGCTGGATAAGCCGCTGCCGGTGCAGTTCTGGCACTATCTGACGCACCTCGCCCGTGGCGATTTGGGCATTTCCAGCCTGACCAATCAGGCCGTTTCCAGCGATCTCTTGCGCACCTTCCCGGCCACCATTGAACTCGCCACCTGCGCGATGATTTTTGGCGCGTTCTTCGGCATAGTGCTGGCGCTGCTGGCCGCGTGGAAGCCCGGTAGCCTGCTGGATAACCTTGCGCGGATGATTTCCCTGCTTGGTTACTCGGTGCCGGTATTCTGGCTGGGCCTGCTGGGTCTGCTGCTGTTTTATGCGGTGCTGCACTGGTCGGCCGGTCCCGGACGACTGGATGATATCTGGATTTATACGCTGGAGCCGAAAACCGGGCTGGTGCTGGTTGACAGCTGGCTTTCCGGCGATCCCGAGATGTTCCGCAATGCTGTCGCGCATTTATGGTTACCGGTGGTGGTACTGGGCCTGCTGGCGATGGCCGGTATTACCCGCTTGCTGCGCGCGGCGCTGCTGGAAGAGAGCAGCAAAGAATACGTCACGCTGGCGCGGGCCAAAGGGGCCAGCCGTGGGCGGATTTTACTGCTGCACGTATTCCCTAACGTTCGTGGCACGCTGATTACCGTGCTGGCCCTCTCCTACGCCACGCTGCTGGAGGGATCGGTTCTGACCGAAACGGTGTTTGCCTGGCCCGGCGTGGGACGCTATATGACCACCGCGCTGTTCGCCTCCGATACCCCGGCGATTCTGGGCTCGACGCTGCTGATTGGCAGCTGCTTTATCATCCTCAATGCGCTGGCAGATGCGTTAACCTGGCTAACCGACCCGAGAACCCGATGACGCAAAATCTTACCGACCTCGACAACGTGGCACCGTCGCGCCGTCGCCGTCCCCGCCTGACGTCGCTGGTGATTGGCGGCACGCTGGTGGCGATCCTGCTGCTGGCGGCGCTGTTTGCGCCGTTACTGGCGCCGTTCGACCCGAATGCGCAGGAGATGTCCGCGCGCCTGCTGCCGCCTTCCTCCCTGCACTGGCTGGGAACCGATGGCTTTGGCCGCGACCTGCTTTCACGGGTGATTTATGGCTCGCGCCCGACCCTGCTGCTGGTATCGCTGATCCTGGTACTGACCATTCCGGTGGGCATGCTGATCGGCATCTGTGCCGGCTACCTCGGTGGCTGGACGGAGCGCGTGCTGATGCGCATCACCGATATTTTCCTGTCCCTGCCGAATCTGGTGATCGCGCTGGCGCTGGTCGCCATGCTCGGCCCTGGCCTGATGAACGGTGCGCTGGCGCTGGCGCTGACCAGCTGGCCGCCGTTCGCCCGGCAGGCGCGTGCTGAAACGCTGGCGCTGCGTCGCAGTGATTATCTGGCGGCGGCGCGGATGCAGGGCATCAACGGCTTACGCCTGATGTTCGGTCATATTCTGCCGCTGTGTATGCCGAGTGCCGTGGTGCGTGCCGCGCTGAGCCTTGGCGGCATCATTCTGTCTGCGGCCGGACTCGGCTTCCTCGGCATGGGCGTTCAGCCGCCGACCGCGGAATGGGGATCGATGGTGGCCGAAGGCAGTAAAGTGATATTCGATCAGTGGTGGGTAGCCGCCGCACCAGGCGGGGCGATTTTGTTTGCCAGCCTGGCGTTTAACCTGACGGGCGATGGCCTGCGTGACCGACTGGATACCCGAAATGGCAATTGAAACCTCTGACCTGATCGTCGCGGATAAGCTGAAAATCGCCAGTCCGGACGGCACGCCGCTGGTGAAAGAAATCAGCTTCACGCTGGGTCGCGAACGTCTGGCGCTGGTGGGTGAATCCGGCTCCGGTAAGTCCCTGACCGCCCGCAGCCTGATGGGCCTGCTGGCACCGGGTTTGCAGCTGCAGGCGAAGACGCTGCAGGTGGCCGGGGAAAACGCCCTGACGCTGAGCGAGCGCCGCTGGAGCCAGCTGCGCGGCAGCAAGCTGGCGATGGTAATGCAGGATCCGAAATATGCCTTAAACCCGATGCGCACCATCGGCTGGCAGGTGGCGGAGCCGCTGAAGCTGCACAGTAAGCTGGGCCGGGTGGAAATCAACGAGAAAGTCTGTGAGATGCTGGATGCGGTCGGCTTGCCCGATCCTAAGCAGTTGATGCAGCGCTATCCGCATCAGCTTTCCGGCGGGATGGGCCAGCGTGTGATGCTGGCGATGGCGCTGATTGCCGATCCCCACTGCCTGATTGCTGATGAGCCAACGTCCGCACTGGATCACGCGATGCGCGATCAGGTGCTGGCATTAATCCGCCGTCTGGTGGAAGAACGTAACATGGGCCTGCTGCTGATCAGCCATGATTTACAGCAGGTTTCCGAGCATTGCGATCGGGTGATGGTGATGTATCAGGGAAACATACTCGATACGCTGCCCGCCGCTGAACTGCCCAATGCCACCCATCCTTATACCCGCACGCTGTGGTCCTGTCGCCCGAGTAAAGCCACTCAGGGCCAGGCACTGCCGGTACTGGATCGTGCTGCGCTGGAGGCCTGGCGTGAACATGATTGAACTGAAAAAATTAAGCGTTTCCCATCGACAAGGTTATGAGCAGCGAACCGTGGTGCACGATGTCAGCCTGGAGGTGAAGGCCGGTGAATGCTTCGGACTGGTTGGCCCGTCCGGCTGCGGTAAGTCGTCGCTGCTGTGGGTGCTGGCGGGACTGAATCCCAACTGGCAGGGCGAGATGTCGCTGGCACAACATCAGGTGAAGCCTGGTAAATCCTTTACCGGCCAGCTGCGTCAGGATGTGCAGATGGTGTTCCAGGATCCTTACGCCTCGCTGCATCCGCGTCATCGTCTGCGCCGCACGCTGGCGGAGCCGTTGAAGTTGCTTAGGAAGAGTGACATCAACGATCGCATCGATCGCGGCTTCCGCCACGTGGGGTTAGATCCGGCGATGGCCGATCGCTATCCGCACCAGCTTTCAGGCGGACAGCGCCAGCGCATAGCGATCGTGCGCGCCCTGCTGCTGGAGCCGAAAATCCTGTTGCTCGATGAGCCGACCTCGGCGCTGGATATGTCGGTGCAGGCTGAAATCCTCAACCTGCTTAACAGCCTGAAGCGTCAGGATAATCTGACCATGGTGCTGGTCAGTCACGATCCGGACGTGATCGATCATATGTGCGATCGCGCGGTGCATATGGAACGGGGCTATATCGTCAGCTGAACCTCAGGGCCGGCCTGCAGGTCGGCCCCAATCTGCCTTTCCGGCTATGCTGTTAATCAGATTACGCTTGCCGGAATTGGCATTTCTCCCCCCTGCACTTTCCCTCTATAGTCCTGAAATCACTCATTTTACAGGACCTGTTGATGCGTAAATTGTTGCCCGTAGCCCTTGCCTGCGCGTTAAGCCTGACGGCCGCTGCCCATGCTGCCACCCCAGCCGATACGCTGATTGTCGCCATCCCGCTGGACGGTATCATCAGCTTTGATCCGGCCGAAAGCTTCGAAACCGTCAGTACCAGCAGCCTGCTAAACGTCTATCAAAAGCTGGTTGATTCGGACCGTACCGATCCGCGCAAGCTGGTGCCGCAGCTGGCATCCAGCTGGCAGCCGGGAAGTAGCGAACACAGCCTGCTGTTTACGCTGAAGTCGGGGGCGAAGTTTGCCAGCGGCAATCCGCTGACGGTGGACGATGTGATCTACTCGCTGACGCGCGGCGTGAAGCTCAACAAAACGCCGGCATTTATCCTCAATGAATTTGGCTGGTCGGCCGACAATATTGACGCGCAGTTCACCCGCCACGGCAATAACCAGCTGGAGATCCGCTGGACTTCGGCCATTGGTCGGGATTTGGCCCTGCGACTGTTGAGCGCGCCGGTAGCCTCCATCGTCGACAGCAAACTGGCGGAGCAGCACGCGGTCAATCATGACTTCGGCAACGGCTGGCTGAAAACCCATTCGGCAGGCAGCGCGGCTTACGCCATCAAAACCTACGTGCCGCAGCAGGCGCTGGTGCTTGAGCAAAACCCCAATGCCCAACCTCAGCCAAAACTGAAGCGGGTGATCCTGAAAGGGGTCTCCGATCCCGGTTCACGCCGTCTGCTGCTGGAGCAAGGTGATGCCGACGTCGCTTACGAGCTGGGCGCCGATCAGTTTGATGCGCTGAAGAAAGTCTCTTCGGTGCGGGTTGCCAGCTTCCCTTCCAGCCTGATTTATTACCTCGGCTTTAACACTCAGGATAAAGCGCAGCCGGCGTTAGGCAATCCGGCACTGTGGCAGGCCGCCCGCTGGCTGGTGGACTACCAGAGCATTTCGCATGAGCTGCTAAAAGATCAGTATCAGGTGCATCAGGCCTTTTTACCGCAGGGATTTGACGGCGCGCTGGAGAACCAGCCGTTTAAGTACGATCTGGCCAAGGCGAAGGAGATGTTAAGCAAAGGCGGCATCAAGCCGGGCACGCAATTCTCGCTGACCATCGTTAATCAACCGCCGTATACCGATGTGGCGCAGGCCTTACAGGCCAGCTTTGCCAAGGCCGATATTCAGATCGCCATCAAGCCGGTTGCCGAGGCGGAGCTGTGGGCCAAGATGCGCAGCAGAAACTTCCAGTCGATCTTTATTTACTGGGGTGCTGATTACGTCGATCCCAACACCAATGCCAGCACCTTTGCCTATAACGTGCCAAACGGGCCGAAAACCCTGGCGTGGCGCGTCGGTTGGTCGATTCCAAAACTGAGTGCCGAGACGAAGGCCGCCGCGGCAGAGAGCGACGTGAAGACGCGCAACGCGCTGTATCAGCAGTTGCAAACCGAGGTTCAGCAAAATTCGCCTTACGTGGTGACGTTACAGGGACAAAAACTGGTGGGATTACGCAGTAATATTACCGGAGCCAATCAGGGCATTGGTAACAGCATGCTGTATTACGATCAGGTCAGCAAATAGGGTTAACGGGCGGCCTCAGGCCGCCTTTTTGCTATCAGGAGATAGCCGAGTCCGTGGAGTGCTTCTGCTTATCCGCTTCAAAGTGATCTTTAAACTGCTCGTAGATAGAGATCATATTGGCGGCATCGCCCTGCATTGGGCTCAGTTTACCGGCACGCACCAGTTCAATAACCAGTTGTAACGCGGCCTGCTTTGGGCTGCTGGCAGGATGGGAGATTTCAGTAGTCATCTTGGCTTCCATGAAAAAGGACGAAAGAGTAATTTTAACAACTTTCCCGCGCCGTGGTGAATTTTTTCCCAAGCCGCCCGCCCGCCACCGAACCGCCCTTTTACCGCCTAAGCCAAATTATCTTGCACGATGAAAACTTGATGAAATAAATGGTCCTGAATTGGATCGCGTCATGATGTCAGGAAAAAATAAACCGCTTTTCACTCAATTATCTCCAGACGGCCCGCTTAACCGTTGCCAGATCACAGCCGTGGAATAAAGACCAGGTAAAATAAGAAAACTCTGCTGGCTTACCCCCAGGCTTCGTCCGATATTGCATGCCGACGCTTGCAGTCGGCCAGGCACTGATGCGAGGGTCATATTTTCTGACACCCTTTGCGGAGGGATTGCCAGAGCGGAACCCTTCTTTTCACTTTTTCTGGCTGTCTGATATGAATGGAATAATGAAAGTCATCTCACTGGTGGTGACGCTGGGCGTTAGCACCTTATGGTCCTGTTTTGTGCCCGCTGAGCAAATGGTCCTGACGCTGTCCCAGGAACAGGATGGCGGTGACGCTGGCCGGGCCTGCATGTACATCCATCAGGGGAAAGCAGAATACCGCGTTGTTCAGCCTCAGCAGGCCTGTCCCGCCACGCTGACGGTAGACGCAACGCACCATTCGAGCTGAAAGCGCCCGGCGTTTTTCTTAGCAGAAGCTACATCGGCAACAGCGAAATATGATACCTTTAGCCAGGTGGCGACAGTCTGTTCCTTTCCGGCAGAGTGTGCTTTATGACAAGGAACCTGGCATTGAAAACGATTAATATAAAGCTGCTCACACTTGTGGCAACGTTTTTAGTTATTTTGTTGCATACGGCTGCTATCCCTTTTAGCTATTTCCATCTGGCCTGGTCGGTCTCGGTAATGTACGAAGCGCTTGGGCGCATCGCATTTCCGCTGTTCCTGCTGGTCGCCGGTTATGTTTCCCTCAATAAAAATGAATCGCTACTGAGTACGCTGAAAACCCGCGTGCTGGATTTAGTGATCCCACTGATTGCCTGGTCGGTGATTTATATTGTCTACGGGCAACAGGTGAAAATGAACCACTCGTCGGTCAGCGTGCTTGAGCTGCTGAGTACCCCGGCGTGGCCGCATATGTGGTTTATCTACACCATGATCCTGCTGTATCTGGTGACGCCGCTGCTAAATACCTTTATCACCTATGGCAGCCAGCAGCGGGTTAACTACACGCTGACCATCTGGTTTGTGCTGGCCTCGGTGTATATGTTATTTGATAACGTGAAGGCCAATTTACTGGAAAACCGTCCACTGCCGGATCCGAGTAATATCGATATGGTGGTGTATTTGTCCGGGTTTTATATTCTCGGTGGGGTGGTTCGCCGCTTTAAAATAAATCCGAAGGTGATCATTGCGGGTGTTATTTTTATTCTGTCCGTGGTGTTAACGGCGGTCATGACTTACTCCCTGTCGATCAGTACCTTTAAGCCTAACCAAATCTTCCTGTTTTACGCCGCGCCAACCATGGTTGTGGTGTCCCTGTCGTTCTTCTTTATGCTGCTGAATGCCCCGCTACGCTTCGGCAAATCGGCTATCGGGGTGATTCGCGCCCTGTCCAATCTCAGTCTCGGCATCTTCTTTGTGCATGCAATGGTGCTGGAAGTGCTGCTGAACCTGCTGCAGCTCAATTTCGAAGGCTACTATTCGATTCTGACCATTCCGCTGGTGGCGATCGCCTGCTTTGCCCTCTCTGCGCTGATTGTCTGGCTGATCAGACTGATCCCCTTCGTGCGCCGCATTACCTGAGCGCAATAAAAACGGCCACTCTGTGAGGAGCGGCCGTCTTTCCGACAGTGTGCCGGTATGCCACGAAGATCAGAAGGCTGCAGCAGCAAACCTGTGTGGCTGGTTAATTGCCTTCCGGGCAATCCAGTACAGTAAAATGCGTTCTTCATCGCCATCCTGATCTGCCATCGCCAACAGCTTGAGCGCCAGCGTAGCCTTATTGACAGGTTGCCCGGTGATACTCAGGTCAACCACTGCTTTGCCAATGATAGTGCAGACTTCTTCATCACTTGAGGTGGGCAGGTCACTTTCAATACTCATTCTCTCCTCCTGTTGTGGGTAAAGGTTAAGCCTGGCAGACCATACGGAGATTGCCATCTCTAAGTCACATTCCCTTCATCAGGGTGTGCTAACTCCCGCATTCTCCTGCGGTAAATTATCCAGCGAATGGCAGCGATACACCCATGCTGGCGGCAGATTGCACAGCACGCGGCTGCGGTTCCAGGCAAAGTATTCGGACAGCAGCGGCTCAGAGAGCGAGGTGTACTGGAACTGGACGAAGACCCCCTGCGGGCTCAGCAGTGACGCGGCACGCTCCAGAATGCCGTGGCGGACCTCTTTCGGCAGCGACAGCAACGGCAAGCCTGAGAAGATCGCGTCGTATTCACCGCTCAGGGTTTCAGCGGATGCGCCGGTGACCCGCAGGCGTGGGTCGTCAATGGTGGCCAGCTTGGGATGGAAGCGGCTGTTGGTCTCGAAGGCCAGCAGCTCGGCATCGGGCCGCATACGCGTCAGCAGATGGCGGGTGACCACGCCGTCACCGGCCCCCAGTTCAGCAATACGCTGACACTGGTTCCAGTCGACGGCATCAGACATGGTTTTGCACAGAGACAAAGAGGAAGGAGCGATAGTGCCTGTTTTCCGTGGATCGGAGATGAATTCCTGTAAATACCCGGTTTTATCTTTGATATAGGAAAACGCAGATAACAACATAGTTGAGCCTCTGGCAAAAATGATTACGCCCAGTAAGCCACAAGACACTTAACAATTTCTTAAAACCTTTCAGCCCTGGGTTAAAACCAGGATTAATCGCATAAATGCCGCCGTTTTTCGGGGTAATCATTTATATTTCGCAACAGATATCAATATAGCCTCACACTCAATTCGCTCCCGAGAAATTTGCTTTAGGGAGAAAAAGCAAAAAAAAGGCGCCGGTATTTATTCTTAAAACGCAGGGTAAAGTAAAGCGCAGATTGGCTCATATTTATGGCCAGTACGAGCACTCTGTCCTATGAGATAAATTCCCGGCCGTTTTAAGGATAATCTGGCTTTAATTATCCCGACCTCACTCCCGACAGTCCTTCCGCCAGTCAAGCAACCCTAATCAGTTATTTTTACTGTGGGAAACACTGGCGCTAAACCGGTAACACCTTAATCAGAATAACAATAATTCCCTCCCGGGCGGCCACTATTCAACCCTGAACTTTAAAATTATGCTCTCAAGCGTTGTCTGGTTACCCCTTCCTGAGGAACGATAAAAATGAAAAAAATAACCACGCTTGCTCTGATTTTGACGCTGGCTACCAGCGCCAGCGTCTATGCCGCACCGACCACCGGCGCTGCAGCAGGAAGTGAAGCCACTGCGATGTCAGACGGCAACTCAAATGCTGTGGGTGTCGGTGCTGTCGCTGCGCTGTTAGGTGTTGCCCTGGCCACTATGGGCGGTGGCGGTGGCGGTAGCGATGGCTCCACCACCGGCACCACCACGACCACAACTGGCACCATGGCGCATTAATTCGCGTTATCAGCACTGACTGGCAGGATGCGTAATGCGGATTGCAGAGGCCTTTCCTCACGGGAAGGCCTTTTTCATTGGCTAGTCCAGCTGTAAATCCCGCAGCACCATCTCCACTTTTTTATAATCCTCAGGCCGCAGCGGCAGTAATGGACGTGGCAATACCGGCTGACAAATCCCCAGAATTTCCGCCGCGCTGACCATCACGCGCAGGCTGCTGAGGGTCTTGAATAAGGTCCACATTGGCTGAAGTTCAGCGTTGAGCTGGGCCAGCTGTTGGCCATCCTTGCGTAATGCGGCCTCCGTCAGCGCCATCGCCTGTTTTGGCAGCAATCCGCCCAACACGCTGAACCAGACGTCGCCACCGGCGTACAGGGCTTCTGGCGCATGCCAGTCGACGCTAAAGCCAAGGGCAAAATCGTCCGCGAAGCGTCCGCGCAGATCGGCCACCAGATCTTTATCGGTTTTATCGGATGACGGCTGCTTCAGCGCTTTCACCGTGGGCAGCGTGCCAAGACGAGCCAGCAGGCTCGGCGTAAAGGTGAAGTGCGTAGTGCCGGGATTGTTATAGATGCAGATTGGCAGCGAGGTGCTCTGCGCCACCGCCGCGTAATGCTGGAACACTTCCTCTTCCGTCAGCGGCGTATAGGACACCGGCGCCAGCAGGATCCCATTTGCGCCCGCCGCCTGCGCATCCTCAGCCAGCTGGATTGCGTCATCAGTGCGCAGCGCACCGGCGCTGACGATAATCGGGATCTCGCCTTGCAGGCAGTCTACGGCCGCTTCAATCGCACGGCGCTTCTCTTCCCGCCGCAGAAACGCATACAGCCCGGTGCTACCGAGCAGGCCGACGGAATTGACCTTCGCCTGCTTCAGTCGCAGTAGAACCTTTTCCAGTGCAACAACATCAACCACACCCTGTTCACTGGCGGGTGTGATGGGGAAAGCGGAAAGACCGGTGAATTGCATCAGAACATCTCCCTGAAAGGATTACGCATGGTTGCCCTTTTTTATATCACCTCAGCACACAGGGCGATACCACAGCCGTCTCGCTGCTGGACTATACTGAATATTGGGTCTGATTCATCAAAGGGGTGAGCTATGTTAATTGGCTTCGTTTTACTGGTCAGCGCCTGTGGCCATGATGCCTGTGATGCATTGCCGGTTTCTGAGCACATTTTCCCCACCCAGGTCGCCTGTGAACAGATGGCCGGCCGTATTCACCAGCGTCGGCCGGATGCGGTGTTGCTGTGCGGTGAGGTCCACCGCAATGAAGGAACGACAATTACCCGCGTTAACGGAGAAAAATGACCGTCGGCTTCGGCGGTCAAGCAGTCAGTCAGAGTGCCATCAGAAGGCCAGCCTGCGGGGGAAATGCCAGGCTGACAGTTTCAGGAAGGGAGTGAATTAGCGGCCCAAATTGGCGTCAAAGGTGTTCCAGCAGTCCGTCAGATCGATAACCGTTCGCGACTTACGCGCCTCATCAATTTTTATCGCCGTCAGTCCCGCCTCCAGTGCATCAATCACCGACACCTTCAGCAGCGAACCGGTTTTAATGTGCTTCACAATCTCCGCAGCCATCAACGCATCCGCGCCGTAATGGCCATCGTAAGCATTGCCTTCATACTCTGTTGCAACGGTTTTCTCGCCGGTGCGCGCGTCATGGACGCGGAAGTAGTTGCGTACAAAGTCACCTTCGGCCATGCCATCGGTGCCCATCACGCAGAAACGGCGGAACTCATCCGGCACGTTGAGGTTGGCGTGAAATGCCAAGGTGGCACCGCCAGCGTACTCCACAATCGCCGTCTGATAATCAACAATATCCGCATCGCTTTCGAACACCGCTTCGGTGCTCGACCAGCCGCTGGGCTTGATATGATACAGCTCGGAATCGGCGGTAATCGCGCCCTGCGGTGCATGTTGCGGGGTGAAGGATTTGCGGCCACCGAAGCTGGCAACCCGCACCGGTCGTTCTCCCATTAATCCCTGATAGAGATCGATATCGTGGCAGCATTTTTCCAGAATGTAGGGACCGGCATAGCGCTCGTAGCGACGCCAGTCGCGCATAAAGAACGCTCCGTGATAGGGCTTGATGTGCTCGGTGGCTTCGATAGAGGTAATTTCACCCAGCCGGTTTTCCGCCTTGGCCTGTAACAGATCGTGGTAAAGCGGCGAGTAGCGCAGCACCAGCCCCACCAGAATATTCTCCTGACCATACTGGCTAATCAGTTTTGCCAGCGCCATGGTCTGCGCTTCGTTGATCACCACCGGTTTTTCCGTGAACACCCGCTTGCCGGCCTTCAGTCCGGCTTCAATATGCTCAAGGTGCAGATAGTTAGGTGAGCCGACCATCAGCAGATCAAACCCGCCAGCTGCCAGCATGTCGTCCAGCGTGGCAAACGCTTTTCCGGCAGGAATACCAAACTTCTCAAGGTTAGGTATGCCTGCGGGTGCCGGATCGACATACCCGACAATACTGAAATCCGGATCGGCTTTGTTGAACTCATTCACTACATTGGAAAGCCGAAAGCCCAGTCCGATGATCGCTACTTTCATATTGCCCTCTGCCCATCTTTGGTCACGGAAAAAGAAAAGCGTCCCTGATACGGTGTGGTCGGCATCCGGGATCGCGCAATTGTTGGACACCAACTTAGTACGACAGAAAAACTAATGTCAACAATGAAAGCTCAAACAAAAAACACATTTATAATTAAACAGTTGATTTAAATCATTATAATATTAACAAACCTATCCATATTTATTTGTTATTGCGATTTAAGTTTTTTTATTTTATCGTTTCGAGCAAAATAGCCAGTAGTTTTTCGCCACAATGTGGGTCAACGCCGGTCACGGGAGGATCATGCAATCAGAATTTTTGATCGGAGTAGATGGCGGCGGCACGCATTGCCGGACCAGACTCACGACGCCTGACGGCAGGATCCTCGCGGAGTGCACCGGCGGATCGGCCAACGTCTATTCTGATTTCACCGGCGCGCTGGACCGCGTCAACACGCTGATTGAACAGACCTTTATCGCCGCTGACCTGCCTTTATCGGCACGTAAAAATACCCACGCCGTCTGGGGACTGGCAGGGGCGAATGTGCCGTCGGTTGACCAGCGTCTGCAGCAACATCCGTCTTCTTTTGCCCGACTCTCGTTATTCTCTGACGTCGATATCGCCTGCGCGGGCGCCCATCAAGGGCAACCGGGCGCGGTGCTGATTGCCGGTACCGGCAGCCAGGGCGCGGCCTGGGACGGCACGCGTTTTCACCGGGTCGGCGGCTGGGGATTTGCGCTTGCCGATCACGGCTCTGGCGCCCTGCTGGGTCAGCGCGCGCTGCGAAAAGCCCTACAGGCCCACGACGGCATTATTGCCGTCACTCCGCTGACTGACGCCGTGATGCGCCATTTTTCGCACTCACCGGATGCGCTGCTCAGCTGGACCCGCCACGCCACGCCCGGCGACTGGGGACATTTCTCGCCCTGGGTGTTTGACGCCGCTCAGCAGGGTGATGAACTTGCCGCTGAGCTGATCGCCGAAAGCGCCGCAGAAGTGACGGTGATGCTGGATGCGCTGGCGCAAGCCAGCCACGGCCCGCTGGCGCTGATGGGCGGAATGGCCGCCCCGCTTCTCCCCTGGCTGGCTGAAGCCACGCGCAATAAGATTGTGCCTGCACAGGAAGATGCGCTGTCAGGTGCTTTGCGTCTGGCCAGCCTCTGTTGAGCCGGTCGACCGCTGACAGCCAGCCACTTACTTTTTGAGACCCGCACCTTTTATGATCGCACCGAACGTTACCTCCCGCATTTTGCGGCTGATTGTTGAGAACTCCCCGATCAGCCAGTCCGATCTGAAAGTCCGCAGCGGGCTGAGCATGTCGACCGTGTCCCAGGCGGCAAACCGCCTGCTGAGCCGGGGGATCATCATTGAAAAAGGGCTGCGTCGCGTCTCGATGGGCAGACCTAAAACCCTGCTTGGCCTGAATCCGGATTACGCCACGGTGGTCGGTATCCAGCTTAATGCTGAACGTAACCTGATTGTGCTGACCGATCTGACCGGCAACCTGATTGGCGAGCAGCAGATGCCCTCAGGCGAGCTGACGCCCAAGCAGCTCAGTGATGCGCTGGCAAAGTTTCTGAAAACCGTTGAGGACAAGCGCGTGGCGGCGATTGGTCTGGCGCTGGCGGGGCTGGTCGATCCGGTCAGCGGCCACTGCATCCGTTCGACGGTGCTGGACTGGACCCACGTGGCGATTGCCTCATTGCTGGAAGAGCGCTTTGCCATTCCGGTGTATATCGAGAACGATGCCAATGCGCTGGCCCTCGCCACGCTGGTCTTCGGTCAGCTTGGCGCAGCGCAGACGGCGATTATCGCCACCTACGGTAAAGGGATTGGTGCCGGGATTATTCTGGATCGGGCGCTGTATCGCGGCCGTACCGGCACCGCAGGCGAGATTGGCAATGCGCTGCTGAACGATGGCTCAAAGTGCACGCTGGAAGAGATCGCCTCGTCCAAGGCCATTCTGAAGACCCTGCAGCAGGCCGGTGAAGCGGTGCCGGCCAATCTGCTGGCGCTGGATAAACACCCGTCGCCGCTGGCGCTGCAAACGCTGGCGACAGCCGGTCAGCATCTGGGTTTGTCGCTGGCTAATCTTGCCGTGGCCTACGATCCCGATGTCATCTACCTGGCGATGGAGCCACAAATGGCTTCGCGCATTTTACTCGATCAGATCAGCCAGAGTTTTCAGGAGTATCGCCTGAAGCTGACACCGCAGCTGACGCCGCTGCAGTTCCTGACCGAATCGAGCCGCATGTGGGCTTTAGGCGCAGCAGGATTTACCGTGAACCGGCTGATTGACGTGCTGTCGGCGCAGGCAGACGAAGAAGGGTAACGGGTTTACAGGCAGGTTCTGGCGGCGGGCTTAACCGACGCCAGGCTGAAATCTAGCGAATGCGCATGCCCTGCTCGTCGAACAGCAAACAGTGCTGCGGGTTAAGCGCCAGCTGCACCTCTTCTCCCAACTCAACCTCCTCCATTTTCCGCGCTTCAATCACCAGCAAACTCTCACGGCCAATATCCAGATAGAGATAGTTGGTGTGGCCAAGCCGCTCGGCAAATGACAGCGTGCCGGGGAATGACCACTCACGGTTATCCTGTTCGGCGCTGACGAAATGCTCAGGCCGGATGCCCAGCGTCACCTTCTGCCCTTCCTCGAGCGCCGCGTGCACCGGCAACGCAATCGACGTCAGCTTCAGCTCCGGCACCGCCAGCCGCACCTTACCCGCTTCGACAGACAGCACGCGGGCGCTGACGAAGTTCATCTTCGGTGAGCCAATAAACCCGGCGACAAACAGGTTGTCCGGGTCGTGATAGAGATCCAGCGGCGCGCCAACCTGCTCAATTTTCCCCTGCCGCAGCACCACGATGCGATCCGCCAGCGTCATCGCCTCCAGCTGATCATGGGTGACATAAATCATGGTGTTACCCAGCGATTCATGCAGTTTGGCAATCTCGATACGCATCTGTAAGCGCAGCTCGGCATCAAGGTTGGAGAGCGGCTCATCAAACAGGAAAATTCGTGGCTGACGGATGATCGCCCGGCCAATCGCCACACGCTGGCGCTGGCCGCCTGAGAGCGCGCGCGGATGGCGATCCAGCAGTTCGGTCAGGTGCAGTTTCTCGGCGGTGATGGCAATCTGTTCGGCAATTTCCGCCTTCGGCCGCTTGGCGACTTCCAGCGGATAGGCCAGATTGCCTTTGACCGTCATATTGGGGTAGAGCGCGTAAGACTGGAAGACCATCGCAATGCCGCGTTCGGTAGCGGACTGGTGGGTCATATCCTGATCGTCGATAAACAGTTCGCCGCTGCTGATCTCTTCCAGTCCGGCGATCATCCGCAGCAGCGTGGACTTGCCGCAGCCGGATGGGCCCACGAACACGATAAATTCCCCGTTATCGATTTTCAAATCGATGCCGTGGATCACATTGACGTGCTCGTAAGACTTTTTGACGTTTTTTAAGTGCAGAGTAGCCATAGCGCCCTCAGTTCAGATCCTGGCCCATATAAATGGCATTGCTGCGGAAGAGCGGCTGAAAACCGAGTTGCTGATAGAAACAGGCAACCGCTTCATTTTGCAGGCTAATACCGAGATAAACGCCGCTGACACCTGCGGCTTTTAATGCGGCAAGTTCATGTTCAATCAACCGTTTCCCCCAGCCGCCGCGCTGGCCTTCTGGCAAGATATTGATATGCAGATGCGCGGGATAGCGGCTGGTCAGCGCCTCAGAGGCGGTTTCAGGCTGGCGAACCGCATCGAGGATTTTACTGTCCAGCGCTTTAACCGGCTGACGGTCGGCAAAGCGTTCCACCTGCAGTGGCCACCACGCTTTCAGCAACTGCTGCTCAAACGCCACGGTGTCGGGCGTTGCCACCACATAGCCGATCACCTTGCCGGCTTTCTCCAGAACAAAGGCGAAATCAGGGGCAAACAGCGCATAGGGCACGGCAAAGCGGGTGCCCGGATAGTGAGGATCGGCATACAGATCGCTGGCATCTTTGCCTGCATCCGCGGTTTTCAGGCAGATCTCATAAAGGGCGTCGGTATCATCGGC
Organism: Erwinia sp. AK-PDG3-5; assembly: GCF_056821705.1. Classification (NCBI taxonomy): domain Bacteria; kingdom Pseudomonadati; phylum Pseudomonadota; class Gammaproteobacteria; order Enterobacterales; family Erwiniaceae; genus Erwinia; species Erwinia sp. AK-PDG3-5. Next base: position 3,676,585 of record NZ_CM165967.1, read on the forward strand.
GGTTGCCGGGCGGATCTTTCCTTCAAGCAAAGTCATCGTCCACGCTCATACAGTCGGAGAAGAAGAGATCACCAACTTAAATAAAGCCGACTTTGTTTTCAAGAAAAAATAATACCCCTATGCCGCACCTGAGCCGCTGAGATTATGCAGTCGATCACAGTCTTGAACTTTAGTCTGGCGTAAGAACCCCCGCAGACGGCAATCTGACGGCAAAATCGCGCCATAATGCCGGCGCATTGCCGTTCCTTGATAATATGGCCCCTGACGACATACTATTTTCATATGACCATTCAGTGGATTAGCCCACCCGAACGGCCGCCAGACAGAACACCTGGCAGCCCCAGGCAACCCGGCGTTTAAGCATGAAAAGCGCGGTTCTGCAGTTTTTCACCCTGAAAAATGAAAAATTATCAGTTTTTCTGCTCTGCATCACCTTTCAGCAATGCGGCGGTGGGGATGTTTGACTTTATTTAATCATTAAAGTAAGTATGAACTAAGGCTACGTGATCATCTATAAACGCCCTCATGCAACCAGCGGGAAAGTCGGTTGCCATCATGAAAGGATGCTCTCTTGATGTTGGAGAAACAGATCCATGTTCACTGCTTCCAGGGTTACCCGTTCTTCCCGCACTGTCCCTGCCCGCCCGGCGCTGTCGTTGCTGGCGGCTGGCTTGCTTACCGCACTGTTCCAGCTGCCCGCGCAGGCGGACACCAAGCTGTCCGAGTGGGATATCTATAACTATCCGTCCCAGACCTCGGCCATCGATGAAGCGATTAAAGAGTTTACCGCGCAGAATCCGGGCGTCAGCATTGACCGTTCCGTTCACTCCTTTGACGATACCCGCATCCCGCTGAAACTGTCGCTGAACTCCGGAGACGGCCCGCAGGTTGCCCAGGTGAATCAGGGCGGCGGTGATATGGGTGCGCTGGTGAAAGAGAAGCTGCTGATCCCGCTGGACGGCTACGCCAAACAGTATGGCTGGACCACGCGCTTCCCGGACTCGATGCTGAAGCGCAACCGCTGGTCTGACAGCCAGCAGTTCGGTAGCGGAAGTCTGTATGGCGTTGCCAGCCTCGGTGAAATGGTCGGCCTGTATTACAACAAGCAGCTGCTGGATAAGGCCGGGATTGCCGTGCCGAAAACCATGGCTGAGTTAGAAGCCGCGATGGCGAAGCTGAAAGAACAGGGTACGGCGCCACTGATGTTAGGCATCCTCGACGGCTCTGCCGGTCAGCAGATGCTGACCACGCTGTGGCAGGATCAGATCAGCAGCAGCGATCGCAAAGCGATGGATGACCTGATTTACGACGTCGGTGGCACCTTTAAAGATGCGAAACTGCAGAAAGCTGCCGCACTGATGCAGGAGTGGAATAAGAAAGGCTACTTCTTCCCGGGCTTCCAGGGCATTGGTAAAGACGATGCGGCCACGCTGTTCCAGAGTGGGCAGGCCGCATTCTTTGTCAGCGGCACCTGGTATATGGGGCAGTTCAAAGATAATAAAGATATTCACTTCGCTGCCTTCCCGCAGTTTGACGGCGTCAGCAAACCGCTGATGGTCGGCGGCACCGACTTGCCTTTCTCTATCACCCTGACGGCGAAAACCAAAGAACAGCAGGATGCGGCCGCCAAATACATCGATTACATCGTCTCCGACAAGATGGCTGAGAAATGGCTGAAGGCAGGCTTCCTGCCCGCCAGCGCCAACAAGGATGCCAAACTTCCGGCGGACAACCCGTTGCTGGCCGATGTGTATAACGTCTGGACCACGGTTAACGGCCACGATGGCCTTGGCCACTACGTGGACTGGGCAACACCGACCATGGGCAATGCGCTGAACGAGAATGTGCAGCTGCTGCTGGCCGATAAACTTACGCCACAACAGATGACCGACAAACTGGATACCAATTACCAGCAGTACCTCTCCAGCCTGAAAAAGTAATCCCTCTGCCCGGCGCTGAGACAGGCCGGGCCGTTATTCAGTTTGACGCGCGAGAACACCGTTATGCTTAATAAGTCACGACTGCAAAATGCGCTGTATATTTTGCCCTCAATGCTTATCTATTCGCTATTTTTGCTGTTCCCTTTGCTGGTCTCGGTCGGCGTCAGCTTTACCTCGTGGGACGGGGCAACCCGGCCGATTTTTATCGGGCTGAATAACTTTATCCAGATGTTTAGCGATCCGGTGTTCTGGGTGGCGATCAAAAATAACGCCGTACTGATGCTGTTCTACACGCTGTTCCCGCTCTGTATTGGCCTGGTGTTGTGCAGCTTCCTCAACGATACCCGCAATAACAAAGAGCGCAGCCTGCTGCGGATTCTGTTCTTCCTGCCTTACATCATGCCGATGGCGGTGCTCGGCGTGGTCTGGCGCTGGTTATATAACCCGGCCTTTGGGCCGATCGATCACTTTTTCCGCGCGATTGGATTGCCGCAGCTGGCGCTGTCCTGGCTGGGGGATTTTGACTGGGCGTTACCGGCAGTCGGCTTTGTCGCCACCTGGTACTTCTTCGGCTTCTGTCTGGTGCTGTTTATGTCCGGCCTGCAACGTATGGACCCGTCATTGCTGGAAGCCGCCGATCTGGATGGCTCGTCGCGCCGGCAGAAGTTTATGCGCATTACCTTGCCTGGCCTGCGGCCTGAAATTCGCGTCGCGCTGCTGCTGACGGTGATCTCCAGCCTGAAAGCCTTCGACCTGGTGTACGTGATGACCCATGGCGGACCAGGCACCTCCACGCTGGTGACCAACCTGTATATGTATCAACAGGGCTTTGATTTACGCCACTACGGTTACGCTTCGGCGGTGGCCATCGTCGGGATGATCATTGTGTTTGCAATCAACAGTATTATTCATTTTGCCATCCGGGAGCGTCACTGATGCGCGCTACGCCTGTTGTTTCACGTGCGGTTATCTGGCTGATCGCCATTGTCACCATTCTGCCTTTTCTGATGGCGTTGATGACCTCGTTTAAAACGCAAAGCGAGCTGTTTGCCGGGGTGTTTGCCCTGCCCTCGCACTTCAGCTTTGCCAACTACGTTTCCGCCTGGCGGGAAGGCCATTTCAGCACCTATTTCCTCAACTCGGTGCTGGTGGTGTTTCCGGTGGTGATTATCAGTATCCTGGTCGGCATTCTGTCCGGGTTTGGATTCGCCTTCCTGCGTATTCCGGGTAAAACGGTGTTTGCCGCGCTGATGGCGTTAGGCATGGTGCTGCCCAGCGAAGCCTTTATTATCCCGCTGTATCACGAATTGCACTGGATGGGACTGACCAATACCTATCTGGCGCTGATCCTGCCGCAGGTGGCGCTGTCGCTGCCGTTTACCACGCTGATGATTGCCACCGCTTTCCAGCAGGTGCCCAAAGAGCTGGTGGAAGCCGCGGTAATGGATGGCTCGAAACGCACGCGCATATTGTGGGGGATCCTGGTGCCGGCGATCGTGCCGACGCTGACCACCCTGGCGCTGCTGCTGTTTATCTGGACGTGGAATGAATTCCTGATCCCGCTGATTCTGGTCAACAAGGATGAACTGAGGACGCTGCCGATAGGCATGATGTTTTTCCAGAACAAAAACACCATCAACATTCCGGTGCTGATGGCTGGCGCGATGATCGTGATTTTACCGCTGGTGGCGGTATTCCTGGTGTTCCAGCGTAAGTTTATCAGCGGCGTGACGGAAGGGGCGGTGAAGTAATCGTCGCGCTTATGCGGCCTGGGGGAATGCATCGGTGCATTGTCCCAGGCACATGCGCTTAGCTTTGCTCTTCGGTATCGGATTTCTCGTCAACGTAGCGGGTAACGGCCAGCAGGCGGTTAACGTGGGTCAACAGCAAATCAACATCCGACTGCATAAAACCCTGACCTGAACTTGAGGCGGTGACAATCGCATTCTGGATGTTTTCAGAAATGTTATTGGCCCCTTCTTTACCTGCAGTGAGCAACAGAGCAGCAATCAGCAGAGATTGGGCTTCGACTTGCGCGGTCAGTTCCTTCGCGTCTACATCGATTTTTGCAATCTTCATTAAGATATCAATAACTAACTGTTTCATGGCTTGCTCCTGAAATAATATGCCCCCGAAATTACCATCCCTTTTGGTCACGAGTAAACAGGATTTCGCTGACTCTTATTCAGAACTGTTGGGATATTTCTGGCGGCATCACCCGTTGTATCAAACGCTTGCCGCGCTGCTTCCCCTCTTCTGAACGCGTAATTTTCCTAAAATCTCTTCATGCGGTGGCGAACATGCCGATTTCGACTAGATTTAAGCTTCCAACCGGCTATCCCGCCGGGTTTGGCACACTTCCTCTACTAATTACACGAATAACCCTGTTATTCCGCCCCCTGTCCAGGGCGTTTTTTGATTACACACACAGAGAAAAAACGGAGAGGTTAATCCGTCATGGATAAAAATCATTTTTATGAGCGACTGACGCGCTGGCAGCATCTGCGCTTTAATGACGTCACCCTGCGTGAACGTCCCGACACACAAGCCTGGAATAAAAAGTACGAGATTTATATTCAGGACAAGAGCAAAACATCCGCGCAGCTTTACATCCGCACCACCCAGCCGGGTGAGGATATTGCGCAGGTATTGGGCGAATACCTGAAGTGGTTGCAGGAGTACAACGGCAGCGACATCGCCGTCGCGGCTCCACAGGAAACGCCGGTTGTTGCGCGTGGCATCACCAAAGAAAGCTGTCGGCCACTGACCGGCAACCACCAGCCCAGGCTGCATACCACTACCCCCGCTTCAAGGCTGACACGCAGCCTTTCCTAGCAGGCATCAGGCTGCCGGCCTCATTCCGGTAGCCTGTCTGTCACTTCCCGCCCCGCCTGATTACCTCGCAAAAAATTAAAAATCGTCATTTCGCTGGCAAATTCGCATATCTGTCTTAGATTTAAGGGTCGTGTGATCTGCATCACACTACTAAAAACAGAATAATAACGTTTTTCCAGGGAGTGACTTGTGACTGACTCATCAAACAGTGGGACGACGGCGGCAAAAGCACCGCAGCCGACCGAACCGCTGGTAAAAGTAATTGCGTTTATTGCCACGCTGGGCGGCCTGCTTTTTGGCTACGATACCGGCGTGATTGCCGGTGCTTTGCTGTTTATGAAGCACGACCTGCATCTGACCTCACTGACCACCGGGATGGTCACCAGCTTCCTGATCCTCGGATCGGCAATTGGGGCGATCTGTGCCGGCCGCGTGGCCGATCGGTTTGGCCGCAAAAAGGTCATTCTGGTGATGGCGCTGATCTTTATGTGCGGCTCGCTGGGCTGTGCGCTGGCACCGAACGTGGTGCTGATGATCCTGTTCCGCTTTATCCTCGGCCTGGCCGTCGGTGGCGCTGCGGCCATCGTGCCAATCTATATTGCGGAAATTGTCCCGGCTAACCGCCGCTGGCAGTTTGTCACCCTGCAGGAACTGATGATTGTGTCCGGTCAGCTGATTGCCTACACCAGCAACGCGGCAATCAATGAAGTTTGGGGCGGCGAGACCACCTGGCGCTGGATGCTCGGCGTGGCCTGTGTACCGGCGGTGATCCTGTGGGTCGGCATGCTGTTCCTGCCGGACACGCCGCGTTGGTACGCGATGCATGGCCGCTACCGCGAAGCGCGTGACGTGCTGGAGCGCACCCGCCATTCCGGCAGGGTCGAAAAAGAGATGAGCGAAATCCGCAAGTCGATGGATTCGAAAAGCCAGAAAAATGCCCGCCGTCAGAAAACCATCTCGGTATGGATGAAGCGGCTGGTGGCGCTGGGGATCGGTATTGCGATGCTGCAACAGCTGTCCGGCGTCAACACCATCATGTTCTATGCGCCGACGATGCTGCAGGCGACCGGCCTCGGTACCAATGCCTCGCTGCTGGCAACTATCGCCAACGGCGTGATTTCGGTGATCATGACCTTTGTCGGCATCATGTTGCTGAGCCGCTTTGGCCGTCGTCCGCTGCTGCTGGTGGGCCAGATCGGCTGCACCTGCTCGCTGCTGGCTATCGGACTGGTGACCTGGCTGATGCCGGAAGCGGTGCACGGGCAGCCTGACGTGCTGCGCAGTTATCTGGTGCTGGGCGGCATGCTGATTTTCCTCAGCTTCCAGCAGGGGGCGCTCTCTCCGGTGACCTGGCTGCTGCTGTCGGAAATTTTCCCGATGCGCATCCGTGGTATGGCCAACGGCATCTCGGTATTTGCCATGCAGATGACCAACTTCTCCATCGCCTTTATGTTCCCAATCCTGCTGGAAGCCTTCGGTCTGACCACCTGCTTCTTTGCCTTTGCGGTGATTGGCGTCGCGGGCGGGATTTTCGCGCTGATTTTTGCGCCGGAAACCCAGGGAAAAACGCTGGAACAGATTGAAGTCCACTTCAAAAAACACCTGCAGGACGATCCGGCGCCGCAAACCGGTAGCTGATATTGCGTGCCAGGGACGGCACTTCAGGTCTGATTGTTGCATTTCATACTAATCTTATGGAGAGGCGTCGGTTTGCCGACCAGGCTTAGTGCTTACTCTTAAGAAAGGATCGTCATGTTCAGGTTTTTATGTTCCCTGTTTTCCAGCCCCGAATTGCTGCTGCAAGTCATGAGCCAGCAAGATATTGAAGAATCCATTGAAGAAGGTGAGCGCATTCTGATTGATGAGGATGGAAGCGCAACCGTGAATATCTTCAGCCCGGATGTGCGTGAAGATTTTGCCCGGCACGTCAACGCGCTGAAGAGGGCTTAACATGGGAACGGCAATATTTATGGTGCTGATGGTGTGCGGCTATTGGTACACCAGTCGCGACCTCTCTACCCGGTTTAAGGTAAAACGCTCTTTCGGCTGGGATGTTTACTTCCTTGTGGCTCTTTACGGCTGTATTTTCGTGCTGCAAGGGGTAATCGCTACCGGGATCATCTGGCTGATCCTGCTGATTGTCTCCGCCGGGCTGAACGCGTTACCGCAGCTGAATGAAGGATTGCACCATCACTGGCAGGTCGAGTTTATGACCTGGAGCTTCCTGGGTATTCAGGCCCCGGTGGTGATCATGCTGGCCTTTGCCGTGACGTTCTGTATGTATCGTTCAAGCTGGTCTGGCAGTGCCAAACTGAACAGCTCGGGCCGTAAAAAACTTTATAAGAAACTGTCGCGTTCAAATGGTGTTGAAGGGCTGATGTTCCAGTGCATGGAAGAAGGTGAGCTGGCCTGGGTAACGCTGAAATCCCGCCGCATCTATATCGGCATGATCCACACCGCCACCTATGACAATGCCACCACCGCCAATATCGTGCTGATCCCGATGCTCAGCGGCTATCGCGATGGCAAAACCCTCAGCCTGTGCATCGAGCACAACTACAGCAAGTGGTATGACGAGCATGGGATCACGCTGGATTCAGAACCTAAATCCGCGATGGCGTTCCGTAAAGTGATCATGCTTGATCAGATTGAAAGCCTGTCGCTGTTTGATGCCGCCAGCGCCAGCGCGTTGGCAATGAAAAGCGACGATGAACCGGCCTGAGGTTCGCGGGCAGCCGCAGCGCGTTGCCGCCCGGTCTGTGATTTGCGGGTCAGAACAGCAGAGAAATCAGCCAGAAGCCGGCAAAGGTCATCAGCAATGAGCCGATGACATGGGTGAAAACCGAAATCATCGCCCACAGATAATTGCCGGACTGCATCAATCCGACGATCTCCATCGAAAAGGTGGAGAACGTGGTTAACCCCCCGCAAAACCCGGTAATAATCAGCAATTTCCACGCCGGATCGAGTTCAGGATTACGCAAGAAGTACGCCATTGCCCCGCCAATGATAAAACCGCCCACCAGATTGACCGTCAGCGTCCCCGGCGGAAGGGATGGAAAAATCGCGTTCAGACGCACCGACAGCAACCATCGCAGAATACTGCCTGCGGAACCGCCCACTGCAATCGCCACTAACGTCTTAAGCATAACTCTCTCATTGTTGACCCAACACCCGAAACGTTAGCCTACTGAGCAGGCTCATTTTTTGCAACCCGCAAAGGTCTGCGGCTTCAGTGATGATCTGCAGGCAAGGGGCTGCTAAGCTGAGGTGTTTCGTTAACGTGATTGTTAGTCCAGAGAGCCCCAACACCGATGCGCCTGACCCCTGTTTTAAAACATGACATGCTGCTTGGCCTGTGCTGTTTGCCCGCCATTATGGTGATTTTCCTCGTTGGCTTCCTGTTTCAGCAGGTGCCTGCGGCCAGCATCATGGCCAGCGGCGCGCTGACCCTGGCCTTCGGTGCCAATAAAACCTGGGAAGGATCGTCGTTTTCACTGTTGCTGACCACCAGCCTTGGCCTGGCCTTCTCTTCCTGGCTCGGCTGTCTGACCGGCAACGTGATGCCGCTGTATATCGCCGTGGCGATGCTGTATGCCGGTGTCTATGTCGCGATGGCGAATATCGACAGCAGCGCCTGGTGGATGCTGTTGCAGTGGTCGATTGCCTATCTTGTCTCCGGCTATTATGCCGGCAATATGGCATACGCCGCCGAGCGCGCGGCGTTAACCGGCGCGGGCGGCCTGTTGCAAATAGCCTTTCTGTATCTGGTGTTCCGGCGCTTTCCCTTCCATTTACAGGACATCAGCCCGCGCTCCTGGCTGATGTTCTTCCGCGTCACGCTGAGTAAATACAAACACAAAATTCATCTGCAATGGTCGGTGTTTTATGCGCTGCTCACCATGTGTCTGGCGCTGAGTACGGTGGAAATTTTCCAGATGAAGAACGGTTACTGGGCGGGCATGACGCTGCTGTTCTGCCTGCGGAATAATTACAGGGATACCTTTTCCCGCGTTCAGGCCAGGGTGCTGGGCACGCTGATGGCCAGCATTCTGGCCGCAACCCTGGTGAGCTACTGGCACAGCCCGTTGTTCCTGGTGTGCAGCTTTATCCTCTGCGGCTATATCGCCTTCACCTTCTCCTATTCACTGATTTCAAAGTCCTATTTTGTCTTTACCTTCTTTGTGACGCTGATGGTGATCTTTATGATTTCCAGCCTGGGGGTAACGCAGACCGATGCGGTTGCCACTCACCGGCTGGAAGCCACCGCCATGGGCGGCGCATTTGCGCTATTCGCCATCCTGATGACACGCCTGTTTACCCGCAGGCAGATCGTCAGAAAATCGTCAAAGCCGTAAGCGCTAACGGGAAAGCGGATCCCAACGGTCACAAAACGCGTTGATGTCGGTCGCTTTAAAATCGGCCAGATGCGCCATGATCTCGCTCATCGGCCAGTCCCACCAGGCAATCCGCGCCAGCCGTTCCGCCACCTCGGGCGAAAAGCGCGCTTTGATCACTCTGGCCGGCACGCCGCCGACAATGGTGTAGGGCGCGACATCTTTGGTCACCACCGCACCCGCGGCAAGCACCGCGCCATCCCCCACCGTCACACCGGGCAATACCGTCACCGCATGACCGATCCACACATCGTGGCCAATCACCACCTTGTCCGCCCGCCGGGCGGCGAAAAACTCGCGATCGCGCTCGGCGGTGGCGCTGTAATATTCCGCGCAGTAGGTAAAGCGATGCTGTGAGGGCCGATCGATTGGATGGTTGGGTGCCCCCAGCCGGACGTTAGAGGCGATGGCGGTGAATTTGCCGATCTCACTGTCAGCCACCGTGCAATACGGGCCCAGATAGCTGTAATCGCCGAGGCTGGCATACTCCAGGTGGCTATGGGCGAGGATTTCACAGCTGCGCCCAATCTCCACCTCACGCAGCGTGACGCTCTCATCGATAAAGGTGTCGGCTAACTTAGGCTGATGCAATTCAATGACGGTCATAAAGCCTCATCTGGTCGGATATCTGGATGAGTGCAGCGCGCAAAATAAGCGGAGCTGCCCTGCACCGGGTTAACTTCAGCAGAGGCTACTCTGGCACAGCCAGATGACAGATTCGTGGAGCGGAGATGACAGATAGCCCTAAGTTAACATTTTGCTGAAAATTCATTTTTCAGCGGCGGATCCTGCGTGATAACGTCTTGCAATCAATCCCTTACTTCCGAACGATTATGCACAGCAGCCAACGACTGACGCTTCGCCCGGTCACCTCCGCAGATGCCCAGGCCTTATTTGCTATCTATGGCGATCCGGCGACCAACCTGTTCAATCCCGCCGGCCCGTTTTCCAGCCAACAGGTTGCCGATGAGGTGTTGGATAAGTGGCTTGCACACTGGCAGCAATTTGGCTTTGGCTATTGGGCGCTGACGCTGACAGGCAGTGACGAGGTGATTGGCTTTGGCGGCCTGACGGTGCGCCAGGTGAATCAGCAGGATTTCATTAATCTGGGGTATCGCTTTAGTACGCTGGCGTGGGGAAAAGGGCTGGCCACGGAGTTTGCCCGGTGGGCTGTTGATTTTGGCTTTCGGCAGCTCGGCATGACCGAGATTTCCGCCACCGTCAGGGAAAATCACCTGGCATCGCAAAAGGTGCTGATCAAAGCCGGGATGCGCTGCACCGGGATGATCCTCGACGTGGAGGGCTTTCAGCCCAGCTTATTTTTTACGGTTCGTCAGGATGCTGGGTAGCCTCTGGCTCCTCCGGCACATCGTCCGGGAGGAGCGACTGCAGAAAGGATTTTTGCTTGCGGGTTAACGCCCAGCCGGCTAACGGCCCCTCTTCTTCAACTTCCCGGTTGTCATCGTCCTTCCCTGCAGTCATGCCGGCATTCCCCACAGCAGGAGGAGTGCCCAGAAGGCAATACACCCGATGATAATCACCAACCAAACCTTTCCTCTGGTCGACATTAGGATCCCTTATACGTGGCAATCAGTTTTAGACTGGTGGCCAGTATAAACAATCAGCAGAGGTGATCAACTTTCGGATTATCCTTAACGAATTAATCACATTTTTAAACCTTATCTGATTTCGCTTTCACTGATTTCTAACTCACTCTCCTCTTCGCCATTTTCTTCGACATCGGTTTCTTCGGTGTCAAACATCGCGGTCTGGATGTCTTCTTCGGCGATTGTCGGGTTAAGTGCCGCCGCCAGCGGTGAGCTGGTCAGGCTGGCAGGCAATACCACGTGCGGGATCGGCGCGTCGGTAATAATTTGACGCTGTCTGCTGGCCAGCCAGCTGATCACCGCAATCACACAGCCACAAAGGCAGAAGAAGACGTAAAGCATATTGCACCCTAGCGGCTGCATAATCGCGCCGGTGACCAACGGCCCGATACAGGCACCGACGCCGTAGGCCATCAGCAGACAGGCGGTCAGCGAGACCCGGCGTTCAGGTGCGACGATATCGTTGGCCATCGCCACAATCAGCGGATAGAGCGAGAACTGCATCATGCTGGTGATAAACGCCACCACCACGATGGCGAAAAAACTGAAGTGGAAAGGCATGGTCAACGGTAGCGCAGCGAGGATATAGAACAGTGCGGTAAACAGCAGCAGGCGGCTGCGGTCGATGCGGTCAGACAGCCAGCTTAGCGGGAACTGAGAAACCAGCCCGGCAAAAATGGTGATGGCCATAAACAGGCCGGTTTGTTGGGTACTGAAGCCCAGCTGGCTAGTGTACACCGGGGCCATCGCGTAGAACGCACCGATCGCCATGCCGGTCGCCAGCGTCACCAGCAGAATGCGGGGAATGGCGCGGAAAAAGTAGCCCAGTTCCATCGGCGCAGGCGTCATTGGGTGCGGATTGGTGCGGGTGGTCAGGGCCATCGGCACCAGGCAGAGCGCAAAGCACAACGCGACAATCAGCAGGCTTGAAGGCCCGGAGCCAATCTGCGTCATCAGGATGATCTGCCCGGCGGAGAGGCCAAGGTAGGTGGCGACCATATAGAAGCCAAAAATCAGCCCGCGCTGCCCGGTTTCTGCCCCATCATTCAGCCAGCTCTCCAGCACCATGTACTGGCACATCATGCACAGACCGATCACCAGCCGCAGGAAGATCCACATCGGCAGATAATCTGTCAGCCCGTGCCCCAGCACCGAGGCGGTAATGATCCCCGCGCAGGAAACGTAGGCCCGGATATGGCCGACGCGGGCAATCAGGTTGTGGCCGACTTTGCCACCCAGCACCAGACCAAAGTAGTTAGCGGCGGTGATGGCACCGATCATGCTGCCGCTAACCGCTTCATGGGCCAGTCGCAGCGAGACATAGGTGGTTAACAGGCCGGAGCCCAACAGCATCAGTAACGTGGTGGTGTAAAGCGGTAAAAAAGTGCCGAGGACTTTTTTCATGACGGCTCCCTGTCGTAATCGTTCCGGGAAAAACCCAACCTGAGCCGTCAACAGTAGTCGCTATTCCGCCCGACAGGCAAGTTAGCTAGCGATCTTGCGGAGGATTCCCATCGCCAGAAGGGAAATACAGTGAAAAACGGCTGTGTCCGGACTGACTCTGCACCGCGTAACGTCCCTGATGCAGTTGCATAATGCCGCGCACAATTGACAGCCCCAGGCCGCTGCCGGTCGACGAGTCATGACGTGACGTGTCAGCACGATAAAAACGATCGAACAGCCGCGCCTGTTGTGCCGCTGAAATGGTTGTGCCCTGGTTTGCGACCGCAATCGTCACGCCGCCCGGCTCGTTCTGCTGGGTAATGGCGATGGTACTGCCGACATCGGCATAGCGGATGGCATTCGCCACCAGATTCGCCACCGCGCGGCGCAGTAACTCGGCATCCGCGTAAACCGTCCCCTGTTGCGGAAACACCAGCTGGATTTCACGCTCTTCCGCCGGGCCTTCAAAATAGTCGACCAGCGGTTGCAACACCTCAGATAACGGCTGCTCAACACGGTTGATCGCCTGGCTGGCATCCTCTGCCCGTGCCAGAAACAGCATGTTGTCGATCATTCTTGCCAGTCGCTGCAGTTCCTCAAAGTTTGATCCCATCACCCCAAGGTAGTAGTCATTGCTGCGTTTCTGCGTCAGCGCGACTTCCGTCTGGCCGAGCAGATTGGCGATTGGGGTGCGCAGATCGTGCGCCATATCGGCCGACACCTGGCTCAGTTGCTGAAAGCTGGTTTCCAGCCGATCCAGCATCTGGTTGAATGCCGCCACCAGCGATAGCAGTTCGTGTGGCACGTTGGTCAGGGTGATGCGCCGCGACAGATGGCGAACGTCGACAGCGGCGGTCTCCTGCGCCAGCCGGTGCAAGGGCCGCAGGCTGCGGCGCGTCAGGAACCAGACCATCAGCGCCGCAATCAGCGTCGCCAGCACAATCAGCACGCCAATTTGCTGGCGATAGTCGCTGAGCGTGGCGGTGCGTTCGGTCATCAGCCTGCCGGTAATAATTTCCAGCTGGCCGGGGCCGTCACGGGTTTGCGCCAGCGCCGCCGCCGAGATAAACGGCGTGCCGTCATGGGTTAGCTGGTGATGCACGCTTGCCAGGCGAAGCGTCTGGCCCAGCGCGACCGGCGTCAGATCCGGGATCGCCGCATGGCCAGGGTTGACTTCGATTAACGGCGGCTGACCGGGAAAACGCAGCACCAGCAGCGACTCGGTATTGCCCAGCATATTGGCAAACAGTTTTGGCTTGTCGCGGATCAGCTGCAGCGCGTCTTCGTTAAGTAGCAGCGTGCGGATCTGCTCCATGCGCGACAGCAAGGCGCCATCATCACGCACGCTGATTTGCCGGGCCAGCGAGTGATACAGCGCCATACCGACGAGGATCATCACCAGTAGCACCATGCCTGAAATCAGCAGCGACAGGCGCGTGGTCAGCGAGAGCAGTTTCATCAGGATCCATCACCTTCACAGCGATAACCGACGCCGTGCACGGTGTGGATCAGCGGCGTGGCAAAGGGCTCGTCCACCTTCTGCCGCAGCCGGCGAACGGCCACGTCGACCACGTTGGTATCACTGTCGAAATTCATATCCCACACCCGCGAGGCAATCAGCGTGCGGCTCATCACCTGGCCGGGATTCAGCATAAACAGCTGCAGCAGATTGAACTCTTTGTTGGTCAGGTCGATGCGCAACCCGGCCCGTTCGACGCGGCGTTTCGCCCTGTCCAGCTGCAAATCACCAACCTGCAGCAGCTCATCACGCTTGACGTTCGCGCCGCGCCGCAGTGCCGTGCGGATCCGCGCCAGCAGCTCGGCAAACGAGAAAGGCTTGACCAGATAGTCGTCGGCACCCAGTTCCAGCCCTTTGATCCGGTCTTCGACGGTGCTTTTCGCGGTAAGGAAAATAACCGGGATATTCTGCGCATCCAGCGTTTTCATCACTTCCCAGCCATCCAGCTCCGGCATCATCACGTCCAGCAGGATCAGGTCGTAATGGTATTCCTGCGCCATAAACAGCCCTTCGCGACCGTTTACCGCCACATCAACCACATAGCCAGATTCGGTGAGGCCGCTGCGCATGTATTCCCGGGCTTTGGGCTCATCATCAATCACCAGAATTTTCATCGTCTTCTCCAGAATAGCGGGCGCAGCGGACAGGATTACTTAAGCGCGTGTTGTGCAGCCTGCTCGATCAGTGCGGCAACCTCTTTCGGGTGCGACTCGTACACCGAATGGCTGGCCCCGGCCACTTCCACCGTGGTGCTGTGGGCGCGTTTGGCGTACATGCGTTCTAAATCAGGATTAATGATTTTGTCGGCTTTTGCCACCATGTACCAACTTGGTTTGGTTTTCCATGCCGGATCGGCAATATTTGCGGTAAACACCGAGGCTGAGGTCGGCATTTGCGCCTGGGCTTCAAAATCCGCCTGCTTCGCTGAAAGGTCGGCGGCAAAGTCACTGTGGAAGTTTTGCGGCGCAATCATCAGGAAGCCGTCCGGCGTTTTCATAAACGGATGGGCGGCATTGGGGAATTTCTTGCCGTTAATGGCTTCGGTTTCGCCGTTATCCAGCGCATGGGCAGCGATATAGACCAGACCCGCCACATGCGGATCATTGCCTGCCTCAGTAATGATCGCGCCGCCATAGCTGTGCCCCACCAGGATTGCCGGACCCGTTTGCTGTTCGAGAATGCGTTTAGTGGCGGCCACGTCTTCCGGGAAGGAAGTCAGCGGCTCCTGCACCAGCGTCACCTTGTAGCCATCGTGCTTAAGGATGTCGTACACCGGACGCCAGCCCGAGCCGCCAACAAATGCGCCGTGGACCAGCACGATATTGTGAACCGGTTGCGCCATCGCCGCGCTGCTTGCGCCTGCCAGCAGAAAAGCGCCGGTGATCGCCGCCAATTTCAGTTTTTTTTTCAGTGATGCGTTCATGTTGCGTTCCTCAGGAGAATGTTGGGTTTACGCTGAGGAGTTTACGGCCCGGCAACTGACGACGGCATGAGCGAGTTATGACAAAAGAATGACATTAAAAAAGCCGTTACCTCAAATCAGGTAACGGCTTTCTGTTATGAAAGTCGCTTACAGCCCGTAAGCCGTTAAATCCGGCCCGGCAGGAACAATGCCATTGGGGTTTAATGCCTTAATCGAGTAATAGCCCTGTTTAATATGATCGATATTCACCGTTTCCCGCACGCCGGGAATATCCAGCATTCGTTTGGTGTAAGCATCCAATGCGGCATATTCATTGAGCTTGCGCTGATTGCATTTGAACAGGCCATGATAGGCCGCGTCAAAACGGATCAGCGTAACAAACAGGCGGATATCCGCTTCGGTAAGCCTGTCGCCGGTCAAAAATGCCCGGCCATCGCTCAACCGCTGTTCCAGCTTCTCCAGCATGGCGAAGACGTCATCGCTGGCTTCCTGATAACTGATCTGCGTGGTGGCAAAACCGGCGCGATATACGCCGTTATTCAAGCGTGGATAGATTTCCGCGTTTAATGCCTCAATCTCACTCTGCCAGTCCGCGGGATAGAGGTCGAAACTGTGACTTGCCAGCTCGCCAAAGCCGCTGTTAAACATGCGCACAATATCGGCTGACTCGTTATTGACGATAGTGCGGGTTTTCCTATCCCACAGCACCGGCACCGTTGCCCGACCGGTAAAAGTGGCATCGGCCTGGGTGTAAAGCTGATGCACCCACTCGGCCTGATTCAGTTCATCCTTATTTGCGCCAGGATAGTCACCAAAGTGCCAGCCTTCATCCAGCAACCACGGTTCGACCACCGACAGGCTGACCACCTTCTCCAGCCCTTTCAGCTTACGGGCGATCAAGGTGCGGGATGCCCACGGACAAATCAGCGCCACATACAGGTGATAGCGATCTACTTCGGCTTTGAAGCCCGCTTCACCGGTCGGTCCGGCGGAACCGTCTGGGGTGACCCAGTGGCGAAAGCTTGAGGTCTGACGGACGAAACCGCCCTTCTCATCGGTGGCCTGCACCGGGTGCCATTCGGCCGTCCATTTTCCATTAACCAGCATAGTTCCTCCCTTATCCTTTCAGCGGGGTTGGCTTCAGGGCATAGGGTGCGCTACGGGTATCAGTCATGGTGGTGTCCTCTCAGTCGTTGATGAGAGGACTCTATCTTATTTCCGGAATGATGATTATCCAGCGGTTCTGAGGATGTTTTATTCCATTATGGAAACAATCACCAGCCCTGTTCCCAGACGGGCTCGCCGGCAAAGGCTTGGACCAGATAATCGATAAAGGTGCGGGATTTATGGGCCAGGTATTTGGCCGGTGGATAGAGGGCAAACAGGCCGAGCGGCACAATCTCGCTGGCGGCGAGCACCGGCACTACCTCTTTATTCTTCAGGGCTTCACCGGCGACAAAAGAAGGCAAGCGGGCGATGCCCAATCCGGCAATGGCGGCTTTTAAGCACACCTCGGCATTGGAGAACTTCAGGCGTCCGTTAACCGGCTGCCCCTGCAGCGCCAGCTTCTCGTCCTGAAACGGCCAGCGCCAGGGATCGCGGAAGTTGGTATCAATAATGCAGTCATGGCTTGCCAGCGCTTCCCAGTGCTCGGGCGTGCCACGCTCCGCCAGATAGCCCGGCGAGGCAACGGTGATAATGCGGATATCGCACAGCTTTCGCGCCATCAGGCTGCTGTCCGCCAGCTTGCCGATGCGCAACGCCAGATCGAAGCCTTCATCCACCACGTTCACCGCCCGGTCGGCAAAGCTGACGTCCAGTTCGATACCAGGATAGCGCCGCGCGAAGTCGATCAGATGTGGGGTGAGCTGGGTGGTGCCGAAGGTCACGGGCGCAGAGATACGCACTTTTCCGGCCGGGGCAGCCGATGAGTTGCGCACCGAGTCATTCAGCGCATCGTAATCCGCCAGCAGCACCCGGATTTTTTCATAATAGGCGCGGCCCACGTCGGTGGCGGCCAGCGCCCGGGTGCTGCGGCGAAACAGCTGCACACCGAGATGGTGCTCAAGGCGGGAAATGAGTTTAGACGCCTGGCCGTGGCTGGTGCCCAGACGTTGAGCAGCGGCGGTAAAGCTGCCGGTTTCCATTACCGCGGTAAACATCCGGTCGCAATCCAGTCTTTCCATCTCTCGTCTCCTGACGCCAGAATCAGCCCCTAAAATAGCGGCTCCGCTGAATATTCCCAACATTTACCTGCGCATCAATGCACAGCAAGGCGGCAGGGGTTGAATTCCCTCTTTTTGCTAGCAAAAGTAATCCCGAATTTGGCCTAAAGTTTATGCCGTTATTACCGATGTATTGAGTACTTAACCTAAACACCTGCCAACATCATGACCTACTTTAAACCTGTCGAACTTATTTTATTATCCGTAACAATAGCTTACTGCTTTACCATGTCGTCATGGTTCTGGTAGCCACGGATCAGGGTACGCCGAAGTAACGCAGCAGCGAGGTAACCACGGCCGCCGCCAAAATCACGCCGATTAACGGCACTTTTCGCCAGGCGAGGATCATCGCCACCGCCACGCCCGCCACGCGCGCAGTTCCGGCAAAATGCAGCCCTTCATAAAACGTATTCCCTAACGCCACGGCCAGCAACAGCGTGGTGGCGGCATCGGACAGTAATGCCCGCGTGCGCTCGGACAGCGCCATACGGTTGCCCAGCTTCACCCCGGCAAAACGCATCAGGTAAGTGCCGACAGACAGCAAGGCGATCCCGGCAATAATTAATTCATTCGACGGCATTATTTTTTCCTCGTCAGTAAGCCCAGCATCGAGATCAGCACCGGCATCCCCACGGCGACAAACGGCGTCACCGCCAATGACAGCAGCGCCCCGGACGACGCCCTGATCAGCGTGGTTTTCGATTTCAGTGACGGGATCACCAGCGCCAGCAGGATCGCCGGGAAGACCGCATCCAGGCCGATCGCATTGATATCCGGCAGCAGTTTACCCACCACGCTTCCGGCCATCGCGCCAACCGGCCAGACGATCGCCACGCCCAGCCCACAGAGCCAGTACGCGTCTTTACGCTGTTTCGCGGTGGATTGCGACAGACCAAACACCACGCTTTCGTCATTCATAATGTGGCATCCCAGCAATCCCTTAAGATGGGTGCCGGCCAGATCCCGCACCGCGATGCCGAAGGGAAAGTGTCGGGCGTTAACCAGTAATCCCGCCACCGCCGCCGCCAGCGGATTGCCGCCGCTGGCGATGATGGCAACAAACATAAATTCCGATGCCCCCGCCAGCACAAACAGGGTGGAGAACAGCGGTACCCATAACGGGAAGCCATAGGCCGTGGCCAGCGAACCGTAGGAAGCGCCCACTACGCCGACGGCGAGGCACACCAGATAAATGGCTTTTTTGGTCTGCGAGTTCAGGCTGGAAAATGCGTGCATAAGCATAAAGTTTTACCATATCGAACGAAATCGCCATTATAATGAACGCAACATACAGCGAGATCAAGCGAACGATTCGTTCGATTAAATGAACAAAGAGGACCACCATGACCCAGCCGATCAGCGTTATTGCCGCAAGCCTGGTACGGGAACGCACGCGTGCAGGTTTATCGCTGGCCGAGGTCGCCCGTCGGGCGGGGATCGCCAAATCCACGTTATCGCAACTGGAATCCGCTAACGGCAACCCGAGCATTGAAACGCTGTGGGCCTTGTGCGGCGCGTTGAACATCCCGTTCGCCAAATTACTTGAGCCGGTCAGCGCCAGCACTCAGGTGATTCGCCGGGGTGAAGGCAGCAAGGTGGTGGCTGAAAAGGCCGATTATCAGGCGATTTTGCTGGCAACCTGCCCGCCTGGCGCCCGCCGGGATATCTACCTGCTGATGGCGCAACCGGGATCGGAGCGTCAGTCTCACCCCCATCCGTCGGGATCGGTCGAGCACATTATTGTCACCCAGGGCCGCGCGCTGTTGGGGCTGAAGGCAGCGCCAGAAGAGTTAGGCGTCGGGGATTACATCTGTTACCCCGGCGATCAGGAACATATTTTTGTCGCGCTGGAACCCGATACGCTGGCGATCCTGGTGGCTGAACAAAGTTAACCCCCCTTCCAGTAACTGCCCTGCTCACCCGCAGGGCAGCGCGCAGGCTTCTTATTACCCACACAACCCGGCGAAAGCGCAAAGCGGTCCGGCGAGTTTTGTGATCCAGATCGGACTGCGCTGACGGCAGCAGATTTCTTTATGTTGACGACAGTCAGCTACCGCTTCGGCTGATTATTCTCCGCTAAGTTAGCAGCACACTTACAGAGATTGCATTGAGGCTGAAATGGATAAGATCTGGTTTGGTACGGCGTATTACCGCGAATATATGCCAGAGGAGCGGCTGGAAAAAGATATCGCCATGATGAAAGCCGCCGGTATCAACTATGTCCGCATTGCCGAAAGTACCTGGAGCACCTTTGAACCGCAGGAAGGGGAATTTGATTTCACTTCGGTGATCACCGTGCTTGACCAGATGCAGGCCAACGATATTAGCGTGATTATCGGTACGCCGACCTACGCTATTCCTGCCTGGCTGGCAAAGAAATATCCTGAGGTGATGGCCGTGACGCCGCAGGGGCTGAATAAATATGGTCCCCGGCAGAAGATGGATATTACCAGTCCAGTCTATCGCTATTATTCCGAGCGGATTATCCGCAAGCTGTTAACGGCCACCGCGTCCCATCCCGCCGTGATTGGTTTCCAGGTCGACAACGAAACCAAATATTATGAAACCAGCGGCCCGGCCGTGCAGATCGCCTTTGTTAAATATCTGCGGAAAAAATTCAACGACGATCTGCAGGCGTTAAATCAGGCATTTGGTCTGGATTACTGGAGTAATCGCGTGGATGCCTGGGAAGATTTCCCGTCGGTTCAGGGCACCATTAATGCCAGCCTCGGCGCTGAGTTTCAGGCCTTTCAACGCCAGCTGGTGATCGATTTTCTGCGCTGGCAGGTTGATCTGGTCGGCGAATATAAATCGGCCGATCAATTCGTCACTCATAACTTCGATTTTGACTGGCGAAACTGGTCGTTCGGTTTGCGAAGCGAGGTCGATCACTTCGCTGCATCTGAGGTCGTCGATATCACCGGCGTGGACGTTTATCATCCCAGCCAGTCGCGGCTGACCGGCGCCGAAATCGCTTTCACCGGGGATATTGCCCGCACTACCAAGGATAAAAATTACTTTGTGCTGGAAACCCAGGCTCAGGCCTTTAAGGACTGGACGCCTTACCCTGGCCAGCTGCGTCTTCAGGCGTTTAGCCATATCGCCAACGGTGCCAGCCTGGTGGGCTACTGGCACTGGCATTCAATTCATAATTCGTGGGAAACCTACTGGAAAGGCCTGCTCAGCCACGATCTGCTGCCTAACCCGGTCTATAACGAGGCCTGCGTCATTGGCAAAACGCTACAGCGCTTAACGCCCGAACTGAGTGGCTTAAGCAAAAGTAATCGCGTGGCGATGCTGGTCAGTAACCGTGGACTGACCGCCATTGACTGGCATCCGTGGCGCGGACATCAGTTCGGCGGCGATAAAAACCACCAGTATAACGATCTCTTCCGCAGTTGGTACGATGCCCTGTACCGCCAAAATATCGAGATGGATATTCTTGATGCCGACAATCCGCGTATCGACCGCTATGACGTGCTGATTGTCCCCTTGCTGTACGCAGCATCCGATGCGCTGTTGCAGCGACTCAATGCCTTCGTCGGGCAAGGCGGCCATATCATTTACTCCTTTAAATCCGGCTTTGCCAATCAGGATCTAAAGGTGCGCACGGCTATCCAGCCGGGCATTATCAGCGAGGCCTGCGGCGTGACCTATCAGCTGTTCGTTGAGCCTGATGAGGTGCAGCTGTCCACTGAGACCTTTGCGCTGACGGAGGAAACGGGCCAGGTGACTGACTGGATGGAGCTGCTGGAACCGGTATCGTCACAGACCGAAATTTTGGCCCGCTATCAGCATCCGCAGTGGGGAAAATATGCCGCCATCACCCGCAATCAGTTTGGCAAAGGGACGGCGACTTATATTGGCTGCAACCTGTCATCCGCCGGAATGGAGCAGGTTTTCTCAACCCTGTTCAGCACGCCGGCGTTGTGTTCATTAAGGTCGGAAGTGAGTTTCCCGCTGATAATCCGACGGGCGCAAAGTAAAACGCAAAAGGACCTGTGCTTTATCTTTAATTACTCTCAGACGCCGCAGCAGCTGCGAAACCCGTTGGGGCAAGCCACTTCGCTGATCGATAACCGGCAGGTTGAACCGGGCGAAACGCTGGAAATAGCCGGTTGGGATTTTGTCATTTTATCTGGCGGAGAAGCGGTATGAAGAGTGATGGCGTGGCAACCCAGCCGATTGGGCTGAAAGAGCGTCTTTCTTTTGGCCTTGGCGATTACGGCACTAACCTCACCTACACCACGATGGTGACCTTTCTCGCCTATTACTATACCGACGTGGTGGGCGTGTCAGCATTACTGGTGGGCTCGTTAATGTTCCTTGCCAGGGTGCTTGATGGCCTGCTGTGCATCTGGGTGGGTGTGCGTATCGATATGACGCAAACCCGGCTGGGAAAAGCCCGGCCGTGGGTTCTCTGGACCGCCATCCCGTTCGGGCTTTCCACCTTTCTGCTGGCCTGCGTGCCGGACAGCAGCTATGCGGTTAAAGTCACCTGGGTGTGCGTAACCTATTTGCTGGCTAACATTCTGTTTACCGCCAATAACATCGCTTATGGCTCGTTGCTGGCGTTGATTACCCGCGATACCGTAGAGCGCGGCGTGTTAAGCGTCTTCCGCAAAGGCCTGTCGACCTGCGGATCGCTGACGGTCGGCGTCATTACGTTGCCGTTGGTGGCGTGGTTCGGGAACAGCAGCGGTGCGTGGATGACCATCTTCGCCATTTATGGTTTTTTCACCGCGCTGTTTCTTACCATCACCGCACTGGGCACCCGTGAACGTATTAAGCCGGTACGGCAAGATAACCGCGAAAACATTGAGCTTAAGAAAGTGCTGCCGGCAATACGGGCGAATAAATACTGGCTGATGATCTTTATGTATTTAATGATCACCTTTACCAGCCTGACCGCGCTCAGCACCGTCAGTGTTTATTACACCAAATACATTCTGAAAGACCTGTCGATGATGTCGTGGGTCAGCGTGGCGCAATATTTACCGGGATTACTGACGCTGACGGTTATTCCCTTTTTAATTAAACGACTGGGCAAACGTAAGCTGGCGCTGAGCGGATTACTGGTCTGCTGTATTGGCTATCTTCTGCCGCTGTTCGATCGTCAGGATGCCTTCTTTGTGATTGCGGCGACGGTGGTCAGAAGCATTGGCTTCTGCGGCATTGGTGCCACCATGTTCGCCTTCCTTGCCGACACCATCGATTACGGCGAATGGGTCTCCGGCTTACGTATTGAAGGGATTTTATTCAGTGCGGGCACGCTGGGACAAACGGTTGGCATGGGGTTGGGAACGGCAAGCGTCGGATGGTTGTTAAGCCTGGCCGGATTCACCAGCGGAGGCGGCATGCAACCCGCCAGCGCCATTCAGATGATCCAGTTCCTGTTTATATTCTTCCCGGTGATCCTCGCGGTGGCCAATATCGTCCTGCTCTATTTCTACAAGCTGGATGCTATTTATCCTCAGGTTGCCGCTGACCTGGCAGAAGGAAAGTTTGCACAGCCGGTTGAAGCAGAGCTGCCCGTAACCCCACTGCAAAATTAGGCTGCGTTGAGCGCAGGTACTCCGAAATTTGAGAAGTTGTGAGCCGCATCGCTGCAGGGTTAATTCCCCAGGCTATGCTGCTCAACTCTTTATTCTGTCGGCAGGAAGCGCAGCCATGGCGCATAGTGAAGATACCGGGATGCTGAATTTTTCACCTCTCTACAGGCGATTTACCTTCACCGCATGGATGGTGGCAGGATTCACCCCAATATCCCGCGGAAGTAAGCTCGACTTTTATATTAACCGGGCTGCCGGCATGAAGGGCCACGTGTTAAATATCACCCTGAAAGGTGAAGGGAAAATTCATACGTCCCAGGGCAGCTTTGTCTGCCAGCCGGGCGAAGTGCTGCATTTCCCGGCTGGCGTACCGCATCATTATGGCCGCAGCGAACATAGCGAATGCTGGGACCATTTGTGGATCTATTTTATTCCGCGAACCTACTGGATTGACTGGCTGCAGTGGGACAATGTTCGCGATGGCATCGGCCGCCTGACCTTTACCGCCGCAGAAGACGCCAGTCAGATGCAGGCGCGATTTATGGAAGTGATCCAGCTGAGCGTCAGTCAGGAACCGTTATCCGAAGCGCTGGCAATGAATGCCGTTGAACGGGTGATTCTGGAGTGCTTCCGCGCGCAGCCCAATTTGCACCGCCACAAATGCGATCCCCGCATTGAAGCACTTTGCCAGTATCTGAACGAACATATGGCTGAAGAAACCACCATCGAACAGCTGTCCCGCCGTGCCTGCCTTTCCCCGTCACGCCTTGCCCACTTATTTAAAGAAGAGACCGGCCAAACGGTCTTTGCCTGGCGTGAGAAACAGCGTATTGCCCGCGCCTGCCTGTTGCTAAGCAAAACCAGTTTTGCTATTACCCATATCGCGTTAACGGTCGGCTACACCGATCCGCTTTATTTCTCCCGCCTGTTTCGAAATCATATGGGAATCAGCCCACGGGAATTTCGCAAGAAATAAGGTCTTTGCCGGGAAACTGCCGAACATGACTTGCGACTGCGCGGCCTGTCACGCTGGCCGAAAACGGCGGGAAAGGATCATCAGCAACACAATTCCGCCGCTCATCAACATCCATGCCGTATTCAGTGACGCCGTGCTGTCCAGCACCATGCCAGCGATCAGCGGCATGGTTGCGGCGATGATATAGCCTCCGCCCTGAACAAAAGAGAGGAGTTTACCTGCTTCTTCCGGCGTTTTGGCGTGGTCAAAGGTCACGATCAGCGAGAGAGGAAACAGTGCGCCAATTCCCAACCCCAGCAGCAAGGTCGACAGGATCGCGGTCTTTCCTCCGAAGAACACCAGACAGAGCAGCCCGGCCAAAATCATCAGCAACACCAGCAGTAAAGGCGCGCGTCTGTCGGTGAAACGGTGGATCACCGCCGAAACGATAAAGCCGGAAACCACTTCGGTTAAGGTCAGCGCGGCGAGCAGAAAGCCGCTGTTACGTGCGCTCCAGCCTTGCTCAATATAAAACGGCGGCAGCCAGACCAGTACCAGCGTGTAAGCGCCGGTCCCGATGCCAAAAAAAGCCAGCAGCAGCCAGGCGCGCGAGGCCGAATACGTTGACTGAACCGGTTGAGTCGCCGCCTGCGGCTGATTTTTTTCGGCGGCGAACCAGATGATAAGGGCCAGCGCTGCCGGCAACGCCGCCAGGCCGAGGGCATAATTCAGCCCCAACGAAACCGA
The DNA here is from genome assembly GCF_056821705.1 of Erwinia sp. AK-PDG3-5. Lineage (NCBI taxonomy): Bacteria > Pseudomonadati > Pseudomonadota > Gammaproteobacteria > Enterobacterales > Erwiniaceae > Erwinia > Erwinia sp. AK-PDG3-5. The sequence goes on from NZ_CM165967.1 coordinate 3,701,228, forward strand.
GAGCGGTTCTGCTGTTGCCGCCGCCAACGCTGCGCCGCCCATAATCCCGGTTGAAAACAGCGCCATCAGCGTACCGGTATGCCGGGCGCTGCGCCGCTTGATCAGGGCAGGCATCGCCGCCTGCACCAGGCCAATGCCCATTCCGCCCGCCAGCGCAGTTGCCATTAACCCCCCGCCGGACGTATAAAACCCTCTGAACACGCAGGCAAATGTAATAATCCCTAAGCCGGCTGCGATGCCCCGCGCGTAACCGACTCGGCGCAACACCTTACCGCTGGCCAGCGCGATGATGCCCATCATCAGCACCGGCAGGGTCGTTAACAGGCTGATAGTGGTGCCCGTCAACTGCTCCTGCCGTTGTAACAATGGCAAAAGCGGCCCGACAGCGGCCATCATTGGCCGCAGATTAAGGCCGACCAACAGCACAAGCAGGGCAAACAGCGTAATGGCAGAGAATGCAGATTTCATAACCGACTCCTTCGGATAAGGCGTTGCTCAGCAGAGATGTGCTGGCAGTGTGAATTGATTTATCTTAACGTTAAGATAAATTTTGCCTTGCCGATAGTTGGTGAGCACTAATGAACATGTTAACCACAAAGAATTAAGGGAAATGATGCCAGATCATGTTGATTTCGTTATCGCTCAATGGGCTGACGCCATGCCGGATTTGGATGCGTCGTCGATGGCGGTGTTCGGCAGAATGTTAAGGATTATGAAGCAGCTGGGCAAAGCCCGGGCCAGCGCACTGGCGCCGTTTGGCTTTCGTGAAGGTGAGTTTGATGTGCTGGCCACGCTGCGCCGTGCCGGAGAACCCTTCCGCCTGACGCCCACCCAGCTTTTCACTTCGCTGCTGGTGACGTCCGGGGCGATGACCAACCGGTTAAGCCGGCTGGAAGCCAGTGGGCTGATTGCGCGGATCCCGGACCCGGCCGACAAGCGCAGCATGATGGTGGGCTTAACGCCAAAGGGATTAACGCTGATTGAGCAGGCGCTGGTGGTACATACGCAAACCCAGGATCGGATGCTGAAAGGGCTCAGTCAGCCGCAGCAGATCGCCTTACAGGATCTGCTGCGCCAGATGCTGGCGGAAGAAGAGAGTGAGTCGAGGATTTAACGGGGCGTCGATCGGAGGGATCGATCGGCCGCGACGCTATTTTCGGCCATCCATCACCATGCGCAGGGCCAGTCCGGTCAGCACCATGCCCATCAGCCAGCGCTGGATTTTTTGCCAGGTTGGGCGCTGAGCAAGGAAGTTAGCGATAGTGCCTGCGGCGAAAATAATCAGGCCATTGACCAGCATACTGGTGACGATCTGCGTGATGCCTAAGATCAGAGACTGGGCCAGTACGTGCCCCTGTTCAGGCCGGATAAACTGCGGCAGCAGAGTCAGATAAATCACCGCAGTTTTCGGGTTAAGCAGGTTGGTCAGCAGCCCCATGGTGAACAGTTTACGCGAGCTGTCGGGCGGCAAATCGCGAACCTGAAACGGCGATTTTCCGCCGAACACCGCCTGCCATGCCATATACAGCAGATACGCTGCCCCGGCGATGCGCAGCGCATCGTAGGCCAGCGGCACGGCCATAATCAGCGCGGTAATCCCCAGCGCGGCACAGACCATATAAAACATGAAACCCAGCGCCACGCCGGTCAGCGAAATATATCCCGCTTTTCGTCCCTGACAGAGCGAGCGGGAAATCAGGTAAATCATATTTGGACCGGGCGTCAGCACCAGGCCAAGGGCGATGGCCGCGAAAGGGAGAATTTGCGAAAGGGTAACCATGCAGAATGTCCTTACGATGTTGAGCAGCAATAAGCGACAACTTCTCCCAGGATACGACCAGAGCCACATCCCTGTGGCTCTGCTTGCCCGATAAAATCAGGCATAAACGCCCGGCGTTCGCTTACGCACGAACCGTATCGTTGCCGAAGGCCACCCACTTATAGGTGGTCAGCGCTTCAAGGCCCATCGGGCCACGGGCATGCAGCTTCTGCGTGCTGACCGCCACTTCAGCGCCCAGACCAAACTGGCCGCCATCGGTGAAGCGCGTGCTGGCATTGACGTACACCGCCGAGGAGTCGACTTCATTCACAAAGCGATCGGCATTGTGAATGCTGCGGGTCAGGATCGCGTCGGAATGCTGAGTGCCATATTCCCGGATATGGGCGATGGCCTGGTCAAGATCGTCCACCAGCTTAACGTTCAGATCCAACGCTAACCACTCGTCACGGTACTGCGCTTCGGTGACCGCACTGACTTCAGCCGGGCCTTGTTGCAGCAGCGGCAGCGAACGCGGATCGGCATGCAGCGTGATGCCCTCTTCCGCCATGCTGCGGCTCAGTTCAGGCAGGAAGCTGTCGGCGATCGCCGCATGCACCAGCAGCGTTTCTACCGAGTTACAGGCGCTTGGACGCTGTTTCTTGGCGTTGATAATCACCTTTATGGCCGCTTCCAGCTCGCTCTGCTGGTCGACAAAGATATGGCAAACGCCAATGCCGCCGGTGATCACCGGAATGGTCGACTGTTCGCGGCACAGCTTGTGCAGGCCGGCGCCACCGCGGGGGATCAGCATGTCGACATAGCGATCCAGTTTCAGCAGCTGATTGACCAGCTCACGATCCGGGCTTTCAATCGCCTGCACCGCACCCGCGGGCAGGCCGTGTTCTTTTAACGCGCCCTGGATAACCCGCACGGTTGCGCCGTTGGTGCGGTAGGTTTCCTTGCCGCCGCGCAGGATCACCGCGTTGCCGGTTTTCAGGCACAGGCTGGCGACGTCAACCGTCACGTTGGGGCGGGCTTCATAAATCACCCCCACCACGCCAAGCGGCACGCGACGGCGTTCAATGCGCAGACCGTTGTCCAGCACGCCACCGTCGATCACCACGCCCACCGGATCCGTCAGACGGCAGACCTGGCGCACATCATCGGCAATGCCTTTCAGCCTGGCCGGATTGAGCATCAGGCGATCCATCAGTGCGGCACTCATGCCGTTCTGCCGCGCATCGGCCAGATCCAACTCGTTAGCCGCGAGGATCTCCGCGCTTTGCGCTTCAAGACGATCGGCAATGGTCATCAAGACCTGATTTTTCTGCACGGTGGACAGCACCGACAGCTGGTAAGACGCGGCTTTCGCGGCTTTGCCCATTTCTTCAAGCATTTGCTGCTCCTTAACTAACGATCATATCGTCACGGTGAACGGCAACCGGACCATATTCATAACCGAGAATGTCGCTGATCTGCTGGGAATGGTGCCCGGCAATCATCCGCATTGCATCGCTGTTGTAGCGGCAGACGCCGTGCGCCACATCGCGCCCTTGCAGGCTGCGAATGCGGATCACTTCGCCACGCGAGAAGTTGCCGCTGACCTCACGGATGCCTTTCGGCAACAACGAGCTGCCGCGTTCCAGAATGGCGGAAAGCGCACCGTCATCAACGGTAATTTCACCGGCTGGCGGCGCACCGAAGATCCAGCGTTTACGGTTTTCCAGCGGAGTTTCCAGCGCATGGAAACGCGTGCCGACCGGCTTGCTGTCGATCACGTCACTAATCACGCCGGCGCGATTACCGGCCGCAATAATGGTGTCGATGCCCGCGCGACAGGCCACGTCGGCCGCCTGCAGCTTGGTCGCCATGCCGCCGGTGCCCAGCCCGGACACGCTGTCACCGGCTAATGCCCGCAGCGCATCGTCGATCAGATGCACATCGCCGATCAGTTCAGCTTCGGGATTATTGCGCGGATCGGCGGTGAACAAACCTGGCTGATCGGTCAGCAGCAGCAGCTTATCTGCGCCAGCCAGGATCGCCGCCAGCGCCGACAGATTGTCGTTGTCGCCGACTTTGATTTCAGCGGTGGCGACCGCGTCGTTTTCATTAATTACCGGCACGATATGGTTATCCAGCAACGCGCGCAGGGTGTCACGGGCGTTAAGGAAACGTTCACGATCTTCCAGATCCGCGCGGGTTAATAACATCTGGCCGATATGGATACCGTAAATCGAGAACAGCTGCTCCCACAGTTGAATCAACCGGCTCTGCCCCACCGCAGCGAGCAGCTGCTTTGAGGCGATGGTCGGCGGCAGTTCCGGGTATCCAAGGTGCTCACGTCCAGCCGCCATCGCGCCCGAGGTGACAATCACAATCCGATGGCCTGCCGCATGTTGTTGCGCGCACTGGCGCACCAACTCGACGATATGTGCCCGGTTCAGCCGACGCGATCCGCCGGTTAATACGCTGGTCCCCAGTTTCACCACCAGGGTCTGGCTGCTGCTCATTATTTCCTGCCGTTACGTAAAAAAAAGCGTGAACTGACTTTTTAACAGGTGTGGTGCTGGAAGCCAACAGGCGGCGGGAGAAAAGCCGGAATTTAGCGAGACAATCAGCTAGTTCAAAAGTTCGCAAATAACAAGAAATGAGTCGAACTGTAATAAAACTTTAATCTCCTCAAGGTAAAACGTTCCTGCCTTCAGAGAAGTCTTAAGGCCACTTGAAAACTTACTCATTCGGGATTGATAGCAAAATGAAGAAAAGCGCACTGGCAATCTTAACCGCCGCACTGGCTCTGTCCACCGCTGCACAAGCCGCAGAAGTTTATAATAAAGACGGCAACAAGCTGGATCTGTACGGTAAAATCAAAGGCCTGCACTATTTCAGCGACAACGACGGCAGCAACGGTGATAAGTCCTACATGCGTATGGGCTTCAAAGGTCAGACCCAAATCAACGATCTGATGAGCGGTTACGGCCAGTGGGAATATCAGTTCAACACCAATAACTCTGAAGGCAGCGATGCCAACGCCGGTAACAAAACCCGTCTGGGCTTTGCCGGTCTGAAATTCGGCGACTACGGCTCAATCGATTATGGCCGTAACTACGGCGTGCTGTATGACGTGGAAGCGTGGACGGATATGTTCCCGGAATTCGGCGGTGACGGTACGGCGCGTAGTGATAACTACATGACCCAGCGTACCACTGGCGTGGCGACCTACCGTAACTCTAACTTCTTCGGCCTGGTTGATGGCCTGAAGTTTGCCTTGCAGTATCAGGGCAAAAACGATTCGGGTTCATCTAACTCGCGTACTGACGTCAGCAAGCAGAATGGCGACGGCTACGGTGTGTCTGCTGCCTATGCGCTGGGCGATAGCGGCGTGAGCCTGAGCGGTGCTTACACCTCTTCAGACCGCACCAACGCACAGCAAGCGCGTGTCTGGGGCCAGGGCGACAAAGCCGATTCCTGGGGTACCGGTCTGAAATATGATGCGAACAGCATTTACCTGGCCGCCATCTATACCGAAACCCGCAACATGACGCCAATCAGCGGCACCGCAGTGATTAACGGTGCGACCACCACGGTTGCCGGTGCAGCAAACAAAGCTCAGAACATTGAATTGGTCGCACAGTACCAGTTCGATAACGGTCTGCGCCCATCACTGGGTTACGTGCAGACTAAAGGCAAAGACATTGAAGGACTGGGTGATGTTGACCTGGTTAAATACATCGACGTTGGTGCGACTTACTACTTCAACAAGAACATGAACACCTACGTTGACTACAAAATCAACCAGCTGGACGACGACAACAAGCTGGGTCTGAACAACGACGACGTCGTTGCGGTTGGCCTGACTTACCAGTTCTAATCCCTTTCAGTACCCGTAACACGCCACTGCTACGGTTGTTCCACCCTCGTTATGTGTCTAAAACAAAGGCTGGCAATTGCCAGCCTTTTTTAATGCTTTTTTTATGACTTCAGCAGACGTCAGGCGGTCAGTTTGACCGGCGCATCAGCGAAGTCTGCAGCCGGTTTCAGCCCCAGCTCCATCTCTTCCAGCAGCGCTTTCAGCCGCACGTGGAAATTGCGTAAGGTCTCTTCAAGCCGTTCGTTATTCTCTTTCCCTTTCACGGTCGACGGCTTCCAGTTGCCTTCTTTATCGAACAGACCGAAGTGGTACTCGTAGGTGAAGTGGTCACTTTGCGCTTCCAGTTCCATCCACCAGCCCCAAAACTCACGCAGCTCAGGTGAGGGTTTCACATTGACGCAAACAGCCAGGCAGTCAAAGAAAAAACGGTCGTCTTCACATTTCGCTTCGCGAATATAAGGCCCCAGCGATCCAAAGCGCTTCATTAAGCGGCTTTTGGGATGCCCACTCGGTAACGTCATCAGTAAACCTCCATCGTTGAGCCTGTTAATTAATCCTCTCGGCGCTTAAACCCGGCAACACCGCAGTTTAAGGCTTAAAGGTTATAGCAAAGGATTGAATTATAGCAACTCATCGCGTCAGCCGTTTCGCTAACCAGTCGACAATATCACGTAATGCTTTATCAAAATTGAGCATTGCAGGCGAGAGCGGGATCGGCATCAACTTCCCGTCAGCGGAGGAGCTAACGATAAGCTTCGATTCCTCTTCCGGGCTGAACGGATCGTTTGGCCAGTAGCCGGAAAGCATCGGCGTTGGACAACGACGTCCCAGCAATCCCTGCATCTTCAGCGAATAGCGATTAAGCTCGATGCGCAGCGCAGAGTCTGACGCGGTGGCCATCCCCAACCGGCTGGCCAGCACATCCATATACATCTCCGGAACACTGTCCTGCATTGCTTTGTCACACAGCAGGCTATGCACCACCGGGCCAAGGCAGGCCACGGCCCGCAGGCGCGGCGCTTCCAGATAGGCCAGCCTGACGGCAACGTTCGCCCCAAAGCGGTAACCAAACGCGCCGACGCGCTGGTGATCGATCCAGGGAATGTTATCCAACTGACGCAGAACATGTTGATGCAGGAAGCTGGCATCCTGCGTCAGCTTCCATTTAGCCGAGAAGCCCACCGACGGCATATCAATAGTCAGCATGGCAATGCCGCGCGGGGCCAGGTAGTCGTGGAACAAGCGATAATGGTCGGTTTGCAGCGAGTCCAGGCTGCCACACAGCAGCACGGTAGGATAAGGTGCGCTGACGTCTGGCGGCATATGCAGAAAGCCAAATATCGGACTGCCGCCGGGAATGGCAAATTCCAGCTCCTTCAGTTCACCGGACAGGCGCGGCGTGGCTTCTTCATATGCCCGGTTCGCCAGGACCTGTGCCTGTTCGGCCAGTTCATCCCCTTTCAGATGAGGATACCCAGCAATGCCATACAGGTTGGCGGCATGCAGCCAGCATTGGCCGGCCTCCGCATCGGTTTCAGCCTCACCGGCCTTCTTCTGCCACAGCGCGGCCTGTTTCGACCACTCATAAATCCAGTTACCACCGCGATAACCGACCACGGTATCCAGCAGCTGGTCATCGGTATGTTCAACGCGGCTGACGGCAATGCGTGCCAGCACCTCGCTGATTTCCTGTGGGGAGATGCCGCGCCACGTCCACAGCAGGCGGTTAATCATTCGATACCAGCCGGCATTACTATCCCCTTCCAATGCTGAGTGGATGGGCAGCGGTTTATGGTGATGGAGACGGCGAACTAACGATGACGTTTCAGGATGCTTGAAGCGAGGTTTGAACAGCTCTTCGCTCAGATTTTTAGGTGACATGACGTAACGATCCTCCAGCACGGGGCATGGGATGAGTCTATCCCAGCCTCAGCCCTGACGCTCGTAAAAACGACAACGCCCGGCATAACCGGGCGTTGCTTTGACATGCGTCAATCAGCCTTTAACAATTGGCGGCAGATAGACCACGCCCATGTCCCACGGCTGCTCAATCCAGGTATTCTGCGGGATATCGACCACATAGTCGTCCACCAGCGGACGACCGGCTGGCTTGGCGAAGATGGTGACGAAGTGCGCTTTTGGATACATATCACGGATGGCCTGAGCGGTGCCGCCAGTATCGACCAGATCGTCAATGACGATAAAGCCTTCACCATCGCCTTCTGCGCGCTTCAGCACGGTCATTTCGCGCTGGTTGTCGTGATCGTAGCTGGAGATGCATACGGTATCAACGTAGCGGATGCACAGCTCACGAGCCAGCAAAGAGGCGGGAACCAGACCACCGCGGCTGACCGCGATAATGCCTTTCCACTGTTCAACAGGAAGCAGGCGCTGGGCCAGTTTACGGGCATGAATTTGCAGCATGTCCCAGGTGACGACGTATTTTTCACTCATAAAGGAGTCCCGACCAATGGTGTTGGCTTAAAAATGTACAATGGGAGAGGTTGCGCGGAATTATAGTGATCTGAGCCGCTAAAAACCAGCGCCGTGACCCTTTTTTCCTTCCGCGAAGTAAGCGCGGCTGCGGAAACGATGATATTCTTTGCCCATCGCGTCAGAGCATCTGACGGGAGTCATCCACTCGCTAAACATCCTCGCCATCCGCAGCCCAGCTGCCCGATGGTGATGACACAGGAGATTTGTCGTGTCTGAATTATCTCAACTTTCCCCCCAGCCGTTGTGGGATATTTTTGCCAAAATCTGCTCGATTCCGCACCCGTCTTACCACGAAGAAGCACTGGCAGAACACATTCTGTCGTGGGCGAAAGAGCAAGGTTTAACGACCGACCGCGATGCAGTGGGTAACATTCTGATCCGCAAGCCTGCCACTGCCGGTCTGGAAAATCTGAAGCCGGTTGCCCTGCAGGCGCACCTCGATATGGTGCCGCAGAAAAATAACGACACCGTGCATGACTTCACGAAAGATCCGATTCAGCCATGGATTGATGGTGAATGGGTGAAAGCGCGCGGCACCACGCTGGGCGCCGATAATGGCATTGGCATGGCGTCCGCGCTGGCGGTGCTGGCTGACCCGAACGTTGAGCACGGTCCGCTGGAAGTGCTGCTGACCATGACCGAAGAGACCGGCATGGTCGGCGCCTTTGGTCTTCAGCCGAACTGGCTACAGGCCGATATCCTGATCAACACCGACTCCGAAGAAGAAGGTGAGATCTATATGGGTTGCGCCGGTGGCATCGATTTCACCTCGACGCTGGCCATCAGCCGTGAAGCCGTTCCGGCTGGCTACGAGCCGCTGAAGCTGACCCTGAAGGGCCTGAAAGGCGGCCACTCTGGCTGTGATATTCACGTCGGTCTGGGTAACGCCAACAAGCTGCTGTCGCGCTTCCTGTTCGCACACGCTAAGGCGTTGGATCTGCGTCTGGTGGACTTCACCGGCGGCACGCTGCGCAACGCCATTCCGCGTGAAGCGGTGGCCACGCTGGCCGTGCCGGCAGGCAAAGTCGACGCGCTGAAAAGCCTGGCGCTGAGCTATCTGGAAACGCTGCAGAATGAATTGAGCCTGAAAGAGAAGAACATCAACATCGTGGTTGAGAACGTGGCGGCTGGCGGCCAGGCGCTGACGGCGGCAAGCCGCGATACCTTTATTGCCCTGATGAACAGCACGCCAAACGGCGTGATCCGTAATTCAGACGTGATGAAGGGCGTGGTCGAAACCTCGCTGAACCTCGGCGTAGTGTCGCTGAAAGACGATGAAGCGAAGATCAACTGCCTGATCCGTTCGCTGATCGACAGCGGTAAAGACTACGTGGTGGAAATGCTGACCGCGTTGGGCGAGCTGGCAGGCGCGAAAACCGTGGCCAAAGGCAACTACCCAGGCTGGCAGCCGGATGCGTCCTCGCCGGTGATGGCGCTGGTCGGTGAGACCTATAAAAAGCTGTTTGGTAAAACGCCCAACATCCAGGTGATCCACGCGGGTCTGGAATGTGGTCTGTTTAAGAAGCCGTATCCGGACATGGATATGGTGTCTATCGGACCGACCATTACCGGCCCACACTCACCGGATGAGCAGGTGCATATCGAAAGCGTTGGCCTGTACTGGAAACTGCTCACCGCACTGCTGAAGGCGATCCCGGCCAAGTCTTAAGCCGGCTGACGGGCGGAAGCCATTCCGCCCGTTTTCTTTCATCCCCCGGCAACCTCTGTCGATCAACACTCCGCCATCTTACAGCCCCAGCAATAACTGCCTTTCCAGCTGTGGATTCAGCAGCGTAACGTGCAATCCCACCAGCCTGACGCCTCTTCCGCCGCGTCGCTCTTCCCAGGTTTTGCGCGCCACCGCGATCAAATCCGCCTTATTCAGCATCGGCCAGATGTGCTCCTGAGTGGTTTGCTGGAAATCGGAGAACTTCAGCTTCACGCCCTGGCGAGCAATCTGCCGGTCGGGTTTGATTTTGATTAGCCGACGCTCCAGCTCGTCATACAGGAAATCGATGATCTCCAGGCAAGCTTCCCAGCTGTGAATATCTTCCGACAGCGTGCGTTCCACGCCGAGTGATTTGCGTAAGCGCTCGGTCACCACTTCCCGCTCGTCGATGCCGTTGCTGCGTTCCCAAATCACCCGGCCAAACTTGCCGAAGCGTTTTAACAGCGCCGAGAGATCGGTGCTCTGCACGTCGGCGCAGGTTTGCAGCCCCATTTCTTCCAGCTTTTTGGCGGTGACTTTCCCGACGCCGGGAATTTTCGCCAGCGGCAGCGTCAGCAGAAACTGCGGTAGCGAGTCGGGCGTAATCACATATTGCCCGTCAGGCTTGTTTAAATCGGAGGCGATTTTGGCGGCGAACTTGATCGGCGCAATGCCGGCGGAAGCGGTGAGATTGAGTTCGCGGGCGATGGTCTGGCGGATGTCGCGCGCCATCAGCGTGGCAGAGCCGTGACAGTGCGGGCTGTCGGTGACGTCGAGATAGGCTTCATCCAGCGAAAGCGGTTCAATCAGCGAGGTGTAGCGCGAGAAGATTTCACGAATATGCTGGCTGGCTTCTTTATAGGCTTCGAAGCGGCCAGGGATCACTTTCAGATGCGGGCAGAGCTTCAGCGCCATGGCGGTGGACATGGCGCTGTGCACGCCAAACTTCCGCGCCGGGTAGTTGGCGGTGCTGATAACCCCGCGCTTCAGATGGCTGCCGCCAATAGCGATCGGGATATCACGCAGGCTGGGATCGTCGCGCATTTCTACCGCCGCGAAAAAGCAGTCCATATCAACGTGAATGATCTTACGCATATCCCCCCCAGACGCACTGGATAAGTATACAGTTAATCAGCCGGGTTTCAATATGCCGTTCGCCCGGTAAAGCGCAGCGGCATAGGCTTCCGGCAATTTTTTCTTTCTGAATTTGTTCACTGGCGACTTGATAAAAAAATAGACAATGCTAATGTGACGCAGCGATAGCGGATTTCTCCGATATTGCAAGTGACACTGCCTTCGGGCATAGCATCCAACCCTCTTTTTCAAGGGAACCAGAATGGGCAAAATCGCACTGCTGTTTGCGATGATTTTTCTGCCAGCCGTCGTCTTCGCCAGCGTACCCACTTCCCCGGTACTTCCGCTCGCGCCGGTAAGCAAAGAGTTAAAGAAACAATTACTCGGCACCCCCGTGTATATCCAGATTTTCAAAGAAGAACGTACGCTTGAACTGTATGGCAAAATCGGTAACGACTACCGCTTGCTGGACAGCTACCGCATCTGTAACTTTTCGGGCGGTTTAGGCCCAAAACGTCGTCAGGGCGATTTTAAAAGTCCGGAAGGATTTTACAGCGTGGGACTTTCCCAGCTGAAGCCTGACAGCCGGTTCTACCGCGCCATTAACGTCGGTTTCCCCAACGAATACGATCGCCAGCAGGGTTATGAAGGGAAATACCTGATGATCCACGGCAGCTGCGTGTCGATTGGCTGCTATGCGATGACCGATGCCAACATTGCCGATATCTATCAGTTTGTTGATGCGGCGCTGCGTAACGGCCAGCCGCGAGTGGAAGTGAGCATTTACCCGTTCCGCATGACCGACAGCAATTTGCAGCGTCATCGCAATTCGGTGTATTACAGCTTCTGGAAACAGCTGCAGCCGGGCTATGCCCAATTTGTGCAAAACCGCCTGCCGCCGTCAGTGAGTGTTAATGAAGGCCACTACGTGCTGAACCAGCCAGGTTCCCTGATCAGCGCGCCCGGATCAGCGCTCGCGCTCACCGAGGCAAAATAACGCCCAGTCTCCTGGTTCAATTTTGTTCCAGGTTTCGTTCCCCGTCAGGGGCTGAGTGGCGATCACCGTGACCACGTCGTTCGGCGTGGTCTGCTTTTGAAAATCAATCTCGACATCCTGATCCAGCAACGTAGCTTTGCCAAACGGTGCCCGTCGGGTGATCCAGAAAAGATTGGTCGAACAGAACGCCATTAAATACCGCCCGTCCGACAGCAGCATATTAAACACGCCCTTCTCACGCAGCTCCGCCGCCAGTTCAGCAATATATCGGAATACCGCAGGCCAGTTCCCCGGCGTACGCGGATAACGGGTGGTCAGCTTATGCAGCAGCCAGCAAAATGCCTGCTCGCTGTCCGTTTCACCGATCGGCCTGAACGGCCCGGTATCCATCCCTTTATAGCCTTTCAACTGCCCGTTGTGCGCGTAGGTCCAGTTGCGGCCCCACAGTTCACGGGTGAACGGATGGGTATTCTCCAGCGACACTTCGCCCCGGTTGGCCTGGCGGATATGCGCCACCACCGAACGGGACTTGATCGGGTATTCCTGCACCAGTCGCGCGATAGGCGAATTAAAGCTGGGCTCGGGATCTTTAAAGGTGCGGCAGCCTTTTCCCTCGTAAAAGGTAATGCCCCAGCCATCTTTGTGCGGACCCGTTCCCCCGCCGCGCTGCACCAGCCCGGTAAAGCTAAAACAGATATCCGTCGGAACATTCGCGCTCATCCCGAGCAATTCGCACATAGAAAATCCTCACGTAGCGGCCAGCCGCAGCTGGCCAGAAAAACTACTCGGCCATCTCTTTTTCAATCAGCAGGATCAGGATGTGGATCACTTTGATGTGGATCTCCTGAATGCGGTCGGCGTAACCAAAGTGCGGTACACGGATTTCCACATCGGCCATGCCGTCCATCTTGCCACCATCTTTGCCCGTCAGGGTGATCACCTTCATGCCCTGAGCGCGAGCGGCTTCAACCGCTTTGATCACGTTAGCTGAGTTGCCGGAGGTGGAGATACCGAACAGCACATCGCCGGCTTTACCGACCGCTTCAAGGTAACGCGAGAAGACGAAATCATAGCCAAAATCGTTGCTGACGCAGGACAGGTGGCTGACATCAGAGATAGCAATGGCTGGGTAGCCTGGACGGTTCTCACGGTAGCGCCCGGTCAGCTCTTCAGCGAAGTGCATGGCGTCACAATGGGAGCCGCCGTTGCCGCAGGAAAGCACTTTGCCACCGGCTTTGAAGGCGTCTGCCAGCAGCACCGCAGCGCGCTGGATAGCGTGAATATTGGCATCGTCACTGAGGAATTTATTGAGCGTTTCCGCTGCTTCGTTGAGCTCGGCGCGAATGATGTCCTGATACATAGGGAAAGTCCTTTAGAGGTGAGGTCGCCATCAGTTTACCAAGTTGGGAGAGGGGCGAAAAGCGCCCTGCACCTCAAGCTGAGGCTTTGACTTTTGGTGCGGCCGGTTTGTGAGCCAGGTTGTAATTATTATGTAAACAGATTGCTAACGCGCAGCTTCTCCATTAAACCTGTATTCAACAGGTCAGACCTCTTACAACTTACGGAGCGTTAGTTATGATGGTTCTCAGTATCGTGGCCACGATCGTCTTGATCGGCGCACTCTTTTATCACCGCGTAAACCTGCTGCTGAGCAGTGCGATCATGCTCGCCTGGACAGCTGCGTGGTCATTCGCGCATCTCTGGACGCCGTGGCTGCTGATCCCGCTGGCGATTATTCTGCTTCCTTTCAACCTTTTGCCACTGCGTCGGGCGATGTTCTCTAAATCCATGCTGCGCACCTTCCAGAAGGTGATGCCACCGATGTCCCGCACCGAGAAAGAAGCGATCGAGGCCGGCACCACCTGGTGGGAAGGCGACCTTTTCCGCGGGACGCCGGACTGGCAGAAGCTGCACAACTACCCGCAGCCACGGCTGAGCGAAGAGGAACAGGCGTTCCTTGAAGGCCCGGTTGAGGAAGCCTGCCGGATGGCCAATGATTTCCAGATCACCCACGAAATGGCCGATCTGCCGCCGGAGCTGTGGGCCTATCTGAAAGAGCACCGCTTCTTTGCGATGATCATTAAGAAAGAGTACGGCGGGCTGGCCTTCTCGGCTTACGCTCAGGCGCGGGTGCTGCAGAAACTGGCTGGCGTCTCAGGGATCCTGGCGATCACCGTGGGCGTGCCGAACTCACTCGGCCCTGGCGAACTGTTGCAGCATTACGGCACCGATGAGCAAAAAGATCATTATCTGCCGCGCCTGGCGCGCGGTGACGAAATTCCGTGCTTTGCCCTGACCAGTCCGGAAGCGGGTTCGGATGCCGGTGCTATTCCGGATACGGGCGTGGTGTGCATGGGCAACTGGCAGGGTCAGCAAGTGCTGGGCATGCGCCTGACCTGGAATAAACGCTATATCACCCTCGCCCCGGTCGCTACCGTGCTGGGTCTGGCCTTTAAGCTGTCGGATCCTGAGCATCTGCTGGGTCAGACCGAAGAGCTGGGCATCACCTGCGCGCTGATCCCGACCGATACCGCCGGCGTGGAAATCGGTACACGCCACTTCCCGCTTAACGTGCCGTTCCAGAACGGACCGACGCGCGGAAACGATATCTTTGTGCCAATTGATTACATCATTGGCGGGCCGAAAATGGCCGGTCAGGGCTGGCGGATGCTGGTGGAATGTCTGTCGGTGGGACGCGGCATCACCCTGCCATCAAACTCCACCGGCAGCCTGAAAAGTATTGCGCTGGCGATTGGTGCTTATGCGCATATCCGTCGTCAGTTCCGCCTGCCGATTGGCAAGATGGAAGGGATTGAAGAGCCATTGGCGCGCATCGCCGGGAATGCTTATGTGATGGATGCCGCGGCCACGCTGATCACCTCCGGCATTATGCTGGGTGAAAAACCGGCGGTGCTGTCTGCCATCGTCAAATATCACTGTACCCACCGTGGGCAGCGCGCCATTGTCGATGCGATGGATATCGCCGGCGGGAAAGGCATTATGTTAGGTAAAAGCAACTTCCTGGCGCGGGCTTATCAGGGCGCGCCGATTGCCATTACCGTCGAAGGGGCCAACATCCTTACCCGCAGCATGATCATCTTTGGTCAGGGCGCGATCCGTTGCCATCCTTATGTGCTGGAAGAGATGGCCGCCGCACAGAGCAACGACGTGGTGAAGTTTGATAAAGCCCTGTTCAGCCATGTTGGTCACGTGGGCAGCAACCAGATGCGCAGCCTGTGGCTGGGTCTGACCGGCGGACGCACCAGCGCCTCGCCAACCCGCGATGCCACGCGCCGTTACTATCAGCATCTGAATCGCCTGAGCGCCAATATGGCCCTGCTGTCGGACATTTCGATGTCGGTGCTGGGCGGTAGCCTGAAGCGTCGGGAGCGCATTTCGGCCCGTCTGGGCGATGTGCTAAGCCAGCTGTACCTGGCCTCGGCGGCGTTGAAGCGTTATGAAGATGAAGGCCGTAACGAAGCCGATCTGCCGCTGGTGCATTGGGGGGTTCAGGATGCGTTGAATCAGGCGGAAATCGCCATTGACGATCTGCTGCGTAACTTCCCTAACCGTCTGGTGGCGGGTGTGTTACGCCTGACCGTGTTCCCGCTGGGCCGTCATTGCCGTGCACCTTCAGATCGTCTGGATCATCAGCTGGCGCGTATTCTGCAAATTCCATCGGCCACCCGCACCCGTCTGGGCCGTGGCATGTACCTGAAGCCGACCGAGCATAACCCTGCCGGTCAGCTTGAAGAGGCGCTGGCCGATGTGATGGCCGCCGAAACCATCCACGATCGCCTGTGTAAACAGCAGAAGAAACACCTGCCGTTTACCCGTCTGGATGAGCTGGCTAAGCAAGGCTTGCAGGAGAAATGGCTGAGCGAGGAGGAAGCGAGCGTGCTGATCCGTGCGGAAGCCAGCCGTCTGCGTTCCATCAACGTTGATGAGTTTGAACCTGAAGCGTTGGCGACCCAGCCGGTAAAAAAGGCGCTGCCGGTGGTGCAGGCTGAGCCACAGCAACCGCGCAAAACCGAAGCGGCCTGATCGCTAACGTAATGAAAAAGGCCGGAAACTTTCCGGCCTTTTTTGAGCCTTTCACCCTGTGGGCATCATGCCGACAGGGATAATCCGCTGGCTCAGCCGTTCTGACGCACGCGGGCAATCAGCGCATCGCTGTCGGCGATACGATCGGCCGCCAGGATCAAGGTCCGGCCCAGCGTGATGCACTGGCGGACGCACTCAACGCGCATGGTGTCGTCTTTAATGGTTTTAATGTCGGCGATCTGCGAAATGCCCACGGTGCGGCGGATCATTTCCACGCCACAGAAGCCCAGCGTATCCCGCCAGATTTTCTGCAAAAACGCCGCCGCATAGCCCGGATAGGCCAGCGCGCGATCGGTGGTTTTCTCCGCCGCCAGCGCGAGAAATCCTTCGGCAAAACTTTTCCACGCGGCACTGACGTCACGCAGGCGCTTTTCGCGCACGTCTGCCGCTTCACGCGGAGCCAGCAGGCCCGGCAAGGCGCAGTAGTTCAACAACAGGTTGCCGAGCGCGCTGCCGACATCAAAGCCAATCGGACCGTAATAACCAAACTCGGCATCAATGACTTTCAGGCTGCCTTCGGCGACAAAAATCGACCCGCTGTGCACATCGCCATGCAGCAAGGCTTCAGCGTTCGACAGGAAGCAATGCTTCAGTGCCGCCACTTTCAGACGCAGCTCATCGTCGGTCCGCAAGGAGGCGACCAACGGCTCAAGCGCCGGGGCATAGGCGTTACGCTCGTGAATTTCGTAAGGCTCATCGAAGAACAGGTCTTCGGTCATCTGGCACAGTTCAGGGTTAGTGAAGCGGATGACATCGGCTTTTTTCTGATGAGGATGCTGATGGAAATCAGAGGTATGGAACAGGGTCTGCGCCAGATATTCCCCGAGCTGCGAGGCGGCCTGAGGATAGTCCACGCCTTTAACCTGCTCACCGCGCCAGATGGCATGGCTGGAGAGATCTTCCATCACCATCACCGCCAGCACAGGATCGTAATGCAGGATTTTTACCGTATGCGCCGGGCAGAATGTGCCGTGCACCTTCAGCACTTCGGCTTCAATACGCGCACGGTCTAAGGTCAGCGGCCAGGACTCGCCGACGCAACGCACATACGGCAACGCCTGCTTGACGATTACCCGGCTGACGCCTTCGCTGTCGAAGATTTTAAAGACGAGGTTCAGGTTACCATCACCGATTTCCTGTGACTCCACCAGACTCTCTGGATTTTCAACGCCGCCGAACTGGCGGGCATAGTCCACGGCATCCGCTGCAGTGAAGGTACGGTATTGCGACATTAACTCATCCTCATCAAAACGTTCCAGTCTGCCCATCGCTTATCGTGCGAGCCTTTTTCGCGCAAATTTGTTGCGCAAGCCGTTCAGACGTCTATACATCCGTTCCGCATGTTGGCACAATATGCCCTGATTACGCAACCAGGATTTAACCTTCATGCAGACACTGAGCACAACCAGCTTACAAGTTCGTGATAACCAGCTTTGGATCCTCGATCAGCAGGCGCTACCGCAGAAAAAAATCTGGTGCCCAACGCCAGACGTCGCTGAACTGGTTGGTCATATTAAAGCCTTGAGAGTGCGCGGTGCGCCGCTGATTGGCCTCTCCGCCAGCCTGCTGCTGGCCCTGTTAGCTGAAAATGGGCTGAGCAAAACCGAACTGGCCGAGGCGCTGGAGGTGTTGCGCGCGTCACGGCCAACCGCCGTCAACCTGATGAACAATCTGGACCGCATGAAGCAGGCGTTAGCGCAGGAGAATTTTGTGACCGCGCTGACCTTTGAAGCCCTGCGCCTGGTGGAAGAAGACAAAGCCTTGTGTGACAACATTGCCACCGCTGGCGCGAAGTTGATTACGCCGGGCAGCCGCCTGCTAACCCATTGTAATACCGGTGGTCTGGCAACCGCAGGCGTGGGCACCGCGCTGGGGGTGATTTCGCGCGGCTGGCAGGAAGGCAACGTAGCGAACGTCTGGGTCGATGAAACCCGTCCGTTGTTGCAGGGCGGACGCCTAACCGCTTGGGAGCTGGGTGAGCTGGGCGTGCCGTACCGCCTGATTTGCGACAGCATGGCGGCCAGCCTGATGGCGCAGAAACAGGTTGATGCGATTTGGGTGGGTGCAGATCGCATTGCCGCCAATGGCGATGTGGCGAATAAAATCGGCACCTACAGCCTGGCGGTGCTGGCGAACTATCACGGCATCCCGTTCTACGTTGCCGCGCCACATACCACGCTTGATCCCGCCTGCCCGGATGGCAACGCAATTCCTATCGAGCAGCGCGCAGCCAGCGAAGTGACCGGCGTAGCGGGCAGTTTTGGTGACGTGCAGTGGGCACCGGAAGATGCGCAGGTTTACAACCCGGCATTCGATGTGACGCCTGCTTCGCTTATCAGCGGTTGGGTGCTGGATACGGGAGTGGTCACGCCCGCACAGGTTGAGGCCGGGATTTTCCAGCCTTCCCGCCCGACCGCATAACATTCCCCCTTTGCCATACGCTGCTGCTGGCAAAGGGGATTTCCGTGCGTTGCGATTAGCTAAACACCCCCACCACCACGGCCGCCAGCAGGCAGTAACCACCAAACAGGTGCCATCTGCCGTGTTCAAGCCAGCGTGAAAGCCAGCGCAGCGCCAGCAAACCGGACAGGAAGCTGAACACCATCCCCACCAGCGACGGCACCAGGATCCCGCTCATCGCCCCATGACCACCGGCAGCAGCGGCCTGGCCACCGTGCTGATAGACTCTGACCACTTCCTTAATAATCACCGGCGGCGTTAACGCCACGGCCAGCGCAAAGCTGAACTCTTCCGCCCGTTTGCGGGACACGCCAGACGCCATCCCGGCAGAAATCGTTGCACCTGAACGCGAAAAACCGCGAAACGGCAGGCAGAGTCCCTGAACGATGCCGACGATCATCGCGCTCTTTGGGCTTAGCTCGCCGTCTTTATTCTCTTTCTGTCTGGCTGAATAGAGGATCAACAGCCCCGCCGCCGCCAGTCCTCCCGCTATCAGTTTGGTATTACTGAACAGCTGTTCGATTTCAAAGTCCGGCGCGTTGTTGGCATACAGCGCGGTAATCACTTTTAATAACACCAGCCCGACAATGCCGGTACACAGGCTGGCTAAAAATATCAGCAGCATATTCTTTTTAAATGCCCGAACTGAGCTGAAATAGGTTTCTACCCAACTCTTCCAGAAATACACAATCACCGCAAACATGGTTCCGGCGTGAAGCATCACCAGTAGCAACGTCATATCCGGGGCGGAAGGATCCAGCCCCAATAACTTCTCGGTCATGATCACGTGAGCCGAGCTGGAGACCGGCAGCAGTTCTGCCAGCCCCTGCACGACGGCCAGCAGCAGTACATGGAATAAGCTCAAGACATTCTCCCTCTGTGAAATAAAGATGACGTTTTTATGGCAGGCAAATGCCCACAAAAAATACACAACGGCCCTTAAATTATCACAGCGGTTTATTTCTGCTCCTGAGCTAAATCTTATTCACCCGGCACGTTTAACTCCCGGCTAGGTTGGCGGCCTGAATTAAGAAACGACCTGGGCGAAAGCCGCTTTCGCCCATATTCTTAGCAAGCGGTTAAGGCAGACGCGGATAGGCATCCGCGATGGTGTCGCCGGTGAAATTGGCGATCCACCCTTCCTGATTATCAAAGATGCGGATCGCGGTGAAATGTGGTGCTGATCCCATATCAAACCAGTGCGGCGTCCCGGCAGGGACAGAAATCAGATCGTTCTTCTCGCAAAGGATCTGATAAATGTGCCCATCCAGATGCAGGCAGAACAAGCCCGCGCCTTCCACAAAGAAACGCACTTCATCTTCGCCATGCGTATGCTCAGAGAGGAACTTTCCGCGCAGAACCTCTTTCTGTGGGTTGTCGGCACGCATGCTGATCACGTCCCAGCTCTGATACCCTTTTTCAGCCACCAGCTTGTCGATAGCGTGCTGATACGCGTTAATCACCGTTTCCGCTGACGGGTTTTCGCCCAGATCGCGGTCGGCTTCCCAGCGCTCGAAACGCACGTCTTTGGCATTCAGTCTCTGGCGGATCTCTTCAGCGTCTGTGCTGTGCCACACGGGGGTGGTCGCTTCGCTGTCAGTAAAAATAGTCAGTGCACTCATGAGGAAAACAGCTCCAGGTTGATCTGATCAAAACGGTTTACCTGACGATGGCGGCTTTCGGCATCCGCTTCGCCGCGTAGTAACTGCACGGTGTTCCAGCCCGCGTCCTGTGCGGCATCCAACTCCTGGTGTATATCAGATAAGAACAGCAACTCGTGGGCTGGCAGGTCGATTTCTGCCGCAATATTGCGGTAGGACTGCACCTCACGTTTGGCGCCGACATGGGTATCAAAATAGCCGCTGAACAGGCTAGTGATATCACCCTCATCGCTGTAGCCAAATAATAATTTCTGCGCAGCGACCGAGCCTGAGGAATAAATATAAAGATCAACGCCTTGCTGCTTCCATTTTTCCAGAGCTGGCAATACGTCCGGGTACAGGTGGCCAGTGAAGCTGCCGCTGACGTAGCCATCGTGCCAGACCATGCCCTGGAGGGCTTTCAACGCCGTTGATTTGCGGTCTTCATCCATAAAACCAAACAGCGCAGCGATCAGTTCATCGACCGTTGCCTGTGGCTGCGCCAATTCGGCACGCAGATCGGTTAAGGCTTGCGCCACGTCTTCACGGTGCTGAAAAGCGGTGACAAATGCCGACAGATTCTCGCGGGCATAGGGGAACAAGACGTTGTGAACAAAGCGAATATCGCTGGTCGTTCCTTCAATATCGGTGATAATCGCGCGGATCATTTGGCCTCCAGCACACGACGTTGTAATTCACACTGGAACAGGAATTCCAGACCTTCAAGATGACGACGCGCTTCATTGACATCCTTTCCCCAGCAGGTCAGCCCGTGGCCACGCAGTAAAAAGCCGTAACGCAGCGGGGTGTGTTCGGCAAACTGCGCAATCCGCACCGCCAGCGCATCAATATCCTGATCGTTATCGAACAGCGCAATCGGCACGGCATCAAGGTGCGAGGTCTGCCCGACGAGGGTTTTCTGCATTTCATAGCCCTGCAACACTAATGCGGCGCCCTTCTCAACCCGGGAAAGTACGGTGGCGTTGACGGTATGGGTATGCAGCACGGCACCAGCCTCAGGAAACAGGCGATAGAGTAAGGTATGAAGCCCGGTTTCCGCCGACGGTTTGCGCCCTGATGGCACCCGATTGCTGGCGATATCCACCTGGATAAAGTCATCACGCGTCAGCGCGCCTTTATCTTTGCCCGATTCACTCAGCAGGCAGTATTCACTGTCCTGACGCACCGACATATTGCCGCCGGTTGCCGGTGCCCACCCTTTTGCACCGATCCAGTGACAGGCCGCCACCAACTGATCCAACTGCGGGGTTATGCTCATACCTTTCCTTATTGAACCGGTTATTTTCCGGCCTTTTAGTGGCATTTAGACGTCTAAGCGTCTCGATTGCCAAATAGTAGCATCGACGCTATAGTGGCAGCAACACAGGGTTAACACATCATAAAAACCGTTATTCAAGGGTTAACATTCATGAGCCAGACACCATGCGTTCCCGAGAGCAAACTGCCTGCTCTGGGTACCACCATCTTCACGCAAATGAGCGCCCTGGCGCAGCAGCATAACGCCATCAATCTTTCGCAGGGTTTCCCAGATTTCGACGGTCCGGACTATCTGAAAGCCCGCCTGGCGCATCATGTCAGCCAGGGTGCGAATCAGTATGCGCCGATGACCGGTGTCCAGCCGCTGCGTGATGCTATCGCGGCCAAAACCGCCGAGCTGTATGGCTACCAACCTGACAGCAACAGCGAAGTGACGGTGACCTCTGGCGCAACCGAAGCGCTGTATGCGGCGATCACCGCGCTGGTGCGTCCGGGTGACGAAGTGATCTGTTTTGACCCAAGCTATGACAGCTATGCCCCGGCGGTGACGCTGGCCGGTGGCGTGATGAAGCGCATTGCTTTGCAGCCGCCAGCATTTCGGGTCGACTGGCAGGCATTTTCTGCCCTGCTGTCGCCGCGCACCCGACTGGTGATCCTGAATACGCCGCACAACCCTTCCGCCACCGTCTGGCAGAAAAGCGATTTTGAGTCGCTGTGGCAGGCGGTAAAAGCGCAGGAAATCTATGTGCTGAGTGACGAAGTGTATGAGCACATCTGCTTCGATCCGCAAGGTCATGCCAGCGTGCTGGCGCATGCCGAGCTGCGCGAGCGGGCGATTGCCGTGTCGTCTTTCGGTAAGACCTTCCATATGACCGGCTGGAAAGTGGGTTACTGCGTGGCCCCGGCGGCGCTGACGGCGGAAGTGCGTAAGGTGCATCAGTACCTGACGTTCTCGGTAAACACCCCTGCGCAGCTGGCGTTAGCCGATATGCTGACGGCAGAGCCTGAGCACTACCGCGAGCTGCCGGATTTCTATCGTGCCCGCCGCGATGTTTTCGTGCAGGCGCTGGCTAAAAGCCGCCTGGAAGTGCTGCCGTGTGAAGGCACCTATTTCCTGCTGGCCGATTACAGTGCGGTCTCGGACCTCAACGACGTCGAATTCTGTCAGTGGCTGACGAAGGAAGTGGGCGTCGCCGCCATTCCGCTGTCGGTGTTCTGTGCGGATGCCTTCCCCCATAAACTGATCCGCCTGTGCTTCGCCAAACAGGAAGCCACGCTGATTGCTGCTGCGGAGCGCCTGTGTCAACTTTAAACCTGACGGTATTACAGCAACCGCTGGTGTGGATGGATGGCGAAGCGAACCTCGCCTTCTTCGACACCCTGTTAGCGGATTTGCATGGCAAGGATCTGATTATCCTGCCAGAGATGTTCACCACCGGCTTTGCGATGGAAGCGGCCAAAAGCTCGCTGCCGCAGGCGCGGGTGATCGAATGGCTGCAGGAAAAAGCAAAAGCGACTAAAGCGATGGTCGGCGGCAGCGCGGCGATTCAGACCGAAAAAGGTGCCGTGAATCGCTTCCTGCTGGTTGAACCGGAAGGCAAGGTCCATCAGTACGATAAACGCCACCTGTTCCGCATGGCAGATGAACATCATCACTATCTGGCTGGCGATCGCCGTGAAATCATCGAATGGCGCGGCTGGCGTATTCTGCCGCAGATATGCTACGACCTGCGCTTCCCGGTGTTTTCCCGCAACAGCAATGATTATGACCTGGCACTGTACGTCGCCAACTGGCCTGCTCCCCGTGCCGCGCACTGGCAGGCATTGCTGCTGGCGCGCGCAATTGAAAATCAGGCGTATATCGCCGGATGCAATCGCGTCGGCACCGATGGCAATAACCATCAGTACAGCGGTGACAGCCGGATCATCAGCCCGCAGGGTGAAATCCTGTCGGCGGGTGAAGCCCATCAGCCTGCCATTCTTCATGCCGAGCTGTCGCTGGAGAACCTGCGCGAATACCGCGAGAAGTTCCCCGCCTGGCGCGATGCCGACGCCTTTAGCCTGTAGCTAACCGCGGGAAAGGCGTGCTGACTCAGCTCCCGCGGTAAGTGGACCACGACCAGGGTGAAATCAGGAATGGCAGATGGTAATGCCCACCCTGTTCGGGCAATACGAAGTCGATTTGCGCGCTGGCATACAGCGTTTCGCGCCCGCTGGCGGCAAAGTAGCTGGCGAGGTCGGCCACCAGCCGATACTGTCCCGCCCCCACGCCTTCCGGGGTTAAGTCCTTGATACGGCCATCAGCATCGGTATGGCCTTTGCTGACCGGCTGCCAGCCGTTGCTGCCGTGCTGCTCCAGTGAAATCGACACGCCGGTGGCCGGTTTGCCCACTGCGGTGTCCAGCACGTGCGTGGTAATGGTGTTCATATAAAAGTCTCCTTCAAACGCAGCAGCGTAATTTCTCGCAGTTGCTGCAGGGCTTCCTGCTGCTCCTGCTGCGGATCGTTCGCCAGCCGCCGTACCAGCTCTGAAAGCATCTCTTCACCGCTGCGGCCTTTCGCGCGGATCAAAAATACCCGGCCAAAGTGTTCTTCGTAGGCGGCATTACCCGCCTGAAGGGCCTGTTTAAGTGCCACATCGTCTGCGTTAACGCTGGACTGCTCGCCGCGGGAAAGCGTGGCTTCTTTACCTGTTCCCTGCGCTTTTTCACCAATGCGCGGATGGGCAGACAACGCCTGGTTGAGCGCCTGCGCGTCCCACTCTCCGGCCAGTGCATTCGCCGTGGTCAACAGTGATTCCAGTGACGCAAAGGGGCGTGCGGCCACCAGCGCCTCAGACCAGGCGGCAATCGCCACGCAGTGCGCAATCTGCTGCTTCGCGTCCAAAGCGGCGGCCTGATTAAACTGTTCAAGGCTCATTTCACGCCTCCCGACGCCACGTCAAACACCACCCGGGTATACGCCTGAATCGCCTGCGCGACATCCTTTTCCATCACCGCCTCGGCGGGATGATGACTAATACCGCGATCGTTACGCACGAACAGCATACCCACCGGCCAGCGTTCGGCAATGGCGATGGCGTCATGCCCTGCGCCGCTCGGTAATGAAACACTGCGGCCCTGTACGCCGGAAACGGCACGGCTTAACGCCGCCTGCAGGCCGTCATCACAGCGCGTCGCCGGGATGTGATAATACTCTTCGGCGCGGAAGGCAAGTCCACGGCGCAGCGCAATGGCTTCGGCCTGAGTCAGCAGATCGGACAGCAGTTCCGCCAGCGGCAGATCGTCCGGCCCACGCACATCCAGCGTCAGCGCGACGTCACCGGGGATGACGTTTACCGCGCCAGGGGAACACTGAAGCGTGCCCACCGTCGCCACCAGCTGAGGACTGTGTTTCGGCGTGGTCTGCTCAATAAAGACCATCCATTCGGCAGCGGCCGCCAGCGCATCTTTGCGGTGCGACATCGGCACCGTGCCGGCATGACCGGCTTCACCGACAAACTGGCAGTTCAGACGGCGGGCACCATTGATCGCCGTCACCACGCCCAGCGCCAGATCTTCCTGCTCCAGGCAAGGTCCCTGCTCAATATGCAGCTCCAGATAGGCCACAATCTCGCTGACATCGCGGGCGGCCTGCTGGATTTTTTCGCCGTCCAGCCCAATATCGGCCATCGCCTGGGCGACGGTAATGCTGTTGCCATCCGGATGGGTGACCCAGCTTTCCGGCCAGGTGCCGGTAATGCCCCGGCTGCCGAGCAGGGTGATACCAAAACGGGTGCCTTCTTCATCGCCAAAGCCAACGATTTCAATCGCCAGCGGCAGACGTTGCTGCTGTTGATGCAGCGCCTGCACGGTTTCGATGGCGGTCAGGACGCCCAACATGCCGTCATAGCGGCCGGCATTGCGTACGGTATCGAGGTGCGATCCCAGCAGCAGCGCCTGTGCGCCGGTTTCCAGCCCTTCGTAGCGTCCGCAGATATTGCCGACGCTATCCTGCCAGACGCGCATCCCGGCTTCGCGCATCCACTCGCCCACCAGCGCATTGGCCTGCATATGCTCAGGTGACAGGTAAACGCGTGTCAGCATGCCGGGCGTTTCGCTGATCTCCGCCAGCCGATCGCAACGTGCCATCACCCGGGCGGCCGCCTGCGCCGCGCTGGCGGCATTCATCAGGCCGTCGCTCATCAGTTGCTCCCACGGGCGTAATGATCCCAGGCGGACTGCATCGCCGCGCCCTGCGGGGTTTTGTAGCCCAGATGGGTCAGCACCGATTCCAGCGCGCTGAGGGTTTGCATCACGCAGTCTTTACGCGCGTTGTAGCCCATGGTGCCAATGCGCCAGACCTTGCCGTGCAGCGGACCAAACGAGGTGCCGATTTCAATGCCGAAATCTTCCAGCATCAGCTTGCGCGCCTGGTCGCCGTTGATACCTTCCGGGATCACCACGCCGAGCACGTTGTTCATTTTGTGTTTCAGGTTGCCGAAGGTGGCGAGGCCCATCCCCTGAATGCCTTTCAGCATCGCATCACCATGCAGTTTGTGACGGGCGATGCCGTTATCGAGGCCTTCCTGCAGGATCAGACGCGCGCACTCACGCGCGCCGAACAGCGCGCTGGTGGCTTCGGTGTGGTGGTTTAACCGCTCCGGTCCCCAGTAATCCATGATCATTCCGAGATCGAAATAGTTTGAGTAGATCATCTCGTCATCGCCGTCCTGATGGGCCGCGGTGCGAATGCCTTCCTCGACGCATTTGCGCTTGCGGATCGCCGCTTCCATTTCCGGGCTTAAGGTCACTGGCGAGGTGCCCGAAGGGCCGCCAAGACATTTCTGCATGCCCGCAGAGACCGCATCCAGTCCCCAGGCATCGGTTTCCAGCGCGTTACCGGCAAACGACGCCGTGGCATCGGTGTAGAACAGCACGCCGTATTTTTTACAGATCGCACCCAGCTCTTCCAGCGGTTGCAGCATGGTGGTCGAGGTATCGCCCTGCACGGTCAGCAGCAGGCGCGGTTTCACTTTTTTGATCGCATCTTCGATCTGATCCGGCGTGAAGACTTCACCCCATGGCACTTCAATGGTGTGCACTTCTGCCCGGCAGCGACGGGCTATCTCACACAGCAGATGGCCAAAGCGGCCAAACACTGGCACCAGCACCTTATCGCCAGGGCGGATCGCCGACAGCAGGATCGCTTCGATCCCGGCGCGTGAGGTGCCGTCGATCAGCAGGGTCCACTTGTTTTCGGTGCGAAACACGCCGCGATAGAGTTCCATCACTTCATTCATGTAATGGGTCATCGCCGGATCGTACTGTCCCAGCAGCTGGCTGGACATCGCGCGCAGCACGCGCGGATCGGCATTGATCGGTCCCGGCCCCATCAACAGGCGTTGTGGCGGGTTAATCTGTGGGTATTTGGTGATATCCATCTGCTCTTTCCTTTTTGGTCTGAACCGGCGCGATTAACTTAAGCCACGCACCGAGGAGATAAACTGTTTAAGTTCCTGCGTCTGCGGATTGGCGAACAGGCTTTTGCTGTCGCCCTGCTCCCAGACGCGGCCCTGATGCATAAACACCACGCGGTCGCCCACTTCACGGGCAAAGTTCATTTCGTGGGTCACCAGGATTAAGGTCATGCCTTCTTTGGCTAACTGCTCCAGCACCTTCAGCACTTCGCCCACCAGCTCCGGATCCAGCGCCGAGGTAATTTCATCGCACAGCAGCACTTTCGGCGTCATGGCCAGCGCTCGGGCAATCGCCACGCGCTGCTGCTGTCCGCCGGACAGGTTGGCCGGGAAGTAATCCATACGGTCGCCCAGGCCGACTTTTTCCAGCATCTGGGCGGCCAGCGCGCGGCATTCCGCTTCGCTCTTTTTTAATACACGGCGCGGGGCCAGCATCACGTTTTCCAGCGCGGTCATATGCGGAAACAGGTTGAAGTTCTGGAACACCATGCCGATTGAACTGCTGATTTCACGCGCCTGCGAATCGCGGTTGGTGATGGTCATGCCGCCCAGCTTAATGCTGCCTTCCTGATAGCCTTCCAGTCCGTTCATACAGCGCAGCAAGGTACTTTTGCCCGAGCCGCTGCGGCCGATAATGGAGATCACTTGCCCCATATCGATATCGAGATCCACGCCTTTCAGCACGTGGTTCTCGCCATAATATTTCTGCACCTGATTAATGGTGATGAGCGGCATTGAATTTCTTCTCCAGGTACTGGCTGTAACGGGACAGCGGATAACACATCAGGAAGTAGCCCAGCGCTACCAGCCCGAAAACTTTGAACGGTTGATAGGTCACGTTATTCAGGATGGTGCCGGCTTTGGTCAACTCGATAAAACCGATAATCGACGCCAGCGCGGTGCCTTTAATCACCTGAACGGCAAAGCCGACGGTGGGCGCAATGCCAATCCGCAACGCCTGCGGTAACACCACGCGAAATAAGGTCTGACCGAAGTTGAGGCCCAGACAGCGTGAGGCTTCCCATTGCCCTTTTGGCAGCGCCAGAATACTGCCGTGCCAGATATCCACCAGAAACGCGCTGGTGTAAAAGGTTAACGCCAGCGAGGCCGCCGTCCACGGGGACACATCAATGCCAAATAACGCCACGCCAAAGAACGCCAGGAATAGCTGCATCAGCAGCGGCGTGCCCTGAAACAGTTCGGTGTAGCCGCGGATCAGCCGGTTCGGCCAGCGGCGGCGGGTTAACCGCACCATCACCAGCGGCAGCGCGACCACCGTGCCGCCAAAGAACGCGGTCAGCGACAGTAAAATTGTCCAGCGGGCAGCCAGCAGCAAATTGCGCAGGATGTCCCAATCGGTAAAGGTATTCATCCCTGGGCGCTCCCTAACCATTTACGGCCTGCGGCCAGCAGCAGCTGACGCATCACAATCGACAACGCCAGATAGATCAGCGTGGTCACCAGATAAACTTCAAAACTTAAAAACGTGCGCGACTGGATCAGGTTGGCGGCAAAGGTCAGCTCTTCATAAGAGACCTGCGACACCACCGACGAGCCAAGCATCACGATAATGCACTGGCTGACCAGCGCCGGGTAAATGCGCTTCAGCGATGGCGGCAGCACCACCCGCATAAAGGTTTGCAGTCGGGTTAAGCCCAACACGCGTCCGGCTTCCCACTGCCCTTTCGGCGTTACCTGGATGCCGGCGCGGATAATCTCGGTGCTGTATGCGCCGAGGTTAATCAGCATCGCCAGCAGCGCCGCCTCGCCAGCGGTCAGCTTCAGCCCCAGGTTTGGCAGGCCAAAGACGATAAAGAACAGCTGAACCACAAACGGCGTGTTGCGGATCAGCTCGACATAGCCGCCCCACAGGCGACTCACCAGCGAGGGCTTGCCGCTACGCAGCGCGGCGCCGAGGATCCCCAGTGAGACGCCACCCACGGTCGCCAGTACGGTCAGCTGGATGGTGACCCACAAGCCGGAAAGCAGTTCCGGCCAGTAGGGCCAAAGAGCGGGAAAGTTCAGTTGCCCAATCATTGCCTGCCCTTACGCGCCCAGATCTGCAGGCAGTGGCGCTTTCAACCACTCTTCAGACAGACCGTTCAGCGTTTTGTCTTTGATCGCCTGCTCAATCAGCGCGTCCACCTTGGTTTTCAGTGCCGGCTCATCTTTGCGCATGCCGATAAAGCACGGTGAATCCTTCAGCATAAATTTCGCCACCGGCGCTTTGTCGGCATTCTGGCGGGCAATCGCTGCCACCACCAGGTTACCGGTCGCCACGTACTGCACCTGACCAGACAGGTAGGCAGACAGCGTGGTGTTGTTATCTTCATAACGCTTCAGCTGCGTGTCTTTCGGTGCCACGTCGGTCAGCACCATGTCTTCCACCGCACCACGCGTCACGCCAATGGTTTTGCCGCTCAACGCCGCAGCATCTTTGAGCTGCGCGTCTTTCGGTCCAAACACCCCAAGGAAGAACGGTGCATAGGCCCGGCTGAAGGCGATAACTTTTTCGCGCTCCGGGTTTTTACCCATGCTGGAGATCACCAGATCCACTTTGTCGGTCTGCAGATAAGGCACGCGGTTGGCACTGGTCACCGGCACCAGCTGCAACTTAAGTTTCATCTGCTTCGCCAGGTATTTCGCCATATCAATATCGTAGCCCTGCGGCTGCAAATCGGTACCCACTGAGCCAAACGGCGGGAAGTCCTGAGGAACGGCCACCCGCAGAACGCCACGTTTTTCAATGTCCTGCAGCTGATCGGCCATTGCCTGCGTCACCTGCGTCAACATCAGTGCCGCGCCAACCATTGCCAGTAATGCTTTCTTCATTAGGTGTTCCCCGAGTAATAAAACATGAAACGAAAGATTCTTGAAGAATTTATTTGCAACTAATGTGCCAGCGAGAATAAAAGGCGGAGAATTTTTTGCGGCGGCAAGCCGCGTGCGGGATGGCGGGGTGGATAAGGCGATAAAAACCGCGCTGAAACCGGAAGTTAAGGTTTTAGTAGCAGTAATTCGCCTGGCAATCGTTTGCTATTGCGCCAGAAGCCCGCGTCAATCGGGCGGGAATGATGAAAGGGTATAGCGATGGTCCAGCGCCCTATAAACAGGCAAAGCACCAAAATGGTGCCCCATTAGCGCTGTTCCAGTTCGTCCAGATGGCTGTAAAGGTCGGCGATTTGATGAATGCGCTGGCGTCCTTCGGTTAAAAGTTCATGCAGCACGGCATTGGCCAGCAGGTTGATTAAGCTGTTGGCTGAGGCGTAACTGTCAAAGGCGGAAACGCTGTCCAGCGGGGCACAAAGCTGCCAGCGTGCCAGTGCAATAATGGCCTGCGCCTGCGGTTCACAGATCACCAGCGTGGGGATGCCATCATGCTGCAGCTGTTGCAGTAACGGCTTGATAATGCGAGGGCGACGACGGAAGGCCAGCACCACCACCATATCCTCCTGCGTCACTTCCACCAGCTCTTCAGACAGCGTCTGGCCGGGCTGCGGCAGCACCTGAATGCCGCCCCGCGCCTGCAATAACTGCTGGCGGAAGTGCAGCGCCACCGGATAGGCGTTGCGCAGCCCGACCACAAATACGCGCTTACTGTTGGCCAGATGCTGAACCACTTCACCAAACTGAGCGCTATCCACCTCGTTAACCCACTGGGTGAGATTGGCCATTTCCTGCTTGTAGTGGCGGGCCAGCAGCGTGTTGCCCTGCACGGCGTCACGGTTGTCGGTTAACGGCATTCCGCTTTGGCGCAGCGTGCGCAGTTCATCGCGCATATCCTTATATTTTTCATAGCCTAAGCGCTTGAAAAGGCGACTCACCGTCGCCTTGGATACGCCGCTCAGGCGGGCCAGCTCGGCGCTGTTGTAGCTGATCAAATCATCAAAGTGATCGAAAACAAAATCCCCTACCCGTTGCTCCTGCGGCGAGAGCTGCGGATAGTGACTTCTGAGACGCTCATCGAGCTGCTTCATGGTATTGACCTTGTAACTTTTGTTTCAGAGAACCTAACATATACAAATAACGTGCCCATCCGGGGAAGTCATTCTGCCGTCAGACGAGAAATTTGTCTCTCTCTTCCGCGCCGGCCGGCAGTTTTCCACGCTTAAGCGCCCTGATTCTGAAAAACTGGAACATCTCTTGCTTCATTGTTCCCCTGTAACCCTAAAAAAAGAGACTGGAATGATTCAGAGTAATATCGCCCCGCTGGGCATGGCCGTGGCGCCGCACCATCTGGCAAGTGAAAGCGCGCTGGCCGTCTTACGCGAAGGCGGCAATGCCATTGAAGCGATGGTGGCCGCCGCCGCGACAATTGCCGTGGTCTACCCGCACATGAATGGATTGGGCGGAGACGGCTTCTGGGTGATCGTGCCGCCAAAGGGTGACCCGATTGCCATCGACGCCAGCGGCGCTGCCGGTTCGCTCGCCGATCGCGCCTTCTATGAGGGCCTCGCGTCGATTCCGCATCGTGGCCCTAAAGCGGCGCTGACCGTGGCCGGCACCGTCAGCGGTTGGGCTGAAGCGTTAACGATTTCAGCCGAGTTTGGCGGCACGCCCACCCCGGTTGCCCGGTTACTGGCCGATGCCATCCGTTATGCTGCCGATGGCATTCCCGTCACTCAATCACAGTCTGCCGCCACCGAAAGCAAATACCATGAGCTGGCGAAGCAGCCTGGCTTCGCTCACACCTACCTGCCTGATGGCGAAGTGCCGAAAGCGGGCAGCCGCTTCACTCAGCCGGAGCTGGCGAATACCCTCAGCCTGCTGACGGAAGACGGGCTGGAGAGTTTTTATCGCGGTCCGCTGGCCAATAAGCTGGCCAGCGAGATGTCACGCCTGGGGATGCCGGTCACGCTGGAAGACCTGAATAATCACCGCGCTAAGCGCCGGGTGCCGCTGCGCATTCAGCATCAGTATGGCGAAGTCTACAATATGACGCCGCCAACCCAGGGGCTGGTGTCTCTGGCGATCCTTGGCATTACCGACCGCTTGAATATGGCGGAAGCCGATGAAGCCCAGACCGTGCACCGCATTGTCGAAGCGACCAAACTCGCCTTCAGCCTGCGCGATCGCTACATCACCGACCCGCTGCATATGCGCGAAGAGATGCAGGCGCTGCTGGATTCCGACGTGCTGGCCACCCTGGCGAACCAGGTCGATGAGCAGAAAGCTGCGCCCTGGGGAACGGGCAAAGGTCCGGGCGACACCGTGTGGATGGGCGTAATGGACAGCAGCGGCATGGCCGTGTCATTTATACAGAGCATTTATCACGAGTTTGGCAGCGGCGTGGTGCTGCCCGACACCGGCATTACCTGGCAGAACCGCGGCGCGGCATTCAGCCTTGATCCTGACCATCTGTTAACGCTGGTGCCCGGCAAACAGCCGTTCCATACGCTGAATCCTGCCGCCGCGCGCCTGAATGATGGCCGCACCATGGTGTATGGGTCGATGGGCGGAGATGGACAGCCGCAAACGCAGGCCGCCATTTTCACCCGTCACGTGGTTCAGGGTATGCCGCTTCAGCAGTGCATCAGTGCACCGCGCTGGCTGCTCGGCCGCACCTGGGGCCAGGCCTCCGATTCACTGAAGCTGGAAAGCCGTTTTTCCGAACAGACCTTTGCACAACTTCGCGCATTGGGTCACGACGTTGAAGCCCTGCCCGACTACAGCGAGGCCGTTGGTCACGCCGGCGCCATCGTCCGGCATACCAACGGCATGCTGGAAGGGGCATGTGACCCAAGAAGCAACGGCAGCGCTGCCGGTTTTTAACAGGAGAGGATCATGAAACAAACTTCGCCCGACTGGGCAGCCTACGTGGCACAAATGGAACAGGTTCTGGGCGTGCCGCTGGACGAGCAGCGACGTGACGAACTGTTAGTGCAGTTTACCCGCATCGCCGGAATGGCCGCCCCGTTGATGGCGTTCCCGCTGGATGACCGTCTGGAAGTGGCAGGAGTGTATAAAGCATGAATCCGGCCTCATTATCCATTAATGACATTCAGGGCGCGCTGGCGAAAGGCGAGCTCAGCGCCCGTGAAATCGCGCAGCAGACGCTGAGTCATATTGAAGCGGCCAACCCGGCGATCAATGCCTGGACGGAAGTGACGCAGGATCGCATGCTGAACGAAGCCGATCGACTCGATCGTCTGCGTAAGGAAGGCCGTGCGCTCCCGCCGCTGGCCGCGGTGCCGTATGCGGTGAAAAATCTGTTTGATGTTGCCGGGCACGCCACCCTCGCCGGTGCCAGCCTGTTCAGCGATCGTCAGCCGGCAAAGCAGGATGGCTTTGCGGTGAATAAACTGAGCGAATCGGGCGCCCTGCTCTCCGGCATGCTGAATATGGATGCCTATGCCTACGGCTTTACCACCGAGAACACCCATTATGGCGCGACCAAAAATCCCCGCGATATGAAGCGGATTGCCGGTGGATCGTCAGGCGGCTCCGCTGCCGCCGTGGCGGCGGGACTGGTTAACTTCTCGCTGGGAACCGACACCAACGGTTCGATCCGCGTACCGGCTTCGCTGTGTGGCATTTTCGGTCTGAAACCGACCTTTGGCCGCCTGTCCCGCAGCGGCAGCCATCCGTTTGTTGCCAGCCTGGATCATATCGGTCCGTTTACCCGCTCGGTGGAGGATCTGGCGGTGGTTTACGACGTCCTGCAGGGACGCGATGCGCAGGACAGCTTCCAGGCGGAGAAAGCCATTCATCCCGCCCATCGCCTGCTTGAGCACGGCCTTGAAGGCCTGCGCTGCGGCGTGCTGGGCGGCTATTTCCAGACCTGGTGCAGTGAAGACGCCCGCGCAGCGGTTGCAGTTGCCGCGAAAGCGTTGAACGCGCAGGATGAAGTGCTCTTCCCGGAGGCGGAGCTGGCGCGCACTGCCGCGTTTATCATTACCGCCTCTGAGGGCGGCAACCACTATCTCCCGGCGCTGCGTACCCAGCCTGAACGCTTTGAACCGCTGTCGCGTGAGCGTTTACTGGCCGGTGCGATGATCCCGTCGGCCTGGTACGTGCAGGCGCAGCGGTTCCGTCATCACTTTAAGCAGCAGATCCTGCCGCTGTTTGAGCAGTTCGACGTGCTGCTCGCGCCCGCGACGCCGAGTACCGCAACGCTTATCGGCCAGGAAACCATGCACATCAACGGCACCGATCTGCCGATCCGCGCCAGCATGGGTATGCTGACGCAGCCGATTTCCTTCCTCGGCTTGCCGGTCACCACCGTGCCGCTGCAAACGCCGGGCGGTTTACCGATCGGCCTGCAGCTGATTGCGGCCCCGTTCAAAGAAGAGGCCTGTCTGCGTGCGGCATGGGCACTGGAAAAAATGGGCATTGCGCAAGCAGCCCCCGTCAACGTGAGCGCAAACTAATGAAGAGTGAATATATCGATCGCCCGGCGATTCTGGCTGAAGTCACTACCGCATTTTACCGCTATGAAGAAGCCCTGATCAGCAATGATACGGTGGTGCTGGATGAATTGTTCTGGCATGACGATCGTACCGTGCGTTTAGGGGCCGGGGAGAATCTGTATGGCATTGAGGAGATCAGAGAATTTCGCGCTTCACGGCCGTCAGCAGGCTTGAACCGGGAGCTGCGCAATACGGTTATCACCACCTTTGGCGAAGATTATGCGGTGTGTAGCACCGAATTCACCCGCGAAGGAACGGATAAAATTGGCCGCCAGCAACAGACGTGGGTCAAGCTGCCGTGTGGCTGGCGCATTGTGGCGGCGCAGGTCAGTTTGATGGTGTAAAACCGCTCACGGCGACAGTGCGTCACTCAGACGCTGATTATCCAGGCCGGGGTGAACTGATTCACGCCGGCCTGGATGCCGCCTCCCCGTAGCCCACTCTCTCGGGCCACGGTTTTATTGCAAACTCACTCCGCCGGCGCAGGATGAGTCTTAACCCAATGCTCAGCGATTTGCTGACGCGTACAGATCCACACGTTTTCATGCTGCTGAATGTGATCCAGGAAGCGCAACAAGGCTTTGAAACGCCCCGGACGCCCCAACAGGCGGCAGTGCATACCAATCGACAGCATCTTCGGCGCGGTTTCGCCCTCGTCATACAACACATCAAAGCTGTCTTTCAGATAGGTGTAAAACTGCTCTGCGGTGTTAAAGCCTTGCGGTGTGGCAAAGCGCATATCATTGGTTTCAAGGGTATACGGGATGATCAGATGCGGCTTCACCGTGCCATCCTGACAGGTGACCTGCGTCCAGAACGGCAGGTCGTCGCCATAATAATCGCTGTCGTAGGTAAAACCGCCCTGCTCAACCACCAGCCGGCGGGTGTTCGGACTGTCGCGTCCGGTGTACCAGCCCGTCGGCGCCTTGCCAAACAGATCTTTTAAGGTATCCACCGCCTGCTGCATATGCTGACGTTCCGCTTTCGGATCCATCGACTGATAGTGGATCCAGCGCCAGCCGTGGCTGACCACGTCGTAATCGGCAGCCTTAATGGCCTCAACAATCTCGGGATGACGCGCCAGCGCCATCGCCACGCCGAACACCGTTAGCGGCAACCCACGTTTCTGAAACTCATTATGGATGCGCCAGAAACCCGCACGCGAACCGTATTCATACAGCGAGTCCATCGACATATGACGCTCAGGATAGCTTGCCGCGCCGATAATATCGGACAGGAACTGTTCGGACCCCGCATCGCCATGCAGCACGTTGTTCTCGGCACCCTCTTCATAGTTCAGCACAAACTGCACGGCGATCCGCGCGTTGCCCGGCCAGGCCGCATGGGGAGGATTGCCCGCGTAGCCACGAAGATCGCGCGGGTAATTTTTATTAAAGCTGTACTCTTTTTTCTCTACGGCATCATTCATGGTCAAAGTCCTTGAGTCGGGACGACTTAATCCAGTTTAAGAGAGGCAAACTGACCCGACAGCGTTTTTCTTGCAGGATAGTCCAGGTCACCGTGTTTACTGGTCGATAACCCCAGCGCCACCAGCGACTCCACCATTTTTACTGCGGCTCCCACGCCATCAATGACCGGGATACCCATTTCCAGCGTTAATTCACGCGCCAGCGTGGCCATGCCACCACAACCGAGCACAATGGCGCCGCTACCGTCTCGCTTTTTCGCTTGTATACAGCCTTCGCGCACTTTCTCCTGTGCCAGACCGGTGCCATCTTCCAGTGCCAGCACCGGTAAATCGATGGCGTGCAACGCGGCGCAATGCTGTTCAAAGCCATACTGCTGGAGCAAATGCCGCGCAATGATTAAGGTGCGTGGCAAGGTGGTCACAATCGAGAAGCGGGTCGCGACCATCGTCGCCATATGCATCGCCGCTTCGGCAATGCCAATCACCGGGCCCTGAGCCAGTTCACGGGCTGCCAATAGCCCCGGATCGCCAAAGCAGGCAATCACATGCCCACTGACGCCCAGCTCTCGCCCTGCCTTAACCTGTTCCAGTACGCCGATGGCGGCGATAGCCTCATCAAAATGCCCTTCGATAGACGGCACGCCCTGCGACGGGCACACCGCGAGGATCTCGGTTCCCGGCGCAGCCACGGCGCGTGCAGCGGCGCCGATTGTCGCGGTCATCGCCTGGCTGGTGTTCGGGTTAATCACCTGAACGATCTGCTTCGCGCTCATGCTTTCGCTCCAAAGCCTGCAAATAAGCGGCCAAAATCAGGCAGCTGCTCGCCGCTGCGTTCAAAATGCAGACTGTCCACGATATGCCCGAAATGTTGCTGCATTGCGTCAGTCAGCGGTTGCAGCGCTTTTTGTCGCAACAGGTCAATCAGCCGATCGTGATCGTCACAGCGGCAGCCTTGCTGCCACGGCGCGCCATACGCCGCAATCACCAGAGAAGAACGCTGCGTTAATCGCGTCACCATTTCGGTCAGCACCTGATTACCCGAAATGGCCTGCAGCTGAATATGAAAAGCCGCGGACAGGCGGATGGCGGCCGGGCCATCGTGCGCCTCGTGCGCCTGCTGTTCCTGGCGATTGAGTTTCTCCAGCGCCACCAGGTGCGTGGACTGGCAGCGTTCGAGGATCGCCGGCAGATTGGCGCATTCAAGTAAGGCACGGGTGCGAAAAATATCCTGAGCCTCTTCTACCGAGGGTGTCGCCACCTGTGCACCACGTTTGGGCGTCAGGACGATCATTTGCACCGCGGCGAGGCGCTGAAGCACTTTGCGGATCCCGGTGCGGCTGATGCCAAACACCTCCGCCAACGCTTCTTCCGGCAACTTACTGCCCGGTGGCAACTGGTGCTCCACAATGGCCGACATCAACGCCTGATAGATAGGCTCGTCCTTGTCGTTCAGGTCAGAGGCCGTTTTCAGGCCGGTTTCACTCTTCATTACCTACTCCGGTAAACATCCGTTCCGTAAAGAATCGTACACATGAATCTCAAGTTTTGTATACAAAAAAACGATTCTGGCCTGATTCCTGCAATGTCTCCCTAAACCCGATTTGCGTTTAGTGACCTACACAGGAGCAGGTTTCATGCCAAATAGTCAGAATGTCAGCCAGGCGTCGGCGGTTGAAGCCCACGCAAACTACAGCCCACGGCTGTGTAATGAAGACCTGGCGCCGACTCGCGACCAGAACTGGAGCTGGTACAACATCTTTTCTTTCTGGATGTCGGATGTACACAGTATGGGTGGCTATGTGGTCGCCGCGAGCTTCTTTACCCTCGGGCTGGCAAGCTGGCAGGTGCTGCTTTGCCTGTTAGTTGGCATCTGCATTGTGCAGATCTGTGCCAACCTCGTCGCCAAACCGAGCCAGATGGCCGGCGTGCCCTATGCGGTAATTTGTCGTCAGGCCTTTGGCGTATTTGGTGCCAATATCCCGGCAGTGATCCGCGGACTGATTGCGTTTGCCTGGTACGGCATTCAGACCTATCTCGCCGCCAATGCGCTGATGCTGGTGTCGCTGAAGTTCTGGCCGTCGCTGGCGGCCATGACCCACGCGTCCTGGCTGGGTCTGTCTCAGCTTGGCTGGATTTGCTTCGGCATTATGTGGCTGGCGCAGGCAATGGTGTTCTGGCACGGCATGAGCGCCATCAAGCGCTTTATCGATATCGCCGGTCCGGCGGTGTATGTGGTGATGGTGGCGCTGGCCGGTTGGATTGTGTACAAGACGGGCTTTGACGGTATTTCGCTGACGCTGGCCAGCAAGCAGCTCACCGGCGGCCAGCAGGTCTGGGAAATGATTACCGCGACCGCGCTGGTGGTCTCCTACTTCTCTGGCCCACTGCTGAACTTCGGTGACTTCTCGCGCTACGGTAAAAGCATGAATGAAATCCGTCGCGGCAACCGCTGGGGCTTACCGTTCAACTTCCTGCTGTTTTCCGTGGTGACGGTGGTGATTGTTTCCGGTACTCAGTCGCTGTTCGGCCATATGATCACCGATCCGATTGAAACGGTGAGCCGCGTCGGCAACGATCTGGCGGTCGCCATTGGTCTGCTGACGATGATCACCGCCACGATCGGCATCAATATCGTCGCGAACTTTGTTTCCCCGGCGTTCGACTTCTCCAACTGTTCGCCGCAGAAAATCAGCTTCCGCACCGGCGGCATGATCGCGGCGGTCGGTTCCGTGCTGTTAACGCCGTGGAACCTGTTCCAGTCCCCTGAGCTGATCCACTACACGCTGGACGTATTGGGTGCCTTTATTGGGCCGCTGTTCGGTATCCTGCTGTGCGACTTCTATCTGATTAAACGCAGCCAGATTTCAGTGAAAGATCTGTTTGATGATACGCCTCAGGGCCAGTACTGGTATCGCGGTGGATTCAACCCGAAAGCCATCGTCGCCCTCGTCCCGTCGGTGTTGATTGGGCTGGTGATCAGCTTTATTCCTTCGCTGCATGAGGTGGCAAACTTTAGCTGGTTTATCGGCGTGGCGTTGGCTGGTGGGTTCTATCGCTGGATTGCGCGTGAGGATCGCGTGGTCAGCAGCCAGGGCTATGGTCGTAAGGTGGCGGTAGAGAAGCGTTAATAAAGGAGGGGACGGCGTTTTACCGTCTCCAGAAACGACAAAAGCCTGATTCATTGCTGAATCAGGCTTTCTGAATACTTGGCGGAACGGACGGGGCTCGAACCCGCGACCCCCTGCGTGACAGGCAGGTATTCTAACCAACTGAACTACCGCTCCACCGATGTTCCCCGTCGGGAACGGGGCGAATATTACGGCCAGCCCTTCCCCCCGTCAACGCTTTTTATAGGGGTTTTCTACCGACTGCCTGTTTTTTCGCCTTTTCGCTGATTTAATGCGTAATTTTCAGCACTTATGCGCGCCAGAGGCAGCTTCCGCCCTTCTTCATCACCAGATCCAGCCGCTCTTCGTGGGCCATGTTTTCCGCCTCGCTTGCCGATAACACCACCAGCCCCGAGGCCGGACGCGTAATGCGATGAATAGTGTCGCCGTTGCTTTGCTGCTGCTGATCGCCTTCCATCGAGAACTTCAGCAGCGTCTGGCCTCCGGTCATCGCCAGGAACACTTCCGCCAGAATTTCGGAGTCCAGCAGTGCGCCGTGCAGGGTTCGCTTGGTGTTGTCTATCTCGTAGCGGGAACAAAGCGCATCAAGGCTGTTACGCTTGCCGGGAAACATTTTGCGCGCCATCGCCAGGCTGTCGGTAATGCGGCAGAAGGTTTCGGTCTTCGGAATGTTGCGCCCAAGCTTGGCAAACTCGTAGTCCATAAAGCCGATATCAAACGACGCGTTATGGATCACCAGCTCGGCGCCATCGATGTATTCAAGGAATCCGTCGGCGATGTCGGCAAAGGTGGGTTTGTCGGCGAGAAATTCATCGGCAATACCGTGAACGCCAAAAGCTTCCGGATCCACCAGCCGATCGGGCTTCAGATAAACATGGTAGTTATTGCCGGTCAGACGGCGGTTTATGACCTCAACGGCACCGATTTCAATGATGCGATGCCCTTCATAGTGCACCCCAATCATGTTCATACCGGTGGTTTCAGTATCGAGTACGATCTGACGCGTTGTATTTACTGTGCTCATAGGACCCGTTTATGTCAGACTTGGCGTTTTTCAGCAGGGAGTCTACCAGAGATGACTAAGCAGGTAGAAATTTTCACCGACGGTTCTTGCCTTGGCAACCCCGGACCGGGCGGTTATGGCGCTATTTTACGCTATGGTAAGCACGAAAAAACCTTCAGTGAAGGCTATTTTTTAACCACCAATAATCGCATGGAGTTGATGGCTGCTATCGTCGCGCTGGAAGCCTTAACGCAGAAGTGTGAAGTGGTGCTCAGCACCGACAGCCAGTATGTTCGCCAGGGCATCACCAGTTGGATCCACAACTGGAAAAAACGCGGCTGGAAAACCACCGATAAAAAACCGGTCAAGAATGTCGATCTGTGGAAGCGGCTGGACAGCGCCCTGAGCCACCATGAAATCAAATGGGAATGGGTTAAAGGTCATGCGGGACACGTTGAGAACGAACAGTGTGACGAGTTAGCCCGCGCGGCCGCAGGCAACCCAACCCAGCAAGATGTGGGCTATACGTCAGAATCCTGATGCCCCTGCCGCGAGCGAAACTGGCTGGTTGCGCCGACCGCCGAGCTGATCCTTCTTTTCGCCGCGGCCCGTTTGGCCGGATTCATGATCAGTGGGAAGGTGCGCTTACGCGCGACAATGATGCTCAGGCAACCCAGCGCCGGAAAATGCGTGCTGATCACCTTGCCGCCCTGCCGGTTCCACGGCACCACCTGGAACCGCGTTCGCTGAACCACTTCGTAATTCAACAGGCTCAGCCAGTCCATTAACCTCATCTGCGTAAACATCCGACTGTTCCACGGCACGCGTTTGTGGATACCCGGGATCAGTTTGCCGATCCCCAGCACGCTAAACGGATTAAAGCCGCTGATAATGATCCAGCCATCGTCGATCAGGACCCGATCCACTTCTCGCAGAATGCGGTGCGGATCGCTGCTCCAGGCCAGACAATGTGCCAGCAGGCAGGCATCAACGGATTTCGATTCAAACGGCAGGCTCATCGGATCCGCCTTGACCTGCAGCCGGTCGCCGCTTAATCCCACGTTAACCTGATGAGAGATGGCGCAGCTTTCGGTGTCGATTTCGGCGCTAAGGTGGCCCACCTTTAACAGATGAAAACCGTAGAGTTTGGCGAGGCAAGGCTGGAGATGCTTGTTGAGGGCATCACGATAAAACTCTCCCCATGGGATCTCTGCCCACGAGTCTGGCACCTGACGAATTTGGCGTGTTTTAGCGGGCTTCATGCTTTACCATTCTCTTTCCATTTCAGCCAATAAAAGAGGCGATGATGAATCTTACCAGCATTCCGGCACTTCAGGACAACTACATCTGGACATTAAATAATGAACAGGGCCAGTGCCTGATCGTTGACCCAGGCGAAGCGGCTCCGGTGCTCTCCGTTCTGGCAAAAAACCAGTGGCAGCCCGTCGCGATCTTGCTTACTCATCATCATCACGATCATGTTGGCGGCGTGAAAGAATTGCTGGAGAAATATCCGGGAATGACGGTCTATGGACCGAATGAAACCGCCGAAAAAGGGGCGACATCGATCGTCAGTGAAGGGGATAGCATTACCGTGCTGGATACCGAATTCAGCGTGATCTATACGCCCGGTCACACTTTAGGACACATCTCATATTTCAGCCACCCTTACCTTTTCTGCGGCGATACAATGTTCTCTGGTGGTTGCGGTCGATTATTCGAAGGCACGCCGGAACAAATGTTTGAATCATTTCAGAAGCTTAACCAGCTACCCGCCGATACACTGATATGTTGCGCGCATGAGTATACTTTATCGAATTTAACCTTTTCGCATGCCATTTTACCGCAGGATGCGAAGATAGAGAGCTATTACCGTGAAATTAAGGAGTTACGCGCGAAAAACGGTGTTTCCGTGCCGACAAAGCTGGAATTAGAGCGACAAATTAACGTTTTTTTAAGAACGCAAGAACCTGATTTACAAAGACTTATAGGGTATGAAACATCTCCACAACATGAGTGGCAAGTATTTGCAACTCTACGCGAGAAGAAAGACCGTTTTTGATTTTCGGGTTGTGTTGCTATGGGCGAGCAAGTATAGTTGCTCGTCTTTTAAGCGAAGAATGACACACACATGAAGGCTAAAGCGATATTACTCGCCTCGGTCTTGCTGGTGGGTTGCCAGGCGTCAAAGCATGACACCAACATCCCGGAACAGCATGCACAGAGTTTGTCTTCGGCAGGTCAGAATGAAGCAGAGCAGGACACAGATCGGTTGTTATCCCCGCGTTGGCAGGATGATGGAACCCGCATTACGCAGGATAAAGATTTGTGGAATCTCATCAGTACCGAGCTGAAGATGAAGGTTCCGGATAATGCCCGGATACGCGAACAAAAACAGAAATACTTAAGCAACAAGAGCTATCTCCACGATGTAACATTACGGGCAGAGCCGTATATGTACTGGATTGTCGAGCAGATTAAAGAACGTAAAATGCCGATGGAACTGGTACTACTACCCATAGTGGAGAGCGCTTTTGACCCCCATGCGACCTCAGCCGCCAATGCCGCAGGCATCTGGCAGATTGTACCGCAGACGGGGCGAAACTACGGTCTGAAGCAGAGCCAGTGGTATGACGGACGCCGCGATGTCGTGGCTTCCACCAAGGTTGCGCTGGACATGATGGAACGTCTGAACAAGATGTTTGACGGTGACTGGTTACTGACCATCGCCGCCTATAACAGCGGTGAAGGACGCGTCATGAAAGCGGTAAAAGCCAACAAAGCCCGAGGGAAACCGACGGACTTCTGGCATTTATCTCTGCCACGCGAAACCACGGTTTACGTGCCAAAAATGTTGGCTTTGGGCGATATCCTGAAGAACAACAAGCGTTACGGTTTACGTCTGCCGGCGCCTAACGAAACACGTGCTTTGGCACGTGTTGATGTCGGCCAACAGATTGAACTGACGCAGGCGGCAGAAATGTCGGGCATGTCACTGAGCAAGCTGAAGAGTTTTAACGCGGGCTACAAACGCGGCACTACGGCACCGAAAGGTGGACCTCAGTACATCATGGTACCGAAGTCGAACGTAGCGCAGCTGCGTAACTCGCTGGCAACAGGCGATATTGCTGCCGTTCAGCCAACAGCGTTGGCGAATAACACGACAGCCGGTTCTTACAAGGTGCGCAACGGCGATACCCTGTCAGGAATTGCCAAACGTCTGAACGTCTCGGTGAAAGACCTGCAGCGCGCAAACAACCTGCGTGGCGCAAGTATCAAACCAGGACAGACCCTGAGCACGGGCGGTAGCGGCAACGCCACCAAACTGGCCGATAATGGCAACAGCATCACCTATAAAGTGCGTAAAGGTGATTCTCTGGCCAGCATTGCTAAAGGGCACGGTGTTGAGATTAAGGATGTGATGCGCTGGAACACCAGTGGCTCACAAAATATCCAGCCAGGCGACAAGCTGACGCTGTTTGTAAGCAACACCAGTACGCCAGACAGTTAAGACTAAGACCGATAAAAAGCCAATCTGCGGATTGGCTTTTTTTATGCCCTGAATTCCCCCTTCCTCCCCTTCGCTCCACGTTGTGATCGCCTCGCGGCTTCACGCATCCTTACTGGTACAACTGTGATCAAGATCCAGTAACCATCAATCAACACTTGTATGGTAGTAATATCAGTGTCTATGTTATCAACTTGTTTATTTTTTGATCTCTGGTTTTGGCAAACATAACAAGAAACAGTTTAAAACAGGGCGCGGACCGTTTAATCACGGCCGCAGACAACGATGACATTGAAAGGCACCAGATATGACACTTCCTTCTTCAGAACTGGCTGAACATCAAACGACTCAGGATAGCGCTGCCGCTGAAGCACAGGCCCCCCGGCGTGGGCTTTTACGCTTCCTGCCGAGAGCCCACCCGCTTTCCTGGTGGATGCTGGTGATCACTACGCTGGCAATCCTGATGAATTCCATCGACAGGATTATTCTGCCGACCCTGCTGCCAGCGATCATGAAATCCTTCAACCTGACCGAAGTGCAGGCTGGCTGGTTAAACTCATTAAGTTTTGTCGGCACCTTAACTGGCGCCGTAGTCTTCGGGCTGTTCTCGGATTGGGTCGGCACCGGTCACAAGCGCTGTTACAGCTGGTGCGTCGCAGTGTTAGTGGAGATTGTCTCGGGTGTCGCCACGGCGTTCTGCAAGTCTCTCGGGGCGTTTCAGGCGCTGAGAGTGGCGATGGGGATGGGCACCGGTGGCTCAGAACCGATTAACGTCGCGCTGCTGGGCGAATGGTGGCAGAAAGAGAACCGTGGATTTGCTATCGGCGTGCACCATACCGGTTTTCCGCTGGGACAGTTTATCGGTCCAATCCTGATCGCTGCCATTCTGGCTTTTGCTACCTGGCGCGAAGCCTTTCTGTTTATCCCGCTGATTGGTCTGGTGATCCTGATTGCCCAGCTGATTATCGGCACCCGCAAAAATCATCAAAAAGTGAATGACTGGATTGTTGAAAACAAACTGACGCCGCCGGTCACCGAATCGCTGCAAAAAACGGTGGAGAACGCCTCTCTCTGGTCCAACGCGGTCTCCTGCCTGAAAAACCGCAACTGCCAGCTGGCGATCCTGCTGATTTTTGGCTTTACCTGGGCCGAGATGGGCATTGCTAACTTCCTGACGTTGCAACTGACCCGCGAAGTGGGCCTGGACCTTTCCACCGCAGCGATCATTTCGGGTGCCTCTGGCTTAACCGGATGGATTGGCCAGATCCTGTGGGGCAGCTTCTCAGACGTTAAAGGACGCAAACGCTCGCTGACCTTTATCATTGCTGGCTGGATCCTGGCGGCGGCCCTGTGCATGTTTATCCACTCTGCCGCGCTGGGTTGGGCGATCCTGATTTTCTGGGGGCTGTTCCGCAACTCTCCCTACCCAGTTGCCTATGCATTGCTGATAGATTCCTCGCCACGAGCCGCCGCATCCAGCATGGGGCTGATGATTGGCCTGGCCGTTGGCATTGCCGGCATTCTGGTTGCGCCCGTTAGCGGCTGGATCATTCACAGTTATGGCTTCACCGTTCACTATCTGGTGATTGTCGGCGTGCTGCTGCTGTCC
This sequence comes from Erwinia sp. AK-PDG3-5, assembly GCF_056821705.1. Taxonomy (NCBI): domain Bacteria; kingdom Pseudomonadati; phylum Pseudomonadota; class Gammaproteobacteria; order Enterobacterales; family Erwiniaceae; genus Erwinia; species Erwinia sp. AK-PDG3-5. The sequence continues at coordinate 3,746,159 of NZ_CM165967.1, forward strand.
TGCGCCCCACTGTGGTTTATCAAAGAAACCGTCAACCTGAATAAGGCCTGATATGACTCACGATCTGCTTAGCTTATTGCGTCAACACCGCCTCATCGAGCTGAACCATCAGTATGAGGAATTTATGCCCGTCTGGCCGACCCACGGCAAATTCTTCTGCAGCCGCGCGGAGGATTACTCTGCCGGAGACGGCAACTACAACTGCCAGCTAAGCCTGGGAGATCACTGCGGTACGCACGTTGATGCGCCGGTGCATTTTATTGAGGGTGGCAAGACGATTGAACAGGTGGACGTGCAGCAACTGACGGGACGCGGGCGCTGCCTGGATATGTCCCATCTGGCGGAAAACGCCGATATCACCCGCGAGATGATCGCCGCATGGGAGGCAGAGCATGGCGAGATTCTGGCTCAGGATATTGTGATTTTTCGCACCGGCTATGATGAGAAATGGCGTTGCCGTCCCCATCAGGCGGCATTTTTACAGAACTGGCCGGGGCTGTCTGCAGAAGGTGCACAGTATTTGATTGATAAAGGCGTGACGGTGTTCGGGACGGATGCGATGTCGCTCGATCGCTACAGTAATGAAGCGCATCCCGCGCACCTTGCCGTGTTGGGTGCCGATTGCCTGATTATTGAGAATCTGGCCAATCTGCGAAGCCTGCCGACAGCCTTTACCTTTATGGCGTTGCCGCTACGAATTAAGGGCGCTTCCGCCTCGCCGATTCGGGCCGTGGCACTGGTTGAGTAACAGCCCCTTGCGGGGCCGTTTTGATTCAGGGCTTAAACGCCTCGATAAAGATCACGTCAGTACTGAAGCTGCCATCCGGCTGTTGACCATAGTAGCGCTGCACTTCTTCAGAAGCAGACTGCTGATAAGCCCGGATGGCATCTGCCATCACCTTCGGCGTGCGCATGCGTTCAATCCAGCTGCTGAACTCCAAATCCAGGCGGTCATGACTGACGGCCGTGATTGCCAGCCCGGCTTCCGTGAACATCGTCAGCCATTCACCAGGATTGTAATCGCGGACATGGGAAGTATCGCGCAACGCCTCAACGGTCTGTAACCAGATATCCAGCACGGCATTGCCCGGCGCGTTCACATCCATAAAGATCACTTTACCGCCTGGCTTCAGGATGCGCTTCACTTCGCGCAGTGCCCGTCCGACATCATGCCAGTGGTGGGCTGAATAACGGCTGATGACGATATCAAAGGATTCGTCGGCAAATGGCAGGTATTCCGCATAGCCCTGCACCGTCGACAGATGCTCATAGCCACGCTCTTTTGCCGCTTCAGCCACCACAGCCAGCATTTTCGCCGAGAGATCGTATGCCACCACGCGCTTAACATGCTGAGCCGCAACATAGCTGGCATGCCCACCACCACACCCTAAATCGAGTAAATGCGCATCCTTTTCCGCAAACAGACGTTCACCCAGACGCACTAAGTCGCGGCCGCTGGCGTGCACGGCACTGCTCAGATAGGCGCTTGCCTGGTCGCCAAACTGTTTGTCGACGTTATCATGATGATGTGTAGCCATATCTCTGTGTTCCTTACTGATTTTTTGGAGTTATGGGCAGAACGTGAGATCGACCTGCCCGTGACGGCAGGCCGAACATTCCCTAGAGAAGCGCAGGCTTGCCGGGATTGAATTCAACGAGTAGGGGATTGTGATCGGAGGCGCGTGTGACCAGCACGGAGGCTTCAGCCACGCCCAGACCGCGGTAAAACACGAAATCTAACGGACGACCAAAGGCTTTGCGCCGGTGATCGTCGGTAAAACTCACTTCTTCCAGCCCCATATCGCGGGCGAAGGTATATAACGCATTGATGCGCTGACGGCTCCAGGCGTTAAAGTCACCGGCCATAATCACCGGGCCGCGATGATGAATTATCTGCTCGCCAATCGGCCCCAGCTGTTTGCTGTAAACATCAATCCCCAGACTGAAGTTAACGGCATGGATGTTCACTACCATCAGCATCTGATCGTCAGGCAAGGCATAGGCCGTCACCAGAGCAGATTTAGACAGCCTTAATAAAGGCTCGCGTTCACGTAACGGGCAGCAATAGACGGGATGGGCGGACGCCAGCGTCATCACCCCAGACGGATGCTGAGGCAGAGCAAAGGCCGGAACCTGATCGGCGGCCAGATAGTTGGAGGTGGCGAAGCGCACCAGCTCCGGCGTGGTTTGCGCTTCCTGTAACAGCACCAGATGCGCATCCTTACCAAAATTCTGCAGGACGGAGAGCCAGTCAGCCCGCTGCTGTTTGAAGATGTTCCACACCAGCACCCGCAGCGTGGACTCAGTCGTCAGCGGCGTTCCCGGCGGCAAGGCTTTGCCAACGTGCAGCATGGCACCGGGCGGAAAAATACGTTCCGCTGGCTGTCCCGCTACATATCTCATGGCATACGTCTTTCTTCGCACTCTACCGCCTGGCCTTAGTTACTGCTGAATGAATCATTGTGTCATTCAGTTATAGGGGCTTTGGTAGTGAGTTTCAATCGGATCAGACTAATAACTGCTGTTAGTCGGTAAACAAATGATAACAAGGGCCGAGCGTTATCAGGCTTGCTTGCGGTAACGGTTTCCATAGCGCTCGGGATCGGCGCATGATTAAATAACAAATTAATTCAAAGTCTCAGCAGAATTTTGCTCAAGGAGCAATAATGAAGGCCAATTCAGAAGAACTGGCAATTTTTGTCGCCGTGGTCGAGAGCGGCAGTTTTAGCCGGGCAGCAGAGCAGCTGGACATGGCTAACTCTGCCGTGAGTCGGGCGGTCAAAAAGCTGGAAACCAAGCTGGGTGTGGAGTTACTGACCCGAACCACAAGACAGGTCAATCTCACTCAGGAAGGCGACGTCTATTTTCGCCGGGTCCAGTTGGTGCTTCAGGGGATGGCTGCGGCTGAAAACGAGCTGATGGAAAGCCGGCAGATACCGCAAGGATTGCTGCGGATCGATGCGGCCACGCCGGTCGTGCTACATCTGCTGATGCCGATGATCAAGCCTTACCGGGAGCGCTATCCGGAAGTCACGCTTTCGCTGGTGTCTTCTGAGACCTTTATTAATTTGATTGAGCGGAAGGTGGATATCGCCATCCGGGCAGGCAACCTGACTGACTCAAGTCTTCGGGCTCGTCCGCTATTTACCAGCTACCGTAAAATTGTTGCCAGTCCTGACTACCTGCAGCAGCACGGTATCCCGCACTCTTGTCAGGATCTCGCCGGGCATGTCTGCATGGGATTTGTCGAACCTCTGAGTCTGAACCGCTGGCCGATAGCCAAAGCCGACGGGCAACTTTACGACATCACGGCGGATCCCACCTCTAATAGCGGAGAAACCATCAAGCAGCTCTGCTTAAGCGGTAACGGCATTGCCTGCCTGTCAGACTATATGATTGACCGTGAGATCAGAGAGGGAACCCTGGTGGAATTACTGGCTGATAAGATCCTGCCCATCGAAATGCCGTTTAACGCGGTGTACTACAGCGATCGTGCGGTGAGTACACGCATCCGTTCGTTTATCGATTTTCTCGATGAGTGGGTAAAAGCAGCGCTTCCAGGAACACGGGAAGCGCCGTAAAGGCAGAGTGAAGATTTAATCCCAGTCTGGTGCCAGACCTTCAGGACTGACCAGACGTTCAGCGCGATCCAGCTTGGCGATCTTCGCCCGATCCTCAGCATCCAGCTTCAGATCCCTTGCTGCCATATTGCTTTGCAAATTCGCACGCTGCGTGGAGGAAGGGATTACCGCATACCCTTCCTGCATAGCCCATGCCAGCACTACTTGAGCGGCTGTCGCCTGATGCTTAGCGGCAATCTCAATAATCACCGGTTCCTGCAAGGCTTTACCATACGCCAGCGTCATATAGGAGGTGATAGGGATCCCCTTCTCACGGGCAAAATCCACCACCTTGCGGTTCTGCAGGAATGGATGGAGTTCGATTTGGTTGGTAGCAATCTGCTCAACCCCGACTGCATCAATCGCCTGCTGCATCAGCCCTGTGGTGAAATTGGAGATACCAATCTGGCGAGTCAGGCCGGCTTCTTTCGCCGCAACCAGCGCCTTCATGGTTTCCGCGACCGTTACCGCGGCACCTGGCGATGGCCAGTGAATCAAGGTCAGATCGACGTAATCAGTGCGTAACTTGCATAGGCTCTCTTTCAGGCTGGGGATCAAGGCGTCGGCACTGAGGTTTTCTACCCATATTTTGGTGGTGATAAACAGCTGGTCGCGCGCCACACCGCTTTCCGCGATCGCCTGCCCTACTGCAGCTTCATTGCCATAAATCTGGGCGGTATCTATGACGCGATAGCCGAGATCCAGCGCGTTTTTCACTGAAGCTATTACCACGTCATCTTGCAGGCGAAAGGTGCCCAAACCGAATGCTGGAAGTGTCATAAATCCTCTTTTTGCTACTGTTATTGGTTAAGTTGCGGGAGTATGACAGAGGAATTATTGACGAAAAAGCCGCTAACAATCACAACACTTTTGCTTTCTGAGCAATAATATCCAAATGACGGGCACAAAAAAGCCCTGAGTCTTATGACTCAGGGCTTCATGTTTAAGTGGCGGAACGGACGGGGCTCGAACCCGCGACCCCCTGCGTGACAGGCAGGTATTCTAACCAACTGAACTACCGCTCCACCGATTCTGTACTGAATTCAGAATGTTGCTTCTGATATCAGGTGTTTCACCCTTTCCGTGTCACTGGAAAGGTCATGACCATAAATGGTCTGAATTGATGCCTGGCAGTTCCCTACTCTCGCATGGGGAGACCCCACACTACCATCGGCGCTACGGCGTTTCACTTCTGAGTTCGGCATGGGGTCAGGTGGGACCACCGCGCTAAAGCCGCCAGGCAAATCTGTTACCGAGTTATCGGTTAATTACTGGTGCTGATACCCAGAGTCGAACTGGGGACCTCACCCTTACCAAGGGTGCGCTCTACCAACTGAGCCATATCAGCACGCTTATTTCTTGCAACAAGCGGGTAACTCACGCTTATTGGTCTAAATTGATGCCTGGCAGTTCCCTACTCTCGCATGGGGAGACCCCACACTACCATCGGCGCTACGGCGTTTCACTTCTGAGTTCGGCATGGGGTCAGGTGGGACCACCGCGCTAAAGCCGCCAGGCAAATTCTGTGCTCTGTCCTGTGTATTTCGCTCCGTGGCCGCGTTGGCCGCGCTTGTAAACTCAGTCACATACCTCAGTATGCTCCTTCCTTCACGGCGCTTGCCGCCTTGCCACAAAGCAAAATCCCACGGACCGGGGTCCGCAGAACAGATAATTCTTTATCCGGTTCAAGCTGAAAATATCTGTTTGTGTCTCTCAGACACACACCAGAACGCTTCTGGTGTTGTAAGGTTAAGCCTCACGGGTCATTAGTACCGGTTAGCTCAACGCATCGCTGCGCTTACACACCCGGCCTATCAACGTCGTAGTCTTCAACGTCCCTTCAGGGGCCTTAAAGGCCCAGGGAAGATTCATCTCGAGGCAAGTTTCGCGCTTAGATGCTTTCAGCGCTTATCTTTTCCGCACTTAGCTACCGGGCAATGCCATTGGCATGACAACCCGAACACCAGTGGTGCGTTCACTCCGGTCCTCTCGTACTAGGAGCAACCCCTCTCAATCTTCCAGCGCCCACGGCAGATAGGGACCGAACTGTCTCACGACGTTCTAAACCCAGCTCGCGTACCACTTTAAACGGCGAACAGCCGTACCCTTGGGACCTACTTCAGCCCCAGGATGTGATGAGCCGACATCGAGGTGCCAAACACCGCCGTCGATATGAACTCTTGGGCGGTATCAGCCTGTTATCCCCGGAGTACCTTTTATCCGTTGAGCGATGGCCCTTCCATTCAGAACCACCGGATCACTATGACCTGCTTTCGCACCTGCTCGAGCCGTCACTCTCGCAGTCAAGCTAGCTTATGCCATTGCACTAACCTCACGATGTCCGACCGTGATTAGCTAACCTTCGTGCTCCTCCGTTACTCTTTAGGAGGAGACCGCCCCAGTCAAACTACCCACCAGACACTGTCCCCACGCCGGATTACGGCGCCAGGTTAGAACATCAAACGTTAAAGGGTGGTATTTCAAGGTTGGCTCCACGCAGACTGGCGTCCACGCTTCAAAGCCTCCCACCTATCCTACACATCAAGGTTCAATATTCAGTGTCAAGCTATAGTAAAGGTTCACGGGGTCTTTCCGTCTTGCCGCGGGTACACTGCATCTTCACAGCGAGTTCAATTTCACTGAGTCTCGGGTGGAGACAGCCTGGCCATCATTACGCCATTCGTGCAGGTCGGAACTTACCCGACAAGGAATTTCGCTACCTTAGGACCGTTATAGTTACGGCCGCCGTTTACCGGGGCTTCGATCAAGAGCTTCTCCTTGCGGATAACCCCATCAATTAACCTTCCGGCACCGGGCAGGCGTCACACCGTATACGTCCACTTTCGTGTTTGCACAGTGCTGTGTTTTTAATAAACAGTTGCAGCCAGCTGGTATCTTCGACTGGCTTCAGCTCCGGGAGCAAGTCCCTTCACCTACGCGCCAGCGTGCCTTCTCCCGAAGTTACGGCACCATTTTGCCTAGTTCCTTCACCCGAGTTCTCTCAAGCGCCTTGGTATTCTCTACCTGACCACCTGTGTCGGTTTGGGGTACGATTCCGTGTTACCTGATGCTTAGAGGCTTTTCCTGGAAGCAGGGCATTTGTTACTTCAGCACCGTAGTGCCTCGTCATCACACCTCAGCGTTAAAAAGAGTCCGGATTTACCTAAACTCTCCGCCTACATGCTTAAACCGGGACAACCGTCGCCCGGCTAACATAGCCTTCTCCGTCCCCCCTTCGCAGTAACACCGAGTACAGGAATATTAACCTGTTTCCCATCGACTACGCCTTTCGGCCTCGCCTTAGGGGTCGACTCACCCTGCCCCGATTAACGTTGGACAGGAACCCTTGGTCTTCCGGCGAGCGGGCTTTTCACCCGCTTTATCGTTACTTATGTCAGCATTCGCACTTCTGATACCTCCAGCAGACCTCACAGTCCACCTTCGACGGCTTACAGAACGCTCCCCTACCCAACAACGCCTAAGCGTCGCTGCCGCAGCTTCGGTGCATGGTTTAGCCCCGTTACATCTTCCGCGCAGGCCGACTCGACCAGTGAGCTATTACGCTTTCTTTAAATGATGGCTGCTTCTAAGCCAACATCCTGGCTGTCTGTGCCTTCCCACATCGTTTCCCACTTAACCATGACTTTGGGACCTTAGCTGGCGGTCTGGGTTGTTTCCCTCTTCACGACGGACGTTAGCACCCGCCGTGTGTCTCCCGTGATAACATTCTTCGGTATTCGCAGTTTGCATCGGGTTGGTAAGCCGGGATGGCCCCCTAGCCGAAACAGTGCTCTACCCCCGAAGATGAGTTCACGAGGCGCTACCTAAATAGCTTTCGGGGAGAACCAGCTATCTCCCGGTTTGATTGGCCTTTCACCCCCAGCCACAAGTCATCCGCTAATTTTTCAACATTAGTCGGTTCGGTCCTCCAGTTAGTGTTACCCAACCTTCAACCTGCCCATGGCTAGATCACCGGGTTTCGGGTCTATACCCTGCAACTTAACGCCCAGTTAAGACTCGGTTTCCCTTCGGCTCCCCTATACGGTTAACCTTGCTACAGAATATAAGTCGCTGACCCATTATACAAAAGGTACGCAGTCACACCACGAAGGTGCTCCCACTGCTTGTACGTACACGGTTTCAGGTTCTGTTTCACTCCCCTCGCCGGGGTTCTTTTCGCCTTTCCCTCACGGTACTGGTTCACTATCGGTCAGTCAGGAGTATTTAGCCTTGGAGGATGGTCCCCCCATATTCAGACAGGATGTCACGTGTCCCGCCCTACTCATCGAACTCACAGCAAGTGCATTTTTGTGTACGGGAGTATCACCCTGTACCCTGCGACTTTCCAGACGCTTCCACTAATGCACAAGCTGATTCAGGTTCTGGGCTGTTCCCCGTTCGCTCGCCGCTACTGGGGGAATCTCGGTTGATTTCTTTTCCTCTGGGTACTTAGATGTTTCAGTTCCCCAGGTTCGCCTTGCAACACTATGTATTCATGTTGCAATGATGCACCAAGGTGCACCGGGTTTCCCCATTCGGGTATCGTCGGTTATTGCGGTTCATATCACCTTACCGACGCTTATCGCAGATTAGCACGCCCTTCATCGCCTCTGACTGCCTAGGCATCCACCGTGTACGCTTAGTCACTTAACCTCACAACCCACAAGCGTCCCGAAAGACACGTGCTGTTGTAAGCATTTGAGAGACTCGAACATATCGTTGATTTCATTCTTATTACGGAGAATGAAAACGACATGTCGTTTCAATTTTCAGCTTGTTCCGGATTGTTAAAGAGCATAATACTTCGCAGCACACCGTTGCCGGTACGCTCTGAAGTATTGTCAGAAAACTGCATGGTGGAGCTAAGCGGGATCGAACCGCTGACCTCCTGCGTGCAAGGCAGGCGCTCTCCCAGCTGAGCTATAGCCCCATACAGTTACTGCAGAGACCATCTACTACCACTTACGTTCTTTTCTTTCGAAGAGGACGTTGAGGACACTACTCTTTGGGAGAAATGTAATTTTTACTCAGGCAAGGCATGCGGAAGGGAAGTTTACTTAAGGTAAACGACCGCGCGCATAACGCAGCATGAGTGAAAATTTGGTAGGCCTGAGTGGACTTGAACCACCGACCTCACCCTTATCAGGGGTGCGCTCTAACCACCTGAGCTACAAGCCTGTAGAGGTTTTTTCTGCTCGTTACTTTTCTATCAGACAATCTGTTGTGGACACTACGCGGGAAAGTATCTTCAGGTAAGGAGGTGATCCAACCGCAGGTTCCCCTACGGTTACCTTGTTACGACTTCACCCCAGTCATGAATCACAAAGTGGTAAGCGCCCTCCCGAAGGTTAAGCTACCTACTTCTTTTGCAACCCACTCCCATGGTGTGACGGGCGGTGTGTACAAGGCCCGGGAACGTATTCACCGTAGCATTCTGATCTACGATTACTAGCGATTCCGACTTCACGGAGTCGAGTTGCAGACTCCGATCCGGACTACGACGCACTTTGTGAGGTCCGCTTGCTCTCGCGAGTTCGCTTCTCTTTGTATGCGCCATTGTAGCACGTGTGTAGCCCTGGCCGTAAGGGCCATGATGACTTGACGTCATCCCCACCTTCCTCCGGTTTGTCACCGGCAGTCTCCTTTGAGTTCCCGACATTACTCGCTGGCAACAAAGGATAAGGGTTGCGCTCGTTGCGGGACTTAACCCAACATTTCACAACACGAGCTGACGACAGCCATGCAGCACCTGTCTCACGGTTCCCGAAGGCACTAAGGCATCTCTGCCGAATTCCGTGGATGTCAAGGCCAGGTAAGGTTCTTCGCGTTGCATCGAATTAAACCACATGCTCCACCGCTTGTGCGGGCCCCCGTCAATTCATTTGAGTTTTAACCTTGCGGCCGTACTCCCCAGGCGGTCGACTTAACGCGTTAGCTCCGGAAGCCACGCCTCAAGGGCACAACCTCCAAGTCGACATCGTTTACGGCGTGGACTACCAGGGTATCTAATCCTGTTTGCTCCCCACGCTTTCGCACCTGAGCGTCAGTCTTTGTCCAGGGGGCCGCCTTCGCCACCGGTATTCCTCCAGATCTCTACGCATTTCACCGCTACACCTGGAATTCTACCCCCCTCTACAAGACTCTAGCCTGCCAGTTTCAAATGCAGTTCCCAGGTTAAGCCCGGGGATTTCACATCTGACTTGACAGACCGCCTGCGTGCGCTTTACGCCCAGTAATTCCGATTAACGCTTGCACCCTCCGTATTACCGCGGCTGCTGGCACGGAGTTAGCCGGTGCTTCTTCTGCGGGTAACGTCAATCGACAGGGTTATTAACCCTGTCGCCTTCCTCCCCGCTGAAAGTACTTTACAACCCGAAGGCCTTCTTCATACACGCGGCATGGCTGCATCAGGCTTGCGCCCATTGTGCAATATTCCCCACTGCTGCCTCCCGTAGGAGTCTGGACCGTGTCTCAGTTCCAGTGTGGCTGGTCATCCTCTCAGACCAGCTAGGGATCGTCGCCTAGGTGAGCCATTACCCCACCTACTAGCTAATCCCATCTGGGCACATCCGATGGTGTGAGGCCCGAAGGTCCCCCACTTTGGTCCGAAGACGTTATGCGGTATTAGCTACCGTTTCCAGTAGTTATCCCCCTCCATCAGGCAGTTTCCCAGACATTACTCACCCGTCCGCCACTCGTCACCCGAGAGCAAGCTCTCTGTGCTACCGTTCGACTTGCATGTGTTAGGCCTGCCGCCAGCGTTCAATCTGAGCCATGATCAAACTCTTCAATTAAAAGTTCGATTTGCTGAAACAAGTTCAGCGATGCTCAAGTGTAAAACGTCATAATGAATTTCATTATGTGTTCACTCTTAAGGCTTGATATTTTTTGCGCCTTGCGACGCTGATATCAATCCTGCGAGTGCCCACACAGATTGTCTGATAAATTGTTAAAGAGCATTGCGGTAAGGGCCTTGGCGCCTTACTGCGAGGTGGCGTATATTACGCTTTCCTCTTTCAGAGTCAACCCCTTAAATCAGGATTTTTCTCTTCATCTTTCAGCACACTGAGCGTTTGCTCGTTGCCGTTCGATGGAGGCGCATTATAGGGATACGCCGCGGGAAGGCAAGCGTAAATCTGAACTTTTTTACCGTTCGATGAAACTTCACTCAGAACGCTGCTTTTTAGCCCTGTTTGATGCGTGCAGGTAGGTCTGCAAGGCTATTAATCACCCAGTCAGCTGCTTTTTCACCCTCTTCGGTAATCGGCTTGCCGCTACGAACTAATACCTTTATTCCTACACCGGCGGCTTTACCTGCCAGCATGTCATCAATTTTGTCGCCAACCATATAAGAAGCGGCCATATCGATATTCAGTTCTTTCTGCGCAGATAACAGCATGCCGGGTTCTGGCTTACGGCAATCACACTGCTGGCGATACTCTTCTATTACACCTTCCGGATGATGCGGGCAGAAATAGATGCCATCCAGGTCAACGTCACGATCGGCGAGCGACCAGTCCATCCATTCAGTGAGCTGCATAAAGGTGTCTTCGGAAAAGATGCCGCGTGCAATACCGGACTGGTTCGTCACCATTACCAGTGCGTAACCCATCTTCTTCAGTTCCTGCATCGCCTCAATGGCACCATCTATAAACTGAAAGTTGTCGATCTCATGGACGTAGCCATGATCCTCATTCATCGTGCCATCACGATCGAGAAATATGGCGGGGACTTTGTCTGTCACGTAGAAACTCCTGCTACTAAAGTTGCCGTAGAGTATCGCATGATTGCGCTAACGGTGAGAATGGCAGATTGAATGACTTTGATTGATTTAGACGTCTGGATGCCTTAACATCCAATCGCATTTCGCCCAAGGGAGATGCACTCAATACACGCCACGGATAACTGCACTACGATAATAAAATGATAAAACTTAACTCAATCACCAAGGTGTTCCAGCAGGGCACACGCAACATTACAGCGCTGTCTGATGTCAGCCTGCACGTGCCGGCCGGACAAATTTATGGCGTTATTGGCGCATCGGGCGCAGGGAAAAGTACCCTGATCCGCTGCGTGAATCTGCTTGAACGCCCAACGTCCGGCACTGTGCTGGTCGACGGTCAGGACCTTACCGGCCTTTCTGAAACTCAGCTGACCCAGGCCCGTCGGCAGATTGGCATGATCTTCCAGCACTTCAACCTGATGAACTCCCGCACCGTTGCAGGGAACGTTGCCCTGCCGCTGGAGTTAGGCAAGCTTTCCCGCAGCGAAATCAACGCCCGCGTAAAAGAGCTGCTGGAGTTGGTTGGGCTGGCGGACAAACACGATTCCTGGCCGGCTAACCTGTCTGGCGGTCAGAAACAGCGCGTGGCGATTGCCCGTGCGCTGGCCACCAATCCGAAGGTTCTGCTGTGTGATGAAGCCACCAGCGCACTGGACCCGGCAACCACGCGTTCAATCCTCGAATTGCTGAAGGACATTAACCGCCGTCTGGGGATCACCATTTTGCTGATCACCCATGAGATGGATGTCGTGAAGCGCATCTGCGATCAGGTTGCGGTGATCAGTAACGGTGAACTGATTGAGCAGGACACGGTAAGTGAAGTGTTCTCTCATCCGAAGACGCCGCTGGCCCAGCAATTTATCCAGTCGACGCTGCATCTGGATATCCCGGAAGACTACAGCGCCCGTCTGTCCGCAGACAACAACCCGGAAAGCGTGCCTTTATTACGCCTGGAATTCACCGGTCAGTCTGTCGATGCGCCACTGTTGTCCGAGTCGGCCCGCCGCTTCAACGTGAATAACAATATTATCAGTGCCCAGATGGATTACGCCGGTGGTGTGAAGTTTGGCATCATGCTGACCGAAATGCATGGCACCGAAGCCGATACTCAGGCGGCTATTACGTTCCTGAAAGAGCATCATGTAAAGGTAGAGGTATTAGGTTATGTCTGAAGCGATGATTATGCTTCTTTGCCGGGGCGTCTGGGAGACGCTGGTCATGACGTTTGTCTCTGGCTTCTTCGGTTTTGTTATTGGCCTGCCGCTTGGCGTTCTTTTATATGTCACTCGCCCAGGTCAGATTATTGAAAGCCGTTCACTGTATCGCTCACTGTCAGCGCTGGTGAATATCTTCCGTGCGATACCCTTCATTATTCTGTTGGTGTGGATGATCCCGTTCACCCGCATGATTGTCGGCACCTCTATTGGCCTGCAGGCGGCGATTGTGCCACTGACGATTGGCGCGGCACCCTTTATTGCCCGTATGGTTGAGAACACGCTGCTGGAACTGCCTGCCGGCTTGATCGAGGCTTCCCGCGCGATGGGCGCCACGCCGTTCCAGATCGTGAAGAAAGTTCTGCTACCTGAAGCACTGCCCGGCTTAATTAATGCCGCTACCATTACGCTGATTACTTTGGTTGGCTATTCCGCAATGGGCGGTGCCGTTGGCGCCGGCGGTCTGGGCCAGATTGGTATTCAGTACGGTTATATCGGCTATAACGCTACGGTGATGAACACGGTATTAGTGTTGTTAGTTGTTCTTGTGTATTTGATTCAGTTCTGTGGCGACCGCATTGCACGTGTAGTCACCCATAAATAACCAACTGTTCTTAGATTAAGGAAGGGATATGTCTTTTAACTTTAAAACATTTGCCGCTGTGGGCGCGCTGATTGGTACATTGGCGCTGGTTGGTTGCGATCAGAAAGCGAAAGATCCAAACCATATTAAGGTCGGCGTGATTGTTGGCGCAGAACAGCAGGTTGCTGAAGTGGCCAAGCAGGTCGCGAAAGATAAATATGGCCTGGACGTTGAGCTGGTGACCTTTAACGATTACGTGCTGCCGAACGAAGCGCTGAGCAAAGGCGATATTGATGTTAACGCCTTCCAGCACAAACCTTACCTGGATCAGCAGATCAAAGATCGCGGTTACAAGCTGACGCCGGTTGGCAATACCTTCGTTTACCCAATCGCGGGCTACTCCAAGAAGATCAAATCTCTGGATGAGCTGCAGAACGGTGCGCAGGTTGCTATCCCTAACGATCCAACCAACCTGGGCCGTTCACTGCTGCTGCTGCAGAAAGTGGGTCTGATCAAACTGAAAGAAGGTACCGGCTTGCTGCCAACCTCTCTGGATGTGGTTGAGAATCCTAAGAACATCAAACTGGTTGAACTGGAAGCTCCACAGCTGCCACGTTCACTGGACGATCAGCAGATTGCGCTGGCGGTGATTAACACCACTTACGCCAGCCAGATCAACCTGACCCCGGAAAAAGACGGCATCTTCGTAGAAGATAAAGACTCTCCTTACGTGAACATGATTGTGGCGCGTGAAGATAATAAAGACGCAGAAAACGTGAAGAAATTCGTTCAGGCTTACCAGTCTGACGAAGTGAGCGCTGCGGCTAACAAGATTTTCAACGGTGGTGCAGTTAAAGGCTGGTAAGCCGGGCGGTGGCGGAGATCGCCGCCGATCCAGCGTGACTCAGTACAAAGCGGGCTTTTGCCCGCTTTTTGCCTTTTTAAGCGCTTGTTATTTCCCTGAAGGCTTGTTTCAATAACGCCACTTTTACCGAACCTGAGGATAATCCCATGCGTGTTTTACCGCTCTGTTTGTTAGCCCTTTCGCTGACAGGGTGTTCGTTGATGCATAAACCTTATAAGCCCGTCGAACCCTTTAAGCAGACTACGCAGACTCAGCCTGAACGCAGCAAACCGCAAACGCGGCCCGCTCCGGTAAAACTCTATACCAATGCCAGCGACCTGGTGAGTAAACCATTCCGCGATCTTGGTGAAGTGTATGGCGATGATTGTCAGGCAACGATGCAAAGCTCGCCACCGAACCTCAACACCGCGCGCAAAAGGATGCAGATCCGTGCTTCTGCAATGAAAGCCAATGCGGTGCTGGTCCATCAGTGTGAAATCGTCAGCAATGCACCAGGCTGCTACCGCCAGGCCGTTTGCCAAGGTTCAGCGCTGAAAGTCTCGAATCAATGAGTGCATTTTCCTTCCAGCAAATCGCAACGGTTCATTCCCCCTGGAAGGAGAAGTTTGCCGTTCCCCGCCAGCCCGGCCTGATTGAGGATGGCGGCGGAGAACTTCATCTGCACGCGCCTTATAATCAGCCCGAAGCCGTGCGCGGCCTGGAAGCCTTCAGCCATCTGTGGCTGCTGTTTGTCTTTCATCAGACGATGGAAGGCGGCTGGCGACCGACGGTTCGCCCTCCCCGGCTTGGCGGGAATGCGCGTATGGGTGTCTTTGCGACCCGTTCCACCTTCCGGCCCAATCCCATCGGCATGTCGCTGGTTGAGTTAAAAGGCATTCGTACCGATAAAGGCCAGGTGATTCTCGAACTGGGCAGTCTGGATCTGGTTGATGGTACGCCCGTCGTCGATATCAAACCCTACCTGCCTTTTGCCGAGTCGATTCCTGATGCCCAGGCCGGATTTGCGCAAATGGCCCCTGAAGCCGCCATGTCAGTGACCTTTTCGCCGCTGGCGCAGCAACAGCTTACTTTGCACCGCGCGCAGTATCCTCATCTGGAACGCTTTATTCAGCAGGTTCTGGCACAGGATCCGCGTCCGGCTTACCGTAAAGGCGAAGAGCCCGAACGTGAATACGCGGCCTGGCTGCTGGATTTCAACGTTCGCTGGTGCGTAAACGCAGCGGGAACCGTGGTGATTGCGCTCGATCTTCGTTAATTTATTCCCCTGCATCTTTTGAGTCTTCGGCCACGCTGGTACACTAGCCGCCAGAATTTTTTTGGCTCTGCTTACTTCGAATAGCTTTCCGCTTAATGGAATCGTAACTCATGCGTACTACTCAATACCTGCTCTCCACCCTGAAGGAGACGCCAGCCGACGCCGAAGTGATCAGCCACCAGCTGATGCTGCGTGCCGGGATGATCCGCAAACTGGCCTCAGGTTTATACACCTGGCTGCCAACCGGTCTGCGCGTACTGAAAAAAGTTGAAAACATCGTGCGTGAAGAGATGAACAACGCCGGTGCGATTGAGATCTCCATGCCGGTCGTTCAGCCCGCTGATTTATGGCAGGAGAGTGGACGCTGGGAGCAATATGGTCCTGAGCTGCTGCGCTTTGTCGATCGTGGCGATCGTCCGTTCGTTCTCGGTCCAACGCATGAAGAAGTGGTCACCGATCTGATCCGTAACGAGCTGAGCTCTTACAAGCAGCTGCCGCTGAACGTGTTCCAGATCCAGACCAAATTCCGTGACGAAGTTCGCCCACGTTTTGGCGTGATGCGCTCCCGTGAGTTCATCATGAAAGATGCTTACTCTTTCCACGCGTCACAGGAATCGTTGCAGGCCACCTACGATGATATGTACCGCGCCTACAGCCAGAGCTTCAAGCGTATGGGTCTGGACTTCCGTGCCGTACAGGCGGACACCGGTTCTATCGGCGGCAGCGCTTCGCATGAATTCCAGGTTCTGGCGCAGAGCGGTGAAGACGATGTGATCTTCTCGACCGAATCTGACTATGCGGCCAACATTGAGTTTGCCGAAGCCGTGGCGCCAGCGGGCGGCCGTGCTGATGCTAAACAGGCGATGCAAGAAATCGATACGCCAAACGCGAAAACCATCGCCGAGCTGGTTGAGCAGTTCAACCTGCCGGTCGAGAAAACCGTGAAAACGCTGATGGTGAAAGCGACCAAAGAGAGTGGCCATACGCTGGTTGCTCTGCTGGTTCGTGGCGACCACGCGCTGAATGAGATCAAAGCCGAGAAGCTGGATATCATTGACGCGCCGCTGACTTTCGCCACCGAAGAAGAGATTCGTGCGCTGGTTGGTGCCGGTCCGGGTTCACTGGGTCCTGTTGGTCTGAATATGCCAATCATCATTGACCGCACGGTCGCGGTGATGAGTGACTTCTCTGCCGGTGCCAACGTTGATGGTAAGCACTTTACCGGCATTAACTGGCAGCGCGATCTGCCACTGCCACGTGTGGAAGACATCCGCAACGTGGTGGAAGGCGATGCCAGCCCGGACGGGAAAGGTACGCTGCAGATCAAACGCGGCATTGAAGTGGGCCATATCTTCCAGCTGGGAACCAAGTACTCCGAAGCGATGAAGGCATCCGTGCAGGGTGAAGACGGACGCAATCAGATCCTGACCATGGGCTGCTACGGCATTGGTATTACCCGTATTGTGGCGGCGTCCATTGAGCAGAACCACGATGAACGCGGCATTATCTGGCCTGCAGCGCTGGCACCTTTCCAGGTCGCCATCCTGCCGATGAACATGCACAAATCCTTCCGGGTGAAAGAGCTGGCAGAAGAGCTGTATGCTCAGTTACGCGCGAAAGGCATTGACGTGATTCTGGACGATCGTAAAGAGCGCCCTGGCGTGATGTTTGCGGATATGGAGCTGATTGGTGTGCCACATACGATCGTGATTGGCGACCGTAACCTCGACAGCGAAGAAGTTGAGTACAAATCCCGCCGTGAAGGCGAGAAGCGGATGATCAAAACCGGCGAAATCCTTGATTTCCTGGTCAGCGAGATCAACGGCTAGTAAGACCGCGGGCCTGATAATCCCTTATCCGGCCCGCAATGCGCTTCCCCCCAGTTCCTGCCACATCGTTGCCTTCTGCAACGCGCGTTCAAAACCAGGCTTACTCTGCTCCACGCATTTTTCCACGCAGCGATTTGGTGGTTGCCTTACGCGACTTGCCTTCCAGCCGGCGTTTCTTCGATGCCAGCGTAGGCCGCGTCGCTCGCCGGGTCTTTTCGACCACCGTCAGCTCCTGAATCAAATTCTCCAGTCGCTTCAGCGCCGCTTCGCGGTTCATTTCCTGGCTGCGGTATTCCTGCGCCTTGATGATCACTACGCCTTCCGGGGTAATCAGGTGGTGGCTGACCGCCATGAGTCGCTCTTTATAAAACTCAGGCAGGCTTGAGGCACGGATATCAAAACGCAGATGGATCGCCGTCGAACTTTTATTGACGTTTTGTCCGCCGTTTCCCTGAGCCCTGATCGCCGTTAGTTCCAGCTCACTGTCAGGGATGGTGACGTTGCGTGACAGAATAATCATGCGCGTTTGCCGTTAACCAACCAGTCAGTGAAGCGCAGCTCCAGGTGGTTTTGGTCGTCAGAAAGCCAGATCGTGCCGTCCTGAATCGTTGCCTGCAGCGTCATCGAGCGTGATGCCAGTTTGATCAACGCACTCAGCTGCTCATCGTCGATAAAACGAATGGTCAGATTATCCTGCTGTGCCAGTTTGCTCTGGTTTTGTTGCCACCAGATCTGTGCAGCACGTCCGTTATAGGTATACAACACCACGCTGGCAGAGCGATTACAGGCTCTTTTCACCCTTCTCTCTTCAGGCAGGCCCAAATCAACCCACAGCTCAATGCCGTTGTGGTCGTTCATCAGCCAGATTTCTGGCTCATCTTCCGCGCTCAGGCCGCGGGTAAAGACCAGACGTTCGTGCGCGTTCACCAGCCAGGCAAGCAGTCGCAGCATCAAACGCTCTTCGGTTTCCGAAGGATGACGAGCCAGCGTGAGGTTGCTGTCGATAAAAACATTTCTGTCCATATCCGCAACGTTGACCGTTGCTTTATAAATGGTCGCTTTAAGTGCCATGGGGTTCCTTATCGTTATTGGCTGCTATTGTAACCCGTTGACACAGCAAATCACTCGCCGGTGGGCTGATTTCACGCAAAAGCCTGTGTTATAGTCGTGAAATAGCCAGAGAAAACTCTGAGTGAGGTGCAAATGCAAAAGTATTGTGAATTAGTTCGCCGCAAGTATGCCCAGATAGGCAGCGGCGATCTGGGATACGTGCCAGACGCATTAGGTTGCGTACTGAAAGCACTTGACGAGGTAGCGGCAAATACTGAGCTACACTCTTCCATCAGGGAACAGGCAGCTTTTGCTGCTGCAAACTTATTGGTGAGCGATTATGTTGACGAATGAAGCCTACAAACCGATAAACTGCGACGATTACGACAACCTTGAACTCGCCTGCCAGAACAGCTGGACGCTGGCGCTGGAAATGAAAGATGGTGAAAAGCTGAAGGCTAAAGCCACAGATATGGTGTCACGAAAGAATGTGGAATATCTGGCTATCGATCTTTCTGGTGAAGTCCGCGAGCTGAGACTGGATCACATTTCCAGCTTCAGTCATCCCGATCTGGGCACCGTCGTGGTCAGCGAATCTGATTAAACCGCCGGGCGGGATTGCTCCCGCCCATGTTCCTCAGTATCACGCCTGTTTTATCCAGCTCACCTGCCAGTAACCGTCCTCATCAGGCTTACCTTCCCGCGTGACAAACACCCCAACCGCTGCAATCAGCGTTTCGCCATAAAACAGCAGTGGCGTGCGATCGCGTTGCCAGGGGGGAATGCCCTTTTCCTGCCAGATTTTTTTCAGCGCGCGGCTGCCGGCCCGATCGGTGAGATGGAATTTCCCCTGCGCCTGAAAACGTACGCTGACGATCTCCTCCGGCCAAGGTGGCCGAATCTTTATGCCGGCATCATCGCGCAGCAGGTGTCCCAGCCCGTCCGGCAAGCGGAGGGATCCCTCGCCCGAAGGCCAGCGGAGGATCAAATCAGTAACCGGCTCGGTCAGCGCCAGCCAGTAAAGCCGATCGCGATATCGCCTGACGTCAAACCGACCCAGCCGCAAACGCGGTTCGGCATCTTCACGGCTACACGCCACTTCCTGCCACAGCCGCTGCAACGACGCCTTCGACGGCATTAGTCCGCCCTGTAAGGCAATCCAGCGACGCAGCAGCGCCGCCCGCCTGACCTCGCTCATGGCCAGCAACGGTGCCCATGCCAGACCACCCGCCGCATCCACCAGCGTGCCCAATGATTCTGCCAGCAGTTCATCCAGCAGTTGCTCCTGCTCACCACAAAGCGTCGCGCTGCGGGCAACTGACTGAGCAAAATGGGGCCAGCGGGACGTCAGCTCGGGGATCACCTTCTGTCGCAGAAAGTTACGGTCAAAACGGGTGTCCTGATTGCTGTCATCCTCAATCCAGCTTAACGCATGCTCCACTGCCCAGGCTTCGAGCTGCCCCCGGGTTTGTAAGAGCAGAGGACGAAGCAGGGTGTGCAGGCCCAACACCGACTGAACCGGCATTCCCGCCAGCCCGGCGGGTCCGCTGCCGCGCTTTAACGCTAACAGGAAGGTTTCGCACTGATCGTCCAGATGTTGGGCGGTGAGCAGGCATTCGGCAGGTCGAAGATGGTCAGCAAACGCCTGATAGCGCGCATCACGCGCAGCGGCTTCCACCCCTTTTTCACGGCTATCCAGCGTGACGTACACCACCACCAGCTCAACCTGCCACAGCTGGCACTGCTGCTGACAATGCTCCACCCAGCCATCGGCCAGCGGATTCAAGCCATGATGAATATGGATAGCCCGCAGGTTGAGTTCGCCCCGCTGCGCACGCAGAGTAACCAGCTGATGCAGCAGAACCGTTGAATCCAGCCCACCGCTGAAGCCCACCAGCAGATGCTGATGTCCGGCGAGGTGCTGAGCAAGTGCGTGCAGTGCCATGAGCATTCCGTTACGGGAAGTGGTAACCCGGCCAGAGCTGGCCGGGTATGAATAGCGCTATGTTACGCCTGATACAGCTCCAGCGGCAAACCATCCGGATCGTTGAAGAAGGTAAAGCGCTTATCGGTGATCGGATCGATACGGATGTCTTCGCAAACCACGCCCTTTGATTCCAGATGGGCTTTGGCGGCATCGATATCGTCAACGCTGAAGGCCAGATGGCGCAGGCCACAGGATTCAGGCTGGGTGGGACGCGAAGGCGGGAAAGGGAAAGAGAACAGTTCAATGGTGTACTGACCGTTGAGCGCCAGATCCCCTTTCCAGGAGTCGCGTGCTTCGCGGTACACTTCGCCGATTAAGGTAAACCCCAGAATGTCGCAGTAAAAGTCCTTACTGACCTGATAGCGGCTGGCGATAATGGCGATATGGTGCACCTGCTTAATACCTAACATACTAACTCCTTGATAATGGCTTCACTCCCTTACTGTACGCAGGCCTTCAAAGGCCGACAATGGCACTAATCTGGAATTAATCGACCGGGTTTTTTAATACCCGCACCAGATACTGCCCTTCTTCCGTCAGCTTCGCGCCGTGAATGTCCGTTTCGAATCCCGGGTAATGTTTGCCAATAGTGCAGAGCATCAGCAGGAAGTCGAGCACCGCGCGGCTTTGCTCGGTGATCATTTCACCCGGCATCACCACGGGAACGCCCGGCGGATAAGGCAGGATCATATTGGCCGAGACGCGTCCCACCAGCTGCGAAATATCGACCGTCTCAACATTGCCCTTCACCTGCTGCTGGAACATCTGATGCGGCGTCATTTTCATTTCTGGCAAGGTGGCGAAGGCTTGCAGCATCAACCGTGGCAGATCGTGTTCGCGGATCAGCCGGTGGATCCCCTGCGCCAGATCCTGAATGCGCATATTGCGGTAGAAATCAGGATCCTCTGCGTAGAGATCCGGCAGCATGTTTTTGACCCGCAGATTCAGATCGTATGCGCGCTTAAACTCGGTCAGGCCACGCAGTACGCTCATCGCTTTAGTTTTGTCGATGCCAATGCTGAACAGGAACAGCAGATTATAGGGCCCGGTTTTTTCGACCACTACGCCGCGCTCATCGAGGAATTTAGCCACCAGCGCCGCCGGGATCCCTTCCTCCGCCATCACGCCCATCTCGCTCATCCCCGGCGTCAGGATGGTGACTTTGATCGGATCGAGGTACATATGATCCGCATCCGCCTCGCTGAAGCCGTGCCAGTCCTCTTCGCCTGGCTGGATTGGCCAGCATTCTGGCTCATCAACGCCTTCCGGCTGCCAGATATCGAAGAACCAGCCTTCTGACTCTTCGCGCAGTCGCTGGACCTCCCGGCGGAAGTGCAGCGCACGCTCAACCGAACGGTTAATCAGCCGTTTACCCGGATTGCCACGCAGCATTGCCGCCGCCGTCTCGATCGACGCGACGATCGAATAGTTCGGCGAGGTGGTGGTGTGCATCATATAGGCTTCATTAAAGGTTTCTTCGTCGTAATCGCCTTTAATGTGGATCAGTGAAGCCTGAGAGAACGCCGCCAGCAGCTTATGCGTCGATTGTGTCTCGTAGATCACTTTCCCCGGCGTACGATCGCCGCTCATCCCGCTCAGCCCTTGATAGATCGGATGAAAATTGGTGTAAGGCACCCAGGCAGAATCAAAGTGGATCGACGGCACATCCAGCGTCTCTTTGATGTACTGGGTGTTATATAGCAGCCCGTCATAGGTTGAGTTGGTGATCACCGCATGCACCGGCCAGATGGCGCGTTCGGTCTGCGCCACTTTCAGGGCAATACTCTCTTTGGTGAATTCGCGTTTGGGAATACCGCCCAGAATACCGAGCGCATTTCGGGTTGGCTTCAGCCAGATGGGAATGATATCGCTCATCATCAACAGGTGCGTCAGCGATTTGTGGCAGTTACGGTCGATTAATACCGTGCTCCCTGCGGCGGCAGCATACATGCCGACGATCTTATTTGAGGTCGAGGTGCCATTGGTCACCATGTAGCTCTGTTCAGCACCAAAGGTGCGGGCGACATACTCTTCCGCTTCCAGATGCGGACCGGTGTGGTCCAGCAGCGACCCCAGCTCAGTCACCGAAATGGAGATATCGGCCTTCAGCGTGTTGGCACCAAAGAAATCATAGAACAGCGTACCAACCGGACTCTTCTGGAAGGCGGTGCCGGCCATATGTCCGGGCGTGCAGAAGGTGTATTTGCCCTCTTTCACATAGTTGAACAGCGCCTTGGTCAGCGGTGGCGTAATCGTATCGATGTATTCATTGGTGTACTGGCGGATACGCTGGGCAATCTCTTCAGAAACACCGAGGCCGTATTCAAAGAACCACATCGCCATGCGCATCTCGTTGATGCTGACGTCCATGCTGGAGTGGGTGTTGATAAAGGCGTAAAGCGGAAGGTATTCGTTCAGCAGCTGGATTTCGCTGCACAGATCCTGGCTGTATTCATCCCAGTCAAAGATGACGCCGCAGATCCGGGGATTGTGTTCAATCAGCTTGAGCAGGTCGTTCGCATCTTTCGGGTAGATAGTCTGGAATCCCTGGGCGTTGAGCGCCCCGTCCAGCTCACGGATGGGTTCATCTTTATAGAATGCGTTATGCGGTCCCATGATCGCGATGATATTCAATGCGTACCTCCTGGTATTGTGCAGCAGGGGTAAGCATAGCGAAGATGGCGGGCAGAAGGGAAAAAATTGGGGAATGAACCACCCACAACATGACGTTGTGAGTGGATCATGAACTGTCAGGCGTAGCCGTAGTTCATCAAACGCTGGTAACGACGGTCCAGCAGTTCTTCAGTACTCAGCACGTCCAGTTCGGCCAGGTCGGCCAGCAGCTGGGCTTTCAGTGTGGCACCAATCACCAGCGGCTCGCGATGCGCTCCGCCTAATGGCTCTGGGATCACCGTGTCGATCAGCTTCAGTTCTTTCAGACGCGGAGCAATAATGCCCATCGCTTCTGCGGCCAGCGGCGCTTTATCAGCGCTTTTCCACAGAATTGAGGCACAGCCTTCCGGTGAAATCACCGAATAGGTGCTGTACTGCAGCATGTTTACTTTGTCGCCAACGCCGATAGCCAGCGCGCCACCGGAACCACCCTCACCGATAACGGTACAGATGACCGGCACTTTCAGACCTGACATCTCACGCAGGTTGCGTGCGATGGCTTCGGACTGACCGCGCTCTTCTGCGCCAACACCTGGATATGCACCCGGGGTGTCGATAAAGGTGATGATCGGCATTTTGAAGCGCTCGGCCATCTCCATCAGACGCAGTGCTTTACGGTAGCCTTCTGGAGCAGGCATACCGAAATTACGACGGATTTTCTCTTTGGTTTCGCGGCCTTTCTGATGACCAATGATCATCACCGGGCGACCATCCAGACGAGCGATACCGCCAACAATGGCTTTATCATCCGCGTAGGCGCGATCGCCTGCCAGCTCGTCAAAGTCAGTAAACACGTTGCGGACATAGTCCAGCGTGTAAGGACGCAAAGGGTGACGCGCTAATTTCGCGATCTGCCATGCGCCCAAATCGGAGAAGATCTTACGGGTCAGCTCGACGCTTTTCTCACGCAGACGCTGAACTTCTTCATCCAGATTAATATCCAGTTTTTCATCCTGACGGCCAACCGATTTGAGCGAATCAATCTTCGCTTCAAGTTCTGCGATTGGCTGTTCGAAATCCAGGTAATTAAGACTCATAATATTCCTGTTTTAGTCAAACTCCAGTTCCACCTGCTCCGACCCTATCAGCGACCGCAGTTCGTTGAGTAAACGATCGCTGG
Organism: Erwinia sp. AK-PDG3-5; assembly: GCF_056821705.1. Classification (NCBI taxonomy): domain Bacteria; kingdom Pseudomonadati; phylum Pseudomonadota; class Gammaproteobacteria; order Enterobacterales; family Erwiniaceae; genus Erwinia; species Erwinia sp. AK-PDG3-5. Next base: position 3,770,138 of record NZ_CM165967.1, read on the forward strand.
GCGACACACGCCAGGCTGCGCCAAAGCGCAACTTCGCCCGTGCATCCTCTCTCTGATAGTAGAGATGTACCGGAATGGTCCCCGAACGATGGGGTTCCAGGGATTGACGGAGACGGTTCAAAAGCTGGTCATCAATTTGCCTGTCCGTCAGCGAGATAGCAAGCCCACGAGCATATTTTTCACGGGCTTCATCAATGTCCATCACATCGCGGGCGGTCATTTTAAGCCCGCCGCTGAAGTCATCGAAGCTGACCTGTCCGCTGACGATCAGGATACGGTCTTTTTCCAACAAATGCTGGAACTTCTCTAACGCATCTGTGAATAACATCACTTCCAGACGACCAGAACGGTCGTCCAGCGTGCAGATGCCAATCCGGTTACCGCGTTTTGTTACCATTACGCGGGCCGCCACCACCAGACCAACTGCCATGGTCATTTTGCCACGATCGGTCGGGTGCATGTCTTTCAGGCGCATTCCCCCCACGTAGCGCTCGATCTCTTTCAGATACTGATTGATCGGGTGGCCGGTGAGGTAAAGCCCCAGGGTTTCTCTTTCGCCATCCAGCTGGACCTGTTCAGGCCAGCGCTTGATGTCTGCATAGGATTTTTCGATGTGTGCCGGCTCTTCCGCCAGCACGCCGAACATATCGGCCTGGCCGATCGCTTCCGCTTTCGCATGCTGATCGGCGGCTTTCAACGCTTCTGGCAGCGCGCTCATCAGGGCGGCACGGTGCGGCCCCAAACGGTCAAACGCGCCGGACATCACCAGCTTTTCCAGCACGCGGCGGTTAAGCTTTTTGGTGTCGGTACGGGCGCACAGGTCGAACAGCTCGCGGAAGTAGCCGCCTTCATTACGCGCTTCGATGATCGCTTCAATCGGGCCTTCGCCCACGCCTTTAATGGCACCGATGCCGTAAACAATTTCGCCGTCATCGTTGACGTGGAACTGATACTGTCCGGAGTTGATATCCGGAGGTAACACCTTCAGCCCCATGCGCCAGCATTCATCGACCAGACCGACCACCTTCTCGGTGTTGTCCATATCGGCGGTCATTACCGCGGCCATAAATTCGGCCGGGTAGTGCGCTTTCAGCCACAGCGTCTGATAAGAGACCAGCGCATAGGCTGCGGAGTGGGATTTGTTAAAACCGTAACCGGCAAATTTCTCTACCAGGTCGAAGATTTTAACCGCCAGCTCACCTTCAATACCCCGCGACTTGGCGCCATCTTCAAAGCCACCGCGCTGTTTGGCCATCTCGACCGGGTTCTTTTTACCCATCGCACGACGCAACATGTCCGCACCGCCCAGGCTGTAACCAGCCAGAACCTGGGCAATCTGCATGACCTGTTCCTGATACAGAATGATGCCATAGGTTGGCTCCAGTACCGGCTTCAGGGATTCATGCTGCCACTGGATATCCGGGTAGGAGATCGCTTCACGGCCGTGCTTACGGTCGATAAAGTTATCTACCATGCCTGACTGCAGCGGACCCGGACGGAACAGCGCCACCAGGGCGATCATATCTTCAAAGCTGTCGGGCTTCAGACGTTTGATCAGATCTTTCATGCCGCGTGATTCAAGCTGGAAGACCGCGGTGGTCTCAGATCGCTGCAGCATATCAAAGCTTTTTTTATCGTCCAGCGGGATCGCGGCGATATCGATTGGCGCCTCGCCCTGCTTCTTGCGCCGGGCGTTGATCATCGCCAGTGCCCAGTCGATGATGGTCAATGTGCGCAGACCGAGGAAGTCGAACTTCACCAGCCCGGCATATTCCACATCGTTCTTATCAAACTGGGTTACCGGGAAGTTGCCGTTTTCATCGCAATACAGCGGCGCAAAATCGGTGATTTGCGTCGGTGCTATCACCACACCACCGGCGTGCTTACCGGCGTTACGCGTGACGCCTTCCAGCTTGCGCGCCATATCGATCAGCGCTTTAACTTCTTCGTCGGCTTCATAGATTTCTGGCAGCTGCGGCTCGGCCGCAAAGGCTTTTTCCAGCGTCATGCCGGGCTCTGGCGGGATCAGCTTGGAAATACGATCGACGAAGCCATACGGATGACCCAGCACGCGCCCAACGTCACGCACCACGGCTTTTGCCGCCATGGTACCGAAGGTGATGATCTGAGATACCGCTTTACGGCCATACATCTCGGCCACGTGCTCAATCACCAGATCGCGCTTTTCCATGCAGAAGTCGACGTCGAAGTCGGGCATCGATACACGTTCCGGGTTCAGGAAACGTTCGAACAGCAGGTCAAACTCAAGCGGATCGAGGTCGGTAATTTTCAGCGCATAGGCCACCAGCGATCCGGCACCGGAACCACGACCTGGCCCTACCGGCACGTCGTTATCCTTCGACCACTGGATAAACTCCATCACGATCAGGAAGTAGCCCGGGAAGCCCATCTGGTTGATCACGTTCAGCTCGATTTCGAGGCGATCGTCATATTCAGGCCGTTTTTCTGCCCGCACTGCCGCATCCGGGAACAGGAATTCCAGACGCTCTTCCAGCCCTTCCCGCGATTTCATCACCAGGAAGTCTTCGGTGGTCATTTCGCCCGTCGGGAACTGCGGCAGGAAGTACTCACCCAGGCGGATGGTGACGTTACAACGCTTAGCAATTTCTACGCTGTTAGCCAGCGCTTCGGGGATGTCCGAGAACAGCTCGCACATCTCCTCTTCGGTTCGCAGATATTGCTGAGGGCTGTAGTTTTTCGGTCTTTTGGGATCGTCGAGGGTGAAACCATCGTGGATCGCCACGCGGATTTCATGGGCATCAAAATCGCCAGCTTCCAGGAAGCACACTTCGTTGGTAGCAACCACGGGAATGCTGTTGGCAATGGCCAGCTCGACGGCAGCATGAACCCAGGTCTCTTCATCCTGGCGTCCGGTGCGGATCAGCTCAAGATAGTAGCGCTCAGGGAAGTATTGCTGATAGAACGCCAGGCACTCGGCAACCTGGGCATGGTTACCGCGCAGCAGCATCTGGCCAACGTCGCCACGACGCCCGCCGGAAAGTAGGATCAACCCTTCGCCCAGCTCGATCAGCCAGTCACGATCGATGATCGGACCGGCGGCACCATAACCACGCTGGTAAGCTTTTGAGATCAACAGGGTGAGGTTCTGATAACCGGTGTTGTTCGCCGCGAGGATCGTCAGCTGGCCCAGATCGTCGCCCATCGCGTCACTGCTAACCTTAAAGTCCGCACCGATGATCGGCTTAACGCCCTGACCGTGGGCACCGCCGTAGAATTTCACCAGGCCGCACAGGTTAAGGTAGTCAGTGATCCCAATGGCCGGCATGCCCAGAGAGGCAGCTTTTTTCACCAACGGGCCCGTCTTGGCTAATCCATCAACCATGGAGTAGTCACTGTGAACGCGTAAATGAATAAAACGAGGTTCGGCCATCTTGGATCCCACTTAAGGCTGAGGGGTGAAAATTACAGGGTCTGTCCGGCTGAAGCCGCAACGTCGGCATCCAGTATCGCATTACGCACCGGTGCAAAACTGCGACGGTGATGCGGTGTTACGCCATGCTGCGCCAGTTTTTCCATATGCAGTGCGGTCGGGTAGCCTTTATGCTGAGCAAAACCGTACTGTGGGAACAGCACATCCAGCTCGCTCATTTCCCGGTCACGCGTCACCTTGGCAATAATAGACGCCGCGCTGATTTCACGCACCAGGCTGTCGCCCTTGACCACCGCCAGAGAAGGCATCGCCAGCGCCGGGCAACGGTTTCCATCAATCAATACAAAGTCTGGACTGATATGCAGTCCGGCAACAGCACGCTGCATCGCCAGCATGGTGGCATGCAGGATATTCAGCCGATCGATCTCTTCCGGCTCAGCCCGACCTACGCTCCAGCTTAACGCCTTCTCGACTATCTCATCGTACAACGCCAGGCGGCGTTTTTCAGACAGCTTTTTGGAATCGGCCAGACCCACTATCGGACGGGCTGGATCGAGAATAACCGCCGCGGTCACCACAGCGCCGACTAACGGGCCACGCCCTACTTCGTCCACGCCGGCAATGCAGGTCGCGTCAGGATAGATAAAGTCGCTCATGGACAGAGTTCCAGTACGGCAGCCGCGGCCTGCTCATCGGCATTCCAGCGGATTTGATGATGAAGTTCGGTAAAGGTTGCCAGCAACTGGTCGCGGGTGTCGCCTTCTGCCAGTAAAGGTTCCAGCGCGGCAGCCAGCAGATCGGGCTGACACTCTTCCTGCAGCAGCTCTTTCACCAGTTCACGGCCCGCCAGCAGGTTAGGTAACGACACGTAGTCCGTTTTCACCAGTCGCTTGGCCAGCCAGAAGGTGAAGGGCTTCATGCGGTAACCGACCACCATCGGGCATTTAGCCAGCATACACTCCAGTGCAGCGGTACCGGACGCCAGCAATGCCGCATCGCTGGCAACCATTGCCTGACGCCCTTTGCCATCCAGCAGATGCATTTTCAGGTCTGGCGCCACTTCGGCTTTAATTCGTTCGAACTGTTCACGGCGGCGCGGGTTAACCAGCGGCACCACGATTTCCAGCTCTGGCCATTTCTGGCGCAATAATACCGCCGTTCTCAGGAAGTCAGCGCTGAGCATCTCAACTTCCGCATTGCGGCTGCCCGGCAGCAAGGCCAGGCACGGCGTTCCCTCAGCAATCCCCAGCTCCAGACGCGCAGCGCGTTTATCTGGCTGGATCGGCATCGCATCAGCCATGGTATGGCCGATAAAACGACAGGGAACGTTAAAACGATCGTAGAACGCTTTTTCAAACGGCAAAAAGGCCAACACCAGATCGGTAGAGCGGCCAATTTTGAACACGCGTTTCTGGCGCCAGGCCCAGACAGACGGGCTGACGTAATGAATGGTACGAATACCGTTCTGCTTAAGATGCCCTTCAAGGGTAATGTTGAAGTCAGGCGCATCGATACCGACGAAGACATCGGGCTGCAAAGCAGTGAAGCGTTTGGTCAGATCGCGACGGATTTTCAGCAGGCGAGGCAGACGTTCAAGCACCTCAACAATCCCCATCACCGCCAGCTCTTCCATCTCGTACCAGGCTTCACAACCCTCAGCCTGCATCAGCGGTCCGGCAACGCCGACAAAGCGGGTTTCCGGGTGCTTTTCTTTGAGTGCACGGATAAGACCGGCACCAAGAATATCGCCGGAGGTTTCTCCGGCGACAAGGGCAATCGTTAAAGGATGCTTTGGCATGAGTTAACGAATCAAACCCCGCGTAGAGCGAGCGAAGAAATCGTAGAACGGCTGCACTTCTGGATGCTTGCTGGCAATCTCTGCGATTTCTGGCTTCGCTTCTTCCAGCGTTTTGTTGCTGCGGTAAAGGATCTTGTACGCATTTCGGATCGCGTGTAAGGCCTCTTTACTGAAGCCACGACGCTGTAGCCCTACCAGATTGATACCAAACGGTGTGGCATGGTTACCCTGGGCAATGACGAATGGCGGCACATCCTGGGCTACGCCAGAACAACCGCCAACCATCACGTGCGCACCGATAATGCAGAACTGATGAATCGCTGTCATCCCACCAATAATGGCAAAGTCATCCACAACCACATGGCCGCCCAGCGTTGCGTTGTTGGCGAGGATACAGCGATCGCCAATAATGCAGTCATGAGCAATATGTGCGTTAACCATCAACAGGTTATCGCTGCCCACTTTGGTCAGGCCGTCAGCCTGAGAAGTGCCACGGTGAATAGTGACGCTCTCACGGATGCTGTTACGGTCGCCCACTTCCACTCGGGTTGGCTCGCCAGCGTACTTCAGATCCTGGTTAGCTTCACCAATGGTGGCGAACTGATAAATGGTATTGTCTTTGCCAATACGGGTGTGACCATTGACCACCACATGAGATTTCAGGACAGTGCCTTCACCAATCTCAACATTCGCCCCAATAAAACAGAATGGGCCGATATGGACGCGAGCGCCAATGACGGCGCCCTCTTCAATGACGGAACTTGGATGGATTACAGCAGTTTCATCAATCACGAATTATCCCTCACGGCTGCGGGCACACATCATCGTTGCTTCACAGACAATTTTACCGTCTACGGTTGCCACGCCTTTAAAGCGTGTCAGACCACGGCGGGTTTTCTCGAAGGTGACTTCCATGATCATCTGATCGCCAGGCACGACAGGGCGCTTGAAGCGCGCGTCATCAATCCCTGCGAAGTAGTACAGCTCGCCAGGTTCCAGTTTGCCTACGCTTTTAAACGCCAGAATACCGGTTGCCTGAGCCATAGCTTCTAAAATCAGCACGCCTGGGAAAATCGGCTTACCAGGGAAATGGCCCTGGAAAAACGGTTCGTTGACCGAGACATTCTTCACTGCGCGCAGGAACTTGTGCTCTTCAAACTCAAGGACGCGGTCTACCAATAAAAACGGGTAGCGGTGAGGCAGCAGTTCAATAATCTCTTCAATCTTCAGAGTATGAGTTTCAGTAGTCAAAATACTCTTCCTGTCCTAAAAAATTCTGATGGCATCAATAACACGGCCTGCAAAGATCATCCGCAGGCCGCAAATCAGGTTCTGTGCGCCGGGCTTCCTTGCTTAGCATTCTAATTCTACCCTGTGGGGTAATGTCAGCTGGTCAAGGTGCTGGGAAGGCGTTTAGTCTTTGTCGACTTTACGCTCGATGGCTTTTAAGCGTTTGCTTATTTCATCGATATTCATCACCAGCGCTGCCGTTTTGCGCCAGGTTTTGTTGGGTTGCAGTGGAATCCCGGAGGAGTATACCCCAGGTTCGGTAATTGGTCGCATGACCATTCCCATTCCGGTGACCGTAACTTTGTCACAAATTTCCATGTGACCATTAATTACGCTTGCACCACCAATCATGCAATAGCGGCCGATTTTCAGGCTGCCTGCCATGATGACGCCACCCGCAACCGCGGTATTGTCGCCAATCACAACGTTATGTGCAATCTGGCACTGGTTATCAATGATAACACCATTCCCGATCTGAGTGTTATCCAACGCGCCGCGATCGATGGTGGTACAGGCACCAATCTCAACACGATCGCCGATGATCACCGTTCCGAGTTGCGGGATTTTCACCCAATTGCCACGATCGTTAGCGTAACCAAAACCATCCGCACCGATGACGGTGCCAGACTGAATCAGGCAACGCTCGCCGATCTGAATTTCATGATAAATAGAGACGTTGGCCCACAAACGGGTTCCGGCGCCAATGCGGGTATTTTTCCCGACGAAACAACCGGCACCAATCACCACGTTATCGCCCAGCTCAACGCCAGATTCGATAACGGCATTTGCGCCAATAGAGACATGTTGACCCAGCTTAGCGCTGGCATCGATCACCGCGCTCGGCGCGATGTCTTTGGCAGGCTGCGGCGTGCTGTCCAGTATCTGAGCCATGCGGGCATAAGTCAGATAAGGATCTTTCACCACCAGAGCGGCGCCTTGAACGCAGTCCAGATCCGCTTCCGTCAGCACCACGGCGGAGGCCTTACAGGTGACGAGCTGCTCGCGGTAACGGCTGTTAGAGAGAAAAGTGATTTGACCGGATTGGGCGGATTGCATAGAAGCAATGCCGGAGATGACGAGTTCGCCATCTCCGTGCAAATCTGCATCCAACTGCTGGGCTAAATCAGCCAGTCGAATTGAAGACATCGATTATTTAACCTGTTTCAGAACATCAGCAGTGATGTCTTTAGATTTAGCTGCATACGCAACAGCGTTCGCATCAACAACGACGTCGTAACCTTCATCATCAGCAACTTTCTGCACAGCATCCTGAATACGGCTCAGGATTTTGTTACGTTCTTCTGCCTGGCGACGACGGTTATCCTGCTCGAAAGCCTGAGCTTTAGTAGAGAAGGCTTCACGCTGAGCCATAACGTCTTTTTCCATACGGCTGCGATCGCTAGCCTTCATGGTAGAGCCGTCACGCTGCAACTTCTGCATTTTAGTCTGCAGATCGCGTTCCATACCCTGCAGCTCAGTTGCACGGCCTTTGAACTCGTTTTCAAGCTGTTTCGCAACTGTCGCACGCGCCGGTAACTGTTGGAAAATGCTGGAAACGTTCACCACTGCAATTTTATCTGCAGCCTGGGCACCAGCGGAAACCGCCAGAGCGATAGAGAGGCCTGCGGCACACAACAACTTTTTCACTATAAACTCCTTACCATCAACGTTTGTGTCTTCGACACATGTGTTGCGCGTTAAGGCAACCACGCAGGTTGCCATTAAACGTCGCGATACTCACTTACACGCTTCCGTGCGAAACCGCCGTTACCAGGTTTTACCGATGTTAAACTGGAACTGCTCGGCCTTATCTCCATCATACTTTTTGAACGGCTGGGCGTAAGAGAACACCAGTGGACCCAGTGGAGACATCCACTGCAGTGCCAGACCCGCCGACATACGGATGTTGCCCGGATCGCTGTAATCAGGAATACCCGCGGCACGTGTTTCGGCCGTGTTTTCCCAATTGGTATCCCACACTGTACCGGCATCGACAAACAGCGATGTACGGACAGAGTTGGCATACTTCTCGCTCAGGAACGGTGTTGGGGTGATCAACTCCGCGCTGGCCGTAGCCAATGCGTTACCACCAACCGCATCGCTGGAATCACACAGCGTGCCCGTAGAGCAGGTATCCGAACCATTATTGTAGTAGGCCGCTTTAGGACCGATGGTGTTAGAACGGAAACCACGCACGGTGCTGGAACCACCGGCATAGAAGTTCTCGTAGAACGGCAGTTCTTTGCCGCTCAGACCATCGCCATAACCGACTTTACCGCGACCCAACAGAACCCAGGTACGATCCTGATTCAGCGGAACATACTGCTGAGTATCCAGCGTCGCTTTGTAGAAGGCGTTATCCGATCCCGGTATCGTCACTTTACCATTCAGGTTGGTACGGTTACCGGACGTTGGGAAGAACCCACGGTCCAGGTTGTTGTATGTCCAACCATAGTTGAAGGTGAAGTCATCTGCTGCATAATCTGCATCTTCCGACAGGCTAGGATCCTGACCGACCGAACGCAGATAACGGAACATTGATACCTGTGGCTGCATGTTGGACAGGTCGTTGTGCACGTAACCCAGACCGACACGCAAGGTGTTATTTTCGTTAACCGGGAAGCCCAGCGTACCGTCTAAACCATAGCTCTTATTGGTATAGTCAGACAGGTCAGCATCATCCGCTTTAAAGTCGTTATAGAACACACGACCACCCAGGCTGACACCATCGACCGTGAAGTACGGGTCGGTCAGTGAGAATTCAGCATAGGTCTGATAATCGTTTTTGGTGCCGCTAATACCGACGGTATTACCCGTACCTAACCAGTTTTCCTGCGTCACGCCAACCTGGAAGCTGACGCCACTCTCGGTGCCGTAACCAACGCCGAAGTTGAAGGTACCGGTGTTACGTTCTTTTACCTTGTACACCACGTCAACCTGGTCTGGTGAGCCTGGCACGCGCTGCGTGTCGGTATCAACCGTCTCAAAGTAACCGGTACGGTTCAGACGCTCTTTCCCCTGCTCAACCAGGTCGCTGCCCAGCCATGCACCTTCCATCTGGCGCATTTCGCGACGCAGAACGGAATCTTTGGAGGTGTCGTTACCTTCAAAGCGCACTTTACGCACGGAGTAACGGTTGCCCGCATCGACGTTGACGTGCAGCTTCACGGTTTTATCAGCATCATTAATTTCTGGCTGCGTCGATACGCGTGGATACGCGTAACCATAACGGCCCAGCATCTTCTTGATGTCATCTTCCATTTTGGTCACTTTGGCGCCGTTATACAGCTCGCCTGGCTTGACCTTCGACAGCTGCTCAACTTCAGCTGAATGGCCAGCCATGCTGCCGTTAACCACAACGCCAGAAAGCTTGTACTGATCGCCTTCGGTGATGTTGATGGTGATGTAGATGCCTTTTTTGTCCGGCGTCAGGCTGACCTGAGTCGAATCAATGTTGAAACGAGCATAACCACGATCGAGGTAGAAGCTGCGCAGGGTTTCAAGGTCACCCGCCAGTTTCTGCTTCTGGTATTTGCGATCGCCAACGACGTTCCACCATGGCACTTCATCACGCAGTGAGAAGCGGGAGATCAGTTCATCAGACGAGAAGGCTTTGTTGCCGACCACGTTGATTTGCTGGATCTTGGCAGAAACACCTTCGGTAAAGACCAGTTTCAGATCGACACGGTTACGCGGCAGCGGTGTGACCACAGCTTTTACGCTGGCGCTGTACTTACCGACGCTGTAGTAGAAGTCTTCAAGCCCTTTCTCAATGGATGAGATGGTGGTGCGGTCAAGGGCTTCACCCACGCGCACGCCAGAGGCTTCAAGGTTCTGCTTCAGCATGTCATCTTTCACCGCTTTGTTACCGGAGAAGGTGATGCTGGCAATCGTTGGGCGTTCTTTCACCTGGACGATCAGCGTAGTGCCGTCGCGCAGGACCTGTACGTCTTCGAAGTTCCCGGTCGCGAAGAGAGCACGGATAGTATTACTGATATCATCATCGGAGACGGTGTCTCCCACGCGGACAGGCATACTCAGCAATGCCGCGCCGACGGCGACTCGCTGCAGGCCTTCGAAATGAATATCCTTCACTACGAAGCCGTCTGCCGCGTATACGGTAGCGCTGCTAAACAGCAGCGACGCTATGAGCAACTTTTTCATCGCCATCGTTGTTATGCATTCTTCCTAACTGGTTCTCACGGGTAGTTTACCTGTTGGCAGACTAAAGACGCGAGAAATCATTGAATAGTGCAAGCCCCATTAACAGCACCAGCAAAATAGAGCCAATGCGATAACTGAAGTCCTGAACTCGCTCAGACACCGGCCCACCTTTGATCTTTTCGATCGCCAGGAACAGCAAATGTCCACCATCTAATACCGGCAACGGGAACAGATTGATAATCCCGAGGTTCACGCTGATCAAAGCCAGGAACATCAGGTAGTAGATCAAACCATATTCCGCCGACATCCCAGCACCCTGGGCGATTGAAATCGGCCCGCTGAGATTGTTCAACTTCACTTCGCCGACAATCAGTTTGCCCAGCATATTGACCGTCAGTTTCATCAGCTGCCAGGTTTTGGCGCTAGCCTCACCGATCGCTGCAAACGGACCATACTGGCGTACCGTTTTAAATTCATCCGGCAGAGGAACAATGCGTGGGATCACCCCGGCAAACCCTTCTGCTTTACTGCCTGGCTTCACGTCTGGCGTCAGTGTCACTGTGACTGGACTGCCCTGTCGCTCAATGTCTACCGCCAACGCTTTACCCGGATTATCGCGAACCAGAGTGACAAAACGCTGCCACTGGTCCACCGGCTGACCATCGACTTTAACGATCCTGTCGCCCGCTTGCAAACCCGCCTTACTTGCCGCCGAGTTCGCCTGGACTTCTGCCAGCACCGTTTCGATCTGAGGTCCACGCGGCTTAATGCCGAGTGAAACAACAGGATCCTGCTTATCCGGTTCGAACTGCCAGTTGCGCAGATCGAGCCGCTTGTCACTAACCTGAGAAGAGCCAAACGGTGCCACGCTCAACGTGGTTTGCTGGTCGCCAATTTTCGACACCAGCGCCATACGCACAGCATCCCAGTCAGGCGTTTCGATACCGTCAACGGCTTTAAGTTCCATCCCAGGCGTAATTTGAGCCTCAGCTGCCTGCGAACCGCTCACTATTTCGCCAACAACCGGGCGAACACCTGGCACACCGATGATAAACACCAGCCAATAAGCGAAAATGGCAAAGATGAAATTGGCGATGGGACCGGCACTAATAATCGCCGCGCGTTGCAGCACGGTTTTGTTATTAAACGCCTGGTTACGCAGCTCAGGCGGCACGCTTTCAATACGCTCATCGAGCATCTTGACGTAACCACCCAAGGGGATCAGAGCAATGACGTATTCCGTTCCCTGTTTATCGGTCCGGCGCCACAGCGCTTTACCGAAACCAACAGAGAAGCGTTCAACCTTGACACCACAACGACGGGCCACCCAGAAGTGGCCAAACTCGTGCACGGTGATCAGTACGCCAAGGGCAACGATAAATGCCCCAAGGCTCCAGAGAATGCTTAGCATAGGGTCCCTTATAGCGTCCCGAAAACCAGCAACAACAGACAGGCGAACACAGGAACGGCTGCAGTCAGGCTGTCGATACGGTCAAGGATGCCCCCATGTCCGGGGATCAAATTACCACTGTCTTTAATGCCGGCTTCGCGTTTGAACATGCTCTCGGTTAAATCCCCTAACACCGAGGCCAGTGCGGCGACCAGTGAACAAACCAACAGGGTAACAGGCGAGATAGTCAGCGGCGCCCAGAGGCCAAATAGCCAGGCAATCAGTGCAGACGTCAGCAGGCCACCAAAGAACCCTTCCCAGGTTTTCCCCGGTGAGACTTTAGGTGACAGCTTGTGTTTACCAAACAGGCGGCCAAACATGTAGGCACCGGAATCAGCGCCCCATACCAGCAGCATCACGTACAGCAGCCACCAGGCACCGGCAAAATGATCGGTATCGTAGTGATACTGGCGTAACGTCAGCATCCCCCAGAAGAACGGCACAATGGTCAGGACACCGAACAGCAGGCGAAGCGCTTTAGACGAGCGCCAAAACGAGGCCGAGCCGGGATAAGAGAGCACCAGCAGCAAGGCTACGATCCACCAACAAAGGGCGGCCCATAGCGAACCGGCAACCTGTGGCAGGTGTACCGAGTGCTGATAAGCAGGAAGAGTGAACATCATAAAGGCGAGCAGCAGTCCACACAGGACTGCCAGCCAGATGCGTTGCGAGCGGGTCGCGAAGCCCGCAAACTGTCCCCATTCCCAGGCGGCAAGCATGCATACCACCAGGGTCACAATGGCAAATCCAGGAGGCGGAAGCAGGAACAGCGCTGCAATCACAATCGGGATAAGTATAAACGCGGTAATCAGGCGAGACTTCAGCAAAGATTACCCCCAGTGCGCTTAGGCGCCGCCGGGTGCTGCACCGCCGAAGCGACGCTCTCGTTGTGCAAACGCATTCAGTGCACCTTCAAAGACTTGTTCATCAAAATCAGGCCAGAGAACATCGGTAAAGAAGAACTCTGCATAGGCAACCTGCCACAGCAAGAAGTTACTGATTCGATGCTCTCCCCCTGTCCTTATTACCAGATCCACGGGAGCCAGTTCATTGAGGCAGAGATACTGACCAAGGGTTTCTTCCTCGATCTGATCAGGACGGATAAGACCTTCCTGAACCTGCTCTGCTATTTTTCTGACGCCATGGATGATATCCCAACGTCCGCCATAATTCGCGGCAATGTTGAGGGTTAGTCCATTATTTTGTTGAGTAAGTTCCTCAGCGCGACGAATACGCTCCTGCAGACGGTCACTGAATCGGCCGATGTCGCCAATAATCCGCAGACGAACATTGTGCTTGTGCAGACTTTTCACTTCGCTGTCGAGTGCCCAGACGAACAGCTCCATCAACGCCATCACTTCCTGCGGAGGACGGTTCCAGTTTTCGCTGCTGAATGCATAAAGCGTCAGCGCAGTGAGATTGTTGCTGACAGCAAAGCTCACCGCACGACGAACAGACTTCACTCCGGCTTTGTGGCCAGAGATACGCAATTTTCCACGGGTTTTGGCCCAGCGGCCATTGCCATCCATGATGATGGCTACGTGACGGGGATTCTCCCCTTCTTGCAAGTCATCGGTTTTTAGTTGATTTTCGGACGACATAACGCGTAATTATTTCCTTTAATCAGAAATACAACGGCTTCTGAAATATCTTACCCGCTCGACGTAAGAAAACCGTGCTAAACACGGTTTGTATCCCCGCTACATCGCAACGAATAACTGAATTAGCGGCCGAAGACTATACCATCTCCGCCCTCGCCTCACAAATAGCGGCGCGCTAATTGGCTGAATTATCGGGCTTCAGAGAAGCGCGACAGCTGGGCCTGAGCAACCGCTCGTGCCTGTCTGTCAATCTCCAGCACCGCTTCAACGCTGTCCGGTTCCGCACAGGAAAGCGCCTCCAGCACGGCCAAATTGACCGCAGCAATATCGGTAAAGCGAATTTGCGAATCCAGAAACGCGGCAACCGCAATTTCATTGGCCGCATTCAGCGTGGTGGTCGCCGCTTGTCCGGCAGAACAGGCGTCAATAGCCAGCTTCAGGCAGGGATAGCGAGCATAATCCGGCTCGGCGAAAGTCATCGCCCCCATGCGGGTGAAATCCAGTGGCTTCGCCCCGGACGGCACACGCTGTGGCCAGGCCATCACATGCGCAATCGGTGTGCGCATGTCGGGTGATCCCAGCTGAGCCAGTACGCTGCCATCACGGTAACGCACCATCGAGTGGATCACCGACTGCGGATGCAGGATGACTTCCATCTGGGCATCGGTCGCATTAAATAGCCAGCGGGCTTCGATATATTCCAAACCTTTGTTCATCATGGTGGCGGAATCAACGGAGATCTTGCGCCCCATTGACCAGTTCGGATGCGCGCAGGCCTGATCGGGAGTCATACTCTTGAGCAGGTCCAACGGCGTGTCACGAAAAGGGCCACCCGACCCCGTGAGGATAATGCTATCAATGCCATTATCTTCCAGAGAAGCGTATCCTAACTGTTGCTGGAGGGAAGCAGGCAAACTCTGAAAAATGGCGTTGTGCTCGCTGTCGACGGGTAACAGCTGTGCTTTTGAGGCACTGACCGCCTCCAGAAAAAGCTGGCCGCAGGTGACGAGCGACTCTTTATTCGCCAGAAGAACCTGTTTTCCGGCACGAATTGCGGCTAACGTAGGCAATAATCCTGCCGCACCAACAATTGCCGCCATAACCTGATCGACATCATCCAGCGCAGCAAGATCGCAGGCAGCCTGTTCGCCACTGAACACCTCGGTCGCCACATTCAAACTTTTCAGACGAAGTCGCAGGGCCGCTGCCGAGTGTTCATCGGACATTGAGGCATAGGCCGGACGGAAGGCCAGACACTGTTCAGCCATCAGCTCAACATTGTGGCCTGCGACCAGTGCCTTAACGACAAACAGCTGTGGATTAGCCTGGACGACGGCCAGCGTGCTGGTGCCAATAGAGCCCGTTGAACCGAGGATGGTCAATTGCTTCATGAGGTTGCTCTGTGTCAACTCCGCCGCCAGGGAAAGCCTTTCCCTGCACGCCAGATAAGAGAATAAATGCAAAACGCCGCAAGACTGACCACTCCAAAGAACGGCAATCTGTACGGCGTTTCATCGGAACCATGACAGACTTAGAAGTCCATCAGCTCCGCTTCTTTTTCTGCCAGCGCAGTATCAATTTTCTTGATAAAGACGTCGGTCATTTTCTGAATGTCATCCTGTGAACGATGTTCATCATCTTCACTGATTTCTTTGTCTTTCAGCAGCGCTTTCACTTTATCGTTCGCATCACGGCGAACGTTACGCACGGACACACGGCCCTGCTCTGCTTCACCACGAACGACTTTGATCAGGTCTTTACGACGCTCTTCAGTCAGGGCTGGCAGAGGAACACGGATATCGCTGCCCGCTGAACTTGGGTTAAGACCCAGGTCAGAAGTCATGATTGCCTTTTCTACAGCAGCACTGATAGAACGGTCAAACACGTTGATTTTCAGTGTGCGTGAATCTTCCACGGTCACGCTGGCCAGCTGGCGCAGAGGCGTTGAAGAACCGTAATAGTCGACCATAATGCCGTCAAGAATGCTTGGCGAGGCGCGGCCAGTACGGATTTTGCTGATGTGGTTTTTGAATGCTTCGACGCATTTTTCCATGCGCGTTTCAGCATCTTTTCTGATTTCGTTAATCACGTTGGAACCCTTGGATTCTGGTTACCAGGCAGGCTCTGAACACAAAGCCCGTTTCAAAATAATCTATGACGATCCTGAGTGTAGCGTGCAACACGCCACAAAGGCAGAATATACCTTATTTTACGCAGCGACTGATATTATTGCGTAATCAGGGTGCCTTCTTTTTCGCCCATCACCACGCGGCGCAGCGCGCCAGGTTTGTTCATGTTGAACACACGGATCGGCAGTTTGTGGTCACGGGCCAGCGTAAAGGCCGCAAGATCCATGACTTTCAGTTCTTTATCGAGCACGTCGGTGTAGCTGATCTGGTCGTACAGGGTCGCATCTGGATTCTTCACCGGATCGGCCGAGTAAACGCCATCCACTTTGGTGGCTTTCAGCACCACGTCAGCTTCAATTTCGATACCACGCAGGCAGGCTGCGGAGTCGGTGGTGAAGAACGGGTTACCGGTACCGGCCGAGAAGATCACCACGCGGTTGTTACGCAGCAGGCTAATGGCTTCTGCCCAGCTGTAATTATCGCACACGCCATTCAATGGGATTGCGGACATCAGGCGGGCATTCACATAGGCACGATGCAGAGCATCACGCATTGCCAGACCATTCATCACGGTCGCCAGCATGCCCATATGGTCGCCCACTACGCGGTTCATTCCAGCCTGCGCAAGACCCGCGCCACGGAACAGATTACCACCACCGATAACCACACCTACCTGAATGCCCAGTTCTACCAGTTCTTTCACTTCCTGAGCCATACGGTCCAGCACGCTGGCATCGATGCCGAAGCCTTCGGCACCTTGCAGCGCTTCGCCACTCAGTTTAAGCAGAATACGTTGATATACAGGTTTTGCATTGGTCGCCATGGTGTATTTTCCCGAATGGTTTAATCGATGTGAGGAGTAAAATCTGGACTATCATCCTCTTAGCATCGGAGAAATGCTATTGGGATGAGACTGAAAATGGGTGGAACGAAAGACAGATAAAAAAGAACCGCCGATTGGCGGTTCTTATCGTTCATTAAGACTGCTTGGACATCGCCGCAACTTCTGCTGCGAAATCTGTTTCAGCTTTCTCAATGCCTTCGCCCACTTCAAAGCGGATGAAGTTAACAACGTCTGCATTTTTCTCTTTCAGCAACTGGCCCACAGTTTTAGATGGGTCAATAACGAAAGGCTGGCCAGTCAGAGAAACTTCGCCGGTGAATTTCTTCATGCGGCCTTCAACCATTTTCTCTGCGATTTCTTTCGGCTTGCCAGACTGCATGGCGATGTCCAGCTGAACCTGGAACTCTTTCTCAACCACTTCAGCAGACACATCTTCAGGCTTAACGAATTCTGGCTTGCTGGCAGCAACGTGCATTGCCAACTGCTTAACCAGCTCTTCGTCAGCGCCGGTAGCGGCGATCAGAACACCGATGCGAGCACCGTGCAGGTAGCTACCCAGCACATCGCCTTCCAGGATGGAAACGCGACGGATGTTGATGTTTTCACCGATTTTAGCAACCAGTGCAACGCGCTCTTCTTCGAACTGGGCTTTCAGCACTTCAACGTCAGTGATTTTGCCCGCAGCAGCAGCGTCCAGCACTTTGTCAGCAAAGGCCTGGAAACCACCGTCTTTAGCGACGAAGTCAGTCTGGCAGTTTACTTCCAGAATCACGCCGAAGTTGCCTTCGATTTTGGTTTTGATCACGCCATCAGCAGCAACGTTGCCTGCTTTCTTAGCAGCTTTGATCGCGCCAGATTTACGCATGTTCTCGATCGCCAGCTCGATGTCGCCGTCAGCTTCAGTCAACGCTTTTTTGCAATCCATCATGCCAGCAGCAGTACGCTCGCGCAGTTCTTTTACCAGAGCAGCGGTAATAGCAGCCATTCTATAATCCTCGGTTAGCTTGCATCGGTCAGCGAGAGCCTGAGAGGTTCGCCACTGATGCCTGGTCTCGGGAGAAACATTCTGCCCCGCCGTAATCACAACCGGCAAAGCGAATTCGAATAAAATAAAGGGGCCAATGCAGGCCCCTTACAGATTAACATCTGACGTCTAAGGGCTCTCGGGAGAGCGATCCTTATTACTCAGCTTCGGCGAATTTTTCTTCAGCCTGCTGAGCCAGGTCCTGAGAGCGACCTTCACGTACAGTAGTCGCTACTGCAGTCAGGTACAGGCTCACAGCACGGATTGCATCGTCATTACCAGGAATGATGAAGTCAACGCCGTCTGGATCAGAGTTGGTATCAACGATAGCAAAGACTGGGATACCCAGGTTGTTTGCTTCTTTGATAGCGATGTGTTCGTGGTCAGCGTCAACAACGAACAGTGCGTCAGGCAGGCCGCCCATGTCTTTGATACCGCCCAGGCTATTTTCCAGCTTGGCCAGTTCGCGAGTACGCATCAGCGCTTCTTTCTTGGTCAGTTTATCGAAGGTACCGTCCTGAGACTGGATTTCCAGGTCTTTCAGACGTTTGATGGACTGACGAACGGTTTTCCAGTTAGTCAGCATGCCACCCAACCAGCGATGGTTTACGAAGAACTGATCGCAGCTCAACGCAGACTCTTTTACTGATTCGCTTGCAGCGCGCTTAGTACCAACGATCAGGATCTTACCTTTACGGGAAGCGATCTTGTTCAGTTCAGCCAGAGCTTCGTTGAACATTGGTACAGTTTTCTCAAGGTTGATGATGTGAACCTTGTTACGAGCACCGAAGATGAATGGCTTCATTTTCGGGTTCCAGTAACGGGTCTGGTGACCGAAGTGTACACCGGCCTTGAGCATGTCGCGCATGGAAACAGTTGCCATGATTACCTCTATAGAATGATTTGGGGTTAAGCCTCCATGTATCCCATACAACCGACCCGGCAGACTGCTTACGCAGGCGTTCAGGCACCCCGGAGTATGTGTCGATACATGTGTGTTATTTACACATAATGAGAGTTATGCGTTTCCCTGTAGAACTTCCCTACAGAGAATCGTCGGCGCGCTTTATACCACAAAGCGCCCTGTGAAGCCAAGTTTTGTTAGCAACAGCCCACCCTGACACAAACTGCAATTGGCAGAGCAAGGGTGGGCTGCTACCATTGCTGCACTTCCTTTATTATTGTCGAAAATAGCGACAACTGCGGACAAAATTGATGGCAATTACAATTAAAACCCCTGAAGAAATCGAAAAAATGCGCGTGGCGGGCCGTCTGGCTGCTGAAGTGCTGGAAATGATTGAAGAACACGTGAAGCCGGGCATCAGCACCGGTGAACTGGATCGCATTTGTAACGATTACATCGTCAATACGCAGAAAGCGGTCTCAGCCAGCCTGGGCTATCACGGCTTCCCAAAATCTGTCTGTATCTCGATTAATGAAGTGGTTTGCCACGGCATCCCAAGCGACGAGCGTATTTTGAAAGATGGCGATATCGTCAATATCGACGTCACGGTGATCAAAGATGAGTATCACGGCGATACCTCAAAGATGTTTATCGCCGGCAAGCCAACCATCCAGGGTGAGCGCCTGTGCCGCATCACTCAGGAGAGCCTGTATCTGGCGCTGCGGATGGTAAAACCGGGCATTCGCCTGCGGACCATTGGCCGTGAAATCCAGAAGTTTGTTGAAGCTCAGGACTTCTCCGTGGTGCGCGAATATTGCGGTCACGGCATCGGCAAAGGCTTCCATGAAGAGCCACAGGTGCTGCATTACGATGCCGATGACGGCGGCGTGGTGCTTCAGGCCGGTATGGCATTCACCATTGAACCGATGGTAAATGCCGGTGATTACCGCATTCGCAGCATGAAAGATGGCTGGACGGTAAAAACCAAAGATCGCAGCCTGTCGGCCCAGTATGAGCACACCATTGTGGTGACGGAAAACGGCTGTGAAATTATGACACTGCGCAAAGATGACACCATTCCCGCCATCCTGACGCACGACGAGTAACCGCTCGTTAAATAAAAAAACCGGCTGAGGCCGGTTTTTTTTGATCTCAGGCTGGTGCTGGCGCTATTGTCAGTGTTGATTTTTCCTATTCTGACTCGCAGAGCATTTAGCAGGAGCACTGGCGTGACCAAAACCCTCAAGGATTACAAGAAGTCTGGCTCCCCTGCCCACTGGGCGGATGCGGAGTTGACCCGCGAATCCCTCAAACAACACCTTGAGCAATTTCATCAGCTGCTGGCCGTCGAGTTTGATGCTGGCGCAGAAGTGGAAGCGCTGATTGATGCACGCACACTGTTTATTGACCGCCTGCTTCGACGCCTGTGGCGCTTTTATGGCTTCCCGGAAAAGGACGGCATCGCGTTAGTGGCGGTCGGTGGCTATGGTCGTGGTGAACTGCACCCGCTTTCCGATATCGATGTGTTGATCCTCAGCCGCCTGCCGCTCTCCGAACAGGATGCACAACGCACCAGCGAATTACTGACGCTGATGTGGGATTTGAAGCTGGAAGTCGGCCACAGCGTGCGCACGCTGGAAGAGTGTCTGCTGGAAGGTCTGTCCGATCTGACGGTGGCCACCAA
This sequence comes from Erwinia sp. AK-PDG3-5, assembly GCF_056821705.1. NCBI lineage: Bacteria > Pseudomonadati > Pseudomonadota > Gammaproteobacteria > Enterobacterales > Erwiniaceae > Erwinia > Erwinia sp. AK-PDG3-5. The sequence goes on from NZ_CM165967.1 coordinate 3,790,438, forward strand.
CCTGATTGAGTCCCGCATGTTGACCGGCGACGTGGCGCTGTTCCTCGAGCTGCAAAAGAACGTCTTCAGCGATGGCTTCTGGCCGTCTGACCGCTTCTTTGCCGCCAAAATTGAGGAGCAACAGGAGCGCCACCTGCGCTATCACGGCACCAGCTATAACCTTGAACCCGACATCAAAAGCAGCCCCGGTGGCCTGCGCGACATTCATACCCTGCTGTGGGTGGCCCGCCGCCATTTCGGCGCCACCTCGCTGGATGAGATGGTCGGTTTTGGCTTCCTGACCGACGTGGAGCGCAATGAGCTTAACGAGTGCCAGACGTTCCTGTGGCGTATCCGTTTTGCCCTGCATCTGACGCTGCCGCGCTACGACAACCGCCTGCTGTTCGATCGTCAACTGACCGTGGCCCAACGCCTGAACTATCAGGGCGAGGTGAATGAGCCGGTCGAACGGATGATGAAAGATTTTTACCGCGTCACCCGCCGCATCAGCGAGCTCAACCATATGCTGCTGCAGCTGTTTGATGAGGCGATTCTGGCGTTGGGCACCGATGAAAAACCCCGCGCTATTGACCATGAGTTCCAGGTCCGCGGATCGCTGATCGATCTGATTGATGAAACGCTGTTCGCCCGCGAGCCGGAAGCGATCATGCGGATGTTCTACGTCATGGTGCGTACGCAAAGTATCACCGGCATCTATTCAACGACGCTGCGTCAGCTCAGGCATGCGCGTCGCCATCTCAAGGAGCCGCTGTGTCACATTCCGGACGCGCGTCAGCTGTTCCTCGCGATCCTGCGTCATCCGGGAGCCGTCAGCCGGGCGCTGGTGCCGATGCATCGCCACAGCGTGCTGTGGGCGTATATGCCGCAGTGGGCCAACATTGTCGGACAGATGCAGTTCGATCTGTTCCATGCCTATACCGTTGATGAACACACCATTCGCGTGCTGCAAAAGCTGGAAAGTTTCGCCAGTGAAACCACGCGTCCTCGTCATCCGCTGTGTGTTGAGATTTGGCCGCGCCTGCCACAGGTTGAACTGCTGCTGATGGCCGCGCTGTTCCACGATATTGCGAAAGGACGTGGCGGCGATCACTCCATTCTCGGGGCGCAGGATGCGCTGGAGTTTGCCGAACTCCACGGGCTTAATTCCCGTGAAACCCAGCTGGTCGCCTGGCTGGTTCGCCATCATCTGCTGATGTCCGTCACCGCCCAGCGTCGGGATATTCAGGATCCGACCGAGATACAGCAATTTGCCGAAGTGATGCAGAATGAGAATCGCCTGCGCTACCTGGCTTGCCTGACCGTTGCCGATATTTGCGCCACTAACGAAAACCTGTGGAACAGCTGGAAGCAGAGCCTGCTGCGCGAACTGTTTTTCGCCACCGAGAAACAGCTGCGTCGGGGTATGGAGAACAGCCCTGACCTGCGTGAACGGGTACGCCATCACCGTTTGCAGGCGCTGGCGCTGTTGCGGATGGACAATATCGATGAGCAGGCGTTAAACCATATCTGGGGACGCTGCCGTGCCGACTATTTCCTGCGTCACACGCCAAACCAACTGGCGTGGCACGCGCGCCATCTGATGAATCACGATCTGACCAAACCGATGGTGCTGGTCAGCCCGCAGGCAACCCGAGGCGGCACGGAGATCTTTATCTGGAGTCCGGATCGCCCATACCTGTTTGCCACGGTAGCCGGAGAACTGGATCGACGGAACCTCAGCGTGCATGACGCGCAGATCTTCACCAGCCGTGATGGCATGGCGATGGACACCTTTATCGTGCTGGAGCCGGATGGCAGTCCGCTGGCCGCCGATCGCCATGAAATGATCCGCCAGGCGCTGGAGCAATCCATCAGTCAGACCAGCTGGCAGTCACCGCGTCCGCGCCGCCAGTCATCCCGGCTCAAGCATTTCAGTGTCGAGACCGAAGCCAAATTTTTACCGACCCATACCGATCGCCGAACCTATATGGAACTGATCGCGCTGGATCAACCTGGACTGCTTGCCAGAGTGGGTGAAGTGTTCGCCGATCTCGGGGTTTCGCTGCACGGCGCACGCATCAGCACCATTGGCGAACGCGTCGAGGATTTGTTTATTCTGGCCAACAGTGAACGTCGTGCCCTCAGTCCGGAATTGCGTGAAGTGTTGCAACAACGGTTGACAGAGGCCCTTAATCCAAACGATAAAGTGTGACCCAGCTTTAATTTTTAACACGCCTTGTGGGGCAGAGTGAGCGGGTTCGGCCAGCCGAAATCCGCGAAACCTTCCCGCACCTGGAACACGATTTGACACAGGAAATCTGAATTAATGCAACAATTACAGAATGTTATTGAGAACGCTTTCGAGCGTCGCGCTGAGATCACCCCCGCTAACGCCGACACCGTCACCCGCGAAGCGGTCAGCCAGGTTATCGCCCTGCTGGACAGCGGTGCCTTGCGTGTCGCAGAAAAGATCGACGGTCAGTGGGTGACGCATCAGTGGCTGAAGAAAGCCGTGCTGCTCTCGTTCCGCATCAATGACAATCAGGTGATTGACGGTGCAGAAAGCCGTTTCTACGACAAAGTTCCGATGAAGTTTGCTGACTACGATGAAGCGCGCTTCAAGAAAGAAGGTTTCCGCGTTGTGCCGCCCGCCGCCGTGCGTCAGGGTGCCTATATCGCCCGTAACACCGTGCTGATGCCGTCTTACGTCAATATCGGTGCCTATGTTGATGAAGGCTCAATGGTGGATACCTGGGCGACCGTGGGTTCTTGTGCGCAGATTGGTAAAAACGTTCACCTGTCTGGCGGCGTGGGCATCGGTGGCGTACTTGAGCCACTGCAGGCTAACCCAACCATCATCGAAGATAACTGCTTTATCGGCGCACGCTCAGAAGTGGTTGAAGGCGTGATCGTTGAAGAAGGCGCGGTGATCTCCATGGGCGTGTACCTCGGCCAGAGCACCAAAATCTACGATCGCGAAACCGGCGAAGTGACCTATGGCCGCGTGCCAGCGGGTTCTGTTGTCGTTTCAGGTAACCTGCCTTCGAAAGACGGCAGCTACAGCCTGTACTGTGCGGTTATCGTGAAGAAAGTGGACGCGAAAACCCGCGCGAAAGTCGGCATCAACGAGCTGCTGCGCACCATCGACTAACGTCATCCGGGCCACGTTCTGTGGCCCGTAATCTTTTCTTTACACTTCCTTCGGCAACTACCTCTTTCGCGCATCGAAATAACTGATGCTATTGCGCAACAACTGAGCGATAATCCGCGCCGTTAAGCGCACAGACGCTCCCCCATCGCCTCCAGATTTCACAGTTTTCACCTTGAGTACGGGATGAGCGAGCTCAGCAAAGACATCGCGACCAGGCACTGCCACCGCAGCGTACATGCAGTACGCAAGCACAGGCATGCAGGGTTAACGCAGGATTTGTAACGCGCAGCCGAATCGACAATCTCCCGCAAAGGAACACGACATTATGTATGACAATCTGAAAGGTCTGGGCATCTCTTCTCCTGACGACATCGACCGTTACAGCCTGCGTCAGGAAGCCAGCAACGACATCCTTAAAATCTATTTCCGTAAGGATAAAGGCGAGTTCTTTGCCAAAAGCGTGAAGTTTAAATATCCACGTCAGCGCAAAACCGTGGTGGCCGATAACGCCAGCCAGGGTTACAAAGAAATTCAGGAAATCAGCCCGAACCTGCGTTATGTGATTGATGAGCTGGACCAGATTTGCCAGCGCGACCAGGTTGAAGTGGATCTGAAACGTAAAATTCTGGAAGACCTGCGCCATCTGGAGCACGTGGTTTCCAACAAAATCAGCGAGATCGAATCCGATCTGGAAAAGCTGACCCGCAGCGGCCGTTAATTCCCGGCATACTGCAACAGAAAGGCGGAGATCTCTCCGCCTTTTTTTATGCCTGAACTACCCCCTTCAGCAGTATCCCTACGCGTCACGTCGCTACATCTTCCGCTTAAGCCTTCCCTGCCCTACCCTCACTCAAGGCTGTTCATCAAGCTGCAGTGCAACATACAACAGCAACCGGTCGTCAAAATTACTCAGGTTAAGCCCGGTCAGCTCAGAGATGCGGTTCAGACGGTATTCCAGCGTATTACGGTGGATATACAACGCTTTAGCGGTCGCCGACGGCTGGACGTTATTGCTGAACCAGGAAATCAGCGTTCTTCGCAGCAATCCGTTGTTGTCCATCGACTTGAGTTTCGCCAGCGGCAAAGAAAGTTCATTGGCCTGCCAGCCGCCACGCAGGCTGTCGAGCAGTACCGGTAACACCAGGTCCTGATAGAAATAGCTGCGTTGCTCCGGCATCCGCTGCTTGCCCACCACCATGGTGGTATGCGCGGTACGGTACGAACGGGCGATGCTGCCTGGCCCGGTGAAGAAATTCCCCAGGGCGATACGCATCCGCAGATGGCCACTTTCGGTCATGCGCGACTGTAGCAGCTCCACCCGCTTGCGGTGATCGTCGGCGTCATAGCGGCCATGGGCGTTAAACGCCGGTTTGAGCACCACCATTTCGGTCAGGGAAACAATGGCGATCAGATTGTCCCTTTCTGGCGTGGTTAGCAGCGTTTGCAGCTGCTGCAGCTCCGACATTGCGCTGTCTACGCCCAACTGGCCGCTGTCCACTTCAACGACCGCCACAACCCGGGGTTGGTTGAGGTCGATGCGAAGACGCTGCGCCCACTCCACCAGCGCGGGCGACAGTGTGTCGCTGCGGATCAGGTTCAGCACCAGCTCCTCACGCAGACGGCTGTCCTGCGCCAGCATATGCAGCAGACGGGCCTGTTCCAGCATCATTTCCGCGGTCATGCACACCAGCTCGCCATAATGCCTTAAGGTTTCTGGCGCGCCGGTGAGACCGATGACGCCCACAATATCGCCGTCGATGCGCATCGGCAGATTGATGCCGGGCCGAACGCCGTGCAGATGTTTCGCCACGCCTTCATCAATATCCACCACACGCGCCTGCGATAACGCCAGCAGCGCGCCTTCGTGCATTTCACCAATACGTTCGCGGTCACCGCTGCCGATGATCCGGCCACGCGCATCCATCACGTTGACATTGCTGTCAATAATTTGCATGGTGCGGGCGACAATGTCCTGTGCCAGGCGGGCATCGAGATGATAGGTAGCCATTCACTGCTCCTGAAAAGCGTCATTCAGTCAGCATACCTGTGCAATACCGACGGTACATTGTGCATCTGCACTAAGCGGCGTTTGGTCTGTGAAAATTGCGGGGAGCATCACAAAGAGAAGGAGTTAACGCGGGCATAAAGCGGTGCCGGCGATGGTCGCCGGCACCTGATGGTTTACTGCATCAGCAGGTAGATTGTACTGTCACCACGCTGAATATTCAGCGCCAGTACTGAAGGCTTGGTATCGAGGATCTTGCGCAGTTCGCCAAGATTCGCAATCGCCTGTTGGTTAACGCCGAGGATCACATCGTCCTTCTTCAGACCAATGCGTGCAGCGGCAGAGCCGGCCTTCACGTTATCGACCTTAACGCCTTTGGTGCCCTTCTCGTCAAAGTTGCTCAGATCGGCGCCTTCAATGCCGGTGTAGATCGTTGCCGATTCCACTTTGGTCTGAGTACTTTGCTGAAGCTCAACGTTCACCGTCACCGGCTTACCGTCACGGATCAAGCCCAGCGACATTTTGGTGCCCACCGGCAGCGATCCAATCTGCGCACGCAGTGCGGAGAAGCTGGAGATCTGCTTACCGTTGATCGACGTCACCACGTCACCCGCCTTAACGCCCGCTTTAGAAGCGGAAGAGTTCGGCAGAACCTGGCTGACAAACGCCCCACGCTGGGCATCGACATTCATCGCCTTCGCCAGCTCGGAGTTCAGCTCGGTACCCATGATGCCCAGCTCGCCGCGTTTCACCTGGCCATATTCAACCATCTGCGCGGTCAGGTTTTTCACCATGGTGCTTGGGATAGCGAAGCCAATACCGATGTTGCCACCATCCGGTGCAAGGATCGCGGTGTTGATACCGATCAGTTCACCGTTAAGGTTCACCAGCGCACCACCGGAGTTACCCCGGTTGATTGCGGCATCGGTCTGAATAAAGTTTTCGTAGTTTTCGACGTTCAGGCCGCTGCGTCCTAATGCAGAAACGATCCCGGAGGTGACCGTTTCACCCAGACCATACGGGTTACCGATCGCCACGGTGTAGTCGCCCACACGCAGATCGTCAGAATCAGCAATCTTAATGGCCGTCAGGTTCTTGGCATCTTTTAGCTGGATTAACGCAATATCTGAACTTGGATCTTTGCCGATGACTTTTGCATCATATTTGCGACCGTCGCTCAGCTGAACCTGGATTTTGGTAGCATTGTTGACCACATGGTTATTGGTCACGACGTAACCTTTCGCGGCATCAATCACCACACCCGAGCCCAGCGCACGGAACTTCTCCTGCTGGGTTCCGGCTCCGCCCTGATCCTGACCCGGATCTTGTCCCTGGCCCTGCGCACCGCCGCCCTGACACATCGGAGAGCTCTGGAATGGCGAGCCGTCCTGACAGAATGGCGAGTTATCACCGAAGAACTGCTGGAACTGTTGTGGCATACGCGGCGTTTTCACCGTGGTACTGCCTTCAACATTGATGCTCACCACGGAGGGCATCACTTTTTCGAGCATCGGAGCCAGGCTTGGCAGCTGCTGGCTGGAAGAAGAAGCGGTTTCGGCTGCGGAAGCAACCAGCGGGGTCATCGCCATTCCCAGGCTCAGAGCCAACGCGCTTGCTAAAAGTGTTTTTTTCATGCGTCTGTTTCTCTAGTGTCCAATTATGCAACCATTGCTGTGGTCGTGATGATGAGATTCACGTTTTAACGCTAAGTTCATGAAAAAGTTTCAGCCAAAGGTAAATATTTATTCTCTGGCTTTACAATTCAACCGGGCTTAAACGTTATTCCACCGCCATCAGGCGGCGATACTCATCCCATGCATATAAATCCGTCATTCCACTGACGTAATCCTGCAGCATTCTCGCCCGGTAATAATATTCCCAGATAGCGATATCGCCCGCGCGATTATCCAGACGACCCACGGCCTCACTATATGCCAGACGAAAGCGCGTCGACAATTTATGGAAAAGGCGCGTCTCAATCGGATAGCCTTTTAAGTAATCTTTTTCGATCAGTTCGGAAAATTCGTCCTGGCTCAGCATCAGTAAAGGGTGATAGATATCCAACAGCCCTTTGATCACCCGATAACCTTGCAGCTCGAGCTGTTCAACGTCTGGATGGTTAAACACATGACGAAAGGCAACTTTTTTGAAAATTTCCAGTAACTGACTCTGGGCATTACCATCTTCCAGCAGTGCGCCATTGAATTTCCCGTCAAAGACGTCCGGCAAATTATCAATAAAGCGGCTGGCCGCATGTGGCACCAGGCGGGAAACCGTATTAACCCGCAAATACATAAAGAACTGATCTTCACTGCTGCGGCTGGTTTGGGAACTTCTGGATTTATCCAGCGCGTTGGTTACCACTAAATTGAATAAATCATTCGGCTTGTGGCTCGGCCATAATGCATATAAGTGCTCGTAAAGTTGCTCAACGCTGAAAATATTTTTTTCAACCGCATCTTCAAGATCGGCCACGCAATAAGAGATATCGTCCGCGGCTTCCATGATATAGGTCAATGGAAAGCGACAGTGCGGTTGAAGATCCAGTTCTTTGCGTAATCTGGCGACGTATTCTGCTTCCGCCAGATAATATCCCGGTTTTTTCATCAGATAATCGTGGCCTGGCGGAATTTTTCCTCTGTGCCACGCCGGACGGGTATATTTCAAAATACAGCCAACCTGTGCCCAGGTCAGGTTCATTCTTAACAGCGAATGCACCATGCGGATCGCCTGCGCATTTCCCTCAAACTGGGATAAATCTTGACGAATCTTTGCACGAAGATCGTTAAAGCCATCGGTTTGATAGCGCAAAACTTCCGGCTCACAGCGGTCTGCGCGATCGTCTGGCGGCAGAAACTCATTATCCATCCGCTGACGGAACCAGTCATTAATTGCCGATTCACCAAAATGGCCGAAAGGCGGATTGCCGATATCGTGCATCAGGCAGGCCATTTCAACGATGCTTTCAAACGGGCCGGTTAGCTGATCCAGACCGTAATTTTCCAGCTGCCCTGACTCTTTCAGACGGGTCAGGATCTCTTTGGCGATATAGCGTCCAACCTGTTGCACTTCAAGGGAGTGAGTCAACCTTGAGCGAACGGCGGCATTACGTTCAAGTGGGAAAACCTGGGTCTTCTGCTGCAGGCGGCGGATAGCCGCCGAATTGATAATGCGCCCGCGGTCGCTCTCAAAAATACGCAGAATTTCATGCTCGTCTTTCATTCCCTGCATCGGGCGATAACGGCGCTGATAATTGATCTTTTTTCTGAAGTCGATTTCGGTCATGCCTGCTTCCCGTTGTCCGGCACCAGATTCAAGCCTGGTACGCGTGATGCCTTTCATCCTGCCATGATAGACTATGCGCCGAAACCACAGATTAATTCCACAACATTAGCGAGTATCCCTATGAAAGCAGGCATTATTGGTGCAATGGAGCAGGAAGTCACTCTGCTGCGCGACAAGATTGAAAACCGTCAAACGCTGACGCTGGCAGGCTGCGAAATTTATACCGGCACGCTCAATGGCATTGAGGTTGCGCTGCTGAAGTCGGGCATCGGTAAAGTCTCTGCCGCGCTCGGCACGACCTTGCTGCTGCAACTCTGCAAACCCGATTTTATTATCAACACCGGCTCTGCGGGTGGGCTGGCGCCTTCACTGAAAGTGGGCGACATCGTGGTGTCGGATGAAGTGCGTTATCACGATGCGGATGTGACTGCCTTTGGCTATGCGCCAGGTCAGATGGCGGGTTGCCCGGCGGCCTTCACTGCAGATACAAAACTGATTGAAGCGGCTGAAGCCTGCATTAAACAGCTCGGCCTGCACGCGGTTCGTGGTCTGGTGGTCAGTGGTGATGCGTTTATTAATGGTGCTGAACCGCTGGCGCGCATTCGCACCACCTTCCCAGACGCTATCGGTGTCGAAATGGAAGCCACGGCGATTGCCCATGTCTGCCATCAGTTCGACGTGCCGTTTGTGGTGGTTCGTGCCATTTCCGACGTGGCCGATCAAGAATCGCACCTGAGCTTTGATGAGTTCCTGGTGGTCGCGGCGAAACAATCCTCTCTGATGGTAGAAACCCTGCTGACCAATTTGTCACGTGGCTAAACGTTTCTTCGCCTGTCTGCTGCTGCTGGCCTTTTTTGCCACAGCAGCGGCATCGCCCCGAGTGGTCACCCTGGCCCCCAACCTGACAGAACTGGCGTTCGCTGCCGGGATTACCCCGGTTGGCGTCAGCGCCTGGTCCGATTATCCGCCTGCCGCGACGCACATTGAGCAAGTGGCAAACTGGCAGGGCATTAATACCGAACGCATTCTGGCCCTCAAGCCTGATGTGGTGCTGGCCTGGCGCAGCGGCAACCCCAGCCGTCAGGTGGATCAACTCAGCGCCTTTGGCGTCAAAGTGGTGTGGATTGATGCTACCCGCGTTTCTGAAGTGATAGCCAACCTGCGGCAGCTTAAGAACTGGAGCCCCGATCCGGCTAAGGCCAATGCGGCAGCGGATAGCCTGCTTCAGCAGCAGCAAACCCTGAGCCGCCGCTATGCCGGCCTGCCAAAGAAGAAGGTGTTTTTACAGTTTGGTCAGCATCCTCTGTTCACCGCCTCGGGCAAAACGGTACAGAATGAGATTTTGCAGATCTGTGGTGGGGAGAATATCTTTGCTGACAGTCGGGTCGCCTGGCCGCAGGTGAGCCGCGAGCAGGTGTTGATGCGTAAACCCGACGTCATTGTGACGGGAGGAGTGGCAACGCCCGCAGAAGTCGAAAACTTCTGGCGTCCGCAATTAACGGTACCGGTGATTATTGTTAATGATGACTGGTTCAGCCGCCCCGGACCCCGTATTATGTTGGCAGCTCAACAATTGTGCAGCCAACTGCATCCCGGGCAAAAACCCTGAAACCTTAAAAACCGCATCAAAGCCGGTTAAAGTTTCAACAGAATTTGTCGTTAATCAAATAACGAGGCGGCGAAATATTTTATTCTCGCTGCCCAATTTTTAGGCTAAAGCCCTGATTTTTCTACACCAGGAAAGAAAATACAATGAAAGCCGTTTATCTGGCCCTTGGCCTTATGATGGCTGGTCATGCCTGTGCTGCGTCCATAACGGGCAGCATTGGGGTCAAACTGACCATTTACTCGCAATGTCACATTGACGGGCAAAGCACGACACCAGCAAACTCACCCTCAGTAAACTGCGGCCAGCAGCTATCGGCCCAGCCAAAAGTGACTGAAACGGTACTCTCTGCAAAGAGTCGGGACCGGGAAGCGTCGAAGCTGATTACGGTAGAATGGTAGGAACCCCGGCTTAAGCCGCCGGGGCAACATCATCAGATGCTGAACGAAGAACCACAGCCGCAGGTGGTTTTCGCGTTCGGGTTGGTCACAATAAACCGGGAGCCTTCAAGGCCTTCGGTGTAATCGACTGCGCCGCCAACCAGATACTGCAGACTCATCGGGTCTACTACCAGCGACACGCCCGCTTTCTCAATGGTCATATCGCCATCGTTGATCTTATCATCGAAGGTAAAGCCGTACTGGAAACCGCTGCAGCCACCACCGGTGATATACACACGCAGTTTCAGATCCGGGTTCTCTTCGTCTGAAATCAGATTTTTGACTTTACTGGCCGCTGCTTCAGTAAACTGCAGGGGCAGAGCTATATCGTCACTCATTTAATACTCCAGTATGCATTCAGGCGGTTGCCTGCCAGGTCATAAATCGACCATCTTTCGCATCATTATCTTATACACAAGTATAGCAATCAAGTATCCGCCGTTTTCACTGCCGCCTGCGTGGCACTCTGTGCTGCCACTTTGTCATCATCTTTCTGCTGCTGTTTTGCCAGTGTCCGCGCCAGAAGTGAGGAATAGAGCGGTTTACCGCCAAGAAACTGTGCCAGTAAGGTTGCCCCTAAACAGGTAATAATCATCGGCAGAATAAGCTGATAATTGTCGGTCATTTCCAAAACCAGCACGATCCCGGTCAACGGCGCCCTCACCGAAGCGGCGAAAAGCGCCCCCATTCCGGCAATGGCAAACGTACCGGCCTGCAGATGATAGGCTGGAAACAGAGAGGCGCTGGCCATGCCATACGCCGTGCCGAGCAGCGTGCCCAGCGCCAGCATCGGGGCAAAAATGCCGCCCGGCGCACCGGAGCCGAAACAAAGCAGCGTGGTCACTACGCGGGTGATAAAGATAAACAGCAGCATGCCGACGGTATAATTTCCGGCTGCGGCAATCGGGATCAGGTTAAAGCCCCCGCCCGCCGCTTCTGGCTCAATCACGCCCAACACGCCACAGATACCGCCCAGCACGCCGCCGATAATCAGGACTTTGGGCATGTTGCCGCCATGCAGGCGCTGGAACATATCCTGGGTGCGGAAAATCAGCGTGTTGAACAGCACGCCCACCACACCGAACAGCATTCCCAGCAGCAGATAGAGCCAGAGCGTATTCACCGGCGCATTTGCCAGTTTGCCGACTTCAATGACCGCGCCTTCCCCGTTGAAGATGCGGAAGACAATGCTCGACATGATGACGCCAATAAAAACGGCCTTGATCGAGATAACGCTGTAGCGAAACTGCAGCCGCATCTCTTCGATAATAAACAGGATGCCTGCCAGTGGCGCGTTGAACGCGGCGGACAGTCCGGCAGCCGCGCCCGTGGCGAGTAACGAGTGGCGGGCTTCGGTGCTTTTCATGCGGAAAATATCCAGCACCATGCGGCCGATATTCCCTCCCAGCTGAACGGTCGGCCCTTCCCGCCCCAACACCATGCCCGCACCCAGCGCCCCCATGCCGCCGACAAACTTCACCGGGATCACGCGCCACCAGCGAACCGGCCGCAGCTCTTCCAGCGCGCCTTCAATTTCCGGGATGCCAGAACCCGACGCTTCCGGCGCAAAGCGCCTGACCAGGTAGTAACCCACCATCGCCAGCAGCGCAGAAAGAATGAACGCTAACGGGAACACCAGCACCCAGTGCTTCTCCACCGTGGCCAGCATCGACAGGCGTTGGCTGACGACCGCGTTGACGGCCTTTTCGAACGCCACCCCGACCAGGCCCGCCAGGGTGCCAACAATACCCGCCACAATCAACACCGCAGCGGGTGTCTTATCCTTACGCAGCAGCAGGCGTAAAAAGTCACCCCGCCGCGCCGGTACGGTGTTCAACTGCTCAGTAGATGACGTCGTTTCGTTCATATCCTGTTCATTGTTTAGTAAAGGCAAGCCAATATCTTACTCCGCTGCGTGGCGATGTCCCGGGGAAAATTCCTCTCTAATCGTGTCAAAAGCGTGACTTGCCTTTTATCCTCCCCCCATGTTCCCTTAGAATGGTCGGGTTTTTCTTAATGCATCCTCAGGAGCGGAACCATGAGTAAGTCTGAAAATCTGTATGCTCAGGCGCAGCAACTAATTCCCGGTGGCGTGAATTCCCCGGTGCGCGCGTTTAGCGGCGTTGGCGGCGTACCGCTCTTTATTGAACGCGCTGACGGCGCTTACTTATATGACGCCGATGGCAAAGAGTACGTCGATTACGTCGGCTCCTGGGGCCCGATGGTGCTGGGTCATAACCATCCTGCCATCCGTGATGCGGTGATTGAAGCGGCCCAACGCGGCCTGAGCTTCGGTGCGCCGACCGAGATGGAAGTGAAGATGGCGAAGCTGGTCACCGACCTGGTGCCAACCATGGACATGGTGCGTATGGTGAACTCAGGGACCGAAGCGACCATGAGCGCGATCCGTCTGGCGCGTGGCTTCACTCACCGTGACAAGATCATCAAGTTTGAGGGCTGCTATCACGGCCATGCTGACTGCCTGCTGGTAAAAGCCGGTTCAGGTGCGTTAACTCTGGGCCAGCCGAACTCTCCGGGCGTGCCTGCGGATTTCGCCAGGCATACGCTGACCTGTACCTACAACGATCTGGATTCGGTACGCGCGGCCTTTGAGCAATACCCGCACGAAATCGCCTGTATCATCGTTGAGCCGGTTGCCGGCAACATGAACTGCATTCCACCGCACGCTGACTTCCTGCCAGGCCTGCGTGCGCTGTGCGACGAATTTGGTGCGCTGTTTATCATTGATGAAGTGATGACCGGCTTCCGTGTGGCGCTGGCTGGCGCTCAGGCGCATTACGGCGTGAAGCCCGATCTGACCTGCCTCGGAAAAATTATCGGTGGCGGCATGCCGGTGGGCGCCTTTGGTGGGCGCCGTGACGTGATGGAAGCGCTGGCGCCGACCGGCCCGGTGTATCAGGCGGGAACGCTGTCCGGCAACCCGATTGCCATGGCGGCGGGTTTTGCCTGCCTGAGCGAAATTGCCAAGCCAGGCAGCCACGACAAGCTGACCGCGCTGACCACGCAACTGGCGAAAGGCCTGCTGGCGGCAGCGAAAGAGACCGGGATCCCGCTGGTGATGAACCACGTTGGCGGCATGTTCGGTCTGTTCTTCACGTCGGCGAAAGAAGTGACCAGCTACCAGGACGTGACACAGTGTGACGTCGAGCGCTTCAAGAAGTTCTTCCATCTGATGCTGGAAGAAGGCGTGTATCTGGCACCGTCGGCTTTCGAAGCGGGCTTTATGTCTCTGGCGCACAGCCAGCAGGATATCGAGCGCACAGTAGATGCGGCACGCCGGTGCTTCGCTAAACTGGCCTGATCGCCATCGCGCTGACCAACGTGCTTCCGCCCAACGGATAGCACGTTGCCGATAAAAAAACGCCAGACGATTGCTCGTCTGGCGTTTTTTTTAGCGGCGGGTTTTCGCCCTCACACCTTACGCAACAGATAAACAAAGTAAGGTGCGCCGATAAACGTAGCCAGCAGCCCTGCCGGGATCTGGTTCGGGAAGGCCACAATCCGGCCACTCCAGTCCGCTATTGCCATCAATCCCCCGCCCATCAGCGCGGCCATGACCACCTGCGGCACCGCGCGGCGGAAGCCCAGCATTCTGACAATATGCGGCGCCATCAAACCGATAAAGCTCAGCGGACCAATGGTCAGCGTCGCTGCCGCGGTTAATCCGGCCGCCAGCAGCAGCAGAGCAAAGCGCGAGGGTTTCAGCGCCACACCCAGCGCACGGGCGGTCTCTCCGCCCAGTGGCAGCAGCGTCAGCCAGCGGCGGCAGAGTGGCACCAGGGCCAACAGCACCACGGTGATTATCACCGTGCGCCACGCCTGCGCCGCATCAACGCTGTAGGTCGACCCGGAGATCCAGGTCATCAGGTTCGCCATGCGCGGATCGCCACTGGCCAGCAGCATCAGCAGCAGCGTGGCAAAAGCGGTACTCAGCGCCATCCCCGCCAGCAGCATCCGCTCGGGCGAGAATCCACCGCGTCCGCCAACCACCGTAATGATCAGCAGCGTCACCGCCGCACCCAGGCTTCCCGCCGGCAGAAGCCAGCCGAAAGCATCACCAGGCACCAGGAACAGCATCACTACCACGCCAAAAGCCGCGCCGGAACTGATCCCCAGAACTTCCGGGCTGGCCATTGGGTTGCCGGTCAGACGCTGGACAATGCATCCCGCCACGCCCAGCATCATACCTGTGGCGATGGCGGCGACCAGACGTGGCATTCTCCACGGCAACAGCTGTTGCCAGAGATCGCCGGAAACCCAGCTCCAGCCCTGAGCATCGCGACCAAAGCTTAACGCCACGATCGACAGAACCAGCAGCACGCCGCCGCCGATGGCCGCCCACAGCCAGACATTATTGCGCTCGGCCGGAACGCGGTCGCCATAACTTGTCGATGGCGGTGTCCCCGCCGTCTTCAAACGAGGCAGTAACCACAGCAACAGCGGCGCGCCAATCAGCGCAGTTGCGGTGCCGGTAGAGACTTCCTGCCAGTTATCGGTCAGCCAGATCACGATCTGATCGGCCAGCCACAGCAGCAACATGCCAATCAGCGGTGCCAGTAACAGCCGACTCAACAGGCGCCGGGCACCTAGCATTTTTGCCAACAGGGGCGCGAAAAGGCCAATAAAGCCGATAATCCCTGCGGCGTTAACCAGTTGCGCGCTCAGCACAATCGCCAGTGCCAGCACGCCAAGCCGGGCAGTCGATAAGGCCAATCCCAGATTTTTGGCGACGCCGTCATCCAGTCCCATCAGCGCCATTGGGCGCAGCAGCAGCAGCGAAAGCACAAAGCCCACCAGCAGCTTCGGCCAGATAAAGCTGACGCTGTGCCAGTCCATCTGATTCAGCGTGCCGGTACTCCACAGAAACATGCTTTGTAGCCGTTCGTGATTGAACAGCCCGAGGATCTGATTCACCGCACCGCAATAGAGCGACATCACCAGCCCGGCAAGGATCAGCGTCACCGGCGAGAGGCGTTTACCCCAGGCGATACCAAACACGATCAGTCCGACGGCAATCGCGCCGACCATCGCGGCGATCTGCTGGGTAAACAGGCCACCGGGCAGGCTCCAGAGGGTAACTACCGTCAGGCCGAGCTGTGCGCCGGTCGCCACGCCAAGCGTGGTGGGTTCGGCCAGTGGGTTGCGCAGCACCTGCTGGAACAGCAAACCGACCAGCCCCAACCCTGCGCCAACCAGCAGCGACAGCGTCAGCCGTGGCAGCAGGCTGAAGTGAAACACCATCTGATCCACGCGATCGGGATCCGCTGAATAGAACGCCTCGCGCCATTGCGTGACGGGTAAATGCTGGTTCAGGTTGTAAAAGGTCAGTCCGGCAGTCACCAGCAACAGGGCGGTCAGCAGCAGGAAGGGGAAACGCAGTGTGGTTTTCATGCGGCCACCAGTGCACTGCTCAACAGCCGGCTAAAGCGCATCGCAGACAGCGTGCCGCCGTAGAACCACACCTGAGGAACGCGGTGGAAACGATTTTTGCGCACGAAAGGCATCGACTGCCACAGCGGCGTCGACGTCACCTGCGCCATCATCAGATCCTCGCCATGATCGAAGCAGACCACGTCCACATCCTCAGCAATCGACGCCAGACGTTCAATACCAATCACCGCACTACCCCAGAAGTTAGTTTCGCCTTGCCAGGCATTTTCCAGCCCCAGATCGCCCATGACCTGCAGGAACAAACTGCCTTTGCCAAACACTAACGTGTGGCGGGGATCCAGTACCGACATCAACAGCACCGGGCGTTTTGGCCGATGGGACAGCTGATTTCTCATCTTCGCGGTAAAGTCGTCATATTCCGCGAGGTGCTGCTGTGCCACAGGCACCCGATCTAACCGCCCGGCGAGCTGCATCAGCGACTCACGGGCGACGGTCAACGGCTTGCCGCGATCGTCACTGAAGGCAAACCCCATGCTTGGGGCAATTTTGTTGAGGGTGTCGACAGAAGGACCATAGCCAGAGGAGTAAAGCAGCAGCGAGGGTTTCATCTGGATCATCAGCTCGATATTCGGTTCGGTTCGCAGCCCGACATCGACAGTGGAGGCAGGCAGCACAGGTTCACCCACCCAAAGACCGTAGTTGTAGAGTTCAGCAGCGCCCATCGGCGGCACGCCGAGGGCCATTAGTAGCTCGGTCGGTCGCCACTCCAGCGAAATAATCCGCTGAGTATCGACGGTTGTCGCGGCCTGAGTTCGCCAGGCGGGCAACAACGGGGAAAGTGCCATCGCCATCAGCAGGCGTCGGCGAATTAAGTCCGGCATGGAAACCCTTAGTAAACGAAGCTCACCGGCGCACCGCCGTTAGGGTGAGGCAGGATCCCCATCGGGATACCATAAATTTTGTTCAGCACATCGGCCTGCATAATCTCAATGGCATCGCCCTGGGCGATCACCCGACCACTGTGTAACGCCACCAGATGGTCGCAGTAACGAGCGGCAACATTGATATCGTGCAGGACGGCAATCACCGTCAGTCCGCGCTCACGGCTCAGACGTTGGATCAGCGCCAGCACCTCAATCTGATGGGCGATATCCAGGGCAGACGTCGGCTCATCCAGCAACAGACAGCGGCTGTTTTGTGCCACCAGCATCGCTATCCAGGCACGTTGACGCTCCCCGCCGGAGAGGCTGTCTACCAGCCGTTGAGCAAAAGGCTTAAGTCCAACCAGCGTAATTGCTTCCTCGACCCGCTCACGATCTTCTGCGCCATACCGGCCCAGCGCGCCGTGCCAGGGATAACGCCCCATCGACACCAGCTCGCGCACCGTCATTCCTTCAGCAGGCGGCAGCTGCTGCGGCAAATAGGCCACCTCACGGGCGAACGCCTTACTTTGCCAGTCTGAAATCGTTTTACCGTTCAGCAGGACCTGGCCCTCCGTCGCCGGATGGTGTCTGCCAAGCAGCTTTAACAGCGTCGATTTCCCGGAGCCATTGTGACCAATCAGGCCACAGACTTTCCCGGCAGGAAAGGTCAGTGACAGCGGCTGCAACAGCGTTCTGCCCGGAACGGTAAACGAGGCATGATCTAGCGAGAAGATTGTTTCTGTAGCGTGCGGATGAGACATAGCGGTCTTCTGATTGGAGGGCGCGGCGAACCGCGCCCGATTTAAAGATTAGAAACGGAAGGTTGCTGTTCCGACAACCTGGCGTTCTGCGCCCCAATAGCAGGCATAGTCGCGATAACAGCTGGCAACGTAATCACGGTCAAACAGGTTATTCACGTTAACCGCCAGGGAAGAGCCCGGGAGGCCAAAGCGGCCGAGATCGTATTTCACCAGTGCATCAACCGTGGTGTAGCTGGCGACGTTAAAGTTCTGATTCGCCTTGTCACCACTGCTGTACAACCCTTTGCTTTCACCAACATAACGCACACCAGCGCCGACGGTCAGGCCCGCGAGCGAGGTTTCATTGAAGGTATAATCGGTCCACAGAGACGCCATGTTCTTAGGCACCTGGACCGGGGTTTTACCCTGCAGCAGCGTGTCGTGCGTATATTCCGCATCGGTGTAGGTGTAAGCAGCGGTCACGTTAACATTGGCGTTAACTGCGGCTTTCGCTTCCAGCTCAACACCACGAGAACGGATTTCGCCGCCCTGATTACTGAACAAAATGTTGCCAGGATCGGCCGTCAGGTTCTTGGTTTTCGTCAATTGATAAACCGCCCCGGTGATCACGATTGGGCGATCTTTCGGAACATACTTCACGCCGGCTTCATACTGTTTAGCCCGTGAAGGGTCAAACGGCTGGCCGCTGGCCGTGGTGCCAGTGGTCGGGATAAAGGATTCGCTGTAACTGAAATACGGCGCCACACCGTTATCGAACACATAGTTGAGGCCACCACGCCAGGTAAAGGCCTGATCGTGGCCTTTAATTTCTGTATTGCCGTTACGGTTAAGTGCTGAATTCATGGCGTAATCGTAGCGGCCGCCCAGCGTCATTACCCAATGATCCCATTCCATCTGATCCTGAGCATACAGGCCGGTTTGCTCCTGCTTGTTCAGATAGTGGTAAGGGAAATTCAGGGTGTAAGCATCATTACCGTATTGCGGGTTCAGGGCGCTCAGCGGCGAAGCAGAACCAAAGTTGCCGTCAATGTCGTTACGGGTTCGCTGATAATCCACGCCCAGTAGCAGGGTGTGATCCACATCGCCCGTGCCAAATTTGGCCTGAACCTGATTATCCACGGCAAACTGATTTAAGGTCTCTTCAGAAAGCGCCACACCACGGGTAATGTTGTTGTTAACCGAATCAAACCCGTTGCCATAGATGCTGCGATAGTCGGTACGCAGATCGGAATAACGCAGGTTCTGACGCACCGTCCAGGTATCGTTAAAGCTGTGTGAGAAGTTATAGCCAATCATTTTGGTGTTACGGGAGATCTTGTTGCTGGCCTCGCCTTCATCAAAATCAGTTGGCAACTTCTGCGAGCGGCCGTTGGCGTCGGTGATCGGCACCACGGTTCCCTCACGCGGTAACCAACCGTAGTAGCCGGTTTGCGGCTCGTTCTGGAAATAGGTTAACAGGGTGAAGTTGGTGTTGGCATCCGGCTGCCAGCTAAAGGAAGGCGCGATTGTATAGCGTTTTTCCTTTTGCATATCCTGCTGCGCATCCTGGCTCCAGGCCTGGCCGGTCAGACGATATGAGTAAACTCCGGCGTCATCAATGGCGCCACCGAAGTCAAACCCGGTAGAGAACAGGTTATCGGTGCCCATCTTGAACTGGACTTCGCGCAAGGTTTCCGTGGTTGGCCGTTTACTGACAAGGACAACGACGCCGCCTGGGTTACTTTTGCCATACAGCACGGATGCCGGGCCGCGCAGCAATTCAGCGCGCTCCAGGAAGTAAGGATCGATGGCAAACTCAGAGTAGTTGTCACCCTGGAGCTTCAACCCGTCGAGATACTGGTTGGTATTGGTTTCGCTGAAGCCACGGATCGACAGCGCATCAATCACATTAGAGCTGCCGCGGTTACCGGTCAGTACGCCAGGTGTGTAGTTGAATGCCCCTTTGACGGTACTCACGCCGTGCAAGGCCATCTCTTCGCTGGTCACGACTGAGACAGACTGAGGATTCTTTTCGATCGGCGTATCGGTTTTGGTGCCGGTGGCACTGTGCTTAGCCGCGATGGTTGGGGCGGGTCCCCAGGCACTTTCTTGCGGTACGGTGCTGTTCGCATCGGCGCTGACCGTCAAGGTTTGTTCATTGGCAGCATAAGCAGAAGAGGAAATCGTCATTGCAACAAGGAGAGCCAGACGACGTTTCGAGGTATTCACTGGCAAAGATAAACGATCAAAAGACAAAGTAGCCATTTAACATTTCTCTGAATGAGATTGATTGAATGTAAACGTAAACGAGAATTATTATTATAACGATTGGATAATATGCGAACTGGCGGCGTTTCTGCAAGTAGAAATGCCCGGTTGGCAGGCCGTTTGGCTGAGGAATAACCGCATGTTAAGTGTGGGAAATGGCGCACTGAATACGATGTTGCGTCTAACCGGCAAATTAGTATCTTTTACCTGTGATCATTCAGGCCCAGCGCAATCTGACAGGCATAAAAAAAGCCGGCTCATGATGAGCCGGCTTCTTCGGGTCAGAAGGATTACTTGCCGAACATATCCTTAATCCAACCCGCCACACCGTTACTGTCTTTCTGCTCGCTCTGCTGCTGTTGCTGCAACTGTTGTTGCTGCTGAACCTGCTGCTGCTGATGCTGACAAAGTGCATTAGCATCGGTGGTCCAGACTGGCAGCGTTCGCCAGGTGCTGCTGCCCGTGCCGCAGACAAAATTACCGGCTGAATCCACCGTCATCGGCGCAATATCTTCCGGCGGCGTTGGCGTCAGCGGCATCGGTGCCTGGTTATCCAGATAGCGGCGATAAATCTGCATGGCACCGCTGGCGCCATAGAGCTTGGTCGGCTGGTTGTTATCACGCCCAACCCAGGTCACCGTCACCTCTTTGCCATCGACACCGGTAAACCAGCTGTCGACCAGATTGTTGGTGGTCCCGGTTTTCCCGGCCAGATGCGCTTTGGGATAACGGGCACCCAACGCACGTGCCGTACCATGGTCAGCAACCTGCTGCATGGCATACAGCGTCAGGTAAGCGGCCTGAGCCGGCACCGCACGTTCAGCCTGCGGGAAGCTCTGATACAGCACGGTACCGTCTTCAGCGATCACCGAACGCAGCGCGGACAGCGAAGCGCGGTTACCGCCGCTGGCGATGGTCTGGAAGGCCTGCGCGACTTCAATTGGCGTCAGGTTCAACGCACCCAGCAGCATTGAAGGCACCGGCTGCAGCTGATCTTTGCTCACGCCCAGTTTGGTCCAGGTATCAATCACCTGCGGCAGCCCAAGCGTCATCCCCAGGTTGACCGTCGGAACGTTCATCGAGTTGGTTAATGCATCCACCAGCATCACCTGACCACTAAAGCGATGGTCATCGTTCTCCGGTTTCCACACCTGGCCATTAGGCTGTTTCAGCGCAATCGGGTTATCGGCAATCCAGGTATTCAGGCGGTACTTATCTGGCTGGCTTAACGCCGTCAGATAGGTGGCCGGTTTTGCCAGAGAGCCGATAGAACGACGCGCCTGCAGCGCTCGGTTATAACCGGCAAACTGAGGATCGGCACCGCCAACCATCGCACGTACTTCACCACTGAAGCGGTCAACCACCACCATCGCGGTTTCCAGATCTTTCAGTCCACGCTGTTTACGCAGCGCCGGAATGCCCTCTTCCACCGATTTTTCGGCCGCATCCTGTGAGACCGGATCCAGCGTGGTGAAAATTTTCACCCCGGAGAGATCTTTCACTTTATCGCCCAGCTTAGCCTGCAGCTCGTTACGCACCATCTGCATAAAGGCTGGCTGAGGGGTGATCACGCCGCCTTTAGGCTGCACGCCTAACGGACGGGCGCTGAGCATGTCATACAGCTCCTGGTCGATCACTTTCTGCTGCTGCAACAGACGCAGCACCAGGTTGCGGCGCTCGAGGGCCAGTTTCGGGTTACGCCACGGGTTATACAGTGACGCGCCTTTTACCATGCCAACCAGCAATGCCTGCTGATCGAGGCTCAGCTCATCCACCGGACGGCCGAAGTAGTAAAGGCTGGCCAGCGGGAAGCCACGGATCTGATCGTTGCCGGCCTGGCCGAGGTACACCTCATTCAGATAGAGTTCAAGAATGCGGTCTTTGCTGTAGCGCGCATCCATGATCAGCGCCATATAGGCTTCGTTAGCTTTACGCCACAGCGAACGCTCGTTGGTCAGGAACAGGTTTTTCACCAGCTGCTGCGTCAAGGTACTGCCACCCTGCACGGCTTTACCGGCAGTGATGTTGGCAAGGAACGCACGGCCGATCGAGTACAGGCTGATACCGTCATGCTGATAGAAATGACGGTCTTCTGTTGCCACCAGGGTGTCGACCAACAAGTCCGGGAAGCCGGCACGCGGCACGAACAGACGCTGCTCGCCGTTTGGCGATTGCAGCATGGTGATCAGACGCGGATCGAGACGGAAGAAACCGAAGTCACGGCCGCTGTCGAGGTTCTTGATCTCGCTTAAGGTGTCGCCGCTAAAGCTTAACTGCGCGCGGATCTGCCCTTCTTTGCTGTCCGGGAAGTCAAACGGACGGCGGATCATCTCAATGCTGTTGGCCTGCACGGTAAACTCGCCAGGACGCGTCATCTTCGTCACTTCACGATACTGTGTGCCTTCCAGCAGGGCGACCATCTCTTTCTTGCTGTAGGACATGCCCGGCTCAAGGTTGACCATACGGCCATACACGGTGGCCGGCAGCTGCCAGACTTTGCCATCAATACGACTGCGAATTTGTGAATCGAGGTAAACCCCGTACACGGCCATCACCACGATAAAGACCAGCAGTAACTTAATCAATAAGCTCAGCCAGCCTCTTTTCTTACCGGGTGGACGCCCTTTTCCTTTACGTGGCACCGGTTCTACCTCCTCGTTGTTATGGTCATCATCCTGAAAATCATCATAATCATCGTGCTCATCATCCCTGCGGCGACCTTTGCCCGCCACCTTGCGCGGGGGTTTGGGCTGTTTTCCCTTGCGCCCAATCGGTTCGCGATCGTCAGACATTCGTTTTTCTTCTCCGGGAACTGCCGTCGGCAAAGCCGACTACTGTGTTCTTACTCAATAAGCTTCGGAACTGGAACCTTCCGAAATGCGTACTCCAGCCGCTTCCTTCAGGAAGGTGCCGAGAATTTTTTGGTGCGCCGCGTCGGCAGCGCGGTTGCCGGGTTATCGGGCCAGGCATGTTTTGGATAGCGTCCTTTCATCTCTTTTTGTACCTCGCGGTACGCACCCTGCCAGAACCCGGCCAGATCGCGGGTAATTTGCAGCGGGCGCTGAGCCGGTGAAAGCAGCTCAAGCACCAGAGGAACTCGCCCACCCGCGACCGCAGGATTTAGCGCTTCGCCAAACATTTCCTGCAGGCGAACGGCCAGCGCCGGGGGCTTCTCTTCATCATATCGGATCGGAAGCCGGCTTCCGGTCGGCACAGTGTAATGAGTTGGCAGGACAGTATCCAGTTGCTGACGCTGTGACCATGTGAGCAATTGTAATAAAGCCCCGACAATATCCAGCTGCTTCAAGCCCCGGCCATCACGCACGCCACTCATTGCCGGCAATAACCAGTGCTCCAGCGACACCAGCAGGTCGGCCTCTGTGGCCGCCGGCCAGGCTTCTTCCGGTAACCACTGGCGGGCGCAAACCAGCCGAATACGCAGTTGTTCTGCCTGCGGGGTCCAGTTCAGCACCGATAACCCTTTGCTGCGGATCCAACGCATCATCGCCAGATGCAGTTCGGCCTCGTCGGGTTTAGTCAGCGGTTGCGAGCTAATGACCATCTCGCCGATCTGCTGCCGTTGCCAGGCCCGCAGCGTCCCGCGATCTTCATCCCATTCCACTTCCGTGCGGCTATCCAGCAACTGTGGGCATTCGCGGGTCAGGCTGTCAATGTCGAACGGCATGGCCTGAAGCATTCTCGCGTCAGGTTGTGAGCTGCCTTGTAAAAGTGCCGGTGCAATCAGCCATTCGTACCGGGTCAGCGCCGCATCATTATCCAGCATGGCGCCCATCCCGTTCGCCAGCTGATAGCGCCCTTGTGAACCGCGCCGACGGGCAATGCGGTCGGGAAACGCACCGGCAAGCAGTGGCACGATAAGGTCGCTGTCCGCCGTGCCGCCGGTCACTTTCAACCGCCGCTGCAACTCGGTGGCGCGCTTCAGCCAGTTGGGCTGTCGGCGCTGAAAACTGTCGCGAAGGTCGGCGCTTCCCCGTGCAGGCTCTTCCAGAATAGCCACCAGCAGGGCCGCGGTGGCGGCTCGGTCCGCATCGCGACCGGCATCCACTAACAGCGCAGAATTACGGGGATCGCTGCCCAGATTGGCCATGCTTCTGCCTTTCGCGGTCAGCATACCCGTTTTATCCGTCGCACCTAACTGCTGTAATAATTTTCGGGCCTGAATCAGATTATTCTCTGGCGGGGTATCCAGCCACTGCAACTGGCTGACGTCATGGCAGCCCCACTGCAGCAGGTCCAGCCACAGCGAGGCCAGATCGCTGTGCAGGATTTCCGCTTCGGCATGCGTCGCCGCCCGCTCGGCCTGCTCTTTGGCCGTCAGATGCAGGCAAATTCCGGGCTCCAGTCGTCCGGCGCGTCCGGCACGCTGGGTCATCGACGCCTGGCTGACGCGTTGCGTCTGCAAACGCGTTAATCCGCTGCGAGGATCAAACTGGCCGGTGCGTTCTAACGCACTGTCTACCACCAGGCGGATGCCTTCAATGGTCAGGCTGGTCTCGGCGATATTGGTGGCCAGCACCACTTTGCGCCGCCCTGCTGGCGCAGGCAGGATGGCTTTTCGCTGCTCGCTCAGCGGCAACGCGCCATATAAGGGACAGAGATCGACATCGTTGCCGATCAGTGAGGCAAGCTGGGTCTGGATACGCTGGATCTCGCCGACGCCAGGCAGGAAAAGTAACAGCGATCCGGACTCTTCCCGCAGCAGCTGGCTGACCTGCTTTGCCACCGCCTCATCAAACCGCAGGTGGGTGGCCAGCGAGGTATAGCGCCGGTCGACGGGAAAGGAGCGCCCTTCAGAGGCGATCATCGGCGCGTCAGGCAGCAACTGCTGCAGCCGCTGATTATCCAGCGTGGCGGACATCAGCAGGATTTTGAGGTCTTCACGCAGGCCTTGCTGCACGTCCAGCAGCAGCGCCAGCGCAAGATCTGCCTGCAGACTGCGCTCATGGAATTCATCGAGGATCACCAGCGAGACGCCGTCCAGCATCGGGTCCTGCTGCAACATGCGCGTGAGGATCCCTTCAGTCACCACTTCTATCCGCGTATTGGGGCCGACACGGCTTTCAGAACGCATGCGGTAGCCGACGGTGTCGCCGGGCTGCTGCCCGAGCAATTCGGCCAGTCGCTGTGCAACATTCCGCGCCGCCAGCCGGCGCGGTTCCAGCAGCAAAATACGTCCGCTGAAATCCGCCTGCTGGAGGATTTGCAGCGGCAGCCAGGTGGATTTGCCTGCGCCGGTAGGTGCCGCCAGCAGCACTTGCGAAGAGGTCCGCAGCGCCGAAAGCAGTTCGGGTAATACGGCACTCACCGGTAATGAACTCACGTTTTTGCTCCAGAACGTCATGGTCATAAATAGCCGGGCATTGTAGCATCCCTGTTTCTGGAAAACCGGAGCGCCCCATGAGTGAGCAAAAAAGGCTGTTTTTCGGCATCGCATTGCCGAATGAAATCAGTCAGAGCGTCATTCAGTGGCGGGCTGACACCTTCCCCGCCGAGGCCGGTCGTCCGGTCGCCGCGGCGAATTTACATCTGACGTTAGCGTTCCTTGGTGAAATCAGTGATGAGAAGGCTGGGGCGCTGAAGCAACTGGCTGGCCGCATCCAACAGCGTCCGTTTACGCTGACGCTGGATGATGCCGGGCACTGGCCGCGCTCCGGCGTAGTCTGGCTGGGACCTAAACAGTCCCCGCGTGGATTGCTGCAGCTGGCGGAACTGTTGCGATCGCAGGCAGCCCGAAGTGGCTGTTATCAAAGCCCGATGCCCTTTCATCCGCATGTCACATTACTGCGCAACGCTACGCAGCCCGTCTCGTTGCCGCCACGCAATTTTAGCTGGCCGTTTCGCGTCGAGCGCTTTGCGCTGTTTCAGTCCGTATACGCACGTGGCCGAACCCGCTATCAGCAGCTCGCAGAATGGGCATTAACACAGGAAGTGCAATGAAATTTAGCCCTGCGCTACAGTCGGCAACGCTGATAAAGCGTTACAAACGTTTTCTGGCCGATGTTGTCACACCCGGCGGCGAAACGCTGACAATACACTGTGCCAACACCGGCGCCATGACCGGTTGCGCCACACCTGGCGATACCGTGTGGTACTCCACGTCCGACAGTTTGACGCGGAAATACCCGCACAGCTGGGAACTGACCGAGACACAGCAGGGCGACTGGATATGTGTGAACACGCTGAGAGCCAACAGCTTAGTAAAAGAAGCGTTCGCGCTCGGCGCGATTCCAGAATTTTCCAGTTACACCGACATCGGTGCTGAGGTGAAATACGGCGCAGAAAAGAGCCGCATCGACTTTCTGTTACAGGCGGAGGATCGGGTAAACTGCTATATTGAAGTCAAATCCGTGACGCTACTCCAGCAAGGTAAAGGGTATTTTCCGGATGCGGTTACCGAACGCGGCCAAAAGCACCTTCGCGAACTGGCGAAGATTTCTGAAAATGGTCAGCGTGCGGTTCTGTTTTTTGCCGTTCTGCACTCGGGGATTGAGGACGTTTCTCCGGCGCGTCATATTGATGTGCGCTACGCAGAACTACTGGCACAGGCTCAGCAGAGCGGGGTTGAAGTGCTTTGTTATAAAGCGCAGTTATCACCCGATGGCATGTCATTGAAAAAGCCATTGGCTGTGGAGTTGTAAAGTAAGGCGCAATTTGCTGTTATAGGAAAGCTCTTAGCTGGCGCCCAAATACGCTTTTCCTCACAGGCTTGTCAAGGCATGTTGAGGAATAATTGCCAACCTTGATCGCTTCTGCTATTTATAGCGACCTGTTTTTATCCCCATTGGGGATCGATAGTGCGTGTTATCCAGGAGAAACAACATGCAAGAAGGGCAAACCCGTAAAACCTCGTCCCTGAGTATTCTCGCCATCGCTGGGGTGGAGCCATACCAAGAGAAGCCGGGCGAAGAGTACATGAACAAAGCCCAGCTGGTGCATTTCAAGAAGATCCTTGAAGCCTGGCGCAACCAGCTCCGGGATGAAGTTGATCGCACGGTAACTCATATGCAAGATGAAGCCGCCAACTTCCCCGATCCGGTTGACCGCGCTGCACAGGAAGAGGAATTTAGCCTTGAACTGCGTAACCGTGACCGTGAGCGCAAGCTGATCAAGAAGATTGAGAAGACGTTGAAGAAAGTCGAAGACGACGATTTTGGCTACTGCGATTCTTGTGGCGTTGAAATCGGTATCCGTCGCCTTGAAGCACGTCCTACTGCCGATCTTTGCATCGACTGTAAAACGCTGGCGGAAATCCGCGAAAAACAAATGGCCGGTTAATGGCTAATGGATTGTGCAGTGAGGCTGGTACGTTACCCGCTTCACTGCCTGTCTCTACTACCATGCTCACTTCCTGCATCGGGCGTTTTGCCCCCTCTCCCTCTGGTGAATTGCATTTTGGCTCCCTGATTGCTGCGGTTGGCAGCTACCTGCAGGCCCGCGCTCAGCATGGCCAGTGGCGGGTGCGCATTGAAGATATCGATCCGCCCCGTGAAGTCCCCGGCGCGGCAAAAAGGATCCTGCAACAGCTGGAACAGCACGGTCTTGAGTGGGATGGCGACGTGCTCTGGCAGTCAGCGCGTCATCAGGCCTACCGCGACGCGCTGGCCTGGCTGCAAGAACATCAGCGCAGTTACTACTGCACCTGTACGCGAAGCCGCATTCAACAACTTGGCGGCCTGTACGATCGGCACTGCCGCGATTTGCATCTGGGTGCGGTAAACGCCGCGATCCGTTTGCGAGTAGACCATCCTGTTAGTCAGTTTCAGGACGCGCTGCGCGGTGAAATAGTGGCGAATGCCGGCATGGCAGGCGAGGATTTTATTATTCATCGCCGTGACGGCCTGTTTGCTTATAACCTGGCGGTGGTGGTCGACGATCATTTTCAGGGCATTACCCATGTGGTCCGCGGAGCCGATTTGATTGACCCGACGGTCAGACAGATTGCCCTGTATCAGCAGTTTGGCTGGCAGGTGCCTGACTATTTGCACCTGCCGCTGGCCATCGGTGCGGATGGCAATAAGTTGTCGAAACAGAATTACGCCACCCCGCTGCCCACGGGCGATGCGCGCCCGGCGGTCGTGCAGGCATTACGTTTTCTGGGTCAGCCGGTCAGTGAAGGCTGGCAGGATTTGCCGCTGTCAGCGACGTTGCAGCAGGCAATTGTTCACTGGAATGTGGCTAAGATCCCCTCAGAAAACGCTATATATAATCGTGCGCAGACCTGACAAAAACCCGGTTACTATCGGGAAGATGTCCGGGATGTCAGATCAGCATTCTCAAATGCGCTTCTCTGAGCTATGATTAGCCGCTGTTTTTTATCGCCCAGCTTTTAATGTCACTATCGAGGTGTCCCATTTTTACCCGAGTTGCTAATTTTTGCCGAAAAGTTTTGAGTCGCGAAGACGAAGCGCCCGCTGCTGAGGTTGGTGTCGTGCATCAGATGACCGTGATCCCTCGCGATCGTCATACTATCTCGCGCAAAGACATCAGTGAAAATGCCCTCAAGGTATTGTATCGCCTGAATAAAGCAGGATACGAAGCCTATCTGGTCGGTGGCGGCGTCCGCGACTTATTACTGGGTAAAAAACCGAAAGATTTCGATGTCACTACCAACGCCACGCCGGATCAGATGCGTAAACTGTTCCGCAACTGCCGTCTGGTTGGCCGTCGTTTCCGCCTTGCCCACGTGATGTTTGGCCCGGAAATTATCGAAGTGGCGACCTTCCGTGGTCATCACGAAGCCGAGCAGGTCGCTGAAGATCGCAACACCTCTCAGCGCGGCCAGAACGGCATGCTGCTGCGCGACAACATTTTCGGCACCATTGAAGATGATGCGCAGCGCCGTGACTTAACCATCAACAGCCTTTATTACAGCGTCTCCGACTTCTCAGTCCGTGACTATGTTGGTGGCCTGAACGACCTGCAGCAGGGCATTGTCCGCCTGATTGGCGACCCTGAAACCCGCTACCGTGAAGATCCGGTGCGGATGCTGCGCGTGGTGCGTTTCGCCGCCAAGCTGGATATGTCGGTTGCCGCTGAAACCGCCGAGCCGATCCCCCGTCTGGCGACGCTACTGCACGACATTCCGCCTGCACGTTTGTTTGAAGAAACCCTGAAGCTGCTGCAGGCTGGCTACGGCTACAGCACCTATCTGCAACTGCGTGAATACCAGCTGTTCCAGCCACTGTTCCCGACCATTACCCGTTACTTTACGGAAAAGGGCGACAGCAATATGGAGCGGATGATTGTGCAGGTGCTGAAAAACACCGATCACCGTATTCACAATCAGATGCGCGTTAACCCGGCATTCCTGTTCTCCGCCATGTTCTGGTATCCGCAATTAGAAGCGGCCCAGAAGATTGCTCAGGAAAGTGGCCTGGCGTACTACGATGCCTTTGCGCTGGCGATGAATGACGTGCTGGATGAAGCCTGCCGTTCGCTGGCAATTCCAAAACGCATCACCACGCTGGTTCGTGATATCTGGCAGCTGCAGCTGCGTCTGTCCCGTCGTCACGGCAAACGCGCCTGGAAGCTGATGGAGCATCCGAAGTTCCGGGCCGCCTATGATCTGCTGGCGCTGCGTGCTGAAGTGGAAAACAATCAGGAACTGCTGAAGCTGACCGCCTGGTGGAATGATTTCCAGGTGTCCGCGCCGCCGCAGCAGAAAACCATGCTGAATACCCTGGGTGACGATCCGGTGCCTCGTCGCCGCACCCGTCGTCCACGCAAGCGCGTGCCTGGCCCGCGTCGTGACGGTAACAACAGCAACGCATGATGCGCGTCTACTTAGCGCTGGGCAGTAATCTTGCCGATCCAATGCATCAGGTGCAGGCTGCACTTGATGCATTGGCTGCTATCCCCCACACCACGCTGGTTGCCACCTCCGCTTTCTACCGCACGCCACCTTACGGTCCACCCGATCAGCCTGACTACCTTAATGCCGCCGTTCTGCTTAATACGTCACTGTCGCCGGAAGCCTTACTCGATCACACCCAGCGTATTGAGCTGGAACAGGGACGCGTGCGCAAAGATGAACGCTGGGGACCCCGCACGCTGGACCTGGACATCATGCTGTTTGGTGACCTGACGCTGAATACCCCCCGTCTGACCGTGCCGCATTACGATATTGCCAATCGCGCATTTATGCTGGTTCCCCTGCTTGAGATCGCCCCCAACCTGACCTTCCCGGATGGCACCGCCGCCGAACGCATGCTGGCTAAACTGGATACGAGCGCCATTCAGCGCTGGTAGTGCAAACCCCCTTCCCTTCCATTAAGATACGCCCACCAGAACTCGCTTACAGAGGTTGCGATGAAACCGACCACGGTCTCTACCCTTCGCCAGTGGAAAAAGAGCGGACGCAAGTTTGCCTCCATTACCGCCTATGATTTCAGCTTTGCCCGACTGTTCGCCGATGAAGGCTTGCAGGTCATGTTGGTGGGCGATTCGCTGGGCATGGTGGTTCAGGGACATGATTCAACGCTGCCGGTGACCCTTGCCGACATCGTTTACCACACTCAGGCCGTGCGCCGCGGTGCCCCTGCGGCGCTACTGCTGTCAGACCTGCCGTTTATGACCTATGCCACGCCTGAGCAAACCTTTGACAGCGCGGCGCAGCTGATGCGCGCCGGGGCCAATATGGTCAAGCTGGAAGGCGGAAAATGGCTGGCAGAGACGGTCAGGCAGTTAACCGAACGTGCCGTACCGGTTTGCGGACATCTCGGCCTTACGCCACAGTCAGTGAATATCTTTGGTGGCTATAAGATTCAGGGACGCGAAAGCGAGGCGGCCGATGCCCTGCTGGCCGATGCGCTGGCGCTGGAAGCGGCCGGTGCGCAGCTGCTGGTGCTGGAATGTGTGCCGGTGGTGCTGGCGCAGCGTATCACCAATGCGCTGAGCATCCCGGTGATTGGTATTGGAGCGGGCAACGTCACCGATGGTCAGATTCTGGTGATGCATGATGCCTTTGGCATTACTGGCGGCCACATTCCGAAGTTTGCTAAAAACTTCCTTGCGGAAACCGGCGATATCCGCGCCGCCATCAGGCAGTATGTTGTGGACGTCGAAACGGGGACTTACCCTGCCGAAGAACACAGTTTTCACTAACACAGGAGACAATCTGTGCTGATTATTGAAACCTTGCCGATGCTGCGCCGTGAAATCCGGCGCTGGCGGCAGGACGGTAAGCGCATCGCGCTGGTGCCGACCATGGGCAACCTGCATGACGGTCATATGACGCTGGTCGATGAAGCGCGCGAGCAGGCAGACATTGTGGTTGTCTCGATCTTTGTTAACCCGATGCAGTTTGAACGTCCGGACGATTTGGCCCGCTATCCGCGCACCTTGCAGGAAGATTGCGAGAAGCTAAACCGCCGCAAAGTCGATTTGGTCTTCTCCCCGGCACCGGGCGAAGTCTATCCAAAGGGATTGAGCGCTCAAACCTTTGTCGATGTGCCAGGCCTCTCCACGCTGCTGGAAGGCGCCAGCCGTCCCGGCCATTTCCGTGGCGTGTCGACCATTGTCAGTAAGCTTTTCAACCTGGTGCAGCCGGATATGGCGCTGTTCGGCGAGAAGGATTACCAGCAGCTGGCGTTAATCCGCAAGATGGTGGCGGATATGGGCTACGACATCGATATCATCGGTGTGCCGACGGTCAGAGCCAAAGATGGTCTGGCGCTCAGTTCGCGTAACGGCTATCTGACCGCGGATGAGCGTAAAATCGCCCCGGTGGTCAGCAAAGTGATGAACAGCATGGCCGAGCGGCTGTCCAACGGTGAGCGGCATATCGAAGAGATCATTGCCGCCGCGGAAGAGGCGCTGGCCGAAAAAGGCTTACGGGCTGATGGACTGGCGATTTGCGATGCCGATACGCTGCTGCCGCTGAATGTCGACAGCCAGCGCGCGGTGATCCTGATGGCCGCCTGGTTAGGTAAAGCGCGTCTGATTGACAATCAACAGGTCGATCTGACGCAGTAACAGTCACTGGCGCTCAGGGGTTCCTGGCGTTCGTTTTTGTGATTTCCGAGAAAGGTAACAAGGTTATGAACCGTACTATGCTGCAGGGCAAGCTTCACCGGGTGACCGTCACTCAGGCGGATCTGAATTATGAAGGCTCCTGTGCCATCGATCAGGATTTCCTCGACGCTTCCGGCATTCTGCAATACGAAGCGATCGACATTTACAACGTGACTAACGGCCAGCGTTTCTCGACCTATGCCATTGCGGCTGAGCGCGGCTCAAAGATTATCTCTGTTAACGGTGCCGCAGCGCGTTGTGCCTGCGAAGGGGATATTTTGATTATCTGCTCTTATGTGGATATGCCGGATGCAGAGGCACGCGAATGGCAGCCGAAAGTGGCCTATTTTGAAGGCGCAAACGTCATGAAGCGTCTGGCGAAAGCGGTTCCGGTTCAGGTCGCCTGATCCCCTACCCCGTCCGAACGTGCAAAGGGCCGACCGCTGTCGGCCCTTTTTTATTGCCGGTAACCTGAATGGCTTCGGCTTAATGCACCAGCGTGGCGGTGACCTTGGGCTTTTTCTTCAGGGTGAACAAGAAGTTCAGCATCCCGTGCTTGCGTATCCAGCAGATAGCCAGCGGCAGCAGCAGTGCGGAGAGGAAAGCCGCGATAAATTTCAGATCGCTGATCAGGATATTGCTGCTGTTGATTTTCACCGCTTTGGCAAACACCTGCACGGCGAGATAGTGCGACAGATAAAAGACAATCGAATTAACGCCAACAAAATGCACCAGCTTCACGTTGGTGTGCAACGCCAGGAAGATGAAGATCGGGATCGAGCACAGGGCCAGTGGCGCCAGCAGCTGCCAGGAAATGCCTTCCTCTATCAACAGATTCATCGAAGAGAGCGCGATAAAACATAACAGTGAAGGTAATAAAATGGATTTTTTGCTGATGACGGCGGGAATATCGACCTGCTTCCGTACCAGCATATCCCCGAGGAAAAAGAACGGGAACAGGTAAAACATTCGGTTAACGTGGCTATTATCAAAGCCAGCAAATACGCTGTCTGCGGGAATTTCTGGCATAATATAACTAATAAACAGCGACAGCGGAATGACAATATAAAATGGAACGCGACGTACCAGCGGAATAATCATGAAGAAAATGAATAACGAATGCAAAAACCAGGTAATATCGCCGCCACCAGTCAAATGCGAAAGCAGGATATTCATGGGCGACTGCGGTTTATTGGAGACCGAGTTGAACAGAAGCTTCAGCCCGCCATAAATCGCCACCCAGACGATAAACGGGTAAAGAATGCTTTTGACCTTATTTTTCGCAAAGCTATCAAAGCCTTTCTTCAATCCACTGTCCACAAACAGCCCTGAAACAAAAAACATCAGGCCCAGTCTGACCGGCTCCAGCAGATGGTTAACGGTGTTCGTTACCATGGTAAGGTGCCCGGCATCACCATTTACGGCGATAGTGCTATGTAGAAAAATAACGGCAAGCACACTCATACCACGCAGGTTATCAACCCATGTAAGTCTGTTCATATTTATCCCGTGCCAATGATTTTTATTGTATAAGCAATAAAAAGGCCTGCCCTGTGGCGGATATTATTATGGCCATTAGGGGTATCAGACGCTGAAAGAGAATCGCTAGTATACATAAACTGACATTTGAGAAAACAGCCTGAAACAGATCTAAGGGAAAAATGAGAATTTGCTTAAACCTGCTTTACAAGAATAATAAAGCTATTGCAGTGAATTATTGCTGGCGTCGACCTGAAATCATTAGAATAATAAACATTAATGTCTCTTCAGCATAACAAAAGTAAACATTGGACTTAACCCAGATGGCATATATGCCTGAAGCAGATGAAAATAACCGCAGCGAATGTCAGCAGTGAACAGAGGGGGATGCGCTAAGACAATGAGTCGTCAGGGGGGAAGGGAAAACAGGATCTCTCCCCTGCGGGAAGAGATCCTGAAAAACATCAGGTGCGCAGGCCTCTGCCACGTTGGATCAGTACCCAAACCAGCAAATAGAACACCGCAATAAAGGCAAGCAACACCGCTAAAGTGAACACCACCGGCACGTCAGAAATGCCCAGGAAACCAAAACGGAAGCCGCTGATCATGTAAACAATCGGGTTCAATTTAGAAATCATCTGCCAAATCGGTGGTAGTAAAGTTAGCGAATAAAACACGCCGCCCAGGTAGGTTAGCGGGGTCAGTACGAAGGTAGGGATCAGGCTGATATCGTCAAACGTCCGGGCAAACACCGCATTCAGCAGGCCCGCCAGCGAGAACAGGATCGCGGTCAGCAGCAGCGTCACCGCCACCATCAGCCACGAGTGAACCTGGAACGGCACGAAGAACAGCGAAATCGCCGTGACCAGCACGCCCACGCAGATACCGCGTGCAACGCCGCCGCCAACATAGCCGGCGATGATGACGTGAGTCGGCACCGGTGCCACCAGCAGCTCTTCAATATTGCGCTGGAATTTGGCACTAAAGAACGACGACGCCACGTTGGCATAGGCGTTGGTGATCACCGCCATCATGATCAGGCCCGGCACAATAAACTGCATGTAGCTAAAGCCGTGCATCTCACCGATACGGGATCCGATCAGGTTTCCGAAGATGATGAAATACAGGGTCATGGTGATCACTGGCGGCACCAGCGTCTGGATCCAGATACGGGCAAAACGATTAACTTCTTTGCCCCAGATGCTCTTCAGAGCGACCCAATAAAGATGTGTCATGATTTCTCTCCTTTGCGACCGTTGACCAGGTCGACAAACAGCTCCTCAAGACGGTTAGCCTTGTTGCGCATACTTAATACCTGCACGCCCTGATGGCTGAGCTGGCTGAACACGCTGTTCAAGCCCTGCTCGCGCAGCACTTCCACTTCCAGCGTCGAGGTGTCCGTCAGGCGATACTGGAAACCTTCCAGTTGTGGCAAGGGACTTTTCGCCGCCAAATCGAGGATGAAGGTTTCGGATTTCAGCTTCGACAACAGCCCTTTCATCGAGGTATTTTCCACCAGCTCACCGCGCTGAATGATGCCGATATTGCGGCACAGCATTTCTGCTTCTTCCAGATAGTGGGTGGTGAGAATGATGGTGGTGCCTTTGGCATTCAAATCCTGCAGGAAGGTCCACATCGAACGACGCAGCTCAATGTCGACGCCGGCGGTGGGTTCATCAAGGATCAGCAATTTTGGCTCGTGCATCAGGGCTCGGGCAATCATCAGACGACGCTTCATGCCGCCGGAGAGCATGCGCGCACGCTCGTTGCGCTTCTCCCACAGATCGAGCTGCTTCAGGTATTTTTCAGCACGCTTCAGCGCTTCCGGCTTTTCCACGCCGTACAGACCAGCCTGGCTGACCACGATTTGCATCACGGTCTCAAACTGGTTGAAGTTGAACTCCTGTGGCACCAGGCCCAGCTGGCGTTTGGCATTGACCACATCCTGCTGCAGGTCATAACCAAAGACGCGCACCTTACCGGCCGTTTTGTTAACCAGCGAGCTGATAATGCCAATCGTGGTGGACTTGCCGGCTCCGTTCGGACCCAGCAGCGCATAGAAGTCACCGGCTTCTACATTGAGATCAATTCCCTTGAGGGCCTGAACGCCGCCTGCATAGGTTTTGGTCAGTTTTTCAAGTTCCAGTGCATAAGTCATAGGTAAAAGAGTGCCCTGTTTTGTGTGGTTTTCTTGTTTGCCATTTTAAATCACGCCGCGTTGGCCTATATTATTGCAACGCATTTCGAGTATTGGTCGACACTAACATGAAAGATATTGATACCCTTATCAGCAACAATCGCGAGTGGTCCAAGCTGCTCAAAGAGGAAGACCCAGGCTTCTTCGAGCGTCTCTCACTGGCGCAGAAGCCGCGTTTTCTGTGGATTGGCTGCTCTGACAGCCGCGTTCCCGCCGAGCGCCTGACCGGCCTGGAGCCGGGCGAACTGTTTGTTCACCGCAACGTGGCCAACCTGGTCATTCACACGGACCTGAATTGTCTGTCCGTGGTGCAGTACGCCGTTGAAGTGTTAGAAGTGGAACACATCATCATCTGCGGTCACTATGGCTGCGGCGGTGTCCAGGCAGCGGTTGAGAATCCAGAACTGGGTCTGATCAACAACTGGCTGCTGCATATCCGTGATTTGTGGTACAAGCATAGCGCGATACTGGGTGAACTGCCGCCGGAAAAACGCTTTGACAAACTGTGTGAAATCAACGTGATTGAGCAGGTGTATAACCTGGGTCATTCCACCGTGATGCAGTCTGCGTGGAAACGCGGTCAGAATGTGACTATCCACGGTTGGGTTTACGGTATTCAGGACGGCTATCTGCGCGATCTGGAAGTGGCTGCCACAAACCGTGAAATCCTCGAGCAACGTTACCGCCATGGTATCGCCAACTTGCTGAACGACGTGCAAAGCCCGGATTAACGGGTTCGCATCTTATATCAGGCCGGAAAAACCGGCCTTAGTCGTTTGTGCTGTAACCCTGCCTGCGTAATTACTCTTCCAGCATCACCACTTTGCCGACGTACGGCAGATGGCGATAACGCTGGGCATAATCAATGCCGTATCCCACCACGAACTCGTCAGGAATGGTGAAGCCGACGTATTCAACCGGCACCTCCACTTCACGGCGATCGGGCTTATCCAGCAGCGTACAAATAGCCAGAGATTTTGGCTGACGCAGGCTGAGGATCTCACGCACTTTGCTCAGCGTATTGCCGGAATCGATGATGTCTTCAACGATCAGCACGTCCTTGCCACGAATATCTTCATCCAGATCTTTCAGGATGCGCACATCGCGGGTGCTGGACATGCCGCTGCCGTAGCTGGATGCCGTCATAAAATCGACTTCATGGGACACCTCAATTTTACGGCACAGATCGGCCATAAACATAAAGGAGCCGCGCAACAGGCCCACCAGCACCATGTCGCTGCCACTGTCTTTATACTGCTCGGTAATCTGCTGGCCGAGCTCGGCAATGCGTTTCGCGATCTCGTCTTCGGGGATCATCACTTCTACGGTATGTTTCATAACTTTTGTCGTTCTTGATGGCTTAAGGGAAGCAGCGAAGTCTATCACAGATCCGCCGCCGTTTTCCCGTTGTTGCGCAAACCGCGCAACGGAATTCGAAGCAGACGTATAGACTTCTATCTGTCGGGAAAACCATATTTAATCATGCAAAAGGTTTTAACCATAGAACGATAATTCATTTATCAGCGCGATTGGGCCCATGATAACGTATGCTCACTTTAACCCCCTCAGCATGCCTCAGCGGCAGGAGTTTGCATGGCCTCTCCCCATTCTAAGAAGACCCATATTGGCAGTCGTGAGCTTCAGCCCGAAACCCAAATGCTTAATTATGGCTACGATCCGGCGCTGTCTGAAGGCGCGGTCAAACCTCCGGTGTTTCTTACCTCAACCTTCGTCTTTAATACCGCAGAAGAAGGCCGGGATTTCTTTGATTACGTCTCGGGACGCAAAGAGCCACCGGCCGGCGGCGCCAATGGACTGGTCTATTCACGTTTTAATCACCCTAACAGTGAGATTGTTGAAGATCGGTTGGCAATTTATGAACGCACCGAGAGCGCCGCACTCTTTTCCTCCGGCATGTCCGCTATCTCCACCACGCTGTTGGCATTGGTCGAACCTGGCGATGCGATCCTCCATTCTCAGCCGCTGTATGGCGGCACCGAGACGCTGTTAAGCAAGACCTTCAGCAAGCTGAACGTGGCGGCGGTAGGGTTTTCTGATGGGTTAGATGAGGCGATCGTGCAGGCCGCCGCTGAAGAAGCGATGAAGCTGGGCCGCGTGTCGGTGATCCTGATTGAATCACCGGCCAACCCGACCAACAGTCTGGTGGATATCGCACTGATTAAACGGGTGGCCGACGCCATTGAACAGCAGCAGCAGCATCGCCCAATCATTGCCTGCGATAACACCCTGCTCGGCCCGGTTTTCCAACGCCCTGTCGAGCACGGCGCGGATCTGTCGCTCTATTCGCTGACCAAGTATGTTGGCGGCCATTCAGATTTAATTGCCGGTGCGGTGATGGGCAGCAA
This sequence comes from Erwinia sp. AK-PDG3-5, assembly GCF_056821705.1. Taxonomy (NCBI): domain Bacteria; kingdom Pseudomonadati; phylum Pseudomonadota; class Gammaproteobacteria; order Enterobacterales; family Erwiniaceae; genus Erwinia; species Erwinia sp. AK-PDG3-5. Next base: position 3,828,322 of record NZ_CM165967.1, read on the forward strand.
AGCGCTGGTCAGGCAGATTAAAGCACTACGCAGCGCGATTGGCACCCAGCTTGATCCGCATTCCAGCTGGATGATTGGCCGTTCGCTGGAAACGCTGGCGTTAAGAATGGAGCGGGCCAATGACAATGCCGTCGCCGTTGCGGGCTTCCTGCGCGGGCACGAGAAAATCGCCAAGCTGCATTCATTGTCGTTCCTTGAGCCGGATTCACCGGCGGGCAAGACGTTCAGTAAGCAATGCAGCGGCGCAGGCTCGACCTTCTCCTTCGATGTGGTTGGTGGCCAACCCGCCGCGTTTAAGCTGCTGAACACCCTGCAGCTGTTTAAACTGGCGGTCAGCCTGGGCGGTACAGAATCACTGGCCAGCCATCCGGCCAGCACCACCCACTCCGGCGTCCCTGCTGATGTCCGGGCAAGAATTGGCATCAGCGAGGCAACCGTGCGGGTCTCTATCGGCATCGAAAACAAAGATGACCTGATTGAGGATCTCAAGATCGCGCTGTCAGCCCTTTAACCGGCGGCCTTGCTGCGCAATTTTTTGGCGGTGAATTGAAACGTCGAGACGGTCAGCCAATACGCTGCCTGGATCAGACGTTTCTTCATCAGCAGCTTTTTCGCGTAGTGATAGGATTCAAAAGCTTTTTTCGGCAACTCCAGCGGGACGTCTTTCCACGGTGAGCGGTTATACATATCGATGTATTTTTTGTTATAACCTGACTCATCGATGGAAACGCTCCAGGGTTTAGTCTGCCCGGCGTAATGAATAAACACCGGCGCTTTATTGGTACTTTTATTTTTAGGAATAAAGTTAAATTCTGGCTCTATAAAATACACTTCATTATCCAGGATGATATTCAGGCAATCCTGATCCGGGAAAGTGTATTTTTTATCTTTGATTTTAACGAAGAATTCCGCCGTCACATCATGATCAACCCAGGCCTGAGTGTTGATTAACATCACGCCAGAATTAAAGTATTTTTTCTCTTTGCTTAACCCCAGATAGGTCAGATAGTCGCTGTTCATTCCCTTATCCTGCACGGCAGCGATGGTGTAGTCCGCCATATCGATGGCTAATAGCGGAGAAATATTGCCATCACAAACGATATCGCAGTCGAGGTACAGCAGTTGGCTCACCTGCTCATGCAGGATATTGGAGGCCACAATGCGGTAGTAGATTGATCTGGGGTAAAAATCATACACCTGCAGTCCATCGAATACCGCATTGTTCAGCAGATACACCACCACGCTGACATTGGGATAACGGGTAAAGAACGACGCCGGGAAAAGGCCGTTATACTCATCGGTAAACAGGTGGAAGGTAATATTCAGTGTCGGATTTTTATCAATGATTGAAAAAATACAGACGCCACAATACGTCAGATAGCGTTTATCCGTGGTAAACAGGATATGAATATCGGCATCAAGATTGCCATCTGCGGTGTAAGTTACTTTTTCTTTCACCAGCTCATGCGCATTCATCAGAGTGTCAGCTTTGTGTAAGGGGAAGTTATTTCAACTTATTGCCGCAATGAATATCAGTCAAGAAAGCATTCTCGTTCCAACACCGCTACGGGCAGGCATATTTGCACTGAATAACATAAAGACCAGCCAATAACAGAGTTCAGCCGAGCTGGGATTTTAATTTCAGAAAACAGCTAAGGTAGGAAAAAACAGATCTTACAGCAGGTTAAAATAAGAACTAATACCATGTAATATTCAGGTCGACTCGGTTAAATCTCATTGAAAAAATGCTGGCCTTATTTCCCAATCGCAAATAACTTAAGCCAAATTCAGATTATTCACAGAAGATGTGCGGGCAAGTCGGGCAGGAAATTCACCCGTGGAAGGCGTCAATGTTCCACGGGTGAGGGATTTTACGGACGTTACTCGCTCACCGTAAAGCCGAGCATCATGCCGGTATCTTCATGTTCCAGCAGATGACAGTGCGCCATATAGGCCTGATCCTTCGCCGCCAGGTTGTCAAAACGCACCAGCACTTCGCTGCGCCAGCCCTCAACCCTGACAATATCCTTCCAGCCGCTGCGATGCGCTGCCGGAGGTTTGCCATTTTCTGACAGGATACGGAATTGGGTGCCATGAATATGGAACGGGTGCAGCATCTCGTCGCCTTCACCCGAAATCGTCCACTTCTCGACAACACCACGCTTCACGTCAAAGGACGGCGTGTTCATATCAAAGGCTTTGCCATTGATCCGGTTGCCGCTATGGAAATCCCGGGCCGTCTTATCATCGCCGTGATCCATACCGGCCATCGCGCCATCATCCATGTCCGCCATCTTGCTGTGATCCGTGCCGGCCACAGGCTCCTGTTCCATCCCGGCCATTTTGCTGTGATCCCTCTCAGCCATCCCGCCCGCATCATCCATATCATTATCGTGCGCATCGCCGCTCATGCCGGCCATGGCCGCATGTCCGTATTTCTCCATCAGGGCGAGCATGCCACGGCGATCGAGTTCCGGATCCATGGTCAGTTTTAGCTGGCGCTCAGCCATCCCGTCGGTAGACGGTAAAGCAGGCATCTCGACCAGGGTGTCCGGCAGCGTGCCGCTGGCCATAATTTGCAGCGGTACGATGTGCAATATCGGCAACGGCTGGTTAAACGGTGCCAGCGACATGCCCATCTGCCGCACGGGAAGCGTTTGCAGATCGAATTCTTTGCCATCGCGGGTATCGACCATGATTTCAAAGCGTTCACCCGGCATCATCGGCAGCTCTGTCAGCTCAACCGGCTCGGCCAGCAATCCGCCATCGCTGGCGATAACGTACAACGAACGACGATCGCAGGCGGTCAGGTTCAGCGTGCGCGCATTACAGCCGTTCAGCACGCGCAAACGTAACCAGCCGCGCGGCACGGCGTGCTGAGGATAAATGGCGCCATTGGTTAGCATGGTATCGCCAAACCAGCCCACCGCCGCGCTCATGATACCCAGCTGATAATCGATTTTACTGCCGTCGCTGCTTAATCGTTTGTCTTGCAGGATCAGCGGAATATCATCCACGCCCCAGATTTTTGGCAGCAGCAGCTTCTCGCCGGCGATGTCTTTCACAATCACCAACCCAGCCAGCCCCTGAGCGACCTGATAACCGGTTCTGCCATGCAGATGGGGATGGAACCAGCAGGTGGCAGAGCGCTGGTCAGGCGTGAAGCTGACGGTACGGGTCTGTCCCGGTGCGATCTGCGCCTGCGGGCCGCCATCCACGGAACCGGGGATGTCCAGACCGTGCCAGTGAACGGTGGTCGCTTCCGGCAACTGGTTACGCACATTGATGGTCACCGGCTTATCGCGTTCCAGCTGGATCGCCGGACCGAGCAGATCGCCGTTATAACCCCAGGTTGGCACGGTTTTACCCTGCCAGACCTTAGAACCGGTCTTCGCCGTAATATTCATCACGCCGCGCGGATCGGGCGTTAACAGCACCGGGATCGGCAATTCAGGACGGCGTTCAGCCGCCATGGCGCTGCGGCTCCATAATGGCAAGGCACTGGCCGCGCCCATTGCCGCGGTTAGCTTAATAAAATCACGACGTTGCATTGATTCAGTTCGCCCTGGCAGAAAATTCTTATTGGGAAGCATAAACCCTTCCCTACCGGGAAGGTCAAGCTTTGCCACCCCTGGGCCAGTAAAATAGCCGGATCCGGAGTTTTCTGCCGCAAAATTGTCTGAAGCCTGCGAATAACTGTGCTAACGTCAGACTATTGCAATCGGTTGAGATCAATTATGAAGAAAAGCATCAAGGCTCTGTTGTTACTGAGTCTCTTTGGCTTCTCGTCGACCAGTTTCGCGCTGAGCGAATCTGAAGCGGAAGATTTAGCCGATTTAACGGCTGTGTTTGTCTATTTGAAAAATGACTGCGGATATCAGGATCTGCCGGACGGGCAAATTCGCCGGGCGCTGGTGTTCTTTGCCCAGCAGAACCGCTGGGATTTGGCCAATTACAGCAGCTTTAATATGAAAGCGCTGGGCGAAGACAGTTATCGTGATTTGAGCGGTATCGCCGTTCCGAACGATATGAAGTGCAAATCCCTGGCACGTGACTCCCTGAGCCTGCTCGCGTACGTGAAATAATCCCCTCCCTTTTTCCCATTATTGCTGATAATTTGACCGTGCAACCACGGTCAGAGTTAGCTATTATGTCGCGCCCATTTTTCGTGGCTGTTATGAGGAGAATCCCAGCATGGCCGAAAAAGAAATGTGGTATGAAACGCTTCATACCGGGTTTGGACAGTACTTTTCTGTCGATAAGATCCTGTACCGTGAACAGACCGGTCATCAGGATTTAGTCATCTTTGAGAATGCCGCGTTAGGTCGCGTTATGGCGCTGGACGGTGTGGTACAAACGACCGAGCGCGATGAGTTCATTTATCACGAGATGATGACCCACGTTCCCCTCCTCGCGCACGGCGCAGCAAAACGCGTATTGATTATTGGCGGTGGCGATGGCGCCATGCTGCGTGAAGTCAGCCGTCATAAAAATATCGAACAGATCACCATGGTTGAGATCGACGCGGGCGTGGTGACCTTTTGCCAGCAGTATCTGCCAAATCACAGCGCCGGTGCGTACGACGATCCGCGTTTTACTCTGGTGATTGACGATGGCGTGAACTTTGTCGCTCAGTGCAGTGAAAAGTTTGATGTGATCATTTCTGACTGCACCGATCCGATCGGTCCGGGAGAAAGCCTGTTCACCTCGGAATTTTACGCCGGTTGCCAGCGTTGCCTTAATGAAAATGGCATCTTCGTGGCGCAGAATGGCGTTTGCTTCCTGCAGCAGGAGGAGGCGATTAACAGCCACCGCAAACTGAGCCACTACTTTGGCGACGTCAGCTTCTATCAGGCGGCGATCCCAACCTATTACGGTGGCATTATGACGTTCGCCTGGGCCAGCAACAATCCCGCGCTGCGCCAGCTTGACAGCGCCACGCTTCAGGCCCGTTTTAGCGCGGCAAACCTGACCTGTCGCTACTATAATCCGGCGATCCACACGGGCAGCTTTGCCCTGCCACAATATTTGTTGAATGCGCTGGCCGACCAGCCGGGCGTTTAAGGGGGTGAACAAAATTGCAAAAGCTTAAACTACATGGCTTCAACAACCTGACGAAAAGCCTGAGTTTTTGTATCTACGATATCTGTTACGCCAACACAGATGCAGAGCGTGACGGATACATTGCGTACATTGATGAGCAATACAACGCCAACCGCCTGACGGAGATCCTTAGCGAGACCTGTTCGATTATTGGCGCGAACGTGCTGAATATCGCGCGCCAGGACTACGAGCCTCAAGGGGCCAGCGTGACCATTTTGGTCAGCGAAGAGCCGATCGACCCGAAAGATATCGATACCTCGGAACATCCGGGCCCGTTACCTAACTCGGTGGTGGCGCATCTGGATAAGAGCCATATCTGCGTGCACACTTACCCGGAGAGCCACCCGGAAGGCGGACTCTGCACCTTCCGCGCGGATATTGAAGTCTCCACCTGTGGGGTGATTTCGCCGCTGAAGGCGTTGAACTACTTAATTCACCAGCTGGAATCCGACATTGTCACCATCGACTACCGCGTGCGCGGCTTTACCCGCGATGTGAATGGCCTGAAGCACTACATCGATCACCAGATCAATTCGATTCAGAACTTTATGTCTGAAGATATGAAATCGATGTACGACATGCTGGATGTGAACGTTTATCAGGAGAACATCTTCCATACCAAGATGCTGCTGAAAGAGTTTGATTTGAAACACTATCTGTTTAACACCCGACCGGAAGACCTCAGCCCGCAAGAGCACAAGCGTATTACCGATCTGCTGTGGAAAGAGATGCGTGAAATTTACTACGGGCGCAATATTCCGGCCGTGGGATCAAAATCGCTGTAAGGTTTATGGCGTTAAGAAGCGGGTGGCCTCAGGGCCGCCCGTTTATTTTGGCGTCCGGTTTACCGGCCCTGCAAAAAAGCCCGGTAAGCAGCGATCACCGCGAGGAAATCCTCCACGCCGCAGAAGCACAGGCTCTCTTCGTCGTAGTAGTTCATGCCCTCCTCCATCTCGTCGCCTTCAACGCTCAGCAGGTTGGCGCGGACAATCACCTCTTCCTCATCCAGCCACAGCGTGTATTCGTGGCCAATACGCTGCCATTGGCGCTCGCTGCCTTTTACGCTCTCAACCGCGGCTTCCACTTCATCCAGCAACGTCAGGTTGCCTTCCACTTCTTCATTGAACCAATGTCCAACGGCTTCATGTCCCATCGACATGCGCACTTTCACCCCGCCGGTGAGGTCACGCAAAAATTCGTATTCCATACTGCTGTCCTCTGACTGCCTGCTTTGCACTGATAACGTGCATTTTCCGCGCATTGTGCGCTTTTAATGGGGGATAGCCCGCATTATCGCAGTCTGCCAGACGAAAAACAGCCATTTCAGGTCGGGTCGAAGCAATAAAAAAAGGGAGGCCATCAGGCCTCCCTTTCTCGTCCAGCACCGACGTTATACGGCGGTCTGGAAGATCACACCGTCAGCTTTGTCCGTGTACTGGGACAGCTTGTCGAAGTTCAGATAACGGTAGGTGTCTACCGCGGTCTTATCGACCTGCAACATAAACTGCTGGTATTCGTCTGGGGTAGGCAGTTTGCCTAACAGCGACGCGACCGCAGCCAGCTCGGCTGATGCCAGGTAGACGTTAGCACCGGTTCCCAGACGGTTCGGGAAGTTACGGGTTGAGGTGGAAACCACCGTCGCGCCATCTGCCACACGCGCCTGGTTACCCATGCACAGTGAACAGCCCGGGATCTCGATACGCGCACCGCTCTTACCGAAGACGCTGTAATAGCCCTCTTCCGTCAGCTGCGCGGCGTCCATCTTGGTTGGCGGTGCCACCCACAGACGCGTCGGCAGCTGGCCTTTGTGGCTATCCAGCAGCTTACCGGCCGCACGGAAGTGGCCGATGTTGGTCATGCAAGAGCCGATAAACACTTCATCGATTTTCTCGCCCTGAACATCAGACAGCAGACGGGCATCGTCCGGATCGTTTGGCGCACACAGGATCGGCTCCTTGATCTCCGCCAGATCGATTTCGATCACTGCCGCGTACTCTGCATCCGCGTCGGCTTCCAGCAGATTCGGTTCAGACAGCCACTTCTCCATGCCCTGAATACGACGCTCAAGGGTACGACGATCGCCGTAACCTTCTGAGATCATCCACTTCAGCAGCACGATGTTGGAGTTCAGGTACTCGATAATCGGTGCCTGGCCCAGCTTGATGGTACAACCGGCAGCAGAACGCTCGGCCGACGCATCAGAAAGCTCAAACGCCTGCTCAACTTTCAGCTCTGGCAGACCTTCGATTTCCAGGATGCGACCTGAGAAGATGTTTTTCTTCCCTTTCTTCTCAACGGTCAGCAGGCCCTGCTTGATGGCGTACAGTGGGATGGCGTGAACCAGGTCGCGCAGGGTGATGCCTGGCTCCATTTTCCCTTTGAAACGCACCAGTACCGACTCAGGCATATCCAGCGGCATCACGCCGGTCGCCGCAGCAAACGCCACCAGACCTGAACCTGCCGGGAAGGAGATTCCGATTGGGAAACGCGTATGCGAGTCACCGCCGGTACCCACGGTATCCGGCAGCAGCATACGGTTCAGCCAGCTGTGGATAATACCGTCACCCGGACGCAGTGAGACGCCACCACGGTTCATGATGAAGTCTGGCAGCGTGTGGTGAGTAGAGACGTCAACCGGCTTAGGATAGGCTGCGGTGTGGCAGAAGGACTGCATCACCAGATCCGCAGAGAAGCCCAGACAGGCCAGGTCTTTCAGTTCATCACGGGTCATTGGACCGGTGGTGTCCTGAGAACCGACAGAGGTCATTTTTGGTTCGCAGTAGGCGCCAGGACGCACGCCGTCGGTGCCACAGGCACGGCCAACCATTTTCTGCGCCAGTGAGTAACCTCGGGTGCTGACCGCCACGTCTTTCGCCAGGCGGAACACGTCGCTGTGCGGCAGGCCCAGAGATTCTCGGGCTTTGGTGGTCAGGCCACGGCCGATGATCAGCGGAATACGGCCACCGGCGCGAACTTCGTCCAGCAGCACTTCGGTTTTCAGTGAGAAGGTCGCCAGCACTTCGCCGGTTTCGTGGTTCTTCACTTCGCCTTTGTACGGGTAGATGTCAATCACATCGCCCATATTCAGGTTCGCCACATCCACTTCGATTGGCAGTGCGCCCGCATCTTCCATAGTGTTGAAGAAGATCGGGGCAATGTTGCTGCCCAGTACCACGCCGCCGCCTTTCTTGTTCGGCACGAACGGCAGGTCATCACCCATAAACCACAGCACCGAGTTGGTGGCGGATTTACGCGACGAACCGGTGCCGACAACGTCACCCACGTAGGCAAGAGGGAAACCTTTCGCCTGCAGCGCTTCAATCTGCTTGATGGGGCCAACATTGCCTGCGTCGTCTGGCTCAATGCCTTCACGGGCATTTTTCAGCATCGCCAACGCGTGCAGTGGGATATCAGGACGGGACCAGGCATCCGGGGCCGGAGACAGGTCATCGGTGTTGGTTTCGCCGGTGACTTTGAAGACGGTAACGGTAAGTTTTTCTGCCAGCTCGGGACGTGACAGATACCACTCAGCATCAGCCCAGGACTTCAGGATCTTCTGCGCGTGTGGGTTACCCGCTTTGGCTTTCTCTTCCACATCGTAGAAGCTGTCAAACATCAGCAAAGTATGGGAAAGGGCTTTCGCCGCGATCGGGGCAAGCTTCTCATTGTCGAGCGCATCGATCAGCGGATGAATGTTGTAGCCGCCCTGCATGGTGCCCAGCAGTTCTACAGCTTTTTCAGGGGTAACCAGAGGAGAGGTCGCTTCGCCTGCGGCGACAGCAGCCAGGAAGCCAGCTTTCACGTAAGCCGCTTCGTCCACGCCTGGTGGAACTCGATTGATTAACAGATCAGACAGGAATTCTTCTTCGCCCGCAGACGGGTTTTTCAGCAGTTCAACCAGCGCGGCCATTTGGGAAGCATCAATTGGTTTTGGAACGATCCCTTCGGCAGCACGCTCGGCAACGTGCTTACGGTATTCTTCTAGCACGACGTTCTCCTCGCTCACATTGTTATGGCATACCGGGCGGTTTACCGCGAAGTGAGGTGCGTATTCTGTAGGGTGAAGCGCCCGGTTACGCGAGGGGCAGCATAGCAGGATTTCGTTAGCATGTTAATCTGTTTACAAAAAAGCAACATTAATTCGCCGCGAAGCACGATTCCATGGGCGTAACGCGCCTTACCATAACCAGAAGTTTTCATCGGGCAAAAAAAACGGCCCCCTGTTGGGAGCCGTTTCTCAAACCGCGTAGCGACTTACTTCTTCTTCGCTTTCGGGTTTGGCAGGTCAGTGATGCTACCTTCGAACATTTCGGCAGCCAGACCCACGGATTCATGCAGCGTTGGGTGAGCATGGATGGTCAGCGCGATATCTTCCGCATCACAACCCATCTCGATAGCCAGACCGATTTCACCCAGCAGCTCGCCGCCGTTGGTGCCGACAATCGCACCACCGATCACGCGGTGAGTTTCTTTGTCGAAGATCAGTTTGGTCATACCGTCTGCACAATCTGAAGCGATGGCACGACCGGAGGCCGCCCAAGGGAAGGTGGCCGTTTCGTAACTGATGCCCTTCTCTTTCGCTTCTTTCTCGGTCAGACCGACCCAGGCAACTTCTGGCTCAGTGTAAGCAATCGATGGGATCACTTTCGGGTCGAAGTAATGTTTCTTACCGGAGATCACTTCGGCTGCCACGTGGCCTTCATGCACGCCTTTGTGCGCCAGCATCGGCTGACCGACGATGTCGCCGATAGCATAGATGTGCGGCACGTTGGTACGCATCTGCTTGTCGACGCGGATAAAGCCACGGTCGTCCACTTCCACGCCTGCCTGACCGGCATCCAGACCTTTACCATTAGGTACACGGCCAATCGCCACCAGAACCGCGTCGTAACGCTGTGGTTCGGCCGGCGCTTTTTTGCCTTCCATGGTGACGTAGATACCGTCGTCTTTCGCTTCAACCGCAGTCACTTTGGTTTCCAGCATCAGATTGAACTGCTTGCTGATACGCTTGGTGAAGACTTTCACCACGTCTTTGTCAGCCGCAGGGATAACCTGGTCAAACATCTCAACCACGTCAATCTGTGAACCCAGCGCGTGATAGACGGTCGCCATTTCCAGACCGATGATACCGCCACCCATAACCAGCAGGCGCTCAGGCACTTCTTTCAGTTCCAGGGCGTCGGTGGAGTCCCAGACACGAGGATCTTCATGCGGGATGAATGGCAGCTGAATCGGACGGGAGCCCGCAGCAATGATGGCGTTGTCGAAGTTGATGGTGGTGGCACCATTCTCGCCTTCAACCACCAGCGTGTTAGCGCCGGTGAATTTACCCAGACCGGTGACCACTTTCACTTTGCGGCCTTTCGCCATCCCTGCCAGACCACCGGTCAGCTGGTTGATGACTTTTTCTTTCCAGGTACGAATTTTGGTGATGTCGGTTTGTGGCTTACCAAACACGATACCATGCTCTTCCAGGGCTTTAGCTTCTTCAATCACTTTCGCGACGTGCAGCAGCGCTTTGGAAGGGATACAACCCACGTTCAGACAAACCCCACCCAGGGTGCTGAAACGCTCAACGATGACGGTCTCCAGACCTAAATCGGCTGCGCGGAAGGCTGCAGAGTAGCCCGCAGGACCTGCCCCAAGTACCACGACCTGAGTTTTAATTTCTGTACTCATCATGACCTCTTAGTTAACCGCTGGGATATTCATTCATCCACCGGTACGTTTACACCGCAAGAGTTTACAGAATTGTTAACAGACTGCAAACCGCTTGATACGAAACGTTTTCAACTACCTTGTCGACTTAGCACATCGAAAGTCGGCTATGAGAAGGCCGGCAAAAGCCGGCCTTGTAACGGTTTACATCACCAGACGGCGGATATCCGCCATGACTGTTGCGATGTAAGCCGCGAAGCGTGCACCGGCTGCGCCATCGATCACACGGTGATCGAAGGAGAGCGACAGTGGCAGCATCAGGCGAGGAACGAATTCTTTACCGTTCCAGACCGGCTCCATCGACGATTTAGACACGCCGAGGATCGCCACTTCCGGCGCATTGACGATAGGGGTGAACGAAGTGCCACCGATGCCGCCAAGGCTGGAGATGGTGAAGCAGCCGCCCTGCATATCGCCGGCCGTCAGCTTACCGTCACGCGCTTTCTTCGAAATCACCGACAGCTCGTTAGACAGCTCAACAATGCCTTTCTTGTTGACGTCTTTGAACACCGGAACCACCAGACCGTTTGGCGTATCAACCGCCACACCGATATTGATGTATTTCTTCAGCGTCAGCTTCTGTCCATCTTCAGACAGCGAGCTGTTGAAACGTGGGAACTCTTCCAGCGCTTTGGCAACCGCCTTCATGATGAACACCAGTGGGGTGATCTTCAGATCCAATTTCTTCTTCGCGGCTTCGTCATTCTGCTGCTTACGGAAGTTTTCCACTTCGGTAATGTCGGCCTTGTCGTGCTGGGTAACGTGAGGGATCACGATCCAGTTACGGCTCAGGTTAGCACCCGAGATTTTCTGGATGCGGCCCAGCTCGACTTCTTCAATCTCACCGAACTTGCTGAAGTCCACTTTCGGCCATGGCAACATGCCCGGCATACCGCCACCGGCCGCTGCTGCGGGTGCAGACTCGGCACGTTTCACCGCATCTTTGACGTAAGACTGCACGTCTTCTTTCAGAATGCGGCCTTTACGGCCAGTGCCTTTCACTTTCGACAGATTGACGCCGAACTCACGGGCCAGACGACGGATAACCGGCGTGGCGTGGACGTAAGCATCGTTCTCAGCGAACTCACCTTTGGATTCCGCTTTCGCCGGTGCCGGAGCCGCTTTCGCCTCCTGCTGAGCCGGTGCAGCCTGCTGTGGTGCCGCTGCCGGAGCAGCCGCCGCTGGCGCAGCGCCTTCCACTTCGAAGACCATGATCATCGAACCGGTTTTCACTTTATCGCCGGTGCTGATTTTGATCTCTTTCACGGTGCCCGCGAACGGTGCCGGGACTTCCATCGAGGCTTTGTCGCCTTCAACGGTGATCAGCGACTGCTCGGCAGCCACTTTATCGCCCACTTTGACCATGATTTCGGTGACTTCGACTTCGTCATCACCGATATCCGGCACGGCAACTTCTTTCGCGCCGCCGGCTGCTGCGGGTGCCGCTGCCGCGTCTTCTTTCACTTCTGGCTTGGCTTCAGCCGGAGCCGAACCTGAACCGGCAGTTTCGAAGACCATGATCAGCGAGCCGGTGCTGATTTTGTCGCCGGTGCTGATTTTGATCTCTTTCACCACACCCGCGAACGGAGCAGGCACTTCCATTGAGGCTTTGTCGCCTTCAACGGTAATCAGCGACTGCTCGGCTTCCACCGTGTCACCGACTTTGACCATGATTTCGGTCACTTCAACTTCGTCAGAACCGATATCCGGCACGGCAACGTCTTTGCTTTCTGCCTGAGCAGGCGCAGCGGCGGCCGCCGGTTTCGCGTCTTCTTTTTTCTCTTCGGCTTTGGCCGGTGCCGCAGCACCTTCCGCGTCTTCGAAGATCATGATCAGCTTGCCGGTTTCAATTTTGTCACCGGTCGCGACTTTGATCTCTTTTACGACGCCCGCCTGTGGGGAAGGGACTTCCATAGAGGCTTTATCGCCTTCTACGGTGATCAGCGACTGCTCAACTTCAACCTTGTCGCCCACCTTGACCATGATCTCGGTGACTTCCACTTCGTCTGCACCGATATCCGGTACGGTAATTTCGATAGCCATTAATCTTTCCCTCTTATGCCAGACGCGGGTTGACTTTATCGGCATCGATATTGAATTTGATGATCGCTTCCGCCACCACTTTCTTCTCGATTTCGCCGCGTTTAGCCAGTTCACCCAGAGCCGCAACCACTACGTAAGACGCATCCACTTCAAAGTGGTGACGCAGGTTTTCACGGCTGTCAGAACGACCGAAACCGTCGGTGCCCAGTACGCGGTAATCGCTGGCTGGCATGAAGGTACGGATCTGCTCGGCGAACAGTTTCATATAGTCGGTTGAGGCCACGGCCGGTGCATCGTGCATGATCTGCGCAACGTATGGCACGCGTGGTTCTTCTGTCGGGTGCAGCATGTTCCAGCGCTCGCAGTCCTGACCGTCGCGGGCCAGTTCGGTGAACGAGGTGACGCTGTAAACGTCAGAGCCAACGCCGTAGTCTTTCGCCAGGATCTGCGCAGCTTCACGCACGTGACGCAGGATAGAGCCTGAACCCAGCAGCTGTACCTTCCCTTTGTTGCCTTCTACCGTTTCCAGCTTGTAGATACCCTTACGGATACCCTCTTCCGCACCCTGCGGCATCGCAGGCATGTGGTAGTTTTCGTTCAGCGTGGTGATGTAGTAGTAGACGTTCTCTTGCGCTTCGCCGTACATACGCACCAGACCGTCATGCATGATGACTGCCACTTCGTAAGCATAAGAAGGATCGTAAGAGATACAGTTAGGGATAGTCAGAGACTGAATATGGCTGTGGCCATCTTCGTGCTGCAGACCTTCGCCGTTCAGCGTGGTACGGCCGGAAGTCCCGCCCACCAGGAAGCCACGAGCCTGCTGATCGCCTGCTGCCCAGCACAGGTCGCCGATACGCTGGAAACCGAACATGGAGTAGTAGATATAGAACGGGATCATTGGCAGGTTGTTGGTGCTGTAAGACGTTGCCGCCGCCAGCCATGACGCGCCAGCGCCCAGTTCGTTAATCCCTTCCTGCAGGATCTGACCTTTCTCGTCTTCTTTGTAGTAAGCAACCTGCTCGCGGTCCTGCGGGGTGTACTGCTGACCGTTCGGGCTGTAAATACCGATCTGACGGAACAGACCTTCCATCCCGAAAGTACGCGCTTCATCGGCGAGGATCGGAACCAGACGATCTTTGATCGACTTGTTCTTCAGCATCACGTTCAGGGCACGCACGAAGGCGATGGTGGTCGAAATTTCTTTGTTCTGCTCTTCCAGCAAGGCGGAGAACTCTTCCAGCGCAGGCATTTCCAGCTTCTCGCTGAAGTTTGGCTGGCGGGTTGGCAGGTAGCCACCCAGTTTCTCACGCTGACCGTGCAGGTATTTGTACTCTTCAGAGTCTTTCTCGAAGGTGACATACGGCAGTTTTTCGATGTTGCTGTCGTCAACCGGCACGTTGAAACGATCACGGATATAGCGCACGCCATCCATGTTCATTTTCTTCACCTGGTGAGCGATGTTTTTGCCTTCCGCGGATTCGCCCATACCATAGCCTTTAATGGTATGTGCCAGAATAACCACAGGTTTCCCTTTGGTATCCTGCGCTTTTTTCAGGGCAGCAAAGACTTTCTTCGGATCGTGACCGCCACGGTTCAGTGACCAGATTTCATCGTCAGACATGTCTTTAACCAGCGCAGCGGTCTCCGGGTAACGCCCGAAGAAGTGCTCACGCACGTAAGCGCCATCGCGGGATTTGAAGGTCTGGTAGTCACCGTCAACGGTCTCGTTCATCAGCTGAACCAGTTTACCGGTGGTGTCTTTACGCAGCAGTTCATCCCAACGTCCGCCCCAGATAACTTTGATCACTTCCCAACCGGCGCCAGCAAAGATGCCGTCCAGTTCGTTGATGATTTTGCCGTTACCGGTGACCGGGCCATCCAGACGCTGCAGGTTACAGTTGATGATGAACACCAGGTTGTCCAGCTTCTCACGGGTGGCGATAGTGATCGCCCCTTTGGATTCTGGCTCATCCATCTCACCGTCGCCGAGGAAGGCGTAAACGGTCTGCGCCGCGGTGTCTTTCAGACCACGGTGCTCAAGGTACTTGAGGAATTTCGCCTGGTAGATCGCGCCGATAGGGCCCAGGCCCATGGATACGGTCGGGAACTGCCAGAAATCAGGCATCAGTTTCGGGTGCGGGTAAGAGGACAAGCCTTTCCCGTCAACTTCCTGGCGGAAGTTGTTCATCTGCTCTTCGGTCAGGCGGCCTTCAAGGAAGGCACGTGCGTAAACGCCCGGAGAGATGTGGCCCTGGAAGTACACCAGATCGCCGCCGTCTTTTTCGCTACGCGCACGGAAGAAGTGGTTAAAGCACACTTCATAGATGGTCGCAGAAGACTGGAAGGAGGACATGTGACCACCGAGGTCCAGATCTTTCTTCGATGCACGCAGAACGGTCATGATGGCGTTCCAGCGAATTGCGGAACGGATACGACGTTCGAGAGAAGTATTGCCCGGATAGTCCGGCTCGTCTTCAACAGCAATAGAGTTGACGTAGTTGCGGGCGTTCACGCCTGCCGCGATTTTAACGCCACCTTTACGTGCTTCGCTCATTACCTGGTCGATCAGGAACTGTGCGCGCTCAACACCTTCTTCACGGATGACCGATTCGATCGCCTGTAGCCAGTCGCGAGTTTCGATCGGATCCACGTCATTGTGTAAACGTTCTGACATGGGGGTATTCCTTATCTGTGTCTAATACGTTGAATTGTCTGGAGCCTGTCCCACTGTGTCCGCAATCCTTCAGGCACAGTGAGACAGGCTCGTCGTGTATACCTTGCCAGTGGCAGGGCATAGTTCCGCGTTATGGTTACGCGTTAGTCCTTACGTTGCTGTAATCGTCGTAAGGAGCGCTCTCTGCGACTCTGCTCCCGACTTCTGTCCAGCAATATTTCCTCGATAAACGCCAGGTGACGGTGTGAGGCTTCGCGCGCCTTTTCGGGTTCGCGTGCCACAATCGCCTCAAAAATTCTGGCGCGGTGACCGCCTACTTTTGCCAGCATTTCCCGGCGCGAGTAGAGCAATTCGAAGTTCTGTCTGACGTTCTGTTCCAGCATCGGCCCCATGCTGCGGAGTAAATGCAGCAGCACCACATTATGGGCCGCTTCTGTTACAGCGATCTGATACTGCATCACCGCATCCGCTTCTGCGTCCAGATCCCCGCTGTCTTGTGCGGTCTGGATCTGCACATGGCAGTGGCGAATACGTTCAAAATCATCGTCCGTGCCCCGGAGCGCGGCGTAATACGCGGCGATCCCTTCCAGTGCATGGCGCGTTTCCAGCAGGTCAAACTGGGATTCCGGGTGGTCAGCCAGCAGTTCAACAAGCGGGTCGCTCAGGCTCTGCCACAGGCTGGTTTGCACAAAGGTGCCACCGCCCTGACGACGCAGCAGTAAACCTTTCGCTTCCAGACGTTGGATAGCTTCACGCAGAGAAGGACGGGAGACATCAAACTGTTTTGCGAGCTCACGTTCCGGGAGCAGCTTTTCACCCGGACGCAGGGTCCCTTCCATAATCAGGGACTCGAGCTGTTGCTCGATAGCATCGGATAGCTTTGGTTGGCGGATTTTACTGTAGGCCATCATCCCTTCTTCTGCCATTTGCCGAAGTTAATTGGTAATACCAATTGCAAAAAGGTGCCCGTAAACTAACAAAGTATTCACCTTATGTCCATATGGCAACCCACTGAAACAGGACCCACGTCTCGTTTTCCCATAGAGGACGAGTCCCAAAAAAGGGGGGGAAAAGCGGGGCGTTTCAAATGTTAAATTTTTTAACTTTTCTGAAACAAGGCAAGCGTTTAGTGGGTAAAAATCCACCGGCCATAAGGCAACGATATTCGTCTTTTGGCCGGGTTTGTGACAGAAACATGAATTGTGATTAAGCGATGAATTTTTAGGCATTCTCCCGCACAAAAAGCGAAAGCGAGTGCAATGGCCACCGCTTATCACTATTCTTGTCGCGAAGGTAGCATGAGCCTCTTTTTAGTGTCTCTGGCACTGTAAATTTTTCAATACGTTACCTGTGACAACTGACTGACAAAGACGCGTCTTTTGTTGAAAATAATAACGACATCATGAGGTTTATATGGAACAAACACAGGGCGACACGCTGAAGCGGGGATTGAAAAACCGCCATATTCAGCTGATCGCGTTGGGCGGTGCCGTGGGTACGGGCCTGTTTCTCGGCATTGCCGATACCATCCGCATGGCGGGCCCGTCGGTGCTGCTGGGCTACGCGATCGGCGGCTTTATTGCCTTCCTGATTATGCGTCAGCTGGGTGAAATGGTGGTCGAAGAGCCGGTAGCCGGTTCCTTCAGCCACTTTGCCTACAAGTACTGGGGCAATTTTGCCGGTTTCGCCTCTGGCTGGAACTACTGGATCCTGTATGTGCTGGTGGCGATGGCGGAACTGACCGCCGTCGGCAAATATATCCAGTACTGGTATCCGGATATTCCGACCTGGGTGTCCGCTGCCGTGTTCTTCGTGGTGATCAATGCCATCAACCTGACCAACGTAAAAGTGTACGGTGAGATGGAGTTCTGGTTCTCGATCATTAAAGTGGCTGCGGTCGTGGCGATGATTGTGTTCGGCTGCTGGTTACTGTTCGGTGGCCATGCCGGACCTGAAGCCCGCGTCTCCAACCTGTGGGATCGTGGCGGTTTCTTCCCGAACGGCATCTCCGGCCTGGTGATGGCGATGGCGGTGATCATGTTCTCCTTCGGTGGCCTTGAGCTGGTCGGCATCACCGCAGCAGAAGCGGATAACCCCGAGCAAAGCATCCCGAAAGCGACCAACCAGGTGCTGTATCGCATCCTGATTTTCTATATCGGCTCGCTGACCGTGCTGCTGTCGCTGTATCCGTGGACCAAAGTGATTGGCGGTGCCAGCCCGTTCGTAATGATTTTCCACGAGCTGGGCGACAGCCTGGTGGCGAATGCGCTGAACGTGGTGATCCTGACGGCGGCGCTGTCGGTGTATAACAGCTGCGTGTACTGCAACAGCCGTATGCTGTTTGGCCTGGCGCAACAGGGCAACGGCCCGAAAGCGCTGCTGAAGGTCGATTCACGCGGCGTGCCGGTAATGGCCATCGCGGTTTCTGCTGCCGCCACCGCCTTCTGCGTACTGATCAACTATCTGATGCCGGGTGAGGCCTTCGGTCTGCTGATGGCTCTGGTGGTGTCGGCGCTGGTGATTAACTGGGCGATGATCAGCCTGGCGCACCTGAAGTTCCGCCGTAAGAAAGATCAGCAGGGCGTGGTCACCCGCTTTAAGGCGCTGCTCTATCCCGTAGGTAACTATCTCTGCCTGCTGTTCCTGGCCGGTATTCTGGTGATTATGGCGATGACGCCAGGCATGGCGATCTCCGTCTGGTTGATCCCGGTGTGGATTGCCATTCTGGGCGTGGGTTATCTGCTGAAGTCACGGTCTCAGAAAGCCTGACAGCATGAGGGCACCCCGGTGCCCTCTTCTTTTCCTTCCGCTCGTTCACCAGTTCTGCTTACTGTTCATCGTCGGCTTACCCGCCTGAAAGCATAAATGTTATCCACCTCACACTTTCTCGCCGACAGGGATTTTGTCCATTTCTGCGACGCTTTCCACCAGCGCAAATCCCCCCTAAGCCATTAATACTGCACTTCATGATTCCAGTAAGGGAAAAATCCATGAAGGGCACTGCACTTTCGATTAAAGAGAAGATTGGCTACGGCATGGGCGATGCAGGCTGCAATATGATCGGCGGCGCCATCATGCTGTTCCTTAATTATTTCTACACAGACGTGTTTGGTCTGGCGCCCGCGCTGGTCGGCGTGCTGCTGCTGTCGGTAAGGGTTATCGATGCGGTGACCGACCCAATCATGGGCGCGATTGCTGACAGAACGCAGAGCAAATATGGCCGCTTCCGGCCCTGGCTGCTGTGGATTTCCCTGCCTTATGTGCTGTTCAGCGTGCTGATGTTTACCACGCCAGAATGGACCTATAACAGCAAGGTTATCTATGCCTTTGTCACCTACTTCCTGATGTCGCTGACCTATACGGCGATCAATATTCCCTATTGCTCGCTGGGCGGCGTGATCACCAATGACCCGAGCGAACGCGTCTCCTGCCAGTCTTACCGCTTTGTGATGGTCGGTATCGCCACCCTGATCCTTTCCCTTTCCCTGCTGCCGATGGCGGAGTGGTTTGGCGGAGAAAACAAAGCCCGCGGTTACCAAATGGCGATGAGCGTGCTGGCGCTGATTGGCCTGTGCATGTTCCTGTTCTGCTTCGCCACGGTGCGCGAGCGTATCCACCCGGCGGTGCCAAGCAATGACGATCTCAAATCTGACCTGAAGGCCGTGTGGAAAAACGACCAGTGGGTTCGCATCCTGCTGCTGACCTTCTGCAACGTCTGCCCCGGCTTTATCCGTATGGCAGCCACCATGTACTACGTCACCTGGGTGATGGGCCAGTCAACGCACTTCGCCACGCTGTTTATCAGCCTGGGCGTCATTGGCATGATGATTGGGAGTACGCTGGCGAAGGTGATGACCGACCGCTGGTGCAAACTGAAGGTATTTTTCTGGACCAACATCGTGCTGGCGATTTTCTCCAGCGGCTTCTACTTCCTCGATCCTCACGCGACCGTGCTGGTGGTGGTGATGTACTTTGTGCTGAATATCCTGCATCAGATCCCTTCACCGCTGCACTGGTCGCTGATGGCCGACGTGGATGACTACGGTGAATGGAAAACCGGGAAACGCATTACCGGCATCAGCTTCTCCGGCAATCTGTTCTTCCTGAAAGTGGGACTTGCGGTCGCCGGTGCCATGGTGGGCTTCCTGCTCTCGTATTATGGCTACGATGCGGGTGCGAAAGCGCAGGCACCGAGTGCCATCAACGGTATTATGCTGCTGTTTACCGTGATCCCAGGCGTGGGCTATCTGATCACCGCCGGCGTGGTTCGCCTGCTGAAAGTGGATCGTCCGATGATGCTGCAAATCCAGCAGGACCTGGAAAAGCGTCGGCAGAACTTCCAGCAATTGAACGACTATCACGACAGTAAATCCCCAATCAAACCGGTGAATACATAATGACTTCCTCACTCTGGCAAAATCCGTTAATCGAGCAGCGCGCCGATCCTTTTATCCTGTTCGATCGCGGCAGCTACTACTTTATCGCCTCCGTCCCGGAATATGACCGGCTGGAAATCCGCCAGGCAAAAACGCTGGCCGCACTGGCTGAGGCCTCGCCGGTTGTGGTTTGGCGAAAACCAGACAGCGGCGAAATGAGCGAGCTGATCTGGGCACCCGAACTGCACAGAATCGACGGTATCTGGGTCATCTACTTTGCCGCGGCGCCCACCCAGGCGATCAAAGACGGCCTGTTCCAGCACCGAATGTTTGCGCTGGCCTGTACGGACGATAATCCCCTCACCGGCACGTGGCGTGAATGCGGGCAGATTGTCACCCCGATCGACAGCTTTGCGCTGGATGCCACACACTTTGTGCATCAGGGAAAGAACTGGTATTTGTGGGCGCAGAAAGATCCGGCCATCGCCGGTAACTCCAACCTCTATCTTGCGGAGCTTGCCACGCCGTGGGCGATAAAAGGTGAGCCGGTGATGATCAGCCGGCCGGAGTTTGACTGGGAATGCCGGGGGTTTAGCGTCAACGAAGGCCCTGCCGCAATCCGCCATGGCAATCGTCTGTTTGTCAGCTATTCCGCCAGCGCAACCGATGAAAACTACTGCATGGGCTTACTGTGGATTGAGGCGGACGCGGACCCGATGGACAGTGCTAACTGGCATAAATCGGCGCTACCGGTCTTTACCACCAATACTGATCATCGCCAGTTTGGGCCCGGTCATAACAGTTTTACGGTCTCAGAGAAGGGAGAGGATGTGCTGGTCTATCATGCGCGGAATTACACCGAAATTGAGGGCGATCCGCTGTATGACCCTAATCGTCATACGCGGATCAAAACCTTTAGCTGGAATGCGCAGGGGATGCCGGAATTTGGCACGCCACCTGCCGATTCGTCGTCAGACCAGCGTGCCGTAAATGGTTAACAGCGCCACCACCACCACCATCACCCACGAAACCTTCTTCGCAAGCGCCACGGCGACGCGAGGGGTTTCGACCTTATCGGTGTGCGGATCGCGTGCCAGAGAGAACTGGGCAAGCCGCGTCAGCACCTGATATTGCGAGGTGTGGCGGTCGCCAAGGGAAGCAAACCAGGCGGGCAGCGCGCGCTCGCCATGGCCAAGCAGCGCATAGGCCACGCCCACTGCCCTGACCGGCAGCCAGTCAACAATATGCAGGATCGCATCCACGCCCGACTGTGAGCGCTCCAGCGGTGAATGATGACGCGCCAGCCACGACTGCCACGCCCGCAGGAAGGCGTATCCCACCAGCAATACCGGGCCCCAGGGGCCGCCAACCACAAACCAGAACAGCGGCGCCAGATAGTAGCGGAAGTTAATCCACATCAGCGCGTTTTGCAGTTCGCACAGGTATTCCCGTTCGTCGCAATCGACCGGAATACCGTGGATGAGCGTCAACTCTTCCGCCATCGCCTGATGCGCATCGGTGTCATTATGGCTCGCCGCTTTCAGATAGGTATGATAATGCAGGCGAACAGACCCGGCACCGATGCACAGCAGCCCAACCGCAATCCAGAACAGCAGTTGCAGTATGCCGAAAAACAGTCCTTTCAGCGCCAGCAGACAAACCACCATCACCGCCATCGCCAGCAGCATCATCGATAGCGTACGCACCAGCGAAAACCGGTGCTTCTTACGAAACAGCGGCGCCAGGTGATGATCCAGCTGCCAGTGCTCGCCCATTTTGAACAGGCGTTCCCAGCCCAGAACCAACAACAAACTAAAAAGCGTCATGCCTGTTACTCCTGTACTGGGGCGTCCGGGCGGCTGCCCAGCGCGTCCCGAAATCTTGTCCAGTCGAAAGCCGGACCCGGATCGGTTTTTCGTACCGGCGCAATATCACTGTGCCCGGTGATGTGCTCGGCTATTCCGGGATAATGGGCGATAAGCAGCGCGGTGAGTTCTTCCAGCGCCTGATACTGCGCATCGGTGTAGAGCAGGTTGTCCGTCCCTTCGAGTTCGATGCCAATGGAAAAGTCATTACAGGCCTCACGGCCCTGATAGGTCGATACGCCAGCGTGCCATGCGCGAAGGTGAAAAGGAACGTACTGCACGATTTCACCGTCGCGGCGGATCAGGCAGTGCGCGGAAACCCGCAGCTGGGCGATATCGGCAAAATAGGGATGGGCGTGGGGATCTAAAGTCCCGGTGAATAACGCATCGATCCACGGACCGCCAAACTCACCTGGAGGCAGGCTGATATTGTGGATCACCAACAGCGACGGCGTTTCATTATCCGGACGCTCATTGAAATGCGGCGAGTGAACCCGCTTCACTCCGTGGATCCAGCCCTCGTGCAACTGCATGCCCTGCTCTCCTTTTATAACGATTTCATCAGAGTAGCATGAATCATTTTTGGATAACCAAACTTCTGATAAGCGCCAAATCCGGCGGATGAAAATTATTTTGTTTTTCCTGCATCCAGTTCGCCTCCCCAGCCGTAGATAGCTTTGTAAGGCAAATGTGCCTTCTCTGACTCTCAAAGGAACACATCATGAAAACAATCGTTCGCACGGCGCTTTGCGCATCATTACTGTTCAGCGGTGTCGCCATGGCTGACTCGATGAGCAACAACGTTATGGTCGGCGGCTCTGCGATGTTCCCATCAAAAAACATCGTTGAAAATGCGGTGAATTCCAAAGATCACACCACGCTGGTGGCGGCAGTAAAAGCGGCTGGCCTGGTCGATACCCTGCAGAGCAAAGGCCCGTTCACGGTCTTCGCGCCTACCAATGCCGCGTTTGCCAAACTGCCTGCGGGTACCGTCGACAACCTGCTGAAGCCGGAAAATAAAGCCATGCTGACCAGCGTGCTGACCTATCACGTGGTTGCCGGCAACTATGACATGAAGATGTTAGAGAAAAAGATTAAACAGGGTAAAGGCCATGCCGAGCTGAAAACCGTTAACGGTCAGCCACTGTGGATTATGAGTAACGGCCCGCACAATATTCAGCTGAAAGATGGTCAGGGAAATGTCGCTAATATCAGCACTTACGATGTTCATCAAAGTAACGGTGTGATCGACGTTATTGATACCGTGCTGATGCCGAAATAAGAAAAAAGCGTTATACCAGGTGCAGCAGGTTTACTCAGATCCTCTGCACCTTTTTTTACAGGAAGCTTCATGACAGACGATGTTATCGACAGTCAGGTCCTTTTACTGCAAGCGGTCGGCCGAGGGGACAGGCGGGCGTTTGAACAGCTTTACCGCCAACTTTCCCCTTATCTTTTCGCCATCGCGTTGCGCATGCTTCGGCGGCGCGGCTGGGCCGAAGAGGTACTTCACGACACAATGCTGGCCATCTGGCAGCGAGCGGCCAGCTACGATCCCCAGCTGAGCGCGCCGAAGACCTGGATGACCACGCTTATCCGCCATCGGGCCATTGATTATCTTCGGCTGAAGGGCAACCAGTCCTCTCCGCTGGATACGCTGGATATCGACACGCTGAACGAAGATTACACTGAGGGACTCTCCTGCACCTTTGCGGACGGTTTACCCTCGACCTCTGAAGCCCGCAGATTAGCGGACTGCCTGGATCATCTTCCGGGAGAACAACGACAAAGTGTGATGCTGGCCTATTATCAGGGCCTGTCGCACAGCGAAATTTCTGAGCACCTGCAGCAACCGGCTGGCACCGTCAAAAGCTGGATCCGTCGCGCATTGGCCCATTTGAAAGAGTGTGTGGGAATATGAAAACAAGAAGCCAATACGATTCGGCCCTCGCCGCAGAATATGCCCTCGGCACCTTACGTGGCCCCGCGCGCCAGCAGTTCGAACGCCGGTTGCAACAGGAATCCGCCTTGCGGGAAGAGGTCATCCGCTGGCAGACAATGCTCGGCCATATGGACCACGCGGTGCAGCCCGTGGCCCCTTCTGCCGACCTCTGGCAAAAAATCCTGCGCGACCTGCCGCCAGAAAAACGTGCCCGGATGCCATTCCGCTGGCATTACCTCGGCTGGGCGCTGGCCGCGTCCTTCGCCGGTGCGCTGATCGTCAACATGATTCAACAACCCGCCTCTTTGCAGGCCGTTGCCGTGCTGAACAGTAGCGGGAGCCAGCAGGGTTCCTGGGTGGTTGCGCTGAATCAGGCCCGGAGCGAGCTGACGCTTCAGGCAATCAATGCCAGCGCGCTGCCGGCGAAGCAAAGCCTGGAGCTGTGGCTGATCCCGCCGGGACAAAAGCCGCAGTCATTGGGGCTGGTTGATCCCACGCGCATCACGCGCATCGCCTTGAACAGCAACCGACTCAGCGACCTGCCGCTGCTGGCCATCAGCCTTGAGCCGCAGGGCGGTTCACCCACCGGGCAACCCACGGGTCCGGTGGTGTTTAGCGGCAAGGTTTCGTCAATCTGACGGCGGCAATTGCTGCATCGCGGCTTGCTGGCAAGCTACCGCTAAACAGGCTAGCATGGTCGAACTCTCTATCCGACCTTTCGGAGTTCGATCATGACTACCCGCCGCTACGATCCGGACAGCCGCCGCACGGCATTGCTGGAACGTGTTGAGGATGATATTCCCCCAAGTGTTGCTCAGGCCCTGCGTGAAGATCTGGGAGGCGAAATTGACCCCTGCAAAGATATCACCGCCAGCCTGTTACCTGCCGATGCAACCTCGCATGCCGTTGTGATTACTCGCGAAGCGGGTATTTTTTGCGGCAAGCGTTGGGTGGAGGAAGTGTTTATCCAACTCGGCAATAAAACCCAGATCCTCTGGCATGTTGAGGACGGTGATGCGATCGCCGCCGATCAACCGTTGTTTGAAATCACCGGCCCTTCTGCATTGATCCTCACGGCAGAACGCACGGCGCTGAATTTTGTGCAGACGCTGTCTGGCGTGGCGACGGAAGTCAGCCGCTATGTGGCGATCCTTGAAGGGACCCGCACCCAGCTGCTGGATACCCGGAAAACCCTGCCGGGCCTGAGAACGGCCCTGAAATATGCGGTGCTCTGTGGCGGCGGCGCTAACCATCGCCTGGGGCTTTCTGACGCGTTCCTGATTAAAGAGAATCATATTATTGCCACCGGTTCGATTCGCGATGCCGTGGAAAAAGCCTTCTGGCTGCATCCGGATGTCCCGGTTGAAGTCGAAGTCGAGTCTTTGGACGAGCTGACCCAGGCGCTGGCTGCCGGTGCAGATATCGTGATGCTGGATAACTTCACCGTTGAGCAGATGCGTGAAGCCGTAAAGCAAACCGACGGCAGCGCGCTGCTTGAGGTCTCCGGCAACGTCACCGATGAAACGCTGCGGATCTTCGCAGACACCGGCGTCGACTACATCTCGGTCGGGGCGTTGACCAAACACGTCCGTGCGTTAGATCTTTCAATGCGCTTCAAATAAGCCTGCACATTGTGCCCCCACGCCATCGTCTTTGCGATGGCGTTTTTACCTTCAGCTTTCGTTATGCGATCCCCCTTCCAGCCCGTGCGCTGAATATTGCAACCGGTTAAAACTTCTTTCGGCCCGTCCCGGCATTACCGGCTTTCGCCATGGCAGCCTGATTTTTGCGGCGTTATCGTGCAGCCTCTTAATCACAAGGAGGTTTGGCATGAAACAGCAGCAAGGATTTACTCTGATCGAGCTGATGATCGTTATTGCCATCATCGCGATTTTGAGTGCCATTGGCTTGCCGGCGTATCAGGGCTATCTGCAAAAAGCGGCGCTCACCGATATGCTGCAAACCGCGCTCCCCTATAAAACTGCCGTCGATCTCTGTGCCATTGAGCACGGCGGGTTTGGCAATTGCAGTGAGGGAAGTAACGGTATCCCCAACGGCAAAGGATCGCGCTACGTCGCGGCGGTCGGCATTAATGCCGGAGTGATTTCACTGACCGGACAGGAGAGCCTCAGCGATCTGCGGGTCGCCATGCGGCCTGACTGGGATGCGGCGCTGGGTCAAATCAGCTGGCAACGCAGTTGCAACAGCGCCCAGGCAAGCCTGAAAGAAGCCTGCGAGAATGTCTTCCGCTTCGATGACGCTAGTAGTGAGGTGGCAGAATGATCCTCGAGTCTACGCAACGTGCCGTAGAAGCACTTTGCCAACGCCATCACGCGGTGATCGTCAGTTTTACCGCCGAGCGGTTACAGCTGGCGATGGCGACCCTGCCGGAAGAGGAGCTGCTCGCATCCCTGCGTTTTGCCACCCACTGTGCGCTGGACATTGAATGCTGGCCGGAGGCACGCCTTGAGCAGTTTCGACAGCAGCAGAAAAACGCCCCTTCTCAGCAACCCACCGCAGCAACCGATCGCGGCGCGCCAGATAAAATCCAGCAACTGTTACTACTGGCCGTGCAGCGGCGCGCGTCGGATATTCATCTTGAACCGCAGGCCAATTCATTAAGGGTCCGGTTACGTGTCGATGGCGTGCTGCAAACCCTCTCAGGCAATGAACAGGATAACGCCGCAGCCTTGCTGGCACGGCTGAAAATATTGGCCAGTCTGGACATTACCGAACGCCGGACGCCTCAGGATGGCCAGTTTACCGTTGAGCTGAACGGTAACCCGGCGTCGTTCCGCCTCTCGACGCTGCCCACACAGTTTGGTGAAAAGGCCGTTATCAGGCTGCTGCAAAGCGAGCCGCAGGCGGTGGCGCTGGATAAGTTAGGCATGCCGCCTGCCCTGCTTAAGATTTATTGCCAGGCACTGGCTCGCCCGCAGGGTTTGATTTTGGTAACGGGACCGACGGGCAGTGGGAAAACGTTCACGCTTTATAGCGGCTTAAACTCGCTGAACACGCCACAGCGTAATTTATGCAGCGTCGAAGACCCGATCGAGATCCCGCTGGCCGGGATAAACCAGACCCAGATCCACCCGAAAGCCGGGCTGGACTTCAACCTGGTGCTTCGCGCCCTGCTGCGTCAGGATCCGGACGTGATTATGCTGGGCGAGATCCGCGATCGGGAAACGGCAGAAACGGCGGTGAAGGCTGCGCAAACCGGTCACCTGGTGCTGTCGACACTGCATACCAACTCCACTCTGGAAACCTTAACCCGCCTCGGACAGATTGGCATTCCAGGTTACCTGCTCGCTTCAGCCCTAAAGCTGATTGTCGCCCAGCGGCTGGTGCGTCGTCTTTGCCCTCACTGCCGGCAGAAAAGCGAGGCCGTCGCCCACTTCCCGCCCGCTATCTGGCCCGGCACCGTGCAAAACTGGCAGGCACCGGGCTGTGAGCGTTGCTACTCGGGCTTTTATGGCAGGGTGGCGCTGTTCGAGATGCTGCCGATCACCGCCCGGTTGCAAAATGCGATTGCCGCCAACAGCCCGGCAGAGCAGCTCGAAATGATTGCCCGCCAGCATGGAAGAAACTCGCTGTTTATCGAAGGACTGCATTGCGTCAATCGTGGCGACACTACCCTGGAGGAGCTGAACAGGATTGTCGGTAACAATGATGGCTGAACCTTATCTGTTTCGCTGGCAGGCGATGGATCAAAGCGGCAGGTTGGTTGAAGGTGCCCTGTTTTGCCAAAGCCAGCAAGAGGTTATGGATCGCCTGCTGGCTGACGGGCTAATGCCACTGTCGCTTTCTGCCGCTAAACGCTACCGGGCGCGTGAGTGGCAATGGGCGCAGAAAATTGCCTTCTTTCGTCAGCTGGCGACGCTGTTGAAGGCCGGTCTGACCCTGTCTGCCAGTCTGCATCTGCTGGCGGAAGAGCATCCTCATCCCGGTTGGCAGGCATTGTTCAGGCAGTTGGAAAACAACGTGGCGGAAGGCATGTCCTTTTCTGACGCGCTGGCGCTGTGGCCGCAGGTCTTCCCACCGCTGTTTCCGGCATTGATGTACGTTGGCGAGTTGACCGGCAGGATCGATGAGTGCTGTCTGCAACTGGCCTGTCAGCAGGAGCGCCAGCAGCAACTGCAAAAAAAGGTGACAAAAGCGCTACGCTACCCTTTGTTTATCCTGTCGCTGGCTCTGTTGGTCAGCATTGGCATGCTGGTGTTTGTGCTGCCGGAATTTATGTCTGTCTATCAGGCTTTCAATGCGCCGCTGCCGGCGTTCACTGCGGGCGTCATCGCGCTTTCAGGGGGGGTACAGAATTACGGTTTTCAGTTGCTGGTGGGTCTGACGGTTCTGGCCTTCAGCTGGCGCTGGCAGACCAAACGCGCCCCGGAATGGCAAAAGAGGGAGCAGCGCTGGCTGTTAGCCTTACCGCTAACCGGCAAGCTGTATCAGGGTGGACTGTTAAGCCGGATATTTATGACGCTGGCACTGACACAGCAGGCCGGGCTGACACTGCTACAAAGCTTGCAGGCGGTGGAGAAAACGCTGACCTCATTGCTGTGGCGTGAAGCGATCCAACAGCTTCAACAGCATATTGCTACTGGCTATCCGCTTTACCAGGCCCTGAAGCAACACCCGCTTTTCAGCCCGGTGTGTTATCAGCTGATAAAAGTGGGTGAAGAGTCTGGCTCACTGGACAGCATGCTGGAACGGCTGGGAGAATTACATGAAGAGATGACTCATGAGCTGGCAGACAATCTGGCCGCCGCGCTGGAACCGATGATGATGGTGATTACCGGGGTGCTGGTGGGCGCGTTGGTAATCGCTATGTATCTGCCCATCTTCAATCTGGGGGATGCGTTGGGGTAAAAAGGGGATCCAGCCGGCCATGGAAGTTAGCTGGCCGGATGGGCGCGCCGTTAAGCGGACAATGGCGGTGGCGCGTTGGCAGTTGCCTGCGCCGGTTGCCGGTTGCCGTTGTCCGCGAAGGCAACGCGAACAGGCTAGCGGTTAAATACGCGGTTTTCCTGCTCGTTAACCCGAATAAAGGTGGTGCGCTTGGTCAGCTCTTTCAGATGCTCAGCACCGACATAGGTACAGGCTGAACGCAGGCCGCCAAGGATATCGCGCACGGTGTTGTCGACCGGGCCACGGAAGGGGATCTTAACGGTTTTACCTTCCGCTGCGCGATAGCCCGCCACGCCGCCAACATGGCGCTTCATCGCAGATTCGGAACTCATGCCGTAGAACAGCATAAACGCTTCGCCCTCTTCTTCCACCAGCGTGCCTTCGCACTCTTCATGGGCTGCCAGCATACCGCCAAGCATCACAAAATCAGCGCCGCCGCCGAACGCTTTTGCCACATCGCCTGGCATAGAACAGCCGCCATCGCTGACAATTTGCCCGCCGAGGCCATGCGCCGCATCGGCACACTCAATCACCGCAGAAAGCTGCGGATAGCCCACGCCCGTTTTGACCCTGGTGGTGCAAACCGAGCCCGGACCAATGCCCACTTTGACAATGTCAGCGCCCGACAGGATCAGTTCTTCAACCATTTCGCCGGTCACCACATTGCCCGCACAGATGGTTTTGCCCGGACAGGCTTCACGGGCGCGCTGCAGGAACTCAACGAAATGTTCGGAGTAACCGTTAGCCACATCGATACAGATGAAATTCAGCAGCGGCGAAAGCGCCAGAATCTGCTTCATCTTGATGAAGTCGGCATCGGAAGTGCCGGTAGAAACCATCACATGCTTCAGCACATTTTCAGGCACACGGGAGACGAACTGCTGCCATTGCTCAACGCTGTAATGTTTATGTACCGCGGTGAGCATATCAAAGGACGCCAGCGCTTCGGCCATAGTAAAGGTGCCCACGGTATCCATATTGGCAGCAATGATCGGCACACCTGACCAGGCAACACCGGAATGTTTGAAGGTAAATTGACGGGTAAGTTCTACCTGAGAGCGGCTTTTCAGCGTGGAACGCTTTGGCCGAATAAGGACATCTTTAAAGCCTAATTTAATATCTTCTTCAATACGCATGATAGGTTTCCTGGTTGATGGCGCGAAAGTCAGCAATTGCCAGCTCCAGTGACGCTATCATACGCGCTAAAATCGCGCGGACAAGACTGCGAAAGCAGGTTTATTTACGCTACAATCTCATAAATTTATCTGCTATCCGCTCGTGTGACCGGTGCCTCATTTTTAAGCCAGTAGCCGCCTTGTTAATCCTCCGCGATACCGACTGCCCACACTCAGAGCCAGGAGAGAAGAGGCTTATGCGCTATACTGTTGCGCTGACCGGTGGCATCGGCAGCGGAAAAACCACCATTGCCAACGCCTTTGCCGACAGAGGTGTGGATATCGTCGATGCTGATGTGATTGCCCGTCAGGTCGTCGAGCCAGGCCAGCCAGCGCTTGCTGCGATCCGCCAGCGATTTGGTGCAGACGTGATGCAAAGTGATGGCAGCCTCGATCGTAAAGCGCTGCGTCAGCGCATTTTCACCTCGGGGGAGGATAAAACCTGGCTCAACGCCCTGCTCCATCCCCTTATTCAGGCAGAAACACGCCGCCAGCTCGCGCTAACTCACTCCGTTTGGTGTTTGTGGGTCGTGCCGCTCCTGGTTGAAAACAATCTTCAGCATCTGGCGAACCGGGTGCTGGTCGTCGACGTGGATCGTGAGACCCAGTTAAGACGCACCATCGCCAGGGATGGTATCAGCCGCGAACAGGCGGAACATATTCTGGCTGCCCAGGTATCGCGCGAACAGCGCCTTGCGGTAGCAGACGACATTATTGATAACGGCGGGTCACCCGAGTCGGTGACCGCGCGCGTTGCCCTGCTTGACCAGCAATATCGCCAGCTGGCCGGGGCCATTGACCAGGATTAACAGCATGAGCACAACGATTCTATTTGAGTATCCACTGAACGAAAAAATGCGCACCTGGCTAAGAATCGAGTTTTTAACCAGCCAGTTAGAAAACAGCCGAACCATAACCGATCCGCTTGGAGCACTGACCTTTTTCCGTAACGCGGCCGAACTGCTTGATGTGTTTGAACGCGGCGAATTACGCACTGACATTGTGAAAGAGCTGGAAAAACAGCAGCAGAAATTGCGCGCCTGGGCGGATGTGCCGGGTGTGGATATGGAACTGATCGATACGCTGCGCGACAAGCTTAAAGCCTGTTCCGGCACGCTGATGGCCGCCCCACGAATGGGTCAGCTGATGCGTGAAGATCGTCTGATTGGCCTGGTACGCCAGCGGCTGAGTATTCCCGGCGGCTGTTGCAGCTTCGATCTGCCGACTCTGCATATCTGGCTCCATGTCGGACAGGAACAGCGTGATGCCCAGGTTGCGGTCTGGATGGAATCGCTGATGCCCATCCGCGAAGCGCTGACCCAAATTCTGGATTTGATCCGTCAGTCTGGTGAGTTCCGTACCCAAACCAGCGTCAACGGTTTTTTCCAGGACAACGGCGAAGGTGCCGAGCTCCTTCGGCTTCAGCTTTCGCTGGATGATTCCCTATACCCGCAGGTTTCCGGTCACAAAAGCCGCTATGCAATTCGTTTTCTGCCATTAGACAGTGAACGCGGTGAAGTGCCGGCACGCCTCGATTTTGAACTTGCCTGTTGTTAAGGTTTTGCCTGATGAATAAAGATGATGTGATAGTTGTTAACTGCCCGACCTGTGCGAAAGAGGTGATTTGGGATGAACTGAGCCCGTGGCGGCCATTTTGCTGCAAACGCTGTCAGTTAATCGACCTTGGGGAATGGGCGGCGGAAGAAAAACGTATTGCCAGTAATGACCAGCATTCAGAAAGCGAAGGCTGGAGCGAGCACGACCCAAACCACGATTAAGATGCTCCCGCCATGGCTGGCGGGAAGCTTGTTAAAGCACTTCAGCCAGCAGTCGACGAACGATTGCGGCATTGGCGGGAGGAAATTCATCCGCTACTAATTCCCGTTGCGCTACCCAGCGCTGCGGTTGCCCTTCGCGGCCATAAGGTTCTCCCTGCCAGCGATCGACAATAAAGAAGTGCAGCGTCACGTGGAAGCTGCTGTCGCCATGCTCCCCTGAGCCATACGCCACGGCGTTTTCAACCTCAATGCCCGTCTCTTCATGCAGCTCACGCTTTAGCGCCTCTTCAGGCGTTTCACCCGCTTCAATTTTGCCACCCGGGAACTCCCACATGTTCGCCATATGCGAGCTGGCTGAACGCCGTGCGAGGAAAATATTCTGGTTTTGATCGCGGATAATACCTACCGCCACTTGCAGCTGCTTCATTCACTTTCACTCTGAGAAACTTTACACCTCGCCACTATTCCAGCGTTGACGGGGAATGGCAAGCCAGAATCCGCCTGTTTCGAGCCCGCCCGAAAATCTGCTTTGCAAGGCAATGTAATCATCACCTGTACGTTCTGCGACCTCAACTGAGGCGTATAGTACCGGCAAATGCGACTGAAGCATGGGGACCGGGGAGGGGAAATGATGGTGCAGGCATTACAGGGATCGGGGCTGTTATGGGCAAGTGGCATCTGGCTAACGACAGGCCTGATCGGCACGATGATGGGCAGCCTGGTCTGGCTGCTGAGTGACTGGTTGCCCGCTAAGATACGGGGTGTGTCCTTCGAGATCAGCCGTGAAGGTATTCCCGGCTTCTGGCTGCTGCCAACGCTCTGTTGCGGCATTTCATTGCTGGTAGCCGCAGTGCTCCCCGCCCGGCTGCTGCCCGCTTCCCTGTTGTTAAGCTGGATACTGCTGGCGTTGATCGTTATCGACCTGCGCTATCTGCTGCTTCCAGATGTACTGACCCTCTCGCTGCTGTGGCTGGGACTGCTCGGCAACGTCGCAGGCGTGATTCCCTCACTGCTTCTCACCGAGGCGGTGCTTGGCGCGGCGGCTGGCTTTACGGTGCTGGCGCTACTTTCCTATGGCTACCGGATGGTCTGCAAAAAAGAAGGACTGGGGCTGGGAGATGCGAAGTTGCTTGCTGCACTGGGTGCCTGGCTCGGGGTGTTCCGGCTGCCCATACTGGTGCTGATGGCCTCGCTCGCCTCGCTAATTGCTTTAGGCATAATGCAGTGGCTGTCAGGACGTCCATTGCGCGATCCCTTTCCGTTTGGCGCGGCGCTGGCAGTTAGCGGCTGGTTATTGTTTATCTGCAACCCTGGTGAGGCATAAAAAAAGGGCCGGAGAATTTTCTCCAGCCCTTTAATGGTCACCGTCTGCTGTTAAGCAAGACGACCGTGACACTGCTTGTATTTTTTACCTGAACCACATGGGCAAAGATCGTTACGGCCAACTTTACGCTCGCCGGTTTGATCTGCCATCTCGATGGCGGCTTCGGTTTCAACATCAACGTGGCTCAGCTGCTGCTGGCTAGCCAGGCGTTCAGCTTCTTCACGGCGCTGCTCTTCCATTGCTTCCACTTCTTCAGGCATACGTACCTGAACTTTGCACAGCGTACTGATCACTTCATATTTCAGTGATTCCAGCATCGCAGCAAACATGGCGAAGGATTCACGTTTGTATTCCTGCTTCGGATCCTTCTGCGCATAACCACGCAGGTGGATACCCTGACGCAGATAATCCATTGCGGCCAGGTGCTCTTTCCACAAGGAATCCAGCGTTTGCAGCATGACGCCTTTCTCGAAGTTACGCATCATCTCGACGCCAACCACTTCTTCTTTGCGCAGATACTGCTCTTTCGCGTGTTGCATGATGCGCTCGCGCAGCGTCTCTTCATGCAGTTCTGGCTCTTTATCCAGCCATTCTGCCACCGGCATATCCAGATCGAAGTCGTTTTTCAGACGCTCTTGCAGACCTTGCACATCCCACATTTCTTCCAGGGACTGCGGTGGAATGAAGGTGTCCAGCGTGGTTTTGAACACGTCTTCGCGGATGCTGCTGATAGTTTCTGATACGTCTGATACGTCCAGCAGTTCATTACGCTGAGAGTAAATCGCACGACGCTGATCGTTAGCAACGTCATCATATTCCAGCAGCTGCTTACGAATATCGAAGTTACGGCTTTCCACTTTACGCTGGGCGTTGGCGATCGCTTTGGTCACCCACGGGTGTTCAATCGCTTCACCAGGCTTCATGCCCAGTTTACGCATCATATTAGACACGCGATCGGAGGCGAAAATACGCATCAACGCATCTTCCATCGACAGGTAGAAACGGGATGAACCGTTATCACCCTGACGACCCGAACGGCCGCGCAACTGGTTATCGATACGACGTGATTCATGACGCTCGGTACCAATGATGTGCAGACCGCCCGATGCCAGTACCGCATCATGACGGATTTTCCACGCGCTTTTAATCGCGTCGATCTGTTCTGCGGTTGGATTTTCCAGTTCAGCAATCTCTGCCTGCCAGCTGCCGCCCAGCACGATGTCTGTACCACGACCCGCCATGTTGGTGGCGATGGTGACGGCACCCGGCTGACCTGCCTGCGCCACGATATCTGCTTCGCGGGCGTGGAATTTGGCGTTCAGTACCGCGTGCTCAATCTTGGCAAGTGACAGCTGCTCAGAAACCACTTCGGATTTCTCAATGGAGATGGTACCCACCAGCACCGGCTGACCATTCGCGGTACGCTCGCGGATGTCTTCGATGATCGCGTCGATCTTCTCTTTCTCGGTCATGTAGACCAGATCGGCCAGATCTTTACGCACCATCGGACGGTTGGTTGGTACAACAATAGTTTCCAGCTTATAGATCGAGCTGAATTCGAACGCTTCGGTGTCCGCTGTACCGGTCATCCCGGCCAGTTTGTTGTAAAGACGGAAGTAGTTCTGGAAAGTGATGGAAGCCAGAGTCTGGTTCTCATTCTGGATTTCCACGCCTTCTTTCGCTTCAATTGCCTGATGCAGACCGTCAGACCAGCGACGTCCCTGCATGGTACGGCCGGTGTGTTCATCAACGATGATCACTTCGCCGTCTTTTACAATGTAGTCAACGTCGCGGGTGAATAGCACATGAGAACGCAGAGCGGCGGTCACGTGGTGCATCATCATGATGTTGCCTGGGGAGTACAGCGACTCGCCCTCTTCCATGATGCCTTCGCTGACCATCAGCTCTTCAATCGCCACCAAACCCCGTTCGGTCAAGTGAACCTGGCGGGCTTTCTCATCTACTGAGAAGTGGCCTTCGCCCTGGAAGCTGTCGGAATCTTCTTTTTCCTGACGGATCAGGCTTGGGATGATTTTGTTGACCTTGATGTACAGCTCAGAGCTGTCTTCCGCCGGACCCGAGATAATCAGTGGGGTACGGGCTTCATCGATCAGGATGGAGTCAACCTCATCCACCAGCGCATAGTTCAGCTTACGCTGTACACGGTCTTCAGGGCTGAAGGCCATGTTGTCACGCAGGTAGTCGAAGCCGTATTCGTTGTTGGTGCCGTAGGTAATATCGGCAGCATACGCTTCACGCTTGGCCGGTGCTGGCATACCTGGCAGGTTGATACCAATGCTCAGGCCAAGGAACTCGAACAGCGCACGGTTGTTTTCCGCATCACGAGAGGCCAGATAGTCATTGACCGTGACCACGTGGACGCCTTCGCCGCTCAGGGCATTCAGGTAAGCTGGCAGCGTTGCGGTCAGGGTTTTACCCTCACCAGTACGCATTTCAGCGATGCAACGGTCATTCAGTACCATGCCGCCCAGCAGCTGTACGTCAAAGTGACGCATACCAAATACACGCTTACTGGCTTCACGAACGGTAGCAAAGGCTTCCGGGATCAGGTTTTCCAGCACTTCGCCTTTTGCCAGACGGGCGCGGAACTCAACGGTTTTGGCCTTCAGCTCATCATCAGACAGCTTCTCAAAATCCGGTTCCATTTTGGTGATCTGATCGACGACTTTGCGCATACGGCGCAGGGTGCGGTCATTGCTACTGCCAAAAACTTTGGTTAATAATTTGATTAACATAGTAAATACTTTCTCTCAGCCACCACATGACGTGGTGAAGCGCTTAATTATAAGGTAGGTGTAATGAACGTAGACGTTACGCGAGAGAGGCAGGTCCGGCACGAATGCCCTGAACCTGAGCAAGCCACAGGCCGGTCTGATAACGGGGTTTTGCTGCGCTCTGAGGCTCAGTGGTCTGACGAATGATCGTCGGCGGTCTGGCTTCGTGCGTCAGTAAGGCGTTCAGCGTATCCAGCAGCGCCAGTTTCTGCACTTCAAGCGGCATAACCTGCTCGGCAGTGGGCTGATTGGCTGGCGTTAGCGTGAAGGAGAGATGCCGAATAACGGTGCGGATGGCGTGCTGATGCCAGTAATCCACGTTAAAATTAGGACGACGGACGCTTTCCTGCAGCAGTGCGAGGCTGTCGAAGCGCACGCCATTGCTGATATTCAGGCTTCGGGAGGCGGTTTCTGGTAAAGTTGTCCGGTCGCTGGCAGCGTGAGGCAGGCCAAGACCAGCCGCGACCATCCCCAACAGGAGATGCGGCCAGAAATAACGTCTGCCAAGTTGTCGCCAACGATTTAGAATTCCGATCACTGTTTCCGCCGGAGCTTGCTATGCGTGATAGTCGCCCGCATTCAATTGAAAATTTATTCGAAGTCACCGATGCCAAAGGTATGCTGCAATCCATTCAGCAGCGCGCCATTGCGCTAAACAAACTGAACCGGGCCGTGCAGGGTATTCTTCCTGCGCAGATGCATCCCTGGTGCCGCGTGGCCAATTTTCGCCAGGGCATTCTGGTGCTCGAAACCGCTAATGCCAGTTGGATGATGCGCTTACGCTATGAACAATCCAGCCTGCTGTCAGCTTTACGAGCGCAAATATTACCATCATTGACGGCAATCGACATCACGATAAATCCTTCACTGGCTGCAAAAGGGCAGGAAAGCGTGCAAAAAAGCGGCGGTCGACCTGAAGCAGAAGAAAATTCGCCGGGACGTCAACTGAGTGAACAGAGTGCGGAGATACTGCGGAGTGTGGCGAGCCGGGGCTCTGAAAAACTGAAGAAGACGATAGAACGACTGGCCTCACTGGCCGGAGAGAGTACCAGCTCAACCAGTCGTAATAAGTAATGCTGACTTTATGCCCACACCAGATTTGGTGCTCTGAAGGTCACTGGCAACTCGGCTTCGTCCTCGAACGTTGCCCATTCCCAGGCTTCTTGCTTAGCCAGAACCGCCTGAAGCAGCTTGTTGTTTAGTGCATGACCTGATTTATAGGCAGTGAATGCGCCGATAATGTTGTGGCCACACATGAACAGGTCACCGATGGCATCCAGCATTTTGTGACGGACGAATTCGTCTTCAAAACGTAAACCGTCTTCGTTCAACACGCGGTAATCATCCACCACGATTGCACAGTCAAAACTGCCGCCGAGGCACAGGCCACGGGACTGCAATGCTTCGATATCACGCATAAAGCCGAACGTACGGGCACGACTGATCTGACGTGCAAAGGCTTCAGCAGAGAAATCCATGCTGTAGCGCTGTGAACCGGAATCGATCGCCGGATGGTTAAAGTCGATGGTGAAATCCAACTTAAAACCGTTGTGCGGCGTAAACTCGGCCCATTTGTCACCATCTTCAACCCGGACTGGCTGTTTGATGCGGACAAATTTCTTCGCAGAATTCAGTTCTTCGATGCCTGCGTCCATCAGCAGATAAACAAAGGGGGCGGCGCTGCCATCCATAATAGGAATTTCTGGCGCGTTCACTTCCACCACGATGTTATCGATGCCCAGACCCGCAAGTGCTGCGTTCAGGTGTTCGACTGTCGAAATACGCACGTCATGCTCATTAACCAGGCAAGTACAGAGCATGGTATCACGCACGGATTTGGCATCAGCCGGGAAATCTACCGGTGGATTCAAGTCAGTGCGACGATAGATGACCCCGGTATTAGCCGACGCGGGGCGCAACGTCAGCGTGACTTTTTTGCCGGTATGTAAACCGACTCCAGTCGTCTGAACGATACGTTTTAATGTCCGTTGTTTGATCATCGTATTATCTCGCAAAATTACTCATCCGACCGCCAGTATAACTTACTGACGGG
The DNA here is from genome assembly GCF_056821705.1 of Erwinia sp. AK-PDG3-5. NCBI lineage: Bacteria > Pseudomonadati > Pseudomonadota > Gammaproteobacteria > Enterobacterales > Erwiniaceae > Erwinia > Erwinia sp. AK-PDG3-5. The sequence goes on from NZ_CM165967.1 coordinate 3,866,079, forward strand.
CGAACATTTTAACACAAAGAGCGGAGAATCCCAATTCTCAGGAAATTCCTAATCCGCCTGCTTACGCAGGAAGGCCGGAATATCAAGGTAATCAGGCTCTTTGTTAGTTTGCGTGCTCGGATCGTTGACCACTTTAGCGGCAGGTTTCTGCTCCTGAGGAAGCGGTGCCATACCGTGCTGCTGGTAACGGTGATCCATAACAGGCTGAGTCTGCTGCTGCTTGTTAGTGACCAGGGTAATCTCTGGACGCTTGTCCATGCCAATACCGGTAGCCACGACGGTTACGCGCAGTTCGTCGTTCATTTCCGGGTCCAGCGAGGTGCCGATAACCACGGTCGCATTGTCAGAAGCAAACGCACGGATGGTGTTACCCACCGTTTCAAACTCATCCAGACGCAGGTCGAATCCGGCGGTGATGTTAACCAACACACCACGCGCGCCAGACAGGTCGATATCTTCCAGCAGTGGGCTGGAAATCGCCATTTCGGCCGCTTCTTCTGCACGGTCTTCACCGCACGCCACGCCAGAACCCATCATCGCGTAGCCCATTTCGGACATCACGGTGCGCACGTCAGCAAAGTCGACGTTCATCAGGCCAGGACGGGTAATCAGTTCGGCAATACCCTGCACCGCGCCTTTCAGCACGTCGTTCGCTGCGCCAAACGCATCCAGCAGTGAGATACCACGGCCGAGCACTTTCAGCAGCTTGTCGTTTGGAATAGTAATCAGTGAATCGACATGCTTGGACAGCTCAGCGATACCCTGCTCGGCGAATGCCATGCGCTTCTTGCCTTCAAAATTGAAGGGCTTGGTCACCACAGCAACCGTCAGGATACCCAATTCTTTTGCAACTTCAGCGACAACTGGCGCTGCACCGGTACCGGTACCGCCACCCATGCCTGCAGCGATGAACACCATGTCTGCACCATCAAGTGCCTGACGCAGTGCTTCACGGTCTTCTTCTGCCGAGTTACGACCCACTTCCGGGTTCGCACCGGCACCCAGACCTTTGGTAATACCATTACCAATCTGGATAGTCTGGCCAACCGCAGTTTTACGTAACGCCTGCGCGTCCGTGTTTACTGCAAAGAACTCAACACCTTCGATGCGCTCACGCACCATATGCTCTACGGCGTTGCCGCCGCCGCCGCCGACGCCGATGACTTTAATCACCGCGTCATTGGTTAATTCCATTGGTTCAAACATAATTTCTCTCCGTTATGTGCCTGTCGCCTGGAGATCACAAAAAGTCTAGCATGATCCCCTTTTCTCTAAATTAAAACTCTTTTCTCAGCCAGCTGTTGATTCGTTTGAACCAGTTGCCCACTGAGGCTCTTTTTTCGACATCCGCCTCACCGTTAAGGTGTGACTCTTTTCCGTAGTGCAGTAAGCCAACCGCTGTTGAGTAGTACGGCTCCTGCGCGTAATCCGTTAATCCTGTGATGTTTAACGGCTGTCCGATACGCACCTGCGTGTGGAACACACGCTGGGCGCAAGCCGCTAATCCTTCAATTTGTGCTGCGCCACCGGTCAGGACGATACCCGCTGCCAGATGGTGCTTAACGCCCTGTTGGCGAAGCTGTTCCTGCAACTGCAGGATCTCGTCATTGACCAGATTCAGCAGTTCGGTGTAGCGAGGTTCAATGACCTCTGCCAGCGTCTGACGTTGCAGACTTCTCGGTGGACGTCCACCAACGCTTGGCACTTCGACATTTTCGTCTTTACCGACGATGGAACCCAGCGCGCAACCGTGGCGAACTTTAATCGCTTCCGCATCGGTCGGTGGTGTGCCAAACGCATAAGCGATGTCGCTGGTCACAACGTTACCAGCATATGGGATCACCTTGGTGTGACGCAGCGCGCCACCGGTGTAAACCGCGATATCCATGGTGCCGCCGCCAACGTCCACTACGCAGACGCCCAGCTCACGCTCATCTTCAGTCAGCACCGCAAAGCTGGATGCCAGACCGGCGAAAATCAATTGGTCAACTTTCAGGCCACATCGTTCAACGGCTTTTACAATGTTTTTCGCCATATCGTTGTGACAGGTGATCAAATGCACTTTTGCCTGCATTCTCACGCCGGACAAGCCGACCGGATTTTTGATCCCTTCCTGATAGTCGATCGCATATTCTTGCGGAATAACATGGAGGATGCGGTGCTCGTCACGAACACGGACGGATTTGGCGGTGTGTACCACGTTCTCCACATCTTCCTGTGTCACTTCCTCTTCGGAAATAGGAACCATCCCTATTTCGTTCTGGCAACTGATGTGTTTGCCCGATAATGCAAGGTAAACCGACGAAATCTGACAATCAGCCATCAGCTCAGCCTGGTCGATCGCACGCTGAACACATTTGACCACGGATTCGAGGTCGTTCACCCCGCCTTTATCCATTCCGCGGGAAGGACAGCTGCCCACGCCAATGATATTGACCATGCCATCGGGCAGAATTTCCCCTACCAAAGCGGCAACCTTCGCGGTGCCAATCTCGAGTCCAACTACCAGTTTTCTGTCCGTCGACTTGATCATTGTTGTTTAACCTGTGCCTGATTCTGTTGCTGATTATTGTCGGGGGTCTTAATTTCTGCCGGTGCCCATCCTACTGCCGCGCCAGAGTCGTACCGCAGATCCACGTAAGTGATACGTTTGTTTTCTGCCTGTCCCTGCTGCTGCAGCGTGGGGTAGAGCTGAATGAAACGTTTTAAACGCTTCATATCTTCGTTACGTCCCAGTTCCAGACGGACATCATCGCTCAACACCAGTTGCCAGGACCGCCTTGCGGTCATCGACGCCACCTTCAATTTAAATTTGCTTGCCGCCAGCAGATCGCTCATCTGGTGATAGCCGGTCAGCACTTCTGTTTCGCTCCCTTCCGGGCCATACAGCATTGGCATCTCTTCCTTGCCAATGTGGTTAGCCGGCACGGAGAATGACTTTCCGTCTGCATCAACCATATGCAGGTCGTTCCAGCGCGCAACGGGCACATACTCAACCAGATGGATCTTCAGCTCGTCAGGCCATTGCTTGCGCACGCTGACCTGCTGGATCCACGGCAGACGTTCAATCTGCTGCTGGATGACGTCGACATCCTGGGACATAAACGTTCCCGGCGCGCCCAGCGACAAAATTGCCTGGCGAATATCGTCGTTGGTGGTGTAGTGGGTCTGCCCGGTCACCACCAGCTTTGACAGCGGCTGCCTTGAGGCATCATCCATCCACTTCACCACCACAAATCCGGCGGCGATCACCACGCCAAGCACGATCGTCAGAAAGATGATGCCTGCCAGTCTGGAGCCATTACTGCGCCCGGATCGCGCTTTTTCCTGCGCCTCACGGTTTCGAACATTCAGAGCAGCCTGGGACATATCAGTCCGCCAGCTCCAGAATGCGCGCGACCAGCTGGGAGAAACTCAACCCCGCCTGCTTACCCGCCATCGGCACCAGACTGTGCCCGGTCATGCCTGGGGAAGTGTTCACTTCCAGCAGGTAGAACTGACCGTCGCCGCCCATCATCACGTCAACACGTCCCCAGCCACTACAGCCTAATGCGCGCCAGGCTTTAATCACGATATCGCTCAGTTCAGCTTCCTGTTCAGCAGACAATCCGCTTGGGCAGAAGTATTCAGTATCGTCAGAAAAGTATTTTGCTTCATAGTCATAGAATTCAGAAACCACCTTTATGCGTATTGAAGGCAATATTTCATCGCCAATCACCGCTACGGTGTATTCCGGGCCGCTTAAAAACGCTTCGACCAACACATCGTCGTCATGGCGGAACGCTTCAACCAGCGCAGCCTGAAGCGTGTCAGCGCTGTTCACCCGGCTGATGCCAACGCTGGAACCTTCGCAACTTGGTTTTACGAAAACCGGCAAGCCCAGCGCGGCGATTTTTGCTTCCGTCTCGGGCGTCAGTCCGGCGTCCATTTCCTTACGGGTCAGCGCCACATAAGGAGAGACCGGAAGACCACAGCCCTGCCAGAGGAATTTGGTACGCAATTTGTCCATAGTAATGGCCGACGCCATTACGCCGCTGCCGGTATAAGGGATGGACAAGAACTCCAGCACGCCCTGCAGCGTGCCATCTTCGCCACCGCGACCGTGCAGTGCGATAAAGGCTTTATCAAAGCCCTCTTCTTTCAGGCGCATCACCGGGAAATCACGGATATCTACCGCATGTGCATCAATACCGGCTTCAATCAGCCCGGCCAGCACTGCATTACCTGACATCAGCGAGACTTCTCGCTCCGCAGAGGTGCCACCCAGCAATACCGCTACTTTCTCAGCCATGATGTTCCCCTTCTTTATTCTGCAGTTGTAACTTTTGTTCTGACAGCGTGCGGGCAATACGGCCGACGTTGCCTGCACCCTGAATCAGGATTAAATCGTTGCCGGACAGTTTTGGTGCCAGCATATCGAGCACCGCATCGTGGTCAGAGACCAGGATTGGATCCACTTTGCCACGGCCACGGATGGTGCGACAGAGTGAACGGCTGTCCGCGCCGGGGATCGGTGCTTCACCGGCCGGATAGACATCCAGCATCAGCAACACATCGACCTGAGACAGCACGTTAGCGAAATCGTCATACAAATCACGCGTACGTGAATAGCGGTGCGGCTGGAACACCATCACCAACTGCTTGTCCGGCCAGCCCGCACGGGCGGCTTTAATGGTCACATCCACTTCGGTCGGATGGTGGCCGTAATCATCAACCAGCATCGCCGTGCCGGCAGTACCGTTGGCCGCCTGCACCGGGTATTCCCCCAGGAAGTCAAAGCGGCGTCCCGTGCCCTGGAAGCTCTCCAGCGCACTGAGGATCTCTGCATCTTCAATGCCTTCTTCGGTCGCAACCGCAACCGCTGCCGCCGCATTCAGCGCGTTATGACGGCCCGGCGCATTCAGGGTCACGTGCATCAACGGCTTGTCGTGACGGACCAGGGTGAAATGTCCCTGAGCGCCATTCTGCTGGTAATTCTCTACCCGGACGTCAGCATCCTCGCTGAAGCCGTAGGTGGTGATATGGCGGCTGATACGCGGGATCAACTCGCGGATCACCGCATCGTCAATGCACAACACCGCACGGCCATAAAACGGCAGATTGTGCAGGAAGTTCACGAACGTCTGTTTCAGGTTCTCAAAGTCGCCATGGTAAGTATCCATATGGTCGGCTTCGATATTGGTCACAATCGCCACCATCGGCTGCAAATGCAGGAAGGAGGCATCGCTCTCGTCGGCTTCAGCAATCAGATAACGGCTGCTTCCCAGACGGGCGTGTGTGCCGGCGGCTTTGACCAGGCCACCGTTGACAAAAGTCGGATCCAGTCCGCCTTCCGCATAAATGCTTGAAACCATCGCGGTGGTGGTGGTTTTACCGTGCGTGCCGGCAACAGCAATGCCGTGGCGGTAACGCATCAGTTCAGCCAGCATTTCTGCGCGGCGGATCACCGGGATACGCGCTTCACGCGCGGCAACGACTTCAGGGTTATCCTGAGACACCGCGGTAGACACCACCACCACGCTGGCGTCACTGACGTTCTCAGGGCGATGGTTGAAATAAATGGTCGCACCCAGGTTGCTCAGATGCTGAGTCACCGCATTCGGTGCCAGGTCGGAACCACTGATTTCATACCCTTCATTGGCCAACACTTCGGCAATACCGCCCATGCCAGCACCACCGATGCCAACAAAGTGAATGTGCCGGACGCGACGCATCTCGGGCACTATGGAACGCAGTTTTGCCAGTTGTTGTGTATTCATCTCTTCTGCCTGTCGCACCCTTTCAGTAGCGTGTTGCGGACCGGAATGCTCCGGGCCTGAAATTCTGTTAAAGCGCAGCTTTACTGACTTCCGCTGCAACCCGGTCGGTCGCATCGGGGATCGCTACGGCACGCGCTTTTTCTGCCATTTGCAGTAAAGTCGGTCGATCCCAACGGGCCAGCGTGTCTGCCACACCCTCCGCAGTAAACTGCGGCTGTTCATAAATTTTGGCGGCGCCCGCCTGCTCCAGCGGTATCGCATTCCAGTACTGCTGGCGGTCTTTATGCTGAAACGGGACAAAAATCGCCGGTAAGCCTGCGGCGGCGACTTCACTGACCGTCAGCGCACCTGAACGGCAAACGACGACGTCTGCCCAGGCATAGGCCGCAGCCATATCGTCGATAAATTCGGTGACTTTATGCTGCGTCAGGTTTAACTGCTCATAAACCTGATTCACGCCTTCCAGAGCCCCCTTCCCTACCTGGTGCCAGAGGGTAACTGAGTCACCCAACAGCGCCGCAACCTGAGGCATGGTCTGGTTCAGCACCCGCGCGCCCTGGCTTCCGCCGATGATCAGCACGCGGATTGGGCCACTGCGGTTGGCCAGACGTTCAGCCGGTAACGGCAGCGCCAGCACATCGGTACGCACCGGGTTGCCAACAACGTCGGCATTGGGGAAGGCGCCAGGGAATGCCTGCATCACCTTTTTAGCAATTTTCGCCAGCCATTTGTTGGTCAGGCCGGCAATACCGTTCTGCTCATGCAGCACCACCGGGATACCGCAGCTCCAGGCCGCTAAGCCACCCGGGCCGGAAACGTAGCCGCCCATCCCCAGCACCACATCCGGCTTGTAGGCCTTCATGATGGCTCTGGCCTGACGCACCGCGTTGAAAATACGCATTGGCGCGGTGAGCTGCGCCTTCAGGCCTTTACCGCGCAGGCCGGAGATCCGGATAAAATCGATGTCGATGCCGTGCTTAGGAACCAAATCGGCTTCCATACGATCGGCCGTGCCCAACCAGCGAACCTGCCAGCCCTGATCCATCAGATGATGCGCAACCGCCAGCCCGGGGAAAACGTGCCCACCGGTTCCGCCAGCCATTACCATCAGTCGCTTCCCTTTCATCGACTACCCCGCGTAAACGCCTGCGCTTTTGCCAGACGCGTTTCATAATCAATACGTAACAAAAACACGATGGCGGTCGACATGATGATCAAACTCGAACCACCGTAACTGATCAGCGGCAACGTCAGACCTTTGGTCGGTAACATGCCCGCTGCAGCGCCAACGTTAACCAGCGCCTGGAAGCTGAACCACACGCCAATCGAGCATCCAAGGAAGCCGGAAAAACGCTGGTCAAGCTCAAGCGCACGACGACCAATGGACATCGCGCGAAAAGCGACGAAGAATACCATTAACAGGGCTAAAACCACACCGATATAACCCAGTTCCTCACCGATAATGGAGAAGATAAAATCGGTATGTGCCTCCGGCAGATATTCCAGTTTCTGCACTGAATTTCCCAGCCCCTGGCCCCAGAATTCCCCACGACCAAAAGCCATCAGAGACTGGGTCAGCTGGTAGCCGCTGCCGAACGGATCTTCCCAGGGATTCCAGAAGGACGTGACGCGGCGCATACGGTACGGTTCGGCCACAATCAGCAGGCAAACTGCGAAAATACCGGAGCCGATGATCGCCAGGAACTGCCAGAGTTTTGCCCCGGCGAGGAACAGCATCGCCAGCGTGGTGACGAACAGCACCACCACCGTACCCAGGTCAGGCTGAGCCAGCAGTAACACCGCCAGCACCACCATCACACCCATCGGCTTGCAGAAGCCCCAGAAGTTGTTACGCACCTCTTCCACCTTGCGCACCAGATAGCTCGCCAGGTAGCAGAATAACGACAGCTTGGAGAGCTCTGCGGGCTGAATACGCAGCGGGCCCAATGCAATCCAGCGTGAGGCGCCGTTGACCGAGCTGCCCACCACCAGCACCACTAACAGCATCACTACCGTCACCAGCAGCATGATATTGCTGTAACGCTGCCAGAAATCCATCGGCACGCGCAGCGTTACCAGCGCCATGCCGACCGCCAGCGCAATATAGAATGCATCACGCTTGGCAAAATAGAACGGATCGTCAGACAAACGCTGACCGACCGGCATCGACGCCGAGGTCACCATCACAAATCCAATGATCGCCAGACCGATGGTCAGCCACAGCAGCGTGCGATCATAAAGAACCATTGAGCTGGCGTCGCTCTCGCGTGGGCCCATCACCCAATCTTTCAGACGATTCGTGACGCCACCGGCAAGGCTTAATCCTGGTAAACGCATCAGCCAAGCTCCTTTGCCAGTTGAGTGAACGCGTCGCCGCGCTGCTCGAAGTTTTTAAACTGGTCCAGGCTGGCGCAGGCTGGGGAAAGCAGCACCATATCGCCTGGCTTCACCCGCGTGGCGATCTGCTTCATCGCGTCTGCCAGCGTGTCTGTGCGTACGGCGATCTCAGGGCGCAGCTCAGCCAGCGCTTGCGCATCACGACCAAAGCAGTAAGTGCGGACGTTATCGCCCTGCAGGTAGCGGGTCAGCGGGCTGAAATCAGCCGACTTGCCATCGCCACCCAGCAGCAGCCACAGGGTGCCCTGCACCTGCAGTCCGTTCAACGCCGCTTCGGTACTGCCGACGTTGGTGGCTTTGGAATCATTAATCCAGCGCACGCCGTTACGATCCAGCGCAATCTGGAAGCGGTGCGCCAACCCGCTAAAGGTGGATAAGGCTTTCAGGCTGGATGCCAGCGGCAGACCAACGGCCTCAGCCAGTGCCAGAGCAGCCAGCGCATTGGTCTGGTTATGCTGACCAACCAGCGTCATGTCGCTGGTTTTCATCAGGTTGTCACCCTTCACGTTCAGCCAGCTCTGGCCAGATTCCGTTGCGAGGTGATAATCGCCGGCGTTGATGCCAAAGCTGACGCAGCGCGCATCCAGTCCACGTACCGGGAAGGTCATCGCATCATCGGCGTTGACCACGCAGACGGCAGCGTTTTCATAGACGCGCAGTTTGGCGGCACGGTACTGCTGCATGCCTAACGGATAGCGATCCATATGATCTTCAGTAACATTGAGGATTGTTGCCGCGGCGGCCTTCAGGCTGGCGGTCGTTTCCAGCTGGAAGCTCGACAGCTCCAGCACATACAGTTGCGCCGGTTGCTCCAACAGCATCAGCGCAGGCAAACCAATATTGCCCCCCACGCCAACCTGCCATCCGGCCGCCTTCGCCATATCGCCCACTAAGGTGGTCACGGTGCTTTTGCCATTGGAGCCGGTGATCGCCACGATCGGCGCCTGGGCTTCACGGCAGAACAGCTCGATATCCCCGACGATTTCCACACCCGCTTGCGCGGCATCCATTAACGACGGATGCGCCAGCGCCATACCCGGGCTGGCAACGATCAAATCAGCGCTCTGCAACCAGTTGTCATTCAGCGAACCCAACCAGCGCTCAACGCTGGCGGGCAGTTTATCGAGGCCCGGCGGGGCGACACGGGTATCCATCACGCGTGGCGTCACGCCGCGCGCTAAAAAGAAATCAACACAGGAGAGCCCGGTCAGGCCCAACCCGATAATGACCACTTTTTTACCCTGATAGTCAGCCATTGTTACCGCACCTTCAGTGTTGCCAGGCCAATCAGCACCAGCATCAGAGAAATAATCCAGAAGCGCACAATCACACGCGGCTCCGGCCAGCCTTTAAGTTCGTAATGGTGGTGGATCGGCGCCATACGGAAAATGCGCTGACCGCGTAATTTGAAGGAACCCACCTGCAGGATCACTGACAGGGTTTCAACCACAAACACGCCGCCCATGATCACCAGCAGGAATTCCTGACGCAGCAGCACGGCGATGGTGCCGAGCGCGCCGCCCAGCGCCAGTGAGCCGACATCGCCCATAAACACCTGAGCCGGATAGGTGTTGAACCACAGGAAGCCCAGACCGGCACCGACGATCGCCGTACAGACGATCACCAACTCGCCGGCATGGCGCAGATAAGGGATATGCAGGTATTCCGCAAACTTAACGTTACCCGTTGCCCAGGCAACCAGCGCAAAACCGGCGGCGACAAACACGGTCGGCATAATGGCCAGGCCATCGAGGCCATCGGTCAGGTTAACGGCGTTACCGGTGCCGACAATCACGAAGTACGCCAGCACCACATAGAACAGGCCCAGCTGGGGCATGATGTCTTTGAAGAACGGCACCACTAACTCAGTGGCTGGCGTCCCTTTCCCGGCGATGTACAACCCGAAGGCGACACCCAGCGAGATCACCGACATCCAGAAGTATTTCCAGCGTGCGATCAGCCCTTTGGTGTCTTTACGCACCACTTTGCGGTAGTCGTCGACAAATCCGATGATGCCGAAGCCGACTAATACCACCAGCACGCACCACACGTACGGGTTAGAAGGATAAGCCCACATCAGCACGGATACGGTGATGGAGAACAGGATCATCACCCCGCCCATCGTTGGCGTGCCGCGTTTGCTGAAGTGTGATTCCGGACCGTCGTTACGGACGACCTGACCAAAGGACATTTCCTGCAGACGGGCGATCATTTTCGGCCCCATCCACAAAGAGATAAACAGGGCGGTCAGCAGGCTGACAATGGCGCGAAACGTCAGATAGGAAAAGACGTTAAAGCCAGAATAAAAAGTGACCAAATGTTCGGCCAGCCAGACTAGCATGTTCCTTTCTCCTGTAAGCTCTGTACTACCTGCTCCATGGCGGCACTACGCGAACCTTTGACTAAAATAGTGATGACGTCATGCTCAGCGAGCAGCGTCTGCAGACGTGCCGTAACGGCCGCCTTGTCTTGTAAATGCTCTCCTGCGCCGCTGGCTTCACTGATAAGGTGACTCATCTTGCCAACGCTCAGAACTTTATCGATTCCTGCCAGCCGTGCGGCTTCGCCCACTTCGCGGTGGCACTCTTCTGCCTCATCGCCCAGCTCGCCCATATCGCCCACCACCATTACGCGGTAACCCGGCATCTCGGACAGCACCTGTGCGGCAGCCGTCATTGAACCGACGTTGGCGTTGTAACTGTCATCCAGCAGCAGTTTGTTCTCTGCCAACGCTACCGGATATAAACGTCCCGGTACGGCCTGAAGATGGCTTAATCCCTTCTGGATAGCGCTTAATGGAGCATCGACCGACAATGCCAGTGCCGCAGCGGCCAGCGCATTGGCGATGTTGTGACGTCCCGGCAGCGGGAGCTGAATGGCGATGCTGCCAGCAGGCGTGATCATCACGAAGTGCGTACCGCTGCTGGTGACCTTAACGTCGGTCGCGGAGAAGTCGCTGTCAGCTTGCGGCGCGGAGGAAAAACGCCAGACCGTTTTGCTGTGCAGGGAATGCTGCCAGTGCGGCCAGTCATTGCTGTCTGCATTGAGGATCGCCGTGCCGTTGATCGGCAATCCCTGGAAAATTTCGCCTTTGGCTTTTGCCACACCCGCCAGCGATCCAAATCCTTCCAGATGCGCGGCCGCCAGGTTATTCACCAGCGCCGTTTCAGGACGGGTAATTTCTGTGGTGTAAGCAATTTCGCCCTGGTGATTGGCACCCAGCTCGACGACGGCATATTGATGCGAGGCATTCAGGCGCAACAGGGTCAGCGGTACCCCGATATCATTATTCAGGTTTCCTGCGGTATAGAGCGTCTCGCCACATTCACGAAGAATGGCGGCCGTCATCTCTTTCACCGAGGTTTTACCTGAGGATCCGGTCAGAGCCACCACGCGCGCGGTGGATTGCTGGCGCACCCAGCCGGCCAGCTGACCCAGCGCGATGCGGGTATCAGCTACCACGACCTGAGGCACAGCAACAGTTAAGTGCTTACTCACCAGAAGTGCAGATGCACCGGCCGCCATCGCCTCACCAACAAAGTCATGGGCATTAAAACGTTCACCCTGTAGAGCGATGAACAGGCAACCCGCGCTGACTTTGCGAGTATCGGTGGTGACTTCATCGACGGAGAGGTCACCACCGAACAGTTTGCCGCCAGTTAAGTCGGCCAGCTTTTGCAGCGTCAGTGTAATCATGCGATCACTCCCAGCAGACGGGCGACCGTAATGCGGTCTGAGTAGTCCAGTCGGCGGTTGCCAACTATCTGATAATCTTCGTGGCCTTTACCGGCAACCAGCACGATGTCGCCATCCTGCGCCTGCATCACCGTGTTAGTGACCGCTTGCGCACGACCAGGCATAACGCGAGCGCGACCGGCATCCAGCAGGCCGCTCAGCACATCGGCGACGATAGCCGCCGGATCTTCGCTGCGCGGGTTGTCATCAGTGATCACCACCACGTCAGAGAATTGCTCGGCGATAGCTCCCATAAGTGGGCGCTTACCTTTGTCACGATCGCCGCCGCAGCCAAAGACACACCACAGTTTGCCTTTACAGTGCAGACGCGCGGCTTCCAGCGCTTTTTCCAGCGCATCCGGCGTGTGGGCATAATCCACCACTACCGTCGGTTTGCCTGGCGCACTGAACACTTCCATACGGCCCGTTACCGGTTGCAGTTGATTGCCGGTGGCAATCAGCGAATCCAGCGGATAGCCCAGAGCCAGCAGCGTGCCTAACGCCACCAGCAGGTTACTGACGTTGAAGGCGCCCATCAGGCGGCTTTCAATTTCGCCTTCGCCCCAGCTGGAATCAAAACGGATTTTAGCGCCGTTGTCGTGGTAATCGACTTCGGTCGCCTGCAGCCAGCGGCCATGGCAGCCGGGATCAATGTTGTCTTCCATGGTGACGGCGACCGCATCCGGCAGCTTCTGCAACCAGCGGCGACCGACTTCATCATCGGCATTGACGATGATCTGGCCGACCTGATGTTCAGAGAACAGCAACCATTTCGCGGCTTCGTAGCGCGCCATATCACCATGATAATCAAGGTGGTCACGGCTCAGATTGGTGAAAGCGGCCGCGGCGAAAGGCAGTGCCGCAACGCGATGCTGTACCAGACCGTGCGAAGAGATCTCCATTGCCGCCAGCGTCGCGCCCTGCTCAACCAGTGAGTGCAACGTTTGCTGAACCTCAACCGCAGAACCGGTGGTGTTTTCTGCCGGAACAAGATGGCCGTAGAGGCCATTGCCCACGGTCCCCATCACCGCGCCGGTTTCACCCAGTAACTGGCCCCATTGCGCCAGCAGCTGCGTCGTCGTGGTCTTACCGTTGGTGCCGGTCACACCAATCAGACGGAGCTTATCGCCCGGCTGCTGGTAGAAGCGTCCGGCCAGCGCCGATAAACGCTGCGAAAGCTGTGCGAGATAAATCACCGGCACGCCGTGCATTTCGGTGATGTCGCCATCTTCAGCTTCACCCTCTGCATCGGCTATCACCGCAGCAACGCCCTGGGCGATAGCTTGTGGAATAAAGCGGCGACCATCGGCCGCATGACCTTTAATCGCGACGAACAGATCGCCGGACGCGGCCTCGCGGCTGTCCAGGATCATTTCATGCAGCGCCCGCTCAGGTGCACCAGGCACCCACGGGGCCAGTAAGTCGCGCAAACTACGATCGGTCACTGGATCCCTCTCTTCTGTTCTCTACCATCTCGGTTTTTTCCGTCGGTGTCGGTGGCAGCGCATCCGGTTCAATATTCATGGTGCGCAGAACGCCGCCCATGATCGCGCCAAACACCGGTGCAGAAACTGCACCACCGTAATATTTGCCACCCTGTGGATCGTTAATCACCACAACCAGCGCAAAACGAGGACGGCTTGCAGGTGCAACACCTGCGGTATAAGCAATGTACTTGTTAACGTATCCACCATCCGGCCCGACTTTCTTCGCGGTACCCGTTTTAATGGCGATACGATAACCCTTGATCGCGGCCTTCACGCCGCCGCCGCCCGGCAGAGCAACGCTCTCCATCATATGCATGACGGTACGGACCAGCTCTTCAGGGAAGACGCGTTCGCCCGCCACCGGCGGATCAACTTTGGTAATAGACAGCGGGCGCAGAACGCCATAACTGCCAATCGTTGAGTAGACTCGCGCTAACTGTAACGGCGTTACCATTAGCCCGTAGCCGAAAGAGAAGGTGGCCCTCTCTATGTCAGACCACCGTTGTTTTTGAGGATATAAGCCACTGCTTTCTCCGACCAACCCCAAATTGGTCGCCTTACCCAATCCAAAGCGTGCGTAAGTATCTACTAACGCTGAGGATGGCATCGCTAACGCCAGCTTTGAAACACCAACGTTACTCGATTTCTGCAGAACCCCGGTCAGGGTCAGTTCGTTGTAGCGCGCCACGTCTTTAATTTCATGGCCATTGACGCGGTACGGAACGGTATTCAGCACGCTGTTTTCTTTCACCACGCCACGTTGCAGCGCGGTCATCACCACCATCGGTTTCACGGTAGAACCCGGTTCAAAGATGTCGGTGATGGCGCGGTTACGCATCACGTCTTTGGTGGTGCCAGTGAGATTATTGGGGTTGTAAGCCGGGCTGTTGGCCATTGCCAGCACTTCGCCGGTGTTGACATCAACCAACACTGCGGTGCCGGACTCGGCTTTATTGAAGGCCACTGCGTTGTTGAGTTCGCGGTAGACCAGCGCCTGTAAACGTTCGTCGATGCTCAGCGCGAGATTATGCGCAGCACGACTGTCGACCGAGGAGATGTCTTCAATCACGCGGCCGTGGCGGTCTTTACGCACCGTTCGCTCACCCGGTTGGCCGGTCAGCCATTTATCGAAGCTTTTCTCAACGCCTTCAATCCCCTGGCCATCAATATTGGTGAAACCAATCAGGTGCGAGGTGACCTGGCCTGCCGGGTAATAACGGCGTGACTCTTCGCGCAGGAAGATGCCGGGCAGCTTCAGTTTTTTGATGTAATCGCCGATGGCAGGATTGACCTGGCGCGCCAGATAGACAAAGCGGCCTTTCGGATTGGCGTTGACTCGGGCGGCAAGCTGGTCCAGCGGAATGGACAGGGCATCCGACAGCGCTTTCCAGCGGCTATCAAGAGTAATACCGCCCTTATCGTGAAGTTCTTTCGGGTCAGCCCAGATAGCATTGACCGGCACGCTGACCGCCAGAGGGCGTCCGGCGCGGTCGGTAATCATGCCGCGAGACGTGGGCACCGCCTGCACGCGAAGAGAACGCATATCGCCTTCGCGCACCAGTTTGTCCGGGTTAATCACCTGCAGATAAGCCACACGGGAGAGCAGGAAGACCAGGCCAAGGAAAATGCAGCCGCACAACAACGCAAAACGCCAGCTTACAAAGCTGGCCGGATTCTCGCTGCGTTTAACCTTCTTGTTGCTTGCGGCTTTCATTCAGTCCCTTAAGGTTGTACCACGATGTTTTCCTGCGATGGATCGACATGCTGCATTTGCAGTTTTTCCGTTGCCGTCCTCTCAACCCGGCTGTGATCGCCGAGGGCATTCTCTTCCAGGATCAGGTTGCGCCATTCGATATCCAGCGCATCCCGCTCCAGCACTAACTGTTCGCGCTGTGCGGTGAGCAGGCGCGTTTTATGCGCCGTGGTCACCACTAACACCGCCGAGATCAGCACAGCGACCGCGAGGATCACCGGGATTTTACCGTGGCGAAGGATATCGCCGCCGATCACGCCCGGTAAGCTGTGGCGCTCGTTGCCAATCATGACGCCGTCCTCTCTGCAACGCGTAAGACTGAACTGCGGGCGCGTGGATTCTCTTTCACTTCCTCGTCACCCGGCATCATTTTGCCGAAGGCTTTAAGGTGGCGGCCACCCAGCTTAGCCAGCTGCGCTTCGGTCATCGGGATCCCGGCAGGGACCTGAGGTCCGCGACTCTGCTCGCGCATAAAGCGTTTAACGATGCGGTCTTCCAGTGAATGGAAGCTGATCACCGATAAACGACCTTCCGGTGCCAGAGCCGTCAGCGCGCCTTTCAAGGCCTGCTCAATCTCTTCCAGCTCGCTGTTGACCCAGATGCGAATCGCCTGGAAGCTGCGGGTCGCCGGGTGCTTAAACTTGTCTTTCACTGGCGTGGCGGCGTAGATCACATCCGCCAGCTCTTTGGTGCGCGTCATCGGCTGTTCGCGGTTGCGTTCGACAATGGCGCGGGCAATACGCTTGGCAAAACGCTCTTCGCCAAAGGTCTTCAGCACAAAAGCGATGTCGCTCTCTTCAGCCTGCAGTAACCACTGCGAAGCCGACTGTCCTTTGGTGGGATCCATGCGCATATCCAGCGGTCCATCACGCATAAAGGAGAACCCGCGTTCGGCATCATCCAGCTGCGGCGATGACACGCCAAGATCCAGCAGAATGCCGTTGATCTTGCCGGTCAGGCCGAGTTCGTCGGCATAGTCTGCCAGCGCGGAAAAAGGGCCATGGATGATCTGGAAACGTGGGTCAGCGATCTCTGCAGCGGCGGCAATCGCCTGCGGATCGCGGTCTATGGCGTAGAGACGGCCTTGCTCTCCCAGTTGAGAGAGGATCAGGCGTGAATGTCCACCTCGTCCAAAGGTGCCATCGAGATAAATACCGTCAGATTTAATGTTGAGGCCATTAACCGCCTCATCTAACAGCACCGTGGTATGTTTGAAATTATCCTGCATAGCTATAGTGACAAATCCTGCAAACGCTCAGATAACGGTTCCTGAGTCGACTGCTCTGCGTCAATATCCTCCCTGACTTGTTGATACCAGGTCTGTTCATCCCACAGCTCAAACTTGTTGAACTGTCCAACCAGCATCACTTCTTTGGTCAAATTCGCATGCTGACGTAGCGTTGTGGCTACCAGCAAACGACCTGCATTATCCATCTGACACTCGCTGGCATGTCCCAGTAACAGGCGCTGTACGCGGCGTTCTGCCGGGTTCATGCTCGATAAGCGGGCCAGTTTACGTTCAATAATTTCCCATTCGGGCAGGGTATAAAGCAGCAGGCATGCCTGGTGAAGGTCAATGGTACAAACCATTTGCCCTTGTGATTCCCCGATCAGCGTTTCGCGATAGCGCGTGGGTACGGCGAGCCGTCCCTTGCTGTCGAGATTGACTAACGTTGCCCCACGGAACATGCCAGCCTCACCCTCCAGTTACCCCTGTTCACCACTTTACACCACAATTTCCCACCAAAGGAGTTTACGGAGCGAAGGAAAACATTGTCAAGGCGCAGCAGAGGTTGGAGAGAATTATTTCTGAGCCAGTTAAAACTGGAGGGAGTTAAAAAAGAACGCGGTCTGGTCAGGAATTTAAAAATAAACTAATGAATAGTGGCAGGAAATTCTGCGGTAAAATTAGATTGTTCAAAAATATGCCAGTTCTACGCCGTAAATTCCTCACCCTCAACTTTGCGACATGGACGGCATTTTAGGGTATATCCTAAGAGATTCCTACCTCAGTCGCGCTGCGCCTGCGCTTCTGTCCGCTGGTTTGTCCTAAATTTTTAATAATCAGGAAGATTTAGATAAATGATAAGCGGCGGACTGATTCGACTTTACTTTTATTTACGTGAAACCTGGTCTCAGAAATCTCACGACAATTTATCGGTTGTTAACGCAGGCTGATTTTTCCTAAGCAATCAAAAAGAAAAAAGGCAGCCTGGCTGCCTTTTTATGTGGAAATGTTAACTCGCTTTACGGCTTAACCTGCCCCGCCGATAAAGATTACGCCGGATTCGCGTTAATCCCGGCTTCGGTTTTCGCGGTTCATCCAGACTCGCCAGCACCAGCTCAAGCACCCGTTCGGCCACATCCCGATGACGCTGGCCAACCGCCAGCACCGGACAATCGAGGAAATCCAGCAGCTCATGATCGCCGAAGGTGGCAATCGCCAGATTGCTTGGCAGACGTCCCTCACGTTTCAGCGTCACGTCCATCACGCCCTGCAACAGGCCGAAGGAAGTGGTAAACAGCGCATCGGGCATATCATGCGTCTCCAGCCACTTCTCGAACAGCGCGGCTGCCGCGGTCCGTTCAAAGCTGTTGGCGTAGATAAAGTCGATGGTGCGTTCGTCCCCTTTCCAGGCATCCCGGAACCCCATCTCGCGCAGGAAGCTGACGGATAACTCAGGTAAGGCGCCCATAAACAGAATCGATTCGACCGGCTGCTTACGGAGTTCAGCGGCCAGCATTTCGGCATCATCCTGATCGGCACCGACCACGCTGGTGAAATGCTCGCGATCCAGCGCACGGTCAAGGGCGATGATCGGTAACGGATCGTTGATCCAGCGCTGATAGAAAGGATGTTCCGGTGGTAAAGACGTTGAGACGATGATCGCATCAACCTGGCGCTGCAACAGATGCTCCACGCAGCGCATTTCGTTATCGGGCTGATCTTCAGAACAGGCAATCAGCAGCTGATAGCCGCGCTGACGCGCCTGTCGTTCAAGGTAATTCGCGATACGCGTGTAGCTGGTATTCTCCAAATCAGGAATAACCAGCCCTATCGACCGCGTACGTCCCGCGCGGAGCCCGGCAGCCACCGCGTTGGGATGGTAATTATGCTCGCGCACGACTGCCATGACCTTTTCGACGGTTTTGTCGCTGACACGATACTGCTTAGCTTTGCCGTTAATAACATAGCTGGCAGTCGTGCGCGAAACACCGGCCAGGCGCGCAATTTCATCCAGTTTCACAATAACCCCACGCTAGCACCGTGACGGCGCAGAAAATAGCCACGTCCCGGCTATGGATAAGAGATTTGTTACATCTAACAGCAGAACAGTTTAGCGAGCAACCGCTTTTACTTCTGTGCGTTAGCTTTCAGACAAAAAATAAAAAACCCAGCATTACGCTGGGTTAGCAGAAGAGAGCGATAATCACCGGTCGTGATTAACGCATAATGCGGTCGCCACGAGAAACGCCGACGATACCGGAGCGGGCGACTTCAACAATTTCCGCCACTTCACGCACGGTGTTGAGGAACGCATCCAGCTTATCGCTGGTGCCGGTAAGCTGAACCGTATAAAGCGAAGGCGTTACATCCACAATTTGCCCACGGAAAATCTCAGCGCTACGTTTCACTTCTTCACGGCCGTAACCGGTGGCCTGAACTTTTACCAGCATCACTTCTCGTTCGACGTAAGCGCCCTGACCTAATTCCGTCACGCGCAACACGTCCACCAGCTTGTGCAGTTGCTTTTCGATCTGCTCCAACACCTTGGCATCACCCACGGTCTGAATAGTCATGCGCGAAAGCGTTGGGTCATCTGTCGGTGCCACGGTCAGGCTTTCAATGTTATAGCCACGCTGGGAGAACAGGCCAACCACGCGGGACAATGCGCCGGATTCGTTTTCCAGCAGTACTGATAAAACACGACGCATAATTAAGTCCTCTCCGTTTTGCTAAGCCACATTTCGTCCATTCCCCCGCCGCGGATATGCATCGGGTAGACGTGCTCAGTGCCATCGACGTTAACATCGACAAACACCAGACGCCCTTTACCTAACTCCTCCAGTGCCTGAGTCAGCTTGGCTTCCAGCTCTTCAGGACGGCTGATATTGATGCCGACGTGGCCATAAGCTTCTGCCAGTTTCACAAAGTCAGGCAAGGATTCCATATAAGACTGGGAGTGACGGCCAGAGTAGATCATGTCCTGCCACTGTTTCACCATGCCCAGCACGCGGTTGTTCAGGCTCAGCACCAGCACCGGCAGATCGTACTGCAGCGCGGTGGAAAGTTCCTGAATGTTCATCTGGATACTGCCGTCGCCGGTGACGCACACCACCGTAGCTTCCGGTACCGCCAGCTTGACGCCCAGCGCGGCGGGCAGACCGAAGCCCATCGTGCCGAGGCCACCGGAGTTGATCCAACGACGCGGTTTGTCGAACTGATAATAGAGCGCGGCAAACATCTGATGCTGACCAACGTCGGAGGTGACATAGGCTTCACCATGAGTCAGACGGCAGATGGTTTCGATAACCGCCTGAGGTTTGATCTGCTCACTCTTACGATCGAACTCCAGACACTGGCGGGAACGCCACTGATCGATGCTTTGCCACCAGTCGCGAAGACTGTCGAAATCCTGCTGTTTGTCACCCTGTTCCAGCAGCTCAAGCATCTGCGTCAGCACCTGCTTAGCATCGCCGACGATCGGCACATCTGCCGGCACAGTCTTGGAAATTGACGTCGGATCGATGTCAATGTGCAGCACGGTAGCATTCGGGCAATATTTCGCCAGATTGTTCGTGGTGCGGTCATCAAAGCGCACGCCGACGGCGAAGATCACGTCAGCGTTATGCATGGTCATGTTGGCTTCATAGGTGCCGTGCATACCCAGCATGCCGACGCTCTGGCGATGGGTGCCGGGGAAGGCGCCCAGGCCCATCAGCGAACAGGTGACCGGCAGGTTAAGTTTTTCGGCGATCTGACGAAGCTCATCATCACAAGCGGAATTGATTACGCCGCCGCCGGCATAGATCACAGGCTGTTTCGCCGCCAGCAAGGTCTGTAAGGCTCGCTTAATCTGGCCTTTGTGTCCCTGAGTGGTCGGGTTGTATGAGCGCATGCTGACTTCATCTGGCCAGACATACGGTAATTTGTTCGCCGGGTTCATCATGTCTTTCGGCAGATCGATCACCACCGGACCGGGACGTCCGCTGGCAGCCAGCCAGAATGCCTTTTTCATAATGGTCGGAATATCTTCAGCCGACTTGACCATAAAGCTGTGCTTAACCACCGGGCGGGAAATCCCCACCATGTCGCACTCCTGGAAAGCATCGTAACCAATCAGTGAGGAAGGCACCTGGCCGGAGAGCACGACTAATGGGATTGAATCCATATAAGCAGTGGCGATGCCGGTGATGGCGTTAGTCGCGCCTGGGCCGGAGGTGACCAGCACCACGCCCACTTCACCGGTGGAACGGGCGTAGCCGTCCGCCATATGCACCGCGCCCTGCTCGTGACGAACCAGAATATGATCGATGCCGCCGACGGTTTGTAGCGCATCATAGATATCAAGTACTGCCCCGCCGGGGTAGCCGAATACATGTTTAACGCCCTGATCGATCAACGATCGGACGACCATCTCGGCTCCTGACAACATCTCCATTTTTGCCTCCAGGCTCTTAAGGTGCTGAATTATCGTATAGGCAGATAAGGTCAAAACCTGTGTTTATGCAAAGACGCTGGAAATCATTTCCAGAATCCAGGTACAGGGTGAATCCCTGGCTATTTTTATGCGTTGATGGACGTACCATAACCGTAGAAAAGTTGGCAGGCAAACCTGCAAGCACGGCTTTTAACGAATATCAGGTCCGCAAGGCACTACCGCTAATGGGGACTTGTCGACAAATACACTGACCAAAGGCTGAAAGAAAAGCGGTTTGTTCTGGTGAGCAATTCTTTTGCAGTGTGATCGTTTTGTTATCAAAACGTTCACAGCCTTAATTCAAGCTCACCTGTTCAAACATCGCGCCTAAATTAGTTTTATCTGCTGCCAGCATTTAATTATCAAACATATTTCGCTGAAGAGAAGCGGCATAAGTCTGCGGGCAAGTCATAAGATTTTCCTATGCAAACCATTGATTAACCGCTTTTTTAAAGGCCAGTTCGGCGCGAATAATCCGGCCGCAGTCCCTGCTGAAAAATATTCCTGTTTGACCGCCTTCCTTTTTGTTCTGCTCACGGGCTTCCCCTCAGAATATCTTTCCTGAGCCGCGTTGACTGCCGCCGTTATAACCTTACGGCTAAGGTTGACATCGCCCCCGCAAATCAAGTATCAATAAGGGAACAGCAAATTTATGAGGTCTGAAGACATGATTCGTACCGCTCGCCTACTCGGTCTACTACTAAACGCATCCCAATTGCGCGGTAGACTTGTGGGCGAAGAAATGAATCAGTGATTCAGGCTTACAAACCTAAAGAACCCGCGCCGATGCGCGGGTTTTTTTATGCTCGTAGCACTGGTAAAGCAAACACGACAAGGAATATCCCGATGAGCCAACAAGTTATTATTTTCGATACCACTCTGCGTGATGGCGAACAGGCCTTACAGGCCAGCCTGAGTGTGAAAGAAAAGCTGCAGATCGCCCTGGCGCTGGAGCGCATGGGTGTGGACGTGATGGAAGTGGGTTTCCCAATTTCTTCCCCCGGTGATTTTGAATCCGTCCAGACCATTGCGCGTCAGATCAAAAACAGTCGTGTTTGCGCCCTCGCCCGCTGCGTAGAAAAAGATATCGATGCCGCTTATGAAGCCCTGCGCGTGGCCGAGGCTTACCGTATCCATACCTTCCTGGCCACCTCGCCAATGCATATCGCCACCAAGCTGCGCAGCACGCTGCCCGAAGTGATTGAGCGTGCGGTAACCATGGTGAAACGCGCCCGTAACTACACCAACGACGTGGAATTCTCCTGTGAAGATGGCGGACGTACGCCGATTGATGATCTCTGCCGCGTCGTGGAAGCGGCGATCAACGCCGGCGCCACCACCATCAACATCCCGGACACCGTGGGCTACACGCTGCCGGAAGAGTACAGCAACATCTTCGCGCAGTTGCGTAATCGCGTGCCGAACATTGATAAAGCCATTCTGTCGGTGCATACCCATGACGATTTGGGCATGGCAACCGGCAATGCCATTGCCGCCATTCAGGCCGGCGCGCGTCAGGTTGAAGGCACCATCAACGGTCTGGGCGAACGTGCCGGTAACTGTGCGCTGGAAGAAGTGATCATGGCGATCAAAACCCGCAGCCAGTTGATGAATGTGAATACCAACATCCATCACCATGAGATCTACCGTACCAGCCAGCTGGTCAGCCAGATTTGTAATATGCCGATCCCGGCTAACAAAGCGGTAGTCGGCACCGGTGCCTTCGCTCACTCTTCCGGTATCCACCAGGATGGCGTACTGAAGAACCGCGAAAACTACGAAATCATGACCCCGGAATCTATCGGCCTGAATAAAATCCAGCTGAACCTGACCTCCCGTTCTGGCCGTGCCGCCGTGAAGCACCGCATGGATGAGATGGGCTATAAAGAAAACGACTACAACCTGGATAACCTGTACGACGCGTTCCTGAAGCTGGCTGACAAGAAAGGCCAGGTCTTCGACTACGATTTGGAAGCGCTGGCCTTCATTAATAAGCAGAACGAAGAACCGGAACATTTCCGTCTGGATTACTTCAGCGTGCAGTCAGGCTCCAGCGTGATGGCGACCGCGTCGGTCAAACTGGCCTGCGGTGAAGATGTGAAGTCCGAAGCAGCAACCGGTAACGGTCCTGTCGACGCGGTTTATCAGGCGGTTAATCGCATTACCGATTTCGATGCCGAGCTGGTTTCCTATCAGCTGACGGCAAAAGGCCACGGCAAAGATGCGCTGGGCCAGGTGGATATCGTGGTGAAGTACAACGACCGTAAATTCCACGGCGTCGGTCTGGCAACGGATATCGTCGAGTCTTCGGCGAAAGCGATGATCAATGCCCTGAACAACATCTGGCGCTCGCGTCAGGTCGAGCAAGAGTTGCAGCGCAAATCTCAAACAACCGATCATAAGGAAGTGGTGTAATCATGTCAGGCTCTTACCATATTGCAGTATTGCCCGGTGATGGCATCGGCCCGGAAGTGATGGCTCAGGCCAGTAAAGTGCTGACTGCCGTACGTGAGCGCTTCAACCTGCGCATCACCACCAGCGAATATGACGTTGGCGGCATCGCCATCGATCGTCACGGCGAGCCTCTGCCGGCGGCGACGGTAGCCGGCTGTGAACAGGCTGATGCGATCCTGTTCGGTTCTGTTGGTGGCCCAAAATGGGAACACCTTCCACCGGCCGAACAGCCAGAGCGCGGGGCGCTGCTGCCACTGCGTAAGCACTTTAAACTGTTCAGCAACCTTCGCCCAGCCAGCCTGCATAAAGAGCTGGAAGCGTTCTGCCCACTGCGCAGTGATATCGCCGCGAAAGGCTTTGATATCCTGGTGGTGCGTGAACTGACCGGCGGCATCTATTTTGGTCAACCAAAAGGCCGCGAAGGCAGCGGCCAGCACGAGCGCGCGTTCGATACCGAGGTCTATCACCGTTTTGAGATTGAGCGCATTGCCCGCATTGCCTTCGAGTCAGCGCGCAAACGTCGCAATAAAGTGACCTCAATCGACAAAGCGAACGTCTTGCAATCATCGATCCTGTGGCGCCAGATAGTGAATGAAGTGGCGAAGGATTATCCGGACGTTGAACTGAGCCATATGTATATCGATAACGCCACCATGCAGCTGATCAAAGAGCCGTCGCAATTCGACGTGATGCTTTGCTCCAACCTGTTCGGCGATATCCTGTCCGATGAGTGTGCGATGATCACCGGCTCGATGGGCATGTTGCCTTCTGCCAGCCTGAACGAGCAGGGTTTTGGCCTGTTTGAACCGGCAGGCGGATCGGCCCCGGATATCGCAGGCAAGAACATCGCCAACCCAATTGCCCAGATCCTGTCACTGTCGCTGCTGCTGCGCTTCAGTCTGAATGCCGCAGACGCCGCCGATGCGATTGACCAGGCCATCAGCCGCGCGCTGGCTGAAGGTCACCGCACGGGCGATTTAGCCGGTGGCGGCCAGTCCGTCGGCACCGAGGAAATGGGGTCGATTATCGCCCGTTACATTCGCGAAGCCTGATTATGAAAACATTATACGAGAAGCTGTTTGATGCGCATCTGGTGCACGAAGCGCCAGGCGAGACGCCACTGCTGTATATCGACCGTCATCTGGTGCATGAAGTGACCTCCGCGCAGGCCTTTGATGGTCTGCGTGCACACAATCGCCCGGTGCGCCAGCCGTCAAAGACCTTCGCCACCATGGATCACAACGTCTCTACCCAGACGCGTGATATCAATGCGAGCGGTGAGATGGCGCGGATCCAGATGTCGATGCTGATCAAAAACTGTGAAGCCTTCGGCGTACGTTTGTATGACCTCAAGCACCCTTTCCAGGGCATCGTACATGTGATCGGTCCTGAGCAGGGCCTGTCCCTGCCGGGTATGACCATCGTCTGTGGCGACTCGCATACCTCCACTCACGGTGCCTTTGGCGCGCTGGCGTTTGGTATCGGGACCTCAGAAGTTGAGCATGTGCTGGCCACCCAGACGCTGAAGCAGTCCCGCGCCAAAACCATGAAGATTGAAGTGGTGGGACAAACCGCACCGGGCATCACTGCTAAAGACATTGCGCTGGCGATCATTGGCAAAACCGGCAGCGGCGGCGGCAATGGCCATGTGGTCGAATTCTGTGGTCCTGCGGTAGAAGCCCTGAGCATGGAAGGCCGCATGACGCTGTGTAATATGGCGATTGAACTGGGCGCGAAAGCGGGCCTGGTTGCGCCTGATGACACCACCTTTGATTACGCCCGCGGCCGCCAGTTTGCGCCGAAAGGGGCGGAATGGGATGAAGCGGTCGCCTGGTGGCGGACGTTGAAATCCGACAGCGGTGCGCACTTCGACAAAGTGGTGACATTAAATGCGGCGGACATCGCACCACAGGTTACCTGGGGCACCAACCCCGGTCAGGTGATCGCCGTTAACGAGGTGATCCCCGATCCGGCCTCGTTCAGCGATCCGGTTGAGCGTGCCTCAGCCGAGAAGGCGCTGGCCTATATGGATTTGCAGCCTGGCATCCGGCTGACCGAAGTGAAGATCGACAAAGTCTTTATCGGCTCCTGCACCAACTCACGTATTGAGGATTTGCGGGCGGCGGCATCGGTGGTGAAAGGCCACAAGATTGCGCCAGGCGTTCAGGCCTATGTCGTGCCGGGATCCGGTCCGGTTAAAGCGCAGGCGGAAGAGGAAGGGCTGGACAAAATCTTCCTTGATGCCGGTTTTGAATGGCGCTTACCCGGCTGCTCAATGTGTCTGGCAATGAATAACGACCGGCTGAATCCCGGTGAGCGTTGCGCATCTACCAGCAACCGTAACTTCGAAGGTCGTCAGGGCCGCGGTGGCCGCACGCATCTGCTAAGCCCGGCAATGGCTGCGGCTGCGGCGGTTGCAGGCCATTTTGCAGACATCCGCGAACTGATTTAAAGAGGCTGTATGGCGAAGAAATTTACCCAACATACCGGCATCGTGGTGCCGATGGATGCGGCAAACGTCGATACCGATGCGATTATCCCGAAGCAATTTTTGCAGATGGTGACGCGCACTGGTTTTGGCCGCAACCTGTTTTACGACTGGCGTTACAGCGATGCCGAAGGCCAGATCCCCAACCCGGATTTCGTGCTGAACAAGCCCGCGTTTCGCGGTGCCAGCATTATGCTGACGCGGGAAAACTTTGGCTGCGGCTCCTCCCGTGAGCATGCGCCCTGGGCGCTGACTGACTTCGGTATTCAGGCGATTGTCGGCAGCGATTTTGCCGATATCTTTGCCAATAATTCGTTTAACAATCAGCTGCTGCTGGTGTCGTTAAGCGAGGAAGAGGTGGACACGCTGTTCCAGCTGGTTGCCGCACAGCCGGGCGTGGAAATCACCGTCGATCTGGAAAAGCAGGAAGTCATCGCCGATGGCAAGCACTACGCATTCAGCATCGACAGCTTCCGCCGACACTGCCTGATCAACGGGCTGGATAACATTGGCCTGACGCTACAACATGACGCTGAGATTTCGGCGTATGAGAAAACCCAGCCGGCCTTTCTGCGTTAGTTGCCCCCACGGGCGGAAGCACTTCCGCCCGTATTCCCCTTACACATCCTTCACCTTTGCAGACATCACCAGCGCGCCAATCGACAGCACCAGTGCCGCCCAGTACACCGAATAATGGCCAAAGGTTTCCGCCAGCGCGCCCTGAATCACGCCCGCCAGAATCACCCCCGTCGAAATACTGTTGGTAAACAACGTGGTCGCCGCACCGGGCCTTCCCGGCATCAGATCCTGGAAATAGAGCATGCCGATCCCGGCGACAATACCAATAAAGATGGCATTAAAGATCTGCAACGCCATCAGCGCCGCTTTATCGTGGAACACCACCAGCCCCAGATAGAATATCGCCCCGGACGCCACCGCAAACAGCATCATGTTGCGCTTGCCGAAGCGCTTCACATAATGGCCGGCCAACAGCATCGCCGGGATTTCCAGCCCGGCCGCCACGCCCATCAGCAATCCAGCCAGCTTATCCGGCAACCCCAACACGCTGCTGATATAAAGCGGCATATCGATGATATACATGGTATTGCAGGTCCACATCAGCAATGACGCCATAAACAGCAGCCGCACATCTTTATTCTTCCACGCGCTGATTTGGGTGATCACCACTTCAGGCGGTTGTTCCACACGCGGCACCGACGGCAGCGCAAACCAGATCAGCGCGACGCAGACCACAAACAGTCCGGCGGCAATCAAAAACATGGTGGTGAAGCCGTAATTCAGCGCCAGCGCAAAGGACAACGGCGGCCCGACAACCCAGGCCAGTGACAGCTGGGCACGCATCACCGAGCTGAACATCACCACCTCACGGGCGGAGCTGTCAGCATATTCGCGGGCAAGGGCAAAGATTTGCGGCATCGACACGCTGGCCAGCGCGGAGAGCAGCACGCCAAAGGTAATCAGCGTCAGATAGTCACGGTTAAACGCAAAGATCAGCGCGTTGCCAATCGCCATCACGCAGCAAAACAGGATCAGCATGCGGCGGTCGCCCCGGTTGTCCGAGCGCTTTGCCAGCAGAATGCTCACCGCAATGCCGGCTATCGCATTGATGGTGTAGAACAGCCCGACCCAGAACGGACGAACGGCCACTTCACGGGTCAGAAACAGGCTAAGCGTCGGCGCCTGAAGCGCACCCGCCACGCCCACCATAAACGACACGGCCATAAAGGCGACGTAAACAGGATTGATACGGCGACGGCGCGTGAGGAGCGATTTCATAGCTGATCCTTCAAAAAAAAGTCGCCACAGAGGTGAGTCGACAAACAGCAAGCATAGAAGAAAACATGGAGCAGCGAAAAAAGCCAGCCAGGTATTAACCCGGCTGGCTGGTGAAAGGCACCATACTCAGAATCATCAATGTCAGAGCGCATTCGAAGAATGTCTCCCGCTCTTTCATCTGCGGGCATTATTGTCCTAATATAAGGAAGAAAAAACAGATTGCTTTCTGATAAGGGTTCCTCTTTTATGTCTTCTGCCCGCTTACAACAACAGTTTATCCGCCTGTGGCAGTGCTGCGAAGGCCAGCCGCAGGAGACGACGCTCAACGATTTGGCGGTACAACTGAGCTGCTCCCGCCGGCATATGCGCAACCTGCTGAATGCAATGCAGGACCAGGGCTGGCTTGAATGGCAGGCGGAAGCCGGGCGGGGAAAACGCTCCAGGCTCAGCTTCCATTACACCGGGCTGGCATTGCAACAGCAGCGGGCGGAAGAGTTGCTGGAGAACGATCGCATCGACCAGCTGGTGCAACTGGTGGGCGATAAAAACGCGGTCAGACAGATGCTGATCTCGCATCTTGGCCGCAGTTTCCGCCAGGGAAAACATATCCTGCGGGTGATGTACTATCGCTCGTTATTGAATCTGTTACCCGGTACGCCGCTGCGTCGTTCTGAAACCCACCTTGCCCGTCAGATTTTTAGCAGTCTGACGCGGATAAATGAGGAAAATGGGGAAATCGAAGCCGATATTGCGCACCACTGGCAGCAGCTCTCTCCGCTGCACTGGCGGTTTTATCTGCGCCCGGCGATCCACTTTCATCATGGTCGCGAGCTGGAGATGGCCGACATTATCAGCAGCCTTGAGCGACTGAAGCCCCAGCGCCTGTATGCCCATTTCGATCGCATCGAGTCCTCAGCGCCCTGGACGCTGGATATTCATCTGCATCAGCCCGACAACTGGCTTCCCTGGCTGCTGGGCAGCGTCAGCACCATGATCCTGCCAAAAGAGTGGCCCTTCCTCGCGGACTTCGCCCGTCAGCCGATTGGCACCGGCCCGTATGCGGTGGTGCGCAATCAGACCACCCAACTGAGGATCCAGGCGTTTGATGACTATTTTGGTTACCGCGCGCTGATTGATGAAGTGAATATCTGGGTGCTGCCGGAAATCAGTGATGAGCTGGTTTATGCCGGGGTTAAGCTGGAAGGCAAAGGGCTGGAAGAAAAGTCAGAAGAGAGTCGTCTGGAAGAAGGCTGCTATTTCCTGCTGTTTGACCAGCGATCCGAACAGGGTCGCGATGAACAAATCCGTCGCTGGGTCAGCACGCTGTTCAACCCGATCGCCCTGCTGAACCATGCCGGTATTGGCTATCAACGCTACTGGTTCCCGGCTTATGGCCTGCTGCCGCGCTGGCATCATCGCCGCGATATGGCTGCCAGCCAGAAGCCCGACGGGCTGACCACCCTGACGCTGACCTGGTATAACGATCACGTCGAGCATCAGGGCATCGCTAATGCGTTACGGCCGATCCTCGCCGAACAGGGTGTGGAGTTGATCACCCAACAGGTCGATTATGACGTCTGGCACCGCGGCGAAGCCGAAAGCGATATCTGGCTTGGCAGCGCCAACTTCACCCTGCCGCTGGAATTTTCCGTGTTTGCGCTGCTGTACGAAATCCCACTGGTTCACCACTGCGTGACGCTGGACTGGGAAAAGGATGCGCAACTCTGGCGCGAACAGAAGCTGCCGCTGGCCGACTGGGGCAAGCAGCTGATCAACACCTGGACGCTGCATCCGCTGTTCCATCACTGGCTGCTGCTGGAAGGTCAACGCAGCATGCGCGGGGTCAGAATGAATATGCTGGGCTGGTTTGATTTTAAATCCGCCTGGTTCGCCCCTGACGACGCATGATGCTTTCGTTACCCAGCGGAAATCACTAGAATAGGCCGTTCTCAACGGGGTGCGTTCGCGGTGTTTCACTGCCAGCGCTGAGACAAACCCGTCGAACCTGATCCGGATAATGCCGGCGTAGGGATTTGAGACTCTCCAGATTGCTCAGATCCTTTGCGACACCTAACTTTCAAGGAACGCAAAGTGTTAAAAAAAGTTCTGCCTTTACTGATCCTCAGCACCTTTCCGGCCTTCGCGGCTAAACCCGTCCTGACTGTTTATACCTACGACTCATTTTCCGCTGACTGGGGACCGGGTCCTGCCATCAAAAAGGCGTTTGAAGCGGACTGCGGCTGCGAGCTGAAATACGTGGCGCTGGAAGACGGCGTCTCGCTGCTTAACCGTCTGCGGATGGAAGGCAAAAACAGCAAGGCCGACGTGGTGCTGGGCCTCGATAACAATCTGCTGGATGCGGCAGAGAAAACCGGCCTGTTCGCACCAGGCCAGGTGGATACCAGTAAGGTCATCGTTCCGGGTGGCTGGAACGATAAGACCTTTGTGCCGTATGACTATGGCTGGTTCGCCTTTGTGTACGATAAAACCAAGCTGCAAAATCCACCCACCAGCCTGAAAGAGTTGGTCAACAGCGACAAGCCGTTAAAGATTATTTATGAAGATCCCCGCACCAGCACCCCGGGCCTCGGCCTGCTGTTGTGGATGCAGAAAGTGTTCGGCGATAAGGCACCGGAAGCCTGGCAGAAGCTGGCGAAGAAAACCGTCACCGTCACCAAAGGCTGGAGCGAAGCTTACGGGCTGTTCCTCAAGGGTGAAGGCGATATGGTGCTGAGCTACACCACCTCTCCGGCTTACCACCTGATTGAAGAGAAGAAATCGCAGTATGCCGCCGCCAATTTCAGCGAAGGTCACTACCTGCAGGTAGAAGTGGCCGGGCAGCTGAAAAGCAGCAAACAGCCGGAACTGGCGCAGAAATTCATGAAATTTATGCTGGATAAACCGTTCCAGGACAGCATCCCAACCGGCAACTGGATGTATCCGGTGGTGAAAAGCACGCTACCTGCAGGTTTCGATACCCTGACCGTCCCGTCCAACTCGCTGCAATACACGCCACAGGAAGTCGCCAGCCAACGTAGCCAATGGATCAGTGCATGGCAACGCGCCGTCAGCCGCTGATTGCTGGCCCGTTGGTGCCCGGTGCGCTGGCGGCGACGCTGCTGGTCGCCGTGGCCCTGACCGCATTCAGCGCGCTATGGCTGAGTGCACCGGCGATCCACTGGCGGGAGCTCTGGCAGGATGACTATCTCTGGCACGTCCTGCGCTTCTCCTTCTGGCAGGCCTTTCTTTCCGCAGTACTGGCGGTTGGGCCGGCGATCCCGCTGGCCCGCGCGCTTTACCGACGCCGCTTCCCCGGCCGGGACACGCTGTTAAGACTCTGCGCGATGACGCTGGTGTTGCCGGTGTTAGTGGCGGTATTTGGCATCCTCAGCGTCTATGGCCGCACGGGCTGGCTGGCCGATCTCTGCGCGTTGCTGGGCATTCCCTATACCTTCACGCCCTATGGCTTACAGGGCATTTTGCTGGCGCATGTGTTCTTTAATTTGCCGTTAGCCGCGCGTCTGCTGCTGCAGGCGCTGGAACAGATCCCCGGTGAGCAGCGCCAGCTGGCCGCTCAGCTGGGATTGCGCGGCTGGAACCATTTCATGGTGGTCGAATGGCCCTGGCTGCGGCGGCAAATCCTGCCTGCCGGCGCGCTGATTTTTATGCTCTGTTTTGCCAGCTTCGCAACCGTACTGTCGCTGGGCGGCGGACCAAAAGCCACCACCATCGAACTGGCGATCTTCCAGGCGCTGAACTTTGATTACGATCCGGGCCGTGCCGCCCTGCTGGCGATGATTCAGATGGTCTGCTGTCTCGGATTGGTGATGTTAAGTCAGTGGCTCAGCAAAGCGATTCCGTCGGGCACGGCAAGCATCAACGGCTGGCGAAATCCTGAAGACAGCGGGCGCGCCAAAGTGTGGGATGCGCTGTTAATCTTCGCCGCGCTGTTTTTATTACTGCCGCCGCTGCTGGCGGTCATCGTGGATGGCCTGAATCAGGGGCTGCCCGCGGTACTACGCCAACCGGCGCTGTGGCAGGCCACCTTCACCTCAATACGCATTGCGCTTGGCGCGGGGTTGCTGTGTGTGATCCTGACGGTGATGCTGCTGTGGAGCAGCCGGGAATTGCGCCTGCGTCAGCGCGTCTGGCTCGGCCAGTCGATGGAACTGAGCGGCATGTTGATTCTGGCGATGCCCGGCATCGTGCTGGCGACCGGCTTCTTTCTGCTGCTGAATGCCACCGTGGGCCTGCCGGACGCCGCCGATGGCATCGTGATTTTTACCAATGCGCTGATGGCCATTCCTTACGCCATGAAGGTGCTGGAAAACCCTCTGCGGGACATGGCAGAACGCTATAACCGGCTCTGTTTGTCGCTGGATATTCACGGCTGGAATCGCGTCAAACTGATCGAACTGCGCGCGTTAAAGCGCCCTCTTGCTCAGGCGCTGGCGTTTGCCTGCGTGCTGTCGATTGGCGATTTTGGCGTGGTGGCACTGTTTGGTAATGAAAATTTCCGCACGCTGCCGTTTTATCTTTATCAACAGATTGGCTCCTACCGTAGCGAAGATGGCGCGGTCACTGCGCTGCTGCTTTTGCTGCTCTGCTTCCTTCTGTTCACCCTGATTGAAAAACTGCCGGGACGCCATGCTGACGTTAACTAATCTGACCTACCTGTATAACCATCTGCCGATGCGCTTTTCACTGAGCATGCAGGCGGGAGAAAGGCTGGCGATCCTCGGCCCGAGCGGTGCGGGGAAGAGCACCCTGCTGAGCCTGGTCGCGGGATTTCTCGCGGTAAATAGCGGCAGCTTGCTGCTGAATGGCGAAGATCACAGCCACACGCCACCGGCGAAGCGACCGGTTTCCATGCTGTTCCAGGAGAATAACCTGTTCCCCCATCTGACGGTGGCGCAGAATATCGGTCTTGGCCTGCAGCCGGGGCTGAAGCTGGATCCTCAGCAGAAGCAGGCGTTGCAGGACATCGCGCGAAGAGTGGGTCTGGACGCCTTGCTGGACCGTTTGCCTTCGCAACTTTCCGGTGGGCAACGGCAGCGGGCGGCGCTGGCGCGATGTCTGGTGCGCCAGCAACCGTTGCTGCTGTTAGATGAGCCGTTCTCTGCCTTGGATCCGGCCCTGCGCAAGGAGATGCTGCAGCTGGTGGATGAGGTCTGTCACGAGAGGAAGATCACGCTACTGATGGTGTCGCACAGTATTGAGGATGCCGCGCGGATAGCGCCACGCAGCATACTGATTGTCGACGGACGGGTTTACTGGGACGGCAGCACCGACGTGCTGCTCAATGGCGACGTGGCTGAAGCCGCCGTGCTGGGCATTAATGTCCGATAAAGACTTCTGACAACAGATGGCGGAATATCGGCATCATCGGGTGGAATTGCAGGGCGACAAAGCTGGCCACGGCAATAACCATCACCAGCGGCGCCAGCCAGCGCAGACGACTCGACGGCAGATACGCGCTGGCCCAGTCGGCCTGCTTTTTCGAACGTAACCAGCGCCATCCCAACCAGCATCCCAGCCAGACCAGCAATGCCACCGCCAGCAACAGCCATTTAAACATGCTGCTGTTCGCCCCTTTGGGCACATCAATCGCCACACCCGCCAGAATGCCCGGCAACAGATACAGCGGTGGCCAGAGCACGCAGCCAATGATATTCGGCGGGATAAACTTCTTCACCGGCAGTTCAAGCATTCCCGCCACCAGCGGAATCAGCGGACGGGTCGGCCCGACAAAACGCCCGACAATGATGGTAAACATGCTGTGCTGATGCAGCGCATGTTCGGTTTTATCCATCAGCCCCTGATGCTTTTTAATAAATGACCATCGGTGCAGCGGCCCTTTGAATTGCCAGCCAATCAGATAGGAAATCCAGTCGCCGACCAGACAGCCAATGGTCCCCGCCAGCCAGGCGGGATACAGGCCAATTTGCCCGCTGCCAATTAGCGCGCCAAAGGAAGCCATTAAAACAGTGCCAGGCAACAGCAGCCCGACCAGCGCCAGGGATTCAAAAAAAGTGATCAGCCCCACCGCCAGCAAAGACCAGGCCAGTGATTGCGTAATGAGATGTTGCAGCCAGGCTTCCATACTTTCCACATTCTGTTTTGATTGAGGTCGGATTGTCCTGAGACACCCGTACTGCGTCAAGGTCTGTTTTGTATGAAGGCATTGATCGCGGTCAGAATAAGATAACCTCCAGCTCGGGCCGGGCGGCGTCCGCGCTGACCCGACCGGGCGAGATTCCCCCGGCATCGCGCTATACTGTATAAATAAACATGCTATTATTGTGCAAAGAAGCAACATTAAGGATTTCCGGTGAACGATGCACGCGCAGGCTTTCTGCTCACCCGCCACTGGCGGGATACGCCTTCAGGCACAGAAGTGGTGCTGTGGCTGGCCACCGACAGTGGCCCGCAGAGAGTGGTGCTGCCGCCACAGGAATCCGTCGCCTTTATTCCGCAAGAGTATCAGGCGCAGGCGGAGGCATTACTTAAGCAGGAACGCCATTTCCGTATCGTTCCCCTCGGGTTGAAAGATTTCCGCCATCGGCCGGTGTTCGGCCTCTATTGCCATCAGTACCGCCAACTGCAAAAGCTGGAGAAGCTGCTGCGGGAGAATGGCGTGATGGTGTATGAAGCGGATGTGCGGCCGCCCGAGCGCTACCTGATGGAGCGCTTTATCACCTCGCCCGTCTGGTTTAGCGGCCAGCCGGCGGGAAACAGCCTGATCAACACCCGTCTGAAACCCAACCCCGACTACCGGCCGCCGCTGAAATGGGTCTCGCTGGATATCGAAACCACCCGCCACGGCGAACTCTACTGCATCGGGCTTGAAGGCTGCGGACAACGCGATGTCTATATGTTGGGCCCGGAGAACGGCGATGCCAGCAAACTGGACTTCAATCTGGAATACGTCTCCAGCCGGCCACAGCTGCTGGAAAAACTGAACGCCTGGTTTGTGCAGCACGACCCGGACGTGTTGATTGGCTGGAACGTGGTGCAGTTTGACCTGCGCGTGCTGCAAAAACACGCCGACCGTTATGGTATTCCGTTAAAACTCGGACGCAATAACGAGGCGCTGGAGTGGCGTGAGCATGGCTTCAAGCCCGGCGTATTCTTTGCTCAGGCCACCGGCCGGCTGATCGTCGATGGGATTGATGCGTTGAAATCGGCGTTCTGGAACTTTGCCTCTTTCAGTCTGGAAGCCGTCTCCCGGGAACTGTTGGGAGAAGGCAAAGCGATTAACAATCCCTGGGACAGAATGCAGGAGATCGATCAGCGCTTTGCGGAAGACAAACCCGCCCTCGCCCATTACAACCTGAAGGACTGCGAGTTAGTCACCCGAATTTTCCATCATACTCAGCTGATGCCGTTTCTGCTGGAGCGGTCGACGGTGAATGGCCTGGCGGTCGATCGCCACGGCGGTTCGGTGGCGGCGTTCGGCCATCTGTATTTACCGCGCATGCACCGCGCAGGCTTTGTCGCGCCGGGCCTGGGCGAAGTGGCTCCTGAGGCCAGCCCGGGCGGTTATGTGATGGACTCGACGCCGGGCCTGTATGATTCGGTGCTGGTGCTGGACTATAAAAGCCTGTATCCGGCCATTATCCGCACCTTCCTGATCGATCCGGTTGGGCTGGTCGAAGGCCTGGCGCATCCTGATGAGCAGGATTCCGTTAGCGGTTTTAAGGGCGCGCGCTTCTCCCGCACCACCCATTGCCTGCCTGAAATCGTTAACCAAATCTGGCAAGGGCGTGAAGCCGCCAAAAAAGAGGGCAATAAACCGCTGTCGCAGGCGCTGAAAATCATTATGAATGCCTTTTATGGCGTACTGGGCACCAGCGCCTGTCGCTTTTTTGATCCGCGTCTGGCGTCGTCAATTACCCTGCGCGGCCATGAGATCATGCGGCAGACCAAAGAGCTGGTCGAAGCCGAAGGTTATGACGTGATTTATGGTGATACCGACTCGACCTTTGTCTGGCTGAAAAAGCCCCATGACCAGCAGTCGGCCAATGCCATTGGCCGGCAACTGGTGGAGAAGGTCAATGCCTGGTGGAAACAGCATTTGCAGCAGGAGTTTGGGCTGGAGAGCGCGCTGGAACTGGAGTTTGAAACCCATTTCAGCCGTTTTCTGATGCCCACCATTCGCGGTGCCGAACAGGGCAGCAAGAAGCGTTATGCCGGGCTGATTTGCGAAGGCGACAGCGAACGCATGGTGTTTAAAGGGCTGGAAACCGTGCGCACCGACTGGACGCCGCTGGCCAAAAACTTCCAGCAGGAGCTGTATCGCCGCATCTTTAAAAAACTGCCCTATCGCGATTATATCCTTGAAACGGTGCGCCAGTTGCTGGATGGCGAGCTGGACGATCAGCTGGTGTACGGTAAAAGGCTGCGTCGCCCGCTGGACGACTATCAGCGCAATGTGCCGCCGCATGTCCGCGCCGCCCGCATCGCCGACGAATTCAACGAGAAGCAAGGCCGTCCGCTGCTTTACCAGAAGGGCGGAAAGATTCGTTACGTGATGGCCACTTCCGGGCCCGAGCCTTTAGAAGCGCGCATCACGCCTCTCGACTACGATCATTATCTGACAAAGCAGCTCCAGCCGGTGGCTGAGGGCATTTTACCTTTCCTTCAGGATGACTTTGCTACACTGGTGACAGGCCAGTTAGGTCTTTTTTGACAGGTGACGAACGCGCTACCTTCCAGTACCATAGCGCCCTTCCAGATAATTTGAATTTTCTGCCGGGCACCGGGTGCCGGGCGGTCATGCTATTGCCTGCCATAACCTCTA
This sequence comes from Erwinia sp. AK-PDG3-5, assembly GCF_056821705.1. Taxonomy (NCBI): domain Bacteria; kingdom Pseudomonadati; phylum Pseudomonadota; class Gammaproteobacteria; order Enterobacterales; family Erwiniaceae; genus Erwinia; species Erwinia sp. AK-PDG3-5. The sequence continues at coordinate 3,902,454 of NZ_CM165967.1, forward strand.
AGAGAATCGAGCCGAATATCTATGCCTTTTACACTTGGTCAACGCTGGATCAGCGATACGGAAAGCGAATTGGGATTGGGCACTATTGTCGCGATCGACACGCGCATGGTGACTGTGCTGTTCCCCGCCACCGGCGAAAACCGTCTTTATGCCAGAAATGATTCTCCAATCACCCGTGTGATGTTCAATCCGGGCGACACCATTACCAGCCATGAAGGCTGGCAGCTGGAAGTGGCAGAAGTCACCACTGAAAACGGTCTGATGACCTACATCGGCACGCGTCTGGATACTGAAGAGACCGGCGTGGTGATGCGTGAAGTGATGCTCGACAGCAAGCTGGTCTTCAGCAAGCCTCAGGATCGTCTGTTTGCTGGCCAGTTGGATCGTATGGATCGCTTTGCCCTGCGCTTCCGCGCCCGTAAATACCAGAGCGAGCAGTATCACCTTGCGGTCAGTGGCCTGCGTGGCATGCGCACCAGCCTGATCCCGCACCAGCTGCACATTGCCCATGATGTTGGCCGTCGCCATGCGCCGCGCGTCCTGCTCGCGGATGAAGTGGGCCTCGGTAAAACCATCGAAGCCGGGATGATCATCCACCAGCAACTGCTGGCCGGCCGCGCAGAACGCGTGCTGATCGTGGTGCCTGAAACCCTGCAACATCAGTGGCTGGTTGAGATGCTGCGCCGCTTCAACCTGCGTTTCGCCCTGTTCGACGACGAGCGCTATGCGCAGGCGCAGCTGGACAGCGATAACGCCTTCGAAACCGAACAGCTGGTGATCTGCTCACTCGACTTCGTGCGCCGCAACAAAACGCGCCTCGAAATGATGGCGGATGCCTCCTGGGACCTGCTGATTGTCGATGAAGCCCACCACCTGGCGTGGGAAGAAGGCCAGCCAAGCCGCGAATATCAGGTGATTGAGCAACTGGCCGAACAGATCCCTGGCGTGCTGTTGCTGACCGCGACGCCAGAGCAGCTGGGACTGGAAAGCCACTTTGCCCGTCTGCGCCTGCTCGATCCTAACCGCTTCCACGATTTTGCTGCCTTCGTTGAAGAGCAGCAGCACTTCCGTCCGATTGCCGATGCGGTAACCGGCCTGCTGGCCGATAAGTCGCTCAGCGCGGAAGAGATGAATATGCTCAACGATCTGGTCGGCGAGCAGGATATCGAGCCGCTGCTGCAAACCGCCAACAGCGACCGTGATGGAAAACTGGAAGCGCGTCAGGAACTGATCAGCATGCTGATGGACCGCCACGGCACCAGCCGCGTGCTGTTCCGTAACACCCGTAACGGAGTGAAAGGCTTCCCGAAACGTGAACTGCACCAGATCCGTTTGCCGCTGCCAACGCAGTATCAAACCGCGATCAAGGTTTCCGGCATCATGAGCGCGCGTAAATCTGTCGATGAGCGCGCGCGCGACATGCTGTATCCCGAGCAGATTTATCAGGAATTTGAAGGCGACAGCGGCACCTGGTGGAACTTTGATCCGCGCGTTGAGTGGTTAATGGGCTTCCTGACCAGCCAGCGCGATAAGAAGGTGCTGGTGATCTGTGCCAAAGCGGCCACCGCGCTGCAGCTGGAGCAGGTTCTGCGCGAGCGGGAAGGTATCCGCGCGGCGGTGTTCCACGAAGGCCTGTCGATTATTGAACGTGACCGTGCGGCCGCGTGGTTTGCCTCTGAAGAAGATGGCGCTCAGGTGCTGCTGTGTTCTGAAATTGGTTCCGAAGGCCGTAACTTCCAGTTCGCCCATCAGATGGTGATGTTCGATCTGCCGTTTAACCCCGACCTGTTAGAGCAGCGTATCGGCCGTCTTGACCGTATCGGTCAGGCGCATGACATTCAGATCCACGTGCCTTACCTGGAAAAAACCGCGCAGTCGGTGCTGGTTCAGTGGTATCACGAAGGTCTGGAAGCGTTTGAGCATACTTGCCCGACTGGCCGCGCTATTTACGACAAGGCCTACGCCCAGCTGGTTGCCTTCCTCGCCTCGCCGGAGCAGACCGAAGGTCTGGAAGAATTTATCGCCGACTGCCGTAAGCAGCACAGTGCGCTGAAAATGCAGCTGGAACAGGGACGCGATCGCCTGCTGGAGCTGAACTCTAATGGCGGTGAGAAAGCACAGGCGCTGGCAGAGAAGATTGGCGAGCAGGATAACGATACCGAGCTGGTTAACTTTGCGCTTAACCTGTTTGATATCGTCGGCATCAATCAGGAAGATCGCAGCGATAACCTGATCGTACTGACACCGGGCGATCATATGTTGGTGCCAGACTTCCCGGGTCTACCGGAAGACGGTTGCACCATCACCTTCGATCGCGGCCAGGCGCTTTCCCGTGAAGACGCGCAGTATGTCACCTGGGAACACCCGATTATCCGCAACGGTCTGGATCTGATCCTCTCCGGCGATACCGGCAGCTGCGCGCTGTCCCTGCTGAAGAACAAAGCATTACCGGTCGGCACCCTGCTGGTAGAGCTGATCTACGTGGTGGAAGCGCAGGCGCCGAAACATCTGCAGCTGACCCGCTTCCTGCCACCAACGCCGGTGCGTATGCTGGTTGACCGTAAAGGCACTAACCTGGCCGGTAAAGTGGAGTTTGAAAGCTTCAACCGTCAGCTGAACGCGGTGAATCGCCATACCGGTAGCAAGCTGGTCAACGCCGTTCAGCAGGATGTCCATGAGATCCTGAAGCTGGCCGAAGACGAAGCAGCGACCATGGCCCGTGAGGTGATTGACGTCGCCCGCCGCGAAGCCGATGAAAAGCTCAGCGCCGAACTGTCACGCCTGGATGCTCTGAGTGCCGTGAATCCGAACATCCGTCAGGATGAGATTGACGCACTTGAAAGCAACCGTGAGCAGGTTCTGTCCGCGCTGAACGAGGCAGGCTGGCGTCTTGATGCGCTGCGTCTGATTGTCGTCACGCACCAGTAACTCAACATGGGGCGGTTTACGCCGCCCCTGACAGGCAACACGATGGAACCCTATAACCCACCGCAAGAACCCTGGCTGCACATCCTTTATCAGGATGAGCACATCATGGTGATCAACAAACCGAGCGGATTGCTGTCGGTGCCCGGACGTCTGGAGGATCATAAAGACAGCGTGATGACCCGCGTCCAGCGTGATTTTCCTGCGGCGGAATCGGTGCACCGGTTGGATATGGCCACCAGCGGCGTGATCGTTGTGGCGTTAACCAAAGCGGCTGAACGCGAGCTGAAGCGTCAGTTTCGCGAGCGGGAACCGCAAAAGCAGTACGTTGCCCGCATCTGGGGGCATCCGGAGAAAGCCAAAGGGTTGGTCGATCTGCCGCTGATTTGCGACTGGCCAAACCGGCCAAAGCAGAAGGTGTGTTTTGAAACGGGGAAATCAGCACAGACAGAATATGAAGTGCTGGAGTATGCCGATGACATCAGTGCCCGTATTCACCTGAAGCCGATTACCGGACGCTCTCATCAGTTAAGGGTGCATATGCTGGCGCTTGGCCATCCGATTCTGGGGGATAATTTTTACGCCCACGATGAGGCTAAAGCCATGGCACCACGACTGCAGCTGCATGCCGAGATGCTGACCATTACCCATCCGCAGTACCACACGCCAATGACCTTTCGTCAGCCGGCGGATTTCTAACGAATAAGGGCGGAATCTCTTCCGCCCTTATTATCACCGTGATGTCATCGCCATCAGGCAAATCCGCTACTTAAACCCTTTCTCGCGTTTAATCAGATCGTAAGCCGCCTGAATTTCCTGGGCTTTCTGCTTGGCCATTTCCATCATCTGTGGCGGTAAGCCTTTAGCAACCAGCTTGTCCGGGTGATGCTCGCTCATCAGCTTGCGATAGGCGCGTTTGATGGTGGTGCCATCATCGCTGCTTTTCACGCCCAGCACGCTGCAGGCATCTTCCAGCGTGGGTCCGCGTCGCGCCTGACCAAAGCCGCCGCCCTGCGAACCCGCACCGCTGTGATAATTGCCGCCACCGCCGCCAAACTGCTGACCGCTTTCCATCATCCGCAGGAACTGATCGAACTGCGCTTTGGAAATACCCAGCTCTTCGGCGATCACAAACAGCACCTGGCGTTCGTTAGGATGCAGAGAGCCATCGGCAAACGCCGCCTGAATCTGAATTTCCAGAAACATCCGAATCAGGTCAAAGCGGCCAAAGCAGGCGCTACGCAGTTCACGCAATTTACTGCGCAACGGGTAGTCGCCCTCTTTCCCTTCACGGAAAGCACGTTGCGCCGACGTTCGGGCGTCGCCGTGCAGCTGCATACGGTCCATCAGCAGTGAAGCCATCTGAATATCCGCATCCGTCACGCGTCCTTTGGATTTGGTCAGATGGCCCATAACCTGAAAGGTGGTGCGGAAAAACAGCGACTGTCTGGTTTGCTGGTTAGCAAAATAGCCCTGTCCTTTTACTGCCCGCGCTTTGTCGATCAGGTGGCCAATCAGCAGGCCAAATGCTAAACCCCAGAAGCCGGTGCCGCTCAACAAACCGAGCACAAGGCCAATTACTTTTCCCCAATAGCGCATATACTCCTCAATTCGCCATGCTGAAGGCTAAAAATTGCATTATCATACCTGTCATTTAACTCAGAGCCTAACGGCAACGCGGCCAGACGACCAGGATTAACACTAGCGCAACGCAGTTGAGTGCGATAGTCTCTGACCGTTTGTCGGCATGATGCCAGCTATCACGGAATTCTCGATACCGCGTATGAAAAAAAGATTACCTACTTTGCTGGCCACGCTTATCGGCACAGCGATTTACAGCCAGCAAGGCCTGGCCGACGACCTGGCATCACAATGTATGCTGGGTGTACCAAGTTATAACCGTCCTCTGGTCCAGGGAAAAACGAATAATGACCTACCGGTAACGATTAACGCCGACAATGCCAAAGGCAATTATCCCGATAACGCGGTCTTCACCGGCAACGTGGATATCCAGCAGGGTAACAGCCGTCTGCTGTCTGACGAGGTTCAGCTGCATCAAAAACAGCAGCCGGGTCAGCCGACGCCTGTGCGCACCGTGGATGCGTTAGGTAATGTGCACTACGACGACAATCAGGTCATCCTGAAAGGTCCGAAAGCCTGGTCAAATCTGAACACCAAAGACACCAACGTCTGGAACGGCGACTACCAGATGGTCGGCCGTCAGGGCCGTGGTACTGGCGATCAGATGAAACTGCGTGGCCAGAACCGTTATACCATTATGGAAAACGGTACCTTTACGTCCTGTCTGCCTGGCGATAACAGCTGGAGCGTGGCCGGCACCGAGATTATTCAGGACCGCGAAGAGCAGGTTGCTGAAATCTGGAATGCCCGCTTCAGGATCGGCTCGGTGCCGGTGCTGTACAGCCCTTATTTGCAGTTGCCCCTTGGCGACCGCCGCCGCTCAGGTTTCCTGATCCCGAATGCCAAATACGGCAGCTCCAATGGTTTTGAGTTCATTCTGCCGTATTACTGGAACATTGCGCCGCAGGCCGATGCCACCATTACGCCGCACTATATGAGCAACCGTGGGCTGCAGTTACAGAACGAATTCCGTTATCTGACCCAGGCGGGTGCCGGTCTGATGGAGTTCGATTATCTGAATTCGGATAATCAGTTTGAAAAAGATGCGCCTTCACGCAACATCAGCGATGACGATTCCAAACGCTGGATGTTCTACTGGAAGCATGCCGGTGTTTACGATAAGAACTGGCGCTTCAACGTCGACTACACCAAAGTCAGTGATACCTATTACTTCACTGACCTCGACTCGCCGTATGCCAACTCGACGGATGGCTACGTCACGCAGAAATTCAGTATCGGTTATGCAGAGAAAAACTGGGACGCCACGCTGTCGACCAAACAGTTCCAGATCTTCTCCACTAACGCCAGCAACGACGTTTACCGTGCAGAACCGCAGTTTGACTACAACTATTACCAGAACAACGTTGGGCCGTTCGACACCCACCTGTATGCTCAGGCGGTGAAATTCACCAACGTCAACGAAGAGTTGCCGGATGCAACCCGTTTGCACCTCGAGCCGACCATCAACCTGCCGCTGTCTAACGGCTGGGGAAGTCTGAACACCGAAGCGAAACTTCTGGCGACCCACTATCAGCAGGACGACATTGAGTATTACAACAATACCGTTGATACCAACAAAGTTAACCAGCTGAAAAGCAGCGTAAACCGCGTGATGCCGCAGTTTAAAGTTGACGGCAAGATGGTGTTCGACCGGGATATGGACTGGTCAGAAGGCTACACGCAGACGCTTGAACCGCGTATGCAGTACCTTTATCTGCCTTATCGCGACCAGAGCGATATCCGCGCCTATGACTCCACGTTGCTGCAAAGTGACTACACCGGCCTGTTCCGCGACCGCACTTACAGTGGTCTGGATCGCATCGCGTCAGCCAACCAGGTGACCAGCGGTGTGACTACGCGAATTTTTGATAACGATCTGGTTGAACGTTTTAACGCTTCCGTAGGTCAAATCTACTCGTTTACTCCATCCCGTACCGGTCTGGAGAACGCGGACAGCGACGATCGTGGCAGTCTGGTGTGGGCAGGTGACACCTACTACCGTATCAGCGACCGTTGGAGCACCCGTGGTGGCCTGCAGTACGACACCCGTCTTGATAACGTTTCGCAAGGCAATGCCGTACTGGAATACCGCCGTGATGCTGACCGTATGGTGCAGTTGAACTACCGTTACACCAGCCCGGAATATATTGCCCAAACGTTATCCACGGTGACCAACCCAGGCTATCAGGATGGCATTTCTCAGGTTGGCGCAACGGCAAGCTGGCCGATTGCTGATGCCTGGTCGGTGGTAGGCGCCTGGTATTACGATACCAAAGCCAAACAGCCGGCCGATCAGTTGCTTGGTGTGCAGTACAGTTCCTGCTGCTATGCAATTCGTCTGGGTTACGAGCGTAAAATCACCAGCTGGAATAGCGATAACAGTACCAGTAATTACGACAATAAAATCTCGTTCAACATTGAGCTACGTGGCCTGAGTCCTTCTTATAGCCTCGGCACCGGTCAAATGCTGCGTGAGGGCATCTTGCCTTATCAGCGCTCTTTCTGATGTTGTGATTAATACAATGCAAACCCGCAGTGCGGATAGAAGAATGGAAAAAGTATGAAGAACTGGAGAATGCTGATCCTTGGTGCAGCGCTGACAGCCAGCACCGCGTTTGCAGCCCCGCAAGTTGTTGATAAAGTTGCCGCTGTTGTAAACAACGGCGTAGTACTTGAAAGTGATGTCGACGGCATGATGCAGTCGGTAAAGAGCCAGGCTCAGCAGGCTGGTCAGCAATTGCCTGATGACAAAACCTTGCGTCATCAGATCGTTGAACGTCTGGTCATGGACAATATTTTGCTGCAGATGGCAAAACAGTCCGGGATTCAGGTGACGGATGCTCAGCTTGATGGGGCTATTCAGAACATCGCCGCACAGAACAAAATGACGCCAGACCAGCTGCGCAGTCGTCTGGCTTATGATGGGATGAACTACGGCACCTACCGTGAGCAGATCCGTCGCGAGATGACCATTGCGGAAGTGCGTAACAACGAAGTGCGTCGTCGCGTCACCATCCTGCCTCAGGAAGTGGATTCTCTCTCCAAGCAGGTTGCGTCTCAAAACAATGCCAGCACCGAGTTAAACCTCAGCCACATCCTGCTGCCACTGCCGGAAAACCCGACTCAGCAACAGGTTGACGATCAGGAAACGCTGGCGAAACAGCTGGTCAGCCAGAGCAAAAGCGGCGCTGACTTCGGCAAGCTGGCGATCACCTACTCTGCCGATCCCCAGGCACTGAAAGGCGGCAACATGGGCTGGGGCAAGATTCAGGAGCTGCCATCTCTGTTTGCTCAGGCGCTGGTCACGGCGAAGAAAGGCGACATCATCGGTCCAATCCGCTCGGGTGTTGGCTTCCACATTCTGAAAGTTAACGATGTGCGTGGCGAGAGCCAGAACGTCTCCGTGACCGAAGTGCATGCCCGCCACATTCTGCTGAAGCCGTCTCCGGTAATGACCGATGAGCAGGCGCGTCAGAAGCTGGAGCAGGTGGTGGCGGATATTAACAGCGGCAAAACCACCTTCGCTGAAGAAGCTAAACAGCTTTCTCAGGATCCAGGTTCAGCCAATCAGGGCGGCGATTTAGGCTGGAGCTCCCCGGAAATGTATGACCCGGCGTTCCGCGATGCGCTGATGAAGCTGAAAAAAGGCCAGTTGAGCGCACCGGTGCACTCGTCTTTCGGCTGGCATCTGATTCAGCTGCTCGACACCCGTCAGGTGGACAAAACCGACGCGGCACAGAAAGAGCGAGCTTATCGTCTGCTGTTCAACCGCAAGTTTGCTGAAGAAGCGCAGACCTGGATGCAGGAGCAGCGTGCTGCCGCCTACGTGAAAATTCTGGATGCGAATGCCCAGTAATCAACGTGTGGTGATCACTCCCGGCGAACCTGCCGGGATTGGTCCTGATGTTACCCTTCAACTGGCCCAGCGCGACTGGCCAGTTGAACTGGTTGTGTGTGCCGATCCAGCTTTGCTGCTCGAGCGTGCAGCAAAGCTGGGTTTACCCCTCACCCTGAGAGACTATCAGCCCGGTACGGCGGCGCAGCCGCAGCAAGCCGGCACGCTGACCGTCCTTCCCGTCGTTTTGCCGCAGCCGGTTATCGCTGGCGAGCTGTGCGTCGCCAACAGTCATTACGTGCTGGAAACGCTGGCGCGCGCCTGTGACGGCTGCCTTAATGGCGAATTCGCCGCGTTAATCACCGGCCCGGTTCATAAGGGTGTGATCAACGACGCCGGTATCCCGTTCAGCGGCCATACCGAGTTCTTTGCCGAACGTGCACAGTGTGAGCGAGTGGTGATGATGCTGGCGACCGAGGCGTTGCGGGTGGCGCTGGCGACCACTCACCTGCCGCTTAAAGACGTCTCCGCGGCGATAACCCGCGACAGCCTGCATGAAGTTATCGGCATTTTACATGCTGACCTGCAGCGCAAATTTGGCTTAGCCTCTCCGCACATCTTCGTTTGTGGCTTAAATCCGCACGCAGGTGAAGGCGGACATATGGGTCGGGAAGAGATCGATGTTATCATCCCTGCCCTGGACGAGCTTCGTCAGCAGGGAATGCTGCTGACCGGGCCATTACCGGCCGATACGCTTTTCCAGCCAAAATATTTGCAACATGCCGATGCCGTCCTGGCGATGTATCACGACCAGGGGCTTCCGGTGCTAAAATATCAGGGATTCGGGCGCGCGGTGAATATCACCCTCGGTCTGCCCTTTATCCGTACCTCCGTTGACCATGGCACCGCCTTAGAACTGGCTGGCCTGGGCAATGCTGATGCGGGCAGCTTTATTACGGCGCTTAACCTCGCCATCACCATGATCAAGAGCAGTAATGAATAATCGCGTCCACCAGGGCCACTTCGCCCGCAAACGTTTCGGACAGAACTTCCTGAACGATCAGTACATTATCGACAGCATCGTCTCCGCCATTCACCCGCAGAAAGGCGAGGCCATCGTCGAGATCGGTCCCGGTCTGGGTGCGTTAACCGAACCGGTTGGCGAGCGTCTGGACGCCATGACCGTCATTGAAATCGACCGTGATTTGGCGGCGCGTCTGCAAACCCATCCGTTTTTGGGACCGAAGCTGACGATCTTCCAGCAGGATGCCATGGCCTTTGACTTCGCTGAGTATGCTCGCGAAAAAGGCCAGTCGCTGCGCGTATTTGGTAACCTGCCTTACAACATCTCCACGCCGCTGATGTTCCATCTTTTCAGCTATGCCACGGCAATTCGTGATATGCATTTTATGCTGCAAAAAGAAGTGGTTAACCGATTGGTCGCGGGCCCTGGCAGCAAAGCCTACGGCCGTCTCACCGTGATGGCGCAGTATTATTGCCAGGTGATCCCGGTACTGGAAGTGCCGCCCGAATCCTTTACGCCAGCGCCTAAAGTTGATTCAGCGGTGGTGCGTTTGATGCCGCACGCGAAAATTGAACATCCGGTCACCGACATGCGCGTGCTGACCCGAATCACCACAGAAGCCTTTGGTAAGCGTCGTAAAACGCTGCGCAATAGCCTGGGGCATCTGTTCTCGCTGGAAGTCTTACAGGAGATGAACATCGACCCGACCTTGCGGGCTGAAAACATCACTGTGGCGCAGTATTGCCAGTTAGCTAACTGGCTGATTGCGCATCCGCAGACCCAGCCTCAGACCCAGACGCCGGAGAAGTAGCAGAATGATCGATACGCCTCGTGTATGTGTCCATGTTCAGAGTGCCTATATTCCTTCGCAATCTGTGCCTGAAGAAGAACGTTATGTTTTTGCTTATACCGTCACAATACGCAATCTGGGGCGTAACGCCGTTCAGCTACTGGGCCGCTACTGGTTGATTACCAATGGTAATGGCCGTGAAACCGAAGTTCAGGGTGAAGGCGTGATTGGCGAGCAGCCGCACATCCAGCCCGGCAGTGAATTTCAGTATACCAGCGGCGCCGTGCTGGAAACGCCGATGGGCACCATGCAGGGACATTACGTGATGATCGACCATCAGGGCGCAAGCTTTCAGGTTGAGATCCCGGTGTTCCGCATGGCCGTTCCCAGCCAACTTCATTAATTCATCTGATTGCACAGACGGCGATCGGGCTTAACGGCTCAGGAACACGTCTGCCTGGAAAGGTCCAATGAGCACATATCTGATCGGTGACGTCCACGGTTGCTATGACGAACTTCATTCCCTGCTGGAGCAGGTCGCTTTCGATCCTCAGCAGGATACGCTGTGGCTGACCGGCGATCTGGTGGCCCGCGGTCCGGGATCGCTGGACGTGCTGCGCTACGTGCGTTCACTCGGTGACTGTGTGCGCCTGGTGTTGGGCAATCACGATCTGCATTTGCTGGCGGTCTATGCCGGCATCAGCCGTAATAAGCCCAAGGATCGCCTGACGCCGTTGCTGGAAGCAGACGATGCCGACGAGCTGATCAACTGGCTGCGTCGCCAGCCGCTGCTGCAGGTGGATGAAGAGAAAAAGCTGGTGATGGCGCACGCCGGGATCACCCCGCAGTGGGATATTGAAACGGCGAAAACCTGCGCCCGCGAAGTTGAAGCGGTCCTCTCCAGCGATACCTACCCGCTGTTTATCGACGCCATGTACGGTGACATGCCGAATAACTGGACGCCGGAACTCAGTGGGCTGGCGCGTCTGCGTTTCAGCACCAACGCCTTAACGCGGATGCGCTTCTGCTTCCCGAACGGGCAGCTGGATATGATCTGCAAGGATACGCCCGACACCGCTCCACCGCCGCTAAAACCCTGGTTTGATATTCCGGGCCCGGTCGCCAGCGAGTACACCATTGTGTTTGGTCACTGGGCCTCGCTGGAAGGCAAAGGCACTCCGGAAGGAATTATTGGCCTGGATACCGGCTGTTGCTGGGGTGGCGTGCTGACGATGCTGCGCTGGGAAGATAAAGCGTGGTTCGTTCAGCCTTCCAACCGCGAACGTGCGCTGGAAGAGTGACGCGATAAAGCGGCTTAGCCAATGCCAGACTCCGGTCTGGCATTGTCACATCTGGCGGGTGGTGATTAACGACGTTGCAAAATTTCGAAGCAGAAGCTGTGGCTGTTCTTCTCATCCGCATCGTGGAATTCACTGAAGGTCGACTGCCACTCTTCCGGCTCGAAATCCGGGAAGGTAGTGTCGCCCACCACTTCCGCATCAATGTGCGTCAGATACAGACGATCGGCACGCGGCAACAGCTGTTCATAGATGCGACCGCCACCGATGACCATCACTTCGTCCACTTCTCCGGCTGCCTGCAGCGCCTCGTCGATAGAGGTCACCCAGCTGACGCCTTCCGCATCGCCCGGCTGGCTGCTGATCACAATATTCAGTCTGCCTGGCAGCGGGCGTCCGATGGACTCCCAGGTGCGGCGGCCCATGATCACCGGCTTATCCAGGGTCTGGCGTTTAAACCAGGCCAAATCGGCTGGCAGGTGCCACGGCATGGCATTATCCATTCCAATAACGCGGTCGGCCGCCATGGCCGCAATCAGGCTTATCATCATAGAAACTCAGTAAAGGGGGTAAAATTGGCGCCATCATACGTAAAGGTGAAACTTTCGTCGATACCCCTGGCGGGGGATTTGCGTAAAGGTTCTTCAAGGGAACGTTTGCGTTGTATTTGCTCTGGCTGATAGCTAAAAAAGCCCGCGAACGTGCTAGAATCCGCCCCTCATTTGCTACAGGATGCCACCATGTTAGAGACCAGCTTGATTATCGCCACGATCGCGGCTCTGGGAATGCTCTCTCCCGGCCCCGATTTCTTCCTGATTATCAAGAATGCCGCCCGTTATCCCCGCACAGCCGCAATGTTTACCGCGCTGGGGGTCAACTGTGCCGTCGCGACGCATATGGCTTACTGCGTGGCAGGTCTGGCGGTGGTGATTACCACTACGCCGTGGCTGTTTATGATGCTGAAGTATGTCGGCGCGGCCTATCTGATCTACATCGGTGTGCAGGCCCTGATGTCGCGTGGCAACAGCAAAATGGATCTCAGCAATATCGAGCCGGAAACTACCTCGCTGAAGAAGGCGTTTCTGCAGGGCTACCTGTGTAACCTGCTGAACCCCAAAGCCACGCTGTTTTTCCTGTCGATGTTTACCCAGGTGCTTAACGTGCATACCGGTTTCGGCGAGAAGATTTGGTACGCGGCGATCATCCTGATGCTCTCCTCGATTTGGTGGCCGTTGCTGGTGGTGATCATCCAGAGCGCCCCGGTCCGTCGTGGCCTGGCGAAGGCGCAAAAGCTGGTGGATAAACTGCTGGGCGGCGTGCTGATTGCGCTGGGCATCAAGGTCGCGCTCTCCTGATCGCGCGAACCGGCCTGCCGCGCTTAACGCCTGCGGCAGGCCGGTCAACCTGACCGGCTACGGCAACCGCTGCTGGCTGTCGGCATCAAACAGCTGTACCCGCTCCAGATCAAACTTCACCCCTCTGACATCCCCCGGCGCACAGCCCGATCGCTGCGTGCAGTAAATCATCATCGGTTCCCCGGCCAGCGTGCCATGAATTAACTCAGACAAGCCGGTAGGCTCAATCAACGACACGGTAAACGGCATCGCTCCCTGATCGACCAGATCGCACAGCAGGATATTTTCCGGGCGGATGCCATAAATCACCGCTTTGCCATGACTGAGCGGCGTGGCCCGCTCCAGTAACGGCAGGGAAAGTTCGGCGCTGACCTGCAGGCTCAGGCCCAGATCATGGCGTTGGATGTTGCCGCTGATAAAGTTCATTGGCGGCGATCCGATAAAGCTGGCGACAAACTTATTGGCGGGCGTGTCGTACAGCTCTAACGGCGTACCCACCTGCTGAATAACCCCGTGGTTAAGCACCACGATGCGGTCGGCCAGCGTCATCGCTTCCACCTGATCATGGGTCACGTAGACGATGGTGTTGTTCATCTGCTGATGGAGTTTTTTGATCTCCACGCGCATCTGCCCACGCAGCTGTGCATCGAGGTTAGATAAGGGTTCATCAAACAGAAACACCTTGGGCTGGCGGACAATCGCCCTTCCCATCGCCACACGCTGGCGCTGGCCGCCGGAAAGTTCTTTCGGGCGACGATCCAACAAGGCGGTCAGGCTTAAAATCTCGGCCGCCCGTTTAACCGCCGCCTCAATTTCGGCTTTAGGCCGCTTCTGCACTTCCAGGCTGAATCCCATATTGCGCGCGACCGTTAGATGCGGATAGAGCGCGTAGCTCTGGAACACCATCGAGATATCACGATCTTTCGGCGCGACCTGATTCATCAACCGGTTTCCAATGCGAATATCTCCGCTGCTGGCCAGTTCGAGCCCGGCGATGGTCCTTAACAGCGTCGATTTACCGCAGCCTGACGGACCCACCAGCACCACGAATTCGCCGTCAGCAATGGTCAGATTGATGTCACGCAGCACTTCAACGTTGCCGTAGCGCTTTTCAATTTGCGAAAGAGAGATTTGAGCCATGATGATGATTATCCTTTTACCGCACCCGCCGTCAGCCCCTGAATGAGGTAACGCTGAATGAACGCGAAAAACAGACAGGCAGGGATCAGCGCCAGCACGGCGGCTGCCATCATATCTCCCCATGAAACGGCGAATTTCGAGACAAAACTCAGTAGTCCGACCGGAAAGGTCATCACCGAGTTCTTATTGATTAGCATCAGCGAGAACAGCAGCTCGCTCCATGCGGCGGTAAAGACGAACCCTAACGTGGCCGCCATGCCCGGTAAGGTCAGCGGTGCCAGCACTTTTACTAACGCCTGAAAACGCGTACAGCCTTCCAGCATCGCCGATTCCTCCAGGTCTTTGGGAATGGCATCGAAAAAGGACTGCATCAGGAAGGTGGCAAAAGGGACGTTAAAGGCGGTGTAAATCAGGATTAACCCCAGCAGATTATTGGTTAATCCTAACGGCGCCATCACCTTGTAAATTGGGGCGAGGATCATCACCAGTGGGAACATCTGGGTGAACAGCAACAGGGCAGCAATCACCGTTTTTCCTTTGAAGGAGAAGCGGGAAAAGGCATAGCCCGCCAGCGCGGAAATTACCGTTGCCAGTGCTGCCGTGGAAAACGAGACGATCAGGCTATTGCTGAAGAAGGTTGGAAAGTCGCTCTCAACAAACACCCGTCTGAAATGCTCGAAGGTGAAAGCGCTCGGCCACATTTTCACTCCTTCGCTGTAGAGCAGCTTGTCAGGCGTCACCGAAATTTTGATCACCCAGTACAGCGGAAATAAGGCAAACAGCAGGTAAGCCAGAATGCCCACCCGGTGCCCCATCAGACGTAATAGCTGGCGCATCATGCTCTCCTTATTTCAGCATCTGATGACGGATCCGCAGCAGCACCAGGGCATAGCAGGTCATCAGGATCAGCAGGAAAACCGCCATCGCGGAGGCATAGCCAAAGTCCAGCTTGCGATAGGCAGTGGTGAAGATATAGCTCGACAGAATCGAGGTCGATCCGGCAGGTCCGCCATCGGTCATCACCACGATCAGGTCAGCAAAGTTAGCAATCCAGATGGTCCGGAGCATGACGGTAATGGCGATCATCGGCGCCAGAAAAGGCAGCGTCACCCGTCTGAACTGCTGCCAGCTGTTGGCACCATCCATTGAGGCCGCTTCATACAGATCTTTCGGGATCGACTGCAATGCCGCTAACAGGGTGATGGCGAAAAAGGGAATGCCAAACCAGACGTTGGCGATCACCGGCCCATACAGCGCCAGTTGGGGATCGGAGAGAATGTTGTAAGGTTCGCTAATCAAATGCAGGGCCGTCATCCAGTGCGGCAAAATGCCGATCACCGGGTTCAGCAACCATGACCAGGTTAATCCGGACAGAAACGCCGGAACTGCCCAGGGGAGAAACACCAGCGCCTGTACCCAGCGCCGTAGCGGAAACTCCCGGTTAAGCAACAGCGCCAGCCCAAGCCCGAGGAAAAACTGCAGTCCCAATGACGTCAGCGTCCAGTTTGCGGTGTGCCCGAGCGCCTTAAAGAAGCGGCGGTCATCAAACATTTCGCGAAAGTTATCCAGTCCCACCCAGCCGCTATCCAGCGGATTAAGTAGCTGGATATTCTGGAAAGCGTACGAGATGCCGATCATCATCGGCACGAAGATAAACAGGCCAATCAGGATCAGCGTTGGGCTCATATACAGCCAGGGCTCTGCCAGCATCCGCAGCCGGTGGAAGCGCGGCGGTCTGGCAGTTTCAACCGTTCTGACGTCCAGCATCATAATTCCGTCTCCATTGCCGCCCCCGTCACGACGGGGGCGCGTGGGTTACTGAGTAGCCATCCAGGCTTTTTGCTCTTTGGTCAGGTATTTGGCCCAATCCTCCACCATCGAGGTCGTGTCGTTTTCCCCTAACAACGTTTCCTGAGTACTCTCTTTCACCGTGACCGAGTTGAAATAGCCCCAGCCTTTCAGATGGGTTGGCATGGTCAGGGGAACGTATTTCGCATCGTTAAGCTCGGTGAACCAGCCCGCAAACTGGGGTGAGTGGTAGAACGGATCGTTCTCGGCCCCTTTGTAGATTGGCAAGGTGCCGACAAACTTCGACCAGGTGAGGTTATTGGCTTCACTGCTAAGGAACTGGATCAGTTGCCAGGCGTCATCCGGGTATTTAGCCTGCTTGAAGATCGACCAGCCGGTGTAGCCAATGGTCGGATAGGCTTTGCCTGATGGCCCGACCGGCATTGGCGCCACGCCAAAGTCATCCGGATTCATGCTGTTTTTGATGGCGATCAGGGCATCGGGATCCTGGTCCAGCATGGCGCATTTTCCGGAGTAGAAGCCGGAGACAATTTCATTGAAGCCCCAGTTGACGCTGTCCTTCGGTGCACCGCCCTGCTTGTACATATCGACCAGCAGCTGCGCGCCTTTGATCGCCCCAGGCTGGGTCAGCGTGCTGTTCCCGTCTTTATCAAAGAAAGCCGGTGAACCGTTCATGGTGGTCATAAACATCATCCACGCATTGGTGCCACCTACGCCGCCGCGCATGCAGTACCCGCTGATGCCATTGCCCAGCGCGCTGATCTTTTTGGCATCCGCCACAAACTCATCCATGGTTTTTGGTGGGCCACTCAAGCCTGCCTGCTGGAAGAGTTTCTTATTCCAGAACATGGCACGCAGATAGAAACCGTAAGGAACCATATTGGCTTTACCGTCCGACGCCCGCGCCATATCCAGCGTTTTGTCGGTCAGGTTGGCGGTGTTTGGCCACGCCTTCAGCTTAGGTTCGAGATCCACCAGCATATTGTTGCTGGCATACAGCCCTTGCCAGGTATCCGGCATTTCAACCACATCCGGCACCTGCCCGCTTTGCATCATGGTGCCCAGTTTTTCAAACGCCTGCCCCCAGGGAAGGGAGATCACTTCGATTTCCGTCTCCGGGTGCTGGGTTTTATATTCGCTCAGCATTTTCTGCAGCATCGCCGTGCGGGCCGGGCTGGTGATCACTTCCACCAGCGTCAGTTTGGTGGCGGCCACTGTGCTGTAGGCGCTGCACATTCCCAGGGTAATCAGGACGCTGTTAAGTAACAAAGAGCGTAAAGGCTGTCGCATTTTCATGACCTCTCTTTAATGGAGTGCGGGCAATCAGGTTACTGGCGTGCGGCGGCAATCGCCTGCTGCAGGTCGTTCCACAAATCTGCGGTATTTTCCAGACCGATGGAGACGCGGATCACGCGCGGTGAGACGCCAAAATCAACGGCGGAGTTAAAATCACCGGACTGGTTCAGCACCGAAATAGCGGGCATCACCAGACTTTCAAACCCTCCCCAGCTCACACCCATATGGAATAGCTGCAACGCGTTACAGAAGGTCGGAATATCGACCGACTCATCCAGCTCAAAAGAGAACAGCCCGCTGTAGCCGCTGAGGGTTGAAAAGGCGGCTTTGTGCAGGCCCGGATGGTTTACCGCATGGATCTGCGGATGGTCCTGAAGTTGAGAAGCCAGCTGCAGCGCACTTTCATGGTGCTGCCGCATGCGTAACGGCAAGGTACGCAGGCCACGGATCAGCAGCCAGGCTTCATTAGCCGACAGCTTACCGCCAAGGAACGGGCTGATATAACGCGAGATGGCGCTGATGCGTTCTGCATTGGCGATAACCAGTCCAGCCACCACATCGCTGTGACCACCAATGTATTTCGACGCGGAATGCACCACCATATCGATGCCCTGCGCCAGCGGCTTCTGGAACAGCGGCGAGGCCCAGCTGTTATCAATCAGGGTGATCACCTTGTGCTCTTTCGCCAGCGTGGCAATCTTCTGCAAATCCTGTTCACTCATCACCCAACTGCTTGGGCTTTCGAGATACAGCAACTTCGCACCCGGCAGCGCGGCGGCAATCGCCTCAAGCGAGTCGCCATCGACAAACTCACTGCTGATGTTAAAGCGGGTGCAGAACCCTTTCAGGAAGCGGTAGGTATCCGGGTAGACGTGATTGATGCAAACCACCTTATCGCCGGGCTGGACCACGCTCAGAATGGCGTTGCTGATCGCCGCCATCCCGCTGCCAAAAGCCAGGCAGGCTTCCCCACCCTCCAGTTCGGCCATTTTGTCCTGCAGAACTTTGACCGTCGGGTTATCGACCCGCGAATACAACGGCCGATCGCTGTCGCCACGAAAGCGAGCAATCATGCTGTCGTAATCACTGAAGCTGAACAAAGAGGATTGATAGATGGGCGGGGAAACCGCGCCTTTATCATGGCGTTGATCGTGGGTCAGTCGGGTTTGTTCACTAAAGGGCTTTTCAGGCTGCATTAATCACTTCCTTCATATCACGCTCGGTTATATCGAGAATTAAATGGCTGATGCGTCGTGCTTCTTCCGCATTCCGGTCGGCAATGGCTTCATACAGGGTGCGATGCAGGGAAAACGAATCGCTAAACAGCGCCTGTTCAGGCGGTGATTCAAAAAAGGCATGCAGCGTGTCGTAAAGACCCACCACCATCCGAAGTAGCAGCGGATTGTGCGCCGCGTGGTAAATGCTGGCGTGAAATGCCCAGTCTTCTGCCCCGGCAGAACCGACTGCCAGATGGACTCTTTCCATCTCTTCCAGCCGGATCTCAATTTCACGCAGATCGTCATCGGAAGCACGGACCGCCGCCAGCGCGCAGGATTCGCTTTCAATAATCCGGCGCACCTCCAGCGCATGAAGCATATTGCTGGAGTCGTTTTTGAAACGCAGCGACAGGAAACTGTCATCACTGGTGACTTCAGCATAGAGAAAAGTGCCACTGCCTTTACGGCGAACAATGATACCCAGCGCTTCCCACCGTTTAAGGGCTTCACGCACGGTGTTACGGCTGACGCCGAGCTTTTCTGCAAGCACGCGTTCCGGGGGTAAACGCTCGCCGATTTGGGTGCCGCTTTGGGCGACGTAACGGGTCAGCGCGTCCAGTACCAGCACGTCACTGTGCTGTACCGCAATCGGGCCGAGACTACCGATCGATGCTGACATGGCTTCCCCTGAATAATTGGTCCAACAACTCTACCTTTCCCTTAAAGCAATTTGGGTGCCAATAAATCAAGCTACTGATTTTATGGGGGAATCGCCTGAAGATAATAAAAAGCTCTGATTAAAAGAGGTGCAAGTAGTTAACCGATTGCACAACAATCGGCCAGCGAGGGGGGGGTGAGGATGGGGGAATTTCAGGCAAAAAAATGAACTTTACTCACATCTTCCCTTCAAATTAATGTCATGGAGATTTATGAGAGTCGTACTTTATATAGGGAGATTTAAAGAAATGGCTATACCAGCATACTTATGGCTCAAGGATGACGGCGGCGCGCTCATCAAAGGTTCTGTTGATGTCAAAGACCGCGAGTATTCAATCGAAATCACATCGTTCAATCACTCATTAAGCATCCCAACTGATAATGGCACAGGCAAACTGACAGGCACCCGCTTGCATGGCGCGATGCAAGTTGAGAAGGAGTTTGACCCCTCTTCTCCATACTTATATAAGGCCGTAGCCACTGGTCAGACATTAGAATCCGCAGAGTTAAAGTGGTACCGCATCAATGATGCCGGACAGGGAGATGAGTACTTCAACATGTTCCTTGAAGGCGTAAAAATTGTCTCCGTTGTCCCTATGATGCACGATACAAAAACCGTCGTTAATGTGGGACATAAAGAGGCTGTCCAACTGCGCTAGCAGAAAATCACATGGAAATACCTGGATGGGAACATTCAATGCATTAATCATTCTCGGCCAACCTATTAAGGCGACGCGTGCAAAACCATTCGGAGCCACTCCAGGTACGTCTACCCTGAGCTATCATCTGCGGCAATGGCTTAACATAGAAGTTAAACACTGGCCTACTCTCACCAATGGAAGCATTCGGAGGCTAAATTCTCCTATGTAACAAATCTGGGGGCTTTTGTTGGTCGATGGATCCCCATACTTGGATGGGTAATATTAACGGAAGACATAGCTACCATTGCCTATAAGGCTACTAACCGTTACAACACCATTGCCAGGGAGGAAGATCGCCTATGGTGAGTAATGAGGACATCCTTGATTGGTATAATGAACGGTTTAACAAACCGGGCTTTTTTTCCAAAAAGCGCTGGCCCGTCACGATGGATACCAGCCTTTCAACCGGGCGCTATGTGTGGGCCTGTGAGGCAGGTGACGAAATAATGGAAGAGTATTTCGGGAAATTTAAGGTTGCCCCTGCCGGGTTTGATTTCGTGAAATATTGGCCTGTTGAAGCGTCTGGTTTTTCGGTCTTTGCGCTTTGTAGATGCGGGAATGACGAGGACGAACCGTTACCACTGACACTCAACATGTTGGCTGAATCAGCCCGGGCCGGAAAATGGCTCTATCAGTAGAAAGCGTTGCCTCTTCTTAAGCCCGGAATTCTCCGAGCTTATTCAGAAATTACCCGCAGCAAATATCGTGAATTTCAGGCAAAAAAAATCCCCGCCGAAGCGGGGATCGATATTTGCTGACAGAGACTTAGCCCTGGATCTGCGCGTGCATTTCCTGAACGGAGATAACCTGCGCGGTGGGATCTGCGCTCAGTGAGTTTGCCGTAGCAAAGGCACCGTTCAGCGTGGTGTCGTAGTGCACCTTGTACTGCAGCGCGCTGCGGCGGATCAGTTTGGAATCCTCAATCGCCTGGCGTCCTGCGGTGGTGTTTACGATGTAAGCATACTCACCGTTTTTCAGACGGTCCTGGATATGCGGACGGCCTTCATGCACCTTGTTGACCAGGCGGATGTTGATCCCTGCTTCACCCAGCACCACTGCGGTACCGTGAGTCGCGTCCAGTTCGAAGCCCAGTGACTGCAGCTTGGCGGCCAGCGCAACGATGCGCTTTTTGTCGCCATCACGCACGGACAGCAAGGCACGACCGGTTTTCTTCATGTTGCTCGCCGCGCCCAGCATCGCTTTCGAGAACGCTTCTGCGAAGGTTTTGCCAACACCCATGACTTCACCGGTTGAACGCATTTCAGGGCCGAGGATGGGGTCAACGCCCTGGAACTTGTTAAACGGCAGCACCACTTCTTTCACCGAGTAGTAAGGCGGAATGACTTCTTCCGTAATGCCCTGCTCTGCCAGCGTTTTGCCTGCCATTACGCGTGCCGCCACTTTCGCCAGCGGCACACCGGTCGCCTTGGAAACAAACGGTACGGTACGGGCAGCACGTGGGTTCACCTCAATCAGGTAAACTTCGTTGTCTTTCACCGCAAACTGCACGTTCATCAGGCCACGTACGCAGAGTTCGAAGGCCAGCTTCTCAACCTGCTGACGCATCACGTCCTGAATCTCTTTGCTCAGCGTGTAGGCTGGCAGTGAACACGCGGAGTCACCGGAATGCACGCCCGCCTGCTCGATATGCTCCATAATGCCGCCAATCAGCACGCGCTCACCGTCGCAAATCGCATCCACATCCACTTCTACCGCGTCGTCGAGGAAGCGGTCCAGCAGCACCGGCGCATCGTTAGATACGGCAACCGCATTCTGGAAGTAGCGCTTCAGGTCGATGTCGTCATACACGATTTCCATCGCACGACCGCCGAGCACGTAAGAAGGACGCACAACCAGCGGATAGCCAATCACCGCCGCTTTCTCTACCGCCTGCTCAATCGCCGTCACGGTGGAGTTTGCCGGCTGCTTCAGACCCAGGCGTTCAACCGCCTGCTGGAAACGCTCGCGGTCCTCTGCACGGTCGATGGCATCCGGGCTGGTACCGATAATCGGCACGCCAGCGGCTTCCAGCTCACGCGCCAGTTTCAGTGGCGTCTGGCCACCGTACTGCACGATCACACCTTTCGGCTTCTCAATACGCACGATTTCCAGCACGTCTTCCAGCGTTACCGGCTCGAAGTACAGACGGTCGGAGGTGTCGTAGTCGGTGGAGACGGTTTCAGGGTTACAGTTGACCATAATGGTCTCATAACCGTCTTCACGCAGCGCCAGTGAAGCATGGACACAGCAGTAGTCGAACTCAATGCCCTGGCCGATACGGTTTGGACCGCCGCCCAGCACCATGATTTTCTCACGGTCGCTGTTAGGGTTGGATTCGCACTCTTCTTCATAGGTGGAGTACATGTAAGCGGTATCGGTAGAGAATTCCGCCGCACAGGTATCGACACGCTTATACACCGGGTGCAGATTGTACTGCTCACGTAGCTTACGTACTTCAGCTTCAGACACACCCGCCAGCGCAGACAGACGCGCATCGGCAAAGCCTTTACGCTTCAGGGTACGCAGGAAGTCCGCCGTCAGGCCATTGACGCCTTCGCGGGCAACCTGGCCTTCCAGCTGAACCAGCTCTTCAATCTGTACCAGGAACCAGCGGTCAACGTTGGTCAGGCTGAAGATCTCTTCCACATTCATGCCCGCACGGAACGCATCCGCGATGTACCAGATACGGTCAGAACCGGCGTCTTTCAGCTCGTGACGGATAACCGTCATCGCTTCCGCATCGTTCAGGTCAACTTTCGGGTCAAAGCCATGTGCGCCAACTTCGAGGCCGCGCAGCGCTTTCTGCATGGATTCCTGCAGGGTGCGGCCAATCGCCATCACTTCACCCACCGACTTCATCTGCGTGGTCAGGCGGTCATTGGCGCCGGCAAATTTCTCGAAGTTGAAGCGAGGGATTTTGGTCACAACGTAGTCGATAGACGGTTCGAACGAAGCCGGGGTCAGACCACCGGTGATGTCGTTCATCAGCTCATCAAGCGTGTAACCTACCGCCAGTTTGGCCGCGATTTTAGCAATCGGGAAGCCGGTGGCTTTCGACGCCAGCGCAGAAGAGCGCGACACGCGTGGGTTCATTTCGATGATGATCAGACGGCCATTCGCCGGGTTAACGGAGAACTGCACGTTGGAGCCACCGGTTTCTACGCCGATTTCACGCAGTACCGCCATCGAGGCGTTACGCATGATTTGATATTCTTTGTCGGTCAGGGTCTGGGCTGGCGCCACGGTGATGGAGTCACCGGTGTGGATGCCCATCGCATCGAAGTTTTCAATCGAGCAGACGATGATGCAGTTGTCGTTTTTATCACGCACCACTTCCATCTCGTACTCTTTCCAGCCAATCAGCGACTCATCAATCAGCAGCTCGTTGGTTGGGGAAAGATCCAAACCGCGTTCGCAAATCTCTTCAAACTCTTCACGGTTATAGGCAATACCGCCACCTGAACCGCCCATGGTAAAGGAAGGGCGGATGATGCATGGGAAGCCAACGTCTGCGGCAACCGCATAGGCTTCTTCCATGTTGTGTGCGAAGCCTGAACGCGCGGTATCCAGACCGATGCTCTTCATCGCTTTATCAAAGCGCTGACGGTCTTCTGCTTTGTCGATGGCATCGGCGGTAGCACCAATCATCGCCACGCCGAACTCTTCCAGCACGCCCTGGCGTTCCAGTTCCAGCGCACAGTTCAGTGCGGTCTGGCCGCCCATGGTTGGCAGAACCGCATCCGGGCGCTCTTTTTCGATAATCTTGCGCACAACTTCCCAATGGATCGGCTCGATATAGGTCGCATCGGCCATTTCCGGGTCAGTCATGATGGTTGCCGGGTTGGAGTTAACCAGAATCACGCGGTAACCCTCTTCGCGCAGGGCTTTACAGGCCTGTGCACCAGAGTAGTCAAATTCGCAGGCCTGGCCGATCACGATCGGGCCAGCGCCAAGGATCAGGATACTTTTTATGTCGGTACGTTTTGGCATTTTCTCGCTCCTGATTATTTAGCGGTTGAACGGTAGGCTTCGATCAGTTCGATAAAGTGATCGAACAGCGGCGCGGCATCGTGTGGGCCCGGGCTGGCTTCCGGGTGACCCTGGAAGCTGAACGCTGCTTTATCAGTGCGGTGAATGCCCTGTACCGTCTGGTCAAACAGCGAGGTGTGCGTCACTCGCAGGTTTGCCGGTAAGTTGGTTTCGTCTACGGCGAAGCCGTGGTTCTGTGCGGTGATCATCACGGTGTTGTTATCCAGGTCTTTCACCGGATGGTTGCCGCCGTGGTGGCCCAGCTTCATCTTGACGGTTTTTGCCCCGCTGGCCAGCGCCAGTAACTGGTGGCCAAGGCAGATGCCGAAGACCGGCACGTCGGTTTCCAGGAACGCTTTAATTGCCGCAATCGCGTAATCACACGGTTCCGGGTCCCCAGGTCCGTTAGAGAGGAAGATGCCATCCGGGTTCATCTTCAGCACCTCTTCTGCTGGCGTTTGCGCCGGCACAATCGTCAGACGACAGCCACGGTCAACCAGCATGCGCAGGATGTTGCGCTTCACGCCGTAGTCATAGGCCACGACATGGAAAGGCAGGTCGGCTTCTTGCTTCGCGTCCGGCAATCCGTCCAGCGTCCAGCTGCCTTGCAGCCAGCTGTAGCTTTCACTGGTGGTCACTTCTTTCGCCAGATCCATTCCTTTCAGGCCCGGGAAGGCTTTCGCCTGCTGCAGAGCCAGCTGCGCATCAGGTGCGTCGCTGGCGATGATGCAGCCGTTCTGCGCCCCTTTTTCGCGCAGCAGACGGGTCAGCTTACGCGTATCGATATCGGCAATAGCGACAATGTTGTGACGCGTCAGATACTCAGACAGCCCTTCTTCATTACGGAAGTTGCTGGCAATCAGCGGCAGGTCACGAATGACGAGGCCCTGAGCATGTACCTGAGAGGATTCTTCGTCAGCGGAATTGGTGCCGACATTGCCGATATGGGGATAAGTAAGAGTAACGATCTGGCGGGAATAGGAAGGATCAGTGAGGATTTCTTGATAACCGGTCATTGAAGTGTTGAAAACAACTTCCCCCACTGCCGATCCTGTTGCCCCGATGGCCCGACCGTGGAATTGGGTTCCGTCTTCGAGAACCAATAGCGCTGACTTAATCAAAACATCCTCCTGAGAATAAACAGTCACATTATTTGCATATTAATTCATAACAGAGCCATAAATCAATGCAAAAACCGCCTGAATTCTCGATTTTTGGCAAATTGCGCGCATTCTAATGATCGCTCACTCTGTTGTCTACCCCGCAGCTCACTTTTTCTTAGTCTTTTACTCAACTGGAGAGGAAATCGGAGGATTTACCCTGAAAAGAACAGATATCCAGTCCATAAAACCGGTTGCCTGACGGGATGTGCATAGGAAAAGGGAAAATGGCGTTAAAAAGTGGACCAAATGGTCAAAATTAACAATTTTTGCGGAATAAATTGAAGATAAAACCCCATAATAACCATTATGGATAGAAAATTAACTCAAGTCAGGATTATTACAAAATAAAAAGGGCAATAAAATTATTGCCCTTACCAATCAGAAACTTATGATTGAAATAACCACATCACGATGGTGCACAACACTTATAAATCATCTAAATTCAACACGCTTCGCATATCATAAAGACCTGCTTTTCGCGTGCTTAACCAGTCAGCTGCACGAACTGCGCCTTTCGCGAAGGTCATGCGGCTTGAAGCCTTGTGTGTTATCTCTACGCGCTCACCGATATCCGCAAACATCGCGGTGTGTTCGCCAACGATATCGCCGGCACGAACGGTCGCAAAACCAATGGTTTGTGCCTTACGTTCACCGGTATGGCCTTCGCGGGCATACACGGCGTGCTCATTTAAATCCCAGTCCATTGCATCGGCAATCGCTTCGCCCATCGCCAGCGCGGTCCCGGATGGCGCATCCACTTTATGACGGTGGTGAGCCTCAATGATTTCGATATCGGCATAGTCGCCCATCACTTTGGCGGCTTTTTCCAGCAGTTTCAGCACCAGGTTCACACCCACGCTAAAGTTCGCTGCGAACACGATAGCAATCTCATGTGACGCTTCTTTGATCGCCGCTTTGGCCGAGTCATCCAGGCCGGTGGTACCGATCACCATCGCTTTCTGGTGCTGACGGCAAAAATCCAGATACGCCAGCGTGCCTTCAGGGCGGGTAAAATCGATCAGCACGTCGAAGTCGCTCACCACGGCGTCCAGGTTGTCGCTAATCCTGACGCCCGTCGCGCCGGTTCCGGCCAGCTCGCCGGCATCTACGCCGACCAGTGAAGAACCTTCACGCACCAAAGCTGCGCCTAAGCACACGCCGTCCGCCTCCTGTGCTGCCTGAATTAACTGACGCCCCATGCGTCCTGCGGCGCCAACAATGGCAAGGCGGATTTGTGCATTGTTCATAATGAATCCCTGTATAAAGTCTGTGCATGCAAAGCGCTGACAGGTTAACCACGCGGTAACCTCTGCGCCACAATAAAAACACCATGATTAGAATTTTATGCCAGACGCGACGGATTATCAGTAAAACAAATTTTGTCTGGCTTTGATCGGGGGAATGAGTGGGAGGAGAACTTCAACTTCTGAAGAGCGTTGGTGATCTGGTGAACGCACAGGTCAACGTTAAAAGGAATTTGGTTAACACCCAGGTCAACTCAGAGGATGTTGACCTGGGTGTTCACAATCGACCATTCGACACTGAAGCTTGAGGGGAAGGGAGAGAGCCACCTGAACGTCCAGACGACTTAAGCGATCAAACAACAGTCCCATATCCCAGAACCCGCTAGTCGACCTGGCGAACGTCGACGCGGAGTTCTTTCGGCACTTCGAAAACAATGTTCTCTTCACGGCCGATCAGCTCGATAGCGGTTTCGCCACCGAACTCGCGCAAACGCTGGATCACTTCCTGCACCAGAATGTCAGGTGCGGAAGCGCCGGCGGTGACACCGACACAGCTCACGCCTTTGATCCACTCTTCCTGGATGTCATCGGCGGAGTCGATCAGTCGCGCAAGTTTCCCTGCACGCTGCGCCAGCTCGGCCAGACGGTTGGAGTTGGAGGAGTTGCGTGAACCCACCACCAGCACCACGTCGGCGTCTTTTGCCAGCGTGCGCACGGCTTCCTGACGGTTGGTGGTGGCGTAGCAGATGTCATCTTTGCGCGGGCCGACAATCTTCGGAAAACGGGCACGCAGCGCATCAATCACTTCGTAGGTATCATCCACCGACAGCGTGGTCTGGGTCATAAAGCACAGGTTGTTTTCATCCTTAACCTGCAACTTATAGACATCCTCGGGCGCTTCAACCAGATACATGCCGCCTTTCGGGCTGCTGTACTGGCCCATCGTCCCTTCCACTTCCGGGTGGCCGGCGTGACCAATCAGGATCGCTTCAGTGCCTCTGCGGCTGGCTCGCGCCACTTCCATATGCACTTTGGTCACCAGCGGACAGGTGGCATCAAACAGCATGGTCAGATCGCGTGCTTTAGCTTCCGCCCTGACCGCCTGAGAAACACCGTGCGCGGAGAAAATCAGGATCGAGCCGTCCGGCACTTCCCCGATATCTTCAATAAAGATCGCACCGCGCTCGCGCAGGCTGTTGACGACATAGCGGTTATGCACCACTTCATGACGCACGTAGATTGGCGCGCCGTACATTTCCAGCGCGCGCTCCACAATGCTGATGGCGCGATCGACGCCGGCACAAAAGCCGCGGGGATTAGCCAACAGGATTTGCATTTGTCGCCTCCAGTACCGGATCGATCTCCAGCACTTCAACCTCAAAGTGGATAGTCTGCCCGGCCAGCGGATGGTTGAAATCAACGGTGATCGAATCACCGGAAATCTCGCGGATCACGCCGGGCATTTCGTTGCCATCCATGCCGCTGAACAGCATGATGGCGCCGATTTCAGGCTCGCCTGCCTGGGTAAAATCCCGGCGGGAGAAATACTGAATCAAATCCGGGCTGCTCTGGCCAAAAGCATCATCCGCCGTCAGCGAGAAGGATTTCTTCTCGCCCACGGTCAGACCCAGCAAATGCGACTCCAACCCTTCTGACAGGCTGCCGTCGCCCAGGCTGAACAGCGCGGGCTTGCCGTTATTGCGCGTGGATTCCGCCGTGGAGCCGTCTTCCAGCTTCAAGGTGAAATGCACCAGCACTGCGCTCTCGCGCTGTACAGAATCAGTCATGCCCTGCCCTTAATTTTTTGCCGGTTTGCCGGACGGGCTGAGAAAGCCCTCCAGCACGATCAGTGCGGCACCAATACAGATGGCACAGTCGGCGATATTGAACGTGGCAAAGTGCCAGTCGCCAACGTAAAAGTCGATAAAGTCGACGACAAAGCCATGATACGCGCGGTCAAACAGGTTACCTAACGCGCCGCCAATAATCAGCGCGTAAGCAATGTTGTTGAGCTTATTGCTGGCGGCAGTGCGGTACATCATCACCAGCAACGCCACCACAATCGCCACCGCGATGCCGGCAAAGAACCAGCGCTGCCAGCCGCCCTTATCGGCGAGGAAGCTGAACGCCGCCCCGTAGTTGTGCGCATAGAAGAAGTTGAAAAACGGCATCACTGACATCGACTCATGCAACATCAGCGTGTTCATAATCCACTGCTTGCTGGCGAAGTCGATGGCAATCACCACCAGAACCAGCCAGACCCAGCGTAAACCGGTCGAGAAGATAGGTTTACTCATCAGGCAAACTTACGCTGTTCGCCAGCGCCCGCAATGTTGGTGGCACAGCGTCCGCACACGTCCGGATGCTCGGCACTCTGACCAATGTCAGTAGTGTAATGCCAGCAGCGTGGGCATTTCTCGCCTTCTGCTTTATGCAGGGCAATTTTCAGACCTTTCACCAGCTCGCTCTGCTGCGCTTCTTCGGTTGCCAGCGCATAGTCAGCCACCTGGGCACCCGAGGTCAGCAGCACAAAGCGCAGCTCCTCACCCAGGCTAACCAGCTTCTTAGCCAGATCGGCATCGGCGTACAGCGTTACCGTTGCTTCCAGCGATCCGCCAACGCGCTTATCAGCACGCGCCTGCTCGATCACTTTGTTCACTTCGCCGCGCACTTTCAGCAGCTCAGCCCAGTAGCTGTCGTTCATCGATTCGTTGTCCGCCAGACCAAACAGGCCGTCGAACCACTCACCGGTGAAGACATACTTCTCGCGCTTGCCTGGCAGTTCGCCCCAGATTTCATCTGCGGTGAAGGACATGATCGGCGCCATCCAGCGGACCAGCGCTTCCGCGATGTAATACAGCGCGGTCTGGCAGCTACGACGCGCCAGGCCATCGGCTTTCGCGGTGTACTGACGGTCTTTGATGATATCCAGATAGAAGGAGCCCATCTCAACCGAGCAGAACTGCATCAGACGCTGGACGACTTCATGGAAGTCATAGTTCTCATACGAAGCGAGGATATCGTCCTGCGCCGCTTTGGCACGACCCACTGCCCAGCGATCCAACACCACCATCTCTTCCGGCTTCACGCTGTCGGTTTCTGGGTTGAAGCCGTTCAGGTTAGCCAGCAGGAAGCGCGCGGTGTTACGGATACGGCGATAGGAGTCAGCCGAGCGTTTCAGGATCTCATCCGATACGGCCATTTCGCCAGAGTAATCGGTAGACGCCACCCACAGACGCAGGATGTCGCCACCCAGCTTGTTCATCACGTCTTGTGGTGAAACGGTGTTGCCGATGGATTTCGACATCTTACGGCCCTGACCATCAACGGTGAAACCGTGGGTCAGTACCTGGCGGTAAGGCGCTTTGCCTTTCATCGCCGTCGAGATCATCAGGGAAGACATAAACCAGCCACGGTGCTGATCCGATCCTTCCAGATACATGTCCGGCGAGTGACCGTTGAATTCAGGACGGGCATCCACCACCGAGAAGCTGGTTGAGCCGGAGTCAAACCACACGTCCAGCGTGTCAGGCACTTTGACGTAGTTTTCTGCGTCGGCGCCCATCAGCTCGCTGGCGTCCAAATCCCACCAGGCCTGAATACCGTCTTGCTCAACGCGCTGAGCGACTTTCTCCATCAGCTCAAGGGTATCCGGGTGCAGCTGCTCGGTGTCTTTATGCACGAACAACGACATCGGCACGCCCCAGGTACGCTGGCGGGAAATACACCAGTCTGGACGGTTGGCGACCATCGATTCAATACGCGCCTGGCCCCAGTCTGGGATCCACTGCACGCCTTTGATCTCTTTCAGTGACTGCGCACGCAGACCTTTTTGATCCATGCTGATAAACCACTGCGGCGTGGCACGGAAGATGATTGGCGTTTTGTGGCGCCAGCAGTGTGGGTAGCTGTGCAGCAGTTTTTCCACATGCAGCAGCGCGCCTTTTTCACGCAGGATCTCAACGATCATGTCGTTGGCTTTAAAGACGTTTACGCCATCCAGCGAGGGATAAGTGCCTGGCAGGAAGCTGCCGTCTGGCCCAACCGGGTTGGCGGTTTCGATACCGTATTTCTGGCCGATAACATAGTCATCAGGACCGTGGCCCGGCGCGGTGTGAACGGCACCGGTACCCGCTTCCAGCGTCACGTGCTCGCCGAGGACAACCGGTGAAGTGTGATCGAGGAAAGGATGCTGGAAGGCCTGCAGCTCAAGAGAAGCCCCTTTCACCTCGCCCAGCACTTTCCACTCGCTCACGCCGACGCGCTTCATCACGCTCTCGACCATGTCTTTGGCCAGGATCAGCGCGCGGCCTTCGATCTGCAGCAGTTCGTATTCGAACTCCGGATGCAGAGAGATGGCGCGGTTAGCCGGCATGGTCCACGGCGTGGTGGTCCAGATCACCAGCGAGATGGGGCCGTCAACGTGCGCGACGCCAAATTTGGCCTGTACCGCGTCTTTATCGACGGCATTAAACATCACGTCGATAGAGGGCGAGGTTTTGTCGTAGTACTCGACTTCGGCTTCTGCCAGCGCAGAGCGGCAATCCATGCACCAATGCACCGGCTTGGCGCCTTTGTGCATGTGGCCGTTGCCGATAATTTTGCTGAGCGCACGGATGATGTTCGCTTCAGTTTTGAAGTTCATGGTCAGGTAAGGACGATCCCAGTCACCCAGCACGCCCAGACGGATGAAGTCCTTTTTCTGGCCTTCAACCTGCTCGGCCGCGTATTCACGGCAGGCAGCACGGAATTCTGCCGCGGTGACTTTCTCACCTGGCTTACCGATCATCTGCTCAACTTTGTGCTCAATCGGCAGACCGTGGCAGTCCCAACCCGGCACATACGGCGAGTCGAAGCCCGACAGACCTTTGGACTTAACGATAATGTCTTTCAGAATCTTGTTAACTGAGTGACCAATATGAATGCTGCCGTTCGCGTACGGAGGGCCATCATGCAGGATAAAGGTTTTTTTCCCTTTTTTGGCTTCGCGGATGATGCCGTAGAGATTGTCATCATACCAACGCTGCAGCATTCCCGGTTCACGCTTGGCCAGATCGCCACGCATCGGGAACCCCGTTTCCGGCAAATTCAGGGTAGATTTATAGTCACTCATCAGATTCTCGATTCCGTATTTCGGTTCTGTTTAAACCGGTGTTTTCAGCCCGAAAAATGTCCGGGCGCTCACCACATCTTTAGCAATTTGCTCTTTGAGCTCGTCAAGTGAAGCAAAACGCTGCTCATTTCGTATTTTTTGACAGAGCACCACGTCTATATGGCGTCCATACAGGTGCATTGCAACGTCCAGCAGGTGAACTTCTAACTGCTGACGCATGCCGGCGACCGTTGGGCGTGTGCCAATGTTGGCAACGCCAGGCAAAGGTTTATCGCCCAGACCCAGCACTTCCACGGCATACACCCCTTTCACCGGCGAAACATAGCGTCGTAACGGCAGATTAGCGGTAGGGAAGCCTAACGTCCGGCCCAGTGCATCACCGTGCACCACCCGGCCTGAAATGCTGAAGGGATGTCCAAGAAGTGCAGCCGCCAGCGGCAGATTATCGTCGGCCAACGCCTGACGGACTGCCGTGCTGCTGATGCGCTTGCCATCATCGCAGAAGGTCTGGGTACTGATGACATCAAAGCCATGTTCGATGCCCGCATGCTGTAATAACAGGAAATCCCCCTGGCGACCAGCGCCAAAGCGGAAGTCATCGCCTACGGCCAGGAACTTCACATCCAGCTTGTCCACCAGTAAGTCGGTGACAAAACTTTGCGCGGTCAGCGCGGCAAAGCGGCGGTCGAAACGCACGCACAGCACCGCATCCACACCCGCTTCGCTCAGGTAGCGCACTTTGTCCCGCAGGCGAGTCAGCCTGGCAGGCGCTTTATCAGCCGCAAACAGCTCAAGCGGTTGCGGTTCAAAGATCATCACCACCACCGGCAAATTGCGTTGGCGTCCTTCTTCACACAGTCGGGCCAGCAACGCCTGATGGCCGCGATGTACGCCATCGAAGTTACCGATGGTCAGTACGCAGCCGCGATGCTGCTCCCTAAGGTTATGTATGCCGCGGATAAACTTCATGGCTGGCTCAAATTTGTGGAAATCGGCGGATTATACCTTGTACAGCTCTGAAGGTTAACCCGCGAATGCGGCTTTACTCTGTTTATCGCGGCATTTTCTGCGGTAAACTGCTCCGTCAGGCGGCAATAGCATTTATCTTGTGATTAAGCTGTATTCGGTGAGATGAAGCTGGTAGAATCTTGCGCCATCGAAACGTAATAGAGTGTCGCGTGTTTGGCGGCGCTTATTTGCACAAATCCATTGACAACCATGGGCGAAAGAGGCATATTCCTCGGCCTTTGAATTGTCCTCATAGAACTATTTGGGAGTTGGACCTTGGCTAATATCAAATCAGCTAAGAAACGCGCAGTAACGTCTGAGAAGCGTCGTAAGCACAACGCTAGCCGTCGTTCAATGTTGCGTACTTTTATCAAGAAAGTCTACGCGGCTGTCGCTCTTGGCGATAAAGCGGCTGCGCAGAATGCATTTAATGAAATGCAACCAATTGTGGACCGTCAGGCAGCTAAAGGCCTGATCCACAAAAACAAAGCTGCACGCCATAAAGCAAATCTGGCTGCACAGATCAGCAAACTGGATTAATCTCCAGCCCGCTAATCGGCTTTGATGAAAAAACCGGCTCTGCCGGTTTTTTTGTGTCTGCAATTCAGGAAAACAGCCCCGTAAAGTCCTTGTTGCAGATACGCTGTACCGCCGGATGCTGGATCATCCGCTCGGCAAATATCACGTGATACTCTTCCACCACGCTGTCTATCCTGCCCAGTTCTAAAATCCCTTTCTCAAAAAACACATCGTTTGCATAGCTTGAAGGCGCGACAAAAATCGCATTGTGGCTGGCACCGAACGCCTTCATCAGTGCGGCATCGTCAAACTCGCCTAAAATATCCACTTCCAGTCCCTGGGTCTGGAACCAGTTGAGCAGCTTTCGTCCCAGCATCGAACGACGGCCGGGGATCAGCAGCTTTCGCTGTTCAAGGCAGGCCGGGAAAGGCAAATCGGGTTGCGGTGCCTGACACCAGAAGCTGATGCAGGATTCGCCCAGCTTGACGGAGAACAGCCCTTCCTGCTGGGTGGAATCGATTGGGCAGTCGGAGAGGATCATATCCAGCTTGTGCTGGCTCAGCTGCTCAAGCAGCATTTCGTGGGTCGATTCATAACAGCGCAGATGAATTTTATCTTCGTCGACCACCGCGGTTTGCAGCACCTGGCTGACCAACCTTTTCGACAGCACATCCGCCACGCCAACGTCGAACAGCAGACTGGCTTCCTTGCGGTAGTTAACGATATCCAGCATCTCCTGGCTGAGCTGAAACATTTTGTCGGCATAGCGGAACACCAGCTGTCCGAGCTCAGATGGCACCAGCCCTCTTCCCTGGCGTTTAAACAGTTTGCCCTGCAGACGGTCCTCCAGCGCTTTGATCTGTCCGGTGATGGTCTGCGGCGTCAGATTAAGGGCATCTGCCGCGCCGACCACCGAACCGGCTTTGCACACCTGCCAGAAGTAATACAGATGGTTGAAGTTTATGTGTGACATGCGCGCCTCCCTGATGGCGTGATCGGAACCGGCCAGCCGACGCTGACCGGCGCCGCGTTATCGCAATTTGAGTCGCAGCAGCGTGTACCCCATCACCGCTGAGATAGCCGAACCGACCAGGATACCCAATTTTGCCAGCGTCACCATCTCTTCATGGGCCGCATCAAAGGCCAGCGAGGCGATAAAGATCGACATGGTAAAGCCGATACCGCACAGCAGCCCGACGGACGCGATGTCCTGCATGCGGGTGCCTTCCGGCAAGGCCGCAATCTTCATTTTTACTGCCAGCCAGCAGATCAGGGTGATCCCCAGCGGTTTACCGATAAACAGCCCCAAAATAATGCCGATTGGCACCGCTGACAGCAGTCCATCAGCGGACACGCCGGTTAACGAGACGCCGGCATTGGCAAAGGCAAACAGCGGCAGGATCACCCAGCTCACCCAGGGTGCGAGGCCATGCGCCAGGTGCATCGCCGGGGAATGACCGTTTTCTTTTTTCAACGGCACAAAGAATCCGACCAGCACACCCGCCACCGTGGCGTGGATGCCAGACTTCAGCACCGCCACCCACAGCACCATCCCGACCAGCATATAAAGCGAGATACTGCGCACGCCCAATTTATTCAGCAGCGCCAGCACCACAATCGCGCCGCCGGCAACGGCCAGTGACGCCACGGACAGCTCCTGGGTATAGAAGAAGGCAATGATCAGGATCGCCCCAAGGTCATCAATGACGGCCAGCGCCATCAGGAACATCTTCAGCGCAGGCGGCACGCGGCTGCCGAGCAACGCCAGGATACCCAGCGCAAACGCGATGTCTGTCGCGGTCGGGATAGCCCAGCCGTGAATGGCCAGCGGATCGTTATGGTTCATCGCCGCATAGATCAGCGCGGGTGCCAGCATACCGCCCAGCGCGGCAATCAATGGGAACATTGCACGCTCACGCGTTGCCAGAGAGCCGGAGACCAGCTCGTGCTTCACTTCCAGACCGATCATCAGGAAGAACACCGCCATCAACGCATCATTGATCCACAACAGCAGGTTTTTGCTGATATCCAGGCTACCGAAGCGGAATTCGACCGGCATAGTCAGGATCGACTGATAAGCCTGCTGGGTCGCAGCCGTATTCGCGAGGATCATCGCTATCGCCGCAGCGATAATGAGAACCACGCCACCGGTGGCTTCATTTTTCAGGAGTCGTTTGAGCGCTGCATTCATCTGGGCATTCCCTTAACAAAGTGATGAAGAAAAGTACCGCAAGCATACGCGTTTTAACTGCTCGTAAAAAACAGTTTATACCCGGTTATAAGGTAGGTATTTCCGAGTAGTGGATCCGTGCGGTGAAATGGGCAAAAAAAACGGACAGCCTGAGCTGTCCGTTAGTCTGACTTCCGCAGAAATTAGCGGGTCAGGTCATCGAAAAATTTCTTCACGCCGTCGAAGAAGCTTTTCGAGCGTGGGCTGTTCTTCTCGCCACTTGGGCCACCGAAGCTCTCTTCAAGCTCCTGCAGCAACGCCTTCTGCTTCTCGTTCAGGCTGACCGGGGTTTCCACCACCACGCGGCACAGCAGGTCGCCCTGAGCACCGCCGCGCACGGATTTAACACCCTTACTGCGCATACGGAACAGCTTGCCGGTCTGGGTTTCCGCCGGAACCTTCAACTTCACACGGCCATCCAGCGTCGGCACTTCAATCTCGCCGCCCAGTGCTGCCATGGCAAAGTTGATCGGTACTTCGCAATACAGGTTGTTCTCTTCACGCTCGAAGATTGGGTGCTTGCGCACCTGCACCTGAACGTAGAGATCGCCTGCCGGTGCGCCATGCTCCCCCGCTTCACCCTCGCCAGTCAGACGGATACGGTCGCCGGTATCGACGCCAGCCGGGATTTTCACCGACAGGGTCTTGGACTTCTCGACGCGGCCGTGACCGTGACAGGCATTACACGGATCTTTGATCACCGAGCCGCGGCCGTGACAGGTAGGACACGCCTGCTGCACGGTAAAGAAGCCCTGACGCATCTGAACCTGGCCCTGTCCATGACAGGTGCCACAGGTCTGTGGTTTGGTGCCCGCTTTCGCGCCGCTACCATCACACACCTCACACTCTTCCAACGTTGGAATGCGGATCTCTTTGGACACGCCGCGGACAGCTTCTTCAAGCGTCAGCTCCATGTTGTAGCGTAAATCGGCACCACGCGCAGCACGTTGCTGACGACGTCCTCCGCCAAAGATATCGCCGAACACGTCGCCAAAGATATCGCTGAAATCGGCACCGCCGCCACCAAAGCCGCCGCCACCACCGCCCATACCGCCCTGTTCAAAGGCTGCATGACCGTACTGATCGTAAGCTGCACGTTTCTGGCCATCGGTCAGAATTTCGTACGCTTCCTTCACTTCTTTGAATTTGGCTTCAGATTCTTTATCACCGGGATTACGGTCAGGGTGGAGTTTCATCGCCAGGCGTTTGTAGGCCTTTTTGATTTCACGCTCATCCGCTGATTTGGAAACGCCTAAAATCTCGTAATAGTCTTGCTTCGCCATACTGGTGTTCCTGCCCTTAACATGCGTGCACGGGCGTGGAGAAATTCCCACGCCCGTGCCGGTTATCATCAGTGGCCTGTTACAGGCCACTGTGCCCGCTCAGGGCGATTATTTTTTGTTGTCTTTCACTTCTTCAAATTCAGCGTCAACAACGTCGTCATCTTTCTTCGCAGAAGCGTCACCGGCATCCGCTGCGCCGCCAGCGGCCTGCTGCTGCTGTGCGAACTCCATCAGTTTGCTGGAAACTTCAGTCAGCGCCTGCATTTTCGCTTCGATAGCGTCTTTATCTTCGCCTTTCAGCGCTTCGTTCAGCTCGGCCAGGGCTGCCTCAATCGGCGCCTTGTCGTCTGCTGGCAGTTTATCGCCGGCTTCATCAAGCTGCTTACGGGTGCTGTGCGACAAGTGATCGGCGGTGTTACGAACCTGCACCAGCTCTTCGAACTTACGGTCGGACTCAGCGTTAGCTTCAGCGTCACGAACCATTTTTTCGATCTCTTCGTCGTTCAGACCAGAAGATGCCTTGATGGTGATCTTCTGCTCTTTACCGCTGTTTTTGTCTTTAGCAGACACGTGCAGGATACCATCGGCATCGATATCGAAGGTCACTTCGATCTGCGGCATGCCGCGCGGTGCGCCCTGAATCCCGTCCAGGTTGAACTGGCCCAGCGATTTGTTATCCGCAGCACGCTTACGCTCACCCTGAACCACGTGAATGGTTACAGCAGACTGGTTGTCTTCAGCAGTAGAGAACACCTGGCTGTGTTTGGTCGGGATAGTGGTGTTCTTGGTGATCAGTGAGGTCATCACGCCACCCATGGTTTCGATACCCAGAGACAGAGGGGTAACGTCCAGTAACAGAACGTCTTTCACTTCACCCGCTAACACGCCACCCTGAACCGCAGCACCGACGGCAACTGCTTCATCCGGGTTTACGTCTTTACGTGGTTCTTTACCGAAGAACTCAGCCACTTTCGACTGCACCATTGGCATACGGGTCTGGCCACCAACAAGGATAACGTCGTTGATGTCTGAAACAGACAGACCGGCATCCTGCAGCGCCACTTTCAGTGGGTCGATAGAGCGAGCCACCAGGTCTTCAACCAGTGATTCCAGCTTCGCACGGGTCACTTTGATGTTCAGGTGCTTAGGACCAGTCGCATCCGCCGTGATGTACGGCAGGTTCACGTCGGTCTGCTGTGCAGAAGACAGTTCGATTTTCGCTTTCTCTGCCGCTTCTTTCAGACGCTGCATTGCCAGCGGATCGTTGTGCAGATCGATGCCAGAATCTTTCTTAAATTCTGCCACCAGATAGTTGATCATGCGGCTATCGAAGTCTTCACCACCCAGGTGGGTATCACCATTGGTTGCCAGCACTTCAAAGGTTTTTTCGCCATCAACTTCATCAATTTCGATGATGGAGATATCGAAAGTACCGCCGCCCAGGTCATAAACCGCGATAGTACGGTTGCCCTGACCTTTGTCCATACCGTAAGCCAGTGCCGCTGCGGTTGGTTCGTTGATAATACGTTTTACGTCCAGACCTGCGATACGGCCGGCATCTTTCGTTGCCTGACGCTGCGCATCATTAAAGTATGCTGGAACGGTGATCACCGCTTCAGTGACCGGCTCGCCCAGATAGTCTTCAGCCGTTTTCTTCATTTTCTTCAGCACTTCAGCAGAGATCTGCGGCGGTGCCATTTTCTGGCCTTTCACGTCGATCCAGGCGTCACCGTTGTCAGAACCGGCGATTTTGTATGGCATGATTTTGATATCACGCTGCACTTCTTCGTCCTGGAAGCGACGGCCAATCAGGCGCTTGATCGCAAACAGGGTATTCTGTGGGTTGGTCACAGCCTGACGCTTAGCCGGTGAACCGACCAGAATCTCGCCGTCCTGGGTGTACGCGATGATGGAAGGGGTGGTGCGATCGCCTTCCGCATTCTCAAGTACACGCGCTTTGCCGCCATCCATAATAGCGACACAAGAGTTAGTCGTACCCAGGTCAATACCAATAATTTTACCCATCTATACATCTCCCACTTAAATTTATGTCAAATCAGTTTATGAACACTTAATGCGGGCTTTTTTTGCCGTTTCAACTGCTGGCGCCGCGCTTTTTTTCCAGGTCCATAACCTTGGATGCCAAATAAGATGGGGCCATCCAGAGCGGCATCAAGGGGCAAGGTGAAAAAAATTTCGTTTTTTCCACTCTTCAGATCAAGGTTTGCCGGACGGCGGAACATTATGATGCCGCGCGAATTGAAAAAATGGGGTCATAATCCGCAAAAACAGCCCCTTTCAGTCAGTTACTTCACTTTTTTTTACTTCCTGAACATGGATATCAGAGGACTTATGGACAGCAGCAAATTAGCGAACCCCGGACCGCTCGGCCTGATGGGCTTTGGCATGACCACCGTTTACCTTAATCTGCACAACGCCGGTTTTTTTCCCCTTAACGCCGCCATTTTCAGCATGGGAATATTTTTTGGCGGTCTGGCGCAGATCCTGGCCGGCCTGATGGAGTATAAAAAAGGCAATACCTTCGGCCTGACCGCCTTCACCGCTTATGGCTGCTTCTGGCTGAGCCTGGTGGGCATTTTAGTGTTGCCCCGCATCGGACTAGCAGAGCCCGCTGATGACACAGCACTCGGCATCTGGCTGGCATTATGGGGCGTGTTCACGCTGCTTATGTTCTTTGGCACCCTGCGCGCCAACCGGGCCTTACAGTTTGTCTTCGCCAGCCTTACGCTGCTCTTCGCCCTTCTCGCCATCGGCCATATTTCCGGCAATCATGCCGTGATGACGCTGGCAGGCTATGAAGGCATTCTTTGCGGCGCCAGCGCGATTTATCTGGCCATGGCCGAAGTGATTAATGCGCAGTTGGGGTGCAAAGCGCTGCCCGTTGGCGAGATGAATAAGGCGTAATTTGCGGAAGAAAGTGACCCGCCCGGCCGTTGAAAAACGACCGGGCTTTTTATTAGCTGAAGGTACGACCGACCAGTGCGTCACGCTTGCCATCGCGCTTTAACCAGATGCCGACCAGCAGACCAATTGCTGACAGCGCCAGCACATAGTAAGCGGGGGCCAGCGGCGTCACCGCCATAATCAGGGTGACGAAAATTGGCGTTAAGCCGCCAAAAATGGCGTAGGCGACGTTATACGAGAAGGCAATACCGGTGAAGCGCACTTCCGCCGGGAAGGCCCGCACCATCACATAAGGCACCGCGCCGACCACGCCCACGCTTAAGCCCACCAGCGCATAGCAGGGGAATAACAGCTCAGGATGCGCGCCGACCGTGCGGTAAAATATCCAGCTGCACACTGCAAGCAACAGGCTGCCCACAATAAAGGTTTTACTGGCGCCAAAGCGATCGGCTGCAAAGCCCGCACAGATGCAGCCCACCAGCAGCATCACCGTTGCCAGGCTGTTGGCCTGCAGCGCTTGCGCCGTCGGAATACCGTACTGCTTTTGCAGCAAGGTCGGCGTCATCAGGATCACCACCACGATCCCCGCCGAGAGCAGCCAGGTCAGCAACATGCTGATGGCGATTTCGCGTTTATGTTTCACCACCACCGCTTTCAGCGGCAGTTCCGCGGCCAGCGCTTTCCGCGCTTTCATCTCGACAAAGATCGGGGTTTCCTGCAACCAGCGGCGCAGATACAGCGCAATAAAGCCAAACACGCCGCCCAGCAGGAACGGGATACGCCAGGCGCCGGACAGGATGCCCTGCGGACCAAAGGCGCTGTTGACCAGCGTTGCCACCACCGATCCCAGCAGGATGCCCGCGGTGAGTCCGGCGGTCAGGGTGCCACAGGCAAAGCCGATGCGTTTTTCGGGAACATGTTCAGCGACAAACACCCAGGCACCCGGCACTTCACCACCGATCGCCGCGCCTTGCAGCACGCGCAGCAGTAACAGCAGGATCGGTGCGGCGAT
The DNA here is from genome assembly GCF_056821705.1 of Erwinia sp. AK-PDG3-5. Lineage (NCBI taxonomy): Bacteria > Pseudomonadati > Pseudomonadota > Gammaproteobacteria > Enterobacterales > Erwiniaceae > Erwinia > Erwinia sp. AK-PDG3-5. Next base: position 3,942,728 of record NZ_CM165967.1, read on the forward strand.
GCCCAGCGTGGCATAGGTCGGCAACAGCCCCATCGCCAGCGTGGGCAGCGCCATCAGCAGAATGCTCAGGCTGAACATCTTTTTGCGCCCCTGGCTGTCACCGAAATGCGCCATGATCAGGCCGCCTAACGGCCGGGCAAGATAGCCGGCAGCGAAAATGGCAAAAGTCTGGACCTGGCGCAGCCAGTCGGGGATATCCGCCGGGAAGAACAGATCGCCAATCACCGCCGCGAAGAACACGAAGATGATGAAGTCGTAGAATTCCAGCGCGCCACCGAGTGCCGCCAGAGAAAGGGTCTTGTAATCCTGCCGGTTCAGGCGGCGATCGTTATCGTGCAGCATAATTATTCAGGCACATCCAGAAGGTGAAGAAAAAAGGGTAGTGAGAAGTTGTAAAGCTATCCTTACTATACCGTTCAATTCTCGCTACGCCAGCTCGATCTTATGCCTGAATTACGCCATTTTTAGCCGTTTGTTTCGCGACGTGCACTTTTGGGACGAAATGCTGCTACCACCGCGTCATGCGTCTCGACATACGGGCCTTCCAGCAGCTGAATGCAATACGGCACGCTGGCAAATATACCGTGCACGCGCGCCTTACCCTCGGCATCCTTCAGCCCTTCCAGCGTCTCTTGAATCGACTTTGGCTGGCCCGGCAGATTAATAATCAGCGATTGTTTACGGATCACGCCGACCTGACGGGAGAGGATCGCCGTCGGCACAAAGTTGAGGCTGATCTGGCGCATTTGCTCGCCAAAACCGGGCATCTCGCGATCGGCAATCGCCAGTGTGGCATCCGGGGTGACGTCACGCCGCGCCGGGCCGGTGCCGCCCGTGGTCAGGACCAGATGGCAGAACATTTCATCCACAAGCTCGCAAATCGCCTGTTCAATCATCGGCTGTTCATCCGGCACCAGCCGTTTTTCAATCTCAAACGGCGTTGCCAGCGCCTGGGTTAACCAGGCCTCAAGTGCAGGCAGCCCCTGATCCTGATAGATGCCGTTGGCGGCACGATCGGAAACCGAAATTAAGCCTATACGTAGTGTATTCATCGTGTGGTCACTGTGTTTACGGCCACGGTAAAAGCGCGGGCGTGGAGGAGGATAAAAGCAGGATAAACCATTACAAAGCGGGATGTACAGCGGGGGAAAACGGTGGCCGGATAACCGGCCACGGTCGGAGACTTACAGCAGGTCGGCAATCATTTTGTCGAGTTTGCCCTGGTCGAGAGCAAAGTTACGGATGCCCTGAGCCAGTTTGTCGACTGCCATCGGATCCTGGTTGTGCTGCCACAGGAACTCAGATTCAGTCATTTTCGCCGGACGCGCTTTCACTTCGCCGGTGTAAGACAGTTTACGCTCCAGCGTCCCTTCGGTTTCTGCCAGCTCTTTCAGCAGGTTCGGGGAGATGGTCAGACGGTCGCAGCCAGCCAGTTCGATGATTTCGCCAACGTTACGGAAGCTTGCGCCCATCACAACGGTTTCGTAGCCATGCTGCTTGTAGTATTCGTAGATTTCAGACACGGAAACCACGCCTGGATCTTCATGGGCAGCGTACTCTTTCTTGTCGGTGTTGGCTTTGTACCAGTCCAGAATACGGCCGACGAACGGAGAAATCAGGAACACGCCCGCTTCAGCACAGGCACGCGCCTGGGCGAAGGAGAACAGCAGCGTCAGGTTACAGTTGATGCCTTCTTTTTCCAGCTGCTCAGCCGCACGGATGCCCTGCCAGGTGGAAGCCAGTTTGATCAGGATGCGGTCGTTGCTGATGCCAGCATCGTTATACAGTTTGATCAGGGAACGGGCTTTATTGATGCTGCCTTCGGTGTCGTAAGACAGACGGGCATCGACTTCAGTAGAGATACGGCCAGGGACCAGCTTGAGGATTTCCAGACCGATATTGACGGCCAGCTTGTCCGCAGCGTAGTTCACCTGCTCTTCTTTTTTGCTGCTCTGATCGCGAGCCCAGGTCACCGCTTCATCAATCAGCTTGCGGTATTCAGGGATCTGCGCGGCGCTCAGGATCAGGGAAGGGTTGGTGGTAGCATCTTGCGGCTTGTACAGCTTCATCGCTGCAATGTCACCGGTATCGGCAACAACGGTAGTCAGTTGACGCAGGGAAGTCAGTTTATCCGTCATGGTTGTCATTCTCATCAGAGTAGAGTTATCGGGTTCTAGAAAATGTCTGACACGGATAATATCACGCGAAACTTGCCATGCAAGGTAAGGTTGCCCGCAGGCCACGCAGTGCTAAATTGATGAAGAATACCCCTTTAACGCGCCGGGAATCAGTAAAGGCAATGGCAGCGATTACTCCTTTCACATCACTTTTTTGCTAAAGTAACGGCTAAATTTTTGCCCCTCGCGGCAACTTCATACAAGGACTCAGGCATGTTGATGGTTATCTCCCCAGCCAAAACGCTGGATTTTGAAAGTCCGCTGGCGACCAAACGTTTCACCCAACCTGCGTTGCTGGATGATTCCCAAAAACTGATTGAGGTCGCCCGAAAGCTGACGCCAGCGCAGATTGGTTCCCTGATGCACATCAGCGATAAACTGGCTGGACTGAACGCCGATCGTTTCCATAACTGGCACCCGCCCTTCACCCCGGAGAACGCACGTCAGGCGATCCTCGCCTTTAAAGGTGATGTCTATACCGGCCTGCAGGCGGAAACCTTTAAAGAGAAAGACTTCGATTTTGCTCAGCAGCACCTGCGCATGCTGTCCGGCCTTTACGGTCTGCTGCGCCCGCTGGATTTGATGCAGGCCTATCGTCTGGAAATGGGCATCAGGCTGGAAAACCCGGCCGGCAAAGATCTCTACACCTTCTGGGGCGATAAGCTGACCGAAGCGCTGAATGCCGCGCTGGCCGAGCAAGGCGATGACGTGTTGCTGAACCTGGCGTCCGATGAGTATTTCAAAGCGGTGAAGCCGAAAAAGCTCAATGGCCGCATCATCAAACCGGTGTTCCTCGATGAGAAAAACGGCAAGTTCAAAGTGATCAGCTTCTATGCCAAAAAGGCGCGTGGCCTGATGAGCCGTTATGTGATTGAGAATCGCCTGACCAAACCGGCGCAGCTGAAGAAGTTTGATGTGGACGGCTACGCCTTTGTCCCGGAAGAGAGCAGCGACAGCGAACTGATGTTTAAGCGCCGCGAAGCGGTCTGACCGCACACCAACAGCATAAAAAAACGGCCCTTTTCAGGGCCGTTTGCATGGGTGGATACGACCCGCAACGGGGCCGGAGACCTTATTTGTGCAACAGGAACTCGCGCAGTTCCGCGAAGTCCGCTTTCATCTCATGGGAGAGCAGCGGCAGGTTGGCACGCTGTGCCAGCTCTTCTGGAACCTGCAGTTTGCGGTCGAGGATCGCTTCCACGCTTTCGATAAATTTGGCCGGGTGCGCAGTACCAAGGAACAAACCAAACTCCCCTTCCTGCAACTGATCGCGCAGCATACGGTACGCAATCGCCGCGTGGGGTTCAGAGATGTAACCCAGATCCGCCAGCTCACGCATGGTGTCTTTGGTGGTCTGATCATCAACCGCACCAAAGCCCAGATCGGTCAGGCGCCAGGTTTTGCGGCGGAAGATCTCTTCCACGCGCGGCCAGTTGTTCGGCTGGCTGACATCCATCGCGTTAGATAAGGTGGAAACCGTGGCATTGGGCTGCCATTCGCCCTTCTCAAGGAAGCGCGGAACGGTGTCATTGGCGTTGGTGGCGGCGATAAAGCGCTTAACCGGCAGGCCAAGGGATTTCGCCAGCAGGCCCGCGGTCAGGTCGCCGAAGTTACCGCTCGGAACGGAGATCACCAGCTGGTTACGCTTCTCCTGAGGCAGTTGCGCCACCGCTTCGAAGTAGTAACAAATCTGCGCCAGCAGGCGGCTGATGTTGATTGAGTTTGCCGAGTTCAGGCCAATGGCTTTCTTCAGCAGCTCATCATCGAAGGCCTGCTTCACCAGTGACTGACAGGCATCAAAGTCGCCTTCAATGGCGATGGTCTGGATATTGCCACCCAGCGTACAGAACAGCTTCTCCTGCAGCGGACTGATTTTGCCTTTCGGATAGAGGATCACCACGCGAACGTTTTCCATGCCGAAGAAAGCATGGGCAACTGCCGCGCCGGTATCGCCGGAAGTGGCGGTCAGAATGGTGATTTTCTCATCGGCGCCGCTAACGTAGGAGAGCATTTGCGCCATAAAACGGCCGCCAAAGTCTTTAAACGCCAGCGTTGGACCATGGAACAGCTCAAGCGCAGCGATATCATCCGTCACCTTTTGTACCGGTGCCGGGAAGCTGAAGGCGGTTTTCAGGCGCTGATGCAACTGATGAGGCGCGATCTCATCGCCAATAAAGGCAGAGAGGATTTTGCTACTGCGGGTAACGAAATCCATCTCCAACATCTCGTCGATGTCGGTCAGTTCAAACTCAGGCAGCTCGAGCGGAAAGAACAGGCCCTGCTGTTTGCCGAGGCCCTGCTTAACGGCCTGCGAGAAGCTTACCTGCTCGTTGTGATCCTTAAGATTATACAGTTTCATGCGTTATCCCAGTTTACGTGCGCCTGCCGTGTCTATGCGGCAGATATGAACGAAGCCTTCATCATTTTGCAGATAGTGCTGACTGAGCCAGTCTGCCATGCGCTGTGCCGTCTCCGGTTGGTTACAGACGGCGAACAGCGTTGGGCCGGATCCTGAAATCCCACAGGCCAGCGCGCCAATATCCTGCGCAGCCTGACGGGCTTCAGCAAATCCCGGTAACAGCTTGGTGCGGTAAGGCTCGGCGATCACATCGCGCATCAGCTTTGCCGCCAGCGCCGGTTGCTGCGTGTGGCAGGCATGAATAAACCCACCCAGGTAGCGACCGTGCTTAATAATGTCTTCTTTGCGGTACTGTGCCGGCAGGATCGCGCGGGCTTCCGCGGTGGAAACTTTGATCCCCGGATAGGCCATCACCCACAGCCAGTCATCAAAGCCTGGCACCTGCTGGCTGATAATCCCATTTTCCTCAAGCATCAGCTGAATGCCGCCGAGGAAGCACGGCGCCACGTTATCATAATGTACGCTACCGGAAATACGCCCTTCCAGCTCACCCATCAGCGCCAGCAATTCGGTATCGCTCAACGGGTTACCGCAGTGCTCGTTCATCGCCATCAGGCCAGCCACCACGGAACAGGCGCTGGAACCCAGACCGGAACCGATCGGCATGTTTTTTTCAAGCGTCATCGCCACCGGTACGCGTTTGCCAATCGCTTCGCAGAAACGATCCCAGCACTGCCAGACGATGTTTTCCTGCGGGTTGGTGGGCAGCTTGCTGACGAAACGCCCTTCATTACGCAGGCTGAATTCGCTGGCCGCTTCCACGGTTACGCAATCGCCCAGCAAGGTACCGTCAACGGGAGACACCGCCGCACCCAGTACATCAAAGCCCACGCTGACGTTGCCGATTGAGGCAGGGGCATAAATCTTAACCATTCTTAAACTCCCAACTTCCATGACAAGGTGCGTAACAGGTCGGCGAACACGCCTGCTGCGGTCACATCATTACCGGCACCGTAACCCCGCAGAACCAGCGGAATCGGCTGATAGTAGCGGCTGTAGAAGGCCAGGGCATTCTCGCCGTTTTTCACTTTATACAGCGGATCGTTACCGTCCACGGCATCAATTTTTACCTGACAACGGCCTCCTTCTTCAATGGCGCCGACAAACCGCAGCACTTTGCCCTCTGCACTGGCCCGCGCCACGCGGGAAGCAAAGGCATCATCCAGCTCTGGCAGACGCGCCATAAAGGTTTCCACGTCGGCAATCGCCGTGAGCTGTTCCGGCAGAACGGCTTCAATCTCGATGTCGCTGAGCTCCAGCTGGTAACCCGCTTCACGGGCGAGGATCAGCAGCTTGCGCGCCACGTCCATCCCGGAGAGATCGTCACGCGGGTCTGGCTCGGTGAAGCCCATTTCACGTGCGGTTTTGGTGGCTTCCGACAGCGACACGCCTTCATCCAGTTTACCGAAAATGAACGATAAAGAGCCAGAAAGGATGCCGGAGAAACGCAGCAGCTCATCACCGGCATTCAGCAGGTTTTGCAGGTTCTCGATTACCGGCAGGCCCGCACCGACGTTGGTATCGTAAAGGAATTTACGGCGAGATTTCGCCGCCGCCGCACGCATCTGCAGGTAGTAATTGTAAGAGGAGGTGTTGGCCTTTTTATTCGGCGTCACCACGTGGAAGCCTTCGCCGAGGAAGTCGGCATACTGATCGGCAACCGCCTGGCTTGAAGTACAGTCCACAATCACCGGATTCAGCAGGTGATACTCTTTTACCAGACGCATCAGGCGGCCAAGGTTGAACGGCTCTTTGGCGTCAGCCAGAGATGCTTTCCAGTTCTCCAGCGGAATGCCGTGAACGTTAGTCAGCAGCGCTTTGGAGTTGGCGATACCGCACACCCGCAAATCGATATGTTTATTCTTCAGCCACGCCTGCTGGCGATGCAGCTGATCGATCAGTGCCGCGCCGACGCCGCCGACGCCGATCACAAACACTTCAATCACCTGGTCAGTAGCGAACAGCATCTGGTGCACCACGCGCACGCCGGTGGTGGCCTGATCGTTATCCACCACCACCGAGATAGAACGCTCGGAAGAACCCTGCGCGATGGCGACGATATTGATATTGGCCCGCGCCAGCGCCGAGAAGAATTTGGCAGAGATGCCGCGCAGCGTGCGCATCCCGTCGCCGACCACTGAAATCACCGCCAGATGTTCCATCACATCCAGTGGCTCAAGCAGGCCATCTTTCAGCTCAAGATAGAACTCTTCTTCTAATACGCGACGGGCACGCGCCTGATCGCTCTGCGGCACGCAGAAACTGATGCTGTATTCAGACGAGGACTGGGTGATCAACACCACGGAGATCCCGCTGCGGGACATGGCGGCAAAGACTCGCGCCGCCATGCCGACCATCCCTTTCATGCCGGGGCCGGAGACGTTAAACATCGCCATGTTATTCAGATTGGTGATGCCCTTAACCGGATTATCATCATCCGAGCTGTCACCACCAATCAGCGTGCCGGGCGCCTGAGGATTGGCGGTATTCTTGATCAGGCATGGGATCTGGAACTGTGCGATAGGGGTGATGGTGCGCGGGTGCAGCACTTTCGCGCCAAAATAGGAAAGCTCCATCGCTTCCTGGTAGGACATCGATTTCAGCAGGCGCGCATCCGGCACCTGGCGAGGATCGCAGGTGTAAACCCCGTCAACATCGGTCCAGATTTCACAACAATCAGCGCGTAAACAGGCGGCCAGCACCGCAGCCGAATAATCGGAGCCGTTGCGGCCCAGCACCACCAGTTCACCTTTATCATTACCGGCGGTGAAGCCGGCCATCAGGATCATGTTTTCTGGCGGGATTTGGCTGGCGGCAATGCGGCGAGTGGATTCAGCGATATCAACGGTGGATTCGAGGTAATGCCCAACGGCCAGCAGCTTCTCAACCGGGTCGATCACGCTAACGCCATGTCCGCGTGCCAGCAGCAACGCCTCCATAATCGCAATCGACAGCTTTTCGCCACGGCAGATAATCGCCGCGTTGACGCTGTCCGGGCACTGACCCAGCAGGCCGATGCCGTGCAGGATCTGCTTAAGCTGCGCAAACTCCTGGTCGACAACGGTTTTCACCTTGTCGTACTGGAAACCCGGCTGCGCTTCCGCCAGGCCCTGCAGCAGGGAAGCAAAAATGCTTTCCGCATCGCTGATGTTCGGCAAGGCATCCTGGCCGCTGATGGTTTTTTCAATCATCGCCACCAGGTGATTCGTGATCTTAGCTGGCGCGGACAATACGGTAGCAACCTGTCCCTGCTTCGCATTACTTTCCAGAATGTCTGCCACGCGTAAGAAGCGTTCCGCGTTGGCTACTGAGGTTCCACCGAATTTCAGCACTCGCATATCAAAATCTCCTGAATTTTTGCCGAAAAAAAAAGCCCGCACTGTTTAGGTGCGGGCTTGTTTTTTGATGATTCCTGTATGCGTCAGCCCGCACCGTTACCTGTGGTAATGGTGGTGATAATAATGATTGTTGTCATCAGGCTGAAATTGCGCATTTTAGATTTATCGTCTGTCTGTTTATAAATTCTGTCGGCCTCCAGAAGTAAAGCAATCCCCTGGCCAAGTCAATTTTTTTATCACCGTCTGACCGACAGCGCAGCGGATAAGCCTTGGGGCATTTCCCGGAAAAACAGATCCATTCTGTTAGCTGTCGAAACAATGCCAGTAATACCCACTGCCATTGCTTTATTCGCCAGTTTTTTTATCTATAAGTTTTTTTTCTACATCATGCAGCAGACGATGCAGCATGGCGTTGTCGCGCTGTTCCAACAGGCCAAGTCGCTGGGCCAGCCAGTCCACCAGTTTGCTGTCCTCGCTGACTTCCAGGCTCACCAACAGCCGATCGAGACGCTGACGCAATGCCCCCAGCTGCTGGGCATCCGCTGGCGCTTCTTTTACGGCACTCACCTGCCGTAGTGCGGAAAGCTGATAGCAATAGACCATGACTGCCTGTCCCAAATTCAGGGAAGGATAGTCGGCAGCCATCGGGATCCCGGTCAGCACATCCACCAACGCCAGCTCCTCATTGGTCAGCCCGGTATCTTCACGGCCAAACACCAGCGCGGCACTTTGCACCCACTGCTGCTTCTCTTCTAACAGGCTCTGCACCTGCTGAGGCGTGGCGTAATAGCGGAATTTTGCCCGACTGCGCGCGGTGGTGGCGATGCTGAAGTCGATGTCCGCCAGTGCGGCGTCCAGCGAATCCCAGTGGGTGGCGTTGTCGAGGATTTCCCCGGCACCATGCGCAACCCAGCGGGCGGCGGGTTCAAGGTGCGCCTGACTGTTGACGATCCGCAGCTCATCAAATCCCATGGTTTTCATGGCGCGGGCGGCGGCGCCGACATTTTCTGGTCTGCGTGGTGAGACAAGGATCAGGGGAAAACGCATAACTGCCTTAATAATGGTTGGCCGGGCGGTAAACAAATTACAGCCAGCTTGTAAAAAAATTCGCTCACCAGTAACAAATAAACAACATTACCGGTGCATACTCTATTCAGTCATAAACAAATTATATGACGACTTCAGGCTAAATACCCTAATAAAAACAATTATCAGTACATAAAACCATAGGGTTCAATCAATTACCAAATGTTAAATCCGATCCAAACTCCTTTCGCCGCCGGGTGCTAACTTGTCGGCGAAAAGCACATAAATGTGAGCTAAGCTGGCATTCTTGGAAGAGTTTTTCACAAACTTGTTAACGTGCTACAATTGGTTTGATATAAGTCAACTTAGCGTTGTTTATTACATTTCGGTCAGGTCTTGTACTGTTATATTGCTGTTAATGCGGATAAGATGTACACCCATTTTTAAGCGTACCAGGACAGGATGCACCTTGTCTTCCCGGGAAGCACGGCCTGGTCGTTAATGGCTCAAGAACATATTCTGTACAGTTGACGTTTTGCGCCGGATGACTCATCTGCTTTGTCTGGTCCTGTTAACTGTATGCCCTGTTTTAACTTTGTTGGCAATTTTAGGTAGCGAACACATGCAGACCCCGCACATACTTATCGTTGAAGACGAATTAGTGACTCGTAATACTCTCAAAAGTATTTTTGAGGCCGAAGGCTACATGGTTTATGAAGCTACGGATGGTGCTGAAATGCACCATATATTGACCGAGAACGACATCAACCTGGTGATCATGGATATTAACCTGCCAGGGAAAAACGGTCTGCTGTTGGCCCGCGAACTCCGCGAACAGGCTAACGTAGCCCTGATGTTCCTGACCGGTCGCGACAACGAAGTCGACAAAATTCTCGGCCTGGAAATTGGCGCAGATGATTACATCACTAAACCGTTTAACCCGCGTGAGCTGACCATCCGCGCACGTAACCTGCTTTCCCGCACCATGAATCTGGCGCCGCACAGTGAAGAGCGCAAGCTGGTTGAGAGCTACAAGTTTAACGGTTGGGAGCTGGACATCAACAGCCGTTCCCTGATCAGCCCACAGGGCGAGCAGTACAAGCTGCCGCGCAGTGAGTTCCGCGCGATGCTGCATTTCTGCGAGAACCCAGGCAAAATCCAGACCCGTGCCGATCTGCTGAAAAAGATGACTGGCCGTGAGCTGAAACCACACGATCGTACCGTTGATGTGACCATCCGCCGTATTCGTAAACACTTCGAATCCACGCCGGATACCCCAGAAATCATCGCGACCATCCACGGTGAAGGTTACCGTTTCTGTGGCGATCTGCAGGACTGACTCCTGCGGGTGCAAAAAAATTAAGGGCCGGTAATCCGGCCCTTTTCTATGCAGCAGACTATTTCCACGGCATAATAGGCACTGCGCTCAGGGCGTTTTTAGGCGAACCATCCACAACTTTATCGGAATAGCTCAGATAGATCAGTGCATTACGCTTCTGATCGTAAAACCGTACCACCTGAAGCTTTTTAAACACCAGTGAAGTCCGCTTTTGGAACACGACCTCGCCTTCCGCTTTGCCCTTGGCAATTTTATCGCTAAGTTCAACCGGACCAACCTGCTGACAGGAGATGGCCGCGTCTGAGGTATCCTCAGCGAGCCCAAGCCCACCCTTGATGCCGCCGGTTTTGGCGCGACTGATATAACAAGTTACATTTTTTACATCCGGATCGTCGAAGGCTTCAACCACTATCTTATGGTCTGGGCCAAACACCTTAAACACCGTGTCCACTGATCCCACCTGCTCAGCATGAGCAGTTAACGATGTAAAAATTACCGACGTGACTATTAACAATTTTCTCATTGTCATAACGTTACCATTGCTTAGAAAATAGATGACATTGTAAGGTAAACTTCTTCAGGCACTTGCCGCATGGTAACACCTCCCCGTTGTTTGAGGCGCATCAGCACAGGGTATTTGTCTTCTTGCAGACTGAATGCGTAACAGAAGCCAGTAGTGGAACTTTTCCCTGCACTAATTTTAACCAGGTAAGGATGATTTATGGATCAAGCCGGTATCATTCGCGATTTGCTTGTCTGGCTTGAAAGCCACCTTGATCAGCCGCTGTCCTTGGACAACGTGGCGACCAAGGCCGGTTATTCAAAATGGCACTTGCAAAGAATGTTTAAGGAAGTCACCGGACACGCGATTGGCGCTTACATCCGCGCACGCCGTCTGTCTAAGGCCGCAGTAGCGCTTCGCCTGACCAGCCGTCCGATTCTGGACATTGCCCTGCAGTATCGTTTTGATTCGCAACAGACGTTTACCCGGGCATTTAAAAAGCAGTTCAACCAGACCCCCGCGTACTATCGCCGCTCGTCTGACTGGAACTCGTTTGGCTTACGTCCGCCGATCCGCCTGGGTGATTTCAACGTTCCCGAGCCTGCCTGGATCAATCTGCCGGAAACGGTGTTGGTTGGGCAAACGCAAAGCTACACCTGCACGCTGGAGCAGATCTCCAGTGCGCGGAGTGAGATGCGGTTGCACTTTTGGCGTCAGTTCCTGGCCGAAACGGATATGGTGCCGCCAGTACTGTATGGCCTGCATCAGTCGCGCCCAAGCATGGAAAAGGATGATGAGCAGGAGATCCTGTACACCACCGCCGTGCCGTCTGACAAGCTGTCGCAGCCGTTGCAGTCCACGCAGACCGTGATGTTAGAAGGTGGCGAATACGTGCAGTTTACGTACGAGGGCCCGCACAGCGAGTTCCAGGACTTTATCCTGCTGGTGTACGGCACCTGTATGCCGATGCTGAAGCTGACCCGCCGCCATGGCCAGGATATCGAGCGCTTCTACACCCACGGTGGCAAGAAACGCGCCGAGCCGCCGACGGAGATCCGTTGTGAATATCTGATCCCCATCCGTGCGCCGGCAGACTCAGCAACCGCGTAACGACAGGGTCACTGAGCACGACATTACCCGGCTCTTAGCGTGAAGGGGCGAAACACATCGCCCCTGCTTCAGCTTCCGATGATTAGCGCTGCAGCTCATCAAGCGCAGGCTGATCGAGATGGGCAACATCTCCGGCCGTTTCCACGACCCAACCCGCTGCCAGCCAGGCACTCTGCTGATGATCAACGCGTGAAATCGAGCAGTTGCGTAAGCGCAGACGACGTTCGGCATGCGCCGGCAGGCCCAATAAGGTACTGACCAGCACGCCCAGCGCCATACCGTGGCTGACGATCAGCGGACGGCTTCCTGCAGGCAGATCCAGACAGGCGTTCAGCGCGTTATGCATCCGCTCTGCCATCTCCGTCATCGACTCACCGCCCGGAATCCGGCCGTTTTCAGTGCCGTCGACCAGCGTTTTCCGCCAGCTCTCCTGCTCGGCGGTCAGTTCATCCAGCGGCTGCTCTTCCAGCACGCCCATGTTCAGCTCACGCAAGCGTGGGTCGAGGGTGACGTTGCAGCCACAGGCATCCGCAATGATCTCCGCCGTGCGTTTGGTTCGCCCCAAATCGCTGGAGATTACATGGGTGATGCCAAGATGTTTTACGCGCTCCCCAACCTGCTGAGCCTGCTGCTCTCCTTTCTCCGTCAGCGCGCTGTCTGACTGTCCCTGAATGCGGCGGGCGGCATTCCAAAGCGTTTCTCCGTGGCGAACAAGATAGACCTGTAACATGCGATTTTCCGTTATACTGCGACAAATTTGCCTAAAGGGTTCAAACAATTATGTACCATGTTGTCGCTGCCACCATCAATCCAGCCAAAATTAAGGCAATTTCTCAGGCATTCAGCGATGTGTTCGGTGAAGGATCCTGCCATATTGAGGGTGTCGAGGTCGACAGCGGCGTGGCCGCACAGCCAATAACAAATCACGAAACGAGAACTGGCGCACGCCAACGGGTGATGAATGCCCGCCAGGTTCGTCCGGAAGCGGATTTCTGGGTGGCGATTGAAGCCGGGATCGAAGAAGAGAGCGCCTTCGCCTGGATGGTGGTGGAAAACCACAAACTGCGCGGCGAATCGCGATCGGCCAGCTTTACGCTGCCGGCCATCGTGATGAAAGGGATCCACGAAGGCCGTGAACTGGGTGAAGAGATGTCCCGCCTCACCGGCATTGATAACATCAAGCAAAAAGGCGGTGCCATCGGCGCCTTTACCGCCGGCCTGCTGTCACGCACCAGCGTCTACCATCAGGCGCTGATTCTGGCGCTCTGCCCGTTCCATAATGATATCTATCAGATGAAACCGGGCGAATCCGACGGATCAGATCTTATCTGAGCCGGTCAGCAGTTGCGCCTCCAGCCAGGCTTTCAGCGCTGGCGGCGCACTTTTCAGGCTATTCGACCCACGGGTAATGGTCGCAATTCCCACCCCTAAATCGTTTTTCAATTCACGCTGGCTCAATTCGCCCCGCATCAATTCTTCAATAATCCGCAGTCGCGTTCCTAATGCTTCGCGCTCATCGGGCGTCATCATCAGTTGCAGCAGCGGCAGATGTAATCCATTGCCAAAGGCACGTTGCAGCAGCGTCACAAAACGCTGCCACTCTTCGTTATGCGGTTCCATGGTAACGGGAATGGAAGATTCGCTCATGTGTGGCCCATACTATTAAACTAGTACAGAAGCATAGCACAGGCCTGACGCGATCAGTAGCGCCGTTGCCACTCGTTATCCGCCAGAATTTTGTCTGACTTATCCATGAAATGGCGATAATAAGCATCGTACGCCAGCACGTTTTTCACATAACCGCGCGTTTCCGAGAACGGGATGGTTTCGATAAAGGCCACCGGATCCAGCTTGCCCGCGCTGTTACCCAGCCAGGTTTTCACCCGTGATGGGCCAGCGTTGTAGGCAGCAGACGAGAAGATGCGGTTCTGACCAAACTGCTGATAGACCGATTCCAGATACTGCGTGCCGATCTGAATATTGGTTTCCGGATCCAACAGCTGACTGCTATTGCTGTAGCCCGGCAGGCTGTAAACCTTCACCGTATGCTGCGCGGTAGCCGGCATCACCTGCATCAGACCAGACGCCCCCACCGGCGAACGCGCTTTCGGGTTCCAGGCGCTCTCCTGACGGGCGATGGCCATCGCATAACTAATCGGAATCGCCTTGCCGTTGGCGTAGCGCTGGAACTGATCCTGATAGGCCAGCGGGAAGCGTTCCTGCAGGCTGTTCCACAATTTGCCGGTAATGGTTGCCTGCACGCTCAGCACCCACCAGTTTTGCTGGTAGGCATACTGAGCCAGCTGCTGCTGCTGGCCGCTGTTTTTACTGGAAACCAGGTAGCTCCATTCGGTGCGGGCAAGGTTATCCATTCCCCAGTACATCAGCTCACGCACGCGGGCAATCTCGGCGCCCTGCGTCAGGCTGCTGTCCTGAGGCGGCGCCTTGTCGATCTGCATTTTGTACGCTTCGCCGAGCTTCTGCGCAGCCACCATCGGATAGAAACCGCGTTCCTGCATCAGTCCATGGAGGATTTTCTCGGCTTCCTCTTTCCGGCCCTGCTCTAACAGCAGGTCGGCCTGCCAGTATTGCCACTCATCTTTCTGTTTGGCTTCAACCGGCAGGCGGGCTATCCAGGTATTCAGACCGCGACGATCGTTATTGCCGAGCGACATCCTGACCCGGCGCTCAATCAGTGACGTGGAGTCGCTGCGCATCACCACATCATCACGCCAGCGGGCCTGTTCAGAGGTGATATCGTTGCCCATCAGACGCCAGGCGACCGCCTCTTTCAGATCCTGCGCTTCCCGATCGCTCATCTTCTGCGCGGTCATCAGCGACGGGATCATCGCCCGGGCATTTTCCGCGTCTTCACGCGCCACGCGAGCAAACGCCAGCGAGGTCGCCTGACGGGTGAAATCGGTTGGGCCCACGGCGCGGGCAAAGGTCACCACCGTTTGGGGATTGTTCTGCAGATCCATTACCGCGTTGGCCATGGTCTGATAATCTTCCGGCAGCTGTTTCGCGAGGAAATTGACCAGGTTGGTATTGCCTTCCTTCATCGCCAGACGCATACGCTCAAGGGTGGTGATAGGCGTTTGCTGACCAGCAGCCTGCCAGACGCTGAACAGCTTATCGCAGGTGGCTGGCAGAGACGTGCCGCGCAGCCAGATGGCTTTCGCGCCATCCCAGGCGACCTGCTGCTGCCCGGTCGCCCATTTAGCGTAATACCAGTTACAGCGCGCGGACACCGGCTTCGGCTCTTCCGGACTGAACACCAGCAAACCGCGCCAGTCTTCACGACGGGCCAGTTCGTTAACAAAGCGGGAAGGTAAGGAGCGTACCGGCGGTAAGGTCGGATACTGCTTAATAAAGGCATTCACCGCCAGCCCGGTTTCCTGATCCAGGTGCTGAGCCAGCTCACGGTATTCAAGATAAGGATAAAGAGGATAGTCACGTAACGTGGGCATCAGCTGCGCCACCGTATCCATTTGATTGCTGTCCCACGCCTGCTTAATCTGCAAATAACGACCGCGCTGCGCATCCAGCGAATCGGCGTGTGCCATTCCTGTAACTACCGTTAAACAGGCGCCTGCTATCCACAACTGCCACTTGTCCGCCATGACTTTCCCCACGTTAACGCCTCTCTTTATCCTGAACTCACGTTACAACTTCCTTCATGCTAACCAGGCTTACGCACTACTGCACTGATATGCACAAATATTTACTAAACTTTGGTCAGTTTTTTAGCGGATATGCATCACATTTCACCGATCAAGTGATTGCGGTATCCGCACCCGCCGTTAATCATGGCGCATGATTGTTACTGTGCATGACACAGGCAAAACCTGGCACACCGTTCTCCCGGTGGGTCAGGTTTTTTTATTTTCAGGGCGGATAAATGAAGATCGCAAAAATCCTTAATAATAATGTGGCGATTATCCTGGCGGACAACGGCCACGAACAGGTGGTGATGGGACGCGGTTTAGCCTTTCAAAAACGCGTCGGCGATGAGCTGGATGCAGGCCTGATTGAAAAAGTGTTCGCGCTGCAAAGCGATGCGCTGACCGCCCGTCTGAGCGAACTGCTGTCGGAAATCCCGCTGGAGGTGATCACCACCACCGAGCTGATTATCGCCGAAGCCCGTCGCGAGCTGGGCACGCCCTTACATGAGAGCCTGTCGATTGCCCTCAGCGATCACTGCCACTTTGCGCTGGAGCGGCACCGGCAAAACCTGCCGATCCGCAATGTGCTGAAGTGGGAAATCAAAACGCTGTATCCTAAAGAGTTCGCGCTGGGCCTGAACGCCCTTGAGCTGATTGAAAAACGGCTGGGGGTAACGCTACCGGAGGATGAAGCCGGGTTTATTGCCCTGCATCTGGTCAACGCCCAGCTGGGCAGCGATATGTCCGATGTGTCGCATATCACCCAGTTTATGCAGGAGATCCTGCATATCGTGAAGTACCGCCTCCAGCTGGATTACCGCCTCGACAGCCTGAGCTATAACCGCTTTGTAAACCATCTGAAGTTCTTCGCCCAGCGCATGCTCGGCAAACGCGGCGTGTGGAGTGACGATGAGTCGCTGCATGATGTGGTGCGCGATAAATATCCGCTCTCCTACCAGTGCGCGCAAAAAATTGACCAGCATATTCAGCAAAAACATCACTACACGCTCTCCTGTGAAGAACGCATGTTTCTGACCATCCATATTGAGCGGGTGCGGAAGGAAACGCTGGCGTTAGCGGAGGACGCGGACGAGGCGTAACGCCGGGCGCGAAACGCCCGGCGAGCGGTTATTTCAGTGACTCACCGTGGCTGCGGATCACCTGCTGATACCAGTAAAAGCTCTGCTTACGGGACCTGGCCAGCGTTCCTTTCCCCTGGTCATCACGATCGACATAGATAAAGCCGTAGCGTTTGGAGAACTCCGCTTTCGAGGCGCTGACCAGGTCAATCGGCCCCCAGCAGGTATAGCCCATCACTTCCACACCATCTTCAATTGCTTCGCGCACCTGCACTAAATGATCGTTCAGATACTGAATGCGGTAATCATCCTGGATGCTGCCGTCGGCTTCGACCTTATCTTTCGCGCCCAGACCGTTTTCAACAATAAACAGCGGCTTCTGGTAACGGTCATACAGCATATTCATCAGAATGCGCAGGCCTTCCGGATCGATCTGCCAGCCCCAGTCGGAACTGGCAAGGTACGGGTTCGGCACCATTGAGAGAATATTGCCGCGCGCTTTCTGATTCTCTTCTTCATTGGTGGTGACGCAGCCGGTCATATAGTAGCTGAAGGAGATGTAATCGATGGTGTGTTGCAGGTCCTGCTTATCCTGCTCGCTCACCTCCAGCGTGATATTACGGTCGGCAAAGAAACGGCGCATATAGGCCGGATAATAGCCGCGCACCTGCACATCACCAAAGAACAGCCATTCGCGGTTCTGCTGCAGGGTTTCCATCACGTCTGCCGGGCGACAGCTCAGTGGGTAAAGTAATCCGCCCAGCAGCATATTGCCGATCTGCCCGTCCTTGACGATCTGATGGCACGCCTTCACCGCGCGGGCGCTGGCCACCAGCTGATGATGGATCGCCTGATAAATTTCCGCCTCGCTGCTCTCTTCCGCCAGACCGACGCCGGTGTAGGGCGCGTGAAGCGACATATTGATTTCATTGAAGGTCAGCCAGTGCTTCACCTTGTGCTGATAACGGCTGAACACCGCACGGGCATAACGCTCGAAACAATCGATGGTGGTCCGGCTTCCCCAGCCACCGTATTGCTCGACCAATCCCACCGGCATTTCATAATGAGACAGGGTCACCAGCGGCGTAATCTGGTATTTGGCCATCTCGTCGAACAGGCGATCGTAAAACGCCAGCCCTTCTTCATTCGGCGACGCTTCATCGCCCTGCGGGAAGATGCGCGTCCAGGCAATCGAGGTGCGCAGCACGGTGAAGCCCATCTCGGCGAACAGCTTGATGTCTTCCGGGAAACGATGGTAGAAGTCGATCGCCACGTCCTTGATGCCAGCATCCCCCGGCACGCGTTCCACCCGCCCGCCAAAAATGCCATTGGGTTGCAGATCGGAGGTCGACAGCCCTTTGCCGCCCTGCTGATACGCCCCTTCAACCTGATTGGCCGCGACCGCGCCGCCCCATAAGAAATTATCCGGAAAACGTGTGTTCATGGTGAATCTCCTGTTAGTTCAATACGGTCAGTAACGGCGCACCTGCAGATACCGCGCCGTCGCTGAGGATAAGTACGTCGATGTAGTCATCGCTGTTGCTAACCAGCACCGGCGTGGTCAGGTCGTAGCCCGCCGCTTTGATCGCCTCTAAATCAAATTCCATCAGCAGATCGCCGACCTTCACAGGCTGGTCGTTGCTGACGCGCGGGAAGAAAAACTGTCCGTCGAGTTTGACGGTATCCAGCCCAACGTGGATCAGCACTTCGGCCCCGTCGTCGGAGGTCAGCCCAACCGCGTGGCCGGTGCGGAACATCGATGACACGATGCCGTTCACCGGCGACAGCACGCGCCCCTGCTGTGGAACAATCGCCACCCCTTTGCCCAACAGCCCGCTGGCAAAGGTGGCGTCCTGAACCTGCTCCAGCGGCAGCGTTTCACCGCTGATCGGGCTGACTACCGCTTGCCTGCGCGAGGAGGCTTTCTCAACCGGCGGCTCAACGGGCACCTCAACCGGCGCGGCAGATAAGCCGAAACCCCAGGTGGTTACGGCGGCAAAAATCAGCGCCACCGCAGAGCCAACAAAGGCGGCCCACACGCTGGCGTCAATGCCGGTGGGCGGCACGATTTGCAGGAAGGTGAAGATGCTGGCAAAGCCGAAGGAGTAGATGGTGGTATGGAAATAGCCGAGGATGGCGGCGCCCAGTGCCCCGCCGATACAGCCAAAGATAAACGGACGGCGATGCGGCAGGGTTACGCCATACACCGCCGGTTCGGTGATACCGAAAATGCTGGCGGTGAAGGCAGATCCGGCAATCGCTTTCAGCTTCAGATCGCGGCTTTTCAGCATCACGCCGAGGGTAGCGCCGGCCTGTCCCATCACCGCAGGCAGCAGCAGTGGCACCAGCGTGTCCTGGCCGAAGGTGGCAAGATTGTTCAGCATCACCGGAACCAGTCCCCAGTGCAGGCCGAAAATCACGCAAATCTGCCAGATAGCGCCCATAAACGCGCCAGCCACCGTCGGGCTGAGGCTGTAAATCCAGACATAGCCTTCCGCCAGACAGCGGCTCAGCCAGGTGGCAGCGGGGCCGATGATCAGGAAGGTCAGCGGCACCGCCAACAACAGGCAAATCAGCGGGGTGGTAAAGTTGCGCACCGCAGACGGCGATCGCGGATGCACTACCCGCTCAATCAGGCTGGCAACCCAGGCGGCAAAAATAATCGGGATTACCGAGTAGCTGTAATTGAGGATCTCAAGCGGGATGCCGAAGAAGTTAAGCGACTGCCCCAGCTTCTGGCTTTCCACCACCGCCATGATTTGCGGATGCACCAGCGCGGCGGCGATGGCCATGCTGATAAACGGATTGCCGCCAAATTTTTTCCCGGCGCTGAAGCCGAGCAGGATAGGCAGGAAGAAGAAAAGGCCATCGCTGGCGACAAACAGCACCTTGTAACTGCCGCTCTCCTGATGCAACACGCCCAACACCAGCATCAGCGCCAGCAGCCCCTTGATGATCCCCGACGCAATCATCACGCCGATAAACGGGGTAAAAATGCCGGACACTAAGTCGATAAAGCGCGCGAACAGGTTCTCTTTGCTGGCGTCCGCAGCTTCTGACGGCCCGTTCTCGGTACCTAACAGGCGATAGACCTCGCCGACATTATTGCCAATCACCACCTGATACTGGCCGCCGCTCTCGACCACCATAATCACCCCAGGGTTCAGCTTCAGGGCCGCCGTATTGGCCTTGCGGCTGTCTTTCAGCTTGAAACGCAGGCGGGTCGCACAATGCATGACGCTGTAAATATTGCTCTTGCCACCGACACCGTCGATGATTTCATCTGCCAGCTGCTGGTATTGCATACCCTGTCTCCTGAACGCGCCTGTGAAAAATGAGCAAAAAAAAACCTCAGGCACGGCGTCTTGGGGAAGACGCCGTGCCTGAGGTTTTGCCTGTAAACAGTAACAATCCTGTGGCCGCTATCAATCTCATTTCAGCGGCAAACAGGCAAGATTTTTAACCGGTTTCAGTGGCGAACTGTGAGGCGAGTCAAATTTCGCCGGCCTGTGCGGGGGTTAAACGGCGCGATTGAGCGGGAAAATGTGGGCAGCCTGCCGCCGGCATTGCGAGGCTAATCATCGGCTTGTGGCGTTATTCTTATTAGCGGGCTAAAACGATGATAATAATAATTATTATGCTATTATCCAGCCTTGCTCCTGCCCAAACCCTGACGATTTCTTAACTGATTCTATACTTCCGTTGATCGCAGGCTTATGTCCGTGGTCAGGGGTCAGTGAGGGTTCCCTTAAGAAGAGAAACGTTATGAACCACATAGTTTATGTTGTTGATGATGATGAGTCTGTGACCACCGCGCTGACCAACCTACTCAGCTCACAAAATTATGACGTGGCGGCCTTTTCGTCCCCTGACGCGTTTCTGGCGCATCCCTTTTACCCGTCGCCCTGCTGCCTGATTGTCGATATTAATATGCCGGGCACCGACGGATTCGGCGTGGCCAGCGCGTTGATTGAACGAGGCTATTCCATCCCCACCATCTTTCTGACCGGGTTTGGCACCATTCCGGTGACCGTCCGGGCAATGAAAGCCGGTGCCTTCGAGTTCCTGACCAAGCCGGTCGATCCCGAGCGACTGTTGCAGGCGGTGGAAGAAGCGCTGAGGATTTCCGAAGACGGTATGGCTTCCTCGCAGCAAAAGCTGGAGCTGACCGCGCGGCATCATTCGCTGACGCCGCGTGAAGGCGAAGTGATGTTGCTGGCTATTGGCGGCTTACAGAATAAGCAAATCGCCGCCGAAATGGGGATCAGCGAAATCACCGCTAAGGTGCACAAACGCCGGGTGATGGAGAAAATGCAGGTGCGTTCCCTTTCCGATTTGGTGCGGGCGGCCGAACGGCTCAATATCGAAAAAACCCGGGGCCGCTAGCAGCCCCGGCTTAACTCCTACGCGTGCGGTTCGGTCGGCAGCGTAAACCAGAAAATACTGCCGCCGCCTTCCCGATTTTCAGCCCGCAACTCGCCCCGATGCTTTTTAATGATCTCATCACTGATGGTCAGTCCCATGCCCATGCCCTCTTTCTTGGTGGTGTAGAACGAATCAAAGATCCGTTTTATCACCGGTTCAGGCAGGCC
Source organism: Erwinia sp. AK-PDG3-5 (assembly GCF_056821705.1). NCBI lineage: Bacteria > Pseudomonadati > Pseudomonadota > Gammaproteobacteria > Enterobacterales > Erwiniaceae > Erwinia > Erwinia sp. AK-PDG3-5. The sequence continues at coordinate 3,963,975 of NZ_CM165967.1, forward strand.
GGTGCCGGTATCGGACACCTCAAAGCGGATCAGCGCAGGCGTTGGATTGGACGACGACAGCGTCAGCAGATGCGCCCGCTGCTGGCTTTCATCCATCGCTTCGATGGCATTCAGCACCAGATTTAACAACAGCTGTTGGATCTGCACGCGATCGCAATACACTGCGTCATTGCTGGCGCGCAGCTTAAGCTCAAGGCCAATCCAGCGCCTTTCCAGCTCCATCCGGGACAGCGTGAGGATATCGCGGGCAATCAGGTGCAGATTCGCCCGGCCAAATTCAGAGGCATGATTGCGGGTCAGCGATTGCAGGCCACGGATAATATCGCCCGCCCGTTTCCCTTCGTTGATGATCTCCTGCAGGCTGGAACAGGCATTTTCGAGGTGGATCGGGTCACGGTTAAGCCAGCGCAGGCTGGCACCCGCATTCGCCACAATCGACATCAGCGGCTGGTTGATTTCATGAGCGATGGAGGAGGTCAGCTGCCCGACGGTGGTGGCGCGGGAAACCCTGGCAAGATCGGCCTGCGCCATGCGCGCAGCATCTTCCGACAGCCGCTGCGCGGTGATATCGCTGATGGTACCGAAATACTCTTTCACCTCCGCGCCGCTGTCGACCGGCTCGCCAATCCCTTTGATATAGCGACACTCGCCATTCGGCCTGAGCACGCGAAACTCCGCCTGCATGATGATGCCGTTACCCACGCTGTCGCTCACCAGCTCGCTGATACACTGGCGATCGTCAGGATGCACGCGGGTTAAAAAGTTGGCCATCGACAGGCTCTTTTGCTGTTCAGGCAGCCCGAGGATCATCCGGTATTCATCCGAAATCTCCATCATGTCCTGCTCCAGATACCAGTGCCAGGTGCCGGTATGGCTGATCTTCTCCCCAAGCATCAGCGAAGTCTGGCTGGATCGCAGCTGTTTCTCGACGCGGCGTCGCTGAATATTCTCTTCCAGCAGCTCACTGTAGAGCCGGGTGGTTTCCAGCGAAATCGCCGCCTGCGCGCCCAAAATCGCCACGATTCGGGAGTGTTCCGCGGTAAACACCTCCGGCATCAGCCGGTTTTCCAGATACAGCACGCCGACCATCCGCGCCTGCTTAAACATCGGTACGCACATCACCGCCGCGCCAGATGCCACCAGATAGGGATCCTGGCTGAACGGGCTAAACACCTCCGGTTTGCCGGTGCGGATCTCCTGGCCGGTGCGGATCACCGCCGATAAAACCGACAGCGGCAAATCCGTTGAGGTCGGGGTGACCTGCAAAATTTTCACCCGGGTGCCATCGGCCGTGGCGGTGGCCATCGCTTCGATTTCAGGAACCTGCCCTTCCAGTAAGCGGATCAGCAGGCACCGCTGCGCACCGGCCCGCTCCAGTAACATCATCATCAGGGTATTGATCAGGCGATCCAGGTTGATCTCTTCAGTCAGCGCGCGCATCGCGGCGATCACACTCTGCAGATCGCTGACCGCTTCATTCTGATCGAAGCTGACGGTATTAAAAGGCGACTGCCGGGCGGCCGGTGCCAGATAAGCATGGCGGGATCCCAACTGCCGGACTTTGGCGTCGGCTCCCCAGCGTTTCCAGGCCTTGATCGCTCCTTTCAGGTAAGCCTCTGCCGCCACCGATAATCCGCGCGCGCTGGCAAAGCGGGCGGCCAGCTCATGCGCCACGCCGTTGATGTGCTCAAACTGGCCGCTGCGGGATAAGGCGATGGCCTGTTCATAATGCTCAGCGGCGGCACTGTTATGGCCTTCCAGCCGCAGGATTTCGGCCCGCAGCAACGCCTGTTTATCGGCAAACGTTTTGGCATTTTCAGTGGCCCAGGTGGCGATTTTTTCAAAATGCGCCGCCACCTGTTGCTGCTTATCGGCAGTGAAGGTCGCCGGTTCCAGCTGCAGGGTCAGCGACAACGCGCTGTAGAGATGAAAATCGAGCATATGAATATGCCCGGGGATTAAATCCGTAAAGCGCGCCGCCTGGGCCAGGCAACGTTCCGCATGGGGGTATTCGCCCGAGAAAAAATGCGCCATTCCGCGGTAAAGCCAGTGCCAGAACTGCATCAAAAACAACGGCTGCGTGGCAATACCGCTGCCGGCCAGTCGCAGTCCGCCCGCAACAAAATGCTCGCCTGACATCTCGCTTTGCGAGCCATCACGCAGGAACAACACGAAGTCGCGCTGCATCTGCAGCACGCTTTCCACATCCTGATACTGCGCCTTGCGCACATAGGCCAGGCCGCGTTCAATGGTGGTCAGCACGCCTTCCAGGTGATCGCCTCGCGCCAGGTAGTTCATGGTTTGATGGCGTAACGCCAGACAGGCAGAGGTGCGATCGCCATTGGCCACCGCCACGTTAAAGGTTTCCTTCGCGCGCTCGATGGCATAGGCCAACGGCATGGTCCAGACGCTGACCTGATCCAGCGGCATCAGAGTGCGGGCCTTATAGCGGGTGAAATCGTGGTGATAAACCAGCTCCCGCGCCAGCAGCGCACTGGCATAGCCGCGGCTGTACTCGTCGTAATGGCTGCCGCACAGCACGCCATACCAGGACAGCGCAAAGGTCGAGGCCCCGCTGATCCCCTGGTCCAGGGTCAGGTGCAGCATTTTGCAGACGATCATAAAGTGCAGTCGCGGATTGCAAAACGCCGCAAACATGCTGGCGCTGGCCATCAGATTGATGATCGCCTGGCTCTCACGGCTGGCCATCAGCGGCAGCGAGCGGAAGCGGGTGTAGGGATTGATGCCGACATCCGCCTTCAGCAGAATCCTCGCGGCATCACATTCGGCCTTGTCGGGATGCCGATTCAGCTGGATGCCAAATACCGCCAGCCAGCCAATGGCGGTTTCCAGCGCCAGGCTGTTGTCAGACTGGCGCATATGTATTTCCGCCAGCCAACAGGCGGCGATCGCTTTATCGGTGATGTTGCCCGGTGCTGCCAGCAACTGCTCGCAGTGCGCCCGCGCCACGGCAAGATTGCCCTGAAGAAACGCCCACTCGGTCTCTTCCAGCAGCGTCCGGCGGGTAACCGACACCGATTCCAGCGGCGGTAACACAAGGGCGGCATGTTCCCTGTACCGGCAGGCGCGCAGGCCTTGCCGATCGTAACCCCATTTCTGCGGCGTGCGGCCGTGATGGATGAGGCCATCCTGCACCGCCTGACGGAAAAACGCCTGGGTCGCGAGCGGATTACCGGCGGTTTTCTCGTGGATCAGCTGCGCCAGTTCCTCTGTTGCCGCCGGACGGCCATGGAAGATGTCCGCCAGCCACAGCGCGATAGCGTTTACCGACAGGGGCTGAGGAACGATCTCAAGCGAGCGGCCCGCCGAACGCTGAAGCGCCGTTAGCTGCTGGCCGATCTGCGCACTGGGCAGCGAAGCCAGATCGTGATGGGCGATCACCAGCATCAACGGCGCATCTTCACTCATTTCCAGCAGGTTTTGCAGCAGCTGCAGGCTGGCCCGATCGACCCAGTGAATATCGTCGATCAGCATCACCAGCGGCCTGCCCGGCCGGGCCAATGCGTTGACCAGCCGACAGACCATATGGGTAAAACGGTGTCGGGCATCGGGCGATTCGACTTCGTCAGGCGCTTGCGCCTTCTGCTGCAACAACACCCCCAGCTCAGGCACAAAATCGATCGCCAGCCCGACATAATCGCCCAGCAGCCGGACAAGATGCGATCGCCAGCGGGCGACCTCCTCCGCCGACAGCCCCAGCAGATTCAGCACCACCATCCGAAACGCGGCGTTAAAGACGCCATAAGGCCGCAGCGGCGCGTAGCGATCGGCTGTCACCACCGTTAACAGCAGCGGCTTTTGCTGTAATTTTTTCACGCCTGAGGCCAGCAGCGCGGATTTTCCGCTGCCCGCCGCTCCCACGATCGCCGTCAGCGCGGATCGGCCGCTGTGCATCACTTCATCGAACTGCGCCAGCAGTTGGTCAGTCTGAGGGTGTTCGGTATTGAGGGTGCCGCAGGCAAACCCGTTGCGCTGGGTATCCTGCAAGCCTGGGGTAAAAGGCGCAATCTGGCCATCGGGCGTCAGAGTCGCCAGGCAGCGCTGCAGATCGGCCTGCAGCCCCTCCACCGTCTGATAACGCTGCTGCGGGGATTTTTCCAGCAGCTTCAAGAGGATGGCAGACAGTACCGGCGGGACATCGCTGCGCATCAGGTGCGGCGGAGGCGGCTCGGAGGCGACATGATGATGAACCCATTCGGCATGGCCGCCGTCGGCGTTGCCGAAAGGCAACTTCCCGGTCAGCAGCGCGTACAGCACCATGCCTAAGCTGTAGAGATCGCTTAATGGCGTCACCTGCTGCGCGGTGCGGCGGGTATGCTCTGGCGACATATACGCAAGCGTGCCGCCGGATGCCGGTAATCCCGGCGGTAACGGCGCCGTTGACGCCTGCGAGGCCAGCCCGAATCCGCCTAAACGAAACGTGCCGTCGTCGGTGAGAAAGAAGTTGGCGGGCTTGATGTCGCCGTGAACCAGCCCCTGCTGATGCATCTGGCTTAACGGCGCGCAAAGCCGGATGGCGCGGGTGAGAAAGTCGGCCAGCGTTTGCGGCGTCAGGCTAAGGGAGTCTGCCAGCGTGCGATGGGAAAAGAGGTCATAAATCAGCGCGTAACGCCCCTGAAAATGGCTTTGCGCCAGCGGCCGGATCGCCCAGCGTTCGCTAAGTTGCTCACGCAGCGCGTACTCATTTTTCAGCAGTGGCGTCACCTGAAAGGTGGCGTCTTCGCTGGCGGCGGTGGCAATAATAAAGCTGTCAGCCGTACTGCGGCAGAGAGTCCAGGCCAGCTGACTTTCCTGTGCCAGCGGACTGAGGGTCAGATCTTCCGGCAGCGAAAATCCCTCTTCGCCGACCAACTGCAGTGCGGCGGGTGACAGGCTCATGACGGCGCTTCTCCTGGCGATAACAGCTGGCGGATGTGAGTGAACAACGTATCAATCTCGATGGGTTTGGGCAAAAAAGCAAGCGCGCCCAACTCAATCGCCACCCACAGCATGTTCTCGTCCCCGTCGCCCGAGATAAGAATGGCAGGCGGTGCCTCCAGCCGACGGCTCAGCTCGCTGAACAGCTCAACGCCGCCGATCCCCTGCAGCCGGACATCAATGATAAACAGCGCCGCCTCGTGCAGCGCGATGTGATCCGCCAGCAGAGCCTCTGCCGACTCAAAGGCCAGCGTGCAGTAACCTTCTGATTGCAATAAGTTACTCAGCCCACTGCGGACTGAGGGTTCGTCATCCACAATAATAATGGGCCGTGAACGCATCCGGATATCCTTTTACATGGCGCGGGCGAGCGGACGTTAAGCAGCGCATAAAACAGTCCGACAAGGACACCCGCGCCCAGTGATGTGAGTAACGGACTCATGGCCATCCACCTTCATGCGTCAACGCCGGCCAGCCGCTGAAGGCTGGCCGACAGGGATCAGCGCGCAGGCACCGGTGCCAGCGTGCGGTGCTCGCTCTTCTGACGGGAAGGGGCTTTGTGCACCATGGTATAGGCGTAATCCACGCCGATGCCGTAAGCACCCGAATGCTCTTTAGCAATGTTCATCACCGCGTCATAGGTATCGCGATGCGCCCAGTCACGCTGCCACTCCAGCATCACCTGCTGCCAGGTGACCGGCACCACGCCCGCCTGGATCATGCGCTGCATGGCAAAGTCATGCGCTTCTTTGGTGGTGCCACCGGACGCATCGGCCACCATATAGATCTCATAGTCCCCTTCCAGCATCGCGCAGAGGGCAAAACTGTTGTTGCACACTTCGGTCCACAGGCCGGAAACCACCACCTTCTTTTTACCGTTGGCGGCCAGCGCATCACGCACTTTCTGGTCATCCCAGGAGTTCATTGAGGTGCGTTCGAGGATATCCAGGCCTGGGAACACGTCCAGCAGCTCGGGATAGGTATGGCCGGAGAAGCTCTCGGTTTCTACTGTGGTGATAATGGTGGGAATGTTGAAGACGTTTGCCGCTTTCGCCAGCGCCACGGTATTGTTTTTCAGCACCTGACGGTCAATTGACTGGACGCCAAAGGCCATCTGCGGCTGCTGGTCGATGAAAATCATCTGGCTGTTATGAGGCGTCAAAACTTCAAGTTTAGCGTTAGTCATTGTTGTTACCCATTGAGGTTGAAAAGCGAATTAAGCTTCCGAAAAATCACTGTCAGCCCGCAGTCTAAGGCGATTAAATCACCGTCACTATTATCTCTGCGTATAACTATACGGACGTATAGTTATCCCTTCGTATAACTAGACGATCGGCCAAACTCCTCACCATACTTCTTCTACGTTGGTGCTCTGCCTCCCGGCACGCAGCGCCCCTCTCCGTACTGCCGCCTGCGCCGGGCGGTACGGACATCTCACGTCAGGAGGATCCATGGTCACGCCCGCTAAAGCCGATCTTATTTTCACCAACGGCAGGTTCCACACCGTTGACGGTCAACAGCCCTTCGCGGAAGCCGTCGCGATTTCACAGGGTAAATTTCTGCAGGTGGGCACGGTGGCCGAGGTCATGCAGTACCACGATGACGCCACTAAAGTGATCGACCTTAAAGGCCACACGGCGGTGCCGGGCCTGAATGACTCCCACCTGCATTTGATCCGTGGCGGGCTGAATTACAACCTGGAATTACGCTGGGAAGGGGTGCCTTCATTAGCCGATGCGCTGCGGATGCTGAAGGAGCAGGCGCTGCGCACCCCGTCTCCGCAGTGGGTGCGGGTGGTGGGTGGCTGGACCGAATTCCAGTTTGCCGAGCGTCGGATGCCGACGCTGGACGAAATCAATGAAGCCGCGCCCGACACGCCGGTGTTTGTCCTACACCTTTACGACCGCGCCCTGCTCAACCGCGCCGCGCTAAAGGTGGTCGGCTACACCAAAGACACGCCGAATCCACCGGGCGGCGAAATCCAGCGTGACGGCAACGGCAACCCGACCGGCATGCTGATTGCCCGGCCAAATGCGATGATCCTCTATGCCACGCTGGCAAAAGGGCCGACGCTGCCGCTGGAACAGCAGGTCAACTCGACGCGTCAGTTTATGCGCGAACTTAACCGCCTTGGCCTGACCAGCGCCATCGATGCCGGCGGTGGCTTCCAGAATTACCCCGAAGACTACCAGGTGATCGCCGAGCTGCACGAGAAAAAGCAGATGACGCTGCGCATCGCCTACAACCTGTTTACCCAGCGACCGGGCCATGAACTCGAAGACTTTGAGAAGTGGACCGACATGCTGTCACCCGGTCAGGGCAGCGACTACTTCCGCCACAACGGCGCCGGCGAAATGCTGGTGTTCTCGGCGGCAGACTTTGAAGATTTTCTCGAGCCGCGACCGGATTTAGCGCCCGGCATGGAAGACGAGCTGGAACGCGTGGTGCGACATCTGGTCGAGCATCGCTGGCCGTTCCGCCTGCATGCCACCTATGACGAATCCATCAGCCGGATGCTGAACGTGTTTGAGAAGGTGAACCGCGACATTCCGTTCAACGGCCTGCACTGGTTCTTCGACCATGCAGAAACCGTCACCCAGAAGAATATCGACCGCATTAAAGCGCTGGGCGGTGGGATCGCGGTGCAGCACCGTATGGCGTTCCAGGGGGAATACTTTGCCGAGCGCTACGGCATTGAAGCCACCCGCCACACGCCGCCGGTGGCGCGCATGCTCGACACTGAGGTGCCGGTGGGTCTCGGCACCGACGCCACCCGCGTCGCCAGCTACAACCCGTGGACCGCGCTCTACTGGCTGGTCTCCGGGCGCACCGTCGGCGGAATGCAAATGTATGAGGCCAGCGCGCGACTGGATCGCGAAACCGCGTTGATGCTGTGGACCCAGGGCAGTGCCTGGTTCTCCAGCGAGCAGGGGAAAAAAGGCCAGATCAAGGTCGGACAGCTGGCCGATATGGCGGTGCTGAGCAAAGACTTCTTCAGCGTGCCGGAAGAGGAGATCAAAGGCATTGAATCGGTGTTGACCGTGGTCGATGGCAACGTGGTCTATGCCGCCGGGACCTTCACCGCTGAGGCACCGCCGTCCATTCCGGTGCTGCCAGACTGGTCGCCAGTGGTGAAAGTGCCGGGACATTATCGCAGCGCGCCCCCGCAGACCGCATCGAGGGTGGGGATGATGCCATCGGTGCACCATTGCAGCGGCCCGTGCGGCGTCCACAGTCATCAGCATGATGTGGCGCGCGGCGCAAACGTGCCGGTGTCGGAAGATACTGCTTTCTGGGGCGCGCTGGGTTGCAGCTGTTTTGCGTTCTGAGCCGATGAATAACGCCACGACTCCACCGTCTGAGGTACCCGAATGGCGCAGGTAAATGATATTCACAGTGCCAGCACGCCGCTGCCTGAAGATCTGCCGACGGCGAGCGTTTCGCCCTGGCAGCCTTTACGGCTGCCGGTGTTCCGTATGCTGTGGCTGGCGACGGTCGTTTCCAACATCGGTTCATGGATGAACGATGTGGGGGTGAACTGGACGATGCTGACCCTGAGCGCCGATCCGCTGTCGGTGGCAATGGTGCAGGCGGCCAGCAGCCTGCCAATGTTCCTGTTTGCGCTGCCGTCCGGGGTGCTGGCCGATATCGTCGACCGGCGCAAATACCTGCTGTTTTCGCAACTGTGGGTATTTATCGCCGCGGCGATCCTGACGGTGCTGTCGTTTACTGGCCACGTCACGCCGCTGGTGTTGCTGGTGGCGGCGTTCTTCCTCAGCGCCGGTGCAGCAATGAGCTCGCCGCCGTTTCAGGCCATCGTGCCGGATTTGGTCGACAAGCCGTCGCTGGGTTCCGCCATTGCCCTTAACTCCCTCGGCATCAATATCAGTCGCGCTATTGGTCCGGCGCTGGGCGGGTTGATCCTCTCCTTCGTGGGCCCGTGGATGGTGTTTATGCTCAATGCGCTATCGGTGCTGGGGGTCGCGCTGGTGCTGTATCGCTGGAAAGCCGAGCCAACCGTGCAGCGCCTGCCGCCCGAGCATTTTTTCTCTGCGGTCCGCGCCGGTCTGCGTTACGTCCATGCCGCGCCGGTGTTGCGTAATGTGCTGGTGCGCACCGTCGCCTTCTTTGTTTTTGGCAGCGCGGGGTGGGCATTGTTGCCGCTGGTCGCCCGCCGTGAGCTGGGGCTGGGGCCAGGCGGCTACGGCATCATGCTGGCATTTATCGGCGTTGGGGCGATTTGCGGTGCGCTGCTCCTGCCGGGGATGCGCAAACGTTTCAGTGCCGACCGGCTGATGGTGCTGGCCAGCCTGATGTTTGCCCTCACCATGCTGGCGCTGGCCTGGGTGCGTCATTTCTGGCTGCTGAACGCCTTTGAATTCTTCACCGGTTTTGCCTGGATTGCGGTGCTGTCTACCCTCAATCTTGGCGCACAGCGCAGCGCCGCCAGATGGGTAAAAGCCCGCGCGCTGGCGGTGTACCTGACGGTGTTCTTTGGATCGATGACCGCCGGCAGCGCCATCTGGGGGCAGCTGGCGTCCCACTATGGCATTCCGGCCTCGCTGTGTATTGCCACCGCCGGGATGATCCTCGCCAGCGCCACCGTCTTGCGCTGGCGGCTGGATCAGGATCCCGATCTGAATCTCGACAGCATCGCCCGCGATGAAAACGGCACCCTGCCCGATGTCCGTCACGATCGCGGGCCGGTGATGGTCAGCTATGAATACCTGATCGCCAGCGAACAGGCCCACAGCTTCACGGTCTGTATTCAGGAGATGCGCCGGGTAAGACGGCGCGGCGGTGCGATCAACTGGTGTCTGTACGAAGACATTTTGCGCCCCGGTATTTTTGTCGAAACCTTTGTCGTCGGCTCCTGGATGGAGCACCTGCGGCAAAAGGAACGTTACACCATCAACGACAGCAAAATTCAAAACCGGGTGCTGGCCTTCCATCAGGGAGACAGCCAGCCTGAAGTTCGCTATCTGGTCGCTCCGGTCTGACCGGAGCCCGTTATCACCGTTTGACTCAACGACAGGATAAACACCATGAGCACGATTAAAACCTCCGACGGCACAGCGATCTATTACAAAGACTGGGGCACCGGCAAACCGGTGCTGTTCAGTCATGGCTGGCCGTTGGATGCGGATATGTGGGACAGCCAGATGAACTTCCTGGCGGAACGAGGCTACCGGGGCATTGCCTTCGATCGCCGAGGCTTTGGCCGCTCCGATCAGCCGTGGACCGGCTACGATTACGATACCTTTGCCTCTGATATCAACGAACTGATCGTGCAGCTTGATCTGAGCGACGTGACGCTGGTGGGCTTCTCGATGGGCGGCGGCGACGTGGCGCGTTATCTCGGCACTTACGGCAGCGATCGCATTGCCGGGCTGGTGCTGCTGGGCGCGGTGACGCCGATCTTTGGCAAGGCGGATGACTATCCGGAAGGGGTGGATCTGTCGGTATTCAGCGGTATAAAAGACGGACTCAGAAAGGATCGCGCGCAGTTTATCATTGATTTTGCCGTACCTTTCTACGGCACCAACGCCGGGCAGACCGTCTCCGCTGGCGCACTGACGCAGACCCTGAACATTGCGCTGCTGGCGTCGCTGAAAGGCACCATCGACTGCGTTACCGCCTTCTCAGAAACGGACTTCCGTGGCGATGTGCAGAAAATTACCGTGCCAACGCTGGTGATCCACGGCAGTAACGATCAGGTGGTGCCGTTCGACACCACCGGCAAAGTCGCTGCGGCGATGATCCCCGGTGCCGAGCTGAAAGTGTATGACAATGCGCCGCACGGTTTTGCCGTCACCCATCAGGATCGCCTTAACGAGGACCTGCTGGCCTTCCTGCAGAGCCACTAACGTTGCGCGCCACCACGAAAAACGGCCACCTTGCGGGTGGCCGTTTTTCGTGCGTGATTAACGCGTCTGGTGATTCACTTCCACCGGCCGCAGGTCAAATAACAACACTTCCGCTTCATCACCGTCACTGAAGGTCAGCGTGGTTTCATTACGCACCCGGGCACCATCACCGGCTTTAAAGCGAATGCCGTTTACCGTCAGGCTGCCGCGTGCCAGCTGAATATAGGCATAGCGATCGGCATTCAGGGTGAAGGTTTGCTGCTCGTCACCGTTAAACAGACCGGCGTAAATCCTCATGTCCTGCCGCACGGTCAGCGCGTTATCTTCGCCATCCGGGGAGACAATCAGCCGCAGATTGCCGCGTTTCTCAGCGTCACTGACCGACACCTGCTGGTAGCCCGGCGGGGTATTTTTCTCTGACGGCATAATCCAGATCTGCAGGAAATGCACGCCTTCAGTGGCCGAGTGGTTAAACTCGCTGTGCGTGACGCCGCTACCGGCACTCATCAACTGCACATCGCCAGGGACAATCACCGAGCCGGTACCCATTGAATCTTTATGCTCCAGCGAACCTTCCAGCACATACGAGATGATCTCCATATTGCTGTGCGGATGGGCACCAAATCCGCGGGCTTTCGCTACCCGGTCGTCATTGATCACCAGCAGATCCGAGAAGCCAACCTGTTTTGGATCCCAGTAGTTAGCAAACGAAAAAGTATGATGCGAGTTCAACCAACCGTGGTCGCCCACTCCGCGTTGTTCTGACAGTCTTTGTTCGATCATGATCTGCTCCGGTAATCTCAGTGTCGGTTTCTGGAGAGCGGTTGCCCTTCCGATGAACCCAGATTACAAGTAAACTCATTTGCTCAACAATGGCCTGTAAAGGCAATCACTGTCACAAATAAGTGGACACTATGCAGATTGACGATCTGAAGATTTATCTGGTAGTGATCGCCTCCGGCAGCTTTACCGCCGCAGCCGACCAGTTGATGCTCTCCAAGCAGTACGTCAGTCGCCGGATGGCGGCGCTGGAGGACGCGCTGGGGGCCAGGCTGTTGATCCGCAACACGCGTAAGCTGTCGGTCACCGATACTGGCCACACCTTTGCCCAACACGCGCAGCGCATCCTGGAAGATATCGAGGAAGCCCAGCAGGCGGTGTCCGAGCGGCATCAGGCGCTGCACGGTGCCTTTCGCATCAGCATGCCGATGTCCTACGGCATGAGTCACCTTTCTCCGCTGATTGCCGAATTTCTGTCGCACCATCCGGCGGTTAATTTCCAGATCGAACTGGCCGATCGCTATGTCGATGTGATTGGCGAAGGGTTCGACATGGCGATCCGCATCGGCACGCTGGCGGATTCCACGCTGGTGGCCCGCAAGCTTGGCGAGTTGCCACGGGTGATCTGTGCCAGCCCGGCCTACCTGCAGCGACTGCCGCAACCGGAAAAGCCGGACGATTTGCTGCAACATGCCTGCCTGCGCTATGGCCGCGAAGGGCAAACGGGCTGGGAGCTGAAGGTGGACGGTAAGCGTAAGATCATGGCGGTCAGCGGTCCGGTGCAGAGCAATAACGGTGAGGTGTTGCTGGATGCCGCCGTGGCGGGACTGGGGCTGGTGCTGCTGCCGGAATTTATCGTCGGCGGTGCGCTGGCGCGTGGCGAGCTGGTCCGGGTGCTGGATGAGTATATCCCCTCACCGCTGAGCCTGAATGCGGTCTTCCCCCAGCATCGCCAGCGAAGCGAAATTAACCGCCAGTTCCTCGCCTTCCTGCAGGAAAGGCTGAGTCAGCCGAAACTCTGATCCCGGCGTACTCCCTGCCCTGTTTTTGCTCACTCCCTGCTCGTCCAGCGTGCACCGCTGACGAGTCGGGTTTGAAAAAACCATCAAATTCAAGCATTTACTGATTGGCACGCGTTTTGCTCAATTGAATTCAATCTTGTATACCAGATGGAATTCAACTTATGGCCCTGACCACCGGATTCACCCTTAGCGACTGGCAGCATCACTATCAGCAGCATCCTGACGCGGTTCTCGACACGCTGACCGGCCTGTTGGCCGACTTATCCACCGGGGATAACGCGTGGCTGTATCTGGCGACGCCGGCGCAGATCCGCGCACAGGTTGAACCGCTGCTGACCGCCTGGCAGCAGGATCCGACGTCGCTGCCGCTGTTTGGGGTGCCGTTCGCGGTGAAGGACAATATCGACGTGGCAGGCTGGCCGACCACCGCCGCCTGCCCGGCATTTGCTTATGACGCGGCGGCGGATGCCACCGCCGTGGCCAATCTGAAAGCCGCCGGTGCGGTGGTGATTGGCAAAACCAACCTCGATCAGTATGCCACCGGCCTGGTCGGCACCCGCTCGCCGTTTGGTGCGGTCAGCAATACCTTTAACCCGGCGTATGTCAGCGGCGGCTCAAGTTCCGGTTCGGCGTCCGTCACCGCGCGCGGTCTGGTAGGCTTTGCGCTGGGCACCGATACCGCCGGCTCCGGCCGCGTACCGGCGGGCTTTAATAACATTGTTGGCCTCAAGCCGACCAAAGGCTGGTTATCCGCCACCGGCGTGGTGCCCGCCTGTCGCCTGAACGACACCATTTCGATCTTCGCACTGACGGTGGAAGATGCGTTCCTCGCTGCCAGCTGTGCCGGCGGTTATGACGCCAGCGATGCTTATTCGCGCCGCAATCCGGGCCTGGCGCCCGCCTCACTGCCTGCCGCGCCGCGCCTGGCAATCCCCGCCACGCTGGAATTCTTTGCCGATGCCCAGGCCGAAGCGGCGTGGGAGAAATCCGTCGAGGCGCTCAACGCCACCGGTGCAACGCTGCACCCCATCGATTTCTCTGCCTTCCACCAGCTGGCGGAACAGCTCTACTACGGCCCGTGGGTGGCTGAACGCACCGTCGCCGTCGGCGAGATGCTGGCACGCAAGGAAGAGATGGATCCGGTGGTGTACGGCATCGTCGCCAGCGGCAATAACTACAGCGCCACCGACGCCTTTAAGGCCGAATACCTGCGCGCCGAACTGACCCGTCAAATTCAGCAAACCCTCAGCCAGTTCGATGCGCTGGTGGTGCCGACCTCGCCCACCATCCACACGCTGGAAGAGATGAAACAGGAGCCGGTGCGCTTTAACTCGCAGTTTGGCACCTACACCAACTTTACCAACCTCGCCGATCTCGCGGCGCTGGCGCTGCCTGGCCCGTTCCGTGAAGACGGTTTACCGGCGGGCATCACCCTGATCGCCCCGGCCTGGTACGACCGCGCGCTGGTGACCTTCGGCCAGCGCTGGCAGGCCAGCCAGGCATTAAGCCTCGGTGCCACCGGCAAATCCCAGCCGGCCATCACTCCCGCGCTGCCGTCCTCACCGCTGCATGTCCGCGTGGCGGTGGTCGGTGCCCACCTGACCGGCATGCCGCTTAACCACCAGCTCACCCGCCGCGATGCGGTGCTGGTGGAAGAGACCCTCACCGCCGCGTGCTATCGCCTGTATGCGCTGGCCAACACCACACCGCCAAAACCGGGCCTCGCCAAAGGCAGCGACGGCGCGTCGATCGTGGTGGAACTCTGGGATATCCCGCTGGCGCGCTTCGGTGAATTTGTCGCTGAAATCCCCTCTCCGCTGGGGATTGGCACGCTGGAGCTGGCGGATGGCCGCCTGGTGAAAGGCTTTATCTGTGAACCCGCCGTGCTGCCTGAGGCGACGGACATTACTGAATTTGGCGGCTGGCGCAACTGGCTGACCCGCAAGGAGACCACCCATGTTTAATACTGTCCTGATCGCTAACCGTGGCGAAATTGCCTGCCGCGCCATCCGCACCCTGAAACGCCTGGGCATCACCAGCGTGGCGGTGTTTTCGGACGCCGATAAAAATGCGCAGCACGTGAAGGATGCTGACATCGCCATTGCCCTCGGCGGGGAAAAGGCCAGCGACAGCTATTTACGCATCGACAAAATTCTCGCCGCCGCTAAAGAGACCGGTGCGCAGGCGATCTGGCCGGGTTATGGCTTCCTGTCAGAAAGCCTGCCGTTTGCCGCCGCCTGTGAAGAGGCCGGCATCGCCTTTGTCGGCCCGACGGCCCAGCAGATTGGCGAGTTCGGCCTCAAGCACCGTGCCCGTGAACTGGCGGCGGCGGCGGGCGTGCCAATGACGCCGGGCACGCCGCTGCTGGCTTCGCTGGACGAGGCGCTGAGCGCCGCAGAACGCGTGGGCTATCCGGTGATGCTAAAAAGCACCGCCGGCGGTGGCGGCATCGGCCTGACCCGCTGTGCGGATGCGGAGGCGCTGAGCAACGCCTGGGAAAGCGTCCGTCGCCTGGGCGAACAGTTTTTCAGCGATGCGGGCGTGTTTCTCGAACGCTGCATCGACCGCGCCCGTCATGTCGAAGTGCAGATTTTTGGCGATGGCAAAGGCAAGGTGATCGCACTGGGTGAACGCGACTGCTCGTTACAGCGCCGCAACCAAAAGGTGGTGGAAGAAACCCCGGCACCGCAACTGCCGGAAACGACCCGCGCCGCGCTGCTGGACTCGGCGGTCAAACTGGGCGAACTGGTTAACTACCGCAGCGCCGGCACCGTCGAGTATATCTACGATGCCGAACAGGATGATTTCTTCTTCCTTGAGGTCAATACCCGCCTACAGGTGGAGCATCCGGTCACCGAAAGCGTCACCGGGCTGGACCTGGTTGAATGCATGCTGCGCGTCGCCGCCGAAGAGGAAATTGACTGGCCGCGCCTGACGCTGGCACCGCAGAGTGCGTCGATCGAAGTGCGTATTTACGCCGAAGATCCGCTGAAAAACTTCCAGCCAAGCCCGGGCGTGCTGACCGAAGTCTGCTTCCCGGACGACGTGCGCGTCGACGGCTGGATCAGCACCGGCACCGAAGTATCAGCGTTTTACGACCCGATGATTGCCAAACTGATCGTCCATGCGGAGAACCGCGAGGCGGCGTTAGCCAAAATGCAGCAGGCGCTGAGCGAAACCCGCCTGCACGGCATTGCCACCAACCTGGATTACCTGCGGCAGATTGTCGCCACCGAGGCCTTCCGCACTGGCAAGGTGTGGACGCGGATGCTCGACAGCTTTGTGCCGGTCTCGCCGGTGATTGAAGTGATCCAACCCGGTACCTGGAGCAGCATTCAGGACTACCCTGGCCGCCTGGGTTACTGGGACATTGGCGTGCCGCCGTCCGGCCCGATGGATGATTTTGCCTTCCGCCTGGCCAACCGCATTGTTGGCAACGCCGAAGAAGCGGCGGGCCTGGAGTTCACGCTACAGGGCCCAACCCTGCGCTTCCATAGCGATAGCCTGATTGCCCTCACCGGTGCCGAATGCCCGGCCACGCTGGATGGCGATGCGGTAGCGTACTGGCAGCCGGTGGCGGTGAAAGCCGGTCAGACGCTAACCCTCGGTCGTGCGCAGATGGGTTGCCGCACCTATCTGGCGGTGCGCAATGGCTTTGACGTGCCGGAATACCTTGGCAGCCGTTCAACCTTCGCTTTAGGTCAGTTTGGTGGCCATGCCGGCCGCACCCTGCGCGTCGCCGATATGCTGGCGATTTCGCAGCCTGAGCTGGCCGCCTGCACCACGCCGGCCCCGGTCAGCGAGCCGCAGGCGTTAGACGCCTCGCTGGTGCCGGTGTACGGTGACGAATGGCGCATCGGCGTGCTGTACGGTCCGCACGGCGCGCCGGACTTCTTTACCCAGGAATCCATCGACGAATTCTTTGCCAGCGAGTGGCAGGTGCACTACAACTCCAACCGTCTGGGCGTGCGCCTGGTCGGGCCGAAACCGAGCTGGACCCGCGCCAACGGCGGTGAAGCCGGTCTGCATCCCTCCAACGTTCACGACTGCGAATATGCCATTGGCGCGGTGAACTTTACCGGCGACTTCCCGGTGATCCTCACCCGCGACGGACCGAGCCTGGGCGGCTTCGTCTGCCCGGTGACCATCGCCAAAGCCGAGTTGTGGAAAGTCGGTCAGGTGAAGCCCGGCGACCGCATCCGCTTCCATCCCATCAGCTTTGAAGAGGCCCATGCGCTGGAGCAGGCGCAGGCGAAAAGCGTGGATAACCTGCACGCCACCTCGCAGCCTGCTTACCCGGTGCCGTCACTGGCTGAAACCGAACACGGCTCGGCAACGGTGCTGGCCGCCATCAAGGCCACCGCCTTTACCCCAACCGCCGTTTACCGTCAGGCGGGCGACAACTACATCCTGATGGAGTACGGCGACAACGTGCTGGATCTGGCATTACGCCTGCGCGTGCACCTGCTGATGACCGCCCTGCGCGAGACCGGCCAGCCGGGCATTGAAGAGCTGTCGCCAGGCGTGCGTTCGCTGCAAATCCGTTATGACAGCCGCATCCTTAGCCAGAAACAGCTGCTGACGGTGCTGCTGACGCTGGAGAAAAACCTTGGCGACGTCAGCAAGATGAAGGTGCCGTCTCGCATTGTTCATATGCCGATGGCCTTTGAGGACAGCGCCACGCTGGGTGCCGTTGAGCGTTACCAGGAAACGGTGCGATCCACCGCGCCATGGTTGCCGAACAACGTCGACTTTATTCAGCGCATCAACGGTCTGCGCAGCCGCGAAGAGGTCCGCGACACGATTTTTGCTGCCAGCTACCTGATCCTCGGGCTGGGCGATGTCTATCTTGGTGCGCCGTGCGCCGTGCCGATCGATCCGCGTCACCGCCTGCTGAGTTCCAAATATAACCCGGCGCGTACCCACACCGCCGAAGGCACGGTGGGCATTGGCGGCATGTATATGTGCATCTACGGCATGGACTCGCCAGGCGGCTATCAGCTGGTGGGCCGCACGCTGCCCATCTGGAATAAATTCCTGAAAAACGAACAGTTTGCCGCCAACGAGCCGTGGCTGCTGCACTTCTTCGACCAGGTGCGTTTCTACCCGGTGACCGAAGCGGAACTGGATGTGCTGCGGGAAGATTTCCGCGAAGGCCGCGCCAGCGTCACCATCGAAGAAACGGTATTTGATTTTGCCGAACACCAGCAGTTCCTGCAGGACAATGCCGATTCAATCGCTGAATTCCGCACTAAACAGGCCAGCTCCTTCGACGCCGAAGTGGCGCTGTGGGCGCAGGAAGAGGAAGGCGCGCCGCTGACCAGCGATGAGAATCTGCTGCCAGAGGAAGTTGAAGACGGCGGCGTGCAGGTCAGCGCCGATCTGAACGGCAATATCTGGAAAGTGCTGGTGAAACCGGGCGATGAAGTGGTTGCCGGTCAGCCGGTGATCATCGTTGAAGCAATGAAGATGGAGCTGGCCATTCATGCGCCGCAGGCTGGCATTGTTAAACGCATTGCCTGTCAGCCAGGCCGTGCCGTCAGCCCAGGTGATGCCCTGCTGTGGCTGGAATAAGGAGTCAGGATGCAGGAACTTCAGTCCAAACGCGGTAAGGCCCGACCGGAAGCGCTGGCGGAAAAGGTCTACCAGACCATCAAGAACGACATTTTCGATTTCCGCCTGATGCCGGGTGACCGCTTCAGCGAAAGCGAAATGGCGGAACGGATGGAGGTCAGCCGCACGCCGGTGCGGCAGGCGCTGTTCTGGCTGGAGCGTGAAGGCTACGTCGAAGTCTATTTCCGCAGTGGCTGGCAGGTTCGCCAGTTCGATTTCGAATACTTCGAAGAGCTTTACGACCTGAGGATTGTGCTGGAGTGCGAGGCGGTGCGCCGCCTGTGCAGCATGCCGCCTGCGCGTGCCAGCGAACTGCTGAGCGCATTGCGCCTGTTCTGGATGGAGGCGCCACGGCTGGAGGACGGCAAAACGGTTTCCCTGCATGACGAAGCGTTTCATATGGCGATGGTAGCCGCCGCCGGCAACAGCGAAATGGCGCGCATCCACGCTGAACTGACCGAAAAAATTCGCATCATTCGTCGTCTCGACTTTACCCGGGAAGACCGCATTGAGGCGACCTATCACGAGCACGCCCGGATTTTGCAGGCGGTTTTACATCAACACGCTGAGGAGGCCCAACGCATTCTGACCGACCATATCGCTGTCAGTAAGGCCGAGGTCAGAAAGATCACGCTGCATATGCTGCAACAGGCAAGGCTACAACCGGATTCACAACCATAAACAACAATACTTTTGAGGGTTCGCCAGATGAAAAGACGTTCACTGCTCAAGGCTTTTGCGCTATCCGCCACGGTTGTCAGTATGGGGTTGTCATGGGGTGCGCAGGCTGCGGACACCATTAAGGTCGGGATCCTCTCGTCGCTCTCCGGCACCATGGCGATCTCCGAGACGCCGCTGAAGGATGTGGCGCTGATGACCATCGACGAGATTAACGCCCAAGGCGGCGTGCTGGGCAAAAAGCTCGAACCGGTGGTGGTTGACCCGGCCTCGAACTGGCCGCTGTTTGCCGAGAAAGCCCGTCAGTTGCTGACCCAGGATAAAGCGGCGGTGGTGTTTGGCTGCTGGACCTCGGTGTCGCGTAAATCGGTTCTGCCGGTGTTTGAAGAGCTGAACGGCCTGCTGTTCTATCCGGTGCAGTATGAAGGCGAAGAGATGTCGCCAAACGTGTTTTACACCGGCGCAGCGCCTAACCAGCAGGCGATCCCGGCGGTGGAATACCTGATGAGCGAAGATGGCGGCAGCGCCAAACGCTTCTTCCTGTTGGGCACGGACTACGTCTATCCGCGTACCACCAACAAAATCCTGCGCGCCTTCCTGCATTCAAAAGGGGTGAAGGACAGCGATATCGAAGAGGTGTACACGCCGTTTGGTTACAGCGATTACCAGACCATCGTGTCGAACATCAAGAAATTCTCGGCGGGCGGTAAAACCGCGGTGATCTCCACCATCAACGGTGACTCCAACGTGCCGTTCTACAAAGAGCTGGCGAATCAGGGCATCAAAGCCACTGACGTCCCGGTGGTGGCCTTCTCCGTCGGTGAAGAAGAGCTGCGCGGCATTGATACCAAACCTCTGGTCGGTAACCTGGCGGCGTGGAACTACTTCGAATCGATTGATAATCCGGTGAACAAGCAGTTTGTGGCCGATTACCGTGCTTACGCCAAAGCGCACAACCTGCCGAACGCGGCCACCGCAGTGACCAACGACCCAATGGAAGCGACCTGGGTCGGCATCCATATGTGGGCGCAGGCGGTTGAGAAAGCCGGCACCACCGATGTGGATAAAGTGCGTGCGGCAATGGCTGGACAGACCTTCAAGGCGCCAGACGGCTTTACGCTGACCATGGACCAGACCAACCACCACCTGCACAAGCCGGTGATGATTGGTGAAATCGAAGATAACGGTCAGTTCAACGTGGTCTGGCAGACCGATAAGCCGGTTCGTGCTCAGCCATGGAGCCCGTATATCGCCGGTAACGATAAAAAGCCTGACTATCCGGTGAAAACAACTAAATAACACCCACGGGCGGACGCCGGTTCACCCGTAAGATCCTTACCGAAAGGGCCGATGCGTCGGCCTGTTTTCTGCAACCCTGATATGGACGGGCATTGCGATGACGATTCGCCCTTTACGCACTTTCTTGCTGGCCCTGTGCCTGCTGGCACCGCTGTCGGCCTTTGCCGGTCCGGCGGCGGATTTTGCGGCGGCCAGCCGCAGCGACCAGATCACACTTTTACAGACGTGGGCGGCGACACCCGATCCGGCACGTCTGCCCTTTCTTAAGGCCCTGCGTAACGAAAACGTGGTGCTGGATGAGCACAAACAGCCGTTCAGCGAGGTTGACGGCAAACTGAGCGCGCTGGACAGCGTGGCGCAACCGACGGGCACCACCAAAAAGCTGTTTATGAACAACCGCCTGCGGGTGATGATTGCCACCACGCTGGCGGCGCATCAGCTGGTCAGCGACAGCGTGGCAACACGCCTGAGCGCGGCGCGCGCGCTGCAAAACGAGGCGCAGGCCGATCAGCTGCCGCTGCTGACCCAGCGTCTGGCGGCGGAAAAAGACGACGGCGTCCATGCGGTGCTGGCGCAGGCGGTGGCCGGTTTGCAGATTGCCGACAGCAACCCGCAGGTGCGTTTGCAGGCGGTGAAGCTGTTAGGCGAAACCAGCGACCCGCAAACCCAGGCGGTGCTTGAGCGCTTATCGCAGCCGCAGAACGAGCCGGATGCCACGGTGCGCGCCGCCGCCAGTGATGGCCTGAAGCAGATTAAACACCGGCTGGTGCTCGGCGATCTGCTGGGCCAGGCCTTTACCGGTCTGTCGCTGGGGTCGGTGCTGCTGCTGGCCGCGCTGGGACTGGCGATCACTTACGGCTTGCTGGGGGTGATCAATATGGCCCACGGCGAGATGCTGATGCTTGGCGCCTACGCCACCTGGATGGTGCAGACGCTGTTCCAGCGCTTTGCGCCGGAGTGGCTGGCGTTCTACCCGCTGCTGGCGCTGCCGGTGGCCTTCTTTGTCACCGCCGCGATTGGCATGGCGCTGGAACGCACCATTATTCGCCATCTGTACGGGCGTCCGCTGGAAACCCTGCTGGCCACCTGGGGCATCAGCCTGATGCTGATCCAGCTGGTGCGCATGCTGTTTGGTGCGCAAAACCTGGAAGTGGCGAACCCGCCGTGGCTGTCCGGTGGATTGCAGGTGCTGCCGAACCTGGTGCTGCCGTATAACCGCATGGCGGTAATTGTCTTTGTCTTTGCCGTGCTGTTCCTCACCTGGCTGCTGCTGAACAAAACCCGTCTGGGGATGAACGTGCGTGCGGTGACGCAAAACCGGGCGATGGCGGACTGCTGCGGCGTGCCCACCGGTCGCGTGGATATGCTGGCGTTCGGCCTCGGTTCCGGCATTGCCGGTCTGGGCGGCGTGGCGCTGTCGCAGTTAGGCAACGTCGGCCCGGAACTGGGCCAGGGTTACATCATCGACTCATTCCTGGTGGTGGTCACCGGCGGCGTGGGCCAGCTGGCCGGCACGGTGGTTGCCGCCTTTGGTCTGGGGGTCCTCAACAAGGTGCTGGAGCCGCAAATTGGCGCGGTGCTCGGCAAAATTCTGATCCTGGTGCTGATCGTGCTGTTTATTCAGAAACGACCGCAGGGGCTGTTTGCCTTTAAAGGAAGGGTGATTGACTGATGACGCAACCGATGACGCTGACCCTGACGCAGAAAGCGCCGCGCCTGACGCTCGGTATTGGCCTGCTGGCCTTACTGGTGCTGCTGGTGCTGCCTTTTATGGCGCTGCTGCCGGCGGATAATCCGCTGGCCCTTTCCACCTATACCCTGACGCTGATTGGCAAGATCCTCTGCTACGCCATCGTCGCCGTGGCGCTGGACCTGGTCTGGGGCTACGCCGGGCTGCTGTCGCTGGGCCACGGGCTGTTCTTTGCCCTCGGCGGCTATGCGATGGGCATGTACCTGATGCGCCAGGCCTCCGGCGACGGGCTGCCGGCCTTTATGTCGTTCCTTTCCTGGAACGAGCTGCCGTGGTTCTGGACCGGCACCCAGCACTTTGCCTGGGCGCTGTGCCTGATCGTGCTGGTGCCCGGCATCCTCGCGCTGATCTTCGGCTTCTTCGCCTTCCGCTCGAAAATCAAAGGCGTCTACTTCTCGATCATGACCCAGGCGCTGACCTATGCCGGCATGCTGCTGTTCTTCCGTAATGAAACCGGCTTTGGCGGCAACAACGGCTTTACCGGCTTCACCACCCTGCTCGGCTTCCAGGTGACCGCCACCAGCACCCGTATCGGCCTGTTTGTCGCCACCGTGCTGCTGCTGGTAGTAAGCCTCGGCATCGGTTTCGCCCTCGCCCGCAGCAAATTTGGCCGGGTGCTGACCGCGGTACGCGATGCGGAAAACCGCCTGATGTTCTGCGGCTACGATCCGAAAGGCTTCAAGCTGTTTGTCTGGACGCTCTCTGCGGTGTTGTGCGGGCTGGCCGGGGCGCTGTATGTGCCGCAGGTCGGCATTATCAACCCCAGCGAAATGTCACCCACCAACTCGATTGAGGCGGCGATCTGGGTCGCGCTGGGCGGCCGTGGCACGCTGATTGGCCCGTTGCTGGGGGCCGGAATTGTCAACGGGGCGAAAAGCTGGTTTACCGTGGCCTTCCCGGAATACTGGCTGTTCTTCCTGGGCCTGATGTTTATCCTGGTCACCCTGTTCCTGCCGCGTGGCGTGATTGGGCTGATCCGCCGGAGGAAGCATGACTGATCAACTGTTTACCCAACCCCATCCGGCCGATCGCCACCGCGACCAGACCGATCCGGTGCTGCTGCTGGAAAATATTAACGTCTCGTTTGACGGCTTTAAGGCGCTGACCAACCTCTCGTTGCAGATTGGCGTCGGCGAGTTGCGCTGCATTATCGGGCCGAATGGCGCCGGAAAAACCACGCTGATGGATGTGATCACCGGCAAAACCCGGCCGGACAATGGCCGGGTGATGTACGACCAGAGCACCGATCTCACCACCCTGTCACCGGTGGACATTGCCCGTATCGGCGTCGGCCGCAAGTTCCAGAAACCGACGGTATTTGAGGCGCTGACGGTGTTTGAAAATCTGGAGATCGCGCTGAAAACCGACAAATCGGTATGGGCCTGCCTGCGCAGCCGCCTGAGTGGCGAGCAGCAGGACCGCATTGATGAAGTGCTGAAGCTGCTGCGACTGGGTGCCGAACGCTACCGGCTGGCCGGCTTGCTCTCGCACGGTCAGAAGCAGTTTCTGGAGATTGGCATGCTGCTGGTGCAGGACCCGCATCTGCTGCTGCTGGATGAACCGGCAGCGGGGATGACCGATGCGGAAACCGAGTATACCGCCGAGCTGTTTCGCAGCCTGGCGGGGCAGCATTCGCTGATGGTGGTCGAGCACGATATGGGCTTTGTCGAAACCATCGCCGACCATGTAACGGTACTGCATCAGGGCCAGGTGCTGGCCGAGGGCTCGCTGCGCGAAGTGCAGGCCAACGAGCAGGTTATCGAAGTCTATCTGGGGCGCTGACATGCTAAAAGTGTCTGAACTGAATCAATATTACGGTGGCAGCCATATCCTTCGTGGGCTCTCCTTTGAGGTGAAGACCGGGGAAATCACCTGTCTGCTGGGCCGTAACGGCGTCGGCAAAACCACGCTGCTGAAATGCCTGATGGGCATCATCCCGGCCAAATCCGGCACCATCAGCTGGCAGGATAAAACCCTTAACGGACGCAAGCCGCATCAGCGCGTGCAGGCCGGCATTGCCTATGTGCCGCAGGGCAGAGAGATCTTTCCCCGGCTGACGGTGGAAGAGAACCTGCTGATGGGGCTGGCGCGTTTTTCGGGCGCGGAAGCGAAGCAGGTGCCGGAGGAGATCTACCGGCTGTTCCCGGTGCTGAAAGAGATGAAGCAACGGCGCGGCGGCGATCTCTCCGGCGGCCAGCAACAGCAGCTGGCGATTGGCCGGGCGCTGGCCTGCCGGCCCCAGCTGCTGATCCTTGATGAGCCGACCGAAGGCATTCAGCCCTCGGTGATCAAAGAGATTGGCGCGGTGATCCGCCAGCTGGCGCAACGCGGGGATATGGCGATCCTGCTGGTGGAGCAGTTTTACGACTTTGCCGCAGAGCTGGCGGACAGCTATCTGGTGATGTCGCGCGGCGAGATCGTCCAGCGCGGCCGGGGCGACAGTATGGAAGCCGATGGCGTGCGCAATCTGGTGGCAATTTAACGCAGCAAAAGAAGTGCCGGTAAACGGGGATAAGGGTCGGCATTATCCCCGTCTTTTATTTATATTCGCGCTTATTTACCCGACTTAATTAAAGCTGATTATAAACCGCCATCTCGAAATAAGATGTTTATCTCCGTTAATAGTTATTTCACTTAAGTTATTATTCAGACGACCATCTCTCAATAAATAATTCCATTCTGCAAAAGGTGTGAATTATTCTCATAACAAAATAAATATAATTCCGTATCATATTTTTGAAATCTTCCTATACAATCCTTGCTGAGAATGCTTTCCCTATTTTGACTTTCCTTAACCGGAGGTATGCGCTTGTCTATTTATCCGTTAACGTCCTCACAGCAAGCCGTCTGGCTGGACCAGGCACTGACGCCCGATACGCCCTGCTACAATGTGGGCGGGCTGTGGCGCATTGACAGTCCGCTGGACGCCTCCCTGCTGCACCGGGCAATCAATCTGGTATTACAGCAGCATGACGCGTTAAAAATAAAATTGACGGAAGGTGAAGAGGGAATTAATCAGACGACCGTCCATAAAAGAGAATTCATTCTCGAATGCCACGATCTCAGCAGGGAATTACGGCCGGTACACACCGCACGGGAATTATTAAACGCCCGTCTTATTCAGCCTTTCAAATTGTACGGTGAATTACTCTGGCGATCGTCTTTAGTGAAAGTGAATGCCACCACCTCTTTATGGTTAGTTAATGCTCACCATATTATTGCCGACGGCACCTCGGTGTCGTTATTAGGCCGGATGATAATCGATCGTTATAAATCGCTGTTGCTGGGACAGGCGCTCGCCGTGACGGACGCCTGCGCGGGATACACCGATTTTATTGGCCAGGACCGCGACTATCTCGCCTCCAGCCGTTACCCACGGGATCGCGCGTACTGGCTGTCGCGCTTTGCCGATGCCCCGGCGTCGCTGCTGGAAAGGCGCAATGGATTTGCCGCCAGCGAAGCCTGGCCGAGCACGCAAATCCTGCGCACGCTGCCGCAGGCGCGCTATCAGCAGCTGACGGCGTTTGCCGGACGCTATGGCGCGTCGCCAATGCATTTCTTTAGCGCGCTGATGGCGTGCTGGTTTGCCCGGCAGTGGCAGGCGGAAGACTTTACCCTCGGCGTGCCGGTGCACAATCGCAGCGGGGCGCGGCATAAGCAGACGTTGGGGATGTTCTCGGCGATGCTGCCCGTTCGCCTGCAGATTGACACCGCACAGCCGTTTTCTTCGCTGATCCGGCAGGTCTCTGCCGAGCTGCGCCGCAGCTATCGCCATCAGCGATTCCCGGTGGCCGAGCTGAACCGCCATCTGCGTCTCAGCCAGCAGGGACGTCGCCAGCTGTACGATATGAGCTTCTCGCTGGAAACCTTCCCGACCGATATTGAGCTGAACGGTACGCCGCTAAAAGTGGAAGCCCTGCATCACGGCTTTGAGCAGATGCCGGTGGCGGTATACCTGCGCCATTATCATCCTGGCGACGATCCGGTGCTGGAGTGCAACGTCAATCAGGCCTGGTTCAGCGAGCAGGAAGCCGGCAAGATTGCCGATCGCCTGCTGCACCTGCTGAACGCGATCCTCGACGCGCCGCCCGAACAGCCGATGGCGTTACTGCCGCTGCTGCTGCCCGACGAACAGCACGCGATCCTCAACTTGTGGAACGACACCGCCGCCGACTGGCCGCTGCCGGAAGGGATCCACCGCGGGTTTGAGCAGCAGGTCAGCAAAACCCCAGATGCGGTGGCGCTGAGTGGCGTGGCGGAGATGACTTACGCCACGCTGAACGCCGAGGCGAACCGGCTGGCGCACTGGCTGCGCGCGGGCGGGATCCAACCGGACGATCGCATTGCGCTGTGCGTCAGCCGCAGCGCCGACATGGTGATCGCCCTGCTGGCAATCCTCAAGGCCGGTGCCGCCTATGTGCCGCTGGATCCGGATTACCCGCAGGATCGCCTGCAACATATGCTGAGCGACTGCGGCGCAAAGCAGGTGCTGGTGGATGATGTCGGCGCCCGGGCGCTGCAACCGATCGCCAGCCTGCCGCTGGTGCATCTGCTGAATGACCGACCGCGCTGGCAGGCGGGATCGACCGACAATCTGCCGGCGCTGGCCGCCGATCCGCAACGATCGCTGGCCTATGTGATCTACACCTCCGGCTCGACCGGCAAACCCAAAGGGGTGATGAACGAGCATCTGGCGGTGATGAACCGGCTGCAGTGGATGCAGGACGCCTACCCGCTGACCGCGCAGGATCGCGTGCTGCAAAAAACGCCGTTCAGTTTTGACGTCTCGGTCTGGGAGTTCTTCTGGCCGCTGATGGTCGGCGCGCGACTGGCGATGGCCAAACCGGGCGGCCATCAGGATCCCGGCTACCTGAGCGACTTTATTCAGCAGCAGCAGATCACCACGCTGCATTTTGTCCCGTCGATGCTGCAACTGTTTTTGCGCCACGGCGAGATGGCGCACTGCCGCAGCCTGCGTCGGCTGTTCTGTAGCGGTGAAGCCCTGCCGCTGACCGCCGTCGAGCGCTGCCACCAGCAGCTGCCTGCCGTGGAGCTGCACAATCTGTATGGCCCGACCGAAGCGGCGGTCGACGTCTCTTACTGGCACTGCAAACCGGGCGAGATTGGTAGCAGCGTGCCGATTGGCCGGCCGGTAGCCAATACCCAGCTGTATATCCTCGATGCCAACCTGCAGCTTCTGCCGCCGGGCATCAGCGGTGAGCTGCACATTGGCGGCGTGCAGGTGGCGCGCGGCTACCTGAACCGCGAAGAACTCAGCCAGCAGCGCTTTATCGCCGATCCGCTGAGCGCTCAGCCGGATGCGCGGCTGTATAAAACCGGCGATCTGGCGCGCTGGCTGGACGATGGCAACATTGAGTACCTGGGCCGCAATGACTTCCAGGTCAAAATCCACGGCCTGCGCATCGAGCTGGGCGAAATCGAGCAGCAGATTGTCGCCTGCCCGCAGGTGGAGGATTGCGTGGTGCTGGCCTGCGAGGATGACGACGGCGATAAAAGGCTGATTGCCTGGGTGGTCGCGCGGCCCGATCCGCAGCTGGCGGACAGCCTGCGCCAGCAGATCGGGCAGTCGCTGCCGGAGTTTATGATCCCGGCCAGCTTCGTCAGGGTGGATGCCCTGCCGCTGTCGCCGAACGGTAAGCTGGACCGAAAAGCGCTGCCGATGCCTGCCGCCGAAGCACAACGGGCCTTTACGCCGCCGGCCACCGCGCAGGAACGGCTGTTAGCGGCCTGCTGGGGCGATCTGCTGGGCGTCTCGGCTGTCGGGCGCGATGACGACTTTTTCGATCTCGGCGGCCACTCGCTGCATGCCATTCAGCTGATGATGCGGCTGAGAAAGCGGGGCATCGAGGTGGAGATGAAGACGCTGTTTGCCCATCCCAAACTGCGTCAGCAGGCTGAAGCCCTCAGCCAGCCCGCAACGGAACAGAGCACGCAGTGGGTCGACACGCCTGCGCCGCTGGCCAATCTGCTAAAGCAGCTCAATCGCCCGCAGCAAACCTTTGATCTGATCCAGCCGTTACATGCCGCCACGCAAGGTGACGATCTGTGGATGATCCATCCGGCGGTGGTCGGCTGCGAGATTTATCAGGATCTGGCGGACAGCCTGAGCGGAACATTCAACGTGCTGGGGATCAACAACTACAACCTGCACAACCGTCCGCACATTCCGACGCTGCCGGCATTAGCCAGCTACTATCTGCAGCATATGCTGCAATGGGGCATGCCGACCGACCGGCCGGTGCGGCTGCTGGGCTGGTCGCTCGGCGGGGTGATCGCGCTGGAAATCGCCGCGCAGCTTGAACAGCGCGGCTATACCCAGCTGCAGGTTTGCCTGCTGGACTCGCTGTATCAAACAGAGGTGCAGCAACGGGTGGCGCCCGGCATGCTGGCGTCGCTGCTGAAGGCAATTGGGCTGGAAGGCGATGCGGCAAAACGCGCCATTCAGGCGGAAGAGACCGAGTTGAGCATCAATAATCAGGCGGTCAGTGCGCCATTGCATCACACCCAGGTGACCTTGCTGAAAGCCATGCAGTTCTTCGATTTAAGCGACAGCGGCACGGCAGAAGGCGATGAAGTGCTGGCAATTAAGGATAACGGCGTCGGCGCGCTGTGCCCGTCGCTGAAAATCGTGCCGCTGGCGGCCAATCACCATTCGATTATCCTCTGTCATCAGGAGATTGCCGCCGCGTTATCCTCATCGGCGGTCAGCCACGAAACTCATCCACACTGATACCGTGCTTCTTGAGCTTGTTATACAACCCGGCGCGGGAGACCCCCATCTTCTGCGCCGTTTTACGCAGATTGCCGTTGAATGACGCCAGCATGGTGACGATATGCGCCCGCTCGTGGCTGTCCAGCCGCTGCGAGTCGCCGGATTTCGGCCGCTCTTCGGTGGCGATCTCTTCCGGCAGATCCCCGGCATCAATCAGCAGCTTGTCGCTCAGGTTAATCGCCCGCTCGACAATATTCTCCAGTTCCCGCACGTTGCCCGGCCACGGATAATGCTCCAGCGCGGCCATCGCCGCCGGGGTAAACTGCATGCTGGCCTTCTTCAGTCGGGTACACATTTTCTCGCTAAACCACGCCACCAGCTGCGGCACGTCGCCGGTGCGCTCGCGCAGCGCCGGGATGCGCAGAGAGATCACGTTCAGGCGGTAAAACAGATCCCGCCTGAAGGCGCCCGTTTCGATCGCCCGTTGCAGATCGCAGTTGGTGGCGGCAATAATCCTGACGTTGACCTTCACCGGACGCTGCGCGCCGATGCGCATCACTTCGGCCTCCTGCAACACGCGCAGCAGGCTGGTTTGCGCTTCCAGCGGCATATCGCCGATTTCATCGAGGAACAGCGTGCCGCCGTCTGCCAGCTCAAACTTGCCTGCCGCGCCGCCGCGTCGCGAACCGGTAAACGCGCCGTCGACGTAGCCAAACAGTTCACTTTGCACCAGATCGCGCGGTAAGGCGCCGCAGTTGACCGCAATAAACGGCCCGCCGTGGCGCGCGCTGCCGTTGTGGATCGCCTGCGCGAACAGCTCCTTGCCGGTGCCGCTCTCGCCGGTCAGCAGCACCGTACTGTCGCTGCGGCTGCTGGTGCGCGCTTTATCGAGCACTTCCAATAGCGCGGTCGAACGTCCGCAGATCATCTCAAAGGTGTAGCTGGCACCGATACCCATCACCTGGCGGGTGATCGCCCGGATGCGCTGATTATCGCGTAGCGAGACGATCCGCCCACCGTCCGGCACCGGCATCACCGACACCAGGCAGGAGACGCGCGGCCGATCCTGCGGCTGAAACACCACTTCGCGGTCGTTGCAGAAGGTGATGCCGGTGAGCGTCACGCCCTCCGGGTTTAACGCGCTGTCGACCGATTTTCCGGTCAGCATCATGCCGTGGAAAATTTGCCGCGCGTAGCGGTTGATGGTCTTGATGATGCCGCGCGCGTCGGTGACGATCACCCCTTCGTTCAGCGTTTCCAGAATAGAGCGCTGTTCGGCCAGCAGGCTACGCAATACCAGCTGGCGGCCGATGGCTTCGGCCGCCGCCTGCACCGTGCCGAGGGTGTGATAGTGGAAATTGTCCTGGCTGGCGGTCAGGGTCAGCACGCCGATCATCCGCCCTTCCGCATTGCGCACCGGCGCGGCGGCACACTGCCGGTGCCGCTGACGCAGCGCCTGTTTCCAGTTCTCGCCATTCAGTACGTAAACCAGCCGCTGTTCGTTCAGGCAGCGCCCGGTGCAGTTGGTGCCCATCACCGACTCGCGCAGAATACTGCCAACCGGCGTCAAATCCAGCCCGCAGTAACACAAGGTCACGCCGTTGGCATCGGTCAGATTGATATGCCCGTCGGGGTTATAGGCCAACAGGCTTTGCATAATGCTGTCCGCCACGTCGATCAGCTCAGCATGGTTTTCCAGAATCGCCTTCAGTTCAGCCTCGCCAGGGAAGACGTAGTTGATGGCACCGGGATCGATACCGGCGTCGCGGCTGGCCTGCCAGGATGCGCGGATCTGCGGACGCAGAAAAGAGGGCTCCTGCCCGGCTACAAACGCCCGCCAGGCCTGCTCAAACTGGGCATCCCAGCGGCTGGCTTCTGCCCCTTGCGGCAGACTGAGTTTACCTTCGCACTCTTCAACTATCGCGCCCGCCAAAACAGGTATATGCATTTTGTTCTCCCCCTTTCTGGAATGTCCATTTTATCGACATGTTGAGTTTACATGTCGATTTTGTGTTCACTTTGTGATCGAACGCCGACTGACAGGCCGCTAATCTGCGGGTTTTGCCACTGGCATAACATTTGCTTATTAGTGATTAGCCCGCATCCCTGCGGCTGGCCACTTGAACAAATGACTTCGGAGGAAGGACATGACCCTTTTCACTCTTTCAGTGTGCGCTGAGATGGTTTTCCTGGAATTACCGTTTATCGAGCGTGTGAAACGGATCGACCAGTTGGGCTTTGGCGTGGAACTCTGGAACTGGCAGAACAAAGATATTCCGGCGCTGGCGGCCACCGGGGCGCGCTTTACCTCGATGACCGGCTACCTGTCCGGCAATTTTACCGATGACCGTGAGATTGCCAGCCTGCTGGCCAGCGCGGAGGTGTCGCTGGGCGTGGCTGAGCAGCTCGGCTGCCCGTCGCTCAACCTGCACGGCACCGGGCTGGATGACAAAGGCCTGCCGGTGAAGCCGGTGGAAGTGGTGACCGGCGCGATGTGGCTAAAGGCCGCCAGCACGCTGGAAAAACTGGCGGCGATGGCGGAACGCGCAGGCAAAGTCTTCACGCTGGAGAACCTGAATACCGCCGTCGATCACCCCGGCACACCGTTTGCCAAAGCCAGTGAGGTGCTGGCATTGGTTGAGGCGGTCAACAGCCCGCATCTGCGCATCAACCTCGACCTCTATCACGCGCAGATCGGCGAGGGCAACCTGATTGAGCTGATGAAAAGGGCCGGCAGCGCGATTGGCGAAATTCAGGTCGCCGACGTGCCGGGTCGTCAGGAACCCGGCACCGGAGAGATTAACTACCGCGCCATTGCCAATGCCCTGCGGGCGATGAATTACCAGGGTGTGGTGGCGATGGAAGGCTGGGCATCAGGCGACAGCGAGACCGCCCTGATGCGTTTCAAAGAGCAGTTCATGTTGTAACCCATAACAAAATATCCCCTTGAAGGGGAAATACCCTACAGGAAGCATCGCTATGAAATTATCTAAACCGTTACTGTTGCTCTGTACACTGGCCCTCAGCCCGTTAAGCCAGGCGAAAGATCAGACCGTGGGCGTGGCGCTAGCCAACTTCGACCTTAACTTCGTTTCTATCCTGCGTACCCAGATGGTGAAAGAGCTGGCGAAAGAGAAGATCAATGGCCAGTTCGAGGATGCCAAAGGCGACGTTGCCGTGCAGGTGCAGCAGGTGGAGAACTTTATTAACCAGGGTGTCGACGCCATTATCCTCAATCCGGTGGATACTCAGGCGGTGAAGCCGATGATGGAAGCCGCCAGCCGCGCCAAAATCCCGTTGATTTTCGTTAACCGTAAGCCGGAAATTCCGCTGAGCGCCAATATGGCCTATGTCGGTTCAGACTCGGAACTCGGCGGCAAAATGGAGATGGAAGCGCTGGCGAAAAAGATGAACTACAAAGGCAACGTGGCGATTCTGATGGGCGCACTGTCGGCGGAAGAAGCCCGTCAGCGCACCAAGGCCACCGAAGAGGTGATCGCCAAATATAAGGATATGAAGGTGGTTGAGAAGCAGTCCGCGCAGTGGATGCGTAACGAAGCGGTGGATGTCACCTCCGGGTGGTTGCTGAACGGCGACAAGATTGATGCGATTGCCGCCAACAATGACGAAATGGCGATTGGCGCGATCATGGCGCTGCAACAGGCGGGCAAAAAAGATGTGTTGGTCGCCGGCATCGACGGCACGCCCGATGCGCTGCGCTTTGTGAAATCCGGCAAGCTGTCGCTGACCATCTTCCAGGACGCGGCCGGTCAGGGCATGGGCGCGGTGCAGACGGCGAAGAAAATGCTCGCCGGTGAAAAAGTTGACAGCACCATCTGGATCCCATACCAGACCATTACCCCTGAGAACTACACCGAATTTATGACCAAGAACAGCAAGTAACCGCTGGGGGAGCCGTGCTCCCCTGTTTTACTGACGGTCAACGCGGGGTGGGCAACCGTGTAGCAAAATAGTCGCTGAGAAAATCGATACAGGTTTTAATCCGCAGTGAGTGGGAGGAGCGTTGGGTATAGACCGCCCAGATATTCGCCTGCTGATACCACGCCGGCAGGATCTGTACCAGCTCGCCGCTGGCCAGATGCTTCGCCACGTCCCACGCCGATCGCAGCACAATCCCTTGTCCGCGCAGCGCCCAGGCCAGCACCACGCTGCCGCTGTTGGACGAATGCTGACTGTTGACCCGGCAGACAATATTGTCCTCGCCGTTGGTCAGCGCCCAGTTGCCGAACGCCGCGCTTCTTTCCTGAATAATCAGGCAGTCATGCTGTAACAGTTCGTCCAGGGATGTCGGTACGCCAGCCCGACGCAGATAGTCCGGTGAAGCGCACAGGATCCGGCGGTTAGCCGCCAGCTGCCGGGCGATGTAACGGTCGTTAATTTCATCGCCGACGTGGATTTCGATGTCGATCCCTTCGTCCACCAGATCAACTTCGCGGTCACTGAGCATCAGCTTCACCTTCAGCCCGTTATGCAGGTTCATCAGCCCGGACAGGGCATCCGCCATATATTCGTGGCCAAAACCAAACGAGCAGCTGAGGGTGACATTGCCGGTCACCGCGCCGCGCAGCCCGTTAAGGTCGCTGACAAAATCGCCGACGCCGCTGACGATCTGCATCGCCCCTTCCAGCGCAATTTCCCCTTCGGCGGTCAAGCGCATGCTGCGGTTATTGCGGAAGAACAGCCGGATATCCAGCTGCTTTTCCAGCATGGCAATTCGCTTGCTGATGGTGGACGGCGACAGCCCCAGCTCCTGTGCCGCGCGGGCAAACCCGCCGTTGCGGGCCACGGTGACAAATACCGCCAGATCGTCAATGGAGGGCCAGCCCTCAACAGGCTGGCGGAGTTTTTTTCCGGCAGAAGGGGTTTTCATCGTCACCAAAAACAGAAGGAATAATAAGGATTTATAGCACTGTTTTCAGGAAGGGCTGAAGTTTCTGCAAAAAGAGATCCGCGATCTCCTCCTGCGGCGAATGGCCACAGGGCAACGCTTCGCCCTGCACGTTGAGCGCCTTGTCGCGCCAGATCGCCAGCACGTCATACAACTGGCCGACGGTGCCTTTTGCCCCCCATAACAGCTGCAACGGACAGCGGATGCGGTTCTCGCTGTCGGCCGCATCGTCCTGCAAATCAATCGTCGCCGCCGCGCGATAGTCTTCGCACACCGCATGAACCATCTGCGGATGTTGATAGCAGCGCAGGTAGTCCTGGAACACCGCTTCCGACATCGCTCCCGGAATTTTGAGCTGGCCGTCGATATGTTTGCGCAGGAAAAATTCAGGATCGTGCAGGATCAGCGTTTCCGGCACTGGCGTCGGCTGGATCAGCAAAAACCACCAGAAATAGCGGGTGGCAAAGGCCTGATTGGTCAGCGCATACATGGTGGCGGTCGGCGCGATATCAACAAAGGTACAGCAGGTGACGCGTTGCGGATGATCCAGCGCCAGCCGATGTCCCACCCGCGCGCCGCGATCGTGGCCGACAAAGGCAAAGGTCGGGTGGCCCAGCCCCGCCATCAGCTGCACCAGATCCTGCGCCATCACCCGTTTCGAATAGGGACGATGCTGTTCATCGCTGGCGGGCTTGTCGCTGTCGCCGTAGCCGCGCAGATCTGGCAGGATCACCCTGTGGGTTTTCGCCAGCGTCGGGGCGACTTTGCGCCAGCTGATATGATTCTGCGGATGGCCATGCAGCATCAACAGCGGCGGGCCGTCGCCGCCAATTGCCACTCTGAGCGTGATGCCACTCTCAAGGGTGATATCGTGCAGCCTGAAGCCCGGTACAAACGGCGAATCGCCGCGTTCGGCACGGGCAATCATCCATTCCTCCCGGCGCTCTGGCGGGCGGCTGACCGCTTCAGCCAGGGTTTCTGACCATAATGCTGCGCCTCGAACTGCTCAATGGCGGAGAGGTATTGCAGCGTCCAGCCAATCGCATCTTCGCCACTGGCGAGCATTTCCCGCTTCAGGGCGCTGACCGAAAACGGCAGGGTTTCTGCACCGGCGGTGATTTCGCAGGTTTCCAGCGAGACGGTGATGCGGTTGCTATCGGGGTCAACGGCAAGCTGGCTCAGGCGTCCGAAGCTGCTGTCGTCCAGCGACACGGTCAGCACGCCGTTATTCTGGCAGTTATCGTTGAAGATCCCGGCAAAACTGGTGCCGATCAGCGCGCGGATCCCCAGCTGGCGTAATCCCCACACCGCATGTTCGCGGCTGGATCCGCAGCCGAAATTCGGCCCGACCAGCAGAAAGGACGCGCCCTGCCAGCCCGGCTGATTGAGAATAAAGTCGGGATTCAGTTCGCCACCAACGGTAAAGCGCCGATCGAAAAACACCCCTTTATCCAGTCCCTGACGATCGATCCCTTTCAGAAACTGTTTCGGCATAATGACATCGGTATCGATATTTGCTTCCAGTAACGGTGCGAGGATGCCGCTGACCCGATCAAATGCTTCCATGATTTCCCCCTGCGTTAAGCATTGTGCGCACATCTTCAAGGTGCCCGCTGATTGCCGCCGCCGCCACCATCGCCGGGCTCATCAGGTGCGTTCTGGCCCCGACGCCCTGGCGGCCAGGAAAATTGCGGTTGGTGCCGGAGGCGCAACGATCGCCGGGTGCCAGCACATCCTCATTCATCGCCAGGCACATTGAACAGCCCGACTGCCGCCATTCGAATCCGGCATCGAGAAATTGCTGCGCCAGCCCTTCCGCTTCCGCCTGTCTTCGCACCTGGCTCGATCCCGGGACGATGATCCCGCGCACGTGGCTGGCGATTTTACGGCCCTGGATCACCGCAGCCGCCGAGCGGAGGTCTTCAATGCGGCCATTGGTGCAGGAGCCAATAAAGGCATGGGTAATGGCGATTTCCCGCAGCGGCGTGCCGGCCGTCAGTCCCATATACTGCAGCGCCTTGCGGATCGCCTGTTGTTTAATCAGGTCGGGCTCCTGTTCCGGATCCGGCACCGCGCCACCGATCGGGCTGGTTTGATCCGGGCTGATGCCCCAGGTGACTTTCGGATCCAGTTCGCTGCAGTCGATCTGCACGGTTTTATCGAATACCGCCATCGGATCGCTGCGCAGTTGCGACCATTCGGCCAGCGCCTGTTGCCATAGCGCGCCGGTCGGCATCTGCGGTTTGCCAGTAATATAGTCGAATACTTTTTGGTCCGGCGCGATAATCGCCCCGCGCGCGCCCGCTTCCACCGCCATATTGCACAGCGTCATCCGCCCTTCCATGCTCAGGTCATCGATTGCCTCGCCATCAAATTCAATCGCGTAGCCGGTCGCCCCGGACGCGCTGATTTTTCCCAGCAGGTCGAGGATGATGTCTTTGGCGGTACAGGCATAGGGCAGCAGGCCGGTGACCGTCACCCGCAGGGTTTTCAGTCTGCGGTACACCAGGGTTTGCGTGGCCAGCAGGTGTTCGATTTCTGATGTGCCGATGCCAAACCCCAGTGCGCCAAACGCGCCATAGGTAGTGGTGTGGCTGTCGCCGGCGGCAATGACCATGCCCGGCATCACCATACCCTGTTCATGGGCCACCACGTGTTCAATGCCCTGTCGTGGGTCCATCACATCAAACAGTTCGATGCCGAAATCCGCGGCGTTTTGGCGAAAGTAATCGACCTGCAGCTGGCCGCCCGCATCGGTCATTTCGGCATCGCGCGTCGGTCGGGTGGGGTTTACATGATCGACGTTGAGCAAAATATTCTCAGGATGGCGCACCCCACGGCCGCTATCGCGCAGGCCGCTGAAGGCTTGCGGGCTGGTATATTCATTGAGAATTGAGCGGTCGATATAGAGTAAAACGTGGCCGTCGTTATCCAGTTCACGCACCACGTGCGAATCAATTAACTTTTCATACAGCGTTTTATTCGACATATCTGCGTCCAAAAAATAATCACGATGAAAGGAAAAACTCAGCGTCATTGGCGAGGAATTAATCAGCAGATTATGTCATGGAATCACGGCGGTAATGATTCCATCCGGGAAAGGATAGCGTGACGAAACGTGCATCACGGGCGGGGTTGTGGGCCTTAAGGTCAAAAGCGGCTTCAGTGGTTCGGCGTCAACATAGAGCGCGTTATCCGGGATGCCGTAAATCCATCCCTGGAGGGCTTTATGGCTGAAGGGCAAAAGCAGCTTCCTGGGCAAGGCGTCAGCATAGAGCGCGTTATCCGGGACGCCGTAAATCCATCCCTGGAGGCTTGGCTGCGGCATCCCTGCCGCAGACACCCGGCTAACGCGCTCTATGCCGCCACCCAATAGCATTGGTGTCGCTGAGTGGCTTGGTGGACGCACAGGTCAAAAGCAGGCTGTTGGGTGGGTTTTGAAGTCTGTTGCTCGTGACGCTGAGTGGGTTTTGAAGTGTGTTGCCCGATAAAAACAGGCAACGCTGAAGCTTTGGGGAAGGGAGAGAGGGGGGAAAAGCAAAGCATCGGCGACAGGGATGTCGCCGCTGAGCCCCCAGGGATGGGTCTACGGCGTCTTTGTGTTCCCCCCTCTCTCCCTGAGCAAAACACCGAAACACCCAGACAACCTTCGCACTACCAGCGAAAGCGAACGTTAACCTTGCCACCGAAACACCCAGACAACCTTCGCACTACCAGCGAAAGCGCGCTTTAACCTTTCCACCAGAACATCCAGACGACGTCCCTAACACACAGGTCAAAATAAAAGATGCCTTAAGGGTTTTCGATTAGCCCGGTTTCCACGCTGAAATGCCGCTGCTCGCGCGGTTCCAACATGATCAACGTGCCGGCCTGCTTCGCCGCGTTGAAACCTTCCGGGCGGCAGGTGGCCGGTAATACATAGGCGGCCACCTGCTGATCGCTGTTGTGCAGGATCCAGCGCGTAGCATAGTTGAACTGCGCGGTCTGGAAGGTGGTGCTGAAACCGTGACCGTCCGGCGATTGCAGGGTAAAGGTCACCGTCTCGCCGTACTGCGCCAGATTATCAGCAAAGAACACAATTTCCGGATCGTACATTTCCGGGCGCGTCAGGCCGCCAAAGGCCTGCGGTTCCGCCGCAAGCTGACGGGTATAGTCCAGCCACACCGGCGTTGGATGCACGTGGCCAGGAATCGAGGTCCGCAGCGCAAAGGCACTGTCCGGTATACTCTGGCTGAAACTGCCGTTCTCGACATAGGCGCTGTTCATATGGCACATGTACTGCAACGGCATCGCCGTGCCGGACAGATTGGTGACCGCCATCTCGATGCGCAGGCGCGGCCGATCCGCCAATAACGTTACGCCTGGCAATGCGCGATAGTGGTGGCCAAAACCTTTGATGTACTCCACCTCGCCGCGCACCGACACGCCCTCTTCTTCCAGCACGATCCAGGCGCTGTCCATGCGGGCGCAGGCCATCTCGCCGTGCAATGCATGGACATCGCCCTCGCCAGGACAACCGTTGGCCAGCAGGCCGGAGTGGAAGGCGAAGCAACCGTAGGTGTCAATAATGTCCTTGCCCGGCACAGGTTGCTTAAAGCCGTTGCCCATGGTCATCCGCTGACCGTCGAAAGCCGCATCCCACACCATCTGCCCGTAATATGGCAGCACAATCACATAGCCACGGCGGTTCTCCATCCGCACCGCCTCAATCCCTGAGGGGTAACGGAACAGTTCGACCTTGACGTCGGCGTTATCCAGCAGCGTGCGCGGCGTTTCTCCGAACAGCGAGGGATGCAGTGGCAGCGTGGTTCTCATCGTGCCTCCTCAGCCAGACGACCGCTGACCGCCGGCTGTTTTTTGTGGCGCAGTTCGCCCCAGAAGTAGAAGCCCACCCAGGCGAAGCACAGCAGCGAGACGCCAAACGCCATCTGCATCGAGCCGAGACGGTCAGACACCAGACCCTGCAAGGCCGGGATAAAGGCGGCACCGACAATCGCCATCACGATAAACGCGCCGGCTACTTCGGTGTATTTGCTCTCGACGGTAGACAGGGTGCCGGCATAAATCGTCGCCCAGCACGGCCCAAACAACACGCTGACAAACACGGCGGCATAGACGGCGGTGAAGTTCGGCACCAGCATCACGTAAGCCAGCGTGGCCACACCGACGATCGAATAAGCAATCAGCACCTTCTCGGCGCGGAAGCGCGTCATCAGGAAGTTGGCGACAAACTTGCCGATAAAGAAGCAGATAAAGCTGTAAATCATAAAGTTAGAGGCATGACGCTCGTTGGCCGCACCGAGGTTCAGCGCCAGACGAATGGTGAACGACCAGACCGCCACCTGCATCCCCACGTAAAGGAACTGCGCAATGATGCCGCGCTTAAAGTGGCGGTTTTTGGCCAGATAGCTAAAGGTTTCACCGAGGCTCGGCAGCTTTTTCTCATTGCTCTGCGGTTTGCAGTGCGGATAACGGGTCAGCAGGAACAGCACCATCACCACCACCAGGACCATCACCAGGTATTTGTAAGGTTCCAGCGTGTGCTCCAGCATGGTCAGACGGAACTGGTGCAGCTGTTCCGGGTTCATGCCGGCCATCTGGCTGTGCAGGCTGTCGCCATCCTGGAACACCAGGTATTTGCCCAACACGATGCCCATCAGCGCGCCAATCGGGTAAAACGTCTGGCTGACGTTCAGCCGCAGCGTGGCGTGATCGCGGTGACCGATCATCGAGCTGTAGGTATTCGCCGCCGTTTCCAGGAAGCTCAGCCCGATAGCAATCGCGAAGATCGCTGCCAGGAACATGGTGTAGGTCGCCATATGCGAGGCAGGATAGAACATCACGCAACCGGCGATATACAGCGCCAGCCCCAGCAGGATTGCAATCTTGTAGCTACTGCTGCGGATCACCAGCGAGGCCGGGATGGCAATTAAAAAGTAGCCGCCGTAAAAGGCGCTCTGTACCAGCGCGCTGGCGAAATCGCTGAGGGCGAAAACGCTTTTGAACTGGGTGATCAAAATATCATTCAGGCTGGCGGCGCAGCCCCACAACGGGAACAGGCACGAGAGCAAAATAAACTGAAACAGTGGCGTCTTATTCAAATAGCCATCAGGCTGCTGGACGATGGTCGGTTGCATAGCGAATCCTCAGTTAATCGTTGAGAAAACGGTGGAAGGTATCGGCATCAGGGTACGACAGCTGGGTTCCCCGTCCGGTGACGCTACAGGCGGCATAGTCGGAGGCAGACTGCATTGCCTTCGCGATATCGCCATGCTGGATCAAAAAGTGGGCAAAGCAGCCGATAAAGGCATCCCCTGCGCCACTGGTATCAATCGCCTTCACCGGCGTGGGCTTAATGCGGTGGACGGCATCCCCCTGCATCCACACCGAACCGCGGCTGCCGAGGGTGATAATCAGGTTTTTCAGGCCGCGCCCCAATAGCATCTGCCCGGCGCGCAGCACCTCCTCTTCAGTGCTGACCGGCAGGCCCGTCAGGATCTCCAGTTCGGTTTCGTTAGGCATAAAGAAGTCGCACTGGCAGGCGTAATCAATGTCCAGCCCGGCCACCGCTGGCGCGGGATTGAGGATCACCTGAATGCCGTTCTGCCGCGCAAAGTCGATGGCGTAGTAAACCGTCGGCAACGGGATCTCCAGCTGCAACACCATCAGACGACAGCGCTTAAGATCGTCCGCCGCGGCATCAATATCTGCCGGAGACAGGTGCGCGTTGGCCCCTTTAATAATCAGGATGCGGTTTTGCGACTGGTCATCGACAAAAATCGGTGCCACGCCGCTGGAGGTGCCCGCCGCGACGGTGACGTGCTGTGCGTCGACGCCGAACCGCTGCAAGTTTTTCACCGTGTTGTCAGCAAACAGGTCTTCGCCCACTTTGCTGACCATCATCACGCTGGCACCCAGCTTCGCCGCCGCGACGGCCTGGTTGGCGCCTTTGCCGCCGCAACCCAGTGCAAAGTCAGGCGCTTCTAAGGTTTCACCGGCTTTCGGCATGCTGTTGGTGTAAGTGATCAGATCGACCATATTGGAGCCGATGACGGCAATATCCATGACGTATTCCCCGTGTAAATTTTCATCATTAAATGTTGTAGAAATAACAATAACAATCATCTCATGTTATTTTTGTGACACCCGTCTCAGCCTGCAAATCCCGGTCGCGAGATGTTAATTGGCGATTGACGCCAGAATGAAAATGTTATTATTTTAACAAACACACCCCATCTGCTGAGGAGCTTCCCGTGCAAAACCTGGACTATGCCCGCTACATCGACCACACCCTGCTGGCGGCGAATGCCACCGTGCAACAGATCGCCACCCTGTGTGACGAAGCCATCGCCCACCACTTTTACGCGGTGTGCGTCAATTCGGGTTATGTGCCGTTAGTGGCGGAGAAGCTGGCGGGAAGTGAGGTAAAGGTCTGTTCCGTCATCGGTTTTCCGCTGGGTGCCGGCCTGACCAGCGCCAAAGCCTTCGAAGCGAAAGCCGCCATTGCGGCCGGTGCGCAGGAGATTGATATGGTGATTAACGTCGGCTGGCTGCAAAGCGGTGAGGTTAAGGCCGTCAGCGCCGATATTCAGGCAGTGCGCGAGGTTTGCGGCCCGATCCCATTGAAGGTAATATTAGAAACCTGCCTGCTTAGCGATGCGCAAATCATTCAAATCTGTGAAATTTGTCGTGAACTGAAGGTTGCCTTTGTCAAAACCTCTACCGGTTTCAGTACCGGCGGCGCGCGCGAAGAGCACGTCCGTCTGATGCATGATACCGTGGGTCCTGATGTGGCGGTCAAAGCGTCCGGCGCTGTCCGCGACCGACAGACGGCAGACATCATGATCCAGGCGGGCGCCAGCCGTATCGGCACCAGCTCCGGCGTCGCCATCGTTAACGGCAGCGCTGCCGGCGAGGGATATTAACCGTATTATCAGGAGTGACTGACCATGGAAACCCGCCGCGACGAGCGCGTAAATAAGCTGGCATCCGCGCTTAAGCGAACCGATAAAATCCACCTGAGAGAGGCGGCGCGACTGCTGGGCGTGTCCGAGATGACCATCCGTCGCGATCTCAACGAACAGCCGTCGGTGGTGGTGTTATTGGGGGGCTACATTGTCAGCGATCCAAAAAGCAATCAGGGTCACTACTTTGTCTCCGATCAGCAGGCGCACAACGTCGAGAAAAAGCGGCGTTTGGGCCAGCTGGCGGCGGCGCTGATTGAGCCGGGTGATACGGTGTTCTTTGACTGCGGCACCACCATGCCGTGGATTGTCGATGCCATCGATAATGAGCTGGCGTTTACCGCCATCTGCTGCGCGATGAACACCTTCCTGGCGCTGAAAGAGAAACCGGCCTGTCAGGTGATCCTCAACGGCGGTGAGTTTCATGCTGACAACGCCATCTTCACTCCGCTGGGCCACGGCTCGGTGATGGACAGCCTGTGTCCCGACAAAGCCTTTATCTCTGCGGCAGGCATTGATGCCGGTCAGGGCGCGACCTGCTACAACCTCAACGAATTGCCGATGAAGCATCAGGCGATGCAGCGTGCCAGCCACAAGATTCTGGTGGCTGACAGCAGTAAGTTTGGCAAAGTGTTGCCCGCCCGCATCGGCGAACTCAGCGCCTTTGAGACGCTGGTCAGCGACGACGCCCCGCCGAAAGAGCTGGCGCAGAAGCTGAAACAGCTGGGCATTGAAGTGATGGTCGGGCAGAAAGCGCGTTAGGTCAGCCTCTTACGCCCAGCGATTAAGGATCTCTTCGCCATCGCGTAAGCGGCGCAGGTTTTCACACACCCCCGCCACGTTGCCGTTCAGCGAATTATCGGTGACGCCGCCGATATGCGGCGTGGCGATCACGTTGTACTGAAACAGCGAGTCATCCGGCTCGGGCGGCTCCTGCCAGAACACATCCAGCCCGGCGCCCGCCAGGTGATTCACCTCCAGCGCCGCCAGCAACGCCTGTTTTTCAATCAGTCCGCCCCGCCCCAGGTTGATCAGGAAACTGCCCGGCTTCATCTGCGCCAGCGCGGT
Source organism: Erwinia sp. AK-PDG3-5 (assembly GCF_056821705.1). NCBI lineage: Bacteria > Pseudomonadati > Pseudomonadota > Gammaproteobacteria > Enterobacterales > Erwiniaceae > Erwinia > Erwinia sp. AK-PDG3-5. Next base: position 4,006,596 of record NZ_CM165967.1, read on the forward strand.
TTCATCGATGATATGGCGGGTGTCGGCATTGTCCGGCAGGCTGAGGATCACAAAGTCGGCGTCATTCAGCAGCGCGGGCAGATGGGCCATATTGCCCAGCCAGTCCAGCTGATGCGCTTTAGCAAAGGCCTGATCGGCGGTGCGTTTCACGCCAATCAGCCGAACGCCAAAGGGGGCCAGTCGTTTCGCCAGTGCTTTACCGATGCCGCCCAGCCCTACCAGCCCGACGGTTTTCCCCATCAGCCCCATGCCCACCGGCAGGCCTAGCTGACGCGTGGCGATCATCTCAGGGATCTCGCGGGCTTTGCGCGCCAGGCCAATCATCATCCAGATCCCCAGCTCGGCGACCGAATCGGCATTGCCGGATCGGTCCGACGGCACATTAGCCACCTGAATGCCAAGCGCTTTGGCACTGGCCAGATCCACCCCTTCCAGCCCGGCACCGGCCTGCTGAATCAGCTTCAGCCGGTCAGCGGTCTTCAGCAGCTCAGGCGTGACTTTTGCCATACCGGGAATTAAGGCATCGTATCCGGCCAGGCTTTCGGCGGCGTGGCCCGCCGAAGCCGTAAACTCGACGTCTGGCAAGGTGTGACGAAACTGTTGGATCATGCCGCCCCAGGCGTTCTCTTCCGCCGCGATCAGAACTCTCATCGTTATCTCCCTGCTTTGTAAGGCAAAAAAACAGCATAAAGCCATCGGCTCAAAAATCAATCAATAATCCGCCACGTGAGCGCACCCCTGGCGCTGACGCGGGTCAGTGAATGGGGCAGCCAACGCACCGATAACCTGAAGCAGGAAGGATATTCCTCGGGTGGCGGCTGTGATTAGCAAGCAAAACCAGCTAAACTTCGTCATCTGAGTGGGCATCTGCTGCCCCAATTAACACACAGACACCAAGAGGCTCATCCTACGTGGCTCAATTCGTCTATAGCATGCATCGCGTCGGCAAAGTGGTTCCGCCGAAGCGTCACATTCTGAAAAATATCTCCCTTAGCTTCTTCCCTGGCGCCAAAATCGGCGTGCTGGGTCTGAATGGCTCCGGTAAATCCACCCTGCTGCGCATCATGGCCGGTATCGATAAGGATATCGAAGGGGAAGCGCGTCCACAGCCCGGCCTGAAAATCGGTTACCTGCCGCAGGAACCGCAGCTGAATATGGAACACACCGTGCGCGAATCCGTTGAGGAAGCGCTGGCGGAAGTGGTTGGCGCGCTGAAGCGTCTGGACGAAGTCTACGCGCTGTATGCGGAAGAAGACGCGGACTTCGACAAGCTGGCCGCTGAACAGGGCAAGCTGGAAGAGATCATCCAGGCCCACGACGGTCATAACCTGAATACCCAGCTTGAGCGTGCTGCCGACGCGCTGCGCCTGCCAGAGTGGGATGCGAAAGTCGCCACCCTGTCCGGTGGTGAACGCCGCCGCGTGGCGCTGTGCCGCCTGCTGCTGGAAAAACCGGACATGCTGCTGCTGGACGAACCGACCAACCACCTGGATGCAGAATCCGTGGCCTGGCTGGAGCGCTTCCTGCATGACTTCGAAGGCACCGTGGTGGCAATTACCCACGACCGTTACTTCCTCGACAACGTGGCCGGCTGGATCCTGGAGCTGGACCGTGGCGAAGGTATTCCATGGGAAGGTAACTACTCTTCCTGGCTGGAGCAGAAAGATGCCCGTCTGGCGCAGGAAGCGTCAAGCGAAGCGGCCCGTCGCAAATCCATTGAGAAAGAGCTGGAGTGGGTTCGTCAGGGCGCTAAAGGCCGTCAGTCTAAAGGCAAGGCCCGTCTGGCCCGCTTTGAAGAGCTGAATAACACCGATTACCAGAAGCGTAACGAAACCAACGAACTGTTTATCCCACCGGGCGCGCGCCTGGGCGATAAAGTGGTGGAAGTCACCAATCTGCGTAAGTCATACGGCGACCGCCTGCTGATCGATGACCTGTCGTTCTCAGTGCCGAAAGGCGCTATCGTCGGCATTATCGGGCCGAACGGTGCCGGTAAATCGACCCTGTTCCGCATGATGTCCGGTCAGGAAGAGGCGGATTCAGGCAGCATCGTGCTGGGTGATACCGTGAAGCTGGCCTCTGTCGATCAGTTCCGCGACAGCATGGATAACAGCAAAACCGTGTGGGAAGAAGTCTCCGGCGGGCAGGATATTATGCGTGTCGGTAACACCGAGATGCCAAGCCGCGCCTACGTGGGCCGCTTCAACTTCAAAGGGGTTGATCAGGGCAAACGCGTTGGCGAGCTGTCCGGTGGTGAGCGTGGCCGTCTGCATCTGGCCAAGCTGCTGCAGGTTGGCGGCAACATGCTGCTGCTCGATGAACCGACCAACGACCTGGACATTGAAACCCTGCGCGCGCTGGAAAACGCCCTGCTGGAGTTCCCGGGCTGTGCGATGGTGATCTCGCATGACCGTTGGTTCCTCGACCGTATTGCCACCCACATCCTCGACTATCAGGATGAAGGCAAGATCGAGTTCTTCGAAGGTAACTTTACCGAATACGAAGAGTACAAGAAGCGGACGCTGGGCGCAGAAGCGCTGGAGCCAAAACGCATCAAGTACAAGCGTATGACCAAGTAATATTCAGAGGGCGAAGCGATTCGCCCTCTGCTTTTCTTCTGCGGGACGCACTCGCGTTGTCCCCTGCTTCCCAACGTTACTGATAAAACTCCCGAAACACCGGCGACTGCAAGGCGTAATCAATAAAGCGCGCCACCGCAGGCGAATTCAGCTTACGGCTCGGATAGACCAGCCACAGCTCATTGCCTTCCACCTGCCAGTCCGGCAACACCTGCACCAATTCTCCGCCCGGCAGAATGTCCTGAGTTAAAAACCTCGGGAGCAACGTGATCCCGGCATCACCCAGCGCACACTCACGCGCATACACCAGGTTATCGGTCATATGCGTAGGTGGCAGCAGCCAGCGGTAATACTCTTCCCCGCGGTTCAGCAGCCATTCGCTCCACGCCCGGTGCGCAATGCAGCGGTGTTCAGCCAGCTGCTGCGGATGCGTGATCGCCTCATATTGTTCAAGGTAACCCTTCGAAGCCACCAGCAGCCGCTCGCAGTAACCAATTCGCCGCCCAATCAGCGAAGAGTCCTGCGGCTGTCCGGTGCGCAGCGCCACGTCATAGCCCTCCAGCACGATATCCCGCACCTCATCGGACACCGAGACTTCCAGCGTGACGTCCGGATATTCCTGCTGAAACGCGGCGTTTAAACGCGCCAGCAGCGTGGCGCCAATTCCCGCCGGTGAGGTGATGCGCAGCCGTCCACTGGGGTTGTCCCGCAGACGTTCAATCGCCACATTGGCGCGCTCGCTGGCCTGCATCATCTCCTGGCAATGCACCAGATAGCGCTCGCCGGCAAAGGTCAGGTTCAGCTGGCGGGTGGTACGGTTAATCAGCCGCAGCCCCAGCGCCTGCTCAAGCTGACTGATGCGCTGACTGACGCTTGATTTCGGCAATCCTGCCTTTTTGGCCGCCCCGGTGAAACTGCCGCATTCGGCCACCAGGGCAAACAGGGCCATATCTTGCAGCTGTTTAAACATGATTGTTTACCTGAAACGAACACTTCGTTAGTTATTGTGCGTCTTATCATTAGCCTGCTTAGGTTCTACACTGAATAACACACCTTAAAGGAGATGCGCTATGACAATCAAAGCGATTGCTATCAATCCAGAAAAACCGCAGCAGTTTATTGAGATCCAGGTCGAGAAACCGACGCCAGGCGAATACGATCTGCTGGTCGACGTTAAAGCCGCATCGGTGAATCCCGTGGATACCAAAGTGCATAAAGGCGCACAGAAAAACGGACTCCAGCACCCGCGCATCCTCGGTTGGGATGCCAGCGGCGTGGTGGTGGAAGTGGGCAGCAAGGTCAGCGGATTCAAGGCCGGTGACGAAGTGTATTACGCCGGCGACATCACCCGTCCGGGCAGCAACACCACCCAGCAGCTGATCGATTCACGCATTACCGGCCACAAGCCGACGTCGTTAGACTGGGCAGAATCGGCGGCAATCCCGCTGACTGCACTGACCGCATGGGAAGGTCTGTTCGACCGGCTGCAGCTGGATAAGGCCGAAGAAGGCAAAACGCTGCTGATTGTTGGCGGTGCCGGCGGCGTCGGCTCGCTGGCGATCCCGTTTGCCAGGCTGCACAGCAAGGTGAAAGTGATTGCCACCGCATCGCGTCCGGATTCGGTGCAATGGTGCAAGGATCGCGGTGCCGATCTGGTGATCAACTACCATGACATGCCCGGCGAACTGGAGAAGCATGGCCTGAAGCAGGTGGATTATATCTTCTGCCTGAACGACACCGACGGCCACTGGGAAGCGATGGCGAAGCTGATTGCACCGCAGGGGCATATCTGCACCATCGTCGAAAACGAAAAACCGTTAGATATGAATGAATTGAAGCTGAAAAGCGCGTCGCTGCACTTTGAGTTTATGTACACCCGCAGCATGTATACCACGCCGGATATCGCCCGTCAGGGTGAAATTCTGGATGCCACGGCGAAACTGCTGGACGCCGGTAAGGTCAGCAGCTCGCTTAGCAAAACACTGCACGGCCTGAGCGTGGAAACGCTGTCAGAAGCGCACCGGCTGGTGCTGGAAGGCCACATGCGCGGCAAAGTGGTGATGGTTTACTGATGCCGATCCCGGCCTGCTGAACAGTGGGCCGGACGCTTTTTTAATGCGCTACCAACAGCCGTTCAGTTTTTCACGGCTGTCGGCTGTCCTGCTGAACGGCTGTATTGAGGCTTAGGCCCGCAGCATCTCCTTCACCAGCTCCACGCAGCGCAGGAAGCGCTCATCGTAGCTGTCCTGCTCAACGTGCACGTAGCTGATGTTGTTCTCTTCCAGCATCGACACCAGCAGCGTCTGGAACTCTTTGCGATCCACCGAACTGCCCAGACTGCGTAATCCATCGGCCACCCAGGGCACGTTATTCTCGACCAGGATCACCAGGTCAAAACGATATTCATCAATCAGCGCCTGCACAAAGGGGTGCTCGCGACCTTCGTATTTTTTGCAGAAGGCCTGGGTGGTGACGAAATCGGTGTCGATAAAGGCCACTTTATTGGCGTACTTCACCGCAAAGTCGATGTACTGCGCCTGGCCCAGCGCGATCTTGTCGTAATCGGAATACTGCAGCGCCATCTCATCGCCACCGAGATGGGAGAAGACGTAGTCGCGGCCAAATTCCCAGGCACTGGTGGTGTTAAAGATGTTGGCCAGCTTGTTGACCAGCGTGGATTTCCCGCTGGATTCACCGCCCAGGATCGCCACCGTGCGCACAAAGAACGGCTTCACTTCGGTCGGAATATATTCCCAGTAGCGGAACGGATCGTGACGGATCTGCGCGCCGCTGATGCTCATAAACGAGCGTTTGGCATCGACCACCACCGCTTCAATGCCCAGATGCTGCTGATACTGCGGGGCATCGAACTCTTCGCTGGTGTAAACCCGGTTCGGCACAATGCCGTGGTTTTCCATAAAGTCGTTAATGCCGCGGCTCCAGACATCCCAGCCGTGCGGATAGGGCTCCATTCCTTCCTCGTTGAACGAGTGGATACGGATGTTTTTCTGGTATTTGAAGGTTTGCAGCAGCCAGCGCAGGCGATCGCTCACCGTCGGCTGCTGCGACATGGCGCTGGCTTCAAACAGCTGACGGTCACGCGGCTCGTCGTAACCCATAATGATATGCAGTTCGTCGACCTGACTACAGGCGCGCTGGATCAGGTAGATATGGCCGGTATGCAGCGGATAGAATTTGCCGAACACCACGCCGATGGTTTTTTCCCGGCGCGGGAATTCCAGCCCCAGAAAACGGTGCAGCGCTTCCAGCTTCTGCGCGCTGGGGCTTTTGATTTTGGCATTCAGCAGCTGGCTCAGATAGCCCTTGGTCATGCCACTCGCATCCGCCACCTGTTGCAACGTACAGCCCTGCTGGCGGATGGCGGTTTTTAAATACTCAAAGGGTGACATCAGTGCCTCCTGCGTTATAAGTCCTCAAGGATCGCCAGCGCATCGGCCAGCTTCTTCACGCCATACACTTTCATATTTTCCGGGGGTTTCTTCGGCACGTTAGCCGCCGGCACGATAGCACGACGGAAGCCGTGCTTGGCCGCTTCAGAAATGCGTTCCTGCCCGCTTGGCACCGGACGAATTTCACCCGCCAGCCCCACCTCGCCAAATACCACCAAATCCTGTGGCAGTGGACGATCGCGCAGGCTGGACACCATCGACAGCATCAGCGCCAGATCGGCACTGGTTTCGGTGACTTTAACGCCGCCGACCACGTTCACGAACACATCCTGATCGGCCATCTGCAGGCCACCATGACGGTGCAGCACCGCCAGCAGGATCGCCAGACGGTTCTGCTCCAGCCCGACGGCAACACGCCGTGGGTTGCCCATCATCGAATGGTCCACCAGCGCCTGGATCTCGACCAGCAGCGGACGCGTGCCTTCCCACAGCACCATCACCGAGCTGCCGGAGGTGACTTCTTCTCCCCGACTGAGGAAGATGGCGGACGGATTACTGACTTCACGCAGCCCCTGTTCGGTCATGGCGAACACGCCCAGCTCATTCACCGCACCAAAGCGGTTTTTGTGGCTGCGCAGCGTGCGGAAACGGGAGTCCGCATCGCCATCCAACAGCACCGAACAGTCGATGCAGTGCTCAAGCACTTTCGGCCCGGCCAGCGAGCCATCTTTGGTGACGTGGCCGACCATGATGATGGCCACGCCACGGGTTTTGGCGAAACGGGTAAGGTAAGCGGCGGTTTCACGCACCTGCGCCACGCTGCCCGGCGACGACTGAATATCCGCCATATGCATCACCTGAATCGAGTCGATCACCATCAGTCGCGGTTGTTCCTGCTCGGCGATCAGGCAGATCTGCTCAATGCTGGTTTCCGACAGCATGTTGAGGTTTTCGGTCGGCAGGCCCAGGCGGTGCGCACGCATCGCCACCTGCTGAAGTGACTCTTCGCCGGTGACGTACAGGGTTTTCATCCCTTCGGCCAGCTTGCACAGGGTTTGCAGCAGCAGCGTACTTTTCCCGGCACCGGGACTGCCGCCAATCAGAATGGCACTGCCTGGCACCACGCCACCGCCCAGCACCCGGTCAAACTCTTTGAAGCCGGTTGAGAAGCGCGGCAATGCCTCAAGGCTGATTTCCGACAGCTTCTGCACGCGGCTTGGCCCCGCGCTGCCGGCATAACCGGTGAGGCGCTCGTTGCGCGCCACGGTCGGCGACGCCGCCAGCCGCACTTCGGTGATGGTGTTCCAGGCCTGACAGGCGCTGCATTGCCCCTGCCAGCGAGGATAATCGGCGCCGCATTCATTACAAACAAAGGCGCGCTTTACCGCTTTGGCCAAATCTACCCCTTAACGCTCTTCATGGATCAGGCTGCCGCTGAGAATACACAGCACGCCCATTAAATCCGCATGGCGGATGATCACTTCTGTCTGCTCGTTTACTTTCGGCTTGGCGTGATAGGCAATGCCCAACGCGGACGCCTTAATCATCAGTAAATCGTTAGCGCCATCACCGATCGCCACGGTCTGCTCAGGCGCGATTTCAAAACGCCCGGCCAGCTTTAACAGCGTATCGGCTTTGTATTGGGCATCAACGATATCGCCCAGCACTTCGCCAGTCAGCTTGCCGTCGCGAATTTCCAGCACATTGGCGGCAATCGCAGACAGACGCAGCTTATCGCGCAGGTACTCGGCAAAGTAGGTGAAGCCGCCGGAGGCAATCGCCACATGCCAGCCCAGCGCCTGCAATTGCTGCACCAGCTCAGTCAGGCCCGGCATCAGCGGCAGTTCGTCACGCACTTTTTTTAAGATATTGGCATCGGCATCTTTCAGGGTCGCCACGCGCTGACGCAGGCTGGCGGCAAAATCCAGCTCGCCACGCATCGCGCGTTCAGTCACTTCCGCCACCATTTCACCGCAGCCCGCCAGTTTGGCGATCTCATCAATGCACTCGACTTCGATGGCCGTCGAGTCCATGTCCATCACCAGCAGGCCAGGGGTTTTCAGATGCGGGATTTTCCCCAGCGGCGCAACGTCCAGACCGGCATCGTGGGCCAACTGCGTGGCGCGCGCGGTCAGCGATCCGGCCAGACGCACAACGTGGTAATCCGCCACGCGCCAGGCACTGACAATCACCATCGCCGCACCCAGCTGATGCTGAAGATGCGTCAGGCTGTCTTTATTCAGATCGCGACCATACAGAAGCCAGCCGGTACGGCCAGCGCGGTAGTCCAGCGGCATCACTTCGTCGCCACTGAGAGAAAGAGGTAAACCCGGCCAGAGAGAGACATCAGATGGCAGGTCGCACCAGGTCAGACTATTTGGCATTACAGCTCCTGAAAGGACATTTTAACCACGCAAGAGGCTACCCTGTCAGCCCCGCTTCTGGCAACATAAAGCTCGAGACGAACGCTGGTTCGTGCATAAAGTGTGAAGGGTACAGATGGCAAAGGCCAAACTTAAATTTCGTCTGCATCGCACGGCAATCGTGCTGATCTGCCTGACCTTACTGGTGGTGCTGATGCAGGGTGCGTCGTGGTTCAGTCTGAGCCACCAGATGGCACGTTCCGAGCAGGTGGATGAACTGGCCCGCACGCTGACGCGCCAGGTGGCGTTCAGCCTGACGCCGCTGATGGAAAACAGCGACGATAACCACCAGCAGATTGTCGATATCCTCGCCCAGCTCACCAAAGAGAGCCGCATCCTTGATGCCTCTGTCTATGACGACGACGGCACCTTACTGGCCCACAGCGGCGAAACCATTAACGTGCGCGACCGTCTGGCGCTGGACGGGCAGCGAGCCGGGAGTTACTTCAACCATCAGCTGGTGCAGTCGCTGGACAGCGCTGAAGGTCCGCGCGGCTTCCTGCGCGTCACCCTGGATACGCACGTGCTGGTGACGGAATCCAAGCAGGTGGATAACACCACCAATATTCTGCGCCTGATGATGCTGCTGGCACTGGCTATCGGGATCATCCTCAGCCGGACCCTGCTGCGCGACCGCCGCACCCGCTGGCAACAATCGCCTTTCCTGCTAACCGCCAATAACCCGGTGAAGGAAGACGACGACGAAACCCGCGACGCGCCGGCCCAGGCTGAGAAGCCGTAATCAGGCCATGCGGGCGATGTGGGGCTCAAGCGATTTGAGCCCTTTTTGCATCTCCTGCGCAATGCGCCGAAAATCCTCACTCCAGGTATCATCGCTACTCATCTGTAGCCAGTAACGATCGGCCATGGCCAGTGCTTTTTGCCAGACCGTTCGCCCCACGCTGCTATCCAGTTCAATCACCGGCGCGTCTGTACGCATATAGCCCGCGCTGTTTGGGGCGAAGCTCATCGGCAACATGTCGTAGGCCGGCGTCAGCGTCAGCGTCGGCGAGGTGAGGAAAAAGGCCAGGTTGCCAGCATGCATATCGCCATTCGCGATCAGCTTGCCAAATGCCCATTGCAGGGTGCCGCGTTCGGCATCCGGCGTCACAATCATTTTTTGGCTGACCAGCGCGCTGAGTGCCTGCGGCCAGCGGGATTGCTGGCCAGTAAATTCGGCCTGTACAGACTCCAGCGATACCATGCTGCGTCGGCCTCTTTCGCCCAACCGATCGAACCTGACCACTTCAAGAAACAACTGCTCTTCCGGCCCTGAGAGGATGGTAGCCTCGGCCGCCGACACGCCCTCTTCCCTCAGAACCTGCAAGGCCAACGCCTCGGCCCGCAGTAAATCACACCAACGCTGGCTGTTTTCGTTACGCCGTGCGGGCGTGAACTTCACCAGCACATGCGCATTCTCGCCATTCGCCAGCTGGGTGTAACAGGCAAATTTTGGCTGTTCGCCGCCCGCCGAAGAACCGACGTCTTCTCCCGCCAGCACTTTCTGCGCCAGTTCCGGATACAGAGCCGACGTCACCAGCGTTGGCGCGGGTTGCTTAAGCCACTGTTGGTAACTTTCACGGCCAATCAGCCAGCTACCCGAGATATCGCTGCCTCTGGCAGTCAATGCCAGCAGGCTGTGATCGTCATTCCACTGGCGGATATCTTCCGGCAACCCCAGCTGGCGCGCGCACTCGCGCCCCCATGCCCTGCCGAGAAAACCCTGCGGGCGCATGTCACTGAGATACCAGGGCAATCCCGCAAAATGCTGCCAGTTACCCTGGACATCCTCCACCACGCAGCTGCCGGCTGGCCAGACGCTGAACAGCTGCCCGGCCTGGTGGGAATGACCCTGTTCATCAATCTGCCAGAGCGGGAAGTGACTCTCCTCACGCAACGGACGCAGCAATGCATAGCGGGTCGCGCGTGCGCGACCATATTTCATCACCTGCGGATGGGCAGCAATCAGACGCGAGAGCGTGGCCTGGCTAATCGCCAGACGGGCTGTCAATGTCGTTGCATCCAGCGGCCCTGGCAAAAGAAGCGTGGTTAAATCAGACATAGTGAATAGATTCGTGAATAGATACTTGAATAGATAATTAGCATTTAATCAGCTGAAAAGACATAAAAATGATAAAAAATGGTGAGGAAAGATGAATAGATACTTTCGTGATTTCAACTGAGGGCTTAACGGAGATGGACGGTCTTGAATATCACTGCTGGCCGGATTGCCCGGCCAGCAGAAGGCGTTACGTTACGCTTCTTTATCGCCCAGCAGCACAGATTCCAGCGCGATTTCAATCATCTCGCTGAACGTGGTCTGGCGCTCAGCCGCCGTGGTTTGCTCACCGCTGCGGATGTGGTCGGAAACGGTACAGATGGCCAGCGCTTTCGCACCGAACTCTGCTGCCACGCCGTAAATACCGGCGGCTTCCATTTCCACGCCCAGGATGCCGTACTTCTCCATCACGTCGAACATCTGCGGATCGGGCGTATAGAACAGGTCTGCAGAGAAAATGTTGCCAACGCGGGCAGACACGCCCAGCGCTTTGGCTGCATCGACGGCGTTACGCACCATCTCGAAATCGGCAATCGCGGCGAAATCGTGATCTTTGAAACGCATGCGGTTCACTTTGGAATCGGTAGATGCACCCATGCCGATCACCACGTCACGCAGCTTCACGTCTGAACGCACCGCGCCGCATGAACCCACACGAATGATTTTCTTCACGCCGAAATCGGTGATCAGCTCTTTCGCATAGATTGAGCAGGAAGGAATGCCCATGCCGTGGCCCATCACCGAAATTTTACGGCCTTTATAGGTGCCGGTGTAGCCCAGCATGCCACGCACGTTATTCACTTCTACCGCGTCCTGCAGGAAGGTTTCTGCGATATGTTTTGCGCGCAGCGGATCGCCCGGCATCAGCACTACGTCAGCGAAATCACCCATTTCTGCATTAATATGAGGGGTAGCCATTTTTCATCCTTTTTTCAGTCTGGCCAGCGCCTTAGCGCTGGTCGTTTAGGTTGCGCAGATTACAGCATGGATTTGCCGTATTCCATATCGGAAAGGCCAAAATAGTTCGCGACCGTCTGGCCGATGTCGGCGAAGGTCTCGCGATAGCCTAACGATCCCGGCTTCACGCCTGGGCCGTAAATCAGCACCGGGATGTGCTCGCGGGTATGTTCGGTGCCTTCCCAGCTTGGGTCGCAGCCGTGGTCGGCGGTGAGGATCAGAATATCGCCCTCTTTCACCTGCGCCATCAACTCCGGCAGACGGCGGTCGAACAGCTCAAGGCCACCGGCATAACCCGGGATATCGCGACGATGCCCCCAGGTGGAGTCAAAGTCGACAAAGTTGGTGAAGACGATGCTGTTGTCCGGTGCGATTTTCATCTCGGCAACGGTGGCGTCAAACAGCGCATCCAGCCCGGTGGCCTTCACTTTTTTGGTGATGCCAACGTGGGCGTAGATATCGGCAATTTTACCGACCGAAATCACCTGGCCCTTCTGCTCATCCACCAGCTTTTTCAGGATGGTTGGCGCAGGAGGTTCTACCGCCAGGTCGTGACGGTTGCCAGTGCGCTCGAAGTTGCCTGGCTTGTCGCCAACAAACGGACGGGCGATCACCCGGCCGATGTTGTAGCCGCCTTCGGTTAAGGCCTCACGGGCGATTTCACACAGCGCGTACAGACGCTCCAGCCCGAAGGTCTCTTCGTGGCAGGCAATCTGGAACACCGAGTCAGCGGAGGTGTAGAAAATCGGCTTGCCGGTTTTCATATGCTCTTCGCCGAGCTGATCGAGGATCACCGTGCCTGACGAGTGGCAGTTGCCGAGGTAGCCCGGCAGGTCGGCCTTCTCAACCAGCAGATCCAGCAACTCCTGCGGGAAGCTGTTTTCTTTGTCGCTGAAATATCCCCAGTCGAACAGCACCGGCACACCGGCGATTTCCCAATGGCCTGACGGCGTGTCTTTGCCGGAAGACAGTTCGCTGGCATAGGCATAAGCGCCGGTAATTTCGGCGTCTTTATCCAGCCCTAACGGGAATTTTCCGGTCGACTCTTCCGCCGCTTTCCCCAGCCCTAAAGCCGTCAGATTTGGCAGGTGCAGCGGGCCTTTACGTCCAATGTCCGCTTCGCCCTTGAAGCACGCCTCGGCAATGTGTCCGAGGGTATCAGAGCCTTCATCACCAAATTTATGGGCATCTTTGCTGGAGCCGATCCCGAAGGAATCCAACACCATGATAAATACACGTTTCATCCTGATCTCCTGCGTCTGTGACGCGCTGAGCGTAAATTTTATCGATCCGAACAGTATGACGCTTATCCGCTAATTCTGCGATAGATAACTGGGGTCTGGGCCGGCGCATTTTCGCTTAAGGTCACCGCGCGCTTCATCGCCTCAGCAGCTTCCTGCCAGGCGGTTTCCGTAGCGGCGTGGATCACCGCCAGCGGACGCTGGTTGTCTGCACGGTCACCCAGCTGCGCCATCTCACTGAATCCGACGCTGTAATCGAGCGGATCGCTGGCCTGGCGACGACCGCCGCCCATCGACACCACCGCCATGCCCAACGCCCGGGTATCCATCGCGCTGACGATCCCCGGCTTATCGGCATACACCGCCTTGCTGAGCATCGGCGCCGGTAAATATTTATCCATCAGCTCGATAAAGTCTGTCGGGCCTTTTTGCGCCGCGACCATGCGCGCAAAAATTTCCGCTGCCTTGCCGTTATCCAGCACCGCCTGCAGTTTGCCAGTGGCCTCGTCGGTATTGGCCGCAAGCCCGCCGGATACCAGCATTTCCGCACTCAAAGCCAGCGTCACTTCCAGCAGACGCGGATTGCGGTATTCGCCGGTCAGGAAGCGCACGGCTTCACGCACTTCCAGCGCATTACCGGCGCTTGACGCCAGCACCTGGTTCATATCGGTTAACAGCGCGGTGGTTTTGCAGCCCGCGCCGTTCGCCACGCCAACAATCGACTGGGCCAGCAGCTCGGACTGTTCGAAGGTCGGCATAAAGGCGCCGGAGCCGACTTTAACGTCCATCACCAGCGCATCCAGACCTTCCGCCAGCTTTTTGGCGAGGATCGAGGCGGTGATCAGCGGAATCGAATCGACGGTCGCGGTGATGTCGCGGGTGGCGTAGAAACGCTTATCCGCAGGCGCCAGCGAGTTGGTTTGACCGATAATCGCCACGCCGACGTCTTTGATGATGCGACGGAACGTCTCGTCATCAGGGAAGATATCAAAGCCCGGAATGGCTTCCAGCTTGTCCAGCGTACCGCCCGTGTGGCCGAGGCCACGGCCAGAAATCATCGGCACATAGCCACCGCAGGCCGCCACCATCGGGCCGAGCATCAGCGAGGTCACATCGCCCACGCCGCCGGTTGAGTGCTTGTCCACGATCGGGCCGTTGAGGTTCAGCGCCTTCCAGTTGAGCACCGAGCCTGAGTCGCGCATCGCCATGGTCAGCGCGACCCGCTCCTGCAGCGTCATATCGTGGAAATAAATGGTCATCGCCAGCGCGGCGATTTGCCCTTCAGACACGGTGTTATCTCGCACGCCATTGATAAAGAAGCGGATCTCCTCTTCGGTCAGTGGCTGGCCATCTCTTTTTTTACGGATAATTTCTTGTGGCAGGAACACGTTGCCCCCTGGTGGTTGCGGTAATGAGGGCGAAATGATTTTCGCCCTTGCGGCTGAGGTTGGCGGGGTCGCCAGTCAGACTAGTAAGCGGAGTCGCTCTTGGCTCCAGCATGACCCGCCGTTTCCAGCAGGCTGGCTAACAGGCTGGACGCGCCAAAACGGAAGTGACGGGCATCGGCCCAGTCGCTGCCGAGAATGTCATCGGCCAGCTTCAGGTAAATTGCCGCATCGTCCGCGGTACGCACGCCGCCAGCCGGCTTGAAGCCCACCTGGTGCTTAACGCCTTTATCAGCAATCACTTGCAGCATGATTTTTGCCACTTCCGGGGTGGCATTGATCGGCACTTTACCGGTGGAGGTTTTGATAAAGTCAGCGCCCGCCTCGATGGCAATTTCAGAGGCTTTACGGATCAGTGCCGCATCCTTCAGCTCGCCGGTTTCGATAATCACCTTCAGCAGCACGTCGGCTTCGGCACAGGCTTCTTTACAGGCGCTCACGATCTCGTAGCCAATCTCTTCGTTACCGGCCATCAGCGCGCGGTAAGGGAACACCACGTCGACTTCGTCAGCCCCGTAGGCGATCGCTGCGTGGGTTTCTGCCAGGGCAATTTCTTTGTCGTCATTGCCGTGCGGGAAGTTGGTAACGGTGGCAATGCGAATATCCGGCGTGCCCTGCTCGCGCAGCGTTTTACGGGCAATCGGGATAAAGCGCGGATAGATGCAGATTGCCGCGGTATTGCCCGCCGGGGATTTCGCCTGATGGCACAGCGCGATCACTTTCGCATCGGTGTCGTCATCATTCAGCGTGGTCAGATCCATCAGTTTCAGGGCACGTACGGCCGCTGCGGTTACGTCAGTCATTCTGTTCTCCAGACAAGGTTTAAGGCGGCTTCCCGGATGCCGGGCAGGAATTCCTTCCGCCTGAGCCCGCGAAGGGCTGTGATGTTAAAATAATAACGGAAAAGGCTGAGCCACTTCCGTGATGAAATTCACGAACAGGGAATTACTGTTGCAAGCATTGTACATGCAATGTGATTAATATCACATAAACAGCCTGTTAACCTGCCAGATATGGCCATTGTTGCGCAACAAAGCCTGATTTTAGCTGACATCATCAGAAAATGTTATAATTATAACATTCATCATTCAGTGTAGCAGATGCAGATGACAGTAGACCCGGCAGGCCAAAGGCGCACCGTCTCGCAGGGGACTTTAAGAGTTTAGCCAGTCAGAGCTGAAAAAGAGTGCGTGTGTTCTCAAGAAGGGTTTCGGCTATTTCCTGCGGGGATTCTTCCCGCAGTTCGCACAGGCTCTGCCAGACATTTTTTACCCGCTCGGGGCGATTGGCCTGGCCCTGAAAGCCCTGTAGCGGCATATCCGGCGCGTCGGTTTCCAGCAGTAGCGAGCTCAGCGGCAGCCGTGCGATTGTATTGCGGGTTTTGCTGGCGCGTTCATAGGTGATGGTGCCGCCCACACCGATGGCATAGCCGGCGCGGATAAAGGCCAGCGCCTGCTGTTCGCTGCCGGCGAAGCCATGCACCACGCCACGGCGCGGAAGATCGAGGCGTCGCAGATGCAGGGCTAATTTATCGTGGGTGCGGCGGGAGTGCAGGATCACCGGCAGATCGTACTGCTTTGCCAGCCGGATTTGCGCATCCAGCACCCGCTCCTGCTTATCAAACTGGGGATTGTCGATAAACAGATCGAGGCCGATCTCGCCGATCGCCACCAGCTTTTTCGGCCGCTGTTTCAGGTAGTCTTCCAGCTGGTCCAGATGTGAATCATCATGTTGTGCGATCGCCATCGGATGGGTGCCCAACGCGGCATATAAAGGTGGCCATTGCTCTGCCAGCGCCATTACCCCCGCGAAGCGGTCAGCCGACACCCCAACCACAATGATTTTCTCCACCCCTGCCGCTGCCGCCAGACGCAGGCTCTCTTCTTCGTTGCCAGAAAACGGCGCAAAATCGAAGTGACAATGGGTATCGATAAACGTGGGTGTCATGCCAGCGAGCCCTTATCGTAATCGGCATCGTTGCCCGCCAGCGGATCGAGAATAACGCCATCCCGCACCGGTTCGTTGGCCACCGGCGCAGGTGGAACCACCGGTTTGGTACTCAGCAGCGTCTCATTTTCCTGCAACCATTGCCCCACCGTGGCGAGGAAATAGCGGCCGCAGCGGCGTCCCAGATGATAATCCTGATTCAACGAGGCCACGCGACTGCCCAGCGCCATGCTGGCGAGCGCATGCGGCGGGAAGATCTCAATAATCCGCAGATTACCCGGCGGATTTTCAATAAAGTCCTGCGTCTCGCGGTAGCTGTCTTCATGCAGATGCATGATATTGACCAACGGCTGCAGCGCACTGTCGCTCAGCCAGCGCTCAATGCGCTTCAGCCACTGTGGCGTATAGGTCATCTGCGAAGGAACGGTGCGGATCACCACGATGGTATCGGCCCCGCGACGCGCCGCTTCACGCACCGGAATGGCATCACTGATCCCACCATCGAGATAGCTGATGCCATCCATATCCACGCCGGGACGATACAGGCCCGGAATGGCGCTGGAAGCCTTAATGATGTTCATCCAGTTGGCGGCGGTCGGAGCAAAATAGCCCGGCGAATAATCGTCGCTGCGGCAGGCGCACATATAGAATTCGCGGCCTGCGGAGAACATCTTCTCACCGGCTTCTATCGCCAGCGGGAATTCCTGAGAGGTGACATCCACCAGCCAGTCGAGATCGATGAGGTGTCCGCCGCGCACAAAGCGCAACGGATCGAAAAACAGTTTACTGGTGGTGTAACGGGTGATCACTCTGCGGGCATAGCCCGGCTGGCCGCAGACATAGGCAGAAAGATTCTGCGCCCCGGCAGAGGTGCCAAGCATCAAATCAAAGGGGTTGAATTTTGCCCGCTGAAATTCATCCAGCACGCCGGCAGTAAAGATCCCGCGCTGCCCGCCGCCTTCGCAGACCAGGGCCAGTTTGCCCGGACGAAAAGGGGTTAACGCCAGCGGCTCAATATTGCCGAGGGTTATAGGGATGCGCTTGCCCAATGGTGAGATCCTCTGAGGGAGTTGAAGACCGGAGGATACCCTGGATGGACGGTAACTGTTTGCCGTTTTTTGCGGCAGAATGTGTAAAGCCAGAAATGCTAAAGGCCAGTCAGTGACTGGCCTTCATTGAAACATCTGTTATTGGATCTATAACTTCTTGCGGCCGGTGAACAGGCTGATCAGGAAGATAATGATACCGACAACGAAGACGATTTTAGCTGCCCATGCGGCTGTACCAGCCAGACCACCAAAACCTAACGCTGCTGCGATAAGCGCAATAATCAGAAAAATAATGCCCCAACGAAACATAAGCTTCTCCTTACCCTATATGTAGAAAATCAAACTGCCTGATTTATTTACTCTGCCGAATCCGGCGAGTGTGGATTATTTTCTTCAAACATTTCAGCTGCGGACCGTCCTGTTATCAGCCGGCCCGCGTCTGCTTTATGACTTCACAGTCAGATCGTTTTTAACGCTTTTCACACCATCAATCGCTTTAGCGATGCTTTCGGCACGTTCAGACTGTGCCTGGCTTTTCACCGTACCGGAAAGCTGGACAACACCGTTGGTGGTTTCAACTTTCACGTTACGTGATGGCACGATGTCGTCAGCTAACAGTTTAGCTTTAATTTCGCTGGTCGTTGCCGTATCACCGGCATAACCGCTGACGCTGGCTTTAGTGCTGTCTTTTACGTGTAGTTTGTCGCTAACAGATTTAACGCCTTCGACTTTTTTGGCCGCCGCCACAGCCAGTTCGGCCTGATCCTGAGACGGTACAAAACCACTCAGCGTCACGACGCCTGAATGTGTCTTAACAGAGATATCTGTGCTTTTGATTGCGTCGTTGTCTACCAGAGCGGCTTTCACCTTGGCAGTCACGCCGCTGTCATCCATGTACCCACCGACTGATTTCATTGAACTATCGATTTTGGAACCCGCGTTGTCAGCAGCATTCTGCGTTTTGTTCATCATGGTGTCTTCTGCCATTGCAGAACCACTTACCAGCGCAGAACCTACCAGTACAGCCATCAGAGTTTTAGTAATCTTAGTCGTGTTCATCGATTATTCCTTCTTCATGTGTTTTGCACTCACAACTGTGAGGTTTCAGTCACAAACGGCGTGACTGCAGTAGGAGAGACGTTGCAGCTTACCGCCGCATATTTTGCGTCCGTTGAGATTAAATATAGACGCTCGTCAGGATTTCACCGCCGCTTGTGGTTGATATGATGGATAAATGCACAAAAAGCAGGTTTTTTAAGAGCAGTCTGTAAAAAATGGGGGGCGGAAAGCGGCGCGGAAAGGAAGGCGAAAAAAAAGCGATGCATATTGCATCGCTTTTTCCAGTATAGACCAGGCCTGATTATCTGTTAATGTTCGCGCGTTTTGCGGAACACCACTTCAGGATAACGTTCCTGCGTAATGTTCAGGTTCACCATTGTCGGCGCGATGTAGGTCAGGTTATCCCCGCCATCCAGCGCCAGGTTCACTTCGTTTTTACGCTGGAACTCATCAAACTTCTTGGCATCGCTGCATTCAACCCAGCGCGCGGTTGAAACGTTGATCGCTTCGTAGATGGCTTCCACGTTGTATTCGCTCTTCAGACGCGCCACAACCACTTCAAACTGCAGCACACCCACGGCGCCGACAATCAGATCGTTGTTGTGTACCGGACGGAACACCTGCACGGCGCCCTCTTCCGACAGCTGAACCAGGCCTTTCAGCAACTGCTTCTGCTTCAGCGGATCGCGCAGACGAATACGACGGAACAGCTCAGGTGCGAAGTTCGGAATCCCGGTGAACTTCATGTTTTCACCCTGGGTAAAGGTATCGCCGATCTGGATGGTGCCGTGGTTGTGCAGCCCGATGATATCGCCCGGATAGGCTTCTTCAACGTGCGAACGGTCACCGGCCATAAAGGTCAGCGCATCGGCAATCACCACATCTTTGCCCAGACGGACCTGACGCAGCTTCATGCCTTTTTCATATTTGCCGGACACCACGCGCATAAAGGCCACGCGGTCACGGTGTTTCGGATCCATATTCGCCTGGATCTTAAAGATGAAGCCGGTGAACTTTTCGTCGGCCGCAGTCACGGTGCGCAGCGTAGTCTGACGCGGCATTGGCGACGGTGCCCAGTCGCACAGGCCATCCAGCATATGGTCCACGCCAAAGTTACCCAGTGCAGTACCAAAGAATACCGGACTCAGCTTACCGGCGAGGAACTGTTCTTTATCAAACTCGTGGGAAGCGCCCTGCACCAGCTCTAACTCTTCGCGCAGCTGAATGGCCAGCTCTTCACCAATGGCGGCATCCAGATCCGGGTTATTAAGCCCTTTCACGATGCGCACGTCCTGAATGGTGCGTCCTTTACCGCTCTGGTAGAGGTAGGTTTCGTCTTTATAAAGGTGGTACACACCCTTAAATAACTTGCCACAACCGATTGGCCAGGTGATCGGCGCGCAGGCAATTTTCAGCTCGCTTTCGACTTCATCCAGCACTTCCATCGGATCGCGGATATCGCGGTCCAGTTTGTTCATAAAGGTCAGGATCGGCGTGTCGCGCAGACGGGTGACTTCCATCAGCTTGCGGGTACGATCCTCAACGCCTTTTGCGGCATCGATCACCATCAGACAGCAGTCGACCGCCGTCAGCGTACGGTAAGTATCTTCGGAGAAGTCTTCGTGTCCCGGCGTATCCAGCAGGTTAATCAGGCATTCGCGGTACGGGAACTGCATCACGGAGGTGGTGATCGAGATACCACGCTGCTTTTCCATCTCCATCCAGTCCGATTTGGCGTGCTGGTTAGAGCCACGACCTTTTACCGTACCGGCGGTCTGAATAGCCTGTCCGAACAGCAACACTTTTTCAGTGATGGTGGTTTTACCGGCATCCGGGTGAGAAATGATGGCAAAAGTGCGGCGACGAGCCACCTCTTGCATAAAGGGTGCATTAGACATGAAAAAACTCTGTTTGGTGCTGTGCTGCCGCTGCGCAGACGGCGCGGGGGCAATTTCACAGGCGATTAATCATCAATGGCCGGCATTTTCGCCGATCCGGCGGTTATAAACAATGCAGAACGCCGCGTTATCCCCATAAATGCGTAGCGCAGCGAAACCAGATGGCTCCAGCTGCTGTTTTTTTCAGCCATTTTGCGGCGGGGTTCCGGGTTCTACACTGGCCTGACCTCTTGATAATGTTTTTGCTGGCCTGATTACAGCGGGCGGTTGAGGGCTTCGCGCTGCTGCTCGAATTTGTCCCGACACTGGCAACCCGCCAGATGATCGTTAATCAGCCCTAATGCCTGCATCAGCGAATAGGTGGTCACCGGACCTACCCACGTCCAGCCCCGTTTTTTCAACGCTTTGGACATGCGCACTGATTCGGGTGAGGTTTTGGCATTCTGCCAGTATTCCAGATCGACGGTATGAGGCCGTTCGCCCGGCTGCGGCTCAAACTGCCAGAACCACGCCGCCAGCGATCCGGCTTCTTCGATCAGTTCGATGGCCCGCTGCGCATTGTTGATGGTGGAAAGAATTTTGGCGCGATTGCGGACAATGCTTTTATCTTCCAGCAAACGGGCAACGTCCTCGTCGTTGAACTGCGCGACGGCGTGGAAATCAAAATCCTTAAAGGCGCGACGGAAGTTTTCCCGTTTGTTGTAAATCAGCTGCCATGACATGCCAGAGTGAAAACCTTCGAGACAAACTTTTTCAAACAGGCGGCGGTCATCCACCACTGGTTTGCCCCACTCGTTATCATGATAGTCAGGCATTGAAGGCTGCCAGTAGCAGCACACGCGTCCATCTTCGGTCAGTGTCAGTCCGGCTTCTTTCAGATCTGCCAGATAATGCTCATCCATTCTGTATTCCCGTTGAAGAGTGTGAAGAGTGCTGCGTAAAGATAAACGCCGGTCAGATCCTGATGCTATACCTGACATCCGATGTAACAACCGCGTTTGGTTTTTTGTGCAGACAGCAGCTATTTTTAGACCATCATCGGCAAGACGTCTGTGGGCTTTGCTCCAGGATGCGCCATTTTTTTATCAGAAAGGGGATTTTCGGACATGAGCACCAAGGATTATCAGCCAGCCAAAGTCTGGTCAGAGAACAAAGAAGCCGGCGGCACCTGGGGCAGCATCAACCGCCCGACCGCTGGCGCACGTCACGAAGCCGAACTGCCGGTGGGCAAGCACCCACTGCAGCTGTACTCAATGGGTACGCCGAATGGCCAGAAAGTGACCATCATGCTGGAAGAGCTGCTGGCGCTGAACGTTAACGATGCGGAATACGATGCCCATCTGATCCGCATTGGTGAAAGCGATCAGTTCTCCTCAGGCTTTGTCGACGTGAACCCTAACTCAAAAATTCCTGCGTTGCTGGACTGCTCAACCAAGCCCGCCACCCGCGTGTTTGAGTCCGGCGCGATCTTGCTGTATCTGGCCGAGAAGTTTGGTCACTTCCTGCCGAAAGATCCGGCTTCCCGCACCGAAACGCTGAACTGGCTGTTCTGGTTACAGGGTTCTGCACCTTATCTCGGCGGCGGTTTCGGTCACTTCTATAACTACGCGCCAGTGAAAATCGAATACGCGATCGATCGCTTCACCATGGAAGCCAAGCGTCAGCTCGACGTGTTAGATCGTCAGCTGGCAAACCATCGCTATATTGCCGGTGAAGACTACACCATCGCCGATATCGCAATCTGGCCGTGGTATGGCGCGCTGGTCAGAGGAACCGTCTATAACGCAGCGGAGTTCCTCGACGCCAAGTCATACAAAAACCTGGTGCGTTGGGCAGATGAAATCGCACAGCGCCCGGCAGTGCAGCGCGGACGCATCGTCAACCGTACCTTTGGTGAACCTTCTGAGCAGTTGCATGAACGCCACGATGCGTCGGATTTCGATCTGCGCACCGAGGATAAGCTGGCGAAATAACGCCGCTTAATAAGACTAAGGGCATCCTTCAGGGTGCCTTTTTTTGATGGACTTCGGTGAAGGCATAGCAGACGCACTGGTATGATCCCCGAAGCCCTCCCTAGAGAAAATGTCAGACGCTGATGCATTTGGCTCAGATTAGCGGAGAAAAATAAAGCCGGAAGGATCATTCGGGATCGCTTCAAGCCTATTATACAAGACTACAAATCAGGTGATGTACTTTTACGAACTATAATATATTTATTATTAATCGTAAAATAATTTGCATATGTAAACCATCTTGCCTTTTAATAAAATTAAAATTTATTTCCCCAATTGTTTTCGAAAGAAAACCTAACATTATTGATTAAATTAATAATTTTTCTATAAAATCATTAACTTACCAAGAATGTGAAAGAATTCTCGATAAACCACATCCAAGAAAAATAATTTAAATTCAAACCTCTCCAACTTCAACAAAAATAACCCCATTAAATTCACTTCCGAACTTTTTAATGAATTTATCAGTGACAAAATATGTTGAGGATAAAACCTTGTCCCTAAATATACATTGTCCATTAACTACTTTTTCATCAAAAGTATATTTACCAGTTCTAAACATCTCCTTAAGCTCATCCGTACTGTGATATTTTAGTGATGGCAATATATTTATTACATTTATATATTTAAAATCTTTTTTATTATCAGTATGGACTGACAAAGCTTCTACTTCATTAAATCCATTAAATATATTAAAAGCTAAATCTTTAGACACATATAGTAAACCATCATCGAAACATGATGAATTTATATCCTCTCGCAGTTCCTTTTCTTGTTTTGTTTTACCTTCAAATAAAAACACATTGAATGGAACCCAACCATCAGACAGTTTAGCACCATGATTTGAGAATGCCTTAACTGCTAGTGGATCTTTATCATCCTGAAGATAAAATTTATATCTTGAGTGGTCGTGTTTAATCTTATATATTTTCATAATATTACTAGTATATATTCCTATTAAATAATAGATCGTCTCTGATAGCATTCAACTCATCGATAACACCTTGTTTCCCGTCTATCAGATCTGCATTCTGTATACGTGACACTACATTATCATAATACTTATTTGTATGAATTACCCGGTGATAAGCTCCAGGTTGAAGTGAATTGAGATCAATGTGCTTTAAGAATATTCCATTCTCGGCAGAATCTATGTGGATATCGTGTTTTTCAAGTATTACGCGAGCTCTTAGGGCTCTGGGGTCATCCCATGCAACGATGTGATGTGCTGCAGATCCCCGAAACTTATTCCATGCACTCATCATATAGCCTTCAACGCTGGCTAATGTTTTGTTAGCCTTTCTCATGGCCCGATTCAATGCTCTGGCACAGCCTGCAAGCCCCAGCGGATCAACCCAAACCAGCGGATCACCAACATAACTATAAGTATTCAATCCACCCATCAACCCTATCGGGTCAGGCTGGGTAAATCTACCGCCCACTGGGTCATAATAGCGGAATAAATTGTAATGCAGCCCGGTTGATTCGGCACCTGCGGTGCCTCACCCCTTTGGGGCCATCGCTGAAGCGATGTTCAAATTTGCTGTCGCAAATTAGTCCCTGTCCAGGTACTGCCCCTGGAAGCGCAGATTTTGCGGCACTGACTGGAAGCCGCTGCTGCTCTCCTGTCCGGTCATTCCCCAGGTTGAAAACCGGCCGCGCCATACCACTTCACCCTCTTCATTGGTCATCCGCTCGGGCAGACCATTCAGTTCGGTGTGGTACCAGAAAATATCCGCCTGTTCGCCAATGCTGTCGACCCGTGCCAGCGGCTCCCAGCTTCCTTCGCTGTACAGATACTGCGTGTTGCGATCCGGCGTTAAGCTGCTGCTTTCGCCCACCATCCGCAGGCCGCTCCACAGGAAGGAAATCGTCTCCTCCGGCTTGTAGTGGCGATGCAGGATTTTATGCGTGCGGCGACCTAAAGCATCGTAGCGGTATTCTGCCCGGCTGAACTCTTTATGCCCGCTAAAACGTACTTTCGCTATCCGCTGCTCATCATCATAGCGGTAATGCTGCTCTACGGCATCTGGCCCGGTTTTTCGCCAGGTCATCCGCCCAAAACCATCGTATGCCCAGCGCGCGCCTTTCAGCCTCTGCAACAAATTGTGCCAGACTATCTGACGCGGTTTATCCGTCCTGGAGACGTGGCTGAGGCGGGAATTGCGGCGCTAACCGACGTCAGCCTCGCGGTGCTGTACGACTGTCTGCTGCTGATCCCCGACAGCCGCGAGGAGAGGCGGCCGCGGGCAATGGAACAGCAGCTTAAGGCGCAGCAACAAGAGCTGGAACAGACTAAGCAACGGATGATTGAGATGCTGGCGTAATCAGTGGCTCAGGGTAAAGAGCCGGAAGGATCTTGGGGATCGCTTCCGGCTATAATTTAGATATAGGACATTAATCTTTTATAAACATATTCAATGAAGTCATTTGCATACTTTTCTTCTTTATTTCCAAAGAAAACATACACAGATGCAATATCGCTAGTTTTAAAATAAAACTCCTCACCAAAATCAGTATTAGATAAGACTATTTTACCAAGAGCCAAATTTTTATTTGCAATAGTGTTTTGATAGACTATATCCCCGCCTACCGCTTCATCAAATGGCATGCAGTAAATACTATATATTTCTTCCCCGCATATTTCCCCCCCCCCGAATTCACCTAAAAACCATTTATAATCTTCTGGCAAGGTAACACCCAGCGCTTGCTCACACTTATCGATCCACTGAGATTCCGGCGCATCTTCTGAACTTCCCAAGTTAACAATATCTTCATGTTTCTTAAGAACATCCAGTAAGTCGTTTCTGTTCATAAATATTCACCCGCTCTATGCATCCAATATTGTGTTCGCCAAGTATTAAACTCGGCCCTGTTAATACCGGATGGTATTGTATTAGGATTTATATGAATCACACCATGATTAACTTTATGGAAGGTTTGACTCATCTCGGCAATCGGGCCTTTTTGAGATTGCAACATATGATGTAAATTCACGGCATTCCCATCATATCCAACCGGTGCCCGCCCTGTAGCCATTCTGTCAATATTTGTACCTTTGAATACCTTACCTTTATCACGCCAGGTAGTCATTTTATAAGGATCAAACAAATCATCACGCTGATAAACTTTATTACCTTTAAATTGAACCGGTTCATTCGGCCAATGTTCTCTACCCGTTGAGCACTTACTCAAACCAAGAGGATCGATCCACCCATACGGATTAGGCGCATACGCATACAGGTTATCACCACCCATCAACCCTATCGGGTCAGGCTGGGTAAACCTACCGCCCACTGGGTCATAATAGCGGAATAAATTGTAATGCAGCCCGGTTGATTCGGCACCTGCGGTGCCTCACCCCTTTGGGGCCATCGCTGAAGCGATGTTCAAATTTGCTGTCGCAAATTAGTCCCTGTCCAGGTACTGCCCCTGGAAGCGCAGATTTTGCGGCACTGACTGGAAGCCGCTGCTGCTCTCCTGTCCGGTCATTCCCCAGGTTGAAAACCGGCCGCGCCATACGACTTCACCCTCTTCGTTGGTCATCCGCTCGGGCAGGCCATTCAGTTCGGTGTGGTACCAGAAAATATCCGCCTGTTCGCCAATGCTGTCGACCCGTGCCAGCGGCTCCCAGCTTCCTTCGCTGTACAGATACTGTGTGTTGCGATCCGGAGTTAAGCTGCTGCTTTCGCCCACCATCCGCAGGCCGCTCCACAGGAAGGAAATCGTCTCCTCCGGCTTGTGGTGGCGATGAAGGATTTTATGCGTGCGGCGACCTAAAGCATCGTAGCGATATTCTGCGCGGCTTTAGCATCTGCAACTGGAGATGGACCCGGCAGCAGACCCTGGCGTTGCTAAATAGCTGCGCCTAATACCGCTACACCTGCCATTTTTTTACATGTAGCTATCGCGGAAGACCAACGCATCGCAAACCCGATGCAGCCCACCTGACAGAGAGAACAGCTCCAATCCTTTGTCACGCAAGGGCTAACCAAAAGTGGAGCAATATTCCGCGCAGCTATTTAGCTCAGGTAAGCGGTTAAAAATAAAGATGGAAAGATCGGGGGGATGGCTTTCGGCTTGTTATCAGCGATTAGGCATCATTTTCAGCATACTGGATCAACCGTAAGCACCGATCTTGTGCTGAAGGTTTCTGATCAAGGTTCGACAGCCAATCTTCTAAAAACTCTATTGCAAGGAATATTTCTATAAAATATTCTGCATTTATTTTTGCAGCTTGATCCGGCACACCACCACTATCAGGTTCAGTCGCGACAACAACTTCAGAGTCAGGTTTCCAAGGTTTTTTCACATAAATAGTATCGTCGCTATCGAAGCTATCCAGCTGATTTATAACGTCAATCAAAGTCATTTTATTTCCCCCATACGGCATACCCGCCGTAACCATTAGGATGTAATATTTTCCATAAATCACTACCAGGAGTGTGCTTCTTGAAGTCCCCTCACCAGAATTAAAAACATCAAGTGTTTTTTTAATTGAATCGTCAAAATTAACCGAGCCACCATTAAACTTAGCTATTTCTGCACGTAGGAAAACTGCATGTTATAACCATATCCAATAATCATAATCGTTTTCAAATTGAATGACAGTCAATTTATCGATAATTAACTCTGAATTTTTTTAATTCGTCAAAAACATAAAAAATGCATGTAAGTTTAGTTAACGATTCAACAATAGCCTAATCAGTTCTTTTATTTTACATGAAGTATGTTCAATATTTAATCTGATCGATGATTTTACACTTGATAGCTCATGAAGAATATTAGCAAACCTCATTTAACCTTCATATTTATTTGGAAATCGAATCACAGTTAAAAAAAACCACGCGCATTAAATCTTCTTAAATAATTGAAGATTTAATGCTTCCCTAAAAATCATCAAAAATTATATGTCCTCAATAGCTTCTCTAATACTCATCAGCAAAAAACCACCATAACTTTCCGATATTATTTTTTTATCACCTGTACTCTTGAATGACAATTCAGTTTCAACCACTGCAGGTTCGCCATTTTGCCCCAAAATATCTAAATCCAGTGAAAAAGATGGGCCATATCCAGATGATTTTACTTTTATCATTCTTTCACTAATATCACCTCTAGACCTAGCATCCAGAGTTGAAAATAAAACACATGGAACCTGATTTTCTTCTTTACCTTTTTGAGTAATACCATAATAAGTATCACCACAAAAAGATAATGCTCCATAAGCCTTTAAAAAACACTTGTAAGACTCTGGGAATTTCACTCCAAGAAGCGATTCGAATTCCATTATTTTTGCATCCGAAGCCCCTCCAGTGATAAAAGACTCTTCCCCACTAGACTTAATCTCTTTTTCAACATCAGAAATATAACTCATATCCATCTCCTTAGAAATCTAAGGCCCTTGTTTTCCAGTAGGATTTCTTCCATTTATTGAATGGACGCCTATCCATTGAATCTGGAGCGCTGTTGTATGGTCTTCTAATTCCATCAGGTCCAACCCAAAATTTATCCCATTGATTGGAATACATATGGAGGATCCTGTCATTTTCACTGTGATAACTACTTAATATTTCGGCCATTGAACCTGGCTCGTCCTGAGTCAAGTGGTGTAGATTAACCTCAAGTCCATCATTACCTATAGGTGCATCACCTTTTCTCATCCTTTGAATATTTGTTCGCCCAAAAGCATCGGTATAATTAGGATCAAAAAGATCGTTGCGTTGATAAACCTTGCGACCTGCGACTTCTTTAGCTGCCCAACAAGCAAGCCCCAGCGGATCAACCCAAACCAGCGGATCCCCAACATAACTATAAGTATTCAATCCACCACTCAACCCTATCGGGTCAGGCTGGGTAAACCTACCGCCCACTGGGTCATAATAGCGGAATAAATTGTAATGCAGCCCGGTTGATTCGGCACCTGCGGTGCCTCACCCCTTTGGGGCCATCGCTGAAGCGATGTTCAAATTTGCTGTCGCAAATTAGTCCCTGTGCAGGTACTGCCCCTGGAAGCGCAGATTTTGCGGCACTGACTGGAAGCCATTGCTGCTCTCCTGCCCGGTCATTCCCCAAGTGGAGAACCGGCCGCGCCAGACGACTTCCCCCTCTTGGTTGGTCATCCGCTCGGGCAGACCATTCAGTTCGGTGTGGTACCAGAAAATATCCGCCTGTTCGCCAATGCTGTCGACCCGTGCCAGCGGCTCCCAGCTTCCTTCGCTGTACAGATACTGCATGTTGCGATCCGGCAACAAGCTGCTGCTTTCGCCCACCATCCGCATGCCGCTCCACAGGAAGGAAATCGTCTCCTCCGGCTTATGGTAGCGATGCAGGATTTTTTGCGTGCGGCGCCCCAGCGCGTCATAGCGGTATTCTGCCCGGCTGAACTCTTTATGCCCGCTAAAACGTACTTTCGCTATCCGCTGCTCATCATCATAGCGGTAATGCTGCTCTACGGCATCTGGCCCGGTTTCCCGCCAGGTCATCCGCCCAAAACCATCGTATGCCCAGCGCGCGCCTTTCAGCCTCTGCAACAGATTGTGCCAGACTATCTGACGCGGTTTATCGGTCTGGGAGACGCGGTTGCGGCGGGAGAAAATTAGGCTAAAACGGCATAGGCGGGATATTAAGCAGAGCCGGCAGCAGGGGCTGGCCTTAGTCAGCGGCTAAAAATTAAGCCGGAAGGTTCAGAGGGATCACTTCCGGCTTATTTAACTATACTTCTCTTTCTAAATAGCTATCGACTGCTTTTTCCATTCTGTCCAAGACATCTGTAATTGGATTAAGGTAGTAGTTATACATTTCTGCATAACGACGGGCAAAGCCTCTTAACGGATTATTCTTTATTTCATTATTAATGACTTTCACTTTTAACCGTTCAAGATCATTAATAATAGTTCGCAAATCTTCTTTGTGCTCAGTTTTTATAACCGCTTCAATATTATTAATTGTTTTATCTATTTCAGATAAAAGTGGTTTTTTATCCAAGAGTAATATCCTTCATAAAATTCTCACATCACTTATCCAGGATAGAGGATAACCCTGTGGTAACAGTACCTGGTCTGCTCCTCCTTCAAGTACAGAACCAGACAGCATAGTTTGTTTTTCAACTTTACCTACCTGAAGAATAGTTCCTTTAGGTACGTTAATTACCGCTTCAAATTGCCTTGTATTCTTCCACTTAGGTAATAGAGTGGAATCTATTTTAGACTGAATTCTATTTAAAGCAGGAGATGTGCTAACAAATGAACCATCTATTTTCGCATGACCACCAAACATCCGATATAAGGTAACATCTTCAGTAGTCATGACTGTTTTATATTCGCCATTTTTAAATGAATCTTTAATCCATCCTGGTAAGCTGGCCTTATCTATTTTTTTATATTTACCGTGCAGACCACATTTACTCAGCCCCAGCGGATCAACCCAACTCAACGAATTCTGTGCGTAAGCGTACTGGTTTAATCCACCACTTAACCCTATCGGGTCAGGCTGGGTAAACCTACCGCCCACTGGGTCATAATAGCGGAATAAATTGTAATGCAGCCAGGTTGATTCGGCCCCTGCGGGGCCTCACCCCTTTGGGGCCATCGCTTAAGCGATGTTCAAATTAGCTGTCGTAATATAGATATAGTATCGGTATTAATTTTTAGTGGCGTCAACTGTCGGAACTACTGATATATATGGTTGTACAGATATCTCATAATTTTATTTTTTTTCATAGCCATGATAAAAGGAATATCCCAGCGCCATTAACGCTAATGATGCACTGGAAATAGAAATGATCAAGTTTTTTTCTCCATATTTAATTCCATAATTTTTCTTCCTTGTGGTAGTAAATGATTAGATACTAATAAATTTAAAGTTAATATCAAATCTCATTTTAACATTAAAATTCACTATAATTAATTTTTAAAATATCAGTTTGTAATAAAGGCTCTATCTCACCAGGCACATTACCAAACCGCTTCAAATAAAAAGTCGGAATCGGATAATCGCTATCGCTTTGAGAAAATGCATTTTTTACGTAGAGTTTCAGACAAACATACCCACCAATTCCATTTATTTCAATAGATGGCCAGATTTTCTTTTTACAAGCATTCCAATCTTGCAACTCATTACCTGGAATAATACTATACTTCCCCACTCCCTCTCTAAACTTATAAACACCACGATAACCAGTATACTCCCCAATTAACAACTCAAGATCTTCATGCTTACTAGAATTAATATAGTACACCCAGGGAGTGTGCCCCCAGCTTAATATCATCAACCCTTCGTCAAAAATCTCACTTGCTATCTCAGTAGTCGTAAACTCTTCAACAAGATCATTTGATTTCGCTTTAGCAGAAATAAAGCCATCAAATGCATCGATGTCTACAATGACAAATCCTAATGCTCCATAAGCATCAAAAACTTGGACACTATTTTTAATGGTATCAATTTTATTGGCGCTAGAATTTTTTTCATCAGAAATCACTACATATAAATTAAATATCTTTGCAATTTCCACGTAATCCCTTTTAGACTCAGGAATATGGCCTTTAGCGACATAGGGAATATCAGTCGAACTAAAAATAAATAATCTTTTACCTTCTAATAAGTTTATAGATATAGATTCATCATAAAAGTTATTAACTTTATTATCATTAGTATTTAACTCGAACTTCAAATCAGAATAAACACTCTTTTCTAATTCTAACTGAAAACTTTCCTTAATATAAATAAAGCTTTCATCTAAATTATCAACTTCTTCAAAATTAAGAATCAGTTTACCTCGAAATCCCTTAGGGAAAAATGTTCTTAAGTCAATAGATTTATTATCAATAGTTAGCTCTGCTCGATTAACTGACGTTGTACTATCTACTGCATAGATTTTCTTAGTATTCACTATTTACCCCCACACTTAACTGTATTTGCCCAGTTTTTGGTAACATCCCAGGCTTGAGCTGCCGTCACATTTTTCGCCAAAAGTTGACCTTTTGTACCAGAGGAAGTAATTAAATGGACATCTCCTCGAATATTTTTCAACTCTGGATTATTGTAATGTTTTTCAAGAGAATTTAACCATTCATCCTTCGTTAGTCCAGACTTTATCACTGCAGATGGTTTAACTAATGGCTTCGTGCTTGTTCCAATTCCGTTATAACCATGCATTGCACTGTGCTCGATATTCGACCATTGAGAATTATCCCAATACATAGCTGGAACGTTCGTCTGAGAATTGAACGGCGTAATGTCCAAATGAGTTGCAACTTCATGAGGGACCATATGATGACCTTGATTCACAGGGTTACTCAATGGCATTAGCCCCAGCGGATCAACTATAGACATCGGGTCAGTCACATAGGCATAAGTATTCACCCCACCCATCAACCCTATCGGGTCAGGCTGGGTAAACCTACCGCCCACTGGGTCATAATAGCGGAATAAATTGTAATGCAGCCCGGTTTCCCTGTCCAGGTACTGCCCCTGGAAGCGCAGATTTTGCGGCACTGACTGGAAGCCGCTGCTGCTCTCCTGCCCGGTCATTCCCCAGGTCGAGAATCGTCCGCGCCAGACGACTTCACCCTCTTCGTTGGTCATCCGCTCGGGCAGGCCATTCAGTTCGGTGTGGTACCAGAAAATATCCGCCTGTTCGCCAATGCTGTCGACCCGTGCCAGCGGCTCCCAACTTCCTTCGCTGTACAGATACTGTGTGTTGCGATCCGGCGTTAAGCTGCTGCTTTCGCCCACCATCCGCAGGCCGCTCCACAGGAAGGAAATCGTCTCCTCCGGCTTGTGGTGCCGATGCAGGATTTTTTGCGTGCGGCGGCCTAGCGCGTCGTAGAGGTATTCCGCGCGGCTGAACTCTTTATGCCCGCTAAAGCGGACTTCCGCTATCCGCTGCTCATCGTCATAGCGGTAATGCTGCTCTACGGCATCTGGCCCGGTTTTTCGCCAGGTCATCCGCCCAAAACCATCGTATGCCCAGCGCGCGCCTTTCAGCCTCTGCAACAGATTGTGCCAGACTATCTGACCCGGTTTATCGGTCTGGTTGCCAGCCGCGTCCCAACTGAAATGTTCCGTGTTATGGGGCTGAACGGCGCCGGTAATCTGCCCCGTCGCATCGTAGCCAAAGCGTTGCTGGTACTGTGCCCATTCGTTCTGACCCGTGGCGCTGTCCAGAACCCGTTGCTGCAAGACCTGATCCAGACGATCCCAGTTATAACGACGCTCAAAAACAGCGCCCGAACGATCTTCAAAGCCACTGCGCCGCATCACAATACGGCCCACCGGATCGTAGCGGGTTTGCTGATTCAACGGCCCCTGAGTCCGTCCCACTTCGCGGTGGAGCTTGTCACGCTGATAGCCGGCAATCTCAACCTGTTTACCGCCCAGCTTCAGGTTCATCTGCAGCAGATGCCCGGTACCGTAGCGTAGGCAGTTTAGTTCGCGGCCGTCCGGCAGCGTGCTGCCGATAAGATTACCCAGCACATCGTACTGATGGGCGATCGCCCCAGCGCTGCTTTCCTCGAAAGTGAGGTTGCCGACCGCATCGCTGGTCAGCGTAATCACCTCAGCGTCAGTGACCTCAAAGCCGCCTGTCCGGGCGCGCTGCCAGCTTTCGAGAGACATCTTTTTGATATCCACCCGATCGGGGCCGTAGTGATATTCGGTACGGTTCTGCCGGGTGAACTTAGCCGTCAGACGGTTCACCACATCGTATTCAAACCAGGTCGAGTGCGGTGAAAGCTGTTCATCTGCCGCATTCAGCGGTGACTGGGTGACCTCGATAACCTGACCCAGATCGTCATAGCGATAGCTTTTACGTCTGCCGGCATAGTCGATCTGCGCAAGCAGACGTTGGCCGTTATCATATTCAAACTGCCAGCGATCGTTGTTGGGGTTGATCAGTGCGGTCAGGTGGCCAAAACGATTGTACTGATAGCGGGTCTGATGCCCGGCCTGATTGATTTCCGTGACGATCTGCCCACGAACATTGCGCTTAACCCGACGTTCGGAAAAACCGTCAATATTTTCACCGGTGAGCATCCAGGCGGCATCATATTCATACTCGGTATCGCGACCATCCGGACGGGTCAGACATTGCAGTCGCCCGGCGTTGCTCCACTGATAGCGGGTGGTATTTCCTTCGGCATCGCAACTGGCGATCAGCCTGCCTGCCCCATCATACTGGTTATGGCTTTGATGGCCGGAACAGTCCTCATCACGTTGGATCTGACCGCGATCGTTCCACCAGAAGCGATGCGTGTTCTCCAGCGCATCGGTGCGGGTGACCAGGTCACCCTGCGCATTCCACGTGAAGCGGGTTAACCCGCCCAGCGGATCGATCACCGCCACCACATCACCGGCAACGTTGTACTGGTATTCCCAGACCGCACCGTCAGGCAGGACTTCTTTCAGTGGGAAAGCGTAAGAAGGATGCCAGGTGGTGATGGTGGTTCGATCCGCCGGATCGCGCACCATCGTCAGGTTGGCACGCTCGTCATAGCCGTATTCCCATACCCTTCCACCCGGCGCCTCGGTTGCCATCAGCAACTCGCCTGCCCAGCGCCAGCGCCAGTGCGCCCCGTAGCTGTCGGTGTATTCCGTAATACGGCAAAATTCATCCCAGCGATGCAGGGTGGTTCCGCCGGAAAAACAGGTCACTGACGCGCTGCGATCCTGTTCATCCGCGTCGATCACCCAGTGTTCGAGTGTGGCCCTGTTTTCATCCAGCACCTGATACTCATAAACCCGCCAGTAGCGCGGATCGATCGACGGCTTCCACTG
The DNA here is from genome assembly GCF_056821705.1 of Erwinia sp. AK-PDG3-5. Classification (NCBI taxonomy): domain Bacteria; kingdom Pseudomonadati; phylum Pseudomonadota; class Gammaproteobacteria; order Enterobacterales; family Erwiniaceae; genus Erwinia; species Erwinia sp. AK-PDG3-5. The sequence goes on from NZ_CM165967.1 coordinate 4,040,450, forward strand.
ATATTCCACCGTCAGTCCGGTGGCATAACTGTGCGATGCCATCAGATCGCTGGCACGATCCCAGCTGAAGCGTCGGGTGATCACGCCATCAGCATCCTGCACCGTCGTCAGCTGTCCTTCAGGATTGTAGCTGTAGCGCACCAGCGGCCGATGTTCTTCCCCCACCACCTGATGCAGTGCAATCAACCGCCCCTGCACCGGCTCATAACTCAGCCGGACATCGAGGGCCTGGTTATCTCCCTCAATGGCCACCAGCTGCCCGGCGTCATTCCACTGGAAGTGCTGACAGTTTTCATGACGATCGTAAATGCGCCCAATGCGCCATTCACCTACGCGGGTGGGATCGGGCTCATACAGGTGAAACTCGCCCTGCGCGGTTTGCATAATGATCACCCCCTGAAGGGTGCAATAGAGCGTGAAGCCCTCTTCATCAAAATGAATCACATCGCCAGGGCTGACTTCCCCTAATCCCAGCTCCTGCCCGGAGATATCCCGCCACATAAACGCGTATGAACCATCCTCATGACGGAAACGAATCAGACGGGTTTCAAACGGCAGCATCCAGCCGGTCCCCAGCATTCCACGGCTGAGATTTCGGCTGTTATAGATACGTTGCCAGTAAAGCGGAAGGCGATCTTCAAGCACAAAATCCAGCTCTTCTTCGCCAGCAAGGATCTTCGCGCCGGTGGCGTAATTCACCGGATGCGAACCCTGTACTGCGGCGATGGCAACCGCGCCCGCCACCTGTCCACCGGCCTGAGAGGCGATGATGCAGGTGATCTGGCGCAATGCACGTCGGGCAGCAATACGGGTAAAGAGTTGCTTCAGCAACTGCGCCCCTTCTTTACCGATGCCACCGCCCACGATTCCGCCAAGGAAATACGCGAGGAAGTTTTTTCCACTGCGAATATCACGGACCACAACACTGTCGCCACCGATACGCACCCGGGGATTTTCACTGACCTGAATTTTGGCTTCACAGGTACTGCGGTCGCCATTACGTGCAGCCGGGTGCCCGTTAATCAGCACTTTTTTCGACCCTTCAGCGATAAAATTCACGCTTTCGGCGAGATGTCCTTTGGTGCAGGCCACCGTATCTTTGCTGGCTGGCGTGGCATACGGGCTGGCACTGGCCACCGTCGGTTGCACCAGGTCATCCCACAGGCTGCCAAACCAGTGTTTTACCGAGTCACCGCTGGTGCTGCTGACTTTATCCCACAAGGCACTGGCGGTTGCGCCAGGATGGCTGACCGCAGAGGCGATACCCGCCGCCACGGCCATAGCGATATCCAGTGCGCCGGGCTGTTCTTCACTTCCTGCCTGAGGCGAATTAAGCCATTCATGATTAACCGTGCCGGCGGCGCGCGCGGCGGGTTTACCCATTATTCTGACAGTGTCTGAACCACTGGTGATGAACGCATCCGGTGGGCCGCGCATGCCCAGCATATCTAACAGGCCATCAACCGCCTCTCCGGCCTTATTCCCCAGCTTTTCCGGATAACCGGACGCCATGGCGGCCACGGTTAAACCCACCCCGACGGCGAGCCCCACGCCGGTGCTGGAGATCAGCGCGGCACCAAACAGAATTCCGCCGTAAATCGCCCCTTCAACCACGCCACTGACAAAATCGGCAATGACAGAGCTGTGAACCAGCGGATCGCCCAGCCGGGCAGCAATCAGTTCGTCAGACATGAATCAGGCCTCCTTGCCTGTGGCAGGAACAAAGCCCAGCTTGATGTTTTGCCAGGCCGCCAGAGAGGCCTCATCGAAACTGGCTGCACGGCTGAAGGTGACCGCCATCAGGTGGGTGTCCAACATCACTACCAGCAGCTTTTGCATCACCACCACGCCATGATTTTCAAAATGCATACTCACTTCACGTGCAGGGATGCCGCCAAACGTCGTGTCCTCCACGGCGTCTGCAGCAAACTTTTTCATGTCGCGTTTTACTTTCGCTAACTGCTGCTGCAGATAGGCTTCTTCCTCACCCGCCTTCACTTCCCAGGCACGGGTAACCACCAGCGAAGCCCCGATCTTTGGCAGTTTTAGCAAGGTGATGCTTTGTTCCTGTACGGCTTCCGGAAGCGGAAGCGTGCCTTCGGTAAGGTGATAATTAACTGGCTGACTCATTTGCTGCTCCCTTTATTCTGAAACGCTTCCATAACGTCATTTTTGATTTCATCCGGCGTTGGCGAAGGCTGAGCCGCCGTGCCCGGCACATTAATATTGAGGTCGAGCGTCCCGCCGGTATTGATTTCACCCTGCCCGCTGGCATTGATTTGGAACTGTTTGCACTGCATGGATATGGTGCCGTTAGGCATAAGCGTCAGCATGCTGTCACCTGAAACCAGACTGATACCTTCCCCGGAGGCCAGCACCATTCCTCCCTGCACCTTCAGCACGTAATCGCTGCCGACCAGCTCACTGCGCGTCCACTGTGTTTTCTGATCGTAAGTCCCGGACACGGTGCTGCTGAGGGCTTTTTCCACGCTGATGGTCTGGTTGCCACCGACGGTTTGCGTTTCATCCGCCTTCACATGGGTATCCATGTTCTTCTGCGCCTGGATCCACACCTGCTCTTCCCCGGCCTTATCTTCAAAGCGCAGGGCGTTGGCGTTGTCCGGCGAACCGTCCTTCGAGCGGCTGAGGAAGCCCATCTGGGTAGCCGCTGCCGGCAGTGCCCACGGCGGCATGCTCGCTTCGTTGTAGACCCGGCCGGTGACGATCGGCCGGTCCGGATCGCCGTTGATAAAGTCGATCACCACCTCGTCGTTGACGCGCGGGATCTGCACGCCACCGAAGCCCTGACCCGCCCAGGCGCTGGAGACGCGCACCCAGCAGGAGCTGGTGTCGTCGCCTTTTGCCAGCCGGTCCCAGTGGAACTTCACCTTGATGCGGCCGTATTTGTCGGTCCAGATCGACTCGCCTTTCGGCCCCACCACCTTCGCCGTCTGCGGGCCGTGGGTGCGCGGCCATTCTGCCGTCGGCTGCGGCCGGAAGGTGACGTCGGACGGGATCACCACGATATCCACCTTGTGGATGGTGCTGCCGCTGTTGCTGCTGGCGTAGCTGTTCTCTTCGAAATCGTAAACGGCCTTAATCGTCAGGTATTCGCCGTTATCGCTGAAGAACGGCGCGTTCAGCAGGGTGAAGGTGTTGCCCGGCGCCAGCCCCAGCGCGGTGCCGGAGGCGGTGACCTGCTGGTGCTGGGCCTGCCACACTTCCTGACGAATTTTGGCGTAAAACTCGCCGTGGTCGTGGTCGATAAAATGACCCGGCCAGTCGTAGACGTCGATTTGCCCCGGCGACGGTGAGGCCGGATTCTGCCGGGCCTGGAACATCCACGCGTTGGGCTTGCGGAAGTCGTAGTCATCGATGCTGTACAGCCCCGGCGTCACCTGGTCTTCCAGGCTCCACAGGCTGATGCCCTCTTCGCTGGTCGAGCCGCCGGACGGGGTGACGTGGTACGGAATGGTTTCGTAGCCGCTGAACGGCTGATGCTGCTGCGCGCTGTCCATCAGCACCATGGTGTGTTTATCCGCTTCATGGCGGAAGTAGTAGTAAATCCCTTCCAGCTCCATCAGGCGGCTGATGAAGTTAAAGCTGCTTTCCTGATACTGCACGCAGTATTCCCACACGCGGTAGTTGCCGGTGAGCTTGTCTTCTACCGTTACGTTGTATTCGGAAAGCAGCGTTTTGATGATTTGCGTTACCGTCTGGCTCTGGAAGATGCGCAGGTTTCTGTCGCGCTTCAGGGGCCACAGGTCGGGCTCCATCACCAGGCTGTAGACCGCATAGCGCGTGCCGCTCAGCTCGGTGCTGCTGACCGACACTTTGGTGATTTTCCCGTTCAGGTAACGGGTTGCCATCAGGTTCTGGGTGGGGATGGAGACGGTCATGGGCTGCCCCAGCAGGGCCTTACGCTCAATGCGGGCATCGGTGCTCAGGAGCTGGACGGTGATTTCAAACGCGCTGGAAAGCGCCTCCGTGCCGTTCAGTTTCCAGAACAGCAGGCCGTCCATCGGCAGTTGAACTGTAATGCGATCAAGCATGATGATTTCCCTGAAAGACTGCGCCCGGCCGGTGATGGGCCGGGCTGAATGAAGAAGAGGGGGAATGCAAAAAGAACCGTACCTTCAGAAGGACGTTGCGATTAAATAGGGCAGAAGAGTGTGTGTTCAAAAAATCTATCCGAACGATCCGGACAACCAAATTCCATAAAAAATCAAAATACTGCCAAGTGATATAAGACATTTTGCCAATATAAAAAGTGGAGGTCCAAAACGCTTAGAGATATCGTCTATTTCTGGGTAATTATCTTTATTGTGGTCACGATGAAATAAAATTATTCTTGAAAAGATACCCCCTATCATTACAATAAGAAACCTATTCCTAATAAAAGCGTTAATCGACATCCAAAGCATTGCCGTGAGGTTTCTTCCTGTGGAAAGTGAAATAACACCCACCACAGTTGCAAGAAATTTAAAAACAAATGCTAAGATAAACATAATGCAGAAAGAAGCCAGGAATTTTAGGCCAAATAAAACCCATTCCTTCTTGTTAAAAGAATCCTTTCCATTCCAGATATAAAAAATAGTAATTGACAAGAAAAAAGCAAATGCTAGATATCTCATTTAAATACCATCATAGTTTTGTAAAGTGGCCCCAACATTCACCGATCAAAAAGTCCTTTCTCCAACAAAATAATAGCAATAGTTCCTAAAGTTCCCAGAACAACAAAATCGCCACCACTTCCAATTATTATTAAAACCATTCCCATTAAATACACACATGAATATAATGAATAAAAAACACACAAAACCTAACCATTTTTTAATAGCATCATATGCGAAAAATATAATTAACCGACTGAGATAAAAACCAATAAGAATTTTCGATATTTATTCATAAGCAATTGAGCGAGCTTAAACTCTTTCTAATTAGCAAGGTTATACTGCATTCTATTACGAAGTTGGCGAGAAACAGGAAGTAAGAGATGCCTGTATCGGTCTGTATAATCTCCCAAGATAACCTCATATTCTCTTATGTCGATCATGGTCTTTCTCATATTTTGATATTTAATCAATAAAGAAACCGACACATAATAAAACAACCGAATCACCATAACATTTTATAATTAAATAGATATTACAAAAAATGACACTCGAGAGGTGTTTATTTTTTTGATATCCCTATATTTTAATTTATTCATTCAATTCATCATTTAACTTCAGGTGAAGTTTAAAAACATCTTTGTCATGAGGTATATCCGGTGATATTTCCCAAGATCAAAGCATATGAACCATAGGACCTCCTACCTATATTCATCTTAAAAAAACCCTCTAACCCAGATACTTCAGAAATCCTCGCTTGTAAATTACTCCGGTATAATTTTAGATGACAGTGATGAAAATATATTTCAGATTTAATAATCGCGAAATTCTCATTTTGAATTTCTTCATTATCTAAAGCAGCATACTAATATATCATCAGGAATCAATTTTAGTAAGCTGGTGCCCCTCTTACTAAATCTTTCTTAGTTAGGTCAAGTGAATAGTGCCAGTCATACCAACCCTCTAATTTTTCTTCAAAAATGCAAATTATTAAAACATTATTTGATTGATCTTTTGTCAGATAAGAAAAACAAGCCCCATCAGGAGGAGAACATGAAAATAGCTTAACACCATATGCATTAATTACTGTCAATATATCAGGATAGGCTTGTGGGCCACTTAAAATCATTATTATTTTATTACATTCATCTTCTGATACTTGATCGATATTTTCAATTATATAGCCATATTCTTTCTCATCAAAACTCCATTTAACTGAGCCCTTATCTTTATCTATTTCTAAATTTCTTATCATTTTATTATCGTGGCCTTACATAGTTAAGGTTTAAGTGGTTGCTCATCGAGAACTTCCAAATAATTCATCCTATCTCTCGGCGAAACATTCATTTCAACTTGAGAACCACCGCCTGTGAGATAAGTACCAGCACCTTTATCAACTTGAGGTCCAACAGCCCCTATTTTAACTGGCAATGGATGTTTGACTTCATAAGTTATAACTCGATCTATCTCGGGTTTCCATTCGTTTTTAACTGCAAGTTCGTTCCGAACATAGGATACATTTGGAATATCATCAAATGTTGCAAATCCACCGGGCCTTGTAGCAGGTTGCCCTGGAGAGACAGCCATCTTTATTCTTATTTCGGGTATGAGAGTGGCTTCTAAAGGTGAGCTATTTACTGGCCAAGGAGACTGTTCACGAATGAGTTTCTGGTAAGCTGCAGCAGATTCGGTTGAAGTTTTGAAATGACCACGATGCTGCCGCTGGAATGCATTCCAAGTGTTATCGCGACTACATTTAGATTTTAAACCTAAGGGATCAACCCACCCCAGCGGATTCGGCGCATAAGCATATAAGTTAATCCCACCCGCCAGCCCTATCGGGTCAGGCTGGGTAAACCTTGCGCAGTCGGGGTCGTAATACCTGAACAGATTGTAGTGTAACCCGGTTTATTCGGCCCCTGCGGTGCCTCACCCCTTCAGGGCCATCGCTGAAGCGATGTTCAAATTTGCTGTCGAAAAATAGTCCCTGTCCAGGTACTGGCCCTGCATTCTCAGGTTTTGCGCAAATCCGGGCGATTTTAACGGCTCTTCACGCAGCAATTTCCCCCAGGCGCCGTTATGTCCGTGCCAGCGGAGCTGGCCCTGTTCGTCGGTTAACCGCTCCGGCGTGCCGTTGGGATGACAGTGATACCAGTAGATTTCCGGTTCAGTCACCCCGTCAATACGGGCCAGAGGTTCGTAACTGTTCTGATCCGCATAGACATAAGTCAGCGGGATGCTGTCCTGAATTTCCTGTAAAAGCCGCAATCCTTCCCAGACAAAACAGGTTGTCCGTGGTTGACCAATCTGCTCACCGTTCCTGATATTACGGCTGGTTTTGCTGATACGGCGGCCCAGCGGATCGTATCCGAAGCTGACATGAACCCCACCACCATGCCTGGCTTAACGGACGACGTCACTTTCTGTGAAATAATATAAACTTGACTTTTAACTAGCCGTAAAAATAGTCAAAGAACCTGTCAAAGTTTTCATCACCTAATATAGGTTTAATGCGAGCATTCATTTCTGAAACAAAACTATCTTTTATTACATCTTCATCATCGGCTATATCAAAAATTGAGTAACCCCCATATACTATTTCAACAAGCTCAGTTATAGCTGAAATAAAAACACTTAAATCATCAGATATTTTAAAAGGACTTCCAGAATCATAATTAGCATATACAGGAGTTCCAGCTTCATCAACTATAGCCATAATAGGTTTACCACCTCCATTGTCGTCTGCAAAAACGATATGATTTTCTGGTAATCCTTCGTAACCTATTTGGGCCTTATCAAGCTGCTCAGCTGAAAATAGCTTAATCGGTGTAAAGCCTGTCTCTATCTTTTCTCCGGAAGGATTGAATTTATCAAAATAAAGCTCAAGCCCCTGAGATTTTGATAATTTTACTTTAATCTTATCTGAAAAAATATTCTTCGGTTTCTTTCCTGCATTTAAAGATATTGAATATTTTTCACAAACATCAATGAACTGGTCCAAAGATTTTTTGAGGCACTCAAAAAATAAAGTTCTAATTATAATAATTCGCATCAAAGTAATCCTAGACCATCCATAATAGTAATGAGTTTATAAACGTAATACCCTGCCCAAGAACCGCCCTCAGAAGCTTATATTTTGCCCACATACATGAAATTGATACAGGTTCCCTACTCAGTAACTTCCAAGTGGAGACGCGGTCGCGCCATACCATGCGACCCTCATTGCTGGACATTTGCTCTGGTAGTCCCCACAGATTTGAGTCATATCAGATAATATCAGCCTGTTTACCAATGATGCTGAACTGAAGGTGCGGAAATGTTTGAACCCGCTTTACGGCTAAAAACTATTAAGTTCAATGGAATTGCTTTCTGTATTTGAGTTGAGAATATTTATGCCATCCGCATCACACATTCCCGAAGGCGTTTCAACAACTCTGGATCCTCAAGGCAATCGACCGGTCTAATGCCATCTAGCGCCGGAACTTCTTGTTCTATCCACCATAATGCTTCTTTTATTCCTCTTTTACCATAAATAATTACTGCAAGATCCAAACAGCCATTTAACTCATCCGCCAATAAATGGGCATTATCATCCAGATAAGCTTCTGAAAATATTTTTACCGATAGTTCCCATGTTTCATCCCCAGCATAATATTTTTCTAATCCCGCCATAACTAAAACCCTAAAAATGAAATTAAATTAGACCCCGTTGGATTTCGTGCTGACGGTGCCAGTATACCATCATAACCTTGTATTTTAGCCCATTTTCCCAATTGGTGAGTCACATCATACTCTTTTCCGGTAATATCTTTTAACGATATACCAAGCTGGTCTCTAACATCTTTCCGAGTTAAATCCAAAACATTATTAAGCTGTACTTTTTTACTGGTCAATTCACGAGAAGATAAATCCACTTTCCAATGTGTTACTTCCGCCAAAGCTGTTTTTTTAGAGTTTGCGCCATAAACTCCACCACTTCCTACATCGGTATAACGGTGCCTTGAGCCTATATTCCCGGGATGAGTGGTCCATGTCGTACTCATTCGACGTGGTTCTTCAAATCTGTAAACCGTCCGGTTAATTTTTCTTCCTTTTGGTGCAACTGAACACTTCATTAACCCCAGCGGATCCACCCACCCCAGCGGATTCGGCGCATAAGCATATAAGTTAATCCCACCCGCCAGCCCTATCGGGTCAGGCTGGGTAAACCTTGCGCAGTCGGGGTCGTAATACCTGAACAGATTGTAGTGTAACCCGGTTTCGCGATCCAGGTACTGCCCCTGCATTCTCAGGTTTTGCGCAAATCCGGGCGATTTTAACGGCTCTTCACGCAGCAATTTCCCCCAGGCGCCGTTATGTCCGTGCCAACGGAGCTGGCCCTGTTCGTCGGTTAACCGCTCCGGCGTGCCGTTAGGATGACAGTGATACCAGTAGATTTCCGGTTCTGTCACCCCGTCAATACGGGCCAGAGGTTCGTAACTGTTCTGATCCGCATAGACATAAGTCAGCGGGATGCTGTCCTGAATTTCCTGTAAAAGCCGCAATCCTTCCCAGACAAAACAGGTTGTCCGTGGCTGACCAATCTGCTCACCGTTCCTGATATTACGGCTGGTTTTGCTGATACGGCGGCCCAGAGGGTCGTATCTGAAACTGACATGAACCCCAGCACCATGTCTGGCTTCACGGACGACGTCACTCAGCCGGTGTTCTCCGTCGTACTGATAGCGCCAGCGCTCACCGTCCCGAACTTTCTCTACCGTCCTGCCGTGAACGTCATATTTCCAGCGGGTTCCATGTAATTCCGTCACCCGGTTATGCATCACCGGCTGGTCGCTTTTATCCAGCGGGTTAGACGCGGCATCCCATCGCCACTGCTCATGGTCAGGTAAGCTGCCGTCCTGTTTCAGTAACCTGCCGGCCGCATCATATTGCCACTGCCGCCAGGCGAAAGGATTGTCGTCATGCTCTTCACGCACCAGGTTATTGCGGTAATCATAATCCCAGCGGCGGGACCACTGCCTGGGAGCCGGGCGCTGGCGGGAACCGGTGAACACATCCCGCTGACAAAGCCTTCCAAGCCGATCGTAAGAAACCCGGCTGATTAATTCGCCCTGCGTGCGGCTGGTTTCACGGTGCAGGTTGTCACGACTGAAGCCGGTAATCGGCAGGTTGTCGAGCGCGATATTTAACAGGTGGCCGCTGCCGTAATAAAGGTTTCGCAACCTGCGGCCATCAGGCAGCGTCGTCGCTGTCCGGTTGCCCAGGGCGTCCCACTCATACTCAACTGCACCCTGTTCCCCCGTCTCTTTGATTAACCGTCCAAGCGGATCGTAGGTGAAATCCAGCGCCTGTTCTGGTGCTTCCGTGACGCTCTGATTATCCAGAGCAGGATGGTAAGAAGCCCTGAGCAGCTGGCCTATCTTTGAGTAGTCGAAACGGGTTTCCCCATCGGGCGAGCGTCTGCCGGTTACCTGTCCCCGGGGATCGTAGCGAAAGAGATGGCTGAACTGTGCTGAAGTATCCGCAGCAAAAATACGTTCGGCCACGCGCCCGCTTGCATCATAGCCATAGCGGGTTACAACGCCATCCAGACCGCGCTCTTCAAGTAAAAGCGAGTCGGCTCCCCACTGGAAACCATAGCGCTCGCCATTTTCATTAATCAGGCTGGTCAGCCGGCTGCGGTCATCGTACTCCCGCAATACCTCGCCGCCCTCGGGACTGCGGGTGGCAATTAATCTGCCCGCTTCGTCATACCTGAAGTGACTCTGTTTTCCATCCGCTGCCAGATGCTCAACGGGTAGGCCGCGTTCACTCCAGTGCAGTGTCTCTTCCCAGCCTTCCGGACGTTGCAGAGCTATGGGGCGTCCTGCAGCATCATAAACGTAGTGAGTTTCTTCCCCATCGGGTGCAATTTCAGCGATCAACCAGCCAAGCGGATGATAGCGATAATGGGTGGTAAAACCTGAGCAGTCCATGACGGCAACCACCTGCCCGGCAGCATTGTATTGGTATTTAGATACGCCGCCAGCGGTATCCGTACGGCGGATAACCAGGCCAAAATCATCACGCTCCAGCTGCTCGCTCAAGCCTTCGGCGGAGAACACCTTCGCCAGACCATAGCGTTCGTCATACATGAAACGTACGCCGGTACCGTCAGCTTCGATAATGTGGGTCGGCAAGGCCCGCGTCTCAAGCCACTGCGTGGTGCGGACATACCCGCACGCATCCTCTTCCTCAACCCGGTTGCCCGCTTCGTCGTAACGAAATTTCGTCGTATTACCCAGGGGATCAACCGTTTTGATCAGCTGCTGGTTTGCATCCCAGTCAAAGCGCCAGATTTCTCCCCGCTCATCGACATAACGGGTAATTAGCGATTGAGCATTCCAGAAATGACGATGCTCACGCCCATCACCATGGACAACGCGGGTTATCCCGGTATCCAGCGCATAGGTGAGCGTGCTGCTGTCGCCGGCACTGGTTCTCGTGGCGACCACCCGCCAGTGATCAAAGTACTGCCAGCGATACTCACTGAGCATTCCGCCCGGCAAGCGGTGCGAGCTCATTAGCCCCTCGTCGTTATAGGTAAATGCCCGGGTCACTACGCCGGAGGCATCTGTGACCTGTGCCAGTTGGCCGGACTCAGCATAGACATACGCTATCAGCGGCCAACGGGTTGTACCGTCATCATGAGTGAGGGAGGTAACGCGTAGAGGGAAACGCAGATCTGCATAATCCAGATGAACGTCAATAGCACAAGGCGCATCATGAATGCGGCAAGGGCGTCCCTGCTGGTCATAGTCAATCTCCAGCATGTTGCCATACTCATCACTGAGCGAGGCCAGACGAAGCTGCTCAGGCATACCGCGAAGAGGACGATAGAGGCGCCATACGCTGCCATCCTCGTCAGCAATCGCCAGCTCACCGCCTGGCCCCCGCCGGAAAATCAGGCCATCAGCAGGGCTGTAGAGAGGTTCATTTTCGGCGGGTAATGCAAAACGAAGTTCGCGCCCAAATTCATCGAACCAAAGGCAATCAGTACCCGTGATTTCAAGTCGGGTATCGAACAGAGTTGTCCACCCTGTACCGAAAAGACCTTCCAGCCGTGAACGACTGTTGTAGTTACGTTGCCAGCGGAGAGGAAAGCGCCCCGGCAGGGTAAAATCCAGATCGCTGTCGTCATTAAGCACCTTCGCACCCGTTGCCGCATGCACAGGGTTAGACGAGGAAAAAACAGCGTTAACCAGCATATCCGCTGCCATGCCGCCAATAGCGCCTGAAACCATACAGGGCATATTGCGCAGCACCTCACCGGGCCGCCCTCTGAGTAGCGGTAACAGCATCATTGCTACGGCCAGACCGGGCGTTTTACCGCTTTTGATCTCCCTGACGACCACACTTTCACCACCGATAATGACATCAGGAGAAACGTTATCGGCAACGGTTGCCTCGCAGGTAGAACGGTCGCCGGCGCGGATTGCTGGCTGCCCATTGATCAAAACTGACGAAGACCCTTCCGCCATAAACTGCGGCCCGGGGTGCTTCTCGCAAGCGACCATATCCTGCTGAGTCGGGTCTGCATTCGCCACCGGCCCGGCGACGGAAGGTTGCCAGAACGAATGCGCAATCTGCCCCAGGCTTCCCAGTAATTCCCGTCCGTAGTCCATAAAACTCATGGGGGACTGGCTTTCCGGCACTACCGTGGCGGCTGGCAGTAATTTGGCCGCCGCACGGGCAGCCATTTTATTATTCGTCAGAACGTTATCTGAGCCGCTGATGATTTTTCCGCATACGGACGGGGGAAAAAGGAAGTCACCGACACCACTGGCGACGTTTGCAATGTCATCTGACAGCCCGGTCGCATTGGCCAGCAGGCCACCGATGATGCCACTGAGAACACAGCTTCCTCCTACTGTTGCCAGACCCGCTGCCACTGCGCCCGCTCCTGCCAAAGGCGCGGCGGCCGCAGCTGCGGCACCTACTGCTGCGCCAATAGCGGCATAAGCGGCACCCTCCACCACGATACTGGTTATGTTAGCAAAAATGCTGGAGTGAATAAGTTCGTCATCCTTGCGCGCAGCAGGTTTATTACTCATGACTCAGGCATCCTGTCCGGGAGTGTGGAGGGCTAAGGTATTTTTCAACGCATCCCAGCGGATGGCGTCTTCGTCGGTAAAAGGTCGCAGGGCAGAAAAGGTAAAAACCATCAGCGTGTTTTTTTGTGGAACCTGAACAGCAAGCTGATGCTGATAAAGTGCCTGTCCGTTACGTTCAAACTGACTTGTCACCTCTACAGCACGTATCTGCTGCCCGGCACCCACGCTCACGCGCAAAAACTCAGACTGTTGCAAGTGGGTCATCTGCTCACGCATGCTGTCCCACTGACGGTGAAACTCTTTTTCGAAATCACTGCCGTCCGGAACAGGACCACGGCTGACAATCACCGAGATCCCATTGGCATCATCCCGCAGCACATTCATGCTGTTATCCAGCCAGTCGCTGGCTGGCAGCGAAAAAGATCCTTCATTTAGATGATATTGCATGGCAGTTACTCATTATATAGAGAAAAGATTTAATGGTCAGAAGGCCAATAGCATTGGCTAATTAAGGTTTCAGCGGAGATAAAGCATGAGAATATTTATTGGCGCGCTCGAGTGTCATATCCAGAATACAACCGGTACGCATTGCTACCTGGCGCTTCAATAGCATATTCAGCATCGCATTCTGCATCTCTGAAGGTGATCCAGGCTCGCTGGGATTTTATTGCAGCCGTACGTAAGGCAGCATTAATATTTGCGAGATAGCGTCGATATCCCTCGTTAAGGCGTTTATCTTGAGCCACAGTTTCAATCCTATTGCAATTGACTGTTTCAGCAGATGCACCATTCGCCTGATTGAGACACAAGGAATAATTGCTTGAGCATTCATTTGTTGCGGAATATACATTCAAAGGAAGCATGAAAAAACAGGAGTAAATATATGGCACTTGATTTATTTTATGACATGAAGATAACCTAACCAACATTCCTAAATACCTATAACTTATCGAATTAATTCGAGGAATAATAAAGTCGGTTTTCATCAGGAGTAGAGTGAAAGTATAAATAGCTTTGATTTATCAATTAATTTTTAATAATTACACTACTTAAACATTCAGCCTTATTTTCTGCAAAACTAAATGTCACCACTTGACCTTTTTCATCAGGAACTGAAGAATAGCCGGTAACATCTTCAGATGAGTGTCCTTGAGGTGTTTCGGTAATCACAAGAGAAGGATAATGTTTCCTCACCTCTTCCAATTTAATGCAACGGTCTGATACGTCGACATAGAAAATGAAAGGCTTCTTATTTTCTTTTTTATTTACCCGTAGATTGAGGTTTTTTAACTTTGTTCCATCCAATAACGTGAACTCGGATGAATGATAAAAAGAAAAGTAATGATTTTCTTTATATATATTTAATGGCCCGGGGAGTAATGGCTGTAAAGCATCAGCCGAAACTGATAAAGCAGGGCGAACGCTGTCAATGAAAGACCATATGTTATCATGCATCACTGCTGCTCCTCTGGCAAAGTTCATTATTAGTACCCCTGCACATAGTAGAGAGAATAAAAACTTATTTCGCAGGGAAGTTTTTATCATACCATCCTCCATAATAATCTTCATAGGTCTGCCCCGTATTCGATGTAACCTCTCCTTTACCGAAAATCCTTCCTATAGATTCTTCAGCTTGTACTTTTGTCTTCGCACCACTCTGAAGTTCATCATATACCCTGTTATAAGATGCAGTATTTTCATGATTCCCGGCGACACCGATATCTTCCCCTCTATTGGAAAGGATCTCTCTTCTGACTTCAATATTTTTAAGCGTAGCGGCGCCCTCATCACTAAGTGCACTGTTAAGGTAGCTGTCTTTTGATGAGAAGTCATTTCTAGGTATATATAATGCGTGGCCAGTTTCATGAGCGATTGATTGAACTGCATTGGCGGGATCCTTCAAGTCATTACTGTCAACGGTGATAACTTGCTTACTCCGATTGGCTGTTGTTCCTCCTCCCGCCTTTCCTTCCTTTAGTTCCCATCCTTGCTCCTGAAGCTTCTTAAGATCTTCAGCCAATGTTGGTGATTCGCTGACAAGTTTGTCAATATCTTGCCCAAAAGGCGTGACATCTGGAATATGAGTTTTAGTCGTTGAAAGTGGGGCTGGAGCCAACGCAGGAGCACCAGCCTTACTGCACTTTTTTGCCGGGAATAGCGCCTCCACTGCACTTTTGATATCTGCTTTATGGCCTGCGCCAGGTGCAGCAACTGCCGCAGCGGTGCCATCATTCAGGTTGAGCTTGCCGCCACTGGTGTTGATGTAGCCCTGCCCCTCGACGAAGATATTGAAGCCTTTCCCTTTCATATTGATCTGCCCGGCTGCCGTGAGTTCAATTGCGCTCTCGCCGCACAGTAAACGCAGCGTGGTGCCTGATGCCAGTACGTATTCATCTACAGCTGAATCACTTTTCTTACTTCCGGTGAGGATAGTTTCTCCCACCTTCACACCATGTAACCGGCTTGCTTCAACACGGTGTTGCTCATTTTGCCCTACGTAATGCGAGTGATTTTGGCCGACAGTATGACTGGCATCCGCCTTCACATGGGTATCCATGTTCTTCTGCGCCTGGATCCACACCTGCTCTTCCCCGGCCTTATCTTCAAAGCGCAGGGCGTTGGCGTTGTCCGGCGAACCGTCCTTCGAGCGGCTGAGGAAGCCCATCTGGGTAGCCGCTGCCGGCAGTGCCCACGGCGGCATGCTCGCTTCGTTGTAGACCCGGCCGGTGACGATCGGCCGGTCCGGATCGCCGTTGATAAAGTCGATCACCACCTCGTCGTTGACGCGCGGGACCTGCACGCCACCGAAGCCCTGTCCTGCCCAGGCGCTGGAGACGCGCACCCAGCACGAGCTGGTGTCGTCGCCTTTTGCCAGCCGGTCCCAGTGGAACTTCACCTTGATGCGGCCGTATTTGTCAGTCCAGATCGATTCGCCTTTCGGCCCCACCACCTTCGCCGTCTGCGGGCCGTGGGTGCGCGGCCATTCTGCCGTCGGCTGCGGCCGGAAGGTGACGTCGGACGGGATCACCACGATATCCACCTTGTGGATGGTGCTGCCGCTGTTGCTGCTGGCGTAGCTGTTCTCTTCGAAATCGTAAACGGCCTTAATCGTCAGGTATTCGCCGTTATCGCTGAAGAACGGCGCGTTCAGCAGGGTGAAGGTGTTGCCCGGCGCCAGCCCCAGCGCGGTGCCGGAGGCGGTGACCTGCTGGTGCTGGGCCTGCCACACTTCCTGGCGGATTTTGGCGTAAAACTCGCCGTGGTCGTGGTCGATAAAATGACCCGGCCAGTCGTAGACGTCGATTTGCCCCGGCGACGGTGAGGCCGGATTCTGCCGGGCCTGGAACATCCACGCGTTGGGCTTGCGGAAGTCGTAGTCATCGATGCTGTACAGCCCCGGCGTCACCTGGTCTTCCAGGCTCCACAGGCTGATGCCCTCTTCGCTGGTCGAGCCGCCGGACGGGGTGACGTGGTACGGAATGGTTTCGTAGCCGCTGAACGGCTGATGCTGCTGCGCGCTGTCCATCAGCACCATGGTGTGTTTATCCGCTTCATGGCGGAAGTAGTAGTAAATCCCCTCCAGCTCCATCAGGCGGCTGATGAAGTTAAAGCTGCTTTCCTGATACTGCACGCAGTATTCCCACACGCGGTAATTGCCGGTGAGCTTGTCTTCTACCGTCACGTTGTATTCGGAAAGCAGCGTTTTGATGATTTGCGTTACCGTCTGGCTCTGGAAGATGCGCAGGTTTCTGTCGCGCTTCAGGGGCCACAGGTCGGGCTCCATCACCAGGCTGTAGACCGCATAGCGCGTGCCGCTCAGCTCGGTGCTGCTGACCGACACTTTGGTGATTTTCCCGTTCAGGTAACGGGTTGCCATCAGGTTCTGGGTGGGGATGGAGACGGTCATGGGCTGCCCCAGCAGGGCCTTACGCTCAATGCGGGCATCGGTGCTCAGGAGCTGGACGGTGATTTCAAACGCGCTGGAAAGCGCCTCCGTGCCGTTCAGTTTCCAGAACAGCAGGCCGTCCATCGGCAGTTGAACTGTAATGCGATCAAGCATGATGATTTCCCTGAAAGACTGCGCCCGGCCGGTGATGGGCCGGGCTGAAGAGAGGTGATTAACTTTGCGGATTCAGCAGCCACACGCCTTCACGATCCACCGTGATGCTCTGGTCGCGGGTCTGGCCGTTATTGCTGATGCTGAAGCGGTAGTCGCCCGGCGGCAGTTGCAGCATGGCAAAGCCGTTTGGCGACGGGACCAGCGCCTGCGGATTGCCGTTCATGGCGACCCGATCACCCGGCAGCAGCTTGATATAGACCTGCGCAACCGGGGCTGGCGGTGGCGGCGCAACGGCTGGGGTCGCCTGTTCGGCACCGGTCTGGGTTTCCGAACCGGCCGGCGTCGCCGACGGATTTGCGCGGGCGGTTTCCGTTGGCTGCGATGCCGATGCTGGTGCGGTTGTCGATGCTGGCCCAGTTGCCGCGCTCTCAGGCTGGCTGTTGCTGCCGCCCCCGGCAATCAATGCCCCGACGCCGATGCCCACCAGCACGCCCGCGGCAATCAATCCCGGAACCATAAAGCGTTTCAGCGGAGAAACGGGCGTCGCCGCCACCTCTTCTTCTGGCTCCACCGCCACCAGCATGGTGCCCGGACCGCTGACTTTCACTTCATGGATCTCGTTGATGTCGGTCGGGGTGAACTCCATCAGCGCGGCAAACTCATCGACGGTCTGTGGGCGATCTTCTGGCTGCAAGGCCAGCGCCCGATCGATGGCATTCAGCAGCGCCAGCGAGTAGCCAAACGGCTGTCGCTGCATCAGCGGCTGGTAGTTATCTTCAATGCTGCGCACCACGCTGACCGGCGGCGGCGATCCCACAATCAGCGTGTGCAGCACCGCGCCCAACGCATAGATATCGGTCCAGGTGCCCTGCTCGCTCTCGCTATCGTCGCTATATTGCTCGATAGGGGCGAAGCCCGGCTTGAGCATGGTTTCGGTCTCATCGGACAGGTTGCCGATGGCCTTACGCGCCGAACCAAAGTCCAGCAGCACCGGCACGCCGTTCTCCTGAATCTGGATATTATCCAGCGAGATATCGCGGTGCAGATACCCTTCGTGATGGATGGTGTTGATCGCGCCAAACAGCGGCGGCAGCGCAGTGCGGATCCAGGCTTCGCTAATCATCTCCGGACGTTGCTGATGCAGCTGCGAAAGCGTGGTGCCGGTATAGAACGCGGTGCCCATATAGGCGGTGTCGTTCTGTACCCAGAAACGCAGCACGTGCAGCAGGTTCGGGTGATTGAAGCGGGCCAGCAGGCGCGCCTCCTGAATAAAGCTGTTCAGCCCGGCGTGGAAGGTTTTGCTGAAGCGTTCGCTACGCAGCACCAGCGTCAGGTCATCATTACGCACGGCCAGCGAGGCCGGCATAAACTCCTTGATGGCAATGGTCCGCTCCAGCTGATGGTCCCAGGCGCGGTAGACAATGCCAAAGCCGCCACCGCCAATCACTTCCTTGATTTCAAACTCGTTAAAGCGGTAGCCCACCGGTAAGGCATTCGGGACTGCGCGCGGATTATCGTGTTCTGACATATTGGACAACTCTCTGATAGTGACAGGCCTTAAGCCTCAAACTGACACTGGAATTCGCCCTGCTGTAAGGTCACACGCAGGCGGCGATACTGTTCATCCCGCGCGCTGGCGGTGAGCAACATCTGGCTCATCTGCGGCAACAGGGTATTGGTAAGGATGGCGTCAACCATGCGACCGCCGGATTCCACCTCGGTGCAGCGCTGCACAATCTGGGCAATCACGCTGTCGTCCACCTCGGAAACAATGCCGTGGTTCTGCTCCAGGCGACGCTGGATACGCTTCAGCTGCAGGCGAACAATGCTGGCCAGCATCTCGTCGCTGAGCGGGTAATAGGGCACCACCAGCAGACGGCCCAACAGCGCGGGCGGGAAGACCTCCAGCAGCGGAGGACGCAGCGCAGCGGCCAGTGCATCGGGCTCCGGCATCAGTTCAGGATCGGCGCACATCGCGCTAATCAGCTGGGTGCCGACGTTGGAGGTCAAAATGATGATGGTATTGCGGAAGTCGATATGACGTCCCTCACCGTCTTCCATCCAGCCTTTGTCGAACACCTGGAAGAAGATTTCGTGCACGTCCGGGTGCGCTTTTTCGATCTCGTCGAGCAGCACCACGCTGTAAGGCCGACGGCGGACGGCTTCGGTTAACACGCCGCCTTCGCCATAGCCGACATAGCCCGGCGGTGCCCCTTTCAGGGTCGAGACGGTATGCGCTTCCTGGAATTCACTCATATTGATGGTGATGATGTTCTGCTCGCCGCCGTAAAGCGTCTCGGCCAGGGCCAGTGCGGTTTCGGTTTTACCGACGCCCGACGGGCCGCAGAGCATAAACACCCCGACCGGCTTGTTGGGATCGTCGAGTCTGGCGCGCGAGGTCCGCACCCGCTTAGCAATCAGATCCAGCCCGTGTCGCTGACCAATTACCCGCTCGTTCAGCGTATCCGCCAGCTTCAGCACCGCATCGATCTCGTTTTTCACCATGCGGCCCAGCGGGATGCCGGTCCAGTCGGAAACCACCGCCGCAACCACGTTGGCATCCACGGCGGCAAACAGCAGCGGCGATTCGCCCTGCAAATCCTTTAACTGCTGCTGACGTTCTTTCAGCGTGGCATGCAGGTCAGCCACGTCTTCCGCACTGTCCTGATGCAGCTGGGCACGCAGGGCGATGATGCCATCGACCAGCTCGCGCTCAGCCTGCCAGCGGGCGGTGAGTGCCTCAGCCTGCGCGGCCAGTTCGGCCAGCTGTTCGCTTAATGTTTCAACGCGCGCGCTGTCGCCAATGCCCACTTTCAGCTCGCGTCCGGCAATCTCTTTTTCGATTTCCAGCGCGTGGATGCGGTGCAGGCAGTCTTCCAGCTGCGGCGGCTGAGCGCTCTGGCTGACGGCCACGCGGGCGCAGGCGGTATCCAGCAGCGCCACGGCTTTATCCGGCAACTGACGCGCCGGAATATAGCGATGCGACAGTTTCACCGCCGCGGCAACCGCTTCGTCCAGCAGCAGGACGCGGTGATGTTTTTCCAGCGGGCTGACGGTGCTGCGCAACATCAGCAGCGCCTTCTCTTCATCCGGTTCCTGCACCTGCACGGTCTGGAAACGGCGGGTCAGCGCCGGATCTTTCTCGATATATTTTTTGTATTCGGCCCAGGTGGTCGCGCCAATGGTACGAAGCTGACCGCGTGCCAGCGCCGGTTTCAGCAGGTTAGCCGCATCGCCGGTCCCCTGCTGACCGCCCGCGCCGACCAGCGTGTGGATCTCGTCGATAAACAGCACGATCGGCGTTGGGCTGGACTGCACCTCGTTGATCAGGGCCTGCAAACGCGCTTCAAACTCGCCCTTCATGCCGGCACCGGCTTGCAGCATGCCGATGTCCAGCAGCCACAGCTGCACGTCCTGCAACGGTTGCGGCACGTCGCCTGCGGCAATGCGCAGCGCCAGTCCTTCCACCACGGCGGTTTTACCGACCCCGGCTTCCCCGGTCAGTAGCGGGTTGTTCTGGCGACGACGCATCAGGATGTCGACCATCTGGCGGATCTCTTCATCACGCCCGGCCACCGGGTCAATTTTGCCTTCGCGCGCCCGCGCGGTCAGGTCCTGGGCATATTGCGCCAGCGTGCCCTGCTGCTGAGGAACCGTACCGGCATCAACCGGGGCGGCGCTCACCTGCTGTGCCTCTTTGCTGTTGGCAGACACGGTGTCGAACTGTTCCAGCAGCGCGTCCACGCTGATGCGACCAAACTGCGGTGAGATGCCCTTCAGCAAACTGGCAAGGTTGAAGGTTTTCAGCATGCCGATCAGCAGATGGCCGCCACGGATTTTCTGCACGCCGAATTTCAGCGAACCGTAAACCCAGGCGCGCTCGACGGCACTGTCGATATGTTCCGACAGATCGGAGACGGCGCTGGCTCCGCGCGGCAGGCGATCTAACGCCGCCACGATATCCCGCGTCAGCGCCTCTTCATCCAGCGAGAAATGGCGGATCGCCTGTTGCAGATCGCCCTCCTGATGCTGCATCAGCTGATGAAGCCAGTGCACCAGTTCAACATAGGGATTGCCGCGCAGTTTGCAGAAGGCGGTCGCACTTTCCAGAGAGGTGAATAACAGCGTGTCCAGTTTGCCGAACAGTACGGCGCGGCTAATTTCTGACATAGTTTTTCTCAGTAGTTGAAGGCGGTGATAAGCGGGAGGACAACGTCCTTACATCCCAGGGGTTTCAATCGGTTCAGGGCTGAAGGTCAGATCGTTACGCGGCTGCGGATGTTCAGGGCAGCCCAGCCAGCCATTGTAACCCAGCTGAGCCGGGCCACCGAGGCTGACGCCCTGCACGTCTTCCGCCGCCAGGATCAGCCGCAGGTCCCAGACGTATTCGATGCCCAGATACTGCCGAACCCAGTCGCGCAGTTGCTGTGCCCACGGTGTGCCGGGCAAGAACCGGTTGTAATTTGCCAGGCTCAGCGGCCCCAGTTCGATGCGGAATTTGTGCTGCACATCGCGCACAGCCACGCCGAGAAAGGCGGACTGCCCCAGTGTCGGCATCCTTCTTCCGGCACCCAGCTGCGCGCGCTCGCGGCGATCAATTGGTTGCCAGTGCGGCACGTTCTCCACCAGCGTGACCGGCACCTTAAAATAGTGGCTGAGGATTTTTTGCAATCCTTCGGCATCGCGCCCGTTGCGGGTTAAGTGCCCGGCCACCGTATAGCGCGCATGTTCGCTGAGGCTGCCTTTCTCCAGCTGGCCGGGCTGGCCCATGCCAATCAGGCTGGCCAGATAGCGCTCAAAGTGATGGGCATCTTCCCGATCCAGCGACACCGTCGGCTGCGCATCAGCCCAGGCACGATAAAACAGCAGCGTCAGGCGATGATGGAACAGATCCGCAAAGGCGCTCAGGCTGTGATCCTGATGATGGTAAATGCGCTCGCGGGCATATTCGGTCAGGTGAACCGGCAGCGGGCCGTTGGGGCCGAACAGGCCGAAGCTGAGGATCGAAACATCGTGTAGCGGGCTGTTCTCACGCACGCTGGCGCTGGCGAGCGTGGAAGGTGCGAAGGCCAGCGAAGGTGTCTGACCGATGCGCAGCGGCTCGTGGCGCGGCAGCGGCGCCCGTCCCAGCGGATAGCGTTCCCCGCCCTGCGCATCCAGCCGCCGCAACAGCTGAAACAGATCGTAGCGCCAGGGTGCCAGCGTCACGCCTTGCCAGAAATGTTCCGGCAGCCGCTGAATTTTGCGGAATCGTAACGTCGGTGGTGCCGTCGTATCACTCATATCAGCGCCCTTTTGCCCATCCTCGGCGACCAGTAACCCACTTCACCGCGCTGCTGACTCATCAGCGTCACTTCGGTAAAGCTGTTCATCGCCACCAGCCGCGAAAAGACCCGTTCCAGCACGCTGCCCAGTAACCACGGACTGGAACCGGAGAACGCCTGTTCATCCACGCTCAGTACGATGCCCACGCCCCGCGCAAAGACGATTGGGCCAGGTTCCGGCACCCGGCGATACACCGGCTTTAACTGACAGTGGCGAATGCCGTCGATCTGCCTGGCCACCGGTGCCTCCGCCAGATTGGCATACAGGCCCAGCAGCTGGCGCAGCGCGGCAGCGCCCTGGCCCTCATCGCTGTCCATCAGGCTGAGGTAGTTCATTTGCAAATGGCTGATCAAGCGCCAGGTCGTCAGCCCTTCGGCCAGCGCCGGACGCGGTGGCGTTGGCCCTTTCTTCAGCGTTAACTGACCGACCGGAATCGAGTCTGGCATCAGGAAGTTGCCCTGATCCTGTTGCAGCAGCATCAGCGGCAGATCGCGGCTGGTGCACAGCACCTCAGCGGTCAGATGGCGCAGATCATCGCTCCACGGGGAATGACGTTCGTCCACCAGCGACAGGAAAACTTCCGAGCCGACATAGCCGGTCCGCGTGCCGTAACGCTGCGCGCGTTCTGACAGCGTGCGCTGTTCGCGGCGCAGCGAGAAATAGGCGCCGTAATCCCCGTGGTCCTGACTGAAGGTGCTCCAGAACGGGCGGAAAACCTGTTCGTCACGGCGCTTATCACCGGTGGCATACAGCTTCTGAACCGAGTAAATCTCGTAATCCAGCGGGCGAATATTGTCGACCACCAGATGATATTCATGCACGCCGTCGCTAATTTTCTGCCGCTCGGCCGTTTTCGGGAACAGGTTGATCACCGGCGTGCAGTGCAGCGACAGATGGCTTTTATCAATCACCCTTTCCAGCGCCGCATCGGCTTTATCCAGCAGCAGCACGATTTCAAACGCCTTCACCTCCGGGCCGCACTTGCCGAGAATGCCGCGCAGCTGGCTGATGTTGATGAACTGGAAACGGGCCGGAAAAGCAAAGTACTCCTGCAGCAGCCGGTAGCCGTCGAAGTTGCGCAGATCGTCCGGCAGCAAAGCCTGATCTGGCGAAAATCCTTCCTGGGTCAGCGCCTCATCGTTCATCACCACCCGCTGCGGCTGGGCTTCCACCGTCTGACAAAAGCTGCCCACCGTGTGCTGCATAATCAGCTCAAGCAGCTTTTGCGCCTGAATATCCGGGCCGCTGAGGAAGAACATCAGATCGTCGAAAGTCAGGGTGTTCAGCGTCACGTCGTTGAAACAGGTCAGGCGAATGCGTAGCGCACTTGCGGCACCGCGCTGGCTGAGGCCCATCGGCCCCAGCGGAATATCCGCCGGCACGCCGCCCAGCTCGACGCTGGCGATGGTCAGCGGCTGCAGCATCACATCGTGCGCGGTGCTGTAGCTGCAGGTGACGCCACTTTTCTTCAGCGTCTGGCTGTCCATCATCGTGCCGCGCGGGACGCGAAAGCCGCCGCTGATGTCGCCTTTCTGGCTGTCCGGATGCAGCTCCGCAATCGCCATCGACGGCGTAGGGGCCAGGTAGTTTGGCGCAATCATCTCCAGCATCCGCTGGGAGAAACGCGGGAACTCGGCATCCATTTTTAACTGCACGCGGGAGGTCAGAAAGGCAAAGCCTTCCATCAGCCGCTCGACATACGGATCGGCGACATCAATCCCGCGCATCCCCAGCCGTCCGGCGACTTTTGGGTAGCGTTCGGCAAACTCCGCCCCCATCTCGCGCAGGTACGCCAGTTCACGGTTGTAATAATCGAGCAGTTTGCTGTCCATGATTACCCTACGTCTTTAAACTCAAAATGGCCGTTTTCCAGGTCGACATCGGTGCGGAACAGGAATTCCAGCGGATAGGGCACGCACCATAGCCGCCCCTTGATTTCAATCGACAGCACGTTGTGCAGGTCCAGTGAGGTGGTGTCCGATATGCAGCGCACCTGTAAACCGACTGGCAAAATGCGCGGCTCAAAATGCAGGATTGAGTTGGTGAGCTTGCGCTGCACATCCTGCCATTCGATATCGGACATGCGCTGCCCGGAGAGCGGTGCCACGCCATAGTTCAGCACCGAGCGTTTAACCTCCGCGAACGGCTCCAGATCCTGCTGCCCTTCGTTATTGATGCTGTTAAACAGCCACTGCAAATCCCGCAGCACATTGCGCCGCAGCGTGGTGTGGGAGATGACCGTATTACTCGCGGACTCTTTCAGCTTGTCCGGGGCGTTATCGGTCAGCCGATCCAGCAGCGAAGGCTGCATTTTATCGCGGGCGTTTAACGCTTCCTGCTTGTTGCGGTGACGGTAGCCGCCGCGCAGCAGATCGCTTCCCTGCTGCGGCTGATTCAGATCGAAGTCATTGCTCATAGCGCCTCGTCGAAGGTCAGCACGTCCAGGCTCAGCAACGGATAGTCCGCGTCGCCGCTCAGCCAGGTTTTCTGCCCCAGTCCGCTAAAGTGCAGACCTGCACGATCCAGCGGCTGCCATTCGGTGACGCTGGCCAGCAGCAGGTTATCAGCAGCCTCAGCGCCAAATGGATAGCGCACCGGGATCTGACATACCTGCTCGCTGCCATCGGTCAGCCGGACCGAGGTATGACGCCAGACCAGATCGGTCACGCTGGCCGGTGCCTGAAAACGCAGTTCGCTGATGGCGCTGAACGGCAGCCAGGTGTAGCGCCCGTTGACGATCAGCTCGCAGATTGGGCCAAGGCGGCCATCGCCATCAATCAACCAATCGACCGCCTGCGCTGACTCATCCTTCAACTGCTTCAGGCGGCCGGGATTGATTTCAGCCGCCTCGAATGCCGCCGCACGCAGCTCGTCAGCCCGCTCGGTTTTGCCCGCCGCATCGGCCCGCAGCGCGCTTAACAACCCTTCGGCCCAGTTAAAGGCGTCGCCGGGCATCATCGGCGAGGCCTCGCCAGCAAACACCGCCGCGCGCAGCACTTCTCCCGCCACCGCCTGCTCCAGCAGCGTCACCGTGGGTTTGGCCTGGGGCTTCAGCGCCGCCCAGGATTTCATCTGGGTGGTGGCGCGCGTCCAGTTTCCGGCCAGGCACAGCAGCTGCACGAAGGCCGCGCGCAAATCGGCATCCGCCGGGTTGGCTTTAATTTTGCCTTCGACGCGCGCCAGCGTTTCCGCAAGCGAGGCGCCGGACATCAGGGTGCTGAGGGAGTACATAAGCTTTCCTTTGACGTGCAGTGAACTAGTTGAGGGTGCGGAATGCACCGGCTGCCGGGTCTTTCAGCTGCGGATGGAGCGCCTGCACCAGCTTGATGGTCAGCGTGCTTTTATCCGCCAGGTAAGGGGACCAGACTTTACGTACCTCAGCGAGGCGCGCCTTCACATCGCTTTCGTCGCTGGCCTGTGCGGCGGTAATTTCTACCACCACCGTGCCATCCGTTTTCCAGCCGTTAACCGCCGGGTCGAACGGCACCACCATCCAGCTCTGCGGCGACTTCTCGTCGCTCAGCACCATCCGCTGATTATTCACGGTGGTGATTTGCAGATCCTGGCTGAGCGCTTTGCTGGTCAATCCGGCCACCGGGAAGCCCTGCAGGAAGGTCATGCGCACGTTTTTGCTGGCCCCTTTGCCCAGCTGAGCAATCTGGCTTTCGCCGCTCAGCCAGCCATCGCTGCCACAGCTGACGCCGCCTTTGGCAGGCACAAACAGGGCGCTGGTTTGATTGCCGCTACGAAAATAGGTGCGGAAGTGGCAACCATCGAGCAGGCTGAACTGCACCCAGGGCGTGGTATCGGCTGGCGGGGAAAGATCGGCCGCCGCTGGCGTGGCTGCCGGTGCGGTTTCGGCTGCCGGAGGCGCTGCGGGAGTCGTCACCGGCGCGTCAGGTTCCACTTTCACCGCCCACGACTGGGCTTTGGCGGCGGTGCCTTTTGCCAGCGTACTGCCGTTGCTGTCGGTCATCTGCCAGTGAATGGATTCCATCTTGCCGCACTGATGCTGCAAGACCTTGCCGACGCGCGGTAGAAAATCTTCCAGCACCTGCGGATCTTTTTTGCCTTTTGCCACGATGCGCAGTGGCAGCTCACGCGTACACCAGTCCGCCGCGTTTTTGCTTTTAACGTTATCGATCCAGATATCCAGTTTCTGCGAAGGCGAAGAGACCACGAGATAATCCTGCGCCCAGGCGCTGGACGCGATAAACAGGGAGAGCGCGCCTGATAGCCAATATTTCATATAAGTCCTTTAAGGCCGTTAATCACGAAGAGGGAAAAACTGGGCTGCCTGCGACAAGGAGTGCAGCAGCGTGGTGTCTTGTGGATCGCCAACCCAGACCGCCACAGCGCTGTAGTTGTCCTGGCTGGCCTCGGATTGCTGGTCATTCTTGCGGATCACTTCCTGCATCAGCGTCAGCCACTCGTCCGGGGTGTTCACCATATGCAGCGACTGCTGCATCAGTTCTGGCGAGAGGGCGTGCCAGAAGCCGTCCGTGCAGAGTAAAAACGCATCGCCATCTTCAATCGGCACCACATCGCTGTAGCTGGCATCCCGCTCTTCATCGCCCATGCCCAGCGCAAAATAGAGCAGATTGCTGTTGATCCCTTCGGTCTGGTGTCCGGCATCTTTCATCTGCTGCACCAGGCTGTGGTCGGTGGTGACGTGATAGAGATAGCCCCGACGAAACAGGTACAGGCGACTGTCACCGGCGTGCGCCCAGTAAGCCAGCTCAAAATCCCGATCGATAAACAGGCTGACCATGGTGGTGCCCATACGTTTGTAGTCGGTCATGGCTTTCTGCTGCTGGCGGATGGCGCCATTGGCTTCGTTGACGTAGCGGCGGATGCTCTGCGCATCCAGATGCCGATCGCCGTTGAAACGTTCCAGAATGGTGTTGCGCGCAAGTTCCGCCGCGACATCACCGCCTGGCAATCCCGCGACACCATCGCAGACCACAAAACAGGCCGACCGCTCACCGATGATCTCACCTGTCTGGTCCTGATTGCTTTCGCGGGCGCCCTGATTCGACATAGAGGCAATGGTGATATTCATCATTCTTCCGATCTGATTTGAGAGTCTTTGTACTGGTTCACTTCCATGTCATAGGCATGCAGAAACGCCTCGCCAAACAGGGTATGGAAGTCGTCTTCGATTTCACCGGCGGTTTCGCCATAGCGTTTGGTGAAGTGTTCCCACAGCGCGGCTTTGCGGCTGCCCGGCAGGGAGATGCGCGAAGTGATCCCCTCCTGTTTCGCTTCCTCTTCCAGTTGCTGAGGGTTAAAGGATTGCAGCATCGAGGCGATGATCGCGCGGATCCCGGCGATCATCCCCAACTGGTGCGCCTGCAGATCGACCAGCGCATCACGCACCGACTGTTTAGGCGGCATAAAGCCCGGCATGCGGCTGCCGAACATCTGCATCAGCACCGATTTACCTGACGGCAGCAGCTTGAACGGGTTGTTCGCCTCGTCGAGGATCACCGTCATTTCTGCCTTCACGCCGCGCTTGAGGATCGAGCGGGAAGAGAGCAGCGCCACGGTCCCCTGCGAGAACATGCTGAGCATCTGCCCAAGTTCCTGCATGGAATCGCGATCGATGCGCGGCGTCGGTTGCAGATCGTTGAGCCCCATGCCGCCGATTAATGCGTCCAGCAGTTCACCGTCGAGCACCTGGCCACTGGAGGCCGATGACGACGACTGCTGCGAAGCCGTATTGGAAACAGGATCGATGCGCAGACGGCCTTTTGGCGGCGGCGTGGTATTGCGGGCCACCGCCTGCGGCGTGGGCAGCGTGATGCCGCCGTAATCCGGTTGAGCGGCCGTCGGCGGCTGATCAAACAACGGCGAGTCAGTCTGATTTGCAGAAGACTCAGCGAACAGCGGTGAATCGGCCAGATCTGCAGAGGATTCAGCAAACAGCGGCGAATCGGCCAAATCCGCCGGGGATCCCGCCGACTGCGCCGGAGCGTCGTCGCCATGCTGTGGCGCATTATCAAACAGCGGCGAAGCGTGCTGCGGGTTGGGTTTGTCACCGGCAAAAAGATCGAAGTCACTGTCCAGCGCGTGCGGCGCTGGCGGCACGATGGTGTGCTGTGGAGGCTGCTGCGTCGCCGGACGCGGCTGGTTGCCAGACGCATCCATCGGCGTTAGCGGCACGGCATTGCCCATCATCAGGCCCAGCGGATCGTCGCTGTTGGCCTGAGCCGGTGCACCACCGCCGCTGCCACCGAACAGGGCCAGCGGATCCAGCTCATCCTTCCCTTTACCCGGCTGCTGAGGCTGAGCCGCAGGCTGCTGCATCAGGGTGCTTGGCGTGCTGTCATTGAAGATGCTGTCCTGCTTAAACAGGCCATCGTCATCGGTGAACAGGGAGTCCGGCGTTTGATCGCGGCGATCGAAGTTCAGGCTGTCCGGCTTGCTGACAAACTGCGCCAGCGGATCCACCGGATTGCGATCCGGTGCCGGAGCTTCGGCAAACGGATTCAGGTTGGCCGGCTGTGGCTTGCTGCGATTAGACAGGCTGTCGGAGATGGAAAACTCCTGCGCCAGGCTGTCCCAGATTTCGCTGGGGATGGCAGCGGGCGAGTTCTCTTTTGCAGCAGGCTGCGCGGCATATGCAGTTGCAGCCGCTGCCTGCGGTGCCGTGTTCGGCGGTACAGGTTGCGAAGCAGCGTTGGGAGTCGCCGATGGTGATGATACGTGTTGTGGTGAGGCCTGCACTGAAGCTGGCGCATCGCTTACCACTGCGCGGGAAATTGGCGCGCTAACAATGGGTTGCGCGCCCGCACCCAGCTCGCTGACCTGCAGTGCGTAATCGTCAATACGGATGATATCGCCATCCTGCAATTCCACCTGGCGACCGCGTTGCAGAGGAATATCATTCAGGTGCACCAGAGTAACGGTGCCGCGATTAGTAATTTGGCACTCGCCATTGGCGCTGACATGCACAATCGCCTGCAGGCGGGAGATGGAGCGGTTCTCATCCGGCAGCACCAGATTATTTTCAGTTCCCCGGCCAATGGTACCGCCCGGCGGCATAAAGTCGCAGCTACCCTGTGGCGGTTGCTGACCCGATTTGGTCGCTATTATCGTAAATCGCATAACGGTTTCCTGCGTTGGATTTAGTCGGCATTCAAGCCTCGCGGCTCTTTAAATAAAAGCGGCGAGGTTTGCAGGCTGAATTAGGGGGAGATGGCGATCAAACTCATGGCGGATGGATATCTCCCTCCGCTATGTGAATTCAAAAATGTTTTATTCAGGACTCACCATTCATAACTGACTGCATAAATTCAGCGAATCAGCCATAGGGCATTTCTTTAAACTGTGCGATACGCTGTTTGTCTAATTTATTTATGCAAATACTGACCATGCCAAGATGCGCACTGCTATCTTCGTCTGCAAGGCTGGCTTCCATTTTACACTGCCCTTCACGATACTTTAACCAGTTGCGCTGAGTTTCCAGCAGGGTTTGTAATTGAAATTTTACGATACTGCTATCACTCTTGTATTCTTCTTCGATACGTTTCTTTGCAGCAGAGTACTCTTTATTTAAAATCGCCTCGGTGGCATCTTTATTTCTTACGCTACAATTATCCACTTCCCAACTGATGGTTTTACTGCTGCAATCTTCATCTGCTCGGGCGAATTGAGAAACGGTGAGAGCTGTTACTGAAATTAAAAACAAAGCGAACTTTTTCATTTAATCCCTTACTGGAAATTGGGAAGTAGGCGGAGGGTCAACGAATTTTTTCATCTAAAAGCAGGAGGGTACTGCTCGGCAATTGCTGGAAATAAAAGTAAATTTACTAGTGAAGTTAATATCGCTATGGTGTTTAATATTCATAGAAACCTATCTATGGAACAACAAATAAACCTACTGCAAAGTCCCAACATCTCCTGCAATTGCCTTATCATTTTTAAAAATATTTAAGTTCCATTTTTCAAAGTCATTAGTCGTGAATGAATACGTATAGGCACCGTTTTTAAAGCTATACCCTCGAAAATTACACGACTCTGGACAATTTACATTGACGGTTTCCCCTTTAAGGTGAATACCCGCACCTGTTTTATTACTCTTCGAGTATGCAGTCACATCCTCACATGAGACATTTCCTTCAGAACAATGCTCAGTTATCTTTGCAGTGTATTTACTTCCAGAAAAAACGACTGTTGAATCAGCATGAGAGGGATTTGACCATCCGAGTAAAGAAACAACAATACATATTAATGCAGTATATATCTTCATGTTTTAATCATATGTATAATTTAGGTTAGGTGAGATATTAATTGTAGTAAATAAAGTCACCTAACAAAAATAAAAATTGACATTAATTAATTATTGACCGTCAGTTATCGAAGACAAAACATTCATTCTATTGACCATGACATTTTTTAGACACTCCTTATCACTACCACAAGCATTTCGTTTTTTTAACCATTCTTTTTGAGAGTTTATAATTTCTTTCAGCTGTTAATTATTACCAACAGAAACAGCTCCTTCTTTTGCTGATTTCCATGAGTTATTTACACTTTTATCATAAGACGATAGTTCATAATCAGAACAGATTGCTTTCTCTGATGAACTTTGAGCTTTTGAACAACTGAAAGAAGGCTCTGGAGTTGCTCCATTACTTAAAGGTGACAGAGTGAGGATGGATCCATCATACCAATTCACAATCCGTTACAAGGCCAACAAAGAATATCTATGAAAGAGTTTATAAACGTAAAATGCATATCCCCTTCCAGGGATACGCTCAATTGCATCATGATAAGTTAACAATAATCGCTCAAATAAGCCTAAAATAATTACTCATTTAGATATTTTTCTTTTAATTCTTTAATCGTTCGAGCTCCTGAAGAACCTATCTTCTTGGTCAATTCACTATCTAACTCAAGATCACCAGTCGAGCTAACTACTGAAAATATAACTGACTCATCAGCAATTGCATTGGGAGACGAAGCCTCATAAATAACTGCAATATTCGGGGCGGGGTTGTTATTGCCTGAAATAACCTCCACGGATTTTGTCTTATTACATTTCTCAGCTTCCCAGTCATCATAACCGATGGTAGGGATTACTGTATGAATCACGGCTAATTTCTTAGACCCACCGACAAAACAAACATTTTCATCCTGCGCATTAAAACCACTTCCTGCGATGAACGTTCCCAGGGTTTTGCCATTATCTTTCATAGTAAAGCTTTGCCCATCAACAGGTGCGCCCCCTTCAATCGATTTTTCAGATGATTTTAGATATAAATCTTTTTGAAATGCGGTATCACTTACAGCATGTAACGATGTCTGCGCCAATACGCCCGTCGGCAGTAGTAACCACATGACCATAACAATTAACCGCTTATGTTCTCTCAGACTCATTAAGAGAAAATTGAAAATAATTGGCAATTAAAAACAACACTATGAATTTATGCCGAGAGTAGTGCCATAGCCAAAAATGCGCTTTGAATTAGATCATTGCGCCTCCATTCCAACATTCAGTTGCCCGGCCAATGGTGCCGCCCGGCGGCATAAAGTCGCAGCTACCCTGCGGCGGCGGCTGTCAGAATAGATATTTGTAATTTATTCATTTCTTTCTCAGCGCTCTCCATGACGTCATTCAATCCTAAAACTCTAATGATTGAATGAGCGAGTCTGAAAAGCGCCTCCTGATTATTCTGCGGGTTGTAATAATGACAGATTACCGTCTTCAGGATCGTCCTTATCACTAACCATCTGATGCGTTTTTTGATCAACATAGACACTAAACAAGCGATGCTGAACCTGAGGATCGCCAGGGCAAGTCCCCCCCTGTTTTTCCATGACATCAACCAGATCCATCCCTTTTTCTGCATCTTTGGTGAACAAATAATCTGTACAGGCGGGATCGCTGACCAGTTTCTCCTTCTCGACAGTACTTTTAACCTGCTTTATAACTGAATTTTCTGTCGGTGAAGTTGTTGCACTTACACAGCCCGTCACCAGCAGCAAAGATGCCGCCAAATATCCTTTCATTTTTGAATTAGCCATCGTATTCATATTGCTCCGTTATCGCCATCAGTCGCTTTACTGATGTAAAGCATTCTTGAAACTTGCTGAGGTTGAAACCTGTGGAGAATCATAATCCTTCAGCCCGTTAACACGAATGATAATCAGGATTTTATGTTCGTAATGTGGATCGGTGGCGTAACCGGCTTTTGCAACCTCATGAATAAATTTTTCAGGGTCATTGCTGTAAGCAAAGGCAGCACGATAACGGCGATTTGAAGACAAAAAGCGCCCATAGTCGTCAGCAGACTGTTCCAGCGTATCATATGAACGGAATCCATCCTGGATAACGGCCGAGCGTCCACCATAGACTTCATGAGTAGTCACATTGATTGATTTCCCGTCTGGTGATTTACCCTTGACACCAAAGAAAATATTTCCGGGCGCATGTGTTCCCCAGGTTGACTCCAGCGCCCCCTGCGCCAACGTGACAGCAATAGGAACTCCCCAACGAGATTTAACATTTCGCGCTGCAGGCAAAGCACGGTTGAACCATGCAACCTTGCGGTTTGCCGGGCGCTGCGCTGCTCGTTTTTGTAGAAGTTCTGCAGCTGCACTTCCGGGTTCAATGCGGGCGGCAGCATGATTAATAGTCGTTGCTCGCTGAGGTGCAGGACTGGAGGAATGGCTTAGCTGCCGTTGCGTAGGACCATTACGATTTACGACACCATCAGCATGGGACATATGCACCTGATTCCGCTGAAACTCCTCAATTCTTGCCTGAGTTTTAGGGCCAAACTTACCGTCTTCATGCAAAATTGCCCCATGATTTTCGTGAGCAGCCCTGTTTAACAAAGCCTGCACTTTTCGCACATCATCCTGATGATTAGGTTGTCCAACGCCAACCGCCGCTGTCAATTTCCAACGCATATGATTATCCTTTGCCAAATCCGATCAACTTAATTAGATAAATATTGATAATTTTTTTCTTAGCATTTTCTCATTAAAAAAAACCTTTAGAATACAAACTAATTACTACTTAGCCAATATTTGAAAATACCTTTCATAATGTTAATTAAGGGATGAAATAAGAAAAAGACAATAATATCATTTCACATCCCAAGCGGGGATCGGCAGCATTTAATTATGCCACTTTGTTTTCATTGATGTTACAGTCAGCGCTGCTTTCTGCGTCTTTTTTACCAAAACAACCCTGTCCACAGTATTTTTTATATTTAGAATCAAGGGGTTGCAACAAAAATTAAATCAAATTGATTAGAAAAGTTATTTATTATATTTATCGAAAATAGCTTTGGACTCTTTACTTTGAGAAACAAAAGTACATTTTAATACATTATACTCACCGCCGTTTGAACCAGACAGTTTCAACTTTAAGTAATTATCAATTAAGACATCACCCTTGTGAAAGGCATCGATTGGCAGGTGACTAACCTCTAACCATGACGCAGCACTCTTGAAAGCATCATCTTTTAATTTTTTATCCTGAGATATTTTTCCAATGCATCTATTTTGCAACCAGTTTTGAAAAATATCTGATTGTGTAAAAGAATCCATTTCTGGCGGTGTAACAGCCAATACAGCAGAAGAAGAACCCAGCAGAAATATAAATATTATTTTTTTCATTTCAATATCCAGAGTGAAGCAATCGTGGGTACAAATCTACCATTTTCTGCTCCGCCAATAAAGTGGCATGCACCTGAGCAGACATTTCCATTCCACAAGGTAACATGCCCGCGAGCATTACTCCATCCATTCCCCTGGAATAGAATAATACCTTGCTTACCATGAAATGAAGTTGGCGTGGGTGAATTTTCCGTAAGGTCGGGTTTACCAAGAACCCCACTAAAAACCCATCATGTCATTAACTCTATAATATATTTCTTTTTATCTTTTCCAGAGACCGTTGCATAACGACTGTTGGAAGGTATTGGAATACCTGTATAATTTAAGACATAACTCATCCGTATTGGGCAGGCATTTTCAAAAACACCCACATTAATATTCAGCTCTACTTTCCCACCAATAATATTACCCACACGCTGAACATTCACATTGACTTCAGAAAACCGATTCCATGCGGCTGAAAATGAAGGTCTGAACGTTGACATAATATATCCCTTTTGAAAACCTCCTCATATGAGGAGGTTTTATTCACTTTAAGCTTCTTTGTTTTCTTTAATGTTCCAGCCAGCGCTGCTTTCTGCGCCTTTGCCACCGGAAGAACTCTGCTCCCAGTATTGCTGTTTCACTTTAGAAGCCTGGAATGAGTAAGTCATACCCAGGGTGTCACCGTTATCTGAACCATTATAATTAACAGTCGTCACCAGTACGTCTTCCAGGGTAATACGCGCATACTCAACCTGAGTACCGCCTGCTTTACAGATTGACACTTCGACCTTGGTCAAGTGCTTACCGCTTGCGCAGTTTTTCAGGATTGCCGTCACTGACTTGTCGATCAGCGCATTAACATGCAGATCGTTAAAGTTCACTTTACCGGCGCCGCCGCCGCCGCCCACAGACATATTGCCTGGCTGTGAAGCGCCCCAGGAGAAAGAAGTAATATCGGTCCAACCGGTGTGGTTTGAATCTTTTGATTCGCCAGTCACACCGTCAACTTTCATAAACATATCAATAGCCATGATTATCTACTCTTCATTAGTTAAAATTTGCTTTAGATAAAGCACTGATATGGCAAACAGGAAAGCATGGGGCTGAATAAAACAGTCCATATTTTACCTCTGCCTCGCTTCTGAATATCTCTACATGGGATTATCCAGAAATATAGCTCCTTACTTTAAGGGTTTCGCTATAGTGTATACGGAGGTTGCATTAACAACCCCCGAAATATTTAATTCGGTTCGATATATTAACCATGTCATATTCAACTCTGCTACTAAACTCTGCTAATCAGAGGATAGACAATCAATGTGCCGATAGACTATAGTGACGCCTGCAACCTATGTCATACACCACAAAAAAGGAGAGGAATTTTGAAAATGACAATATCTTTCATCTTTATGGTCATATTTTTCTTACTATCTATCTATTCTATTATAGACATTACAAGCTCAATTTACTTGGTATTGAAATATGAGAAAACTTCATCTTCGTTTGTGGGATTCATGCTAGGTGAAACTCTATTTACTGTATTTTGCTTAACCTGCTCATTTTGGTTATTCAGATTAACTCGCAAATATCAAAAAAAACTTTAATTATTTATTCTTATTCTCTCGGCTAAACCATAAATGCAGATTGATGCAGCTATTGCGAGCAATAGCAATACTGCATTAACTGCAATTCTTCCCCCTGAAACATGCCAGTCAACAACAAAAATTGCAAATCCACAGCTAGTAAAAAACAATAAAAAACCCACTGCCATTAGAATATAGCAAGAAGCTAAACTTATTATTCTTTTAAGCATGTTGGATCCCATCAAGAAAAAATTCAAATACTGTTTCGGCTAGAGGTGAGTTGACATTTTCCAGTGAGATAGCCTCAAGATAGGGATCAATATAGTCCTCCAAAACAAAATATAAGAGGTCAAGATCTCCACTAGCTCTGAGCAATGAATATACTTCGAAATTCTTTTTACTTAAATCACGGGAAGAGTAAATTGAGCGTGAGACAGATGCACCTATTGTAATAATCCCTGTCATACCAGCACTAAACAGAAATTTAGGGATAACTCGACTAACGAACAAAGTAATAATTTGATTAATGAATATCGCTTTGAACATCATGGATCCCGCAGTACTCCCGCCTAGCTTTGTCAGTAGTCTCTTACATTTTTCTTCATTCAGGTTTTGTACATATTGTTTAATCACTATCTCCAATAGCCTTTTTAGATCATCACTGGTTGCACCTTTTTTCAGCATAGTTAACAGTCTTATGCGATCTGTTTCGTTATCCCAGCGGTGGTCAGAATCAAGGAAATCTTTGGTAAGTGCATATAGGTCACCAGGTATTTTTACAATGCCACTCAGTGCACTTACCATAAATACTTCCACGCCAGATTCTTTTTTTGCATTGAAAATAGCTAACATTCCATCGGCAATTTCTTTTGGTGAATTCATTGCGGGCTTCCTGCTTATTTTAATTTCAATCATCCTGAATTAATCGGATTCAGGCAATCATAGGGGGCATGGAGCCCCCTGATTATTCCACTACTCTAAAAAACACTACGCATCGTTAGATTTCAAAGAAGGCAGTTTAGATACCAGGCGCAGCGACACGGTCAGACCTTCCAGCTGGTAGTGCGGGCGCAGGAAGAACTTGGCGGCGTAGTAGCCTGGGTTGTCTTCGATCTCTTCAACCTGCACTTCTGCAGATGCCAGCGGCTTGCGGGATTTGGTTTCCTGCGAGGAGTTAGCCGGGTCCCCATCGACGTAGTTCATCACCCAGTCGTTCAGCCAGCGTTCCATCTCGTCACGCTCGCGGAAGGAACCGATCTTGTCACGCACGATGCACTTCAGATAATGCGCGAAGCGGCAGCAGGCGAACAGGTACGGCAGGCGCGATGCCAGACGGGCATTCGCGGTGGCATCGGCATCGTGGTATTCCGCAGGCTTCTGCAATGACTGTGCGCCAATAAAGGCGGCAAAGTCGGAGTTCTTGCGGTGAACCAGCGGCATAAAGCCGTTTTTCGCCAACTCGGCTTCGCGACGGTCGCTGATGGCGATTTCGGTCGGGCACTTCATGTCCACGCCGCCGTCATCGCTTGGGAAGGTGTGGCATGGCAGATTTTCTACCGAACCGCCTGACTCCACGCCACGGATTGAGGTGCACCAGCCGTACTCTTTGAAGGAGCGGTTGATGTTAGCCGCCATCGCATAGGCAGCGTTGGTCCAGGTGTAATTGCTGTGGTTCGCACCGTCGGTCTGCTCTTCGAAGTCGAAGCTATCCACCGGGTTGGTGCGAATGCCGTACGGCAGACGCGACAGGAAGCGTGGCATCACCAGGCCCAGATAGCGGGCATCTTCCGATTCACGCAGGCTGCGCCAGGCGGCATATTCGCTGTTCTGGAAGATTTTGGTCAGGTCGCGTGGGTTCGCCAGCTCCTGCCAGGATTCCATCTGCATCACGCCCGGCGCTGTCCCGGTGATGAACGGACAGTGCGACGCCGCGCCAATGCGCGCCATTTCGCTCAGCAGCTCAACGTCCTGTGGGCTGTGGTCGAAGTAGTAGTCACCGACCAGGCAACCGAACGGCTCGCCACCGAACTGGCCATACTCTTCTTCGTACACCTTCTTGAAGATCGGGCTCTGGTCCCAGCCGACGCCTTTATAACGCTTCAGCGTGCGGCCCAGCTCCTGCTTGGAGATGCTCATAAAGCGGATTTTCAGCATCTCGTCAGTTTCGGTGTTGTTCACCAGGTAGCTCAGGCCACGCCACGCCCCTTCCAGCTTCTGGAAATCTTCGTGGTGGATGATCTGGTTTACCTGCTGTGACAGCTTTTCGTCGATTTCTGCGATCAGCGCCTGAATTGTGCGGTAAGCATCGGTGGAGACGGTGACGGTATTTTCCAGCGCCTGCTGTGCCAGGGTTTTCACCGCGCTTTCCACGGCGGCACGCGCCGAATCGGTCTTAGGACGGAACTCTTTGTTCAGCAGCGCGCTGAACTCGTCCTGACTGTAAGCCTGCTGTTCCTGCAGTGCCGACTGCTGTGAAGGATTGCTCATCGGTTATTCCTCCCCACTTTTAGCGGCTTCATCCTGCTTCGGCAGGTGGCTCAGTGATTTCAGCAGCGTAGGATCCTGCAGAATTTTGGAGATCAGCTCTTCCGCCCCGTTTTTGCCGTCCATATAGGTCAGCAGGTTGGAAAGCTGTGTGCGCGCATCCAGCAACTGATTCAGCGGCTCAACGTTACGCGCCACCGCATCCGGCGAGAAATCTTCCATGCTGTTGAAGGTCAGATCGATGTTAAGACGCCCTTCGCCGGTCAGGGTGTTATCCGCCTGGAACGCCACGCGCGGTTTCAGCGCCTTCATGCGTTCATCAAAGTTGTCGATATCGATTTCAAGGAACTTGCGCTCGTCTACGGCCGGCAGTCCTTCGACCGATTTACCGACCAGATCGGACATGACGCCCATCACGAACGGCAGCTCAATTTTGCGTTCCGCGCCATAGATCTCCACGTCGTATTCGATCTGCACGCGTGGCGCACGGTTACGGGCGATAAATTTCTGCCCACTGGATTTACTTGTTGCCATGGGGTTCTCCATTGGTATTCGCGGTAAAACGTGAATGAACGCGCAACTCAGTTATCGCGACGTCCGAAGATATTTTCCAGCTGATGCACGCCGTCTGGCGCCAAATCACGGATGATGTCCATAAAGTCGAGCTCGATCATTCGCTGTACACGGTCAATCATCAGCGGAGCCGGATGGCTTGGCTCGTGCTGCACAAAGTACTGCTTCACTTTTTCCAGCATCAGCTGGGCATCAGAACGCGAGCCAGGCTGAATCGTCCGCCAGTCCATATCGGCACGCGCCGGTCTGGCGGCTGGCGACGCCTGCGGGACTTCTGTACTCGCTGGCGTCAGGCCGGGGATCAGGCTCGCCAGATCGGTGACTTCACAGGCCTGCGCGACGGTGTTCACCGTTTTTTGCAGCTGCTCCATCTCCGGCACGCCGCTTTCGCCGAGGTGTTCCACCAGCGTCTGACGAATTGTTTGTAACCGCTCACTTATGCTCAGAATGGCTTCCACGCCGGGTTGACCCGATCGCGCCAGTTCATCTGTCAGCCGTGCGAGGCCGCCGGGATACTCTGGACATTCGGTTTTGCTGCCGTCCAGCAGTGCGCAGGCATCGCGCAGTGAAATTTCATCGGAGGCGCTGCGAATTAATGGCGCCTGGCGGGCTGCGGTAGTGAGTGCTGACTTATCGCTTAACGCCGCCAGAGCATTGACGCGGTAAAACGGATCGCGCTCACCGTCCTCTTCCAGCACTGGCCACAGCGGCTCCCAGTAACGCAGCAACGACTGCTTGATCAGCTCCAGGCCGTTGGCATAACCCGGCAGCCCTTTCAGCTGCGTCCAGGCGCGGGTCAATGCCAGCATCACGCGCAGATCTTTGGTGCGGCTCATCAGGTCGCTGGCCAGACGCTCGACCTTGTTCCAGTCCGCGGGTTCGGCTGGAATGATGGTGCTGCCAAATTGCTGCTCGGCCTTGCCCGCGCAGGCCTGCTCCATCGCCATGTAATCGGCGTCGTATTCCAGATTCTCGCCGCAGGGCTTGTCAGCGCTGATCGGCTCAAGGAGCGCATCGATATTCATAGGATTTCCTTGCGTTATTACTCAAACATCGGCGGATAAAGACCGTGGCGGCCGGGTTTAGCACCGGCGGCAGGGTCAAACAGCATCGAGAACAGCTGGCCGGTAAAGTTGCCGCTGTGCACGTGGGTATAAAGCGGATAGCCATCGGTCTGATTGGTCCACCAAAAGCTGGTGTAGTGCTGCGGATCGAAGCAGTCCGATACCTGCCGCCAGCTCAGCGTGCAGGGCCGATCGGCATAGCCAATCACGTCCAGAATGTCCGAGCGCGACTCTGCGGCAGGCAGCACCGGTGCGGGAATCGACAGCAACGCCTGATCCAGCTGCTCAGCGCTGTACGCGTTGCGCACCGCGTTCAGCAGCGTGCGCCCCACCTGCTGATACCATTCTCCTGCCAGCGCCAGCTGCGGTTGCGTCCAGCCCTGTGGGGAAAAGGTCAGCAAGGCGCAGACCGGATACTGTCGGCCCACGTTGTCACGCGCGGGCAGCAGGCAGCCCATCTGCACCAGCTGACTGCCCAGCATCGGCGGCACCACAAAATTCCACACCGGCGCGGCGCTGAACGATCGGTCTCCGTCGGCGCGTTGATCTTCATTTTGCTGCCAGTTCAGCAAGCCCACCTGGAACCAGTGGGTCCATTGCTGCCAGAGCGTTTCGGGAAAGCGGCGCTTAAGAAAGTCACCGGCACTGGGCAATTTCCCGTACCAGCCAATCGCAGGAGTCTGGTTCATTATCAAATCCTTGCCTTGCGGTTAGGGGCATGAGAACCCGGGAAGCTGAAACGGATTACGAATACTGTTTGGCGTGAATTCCAGCGTCACCCGATGACCATTGACGTTAAAGGCCGCCTGACGGCTGAGGCTGCTGCTGCCGCGCGAGAGTTCGGCGCGGTCAAAGAAGCGATTCAGTGCCCATGCGCCGTTGGTGACCAGCGTGGCGGTGGTGCCATCCGCCAGCCCCAGCTGCATACGCACCTGGTTGGTGCCGCCGGGGCCCGGCCAGTTCATCAGCTGGACCGCCTGCGGCCCGTGGCTGTAACGCAGCAGCTGTCCATCCACATCCAGCGTTAAGGTCAGGATGTTGTTATCCATCTGCACGGTGCGGACGGTGACGCGGAAAGAAGGCGTGGTCGCGCCATTGGCAAAGAAGGCATCACGAATGCTTTGCGCCTGCTGGAACGGGCGCAGCACGCTTTCGCCGCCTGGCAAGGTCTTGCCGTCGATGCCCGGCGTAAAGCGCCAGCTGGACTGCGTGGTATCGACCTTGTTGGCGAGATTGTCGCGGAAGAAGCTGTCCATCAAACCGGTACCCGGTGCAAACATCCGCGCCAGATCGTCAGGCGTGACTTCAGAACGGCCACTGCGGGAGAGCGGATAACGTCCGGCAATCGCCTGACGGCAGAAGCTGCCCACTTCGACATTGATCCGCTTGCGCACGTTATCCAGATCGCGACGCTGGGTATCACTGCTGGCACCCACCGCCATGCTGGTGAACATGTTTTGCAGTGAGCCAGGCAGGCGACCGGCGCTGGCCTGCAGACGACTGATTGAATCGCTGGCTGGCGGCGGCATACCGCTGTTGGCGGCATCCTGCACCGCGGTCAGGTAGCGATAGAGGTCGTCGATTTGCTTAAGGAAATCATCGAAGGCGATGGTTTTGCCGCCTTTCTCCAGCGGTTGAGCCAGCTCAATTACCGGCGCGAAGTGAGCGGTTACTGACTGCTCCGGCGTTTGCTGCTGCTGGCTGGCGGCGGTGCTGGCCTGGCGAGAGCGGAACAGCGCGCTGAGGGTGCTGCTGGCGCTGCTTTCCTGCTTATCCTCGCCAGCCTTAGTCGTATCCTCTTCCGGGGCCGCTTTCTCCAACACCAGATAGTGGCTGAGGCTAATCACCAGTTTGCGCAGCGGCGAATTGCTGCTGGAAAGCAGCCGCGCCGCGTTGATGCGTTGCGATAAGTCCGCGCTGTTGTTCAGCTGGATGTCCTGCAGTAAGCCATCCCACTGACGCATATAATCGGCCATATAGAGCTGGCGGACGGCCAGATCGGTCTGATCCTTTGTCTCGCCCTGCACCTGACCGCCCAGCACCCACTGGTCATCGTCATGCAAAGCCGCCGTGACGCCGTCGATGTTTTTGTCGAAGCTGTTCCAGTAGCCGTCAGGGGTAAACAGCCCCGGAATGCCCTCACCAATCGACTTGCCGCTTTTACGTGAAAAGACCAGCTCGCTTTGTGGACCCCCGAGTGAAGCCAGCGATATCGACTTCAGTGCATCATCCCTTTCCAGCAGGCGCTTGAGGCGTCCATAGACCCGCTGCGACAGCGGCATCTGATTAATCAGCGCCTGCTCGCGCTTTACCAGCGCGTCATCCCGCGCATACGGAGACGCCTGGATCTGCGTCTCAAGCAGTTGCATCAAATGCCAGTCGAGCTGCTTAATCTGTTGCTGGGTGATGTTCTGCGGCTGGTTGCGCTGAATATTCAGCATCAGCCAGGCGTGCAGGAATTTGCCGTCGTAATGTTTTGGCTGGTACAGCATCTGATAGGCTTTCAGCGCTTCATAGCTGTAGTCCGCATCCGTGCCGTTGTCATTGCGTAGCCAGGTGGTGATCAGCTGAGCCACCTGTGGCATCAGCAGCTGCTTAAGGGATTTCTGGTACAGCGACAACGTCGCATCACTGACTTCCACCCCGCGATACAACCCCATCCGGCGGGTGATTGGCGGATCGTTCAGATCGAAGTCCTCACTCTCCGGCAGATGCAGCACGCCATTCAGGAACGGCAGCAGCGCATACAGATCGGTCAGATCGTTGGCCTGCAGGTTCTGGCTGAGCTTCACCACCTGCGGCACTTTCGCCTGCACTTCCTGCAAATAGGCTTTGTTATTGTTGTAACTGGTGAGCCACAGCACGCCGGCAACGATCAGCGCAGCCGCCAGCACCACGTAGCCCGACCACAGCACCGCGCGATTGCGCAGCTCCCACCAGCGGTTGCTGCCTGCCAGACCGGCTTCCTGGAAAATCACGTTCTGCAGCAGGTCTTTCAGGAAGTAGCTTTGCCCTTTGTTGGCCGGGATCGGCGCGGCTTTATCCACCTGATCCCACGCCTTACTGCTGCCGCCCTCTTCCTGCGTCAGATTCAGCGCGCGGTTCAGTTCGCCCATCACCCGGTCAAACGGCAGACCTTCCTGGGTGCCGCTGGCAAAGTAGATACCGCGTGGTGAGAACTGCGTTTCAAAGTTGGAGCGGCTGAAGACGGTTTCCAGATAGTCGTTCAGCAGCGGGCGTAGCGCCGCGAACTCTTGCGGGAACAGGTAGCTTTCGGCCCGGGCTTTGCCATCGCTTTCCTGTAACAGCGTGTCCGGCAGACCGGCATCCAGCCGCTGTTGCAGCAAGGCATATTCCTGAGTGAACGCGCTTAACAGATCGAAATCGGCCAGCTTTGAGCGTTCCCAGGGGAAGGTGAAACCCCAGACCTGATCGCGCTGCGCCTTATCAAAACGGGCAAAATACGAACGGAAGCCTTTCAGCAAATCCGTTTTGGTGACCATCACATACACCGGGAAGCGGATACCCAACTGCTCATGCAGCTCCATCAGACGCTGACGCAGGGAAAGCGCCTGCTGACGGGATGCTTCTGCCGATTGCGTTAATAAATCGGAGACGCTGATGGTGACAATCACGCCGTTGATCGGCTGACGACCGCGATATTTGCGCAGCAGTCCGACAAAATTGCCCCACTCGCTGGCATCCTGTTGCTGCTCACTTTCCTGGGTGGTGTAACGTCCGGCGGTATCCAGCAGCACCGCCTGATTGGTAAACCACCAGTCGCAGTTACGCGTGCCGCCAATTCCGCGCAGCGCGGCTTTACCAAAGCGGTCGGCCAGCGGAAACTTCAGCCCGGAGTTGACCAGCGCGGTGGTTTTGCCCGCGCCCGGTGCGCCGATAATCACGTACCACGGCAGTTGATACAGATACTGACGGCTGAAACGTTGGGTCCAGCGCTTATTGCCCGCGCCGCTGAAGTGGGCCTTTTTCAGCATTTCAGCGGCTTCGGTAAAGCGCTCGGACAGCACGCGGTCTTCACTGGTCAGGCGCTTGTTGTCAGCGCTGCCCTCTTCGCCCGGCGTGGTTTTCAGGCTGCCCATCAGCTTGCGGTTCAGCCAGGCGTTATACAGACGTGGCACCAGATTGCTCAGTCCCCACGCCACATACAGCAGCCCGATGCTGATCTGGCGGTTCACTTCCGGCTCCAGCGGGCGGGAATCCGCAATCGAGAACACCGGCCCAATCACCCAGATGATAAAGGAGAGCGCGGTGATGCCGATAAAGCCCCACATCAAACGGCTGGTCATGATGGAAAAGAGAATATTCAGCATCCGTTAATTTCCTTGCTGCAAACCGTTAACTTCCGCGCGGGTGTTCTGCGGCGAAACTAACAGCGTGATGTCCACCCGGCGATTGCGGGCGCGATTTTCGGCGGTGGTGTTCGGCACCAGAGGATTGCTCTCTCCGCGCCCTTCCGCTTTCACGCGTTGCGGCTGTGACAGATGTTGTTGCAGGCGCTCCTGCACGGACTGTGCCCTGGCCAGCGAAAGCTCATAGTTAGAGGCGAAGCGGGCACTGCGGATCGGCACGTTATCGCTGTAGCCAATCACCAGAATGCGGCCATGAACGTTGTTCATCGCCTGAGCGATACGATCCAGCACTTCTTCATAACGCCCGCGAACCGAGGTGGACGCGGAGGTAAACAGACCGTCGCCTTTCAACGTGACCACGCTTTGGTCAGCTTCGTCTTTTACCGCGACCAGGCCCTGTTCAATTTCAGGACGCAGGAAGGCTTTAAGGTTCAACGCTGCGGGCGGCGGCGGTGCCGGATTGTGAATGGTGACTTCCGGCAACGGCGTTTGATAAATTTCAGCCAGCACGGGCGAAGTCACATCGCCCAGCCGCCAGTTCAGCAGGATATAGAAAAGACAGGCGAGGAAGCCGACCAGCGCCGTACAGGCCCACAAAGGCACCACCGGCCGCCACAACTTACGCGTGACCGGATGATCTTCAGGATGCGGTGAAAGCGGCGGCGCATAGCCACCGCGAAC
The DNA here is from genome assembly GCF_056821705.1 of Erwinia sp. AK-PDG3-5. Classification (NCBI taxonomy): domain Bacteria; kingdom Pseudomonadati; phylum Pseudomonadota; class Gammaproteobacteria; order Enterobacterales; family Erwiniaceae; genus Erwinia; species Erwinia sp. AK-PDG3-5. Next base: position 4,084,915 of record NZ_CM165967.1, read on the forward strand.
GGAGTGGATCATCTGCAGCAGACGCTGTTTGATGGTTTCCAGTTGGGAACGGCCGTTATCCAGAACGCGATAGCGACCTTCAAAGCCCAGTTGCAGACAGTAGTTGATCAGCTCCAGCAGAACGATTTGTTCACGCGGATTCTGTGACAGTTTGGCCAGCAGCTGGAAGAACTTCTCGCCGCCCCAGGTTTCATTATGGAAGGTGACCAGCAGTCCCTGACCGGGCCAGACGCCGCGACTGCCCCAGGGCGTGAGCGCAGCGGCTTCATCCAGTGCGGTACATAAGCAGTAGCGCGCGCCAATGATCACTTCGTACGCCAGCCCGGCCCGCTGGCAGTTCATTTCGAACTGGCGCATTTCGTCGATCAAACGCTGGCGTAACGCGGCCGGATCGGCATGGCTGACCGAATGGCGAATTTGCGGAATCGAATTTAATAAGCCGTTCGCTGCCGCCACCAGGGGATTGTTATTGCTGGCACCCGAGAACACATCGCCCTGGGCATAGGCCTGTTGTTGCTGCATCTTTCTCGCTCCCTGCGTCAGACTGAATGGCTACGGATAGCCCAGAATTCCATCTTCAGGCCGGGGAAATCCCCCGCCAGATGGAGCGCGAAGGTGCCGGATTTTTCCATCTCCTGCCACAGCTCACTGCCCTTCTCCAGTTCGAAGTAGCTGTAGCCGGTGTGCCAGGGGATTTGCGGCGGCGCAACCGGCAACGGCCGCAGCACCATGCCCGGCAGCTGCAGCTGCACCAGATCGCGAATTTTTGTCACCGGCGCAATTTTCATCTGCGCCGGGAAGTGCGTTTGCAGCGCCTCGCCGGGCACATTGGCGCGCACCGCCAGCACAAAGCCGAACTCACGCACCATGGAGGTTTCGGTCACGGTGGCGACATTCAGCCCGTGCGAACGTTCGGTCAGCATCAACTGAACGGCATTCTCTTCCATCACCTGCGACAGCCCCTGACGCAGCATCAGCATCAGTTTGCCGAAGCAAAAGGCCAGATCGTCATGGTCATATTTCGGCAGTTCGCTGTCCGGGAAGCGCTGAGGGGTGTAGGTCGCCAGTTCTGTCGCAAAGGCCAGCCAGCTGGAAAACAGCTGTTCAGGATGCAGCAGCGGCAGATCTTTCAGATGGCTGACGTGGCCAACATGGTGGTTAACCAGCGTCAGCAGCATAAAGTCGACCATATCGGCCGAATTAAAGCGGCCTGGCTGTTGCAGACGCTGGCCGATTTCCTGGCTGCGTTGCTGTAACAACCCATGCATGCCGCTGAGATACTCATATAGCTTGCTGTGCGAGACGCAGTTAAGCATCGGCGGAATAAAGTTTTCATCCAGCCGAACCTGATTGTCACTGCGCTTCTCGGTGATGCGCAGGGTAGCCATCGCCGTCCATTCCGCTGACAGCTCGCTTTCCAGCATCAAACGCAGACGAAGCTTGCCAAACTGCACGGCAGCACTGCCGACCGACAGCGCATTAAAGTCATCCACTTCCTGTTCAAAGGTGACATATCGCGCCAGCGAATCCGCCGACTCGCTAAAGATCACCTCTTCACGGCCATTACGGCGGGCAGGCAGGGCCAGCACCACCAACTCATTGCCGTGATTATCAGGGATAGCCAGTGGCGGCGGCCCGTTACGCGCATCGCGGAAAGAGAAAAAGGTGCCGTCAGGCAGCAATCCACTGGCGGAGCTGAGGGCCACTTTCCCCTGCCGCAACATCGCTTCGTCGATTTCATAATCTAAAAAGCCCCAGAGATAAGGCCGCTGGGTCAGTCCCCAGTTACGAAGCGCGCTTTGTTGATAGCTCTCTGCTTGCTGGAAATGGTGTGGACGCAGGAACATGCCCTCGGTCCAGACCACTTTTTCTGCTTTATTCATAATGGCTTCCGTTGTCAGGCAATGCTCACGGTTTCACGGTGCGCAGACCGCTGATGTCAGCAATGATGTCGGCTTTCAGTTCGTCAGAAGACCCCTGCCAGAATGTATAGAAATGGTCATTGGGCACCGGCAGCGGCAATGAAATACGCCATTTTTTGCCATCCAGAGACTGATACTCCGCGAGGATCCCGATATAACGCGCCTCTGAAGTGGTTTGCCCCTGCAGGACTTTATTGAGTTGACCTGGCATCAGGAAAAACTGCTCGCTGTTAATCAGGTTGTTGCCCAGCAGAGCGGGCGCGCTGTTTTGCAACGAATAAAAGTCGGCAGACATGAAATCTGCATCCGACTTCAGCAACAACACCCTGACCTTAAGCGGAGCGCCGTCATTGATTTGCGGATGCGCCTGGAAAACCAGGCTGTAGTGAGCTGGATCGCTGTGTGAAGACGAACCACAGCCAGCAACAAGGCTGGCTGCTATCAGAAAAAACGCCTGAAGACTCAGGCGCAAAAATGAATGTCTTTTCATAGTCAGGCGGCCATTAACCCGTTATCAGTCGATGATCCAGGTGCCGCTGTTGCTGTTCTGGCACGCTTTACTGTCACCCGCGGCAACGCAGTTTTTTTTGCTCGCGGCGCGCACACGTTTACGGCGTGAGTCGGCTTTGACGGTTTTGTCATACAGCGCACTCTTCACCACGGCACGTAGAGGAACGTAGCCAATCAGCTGCTCCTGCCCCTGTTCCGCAATCGCAAACCAGTTGTTTTCCACCGAGCCCAGCACGGTATAAGGCTTACCGTTCTCCAGATTGCTCACCAGCTTGCCGCCGAAGTCAGGACGGTTCATCACCGACGCGTCATACAGCGCGCGGTACTCTTCATTCACCGGCGTGAACGACGTCGGCGGCAGAACGGCATGACGGTAAGTCAGCTTCACACCATCGACAGTGCTGGAAACAATCGTGTCATCCGTCATTGCTGGCGGTGGCGCTTTACAACCTGCAACGGTCAGGACAAAGAGCAGACTCAGTGCAATTCGAATTTTCACCATGATCCTCATGAAGTTTTTTTGGAATGAAAGGCGTACGACAACTCAGAAATACGCGTGGTCAGAATAGAGAGGGAGTCTGGGTCAGCAGGAAGCGGACCGTAACGACAAGCAGGAAGAGCGAGGCAGGCAAATGAAGCACGGCTTAACTGGACCAGTCATTAAAACAGGCCAACATTTATCCGTTTCACTTTATCGCCGAAAGCACGCTTCACAGCTTAGTAACGCAGATTATTCACTTCAGTAACATTGAAACGAGAGCAAAGGCTTCCTTAGCAGGTTAATAGTGTAGCAACAGGATCGATTCCGCTGTCCATATCGCTCATTTAACGAACAAGGCAGGGGGCAAAACGCGTTTACCCTACAAGGCCTTTCCAAATATACTATATAAAGAAGTGAATAATACTGTAGTGAATTACGCCACTCTTCTCACGCAAAGTCCCTGTACTCGTTACTTGTTTCAATAACATTTCACATTAATTACCTGTTATATATAGATTAAAAAACAGGCCTGGTACCATAGCTACCGCACGAGCTGATGCAAACGCAAAACGCCCGTGACATTGGTTACAGTTTATTGTGAAATTTTCGGCAAGTTTACAGAGTCCAATCGATTATTCAACGCTACGCAGACGCCACCGATAATGTAAGAAAATCTAATGTTACAAAATTAAGGAAAATTCTGCATATTCTGGCGAAAAAACCCAGGACATTTCCAGGAGTTCGCTCAATATTTGGCTTTATTAAAACAATATGGAATATAAATAATGTTTTTAATAATCAAATATCATAAAGTAAAATTATCGATTGGCACTAATTTTTAGGATTTTATCGGGTGGGGTTTTTGAGACAGGTGTCTACAGGTTTTTATATCTAAAAATGGGGTTATTTTGCTGAATGCCAGCGATTTGTGCTGGCATTCAGAGAGTGAGGGTATTTTTGACCAAAAATTTCAAACTTAAGTATTTAGAATCACTTCCAGTTCCTGTAGCGTTTTTACCTGCCAGCCAGGCTGGATGCCTTCAGGACGCGGACGATTGTCGGCGTTGAGCCAGCAGGTCGCCAGACCGGCATTAATGCCGCCGAGAATATCCGAATCCGGGTTATCGCCAACCATCATCACCCGCTCACGCGGAGGATTGCCCATCTGATCCAGCGCGTAATCAAAGATGGCCGGATGCGGTTTAGCGTAGCCAACCTGCTCCGAGATCACCAACAGGTCGAAATAGCCGAGGAACCCCGTCCGCTCAAGCCGTGCCTGCTGCAATGCCGTAAAGCCGTTGGTGATGATGCCCATCTTCACCTTGCCGTTAAGCGAGTTAAGCAGGTTCACCGCGCCGGCCAACGGCACGCACAGCTCGGCCATCGCCGCTAAGAAGCCGTCGTTAAGGTCCAGCGGCGTCACCGCAAGCTTCGCGGCCCAGCCTTCAAAGCGCTGATGCTGCAGCTGCAAGGCACTGATGGCGCCATTCTGATAATCAACCCACAGCGGTTTGTTAATCGCCTGATAATCATCGTAATCGGCCGTGGAAAAGGCCACGTCATACTGCTGAAAAAGACGCTGTAAACCGGCAAACGCATCGAAGTGAAAAAGCGTATCGTCAGCGTCAAATAAGATCCAATCCCAGTCTTTAAGCATTTTTCAGTCGGTCCTTATAACGTCAGCGCCATAATAATGGCATCTTCTTTGCCGTCCGCCGTCGGGTAGTAATTCCGGCGCACCGACACTTCGTTGAAGTCCAGCTGCTCATAGAGCGCAATCGCTGGACGGTTTGAGGCGCGCACTTCCAGCCATAACGTCTGGATGCCACGTGATTCGAGTTCGACGATCACATGCTCCAGCAGTTCCCGGCCAATGCCCTGACGCTGAAAAGCGGGATCCACCGCCAGGTTAAACAGCGTGGCTTCATCAAGCACCACCTGAGTAATGGCAAATCCCGCCATCTGCTCACCGACGGTCAGCTGATAGTTCAGGTAACGTTCGCCCTGATTGCTGGAGAAGGTTTTTTCTGTCCAGGGAAAAGCATGACTGCGCTGCTCAATGGCAAAAGCGGTCTCAAGATCGTGCGGGGTCAGTAAAGAAATCTGATTCATAGTGGGAGATCTGCTGCCACAGCGCGCGTTTGGCACCGGCATTATGATAGAGCTCCGCAAGAACAGGCGAAGCGATCTGTGAACCGTCAGGCACGGCGGCGGGTTCTACACCCAGACACCAGCTCGCACAACGGGTATCGTCTGGCAGCATCGCCAGTTGTTCCGGGGTCAGCACCACCACCTCCTGCTCGCGCATCAGCATCGCGCGGAGCACATCGCTAATCAGCGGATCCGAGAGCAGAGGCGGCACGTCCGCTACAATCAGCAGGCGAGTCTGTTCCGGCAGTGACACCGCAACCTCTCCCTGTAAGGCACGCGGACGCCGCAGCGTATACTGCGTTATGCCCATTTGCTGTAATAACCAGTCACGTCTGGAGGACATCTTTATTCCTGTCTGGTCGCCCGATTGCGTCGCTATGCTAGCAAACCCATCGGTTCTGCGCCAACAAAGCCACCCTCAGCACGCCGGCTGACAGCACAAAACAACGGAATGCGGCGGGCAGTGCTGCAACTCTGGCTAATTTGGGTATAATCGCCGCTCTGATTCGTAAGGAGCCACCGATGTCTGCATTTAGCCCGGCCAGTGAAGTGATACTGCGCCACAGTGATGAATTTACTCAACGCCGCGTACTGTTTGCTGGCGATCTGCAGGATGACCTGCCCGCCCAACTGGACACCGTTTTGAGTCGGGTGCATACCCAGCAATATCATCACTGGCAGATCCTGAGCCGCACGCTGGAAGACAATGCGCGCTACGGCCTGGTGGCGACAGCCGAAGACGTTGCAGAGTGCGACACGCTGATCTACTTCTGGCCGAAGAACAAACCGGAAGCGCTGTTCCAGCTGGAAAACCTGCTGTCGCTGCTGCCGGTGGGCACCGATCTGTTCGTGGTCGGCGAAAACCGCAGCGGCGTTCGCAGTGCAGAACAGATGCTGGAGCCGTGGGCAAAAATGAACAAAATCGACAGCGCACGTCGCTGTGGTTTGTATCATGGCAGCCTGGATGTTCAGGCGACCTTTGATGTTGAGCAGTACTGGGACGACTATCCGCTCGGCCCTCTGACCATCAAAACCCTGCCAGGCGTGTTCAGCCGTGACGGTCTGGATGCCGGCAGCAACCTGCTGCTCTCCACGCTGAAACCGCATATGAAAGGCAAAGTGCTGGATATGGGCTGTGGCGCCGGCGTGCTCTCCGCCATGCTCGCCAGCTTCTCGCCGAAAGTTCGCCTGTTTATGACTGACGTAAATGCGGCGGCAATCGAAGCCAGTAAAGCGACGCTGGCGGTGAACGAGTTGGAAGGTGAGGTGTTTGCCAGTAACGTCTACTCCGACGTTAACGGGCGTTACGACATGATTATCTCCAACCCGCCGTTCCACGATGGCATGCAAACCAGCCTCGACGCAGCGCAGACGCTGATCCGCGGTGCGGTGAAGCACCTGAACATGGGCGGCGAGTTGCGCATCGTGGCCAACGCCTTCCTGCCTTATCCGCAGATTTTGGATGAGACCTTTGGCAGCCATGAAGTGCTGTTACAGAATGGCCGGTTTAAGGTGTACCGTGCCGTGTTACAGCGCGCGGCGAAAGCCAAGCGTTAATCCGCAAAGCGGCGATTATTTCGCCGCTTTTTGCTTAGCAAGTGCCTGATTCGCCAACCTGGCCGTGATAACGTCGCTTTTTACAGCGTTCATTGGGAAGGTGGCTAAATAACTGTTGACGTAGACTGGAAAATCTCTAGAATGCGCCTCCGTGGTTGCAATACAGTTTACCTGTGTTGATGGTATGCGAAGGTGGCGGAATTGGTAGACGCGCTAGCTTCAGGTGTTAGTGTCCTAACGGACGTGAGGGTTCAAGTCCCTCTCTTCGCACCATAAATCACGTTGTTCATATTACGCAGCATTCGAGCGATGGTGGCGGAATTGGTAGACGCGCTAGCTTCAGGTGTTAGTGTTCTTACGGACGTGAGGGTTCAAGTCCCTCCCTTCGCACCAATGCGGTGATATGAATAAAAAGTTAAGTTCAACAGAATGCGAAGGTGGCGGAATTGGTAGACGCGCTAGCTTCAGGTGTTAGTGTTCTTACGGACGTGAGGGTTCAAGTCCCTCTCTTCGCACCACGTTGAAACTGGCTGACTGCTTTTCTCTGCATCATCCCCCCGATTATCTCTGCACGGCCTTTCTCTGAATCACTTTCTGTGTTCACGCTGCAATCCGTTTGTCATCTGTTCGATCCGCTATTGCTTTGCGACTCACCGTCCCCTGCTGTGTTAAAGCATGCCGAAATTGACGGATATGGCCGCCATGCCGCCCGCCAGTGCCAGGCAGGAAGGTAACAGCAGGTAGTGACGCAGCCGTTTGTGATAGAGCATCGCCACGGTGGCCAACAGCGCAATCACCATGATCACCCGCCATTCGCTGAATGACAGTTTCATCAGGGCGATAAGCGGCATCACTGCACAGGGCAGCAACACGCCCCAGGCGCTATCCAGTTTTTTTCCGAACATCCAGCTTACCCCCCAAAGTCCACATGCGGTGACCATTGCTATCAGCATTGTCGTACCCACACCTTTTCAAATGATAATGATTACCAATAGCATATAAGAATATTTATCACTTTGCAGCATAATTTACCGTGCCGCTGTTGAAACTTTTCCCGCGCTGATGACACTCCGAATGTTAAGTGGTAAATTGGCCACGTTCACTATTAAGAAATTCCAAATAATAACAGAAAGAAACTATTCCACGCGCGAATGTAGTCCGCCAATTTAGGTTAATGGTGCGGGTTTATTCATTGCAGTCACGAGTAGAAAATAATGAAATTACAAAGCTATGATGAATTGCTTAACAGCAAGCATCGGCTGTCGCTGATGCTCTTTCTCTTTTTAAACACAGCAACGTCTTTATTTTGTTTATGTAGCACTAAAGGGAAACTGGGACAGGTTCAGTTTTCAATTCCCACGGTTGCCATCGCACTATTTTGTGCGGTGATAATCGCGTGGATGATTTTAAAGCCGTCAGGGAAATTTCCGATATTAAATCTGGTCGCGGTAATTACCGGCTTGCTGTGGACATGGCAAATTTACGATAAGTACGAAACGGTATTTTATTTCGACGGCAGCTTTTTAGTAATCAGTCTGATTAGCGTGTTTTTTATCAGTGCCATCGCGCTGGGCGACCATCTGCTGGCATTTTGTCTGCATACGGCTCCGCCTTCCGTCGCGGTGTTGGTGCTGGACCACGGGCAGAACACGCTGCTGATCCTGTTTACCATTGCGCTACCGTTGATTGGCTTTACCTTGCACCACCTGATGCAGCGCCGTAGGGACAACTTTACCCTGCGCCTGATGCGGCAGCTGTATGAAGAGAAAGAGACCTACAGCGACCTTAGCATGCTCGATCCGTTGACCGGCCTGTACAATCGCCGTGGGCTGAAAAACCGGCTGGAGAACATCCTCGAGAACCACGCGGGCAGCCATTTCGTGCTGCTGCTGGATATCGATAACTTCAAGGCCTACAACGATAACTACGGCCATGCGATGGGCGATCAGGCGTTGGCGCGCGTCTCGGTGGCGATTCGGGATGCGGTGCGTTCAAGGGACATCGTGACCCGCTATGGCGGCGAAGAGTTTCTGGTGCTGCTGACCAACGTCAATGAATCGATTGCCCGCAAGCTGTCGGAGCGCATTCGCCAGTACGTGCTGAACCTGGAGATCCCGCATTTGTTTAATGACCGGGTCGCTACCCACGTCACCATCAGCGCGGGGTTTGCGCCCTTAATCGAGGATGATTTCGATGCGGCGCTGGCCAATGCCGACCGTGCGCTATATCTGGCAAAAGGTCGTGGACGTAATACGATCCTCTCTTTTGAAGACATAACTAAAAGTCCGCTTTCCCACCCCGCAGACGCAATGTGATGTTTTTAACTGGCCCGGACGCCCGGGCCAATACTTTGAATTAATTTATCGCTCTCCTTAATACAAATCCCAGGCCTGACGGGTTTATTTGGCATAATCACTGCCGGATTTATTATTCATACATTAAGCCGATGAATGAAAAATTGTTGTTAATAAAAAACGACAATAATGTATTTTCCAGCGAAGGTGATCACAGGAAATAACCCAGCCATTGCTATTCCCTGTAATTGGAATTAACTCTACCGTTCTGGCTAATGCCCCGCTTATGGAATAAGCCGCTATTCCAACGTTGCACTATGCCTGTTTTTTCTTGCCCCCGTAATCCCTGCTGTTATTACGGCCAATACGCTCAAAATTCAGCCAGATTTCTTATCGATTGCCTTCAAGCCCCGGCGCACAATTTGCTGCTTGTTTGTGCGTATGGCCTCAGATAGAATCAAGAACGATTATCATTTGTTTTTGTATTCGGTTTACGCTGGAAATCCCATGGCCACCATCGTCCGTCAGGCAGTTGAGTATGGTTCACATCCGCTGATCTTTTTGCAGAGCAATCGTTCGCTGGCGTCTTCGCTGCGCGCCTTGTTCAGTGAACACCGTGCTTATTTCCTGGATAGCGTGAAGCTGGGGGAAGAAGCGCCCGCCAGCAGCATGACGCTGGACCGCTGGTCGACACCGGAGAATTTCGGCCGCCTTAACGCGCAGTACGGTGACTATATCTACCGTGAGCATGGCGAGATGGAACGCGAAAACAAGCCGCTGCAATCGCTGTGGGCGCAGTGGTATTTCGGCCTGGTGCTGCCGCCGATGATGATGGCACTGCTGATTGAAAACCGCCCGCTGGATTGCTCACCCGAGCATTGCCACGTTGAGTTCCATGAAACCGGCCGCCCGGCAACCTTCTGGTTTGACGTGCGCGAAGATGAAGAAGCCCGTTTCCTGAGCCCACAACGTCGTATGGATCGCCTGATCCACCAGCATCTGATCCCGGCGGTGCGCGCCATCGAGCAGCACGGTGATATCAACGGCAAGCTTATCTGGAACAACACCGGCTTCGCCGTGCACTGGTTCCTCGGTGAACTGGCTCCTCTGCTGGGCAAATCGCTGCACGCCGAACTCGAACACGCCTTCTTCTTCAGCAAAACCCTGCTGGACGGTTCCGACAACCCTTTCTATCGCACCATGCTCCCGCGCGACGGTGAAATGCAGCGACGTACCTGCTGCCAGCGCTATCGCCTGCCGGACGTTGAGCGCTGCGGAAACTGCACGCTAAGCTAAATTAACGCCTTCCCGTTTACAGTCAGTCTGCTCTGTGGCAACTTTATGCGCTTCGTTATGTGGGAGAAAAGCATGAGCCTGGAGTCTGTACGGCAGTTTTTTGCCGAGCGCGCCCCTGATATTGGCATTATCGAGCTGGCCGAGAGCACGGCAACGGTCGCTCTGGCGGCACGGGCGCACCATGTGGAGCCTGGCCAGATTGCCAAAACCCTGTCGCTGAAGGTGAAAGATCGGGTGGTATTAATTGTGACTCGCGGCGATGCCCGCCTGGATAACCGTAAGCTGAAAGCGACGCTGGGTGCCAAAGCGCGCATGCTCAGCACCGATGAAGTGGTGAACTGGACCGGTCATCCGGTCGGCGGCGTCTGCCCGTTCGGGCTGGAAACCCCTTTACAGATCCTGTGCGATATCTCGCTGAAGCGTTATGAAGAAGTGCTGCCTGCAGCCGGATCGATTAACAGTGCGGTGCGTATTTCGCCCGAGATGCTGGCGCAACTGACCGACGCCAAATGGGTCGACGTCTGCGAGATCCCTGCCTGACGGCAACAAAATAGGGCGGTTCTGAGAACCGCCCTTTTCGCTTACTCCCTTAGCGGGACTGTTCGCTCACCTTGCCGGGTGAGGACGATATCTCCACCCCGCGCGTTTCCCTGCCGAACGCCACCAACACACAGATCAACACCGCCACGGTGCCGGCGACAATCGCCATCGCCAGGCCATAGTTGTTGCCATGCGCTTCCGCTATCGAGGATTGCAGCGTGGCATTGACTGAGGCAATCAGGTTACCCAGCTGATAAACGAAGCCTGGCAGCACCGCGCGGGTATTGGCCGGCACCAGCTCGGTCAGGTAGGTTGGCACCACGCCCCATGCACCCTGCACCATAAACTGCATCAGGAACGCGCCCAGCCCGATCATCACCGAACCGGTCGAGAAGGCCCACAGCGGGATCACCGGCAGCGCGAGGCAGGCGGCAATCATCATCGCTTTCTTACGGCCAATTTTCTCTGACAGCGTGCCAAAGAACACGCCACCGAGCATCGCGGCGATGTTATAGCAGATAGCGATGATGCTGACGGTATGCGGATCGAAGCCGTGCTGTACCTTCAGGAAGGTGGGATAGAGATCCTGCGTGCCGTGGCTGAAGAAGTTAAAGCAGGCCATCAGCAGCACCAGATAAACGCACAGCTTCCAGTGGCTGCGCAAAACCGGCATTAGCGCGGCGCTCTCTTTACGCTCCCGTGCCGCCAGCCACACCGGCGACTCAGGGACTTTGAAATAGATAAACGGCAACAACAGCACCGGCAGCGCGCCGATCAGGAACATGCCGCGCCAGCCGACCGAGGCATAGAACAGGCCGAAGATAATTGACGCCAGCAGATAGCCACAGGGATAACCCGCCTGGAAGATCCCCGACATCAGCCCGCGCGAACGGTCTGGAATGGTTTCCATCGCCAGGGATGAGGCCACGCCCCAGACGCCGCCCATCGCAATACCGTAGATCACCCGGAAGGCGAGGAAGGTGCCGAGGGTGGGAGACCAGGCTGACAGCAATTCGAAAATCGAGAACATCAGAATGTTGACCATCAGAATCGGTCGACGACCAAACCGTTCGGCCAGGCGGCCAAACAGCAGCGCGCCAATCGGTCGCACCGCCAGCGTCAGCATGATCGCCAGCGAGACGTGCGAAATTTCGGTGTGGAAGTGGGTAGCAATATCACTCAACACGAAGACCAGTATAAAAAAGTCGAACGCGTCCAGCGTCCAGCTGGCAAAGCTGGCGAAAGCAACATTGCGCTGGGTCGAAGTCCAGTTGAACATAGGGTTATCCTGTCTTGCTGCGGCCAAGACCCGGATATCGGGCCAAGAAATGTTAACTATTTGTTTATAGCATGTAAGTAAATAGCGATCTTCGCGTCTTTGTCAGCGCAAGATTCAAGCTGTAAACCGGCGTAACACTTCATTACCCACCTAATAGTTAGCAGGGGTAAGGTGCTGCCGCGATGTTAATGCTTCGGAGCTAAATGTTTATTTGCTACACTCCCGCCGTGGATTTTTGACCAGGATGTTCAAGGCTTGTCGCTGATTCCGATGCACCGTTCGCCCAACCGCTTTGCGGCCTGGCTGGCGGTGGTTGCCATTTTGCTGCTGTTTATTGCTCCGGTGATTTCCAAATCCCTGGTGAGCGATGCTGCGCGTGATTCGATGATGATGCCGGGCATGGCCATGGATCATGACATGGCGATGGATGATGATATGCCGATGGACGGCATGGACATGGCCACAATGTCGCCGCTTGAACATGCGCGCATGATGCAGCACCATCCGATGTCGATGATGGATGACAGCGCCTGCGGCTACTGCGTATTACTGGCGCACCTGCCGTTAGATTTGACCAATTTCCCGGTGCTGTGGTCTTCGCTGCAGGCCGCTAAGCTGCCCGATTTGCCGCCGTTCCGCCCTGCTGTGGCACGGTTTATTCCGCAATTTTTCCATCCCCGCGCCCCACCCACTTTCTGAGCCGGTTAAACACTAAAAATATCCTGTCGTCATAGCGGCAGGCACCTGCTCATGCCTGGAAACAGGCGGATGGAAAATATTATGTCAGAAAAAATCCTGGCGCAGTCCGCACGCGCCGAACAATCGCGCAGCGCCCTGCTGCCATTACTGCGTCGCCTGCATTTCTATATCGGGCTGTTTATCGGTCCGTTTATCTTTGTCGCGGCCCTCACCGGCGCGCTGTACGTGATGACGCCGCAGCTGGAAAACGCGCTCTACTCACATCAGCTGTTCACTGCCAGCCAGGGGCCGGAACGCTCTCTTGCCGATCAGGTTCGGGTCGCTGAGTCGTTTATTGGCCCACAGGCGAAAATCACCGCGCTGCGTCCTGCGCCCGCTGCCGGGGAAACCACGCGGGTGATGTTCACCACGCCAGACGGCGGCAGTGCCACCACCGCGGTATTCGTCGATCCTCAGACCTTAGAAGTACGCGGCATGCTGAACGTTTATGGCACCAGCGGCGTGCTGCCGCTGCGCACCTGGCTGGATTATCTGCATCAGAATCTGCTGTTGGGCGACGTTGGCCGGAACTACAGCGAGCTGGCCGCCAGTTGGCTATGGGTGGCATCATTAGGCGGACTGCTGCTGTGGGCCACTAGCCGGGCGCCCGGCCGGATCAAAAAAGGCCGATCACGCGGACAAAGCCTGCTGCGAAGCCGCTACTGGCACAGCACGCTGGGCGTGGCGCTGCTGCTGGGATTGATCTTCTTCTCGGCCACCGGCCTGACCTGGTCGCGCTGGGCCGGCGACAATATCTCGTCGATGCGCGCTCACTTTGGCTGGCTGACGCCAGCCGTGAATACCGCGCTGACGCCAAACGCCGCACCGGCCGATGACAGCATGCCGGGAATGAACATGCCTGCCGATGCACATGCCGATCACGCTATGCCAGGAATGAACATGCCTGCCGATGCACATGCCGGACACGCTATGCCAGAAATGAACATGCCTGCCGATGAGCATGCGGAACACAAACTGGCAGGCAGGCAGAAGTCGGACAATCCGGTGGCGTCGGTCAGCATCTCACCGGAGCAGTTTGATGCGGTGGTGCATACCGCCCGCGCGGCAGGGATTACCGCCGGCAAGATTGAAATCCGTCCCACCACCCGCGCCGATAAGGCCTGGACCGTCAGCGAGATCGATCGCCGCTGGCCAACCCAGGTCGACAGCGTGTCGGTCGATCCGCGCAGCTATGCCCTGCTGGATAAGGTGGAGTTTGCGCAATTTGGCCTGCTGGCCAAACTCACGCGCTGGGGCGTCGATGCCCATATGGGGGTGTTGTTTGGCCTGCCGAACCAGCTGATTCTGGCGGCTTTTGCGCTGGGATTATGCGTGATGATTGTGATGGGATATCGCTTATGGTGGCTGCGCCGTCCGGCCGCCGGGCAAGGCCCGCATCCGGCAGAAACGCTGATTTATCACTGGCGACAGCTGTCGCTTAGCGGCCGTTTTGCGGTGACGGTGGTTACCGTGGCGTTGGCGTTGAGCCTGCCGTTGATGGGCATCAGTCTGGTGGTGATGCTGGTGATTGATGCTATTCGCTGGCAGCGTGCGGTGAAGGTCGCCTGAGTCTGATGAACTGGCTCCCCGTCTTCCGCGAAGGGGAGCGCAGCCTTAAGCCAGCGCTTTTTCCAGCATCGAGAGCAGCAGACGGTTATCCACCGTTTGCAGCACGTGAACCAGTCCGGCCGTTGAAGGCTCAATCGCCACGTCGACCCGTAACGGCGGACGGTAGCGCCATGATTTTCCGCGCGTCTGTCCCGGCCGCAACTCCACATTGACGTAATAATCCGCGGCCTTGGCGACCTGCTGATTCAGCAGCCAGGCCACCACCAGCGCATCGTGGATCCAGCAGCCCGGCAGATGACGGGTTTGTATCGAGTAATCCATCCACGGCCTGAACGTTTCGGTGACAAAGCGCGCCAGCGGCGTATTCAGCCGGGCAATCCGATCCAAATCGCTGTGCGTCATCAGCGTCTGGGTGGTGACGTCCATCGGCACTAAGGTGATGTTCGCGCCGCTGTTCAGCACCTTGTGCGCGGCTTCAGGATCGAGGCCGAAATTGGTGTCCTTGATATAGTCATCCAGCGCAAAGACGCCGCCCATAATGGCGATCTCCTGCACCGCTTCCACCATCTCCGGGTAGCGTTCCATTGCCAGCGCCACGTTGGTTAACGGCCCAATCGCCACCAGGGTGATCTCGCCGGGATTGGCACAAATCAGCCGGGCGATAGCGTCGGCCGCGTCCTCTTCCGGTGCCACAAAGGCTTCGGGCTGACGAACGCCCTGCCACAAATGCGCCAGTTTGTTGCCGTGCACCCGATTATCCAGCGCGTCACGCCAGGGTTGTGGCGGTTCGGCCAGTGCCTGGGGCGCCCCTTTCAACACCGGAATAGTCAGGCCTAAATTTTCGATCAAATCTTTCGCTACGTTGAATCCCTGCTCGCACGGCGTGTTGCCGGCGACCGTGGTAATCAACTCAAGCGAGATATTGGGTGACCCCAGCGCAAGCGCTATGGCCAGACCATCATCAACGTTGGCACCGACGATGCCGTTTCCTGGGTCACAATCAATAATCAATCTTTTCATTTTTTATTATCATTTTGGTGCAGCGTTGCGGCTGTCGTTAAAGCAACAGCCACAGGATTCGCCTATTTCCAGCTGGTGCGCAAACTCACTCAGCTGTGCCTCGCCTTCCGGGGCTGTCAGCATTGCGATGGCCCTTTTTGCCATTTCCCCTACCGGCTGTCGCACGGTGGTTAATGAAGGGACATGAAACGCTGATTGGTCCGTTCCGTTAAAACAGACCAGAGCAACCTGCTCTGGCACCGCAATGTTGTGTTCCGACAGCGCGCGAATACAGCCAATCGCCTGGGCTTCGTTGCTGGCAAACAGCGCGCGAGGTAACGCGTCGTTTTTCAGCATTTGCTGTCCGGCCTGATAACCGCCTTCGCGGGTATAGCTCGTCGGGAATATCCACTCAGGCCGTTCGGTAATGCCAAAGTCGGCCAGCGCCTGACGCCAGCCCGCAAGACGATCCTGGGTGTTAAAACGCTCCAGCGGACCGCAGATAATGCCGATGTCCTGGTAGCCGTGGCTCAACAGATGCGAGGTCACCTGACGGGCAGCGTCGCGCTCGTCCACGCGCAGAATATTCACTTTCAGACTGGGATCGACCCGGTCCAGCATCACCAGCGGCGTGCCGGTGGCCTGGATCACATCGATGTAAGGGTGGCGATCGACGCTGTTATAAAACAGTCCATCAACCTGACGGCTCAGCAGATTGTTGATCAGCTCCAGCTCGCGCTGACGGCTGTCACCTGCATCGCCCAACAGCATCACCATGCCGTTGCTCAACGCTTCCTGCTGCAACGCATGAGCAAATGACGCGATAAACGCGTTGGAAATATTGGGCACCACCAGTCCGTACGTTTTCGTCGTCCCGGAAGCCAGGGCACGGGCCACGCTGTTGGGCCGGTATCCGGTTTTCTTGATCGCCTCAAGCACGCGAAGCCGCGTTGCTTCCGCAACCGGCCTCGGACCATTGTTCATCACGTAGCTCACCACGGCGACCGAGGTGCCCGCTTCTCTGGCGACATCGCTGCGGGTGGCACGATTTACGGTGCTTTTTACCAAATTATTGCCTTATCCAGAGGCAAACCGCCGAGCGATCGACGGTTCGCCTGGTTCCCGTCAGATCGCGTCTTCCGGGTCATTTAAGTCTCGCCCACGGGTTTCCGGGGCAACAAACGTGGTCAGGAAGCCAATGGCCGCCATCGCCGCAAAGTAAGTGGCGATCGGCCACCAGTGGCCAGTCCATGACAACAGCGCAGCAGCCACCAGAGGGGCGGTTCCGCCAGAAAGAATCGATCCCAGCTCTTTCGCCGTCGCCATTTTAGTGTAGCGGTGATGCACGCCGAACATCTCAACGCCCCACGCCGCCTGCACGCCAAAAATACCGAGTGACGCCAGGCCCATACCGACAACGATAGTCGAGATCACAATCACTGGCTCACGAGAATCCAGCAACATAAAGGCCGGGAAGGCATAAATAATCAGTAAAAGGCAGAACCAACGGTAGGTAATGCGGCGGCCAAAGCGGTCAGAAAGCCAGCCAGCGAAAGGAATAATCAGGAAGCCGAGCAGAGAGGCAAGGAACACGGCGGTAGTGGCAACCGACTTATCGACAGCCAGCACTTTCACCACGTAGCCGATGATAAAACCCTGAGCCAGATAGGAAGGGCCGTTCTCACCGATACGCAGGCCAACCATCACAAAGAACGAACGGCTGCGTTTCCAGAAGCTGCGGGAATCGACCGGCAACGGCTGAGCAACGCGTGAGCTTTCACGCTGCGCCAGCAGTTCGGCTTTCTTGCGTTCAAATACCGGGGTTTCTTTCAGATGACGGCGGATCCACAGCGCCACCAGCGCAATCAGCGAGCTGCAGAGGAACGGGATACGCCATCCCCAATCCTGCAGCTGCTGTTGATCCATCTGCACCACCGCCAGCCACACCAGCGAGGCCACCAGCGTGCCGCTGTTGGATCCCAGCGCAATGATCGAGGAGACCAGACCGCGTTTTTCTGCCGGGGCATATTCACCCAGCATCACCGTGCCGCCAGACAGCTCGGCGCCCGCACCAAAGCCCTGACTGAAGCGCAACACCACCAGGCAGGCCGGGGCCCACAGGCCAATCGAGGCATAGCTCGGGATAACCCCGATCAATGTGGTCGACGCGCCCATCAGAATGATGGTCGACACCATCACCACTTTGCGGCCTTTACGATCGCCAAGCCAGCCGAAGAACAGTGCACCAATCGGTCGGGCAATAAAGCCAACGGACCAGGTGGCAAAGGTCGCCAGCAGCGCCATGGTAGGGGTGGATTCGGGGAAGAAGACGTCGCCAAAGATAATACCGGCGGCCAGACCATAGAGGGCGAAGTCCGCATATTCCATCGCGGTGCCAAGCCAACAGGAGAAGGTGGCGCGCCAAAAATCTTTACGGCCTTCTGGGGTAGTCAGGCGTTCATCTGCCGCAGAGGATGCGGAACGTGAAGCCTCGTGCTGAATGCTTTGAGGAGTGGACATGAAAGTTCCCTGAAATACAGAGTGCTAATTTGCCTTCCCTGGCGTGTCCTGAGAGTCAGGAAAAATTCGCCAGTTAGGACGCTCTTTTGCTGAGCCATGGTTAAGGTCAGAACAGGTTCCCTGGTGTTGGGAGAGTTATATTCGTTTCCCGGTCGTCGGTTTTAAGTAACCAATCGCATCCATACGGTGAAACAAAGTGACCTTCACTGGGCAGATAAGCATCATGCGTCGCGAATTTTTACTACGAGGGCCATTGTATCTACGCGCGTAGATTTTGCAATAGATCCGCGCAAATAAATTAGTGTCACTTCACATTTGGAAAGTGCAACTCCAGATAAAAACGATAAAATACAGCAACTTGAATGGATAACTTAATTTATCGCTCTGATATTGCACTGCAATACACCGAATAAACTGTACTAAAGATCAGTTTTTACTCATGTCTGACTGGCTCAGTCGTGGGCATTCTAAACGGCAGATTATTGCAGTCAGATGAATCCTCGCCCATTGCCGGGCAAATCTTAAAATCAACCCGCTTATTTGTCTTAACCTGAACGTCAGCTTACTCTTGAAAAAAACACCTGAGGGAAGGTAATGACCATAATTCTGATGCGTCACGGCAAGCCGGACCATACGGTGGGCGGCCGCTTACCGGCGCTGGCGATGACAGAGTGGTGTGAAGCCTATGATATGTCGAACGTGCAGGATGGCCCGCCGGATAAGAGTATTCGGGTGGCGGCGATGGCCGACTACGTGGTGACCAGTCCCCTTCCCCGCGCGCGCTCGTCACTGCAAAAGCTGGGGCTGGAACCGGCCTGCATCGATGCGGTATTCAGCGAAGTATCCCTGCCCACCATGCGCCTTGCCTATCCCCACCTTCCTCCATCGCTGTGGCTTTCGTTACTGCGGTTGATGTGGCTGTGCGGCTATGCCGGCTCGGTCGAATCCTTCCAGCAGGCGGAACTGCGCGCCAGTCAGGCCGCTAACCGACTGATTTCCCTGTCGGAGCATGGCAACGTGCTGCTGTTGGGACACGGCATCATGAATAAAATGATCGCCCGCCATCTGCGCAAAGAGGGCTGGCTGGCGGAGAAACATGCCAGCAGCCGGCACTGGAGCGCCGCCATTTATCATCCGCCGGTTATTCCGCCGGGAATGCTTTAACGGGCGACTTCAGCACCTCGATAAAGGCGCTTAACGCCGCAGGCACATGGCGATGGCCAGGATAGTACAGCGCCAGCCCCGGCGAAGGCGGACTCCACTCTTCCAGCACGATTTGCAGCTTGCCGCTCTGTAGCCACGGCTCTGCCACGCTGCTCGGGACATAGGCGATGCCTAACCCCTGCGCCGCCGATTCGACCATCAGTTCCAGATGATCCAGCATCAGCGCGCCCTTCACCTCAATATGCCGTTCCACACCACGACGCGAGAACTCCCAGCGATAGAGCTTGCCGCTGGGTAAGCGAAAGCGAATACATTGATGCGTTAACAGATCGTCGGGCGTGGCAGGTTCGCCGCTTTTCGCGATATAAGCGGGCGAGGCCACGGCAATAAAGCGCAGATCGCCGCCAAACGGCACCGCCACCATATCCTGCGGCACATCCTCCAACAGCCGCACGCCGGCATCAAACTGCTCGCTGACGATATCGATCAACCGCCCTTCGGTCACCACATCCAGCGAAATGGCCGGATAGCGCTGCAAAAAGAGCGGCACAACCCGCTGCAACAGCTGACGGGCAGCGCTCTCGCTGGCATTGATCCGCAAGGTGCCGGTCGGCTGCTGGCGAAATGCCTCCACCGAACTGAGCGCACTCTCCAGCCCTTGCAGCACCGGCTTCAACTGGTTAAGCAACTGCTCGCCGGCTTCGGTGGTCGAGACGCTACGGGTGGTGCGGTGCAGCAACCGCACCGCCATCTTCTCTTCCAGCGCGCGCAGCATATGGCTGAGGGTGGACGGCGATAATCCCAGCTCGTCAGCCGCCTGACGAAAGCTGCGTCGGGTGGCGACCAGCACAAAGGCCTGCAGTGCGGAGAGATCGGGCTTGCTATTCATGGGTCATTTTCACCAACTCATGCATGATTAGACGGATAGTAGCATCAATTCCAGCGGCGTAAGGTTACCTGACACTCAACAGGAGAAACCCCATGTCTAAAACCTGGTTTATTACCGGCACCTCATCTGGCTTCGGCCTGGAAATGACTGAACGCCTGCTGGAACGCGGCGACCGTGTGGCTGCCACCTTGCGCAAACCCGCCGTGCTGCAGGCGTTAAAAGCGCGTTATGGTGAGCAGCTGTGGCTGGCGCAGCTGGATGTGACCGACGCCGAAAGCGTGCGTACGGTCGTCGATCGGGCCTTTGCGGAATTAGGCCGCATTGACGTGGTGGTCAGCAACGCGGGTTACGGGCTGGGCGGCGCCGCCGAAGAGCTGGCGGATGCTCAGATTGAACGCCTGCTGGACACCAATGTGCTCGGCTCGATCCAGCTGATCCGCGCGGCCTTACCGCATCTTCGCCAGCAAGGCGGTGGCCGCATCCTGCAACTCTCTTCGATGGGCGGCCAGATTACTTTCCCAGGACTGAGCCTCTATCACACCAGCAAATTTGCGATGGAAGGCTTTGTCGAAACGGTGGCGCAGGAAGTGGCGGCATTCAACATAGAATTCACGCTGGTTGAGCCTGGCACCGCCCAGACGGGGTTCACCCAGGGAATGGAGATGGCTGAACCGCTGGCGGCTTACGACCACAGCCCAATGCGGCAGCTGATGGAGAACTGGCCGACCGTCGGCGAAGCGAAGAAGATGGTGCGCGAAATGATTGCCTCCGTCGATCGCTCCCCTGCGCCACGTCGACTGACGTTAGGCAGCGATGCCTACACGCTGGTGCATGCCGCGCTGACCGAACGACTGGCGGCGCTGGAAGCGCAGAAAGAGATCGCTTTTTCGACCGATGTGGGGCGCTGATCGGCGTTTCAGAGGAACAGGCAAGTCAAAAAGCGGGTAAAGGAGAATACTTCGCGGGTTCGTCTTTCTGATGTACTACGGCCAGAATCTCAATACCGACTTTGACTACCCGGTAGAAGATTAGGTGGGAGTTGGCAGGGATACTCAGTACGCCGGGACCGATGTCAGCGCTACGGTCCCGGCCCAATGCAGGGTTAGGGTCAAGAATATCCTGCATCGTTGTCCGCAATGCGTTGGCATACAGATCGGCGGTAGTCGCACCAAAATGACGATGTGAATACGCTCTTATGGCGCGGATCTGCGCCCTTGCTTGTGTGGTAAATATGACGGTCATCCTTGAACCTATTCCCCAGCGTGTTTGATTTCTTCTTCAGTAAGGTCGCTGAACACATCGTCAATACTGTGCAACTCGCCACGTTCTGACTGGACGATCGACTCCGCAACCATCGCGCGCAGTTTCATTAGCTTCAACTGCTCATAATCGTGAAAATCTTCAATCGACATCACCACCACTTTAGGTCGGCCATTCTTGGTAATACTGACAGGCTCGCGCTGCGCTTTGCTGATGAGTTCGCCAAACTGGATTTTGGCCTCACTGGCGGTAAAGCTGTGCATACTCACATCCTTCAACAATACAACAGGTACGATTCGTACCGATTCATACCAATCTTAATGCATCGCAGCCACCCGCACCACGCCCACTGTGAAGAAATGCGTACTTCATCAGAGTGTTTCAGAGGAACAGGCAAGCTTCAGAGAGGCCCGGATATTCGCAGCCAGGGGATAAGGCTGTACGCTGAACTTCGCTGACGGACACGCCGTTCAGCAAGCCCTGGTAAGGAGAGTCCTGTGTCTGAACTGAATACTAAAATCGTCGCAATCACCGGTGCCAGCAGTGGCATTGGCGAAGCCACCGCCCGACTGCTGGCGGCCAAAGGCGCGCATGTTTTGCTTGGCGCGCGCCGTACCGATCGTCTGGCGACGGTGGTTGCAGAGATCCGTGCCGCTGGCGGCGAAGCGCATTTCACCTCGCTTGACGTCACCAGCCTCAGCGAGATGGAGCGCTTTATCGCCGAAGCACAACAGCATTTTGGCGGACTGGATGTGCTGATTAATAACGCCGGAGTGATGCCGCTGTCGCCGCTTTCCGCCCGTAAAGTGGACGAGTGGGATCGCATGATTGACGTCAATATCCGTGGCGTTCTCTACGGCATTGCAGCCGCACAACCGCTGATGGAACAGCAGCATCATGGCCATATCATCAATATTTCGTCGATTGGTGGACTGAGCGTCTCGCCAACGGCGGCGGTGTATTGTGCCACCAAGTTCGCGGTGCGGGCGTTATCGGATGGGCTGCGTCAGGAGACGGATAAACTGCGGGTGACGGTGATTTCTCCGGGCGTGGTGACGTCTGAACTGGCGGACAGCATCAGCGACGATTCGGCGCGCGAAGCGATGAAAGCGTTCCGCCGGGTGGCGCTGGAACCGGATGCCATCGCGCGCGCCGTGGTGTATGCGATTGAGCAACCGGCGGACGTGGATGTCAGCGAGATCGTGGTGCGTCCCACCGCCAGCCCCTACTGATCCCCTTAACGCCCTGACCGGCGGGCTTTTTAGCCCGCCATTTCAATGGCGGGTTCCAGCCGCAGGATTTCTTTCATATACAGCGCTTCCTGAACCGGGCTACGGCCAAAGAAACGTTTAAACTCACGGCTGAACTGCGAAGGACTTTCGTAACCAACTTCCGCTGACGCCGTGGCCGCAGACATTCCGCCCCGCACCATCAACAATCGGGCCTGATGCAGCCGGGTGGATTTCAGGTACTGAATGGGGGAGCTTTGGGTCACCGTTTTAAAATGGGCATGGAAAGTAGCAACGCTCATGCCCACTTCGCTTGCCAGATCGGCCACCTCAAAATGCTCGCTGTAGCGGTTTTGCAGAATATGTAAGGCCCGCGCAATCTGCGCAAAATACCCCTGCTGCGCCAGCGCCGCCCGCAAGGTGTTCCCCTGATCGCCGACCAGCACCCGGTAGTAAATCTCCCGCACGATCCCCGCGCCCAGCACCTGACTGTCCTGTGGCGAACTCAACACCTCCAGCAGACGGATCACGCTGTCACCCAACGCCTCATCCAGCGGCGACGAGAGCATGCTGACCGCGTCATGACGGCGGGGAACCGGCAATGTTAAGGTCAGCAGCAAATCGGCCAGCACCGTAAAATCCAGCCTGAGCGCCACGGCCAGCATCGGCTCTTCCGCGCTGGCATCGGTCTGACTGATAAAGGGCAGCGGTACCGCGACCACCAGAAAATGCTGAGCATCATAAACATAGACCTCATCCCCCAAATAACCGCGCTTGCATCCCTGGCAGACGATGACAATCGAGGGTTCATACAGCACCGGCGTATGGTCCAGCGGCCGATCGGAACGCAGCAGGCGCACATCATCCAGCGCGGATCGGGTATAGCCGTTATTGGGGGCCAGTTTGGCGATCAGCGCGGCCATTTTTTTGCGCCGTTGCTCGGTTTTCAGCGCCTGATTGTCAGCCATGCGCATCACCGTTCAGGCCCAGCCGACGCTTAAGCTGGCTGCGGGAATCCGCCAGCAACTGCTCAGCCACCGCGTCATCCTGAATGGCTCGCGCCAGCGCCATCGCGCCAATCAACTCAGCCAGCGCCGAGGAGGCCAGAGACTGCGGCTGTGGATGCCCCATCGCTTGTAGCGAACGGGCAATCAGCACCTGCATTTCCTGAATCCCAAGCGTAAAGCGTGCCCGCGCCTCATCCGGTAAGCGGCTGGCTTCCCCCGCCAGCGATGGCATCGGGCAATTGTGCTCCGGTGCGTTGCGGGCTTCAGGGGAAAGGTAGAGATCGATTAGACGAGTCAGCCGCGCAGCGCCTTCCGGCAGCGGTGACAAGGCATTCAGCCGTTCGCCGGTTTCGTTAAACATCCGGTCGATAACGTTCGCCACCAGATCATCACGCGAGGTGAAGTGCGCATAAAACCCACCGTGCGTCAGCCCGACGCGCTTCATCAGCGCCGCCACACCGATGCCCTCGGTGCCCACGACGCGCATGATGGCGGCCGCTTCGTCCAGGATTCGCTGACGGGTGCGTTCTTTATGGGTGATGACTTCTGACATGAGGCCTCCGGGGCGGGATCGGTAATCGGCTTGCGCTGACTTGTGCGGTTAAACGCGTAAGCCGGATACAGGCAGTTTAGCTCAGCAGTTAAAAGGATATGACTATCATAATAATTATTATGACCGTCATATTCAATGTGGCGTTGGGCGGTGCGCGCCTATCTTAATGAAAGCGCTACATAAAATTTTTTGGATGGACGAAAGACGGGGTAAATCGGCATTTTGGCGCTATTGACAGTAAATATGATGACCATCATATTGAGCCTCAACACCAAATGATAACCATCATATTCAGGAGAGCATCATGACCATTTCGAACGCATCTAAAGGTACAGCAGCGATCACCGGCGCATCGGCAGGGATTGGGGCTTTCTACGCACAACGCCTGGCCCAGCGCGGCTACGACCTGTTGCTGATTGCACGCGATAAAACGAAACTTGAGGCGCTGGCCGCAAAATTATCCTCAGATTACGACGTGAAAGCTGAAGTGCTGACCGCCGATCTGATCGATCAACAGGATCTGGCGCGCGTCGAACAACGGCTGAGCAGCGATGCCAACATCACGCTGCTGGTGAATAACGCGGGGATGACCGTCGCCGGTGACTTCCTCGATAACGACATCGACAGCGTACAGCGGATGATCATCCTTAACGTGCTCGCCCCTACCCGACTGGCGCATGCGGCGGCGAACGCCTTTAAGGACCGCAAACAGGGCACGATTATCAACATCGCTTCAGTGCTTTCGCTGGTGCATGAAATGTCCAACGGCGTGTACAACGGCACCAAATCCTTCGTGCTGAACTTCAGCCGTTCGCTGGAAGCGTCGCTGCAACCTCACGGCGTGCGTGTGCAG
The DNA here is from genome assembly GCF_056821705.1 of Erwinia sp. AK-PDG3-5. NCBI lineage: Bacteria > Pseudomonadati > Pseudomonadota > Gammaproteobacteria > Enterobacterales > Erwiniaceae > Erwinia > Erwinia sp. AK-PDG3-5. The sequence goes on from NZ_CM165967.1 coordinate 4,109,726, forward strand.
GCCGTGCTGCCGGGATTAACCCGCACCGAAATCTTCGAACGCTCCGGCCGTTCCGCCGACGAGCTGCCGGCGCATATGCTGATGGAAGTCGACACCATGGTGGATGCAGCGCTGGCCGGACTGGATTTAGGCGAGAGCGTGACCATCCCATCGCTGGAAAAATACGAAAACTGGGAAGCCTACGATGCCGCCCGCGCCGCGCTGCTGCCGGATTTATCGCTGAGCCAGTCTGCATCTCGCTATCGCTAAAGGGATGCTGGGGGCGGGGAACGATTACTCTGGATGGGGATCGCTTTGGCTTGGTGACGTAGCGGAAACCGTTGTCGGGACAAGGGCAAGAGGCGAAGAGGTTGTTATTCCACCCGTTTTCCTGGTTGGAAATTAGCCAACCGGATGATAACTGCTGGATTGCACCACCGAGTTACATTATAATCCTGCGCCTCAGGCCCCATAGCTCAGTTGGTTAGAGCACGCGACTCATAATCGCTTGGTCACTGGTTCAAGTCCAGTTGGGGCCACCAAATTTTACCTGTTAAATCAGGACATTAAGCCACCTTTTAGAGGGTGGCTTTTTTGTTTACACAGTGTCATGTCCCCTTTTTGTCCCCCCATAATTTTTTCGCCTCTTACTTCCCGCCTTTTTACAGATGACCTGATGCACAAATGTCTTTGTTCAAATGAAAAAAAACCCGCTTTCGCGGGCTGTATTAGTGAAGCAATGATGGCTGCTGTTCGTTATGCGCGAAGATTGGAACTTTGTTGATCTGCCCGGGGGAAACAATAACCCCTGATATGCTTTCATGAGTTTTGAAGGTACAACTGCAATTGATGTTCTGGCACTGGTGATAACGTTCTTTAGTCTCGCGCGAGATGTAGCGGCTGCTTTTGGCATGGGCAGCGGTCTGGCAAAGCGGGCAATGCATCATTAATAAGCTCTCCTTTTCGGTATACCCCTTATTAGACTAAATCTATTTATAAAACAACTTTTTTCGCATTAATCTAATTCACTCATTATCTTCAGCCTGATATTCCACATCGGATAAAAGCACCTCTAAATCCAGTGTCGTCGTATAGCCGCTGCCGTTAAGACTGTGCGTCACCTTACTGATTAGCCAGGGCTGCGCGTCGATCACCGCCTTAAATCCACTGACCCTGACCGGCGTTTCCGGGAACAGGTCAGCCCGCCCCATAGCAAGCGTCACCGAAAACTCGGCAACCCCTCGCTGTAGCTTGTCCCACCTGGCCTTTGCGGCCCGCATGGCGGTGGCTTTGGTGGCGTAAACCGTGGTCAGCGCAAACACATTATCTTCGGTGCCGGCCAGATAATCCCCCTCCGGGGCTTCCGGCGTTTTTGCAGCGGCCTTTTTCTTTTTCGCCGCCGGATGCTCCAGGGCGCGAAGGTGTTTTTCCTTCGGTACGCGCTTTACCTTTACCTTTTTCGGCTTTGGATCTTTGGTATGCAGCCAGCTGGCCGTTACGCCGGTGTATGCACCCCGGTCGGCAATACTGAAGGTGTGCCGGTCGCCGTCCTGACGCGTGATCGTCAGCTGCGGAATGGGCTTACCGCTCGCCGTCACGCCGCTGCCGGGGCGCAGAAACAGCAGCCGCCCGGCCTTGATAGCGGCCACTGCGCCATACAGCGAGGCAAGCCGCGTCAAAAACTTCGTGTCAGTTTCCTGCGTCTGGTCAATATGGGCGACCGGCAGCGCCGCAAAGCCGTCGGCCAGCATGGGTTTCAGGCTGTTACGCTCCGCAATCTGCGTTACCACTTTGCCCAGGGTGGTGTCGTGATAGGAAACCTCCCGGCGGGAATTCAGCGTACCGCGAAAATCCACGCTGCGCGCCCGGATAACCATCGTGTCAGGCGCGCCGTGATGCTCAACCTCATCAACGGTGAATTCTCCCTTGCCGATAAGTGCCTGGCCTTTCCAGCCCAGATACAGCTTTATCACCGCCCCGCGCACCGGCATTGCCAGTTGCCCGTCCGCATCGTCCAGCTCAAGGTCGAGCTGATCGGCGTCAAAGCCGCGGTTATCGGTCAGCGTGAGGGAGATAAGCCGGTCGCGGATATTGGCGGTAATGTCTTTTGCATTCACTGTCAGCAGGAAGTCAGGCTGTATCTGCGCCCCGGCCTGCACGGGTAACCCGGTAACGGCCATCACAGCAGCCCGCCCACGGTTGAGATAATGCCGCTGGCGGCAGATTTTGCGTTACTGATGGCGGACGTAATCTGGCCGGGCAGGTTGTTAACGCCGCTCACAAGCCCGTCGGCCTGCTTTTTCAGGTCGCCAAACATTGACGTTAGTGATTCATCCACGCGTTTCAGGCTCAGGGTAAACTGAATTTTTTGGGCGCTGCCGTTGCTCAGAAACTCGCTGTGCGTTGCCGAAAAGCTTTCCGCCACGTACATGCCGTAAATCGTGCCGTTGCCGCCAATCAGCGGCCAGGCGCGCCCCTCGTCAGCCATCACCTTGAGCGTCAGCAGGGAGATCGCGCCGCCGGTCACCTCCGGGCGTAGCTCGCCGGTAAGGGTTATTTTCTCATCACCCACGCCAATAAACTGCGCCGACGCCCTTTGCCCGACGCGGCTGTTAGTCGGCCAGCGGTAATCAACGCTTTGCTGCAACTCGGAATAAGGCAGCGTCTGGCGCATGAACGGCATCATGCCGTAAATCATCATCATGTTATTCCCACCCCATTTTACTGCGTTGCTGTGCCTGCCGGTTACGGTCGTTTCGTTCCTGATGCTGCGCCATCAGCGCCAGCGCGTCGTCTTTGGTCATACCCGGATGCATATGGATGTCATACTGGTAGCTGTTCTGACTCTGATCGTTATATCCGCCCCCTGCCGCCGGTGACGATACCGGCTTATAGTCCGGGCCGTTGTCGGCCAGTATCCACGGCAGGCCGTTCGGCGCGACCGGGTCGTGGTCGGGAATCTTGTCCTTCAGCCCGTCAGATTTACTGTCGATAACGCCGAGCTTATCCAGTACCCAGCTGATCCCGCTCATCAGCTGGTCGAGCGCCTGACCGGGGATTTTCAGCGCATCGGCAAGATTTTTGCCAAACGTCTTGCCCATATCCCCGGCGTTTTTAAGCTCTGTCTGCGTGGACTTCACCGGATCCAGCAGCTTTGTAAACCAGTTCCACAGGTCTTTAAGCTTGTCACCCAGCCAGTTAAAGGCGGGTTGCAGCGAGATAAAGGCGTCGCTTATCGGGCCTGCCGCTGCGGTAAAGCCTTCAGCAACGCCGGAAATAAACGCCTTAATCGGCTCCCAGTATTTACGGATAAGCAGCGCACCGGCGACGACTGCGGCAACCACAAGCACCACCGGCAACGTAAGCGCGCCCAGTGCGGCAGTAATGGCACCGCCCGCCACGCTGAATGCGGTGCCGAGCAACCCCGCGCCCGCGATAAGCGCATTCACACCGGCCATCACCGGCCACGCGACCAGCCCGATAGCACCGAGCGCGCCCACAAAAATCAGGCCCGCCGTCGCGGCTTTGGCAATACCCGAAGACAGGGCGGGATTTTTCTGTATCCAGCTGTCCACGGTCAGCAAAAACTTCGTGCTGTCCTGCGTCAGCTTTCTGAGGCTGGCATCAAGCTGATCGTACAGGTCGGTGCCGATAGCCTCCTGCGCCGACTGTAATTCCTTAAAGTCGCCGCCGAGGTTGTCCTGCTGCACCTTGACCAGTTTTTCCGTGCTGCCGTCAGATCCCTGAAACGTTTTAGTCAGGTCGTCCAGTAATCCGCTGGCTGCACTCTGCATCAGCGTGACCGCAGAGGATGCGGCTTCTTCCCCGAAGATGGTTTTCAGGTACTCGGCCTGCTGCGCAGTACCCAGCTTGTTTTTCTCAAAGGATTTCTGCATCTCCTTCAGAATGGTGAAGAACGGCCGCATGTTGCCTTTGCTGTCGGCGGTCTTTACGCCCAGCTCCTTGATTGCCTTGAACGCCTGTCCGGTCGGTGCCTGGACGCGCAGCAGCATGGCGCGCACGCCCGTCCCGGCCATGCTGCCGGTTGTGCCCGCCTTTGCCAGCGCACCAATCATGGCCGTGGTCTGCTCAACGCTCACCCCCGCGTTTTTGGCGACAGGGGCGATATAGGTCAGCGCATCATTCAGCCCGTCAAAATCGGCGGCGGTCTTGTTAAGCGTCGCGGATATCACGTCGCCCAGGTGCGCCACCTGACCGTTAGCCAGTCCGAAGGCGTTCTTCGTGCTCATCAGGAGTTTGGCGCTTTCCTCCATCGTGCGGTTATTGGCCAGCGACATATTCAGCGTGACCGGCGTTGCGGCCTTGATATCGTCAACCGATCCGCCCGACTTGGCGATGATGATCTGCGCCAGCGCGGCATCGTTCGCGGAGGCCGCAGTGTTATCGCCAATGCTGCGCGCCTGCGTTTTAAGCGACTTGAAATCATCGGAATTTTTATCCAAACCGAGCGTCGCCTGAAGCGTGGAATTAGCCTGGGCAAATTCGTATCCGGGGCGCAGTACCGACGTCGCGGCAATCGCGCCGACGGTTGCCGCACCCACACCGGCAGCACCGGCATTGCGAATCCTGCCGGATAATTCCTGGCCTTTGCGGTAGCGATCGCTGATGTGGTTCAGCCGCTCCTGCTGTTGGGCAAGACGCTGTAGTTCCTGCTTCTGGCGGCTCAGGCTGACCGTTGCCTGCCCGGCGGCACTCTTCAGCCGCTGCTGTTCGCTGCTTAGTTTTTTGGTGGAAATCCCGGCAGCGTTCAGCGCCTCACGCTGCTGCTGCACCGACAGGCGCAGGCTGTTGCTTTTGGTTTGCAGCTCGCCTGCGGCCTGACGGGCTTTTTCCAGCGCGCGGGCCTGCGCCGTGGTGGGCTTTTCCGTGTTGCGAAACTGCACGGCCAGTGCGGCCGCTTCAGCTTTGGCGTCTTTGAGCTTTTGCTGCGTGACCGCCAGCTGGCCGCTTGTCTTACGAAAGCCGTCAATCTTCGCCGCCTGCGCATCGAGCGCCTTGATGCTGTCGCGCGTTTCGCGGATATCGCCGGAAAGCTTGCGGGTCTGGTTCTGAATGGCTTTAAACGGGCGCGTCGCCTGGTCTACCGCCTTAAGCAGCACCTGTAGTTTCAGGTTGTTACTCATCGGGTTTTACTCCGCTGCGGATCATCGCCTTGTGCCGCCAGTCAAGCAGCTCGTCCAGCTGCATGGCGTACATTTCAGAAGGGGGCCAGTGAAAAACGGTGGCGATATCGGCCATCAGGTCGTTAACGGTCATACCGCCGGGCCAGCTTACTCGTCCGATTTCGGCGACAAAAAACCGATCACCTTGCCCGCCAGTGAAATCAGGTCGGCAGGGTCAAGGTTCATACACTCGGCCTTCGTCAGTGCGGGCAGCGTGATGCGCGGCAGCACGGTGATCAGCGCGTCCACGTCCGAGCCAGCCAGATCGGCAAGGCGGGTGCCGCGTAGCGCGCCGGAATTAGGCTTAATCACCTCAAGGGTTTTGATTTCCAGCTCGCCACGCATAACCGGGGTTTCCAGGGTAACGACGTTTTCTTTCAGTTCCATTTTTTTCTCTGCTCAGTTCGGAGGGGGGTAGGGCCAGCGACGGGCGCTGGCATAAGGGTTAAACGAGGCCGATATTTTTACGGCGCTGCTCCAGACGGTCGGTGCCGTTGACCTTCTCAACCATGTTGAGGGTGTCGATTTCAATCAGCTCCTTGCCGTTAAAGGTCAGTTTGTAATAGGTGGATTTGGTGGTGATTTTGGTTTCGGTGTCCTCGCCCTGCTTGGCCTCGCCAAAATCAAACGCCTGGTGCTTACCGCGCACCTCAATTTCTACCGCGATTTCCTCGCCGGTGTCGTCGCGCTGGTAAGAGCCGGTAAAGCGCAGCGGTACGGATCCCGCACCCCACTGCGACAGCACCAGCTCATCAATCCCGCCAATGCTCCATTCCATATCCAGCGCGTCGTCGTCGAGGCCCATATCAATATGCGCTGCGCCGCTCATGCCACCGCCCCGGAACGGATCCAGCTTGCGGGAGAGTTTCGGCAGCGTAACGCTGGTGACAACGCCCTGATAGCTGTTGGAATCGTTAAAGAGGTTCATCCCCTTGAGTTTTCTTGGCAATGCCATTGTTCAGTCCTCAGCTGTTAACGGACGCGGCGAAGTTCGCCAGATAGGTATCGGTGATGCGCTGGCGCAGCGTCAGGTCTTCCAGCGGCGGCACCGGCGTGTAGTCATAATCAATAAAGAGCTTGCCCGCCTTCAGGGTGTCTTTATCATTGGCGGCTTCGTCATACCAGCAGGACGCGCCCAGCAGATAACCGGCGTTAACCAGTTCGCGGAATTTGGCGTTAATGCCCGCGATAATCTCGCGCACCAGTACCGGCGTCAGCGGCTTGTCAACGGCCCACATGTGCGCCTCTGCCATCGTGTCGGCCAGCACCTGCGCGGTGCGGGTGTAGTTTTCAAACGCAAAAAGCGGATCGTCGCTACAGGTACGGTTTCCCCAGAAACGAAAACCATCTTTACGGATAAGCGTGGTCACACAGGCCTGATTCAACAGGTCGGCATCGGTGCCGGTCTGTTGCAAATCCCAGAACACCCCGGCAGAAATGCCGGTCACGCCGTTAACGCCAACGTTCGACAGGGTTTTATGCCAGCCGGTGTCGTTGTCGATTTTGGCGCGCAGGCCCAGCGCACGCGCGTTGGCGTAGGCGGTTTCTGAGGCGTTGGCGGTGGTGCTCCATGCGATAAAGTCCGGCCAGATAACCATCAGCTCGCGCTGGTTGAAGTTCTCGCGATACTTCATGGCGTCCGAAATGGTTTTACAGCCCCACGCGCAAACGTAGGCGAAGGCGCGCAGCTGCTGCGCAATACTGGCAAGCGCGGTCGCAACCTCCAGCGAGTCGAGGCCCGGCACGCCGAGAATGCGCGGCTTAACGTCGAGTTGGGTCTGCGCACTCAGCAGCGCCTTCATGCCGGTGTACTGGCCGTTTTCGTCAGTGGTGCCGATTATATTGGAGATGGTTTCCGCATCGGTCGCCCCTTCAGCCACGCGTACCACGACGGTGACGGGTTTAGCCTGGTCAGCAATCGCCTGCAAAGATGCTCCCAGCGTGCCTTTCTTACCGGCCTTGCCGATGGCAGACAGTACGTTAGTTAACAAAACGGGCGTGTTTAACGGGAACGCGGTCGCATCCGCATCCTCGGCGGTACAGACCAGCCCGACGATGGCGGTGGAGACGGTGGAAATGGTGCGCGTGCCGTCGTTGATTTCGACGACCCGGACACCGTGATGATAATCAGACATCTGATGCACTCCGTGAATTGGGTGTGCTCAGATTGCCCGCTCGGGCGGGGCGATGCATGCGGTTGCGGTTTGCTGAAGAATGACCGGACAAAAGCCTGTCCGGCCAGCATGACTTTACGAGGCGGGTTTTTCCGGCCAGCTAATATCAGGCGCGGTATCGGTCGCCACGCGGTTAAGCTTCACGCGATAGGTTTTCCACTGACTCAGCAGCGCTTTCTCACTGTCCGTCGCAATACCCAGCTCATTGGCATCATTTAGCGGCTCTATGATGTAATCGGCATTTGCGCGAAGTACTTTTTTTTCATCTTCAGCCGTTGCGATCTGCTCGTCTTTTGTGGGTTCAGGTGGTTCGGCAAGAGTCGGTTTGCCTCCTGCGTCAGCGATAATAATCTTTCCTTCCGCCTGGCCGTCACACATCTTCTGCCATACCCCGTCAGAGATACCTACCGCATCTCCCGGCATGTCGCTGCCGTGGATCTCTGAGGAATAAAAACCGCCTGTTGATGCACTGTAAAACTTCGTCATGATTGCCCCTTAATATCCTATTGCCAGCCACTGACTGCCGGTTATGCCCTGAACAAAGGTTGTCCCTGAAAGCGTGACCGCACGAATGCCCACGCCGGTGAGCGTCGGATTTGCCGGGCCAAATACGGTAAAGTTACTTGAATTCCAGGATGCGCTGCTGATGTCACCGGCCAGCACCCGGATCACCGCTTTGGTAAACGCTACGGGAAAAGTTACCTGTCCCGCGCCGTTCTGCAGGTTGAGCGATCCCCACTGAATAATCAGCCCGCCGGGAACGTCGGGAATGCGGATATAGTCATAGCCTGTAAAGGCGCGTTTGCTGAAGAGGCTCATAACGGCAGCAACGGTAGGCAGCTTATCCCCGCCAGCCGTCATATCAGCCGCTGCCGCAACCTCATGCTTACCGGCTTCACCCAGGCCGAGGTTTTTCAGCGCGTCAGCAACAAGCCCGGCATCCTTAATCTCTGCCAGCGCGCTTGCCGTCATGAGGTATTGCTTGTGCGGATTGGCGGCGGCAACGTGCGCAGCCAGCGCCTTGTCGGCATAAACCTTAACCTCGATCACCGCGTCTTCAACATATTTCCGGGTTGCCAGCACCACGGAAGGGTCAATCTTCAGCGTGACTGCGGCCGTGCTGTTCACAATTAAAATCATGCGCACGGTCTGCGTGCGGCCGCTGCCCTCCTGTAACTGCGGCTTGTAGGTTTCCGCACAGTTGGCAACGGCAATCATCACGCCGTCAGCATCAAACAGCCCGATTTCGCGGATCCAGAAACCGCCTTCGCTTTCCGGGATAATCTGCTCGGCGATAATCTGGCTGCTGTTCGCCGCGTCAACCGTCAGTGAGTTGAGCGAAGCGCGGCGTTTCTCCCCGACAAGTTTGGTTTGTGCCGCGTCAGGCGTCGGCAGCGTGCCGCCACCATCACCTACGGCCATTTCGGTAATCTGCACTTTCGTGCCCAGCGCGGCGGAATTGGCAAGCTTTGCCGCGCCCTGGCTCGTCAGCAGGGCAAAATATTTTGTTGTCATGTGCTCACTTCCGTCAGGTCAATAAGATGCACCGCCGCGCCGGTAAAGCCCGGCCCGCTCACGGTGATGATTTCAGGGATATAGGGGTAAACGGTCAGCTCGTCGCCGCTGTAGCAGGCGGCGGCAACGGGCAGCGCGCCGCTGGCGTCAAGGTTGATTGACAGCCCGATGAGGTGGCGACTGCATGGCTTGGCATCCGCAATCAGGCGCTCAAGCTCGTTGTACATTTCTTCTGTAATGCCGGTATCCAGCACGCCCACATCAAGACGAAACGTGCCTGGCTCATCGTTTGTCTGCCACCACTCAACAATGCGGATGAGGTAGCCCAGCGGCTCAACCACACGACGCAGCGAGCCGATGGTGCCTTTATGGCGGTGGACATATTCCGATGCGGCAACAACGCTGCGCTTGGTGGACTCGGACCAGCTCTGGTCCCAGCGGTCTACCGACCACGCCCACGCCAGATAGGGCAGCAGCGCAAGCGGGCAAGTTTTCGCGTTCCACAGCCTGCGCAGTGGAACCGGGATTTCGTCAATCTTTGCGCACGCCTCAGCAGCTGCCACTTCCAGCACTGACGAACCGACCGGCAGCAGGCGATCACTCATCCGATCCCCCTAACGTAATACTGTAGCCGGTGCAGTAAGCGGCCTGCGTCTTGTCCAGCACCACATCGGCGACAGGCGCGGCCAGCTCAACCCTCTGCACCCCTTCAACGTGCAGGGCGGCATATAAGGCTGATTTGCGGATATCCCGGCCAAGTCTGGCCTGCGCAGTGATAAAGGCGGCAAGCTTTGCCTCTGATGCGGCGCGGATGGGTTCAGCCTCTGGTCCCGGATACAGGTAAAGCGTGGCGTCAATACTGTATTCGATGATTTCAGCTGACTGCACCGTCACCCGGTCGGAAACAGGGCGCACGTCCTCATCGTTAAGCGCCGCATCCACCACGGCCAGCAGGTCAGCAGGAGCCTGACCGTTGCCCTCACGCGCCAGCACGGTAATGGTGACACAGGCCGGGGAAGGGCTGATCGCCGACGCATCGGCCACGCGCCCGTCGGCACTTTTTGCGTGATACTCGTAAGCCCCTGAAGGCCCGGCCACGCTTAGCCCTTCAAAGGCGGCAGCGATGCGCACGCGGTAATCATCGTCGCTTTCCATCACGGCGTCGGTCGGCGGTAAGGTCGTTTCATCCGCCGCCGTCAGGGTCAGGCGGGTTACGCCGTTGTTTGCCCCGAGCTGGTCTAAATCATCTGCCAGTGAATAAGCCACCATGACGGCCTTAGCCGCCTCGTTAACGCGCTGGCGCAGGATCACCTCGCGGTAAGCGTTTTCCTGCAGAAGCTTAACCACCGGATCAGATTCCAGTGCCAGCGTGCGGGCGACCGCATCCTGTTGCTCAGCCGGGTAAAGCGATATCAGCGTGGCTTTGCGTTCGGCCAGCAGGGTTTCATAGTCCAGCGCTTCCACCACATCGGGTGCGGGTAGCTGGCTCAGGTCAATAGTTGCCATAGTCTCAGCTCACGGGAATGGTTAGTGAAAAGTCCTGCGCGTTATCACTGCGGGTGCCGGTGATTTCAACCACCATGCCGCCGTCAAACGCGGATTCGTAACTGATGCCGGTCAGTTTTATGCGGGGTTCCCATTGCAGGATCGCCATATAGCAGGCCGACATAATTTGCAGGCGCAGCGCCTCGTTTTGAGGCTGGTCAATTAGCGCCGACAGCAACGAGCCATAGCTGCGACGCATTACCCTGGTGCCGACCGGCGTCAGGAGAACGTCGCGCACCGACTGGCGAATATGCTCAATATCGGTAATGGCCTCGCCGGTATCCCGGTTCATGCCGATATATTTCACGGTCATGCCTTCGGCCCTCCTGACAGTTCGGTGCCGGACTTCACGCCGTCGTGTTTATGGGAATGGACGATTACGCCGTTAGAGCTGAAGCCGCCGCCGCTGTGCTTAATGTCGCCCGCCATCGTGCCGCCTTCGGTCACTTCCAGCGTGGCGGTTTTCAGCAAGGCGGTACATTCAACCTCTGGCGCATCCAGCAGGATTTTTACCGCCGCCTGAATGGTCGCGGTCTTGATACCGGTCGCCTTCAGTGCGCTGGTTTCAGGTTCATACTCGATCACCGCGCCGTCCGGGAATGACCAGTGCAGGGCATCGGCTGATGCAGACGGGGCGGGGTTTTCGTCAGAGTACACGCCTGGCAACACAAAGCCGGTATCCAGCTCGCCACCCAGGCACAGGACAAGCACCTGTTCACCGACAGAAGGCGCATTCCATGAACGTGTACGCCCGGCACGGGCAGTCAGCCAGTGCAGCCAGTTGGTTGTATTTTTTCCCGTATCGACACGACATAGCCCTCCGTCAAGATTGACGGCCGACACGGTTCCTATCCGGATTAGATTGCGCAGCAGGCGCTGGATTTCAGAAATTTGCTCATTCATTAGTTAAGAATGATTAAAATCGAACTAATGCTCAACTGAGGTTGGCTTGCTGGTATGTGAACGAACAGAGGAATTAAGTTGGTTCAGAAGAGAGGGGGAAAAGATTGATTTTTAGCTGTTTTGCAAAAAAAAAGCCCACATACGTGGGCTTATTTTTTAACGAATTTCATGGTAGGTACTTCTAAAAGCGGTAGTAGTACTGGCTTAATGCCTACTCTAGTGCTTAAACCATAAACCTGCTCGCGTAGATATGGGTATAACACTAAAGGAGCGTTTTTTTCAGCCCAATCATAAATGTGTTCTGATGGAAACTGTTCAAGATCGATACTAAAGATGCCACCTACCTCTACAATGAGCGACAGAGCTTGACCTGAAAATTCATCATTTTTTTCAGCAGAATTGTCGTCATCAATTGCGAAATGGCCAGCTCTAACTCTCATTCTTACATTGATACTACTAGCATCAGCATTGAATTCAGAATGACCATTTTCAATAGTGAACTCACCCAGTTCAAAGCTATCGCTAAGAGCAACATTTGGATCGTGAACTTCGATTCCTAACTTAAACACTTGTAACGCTTTTAACTGCGTTGCATGCAGCTTGTACGGTTTTTGTGCCATTAATTTATGCCGCCAATGCGTACCCAGCTTGAGCTAGGCTTTTTTTACCTTTCGACAGGCTTTGCACTTCAGTTGCAAAGAAATGCATGACTGTCTTTTCTGGCATGGTTTCAGAAAAATGCAGTTGAAGTGGCTCCAATTCGCTCACGTCAAAATCGGCAAATTTACGAGACCCCATGAAAAACTCATAAACGTCTCCAGACTCGATTTTGCCAGCTTCAGCCAGCAATTGCTCGGGAGTCAAAGATAGAATCTCGCTTAAGGCATTGTTCAATGCTGCTTTCATTTCATGGTTCATGCGGGTATCCCCTCAATTTCGCTGTCTATTTCTAAACAACTTAAATTCCTGATTATTATCGCAAAAGGGTGACCTACGTACAGCAGCAACTCATCAGACATCTTTGGTGGTTGTTGCACAGTCGCCAATACGATACTCACAGGCGTAACATCATGTGTTTTCCTAATCAGCAGCTCATGTATCTGACTAACTAGTTTTTCTTTTTCAGGTTGGTCTTTGCTACTGATTGTAGACCAATGGTGCGTCAATGCTTCTCTTAAAGTGTCTCTGAAATACGCCGACTCAAGATCTAAAACCTCTGAGTTAGGAGCCGAAACACTGCCCCAAATGACTGCTCCAGTAGGATCATCGTCTTTAGAATAGTCATTACGTCTAAACGAATTTTTGTACCAAGCCTCTGCAAGCGAGTAGGCATAACGGCATTTTGCTCTTTTGGCATACCAAAAGTAGGCTCCTGAGCCTCTCCTGCCGCCAGCGCTCAAGTTGAAACCGCTATTGCTTATGGATATAGCACGAGACATACACGTTCCGTGAGAACCAAAAGCTTCAAAGGAGGTAGCTGAATCATTTGCTGCAGAATAAGGAACTAAATTTAACATTTTCATCTAGTTACCGGATTGTATCGCTTGGGACATTCAATCAAAATCTGGTTTTCCCTATCACTTGCATAGCTGAAAATGCAACCCGATTAAGTTGAACGAAGTGTACTTGATCTATGCCCCCACGCAATAGGCCTCAAAAAATAATTAGGACAATCTCTATACACAAAAGGTACGAACAAGGCTTTTAACTATACGAATCAGTATATCGGCAGCCTTCCTCATTACTTTAATTTATCTTAACAAAAGTAATATTCTTTTTAAGAAGGGCAAAAAATGTGGGCAAGGTAAAAGCGATTTCTAGACAAGAGAGAAAATTACCACTTCTAATATTAATTCAGCTTCCTTCGTTGTAACGCCTAACAGAGGTCTGGCCTCATACTGCACTTCTTTGCCTTTGCGTGACGGCCTGTCGCGCAGCCCGTAATGATGCACGCGGGCCATGCGCTGCACGTTGCCCGCAAACTCGATTACGGCCTCATTCGGGCTGGCCTGCGTCTTCATGTACTTAGCCGTGCGCAGCTTTGCAAACATCTCGCGCTTTATCCGGCCCTTTTTGCTGCGCACCGGCTGCGTTTTGCGAGGCTTAAAGGGCGTGCCGTCTGGTGCCTGCTGGCGTTTGATATTCTGCTGCTGACTCGCGCGCAGCTTCTTCGCGATGGTTCGCGCCATCTCTTTACGCGCCGGGGCTGACAGGCTGCTGATAAGCGCCTCCAGCCGGTCATTTACCAGCTGCAGCTCTCTCATGTCTGCAACTCGCTGACCAGCTCGCCCTTAACGTAAAGCTGCACCGGCCGCGCGTCATTCTCCGGCAGCGGGTTCTCACCGACGTGCGTCACGTGCAGCCCGTCGTCGGCCCGCTTCACGATCACGCGCTCGCTCAGCTGCAGCTCGATACTGATATCGCTGGCCGTGTCGCTGATAACGTCTGCCTGGAAGGTAAAGCCCGTCTGGCGCTTTTCCTCGGTTGCCATAATGTCGGGTTCATTTGTACGCAGCCATGCCAGCAGCGGCACGATCAGCAGGTCGATATTCCCGGCGTAATCGGTAATGACCATGTTGAGTCGGTACTGGTATTCAAACGACAGCGAGCTGGCAAGCGTCGAGACGATGCGCCCGCTGTCGATAAACACATTGAGCGCGTCAGGGTTTCGCTGCAGCTCCGGCACGCTGTCTGTCAGCGCCTGGCGCAGTTGTTGGGGTTTCAGCATCGTGTTGTTCCTGGCAGTCTTTGATTATTTCGACCTGCAGCCCGCATGCAGCGAGAGCGGCCTCAAGCTGGCGATTATCCGCCGCCAGATCGCCCGCCGTTTTAAGGCTGTTTCCCGGCACCGGGCAGCTTGTCACGCGCGGACACCCAATCCAGATAATCTCTGGCGCTGGCGAAGGCCGGACGGGCGTGCAGCCGGATAACATCGTCAGGCAGAGCAGCAGCAGACCAGTCACGCAGTATCGGATTTGCATCGGTTTCTCTCTGTATGATCATTTCACGGTTAAGCGCGGCCGTGCTGGCGCGCCCCTGCATCAGCCGCAGCTCGGCCTCACGCTTCTGGCTGGCCCTCACATCGGCATCCAGCCTGGCTATCTCCCTGTCGCGGCTCTCGATACCGGCCGACAGCGTGCCGATAATGCGCTGTGCGCTGGTCAGGTCGTCTTTTGCGTCCTTCCACTGCCAGCCGGTTACGCCCAGCGCCAGCAGAGCCACGGCCAGAAGCAGCGCTATCAGGCGCGTCATGACACACCCCGCAGGCAGTAGGCTGTCTCATTCGCGCGGCGGTTCTCCAGCCCGCGATTTCTCACGCCCTTAACGAATATCCAGCGCCGCAGCTCGTTACAGGCATCACGCCAGTGCTGCAGCCGGATATACCGGGCAAAGGTCGAGCTGCAGGCCGCGCGCACACCGACGTTGAAGGCGAATGACACGGCCGTGTCATAGACCGGCTGCGGCATATCGCTGCGCATACAGGCATCGATCCCGCGCTCGACGCGCATCACGTCATACACCAGATTAACCGCCGCCTGTCGCTCGCTGATCTCGCTTTGCGGCGTCACGCCCTCGGTATGACCGATGCCGTTCGTCCAGACTCCGGCGCTGCACTGATAGGGCGAGGTGCGGCACCCCTCAGCGTTGGCGATGAGCGCCAGTCCGGCCTCGGACGTTTTCAGGGTTTTGAACTGTGGCAGCAGCGCGGCAATTGCCAGCACGGCCACCACGGCGCAGCGCTTAACGGTCTGGCTCAAGGCTCACCCCCCGCAGGCGCTGCAGCTCGTAGGTTTTACGGCGGTAATGCCAGTTGACAAAGAACGTCGCCACGTTAGTGATAAGCGTGATAACAGCCACGCCGGAACCGACCATAAAGGCGATGTCCTGTGGCGTATGACGCCCGAACCACATCAGGATGAGGCCAATCAGGTAGTTGATCACAGAGCTGATTTTTTCCATTTTTAGTCCCACAGGTTGACGGTTTCACCTGCTGAAGATTCAGGCAGATCGGGCAGCGTGACCTCACAGCCGTGCGGCAGCACCGGCCCGCTTTCGGCAAGGCCCGGATTAGCCGCATATACCAGCTCGACGGCCTGCCCGGTTCGCCCGTAATAGCGCTGGCAGATTTCGTCAACGGTATCGCCCTGCTGTGCATAAATGTTCATCAGAGCAGATCCACAATGCAGCTAGGCTTACCGGCAATGCGGCTGATACTGAATCGCGCGTCGCGCCAGTACTCGTCGGCGCTCGCCTCGATTTCGCCCGCTTTTTTTGTGCCGCTGGCGTCATAGCCGCGATAGCGCTCAACGATGGTGGCGGCGGTCAGCGCACTGACGGCGGCAAGGTAGGCCGTAATCTTTTCGCTCTCGCCGTCCAGCGATTCCGCAGGCACGTCGGCCAGCGCCTTAAAGCCCGCCGCCATCTGCGCGGCGCGCCAGTCGTACAGCTCGGCGTTAACTTCTGAAATCGCCGTCTTCACGGCAAGGCGCAGGCGCTGCGCCGTGACCGTTCCCTCATAGCGCAGTGAATCGCGCAGCTGCTGCAGGTCAACGTCAGGCCAGAAAAACGTATTCTTTACCGGCGGCTCGGCAGCATCTGCCGGTCGCGGGGCGGGGATAACAACCGTGTTATTCATAATCGGCCTTTGAAATAGGTGGGCGGTGGAGGACGACGCAGACACTGAAAGTGCGTTGCCGTCCTGCCGCCCGTGCGCGGGGTCGCGTTCGGTCAGCGGCGGGCGATGGCCTGTTTTTTCATCGCCGTTCCCAGCCGCTCAATGTCTTTTTTGACGCCGCAGCCGTCGTGCAGCTGATGCGCCCTTGCAAGGTGGGTCATCGCCTCCGAAGCCCTGCCCGCATCGCGAAGCACATACCCGGTTATCTTGTGCAGCTTGGCGCGCACCTGATCGGGCATGTCTTCGGATTCCGTCATCGCAATGGTTGCCAGCAGCGGATCGATATCGACCGGCGCTTTTGCCGTCCAGGCGCGCGTTGCCGCGCTGGCGACTTCCTCGGCCAGCAGGTAAGGCAGGCTGGCGCGCTTAAAGCCGTCTGGCGACACAAGGCCATGTTCCAGCGCGTACCGGGCAATCTCCAGCGCGCCGGGCACGTCGCCCGCATCAAGCCGCCAGATCATGACGGTCATCAGCACGGCATCCTGTGCGCCTTTGCCTTTCTCCAGCACGCCGGATACCCACGGCAGGTACTCAGGCAGCAGCTGACGCTTCATTTCCGCCTTGCGCTCGTTCGAGTGCACTTTCTTCAGGCGGCGCTTGTCGTCGTTCAGCTTGATGAGCATCTGCTCATAGCCGCTGGCGTGGCGCAGCGGGTTGTCGGCGCTCTGCGAGGCTTCTATAGCCTGCTGGCGCATGCGGTGACGTCGGGCAGGGCTTAACATGCGTTACGCCTCCGTTTTTACGGTGCCAGCAGCGCCGCTTTCTGCCGCTGCTTCCTGCGTTGTGGCAGCAGGTGCAGCGAACTCGCCGACTTCGATGTTTTCGACCAGGCAACCGGCCGCGTAATCCTCGATCACGTAGTCCTCGTTAATGGACTCGTAGTTTTCGATGCGGTCGCGCTTCGGCACTTCGTCAATCAGGCGGCGGTGCGTGCCTTCCTGCCAGTAAATCGACAGGTTATCGGTGCGGGTAATAAACATGGCGTCGGCCGGGAAGTACGGCACTCGCACCGCTGGCAGACCGCCGATGCGTTTCTGACTGATAATGACGTCAGCGGCCAGCTGCTCGGTATTGGCCTGCGACTGGTTGACGATCGGGAAGTACTTGTCAGCCAGCAGCTGACGGCCCACGATGACAACCAGCTCCGGGTCTTCCTGATACCACGGCTCGATCAGGGTGTTGGTGGCATCCATCACCAGCGCATCGAGGTTGGCATAATCACCGTTTTTGCCGACGCGGATTTTTTCAGAAATGACGGTGCCGTTTTCGTCGGTGATTTTGCTCATCACGCGCGCCGGTGCATCGTTGCGGTACTTCTGCAGCCAGCCTACGGCCACGTCCTGCAGCATCGGATTCTTGGCGCGGTTCGAGGTTTTGGCGCGTGTAACGCCGTTGAAGCCGATCATGATGCGGTCAAGCGCCTGGCGCTTCACGATGGCGTCACGCAGACGGGCCTGAAAATCTTCATAGCGCGCCCACAGGTCGAGGGTGTTATAGCGGATATGAAAGTCGTAGTTGACCTGCACACACTCGTAACCCTGCTTATCCAGCGCGGCAAAATCAGCGGTTTCGCGCTCGTCGCCACCTGCCGTGTCGGTCACGCTGGCAATCGAGCCGGACACACCGATCCCGATTTTCTCGCCCTTCATTTCGGACACCGGCACGATGTTGATGCGGGTCAGGAAGTCGGAAGACTCCTGCACGCGGTTCATCAGGGTCTGCGTGACCGTCGGCTCAACGGTAAACTTTTTGTTCATGTCGTCGGTTTCGACGCCGTTCAGCTCAGCAAGGCGGGTCATGAACTGGTTAAACTTAAAGCGGGTATTCTTGCGCATTGGCGTTCCTGTTTATCTCTGTGTTGGGTTTTAACGTTCAGGCAACGCCTGATTAGCAGTCGGTCTGCGCGCCGGACTTCGGATCGCTGCCGGTTGCCGCCGGGCGGCGGTTAAAGCTGCCGTCGGTCTGCGAAAGCTGGCCCTGCAGCGCAGCGAAAGCGGCGCGGTCTTCCCCGGCCTGCTGCTCGATAGCCTCAAGGCGTGCGCTGACGGATTGCTCCAGTGCCGACAGCTCCTGCGTCTGGCTCTCCGCATTCAGCTGCACCTGCTCAGCGACGGCCGTTACCGCCGCGCTGACGTCGGCGAACTGCTCGCCATCGGTTTTCTTTTTGGCAGAGAACATCGCCGAGATGCGCGCCAGCAGTGAAGGTGACGGCTCGGCCATCTCTTCAAACTCGATCACGGTTTCTTCAGCGGCGGTAAAGAGGTTGCCTTTATCCTGCTTGCGTGACGCCAGCGGATTAACTTTGGCCGTGGCGCTGAAGCTCAGAATCTCCGTGCCGAGGCTTGCCGGGTCGTCGGTGACGGCAAGGCCGACCAGATACGCCTCGCCCGTGTCGGCGAACTCAGGGTTAACTTCAATGGAGGTGTAGATTTTCTGGCGCGCTTTGGTCAGCTCGACCAGCTCAGGCGTCGGATCAATCCAGCCAAATAGCGCCAGCTTGCCTTTGAGCGGGCCTTCGCCGATTTCTTCCGCCTCGACGGCGGTCACGTCGCCAAAGCGGCGGAAGGTGCTGTCAGCGGCATAGCCCCGGATGTGCTCCATGTTGATGCGTGCGCCGTACATTTCCGGGCTGTAGTTTTTCGCCATCTGCGAAATCCAGTCACGGGAAATGACACGGCCGTCAGTGGTTGCGCCTTCAACTGCGATACGAAAACGCTTTGCTTTGATTGCTGCCATTAATCAGGCTCCGGTCAGGTGTTGGGTCGGTTCGGGGCCAGTTTCCCCGTCGCCACACAATCCCTCAACGAATGCCAGCCCGCTGATGCATCAGCAAACAGGGACAGCAGGCGCGCCATTTTCGGCACCGGTAGCCTTGCCGGTATGAAAACGACACCGACAACCATCATCAGCGATCCGCGCCGTCAGGCCGCGCTGCTTTACTGGCAGGGTTATTCCGTGCGCCAGATTGCGGAGACGCTCGGACAGAAAACGCCAACCGTGCAGAGCTGGAAGCTGCGCGACGCGTGGGACAACGTTGCGCCCATCAGTCGCGTGGAATCCAGCATGGAGGCCCGGCTGATCCAGCTCATCATGAAAGAGGTAAAGGGGAATGGTGATTACAAAGAGATAGACGCGCTCGGCCGTCAGATTGAGCGCCTTGCCCGCGTTGAGCGCTACCGCAGCAGCGGCAACGAGGCCGACTTAAACCCCAACGTGCGCAACCGCAACAAAGGCGAGCGCCAGCCGGTTGTTAAAAATGAGTTCAGCGAGGAACAGGTAGACAAGCTGACCGGCGTGTTTATGGATAACTGCTTTGAGTATCAGCTCAACTGGCATAAAGCCGGGCTGACTCACCGCATCCGCAATATCCTGAAGTCGCGCCAGATTGGCGCAACGTTCTACTTTGCCCGCGAGGCGCTGATCGATGCGCTGACCACCGGCCGTAATCAGATTTTTCTTTCAGCCAGCAAAGCGCAGGCGCACGTCTTTAAAAACTACATCATCGACTTCGCCCGCCAGGCTGACGTTGACCTGAAAGGCGATCCCATCGTGCTGCCGAACGGGGCGCGCCTGATATTTCTCGGCACGAACGTGCGTACCGCGCAGAGCTACACCGGCAACCTCTATCTGGATGAATATTTCTGGATCCCGAAATTCCAGGAGCTGCGCAAAGTCGCCAGCGGCATGTCGCTGCACAAGAAATGGCGCACCACCTACTTTTCCACGCCGTCGGCCCTGTCACACAGCGCTTATCCGTTCTGGTCAGGCGAGCTGTTTAACAAGGGGCGTCGCAGCAAAGATGATCGCATCGAGATTGACCTGTCGCATTCTCACCTGGCGAAAGGCGCGCTGTGCGGTGACGGGCAGTGGCGGCAGATTGTCACGGTTGAGGATGCGCTTACCGGCGGCTGCAACCTGTTCGACATTGACCAGCTGCAGCTTGAATACAGCCCGGCGGAATATCAGAACCTGCTGATGTGTGAGTTTGTGGACGATGAGGCGAGCGTGTTCCCGTTCGCTGAGCTGCAAAGCTGCATGATCGACAGCCTGGAAGAGTGGGAAGACTTTAACCCGTACCTGCCGCGCCCGTTTGCATACCGGCCGGTCTGGATTGGCTATGACCCGTCGCATACCGGCGACAGCGCAGGCTGTGCGGTTATCGCGCCGCCGCTCGTTGCGGGCGGAAAGTTCCGCGTACTGGAGCGTCACCAGTGGCGGGGCATGGACTTTGCCGCGCAGGCGAAATCTATCGAGGACTTAACGAAAAAATACACCGTGGAATATATCGGCGTTGATGCGACCGGCATCGGCCAGGGTGTTTACCAGCTGGTACGCCAGTTTTATCCGGCCGCGCGTGAAATCAAATACTCGCCGGAAGTGAAAACAACAATGGTACTGAAGGCAAAAGACACGATCAGCAGCGGGCGCCTTGAGTATGACGCCGGGGCGACGGATATCACGCAGTCGTTTATGGCTATCCGCAAAACCATGACGGCCAGCGGCAACCGCTCAACCTATGAGGCGAGCCGCAGCGAAGAAGCCAGCCATGCTGACGTCGCCTGGGCAATCATGCACGCCCTGTTAAACGAACCGCTTACCGCTGCCAGCGGCGGCGCTAACCCCTCTATTCTGGAATTTTACTGATGAGCAAACGCAGAGGCCGCAAGGCTCACACCGCCACCGCGCAGCCTGTACAGGCAACCGCACCGCAGCAGCACGCCGAGGCGTTTACCTTTGGCGATCCGACGCCGGTCATGGATAAGCACGACATTCTGGATTACGCCGAGTGCATCGGTAACGGGCGCTGGTTTGAGCCGCCGGTCAGCTTTAGCGGGCTGGCTAAGAGCCTGCGCTCGGCCGTGCATCACAGCTCGCCGATTTACGTGAAGCGCAATATTCTGGCCTCGACCTTTATCCCACACCCGATGATGAGTCAGCAGGAGTTCAGCAAGTTTGCGCTTGATTACCTGGTCTTCGGCAATGCCTTTGCCGAGCTGCGCCGCAATGGCCTGGGTAAGCCGCTGCGCCTTGAAACCACACCGGCCAAATTTACCCGCAGAGGCGTGAAGGATGGCGTTTACTGGTTTGTGAATGACTGGAAAGAACCGCATGAATTTTCGGCCGACAGCGTGTTTCACCTGCTGGAGCCGGATATCAATCAGGAGCTGTACGGCCTGCCGGAATACCTTAGCGCGCTAAATTCCGCATGGCTGAATGAGGCGGCGACACTATTCCGCCGCAAGTACTATCAGAACGGCGCGCACGCCGGTTACATTCTCTACATGACCGACGCGGCGCAGAGCAGCAGCGACGTTGACCGGATGCGCCAGGCGATGCGCGACACGAAAGGGATCGGCAACTTCCGCAACCTGTTTATGTACGCGCCGAACGGTAAACCGGATGGCATTAAGATCCTGCCGCTCAGTGAAGTGGCGACAAAAGACGATTTCTTTAACATCAAGAAGGCCAGCCGCGACGACCTGTTAAGCGCGCACCGCGTGCCGCCGCAGATGATGGGGATTATCCCGGACAACTCCGGCGGATTCGGCGACGCGGTGAAAGCTGCACAGGTTTTTGTTCGCAATGAGCTGACGCCACTGCAAGAGCGAATGAAGGAAATCAATTACTGGATTGGTCAGCCCGTAATATCATTCAAAAATTACACGTTAGAGGTCTAGATAGAGGCACCTGTATCGGCAGGTGCTTTTCACATTGGAAGTGACGAATCAACATCTTGGATATTAAATGTCTCATTATCATATGCGCAGGTAAATCTATCCTCTAATTGGTCCCAGAATAATGGAGGGTGATTGCGCGATAGCTTAATAAAGTTAATGAGCGCATGCATGTCTAACACATGCACTTTACAACCTGTCGCTTCGTAGATTTTACGCACTTTTTGATTAGGCTCACCATCTTCGACAAGTGAAAGCTCAGGGATAATAATTATGATGTGTTTATTATGCCCTGCATTAATCTCTACTTCCCTCTCGCAATCAACGAGCTTAATCCCAAGCGAGCATTTTTTTGCTACGCCTGTTATCTGCCCCAGAGCCTCTTTAAGTAATCGGTTAGTTGTACTTTTACTCCTGCTGAATGAAACCAACTTCCCTCTCTCTACAACCCCCGAGCTTTTAGATTCAATCAACAAAACATTGAGGTCATCAATGGCTAAAACATCCGTCAATTCTCTTTTTTTATTTCCATGTATTATAAGTGGAGATTGGATTACATCCCCCCTAAAAAGACTGACCAGAGAACGTGCAATCATCTCCTCCTGTACATACCCTTCGCTGCCATCCTTACCTTCTGATAAATCATAATACATACTGGGAAGGTGGTTATCGTATACAGACATCGGATAAGACTTTAATTCATTTATTTCCATCATCTGACTTACAACTTTAGTAGGCCACTTTTTATCGCAAATGTAATTTTTAACCAATTCTGAATAAAAAGAGTCTGCTAATATATTTAGTAAAGCAAAAGAGGCTGGAGGTCTAAATCCATTTAAAAGCCATGCTTTAACTTCACGAATAATTTCAACATCAAGCGAAACAACGCCATAAGCGACGCTATGATTTAGGTCATTGAAGAAAGTAATGCTTATCCTAATGAAGTTTTCATTTATAAGATGAATTAACCCGGGTGATTCAATCTCATCTTTAATCGGCCTAACAAAAATTAATGGAACATCATCTGTATCTTTTACGGACATTCCTAAGGACATATAATTGTTATCACCTGAAGTCATTGCAAAGTGAATGATTGTAGGGGCACCCAATAAAATTGATTTAATAGCCATCGTAGGCAGTTTGACAATAATTCCAATAGTTAGACTGGTTCGGTCATAGTCTAACCAAAGCCCAACATTTTCAGATGCAAGCCGACTTGCAATGATTGAATTCGGAACGAACATAATCACTCCATACTGTGTTAGGTCCAATGCTCATGTGCATCATTTGTACAAAATAACCCCCTCCTGTGCAAGCAATCAGCAAAGGCTCTCAAATCGATTTTAAGGGCTTAACTACTTTGATTGACGCGTGATGGCGCCGATACCCTATCGCCCGTCTCGGTGCAGCACGCGGCGCCTACGCATACATGTTTGTACACCTCGCGCGCAATGCTATCCCCGCCACGCCTGCCCGCTTCGTGCACCGTTTTTTATGCACCTGCATGACCAATAAAAACGGCACCCTGCCTGGTGCCGTCATGTTTTTTTTGCTATGAATTTTTCATGCGGATCCATGCAGCTACTGCATGCATTGTCTTTCTCTGAATTTTTTATAAGTTTTAAGAGCTAATCCCAGCTCTATCACATCACAAACCAGCCCCTACGAGGAATGTTTCAACATAGGAACCTTTAGATTCAAATGGTACTTTTTTTTAATATCCACGCAGCCACCTAAAAGGATTCTCAATTTGCAGGTACGGTCGAAAAAATGACCGAAAAATTTTGGTTACTTAAAGTGCAATCGCTTGCGATTTCAGCAATTAAAGCCAGGGCTATTTCCCTGTCACGCTCCATACAAACCCCTTCCGTGGTTAGTCTTGCGATAAGCTCAACCCGCTCAATCATTACTCGTTCTTGTAAATCATCTGCCATTTCTTCCCTCCGAACCAAAAACACTGTACATAAACACAGTATAATTTTTCTATTGATTTGTGAATTGTTTTTTTACTAAATGAGGGGAGAAATCAGCCCCATATTATCCACTAAAAATCTTGAGGACCAACAGGTTATGAGGAAAGCGTGCATTGAACTTATCGGGCAAACTAAAGTTGCATGCCTCGTTGCAGGTGAACGCGCGACGGGGAGATGCTTATACATGGTCGTGGTTTCCAGGGACATGACTATAGAGCCAACCACCGCGCAGTGGGCAAACGCCCTTCGAATGTGTGAGAGTAAAGCTGCCGAACTCAAATATGATGTCGCACGAGTGCTGGGACGCAAACTTGCCGGGGAGTGATTTGAATTTTGAGCGAGAAAAGTTACTGCTTCCACAGATCATCTTCCTGTAGACGCCCACTCCGGTAAAAAAGACGCATTTTAGAACCAGCGTCCAAACTACACCCGCTTACCAGTAGCCTGATTTCTTCCTCACTACCCTCAAAACCCCTGGCTTTAAGTTCTAACTTTAACCGTCGGCGCTGCGGCCCCGTACAGTTATTGACAGAACTCCAAGGGGCGGCAGAGCCGCTATGAAAAGCAGCCTCCGCTGGCGCATCGGCCAGTTTGGCGACCTTTTCCCACTTAACCAAACGCGTGAGAACTTCAGAACCAGCAATGAAAGGCGAGTAAATACCATTAACGCGCTGGACGTCTTCAGCATATTCATTCCCCATTTCGGTGATTTCGTAGCAAAGGCGGATCACTAAATCATCACGACTAACCAGCGGGCCACCCTGCGCCATGGTGTAAGAGGCCCAGCAGCTTGCAACAGAAGCTGACGCAAGCACGGCATCCATTTTACTGTCTGGCAGGCTGGCATCTTTAAGGCGACGCAGTTCACGCCATACCGTGACAGGCGCACCGCCGATTTGCTGAAACTGACGGATAGACCAGCGCGATGCCCAGGCCGAAACAGCTTTCGCCATTTCGCGCATATTTGCCCCAGTTTCATCGTCTTTTTCGCCGTCCATAGCGTAGCCGTCAATGTTCTTGGAAATGTACTTAGCGATGTAGCCGGTAGCGCTGCCCTTAGTCGGGTCGATAGCTTCGGCATGAAAACGTGCCTTGCGTGATTCCGGCGTGTTCATCTCGTGCGCATCTTCAGCACGAGCATATCGGGCCATAATGTCATACACGCGTTGTTTGTGCTCAGGCTCCATAAACAGCAGCATGTGCCAGTGCGGTGTACCGTCGTGATGCGGTTCGACCACACGAAAACCAAACAGGTGAATGCCTTCGCGGGAAAGCGCGGCGCGGATTTTTGACCAGACCTTGCAGAGATAACGCTGCGTATCTTTCGGGCTTGAGCCGTTCCACTGAGAGATAAAACCGCCTTGGCTGTAAACCGCATGGTATTTAGAAGGTGCGGTCAACGTATAGAACTCGCCCACGCAGCCGGTTTCGTTGGCAACGTCTTCAAAACCACGCATACGGGTCATTAACTCACGTCGGCGTATCGCCGGGTTAGCCACGCTGCGATTAACCATTTCATCAAGCGCAATGCGATCCCCTGCCTCATTAATCAAATCGAAGCGCTTAAAGAAATCCCGGTTGCGTTTCTTCTGTTCCATCCATTCGGCCAGCGTGCTGCGTGACACGTAAGGCGAGGCAGATTTCTGCACCTGCCCTACTGCTATTGCCATGTGCTCACGCTGCAAGTCACGCATCTTTTTGAGGCGACCGCGCCACCATTCCGGCGCCATCATACGTAGCAGGCCGGACTGACCTTTACGCAGGGTAAGCACGCCGTTACCCGCCTGGAATTCAGACCAGTAAGGCGGAACAGTACCGGTAAGCGCCGTCAGTTCAGCAATATAACGGTAAGCGTTCAGGGTAATGTATTCTTCATCAGCGTCATCGGGCAGGGCTACAGCCGTGGTAAAGTCAGCCACGCTTTGTGTCATGAACGTGCCGACTTTATAAGCCAAATCGCGGATGTCCTGACGTGCCAGCATGGGCAGGCGTTGTAGCTGCTTAATAAACGGCAGCTCGAAGGTGGCGGATTCAGAAAGCTTGTAACGGTTTTGAACCAGTTGCAGGCGTGGCAATACATTCTTGCCGATAGTCTGGCGTAAAAATGTATTGGCCCGGCGGCGACCCTGTTTTTCATTTCCCAGTAATTTGGCGTAACGCTTGCCAAAATAACCGGCCAGAAAATCCGGCATGTCGTGCAGGTACTGGCTTCTCCAGTTATGGTCTGCGGCATCCTTATGCCACAGTTTTAGCTCGGTCAGGGTGATGTCTTTCGGTGCGCCAGGTGCAAAAAATTCACGCCGCATGTGGTTAACGGCGTGATATTCACCCTGTATCGGATTCAGCGCGGTATCAGTCATGTGTTGCTTCTAACTCTGCAAGCGCCAGTTCCGTCAACTCTGCCAGCCTGCGGGTTTCTGCAACATAGCTGCTGATGGTTTTCATGCCCCTGCGCAGCACTTCCTGCCCGATAGCGTCAGAGACCAAATCACGGGTAAGGATCACCGGATCTGAATAGAGAGCCATGATGTTAAAGACCTGTTTGCGGATACCATCCCTTTCACGCCAGGTTAGTTTTTGTAAAGCAAGAAGCCGGGGTTTACCCGGCAGTTTTGGTTGATGCACTGAAACGGCGTAACGGCCATCAATAATCGTTTCCATACTTAAACCGCCCCGCCTTTTTGATACTGCGCGTAACGTTCGGTCATTTCCTGACAGGCAACACAGCGGGTTACTCCCTGGATGGCACGACGGCGAGCTTCAGGGATGGGCGCGTCGCAATCCTGACAAAAAGAGGCACTGACCGTAATCAGGCGGTGAGTCACCTGAGCAATGTTGCGCGCGAGCATTTCTTCGGTGCGAAGCTGTACCAAATCCATTGAGTCAGCCATTAGTGCAGCTCCATTGATTCGTTGTCGTAGCGTTCGGCTTCACGGCGGATCAGGTCGGCAGCTTCAATGCCGCTTAAGCCCTGCTGATGAATATGAACCGCCAGTTCTATAAGTCGGCCAGAAACAGCCATTGCGCGGTCTTTACGCTCTTCAATACGGGCTTTATTCAGCAAGGCGGTCATCGCCTCTACATCACTGTCGAATTTATGGGTTTCAATATTTCTCATTTTACTTTTCCTGATTAAGGGCGAAAGAATGCCCGACGGGTTGACGTCATTTACTGAAGAGGCTTATTTAATTGGTGAGAGTTAATCTTTTAGGAAATAAACTCACAACTGCACGAAAATGATTCATGGCACGAATAAGCGCATTTCTTTCATCAGTGGTCAGCTCACTAAAATCAAGCTCATGGCGGTCAGTTTTAATGTTCGCCAGATAAAAGATTGCGCTTAACGCCCGTTTGTTTTCCTGATAATTGCTATCCCTGATATCACGCATATCATCCATAAAGCGCGAAATGTCTTTTTCGCTATTTTCTCCCCAAAATCTGGATCGCAATTCAGCTACGTGATTCAGGCCAGCAGTCCTAGCGCCTGTGTTTATTGCAACCAATGCG
Organism: Erwinia sp. AK-PDG3-5; assembly: GCF_056821705.1. Taxonomy (NCBI): domain Bacteria; kingdom Pseudomonadati; phylum Pseudomonadota; class Gammaproteobacteria; order Enterobacterales; family Erwiniaceae; genus Erwinia; species Erwinia sp. AK-PDG3-5. The sequence continues at coordinate 4,136,855 of NZ_CM165967.1, forward strand.
GAGTCAGCTTCAATAGCCATGCCTTACCTCTCTTTCTAACTTGTTCATTAACGGCAGATTGCTTTTCACTCAGCACCGGATGCCAGCGTTTACCGTCTTCCCCCATGATCCAGCCGTGACCGTATGATGCCGACGGGCTTCGACGTTTGAGTAGGGAAGCCATTGAGATTGTCGTCATATAATCAACTCAGTCCGATTGAGGCACCAAGACCGCTGATTGCATCAACGGTGTTTGCCAAAGCAGGGTTTGAATGTACCCGGGCGTGAACGCTTAGACCGATCAAAGACAGGCAGCGAATACCAGCGTTAATATTTTCCATGAATGCACTCTTACCCGATGCAGTCATTTTTTGTCCTGAAACAGCAGCAGCGGCCACCTTCCCTATTTCCGATGTTGCCTGCAAAACGTAATGTGTCATGCGCTCGGCTTTAGCCTCATTAAAAGGGACTGCCGGCATACATTTCATTTGTGCCAGCAGTCCGTCTATCAACGTAGCGTCTTCGGTCATATCGGTAATTGCAGCTATTTCCATTGCGGTTAGCTGATGCACCTGGTCAGGATTCAGTTTGTTACGCAAAGTCTGATGATTCATCCCCAGCTTATCGGCCAGTTGGCGGATGTTGTGGCGGCTGGCAAAGGTCTGACAGGCATTATCGAAGTGCGGTTGTATGGAAACCTGATAATCAAACATGATTCGTCCCTATCTAACACTTAGGATGAATTACGCATTAAGCGAAATATTACTTTCGCCTAATGCTTCGATAGTAAGTGCCGCCATGTTGACTTCAACACGAGCACGAGGCTTGTTACCTTTGCCACGAATTGGTAAACGGCCATCGCGAATCATGTCGCGTGCTGTACCTAATGCAATGCCGGTGAGGGTGCAATAGGTTTCAAGTGGCAGGTATGGGGTTGGGATCGTGATTGTAATGTTTGGACGCATAAGGCAAACTCCCGTATTCGGTTGAATGCAGCAACATTCAACAATATTCGATAATATCTAGTGAACAAAACGGAGGTTAACTCGATTAAATCGAGTTTGCAAGCCTAACTATGCAACTAAAACGAAATGCAAAGCTGCCTACTGATAGCGCGGGTGTACTGGATCGTGTTTGTGAGGCATATGGATTTACCACCTCTGGCCAACTGGCTGACCACTTGGAGATGGCCTCTAGTAGCATGTCTGCGAGGCGAACGCGTGGCGTGTTCCCTGCTGATATAGTTGTTCAGTGCTCTTTGGAAACTGGTGCAACACTTGAATGGCTTGCAACCGGCGAAAACAAAACTGAAAAAACAACAAAACTAGACTTAGTCGAATTTAAAAGAAAAAAACTTGTTGATGGGCAGCTTTATGATCTTGGGTTGACCTCCTTAGACAAAGCATTTTTCCGCGAAGGGCTGCACCTCCCCTCTACTCCGATTTGCATACAGTGTGATAAAGCCCAGTACATTGTTGAGCAAAGTTTTCCCGAAGTGTATGACGGCGAATGGCTGATAAACGTAGAAGGTAAAATCAGTATCAGAAACCTTGTTCGCATTCCAATTAACAAAGTACGCGTTAGCGGTGGTGAGATTTCTTTTGATTGTGCACTGAAAGACATCGAAGTTATTGGTCGCGTGATTATGACAATTACCAACTAAATCATGTCCATTCGAAAGCAAACAGATGGAAAATGGCTTCTTGATTTTTATCCTGAAGGAAAGCCAAAAGGTAGACCCAGTAAGCGCATTCGTAAGACCTTCTCCACGAAAGGGGAGGCTCTGGCATATCAAAATCATGTCGTGGAAAACCTTCACGTCAAACCGTGGCTTGAAGGAAAAGAAGATCGCCGGAAACTAAAAGATTTGGTCAATCAGTGGTTCGACGAGCATGGCATTACTCTTGATGATGGTGAAAGACGTAAAGGTGCGATGGAATTTGCTTGTAGCAGTATGGGTGAGCCTTTAGCGCATGAATTCACTGCCACGCTGTTTTCGGTCTATCGAAAAAAACGTTTATCAGGCGAACTATCGCGTACTACCAGAGTTGAGAAGGTTTCGCCGCGGACGGTTAACCTTGAGTTAGCCTATTTTAGAGCGGTCTTCAATGAACTGAAGCGGTTGGGCCACTGGAAAGGTGATAATCCTTTAGAGCAGATGCGACCTTTCAAATCTGAAGAAAGTGAACTGATTTATCTGGAAGCCGATGCGATTAAAAGGCTTCTTGAAGAATGTCTAAACAGCCGTAATCCCAGTGCATACCACGTGGCGAGGGTTTGCCTTGCTACTGGCGCACGTTGGAACGAAGCTGAGAGTTTGACGAAACAACAGGTTTCAAATAAACGAATTTCATTCTTTAAAACGAAAGGTAATCGCAACCGTACCGTTCCTATTAGCCAAGCACTTTACGATTCACTGCCGATCCCAAAACTTAACGGACCGCTTTTTTCGTCTTGCTATTCGGCATTCCGAAAAGCTGTGCATCGCGCTGATTTGTTACTACCAGACGGACAACTTTCGCATGTTTTACGTCATACTTTCGCCAGTCATTTCATGATGAATGGCGGGAACATTTTGGTATTACAGCGAATACTTGGACATACTGATATCAAAATGACAATGCGTTATTCGCACTTTGCCCCTGACCATCTTGAAGAAGCGATCAGAATGAACCCCCTTGAGAATTAAGCCCCCTTTTTGTCCCCCCAGAACTCAAAGGCTCAACAATATTCAATAACATTCAACACTTAAGTTATTGATATACATCGTAAGCTATTGTTTTATATGGTTGGGTCACGGTTCTCATAATCGCTTGGTCGCTGGTTCAAGTCCAGCTGGGGCCACCGAATTTTCCCTGTTAAATCAGGATATTAAGCCACCTTTTAGAAGGTGGCTTTTTTGTTTCTGGTAGTCGGTGTCGCAAAAGTGCCGCATGCCTTTATTCCTTCAGAATTCAGATACAAAAAAACCGCTTTCGCGGGCCTGTTAGTGAAGCAATGATGGCTGTCTTTCGTCATGCGTAAAATTGGCACCTTGTTAGTTGGGCCTGGCGAGACGATCATCCCTACAATGCTTTCATGGGTTTTAAAAGCGCAGCTGCAATTAATGTTCTGGCATTGATGATATGGGCGACCGGCAGAGCCGCAAATCCATCCCCCAGCATGGGTTTCAGACTCTTACGCTCAGCAATCTGCGTTATCACACTGCCGAGGGTAGTGTCGTAATAGGAAACCTCCCGGCGGGAATTCAGCGTACCGCGAAAATCCAAGCTGCGCGCCCGGATAACCTGGTCTGCAATCACCTGCAAAGATGCAGCCAATGTGCCTTTCTTACTGGCCTTGCCGATGGCAGAAAGTACGTTAATTAACAAAAACGGCGTGTTTACCGGGAACGCGATCGCATCCGCATCCTCGGCGGTACAGACCAGCCCGAGGATGGCGGTGGAGATGATGGAGATGGTACGCGTGCCGTCGTTGATTTCGACAACCCGGAGACCGTGATGATAATCAGACATCTGATGCACTCCGTGAATTGGGTGTGCTCAGATTGCCCGTGCAGGCGGTTGCGGTTTGTTGAAAGACTAACGGACAGAGAATATGCCCTGACGCCAGTCACCCGAACAGCCAGCGTCCCGCATTAGCAGACTCAATAAACATCGCCAGGGTAAGTGCCTTTTTGCCCTGATTAACCGGCTTGCGGGAAAAAAACGAAGGGGAGTTCCAGGGAAAATATGAGGTAAGATTAAAACCCGCAGATTGCACATTGAACACCCGCAAGAATTTCTGAGACATTTCTGCTATATCATCGGCTTCATACAGTTCCTGCAAAATATCATCATCATTGATTTCGATTTTCTTTAGCAGGAACGTAGTAACCAATGGCAGTTCACGCCGGATAAATTCCCTTACCTCTGTTGCGTTATCAGCCATATTACTCACCAGATTTTATCCTGTGGGTGCACAAGAAGATTATAACGATGGACTGTGCGGAAACTGATTTGGGCAACATCTTTGCCCAGAATAATCCATCACACGACGGGCACAGCTCTGCCCACAAATGCGCCCAGGTTGTTAACCCAGAAAATTTTCAACCCGCGAAGGGTCAGGGATTTTGCCGTCAGGGTTGGCAGGATGCGCCGCTGAAATTTATAGGACAGATGTTTGCGAAAAAACAGTGAGGCCACAGAAGTACCGGGGGTTGCCGTGATGGGTTTACCCGGCACGGCAACACTGTTGTTACCAAGTATCAGCGCCGAGACGGCGACAATATCTTGTACACCTAACTGTTTTTCCGTCTCCTCAATCAGAACCCAAAACGGCAACTCCTGCGGCGTCAGGTTCGATAACCCATTGAAATAGTATGTTCCATTCAATTCTTCTGTTGTATCCATAGCGTAAGATTTCATTCCATGATTGGTTAACAGAATTTGAGTGTAGCACTCACTTAAGGTGCTGTTAACCTGCCAGAAAGGCGGCCAATTAAATCGGAGTTTCAGGCCTGTAGTGGCCAACAATAACTGGCCATCACTCTAGAGTTTTTCCAGTATCGATTTTCCGATTCGTTGGGTGGCAACCCGCCGTTATAATCATGCAGCCCAAACAATTTTGCTTAACGCATAACTCCGCTAAGTTACGTCGTCGCACGCCAGGCTAAATATGCCAACCCGCGCACACTTCACAAAATTCCCGCCTCAAAACCCCTACCCACATACCCCACACGGTTATAGGATTGCCACTCCATCAGACAGGAGTCGAGGAGTTGCCATGGACACACTCAACAACCCCCGCCCCCCCTCGCTGTTCCCAGGCCCAAAATGAACAGCACTGACGCTCAGTTATTAGCCTGGTATCAGGAAAGATGGAATAAGCCCCTGTTCCTCTCCTTCAAGCGCCCCACTCTTACCCTGGAGACCAGCCTTTCTACAGGTGATTACCCATGGTGCTGGGAGGATGGGGAAGACATCCTTGTTGAATACTTCGAAAAATTCCATGTCGATAAGGGCAATTTCACATTCATCAAATACTGGCCGAATGGAGGGGTATTTATGCCTCTGAATTTTCTGCGTTCAAAGGACAAAAAGTGGAAGTGGACTGAACCGGAACCACTTACCTTAAAAATGCTGGCTGAATCGGCCAAGGCCGGTCGTTGGCTGTATGACTAAATGGAAAAAAGAAGGTTATGGCTAATCACATCAATCTGCGCCTAACCTTCAGTACTTCAAGGAATAGATTATGTCACTCAGCACGGTTATTAAATGGACCCACCGAATTCTGACGCTTCTCCTGTTGTTATTAGTCCTCTGCTATTTCGCCTATCAGCGCGCAATGGGCCCGCCTTATGACGATGCATTGCTATCAGCGAAACAGATTGGCCCGGACACCTGGCTTTATATAACGGAATATCAGGGCGGTGCGACGGTGTCAGATGTCTACCGTTACTACCTTTCAGCAGAATTAAAAACCGATCCGCTAAAAGCACTCGGCCATATTGCGCCCTTCCTGACGGCGGATACCGCGGATGCCAAGATCAACAAATGGGGAAACCGGGTCAGCATCAACCTGAGCGGCAAGGTCTACCAGTTCACCAGCTCGGTCTTTTACACCTCAGACGGCATTGCGATCTCCCCATCAATCGATTTCACCTCCCACACCCCATAAAAATAAAAAGGCAGCCCCAAACGGAGCTGCCAGCATCACCTTACCCCTAAACCACTATGACTTTTTCTTAGCCTTAGCCTTAGGTTTCGGGGTTGCGCCGGTCGCCTTCACCGTTTTTACTGCTTTTGCGGCAGGCGTCGGGACGTCGGCATGGGTCGCTTCGACAAACTTCTCATAATATTCCAGAGACAGCCTGCGGATGGCTTTACCGATATTGGCGTAGTCATACTCATTCAGGTTAGCCAGCGACACGCGCCATGATGGGTGAGGTGTGCCGAACCCGCGGCCCGGTAGCAGGATCACGCCGGTTTCTTCCGCCAGGCGGAACAGCGCCTGATTCGGCTTCAACTGACCCAGCATCCATTTCACAAACTCGGCACCGTACATCTGCTCGGCCAGCTCTTCCAGATCCAGCAGATGGTAGTAACGTACCGAGTTGGTGTCATACGGCATCGGCAGGCCCAGCTCGCGATACAGCGCCTCTTTCCTGCGCAGCACGATGCGTTTCATTTCGGCTTTGTAAGCGCCCGGTTCGTCCATCAGGCAGAAAATTGAGAACAGCGTCATCTGCGCTTGTACCGGCGTCGACAGCCCGGCGGTATGGTTTAACGCCACCGTGCGACTGTCGGCGACCAGACGATCGATAAACTTCAGGCTGCGCGGATCGGTGGTGATCGAGCTGTAGCGCTTGTCGAGCTGCTTACTTTTGGCTTCCGGTAACCGGGCAATCGCCGCGTCGATAATATTGTCTTCGTGGGTCGCCACAACCCCCATGCGCCAGCCGGTGGCACCGAAGTATTTCGAGAAGGAGTACACCAGGATGGTGTTATACGGGCAGATGGCAAACAGCGAGACAAAGTTATCGGCGAAGGTGGCGTACACGTCATCGGTAAGAATGATCAGGTCAGGCCGCTTCTTCACGATCTCGGCGATATATTGCAGCGTCTCCTCATCGATTTTCACCGACGGCGGATTGCTCGGGTTTACCAGGAAGAACGCCTTCACTTTCGGGTCCAGCAGCTTATCCAGCTCTTCGTGGGTGTACTGCCATTTATTGGATTGCGGCGCGTCAATGTGGATGGTTTTGAGGTTGTAATCGCTAAGCTCGGGGATCTCGATGTACGGGGTGAAGATCGGCATACCGAGCGCGATGGTGTCGCCCTCATTGATCACATGGTTGGCCTTCAGGCTGGCAAACAGATAGGTCATCGCCGCCGTGCCGCCTTCCAGCGCATACATATCGAACTTACCGACAAACGGATAGGTGCCGATCATTTCGGTGTGGATGTACTTGCCGATAATCTCTTCGCTCATCTTGAGCATGCGATCCGGCACCGGGTAGTTACAGCCCAAAATGGCCTCACACATTTCATAAATGAAATCGCCGGCATTCAGGCCCATCTGGTCGCGAATATACGACACGGCCGATTCGATAAAACGCACGCCGGGGACACTTTCATGCTGCTTGGCAAACAGTTCAAACCGCGCCTCGATGCCTTCACGCTTCGGAAAGCCGCCGACATGATCCATATACATGTAGGAGCGTTCGGCTTCGGTCATTGCAAATAAACCAAACTGGAAAAAACCATGGCGTGGGGTGGTAGCCAGAAAATTGGGGTTCCCACGGCCAGCGTTCAACATCAACTGGTTACTTTGAACCGCCCGCTGCATCAGCGCATCTTTCAGTTCAAAAGGGCTCAACAGCGCGAGCTTTTCCGGGTCGCTAAAATTCATGTCACTACTCCTTGAAGCATCATTGACAAAGCAAATTGCCATTCCGGGATCGCCCGGGCAGGCTACCTGTAAGACGACATCTCGTTAAACCAGTGCAACCACCAGCGGCCCCAGTAAGGTCAGGAACACGTTGGCCAGCGCGTAAGTAATGGCGAACGGCACCGTTGGCACGGTGTTTTCGGCTTTATCCAGCACCTCACCAAACGCCGGGTTCGCGCTGCGGGTGCCGCTAAGCGCCCCCGCGAAAATGGCAGTGTTGTTGTAGCGCAGCACATAGCGGCCAAACAGCATGGTCAGCACTAACGGCAGGATGGTCACCACTACACCAATCAACAGCAGCTTCAGCCCCTGGCTTTCGACGGTTTGCACCGCCTGGAGGCCGGAAGAGATCCCGACCACCACCACGAACGCCGCCAGACCCAGATCTTTCAGGATCTGCACCGCGCCCGACGGCATATAGCCGAAGGACTGCCGTCGGGAGCGGAACCAGCCAAACAGCAGGCCGGAGAGCAACGCCCCGCCACCACTGCCCAACGTCAGCGGAATCGAGCCGATTCTGGCGGTCAGTAATCCCACCAGCAGCCCCACCACCAGGCCTGCGCCCATATAAACGAAGTCCGTTTTGGCGCTCGGCACAATCGCATGACCAATCAGGTCCACCACGCGTTTGACGTCCTGTTCCGCGCCAAATACGGTGACCACATCGCCCAGCATCAGCACCGTTTCCGGCTCCAGCGCCAGCGCTTTGCCCTGGCGGGTAATCTGCGAGACATATATCCCATGACGCACGTCCTGCGCGGCGGCAGCACGGATATCGCCAAAGGTGCGGTTTTCAAGTTTCTTGCTGGTGATCACCACTTCACGCCGTTGCATGGTCAGTTCCATGCCCTCCTCGGCGTGCAGCTCTTTGCCGAGGCTTGGGGCGATGGTGACCACGGCGGTACGTTTGCCGACCACCAGCACAATATCCCCGCCCAGCAACTGCAGGTCCGGCGTCGGCTCCATCACCTGTTTTTCCCGCTTCACCCGTTCGATGGTGATCGGTAAATCTGACCCATTTTCCAGGGCGGAAATCGTGGTGGCGGTATTTGGTGGCAACTGGAAAATCCTGCCAACCAGATCGGGCGCGGCGGCTTCCTGCCCCGGTCCGTACACCTGCACGCCGGACTGGATGGCGCTTTCGGCCTTTAACGCATCCTCTTTGATGCTGCGACCCATAAATTTCGGCAGCAAATTCACACAGACCAGAATGGCGCCGAAGGATCCGAAGACGTAGGTGACCGCGTAGCCAATCGCCACGTTGCCCTGTAAGCGCTGAACCTCATCGGCCCCCAGCCCCAGCTTGGTGATGGCGTCACCGGCGGTACCGATAATCGCTGACTGGGTTAATGCCCCCGCCGCGACGCCAGCCGCCAGCCCCTTATCCAGATCGAAGCCTTTGGCTAACACCACCACCGTCAGCAGCCCGGTAATCGCCAGCACCGCCGCCAGAATGATCTCCTTAATCGACTGCTTGCCTAAGGATCGGAAGAAATCGGGACCGCTCTCGTACCCCACCGCATAAATAAACAGGGCAAACATCACCGATTTCACCCCCGCATCGATCTCCACGCCGACCTGGCTGACCAGCACGGCAACCAGCAGCGACCCCGCCACCCCGCCCAGCTGGAACTTGCCAAATTTGATCTTGCCGAGGTAATACCCGGCCGCAATCGACAGAAACAGCGCAATTTCGGGAGACTTTTGGAACAACTCATGCAACCAGTTCATATGCCTACCTCAGTTACCAAAATGAAGAGTCCTGACAGCTAAACAGGCTGGAGAGAACTGGCCAGCCCGACAATTAACGGCCCCATCAGGGGCAGCACGACATTGGAAATTGCGTAAGTGATGGTGTAACCCAGCAGCGGCGTGGAATTTCCGCAGGCACTCTGGATGGCACTCAGTGCAGGCGTGCTGCACTGTTGCCCGGCAATGGCCCCGAGCAACACCGGGGCGCTGAGTTTGAGCCAAAAGTGTCCAACCAGAAGGGAAAGAGACGCCGGGATCACCGCGATGGCAATGCCCAGCAGCGGCAAGCTAAAGCCATATTGCATAATCAGCGCCAGCGCCTGCGGGCCGGATGACAGGCCAACCCCGGCAATAAATCCCGCCAGCCCGAGGTCTTTCATCAGCGCCAGCGCATCGGCATTTACCGTATGCAGATCGGCACGACGGGCGTGATACCAGCCCAGCACCAGGCCGACCACCAACACGCCGCCGCCGGTTCCGGCTGAAAACGGAATGCCGCCAAGGTTGAGGGTAAAGCTGCCCAGCAAGGTGCCCAGAGCAATCGCCAGCCCGGCAATGCCGAGGTTGCTGGCGAGCTTGTCGGGCATCCTTTTGCCGATATGGCTGAGCTGGGCGCCCGAGCTGCGACCGCCGCCTGGCGTGGTGTCGTAAATCTGCAGGATGTCATGAAGCTGTAAGTGGGTTGCGGGTAAGGCTGGCATAATCGCATCGCCGCGCTGAATGGCGGCCACATGCAGGCCCGCAGGCAAGGTCACTTCGCGTAAGGGCCGGTTGGCCATCGCCGGTGCCAGCAGCACCACATGGTAGGTTTCCAGCGCAGCGGCAATCGAGGTGGTATCCGGCATTTCCTGGCCCAGCATCGCGGCGGTCTCAATCAGCGATCCGCGATAGCCCACCAGCAGCACGCGATCGCCGCGGCGCAGCTTCAGCTCCGGGGTCAGCCCCAGCAGTCGACCATGGCGCTGCACCCGCACGATGCTGCTTTGCTGGCCTAACCGTTGCTGGATCGCCGCCACGGTATACCCGGCGCCGGCATCCACCCGATAACCGCGTCCGACGATGGTCGGTGCCGCAGACTGTCCGTCGGTTTCGACCCGCCCGCCCATTTCCAGCCACAGTTTGTCCGCCTCCTCGCGCAGGTTAACGCGCAGGAACAACGGAAAGAGCTGGCTGGTGACGATGACGATGGTGATCAGCCCGCAGATATAGGTGATGGAGTAGGCGGTCACCACGTTGCCCTGCAGGCGGAGTATGTCGCTGGCAGGTAAATCCAGGCGGGAAATGGCGTCGGTGGCGGTGCCCACTACGGCAGATTCAGTCGCGGCGCCGGCCATCATCCCCGCCGCAGTGCCCGGATCCAGATGCATCACCGCCGTGGCGGTCAGCACCAGCGCCAGCACCGCCACCACCTCAATCAGGCAGAACAGACCCAGGCGGATACCTTTGGCATTCAGATTGGCGAAGAATTGCGGGCCACCGCTGTAGCCCAACGCAAAGATAAACATCATAAAGAAGATGTTTTTGATGCCGGTATCGACGGGAATGTTCAGTTGGCCAATCAGCAACGCGGCAATCAGCGTGCCGCAGACGCCACCCAGCTGGATCGGCCCAAGGCGGATCTGCCCGATGGCATAGCCACATGTCAGGGCCAGAAAAATAGCCAGTCCGGGAACAGACTGTAACGCCTGAGTGATAAATTCAAACATAGTCCCAGACATGCAACATCCCTGGTCATTGAGTGGATACTGCTGGAGAGAGAAGAAATTCACTCTCTGAGATGCCCGTAAGTCAAATTCACCGACGAGTTGGTTAAAAATATAGCAGGCGATTCACCGTTTGGTAGCAAACGCCGTATTGCTAACAGAACCTGTGATACTGCTAGCAGTAATGGGGCATATTCTCCACATTGGTGCATCATTCGCACCATTCGCATGGTTCCCCGCCGTGTAAGCCGCTGCTCAAGCCTGCCCTGCCTGCCTTGACTGATCTGGCATAACTCCTGCATTGGTTAATAACGAACTTGTATACAAGCCCGCATACTGGGCCACATTGGGAGTCATCAGCCATGAGCAGCAAAGACAAACAGACTATCGATGCGATGCGTCGCCAGATTATGAAGTATTCGGCACTGACTTTAGGCGGCGTTGCACTCAGTGGCATGTTGGGGAGCCTGCCTGCAATGGCGGCAGACGAAGAGATCCTGATTGGCTACTGGCCGATTGTCGGCGGTCTGCCTTTATATGTCGGGATTGAGAAAGGCTTCTTTAAACAGGCAGGCCTGAATGTGCGCGCGGTGAAATTTGCCAGTACGCAACAGGTGGTTGAGGGGATGATCACCGGGCGCATTCATGGCTGTGCCAACGGCACGGCAACCGGCGCACTGGGACTGGGCGCGCTGACCAGCCCGGATCTGTTCAAAATTATCTGCTCCAATCCGTCCAATGAAAAAATGGTGCTGGATGAGTTCCTGGTACCAATGAACAGCACCGTGACATCCATCGGTGACCTGAAAGGCAAACGCATCGCCTGCGGACCCGGCATCCAGAACGTCACCATGGCGAAAATCATCCTGGAAAAGAATGGCTTCACCGAAACCAACGTGATCGAACTGCCGATTGGCCAGCATGTCCCTTCATTAGCGGCGGGCCAGATCGACGGCGTCTATACCCTGGAGCCCACCGGCACAGTGGCGCGGATGAAAGGCCTGGGCAAAGTGCTGGAAACCGGCGTGATTGCCAAATACGTGCTGGGCGATGCCAACGCACCGTGGTTTGGTGGCGCAGCGGCGCTGACCAGCAGCTTTATCAATGCCGATAAGGCCCGCTCGAAACAGTTTGTCGAGGCCTATGCCCAAGCGGTGAAATACATTCAGCAAAACCCGGACGACGCGCGTCAGTATGTCGCCGGCTACACCGGTATCGAAGCGGCGCTGGTGAAGGAAGTGCCGCTGCCGGGCTTTGTGATGTATGACCAGCTCACCGGCGAGAATCAGCAATGGTTCCAGAAATTCTATGACGTCTTTACCGAACGGAAAATTTTCAGCAAGCCACTTCAGGTTGCCCCGCTGATCTACAAAGCATAAGGAGCTGCAAGATGAGGTCATCATGGCGTTATAAGCTTCTGCCGCTGGTTGGGCCGCTGCTGCTGTTTCTGCTGTGGCAGACGGCCGTCAGCGCCAAATGGTTGAACCCGGTATTACTGCCCTCACCGGGTGAAACCGTCGGCTACCTGTTCAGCAAGCTGGCCGACGGCAGTATGAATCAGGATATCGGTGCCACCCTGTATCGCACGCTGATGGCCTTTTTCGTCTCGGCGGTGATTGGTGTGCCGCTGGGCGTGATGCTCGGCAGCAGCGAACGCCTGTATCGCAGCGTGGAGTTCCTGGTCGATTTCTTCCGCTCCACGCCCTCTTCGGCCTTGATCCCGCTGTTTATGCTGATCTTCGGCATCACCGACACCAATAAAATCGCCATTGCGGCCTTTGCAGCGGTGCTGGTGATCCTGTTTAACAGTGCGTACGGCGTAATGAATGCCAAAAAGACCCGCATCATGGCGGCGCAGGTGATGGGCGTTTCGCGCTGGCATGTGTTCAAAGACATCATGCTGATGGAAAGCCTGCCGCAAACCTTTGTCGGCCTGCGCACCGGCGTGTCGATGGCGCTGGTGATCGTGATCGTTGCCGAAATGTTTATTGGCTCGGAAACCGGCCTGGGCCATCGCATTATCGATGCGCAACAGCTGTTCAATATTAAAGACATGTACGCGTCGATCCTGATTACCGGCGCCTTTGGTTATCTGCTGAATCTGGGCTTTCTGCTGATTGAAAAGCGCTGCGTACACTGGAGTGGCAAAGCATGAACCATCCTCCCTACCCTAAACCCAATACCCACGTCACGATCCGCGGGCTGGATAAAACCTTCGCCGGGCAACCGCTTTATCAGGACCTGAATCTCGACTTCCCGCGTGGCAAAATTGTGTCGATATTCGGCCCCAACGGCTGCGGAAAATCGACGCTGATGAATATGATTGCCGGCCTGATCCCGGTCGATCGCGGGCAAATTCTGTTTGATGGTAAAACGCTGGCAGAAACCACCATCGGCTATGTGTTCCAGAACTATCGCGATGCGTTGTTTCCGTGGCTGACCGCCTGGAACAACATTGCCTATCCGCTGAAACGCCGGGGAATGAAGGCCGGTGCGGTGAAAAAGCGCGTAGCCGAGCTGTCGGAAATGTTTGATATCCGCTTCGATCTGCAGCGCTATCCCTACGAGCTGTCGGGCGGCCAGCAGCAGACGGTGTGCATCATGCGCGCGCTGGCGACCGAGCCGGAAGTGATGTTTCTTGACGAGCCGTTCTCGGCGCTCGATTTTGAAATGACGCTGTTTATCCGCGATAAGTTGCAGCAGGTACAACAAGCAACCGGCGTGACGATGTTGATTGTCTCGCACGATCTGGAGGATGCGGTGTTTCTGGCGGATGAAATCTTACTGCTGACGCGGCGTCCGACGCGGGTGGCGGAAATCGTGCCGTTTGAATTACCGCGTCCGCGCACCGCCGAAATCATGAGTCATCCGGAATTTATTCGCGTCAAAGCGCATACGCTGGAGGTGTTTAAGCGTGAAATGGCGGGGTAGTCTCATAAAGCAAAAAGCAGCGCCGGAGCGCTGCTTTTTTTATTTCACCCAGCCGGCCAATCAGGCTTCCGGCGGGGCTTTCCCTTCTTCAATAAATTCTTCATCGATCTCATCGCTGTTTTCGCGGTTATCGCGCCCGGAAAGCAGGTTCCAGCAGGCAATAAACATCGCGGCAATCAGCGGACCGATGACAAAGCCGTTGATACCGTAGATTTCCATCCCGCCGAGGGTGGCGATCAGGATCAGGTAATCCGGCATCTTGGTGTCTTTGCCGACCAGCAGCGGGCGAAGAATGTTATCCACCAGACCAATCACCACCACAAAGAAGCCGACGATAAACAGCCCTTTCCACAACACGCCCGAGGCGAAGAAGAAGATCGCCGCAGGCACCCAGACAATCGCCGACCCCACCGCCGGGATCAGGGACAGGAAGGCAATCAATGCGCCCCACAGCAGGATGCCATCAATGCCGGTGATCCAGAATGCCAGCGCACCCAGCGCGCCCTGAACCACCGCCACCACTACCGTGCCTTTGACCGTCGCACGGGAAACCGCCGCGAACTTCATAAACAGGTGATGCTTCACGTAGCTGGACAGCGGCAACGCTGCGAGGATCAGATTGACCAGATAAGCGCCGTCTTTCAGCAGGAAGAACAGCAGATACAGCATGATGCCGAAACCAACGGTGAAACCGAAGGTGCTTTTACCGATCAGGAATACGCTGCCCGCCAGATACTGCCCGCCCTGCATCGCCACCTGCGAGAGCTTCTGCTGGATTTGCGCGGCGGTATCCAACTGGTGTTCGGTCAGGAAGCTTCTGGCCCATCCCGGCAAATGCTGCATGACGTCCGCGATGATGGTCGGCAGCTGCAAATTGTTGCCCTGCAGCTTGGTGTAAACCACATTGAACTCAATCGCCATCGACGAAACAAGAATGGCCAACGGGGTGAAAACGATTAAGCAGATCACCACCAGCGTGGCAAAGGTGGCCAATCCATTACGGTCACCCATCATCTGGCGGAGTTTTGTTTTCATTGGGTGGAAGATCACTGCGAGGATCGCAGCCCACAATACCGAAGAGTAGTACGGCCCCAGTACATCAAGAAAAGCCACTGTTACGATAAAAAGGATCAGGATGAAAAATCCTTTTGCCAGGCCGTTAAATCTCATGTCAGTCCCTCTAATGCGCAATTTTGCTCCCGAAGCATAGAACGCAATTTCGCATTTGCAACAAAAGACTGACGCTCATTTAACGGCCTGTCAGATCAGGCGAGTTTCACCGGCCACTGATTCAGCACGATGCCACGTTTCTGCGCCCCTTCACCGAAGTCTTTCAGCACCGCTTTGACATCCGGATCGATGTACTCCGCGTTGTCGTGATCGACAATCACTACGCTGTTTTCCGGGATTTCCGCCAGCAGGCCTTTCAACCGGGGGTTATGCATAAAGGTCAGGTTCTGCTGGAAGCGCAACACAAAGTGATCGTCGTAGCGCGTCAGCAACATCGCCCCGCGATGGCTCTTATAGATGCTGAACAGGATCTGCGTGGCCAGGCCAATACCAATCCCCGCCAGCATGCCAAACACCAGAATCCCGCCGATGGTGGCCAGGAACGGCACCGCCTGCTGCGCGCCCTGACGGAACTGCTCAACAAACAGGCGCGGCGTCGCCAGCTTATACCCGGTATACAGCAGCACCGCCGCCAGGCTGGCCAGCGGAATGGCGTTCAGCAGATCGCTGAAGTAGAGACCACACACCAGCAGTAACACGCCGTGGATCAGAATTGAAATCTTGCTCTGCGCACCGGCGCTGACGTTGACCGAGCTGCGGACAATCACTGCGGTAATCGGCAAGCCGCCAAGGAAGCCGCTGATCAGGTTACCGATACCCTGCGCGCGCATCTCTTTATCCGGCGAAGGTGCGGGATTTTGTGGACGCAGTTTTTTCAGCGCTTCCTGGCTGAGCAAGGTTTCCAGGCTGGCAACGATGGCGAGGGTCGCGGCAATCATGTACACCGCCGGATTCTGCCAGACGCTCCAGTCCGGGCGTTCCAGTTCACCGGTCAACGCCGCCAGGCTGTCGAAGGAAGGCAGAGAAATGCGCGGCAGGTTGCTGACGATGTCCGGGAACATTCTGCCGCCCACCACCGTCGCCATACAGCCAAACAGCACCGCGACTAACGGGCCGGGCGCCCAGCTCAGCACCTTGATGTTTTTGACGGTGTTGGTCGACCAGAACCACAGAATAAACAGGCCGATGCCGGAGACCACAATCGCCGGGATCGACACGCTAAACGCGCCGCCGGTGACCAGCGAGCTGAGTTCACTCTCTTCTGCAGCACCCAGCGCCACCGGGATCTGCTGCATAATCAGCAAAATACCGATCGCCGCTAGCATGCCTTTGATCACCGTGCCAGGCACGAGGGTGATAAAGCGTCCGGCACGCATCACGCCGAGCATAAACTGCAGCACGCCGGCGATGATTAACGCGAACAGCAGGGCGGAAAACGATCCCAGGGTTTCAATTGCGCCGGTGACAATGGTCACCAGACCGGCGGCCGGGCCGCTGACGGCGAATTTAGACGGACTAAAGGTGGTGACCACCAGCCCGCCGATCACCCCGGTAAGCAGGCCAACAAAGGGCGGAAGGCCGCTGGCCTGCGCAATGCCCAGACAGAGCGGCAGAGCCACCAGAAACACGACCAGACCAGCCGGAATATCCCGACGTAGATGACTTAAGTTCATGGCGATTTACCCTCTGCACTTTGCTGGATTAACTCTTTCAGATGCCCGGACTGCAGGTCATACACGCAGCCAAACACATCCAGTTCCACGCCGGACCGCCAGATATTCAGCACCGGCTCTGCGGCGATCAGGTGAGAAAATTGGGCGAGGACGTTGGCCTCCACCAGCTTATTCAGCTTTTCGCTTTCATCCTCAATACCGTCGGCGTCCGCCAGTCCCGGTGCCAGCGCGTTACGCAGTTGCGTGATGCGTCGGGCGAGCGGCGAGTTTTCGTCAGACAGCGGAATATTCGGTAGGGCTATCGCCGCCTGCACGCCACCGCAGCCGTAATGGCCGCAGAGCACTATGCGGGACACTTTCAGGTACTCCAGCGCGTATTGCAGCACGCTCATAAAATTATCGTCACCGGCCACCACCATATTGGCGATATTACGGTGCACAAAGAGTTCACCGGGATGCGCGCCGGTCAGGACTTCGGCGGGGACG
Organism: Erwinia sp. AK-PDG3-5; assembly: GCF_056821705.1. Taxonomy (NCBI): domain Bacteria; kingdom Pseudomonadati; phylum Pseudomonadota; class Gammaproteobacteria; order Enterobacterales; family Erwiniaceae; genus Erwinia; species Erwinia sp. AK-PDG3-5. The sequence continues at coordinate 4,153,881 of NZ_CM165967.1, forward strand.
CGGCTGTCGGAGCAACCAATCCACAGCGAGTGCGGCTGCTGGGAATCGACGTTTTGGCGAAAGTATTGAGGATTGCGTTGGCGGCGCTGTAAGGCCCAACTGCGGTTTTTCGCTAACAGGGGTTTTAGTGTCGTCAAAATACATTCTCTCTTTTAAGTACGACAGGAATAAACCTGAGCGCCAAATAAATGGAAATAAGTGTTAACAGAGGAACTGCCTCCGTTTAAGTATGTACACATCTGCTGTAATAAGTTCTGATATTTTAGACTGGTATTAATTATTAAGATTATTCTTAACCCCACTGAAATAAGCGAGTGTAATTTTTATTAAATTAACCTGTTTGCCGTTGATTTCTCAAGGCATGCGTTTTCAGGCAATTAAATAAACTAAAATAATCAATTAAAATCCTTGTTAATCAATAACATGATTATTATTGCATTCCCGATGCATTAATTAAACATAAGCTTTTCCTATGACCGAAATTCGCCATAAAAGGGATGACCGTCTCTTTAATACACCGGTTTATCATTATCTTTTGTAGGGTAAATAAATAGAGCTACTGGCTAAATCCCTGAAAGGTTTTATTTCTCTAAAAATAAATATGCAGACGAGTAATAACGCGATTTATCAATAAACGTCAGAAACACCCTGAAATATTTGAACATCTTTACATTGTCGAACTGCCGCCCTGCCCCAGTTTCTTCTTACGGCACACCTCACAGAATAAATAAAACTCATGCCTCTATAACCATTTTATGGCAGACAAAGCCGCCGCCCCTGCTTAAGTTGGTATTGGCACAACAAAACAACAACAATATAACTGGCTGTTTTATAATAAAAAAACAGAACAGACTTACCTCAAAAACAGATAAAAACACCACCCGTCAATCCCAGGTGAGTGGATTTTTTTTTAACCCGGTCACGGATTAATAAAAAAAACAGAGAGCGTACCCTATGAGCAACCACGACATTGTCGACGTAAAGGGATGGATTGATTCCCGCGCCATCTCGGGGAAGCAATGGCTGATCCTGGCCCTGTGCTTCTTAATTATCCTGTTCGACGGTTATGACGCCGCCGTAATGGGCTTTATTGCCCCTGCCCTGATTGAAGACTGGGGCATTTCCCATGCTGAGATGGGCCCGATCCTTGGCGCCGCGATGTTTGGAGTGGCGATTGGCGCGCTGGTCGCCGGGCCGTGGTCGGATAAATTTGGCCGTAAGAAGATCCTGCTGATTTCGATTGCCTGCTTTGCCTGCTTCAGTCTGGGCAGCGCCTTTGCCCGTTCGCCGATGGAGATGGCGCTGCTGCGCTTTCTGACCGGGCTGGGCCTCGGCGCGGTGATGCCCAACTGCGTGACGCTGGTGTCGGAATATATGCCGGAACGCCGCCGCAGCCTGATGATCACCCTGATGTACAGCGGCTTTAATATCGGTTCAGGGATGGGCGGCTTTATCGCCGCCGGTATGTTGCCGCACTTTGGCTGGAAATCGGTACTGCTGTTCGGGGGCGCGATGCCGCTGCTGATGCTGCCGCTGCTGATTTGGGTATTACCGGAGTCGGCGATGTTTATGGTGGTGCGCAACGTCAGCCGCGAAAAAATTGCCGCCGTGCTTAATCGGTTGGGCGGCACCTTCAACGCCACCACCGCCTTTGTGCTGTCGACGCCGATTGTGCCGAAAAAAGCGCAGGTGCTGCAGTTGTTCAGCAAGGGCTATGCCGGCGGTACCATCGTGCTGTGGCTGACCTACTTTATGGGCCTGTTTGTCATCTACCTGCTTAACGGCTGGCTGCCGACCATTATGCGGTCGGGCGGCGTCACGCTGGAGCGCGCAGCGATTGTCGCCGGACTGTTCCAGCTGGGTGGCACCGTCGGCGGCCTGCTGGTCGGAAGCCTGATGGATCGCCTGAAGGCGAAATATGTTATCGCGGCCTTTTATCTGCTGGGCTGTTTCTGCCTGGTCTCCCAGGGCGTCTGGGGCTTTGGCCCGGACATGCTGGCGCTGCTGGTGTTTGTCAGCGGGCTGTGTATCAACGGCGCGCAGACCGGTTTGCAGGCCTTCTCACCGGCCTTTTATCCGACGGAAATGCGTGCCACCGGCGTGTGCTGGATGCACGGCATTGGCCGTAGCGGCGCGATTATCAGCTCCTCGCTGGGCGGCGTGCTGCTCGGCGTGTTCCCGGGGCAAACCAGCATCTTTATTGTGTTAGCGATCCCGGCTCTGCTGGCAGCGCTTTCGATTACGCAACATAAGCCTGCGCAGGTGGCACGACAGCTAAAAGGGGTTGATCTCAACGACCTGCCGTCCCTCTCGCGCAGTATGAATAACCGATAAGTGAAGGAAGAGAACTATGGCTACTATCATCGGCGGTCTGGCCGTCTCACACACGCCAACCATTGGCTTTGCAGTCGACCATAACAAGCAACAGGAAGGGGCCTGGGCGCCTATTTTCGACGGCTTTGCGCCTATGCAACGCTGGCTGGAAGAGAAGAAACCGGACGTGCTGCTGTACGTGTTTAACGATCACGTCACCTCCTTCTTCTTCGATCACTATTCGGCCTTTACGCTGGGCATTGATGAGCAGTATGCGGTGGCGGATGAAGGCGGCGGTCCGCGCGATTTGCCGCCGGTTCAGGGCCATGCCGCCCTGTCGCAGCACATTGGTGCCAGTCTGATGGCCGATGAATTTGATATGTCGTTCTTCCAGGACAAGCCGCTGGATCATGGCCTGTTCTCACCGCTCTCCGCGCTGGCACCCTGCGATAACGGCTGGCCGATGCAGGTGGTTCCGCTGGCGATTGGCGTGCTGCAATTCCCGATCCCATCTGCCCGCCGCTGCTACAAGCTCGGCCAGGCGCTGCGCCGCGCGGTGGAAAGCTTCCCGGAGGATCTGAAAGTGGCGGTCGTCGCCACCGGCGGCGTTTCTCACCAGGTGCACGGTGAGCGCTGCGGCTTTAACAACCCGGAGTGGGATGCGCAGTTTGTCGATATGATCGTCAACGATCCGCAGCGCCTGACCGAAATCACCCTCGCCGAATACGCCACGCTGGGCGGGCTGGAAGGGTCGGAAGTGATTATGTGGCTGGTGATGCGCGGCGCGCTGTCTGCCAACGTGGAAAAGCTGCATCAGGCCTATTACCTGCCGTCGATGACCGGCATCGCCACGCTGATCCTCGAAAACCAGGCGAGAGAAGCGCCGGTGGATGTGCATCAGCGCCAGCGCGATAAGATCAACCTGCAGCTCAGCGGCGTGGAGAAATTGCCCGGCACCTATCCGTTCACTCAGGCCCGCAGCCTGAAGGCATTACGTATCAACAAATTCCTGCACAAGATGATCCAGCCCGCCTGGCGTGAGCGCTTCCGCAGCGCGCCAGAGGCGCTGTATGACGAAGCAAAACTGACCGAAGAAGAGCGCACGCTGATCAGCTCGCTGGACTGGCGCGGGATGATCCATTACGGCGTCAGCTTCTTCCTGCTGGAGAAACTGGGTGCGGTGGTTGGCGTCTCCAACCTGCATATCTACTCCGCGATGCGCGGCGTGTCGCTGGAAGAGTTCCAGCAAACCCGCAATCAGCAGGTGCTCTACTCTGTGGCGGGGAAAGCATCCTGATGACTTCGTTGCCGATTATTGACTGCCACCATCACGTGTTCGATCCGGCGCAGTTTCCCTATGATGCCAACAGCGGCTACCACCCCGACGGCCACGAGCTGGCCACCCCGGCCTACTATCAGGCGGTGATGGAAGCCTACAACATCCGCCATTCGCTGATGGTCGGCCCGACCTCGGCCTATAACCTTGATAACCGCTGCATGCTGGAGGCGATCCGCCAGTCCGGTGGACGGGCGAAAGGCATTGCGGTGACGCCGCGTGACGTCGACAGCAACACGCTGGCGGCCCTGAAGGATCGCGGCGTGGTCGGTATTGCCTTCAATGTCGCGATGCTCGGCACAGGCCCTTTTTTACAGCTCGACGATCTGATGGCGAGGCTGGCGGAGCTGGAGATGTTTGCGCAGATTCAGGTGCAGGATGATCAGCTGCTGGCGCTGATGCCGCTGCTGAACCGCACCCGCACCAAACTGATCTTCGACCATTCCGGGCGACCGGACGTTAACGCCGGGCTGTCGCAGCCGGCGTTCCAGGCGCTGCTGTCGCTGGCTGGTCAGGATCGGACATGGGTCAAACTGTCCGGCATGGCCAAGTTCTCGCAGCAGCGCTACCCGTGGCACGATGCGCAGCCGTATTTACTGGCGCTGCTCGACGCCTTTGGCGCAGATGCCTGCCTGTGGGGTTCCGACTGGCCGTTCCTGCGCGCCACCGAACGGATGGACATGGGCACCCAGCTGCTGTTGCTGGAGAAAATGATCCCCGACGAAAACACCCGCCGCAAAATCCTGTGGGATACGCCAAAGCGCCTGTTTGGCTTCCACGACTGAGGAAAACGCATGAAAACCATTTATGTTCTGAATGGCCCTAACCTGAATTTGCTGGGCACCCGCGAGCCGGAAACCTATGGCTCCGACACGCTGGAAACGGTGGACAAGCTCTGCCGCGATACCGCTGCCGAACTGGATATTGCTATCGAGTTTCGCCAGACCAACCATGAAGGAGAGATGATCGACTGGATCCAGCAGGCGCGTTTGCAGGCTGATGCGCTGGTGATCAACCCGGCCGCCTGGACGCACACCTCGGTGGCGATCCGCGATGCGGTGACCGGCGTGGCCCTGCCGCTGTGGGAAGTGCATATCACCAACGTGCACAAGCGCGAAGCCTTCCGCCACCACTCGTTCCTGTCGGATGTCGCGCAGGGCGTGATTTGTGGCTACGGCATTCGGGGCTACCGCTATGCGTTGATCGAAGCGGCCCGCACGTTATAAGCGCGGCTCGCTGCCGTGGCACACCTCGCGCAGAAAGCCGATCAGCGCGTCGGCCGCCGGTGACGGCAGGCTGCCGGTGCGGTAGCTCAGCCCAATCGCCCGTCGGGTATCCGGCAGGGCGATCGGCAGCACCACCAGCTCTTCGGACGCCAGCTCAAATTCCAGCTGGTGCGCGGAGACGGCGGCCAGCATATCGGAATCACGCAGCAGGCCACGCACCAGCGCCAGATCGCCGCTCTCGACCACCGGAGCCGGCGTCGGAATGCCCATCGCCAGGAAGCAGTTATCCAGCAGATTGCGGGCGGGCGTATGGGAGCGCGGCAGCACCCAACGTGCCTCGCGCAGCGCCTGGGTGCTGACCGGTGCCTGCGCCAGCGGGTGATCGCGTCGGGCTACCAGCACCATCTCTTCCGCAAACAGCGGTTCGTTGCTGATATCGTTGATCTCTTCGGTATTGCGCAGCGCGCCAAAGATAAAGTCGATCTCGCCGGATCGCATTTCAGACGTCAGCATGCCCCAGGCACTTTCGCTGGTGACCACCTTGATGCCGGGATACCGCGCGGTCAGCCGCACGATCGCCTGCGGCAGTAATCGCGTGCGGCCAAGCGGCAAGGCCCCCACCCGCACCGTCCCTTCCAGCACCCCTTTGCGGGCGGCAATATCCGCCGGAATATGCCGCAGCTCGTTAAGGGCACGGCGAATATTCGGCTCGATTTCCCGTCCCGCCAGCGACGGGATCATGCCGTGCGGCGTGCGTTCCAGCAGCGCGATGCCCGCGCCGTTTTCCAGCACCTTGAGCGCGGCGCTGACCGCCGGCTGGCTGAGCCCCAGTTGCTGAGCAACCGACTGCATATGCCGGGTCAGGCACAGCCTGACGAAGATTTGCAGGCGACGGACGTTGAACAGCCACAGCGGTTCTGACTCCGCCCGGCCGCCTTTCCCCTGCAGTTTGCTGAGCAATAACGGGATGGCATGCAGCTCATCTATCGCCCGTTCGGCGCGCGGCAGAATGCATTGCCCCAGGTCGGTGAGGCGCATACCGCCCGCGTGACGTTCAAATAACGGCACGCCTAAAGTGAGTTCCAGATCGCGAATAGCGCGGGTGATCGCCGACTGGGTACGAAATAATTCATCGGCGGCCTTTGAGACACTCCCCTGAACGACAACCTGACTAAATGCCCTGATTTGCATCAGGTTTGTCAGTTCCTGCCGGGTTATTTCCTGGGCCATTTCCGCTCCTTCTCAACCTGTGATCTGAGCCAAACTATAAATAAAACGCATACCCACTGCAATCAAATGAATTATCCGGGGATACGCCTGCGTGACAGCATGAAAAAAAACGCAAAGGAACCCGAATATGACTGAGTTAACTTCCCCGAAAACCGCTCTGGTGGTCAGCGCTCACTCTGCCGATTTCGTCTGGCGTGCCGGCGGCGCCATCGCGCTGCATCAGCAACAGGGCTATCAGGTGCATATCGTCTGCCTGTCATTTGGCGAGCGCGGCGAATCGGCCAAGCTGTGGCGTAAAGGCCCGTCGATGACCGAAGCGCAGGTTAAGGCGTCCCGCCGCACGGAGGCGCAGGCCGCCGCCGAAATCCTCGGTGCCAGCATCGAATTCTTCGATCTCGGTGACTACCCGCTGCGTGCGGACAAAGAGACACTGTTCCGCCTGGCGGACGTCTATCGCCGCGTGCAGCCTCACTTTGTGCTGACCCATTCCCTGCAGGATCCCTACAACTACGACCATCCGATGGCGACTAATCTGGCGCAGGAAGCGCGAATTATCGCCCAGGCCGAAGGCTACCGTCCGGGCGAGAAGATCGTTGCCGCGCCGCCGGTGTACTGCTTTGAGCCGCACCAGCCCGAGCAGTGCAACTGGAAGCCGGACGTGTTGCTGGATATCACCCGTGTCTGGGACAAAAAGTACGCGGCGATCCAGTGCATGGCCGGGCAGGAACACCTGTGGGAGTACTACACCCGCGTGGCCCAGCAGCGTGGCGTGCAGGCGAAACGCAATGTCGGTATCACCGCCGCCCGCGACATCATTTACGGCGAGGGCTATCAGAGCATCTTCCCCCGCGTGACGGAGGATCTGGCATGAGTGCGATCGGTCAAAAAGGCGTTGTCGTGCGAAATATCCCGCGCGCGGACAACAAGGATATCGCGTCGCTGGCAACATCCGGCGTGGCAACGGTGCATGAAGCGCAGGGCCGCAAAGGGCTGCTGGATCACGCCATCCGTCCCCTTCAGCAGAACAAATCGGTGGCGGGCAGCGCCGTCACCGTGCTGCTGGCACCGGGCGATAACTGGATGTTTCACGTCGCGGTTGAGCAGTGTCAACCCGGCGACATTCTGGTGGCGGTGCCGACCTCCCCGTGCGTGGATGGCTTCTTCGGCGACCTGCTTGCCACCTCGCTGAAGGCGCGCGGCGTGATTGGTCTGATTGCCGATCACGGCGTTCGCGACTCGCGCACGCTGCGTGAGATGGGCTTTGCGGTCTGGTCCCGCGCGGTGTATGCGCAGGGCACGGTGAAAGAAACGCTCGGCTCGGTCAACGTGCCGGTGATCTGCGCCGGTCAGCTGGTCAATCCTGGCGATGTGATTGTCGCCGATGACGATGGCGTGGTGGTGGTAGCGCGTGGCGAAGCGGCGCAGGTGGCGGAAAGCGCCCGCAAGCGCGAAGCGCTGGAAGAGAGCAAACGCGTGCGCATGGCGGCGGGCGAACTGGGTCTGGACATCTACCAGATGCGCCCACGGCTGGCCGAGAAAGGCCTGCGCTACCTGGACACCCTTGACGATCTGGAGACCTGATATGCGCCAGCGCCGCCTGCCCTGCCTGCTGATGCGCGGGGGAACCTCAAAAGCCGCCTGCCTGCTGGCCAACGATCTGCCTGCAGACGCGGATCTGCGCGATCGCGTGCTGCTGGCGCTGATGGGATCGCCGGACAGCCGTCAGATCGACGGGCTGGGCGGTGCCGATCCGCTGACCAGCAAAGTGGCGATCGTCCGGCGATCCGAACGCGCCGATGCCGATGTCGATTACCTGTTTGCCCAGGTCAACGTCGACAAGGCCATCGTCGATTACGGCCAGAACTGCGGCAACGTGCTGGCGGCGGTCGGTCCGTTTGCCATCGAGCGCGGGCTGGTTAAGGCCGGCGATCCGCTTACCGAAGTGCGGATCTTTATGCAGAACACCGGGCAGATTGCGGTCGCGCAGATCGCCACGCCAGACGGCGAAGTCTGCTACGACGGCGATCTGAAGATCGACGGCGTGCCGGGCACGGCGGCGGAAGTAGTGCTGAATTTCAGCGATATCGCCGGATCCAGCTGTGGATCGCTGCTGCCCACCGGCCAGCCGCGCAATGTCTTCGACGGCATCGAAGTGACCTGCATCGATAACGGCATGCCGGTGGTGCTGTTGCGGGCCGCCGATCTGGGCCGCACCGGCTACGAGAGCCGCGAGCAGCTGGACAACGACGCTGAACTGAAGCAGCGGCTGGAATCCATCCGCCTGCAGGCCGGTCCGTTAATGAATCTGGGCGACGTCAGCCAGCGCACCGTGCCGAAGATGACGCTGCTGTCGGAACCACGACAGGGCGGCACCCTCAACAGCCGCACCTTTATTCCGCACCGCTGCCACGCCTCGATTGGCGTGCTGGGCGCGGTGAGCGTGGCCAGCGCCTGCCTGGTGGCGGGCAGCGTCGCCAACGGGCTCGCCCGGGTCGGCACCGCACGCGATCAGCGGCTGAGCGTCGAGCATCCCGGCGGCGAATTCAGCGTGCTGTTGCAGCGCGATGAACAGCAACAGCTGACCGGCGCCGGACTGCTGCGCACCGCCAGACTGATTTTTGCCGGTGAGGTGATGATCCCGGCATCCGTCTGGCCGCTTTCCTCATCACAGGAGACGCTGTAATGACAAAAATGACCTTTATTGGCTTTGGTGAAGCGGGCGGCATCCTCGCCGCGGCGCTGGCGAAACAGGCCGAGGTCACCGTGTGGGACCGCAAGTTCGATCGCGCCGAATACCGCGCGGCGATGGTGGAGAAAGCCGATAGCGCGGGGGTGCGCGTGGCGCGCTCGCTGGGCGATGCCTTGCAGGGGGCCGAACTGATCTTCTCTGCCGTCACCGCTTCTGAAGCGCTGAACGTGGCGATGGCCGCCGCCGCCGATCTGCACCCCGGCCAGACCTTCCTCGACATGAACTCGGTGGCACCGGCCACCAAACTGGCGGCCGCCGAGCTGATTGAGGCCCGTGGCGCGGACTATATCGATGTGGCGGTGATGGCCCCGGTGCCACCGGCGGGGCTGAAAACGCCGCTGCTGATTGGCGGTAAAACGGCGGAAGCCCTGAACGTCACGCTGCGCTCGCTGGGAATGAACAGCCAGTACCGCAGCCGCGACGTGGGCGAAGCCTCCGCGATCAAAATGTGCCGCAGCGTGATGATCAAAGGGCTGGAAGCGCTGACCACCGAATGCCTGAGCGCCGCCCGTCAGTACGGTGTGGAGCAGGCGGTGCTGGACTCGCTGCATGCCAGCTTCCCGTCGCTGGGCTGGAATGCCGCCCTGCCGGATTACCTGATTAGCCGGGTGGCTGAGCACGGCCAGCGCCGCGCAGAAGAGATGCGCGAAGTGGTGCAAACCCTGCAGGACGTCAACGTGGTTCCGGCGATGAGCCAGGGCATCGTCACCACACAGCAAGGGCTGGTCGATGCGCTGGCGCAACGTGACCTCAACTATCAACAGCTTACCCCCTTTGTCTGGCAGCAGACGCTGGACCGGATTTACGTTAAGGACTGATATGAAAACGTTATTTTTCGCCTCGAGCCTGTTGCTGGCCTCGGCAGCATCCTGCGCCGCCGCAGGCCTGAATGCCGCCCAGGCTGACCAGGTGCTCAACCACGTCAAACACAGCCTTGCTACCGCCAAAAGCACCGGCTGTGTGGCGGTGGTCGATGCCAGTGGCTTACTGATCGCCTTCCAGCGTTTTGATAACGCGCCGCCGGGCTGCGTGAACGCTTCAATCGGCAAAGCCCGCACCTCCGCGCTGTACCACGCGCCGTCGCTGAAGTTTATGCAGCGTCTGCAGCAGGGCGAAACCACCGTGCTGGCAATCCCGCAGGCGGTCGCCCTTGGCGGTGGCTTCCCGCTGACCCTGCACGGTGAGATTGTCGGTGCGGTTGGCGTCAGCACCCCCAAACAGGAACTGGATAATCAGGCCTCAGAGTCGGCCGCTACCGCGCTCAACTAGGCGCAACCCGCAAAGGATTTCACCTTATGTCGCTTACACGTCGCCGACTGTTAGTCGGCTCGACGGGCCTGTTGGTTGCTGGCGCGTTGAGCCAGTGGCTGCCCGCATTTGCCCGCGCGCCGCTGGCGTCGGCCATTACGGTGCCCGCAAATTTTGTCTCGCTGTCGCAAACGCTGACCGGCATGGATCGGCCTGATGCACTGCTGGCGCAGCGCCTGTACAGCTGGCTACATCAGCGGATCGATGGATTAGACAACCAGCTAAACGGCCTGACCGACCTGCTTCATCGCCAGCCTGCGCTGCAGGGCGATGCGCTGCTGGCGGCGATGGCTGACCAGCCGGCGGCGGTACAGGAACTCTATCAGACGCTGGTTTCCGGCTGGTATCTCGGCGTGGTGAACCGCCAGAAGCCGGAATGCGTGGCGTTTGAAAATATCGTCAGTTATCGCGTGGTTCAGACCTCGTTGCTTCCTCCGAGCTATGCGCCGGGTGAAGCCAACTTCTGGACGCAACCGCCAGGCAAGGAGAGCATTGCACATGGCTGAGAATGTAAGCGCAGATGTGGTGGTGATTGGCGCCGGGATTGCCGGTTCGCTGGCCGCCCTGAAAATGGTCAAGGCGGGCGTTTCGGTGCTGATGCTGGAATCCGGCCCGGAAATCAAACGGGACCAGGCAGTGGAGTATTTCCGTCACTCGCCGTTTAAGGGCGATTTCACCGAACCCTATCCGCCAGAGCCCTGGGCACCGCAGCCCAAATTTATCCCGGTGGATAATCACTATCTGATCCAGAAAGGGCCGGATCCATATCGTGCGCAATACCTGCGCGGCACCGGCGGCACCACCTGGCACTGGGCGGGTCAGGCGTTTCGCCTGCTGCCCAACGATTTCCGCCTCAACACGCTATACGGCGTCGGCCGCGACTGGCCGCTGAGCTATGAAGATCTGGAACCTTATTACTGCGATGCGGAAGCCCAGATGGGCGTGTCGGGCGATGACGATCTCAACTCGCCGCGTTCGCGTCCCTATCCACTGCCCGGCATTCCGCTGCCTTACGGCTTTGAGCGGCTGAAAGCCCGTCTGGCGCCGCTGGGCTACGACGTGGGGATTGGCCCGCAGGCGCGCAACAGCATTCCTTACGATGGCCGCCCGGCCTGCTGCGGCAACAACAACTGTATGCCGGTCTGCCCGATTGACGCGCAGTATCACGGCGGCATTTCGGCGCGGAAGGCGCTGGATGCCGGGGTGAAAATCATCGCCAACGCGGTGGTCTACAAGATTGAGGCCGACGACAAAGGCGTGATCCAGGCGGTGCATTACCTCGACCGCCATAAAGCCAGCCATCGGGTCACCGGCAAGCAGTTCGTACTGACCGCCAACGGCATTGAAAGTCCGAAACTGCTGCTGCTCTCCACCAGCGACCGCTATCCCAACGGCATCGCCAACAGCTCCGGCATGGTCGGCCGCAACCTGATGGATCATCCGGGTTCGTCCGTTGAATTTTATGCCGACGAGCCGGTGTGGTTTGGCCGTGGGCCGATGCGGCCTGGCAGCATCAACAACCTGCGTGATGGTGACTTCCGCAAGGAGCGTTCGGCGTTGCGTGTCGATCTGGCGAACACCTCGCCGGTGCGCTATCTCACCGAACGGCTGGTGAAACAGGGCTTCTATGGTCGGGCACTGAACGACAAGCTGCGCTGGCAGGCCGAACGTTTTGTGCAGCTGAAATGCCTGCTGGAGATGCTGCCGGAACCGGAAAACCGCGTGGTGCTGAGCAAAACCGAAAAGGATGCCTGGGGCATCCCGCGGCTGGAAGTCTATTACCGCTTCCCCGACTACGTTCACCGTGGCTATGACCAGTCGATGCAGGATTTTAAAAAGATGGTGGCAGAGATGGGCGGCACGGAAGCGGTGTACAGCAAGCGCGGCGTTTACGATAACAATCAGCATATTACCGGCACGATGATCATGGGCAGCGATCCGAAAGATTCGGTGGTGGATGCGGACTGTCGCACCCACGATCACCCGAATCTGTATATCGCCGGCACCGGCATTATGCCGTCAGCCTCGACGGTGAACTCCACGCTGACCGGCACCGCGCTGGCACTGCGGATGGCCGATACGGTGCTGAAAAGCCTGGGGGCCACCGCATGAAGCGCACCCTGCTGGCACTCTCCCTGACTGCGGCGGTCTGCGCTGCCGCTCATGCCGATCCGGCCCAGATCGCGCGCGGCAAATACCTGGCAACGGCGGCTGACTGCTCGGCCTGCCACACGGCGACCAACGGCAAACCCTTTGGCGGCGGCTTTGCGGTCAGCACGCCGTTCGGGCAGATTTACGGCACCAATATTTCCTCCGATCCCGAGTACGGCATCGGTAGCTGGAGCGAGGACGAATTTGTTGCGGCGGTGCGCGACGGCGTTGGCAAAGGCGGTAAGCAGCTTTATCCGGCGATGCCGTACGACGCCTTCAGCAAAATGCGCCGCGAAGATGTGCTGGCGATCCGCGCGTACCTGCTGGCCTTGCCCGCCGTGCATGTCGCCTCGCCGGAAACCCAGCTCGGCTTCCCGTACAACCAGCGCTGGGGACTGCGCTTCTGGAAATGGCTGAACCTGGATAAAGGCGCGCTTAAGCCCGATCCGGCGCAAAGCCCGCAGTGGAACAACGGCCGCTATCTGGTGGAAGCGCTGGCGCACTGCGGCACCTGCCATACGCCGCGTAATATCACCAAAGGCATGGATAATGGCAGCCCGCTGTCCGGCGGCGATCTGGGCGGCTGGATGGCGTGGAACATCACGCCGGATAAAAACGCCGGTATCGGTAACTGGAGCGAAAAGCAGCTGGTCACCTACCTGAAAACCGGCTTTGTCGCCGGACGCGCCAGCGCCTCCGGGCCGATGGCGGAAGCCGTTGAGCACAGCCTGCAATATCTGCCGGACAGCGATCTGCAGGATATCGCGCTGTACCTGCGCAGCGTGAAGCCGGTTGGCGATGATAAGCAGACCAAACCACGCGATGACTGGGGGCAGCCCACCGCCACCGTCAGCCAGCTGCGGGGAAGCTCTGACGCCTGGCGCCGTGAGAACGCCGGCGCGGTGGTGTTTGCCGGCAACTGTGCCAGCTGCCACGGTGCGTCGGGCGGCGGATCGGGTCAGGGCTTTGGCGCCTATCCTTCGCTCAGCCACCACACCACCACCGGCGCGTGGGACAGCCGCAATCTGATTTCGGTGGTGCTGAACGGCGTCCACCGCAAGATGAGCCAGGGCGAAGTGTTTATGCCGCCGTTTGCCCCGGAACTGAGCGATGAACAGGTGGCCGATGTCGCCAACTTTGTCAGCCGCGAGTTCGGCAATCCGGCGGCGGCGTCGGCGACCGCAAAGCAGGTGGCTGAACGTCGGCAGGAAGCGAAACTCGCCTCGCCGCCGGTGTATGGCCAGGGGGATAAGCCTTAGGGGGGCTGCCCGATCGCCCCACCGAGGGGAGATCGGGCAGTCATCATCAGTGAATAATGGCGTTTAAGATCAACACCCCGCCGAGGCCGAGGAATGAGATCAGCGTTTCCATCACCGTCCAGGTTTTCAGCGTTTCCACCACGGTCAAATTGAAGTAGCCCTTAAACAGCCAGAAGCCCGGATCGTTGACGTGTGAGGCGATCACGCTGCCGGATCCCACCGCCAGCACCATCAGCGCAGGATCGGTATGGGTGATGGCGATAATCGGCGTAACAATCCCGGCGGTGGTGATCGCCGCCACGGTGGCCGATCCCAGCGCCACGCGCAGCATTGCCGCCACGGTCCAGCACATCAGCAGCGGCGACAGCGACGAGCCTTTCATCAGGTCAGCGATATAGTTGCCGACGCCGCTGTCGACCAGCACCTGCTTGAACGCCCCGCCGCCGGCGATGATAAAGACAATCATGGCGATGGCGGCAATTGAGCTGCCGCACATCTCCATCACCTCTTCCATCTTACGGCCGTTGCGCAGGCCCAGCGTCAGCACCGCCACCACTACCGAGATAAACAGCGCCACGGCGGGATTACCAATAAATTCAAAGAACTGACGCAGCGCATTCTCTTTCGGCATGGTCAGCTCGCAGATCGCGGCGATGGCCATCAGGATCACCGGGATCACCGCCGCAAAGATGCTGATCCAGAAGCCCGGCATTTCATGTTCTTCGAAGATCTTCGGATTGAACAGGCCTTCCGGCGGTTCGCGCTCGAAGCTTTTCAGGAAGCGCGAGAAAATCGGCCCGGCGACGATCACCGTCGGAATGGTAATGATCAGCCCGTACAGCAGCGTGGTGCCGATATTGGCGCCAAAGATGGTGGCGATCGCCGTCGGGCCCGGGTGCGGCGGCAGGAAGCAGTGGGTCACCGACAGGGCGGCGACCATCGGCACGCCGACATACAGCAGCGGCATCTGCGCCGCCGCCACGATGGTAAACACCAGCGGCAGTAACAGCACGAAGCCCACCTCATAGAACATCGCCAGACCGACAATCAGCCCGGTGACCACCAGCGCCCATTGCAGATGCTTTTTGCCGAAGGCGGCAATCAGCGTGGTAGCCACCCGCTGCGCCGCGCCGGTATCGGATACCAGCCTGCCGAGCATGGCACCAAACCCGAGGATCATCGCCAGGCTGCCCAGCGTGCCGCCGATGCCTTTTTGGATCGAGGCCACCACCGCCAGCGGCGTCATGCCTTCCGCCACGCCGACCACCGCCGAGACAAACACCAACGCAATAAAGCCATTCACTTTGAAGACGATCATCAGCACCAGAAGCAGGATCACGCCAACCGCTATGATGGTTACAGGCATGCTAATTCCTTGAAGAAAAGAGTCAGAGGATGCATTAGGTGTAGCTGCTTCTTTCGCGCTGCGCCGCTGAAAAAGCGCAATACCTGGCGGCACATCACACTCCGGTTAACAACACTTTAACAATGGGCTTTTCATCGCTACAGTAGCACTCATCCGACCACTCACTTTCAGGGTCTTATGAACACTTCCTTGTTCTCTCCGCTTGATTTGGGTTTTACCCAGTTGAAGAACCGCGTGCTGATGGGCTCCATGCATACCGGGCTGGAAGAGCACCCGGACGGGCCGCGCCGTCTGGCTGCTTTCTATGCCGAACGCGCGGCGGCGGGCGTGGCGCTGATTGTTACCGGGGGCATTGCGCCGTCGGCGGAAGGCGTGGTGATGGCCGGCGCGTCGGTGCTCAATCATGCGGATCAGCTGGCGCATCATCGCCCGGTCACCGACGCGGTGCATCAGGCCGGCGGCAAAATCGCGCTGCAAATCCTGCATGCCGGACGCTACAGCTATCAGCCTTCGCTGGTTGCCCCTTCGCCGCTGCAGGCCCCAATTAACCCGTTTAAGCCGCATGAGCTTAATGGCGACGATATTCTGGCGTTGATCGGCGACTTTGCGCACTGCGCCGCGCTGGCGAAAGAGGCCGGGTATGACGGCGTCGAGATCATGGGATCGGAAGGCTATCTGATTAACCAGTTTCTGGCGGCACGCACCAACCAGCGCCAGGACGATTGGGGCGGTGATGACAGCCGCCGCATGCGCTTTGCGGTGGAGATTGTTAAGGCGGTGCGGGAAGCGGTGGGCCGGGAATTTATCATTATCTTCCGCCTGTCGATGCTGGATTTGGTCGAACAGGGCAACACCCTGCCGCAGAGCATCCGGCTGGCGAAAGCCATTGAGCGCGCCGGTGCCAGCCTGATCAACACCGGCATCGGCTGGCACGAAGCGCGGATCCCCACCATCGCCACTTCGGTGCCGCGCGGCGCGTTTGGCTGGGTCACCCGGGAACTTCGCCAGCACCTGAGCATTCCGCTGATCGCCACCAACCGCATTAATCATCCTGACGTGGCGCAAGCCCTGCTGGATGAGGGCTGTGCGGATATGATTTCCATGGCGCGGCCGTTCCTCGCCGATGCGCAGTGGGTCAGCAAGGCCCGCGCCGGGCACAGCGATCGGATCAATACCTGTATCGGCTGTAATCAGGCCTGTCTGGATCAGATCTTCGCCGGCAAAATCACCTCCTGCCTGGTGAATCCACGCGCCTGCCATGAAACCGAGATGCCGGTCATGCCAACGCAGAGCGTGAAGCGACTGGCGGTGATTGGCGCAGGCCCGGCGGGGCTGTCTTTTGCGGTCAATGCCGCTGCGCGCGGCCATCAGGTGACGCTGTTTGACCGCGCGTCCGAGGTTGGCGGCCAGTTCAATATCGCCCGGCAGATCCCCGGCAAAGAGGAGTTCAGCGAAACACTGCGTTACTACCGTCGCCAGCTGGCGCTGACCGGCGTCACCCTGAGGCTGAATGAAGCCGCCACGGCGGATCGGCTGACCGAATTTGATGAGATCGTGCTGGCGACCGGCGTCACCCCGCGCCTGCCGGACATTCCCGGCCTGGATCACCCTTCCGTGCTCAGCTATCTGGACGTATTGCGCGATAAGAAGCCGATTGGCACACGCGTGGCGCTGATCGGCGCAGGCGGAATTGGCTTCGATACCGCCGAATACCTCAGCCAACACGGGCCGTCCACCAGCCTGGATATTGCCGCCTTTTGCCAGGAATGGGGCATCGATCGGACCCTGCAACAGCCCGGCGGACTGGTCGCCCCGGTGCTGCCGACGGCGGAACGGCAGATCTGGTTATTGCAGCGCAAGCCCGGCAAACCGGGGACCGGGCTGGGTAAAACCACCGGCTGGATCCATCGCGCCAGCCTGCAGATGCGGGCGGTGAAAATGTGGGGCGGCGTGCAGTATCTGAAGATTGATGACCGCGGCCTGCATATTCTGCGTGACGGCGAGCCGCTGCTGCTGGCAGTCGATAACGTGGTGATTTGCGCCGGTCAGGAGCCTAACCGTCAGCTGGAGGCGTCGCTCACCCGTCTGGGCAAGCCAGTGCATATTATTGGCGGTGCGGATGTGGCGATGGAGCTGGATGCCCGCCGCGCGATTGCGCAGGGCACCCAGCTGGCGCTGTCAATCTAAACCCCGGCGTTTTACGGGCCTGGCAGAGCCGATCCTGCCAGGCGGTTCAGCGGGTTATTTGCCGCTCCACGCCTTCAGATTCGCGTCACGGGTTTGCAGCTTCTGCTCTGGCGTCAGCTTGTTATAGCCTTCAGCCAATCCGCTTTCCCAGTCGCCGTACAGCGGGTTAGGCAGAATGATAAACTGCGTGCCGAACAGGCGGTTGTTCTGGTTCACAAAAGCACGACGCTGGGCGTTGCCCTGATGCCAGGTCGCGGCACCGTAGTCGTTAAGGTTATCGCCGATATACAGCACCACGTCGTAACCTTCCGCCTTGATCGCATCAAATCGCGCCTGCTTGTTTGAGCTGTCGCTCTTCAGGCGCAGGGTTTTATCGTTCACCCCGGTGAAGCCCAGCCGGGTCAGGTTTGCCGCCGTGGCCGCCGCATCTTTACTGTCGCGGTTGGAGACATAGAACATGGTGCCGCCGTGGCTGTTAACGTAGTTAGCAAAATTCACCGCGCCCGGTACGGCGGTGGCCTGTTTTGCCTGGGTCCACTGTGACCAGCTCTTATCGGCAAATGGCTGGTTCGCCTTCACCTGCCAGGCGCTGTAGGCGCTGTTATCGATCATCGTTTCATCCAGATCGACGATCACCGCCTTCGGCTTGCCGGTCAGCGACGGGGCGTTATCAAACGCCAGCGTGGCAAAATTAAACGCCTGATACGCCAGCGCCTGATACTCACCCGACTGCTGGAACCAGTTGAGCGCCATCACCGACTGCTGATTCAGCTGGTTGGCAGCATCCTGTTTGTGAGGGGCACAGCCAGACAGCGCCAGCGCCATCAGCACGGCGGCACTTAAGGTGGTGGTGGTTTTCATTTTCAAGAGTGGTGATCTCCTGCCAGAATAAAGGGATAGAAAGGCTTTCGAATTAACGCCTTAAAAATGTAGCATCTCCCCCGTAATGTGAAGAGATTGTTCGCCTGCTGATGACGTAAAGGACTGGAACATGCCGCAACCCTATCGCTCGCCCCTGCTCTCTTCGCTGAGCTGGCTCGATCACGCTTTTCTGCCCGCCGGTGAGCGTCCGCCGGAAGAGAGCATCTATAACCATCAGCGCCACAGCCCCAACGTGGTGCTGGACACCGAGGCGCTGCCGGTCAAAAGCCAGCAGGCGGACGGATTGATTGGCACCGGCACGCGGCCCGTCGCGGTGTATACCGCCGACTGCCTGCCGATCCTGATTGCCGATACCCGACACAAGCAGGTTGCCGCCGTCCATGCCGGACTGAACGGCGCGCTGGGCGGCGTGTTGATTAATACTCTGCGACGGCTGTGCGAACGCGGCGCCACGCCGGACAGCCTGATGATGGCCATTGGCCCGGCGATCGGTCCCTGCTGTTATGAGTTGGGTGACGAGCGCATTGCGGCTATCCAACAGGAGAACCCTCACGATCTGGCCGGGCTGATCGCCTTCTCGCCCAAGCCATCCGCGAACCCGCACGCGGTGCGCGCACAGGCTGAAGGCACCACCGGCGGAGTGTGGTTCGATCTGCCGCTGCTGGCCAAACGAATGGCGATGCGCGAAGGGGTGCCGGAAGCGCAAATTGAACTCAGCGAAATATGTACTTACTGCATGGCGGAAGCGCAGGCCAGCTACCGCCGCAACAGCCACTTCGATCACGGCTATCAGCAGCGTTTTTCCTGGATCCGCAGGCTGGATTAAGCGCATAAAAAAAGGCGGCCCGTTACAGGGGCCACCTTTTTTGTCTGTCGTAACAGCGCTAGCGCATCTTCACCGAACGCAGGATCACGAACTTCTGGTTAGACGCCACGGTGGTGCAGTTACCAAACAGCTTCTTCATTTTGCGGTAGTAATCCAGATGGCGGTTACCCACCACGCGCAGCTCGCCGCCTTCCTGCAGACAGCGATAGGCGTCGCGCATCATCTGCCAGGCAATATAGTCGGTCAGCGTGTTCTGCTGATGGAACGGCGGGTTACACAGCACCGCATGGAAGGTATTCGACGGGAAGCCCGCCAGTGAATGGTTCACCGAGAAGTGGCAGCGATCCAGGTCATCCGGGCGGTTTACTTCCACGTTCATCTCGCTGGAAGCAACCGCCATCCAGGATTCATCGATAAAGTGCACTTCAGCCGCCGGGTTCTGATCCAGCGCGGTCAGGCCAATCACGCCGTTACCGCAGCCCAAATCGGCAATCTCGCCTTCAATCCCTTCTGGCAGGTTCGCCATAAAGAAGCGCGCGCCCACATCCAGACCGCTGCGGGAAAATACGTTGGCATGGTTGTGGATTTCGTATTGCGTGTCGTCCAGCGGCCAGATCGAGGTCACTGGCGCATCAGCCAGCGCCGGCAGCGTCGGTTCACAGAAGATCAGACGCGCTTTTTTCACCGCCAGCGAGGTTTTGGTGACGCCCAGCACGCGCTCAAACAGATTCAGCGTCGAGGTGTGAATGTCTTTCGCTTTGCCTGCGGCAATAATTTTCGTTTCAGGCGTGACCACGCTGCGCAGTGAGCGTAACTGATGCTCTAATAGCGCCAGCGTTTTAGGGATCTTGATCAACACCACGGCCGGGGTGATGGTCAGCGGCGCGAGGCTGTTAATAAACTTCACGTCCCCTTCGTCCATCGCGTTTTCATTCAGGTTCTGACGCGTGGCCAGCTCGCACATCACCGAGTCGCTGATGCTGTAAAGCTCTTCACCGTACAGTCCGCATGCCAGCGTGCCGAAGGTGTCGTTGAACAGGAAAACGGGGCCATTGGTCTGAATATCGGCCATATGTTGCAGCAAATATTCATCGGCAGCATCCCAGGCCTGTAACGGGCTCTCTTCGCGCGTCTGGGGGAAACGGTGCAGCGTCAGCGTGCGGTGGCTCAGTTCGAGTTGGCTCATGGGATCTCCGGCGTGGTAAAATTCCCGCGATTTATCCCCTAAAACGGGCTAACAGTAAACTTTTTTCTTTCCTGGAGTCAGCATGTCGTCGCTTATTTACCTGCAAGGTTACCCCGAATCCCTGCTTTCTCAGGTCAGAACGCTGATCGATCAGCAGCGTCTGGGGGAAGTGCTGCAGAAGCGCTATCCCACCAGCCACGGCATCACCAGCGATAAAGCGCTGTACGATTACGCGCTGGATTTAAAGAACCAGACCTTACGCAAAGCGCCGCCGCTGAACAAAGTGATTTACGACAGCAAAATAAAAGTGATGAAGCATGCGCTCGGTCTGCATACATCCATTTCGCGCGTGCAGGGCGGCAAGCTGAAAGCCAAAGCGGAGATCCGCGTCGCCACCATTTTTAAGCAGGCACCGGAAGCGTTTCTGCGGATGATCGTGGTGCACGAGCTGGCGCACATCAAAGAGAAGGATCACAACAAGGCGTTCTATCAGCTTTGCTGCCATATGGAGCCGGAATATCACCAGCTGGAGTTCGATACCCGTCTGTGGCTGACCGAGCAGGCCCTGCGCGGACGGGACAGCGAATAGCGCCCGGCCGTCCCGGCTATCACACCGCGAATCGCTTCGCGCCCGCCACGCAGACAATCGCGGCCAGGGTCACCAGCAGCATCGACCCGCTGACGGTTTCGTGCAGCAGCAGCGCGGCCAGCCCCAGCGCGATAAAGGGCTGAAACAGCTGCAGCTGGCTGACCGCCGCAATGCCCCCCTGCGACAACCCGCGATACCAGAAGATAAAGCCAATCAACATGCTGAACACCGAGACGTAGCCAAATCCGAGCCACGCAGGCAAGCCAACGTTGGCAAAGGAATCGGGACGCGTCAGGTATGTCGCTGGCAGCATCAGCGGCAGCGACAGCACCAGCGCCCAGCAAATCACCTGCCAGCCGCCGAGCCGGCGTGATAAGCGCGCCCCTTCGGCATAGCCCAGACCACAGACGATCACCGCCGCCAGCATGCAGATATCGCCACGCAACGATCCCTGCGCGCTGCCGATCAGCGCATAACCCGCCACGGCGGCGCTGCCCAGCAATGAGAACAGCCAGAAGGCCGGACGGGGACGCTCGCCGCCGCGCAGCACCGCAAAGGTGGCGGTACACAGCGGAAGCAGCCCGAGGAATACAATTGAATGGGCGGAAGAGACATGCTGCACCGCCAGCGCGGTCAGCAGCGGGAACCCCACGACCACGCCCATCGCGGTGACCGCCAGCGAGGCGAGATCCTGCAACGCAGGCCGCCGCTGGCGGAAAGCCATCAGCAGCGCCAGCCCCAGTAATCCGGCAATGGTGGCGCGGGCACAGGTGAGGAAAATCGGGTCGAGATCGGCCACCGCCGCGCGGGTTGCCGGTAGCGATCCGGCGAAAATCACCATGCCGATAAAACCGTTGATCCAGCCATTTGATTTCAGATTCATGTCACGCGTTATCCCTGTTGCAGATAGCCGCATTGAAGCATTGAAATGAACCGCCGGGCCAGAGACAATCAAGTACAATTCAAAGGAACTGTACTGGTTCACTTTCCCCTACAGTCTGGAGTGCCCGATGTCGGAAAACCTCACGCGTATCGCGATGGTGATGCAGGACGTGCGCAGCAAAATTGCCGCCCGAAATTATCTGCCCGGCTCGCGGCTGCCGTCGGTTCGCGCCCAGGCGAAAACGCTGGGCGTGTCGGTATCGACCGTGGTGGAGGGCTATGAACGGCTGGCGGCGGAGAATGTGATTCTCGCGCGGCCGGGGGCCGGGTTTTTCGTCAGTGGCCCGGTGGCCCCGCTGGATTTGGCGCAGATTGGCCCGCGTCTCGACAGAAATATCGATCCGCTGTGGATGTCCCGCCAGTCGCTGGAATCCGATGACAGCATGCTGAAGCCCGGCTGCGGCTGGCTTCCGGCCTCGTGGATGTTTGAAGAAGGCATCCGTCGGGCGATGCGCACGCTGGCAAGATCGGACGCCTCGCTGCTGACCGATTACGCCACGCCGCTGGGCCATGCGGGGATGCGCCAGTTTCTGGCGCGCAAGCTGGCGCTGGAAGGCGTTGAGACCGACGCCAGCCGCATCCTGCTGACCGAATCCGGCACCCAGGCGGTCGATCTGATTTGCCGCTTCCTGTTGGAGCCGGGCGATACCGTGCTGGTGGACGATCCCTGTTACTTCAATTTCCATGCGCTGCTGAAGGCGCATCGGGTCAACGTCGTCGGCATTCCCTATACCGCCACCGGCCCGGACCTTACCGCCTTCAGTCAGGCGTTGCAGCAGCACGCGCCCAGGCTGTACCTGACCAATTCGGGCATTCAGAATCCCACCGGCGCCACGCTGTCTCCGGTCACGGCGCACCGGCTGCTAAAGCTGGCCGATGCGGCGGATCTGGTGATTATCGAGGATGATATTTTTGCCGATCTTGAGGTGTTTGCCGCGCCAAGACTGGCCGCGTTTGACGGATTATCGCGGGTGATTTTTATCGGCAGCTTTTCAAAAACCGTCACCGCATCGGTGCGCTGCGGGTTTATCACCGGCCGCGCCGACTGGATTGAGAGCCTGACCGATTTCAAAATCGCCACCAGCTTTAGCGGCGGTCGCATGGCGGCCGAACTGTTGCTGACCGCGATGACCGACGGCGGTTACCGGCGGCATAGGGAAACCGTGCGGCTGCGGCTGGCGCAGGCGATGACCGACACCGTTGAGCAGCTAAAACCGCTCGGAATTACGCCCTGCCTGGTGCCGCAGGCCGGGATGTTCTTATGGTGCCAACTGCCCGCCGGCACCGATGCCGCCGACGTCTCGCGCCGTTGCCTGCAGGAAGGGGTGGTGCTGGCGCCGGGCAATACCTTTAGCCAGCTGCAAAACGCGGGTGATTTTATGCGCTTTAACGTCTCCCAGTGCGCGGATAAGCGGATTTTTGACCTCCTTGGTCGGGTGCTTACGGAATGTAAACCGGCTTAAAAGACGCCGCGCGTGGGGCGATCGCGCGCGGGTCATACAAATTCCGTATGGCTATTTTTTGCACGATTCCGACGGCGTTGAGCGCCGCTGAATGTCTGCCGCTGATTGCTTGTTTACTGGTGACTAAGCGGCAAATGTCACACCATTTAAATGCTAAAGGTATCTGATTCTTCTCGCTTTTCCCCTTCCCTCCCCGTATTGACACGGTTGTCATGTCATTTGATTATCGAGCCAACTTCACTCGGACAGGATCGGGTTTATGCAATGGGATCAACAGGCGCTTGTTGCCGGTACTCAGCCGCTCTGGTGGCAAATTGCTGAGCGGTTGCGCCGTGAAATCGAATTTGGCGTCTTTAAGCAGGGCGACGTGTTGCCGTCCGAAGCGGCCCTCAATCAGGTGTTTGGCGTCAGCCGCACCACCACCCGAGCGGCGCTGGACAAGCTTGAGCAGGAAGGGCTAATCAGCCGTCGGGCGGGAAAAGGCTCGATCGTATTGCCGCCGCAGGTTATCCAGCCGCTCAGCCAGATGTCGAGCTTTGCCGAAGATATGCGCCGTCGCGGCTTTATCGCCAGCTATAAAACCCTCAGTGCCCGCATGGTGACGCCGCCCGCGGAAGCCGCCGCCGCGCTGGTCAGCTCGGAACTGGCCCGACGTCTGAAGGTGGCGAAAGGCTCTGCCAGCCTGGTCGCCCGCCGCCTCAGTCACGATGCAGAACAGCAGCCGGTGGAGTACGCGGTGGTGCATTACCGCGCCGACCGCTACGCCTTCGCCATCGACCTGGTGCGCACCTGATGGCGACGGGAAAGGCATTATTTGTCGGCGATATCAGCCTTGACACCACCCTGCAGCTGGGCCACATCCCGCAGCCCGATGAAAAGCTGCACGTGCGTATTGATAACGAATCTGCCGGTGGGGTGATCAGCAATGCCGCCCTCGCCTGCCGTCTGGCCGGCGGCAGTCCGGTACTGGCGGTGGAAACCGGTGACGATCTGTTTGCCGACTCCCTGCTGGTCAGCCTGCAACTGGCGGGCATTGAAATCATCAGCCGCAAGATGCCTGGCCGCACCTGCCGCGCCATCGTGCTGATTGAACCGCATGGGGAGAAGCGACTGCTGCTGGAGCCCGGCGTGTCGCTCTATCCCTCCCTTGAATGGGTGCAATCCCTCTCCTTAGACGGCATCGACTGGGTGCATACCGCGGTGTATGGCGAAGGCGCGTGGCCGATGCGCTGACGCTGTCACGCGGCGGCGTGGACGGCATTGTTGTCGAAAACGCCAGCGACCTGCCCTTTGCGCGCCCGGAAAATATCGGCCCGGAGACGGTCGCCGCGTTAACCGCCGCCTGCCTCGCCGTGCGTCAGGCGGTCGATACCCCGATCGGCATTACCTGTGTCGCCAACGGTGCTATCCCGGCGCTGGCAATTGCCAAAGCGGTCGGTGCCCGCTGGGTGCGCGTTAATCAGTGGGCCAATGCCTATATCGCTAACGAAGGCTTTATCAACGGTCCGGCGCCGGAAGCGATGCGCTATCGCTCAATGATCGACGCCCGCGATGTCGCCATTTTCGCCGATGTTCACGTCAAGTTTGGCGCCCATGCCATTACCGCCGACCGCAGCATTCCCGAGCAGGCGACCGATGCCGAATGGTTTGATGCCGACGTGCTGATCGCCACCGGCACCCGCACCGGCAACCCCACCAGCGACACCGAGGTCAACGAAGTCCGAAGCGGCACCAATTTGCCGGTGATTGTCGGCTCCGGCCTGTCACCGTCTCAGGTGCCGGCGCTGGTTGGCTCCGCCGATGGCGCGATTATCGGCCAGTGGCTGAAGGAAGACGGACAGTGGTGGAAACCGGTCGATCCGCGCCGCGTGGCGGAGCTGATGGCGACGGTGATGAAAGTGCGGGAGGGACTGTGAGCGAGAAGGTCGAATACCCGACCGACTGCCTGTAATCCGCAAGGGGTTCCCGCCAAGGGCGCCCCTGCTTACAGGAAGTCTTTGGCTTTCTGGATCAGGCTGGTTTTGGTCAGCGCGCCGAGGTATTTCCTTTCCACCGGATTATTCAGCACCGGCAGGCGCTCCAGCGTGATGCGGGCAAAGGCTTCCCAGCCTTCGGTAATGGTCTGATTTTCGTAGATAAACGGGAAGGCCTCGTCCACCACGCAGCTGACCGGCGAATCCAGCGTAATCTCTTTATCCAGCACCTTTCTGGAAATATCATGAATCGACACCGCGCCCAGAAACTGCCCAACATCACCGATCACGTAGACAAAACGCTCGCGTTTTAACGTGCTGACCGCCAGCGCCTTGCCGACGGTATCTTCCGGCTTCAGCGCCGCGCCTGAAACGATAAATTGCGAGATGATGCCGTTATCAAAATCAAACTTGGCATCGGAGCGGCTGAAGTGGTTTTTGATCACCGGATAGGTGCTGCTGGACTGCAAACGGTAGACGGTCATTGACGCCAGCACGCAGGCAATCATGGTGGGGAACAACAGGCTGCTGTTGAGGGTCATTTCCAGCACCATCAGCATCGCCATCAGTGGCGCCTGACTGACCGACGCCAGCACTGCGCCCATCCCCACCGCCGCGAATACCACGGTGTTGCTGACCGGCCAGCCGGCCAGGCTCGCCAGCGTGGCGATCGCCACGCCCAGCACCGCACCAATCAGCAACGAAGGAGTGAACAGGCCGCCCACCGCGTTAGAGCCGACCGACACCGCCGTGGCGATCATCTTCAGCGCCAGCAGGATAATCAGCCCTTTCAGCACGAAGCTGCCGGCCATGATTTCGACAATCACGTCGTAGCCGTTGCCGAGAATATTGGTGCTGGCAATCGCCATCACGCCCACCAGCACGCCGCCTAATCCCAGGCGGAACGGCAGGTTTTTGATGCGGCCAAAGCGCTGCCTGCTCTGATTGATCAGCCAGATCATCGCCCACCCCACCAGACCGGCCGCCAGGCCGATGATCACCGTCAGCAGCATGTTGCCGACCGTCAAATCAAACTGCGCATGGGAGAAGGGATAAATCGCCGAACGGTAGCCCAGCGTCCACATGGTCAGCACCGCCACGCCTGCGGAGATAATCAGCGGGATCAGGCGCTGTAGCGCCGAGATGCCAAAGGCAATCTCCGCCACGAAAATCGCCGAGGCCAGCGGGGCATGGTAAACCGACGACAGGCCAGCGGCGGCGGCCATTGCCACAATGTCGCTGTTGCGCAGCGAAAGCTTCGCGAAACACAGCCGGCCCATCAGGCTGCCGCTGAGCGCGGAAAGCTGCACCATCGGCCCCTCTTTACCAATCGAGGCGCCGCTGCTGATACTGGCAATCGAGGAGAGAGCGCGGAACAGCGAGGTTTTGGTCGGCACGGCATCCAGTCGGGCATTGATCACTTCCAGATAATCGGTGCGAACCGTCTCTTTCTGCTCAATCGCCGTGGCATAACGCAGGAAAAAACCGGCAATCACCCCGCCAACACCTACCACCAGCGGCCAGAGATACCACGGATAGACGCCGATGGCCTGGGTCACATCCTGCTGGGTGCCAAACACCACCGAGTTAATCAGCTCAATCGCCTGACGAAAGCCCAGTGTCACCAGCGTCGCCACCAGGCCAACCGGGATCGCGACCAGAATGCTGGTCCAGTTCAGTGCGTGTTTACTGCCCGTCGTCATGTTTTCAGTGTGCCCCGGTGGAGAATCTTTCCTCTTAGGGTGAAAGAGGATACAGGAAAAATCAAACGGCATGCGGGAACTCACATGCTACTCTGAAGGTTATCGCCGTGGGCAGGGCAAACGCGCTGCGCCACTCCCGCCATAAACGTGTGGAGACCAAAACACGCCATGATCCGCTTCGCTGTTGTAGGGACTAACTGGATCACCCGCCAGTTTGTCGATGCCGCGCATGAAACCGGCAAAATGAAGCTCACCGCCGTTTACTCCCGTTCGCTGGACCAGGCTCAGGCCTTCAGCACCGATTACCCCGTGCAGCATCTGTTTACTTCGCTTGAGCAAATGGCTCAGTCGGACGACATTGATGCGGTGTATATCGCCAGCCCGAACGCCCTGCACTGCCAGCAATCACTGCTTTTCCTGCAGCATAAAAAGCATGTGATTTGTGAGAAGCCGCTGGCGTCTAACCTGCGTGAAGTCGAGACGATGATCGCCTGCGCGCGGGAAAATCAGGTGGTACTTTTTGAAGCCTTTAAAACCGCCAGCCTGCCCAATTTCATGATCCTGCAGCAGTCCCTGCCGAAAGTGGGCAAGCTGCGTAAAGCGTTGATTAACTACTGCCAGTATTCCTCGCGCTATCAGCGCTATCTGGACGGCGAGAATCCCAATACCTTCAATCCGGCCTGGTCGAACGGCTCGATTATGGACATCGGTTATTACTGCCTGGCGATCGCGGTCAGCCTGTGGGGCGAACCGCATAAGGTGTCCGCGAATGCGTCGCTGCTGGCCAGCGGCGTGGATGCCCACGGCACGGTGGTGATGGATTACGGCGATTTTGACGTTACCCTTCTGCACTCGAAAGTCAGCCAGTCTGGCCTGCCAAGTGAGATCCAGGGCGAAGAGGGTTCGCTGGTTATTGAGCACGTTTCGGAATGCCAGCGCGTCAGCTTTGTGCCGCGCGGCGCCCGCTCGCAGGACCTCAGCCATCCTCAGCATATCAATACCATGCTGTATGAAGCCGAGACCTTCGCCCGACTGGTAGAGAGCAACGAAGTGAATCATCCGGGCCTGGCCACCTCACGAACCACGGCGAAACTGCTGACCGACATTCGACGCCAGACCGGCGTGGTCTTCCCGGCGGATCAGCTGCCCGATGACGTTGTTGTGTAAATATTTCTAAATATGTCCAGTTATGATTGACCTGTGCCGCGGCGGACCGTATCTTCTGCCGCAGCATAGGGGAGTAACTTTTACGCCAACCGATCGTCAGCACGGTATCGAAGATACCCGGTCGTTGGGCAACAGAACCACGGGTTCTGCTGTAAGTGAGACCTGGCTTTGAAGGAATCGGCCTGTTTGTCATCTATGATGAAATAAACAGCGCTGTTTCTGTCGGCCATTTTTCATTTTACAGGATACGTCTATGCACTCTGTTGGCACGCCTCTGCTGTGGGGCAGCTTCGCGGTAATCGTGGTTATTATGCTGGCCATCGACCTGTTCTTGCAGGGTCGTCGCGGCTCCCAAACCATGTCAATGAAACAGGCGGCACTCTGGTCGCTGCTGTGGATCTCCCTCTCTCTGCTGTTCGCTGCCGGTTTCTGGTGGTACCTCGATGGTAATGTCGGCCGTGAGGTCGCGAATACGCAAACCCTGGCTTTCCTCACGGGCTACGTGCTGGAAAAAGCGCTGGCGGTGGATAACGTCTTTGTCTGGCTGATGCTGTTCAGCTACTTTGCGGTGCCGGCCGCCATTCAACGTCGGGTGCTGATCTACGGCATCCTCGGTGCTATCGTGCTGCGTACCGGGATGATTTTTGCCGGCAGCTGGCTGGTCTCTGAATTCAGCTGGATCCTGTATCTCTTCGGCGCGTTCCTGATCTTTACCGGCATCAAAATGGCGATGGAAGGCGGTAACGATGAAGGCAACGTCGGCGACAAGCCGGTGGTGCGCTGGCTGCGCAGCAAGATGCGCATGACCGAAACCATGGAAGGCGAGAAGTTCTTCGTGCGCCGGAACGGCGTGCTGTTCGCCACGCCGCTGCTGCTGGTGCTGATTATGGTCGAGCTGAGCGACGTGATTTTTGCCGTCGACAGTATTCCGGCGATTTTCGCGGTTACCACTGACCCGTTTATCGTCCTGACCTCTAACCTGTTCGCGATCCTCGGCCTGCGTGCGATGTACTTCCTGCTGGCGAACGTCGCGGAGCGCTTCCATATGCTGAAATATGGTCTGGCGGTGGTGCTGGTATTTATCGGTGTGAAGATGCTGATCGTCGATTTCTACCATATTCCGGTGTCGATCTCGCTGGGTACCGTCGGCGGCATTCTGGCCGTCACCCTGCTGGTTAATGCCTGGGTCAATCACCGTAACGACCAGAAGAAGCTGAGTCAGTAACGGCCTGACTGACATATGGCGGCTTCGCGGCGGCCATATGTCATTTTCCCAGCGAGGGTTTCCTTTACCCGCGCGCATCTTTAACCCCGCTCAACTTTTCGCGACTTTTCCCTTCCCCTGCCATCACATTTCCTTATACTCACCCCCGCAAACACACCAATGCCGCCCCATTCAGCGCACACGATGCTGAAGCGCCGCATTGTTATTTATCGAAAACAACACTGGTTTTTTACTATGCGTATGGAAAGAAGTCCCGGGCTGCTGCAGCGTTTGTTGCAGGGCAGCCTGGTCACCCAAATTATGATCGGTCTGATCGCCGGCATTGCTCTGGCGTGGTTCTCAAAAGAGGGCGCCCACTCTGTCAGCCTGCTGGGCACGCTGTTTGTCAGCGCGCTAAAAGCGGTTGCCCCCCTACTGGTGATGGTGCTGGTGATCTCCTCGATTGCTAACCATCAGCACGGCACCAAAACCAGTATCCGCCCAATCGTGATCCTCTATCTGCTGAGCACCTTTTGTGCCGCCGTGGTGGCCGTCGTCTTCAGCCACTTACTGCCGCAAACCCTGACGCTGAGCGACGCCAGCCAGCAGATCGTCCCGCCGTCCGGCATTCTGGAAGTGCTGAACGGCCTGTTGATGAGTATGGTGGCTAACCCGTTCGATGCGCTGATGCACGCCAATTATATCGGCATTCTGGTGTGGGCAATTGGCCTCGGCTTCGCCTTCCGTCACAGCAGCGACACCACGCGCACCTTCCTCAACGATGCCTCGAACGCCGTAACCTCGCTGGTACGGCTGGTGATCCGCTTTGCGCCGCTGGGCATTTTCGGGCTGGTGGCCTCGATCCTGGCGACCACCGGCTTCTCCGCGCTGTGGGATTACGCGCATCTGCTGGGCCTGTTGTTAGGCTGTATGCTGCTGATGGCGCTGGTGTTTAACCCGCTGCTGGTGTACTGGAAAATCCGCCGCAACCCGTATCCGCTGGTGTTTACCTGCCTGCGTGAAAGCGGCGTGACCGCCTTCTTCACCCGCAGTTCCGCCGCCAATATTCCGGTGAATATGGCGCTGGCGAAAAAGCTGGGGCTGGATGAAGACACCTACTCGGTGTCAATTCCGGTGGGGGCGAATATCAGTATGGCGGGGGCTTCAATTACCATTACCGTGCTGACGCTGGCGGCAGTGAATACGCTGGGCATTCAGGTGGATGTCAGTACGGCGATCCTGCTGAGCCTGGTGGCGTCGATCTGTGCCTGTGGCGCATCCGGCGTGGCGGGCGGTTCGCTGCTGCTGATCCCGGTGGCCTGTAATATGTTTGGTATTCCAAATGAAGTGGCGATGCAGGTTGTGGCGGTCGGCTTTATTATCGGCGTACTGCAGGATTCGGCGGAAACCGCGCTGAACTCCTCAGCGGATATCCTGTTTACCGCGGCGGCCTGTATGGCCGACCAGCGTCAGGAAGAACAGCAACGCGCCTGATGGCGTTAACCGGCTCGCTGCCTGGCGAGCCGGTCCGTATTCCCTTCCCTACAGCGTCACCCCACTTTTGAAAATCGCCAGCTCGCGGAAGTCATTCAGCTCATTTTTGGTCTGACGGCCGTTGGCGAATGCCACCAGCGTATCGACAAAGTTCTCCAGCAACACCGACATGTCGGTTCCCTTGATCAACGCACCCGCATCGAAATCAATCCAGTGCGGCTTTTTGGCCGCCAGTTCGCTGTTGGTGGCCAGTTTTACCGTCGGCACAAAGCCGCCGTAAGGGGTGCCGCGTCCGGTACTGAACAGCACCATATGGCAGCCTGCGCCGGCCAATGCGCTGGTGGCGACCGCATCATTCCCCGGCGCGCTAAGCAGGTTCAGTCCCGGCTGATGCAGGCGCTCGCCGTATTTCAGCACGTCGACCACCTGGCTTTGCCCGGCTTTCTGCGTACAGCCCAGCGACTTTTCTTCCAGCGTGGTGATGCCGCCCGCTTTATTGCCCGGCGAGGGGTTCTCGTAGATAGGCTGCTGGTGATCGATAAAGTAGCGTTTGAAGTCGTTGATCATGCTGACGGTTTTTTCAAAGGTCTGCTCATCGCGGCAGCGGCTCATCAGAATGCGTTCGGCACCGAACATTTCCGGCACTTCCGTCAGCACCGTGGTGCCGCCGTTGGCAATCATCTGGTCGGAGAACCGGCCCAGCAGCGGATTGGCGGTAATGCCGGACAGGCCGTCCGAGCCGCCGCATTCCAGACCGAACTTCAGCTCACTCAGCTTGCCCGGTTGGCGCTGGTCATCGCGCATGACGGCATACAGATGGCGCAGGTGTTCCAGCCCGGCTTCCACTTCATCATCATGTTGCTGCAACGCCATAAAACTGACGCGATCGGCATCGTATTCGCCCAGCGTCTCGCGGAAGACATCCACCTGATTGTTTTCACAGCCCAGGCCAATCACCAGCACCGCGCCTGCGTTGGGATGACGCACCATATTCTGCAACATGGTGCGGGTGTTCTCGTGATCCTGGCCCAGCTGTGAACAGCCGAAAGGATGGGTAAACAGATGCACGCCGTCGATGCCCGCCGCGTCGTCGCTCTCCTTCAGAAAACGGTTAACCATCTGTTTGGCGATGCCGTTAACGCAGCCGACCGTTGGCAAAATCCATAGCTCGTTACGGATGCCCACATCGCCATTGCGGCGGCGGAACAGCTGCACCTCACGGTCAGCGGCCTGAGCGGGCAGCGTGGCAAAATCGGGCTGATAGCTGTACTCATCCACATCGCTCAGATTGGTGCGGGTGTTGTGGGAATGCAGGATTTCACCTGCCGATACCGGCACTGTGGCGTGCCCAATCGGCAAACCGTATTTGATCACCAGATCCCCCACCGCCAGCGGCAGCAGAGCAAATTTGTGGCCGCGCTCGACGGCCTGCTTCAGCACCACGTTCAGCTCGCCGACGCTGACGGTTTCCCCTTCGGCGAGTTCCGCGAGGGCAACCGCCACATTGTCGTTTGGATGGATTTTGATATAACGCTGCATGGTGGTGTTCCTCAGTTCAAATGCGTCAGTGCCTGGCGCATATCGCCGCCGACAATACGTTGCAGGTGTTCGGTGACGGCAGCGGTTAAGCCCGGTACCGTATTAAGATCGCAGCCCCAGTGAGCAGAGTCGCGGAAAAGGGTTTCGACCAGCTGCTGCGGCGGCAGCTTGCCGCTGTCGACCTGCGGCCAGAGTTCGGCAAAGCGCGCCAGCCAGGCCGCGTCGTCCTGCAGGGGATAAACCTCGTCGCCGCGTTTACCGCGATAAAAGGCCAGCAGCGCCGCAAAGGCGAAGCTCAGACGCGGCGGAACCTCGCCGGTTTGCTGGCTGCTGGCCAGGATTTGCGGCAGCAGACGGGTGCGGAATTTGGTCATGCCGTTCAGGGCAATCGCCCGCAGCTGATGGCGGATAAACGGATTGCGGAAGCGGTTGAGCACCGCATCGGCAAAGGCATGTAATTCAGCCGGATCCTGCGACAGCGTGGGAATGATTTCCTGCCGCAGGGTGCGGTCGATAAACCCGGCGATATCGGCATCGGCCATCGCGTCACCCACCGTATCCAGCCCGGCCAGGTACGCCACCGGCACCATTGCGGTATGCGCGCCATTAAGGATCGCCACCTTCTGCTCCTTAAACGGTTTAATGTCGTCAACCAGGCGGATATTCAGCGGATAGCGATCCAGACAGAGCGCCTGCTCCAGCCACGCCGGCCCCTGGATCGCCAGCAGGTAATAGACTTCACCCGCCACCAGATAGGCATCCTGATAGCCCAGTTCGGCTTCAATCGCACTGGCTTCCTGCGGATAGCCGGTGACGATGCGGTCGACCAGCGTCGAGCAGAAGGTATTTGCCTGCTCCAGCCACTGCACAAACGCCGCAGGCAGCTGCCACTCCAGCGCGTAACGCAATACCAGCGCCTTCAGCGCCTCACCGTTGTCATCAATCAGCTCGCACGGCAACATCACCCAGCCGCGCTCTTTCGCGCCGGAGAAGTGCTGCCAGCGCGCGTACAGCAGTTGGGTTAACTTTGCCGGGAAGCTGCTGGCAGGCTTATCGTCCAGCCGATCGGCCGGGTCATACTGAATGCCCGCTTCGGTGGTATTGGAGAAGACGTAGCGAATCTCCGCTTCCCGCGCCAGCGCCAGAAACGCGTCGTGCTGCCGCCACGGTTGAATTTCCTCATTCACCGAGCGGATCAGGCGCGGTTCGCTAACCACTTCGCCGCGATCGTTGACGCCGCGGATCAGCGTGGTGTAGAGCCCGTCCTGGCTGTTGAGGCTGCGGGTGGCCTGGCTGTTACGCGGACGCACCACCACCACACCGGCGTTCAGCTCGGTATGTTCGTTTAACAGATCGATTTGCCAGTCGATGAAGGCACGCAGGAAGTTGCCTTCGCCAAACTGAATAATTTTGGTCGGGTGAGTCCGGCCAGCAAACTCCCTGCGATTGAGCGTCGACATTGCCAGATCCTTAATCGGGGTAACAAGCGAAGTCAGCCGCATCACGTGCGCTGACGAATGCCCTCATCTTTAAGAGGTATGGCAAGGGTTGTCCCTGCTGTCAGCGACTAATTGCCAGCCGGGTCACAAAATCAGGTTTTAATCCTGTATAAAAACCCGAAACGGTGGAAATGTAGCCATCACATTTTCAAGGTAAAATTGTGAAAGTGGTTAAAATCAGTCAGTCAGCCATTTTTCTGTCTCTATCGCCGATAAGTCGGATTTTTCGTGGCATCACAGTGGCCCTGCAAGCCGCAGAAACAGTGCTA
Organism: Erwinia sp. AK-PDG3-5; assembly: GCF_056821705.1. Lineage (NCBI taxonomy): Bacteria > Pseudomonadati > Pseudomonadota > Gammaproteobacteria > Enterobacterales > Erwiniaceae > Erwinia > Erwinia sp. AK-PDG3-5. Next base: position 4,187,742 of record NZ_CM165967.1, read on the forward strand.
TAATGTCAGCCTGTGTAAAGCTTCTTTTCCCTTGTCGCTTGCCCCTGTAAAACAACGTTGGCGACACGTTTCTCCTGTCTCATTCGCCGGTATTTTGTTACAGTTACGCGCCTTTTCTTACCGTTTGAGACGGTCTTAAGGGAATACCTTATGGATATTTTTAAAGCCCTAATCCACGCCCTCTGGCAACAAGATTTCGAAACTCTTTCAGACCCTACCTTGGTCTGGGCAATCTATTTTGTCCTGTTTATGATCCTTTTCCTGGAAAACGGCCTGCTTCCTGCCGCTTTCTTACCGGGTGACAGCCTGCTGGTATTGGTTGGCGTATTGATTGCCAAAGGCACGCTGAGCTTCCCGATGACGCTGTTTATTCTTACCACCGCGGCCAGTCTGGGCTGCTGGTGCAGTTATATTCAGGGCAAGTGGCTGGGCAATACGCCCACCGTGCAAAAATGGCTTTCGCACCTGCCCGCCCAGTATCACGTTCGCGCCCACCAGTTATTTCATAAGCATGGCCTTTCCGCGCTGCTGGTCGGCCGTTTTATCGCCTTTGTCCGTACGCTGTTGCCGACCATTGCGGGCCTTTCCGGCCTGAGCAATGCCCGTTTCCAGTTCTTTAACTGGGTAAGCGCGCTGCTTTGGGTATTAATCCTGACGGTTATCGGCTTTGCGCTCGGCAAAACCCCTATTTTTCGCAAATACGAAGATCAGATGATGTTCTGCCTGATGATGCTGCCGCTGGTGCTGCTGGTCTTTGGTTTGTTTGGCTCGTTGTTCGTGCTGTGGCGCAAAAAGCGCGGCGTAAACAATGAGAAAGGAAACTTATAATGCTCGCCCTACTCAGACCCTATCTCTCCACGCGGGTACTCTGCGTGCTGGTCGTGTGCTTCTCGGCATTGATGCTGGTGGCTTTTATCCCGACCCTGTTTCGCAACGATACCGCGCTGCAAATTCGCGCCTCCCGTCAGGGCACCACGCTGCCGGACGGCTTTTATGTCTATCAGCGCCTGAATGCGGAAGGGATCCGCATCAAAAGTATTACCCCGGATAACGACTCGCTGGTGATCCGTTTCGACACCGAAGAACAGAGCGCCGCGGCGGAAAAAGTGCTGCATCAGCTGCTGCCGTATGGCTTTGATATTGGCCAGATGGATCCGTCGGGTTCTTCGCAGTTAATGAACCGCCTCAGCCTGCGCAAACAGTCCGTTGGTTGATTTTTATCCGGCTTTACTGCGCTATCCCTAAGAATCTTCTCTCTTTTTGAGCTTTTTGGGATTTCTGTCTATGCTTACTATGCCAGTATCCCCGAAGACTGTTTACAGGATTAACGGGACGTCCTGCGGCCCAACACAACGGAAGGTAACGATTAGCATGAAAACCCGCACTCTCCTTGGATTCGCTCTGTTCTCGCTGACCACCTTTGCCCATGCGGCAGATTCGTTGTGCCTGCAGAAAGAACAGGGGATCCAGCATGAAATTGAACTGGCGAAAAAGCATGACAACCAACGTCGTGTGACCGGTCTGGAGCGTGCATTAACGGAAGCGAAAGCGGGCTGTACCGACGAAAAGCTGAAGGCTCAGCATCAGGAAAAAATTGCTGCCCACAAGCAGCAGGTGGTTGAGCGTCAGAAAGAGCTGGAAAAGGAAAAAGCGGATGGCGATGACAGTAAAAAAATCGCTAAGCGTGAAGAAAAACTGGCAGAAGCAAAACATGAACTGAAAGAAGTCCAGGCCGCCCCTTACTGAGCCGGGCTCTAATTACTGAACATCAATGGAGTTTGTTATGTCAAAAGATACTACATCTGAACATCTGCGCGCTGAACTGAAAAACCTGGCCGATACGCTGGAAGAAGTGCTGAGCAACACCGGCGAGAAATCAAAAAACGAGCTGGATAAACTGCGCAGCAAAGCACAGAGCGCATTGAAAGACACGCGCGCCCGTCTGGGTGACTCTGGCGATCGTATTGCCAAAACCTCTCGCGAAGTGGCTGACCACGCTGATGTTTACGTGCGTGAAAATCCATGGACCAGCGTAGGTATCGGTGCCGCGATTGGTGTGGTACTGGGTGTCTTGCTGACGCGTCGTTAATAATGGCAGATTCTCAGCAAAGCCACGGCCCCGGCAAAGGGGTCATTAACATTGGACAGCGCATTGTCACCACCCTGGTGGGGATTGTGGAAACGCGCGTGCGGCTGGCAGTGGTTGAGCTTGAGGAAGAGAAGGCCAATCTGATACAGATGCTGTTGATGATTGGCCTTACCATGCTCTTTACCGCTTTTGGCTTGATGAGCCTGATGGTGTTAATCATCTGGGCTGTGGATGCGCAGTATCGTCTGATGGCGATCGGCATCACCACCGCAGTGCTGTTTGCCCTGGCGTTGATCTTCGGTCTGTGGACCCTGGCAAAATCACGTCGTTCCACCTTATTGAGCGCCACGCGTAAAGAACTGAAGTCTGACCGCCAGCTGTTGGAGGATGACTGATGAGCCGTGAGCGTGATGCACGTAAAGCCGATCTGCTAGGTCAGATCCAGCAGCAGCGGCTTGACCTGAGTGCCGGTAAGAAGCGCTTTCTGGAAAGCACAGCCCGCTACGATCACGGCTGGCTGACGCTGATTGGTCTGCGTCGCTATGTCGCCGTCGGCAGCGGCCTGATGGCAATCTGGTCCGTGCGTAATCCGCGTCGCCTCTCACGCTGGGCCAAACGCGGCATCGGCGTGTGGAGCACCTGGCGGATGGTCCGCAACTATCTCCCTCGTCGCTAGCCCCTTCAGCCCTCGCTGAATGGGGCTTTTCTTTTGCCCGCCATCTAAACACCTCCAGTGATTTCCGGCTCTGCCCTTCCTGTTCAATTTTCCTGATAAACATCGACAGTTTATCTCGCTTACAATGATTCCGATTCGCGAATATTATCTCCTGCAACGAACGGTACTAAGCGCTTAAGACGCTTCAGGCCTGAACTTAATACGGTGGGGAATGTTTCCTGCCAGTTAAAACTTGTTAGGGTGAATCATGAAAAAATTAGAAGATATCGGCTTTTTGGTAGCGCGTATTTTGATGCCTGTGCTGTTCATCGTGGCGGGCTGGGGCAAAATCACCGGTTATGCCGGCACTCAGCAGTATATGGAGCACATGGGCGTTCCGGGCTTCTTCCTGCCCCTGACCATCCTGCTTGAGTTTGGCGGCGGTCTGGCCATCCTGTTCGGTTTCCTGACCCGTTTTACCGCTATCGTCACCGCGATTTTCGCCGTGATCACCGCGATGATTTTCCATATCGATTTCTCGGTAGCCGGTAACTCAATCAACTTTATGAAAAACCTGACCATCGCCGGTGGCTTCCTGATGTTGTTCATCACCGGCCCTGGCGCAATCAGCCTGGATCGCCTGCTGAATAAAAAGTGGTAAGAAACACCCGCTATACTCAGTAGCATCAAAGCGACGACGATGCTGGCCCTTAGATTTCGATTTGCAGGAAGGCGGCTAACGCCCCGGCAACGCGAGAACTAAGGGCTTTGTTGCTTTCTCACTTAGGGACTGGAGGAAATATGGGACAACTGATTGACGGTGTCTGGCACGATAACTGGTATGACACCAAATCCACCGGCGGCCGTTTTAAACGCTCTGAATCGGCCTTCCGTAACTGGGTCACCGCCGAGGGTGAAGCGGGCCCTACCGGCAAAGGCGGCTTCCGTGCTGAGGCAGACCGTTATCATCTGTACGTTTCTCTTGCCTGTCCCTGGGCGCACCGCACGCTGATTATGCGCGCGCTGAAAGGGCTGGAATCGATGATTTCCGTCTCCGTGGTGCATCCGCTGATGCTGGAAAACGGCTGGACCTTCGACGACGATTTCCCGGCGGCCACCGGCGACAGCCTGTATCAGAACGAGTACCTGTATCAGCTCTATCTGCATGCCGATAATGAATACACCGGCCGCGTCACCGTGCCGGTGCTGTGGGATAAGCAGCAAAACACCATCGTCAGCAATGAATCCGCCGATATCCTGCGCATGTTAAACAGTGCGTTTGATGCGGTTGGCGCGCGGGCCGGGGATTATTATCCTGCCGATTTACGCGAAAAAATTGATGAAGTGAACAGCTGGGTGTACGACACGGTGAACAACGGCGTCTACAAGTCGGGCTTTGCCACCTCGCAACCGGCTTACGATGAGGCGGTGACCGCCCTGTTCAGCTCGCTGGATCGTCTGGAGCAGCTGCTGGGGCAACATCGTTATCTGACCGGCGATCGGCTGACCGAAGCCGATCTGCGTCTGTGGACCACGCTGGTGCGTTTCGATCCGGTGTATGTCACCCATTTTAAATGCGATAAGCACCGCATAAGTGACTACCTGAACCTGAACGGCTTCCTGCGGGAGATTTATCAGATGCCAGGCCTGGCCGAAACCGTCGATCTGGCGCATATCCGCCATCACTACTATTGCAGCCACAAAACGATCAACCCGTCCGGGGTGATCTCGATCGGCCCCGCCTTTAACTGGGACGAGCCGCATGGCCGTGACCTGCGCTTCCGCTAGTTGTCGCCTGCAGAAATAAAAACGGCCACCTCAGTGAGGGGCCGTTTTTTTGCGCGGAACGCAGTGGGATGACGCAGCCGGTTAACTCTGGCGTTTGGCCATCAGTTTCGGAATTTCACGCAGGCACCAGGCCTTCGCTTCGCCCATGCTGTCACGCCGCCACGCCATGATAATGTCAATTTCGCGGGTGTATTCCGGGCTAACCACCCGCAGGCGTCCTTCGGCGATATCCTTTTCCACCATCGGATATGGCATCGACGCCACGCCCAGTCCGGCCAGCAGGGCACGGTGTTTGTCTTCGATGGTGCTGACCGTTAGCCGTTGCTGTTTATCCAGCAGCTGCACGGTGAGCACCGGACGCTCGCGCGCGGTATCCGCCACCGCGATGCCACGGTATTTCACGCGGGTCACTTCGGACAGCGGTTCCGGCTCGTCATGAATCGGATGATCCGGGCTGGCGACAATCACGCTCATCATGCTGTACAGCTTGCGGGTGTTGATCTCCGACGAGGCGCGAAAATGCAGGTCCGGCGCAATCACGATGTCCGCTCTGCCCTGCTCCAGACGTTCCCAGGCACCGGCCAGCACTTCCGTCACCAGCGAAATCTGGGTATTTGCCTTATCGGCCAGCTTACCGATCAGTGGGAACAGGTATTCGCTGGGGATCAGCGCTTCGGTGACGATGGTCAGGTGCGTTTCCCAGCCGCGCGCCAGCGCTTCAGCATCGGTTGTCAGCTTATCTGCCGCTTCCAACAGCACCCGGCCACGCTCTAACAGCATCCGGCCGACGTTAGTAAACTTGGTGCGGTGGCCGGAACGGTCAAACAGCACCACGTCCAGCTCCTCTTCCAGCTTCTGCATGGTGTAGCTGAGCGCGGAAGGTACCCGACCCAGTTCGTCCGCTGCGGCAGCAAAACTGCCCCGGCGATCGATAGCATCCATCACTCTCAGCGCTTCCAGCGTCAGGGCGCGGTCTTTAGCCATTGCGGTTCTCTGTCAGGAATTTTGAATATACCGAGCAGATTAACTGGCTAACAATCCGGCGTCCAGAAACTTACTATAGATGCAGAATAAACGGTCGGGTAAATCACATCGACCGGGGAGGATTTATGATTACCAGTCGCACCGCGCAAGAGTGTGGCAAGGCTGATTATGGCTGGTTACAAGCCCGCTATACCTTTTCCTTTGGCCACTATTTTGACCCCAAATTACTGGGCTACGCGTCGTTACGCGTGCTCAATCAGGAAGTGCTGGCACCAGGGGCTTCCTTCCAACCGAGAACCTATCCAAAGGTCGACGTACTGAATCTGATTTTGCAGGGCGAGGCAGAGTATCGCGACAGCGAAGGCAACCACGCATTCGCGCAACAGGGCGAGGCGCTGCTGCTTTCGACGCAACCCGGCATCAGTTACAGCGAATTTAACGTCAGTAAAGAGCAGGAACTGACGCGGATGCAGCTCTGGCTGGATGCCTGTCCCGAGCGTGAGAACGCCGCGGTACAGCGCGTGAAGATGCCAGAAAACGCCCGTTATACGCTGTTGGCGTCGCCGGATGGCGCGGACAACAGCCTGCAACTGCGTCAGCAGGTTTGGGTGCATCATGTGGTGCTTGAACCTGGCGAGACGCTGACCCTTAAACTTCATGGGCCGCGCGCCTATTTGCAGTCGATTCACGGCGGCCTGAATGCGGTGACCGGAACGCAGGCAAAAGAAGCGTTGGTCTGCGGAGATGGCGCATTTATTCGTGAAGAAGTGAGCGTAACGCTGATGGCCGAGACGCTGCTGCGCGCGCTGGTAATTGATTTGCCTGTTTAATTTAAGCCGGCATCAGGGAAAGTCCAGAAACAGAAAACCCCGCCGAAGCGGGGTTTTCTGTTTCTGGCATCATCGTGAAGCGTTACTCAGGCGCGCGCTTCGCGGTCCAGTACTCATACAGCTTGAGCGCCGCCGGGCGGATGGCCTGCTGCGCCAGCACATATTCATCCGGCGTCATCTTTTCAAGCTTCGCAAACTGCTCTTCATCGCCGTGGACCGCAATCGCATCGAGCGACGGTTGCAGGCTGTCCGGTAAGCCGGACCAGTCATCCAGCGCCACGCCGCGCAGATAGCCAAAGCACCAGTCTTCGACCACTTCATAATCTTCATCATCAATGGTGCTGAAGCCAAACAGCGGTTCAAACTGGTCTGGCGCGGTCGCAAGACGTTCAGCGGTGTCATTGAGATGCTGGAAGATCAGGTCGTTGAAGCGGTTTTCATCCACATCGCTCGGCCATAGCGGGATCTGCTGTTCACCGCCCCACAGCGCGGTTAACCAGACTGAAGAAGGCAGTTTCGTCGGGCCAGACAGGATGGCCGTAAACATGCCGTCCAGTTCAGAGATATCCAGCACGGAGTTTTCGCTGCCGTGATTCATCAGCGCCTCATCCAGCCACTCCAGCTCTTCTTCGTTTAGCGGTCCACTGTTCATGCTGTTCTCCTCAGATCCTTCAATTTTTGCGGCGATAATCGCTCAAGCTTACCAGAAAAGCCTCTTTCCTGACGGAAAGGATCGGTCACCGGGGGCTAAGCAATGGGTTCAGGCACGCGAGAAGGCTGACGCTTCCAGCATCAGCGCTTCATCGGGACGCACGCCGGTATATAAGGCGAATTGTTCCAGCACCTGCAGGGCGATCACTTCCGCACCCGTCACCACGGTTTTGCCATATTCCCGCGCCAGCGCGATCAGCGGCGTTTCTGCCGGGAAGGCCACCACGTCAAAGACAAAAGTAGCGGCCTGCACGTCCTCTTTGCTGAACGGCAGCTGGTCCTGCTCTGCGCCACCGGTCATGCCAACCGGGGTGACGTTGACAAGGATATCGGCCTTCTCGCCGGTTGGCGTTTTGCTCCAGCGGAAGCCATATTTGTTGGCCAGTGCGGCGCCTTTCTCTTCATTACGCGCCAGTACCGTCACCTGAGTAAAGCCACTGTCTCGGAACGCTGCCACCACCGCTTTCGCCATTCCGCCGCTGCCCTGAATAATCACCGTCTGGTTGCTGTCCGGGAAGTTCTTCTCAATCAGCGTTTTCACCGCAATATAGTCGGTGTTGTACGCCGTCAGATGCCCATTGTCATTGACGATGGTATTGACCGAATCAATGGCTTTGACCGAGTCGGAGAGGGTGTCGAGGAAGGGAATACAGCTCTCTTTAAACGGCATGGAGACTGAACAGCCACGGATCCCCAACGCCTGCACGCCTTTCACCGCATGTTCAATATCCTGAGTGGAGAACGCTTTGTAGATGAAATCCAGATCGAGCTTTTGATACAGGTAGTTGTGGAAGCGGGTACCGATGTTGCTTGGGCGGGCTGAGAGGGAGATACAGAGTTGGGTGTCTTTGTTGAGCATATGAAGGTCCTTGTACAAAGTCTGCTGCCCGTTTGTTCAACCATCATAGTTGAAGCTGGGGGTTAAATCAGAAACCTGCCTGCCGTTTCACTCCGGGATCATCTGCTGATAATATGCTTGCCTTGGTTTTGATAGGGATCATCAAATGCCTCTTAATGAATCTGGCGTTATCGGGTCTCCCAACAGCGCGATAGCCCATCCTGACGGTCTTAAATGTTATGGGCGGATTCCCGAAATTAATACGCGGGGTGATGTTATTCCTGCCGGTGAGGTTTTCCTGCGTGCTGGCAGGCATACCGGCCCCAACAGAGGGTTTGGCGTTCGTCACATATGGGCTGAGCATCAAACTGAACTGACCCGATAAAGCAAAAACCCCGCCGAAGCGGGGTTTTTATTTGAATGAGTTGAAGCTGACCGTTAAGCCGGGTTCTGTCGTGGACAGTCATTCATCTAGGCCAGCAATCGCTCACTGGCTCAAGCAGCCTACCCGGGTTCAGTACGGGCCGTACCTGGTGAACCCCTATTTGGCCTTGCTCCGGGTGGAGTTTACCGTGCCACGAACTGTTACCAGCCGCGCGGTGCGCTCTTACCGCACCCTTTCACCCTTACCTGATCCCACAAGTGGGCCATCGGCGGTTTGCTCTCTGTTGCACTGGTCGTGGGCTTGCGCCCCCCAGGCGTTACCTGGCACCCTGCCCTATGGAGCCCGGACTTTCCTCCCCTCTGTCTGTCTCCCCCGAAGGAGGACGGCAACAAAGCGGCGACTGCCTGGTCAGCTTCGGCGCGGATAATAGGGGATCCCGCGCGATTTGTCACCCCTCTTGCTGCTCCAGGGCGTATTTATACAGCGCATTTTTTTTCACAGCGTGGATTTCGGCGGTTAATTGCGCGGCTTTTTTCAGCGGAAGCTCCTTCTGCAACAGCGCCAGGGTGCGCAGCGCTTCCGGCGGCAGCGCGTCTTCTTCGGCGTGGAAACCTTCGACAATCAATACCATCTCGCCTTTGCGGCGGTTTTCATCTTCCAGAACCCAGGCCAGCAGCTCGCCCACCGGCGCGCCCTGAATGCTTTCCCAGGTTTTAGTGATCTCGCGGGCCAGCACAACATAGCGATCCGGTCCCCAAACCGTCACCATATCCTGTAGACTCTCCAGCAGACGGTGGGTGGATTCGTAAAAGATCAGCGTGCGCGGTTCCTGTTCCAGCTCGCGAAGCGTATCGCAACGTCCTTTGCTTTTGGCCGGTAGAAATCCTTCGTAACAGAATCGATCGGACGGTAACCCCGCTGCGCTTAATGCTGTGATCGCGGCGCAGGCGCCAGGCAGAGGAACGACGCGGATACCGGCTTCACGGCAACGGCGCACCAGATGGTAGCCAGGATCGTTGATTAACGGCGTGCCGGCATCGGAAACTAAGGCGATGCTTTGGCCTTCCTGCAGCCTGGCAATCAACGTTTCGGCTTTGTACTGTTCGTTATGATCGTGCAATGCGAACAGGCGCGCATTGATGGCGAAATGTTGTAGCAACAGTCCGGTATGACGTGTATCTTCCGCTGCGATCAGATCGACGCCCGCAAGCACCGTCAGCGCACGCTGGGTGATATCGCCCAGATTACCGATCGGGGTTGGAACGATATAGAGCGTGCTGGCAGAAATATCATCGCGTTGTTTCATTGTGTGATCCGAATTGCCGATTTAATATTGAGCATCTTGAAAAAAACATCACTGGATACAGTATGCTTCCTTCGAAAGTCATTCATAACAAAGCAGGACGCTGCATGCCTGTTCTTCTGGCCGCCCTGTTCTTTGCGGGGTGTTCAAGCCAGGGTCCGCAAACGCCAGAGGCGAATGTGCAAGGCGCAGCTACAGGCACCTCTGACTATTATCTGCAGCAAATGCAGCAAAGTTCAGATGATAACAAGGTTGACTGGCAATTACTCGCAATCAAAGCGCTGCTCAACGAAGGGAAGTTCCCTCAGGCCAACGACCAGCTTTCCAGTCTGCCGCAGACGTTAAACGATACCCAACGTCAGGAAGCGCTGCTGTTACAGGCGCAGGTTAAGCTGACTCAGCAGGACGTGAATGGCGCGGCGGGCCTGTTAAAACAGGTTGATGTTAGCGCGTTATCGAAAGAGCAGCAGGCCCGTTACTACCAGCTGCAGATTGCCGCGAACCAGGGTCGTCCTTCGCTGGACGTGTTGCGTGCATACATCGCGCAAGAGCCGTTGTTGACCAATCCGGCCGACAAACAAAAGAACATAGATGCCACCTGGCAGACGCTGGTCCAGATGTCGCCTGCTCAGGTCAGCAACATGGTGATCAACGCTGACGAGAATACGCTGCAAGGCTGGCTGGATTTGCTGAGCGTGTATAAGGCCAACAGCAACGATCCCGACATGCTGAAAGCCGGTCTGCAGGACTGGCAGACCCGCTACCCGGTTAACCCGGCGGCCAAAATGCTGCCAACGGCATTGAGCCAGGTGCAGAATTTCCAGCAGTCGACCACCGGTAAAATTGCCCTGCTGCTGCCATTAAGCGGACAGGCGCAGATCTTTGCCAACGCCATTCAGAAAGGCTTTAACGACGCGAAAAACGGCGTGCTGACCCAGGCGGCCGCCCCGGCACCTGCCACGGCCAGCACACCAGCCGCCGATGGCAGCGCACAGCCGGCGGCGGCGACCAATCCAGCCGATCCGGCCGCAGCGGTCAGCCCATCCGCCGCGCCAGTGGAAGCCAATCAGAACGCCAGCGCGACGCCAGACGCCCATGCCGCTCAGGCGCAGCCTGCTGCCCAGTCCGGCAACGTCGCGCAAACCGCGCCACCGTCCAGCTCATCCCAGGTACAGGTGTATGACACCAGCACCCAGCCGATTGACCAGGTGCTGGCGCAGGCACAGAAAGATGGCGCCACGCTGGTGGTCGGCCCGTTGATCAAAAGCAACGTCGAGAAGCTCTCTTCACTGCAAACCCCGCTGAATATCCTTGCGCTGAACGAACCGGAGACGGTACAGAACCATCCGAATCTTTGCTACTTTGCGCTTTCTCCTGAAGACGAAGCCCGTGATGCCGCTCATCATATGTGGGATCAGGGCAAGCGCTCGCCACTGCTGATGGTGCCACGCAGCTCGCTGGGTGACCGTGTCAGCAAGGCGTTCGCCACCGAATGGCAGAAGCTGGGCGGCAGCACCGTACTGCAACAGCAGTTTGGCTCGACCGGTGAGCTGAAGCAGGGCATCAACAGCGGTGCGGGCCTGCAACTGACCGGCACGCCAGTCACCACCGAACCGGCTCAGCCGCAGGGTGTGACCATTGCCGGGCTGACCATTCCGGCTCCGACGCAGCCCGAGCCAGTGGCGGCAACGTCGGGCAATGGCGGCAGCGTCGACGCGGTCTACATTGTGGCCACCGAAGGTGAAATGGCGCTGATCAAACCGATGATCTCTATGCGCGTCAGCAGTCGCAGCATGGTGCAGATGTATGCCAGCTCCCGCAGCTTCCAGGCCGGTTCCGGCCCGGACTACCGTCTGGAGATGGAAGGTCTGCAGTTCAGCGATGCGCCGCTGCTGTCCGGTTCAAACCCGGCCCTGCTGCAGCAGGCCGCTAAAAACTTCAACAACGATTACTCGTTGGTTCGTTTGTATGCCATGGGCGTGGATGCCTGGACACTGGCAAACCACTTTAACGAAATGCGCCAGCTGCCGGGCTTCCAGGTGAAAGGGGAAACCGGCAACCTGAGCGCAACTCAGGACTGTGTTATCAACAGGAAGTTGACATGGAACCAGTATCGCCAGGGGCAAATCGTTCCGGCAAACTGAGTCGCCAGCAAACGGGGGCGGGCTATGAGCTTCATGCCCGCCGCCTGCTGGAGCACGCAGGGTTAACCTTTGTGGCGGCCAACGTCCGCTATCGCGTCGGGGAAATTGACCTGATTATGCGCGACCGGCTGACGTGGGTGTTTGTCGAGGTGCGGTATCGTCGTAGCGATCTGTTTGGTGGCGCCGCCGCCAGCGTGACCCGCAGCAAGCAGCGCAAGCTGCTGCGCGCCGCAGCGGTGTGGCTTCGGGGACGCAACAGCAGCCTGGATAGCGCAGACTGCCGTTTTGATGTGATTGCGATAACCGGCACCCAGGTTGACTGGTTACCCAATGCCTTTTCGGCGGAGTAAACACTCCACCAACGACTGACCAGGTGAATGAAGTGCTGGAAAGAATAAAAGTATGTTTTACCGAAAGTATTCAGACGCAGATTGCCGCGGCAGAAGCGCTTCCGGATGCCATCTCCAATGCAGCGATGACCATGGTTCAGTCGCTGTTGAACGGCAACAAAATTCTGAGCTGTGGCAATGGAACCTCAAGCGCCAATGCCCAGCATTTTGCCGCCAGCATGATCAACCGTTATGAAACGGAGCGGCCAAGCCTGCCGGCGATCGCGCTGAGTGCGGATAACGTGCTGCTGACGGCCATCGGTAACGATCGTCTGCACGAAGAGATTTACGCCAAACAGGTCCGGGCGTTGGGCCAGGCGGGTGACATTCTGCTGGCCATCTCAACCCGCGGCAACAGCCGTGATATTGTGAAGGCCGTAGAAGCAGCGGTAACGCGCGACATGACCATCATCGCGCTTACCGGTTATGACGGCGGCGAGCTCGCCGGTTTACTGGGACCACAGGATGTGGAAATTCGCATCCCCTCGCACCGAAGCGCGAGGATTCAGGAAATGCACATGTTAACCGTGAATTGCCTGTGCGATTTAATCGATAACACCTTGTTTCCCCACCAGGACGTTTAAAGGAGCTTAAATGAAGGTATTACCAACTCTGGCCGTGGTACTGACCGCGCTGATGTTACAGGGCTGTGTGGCTGCGGTGATTGGCAGTGCAGCGGTAGCGACCAAATCCGCCACTGACCCACGTACCGTTGGGACTCAGGTAGACGACAGCACGCTCGAGCTGCGCGTCAGCAATGCGCTTGGCAAAGACCAGCAGATTAAAAATGACGCCCATATCGTCGCCACCGCCTATCAGGGCAAAGTCCTGCTGACCGGCCAGTCGCCAACGGCGGATATCGCCAGCCGTGCGAAGCAGATCACCATGGGTGTCGACGGTGCGAATGAGGTGTATAACGAAATCCGTACCGGCGACAAAGCCAGTTTCGGCACCGCCTCTTCCGATACCTGGATCACCACCAAGGTGCGTTCGCAGTTGCTGTCCAGCGACCAGGTGAAATCGTCCAATGTGAAGGTGACCACCGAGAACGGCGAAGTGTTCCTGCTGGGTCTGGTGACCGATACTGAAGCGAAAAGCGCGGCTGATATTGCCAGCCGGGTGAGCGGGGTGAAGCACGTCACCACCGCCTTTACTATTCTGAAGTAAACGCTAACCGCCCGTGCAACCCTCTGCACGGGCGGACTTTATTCCTGCCGTCCTTGCCGCTACAACCGACTTAAACAGTCCATCGCCACTGCTTTAAAACTGGCAAAATCGCCACTGTCCCGCAGCCGGGTCATCGCCCTTTCGCGCATAAAAGTGACGAACAGATCGTAGATCGCCATCGCCTCTTCGTATTCCGTTTTGCTGATCGCCAGCAGGAAAATGACGTGGGCGGTCTCTTCTCCCCAGGCAATGCCCTGTGGGGCCAGCACGGTGTACACCACGGTTTTCTTCGCCAGCAGGCCAAGGGAGTGCGGCAGCGCGATGCCCTCGCCCAGCATGGTGCTGACGATCGCTTCACGCTCTTCCACCGACGGCCAGAAATCGCTGTCGACCACCCCTTCCTGCTCCAGCTGTTGGCACAGGGTCTGGAACAGTTCGGCCTGGGTCATCGGCTGGTCGATGATGCGGAAGTGGCTGGCATCGAAGTATTTTTCCAGCATATAAGGCCGGGTGCGATCCACCAGCACCAGCTTACCAATCTGCTCCAGCTGGTATTCCGTCGGGAACGGCGACATCACCACCACCGGCTTATCTTTCTCGGTCAGCCGCGCGGTAGAAATGACAAAATCTTCCTCGATGCTCTGCTTCTGCTCGTACTCCCGCAGCGAGACGATATGACTGAGGACGATTTGCGGGTATTTGCGCGTCAGCATCGCCTGGATCATCCGCACCGTCGAATTGCCGGTGTCGCAAACCAGCAGGATCTGCGGATGCCGCTGATAGCCGACGTTGTAATGCCGCTCCAGACCGACGCCAATATGCAGCACCAGGAAGCCAATCTCGTTTTCGCTGATCACATAAGGGGTGTACTTGCCCCAGCTGGAGACCGCAGCCAGCGTGACGTCATACGCCATCGGGTAGTGCTGTTTGATATTGGCCAGTAGCGGATTGGGAATATTTATCTGATAGCGAACGCGGGTGATCATGGTTTTGATGTGCGTCAGCAGGTCAGCGCGGAGTTGGGGATCGTTCTGCAGGTTGAAATTGTAGTGGCTGTTGATGTAGCTGAGGATGTAATCCACCAGCGCTTCACCATCGTCCGGGCTGATGGCGCTGGGCGCAATCTCCTCGACGCGCCGTGCCGCGATATTCACCCGCAGATAGGCCTCTTCCGACGGCGAGATAGCCTTGCCGGTGATTGGCCGCATCAGGTTGATGATGTGCCGCGCCGCATCGCGCACGTCTTCATCGACGTCTTCCGCGCTGAAGTCAGACAGCGGATAGCCTTCGCTGATACGCCTGACCGCGACCGCGCAATACAGCCGCAGATAGAACTCGCTGTCATCGGTCATGCGAATATGGAAGCGGCTGAAGCACTGATGCAGCAACGGCTGAAGCGTGCCTAACATGCCGCTGTTCAGCGCTTCCAGATTCAATAGCGGATCTTCGCTGTCTTCCTGGGCGATTTTATACAGCAGATCGGTCAGGCAGGTGCGCATCGCCACTTCGCTGCCAAACAGCTTCATGCCGTAACGCGGCTTGGTTTCAATCGCCAGCTGGTAACGCCCCAGCCACTCTCTCACTTCAGCCATATCACTTTGCAGCGTGGCGCGGCTGACAAACCACTCATCAGCCAGATCTTCCAGCTTCAGGGAAAAAGCTGAAGTGAGAAAACGGGTTAACAGATAGTGCACGCGGGCGGCGGAGGTGCGCGGCACGCGGAGATGTGACGGTGACTGATCCTGCAGCTGGCGGTAAAGCGCCTCATCATCCACTTTCAGCTGATAGCCCTCGCCCCGGTTTAACACCAGACGGACGCCATGATCGGCCAGCAGCTCATTCAGGGTGGTGATATCGGTGCGGACGGTGCGGGTGGAAACGTCAAAACGTCGCGCCAGTTCATCCTGAGGCAACGTCTCGTTTTGAAGCAGATCGAACAGTTGGGCCAGGCGTTGGTTTGGGAATCTCACACTTTATCCTGTGATTGCGGGGCGGAAGGAGAGGGCCGAACAGCGTCGGCCCCTGAATAATTACGGCGTTAACACCAGTTGAGACGGTGCCCCAACCGCGGTGTAGTCGTTGGTAAACGACAGGGCGCCATTCGCGGGATCCACCTTGAAACGGGTGATGTTATCGCTGCGCTGATTCATGGCATACAGAGTCTTACCATCTGGTGACAGCGTCAAGGTGCGCGTGTAATCGCCGCGCGTCCAGACATCGTCCTTCTGCGTCAGCGTGCCGTTGGCCTCAATGGCGAAATGCGCAATGCTGTTATGCAGGCGATTGGCGACATAGAGATTTTTCCCGGCCTTATCGATCACAAGGCCAGCGGCAAAGCTGGTGCCTTTGTAGCCCGCAGGCAGCGCCGGGACGGTCGCCGCTTCGCTAAGCGTACCCGTTTTGCGGTTCAGCAGATAGTGAGTCAGCGTCGAGGCTTCTTCGTTGATCAAATAAACCGAATGGCCGTCGGGATGGAAGACAAAGTGGCGGGGTCCGGCACCGGCCGACGATGCCGGGATCCAGGCCGGCGTATTCGGCTGCAGCTTGCCGTCGGCACTGAGTCGGTACTGATAGATACGATCCAGTCCCAGATCGGTGGAGAAGACAAATTTGCCGCTCAGATCGGTGGCGATCATATGCGCATGCGGGCCGTTATGATCGCTGACCGCAAAGCTGCCCTCAACGGCGGCTGCCGGTTTGGCGGCGCCGGCCGGTCCCTGATCCTGCTGCGTGTCGCTGGCCTCCGACAGGCGACCATCGGCCAGCACCGGCAGCACCGCTTTGCTGCCGCTGACGTAGTTGGCGACCAGCAGGAATTTACCGTCCGGCGTCAGCGACAGGTAAACCGGCCCGGCGCCATGGGTACTGACTTCATTCAGCTTGCTCAGACTGCCATCTGCGGCAATGGCATACGCCACCACCACGCCCTTCTCGCTCTCGCTGGCAACATACAGCGTCTTGCCTTTGGCATCCGCCGTCAGCTGCGCCGGATTGGCTAGCTGGCTGACCAGCGTTTTGCCACTCAGCGCGCCGTCGGCCGGGTTAACCTGGAAGCGGTAAAGGCCTTCACCATTGGGATTATAGGTGCCGACCCAGGCAAACTGCGCCTGTGCCACCAGGGGAACCGTCGCCATCAACGCGACAGACACGGCAGAGATCAAAGACCAGTTACGCATGGTGTTCCTCGCAAAGAAATGTCAGGGGACTACAGAAGCGGCGGGCAGAACGCCCGCCGTGAGCACTTAACCGACCAACTTTTTGGTCATCGCCAGCAGCGTGCTGACATCGGCCGGACGGGTATTACCGCTCTCTTTATCGATGATTGAGCTGTAAATATGCGGAATGATCTTCGGCACGCCAGCATCCAGCGCGATCTGCAGGATCGCTTCGTAGTTCTCCAGATCGATGCCGCCGGTCGGCTCCAGCCAGAAATCCTGTTCTGCACAGGCTTTAGCAACCGCCTTGAATTCGTCGATCGATTTCAGGCCGCCCATCGGGAAGTATTTTACCGAGCTGGCACCCATGTCTTTCAGCAGGGCGATGGCGGTTTCTACCGGGACAATCGCATCGGCGGCTTTGGAACTCAGCGGGCCGGTGGAGATTTTGACCAGGCCGACCTTGCCAGTTGGCGAGATCAGCGCGTTGACCACGGTCTGATCCTGTCCCAGCAAGGCGCGGCTGGTGGCGGCTCCGGTGAACACCTGGTTCACATGCTGCGGTTGGATCTCAGCGGAGATGGCACTGACCATCGCCGACTGGTTCGGATCGCCGGCACCCAGACCCACCGACAGCGCGTTATCGATCAGCGCCGCGTACTCACGCATATCGCTTACCGCGCTGGCCACGCTGTCGTAGTTTTTGGACAGTACGCCCACCAGCACATGGCCTTCCGCCGCCTGCCAGATCGCGCGGGCATTCTCTTTCGAACCGGCCAGCACGTTGAGACACACGCGGTCTTTATAAAATTTCGGGGTCAGCGTCATGCTTATTTCTCTCCTGCTAATAGGGCTTTAATGCACAGATAAATGGTATTGAGCTGCTCTGGCGAGACGCTGCGCACATCCACTTCGACGATGCCTTCGTTGGCCTTATAGCCGCGGAAGTAGATGGCGATGACGCCGGTTTTCAGCGCCTGCACCAGCTCGCCGGTGGTGTGGCCAATCACCCCCTCATCGAAATGAATTTCGGTACGGGCGATATCACGGCCCGCCGCATCCCAGACCACGCGCGAAGTGATGCCCTTCAGCGAGTTCAGGCTGTTGATAAACGGCGTCATTTTTTCCACCATCTGCGCACCCGAGACTTTCTCGTTGACCAGATAGTTTTCAATCGCCTGGGTCAGGCCAAGAATGCCCTCTTTGCCGACCTTCATCGCGCGGCCGATCCCCATCGACTGGCGTTTAACCCACTCAACGTACTGCTTACGACCCATCACCAGCCCGCTGGTTGGCCCTTCAATCGCTTTCGCACCGCTGTAAATCACCAGATCGGCACCGTACTGGTAGTAGCACTGCAAATCTTCTTCGGCGGCGGCATCCACAATCAGCGGGACCCCGTGTTTACGGGCGACGACGGCGGCCTGCTCAACGCTCAGATGGCTCTTCTGCACGCAATGGTGAGACTTGATATACATAATGGCCGCGGTCTGTGGCGTGATCGCCGCAGAAAGCTGATCGGCGGAGCATTCGTTCGCCCAGCCTGCTTCCACCAGGCGTCCACCGCCCATCGCCACCATGGTGCCCACCGGCGCACCGAAATTGACGTTATGGCCCTTCGGCACCACGATGTCGTGCGGCACAATCAGCGGCGTGGCGTGCAGGTTTTCCAGCAGCCAGTCGTCGTCTTTCACAATCACTGCCGCCACCGACTGCGCGATACCCGCAGAGGCGCAGGAGACCACCACGGCATCTTCACAGCCGAGCAGGTTGGCAATGTAAGCCCCGGTTTTGTTCACCAGGTCTTTCATTTCGAAATAGTGATTCAGGCCATAGTTGACCGTCTCAGCCACGTCGGCACTGGGCGTAGACACCCCGAGAATAGTCATGCGGCCAGAGGCGTTAATGACCTGCTTTAAGCCGTATTTTTCATAAATCGAAGACATGATTCTTTTTCCCTTCGTCGGTAATGAACCACTGACCGCCAACCACGGCGGCCAGCGGGACCAGCTGCTTCTCACCCGAAACGGACTGCCCTTCGGAGTCGGTAAACAGGCAAGTTTCCTCTTTGACGTCAAAAATAGTCAGGTCGGCATCCCTTCCCACGTCCAGCCGGCCTTTACTGTGCAGACACAGGCCTTCCGCTGCGTTAACGGTCACACAGTCGATAATCTGCGGCAGGGTCATGCCAACATTAAAGAATTTGGACATCACGTGGGCTAGCGTATACACCGGGCCGTTCAGGCGGTTGCGGCAATAGATATCGGAGCTGATGCTGTGCGGCAAAATGCCCTGCGCAATCGCCACGCGGGCCACGTCAAAGCTGAAGCTGGCGCTGCCATGACCGACATCCAGACGCACGCCGCGTTGGATGGCGCGGCTGACCGACGCACGCAGCTCGCCTGCCGGGGTCAGGATGCGGTTTGGCTTGCCGTTGTAGCAGTGGGTGATGATGTCGCCACGGGTCAGCAGATCGGCGATTTCATCCAGATCGGGCGGATTGTTGCCGATGTGCACCATCAGCGGCAGTTCGCCAATCTCATGCTGGATCTCTTTGGCGCGGAGCAAGGGTTTGATGCCGTTGGCACCGACCACGCTGCTGCTCATACGCGCCTTGATACCGATGATGAAAGCCGGCAGACGCTGCACCGCATCGCGCACGCCAACCTTATCAATCTGAGTCATATCGGCCAGTTCGTTTTGCGTCACAATCCCGGTGCGGGCAATGTTCAGCAAGGCATACACCTGGGTACTGGCGTTGCGGGTCAGGCGGTAAAATTCGTCGACATCGTCAGCGCCGGTGCTGCCGGCATCGACGACGGTGGTGACGCCGGTATCAACGCCAATGCGGTCCGCTTCGTCATGATAAATCGGGGATTTCGGGTAGCAGTGAACGTGGGAATCAATCCAGCCTGCGCTCAGCCAGTAACGTCCGGCCAGATCGCGCTCGGCAGTGGCCGTGCCCGTCACCTCCCCCAGCGCGGCGATTTTGCCGTCCTGCAGGGCGATATCCGTCACGCTGCCATCGGCAAGGCGTGCACGGCGAATAATCAGGTCATACATAACAAACTCCTTCTTGCACCGGATGGGATGACATCCGATTAAGCGGTTTACCCGAGGTGGATAAACCGCCGTTACATCAGAGCGCGACCGGGAAAATCGCACCCAGCAGCATGGCGCCGAGGATCGCGCCACCGGTAATCGGTTTGTTCCAGAGATAGAACAACAGCGCGCCTACCAGCGAACCCAGACCGATTGGAATCGATGCGGTCATTGCCGACAGGATGATCAGCGGCCCAAGGAAACGACCTGAGGAGTTACCCGCGCCCATCATCACGTCGGCACCGTAAGTGGAGTCGCTGTTGTTGATGGTGAACTTACGCGCAAGGATGATCAGGTAGCCAATCGCCACGCCAATCACCAGGCCTGTCACCAGCGAGGCGGCAAAGTTGGCGACCGGATAGACGAACCCGGCACCCAACAGCAGCGCCGGCACGCCGAGGCCGACGCCGGTCTGGATGGCACCGCCGATGTCGAGGATCCCGACCAGCGAACCTTCAATGATGCGGGCAAACAGGAAGCTGGCACCGAAGGCCGCTACCGCGCCATACACGCCGGTTTCCATGCCGGAACGCAGCATTGAAACGAAGGCCACTTCGTTAAACGCGCCCAGGCCATAGGTGTAGTACATGTGCGTTCCCGCAAACACCCCGGCTGACAGCAACCCGACGAAAATCGGGAAAGACCAGTCGGCATACCAGAAACCGCTTTTTGACTCTTCCATTGACCGTTCCTCTTATTTGCCGCTCAGGGAGTTGTGGATCATATCCAGCCAGCCTGGGACGCCCAGTTGGAAGGACTGCAGCACTTTCATATCAAAGCCGCGGAAGAAGCCGCTCAGCACGAACAGCAGCACAATCGCCGCCATCATCACCTTGGTGACTTTGTTCCAGCCGGCTTCTTCAACGCCTTTACCTATCAGGATACCGAGCACCAGGCCAGGGACGGAGTTACCCATGATCAGCTGCGCCAGGCCGCCGAAGATGGTGGCCCAGAAGCCCGATTTTTTGCCGGCATCAATCGCCGCCAGCCAGAAGATCACCGGCATCACGGTGTTCACCAGCAGGTTAGCCGCAGGTACCAGCACTTTTACGGCGGTCACCTGCAGCGCGGCCGGTACCGCTGAGGCGGTAGAGTTGAGGAACGCCACGACGATCATGCCGATGATGCCGCAGGCAATCGCCATTTTTTTCGGGTCATGCAGGGTTTCTGCCACGTTGCGGTTTTTCACCATCAGTGCCGCCGCGCCCCAGTGCGGGATGATGCGGTGGTCAACGTCCTGGGTAAAAGAACCGGCTGCAACGGACGATGCCCAGGCGTTAAAGAAGAAGCCCAGGCCAAAGGAGAAGTGAGAAGCAGGATCGCCTTCACAGGAATTCAGTTCACCCAGTGTACGAAATGCCCCCATCCCCTGCGTTGTTGGCGCGTGGAACATGCGCGCCGCTCCGGCGCCAACGCCCACACCGACAAGACCGCCGATAATAAGTGACTTAAAGAGAATAATTAAAAACATCAGTCTTCCTTTCAGGCTTTCGCCAACGTTTTTAAATCAGGTTATTGCTGCCCTTACGGACAGTGCTTTATTGCGAAACGAAGCTGACTTTGTCAGTGTCGATCACCGTTACGTTGACGGTAATATCCAGCTCGACGCTGTAACTCCGCCGTTGTCTTGCCAGAAAGAAGAACAAAAACTTCTCCTGTCTGACACTCTCCCGGGCCTGAACCACCTTCACATCCTCTGGTTCAATCCGCAGCAGAACCTTGTTGGTCGATTTCAGCACGGTGTTCTGAACCCGGCTTAGCGCATCGGCAAAGGCGCGCTCTTTGCTATCGCCTTTGCCGCTGACGTTCACCGTGGTAGTGAATTGTTCCTTCATCGATCAGCTACCGTGCTTCTTGTTCCACGCCTGAACCAGACGCTCGCCCAACTCTTCTTTGTCCATAAAGCCGAAGCCCAGTACGGTGGCACCCTCGTTGATGGCGGTAACGCCTTCGTCGACGGAACGCATACCGTGCTTCGCCTTGTAGCCATATTTGTTCTGTGCGGTGATCGCACCCGCACCGCCGCTGCCGCAGAAGGAGATGCCGAAAGAGGCGCCTTCCGCTTTCATCACGTCGCCCAGCTTCATATCTGCCGCCACGCCAGGCACAACCACGGCTTTACCGCCCGCTTTCTCAACGCCTGCCGCCACTTTCTGGCCTTTACCTAAACGATCGCCGATTACTACGATGACTTGTGACATGGTGAATTCCTCAATGTTGAATTTTTACCAGACCTGGCTGGCAGGCCCTGCGGGGTTAATCGTTTTCTTTCGCCACTTCAAAGTGGACGGAGAGCAGCCAGGCCTCTTCTTTTGGCAAATTGCCAAACAGATCGACCACCTGCTGCGCCAGAGCCATGGATCCCGGGGAGATATCTTCAAACAGCTCCTCTTCCACTTCAGGCAGCGGCTCGCCGGTCAGTGAGCGCAGCGCCATGGCCTTAACATGCGAAGCCAGCATCTGCTGCTGCACAGCGTTAGGGACGATAGCTTTTGCCGCAAAGAGGTCGGCAATCTGCGCCATCACTTTGTCTGCCAGCGCCTGAATAGCGTGATCGTCGTCGGTCGTGCTCACGGATGCCGCTCCATTATTCACTCTCTGCTCCTCATGTTCCGCTCGGACTCTGGCCTGAAACGGGGTTTATTCGCGTTACAAACAAATTAGTCCTCCGGCAGGCAACTGTGTAGACCGACTTTTTCCACTTCGAAGTGGAAATAGCACCGAGCGGTGTGGCTTGTGCCACAGAATCGTTAATTCATGCATAAAAGAGAAAGAAATGAGAGGAAAGTCACAGAATAGGGCTGGTATTCGCTAAGCCAATGCATTGATAGTAATTTTTTGCCGCGAAAAATGCGTAATACAACACCGGGGATATAGGAAAAACTTATCTCAGGGATATTTCAGCATACATTTAGCCGGAAACGGGCGTGCTGCGGGATAATGTCGGCAGGATAAAAGGGCGTATTTTTACGTGGGGGTTCAAAATGCAAAATAAATGGGCTCATGCGAGCCCGGGAAATTAACGAAACTTTTTGTGGTTCTCATTACGGGTGGCGGTGAATTTCTTCGCTTCCGCTTTCGCACCGGCCAGATCGCCGGCGTCGGCCAGTTTCATGCTGCTGTCAATCTGACCAATCAGCATGTCGAGACCCGCGTGGTAATCTTTGATTTCGGCACTGTCCACGGGTTTGCCTTTCAGCTTATCCGGGGTTTGCGTTTTTGCATTTTCCGCCGCACCGCGCATGCTGGTCAGGGCTTTTTTAAACTCACCGACATCGTCGGTTTTACTGACGGTATGTAAACCCGCATTCAGGGTATCCATATCGTCTTCCAGGCTGGCCATCGCCGATACGCTGGAGAACAACAGAGAGGCGGTCATCACGGCTAATAGGGCTCTACGCATTGCTCAATTCCTTCTTGTTATATGAGAAGTAAGACAATTTTTATTGGAAAAGCACGACAAAAAAGGGTGACCAAAAGGCCACCCCATAATAATACGCAAAAATGACGAAATTACTGCCCGGCGATTTTCATTTCTGGCAGCAGCACCGATCCACACTGGATATTGCTGCGCAGCTCAATGTCGCTGCCGACGGTGACCATGTTCATCCACATGTCTTTGAGGTTGCCAGCGATGGTCACTTCGCTGACCGGATACTGAATCTCGCCGTTTTCAACCCAGAAGCCAGCCGCACCGCGAGAATAATCGCCGGTCATGCCGCTAACGCCCTGCCCCATCAGCTCGGTGACCACCAGGCCGGTACCCATTTTCTTCAGCAGCTGATCGAAGCTGTCGCCCTGACCGGCGATGCGCCAGTTATGGATGCCGCCGGCGTGACCGGTGCTTTGCAGCCCCAGTTTGCGCGCCGAGTAGCTGGTTAACAGCCAGGTTTGCAGCACGCCATCTTTGACGATGTCACGCTGCTGGGTGCGCACGCCTTCGCTGTCGAACGGCGTCGAGGCCAGCCCTTTCAGCAGATGCGGCTGTTCCTGAATGGTCAGCCACTCCGGCAGGATCTGCTGGCCCATTGAATCGAGCAGGAAAGTCGATTTACGGTAGACGCTGCCGCCGCTGATGGCCCCCACAAGGTGACCAAACAGGCCGGTGGCCACTTCCGCAGCAAACAGCACCGGTGCTTTCATGGTGGACAGCTTGCGCGGAGAAAGACGGGACAGGGTGCGACGGGCGCACTCTTCACCGACCCATTCCGGGGATTTCAGATCGTCAATCGCCCGGCCAATGGTATAGGCATAATCGCGTTCCATATCGCCATTGGCTTCAGCAATCACGCTGCTGGAGATCGAGTGGCGGCTGGAGGAGTATCCCTGGATCATGCCGTGGCTGTTACCGAACACCTTCATGCCGATATGGCTGTTAAAGCTGCCGCCTTCGGTGTTAGTGATGCGCTTGTCGGCCTTGAGCGCGGCCTGCTCTGCGCGGGCCGCCAGTTCGATCGCCCGATCCGGATCGAGATCGGTCGGATGGAACAGATCGAGATCCGGCGCGTTGAAGGCCAGCAGCTCACGATCCGCCGGACCGGCAAAGGGATCCGCGGTGGTGAATTTGGCGATATCAATGGCCGCCTGCACGGTGCGTTTGATCGCCTCCGGGCTAAGATCGGTAGAGGACGCGCTGCCCTTGCGGTTCTGATGATAGACGGTGATGCCGAGGGCACCATCGCTGTTGAATTCTACGTTTTCCACTTCGCCAAAGCGTGTGCTGACGCTGATGCCGGTGGTTTTGGTCACGGCGACTTCCGCTCCATCGGTGCTGACTTTTGCCAGTTCGAGTGCTGTTGCTACCGCCTGTTCGAGGGTTTTACGCTGTTCTGCAACTTGGGAGAGTAATTTCATCGACCTACCATATAATTAACAGAGGGCTTTTCTGGAGCGGGTAAAACGCCAGATTGCCTGACTCTTTAGTGATTAAGGTTCATTTGAGTCTAACAGACTCAGAGAACAATTTCGCAGTAGCCACGTAACCTGATAGCATGAGCCTCTTTTTTAGGGAGCCCCCAATGACCAAACAGCCTGACGACTGGCTTGATGATGTACCAGATGACAAAGAAGAAGAAGACGAAGAGATTATCTGGGTCAGTAAAAGTGAAATCAAACGTGATGCCGAGGAGCTTAAGCGCCTGGGTTTAGAATTGATGGAACTGAGCAAAAACTCGCTGGATAAAATCCCGCTGGATGAAGACCTGCGCACCGCCATTGAGCTGGCTCAGAAGATCAAGAAAGAAGCGCGCCGCCGTCAGCTTCAGCTGATCGGTAAAATGCTGCGCTCCCGCGATGAAGAGCCGATCCGCCTGGCGCTGGATAAGCTGAAGAACCGTCACAACCAGCAGGTTGCGCTGTTCCATAAGCTGGAAGTGCTGCGCGATCGTCTGGTTGCCGAAGGTGATGAGGTGGTGCCGGACGTGCTGGCGCTCTATCCCGAGGCCGACCGTCAGCAGCTACGTGCGATGATCCGCAATGCGCAGAAAGAGAAAGCCGCCAACAAACCGCCAAAAGCCTTCCGCCAGATCTTCCAGTATCTGCGTGAGCTTGCCGAAGCCAAATAAACAGGGCGGAAACCGTTCCGCCCTGTTGTTGCGCTTCTGAACTCTGGCAAGAGACTTTCCTGCCAGGGTTACGCCCGATTATTTCGCCAGTCTGTCCAGCAGCTTCTGATGAATGCCACCAAAGCCACCGTTGCTCATCACCAGAATGGTGTCGCCCGGCTGCGCCACTTTCACAATCATCTCAACCAGCACATCCACGTCCGGGCTCCAGTGTGCCGGCTGCGAGCAGGCTTCCGCCACTTCTGAAACCTGCCACGGAATATGATGCGGTTGCAGCAGGAACACTTCATCCGCACGCGCCAGCGCCGGCGCCAGATCGTCCTTGCTGATGCCCATTTTCATGGTATTGGAACGCGGTTCCAGTACGGCCAGAATCCGGGCGGTGCCGCCCACCTTGCTGCGTAATGCGGTCATGGTGGCGAGGATCGCCGTGGGGTGATGGGCAAAGTCGTCATAGACTTTGACGCCGTTGGCTTCACCGCGCAGTTCCAGCCGGCGACGGGCGTTGATAAAGTCGTTCAGCGCCAGACCGGCATCTTCCGGTTTAATGCCGACGTGACGTGCGGCGGCGATCGCCATCATGCCGTTATGCATGTTGTGTTCACCCACCAGCGCCCAGTTCACTTCCGCCACGCGCTCACCGTCCAGCCAGACTTCCCAGCGGGAAGCATCCGGCGTCAGCTTTTTCGCCTGCCAGTGACCGGAATCGCCGACGGTTTCCTGCTCGCTCCAGCAGCCCATCGCCATCACCTGCTTGATGTTGACGTCGTGATCCGGCATCAGGATTTTGCCCTGGCCCGGAACAATGCGCACCAGATGGTGGAACTGACGCTGGATCGCTTTCAGATCGTCAAAAATATCCGCGTGATCAAACTCAAGGTTGTTGAGGATCAGCGTGCGCGGGCAGTAATGCACGAATTTGGAACGCTTGTCGAAGAAGGCGCAGTCATATTCGTCGGCTTCAATCACGAAGAATGGGCTTTTTCCTAAAGTTGCCGAGACATCGAAGTTTCCCGGCACGCCCCCGATCACGAAGCCCGGTTCGAGGCCGCACGCCTGTAAAATCCATGCCGCCATCCCCGCCGTGGTGGTTTTCCCATGGGTTCCGGCCACCGCGATGACCCAACGGTCACGCAGCACGAAATCATGCAGCCATTGCGGGCCTGAGAGGTAAGGAATGTTGCGCTCGAGTACCGCTTCAACACAGGCATTTCCGCGCGTCATCGCATTACCGATGATCACTAAATCTGGCGCAGGATCGAGCTGGGAAGCATCATAACCCTGAATTAAATCAATACCTTGCTTTTCAAGCAGCGTGCTCATCGGCGGATAAACGTTCGCATCTGAACCCGTCACTTCATGGCCCAGTGCCCGGGCCAGTACGGCCAGGCCACCCATGAAGGTGCCACAGATACCGAGGATATGAATACGCATAAAATGATCCGTTAACAGGAAAGTCCGGCGCACAGTGTAGCGCCCTCATCGCGAGGAAGAAACGGATTTGCCCTATGTTCTTTAGTGTCCAATCGGCTAGACTGCTTACGCATACGTTGGCAGTTTGTTCATCAGGCTGCTGTTCAACCGCAGATTCAGGGATAGTGTTATGAAAACGTTAGGCGAATTCATCGTCGAGAAGCAACACGACTTTCCTCACGCCACAGGTGAACTGACGGCGCTGATTTCAGCCATCAAACTGGGCGCGAAGATTATCCACCGTGATATCAACAAAGCCGGTCTGGTGGATATTCTCGGCGCCTCCGGCGTAGAGAACATTCAGGGCGAGCAGCAGATGAAGCTCGATCTGTTTGCCAATGAAAAACTCAAAGCAGCATTGAAAGCGCGCGGGATCGTTGCCGGTATCGCCTCCGAAGAAGAAGATGAGATCGTGATCTTCGAAGGTGTCGAGAACGGCAAGTACGTGGTGCTGATGGATCCGCTGGATGGCTCGTCAAACATCGACGTTAACGTCTCTGTGGGCACCATCTTCTCCATCTACCGTCGTATCACCCCAGCCGGCACGCCAGTCACGGAAGAAGACTTCCTGCAGCCGGGCAACCAGCAGGTTGCTGCGGGTTATGTGGTTTACGGTTCGTCCACCATGCTGGTTTACACCACCGGCTGTGGCGTTCACGCCTTCACCTACGACCCGTCACTGGGCGTATTCTGCCTTAGCGCGGAAAAAATGGAGTTCCCGGAAGCGGGCTACACCTACTCCATTAACGAAGGAAACTACATCCGTTTCCCTCAGGGCGTGAAGAAATACCTGAAGTTCTGTCAGGAAGAAGACGTTGCCACGCATCGTCCGTATACCTCACGTTACATCGGTTCTCTGGTGGCGGATTTCCACCGCAACCTGCTGAAAGGCGGCATCTACCTCTACCCAAGCACTGCCAGCCACCCGAAAGGCAAGCTGCGCCTGCTGTATGAGTGCAACCCGATGGCCTTCCTGGCCGAGCAGGCCGGCGGTAAAGCCAGCGACGGTAAAAACCGTATTCTGGATCTGACCCCACAAACCCTGCACGAACGTTCACCGTTCTTCGTTGGTAATACCGCGATGGTGGACGATCAGGAACGTTTCCTGCGCGAGTTCCCGGACGCGTAACGCCTCCTGCGAGCCAGATAAAAAAAGGGCGATCTGACGATCGCCCTTTTTATTTCCCGTGACCCGTCAGGCTGGGCTGACCTTAAACACCGCCATTGACTGCACCAGCTGCTGCGACTGCTCCTCCAGCGACTGGGTGGCGGCCATCGCCTGCTCGACCAGCGCGGCATTCTGCTGTGCCACCTCATCCATCTGCGTCACCGCCTGGTTCACCTGCTCGATGCCGTGACTCTGCTCCTGAGACGCGCTGGAAATCTCCTTCATCAGCGTGGTCACCCGCATCACTTCGCTGGCGATTTCGTCCATGGTCTCTCCGGCTTTGGTCGCCATGTCCGAGCCTTCGCTGACCCGGCTTTGCGATTCAGCGATCAGCGTGCGGATCTCTTTCGCTGCCGTCGCGCTGCGCTGCGCCAGGTTGCGCACCTCGCTGGCAACCACGGCAAAGCCTCTGCCCTGTTCTCCGGCCCGTGCGGCCTCTACAGAGGCGTTCAGCGCGAGGATGTTGGTCTGGAAGGCGATGCCGTCAATGACACCGAGAATATCGCCAATGCGCTTAGAGCTGTTGGAGATCTCCTGCATCTTATCCATCACGTAGCTGACCACTTCGCTGCCACGATCGGCGCTGTCAGAAACCGACCTTGCCAGCTGGTGCGCCTGGCTGGCGTTATCGGCATTCAGCTTCACCGTCGCCGTCAGCTGCTCCATGCTGGCGGCAGTTTGCTCCAGCGACGCCGCCGACTCCTCGGTGCGCTGAGAGAGGTTGATATTGCCTGAGGAGAGCTCACGACTGCCGATGTCAATTTGCAGGCTGGCATCGCGCACCCGGCTGACCGAGAGCTGCAGAGAGCTCTGCATCGCCGCCAGCGCCGCGTTGAGTCGTCCCAGCTCATTGTTGCCACTTTCCGGCAGCGCCTGGGTTAAATCGCCTGCGGCGACGAATTCCAGATGCCCGATGGCGGACTCGAGCGGTTTCAGCAGGATCGCCCGCAACAGCAGCCAGGCGACGGAAAGCAGGATCACCGTCAGAACACCGCAGCACAGGATCAAAAGGGTCAGCATTTTCTGGTTGTGAGCGGCTTCCGCCAGCTGCGCATCCGTTACCTGATTGGCATAGACGTTGAAGGCATCGGCCGCTTTGGTAAAGCTGTTATTTAACGCGGTGAGCTTTTCTTCAAGAACGGTGTAATAACCGTCGGTGTTCTGCTTTTGCAGCGCATCCAGCATCGGCATGATGCCCTGCTGCAGATAGAGGTCATAACTGGCGACAATCTCATCGGAGAGCTTTTTGCCATGCGCGGTCACCGTGCCGGCATCAACAAAGGTTTTTAAGCCTTTTCTGGAGAGGTCGATATAGGTACTGACCCGCTGAGTGGCCAGGGTGGCCTCATCAATCATCCCTATTTCCATCTTCCTTACCGATAACGCTGCCGTGGTGCGTGCACGAAGCAGGCTGTTATTGGTAAGCGATAAGCTGTTTAACTCGATACCCTGAATGCGGTTGACCACCTCCAGCGATCGATTCCCTTTGTTTATTGCCACGATGCCCATCAGGCTGACGCCCAGTAGCATCAGCGTCATCAACGCCAGCAACACTAATAACCCAGTGCGAATTGAAATTTTTCTAAGCATGATTTTGTGTGACCCTCGAAAAAGCAAATAGTCCAGGAACCCAAAAAGCGAAGAAGGTATCGGCAGGGTCGCGGGCAATCTTTAGCGTTGATGAAGTGAAAAGGATTGACGACTGCGGCTGACTTGATAAGGATCAATTTTTGCCTATGGCCCTACAGAAGGAATTGTCCGATGAAAAAAACCATTGCGATTACAGGCCTGTTAATGGCGTTTTACGGCCACGCAGACGTGAGCCCGATCGATACCGCCCAGCAACAATGCCTGGATAAAGCCTCTACCACCGTGGCCATGCAGCAGTGTTTTAGCGCGGCGAATAAGGCCTGGGACAGTGAAATGAATCAGCAATACGCCAAACTGACAGCCACGCTAAACAGTGATCAGAAAGCCAAATTACGCACCGCGCAGCGTGCCTGGCTGAAATACCGGGACAGCTGGCTGGATGCCACCAAAGCGCGGCTGAGCGATGGCGGCACCATGGCGTCATTGCAGGTGGGCGCGCAAAGCGTAAGCCTGGTAAAAAGCCAGGCCTTAGCGCTGAAATCGTTGGCGGATGGCAACAGCGGCAACCCTTAACAAGGGGCCATTCGCGCGTCCGCGGTGGAGATTCTCCCTACAGGCCGTAAGGCCAGTACTGGAGCATTCCTAAAGGGCAAAAAGGGGGGATACTTTCCAACTCAGTTGGCTATAATGAGCGTCACTTGTTTAAGGCTGAATGAAGGAATTGACCATGAGTTTGACCCAGGTTCCAGCGGGCAAAGACCTGCCAGAAGATATCTATGTTGTTATTGAGATCCCGGCCAATGCCGATCCGATCAAATATGAAGTCGACAAAGATACCGGCGCCCTGTTCGTTGACCGCTTTATGTCTACCGCGATGTTCTATCCGTGCAACTACGGTTACATCAACCACACCCTGTCTTTAGACGGTGACCCGGTAGATGTTCTGGTCCCTACCGCTTATCCACTGCAGCCGGGCTCGGTTATCCGTTGCCGTCCCGTTGGCGTGCTGAAAATGACCGACGAATCTGGCGAAGATGCCAAGGTTGTTGCCGTTCCGCACAGCAAACTGACCAAAGAATACGATCACATCAAAGATGTGAACGACCTGCCAGAACTGCTGCGTGCGCAGATCACTCACTTCTTCGAGCAATATAAAGCGCTGGAAAAAGGCAAATGGGTGAAAGTTGAAGGCTGGGACGACGCGGCCGCAGCGAAAGCTGAAATCGTGACCTCTTTCGAGCGCGCTGCGAAGAAGTAATTCTCGCGACGAAGACGAAAAAAAACACCGCTCACTGAGCGGTGTTTTTATTTGCAGCAACCTCAGGTGGGTTTGGGTGCATTTTGTTGCAGCCAGTCGCCGCTGACAATATGCTCTCTCCCGACGATCGAACGCTGATACACATAGAGCCAGGCGCTGCCGTAAGGCGTTTGCACCAGCTCACGCTTGTACTCTCCGCCTTTGGTTCTGAGTGCATCGAGCTCGCCCAGTGTGGACGCATCGATACGGTAAACTTCACAGGCAACCTGCCCGCTACCCGCAACAACGCCGGGGTAAAGACCTAAACTATAAAGCGCGTAGCCGTCGATCTTATGATCGCCCAGCCACTGCCCGTTGGTCATCCAATGACTGTTGCCTTGCTTCCGTCTTAAGGTGCCGTAGACAATTATTCGCATTGCTAGAACTCAAACTGATAAAGCAAATCCAGGGCCTGGTCGAGACCAGACACTGCTTCCAAATAGAGCTTGGGCATCAGGCGATAACGCAGGGTTAAGGTCGCCAGTGAATCAAATATGCCAACACCGTATTTTACCTGTAGACCCGGCAGAACGTAGCCACTGACCTGGACCTGCTGGCTGTCCCCGACGCCGGCCGTATCCAGGGCGAGATTGCTTACGCCGAAGGTCTCCCCGATTTTACCCACAACCTGACCACTTTGCGCAAGCCCCAATCCCACTAATGCTGAGGTTACTGCACTGCTGTCGCTGCCATTCGCGTCCAGACCCTGGCCGCGAAGCAGGTAGGACAAGGCTTCCTGCTGTGACATCGCCGGATCGGAGAACACTTCCACCTTCGGCTCATCGGCCAGCCCGGTAACGCGCACGCCGGCGGTAACATCGTTTTCCGTCGCTTCCGGGTTACGGATCGCTTCAATATTCAGGTACGGCTGATCCGCCGGGCCGGAGAATTGCAGCTCACCTTTGCGCACAATCAGGTCCTGTCCGTAAGCATGGAAGCGGCCGGAAGGAATGTTGATCTGGCCGTTCAGCCCCAGGCCACGACGGTCTTGCACCATTTTCAGATCGCCATTCAGCTTGGCTTTCAGACCAAAGGCGCTGATGCGCACATCGTCACCGACGTGGATCACCAGGTTGCTGTTGATCGGAATAGCGGTCGATTTCGGCGCGATAGGCTGCAGGTTTTTATCCAGCAGCACTTCATCCGACGACACGCCCACCGCACTTTCCGGCACTTCCTGCACGTTGATGCGCGCCCATGGAATATCGACGCGGCCGTCGAGGTTGAACATTTCCGGCGTCGCTTCAAAGACCAGATCCGGCGAGACGTCCATCCGCACCATCGGCGGCACCGTCACGCGGATTTTATCACCCTTCGCGGCGATCCGTGCCCGCCAGGCATCCAGCACACTCCAGTCCGCGCCACCGCTTAAGGTCAGCTGGCCTTTCGAGGTCTGGATCAGACCTTCCAGCGTCGAGCTCATGCCGTTGAATACCATATTGAGGTTGGCGCTGGTCAGGTCGACCGGCATAAAGCTGCCGTCGACATCCACGTTCTTCAGCCCAAGCTGACCGAACACCTGCGGTTTCTGCAGGCTGCCACCCAGACGAAGGTTGGAACTGACGATCCCCGCCACCTTTTCGCCCCTCATCAGCGCCGGGTTCAGC
Organism: Erwinia sp. AK-PDG3-5; assembly: GCF_056821705.1. Taxonomy (NCBI): domain Bacteria; kingdom Pseudomonadati; phylum Pseudomonadota; class Gammaproteobacteria; order Enterobacterales; family Erwiniaceae; genus Erwinia; species Erwinia sp. AK-PDG3-5. The sequence goes on from NZ_CM165967.1 coordinate 4,219,981, forward strand.
AGCGCCAGCGACAGGTTGGCGATATTCACATTGCCTGAAAGGGTGCGTTTGCCTTCGGGATCGGCAATTTGCACGTTGCCATCCAGCTGGCCGTTATTGGCAATACGGATCAGCCAGTCCAGCTGAGCGCGGCCATTGCGCATCGCGGCATTCAGGTTCAGGGTGTCGAACGCAATCGGCAGCGTGTTTCCCTGCACGTTCTGCTCGACCTTCACGCCGTTGCCTTTCAGCGAGACGCGGCCCTGCGGTAAGCCACCATCGGCGGTCCAGCTGACGTCCGCATCCCCGCTGAACACGCCACGAAGCTGGGTGTCTTCACCGAGGAACGGCTTGGCCATCGCCAGGTCGAAGCGATTAAGCTGCACTTTGGCGTGGCCGGAAGGACCGGCGTCAATGGTTTGCGGCACGCAGAGCTCGGCATTCGGGTTGAGCCAGCAGTGCGGCCCGATGCTGACGGTCTGCTTGCTGTTGAGATAATCCAGCGCGATTGGGCGCGTCAGGCGCCATTCACCGACCGGAGTATCGAAGCGCGTATTGTTCAGCGTGCCTTTCCAGCGCTGCTCCGCGCGGTCAAAGCTGCCGTTCAGTGCCAGCTGGCCCGAGACCGGCTTGCCGTCGATATTCAGCTTCAGCTGATGCTGTTTTTCGCTGCCGCTGGCATCCAGGGTGATCTGCGAGATATCCAGCGCATCCTGCTTCAGTCGATCGACCTTCAGCGCCAGCTTGCCCTGAATTTGTTCGCCAGAACTGACATCGCCGTTCAGCGCGACGCGGGCAATGGTCAGCGCCTGCCAGCGCAGTCCGGTGGCGGTCAGATCCGCCAGCAGCTGTGGCTTTTTCAGATCGCCACGGGCTTTGATGGTGCCTCTCGCCACGCCGCCAAGGCCCGGCAACGCGTTGTCCAGATGCTGCGCATCAATATCCGCATCCAGGTTGAGCGTGTCGCCCAGCGATCCCTTCAGATTGATATTGTTGCGGCCCAGCACCAGCTTGAGACCCGGGATATCCCACTGGTTGTAGCTGTTGCCGTACAGGGAACCGTCTGCGGTGACCGCGTTTTGCTTGACGTTGCCGCGCAGTTTCAGTTCCGGCACGCGCATCTGCCAGCTGCCGCCATACAGGCTGCCGCGCGTGGAGATGTGACCGTCCAGCCTCGCCGGCCAGTCGGGGTATTGCTTCGCGGTATTGATGCCAGACAGCGTCAGATCGCTGCGCCAGCTGATTGCTTTGCTCCAGTCCACCAGCGCAGTCAGGTCAATATTACCTTCCAGCGCCGCAAGACGCAGTTTATCCAGCGAGAACTGCTCGATATTGCCTTTGCCGTCCAGCGCCACCGTGGCGGGCGGGATGCTCTGCCCCTTAAGCGCGGCCTTCAGCGACATCACGTAGTCCGTCGCCTTGCCTTTAAAGCTGAAGTTGAAATTATCTGCCTCGTACTGAATTTCACCGGTCAGCGGCCAGCGCAGCTGCGGGCTCTTCACGTTCATGGCCAGTGGCAGGCCCACGTCGGCCAGCCGGGTGTTGGCGTCCATCTGCACCTGAACCGGACCAGAAAGATTCAACGCCATATTGAGCTGCTCGCGCAGGCCCCCATCCAGCGTCATTTTGATCTTCTCACCTTTGATTGGATCGACGTTGACGGTGCTGTTCAGCGTGAATTTCACCGGCCAGTTGTCAGACAGCGTTGCCTGGCCCTGGGCGCTCAGCTGTCCCTGTGGCGAGTCGACATCCAGCGTTTCCAGATGCAGCAGTTTGTCCTGGGTTTTCGCTTTCACTAACAGGCGGTTAACGGTGATATCGGTATCGCCGGTGATGCGCAGCTGCTCGCCAAGGATCTGTTGCACATCGACATCCAGCGGCATGTTGAAATCAGGCAGATCCGGCAGCAACGGTTTGGCAAACATCGCTTTCAGCGTTTCGCCCAGCGGCGGTTCGTCGGCCTTCGGCTGCTGCACTTTTGGCTGCACGACCTGTTCATCGGCCACTTTCGCCGCCTTTGGCAGTGCGATCAGCAGCCCCTGAATATGGGTAGGATTTAGCGTCAGCGCACGGCCCTGCCAGCTGATGCCGGAGGTGAAGTCGGCGAGGGAAATCGCCGTGTCATCCACCTTCACATTGATATTGTGCAGCGCAAGCTGACGCAGCGTGATCGGATACGGCGTGCTGAGATCGCCAGAGGACGGCTCTTCTTCCGCCGGTGCAGGTGCCGCCGGCGCCATTTTCTTGCTGTCGACCACCACATTCACATCTTTCAGCGACAGGTCGTTGACGCAGAACGCACTGTGTTTCAGGCAGCCCAACTGTACCGCGAGGTGGAACTCGCCGGCGTTAACCGTCACGCCCGGCATTTCATACTGCACGCCGGTCAGCGTCAGGTTTCGCCAGCCGCCCTCGACCTGTTTGATTTGCAGCCCCGGAACCCAGCGCGCGGCACCGTTAAGCAGCAGATGCAGGCCGGGCGTGGTGCCAATTAAAAAGGCGATGCCGCCCAGCAGCACCAGCAAGAAGATCAGGATTCCAATAAGGACCTTTTTCCAACGACTCATAGTTCAGGCCCCAATCCGATATAAAACTGTACGTCACGATGTTCGTCATCGCCGATAGGACGGGCGATATCCAGCTTGACCGGGCCGACCGGCGACTGCCAGCGCACGCCAAAACCGGCACCGGTTTTCAGATCGGTCTGTTTGATGTCATTCACCGCTTCGCCGGAGTCGACGAACACCGCGCCCCACCATTTGCCGGTTACGTTGTATTGATATTCCAGCGAGCCGGTCGCCAGCTTGGACGCACCGGTCAGCTTGCCATCGTCATCACGCGGCGAGATGCCTTTGTATTTATAACCACGAATGCTGCGATCGCCACCGGCGAAGAAACGCAGGTCCGGCGGCACTTTGTCGAAGTCGTTGGTTTCAATCCAGCCGAGGTTGCCACGGGCCACAAAGCGGTGTTTGTCTGCCAGCGTACGGATCCAGACGTTCTGGGCTTGCACCACCGCGAAGTCGATATCCGATCCCCACGTGGTGTCAGAGACATCTAACGAGTAACGCTGCGAATCGCCCCAGGTGGGCATCAGTCCGCCACGTGAGCGGGTGCGGTTAACGCTGACGCCAGGGTAGATCAGCATGGTGGTGTTGGTGACGTTACCCTGAGTAAAGTGATCGAGGCTCCAGCGCAGGTTAATCGCGCGCTGCCAGCCGGAAGACGAGTCCCAGTAACGGGAGGCCGCCAGCGTGGAGGAGTCAGACTTGGTGTCGTTGAGGTCGGTTTTTTTCAGGCCGCCCTGCAGCAGGTAGTACTGCTCAATGGGATTTTTCAGCAGCGGGATTTTATAGCTGAAATCCAGCTGCTGTTCAGGGGCGGAGATATTGGCGCTGGTCGTCAGGCTGTGGCCGTAGCTGTTGACCCACGGCTTTTTCCAGGTGGCTTTCACCCGGGGCCCGACATCGGTGGAGTAACCGACACCGGTTTCAATGGTGTTCTCGGTGCGTGGGCTGACGACGCCATGCAGCGGCAGAATTTTGGTTTTTCGCGATTTACTGAATTCCGGTGCCACTACCACCGAGTTAAACCAGCCGGTGGCGGATAAACGGCGGTTCAGTTCCGCCAGGTCACGAGAGCTGTAATAGTCGCCCTTTTTAAACGGCACCAGGTTTTGCAGATACTCTTCACGAATTTGCGAGCCTTCAAAGCTGACGTCGCCAAAGCGGTAACGCTGGCCGCTGTCGTAATCGATATCCCAGAAGGCCTCACGGCGCTCTACAGAGACACCCAGCTGACTTTTTGTGTAGTCACCATCGAAGTAGCCTTTGCGCAGCGCCATGTTGCTGAGAGAGCTTTTAAAGCCGTCATAATCACTGTGGTTCAGTACGCCGCCGATTTTGCCACGGCCATTTTTGACCAGCGCCAGGTAATCTTTATCGGTGCGGGCTTCACCACGCAGGACCACCGTTTCACCGGCCAGCTTCACCGGTTCGCCGGCGGTGACTTTCGCCACCAGCACCGGCCTTTTACCGCCAGCCGGCGGCGGCTGTAGGTCGAACTCGATGGTCGGTTCGTAATAGCCCAGCGCCTTCAGGCCTTCTTTTACCGCATCACTGACACGGGCACGAAAACGTCCATCCGCCGAGACTTCATCGCTCGAAATGGTGGACAACCGCGCACGGACGTTCCTTTGTAACTCCCCCGATAACCCCGTCACCTGCAAACGCACGGTCGCTGCTTCAGCGAACGGTGCAGCAGCTAAAAGACCTAACATGCAATAAACATGAATTCGTGGCACGCTGACTCCTGATTATGATGCCGGCCCTTATTCCAGTTGGGCACAACGCTTTCTTTACGTTCTTTCCAGGCGCGGGATCCTGTAAGCATGGCAACTTTTTGCCGCTTATGGCCCTCTATTTGCCCGTAAAGCCAAATTTATTAACTTATTGTGTGCAAAGTATCGACACGTTACAACACAGGATCGTGATCGAATGTTACTTCGGCGCTCTCCTCAACCAGACTCGGATTAATCTCACCCAGCCCATCGCCGCAATTGTAAGCATGCGGCGGCACGGCTATAATCCTTTGCACAAGTCGTCTGACGGCTTGTTGACTGACTTCTGCCCCGGCAATCTTGCCGAACAGGCGCAGACATTTTTGGCACGGATAGCCGAGCTCTTATCACGGGACATGACGTCCGCAGATCCTCAAACGCTGCCCAGGCCAAAAATGACAAGTAATTAAACTCAAGGCCGGTTCCGGGCACTTTCACCTGATCGTTACTGAATCGAGCCATTTTATGGATGTTTTATGTTAGACAGTTTGCTTGTCATCGTACTGCTGATTGCGATCAGCTCATTTTTCTCATTGTCAGAAATCTCGCTGGCTGCAGCGCGTAAAATCAAGCTGAAGCTGCTGGCGGATACCGGCAATATCAACGCGCAGCGCGTGTTGAAGATGCAGGAAACACCCGGGATGTTTTTCACCGTGGTGCAAATCGGCCTGAACGCCGTGGCTATTTTAGGCGGTATTGTGGGCGACGCCGCCTTCTCTCCGGCATTTCGTTCTCTTTTTCTACGCTTCACCTCCCCGGAACTCGCCGAGCAGCTGAGTTTTATCTGTTCATTCACCGTGGTGACCAGCCTGTTTATCCTGTTTGCTGACCTGTTCCCAAAACGCCTGGGGATGATCGCGCCAGAGCAAGTCGCGCTGAAGATCATCAACCCCATGCGTTTTTGTCTGTTTATCTTCCGTCCGCTGGTGTGGTTCTTTAACGGCGGCGCTAACATCATTTTCCGCCTGTTTAAAATCCCGCTGGTGCGTAAAGACGACATCACTTCCGATGATATCTACGCCATTGTGGAAGCGGGTGCGCTGGCTGGCGTGCTGCGTAAGCAGGAGCATGAGCTGATTGAAAACGTGTTTGAGCTGGAGTCACGCACCGTGCCTTCTTCGATGACTTCCCGTGAGAACATCGTTTGGTTCAATTTGCACGAAGACGAAGACAGCCTGAAGGAAAAAATCGCTAATCATCCGCACTCCAAGTTCCTGGTGTGTAATGAAGATATTGACCATATCGTCGGCTATGTCGATTCAAAAGAGTTGCTGTTAAGGGTGCTGGGCCATCAGAGCATGGCGTTGAACAGCGGCGTGCAGATCCGTTCCGCGCTGATCGTGCCGGATACCTTGACGCTGTCAGAAGCGCTGGAAAGTTTCAAAACCGCCGGGGAAGATTTTGCGGTAATCATGAACGAGTACGCACTGGTGGTCGGCATTATCACGCTGAACGACGTGATGACCACTCTGATGGGCGATTTGGTCGGTCAGGGCATGGAAGAGCAGATTGTGGCTCGTGACGAGAATTCGTGGCTGGTTGAAGGCGGTACGCCGATTGATGACGTGATGCGCGTGCTGCATATCGATGAGTTCCCGCAGTCCGGAAACTACGAGACCATTGGCGGCTTTATGATGTTTATGCTGCGTAAGATCCCGAAACGCACCGATTTTGTGAAGTTCCACGGCTATAAGTTCGAGGTGGTGGATATCGACAGCTATCGTATCGATCAGCTGTTGGTGACGCGGATTGATGCCCGTCCAACCACCGCGGCGTCGGTGTTAACGTCGGTGCCGGAAGAGTCGTAGCGGAAAGCAGGAAACAGAAAGGCGCGAGAATTCGCGCCTTATTTTTTTAGTTAAATTCGGTCTGTAATCGCAGTACCTGGCGGTTCACTTCTGACATCACGCTGTAATGCTGTTTGTCTTTAACGCGTGGGATCAAGATTTTGCCTTTATCGAACTCAAATGCGCCTACGTCTTTGATGTATATCCTGCCGCGAAACAGTGTTTTTACGTATTTGGCCACCTGCAGCGGATTATATCGCTGAAAGATCTTCATGCTGGTAATACTCCTGAAAAAGATATGTGCGCTGCGTCGTGTCCAATTTCGGTACGAATCCTTGCAGCGCAAAGTGGATTCACTATAGACCAACATCGCCTTCCTGAAGTCCGAAAACCGACTTTTTTTCCTGTTTTTACACATCATGACAGTACAGACTGCCTGCTGGTTATGTCGAAACAGTATAAACCTTCAATTGAAAGGGATTTGTGCTGTGTGTTGCAAAGATGTTATTCCGATGCGACAGCAGCATCTTCTGCGCTTATTATTGCAGGAACATGACTAACTGGTCGGATCACATCAAAAGGTCGAGTCCATGAATACCGTTCGCTTATTTTTTGTTCTTATCGCGCTTTGTTTCTCCTCGTTTGCCGGCGCACATGGTTTTGCAGAAGGTCAACGCGTGCCTGCCGTCGGCATCACGGATAAAGGTGAGCTGGTGTTGAAGCAGGATGATTTCAGTTATCAGAACTGGAACAGTGCAAAGCTGCCGGGCAAGGTGCGGGTGATCCAGCATATTGCCGGGCGCTCTTCTTCCAAGGAGAAGAATGCGGCATTGATTGAAGCCATTAAGTCGGCGAAGTTTCCGCATGATCGTTATCAGACCACCACCATCGTCAACACTGACGATGCGATCCCCGGCACCGGGATGTTCGTTCGCAGCAGCATCGAGAACAACAAGAAGCAGTTTCCGTGGTCGCAGTTTATCGTCGACAGCAACGGCGTAGCCAAAAAGGCCTGGCAGTTGGATGATGCCGGATCGGCGATTGTGGTGTTGGATAAAGACGGTAAGGTACGCTTCGCTAAAGACGGTGCGCTGACGCAGGATGAAGTGAAGAACGTAGTGGCGCTGGTACATAAGTTACTTGAGTAGGCGCGATAGCTGGGGTCGGGTTAGGGTTAGGGTTAGGGTTAGGGTTAGGTCAAAACCGGCTCAGTGGTATGGCGTCAGCATAGAGCGCGTTATCCGGGACGCCGTAAATCCATCCCTGGAGGCTTGGCTGCGGCATCCCTGCCGCAGACACCCGGCTAACGCGCTCTATGCCGCCACCCAATAGCATTGGTGTCGCTGAGTGGCTTGGTGGACGCACAGGTCAAAAGCAGGCTGTTGGGTGGGTTTTGAAGTCTGTTGCTCGTGACGCTGAGTGGGTTTTGAAGTCTGTTGCCCGATAAGAACAGGCAACGCTGAAGCTTTGGGGAAGGGAGAGAGGGGGGAAAAGCAAAGCATCGGCGACAGGGATGTCGCCGCTGAGCCCCCAGGGATGGGTCTACGGCGTCTTTGTGTTCCCCCCTCTCTCCCTGAGCAAATCACCAGAACATCCAGACGACTTGCTCAATAACAGCAAAAGCGCGCTCTAACCTTGCCACCGAAACATCCAGACGACATACCTCACCACACAACAATCAGAACAGCGAAACGCGGAAGCCCGGATTCAGGAAGGATTCACGCGGCGTGTAGTCGAGGGTTTTGCCCTGCCAGTCATGCACATAGGCACCGGCAGCGATGGCGACCGCGTGACCTGCGCCGGTGTCCCAGATATTGGTTGGCCCGAAGCGTGGATAAAGCTGCGCTTTGCCTTCTGCCACCAGGCAGAACTTCAGCGAGGAGCCGATGGCCGTGGTCTGGTGCTCACCCAACTGGCTTAAATAGTCTTCCAGCTCGGTATCTGAGTGGGAGCGGCTGACGACCACCAGCGGCGGATGCGCTTCACGCACCTGAATCTGCTCGTGATGACCGCCCTCGTCTTTCCATGCCTTACCGTCAGCAGCGGAATACATTACCTGCAGCACCGGCGCGTACACCACCCCCAGCACCGGCTTGCCGTTTTCGATTAGCGCGATATTGACGGTAAACTCGCCGTTGCGCTTAATAAATTCCTTGGTGCCGTCCAGCGGATCCACCAGCCAGTAACGCTGCCAGTGCTGACGCACATCCCAACCCGCCGGATCTTCTTCCGACAGTATCGGGATTTCCGGGGAGAGGTCGGTAAGCCCCTGAACAATCACGTTATGGGCCGCAATATCCGCCGCCGTCACCGGCGAATCATCGGATTTGTGAGCCACATCCATCGGTGCCTGTCCGTCATACACCTTCATGATTGCATCGCCTGCTTCCCTGGCCAGCTGGCAAATTTTGTCTAACATATTCCACCTCTTGATTAGCATCTTGATGCCGGACTCTGCCGGCAGGTGTTACCTATCAGGCCGCCTTTTTTACAGCTGAAAACCTCTACTGATCATAGCAGCTGAATTTTAGCCGCCTGTCGCGCTGCGGCTCGGGTCCGCTAATTTCGACAGATTAAGTAATAAGTTGACCTTAGTTATCAACAGCATAATTCATTTTCTCTCCCGGAACCCCCTGTTTATCCCACCAGGGTCATAAGAGGTAAATATTTGTGGCAGATCACAGTTATGTGAGACACAACGTAACAGTTTCATAAAAATTTGAGATGTTAGGGAGTGATGGCATCGAAATTTACGGAGAAATGATGATTAAGCCTGTTTATACCCTCGCAGCTCTGCTGGTTGCGACCTCACTGCCTGCGGCCACGGTGGATTTTCGCCTGCTGGAAACCACCGATCTGCACAGCAATATGATGGATTTTGACTATTACAAAGACACGCCGACCGAAAAATTTGGCCTGGTGCGCACCGCTACGCTGATTGACGCCGCGCGCAAAGAAGCGACCAACAGCGTGCTGGTCGACAACGGCGACATTATTCAGGGAAGTCCGCTTGGCGATTATATGGCGGCCAAAGGCCTGCAGCAGGGTGAAGTGCATCCGGTGTATAAAGCGATGAATACCCTCGATTATACCGTCGGCAACCTCGGCAACCACGAATTCAACTATGGCCTGGACTACCTGCATAAAGCGATTAGCGGCGCGCGGTTCCCGTATATCAACGCCAACATCATTGATGTCAAAACCGGCAAGCCGCTGTTCACCCCTTATTTGATTAAGGACGTCGAGGTCACCGACCGTGACGGGAAAAAACATACGCTGAAGGTCGGCTATATCGGCTTTGTGCCGCCGCAAATTATGGTCTGGGACAAAACCAACCTGACCGGCAAAGTCACGGTGAATGACATTACCGAAACCGCCCGCAAGTGGGTGCCGGAAATGCGTAAAGCCGGTGCCGATCTGGTCGTCGCGATTCCGCACTCCGGGTTGTCAGGCGATCCGTATAAGGCCATGGCCGAAAACTCCGTCTACTACCTCAGCCAGGTGCCGGGGATTGATGCAATCCTGTTTGGACATGCTCATGCGGTGTTCCCGAGCGCCGACTTTGCCAGCATTAAAGGCGCTGACATCAAGCAGGGCACGCTGAACGGCATTCCGGCCGTCATGCCCGGCATGTGGGGTGATCACCTCGGTGTGGTCGATCTGGTGCTGGATAATCAGCAGGGTCACTGGCAGGTCAGCAGCGCGAAGGCCGAAGCGCGCCCGATTTACGACAAGACAGCGAAAAAATCGCTGGCGGCGGAAGATCAGGCCTTGTTGAAGGTGATGAAGCACGATCACGATGCCACCCGCGAGTTTGTTAGCAAGCCAATCGGTAAGTCGGCGGATGTGATGTACAGCTATCTGTCACTGGTGCAGGACGATCCGACCGTGCAGATTGTGAATAACGCCCAGCGCGACTACGTGCAGCGCTATATTCAGGGCGATCCGGATCTGGCTAACCTGCCGGTACTGACCGCAGCCGCGCCGTTCAAGGCCGGTGGACGCAAGAACGATCCCGCCAGTTATGTCGAAGTGGAAAAAGGACAGCTGACCTTCCGTAATGCCGCCGATCTGTATCTTTATCCTAATACGCTGGTCGTGATGAAAGTCAGTGGCAAAGAGGTTAAAGAGTGGCTGGAATGCTCTGCCGGCCAGTTCAATCAGATTGATATCCACAGCAGCAAGCCGCAGTCGCTGATTAACTGGGATTTCCGCACCTACAACTTTGATGTGATTGACGGCGTTAATTACCGCATTGATGTCACCCAACCGGCGAAATACGACGCCGAATGTCAGCCGCTCAATGCCAATGCCTCACGTATCAAAGATCTGACCTACAACGGCAAAGCCATCGATCCGCAGGCGACGTTCCTGGTGGCCACCAATAATTACCGCGCGTATGGCGGCAAGTTCGCCGGCACGGGTGAAAGCCATATTGCCTTTGCCTCGCCGGATGAGAACCGCTCGGTAGTGGCGGCGTATATCAGCGCGCAGACCAAAGCGCAGGGAGAAGTGAAACCGCAGGCGGATAATAACTGGAAGCTGGCGCACATAGAGAGTGCCACGCCGCTGGATATTCGCTTTGAAACCTCACCGGGTGAGAAAGCCGCTCAGTTTATTCGCGAGCACGCGCAGTATCCGTTACAGCAGAAAGGGACTGATGAGGTAGGGTTTGCCGTTTATCAGCTAGATTTGCAGAAGTAATGATGAGTGGGCCAGGCGTCCCTGGCCCGAAATCTTACAGGATTTCTAACAACTCAACTTCAAACACCAGGGTGCTGAATGGCGGGATAGAGGCACCCGCACCACGCTCACCGTAAGCCAGCTCATGAGGGATAACCAGCTCCCACTTGGAACCGACTGGCATCAGCGTCAGCGCTTCAATCCAGCCTGGGATAACGCCGCTAACCGGGAACTCAGCCGGCTCGCCACGCTGTACAGAGCTGTCGAACACGCTGCCGTCGATCAGTTTACCGGTGTAATGCACGCGTACGCGATCCTGACGGGATGGGATAGCACCCTCGCCCTGCGCAATCACGCTGAACTGCAAACCAGACTCGGTGCTGCTCACGCCTTCACGCTTGATATTGTCTTGCAGGAATTTCTGACCTTCTACTGCCATTTCCTGCTGGCGCTCACGACGCACGGCATCCGCACGCTCATGAACTTCACGCAGCGCACGGTGAACAACGTCAACAGGTACAGCAGGGGCGTTCCCTTCCAGCGCATCGCGCAGGCCTGCCAGCAATGCTTCTGGCTGCAGACCCTGCAGTCCAGATTCCAGCAGCTGCTGGCCAACCTGTAAACCGATACCGTAACTTGCTTGCGCTTCTACGCTGTCAAAAGAAGGGGTAGTCATGGAATTTCCTTTCATCATTGATAAAAACAGAAGACGAAGCATAACAGCGCAGGCAACGGGCGTAAAATGGCATCTTCTTCAGGTGACTTTTGCTGGCTAAAAGGAAACAATACGCGGATCCCACGGGCGGAATAAACTCCGCACGCACAATGCGTTATCAGCTATATTTTAGTCGAGGTCAAAATGGGCCATCTTGCCCGCAGGCGAAGGAAAAGCCAGTCGCTTTCTCTAAACGGGTGGTTTCACCGGATAGCAAAAAGCTCACTATTTGCGCGTGGTTCGCGCCAGGAGGATGACGCAATGCCCAAAGCGTCTTCAGCATCACGAGTACCCCACTTCTTCCGCCAGATCTGGCATCTGCCGGATTCCGTCCGCTGGATGGACCCGCTGCCGCCGGGCCATCGTCGGGGGATCATTCTCGCTATCATTGTGATATTACTGGCGTTCCTCTGGCCAGCGCCCTCACCTATGCAGCCGCAAAGGCCTATCACGGCCGACTCGTCGTCCGGAACAGAGGTGCCGATGCAGGCGGAGATTAGCGACCAGCAGCCGGAAACGCCTCAGGCGCCGGCGAAAACCAGCAATGATTCTCAGGGCACCTGGCACAGCTATCAAATCGCATCCGGCCAGACGCTGGCGCAGCTGTTCCGCGACAATAATTTAGCCGTGAATGATGTGTTCGCGATGGCGCGGGTGGAAGGCGATGATAAGCCACTGAGTAATCTGAAAACCGGTCAGGCAGTGCGTGTGCGTCAGAATGCGCAGGGCGTGGTGAATGGATTAACGGTAGAGACGGACAACGGGCAGATTTTGTTTACCCGCCAGCCAGACGGAACCTTTATTCGCGCGCAGTAAAGCCCGATCGACAAAAACAAAAACGCCGGCACGTGGCCGGCGTTTTTATGCGGTAGCGTTAGCGATTAAGCTGCTGAAACCACGTTTACAATCAGTTTTGCCAGCACATCGCTGTGAACCTGGAACTCAACTTCATGCTCACCGGTAGTACGCAGAACGCCGTTCGCCAGGCGAACTTCGCTCTTGTTCACTTCAACGCCAGCTGCAGTTACTGCATCAGCGATGTCGCGAGCACCGATGGAACCGAACAGTTTACCTTCGTCGCCTGCTTTAGACGCGATAGTAACGTTGCCCAGTGCGTTGATTTTCTCAGCACGTGCATTAGATGCAGCCAGAACGTCAGCTTGTTTAGCTTCCAGTTCTGCACGACGTGTTTCGAAGAACTCAACGTTTTTCTTGGTAGCAGGAACAGCTTTGCCCTGTGGTACCAGGAAGTTACGAGCGTAGCCCGCTTTAACGTTAACCTGGTCACCCAGGTTACCGAGGTTTGCTACTTTATCAAGCAGAATAACTTGCATTACCTTATCCTCTTAAAGTCGTTAATAGACAGCGGCCAATATTACTGATGACGATCAGTGTATGGCAGCAGGGACAAGTAGCGAGCGCGCTTGATGCAGCGGGCCAGCTGACGCTGGTATTTTGCACGAGTACCGGTAATACGGCTCGGGACAATTTTACCACTTTCGGTAACGTAGTTTTTCAGCGTAGCGATATCTTTGTAATCAATCTCTACAACGCCTTCCGCGGTGAAACGGCAGAACTTGCGACGACGGAAATAACGTGCCATTAGGCTAGTCTCCAGAATCTATCAATTCAATCTGCTCGGCATGCAACACCGTCTTATTCAGTCCATTACGCCCTTGATGGCTGCTAATGAAACCTGAAACGGTGAGAGGCGTGCCGACCGTTATACTTTGAGTAATGTGCTGATGCGCTTTGCCGCTAATAATGACCGGCATACGACACCACGCTTGCCGGGTAAAACCGGCTTCCACCTGCTCGGAACGGTGCTCAAGCACGAACTGGCAATGTGGAATACCTGACGGGCTCACTTTACGCATCGGTGTCTTGCACACGGTGCCAGACAACGTCAGCCGATTAGCCGTCACGGTAAATTACTCTTCAGAATCCCCAGCATCTGCATCATCAGAGGTTTCGTTAGCAAAATCTTCGCGACGATCACGACGCTCATCTTTCGCTTTAACCATCGGAGATGCTTCAGTTACCGCGTGCTTAACGCGCATAACCATGCTGCGGATAACGGCGTCGTTGAAGCGGAAGTTAGTTTCCAGCTCATCGATCACTTCCTGCGGAGCTTCTACGTTCAGCAGAACGTAATGTGCTTTGTGCAGTTTGTTGATCGGGTAAGCCAGCTGACGACGGCCCCAGTCTTCCAGACGGTGAATCGTGCCTTCTGCACCAGTGATAGCACCAGTGTAACGCTCGATCATGCCAGGAACCTGTTCGCTCTGGTCAGGGTGTACCATAAATACGATTTCGTAATGACGCATCGAATTTGCTCCTTACGGATTATTCAGCCTCCTGTCAGGGTCAGCCGCGGCCCATGGAAGCAAGGAACGTGTATGTTTGAGCGGCTGAAAAAATTGACGCGTAATCATACTGGCGGGGCGGGGAAAACTCAAGGTAATGTCGGGGCGGGGAGTAAATAATTTGTCAATTTCGCGGCCAGGCACAGGGGCATTCTGTGCTAACTGAATAAGATCATCAGCTTAGCCTAAAAGTCGTTCAAAAAAGTTGATCTAAAACAGCAAGAATTACTAATACCTTTTAGGTCGCAGTGGGCTAAACTATACAGGTTGCTTATGACACGACCCTGACGTCCGCGTCAGACGGTATTACCAGATTGTGGAGTTATTATGAAAACCATCGCAATCGCCTCCTTACTAGGTCTCTTCCTTTCCACATCCGCCTTTGCCATTTCGACCGGCACCGAGCAGCAGGTGAAAAGCTACACCAGCAATGCGGCGAACAGTTATGTCTATATTAACCGGATACCTTCTCCGTTAGACAAAACATCGCATAAAGCCCCAACTACCGCAGCAGAGCGACTGTCCAAACAGTTGTAGCGGTGAAGGGTCCCGGGCTTCCCCGGGAACTTGCCTTATAAATGATGCTTAAAAAACGCCGCTATCGCTGTCAGTGCTGGCGGAGTGATGCGATGCCCGATGCCGCTTTCGACGATATACGTCAGATTCGCATCGAGCTTCGCCTCGCGCATCGCTTTTTCTAACCTGACGCTCTCAGCGGCAGGCACCACCTCATCCGCTTCGCCATGCCAGACCAGCAACGGTCGGTTAGCCAGTTTTTCCAGCTGGCCGCTGACGTCATACGCCGCTAACGGCGCCAGTCGGTCTGCCAGTTCCTTTTTCTGCTCAGCGGTTTTGGCCACCCGCGGCGGGAACAGCGTGTGCGACAACGACATAAAATAGCCCGACCCCATCATACTGGCGACACAGGCTATCTGGCTGTAACGGGCCATTGCGCCCAACGCGGTCATGCCGCCCATCGACGCCCCCGCCACCGCAAACCGCCCCCCTTCGATCAAATGCTGCTCGCGTAATGCCGCCTCAATCCGTGGCACCTCATCAATATTGCTTTTCAGGATCTCCCAAAAGTGCGTTAGCCGGTGTTCCGTGTCGCCGTTATACCGCGCGCCGTGCATATCAGCATCCGGCATCACCACCCGGAAACCGGCCTGAGCCAGCTCGACGGCAAAATAGGCGTACACCTCTTTGGAAGAGGTGAAGCCATGCCAGAACAAAATGGTCGGTAAGGGCGTGTGGCGTTTACCGGCTGGCGTGGCGTGCAAACAATCGATGCCGGCAAAAGATTCGGTAGCAATCTCAATCATTAAGCCTCCATGGGAAACAGGGTGTAGTGACAGGGCGCCAGCGGGTTGCGCTGGAATTTGAGTTTATTATCTAAACCGTTAGCCTGCTCACAAAATTAAAAACTAAAAGTTTCAGGTCTGTTGCCGTTAACCGATGCAAGCCCCTTAAACCTTCAACAGGCCTCCCATGAAAAAAATCTCATTCAGGCGCTGGAGCCTTGGCGTCAAGCTCTCGGTGATCACCTCATTCAGTGTCGCCATATTGTTCCTGATCCTGACGCTGGCGCTGACCCATAATGCGGCAAAACAGCTGCAGGCGTTGACCCAGGAAAATATGGATAACCAGGTCAGCGGCATTGGCGATATGGCGTCGATGTTTGACAGTACGCTTAGCGAAGAAGTCGCCAATTATACCGCGCTGTTCCAGAGCTTCTTACCGAAGCGTTTTTCCGTGGACGACAGCCAGCAAATCACCGTTGGCGCGGAACAGACCCCCACGTTACGCGCCGGGCTGAAAACCCTTAACCTCGATCAGGTGCTGGTTGATGACTTCCAGCAGCGTACCGGCGCGATCTCCACCATTTTTGTGCGCATGGGCGACGACTTTATGCGTATTTCCACGTCTCTGCGCAAGCAGGACGGCGAACGGGCAATCGGCACCCGCCTGGATCACACCAGCCCGGCCTGGAAGCTGATGCAGAAAGGGGAAATCTATCAGGGCGTGAGCATGCTGTTCGGCAAGCGCTATATCACCCAGTATCAGCCGGTAAAAGACAGCGAAGGCAAGGTGATTGCCATCCTGTTTGTCGGCGTGGACATTACCAAGCAGTATGCCGAAATTCGCCAGAAGGTGCTCGTCAAGAAACTGGGCGAAACCGGCCATTTTGTGGTGCTGGACAATGCGGCCGGTAAAAATCACGGCAACTTCGTGTTCCACCCAACGGAGGAAGGCAAGCAGCCACGTTGGTCAGACGCGGTCCAGCAGCAGCTGTTGACGCAGGACAAGGGCACGCTGGAAGCGGAAGGCGAAGATGGCAGCCGCCAGATCATGACCTGGCGCCATCTGCCGGAGTGGAACTGGGTGATCCTCGGCGAAGTGAACAAGGCCAGCCTGCTGGCACCGATTGATCAGACCCGCGATCTGTTCCTGCTGATTGGTGCCGCGCTGGTTCTACTGTTTGCCCTCGGCTTCGTCATCACAACCCGCCACTGGCTGAGCAAGCCGCTGCAGGAAGTGATTGAACTGGCGCGTCATTACTCTGCAGGCAACCTGCAGGCGAACCTGACCACCCAACGCCATGATGAAGTCGGGCAGCTGATCCTGGCCATCAATGGCATTGGCGACGGGCTGGAGCGGATTGTTTCGCAGGTCCGCGCAGCCGCAGAAGAGATCAGCAGCGGGACGGATGCCATTGCACTGAGCAGTGAGAACATCAGCGAACAGATCTCCCGCCAGGCCAGCAGCGTGGAAGAAACCTCTGCCAGTATGGAGCAGATAAGTGCGACCGTGGCGCAGAACGCCGCTAACGTCTCTGAGGCGCTGACGCTGGTCGATGAAGCCTCTGCGGTGGTGCAAAACGGCGGCGAGACCGTGTCGCGCTCCGTAGTCACCATGACGGATATTAAAAGCGCCTCGCAGAGCATTGCCGACATCACTCACGTAATTGAATCGATTGCCTTCCAGACCAACATCCTGGCGCTGAACGCGGCGGTGGAAGCGGCACGGGCGGGTGAGCATGGCAAAGGCTTCGCGGTGGTGGCGGCCGAAGTGCGTGCGCTGGCACAACGCAGTGCGCATGCGGCGAAAGAGATCGACGGACTGATTGAAAACTCGTTAAGCAAAGTGGTTCAGGGGCACGATCTTTCCGAGCAGACGCGCAAGGCGATGGAGGATATCGTGGGGCGCATTGGTCAGGTGAAGGTGTTGATGAGTGAGATTAATATCGCCTCGAAAGAGCAGTCCGCCGGAATTGGTCAGGTCAACATTGCCATGAACCAGATCGGTCAGGCGACGCACCAGAACACCGAGCTGGTATCGACCTCTGAACAGACTGCACACGAACTGAGCCGCAAAGGCCACCATCTGACTCAGCTGGTGAGTGTATTTACGCTGAAAGGCTAATAATCACGGTGGGATAGCTTACACTATGAGCTATCCCATTGCTGAGATCGCACTATGAACCGGTTACTGACAGTCCTCTTGGTTTTGCTGACCGTTGGCTGTAGCCAGTTACAGACCCAACCTCAACCGCCACCTCCACCGACTTCACACGCGCAGGAAGTCACGCGCGCGCAAAGCCTTAACCTGCGAAAAATCGGCACCGTCAGCGTCAATGAGCGCGGTTCCCCGGATGATGCGCAACGCGCGATTGCCGCGAAGGCCAATGCAGCGGGTGCAACCTATTACTATATCCAATTGGTCAGTGAGACGATAATGCCTGGGCTCTGGTACTCCAGTGCGATCCTGTATGGCCCTTCAGCCGCCGCTGGCGCGCAATAACAGCCGTTCCGCCACCGTTTCCGGCAGCCGGAAAAACCCTCTGCGATCCAGCATCTGGCGGCACCAGGCATCCGCCAGCGCAGGTTCCAGCTGGGTCATCACCTGTACACCGCAGGCCAGCGCGAATAAGCCTTCAGTCAGGTTACGTGCCTGCGCTTCCTGCGGTTTGCCGGCAGCAAGCTTGATCTGACGCCATAAGCTGTCGAAGTGGCGGTTCTGCCCTTTCACCACGTCGAATTCTGCTGACAGCATCTCCCAGACGCCAGGCTGCTTGCTCAGCACCCTGAGCACATCCAGGCACATCACGTTTCCCGATCCTTCCCAGATGCTGTTCACCGGCATTTCACGGTAGATACGCGGCAGCTCGCTCTCTTCGCAATAGCCAATACCCCCGAGCACTTCCATCGACTCGGCCACAAAGCCGATGCCGCGTTTGCAGACGACATATTTGGCGGTGGGCGTAAAAAGTCGGCTGAAGAGTTTTTCTGACTCACTGGCCGGTTTCGACCAGGCGCGCGCCAGCCGCATCAGCATCGCCGTTTGCCCTTCCAGCACCAGCGCCTGGGAAGCTAACAGCTGCCGCATTAGCGGTTGATCAACGAGGTTTTTCCCCAATACCTGACGATGATGCGCGTGATACAGCGCGACCGAGAAGGCGCGGCGCATCATGGCGTGGCTGCCTAACGCGCAGTCAAACCGGGTATAGCCGCCCATTTTCAGGATCTGCCTGATGCCTTCGCCCTCTTCACCAATCAGCCAGCCGCTGGCAGCCAAAAATTCCACTTCACTGCTGGCATTGGAGCGATTGCCGAGCTTTTCTTTCAGCCGCTCGATATGCACCGCATTTTTTTCGCCACCCGGTAGCAGTCGTGGCAGGAAAAAGCAGGATAGGCCGCCTTTTGCCTGAGCAAGAACCAAATGCGCGTCGCTTTGCGGCACCGAGAAAAACCATTTATGACCGGTGAGCCGATAGCATTCTCCACTCCCGCGAGAGACAACGGGCTCAGCGCGCGTGGTATTGCTGAGCACATCGGTGCCGCCCTGTTTTTCGGTCATTCCCATGCCGATCAGCAGCCCTCTTTTCAGCGGCGCCTCTTTGATGTGTGCATCATAGCGATCGGACAGTAAGGGCGGCAGCCAGTCGGCAAAGGCCGCAGGCAGGTGTTTCTGTAATAACGGAATGGCACCGAAGGTCATGGTAACCGGACAAAGGCTGCCCGATTCGACCTGGGCATGCAGTATAAAGCGCGCCGCACGGGCAACAAAAGCCGTCTCCGGGGCCTTATCCAGCCAGGGAAGGTTATGCACGCGATTGGCCGTCAGCCCCTGCATCAGCAGATGCCAGGCCGGGTGGAAGCGCACATCATCCAGCCGTTCGCCGCAGGGATCGTAACGCAGGAGTTCGGGCGGATGGCTGTTGGCCAGCCGGCCCAGTTCCATCGATTCGGCACTGCCCAACTGCTGCCCGACCGACGCCAGAAGATCGCCATCCCATCCCGCGCCTTCACGAAGCACGGCATCACGCAGAGGGGAGTCAGAAAGAAACAGGTTGCTGTTCGCCAGAGGGAGAGGTTGATTAAAAACGGTATGCGTTTTCCAGTTCATCGCGGCATCCTTATCATTAGCACTCATTCAGTATGAGAGACAGACAGGAACTGGGGGGATAAAGAAGGGAAATTCGGGGCGCAGGTCACGCCCCGGAGAGATTACTTACTGCTGCGCTGACGCACCGCTTCGAACAGGCAGACGCCGGTTGCCACAGAAACGTTCAGCGACGAGACGCTGCCAGACATCGGAATGCTGATCAGCTCATCGCAGTGCTCGCGGGTCAGGCGACGCATGCCCTCACCTTCTGCACCCATCACCAGCGCCATCGGGCCGGTCATTTTGCTCTGGTACAGATTGTGATCGGCTTCACCGGCGGTACCGACAATCCACACGTTAGCATCCTGCAGAACGCGCATGGTGCGCGCGAGGTTCGTCACGGTGATCAGCGGAACATGCTCTGCCGCGCCGCTTGCCACTTTTTTGGCGGTGGCATTCAGCTGGGCAGAACGATCGCGCGGAACAATCACCGCGTGAACGCCCGCCGCATCGGCGCTGCGCAGGCAGGCACCGAGGTTATGCGGATCGGTAATGCCATCGAGGATCAGCAGGAACGGCGAGTCCAGGCTTTCCAGCAGATCGGGCAGGTCGCTTTCCTGATACTGACGGCCAGGCTTCACCCGCGCCACGATCCCCTGATGCACGCCGCCTTCGACCTGGCTGTCCAGCCACTGACGGTTAGCGATCTGCACCACAATGCCCTGGGCTTCCAGCTCTTTAACCAGCGGCTGCAGGCGCTTGTCATCACGCCCTTTAAGGATAAACACTTCCTGAAAGCGCTGAGGACTGCTGTCGAGCAGCGCCTTTACGGCGTGAATACCAAATACAATTTCACTCATTAATCTGTTACTCAATTAATCTTGTTAGGCCATGACTGCGATGCCGGATAATCGCTTATGCCGGATTGTCAGTCTTTTTCTTCGCCGCACGACGTGACCGGGTTCCGGACGCGATTTTACGCGTTTTGTCTGACGGTTTTCTCGGCTTTTTGTCTTTTTTGGCACCCGCATCAGCTGTAGCCGCGGTTTCCTGGCTCTTCGGCGCACGGAAAGAAGCGTCCGGCTCAAAGGTGCCTTTTTTGCCCTGGTCGCGACGGCGCTTACCGCTACTCTGCGAGGCAGGTTTCTTGGCGCGATCGCGCTCGGTTTTGCCTTCGCCACGCGGTTTACGGCTGCTGGAGATCATCGCGAAATCAATTTTCCGCTCATCCATGTGCACCGCTTCAACCCGCACTTCGACGGTATCACCAAGGCGATAGGCTTTGCCGCCGGATTCGCCGATCAGACGCTGACCCACCGCATCAAAACGGTAGTAATCGTTGTCGAGGGTGGAGACATGCACCAGGCCATCGATAAACAGATCGGTCAGGCGGACAAAGAAGCCAAAGCCGGTGACGCTGGAGATCACGCCGGTAAAGGTTTCGCCCACCTGATCCTGCATAAAGTCGCATTTCAGCCAGTCAGCCACATCACGCGTGGCTTCATCGGCACGACGCTCGGTCATTGAGCAATGCTGGCCCAGTTGCAGCATCTGCGGCATCTCGTAGTGGTATCCGCCGGTTGGCGTGGTGATACTGCCTTCCGCCAGCGTGCCGTTTTCTTTTGCCAGCAGGTACTTAATCGCACGGTGCAGCAGCAGATCCGGGTAACGACGGATAGGCGACGTAAAGTGCGCATACGACGCCAGAGCCAGACCAAAGTGGCCACGGTTTTCCGGGTCGTAAACCGCCTGCTTCATCGAGCGCAGCAGCATGGTTTGCAGCATTTCTGCATCCGGACGGCTGGAGAGTTGCTTAAGCAGCTCGGCGTAATCCAGTGGATGCGGTTTGTTGCCGCCGCCAAGCGTCAGGCCCAGCTCGTTCAGTACCGAGCGGAAGCTCTTGATGTTCTCTTCACCAGGACGGTCATGGTCACGGAACAGGGCTGGCTCGTTGTTTTTCTCAACGTAGCGGGCAGACGCGATGTTCGCGAGGATCATGCACTCTTCAATCAGCTTGTGCGCATCGTTGCGGGAAACCTGCTCAACGCGTTCAATGCGGCGATCGGCATTGAAGACAAATTTGGCTTCGTCAGTTTCGAAGGAGATACCGCCACGCTGTTCGCGCGACTTTTCCAACACCAGATACATGCGGTGCAGCTCTTCCAGGTCTTTGACCAGCGGCTGGTATTGTTCACGCAGCTCCTGGTTGCCCTGCAGAATGCTCCACACTTTGTTATAGGTCAGACGCGCCCACGAGTTCATTACCGCTTCGTAGTGCTTATAGCCCGTCAGCTTGCCGGTTGAGGAGATGGTCATCTCACAGACCATACACAGACGGTCTACCTGCGGGTTCAGAGAACAGAGACCGTTAGAGAGCACTTCCGGCAGCATCGGCACAACCTGCGAAGGGAAGTAGACCGATGTCCCGCGGTTAACCGCTTCGTCATCCAGCGGCGTACCGGGGCGAACGTAATAGCTCACATCGGCAATCGCCACCCACAGACGCCAGCCGCCGCCACGTTTTCTTTCACAGAAAACGGCGTCATCGAAGTCACGCGCATCTTCACCATCAATGGTGACCAGCGGCAGATCGCGCAGATCCACACGTCCGGCTTTGGCTTCTTCCGGCACTTCTTC
The DNA here is from genome assembly GCF_056821705.1 of Erwinia sp. AK-PDG3-5. Taxonomy (NCBI): domain Bacteria; kingdom Pseudomonadati; phylum Pseudomonadota; class Gammaproteobacteria; order Enterobacterales; family Erwiniaceae; genus Erwinia; species Erwinia sp. AK-PDG3-5. Next base: position 4,241,872 of record NZ_CM165967.1, read on the forward strand.
TTTCAGCTTCGAAATCTGTTGCTCCAACTCCGGTGACCAGGCGTGAGGAATGTCATGGGTACGCAGCGCCATTTCCACGGCCATGCCGGTGCCCATGTTATCGCCCAGCACTTCGACCACTTTACCCACGGCTTTGCTGCGGCGGGTTGGACGCTGAACCAGCTCCACGACCACCACAAAGCCCATGCGGGCACCCATCAGATCTTCTGGTGGGATCAGGATATCGAAGCTCAGACGGCTGTCATCAGGCACCACAAAGCCGACGCCGGCTTCGGTGAAGTAGCGTCCGACGATCTGGTTGTTACGTGGCTCAAGCACCCGCACAACCCGGGCTTCGCGGCGACCTTTACGGTCTGCGCCCATCGCCTGCGCCAGGATGATGTCGCCGTGCATGCACATTTTCATCTGATCGGCAGACAGGTACAGGTCGTCTTTGCTGCCTTCAATACGCAGGAAGCCGAAGCCATCGCGGTGGCCGATCACCTTTCCGCGCAGCAGGTCGAGGCGTTCTGGAAGGGCATAGCACTGGCGACGGGTGAAGACCAGCTGGCCATCACGTTCCATCGCCCGCAGACGGCGGCGCAGCGCTTCGGTCTGCTCTTCGTCTGAAATTGACAGTTCGGCTGCAAGCTCTTCACGGCTGGCGGGTTTTTCGCGTTTATCCAGATGGGCTAAAATAAACTCGCGACTTGGAATGGGATTGTCATATTTTTCTGCTTCCCGTTCCTTAAATGGATCTTTTGACATAGCGGTTCCTCCGTTGTCATCAACTGCTGAGTGAAGGTTGTTCAACCAGCAATAATTTATAGAGCGGATGGTTGTCTTCCAGCAGATCTGCCAGGGTATAGCCATCCAAAACGGCCAGAAAACTCTGGACCGCATCATAGAGCGCCTTCTTAAGGCGACAGGCCGGACTAATGAGACAGGGTTGGCAATTCACCAACTGTAGCGGCTCCATTTCCCGAACGACCTGGCCAATCACAATCTCTGAGGCTGGCTTGCCTAAACGGATCCCGCCGTTCTTTCCGCGCACCGCGGCAACGTACCCCGCCCGACTAAGTTGATTGATGATTTTGACCATATGATTACGCGAGACACCGTAAGCCTCTGTTACTTCGGTAATGCTGGCCATCTGGCCTGCCGGCAAGGCGGCCAGATAGATCAGCGCACGTAAACCATAATCGGTGAAACTTGTTAGCTGCACAGTAACCTCGAAAGCTCGGCCGACTGCCAGAAGCGCTGCCGTAATCCGCTCATAAATGAGTGTGTTATCAATGATGATAAACCAGCCTGCGTATTCGAGGCCATTTTATTTAAGCAAGCGTTGATAAAGAGAAAACAAGGTGGGAAGCGCAGGCGGATAGAGTAAGGCCGGGCATTGCCCGGCCTCAGATAACTTATGCGTCAAACGGGTCGCGCAGGATCATTGTCTCACTACGATCCGGGCCGGTAGAGATGATATCTATCGGTACGCCAGTTACTTCTTCTACACGCTTGATGTAGTCAAGCGCGGCCTGTGGCAGGCCATCCAGCGTTTTCACGCCGAAAGTGGTCTCAGACCAGCCAGGCATGCTTTCGTAGATTGGCTCGATGCCTTCCCAGCCTTCTGCTGCCAGCGGCGTGGTGGTCACTTCGCGGCCATCCGGCATACGGTAAGCGACACAGATTTTCACTTCTTTCAGGCCATCCAGCACGTCCAGTTTGGTCATGCAGAAGCCAGAAAGGGAGTTGATCTGTACGGCACGACGCACGGCAACCGCATCCAGCCAACCGGTACGGCGACGACGGCCCGTTGTGGCACCGAATTCGTTACCCTGCTTGCACAGGAACTCGCCGGTTTCGTCGAACAGCTCAGTCGGGAATGGACCTGCGCCAACGCGGGTTGAGTAGGCTTTTACAATGCCCAGCACGTAATCCACATAACGTGGACCGATGCCCGAACCTGTTGCCACGCCACCTGCGGTGGTGTTGGATGAGGTCACGTACGGATAGGTACCGTGGTCGATGTCCAGCAACGTACCCTGCGCACCTTCAAACATAATCAGGTCGCCACGCTTACGCGCACCGTCCAGCAATTCAGAAACGTCTACTACCATGCCAGTGAGAATATCGGCAATCGCCAGCGTATCGCTCAGCACTTTGTCGTAGTCAACCGCTTCTTCTTTGTAGTAGTTCACCAGCTGGAAGTTGTGATATTCCATCACGTCTTTCAGCTTAGCGGCGAAGGTTTCCTTGTTGAACAGATCACCCACACGCAGACCACGACGGGCCACTTTATCTTCGTAAGCCGGGCCAATACCGCGACCGGTGGTGCCGATGGCTTTCGCACCGCGCGCTTTCTCACGTGCCACGTCCAGTGCAACGTGGTATTCCAGGATCAGCGGGCAGGCTTCAGAAATAAACAGACGTTCACGTACCGGGAAGCCGCGATCTTCCAGACCTTTCATCTCTTTCATCAGCGCAGCCGGAGACAGCACAACACCGTTGCCGATGATGCTGGTCACGTTTTCACGCAGAATACCTGATGGAATTAAATGGAGGACGGTTTTCTCACCGTTGATGACTAGCGTATGGCCAGCGTTATGGCCACCCTGATAACGAACAACGTATTTTGCACGTTCAGTCAGGAGGTCAACAATCTTACCTTTACCTTCGTCACCCCATTGGGTGCCCAGTACGACGACGTTCTTACCCATTTCTCAAAATCACCGATTGCTTAAAAATGGATTCTACCACCGTAAAACCCGTCTTTCAGCTCTTTTAGCATACGATTGCGGACTTTTTTCCCAGATCTCACCCGCCGCTGTGCGAACTGATCATGTAGTAGATCACCGCGCCGGCCACCACAAGGCCACCACCAAAACGCCGTAACAGCGTGTCAGGCAATTGCGCCATCGATAAAATCATCCGCCGCCACATGCGCGGCAGCAGTACCGGGCCCAGGCCTTCCAAAACCAGCACTAACGCCAGCGCCATCCAAATGGTTGGGTTCATTATGTTTTCCGCTACAGACAATAAAAAAGGGGCCGGATAATCCGGCCCCTCGTTTTATAGCAGATTCTTAACGGGTGGCGTTAGAAGGCGATTTCATAAAGCGGAAGAAATCACTGTCCGGGCTCAGCACCATCACATCCTGATTGCTCTTGAAGCTATTATCGTAAGCACGCAGGCTACGGATAAAGGCGTAGAAATCAGGATCCTGGCTAAACGCATCAGCAAACAGTTTCGCTGCTTCTGCATCCCCTTCACCGCGGGTCATCAGGCCGGTACGCTGCGCTTCTGCCAGCGTACGCGTCACTTCGTAATCCGCCGTTGCACGCAGCTTCTCAGCCTCTTCCTGACCCTGTGAACGCTGGCTACGGGCGACAGACTCACGCTCTGCACGCATACGTGCGTAGATTGCGTCTGACACTTCGGTAGGCAGGTTGATCTGCTTGATACGCACATCAACAACCTGAATACCTAACGCCGCCATACTGTTCGGGTTGATAGCCGGTTCGTTGCTGGTCGTTTCACGCTCCACACGGGCGGCTGCCGAGGCAATCGCATCATCTGCTGCTGGCGTGGCGATTTCATCGTCCTGTCCTGCGCTACCGGTGTTCAGTGCATCACGCACATCGGTGGTCAGACGGCCACGAGAATCGGTAACGATGTCCTTCACGTCCAGACGACCGATTTCAGAACGCAAACGGTCACTGAATTTACGTTTCAACAGCACTTCTGCCTGGGAGACGTCGCCGCCGCCGGTGGCCAGATAGTAACGGCTGAAGTCGCTGATGCGCCATTTGATATAGGAATCAACGATCAGGTCTTTCTTCTCTTTGGTGACGAAACGGTCGGCCTGGTTATCCATGGTCTGGATACGGGCGTCCAGCGACTTCACGGATTCCAGGAATGGGATCTTGAAGTGCAGACCTGGTGCGTACACCAGCGGTTTGTTTTCGCTGTCACGCAGGACTTTACCAAAGCGCATGACGATGCCGCGCTGGCCTTCCTGTACCACAAACAGTGACGCGTACAGCACCACCAGCACAACAATCAATACGACGATTAATGGCTTACGCATCGCTTACTCTCTCCCTTCGCGCTGGGTATCGTTGCGCTGAGCATTCGCCCGGCGCTGATCCATGATGGTGTCCGGATTATACGTCGAACCGTTACTGGCGCGGTCATTGCTGCCGCTGGCCGGTGGCAGGCGCAACAGGCTGCTGCTGCTGCTGTCCTGGGTAGCGTTCGACGATGCTCCGCCCTGTCCGCGCATAATCTGATCCAACGGTAACACCATCAGGTTGTTACCCTTGTCATTCACCAACACCTTACGGGTATGGCTCAGCACGCGTTCCATGGTTTCAATGTACAAACGCTCGCGGGTGATCTCTGGAGCCGCTTTGTATTCAGGCAGAAGTTTCGCAAAGCGATCCACTTCACCCTGTGCTTCCAGCACGGTACGGGTTTTGTAAGCACGCGCTTCTTCCAGAATACGCTGTGCCTGACCGTTGGCGCGTGGCTGCACTTCATTCGCATAGGCTTCCGCTTCACGGACGTACTGCTCACGGTTTTCACGTGCCGCGATAGCATCATCAAATGAGGCCTTCACTTCTTCCGGCGGACGCGCTGCCTGGAAGTTCACGTCCAGCAGGGTAATACCCATATCGTATGGACGAATGGTCTCTTCAAGCTCACGCTGCGTATCGCTACGCACCACGGTACGCCCTTCAGTCAGAATACGGTCCATGGTTGAGCGGCCAATAACGCCACGCAAAGCACTGTCCGTTGCCTGACGCAGGCTGTCATCTGCACTGGTGACCGCAAACAGGTATCGTTCAGGGTTAGTGACCCGATACTGCACGTTCATTTCGACGCGCACGACATTTTCGTCAGAGGTCAGCATGGTGCCGGAGGCTGCCAGCTCTCGGACGGCTTCAACGTTCACCGCACGAACCTGATCGATAAAGGTCGGTTTCCAGTTCAGGCCTGGCTCAACCAGATGACTGAATTTGCCGAAGCGTGTCACCACACCGCGTTCCGCTTCTTTGATGGTGTAGAAGCCGCTACCGGCCCAAATCACTACCGCCGCAACCACGACAATACCGACCAGACGACCACCGCGACCCGGCGTACGCTGCCCGCCGCTGTTATCGTTTTTGTTACCACCGCCAAATCCGCCAAGCTTTTTGCTCAGCTTGCGAAAAATATCATCTAAATCAGGAGGCCCCTTATCGCGCCCTCCTTTGTTTCCCCCAGAGTTGCCGCCTTGATTATTGCTGCTTCCCCACGGGTCGCGGTCCTGTCCGTTATTCCCGGGCTGATTCCACGCCATGTTTATACTCCATATAATTGTGTGTGCGGTGGTATCCCAAGGCCGGGATACGCGTGTCAGGCAAAATCAGTCAAACAATGTAATCCACCAGCGCCGGCTCCTGTTTGCACAGACGGCGCCAATCAACGATCGGCATGCGTACCTGTAAACCTACGCTACCATCGTCTTCGTTCCACTCTTTTTCTATCGCCTGAAGCTGATAAAAACGGCTACGTAACCGCCCTGCTCCAGGCGGCAGACGCAGGTCATACTGCGCAATTTCACCGGCCAGCCGCTCGGTCAGCGCCTGGAATAGCAGTGGGATCCCTTCCCCAGTCTGGGCAGAAACCCACACCCGCACCGGCTTATTCTCTTCATCACGATCGATACGCGGAACGAAACCGTCGAGCATATCGATCTTGTTCATGACCTGAAGCGTGGGAATTTCGTCTGACTCAATTTCTTCCAGCACCACTTCAACGGCTTTAATATTTTCATCGACGCGTAAATCTGCGGCATCAATAACATGCACCAGCAAGGTTGCTTCGCGCGTTTCTTGTAATGTGGCCTTAAATGCGGCGACTAAATCGTGCGGCAAATGACGAATAAAGCCGACGGTATCCGCCAGCACCACTTCACCCACATCGGCAACATCGATACGACGTAATGTCGGATCGAGCGTCGCAAACAGCTGGTCAGCAACATACACCTCAGCCGCCGTCACGCGGTTAAATAAGGTGGATTTACCGGCGTTGGTATATCCCACTAACGACAGGGTCGGCACATCGGCTTTATTTCGCGCCTGACGACCTTGCTCACGTTGTTTAGCTACCCGCTCGAGACGCGAGAGGATCAGCGTAATACGGTTACGCAGTAAACGACGGTCCGTTTCCAGCTGCGTTTCACCCGGGCCGCGCAGACCTATCCCGCCTTTTTGGCGCTCAAGATGCGTCCAGCCACGAACGAGGCGCGTGGCAAGATGGCGAAGCTGTGCCAACTCCACCTGCAATTTACCTTCATGGGTACGGGCGCGCTGGGCAAAAATATCAAGGATAAGGCCGGTTCGGTCGATGACGCGGCATTCACAAAGGGCCTCCAGGTTTCGTTCCTGGGCCGGGCTGAGGGCGTGATCAAATAACACCACCGTCGCACCGCTGGCTTTCACCGCCTCTGCAATTTCAACTGCCTTACCTTCACCGACGAAATATTTTGGATGGGGAGATTTTCGGCTGCCGGTGACTACACTCAGCGCTTCAACACCCGCAGAAGAGACCAGGGTTTCGAATTCCTGCAAATCTTCCGTATTCCGCTCTTGGGAAAAATAGATATGTACCAGAACGGCCTGCTCACCGGCTTCATAACGGTCAAACAAACTTAAAACCTCTCAGAGCCTTATTAAACCTGCAACACGTTTGGCCATACTGCGTGAATATCAGATTCTCAATGCGCACCGGGATCAACAGATCCTCAGGTGGCGAGTTTGCGCAATCGACTCTCGCCATTCGGCGAAGAGTGGATCGGGCGAATTGCCAGGACGGGGAACCCGAGTGAACAGGTAACCCCGTCATGGAAGAGCAGTGATTACTCTGTGTCGTCACTCTCTTGCTGAGGCTGAGTAGACGCCCCCTGGTTACTGCCATGATGATAGTTGCTGCTTCCGCCACCCGCATTGTTGCTGTGGTGGGAGACCGGACGGGACGGAACAACAGTCGAGATAGCGTGCTTGTACACCATCTGGCTAACTGTGTTTTTCAATAGAATTACAAATTGATCAAACGACTCGATCTGACCCTGCAGTTTGATACCATTCACCAAATAAATCGAAACCGGAACACGTTCACGACGCAGCGCGTTCAAGAACGGATCTTGCAATGATTGCCCCTTAGCCATTCTATCTTTTCCTTATATGCTTGTTGTTTACTACTTAAGAGCATGAACGCTCTGAAATACTGCGTAAAAATTTGCGCAAGATACTGCACTAATTGTACACAATCACCCAGGCTTCGCACTAAGAACCTGTAACAGGGTATCGCGCGCGGCGTCAGGTTGTTCGCTATCCAGCCAGTGAACATCCTTCCAACCGCGTAACCACGTTATTTGCCGCTTAGCCAGCTGCCGGGTTGCGCAAATTCCCCGATAAACCATGTCATCGTAATCGATCTCCCCCGCCAGATATGACCACATCTGGCGGTAACCGACACAACGAATGGAAGGCAAGTCCGTATGCAAATCTTCTCGTGCGTATAACGCCCGAGCCTCCGCTTCAAACCCTGAGGCTAACATCTGTTGAAAGCGCAGTTCTATCCGTTGATGGATCACTTCGCGATGCTGAGGTGCAATCGCGAACTGGGTCACATCGTATGGCAGCGCTTCGCCAGAAGTTTTAGTCAGTTCCGTTAAAGTTTTACCCGAAATAAAAAAAACTTCCAGTGCTCGCGAGAGTCTCTGGGGATCATTCGGATGAATACGATTCCCTGCAACGGGATCTATCTCACATAATTGACGGTGAAGGGCATCCCAACCCTGTTCACTCGCCTGTTGCTCAATACGCTGACGCACTTCCGGATCCGCCGGGGGCAACGGCGACAATCCTTCCAGCAAAGCCTTGTAATAGAGCATGGTGCCACCAACAAGCAACGGGATACGACCGCTTTCGGTTATCTCCGCCATTTCAGCCAGCGCATCCCGACGGAACTCTGCAGCAGAATACGCTTCAGAGGGGTCGCGAATGTCCAGTAAACGATGGGGCGCCAATGCCAGCTCATCTGCGGAAGGTTTGGCTGTGCCAATATCCATACCGCGATATATGAGGGCGGAATCTACGCTAATCAACTCAACCGGCAGTTCCTGACGTAATGCAATCGCCAGTGCTGTCTTACCGGAAGCCGTTGGCCCCATCAAAAAAATTGCCTTAGGCCGGCCAGCCTTGGATGTCTCACTCATGCTTCAGGGCGTTCATCGCCTGTTCAATATCGATGTGCTGTAAAAATCCAGAAGGTGGCGATTTCAGTAACTGCGGGCAAAGCCGTTCGACTTCAGCCAGCAACGTAATCGCCTGTGAGTGATTCCAGTGCGGATGTTCAACTACCGAATGACGCGCTAACCATTGCGCCACCTGCGTTGCGGACACATCCTGCTGCCGGGCGAGATAGCCTAACAGTTCTGGAATCAAGTTTTGTAAATTTTGTTGGCGTAATGGTAAAGGTACCGCGCGCAACGTCACATGGTGTGAATCCGCCTGCAGCTCAATTCCCATCTGGATCAATAAGCTGGCGTGATGCGTAATCGCCTCGCGCTCCGGCTTATCCATCTTTACCCGAACCGGGATCAACAACGGCTGAGGTTTCAGCCCTTCTTCCCCGGGTTCAAGCTGTGCCTGCTTCAGCCAATGCGCCGCCACCGGCAAATTAATCAATGCCAGCCGCTCCTGCGCTTCAACCAGGGCAAAATTGTCCCGTAACACGCTCAGTACCCGGCCAAAACTCTGGCTATGCCCGCTGAGCGGCAGTTCAGTGCTGCGTTCACTCTGTTTTGAGGGTTCCCTGGCGACAGGGGCGTCCGGGGTGCGCATCAGCTGCTGATAGGCTTTGCCTTCCTGCGGCTGATAGACGGGTTCCTGCCGTTGCCAGTGGGGTGAGCCTGCGCTGGACGCTGAACCAGAGCGAGCTGATGGCGCGGAACGCTCTTCACCGCCTGACGTCGAAACCGCGGGTGAATGGCCAGTAAGACTGGACTTCCCGGACGGGCTGGTCGTCGGGGCGGGCGTGGAAAAATGGTTGCCACCCGCAGCCTGGCGGTTCTCTGGCTGCCAGCGCTCGGCGGGCGCCGCCGGTTGCACATCTGGCAGGGTTTCAGCACCGGCCTCCTGCAAAACGCTGACCACGCCCTGATAGATAAAATCGTGTACCAGCCGCGACTGATGAAAGCGCACTTCATGCTTGGCAGGATGGACATTGACATCAACCTGATGGGGATCGATTTCCAGGTACAAGACGTAGGCCGGCTGATGGCTGTCTCCCAGCTTGTCCTGATAGGCCTGGCGAATGGCATGATTAATCAGCCGGTCGCGCATCATGCGGCCATTGACGTAGCAGTATTGCAGGTCGGTAATCGCTCTGGAGCCCACCGGATCGGCAACCCAGCCCTTCAGGCTCAGATCGCCGTGCTGCCACTCAATCGCCAGCGCATGGCTTAAGAACGCGGTGCCGCAAATTGCGCCAAGCCGACGTTCACGCTGGCTGTGATCCGCCACGCCACGATACTGTCGCATCAGTTTGCCGTTATGGGTCAGTGAAAAAGCCACGTCAAAACGCGCCAGCGCGATACGGCGGATAATTTCGTCTATATGGGTGAATTCGGTTTTCTCGGTGCGCATAAATTTGCGGCGTGCCGGAGTGTTGTAAAACAGGTCCAGCACTTCCAGCGTGGTGCCTACCGGATGGGCCGCCGGTTTTAGCGTTACCGCCATATCCCGCCCTTCGGCATAGGCCTGCCAGGCTTCCGCTTGCGCTTCAGTACGCGATGTTAACGTCAGTCGTGATACCGAGCTGATACTGGCCAGCGCTTCGCCACGGAAGCCCAGGCTGACGATCGCTTCAAGGTCATCCAGCGTGGTGATTTTGCTGGTCGCATGACGGGCAAGCGCCATCGACAATTCGTCTTTCCCAATGCCGCTGCCGTTATCGCGGATGCGGATCAGTTTGGCGCCGCCTTTATCGATTTCGATATCGATGCGGGTGGCGCCCGCGTCCAGGCTATTCTCGACCAGTTCTTTGACAACCGACGCTGGCCGCTCCACCACTTCACCAGCAGCTATCTGGTTAGCGAGCTGAGGAGGCAACACCTGAATCGGCATATCAATTCCTTATCTGGTTACGAAGTCGGGATAGTTAAGGTCTGGCCCAGCATCACGTTTTGCGATTTCATCTTATTGGCCTGCTGAATGGCCTTTGGACTGACGCCGTAATGGGCGGCAATCGCGGTAAGAGAATCGCCACGAACCACTTTGTGGCGCACCGGCGTTTTGGCTTTAGCCACGGCGGCGGGCTGGCTGCCCGCCGGCACCTTCAGTCGTTGTCCTACCCAGACCACATCTTTCTTCAGGGTGTTCATTGAACGCAAGGTTGCCATGCTGATGCCGTAGCGGGCCGCAATACCGGATGCTGTCTCTCCCCGTTTTACCACATGACGCTGGATCGCCCCAGTGTATTGGGTGGTCTCTGGTGCCGGGTTGGGTTCAACATTAACCGTCGCTGCGGACTGCAAGGGACGGTTTTCCTCCTTTGGGATGGATTGCAGCGGATGCGCCAGGAAGTAGTTGCGAAGTCCTTTATAAATCGACTCGGCAATCTTCTGCTGGTATGCGCTACTGCCAAGCAGTCGCTCCTCCGAAGGATTACTGATGAAGCCGGTTTCCACCAGCAGGGAAGGAATATCCGGCGAGCGCAGAACGCCCAGGCTGGCATGTTCCGGCCGACGTTTGTGCAGCGAACCCACACGCTGAAGCTGCGCAATTACTTTTACTGCCACATCATAACCCACGCGTTGCGAGTGACCGAATTGCAAATCTAACACCGCCTGGCTGAGGTACGGATCGGCCTGACTGTTGGCCAGCAGATCCCCTGCGCCGCCCAGCAGCTCGGACTGTTTCTCGTGCTGCTCCAGCCAGCCCGCCATTTCACTGTTGGCGCGGCGGTTTGACAGGACCCAAACGGACGCGCCAGACGCACTGCGGTTAGGTGCCGCATCGGCGTGGATGGAAACTAACACGTTGGCGTTTTGCTTACGCGCCACATCGGACCGGCCCATCACGGAGATAAAGTAATCCCCGTCGCGGGTCATCACCCCTTTGAACATCGGGTCGGCATTCAGCAGCGCCTTCAGCTTACGGGCGATGGCGATGGTCACGTTCTTCTCTTTCAGGCCGCCTGCGCCAATCGCACCGGGATCCTGTCCGCCGTGACCGGCATCGATCGCCACAATCACCGCTTCGTTGGCCGAAACCGGCGTTCTGCCCGGTCTGACAACGTCATTGCCGCTGCTGACAGCGGTCACCGGATTGCCTTTAAAAGGATTCTCAACAGGCGCTGATGGCGCGCTGCTGGAGGCAGAGCTTACCTCAGCCGGACGGCGGGAAGCCGTGGCGGCCGGGCGGGTACCGGCGATAGTGAAGACCACATTGTAATTGTTACCTTCGCGCTGGGTGACCGCCCGCGTTTTGCTCGCCTGGGTCAACTCAAACACCAGACGAATGCTTTGCTTGTCTTTCGGCGTGCTGGAGCGAATGCGCTTAACGATATTTTCACCGCTGAAGGTCAACGGCAGGCCTTTAATCACGCCGCTCTGGCGAATATCCAGCACCACGCGATCGGGATTATGCAACGGGAAAAAGCCATACACCGGCTGGCCGTTAAAGCTGAGGGTGACGGTAGCTTTATCATCACCATTGGAGACTTTAATGTCGGATAAATTGGCTGCAAGCGAACTAAACGTCGTCAGTAAAAGTGCCAGTACCAAACCAAACTTCATGCGCAACCTCATGAACAACCCTTTTCCATAGCGACCTGCTGAATCATTATTTCTCCCGCCGCTGAGCAGGCTTTCAGTTCCGCCTGACGCGCCGTTCCCTGATAGCTCAGGTGCAGTTCAATGTCCGGAACGGGCAGGAAGCCCGCGCCTTGTTGTGGCCACTCAACCAGGCACACGCTGTCACCGCCAAAATAGTCGCGGATCCCCATGAATTCGAGTTCTTCGGGGTCGGCAAGGCGGTAAAGATCGAAATGATAGACCTGGCGATCGGGCAGACTGTAAGGTTCTACCAGAGTATAGGTGGGGCTTTTAACGTTCCCCTGATGCCCCAACGCCTGCAGGAAACCGCGGCTGAAGGTGGTTTTTCCCGCGCCGAGATCGCCAAACAGGTAGATCATGGCCGCGCCATGACAGGCGCGTGCCAGGCTGGCACCTAAAGTGAGGGTTGCTGCCTCGTCGGACAGTGCAATTACACAGGTCTTCATTCTTTTTTATTTAGGATCTCTGGATTAACAAACAGATAAAGTTCGGAAAATAGATCGGTAGCCAGCATGCCGCGCGTACCGACGCGCGCTGAAACGGCTTCAGCCGCTGCGCCATGCGCGACGCATCCTGCACAGGCGGCATCATACAGTGAGAGCTTTTGCCCTAACAGACTGCCGATGATCCCTGAAAGCACATCGCCCATCCCGCCCGACGCCATGCCTGCGTTGCCGACATCGGCAAACGCCATTTCGCCTGCCTCGCTGGCGATAATTGTGCCGGCGCCTTTCAGCACCACCACGCCGCCGTAGCGTTTCACCAACTCTCTGGCCGAATGTAAGCGGTCACTCTCAATTTCGCTGGTCTTACAGTTCAGCAAACGCGCCGCTTCGCCAGGGTGAGGCGTAAGGATCCGATTTTGACGTTTATCGGGACTGATTGCCAGCAGGTTAAGCGCATCTGCGTCCCAAAGCATCGGTTTCTGAGAGTTTTCCACCTTTTGTAACGCTTTTTTACCCCATTCGCCCTGGCCGAGCCCTGGACCGATGACAATCACATCCGCCCATTCCAACGCCCGATCCACGGCCTTGTCGCTCAGCTCCTGCACCATCAGTTCGGGTCTGGCGGTCAGCAACGGCGTGATGTTGTCTTTGTGAGTAAGCACTCGCACTAATCCAGCACCGGCGCGCAGTGCGGCCTCCCCGGTCATGCGAATCGCCCCGGCGGTGCCGTGATCGCCGCCAATAATGGCTAACGCGCCATGATCGCCTTTGTGCGAGGTGGGTTTACGCGGTTTCAGCCAGCCAGAAAGTGAAGAAGCATCAAAGCGGGCCATCGGTGCCTGCTGTTGTGACAGCCAGACATCGAGGCTCAGGGCATGAAAATGCAGCTGGCCGGTGTAATCGCGAGCTTTGCCGGTCAGCAAACCGGGTTTCAGCGCGATAAACGTCAGCGTATGGCTGGCTGAGATGACCGCGCCTGGCGCTGTACCGTTAGCGGCCACTAACCCAGACGGGATATCGACCGCAAAAACCGGCGCCGCATGGCCGTTTGCCTGCTCAATCAGATCGGCATAAGGCGCGTGCGGGGCGCGGTTCAGGCCGGTGCCCAACAGGGCATCAACAATCACCTCGACACCTTCAGGCCAGACATAAGACGGATCGTGGATCACCCCACCCGCCGCCAGCCAGGCATCACGCGCCTGATTGGCTTCCTCGGGCAACGGCTTGCTGCCCTCGCAGGCAATCACCGTCACCGTTAACCCGGCCGACTGCGCCAGCCGCGCGACGATAAATCCATCGCCGCCGTTATTGCCATGTCCGCACAGGATCAGCCAGTGCTGCTTGTCAGGCCAGAGCGCGCGGAGTTGGGCAAACGCCGCGTCGCCCGCGCGCTGCATCAGTTCAAACAGCGTGATGCCCAGCGCATCCGCCGCTTCACGCTCCAGACGCGCCATCGCCTCTACAGGCCAGACAGAATAGGGTAAACTGGTGGGGTTACTTTGTTTATTCAGGTTTGTCATGTCGCTTCCTCTCGATCTCCATCAACTTGCCCTCGATATCAAACGCTGGGGGCAGGAACTCGGCTTCCAACAGGTCGGTATCTGCGATACCGATTTAAGTGCGGAAGAACCGCGCCTGCAGGCCTGGCTGGACAAGCAATACCATGGCGAGATGGAATGGATGGCACGTCATGGCATGATGCGCGCACGTCCCCATGAATTGTTGCCCGGCACGCTCAGGGTGATTAGCGTGCGGATGAACTATCTTCCTGCCAAAGCGGCTTTCGCCAGCACCTTAAAAAATCCCCAGCTGGGTTATGTCAGTCGCTATGCCCTCGGGCGGGATTACCACAAAGTATTGCGCAATCGCCTGAAAAAGCTCGGAGACTTGATCCGTGCGCGCTGTGAAGAAGTGCAGTTTCGCCCGTTTGTCGACTCTGCGCCGATCCTCGAAAGGCCGATTGCCGTTAAAGCGGGACTGGGCTGGACGGGCAAACATTCGCTGGTCCTCAACCGCGAGGCCGGTTCGTGGTTTTTCCTGGGCGAACTGCTGATTGATCTGCCGCTGCCCGTCGACCAACCCCAGGAAGAACAATGCGGCCGTTGCGTTGCCTGCATGACCATCTGCCCTACCGGCGCCATTGTCGAGCCCTATACGGTCGACGCCAGGCGCTGCATTTCTTATCTGACCATTGAGTTGGAGGGCGCGATCCCGGAAGAGTTCAGGCCGCTGATCGGTAACAGAATTTACGGTTGTGATGACTGTCAGCTGATTTGCCCGTGGAACCGCTATGGGCAGCTGACTGACGAGGATGACTTTAGTCCACGCGCGGTGCTGCATGCCCCACCACTTAATGAATTGTTTGCCTGGGATGAGGCCAAATTTTTACGCGTGACCGAAGGTTCCGCCATCCGCCGTATTGGTCATCTTCGCTGGTTGCGCAATGTGGCGGTGGCTCTCGGCAATGCGCCGTGGTCGGCAGACAATGTGGCGGCACTGGAAGCCCGTCAGGGAGAGAACGCGATGCTGGATGAACATATCAACTGGGCGTTGGCCCGCCAACTGGCGAATCGCAGCGAACACGCGGTCGAAATTCAGGGACAGCAGAAACGGCTGGTGAGGGCGGTAGAAAAAGGGTTACCACGCGATGCATAAGTGAACAATGCGCGATTATTTTCTGCCGTAGAAGGTTTTCCACACGCTGTGCATAAAAATAAAAAGTTGTTGTCATTCAAGAGTCACAGAAAGCACAAGCGATCCAGATAACAATTTGAAATATTATTATAAAGCGTAAAAACAGCAAGTTACACGATTTCTCAACAACTGCGTGCAAAGATGACCAACTGATGACAGAGGCGTCGCCTGTGGATAACTCTGTTAAAGAACTTTTTGTGATGAGCAAATGCAACGAAGCGCAGCTGGGTTATCGCTGTGGATAACATCATCTGGATATAATGAGAAGAATGAAGATTTGGAGCGGGAAACGAGACTCGAACTCGCGACCCCGACCTTGGCAAGGTCGTGCTCTACCAACTGAGCTATTCCCGCATAAGATACTTGGTATATGACTGCAAAACGTTTGGAGCGGGAAACGAGACTCGAACTCGCGACCCCGACCTTGGCAAGGTCGTGCTCTACCAACTGAGCTATTCCCGCTTAAGATACCTGGTACATCACTGCAAAAAACTTTGGAGCGGGAAACGAGACTCGAACTCGCGACCCCGACCTTGGCAAGGTCGTGCTCTACCAACTGAGCTATTCCCGCTCTGCGTAACGAGTAAAAACTCTCTCGGTACGGGGTGCGCATTATACGAGAAAACAGACCTGCTGCAAGACTGTAAATACAAAAATTTTCTGCTTTCGGTCTGATTGCTGATTAAATCGGCAAAGTGGCAATTTAATCAGCAACAGCAGGTTGCAGGGTTTACAACTGGATAAAATGCTCGCGGTAATAGGCCAGTTCCGCCACCGATTCACGGATATCATCCATCGCCTGATGCGTGCCCTGCTTCTTAAAGCCCGGCAGAATGCCCGGTTTCCAGCGGCGCGCCAGCTCTTTCAGCGTGCTGACGTCCAGGTAGCGATAGTGGAAGTAGGCTTCCAGTTCAGGCATGTACTTGAACAGGAATCGACGATCCTGACCGATGCTGTTGCCACAAATTGGCGAACTGTTTTCCGGCACCCACTTTTTCAGAAACTCAATTGTCGCCAGTTCAGCCGCACGATCGTCAACCTGACTGGCCTTGACGCGTTCGACCAGGCCGCTGTTGGTGTGCGTGTTCACGTTCCACTCATCCATCAGCGCCAGCTGCGCATCGGACTGATGCACCGCGAAGACTGGCCCTTCCGCCAGAATATTCAGATCGGCATCGGTCACCAGGGTCGCAATCTCAATAATGCGATCCTGTTCCGGGTCCAGCCCGGTCATTTCTAAGTCAATCCAAATCAGGTTACTGGCATTTGCGGTCATAGGGATCCTCACCGTGGCTTATATCATCAAACATTAGGGTGTATCATAAACGTTTTGCCCTGTCAGGGCGAAGCCTGCCAATCCGTGTGAGGAAGAGTGAGTAAAAACAAACTGTCCAAAGGTCAGCAACGTCGCGTCAGCGCTAACCACGACCGCCGTCTTAAACGTGCGGATAAACCCGAGCCCGATGACAGCCTGTTTGGCGACGCGCGGGACGGTGTGGTCATTAGCCGTTTTGGTATGCACGCCGATGTGGAAGATGCGGATGGTTCAGTGCACCGCTGTAACATCCGTCGCACCATTCGCTCGCTGGTTACCGGCGACCGCGTGCTGTGGCGTCCAGGTGTCGAAGGCAGTGCCACCGTTAAAGGAATTGTCGAGGCCGTTCATGAACGCACCTCGGTCCTGACTCGCCCCGATTTTTACGATGGCGTGAAGCCAATTGCGGCCAACCTCAACCAGATCGTGATTGTTTCTGCGATCCTGCCCGAATTATCCCTGAATATTATCGACCGCTATCTGATCGCCAGCGAGACGCTGGATGTCGAGCCCTTACTGGTGCTGAACAAAACCGATCTGCTGGATGATGCAGGCCGCAAGTTTGTTGATAAGCAGATGGAGATTTACCGCCGCATTGGTTATCGCGTGCTGATGGTATCGAGCCATCAAAAGAACGGTCTGGAAGAGCTGCAGGCCGCACTGATTGGGCGAATCAGCATCTTTGCGGGCCAGTCGGGCGTCGGCAAGTCCAGCTTGCTGAACACCCTGCTGGGGCTGGAGTTGGGTGCCAATGAGATCCTGACCAACGATGTCTCTGACGTCTCCGGTCTCGGCCAGCACACCACCACCGCCTCGCGCCTGTATCACTTCCCGCAGGGCGGCGATGTGATTGACTCCCCTGGGGTCAGGGAATTCGGTTTATGGCATCTTGAGCCGGAACAAATCACCCGTGGATTTGTCGAATTCCGTGAGTTTCTGGGCCATTGCAAATTCCGCGACTGTAAGCATGACAACGATCCGGGATGTGCGCTGCGTGAAGCCGTCGAAAACGGCAAGATCGATGCGGCCCGCTTTGAAAGCTACCACCGGATTCTGGACAGCATGGAGGATATGCAGTTGAAAACCCGGCGATCTTTCTCAGAAAACAGTAACTAATACTGGCCTGCCTGCATACCGCAGGCAGGCGCCATAGCCTAATCACCAGGGCGCTGCTACAATCCGCCCCGTTTCTCTATTTGTCTGATCAAGCCAGGAGGCTACTGTGTTGGATCGTTTTAAACTCGGCCTGAATAACATTTTGCCTAAAAAAGGCCTGACTGAACTGGCTGGCTGGGGCGCAGGTAAGCGCGCGGGCTGGCTCACTAAAGCGGTTATCGATGCGTTTGTCTGGTTCTACAAAGTCGATATGAAAGAGGCGCAGAAATCAGATACGGCGAGCTATCGCACCTTCAACGACTTCTTCGTGCGCCCATTGCGTGACGAAGCGCGTCCGATTGAGACCGATCCTAACCTGTTGGTACTGCCCGCCGATGGCGCGGTCAGCCAGTTAGGTCATATCGAAGGCGATCAGATTTTCCAGGCGAAAGGTCACACTTACTCACTGGAAGCGCTGCTGGCCGGAAATACCGCCATGGCCGACCTGTTCCGTGATGGTGAATTCATCACCACGTACCTGGCACCACGGGATTATCACCGCGTGCATATGCCGTGTAATGGCATCCTGCGCGAGATGATTTATGTGCCTGGCGATCTCTATTCCGTTAACCCGCTGACGGCGCAGAATATCCCTAACCTGTTCGCCCGTAACGAGCGCGTGATCTGCCTGTTCGATACCGAATTTGGCGCAATGGCGCAGATTCTGGTGGGTGCCACGATCGTTGGCAGCATCGAAACCGTCTGGGCTGGCACGGTCACCCCACCGCGTGAAGGCGTGATCAAACGCTGGAGCTGGCCGGGTGCCGACGCTGAAGGATCGGTGGTGCTGTTGAAGGGCCAGGAAATGGGCCGCTTTAAGCTGGGTTCAACGGTGATTAATCTGTTTGCGAAAGACAGAGTAAAACTGGCCGAAAGCCTGACGCCAGAGACCAAAACGCGCCTGGGTCAGACGCTCGCCATCGCACTGCAGAAAACCAGTGCGGAAGAAGTTTTACATCACCCATAGCAGACACCTATGTTACGCCTGATCCTCCCAATTTTGTTCGGCTGGATGCTCCTCCAGCCCGCCTGGGGCGCCAGCGCCCCGGATACTGCTCAAATCAAGCAGCAGCTTGAGGACGCTAAGTCGGACAAGACCACGCCGAATCAGGCGGAAACGATAGACGCGCTGCAGGCGACGCTGAACTGGCTGGATGAGATGCAGAAATCTCAGGCCAATTCAGATGCCTATCAGCAGGTTATCGATGGTTTCCCGAAACTTTCACGCGATCTGCGCCAGCAGATCGCCGCGCTGACGGATAACCCGAAAACCATCAGCAATACCATGACGGCACCTGAACTCGACCAGGAGATCCTGCAGGTCAGCAGCCAGCTGATTGAAGAAGGTCGCCAGGCCCAGCAGGAACAGGATCGCGCCCGGGAGATCAGCGATTCACTGGCGCAACTTCCGCAACAACAAACCGAAGCCCGCCGGGCGCTAAACGACATTGAACGCCGTCTGCAAGGACAGCCTTCCGCCACCACGCCGTTAGCCCAGGCGCAGCTGGCTTCCCGTCAGGCGGAATCGGCAGCGCAGAAAGCCAAAGTCGATGAGCTGGAACTGGCTCAACTGTCGGCCAACAATCGTCAGGAGCTGGCAAGAATGCGCGGTGAACTTCACCAGCGTAAAGCCGCACAGCTCGATGCCTATCTGCAGGATTTACGTAACCAGCTCAATAGCCGTCGTCAGCGCGAAGCCGAAATCGCTCTTGAGCGCACCGAGCAACTGGCAGAGAACAGCGGCGATCTGCCAAAGAATCTCGATAAACAGTTCCGGGTTAACCGCGAACTGTCCAATGACCTCAATCAGCAGGCCCAGCGCATGGACCTGGTGGCCTCGCAGCAACGCACCGCCAATAACCAGACCATTCAGGTGCGTCAGGCGCTGAGCACCATCCGCGAGCAGTCGCAGTGGCTTGGCGTCTCTAACGTGCTGGGCGAGGCACTGCGCGCGCAGGTTGCACGCCTCCCTGATATGCCGAAACCGCAGCAGCTTGATAATGAGATGGGCGAACTGCGGGTGCAACGTCTGCGCTATGAAGACCTGCTCGAACGTCAGCAGCAGCTGCTGCAGATTAAACAGGATGACGGCACGCCGCTCACCGCGGAACAGAAACGCATTCTGGATGCGCAGATCAAAACCCAGCGCGAGCTGATCAGTTCGCTGCTGTCAGGCTGTGACAACCTGATCCTCGAAGTGACCAAGCTGAAGGTGGCAAATGGTCAGCTGGAAGATGCGCTGAATGAAGTGAAAGAGGCGACGCACCGCTACCTGTTCTGGACCGCGGACGTGAACGCCTTAAGCCTGAATTTCCCGATGGATCTGGCGCGGGATCTGAAAAGCCTGCTGTCGCTGGATACGCTCGATCAGCTTGGCGGCGCGATGGTGATGATGTTTACCAGCCGCGAAACCGTCATCCCGATAATTGGTGCCGTGCTGCTGGTTGGCTTCAGCCTCAGCTCCCGCCGCCATTATCGTGATTTTATGACCCGCTCGGCCAGCAAGGTCGGCAAAGTTACGCAGGATCGTTTTGGCCTGACCATGCGGACGGTGTTCTGGTCGATTCTGGTGGCCGTGCCCTTGCCGGTGCTGTGGATGGCGCTGGGCTATGGCCTGCAACACGCATGGCCGTACCCTATCGCAGTAGCAATTGGCGATGGCATAACGGCGACCGTGCCGCTGCTGTGGGTGTTTATGATCAGCGCGGCGTTTGCCCGTCCGCAGGGATTGTTCATTATTCACTTCCGCTGGCCTCAGGCGCGCGTGGCCCGCGCGATGCGCTTCTACTCGTTGTGCATCGGTCTGGTGGTTCCACTGATTATGCTGCTGATAAGCTTCGATAATCTGGAAGATCGGCAGTTCTCCGCCACGCTGGGAAGGCTCTGTTTTATCCTGATTTGTGGCGCGATAAGCCTGGTGACCATCAGCCTGAAGCGTGCCGGGATCCCGCTACATCTGGACAAAGAAGGCAGCGGTGACAACCTGATCAACAAGCTGCTGTGGAATCTGATGATCTGCATTCCCCTGTTTGCTGCGCTGGCGTCATGCATTGGCTACCTGGCGACGTCGCAGGCGCTACTGGCCAGGCTGGAAACCTCCGTCGCCATCTGGTTCCTGCTGCTGGTGATTTACCACATTATCCGCCGTTGGATGCTGATTCAGCGTCGCCGTATTGCCTTTGACCGTGCGCGAACTCGCCGTGCTGAGATCCTCGCCCAACGTGCGAAAGGCGAAGAGGAAGCGGTCGCTCATCAGAGCAACTCCGATACGCTTGAAGTGGAAGAGCCGGTCATCGATCTGGATGCTATCAGTGCGCAGTCTCTGCGACTGGTACGTTCAATTCTGACGCTGGTTGCGCTGATTTCGGTGATTGTGCTGTGGTCAGAGATCCACTCGGCATTCGGCTTCCTCGAAAACATCCATCTGTGGGATGCGAGCACCACCGTGCAGGGCGTTGAAAGCCTGCAGCCGATCACCCTGGGATCGGTGCTGATTGCCGTTCTGGTGCTGATTATCACCACTCAACTGGTGCGCAATATGCCGGCGCTGCTGGAACTGGCGCTGTTGCAGCACCTGAGCCTGACGCCAGGCACCGGCTATGCGATCACCACGCTAACCAAATACGTGCTGATTTTTGTCGGCGGGCTGGCCGGGTTCTCAATGATTGGCGTCGACTGGTCGAAGTTGCAGTGGCTGGTCGCCGCATTGGGTGTCGGATTAGGGTTTGGTTTGCAGGAGATTTTCGCCAACTTTATCTCCGGTCTGATTATTTTGTTCGAGAAGCCGATCCGTATTGGCGATACCGTCACCATCCGCGATTTGACCGGCAGCATTACCAAAATCAATACCCGAGCCACCACCATTACCGACTGGGACCGCAAAGAGATTATCGTGCCGAATAAGGCCTTTATCACCGAGCAATTTATTAACTGGTCGCTGTCCGATTCGGTGACGCGCGTGGTGCTGACCATCCCGGCCTCTGCCGAAGCCAACAGTGAAGAAGTGACCAGCGTCCTGCTCACCGCCGCCAATCGCTGTCAGTACGTGCTGGAAGCGCCACCGCCGGAAGCCTATCTGGTCGACCTGCAACAGGGTATTCAACTGTTTGAGTTGCGTATTCACGCCGCAGAAATGGGTCACCGTATGCCGCTGCGCCATGAACTGCACCAGCTGATCCTGCGGGGATATCAGGAACACGGGCTGGAAATGCCGTTCCCACCTTTCCAGGTGCGTATGGAGACGATTGGACGCAAGACGCCCGCGCAGAATGGCGCACCGGCGGCAAGAACCTATAAATCAGGCGGATTGTAAGGCAGCAGAGGCGGCAGACCGCCACCTCTGGGAAGGGTTTAGCAGCGATCGACCGGGAAGGCGATCACCTCACTCAGGGAGTCGGCTTTCAGCGCCAGCATCACGATACGATCGACGCCTAACGCCACGCCGGAACAATCTGGCATGCCGTGCGCAAGCGCATCCAGCAAATTGGTATCGATCGGCTGCTGAGGCAGACCGCGCGCCGCGCGCTTGCGGTTATCCTGGTCAAAGCGTTGCTTCTGCTCACGGCTGTCGGTCAGCTCGCGGAAACCATTTGCTAACTCAATCCCCTTGAAGTAGACCTCAAAGCGCTCCGCCACGCGGTGATCTTCGGTGCTGATCTCCGCCAGAGACGCCTGACTGGCCGGGAAGTGATACACAAACGCCGGCTTATCTTTCCCGATTTGCGGCTCCACACCCATCATAAACAGCAGCTGCAATAAGGTGTCGCGGTCTTCTTCGCGGTTAGCCAAATCGCCCACGCCCAGTTTTTCCGCCACTTCACGCATCTGCGTTTTATCCGCCGACAGCGGATCCATTTCCAGATGGCGGATAAAAGCCTGCTGATACGAGAGCGTTTCGGCGGGTGCGCATTCCAGCACCTGCTGTAACAGGTCATCGACCTCGTTCATCAGCCGGTACATATCGTAATGCGGGCGGTACCACTCCAGCATGGTAAATTCAGGATTATGGTGACGTCCGGCTTCCTCATTGCGGAAGCTGCGGCAGAGCTGGAAGATCGGTCCACTTCCCGCCGCCAGCAGGCGCTTCATATGGTACTCAGGGCTGGTCATCAGATAGAGATCGAGACCCTGCGCGGCACCGGGGCCGACAAAACGCGTCTGAAAAGGAACCAGATGAACATCGGTCACCGTGGCCTGGCTCATCGCCGGGGTTTCCACTTCCAGCACCCCACGATCGGCAAAAAATCGCCGAATTTCCGCCATAATCGCCGCACGCTTCAGTAAATTGCTTATCGAAGCGCCAGGCAGCCAGCTGGCCGTATCGCTCATTGTTTCTACTCCTCATCAGACAGGGTGAAGCAGTCTACCCGTACGGAGATAAACACACAAATTTGCCGCGGGAAATTCCTCTTTTCGGTGAAATTCGCCGCGCAATAGCCGATTTGAATGGCAAAAAACCTCGCTCAGATCCCGCTTTTTCTGTTTATTTCTCATACTAATACCCGAACAAATCAAGTTTAGCGCCAATGGCCAGTTTTATACTGTTCTCCCTGGAAAAAGTGAGGATTCTCCTCCCTTTCCCCCTCTTCTGACACATTGACAGGGAGAACACCGTGCAAACCTGTACTGCCGATCTGGTTATCGTCGGCGCTGGCGGAGCTGGACTCCGCGCCGCGATTGCCGCCGCTGAAGCAAATCCCACCCTGACTATTGCGCTGGTCTCTAAAGTCTATCCGATGCGCAGCCACACCGTTGCCGCCGAAGGCGGATCCGCCGCGGTGACGCAGTCCCACGACAGTTTCGATCTCCATTTCCAGGACACCGTTTCAGGTGGAGACTGGCTGTGCGAGCAGGATGTGGTCGACTATTTTGTTGAACATTGCCCACGGGAAATGACCCAACTTGAGTTGTGGGGCTGCCCGTGGAGCCGTCGCGACGATGGCACCATCAACGTGCGTCGCTTCGGCGGCATGAAGATTGAGCGCACCTGGTTTGCCGCCGATAAAACCGGCTTCCATATGCTGCACACGTTGTTTCAAACCTCGCTGAAATACCCGCAAATCCAGCGCTTTGACGAGCACTTCGTGTTGGATCTGCTGGTCGATGAAGGCGAAGCGCGCGGCGTGGTGGCGATGAATATGATGGAAGGGACGCTGGTCCATATTCATGCCGGTGCGGTGGTGCTGGCAACCGGCGGCGCCGCCAGGGTTTATCGCTACAACACCAATGGCGGCATCGTGACCGGGGATGGCATGGGCATGGCGCTGCGCCATGGCGTGCCGCTGAGGGATATGGAGTTTGTGCAATACCATCCCACCGGCCTGCCCGGCTCGGGGATCCTGATGACCGAAGGCTGTCGGGGCGAAGGTGGCATCATGGTCAATAAGGACGGCTATCGCTACCTGCAGGACTACGGCATGGGGCCGGAAACGCCGCTGGGTCAGCCAAAAAATAAATATATGGAGCTTGGCCCACGTGACAAGGTTTCGCAGGCCTTTTGGCATGAGTGGCGTAAAGGCCGCACCATTGCCACGCCGCGTGGTGATGTGGTGCATCTGGATTTACGCCACCTGGGTCAGAAAAAGCTGGTTGAGCGCCTGCCGTTTATCTGTGAGCTGAGTAAAGCCTATATCGGCGTCGATCCGGCTCAGGCACCGATCCCGGTGCGGCCCACCGCGCACTACACCATGGGCGGGATTGAAACCAATGCGCAGTGTGAAACGCGCATCGCCGGTCTGTTCGCCGTCGGGGAATGCTCGTCGGTCGGCCTGCATGGTGCCAATCGCCTCGGGTCTAACTCGCTGGCTGAACTGGCGGTATTCGGCAGGCTTGCCGGGGAAAGTGCGGCAAGACATGCGGTACAGGTTCACAAAAAACCCGCCAGTGCGTTGCAGGCTCAGGCTCGGGACTGTGAAAAGCGCCTGCATGGGCTGGTCAATCAACAGGGCAAAGAGACCTGGTCTGAACTGCGCGATGAGATGGGGCTGGCGATGGAAGAAGGCTGCGGGATTTATCGCACGCCAGAGCTGATGCAGAAAACCATCGACAAACTGGCCGAGCTGCAAGAACGCTGCAAGCATCTGCACATCAGCGATACCTCCAGCGTCTTCAATACCCAACTGCTGTACAGCATCGAGCTGGCGCACGGCCTGAACGTCGCCGAATGTATGGCGCACGCCGCGATCCAGCGTAAAGAGTCTCGCGGTGCGCATCAGCGGCTGGATGAAGGCTGTACCACCCGCAATGACGCGCAGTATCTGAAACACTCCCTGAGTTTTTATCGCCCTGACGGTGCACCTGAAGTCAGCTGGGATGACGTTAAGATTACCCGGCTGCCGCCGGCGAAACGCGTCTATGGTGCCGAGTCTGAAGGTAAGGAGGCTGTCCATGAGTGAACTCGCTCGCTGTAAAATCACCGTTCAGCGTTATAACCCGGAGTCCGATAAGGTACCGCGTCATGAGATCTTCGACGTGCCCTGGGATGACCAGACTTCTCTGCTCGATGCGCTGGGGTTTATCAAAGATAACCTGGCGTTTGACCTGTCCTACCGCTGGTCCTGCCGCATGGCAATATGTGGCTCCTGCGGCATGATGGTCAATGGCATCCCAAAACTGGCCTGCAAAACCTTTCTGCGTCACTACCCCGACGGCCTGCTGGTCGAACCGCTGGCCCACTTCCCGGTCGAGCGGGATTTGGTTGTGGATATGAGCCGCTTTATCGAAAGCCTGGAGGCGGTAAAACCGTGGATCATCGGTAATGGCCGCAATGCCGATCGCGGCCCTCAGCGGCAAACGCCGGCTCAGATGGCCAAATATCATCAGTTCTCCGGCTGCATCAACTGCGGCCTGTGTTACGCCGCCTGCCCGCAGTTTGGCCTCAACCCGGAATTTATTGGGCCGGCGGCCATCACCCTGGCACATCGCTACAACCTGGACAGCCGAGATCAAGGCAAGGCGCAGCGAATGCCGACGCTCAACGGCGATAACGGCGTCTGGCCCTGCACCTTTGTCGGTTTCTGCTCGGAGGTCTGCCCGAAACATGTCGATCCTGCGGCGGCGATCCAGCAAAGCAAAGTGGCAAGCGCCCAGGATTACCTTATCACCACCCTCAGACCGCAGTAGGGAGCCCAGAAATGACAACCAAACGGAAACCCTTCCATCGCCCGATGACCGCTAACTGGTGGCAGAAGTCTGGCTATTACCGTTTTTACATGCTGCGCGAAGCCACGGCATTGCCGGCGCTGTGGTTCAGCCTCGAGATGATTTTCGGGCTGTTTGCGTTGAAGGATGGCGAGCAGAGCTGGCAGGCGTTCGTCGCAGTTTTACAACATCCATTAATGCTGTTGATCAATCTCGTCGCACTGGCCGCCGCCTTGCTGCACAGCAAAACCTGGTTTGAGCTGGCACCCAAAGCTCAGGTCATCGTGTTGGGGGGCAAAAAAATGTCTCCCGCCCCGGTGATTAAAGGGCTGTGGCTGACGATGGTGGTGGTCAGCCTGATCCTGCTGACATGGGCACTGCTTATTAAGGAGTCGCTGTGAGAAATAAGGCCATGCGTTCAGATGAACCGGTGTTCTGGGGGCTGTTTGGTGCCGGAGGCATGTGGGCGGCGATCGTCTCGCCGGTGGTGGTGGTGCTGGCTGGCATCCTCCTTCCGCTGGGCATCGGTACGGAACGGGGACTCAGCTATACGCACCTGCTGCAGGTCGCACAAACCCTGCCCGGCCGTCTGTTCCTGTTTCTAATGATAGTGATGCCGGTATGGTGCGCACTGCACCGGCTTCATCACGGCATGCACGACATTCGCCTTCACGTTCCCGCCGCTAAATGGCTGTTCTATGGGCTGGCGGCGATCCTCACCGTGGTAACGGCTATTGGGGTAATCACCCTGTAATCCACAGGCGGCAACCCTGCCGCCTAAACTTCCTCTATACTCAAGCTATTCAATCGTAAAGGAATAGCCTATGTCTCTGTGGAAAAATCTGGTCGCTGGCACCGTTGCCCTCCTCTCCGTTGCCTGTAGCACCACGCCGCCCAAGGGCGTGACGCCAGTCGAAGGCTTTAATGCCGATCTTTATCTGGGTGACTGGTATGAAATCGCCAGGCTGGATCACTCGTTTGAACGCGGACTCGATCATGTCACCGCCAGCTACAGCAAGCGTGATGATGGCGGTCTGAAGGTCATTAATCGCGGTTATAACGTCGAGAAGCAGCGCTGGCAGCAGAGTGAAGGTAAAGCCTACTTTACCGGACCACAGAGCCGCGCGGCCCTGAAGGTCTCCTTCTTTGGCCCGTTCTATGGCGGATATAACGTGATTGCGCTGGATAATGACTATCAGTATTCGCTGGTGAGCGGTCCGAACCGGGACTATCTGTGGATCCTTTCCCGCACGCCGCACATTTCGGATCAGGTCAAAGCGTCGTTGTTAGCGAAGGCGCGTGAAAATGGCTTTGATGTCAGCAAGCTGATTTGGGTGAAACAGGGGAAGTAAACAATGAGGCCGGTGCGGGAGCACCGGCACCGTAATTACTGAGCGCTTTTTTGAATCGCCTGGCCACCGGCTGACACGTCTTCACCCACGCCACGCGTGGTATTACAAGCTGTGAGCACCGAAGAGAGCACCAGTACAGAAAGAATTGAAATAATACTTTTCTTTAACATGAGAATGTCCTTTTAGCGTGAAGTAAAGTACAGCGAATTAAGCATAGCCGTAATTTAACCACATGCTATTGAGGCAGGTAGCAAAAGGACATTTTTTGCGAAGAGAGACTAGTTGGCTGCGTGTGAGATAGCACCGCCGAGGTGTTGAACATCCTCACCAAAACCGTGGAAGGTATTGCAGGCGCTGAGCGCACTGGTCATAAACACTGCGACAGCAATGAGTTTTAACCACTTCATCATCTGATTCAGCTCACATCGTTAAAGAAAAGGGCCTGACCGTCAGGCCCACTTCATCGGGCTTATTTCACGCGAGAAACGTATTCGCCTGAACGGGTATCGACACGGATCACTTCGCCAATCTGCACGAACAATGGCACTTTCACCACGGCACCGGTAGACAGCGTGGCTGGCTTGCCGCCAGTACCTGCGGTGTCGCCTTTCAGGCCTGGGTCGGTATCAGTGATTTCCAGCTCAACGAAGTTTGGTGGCAACACCTGGATCGGCTTGCCGTTCCACAGGGTTACGATACATTCTGCGTTATCCAGCAGCCATTTAGCGGCATCGCCCACGGTCTTCTCTTCAACAGGATGCTGTTCGAAGGTTTCCGGGTGCATGAAGTGGTAGAACTCACCGTCGTTGT
The DNA here is from genome assembly GCF_056821705.1 of Erwinia sp. AK-PDG3-5. Lineage (NCBI taxonomy): Bacteria > Pseudomonadati > Pseudomonadota > Gammaproteobacteria > Enterobacterales > Erwiniaceae > Erwinia > Erwinia sp. AK-PDG3-5. The sequence continues at coordinate 4,269,649 of NZ_CM165967.1, forward strand.
ACAGGTAGTTGAGGTTAGTATCTACCACGTCTGCGCCTTCAGCGGAGTCGGTAGATTTGAACGTTTTCTCAACGCGAGTGCCGGTCAGCAGGCGACGCATTTTTACGCGTGCAAAAGCCTGACCTTTACCTGGTTTAACGAACTCGCTCGATTCGATAGCGTAAGGTTCGCCTTCGAACATGATTTTAAGACCGGGACGGAAATCGTTGCTAGAATAAGTCGCCATAAAGGCCCTCTACAATTTAATACTGGTACTAAGCCAAAAAAATGGCACACATTGTAACCCTAAAAACCCCTTCGCGAGAAGAATGGTTGCATCAACTTGCGGATGTAATCACCGACCCAAATGAATTACTGCAACTTTTAGGCCTCGATTCGCACCCGGAGCTGACGGCCGGCAGTGATGCCCGACGTCTGTTTGCCCTGCGCGTCCCACGGGCCTTCGCGTCCAGAATGCAAAAAGGCGATCCACAAGATCCGCTCCTGCTGCAGGTAATCACCGCCAGCCAGGAGTTTGTTGATGCTCCGGGTTACAGTACTGACCCGCTCGATGAGCAGAGCAGCGTGGTGCCGGGTCTGTTACATAAATATCGCAATCGTGCGCTGTTGCTGGTCAAAGGCGGCTGTGCGGTTAACTGCCGCTACTGTTTCCGCCGCCATTTTCCCTACCAGGATAACCAGGGAAACAAGCGCAACTGGCAGCAAGCCCTGGAGTATATCCGAGAGCAGCCAGAACTGGATGAGATTATTTTCTCCGGTGGCGATCCGTTGATGGCAAAAGACAGCGAACTGGACTGGCTGATCGGCGAACTGGAGCAGATCCCCCACCTGAAACGCCTGCGCATCCACAGCCGGTTGCCGGTGGTCATCCCCAGCCGCATCACCCGCACGCTCTGCCAGCGTCTGGCGCAGTCGCGGTTGCAGGTGCTGATGGTGACGCACATTAATCACGCCCAGGAGATTGATGACGCGCTGCGGGACGCGTTGCAACTGCTGAAGAGCGCGGGCGTGACGCTGCTTAACCAGAGCGTTTTGCTGCGCAATATCAACGACGATGCGACCACGCTGGCGACGCTCAGCAACGCGCTGTTTGATGCCGGCGTGCTGCCTTATTACCTGCATGTGCTGGATAAAGTACAGGGTGCGGCGCATTTCTACGTGTCGGATGACGATGCCAGGGCGATTATGCGGGAACTGTTGGCCAACGTTTCCGGCTATATGGTGCCGAAACTGGCCCGTGAAATTGGCGGAGAACCGAGTAAAACGCCGCTCGATTTACAGCTAAGACAGGTTTAATCCGATCCTTAAAACAACAGCGGGGAGGATCATCGATCCTCCCCGCTTTTTTATCTGCTTTAAACACTCTACCGGCAGCGATAACGCGGCCCAGACGACAGAGGCTTTCCGCAAACGGTTAAGGGCACTTATACACCTGGCCGCTCATTTTGCTGTCCAGCGGGGCAAAGCTTGACCAGATATTCTGTGTTGGGCTGGTTGCACCGTAAATGGTGTTGCCGCCCATCTCTGCCGCACGGTTGCGCAGATCGTTGGCCGCGCCACGCAGCGAGCTGCTTTCGCCGCCGCCTGCACCGCTCAACCAGTTGCTCTGTTCGCCGGTCAGGTTGCCCAGCAGCTGGCACTCTTTGGCTGGTTGCTGGTCGGTGAAGCTGACGCGCTCACCCGCAGCACTCAGGGTGTTAGAACTGCTGCTACAGCCTGCCAGCAGCGCAGTCGCTACTGAAAGTCCCAGCAAGACCTTAATCCGCATTTTAAATCCCCATTATTATCATCATCAGAATCAGTTCTGAGCGTACCGGAAATCGACAACCTTGGTGAAGCTTCCGTTGCCCAACACAGATAAATCCTTGTTCGGGCTACTGCTTGCGCCCTAACTTTACTATCTTCCCCCCAAAAAGAAAAACCCCCGTTATAAAACGGGGGTTTTCAGGAGGCTGCCCTTCCCGTCAAAGACGAAGGAGAGCGTTATAGCCAGCCGGCAGGCATTACATCATGCCGCCCATGCCACCCATACCACCCATACCGCCACCGCCTAAGTCAGGGGTGTCGCCTTTCGGCAGGTCGGTGATCATGCACTCGGTGGTGATCATCAGACCGGCAACAGAGGCCGCGTACTGCAGCGCAGAACGGGTCACTTTAGTTGGGTCCAGGATACCGAAGTCGATCATGTCGCCGTATTCTTCAGTCTGCGCGTTGTAACCGTAGTTACCTTCGCCCGCTTTCACTTTGTTGGTGACAACTGAAGGCTCTTCACCGGCGTTAGAAACGATCTGACGCAGTGGAGATTCCATTGCGCGCAGCGCAACTTTGATACCCACGTTCTGGTCTTCGTTCTGGCCACGCAGATCGCCCAGTTTAGACGCCACGCGAACCAGCGCAACACCACCACCAGCAACCACGCCTTCTTCAACCGCAGCACGGGTCGCGTGCAGGGCATCTTCAACGCGCGCTTTCTTCTCTTTCATTTCAACTTCAGTGGCTGCGCCCACTTTCAGAACGGCAACGCCGCCTGCCAGTTTCGCTACGCGCTCCTGCAGTTTTTCACGATCGTAATCAGAGGTCGCTTCTTCAATCTGCTGACGGATCTGAGAAACACGGCCAGAGATAGTTGCTTCTTCGCCAACGCCATCGATGATGATGGTGGTGTCTTTGCTGATCACAACGCGTTTTGCCTGACCCAGATCTTCCAGCGTCGCTTTTTCCAGCTCCATACCGATCTCTTCAGAGATGACGGTACCGCCAGTCAGCACAGCGATGTCCTGCAGCATAGCTTTACGACGGTCGCCGAAACCAGGTGCTTTAACCGCAGCCACTTTCACGATACCGCGCATGGTGTTAACCACCAGCGTAGCCAGCGCTTCGCCTTCAACATCTTCAGCAACGATCAGCAGCGGTTTGCCGGCTTTCGCCACGGCTTCCAGAACTGGCAGCATTTCACGGATGTTGGAGATTTTTTTGTCAGCCAGCAGAATGAATGGGGTTTCCAGTTCTACTGCGCCAGTTTCTGGCTTGTTGATGAAGTACGGGGACAGGTAGCCACGGTCAAACTGCATACCTTCAACCACGTCCAGCTCGTCCTGCAGGCCGGTGCCTTCTTCAACGGTGATCACGCCTTCTTTGCCGACTTTTTCCATCGCCTGAGCAATCAGTTCGCCCACGGTTTCATCGGAGTTAGCAGAGATGGTACCCACCTGAGCAATCGCTTTAGAATCAGAGCAAGGCACAGACAGTTTTTTCAGTTCTTCAACAGCGTGGATAACCGCTTTGTCGATTCCGCGCTTCAGATCCATTGGGTTCATGCCCGCAGCAACGGCTTTCAGACCTTCGTTAACGATAGACTGAGCCAGAACGGTTGCGGTGGTGGTACCGTCGCCTGCAGCGTCGTTCGCTTTAGAGGCCACTTCTTTCACCATCTGAGCACCCATGTTTTCGAACTTGTCTTCCAGTTCGATTTCACGTGCTACAGATACGCCATCTTTAGTGATGGTCGGTGCACCAAAAGATTTATCCAGAACCACATTACGGCCTTTCGGGCCCAGGGTAACTTTTACTGCATCTGCCAGTACGTTAACGCCACGCAGCATTTTTACGCGTGCGTCATTACCGAATTTTACGTCTTTAGCTGCCATCTTAAAATATCCCTTAAATTCGTTTGTTCAGTGAGTTACGCGTAATTACGCTTCAACAATTGCCAGAATGTCGCTTTCAGAAATGATCAGCACTTCCTGGTTGTCAATTTTCTCAGTTTTAGCACCGTAACCTTCGCTGAAGATGACGACGTCGCCAACCTTCACGTCCAGCGGTTTCACATCGCCGCTTTCCAGGATACGGCCATTGCCAACAGCCAGTACTTCGCCACGGGTAGATTTACCGGCTGCGGAGCCAGTCAGCACGATGCCGCCAGCTGATTTAGATTCCACTTCTTTACGCTTGACGATAACACGGTCGTGCAATGGACGAATTTTCATTGATAACTCTCCTTTGAGAAGTCCAATCAGGTTTTTGGGATGAACGCCGGGCTTCACTGGCACCGACCTCGTGACGAAAGAGATAGGGCCTGGCGGAGGGGCTTTCAAGGGGAAAAAAATAAAAATTTCGCTTCTGCGAACCAACTGCGCAAATAACAGGCAATCGTTTCCCCTGAAAAGCAAAAAGGCGGGAAATCCCGCCTTCGGCTCAGTTATCGGCGATCCTCTGGATCGTCGTGTTCAAGCAGTTTGCTGTCTTTTCGCTCGAATTCACCGTCAACGGTGAAGCCACTGTCCGGGCCAGCGCCGGCACCCCGCCAGACTTTCAGATGCGGCATCAGCTTCAGCGTCAGATGCTTTTGCACCGGCGGCAGCAACAGCAGCAACCCGAGGAAGTCGGTAAAAAACCCCGGCAGCAGCAGCAGGAAGCCGGCGATGATCAACGAAACGCTCTTGATCATCTCCGCGGCAGGGCTGTCGCCCACCGCCAGCTTCTGCTGCATCAGCATAAAGTTTTTCATCCCCTGGTTTTTTACCAGTGAGATACCGATCAGGGAGCTGAACACCACCAGCAGCAGCGTCAGCAGCACGCCCATCACGTGGGCCACCTGGATGAAAATGGTGATCTCAATCCAGGCGAGAATAAATAGCACTAAAAACGGTAACCAGCGCACCGCAGTCTCCTGTCTGTCCGGGCCATCTCGCTTACAGCGGGACGGCAAAAAGAGGGATCGTCACGATCGTAGAGTAATGAAATGGGCTCTTACAGAGCATTTTTCAACTACCTTATACGAAATTCATGTTGGTCAGCGACATGTGACACGCATCACACTGTGTCGAAGATGGCTGAAAATGAACGCAATTTAAGTGATCTGGATTCAGGCTTTTCGCCCTTAACAGAATATGATCGTGCTCAGTCTACCGCAAATGGATAAAATGTCGGCCGAGGCTGTTCATGACCAAAGATTCACTTTGATTGTGATGATCTACACCGAATGATTGGGTGTATCCGGTAGCAAAAACAAGAAGGTTCTCATGACAAATAGCATTCGTATCGAAGAAGACCTGTTAGGTATGCGTGAAGTTCCGGCAGATGCTTACTACGGTGTTCACACTCTGCGTGCGATTGAAAATTTCTATATCAGTAACAGTAAAATCAGCGATATCCCTGAGTTCGTTCGTGGCATGGTGATGGTGAAGAAAGCCGCCGCGATGGCCAATAAAGAGTTGCAGACCATTCCCCGCCATATCGCTAACACCATCATTCAGGCCTGCGATGAAGTGCTGAACAACGGCAAATGCATGGACCAGTTCCCGATTGATGTCTATCAGGGCGGAGCCGGTACCTCGGTCAACATGAACACCAATGAAGTGCTGGCCAATATTGGTCTGGAGTTGATGGGCCATCAGAAAGGGGAGTATCAGTTCCTCAATCCGAATGACCACGTCAACAAGTGCCAGTCCACCAATGACGCCTACCCGACCGGTTTTCGTATCGCGGTGTATACCTCTATTTTGAAGCTGTTGGATGCTATCGGCCAGTTGAGCGAAGGCTTCCAGCGCAAAGCCGTTGAGTTTGAAACCATTCTGAAAATGGGCCGTACCCAGTTGCAGGATGCGGTGCCAATGACCCTCGGTCAGGAATTCCACGCCTATAGCGTGCTGCTGAATGAAGAGATCAAGAACCTGCTACGCACCGGCGAACTGCTGCTGGAAGTGAATCTGGGCGCGACGGCCATCGGCACACGCCTGAATACGCCGGACGGTTACCAGGCGCTGGCGGTGCAGAAGTTAGCGGAAGTCAGCAACCTGCCCTGCGTTCCTGCAGAAGATCTGATTGAAGCAACCTCAGACTGCGGTGCCTATGTGATGGTGCACAGCGCGCTCAAACGCCTGGCGGTCAAGCTCTCCAAAATCTGTAATGACCTGCGCCTGCTCTCTTCCGGGCCGCGCGCCGGGCTGAATGAAATCAACCTGCCGGAATTGCAGGCCGGTTCTTCTATCATGCCGGCCAAAGTGAACCCGGTGGTGCCAGAAGTCGTCAACCAGGTGTGCTTCAAGGTGATCGGCAATGACGTCACCGTGACCATGGCGTCTGAAGCAGGCCAGCTGCAGTTGAACGTGATGGAACCGGTTATCGGCCAGGCCCTGTTTGAGTCGGTGCATATTCTGACCAATGCCTGTTCGAATCTGCTGGAAAAATGCGTTAACGGCATTACCGCCAACAAAGCGGTGTGTGAGGCCTATGTCTTTAACTCGATCGGCATCGTGACCTACCTCAACCCGTACATCGGCCACCATAATGGCGATATTGTTGGCAAAATTTGTGCCGAGACGGGCAAAAGCGTGCGGGAAGTGGTGCTGGAGCGCGGGTTACTCACCGAAGCCGAACTCGATGATATTTTCTCAACGCAGAACCTGATGTTCCCGGTATATAAAGCCAAACGTTATACCGATGAAAATGAACAATAACAGCTTAATCTAGACCTTTAAGGCACGGGCGTTCGCAGAACGACGTGCCTTTTTTTATGGCAAAGCCTACAAATTATTAACGGCTAGTTATCAAAAAAACCCAAGGAGCAGATCATGATTGTGCCGGAATTACTTGTCGTCATGTTGGCGATTTATCTGGGAGCGCGGCTGGGCGGCATTGGCATCGGTTTTGCCGGCGGTGTGGGCATGTTAATTTTAACGCTGGGCTTCCAAATCAAGCCGGGCGTCATTCCCTTCGACGTCATCGAAATCATTATGGGAGTGATTGCCGCCATTGCCGCCATGCAGGTCGCCGGAGGGATGGATTACCTGGTCAGCCTGGCTGAACGTCTGTTGAGAAAGCATCCACGCTATATCACCCTCCTCGCGCCGCTGGTGACCTACTTTATGACGCTGCTGGCGGGAACCGGGCACACGGCATTTTCAACGTTACCGGTGATCGCGGAAGTGGCAAAAGAGCAAGGGGTTCGCCCTTCCCGTCCGTTATCAATCGCGGTAGTCGCTTCGCAGATTGCCATTACCGCCTCGCCAATTTCAGCGGCGGTGGTGTTTCTGGCGGGGATTCTGGAGCCAAAAGGCATCAGCTATCTGGCGCTGCTTGCCGTCTCCATCCCCTCAACCATGATCGCCATTTTCCTTGCGGCGCTGATCACCAACTTCCTCGGCAAAGAGCTGAAGGAAGATGCCATTTACCAACAGCGGCTGGCGAAAGGCGAAACGGTGCTGCGTGGCGCAGGCGTTTTTGAAGCGAAACCCGGCGCAAAACTGTCGGTGCTGCTGTTCCTGCTGGGCATTGTTGCGGTGGTGCTGTATGCCACCGCCATCAGCGATACCGTTGGCCTGATTACCCATCCGGTGCTGCCGCGTAATGAAGCGATTGTGGTCTTTATGCTGACCGTGGCGGCGATAATCTGCTTCACCTGCAAAGTGGATACCGCCAAAATCCTTTCTGCCAGCACCTTCAAATCCGGCATGAGCGCCTGTATTTGCGTGATGGGCGTGGCCTGGCTCGGTGATACCTTTGTGAAAGCACATATTGGCGAGATCCAGCAGGTTGCGGGCGATCTGCTGACCGATTATCCGTGGATGCTGGCAGTGATCCTGTTCTTTGCTTCCACGCTACTTTACTCGCAGGCCGCGACTACCAAAGCCCTGATGCCTGCCGCGCTGATGCTCGGCGTTTCGCCCATCACCGCCGTGGCATCGTTCGCTGCCGTCTCCGCGCTGTTTGTCTTGCCAACCTACCCTACGCTGCTGGCCGCGGTAGAAATGGACGATACCGGTTCAACGCGCATTGGCAAGTTTGTCTTTAACCACTCGTTTATTGTGCCGGGCACGCTGGCCATTGCACTGTCCGTGCTGTTTGGCTTTATCTTTGGGCATCTGATTCTATAGCCACAGACGGCCCCGGCACGCGCTGAAGCAGGGCGGAGTGACTTCCGCCATGCTTTCACCGGTTACATCCTGAAAAACTCCCTGCCGTAACGCCATGTTATAGTTTGCCTCGCCCCGAGGGCACCCCTCTGAGCTCCGTCAGAGCGCTGCCGGAACGCCTTCAGCCCTCTGCCCGACTCAGCCCAACATGGAGAACGTGGTTACCGTTATGTCTAAGCGCATTACAACACTGATTTTTATTCTGTTTACAACGCTGTTCAGCCTGAATGCGGCGGCCTCGCTGTTCGGACAAACCGGCAACCATTTCGGTACGGTTGATCAGGCCTTTGCTTTTGACTTCAATCAGCAAGCCAACACGCTGACCCTGAGCTGGCAGGTGAAACCCGGTTATTACCTCTATCGCCAGCAGATCAAAATCTCGGCTAACGGCGCAAAGCTCGCCGACTTTACCCTGCCTGAAGGAACCCCTCATGAAGATGAGTTCTACGGCAAAAGTGAAATTTACCCCGAAAGCCTGACGCTGCCTTTAGTCCTGCAGCAGGCGGATAAAGGGGCGACGGTGAGCGTCACCTATCAGGGTTGTGCTGCCGCGGGCTTCTGCTATCCACCGGAAACACGCAGCGTGCCGCTGGATGAAGTGAAGGCCGGTGATGCCACCCCGGCTTCTCAGGCAGCGACTTCAACACCTGCACCGGTCAGCGTCCAGACCGCGCCGACTGAAAACCTGCCGTTCTCGCCGCTGTGGGCACTGCTGATCGGCATTGGTGTCGCCTTCACCCCTTGCGTGCTGCCCATGTACCCACTGATTTCCGGCATTATTCTCGGCGGCAATCGCCAATATTCGGCGGGCCGTTTGTTTGCCCTGGCGATGGTCTACGTGCAGGGAATGGCGCTGACTTACACGGTGATGGGCGTGATTGTGGCCGCCGCTGGCCTGCGTTTTCAGGCGGCACTGCAGGCCCCGGCGATACTGATTGGCTTGTCGGTGCTGTTTATTCTGCTGGCATTGTCGATGTTTGGCCTGTTCACGCTGCAGCTCCCTTCTTCGCTACAAACCCGGCTGGCGCTGTGGAGCAACCGTCAACAAGGCGGATCGCTGACCGGTGTGTTTCTCATGGGTGCACTGGCCGGGCTGATTTGCTCTCCGTGCACCACCGCGCCGCTTAGCGCGATCCTGCTTTACATCGCCCAAAGCGGCAATATGCTGGCGGGCGCTGGCACGCTCTATCTTTACGCGCTGGGAATGGGGCTGCCGCTGATTGCCGTGACGGTGTTTGGCAACCGTTTGTTGCCGAAAAGCGGTGCCTGGATGCAAACCATCAAAGAAGGGTTTGGTTTTGTGATCCTTGCCCTGCCGGTGTTTCTGCTGGAACGGGTGATTGGCGATCAGTGGGGGCTGCGGTTATGGAGCCTGCTGGGTGTCGCTTTCTTCGGCTGGGCCTTTATCAGTCTTAAGTCGAACAATGGCTGGCTGCGACTGGTACAAATCCTGATGCTGGCGGCGGCGCTGGTTGCTGCACGTCCGCTGCAGGACTGGGCATTTGCTTCACCCGGTCAAAATGCGGCTATCGCGCATCTGAACTTTACCCGGATTAGCGATACTGAGCAGCTCTCCCACGCGCTGCAAAATGCGCAGGGACGTATCACGATGGTCGACCTTTACGCTGACTGGTGTGTGGCCTGCAAAGAATTCGAAAAATACACCTTCAGCCAGCCAGAAGTGCAAAACGCTCTGATCCATACTCAGCTGCTGCAAGCCGATGTCACGGCCAATAATGCCCGGGATAGCGCGCTGCTAAAACAGCTGCAGGTGCTGGGTTTGCCGACCATTTTGTTCTTCGATGCCAACGGTCATGAGATCCCCCATTCTCGCGTCACCGGCTTTATGGATGCCGCCGCGTTTCAGCAGCATTTGCAGAAACTGGCGCAGTAAACGACACTAAGGCGTGATTTCCCGGTTAAGAACCGCGAAACGAGCATTCAAGAGGAGAGTCACTTGCAACGTGAACAGGTACTCGAGCATGCGCTGAACGTACTCGAGCAAAAAGGCCTGGCGGCCACCACCTCTTTCGCCGATATGGCGCAGGCAGTGGACTGTCAGTTAGAGGATCTGCAACGCTTTTGGCCAGACCGCGAAGCGCTGCTGTATGACGCCCTGCGTTATCACAGCGAGCAGATAGATATCTGGCGACGTAAGCTGTTGCTGGATGAGACGCTGAAGGCAGAACAAAAGCTAATGGCGCGCTATCAGGTGCTGGAAGACGCGGTAAATAATCAACGCTATCCGGGCTGTTTGTTTATTGCCGCCTGCAGTTTTTATCCGCAGCCGGACCATCCCATCCATCAGGTGGCTGACTTCCAGAAACGCGCCTCCTGGCAGTACACGCACGATTTGTTATCCGCGCTGGAAACCGACAATCCCACGCTGGTTGCCCATCAGATGGAGTTAATCCTTGAAGGCTGCCTCAGCCGCCTGTTGGTGACGCGGAACGTGCAGGAAGTGGTGACGGCCCGCACGCTGGCGGAGGATGTACTGAGCATTGCGTTGTGTCGTAAGAATGGTGCGCTGGCCTGAGCAAAAACCGCGCCGACTGATTGAAAAGCAATCACTCAGTCGCGCTATACGGGATTTTTGTGACAAAGCCGTTGACGCCAGACGGCCTTTACGGTTTAATGCGCCCCGTTGCCCGGATAGCTCAGTCGGTAGAGCAGGGGATTGAAAATCCCCGTGTCCTTGGTTCGATTCCGAGTCCGGGCACCATATTTATAAGGCCTTGCTGAAAAGCGAGGCTTTTTTCGTTTCTGGCGCAGAGTAATACGTCAGAGCCTGGCCGGGTGACCTGGAAAAGTGACCGAGAGGGATGCCATGGTATTTTCCAGAGTGGCTACCTCCCTGATAGCCCTCTGGCACGCGAATGAAACTCGCTTCACACACTCTTCGTTGTTAGCCTCTTTCTCCTGTTAACGCATTCTGCTTAATTTCTGCATAACTCGCCGTTAGCTGCTTCAGATGCATCTCCAGCTGCGCTCTGGCTGCAGCAGGCAAAGGCTGTCCCGTGGGCGTTTGTGACAATGCCCGCAGCTGCTCCTCAGCCGGAATCGATTGATTAAATGACTGCAGGGTGGCAAACACGGCAGATTTCAGTTCGCTGACCGTCATGTATTTCCCCTTCTGTTCATCCAGCCTGCTCAGCCGATCGCTCAGTTCCGCCAACCGGGTCATCCCCTGATGCCAGCCAGTCAAGCTTTCGGCGGGCAACCCATTGGCCTTCTGCTGTTGCTGCCACGCCTGCACCAGCGGTTTGGCCTGCTCCGGCCACAGTATCTGCGCCTGTTCGACCAGCTGACGACCGTAATCGATATTCCAGCCCGTCGGTAACTGCGCCAGGCGGGCAAGCTGCCGCTGGGTTTGTGTAATTTGGGGCGATAACGACGCTTGCTGACGCAGGCTATCCCGCTGTGCGGGAGAAAGGATCGCGGGTAGCGGGGCCAGCGATGCCGCCAGCTGCACCTGCAGCAGGTCAGGTCGCTTGAAAGCATGCCATCCCCACAGTGCGCCGCTTCCTGCCGCCAGCATGGTAATCATCCCGCCCGCGAAGGATTTCCAGCGTTTTGCCGGTGCCGGGAGCGTCGTCGACACCGCCACATTCGGCTGAGGTTCCGGCTGCGCCACATACACCCACTTAACCGCGTTAATGCGCTCATATTTATCTGCCGCCGGACGACCGGACGGGGCACTAACCCAGCTTACCTGGCCGTCAGTTGCCGGTGCGGGCAGCACAACATCGGGTTGAATCGCAGTGCACGTGCCAGCGGCGCCGTCGCTGTTCTCCAGCCGGACAGCGCTGTTATGCATCTGGCTACGCAATGCATCAAGCTGGCTAAGATGCTTAAGCTCCAGCCGCTGGAGAATGTCCCCCAGACGGGTAAGCTGCTGCTCGGCACGATACAGCTGACTGAGGTCGCTGTAGTTCAACGGTAAGGTGCGCATCAGCTGCTGGATACGCTGGCTCAGACCGCTGAGGATCTCCATGCGGGCGTGCACAGGCTGCGGCCAGAGCGCGCCCCACTGATGGCTTATCAATGCCTCCAGGATAGACAATCCTTCATTCAGGCCAAACAGCCCGGCCAGCTGCGTGCGGGCGAGCGTGTACCAGGCCGCCGTCTGTAGCTCCACGCCATTTTGCTCAAACAGCGAAAGACACAGTTTTTCGGCATAGCGCCAGTTCACATCGGGCCGCGCGGGATGGGACAGTTTGCTCAGCTCATCACGCAGGGCGGCATAATCCGCCAGCGTACGCGGGTCGTTACCGGTTTTGATTTTACGGGAGGAGGTGTCATTCATGACCTGATATCCATTGACGTATAAGGAGCTATTGAAGGTTATTGTTTATGCGGCTTCGCTTTTTGCATATTCGAGTGTCTGCAAATACTGTAGGGCTATCGGGTTGGCAATGTTTTAAATCAGCCTATTGCTGAAAGGTTCTTTATCTCATCCCCCGGTCAAAAGCGACGCTTTTCAGGGTCCCTTCAGGATCTAAAACCTTAAAAATTAACGTTTAACGCATACGGGAATTCAAAGTCATTTAAGTCCTGACTAATTAACTTAGAGCCCTGTAAATGACTATGCACAATAAAAAAAACCACAGCGTCACCAATGAAAAAATAGCTCTATAAAATAGAACTTTAGCCCCGTACCAACGCTCAAAAAGAGAGCGGGGGCTCCCCTTTCTTTTTGCCCACAAATGCGCCATCCCGTTATCAAATTCAGCGAGATCGCTTTCACTTTCAATGAGCTGGAAAAGTCGTTCATCCAGCCACAGACGCCAACAGTAATAATGTGTCAGCAAAAAGAGCCCCATCAGCAACACGCAATCGGCTGAAAATAAGAGGTTAAAGATCAGCGCCAACGGCAGCAGCGTCAGGGCAGCAAAGTAGCGCCAGCTCGACAGATGAATTTGCATGATTCGGCTGGTCATGGTGATACCTGATGACATTGCAACTCCTCGTTGAACGTTTCCAGAACCTGAATGTGAGCGGGCATAAGTACCACCTGATGGCGCCGGGATTTGATTAATACCACAGCCTGAGATACTGATGTGGCATGCCCTTCAATCAGCAACCAGGCCGCAACAACGGTTGCACTGCGGGATAAGCCTAAAGCGCAGCAAACAAGTACACTTTCATGTACCTGTCGCATCAGGTAGAGCTTCATGGCGGCCTGCCGGATATCCTGAATTTTCGGCACAACTAAATCCATCAACGGATAAGCTTCCCAGCACTCTGTTTTGCGGCTGCCTTTATGAAATTCCGCCGTCAGATCGAGAACTGCGGCCTGCTCCACGATTTTATCCGGAAAGCGGCCCAATGCTACGCCGTCATAGATGACGTTGCTCAGAGCTATTCGTCGGGAAAACCATTTTTTTGAAAGCCATGCCCCGGCTAAATAAGGGAAAAACAGCCAGCGGGCAGAGAGGGATAAATCACCGTGGCTGTTTTTCTGAAACACCCGCACCCCGAGTCCGGCATAGCCCACCGCCACCATCCATAACGCTGCAGCCGGCCACAGCAAAATGAAAGCGTATGGAATGAACCATCCCACGAGTAAAAACACGAACCCGCCAGCACAGTATTTCATGGCGAGCCGCAAGGCGTGCGCTGACGAACGCTCCCATCGCCAACGGCCTTCAACCGGAATGGCATAGCTAATCATCACGCCGACCACGAACCCGCTAACAACATCGATGAAATGGTGCTGCCAGGTGGTGAGCACAGACACCGCAATCAGCAAAAACCACGCACCGGAAAGCAGTCTTGCGCCCTTCCCCAGATGCTGGCGAAAACGCAGCCACAACAGCCACGTCAGGATGATATGCAGCGACGGGGCCTGGTTATAAGGCAAATCAAACTGCTCGAGCTGCTCAAATAACCAGCCGAACATCCCCTGCGTTTCCGGGCGAATGAAGGTGAATTTCAGAGGAAAAAGAAGAAAGCCAGCACAAGCAATTAGCGATGCGGCAAACAGCCGACAGCCATGGCGTGTCAGCTCTTGTTTTGAAGTGCAGATAAAGAGCGAAATACCGTATAGCAGGTCGATGCTCCAGTAAGGCACGATGCTCCACGGCATAAACGGGATCGCATGTTCCCAGTCAAAAACCATGCTTCCGACGTCATGACGCATAGCCGTGAACTGATTCACCTGCCCATAGCTGAGGAAGAACAGCGGCCCTAACAGCAGCAGCCAGTACAGCCCCTGTTTCCAGAGGCTGTATTTGTTTTGCATGAGCACGGACTCAGTCATGCGGCTTTCTCACGGCCATCGAGACGGTAAAAATGCCAAACTCATCAATCACCTGATGGCATTTCTCGAAGCCCGCCTGCTCCACCAGCGTGTCCATCTCTTTTTGAGTACGCACACGCATCATCCACGGAATGCCGTTCTGATGGCTGGTTAATGTATAAGCGATGGTTTTTAACTGCGGATGCCACGGCTGCCCGGTGTAGACCACCACGCCGCCAGGCGGTATTGCCGCAGCCAGCCCCGCGAGCGAGGCTTTGATTAAGGCGTTGTCCGGGAAGAGTTCATACAGCCCGGAAACGATCCCCAAAGTTGGAGCGGGATCAAGTGTGGCGAGAGAATCATAGTCAAAGGCATTGCCCTTTTTGAACTGAGCGAGATGGCTTAACCCCCGCCCTTCAATCATGGCCTGGCCCTTTTCGACGTTCAGGTCACTGTAATCACGCAGCAGGATGCTTTCGATATTCTGATTTTTTTCCAGCGCGTCGAGCACATAACGCCCGTGTCCGGCCGCAATATCCAACGCGCGTATCGGCATATCATTCTCTTTCAGCCGGATGACCGCCTGCTCTATGACCTGCTGAATATTGATTTTTCGTATCCGGATCCCCTGCCAGCCAATGCTGTTGAGGTAGTGTCTGTCTATCATGCGCCCCAGAATACTTCTACCTTCTGGGTAGTTACGGTACACATAATCCAGCGTGCTGCCGGAATCAAAGCCCGTCTCGTAGCCCAGACGCATCCCTTTTGACAGTCTGCCGACCGTTTTCATGCAATAGCTTAACGAGGAATAGAACATCCCTTCCAGCGAGCGTGCTTTTGGCGGTGCCTGCAACTCACGGTACGCGTCGGCGCTCGGGCTCCACTGGTCTTCATGGCTGTAATCGAAGGTGCAAAGCTTTGCCGCATAGAGTTTATCGATAAAGGTTTTTATTTTATCGAAGGCCAGGGCGCGGTCTTTTTCACCCAGCGTATCGTGGTAGAAGCCAGGCAAAATATGCTGCTCTTTGATGGCGCTGCGCAGACCGGCGTAGAACTGTTTTTGCGGCTTTGCGTGCACCACAAAATCATCGCCCGAGATAAGCAACTGAGTGGGCAGCGTGATGGCGGCAGAGTCGGAAACAATACGTTCGGCGGTTTTGTAGAGATCGAGAAGAATATTTACAGCGATTGCCCGCGTGATGAGCTTATCCTGTTCAAAGCTGGCGACACGCTCCGGATCGTGGGTAAGGAATTTCCCTTTCACGTAGGAGTTGACGTAGTACAGGCCACGGATCCGCTGCATCAACGCAAGGCAAGTGCGGGCAAACGGCACATACAGTTTGACCTTAAAGGCCGGAGAAGCCAGCACCATTCCCCGAATTTTCGGCGCATAGTCATGAACCCAGGTGGAGACCAGCACCGCCCCCACGCTCTGCGCAATCACTACGATATCTTCAAGGCTGACCTGTGCGTCCTTCGCCACGAAGCGCACAAACTCATCCACGTCCAGAACAGAGCGAGCCAGACTCGGGCTGTAACCACGAGTCCCCGGAGACTGGCCGTGGCCGCGAGCATCCCAGGCGTAGAAATGCGTATCGGGCATGACCAGCTCATCGACAATGTGCTGCAGACGCCCGGAATGTTCGTGCCCACGGTGAAACAGCACGATCACTTTCTTACCGTTGCCTTCCGTTGCAGGCCAGTGGCGAAAATAAAGCGACTCTTTATCGGTGGTTGCAAGTGTACTTTCCTGAAATATACGCGCTTCCTGACTCATGTAATTTTCCTTGTCGCCTGCTGTTGTAATGTGACAAAACGAGTGAATAACGATTGTTTAAACGTGACTTTATCCGCGTCGTAAAACAGCGGCTCGTCGATAAAAATGTCAATAAAAAACGGCACGGGGATTTTCTGGCCTTTGCCCATCGAACGGTCCAGCCCGTTCAAATAGACGGGGATAATCGGCACCTCCGGACACTGCTGGCTTAGATACCAGATACCGGATTTGATCTCTGAAAATTTCCCTGGCTCGCCGCGCGTACCTTCAGGGAAAATAATCACAATTTTCTTTGCGGCCAGCGCATCGACGCAGGCTTGCAGCGGATTGGCCTGATGGGTTCCTCGATAAACAGGAATGATGCCGATGACTCTCAGGGCAAACCAGCCAATCACTTTGTTTCGCAGGAAATAGTCTGCCGCCGCCACGGGCTGCACTTTCACCAGCGTTGAAAGTGGAAACAGCGTGAACAGCGTCAGCACATCCAGATGGCTGTTGTGGTTCGCCACGATAATGGCCGGGCCTTCCACAGGAAGTTTTTCGCGACCCGACACGCGAACGCCCAGCCAAATCCAGACCATGGGGTACGCGATGCACAGCGTAAAGACCCAGCGTAAAAAACGGTTCATCTGCGCCCCCTTATACGTAGAAGTAGTGATAGAAGTGGAAGAACAGAGGCGCGGTGTAAATCAGCGAATCCAGACGGTCAAGGATGCCGCCATGCCCCGGCAGCAATTTCCCGGAGTCTTTCACACCAAAATCACGCTTGATGGCCGACATCACCACATCGCCGCAGAACCCGCTCAGGCCGATAATCACACCGGCACCCAGCGAGTGGTTCCAGTTCATCGGCGTCAGCAGCGGGCCAATAATGGCCGCCAGCAGCGAAGTAGTCAGTACGCCGCCTAACAATCCCGCCAGCGTTTTATTCGGGCTGACCTTCGGCGTGACCTTGATTTTGCCCAGCGATTTTCCCCACAGATATTGCGCAATATCGTTAAGCTCTGTGGTTGCCACCAGGAATATCACCAGCAGTGCGCCCGCTTTGGTATCCACGCCTGGCAACATCATCAGGAACGCAACGTGGCTTAATGCAAAGACCGTGGTCATCATGCCCCAGTGCATGACGGATGCAGAGTGTAAGAACCCTTTCGTATCACCAACGATCACCATACGGGCGGGCAGGAACAGAAAGACGTATATCGGGATGAAGATGATGAACATGCCGTACCACGACATGCCCACCCAGATGTATTGCAGCGGGATCGCGGCATAGATCCACAGTAATGGCACATTGTCTGAGCGCCGAGTCGGTGCCAGGGTCAGATATTCCTTCAGGGACAAAAAGCTGAGAAATCCGAAGAAGGTGAGCGCCAGCCCTTTGGGTGAGAGCATCGCCAGCGAAAACAAGCCAACGATGACCCACCAGCTGTTGATACGCTGCTGGAGTTCTCGCCAGTCGCGCTGTGGGCGGCCTTTTGTGAGCATAAAAATGATAACGGTCGCCAGTACTAAAACGCTGAAGATCCCGCCGAGGCAGTAATACAACGTGTGCAGAGAATCAGGCATTTGTGACCTCCAGCGCGCTGCGACAGCGGTTGACTGAGGTCAAGGCCAACAGTACAGCCGAGACACCAAACACGATATTGGCGGCGATGATGTACCGTGGCCAAAGCGCGATAAACAAACCTAAAGCCCCTAAAACAAAGGCTCGGTCACTTTTGCCCATCGGGCCACAATAATTTCTGCTGCCCGTCAGCGTCTGAGCAATAACACCGCTAAACTCTGTCAGCCACGACAGTAACACCACCAGAACGACCAGCCATGGTGATACCCCGGTTAAAAATGCAAATGCCAGATAAAGCGCTGCATCTGCTAAGATATCTCCGACCTCGTTAAGAATGGCCCCGAGCTGGCTCTTCTGATTGAACTCTCGCGCCAGCATGCCGTCTATTGCATTCAGCGCCATGCGAATAAAGAGAAAGACTGGCAATAAAATAAATAAACGCGGTTCTGGAAATAAAGTTAATATCAATCCCATAAAAATTGATGCTAACATCGCAAATATCGTAACCTGATTTGCCGTTATTCCCTGAAAATGCATAGATCTGGTCAATGGGCGTAACAGACCCTGAAACCTGGGTTTAATATCATAAAGTGTCATAATATCTCTGGGTTAATGTAGATTATTGATTAAAACATGAAATGCAATGTAGCCCCTTACTTTCCCTGCAGTGTTTTAATTCCATTTTTAAAAACTCTCAGGATGTCTTATTAATACCCCCCTGAACACATCGATAAATGGGAATATCCGACCGTCTCCACGTTCAGTCCGTTACCCACCAGCCACACGTCCATCTACTCCTGAAGCTGCGTTATTTACAGACAAAAATCCAAATATCCGCCTGACTCTTACTGACAAGTGTTATCTGGTCTTATATACGGGTTGCTGTGTCGAGATACTCCTGCTGTTTCAAATGGCGAATTAGCACTTTGCCTTCCGGCATAAATTCGGTGCCGTAGCGCACAAGGCCAATACCCTTAAGCTCGGCATCAATGGCATAGCGCAGTTCGCCCGGGACATTCTGCTCCAACAGGACAACGGCTATTTTTTTCAGACGTGGCTCATATTTGAGCAGAACAGTCGACAGAGTACTCATCAGTTCATGGGCGTTACCCGGCATGCCCTGTAGAATCTTTGTCATATCGGGTAAACCATAGTCCGGCAGATGTGTCAGTGTACCTGCACGGCTTATGAGGATACGCTGCATATTGTCCAGTACAGACAAAATAACCTGGTTCTGCTCGCTGAGCTGATGCAGGTCGAGGCCGCCGGTAAAGTTGCCGTAGAGCGCTTCATACAACGAAGGACGGGATGACTCATTCATCTTTCAGTGCCTTCAGAGTCAGTCGATTGTTACTTGCCTCAATTACCCGGGCCTTGTCCGGATCGAGGTCGTCACGGCTCAGCACCACCCGCCAGGTATTGTGAACCTGGTCCGGCGACATAAACATGCCAGCCACTGCGACATACTGCGCATTTTCATCCATAGGCATATCCACCATCACCGCTCCACCCGGTTGCAGGCGAATATCTTTCTCCGCCACGAGGTCTGCTTTGATTGCCTGGCTGTCAGCATTAAACAGTGACGGATAGTCCGTCGTGTCGAATGTTTTCCGGTCTTTGAGCTGGTAGATGCGCACCACCGTCGACAGTGCCACACCGCCGGCATTGCTGTTGACGGCCTCACGAGCATGAATATCCAGATGCAGAGTCTTTATCTGCTTATAAAAAATCGATTTAGTCACGGTAACGGTGCCGTCTGTCACTTTTTGAGTCAGCCCACAGCCCGCGAGCATCAGTGTTATGCCCGCGGCAAGGGCCGCCAGGGGGAATTTACCAACGGTACTCGCCATGTTCTTCGGTCTCCCTACGGTGAAGATTTTCCTGAACCCGCTCATAGCGTCCCAGGTTAATGGTGATTGTTTTGGGGTGTGATGCGGTCTTAGCCGCATTCAGCGGTCGCATCACGGCAGTGCGGCCCAGTTGCACGGCCCCAGTCTGAGGTTTGGTGCTCATGGTCGCATCAGGCAGCAGACTCCGGTCGACACACAGCTGTAACCGTGCATCCAGGCGGGATCCCAGATAGACATGCAGCAACGCCATCAGGTCTGTGTGCAGCTCGCCTCCGGGCAGCCAGCCCTGCACCTCATCCGGATTAGTGGAGGTCAGGCGCATCAGTACCTGGCTGTTCACATCAGTGGCATAGTTGCCCATCACCGGACGACTGGTCAGGGTGACGGGTTGACTGACGCTCATGGTTAGCGGCTTTTTAAGTGGTACGCGGCGTTTATCGTGATGCCAGATTTTCGCCTGCGTGTCAGGTGCCAGCAGACGCACCAGTGAGACCAGACCTTCTGCGGTCCGTCCCGGCAGCAGCATCACCGGTAGCAGCGCGAGGAAGCGTGACACAGGGGCGGCGATACTGTCCGTGCAGCCGTCAATGCCAAGGCCTGCCAAACCCAGCAGATACTGCGAGATGTTGTCCTTACCGCCGGCTTTAAAGCTCGCCGGATAAGAGTATTTGCGCCAGATGCGATAGTACTGGGCAATCAACCGGTGGTTGAAGATATCGAGGAAATCCGCCGTAGCTTCATATCCTTCCCGCCGCTGAGTGATGTCATCAATATAGTGCGTCGGCAGCGGGGACTCCACGCCGTAGAGCCCCATAAAGGTGATGCGCACAGTGGGTGGCAAATGTGAATACTCAGACGGTTCAACCCCTTTGATTTCGGAAGCCGGGAAGCCCATGCCCGGATGGGGCCGGAAGCGCACCGGCTCATGGCGCACCTGCCAGCTGCTGCCGATGACCGGTTTTTCCGGCTGGCTTCGTTCCAGTATCTGGCAGAAGCGATAAAAGTTCATGTACGGCAGATACTGCCGTAGCTGCTCCATCAACCGGGCAGGCGTGGACTGTGATTCTCTCTCCACCGGATGCATTTTCCTTCTGGCTGTACGATGAGGGTAAGCTGGTTGAACTGGTTCATGTCGGCATACAGTGCAAAGAAGCGGTTGAGCATTTCACCAAAGAGATGGATATCACCCTCACCGGTGAAGCCGTTGCTGTCGAGGGTCACTTCGATATCCAGTCCCCGCAGCAGGTAGCCCTGCTCAAAACGCTGCAGGCGGTGGTGCTGTACAAGTTGAATCGCCTCCAGACGGCGGGTATTCAGTTCATCCTCCTGCCAGTTATAGAGCGCCAGCGTCCCGCGAAGCACTTCGGCAGTGCTCATCATGTTCAGGAACCCGGAGCCGAGGTGGCTCAGCACCCGCCAGTGGAAACGGTCTTCCGCAGGGGGGTAAACCGGCAGTGTGGGTTTGCAGAGGTTTTTCACCGACAGCTGTGTCTGCACCACCTGCTCACAGCGGTCCAGCAGCGTGCTCTGTAGCGCCCGGCGCGGTAGCTGACCGTTAGTGCCGGTGATTTGCAGCGAGACGGCTTCGCGTTCAAACAGGCGGTCATCTTCCCACTGGTGCCCCCCCAGGATAAGCCAGGTGTCATACAGTCCGCTAACGCCACGCTTAACGCGGGTGTGGTAATAGCGAGGAGGTGCGTGACGGCGCATCATCCCGCCCTTGTGCCTGAAGCTGCTGAACGGCACATATTCGGCATCACTGGTGCGGTTTGAGCCGGTGACCGAATCCACGGCATAAATCTCGGTGTGTCCGTCCTGTAGTCGTTTAGGGCGCAGCAAATACTCACTTTCAAGCCCGGTGATGGTGAGTGGATCGGCTTCCAGCGTGAACAGGTTAATCACCGGTACACAGTGCAGACGAACCGCATCATCGGTGACCGGCAGGTCTGGCGGCCACGACGAACTGAACACGACTTCGATATCAAAGTACTCTGCCCTGACAGGCGGCGTAATGCCGTCCAGGCCGTTGAGATGGACGAACATAAACTTGTCGCGGAAGGTGAAGTACTCCAGCAGCAGCTGGTAGCCGCTGAAAGCGGTATCCCCTTTCGGCCATAACCCATCCTCCTCCGCAAATCCTCCCGGCGAGAAGTACCCGTCAAGGCGAATGCGGTCGGTCTGCCCGGGCAGGCGCATATAAAGGGCAGCCTGCCGTTTGGTCAGCATCAGGTGCAGCTGGCTGCTGACGGGCGCATCCGCGCCGAGATAGAGACTCAGGTGACTGAGGTCTGCATGAGACCAGTCCGCCTGGGTGCTGCAGGCAAAGCGCATCCGCAACAGCGAACGCCCGTCTGGCTCGGTGGTCATGGTCACCCCTGAGATGTTCAGCGGGTTGAGCATCACATCGCGGGTGGTACGGTAACGGCAGACCGTGTTTTTCGGCCCCACCGGGCGGGAATACACTTCCAGACCCGCGGGCATCACTTCTGCCATCTTCACCGCCTGAAGCGCAGGCGTGAACGCCACCACCGAGAGTGACGGAATGGTACGAAGGTAGTGTGGCCAGAGCATGCTGACCAGCCCTTCGGTCAGTTCCGGCAGGTCGTCATCAATCTTCTCCCGCAGCCGTCCCATCGAAAAAGCAAAGCCTTCGAACAAACGCTCGACATAGGGATCGGGTGTGCCGGCCTTATCCAGATCCAGCATCGCGGCCCGTTCCGGATGGGTCTGAGCAAATTCTTTGGCGGCTTCACGGAGGTAGCGCATTTCCGCGTCGTAATAACGCAGGGTCAAATCTTCCATAAAAATAAATCCCTTAGGAAATTAATTCATCACATCAGAAGATGAGGATGGGTTTTTTATTTTTGTTGGTTTACAACATAACCAGACGGGAATAACGAATGTAACCGCGCTAAGCGAAACATAAATGATAGTGAACACAATGCTGCCAGGTTCTGCTGACAGCCATTTATTTACAATGGAACCAATCAGGGCTGAAACAGCAGGCATTCCGAATACATTGAAAAGTACAACCCCACCAAACCACCACCCTGATTTCCCGATGTCATGCATTCGCCGACATCCCAGTGACAGTAATGGTATGAGAAGAAAGAGACAAACCATATATAGAGGGGCAAGTACAAAAAAAATCCATACCATTGCCATAGTACCGACTGACATCAGCCAAATAAAACTGCCCAGCGCAACAAGAAAAATAATAAACAGATTAACTAAAACAAAAGACCAAAAATCTTTTCGTGTGGTATTCCCTTTATAGACAAATGTTTTTTTCCACCCATCCAGGTAACTTGTACCTACATTTTTATTCATTATTCATCATCCACATAAAATAGCGGCTCGTACCGGATCAAGGTGAATAAGTCCGGACAGTAGCAGATCCATCACTGGTGTAAGTCGTGCCTTATCAGCCTCACTGCGACCGGCTTTCAGGCGCAAGAGTTTCAGATGGCGGGCCTGTACCTCAAACAACAGCTCAGGCTCCCACTCACTGAGGGTCACTTCTCTTGCACGATCACCCAGCTCTGCAAACAGATGCACCGCCAGGTCATTTTTTCCGTACTGCTCAGCAATGCGACCCATCAGCAGACGCAGCAGCCACTTCTGACGATCGGTTGTCATACCCGGCCGGGTTTGTAACCAGCCCAGCGCAGCATCCGGGCCTTCACTGTCAGCCAGTGCCACGGCTTCCGGCTCCAGCGCCAGAACATCGTCGTTACCAGAGGTGAGCGGGGCTGATGGCGTGTCGTTGCCCCAACCACCGATGGTGTCCAGCACGCTCTGCTGGATCCAGTTCAGCGTCACTTCGTCCGCAAACGGCGTGCCGTCACTGAACGCCAGCGTCTCCAGCCCGGACAGGCGCGACAACAGCCCTTTCAGATCGGCCGCGACAATGTCGGCCAGCGTTTCCTTGCCAGATTTCGTCAGCGCCTGGTGGATGTACCACTGCAAATCCAGCCACAGGTGATTGGCACCACGCGAAAATGTGCCGTCGGCCGTTTCCAGCATTTCAGCCCAGTTCTGCTGCAGGTAGAGGCGTTTGAGTAACGCGCGTTGATCCGCTCTTGGCGACTCGATGCGTGTACGCCCCTGCGCATCCGGGGCCGGGATGGCCCGCAGGGTGTCGTGACGCAGGCTCTTCATCAGATGATGTGCTGACAGCCAGCCGTCCGGCTGCTCGCGCAGATATTCGGTGAGGGTGCGGGCCTGTGCCAGCAAATCCTGACCGGAGGTGATCCGCCCGATGACCGGGGCATCGCTGTGGCTGGCATAAGAAGATACTTCGCTAGTGCTGGCGTTCTGCGGTACCACCGCGTCCACACCACCGGCTTTCTGCAAACGATTTTCCAGCGCACCATATAACGCGTTAAGTTCCGGGCGGCTTTCATCCGGCTCATTCTCGGTTAACTGCGCTATCAACAGCAGCGCCCCGGCGGTACGCACGGCTTCTTCCCTGACCACTTCCGGATACAGGGAGAGAGAGTCGGTCATACGAGAACCAGCCAGCCATTCCAGCGCCGCCTTGCGGCTGCGGTCACGTTGCGGATACAGCTGTGCGCCGAAGCGCTCCATCAGCCCGGCCAGGAGCTCGAGTCCTTCTGCCAGTCCCTGCTCGCCTTCGCGGTGCAGTTTGGCCCAGCAGTAGTACGTTGCGACACGAATGTCTTTCGCGATGGTGGTCAGTAGCTTCTCTGCAAGCCGACAGATAAGTTCGGTATCCGCGCCGGAGAGTTTATTGACCTCCTCGCGCACCTGTTGGAAGTCATCGTCATAGCCCGGGTCTTCGCCCACAGGCGATGAACCGGACAGCGGCTGCAGCCAGTTGTCCCACTGCGACGCGCGTTCACGGGTCGCGGCAAGCAGTGGTTCCTGCTTTGTCTGACAGGCGCGGAGTAAGGTGTTGAGCGTGCTCATCAGTAGATCTCCTCTGCATCACTGGCCGCACTCGCGACCGGGCCTGACGTTGCAACACCGGTCGTACTAAAGATAGTCTCGGGCAGACGGAAATTTCGCAGCTTCAGCAGCGCCAGCGGGCCTTCACCTACTTCGGTACGCAGGGTGTAATTGAGCGTGCGGCCGTCCTGTGCCTTCCAGCTCAGGCTGTAACTGCTGCCGACACCCGGGTAAGACTTGGCCGCAGCCTTATCCAGCAGGCGAATCCAGCCCCAGGCACCTGAAATATCCGCATACTGACGGGTGCCTGCCTGGGTACTTATCCAACTCAGGTTGGCCCCTGGCGCTTCGGTATCCGCAGGCCAGGAGAAGCGCTTCCATGTCGGCAACTGGTTCACGTAGGTTAGTTTCTGGCTGTCGATAATCAGGTCGGTCTGCATCACGCCGTCGGCAGTGCCTGGTCGAAGCTCGAAGTTCATGCTGGCATTACCTTCGGTGAAGGCCACATCCGAGATATGACTCAGGGTGTTGATGGCACTGAGGAACGCCGGGTTAAAGGCCAGCCCTTGTGAGTTGATGCTGTCCGGTACCCAGTGGTTGCCCTCTTTGTGCAGCACACCTTTAAGGCGGATCTGCAGGAACTGGGCGATACGCCCGGAATCCGCATTCAGGTATTTGGCGAGCAGCGGCAGGGAAACATTACTGCTGGAGTTGTTAAACGGATAACGACCGCCAAAGGCACTGTTCCACTCAGCCACCACTGCCTGCTGCCACTGGGCATTGAGGCTGTCGGCCGCCGGGGTCAGAACCTGCTGCCAGGCCTGCTCCATCGGGTTCACAAACACCGTACGGCCAAAACCGCTCCACTCCTGACCCAGACCGGCGGCAATCAGGCTGCCGTAGTCACGGGTTTCGGTCAGGTCCACGGCTTTGCCCTGAAATACCGTCTGAGCGATGGTCTGGGCCATAGCCTGCGGGTCGGCGGCATTGGTTACCTGCTGCAGGCGCAGACGTACCTGCGTCACACGGGTTATGAACGACTGCAGACTTTGCTCCCATACTCCCGCGCGGCTTTTGTCCATCAGCGCCAGCAGCGGACCAAAAGTTGTATCCAGCGGGCCATGCACACCGGCATTCTGGTCAATCGCATCGTTGTTATCACCTCCCAGTAGATTTTTGGCTGATTTCACCAGTGAGTCGGAAATCGCCTCGCCTGTCTGCCCGGTGCGCCCCTGTTCATTCAGGGTGTTCATCAGCGCCACCAGAGGTGACTGACGCACATCGGCCATCAGGGTCAGCTGGTCAATAGAATCGGACAGCGTGGTTGCCCGGTTCCAGCGCAGGCTGTTCAGAAACTCAAGCCAGGCTCCGCCAAAGTCGGCAAAGTAACGCTCGGTCAGGCGCTTTTTCAGCGCTTCCGGCGAGGTCTCGTCCTGTTTATTTACCTGACGCTTGCTGT
This sequence comes from Erwinia sp. AK-PDG3-5, assembly GCF_056821705.1. Taxonomy (NCBI): domain Bacteria; kingdom Pseudomonadati; phylum Pseudomonadota; class Gammaproteobacteria; order Enterobacterales; family Erwiniaceae; genus Erwinia; species Erwinia sp. AK-PDG3-5. The sequence goes on from NZ_CM165967.1 coordinate 4,295,367, forward strand.
CAGTCAGCACCCAGTCGAGTTCATCCCGGCGCGCCTTCACCACTTTCTCAATGGCAGGCTGTACCGCCTTCTCCCAGGCGTGCCGCGTAAACATGCCCGGCACGACTTCGGTGGTGTTGAACAGGCGAGACGCATCGGTATCGCCGGTCATGTCTTCAAGGCGCATATCGGCATACAGGTGCGCCACCTGGGAGAGCATTTTCTGATAGAGGGAGGATTCGCTGTTACGTACGCCCATCAGGCGAACCAGCAGGGAACGCGCCTGGTTGACCATGCTTTCATCAGCACTAAGCTGCCACCCAGGGTGTGCAACCAGCTGCGCGCCATAGAACTTCAGCAGTGACGTAGCCACGCCCTGCCAGACGCCATCCTTCACGCCATCACGCTTTGGCCAGTCGTGCAACAGCATCGTACTGAACCAGGCCGCATCCATGTTTTCCGGACGGGCCAGCATCAGGTAGAGCTTTAGCTGGTCATAGGTGGTTTTTGCCATCTGCTCACGCAGCGGGCTGCCCGGCGGCAGCACGTTAAAGGCACTGACCTGCTTCTGCAGATGGTCTGCAGCCGCATCCCGCAACAATGGCAGTGCACTGTCCTGATAGCGTGGCCAGAGTGCCGTCAGCAGGGCATTGTTCTGACTCAGCCCGGCCCGTTCGTACCATGGCACACCATGCTCAGAACGGTACTGCAGACGGGCCAGCGTTTTCTGGAGTTCAGACAGCGCGTGCAGGCGCTGTTCCAGCGGCTGATTTTGTCGGGCGGCAAGTGCGGCCTGGACATTCGCGCCGTCAATCTGGCTGCGGTTGGTGGCATACGAAGTCACCATCCAGAGAGCCCAGCCTGCCATCGCCAGGGCAACAATTGACGCAAACACCTTACGCCATGGAATGCCCGGCTTGCGCGGACGCAGCCTGGCAGGAAGCGTCCGGACAGACTCAGGCAGAATATCCCAGCGCTTATCCATGCCCCAGTGGTGCGGCACGGCACGTTCAGCACCGGCCGAAGGCTGACTGAATACCACGCCGGCCAGCGGTAGCGGGCGGTATGGATTGAGCATCACCGACAGCGGCACAGTCACGCTCTGTGGCTCACGGATAAGCAAGTCAGCAAGCATCAGCAGGAAGTTATGTTTCACTTCACCGCAGGTCTGCTGCAGACCCTGTGAAGTCAAATCCGGCGTCAGGGCAGAGAGTTGTTCTGCCAGCACTTCGGTACGACATCCGGCAGGCAACAGACAGCCGGTCGCCTGAGTAATGCGCCCTTCCGGCTTACCGGCGCGCGGGTGCAGGGACCAGACATACAGCGGAAGCTGCCAGCCAAGTGTATCCATACGCGCGCTGATGGCATGAGACAGGGAGTCCATGTTGCTTTCAGACAGTACCGGCAGTGGCTGCTCCAGACCAGGTGCTGAGAGCTGGTCAAAGGCCGAGGTAACCCACACCAGTCCATCCACCGGACGGCGGCGCAGTTTGCCCAGCGCGGTCAGCCAGGCACTGTCTGCTGGGGTATTGAGGTCACCGCCCCACAGCAACAGTGTGCCGCGGTCTTCCTGCCAGAGCTGAGTTGTAAGGCCCGGAGTCAGTTGCTCCACTTCAGCGGTGGTGCCAGTGACCAGCAGGATGCGTGTTTTACGTCCCCAGCGCCGGCCGTAGAGGTTACGCATGGCGTCACGGATGGTATCTACAGTGACATTGCGAGGTGCGGTCCGGGCCACTCTTAATTCATCAGAAGGCAACGCATTGTTCTTCTGTTCCCGCCAGCGGTAATGCTTTTCCCGCATGAACCGGAATATTAACGGCGAATAAAAAAAAATTAGCAATCCAACCCAGACGACAGCAAATGCAAACACTTGCTTCAGTCGGGAATCAAGGCCATGCGAGGGGCCAGAATGAAGGATCAAGGCTACTATTACTGCTGAGATGAAGGCTATTATGCCGGCAAGCCCTCCTCTACTCCATGAACTACCCGGCATCATTTTTTCCACTCCCTGAAGTAACAGTACTGACAAAACGATCAGTACCTGAGGTAAACAGACCTAAAACAGGTTTATTGCTAACAGACACGATGTCGGACAGTAATGTGGCTAAAAGCCACGCACTGCCAGCCCCTGGAATTCCGTTATATTTTTCCAGTACATCAATTTCCTGCGGCACCCACGGTGTCAGATGTGATTGAGACGCAGTCATTAGATCAGCAAACCCGTCATTCCAGTGCCCGTAATCACAGAACACGTTTGACGTCTGGCAGGCGATCGTTTGTGTTTCGAGTAACAACCCCATATCAGCCCTGAAATTTGTCATGTCCAGCGGCATCGGTCGCAATATGCGGGCGGAGTGTGAAAGCTGATATTTTTCAGCTACATCATCGCTGGTAAGTACCATCGCTGCGAGTGCATCGGAATACTGTTCAGCCCCCTGATTCTGTAATATCAGGATCAAATCAATATCAAAAACGGTATTTTTAAGACGCTTTTCGATCCAAGCAAAAGAAAGGTTTTTACAAAATGAAACCGGACCTGTTAGCGCACGACCCGGGTAAATTCTTCCCCATGATTTGCGGAACCGGGTTTCGAATTCTGAGGAAATCATGTCACTCACAATGGTGACGTTGAATGGCACTGTCGCAGGCAACATCGCGATCGCGTTTTGTACACCGGCCAGACCCAGTTCAAGCAAGGAGGTGGACGTCGCTGAATTCGCATCAAAATGGCTGGTCAGTGAAAACAATTGCGGCGTATCTGCAGCATCCGATTTAGCAATGGCGTCAGAGGTCACTCCGGAAGGTAGCAGTATGCTGCTTCCAAGCACTGCCAGATAGCGTCCAGCCCAGGCTTCCCACTGTTGCTGTCCGTATTCCGCTTCCTTCTGCAAAAACTGATGTTCATTGACTGTTCTGCCCCACAGCCATCCCCGCAAACAAAACAGAAAAAACCAGCCAAGAACCGGGCTGGATGCCAGCCACCAGATATTGAATACAGCCAGTGCCTTAACCATGCCTGATGCATGTAGAATAAAAAGCAAAATACCCACAACCGCGGCCCCGCCCCCTGCCAACAGCCATCCCGTAAAAGATGGCTCAGGAGGCAACTCCATTGTTGTTGCTTTCGTCCTTTCCCAGCCCATTGATTATCCTACTGTGCTGTTCTGAGCACTTGAAATTACAGTACAACCGCACTGACATTTGCAGCCATTGACGACCACAGCACGACCGTTAAAGGTCCGGTGCGGTGCTCCTTCCACGATGGGATTCGTTCCATGCCCCTCTATCGGGCAGCTGACCATATCGCCAACTAACGCGGCTTTTTTCCCGTCGACAGTAATATTGGAAGAAGCGGAGATCACTTTTCCGCCGTGAGAGGTTTTGTCTCCGATCAATACGATGCCATTGGACATAATAAACACCTATATTTATTAGCAGTTACTTTGCATTGATTTTATTAAAATCAGGAATTATTGTACCTTCTGGCGCTACGCTTCCATCCGGATAAATTATCTTCGCGTATGAGCCAGGCTCCTTCTTTGCCACTCCAATATACCGAGTAACTTTTGATTCATCTAACCTAGGAATAAAAACTAATCTTATTAGTCCCATCAGCCTTCAATGAGATGAAATTTTTCTCACCTAAAAGTGACAAAGTAGTTTCTGTAGAGTTTAATTTTCTCTTCCTTATATATGGGTAATATATTGGAGACAAATTAATATCACCATGAACTGTCTTAAATAGACCATTTTTTGTTGCATTATCATCAAACGCAATTGTTGCGCCAACTGCAGTTCCCGGTACCAATCCCTTACCAAGGTGAGTTGCATCAATATATTCAATACCCAAGTTGAATTCACTCAATTGCCAATTACACTTACCACCGCCATCTTTAGTTATTTTTGCGACCCATATATCTGAATCACTTTGTTTCTGAAGTGGAATTTTAACTGGATTATATCCCACCTTCTCATAATGCTGACCATCCCGCATACTCATCAACTCACGCTTGCAAGTCGTAGATACATACAACACTTCAAGAGGAAAAGGCTTTGTATACGTAGAAGGATTTTTTATCTCAATATTAACCCAGGCAGTATTTAGTATGGGTGACAGTGTACGATCATCTGCACTGACACAACTAACAATAAAGGACATTAGCGTGCAGAGGAATAATTTATTTAGCCCCTTACACATAAATTAATCCTTCAACCTGTTTACATCAGGGTGAGTTGTTCCATCAGATACAACCGAGCCATCAGGGTAGATAATTTTATAGTACACTCCAACTTTTTGTTCTGTTGGAGCAATCATCCTAACCACTTTAGACTCATCAACTGTTGGCTCGAATTTAATCGAGACGTTTTTGGCAGTAGGGACTATCCTTTTTTTCACAAAATTGACTTTACCAAATAAATTTAAAGTGTCATTCACGTCAATATCTTTATTACTATCTATCAAAGGGTAGTACACAGGAGATAAAACGAGTTCAGAACCTTTAAACACATCAAACCGACCACTTTTTATTGCGTTATCATCAAATGCAATTGTAGCACCAACAGCCGTCCCCAGCGCCAACCCCTTACCAAGGTGAGTTGCATCAATATATTCAATGCCCAGATTAAATTCACTCAGTTTCCAGTTACACTTACCACCACCATCCTTCGCTATTTTTGCAAGCCATGTATTAGAGTCATCTTGTTTCTGAAGTGGGATCTTTATGGGGTTATATCCCACTTTCTCATAGTGCTGGCCGTCTCGCATACTCATCAGCTTTCGCTTACACGTCATTGATATGTACAGGACTTCAAGGGGAAAAGGTTTTGTATACGCCGAAGGGTTTTTTATCTCGACATTTACCCATTCAGTATTCGATGGTGGTGATAATGTTCTGTCGGTTGCCTGAGCGCATCCATTTAGCAATAAAACAAAATGGAGCAAGACGAATGAATTTAATCTCTTATACATTTTCTATATCCTCTTCACCATAATGGCCAAATCTTTTAAGAGCATCGCAACCGGATGCGGCAGAGATGGTTGAGCTAAGCGAATTTTTTAGCAAATCCTCGATCGAAAGAAACTTTTTATTCCTGTCAAATTCATTCTTAGGGATTTCACTTGAATAGTGATCCATTTGTAAATTGAAGGATGCTACTTTATCGGCATGCTCAGTGAAGCTCTTTCCATCGCTTAACCCTTTTTCATAAGCTAATCCTAACAATTTATTATTTATATAGGGCATATAGGATGTCATAAGATGATTTCCAACATTCGCAGGCATCCCTCGATTTGGATTCATGCCTTTGGGGAAAAATTCTTGAAGATCTTCCTTAGTAAGTGAAGCTTTAAAATCCTTTTGATCTTGCCCGGATTGCTTAGCCTCCTGAAGTGCCAGCGAAGGGACAAGATAGAGCTTAACTTTTTCAGGAAGTCTTGCCTGAATGGTCATGCAATTTCTTGGGTATGGAAGCTCAATACTACACTGTTGCCATTTTCTACTTTGCATAGAGGTTAAAAATACGACCGTATTCCCATGGTGCCAAAAACAATCTCCCCACTCTACGACTTGCCAGGCCGTAAGTTCAACGACAGACCATAAAAAACCAAGTGTTGTTCCCAAAGGCCCCCATAACTTATATAAACGATTATCCAAGTCAGCTTCAGGTGGAACTGATGGTACAGGGTCTTGATCGTTTACATGCCGATAGTGGGTAATGCTTGATAATGCATCTACAGCATTTTTAGTGAACGTTCTTGGCATACCGTATGTGTAAAGAAGTGGGTTCCTATTTTTTAACCTAGCAGAATGAATTAATGCCAGCGATCCTCCTAAGCTATGACCACAAATGAATAAATCTTTACCCAATATTTGTCTGGCTAGTTCACGAAGCTGCTCTTCAAACATTCGTTCAATTAAGGTATAGCTTGCCCAAAATCCCGTATGCACCTTCCCCACAGGAACTAATGAAGTACATTCTGATTTGATATTGCAGCTATCGGACTCTACAGGCCTAAATGAGGCATCCGTTATCCCATCAGTCAGACTAGCAGTTCCGCGCCACGCTATAACTATTTTATTCTTATTGTAGACATAATAAAACTGCGTATCACCTTCAGGTTCTTCTGCTTTAGCTGAATCAAAACCGACAGGGGCAGCATATCGATCAGAATATGGAATATCGATAACTAAAGCATTAATAATCGATTTCCCAATTTTTCGGGAGGGTATAGTCGACAGGTTCTGGCATTGATTAATAAAATACTTCGTGATGATGTCTGTATCATCATAAGCTAAATCTGAGGCTAATCCTAAATTGATGGCATTTGCCATAGAGTAATCATTCTGATGATGGAGAACTAACTCCCAGGCTCTAAACGGGCAAATTTCGATCACATGACGTTTTTCAAGTTCATTTGTTCTGACCTTAACACCCTGAAATGAGCTACTCATGGGAAAATGGAATAAGGGCAATCCCTCCCCGTCCCTTAATTGCAAATCAGGTTGCTCATGACATAGTTCCCCCACTACAGCGTAGTGCCATACATAGACATTTTTCTCTGCTTCTGGACGAACGGTCGAATCTTTTATAGGATCCCTACCAACACGAAGAACTCGCTTTTCCATTTCCTTTGTCAGTTGATTACTGTCAAGTGTCAATTTCAACTCAAGTCCATGGGGCATATCTATGCGAATAAGTCCTTTTGCATCGCTTTGACCTGAATGCGTAAAGTTATCGACTGGCCCTGAAACAGGGTGAGAACTTTCGGCTATCCATGGCATATTCGCCACTGGATCACCCTGCTCATCGACCAGCTGAAATTCAACCCAGTAGGGTTTTTGCTTTCCCGCCTTAGCTTTTGTATCTGTATGCTTAACAGAGGTCACTAATGAATTTCCTGCCATAAACATCCCTCCTTATCCAGGTTTAATAACAAACTTATTGGCTCTCTTTTCTTGTTAGATAAAATGTTCTAATCTTTATTATCTCTGAGATGAACACAGCAGCAAGAAATATCACTCCAGCCTTGATTGACATAGATTTAAACACCCATGGCAATATCGATATAGAAGGAATCATGAAGAACAACCTGAATGGCGTTTGAACATAGACTATCCAATTTGCATACTTCCACTTTTTTAAGAACATTACAGCAGAAAAGATAATTGATATGTTAAGCAGTAACGAGAAAGAAAAAAGGATTAGCGAATACACTCCTTGCTGCGGATAGATATCGCTAAAATATAATATATCATCAACTAAAGGAATTCGGCCCTGAGAGATATTCAACCAACCAAACCTGACAATGTAAAAGAGGTCAAACATAGCCCAAAAATACAATACACGATTCCGTTTTAAGAAAAATTTCATTTACTTCCCTCATAGACATCATCAGCGGTAGTTGGTTGCCAGTGCCACGACTGACCTGTAACAGCCCAGCCATCGTCACCTTCCCGAAAGGTTTGCGTTACCTTTCTCTGATCTCCGTAACGATGAACTGCTGATTGCTGCTCTATCTCGTCTGTAGCATCTGATGGCAAAGGCTGCCATTCCTGGATTTTATCTCTTTTCGTATTCATATAGTCCTTCCCGTCAGAACCAAAAACACGCCCCTCATCTCCCATAGAAGTTAAGCGGTTGATTGCCATAATTGCAGTATTCTTCAACCCGTGATAATCATGATCAACAGTAACCCAATGCCCAGGTCCTTCATCCTTTTGCTCACGTGGAAATTCAATGTTTACGTTGCCAGGCATCGATGTGTAAAGCGGTGCGGTCTTCCCTGACGAGTCAGATATTCCTTCAAATATCTCACCATCAGGAGACGTTACTTTATAACTGGTGAATGGTTTGACATCCCCTGATTCGGGATCGGTAACGGTAAAAGTTCCGCCATATCCTTTAGGGAAAGTAAGAGGTGGAGTATTAAGTGTTGCAGGTCCCGTTTGATTAACATTGGCCGCTTTCAGCAAAATATTTCCCGGACATCCCAATTCAATATTCCCGCCGCTAAGCTTTATATAAGCACCACCGCAACTTAAAATCAGTTCCTTGCTGGCATTTACCTTCACGCTCCCCTGACCGCTGGCGACAGTGATGTCCTGTAATGCTGAGACATTCATAGCATCAGCTTGTGCCTGAATATCGACCTTCCCTGCCCCGGCATACATTTTCATTCCTGTAGCCTGTGCAAACAAACTTACAGCCTCGCTTGCCGCCACAGTGAACGATTGCCCGGTGCTGATATCGGTGTTTTTACCTGACATGATGCCAATACTTGCCCCGCCTGAAGCAAGCCGGACAGCCTCAGGACTCAGAATACCTATACCGGCAGGTGCACTGGCCAGCATTCCTGGCATTTTCAGATATTTCAGTGAGCTGTTAAGCGTCTTTTGGCTGTCGATATCACATACCGTTGCCTGTGCCCCTTTCGCAGCTGCCTGGAGGCTTCTTGCCAGCGTGAGTGCCTGCTCCAGTTGTTCTACAGCCCTGTCCATTTCAAGCATTTTACTGCCGACGTCAGGCTGAGCATCTGCAGTAAGCATTACTCCCTTACCACCACGAACGCTGACCCAGTCGTTAGTGCGCAGTTCCGCCCCCTCGCCACGAAGAATCCGGGAAGCATTGACGTTGTGACCTAAATTGAGCTGAGTCTTGCCGCCATACTCCGTACTGAGCTTAACGTGCTCTTCGCCGCGCTTGTCCTCCATCCGCAGTTTATTCAGCCCGGCGGTGCGGATAACGTTACGCGTGCTGTTGGCTTCAGTAACGTGGTCAACGTGGCGGGAGTCGTGAAGGGCATGCGCGATATACGGACGGTCCGGATCGCCTTCGTGGAACGCAATCGCGACTTCAGTGCCCTGTATCAGCGGAAAGTGGAAGCCGTACTTGTCGCCACCGTAAGGCCTGGCAAAGCGCACCGGCATGCTTTCCATGCCCTGGCGTTTATCGTCGCGGTCGGCATCAAACTTCACCCGGTACAGGCCCGATGCATCCTGCCAGGCGTAAATGTCATTGTCCTTGGCGCTGGTCACGCGCGCCATCAGGGTGCCGCTGACCACCGGGCGCTTTTTAGCGGCAGGACGCCAGCAGCGGTTTTCGTAATACGGCATCCCCTCCCACATCACCTTCAGGGCATTCTTACGGCTGGCAATATAGCCCGTGCGGGTAATGATGATGCCGTTGTCCGTTTCTGAGGGTAGCGTCGGTGGTACCACACGTTCACTGATAGTCAGCACCTGGGCTGGCGAAAGCAGGGCATCATTACTGCTGCCGCTGACGGTCGTCTGCCCGGACAGAAAACGCTCGTGCTCAAGGCGGGCCCAGAAGTTGCCGGTTTCCGCTGAGGGTGTGATTTTGTCGCCACGCTCAAGGTGACGCGGAAGGTAGTGCCAGACCTCACCGTAGGTCATACCCTCCCCGTCGCCACGGGTCATGTCCGCCGGTACAGAGGTGAGGATATTCTGGGCTTCACGGTGATTGTAATCACTGGCGGTGACCGAACGTTCAACCACGTTATGCCGGACGTTAACGCCCCACACCGAGTCCGCGCCATTATCATTCATCCCTGACGCGCTGCTGAGCGGCAGCGATTTACCGAACGCCCATGCGCTCTGCTTGTCCGCAAAGTGCACCACCTCGGTCCGGGTGTCGGGCTGCAGGGTGAAGAAATAGAAAATCCCCACTTCGGCAAGCAGCCGCTCGATAAAGGCGAGGTCATCTTCCCTGTACTGGTTAATCTGTTCACGCTTGGGATACTCAGCGATGAGTTTGAACTCATACTCCCAGCCTTTCAGGCCATGCTCCTGCAATACGTCGCTGACAACTTCCGGTACCGACTTATTGACGAAAAAGCGGTGGGTACGGAATTGCTTACGGAGTAGGGACAGGAACGGCTCAATAATAATCTGGTACGTCGCCTGGTCACGTGAACCGCTGATGCGCTTAAAATGCGTCACCACGCCATGCACCACTTTCTGCCCGGTCAACTCCATCAGTGGCCCTGCTCCCATGGTCAGCGTGGCAGGCCTGGTCAACAGTTGCGCTGAACTGATATTCTGGTCACCGCTGGTAAAGAGAACCGTGTAGTGATAAAGCTCACTCATGAACTCTTTACCACTGAACGTTTCCACATCCAGCGATGCGGTACAGGACGGAATATCCAGGCGGTAGCGGTTCAGCCCGCTATCGGTTAGCGCAGACAGGGTGTTCTTAAGCGTATCTGTCAGACTCATGATATTGACTCCATGGGATAACCTGCTGTCCATGACTTTCCTGCCGAAGGGCAGGTAACAGGTTTAATCAGGGGTACTCAGCGAGTACGAAAAAGAATGATTGTGACTTCAGCCCCGGCAGCACACATAAGGGCTTTGACCAGCAATATGGTCATTTCAAAGTTGTCCATCGCATATTCCCCATTACTGCTGATAAGAATAAAACTCTTAACAAACGTGTAAATAGAAACATCAGGAAGAAATAGAATCCCAGCGATAACTTACAGAAAGAAGATAAAAAATTTCACTCAGTTATCTACCCCTACACCAGCAAGCTGAAGAGTGAATTATATATTTACCAGGAAATATTTAAATACAGACACTTATTACACTTACTATTCTAACACCTGAATTGAACCATATGGCCTTGCAATTTCACGGTCAGTCAACGGAAAATTGTAAATTTTCTCATTATTTATTCCCACGCCAACAACGAACTTGCGTGGTTCATCCTCATGTTTCTTTGAAACTAATATATATTCAACAACAAACCTCCCATTATCAGGGAAGTGATAAAAAGAAGGAGGGATACATAATTTTCCATCAGCGATCGTAAGCTCAGGGGAAAAATTAAAGCCCTTTTCCTTCGAGGGAGTTCCGCGCAGATTTATTCCTATGTCAGCAGGTTGATAATCCTGAGCATCTGTAATGTTAAAACATACGTTTTTTCCCTGTTTACTAACAGAAGTGGTTTCATGGGGGATAAACCTATCTCCCGGACCAGGGCATCCGGTTAAAATCACCAGACTCAGACCAGATAAAACAACAGGCCAAAACATAACAAAACCAAAAACTTTCACCATGGGAACCCCCGTAATGCAATTTTGTATTGTTCACGTATTACTGATTCAGTAGTATCACCATCCAGAGTAATAGTTGGATATTTACCGCCCCATAATCGATGCCATATCTTATATCCCTGCGTTTGCAACGTAAAATTATCTGCAATAATCTGGGCCTGTTGCTCCATCGAATATTCACTTAAGAGACGACCATCAAGTGTATAATGATAACTCACCATCCAGCTTGACAGTCCTCTGAAGATGACATTCATCCCCTTTGCACGTTGCCATACGTGCCCCATTTCATGGATAAACATATGTTGAAGATCGTCTGTCGTCTGGGAGAAGTCATCGCAATATTGATCGCGAAAGTAGATCTCCCCATTCGGGCTCATCGCCGTATTCTTATCCTGTAAATTGAAAGGGAGGTAACTTTCCCTGTGGATCCATATTTTCGAATAGTTAATGGTGGATAAAAAAACGGAATGTGCCAGCTGTATCTCCCCGGTCTTAAGCAGCCTGACACCACCTTCCTTGATTCCGAATTGATCCTGCGTTTCTTCACTCATATGTAAACTCCAGCCCAATCCCTTCTTCATCACTCCAGCCGAACGTCAGGGAGTGTGGCTTCTGTTTCGCCGCCATATGCGTTAAAAGCTGCTGGCTAAGCACCGGCAGAATCTGTTGATTGAGCAGGCTGTCAACATTGCGTGCGCCGGTTTCCGGCAGCAGACAGGCCGACGTGAGCGCATCGTAAAGGCTTTCATCGATTTGAGTGGTCAGGCTGTAGTGTCGTTTCAGGCGTTTACTGACCTGTGCGAGTTTCATCTCAACGATGGTACGCATAGCGGCTTCCGCCAGCGGGCGGTAAATCACGGTCTGGAAGCGGGCCAGCAGCGCCGGCTGGAAGTGGTCACGTAAAATCGGGCGCACCAATTCCTGCAGGTCGCCTTCAGTGGCTTCCGGCTGCTCATCGAGCAACTGCATCAGGTGGTCGCTGCCGAGGTTGGAGGTCATCAGGATAACGGTGTTGCGGAAGTCGATTTCACGCCCTTCGCCGTCGCGCATAAAGCCGCGGTCGAAGACCTGGTAGAACAGGTTCATCACGTCACGGTGTGCCTTTTCCACCTCATCGAGTAGCACCACACTGTACGGACGCTTGCGCACCGCTTCGGTGAGGATGCCGCCCTGGCCATAACCGACGTAGCCCGGCGGTGAGCCTTTCAGTTGCGACACGGTGTGCGGCTCCTGGTACTCCGACAGGTTAATGGTAATCAGCGATTTTTCACCGCCGAACAGCACATCCGCCAGCGCCAAAGCGGTTTCAGTCTTGCCGACACCACTCGGGCCGACCAACAGGAACACCCCCTGCGGGCCGTTTTCGGACGTCAGGCCCGTTTTGGCTGCGCGCAAACGCTGGGCGATAGCCTCAAGGGAAACATCCTGACCGACGACACGGCTGCCGATTTCATTTTCCAGCGTCAGCAGTTCGGTCTGCTCGTCTTTCAGCAGGGAAGACAGCGGCACGCCGGTCCAGTCGGCAATCACGTTGGCGACCGTACGAGTATCGACATCCACCTGAACCAGCACATCACCCTGCTGCGCCTGCTCAAGCTGCTGTTGCAGGTCGGAAATTTCAGCCTGCTGGCTGATGCCCTGACGGCTGGCCATCAGCTGCTCTGCCAGCGCCTTTTCGTGGCTGAAACGCGCTTCCTGCTCCCGAATACGCACATCCAGTTCAGCCCGCTGCTGCTCAATGGCACTCAGGCGGTCACCATGACGGTTACGGCCGGCGGCGATATCGTCCAGTAGCGCCTGCTCTTCCAGAGCCAGGGCGGTCAGCTGTGCTTTCAGGCGCACAATTTGTTCAGGCACCGTATCGAGGCTCATTCGTACACGCGCAGCGGCGGTATCCAGCAGGTCAACGGCTTTGTCCGGCAACTGACGACCGGTCAGGTAGCGACGGGACAGCGTGACCGCGGCACGGACCGCTTCATCGGTGATGTGTACGTTATGGTGTTCGGCATAACGGGATTTCAGGCCGCGCAGCATCAGGCAGGCGGTATCGTCGTCAGGCTCGTCGACCTTCACCATCTGGAAGCGACGTTCCAGCGCAGCATCGCGCTCGAAATACTGCTTGTATTCGGACCAGGTGGTCGCAGCAATGGTGCGCAGTTCACCTCTGGCAAGTGCCGGTTTCAGCAGGTTGGCCGCATCCGCCCCACCCGCCTGGTTACCGGCACCGATAATGGTGTGGGCTTCGTCGATAAACAGCAGAACTGGCACCGGCGACTGCTGTACGGCATCGATGACGTTTTTCAGACGCTGTTCGAACTCGCCTTTTACGCCTGCGCCCGCCTGCAACAGGCCAAGGTCGAGGGTGCGCAGGACGACCATTTTAAGCGACTCAGGTACGTTGCCTTCGGCTATGCGCAGCGCCAGGCCTTCGACCAGTGCCGTTTTACCGACACCCGGTTCACCGACCAGGATCGGGTTGTTTTTGCGACGACGCGAGAGAATGTCGACCATCTGACGGATTTCAGTATCACGACCAAACACCGGATCGATTTTGCCCTCCTTCGCCTTCGCGGTGACATCAAGGGTGAATTTATCAAGGGCGTTCTGTAGTGCCGGGTTCAGTTCGCCCTCTTTAAGCTCTGCACCGACCGGGCGGCCAACAAACTCCACTTCACCACCATGGCTTTGTGCCAGCTTCGCTTCGTGTTGCAGCTCCGGGCGTTCATCTGACTGCGCGTCCAGCACTGGGCGAAGCCGTTCCAGCTGGCTCATCCCGAGCGTCAGCAGTGGCCACAGACCATCACAGTGGACAAGTCGCTGGTTTTCCGTCAGCGCCATCAACAGGTGAACACTGCGAATGTGCTCTTCTCCTGCCAGCGAAGCCAGCATCCAGGCTTCCTGCATCAGTTTCTGGATATCGGCAGATAACTGCGGACGGCTGCGTACTGAACGCGGTTGATTATCCAGCCAGCTGAGCAAATCCTGCCACAGCGCATCCATATCCCACTCGTATCGGCGCGCCAGCACCGTCAGGTCACCTTCCCCCTGCTCGAGCAGCTTAAGCAGCCAGTGCTCTGGCACGATTTCCGGGTGAGCGCGGGTCTGGCAGAGTGAAGCCGCGCCTTCCATCGCACGGGCACAGTAAGGGTTCAGACGTCGCAGCAGGATGGCTGGATTTTCCATGGATTTCTCTCTTTGTCAGTTCCTGGACACGCTACCGCCCATCGCTGTTTCCCGTGAGGGGGACCAAAGCGCATTCGGTCGGGCTGGCAGTTTTTGGTTTTCTTTGCTCAACGCCCGCGCGGGCAGAGGTTCAGCAAAGAACAGCGGAAAGGTCACCCCCTCCGCTTAAGAACGAGGATTACGCGATATATGACGCACTAAGCGATTACGCTAAATAGTTCGCGTCACAGGAAGGCGGCAAGGCCATGAGTCCCCGGGAGCATAGATAACTATGTGACCGGGGCGAATGAATGCAGCCAACGCACCTGTGGCGCGAAATATGACGCGTAATCAGGCGGTGGCGCGTTCGTTCCACGAATCGAAATGAATGATGTTGCCGTCTTTGTAGGTCCAGGTGATTTTTTCGTACCGCAGCTCGATGGTTTCGAGGTGGTTATGTTTCTCGTAGGACGGGTCTTTGATGTCATGCATTTTCGGCGCGACTTTCACCAGCTTGACGTTCTCCAGTTTGGTGTTGAAGTACTCAACTTCCTGACCTGCGTCGTTGATTTTGTACCACTTGAATTCCGCAGATTTCAGGGTCTGACCGGTGGTCACAGCCTTGTAAAGGTATGGGCTGGACGAATCGATTTCCTTAGTGAACAGGAACGGGGTGTGGATACGGGTACCGGTCAGCTTGCCAGTGTTGTTATCGGTCGGGATGTACAGGTTATGCTCCTGCGCCACCACTTCGATGCTACCTTCGCGATCCTGAACGTCCACAGACCCTTTAATGTCCGCGCCGCCGTCGTCTTTCAGCCAAAGATAAACAGGAATTGCCATGGAATTACTCTCCATTATGTTGTGATGCGTCATCATCCTGAGATGACGCTTGGGGATTGCCCGGTATATGGCAGGCGTTTGCCTGCGGTACCAGACTGATTTCGACACGACGGTTAAGCGCACGGCCATCCGGAGTGTCATTGGTTGCGATTGGGCGGCTTTCGCCATAGCCCTGCACCGCAAAACAGCTTTCAGGTACGTCGCCGGTGTCACGCATCCAGTCGCGTACCGCTTCAGCACGTTTCAGGGACAGCATCTGATTGAGCCTCGGGTTGCCGGTGGTATCGGTATGGCCGGACACAACAATCAGCCAGCCCGGTTTCGCTTTAACGCCGACCAGCGAGTTCACCAGCATTTTGGTGGATCCGGCTTTCAGCACCGATTTACCCGAATCGAACAGCGACATGCTGTTGAGGCGAAGGGTTTTCGGACCCTGAATGATTTTCTTAATGCCAGGTTGAGGCGGTGGTGGAGGTGCCCAGTCACTGACGGCAGCCTCAACGGGCGGAATCAGGCGCAGTCCCTGATAAAGCCCCAGACGATAACGCAGTGGCTCCCCGCGACGCTGCCAGTCGTCCAGCAATGCGCCATCGGCCCGCAGATGCTGCTGAGCCCGCAGTTTCGGTGCAACAGGCTTACCTGTCAGTTGGTGATACAGTGCAAGATGATCACCAATATTGCGGATGAGGCGCTGGTTATTCATCCAGGATGCCAGCATGGCCAGCGCGAGGAAAATCCCGCCCAGTAGTCCGACGGAGCGCCAGAACACCATTCTGCGGCTGACGCCCCGTTTGCGGGGTAACGCCGACAGCAGCAGTTCAGGCAGCGGCAGTGGCGCAGTGGTGACGGCTGCATCCGG
Source organism: Erwinia sp. AK-PDG3-5 (assembly GCF_056821705.1). NCBI lineage: Bacteria > Pseudomonadati > Pseudomonadota > Gammaproteobacteria > Enterobacterales > Erwiniaceae > Erwinia > Erwinia sp. AK-PDG3-5. The sequence goes on from NZ_CM165967.1 coordinate 4,311,284, forward strand.
TGGCAGCGCCGTCACGGAGGTGATGTGCTGTTGCCAGAGATTGTCCGCGATACCGCTCACCGGCACCATGCACATGCCCTGAACGCAGGGCTTCATCACCGGCAACTCGCCCTGCCGTTCCAACAGCAACTCATTCACAGCGCTATTCTGCCAACCAAGCAGACTGTCCAGCCACAAGCCCTGATTCAGACGGGAAAAGCGCCCGTCTGACTCGGTATCCCGGCTCCAATCCGTCATTGACACATTGCCAGGACCGGGCTGATAGACCTGAATACCGGTTCGTGGACTTATCGTGGTAAACCAGACCGGCTCTGCATCCGCGCAGACCGCAGGTGGCGATACCCAGGTCACGGTCCACAGCGGGGGGATCGTACCGATTGCTCGACGGCACAGTACCAGAGCACGCTGCCAGCCTCGCAGAGACTGGGTAAAATCCACACGTGATGTATGCTTCTCAGGTATCACCGCCAACATGACGGAGATTTGCGACACCAAAGCTGGGCGCGCAAGGCTCAAGTGCTCCGCAAAGAGTGTCAGCTGTTCCGCATCCTTCACCCACAAATACCAGCCTTGCCGGGTTTCACGGTGACGGGATCCGGACACAAACAGTGGGGCGTTGTCACCACAGACCAGGATCACAGCCCCCTGAAAATCCTCCGGCGGCAGGTTTTCATCCACAATCTCCCTGACAGCGGTCGCCCGCGCCTGATAAATCCGACACTGACGCCAGAACATCACCCCGGCCACAAGAATAACCAGCAGGCTGAGTGCTACACGGCTGCCCGTGGACAGTGGCCAGAATCCCAGGATGAGCCATAGCGCCAGTACGACACCCAGGGCAGTTAACAGACTTCGGTATGCGTCACGCATCGCTTACCCCGGCCTGACGGTCTGGCTTACCAGGTCGGTAAGCGAAGACGAAAGGAAGAACCAGAGAGCCGCCAGGGCGACAGCGGCCACAACCCAGGTCAGCCAGTACCCGCGACTGCCACTGCGCAGGCTTGAGGCCCGGGCGACAATGGGAGCGTCCTGTGCCAGCGTGAAGGCCGGCACCCGTTCCGCGAGTTCGCGAACAATATCTTCCCGACGCTCATCATCCTGGGCGCGATATTGCCCCACGAACCCCAGCTGCACGGTCCGGTACATACAGGTCAGGACGGCCGCGTCAGCAGCGGTTTCTTTCAGCAGGTTGCGGATCCGTTCCCACAATTCTTCGCCTGCATTGAGAGTGCCAAAGAAGTGTGCCTGCAGCGGGTCACGACGCCAGATCAGGTAACCATCATCGGTGGTTCCCCGGTTCATCACGCTCTCATCAAGTAGTGCACACAGGGCATACACCATATGGTCACGGCTGATGTCGCTGTATCCTGCCTCCGTGAGCGCCGCTTTCACCTCCTGCACCAGACGGCAGGCCCGGCGGTATAGGCCTTCCCCGTCACGGACTTCCTGACCGCCCCGCAGCTGACTTGCCATCAGCCAGCCAGGGTAGAAGAGTCGTTCGATCTGGCTGAGTTCGGTTTTATTCATGTGCGCAGTACCGCAAAGAGTTCAAGATTCACATCCCCCAAAGAGCGCGGGGTATAGAACGTGCAACTGCCCATATTTAGCATCGCGCGTGCCGCCTCAGTACTCAGATCCAGTGAGAAATACTGGTTCTCAAGACGTAACGGGATAGCGGCTGGAACATGGGTCAGCGGCTTGATAACCATTCCGCTCAGGGCCACATTCACCACCTCTGACACATCATCAAAGCTGCCCGCTTTACACAGCTGTGGGAATTTCGTCTGAAGTTCATGGTTCGGCATGGAAGAGCGAACTGAGAGGTAGAAGTCCGCCCCTTCGCGCAGGCGCGCATCGTGCAGGGCACCTTTCCAGATTTGGTCCTGATGCTCCAGGCGGATACTCACCACCCGCGACGGCAGGCTCGCTTCCAGCAGCTTATAGAGCAGTACAAGTAACGGAGGGAATACCTGTTCCGGGGCATCGTGCTGATAAACAGGAATATCCCCGGCTTCATGTTCCAGTGAGAACGTCAGCAGACTACCTGCCAGACGGGTCATTTCGCGGTACAGCAGCTCCGGGTGACGATCCGGTGTCTGCAGCAGTTCGGTCAGCACCGGCTCGGCGCTGTTCAGGGCATTGAGCAGCCAGAACAGGGAGACATCCGCGACAGCAAAGTCGGCCATCCGCTCATTGCTTTCACGGCGCATGGCCATAAGGCGATGGCGGCGGGCCTGTAGCCGGATCAGCAAATCACCCAGTTCGGTAGTCAGCAGCGGGCTTGCAGCAATAGAAAGCATCGGCGGGATGAATGCCGGGTCCCTGCTCCACTGCCCCTGAGCATTACGTACCAGACGAGCCACCGGACAGGTCAGGTATGCCGTGTTTTTCTGGCTGGACAGACGAAGGGTCAGCGCATTACGCAGAATGGCCAGCTCACCACTTTCATGCCCGGCAAGTTCCTGCACCACCACCCGCTCAGTTTTCCAGCGACGCGGGCGCTCACTGTCCTGGCCATTATCGAGGTTACCGCCACTGGCGCTCAGTAGCGGCAGCGCGACAACCACGTCAACAGCCCCACTGCCGACTGCAACAGACAAATCACAGACTGGGGGAAGCGTGTCTGCCAGGTCGGTATCAACAAGTGTACCGTCTTGAAAACGCACCACCAGACGGGTGGCATTCAGGCGCGAGAGAGCCAGCGCGGCATCATCAAATTCAGCCGCAACCACGCCCCAGGGATGAGAAATACCCATCCGGGCGACCATCTCGGCAACGTGCTCACTCCAGCGAGCCTGCTGCTGAAACTGTTGTGGGGCCAGCATGGCCCCCTCAGTCCATAACGGACGGTAAATTTTCATCCCTGATTTCCCCTCGCCTTACGCTTTCGCTTTTGGCATCTGGGAAACCAGAGACAGGTTGACGTCCATGCCTTCCACCTGGAAATGCGGGATGGCGAACAGCCTGACGCGGAAGAAGCCCGGATTATCTTCGATATCTTCGACAATCACTTTGGCATCACGCAGCGGGTGGGATGCCTGCAGCTCGTCACCCGGATCGGTCATTTCCGTGACCAGCCCGCGCACCCAGGTGTTCAGCTCCAGCTCCAGCAGGCGGCGATCCTTGGTGGTGCCGATGTTTTCACGCTGAATCAGCTTCAGGTAGTGCGCAATGCGCGACAGCAGGAAGATGTACGGCAGACGTGCGTTGATGCGACTGTTGGCCGTGGCATCGGCGGTGTCGTACAGCGCCGGTTTCTGCGTCGAGTTGGCGGAGAAGAAGCACGAGTAGTCGCGGTTTTTGTAATACGACAGCGGGATAAAGCCAAGGTTAGCGAACTCAAACTCACGGGTTTCCGGGATCATCACCTCAGACGGGATTTTCACCTGATTACCCGTGCCGAGGTCGTACAGATGGATCGGCAGATCCTGGACGGCACCACCGGCCTGCGGGCCACGGATCTGCACGCACCAGCCGTTGTTGATAAAGCTTTTCACCATGTTGGCGGCGAAGGCGAACGAGGCATTGGTCCACAGGTATTTATCGTGGTCCGGGCCTTTCACCTCTTCAACGTAGTTAAAGCTGCGCACCGGCACGGTGTCCGGGCCGTACGGCAGGCGACCCAGCACGCGCGGCATCACCAGGCCGATATAACGGGAGTCGTCGGTTTCGCGGAACGACTTCCACTTGATGTATTCGGCGCGATCGAAGTAGTTGCCGATATCTTTAATTGCCGCCACGTCTTCCATATTGTCTTTCAGGAAGAACTGCGGGCCGGCGGAGCCGATAAAAGGCATATGTGCGGAAGCCGCGACTTTCGAGATGTTGCGCAGCAGCGCCACGTCCTGCGCCGAGGCGTCGAACTCGTAAGAAGAGATCAGTGCGCCAATCGGCTCGCCGCCAGGGGTGTCGTATTCGGCAATATAGGTGTGTGCGTACAGCCCGCTCTGGATGATTTCCGGCGCGTCTTCAAAGTCCTGCAGCAGGTCCGCTTTCGACAGGTCCAGCACTTCGATCTTCACGTTCTGACGGAAATCGGTTTTATCGACCAGCGACTTCAGGCCGCGCCACAAGGATTCCACCTGCTGGAACGCGTCGTGATGCATTACCGCATCGAGCTGACGGCTGATCTGCCCGTCAAGCTGGGCGATATGGTGGTCCAGCAGAGTTTTATCGAGCTTCTCAACCGTTGAACCTGACTGATTCAGGCACTCAACCAGCACCTTCATCGCCGCAGTGACGCGCTCATCGACGCTGGCATCGGACATCGCCTGATTGTCCTGCCAGATATTCAGGTCGCTGAGATGCGTCACCGGGCTGAGATTGATTTTTTCAAACAGTGAGGCATATACGCCGCCCGCAACGGGGCGATCCAGCACGGTGGTGGCACCGGCAGAGGAGGTTTCATTTTGAACAGACATCAGCATTCTCTCTATATCATTCCGTGAAGGGGGATCAGGCTTTTTCAGGCGCCAGCGCAGACAGTTCGCTACGCAGTTCGTCACTCAGGGCCGGGTTTTTCAGAATGGTTTCCAGCTCTTTACGGAAGGTGACGTTATCCAGCAGGTTGGCTTTCAGGTCGCGCAGCAGGTTGCGCATCGCCAGCATGGCTTTGAGTTGGGGGATCTGTCGGGCGACCTGCTCCGGGGTGAAGTCTTGCATCTCGCGGAAGATCAGTTTGACGTTCTCTTCGCTGCCATCGCCGGCGAGGGTGTTTTCTACCGAGATGTTGAGGGCCGGGGAGAACTCTGCCAGCACGCTGTCGAAGTTGTTCTTGTTAACGTTGATCTTTTCACGTTCAGAAAGTACCCGCTGTTCCTGACCGTGACTGAAATCGCCAGTTACCAGCAGTTTTAGCGGCAGTTCCATTTTTTTCTGGGCATTACCGGTGTGGACATCAAGTTTGATATTTACACGCGCTTTTGGGATTTCGTTCTGATAAGAGTTGCTCATATTTATTCCTGTAAAAATGGGCGCAGAAAGCAGGCACCAGGCACACTCCCCCGGTGTTTACAGGCAAACTATATAGGAGTCTGTTAAATGTGAGCAATATCTAATGACCTTCAAAAGCCACTGATTTTGTTAGGAATTTTCCTACAATTTGAGTTAAGTTGCTGATTAGAATAGTTAATGCGCCATAGGATTATTCTAAAAAAAATAAATTATTATGATACCGCACAAAATGTAGTACGAAAGAAAGCGCCGCCGACAAATAAATAACATAAATTTAACTATTTAAATAAGTTATTGCCAAAAGTAAAATTAATTCACCTATATATTGAGTGGACCTTTTGCGCGATACACAGTATGGGAGGCTGATAAGTAAGGAGCACCTCAGCATGGGACTAAAACGAAATTAATCCCTATCCAACAAATATTTAACATTCTTACGCTAAAAAACCGCGCTAACGGACTTGATCGCTGACCGCAAATGATAATACTGTATTTATATACAGTAAATTTGCGAGTCACCACCATGAATCTTATCCAGCTTGCCGAAGTGCGGGAAAGCCTGCATCTGCCAATGTTCCTTGCCCGCGTGCCCTGTGGGGCGCCTGTTGCGGCCGGGGATGATGTTGGTCAGCGTCTCGATCTCAATAACCTGCTGATCCAGCGTCCAGACTCGACCTACTTTATTAAAGTCAGCGGCGAGTCAATGAAGGATGCCGGGATCAACGATGGCGATTTACTGGTGGTGGATAACTCACTGACGGCTGGCCATGGCGATATCGTGGTCGCCGCTATCGATGGTGAGTTCACCGTAAAAAAATTGCAGCTGCGGCCCACGGTGCAGCTGATCGCGATGAACGCACGCTGGGCACCGATTGTGTTGTCCGGGGAAGATAAGCTGGAGATATTTGGCGTGGTGACCTTCACCATAAAAGCGATGGAATAACACAGAGGCCGGTATGACTGAGTTGATTAAACATGATGTTACGGGTGAGGTACTGGCTTCTCATGCGGCCAGCTTTCCCTCTCCTGCGCGCCACGAAATCAAATTTCTGTTCAGTAAATTGCACGATTTGGTGCCGACGAATCACGACTGCTACCTGACCTCCTGCAACGGCACGCTGTGCATTATTGACCGTTATCGTCCGGCGGTTGCCGGCAGCCGCGTGCTGGTAGAGCTGGATGGCAGCTGCAGCTGGGCACGGGTCAGGCAAAATCCGCCACAGCTGGTCACCGATGACGGCGAGATCATTGAAGGTGAGCTGCTGGATGACGCGACGGTGATAGGCGTGGCCATTCGTGAAGTGGTTTCCACTTATCTGGCACCGCGTCCCTGCCTGTAAAATCAGCGGTATGGGTAAAAAGCAGCCGCACAGAAATCACAGTTTTTTGCCGATGTGCTCTGTAGTATGGAACCTTCAGGCCCAATCAGGCGGCGGCCTTAGCGCGGCCGCTGCTGGACAGGTTACATTCAGGAGCAGTTCAGATGGTGAAGGATTCAGGCGTCATTACCCGGCTGGAGCAGGTATTGGGTAAAGAGCAGGTGCTGACCCGTGAGGACAGCAAAGCGTATTACACCAAAGGCTTCCGCGTCGGCGGCGGCAACGCGCTGGCAGTGGCCATTCCGCAAACGCTGATGCAGCTCTGGCAAGTGCTGCAGGCCTGCGTCGCCTGCGACACCATCATTCTGATGCAGGCGGCCAATACCGGCGTGACCGGCGGCTCAACGCCGGATGGCGCAGATTACGACCGCGAGGTGGTGATTGTCAGCACCCGCAGGCTGAAAGGGGTGCAGGTGATCGACCAGGCCCGCCAGGTCCTTGCCTTCCCCGGCAGCACGCTGACCGAACTGGAAAAGGCGCTGCTGCCTCACGGTAAAGAACCGCACTCGGTGATCGGTTCATCCTGTATTGGCGCGTCGGTTATCGGCGGCGTCTGTAATAATTCTGGCGGCTCGCTGATCCGCCGTGGACCTGCCTTCACGGAAAAATCGCTGTTCGCGCGTATTAATGCGGATGGCTCACTGCAACTGGTCAATCATCTGGGTATTGAGCTGGGCAGCACGCCAGAAGAGATGATTGCTAACCTGGAATCGCAGCAGTTCACCACCGGCACGGCGCCAGACTGGGAAGGTAAAATCTGGGCCGATGATTACGCCGCAATCCTGCGTAATGTCGATGCCGACACGCCAACCCGCTACAACGGCAACGCGCAGTACCTGCATGACAGTTCCGGCAGTGCCGGCAAGATCGCGGTCTTCGCGGTGCGCCTGTCGACGTTCGATGCCAGCGACCGCACCCGCACCTTTTATATCGGCACCAATGATGAAACCGAGCTGGTTGCCCTGCGGCGTTATCTGCTGGAAGGGCTGTCGGAATTGCCGCTCCAGGCGGAATATATCCACCGCGATGCGTTTGACCTGACCGTGCGCTACGCCAAACATATGTACTGGGCGATCAACCGCTTCGGTCCTGAAGCCCTGCCGCAGCTGATGGCTAACAAAGCGAAATGGGATATACGGGTAAAAAACCTGAAGATCCTTCCTGCAAACTTTGTCGATAAAGTGCTGCAGTTTGCCAACAATGTGACGCCAAAAGGAGTTGCGCCACGCATTCTCGATTACCGCGAGCGTTTTGAGCACCATCTGATGATCAAAGCGGAAGCGCGCCATGCCGATGAGTTGCAGCGGTTGCTGCACACCTTTTTCTCCAATCGGTCGGGTCAGTATTTTGCCTGCGACGCGCGCGAAGAGCGGGATGCTTTCCTGGTGCGTTTCGGCGTCGGCGGCTGCACCATCTCGTATTGCGACTATAAAGGCATTAATACCGATCGGCGGCTGGTAGCCTTTGACGTGGCATTACGTCGAAACGATACGGAATGGCGAATTAAATTACCGCAGGCGTTGCAGGATCAGGTACAGGAAGACTCGTGCTGTGGGCACTTCTTCTGCTTTGTGAATCATCAGGACTATATTTTGAAACCTGGCGTGGATGCGCTGGCGTTTAAACATGATGTGCTGGAATACCTCGATCGGCGTGGCGCGAAATATCCGGCGGAGCATAACGTCGGCCATCTTTATCACGCGTCCTGTGAACATGAGTCGCATATGCGTCAGCTCGATCCGACCAACAGCTGTAATCCGGGGATTGGCAAAACCAGTAAGAAGAAATTCTGGTTGTAGCCCAGGCAGGGAAATCGCAGAAGAGGACGATAAGCAGTGCGGAAAGCAGGCCTTCCGCACTGAAAAAGCTTATTTCGCGTAAGCTTCGGTAGAAATAGTCAGCTTCACGTCATCGCTGACGGCTGGCACATATTTATCCAGCTTGAAATCAGAGCGCTTGAAGGTGGTGGTGGCATCAAAGCCAACCGCCTGCTTCTTCACCATCGGATGCATACCCTGCTTGTTCAGCACCGCGTGCAGGATCACCGGCTTGGTAATATCTTTGATGGTCAGGTCGCCGTAAACGTCCATTTTATTTTTCCCTTTGCTGACCACTTTGGTGCTTTTGAAGGTCGCGGTTGGGAATTTAGTCACGTCGAAATACTCAGCACCTTTAAATTCGGTGGTCAGCGCATCAACATGGGTATTAATGGTGTCAACCGGAATGGAAACATCCACTTTTGATTTCGCCACGTTGCTATTATCAAAATCAATATTACCGGTGATGCCCGATAAATCAGCTGTAGGATGCGAAAAACCAAAGTGCGTCCAGGAGACGACAACCGAGGTGTGGCCTGAATCCATCGCATAGCTTTCAACAGCAGCCGCAGAGAACTGAGAATATAACGCAGCGGTAATTAATAACGGAACGGACATTTTTTTGATTAAGGACATCAATCTAGCCTTTATTTTCGCGAAGTGTACCGCTGATAGTGCAAGATTAATCTCTGTACCGATAGTGAAGATATTTGACCGGGTCTGTCAAAAAGATTAGCCGACACGCGAAATTACTTTCCCGCCAGGGATTCTATTTCCGCTTTGGTTTGTAATAACGCGCGCAGTAAACCTTCCAGCCGATCGTCAAAACGGATGGTGGGTCTGCTGAGCTATGGCGCGTTAGGCGCCGCCGGGGCGTTCCTGTTGCATCCGGCAGTGCTGTTCGCCGATCGTTTTCTGTTAGGAGGGTCAACGGCGCTAGTGATGTCAGCCGGAACCGGGCTGCTTTCCAGCTTCTTTAGCGGCGAACAGCGGCTGAAGATGATTGCGCGTCAGGGCATGTCGATTGAGCTGGGTGGGGTGATTTTCCTGTTCTTTGGCGGGTTGCTGGCCACGGCAGGCTGGCGCTGGCCATTCAGTTTGTATCTGTTTGCCTGGCATTTATTTCGCTGATGGCGGTGGTTGCCGCCTGGCTGATGCCGCGCGCCGTCAGGGTACTGGGGGAGTTTACGACGCTGTATCTGGCGTTTGTGGCCTATGCTGCCGCGCATCTGCTGCTGGCTTTTTCTTCCGATCCCGGTGGCTTGATCGCCGCAGGCATTCTGATGGGATGCGGATTTGGTCTGTCGGTGCCGCTGGTCAATCATCTGGTGGTTGAGCACAGCCCGGTCAGTCGCCGGGGACAAAATCTGGCTTACCTGTCGATGGCAATTTTTTCCGGGCAGTTCTGCTCTTCTTTTATGGCGCTGATGCCTGGCAATCGCAGTGGGATTTTCTGTGGCGCGGCGGCGATCGCGTTGTTGGTGGTGCCAGTGTTATGGCGATTCCACGCCAGCCAGCATAAAGAAGCACGGGAGAGTCAGACTCTCCCGTAATCATCAGCCTTTGGTCACGAACGCTTTGACCACATCCTGCCACGGGGTGGTCGGGTGTCCGGTCAGTTTGCTCAGGGTGTGGCTGTCATCAAACAGACCGCCTTTCGCCGCTGCGGCATCAGAATCCGCCAGCATCTCTGCCAGCCAGTCCGGCAGGCCTGCGCCTTTCAGCGCGGCGGAGAAATCGGCCTGTGGCATATCGATATACTGGATGGCTTTGCCGCTCTGGCGGGCAATCTCGGCAGTGAATTCCGCCAGGGTGTAAGCGGTATCGCCAGACAGCTCATAGATCTGCCCCGCAGCCTCATTGCCAGCCAGCACCGCAGCAGCGGCTTCGGCATAATCCTTGCGGCTGGCGGAGGCAATCTTGCCCTCGGCTGCTGCGCCAATAAATGCGCCGTGCGTGATGGCCGGCGCAATGCTGGCGGCATAGTTTTCGGTATACCAGCCGTTACGTAATATGGCGTAAGGCACGTTTGATGCAATCAACGCCTGCTCGGTGGCCCGGTGTTCCGTTGCCAGTCCCAGCGGGCTGGTGTCCGCATGCAGCAAGCTGGTGTAGGCCAGCAGAGACACACCCGCCTCTTTTGCCGCGGCGATCACCGCTTTATGCTGCGCCTCACGCGCACCGACTTCGCTGGACGAGATCAGCAGCACTTTTTCCACGCCACTGAAGGCGCTGGCCAGGGTTTCGGGTTTGGCATAGTCGGCCTGGCGCAGCTGCACGCCCAACGCCGCCAGATCCGCCGCCTTTTCAGGCGAACGCACGGCGGCAATAATTTCCGCGGCAGGCACTTTTTTCAGTAAAGCATCAATCACTAAGCGGCCCAGTTGGCCAGTCGCACCGGTAACAGCAATCATGATTATCTCCTGTGAATTTTAATAAGGTGTGGCGGCCGCTGCCGCCGAAATCGCTTTCACCCAACCAGCCTATGCCATACACTAATCAAAAGTAAGTACTTACAGGAATGTTAGTGTGAAAAAAAATCAAGATCCGGCCTGTGACTCGCTCAGCGAAAAGTTTCGCCGGGGTGAACTGTTCGATGCCAACTGCCCCTCACGCGACGTGCTGAAACGGCTGACCAGCCGCTGGAGCCTGCTGATCCTCGTCGCCTTGCAGGATGACACGCTGCGCTTTAGCGAACTGAGAAGAAAAATCGGCGGCATCAGTGAACGCATGCTGTCGCAAACGTTACGATTTATGGAAGAGGATGGCTTTGTAGAGCGTATAGCCTACGACGTGATCCCGCCACACGTTGAGTACCGCCTTTCGCCAAGCGGGCATGAGGTGCGGGGCCAGGTGATCGGGTTAGCAGACTGGATTGAGATGAACCTGCAACAGATTATGGATCATCGCCGCCAGTATGCTGGCGACGTTGAGAAAGCTTCTGGCTAACAATGGCGGATTCACCCGGCCCTCGAAGGAGACAGAAATGACCCAGCCCAAAATTGGCGTAGGCGTACTGATTGTGCGGGAAGGCAGGCTGTTACTGGGCCGACGCAGGGGAAGCCATGGCGCAGACAGCTGGTCAGCGCCCGGCGGACACCTGGAATTTGGCGAAACGCCAGAGGAGTGTGCGCGTCGGGAAGTGCTGGAAGAGACGGGTCTAGTGGTGGGAAAACTGGCTAAGGTCGCGTTCACTAACGACTTTTTTATCGCCGAGAAGAAACACTACGTTACGCTTTTTATGCTGGCAGAAGACATTCGCGGCACGCCGCAGCGCTGTGAACCCGACAAATGTGCTGGCTGGGAATGGTGTTCCGCCGATGAATTGCCGCAGCCGCTGTTCGCCCCACTGGAAACACTGCTTCAGGAAGGCGGACTGTTGCCATTGCTGGCTGGCTGCTGATGCCCCGATGTCTTCAGAGGCATCCGGCCAGCTTGTTAGCAGCAGGCCGCTGAGCCGCTTATTCCAGCGTCACCAGCTGCCCTTCTTTGGCGCTCAGCAACGCCGCATCCAGCACTTCCAGCGTCATAATCGCCTGCTCGGGCGTGACCGGAGGTGCGGTCCCTTCCCGCACGGCCCTGGCGAAAGCTTCGTAATAGGCGTGATAGCAGCCCTGCGCTGACGGCACGCGTTCTTCACCCGCCGCCGTGCGCAGCGTTCCCCACAGCGCCCGATCTTCATAGCCCCAGCCTTGCAGATCGTCGGCCGGACGTTTTCCGGCAAAGATGGCGTTGGCCTGCACGTCCGTGCCGTTAGAGACGTAACTGCCCTGGTCGCCATAGGCGCGGATATCGCGCGCGGCCAGGTGATTCAGCTTGCTGGAAGAGATATGCGAATGCACGCCGCTGGTGTGCGTCAGGGTGATGACAAAGCTGGCATCGGTCTGGCCTTCCGGGCGGTCGACCCTATCAGTCTGAGCCAGCACCGATTTCACCGGCCCAAGCAGCCACACCGCCTGATCGACCAGGTGGCTACCCATATCACGCAGCAGGCCGCCGGTTTCGCCGCCTTCCAGGGTATGGGGATCGTCAAGATCCATGCGGTTATGCAGCCGCCACAGCTTGCCGACGCGCTGCTGTTCCAGCACATCCCGCAGCGTCAGGATATCTGCGTCAAAGCGGCGATTATGATAAATGCCCAACACCACGCCTTTCGCTTTCGCGGCGGCGGCCAGTTCGCGTCCGGTGGCGGCATCCGGCGCAAACGGCTTATCGGCAATCACCGCCACGCTCGCCTCAATCGCTTCCAGCACCAGCTCACGGCGGGTTTGCGGGGGGGTGGTGATGGTGACGATATCCACGCCGGCCTCCAGCATCGACGTCAGGTTTGGATAGATCGGGACATCCGGAAAATCCGCCTTCACGCGGGCAATGGTGGCCGGTGCTCTGGCGACGATCCCCACCAGCTCCACGCCTTTTGCCGCGGTAATAAACGGTGCATGAAAGTTCTGACCGCCGGTGCCGTATCCCACAAGTCCAATTCGCATTCGTGGCTCCTGTTGGATGTTGATCACAATTTAGCTTTTAACTTTAGTCAGTTAACGACAAAACAGCGAATCGGCACGGTGAATATCTGGTGAGCAAGACCAACTGGCAGTAGAGTAAGAAATCCTGATAACTGATGACGATGAGCGTGTGATGACCCAGCTGGCCCCGATTATCAATTTGTCCTCCCATCCGATTATGGATGCCAAATACCTTGCCAGTTGCAAAGCGTCGCTGGACGACAGCGGTGCGCTGGTCCTGCGAAATTTTCTGACTGCCGACGCGCTGGACGCCATACGCCAGGAAGGTGAAGCGCAGCAGCATCTGGCGTTTTACACCGCCAGCAAGCACAACGTGTATCTGAAAGCGCCGGATGACGCCTATGCGGCCGATCATCCGCGCAACCATCAGATTGTCTCGTCCAAAGGCTGCATCACGGATGATCAGGTGCCCGAGCACTCCCCTTTGTGCACGCTGTATAACGCCGAGGCATTTAAAGCGTTTCTGTGCAGCGTGCTGGGTGAGCAGCAGCTGTATCCCTATGCGGATCCCCTCTCCTCCATCAATTTGCACTATGCGCATACCGGCCAGGAACTGGGCTGGCACTTCGATAACTCGTCGTTTGCTATCACCCTGCTGATCCAGAAACCGCAGGGCGGCGGCGTGTTTGAATACGTCAGCAATCTGCGCAATGCAGAAGCGGGCGAGATGAATTTCGAGGGTGTGGAAAAGGTGCTGCACCAGCAGCAGCCGGTCGAAAAGCTGGCGATTAATCCCGGCGACCTGGTGCTGTTCCGCGGTCGCAATGCGCTGCACCGCGTCACGCCAACCGAAGGCGATACCAGCCGGATGTTAGTGGTGCTGGCGTACAATGCCCAGCCCGATATTGCCCTGTCCGAAACCGCCCGCATGACCTTTTACGGCCGTTTGTAATCGCCGGAACACCGCGAGGTGATCCGCTTCGGACAATATGTTGCTCTCCTGCTCTCTGTTTGCTGTGCAGGACTGATGTCATTCAGCCCTGCACCTTATTTATCAATGAACAGTTCGACCGGCACAGAAAAACGCCGTGACAGCGCTCTGATATGTTCAATAGTCAGCTTTCGATCGCCGCTGAGAATACGGCTGACCAGCGATTTCTTGCCAATCTCCTCCTCCAGATCGCTCAGTTTAAGCTGATATTGATCTATCAAGGTTTTAAGGACCCCTACACCTGTTGGGATGGCCTTAAGGCTGGCATTGAAATCCGAAAACTCCTCAGAAAGGCCCTCATAGAGATCGATTTTATTGCACAGGATTTCCAGCAACGGATTATCCGGGTCGTGTTCAACCAGATACTCCGCCAGGCTGAGTGCCTGCTCATAATCAGAACGTTCATGGCTACCCGCAAGCAGCGGAACGGCATTCATAAGCTGTCTCGAGCAGGAAAGGGCTTCAGTAATCATTGGCGTGACTCCCGATACTTTTTGATTAATTTGTCGTACTCCGAATGTGAGCAAATATGCTTAATGAAGATTTTACCCCGCTCAAAATCGGCAAAAAATAGCACCCTGATGTGGTTTCCCAGAACATCAATGACCCACCACTTATCTCTATATTTCATCCGATCCAGACTCGGATAAAGACATTTGAGTTCATCTGGTGAGGGAAAGTCATCCTTGCATAGCTGACGATAAAGCAATGTCAGGGCAGAGTTGGCTGTAGGGTATTTTCGTGCCGCTGCTGTAAACGGGCTTTTTGATATGACATGCACTCCCTGCCCCTTAAGTTTCCATTTTGGCAACATTCTCGCATAACACGGTTAAGTTGACAAGACGGAAACTGAAGTCGGTTTCACTGTTGAGAGCTGGCTTGTAAATATTCTTGTTGTAACGCCTTCCAGGCCCGGGCGAAGATATGCTGGGTGCGGAAGGCGATCAGCGCCTGCCAGTCAGGATCGCAAGGATAGAAACCGTCATAAAGATCCTGCTTGATCTGCTGCCCCCGATCGCTGGCAGGATCGCCATACAGATGCAGCCAGTGATCGTCGCGAATGCGGCGATGCATCGCTTCCCCGTCCAGCGTGCCGCACTCCACCACCAGCTGCAGCAGCTGCGTCTCCGGCAGATGATCCAGCATAAATTGCGACAGATAGCCGGTCGCCGTCGCGGTGACGCCGGTTTCGCTGTCGCGTCCGGCGCCAGTGATCAGCACCGTCAGCCATTCGCCAAAGATCGCCCGCGCCTGTTCGAGCGCCGGATAATCCCGTTCGGCAATCGCCATCAGCATCGGATGACCATAGGCGCCCGCGCCGGTGTGAAGATCAAAGCTGATGATGCGCTTCGCCTGTGTCAGGTGACGGGAAATGATGGTTTGCAGCGTCTGATGCGACCAGCTGGCCTGCTGGCCGCCGAAGAAAATGCCGTCGGCAAACTGATACTGACCGGCTTCCACAATACGCTTTACGCCCGCCCAACCCAGCGCTTCGCGACTGGCCTGCAACAGCGCATCGGCCTGCTGACGCGCTGCGCCATCCAGATCCTTGCAGCTATAAACCGCATGCAGATCGCGATAGGCGGCGTTATCCGGTGCGCCGGCCGCGAAGTCGATAAAGTTACGGTTAAGATCGGCGTTATCTTCATTCACCCGGCGCAGGTGCGCCGTGCCCCACGGATTGATCAGATGCACCATCACCAGCGCCACACCGACGGGTATTGCCGCCACGTCGAGTCCGTCCAGCCAGGCGATCTGGCTGTCCGATCCGTAATAGCCTTCGACGCCGTGGGTGCCGGAGACGATCAGCAGCAGATTGTCTGCCGCCGGGTCGCCAATCACCGCCACATCGGTGCTTAAGGCTTCGCCCTTCGGTCCGCTCAGCGGATGGGGATAGTGGGTGACCTTGCCGTCCACCCGCGCCACGGCGGCAAGAAAGCGCGCCCGCTGCGCGCTGTAATCAGGTAGGGATCGCATCAGGCTCACTTCTGAATATGATAAACGTCAAAGCTGAAGTACTTCTTCGCCAGCTGGTCATAGGTGCCGTTTTTATGCAGTTCGGCCAGCGCCGCGTTGATCTTCTCAACCCGCGCCCGATCGTCTTTGCGCAGACCGATCCCCACGCCTTCGCCGAAGTATTTTTTGTCATACAGGGTATCGCCGCTGATCTGATAATCCTTGCCCGGTGGCGATTTCAGGAAGCCGGTTTCCGCTGAGGCGGCGCTGGTCAGCGTTGCATCTACCCGTCCCGATGCCAGATCCGGCCAGATCTCTTCCTGGTTAGGATAGGACACCACGTTAATGCCGGTGGTCGCCCAGACGGCTTTGGCATAGGTCTCCTGGGTGGTGCCCTGCGCGACGCCCACTGACTTGCCCTTCAGTGACTCGGCATCGGGTTTCAGGCCGCTGTTCTTCCTGGTCACCAGTGCGCTTGGCGTGTTGTAGAGCATATCGGTGAAAGCAACCTGCTGGCGGCGCTTGTCGGTCATCGCCATCGCCGAGAGGATCGCATCGAATTTACGCGCCTGCAGCGCCGGAATAATGCCGTCGTAGCCGGTCTGCACCCAGACGCATTTCACCTTCATCTGATGGCAAATGGCATTGCCCATATCGATATCAAAGCCCTGCAGGCTGCCATCTGGCGCTTTGGACTCAAACGGCGGGAAGGTCGGATCGACGCCAAAACGCAGCGACTCGGCAGCAAAAGCGCTTGAACTGGCGCAGGCGAGCAACACCAAAGCAGACAGGGCGATTTTTTTCATGCAGGCTCCCAAAAAGCAAAAAGGGTTACTAAAAAAGCGGTTATCCTCTTTCATACCATGATTTATTGCGAAAAGTGGGGATTTTTTCTCCTTGCCCGATCGGGTCTGAGCAAAAAAAAAGAGCCTTCATAAGAAGGCTCTGATTCAGTGACAACGCGGATTAGCGTTTGGGTGCAGCATCCGGGTACATCTCCAGCAGGCGGCGCGTGACGCCGTTGGTCCAGCCGAAACCGTCCTGCAGCGGGTACTCACCCCCGCCCGCCAGCACCGGCGCGCGTCCGGCGACGTTATATTTCTCCACCATCTTGTGGTGACGATGGTAGGTGGCGCCGACAATCTGCAGCCAGCGGGTGGCAATCTCTTTCGCCAGCAGCTCTTCGCCGTAGTTATTCAGGCCTTTGATCGCCATCCACTGCATTGGCGCCCAGCCGTTAGGCTTGTCCCACTGCTCGCCGGTCTCTTCCACCGTTGACAGCACCCCGCCCGGCGCCAGCAGATGCGCGCGGATCGCCGCTGCGGTGTGCGTGGCCTGATCGAGGCTCGCCATACCGACAAACAGCGGCGTTACCGACGCGGCAGAAAACGCGCCTTTCTCACGGTCACGCCAGTTATAGTCGCGATACAGTCCCGCTTCGGCATCCCACAGATATCTGTCGAGGATTTCCCGGCGGCGCACCGCTTTCTGCTGGAACAGCTCGGCCGTGGCTTGGTCGTTTTTACTGGCCGACAGCCGTGCAATGGTGGTTTCCAGCTTATAAAGGAAGGCGTTCAGATCCACCGGCACGATGCTGGTGGTCTGGATGCTCTCCAGACGGCCCGGCTCGCTGAGCCAGCGCGACGAGAAGTCCCAACCAGACGCCGCACCGGCACGCAGGTCGCGGTACACTTCGTTTGACGGACGCGAAGAGTTTCTCGCCGTTTCCACATCTTCAATCCACGACTCGTCGCGCGGCGTATCCCGATCGTCCCAGTAGCGGTTGAGCACCGAGCCATCCGACAGCATCACCACGTGGCGATAGGCTTCGTTCGGCGTCAGCGACGCTTCACCGTCCATCCAGAATTCGTACTCGCGCTTGAGGTGCTTCAGATAGCGCTGCGCTTCGTGCACGCCGTCCTTCTCGAACAGCTCGACCATCATCGCAAACACCGGCGGCTGGGAGCGGCTGAGGTAATAGGTGCGGTTGCCGTTAGGGATATGCCCGTAGGTGTCGATCATCCAGGCAAAGTTATCCGCCATATTTTTCAGCAGATCGTTGCGACCGCTGGCGGCAAAGCCCAGCATGCTGAAGTATGAATCCCAGTAGTAGGTCTCACCAAAGCGTCCGCCCGGCACCACGTAAGGCTGCGGTAACGGCAGCAGCGAAGAGAACTCCGAGTGCTTTTCCGGCTTACGGGTTAACACCGGCCACAGCGCATCGATATGCTCGCCCATCGATTTATTGGGGTCCGAAACGTAGCGGCTGTCATGGACTTTAGGCAGGTCAAAATTCTCCAGCACGAACGCCAGTAAATTAAAATCCTCGCGCTCACGCTGCATAAAATAGCGGTACAAAATTCGTTCAGGTTCAATTTTGGGCGCACAGTCGGCAAACGTTTTACTGTCGGTAAATATCCGCGACGTTTGCACGGCTTCAAACAGCTCCTGATAACGATCAGAAGGCGTCAGGATGTCCGATGCGGGCAGACCACGAATCGACTCCGGTTGCGGTTCAACGACCGATTCCAGACCCGCCTCGTAATCGTGATAATAGGCTTCGTAGTCAGTCTGATTATTGTCAATGATTAGGTCATTTTGGTTAAAAGTGATAGAAACCTCCTGTGCCAATTGATATCGACAATGATTGCGCTGAATTTCAGAAACAAGCCCTCAGTATAGTACCCCAGTCTCACAACGCAACCCATTGAACTTATTACCGGCAATGAGAAGATATTTCAAAAAATAACCGTGCGCGCTTACTTAAGATTATTCTGCATATTAATTTACAGTAATTGAAAAGCGAGCGTTCCACATCGCCGGTGTTCGAGATCCGCCAGCCCTGCACTTAAGCCAAACCGCTAAAATGATGGTTATTTATCCAGTTTTGAAATTAAATTAACTAAAAATTTACGTTTATAAAAAATAATTGGTTTTACCATTTACATTATATTTAAACCGCCGAATACTGTGCAGGCCAGATCGTCGTGCAGCCCTTGCCACGCCTGGTAAAAATACGTTTATCTGATAGCAAACCAGACCTTTAAATGATTAATTAAGGAACTCTCGTGGCACCGGTAGTAAATAAATCCGCAGCGTTGCACTCGGAAAGCCTCTCTGATGAGGATGACAGTTTAGTTTCCCCCTTCGATACATCCGCTCCCATAAATAAAACCTATATTACCCGTGGAACCCGGCGTTTTACCCACGCCACGCTGGCGCTATTTTGTGCCGGGCTTTCGACGTTTGCGGTGTTGTATTGCGTTCAGCCCATTCTGCCGGTGTTCTCGCAGAGTTTTCATCTGACGCCGGCACAGAGCAGCCTGTCACTTTCCGTCACCACGGCGATGATGGCACTGGGATTGCTGGTCACCGGGCCGTTGTCGGATGCCATCGGGCGCAAATCGGTGATGTCGATTTCGCTGTTGCTGGCGGCGTTCTTCACGCTTATCTGCGCCACCATGAGCAGCTGGGAAGGCGTACTGGCGATGCGTGCGCTGACCGGCCTGGCCCTCAGCGGCGTGGCGGCGGTGGCGATGACCTGGCTGAGTGAGGAGCTGCACCCGGTGTTCCTCTCCTTCTCGATGGGGCTGTATATCAGCGGCAACTCGATTGGCGGGCTGGTCGGCCGACTGTCGACCGGGATGCTGGCGGATCACTTCTCGTGGAACGTGTCGCTGTTTGTGGTCGGGCTCTTTGCGCTGGCGGCCGCCGGGCTGTTCTTCCGCCTGTTGCCGCCCTCGCAGCATTTCCGCGCCTGCTCGCTGCGGCCGCATAAGCTGCTGGTGAACTTTATGTTCCAGTGGCGCGATATGGGGCTGCCGATGCTGTTTATCGTCGGGTTTATCCTGATGGGCAGCTTTGTCACGCTGTTTAACTACGTCAGCTACCGCTTTATGGCCGCGCCGTTCTCGTTAAGCCAGACGGTGGTCGGACTGCTGTCGGTAGTGTATCTGACCGGCACCTACAGCTCGCCGCGCGCGGGAATGATGACGGTGAAGTACGGCCGTGGCGTGGTGCTGATGGGCTCACTCAGCCTGATGCTGGTCGGCTTGTTAGCCACCCAGTTCACCACGCTGTTTCTGGTGCTGCCGGGACTGATGCTGTTTGCCGCCGGCTTTTTTGCCGCGCATTCGGTGGCCAGCAGCTGGGTAGGACACCGCGCCCGCCGCGCCCGAGGACAGGCGTCGTCGCTGTACCTGTTCTTCTATTACCTCGGCTCCAGCGTCGCCGGTACGCTCGGTGGCGTGTTCTGGCACAACTGGGGTTGGATGGGTGTTTCCGCCTTTGTGGCGGTGATGCTGATCGGCGGCCTGTTTCTGGCCAACAACCTGCGTAAAATCCCGGTGCTGGTGAAAAAAATTCGCTAACCGGCGGGCGGAGCTCAGGCTCCGCCCCTGCTCGCCTGCCGTGACGATTTACTTCCCCCTGCCCAACCATTAAGCTAGCGCCCCTGATTATCACACCCCTTTATTCCCCGCCTGCAACCCTTTTCAGGCAGCGAATTTTCAGGAGCCGGACCGGCGATGAGCGACGTAGAAAACCTGCAGGGGATGGTGATCTTCGCCAAAGTGGTGGAGACGCTGAGCTATACCGAAGCGGCAAAACTGCTGGGATTATCCAAATCCTCGGTGAGCAAAGAGATCTCCGCACTGGAAGTCCGGCTGGGCACCAAGCTGCTGCAACGCACCACCCGTAAAATCGTGGTCACCGATGTCGGCATAACCTGGTATCACTACTGTGCGCGCATCCTCAGCGAAGTAAAAAGTGCCGGGCTGTTTATCCGCCAGTATCACGAAGAGCCGACCGGCAGCCTGCGCGTGGTGGCGCCGGTCACCTTTGGCTGTCAGTGCATCGTGCCGGTGCTCAATCAGTTTGTCGCCAATAACCTGCATGTCAGCGTCGATCTGGATCTGACCGATCGCCCGGTTAACCTGGTCGATGACAATGTCGATCTGGCGATAGTCATCCGCCGCGAGCCGCCGGAGCACGCCCACTGCACGCCGTTGATGGACATCGGCTGGGGCCTGTTTGCCGCACCGGACTATCTGCAACGCTTCCCGCCCATCGCCCAGCCGGACGATTTACCGCGCCATGACTTTATCCTGTTCCGTGGCCCGGCCCACACCATCTCGCTGCCGTTCCGTAAAGAGAAGCAAAAGCTGGATATCGAAGTGCGAAGCCGTTTTCGCGCCAATAACAGCACCGCGCTGCTGAATTCCGCCATCGCGAACAGCGGCATTGCCTATTTGCCCGAATACGTCGCGCAGGAAGCGGTCAAAGAGGGCAAGCTCAGTCGGGTGTTAGCGGAATGGGAAATGGACGTCTATCAGTCGTGGATCCTGACCAAAGCCGACAGTATGATTTCACCGCGGGTCAGAGTATTTATCGAGGATTTGCAGCAGGCGTTGAGGTTGAAATAAAGGGCGGAACAGCGTCCGCCCTCATCATGCTTAGTAGTAATTACCGTGACGGTAATCCCAGGTGGTAAAGGTGTCAGACAGCATCGACATAATTTTATCCACATCCAGACCTTTACGGATCAGGATTGGACATGGCGTGATGTTGCGCTCGCCTTTCTGCTCTGGCACCAGTTTGCCCTGCTCATCCACCATCGCCACCATCACACCCTGCTCGTAACGGGTTTTCTCAGACTCGTTCGGCTGGATGGATTTCACGTAGTCGTTGGCTTCAATAATCAGGTCAGCCTGCGATTCGATACGCTCGCCGATCCCTTCGACCAGGCCACGGTTGCCTTTGCCTGACGGGTTAGCGGAGCTGGCGAAGGAGAATTTACCGTGGTTTTCCCACAGCTCTTTCGCCAGGTTTTCGCCAGGGGTTCCGAATTTGATCACGAAGCAGCTGGTCTGACGGCGATCCATCATCAGGTCTTTAGAACCGTCTTCCGGAATGCGTGCAACCGCGTCTTCTTTCCACGGCAGGATGCAGCCCAACAGCACGTCTTGATCCCAGTGCTGCTGATACAGCGATTCGATTTCCGGGTTCAGCTGCGCCAGCTCTTTCAACTGCTCCAGAGAACCACACAGCACCACGCCCGGCTTATTGCGGTTGCGCTGCTTGGCATCAAATTTACGCTCCAGGCCTTTGGCATCGGAGGTCATGATGATGTAGCCCACTTTGGTCGGGCAGACGATCATGCCGCCGTCAGCAGACAAAACCTTAACTGCTTCTGGCTGTAAGCCGCCGTTCCAATGGATAGTCTTATTGCTCATGGTCGCACCTGTATAACGTAGAGGGTTAAAGTGTGTCGGTCAGTATTTCAAGGTAGCACGGCTGGCTAACCCTGCACTGGCCTGTTGCAACCATCCTGACGTCAAACTGCCATTCTGGCAACAATAAAACACTTTAACCCTGCATTGTTTTCCACAGGAAACAGTCGTTGCTGAAAACCGAAGTCAGGAAGGGATCAACTTTTCCGCTTTCAGCTTTTCAAACAGCGCGAAGAAGGCGTCACGCGTTGACTGGTAGCCGGTGAAGCCCGCCTTGCGGCTCTTGCTGATGTCGGTAAACACTTCCATCGGACGGCCCAGATCGGCATCGGTATGCCACCAGGACACCAGCTTGCTGATATCCGCTTCCTTCAGGTTGAACTGCTTCGCCAGCGCCTGCCATTCGGCGGGAGCAGCGTCCATGCGGCCATCCAGCGGCTGTACTTCGTCCGGGAACGGCGCGGCCTCAATGCCGAAGTAGTTGGCGATTTCGCCCCACATCCACTTCCAGCGGAACACGTCACCATTCACCACGTTGTAGTCCTGATCCTGCGCCGACGGCGTGGTGGCGGCCCATTCGAGCTGCTGGGCGAGAATATGCGCGTCGGTCATATCGGTGACGCCTTCCCACTGCGCTTTGGATCCTGGGAAGACAAACGGCTTGCCGGTCTGCTTGCACAGGCTGGCGTAGACGGCCAGCGTCTGGCCCATATTCATCGCATTGCCCAGCGCGAAGCCGATGATGGTGTGCGGGCGATGCACGCTCCAGCTGTAGCCATATTTTTCGGCACCAGCGAACACTTCGTCTTCCTGCGCGTAGTAGAAGTTATCCACCGGCTGGCGGCCCTGCTCTTCGCGGAACGGCGTCATCGGCACCGCGCCTTTACCGTAGGCATCAAACGGGCCGAGGTAGTGCTTGAGACCGGTGACCAGGCCGACGTGTCCGCCTTTCAGGCTATCGCCCAGCGCGTCAATCACGTTGCGAACCATGGCGCTGTTGACGCGAATGTTCTCTTTCTCGTTGGCCTGACGGGCCCAGACGCTGAAAAAGACCTTATCCACGGTGACGCCTTGCAGCGCCTTTTCTACCGAGGCTTTGTCAGTGAGATCGGCAGTCAGCGCGGTGCAACCGGCAGGCACCGCGGTGCGTCCACGTGACAGGCCGTAAACCTGCCAGCCGTCACCGGTGAGTTGTTCCGCCAGCGCGGTTCCAATGACGCCACTGACGCCGACAATAAGTGCACGTTGTTGCATAGCCAGACTCCTGAAAAAGGGGGTAACAATCAGCTTAATAGAGAATTGGAGTCTTATCTGAGGTATAAATTCACATAATTAATGAACTGGATTCCCTAATGATGATGACTCAGGACCGCCTTAAGGGCATTACGCCGTTTGTGGCCAGCGTCGAACAGGGCAGTTTTACCGCCGCCGCTGCGGTACTGCACTTGACCAGTTCCGCAGTCAGTAAAAGCGTGGCGAGGCTGGAAGCGCGATTAGGTTCGCAGCTGTTTGAGCGCACCACCCGCCGGCTGGCGCTGACCGACGCCGGTCAGGCCTTTTATGAAACCTGCACGCGCGTGCTGAACGAGCTGTCGGAAGCGGAGTCGGTGCTGGCCGCCCAGCGCGCCATTCCGGTCGGACGACTGCGGATTGCCGTACCCAACACCTTTGGCCGGATGCAGGTGATGCCGCTAATCAACGAATTTTGCCAGCAAAACCCGGAGATGCAGATTGCTCTCTCTTTTTCCGATCGCTTTGTCGATCTGTTTGAGGAAGGCGTGGATATCGCGATACGTATTGGCGGCTCGACAGATTTTCCGCCCTCGCTGGGCTACCGCTTTTTGGGTAATGAAAGGCTGATCTTCTGCGCTTCGCCGGACTATCTGGTGCAGCATGGCGTGCCTGACTCTTTGCAGGCGCTAACTGAAAGGCGAGCCATTGTTTACGATCGGGTAGATGGCAGCACCAGTCCGTGGCATATCCGCTCGCCGGATGGACGAACGATAACCCGAACCCTGCCTTATCGGATGGCGTTGGGGGATGGCGAAGCCCAGGTCGCCGCCGTGGTAGCCGGACTCGGCGTGGCGCAGATGGCGACCTGGCTGATGGAAAAAGAGTTAGCCAGCGGTGCGCTGGTGACGATCCTGCCAGAGCTGGCGGTAGAAGGTCTGCCGCTGTTTATCGTCTGGCCACGCAGAAAGCAGCTGCTGCCGAAGGTCGACGCGCTGCTTGCCACGCTGGATCGGCTGAAAATCAGTCAGTAGCGGATTTGTTTACGTTAATGCGCCACGGCACGCCGAACTTATCGATCAGCGTACCGAAACCGGCCGCCCAGAAGGTTTCTTCCCATTCCAGCGTGACCTTACCGCCAGCGGAAAGATTATCAAACCAACGTTTGCCTTCGGCTGGATCGTTGCTCGACAGGCTAACGGCAAAACCGTTATAGCTTACCGCTTCCGCGCTGTCGCTCAGCTGTAGCTCGCTGTCGCCGACTTGCAGCAGGGCATGCATGATTTTGTCGTCCGCCGGTTTTTCTCCACTGGCACGATTTTGCTTCTGCGGCTGCTGCTGTTTTTCAGGTGGGACATCGCCCCACGTTATTTTAACCTTCAGATGAGCATCGATCGCCTGCTGATAAAACGCGATAGCCTCTTCACAGTTGCCCGCAAAGTACAGATAGGGTGAAATTTGCATAACCTCTCCTTGAATGATCGTTGCTGCTGGAGAATAAGCAGTATGGAAAGGGTAGCAACGCAGCCGATAACTGCCTCTTTCCAGCTCAATGTTTTCTTTTTTCAGTCTCTTCCTGGTCAGCAAGAGAAAAAAGATAAAGCGGAATGACTTCGCTTGATCCGCCCGGAATCAGGCCGTTTTCAAGCGGCTTGCAAAGAGTTTTTCCGCCAGTTTTTCCAGGATGACATAGCCGACGCAGGCGACTAAAAATAAGTTAAAGGTTGAGACGCCCCACGTCACATACAGGCCAACGTAGCCGCCGAGCAGACTGGCAAAAATCGCGGGCCAGCCGCTAAAAATAGCCACACGCTCAGAAAAGAGACGCGGCTGCGTTGGGGCACACGTTCAAGTGGATAATCATTGATTTGCATAAAGAAACATTCCGTATTAAATAAATTCCATCCCTTTCTTCATCAAACGGGCAGGGATAGCGTTTTCCAGATTGTGAGCGATACAATATTCTTCAAATTGCTTCAATGAATGGACATCAGCTTTCTGATATATTGTATATACCCGATTTTCAATTATTTTTGTGCTGACGTTAAAGATATTAGCGATCTCCTTGGCTGCATACCGTTGCAGCATCAGAAAGATAATATCCAGCTCGGACGGCGCAAATAATTTATGTTCCGTATCGGTCGTCAGTACGCCAGGCTTTTTGTGATTAATAAACTTCAGCGGCGTCAGCGTATCCAAAGGTCTTGTTCATATAAATGTTTCTGGAATCAAGGTCTTCAATACCCCAGGGCTCGTTCAGATGCTCCATCATGGTAATAAAGCTCCGAAAAGCGCTGAATTTCGCATTAACGGGCGGCATAGCTTTTTCCGTATTATCAGAACATTTTCTGTAAATAGAACCGCGTATGTTTGCCCAGGTAGCCTTCCATGCTGCCATAGACGCTGTAGCCCAGTTTCTCGTAAAAGCCTTTCGCCTGGAAATCAAAGGTATCCACATAGGCCATGCGGCAACCGCGATTTCTGGCGACCTCTTCCGCTTTTATCATCAGCTCCCGGCCCTTACCCTGTCCGCGTGCGGCTTCACCAACCCAGAGATACTGCACTTCTAAGCCCTGCCACCACGTCCGCGCCACCAGGCCGCCGAGGATCTGGTTTTGCTCGTCCCGCAGCGTAAGGAAAAGCGGTGTAATATCCACTTCGTCAAACTGGCTGTTATGTTTCCATAAATTATCAATAACGAACTCTTCATCATGCAAAGAAGGATTATCCGTGACAACGATTTTCATTATTTCTCCCGTCGTAAATTAACGTCCAGTCCGCAGCTAATAACATTTTTTACGATAGTAATTCGAGAGTATTTTCTACCGTGTTATTGAATGCGTGTTCGTCTTTATTATACGGAAATAAATTAAAAAAATAAGCAGTCATTTTATTTTTAGTCAATGCCGACACCAGGGAAACCATTACACTGTGCAACTAATAATATTGCATTTAAACTGACATAAAATTAAAAAGTAACGTCTTTTCGGAAATAACAAACGCCTTTTGAAATACCACGGTAAAAATAGCGAGAGGACTAAAAATAAAGCAAAAAAAACGGCCAGTTTGCTGGCCGTTTTCGATCGTAAAGTCGCTTATTTCACTTCAGTCAGCTTCTCAACATCGGCATTGCCCTGATGCTCAGGCACCGTCTTGCGCACTTTCGCCACATCGCTGGCGCTGACCTGCTGCTTCGCACTGTTACCCCAGCTGCTGCGGATAAAGTTCACCACGTCAGCGACCTGCTGGTCGTTCAGACGCCAGCCGAAGGCCGGCATGGTGATGCTGGAAGGCGCACCCTTCACGCCCGGCAGCGTGGCACCGCTGAGCACGATATGGATCAGCGAGGTTGGGTCTTCTGCCTGCACCACCGCGTTACCGCGCAGTTCCGGGAAGAAGCGCTTATAGCCGCTGCCGTCGGTTTTATGGCAGGCAGCACAGCTGTCGACGTACACCGAGGCACCTGGCTTGCTGTCATCGCCTTTCCACAGGGCTTTCGCCACCGCGTCATCAGGCTTGAAGCCTACCTGATTCGGATCGCGCGCGCCCAGCGACTTCAGATAACGGGCAATCGCCTTGGCATCTTCCGGGCTGAGGTGCTGCAGGCTGTGCTCGACCACGTCGGTCATGCCACCGAATACGGCGGTCTGGTCGTTGCGGCCAGTACGCAGGAACTGTACCAGATCGTCTTCACTCCAGCGGCCCAGGCCGTCACGGTTATCGCCACGCAGGTTGCTGGCGGTCCAGCCATCAATCGGCGCGCTGCTGCCGGACAGATAGTCACTGCCTTCGCTGTCGTTGAGGGCTTTTTCCTGCATGGTCAGGCTGCGCGGCGTATGGCAGGCACCGCAGTGGCCGAGGCCCTCAACCAGATACTGACCGCGTGCCAGCACCGCATCCTGACCTTTGATTGGCTGGAAGGCCTTCACGTCCGGCGCAAACATGCCGCGCCAGATGGCCAGCGGCCAGCGCATCGACAGCGGCCACGGAATGTCGCTGTCCTGATTGGCCTGCGCAACCGGCTGCACGCCATGCATAAAGTAGGCATACAGCGCCTGCATATCCTCATCGCTGACCACCGCGTAAGACGGATACGGCATCGCCGGATAGAGCGTATCGCCGTTCTTAGCCACGCCATGACGCACCGCTTTCTGGAAATCGTCGTAGCTGTAATCACCAATACCGGTTTGCTTATCCGGCGTGATGTTGGTGGAGTAAATATTGCCGATTGGCGTCGCCATCGACAGGCCACCGGCGAACGGCTGGCCGCCCGCTTTG
The DNA here is from genome assembly GCF_056821705.1 of Erwinia sp. AK-PDG3-5. Classification (NCBI taxonomy): domain Bacteria; kingdom Pseudomonadati; phylum Pseudomonadota; class Gammaproteobacteria; order Enterobacterales; family Erwiniaceae; genus Erwinia; species Erwinia sp. AK-PDG3-5. The sequence goes on from NZ_CM165967.1 coordinate 4,338,584, forward strand.
GTGTGGCAGGCCACGCAGTCACCGGCGCGCGCCAGGTATTCACCGCGTTGGATCTGCGCCGCGCCGGAGTCGTCCGCCAGCGCGGCAAAGCTTGCCATGCCCAGTAACAGGGCCGGGATCATCATCTTCATCGGGTTGTCCTTATGCCTGCACCAACGGACCTGGATTTTTCAGGTACTGTTCACGAATCGCTTTAGCTGACCAGTAGGTCAGGGCTGCCACCATGCCGGTTGGGTTGTAACCCAAACCTTGTGGGAAGGCAGAAGCGCCGGGGACAAACACGTTCGGGACATCCCAGCTCTGCAGATAACGGTTCACCGCACTGGTTTTTGGATCTTCACCCATGATCGCGCCGCCGTTCATATGGGTTGTCTGATAAACGGTGGTGTCAAAGTGCGTGCCGGCCGCTTTCGGTGAACCGCTGATCAGTTTCGGGTTCATTGCTTCGGCAATTTTGTGCATTTTGCCGTGCATAAACTGCGACATCTTGATGTCGTTGTCCTGCCAGTCGAAGGTCATACGCAGCAGCGGCTGGCCAAAGGCATCCTTGTAGTTTGGATCCAGGTCCAGATAGTTGTTGCGATAGGACTGGTGAGCCCCGTGCGCATCCATCGACACGTGATGGGTGTAGTGATCGGCCACCGCAGCTTTCCACTTGCTGCCCCAGTTTGGCGTGCCCGGCGGCGTTGGCAGACCGGAGATAGGCTTCACGCCCGCCTGGTTAACCCACATTGGCGAGCCGCCAACAAAGCCGTATTTGGCGTGGTCAAAGTTATCGGCATTGAAATCATCCAGACCCACGCCCGCGCCGCCCGCACCAATAAAGTTATTGGTGAACACGTCCTTATCGAAGAACGCTTTGATGGTGGAGATGTTCTGGTAAGCAAAGTTACGGCCCACGGTCCCTTCGTTAGTGACCGGATCGTAAGGCTTACCAATGCCGGACAGCAGCATCAGGTGCACATTGTGGAACTGGAAAGCAGAGAGGATCACCAGATCGGCAGGCTGCTCAATCTGACGGCCTAATGCATCGACATAGGTGACGCCGGTGGCGCGCTTTTTATCGGCGGTCAGGTTGACGCGCAGCACGTTGGCATTTTCACGCAGCTCGAACTTCGCTTCCTGACGCAGCGCCGGCAGGATATTGACGTTTGGCGAGGCCTTGGAATACATGTAGCAGGCATAGCCGCTGCAATAACCGCAGAAGTTGCACGGCCCCATCTGCGCGCCATAGGTATTGGTATACGGGCCGGAGGTGTTGGCCGACGGCAGATCGTACGGGTGATAGCCGATGGATTCTGCTGCCTGGGCAAACATCTGCGCCGAGAAGGTGCGCTTCTGGGCCGGCAGCGGGAATTTATCGGAGCGGTCTGGCGCAAACGGATTGCCCTTGCCCTGACCAATCACCTTGCCTTTTACGCTCCATTCAGAGCCTGAGGTACCAAATACTTTCTCCGCTTTGTCGAAGAACGGTTCCAACTCGTCATAGGTGACGCCGTAATCCTGAATGGTCATGCCTTCAGGAATGAAGTTCTTGCCGTAACGCTCTTCGTAATGGCTGCGCATACGCAGTTCCATCGGGTCGACGCGGAAGTGCACGCCTGACCAGTGCAGGCCCGCGCCGCCGGTGCCGGTGCCCGGTAAAAATGCCGCCAGCTGACGATAAGGCTGTGCGGTTTGCGCCGAATTGTGGCGGATGGTGACGGTGCTTTTCGACAGATCCTGGAACAGCTTTTTACGGATGTTATAGGTCAGCTCATCAATCACCTGCGGATAGGCGCCGTCCGGATAGGTATCGCGATGCGGGCCGCGTTCCAGTGCGACCACGTTCAGACCGGCTTCGGTCAGCTCTTTGGCCATGATCGATCCTGCCCAGCCGAAGCCGACGATCACCGCATCTACTTTCTTCATTTCGTTTGCCATGGTTATGCTCTTTCCCCACGAATCGATACCGGTGGGAACGGATAACGCTCGCCACGCTCAACCCAGTCCATAAAGTCAGCACGCGCGCCGGGGAAGTTAATTAGCGTCCAGCCGACCATGCCCTGATTGCCGCCGTGGATCGGATCGCTGAAGAACCCTTCACGGGTGTTCTGCAGCAGGAAAGAGAAGAAGACTTTGGCCGGAACCTGTTTGAACTCGACGCTGCCCGCTTCGAACGCCTGCAGCAGCGCATCCTGCTGATCCGCGCTCAGTTTGGCGAAGACCTTGCCATGCTGCGCTTTGGCCACCGCATCGGCATCTTCCAGCCCTAAACGATAAATCTGGCGGGGCACCAGCGGATACTGATAACCCAGCGCTTTGTCGGCATCCGGGTGGAAAGGTCCCTGCATATACCAGTTGGAACCGATGGCATACGGCGTGTTCATCTGGCGATCGATATATTCCGCCACGCCCGCTTCCAGCGCGCCAGGTCCACGATCGTCGGCCGGGATCAGGCGCGCGCAGGCGGCCTGCACAAAGGCATATTCTTCGGGGGTGAACCAGGTCGGTTGGTAATCACGGGCTTGTTGTGGACCGGATGGCGCGGATTCTTTTGCGGCGGCCGGAGCAGCGGCGGTCAGCGCGCCAATTCCGGTACTGCCGATCGCCATGGCCGGAGCCAGGGTGATGGTTTTCAGCAGAAAGTCCCGGCGGGAGCTTCCTGTGGTTTCTTTCGACATGACATTGCCTTAATAACTTGCGCCTGGTGCTTCGGCTTAGGATTCATGGTTGCTTGCAGTATTTTTTTTATCGGGCACATAACCAGGTTACCGAATCAATGTTACCGGTAACAATGCCATAGAGTTTAACAGGTCTTTTAGCAAAGATTTAGCGCAGGGAAACAAAATGGCACAAATTCATTAACAAGATTTGCATCTGAATATACAAAACCTGACATAAACCCTTAGGATGGAGGATCTGAGTACCGCAAGAACGAGGATTAAAAAGCAATGAGTGAAGTTTCTTCGCCAGGGACGATGCCGTCTGAACCTGCATTCAATAACAATAAGCTTTCCGAACGTATCGATGCACTGCCGGCCTCAGCCGGACTATGGCGCTTTATCGCCCTGCTCTCACTGGGTGGGTTTTTCGAGCTGTACGACCTGTTTCAGACCGGCTATATCAGCGCCGGTCTGGTAGCGGAAAATATTTTCCATGTCGGCAGCCAGGGCGTGTTTGGCATCTCCGATCAGGCCGCCTTTGCCTCTTCCACCTTCCTGGGTTTATTCCTTGGCGCCAGCCTGCTGGCTCCCTATGCCGACCGCTTTGGCCGTCGCATCACCTTTATGTGCGCGCTGGCCTGGTACGGCTGTTTTTCGCTGATCATGGCCTTCCAGAACCAGGCTGAGGGGATCATTTTCTTCCGCTTCCTGGTCGGCGTCGGGCTGGGCATCGAACTGGTGACCATCGATACCTATCTGACCGAATCGGTGCCGAGCTACCTGCGCAGCAAGGCGTTTGCCTTCGCCTTTTTTGTGCAGTTTCTGTCGGTGCCGGCGGTTGCGCTGATGTCATGGTGGCTGGTGCCGCAAACGATCCTCGGCCTGACCGGCTGGCGCTGGGTGGTGATTGCCGGGGCGTTATGCTCGCTGGTGATCTGGTTTATCCGTAAAAATCTGCCGGAGTCCCCGCGCTGGCTGGCGCAGCAGGGCCGCCATCTGGAGGCGCATAAAGGCGTGACGGCGATGGAAATCCGCTGTGGTAAAGCCAGTACCGAACCGGCGGCAGATAAGATCGAAACCGGTAGCATCATTGAAAAGAAAGGCCGCTTCCGCGATATCTGGCGTCCTGAATACCGTCAGCGCACGCTGATGCTGGTGGTGATGAATATCTTCCAGGCGATCGGCTTTTTCGGCTTCGGCAACTGGCTACCCGCCCTGCTGTCCGGCAAAGGCGCGAGTATCACCCACAGCCTGCTGTACGCCTTTTTCATTACCCTCGCCTATCCGCTGGGGTCGCTGATTTGCAGCCGTTATGCCGACCGGATTGAGAACAAATGGCAGATCGTGCTCGCTTCGTTGATGACGGTGGTCTTCGGCACGCTGTTTGCGCTGCAAACTAACCCGGTGTTGCTGATCGTCTGCGGCTTCTGCATTACCTATTCCAACGCCTGGCTGACCTACAGCTATCACGCCTATCAGACCGAGGTGTTCCCAACCTTTATTCGCGCGCGCGCCGTCGGGTTCTGCTACTCGTTCAGCCGTCTTTCCACGGTGTTCAGCAGCATTATCATCGGCATGATTTTGCAGGTGGCTGGGGCGCAGGGCGTGATTGCCTTTATCGTGGTCAGTATGGTGATTGTGATGCTGGTGATTGGGATTTTCGGTCCAAAGACGCGCGGGCTGGATCCGGAGCGGGTCTAAAACCCCGCCCGGTATTGCCTGCATGCGCAGGCAATACCGGCGGCAGGCTTACTTTTCTGCCGGGGACCCGTGTTCGGGATGCCGGTCCGGCATGACGGGGATCGGCACCGCTGCGTCAGCCATCGCGAGGCGGATTCCGGCTGAGTCTTCCGTGAAGCGTTCTGGCGGATTGAACATTTTAAGCCGCGTTTCGGCCGGCTGCGGTCGCCCGAAGAAATAGCCCTGGAACAGCGTACAGCCTTCACTTTTCAGCTGTTCAAACTGCTCATTGCTCTCCACCCCTTCTGCCGTAATTTGGATATCCAGGCTACGGCTCATGCCGGTAATGGCGCGAATAATCGCCAGCGCTTCCCGGCTGTCCTTCATATCGTTGATAAACGACTTATCAATTTTGATTTTGTCGAACGGGAAGGATCGCAGATAGCTGAGCGACGAATAGCCGGTGCCGAAATCATCCAGCGCAATGCGCACGCCCAACGCCTTCAGCTTCTGCAAGGTGCGGATATTCACCAGCGTGTTGTCGAGCAGCACCGACTCGGTAATCTCCACTTCCAGCCTGCCCGGCTCCAGCCCGGACTCTTTCAGCGCTGCTTCCACCACCGACACCAGCGAGCTGTTTTTAAATTGCAGCGGCGACAGGTTAACCGCCACGCTCTGGTGCGCCGGCCACTTGGCGGCCTCGCGGCAGGCTTCATACAGGGCATAAGCGCCCAGGCTGTGGATTAACCCCGTTTCTTCGGCAATCGGGATAAAGTCCATCGGCATGATCAGCCCTTTTTCCGGGTGATGCCAGCGCATCAGCGCTTCGTAGCCGATGATTTCGCGACCGTGATTGTTGGTAATCGGCTGATAGTAGAGCCGCAGATGCTTATGGGTGATGGCATCGCGCAGGTCATTTTCAATCATCCGACGCAGATTGGCGGCTTCGCCCATTTCTACCGAGAAGTGTTCAAAGCGGTTACGACCGTTGCGCTTGGCTTCATACAGCGCCATATCGGCACAACGCAGCAGCTGCTCCGGCGTCGCCAGCTCGCGGCCGCCAATCGCGATGCCGATACTCAGACCGACCGAGAGGTTATGACCATCGACATTAAACGGCAGTTTGGTCACGTCAATCAGCCGGTGCGCAATCGCGTCAGCTTCCTGCTGATGGGTCAGGCCGGGCAGCACAATCGAGAATTCGTCGCCGCCATTACGCGCCAACGTATCGACATCACGCAGCACCCCACGCAAGCGGCTGGCTACCGCGCGTAGCAAATCGTCGCCGACCTGATGGCCAAGCGCATCGTTGACGTTTTTAAAGTTATCGAGATCCAGCCCCAGCGTGGCGGTCAGTTTTCCGGCCTCGCGATCGGCACGCAGCGCCTCATTCAGCCGCTGGCTGAACAGCACGCGGTTCGGCAGGCTGGTGAGGTTATCGTGATGGGCCATATGATGAATACGCGCATCGGCGGCACGCTGATCGGTGACGTCATCAGCAATCAGCAGCACGTAGTTGGTGCGCGCGTCGTTGCCGCGAATAATCGACGCCGAGGCGGAGATAATCCGCTCGCCGCCACGGGTATTTAACAGCTGTTCGTTTTTATGCAGCCCTTCGAAGCGCTGCGCGGCGGTGGAAAGCTGGGTGAAATAGTCGCCCATTTCAGAAGTCAGGCATTCCACCAGCTTTTTGCCGCTCATCTGTTGCCGAGTCAGCCCCAGCAGCTGTTCGGCCTTGTTGTTCATCAGCAGGATTTCGCGCGAAACCACATCTTCCACAATCACCGAAGAGGGAATATTGGCGATGATAGTGTCGAGGAATTTCGACAGCGATGCCGTCCTGGCGCTGTTCTGCTCGGCCAGATCCTTCGCCCGTAAAATCTGCTGCTCGTATTCCCGCACTTCGGTACAGTCGCGGGTGATTTTGGCGTAGCCAATCAGCTGACCACTGTCGTTATGGATCGCGTCGATCACCACATGGGCCCAGAACGCGCTGCCATCTTTGCGGTAGCGCCAGCCCTCGTCGTCAAAGCGACCGGTGGTTTCAGCCAGTTTCAGGTTGGTTTCAGGCAGCCGCGCCAGGCGATCCTGCGCGCTGTAGAAACAGGAGAAGTGCTTACCGACAATTTCGTCGGCGGTGTAGCCCTTGGCCCGCCGCGCACCGGCGTTCCAGTTCACCACCAGGCCATTCGGATCCAGCATGTAGATGGCGTAGTCAGTCACGCTTTCCACCAGCAGGCGGAACACCTGCTCCCTTTCACGCTGCTCGACCAGCAGACGCTGTTGTTCAGTGCAGTCGCGGGTGATTTTGGCGTAGCCGATCAGCTTGCCGTCGTCGTCGTGGACCGCATCAATCACCACGTGGGCAAAGAAAGCGCTGCCGTCTTTGCGGTAGCGATAGCCCTGCTCTTCAAAGCGTCCGGTGCGGTGCGCGGTCCGCAGGTTGGCTTCCGGCACTTTCGCCAGTCGATCCTGGGTGCTGTAAAACACCGAGAAGTGTTTTCCGACGATCTCTTCGGCGGTATAGCCTTTTGACCGGGTGGCACCGGCATTCCAGTTCACCACATTGCCTTCGGCATCCAGCATATAGATGGCGTAATCTTTGACGCCATCCACCAGCAGGCGGAATTTTTCTTCGTGCGCACGCTGCCCGGCCTGGGCGGCCTTTTGTTCGGTGCAGTCGCGGGTAATTTTGGCAAAACCAATCAGCGTGCCGTCTTCCGCGCGCACGGCATCAATGATCACATGCGCCCAGAAGGCGCTGCCGTCTTTGCGGTAGCGCCAGCCTTCCACTTCATAGCGACCGGTGCGGGTGGCGGTTTCCAGCCCATGCTGCGGCAACCCTTTTGCGCGGTCCTGTTCGCTGTAAAACAGCGAGAAGTTTTTCCCGACAATTTCGTCCGGCAGATAGCCTTTGGTGCGCTGTGCGCCGGCATTCCAGTTGGCGACGGTGCCATCCGGCTTGAGCATATAAATTGCGTAATCCACTACGCTCTGTACCAATAAGCGGTACATCACATCGCTATTTTCTGTCATGGTCTTTTCGCCTGGTTGCTGAAGGTCTGGAGGGGTATTTGCCTGTCCAGACTCCTGGCTTTCAAGTGCGTCAGGGCTTGACGCTAATGGGCTTAACGCTGCCTTTTATCAGCAGGCCGTCTGTTTTTTCTAAGAATGTTCTCAATAGCTATAAACTGAAAAGCGCTGTCAATTCAAGCGATTTCAGATGAATGTCAGAGGTTGTTTTCTGTTTATCGGCATTGTTTAAAAAACATTCAGCGTTTATTTAGGGCTGACACTTTCGGAAACAACCGCGATAAGATTGTTCACAGCAAAAAGCGTTATAAAAAAAGAGCACATTATTTGGAGTCATTATGTTCAAATCATTTTTTCCCCGACCGGGGCTGTTTTTTGGAAGTGTCGTGCTCTGGAGTGCCCTGGCCATTCTGTTGTGGTTTGCGGGTGCCAGTACCTGGATGACTCACTTTTCGGCCTTAGCAGGCAACGCGCAGGAACCGTTACCAAATAACGCACTGCGCTTTATCGCCCCCAGCGCACTGGCTTTTTATCTCTACTATCTGCTGGTGGTAGCGATATTTTATGCCTTCTGGGCCATCGTCAGTCCGCATCCGTGGCAGCGATGGTCGATTCTGGGTTCGGCGCTGATTATCTTCGCCACCTGGTTTTCGGTGCAGGTCAGCGTGGCGGTGAATGCCTGGTACGAGCCTTTCTATGATTTAATTCAAAAGGCGATGTCGCACCCTAATACCATCAAGATCGAAGCATTTTACCTACAGCTTCAGGGATTTTTAAGTATTGCGATGATTGCAGTGGTGGTCGGCGTGCTGAATATGTTCTTTGTCAGCCATTACATCTTCCGCTGGCGCACGGCGATGAACAATTACTATATGGATCACTGGCCGGAACTGCGGGGTATTGAGGGTGCGGCTCAGCGTGTGCAGGAAGACACCATGCGCTTCTCTTCCACGCTGGAAGATATGGGCACCAGCTTTATCAATTCGATCATGCTGCTGATTGCCTTCTTACCGGTGCTGGTTGCGCTGTCGGTCCACGTCAAAACCATCCCGATTCTCGGCAGCATTCCCTATTCGCTGGTGATTGCCGCGCTGCTGTGGTCCGTACTGGGAACCGGGCTGTTGGCGGTTATCGGGATTAAGCTGCCGGGTCTGGAGTTCAGGAATCAGCGGGTTGAAGCCGCGTACCGTAAAGAGCTGGTGTACGGCGAAGACGATCCGCACCGCGCCCGTCCACCGACCGTGCGCGAGCTGTTCTCCAACGTGCGTCGCAACTACTTCCGCCTGTACTTCCACTATCTGTACTTCAATATTGCACGCATTCTGTATCTGCAGCTTGATGCGGTATTCAGTCTGTTTGTCCTGTTCCCGTCGATCATCACCGGTGCCATCACCCTCGGGTTGCTGACGCAGATCACCAACGTTTTCGATCAGGTTCGCGGTTCATTCCAGTATCTGATTAACTCCTGGACCACATTGGTCGAGCTGTTATCAATCTATAAACGTCTGCGCAGCTTCGAGCGCACGCTGGATAATCTGCCCGACCCTCAGGACGTCACCGTCGAGTAATTCCACAGTGCGCGATAGCCAGGTGTCTGCCGCAGGGATGCGGGACAGATTTGGCATTTTGGAAGTCGTCTGGATGTTTCGGTGGCAAGGTCAGGGAGAGAGGGGTGTCGCCTGATCTTATCGGGCAACACACTTCAAAACCCACTCAGCAGCAGCCTTTGACCTGTGTGACCACCAGCCCAACCCAAAACTCAAAAGCTAATGGGTGTCGGCATGGAGCGCGGTAGCCGGGTGTCTGCCGCAGGGAAGCGGCAGCCAAGCCTCCAGGGAAGGATTTACGGCGTCCCGGATACCGCGCTCTATGCTGACGCCGTACCACTAAAGCCGATTTTGACCTGTGCGGCCCCAATACCACCAACAACTCAGAAGCTTTAGGGTGACGGCACAAAGCGCGATAGTCAGGTGCCTACCGCAGGGATGTGGGACAGATTTTGCGTTTTGGACGTCGTCTGGATGTTTCGGTGGCAAGGTCAGGGAGAGAGGGGTGAACGCAAAGACGCCGTGAACCCATCCCTGGGGGCTCAGCGGCGACATCCCTGTCGCCGATGCTTTGCTTATCACCCCTCTCTCCCTTCCCCAAAGCTTCGGTGTTGCCTGATCTTATGGGGCAACACACTTCAAAACCCACTCAGCAGCAGCCTTTGACCTGTGTGACCACCAGCTCAACCCAAAACTCAAAAGCTAGTGGGTGGCGGCATGGAGCGCGGTAGCCGGGTGTCTGCCGCAGGGATGCGGCAGCCAAGCCTCCAGGGAAGGATTTACGGCGTCCCGGATACCGCGCTCTATGCTGACGCCGTACCACTAAAGCCGATTTTGACCTCAAGCCCGCAAGTCCTTGACCTACCCCTAAACCCCTTAAGCCTTACCGCCCTTAGCCAACGTCGCAAACACCTGCTCGACGGCATAAGCGCCTGGGTCTTTCACCCCGTTCAGACTGTCCTTGTTCAAATACGATGAACGCCCGGCTTTGGCTGAACTCATCTTCGCGGTGCTGTCCGCGCCCTTCTTCGCCGCGGCAGCCACCTTCTTCAAATCCTTACCGGCAACCAACGCTGCAAAGGCCGGATGCAACGCATCGATCATCGTGCGATGACCCGGCTGCGCGCCGCCGTAATGCTGCATTCTGTCCAGTCCCCAACTCAGCGCCTTCGCTAACGGCTCGCCCTCTTCCAGCTTTTGTCCTGCGGCGGTAAACATAATCGACATCAATACCCCGCTGGAGCCCCCCATCACCACCGCCAACTGCTCACCGACATAGGTCAGCAGACTGGACAGATCGTCTAATGGCAATGCCTTCGCCTTCAAGTCCTTCAACACCTTGCCCGCGCCGGCCGCAAAAGTTGAACCGGTGTCACCATCACCGACCTTCGCATCCAGCTGATTCAGCTCACTCTCTAGGTCAATCAACGTGCTGGAAATGGCCTTCACCACCGCTGCAACGCTGGCATTCTCCGAAGGTTTCACCTTCTGCTGCGACGCGACTTTTTTACCCTTGATCACCTTCGGCGCCTTCACCTTCACCGCCGACTGCCAGCCGCTGGCTTCCACTGGCGCCAACAACGCTTCCTCCAACGAGGGCGTCAATACCAGTGTCGAAAGGGAAAAGCCCTTCATATCCAACGCACTGACCAACGTTGCCGGACCGACCAACTGCTTAACCGTTTTCCCCAGATCCGTTTTCAACACCTCGCGGGTTAACACCGCCATCTCCAGCGCCGAAAAACCGCCAAGATTGTTCACTAACAACGCCACCTTCTTACCATCCGGATTGTGCTTCGCCAGCTTCTCCACCAACACGCTGACGATCTCCTCGCTGTTCTGCGTCTTCAGCGTCGATGCGCCCGGTTCGCCATGAATGCCCATGCCCAACTCGCTCTGCCCTTCCTTGACCCGATCATCACGCTTCTCACCAGGCACATGGCAGGTGGAAAATGCCAGCCCAATACTCGCCGTGGCCGCAATCGCTTTATTCGCCAGCGCCGTCACGTCTTTTAAGGATTTGCCATGCTCTGCCGCATAACCCGCCACCTTATGCACCAACGCCGTTCCCGCAATGCCGCGCGGCTGCGGGTTATCCGGCAAGGCGATATCATCGGTCACCATCACCAAATCGACCTTGAAGCCCAGCTTCTTCGCCTTCTCCGCCGCCAGACCAAAATTGAGCCGATCGCCGGTGTAGTTTTTGACGATCAGCAAACAGCCTTTATTACCGGTTACGTTAACAATGGCGCTTAACACTGCGTCAACGCTGGGTGAGGCAAAAATATCGCCGCAAACGGCTGCGGTCAGCATCCCTTTGCCGACAAAACCGACGTGAGCCGGCTCATGACCGGAACCCCCGCCGGAAATCAACGCCACGCGCGACTTATCCCAGTCATTCCGCACCACCACCCGGATATCCGGCCCCACGTCCAGCTGACTGATATTGTGGAAACCACTGCTAATCAGGGCACCTTCGATGGCTTCATTGACCAGGCCGCTCTTCTGATTCATAAAAAACTGACTCATGACGCTACTCTCTCTGATGATGTGAATGATGAAGGGGAAAACGAGCTAAGTGTCTAACTGTAGCTGAATTATTTTTTGTGATTGGGCAAAATGAGTCAGTAACGGGTTGCAGTAATAAAGCCAATTTCCAGAAAACCTGGCGGCAATACCAAAATAGTTATTACTGACTCCACTAATTATTAATTCTTTGTATAACTCCCTCAGCAGAATAATGTTCTACTGACGTTTCAAAAAACCTGATACATGCTGTTACAATCAGTTAGTTTTTTTCAATATCAATTACAACCGATTGATATAGAGCAGTTTTATGATTACGCACAGCCAAAAGAAAATGTTTCACATTCTGAAAAAGATCAGGAGAGTGTTGTTTTTGTCACATATCACCGTAAAGCTTGCTGCAATTTCTTGCGAAATAGCTTAAAAATATGGCGGATTTCCAGGAACAGCTTGTGGCAGAGATTGTTTTCCTATAAAAAATAAGCCAGCGGAATTTTATATAACCAACAATTAATACCGCTGACAGCAAATCCCTTGGGTTCAACACGCCAATTCCAGGGCGTTCAGAAGGCAGACCGCAAGGTCTGCTTTTTTTTCATTTGTCACTTTTTCCACACTGATTGTCAGCTTTCCGCCAGTCTCTGCCGCGACCTGCGGTCATGATGCTTCTCCCTTTCAGGAGACTCATCATGCTGTTATCCCCCACAGAAAAATACCGCACTTCCCCGGTGCTGGCACTGCCCGACCGTCAGTGGCCGGGCAAGATCTTAACCCGGCCACCACGCTGGTTATCCACCGATCTCCACGACGGTAATCAGGCGCTGGCCGAGCCGATGGACAGCCAGCGCAAAATGCTGTTCTGGAACCTGCTGCTGCAGTGCGGTTTCACCGAAATTGAAGTGGCGTTCCCCTCGGCGTCACAGACGGACTTTGCCTTTGTCCGTGAGCTGATCGAAGGGGATCATATCCCCGAAAACGTCACCATTCAGGTGCTGACTCAGGCCCGCAGTGACTTGATCGACCGCACCGTTGCCGCCCTTGAAGGCGCACACCGCGCCACTTTGCATCTGTATAACGCCACCGCACCGGTGTTCCGTAAGCTGGTGTTCCGCCAAAGCCGGGAAGAGATCGTCGCGCTGGCGGTCAACGCCACCCGACAAATTCGCCAGCGCTGCGAAGAGAACCCGACCACCCGGTGGACGTTTGAATACTCGCCGGAAACCTTCTGCTTCACCGAAAGTGACTTTGCGTTGGAGATTTGTGAAGCCGTCGCCGCCGTCTGGCAACCCTGTGCCGAACGCCCGATGATCGTCAACTTACCGGCCACGGTGGAAGTGAATACGCCGAACGTTTATGCCGATCAGATTGAGCACTTCTGCCGCCATTTTTCGGCGCGATCGCAGGTGTGCATCAGCGTGCATCCGCATAACGACCGTGGCACCGGCATTGCCTGTGCCGAGCTGGCGATGCTGGCCGGGGCCGACCGCGTTGAAGGCTGCCTGTTTGGCAACGGCGAACGCACCGGCAATGTCGATCTGGTGACGCTGGCGCTGAACCTCTATAGCCAGGGCATCCCACCGGGTCTCGATTTCAGCCAGATTAAACAGGTGGTGGAAACCGTCGAGCAGTGCAACCAGCTGCCGGTGCATCCCCGCCATCCGTATGCCGGTGAACTGGTGTTTACCGCTTTTTCCGGATCGCATCAGGATGCGATTAAAAAAGGCTTCAGCGCCCGTCGGCAGACGCCGGACGCGCAGTGGGAAGTGCCGTATCTGCCCATCGATCCGGCGGATATCGGCTGCAGCTATGAAGCGGTGATCCGCGTCAACAGCCAGTCGGGGAAAAGCGGTGCTGCCTGGATGATTGAGCAAAACCACGGGCTGTTCCTGCCTCGCGCGCTGCAACTGCAGGATTACCGCAGCCAGGGCGAAGGCGGCGAACTGCTGTTACAGGGCGAACTGTGGCAGGGCGAAAAACGCCAGAAACTGGACGGTCGCGGAAAGGGCCTGCTGTCGGCGGCCGTGGCGGCATTGAGCAAGACCTATAACGTCACGCTGTCGATCCAGGATTACCACGAGCATACGCTGGGGCAACACAGTGACAGCCGCTCGGTGACCTATCTGCGCTGCATCCTGCCGGACGGCCAGAGCAGCTGGGGTGTGGGCATCGATGGTGACGTGGCCAGAGCTTCTCTGCAGGCGCTGCTCAACGCCTTCGCTCACTGGACGTCTTTGGCCGGGAAATAGTCGCTGGGCGCCACGCCCATAATCCGCCGGAACATCGCGCTGAAGGCACTGTGGCTTTCGTAACCCATATCCAGCGCCACGCGCAGCACCGAATCACCCGCCGCCAGCCGCGTCAGGGCTTCCATCAGCCTGGCGCGGCGCACCCAGTCACTGAACTGCAAGCCGGTTTCCTGATAAAAACGGCGCGGCAGCGACAGCGAGCTGACGATCAACTCTCTCAGCAACGGCGAAACCTGCACCACCTGACAGCTGACCGGCAAATCCGCGCGGGCGAGCGGGTCGATAAACAGCGTTCTCGCCGCCACCTGGCCGGTGATCTGCAACGCATGCCGCACGCCGGCGGGCATCCAGACGCCGCGCCCCGGCGGCACAATCCAGTGTCCGGCGGCGGTTTCGACCCTGACCACGCCGGTCAGGCTGTGGATCAGCTGTGCGCAGTCGTGGTGATGCATCCGCTCGCGGTCGCCATGCTGATAATCATGGGCAAAGGGGATCAGTGGACGGGTGGAAAATTCGGGGATAAAGGTGGTCGACATGACGGTTACCGGCGGCGGGCTGTGACAGAAACGTATCACGCCACCGGACCGACCGTTAGCGGAAGACGCTGATCGCTTCCACCAGGCGTGTTGCCTGACGCGTCATGCGGCCGGAGGCCTGAGCGCCCTCTTCCACCCGCGCAGCGTTTTGATGGGTGATGTTATCCAGGTCTTCCACCGCCAGGCTGACTTCGCTGAGCGCGGTGGCCTGCTCGGAGGTCGCCGCGCTGATCTGCGCAATCAGTGAGGTGACGTTCTGGACCTGGCTGACGATGTTTTCCATGGTTTTACCGGCATCGTTGACGTGATCGCTGCCCAACCGCACCTTGGTGGCGCTGTTTTCCACCAGATTCTTAATCTCACTGGCGGCGACCGCGCTGCGTTGCGCCAGGCTGCGCACTTCGCCCGCCACCACCGCAAAGCCTTTACCCTGCTCGCCGGCGCGTGCGGCTTCCACCGCGGCGTTCAGCGCCAGAATATTGGTCTGGAAGGCAATGCCGTCGATCACGCTGGTAATGCTGGCGATTTTCTTTGAACTCTCGTCGATTTCGGCCATCATCGTCACCATCTCGTTCATCGCCTTGCCGCCTTTGGTGGCCACATCGCTGGTGCTTTTCGACAGCGTGTTCACCTGACGGGCGGTTTCGGTATTGCTCTGCACCGTCGCGGTCATCTCGTTCATGGTGGCGGCGGTTTGCTGCACGTTGGCGGCGGCCTGCTCGGTGCGGCGGCTCAGTTCGTTGTTGCCGTGGGCGATGGCATCGCTGGCACTCAGCACGTTAATCGCCTGGCCGCTGACGTCATCCACCAGCCAGCGGAACATCAGCCCCAGCTGACCGACCGCCCGCAGCGTCATGCCGACGTCATCAACCCGATCGGTTTCATCCACCTTGTGGCTGGCCCCGGTCGCCACCTTCAGCGCCTGCTGGCACATCCGCTCGATCGGGCGGGAAATCTGCTGCTCCAGCCAGGCCGACGCCAGCATTAACAGCACCGCCATGACGGCGGCAAAGATCGCCAGCGACCGGCCCGGCAAGCCCAGCAGCCAGACACCCAGCAGCGCCAACGGCAGCAAGGCGATCATCGCGCTGCGGATGCGCCAGCGCAGAGACAGAGTTTTAAACAGCGTGGTCCAGCTCAGCAAGCCGGTTCGCACCAGCAGCCCTTTATGGAAGCGCCAGCCTTTACGTTTCCCTTCGCGGAACGCGCGGTAAAGCTTTTCGGTTTCGCGCACTTCCTGCTTGCCGGGTTTGGTGCGAACCGACATAAATCCCTGCACTTTGCCGTCCCGGACGACCGGAATGGCGTTGGCCCGCACCCAATAATGATCGCCATTTTTACGGCGGTTCTTCACCAGCCCGGTCCAGGGTTCGCCCTGCTTGAGGGTCGCCCACATATCGGCAAAGGCTTCAGGCGGCATATCCGGATGGCGCACCATATTGTGCGGCTGGCCGACGATCTCTTCCGGCGAAAATCCGCTGGCCTCAATAAACGCATCGTTGGCATAGGTGATGTGGCTGCTGATGTCGGTGGTGGTCATCAGAGTGGCACGATCGTCAAACACATATTCCTGCTGTGTTACGGGCAAATTTGTACGCATGAATCAACATCCTTGAGGCTGTCGCCAGGATTGGGGTTAGGCAGAAGAGTTATCTTTTTTTATAGTTTCGGCGGGAAATCAGTGAACTTTAGTGACTTAACCTAACTTTTGCGATCCAGGCCAAAAAGCAGACAAAGCCCTTCCGCTGCGTGATTAGTGCAATTTGAACCGGTTCCAGGGCTGGCAATGCCCCTTAAATTGCTAAGCCATTATTATTAAGGCGGGTTTTAGTGTATTGCAGATATATCTTAGGAGAAGGGATAGAAAGGGCTGAGATCGCCCAGCTTTTATTCGTACCTGACTGCCGATATAAGATGCTGCAAAGGCTGGCAGCAGGAAAGCCTGCCGCCAGCACCAGCGTTAAATCAAGATGTCGAGGCTAAGGTCTTCATTTTAGTCTCGTAGGCAACCGCCTGTTTAGCATCAAACTGGTTCTCCCACTTGGCAATAACCAGCACCGCCAGCGCATTACCGACCACGTTCAGTGCGGTACGCGCCATATCCATGATACGGTCAACACCGGCGATAAAGGCCAGTCCTTCCAGTGGGATACCGACGCTACCCAGCGTGGCCAACAGCACCACAAAAGAGACGCCCGGTACGCCAGCAATGCCCTTCGAGGTCACCATCAGCGTCAGGACCAGCAAGATTTCCTGACCAATCGACAGGTCAATGCCGTACAGCTGGGCGATAAAGATCGCCGCAATGCTCTGGTATAACGTCGAGCCATCGAGGTTAAACGAGTAGCCGGTCGGCACCACAAAACTGGTGATGGATTTTGGCGCGCCGTAGGCTTCCATCTTCTCCATGATGCGCGGCAGCACGGTTTCGGAACTGGAAGTGGAGTAGGCCAGGATCAGCTCATCTTTCAGGATGCGCATCAGCGTGGTAATCCGCAGGCCACAGAGTCGGGCCACCGCGCCCAGCACCACAAAGGCGAAGAACAGGATGGCGGCGTACACCAGGATCACCAGCTTCGCCAGCGGCCACAGGGAGGCGAAACCAAAGTTAGCGATGGTCACCGAGATCAGCGCAAACACGCCAATCGGCGCATAACGCATGATCATGTGCGTGACCTTAAACATCGCTTCCGAGGTCGAGCGGAACACCTTCAACAGCGGGTCGCGGTGTTCAGACGGTAGCGAGGAGAGCCCCAGCCCGAACAGCACCGAGAAGAAGATGATCGGCAGCATGTCGCCCTTGGCGATCGCGGCAAAAATATTCTGCGGGATCAACGACAGGATGGTGTTGACCAGGCTGTGCGCCCCGCTCTGCACCTGTGCCGTGGTCGCTTCATATTTAGAGATGTCCACCGTTGCCAGCGTCGACATATCAATGCCGTAGCCAGGTTTAAACACATTCGCCAGGGTAATCCCTACCACGATGGCAATGGTGGTAATCACTTCGAAATAGACGATGGTTTTCACGCCAATGCGTCCGAGTTTTTTTGCATCACCGACGCCGGCAATACCGACAATCAGCGTAGAGATGACGATCGGCACGACAATCATTTTGATCAGGTGAATAAAGATGTCACCGGCCGGGCTGAGAATGTTGGTGATTAACCATTCACGTTCGGATGGCTGATTATGCAATATAGCGCCGACGATGATCCCCAGTACTAACGCCGTCACTATTTGCCAGGCAAGGCTGAATTTTACTTTCATAACTTGTCTTTTTCCTTAACAAAACCCGGTCTCCGCGCGCAGTTGGCGGAATGAATCACTCTCAAGGGGAGTAGGCCGAAGTCGGCTAATTCGCGGATAATGGATGGTTGAAACCTGAATTTCAGGCGCGTGATAAGTACCATTTTCACTGGGTAAATTGCAACCCTCGGCGAGATGTGGCTACTTTATGGCCTGCGGACAGGATAAAGCTCTGAAACAGCCCCACACAAACTAAGCCATTGTTATACTTGGCAATATTTGTTACTGATAAAGCATATCTATGCATTATCGTGCTGTGACCTGAAATAGCCCTGCGGTTCGGTTGTCTACTTTTTACTCAACCCAGCGGCCCGCGTCGGCGTTGTGACCGACGGAAATAAAGGCAAATTTCGCGTCTCGGGCGGCCGTTTTCGCGCTTTTCATTACCTGTTGTTATGACGTGATCTGTGGCGCAAAAAGCAAACAAAACTCCCCGGCTCGCTTCAATTAACCTTTGATTGACATATCATTAACATCTTCAAGGAGAATAGCCATGAGCCAACAACACCGACATCCTGTTCCCGCCAATATTGCGGAAAACACCCTGATTAATGCCCAGCAGTATGAGTCCATGTACCAGCAGTCCGTGCAGGACCCCGATGCTTTTTGGGGCCAGGAAGGTAAAATTCTCGACTGGATCAAACCCTATACCGCGGTGAAGAACACCTCGTTCGCGCCGGGCAATATCGATATTCGTTGGTTTGAAGACGGCACGCTGAACCTGGCGGCCAACTGTCTCGATCGCCATCTGCACAGCCGCGGTGACCATCCGGCGATTATCTGGGAAGGCGATGATGCCAGTGAAAGCAAAACCCTGACCTTCCGCGAGTTACACCGGGAAGTCTGTCGCTTTGCCAACGTGCTGCTGGAACTCGGCGTGAAGCGCGGCGATGTGGTGGCTATTTATATGCCAATGGTGCCTGAAGCGGCCGTTGCCATGCTCGCCTGCGCCCGCATTGGCGCAGTGCATTCGGTCATTTTTGGCGGCTTCTCACCGGAAGCCGTTGCCGGCCGAATTATCGACTCCAACGCCCGGCTGGTGGTCACCGCCGATGAAGGCGTGCGCGCCGGCCGTTCAATCCCGCTAAAGAAAAATGTCGACGATGCGCTGGCCAATCCTGGGGTGACATCGATCGCCAACGTGGTGGTGTTCCGCCGCACCGGCAAAGAGGTGGCCTGGGAAAATGGTCGCGATCTCTGGTGGCACGAGCTGGTCAACAAAGCCAGCGCCCACCATCAGCCCGAAGAGATGAACGCGGAAGACCCGCTGTTTATCCTCTATACCTCCGGCTCCACCGCCAAACCGAAAGGCGTGCTGCACACCACCGGTGGCTATCTGGTGTATGCGGCGACCACCTTCAAATATGTCTTTGATTATCATCCGGATGACGTCTACTGGTGTACCGCTGACGTTGGCTGGATCACCGGGCACAGCTATCTGCTGTATGGCCCGTTAGCCTGTGGTGCCACCACGCTGATGTTTGAAGGGGTGCCAAACTGGCCGAAACCCAGCCGGATGGCCGAAGTGGTCGATAAGCATAAGGTCACCCTGCTGTACACCGCGCCGACCGCCATTCGCGCCCTGATGGCCGAAGGCGACAAGGCGATTGCAGGTACCGATCGCAGCAGCCTGCGCATTATGGGTTCGGTCGGCGAGCCGATTAACCCGGAAGCCTGGGAATGGTATTACAACAAGATTGGCGACGGCCGTTGCCCGATCGTCGATACCTGGTGGCAGACCGAAACCGGCGGCTTTATGATCACCCCGCTGCCGGGTGCCACCGAGCTGAAAGCCGGTTCCGCCACCAAGCCGTTCTTCGGCGTGCAGCCGGCACTGGTGGACAACGAAGGCAATCCGCAGGAAGGCGCGGGCGAAGGCAATCTGGTGATTGTTGACTCCTGGCCGGGCCAGGCGCGCACGCTGTACGGCGATCACGATCGCTTTGAGCAGACCTACTTCTCCACCTTTAAGAACATGTACTTCAGCGGAGACGGTGCCCGTCGCGATGAAGATGGCTACTACTGGATCACCGGCCGCGTGGATGACGTGCTGAACGTCTCAGGCCACCGTCTGGGTACGGCAGAGATTGAGTCGGCGCTGGTGTCGCATCCGAAAATTGCCGAAGCGGCGGTGGTCGGTATTCAGCACAGCATTAAAGGCCAGGCGATTTATGCTTATATCACCCTGAACAGTGGCGAAGAACCTTCAGCGGAATTGTATGCCGAAGTGCGTAACTGGGTGCGTAAAGAGATTGGCCCAATTGCCACCCCGGACGTCTTGCACTGGACGGATTCATTGCCAAAAACCCGCTCGGGTAAAATTATGCGCCGTATTCTGCGCAAAATTGCTTCCGGCGATACCAGCAATCTTGGCGATACCTCAACCCTCGCCGATCCTGGCGTGGTAGAAAAGCTTCTCGAAGAGAAACAGTCTATTAAGATGCCTTAAGTCCGGTTAATAGATTTCATTTATTGATGGGCAGCGTAATAAAAAGTCGTTAATAACGCTGCCCATTATTCCTTTCACTGACCATTACCCTTTTTAAAAAAATAAACCCTGTACTTATACCTCTGGAGACTCTGTGATGAATGAACTTATTTATCAACGGATAGAAAAGAGTGCACGCTTTAAAGAACTGGTGAGAAAACGCCAGGCCTTTGCCACTCTGCTCTCCGTCATCATGCTCATCCTGTACGTCGGTTTTATTCTGTTAATTGCCTTTGCGCCTGGCTGGCTGGGCGCGCCTCTGCATGCCGGTACCAACGTGACCCGTGGTATTCCGATTGGTATTGGCCTGATCGTGATCTCTTTTCTGCTGACCGGCGTCTACGTCTGGCGCGCCAACGGTGAATTCGACCGCTTAACCCGTGAACTGCTGAAAGAGGTGAAAGGATGAAGCGCCCTCGTTTATTGCTCTGTCTGGCGGCGCTGCTGCCGTTCTCTGCCCTGGCGGCGGACGCGATCACCGGTGCGGTGCAAAAGCAGCCCACCAATTATGAAGCGATCGTGATGTTCCTGATTTTTGTCGCCTTTACGCTGGGAATTACCTACTGGGCGTCGAAACGTACCCGCTCGCGCAGCGATTATTATACCGCCGGCGGCAATATTACCGGCTTCCAGAACGGTCTGGCGATGGCCGGTGACTTTATGTCTGCCGCGTCATTTTTGGGTATTTCCGCGCTGGTTTATACCTCCGGGTATGACGGGCTGATCTATTCGCTGGGATTCCTGGTCGGCTGGCCGATCATCCTGTTCCTGATTGCCGAGCGTCTGCGTAACCTGGGGCGCTATACCTTCGCTGACGTGGCGTCCTATCGTCTGAAACAGATGCCGATCCGCACGCTGTCCGCCTGTGGTTCACTGGTGGTGGTGGCGCTGTATCTGATTGCGCAAATGGTGGGCGCAGGCAAGCTGATCCAGCTGCTGTTCGGCCTGGATTATCATGTCGCGGTGGTGCTGGTCGGGATTTTGATGGTGATGTATGTGTTGTTCGGCGGCATGCTGGCCACCACCTGGGTGCAGATCATCAAAGCCGTGCTGCTGCTGTTCGGCGCGTCATTTATGGCGTTTATGGTGATGAAGACCGTCGGCTTCAGCTTCAATAACCTGTTTACCCAGGCGATGGCGGTGCACCCGAAAGGCGTTGAAATTATGCGTCCTGGCGGGCTGGTTCACGACCCCATCTCCGCACTGTCGTTGGGGCTGGGACTGATGTTTGGTACCGCTGGCCTGCCGCATATTTTGATGCGTTTCTTCACCGTCAGCGATGCCCGTGAAGCGCGCAAAAGCGTGTTCTATGCCACCGGCTTTATGGGCTATTTCTACTTCCTGACCTTTATTATCGGCTTTGGTGCGATCCTGCTGGTCGGCGCGAATCCGGCGTTTAAGGACGCCAGCGGCGTCCTGATCGGCGGCAATAATATGGCGGCGGTACATCTGGCTGATGCGGTCGGCGGCAGTCTGTTCCTCGGCTTTATCTCTGCCGTGGCCTTCGCCACCATTCTGGCGGTGGTCGCCGGTCTGACCCTGGCGGGCGCTTCTGCGGTTTCTCACGATCTGTATGCCAGCGTGTTCCGCAAAGGCCAGGCCACCGAGCTGCAGGAGCTGCGGGTGTCGAAAATAACCGTGGTGCTGCTGGGCTTTGTCGCCATCGCGCTGGGGATTATGTTCGAGAAGCAGAACATCGCCTTTATGGTCGGGCTGGCGTTCTCTATCGCGGCGAGCTGTAACTTCCCGATTATCCTGTTGTCGATGTACTGGTCGAAGCTGACCACGCGTGGCGCGATGATTGGCGGCTGGCTGGGGCTGATTACGGCGGTAATGCTGATGGTGCTGGGCCCGACAATCTGGGTTCAGGTGCTGGGCAATGCCAAAGCGATCTTCCCGTATGAGTATCCGGCGCTGTTCTCGATGTTAGCGGCCTTTATCGGCACCTGGCTGTTCTCGATCACCGACAGTTCGGCATCGGGCGCAGAGGAGCGTAAGCGCTTCCAGGCACAGTTTGTGCGTTCACAGACGGGTGTCGGGATTGAAGGCGGGAAATCACACTAAGCGAGGGTTGAGGGGCGGATCGAACGATCCGCCCTTGCGCATCAGAAGTGAACTGACGCACCGACATAAGGACCATCAGCAATGACGTTGTCTTTACGACCGTCTTTGCCGTTCATGGTCATGTACTTATAGCCCACGCGCACGTCAACCAGCGAGATTGGCTGGAAGCTCACGCCGCCAGACGCTTCCTGGTAGTTGTCGATATGGCTGGAGAACGCGTCCGGTGAGTAGTAGTACTCACCAAATACGTTGAACATGTGGGTGACCGGCACCTTCACGCCAGCACCGACGGCAACGGCATAGCCATCTTTGCTGTCAGTTGGGTTGGTCGACATCACTTTCGCGCCAGGCGACAGGAACACATCGCCAATCGCGACGTTATAACCCAGACCCAGGCTCTCAACGTTGCCATCATGATCGCTACGCAGCCAGTCACCTGAAAGCGCAAATCCTGGGGAATCGGTGCCCAGACCCAGGTGCAGGTTGGTGTAATCACGACCGACGTCAACGCCGCCATCAATTGCCTGCGCGGATCCTGCCAGCGCCAGAAGCGCCAGTGCGCCTGCGGTAGTTGCCACTGCTTTCATTTTTTATTCTCCTGATGAATTTACTCACACCCTGTACGGGCGGCCTCGCAGAGTAAACCAACTGCCAGCGTATTCCTATGAGACATCACTGACAGAACGCAGAATTTAGTTAACATTACAAAACAGCAGTAACAGGATGTGTCTGTCAGACCGTTGCCCACAGTAAATGGCCAATTGCCGGGGCGATAATCACCGTCACTACGCCAGACAGCATCATCACCAGGCTTGATACCACGCCCTCTTCCTGGCCGATCTCATAGGCGCGGGCGGTGCCGGCACCGTGCGACGCTGCGCCAAATCCGGCCCCTTTCGCCATGCCCTGTTTCACCGCCAGACGGATAAACAGCACGTCGCCCACCGCCATGCCAAACACCCCGGTGATCACCACAAACAGCGCCACCAGATCCGGCTGTCCGCCGAGCTGTTTCGCGGCGGCCAGCGCAAAAGGCGTGGTGATCGAGCGCACCGCCAGGCTGCGCTGGATGGCTTCCGGCAGCGTTAACATGCGCGCCAGCCACACCGAGCTAAACACGGCAACCGAGGTGGCGGTGATCACCCCGGCGCTCAGCGACATCCAGTGGCGGCGGATGATCGCCAGATTTTCATACACCGGCACCGCAAAGGCCAGCGTCGCCGGCCCGAGCAGCCACAGCAGCCAGTGGCTTTCGCCGATATAGTTCTGCCAGGAGATATGGGTGATCACCAGCAGCGCCACCAGCACCATCGGCGTCATCACCAGCGGCATCATCAGCAGCTTATGCCAGCGGCGATACAGCCGTTTGTTGAGGAAGTAGATCGCCAGCGTGGCGATCAGACAGAGTACGCTGACCAGCAGATCATTCATGGTTGCGGGCCTGTTTGCGTTCCGCCAGCCAGATTTCGAAGCGATAAACGCGATCGACCACCAGCGCGGTCGTTGCCAGCACCAGCAGCGTACTGATGCCGATCACCAGCATGATGCGCCAGCCTTCGACGCGCAGCAGTTGCGAGTAGTTGACCACCGCCACCACCGCCGGCACAAAGAACAGCAGCATTTCTGCCAGTAGCCAGCGGGATCCGGCTTTAACCCAGTCCAGCGGCAGCACGCGCAGCATAATCAGCGCCAGCAACAACAGCATGCCGACGATATTGGCCGGCAGCGGCAGGTGGAGCCAGTCCACCAGTTGCTCAGCCACTAAAAAGAATCCGATATACAGCGCCACCTGTAATGGCACCTGAACACGTTGCAGCCAGCCCGTTCTTTGCGGATGTAATGCTAACGCCATAATGACCTCTCCCCGAGATTGCGAGTGGGTAGTATAAATCGGTAACAAAGAGTGAAAAAAATGACTTAATATTATTCAAACTATGCCATTCAGGAATGTTTATGGACGTCCGAGCCCTGCGTTATTTTGTCGAAGTGGTCCGCCAGCAAAGCTTTACCCGCGCGGCGGAGCAGCTGTTTGTCACCCAGCCGACCATCAGCAAGATGCTGCGTCAGCTGGAAGATGAGTTGGGCTGCACGTTGCTGATCCGCGAAGGCCGCAAGCTGCATCTGACCGATACCGGGCAGGCGGTTTATCAGCGCGGGCTGACCATCCTGCAGGAGTTTAAGCAGCTGGAAGCGGAAATCACCGATATCAATGATTTAAAAACCGGCGAGCTGAGGCTGGGGATCCCGCCGATGGTCGGGATGCAGATTGCCGGTTCGATTTCGGCCTTCCGTCACCGTTATCCCGGCGTTGAGCTGAAAATTTCCGAATTTGGCGGCCTCACCGTGCAGCAGGCGGTGTTATCCGGCACGCTGGATATCGCGTTGACCGCATTGCCGGTGGCCGATGATTTGCCGCTCAATTCGCTGCCGTTGATGAGTCATCCATTATGCGTATTGGTGCCGCGCACCAGCGAATGGTTGCGGCGCACGCATATTCCGATTGCGGAGTTAGCCGGGCATCCGATTCTGATTTATAACGAGGAGTTTTCGTTAAACCGGCAGTTAATGAAGGCGTTTCAAAACAGCGGTTTTGCGCCACAAATCGCGGTGCGCAGCGGCCAGTGGGATTTCCTGGCGGCGATGGTGCAGGCGGGCATGGGCGTGGCGATCCTGCCGGAGCCGATTTGTCAGCGTCTGGATAAGAAGCATCTGCTGTGGCTACCGTTAGAGTCGGATTTGGTGTGGAAGCTGGGGTTAATCTGGCGGGAAGGCAGCTATCTGTCGAAAAGCGCGCAGGCGTGGATTGCCTGTTGTCGTGAGTTCTGGCCGGGGGAGGCCCCGACGCTGTCGGTTGGGGGAATGAAAGAGTAAAAGGCAAAACCAGCTTCGGGGGTAAGGCGTCAGCATAGAGCACGTTTTCCGGGACGCCGTAAATCCATCCCTGGAGGCTTGGCTGCGGCATCCCTGCCGCAGACACCCGGCTAACGTGCTCTATGCCGCCGCCCACTAACACTGACGTTTTGGATTAGGCCGGTGGACACACAGGTCAAAAAAAATGGGTTTGACGTGTGTGTCCACAATCGACCATTCAACGCTGAAGCTTGAGGGGAAGGGAGAGAGGGGGGAAAAGCAAAGCATCGGCGACAGGGATGTCGCCGCTGAGCCCCCAAGGATGGGTTTACGGCGTCTTTGCGTTCACCCCTCTCTCCCTGAGCAAGTCACCCGGACATCCAGGCGACCTGCGCACTAACAGCGAAAGCCCGCTCTAACCCCAGCCCCCGGACATCCAGACAACTCACGCTACCAGGCGAAAGTCATCCAGACTATCTGCGCTATCTATCCCTGTTACTCTTCTTTATCGATCAGCAGCGTTTCCAGCAGGTCGAGATCGTGCAGCAACTTCTGCATGGTTTCGTTACTGATTTTCTGCGTGGCGCGCAGGTGATACAGCTCGCCTCGCTCGGCGCGCAGAGCCGTCAGACGGAAGCGGCGCTCCAGATTCTCGGCGTATAGCGCACGCTCCAAATCCTCTTTGCCGTCAACGCGGCGGCGCAGGTTGCCGGTCACGCGCGAACTGACCTCTTTCACCAGCTCGGGATCGATGTTCTCTTCGGTATCGGCGGCCAGACGCTCTTCCATCTTATGCAGGCTTTCAATCGCTGTGCCGGCCATTACTGCCCGCGCCATCTGCACTTCATGACGATGGGCGGTTTTATCCATCCCTTCGATGCCGCGCAGCAGCAGCGGCAGCAGAATCACGCCCACCAGCAGCGAGAACAGGATCACGCCCGTCGCCAGAAACACCAGCTCGTAACGTGCCGGGAAGGCGTCGCCATTGGTCAGGAACAGCGGAATCGACAGCACACCGGCCAGGGTGATCGCTCCGCGCACACCGGCAAACGAGGCAATCAGCAGCTCACGCGTCGAGTAACTGGTGAACTCCATCGGCTTCTTCTTCAGCAGGCGCTTGCTGATCTGCTGCATCGCCCACAACCAGCTAAAACGCACAATCATCAGCGCGGCGTAAATCAGCACCACCGACAGCGCCAGCATCCAGAAATCGACGTTAGGATCGGCTTCAGCCAGATTCATCGAGTTGGTGAGGATGTCCGGCAGCTGCAGGCCCAACATCAGGAACACCATGCCGTTAAACACGAATTCCAGCATCTGCCAGACGCTGTTAGCACGCAGACGCATCGCCAGCGGGGCCTGGCGGATAATGCCGGAACGGGAAATGGTCATCCCCGCCGCCACCGCCGCCAGGATCCCGGACACGCCGATATGTTCGGCGATCAGGTAAGAGGCAAACGGCAGCAGCAACAGCAGCACGGTTTGCGTCGCCGGGTCATCACCGCTCCAGCGGCTGAGCAGACGCAGCGATTTACCGTACAGCCAGCAGATGGCGATACCGGCTAACAGCCCGCCAATCGCTACCTTGAGGAACTCGATGGTGGCCCCTGAGACGGTAAACACCATGGTGCCCATCGCGACCGCGACGGCAAACTTCAGCGACACCAGGCCAGAGGCATCGTTCATCAACGCCTCGCCCTGCAAAATCGCCATGATTTTCTTCGGGATGCGCCCTTCCCCGACAATGCCGGACAACGCCACGGCATCGGTCGGTGACAGCACCGCCGCCAGCGCAAAGGCCGCCAGCAAAGGAATGCCCGGCACCAGCCAGTAAATCAGATAGCCAATCCCGACCACGGTGATCAACACCAGCACCAGCGCCAGCCCGATAATTTCGCGGCCGTGGTTCAGAAACTCACTGGTCGGGGTTTTCCAGCCGTCGGCAAACAGCAGCGGCGGGATAAACAGCACCAGGAACAGCTCGGGATCGAAGTCGACGTGCAAACCAAACGTCGGCCAGGCGAGCAAGGCACCCATGGCGATCTGCACCAGCGGCAGTGGGATTTGAAACGGAATGATGCGGGCAGCGACGCCTGAGAGCGACACCATCAGCGTCAAAATGAGGATGGTAAAGAAGATTTCCATGTTGTCCTTATCTGTCTTCCTGCGAAATACACAAATGCCAGTCGGAACGATCGACCTGAGAGAATAGTAAAACAAAAATGCGGTGGGTTTAAAAACAGGAAGTGCGCTATCGGGGGATTAATGCAGTTAAAGGCTAAAATCAGGGGCCGACGGGCGGCCCCTGACGGTTTAGATCGCCCAGCCGCCGGCATAGAATGCCACCAGCGCCACCGCGATAATCACCGTGCCGGCGTTCAGCTTGCGCCATTCGCCCGCAAAAATACGGCCAATCACCAGTGAACCGAAACCCAGCATGATGCCGGTCACGATATTACAGGTCAGCACGATAAATACCGCTGCCAGCAGACCGGACATCGCATCAACAAAATCGTCAAAATCGATTTTTGATACGTTGCTCAACATCAGCAGGCCGACATACATCAGCGCCGGTGCCGTGGCATAACCCGGCACCAGATACGCCAGCGGCGACAGGAACAGGATCGCCAGGAACAGCAGGCCGACGACGATTGCCGTCAGGCCGGTTTTGCCACCCGCCGCCGTACCGGCCGCCGATTCGATATACACCGCCGCAGGCGATGCGCCCACCAGACCGGCGAAGATGCTGCTGACCGAGTCGGTGGTCAGGGCCTTGCCGCCGTTGATGATCTGATTGTCTTTATCCAGCAGGTTGGCCTGCCCGGCAACGGCACGGATGGTGCCGGTGGCGTCGAACACCGCCGTCATCACCAGCGCCAGCACGCTTGGCAGTACCGCAGGCTTCAGCGCACCGAGGATGTCCAGACTGAACACCAGCGAATGACCATTGGCATCATTCAGGCTTGGCATGGCAAACAGCCCCTGGTACTTCACCGCCGGATCAAAAATCAACCCGAGAATGGAAATGGCGATAATGGTCAGCAGAATGCCGCCCGGCACGCGCAGCTTTTCCAGACCGAAAATTGCCGCCAGGCCAACTATCGACATCATCACCGGGAACGAAGCGAAATCACCGAGCGCCACAGGCAAGCCCGGCGCAGGGTTTTTGACCACCAGGCCAACGCCGTCCGCGGCGATCAGCAGCAGGAACAGGCCAATCCCAACGCCCGTGCCGTGCGCCACGCCCATCGGCAGATTACGCAGGATCCACGAGCGGATACCGGTGGCGGAGATGATGGTGAACAGAATCCCCATCAGGAACACCGCACCCAGCGCCACCGGCACGCTGATATGCTGTCCCAATACCAGGCTGAAGGCGGTAAAGGCGGTCAGTGAGATCGCGCAACCAATTGCCATCGGCAGATTGGCCCACAGGCCCATGATTAGCGAACCGAAGCCTGCCACCAGACAGGTGGAGACGAAGACCGCCGTCGGCGGAAAACCGGCTTTGCCGAGCATAGACGGCACCACGATCACCGAATACACCATGGCAAGGAAGGTGGTGAGGCCTGCCAGAATTTCCTGACGGACCGAACTGCCGCGCGCAGAAATGTTAAACCAGCTGTCCAGCGAACCGCCGGGCTGATGAGAAGGAGTCGACATAGTGAAAAATCCCCTGAGATTTCTTATGAGTTATTGATGCGTGACGCATGAAGCTGACTGATTCAACGTTTCACCATCCCAGGACGCACTGTTCACAGACCGCGAAAACCCGTTAGCCGGGCAACGGTCGGAAAAAAGGCAAACGTTTACTACGTCACGCATTAAGCCGCACTATTTTAAAGGCAAACGATTATCCAGCCTTTATCAGTGCATTATCAACTCCTGATCGCACCTATATTTGCAGCAACCTGAAACGCAGGGGCATTTCAGGTAGAAATCCATTCAGTCGAGCTTCACTTCACCACCCTGTTGCAGGGCACGCTGCCAGGCGGCACGGTTTTGCACTTTCGCCAGCCAGGCCTGGATGGCCGGGGAGTTGGCGGCGCCGCCTCGCGCGGTCAGCGCCTGGATCGGGAAGCTCATCTGCACGTCGGCAATGCTGAACTGCTTGCCGGCAAACCACGCGTGGCTCGCCAGATGCTGTTCGATAAATTCGCGATGGGTCGCCAGCTGTTTATCCAGATAGCCTTTCTGCACGCCCTTACCAAAGGCATTGCCAATGGGACGCAGTAGCCACGGCACCGGCGGTTTGCCCATCCGGCTGAAGATCAGCTTCATCACCAATAGCGGCATTAACGACCCTTCGGCATAATGCAGCCAGTAACGACACTGCAGGCGCTCATCCTCATCATTTAGTTTCAACCGATTTTCTGCGTCATAACGCTCGGCGAGGTATTCAAGGATCGCGCCGGATTCGGCAATCACGCGATTTTCGTCGGTGATGACCGGGGATTTACCCAGCGGATGCACTTTTTTCAGCGCGTCCGGGGCCAGCATGGTGCTCTCACGCTGATAGCGTTTGATCTGGTAAGGCACTTCCAGCTCTTCCAGCATCCAGAGCACACGCTGCGATCGGGAGTTATTCAGATGGTGAACGGTGATCATGCTCTAACCTTGTGTTATACGAAGAGTTATCAGTATAGACCCTCCGCCACAGCCTGATGCCGCTCACTCCCGCTAAGACTCCAGCAGGATTGCGCCGGTGCCGCGCTCGCTCAGCCTGTCGTCCGGGTTGCGCAGCGGGCAATCCTGCATCGATAAACAGCCGCAGCCAATGCAACCGTCCAAATCGTCACGCAGCCGGGTCAAGGTTTCGATGCGCCGATCCAACTCCTCGCGCCATTTCTCGGTCAGCACCTTCCACTCTTTCGGCGACATGCGGTTTCCCGCCGGCAGCTGCATCAGATGGTCACCAATGGTGGCCAACGGAATACCGATGCGCTGCGCAATTTTCACGATCGCCACCCGGCGCAGGACGTCGCGGTGATAGCGCCGCTGGTTACCGGCATTGCGGAAGCTGGTGATTAACCCTTTGCTTTCATAGAAGTGCAGCGCAGAGACCGCCACGCCGCAGCGTTGCGCCACGTCGCCTGGGGTCAGTTCTCGCTTGTTGGGGCAGTTGCGACTTTTTTTCATTTAGCTCTTTACCTCAAGTTAACTTGAGGAATTATACTCAGCAGCCATTGAGAAGACGACCAGAAATTATTTCGCCAGGGAGAAGAGCATCATGCATGACGACATCATCCACACCCTTACCGACTGGATTGAAACCAACCTGGATAAAACCCTGTCGATTGATGAAGTGGCCGCGAAATCGGGCTATTCGAAGTGGCATTTGCAGCGGATGTTCCGCACCGTCACCAAACAGACGTTGGGCGGCTATATTCGCGCGCGTCGGCTGACGCTGGCGGCCGAAGCGCTGAGTCAGACCCAGCGCCCGGTGTTTGATATTGCCATGCAGTACGGGTACGACTCGCAGCAGACCTTCTCCCGCGTGTTCCGCCGTCAGTTCTCGCAGACGCCGACCGCCTACCGTCACACCATGCGCCGTCAGTCACTGACCCGCCAGGTGAACTACAGCTTCGACTGCAGCGACTTTGCCAGCTCCGCTTACGGCAAACTGCAGCAGGACAGCAACAGCCCGGCCTGCAACTAGGCCCGGTTACGCATCTTCGGCGTGGCCTGCGGATCCTGGCCCCAGAATGACGGGGAGAAGTACCAGCCGCCGCCCAGTTCCTTGATGTGGTACATCGCCGCATCGGCCTGGGCAATCATCGCCTCGCCGGTGCGGTGATTTTTGGCCAGCGCCACGCCAATACTCAGCGATTGCGCCACGCTGTAACCGTTTGCCAGCCCGATCGGTTCGCGCATCGCTTCGATGACGTTTTCAGCCATTCTGGCCGCCTGCTCGCCGTTATCGATGCCCGACAACAGCACCGCAAACTCATCACCGCCCAGACGCGCCACTAAATCATCTTTCCTCAGCCTGCCACGCAGGCGATGTGCCGTTTCCGTCAGCACGTTGTCCCCGGCAGCGTGACCATAGGTATCGTTCACCTCTTTAAAGTGGTCAACATCGATAAACAGCACCGCCACCCGATCGGCGGTTTGCGGATTGTTCATCAGCGTGTGCAACGCCCGCTCAAACGCTGTCCGGTTAGGTAAACCGGTCAGCGCATCATGCCTTGCCTGATGGGCCAGCGAGTCGTTTTCGCGCTGCAGATGGGTCTGCCAGTCTGACAGCTCATCCAGCAGGCTGTTGAAATCCCCGCTCAGCTTGTTCAGCTCGGCAATTGACGATGACGGCACCCGCAGCGAGAAGGCGCGCCGTCGGCGGACGTCGTGCGCCACCGAGGCAATATTTTGCAGCCCGCTGAGGATCCCCGCGTGCATGCGGTTAGACAGGCACGAGGCCAGCAGCGCGGTCACCAGCAGGCTGCCGCTCAGCCATTTCAACGCCTGGCTAAGGTAATGCATCACCCGGCTGGCATCACCGCTCAACCACACCTGCCCAATCACCTTACCGTTGTGCACGATCGGCACGTTGGCAGGCTGCGGGAAAATCCAGTGGGTGACCAGCTCCCCGGCACCCTGATGATGTTGCGCCCCAGATGAAGGCCAGTTCACCAGCAGGCGATTACTGGCATCGACAATTCTGGCGTGGCCAAACTCTGCTTTCGCCGCGATTTGCCGCACGATATCGTCAGCGGCATCCGCGTCGCCCGCCAGCACCGCCGGCTGCACGCTGTAGCCGAGGGTGGTGGCCACCAGCTGGAGATTGTTTTCCGCATAGCTGCGCAGGGCAAACATCGACAGAACCGACAGCGAGAGGCCGCTGAACAACAGCGACACCACGATGATCACCAGATGAATGCGTTGCAGACTTTTTCGTAAGGTCAGCAGCGGTTTTTTAGCCGTTGAATTAGCCTTGTGCACGGCGCGCTTCCACAGAGGTAATGTGGCCCTGTTGGTTGTGCTGGACCCGTAACACGTGGTGGCTGCTCAAGGCCGCCACGTCATCAGGCGTCAGCGGGCGCTGTTTTGCGTCAGTCGAAAACACAAAGGCTCCTTTATTTTTTTATTGCTCCGTAACCGCATTTCGCTTTAGCGAATATGGCGTGAGCTGTATTTGAGGTGTGGAGATCCCGCCCTGTGGAAATGGAAGGGAATGAGTTATAAGGATTTTTACCATGAAAAATCCTACAACCCATTGGCGGGTTGTACAACTTTTAAGAGGTCGGATTCATCTCAAAGAGGGAATTTGACTTAAGTCACGTCAAATTAAAGCTAAGTAAGGTTTAAGTATAGAACACCCCTGCCAATTGCTAGCAATATCAAACAGCTGTTTTTGCTGACTTTTCACCAATACCGATGAAAGTAAGAGGTAAAACCGGACGACCGGGCTAATCATTTATAATGAGTTTAATTGTCATTTGTCGTCTCAAAATAAAGCTAACTGCCTTAAAATAAAAATAAAATTGATCCCGGAGAGTAATTACTTCCCACAAATAAGGAATGATGCGCAGTAATATAGCCTGTAAGACGGTTTTCATTCTTTCGCTATACGGATTATTCCCCATATTTTGGAATTAAATCGGTAAACCTCAGTTAATAAAAGGCTTAATTTTTCCCTCGCAAAAAACTACCATACCAGGCCTAAATTTTGTTCAAATTTTAAAATCGAGTGATATAATGTGACCGTCATCACACTTCTGTGACCTGTTATGTCCGTTCAAGTGAAAAGCAACCTGGCAACTTTTCGTCTGAATCGGTGATGACACCGCCTCTTGTCAGGGCAGTAAATCTCGGAGTTTGAACGATATGGGTACCTTAACCGCTAGCCTGGTATTGATGAGATGGGAACTGGTTAGTGCAGTAATGATGTTTATTGCCAGCACCTTTAACGTGAAGTGCCGTCAGGCCAGCCACAAAGGCATTGCCTTTGTCTTCACCGGCGTGGGTATTGGCATGTCATGCTGGTTCGTTACCGGGCTGTTAGGTATCACTCTGAGTATGGATAACCTGCATAATTTCTGGCACATCACCAAAGATGTGTTTATCGACGTGATGAGCCACACCCCAACTGATTATCCTATGCCCTGAAAACAAACGAGCCGCTGACTCAGAGAGTCAGCGGCTCGTTATTGTATTCGGCTCAATCAGAATTTCTTCAAGGCCACCGGCAGCGGCGTAACGCTTCCTGACGTTGCTGGCAATACGGCTGCTTTGTGTTCCTGCAACCACATATCACCCATCATCTTATCCAGGCCCATATCCAGCCCGGTCACCATGCCTGCACCTGGCGTAAAGGTCAGCTCACCAAAGAAGATTTGCCCTTCACTGATGTACCAGTCAACGCGAACATAGTCGAAGTCACTGGCCAGCTTTTTGCTCAGCTCCAGCGCCTTCTTCAACGTTTCCATATCCCCGCTGATATCCAGTCCGGTATCGCGGATCTTGTAGAAGCACTGCTCCAGGTTGTTGACGTAGAAGTTCATCGACAGCGGCGAGTTGCCACAGCGGTTGTAGATGATCTGTAGCACGTACTCAAAGTTGCCGTCTTTCTTGTTAAACATGTGGAATTTGTAATCGATGGCGGCAAACTTGCCATCACCAACATACTCTTCCACCAGAATGCGCGGCTTAATGTAGCGATAATGAATTTCCCGCGACTGATGCGAGAAATCACAGCGCAACCACTCTTCACACCGGCGCACCAGCAACTGTTTTTGAATACAGTCTGGTTCTTCAAGAAAGATTTCTACCATACCAGAACCGTGGTTCGGTTTAATAACGGTGTTTTTTAAGGATTTAAGCCCCAGCAATGAAATCGGATCGGCCGTTTCATGCAGCAAAGGGATTAAATACTCTTCACCAATTGTTTTTGCTATGTAATCGCGCACTAAAACTTTATCCGAAAGATTCCCATAACGAACATAGTCGCCAGTGACGAATTTGCGGTACAGAATTTTCTCATTAAACAGTTTCGGCTGGCGAATGTTAGGTAACCGCTTAAAAGTGTGAAAATAGTAAACTCGGTCCTGATAAGACCACGGCATTTTCTTGAGCAGGTATAAGACGCCTTTTCTCAATTCTGCTTTGAGTTTTAACATTTTTTACCTCATTTGTATGTTTTGTAGTTAAGTGAGGAAAGCTGTATTTTAAGAATGACGGCATTCTTAAAGAAATAATTCATTACGGTCAGGGAGAGCAGTTCGGTGACCAGAACGCTCCAGGCTGCGCCTGTTAATCCCCAGAAACGGATGAAGAACCAGTTGGTTGCCACGCTAATTACGACCAGCACCACGATCTTGACCAGCAGGTAATTAAAACCACCTTCCTTCACCATGTAGCGGTAAGCTACTGTTCCCATTGCCGAAAAGCAGGTTGCTAACGACAATAACGTAACGAGATTTCCTGATTGTGTGTAGTCATGCCCATAAAGGGTAGTGATGATCTTTTCGCCAAACAGCGCGACGACGAGAAGCATCAAAAAGGAAACTGCCATTACATAGCCATTCAGCCTTGCGGCCAGTTTTACTGCCACATCCGCACGCTCCCTGAAGATCTCAGAAAAGCAGGATGTAATGATCGCTACCGGGATAAAAATCCACGAAGCAGAGATAGTGTTGGCGGCGGTAAACAGCCCCAGCTCATGCGCTGAGCCCACGCCCACCAGGAAAAATTGTGCCAGCTTTACCTGTATTGAGATGAACACGCTGGAGATGGCCAGCGGCAATCCCGCATGTAACAGGTAGCGCAAATAGCTTCTGTGCTTGCGCTTAGGCGGCGAGCTGATGGTGTTCGCCTGAAGGAACCGGCTGCGCTTGATCATGTACGGCACCAGCGTGACCGCTACGATTGAAAACGACAGCAGCAAAGGACTCAGTTTGAACCAGGCCACCAAAAAGCTGATGCCAAAACTGATGATCATTCCCGTGGCATTCGCCACCGTGTTCATCCGGGACTCTAACCGGGCATTGTTGTAAACGCTGAAGATATCCTGCGTAACAAACATTGCCGACAGGAATGACGCGACCGCGAAAACCAAAAAGTTTTCCCGCATCTCCAGCCAGACGTAAATTAATACCGGCAAAGATAAGACTAACAACAAAACCATTCTCAGCTGTTTGGCCACCGCCATCAGCCGTATTCCTTTTGGCGCATTTTTGCTGATACTTTTAAACAGAATGGTTTCAGTACCGAAAATAGCGATAGTCTGAACAATTGAAAAAAGTGATGCAGAAAATGCTATTTGCCCGAATATTGAGGGGCCAAAGGATTTTGCGACATAGGATGTGACAAATATCACTCCAAATACGGAAACGACTTTTTCCGACATCATCCAGATGGCGTTTGACATTGCGCTGTGTTTCATCGAAGCATCCTTTGTAAAACTAATCACTTATTGCAATAACTCGGTACGTCCATGTCGAAAACGGAAAAAATTAACGCTCAATATACCTGGCGATAAAAATGGACCTAAAATTTATAATACGGACAATTCCTAATCCGCTCGCAATCAAATGCGTTTTTTTGTCTTAACGCTTCACCGCTGAAAAATAGCCAGGCTAATTACGCGCTTAAATTCATGTAAACCTTTTCACAAGTCACTTTTTGGCGCTAATTATCATGGCACAAATTTCAGGCTGCACATGCGGGAGTATTCTGAATCACATGTTGGCATTGAAGATTTCATGAGACGAATTTATATCAAAAACCTGCATATCGAAAGCTAACTAAGGGGTTTGGAAATAAAATAGGAGAAATCCCATGATGATATTTCTTCATAATCACTTAACTTAATCCCTGCCATTCAAATCGCGCACTTAACGACACTGCTGTGATTTTTGGAATAATCAGATCCACTAATTATTGCAGTCGTTCTCATCACATTATTGTTAAGAAAGGGAAGAGCATTTATGAGAAAGTCACGATATACAGAAGAGCAAATCACCAGTGCCATTAAAGCATCTGAATGCGGGGTAAAGGTGAAAGAGATCTGCGACGAACTGGGTATCTCTGAAGCGACCTTCTATAGCTGGAAGAAAAAATATTCCGGTCTTTCCTCGGAAGAAGGCCGTAAAATCAAGGACCTGGAGGAGAAAGTGCATAACATGGAGCGCGAGCTGCAGACCCTTAACTCCGACAAAGAGATGCTGCAAAGCGTACTTAAAAACTTCTTTACTACCAATGACAAGCGCCAGGCCGTTAATTACCTTCAGGATACCTTTGATATCGGGACTCGCCGCAGTTGCCGCCTGCTGGATATTAGCCGTAGCGTGTATCATTACCCGTACAACATTGAAAACCATTAATTGAGATCTACAGCACGTTTCTATATTAGATGCAGGACCAAAATAAAATATTCCCAATGCTAATTGAAAAGTACGGTTCGATTTTCTGGAGACGCTTTTTCTTGATGAGTTAATTGTCTGGATTGTCCCCTGTTAGGCTGTATATTTACTAATCACCAGCTAAAAACCCATCTGTTTCAATCCCTTCTGAGCGCATTTATCTTTGAACCCAAAGATAAATGCGCCTTTCCTGACATTAACCTCGCTAACCGGAAGGTCAAAAAACACCCACCCACCTTAAAATTCCGTTAACATTCTCTTTTAATCAATGGTTCATGGTTTTCATCTTTTGGGCAAAAGTGCATTTCATATGCTACTCACCAATTTGGCTTAAAACCCCGCCTGATGGTGCATTCGTCACGATCAGAGCCAGTCACACTGTAAGAAACCATAAAGTAACACTTAAGATTTAACCCCTTTAGGCCTCCGAAGTGTTCGCCAAAGGAATCATAATCACGGATTTTCTAATGTGTTCGCCCTTACCTATCGCCGATATTACCCTTTAGAAGAACTGGAAATTTGAGTTAAGGCTGGTTTGAGAATATAAAAACCGTCTCAAAAAGCACGCCTTTGCCATTAAGAAGCGCCCATACACTGTCCAAAAAGCGGGTGATTATCATTAACGATTATTCTTATAGCGGAACAATTAGAGACTGTGCCTGGTAAAAGAGTGCGGTGTAACCGCTATTCGGCCTGCGGTATTGTCCTAAAAACACGGTGCGGTTCACAGATTTGACATAATAAACCGCGCATTTACGGCCAGCCGAGAAAGAAGCTTTGCCAGCGGGATTGGCGGGAGAGTATGCAGTAAAGCATTGCAGACTATCGCCAGGTATGAGTCCTGCACAGCATAATTACCGTCCCGCCCTCATTCATTCTCCCTTATAGCCAGCGGTTTGGCGCCTTGATTTGCCTTAAGTCGTCAGCAAATTAAACGCCGCTTCAACCGACTGCGAACAGGGCCATTCGGGGCCAGGATGTTTACCAAACGTTGAGCGTGATCATGGTTGACTGTCATTTTCATCCCTGGAATGCCGACCATGACCGATACCACACTCGTTCCCCATCAGGAAAACAGCCTGACCTTTTTTCTGTCACTGATCTCCGGAAAAGTTAAGCCGGGTAAGTTGTGGTATGACCCGGAGTATCGCATCAAGTATCTGTTCCGCTCGCTGGCCTGGCCTGTGGCCACCCGCAAGATGCTGACGGCGATTACCGAAGAGCCGGTGATGCGCGAGGTTTTGCCGATCCAACACACGCTGCCGAGCAAGATCCACCGCCCTTACCTTTATAATGGCATGCCGATGGCCGCGCGCACTCACGCCATCATCAGCCATTACCAGTATGTGAAGCAGCTGTCTTCCCTGCGCTTACGCCAGGCGATGCTGACCCAACAGGGCGTGGAGCTGGTGAATCTTGCCGGTAAAAACGGCGAAACCTTTACCGTCACCCTGGCCTGTACCGGCCGGTGCGAACGTGAAGGTGAAGTGAACCTGCTGTTCCGCCGGGATGGCGTGCAGCTGGCGATGCTGACCTTTGCAGTGACAACGGTCGACGGTGAGAAGGTGGCGATGATTGGGGGGATTCAGGGTGCCCATCGCGATACGCCGCATGAGCTGATCCGCGAAGCGACCAAGGCGTGCTATGGCCTGTTTCCAAAACGGCTGTTAATGGAAACCCTGACGCTTATCTGTGCCGAGACGGGCGTGACGAAAATTGAGGCGGTCAGCGACAATGGCCACATCTTCCGCAGCCTGCGCTATCGTCTGAAGAAACGCAGCCTGTTCCATGCCAGCTATAACGAGTTTTGGGAAACGCTGAACGCCCAGCCGTCAGGCAACAAGCTCTACTCATTGCCGCTGAGCTTCCCGAGGAAGCCGCTGGAAGAGATCGCCAGTAAAAAGCGTTCGGAATACCGCAAACGGTACGATCTGTTGGATACGCTGCGTGAGCAATTCAGTCAGGTCATCGCCTGATATCAGGAAGGTCCAGCCCTGTGCAGATGTCAGGGCTGCTTATTCTCTTCTTTTTCCACGTCATCGATCTTCCAGATCGCGCCTTTTTTTTGCAGTGTCACCACCAGCAGCTGTTGATCGTTGGGATCGTTACCCAGGGTGACGTCGCCCGTGGCGGTAAGCCCGTTCAGGGTAAAGCGCCCGACGCTGACATGATCGACCCAGGAATCACTGTAATCCTGATCCTGCAGGAAGAAATCATCGTCCATACCATCCGGACTTTTGATCAGCACATTAATTTTGCTCAGCAGCTCAGGCGTCACATAGGTGTTGAGCAGCGGATCGTGCTCATCGATGGGACTCTCATCTTTGCTTAACGCCGTCAGATACCAACTGTAAAAACTCTGGCTGACCGCTTCAGGATCGCTGCGGTGTTCTGCCGCCGCAACCTGCCAAGCCATCAGCACGATAACCGGTGCCAGTAACCATTTTTTCATCTAATGCCATCTCTACCCGCGAATGCCAAAATGCCCCGCTAATTTACCCTTTCGCGACAGTATTTGAGCGATTATCTGCGTTATTTTTGGTAAATGTTTATAGCGGTTGCACCGTCAGCCAGCGCGTCATCACCGTGGCCAGCGCTTGCGGCTGTTCCAGCGGCAGCATATGGCCGGAATCTTCAATCACGGTAAGCGTTGCGCCGGCAATGTTATCGCGCAGTACTTCGGATTCACGTAACGTCCGCATCCGATCTTCAGCTGCAGCAATCACCAGGGTTGGGCAGGTAATTTGCGATAAAAGTGCCGTATCGCTGTTGCGGGCCATCAGCAGCTGACGACAGTACGCTTCCCTTCCCATCCGCTGGCTCATGGCGAGCACCTGCTGCTGTAATCCCCTATCGTCGGCATGCTTTTCACTGAGTGACAGCGTAATGGCCTTATGGCCGAGACCGCGAAACGCGCCGCTTGCAGACTGCAGCGTTTTCGCCGTCGCCGCCTTAAAGGCCTGAGCCTGCTCACTGTCCTGCTGGCTGGAGGTGGCGATCAATATCAACCGTTCAACCCGTTCGGGCGCCTGACGGATCATTTCGCGCGCCACAAATCCGCCCATCGAAAAGCCCACCAGCGCGAAGCGCTCGGGTGCCTGTTGCAGCACCCGCGCCGCCATTGTCTCCAGCGAGCTATCCTGCGACAGATCGCCAAATACCAATGGACCAAACGCCGCCAGATCGTCGGTCATTGCCTGCCATAATCCGGCGTCACACATTACGCCCGGCACTAAAACCAGTCCCGCCATCGTGTTTTTCCTTTGCTTTTTGCCTGCCTGCAGGATAGCAGGCGACGCGAGTGATGGCGATTGGCTCAGCGGATGCATTGCCGGCGTGATAAAGGTATAGTGTTCATATATACGCACAACCGTACACATATGGAATGGTTATGAATGATGTCGTTCGCTCGGCCGCCCGGGTTCTGGATTTGCTGGAGTATTTCAGCGAGGACGAAAGGGAAGCCAGCCTTGCCGCTATCTCCGAGACCTTCAGCCTGCCGAAAAGCAGTGCCCTGGGGTTACTGCGTACCCTGTGCGTGCGCGGCTACCTGGTTAAGAACGATCGCGGCATCTACCGGCTTAACGAGATGTTTCGTCTGCATGGCTTCAGCTGGGGCGGCGCGAAGCTGACTCAGGTGCTATCGCTGGCCAAACCGATAATGGAGCAGATGGCCAGCGAGCTGGAAGAAACCGTCAGCCTCGGCGTGATGACCTCTGAAGGCAAGATCCGCCTGGTGCATCAGGCTCTCTCCTCACAGGCTATCCGTTATGAGATGTCGCCAACCATGCTGCTGCCAATCCACTGCACCGCGATGGGCAGGATGTTTTTGTCATTTAAAAACCCGGCGCAACGGCAGGCGTTGTTGGCCCGCAGCCCGTTGTCACCCTGGACAACATATACCGTGACCGATCCGCTTGAACTGGAAGCGTTGATCAACCAGGCCGGTGCGAGAAATTACGCCATTTCGGCAGATGAGGTCGACGTTGGTGGCACCGGCGTCTGTACAGCGATTTGCGACAGCAACGGCGAGCCGATTGCTGCGCTAAACGTCTCATCGGTTTCGGCCCGCTTTAGCGATAAAAAATCCGCCATTATCCGCACGGTGTTGGAACAGGGACAGCGTTTAACGGCGCTGCTCCAGGCTGCGGAAAAGGGCTGATCGGTTCTGCGAGGAGGCGCAGAATGATACGAACTTCTTATTTCTCACTTTTTTATCTGGCCTGCTGGCGGATGTTCACCACAGTGTTTAACGCTGCATAAAAGCAAACGGAAGGTGAGTAATTTCACCTTTCTCATCATCACCACTCTTTAATACTACAAACCCGCTTAAATTCGATCTCATCGCCGCGCTAAATTGACGGTTTTTTGCCCTGTTCCGACGTTGCCGGCAGGCTGGATCTGCTTTCAGCTGTTTGTCAGGATGAATTCATATATGAGAATTTAAGTTCATATATATGAACATTCATTTTGATGCAGTTCTGACTGAGAGCCTGACTATGAGCCAAGACCAGTTCACCCAGGAAATGAATCTCTATCCTGCCGACGGCCTGACGCGGCACAAGCGGCGGCAGTTGTTTGCCGCGATGATCGGCAATGTTCTTGAATACTATGACTTCATTATCTTCGCCTATATGGCCACGCTGATCGCCCGTAATTTTTATCAGGGCGATGGTGCCACCGGTCTGCTGGCCAGCTTTGCCACCTTTGGCGTTGGCTTCCTCGCAAGACCATTAGGCGGTGCCGTCATTGGCCGCATTGCCGATAAATATGGCCGCCGCGTGGCGCTGCGTATCACCATCTACGGGATGGCGCTCGGCACCGTCGGCATTGGTTTACTGCCGACCTACGAAACCATTGGCATGCTCGCGCCGATATTGCTGGTGACCATTCGCCTGATCCAGGGCCTGTCTGCCGGCGGGGAATGGGGCACCGCCACCGCCTTTGTTGTCGAATCGGCCCCCTCTGACCGCCGCGGTATCTTTGGTGCGCTGGGCCAGGCGGCAATTGCCTCCTCGCAGCTGATTACCAGCCTGGTGGTGGCGGGGATTACCCTGCTCTTCAGTGAGCAACAGATGGTGGACTGGGCCTGGCGCATTCCGTTCCTGCTGGGTGTGCTGCTACTGCCGGTCGGGGTGTATATGCGTCGTAATCTGGAAGAGACCCCGGCTTTTATTGAAGCCCAGGGCAAACCGAAAGCGGTGACCAAAACCCCGATGGGACCGGCGATCCTCATGATGGCGCAGACCTTTGGCTTCGCCATCATCTGGACGGTTTCCTGTCATGTGATGCTCTCTTATATGCCCACCTTCCTGAATAAGCAGGTGGGCTTCACCCAGACCCAGGCGCTGACCTCCAACGCCATTGCGCTGGCGGTGATGATGCTGACCATTCCATTTTTTGGTGCCCTTTCCGACCGCATTGGCCGCAAACCGCTGCTGCTGGTGTGCTGCGCGGCCTTCCTCATCCTTCCTTACCCGTTGTTCTCGCTGGTGCTGGCGTATAAGTCCTTCTACGTGGTGCTGACGGTGCAAATTATCTTCAATCTGTTTATTGCGGCGTTCTCCGGTGCGGCACCGGCTGCGCTGTGCGAGATCTTCCCAACGGCTTCGCGCACCATGTTGCTGTCGATTGGCTACAGCCTGTCCACGGCGATTTTTGGCGGCTTTGCGCCGTTTATTGCCACCGGGCTGATCGAATTCACCGGTTCACCGGTGTCGCCGACCTTCTATCTGATGCTGGCTGGCCTGGCTTCGGGGCGGGTGATTATGCGCCTGCGTGAAACGGCCACTGAAGCCCTGCGCTAACCGGAGAACAACCATGAGCAAAGATATTTTGATTTGGGGTGCATCCGCGATCCGCAAGACGGATTGACCATTACCGGCGAGGTCGACAGCTTCACCGTCCAGGCCGAAGCGTTTCATCCATCGGAACTGACCGATCAGTGGCAGCGCATTTTTCTGGCGGTCAAGGCGCATCACACTGCGGACGCCACGCGCCAGCTGGTGCCCTTCCTCGACGCCGACGGGTATGTGTTATCCCTGCAAAATGGCCTGTGCGTAAGTACCATCAGCCAGATCGTCGGTGAGCAGCGCACCGTCGGCGCATTTATTAATTTCTATGCGGACTGGACCGGACCCGGAGAGATCAATTACTCCAACCGGGGAGCTGCGGTGATTGGCGAGTTGAATGGGACGCTGACACCCCGCCTGGCGACGCTGCACGCTGATTTAAGCCACTTTGAACCGGATATCATTCAGTCCGCAGAACTGTCGGGCTGGCTGTGGGGAAAACTGGGCTATGCCTCGCTGCTGTTCGCACAGGCCGTCGGCGAAAAAGGCATTGCCGATTGTCTGGCGCGTGAGGATATCCGCCCGGTTCTGCTGGCACTGGCACGGGAGATTGTGCAGGTTGCGGATGCCGAAGGCATTGCGCTGAAGGGCTTTAACGGCTTCGATCCGCAGGCTTTCCGCACGGGTGCCAGCGTTGAAGCCATTAACAGCACCTTTCATAACATGGTCGAATTTAACCGGCCTAATACCAAAACCCATTCGGGAATATGGCGCGATTTGGCGATCCGCAAGCGCCCGACGGAGGTGGACGGCCAGCTGGGGATTGTTGTCCGCATCGCCGCCGATCGCGGCATTCCAACGCCCGCACTCAACGCGCTGACCGCTCAGATCCATCAAATCGAACGCGGCGAACGTCCGCTGGCCGAAAACAATCTTAATGAGCTGCTTATATGACCCTTTCATTCAGTGGTAAACGCGTGGCGATCAGTGGCGGTGCCATTGGTTTCGGCCGCGAGATGGCGCTGCATTTCGCTTCACTTGGCGCAGAAGTGCACGTGTGTGATATCCGCGCGCTGGCCGGATTGGAGCATGACGGGATTGTCAGCTGGCAGGTGGATTTGTGTGACCGCCAGGCCGCCGCCAGCTGGATTGCGGACGTCAGCCACAATGGCAGCCGGCCGGTGGATATTCTGGTCAACAATGCCGGTGGCGTCGCCAGCTGGCTCATGAACTTGGCCCTTTTGGTAGTCGGGTTAACGCCATCGCCCCTGGCTTTGTCTTCACCAATGAAGCCACGAAAAACAGTGGGATAACTTTGGTGAGGAACGTCAGCAACAGCTGCTAAACAGCATTGCGCTTCGCCGTCTGGGCACCGCTCGTGACATTTCGAATGCCGCCGTTTGGCTGGCGTCCGACCTGTCTTCATTTATTCACGGACAAATCATCTCAGTTGATGGAGGGAGTTAAGCCCATGTACCCGACAGAATCACAGCAGGAACCCTGGCAGTGGCCGGACGACATCTGGCAGCAGAAGGTTAATCACGTCAGAGCGGGGAGATCCCTGAAGCCCACGCACTGGCCGAATAACGCGCCCTTCGCTATCGCGCTCTCTTTTGACAGCGACCATGAAACCAATGAGCTGCGCGAAGGGGGTAAATCCTTTGGCCGCATGAGCTGGGGCCAGTTTGGTACCCGTTTGGGCATTCCCCGCATCGAAGCCCTGCTCAGTAAGGCGGACGTGCCGGCCAGTTTTTACGTCCCGGCGGTCTGTGCCCTGCTCTATCCTGAAGAGCAAATCAGGCTAACCGCGCAGGGACATGAAATCGCGCTGCATGGCTGGATCCATGAGCTGAATTCGGTGCTGTCGTATGAGGATGAACGCAGCCTGATGCTGAAAGCGTCCGAGACGCTGGAAAAGGTAACCGGCAACCGGCCCGTGGGGATGCGCACGCCCTCCTGGGATTTCAGCCCGCACACG
The DNA here is from genome assembly GCF_056821705.1 of Erwinia sp. AK-PDG3-5. NCBI lineage: Bacteria > Pseudomonadati > Pseudomonadota > Gammaproteobacteria > Enterobacterales > Erwiniaceae > Erwinia > Erwinia sp. AK-PDG3-5. The sequence continues at coordinate 4,382,635 of NZ_CM165967.1, forward strand.
CTGCGGATCGCCAAAGAGATGGGGTTGCTGTACGACTCGTCATTAATGGCCGATGAAAACTGCTATGAACTGTTGCTGGACGGCGAAGAAACCGGCGTGGTCGAGCTTCCCGTGGAGTGGATCCGCGGTGATGCGGTCTATTTTATGATGAACCGCTTTCAGGCCTTACGTCCTTATACGCCACCGGAAGCGGTCTACGATATCTTCCGCCGTGAGCTGGAATATGCCCATCAGGATGGCGGCTTGTTCCAGCTGACCATGCATCCGCATATCATTTCTGCCCGTTCGCGGGTGTGGATCCTGGAAGAGACCATCAAGCTCGGTCGTTCGCATGGCGCCTGGTTTGCCACCCATGCCGATATTGTGCGTTGGGTAAAGGAACACGCTGAATAGCCGACCGGTCCCTTTCCGCTGGAAGAGAGTGGAGAGGGACCGCGGGTTTACTTCAGAAACTCCACGTTGTGCTTCGGTCGTTCATCCACTTTCAGCGAGAAAATATCAGGCCGTGAATAGTGTCCTGAGACATCAAAGTCATAGCGGGCGCGAACCAGCTCGTCGATATCAATTTCCGCAATCAGTAACCCGGCTTTATCCCGCAGCGGTCCGGCAATAACGTCACCAAGAGGCCCAACGATCAGGCTGTTCCCTTTGATCAGCGGCCGCTGGGGATCCCAGCCGACCACCTCGATGCCTAGCGCTGAGGGTGAAGGCTGCACCTGGCAGGCGGAAATCACAAAACATCGCCCTTCATGCGCAATATGCCGCATTGAGGCCTGCCAGACATCCCGCTCGTCCACCGTTGGCGCACACCAAATTTGCACCCCTTTCGCATACATCGCGGCACGGAGCAGAGGCATGTGGTTTTCCCAGCAAATCGCGCTGCCCACTTTCCCTGCGGCCATCTCAACCATCGGTAAGGTGGACCCATCCCCCCGCCCCCAAATCAGCCTTTCGGTGCCGGTAGGCATCAGCTTTCGGTGTCTGGCAACCAGACCTTTTTCTGCAGAGAAAAACAGGGCACTGCAAAAGAGCGAACTGCCGCTGCGCTCAATGACGCCGATGACGATATCCGCGCCGGTGCGGGTTGAAAATTCTGCCAGCCGATCGGTTTCCACACCGGGAACATCGATCGCGTTAGCAAAATAGGCGGCAAATTCTTCCCGGCCTTCTGGCAGGCGAAATCCCAGATAGGTGCCAAAATCACTCCCTTTTGGATACCCTCCCAACAGGGCTTCCGGCATCACCACCAGTTGGATCCCCTGCGTGCGGATCTCCTCCTCGTAACTCAGGATTTGATTCAGGGTCTCCGCTTTTCCTTCCGGTGATGAACCCAGTTGTAATGCTGCAACACGTGAACGCGCCATACATTTTCCTCTGTGGTGTTTTCTTCATCCTGAGATACTCTGAGTTATCAATCAATTCAGCTGGCGCGCTAAATGATATGAATAATATTGATATCAATAAGGTGGATCTCAACCTGCTCAAGGTGTTTGAAGCGCTGTACGAGGAAGGCGGGGCAGGCAGAGCCGCGGTGAGGTTGAACCTGACACAATCGGCGGTCAGTGCCGCGTTGGGCAGGCTCCGCCTGGTCTATGGCGACAGGCTATTCGAACGCACCGGGCGCGGTTTACGGCCCACGGCAAAAGCCAGCGAGCTGAAAACGGCCATCACGGCCATCCTGAACCAATGTCGCCAGACGCTTACCCCACTCTCTGGCGAAGCAGAAAACTGGCAAGGACGGACGGTTATTTTGGCAATGTCTGACGACTTTGAAATCGCCTGGGGCAGCACGATCATCAACGCGTTAAAACGTGATATGCCTGGCCTGCGTATTCAGTTTAAGCAGACGCATGCGCAACTGGTTGAAGATATGTTGATCCTGCGCCAGGCCGATCTGGCAATGACTTCTGGCGGGGTAAAGTCCGCTTTATTGAGCCGGGAGTTATTGGGTTCCGGGGATTACGCCTGTTTACTGGCAGAACACTCTGCTGGTCAGTTTGATTTGGAAGCGTTCCTGGCGCGCGAGCATATCCTGGTCTCCTCAGGCGGGTTTGTCGGGATAGTGGATGAGAAACTGTCTGCCCGCTCGATGAGCCGAAAGGTGATTGCCTCCACCACGCATTTCGCCGCCCTACCGTGGCTGATTAAAGAGAGCAATGCGATTGCAACCGTCCCTTCTCATGCCGCAAAGGCGCTGGCAGAAATCACCGGCTTGGTCGTTGTTCCCTGCCCGCTGCCGTTGCCCACTTTTTCTGTTGAGCTGGCGATGAGGACAGACAGCCAGCGCGATGCTTCAGTGACCGGCGTGCAGAAAGTACTGCGGGAAGCGATCATGCCATCCGGCCTGTTTTTTAGCGGTTTTTAAATTACGCTTTAGCGATAAGATCATAAAACCGACCTGATTATTGCCTCTGTCATCCGCAACCTGCCCTGATATACACGGGCAGGAACTGCTATCCGAACCCGGGAACTCTCTGTTCCCGACTGGTGTTGTACGGGTAACCAGGAGGCCATCATGACGCCCATTTCCCGCCGTGTTTTTATTCAGGCTTTTGTCGGCCTGACCTTAGCTTCTCATCGTATGTTTGAAAAAACCGGTTGGCCGCCGCAATGGGTCGCCAGCATCTACGATTTCCATCACTATCACAGCATCGCGCACGAGGTGCCGGGCTGCGTGTCGGGCTCAGCAAAACTGATGCTGGGCGGCCCCAATGGCCATGAGGTTATGTTCAAGGCAGGCGATCGCGGCGCACTGCTGCGTGAGTGGGTGTGAATAAGCTAACGACAGGCAGTGTTTGCTGCCAAAACGAGACTATTCCCGCCTTTTGAGCGGGAAAACGATAAAATACTATCACTTTGCCCACCACTAACAGGCTTCACTCACCGCCAACCTACATCACCCTTTTCCCTGCGATCTGAGCAGGAAAATAAAGTACGGCGCGCCGATAAAGGTGGTGAGTGCAGTCTAAGGCTTTGTTTGGAGAGCGCATATTTCGGGCACAATCACGGACACGCCACAATAACGAATTTAACACAAAATTATTAGAGGGTTTAGTCACAAGCCTGAGTTATTCAACATCAATAATCCACACATAAATATTAGTCTTAACACTAAATAATTTTATATATTGTATTATGATTATGGGGGAGTTTGCATACAACTTGCAAGTTCATAGCTAAATGATAACAAAGGTAATGAATTATTTTACTTACTTTGACTTTCGTTCATAATCCTTTCAATTTCAGCAACTTCATCAAAAATAACTTTCGGATTTCGCTTGGCCATTTCCAAAAACAAGTCTGAACTTTGAAGAATAAAATGCGCAAAAATACCCTTTCCTAACTTATTATTTTTATGACCAATATCCTTTCTTATTTCTCTAAAAAAAATCTTCCATTAGAAATATGGAATCCGCATCTGGGGCACATTTTTTCAAATGAGACATCCATTTAATATATTTCACCAGAACGTCCTGCCCACCCCAAATTATTACCTTTCGCTGCCATTCTATAAGAAAATCAACAATTTAAATTTGATCGCCTGTTTCGTTATTGTGGAAAACCTTAAATAACTCTTTAAGGAACTCGTCATAGATATCTGTTTTTTTATTTCTATAATGAGCTTCAATATCTTTTTTCCTTTCATAATATTTACCCAATACAACAGTTAAAGTTGAAACTGTAACAGTTGTGAAGGCGGTAAGGGCAGCAAGGGCTATTTTTTCATCAAGGAGTGAAAACTGAATCCAGATTTGTTTTATTACCCAATATACACACCATTGGGAAATGACAAGAATTGTCATCCCGAGAATGACTGATTTTTTTTCATGGCAAGCCTTTATATATAGGAATGACACCGATAAAAATAATGACAGTTTATAGAATAATAATAGTTAGATAATAGCGACTATAAAAAATTGAATAGTTTATTAAGCCTCGTATAAACGAGGCTTAGTTTAATGTTCAACGACGTTCTGAAATTAGAATGGTTAGATTTACCTGATATGTCACAACCATATGTGCCATCACTAAAAACAAGCCATACGTAAAGGGATATGGGCATCCCACACAGAGAAATCACTTAAAATGTAATGTTATTTGTAAAGTTTTCCATAACCTTACCTATTAAACACTACATTGTCCGCAGCGATTACTGAGTAGATGGATCAGCCCAAAAACCAAGTTTGCATCATGAGACAATTTTGTTTTTCGTTAGATTGATCGTTGCTGTTGCCTATCAATCTCGGCCAGTAAGCTCTGGACTAACCGTGTTGCAACACGCTGACGACCAGCAAGCTCGTTTTAGTCGTCTTCGCCGTTCTACTGAAAGACCTAATCGCCTGTCCTATAGTTGACAGTTATGGAGCCTATATGAAAATGTGGAGTGTCAGACTTTTCATCCACAAGTTAGTGATATGATGCTCCACCATATGTTGACATATACCGAGGTATTCATGAAAAACCATGTTGATATAAAACTCCAAAGATTGATAAGGGCGCGGTATGACGCCGCGTTCGAAACTTGGAGTGAATGGAAATGGTTAGAAATCGGGCCTGGCGTCGCCACCATATATCTCGGTTAAAATCCAAGAGAAAAACATATCGAACTACGGTCGCTAACACACCGAAAGTTGTAGGGAAAATTTACCAAACACCTTGTTCATGTTCTTGTTATATTTGTGGTAATGAACGAATAAACCATGGCGAAAACATTCAAGAACTCCGTGCAAAGTCACGGTACACTGATTAATTTACATTAAGTATGTAAGAGAATAGTCAGGCTGGTTTTGACACCTGTAAATCTAATCCGGTGTGTATCCAAGCTGTATAGAATGGTGCCTAAGTCACTTTAGTCTCGACAACCCCCTACTACATAGGCCAAAAGCTGTGCAGTAGGGGGCTACCTCAAAGGAAAGACTCAGGCGAATCTTGCCAAGCATAATTCCCATGCATAGGGCAATCATACCCGTTAGCGCTGGTGTGTGCGGCTGCCAACAGCCATTAAGGATGCCTGATGCGCTTCCTATCAGTATACAGCGTTGCTAAGTTTCGCGTCCAGTTCCTTAGCAAAATCAAAGTCATTCCATTTTGTAAACCAATATTCATTTAATGATATAATTCTTTTTACATACGATTCGTCAATACCATAACGAGAAAGCAGAGCCTTCTTAAAAGAAACAGATATATATGGGCAAGCAATTAGGTCCAACGTTAAGTGAACCAATTCAGACTCATTTAAAAGTGTATCAACTTTCATGCTATAAATATTATCAATATGAAGCAAAAGATGCGCCCTGACTCTATCATATCTTTTCTTGTCACTCATATAAAACATTAGAGAAGTAATGGAAAAGTAATTCAAGTTATCATCAAATGAGTAGACACCACCATCAAAGCTAATGTTAAAATACTTCATCAAGCTTTTTTCACCTAACCAATAATATTTACCAAGCTGCCTAATCAGCACTAATAAATACAAGGTTTCGATAGGTGTTGCTTTATCAACAGAATATTTATCTAAAATAGAACACGAGTTATCGAATACACATTTGAATACAATATGCTGATATTCCTCGCCTAATTTCTGATCTTTAACAAACATAATTATTTGCTGAACTATCCTACATAATTTTATGGTGCTATTCACTTTAGGGGCAACTGCATATATAAAATATGTGAAATTCACTACAGATACAATAGCATTAATTAATTGGCGGTCGCCACTTCCATCTTTTGAAAGCTCTTTATAATCTTTAAAAAGTGTCTTGATTTTCCTTTCAATTATAGACAATGAATAGTTTAAGATATCCGAATATGTTATGCCTGATACAGAAAGTATCGATTTAAAGTCGGTAGATAAACTATTTTGATGTATGTAGACATTTCCTTTCCTTGAATCTTCATCTAGAGAATCATTGTCAGTAATGTTATAAGATATTCTTTCCGATATCAGATTCGCTATTTTTTTCTTGGCAATAGTTATTGGCGTTATTATCGGACGAGAAAACTTCTCTTCTTTATATTTATTCAAACTTAGCTTGTAAGTTTTGAGATTTTTCTGCGTACTTATTCTAACTTTATTAAACACATCATCGTCATTATAAAAAATGAAATAGTCATCGACATAGCGATATACTTGGTAATCTCCCCCAAGAACTAAACCGTCTTTATTAAGATCATTGATGATATTGTTATCCACTGACTGCATTATTATCTCAGCAAAAATCCTGGATAACTCTGGCCCAATTATTATGCCATTTGTTTCGTTGTAGTTCGACCTCTGCATTAATTGATCAAATTTATTTGGGAATGTCGATTGTGTCTTATTTAACTGTTGTTTTGCATAATTTTTTTGCAAAACAGCCCATGAAATTGAATGGGTGTAAATCGAATCAAAACAGTTCGACACATCTAATTTAGAGAGGAAATTAAAATGCTTTTCACACCAATGATGATCTTCAGATTCATAAAACTCAAAAATATTACGATATTTCTTATAAACAAAAAAAGATTTTAAATTTTCATAATCCTGACCTTCAACCTCAATACTTAAATCTTCTTTTTCAAAACTTTCAATAAGAGACTTTGAATCGATGTAAGTACAACCAGCGACCCTTTTTGCTGATCTGAGGCTAAATGGGCTAACATTAGAATAGTATGTTATTAAATCTTTATAATTCCTATAGAAATCCACACCTAATAACTGCCCCTTAGGGTGCATTAGAGACAAGTATCTGTATTCTTTATGTTTATGCGAAATTGGAAAAGTAAAGGCAATGCTTGGCAGTTTAGCAGGCTTGATATTTGTTCTAATATAAATAATGCCCTTATCAACTATTTCAACTGTTGCAGTGTCCTGTTCAAGACCCAATAAAAGTAGAATTAAACTATTTAAACAGTCATCTCTCTTTAACCATATAAAATTCGATCCATCATGTTTTATTTGATGCTTAACAATAAAGTTGTAAAAATGTCTATTTGAAAAAATAATAGGAACTTCATATGGTAAAAAATCGGAAAGAACTACTCGCTCTATTGGGAAATTTATAGATAATGCTTTCTTAGACATGTGACCATCCCTTAGATATATCGCTAAACTCGATGAAACTAAACTTCCTGAAAATTTTATCTTCAAAACCTTTCTTAAAGGAAAACCTACTAATTCTTTTTCTAAGTTTCTGATCTTGCAATCCATTTACTTTATTAGATAAATAAGCATCCAATCCGCTTAAGTCAGATAAATCAGTTATGAATCGATTGCTAAAATATATGCCAACAAAAGCTTTTGACTTACTATTATAAAGTCGAGTATTTCCGGTAAGAAATTTCATTCTAAGTAAAATATTTTTTGCTGCTCTCTTCGGTGTTTTACTAACACTCTGATTATATTCATAAAATGTTTTATCAATCCGATCCCTTATTTTTTGGACTTTATTGGAACTCATCTTTATACTACAACCTCCAGCAGTTAGCTGAAATTTATAGCCTAGATACTCAAAGTTTTTGTTAGATTGCGTAAATAAATCCAACTCTTTTGTTTTATTATTAAGTAGCAAGCCACGGTCATTTATAATATTAGTAATTTTGGGGAGATAGTCACCTATATTCCCTCCTTTATTTGGCGAGAAGATTACTATCAAATCATCTACAAATCGTTCATAATAAGTAACATCTGACAGCGTTCTTATTTTATCATCTACAACACTCATATACAGCTCAGATAAATACGAACTTATGCCTACACCACGAGGCACTCCTTTATCTAACCCTGTCAAAGCCTGATACTTTCTAATTAACTGCGTAATAACCCGACGTGGAGGAACAGATAATTTAGGTGACGAATGTAAAATATCTAATAAAGACTTATGATTTATAGATTCATAAAAACTTTCAACATCGGCCCTGATTATGTACTTTGGGCTCATTTCCTTAGCCAAAGCGCTCAGGCGACTGATAATCAGATCCCTATTATTTGATTTTATTGTGTACAAAGAACTTAAAATATATTTTATTTGCCGAGACACAAATAATGCTTCAACTGAATCCCCAATTGAATATACACTTTTATTTTTCACTTGCTGTGGCAATAATGTCAGAGGCAAAGTATACCCTTTTACACTGACATTACTTGCAATAATCTTCAACTTACTATTTACTTCATTATTATATTGTACCTTCCTTAGTTTGATATGCGAATTAATTTTGCTTTTCTTTTCTTCAAATTTATCCGTGCTAATCTGACCATTTTTATGTCTTCTTGCTAGCCAATAAATAAAACCTTTTAGCCTTATCATTTTCTTCCTGATTTTATAAGCATCAGGAAAGTGTTCAACTTCTATAGTACCTTTATTTTTCCTATCTAGGTCGTATATTCTTCTAAAGTTTTTTGCTGAAAAAGACTGGTCAATCATTTCCAATCTCCTTTATGACCAATATTACGGACAATTTTCCTACCATGATTATCATCGTTTTTCACCGTCAGAACGTTCCCGATCAATCTTTGTTAACTGCGCATTAAGTTGATGTTCTGTCATTCCATGTTTGTATGCATTGTATTGCCAGATCACAAACTGCTGTTTGTACCTCCGATTCTCTTCTTTAAGCTCTTCGATTTCACTTTCAAGATTCATAATCCTAGCAGCAGCAATTTTCAAACTAGCTGGACGCGGATTTTTGGGGCCACGGCCTTTAAGCGCCTCTTTCTTTGTTTGATAGGCAGTCACTATTGCCTCATGTGCATTAAGGGACTGTCTTGACGGCAACTTTCCGACCAATGGTTCTGCCGCCTCACAAATTGCTGACCAGGACAGTTTTGGTTCCTGCCATCCTCGAATTAGATTCACGATGGAGTTAATGTCTCTATTGTCCAGATGCTTAGCCAAGGCCACCTCCTAACAAAGTTGTCAAATCATCTAACATCACAGCTTCTTCGTTTACTTTTCCTTTTTGCTCAATGGACTTCTTTTCGGCAACACGCCGAAGCTGACTAAAATCATTACCCCGAAGCTTAATCTGCACACCACTTTTAATATTTGGATCTTCTAAAATATCGACTAACTCCCGAAGCCGGGTGAAGGTTTTCTTGTGGTACTGATACCAACGATCAGCCCCCATTTCACCGCTTGCCACAGCCGTTTCGGCAAGTGAAAACAATCGTTCCGACTTCATCAGCCGTTTTTTAATTCGATCTGCTTTTTCTGAATCATCACCTTTGATACAAACCTGTTCAGTACAATTGACGCAATCTCGGAACTTCTCACAGGGACTCATGGTGTAGTCATGCACACAATAGCCATACTCAGTCACATGGACTGAGGCATGCTCTAATGTATTGAATTCCTGCATAGTCACGGGCAGATGTTTTGCCACCTCGCCGACAGGCCCAAATAACGCTTTTGTGGGGTCTAGGCGTTCAGCCATACCAACCAGTTCGTATTCGGTCATGTGGTTGTAAGTTCGATTCTGTTTAACATCGGCCCTCCCTGACCACTTGGCAATTTCCAGGTTTGACAGTCCGCCGCGCTGGGCAATGGTGTTGAGCAAGTGCCGTGCTTGATGTGAGGTCAATTTAACCCGTTCTCCGCTTTCAGCACGGTAACCATGGCGATCAAAGATACTGGCATGTTTTCCCTTCAAAGCTAAACGAGGCGTCAAGTCACTGTTGAAGAAATTACTACTTGGCTTATGTAATTGAACTGGTAGGAATCCTTTGTTCCCATGGAACTGGTTTGCATTCAGTGCAAACAAGGCATTGCTGTACTTAATCCCTTTGTCTTTATCAAACCACGGAAAGTCATCTGGCAAATGCGCCATAGCGTGCTGCCACAGGCTATTTAGCGTATGTACACCATCTTCTTTAGCCAAACCTCGACCTCTAAGAGACGATCGGCAAGCCTTTCTGGAATCATGTACAAATCCGAGTGCCTTACAGGCCTGCTGTATCGTCAACGGCTCATTATCAGCGACATTAGGGCAGTTAGCATGGCGGTAAAATCTATCCGGATGTATCTCAATCCACCTGGCCAGTTGTCGAGCATTCTCAGATAGCATTTTAATTCTGGCGACGGCTGTTTTAGCGACGCCGACCATTACTGTGGGTATCCATTTGATGTCGCCCTCATAGCCTTTACCTGCGAAGAAACGCCAGCCATAGCGTTCTATACCTTCGCGGTCCGTTTCGAATATCTCGCAATCCGCGGGCAGTGCTAACACCTCAGAAATGCGTGAGGGTGCTGACATCAACATGGCGAAAACCGATGTTGTGAATATATCTCGCTCATAAATTGGGTCATTGGCAAAAATTTCCGCCAGCGCATAAAGAGCAATATTACTCGGAAGTTTATGTTCCCTATTTTTCCTCGCCTCTCGGCCTGTCTTGTTCTTGTCCTCTGCACGCTTAATTGGATTGATCCAATTTTGCACAGCACTTGATACAAGCTGGTTTTCAGCAACAAACTTAGCCAGCCGCTCAATCTCACGGCCGCAATGATATGCTAAGCCATCGGAGTAGTACTGCCTTGCTAATTCAGCGGCTTCATCCAGCACAGAAATCGACATGCCACCAATATTTGCATTCCCGTTTACTTGAAGCAAAGCCGACTCTACCGCACGGAGGGCCTTACTTTCATTCTTTGCCCCCGTGGGATGATGTCCCTGCTGGTAACGAAAATAGGCTTTGGCGAAATCAATGAACTCAGGGTCTTGTACCTCTCCCTGCATGGGTTTTCGCGTAATAACTCCTAACTTGGCAAACACAGTTATGTTTGGCCAAACAGGATGTTCCCAATTTAGATCGGAGCCGAATACAGTCAATTGATCTCGGCACTTGGAAATGAATGCTTCAAGGTTTTCTGCTGCTGTCAGCGTAGCCTTTGGCTTAAACTGGAAAATCTCAGCCATTTGTTATTGCTCCCTGCTGACTACACTCTCGACGACGTTTTGCACAACGCATGATCACATCTGCCACCGCGATAATGCTGCGATCAAGTACAGCAGCAATCTGGATGTCGCCAGTTATCTCTTTCACCCGTTCACGCTCGTTGAACAGCCCCTTATAGACATCCTCATGTGGGCCATCCAGCCAAGGTTGGAAATGCATGCAGGTGTAGCAAGGAATAGGAACATTGGCACCACAAAATCCATGTTCTCCACAAGTACCGACCCCCTGCCCCATCTCGGTCCGAATACGGCTAGTAGGGTCGTTGCCTCGATGCGCGTCTCTCTCTGAATCGACAAGTACCCCGACAAAGGCCTGAGCGTATGGTGCCAATTGGAAGCCAACCGCCTCATCAAGCTTTTTCACATGTTCGGGAATGTTCTTGATGTAAACGCCGGCGTTTTGCGTATCCGTATGGTCAAGTAGTTCTGCAATAACCAACTCGCCAAAGCCTTCCCTAGCAGCCCGAGTGCCCGTGGTATAGCGAAAACGACGAGCATTGATATGTAATAGCTCACCGGTACGTTCCGACCGGATATCGGAATTTTCTATGACGTAGTGGAGTGTGTCGGTTATCTTTGCCGCGGGAATGTGGAGTTTGTCGGTAGCAAGCAGTTGGCGGAATTGATAATGAGATTGGACGGCAGCTAACACTTCAAGATCCGGAAACAAAGGGATTTGCTGCCGATCATCTTCTTGTAAATCAAACCTCAGGCGCTTCTCAACAAGTGCAATCGCATTCCTTGCCTGAGCGCTCAGGATAGCCCATAGTTCAAGTGATATCGCAAAGGGCTTGAAGTTTGTTCGGAAAGAGCTACTGCGTTGCTTAGCTCTCGGCACATTCAACACATAAAAGGGTTCTCCCTTTTCATTTTTGCCACAGAGAACATCGACCACACGAAGTAACGAGATTTGTATGGGACGACGTCCCGTATGACTGATAACGAGCGTCATAGCCAACTCGGCTATCGTAATTAAGCTCTTTTCATAAGCTCGAACAGCCCCCTCATTAACTGCTTTCAGCTCATGATCAGTCAGAGGCCCTTCTCGAGGGTCCATGCGCTTTACCGCATCCCCCTTACGATTACCCTTTAGTGACCAGCCATCAAGCAGGCGGATCACCTCTTTACTGATGCCGGGATAGCCTAACTCGTGCCAGGTTCGAAGAAAACCACGGATAGTTACCAGATACCATTCAGTTGCAGGCGATAGAATTGACCGATAATTAACCAATATCGTATCAGTAATTGCTTCCGCTTCAGTCTCACGCAGCATGTGCTGAAACCGCATAATAATGTTCAAAGTATGAGAAGCAGAAAGATTAGAAGCATAAAATGCTAGTGTGCGCAGGCATCCATCTAGTACCTCGCCTGACAAGTAATGGTGAATATCTGCAAGAGTAATAGGTGAATTTCTATCCAAAACCCACGATGGATCATGTAATTGAAAGAAGTAGCCATTTGCCTTGGCACGGATTTTCTCCGATGATGATGCAGGTACATATTTATTCGTCATCATTCTTCATGCCCTCTGGCAAACGGGTGCCGCTGCCTTTTTGCAATGCCAGAGCGGCCTCAAAACCCTTTTGCCGAATGAAACGTTTGTTGTAAGTCGCTGCGGTTCCTGAGCCATCTCTCCAGCCCATTAAATACGAACGGAGCTGTTCCTGGCGTTCCTCGCTGACTTTCTCATCCATTGCATCCATTCTTTCTGAAAACTTGCGATTCCAGGTATGACGAAGCGAATGCCCTGTCGCTGCATATAATTGCGGCGAGACAGTCTTGACCACGGAAAAAATTTTGTAATATCCCGCCTTCGAAATAGGATTTCCCACAGTTGGCCCAGACTTGTATGTCACGAACAGGTAGTCATTTTTCTTAGCATTTCGGACTTTACGCCGATCTTGAATGATATAAGTATGCAGTTCTAGCACTAAAGATTCAGCCAACGGTAAGAGTCGTTCTCTGGTTTTGGCATTAGGCTCATTGGTTCTAGAGTCAGCCCGCTCATCTGCTCGCCTAACAATACGGATCCTGTTAGTACTAAAATCAAGATCCTGTATTCTGATATTCAATAATTCACCCCCCCGAATCCCAAGATAAAACAGAAGCAAGATCATCAGCCGATTCCGGCGCTGCACATCTATAGAGAAAGGATTTAACTCGGATCCAGGAAGGATGACTTCAAATAGATAATCCAATTGAACATCGCTCAGTGACCTGTCTTGTAACTCACTACTTCTGCGCTGTTTAGAAGGCCTGCGCTTCTTTATCTGCTGTGCCATAGCATCGATCTGCTGGACCACTTCCAGTTCTGCCGTCTTTAAGATATGCATCGCATACCAGTGTAAATAGTTGGCACACGTTGTCAGCCTAGAATGCTGTGTTCCGTTATCAACAGTATCGGACTCCGGTTCATCAGACCAAAGGGGAAAGGATTTATTTAATGGCTTCCTTGCTTGCTTACGCTGAGCAAAATCTCGCAGGTCGTCCAGCTCATGTGGTTTTAAGAAATTTTTGGTCAAAAAACGCTGCTCAAGGTCAATTCCACGGATATCTAAAAAGCGTAGCAAAACAACTAGGTTGCTAGCCTCCGCTGACATCGTTGAAAAAGCATCCCCTATATTGCGGAGTTGTGTTGTTAAATAAAGAGTAGGGTAATACACGGGAAGGCCAGAAGAACGATCCATCACCATGCAGTAGCGCTCGCCACTGTCCATGATAAATGTTGTAAGCCCGTATTGATTCTTCATGCACCTAAATCTCAGAAACTTTACACAATTGCAAGGTACATAATATTAAAAAAAAGAGTCAATAAAAAATTGACGGTTTTGAGATGTAAAATACAAAAAAGCCCCTGAATTAACAGAGGCTTGATAGAAAATTCATGACTAAATGTTCTTAGGTAAATCCTAGAATGGGATATCGTCGTCGAAGTCCATTGGTGGCTCGTTGTTCGCCGGCGCGCTGTTCTGCTGTGGCTGAGCCTGCGGACGTGCCTGCTGGCCGCCGCTGAACTGGTTGCCGCCACTCTGTGGCTGCTGTGGCTGACCCCAGCCGTTGTTGCTGCCCTGTCCGCCGCCGCCAGCCGGTGCGCCTGCACCGCCGCCCTGACGTCCACCCAGCATCTGCATGGTGCCGCCAACGTTGACGACCACTTCGGTGGTGTACTTCTCAACGCCCGCCTGGTCAGTCCATTTACGGGTCTGCAGTGCGCCTTCGATGTACACCTGAGAACCTTTACGCAGGTACTCTGCCGCGACTTCCGCCAGTTTGCCAAACAGCACCACGCGGTGCCATTCGGTTTTTTCTTTGGTTTCGCCGGTTTGCTTGTCACGCCAGCTTTCGGACGTGGCCAGCGTGATGTTGGCAACGGCGCCGCCATTAGGCATGTAGCGGACTTCCGGATCTTGACCCAGGTTACCCACCAGGATCACTTTGTTTACGCCTCTGCTGGCCATGTTCGAGTCTCCGATAATTGTTCTGCTTTAAGTCTAAGCCGGAAATTCTAACATGCCACTCCCTGAGATCCTACTTTCAGATCCGGATCTCAAAGGCCTTTATCACGCTTGCGCCGTTGCAGATTGCGGCCTGAGCAGGATCGAGATTTTTTACGGTCCTGTCGCAGCCTGCAACAGGATCCTACTGAGTGCTTTCGGCAAAACACTGGATATCCAATCAGGTTATTTTGTGCCATAATTACAGGCTTAATTCTGGCCATGCCGGACCGGCATGGTGAGATCTGTGTTAATCCGGGAATTGTGAATGGATAAGATCGAAGTACGGGGTGCACGCACCCATAATTTGAAAAATATCAACCTGACCATCCCGCGCGACAAACTGATCGTTGTCACCGGCTTGTCAGGTTCCGGTAAGTCCTCGCTGGCGTTTGATACGCTGTACGCCGAGGGGCAACGCCGCTATGTAGAATCCCTGTCGGCCTATGCGCGCCAGTTTCTCTCGCTGATGGAGAAACCGGATGTCGATCATATCGAAGGTTTGTCGCCAGCCATTTCGATCGAACAGAAGTCCACCTCACACAACCCGCGTTCCACCGTGGGCACCATCACTGAAATTCATGACTACCTGCGCCTGCTGTTTGCCCGCGTCGGCGAGCCGCGCTGCCCGGATCATGATATTCCGCTGGCGGCCCAGACCGTCAGCCAGATGGTGGATAACGTGCTGGCGCTGCCAGAAGGCCGCCGCCTGATGCTGCTGGCACCGATCGTGAAAGAGCGTAAGGGCGAGCACACTAAAACGCTGGAGAATCTGGCCTCGCAGGGCTACATCCGCGCTCGTATCGATGGGGAAGTGTGCGATCTTTCCGATCCGCCGAAGCTGGAACTGCAAAAGAAACACACCATTGAAGTGGTCGTCGACCGCTTTAAGGTGCGTGAAGATCTGCAGCAGCGGCTGGCAGAGTCGTTCGAAACGGCGCTGGAGCTCTCCGGTGGCACCGCCGTGGTGGCGGATATGGACGATGAAAAAGCGGAAGAGCTGGTGTTCTCCGCGAACTTCGCCTGTCCGGTCTGTGGCTACAGCATGACCGAACTGGAACCGCGCCTGTTCTCCTTTAACAACCCGGCCGGTGCCTGCCCAACCTGTGATGGCCTGGGCGTGCAGCAGTATTTCGATCCTGACCGGGTGGTACAGAATCCTGAGCTGTCGCTGGCGGGCGGCGCAATCCGTGGTTGGGATCGCCGTAACTTCTATTACTTCCAGATGCTGCGCTCGCTGGCGGAGCACCTGAAATTTGATATTGAATCGCCGTTTGAGTCGCTGGAAGATCATGCCCGTCAGGTGATCCTGTTTGGCTCCGGTAAAGAGACTATCGAGTTTAAGTACATCAACGATCGCGGCGACACCTCGGTGCGTCGCCATCCGTTTGAAGGCGTGCTGCACAATATGGAGCGCCGCTATAAAGAGACCGAATCTTCCGCCGTGCGCGAAGATCTGGCGAAATTTATTAGCAACCGCTCCTGCACCAGCTGCCACGGCACCCGTTTGAAGCGCGAAGCGCGCCACGTGTTTGTTGAAAACACCACGCTGCCGACCATTTCCGATATGAGCATCGGCCATGCGATGGCGTTCTTCCAGAACATGAAGCTGAGCGGCCAGCGTGCGCAGATTGCTGAAAAAGTGCTGAAAGAGATTGGCGACCGCCTGAAGTTCCTGGTCAACGTCGGTCTTAACTACCTTTCGATGTCACGCTCCGCCGACACGCTGTCCGGTGGTGAAGCGCAGCGTATCCGTCTGGCAAGCCAGATTGGTGCGGGCCTGGTCGGCGTCATGTACGTGCTGGATGAGCCGTCAATCGGTCTGCATCAGCGCGATAACGAACGCCTGCTGGAAACGCTGGTGCATCTGCGCGATCTCGGTAATACGGTGATTGTGGTTGAGCATGATGAAGATGCGATCCGCGCCGCAGACCACGTAATTGATATCGGGCCAGGTGCCGGTGTGCATGGCGGCCAGGTGGTGGCGGAAGGCACCGTTGATGACATTATGGCGGTGGAAGAATCTCTGACCGGTCAGTACCTTAGCGGCAAGCGCGGGATCGCCATCCCGAAAGAACGCGTGAAGGCCGATCCAAGTAAAGTGCTGAAGCTGACCGGCGCGAAGGGTAACAACCTGAAGGACGTGACGCTATCGTTGCCGGTCGGGCTGTTTAGCTGCATTACCGGCGTCTCCGGTTCCGGTAAGTCCACGCTGATCAACGATACGCTGTTCCCGATTGCCCAGCGTCAGCTTAACGGTGCGACCATCGCCGAAGCGGCACCGTATCGCGAGATCTCCGGCATGGAAAATTTCGATAAGGTTATCGATATCGACCAGAGTCCGATCGGCCGTACGCCGCGCTCTAACCCGGCCACCTACACCGGTATTTTCACCCCGGTGCGTGAACTGTTTGCCGGCGTGCCGGAATCCCGTACGCGCGGTTATACGCCTGGACGTTTCAGCTTTAACGTTCGTGGCGGCCGCTGCGAAGCCTGTCAGGGCGACGGCGTGATCAAGGTTGAAATGCACTTCTTACCTGACATCTATGTGCCGTGCGACCAGTGTAAAGGCAAGCGCTATAACCGTGAAACGCTGGAAGTGAAGTACAAAGGCAAGAACATCCATGAAGTGCTGGAAATGACCATTGAAGAAGCCCGCGAGTTCTTTGATGCCGTGCCTGCCCTTGCGCGCAAGCTGCAAACGCTGATGGATGTTGGCCTGTCGTATATCCGTCTCGGCCAGTCGGCGACCACCCTGTCCGGCGGTGAAGCGCAGCGCGTGAAGCTGGCGAGAGAACTTTCCAAGCGCGGTACCGGCCAGACGCTGTATATCCTCGATGAGCCGACCACCGGTTTGCACTTCGCGGATATTCAGCAGTTGCTGGAAGTGCTGCATCAGCTGCGTGACCAGGGCAACACCATCGTGGTGATTGAGCACAATCTTGATGTGATCAAAACCGCGGACTGGATTGTCGATCTCGGTCCGGAAGGCGGCAGCGGCGGCGGGATGATCCTCGCCTCCGGCACCCCGGAAACGGTCGCTATGTGCAAAGAGTCGCACACCGCACGCTTCCTGAAACCGCTGTTAAATCTGGATTAAGCTACCTGCCGTTTATCAAAAAGGATAAGCGGGAGATTCAGGACAGTTCGGGCAAAGTGTGAGCAAGGGGCGGATTTCATCGCCCCTTGTTTTTTTCGCCGCCGTCCGCCGGGCGGATGACAGTTTTATTTGATTTACATGAAGAAATAAACTCCACACTCAGCAACAAATTAGCGCCCTTTTCTCCTTCTTTTTGCCGCTTCAGAGCAAATCCTGCAGGATCAGGCAAGATTTAGACAGGTTCCGGCATACCCCATTTGCCAATAGCTAACTATCCTTAATGGGCTCGACTCCCTACACCAATTCTGCCAGCACGGTCTGTCAGAACATCCTCTAAGCAATAAGTTCTAAACACTTTCAATGACTGGAGACACCATGAATATTACGCATGCTTATGCCGCACACGACGCCAAATCAAAGCTGGCTCCGTTTGAGTTCCAGCCGCGCGAACTGCGTGAACACGATGTCCAGATTGAAGTTATGTTCTGTGGCGTCTGCCACTCGGATCTGCATCAGGCCCGTAACGAGTGGAAAAACACCATTTTTCCTGTCGTCCCTGGCCATGAAATCGTCGGCCGTGTTACCGCTGTTGGCGGACACACCCATAAATATAAAGTGGGCGATTTAGTCGGCGTTGGCTGTCTGGTTGATTCCTGTCGCGAGTGCGACAGCTGTAAAGAAGACCTTGAGCAATACTGTGAAAACGGTTTCACCGGCACGTATAACGGCGAAGACCGCATTTCCGGCGACATCACCTACGGCGGCTACTCCACTCAGGTAATCGTAAACGAAGACTTCGTGCTGCGTATTCCTGAAAATCTGGATCCGGCTGGCGCAGCGCCACTGCTGTGCGCAGGCATCACTACCTTCTCGCCTCTGCACCACTGGAAAGTCGGTCCGGGTAAAAAAGTCGGTATCGTTGGTCTCGGCGGCCTGGGCCACATGGGCGTGAAAATTGCCCATGCGATGGGCGCACATGTGGTGCTGTTCACCACTTCGCCCTCTAAAATCGAAGACGGCAAGCGTCTGGGCGCAGATGAAGTGGTCATTTCCAAAGATCCTGAGCAGATGGCGGCGCACACCAACAGCTTCGACTTTATTCTGAACACCGTTGCCGCTCAGCACGACCTGAACCAGTTTATCACCCTGCTGCGTCGCGATGGCACCATGACGCTGGTCGGCGTGCCAGAGCATGACCACCCGGCACCTCAGGTGGTTAACCTGGTGTTCAAACGTCGTAGCGTGGCCGGTTCTCTGATCGGTGGCATCAAAGAAACGCAGGAGATGCTGGATTTCTGCGGTAAGCACAACATCACCTCTGATATCGAAATGATCAAGATGGATGAAGTGAACGACGCCTACGAACGTATGCTGAAAAGCGATGTGAAATACCGCTTCGTGATCGACATCGATACCTTACGTAACCAGTAAGGCCGATGGGCATCACCGGCCTCAGCATTTAGTGGACGGGTAATAAAGAAAGGGCGGAATGATTTCCGCCCTTTTTGCGTCTGAACCGCCTGACGATCCTTGCCCCGTCAGTTCGCTTCGGCATAGGCGGCGCTATGGAAATCAATTTCCCACCTCAGCACCTTGCCATACAGGTCAGACAGCGCGAATTTCTGCTCTGCACTCAGTTGCGCCGCACAGCGATCCAACTCCGTTTTTAACCAGCTGGCCTGCTGGAAAAATTCCTCTTCCGCATGCAGCTCGATCCAACGTCGCACATCTTCATCGGATTGCGTTTTCCGGCTGACGCGCGTGCACCAGTGGTAATACATCCACTCCGCGCCGAACATCAGGGTGATGATCTCTTCATAGCTGCCGCGCTGGGCCACGTTCAGCATGCCGTCACGAAACCGCCTGACGCCAGGCAGATCGTCCGGGTAATCGGCCGGATTGACGTTGCGTTTGGCCAGCACCGTGTCAAACCAGGCGATCTGCGTATCGACCAGCGCGTTCAGTACGCCGATTAACCAGCGCTGCTGGCGGATATCGGGCGCTTTACTGACGCCCAGCGCAAAGATGGCGATGGCGGTGGCGACAAAGTTACCTTCAAACACCAGATAGCGATTGAAAACGTCGTCAGACAACACGTCGTGCTCAATCTCGCAGACAAAGCGATGCTGCTGCATCTCATGCCAGGCTCCCTGATGCTCCCGCAGCAAATGGTCGCTGAAGGTTTCCATCTACTCGCCCTCCAACACGGACGCCGCCGCAGCCATAAAATGCTTCACCCGCGCCAGCTCAACCTCATTCCACCAGACGCCATCCACCTTTAACGCGCTGGCGACAATCACCCCCTGGGTACGCGACAGGATCTGCCCAACGTTATCCGGCGTAACGCCCGATCCCACCAGCAGCGGCAATGCGGTGGCTCCGCGGATCTCATCAATTTCGCTCAGCGTGGCGCTGTCGCCGGTACGCTGCCCGGTGGCGATCACCGCATCGGCTTCGAAGAAGTCGACGTCTCGGGTCAGTTCCTGAATAGAGCGGTCGGCGACGATGGCGTGGCTGCCATGTTTTACGTGGCTGTCGGCAAAGACCTTAATGTGTTCAGCACGTAGTTGGCTGCGATAACGCAGCGCTTTAGCGGCCGCGCCTTCGATAAAGCCTTCGTTGGCAATATAGGCATTGGCCCACTGATTGACGCGGATAAAGTCGGCGCCGCCGGCCAGTGCGGTAGCCAGAGCAGGAATGGCCGCATTTGCCAGCACGTTGATGCCTAACGGCACGTTAAAACGGGTGCGCACCTTTTCGGTGATCACCGCCATCAATGCTGCCGTTTCCGGGCCGATATCTTCCGGTTTAGAAAAAGGAATATCGCCGTGATTTTCAATTATCAGACCATGAACGCCGCCGGAAACATAATTGTCTGCATCACGTAACGCGCGTTCAATAATATCACCAATGGTTTTACCTCTGTATTTCGGCGTGCCGGGAAAAGGGTCACAATGAATTACACCAATGACCACTTTCTTACGTGAAAAAATAGCTTGTATTGCGTCTGTTTTTCCTGCTGATATAGAAACCATCTTCTTCATCCTGTTCAAGGAAACACTATGCGTGTTTATGTCACCGGGAATATTACCGTCGATGAAATCTGGTCGATTCCCGATATCCCCACAAAAGGTTCATCCATTCATGGCAATAAAACGTCACAAGATATCGGTGGCAAAGGCGCCAATCAGGCAATATTACTTTCCCGCTGCGGCATTGAAACCATTTTGGTCGCCGCGATCGGAAACGACAGTAATGGCAAGTGGATCAAAGAGCAGATGCTCGCTGAACCGCTGCAACTGTTGCCTGAAACGTTATTCCCTTGTCACAGTGATACCTCAATTATTTTCAATAGCGCCGACGGTGATAATGCCATTATCACCACCACCACCGCGGCGGATTCATTATCGCTCACCGAGATTACGCAGACGCTTTCTGCCGCCCAGCCCGGTGACGTTTTGCTGCAACAGGGTAATTTCTCCGTTGAGAAAACCCGTGGCCTGTTCGAATTTGCTAATGCCCGTGGCATGATCACCGTGTTTAACCCTTCACCGGTCAAAGCCGCCTTCGCTGAGCTTTGGTCTCTGGTTGATATTGCCGTCCTCAATCAGCATGAAGCGGCGCTGCTGAAGCCAGAAGGGGTCAAAATGTTAGTGGTCACTCACGGTTCACAGGGCGCGTCGCTCAAAACCCCTGATAACGAAGCGTTTTGTTCCGCCATCCCGGTGACTGCGGTCGACAGCACCGGCGCTGGCGATACCTTTCTGGCGGTGATGCTGGCCTCTGCGCTACTGCGTAAGTCAGAGATTGATATGTTAGCACTCACTCACGCCAGCAAGGCCGCTGCCATTACCGTTAGCCGCCCAGGGACCTACAGCGCGTTCCCGAGCATCGTCGAACTGAGCGCCATACTGCAAAATTAAACCGGATGGCCCACATTTTCATGTGGGCCATCTGTCTTATTTAAACAGCGTGCGATAGGGACCGACATTCTCTTTGGTGACCACGGTAGCCGGGACCAAAATTCTTTTCGGTACTGTTTTACCGGCGGTAATCTCATTGAGGGCTTTTAATGCTTCTTCGCCCATCTTCTGCGGATCCTGCTGCAATACCGCCGTGACGTAACCGCCATCAATGCCGCTGATAGCTTTTGCGGTCAGATCCCAGCCAAATATTTTGATATCTTTCTGGCGACCCTGGTTCTCTACCGCCGCGATCGCGCCAAGCAGCGCCGGTTCACCTGTGGCATAAATTGCGGTGATATCCGGGTTACCGGTGATCAGGTTTTCCGCCGCGGTCATCGCGTTGTCCTGAATATTCTGGCCATCCACTACGTCCGCAACGGTAATCTGTTTATTGCTCTTAATCGTCTCTTCGAAGCCCTTCTGACGGTCATTCTGGATAGCCGAGTTCAGCGCACCGACGATACCGACGCGTGCTTTGCCACCCATGTCTTTTTTCACATAATCAACGAAGTATCGGCCGAGGATTTTGCCGCCCTCAATGTTGTCGACGCCAACCTGCGCGGCCTGCGGGCCGTCTGGCAGCACCGCATCAATGGCAATGACGGGGATTTTCGCCGCCGCGGCCTCTTTAATCGCCGGCATGATACCGTTCACATCAATCGCATCGACTAATATGCCCTTCACACCCTGCTGAATATAGTTTTCGATGGCATCATTCTGGGCAACGGGATTATCCGTGGCATTAAAGATCACCAGATCTTTGCCGCTGGCTTTCGCTGCGTCTTGCGCACCCTTATTCATCAGGTTGAAAAACAACGCCTGCTGATTAATCTGCACCAATGCATAAGTCGGTGCCGCTGCCAGCGCCGAGGTCATATAACTGCCAGATGCCAGTAAAACGGTTGCCAGTGCTATAAGACGCAATTTTCCGGTGTTAAAAACCATCATCATGATCCTCAATAGGAGTAAATCTCTACCTCGGCATAAAATACGCCGGGCGGAATTATGGATGGCAGGGCAAATAGTCGCGTCGTGACGTAGACACCCCTTAAAAAGGGATGGCTAAGTTGAAGCCGTGAAAAAAACATTTAGGCAGCCGGTCCATTTCGGTGCAGGGATAAAATGTCTCTCAAACGGGTGGGAATCTCTTCCCGGGTCGGGCAGGTAAACTGCCTATTACAATTCTCCGTGGCCGTTTTTTTGTCAAGCGCTATTTTCGCCAACGCGAATTGCAGCAAAAAGGGTATAACAGCGGCGCTTAACTATGTTACAGATACCCTTCTTTCTCTGAAGTGGCCGGCATGATGATTAAAAAACGCGTTTTGCTCTCCGATGTGGCATCCCATGCGGGCTTGTCGAAAGCGACAGTTTCCCGCTATCTGAACAACAGCATTGTGCTGCCACAAGAGACCATTGCGCGCATTGAATCCGCGATTGCCGAGCTGGATTATCGCGGGAACAGCCTCGCCCGCCGGTTGAGCAAAGGTGGCAGCGAAACGCTCGGCCTGGTGCTGCCGGATATTACCAACCCCTTCTTTGCCGAACTGGCCGATGCGGCGGAAGAAGCCGCTTTCGAACACGGTTACAGCCTGGTGCTGTGCATCACCCGTAACAATCCCGAAAAAGAGACGCAGTTTATTCGCTGGCTGGATACCTGCCAGGTTGATGGCCTGCTGTTTACCACTAACCGTCCCGATAACGGTCTGTTATGTCGGGAGATCCAGCGCCACCAGCGCATTGTCCTGCTGGATGAAGATATCCCCGGCAGCAAGGTGCCAAAGGTATTTGCCGACAACGTTCAGGGCGGCTTTATCGCCACCCAGCAGCTGATTGCCGCTGGCCACCAGCAGATCGCCTTTATCGGCGGGCCCGATGAGCTGATGAGCGTGCGCGAACGTTACCAGGGTTTTTGCACCGCGCTGGCGCAGGCCGGTTTGCACTGTCCGCCAGAGTGGGTGATGTACGGCGAATATCAGCGCGAGTTCGGTCAGCAGGCGCTGCACACGCTGTTCAGTAAGGCGATCCGCCCGACGGCGATCTTTGCCGCCAGTGATTTTCTGGTGCTCGGTTTGTTAGATGGTCTGCGGGAACTGGGCCTGCGTGCACCACAGGATTTATCGCTGGTTGGCTTCGATGACGCCAGCTACGCCGATTTCACCCAACCGCGTATTTCCACCATTCGCCAACCCGCACGGGAACTGGGCAGAACCGCGGTCAGCCTGATGCTGCGGCTGCTAAACGGCGAGGAAAATGTCCCTGCCGAAACCCGCCTGCCGGTCACCTGGATTGGACGCGATTCGATTCAGTCGCGTTAGACTGGTCCACAATGGCGCAGTAATCGCACAGTTTTGGCGCAAAAACCGTTCAACACCGCATACCGTTTGAGCAGCAGGTAAACCGGTTTACCGATACATTTAAAATTATCCCATTAGTTTACAGCCAATTAGAAATCCCCTCTCCGCCCTGCTCTCCAGCCTGGCATGGAAGCTGCTTAGTGATCAGTGGCGAACAAATAGTTAGCGTTTTGTCCCGATGTGCACTGGAGACAGTTCCGTTGTTCAGGTAAACCGGTTTACAAGAAGTAGACCGCGACCAGCGGAACCCTTTTAGGCCATCACCGTCCCGGGTAATCGATGTCTGGCGAGAGGGTTTGCCCTCATAAACGAACTGCGATGGGAGTCAACGATGCAACAGCCACAGCCTGCCAGAGCGCGGGTAGAAATGGTCAATATCACCAAGACCTACGGCGCGATCCGCTCGCTGCGCGGGGTGAACCTCAAGCTGGCGCCGGGTGAAGTGTTGGGCCTGGTGGGTGATAACGGCGCGGGGAAATCCACGCTGACCAAAGTGCTTTCCGGCGCGGTGGTGCCCACCAGCGGCGCGATCCGCATTGATGGGGAAGAGATGCACTTTACCAATCCGGCGGACGCCCGCCGGTGTCATATCGAAATGGTTTATCAGGATCTGTCGCTGTGCGACACCGTTGACGTGGCCGGCAATCTGTTTATGGGTCGCGAACCGCTGAAGCATCTTCTGGGTATCCCGTTTCTCGACCAGGCAAAAATGCATGCCGATGCGCGGGAAATGCTGAAAGGATTGGGCATTTCGATTCCGGATACCCGCCTGCTGGTGCGCAATCTGTCGGGCGGTCAGCGTCAGGCGATTGCCATTGCCCGCGCGGCCGCCTTTGAGCCGAAAGTGCTGATCATGGACGAACCGACCGCCGCGCTGGCGGTGGCCGAAGTGGAAGCGGTACTCGAACTGATCCGGCGCGTCAGCGCGCGTGGCGTCAGCGTTATTCTGGTCACCCACCGCTTGCAGGATCTGTTCCTGGTCTGTGACCGCATTATGGTGATGTACGAAGGTACCAACGTGGCGGATCGTCAGGTGGCTGATACCAGCCTCAGCGATATCGTTAACCTGATTGTCGGCGAGAAATTCACCGCACATTCTGCCGCCGCGCAATGAGGTAAACGGGATGAGTATGATCAATTTAAGCGGTACACGCATGATCCGGCATTCGCTGCCGCGTCGCCTGCTGCACAACCATTCTGGCGTGGTCAGTATCGCGCTGTTTTTCATCTTCTGTTGCGTGGTGTTCTCATTTATCACCAGCAACTTTCTCAGCAGCACCAACTGGCTGAATATCATCCGCCAGAGCGCCCCGCTGCTGATTGTCGCCACCGCGATGACGCTGGTGATCACCACCGGCGGTATCGATCTGTCGGTTGGTTCCACGCTGGCGCTGGTTGGCGCGCTGTCGGCGATTGCCCTGAACAGCTGGGGACTGCCCTGGCCGGTGGTGCTGATTGGCGGCCTGATGCTCGGCGCGCTGGTTGGGGCGATCAACGGTTTCTTTATTGCTTACGAAGGCATTCCCGCCTTTATCGTCACCCTCGCCACGCTGGCGGTGGTGCGCGGGGTGGCGCTGCTGATCACCCAGGGCTATTCGATTCCGATTCCGGCTGACAGCCCGTTTACCTTGATGGGCCGCGCGTGGGTGGTCGGCATTCCGATGCCGGCGCTGATTGGCATCGTGGTGCTGATTGTCGGTCATATCGTGCTAAATCATATGCGCTTTGGCCGTTACGTCACCGCCATTGGTGCCAACACCGAAGGCGCACGCCGCAGCGGGATCAACACCAAAGCGGTAACGATGCGCGTCTATATGATCAGCGGCATGGCGGCGGCACTGGCCGGGATGATTATCACCGCGCGTCTGGGCAGCGGTTCCTCCAACCAGGGCGAAGGCTTTGAATTGCAGGTGATTGCCGCGGTGGTGCTGGGCAGTACCAGCCTGTTTGGTGGCTTTGGCACCATTATCGGCACGCTGCTGGGTGCCCTGTCGATTGCCATCATTCAGAACGGTTTAATCCTGTCCCATATCTCGCCGTTTTATACCCAGATTGCCACCGGCACCATCATCCTGCTGGCGATTTGGCTGAACACCCGCATTCTTAACCCGGCGCGCGCGCCCTCGAAAGGATAGCTGATGAAAGGGTCTATTTTTCGCCATGCCGATCCCCTGCCCGTTGGGGTGAGCAGTGGCCATGTGATGACCGTATTAGGGCCGATGCCGCTGAGTGAGATGGGCGTGACGCTGATGCACGAACACATTCTGCTGGATGCGTCCGGCAAGTGGGTGGCGCCCTGCTGCTGTAGCGATCGTCATGTGGCCGAGATGCCGGTCAAGATTGAAAATCTGGGTGAGCTGTCGCTTAACCCGTTGATGAGCCGCGATAACTGCCAGCTGTTTGATGTCGATGTCGCCATCGAGGAGGTGATGAAGTACCGCGAGCTGGGTGGCCAGACGGTGATCGACCCGACCAACATTGGCATCGGCCGCGATCCCAAAGCGTTGCAACGCATTTCCCGGCTGACCGGGCTGAATATCGTGATGGGCACCGGCCTGTATCTGGAGCCTTCGCATCCCGAATGGGTGAAGACTATCTCGGTCGAACAGCTGACCGAAAAGCTGATTTACGATGTCGGCGGCGCGGAAGAAAAGCCGGAGGTGATTGCCGGTCTGATTGGCGAAATCGGCGTTTCCAGCCGCTTTACCGCCGATGAAGAAAAGTCGTTGCGGGCCGCCGGCCGGGCCAGCGCGGCAACCGGCGTGCCGATTGAGGTGCACCTGCCGGGTTGGGAACGACTGGGCCATAAGGTGCTGGATATTCTGGAACAGGAAGGCGCCGATCTGCGTCATACGGTGCTGTGCCATATGAACCCCAGTTTTGCTGACAAACGTTATCAGCGTGAACTGGCGCAGCGCGGGGCGTTTCTGGAATACGACATGATCGGCATGAGCTACTACTACGCCGATGAGACTGCGCAGTCGCCTTCTGATGAAGAGAATGCGCGGGCGATCCGCGAACTGATCGATGACGGCTTTATTCAGCAAGTTCTGCTGTCGCAGGATGTTTTTCTCAAAACCATGCTGACCCGCTACGGCGGCCACGGTTACGGCTACATCCTTAAACATTTCGTTCCCCGTCTGCGCCGCCATGGCGTCAGTGGTGAGCAGCTTGAAACATTAATGATTGCTAACCCGCAGCGCGTATTTGGCGGGTAAAGGGAGAGAATAATGCCAAAGAAAATTCTGCTGGTCGGTGAATCCTGGACCAGCACCTCAACACACGTTAAGGGCTTCGACCAGTTCGCCACGGCAACCTGGCACAATGGTGCCACCGATTTCCTTGCCGCGCTGGCCGACAGCGATTACGCCATCACCCATATGCCGGCCCATGAAGCGCCGGTCAGTTTTCCGCTGACGCTTGCGGCCTTACAGGAGTGGGACGCGATTATCCTTTCCGATATCGGTGCCAATACGCTGTTGCTGCATCCCGATACCTGGCTGAAAAGCCAGCGCACGCCGAACCGTCTGGCGTTGATCCACGATTACGTCGCCGCCGGCGGCAGCCTGATGATGATTGGCGGCTATTACAGTTTCCAGGGGATCAACGGTGGCGCGCGCTACCGCAACACCGCTGTGGAAAAGGTGCTGCCGGTTCGCTGCCTGGCCTGGGATGACCGGATTGAATCGCCGGAAGGCATTTATCCGGAGATCAAAGAGTCACACGCGGTGTTCAACGATATTGCGGGCGACTGGCCGTGGCTGCTGGGCTACAACGAAGTGGAGATGCAGCCGGAAGGCACGCTGCTGGCGACCATCGCGGGCACGGCGCATCCGCTGGTCGCGGTGCGCGAATATCAACAAGGCCGCTCGTTAGTCTGGACCAGCGATATGTCAGCGCACTGGCTGCCGACGGAGTTTGCCGCCTGGCCAGGCTATCGTCAGCTGTGGATCAACTGTCTGGACTGGCTGACGGAGAAGGCATAATGGCCGTGGCTAACCTGCTGTCCCCGCCTGAGGAGTCCGGCGCATGACCGATCGAACGCTTCAGCTTGCCCAGCGCCTGCTGGGCTTCGATACCATTAATCCGCCCGGCAACGAAGCGGCCTGCATGGCCTTTTTGGCCGGCTGGCTGGAGGACAATGGCTTTGAGGTGACGCTCAGCGGATTCGGCAAGGATCGCGAGAACCTGATCGCCCGGATCGACGGCGAATCAGAGGGCGATCCGCTGGGCTTTACCGGCCATCTCGATACCGTGCCGCTGGGCAATCAAACCTGGCAGTACGATCCTTTTGGGTCGTCGATCGACGGGGATCGTCTGTACGGTCGTGGTACCAGTGATATGAAAGCGGCCGTGGCGGCGTTTGCCGTGGCCTGCGTGGACAATCTGGCGACCATCCGCAGAGGTTCAGGCGTGGTCATGCTGATAACGGGCGGAGAAGAAACCGGCTGTGACGGCGCGAAAGCGCTGATTTCGGCTGGCGATCTGCCGGCGGTGGGCGCATTGATCGTCGGTGAACCGACGGCTAACTACCCGGTGATTGGCCATAAGGGCGCGTTGTGGTTACGGTGCGAAACGCGGGGCAAAACGGCGCACGGCGCGATGCCGGAGCTGGGGATCAACGCCATTTATCTGGCGGCGGAAGCGTTAGGTAAGATCCAGACGTTCACGCCCGGCGCCCCTCACCCACTGATGAAGCAGCCGACGATCAACGTTGGCCGCATCCACGGCGGGCTGAATATTAACTCGGTGCCGGACCGCACGCAGTTTGATGTGGATATTCGTACCGCACCCAATCTGCATCACGCCACCATCCGTCAGAACCTTACCACCACGCTGGGCGAAAAGGTGATGGTGTCCACGCTGGTCGATCTGCCTGCGGTGCTGAGTGAAGAGAATAACCGCTGGATTGCCGATGTGTATCGGCGTTGTCAGCCGCTGCACGACCAGCCGATTGAGGCGAAAATCGTCCCCTACTTTACCGATGCATCGTTGCTGCTGCCGGCAATGGGCAATCCGCCGTGCATTATTTTGGGGCCAGGAGAGCCGACCATGGCACATCAGACCGATGAGTATTGCCTGCTGAGCCGCCTTGCCGACGCGGAAAGGCTGTATGGCCAGCTGATAGTTGACTGGCAAAACGGCTGAATGTTAATGGGCGCCGCGGGTGTCCAGCGCTTTTTGCAGCGAGGCATCGACCAGATAATAGATCTGCGAATCTTTTAAGGTGCCGTCCAGCAAGACGGTGCTCCAGTGCGACTTATTCAGATGGTCGCTGGGACGGACGTCGGTATGCGCTTCACGCAGTAAATCGGCCAGCGCCGGTGTGGCTTTCAACGCCACGGCCGGACGGCCATCCACCTCGTGCACCAGCGCAAACAGCACGTCATCCACTTTAATTTGGGTCGCTTTCCAGTCGCTGTGCACGCTTTGCTCCGCGCCTGGCTTATCCATACAGTAAGACAGAAGATCCGATACGTTCATCTTTTACATTCTCCTTGCAGCCTGGCAATGTTGTCGGTTTTTTGCCCGGCGTTGGTAGGTGAGTATAGGCGATCTGGCGTATCTGACGACTTATTCGCCTTGCAGCGTGGCAACAATCTGCCGCGATCCGCCCTGCACGCGGTGCTCACCGAGCCAGATCCCCTGCCACGTACCAAGCATCAAACGCCCACGACCGATGGGCAATAGCAGCGACGTGCCTAACAGCGACGACTTGATATGCGCGGGCATGTCATCAGCCCCCTCATAATCGTGTTTGTAAGGCGCGTTTTCCGGCACGGCGCGCAGGAAATGCTGTTCCATATCGCTGCGCACCGTTGGGTCGCAATTCTCATTGAGGGTCAAAGACGCGGAGGTGTGTTGTAGCAGCAGATGAAGCAGCCCAACCTGCACGTCGCTTAAGCGCCGCAGCTCGTCAACGATCTCTTCGGTAACCAGATGAAATCCACGGGATTTGGGGCTTAAGGTAATCGTCTGCTGATACCACATTGTCTTGTTCCTTTAACTCAATGAGTGCGGGCGTGCAGTTACATTACAGCAGCCATGGCTTCGGCCACCTGGTGAACGTTTTGGCTGTTCAGCCCGGCGACACACATGCGGCCGCTGGCGATCAGGTAAACGCCGAACTCTTCGCGCAGGCGATCAACCTGTGCTGCGCTCAGGCCGGTGTAGCTGAACATGCCACGCTGCTTCAGCAGGTAGTCGAAGCTTTTACCCGGCATCGCCTGGGTCAACGCGTCGACCAGCGCCTGACGCATAGAGGAGATACGCACGCGCATCTCTTCTACTTCGGCCAGCCAGCTGGCTTTCAGTTCAGCATCGTTCAGCACGCAGGACACCACCTGGGCACCGAAGTTAGGTGGGCTGGAGTAGTTGCGACGTACGGTCGCTTTCAGCTGGCCCAGCACGCGAGAGGCTTCTTCCGCATCATCACAGACCACTGACAGGCCGCCAACGCGCTCACCGTACAGCGAGAAAATTTTAGAGAATGAGTTGCTGACCAGCGCTGGCAAGCCTGCCGCGGCAATAACGCGGATCGCATACGCATCCTCTTCCATTCCGGCACCAAAGCCCTGATAGGCGATGTCGAGGAACGGGATCAGATCGCGGGTCTTCAGCACTTCGGTCACGCTGTCCCACTGAGCGTTAGTCAGATCGGCACCAGTCGGGTTATGGCAGCATGGGTGCAGCAACACGATGGTCTGCGCGGGCAAGGTGTTCAGCTTGGCCATGAACTGGTCAAACTTCACGCCGTTGGTCTCTTCGTCGTACCACGGATAGGTGCTGACCTCGAATCCGGCACCGCTGAAGATCGCGACATGGTTATCCCAGGTCGGATCGCTGACGCACACAGACGAGCCAGGGAAGTAGGTTTTCAGGAAGTCTGCACCGACTTTTAACGCGCCAGAGCCACCGACTGTCTGGATGGTTGCAATGCGACCCGCTTTCAGCGCCGGGTGATCCTGCCCGAACAGTAACGGGGCAATCGCGCTACGGTAAGGTGCCAGGCCATCCATCGGCAGGTAAACCGAGGCATTCTGTGCCTGGGCTGTCAGGCGCGCTTCCGCTTCTGCCACGGCTTTCAGCTGGGGGATTACACCGTGGCCGTCATAATACAGGCCGATGCTCAGGTTCACCTTTTGCGGTCGGGTATCCTGCTTGAACGTCTCCATCAGGGAGAGAATTGGATCGCCAGCGTAGGCATCAACGTTTTGAAACACGGTGCAGATCTCCATTAATTGGTGTGGTGTTGTAGGTTAACAACTTATCAGACGTAATAGCGGCCAGGGCGATGGTTCATGGCAATGATCAGATTGAGGATCAGCGCGCCAACGATTGAAGCGGCCAGCATCGGCATGGAAACCACAAATAATGACGCCAGCACCACGCAGGTATCGACGCCCATTTGCAGCTTCCCGGCACGAATACCGTACCGATCCTGCAGCCATAACGCCAGAATATTGATGCCGCCGAGACTGGCTTTATGGCGAAACAACACTATAAACCCAATTCCCATTATCACGTTACCGAACAGTGTGGCGTAAAAGGGATCCAACGCGGAAAAGTGGATGAAAAGCGGATGTAAATGGGTGAACAGCGACACCAACCCGACCGCGCAGAAGGTTTTTAGGGTGAATGCCCAACCCATGCGGCTTGCCGCCAGCCAGTAGAACGGCAGATTGATCACAAAGAAGGCCACGCCGAAAGAGGTGTGCGTCAGGTAACTGATCAGGAAGGCGATGCCCGCAGTGCTGCCGGTTAACGCGCCAGCCGTTTTTAGCAGCGTAATACCAAAGGAGACCAGCAGCGTACCAAACAGGATCGCCAGCGCATCTTCAACCAGGGTGTGGGGGACTTTTGTGGGGGAAACGACATTATCCATGGTGCTGATTCTCAGAGAAATAGTCTCTGGGTATAGCAAAAATCGCACCAATCCGGCAGTAAAGACGACTGCCGGATGGTGCCAGCGAATTATCCCATTGAATACAAGGCGCTTTACTACTTATTTTCGTGCATGAAAGACGGGCTACTCCGTCAGATCACGCACTCAAATTCTTTTTCCTACACGTTTCACGCATCAACACCGCGTTTCATGCACTAACACGATCCACTCACGCACTGTTTTGGTGCACTCAGCCCTCAGGCGGGGGTCATCACGCCATTCTCTTTTAAACGGGTTAACACCACGGACGTTTTGACATGTGACACGCTTTGGTGACCGGCAACCAGCTGGCTGATTAAGGCACTGAGCCCGGCCAGATCCTTCACCGCCACCTTCAGTAAATAGTCGGCGTCGCCAGTGGTTTTATAGGCATCGACAATCGCCGACTGCTCGGCAACCATGCTGTGGAAGCTGTCAACGTAGTCTGAAGTATGGTTAATCAGGCGCACTTCAATCAGCCCAATCATGCCTAAACCGACCGCATCCGG
The DNA here is from genome assembly GCF_056821705.1 of Erwinia sp. AK-PDG3-5. Lineage (NCBI taxonomy): Bacteria > Pseudomonadati > Pseudomonadota > Gammaproteobacteria > Enterobacterales > Erwiniaceae > Erwinia > Erwinia sp. AK-PDG3-5. Next base: position 4,414,919 of record NZ_CM165967.1, read on the forward strand.
CGACAGCCGCGCGTGGTATCCCAGAATCAAGCCCGCCTGCTCAAGGTTGATGCGGCGGCGCGAGCATTGTGAGGCAGAAAGCCCCACCAGATCGCTCAGTTCCTGATTGGTCAGACGACCATTAGTTTCAAGTAAAGTCAGTATCTTAAGGTCGTAATCATCTATCTGGGTCATTATCGATCCGGGCGGCTAATCAGGGACGCTACCCAGACAGATAACCGCATTTTTCGCCTGGTTGTCCAACACTATTTTCTGATGGATAGGCCAGGCGATGCACATTTCGTGCATGACGGGTTATTCGTCGTCGTATTGCGGGCCAGCATAGTTATCAAAACGCGACCACTGACCGTTAAAGGTCAGGCGCACCGTGCCGATCGGGCCGTTACGCTGTTTACCCAGAATGATTTCCGCAATGCCTTTCTGATCGCTGTTTTCGTGGTAGACCTCATCACGGTAGATAAACATGATTAAGTCGGCATCCTGCTCGATGGAGCCTGATTCACGCAGGTCGGAGTTGACCGGGCGCTTATCGGCACGCTGCTCCAGGGAGCGGTTAAGCTGCGACAGCGCCACCACCGGCACCTGAAGCTCTTTCGCCAGCGCCTTGAGGGAACGGGAGATTTCGGCAATTTCTAACGTACGGTTGTCAGAAAGCGACGGCACGCGCATCAGCTGAAGGTAATCGATCATGATCATGCTCAGGCCGCCGTGTTCGCGGAAGATACGGCGTGCACGGGAGCGGACTTCCGTCGGCGTCAGGCCCGAGGAGTCATCGATAAACATGTTCTTTTTCTCCAGCAGAATGCCCATGGTGCTGGAGATACGCGCCCAATCCTCATCATCGAGCTGGCCGGTACGGATACGGGTTTGATCGACGCGGGAAAGTGACGCCAGCATACGCATCATGATCTGTTCGCCGGGCATCTCCAGACTGAAAATCAGCACCGGTTTGTCCTGCAGCATCGCGGCGTTTTCACACAGGTTCATGGCGAAGGTGGTTTTACCCATCGCCGGACGCGCCGCGACGATAATCAGATCCGAACGCTGCAGACCGGCGGTCTTCTTGTTCAGATCCTGATAGCCGGTATCCACGCCGGTCACACCATCGTGCGGCGTCTGATACAGCGATTCGATCCTGGCGATCGTCGCCTCAAGGATCTGATCGACACTCTTCGGGCCGGTATCTTTATTGGCACGGCTTTCGGCGATCTGGAACACGCGGGATTCCGCCAGATCGAGCAGATCTTCGCTGGTGCGTCCCTGCGGATCGTAACCCGCATCGGCAATTTCATTCGCCACCGAGATCATCTCACGTACCACCGCACGTTCGCGCACGATATCCGCATAGGCGCCGATGTTCGCCGCACTTGGCGTGTTTTTTGACAGCTCGGCCAGATAGGCAAATCCACCGACCAGATTCAGCTCGTTTTTGGTTTCCAGCGATTCAGACAGGGTGATCAAATCGATGGGTTTGCCCAGTTCCAGCAGGCGCTGCATTTCGCTGAAGATCATCCGGTGCGGGCGGCTGAAGAAGTCCAGCGCGACCACGCGTTCGGAGACGTTATCCCAGCGTTCGTTATCCAGCATTAACCCGCCCAACACGGACTGTTCCGCTTCGAGAGAATGGGGCGGCAACTTCAGCCCTTCCATCTGCCGGTCGCGCGGTTCACGGTTTTCGTTGGATTTGTTGGTGGGTTTATTTCCTGCCATAGTGATGCAATACCGAAGAGTGTGGGGACGGGCAAGTATACCCGTTTGGGATGCTGTCGTCCTCCCTCAATACAGCGGAATCAACAGGAGTGAGCATGCCAAAACGTATACAAATCAGCCAGCATGGCGGACCGGAAGTGATGCAACTGATTGATGTCGCGATGCCAGAACCCGCGGCCGGGGAAGTGGTGGTAGAGAATAAAGCGATCGGCATTAACTACATCGATACCTATATGCGGACCGGCCTGTACCCGGCGTCATTGCCTTCTGGCCTGGGCACGGAAGCGGCTGGCGTGGTGAAGAGCGTGGGGGACGGCGTGACGGCGGTTAAGCCGGGCGATCGCGTGGTCTATGCGCAGTCGGCGTTGGGGGCCTACAGCGAGTTCCATGCGGTGCATGTCGATAAGCTGGCGTTAATTCCGGACAACATCTCCTTTGAGCAGGCCGCCGCCTCGTTCCTGAAAGGGCTGACGGTTCACTATCTGCTGCGCCAGACCTATGTGGTACAACCGGGCGAGATTTTCCTGTTCCAGGCCGCGGCGGGCGGCGTCGGTCTGATTGCCTGCCAGTGGGCGAAAGCCTTGGGCGCACATCTGATCGGTACGGTGGGTTCGGCTGAAAAAGCGCAGCGTGCGAAACAGGCCGGCGCCTGGGCGACCATTAACTACCGCGAAGAAGACATCGCCAAACGCGTCAGCGAGTTAACCGACGGCAAGAAGGTGCGGGTGGTTTACGATTCGGTCGGCAAAGATACCTGGGAAGCGTCGCTGGACTCTCTGCAACGGCGGGGATTGATGGTCAGCTTTGGTAACTCGTCCGGCCCGGTCAGCGGCGTGAATCTGGCGATCCTCAACCAGAAAGGCTCGTTATACGTCACCCGCCCTTCCCTGAATGGCTACGTCACCAACCGCGATGCGTTAACCAGCGCCAGCAATGAGCTGTTTTCGCTGATTGGCAGCGGAGCGATTAATGTCGATGTGCCGGAGCAGCAGAAGTTTGCCTTGAAGGATGCGCAGCAGGCGCACAAAACGCTGGAGAGTCGGGCTACGCAAGGCTCAAGCCTGCTGATCCCCTGATCGCCGGTGGCGGTAAATTTCCCGATCGCCAGATGCAAACAGGGCTTCCCGTAGGAAGCCCCTTTTTTCTTTTTTTTAGTTCGCGCTGGTTGTAGGGTCAGAGCGATGAATTCGTGTCAATTCAGTGGAAACATCCTGGCAGAATTCATAAGTAAATAATATGTTTAATTGCTGATTCGTCTATGCAATATGCCATCTTGTGATCCAGTGCGCATTCTTTACGGTAATTTACCGACTAACACGTTGATATTACCGGGATAACCAACGGTCCACTTTCGAGTTCGGTTTTTTACAGGCGCGATAAATCCATACCGCCACCACCGCCAATGCCAGCCAAGGCAACAATTTTATAACAATCGCCAACATGCCGCCAAAGAACATAACCACGGTAGCCACGACCAGCGCGGCGATAATGCCGAGCACGGAGATGCCGGTCAGCAGCAGCATGACAAAGAAGCCAAGCACAAATAAGATTTCCATCAGGTTCGCTCCAGAGAATAGATTCCTACAGGACTATTACAAGAAGCGTGCCAGGGTTGGCGATCGATTAAGCCATTGAATTGATTGGAATGGAATAATGAGTGGTAAAGTGCACCTGGTGAAATTGATGACTAATTGGTGAAGCGGTGACGATAATCGCACAGTTCACACCGTCGCGGCCTGACCTGTGCGTTGATCCTGATTCTGAAGCTTAAACCGCGGCCGGGATTTTATCCGCCACCAGCGCCAACGCCTGCTCAACCGTTTCGATATTGGCTCCCGGCTTATGGGCGTTCTCGCTCAGGTGACGTCGCCACTGGCGCGCGCCCGGAATGCCCTGGAACAGGCCCAACATATGCCGCGTGATGTGGCCAAGATAGGTGCCGTTCGCCAGTTCAGCCTCAATGTACGGATACATGGCACGCACCACCGCCACCGGGTCCGGGGCGGGTAACTCGCTCCCAAACAGTTCGCGATCGACCTGCGCCAGCAGCCCAGGGTTCTGATACGCCTCACGGCCCATCATCACGCCATCGACGTGCTGCAAATGCACTTTGGCTTCGTCCAGTGACTTAATGCCGCCATTGATCGACATCGTCAGATGCGGGAAATCACGCTTCAGTTGGTAGACGCGTTCGTAATCCAGTGGCGGGATCTCGCGGTTCTCTTTCGGGCTCAGCCCCGACAGCCATGCCTTGCGGGCATGAATGATAAAGCTGTCGCAGCCGCCCTGCTCTGACACCTGACGGATAAACTCACAGAGGAATTCATAGCTGTCCTGCTCATCAATGCCGATGCGGGTTTTCACCGTCACCGGGATCGACACCTGGTCGCGCATCGCTTTAATGCCATCGGCGACCAGCGCCGGTTCGCCCATCAGGCAGGCACCGAAGCGGCCATTCTGCACACGATCCGACGGACAGCCGACGTTCAGATTGATTTCGTTATAGCCTCGCGCTTCCGCCTGCTTCGCGCATTCGGCCAGCGCCGCAGCGTCATAGCCGCCCAGCTGCAGGGCAACAGGCTGTTCTGCCTGGTTCCACGCCAGATAATCGCCTTTGCCGTGCACAATGGCACCGGTAGTAACCATCTCGGTGTACAGCAGGGAATGGCGCGTTAACTGACGCAGGAAATAACGGCAATGACGGTCGGTCCAGTCAAGCATCGGGGCAACGGAAAAACGGTGTGCAGGTAAAATCTGGGTCATAAAGCGCGCAAACTCGGTGTGATTAACAAATGACGATAATGTGCGCAATGATAACACGCCTGTCGGCGGAGACACACCTTCAGCACGCGGGCCAACGCATTATCGCGGGCATTGCCGCAGTTAACCGCTGTGACGGGGAGACGGAATACAGGGCGGAAGAGGATCCCGCCCTGTTGTTAACCCTTCAGGCTGAGGTAGCCCGGGGATCAGAAGGTGAAGTTCAGCTGGGCAACTGCACCCCAGGTTCTGTCGTCGCCTTTCATACCGGCCAGATCCAGGTGCACCTTGCCAAACGGTGACAGGCCAAAACCGGCGGTGTAGACGTTGGTATCGTTAGACTTCATGTCGGCACGGTAACCGGCACGCAGCTGTAACCAGCTCAGCAGGCGGTACTCGGCACCCACACCCGCATACTGACTTTCTTCCTGCGTTTTGAAGCCTTTGGTTGGCGTTACGTCAACGTCCAGCGCAGCCGTCAGTCGCTCAGTATGGAAAGACACACCAGGCGTGACGATTGGGCTGATCTGGTAGGTATCTTTGTAGCCGTTCACTTCTTTGGTATCGATATCGCGCGAAATAAGGTTCTGCGCGCTCAGACCCAGCGTCCAGTTGTCGCCAATATCGGTGGCGGCACCGGCATCAAGGTTGAAGCCGCTGTTGGTGTTTTTGTAACGACCGTTGGTGAAATCTGATTTGTCGTAGTTATAAACCGAGGCGCTGTAGTTATACAGGTAGGTTTTCTGCAGCTTTGGCGTGACGCCAAAGGAAACCGGATGGCCTGCGATGTTGAACTCGTGCGCAACCGCCACACCGTAATCATAAACAATCGCGCCACGTCCGAGGCCAGCCGATGTCAGCTTGCTCTGATCGCCCGGCAGTGGGAATACGGTGCCATCGGCGACGCCCTGAAGATAATCAATATCGCTTTGGGTGACATCTGCCGTAACGTGCGCGGTGCCGTAGGCCTTGGTCACGAAAGCAAATGGCAGCGTTTCATTGGGAATGGTTACCGCAAACGCCGCGCCCGCCGTGCCGTGGGCCTGATTCCCCTTGATACCGCGCAGCTGACTGGCCAAATCGCCAGCCGCCGCCTGCACTTTTGGGTAATCCGCAAAGCTGGTGATGTTGTTGGCAATGTCCTGATAGCGATCGACGCTGTCGGTCAGGTCATCAACTTTATCCACCAGATTATTTTTATCCGTCACCTGCAGACCGGCAGCCGGAAAGATCACGCTGACCGTGTCATCCGGTTTTGCTTTAGTCATTAACGCGGGGTTAGCCAGCACCGCCGTGCCGTAAGTAGAGGAAGCCACACCCGTCCCACCCATGGCGTCATTACGGGCATCGTAATAGTTGCCAGCGGCTAACGCGCTAAGGGGGGCCAGAAACACTATGGGAAAAACTGCAGGACGGGAAAAACTGTTCAACTTACGGATTAATTTCGCCATTTTACCTAGAACCCACCGTGACAAAAGAGGAAAAACGCCCGTTCAGGCGTGAAGATTTCTGCTGCCTGAATAATGGACACAAAGGCAACATTTCATTGCTGTGAAGTAAGTAACAATGGTGGGGCTTATCTGCTCATTGGCTGTTTGTTTATCTGTTATCAGGCTAATCAATAAGCATTTTGATCCCGTCATTTAAGGCCAGGATCGCTGTAACGCCCAGTAAAAAGGTAGTCAGTAACGTTACAGCCTGCAAATTACATTAATAGAGTTTTATAGAAATTTTATGGCACGGTTTGAAACTCTTTAACCAATCAGTATCGCTAACCGTTTTCTCTTGAGGGAAATACCACTCATTTTAAGAGTTTTTTCAGTCTGTTAAACGGTAACAGCCGGCGGATTGACGCGTTAAGGCGGGATTCGGCGATTTTCGGTGGACGTGATAACATAACAAACCGATCTGACCTGAGGGGAAAGTTATGAACGTAAGCAGTCCTGAAAAAATCCTGTCGCAGGCTGAAGCCCTGTGCCAGCAACGTAACGTCAGACTGACGCCTCAGCGTATGGAAGTATTGCGGCTGATGAGCCAGCACCATGGGGCAATCAGCGCCTATGACCTGCTGGATCTGCTGCGGGCAAGCGAGCCTCAGGCGAAGCCGCCAACGGTTTATCGCGCGCTGGATTTTCTGCTCGAACAGGGATTTGTGCACCGCGTTGAGTCCACCAACAGCTACGTGGTCTGCCATCATTTCGAACAACCTTCCCATACTTCTGCGATGCTGATTTGCGATCGCTGCGGGTCGGTTGCAGAGCAACAGGCTGAAGGGGTGGAAAACATTTTGAAAATGCTGGCCCTGACTTCGGGATTCGCACTGGCTAACAGTGTTATCGAAGCTCATGGGTTGTGCCGGGGTTGTGTCGAAGTGGAAGCTTGTACGCATCAGGATGCATGCCAGCACGATCATACTGTCGCCAGCAAGAAGCGTGGCAAGTAGAGCATCATCGCAGTGAATGCTGAAGTAATGAAGGTGAAGTGCCGGGGAATTAAGTGGCACTGTCCTTGTGCCGGGGTAGGAGCATCGTCCAGAATCCTGTCAGAGATTTTGCTGCAAATCAGAAACGGTGGTTATTGTGGGTTTCCCACTCACCGAGTTCCTTCTCTGCTTGCTCTTTGCCATATCCGTAGCGTTCCTGAATCTTGCCTACAAGCTGATCGCGTTTACCTTCGACGACGGTCAGATCGTCATCAGTCAGCTTGCCCCATTTTTCTTTAAATTTACCTTTCAACTGTTTCCAGTTACCGCTGGCTTCGTCTTTGTTCATCTTATAACTCCTCAACCTTAGGTTCACAGCTTTAGGGATTTCGTCTTTGCAGACCACACAGCAGCAACATAAAACGCTGCTTAACTGCTTAACGTACAGATAATTGTAGTAGATGATGGCGAGTTTGCCCGTAATGGCGAAAGATAAAGCCACATTTTTAGCTAAAAGTGACAGCGAAAAGTGAAAAAAGGCAGGGAGATCAGCAGATAACGAAGCGGCAGGTGGGTGTAACGAATTATTTCAGCCCGCAAACCAACTGTTGTTGCGCCAGTGCCTGCGCCAGATGAGCCACAACGTCAGCCCACGCAGCAGCAGGAACACGGTAACGGCCAGCCACAGACCATGGTTGCCTAACGCCGGCACGGTGAACAGCGTCGCGCCGTAGCCCAGTGCCGCAATCAGCATGCCATTGCGCATTTCACTGGCGCGCGTAGCACCAATAAACATGCCATCCAGCAGATAACACCAGACCCCGCAGACCGGCAGGACAATCTGCCAGAACAGATAGGTGTCAGCCTGCTGCTGCAGCTCAGGGATGGAGGTCAGTAAGGCAACAATATGCGTGCCGGTCAGTCCATAGATAATCGAGAAGGCCAGCGCCACCAGTCCTGCCTGACGGCAGGCCGCGTGCCAAATCAGCAGCAACCTTTTTGCGTCCTTTGCCCCATAGGCTTCGCCGGAGCAGGCTTCTACCGCATAGGCAAAGCCGTCCAGCGCGTAAGCGGTGAAGGTCAGGAACATCAGCAATACGGCGTTGACGGCGACGACCTCACTGCCCAGCCGCGCCCCCAATATCGTCAACGAAACAAAGCACAGTTGCAGCAGTAAAGAGCGCAACATAATGTCGCGATTCAGCCGCAGCAGCCGGCCGAAATTGCCCTGCCAGGCGGTTTTCAGCATCGGCAGCGAAATGCCCCGCAGTTTCAGCACCCGCCAGACCATCACCAGCCCAATCGCCAGCGTGACGTATTCTGCAATCGCCGTGGCCGCCGCCGCACCCTGTACGCCCCAGCCCAGCCCCATCACGAACCACAGATCCAGCACGATGTTGACCAGGTTTCCCACAACCAGCAGGATCACCGGTGCACGGGCATACTGTACGCCCAGCAGCCAGCCCAGTAATACCAGGTTGGCAAGCGTCGCAGGTGCACTTAACCAGCGGATATTCATGAACAGGGTGGCCTGATGCAGCACGGCAGGATCGCCACCCACGACAGAGAGCGCCAGGTGGTTAAGCGGGGATTTCAGCAGAATGAACAGCAGGCCAGCCGCCAGGGCAATCAATAGCGGTTGCATCAGTGCACGTGCCAGCGCAGGTTTATCACCCGCACCAAAGGCCTGCGCCGTTAATCCGGTGGTGCTCATCCGCAGGAACAGCAGCAGCATAAACAGGAAGCTGGTCGCGGTAGTGCCCACGGCAACGCCGCCGAGGTAGGAAGGACTGTCAAGGTGACCAATGACCGCGGTATCCACCAGGCCCAGCAAGGGCACGGAGATATTCGACAGGATCATTGGCAGCGCCAGCCGCCAGAGTTGGTTATCTGAGGGAGAAAATAATCGCATGGTCATCCACTGTGCGACTGGCTTAAAAGCATCACGCAAGCTGAATATGCCAGTCAATAAGGCATACAGCTTACCAAAAGAGAAACGCGCCGCGAAAGCAGCGCGTTAAGGTCAGGCGTTTACAGCCAGTTGCCGTTGCGGATTACACCGACGGCCAGACCTTCAATCGACAGGGTCTGCAAGCGCAGATCGACCACGATCGGTTGGAATTCGCCGTTTTCAGGCAGCAGATGCACGATATTGCCCTGCTTTTTAAGGCGCTTTACCGTCACCTCATCGTCAATGCGCGCTACCACGACCTGGCCGTTACGCACATCCTGAGTCTTGTGCACAGCTAACAGATCGCCGTCCATAATCCCGATATCTTTCATCGACATGCCGCTAACACGCAGCAGGAAGTCGGCGCCCGGCTTGAACAGTTCAGGATCCACCTTGTAGTGGCCTTCAATGTGCTCTTGCGCCAGCAAAGGTTCACCTGCGGCGACACGGCCAATCAGCGGCAACCCTTCCTCTTCTTCCATCATCAGACGGATACCGCGAGAGGCGCCGGAAACAATCTCGATCACGCCTTTACGTGCCAGCGCTTTGAGATGCTCTTCAGCCGCATTCGGGGAACGGAAACCGAGCTGTGCAGCGATTTCTGCCCGCGTCGGTGGCATGCCGGTCTGGTTAATGTGGTCGCGTATCAGGTCATAGACCTGCTGCTGCCTTGCAGTTAGTGCTTTCATCCCGCCCCCTGGTTGTTTATACAGTCAGCTGTGAGTATATACAGGTATTTGTGCGTTGAAAACCTAAAGATGCGGAAAAAACAGCAGTTTGTCAGATTATGGAAAACGCGCCGTAATCAGGGAATTAGCAGCATTACCCAGACGAAAACAGCGAGTAATATCGTCAGCAAGACGGCAGCGGAGCCCATATCTTTGGCGCGACCCGATAAAGGATGCATCTCGCTGCCAATGCGGTCGACCACCGCTTCCAGCGCGCTGTTAAGGATTTCAACAATGATCACCAACATCACCGACCCAATCAGCAGCACCCGGGTGACGGCGTCCACATCCAGCCAGCACGCCACAATCACCGCGACAATGCCGGCCACCGCTTCCTGGCGAAAAGCCGCTTCGTTTTGCCAGGCGGCGCGTATTCCTTTCCACGAATAACCGGCTGCATTAATGATGCGAGTCAATCCGGTGACGTTATTTGCCATAATCAGGGAACCCTTTGAGATGTTTAACGTCAATGTCTGGGTGGCGCACATTTTGCAACACCACAGATCTCACTGGCGCTTTCTGGTATGCTTGCGGCGCTTTGCTAACAAGAGGCTTCATGGTATCTATGTCAGGTTGGCGTAACTTATATTATAACTTATTGAATTTACCAGTAAAATTCCTGGTAAAAAGTAAAGCGATTCCCGCCGAGCCGGTTTCCGAGCTGGCGCTGGATACATCGCGCCCTATTATGTATGTGCTGCCTTATGATTCAAAGGCCGATCTGCTGGCGTTGCGTGAGCAATGCCGTAAACAGGATCTGCCCGATCCTTTAGATCCGCTGGAAATCGACGGTACGGTTTTGCCACGTCATGTGTTTATCCATGACGGCCCACGCGTATTCCCCTATTTCGTGCCTAACGTCGAATCGGTAAAACTGTTCCACGAATACCTCGATTTGCACCGCAGCAACCCGCTGCTGGACGTGCAGATGGTGCCGGTATCCGTGATGTTTGGCCGTGCACCAGGCCGCGAAGTGCAGGGCGACGATCAGCCTCATCTGCGCGTATTGAATGGCATCCAAAAATTCTTTGCCGTGCTGTGGTTAGGCCGCGACAGCTTTGTCCGCTTCTCACCGATGGTTTCCCTGCGCCGTATGGCAACGGAACACGGCACCGACAAAATCATTGCGCAAAAACTGGCGCGCGTGGCACGCATGCACTTTGCCCGTCAGCGCCTGGCGGCCATTGGCCCGCGTTTGCCGGTGCGTCAGGATCTGTTCAATAAACTGCTGCAGTCCAAAGCTATCGCTAAAGCAGTGGAAGACGAAGCGCGCAGCAAGAAAATCTCCCATGAAAAAGCCCAGCAGAACGCCGTTGAGCTGATGGAAGAGATCGCCGCCGACTTCTCTTATGAAGCCATCCGTCTGACGGACCGCATCATGGGCTGGACGTGGAGCAAGCTGTATCAGGGCATCAACGTCAACGGCGGCGAGCGCGTGCGTCAGCTGGCGCAAGACGGCCACGAGATCGTCTACGTGCCCTGCCACCGCAGCCATATGGACTACCTGCTGCTCTCTTATGTGCTGTATCACCAGGGCCTGGTGCCACCGCACATTGCCGCCGGTATCAACCTGAACTTCTGGCCAGCGGGCCCGATTTTCCGCCGTCTGGGCGCATTCTTTATCCGCCGTACCTTCAAGGGTAACAAGCTCTACTCAACGGTATTCCGTGAATATCTTGGCGAGCTGTTCACCCGGGGTTACTCGGTAGAATACTTTGTCGAAGGCGGTCGTTCCCGTACTGGTCGTCTGCTTGACCCGAAAACCGGCACGCTGTCGATGACTATTCAGGCGATGCTGCGCGGCGGTAACCGCCCTATCACGCTGGTGCCGATCTATATCGGTTATGAGCACGTGATGGAAGTGGGAACCTACGCTAAAGAGTTGCGTGGCGCGACCAAAGAAAAAGAAGGCTTTATGCAGATGGTGCGCGGACTGCGCAAGCTGCGTAACCTCGGCCAGGGTTATGTGAACTTCGGCGAGCCGCTGCCGCTGGTGACCTACCTGAACAAGCATGTGCCGGAGTGGCGTGATGCCATCGACCCCATCGAAGCTCAGCGCCCAGCCTGGCTGACGCCTGCGGTTAATGACATCGCGCAGCGCGTGATGGTGCGTATCAACAACGCCGGTGCGGCCAATGCCATGAACCTGTGTGTTACCGCCCTGCTCGCATCGCGCCAGCGCTCGCTGACCCGTGAACAGTTGACCGAGCAGTTGGCGTGCTACGTTCAGTTGCTGCGTAACGTGCCGTATTCGCCGGACTCGACCGTGCCGGACATGACGCCAGAAGCGCTGCTGAACCATGCGTTAAGCATGAACAAGTTCGATATTGAGCAGGATAACATCGGCGAAATCATCGTACTGCCGCGCGAGCAGGCCGTGCTGATGACCTACTATCGCAACAACGTTCACCATATGCTGGTGATGCCGTCGCTGATCGCGGTGATCCTGTCGCATTACCGCGAATTGAGCCGGGCCGAGCTGCTGCGTCAGATCAGCGTGATTTATCCGATGCTGAAGAGCGAGCTGTTCCTGCACTGGAATAAAGAAGATCTGCCCGCCGTGCTGGATTCGCTGGTGAGCGAGATGGCGCGTCAGGGGCTGCTGACGGCCGATGATCAGACGCTGCGTCTGAGCCCGGCACGCTTCCCAACGCTGCAACTGCTGGCGGCGGGTGTGCGTGAAACGCTGCAGCGTTATGCCATCACCTTCTCTATCCTCAGCGCGAATCCGTCGATCAACCGCGGGACGCTGGAAAAAGAGAGCCGGACCATGGCTCAGCGCCTGTCGGTACTGCACGGCATCAACTCGCCGGAGTTCTTCGACAAAGCGGTGTTCTCTTCACTGGTGCTGACCCTGCGTGATGAAGGCTATATCAGTGATACCGGCGATGCGCAGGTAGAACAGACGCACAGGGTCTATCAGATGCTGGCTGACCTGATCACTCAGGAAGTGCGAATGACGATTGAAAGTGCGGGACCGCACGAGTAAGCGTCAGGGCATAAAAAAAGGGTCGATGAGCAATCATCGACCCTTTTTTATTGGCATGACTCAGAGCCAGCCAGAGAATGGCGCCGTGCTGAGGGCAATCCCCAGGAACAACACCAAACCAACGTAGTTGTTGTTCAGGAAAGCCTGGAAACAGGGATCGCGTTCGCGGGCTGAGATCAGCTTCTGCTGATGCACGAACAGCGCGCCAGCCACCAGAATGGACCAGTAAAATGCGCCGCCAAGCTGCATCCGCCAGCCAATCACCGTCATCAGTACCAGCGTCGCCAGCTGCAACAAACCCACGATCAGCTTATCGAAACGACCAAACAGAATGGCGGTGGATTTGACGCCAATCTTCAGGTCATCATCGCGATCGACCATGGCATACAGCGTGTCATAAGCCACCGTCCAGCAAATATTCGCGGCGAACAGCAGCCAGCAGGTCAGCGGCACGGTTTCACTGACTGCCGCCCAACCCATCGGGATAGCCCAGCCAAATGCCGCGCCCAGCACCACCTGCGGCAGATGGGTGTAGCGCTTCATAAAGGGATAGACCCACGCCAGCGCCAGCCCACCAAACGACAGCCAGATGGTCATCGCGTTCATGGTCAGAACCAGACAGAACGACACCAGCACCAGTCCGGCAAACAGCAGCTTGGCCTCTTTTGAGGTCACCGCGCCGCTCGGCAATGGGCGCGATTGGGTGCGCTTTACATGACCATCAATCTTACGGTCGGCAAAGTCGTTGACCACGCAGCCAGCGGCACGCATGAAAAAGACCCCCAGCACAAAGACAATCAGGATATTCAGCGGCGGGATCTGCATTCCCGCCAACCACAGCGCCCAGAAGGTCGGCCACATCAGCAACAGCGAGCCAATCGGCTTATCAATACGCATAAGGCGGCTGTAGGCCCGGAATTTACTCATTGGCAGACTTCTCTCCACGTTACTCATCTCCGGCACCGGTTAGCGAGGCATACAGCGGTGCAGACGGTAAAAACAGCTCGGTCAGCAATAACGGCTTGCCGGAAAGGCGCAGCAAAGAGCGACGTCCCCACAGCTCGCCACTCTTGCCTGGCTCGATAAAATCGCGCGTCAGCGTGGAAGAGGCAAACAGGTAACGGCCCAGCGGGCGCGTGCCAAGCTGCTGCAACATCTGCTCAGGCCCGTTCAGGGTAGATTCCGGTACGATGGTCCGCCCGGCAAGCCAGGGTTCGCCATCGCCGCACAGCAGAATTTCACGCAGCCAGTAGCGGGACTCTTGCGGCAACAACGCCACGTCGTCACCGACCTCTTCTGCGGCAATAAAACCTTCCTGCACCACTTTTACCGTCACTTGCTGACAATGGCGCTCAAAACGTTGGGTCATGGAGTCTTCTTCCATCAACCAGTCCAGCAGCGGGGCTGAAAGCAAGGGTGATGAGGCTGGCAGCCAGTCGAGGGCGCGCAATTGCACCAGCGCGTTATCAGCCATTCGGCTTCTCCGGGCAAAAATTTTGGTGCCACAGTGTAACGCAGAGGCTGGGAGAGAACACAGATTGCTGGAGGAAATAGTGCGGATTTCAGGTCGGTAAAGTAAGAGGTTGGCGCGCCTGGGACGGCGCGCCAACATCTTATTCGCGTTTCAGCCGGTTACTGTTGGCCAGCCACAGCGTGACCACCAGGATCAGTATGGCAATGGAGTAGGCCAGCGTATCCACCGGGTTTTTGTGATCGACAATGATCAACCGGATGATCGCCGTAATGCCGATATAGACGAAATAGCGCAGCGGGAAGTGATAGCCCGACTGGAAGTATTTGACTATTAAGGCAATAAACTCGAAGTAAAGGAAGTAGATCACTATGCCATCGATCAACAGATAAGAAGACGTCTGTTCGCCGGTGTTCAGCAACACGTTGGCCAGATGGAAGGTCTCCTTGCCAAGAAAGATCGCCAGAATAGCGGCCAGGACGATCAGCCCTATATTCAGCACCATCTGTAACAACCAGGCAATACGCGTCGCGGTAATCATGCAAAAACCCTCAAAAGTCACTGTTATCCGTCAGGATAATCCTGACAGTGACAATATGCTTTAGTGTGAGCGGGTTCACAAGTTTTGCTTGATGCCGGAGAGATAAGCGGGCGACACCGCCGCCCCTATGCGGAGGCGGTGTCGCGGCTATTTTTAGCGGAAATCGATATCGCGGTCGGTGGTCATATCATACAGTTGGTACTTACGGCCCAGCATCTGACCGCCATCACGCGTCAGCGGCGTCCAGTTAACCTGTGCACGGCCACGGGTTGGTGAGGCGGTGAACAGATCCATCGGAATCGAGATATAGAAGCCTTTGGTGAAGTCGCCTTCGCCATACTCTTCGGCCGACACGTTGGTTTTGGTGGCATAAGCGCCAACGATCACGCCGCTGTCGAACTGGCGGGAGACATCAATCGTCGCCCCTTTATCTTCTGCCAGATACTGACCTACGCTCGCCTTCACCAACACCTGGTTGTTGAAGAACGACGGACGCCAGTAAGCCGTCAGGTTACCGACCTTCGCGTTGTAATCGGTAAACTGCATCATGTTGTCCCAGTCACGCTGCTTCACGTAGTTGGCATCAACACCAAACGCCCAGTCAGAATCCAGCGGACGGTACAGCACTTCGCCACCAACTCCGCCGTACATGGTTTCCAGATATCCGCCGTAAACCTGGCCGTAGAAGCCATTGCCCAGCGCATGCATGTAGTTTGCTTGCAGGTTGTTAACGTAGACGTTGTTTTCAACATAGTCGCGAATATGGGTACGCACGCGCGGCAATGAGGAATCGCTCGGTGCACCGTTATAGTTGAATTTGTCGTAGTTATTCGCCAGGTTGCCAAACACGCTGCCGTCAATCAACAGGTGCTTTGTCAGCCAGTAATTAGCGTTCGCCATCACGCCAACCTGATACAGGTAGAAGCTTTCCGGTCCACCGACGGACTGATTCAGTACCGGTGCCAGGCTGTAGTTAAAGTCATCGGCATCGATGTAATAACCCTGCTCGGTATGACCCGGATCGACCGGCTCCACGCGTTTCTGATCCAGCGGCTGCTCTTTGCCCAGCGGATAGCCTTCAAGCTGCTGACGCAGGCTGGCGACGTTAGTTTCCGTGGTCACCTGCGGCATACGGCTGCGGGTTTCGGTCACTTTCAGCGTATCAATATTGGCTGGCAGGTTGTTCATCAGGATCACGTTGGCACGATCGACGCCTTCCTGGGTATTGCGGTACTTGCTCTGCTGGCCAGTGGCATACATCGTATTGCCCTGTACCTGAATGTTTGGCGCATCCAGACCGGCATTGTATTTCAGGTCGGTCAGCTGGCCAGCAACGGTGGTCTGCTCAAGGAATTCGCCCTGCGGACGCGGCTGATAGGCTGGTTTCGCCGAATCGATCGATGCGGTGTGCAGATCGTTGAAGTTGGTACGCAGCGTAAAGCCGGCCATAAAGGTATTGCCGCGCTCATAGCTGACGTTCACATCCGCCCAGTCGGTAATACGGTAAATGGCGCCGACGTTAACTTTGCTTTTCTGCTCAATCTTGCCGGCAAAGTCGTCCTGGTAATCATTCCCTTCGTATTCTGCTTTCAGTCGCAGCGGCTGCCACGGCGTCTGATACTCCACCCCACCAAAGATGGCCGCAGGGCCTTTGAACATGTCTTTGCCGCTGACCGAACCGGCGGTGCCGCTTGTGCCTGAGCGATAGCAGTAGCTACTGTCGGCTTCACAGAACGGGTTCTTCACCGTGCCGCTGTTGCCGAGGTAGCCGAAGCCGAGACCCAGGGTGAAATCAAACGGTCCCCAGGCCTTGGTGCCGACCAGGTATTCACTGTCGAACAGGCCGGTACCGCCAAGGTCACGCGCCCCGACCGAGACTTCAGGCAGCCAGTAGCCTTCCTGCCAGAGACGGGCTTTCAAATCGAAGGCTTTGTCTTTGTAGGTCTGGGTGCCACTGAAGCTCTCAACCGCACTGTATTCGCGGGTTTTCACGTCGGTATAGCGGATGGTCGCTTCCAGCCACGGGAACAGCTGCACCGAGGAGGAGTAGAAACGATACTGATCGTTATAGCGATAGTTCAGGCTGAATTCGCCGTCTTTTGCCATACGCGCAGTGGGAACCTGTAACAGACCGACGCCGCCAAAATCTGACTGCGAAGGCCCTACCGGATCGGGATACGTCGCCGCCTGGACCTGGCAGGCACAGGCAACGGAAACAGCTATCAGGCTGAGAAGATAGGTTTTTTTCATCAGTCAGGGATCCGGTGCGTCAGAACAGAAACAATCTGCTGGTTAAGGTCTTCATCGTCGCCAGGCAACGTCCATGAGGAAAAGCCACGGTACAGAATGCTGCCCACTTCGGGCTCCACGTGGCGGCGATTCCAGTAAGCGACAGGCACTTCACTCACTTCGCCGTTCGGCGCAATCAGCACCACGAAGTTACGTTCGCCCCCTGACAAACGCTCATGATCCTGCAAATAATCCACCACGCTGCGGCCCGGTGCCCACGGGGTTTTACCGCTGTTGGCCAGCACCCCGGCCAGCGTAATGCTGGTCGGTTTTAGCAGCGTATAAACGCTGTAATCCCCTTCCAGACGGCGATTCTGTGCCGGACGCATCCGCACCCAGTCCGGATCGAGATTGGCCAGTTGACGGCCAGTGACTTTCACTGCCGACACCTGCTGCCAGACGTTATCCACCACTGCGGCCCGATCGCCGTCACCCTCGGCGTGAAGTTGATTGCTCCAGGCTTTCAGCCGCGCCAGCACCTGCTGCTGCTGCTGAATCGCCGCCGCGGTGGCCAGTTTTTCGGCAATCACCGTTCCCGGCCACCAGGTTTTATCCATCAGTGCCGGGCTGCTGACCAACTGCGCCAGGTTCTGTGCATGGCTGACAATCGCGGTCTGCGTCTGGCCAGGGGAATAGACCGTCACCTGGCTTTCTGCAGACACGTTGAGCGAAACGCAGGCTGATATTCCTGCGAGAAGGAGGGTTATTTTTTTCATGATTTCGCAGGCTTCAGGATGGTGGTTTCGAGAGGGAAATAGTCGCCCCCCAGCGTTTGCTGTGACTGGCGAACCTGGCCGGTGGTGGTATCAATCCAGAAGGTGTTAGTCCAGGATTTTCCCTCGGCAGGCAGCTCAACCTCTTCCTGCCAGACGCGGCAGGCGACGTTGTTACCGGCAAGCGTCAGCACCTGATCTTTCAGGCGGTTGAAGCGTGAGGTCGCCGTTGCCGAGCGGAATTTACCGGCTTCCGTCCAGCTCAGCGTACGGGTCCAGCTTGCGCCTTCGGTCAACGACAGCGGTGCGGTCAGCGGATCCTGTTGCAGGTTGTTCACCTCCAGCAGGTTGTCACTTAACCCGAGGGTTTTCACCACGCGGCCATGCTGAGTCACCACCATCGACTGGTCGCGGGTGATCCATTTTTGTTGACCGTTTTCATCGAAGCCCAGCACCACGAAGATCTGCTGCCCGTTATTCACGCGCAGGTACATGCTGGCATAAGGCAGACTTTCTATTTGCTCATTCGAGACCTGAACATCGTCCGGCCCGAGCAGAGCGAGTTTTACCGTCTCTCCCAGCCCTTTTTGTGTTTGTGTACAGGCCTGGAGAAGCAGGCATAAAAGCAGCAGTGGTAGGTAGCGCACCTGTGTGTGTCCCTGAACAAAGTCTGACAATGTCGAAAAATAACCACACGAACGTGTGGTTATGAGTAATTTACCGCACTTAACGCGTGGTACTGGTGGTGGTCGTGGTGGTGGTGCCGGTATTAGAACCGTTTCCGCCACTCGATGCTGCCAGGGCAACACCTACCAGTGCGCCAAGCGCACCGATACCCACCGCAGTGGTGGTTCCTGCGGAAAGGGTTCCCGCTGAGGCACCCGCCGCGGCGCCAGCTTCTTCAGGCGCAGCGAACGCGGCTGAAGCACTTGCTAAGTACACTATGGCTGCAGCAGCACATAAGACTTTTTTCATAACATTTCCCTTCATTAAATGAATGGATACTTCACCTGAAGGGTTTCAGGCGCGTTCAGTATAAGGCAATAAATGACCAGAATTGAGGGGGGTCGCCTTCGATTCAGCGGGCGATTTCTAATGTCTAAAATAAGCACGTTTCGGCTGCTCAAGGCAACATTTGACTAATTAATTCAATATATTGGCATTTATGACTGATTTAACCCTGCTTGTTAGTGCCATTCGCTGACAATAGCCTTTAGCATGGCGAATTCACTGGCAAAGGCGCGTCGGGGCGCTTTTAATGAATTAAAGGATTTATTTTCAATAAGTTAACTGGCGTTAAGGGCTGTTAATTGCCGTTATGGGCGCTATGGCTTTAGGATTTATCTTGGCGGAATTCAGACAATAATGGGTAATTTTAGGAATATCCTCAGCCTCATAACGCTGACTTTATTCATCTTTGGGGGTATTTCAGCACTCGTAGTCGCCTGGCTTCCGCGCTCAGCGGTGGCATGCTGGGATCGTGCAGAAAACAGGGTGATGTCAACCAGGTCCAAAAGTAGCTAAAGGCGGTCCTGATGCCGGGTGAGATAGCTGAAAAAACAAAGGGCTGGCGCATTCGCACCAGCCCCTTTATGCAGGACGGTTAACGGCTACACGCCGCTTAGCCGCGCCAGTTTTTATAACGGTTAATCAGTCCGTTAGTTGAACTGTCGTGGCTGCTGATCGGCTCGCTACCCGACAGTTCTGGCAGGATACGGTTAGCCAGCTGTTTGCCAAGCTCAACGCCCCACTGATCGAAGGTGAAGATGTTGAGGATCGCGCCCTGAGTGAAGATTTTGTGTTCGTACAGCGCAATCAACGCACCCAGGCTGAACGGCGTGATATCACGCAGCAGGATGGAGTTGGTTGGGCGGTTACCTTCAAACACTTTGTACGGCACGATGTGCTCGACCGACTGCGCATCTTTACCTGCGTCGGTGAACTCTTTCTCGACCACATCGCGTGACTTACCAAACGCCAGCGCTTCAGTCTGTGCAAAGAAGTTCGACAACAGCTTGGCATGGTGATCGCCCAACTTGTTGTGGGTGATGGCAGGGGCGATAAAGTCGCAAGGAACCAGCTTGGTGCCCTGGTGGATCAGCTGATAGAACGCGTGCTGACCGTTGGTGCCCGGTTCGCCCCAGATGATTGGGCCGGTTTCATAAGAGACCGGTGCGCCGTTACGGTCAACGTTCTTGCCGTTCGACTCCATGTTACCCTGCTGGAAATAGGCAGAGAAACGGTGCATGTACTGGTCATACGGCAGGATCGCTTCGGTTTCAGCACCGAAGAAGTTGTTATACCAGATGCCGATCAGCGCCAGGATCACCGGCAGGTTCTGCTCTGCGGGTGTGGTAGAGAAGTGTTTGTCCATGGCGTGTGCGCCACTGAGCAGCTTCTCAAAGTTGTCGAAACCGACCGACAGAATGATCGACAGGCCAATCGCCGACCACAGTGAATAACGTCCGCCAACCCAGTCCCAGAATTCGAACATGTTGTCGGTATCAATCCCGAACTCACCGACCGCTTTACCGTTGGTTGAGAGCGCAGCAAAGTGCTTCGCAACGTGCTGCTCATCGCCAGCGGTTTTCAGGAACCAGTCACGCGCGCTGTGGGCGTTGGTCATGGTTTCCTGAGTGGTGAAGGTTTTTGACGCCACCAGGAACAGGGTGGTTTCAGGATCCAGATCCTTCACGGTTTCCGCGATATGCGTGCCATCAACGTTGGACACAAAGTGCATATTCAGGTGATTCTTGTACGGGCGCAGCGCCTCGGTGACCATAAATGGCCCCAGGTCAGAACCGCCGATACCAATGTTCACCACGTCGGTCATGGGCTTGCCGGTGTAGCCTTTCCAGTCGCCGCTAATGATGCGTTCAGAGAAGGATTTCATCTTCTCCAGCACCGCGTTCACTTCCGGCATCACGTCTTTACCGTCGACCACGATCGGCGTGTTGCTGCGGTTGCGCAGAGCAACATGCAGCACGGCACGATCTTCAGTGCGGTTGATTTTTTCGCCGGAGAACATCGACTTAATAGCGCCCTGCAGATCGGTCTCTTTAGCAAGAGCCTGCAGTTTTGCGAGGGTGTCACTGGTGATGCGGTTTTTGGAGAAGTCCACCAGCATCAGATCGTCGAAGGTGGCAGAGAAGGTCGCAAAGCGATTGCTGTCTTTCGCAAACAACTCTGAGATCTGAACGTCTTTCATCTCTTCAAAATGCTGCTGCAGCGCCTGCCAGGCAGCAGTTTGTGTCGGATTGATATTTTTCATAACAACACACTCTTTTTATTTAAGAACCGTAAATCAGACCGGACGCCATGTTACCCGAGGTGCCGTTTCGGCTTCCCTCTTCCTGCAACAGGTTGCAACTATCATAAAGGCAGGATTTTCCCACCTTTTTGTCCGGGGCTATTTATAATTCAGTCGGCGGTCAGCTTGCCCGCTCAGCGTTTCAGTATGACTATTCTTGCTGTCGAAAGGAAAAATTTTATGGAGTTATCCGCCCCACTGCTGTTGGTTATCATTGGATTAAGTTCGCTGGTAGCCCAGTGGCTGGCCTGGTTGCTACGGCTACCCGCCATTTTGCCCCTGCTCGTTTTCGGCATTGTCCTGGGGCCGTTGTGTCATGTTTTGCAGCCAGATGCGCTGTTTGGCACCCTGCTGTTCCCCTTTGTCTCACTTTCTGTTGCCATCATTTTGTTCGAAGGTGCGTTAACGCTTCGCTTCGATGAAATTCGTGGGTTGGGCAACGTGGTCCGCAATCTGGTTACCGTCGGCATGTTAATCACCTTCCTGGTGATCAGCGTCGCCTGCTGGGCGTTACTGGATTTCCCGCCCGAGCTGGCGGCGTTAGTCGGTTCCGTCACCGTGGTGACCGGCCCAACGGTGATCGCGCCGTTGATGCGCGTGGTTCGGCCAAATAAAGCCATTAACCAGGTTTTACGCTGGGAAGGTATCGTCATCGATCCGGTCGGCGCTATCTTCACGCTTCTGGTGTTTGAATTCATTGTGCTGCGTCAGAAAGCTGAATCGTTAACGCACTTGTTCTGGACCTTAGGCCAGACAGCCGCGGTGGGCCTGATTGCCGGCGTGGTATTTGGCTGGCTACTGGGCGTGGCCCTGAAGCGGGTCTGGCTGCCGGGCTATCTGCAGAACTTCGCGGTGCTGGCGGTGATGCTGACCGCCTTTGGCCTGTCGAACGCGCTGGCGGATGAATCGGGGCTGCTGACGGTCACGGTGATGGGGATTTGGCTGGCCAATATGCGCGATGTCGATCTGACCGAGATCATCGCCTTCAAGGAAGAGTTATCCGCGCTGCTGATCTCAGGGCTGTTTATCATTCTGGCGGCGCGACTGGATTTGCTGGCGCTGCTGTCGATGGGCTGGCCGTTAGTGGCGGTGCTGCTGATTGTGCAGTTTGTTGCCCGTCCGCTCTGTATTGCCGTCTCGACCTGGGGATCGTCACTGCCGATGCGGGACAGGCTGATGCTGAGCTGGATTTCGCCACGCGGCATTGTGGCGGCGGCGGTCAGCTCGCTGTTTGCGCTGACGCTTGCAAAAACCGGCTTTGCTGGCGCAGACAAGCTGGTTACCGTGGTGTTCGCGGTGATTATCGGCACCGTGGTGCTGCAAAGCCTGACCAGCTCGCTGCTGGCGAGAATGCTTAAGGTGCAGCAGCGTGAGCCGCGCGGCGTGCTGATTATTGGCGCCAACAGCGTGGCCAGAACCCTGGCGGCGGCGCTGAAGAAACTGGATATCCCGGTACAGGTGACCGACAGCAGCTGGGAATACTATCGCCTCGCCCGCATGGAGGGGATCCCGGCCTACTATGGTAATGCCTGGTCGGAACATGCGGAGAACTTCCTCGATCTGAGCGAAACCTCGCAGGTTCTGGCGCTGTCGCCCAACCGCCACCAGAATGCGCTGGCGGTGTACCACTTCAGCCATCTGTTTGGCGAGAAAAAGGTCGCCGCGATCCGCTCCGGTGCAGCGCTGCGCGCGAAGCGTGACAGTGAAAGCCCGCGCTTTCGCCGCCATGAAGTGCTGTTCGGTCATGAGCAGACTTATGCCCGCCTGAGCAGCCTGCTGTCACAGGGCGCGATCATTAAAGCAACCCGACTGAACGAGAATTTTGGCTGGCTGGAATACCTCGAGAAAAACCAGGGCGTGATCCCATTGTTTGTGCAAAATGAGGCCGGCATTCTGAGTCCAGTGCAGGGTGAAGAGACGCCCGCGCTGCCCTGTACCCTGATTGCGCTGGTGCAAAATGAAAATTCCTCAGACGGCAGAGATTGACAGCAGCGCCATAAACCGATATTTGTAGTCCGCTTGTTGCGCATCTGATGCGCAAGCCAGAAGAGGCGCGTCGCCCAGGCAGTGTGTTGGAGGAACCGAATCCGCAGAAAACACATCATGGGGTGCGACGCCGAGGTACTCTCCCCGCGGAAGGGAGCGTATCGACCGCAGGGGCTGAATCCTCTGGGTTGTCACCAGCATCGTTCGTAAACCGGGCGATCAATATTTACCGTTTTGGCGCAGTTACAGGCGACGTCAGACCCGGTAGGTATACAAGGTGGGGCGCTTCTGGGTGATTCGTAGTTCATCCCTTTTCTACGTCTGCCCCGTTTCTGCTCCTCCCTTGTGCCAAGCTGATGGAAACTTATCCTGACACGAGGTATGTCAACAACTATGTCCCAATCCCTGATCGTGGCCAAATTTGGCGGCACCAGCGTTGCCGATTTTACTGCCATGAACCGCAGCGCCGATGTGGTGCTGGCCGATCCCAACACGCGTCTGGTGGTCCTTTCCGCCTCTGCGGGTGTGACTAACCTGCTGGTTTCTCTGGCTGAAGGCCAGGAGCAGGAGCAGCGGGCTTACCAGCTCGATGAGATCCGCCGTATCCAGTACGCCATCGTCGACCAGTTATCGCAGCCCGAAGTGATCCGCGACGAAGTGGACCGCGTGCTGGAAAACATCACCATGCTGTCTGAGGCGGCCTCCCTGGCGACCTCGACTGCGCTGACCGATGAACTGGTCAGCCACGGTGAACTGCTCTCCTCGCTGTTATTCGTTGAAGTGCTGCGCCAGCGTAATGTCACCTCGCAGTGGTTTGACGTGCGCAAGGTGATGCGCACTGACGATCGCTTTGGCCGTGCAGAGCCCGATGTCGCCCTGCTTGCCGAACTGACGCAAACGCAACTCGCGCCGAAGCTGGCGGAAGCGCTGATCGTCACGCAAGGCTTTATTGGTAGCGAAGCCAAAGGCCGCACCACTACCCTTGGTCGTGGCGGCAGTGATTACACCGCGGCGCTGTTAGGCGAGGCGCTGCATGCCAGCCGCATCGATATCTGGACTGATGTACCGGGGATTTACACCACCGATCCGCGCGTGGTGCCGACTGCCAAACGCATTGATGAGATCACCTTCGAAGAAGCGGCCGAAATGGCCACCTTCGGCGCCAAGGTTCTGCACCCGGCCACGTTGCTGCCTGCAGTCCGCAGCGATATCCCGGTGTTTGTGGGCTCGAGCAAGGATCCTGCAGCCGGCGGCACGCGTGTCTGCAACGAAACGCAGAACCCACCGCTGTTCCGCGCGCTGGCGCTGCGCCGTAAACAGACGTTGCTGACCCTGCATAGCCTGAACATGCTGCACTCACGCGGCTTCCTGGTGGAAGTGTTCACCATCCTGGCGCGCCACAATATTTCGGTGGATCTGATCACCACCTCCGAAGTAAGCATCGCGCTGACGCTGGACACCACCGGCTCAACCTCGACCGGGGACAGCCTGTTAACCCAGGCGTTGCTGACCGAACTCTCTTCCCTGTGTCGGGTGGAAGTCGAAGAGAATCTGGCACTGGTGGCGATCATCGGCAACAAACTGTCGCAGGCCTGTGGCGTGGGCAAAGAAGTGTTTGGCGTGCTTGAGCCGTTTAACCTTCGCCTGATCTGTTATGGCGCCAGCAGCTATAACCTGTGCTTCCTGGTGCCCGGCAGTGATGCCGAGCAGGTGGTGCAGACGCTTCATCACAATCTGTTTGAATAGTTATACTAAACCGGGCCTGGCCCGGTTTTTTTTGCCATTGGAAAAAAGGAAGTCTGGCTATGCTCGCCTTTGTTACCCGACTGTTCCCGTTATGGGCAGTCCTGCTCTCTGTTGCCGCCTATTACTCCCCGACCACCTTTCTCGCGATTGGTCCGTGGGTGACGTATCTGCTGATGCTGATCATGTTCGGCATGGGCGTGACGCTCAATATCGGTGATTTTAAACGTGTACTGACCCGCCCTGCGCCGGTGATTGCCGGGACCTTCCTGCATTATCTGGTGATGCCGCTCGCGGCATGGGGCCTTGCAAAATTATTCCATATGCCGCCTGACCTGTCTGCGGGGATGATCCTGGTGGGCAGCGTGGCCAGCGGTACGGCATCCAACGTGATGATTTACCTGGCGAAAGGCGATGTGGCCCTTTCTGTTACCATCTCCTCCGTCTCGGCGCTGGTTGGCGTGTTCGCCACGCCACTGCTGACCAAGCTGTATGTCGATACCCATATTCAGGTCGATGTGGTCGGTATGCTGCTGAGCATCGTGAAGATAGTGGTGGTGCCGATCGGCATTGGCCTGATTGTTCACCACACCATGAACGGTCTGGTGAAGCGCGTTGAGCCGTACCTGCCGGCCTTCTCGATGGTCTGTATTTTGCTGATTATCAGTGCCGTGGTTGCCGGCAGTCAGGGCTTTATCGGCTCGGTGGGCCTGGTGGTGATTGCTGCGGTGATCCTGCATAACGCCATTGGTTTGTTAGGCGGTTACTGGGGCGGGAGGCTGTTTGGCTTTGATGAATCTACCTGCCGTACGCTGGCGCTGGAAGTGGGTATGCAGAACTCGGGCCTGGCGGCCACGTTAGGCAAGCTGTACTTCTCGCCACTGGCGGCACTGCCGGGCGCGCTGTTCTCGGTCTGGCACAACCTGTCCGGTTCACTGCTGGCCGGTTACTGGTCCGGCAAGCCGATTAAAAAGAAATAAGCCTGTTTCCCCCGCCGCCAGGCGGGGGACGTTTCCTCAGTCGTCGTCCCTGTCATCATCCGGTTGTTCAAGCACGTTATACGCCACGGCACAGAACAGCGAATTCAACCGCTTCATATCCCCCAACAATCCCAGATGCAGTGAGCTGGTTTCGATACTCTGCACGTTATGCTGATGCAGGCGATTCACATGCTTGTGGGAGTAACGGCGGTTAGTAATGCGGAAACGGTGCTTTGAGCGGCGCAGGCGCTTGGCGCTGGTCACGTCCTGCGACAAAAATACCGACAGGCCCAGCCGCAGATTGCCGGAAAGCTGTTCTATCAGCGCATCCAGCTCTTTCATCCCCTCTTCAGAGAAGGCGCGGCGCGCGGTCAGCGATTTGTCAGCCACATCGCCACTCATCCTCTCCAGAATATCGCCCGCCATCTCCAGGTTTAACGCCATCTCGATGATTTCAGCCCAGCGGCGCGAATCTTCCTCGGGCAGATCCTCTTTCGGCATCTGCGCCAGATAGAGTTTGATCGCGGTGTACAGCACATCCACATCATCATCCAGCTTGCGGATTTCACGCTCTTCCCGCAGTTCGCCATGCACCACTTTGCTGAAGGTGGCCAGCATCTGCTCCAGCACATCGCCCATGCGCAGTGTCTCGCGCGAGGCATTGGCCAGTGCCAGCGCCGGCGTATCCAGCGCGCTGGCGTCCAGATGACGGGGTTTCAGGCGCAGATCGGTTTCCGGCTCATCGCGGATTAACGCAGTACACAACCGGGCCATGGCATCGGCGAACGGCACCATAATCAGGCAGCGGATCAGGTTGTAGAAAACATGGAAGAAGATCACCAGTTCTTCGTCGTTCACCGGCAATTTTTGCAGCCACTCTGCCAGCAGATCGATAAACGGCAGCACCAGCAGCGAACCGATAAATTTAAAGATCAGACTGCCGAGGGCCACGCGTTTTCCGGCGGCATTCGAGCCGCTGTTATTGAGCATCGCCAGCAATCCGCTGCCCAGATTGGCACCGATCACCAGGCACAGCGCCACCTTGAACGAGATAACGCCGGTCGCCGTCAGCGTGGCGGTGATCAGCACCGCCGCGAGGCTGGAGTAACTGATGATGGCAAAGACGGCACCAATCAGCGCATCCAGCATCACGTCGCCGGTCAGCGAGGAGAACAGCACCTTCACGCCAGAGGCCTGGGTGATTGGCGTCGCTGCGGCCACGATCAGCTGCAGCGCCAGCAGGATCAGCCCAAGGCCAATACTGGCGCGGCCAAGCTGCCCGGCGCGCGTTTGTTTGCGCCCGAGGAAAAATACCACGCCAAAGAAGATAAACAGCGGCGACAGCCAGGAGAGATCAAAGGTCAGGATCCGCGCCATCAGCGCAGTTCCGACGTCGGCACCGAGGATAATCACCAGCGCAGGCGTCAGCCCGACCAGCTCCTGTGCCACAAACGACGTGACCAATAAGGTGGTGGCATTGCTGCTCTGGACCAGCGCGGTCACGCCAATCCCGGCGACAAAGGCCATTGGTTTTTTTGACACGCTGCGGCTGAGCACGCGGCGTAAATCCGCGCCATAGACACGCATAATGCCGGTACGGACAATGTGCGTTCCCCAGATCAGCAACGCGACAGCAGAAAGCAAATTAAGCAGGGTTAACACCGATATCGACCTCACAACTTCTCAAACTAAACAGACTCAGAGCGGATTTCTCCGCCCGGCTTACCGCAGTAAGTTTAGTCGAGTTACTGAAAAAATCAGTTTAATCAGCGTGATATATGCGCAAAATCAGGCCACTTCCCGCAGCGTAAGCTTATCCAGATGCAGGCCAACCTGATGGCCCGCCGCATGCAGATCCGCCACCGAACGGTTGAGGACATCGACAAAAAGCTCAACCTCACGCGCTTTTACGCGGTAACGGATGACGTTTCCCAGCAGGCTGTGGCTGAGGATTTCAGCCGGGATCCCCTGTTCCGGGGCGCAGAAGGCCACCGATTCTGGACGCAACGCCACCTGGCTGCTGAAGGTCTCGCCGGTCAGGCGCGAAGCCTGTTCGGCACTCAGCAGGTTATAGTTACCAATAAAACCGGCGGCAAACAGATTTACCGGCTGGGTGTAGAGCGATTCGGCGTTGCCATTCTGCACAATTTTGCCTTTGTTCATCAGCACGATGCGGTCAGAAAGCGTCAGCGCCTCTTCCTGATCGTGGGTGACAAACAGGGTGGTGAGATTGAGCTCTTTCTGGATGCGGCGGATCTGGTCGCGCAGATGGCGACGAATGCGCGCATCCAGCGCGGACAGCGGTTCATCCAGCAGCAACAGGCGCGGCCGGGTCACTAACGAACGGGCCAGCGCGACACGCTGACATTGCCCCCCGGAAAGCTGATGCGGATAGCGTTTGGCGTAGTCATTCAGCTCCACCAATTCCAGCACTTCACCGACCCGACGCTGAATCTCGGCGGGGGTGCATTTCTGCATTTTCAGGCCAAAGGCGACGTTGCGTTCGACGGTCATATTCGGGAACAACGCATAGCTCTGGAACACCATGCCAATCGAGCGTTTTTGCGGGGTCAGCGGCACGATGTCCTGGCCCTGAAGCAGAATTTGCCCGCTGTCGACCGAGGTCAGGCCGGCCAGACAACGCAGCAGCGTCGATTTACCGCAGCCGCTTGGGCCCAAGAGGGTAACAAACTCTCCTTCGCTGGCGGTGAAATCAATGTCCTGAAAAATCGTCGTCGGTCCGTAGCTCTTGTTCAGTTGCGTGACGTGTAAATAAGACATCTTCAGCCTCTCTCGCGGTTCAGGGCATTCGCCAGCCAGGTCACCAGCAGCACAACAAAGAAATAGGAGATCACCAGCGCACTGCTGAAGTGACCGCTGGCATTGCGCACGTTGTAGAGGTAGACCTGCAACGTTTCATAGCGAGTGCCGACCAGCATGTTGGCAAAGACGAATTCGCCAATCAAAAATGAGAAAGAGAGCAGCACGGCAATCAGCGCGCCTTTGCGCAGGTTCGGCAGAACCACCAGCAGGGCCGCCTGCCAGGTGCTGGCACCCAGCAGATTGGCAGCATCAATCAGCTCGCGCATATTGATCGCCTGCATGTTGTTGGAAATCGCCCGGTAGATAAACGGCAGCGCGATAGTGAAGTAACAGCCGATCAGGATCCACGGCGTGCCGGTCAACATCAGCGGCGGTTCGGAATAGAGCTGCAGCAAGCCGACCGACGAAACCACCGGCGGCACCGCAAACGGCATCAGGATCAGAATGTTCATCACCGCATCGAGTTTCGGGAAGTAGTAGGCGATCACAAACATCGTCGGCAACACCAGCACCAGCGAGAAGATCAGCGCACCGAAGCAGATCAGCAGCGAATGCCCCAGCGCCACCAGGAAGCGCGGATCGCTCCACAGCTGGATCATCCATTTAAAGGTCAAGCCATCCGGCAGGATGGTTGCGCCCCAGCTGGTCGCCAGCGCATAAAACAGCGTCGCCACCAGCGGCAATGCCAGGATCAGGAACACCAGCCAGACAACGATCCGGTGCCAGACAGTTTCCAGTTTCGACATGAATCGCCTCCGTTAACGCGCGTTATGGTAGCTGCGACGCACCAGCCACTGATGAACCACGGTGATCACCGACATCAGCGCTACCAGCACCATCGCCAGCGCACTGCCCATATTCGGATCGAGCGAGATATCGCCCGAAACCAGTGCTGCTATGCGCACCGGGATCACGTTAAAGTTTCCGGTGGTCAGGGCATAAATGGTGGCGTAAGCGCCGAGGGCATTCGCCAGCAGGATCACAAAGGTGCCGAGCAGCGCCGGCGTCAGGATCGGCAATCCGATATGCAGCCAGTAACGCATGCGGCTGGCGCCGAGCAACGCGGCGGACTCTTCCCAGTCCTTCTTCAGCCCGTCAAAGGCGGGATACAGCAGCAGCAGCCCCAGCGGGATTTGGAACCAGGTGTAAACCACGATCAGGCCGTCGGTAGAGTAGAGTTTGAATCCCTCCAGCAGGCCATATTTGCGCATCAGCAGCGTCAGGCAGCCGTTCAGACCCAGCAGGATCACAAAGGCAAACGCCAGCGGCACCCCGGCGAAGTTACTGGTCATATTGGTAAACGACATAAAGAAGCGGTGCAGCTTGCCGCTGCCCAACTGATGCAGGGAATAGCCGCCCACCAGCGCGATCAGCAAGCCATACACGCTCGACCAGATCGAAATATCCAGCGAGAAGCGGATTGCCTGCTGATAAAAGGTCGAGGTGAAAATATCGCGGTAATTTCCCCAGCCCCAGGCTTCGTTCATCTCGCTGTAGAAGCTGTTAATCGCGATCCACACTAACGGCGCGATCTGAAAAGCGATATAGAACAGCGCGAAGGGCAGCAGGCACAGCAGCGCTATTCCTTTGCCTTTCATCATGCGTTCTCCTGGGTGTTCAGCAGCTCCGGGCATACCGGCTTATCGTGATCGATGCCCAGGATGTCGCACAGCGTGCCGCACAGTTCGGTCTGCAACGGCGCGGCGTCTTTCTGTAACGAGAAGGCGCTGCCGAAGACAAACAGCGGCACCTGCGTTTCTTCCGGCAGGATCCCGCCGTGGCTGCGGTCGTCATTCATGCCGTGATCGGCGGTGACCACCACCTGATAGCCTTCCTCCAGCCAGCCCGGCATCCAGTGCGACAGATAGCCATCGGCCATGCGGGCGCGGTTGCGGTATTGCGCCGTGGAGAGGCCAAACTTATGTCCGGCATCGTCGATGTTCATCGGGTGGATCAGCAGGAAGTCAGGGTTGAAGCGCAGGCGCAGGCTTTCCGCATCCTCGAACAGGTGTGAGTCCGGATAGCCGTCGTCAGAGTAAAAGTGGCCGTACTGAATCGGCAACGAGGCATCTTCAGTGTGGCGATCGCGGGCGGCCTGCCACGGGGAGCGATTGTAGAGTTCGCTGACCCAGTGATAGGCCGCGGCCGCCGTTGTCAGCCCGGCATCGCGCGCATAATGGAAAATACTGCGCTCTTTGCTCAGACGGCTGACACCGTTGTGAATAATGCCGCTTTTCACCGGTGGCACGCCGGTGAGGATGCATTCGTACAAAGGACGTGAGAGCGACGGAAGCTCGCAGGTCATCTGGTAGAACTGCCCGTTCCCCTGCGCGCATTCCGCAAACAGATACCCCATGGCATGTTGCGCCACTTCATAACTCAGGCCGTCCAGCACTACCAGAATCGTTTTCATCCCGAATCCTTATTGCTTCATGTTAACAATGACGTTTTCCTGCCACAGACGCGGCAGCATTTTTGATGCTTTATCCCAGGCTTCAGGATCGGCAATCGGGTGCGCATTTTTGTACTCCGTGTTAGGCAGCAATTTCGCCTGCACATCCGCTGGCAGCGTCAGATGCTCTGCACGGATTGGACGGGCATAGCCACGTGCCAGGTTGATCTGACCGGCATCGGAGAAGATATATTCGCGCGTCAGCTTGGCGGCGTTCGGGTGCTTAGCGTATTTATTGATGATGGTGGTGTAGCCAGAAGTGATTGAGCCGTCAGACGGGATAACCACTTCGAACTTGCTCTTATCAATCTGATCGCGGTAGTTCAGGCCATTAAAGTCCCAGACCACGGCAACCTGGATTTCACCCTTCTCAATGTTGGCAATCACCGGATCGGTCACGCCCAGACGGCCTTCTTTCGCCAGGTCACTGAAGAAGCTCAACGCCGGCTTCAGATCTTTCTCGCTACCGCCCATTGCATAGGCGGCTGCCAGCACGCCGTTCGCTGCCTGCGCCGCAACGCCAACGTCACCAATGGTCACAACGTATTTGCCTTTTTTCAGGTCAGCCCAGCTGTGCGGGATGTCTTTAACCTGATCTTTGTTGACGATAAAGGCGATGGTGCCGGTATAGGCCAGCGCCCAGTTACCCTCTTTGTCTTTTGCCCAGGCAGGAACCTGATCCCAGGTGCTGGGTTTGTAGGGTTGCGCCAGGCCTTTCTGCACGGCAACCGGGCCGAACGCGGCGCCGACGTCTCCGATATCGGCGGTGGCATTGCTCTTTTCAGCGGCAAATTTCGCCAGTTCCTGAGCAGAGGACATGTCGGTATCGCTGTGCTTGATACCGTATTTGCTGCTGATATCGGCCCAGGTGCCTTTCCAGTTAGCCCAGCTGTCAGGCATACCGACACTGTTCACCTGACCTTCCGCTTTCGCGGCTTTCTCCAGTGCAGCAAGGTCGGACTCGGCGGCGTGGGCGGCCGGAAGGGCAAGGAAGATGGCGCTGGCTAACACAGATGCGAACAAAGATTTCATAACTGCTGCTCCAGATGATAAGTTGAGTGGCCTTCTGGACTAGTCCAGCAAGATCCGAGCCAATCTAGCCTGGCGATATGACAGTTTTATGTCAGGGCCTTGTGGGCTGTGGACTAGTCCAACATCTCTGATAGCATTGGAATGAAGGAACTGCGCGAAGATTGTTCTGTTTATGTGCAGCTTCGCACCAAATTGAGGCTTTGATGTGATGAAAGCGTTAACTGTAGATGTCATTTGCCAGACGCTGGCCGCGCGCATCGCCAGCGGTGATTTTGCGGCCAGCGGACGCCTGCCGTCGGAGCGTAGTCTGAGCGAGCAGTTCTCCACCACACGCATCACCCTGCGCGAGGCGCTGGGCCAGTTAGAGTTTCAGGGAATGATTTACCGTGAACTGCGCCGCGGCTGGTTTATCGCGCCTCCCCGGCTGGCTTACGATCCGCTGCTGCGCAGCCACTTCCATGCGATGGCTGAGCAACAGGGCCGAAAAGCCCAAACGGAGGTGCTGGATGCGCAACGCGTCCAGGCCAGCACCGGACTGGCCCGGCAGCTGGGCATGAACGAAGGCGAGGAGGTGTATCGCATCCAGCGGCTGCGGCGGATTGATGGCCGCGCGGTGCTGTACGTCGAGCACTACCTGAATCCGCAGTATTTCCCTGAGCTGCTGAGCTTTGATCTCACCCGTTCGTTGACCCACCTGTATCAGGAAGAGTACGGCATCAATTACGGCCGCGTGGGTTTCACCATGTTACCCGCGCCATTGCCAACCTTTGCCGCACCGGCGCTGAAAGTGGCATCAGGCAGTCCCGCGCTGTTTATCACCCGCGTTAACCGCGATCAGCACGATCGCATCATCGACTGTGACTACGAATACTGGCGCTATGACGCACTATATATTGACGTACAGGTCAGAGAAGCAGAGCAAACCAGCCGACAGCCGGCTTGCCCTGAAGAGGAAGGTTAGTCTGCGTCGTAGCCTAAATTCGGTGCCAGCCAGCGTTCAACGTCGCTGACCGCCATGCCTTTACGGCGGGCGTAGTCTTCAATCTGATCGCGCTGCAACTGGGCCACCGCGAAGTACTTGCTGTCCGGATGGCTGAAGTACCAGCCTGATACCGCCGCGCCTGGCCACATGGCGAAGGATTCGGTCAGCTTCATCCCGGTGTGCTTCTCCACGTCCAGTAGCTTCCAGATAGTCTCTTTCTCGGTGTGTTCCGGGCAGGCCGGATAACCCGGCGCCGGACGGATGCCCTGATAGTTCTCGCGGATCAGCTCTTCATTACTCAGGTTTTCCGTGGCGGCAAAGCCCCAAATCACCTTACGCACCCGCTCATGCAGGTATTCAGCAAACCCTTCGGCCAGACGGTCTGACAGAGCCTTTACCATTATTTTGTTGTAGTCATCATGTTGCGCATCAAACGCGTCGGCCAGCGCATCTTCTTCCAGCCCGCCGGTGACGGCAAAGGCACCCAGGTAATCGGCCTTACCGCTGGACTTCGGCGCGACAAAATCGGCGAGGCAATAGTTCGGGAAGCCCGTCTTTTCTGTCTGCTGACGTAAGTGATGACTCACTTGCAAAACATGGCTGCGCGACTCGTCCTCATAGATTTCAATATCGTCATCCACGCGGTTAGCCGGGAAAATCCCCACCACGCCACGCGGAGTCAGGGATTTTTTCGCGCTCAGGTCATCCAGCATCGCGTTGGCATCCGCTAACAGGCGTCTGGCCTCTTCACCGACCACGTCATCTTCTAAAATGCGCGGATATTTACCCGCCAGCGACCAGGTCATAAAGAATGGCGTCCAGTCGATGTAATGTCGCAGGGTTTCGATGTTAGCACTTACTTCGCTTACACCCAGCCTGTGGGCTACGGGTGGCGTGTAGGTTGCCCAGTCAAAAGGCAGATCGTTGTCCCTGGCAACCTGCAGGCTGACCGGCGGTGTCCGCGGCTTCTTGCGCCCATGCTGAATACGCACCGTGTCGTACTCTTTACGCGTGCGGGCAACAAAGTCATCGCGCTGGGCCGCGGACAACAAGGCCGAGACCACGCCAACGGTACGCGAGGCGTTTTGCACATAGACAACCGGACCACTGTAATTCTGTTCGATTTTCACCGCGGTATGCGCTTTGGAGGTGGTCGCCCCACCGATCAGCAGCGGCACGGTAAAACCCTGACGCTCCATCTCTTTCGCCACGTTGACCATTTCATCCAGCGAGGGGGTGATCAACCCGGACAGGCCGATGATATCCGCGTTGTGTTCGCGGGCGGTTTTAAGGATTTTATCGCTTGGCACCATCACGCCCAGGTCGATGATTTCATAGTTATTACACTGCAAAACCACGCCGACAATGTTTTTGCCGATGTCATGCACATCGCCCTTCACCGTCGCCAGCACGATTTTACCGTTGGTGCTGCCCTTCTCTTTGCTGGCTTCGATATAGGGTTCGAGATAGGCCACCGCCTGCTTCATCACGCGCGCCGATTTCACCACCTGCGGCAGGAACATTTTGCCTTCGCCAAACAGGTCGCCGACCACGTTCATCCCGGCCATTAACGGCCCTTCAATCACTTCGATCGGGCGGCTGGCATTCTGGCGGGCGGCTTCGGTATCTTCTTCAATAAATTCGGTAATGCCCTTAACCAGCGAGTACTCAAGGCGTTTTTCAACTTCCCAGTTACGCCATTCGGCCTGCGGTTTGGTGCTGCCTTCGTCGGATTTGGTGCCACGGTATTTTTCGGCAATCTCCAGCAGACGCTCGGTTCCCTGATCGGTGCGGTTAAGCACCACGTCTTCCACCGCATGACGCAGGTCGTCGTCCAGATCGTCGTAAATCGCCAGCTGACCGGCGTTAACGATGCCCATATCCATACCGTTACGGATGGCGTAATACAGGAACACCGCGTGGATGGCTTCACGCACCGGTTCGTTGCCGCGGAAGGAGAAGGAAACGTTCGAGACGCCGCCGGAAATCATCGCGTGCGGCAGCTCGCGCTTGATGTCTTCACAAGCGCCAATAAAGTCCATGGCGTAGTTGTTATGCTCTTCAATCCCGGTCGCTACCGCGAAGATATTTGGGTCGAAAATGATGTCTTCTGGCGGGAAACCGACCTCTTCGGTCAGGATCGTGTAGGCCCGACGGCAGATCTCGATTTTACGTTCGCGGGTGTCCGCCTGACCGATTTCGTCAAAGGCCATCACCACCATCGCGGCACCATAACGGCGCACCAGCCTGGCGTGATGCTTAAAGGCGTCGACGCCCTCTTTCATCGAGATCGAGTTAACGATGCCCTTGCCCTGGATGCACTGCAGGCCTTTTTCAATCACCTCCCATTTTGAGGAGTCGATCATGATCGGCACGCGGGCAATATCCGGCTCGCCGGCGATCAGATTGAGGAAGCGCACCATCGCCGCCTCCGCATCCAGCATCCCTTCGTCCATATTGATATCAATAATCTGCGCGCCGCTTTGTACCTGCTGCAGCGCAACTTCCAGCGCTTCGTTATATTTATCTTCTTTAATTAGACGCTTGAATTTGGCTGAGCCGGTGACGTTAGTGCGTTCGCCGACGTTCACAAACAGCGAGTCGGCGCTGATGGTCAGCGGCTCAAGGCCCGCCAGGCGACAGGCGACCGGCAACTCAGGCAGCGCACGCGGCGCAACGCCTTCAATCACTTTCGCCATTGCCGCAATATGCTCAGGCGTGGTGCCACAGCAGCCGCCGACAATGTTCAGGAAGCCAGACTGCGCCCATTCGCCGATCTGCTCCGCCATGATCTTTGCATCCAGATCGTATTCACCGAAGGCATTCGGTAAACCGGCGTTAGGATGGGCGGTGACGTAGCCTTCGGCTATGCGCGAAAGTTCGGCCACGTACTGACGCAGCTCGTCCGGACCCAGCGCACAGTTCAGGCCAAAGGAGAGCGGCTTCGCATGACGCAGTGAGTTATAGAAGGCTTCCGTCGTCTGGCCAGACAGCGTACGGCCGGACGCATCGGTAATGGTGCCGGAAATCATCAGCGGCAGCGTAATGCCCAGCGCTTCAAATTCGCTTTCTACGGCAAAGATGGCGGCTTTGGCATTCAGGGTGTCGAAAACGGTTTCGATCATGATGATGTCGCAACCGCCTTCAACCAGCGCGCGGGTGGATTCGCGGTAGGCGTCCACCAGCTGATTGAAGGTCACGTTGCGGAAAGCCGGATCGTTGACGTCTGGCGATATTGAGCAGGTGCGGTTGGTCGGGCCGAGCACGCCCGCCACGTAGCGCGGGCGATCCGGCGTGCGCGCGGTCCATTCATCGGCGGCGGCGCGTGCCAGTTTGGCGGCAGCAAAGTTTATTTCTGCCGACAGCGACGCCATATGGTAATCCGCCATGGCGATGGTGGTGGAGTTGAAGGTGTTGGTTTCCAGAATATCGGCACCCGCTTCCAGATAAGCGTGGTGGATCTCGCTGATAATGTCCGGGCGGGTCAGCACCAGCAGGTCATTGTTTCCTTTAAGATCGCTTTGCCAGTCGGCAAAACGCTGACCGCGAAAATCGGCCTCGTCCAGCTTATAACTCTGGATCATGGTGCCCATACCGCCATCAAGCAGCATGATACGTTTTGCCAGCTGCTGCCGCAGTGCTTCAATTCTGTTGCTCACTCTCGCCCCTTCAACTCTACCCACTGGCAACACGGCCAGCTGAACATACTGGCACAACTTTTGAGCGGGTAAAAGAAATCGACGCTGAGACATTTTCAGGCAAAGTGCTAACACCTCCGACCAGTAAAGCTCACGTTGCATTATTAACCAATAAAACGAAAATGATTTCCACATGGTGAAAATTAAGGAGTCAGATATGGCGACCCCCGTCGTGGTTAAACGCGGTAAAAAACCCCGCGCGGCTGCTGCTCAGCCCGCCCAACCAGCCGGACAGGTTCAGTCACTGACCCGTGGCCTGAAGCTTTTGGAATTTATCGCTGATTCGCACGGCAGCGTGGCGTTAACCGAGCTGGCACAGCAGGCTGGCTTGCCCAATTCCACCACGCACCGCCTGCTGACCACCATGCAGCAGCAGGGCTTTGTTCGCCAGGTGGGCGATCTGGGATTGTGGACCATCGGTGCGCATGCCTTTGTGGTGGGCAGCAGCTTTTTACAGAGCCGCAATCTGCTGGCGCTGGTCCATCCGATGCTGCGCCAGCTGATGGAAGACTCCGGCGAAACCGTCAATCTGGCGGTGCTGGACCTGAGCGATCGCCAGGCGGTGATTATTGACCAGGTGCAGTGTACGCAGCTGATGCGGATGTCCGCGCCGATTGGCGGCAAGTTGCCGATGCACGCTTCCGGCGCGGGCAAAGCGTTCCTCGCCAATCTGAATGATGCGCAGGTCAGCGAGCTGCTGCACCGTCAGGGCTTACATTACTACACGCCAAAAACCCTGATGTCGCCGCACAGCTTAAAAGAGAACCTCGCGCAGGTACGCAAAGTGGGCTTCTCCTTCGATGATGAAGAACATGCGCTGGGCCTGCGCTGCGTGGCGGCCTGCATTTATGACGAGCACCACGAACCGTTTGCCGCAATTTCGATTTCAGGCCCGATTTCCAGAGTGACCGATGACCGGGTGACCGAGCTGGGTGCGCTGGTGATAAAAGCCGCGAAAGAGATCACCCGCGAATACGGCGGCGCGCGCTAAGTAAAATTTGAACCAGATCACAATTACCGCCGATTCCCCGCTGTTCTGATTGCGTCCTCAGCGCATTCCCCCAACAATGCTAAGGAAAGATGTTACCGGTAACAACGCCAGCGAACGTCGTGCCTTTGCAATTTTGGAGCTGAGCTATGAGCAATCAACACCACAGAATTTACGTCATCATGGGGGTTTCCGGCAGCGGAAAATCCGCCGTGGCGGCAAGCGTCGCCCGCCAGCTCTCTGCAGGCATGCTGGATGGCGATTTCCTGCATCCCCGCGATAACATTCAGAAAATGGCCTCAGGCGAAGCGTTAAATGACGGCGACCGCGCGCCGTGGCTGACGGCGCTAAACAATGCCGCCTTTGCCATGCAACGCACCAATAGCGTGTCGATTATCGTCTGCTCCGCGCTGAAAAAGCAGTATCGCGACCGTCTGCGCGCCGGTAACAGCAACCTGTCGTTTGTCTATCTGCATGGCGATTTCCCGGTGATTGAAGCGCGCCTGGCCGCCCGCAGCGGGCATTTCTTCAAAACCCAGATGCTGGTCAGTCAGTTTGCCGCGCTGGAACAGCCGGGCGTCGAAGAGAGTGACGTCAAAATCATCGACATCAATCAGCCGCTGGAGCAGGTGATTGCCGCCACGGTTGAGCATATCCAGCTCTTCCAGCCACAGGAAGCCTGCGCATGAACAGCGTTCACCCCGCCATTGCCCGCGTCACACAGCGCATTATCGATCGCTCGGCTGCTACCCGCACCGCCTATCTGAAGCGTATCGACGCTGCCCGATCCAAAACCGTGCAGCGTGCCAAGCTGGCCTGCGGCAACCTTGCCCATGGCTTTGCCACCTGCCAGCCAGACGATAAGGCCTCGCTGAAAAATATGGTGCGCAGCAATATCGCCATCATTACCGCCTACAACGATATGCTCTCGGCCCACCAGCCTTACGAGGTCTACCCGGATAAAATTCGTCGCGCCCTGAATCAGGTCGGTGCCGTGGGTCAGGTGGCGGGCGGCGTGCCCGCGATGTGCGACGGCGTGACGCAAGGTCAGGACGGTATGGAGCTGTCGCTGATGAGCCGCGATATCATCGCCATGTCTTCAGCGGTCGGCCTGTCGCACAATATGTTTGATGGCGCGCTGTTTCTCGGTATTTGCGACAAAATCATACCCGGTCTGGTGATGTCCGCCCTGTCGTTTGGTCATCTTCCGGCGCTATTCATTCCCGCCGGCCCAATGAGCAGCGGGCTGCCCAATAAAGAAAAGGTCCGCGTTCGCCAGCTGTATGCCGAAGGAAAAGCCGATCGCCATGCGCTGCTGGAAGCGGAAGCCGCCTCCTATCACGGCATTGGCACCTGCACCTTCTACGGCACCGCGAACACCAACCAGATGGTGATGGAGGTGATGGGTATGCATCTGCCAGGTTCATCATTTATCCATCCTGATACGCCACTGCGCGATGCGCTGACCGATGCCGCGGCTCGCCAGGTCACCCGTCTGACCGAGATGTCCGGCAACTATCTGCCATTAGGCAAACTGGTTGATGAAAAAGTGGTGGTGAACGGGATTGTGGCGCTGCTGGCGACCGGGGGATCCACTAACCTGACCATGCATATGGTGGCAATGGCCCGCGCGGCGGGAATACAGATTAACTGGGATGATTTCTCCGACCTTTCCGAAGCTATTCCGCTGCTTTGCCGAATCTATCCCAATGGCCCGGCCGACATTAATCAGTTCCAGGCCTCCGGCGGCGTGGCGCTGCTGGTGCGGGAACTGCTCGCGCACGGCCTGCTGCATGAAGATGTGCATACCGTGGCCGGTTTTGGCTTGCAGCGTTATACCCAGGAGCCGTGGCTGGAAAACGGCCAGTTGGCATGGCGGGATGGCCCGGAAGTTTCACTTGATGACAAGGTGATTGCCAGGGTTGCGCAGCCTTTCGAGCAGCATGGCGGCACCAAGGTGCTGCAGGGAAATCTGGGCCGCGCAGTGATGAAAACCTCTGCCGTGCCGGCGGATAACCAGATCATTACCGCACCTGCGGTGGTGTTTGAAAGCCAGCACGACGTGCTACCCGCCTTCGAAGCCGGTGATCTAAACCAAGATTGTGTGGTGGTGGTGCGTTTCCAGGGCCCACAGGCCAACGGCATGCCGGAGCTGCATAAGCTGATGCCACCGCTCGGCGTATTGATGGATCGCGGCTTTAAGGTGGCGCTGGTCACCGATGGTCGCTTATCTGGCGCATCTGGCAAGGTCCCTTCCGCCATCCATGTGACGCCTGAAGCCTACACCGGCGGGCTGCTGGCGAAAGTGCAAAACGGGGACATCATTCGGGTCAATGGCCGCACCGGCGAGCTGGAACTGCAGGTTGATCCGCAGGTTCTGCATGACCGAATTGCTTATCAGCCTGATTTAAGCGCTGAACATATCGGCTCCGGGCGCGAATTATTTGGCGCGTTGCGTAGTCAGCTTTCCGGTGCCGAACAGGGCGCCTGCTGCATTAAATTTTAACGGAGAACATCATAATGAATAACTGGAAAACCAGTGCAGAGCAGATCCTGACCTCAGGCCCGGTGGTCCCGGTCATCGTGATCAATAAGCTGGAGCACGCGGTGCCGCTGGCTAAAGCGTTAGTGGCGGGCGGTGTTCGCGTGCTGGAAGTGACGCTGCGCACCCCCTGCGCCCTTGACGCCATCCGCGCCATTGCCAAAGACGTCCCTGATGCCATTATTGGGGCCGGCACGGTGATTAACCCGCAGCAACTTCGCGACGTGACCGAAGCCGGCGCGCAGTTCGCGATCAGCCCAGGCCTGACCGAGGATCTTCTAAACGCCGCAAATGCCGGTACGATCCCGCTGATCCCTGGGATCAGCACCGTATCCGAGTTGATGCTGGGAATGGATCATGGCCTGCGTGAGTTTAAGTTTTTCCCGGCGGAAGCCAACGGCGGCGTGAAAGCGTTGCAGGCCATCGCCGGTCCATTCCCTCAGGTTCGCTTCTGCCCGACTGGCGGTATTTCACCGGCGAATTACCGCGACTATCTGGCGCTTAACAGCGTGCATTGCATCGGCGGCTCCTGGCTGGTGCCGAATGACGCGTTGGAAAGTGGCGATTACGATCGCATTACCTCGCTGGCACGTGAAGCGGTAGCAGGCGCCTCCGCCTGATCCTCGCGCAGAGCCTGGCTTTCGGTCAGGCTCTGCGGATAGCGCTGGCAGAAGCGCTGTCGGCGGCGATAGGCAAAAACATCCTCAATATGCCCTTCCGCAATACGCTGCTGCAGGTTTTGCCAGAACGCAGCGGTAAATAATTCCCCATGCATCTCATCAAATAGCCGCGCAATCGCCGGATCGGCACAGAGATAGTGGCGAAACTCTTCCGGGAATACATCTTCAGGTGACACGCTGTACCAGGGTTCATGGCTTAGCTCATCCTCCGGAAAGCGCGGCGCGGGGATCTGCCGGAAATTCACCTCGGTCATGTAGCTGATCTCGTCGTAATCATAAAACACCACCCGACCGTGACGGGTGACGCCAAAGTTCTTGAAGAGCATATCGCCGGGGAAAATATTGGCGGCGGCCAGCTGTTTAACCGCATTGCCATACTCTTCAATCGCTTCCCGCCGTTGCTGCACATCCGCCTGTTCCAGCCAAAGATTCAGCGGCGTCATTTTGCGTTCCAGGTACAAATGGCTGATCACCAGCTTGTTGCCCTGCAGCTGCAATTTTTCCGGGATCTCCTGCTGCAACGCCTGTAACAGCGCGGGGCTGATACGCGCCTTGTCGACGGCGAAGTTTTCAAACTCCTGCGTATCCGCCATGCGCCCAACGCGGTCGTGTTCCTTAACCAGCTGATAGCACGCGCGGACGCGCGCCGGCGTCACCTCCTTTTGTGGCGCAAAGCGATCTTTGATCACCTTAAACACCCGGTCATACCCTGGCAACGTGAACACCAGCATCACCAGTCCCCGCACGCCAGGCGCAATGATAAATTCTTCTGTCGTCGCGCGCATATACTGCAAATACTCGCGGTAACACTCGGTTTTGCCATGCTTCTGGCAACCGATCGCCATATACAGCTCGGCGGTGGTTTTTCCCGGCAGGATTTCACGCAGCCACTCCACCAGCGCGGCCGGTAGCGGCGCGTAAACCATAAAATAGGCGCGGGCAAAACCGAACACGATGCTGGCTTCGCGTTTGCGCGTCAGACAGGTATCAATAAACAATTCACCCCGATCGCTGCGGTGGATCGGCAACAGAAAGGCATAGACCCCCGACACCAGATGCAGTTTTGCCACCAGCCAGGCGGCTTTATTGCGGTAGAACAGCTCGTTGGCCACTTCAAGCGATGCGCCAGCCAGCTGCTGCGCGCTGAAGTTTTCCTGCAGATGAGCGATCACAAAACCGATATCCCGCTGGCAGTCCTGCCACGGCAGGCGTAACGGCAAATCGTGCAGTACCCGGCTCAGTAATGCCTGCCAGTCACCGTGCGCGTGGAAGGTTTTCGCTAACGGACGCGGAAGGGTGCGAAAGCGCCTCTGCGGCTGTGAGCTGAAGATAAACAGCCGCTCGGGCGTCAGCAGTTGATGCCCAAACAGACGGCAATAGACGGAATTAAAGAAGCTTTCAGCGATTTCAAAACGGGGATAGTCGGGCAGCAGGCCAGTGTAAATCGCCTTCACCCGCAACAGAAAAGCGGCGTCATTCACCTGCTCCCCGGTAATGCAGCGCAATTGCTCCACCACCAGACCCACATGGCGATCGTACAGATTGATACGGGCTTTCATTGCCGCCTGTACCGCAGGCCAGTCGGCCTGTTCAAAACGGTGCTGGGCCCCGGCAGTCACTTCCAGAAACCGGCCATACTGCGCATCAAACCCCTGCAGGATGGTGTGTGCAATCAGCGTTTCTCGTTGCGTCATGGGGCCCCCGTTGTTCCGATCAGAACTGCTGTTCTTCCGTTGATCCGGTCAGTGCGGTCACTGACGAGACGCCGCCCTGGATGATATTGGTGACGCTGTCAAAATAACCGGTTCCGACTTCCTGCTGATGGGAGGAGAAAGTGTAGCCCTGCTCCCGCGCGGCAAACTCTGGCTGCTGCACTTTTTCCACGTAATGGCGCATCCCTTCCCCTTCGGCATAGCTGCGGGCAAGGTCGAACATGTTGAACCACATGCTGTGGATGCCCGCCAGGGTAATAAACTGGAAGCGGTAACCCATTTCACTGAGCGACTGCTGGAAATGCGCGATGGTGTTGTCATCGAGGTTCTTCTTCCAGTTAAACGAAGGCGAGCAGTTATAGGCCAGCAGCTTGCCCGGGAAACGGGCATGAATCGCATCGGCAAAGCGCTTCGCCAGCGACAAATCCGGCGTCGAGGTTTCGCACCACAGCACATCGGCATAGGGCGCGTAAGCCAGCCCGCGACCGATCGCTTGCTCAATACCGGCATGCGTCTTAAAGAAGCCTTCCGGCGTGCGTTCGCCGGTGATAAATTCGCGGTCATAGTCATCGCAGTCGGAGGTGATCAGGTCGGCGGCATCCGCGTCTGTGCGGGCAATCAGCACCGTTGGTACCGCCATCACATCCGCCGCCAGCCTTGCCGCAACCAGCTTCTGAATCGCTTCCTGGGTTGGCACCAGCACCTTGCCGCCCATATGGCCGCATTTTTTCACCGACGCCAGCTGATCCTCAAAATGCACCCCGCCGGCCCCGGCCTGAATCATTGCCTTCATCAGTTCAAAGGCATTCAGCACGCCGCCAAAGCCCGCTTCCGCATCGGCAACGATCGGCAGGTAATAATCCACATGACGCGCATCGCCAGGTTCAATCTGGTTGGCCCACTGGATCTGATCGGCACGCTGGAAGGTGTTGTTGATGCGTTCAACCACCGATGGCACCGAGTTGGCCGGATAGAGCGACTGATCGGGATACATGCTGCCAGCGAGGTTGGCATCCGCCGCCACCTGCCAGCCGGAGAGATACACCGCCTCGATCCCCGCTTTCGCCTGCTGCAGCGCCTGGCCGCCGGTCAGCGCACCCAGGCTGTTGATATAGCCCTTCTTCGATCCACCGTTCAGCAGATGCCACAGTTTTTCTGCTCCCAGCTGTGCCAGGGTGCAGGCCGGATTAACCGAGCCGCGTAGCCTCACCACCTCTTCCGCTGTGTAAGGACGGGTAATACCTTCCCAGCGTGCATCGTTCCAGGATTGCGTCAGTTGTTCGATCTGTTGGGTACGAGATGTCATAGCAAATTCTCCTGTCGATCAGTGAAGTAAGCTGTAGCCCGGCAGAGTCAGGAACTCCACCAGTTCAGGTTCAGTAGTGATACGTTCCATCAGTTCGGCCGCTTCACAAAAGCGCCCCTGAGAGAAGCGTTGGTCGCCAAGCTCTTGCTGGATCACCAGCATCTCTTCGGCCAGCATCTGGCGGAACAGCGCTTCGGTCACCTGCTCACCGCTTTGCAGCGTTTTGCCGTGGCGGATCCACTGCCAGATCGAGGTGCGGGAGATTTCAGCCGTCGCAGCGTCTTCCATCAGTCCATACACCGGCACGCAGCCATTGCCGGAGATCCACGCTTCGATGTACTGCACGGCCACGCGAATGTTGGCGCGCATCCCGGCCTCGGTTCTTTCACCGCCACAGGGCGCCAGCAGCTGTTCCGCGGTGATGGCTG
Source organism: Erwinia sp. AK-PDG3-5 (assembly GCF_056821705.1). Lineage (NCBI taxonomy): Bacteria > Pseudomonadati > Pseudomonadota > Gammaproteobacteria > Enterobacterales > Erwiniaceae > Erwinia > Erwinia sp. AK-PDG3-5. Next base: position 4,459,155 of record NZ_CM165967.1, read on the forward strand.
CGTCGTCGTCCCGTAGCACGTCCAGCTGATTGGGTTTGTCGCCCAGCACCCGATCGAACACCGCCGTGACCGTATCTGCCAGCCCAGGGTGAGCAATCCAGGTGCCGTCGTGGCCGTTGGTCGCCTCACGCTCTTTATCGGTCTTCACCCGGTTGAGCACCCACTGGTTGCGCTCCTGATCTTTGCTCGGAATAAAGGCCGCCATCCCGCCCATCGCAAACGCCCCCCGGCGGTGACAGGTTCTGATCAGCAGCCGCGAGTAGGCATCAAGGAAGCCTTTTTCCATCGTCACCGACTGGCGATCGGGCAATACGCGGTCCGGGTGATTTTTCAGGGTTTTGATATAGCTGAAGATGTAGTCCCAGCGGCCGCAGTTCAGGCCGACGATATGATCGCGCAGGCTGAAAAGGATCTCGTCCATCTGGAAGACCGCCGGCAGCGTCTCGATCAACAGCGTGGCCTTGATCGTGCCGCGTGGCAGATCGAAACGATCCTCAGCAAAACTGAATACCTCGCTCCACCAGGCCGCTTCCTGCCAACTCTGGGTTTTTGGCAGGTAAAAATAGGGCCCGCTGCCTTTGGCCAGCAACGCGTCAACGTTGTGGAAAAAGTAGAGCGCGAAATCAAACAGGCTGCCGGGGATAGCGTCACCGCGCCAGGTGACATGTTTCTCAGGCAGGTGCAGACCGCGAACGCGGCACACCAGCACCGCAGGATCCGGCTTTAGCTGGTAGATCTTCCCGGCTTCATTGCAGTAACTGATGGTGCCGTTAACCGCATCACGCAGGTTGATCTGCCCTTCAATCACTTTGTCCCACGAGGGTGCCAGCGAGTCTTCGAAGTCAGCCATAAAAACGTTCACGTTGGCATTCAGCGCATTGATTACCATCTTGCGTTCAACCGGACCGGTGATCTCGACCCGGCGGTTGAGCAGGTCAGCGGGAATGCCGCGAATTTTCCAGTCGCTTTTCTTAATGGAATTCGTTTCCGAAATAAATCTGGGTAACTCACCGGCATCATATCGCTGCTGCTGCAGCTTCCTGGCGCTCAGTAATTCATTGCGACGCGGGGTGAAGCGCGTCACCAGTTCAGTCAGGAATTCAACTGCCGTATCGGTCAGGATTTGCCGCTCTTTCGGGCCTGATGGGCGCTGGAACGCCAAATCTGTGCTGATAACCTGTTGTGTCATCTCTTCACTCCCAGCCTGGTTGCATTCTCAGAAGGTCGGTTTCGTCATTGGGTGATTTTTAACCCGCAAATCAACATACAATTTTTTAAATTAAAAAATCAAAAACTATTTCCATTTTAATGCTAGATGCAATTTAACTTATTGAAAAATAATTGTTTAAAGTTTTGTTATTACAGGAAGGCAGTTTCAATGAAGAATTTATGAGGCATCGTGAGGGGGTAAGTCGCGGAAGATTAACGGGATAAGTACACGGGCGTGCCAGATGTCAGGCAATAAAAAAGGGCCAGTCTTTTTCAGAGGCTGGCCCTTTGTTTGCTACTCGCCGGTTTATTCCAGGCTGGGATTCATATGGCGCAGATCGAACGGCGTGATCTGGTAAACGTAATAGTTCAGCCAATTAGAAAACAGTAGGTTACCGTGACTACGCCAGCTGGCGCGCGGCGTGAGCTGTGGATTATTCTGCGGGAAATAATTATACGGAATATCGGGGTTCAGACCGGCTTCAAAGTCGCGATGGAATTCACCCGACAGAGTCAGTGCATCATACTCAGGATGCCCGGTAACAAACGCCAGCCGCTTGTCTTTACTGGCAAACAGATAGGCGCCGGTTTGTTCCGATTCAGCAAAAATTTCCAGGTCGGTGTAATCCCGCAGCAATTGCGAAGGGAAATCCGCATAGCGCGAGTGCGGCGCCAGGAAGTTATCGTCAAAGCCCCGAGTTAACAATGCATGAGGATGCAGGATCTGGTGGTCGTAAACACCTGACAGCTTGGTTTCACGCGTCTGCTTGGGAATGCCGTAAAGGATGTTCAATGCCGCCTGAACCGCCCAACAGACAAACAGCGTCGAGGTCACGTGCTCTTTCGCCCAGTGAAGCACGCGCTGGATCTGCGGCCAGTAGGCCACATCATTAAAATCAACCAGCCCTAACGGCGCGCCGGTGACAATCAGGCCATCGTAGTTGTCATGCTGAATGTCTTCAAAGTTACAGTAGAAGTTATTCAGGTGCTCCATTGGCGTGTTACGGGTTTCACGGCTGTCGATGCGAAGCAGCTGGATATCAATTTGTAGCGGCGAGTTGGAAAGCAGGCGGAGAAACTGATTCTCTGTCTCAATCTTTTTCGGCATCAGATTCAGTACCAGCACTTTCAACGGACGGATTTCCTGCGTGCTGGCCCGGGTAGAGGTCATCACAAAGACATTCTCGTTACGCAGAAAATTCACTGCTGGTAGTTCATCGGGTACCCTGATTGGCATAACCTTGCTTCCTCATTTATCCATTCATACGTTTAGACATCCAGACACCCGAAGATAGCGTGATGCCCGCTGAATGTCGAGGTTTCATGCTTTAGTTGAAAATGTTTCATCTCCGATCGCCAAACATGTCGACAAAGGGCAGCGTCACCGCCGCGTCGGTGCTGGCATGACGATACAGCAGCCAGGTACGGCTCTTAACCGACTCCCCGCCAACCGCTATCGGCACGCGGCAAAGCGTGGGCGCCAGCGGTTGATAGCTGGAGACGATGGCATAACCCAACCCCCGCTCAACCATCGCCAGACAGACTTCCAGTTTATCGACGTGCATCGCCACACGCGGCGCCAGCGAGTAATTGGCATTCCACCAACGTTCGATAAGTTTAGTGATATGGCCACCGTGGCTGATCTTTATCTGCGGTAAGTGCGGTAATAGCGCCAGGTCGATCGGCTGCCGGCTAATCAGGTAATAGTCATCCTCATCGATCAGCCTCTTGCCTTCCTTCCAGCCATAGTCGTCTTTTACCACCGCCAGATGCACGTCGCCGCGCTGCAGCTTAAGAAACATCTCCTCACTGAGCCCGCTGACCAGATTGACGCTAATCCCCGGATGCTGTTGGCTGAATTCGGCGAGCAAATCGGGTAACCGGTAGGCGGCGAAATTGCTCGATACGCCCATCTTGAGTTCGCCCTGCTGCGGTCCGTTCAGGCTTTGCAAGGTGGTGCGTAAGAGCTGAAGTTCATCAAGCACCGTTTCAGCATGTTGCGCCAGATAACGCCCCTGCGCCGTGAAGTTAAGGCCTTTGCCGCCGGTTTCAAACAGTTGAATGGCCAGCTTGCGCTCGATCTGCCGCAGCCGGTAACTGAGCGCAGGCTGTGAGGTAAACAGCTCTTCCGCTGCGCGCGTAATGTTTTTGTACTGCCAGACAGTACGGATGATTAACCAGTCTTTTTCGTTCATTCGATGCCCATTCGCCTTGCGCCCTGCGCCCTGCGCCCTGCGCCCTGCGCCCTGCAACCATAAAATAATTTTTGGCAGAGTGATGCAAGCCATAAAAAACTACAATTGGGAATTGCGCATAAAAAAGCCTATACCATTATAACGCACTGGTTTTTCTGTATTTAACTGCACCTAATTGGGGAATCACTATGCCTGAACGCACCAACAGCGCGCAGAAAGATAAAATTATTTATGCGGCTGACCAACTCAGCCCGGCAATGAACGATTTGGCGCTGAGCCTGCATCAGCACCCTGAACTGAGCTTTGCAGAACATCGCTCTGCGGCTGAATTGATTAAGCCATTGCGCGAGGCTGGCTTCAGCATTGAAACCGGCACCGGCGGGCTGGAAACGGCTTTTCGCGCCAGCTGGAAACAGGGCACCGGTGGCCCGACTATCGCTTTTCTGGCGGAGTATGATGCGCTGCCCGAACTTGGCCATGCCTGCGGCCATAACCTGATTGGCACCGCCTCGGTTGCTGCCGCGTTGGCACTGAAGGCTGCGAACGTTGAGTTCAACGGCTGCATTGAAGTGATTGGCACACCTGCCGAGGAAGATGGCGGCGGCAAAATCATTATGGTCGAGAAAGGCGTCTTTGATGGTGTCGATGCGGCGATGATGTTCCATCCCAGAGAGCGCAACATGGTGCTGCGCGGGGCCCTTGCCTGTCATGACTCGACGTTCAAATTCTTTGGTAAACCGGCCCATGCGGCTTCCGCGCCGCAGCAAGGGATCAGTGCGCTTGATGCGGTGATCCATACCTTCAACGCGATCAATGCGTTGCGCCAGTTCTTTACCGATGATGTACGTGTGCATGGGATAATTACTCACGGCGGCAGCGCGGCAAACATCGTGCCCGCTTATGCTGAAGCCAAGTTTATCCTGCGAGCGGCGACGGTGGGTGGCCTGAGTGAAGTGCGCCGAAAAGTATATGCTGTGGTTAACGGCGCAGCTGAAATGACAGGCGCACGAGTAGAGATCGAAGAGGGGCTGATTTACGCCGAGCGGAATAACAATCTGGCGCTAACAGCTAACTTTACCGATAACCTGGCACTACTTGGCGTGGAAAGTTACGACCCACCGAAAAGTGGCGGCGTAGGCTCTTCAGATATTGGCAACGTCAGTCAGGTCACGGCGGCAATCCACCCTTATCTGCGCATTGGTGACGTCACGCCCCATACACCTGAGTTTGCCGCTGCGGCCGGATCGTCCGTCGGACTCAGCGCCATGTTAACGGCGGCGAAAGCGCTGGCAATGACAGCGTATGACCTTTGCCACGATGAAGCTCAGCTGGCGGCAGTTAAAAACGAATTTACCCAGTGGCATACCCAAAAATTACTGGATGGAGAGAAGCAATGATCAACGTATCCCGTGCTCTGACGCTGGCCACGCTCGCCCTGTGCTGCTCTTCCGCCATCGCGGCCGAGGGTACCTTACGCGTCGCGGCCGATCTGGCTTATCCGCCGTTTCAATATCGCGATGTGAACGGCAAACCTGCCGGTTTTGAGATCGATATTACTAACGCTGTCTGTAAAGCGATTGCGGTGAAATGTGACTATGTCGTCAGTAGCTTTGATGCAGAGATCCCTTCGCTGATGGCGAAAAAAGTGGACTTCATTTCACCGCTTGGTGCGACCATTAAACGTAAGAAATCCATTGATTTCAGTGACTTTATTTATCATGTCCCTTCTCAGTTAGTGGCACGTAAAGGCACTAATTTGCAGCCCACTGCACAGTCGCTGCAGGGTAAATCGATTGCTGTCCAGCAGGGTTCAATTCAGGAAATGTACGCCAATAAGTATTGGGCACCTCACGGTGTGGAGATCAAAACCTATCCGGATCAGGATGTGATTTATCAGGATTTGGCTGCGGGACGGCTTGATGGTGCTTTAAGCCCGGCGGTGGCCATTACATTTGGTTTCCTGCAGAAGCCTGAAGGCAAAGACTTTGCATTGACCGGCCCGGAAGTGCGTGACGATCTGCTTTACAGCATTGGTTCTGCTTACGGAGTGCGCAAAGGGGATGCGAAAACGCAGCAATTGTTGAATCAAGGGCTGGCGAAGATCATGGCCGATGGCACCTGGCAGAAGATCAAGCAGCACTATTTTGGCGATATTGAGATGAAAGTGACGCGCACGGAGGCGAAATAACCCGATTAATTAAGTTGGGATCGAGTGAAAAATGAACAGGATGAGGCGTCGTGCGGCAGCACGGCGTCTTTTTTTGTCTGGTTTTGGGGTGGTTTGGGATTTGAGTGGCCGGCTCTGGCCGTTAGCAGGCGGGTCCGTAGGCGTCCGGAAACCGTTCTGAGGCGGGTTTTGCCTTATTACGCACGCAAAAAAGCCCCATGCTTTCGCATGAGGCTTGTCTGCTTGTTTGATGCCTGGCAGTTCCCTACTCTCGCATGGGGAGACCCCACACTACCATCGGCGCTACGGCGTTTCACTTCTGAGTTCGGCATGGGGTCAGGTGGGACCACCGCGCTAAAGCCGCCAGGCAAATTCTGTGCTCTGTCCTGTGTATTTCGCTCCGTGGCCGCGTTGGCCGCGCTTGTAAACTCAGTCACATACCTCAGTATGCTCCTTCCTTCACGGCGCTTGCCGCCTTGCCACAAAGCAAAATCCCACGGACCGGGGTCCGCAGAACAGATAATTCTTTATCCGGTTCAAGCTGAAAATATCTGTTTGTGTCTCTCAGACACACACCAGAACGCTTCTGGTGTTGTAAGGTTAAGCCTCACGGGTCATTAGTACCGGTTAGCTCAACGCATCGCTGCGCTTACACACCCGGCCTATCAACGTCGTAGTCTTCAACGTCCCTTCAGGGGCCTTAAAGGCCCAGGGAAGATTCATCTCGAGGCAAGTTTCGCGCTTAGATGCTTTCAGCGCTTATCTTTTCCGCACTTAGCTACCGGGCAATGCCATTGGCATGACAACCCGAACACCAGTGGTGCGTTCACTCCGGTCCTCTCGTACTAGGAGCAACCCCTCTCAATCTTCCAGCGCCCACGGCAGATAGGGACCGAACTGTCTCACGACGTTCTAAACCCAGCTCGCGTACCACTTTAAACGGCGAACAGCCGTACCCTTGGGACCTACTTCAGCCCCAGGATGTGATGAGCCGACATCGAGGTGCCAAACACCGCCGTCGATATGAACTCTTGGGCGGTATCAGCCTGTTATCCCCGGAGTACCTTTTATCCGTTGAGCGATGGCCCTTCCATTCAGAACCACCGGATCACTATGACCTGCTTTCGCACCTGCTCGAGCCGTCACTCTCGCAGTCAAGCTAGCTTATGCCATTGCACTAACCTCACGATGTCCGACCGTGATTAGCTAACCTTCGTGCTCCTCCGTTACTCTTTAGGAGGAGACCGCCCCAGTCAAACTACCCACCAGACACTGTCCCCACGCCGGATCACGGCGCCAGGTTAGAACATCAAACGTTAAAGGGTGGTATTTCAAGGTTGGCTCCACGCAGACTGGCGTCCACGCTTCAAAGCCTCCCACCTATCCTACACATCAAGGTTCAATATTCAGTGTCAAGCTATAGTAAAGGTTCACGGGGTCTTTCCGTCTTGCCGCGGGTACACTGCATCTTCACAGCGAGTTCAATTTCACTGAGTCTCGGGTGGAGACAGCCTGGCCATCATTACGCCATTCGTGCAGGTCGGAACTTACCCGACAAGGAATTTCGCTACCTTAGGACCGTTATAGTTACGGCCGCCGTTTACCGGGGCTTCGATCAAGAGCTTCTCCTTGCGGATAACCCCATCAATTAACCTTCCGGCACCGGGCAGGCGTCACACCGTATACGTCCACTTTCGTGTTTGCACAGTGCTGTGTTTTTAATAAACAGTTGCAGCCAGCTGGTATCTTCGACTGGCTTCAGCTCCGGGAGCAAGTCCCTTCACCTACGCGCCAGCGTGCCTTCTCCCGAAGTTACGGCACCATTTTGCCTAGTTCCTTCACCCGAGTTCTCTCAAGCGCCTTGGTATTCTCTACCTGACCACCTGTGTCGGTTTGGGGTACGATTCCGTGTTACCTGATGCTTAGAGGCTTTTCCTGGAAGCAGGGCATTTGTTACTTCAGCACCGTAGTGCCTCGTCATCACACCTCAGCGTTAATAAGAGTCCGGATTTACCTAAACTCTCCGCCTACATGCTTAAACCGGGACAACCGTCGCCCGGCTAACATAGCCTTCTCCGTCCCCCCTTCGCAGTAACACCGAGTACAGGAATATTAACCTGTTTCCCATCGACTACGCCTTTCGGCCTCGCCTTAGGGGTCGACTCACCCTGCCCCGATTAACGTTGGACAGGAACCCTTGGTCTTCCGGCGAGCGGGCTTTTCACCCGCTTTATCGTTACTTATGTCAGCATTCGCACTTCTGATACCTCCAGCAGCCTTCACAGGCCACCTTCGACGGCTTACAGAACGCTCCCCTACCCAACAACGCCTAAGCGTCGCTGCCGCAGCTTCGGTGCATGGTTTAGCCCCGTTACATCTTCCGCGCAGGCCGACTCGACCAGTGAGCTATTACGCTTTCTTTAAATGATGGCTGCTTCTAAGCCAACATCCTGGCTGTCTGTGCCTTCCCACATCGTTTCCCACTTAACCATGACTTTGGGACCTTAGCTGGCGGTCTGGGTTGTTTCCCTCTTCACGACGGACGTTAGCACCCGCCGTGTGTCTCCCGTGATAACATTCTCCGGTATTCGCAGTTTGCATCGGGTTGGTAAGCCGGGATGGCCCCCTAGCCGAAACAGTGCTCTACCCCCGAAGATGAGTTCACGAGGCGCTACCTAAATAGCTTTCGGGGAGAACCAGCTATCTCCCGGTTTGATTGGCCTTTCACCCCCAGCCACAAGTCATCCGCTAATTTTTCAACATTAGTCGGTTCGGTCCTCCAGTTAGTGTTACCCAACCTTCAACCTGCCCATGGCTAGATCACCGGGTTTCGGGTCTATACCCTGCAACTTAACGCCCAGTTAAGACTCGGTTTCCCTTCGGCTCCCCTATACGGTTAACCTTGCTACAGAATATAAGTCGCTGACCCATTATACAAAAGGTACGCAGTCACACCACGAAGGTGCTCCCACTGCTTGTACGTACACGGTTTCAGGTTCTGTTTCACTCCCCTCGCCGGGGTTCTTTTCGCCTTTCCCTCACGGTACTGGTTCACTATCGGTCAGTCAGGAGTATTTAGCCTTGGAGGATGGTCCCCCCATATTCAGACAGGATGTCACGTGTCCCGCCCTACTCATCGAACTCACAGCAAGTGCATTTTTGTGTACGGGAGTATCACCCTGTACCCTGCGACTTTCCAGACGCTTCCACTAATGCACAAGCTGATTCAGGTTCTGGGCTGTTCCCCGTTCGCTCGCCGCTACTGGGGGAATCTCGGTTGATTTCTTTTCCTCTGGGTACTTAGATGTTTCAGTTCCCCAGGTTCGCCTTGCAACACTATGTATTCATGTTGCAATGATGCACCAAGGTGCACCGGGTTTCCCCATTCGGGTATCGTCGGTTATTGCGGTTCATATCACCTTACCGACGCTTATCGCAGATTAGCACGCCCTTCATCGCCTCTGACTGCCTAGGCATCCACCGTGTACGCTTAGTCACTTAACCTCACAACCCACAAGCGTCCCGAAAGACACTGCTGTTGTAAGCATTTGAGAGACTCGAACATATCGTTAATTTCATTCTTATTACGGAGAATGAAAACGACATGTCGTTTCAATTTTCAGCTTGTTCCGGATTGTTAAAGAGCAAATATCTCAAACGTGACTCGTCCTTGCGGAGAGAATCAGTTTTGAGATACTGGTTGATAATGTCTTTCACTCATTATCAGGAGATGGCGTCCCCAAGGGGATTCGAACCCCTGTTACAGCCGTGAAAGGGCAGTGTCCTGGGCCTCTAGACGATGGGGACTCTGTTACTGTTGCTCATTACGTTTTCTATCAGACAATCTGTTGTGGACACTACGCGGGAAAGTATCTTCAGGTAAGGAGGTGATCCAACCGCAGGTTCCCCTACGGTTACCTTGTTACGACTTCACCCCAGTCATGAATCACAAAGTGGTAAGCGCCCTCCCGAAGGTTAAGCTACCTACTTCTTTTGCAACCCACTCCCATGGTGTGACGGGCGGTGTGTACAAGGCCCGGGAACGTATTCACCGTAGCATTCTGATCTACGATTACTAGCGATTCCGACTTCACGGAGTCGAGTTGCAGACTCCGATCCGGACTACGACGCACTTTGTGAGGTCCGCTTGCTCTCGCGAGTTCGCTTCTCTTTGTATGCGCCATTGTAGCACGTGTGTAGCCCTGGCCGTAAGGGCCATGATGACTTGACGTCATCCCCACCTTCCTCCGGTTTGTCACCGGCAGTCTCCTTTGAGTTCCCGACATTACTCGCTGGCAACAAAGGATAAGGGTTGCGCTCGTTGCGGGACTTAACCCAACATTTCACAACACGAGCTGACGACAGCCATGCAGCACCTGTCTCACGGTTCCCGAAGGCACTAAGGCATCTCTGCCGAATTCCGTGGATGTCAAGGCCAGGTAAGGTTCTTCGCGTTGCATCGAATTAAACCACATGCTCCACCGCTTGTGCGGGCCCCCGTCAATTCATTTGAGTTTTAACCTTGCGGCCGTACTCCCCAGGCGGTCGACTTAACGCGTTAGCTCCGGAAGCCACGCCTCAAGGGCACAACCTCCAAGTCGACATCGTTTACGGCGTGGACTACCAGGGTATCTAATCCTGTTTGCTCCCCACGCTTTCGCACCTGAGCGTCAGTCTTTGTCCAGGGGGCCGCCTTCGCCACCGGTATTCCTCCAGATCTCTACGCATTTCACCGCTACACCTGGAATTCTACCCCCCTCTACAAGACTCTAGCCTGCCAGTTTCAAATGCAGTTCCCAGGTTAAGCCCGGGGATTTCACATCTGACTTGACAGACCGCCTGCGTGCGCTTTACGCCCAGTAATTCCGATTAACGCTTGCACCCTCCGTATTACCGCGGCTGCTGGCACGGAGTTAGCCGGTGCTTCTTCTGCGGGTAACGTCAATCGACGGGGTTATTAACCCTGTCGCCTTCCTCCCCGCTGAAAGTACTTTACAACCCGAAGGCCTTCTTCATACACGCGGCATGGCTGCATCAGGCTTGCGCCCATTGTGCAATATTCCCCACTGCTGCCTCCCGTAGGAGTCTGGACCGTGTCTCAGTTCCAGTGTGGCTGGTCATCCTCTCAGACCAGCTAGGGATCGTCGCCTAGGTGAGCCATTACCCCACCTACTAGCTAATCCCATCTGGGCACATCCGATGGTGTGAGGCCCGAAGGTCCCCCACTTTGGTCCGAAGACGTTATGCGGTATTAGCTACCGTTTCCAGTAGTTATCCCCCTCCATCAGGCAGTTTCCCAGACATTACTCACCCGTCCGCCACTCGTCACCCGAGAGCAAGCTCTCTGTGCTACCGTTCGACTTGCATGTGTTAGGCCTGCCGCCAGCGTTCAATCTGAGCCATGATCAAACTCTTCAATTAAAAGTTCGATTTGCTGAAACAAGTTCAGCGGTGCTCAAGTGTAAAACGTCATAATGAATTTCATTATGTGTTCACTCTTAAGGCTTGATATTTTTTTTCGCCTTGCGGCGCTGATATCAATCCTGCGAGTGCCCACACAGATTGTCTGATAAATTGTTAAAGAGCGTTGCGGTAAGGGCCTTGGCGCCTTACTGCGAGGTGGCGTATATTACGCTTTCCTCCTTCAGAGTCAACTTCTTTTTGGGAAGTTTTTCTCCGGCGATTCAGCTTCCTGAACCTCTCAACCCGATGACTCGTAAGTCGTTGTGCCGTGTTGATGGAGTCGCATTATAGGGAGTTCTCGCACCCTGACAACCCCTAAATTGCGAAAAACAGACCGTTCGCTGCAATCCACAGCAAAAGGGCGGTTTATACGCAGTTATGCACAATCTTATCCACATTCGTCAGCGCCCGGTAAATTAGACAAGCGCCACGCAAACGTTTTCGCTACAATGCCCCCGAAAAAATTTCCGCTGTTAAGGGCGTTACCTGAGGCTGAATTCACTCTTCTTCTATATAGAGGAAGAAAATGGCTAAGCTTGAGGTAACGATCTTATCGATGCGAACCAAAGCCAAGGGATAAACCTCATGCAACAACCTCGTCCTGTACGCCGCGCGCTTCTGAGCGTGTCTGACAAAGCCGGCATCCTCGAATTTGCTCAGGCGCTAACTCAGCGCGGTGTCGAGCTCCTCTCCACTGGCGGTACTGCTCGCCTGCTGGCAGACGCGGGCCTGCCTGTTACTGAAGTGTCTGACTACACCGGTTTCCCGGAAATGATGGATGGACGCGTCAAAACCCTGCACCCGAAAGTGCATGGCGGCATCTTAGGACGCCGCGGACAGGATGATGCCATCATGCAGGAGCACAGCATCTCCCCTATCGACATGGTGGTCGTTAACCTTTATCCATTTGCCCAGACCGTTGCCCGTGAAGGCTGCTCGCTGGAAGATGCGGTTGAGAATATCGATATCGGCGGCCCAACCATGGTGCGCTCAGCGGCGAAGAACCATAAAGACGTGGCGATTGTCGTTAAGAGCAGCGACTACCAGGCAATCGTTGCCGAGATGGATGCCAACCAGAACTCTCTGACGCTGGCCACCCGTTTCGACCTGGCAATTAAAGCCTTCGAACACACCGCCGCCTACGACAGCATGATTGCCAACTATTTTGGCAGCATGGTGCCGGCGTACCATGGTGTAACCAGCGAACCCGCTGGCCGCTTCCCCCGCACGCTGAACCTGAACTTCATTAAGAAGCAGGATATGCGCTACGGCGAAAACAGCCATCAGGATGCGGCCTTCTATATAGAAGAGAATGTCACAGAGGCGTCCGTGGCCACCGCGCAACAGCTTCAGGGCAAAGCCCTCTCTTATAACAACATCGCAGATACTGACGCCGCGCTGGAATGTGTGAAAGAGTTCACCGAGGCAGCCTGCGTAATCGTCAAGCATGCGAACCCGTGTGGCGTGGCTGTTGGCGGTTCAATCCTCGATGCTTACGAGCGTGCTTACAAAACCGACCCAACCTCCGCATTTGGTGGCATCATCGCGTTCAACCGCGAGCTGGACGAAGCCACTGCTCAGGCAATCATCAGCCGTCAGTTCGTTGAAGTGATCATTGCGCCATCCGCCAGCGAAGCCGCCCTGAAAATTACCGCCGCGAAACAGAACGTTCGCGTGCTGACCTGTGGTCAGTGGCAGGATCGTCAGACCGCCCTGGATTTCAAACGCGTCAACGGCGGCCTGCTGGTGCAGGATCGCGATCTGGGCATGGTGAATGAAAGCCAGCTGCGCGTGGTCAGCAAGCGCCAGCCAACCGAGCAGGAACTGCGTGACGCGTTGTTCTGCTGGAAAGTGGCCAAGTTCGTTAAGTCCAACGCCATCGTGTATGCCCGTGACAATATGACCATTGGCATAGGCGCAGGCCAGATGAGCCGTGTCTACTCAGCCAAAATTGCCGGTATCAAAGCCAGCGATGAAGGACTGGAAGTGAAAGGTTCGGCCATGGCGTCTGATGCGTTCTTCCCGTTCCGCGATGGTATCGATGCCGCAGCGGCTGCTGGCGTGAGCTGTGTTATCCAGCCTGGTGGCTCGATTCGTGATGACGAAGTGATTGCCGCCGCCGACGAACACGGCCTGGCGATGATCTTCACCGACATGCGCCATTTCCGCCATTAATTACGGAGCAGACTGAACAATGAAAATTTTAGTGATTGGTAACGGCGGACGCGAACATGCGCTGGCCTGGAAAGCGTCGCAGTCGCCACTGGCAGAAACCGTGTTTGTTGCCCCAGGCAACGCCGGCACGGCACTTGAACCTGCATTGCAGAACGTCGACATCAGCGCCACCGATATTCCCGCGCTGCTGAGCTTCGCGCAGAGTGAAAATATCGGCCTGACCATCGTCGGCCCGGAAACGCCATTAGTGATGGGCGTGGTTGATGCTTTCCGTGCTGCTGGCCTGAAGATTTTTGGCCCAACGCAGGCTGCTGCCCAGCTTGAAGGTTCGAAAGCCTTCACCAAAGATTTCCTGGCTCGCCACAAGATCCCAAGCGCTGAGTACCAGAATTTTACTGAAGTGGAGCCCGCTCTGGCTTACACGCGTAGTAAAGGTGCGCCAATCGTGATTAAGGCCGACGGTCTGGCCGCCGGTAAAGGCGTGATCGTGGCGATGACGCTGCAGGAAGCAGAAGACGCGATTCAGGATATGCTGGCAGGAAACGCCTTTGGCGATGCCGGACACCGCATCGTGGTAGAAGAGTTCCTTGACGGCGAAGAAGCCAGCTTCATCGTGATGGTCGACGGCGAGAACGTGCTGCCGATGGCCACCAGCCAGGATCACAAACGTGTCGGCAATGCGGATACCGGTCCTAATACCGGCGGCATGGGTGCTTACTCTCCGGCTCCGGTCGTGACCGATGAAATCCACCAGCGCGTGATGGATGAGGTGATCTGGCCAACCGTGCGTGGCATGGCCGCCGAAGGCAACATTTATACCGGCTTCCTCTACGCTGGCCTGATGATCGATCAGAGCGGTCAGCCGAAAGTGATCGAATTTAACTGCCGCTTTGGCGATCCGGAAACTCAACCGATCATGCTGCGTCTGCAGTCGGATCTGGTGGATCTGTGCCTGGCTGCCGTGGACGGCAAGCTGAATACCAAAGACTCGGTGTGGGATCCTCGTCCTTCTCTGGGCGTGGTGCTGGCTGCTGGCGGCTATCCTGGCGATTACGCTACCGGCGATCAGATCCACGGCTTACCGCTGGAAGAGACGCCGAATGGCAAAGTCTTCCATGCAGGGACCAAGATGCAGGACGATTTGGTGGTCACCAACGGCGGACGTGTATTGTGCGTGACCGCGCTGGGCGAAGATGTTGCCGCGGCTCAGAAGCACGCTTATGAGCTGGCTAAGCATATCTCCTGGAACGGCAGCTTCTGCCGCAGCGATATCGGCTATCGTGCGATTGGTCGTAAGTAGTTAAGTCATGCTGACGGGGCAAGCTGATTGCCCCGTTATTAAAAGTCCGCTTCTTTCGGTTCCGACAGGCACTGATCTTCCGCAGAAACCAGAATCAGCTGCGTCCCTTTTGGCGCTTCAAGCCATGAAATACTCACCGGTTTACCTGACTCGCGCTGATGCTGAGTGATGTAATGCATAAAGAAGCTATCAAAGGTCGGTTTTTCCTCACCGCCCTGACATAGCGTCACGGTGCCCGATGGTGACCAGTGCCCCTGCTTCAGCCATACCCGCCCATCTATCAGGTCGTCACTGATTTTCAACATCCGCCCTGCATCAAACTGATACAACGCTATCGCATCTGCTGAGAGCGCTTCCCGTCGTCCGTCCAGCTGGCGTTGCATAAAGCTCAGATTACCGTCCTGAGCAAAACGCAGCGTGACGCTTTCAGGATGCTCGCCTTTGGTCTTCCTTTCAATCGACACCAGCTTGTCTGACTGCCACTGATAATCCGTGGTCTCGCTCGTGGTTTCATTAAAGGGGGTATAGATGGTGACCAGATGGCTGGAATGCTGATGGCTGTCTTTACGCCAGATCCTCACGGTTCCGCGATCGGCCAGATAACCACTGGCGGTAAAGTCAGGGACTTTCGGGGTTGAACTGCATCCTGCCAGCGTCAGCAGCATCAGGAACAGTGTAGAAGTCGTTATTGGGTTTCGTATCATGGTGTGATTATCACACATTGCAGAAGGGTTTGCCGCAGCCTGGTTGGCGAAAGCAGAGGGAGCTCAACGGAGAGCGTCAACAAAAGGGGCTCGACGCCCCCCTGTTTAAACTCTTCACTGTCAAATTATGACTTAACAGCGTCTTTCAGTGCTTTACCTGAAACAAATGCCGGTACGTTAGCAGCAGCAATTTTGATTTCTTTGCCAGTCTGCGGGTTGCGGCCAGTACGCTCAGCACGGTGGTTAACTTTAAAGGTACCAAAACCAACCAGTTGTACTGCATCACCTTCTTTCAGAGACTCAGTAATCGCCGCCAGGGTGGATTCCAGTGCAGCTTTAGCCTGGGTCTTAGACAGGTCCGCTTTGTCCGCAATTACATCAATCAGTTGAGTCTTGTTCATAAGTTATCCTTACAGTGTATTTATCGCTTGCTAAGTATCGAGTGCGAGGGAAAAACCAGTTTCTGGCACTCTCCTGCATACACGCACCGATAGCCACATTTTTCAGCCCCCCAAATGTAGACCAGACAGGGGGCGAATGTGAAGCCTTTAGGCGCTACAAATCAGGCCTGAAGTCACGTTTTATCGCCTTACTGCTGAAAATTTATACCGATGTTACTGATCCCGGCTTCTTTGAGGTCAGATCGCAGTCCTTTGATGAGGTCAAGATCCCTCTCTTCGCAGGCGCTGAGCAGGCGAAAAATCTCCCACTGGATATCCCATTCCTCTTCAACAGCAGGATTCTCTTTTAGCTCTTCATCGGTCATTTCGCGTTCGGCCTGGGTCATTTCCAGCATCGCGACGCTGGTGATCGACGCCTCACTTACCGCAATGGCATGCGCCAGGGTTTCACCGCTCAAACGCGAATGCAGTAATTCGCTTAATGCCACGCAGGCATCGATAGCCGGGTAGACGCCGTACAGATCGTAATCCTCTGCGGCCGGGATCGCTTCTTCAAACTTTTCCAGCTGCGAGTCAAAATTCACTTTGGCGTCTTTAATCACCAGCGTTTCCCAAATCAAATCGAGAATACGGCGGTAAATCTGACTGTCGCCAAAGCCTGTCTGCTGGCAAAACGCCCAGTAGTTGGGATACATGCGTTCACACAGGCAGGCCATAAAAGTAACGTGCTGCCAGCTTTCCAGTTTCTCAAGCCGCAGATGAATGGGATTACGTAACATGTTCGGATCTCTTAAAGATAAGTGCGCGGTCTGCAGTGTAACTGAAAAGGTGACGGCTCACACCGTTAACCCCTCTGTTGCCAGCGCAGGAAAGCGGGCCGTTGGGAAGCGACGGCATCTGCCCAGCGCGTGGGTTCAGGCAGGCGATAACCTTTCAGGCAGCTCTCCACCAGGCTCAGTGCGGTAGCCGGGCTGATGCGGTGGCCAGGCGAGATAAAAAGCGGATTACAGCGGATTTTACTGCGCAGGACAAAACCGATCTGCTCGCCTTTGTCCATTAATGGCTGGCTGGCGCCCGGCTCATCGGCAAGCGGTTCGAAGGTGCCACACAGCCGGCTTTTTGCTACGCCCAACGTCGGCACATCCACCAGCAGGCCAAAGTGGCTGGCAACGCCCAGGCGACGCGGATGGGCAATGCCCTGCCCATCGACCATTAACAGGTCAGGACGATGCTCCAGCTGCTGCCAGGCGGCCATCAGCGCGGGATATTCACGGAAGGAGAGATAACCGGGGATATAGGGCATGGTGGTGGCGATGCGCGCAACACGATGCTCCACTAACTGGAGCGAAGGATATTCCAGAATCACCAGGGCGGCGCGGGTTATCTCACCGCCCTGCTCAAACCCGACATCGGCACCGCCAATGTAACGGGGCGGCATTACCTCAAAATCATCTTCACGTATCACCTCAGCGGCACGCGCAAGCTGTTCCTGTTTTAATGCCTGAATATCCATGCTTAGTCCTGATGGTATGGGCGAGACAACGTGTGGACTGCCTCGACAAACACGCCTGCGTGCTCTGGCGGCACATCCTGATGGATGCCGTGCCCCAGATTGAACACGTGACCGCTGCCATTACCGTAGCCTGCAAGGATAGTTGCTACTTCCTGCTCGATACGGGCAGGCGCGGCATACAGCATGGAAGGATCCATATTGCCCTGCAGCGCGACCTTATCGCCTACACGGCGGCGTGCATCGCCAATATCGGTCGTCCAGTCCAGCCCCAGCGCATCACAGCCGGTCGCCGCCATGGCTTCCAGCCACTGTCCGCCACCCTTGGTGAACATAGTAACCGGTACGCGACGTCCGTCGTTTTCACGCTGCAGGCCATCAATGATTTTGTGCATGTAGTGAAGGGAGAACTCAAGGTAGTCACGACCCGTCAACACGCCGCCCCAGGTATCAAAGATCATCACCGACTGCGCACCGGCGCGGATTTGCGCATTGAGGTACAGGGTGACGCTGTCAGCCAGCTTATCCAGCATCAGATGCAGGGTGGCCGGCTCGGCATACATCATCTTTTTCAGTTTGGTGAAGGCCTTGCTGCTGCCGCCTTCCACCATATAGGTCGCCAACGTCCACGGGCTGCCGGTGAAACCGATCAGCGGAACCTCGCCGTTCAGATTCTTACGGATGGTGCGCACGGCATTCATCACATAACCCAGTTCCTGTTCAGGATCGGGGATTGGCAGCTTTTCAACGTCTGCACGACAGGTAACCGGTGAAGAGAAACGCGGACCCTCACCCGTTTCAAAATAGAGGCCTAAGCCCATCGCATCTGGAATGGTCAGGATATCGGAGAACAGGATCGCCGCGTCCAGGTTATAGCGACGCAGCGGTTGCAGCGTCACTTCACACGCCAGTTCGGCATTTTTGCACAGCGACATAAAATCACCGGCTACCGCGCGAGTCGCTTTGTACTCAGGCAAATAACGCCCGGCCTGGCGCATCATCCATACTGGCGTCACATCTACCGGCTGGCGCAACAGGGCGCGCAAATAACGATCGTTCTTCAGTTCACTCATTTTTAAAAGCTCTCTAAGCACACATGCATGCGCGTAGTGTAACATTTATTGGAAATGGCGCTGCCACAGCGTCACAAAAATTGAGCGATCGCCGCGCGGCTGAGAGCGGAAGACAGGATGCGCTCACCGACCGGGCGGTGAACCTCGCGCCCGGTTGGGTGGCTGAATGCGCATATCAAACCCTTATTTTGCGGCTTTATCACTCCGCTCTTTATTGATATTTTTCCCCGGCGCTGGCGGCATTAACTCAGATATTTCTGGCTTTGTCCTCACCAGGGTAGAGGCTTTATCTGGCAGCCTGTTTTCATCAAGCACATGAGAGTTGCCAATAAAAACCCCGCCTTTCTCAATAGAGAAATCCTCGGCATAAACATCCCCTTCAATTCGGCCACGGGAAAGAATCGTGACTGACTTCGCGTAACAGCATCCTTTAAGCGAACCATTTACGACAACTTTCAAAGAAGACACCTTACCATTCACTTTCCCCTCTTGACCGATCTGCACCGTTTTCTTACTGACAATTTCGCCAACGATCTGACCATTTATCGAAACATTAGCTTAATTAATTATTTCGCCCGTCAATTTACTGCCTGACGAAATGCGGGTTTCTTTTGCCGTCGCGCTCTCATCAGCCAGCTCCAGCGCGGCCTTCGGTGCCTGCGGAGAGCCGGTACCCATTGAGCCGTTCACTGGCGTTTCTGTTTCTTTCTTATTGAAGTTAAACATATTGGGATCCATCCTTTTAGCGAGAGTTAATAAAACGAATATTAAATAACAGCCGATCGTCACCTTCAGGCAACAATCAAAGAATTTATATTGCGGGAAGAGGTAACAACAAAGAGAAAAAATCCATAAGAGCCACAAGCCCCATAAGTAATGTTCTTTCCTGAACGTTTCCATGGCATCATTCCCTGATATTATTAACATGACATTAATATTAATGCAGCCTGGTAGGCAAAATCAGAACAATAAAATATGTGATGCTGCACGATTAAGCACAGTAGTTTATTTAAAAAAATGAAAGACGATGATTAAACACCCGAGCGGGTTCAGCAAAAGCCGGCAAAGGGCGAATTTGCCGGCCTGGATACTTACTCAGCCTCTTCCCGGCAAAGCACCACGGTATCCTCAATCAGGCGACGGGCGACCGTTCCTGGAGGAGGAAGCTGCGGTAAGGCATCAAAGCGATACCAACCCGCATCCAGTAGCTCTTTGGGATCGATGACAATCTCGCCACTGTCGTAATCGGCCATAAAAGCCATCATCAACGACTGGGGGAACGGCCAGGGTTGAGAGGAGACGTAACGCAGGTTTTTCACCTTCAGCCCGCTCTCTTCCATCACTTCCCGCGCAACGGTTTGTTCCAGCGTTTCGCCGACTTCAACAAAACCGGCCAGCACCGTGTAGATGCCGTTACGGTGCTTGGTATGCTGGGCCAGCAGGATCTCTTCCCCACGGCGGATAGCCACAATGATGCAGGGCGCGATTTGCGGGTAATAGCGCTGTCGACAATGGCGGCACAGGCAGGCAAGTTCCGTTTTGCTGTGGTGCATTTCATGGCCGCAGTAGCCGCACCACTTATGCGAGCGATAGAACTCCGCCAGCTGGATCCCTTTACCCGCCAGCTGGAACAGGCCCACGTCCAGATCGAGGATCTGACGCAAGGATCCCATGCCCTCTTGACGGTTCTCACAGATCAACCAGACGGGATCGCCCTGCCATTCGCCGATTTGTGATCCGTTCGATCCTGTCAGGCTTAATTCTTGCGCGCTACCGAACGGTAATTGACCTTTCGGTAGCCAAAGTTTATGTTCATGACTGACAACCCACCAGCCAACGTCTACGCTTGAAATCTCACGTTGCATAAAATTGCTCATCCTCAGCTTTACAGACTTTCTGAATTACTGGATTGGGGCGAAATAGTAATAATTACACTCATGGAGTCACTCATGCTTAACCAGTTAGAAGTTCTGACCGCGCGCGTCGGCGGATGTAGCGACCTGGTAGACTTTTGTCTACGCTCCCGCAGGCAGTTGTTGATTGCCTATTATCGTCTGGTTGGCATCAAGCCTAACAAGGAATCGCTCACTACGCTCGATGAAAACGCGCTGGACAGCTTCTGTCAGGGATTGGTGGATTACCTTTCCACCGGGCATTTCACCGTTTATCAACGCTTTATTCAGGAGATGGAAGGCAGCGAACAGTTGGCTAAAGCCGCGCTGATCTACCCTTCCCTGCAGGCAAACACCGAGATGATCATGCAGGTGTATGATACCCATCTTGAGAAGGCCATCGATCACG
This sequence comes from Erwinia sp. AK-PDG3-5, assembly GCF_056821705.1. Lineage (NCBI taxonomy): Bacteria > Pseudomonadati > Pseudomonadota > Gammaproteobacteria > Enterobacterales > Erwiniaceae > Erwinia > Erwinia sp. AK-PDG3-5. The sequence goes on from NZ_CM165967.1 coordinate 4,479,653, forward strand.
ATAACTGTCTCGAATTCCAGAATGCCTTGTCCACAGTGGGCGAAGCGCTGGAAGCGCGTTTCACGCTTGAAGACCGCTTTATTCAGCTGGCGCTGGAAAAAACGGCGGATAAGCTTGAGGCGGCTAATGAGAGTGCGCTTGCCCGTCCGGCGTAAACGTTACCAGATTGTAAACCCCTTGTAGTTTCAAAGAAGCCCCTTTATGCTGAAAGGGCACTATGTGGTGAGGCCAGTCCTGCCACGATTGTTTTGCTGGTGGTGTCTGCCAGCAAAATTCTTCTTGTCGGAGTGCCCTTAGGGGCTGAGACCGTTAATTCGGGATCCGCGGAACCTGATCAGGTTAGTACCTGCGAAGGGAACAAGAGTAAATCTTCAGTGACGGTGTGGATCCGACCATTTTCACACCCTGCGCTTACTCCTCCGAACTCCAGGCAAGCAAATTCCCTTTTTTCAGGAACGAGCTATGTCTACCCGTGATAAAAGACCGACCCGCCGCGAACAGCGCGCAGAAGCCCAGCAGTTTATCGACTCCCTTCAGGGCACCGCTTTCCCTAATTCTAAACGCATCTGGCTGAACGGTTCGCGCGACGATATTCGCGTGCCGATGCGTGAGATCCAGCTCAGTCCGACGATGGTCGGTGGCAGCAAAGACAATCCGCAGTTTGAAGATAACGAACCGGTGCCGGTGTATGACACGGCGGGACCTTATGGCGATCCGGACGCAAAAATTGATGTGCATCGCGGACTTGCCAGGCTGCGCAATGACTGGATTGAACAGCGTGGTGATACTCAGCACATTGAGCAGCTCAGTTCGGTGTACACCCAACAGCGCCTGGCGGATGAAGGCCTCGATCATTTGCGTTTTGACCATCTTCCCCGCCCACGCAAGGCACTGGCTGGGCGCTGCGTGACGCAAATGCATTACGCGCGTTTGGGCGTGATTACGCCAGAGATGGAATTTATCGCCCTGCGTGAAAATATGGGGCGCGAACGTATTCGGGGTGACGTGCTGTTGCAACAGCATCCCGGCAACAGCTTTGGTGCCAGCCTACCGGAAAATATCACGGCAGAGTTCGTCCGGCAGGAAGTGGCGGCCGGCCGCGCCATCATCCCGGCAAATATTAACCATCCTGAATCCGAACCGATGATTATCGGCCGCAATTTCCTGGTGAAGATAAACGCCAATATCGGTAACTCCGCGGTCAGCTCGTCGATTGAAGAGGAAGTGGAGAAGCTGGTGTGGTCCGCCCGCTGGGGCGCCGATACGGTGATGGATCTTTCCACCGGCCGCAATATTCATGAGACGCGCGAATGGATCCTGCGTAACAGTCCCGTTCCGATTGGTACGGTTCCCATTTATCAGGCGCTGGAAAAAGTGAACGGTGTGGCAGAGGATCTCAACTGGGAAGTGTTCCGCGATACCTTGCTGGAACAGGCTGAACAGGGCGTCGATTACTTCACCATCCATGCCGGTGTGCTGTTACGCTATGTGCCGATGACCGCAAAACGCCTGACGGGGATCGTTTCCCGGGGTGGATCGATCATGGCCAAGTGGTGCCTGTCACACCACAAAGAGAGCTTCCTCTACGAACACTTTCGCGAGATCTGCGAGCTGTGCGCCGCCTACGACGTTTCGCTGTCGCTGGGCGACGGACTTCGTCCAGGATCGATTCAGGATGCCAACGATGACGCGCAGTTTGCCGAACTGCATACGCTGGGCGAGCTGACCAAAATTGCCTGGGAGTATGACGTGCAGGTGATGATCGAAGGGCCGGGACATGTGCCGATGCAGATGATCCGCCGCAATATGACCGAGCAACTCGATCGCTGCCACGAAGCGCCCTTCTATACGCTCGGCCCGCTAACTACCGATATCGCGCCTGGCTACGACCATTTCACCTCCGGCATTGGCGCAGCGATGATTGGCTGGTTTGGCTGCGCAATGCTCTGTTACGTCACGCCGAAAGAGCATCTGGGCTTGCCCAACAAGGAAGATGTTAAGCAGGGTCTGATTACCTACAAGATTGCTGCACATGCCGCCGACCTGGCAAAAGGCCATCCCGGCGCGCAGATCCGCGATAACGCCATGTCCAAAGCCCGTTTCGAATTCCGTTGGGAAGATCAGTTTAATCTGGCACTCGATCCTCATACCGCGCGCGCCTATCACGATGAAACGCTGCCGCAGGAATCGGGCAAGGTGGCCCACTTCTGTTCAATGTGCGGCCCGAAATTCTGTTCGATGAAAATTACTCAGGAAGTGCGGGACTATGCCGCCAGACAGGAGGCGGAAGCCAAACCGATTGAGATTGGTATGGCCGAAATGTCAGAGGCTTTCCGTACCCGCGGCGGAGAACTTTATCACCCAGCCGATGTGCTGTCGCAGGAGGAAAAAGCATGAGCCGCTTAGCCTTCCCGCCAACGTCGGCCCGGCTTGGACTCTATCCGGTCGTGGAAACGGTGGCATGGATCGCGCGCCTGCTTGAAGCGGGCGTGCGTACGATTCAGTTACGTATCAAGGATCTGCCTGAAGCGGCTGTCGAAAACGATATCGCGGCGGCTATCGAACTGGGTAAGCGTTATCAGGCACGCCTGTTTATCAATGACTACTGGCAGCTGGCGATTAAATATCAGGCCTATGGCGTGCATCTTGGCCAGGAAGATTTGGATGTCGCCGATCTGGATGCGATCCATCGCGCCGGATTACGGTTAGGACTTTCAACCCATGACGATGCCGAGCTCGATCGGGCGCTGGCTGAAAAGCCGTCCTATATCGCCCTTGGGCACGTCTTTCCGACCCAGACCAAAAATATGCCCTCTTCGCCACAGGGACTGCAGGAATTGCAGCGCCATATTTCCCGCCTGAAAGGAATTTCCACGGTGGCGATTGGCGGCATCAGTCTGGAACGGGCACCGCAGGTATTAGCAACCGGCGTGGGAAGCATTGCGGTGGTCAGCGCCATCACGCTGGCGCCTGACTGGCAGGCAGCTACCGCGCAGCTGCTCGATCTGGCTGGAAACGGGGACGAAGCCCATGTTCAGTGACAACGACTTTTTACGCTACAGCCGTCAGCTCCTGCTGGAGGAGTTTGGCCTCGATGGCCAGCAGAAATTGCAGGCAGGCAGCGTGCTAATTATTGGCCTCGGCGGATTGGGTTCACCTGCGGCGCTGTACCTCGCTGCCGCAGGCGTTGGCAAGCTGGTGCTGGCCGATGACGATAGCGTGCATATCAGTAATCTTCAGCGCCAGGTACTGTTTCGCACGAATGAAACCGGTCAGTCCAAAGTCGCCGTGGCGAAGAAGCACCTTCAGTCGTTAAACCCGCAGGTGGAGTTTATTGCTCTGACGCAGCGGATGACGGCTGAATCACTCAGGGAAGTCGTGCAGCAGGTCGACCTGGTGCTGGATTGCAGCGACAACATGGAAACCCGCCATGCGGTCAATGCCGCCTGCGTGGAACAGGGTAAGCCGTTAGTGAGTGCCAGCGCCGTTGGCTTTGGTGGCCAGCTGCTGGTGCTTACGCCTCCTTTTGAACACGGTTGCTATCGCTGCATATGGCCAGACGCAGATGAACCCCAGCGAAATTGCCGTACCGCAGGCGTGCTGGGTCCTGTGGTGGGCGTAATGGGTACCTTACAGGCGCTGGAAGCCTTAAAGATGCTGGCAGGCCAGCCGTCCTGTCTTGAGGGCAAACTTCGGCTGTTTGACGGTAGACAACAAACCTGGCGAACGCTGTCGCTGCAACGCAGTGTGGATTGTCCGGTATGCGGGGTCAGTGATGAAAATCGTGGTTAACGATGAAAGCCTGACGCTTGCCGGCACGCTGACGCTGGCCGGGCTGCTGGAGCAGCTTTCCCGCCACCAGCCAGGCACCGCGCTGGCTGTTAACCAGCAGATTATTCCCCGCGCTCGCTGGTCCTCTTACTTATTACAGGAAGGCGATGATCTGGTCATTTTCCAGGCCATTGCCGGAGGCTGATATGCTGCAAATTGCTGATAAAACCTTTTCGTCTCGTTTATTTACCGGTACGGGCAAATTCTCCAGTCCACAAATGATGATTGCGGCGTTGCGCGAGTCCGGCAGCCAGCTGGTCACCATGGCGATGAAGCGGATTGATTTTCGCGGTGGCGATGACGGGATCCTGCGGCCTCTTCAGGAACTGGGCGTGCAGCTGCTGCCAAACACGTCCGGCGCTAAAACCGCAGAGGAAGCCATTTTTGCTGCCCGTCTGGCACGCGAAGCTCTGGGCACCCACTGGCTGAAGCTGGAAATCCACCCGGACGTTCGCTATCTGCTGCCCGATGCCATCGAAACGCTGAAAGCAGCGGAGATCCTGGTGCGGGAAGGCTTTACCGTATTGCCGTACTGCCACGCCGATCCGGTGCTGTGCAAGCGGTTGGAAGAAGTGGGCTGTGCGGCGGTGATGCCATTGGGTGCGCCGATCGGCAGTAATCAGGGGCTGAAAACACGCGATCTGCTGGCGATCATAATCGAGCAGTCCAATGTGCCGGTGGTGATAGATGCCGGCATTGGCGCACCCAGCCACGCCAGCGAAGCGCTGGAAATGGGTGCTGACGCGGTGCTGGTGAATACCGCGATGGCCTCCGCGCAGCACCCGGTGCAAATGGCGAGGGCGTTCAGACTCGCTGTTGAAGCTGGCGCACTGGCTTACGGCAGCGGGTTGGGCAGTCGCCACCATCAGGCCGTGGCCACCAGCCCGCTGACCCGCTTTTTGCAGGCAGGAGAGCCGCTATGAAAAGCTTCGTCTCACAGTGGGAAACGCTCGATTGGGATGATATTCGCCTGAGGATCCACAGCAAAACGGCTGCGGATGTTGAGCGGGCGCTGAATGCGGCCAACGTCGGGCGGGAAGAGCTGATGGCCCTGCTCTCGCCCGCTGCTCAGGGCTATCTTGAGCCGCTGGCGCAAAAGGCCCAGCGCTTAACCCGGCAACGCTTCGGCCATGCGGTTAATCTCTTTGTACCGCTGTATCTGTCCAATCTCTGTGCCAACGACTGTACCTATTGCGGCTTCTCGATGAGTAACCGCATCAGGCGTAAGACGCTAGATGCTGATGAGATTGCGCGGGAATGTCATGCTATCCGCAAGATGGGGTTTGATAACCTGTTGCTGGTGACCGGCGAGCATCAGGCAAAAGTCGGCATGGCTTACTTCCGCGAACATGTTCCCGCCATTCGTCAGCACTTCAGTTCCTTAATGATGGAAGTGCAGCCGATGAGTGAAGCGGAGTATGCCGAACTAAAAACATTAGGACTGGATGGCGTACTGGTCTATCAGGAAACCTATCATCCTTCGGTCTACAGCCAGCATCACCTTAAAGGCAATAAGCAGGATTTCTTCTTCCGGCTGGAAACGCCTGACCGGCTGGGCCGTGCCGGCGTGGATAAAATTGGCCTGGGCGCCTTGATCGGCCTGTCAGACAGTTGGCGCACCGACTGCTATATGATGGCTGAACACCTGTTATGGCTGCAGAAAACCTACTGGCAAAGCCGCTATTCGGTGGCCTTTCCCCGCCTCCGGCCTTGCACGGGCGGCATTCAGCCGGCGTCGATCATGGATGAAGCGCAGCTGGTTCAGGTTATTTGCGCTTTCCGGCTGTTTGCGCCGGAAGTGGAGCAATCGCTCTCAACCCGGGAATCACCCCAGTTCCGCGATAAGGTGGTGCCGCTGGCGATTAATACTGTCAGCGCCTTTTCGAAAACGCAGCCCGGCGGCTATGCCGACGGGCAGACGGAGCTGGAACAGTTCTCCCCACATGATAACCGTCACCCGCAGCAGGTCGCGGAAGCGTTGATTCAGTCAGGAATGCAGCCGGTCTGGAAGGACTGGGATGGCTATCTGGGAAGAGCCGCGAAGTAAAATGCCAGCGGATGTAACGGAACTCAAAAACGCTGGAAACCGCTTCGCATCGCGTCACGTCCTCACTGGCACCGTTCAGTGAGGACGGTAAACTCCCTCTCGTTGACTCCAACAGGGGAGTTAACCAGGGTCAGTATCAACCCCTCTCGCTGACCCTGCCTTCTTCCTCTCCGGCTGAGGTGACCGGATGGTGCACCTTGATACCACAGCGTTCCATTGCCCGCTCCACCGCAGCACCGAGGATTTCCAGCGCGATACCGGTTCTGTCGGTAAACGGTTGGGCATAGCTGAGGCGCAGGCAGTTACGGTACTTACCGGAGGCGGAGAAAAGCGATCCCACCGCGATTTGCAGCTTAGCCTCGCGCAACTCCTTGTTAAGTTTGACGGAGTCGAACGCTTCCGGCAGCTCTATCCACATCAGAAAACCACCCTGCGGACGGGTCACGCAAATGCCGCAAGGGAAGTAATGGCGAACCCAGTGGGTAAATATTTCCAGATTACGCTGGTACTGCTGACGCATCCGCCGCAGATGCGCCGGATAGTAGCCCTGACGAACAAATTCCGCCGCGGCCATCTGGGTTTGCGTGGCTGTTGAACCGGTCACGATGTATTTCATATGCAGTACACGATCGAGATACCGACCCGGCACAACCCACCCCACCCGCAGCCCGGGGGCGACGGTTTTGGAGAAGGAACTGCACAGCAACACCCGGCCTTCATCATCGAAAGACTTGATGGTTGGCGGCCGGGGATATTCGTACGCCAGTTCGCCGTAGACGTCATCTTCGACAATGGCCACGTCAAAACGCTGCGCCAGAGCCAGCAAAGCACGCTTGCGTGATTCGGGCATGATAAAGCCCAGCGGGTTATTGCAGTTTGGTACCACCACTACCGCTTTAATCGGCCACTGCTCTAACGCCAGCTCAAGGGCTTCAAGGCTGATCCCGGTTTCTGAATCGGTCGGGATCTCAATGGCTTTAATACCAAAGCCCCGCAGCGACTGCATGGTGCCGTGAAAGGTCGGGGATTCTACCGCCACAATATCGCCCGGCTGGCAGACAGCGCGAATCGATACCGACAAGGCTTCATGGCAACCGGTGGTGACCACAATCTCATCCGCCGTCAGATGACAACCGCCATCAATGGCCAGACGGGCAATCTGTTCGCGTAATTCCGGCAGTCCATAAATATTGTCGTAGTTCAGCATCCGCACGTCCTGCTGATGGCCGATCCGACTCATGATCTTCCACAGCGGCTTGAGCGTTGGCTGGTTCAGGTCAGGCATGCCGCTGCCTAACTGCAACACATCTTTTTCCTGACGGGCGTTTAACAGATCCAGCACCGCATCCCACTGCGTAATTTCTACCGGGCGCTGAGCCGGACGGGTTAGCGGCGGAACGGGCGGTTCGGCTTTACGCGGAGTGACAAAATAACCTGAGCGAGGCTGCGGCGTGATCAACTGCCTCTCTTCCAGCAAATGATACGCCTGCTGAACGGTACTGATGCTTACGCCATGTTCAGTACTGAGGATCCTGACCGAGGGCAGGCGCTCACCACTGCGGTAAAGCCCTTGTTCAATCCGCCCTGCCAGCAAATCTGCCAGATGTTGATAACGCGTCATCGTATCTTCTCCACACGGTATACAAGCCAGAAACCAGTACAGATCGCTCTGCATCTGACCATTCAGACCCACTATCTGCCAATCTGTATGTTAAATAAAGGTGTTTTTTGCATCTGTATTGAAATTCCGCTTCCGTGCAAAATAGCCCCATACCCCGTTGAGGAGAGCATCATGGAATTCAATGAAAATCGGGCTGCAAAGCCTTTCGCAGATTCACCGTTTCATCTGATCTACAAATTGCCTTACCGTCTGTGGAAAGCCTGGCGGAGCCGGGTAGAGACCCGCAAAATTCTCTCAAGACTTAGCGCAAGCCAGCTGAAAGATATTGGCATGACCTGTGAGGATGTTCGTCGCTATAAATGATGTGGTGTTGGGCTGACACTGCCCGTATTTAGGGTGGCTGGAGAAATCCGGCCACCCATTTTTTTGTCTGTAAATCGCAGGCATAAAAAAACCGCTCCTTAGAGCGGTTTTTAGTGGCTTGAGGGTCAGAGACGATTAATCGTCTTTGCCGCCCATGCTCGCGTTCAGCAACTCTGCCAGGCTGGCAGAAGCTTCGTCCGCAGTCACCTGAGGAACAACCGGCGTTTCGCCAGCCGCTTTACGGCGCATACGATCCTGATGATAAGCGTAACCGGTACCAGCTGGGATCAGACGGCCCACGATGACGTTCTCTTTCAGGCCGCGCAGTTCGTCGCGTTTGCCCGCAACGGCTGCTTCGGTCAGTACGCGCGTCGTTTCCTGGAACGAGGCCGCAGAGATGAAGGACTCGGTCGCCAGAGACGCTTTGGTGATACCCAGCAGATCGCGTGCGAAGGTCGCTGCGATTTTGCCGTTGGCTTCAAGCTCACGGTTAGCAATTTTAACGCGTGAGAACTCAACCTGCTCACCGTCCAGGAAGTCTGCACTTCCTGCACTTGCGATGGTTGCTTTACGCAACATCTGACGCACGATGACTTCGATGTGCTTATCGTTAATCTTAACGCCTTGCAGACGGTAAACTTCCTGCACTTCGTTAGTGATGTAACGGGTCACCGCATGCACGCCACGCAGACGCAGAATGTCATGTGGAGACTCAGGGCCATCGGAAACAACATCACCACGTTCAACACGTTCACCTTCGAACACGTTCAGCTGACGCCATTTCGGGATCATCTCTTCGTAATGATCGCTGCCATCAATCGGGGTGATAACCAGACGACGTTTCCCTTTGGTTTCTTTACCGAAGGAAATGATGCCGCTGATTTCAGCCAGGATTGCCGGCTCTTTCGGACGACGGGCTTCGAACAGGTCAGCAACGCGTGGCAGACCACCGGTGATGTCCTTGGTACCACCAGATTCCTGCGGTACACGTGCCAGGGTGTCACCAGAACTGATCTTGATGCCATCTTCCAGCTGCACAATTGCTTTACCCGGCAGGAAGTACTGAGCAGGCATATCGGAGCCTGGGATCATGACATCGTTGCCGTTAGCATCAACAATTTTCAGCGCTGGACGCAGATCTTTACCACCGGCAGTACGTTCAGCACTGTCCAGGATCACCAGAGAAGAAAGACCGGTAAGGTCATCTGTCTGACGGGTAATGGTCTGGCCGTCGATCATGTCAGTGAAGCGAATGAAACCGCTCACTTCGGTGATCACCGGCATGGTGTGCGGATCCCAGTTTGCTACGGTCTCGCCCGCTGCAACCTGCTCGCCGTCGCCTTTCGCCATGGTTGAACCGTAAGGAACTTTATAGCTCTCTTTGGTACGACCAAATTCGTCGATCATTTTCAGTTCAACGTTACGCGAGGTGATCACCAGCTTGCCAGCGGAGTTAGTTACCGACTTGGCGTTGATCAGTTTCAGCGTACCTTTGTTCTTCACCTGGATGCTGGATTCAGCAGCCGCACGAGATGCCGCACCACCGATGTGGAACGTACGCATCGTCAGCTGGGTACCCGGCTCACCGATGGACTGTGCTGCGATAACGCCGATGGCCTCACCTTTGTTGATGATGTGACCACGTGCCAGATCGCGCCCATAACAGTGTGCACACACGCCGAAGTCAGTTTCGCAACCTACTACGGAACGGACTTTCAGGCTGTCAACAGAGTGCTCTTCCAACAGGTCACACTGCTGTTCGTGCAGCAGGGTGTTGCGTGGCAGCAGAATGTCAGCAGTACCCGGCTTGATCACGTCTTCAGCCGTCACACGACCCAGAACACGCTCACGCAGTGGCTCTTTAACATCGCCACCCTCGATAACCGGGGTCATCATGATACCTTCGTGGGTACCACAGTCGTCTTCAGTGACCACCAGATCCTGTGCCACGTCAACCAGACGACGGGTCAGGTAACCGGAGTTAGCTGTTTTCAGTGCGGTATCCGCAAGACCTTTACGTGCGCCGTGCGTCGAGATGAAGTACTGGAGTACGTTCAGACCTTCACGGAAGTTCGCGGTAATTGGCGTCTCGATGATTGAGCCATCTGGCTTAGCCATCAGACCACGCATACCGGCCAGCTGACGAATCTGTGCTGCAGAACCACGCGCACCGGAGTCAGCCATCATAAAGATGCTGTTGAAGGAAACCTGACGCTCTTCTTCACCGTCACGGTTGATAACCACTTCGGTAGACAGGTTTTCCATCATCGCTTTAGCAACCCGTTCGTTGGCCGCAGCCCAGATATCGATCACTTTGTTATAGCGTTCGCCAGCGGTAACAAGACCAGACTGGAACTGCTGCTGGATTTCAGCCACTTCTGCTTCCGCTTCGGTGATGATTTCCACTTTCTTCTCTGGGATAACCATGTCGTCGATACCTACTGACGCACCTGAGCGCGCTGCATAGGCAAAACCGGTATACATGGTCTGGTCCGCAAAGATAACGGTCGGCTTCAGGCCCAGGATGCGGTAACAGGTGTTCAGCATCTTGGAGATCGCTTTTTTGCCCAGCGCCTGGTTGACGATAGAGTACGGCAGACCTTTAGGCACGATCATCCACAGGATGGCGCGACCAATGGTGGTATCGATGATGCTGGTTTTAGCAACCCACTCATCCTGCTCGTTCTTTTCGTGCTCGGTGATACGGACTTTCACACGAGCGTGCAGAGAGGCCAGACCGGCGCGGTAAACACGCTCAGCTTCTTTCGGGCCAGTCAGCACCATGCCTTCGCCTTTGGCGTTAACACAGTCGCGGGTCATGTAGTACAGACCCAATACAACGTCCTGAGAAGGAACGATGATTGGCTCACCGTTCGCTGGAGACAGGATGTTGTTGGTAGACATCATCAACGCACGCGCTTCCAGCTGGGCTTCCAGCGTCAGCGGTACGTGAACAGCCATCTGGTCACCATCGAAGTCGGCGTTATAAGCCGCACAAACCAACGGGTGCAGCTGGATAGCTTTACCTTCGATCAGTACTGGCTCAAATGCCTGGATGCCCAGACGGTGCAGAGTTGGTGCACGGTTCAGCAGGACCGGGTGTTCGCGGATCACTTCGTCGAGGATATCCCAAACGATAGCTTCTTCACGCTCAACCATTTTCTTGGCGGCTTTAATGGTGGTAGCAAGACCACGCAGTTCCAGCTTGCCGTAGATGAACGGTTTGAACAGTTCCAGTGCCATTTTCTTCGGCAGACCACACTGGTGCAGACGCAGGTATGGACCGACGGTGATAACCGAACGACCAGAGTAGTCGACACGTTTACCCAGCAAGTTCTGACGGAAACGACCCTGCTTACCTTTGATCATATCGGCCAAAGATTTCAGAGGACGCTTGTTAGAACCGGTGATCGCACGACCGCGACGGCCGTTATCCAACAGCGCATCGACCGCTTCCTGCAACATACGTTTTTCGTTACGTACGATGATATCTGGCGCAGCCAGATCCAGCAGGCGTTTCAGACGGTTGTTACGGTTGATCACGCGACGATACAGATCGTTCAGATCCGACGTAGCGAAACGACCGCCGTCCAGCGGTACCAGCGGACGCAGATCCGGTGGCAGTACAGGCAGCACGGTCAGGATCATCCACTCTGGCTTGTTACCAGACTGAACGAACGCTTCCAGCAGCTTGATACGCTTGGTCAGTTTTTTGCGTTTGGTTTCGGAGTTGGTTTCGGTCAGCTCTTCACGCAGCGTCTCGCATTCCTGCTCCAGATCCATGTTTTTCAACAGGGCCTGAATTGCTTCCGCACCCATCTTCGCGTCGAATTCGTCACCGAACTCTTCCAGCGCATCCAGATACTGCTCTTCAGTCAGGATCTGACGACGCTCGAGGTTGGTCATGCCGCCTTCAACCACAACGTATGATTCGAAGTACAGCACGCGCTCGATGTCACGCAGTGGCATGTCCAGCAGCAAACCGATGCGCGAAGGCAGCGATTTCAGGAACCAGATGTGCGCAGTTGGTGATGCCAACTCAATGTGGCCCATGCGCTCACGGCGTACCTTGGTCTGTGTAACTTCAACGCCACACTTCTCACAGATCACACCACGGTGTTTCAGGCGCTTGTACTTACCGCACAGGCACTCATAGTCTTTTACCGGCCCGAAAATACGCGCACAGAAAAGCCCGTCACGTTCTGGTTTGAACGTACGGTAGTTGATGGTTTCTGGCTTTTTAACTTCACCAAAAGACCATGAACGGATCATGTCTGGCGATGCCAGAGCAATTTTGATCGCACTAAACTCTTCGGTCTTAGTTTGCGCTTTCAGAAACTTTAGTAAGTCTTTCACGGATTAGCTCCCGTCGGAGTGAGACTTCTCAGCACGTCCAGGCGGACGTGCTGTAACCAGTACAAATTCGAGTGCTTTTCCCGTTCTCTCTCAGGCTGTATCCACATGGGCTACAGCCTGAAATTCACAGGGATTACTCGTCTTCCAGCTCGATGTTAATACCCAGCGAGCGGATCTCTTTCAACAGTACGTTGAAGGATTCCGGCATGCCCGGTTCCATCTGATGGTTACCGTCCACGATGTTTTTATACATCTTGGTACGGCCATTAACGTCATCAGACTTCACGGTCAGCATTTCCTGCAGGGTATAAGCGGCACCGTATGCTTCCAGTGCCCACACTTCCATCTCACCGAATCGCTGTCCACCGAACTGCGCCTTACCACCCAGCGGCTGCTGAGTAACGAGGCTGTAAGAGCCGGTAGAACGTGCATGCATCTTGTCATCCACTAAGTGGTTGAGTTTCAGCATGTACATGTAGCCAACGGTAACCTGACGCTCGAACTGCTCGCCAGTACGACCATCAAACAGCGTGATCTGACCGGAAGAAGGCAGGCCGCCAAGCTGTAACAGCTCTTTGATTTCGCTTTCTTTCGCGCCGTCAAACACTGGTGTTGCGATTGGCATCCCCTTCTTCAGGTTTTCTGCCAGACGCAGCACTTCGTCGTCGGTGAAGGTGTTCAGATCGACTTTCTGACGTAAATCGGAGCCCAGATCGTACGCACGCTGAATAAACTCACGCAGCTTAGACACTTCTTCCTGCTTCTTAAGCATGGCGTTGATCTTCTCGCCGATGCCTTTCGCAGCCATACCCAGGTGGGTTTCAAGAATCTGTCCAATGTTCATACGTGATGGTACGCCCAGCGGGTTCAGTACGATGTCGACCGGCGTACCGTTCTCATCGTATGGCATATCTTCGATCGGGTTGATCTTGGAGATAACACCTTTGTTCCCGTGACGACCAGCCATCTTGTCACCAGGCTGGATCTGACGTTTAACGGCCAGATACACTTTAACGATTTTCAGCACACCAGGTGCCAGGTCATCGCCCTGAGTGATTTTGCGGCGCTTCGCTTCGAGTTTCTTCTCAAACTCGTGCTTCAGCTCGTCGTACTGCTCAGCCAGCTGTTCCAGCTGGTTTTGCTTGTCTTCGTCGGTCAGGCCGAGTTCCAACCAGCGCTCGCGAGGCAGCTTTTCCAGTTTTTCCGCTTCAACGCCACCGGCAACCAGCAGGTAGCTAATACGGCTAAACAGGCCAGCTTCGAGGATCTGCAATTCTTCAGACAGGTCTTTCTTCGCCTGCTTCAGCTGCATCTCTTCGATTTCCAGCGCGCGCTTGTCTTTTTCCACGCCATCGCGGGTGAAGACCTGCACATCAATAATGGTGCCTGATACGCCGTTTGGTACACGCAGAGAAGAGTCTTTAACGTCAGACGCTTTCTCACCGAAGATTGCACGTAACAGCTTCTCTTCTGGCGTCAGCTGGGTTTCACCTTTCGGCGTTACCTTACCAACCAGAATGTCGCCGCCAGTCACTTCAGCACCGATATAAACGATACCGGATTCATCCAGCTTGGAGAGCGCAGCTTCACCCACGTTAGGGATGTCAGCGGTGATCTCTTCCGGCCCCAACTTGGTGTCACGAGACACACATGCCAGTTCCTGAATGTGGATGGTGGTGAAGCGATCTTCCTGTACCACACGCTCGGAGACTAAGATGGAGTCTTCGAAGTTGTAGCCGTTCCAAGGCATGAACGCGACGCGCATGTTCTGACCCAGTGCCAGTTCGCCGAGATCCGTTGAAGGACCATCAGCCAGCACATCACCACGTTCAATTGGCTCACCCAGGTTCACGCAAGGCATCTGGTTGATGCAGGTGTTCTGGTTAGAACGGGTGTATTTGGTCAGGTTGTAAATGTCGATACCGGCTTCGCCCGGGTACATTTCGTCTTCGTTAACTTTGATAACGATACGGGATGCATCCACGTACTGAACAGTACCACCACGTTTTGCTACGGCTGTAACACCGGAGTCAACCGCTACCGCGCGTTCCATACCGGTACCCACCAGCGGCTTATCAGCACGCAGAGTTGGAACCGCCTGACGTTGCATGTTTGCACCCATCAATGCGCGGTTGGCGTCATCGTGCTCCAGGAACGGGATCAGAGACGCACCAACAGAAACGATCTGCTGGGTGGATACGTCCATGTAGTCAACCTGATCGCGGCTGAACAAGCTCGATTCGCCTTTACTACGGCAAGTAACCAGATCGTCTACGAAGTGACCTTCGTCGTCGAGGTTGGTGTTCGCCTGAGCGATAACGTAGTTACCCTCTTCAATTGCAGAGAGGTAATGAATTTCGTCGGTCACCACGCCTTCGCGAACGCGACGGTATGGGGTTTCCAGGAAACCGTACTCATTGGTCTGTGCGTACACGGACAAGGAGTTGATCAGACCGATGTTTGGACCTTCAGGCGTTTCGATTGGGCACACGCGACCGTAGTGCGTCGGGTGAACGTCTCGAACTTCAAAGCCTGCACGCTCACGCGTCAGACCGCCCGGGCCAAGTGCAGAGATACGACGTTTGTGCGTGATCTCAGACAGTGGGTTGTTCTGGTCCATAAACTGGGACAGCTGGCTGGAACCAAAGAACTCTTTAACTGCTGCAGAAATTGGCTTGGCGTTGATCATGTCCTGAGGCATCAGGGTATCCAGATCGCCTAAAGACAGACGCTCTTTCACCGCACGCTCAACACGGACCAGACCAACACGGAACTGGTTTTCTGCCATTTCGCCAACGGAACGAATACGACGGTTGCCGAGGTGGTCGATATCATCCACTTCGCCAATACCGTTACGGATCCCGATCAGTTTACGCATCACCTGAATGATGTCGTCTTTGCTCAGAATACCGGAACCTTCGATCTCTTCACGCAGCAGAGAACGGTTGAACTTCATACGACCAACCGCAGACAGATCGTAGCGGTCTTCAGAGAAGAACAGGTTCTCGAACAGGTTTTCAGCCGCTTCACGCGTTGGTGGTTCACCAGGGCGCATCATGCGGTAGATCTCAACCAGTGCGCTCAAGCGATCGCTGGTTGGGTCGACGCGGACGGTTTCGGAAATGTACGCACCGTGATCCAGGTCGTTGGTGAACAGCGTTTCGATGCGCTTGTGACCAGACTGGCTCAGCTTAGCCAGCAGATCCAGCGACAGCTCCATGTTGGCAGCAACTATCAGCTCACCGGTGCTCTCGTCAACATAGTCTTTAGCAACGACTTTGCCGGCGATGTATTCAACAGGAACTTCGATGTGCTCAATGCCATCTTTTTCCAGCTGACGGATATGACGTGCAGTAATACGACGGCCTTTCTCAACGTAGATAGTACCGTTGGATTCGATATCGAATGAGGCAGTGTCTCCACGCAGGCGCTCAGGAACAAGTTCCATCTGCAACTTGTTGTCGCGGATTTCATACACGATTTTGTCAAAGAACAGGTCAAGGATCTGCTCAGTGGTGTAATTCAGTGCACGCAGAATGATGGTCGCAGGCAATTTACGGCGACGGTCAATTCGAACGAACAGGTTGTCTTTCGGGTCGAACTCAAAGTCCAACCACGAACCACGGTAAGGAATGATACGTGCGTTATAAAGCACTTTACCCGATGAGTGGGTTTTACCCTTATCGCTGTCGAAGAAGACACCAGGACTACGATGCAGCTGAGAAACGATAACCCTTTCTGTACCGTTGATGACAAAGGTACCGTTATCGGTCATGAGTGGAATTTCACCCATGTAAACTTCTTGTTCTTTGATGTCCTTAACGGTACCTTCCGGCGCTTCGCGCTCGTAGATCACCAGGCGCAGTTTTACGCGCAGGGGTGCAGAGTACGTGACGCCACGAATCTGACACTCTTTCACATCAAAAACAGGTTCGCCTAAACGGTAGCTGACATACTGCAGTTCAGAATTACCGCTATAGCTTTGGATTGGGAATACGGAACGGAAAGCCGCTTCCAAACCATGTTGACCTTCCGGGTCTTGCTCGATGAACTTCTGGAACGAGTCAAGCTGGATAGAAAGGAGATAAGGAATGTCGAGCACCTGGGGGCGCTTTCCAAAATCCTTACGAATACGTTTTTTCTCGGTATAGGAGTAAACCATAGGGTTCCTCAGCTCGCTGAAAGGTAGAACCTCGCTGTCCGTCCAGAGGGGACAGTTCATGCAACACTATTTTGTGACGCGGAAAGAAGACTCCCCTTCCGTAATACCTCTTTCTATCACGCTTAAATCATTTCGTTGCCGTAGCAAAGCAGAGAAGCGCCGCAGGAGGGCAATATATTAAGTCGTCGATAGAGAAAGATATTAAGCAATTCAATGACTAAACAGTGTGAAACGTCATTGACGCTGTAGAGCGCAAAAAGGCTGGTGACTAAAAAGTCACCAGCCGTCAGCCTAAATCAGATTAGGCTGCAACCTGAAAGGTTGGCTTACTTAACTTCAACTTCTGCGCCAGCTTCTTCCAGTGCTTTCTTCAGAGACTCAGCGTCGTCTTTGCTGATGCCTTCTTTCAGGGCAGCAGGTGCAGACTCAACCAGGTCTTTAGCTTCTTTCAAGCCCAGACCAGTTGCGCCACGTACTGCTTTGATCACGGCAACTTTGTTAGCGCCGATAGCTTTCAGTACAACGTCGAACTCAGTTTTTTCTTCTACAGCTTCAGCAGCAGCGGCTGGGCCAGCAACTGCAGCAGCAGCTGAAACGCCGAATTTTTCTTCCATAGCGGAGATCAGTTCAACGATTTCCATTACAGACAGGGCTGCAACGCCTTCAATGATTTGTTCTTTAGTGATTGACATGTCAAATGTTCCTGAAATTCAGTTTAGGTGTAAATACGTTAGCAAGAGTACGGAAAATGAAAGGCTTAAGCTTATGCAGCTTCAGCTTCTTTCTGATCACGTACTGCAGCCAGAGTGCGAACCAGTTTGCCGGCAGCGGCTTCTTTCATGGTTGCCATCAGGCGTGCGACTGCTTCATCGTAAGTAGGCAGAGTTGCCAGGCGGTCGATCTGAGCCGCACTGATTAACTCGCCTTCAAAGGCCGCAGCTTTAACCTCAAATTTTGCATTCGCTTTAGCGAAATCTTTGAACAGACGAGCAGCAGCGCCCGGGTGTTCCATAGAATATGCAATCAAGGTTGGACCGACGAACGTGTCTTTCAGGCACTCAAACTGAGTACCTTCAACGACGCGGCGCAGCAAGGTGTTACGAACAACACGCATGTAAACGCCAGCTTCACGACCTGCTTTACGCAGTTCAGTCATTTTGCCTACTGGTACGCCACGAGAATCCGCAACTACCGCAGACAGCGCGCCTTTGGCTACTTCGCTGACTTCAGCAACAATCGCTTGTTTGTCTTGAAGATTTAAGGCCATTAGCTTTTGCTCCTGGATTTTGCCGGAGATGAATTTCTCCGGAACTCACTTCACCTGACCGCGTTTCCGAAGTCAGGCGCTTAACACGGTGAGCAGAATCCAGCAAAGACTATAAAAATATTCTTCAGGTTCTGTCACCGTCTACGCAGGAGATTAAGCCTCTTTCGAGACACCTGCGGTCTTGGACGGAGGCCTGGATAAGGCCAGGCTCCAACCGAAAATTCTGGTTCCGCAATTAACGGAACAACGGGCGTAAGATTCTAATAGAAACTTGCGCCCGCGTAAAGCAGATTAAACTGCAGCGTTCAGGCCAGCCTGATCGATTGCAACACCTGCACCCATCGTGGTGGACAGGCTAACTTTCTTGATGAAAACGCCTTTCGCCTGTGAAGGTTTTGCTTTTTTCAGCGCAACCAGCAGGGATTCCAGGTTTTCTCTCAGTTTATCTGCATCGAAATCAACCTTACCGATAGTGGTATGGATGATGCCGTTTTTGTCGTTACGGTAACGAACCTGACCGGCTTTAGCGTTCTTAACCGCTTCAGCAACGTTAGGGGTTACGGTACCCACTTTCGGGTTAGGCATCAGACCACGTGGGCCCAGTACCTGGCCCAGCTGGCCAACAACGCGCATTGCATCAGGAGATGCGATAACAACGTCAAAGTTCATTTCGCCTTTTTTGATCTGGTCAGCCAGATCTTCCATACCTACCAGCTCAGCGCCTGCAGCTTTAGCAGCTTCAGCGTTTGCGCCCTGGGCAAATACGGCAACGCGAACAGAACGGCCAGTACCGTGTGGCAGTACAGTTGCACCGCGAACGTTCTGGTCAGATTTACGGGCATCAATGCCCAGGTTTACCGCTACGTCAACGCTTTCAACGAACTTGGCAGTAGCCAGTTCTTTCAGCAGAGCAACAGCTTCGTTGATGTCATACTGTTTAGTTACATCAACTTTGTCGCGGATCACGCTCATACGCTTGGTCAGCTTAGCCATTTCTTAGTCCTCTACAACCAGGCCCATGGAACGAGCAGTACCTTCAATTGAGCGAGCCATCGCTTCAATATCAGCACCAGTCATGTCCGCAGCTTTAGTTTCTGCGATTTCACGTACCTGAGCACGCGTTACTTTACCGACTTTGTCTTTGTTCGGCTTACCGGAACCAGACTTAATACCAGCCGCTTTCTTCAGCAGAATAGGTGCTGGAGGCGTTTTGGTAACGAAGGTGAAAGAACGGTCAGAGTAAACGGTAATCACAACTGGAGTAGGCAGGCCTTTTTCCAGGGATTCTGTTTTGGCGTTAAACGCTTTACAGAATTCCATGATGTTAACACCCTGCTGACCCAGTGCCGGACCGACCGGAGGACTTGGGTTTGCCATACCAGCTGCAACCTGCAGCTTGACGTAGGCTTGTACTTTCTTAGCCATGATAATTCCTCAATTGGGTTCAGACGCTCCGTGAAGAGCTCCCCGTGATTAATATTCCACACGCTGCGAACAGCGCATAAAAACAAAAGGCGCGAAATTGTATGGCAATTTCGCGCCTCTCGCAACCAATTTTCACTCACAGAGATCATTTTATGTGCAGGGAATGGTTACCCCACAATCTGTCTCCGCACAGAGTGATTATCAGCCTTTTTCAACCTGACCAAAGTCCAGCTCAACCGGCGTAGCACGCCCAAAGATTGAAACGGACACTTTCAGGCGGCTTTTCTCATAATCCACTTCTTCAACCACACCGTTAAAGTCTGCGAACGGACCGTCACTAACACGGACCATTTCACCAGGTTCAAACATGGTTTTCGGACGTGGCTTATCACCAACCTGCTGCAGGCGATTCATGATCGCATCGACTTCTTTATCGCTAATAGGTGCCGGACGATCGGAGGTACCACCAATGAATCCCATGACGCGAGGCACGCTACGCACTAAGTGCCAGCTTGCATCATTCATGAGCATTTGGACCAGGACATAACCCGGGAAGAACTTACGCTCGCTTTTACGACGCTGACCACCACGGATCTCAACCACTTCTTCAGTTGGAACCATGACATCGCCAAAAAGCTCTTCCATGTTATGTAACTTGATATGCTCGCGCAGCGATTGGGCTACGCGGCCTTCAAAACCGGAAAACGCCTGAACGACGTACCAGCGCATTTTTGGAGCTTCAGACATCTCAGAACCTCAGGCCAGTGATAAACGATACCAGACGGACCAGAATACCATCCAGTCCCCACAAAATCAGTGACATCACGGCAGTAACCGCGGCAACGATTAACGTGGTATGCAACGTTTCCTGGCGAGTCGGCCAAATGACCTTGCGAACTTCGGTGCGTGCTTCACGGGCAAACGCCAGTGTAGACTTACCTTTCGTGGTCAGCAGCGCAATGCCACCGGCTACAGCGATAAGGACAACGACGGCCAGCGCACGCAATGGTAGCGAGACTTCACGGTAAAAGTAGTTACCTACGATGGCCAGAATCAGTAGTAACACTACGACCAGCCACTTTACCGCTTCCAGGCCACGCCCGCTCCCTTGAGCTTCGGTATTAGCACTCATAAACCAACCTGCCACAATAAACAGAAACTATTTTGCCCCGTAATACGAGGCAACCAAACCGAATGAGGCTTTCAGGCGAAACTCGGCATATAACGCCGTGCTACAGAGCCTGCCTCAGCAATGATTATGGTTGAAAATCACTGATGAGCCAGGTTCTATGTTACAGCGTGCAAAAAGGGCATCAAATGATGCCCTTTTCATGTGCGTTGCGTCAAATATTATCCGCGATTATGCGATAACTTTAGCAACAACACCCGCACCAACAGTACGGCCACCTTCACGGATTGCGAAACGCAGACCGTCATCCATCGCGATTGGGTGGATCAGGGTAACAACCATCTGGATGTTGTCACCAGGCATTACCATCTCAACGCCTTCTGGCAGTTCGATGGTACCGGTCACGTCAGTTGTACGGAAGTAGAACTGTGGACGGTAGCCTTTGAAGAACGGAGTATGACGGCCGCCTTCATCTTTGGACAGAATGTAAACTTCTGACTCAAATTTGGTGTGTGGTTTGATTGAGCCTGGCTTAGCCAGAACCTGGCCACGCTGAATGTCTTCACGCTTGATACCACGCAGAAGAACACCACAGTTCTCGCCTGCACGACCTTCGTCAAGCAGCTTACGGAACATTTCAACGCCAGTACAAGTTGATTTAGCCGTATCTTTGATACCAACGATTTCAACTTCTTCGCCAACTTTGATGATTCCGCGCTCTACACGACCGGTAACAACAGTACCACGGCCGGAGATGGAGAATACGTCTTCGATTGGCAGCAGGAATGGCTTGTCAATTGCGCGCTCTGGTTCTGGGATGTAGTTATCCAGGTGGCCAGCCAGCTCAATGATTTTCTCTTCCCACTCAGCTTCGCCCTGCAGGGCTTTCAATGCAGAACCGCGAACGATTGGCAGGTCATCACCAGGGAAGTCGTAGGCAGAAAGAAGTTCACGAACTTCCATCTCAACCAGTTCCAGCAGCTCTTCATCATCAACCATGTCACATTTGTTCATGAATACGATGATGAAAGGAACGCCAACCTGGCGACCCAGCAGGATGTGCTCACGGGTCTGAGGCATAGGGCCGTCAGTTGCAGCAACAACCAGAATTGCACCGTCCATCTGCGCAGCACCGGTGATCATGTTTTTCACATAGTCGGCGTGGCCTGGGCAGTCAACGTGCGCATAGTGGCGTGATGGGGTGTCATATTCAACGTGGGAAGTGTTGATGGTGATACCACGTGCTTTTTCTTCTGGTGCGTTATCGATCTGGTCGAATGCACGAGCAGAACCACCGTAGGTCTTCGCCAGAACGGTAGTGATAGCAGCAGTCAGGGTAGTTTTACCGTGGTCAACGTGGCCGATTGTACCAACGTTGACGTGCGGTTTGGAACGTTCAAATTTTTCTTTAGACATAACTTGTCCCTCTAAGACACGGATAAATCGGTGATATCACCACATCAACCAGGCAAAGCCTGAACAGTTGAATTTTAACGTACAGAGAAAGAATCAGGGAGGGAGAATTAGAAGTGGTGCTGATACCCAGAGTCGAACTGGGGACCTCACCCTTACCAAGGGTGCGCTCTACCAACTGAGCCATATCAGCACGGCTTGGAGCGGGCAGCGGGAATCGAACCCGCATCATCAGCTTGGAAGGCTGAGGTAATAGCCATTATACGATGCCCGCATCCTGGAACTCGGCTACCTGTTCTGTCTGTAGCTTTTGAACAACAAGAAGATGCCCCCTTGCTATTCGAGTCAACCCGCATACGCTTGATGACCCTGACTGCGCTGGTGCTCAGTCTAAAATCTTCATTCATTTCAACCTTAACGTTCGGGGTCGAAATGGTGGTGGGGGAAGGATTCGAACCTTCGAAGTCGATGACGGCAGATTTACAGTCTGCTCCCTTTGGCCGCTCGGGAACCCCACCAGGGGTATTTCGTTACTTGATGGTGCCGGCTACCGGAATCGAACTGGTGACCTACTGATTACAAGTCAGTTGCTCTACCAACTGAGCTAAGCCGGCATCAAGTGGTGCGCATTCTAGGAAGACCTGGCCTCTGATGCAACAAAAAAATTGCGATAAATGTTCTTATGCTTACTATTTGTGCAATTCTTCGCAAATTCTCGCATTGGGGCAGAAAAACAGTTCAAAGAAGCGCCATTTTAGCGAATTTTTCACCAGCACCCACGCAGATGATTTTGCGATTCAACTGCGCCACTAAGTTTAAAAGATGCATGATCGCGGCAAAAAAATTGCGATGGCAACACTTTACGCTTAAAAAGTCGACAATTGACAGTCATCGTGCCATGACTGACTAAACAGAGGCGGCGTATAAGCGATTTTTTCTTGGCGTGTGTGATCAGTTTCTTTTGCTGATTGCCAGCACATTATTCAATAAATGCGGGTGCCGTTCCGTTTGCGCTCGCAGAATATATTTTTCCTTCAGCTACTGTCTCTCTGGTGGTAACCTCCTGCCCATTGTTTTCTGAAATTTACCTTAGTCACATGAGCTGGAAAAGGCGGGTTTATCCCCCTCGACAGAGTAGTTAACTCTACGACAGGCAAATTCTTGCTGGCAGAAGCATGCATATGAGCAAAAAAGACTCCTTGTTGACCACCCCCTATCTACAATTCAATCGTGATCAATGGGCTGCGCTCCGCGATTCAGTCCCTATGACCTTGAGTGAACAAGAAATTGCCCGCCTGAAGGGGATAAATGAAGATTTATCTCTTGAGGAAGTAGCCGAGATCTACCTACCCCTCTCACGTCTGCTTAATTTCTACATCAGTTCTAATGTCCGTCGTCAGGCTGTGCTTGAGCAGTTCCTGGGAACCAATGGCCAGAAGATTCCCTATATCATCAGTATTGCTGGCAGCGTTGCCGTGGGTAAAAGCACCACAGCGCGCGTACTGCAGGCTCTGCTGAGCCGCTGGCCTGAACATCGGCGGGTAGAGCTGATCACCACTGACGGCTTCCTGCACCCTAATGAGGTGCTTAAAGAACGCGGTCTGATGAAGAAGAAAGGCTTTCCGCAGTCTTACGACATGCACCGACTGGTGAATTTCGTATCAGATTTGAAATCAGGCGCTTCGCAGGTCACGGCTCCGGTTTACTCGCATCTTATTTATGATGTTATCCCGCAGGGTGACAAGGTTGTGCAGCAGCCTGATATTTTGATTCTTGAAGGGCTGAACGTCTTGCAGAGTGGGATGGACTATCCTCACGATCCGCATCACGTCTTTGTCTCTGATTTTGTGGATTTTTCAATTTATGTCGATGCCCCGCAAGATCTGCTGCAGAGCTGGTACATTAATCGCTTCCTGAAATTCCGCCAGGGCGCCTTTACCGATCCAGACTCTTATTTCCACAATTACGCGAAACTCTCAGAAGAGGAAGCGGTAGGCGTGGCCACTCAGCTATGGGAAGAGATCAACCTTATGAACCTTAAGGAAAATATCTTACCTACCCGAGAGCGTGCCAGCCTGATAATGACCAAAAGCGTCGATCATGCGGTGGACCTGGTCCGCCTGCGTAAATAAAAAAAGGGGCGAAAGCCCCTTTTCTTACAATTAATCTTGCGGACGAAGCGAAATTTCGCCCCCAACCCAAGATCTCCTTACCCCATCCTGCTCCAGAATTAATCCACCTTGCTGATCGATGCCGCGCGCAATTCCCGGGATTTCTTTATCGCCAATCAGCAATTTAACCGGCCGATTAATAAAGTTATCCAGCTCGCTCCAGCGATCGATAAAGGGTTCCAGTCCCTCGCGCTCAAATATCGGCAACGATTCACGCATATTGTTGATCAGATGCGCCGTTAGCGTATTTCGGTCCACGTTGACGCCGGCTTCCTGCAGGTTTATCCAGCCCTGGTTCACAATCCCGGCATCGGGTGAGCGCATAGCAAGATTGATACCCGCACCGATCACCAACTGAGCGGCATCGCCGGTTTTTCCGATCAACTCAACCAAAATGCCGGCCAGTTTGCGATCGTTCAGATAGAGATCGTTAGGCCACTTTACCCGAACGTCTTTAGCACCCAGCGATTGCAAAACTTCGGCAATGACAATCCCGATAACTAAACTCAGGCCCATTGCCGCCATTGGCCCCTGGTCCAGGCGCCAGTAGAGAGATAAATAGAGGTTTGAACCAAACGGGGAGAACCACTGACGGCCTCGCCGTCCTCGGCCTGCCTGTTGATACTCTGCTACACAGGCATCACCTGATTGCAGTGAATCCATTCTTTCCAACAGATACTGATTAGTTGAATCAATCACAGGGATCACGGCCAGCCGTTTTTCCTTCAGCTGCGCCATAATCGTTTCTTCATCCAGCAGCTGCATCGGTGCCGGCAAGCTATAGCCTTTGCCGGTAACAGTGAAGACATCAATCCCCCAATCCTTCAGGGTCTGAATGTGCTTATTGATTGCGGCGCGGCTCATGCCCAGCTGTTCACCAAGCTGCTCTCCGGAATGGAACTCGCCATCGGCCAACAGGCCAATCAGCGTTAACGGGACGGTATTTGCTTTCATGCAATGACTCCAACTGCATCCTTTTCACCCTGCGCGCCAATAAAGCGCACCTCAGGCTCAAGCCACACGTTAAATTTCGTGCCCACTCGTTGGCGCACTTCATGCGCTAAAGCCACTATGTCGCTGCCTGTCGCCTTCTCTTTATTGATCAGAACCAGCGCCTGCTGCTGATGCACCGCTGCGCCGCCAACGCTAACCCCTTTTAGCTCACACTGCTCAATCAGCCAGCCCGCAGCCAGTTTTACTGTACCATCCGCTTGAGGATAAGCGGGCAGCGTTGGGTAGGCAGTGCGGATCGCCTCTGCGGCTTCAGGAGTGACTACCGGATTCTTGAAGAAGCTGCCAGCGTTACCTGTTATCGCCGGATCTGGCAGCTTACTGCTACGCATTGCGCAGACCGCATCGAAAATCTGTTGGGGAGTGACCGTCTGTGGATCTAATGCTCTCAGGTCGCCGTAAGTCATTACCGGAAACCACTGTTTGTTCAACACCAGTCCTACGGCAACAATGGCATAGCCCAGCTGATACTGGTGCTTAAAGATGCTGTCCCGATAACCGAACTGGCAGGCGGCTGCCGTCAGACGTTCGACTTCACCGCTGTTTAAATCCAATACATCAACATAAGCACAGACATCCTTCAGCTCTACGCCATAAGCCCCAATGTTCTGGATAGGTGCTGAACCGACACAACCCGGGATCATCGCCAGGTTTTCCAGTCCCGGTATGCCTTTCTCCAGCAGAACCTGCACCAGATTGTGCCAGTTTTCACCCGCGCCAATATGCAGCTGCCAGTGATGCTGATCTTCCTCGATCTGTATGCCTTTAATTCTGTTGATGATCACCCGGCCAGAAAAGTCTTCCAGGAAAAGAATGTTGCTACCTTCTCCCAGTAGCAACACCGGCTGGTTGTGTAGCAGGCTCTGCTGCCAGCTTTGCAGAAGCGACTCTGTGCTGGTCGCTACATCAAGATTAGCGGCATGGGCGTCAAGGCCAAAAGTATTCCAGCATTGAAGGGAGTTATGTTGAGAGGACATGCTCAAACCTTAATAAATTAATCTACGGGAGAGTGTACCCCATCCATCCGCAAGCTTGCAGTGGATTTTGATTTAATAAATACTTTTCTTGTAATACGAGAATGAGTTACGTATAACCCCTTAAAAACCAAACTCTTGAATATTTATTTATATTAAAACTTTGGGGACAAAATCCCATCCTAATCAATCTATTATTTCAGAAAAATAATCACCCACCATTAAATAACATTTTTTAAAAATTGTGAGGCTTAATAAAATTCATGATAGTAATAATGAATTTCGATCACATAAGACGACGCGACGATATTCATTTCATCTGAAGACTATTTGATACAGGTTAGGCAATGAAGGTCTATCCGACTACAACTGTCGATATGCTAGCTGGTGAGATGGGATTATTTGAACGCTATTCTGATTCAGTTTTTCATATTTCCTCGGTACGTCATCAGCAGGATGATTAGTCATAAAAACTGGCTAATACATTACGCGACTGGTTAGTATTTACCTTCACGGAATCATTTAAACATTCTGAATCCCCCTGTCTACCTTACGTCAGGTACAATGTGCGCTATGGAAGGTTAGGGTGTAGTAATATCAGCAGCCGTGTTATTTCACTCAACAAACTTTTCGCTCAGTGTATTTATCCTCTGCACTTTCATGCTGTCATTATAATTTAAAAATTATCTGTAGAAACCCATAATCAGAATAGATTTTGGACCATTACTCTTATGGTTTGGCTATTTCATTAGGTTTATAGATCTTAATAAAATTACCATTATGTTCTCCTTAATAAGGCCGGGTAATTAGCGCTTCCAGAACACGACGTTATCTACCTGTTATTAACTTTGAAGGCGTCGTGCGGCAGCACGGCGTCTTTTTTTGTCTGGTTTTGGGGTGGTTTGGGGTGGTTTGGGATTTGAGTGGCCGGCTCTGGCCGTTAGCAGGCGGGTCCGTAGGCGTCCGGAAACCGTTCTGAGGCGGGTTTTGCCTTATTACGCACGCAAAAAAGCCCCATGCTTTCGCATGAGGCTTGTCTGCTTGTTTGATGCCTGGCAGTTCCCTACTCTCGCATGGGGAGACCCCACACTACCATCGGCGCTACGGCGTTTCACTTCTGAGTTCGGCATGGGGTCAGGTGGGACCACCGCGCTAAAGCCGCCAGGCAAATTCTGTGCTCTGTCCTGTGTATTTCGCTCCGTGGCCGCGTTGGCCGCGCTTGTAAACTCAGTCACATACCTCAGTATGCTCCTTCCTTCACGGCGCTTGCCGCCTTGCCACAAAGCAAAATCCCACGGACCGGGGTCCGCAGAACAGATAATTCTTTATCCGGTTCAAGCTGAAAATATCTGTTTGTGTCTCTCAGACACACACCAGAACGCTTCTGGTGTTGTAAGGTTAAGCCTCACGGGTCATTAGTACCGGTTAGCTCAACGCATCGCTGCGCTTACACACCCGGCCTATCAACGTCGTAGTCTTCAACGTCCCTTCAGGGGCCTTAAAGGCCCAGGGAAGATTCATCTCGAGGCAAGTTTCGCGCTTAGATGCTTTCAGCGCTTATCTTTTCCGCACTTAGCTACCGGGCAATGCCATTGGCATGACAACCCGAACACCAGTGGTGCGTTCACTCCGGTCCTCTCGTACTAGGAGCAACCCCTCTCAATCTTCCAGCGCCCACGGCAGATAGGGACCGAACTGTCTCACGACGTTCTAAACCCAGCTCGCGTACCACTTTAAACGGCGAACAGCCGTACCCTTGGGACCTACTTCAGCCCCAGGATGTGATGAGCCGACATCGAGGTGCCAAACACCGCCGTCGATATGAACTCTTGGGCGGTATCAGCCTGTTATCCCCGGAGTACCTTTTATCCGTTGAGCGATGGCCCTTCCATTCAGAACCACCGGATCACTATGACCTGCTTTCGCACCTGCTCGAGCCGTCACTCTCGCAGTCAAGCTAGCTTATGCCATTGCACTAACCTCACGATGTCCGACCGTGATTAGCTAACCTTCGTGCTCCTCCGTTACTCTTTAGGAGGAGACCGCCCCAGTCAAACTACCCACCAGACACTGTCCCCACGCCGGATCACGGCGCCAGGTTAGAACATCAAACGTTAAAGGGTGGTATTTCAAGGTTGGCTCCACGCAGACTGGCGTCCACGCTTCAAAGCCTCCCACCTATCCTACACATCAAGGTTCAATATTCAGTGTCAAGCTATAGTAAAGGTTCACGGGGTCTTTCCGTCTTGCCGCGGGTACACTGCATCTTCACAGCGAGTTCAATTTCACTGAGTCTCGGGTGGAGACAGCCTGGCCATCATTACGCCATTCGTGCAGGTCGGAACTTACCCGACAAGGAATTTCGCTACCTTAGGACCGTTATAGTTACGGCCGCCGTTTACCGGGGCTTCGATCAAGAGCTTCTCCTTGCGGATAACCCCATCAATTAACCTTCCGGCACCGGGCAGGCGTCACACCGTATACGTCCACTTTCGTGTTTGCACAGTGCTGTGTTTTTAATAAACAGTTGCAGCCAGCTGGTATCTTCGACTGGCTTCAGCTCCGGGAGCAAGTCCCTTCACCTACGCGCCAGCGTGCCTTCTCCCGAAGTTACGGCACCATTTTGCCTAGTTCCTTCACCCGAGTTCTCTCAAGCGCCTTGGTATTCTCTACCTGACCACCTGTGTCGGTTTGGGGTACGATTCCGTGTTACCTGATGCTTAGAGGCTTTTCCTGGAAGCAGGGCATTTGTTACTTCAGCACCGTAGTGCCTCGTCATCACACCTCAGCGTTAATAAGAGTCCGGATTTACCTAAACTCTCCGCCTACATGCTTAAACCGGGACAACCGTCGCCCGGCTAACATAGCCTTCTCCGTCCCCCCTTCGCAGTAACACCGAGTACAGGAATATTAACCTGTTTCCCATCGACTACGCCTTTCGGCCTCGCCTTAGGGGTCGACTCACCCTGCCCCGATTAACGTTGGACAGGAACCCTTGGTCTTCCGGCGAGCGGGCTTTTCACCCGCTTTATCGTTACTTATGTCAGCATTCGCACTTCTGATACCTCCAGCAGCCTTCACAGGCCACCTTCGACGGCTTACAGAACGCTCCCCTACCCAACAACGCCTAAGCGTCGCTGCCGCAGCTTCGGTGCATGGTTTAGCCCCGTTACATCTTCCGCGCAGGCCGACTCGACCAGTGAGCTATTACGCTTTCTTTAAATGATGGCTGCTTCTAAGCCAACATCCTGGCTGTCTGTGCCTTCCCACATCGTTTCCCACTTAACCATGACTTTGGGACCTTAGCTGGCGGTCTGGGTTGTTTCCCTCTTCACGACGGACGTTAGCACCCGCCGTGTGTCTCCCGTGATAACATTCTTCGGTATTCGCAGTTTGCATCGGGTTGGTAAGCCGGGATGGCCCCCTAGCCGAAACAGTGCTCTACCCCCGAAGATGAGTTCACGAGGCGCTACCTAAATAGCTTTCGGGGAGAACCAGCTATCTCCCGGTTTGATTGGCCTTTCACCCCCAGCCACAAGTCATCCGCTAATTTTTCAACATTAGTCGGTTCGGTCCTCCAGTTAGTGTTACCCAACCTTCAACCTGCCCATGGCTAGATCACCGGGTTTCGGGTCTATACCCTGCAACTTAACGCCCAGTTAAGACTCGGTTTCCCTTCGGCTCCCCTATACGGTTAACCTTGCTACAGAATATAAGTCGCTGACCCATTATACAAAAGGTACGCAGTCACACCACGAAGGTGCTCCCACTGCTTGTACGTACACGGTTTCAGGTTCTGTTTCACTCCCCTCGCCGGGGTTCTTTTCGCCTTTCCCTCACGGTACTGGTTCACTATCGGTCAGTCAGGAGTATTTAGCCTTGGAGGATGGTCCCCCCATATTCAGACAGGATGTCACGTGTCCCGCCCTACTCATCGAACTCACAGCAAGTGCATTTTTGTGTACGGGAGTATCACCCTGTACCCTGCGACTTTCCAGACGCTTCCACTAATGCACAAGCTGATTCAGGTTCTGGGCTGTTCCCCGTTCGCTCGCCGCTACTGGGGGAATCTCGGTTGATTTCTTTTCCTCTGGGTACTTAGATGTTTCAGTTCCCCAGGTTCGCCTTGCAACACTATGTATTCATGTTGCAATGATGCACCAAAGTGCACCGGGTTTCCCCATTCGGGTATCGTCGGTTATTGCGGTTCATATCACCTTACCGACGCTTATCGCAGATTAGCACGCCCTTCATCGCCTCTGACTGCCTAGGCATCCACCGTGTACGCTTAGTCACTTAACCTCACAACCCACAAGCGCCCCGAAAGACACTGCTGTTGTAAGCATTTGAGAGACTCGAACATATCGTTAATTTCATTCTTATTACGGAGAATGAAAACGACATGTCGTTTCAATTTTCAGCTTGTTCCGGATTGTTAAAGAGCAAATATCTCAAACGTGACTCGTCCTTGCGGAGAGAATCAGTTTTGAGATACTGGTTGATAATGTCTTTCACTCATTATCAGGAGATGGCGTCCCCAAGGGGATTCGAACCCCTGTTACAGCCGTGAAAGGGCAGTGTCCTGGGCCTCTAGACGATGGGGACTCTGTTACTGTTGCTCATTACGTTTTCTATCAGACAATCTGTTGTGGACACTACGCGGGAAGGTATCTTCAGGTAAGGAGGTGATCCAACCGCAGGTTCCCCTACGGTTACCTTGTTACGACTTCACCCCAGTCATGAATCACAAAGTGGTAAGCGCCCTCCCGAAGGTTAAGCTACCTACTTCTTTTGCAACCCACTCCCATGGTGTGACGGGCGGTGTGTACAAGGCCCGGGAACGTATTCACCGTAGCATTCTGATCTACGATTACTAGCGATTCCGACTTCACGGAGTCGAGTTGCAGACTCCGATCCGGACTACGACGCACTTTGTGAGGTCCGCTTGCTCTCGCGAGTTCGCTTCTCTTTGTATGCGCCATTGTAGCACGTGTGTAGCCCTGGCCGTAAGGGCCATGATGACTTGACGTCATCCCCACCTTCCTCCGGTTTGTCACCGGCAGTCTCCTTTGAGTTCCCGACATTACTCGCTGGCAACAAAGGATAAGGGTTGCGCTCGTTGCGGGACTTAACCCAACATTTCACAACACGAGCTGACGACAGCCATGCAGCACCTGTCTCACGGTTCCCGAAGGCACTAAGGCATCTCTGCCGAATTCCGTGGATGTCAAGGCCAGGTAAGGTTCTTCGCGTTGCATCGAATTAAACCACATGCTCCACCGCTTGTGCGGGCCCCCGTCAATTCATTTGAGTTTTAACCTTGCGGCCGTACTCCCCAGGCGGTCGACTTAACGCGTTAGCTCCGGAAGCCACGCCTCAAGGGCACAACCTCCAAGTCGACATCGTTTACGGCGTGGACTACCAGGGTATCTAATCCTGTTTGCTCCCCACGCTTTCGCACCTGAGCGTCAGTCTTTGTCCAGGGGGCCGCCTTCGCCACCGGTATTCCTCCAGATCTCTACGCATTTCACCGCTACACCTGGAATTCTACCCCCCTCTACAAGACTCTAGCCTGCCAGTTTCAAATGCAGTTCCCAGGTTAAGCCCGGGGATTTCACATCTGACTTGACAGACCGCCTGCGTGCGCTTTACGCCCAGTAATTCCGATTAACGCTTGCACCCTCCGTATTACCGCGGCTGCTGGCACGGAGTTAGCCGGTGCTTCTTCTGCGGGTAACGTCAATCGACAGGGTTATTAACCCTGTCGCCTTCCTCCCCGCTGAAAGTACTTTACAACCCGAAGGCCTTCTTCATACACGCGGCATGGCTGCATCAGGCTTGCGCCCATTGTGCAATATTCCCCACTGCTGCCTCCCGTAGGAGTCTGGACCGTGTCTCAGTTCCAGTGTGGCTGGTCATCCTCTCAGACCAGCTAGGGATCGTCGCCTAGGTGAGCCATTACCCCACCTACTAGCTAATCCCATCTGGGCACATCCGATGGTGTGAGGCCCGAAGGTCCCCCACTTTGGTCCGAAGACGTTATGCGGTATTAGCTACCGTTTCCAGTAGTTATCCCCCTCCATCAGGCAGTTTCCCAGACATTACTCACCCGTCCGCCACTCGTCACCCAAGAGCAAGCTCTCTGTGCTACCGTTCGACTTGCATGTGTTAGGCCTGCCGCCAGCGTTCAATCTGAGCCATGATCAAACTCTTCAATTAAAAGTTCGATTTGCTGAAACAAGTTCAGCGATGCTCAAGTGTAAAACGTCATAATGAATTTCATTATGTGTTCACTCTTAAGGCTTGATATTTTTTTGCGCCTTGCGGCGCTGATATCAATCCTGCGAGTGCCCACACAGATTGTCTGATAAATTGTTAAAGAGCGTTGCGGTAAGGGCCTTGGCGCCTTACTGCGAGGTGGCGTATATTACGCTTTCCTCCTTCAGAGTCAACTTCTTTTTGGAAGTTTTTCTCCGGCGATTCAGCTTCCTGAACCTCTGACCCGGTGACCGTTAAGTCGTTGTTCCGTGTCAGTGGATGCGCATTATAGGGAGTTCCTGACGAAGGACAAGTGTTTATTGCAGAAAAATGACTGACAGCGTCATTTTTCATCAAAGCGCCTTTTTTTCCTGCATTTTGCCTGATAATCCAGCAAATTCATGGGCAAAGCGACCCACCTGAACCCAATCTGTGTACTCAACTTCTTTACTGACATCGGTTTCGCCGCCGGTCATACGCATAATCAAGCGGATCATAAAGCGATCGAAGAAGCCATAGCGCGGATAACGCAGTGCGCCAGCGAATACCGCACAGCAGTCCGGCTGCCATGGCGACTGCAACAGGAACTTGCGGGTATACGCATTGGTCTGCGGCGTACGCTTCTCTGCTTTACGGGCGGTCAGGTTGACGGAGAAGAAGCCTCCTGGCCTTTCATTTAGCTGAGTCAGGTTCTTCTTCACAAATTTGGTTACCGCCGGATGGAAGTGACCGTAGTGAATAGAGGCCCCGATCAACACCCGATCGTACTTAGACCAGTCAACAGAAGAAGCATGTTCGATATTTAATACCTCACACTCCTGCTGCTCTTTAAGTTGGTTAGCTATATAAGCTGCAATCTCGCGGGTTTGTCCCTCGCGGCTGGAAAACAGAATCAACGCTTTCATATTCATTACTCGTTTTAGTTACTCGCGCCAGAAGGTCGGCGTAAACAGGACTAGCAACGTGAACACTTCAAGACGACCAAACAGCATCGTCAAGATTAAGATCCATTTCGCCGTATCATTCATGGTGGTGAAGTTATCTGCCACCACTCCCAATCCTGGGCCCAGATTGTTCAGGGTAGCTGCCACCGCCGCAAACGCAGAAAAATCATCAACGCCGGTGGCGATAATCGCCAGCATGCTCAACAGAAACACCAACGCATACGCAGAGAAGAATCCCCACACCGCTTCAAGGATACGTTCCGGCAGCGCGCGCTGTCCCAGCTTGATGGTGTAAACCGCGTTCGGATGCACCAGGCGCTTTAACTCACGGTTACCCTGTTTGAACAGCAGCAGGATACGGATGACCTTAAGCCCCCCGCCCGTCGAACCGGCACAGCCACCAATAAAGGCAGAGCACAACAACAAAACCGGCAGGAACAGCGGCCAGCGCGCGATGCTGTCGGTGGTAAAACCGGCGGTGGTGGCCATCGACACGACCTGGAAGAAGGCCTGGTTCAGCGTTTGCAGTCCGGAATGATAGACATCGTGGAACCACAACACGATGGTGCAGATCACCACTAAGGTCAGCTGTACCCCAATGAACATGCGGAATTCTGGATCGCGCCAGTAAACGCGAAGATTGCGGCCACTCAGCAGAGAGAAGTGCAGGCCGTAGTTACAGCCGGAAATCAGCAGGAAGATGGCAATGATCGTGTTAATCGTCGGGCTGTTGAAATAGCCGATACTCGCATCATGGGTGGAGAAGCCGCCGATGGCGATCGTTGAAAAGCTGTGACCGATGGCATCAAACAGCGGCATGCCCGCCAGCCAGAGAGCCAGCGCACAGACGACGGTCAGCAACACGTAGATCAGCCACAGGGTTTTCGCCGTCTCAGCAATACGCGGCCGCATCTTATTGTCTTTCAACGGGCCGGGCATTTCAGCGCGATACAGCTGCATGCCCCCCACGCCCAGAATCGGCAGAATCGCCACGGCCAGCACAATGATCCCCATGCCGCCCAACCATTGCAGCATTTGCCGGTAGAAGAGGATCGCTTTGGGGAGCGAGTCC
Organism: Erwinia sp. AK-PDG3-5; assembly: GCF_056821705.1. Taxonomy (NCBI): domain Bacteria; kingdom Pseudomonadati; phylum Pseudomonadota; class Gammaproteobacteria; order Enterobacterales; family Erwiniaceae; genus Erwinia; species Erwinia sp. AK-PDG3-5. Next base: position 4,513,697 of record NZ_CM165967.1, read on the forward strand.
AGCCCCACCAGCGTCGTGGCACCGGTCGTCGTCAGACCTGAGAAGGATTCAAAGAAGGCATCGGTAATTGAAAGGTTGGGATGTTCCGCAAAGATAAAGGGCATCGCCCCCACACTGCCCAGCACTGTCCAGAACAGCACGACGATCAGGAAGCCCTCTTTAGGCTTCAGCTCTTTTTTCTGCTTTCGATTGGGCCACCACAGCATCGAGCCGATCAGCAGTGCCATAAAGAAGGTCTGAGTAAAGGCTCGTCCGGCACCATCGCGGTAGATTAACGCGACCAGGCCCGGCACGATCATCGTCCCCGAGAACAAAATGACCAGCAACCCAACGATGCGGGTAATGGCACGATAATGCATGTAGCCTTTCCTTCCTGACGATGATGAGGTTAGTCGAGCGGTGTGAGCGTGAGCGCCCCTCGGCTAAAGTCTGTAAGATTTTGCGAAAACCCGGCCACCTGCGCATGGGGCAAGGCCAGCGTCAGCGAGACGCATGCCAAAAATTCTGTCTGCAACAGTTGGCCATGAAAGCGGCAGTCATTCTTTCTATCTCTGCCAGTTGAGCATAGTCACAGGAGAGCGTGAAGGTCAGCATCGGGACTTTTTGCTGACGCAGAAGCAGCTTTAATGCCTGTTGAACACCCCCGCCATACGCCTTCACTAAGCCGCCCGTACCCAACTGGATACCACCGTAATAACGCACGACGACGGCGGTCACTTCCCCGATGTTGTTTCCCATCAGCTGGGCAAGCATCGGTTTACCTGCCGTGCCAGAGGGTTCCCCGTCATCAGAGAACCCAAGCTGTTGTGAGTCGGAAGGGGCTCCCGCCACCCATGCCCAGCAATGGTGGCGGGCAGAAGGATGCTCGCCTTTCACCTGCTGAACAAAGGCCCGCGCCGCTTCCACGCCGTCAGTATGGGCCAACAGTGTAATAAACCTGCTTTTTTTGATCTCCTCGCTGACGCTGAAGCGCTCAGCGGGGATGTCATACGCGTCCATCAGTCCAGCTTCAGGTCACGCGTCATATTTTCCACGCCCTGTTCGCGAATAATGACGTTATCCTCGATACGGATGCCGCCATAAGGCTTGAGCGCATCAATGCGGTCCCAGTTGAAATGCTGGCTGAACTTGCCTTCACGCCATGGCGCCAGCAGGGAATCAATAAAGTAGATGCCAGGTTCAATGGTGACCACCATCCGCGGTTCCATAATGCGCGTGCAGCGCAGGTAAGGATATTGCGCAGGTGCGGCCTGATGCGTGCCCTCTTCATCCTGCATAAATCCGGCGACATCGTGAACCTGAAGTCCCAACGGATGGCCAATACCATGCGGCATAAACGGCCCGGTCAAATCTTCCGCCACCAGCGCTTCTTCACTCAGCCCTTTCACCAGCTGATGCTTAAGCAACAGTTTGGCAATACGCTGGTGCATTTGCAGATGGTATTCGGTGTAGCGAACGCCCGCTTTCATTGTGGCGATCAGCGCCAGCTCTTCTTCATTCATATCGCGGATCAGCTGGGCATAGTCATTGTCACTTTGCGCTGAATAGGTGCGGGTCAGATCGGCCGCATAGCCGTTGTATTCTGTTCCGGCATCAATCAGGAAGCTACGCGACTGCGCAGGGGGCAGATGATCCAACTTGGTGTAATGCAGCACCGCAGCGTGTTCATTCAGCGCAATGATATTGCCGTAAGGCACATCAATATCGCGATGCCCGGTGGCGCTCAGGTAAGCGCCATTGATATCAAACTCGCTCATGCCAGAGAGGAACGCCTCTTTGGCAGCACGATGACCGATCACCGCGGTTTTCTGCGCTTCGCGCATACAGTACAGCTCATAGTCAGTTTTCAGCGAGCGATGGTAATGGAGGAAATCGATAGCGGCTTTCGGGTTAGTCAGCTCCGCTTTGATGCCTAACTGCGCCGCGCGCGCGGGCACAGGGCCGATATAAGCCACATTACCCAGCTTAGCAGGCAACAGCTGTTGAATCTCATCGGCATTTTTTAACGCCACGATGTCGATTTCGTCGGTCCAGAAGCTTTGCGGCAGCGGTTCAACGTTGTGCCAGTAATCAACCGGCGAGTAGAACCACAGCTTAGGTTTGTTTACGCCATCCACCCATAGCCAGCAGTTCGGCACAGAGGTCACCGGCACCCAAGCTTTGAATTGCGGATTCACTTTAAAGGGATAGGTATGATCGTCGAGGAAAACGGTAAGCAGTTCTCCCGAATGGATCAACATGGCATCCAGCTTGCTGCGAGCTAATACCTGCTGAGCACGCGCCTGTAGTGTTTTCAGGTGGTCCTGATAAAGAGTGACCAACGATTCCATAACTCCGTCTCCATTAACGTGAAATTGAGCGCATCTTATCACAGCCCTTTACCCGATGCCGTTTTGCCGCGCCTGTGATCTTGTTTGCAAATTAGCAAACTCTCGTTTGCAAATAATTAACATCCCTTCCACACTCTCGATCATCTGGTATGACCAGATCCCCTTTATGCGGCTTCAGGAGATCAACATGCTCTACAAAGGCGACACGCTTACCCTGGACTGGCTGGAAGATGGCATCGCCGAGCTGGCTTTTGATGCGCCCGGCTCGGTGAACAAGTTGGATACACAAACCGTGGCCAGCCTGGGTGAAGCTATTTCGGTTCTGGAGAAGCAGCCAGGGCTGAAAGCGCTGCTGCTCAGCTCCCGCAAACCGGCTTTTATTGTTGGCGCGGATATCACTGAGTTCCTTTCCCTGTTTGCGGCACCGGCTGAAAAGCTGGAACAATGGCTGGGATTTGCCAACGGCATCTTTAGCCGACTGGAAGACCTGCCCGTGCCGACGTTATCCGCGATCCAGGGCTATGCACTCGGTGGCGGATGTGAATGCATTCTGGCGACCGATTTCCGTATCGCCACCCCGGACGCCCGCATCGGCCTGCCGGAAACCAAATTAGGCATCATGCCTGGCTTCGGCGGATCGGTACGTCTGCCTCGTCTGTTAGGTGCGGACAGCGCGCTGGAAATTATAGCCGCCGGCAAAGATGTCGATGCGCAAAAAGCGCTGGCCATCGGTCTGGTTGATGCCGTGGTCCCGGTTGAGAAATTGCAGCAGGCCGCGCTGGCCATCCTGCAGGAAGCGATATCCGGCAAGCAGGACTGGCGCGCACGCCGTCAGCCGAAGCTTGCGCCGCTGAAACTGAGCAAAATTGAAGCCACCATGAGTTTCAGCATTGCAAAAAGTATGGTGCTGCAGACCGCCGGGAAACATTACCCGGCACCGATGATGGCAGTGAAAACCATTGAGGCCGCAGCAGGTCTGGGCCGTGATGCCGCGCTGAAGCTGGAGACGCAGGCCTTTGTGCCACTGGCCCGTTCTGACGAGGCTCGCGCACTGGTGGGGATCTTCCTCAACGATCAGGCGGTGAAGGCCAAAGCCAAAAAGCTGACCCGCGACGTTGAAACGCCAAAACACGCCGCTGTGCTGGGCGCCGGTATTATGGGCGGCGGCATTGCTTATCAGTCCGCCTCGAAAGGCGTACCGGTGATGATGAAGGACATTAATCCTGCTTCGCTGGAATTGGGCATGAAAGAAGCCGCGAAACTGCTGAATAAACAGCTGGAACGCGGGAAAATCGACGGCATGAAACTGGCTGGCATTATTGGCACCATTCAACCCACGCTGGACTATGCCGGCTTTGAGCGGGCAGACATTGTGGTTGAAGCCGTTGTTGAAAACCCGAAGGTAAAAGCCGCGGTGCTGGCAGAAACGGAAGGCTATCTTCACAGCGGTGCGATCCTGGCGTCGAATACCTCCACCATCCCAATCAGCCAGCTGGCCCACGCGTTGAAGCGGCCAGAAAATTTCTGCGGCATGCACTTCTTTAATCCTGTTCACCGCATGCCACTGGTCGAAGTGATCCGGGGTGAGAAAACCTCAGACGAGACGTTGGCTACCGTGGTGGCCTGGGCCAGTAAAATGGGCAAAACGCCGATCGTTGTTAATGACTGTCCGGGCTTTTTCGTTAACCGGGTGCTGTTCCCTTACTTTGCTGGCTTCAGCCTGCTGCTGCGCGATGGCGCGGACTTCCGCCAGATAGATAAAGTGATGGAAAAACAGTTCGGCTGGCCAATGGGCCCGGCCTGGCTGCTGGACGTGGTGGGGATTGATACCGCCCACCATGCACAGATGGTGATGGCTGACGGTTTCCCTTCCCGCATGAAGAAAGATTATCGCGATGCGATTGACGTGCTGTTCGATGCCAAACGCTTTGGTCAGAAAAATCAGCTTGGTTTCTATCGCTGGGAAACGGACAGCAAGGGTAAACAGAAGAAGGTGGCGGATCCGGCGGTCGATGACCTGTTGCAGACGGTCTGTCAGCCCAAACGTGTCTTCAGCGATGACGAGATCGTTGCCCGCATGATGATCCCGATGATCAATGAAGTCGTGCGTTGCCTGGAGGAAGGAATTATTGCCTCCCCAGCCGAGGCCGATATGGCGCTGGTTTATGGCCTCGGCTTCCCGCCTTTCCACGGCGGCGCTTTCCGCTATCTCGATACGCAAGGCAATGCGCGTTTTGTCAGCCAGGCTGAACCGTTCAGCGAGCTGGGTGCGCTTTATCAGCCGCCTGCTGGCCTGAATGAAAAAGCGCAGAAAAACGAAAGCTGGTATCCACAGGCAGCGCCAATCGGCGATGCCACTCTGAAAACGGCGTGAGGGTAAGATAATGGAAAAAGTCGTGATTGTTGATGCCATCCGCACGCCGATGGGTCGTTCTAAAGGTGGCGCTTATCGCCACGTTCGTGCTGAAGATTTATCGGCACATTTGATGCGCAGCCTGTTGAGCCGCAATCCGGCGCTGGACGCGGCTTCGCTGGACGATATTTACTGGGGCTGCGTGCAGCAAACCCTCGAGCAAGGTTTCAATATTGCCCGCAACGCGTCTCTGTTGGCGGAGATCCCGCACAGCGTACCGGCCACCACGGTCAACCGTCTGTGTGGTTCCTCAATGCAGGCCCTGCATGATGCGGCCCGTGCCATTATGGTGGGCGATGCCCATGCCTGTCTGATTGGTGGCGTTGAACATATGGGCCACGTGCCGATGAACCACGGCGTGGACTTTCATCCGGGATTGAGCAAAACCGTCGCCAAAGCGGCTGGGATGATGGGGTTAACCGCCGAGATGCTCGCGCGCATCCATAAAATTAGCCGTGAACGTCAGGACGCCTTTGCCGCGCGCTCTCATCAACGAGCCTGGGCTGCCACGCAGGCGGGCCACTTTGCCAATGAGATTGTGCCAACCAGCGGACATGATGCCGATGGCGTACTGCGTCGTTACGACTTCGATGAGGTGATCCGTTCAGATACTACCGTTGCGGGCCTCGCCGCATTACGTCCCGCTTTCGATCCGGTCAACGGCACGGTCACTGCAGGCACCTCTTCTGCACTTTCCGACGGTGCCGCAGCGATGCTGATAATGAGTGAATCCCGTGCGCGTGAGCTGGGCCTCAAGCCGCGAGCGGTGGTCCGCGCGATGGCGGTGGTGGGATGTGACCCTTCGGTAATGGGATACGGCCCGGTTCCGGCGTCAAAACTGGCGTTAAAAAGGGCCGGTCTGAACGTGAGGGATATTGGCGTCTTCGAACTGAATGAAGCGTTTGCCGCACAAACGCTGCCCTGTATTCAGGATCTCGGCCTGCTGGAAGTGATGGATGAAAAGGTCAATCTGAATGGCGGTGCGATAGCGTTAGGTCATCCGCTGGGCTGTTCGGGTGCCCGCATCAGTACCACCTTGCTTAATCTGATGGAAAGGCGCGATGCGCAATTTGGTCTGGCGACCATGTGTATTGGTCTGGGACAGGGGATCGCCACCGTCTTCGAACGCATCTGATACGTTGAACTGGCTGTTTCACTGATTCAATTCCCGCCTGTCAGGGGCGGGTTTTTTCGTTGCTCAGGTTCAGGGGCAGAGATTCCTGCCCCCGGCAACCTCAGATAAAGGCGAAGGCATCGCCGAACATCTGATCTTCCTTCGCGCCGCGCTCGGCACAAAAACGCTCACGGGCGATTTTAGCCATCTCGAAACGGCCTGCAATATAGATGTCATGACCGGCAAGCGTGGCATAATCATTCATCACGGCGGTCAACACCGTGCCACTGCGCCCATCCCAACCCGCTTCAGGCTGCTCGACAACCGGAATAATTTTCAGGTTAGGGTGCTTGATGGCCAGCGCGTCTAACTCTTCCAGATCGTAGAGATGTTTCAGCTCGCGTCCGCCCCAGTAAAGGGCGATATCACGATCCGGCTGTTGAGAAAGAGCGGTCAGCAGAATAGAACGGGCATAGGAGAACCCGGTTCCACCCGCAACCAGCACCAGCGGGCGATCGCCCTCTTCCCGCAGCCAGGCATCACCATGGGGAATATCGACGGTGATTTTGCGCTGTTCCTGAATGCGTTCCATCACCGCCATGGCATAAAGATTCAGTTCTGAGGCACCAATGTGCAGCTCGATAATGTCTTTTTCCATCGGCGTGGAGGCCAGTGAGAACGGACGCTTGTCACGCTCGTCCATCACCACCATCAAATACTGGCCAGCACGGAAGCTAAAATCAGCTTCCGGCACCATTCTCACTCGGTACACAGTATCGGTAATCGCCTCTACTGAGGTCACTTTGCAGCTTAACGTTGTCATGCGTTCCCTCTGTCGGGTCTCTGGCAGTTATTTGCCGGGCGTGTTATTGCGCGTAGGTGGCTCACTGAAGATGCCCAGTTCGTCCCAAATCTCATCAATACGGGCTGTTACCGCCGGATCTTTACGGATTGGACGTCCCCACTCTCGCGTCGTTTCGCCTGGCCATTTATTGGTCGCATCCAGTCCCATTTTCGAGCCTAAACCGGAAACAGGTGAAGCGAAGTCCAGGTAGTCGATCGGCGTATTTTCAACTAAGACAGTATCTCTCGCCGGATCCATTCGCGTGGTGATCGCCCAGATGACGTCGTTCCAGTCACGGGCATTCACATCATCATCGCAGACAATAACAAATTTGGTATACATAAACTGACGTAGGAAAGACCAGACGCCCATCATTACGCGCTTGGCATGTCCCGCATACTGTTTTTTCATCGTAACCACGGCCAGGCGATAGGAACATCCTTCCGGCGGCAGATAGAAATCGACAATTTCCGGGAACTGCTTCTGCAGGATCGGCACAAAGACTTCATTCAGCGCCACGCCTAACACCGCAGGTTCATCCGGTGGACGACCGGTGTAGGTCGAATGATAGATCGGATTGCGGCGCTGGGTGATATGCGTCACGGTGAACACCGGGAAACTGTCTACTTCATTATAGTAACCCGTATGATCGCCGTAAGGGCCTTCTGGCGCCATTTCGCCAGGCTCGATATAGCCTTCAAGCACAATTTCGGCGCTGGCGGGCACTTCCAAATCGTTGGATATGCACTTCACCACTTCCGTTTTAGTGCCGCGCAGCAGGCCGGCGAAGGCATATTCAGAAAGGGAATCAGGAACGGGGGTCACGGCACCCAGAATCGTGGCCGGATCGGCGCCCAACGCCACGGATACCGGGAAACGTTCCCCCGGATGCTGCTGCGTCCACTCATGGAAATCCAGCGCGCCGCCGCGATGGGAGAGCCAGCGCATAATCAGCTTGTTCTTGCCAATCACCTGCTGACGATAGATGCCGAGATTCTGCCGCTCTTTGTGCGGACCGCGTGTGACGGTCAATCCCCAGGTAATTAACGGGGCCGCATCTTCAGGCCAACATTTCATTACCGGGATTCTATGCAGATCGACCTCGTCGCCCTGCCAAATCTCTTGCTGGCACGGCGCATCGCGCAGACGCTTGGTCGGCATGTTCAGCACCTGCTTCCACTGCGGCATCTTATCGAAGAAATCACGGAAACCGCGAGGTGGCTCAGGTTCTTTCAGGAACGCCAGCAGGCGGCCAACATCACGCAGCGCCGAGACATCTTTCTGTCCCATGCCCATGGCCACACGGTCCGGCGTACCGAACAGGTTGCACAACACCGGCATGTCGTACCCTTTTGGATTTTCGAACAGCAGTGCTGGGCCGCCAGCTCGCAGGGTGCGATCGGCGATTTCGGTCATCTCAAGATCCGGGTCGATCTCTTGCGTAATACGTTTTAATTCCCCGCGCTGCTCAAGCAAGGCAAGGAAATCGCGTAAGTCGTGGTATTTCATGACTTCTCATCAATACGGTCAGTGAATCGGCCATTATAGGGAGGATTGTTACGCTATGCTTAGTTTTTTGGAGCGACCGCGTTCTGGAAACCAAATTCTTGCCAGGGCCCCCTCTCTGCGGGATCCCGCTATAACTCTGGCGATGAGTTTGGTATTCTTAGTGGCCCTGTTATCAAAAAGTGACGTTATGGAATCCTGGTATTTACTTTATTGCAAACGTGGCCAGCTGCTTCGCGCGAAAGAACATCTTGAGCGTCAATCGGTGCATTGTCTTAGCCCAATGATTGCATTAGAGAAATTGGTTCGCGGAAAACGCACCCAGGTGGATGAGCCGCTCTTCCCCAATTATCTGTTTATTGAGTTTGATCCGGAAGCGATTCATACCACAACCATAAGCGCCACGCGGGGCGTCAGCCATTTCGTTCGCTTCGGCAGTCTGCCGGCCAGCGTTCCTCATGACGTGATTATGGCACTGCAAACCGACACGCCAATCACCATGGTCGATCCTGACGTGCCTCAGCCCGGCGACCGCGTGTTAATTACCTGCGGCGCGTTTGAAGGGCTGAAAGCCATCTTCACCGAGCCCGATGGGGAAGCGCGCTCAATGCTGCTGCTGAACCTGCTCAATAAGCAGATCACGCGCAGCCTCGACAACAAGCAGTTCCACAAGCTTTAACCCTTCCTGCCGGTGATGCCGGAATTACGCCGGCAAACGAAACAGCTTACGCGCATTAGCCTCGCACTGACGTGCCAGCGCCTCGGGTTCTTCCCCACGTAATTCCGCCACAACCTGCACAATATGCGGCAGGAAGCAGGGCTCATTACGTCGTGAAGGTGGCCTCGGGCGCATGTCGCGGGGCAGCAGATAGGGTGCATCCGTTTCCAACAGCAGGCGGTCGGCCGGGATCAACGGCATTAACTCACGAAGCTCTACGCCACGTCGCTCATCGCACACCCAACCCGTAATCCCAATTGAGAGTCCCGCCGCCAGACAGGCTTCAAGCTCTTCGCGCGTGCCGGTAAAGCAGTGCACCACGGCACCGGGCAACGTTGGTAACCAGGGCGTGAGGACGGCGAGGAAACGGTCGTGGGCATCGCGACAGTGGAGAAATACCGGCATTGCCAATTCGGCAGCCAGCTCAAGCTGGGCATTGAACGCATAAACCTGCTGCTCAGGTTCAGAGATATTGCGGTTGAAGTCCAGACCACATTCGCCAATGGCGACCACTTCAGGGCTCTCCGCCAGCCGTTTCAGGGTCGCAGCGGTTTCGCCTGACCATTCACTGGCATGATGGGGATGAACACCGGCGGTGGACCAGCAATAACCCGGACGACGCGTGGCCAGGCTTTGTGCCTGCTGGCTTTCCAGCGCGTTGGTACCGGTGATCAGTAAGCCGGTGATCCCGGCGTCTTTCGCACGTTTTACGACCTGGTCGCGATCTTTCGCGAACTGCGTGCTGGTCAGGTTCACACCAATATCGAACATAGGATTTTCCAAACAGTAACCGCCCTTTCGGGCGGTTACGTTACTTCATGTAAGGGAGCGTTGGACCTGCTTTACGCTACTCTGGGCCCGATTCATCCGGGTCCATGTCCTGGCGACGCTTGCCAACATAGAAGCGCGCGAAGAACACGCCGACTTCAAACAGGCAATACATCGGAATAGCCAGAAGCGTCTGAGAGAAGACATCTGGCGGGGTCAACAGCATTCCCACCACGAAAGCACCCACCAGTACATACGGGCGCTTCTTCTTCAGGTCTTCCGGGGTTGTCATGCCGGTCCAACAGATCAACACGATAGCGATTGGCACTTCAAAGGAGACGCCAAACGCCATAAACAGTGCCATCACAAAATCGAGATAGTTGTTAATGTCAGTGGCAATCAGCACGCCCTGCGGCGCGGTCTTGGCGAAGAAGCCAAAGGCCAGCGGAAAGACAACAAAGTAGGCGAAAGCCATGCCGGTATAGAATAGGAATGAACTGGAAAACAGCAACGGCATAACCAGTTTACGCTCATGGCGATAAAGCGCAGGGGCGATAAAGGCCCAGATCTGATACAGGATCACCGGTACCGCAAGGAATACCGAGACGATCATCGTCAGCTTTATTGGGGTGAAAAACGGAGACGCAACGTCAGTGGCGATCATGCTGGCGCCCGCTGGCATCTGCTTAATCAGCGGTGCGGAAACCAGCTGGTAGATGTCATTGGAAAAATAAGCCAGACAGATAAAGATGCCGACGACGGCAATAATACAGTTCAACAAGCGCTTACGGAGTTCAATCAAATGACTGATAAGCGGTTGGGTATCTTCAACAGCCATGTTTATCGTTCATCGCTCGGTAAATGGGTGGAAACAGGAGCACGGCTGGACAGGATTGGCGCGTCGCCACTCGTGGTCACGGCCGGTTGCGGTTCAGGTTTCACTGTCGAGGCCTGAGCTGGCGCGGTAGCCACTTCGGGTGCCTGAACGGGCGTAGATGCCACGTTAGTAGCCGGAATGGGTGAGGTTGCCGCTTCAGATACCTGAACCGGTGTGGTCACCGCGTCAGGGGCTGTGACAGGGGAACTGGCCTGATGGTCGGCTTCCGCTGGCGTCACACCCTCATGCGTCTCGGCAGAGTTCTTCACAAGGGGGTTATGGATGGTGTTGGCTTCGTCATCGGCTTTTTCATTTTCGCCGAGGTAAGACCGCTTCATGGATTCTGCTGATTGCTTCAGCTCTTCCATTGACGCCTTCAGCTCAGGAGAAAGGCTGTTCTTACTGGCCTCTTCCACCTTTTTCAGGCTGTCCTGCAGCTCCTGCAATTTAAGTTCCTGAGCGAGTTCGTTCTGCACACTGGTCGCCAGTGAACGCAGAGCGCGGATCCAGCCAACGACGGTTCTGACCGCCACCGGTAAACGCTGTGGACCCAGCACGACCAGCCCGATAACGAACACCAAAATCAGTTCACTAAAGCCTATGTCGAACACGGTTTATACCTTGTCGTTCTTGACGTCTTCTTTCTTCGCTTCTGTCCGATCTTTTTCCGCCAGTTTGGCGTGGAAGTCAGCATCATTAGCATGGTCTTTATCTTTCTCGTTTTCGTCGCCCATGGCTTTTTTGAAGCCTTTGATCGATGAACCCAAATCAGATCCCAGCGTACGGAGTTTGTTGGTACCAAACAGAAGAACAACAATTACGGCAATGATTAACAATTGCCAGATACTAATACCGCCCATGATTTTGCCTCTGATATTGAGTTGTGGTGCCAGTTTTTCAGTATATACAGCTTGTGTTGCGCTGACGATGAACAAACCATCACCAGCGCGGGATAACCTTCTGTTTACCTTTCATGACAATCAGCTGGTTTTACGCCAGCCAACCAGCCAGCTAACCAGACCGGCGGCGATCATCGCCGCGGAAATCAGATCCCAATCTGGCCGTGTCAGCAAGATGGCCGTGCCGCTGAGCAACAAGGTTGCACCGACGCCGAACAGGTAACGGGACTTATGCTGTCTGATTCGCTCACCTTTTAAATCGTTGGTCAGCTTGTCGACGCTGTGTTGCAAATGCTTGTGCTGGCGCAGGCTGTCATAGAAGAGTTCCGGCAGTTCTGGCAATTTCTCAGCCCAGAAAGGCGCTTTCTCTTTCAGTGCCCTGACAATGGCCGGAATACCGATTTGATCTTTGATCCAGTCTTCCAGGAACGGTTTGGCTGTTTTCCACAGATCCAACTGCGGGTAAAGCTGCCGCCCAATGCCTTCAACATACAACAATGTTTTCTGCAGGAGAACCAGTTGTGGCTGAACTTCCATATTGAAGCGTCTGGCGGTGTTGAAAAGATTCAGCAACACGTGGCCAAAGGAGATCTCCGCCAGCGGCTTTTCAAAAATGGGTTCGCACACGGTGCGGATGGCAAATTCGAAATCTTCCACGTTGGTGTCCGGCGGAACCCAACCTGAATCGACGTGAAGCTCGGCCACCTTGCGGTAATCACGATTGAAGAAGGCGATGAAGTTTTCGGCGAGATAGCGCTTATCTTCTTTATTTAGCGAGCCGACAATCCCGCAGTCGATGGCGATATATTGCGGGTCTTCAGGATGATCGTAGCTGACAAAAATATTGCCCGGATGCATATCCGCATGGAAGAAGCTGTCGCGGAACACCTGAGTAAAGAACACCTGCACGCCGCGCTCTGCCAGCAACTTCATGTTCACGCCATGCTTCTCCAGCGTCACCACGTCGGAAATCGGAATACCGTAGATTCGCTCCATTACCAGCATGGTTTCGCTGCCGTAGTCGGAGAAAATTTCCGGGACGTACAGCATTTTGCTTTTATCGAAGTTACGGCGAAGCTGGATGGCGTTAGCCCCTTCGCGCAACAGGTTCAGCTCATCAATCAGCGTTTTTTCGTAATCTGCGACCACTTCCTGCGGACGCAAGCGGCGGCCGTCGGGTAACAGGCGTGGAACCCAGCGCGCCATGCGGTTGATCAGCTTCATATCGGCTCTGATCACCGGCAGGATGTCCGGGCGAATCACTTTGATCACCACTTTCTGGCCGTTTTCTTTCAGCGTTGCCGTATGCACCTGGGCAATCGACGCTGACGCCAGAGGTTTGATCATAAAATCATCAAAGCGGGATTCAACCGGGCAGCCAAGAGACAGTTCGATCTGCTGCTTAGCCAGCACGCCGTCAAACGGCGCCACGCGGTCCTGCAGCATCGCCAGCTGATCGGCAATCTGCGGCGGAAACAGGTCGCGTCGCGTCGACATCATCTGACCAAACTTGATCCATACCGGACCCAGTTGCTCCAGTGCCAGGCGAATACGGTCGCCAAGCGGCAGGTTTTTATGCTTGTTGGGCAGCCAGAAAAAGCATTTACGCCACATGCGGATCGGCAATGCCAGACGGGTTTTGGGGATCAGTTCATCCAGACCGTAGGTGAGGAAAACCCGGATAATCAAATAGAGTCGGCGCAATTCTCCTGGCGTCATTTGCCCTCCAGCGTTGCAAGGCGGCTTTCAAGCGCGGAAAGATCACGCGATAGCGCATCAACTTCTTCAGCAAACCAGGCCGCTTCTAATCCGCCGGGTGCCAGCCGCCACTCTTCGGTCAGCGCCTGACCGAGATAGGCCTGCTTGCGTTCAGCATCACCACGTAACAGCTGGAAACCGCGACGGGCAAACTGGCTGATACCCTGCGCCACCACGTCCCCGGTCCAGGGCGCGAGGTATTCAGCGGGGTCCAGTTCGGCGAGATCGATAAGCGCAGAAAAGTGCTGCACAACCTGCAGGTCGCCGTCGACTTCCAGCTCGCCACTGCGGATCACGCTGGTGAGCTGCTGGCGATCGCGCAGCTTGCGCAAGGTGGCAATCTGCGTTTTTACCGTGCAGTCGGGCGTGTCATTCCACTCGCCCAACACATCAACCTGGTGCTCGCTGAAGATAAAGATCAGCGGCTGCTTCAGTTCAGCCAGCACGATGGCCAGGCTTTTGCCATTCAGGCGCTGACGTGCTGCTTTCAGGCCGCGATCGCGATAGAGGATCTGGTTAAGTGCCGTTTCCAGGCCCGCGGTTAACAGCGGCGTTAAAGTCATTCGCTTTCCTGTTTAGAACTTGAACCCACGGTGCAGTGCAACGATGCCACCGGTGAGATTGTGATACGTGGTGTTTTCAAAGCCCACGTCTTCCATCATCTGCTTGAGAGTGTCCTGATCCGGATGCATACGGATGGATTCGGCCAGATAGCGATAACTCCCGGAATCCTTCGCCACCAGCTCGCCGATGCGCGGCAGAATATGGAAAGAGTAAGCGTCATAGGCTTTGCTTAACGGTTCCAGCACCGGCTTGGAGAACTCCAGCACCAGTAAACGGCCACCCGGCTTCAGTACGCGGAACATGGACGCCAGCGCTTTCTCTTTCTCGGTGACGTTACGCAAGCCAAAGGCGATGGTAATGCAGTCGAAATAGTTATCCGGGAAAGGCAGTGCTTCAGCATTGGCCTGCACGTAGTTAACGTTGCCGATGATGCCGTTGTTGCGTAATTTCTCACGGCCCACTTTCAGCATCGAGCTGTTGATATCAGCCAGCACCACTTCGCCCGTCTCGCCCACCAGGCGTGAGAACTTCGCGGTCAGATCGCCGGTGCCGCCCGCCAGATCCAGCACGCGCTGCCCACGGCGGACGCCGCTGCAATCGATAGTGAAACGCTTCCAGACGCGGTGGATGCCGAACGACATTAAATCGTTCATCAGGTCATATTTGGCCGCAACGGAATGGAAAACATCTGCCACCATTTCTTCCTTGTCGCTTTTCGCTACGGTACGGAAGCCGAAATGAGTGGTGTCCTTTGATTCATCTGCCATTTGTTTTGCCTGCTCTGCAATCAATTATCTGCCAAGTGTACCAGAGTCCAGCAGGTCAGGCACGCAGCCTGGCGGCTTATTCATTGACTCTTAATGCGCCGTTATCCTGCCCGGAATCGCCATCTGGCTGGGCTTCATCGTCCTCCAGCTCAGCGAAATTTTCGGCCGTTTCCGGCATGGCCTGTTCAACAAGCCGCGGATTTATCGGCCGTTTCACCTCGATACCCAGCTGACGAAAGCTTTCGGTCTGGGCGATCATATTGCCCCGCCCTTCCGACAGTTTTTTCATTGCCTGACGGTAACTGTCCTGCGCTTTGTCCAGACTTTGGCCCATTGAGGACATATCATCGACAAACAGGCGCATTTTATCGTAGAGCTTCGCGGCACGATCGGCGATGCGTTGGGCATGGCGGCTCTGATGCTCGTAGCGCCAGAGATTGTTAATCGTCCGCAACGCCACCAGCAGGGTGGTTGGACTGACTAACATGATGTTCAGGTTGAGCGCTTCGTTGATCAGCTCCGGCTGGCGATCGATCGCCAGTAAAAAGGCCGGTTCAACCGGGATAAACATCAACACATAATCCAGGGAGCGTAAACCGGGCAATTGTTGGTAATCTTTTCGGCTCAGCTGACGTAAATGCCCACGAATGGCGGCAATATGCTCGCTGATTGCCGCTTCGCGCTGCGCCTCATCGTCACCGTTGAAGTAACGTTCGTAGGCCACCAGCGTCATTTTGGCATCGATAACCACATCTTTGCCCTGCGGCAGACGCACGATCACATCCGGCTGCATCCGTCCGTTCTGTTCTAACTGAATGGTGACCTGGGTTTCATACTCATGGCCTTCCCGCAGCCCGGAGGCTTCAAGCACGCGGCTCAAGACCACTTCACCCCAGTTACCCTGAGTCTTATTGTCGCCTTTTAGCGCTTTGGTCAGGTTGATCGCTTCCTGCGCCATTTGCGCGTTCAGCTGCTGCAGGTTGCGGATTTCATGCGAGAGAGTGTGACGTTCACGGGCTTCCTGGCCAAAGCCGTCCTGAACCTGGCGACGGAAGCCTTCCAGCTGTTCACGCAGGGGCGAAATCAGGCTGTTGAGGCTTTGCTTGTTTTGCTCATCGACGCGGCGTCCACTGTTTTCGAAAATCCGGTTGGCCAGGTTTTCAAATTGCGCGTTTAGCCGCTGCTCGCTGTTGACCAGCAGGCGCTGTTTCTCTTCAGCAGCCATGCGGGTTTCTTCAAGACGGATGGTGACTTCGCGCAGTTCGGCTTCCTGAGAACTGTTGATTTCCAGCTGGTTGCGTAATTCCCGCGTCAGCTGTTCAGTTTCATTGCGCCAGTGATCGAGGTGGTGAAGCTTTTCCTGGGCCGCAGACAGCGTCCCGTGTAGCTGGCGCAACTCAAGCTCATTCTGCCGTTGCGCCTGCTGACAGGTTTCGACCTGCTGCTGCAGCCGTTCACGCTCTTCGCGCAGCTGTTCAGCTGACTGCAGCAGCAATTGCCGTTCGGTTTCCTGCCGGGCTGAGACCTGCTGCCCGCGAAACCAGGCGATTGTCCAGCCTGCCAGCACACCGGCCAGCGCCAGACAAACGCCATAACTGATTGTTGCATCCACCTTTATTCTCCCGCATGGACTTATCTACGGGAAAAGGTAGAGGCCTACTGTATGAATGTCCAGATAAAAAGCGTCAGATTAGACGGCGCGCCGCATCTACCACAATACGTACCGCATCACTCTCGGTTCTTTTCATCGTTTCCGCATCAGGAATTTCCTGCTGAGTGCGGTTAACGATTACCCCAGCAACCATACCTGCACGTAGTCCCTGGCTGGCACACATGGTTAACAGCGTTGCCGACTCCATCTCATAGTTCAGCACGCCCATATCCTGCCATTCCTTCATCGAATTCTGGAAACGGCTGACGACGCGGCCGGAATAGGTGTCGTAACGCTCCTGGCCAGGATAGAAGGTATCGGAAGATGCGGTGATACCGATGTGGGTGGTTGCCCCTGCCGCTTTCGCCGCGTCAACCAGCGCCGTGGTGCAGGTAAAGTCAGCAACCGCCGGGAATTCCAGCGGGGCGAAGTGCAGGCTGGCGCCATCAAGACGCACTGAACCGGTGGTGACCAGCACATCGCCGACGTTAATCTCTGGCTGAATAGCGCCCGTGGTGCCGACGCGCAGGAAGGTGCGCACGCCCAATTGAGCCAGTTCTTCCACTGCAATAGACGTTGAAGGACCGCCGATGCCGGTGGAACAGACGATCACCGCCTTGCCATCCAGCTCTGCACGCCAGCTGGTAAATTCACGGTGTGAGGCCAGATGGACCGGGTTTTCCATCAATGCCGCAATTTTTTTCACCCGCTCAGGATCGCCCGGCACAATCGCCAAGGTCGCGCCCTGCAAATCCGCTTTTGTTAAACCCAAATGAAAAACGTCTGAGTGTGCCATTTCAAACTCCTGTAACGGGAAAGGGGGATAAGGATCAGGCGGTCACAATAATGCAAAGCTGCCGAAAATTATGTGAATCGCATCACTTCGTCCAATGAAAGTTACATTAAATCAACAACAAGAAGTGACATACATCACATTTAAACACTCTTGGCTTTCGGATTGCCACAACTTGCCCTCCCGGTCAGGTAATGGCAGTGTTAATGATGGGTAGTGAGCAACCCCCTGACCCAAACGTAATCCTGGCTATAGTTAGCTGATTGCGCTAATGCATGCATGGAGAGGACAATGAAAACCGACGAGAATACGACTCAAAAAATGAGCAATAATGGGTTCACTCCTGCGGTATCGCCTACCGCATCGACCACGATTATTACTGACAGTGACGCCATCCAGTCAGGTGAAACATCCATTCCTACTCAGGGCGAGAACATGCCCGCTTTTCACGCCAAACCGCGTCATGTTAGCGGCCCACTGCCGGTGATTCTGGTGGTTCAGGAGATTTTTGGCGTGCATGAACACATTCGCGATATCTGCCGTCGCCTGGCTGCCGAAGGCTATCTGGCGGTTGCGCCAGAGCTTTACTTCCGCCAGGGCGATCCTGCTGAATACGACGATATCCCGACGCTGTTTAAAGAATTAGTCAGCACCGTTCCGGATAATCAGGTGTTGGCCGATTTGGATCACGTTGCCAACTGGGCCTCCCGTCACGGCGGCGATATGCGCAATATGGGCATCACCGGCTTCTGCTGGGGCGGACGCATTACCTGGCTGTATGCCGCACACAATCCACAGCTGAAAGCCGCCGTGGCCTGGTATGGCAAAATGGTCGGTGAGAAGACGCTAAAGCAGCAGAAGCAGCCGGTTGATATCGCGGTGGATTTAACTGCGCCGGTGTTAGGCCTTTATGGCGGCAAAGACGACAGCATTCCGCAGGAGAGCGTGGAGACCATGCGCCAGGCGCTGCGTGCAGCGAACGCCAAATCGGAAATTATTGTTTATCCGGATGCAGGCCATGCGTTTAATGCCGATTACCGCCCAAGCTATCATGAAGAGTCGGCCAAAGATGGCTGGCAGCGCATGCTCGCCTGGTTCCGGCAGAATGGCGTGAAGTAATAACAAAAAGGGGCGCCAGGCGCCCCACATCACTTCCTTTTAAGCAGAAATCAGGCCGGTTTTTTGGTCTTGCGCAGGTTCTGGGCGGCTTGCACCATGTTCGCTAACGCCTGACGCGTTTCTGTCCAGCCGCGCGTTTTCAGACCACAATCCGGATTCACCCACAGACGCTCTGTCGGGATGCGCTTCGCCGCCTTCAGCAACAGTTCTTCCATCCATTCCACGCCTGGCACGTTTGGCGAATGAATGTCGTACACGCCAGGGCCGATCTCATTCGGGTAATCAAACTCTTCAAACGACTCCAGCAGTTCCATATCCGACCGTGAGGTTTCGATGGTGATCACATCCGCATCCAGCGCCGCAATTGAACCCATGATGTCGTTGAACTCGCAGTAACACATATGGGTATGGATCTGCGTATCATCCTTCGCCACGGCGGCGTTCAGGCGGAAGGCATCGACTGCCCATGCCAGGTAGGCCGCCCAATCGGACTGACGAAGCGGCAGACCTTCACGCAGGGCAGGCTCATCAATCTGAATGATCCCGATGCCGGCTTTTTCCAGGTCCTCCACCTCATCGCGCAGCGCCAGGGCAATCTGCTTAGCGATGGTTTCACGGCTCACGTCTTCACGCGGAAATGACCAGCAAAGGATGGTAACCGGCCCGGTCAGCATGCCTTTTACCGGTTTCTCCGTCAGGGACTGGGCGTATTTAGCCCACTCAACGGTGATCGCCGCCGGGCGGCTGACGTCGCCAATAATGACCGGTGGCTTGACGCAGCGTGAACCGTAGCTCTGCACCCAGCCATTTTGCGTGAAGGCAAAACCGTCGAGGTTCTCGCCAAAATACTCAACCATGTCGTTACGTTCGGCTTCGCCGTGCACCAGCACGTCCAGACCCAGACGTTCCTGCTCCGCAATGGCCTGTTTGATATGTTCGGCAATGCCGGTACGGTAGTGATTACTGTCCAGGCGGCCCTGTTTGAAGTCCAGGCGCAGGCCACGGATTTCGGTAGTTTGTGGGAACGAACCAATGGTGGTGGTGGGCCAGGCCGGCAGGTTAAAGCGCTTGCGCTGCGCGTCAGCACGTACGCTATAGCCATGATCGCGCTGGCTGTCTTTCGTGGTGATCGCCGCAAGACGTTTGCTGACTGCCGCATTATGCACCCGACCCGAATCACGACGGGCACGGATCGGCGCGCTCCAGGCTTCCAGTGACTGCGGGTTGTTGTTGTTCAGCGCGTTGCTCAGCAGTGACAGCTCAGCACACTTTTGCAGGGCGAAGGCGAACCAGCTTTTCACTTCGTCGTCCAGGCGGGTTTCGGTACTCAGGTCGATAGGGCTGTGCAGCAGCGAACAGGACGAACCGATCCACAGCTGTTTGCGCTGGGAAACCAGCGGTTGCAGGCGTTCGAACCAGCTGCTCAAGTCGGCTCGCCAGACGTTACGGCCATTGATAACGCCAACAGAGAGCAGCCAGTCGGCCGGGACTTTCGCGTTCAGCTCAGCGATATCGTCTTTCCCATGCACCAAATCAACATGCAGCCCCTGCACCGGCAGCGCACGGAGGGTATTGATGTTGGTGCCTGCGCTGTCAAAATAGGTGGTCAGCAGCAGTTTGGTGTTGCCCTGCAAGGCATCGTAAGCCGGTTTGAAGGCGTTCAGCCATTCCTGCGGCAGTTCCAGCACCAGCGCGGGTTCATCAATCTGTACCCATTCAATTCCGCGGGTAGCCAGCTCGCCCAGCACCTGCTGGTAGACCGGCAGAATATCTTTCAGCAGGCTCAGTCGGTCAAACTGTTCGCCTTTCACTTTACCCAACCACAGATAGGTTACCGGGCCAAGCAGCACCGGTTTAACGTTGTGGCCAAGAGCCAGCGCTTCATCGACTTCTTCCAGAATTTGTGTCCAGCTCAGTTTGAACTGCTGGCCCCGGGTGAACTCCGGCACCATGTAGTGGTAGTTGGTGTTGAACCACTTGGTCATTTCGGCAGCGGCAGCGGGCTCACCCGTGGGTGCCCGGCCACGACCAAGACGGAACAACGTATCCAGATCGACAGAGCCGTCTTTATTTTGGTGGCGGGCCGGCACGTTGCCCAACATCAGGCTGGTGGTCAGAACGTGATCGTACCAGGCGAAGTCACCCACCGGCACCCGATCAACGCCCGCCTGCTTCTGCTGCTGCCAGTGGCGGGCACGCAGTTCGCGGCCTACGGCCAGTAAATCTTCCTGAGTGCTGTTACCCGCCCAGTAGCTTTCCAGCGTTTTTTTCAGTTCGCGACGCAGACCGACGCGAGGGAATCCAAGTGTGTGGTTCAGAATGGTCATCAGTTCTTTCCTCAGTTGTTGCCCGCTGTCCTTGCAGATGCAATCAGGCTTTTAGACGTCCAGATGTTTACACATCTATAATCCGCAGGTACTGTAGTCACCACAAGCGCAAATTGTTCACTGTCGATGTGAAGGACTCTCATGATCGAACTCAAACACCTGCGGACGCTGCAGGCGCTGCGGACAACTGGTTCGCTGGCGGCCGCGGCGGCCCAGCTTCACCAAACGCAGTCGGCGTTATCTCATCAGTTCAGCGACCTGGAACAGCGTCTGGGCTTTCGGTTATTCGTGCGTAAAAGCCAGCCGCTGCGCTTTACGCCACAGGGCGAAATCCTGCTGCAGCTGGCGGAACAGGTGTTGCCGCAGATCCAGCAGGCGCTTCAGGCCTGTCACGAGCCTCATCAGACCACGTTGCGCATCGCCATTGAATGCCATAGCTGTATCCAGTGGCTGACGCCGGCGTTAAGTAATTTCCGCCAGAGCTGGCCTCAGGTGGTGATGGATTTCAAATCCGGCGTCACCTTCGACCCTCAGCCTGCCTTGCAGCAGGGCGAGCTGGATATCGTGCTGACCTCCGATATTCTGCCGCGCAGTGGCCTGTTCTATTCGCCGATGTTTGATTTTGAAGTGAGGTTAGTGCTGGCCCAGGATCACCCGCTGGCGAAAGTGGACCATATCTCGCCGGAAGATTTGGCGAATGAAGTGCTGATGATTTATCCGGTGCAGCGTCAGCGTCTGGATATCTGGCGACACTTCCTGCAACCGGCTGGCGTCAGCCCGGCGCTGAAAAGCGTCGATAACACCCTGCTGCTGATCCAGATGGTGTCGGCCGGAATGGGGATTGCGGCATTACCGCATTGGGTGGTGGAAAGCTTTGAACATCAGGGACTGGTGGTGACCAAAACGCTGGGTGATGGCCTGTGGAGTCGACTGTATGCCGCCGTGCGCGATGGTGAACAGCGTCAGCCGGTGACCGAAGCCTTTATCCGTTCTGCCCGCCAGCATGCCTGCGATCATCTGCCGCTGGTCAGAGACGCTTCTCAGCCCGGTGCCGCACTGCCCTCTCCGCTGACCCACTCCTGATTTACCTGCCAGCCTGAATCGCTGGTGGGTTTTCCTGTATCAACGGCCATTTGTCACTATAATGCGCACAACAGCCTTTGATCCCTGATGAGATTTTTATGACTAATAACGACGTTCTGCGCAGCGTGCGCTTCATGCTTAACCTGAGCGATGCGCAGGTTGTGGCAATTTTGGCGCTGGCAGAAACAGAAGTCACCGAAGCCGAAATTAACAGCTTCCTGAAGAAAGACGATGAAGACGGTTTCCGTGAATGCCCGGATGTGATTATGGGCTACTTCCTGAATGGCCTGATTTTCCAGCGCCGCGGCAAGAGTGAAGATGCACCAGAGCCGTCCATCGAGCGCAAGATGACCAATAACATCATGATGAAGAAGCTGCGCGTGGCGTTCGATCTGAAAACTACCGACATTCTCGACATTCTGAAGATGGCGGATTTTGCGGTGGGACAGTCTGAGATTGGGGCGATTTTCCGCAAGCCTGGCCACAAAAACTACCGCGAATGCGGTGATCAGATCCTGCGTAACTTCCTGAAAGGACTGACCATGAAAATCCGTCCTGCGGTTGTGCCAAAAGCCAAGTAAGACACAACGGGCAGCATCAGTCTGCCCGTTTTTCCTGCCCGTTATCCCTGCACGTTCCCCATGCTATCGGCCTTTCACTATCCAGTGTCGGTGCACCAGCAATGAAGCAAAAATCACCGCAGCACCAATAATAAAGCTCGGCCAGTGTGGCTGCTGCTGCCAGATCGCCAGGTTCACCAGCAGTCCGGCGGGCACATGCATATTGTTCATGATCCCCAACGTGCCGGCATCAACCTGCGTCGCACCGTAGTTCCACATAAAGTAACCCAGCCCAGACGCCACCACACCCAGCCAGATCAAAATGCCCCACTGCAGCGAAGTCGTCGGTAATTTTTGCGGATTCCCCCACATAAACCACGCCACAACGGCAATCATCGCCGCGCCCAGATAGAACCAGGAGAACGCGGTGTGCTGCGGCACCGGCCGGATTTCCTGCAGGCGCTTATACCCGACCATGCCAATGGCAAAGATGAGGTTCGCCAGCTGCACCAGCATCAGGCCGAACCAGAAATGATCGCTGACTTTGTCGTAGCGGATGATAGCCGCGCCACCCACCGCCAGCATCGCGCTAAGGGCATAGCCCCAGCGCACGCCGCGGCCGGTCAGCAAATCATAAACCAGCGTCACGTACAGCGGCGTCATCACCGTAAACAGCAGGAATTCCTGCACGCTAAGGTAGAGATAGGCCTGGAAACTGATCAGATACATGATACCGAGCTGCAATGCGCCCACCGCCATATACATCAGGATGGTCGAGGCCCGATAGCCACGCCAGCGCAAAAACGGCAGGAATACTACCGCCGCCAGCACAAGGCGCACTAACACCGAAAATACGCTATCGACCTGGCCCGCCAGGTATTCGCCAATCAGGCTAAAAGAAAATGCCCACAAAATTGTGGTGACAATCAGTAACGTCACAATGGAAGACTCTGCTGCGAAAAGTGCGCCCAGTGTAACGAAATGGCCGAAGTTGCAGGAAAGTATTTAGTTTACATCTGGCGGCTTTTCATCCTTTCACGCTGTCATAAAAATGTAACATTTATGTAAACCTTCACAGTCTCACCAGCAGAAAACCCCTATCCTGTGCGCGAAATGGAACATCCCTACGCCTTTTGACGGACGGATCGATGATGTGAGGCGTCCGTGGAGGTTAAAACAACAAAAACGCCGCCATTGGAGGCTTATATGTTAAGTATTTTCAAACCGGCAGCTCATCAGCCGCGCGTTGAAGCCAGCCAGCGAGATCCGCTCTACCGCAAACTACGCTTGCAAATCTTCCTGGGTATATTCTTCGGTTACGCCGCCTACTATCTGGTGCGTAAAAACTTCGCGCTGGCCATGCCATACCTGATTGAACAGGGATTCTCACGAGGCGATCTCGGCTTCGCGTTATCCGGTATTTCTATCGCTTACGGTTTTTCCAAATTCATTATGGGATCGGTCTCTGACCGCTCTAATCCCCGCTATTTCCTGCCAGCCGGTTTGATCCTGGCCGCTGCGGTGATGCTGTTTATGGGCTTTGTGCCCTGGGCAACGTCCAGCATCATGGTGATGTTTGTCCTGCTGTTTCTCTGCGGCTGGTTCCAGGGCATGGGCTGGCCACCGTGCGGGCGCACCATGGTTCACTGGTGGTCACAGAAAGAGCGTGGCGGCATTGTGTCGGTGTGGAACTGTGCGCATAACGTGGGCGGTGGCATTCCACCGTTACTGTTCCTGCTGGGCATGGCGTGGTTTAACGACTGGAAAGCAGCGCTTTATATGCCGGCGTTCGGTGCGATTCTGGTGGCCTTTTTTGCCTTTGCGCTGATGCGTGACACGCCACAATCCTGTGGTTTGCCGCCGATTGAAGAGTACAAGAACGACTATCCGGTGGATTACGATGAGAAGCATGAAGAGGAGCTCACCGCTAAGCAGATCTTTATGCAGTACGTTCTGCCGAACAAACTGCTGTGGTACATCGCGCTGGCGAACGTGTTCGTGTATCTGCTGCGTTACGGCATCCTCGACTGGTCACCGACCTACCTGAAAGAGGTTAAGCACTTCGCCCTGGATAAATCCTCCTGGGCGTATTTCTTCTACGAATACGCCGGGATCCCAGGGACGTTGCTGTGCGGCTGGATGTCAGACAAAGTCTTTAAGGGCAATCGCGGGGCGACCGGGGTGTTCTTTATGGTGCTGGTGACCATTGCCACGGTGATTTACTGGATGAATCCCGCAGGCAATCCGGGGATCGATATGGCCTGTATGACGGTCATCGGCTTCCTGATTTATGGCCCGGTGATGCTGATTGGCCTGCATGCCCTGGAACTGGCACCGAAAAAGGCGGCTGGGACGGCGGCAGGCTTCACCGGTTTGTTTGGCTATCTCGGCGGTTCGGTCGCGGCAAGCGCGATTGTCGGTTATACCGTGGATTACTTTGGCTGGGACGGCGGCTTTATCATCATGATTGGCGGCTGCGTGCTGGCGGTGATCTTCCTGCTGCTGACCATGCTCAGTGAAAACAAACATAAACAGCAGCTGAAGTCGGCAAAATAGCGTGAGACCGCCCCGGATGCGGGGCGGTTATTGCGGCTTAGACGTTGTACATCTTGCGCAAATAATGCGGCACCGCGTTATCGGCGTTGCTGCCAATCACTTCCAGTTCCGGCAGGAAATCCTTCAGGCGCTGGTGAGAGTTGCTCATGATGCAGCCTTTGCCCGCCATGCTCAGCATCTCTTTATCATTCATGCCGTCACCAAAGGAAATGCAGTCCTTCAGGCTGTAACCCAGCGATTGCGAGACGGCATCCAGCGCGTGGCCTTTAGAGACGCCACCCGCCATCACTTCCAGACAGGTCGGCAGCGAGAAACTGACGTTAACCCGATCGCCCCAGCGTGCGATCAGCGCTTCTTCCAGCGGGATCAGCAGTTCGGGCTTACCACAGGTAAAGAACACCTTGCTGATGCCATCGGTTGGCAGCGAACCCGGCTGATAGATCTGATAGTTGAAGTCTGACTCACGGAAAAAATCCATCTCTTCAGGGCGATTGCGGTTCAGGAACCACTCTTCATCGCGATAGACGTTGGTGAAGATGTCCTGATGGTCGTGGTGCATCGCAAACAACTCACTGGCAATGTCTTCATCCAGGTTATGGCTGAACACCAACTCGCCCGCGGTATTGTGCACGCGAGCGCCGTTGGAGGTGATCATGAACGCATCAATCCCAAGGCTGTCGCGCATCTGAGCGACATCGATATAGTGACGGCCGGTGGCGAAAATAAAGTTCACCCCTTTGCGGGTCAGCAGCGGCAGCGTTTCACGGGCAAAGGAGGAGAGACGGTGATCCGGAGACAACAAAGTGCCATCAAGATCGGAAGCAACGATAGGGTACATAAAACCTCTGGTTTGTCTGTTATCGGGCACGCTTTCTTGCCCGCTAATGAGAGTCATATCTGAGTCGTGCACAATTAGGGATGTCTGGAAAAAAACGCGACGATCGCATCCAGCGCTTCGGCACGCATGCTGTCTTTTTCAAACAAGATCTCATGACGCGCGCCGTCGATAACAAACGGTTTTCCCCCTTCACAGGGTTGCCCCGCCGTGGTCATGGCCTGACAGAATAAATCCTGGGCCCGGTTATCCACCACCTTGTCCGCACCGGCCTGCAGCAGCAGCAGCGGCGTGGTAATTTCTTTCGCTTTCTCTAAAATGCTTTGTCCGGCCAGTACGCCTTCTCGCACCCAATGGTAGGTTGGACCCCCTACCCGCAGGCCGGGGTCGTCAGCGTAAAAGCGCAGGTTGCGCCGATAACGTTCACGGCTGTGGGTCAGCGCATTGATACCAAACGGGCGTGCGCGCCATTTTCCGGTGCCCATCGCATAACCATCACGGAATGCCGGACGTTTCTCTGCCCAGTTCAGGATCTGGTTTGCCATCCACACGGGCATCGGCAGATAGATACCGAACATTGGCGACGCCAGCACCACCGCATCGAACGCTTTCGGCTGTCTGGCCAGCATCAGCGTCAGGATCGCGCCACCCATCGAGTGAGCAAGCGCATAACGATGACGGTAATTGCGGCTGGCAATTTCCTTTTGGTACAGCGTTTCCAGATCGTCGACATAGTGGTCGAAGGCTTCCACGTGCCCACGGTGCGAATCCTGCAGCAACCGGCCCGATCGGCCCTGCCCACGGTGGTCGATAATCACCACATCATAGCCGCAGTGGAACAGATCGTAGGCCAGCTCAGGGTATTTCACGTAGCTTTCGATGCGCCCCGGGCAGAGCAGAATAACGTTATCGTGTTTTGCAGCGCTGAAGCGGACGTAGCGGATCGCCACGTCTTCCACGCCGGTAAATTCACCCTCTTCCCGGCGCTTCCAGAAATCCAGCAGCGGGCCTGTAGCAAAAGCGGCAAACGCCTTTTCACGCGTTGGCCAGCCGTTTTTTCGACCTGTCATCGGCTTCAGCCCTCACTCCCTTCATCCGCTGCGAAAGACCTGACGTCATCCCGTAGCGCAACCGCAAACAATGACGTATTGTGTCACACTTTTATGCTATCAGGGAGCGTTACCCATGACCATCGAGTGGTGGCTGGCTTATCTTCTTACAACCAGCATCTTAAGTCTTTCCCCGGGTTCGGGTGCCATTAATACCATGAGCACCGGCATCAGCCATGGCTATCGTGGCGCGGTTGCCTCTATTTCTGGCCTGCAGTTCGGTCTGTCGCTGCACATTGTGCTGGTCGGCATTGGGCTGGGCGCGCTGTTCTCCCAATCGGTGTTGGCGTTTGAAATTCTGAAGTGGGCAGGTGCGGCCTATCTGGTCTGGCTGGGCATCCAGCAGTGGCGCTCTGGCGGCGGTATCGATCTGCAAGCCGTGGCGAAAGCCATGCCACGTCGCAAGCTGTTTAAGCGGGCAGTGCTGGTTAACCTGACCAATCCGAAGAGCATTGTTTTTCTGGCGGCGCTGTTCCCGCAGTTCATCATTCCGCATCAGCCGCAGGCGATTCAGTATCTGGTGCTGGGCGTAACGACCGTGGTGGTCGATATCATTGTGATGATTGGCTATGCCACATTAGCAACGCGCATCGCGGGCTGGATCAAAGGGCCAAAGCAGATGAAGTTGCTGAACAGAACCTTTGGCGGGATGTTTATGGCGGTGGGTGCGTTGCTGGCCTCTGCCCGACGCATTGCCTAATGTGCGAAGTGAAAAGGCCGGGCAGTTAGCCCGGCCTCTGATTGCCTTACTCTTCGTCGCCGTCGACGTGATCTCTAATCATCACCATAAACGGTTTACCAAATCGCTCCAGCTTCTTCTGCCCTACCCCGTTGACGCCCAGCATCTCTGATGCGGTGATCGGCATCTGCTCGGCCATTTCAATCAGCGAGGCATCGTTGAACACCACATACGGCGGGACGTTGTTTTCGTCGGCAATCGCTTTGCGTAATTTTCGCAGCTTGGCGAACAGCTTGCGATCGTAATTGCCGCCGTAAGATTTCTGGCTGCTGCTGCGGGTTTTGACCGTTACCAGCCTTGGCACCGCCAGCATCAGTGAGGCTTCGCCCCTGAGGACCGGCCGGGCCGCTTCCGTAAGCTGTAAGGCAGAGTGCATCGCAATGTTTTGCGTCACCAGCCCGAGATGGATCAGCTGACGCAGCACGCTCACCCAGTGTTCATGGCTCTGATCTTTACCAATGCCGTAAATCGGCAATTTGTCGTGCTGCATATCGCGGATACGCTGATTGTTCGCGCCTCTCAGCACTTCAACAATGTAGCCCATACCGAAACGCTGCCCAACGCGATAAATACCGGATAACGCTTTCTGCGCTTCCACCAGGCCATCATACCGGCGTGGCGGATCGAGGCAGATATCGCAGTTGTCGCAAGGCTGTTGACGACCTTCGCCAAAGTAATTTAGTAGCACCAGTCGACGGCAGGTCTGCGCTTCCGCAAAGGCACCCATGGCATTCAGCTTATGTCGCTCAATGTCCTGCAACGGACCAGGCGCTTTTTCATCAAGGCAGCGGCGCAGCCAGGCCATATCGGCCGGATCGTAGAGCATCAGCGCTTCGGCAGGCAGGCCATCGCGCCCGGCGCGTCCGGTTTCCTGATAATAGGACTCGATGTTGCGTGGGATATCAAAGTGCACCACAAAGCGTACGTTGGGCTTGTTGATGCCCATGCCGAACGCCACCGTGGCGACAACGATTTGCAGGTCATCGCGTTGGAATGCTTCCTGAACCTGCGCGCGATGGGCATTGTCCATCCCGGCGTGATAGGCGCCGACGCTCAGCCCACGGCTTTGCAACCTGGCAGCGGTGTCTTCCACCTTCGCCCGACTGTTACAGTAAATGATGCCGCACTTGCCCCGTTGATCCTGCACGTAGCGGAGCAACTGCTCGGTGGGTTTGAATTTTTCGACCAGCGTGTAGCGGATATTCGGGCGGTCGAAGCTGCTGATTTGGATCAGCGGATCGTCCAGCTGAAGCAGACGCGCAATATCATTGCGGGTGGTTTCATCCGCCGTGGCCGTCAGGGCCATCACCGGCACATCAGGCAGGCGCTGGCGCAGCTGGCCCAGGGCGCCATATTCAGGACGGAAATCATGGCCCCACTGGGAAATACAGTGCGCTTCATCGACCGCCAGCATGGCTGGATTCCAGTGCAGCAGATTGTCGAGGAAGTTATCCATCATCAGGCGTTCAGGCGCAATATACAGCAGCCGCACTTTACCCGTACGGCAACCGGCCATCACATCCTGCTGCTCTTCACGGGTCTGGGTGGAGTTGAGGCAAGCGGCCGAAACGCCGTTAGCCAGCAGCTGATCCACCTGATCTTTCATCAGCGAGATCAGCGGAGAGACCACCAGCGTCAGGCCTTCTCTTACCAGCGCAGGGATTTGATAGCAGAGCGACTTACCGCCGCCGGTCGGCATAATGACCAGGCAGTCACGCCCGTTCAGTGAGGCCTGAATGATCGATTGTTGTCCTGGGCGAAAGTGCTGGTAGCCGAAGGTCTCTTGCAGTACCTGTTCCGCCAGCGCTTCCTGATTGATAACTGCCGTTGACACGTCTTCCCCAAATCTGATGAGGGGTGAGCGGCGTCAGCCACTCACCCAAAAACATTAAAACAGGTCGTTCAACATCACGCCCACACCCACGCGCGTCTGGCGGTGATTGTAGTCAATCAGTGATTCACCATAGCCGCTGAACACCTGAGTGTAGAAGCGAACGTGATTGGTCATCGGGTAGCTCCAGCCCATTTCCGCGCCGCCATAACCGCTGTTCCAGTTATAGTTGCTCTTCACGCTGAAAATGCTCTCGCCCCACTGATAGCCAACGGTCAGGCGATAATACCCCATGTACTTAGTGATATCCGGGTTATCATCATTATTTTCATTTTCTGGAAGGCGGTACCAGGGTTTAGCTTCGACCATCCAGTTGCCGTTTTGCGCCATCAAACGCGCATAGACACGGTTCCAGCTTCGCGACGTCGGTTCTGAGCGTCCGTTGGACTGGTGGTTCAGACCGGTTTCGATATCTCGCAGCGTCCAGCCGGCAAAGGTGTAATCCGTTGCCCATCCCACGAAGATCTGTGGCTGGTAGTCAGTTTCACGAAACGGTGAAGACGCACCGCGGTTTGAAAGCTGCCACCAGTTGCTTTGCGTATAAGACGCGGCCAGCACTGAGTTATCACCCAAAATGCCACGCCACAGCGGAAACGCCAGGCTAAGCTGGAATTTCACTTCGTCATGCTTGGCTTTATTGCCCCAGTTATAGGTCTGGATCGCATCTTTATTGATGTTGCTGGTGTCGGTATACAGAACATAGTTACTTTCGTATGGGAACAGAACGAAAGGGTTGTCATGCTTTTCCAACAGGTTAGCAATGATACTGCCAGGCACGGCAGGCTTGTCATGGACCTCAGTGACCGTGGCCTCTTGTGCCAGAACTAACGTGGGAAACAGGAAGGCTGCAACCAGCAATCCTCTCAGCATCGGCATAATGTTCTCCAGAGCGAATAAAGGGATAAGTGGATAAAAAGCACGCCATTCTACACAGAAAGCGAGTGTGGCATTAGCGCTGTTTTTGTAAAGTGGAAACCTGACCCGCCTGAGCCTAATATGGCCAGCTGCTTCCCATTAAAATGACATTGCCGCAAAGGAATTCTCATGATGTCTGCAGTCCCTCTGACTCAGGATGCCGCGCGCCGCCTGATCGGTGACATTTTTGTTTATCATATGCCATTTAATCAGGCGCTGGGCCTGCATTTAGACCGGCTGGAACCCGATTACGCCGAGCTGAGCTTCGCCAATCAGACCCAGCTGGTGGGCAATGTGGCGCAGAAGATTTTGCACGGTGGCGTGATCGCGTCAGTGCTGGACGTGGCGGCCGGTCTGGTCTGCGTCAGCAGCGCGCTGACGCGTCAGGAGAGTATTACCGAAGAGGAGCTGCGTCAGCGATTATCGCGTATGGGCACCATCGATCTGCGGGTCGATTATCTCCGTCCGGGTCGTGGAGAGCGGTTTATTGCCACCAGCAGCCTGTTGCGGGGCGGCAATAAGGTCTCGGTCGCGCGCGTTGAGCTGCATAACGACACGGGCCTGTATATTGCCAGCGCTACGGCCACCTACCTGACGGGCTAACGCGCTCAGCTTGCTATTATGCCTTACCCTACACCCCTACATTCGACCTGATGGAGCCTGTTTTCATGGATGCGCAACACACCCGCCAGGGGATCTTTTTTGCCCTCGGTGCCTATTTTATCTGGGGTATTGCCCCAGCCTATTTCAAACTTCTGCAACAGGTCGCGCCGGGCGAAATCATGACGCACCGGGTGATTTGGTCATTCTTCTTTATGCTGTTGCTGGTCAGTCTCAGTCGGAACTGGGCCAAAGTGAAGCTGATCCTGCAGCAGCCGAAAAAGGTGCTGATGCTGGCGGTCTCGGCCACGGTTATCTGTGCAAACTGGCTGATTTTTATCTGGGCGGTGAATAATCAGCATATCCTGGAGGCCAGCCTGGGGTACTTTATCAATCCGCTGCTGAACGTGGTGGTGGGCATGGTATTCCTGAAAGAACGCTTTCGTCGCCTGCAGTGGCTGGCGGTGGCGCTGGCCGCCTGTGGTGTGCTCATTCAGCTGTGGAAGTTTGGTTCGGTGCCGATCATTGCTATCGGTCTGGCGGTCACCTTTTCCGCCTATGGCCTGATCCGCAAAAAGATTGGTGTGGATGCCCAGACCGGCATGTTGGTCGAAACCAGCTGGCTGCTGCCGGTGGCGGCTATTTACCTGTTTGGCATTGCTGATTCCAGCACCAGCCACCTGAGCCAGAATCCACTGACGCTGAATCTGTTGCTGGTGGCCGCCGGGATCGTCACCACCATTCCGCTGATGCTGTTTACTGCTGCCTGCAGCAGGCTGCGCCTGTCGACCGTTGGTTTCTTCCAGTATCTGGGCCCGACGCTGATGTTCCTGCTGGCCGTGGTGTTTTATGGTGAGCAGATGACGCCTGATAAAGTGGTGACCTTCAGCTTTATCTGGGCCGCGTTGGCACTGTTTATTCTGGATGCGGTGTGGACGCTGAAGCGGAGCAGGCAGCCAGGTCTGGCCTGAGTATTGAGACAAAAAACCCCGCTTTCGCGGGGTTTTCGTTTTTTGTAGCCGGGGTTAAAGCCAGTTTTTACGTTTGAAGTAGGCGTAAGGTGCAAGCCCCGCCAGGATCATCAGCGTGATTGCGCCTGGGTAACCAAAGCTCCATTTCAGCTCGGGCATAAACTCGAAGTTCATCCCGTAGCTAGACGCCACCAGCGTTGGCGGCAGGAACACCACTGAGACCACCGAGAAGATCTTGATGATGCGGTTCTGTTCGATATTGATAAAGCCCATCGCCGCCTGCATCAGGAAGTTAACCTTCTGGAACAGCGATTCGTTATGCGGCAGCAGCGATTCGATATCTCGCAGGATTTCACGCGCCTGCTCCAGCTGATTGCCCGGCAAACGCGCCTTTCGCACCAGGAAGTTCAGCGCGCGCTGGGTATCCATCAGGCACAAACGCACCTTCCAGCCGATATCTTCCAGCTCGGCCAGCGTCGACAGCGCACCATCGAATTCATCGCCCTGCTGACCTTCCATAATCACGCGGCTGAGCTTTTCCAGATCGCTGTAGATGTTTTCGATCTCATCCGCCAGCTGTTCAATTTTGGTCTCGAACAGATCCAGCAACAGCTCGTAGGCATTCCCGTCGATCAGGATCTGGTTACGGGCACGCATCCTGTAGAGACGAAAAGCAGGCAGTTCGCGCTCGCGCAGCGTGTACAAACGCCCTTCACGAATGGTGAAGGCCACGGTGGAGTTACCGGCGTGGTCATCCGCATCTTCATAGAAGAAAAAGGAGTGGATATGCAGGCCGTCTTCATCTTCAAAGAAACGTGCTGAGGCTTCGATGTCTTCCAATTCAGGGCGGGTGGCCAGGCTCTGGCCCAGCTCGTTCTGGACACGGTCACGCTCATTTTCTTCCGGCTCGATCAGGTCGACCCAAACGGAGCTGGATAACTCGTCGTTCGGCTCTTCCAGCTCAAGGCGGGTTAAGCGGCTTTTATCCAGTTTAAATGCGCTCAGCATAGCTGTACTCCCAATTCACAGTATCAGAATGGGACAATACGCTTGTACACAGGAAACGAGAGCGTTTCGGTCAGCAACAGCATCTGACTCAGAGCGACGGAAATGCGAGGTCGCCAACAACCGCGAAGGCTATCAGCAGAAGAGGATAGCCTTAGGAGTTGTACCTGGATTGCAGGTCAATGAGCCAGTAGGTACTGGGTGTGTCCAAGGCGAATGTCCTCTTAGGGTAATGGTGCGCGCATGTTACGCTGTGCTGAAAATGGCGTCAACAACCGTACCAGCATAAATACGCAACAAATATTGACAAGTGTTAACCGGGCAGGAGAGGGGGACGGGGCGACGAAAATCTCACCCCGTAACCGGGATTAAACCGCTTCGAGCTTCGCGTAGGCAGCAACCAGCCATTTGATGCCCTGGCCCTGAAATGCCACCTGAAGACGGCTGTGTTCACCGCTGCCTTCCAGATTGACGATAGTGCCTTCGCCGAACTTGGCATGCCGCACCCGCTGGCCCAGCGCAAAGCCGCTGTCATTCTGTGCCAGCGGCGTGCCCATACGCTGATGGTTAACCGGCCGACTGACGCTGGCGCGCAGGCGAACTTCCTCGATACATTCCACCGGCAGCTCGCCGATAAAACGGGAAGGACGGTGATTCACCTCTTTGCCATACAGGCGGCGGGTTTCAGCGTAGGTCAGGGTGAGTTTTTGCATCGCTCGCGTTACGCCGACATACGCCAGGCGGCGTTCCTCTTCCAGCCGGCCGCCCTCTTCCAGCGACATCTGGCTGGGGAACATGCCCTCTTCCATCCCGACGATAAACACCTGAATAAATTCCAGACCTTTGGCGGCGTGCATGGTCATCAGTTGCACCGCATCCTGCCATTTGTCGGCCTGACCTTCGCCCGCTTCCAGCGCAGCATGTGACAGGAATGCCTGCAAGGGCATCAGGTCTTCATCTTCGTCCTGATAGCTGTACTGCCGGGTGGCGTTGACCAGCTCCTCAAGGTTTTCGATACGTGCCTGGCCCTTCTCGCCCTTCTCCTGGTCGTACATCAACCACAGGCCGGAATCTTTAATCACCCGGTCGGTCTGCACGTGAAGAGGCATTTCACTGGTTTCCTGCGCCAGCGAATCCACCAGTTCGGTGAAGCGCTGCAGAGCGGAAGCGGCGCGCCCCGCCAGCGCTTTTTCCTGCAACAGCGCGCGGGTACTCTGCCACAAGGTCAGCTGACGTTCGCGGGCGGTCTGACGCACAACGTCCAGCGTGCGATCGCCGATGCCGCGGGTTGGCGTGTTCACCACACGTTCAAATGCCGCATCGTCGTTGCGGTTGGAGATCATTCGCAGATACGCCAGCGCATCTTTGATTTCCTGACGCTCGAAGAAACGCTGACCGCCATAAATGCGGTAAGGCATGCTGGTTTGCAGTAAGGCTTCTTCCAGCACGCGCGACTGGGCGTTGCTGCGATACAGGATGGCGCAGTCTTTCAGCGCCCCGCCGTTTTCCATCCACACCTTAATGCGGTTGACCACAAAGCGGGCTTCATCCAGCTCGTTAAAGGCGCAGTAAATCGAAATCGGTTCGCCATCTTTGCCATCGGTCCACAGCTCTTTACCCAGACGGCCATTGTTATTGGCGATCAGCGTGTTAGCGGCTTTCAGGATGTTATTGGTCGAGCGATAGTTCTGCTCAAGACGAACCGTTTCGGCCCCTTTAAAGTCGGTCAGGAAACGCTGAATGTTTTCGACCTGCGCACCACGCCAGCCATAAATGGACTGATCGTCGTCGCCAACAATGATCACCTTGCCGGTGTCACCTGCCAGCATACGGATCCAGGCGTACTGAATGTTGTTGGTATCCTGGAACTCATCCACCAGCACGTTGGTAAAGCGCTCGCGATAGTGGTTGAGGATATGCGGTTTGTTGAGCCACAGCTCGTGAGCACGCAGCAGCAGTTCGGCAAAATCCACCAGCCCGGCGCGATCGCAGGCTTCCTGATAGGCCTGGTAAATGCGTAACCAGGTTTGCTCAACCGGATTGCCGTAACTTTCGATATGTTTCGGGCGCAGCCCTTCGTCTTTCTTGCCGTTGATGTACCACATCGCCTGACGCGCGGGCCACTGCTTGTCATCCAGATTCATCGCTTTGATCAGGCGCTTCAACAGCCTCAGCTGATCTTCACTGTCCAGAATCTGAAAATCCTGTGGCAGATTGGCGTCCAGGTGGTGCGCACGCAGCAAACGGTGCGCCAGGCCATGGAAAGTCCCAATCCACATCCCGCCCTGACTGGTGCCGATCAGCTGCTCTATGCGATGACGCATCTCTGCCGCCGCTTTGTTGGTGAAGGTCACCGCCATGATCGAATAAGGTGAGCAGTTTTCAACGGCCATCAGCCAGGCAATACGATGAACCAGCACGCGTGTCTTGCCGCTGCCAGCACCTGCCAGCACCAGCAAGTTGCTGCGCGGCGCGGCAACGGCGTCACGTTGTTTGTCATTCAAGCTGTCTAGCAGGTCAGAAACGTCCATAGGCACCGTCAGGAAAGGGGGAGCGCCACGCGCTCCACTGGATATTTAACCAGTCTATTATATCAGCGCAGTCAGCGATGCCAACTGCGAAATTTCCAGCGTGGGAAGCAGGCGGGAATCTGCGATATGCATCAGGTTGCCTTCGCGCAGATTGATCCAGCAGGCCTGCATACCGCAACGCACGGAACCCGCAACGTCAGTCGTCAGGTCATCGCCCACATGCAGTATGCTCTCCAGCGGCAGATTCAGCTTCTCAGCCGCCACGTGATACATATCGTCATACGGCTTGGCGCGGCCATCCGGACCGGCACGCAGGATAAACTGGAAGTACTTGTCCAGACCAAACAGATGCGGCTCGGCGTTACCGTTGGTGATCGCCACCAGCGGGATCTTTTTCGCCAGCGTGGTCAGCGTCTGATGGGTCTCTTCCGGCACGTCGATTTTGCTGCGCCAGTGCGCGAAGTGCGCCATCACTGCGCGTGAGCCTTCATCGGATTCGCGCGGCGTCAGGCCGGCATTCAGCATTGCCAGTTCCACCGCGCGGCGTCGCCATTCGCTAACATCGTGGTAAATGTCTGGCTCCTGCTCGCGCAGGGCGTCACGCAGCTGCTGATACTGCTCAACGCTGAAATGATTTAAGGCCGGATGGTAAGACTGCAGGAAAGCGTGCGACTCTTCAGTGGTACGCACGATCACCGGATAGTTGTCGTATAGCGTGTCATCCAGATCAAAGGTCATCGCGGCAATCGGTCGCAGCGGTCGGTAGAAGTGCATCAGGATTTTCCTCGTTTGGCACGGGGATGGGCGGCATCGTAAACCGACGCCAGGTGTTGGAAGTCGAGATGGGTATAAATCTGGGTGGTGCTGAGGTTGGCATGACCCAGTAACTCCTGCACCGCGCGCAAATCACCGCTGGACTCCAGCATATGGGTAGCAAAAGAGTGGCGCAATTTATGCGGGTGAATATGGCTGGAAACGCCCTGCTTCACGCCCCACTCAGCGAAGCGTTTTTGCACGTTGCGGGCGGACATGCGTTTACCGTATTTCGACAGGAAAACCGCCTGGTCTTCGGGTGCAAACAGTTCGCGCATTTCCAGCCAGTGTTCCATCCATTGCACGGCGGTACGGCCAATCGGCAAGCGTCGCTCCTTGCTGCCTTTACCCACCACCCAGACTTCGCCCGAAGCTAAGTCCAGATGGCCGGTATCGATGCCCACCAGCTCTGACAGACGCAATCCGGCACCGTACATAATTTCGAGCATGGCGCGGTCGCGCACCGCCAGCGGATCGTTCAGATCGATATCCAGCAGCTGGCTGACTTCATCCACATCGATATTCTTCGGCAGATGGCGCGGCGCGCGCGGCGTGGCCACGCCTTTTGCCGGATTGGCTTTCAGCACGCCCTGGCTGATTTGCCAGTCGAGGAAGCTGCGAAGTGCGGACAGACGTAAGGCCAGGCTGGCCGGTTTCAGGCCGCCGCGACGGCTGCGGGCCGCCAGCGAACGCACCTGCGCCGCATCCAGCTTGTCCCAGGCCGTTAGCTTCATCTCGGTGAGCAAAGCAAGGCAGGCGGCAAGCTGGCGTTGGTAATTGATTTGAGTCAGCGGACTGAGCTGGCGCTCGACCTTCAGGTAGCGCAGGAATCCCTCTACGGCGGGTTGTAGAGGCGAGTCACTGCTCATGCGCGTTCGACCCAGCGCGTCAGCAGGTCAGGTAGCATCAGAGAGAGGTGCTGTAACAGCACGGTTCCCATGCCTGACTGATAATGCTGCGTATCACGGCTGCTGAAAACCAGCACGCCCAGATCGCCCTGTTCGCCCATCAGCGACATCGCCACCGAGCCAATTGCTTTGGCCTGAGGCAGTAACAACAGCAGCTCAGGGCCATTCAGGCTGCCCAGATAATGCTGCTGTTTACCCAGTCGCTGGATGCGGACGGATTCAAAGGCGTGGCGGGAAAGCGCGAGCTGAGTGAAATCAGAAGGGGCGCCAATCCGCCATTTCTCGCTGAACAGACGGACGTTTGCGCCTGCCAGCCCCAGCTCTCTGGCCCAGCGATGCAGGCGATTAAGCATATCGTGCAGGCTGTCTGCGGCGGCAAGGCGGGCCTGCAGGGATAACAGGCGGTCAAACAGCTGCTGATTCGCGCTGGCTTGCTCCATCAGCAGGGTGATCTCTTCTTCTAACTGGGTGATATGGTTGCGCTGGCGAGCCAGCTGCCACTCCACCAACGAGACCGTGCCGCGCACCGGATGGGGCACCAGCATCTGCTCAACCTGACGGGCATTACGGATAAAGAAGTCCGGATTTTGCAGCAGGAACTCGCTGACCGCTCGATCGTCCAGCAGCAATTCGCTGGTCGCCTGTTGTTCTCCGACATTTTTCATAAATGAATAAATCCGTCATAAACGTGAGTGGCTGGACCGGTCATATACAGCGGATGTCCCGGGCCTTTCCAGGCAATGTTTAAGCTGCCGCCAGGCAGATCGACGCGTACTTTTTCAGCCAGCAGCGCCTGCTGAATGCCAACGGCAACCGCCGC
This sequence comes from Erwinia sp. AK-PDG3-5, assembly GCF_056821705.1. Lineage (NCBI taxonomy): Bacteria > Pseudomonadati > Pseudomonadota > Gammaproteobacteria > Enterobacterales > Erwiniaceae > Erwinia > Erwinia sp. AK-PDG3-5. The sequence goes on from NZ_CM165967.1 coordinate 4,551,481, forward strand.
ACAGGCTCCGCTACCGCAGGCCTGGGTTTCACCCGCGCCACGCTCATACACGCGCAGGCGGATGTGTTCACGGCTGACCACTTCCATAAAGCCGACGTTAACGCGCTCAGGGAAGCGATCGTGACTTTCCAGCACCGGGCCCAGGCTTTCGACCGCGGCGGTTTTCACGCTGTCCACTTGCAGCACGCAGTGAGGATTACCCATCGACACCACGCCACACATGATGGTCTGCTCGGCAACGCGCATCAGGTAGAGGTTCTCGGCTTTATTGGCGCGGAACGGCACCTGTTGCGGATCGAAGTTGGGCTCACCCATGTTGACGCAAACCATCTCATCCTGCGTGACGCTAAGCACCATACGACCGGTTTGCGTGCTGACGCGAATATCATTCTTGTTGGTCAGCCCTTTCAACCGCACGAAGCGGGCAAAACAGCGCGCGCCATTGCCGCACTGGGCAACTTCGCTGCCATCAGCGTTGAAAATACGGTAATGGAAATCGAGATCGGGATCGTACGGTGGCTCGACGATCAGCAGCTGATCGAAACCGATCCCCAGATGACGATCCGCCAGACGCCGGATCAATTCTGGAGAAAAATAGACGTTTTGCGTCACGGCATCGACCACCATAAAGTCATTGCCCAGACCGTGCATTTTGGAGAACTGCATTTTTGGCTCCAACGAGTGCGTCATAGTTTACTGAGCCGTTTGCGTTTCCGGTTCGGTGGTCGAAGGCTGGCTCTGCGTCCCATTCTGAGCTGGCGTCGTGACAGCGCGCTGATCCGTGGCGGTCGCGGTTGTCTTTTTGGTGCTCTCAGTGGTTTGCTGCTTTGGCTTTTCCTGCGGCGGGAAGTACAAAGGTCCTTTCAGTCCGCACCCTGTCAGGCTGGCTACAGCCAGCACCAGCGCCATCCGGCAAATCATTTTGTTCATGCTTATTCTGCTCGTTATCAGGGCCTGTTTGTTGTCTATCATCGCAGGTGAAGTGCTAAAAGCAACAGGAAAAGCTGATTCGATGTCACAGTCAGTGGCGGAAAGCATCCCGCCATGACATCAATGCATTTGATAGCGTTGGGCGTAGTCGCCGTTCGGATCGTTATCCGAGACGGTGGCACAAAGTTGGGCCAGCGTCTGGCTGCGGAAAGGGATGACCTGGAAACGGTCGTCAACATTCACAATCTGGTAGAACTGCGGCAGATTGAAGTTGATAAAGCTCGAGCCGTAGGTAAAGCGATCGTGTGAAGAGGAGTAGAAGCGGCTCACGTCGCGCACCAGATCCTCTTTACTGCCTTCACAATGGTGATATATCTCTACCCGGTTGGTTTCATCCAGAATGTAGATATTAAAGCCGAAATCGTCTTTGGTATCTTCGAAGAAGAACTGGATGATCCCTTCGCTGGCATAGCCATTTACGACGGCAGGCAGGCGCGTCTGATCGGTTTCCACCTTGATCGACAGGCCATGTAATTTGTTGTTGGAGATAGCGCCATAGAATTCGACGGCGTTTTCCAGCTTCTGCACCGACACGCTCAGCCGTTCAAAGAACAGTCCCCAGGTCTGGCCCGCCACGCGTACCGCTTTAAAACGCCCGGGTTCCAGACGAGTACTGGACAGGCGCAGCTCGATGCATTCCGACACCAGCTGCTGAACGCGGGTACGAATTAATCCGCGCAAATGCTGGCTGTAGCAGAACACTTCGACCGAGTCTGGCGGCGCGGCATCCTGGTGCATTTTGCCAAGGATGGTTTTCAATCCTTCGATCATCGCCTGCTCGCCATTAAAGTGCAGCGTGCGCACTTCATTCCACGAGTTGCGATATAGCAGATCGATGCTGCCAATCAGGCACTGCTGCTGCTGACCAAAGCTGAAGACGTCCAGCTTACGGAAGTCAAAATGCACTACCTGATTACGGAAAGCGGCGGTCGGGTCATATTCGAGGTTAACGATAATGGCCAGATGGCGGATTTCACAGGGACTGTAGAGCGCTTTCGGCGTCGGTGATGGCACCCGTAACGGGAAGTGGTGCGACACGTCAGCGACCAGCTCCTGTAATCTGGCGAGGTCACAGATTTCATTGCCTTTGATGTGCAGGCGGGTTTTGCTGGTCAGCAGGCCGTTAAACCAGGCCCAGGCCACCAGCTTGTTCAGATAACGGTTATATTCCAGCGGCTGATGGCTGATGATCGATTGCATATCCGGCGACTGATTATACAAATACCAGCCCGCGCGGTTGGCACGGCCATGCGGCACATGAATAAAGGTCAGATGCGATTCAGAAAGATCCGGCGAAATCTGCGGGTTAACCAGCGTCACTTTGCCCGGCAGCGCTTCAAAAGCCGCGTACAGTTTACGGGTCAACACCCCGATATCCTGCGGACTGGCGCTAACGCTCAGGTTGTTGCGACGAGCGAAGCGGATCAGGTTGCGATAACTCTGCATCATCGCATCCAGCAGTTCGTTGTGGGCTTCACGCACTCGTTCAATTTTCCAGTCGGCGCGGCTGTCCAGCATCGTGATGCGATCCGCATCCCAACCCCATTCCGTCACCAGCTGATTAAGAATTTCGCGCCGCCAGCCAGACTTACCATTATCAACCGACAGCTTCTCGCAAACTTTCAGATAGAAGCAGCGGCGAACCAGATCCAGACGGGCATGATCGTCAATGCTGGTGAGGTAATGCGTCACTCTCTCCAGCATCATGCAGTAAGGGTCGAGACCGTAAGAGACGATTTCCCCGTCGTGCAGGCGCTGCTTGATGTCCATCGCCAGCAGCTGAGTACTCGGGTATTCCCACGAGTAGGCTTCCAGCAACAGAGTTTTCAACACCGCTTTATACGGAGAATCGATACTTTTATACAGCTGCCACAGGCTGGCACCGAAATACTCTTCGGCAGACAACGTGTCCAGGCCGCCCAAATCAAGCCACTCGTTCGGAGTTAACACGCCCTTTTGATAGAGTGACATGACGTAATCGTCGTAATGCTCTTCCTCTTCTCCCGGCACCATATTCCACAGAATACGCTTACCTGCCAGGCGCACTGCGGTGCGGTAGAACTCATCCAGCAGCAGGATATGCTGCGTAGAGCCGCAATCTTCCCCGCCGAGGCTGCCGCTCTCGTTATGGCGAAAACGGTTTTCATCAATCAGGAAGAAGCTCACTTCAACACCCATCGACGCACACCATTTCTGCAGGCGGGTACATTTCTTTTGCAGCGCCAGGCGCTCTTCATTATCCAGCCATGACTGGTGGCAGACCCAGATATCCAGGTCGGAGGTGAGGTTTTGACCAACAGAAGAGGTGCTGCCCATCGAATACACGCCGGTGATCGGCAGTTCGCCGCGTGGCGGAATGGCAGCGAATGATCCAGATTTACCTTCTAAATCATTGAGATAATCAATTTGGCTTTCATCAGGCGTGTAAAAGCTGATGCCATGTGGAACGTTACCTTCGAGGTAACCCGGCATCAGCGGATGATGATAATGTAATAAGGTTGGCAGCAGACTGTAGACCTGTTGGAACGAAGGTCCCATAGCAGCCAGCGCACGATCTACGCGCAGCTGGTTGATAGCATCCAGTCTCTGTTTCAGTGTCTCTATGTAGAGGTACAAGACGTCTCGCCTGATTATCCCAGTGCTTACAAAAACCCTGTTTCCGAAATCCGCCGCTTGATTTAAAAATAGTCGGGCGAATTATTGCTGGAAACGTGATCAATCTAACACCTGGCAGATTGACCGTAAAGAAAGTTGCGCTACACAACAGTTTAGCACGTTTTACGTTCTGCCTGGTTTTAGATGCCGTGATCCGTCCGCTGGTGGCCGTTTGACAGCGTGGAAACTGACAGCATTCCCGTATCAATGATAGGATAATCAATGAGCGATCAAAACGGTAAGAAGCATGTTAGACAAAATTTTAAGAATTGCCACCAGGCAAAGTCCGCTTGCACTTTGGCAGGCACATTATGTTCAGCAGCGTCTGATGGCTTGCCATCCGGGGCTTCGGGTCGAACTCGTCCCGATGGTGACCAAGGGTGATGTGATCCTCGACACGCCGCTGGCTAAGGTCGGCGGCAAGGGATTATTCGTCAAAGAACTGGAGCAGGCGATGCTCGAAGACCGCGCAGATATTGCCGTTCACTCGATGAAAGATGTGCCAATCGCCTTCCCTGAAGGGCTGGGACTGGTCACAATCTGCGAGCGTGAAGATCCGCTCGACGCCTTCGTTTCTAATCAATACGACTCGGTTGATGCCCTGCCGCAGGGCGCGGTCGTGGGAACATCAAGCCTGCGTCGTCAATGTCAGCTTAGCGCCCGTCGGCCAGATTTGATCATCCGATCGCTGCGCGGTAACGTCGGCACGCGTCTGGGTAAGCTCGATGCGGGTGACTATGACGCGATCATTCTTGCCGTGGCCGGGCTGAAACGCCTGGGCCTTGGCGAGCGCATCCGCTACGCCATGCCGGCGGAAGAATCCTTGCCGGCCGTTGGCCAGGGCGCGGTTGGCATTGAATGCCGCCTGGATGATGCGCAGGCTATCGCGCTGCTGTCAGCCTTAAATGATGACGACACCGCCATCCGCGTGAAAGCGGAGCGGGCGATGAACACCCGTCTGGAAGGTGGCTGCCAGGTGCCAATCGGCAGCTTTGCGCTGCTGCAGGGTGATGAACTCTGGCTGCGTGGGCTGGTCGGTTCCCCAGACGGCACCGCGATGATCCGTGGCGAACGCCGTGGACCAAGGGCCGATGCGGAAAAAATGGGCATCTCGCTGGCCGAAGAGCTGCTGAATAATGGCGCTCGCGAGATCCTTGCCGAGGTTTATCAGGGAAATCCTCCCGCATGACCATCCTGGTCACCCGTCCATCACCGGCCGCCGACGAGCTGGTAAGCCGTTTACGCACGCAAGGACGGGCGGCCTGGGCGATGCCGCTAATTGAATTCACGCCTGGCGTTGATCTCGACAGCCTGCCCGGTCACCTCGCCACCCTGCGGCCGGATGACCTGGTTTTTATTCTGTCGCAGCAGGCCATTCATTATGCGCAGCCTGCTCTTGCGCGCGCGAAGGCATCATGGCCCGCCAGCTTGAACTATTATGCTATTGGCCGGACAACGGCTTTGGCCCTGCATGCGGCAAGCGGACTGGATGTTGTCTGGCCGCACGAGCGTGAAACCAGCGAAATATTGATTCAGCTCCCGGCCTTGCAGCAGGTTGCGGGCAAGCGCGCGCTGATCCTCAGGGGCAACGGCGGGCGGGAACTGCTGGCAGAGACCTTGCAAGCGCGCGGCGCTACTGTACAGTTTGTTGAATGCTATCAACGTTGTGCGAAGATTTACCAGGGTGCAATAGAAGGTCGGCGCTGGCGCGATCGTCAGATTGATACGCTGGTGGTGACCAGTGGCGAAATGCTGCAACAGCTTTATTCGCTGTTCCCCGAGATTGATCGTGAGGAATGGCTTCTGCACTGTCGACTGGTTGTCGTCAGTGATCGTTTGGCTACCCGCGCCAGGGAACTGGGCTGGCGAGAAATACGGGTAGCCGATGGTGCCGATAACGACGCGTTGCTGCGAGCGTTACAACAAACTTAAATATGGGATGTGCCACAATGACGGAACAAAAAAATTCCTCCGCCATGGTTGAAGAAACCACCCCAGCGGGTGAGACCACTACAGCAGAACAAAAACCACCCCGCAAGCCGAAGAATACCGGCACGGCGTTGGGCGTTCTGGCTATAGCGATCGCGCTGGCGATAGGCGTTGGACTTTATATAAATGGTAAACACCAGGCTCAACAGCAGGCTGCGGCTAATCAGACGCTGGCTAATCAACTCTCTGACCTGCAGCAGCAGGCCGCCAGCGACAAGCAGACGCTGGTGCAGCAACTGGCGACGCAAAGCAGCGCGTTAGACACTGCCCATCAACAGCAAACGGCGATGAGCCAGCAGCTGGATGAGCTGAAACAGAAAGTCGCGACCATTTCCGGCAATGATGCGCATACCTGGCTGCTGGCTCAGGCCGACTATTTGGTGAAACTGGCGGGCCGCAAGTTGTGGAGCGATCAGGATGTCACCACCGCGGCTGCACTGCTTAAAAGCGCCGATCAGAGTCTGGCCGATATGAATGACCCGAGCCTGATTGATGTGCGTCGCGCCTTGACCCAGGACATCAGCAGTCTTTCGGCGGTTAGCCAGGTGGACTACGATGGCATCATCCTCAAACTGAATCAGCTTTCCAATGGCGTTGATAATCTGCGTCTTGCCGACAATGATTCCGACGGCAGCCCAATGGATCAGGACAGCGGCGAGCTCTCTTCTTCCCTGCGCGAGTGGCGTCAGAATCTGGTGAAAAGCTGGCACAACTTTATGGATGATTTCATCACCATCCGTCGTCGCGATACCACTGCCGAACCGCTGCTGGCCCCGAATCAGGATGTCTATCTGCGTGAAAACATCCGTTCACGCCTGCTGATTGCGGCGCAGGCCGTGCCACGTCATCAGGATCAAATCTATAAGCAATCCATCGACACGGTGTCGACCTGGGTTCGCGCCTGGTTTGATACTAACGATCCGGCCACGAAGGCGTTTCTCAGCCAGCTGGACGACCTGAGCCAGCAAAGCGTCTCAATGGACGTTCCGGATGCACTGCAAAGCCAGCCGATGCTGGATAAACTGATGCAAACGCGCGTGCGCAACCTGCTGGCACAGCCAAGTGCCGGGCAACAGCAGCAGGGAGAATAAGCATGCTTAAAGTCCTGATACTGTTTCTCCTGCTGATTGCTGGTGTGGTACTCGGTCCAATGCTGGCCGGCCACCAGGGTTATGTGCTGATCCAGACCGATAACTGGAATATCGAAACCAGCGTCACCGGCCTGGCCATCATCCTGATCCTGTCACTGATCGTCATCCTGGTCGTGGAATGGGTGTTACGTCGCCTGTTACGTACCGGCGTCAGAACCCGTGGCTGGTTTAAAGGCCGTAAGCGTAACCGAGCGCGTAAGCAAACCAATGCTGCGCTGGTTAAGCTGGCTGAAGGGGATTATCGCCAGGTTGAAAAACTGCTGTCACGCAATGCTGACCATGCAGAACAGCCTGTGGTGAACTACCTGCTGGCAGCCGAAGCCGCTCAGCAACGTGGTGACGAAATTCGTTCCAACCAGCACCTTGAGCGTGCCGCCGAACTGGCGGGCAGCGATCAGCTGCCGGTAGAGATCACCCGCGTGCGTATTCAACTGGCGCGTAACGAAGATCACGCCGCGCGTCATGGTATTGATCGACTGCTGGAAGTGGCTCCGCGCCATCCTGAAGTGCTGCGTCTGGCTGAGCAGGCTTACGTGCGGACCGGTGCCTGGAGCGCCCTGCTGGATATCCTGCCAGCGATGGAGAAATCCCAGGTGTCGGATGAAGCGCATCGTCTTGCGCTGCAACAGGAAGCCTGGCTGGGCTTAATGAACCAGGCAATGGCCGATCAGGGTAGCGATGGATTGAAACGCTGGTGGCAGGATCAGAGCCGTAAAACGCGTAATGAGACGGCCCTGCAGGTTGCCATGGCGGATCATCTGATCGTCTGTGATGACCACGAAACGGCGCAGCAAATCGTGCTGGATGGCCTCAAGAAGGCCTATGACGAACGTTTAATCCTGCTGATGCCACGCCTGAAGACCGGCAATCCGGAACAGCTTGAGAAAGCGCTCCGCCAGCAGATCAAACAGCACGGCGCCACGCCCTTGCTGCACAGCACGTTGGGTCAGCTGCTGATGAAGCACGGCGAGTGGGAGCAGGCAGCCGAGGCCTTCAGAGAAGCGCTTAAGCAGCGTCCTGATGCCTTTGATTACGCCTGGCTGGCTGACACGCTGGATCGTCAGCATAAGCCAGAAGAAGCGGCACAGATGCGGCGTGACGGGTTGCTGCTGACCCTGAAGAACGCACCCTAACTCTGCGTCCTCCAGATAACCGGGCCTTGTGCCCGGTTTTTTTATGCCTGATTTCTGGCAGACAGACAAAAAAAAACACCTGCCAAACTGGCAGGTGTAAAGATCAGGTCGGTAAGACAATTTGGCTGGTACCTGACTCAACGTATTGTCCCTGGACTCCAGTAAGGCCGAAGCGAGACTGGCGGATGGACAACAGGTACCGTAAAGGGCTCTGCATCATTCCGGGTTTATGAAGCGTTAACAATCATAAGGAGTGAAATGAGCATCTACAGTGGTGATATTGCAGGAGGCGTGCCAGCTTTACCGACACCGCTGACAAATATATTAATTCGTTGATAATTAACTACTTAATTTACATCACTGTGAGTCAAACACCGTTCTGGCCGTTGGCAATTAACGACAAACGGTTGTACGGGCGTCGTGGATTAACGACAGCGTAAATGAAGTTGAGTAAATGCGTTAATAAACAAAGAATTAGCTGTCTCTTAACGGAGACAAAAAACGGGAAGAAACGACAGGGCTGCGGATAGCGAATGGCGGAAAGCAAAAAACCCCGCCAAAGCGGGGTTTTTCTAAATTGGTCGGCGAGAGAGGATTCGAACCTCCGACCCACTGGTCCCAAACCAGTTGCGCTACCAAGCTGCGCTACTCGCCGAATACTGCTGGCACTTCATTACTGCTTTTTACTGCTGCTAAGATCCGTGGACCTTAAGCAAAAAAACCTGCCTCGGCAAGTCTTTGAAAGTGGTCGGCGAGAGAGGATTCGAACCTCCGACCCACTGGTCCCAAACCAGTTGCGCTACCAAGCTGCGCTACTCGCCGAATACTGCTTACTGCTTCACAATACTGCTGATTTTGTTGGTGCGAAGGGAGGGACTTGAACCCTCACGTCCGTAAGAACACTAACACCTGAAGCTAGCGCGTCTACCAATTCCGCCACCATCGCGTACCGGACAAAATCTGGGGTGGCTAATGGGACTCGAACCCACGACAACTGGAATCACAATCCAGGGCTCTACCAACTGAGCTATAGCCACCACATCTACTGCTGTACTACCGAACTTCTTACTGCATTTACTGCTTACTGCCTAACGCGGTAAAACTACCACCGCAGCTCTTGCTGCACTAAATTAATGGTGCGCCCGACAGGATTCGAACCTGAGACCTCTGCCTCCGGAGGGCAGCGCTCTATCCAGCTGAGCTACGGGCGCTTAGCGCCGTTGCGGATGGGCATACTACGTATTTGAGCCGATCCTGTCCAGTGCTTTTTATCACTAAATATCTTGTTTGATTACGCTTTGTGCGTTCTGTCTAAATGGCGAACGTTTTCCCACGATTTACGGGTTAAAACGTTCAGCTTTAAGCCAACCGCCCGCAAAAAAATCTTAAAATTACAGATCGCCACGCCAGTGATAGTTCAGATATTTCAGCAGTCTGAGCTGTCTGCGCAGACGCGATGGCTGCATAATCAGCCTGTAAAGCCACTCCAGGCCCATTTTCTGCCAGATCTTAGGCGCACGCTTCACATGACCGGTAAAGACGTCGTAGGTGCCACCCACGCCCATATACAGGGCTTCTGGCCAGACGGCCTTGCAGTCGCGCATCAGAATTTCCTGTCGCGGCGATCCCATCGCCACGGTAACAATCCTCGCGCCGCTCGCGGCAATTCGGGCAAACAAGGCTTCGCGGTCTGCCGGCGCAAAATAGCCGTCCTGCGAACCGACAATGTTCACATTCCATTGACGACGCAGCTTATCTTCCGTTTGTGCCAGCACCTGAGGCTTACCGCCAATCAGAAACACCGGCGTGCCTTCGCGTCCGGCACGTTCCATTAATCCTTCCCACAAATCGGCACCGGCAATGCGGGAAACCTCCGCCTGCGGATATTTTTTGCGTATTGACCGCACGATGCTGATGCCATCGGCGTACTTAAATTCCGCCTCGTCGATCAGCTGGCGGATCGCCGGCTGGCTTTCGGCGGTCAGGACTTTCTCCGCATTAATCGCCACCAGCGTGCCGGTCTTGAGGTTTTTTCCCAGATAGAGATAGTCAAGAAACGCAGCCATATCGCGAAAACCGAGCAGCGTGAAGCCGCGGATCTGGTATAGCGGTACTGAATCCACAATCGGTTCCTTCAGGTCAAATGCAACAAATCGGGCCCGCAGGCCTGAGAAAATTAGTCATGTAGGGCCACCGGCATTTTACGAGGGCGGATCAGACCTGCTGCATCAAACAGCCAGAACAGCAGTTTCGCCATCACCACCGCCACCACAAAGATCAGGCAGAAGAACACCACTCGCGAAGCGAAAGAGTCCAGCCCTTCACGTGCCAGCACAATCATATTAAACACCGCACCAAAGCAGAAACTTTGTAGGATCGCAGCCTTGTAGCGGTTGGTTTCCTGCTGTCCCTTTTGATAGAGCCAGTCGAACCATTTAATGATCATCCCCACGGCTACCGCGCCCGGCGGGATAAACCATGCGCCCCCCATCACCACCAGAGAGCCAATCAGCGTCGGCGAAATTGCCAGCCCGGAATGGTTATCCAACACCTCCCAGGTGAAATAATTTCCGCTGTTTAACACGATGGAGGGACGGTCGGGCCACAACCAGCTGGGGATAAACACGTAAAAATCACGAACAATCGGTGCCAGTCCCTGGAAATCAATTTTGTCGTAATTTTGCAGCAGCAGGCCGAGGTTTTCCCATGGAGAGAAGGTGTCCCTCGTCAGATAAAGAAAGGTATAGAACGCTTCAGAGCCACTGACATCGAGGTTATAGCGGCGCAGCGCCAGCCAGAACATCCCAACCACGGAGAACACACCCGCCATCGCCAGCATCCACAAGGAGATCCAGCCGCGAATAATCCCGATAAACAGGAACAGCGCAAAAGCGATGATGATATTTGCCCGCGTCCCACCTACTACGGCATAGGTCAGTAAACCAAAGGCGACGGTCGCCACCAGGAAAAATAACCAGTTACGGAATCCGGGTTTGAGGAAATAGACCACCAGCATCGCCGGGATAAAGAAGTAGAAAAAGCGCTTCAGCGCGACGCCTGATACGTCGGCAGAAAAGATCTGGCTGTAACTGTGCAGCTTAAAAAGCAGGAAGCCGTTGTGCAGGAAGAATACTGCCACCGTGCCCAGCGCTATCGCCGCCAGAATGCCCCAGGTTAAATGCGCTTCGACCCGGTTGATGGTGAAAAACTGCCGGCTGGGTTGGGACGAGGTTGGCCGCAGGCGCGTTTTATAGCTGACATAGTAAATGGCATAAAACCCGGTAGCGGAAAGCAGCGCCTCGAGTAGAAATTCAGGGGGAACCACCTCAACGTTGAAGCCGAACACCAACATGCAGGTCAGCGGAAAGCCGAAGTAAAATGTCAGCAAAAATAGCAGCGAAAAGAAGACGTTAAAGTTGAACTTTACCCGTCGAAATTCCTTCCAGGTCAGCGTCAGGATCAGCCCCAGCGACAGCAGCCAGACCACCAGCAGACCAGCAAATTGCATCAGCGTCATGCCTTCTCTCCTTCAGCCTTCGCCAGCGCCTTTTTCCAGCCTTCGAGATAAGCAGGCTCAAAAAAGGCAATCGCGGGTTTATCCAACAGGGTCATTTGCCGTTTTGCTTCGCCAACCACCTGCGCATCCAGCGAATCGCCGGCAAACAGCACGGGCACCTGTTGCTCGGTCAAATCCTGCCAGAATGGGTTTTTACGGTTAACCACAAACGGCACGTTGGCCTGAATCAGCAAGCATAATGTGCCAATACCCTGCTGACGTTCAAAAATAAAATACCCCAGGTCGCAGTGCGAGATCAGCTGTAAATAAGTGGCGAACTCGAGCTTTTCCGTGAGGATCTGTAACCTTTCCGGCGCAAAAAGTGCCAGCCCGGCTTCACGCACGCGCTGAATGTAGGCGTCATTGTGTTCCGGGTAGCCCATCGGGACCACCACATTAACCTGGCGACCAAACTGCTGATGGATCTCCTGCAGCGCCTGAATATGGCGATTACTTTCATCGCCAGAATTTCCTACCAGCAAGGTCATCTCTGGCTGCGGCTCGGCGGCAGGCAACACCACCTGAGCCATTCGGGTCGGAAAATAGAGCAGTGACGCTGGGACATCGGGATAGCGTTGCTGGAAATAATTCATGTCGCCACGCGTGGCAAAAACCTGACCGACCCGTTTTTGCGCCAGGCGCCGCAGGAAGTAGAACAGGCGAAATTTGAGGCCAGCAGCCTGTTCGTAGAGATCTGCGCCCCAGATATGCCAGTAAACCTGCGCCGGTTTAATCTTACCGAACAGGATCGCCAGCCACAGCGTGGGATTGAACTGTCCGTGGAAAAAGAAATGGGTTTGTCTGTCTGCCTGTGCAAGGGCGACGACCGCATCGGCAATGGTGCGTTTGTTGGCAAACCAGCGGATTGCCAGCCGGCTGTAATCCGCGGCGGCGGGCTCCCCAACCACCCAAAACTGACGAGGTTCCGCACGCGGCACGGCGTCGGCCACGCTGTCGTTAAAAAAGCGCAGCACGGTTTGATTATGGTGTGAAATGGCAGAGCCGAGAACGTGAATCAATGTTGTCATACTTTTCTACGATAAAGAAAAAAGGTGCCTGCGCAGAGCGCAAAATAGACCATATACGTCGCCATATAGGCTTGAGCCGCGCCGGTGGCCCCGTGCAGCGGGATCAGCCAGCGCGCGAACAGCGTCAGCAGAATGAACTGGCTGATCTCGGTCAGGGCATAAAAACGCAGTGAGGCTTTGGCGATCACCAGATAACCAAAAACGTAGGAGCCTACTTTAAAGACATCGCCGGTCAGCTGCCAGATAAAGAGATCCCGCATGCCGGTAAACTGACTGGAGAACAGCAGCCAGATAGCCACGTCCCGCAACAGCCATACCATCAGGCTGACACCGATCACCGCGGGCAGTACAAAACTCAGCGAGCGCAGGATTTCCCGCGAGATCTCTTTTTTGCTGGTCAGACGCGACAGCGTTGGCAGCAAATAGACGCTGAATGAGGCGGTGATAAATTGCAGATAGGCATCTGAAATGCTGGTCACCCCTTGCCACAGACCTACCTGCTCCCAGCCGTTTTGCTCGGCCAGCAGATTTCGCATCATGATCCATGCCACCGGCAAGGTGATGGCGGTCATCAGCGCCATCAGGGTGAACTTACTCAGATTGCGGGCAATCGCGCCATCCCAGCAAGGTTTGAAAAATCGCATCGGCAGATGATCACGCTTTGCCAGCAACAGCGCCGCAGGCACCACCACCAGCGCTGGAACCATCGCCATGCCCACCAGCGCCCCGCTATAGCCGCCAATCCAGTAACAGACAAACCAGGCCATCACGCCAATCAGGCTGCCCAGGATCAGCGCCAGCGCATTGCCCTTCGCATCGCGGAAGCCTTTCACTACTGCCAGCGCCAAATTGGCCCAGGCAATGCCTGCCTGCAGGAAGGCGACGATACGCACCACGTTCTGGTAATCACTGTGGCCAAATAAGCCGACGCTAATCGGTCCGGCAAACAGCAAAAATACGATGGCCAGGAGAGTGGAGAAGCCCAGCACCATCGCCGAGGCGGTGCCCGTTACCGCCTGAAGTTGCGCTGGGTTTTGCTGATATTCGGCAACGTATTTGGTCACACCGTTAAAAATACCCGCTCCGGCCAGCACGCCAAGCACGGTAATCAGCTGACGGAAGTTGCCTGCCTGACCAACGCCTGACGGGCCAAATGACACCGCCAGCATTTTGACCACCAGCAGACCGGCCGCAATTTTTACCAGCGTGGACGCTGCCGTCCACACCGACGCTTTAGCCAGCGACATATCAGGAAAAATAGCTCAGCAGGGAGTTAATCACCGTCTGCTGATTATTATCAGTGAGGTTATAAAACAGCGGCAGACGCAGCAGTCGTTCACTCTCGGACTGGGTGTAGCGATCTTCGCCGTGGAAGCGGCCAAAGCGCTGACCGGCAGGTGAAGAGTGCAGCGGAATATAGTGGAAGACGGCCAGGATTTCGGCTTCCTTCAGCCAGTTAATCAGCGCCGTGCGGTCATCAATATCATGCAGCTTGATGTAAAACATGTGCGCGTTATGCTGACAGGTCGACGGGATGGTGGGCAGGGTAATCCGGCCACTGGCCGCAATCGGCTGCAGCGCGCTGTAGTAGTTCTGCCACAAGCGCAGGCGCTGCGCGTTAATCGCCGACGCGGCTTCCAGTTGGGCCCACAGATAAGCCGCCTGCAAATCGGCCATCAGGTAGCTGGAACCAATATCGCGCCAGGTATACTTATCCACTTGCCCTCGGAAAAACTGGCTGCGATTCGTGCCCTTCTCTCTGATGATTTCAGCACGCTCAACCAAAGCCGGATCGTTAATTAACGTCGCGCCGCCTTCACCGCCAGCCGTGTAATTCTTGGTTTCGTGGAAGCTGAAGCAGCCGATATGACCAATTGTCCCCAGCGCTTTGCCTTTCCAGGTGGACATCACGCCCTGTGCAGCGTCTTCAATCACAAACAGATGATGTTTGGCTGCCAGCGCCATAATAACGTCCATATCACAGGAGACGCCGGCGTAATGAACCGGAACAATGGCTTTGGTTTTGTCGGTGATCGCCGCTTCAATCAGCGTCTCATCCATGTTCAGCGTATCCGGGCGGATATCGACGAACACGATAGTCGCGCCGCGCAGCACAAAGGCGTTAGCCGTTGAGACGAAGGTATAGCTTGGCATGATCACTTCATCGCCAGGCTGGATATCGATCAGAATCGCGGCCATTTCCAGAGAGGCCGTGCAGGATGGGGTCAGCAGCACTTTTTTGCTGCCGAACTTATTTTCCATCCACTGCTGGCAGCGTCGGGTAAATCCACCGTCGCCGCACAGCTTGCCGCTTCCCATCGCTGATTTCATGTAGTCGAGTTCGGTTCCCACGATCGGTGGTGCGTTAAATGGGATCATAATGTTACCTGTAGAGCCAGTAAGCGGTGCGTTCTATAACACCCCCACAGCGATGATAGAGTCTGAGCGCGGGTACATTGCCCAGTTGAGTTGCCACATGCAGACGAGTCAGGCGTCGCGCGCGACACCAGTCGGACGCCGCTTCGATCATGCGCTGTCCCACACCTAATCCCTGGGCTTCCGGTAACGTCGCCAGCAGCCCGATGCGCGCACTGCCATCCGA
The DNA here is from genome assembly GCF_056821705.1 of Erwinia sp. AK-PDG3-5. Taxonomy (NCBI): domain Bacteria; kingdom Pseudomonadati; phylum Pseudomonadota; class Gammaproteobacteria; order Enterobacterales; family Erwiniaceae; genus Erwinia; species Erwinia sp. AK-PDG3-5. The sequence goes on from NZ_CM165967.1 coordinate 4,566,585, forward strand.
CAGTTCACGAAGGGAGATAAACCCCTGCAGATCGCCCTGCTCATTGATAGCAAGCAGGCATTGATGATCAAAGGTGCCAAGCACTGCGTTTTCAATCCACTGAGCATAGAAACGGCCGCTGTCACCGGGCTGATACCAGGGCGCACGGAAGCGACTTTGCGCAAACGCGCCGCTTGCCGCTTCGCGTAAGGCAGGAATATGCTCTTTTCTGGCAATGCGGATCCCTTCAGGGCGGCTTGCTGAGGCAATGCCCAGCACAAAGTCGGCCTCCCCTTCCACCAGCTTAAAACCCAGCGCGCTGAGCGCGTCCAGCTCGGCGGTCTGCTGCGACAGCACCTTGGCCTGAACGAGATCGTAACCAGCAAGCAGCGCGTCAGTTAATGGCGACCCATTCGCCTCAAAAGAGAGCAAGCCACTGTTCACGCCAAAGAAGGTATTTTCCCAACTCAACGGGTTGAGGGCTACCGATGGCATAAGCGCAGGCTGGCTGCTGGCACTCATTGCCAGACTCCTTTGGTATCCACGCTCTGATGAGCGTGGATTTGTGTCGCATCCATCGCTTTGAACTGCGCGTGATCGACCAGCATCACCAGCACGTCAGCCTGTTTCAGGGCGTGACTCAGCCCAACCAGTTCAGCTTTACCGGCCAGTTTCTCCGGCAGCTGGTGAATGTTCGGTTCCACCACTAACGTAGTGCCGGAATGCCAGTCCGCGATCATTTCAGCCACGTGCATCGCCGGGCTTTCACGCAGATCGTCAATATCCGGTTTAAACGCCAGGCCAAAGCAGGCAATCGTCAGCTCACTGGCGCGCTTGTCGCTGGTGGTCAGACTCTCGGCTAAAGCCTTTTTAACCTGCTCAAGGACCCACAGCGGTTTGCTGTCATTCACTTCACGCGCGGTGCGGATCAATCGCGCCTGTACCGGGTTTTGCGCCACAATAAACCAGGGATCGACGGCGATGCAGTGGCCGCCAACGCCAGGGCCGGGCTGCAGGATATTCACCCGCGGATGGCGGTTCGCCAGGCTAATCAGTTCCCAGACGTTGATCCCCTGATCGGCACAAATCAACGACAGCTCGTTAGCAAAGGCGATATTGACGTCCCGGAAGCTGTTTTCAGTCAGCTTACACATCTCGGCAGTGCGGGAGTTGGTGACCACGCACTCACCTTCAAGAAAAATATTGTACAGGTCACTGGCAAGCTGCGAGCAGGCTGGCGTCATCCCGCCAATCACCCGATCGTTTTTGAACAGTTCGACCATCACCTTGCCCGGCAGAACACGCTCAGGACAATAGGCAATATGCACATCGGCAGCTTCACCAACCTGTTGCGGGAAGCTCAGGTCTTCACGTGCTGTCGCCAGCCAGGCCGCCATTTGCTCGGTAGCACCCACCGGTGAGGTCGATTCGAGGATCACTAAGTCCCCTTTCTTCAACACCGGCGCGATGGATTCAGCGGCCGCTTTTACCCAGCTGAGATCGGGCTGATGATCGTCTTTAAAAGGTGTTGGGACAGCAATCAGAAAGGCATCGGCCTCTTCAGGTTGGGTTGCCGCGCGCAGGTAACCTTGTTCAACGGCGGTCTTCACAACCCGGTCGAGGTCTGGTTCAACGATGTGGATCTCACCGCGATTGATGGTCTCAACAGCGTGCGCATTGATGTCGATGCCAATGACCTTCTTCTGCCGTGAGGCAAATGCCGCTGCGGTTGGCAGGCCAATGTAGCCCAGGCCGATAATGGAAATGGTATTGAAAATCATAACGTAACCCGATTATTTTTTAGTGCCTGCACAATACGTTCGCAGGCCAGGCCGTCACCATAAGGGTTATGGGCACGGCTCATGGATTGATAAGCGTCTTCATCCGTCAGCAGGCGCGTGGCCTCACCGACTATCTTCTGTACGTCTGTGCCCACCAGCTTGACCGTTCCCGCCGCAACCGCTTCTGGCCGCTCAGTGGTTTCGCGCATCACCAGCACCGGTTTACCCAATGACGGCGCTTCTTCCTGAATGCCGCCAGAATCCGTCAGGATTAGCCAGGAACGCACCATCAGCCAGACAAAAGGCAGGTACTCCTGAGGTTCAATCAGGAAGATATTGTCGATGCCGCTCAGGATACGGTTTACCGGCTCGCTGACGTTGGGATTCAGGTGAACAGGATAAACAATCTGAACATCAGGATGCAGGCGGGCAATTTCAGCCAGCGCGCTACAAATGCGTTCAAAACCGCCACCAAAACTTTCGCGTCGGTGGCCAGTGACCAGAATCATTTTTTTGTCTGAATCAAGGAACGGATAGCGCGAAGCCAGGCCTTCCCGTAGTCCTGCATCACCCAAAACCCGATCTCTTACCCAGAACAGCGCATCAATCACCGAGTTGCCGGTGACGAACATCCGGTCACTGCGCAGGTTTTCTTTCAGCAGGTTCTGACGGGCATTTTCCGTCGGGGTGAAATGCCAGGTGGCAAGGTGACCGGTCAGCGTGCGGTTAGCTTCTTCCGGCCACGGAGAATAGAGGTCGCCGGTGCGCAGACCGGCCTCAACGTGGCCAACTGGGATGCGGTGATAGAATGCCGCCAGGCTGGCAGCAAAGGTCGTGGTGGTATCGCCATGGACCAGCACCACATCCGGTTTGAATTCAGCGAAAACGGCCTTTAATCCTTCCAGAATCCGGCTGGTGATTTCAGTCAGTCCCTGACCCGGACTCATGATATTCAGATCATAATCCGGAACGATGGCGAACAGTTGCAGCACCTGATCCAGCATCTCACGATGCTGTGCGGTGACGCACAGGCGAGCGTCAATCTCGCTTTCCTGCGCCAGCGCATGGACCAGCGGCGCCATTTTTATCGCTTCAGGGCGCGTGCCAAAAACTGTTAATACTTTCACAGTGACTCTCTTTCGTTCATCTGTCTGATAACAACAGGCCAGCCGCGGTTAGCGCGGTCGGCGTGCCAGTGCAATCCCTGCCCCAATTAGGGCACCCACAGCGCCCCACATAATCATCAAAAACAGGCGACGAGGGCTGTCGCGTTTCACTGGCTCCTCCGGTGTACGCAGATAGCGGTAAGTCTGGAAAGTAGTTACCAATGTTGGGCCGACATTCAGCGTCGACAACATGGCTTTGTTTTGATCATAGTCCAGATCGTAACCCGGTCCGGTCGCCTGCAGATTTTCCAGCCTGGCCTGCAGCAGCGGGCGACCTAACAGGAACAGTTCAGAATCGGGCAGCTGTTCGGAAGGGGTATCCGTTTTGGCCTGTTCAAAACCTTGCTGTTGGGCAATTTTCAACGCCTGCTGAACACTGTTCACCTGACGATCGTAGATCGCTTTTGCGACGGCTTCCTGCCTTTTAACCTGTGCTTTCATCTGGATGGTTCTGGCTGCCCAGGCACCGGTCAGCTCTTCATTCAGGTGCGTGGCCGCACGCTGGCTGGCGAAAGCCACATACTGGCGTAACAGCGTATTGGCATCTTTCGACGTCTCAGCGACCAGACGCACGGAATCATTGAGGTTTTTAGCGGCATCCGCCGGCTGATACTGAATGTTGGCAATCAGCTCGTCTAACAATACTGCGTCATCACGGGTGTTGCCGTGCTGCCGCTGCTTGTAATAGTCCGTTTGCAGCCAGAATTCGCGACGGGTGTCATAGGCAGACAGTTGCATCACAAACTCCTGGTAGGCCTCAGCCATCACCGAAGGAGGGGTATCCGCAGACTGACTGGCGCGCAGATCCAGATTATTCAGGAATTGCTGTTGCGAATAGTAGCTGCTCAGCATATTGACCGTCGGACGATCGGTAACCGCAGTGGTACTCCATTGCGGCGTCACCAACAGCGACCAAATCCAGGCAAGCAGGACAAACACCAGCGCCACGCCCGCAATCCATTTTTTACCCTGCCATAAGGTGCAGCAAAGCCCGCGAATATCCAGCTCGTTATGGGTAACGTCAGGATGCGTCATACTTCATATTCCTTGTTATCAGGGTCAGCTTTTCAGAGGTAATAAGCGCTTTACTGTGTCTGCCGTAAGCGTCTTTTGAAGCGTTTGATCATTCTGGCCACCCGCCATGCCCGCTTGATGCAGTAGCCGTAAAGCATAAAAGCCAGCAGGAACAGCACCAGCATCGCCCAGTCAGGGATAAAACTCAGCGACTCGCCCAGCACGCCCACCGCAGCCAGCAACGCTGCCGCCAGCGTAATCAGGAAACACGCCTGCCTGGAGGTGAACCCGGCGCGCATAATCAGGTGGTGAATATGCTGCCGATCGGCGGAAAACGGGCTCATCCCTTTACTCAGGCGGCGGTACATAATAGCAACCATGTCCATCAACGGGATAGCAATCAGCCAGAGCGCGGTGACCGGGGTGATAGGGTGATACTGGCCCTGTGTCGCCTCGAGCAGGATCCAGATGATGGTGAAACCAATCAGCGTACTTCCCGCATCGCCCATAAACACTTTATAGCGGCGACCAAACACGCCCAGGTTCAGCAAGATATAGGGCACGATGGCAACAATCATGATGAAGCACCACATCGCCAGGCTCTGCTGACCATCCAGTAACAGGATGATACCCATCGCGAGGAAAGTGACGCAGGACAGCCCACCCAACAGTCCGTCTATGCCATCCACCATATTAAAGGCGTTGATCGCTGCCCAGACGGCAAACAGGGTAAGGACATAACCAAAGGGGCCAACAATCAGTTCCCAGGGACCAAAGATGTATCCCAGGCTGAGCAAGTAAAGCTTGCCCATACTCATCATCAGCACGGCAACAATGGCCTGGACGATAGCACGAATTTTGACGCTGATATCCCAACGGTCGTCGAGTGCACCGATCAGGACCAACATGCCAGCGCAGCAAAGATAGAGCAGAGCGTGGGGAATATAGAAATTGGTGATGGCAAAGCCAAAGCAGGTCCCGGCAAAAACAGAGATGCCACCCACCAGAGGAACCACACCCTGGTGGCGCTTACGGTAGTTAGGTTTGTCTACCAGACCAACCTTTTTAGCTGCTTTACGGGCAAAAAAGAGGAAAACCATCGAAAAGACAAATATTAAAGCAAGCTCAGTACTCATATTGAGTAAATTCACATTAACCAGCTCTCTGCAAAGAATCTCGCAGTGTTATAAGCATTTTATGTGCCATTAACATCCGTTTAATTCTGATTTCTGTTGTGCGTGATGAGCATAAAACGGCTTAAAGTCCCTTTTTTGCTAACCGCACCTTTTGGTTTAATTCTCCAGTTGCTGAATATCGTATAGCCCATAAACGAAAAACGCCACGTCTGAGCGTGGCGTTCCCCGAGTTTTCTTATTTTTTCGCTGTCGCGAACAGCCCGATCCACACGAAAAGGCCAGAAAGAGCAGGTTCAGCCTGGCTGAACCTGAACGTTACAGCCCGATGAGTCGCCTTAAGAGCGTTTCATCATGTCGAAGAACTCATCGTTGGTTTTGGTCATTGCCAACTTGTTGATGAGGAACTCCATCGCGTCAATTTCACCCATTGGATGGATGATTTTACGCAGGATCCACATCTTCTGCAGTTCTTCGGAGCTGGTAAGCAGCTCTTCTTTACGCGTACCGGAACGGTTGTAATCGATAGCAGGGAACACACGCTTCTCAGCGATTTTACGCGCCAGATGCAGTTCCATGTTGCCTGTACCTTTAAATTCTTCGTAGATCACTTCGTCCATCTTCGAACCGGTATCAACCAGTGCGGTGGCGATGATTGTCAGGCTTCCGCCCTCTTCTACGTTACGTGCAGCACCGAAGAAACGCTTTGGACGGTGCAGGGCGTTAGCATCAACACCACCGGTCAGGACTTTACCTGAAGCAGGAACAACGGTGTTGTAGGCACGCGCCAGACGGGTAATGGAGTCCAGCAGGATGATCACGTCTTTCTTGTGCTCAACCAGGCGCTTGGCCTTCTCGATAACCATTTCGGCAACCTGCACGTGGCGGGATGCTGGCTCATCGAAGGTAGATGCAATTACTTCGCCTTTCACCAGACGCTGCATCTCGGTCACTTCTTCCGGACGCTCGTCAATCAGCAGTACCATCAGTACGCAGTCTGGGTGGTTGTAAGCGATGCTGGTGGCGATGTTCTGCAGCAGCATGGTTTTACCGGCTTTCGGTGGTGCAACGATCAGACCACGCTGACCACGACCAATTGGCGAGGCCAGGTCCAGTACACGAGCGGTCAAATCCTCGGTCGAGCCGTTACCACGTTCCATGCGCAGACGAGAGTTTGCGTGCAGCGGGGTTAAGTTTTCGAACAGGATTTTGTTGCGGGCGTTTTCAGGTTTGTCGTAGTTAACTTCATTAACTTTCAGCAGGGCGAAATAACGCTCACCTTCTTTCGGCGGGCGGATCTTGCCGGAAATGGTGTCACCAGTGCGGAGGTTGAAGCGGCGGATTTGGCTAGGGGAAACGTAGATATCATCAGGACCGGCGAGGTAGGAACTGTCCCCAGAACGGAGGAATCCAAAGCCATCCTGCAAAATTTCCAGTACGCCGTCGCCGAAGATGTCTTCGCCGCTTTTTGCATGCTGCTTCAGGATGGAGAAGATAATGTCCTGTTTGCGCATACGAGCCTGGTTTTCAAGCCCCATGTTTTCGCCGAGTGTAATCAGGTCAGAAACCGGCGTATTTTTTAATTCGGTAAGATTCATAATGGTGGGTTCTTAAACTCGGGGTAAATCTCGGAATGATTGTCGTAAGTGGTATGGCGAAAAATCCATGCCTGTTAATGGCACTCTTGTCAGGATCCGCTCGATGATCACGTGCAGGAAAACGCAAATCTGAGACGAGGAGACGGTAAGGACAAGACGCCGGAAATTCTGATGATGCTAACCGTCAGATTGCTGAATGCCCGCAAGGAGATGATGATTAGGCGTTCAACAAGGAATAAATCTAAGATTCAAACTACAGGTAAGTTCGTAGTGCAGTAAAAACAACTTAGCACGACTGATGTGAAACGTCTAGCAGCTGACTAAAAATATGCCGGGCGCCTGACTGAGGGCGAAAAACCCCCTCAGACCAGGCGCCGGACAGGCTATTAGCCCAGGTTCGCGTTAAGGAACTCTTTGAGCTGGCCTTTAGAAAGGGCACCAACTTTGGTCGCCGCGACTTCGCCGTTTTTGAACAGCAGCAAAGTAGGAATACCACGAATACCGTATTTAGGCGCGGTGCCCGGGTTGTCGTCGATATTCAGTTTCGCGATTGTCAGCTTGCCGTCGTACTCTTCGGCGACTTCATCAAGGATTGGGGCGATCATTTTACAAGGACCACACCACTCTGCCCAGAAGTCGACCAGCGTCAAACCTTCTGCTTTTAATACGTCGGAATCGAAGCTGTCGTCGGTCAGGTGAACAATTTTATCGCTGCTCATGTCTTACTCCAAAAGATTATGCCTGGCTGGTTGGCGTAAAATCTGCCAACTTAGGTTGACTTTATTTCACCGGATACGCTTTCGTAAAGCAATAGTAAGCTGATATTCTACCACACTATGAGCAAAACACACTTAACCGAACAGAAGTTTTCCGACTTCGCCCTGCACCCTCAGGTGATTGAAGCCCTTGAAACTAAAGGCTTTCATAACTGCACGCCGATTCAGGCGCTGGCATTGCCTTTCACGCTCTCAGGGCGTGATGTAGCGGGACAGGCGCAAACCGGTACCGGAAAAACGATGGCGTTCCTGACGTCAACGTTCCATCATCTTCTTTCTAACCCTGCGCCAGAAGGCCGTCAGGTGAATCAGCCACGTGCGCTGATCCTGGCCCCTACGCGCGAATTAGCCGTACAGATCCATGCCGATGCTGAACCGCTGACGCAGGCAACCGGTCTCAAGCTTGGGCTTGCTTATGGCGGTGACGGCTACGATAAGCAGCTGAAAGTGCTGGAAAGCGGTGTCGATATTTTAATCGGTACCACTGGCCGACTGATTGACTATACCAAGCAAAATCACGTAAACCTCGGCGCCATTCAGGTGGTTGTGCTTGATGAAGCGGATCGCATGTTCGATCTCGGCTTTATTAAAGATATTCGCTGGCTGTTCCGCCGGATGCCTGCGGCAAATCAGCGTTTGAACATGCTGTTCTCCGCGACCCTCTCCTTCCGCGTTCGCGAACTGGCGTTCGAAAACATGAACAACGCGGAATACGTGGAAGTGGAACCCGAGCAGAAAACCGGCCACCGCATCAAAGAAGAACTTTTCTATCCTTCTAATGAAGAGAAGATGCGCCTGCTGCAAACCTTGCTGGAAGAAGAGTGGCCAGATCGTGCCATCATCTTCGCAAACACCAAGCACCGTTGTGAAGATATCTGGGGCCACCTGGCAGCAGATGGACACCGTGTTGGGCTGTTGACCGGCGATGTGGCTCAGAAGAAACGTCTGCGTATTCTGGATGACTTCACTAAAGGTGACGTTGATATCCTGGTCGCCACCGACGTTGCCGCGCGTGGCCTGCATATCCCTGCGGTAACTCACGTGTTCAACTATGACCTGCCGGATGACCGTGAAGACTACGTGCACCGTATTGGTCGTACCGGACGCGCTGGCGCCAATGGACATTCCATCAGCCTGGCGTGTGAAGAGTACGCACTGAATCTCCCTGCTATCGAAGAGTATATTGGCCACAGCATTACCGTGAGCCGCTATAACAGTGATGCGTTGATGACTGAACTGCCGCCACCGAAGCGTTTAACACGTCATCGTTCTGGCAATGGTCCACGTCGTGGCGGCAACAACAATCGCCGCAGCAGTGCACCACGCAACAATAACCGTAAACGTTCAGGTTAAAACAGCCATGCTGAGCGCGTCATCACTTTATGCTGCTATCGATCTGGGATCGAACAGTTTTCATATGTTGGTGGTGCGCGAGGTGGCTGGAAATATCCAGACCGTAGCGCGCATCAAGCGCAAAGTGCGTCTGGCCGCCGGCCTCGATAGCGAAAACCATCTTTCCGATGAAGCGATGGAGCGCGGCTGGCAGTGTCTGCGGCTGTTCTCAGAGCAGTTGCAGGACATTCCTGGTGAGCAAATTCGTGTCGTCGCCACCGCCACGCTGCGGCTGGCGTCGAATGCCGGCACCTTCCTGCAAACCGCCCAACACATTCTTGGCTGCCCGGTGAATGTCATCAGCGGCGAGGAAGAAGCACGCCTGATATATCAGGGCGTTGCGCATACCACAGGCGGATCCGATAAGCGCCTGGTGGTGGACATTGGCGGCGGCAGTACGGAGTTGGTGACCGGAAGCGGTTCGCAAACCACCTCCCTTTTCAGCCTGTCGATGGGATGTGTCACCTGGCTTGAGCGCTATTTTGGCGATCGTCATCTGGCGAAAGCCAATTTTGAACAGGCAGAACTTGCCGCTCGTGCCATGATCCGCCCGATTGCTGCTGAGCTACGTGAGCACGGCTGGCAGGTTTGTGTGGGGGCTTCTGGCACCGTACAGGCGTTGCAGGAAATTATGATGGCACAGGGCATGGATGAACGCATCACCCTGAGCAAGCTGCAGCAGTTGAAGCAGCGGGCGATTCAGTGCGGCAAGCTGGAAGAGCTGGAGATCGAAGGGCTGACGCTGGAGCGCGCGCTGGTGTTCCCAAGCGGTCTGTCGATTCTGATCGCTATTTTCACCGAGCTGAATATCCACAGCATGACGCTGGCGGGCGGTGCACTGCGTGAAGGCCTGGTCTATGGCATGCTTCATTTGCCGATCGATCGTGATATTCGCAGCCGCACGCTGCAAAATATTCAGCGTCGTTTCACTATTGATGCCGAGCAAGCCGACCGCGTGCGCAATCTGGCAGAAAGTTTCGCCCGCCAGGTCAGCCACAGCTGGAAACTGGACGATCGATGTCGGGAGCTGCTGGACAGTGCCTGCCTGATGCACGAAATCGGTCTGAGCGTCGATTTCAAACAGGCTCCGCAACACGCTGCCTATCTGATCCGCCATCTCGACCTTCCCGGCTTTACTCCCGCACAGAAAAAACTGCTGGCAACCTTGCTACAAAATCAGGTCAACAGTATCGATCTGGCGGTATTAAGCCAGCAAAATGCCATCCCTCCGCGAATGGCTGAACGACTCTGTCGTTTGCTGCGTCTGGCGATCATTTTCTCCAGCCGTCGACGTGACGATACGCTACCCGCCGTTCGGCTTCATGCCGATGACGATGCGTTGCATGTGACGCTGCCCGCAGGCTGGCTGGAAGCGCATCCGCTTCGTGCAGAGCTGCTGGAGCAAGAATGCCACTGGCAGAGCTATGTTCACTGGCCGCTGACCATCGGCTGACAGACAGGCAGTAAAAAGGGGCGGATTTAGCCCCTTTTTCATTTTTTAACCGTTCAGTGAACCTACTTCCCTTTCGCCTTATCGAGCATCGCCTTCAGGTTGGCGACGCGGCTTTGTCCGGTCTGCATCCGCTCTTCGGCGCTGACCACTTTGCGCTCGGTTTCCCATTTCAAATCATCCTGTGGCAGCTCCATCAGGAAGCGGCTCGGTTCAGGTCGGATGGTTTCGCCATATTGCCGACGTTCGCGGCATAAGGTGAAGGTCAGCTCTTTGCGGGCGCGGGTGATGCCCACGTAGGCCAGCCGACGCTCTTCTTCAACGTTGTTCTCATCAATGCTGCTTTGATGTGGCAACAGCCCTTCTTCCATCCCGACCAGGTAGACGTAGGGGAATTCCAGGCCTTTCGACGCATGTAGCGTCATGAGCTGAACCTGATCCATATCTTCCTCGCTTTCGCCGCGCTCCATCATATCGCGCAGCGTAAACCGGGTGACAACCTGCGTCAGCGTCATCGCCTCATCGATATCGCTGCCCTCCAGCATTTCTGTCATCCACTGGAACAGCGTATTGACGTTTTTCATCCGCATTTCGGCCGCTTTTGGGCTGGCAGAGGTTTCAAACAGCCAGCTCTCATAATCGATACCGCGGATCAGATCGCGAACGGCGGCGACCGGCTCACGTTCTGCCAGCTGTGCGACTTCCTTCAGCCAGAACGTGAAGCGCTGTAGCGACTCCAGCCCACGTCCTGACAACGTCTGCTCAAGCCCCATATCGAAGCTGGCGGTAAACAAACTCTTGTTGCGCTGCATCGCCCACTCGCCCAGCTTCTGCAACGTCGCCGAGCCAATTTCACGCCGGGGCGTATTCACAATGCGCATAAATGCGCTGTCATCATTGGGATTGGTCAGCACGCGCAGATAGGCCAGCAGATCCTTGATCTCCGGTCGGGAGAAGAAAGAGGTTCCTCCGGAGATGCGGTAAGGAATGCGGTTCTGCATCAGCATTTTTTCGAACACCCGCGACTGATGGTTGCCACGATAGAGGATCGCGTAATCCTTGTACTGGGTCTTATTGATAAAGTGATGGGCAATCAGTTCACCAATTGTCCGCTCCGCCTCATGATCTTCATTGTTGGCGGTAACGACTTTCAGCTCTGCGCCATAACCCAGTTCGGAGAAAAGGCGTTTCTCAAACACATGCGGATTGTTGGCGATCAGAATATTGGCGGCTTTCAGGATGCGCTCGGTGGAGCGGTAATTCTGCTCCAGCTTGATTACCTGCAACGCCGGGAAATCCTCGTTAAGCAGCACCAGGTTTTGCGGCCGCGCGCCGCGCCAGGAGTAGATCGACTGATCGTCATCGCCTACCACGGTAAAACGCGCGCGTGCGCCCACCAGCAGCTTCACCAGTTCATACTGGCTGGTGTTGGTATCCTGATATTCATCCACCAGCAGGTAACGGATGCGTTGTTGCCAGCGCTCCAGCACTTCCTGATTGCGCTGGAAAAGCAGGGTCGGCAGCAAAATCAAATCATCAAAGTCGAGCACGTTGCAGGACTTCAGATGTTTGTCGTACAGGCCATAACAGTGGGCGAATAGCTTATCCCGCTCTGACACGGCACCCGCCGCCGCCCGGGAAGGATCCATCAGATCGTTCTTCCAGTTGGAGATCGTGGAGATCAGCTGTTGCAGTAAGGTCTTGTCATTTTCCAACCACTCTTCGGTCAGATCCTTCAGCAAAGCCAGCTGATCCTGATCGTCAAATAGCGAAAAGTTCGACTTCATACCCAACGCGGCATACTCGCGCTTGATAATCTCCAGCCCCAGGGTGTGGAAGGTGGAAATCATCAGCCCACGCGCTTCTTTGCGCCCGAGCGTTTGCGCCACACGCTCTTTCATCTCGCGCGAGGCCTTGTTGGTAAAGGTTACCGCGGCAATATGGCGCGCCTGATAGCCGCATTCACGGATCAGATGGGCGATTTTATTGGTGATCACGCGTGTTTTGCCCGACCCCGCACCCGCCAGCACCAGGCAGGGCCCGGTAACAAATTCGACGGCATGTTGTTGGCCAGGATTCAGACGCATAGGAAAGTCGCTCGATGAAAAGACAGAAGGAAAGAGAAATTCAGCGTGGTAGTATAGCCAGCAGCATCCATACGACTCAAGGTACGATCATGGCAAAAACCGCAGCAGCACTCCATATCCTTGTTAAGGAAGAAAAACTGGCTCAGGATATTCTGGCTGAGCTGGAAAAAGGCGCAGACTTTGAAAAGCTGGCCAAGAAGCATTCCACCTGCCCATCTGGCAAAAAAGGCGGCCATTTAGGCGAGTTCAAACAGGGCGCAATGGTGCCGGCTTTTGATAAAGTGGTGTTCTCCTGCCCACTTATCGTGCCTTATGGTCCTCTGCATACCCAGTTCGGTTATCACATCATAAAGGTGTTGTACCGCAACTGATTGCCGGGTGACAGACGAAAAAAAAGAGCGGATTCCGCTCTTTTTTTGCTTTCGGGCCAGTGAAACCAGCCCGTCAGTCAGGCATTAACCGGCAACGGCAATACGCTTCATATCAGTCATGTAGCCACGCAGTTTGCTACCAACTGCTTCGATTGGATGGTGACGAATGGCTTCGTTAACATCACGCAGCTGAGCGTTGTCGATGGCGGTAGAGGTCGCCTGTGATTTACCCAAATCGCCGGCCTGCAGGGTAGTCATAAACTCTTTCAACAGCGGAACTGCCGCGTAAGAGAACAGGTAGTTACCGTATTCAGCCGTGTCAGAGATCACCACGTTCATTTCATACAGACGCTTACGTGCGATGGTGTTGGCGATCAACGGCAGCTCGTGCAGAGATTCGTAGTAAGCTGACTCTTCGATAATGCCGGCATCAACCATGGTTTCAAATGCCAGCTCAACGCCTGCTTTGACCATCGCGATCATCACCACGCCTTCATCAAAGTAAGTCTGCTCTGCAATTTTACCTTCGAACTGTGAAGCCGTTTCGAAGGCCGTTTTGCCGGTCTCTTCACGCCAGCCCAGCAGTTTCTTATCGTCATTCGCCCAGTCAGCCATCATGCCGGAAGAGAATTCACCGGAGATGATGTCATCCATGTGCTTCTGGAACAGTGGCGCCATGATGGTTTTCAGCTGTTCTGACAGCGCGTAAGCACGCACTTTCGCTGGGTTAGACAGACGATCCATCATCAGCGTGATGCCGCCCTGCTTCAGCGCTTCGGTCACGGTTTCCCAACCGAACTGAATCAGTTTCTCGGCATAGGCCGGATCGGTCCCTTCTGCCACCAGCTTGTCGAAGCACAGCAGTGAACCCGCCTGCAGCATACCGCACAGAATTGTCTGCTCGCCCATCAGGTCAGATTTCACTTCAGCAACGAAGGAAGATTCCAGAACACCGGCACGGTGACCGCCTGTTGCAGCGGCCCAGGCTTTAGCAATCGCCATGCCTTCGCCTTTCGGATCGTTTTCCGGGTGAACCGCAATCAGCGTTGGAACACCGAAGCCACGCTTGTACTCTTCACGGACTTCAGTGCCCGGACATTTCGGCGCAACCATCACTACAGTAATGTCTTTACGAACCTGCTCGCCCACTTCAACGATGTTGAAGCCGTGTGAGTAACCCAGCGCCGCGCCATCTTTCATCAGCGGCTGAACAGCCTGAACAACAGAGGTGTGCTGCTTGTCTGGCGTCAGGTTAACCACCAGGTCGGCCTGCGGGATCAGCTCTTCGTAGGTTCCCACTTTGAAGCCGTTTTCAGTCGCTTTACGCCATGAAGCACGCTTCTCAGCAATCGCTTCTGCACGCAGGGCGTAAGCAATATCCAGACCGGAGTCACGCATGTTCAGACCCTGGTTCAGGCCCTGAGCACCACAACCAACGATGACGACTTTTTTGCCTTTCAGGTAGCTTGCTTCATCAGCAAATTCTTCACGGGACATGAAGCGGCATTTACCTAATTGCGCCAACTGATTGCGCAGGTTCAAAGTGTTGAAATAGTTAGCCATGGAAACTCCGTATAGGGTTGTTTGGGTCTTTTAATAAGAAGGGAGCGCCTTTCGCGCTTACCCTGTATAAACCTTATCATATGACAGGAAATGCATTGCTTAAATTGATATATTAACAACGTGACATTGCAAAAACTGCAACGTGAAATTGAGGCCTGAATTATATGGACTTACGCGATCTGAAACTGTTCCTTCATCTGGCCGAAAGCCGCCATTTTGGCCGCAGCGCAAGGGCGATGCACGTCAGTCCTTCCACCTTATCCCGACAAATTCAGCGGCTGGAAGAAGACCTCGGCCAGGCTTTGTTTCTACGGGATAACCGTACGGTCACCCTGACCGATGCGGGTGAGCAGTTGCGCCAGTTCGCCCAGCATACGCTGTTGCAGTATCAACATCTGCTGCATTCCATTGGGCAGAATGGACCATCACTCAGCGGTGAGCTGCGCCTTTTTTGTTCCGTGACCGCAGCGTACAGCCACTTGCCACCGATTCTGGATCGCTTCCGTGCTGAACATCCGCTGGTAGAAATTAAGCTGACAACCGGGGATGCCGCAGACGCGGTGGAGAAAGTGCAGAGCACAGAGGCTGATATTGCCATTGCAGGACGGCCGGAAACGCTGCCGGCCAGTATTGGTTTTACGCCGATTGGGCTGATCCCGCTGGTGTTGATTGCCCCGGCGTTGCCTTGCCCGGTCCGGACTCAGGCCACAGAACCTGAGCCGGACTGGTCGGAGATCCCGTTCATTTTGCCCGATCAGGGGCCTGCCCGGCAGCGCATTGATTTATGGTTCCGCCGCCGTCGCATTCCTAATCCGTTGATTTACGCCACGGTGGCGGGTCACGAAGCGATTGTGTCGATGGTTGCGCTAGGCTGTGGCATTGCTTTGCTGCCGGATGTGGTGCTGGAGAACAGCCCGGAATCCGTACGGAATCGTATTCTTGAGTTGGATAATGTGGAGATGGTCGCACCGTTCGAACTGGGCGTTTGCGTACAAAAAAAGCGGCTCAATGAGCCGCTTATCGATGCGTTTTGGGCACTGATGTAACTAGCCTGCGAGGAAGAAGCTGAAGGCCGGGTTATTACTTTCATCATGAAAATCATAGCCCAGCTCGGCGAGATGCTCTTCAAACTGCGGCTCATTGTCGCTGAGCTCAAAACCTGCCAGCACCCGACCATAGTCGGTGCCGTGGCTGCGGTAATGGAACAACGAAATATTCCAGTGTGTGCCCAGCGTTTGCAGGAAGCGCAGTAATGCGCCCGGCGCTTCAGGGAACTCAAAGCTGAACAGTCGCTCGCGCAGAGGTTTTGACGGGCGTCCGCCAACCATATAACGCACGTGCAGTTTGGCCATTTCATCGTCGGACAGATCGACAACGTTGTAGCCCCCCTCTTGCAAAAGGTGCAGGATTTCGCTGCGCTCTTCAAGCCCACGCGTCAGCCGCACGCCAACAAAAATGCAGGCGTTATCGGCATTCGCATAGCGATAGTTAAACTCGGTAACCGAACGGCCGCCAAGCAGTTGGCAAAACTTCAGGAAGCTGCCTTTCTGCTCAGGAATGGTGACCGCCAGCAATGCCTCCCGCTGTTCACCCAACTCACAACGCTCCGAGACATACCGCAGGCCATGGAAGTTGACGTTTGCGCCAGAGAGCACGTGTGCCAGACGTTCACCTTTGATCTGGTGCTGTTGGATATACTTCTTCATGCCGGCCAGTGCCAGCGCCCCGGAAGGCTCGGCAACGGCGCGGACATCCTCAAATAAATCTTTCATCGCCGCACATATTGCATCGCTGTCGACGGTGATGATGTCGTCGAGATACTCCTGGCACAGACGGAAGGTTTCATTCCCGATGCGTTTGACCGCCACACCTTCAGCAAAGCCCCCAACCCGAGCCAGATCGACAGGATGACCCGCGTCGAGCGCCGCCTTCAGACAAGCCGAATCTTCTGCTTCCACCGCGATCACTTTGATTTGCGGCATGAGCTGTTTAATCAGCACGGCAACACCCGCCGCCAGACCGCCGCCGCCAACGGGCACGAACACGCGGTCAAGATGCGCATCCTGCTGAAGCAGCTCCATCGCCAGCGTACCCTGTCCGGCGATCACCATCGGGTGATCGAACGGCGGCACAAAGGTGTAGCCCTTCTGCTCCGCCAGTTCGATGGCCTTGGCTTTCGCTTCATCAAAGTTGGCACCAAACAGGTAAGCCTCACCGCCAAACGCCCGCACCGCATCCACTTTGATATCCGCGGTAGTCACTGGCATCACAATCAGGGAAGCAATCCCTAACTTTGATGCCGATAACGCCACGCCCTGAGCATGATTGCCGGCGGATGCGGTAATCACCCCGCGCGCTTTCTGCTCTTCATTCAACGTTGCGATCATCGCGTAAGCCCCGCGCAGCTTGAAGCTGTGCACCGGCTGACGATCTTCACGCTTGACCAAAATGGTGTTGCCCAGACGGGAAGAGATCTTCTCCATCTTCTGCAACGGGGTCACCTGCGCCACTTCGTATACCGGCGAGCGGAGAACCGCCCGCAGATACTCCGCGCCGCATGGCTCGTCGGGTAACGGTTGAGACTCAGCCATCGTTGTTAGCCTCCCAGCTTGCTCTTGTCACGCACAGCGCCTTTGTCCGCACTGGTTGCCAGTAAGGCATAAGCGCGCAGGGCATAGGAAACTTCACGCACACGACCATGTGGCGTGTAGGCCTCGCTACCGCGGGCTTCTTCTTCTTCGCGACGGGCATGCAGCACGTTATCTGGCACATCAACCTTGATGCCGCGATTAGGAATATCGATATCAATGATGTCGCCATCTCTCACCAGCGCAATGGTTCCGCCGCTGGCCGCTTCTGGTGAAGCATGGCCGATCGACAGCCCGGAAGTACCGCCGGAGAAGCGTCCATCGGTGATCAGCGCACAGCTTTTGCCGAGGCCCATCGATTTCAGATAGGTGGTCGGGTAAAGCATTTCCTGCATGCCCGGTCCGCCTTTAGGTCCTTCGTAACGGATTACAACCACATCACCGGCAACCACTTTGCCGCCCAGGATCGCCGCAACGGCATCATCCTGGCTTTCGTAGACTTTGGCCGGACCACGGAAGGTGTGGCTCTCTTTTTCCACGCCCGCAGTTTTAACGATGCAACCATCTTCAGCGAGGTTACCGTACAGCACGGCCAGACCACCATCCTGACTGAAGGCGAATTCACGTGTACGAATACAGCCTTCTTTGCGATCGTCATCCAGCGTTTCCCAACGGCAGTCCTGAGAGAACGCCTGAGTGGTGCGGATACCGGCCGGGCCAGCACGGAACATCTTCTTCACGTCTTCATCTTTGGTCAGCATGATGTCGTACTGATCCAGCGTTTCCTGCAGGGTCAGACCCAGCACGTTACGGACGCTTTGATCCATCAGGCCGGCACGGCTTAATTCGCCGAGGATACCGAATACGCCACCTGCGCGGTGCACGTCTTCCATATGGTATTTCGGGGTGCTCGGCGCCACTTTACACAGGTGTGGCACTTTGCGTGACAGACGGTCAATATCTGACATATTGAAGTCGATATCACCCTCCAGCGCAGCGGCCAGCAGGTGCAGAACGGTATTGGTGGAACCACCCATGGCGATATCCAACGTCATGGCGTTCTCGAAAGCCGCTTTATTGGCGATGTTACGCGGCAGCGCGCTTTCATCATCCTGCCGATACCAGCGTTTGGTCAGTTCAACAATGCGCTTACCGGCATTCAGGAACAGGTCTTTACGGTCGGCGTGAGTCGCCAGCAGTGAACCGTTACCCGGTTGGGAAAGGCCCAGCGCTTCGGTCAGGCAGTTCATTGAGTTGGCGGTAAACATACCGGAACAGGATCCACAGGTCGGGCACGCGGAGCGTTCGATCTGCTCGCTGTCGGCATCGCTGACGTTCGGGTTTGCGCCCTGGATCATCGCATCGACCAGATCCAGCTTGATGATTTTGTCAGAGAGCTTGGTTTTACCGGCTTCCATCGGGCCGCCAGAAACGAAGATCACGGGGATATTCAAACGCAGGGAAGCCATCAGCATCCCCGGGGTGATTTTGTCGCAGTTGGAGATACAGACCATCGCATCGGCACAGTGCGCATTCACCATATACTCGACCGAGTCTGCAATCAATTCACGCGACGGCAGAGAGTACAGCATGCCGCCATGCCCCATTGCGATCCCATCATCCACCGCAATAGTGTTGAACTCTTTTGCCACGCCGCCGGATGCTTCAATCTGCTCAGCGACGAGTTTCCCCATGTCGCGCAGGTGAACGTGGCCCGGTACGAACTGGGTAAAGGAGTTAACTACCGCAATGATTGGCTTACCGAAATCGTCGTCGGTCATTCCAGTGGCGCGCCAGAGGGCACGGGCACCGGCCATATTGCGGCCATGTGTGGTGGTAGCGGAACGTAACTTAGGCATGCTCATACTCCAAAATCAGATAGTGCGCGGGCGTCATATGACGCCCGCTCAGGTATTTTTTTATTATGGGTTAACCGAATCCAGCCAGCCCCATTTGTCTTCTGTTTCGCCAGTGAACAGGCCGAAGAAGGCGGACTGAATGCGGGCAGTAACCGGACCGCGTTTGCCTTCACCTACCTGGATACCGTCTACGCTGCGAACCGGTGTGATTTCAGCAGCCGTACCTGACATGAAGACTTCGTCGGCCAGATACAGAGATTCACGTGACAGCACCTGCTCACGGACTTCGATACCCATGTCTTTAGCCAGCTTGATGATCGCATCACGCGTAATGCCCGGCAGCGCTGAAGAGGTGAATGGCGGGGTAAACAGAATGCCCTCTTTCACTTCGAACAGGTTCTCACCCGCACCTTCAGAGATGTAGCCCTGAGTATCCAGAGCGATGCCTTCCTGATAGCCGTGGCGGCGAGCTTCGCTGCCTACCAGCAGTGAGGACAGGTAGTTACCGCCCGCTTTAGCAGCAGTTGGGATGGTGTTGGGCGCCACACGGTTCCAGGAGGACACCATGGCATCAATACCCTGTTCCAGCGCTTCAGGACCCAGGTACGCGCCCCAAGGGAACGCGGCAATGATCACATCGGTGCTGAAGCCTTCTGGCGGGTTAACACCCAGACCCACGTCGCCAACGAAGACCAGCGGACGGATATAAGCGCTTTTCAGTTTGTTGACGCGCAGAACTTCGCGGCACGCTTCCATCAGTTCATCAACGCTCTGGCTGACCGGGAAACGATAGATTTTTGCAGAGTCGTGCAGGCGCTGCATATGTTCACGATGGCGGAAGACTACCGGGCCTTTGTGCGAGTCGTAGCAGCGGACGCCTTCAAACACAGACGTACCGTAGTGCAGTGCGTGGGACATCACGCTGACCTTCGCGTCTTCCCACTTAACCATCTCGCCATTGAACCAGATAAAGTCAGCTTTCTTCGTCATTCTTATTTTCCTTTCGCGCTCAGGCGCGGATCTGTTGTGTTGTCTGTTGTTGGATCTGGACGCACGCGACATCCATCAGCTTGCTTAATTGTGTTGACAGTAAATCGACTGAGCGCTGGCTGGCAACGGTCATTTCAATATTAATGTTGTCGGTATTATTACTGGAAGCCATATTCATCGCACACACCTGGAAACCACGGTGTCTGACAACCCGCAATATCCGCTCCAGTATTTCGGGTCTGAAGCGGGCTTCGATAGACAATTGATGCTGCATCATGAGGTTTTCTCCATCATATTTTCGTTGCTGGCACCAGGCGGTACCAAAGGCCAGACGTTTTCATGCTCGTCGATGGCGACGTGGAGCATGTATGGCCCTTCACTGTGCAGCAAAGCGTCTAATGCGGCGTCGACCTGGTCTTTCCGGGTAATGCGCTGGCCAGGGATATCAAACGCGCTGGCCAGGGTCAGGAAGTCTGGATTGTCGGACAAATTGGTTTCGCTGTAGCGCTCGGAGAAAAACAGTTGCTGCCACTGGCGAACCATGCCCAAACGCTGGTTATCCATCAGCACGATTTTCACCGGCAGCTGCTTACGTTTAATGGTGCCGAGCTCCTGCACGTTCATCATGAATGAACCATCGCCGGAAACGCAGATAACGGTATCGTCCGGGCGGGCAACCTGCGCACCGACGGCGGCTGGCAGGCCAAAGCCCATCGTACCCAGCCCGCTGGAGGTGATGAAGTTCTCCGGGCGGTTGAAAAGCATATGCTGTGCGGCCCACATCTGATGCTGGCCCACGTCAGTGGTGACGATAGCGCTGGCGGGTTTACGATCGGACAACTGCTTCAGGAACAATGGGGCAAAGATAGCTTCACCTGGATGATCGTAACGCCAGCCGTTTTCCGCTTTCATCGCGATGACGTGCTCGCGCCAGGTGCTGATGTCTGCCGGATGATATAAGTCTGGCAGCATTTTATTCAGGTCACCGCGCAATGCCACATGGGCCTGACGCAGTTTATTCAATTCAGCCGGGTCAATGTCCATATGGATCACGCTGGCATGCGGAGCGAAGGTGTTTAACTTGCCCGTCACACGGTCATCAAAGCGCGCACCGACGGCAATCAACACATCACACTGTTGCACTGCGTAGTTAGCGGCTTTGGTGCCATGCATACCTAACATGCCCAGGTAGCATGGGTCTTCGGCATCGGGCGTACCCAACCCTTTAAGCGTAGCAACAGTTGGAATGCCGGTCTCTTTAACAAAAGCGCGCAGTGCCGCAACGGCGCCGGCCATGCCAACACCGCCGCCCACATAGAGGATTGGCTTCTTCGCCTGCGCCAGCATGGCTCTTGCCAGCTGCAATTCCTGATGAGGATGCTCGGTCTCGGCTTCGACCGGCAACAGGTGAGCCGTTAACTCGCCACTCGCCAGCTGAATATCTTTAGGAATGTCGATCAGTACCGGGCCAGGACGACCAGACTGCGCGATAGCGAAAGCTTCAGCCATCACTTCTGGCAGTTCTTCCAGTGATTCCACCAGGAAGCTGTGTTTGGTGCAGGACAGGGACATTCCCAGCACGTCAATTTCCTGAAACGCATCAGTACCGATAAAGGCAGAGGAAACCTGACCGGTGATTGCTACAACTGGAACAGAATCCATCATCGCATCAGCCAGGCCGGTGATAAGGTTCGTTGCACCCGGGCCGGAAGTGGCGATGCACACGCCGACTTTGCCAGTAGAACGGGCGTAGCCGATAGCGGCCATTGCTGCGCCCTGCTCATGGCGACAGAGTAGGTGTTCGACGCCACCGTCATAGAGCGCATCATAGACGGGCATAATCGCCCCACCCGGATAGCCGAAAACTGTCTCGACACCGTGCGCACGCAACGCCTGAACCACCCACTGAGCACCATTCATAGTTATTTCCCCGCCTCTGGCTGGGAACAACAGCATTTTATTCTACTGTTCATAATCTGTTCCTCTGTCATTGATAACCTGCCAAAAAAAAACCCCCGGACCTTTCGGTGCGGGGGTTCTTTCGAAATCAGGCTTGATTTTTAAGCCTTTCTTTCTCCGAGCGTAGCCCCGCACGGCGTGATAATAATCACGACGACGTTAATAATGACTAGGCTGACGACTCGTAGAAGGGCTTTCATTTGTATTCGATAATTTCGCTTGTTCGAAGTAATGCCTACAGAGTTATCACAGTTAGCGAGTCAAACTCAACTTTTTTCATCATTTTATTTTATGCTGCGCGCTGCAATATTCAAAAAAGCGATGGTTATTCAGGGAATAAGCCAGATCCTGAAAATTATTCATTACGCACCCTGCGCAATGACTACAGGTGAAAAAAACAGCGTTCAGATTACGAGCCCTGTCGAGCGGAAGTAATAAAATCTGTCTTCAGGACGATATTTTTTGCGAGCCCGCCCGGTTTAGGAGCCGTTGGCACTCGAAAGTGTTCCGCTGAAAAGTAAGACTGCGATAAACAAGGAGTGTCTATGTCGCTATCTCTTGCCTATACCCGAGCCGCTATTGGTATCGAGGCACCATTGGTGTTGGTTGAAGTCCATCTCAGTAATGGCCTGCCCGCGCTTTCCCTGGTGGGTCTGCCTGAAACGACGGTAAAGGAAGCCCGCGATCGGGTACGCAGTGCCATCATCAACTGTGGCTTTACCTTTCCCGCTAAACGCATCACCGTCAATCTTGCGCCAGCCGATCTTCCCAAAGAAGGGGGAAGATACGATCTTCCTATTGCAATAGCGATTCTGGCGGCCTCAGAGCAGATTCCTGCGGAGAAGTTGGGGCAATATGAATTCCTGGGAGAGTTAGCTTTAACAGGTGCTCTCCGTGGCGTACAGGGCGCCATTCCCGCAGCGCTGGCAGCCACTCAGGCACAGCGCCAGCTGATCTTGTCCAGCGATAACCTTGAAGAGGTCGGCATGATCCACGAGGCGAAAAGCTTGCTGAGCGGTCACCTGCTCAACGTTTGCCATTTTCTGGCCGGCCACACAACGCTTGAAGAGGCACGATGTGAGTTACCTGAGGTAGGCTGGCAAGGAGGAGACCTCAGTGACATCGTGGGTCAGCAACTGGCGAAGCGGGCACTGGAAATTTGTGCCGCCGGTGGGCATAACCTGTTACTGATTGGGCCACCCGGCACAGGGAAGACCATGCTTGCCACCAGGCTAATCGGGTTGATGCCATCATTAAGCGATGAGGAGGCCCTGGAGAGCGCCGCCATCGCCAGCCTGGTCAGCACAGGTATCCTGCATCAACAATGGCGACAGCGCCCATTCCGGGCCCCTCATCACACGTCATCACGCTATGCGCTGGTCGGTGGCGGTTCACTGCCAAAACCCGGCGAGATTTCGCTGGCACACAACGGCATTCTGTTTCTGGATGAGCTGCCAGAGTTTGATCGAAAAACGCTGGATGCGCTGAGAGAACCGCTGGAGTCTGGTGAGATTTGTATTTCACGCGCGCGGGCGAAAGTGACCTACCCGGCGCGCTTTCAGTTAATAGCCGCAATGAACCCCAGCCCGACAGGTCATTATCACGGTACCCATAATCGCAGCACGCCCCAGCAGACGCTTCGCTACCTCAACAAACTGTCCGGACCGTTCCTCGATCGCTTCGATCTTTCGCTTGAAGTCCCTCTGCTTCCACCCGGCACACTGAGCAGGCAAAACGCGAACAGTGAAAGCAGTACCACTATTCGACTGAGGGTGATTGCGGCCCGACAACGCCAGCTTGATCGTGCCGGAAAGGTTAATGCCCTGATTCAGCCCAAAGAAATTAAGCGCGATTGCCGGATAACACAGCAGGATGCGCAGTGGCTGGAAGAGGTATTGAATCAGTTAGGTCTGTCAGTTCGCGCCTGGCAGCGTATTCTGAAGGTTGCCCGGACGATTGCAGATTTAGGTAAGAAGGAGAGTATTCAGCGAGAGCACCTGCACGAGGCGCTAAGTTATCGGGGGATCGACAGGTTACTTAGCCATCTACAGAAAAGTCTGGAATGAAAAAGGGGCCGAAGCCCCTTTTATCTTAATCGTCGCTATCCGTGTAATCTTCCACACCTTCCATCTGTGGCTTACCGCCAGACAGGGTGTGGAAACGTTTAGGACGCTTAATCCGGCTCATGTACTTGGACCAGACGCGCTCTGCTTCAGTCTGTGGCTCACGGATGCCGCGGCACACCTCAACAAACAGACGCTCTTCTTCCGTTGCAGGCTCACGTTTTACCAGATCCAACTCGTTAAAAGCGTAACCATAACGCTCAAGAAGTTGGGCTTCTTTGATGGTGAAATCACCATGACGGGAGAATCCACGCGGATAGTGTTTGTTGTCAAAAAAACGATTAGTTGTTGCGAAGCTTTCCGCCATTCTACACGCTCCTAACTCTTCTATGGCCGTGCTATTTATGGCGCGGAGTATTAGATACGCTTGACAGAGTGTAAAACAAAACATTTAAATCATAACGACAAATGTTTTTTAGGAGATGGATGTGGATACGGAATTACTGAAGACCTTTCTTGAAGTGAGCAGAACTCGCCACTTTGGACGTGCCGCTGAAGCGCTCTATCTCACACAATCGGCCGTGAGTTTTCGCATCAGGCAGCTTGAAAATCAGCTGGGGGTGAATCTTTTTACCCGCCACCGCAATAACATACGGCTGACTTCGGCTGGTGAGCGCCTGTTGCCTTACGCCGAAAGTTTGATGAGCACATGGATGATGGCCAAGAAGGAAGTCTCGCACACCCAGCAGCATCATGAGCTGTCGATTGGGGCCAGTGCGTCGTTATGGGAGGCTTACCTCACGCCCTGGCTGCAGACACTGTATGAGAACCGTGAAAGCCTTCACCTCGAAGCGCGTGTCGCTCAGCGTCATCTGCTGGTGAAGCAATTGCATGAGCGTCAGTTGGATCTGCTGATCACCACTGAGGCACCGAAAATGGATGAGCTTACCAGCCAGCAAATTGGGCATATCTCATTAACCCTGTATCGTTCACGAAAAACGGACAAACGAGATAAATATGACTATATCAAGCTGGAATGGGGCGCTGATTTTCACCAACATGAGAGCTATCTTGCCGGTGCAGATGACGTCCCTGTGTTAACGACCACCTCGGCCCATTTAACCCGGCAGCTGCTGCACACCACGGGAGCCTGCTCATTCCTGCCGGACATCTGGCAAAGTGAATACCCGGATCTGGTGGTGATCCCGGACACGCCAGTGGCCGTCAGACCGCTTTATGCCGTGTGGTTACAGAACAGCGATCAACAAACGCATATTCGTCAGTTGATTAAATTTCCGGTTAATACGCAGTAATTCGGGCATGAAAAGCGAACAGAATGGTCAGTTTACTGGCCATTTTTTTCATCTGAAGAGAGGGGACTGGAGGAATTTGCAGCAGAAATTGCTTTATTACAGGCAAAAAAAATCCTTTGCCGAAGCAAAGGATCATTTTTAATGGCAGGGGCGGAGAGACTCGAACTCCCAACACCCGGTTTTGGAGACCGGTGCTCTACCAATTGAACTACGCCCCTAAAAGGGTGGCGGAACGGACGGGGCTCGAACCCGCGACCCCCTGCGTGACAGGCAGGTATTCTAACCAACTGAACTACCGCTCCACCGATTCTGTACTGACTTCAGAATGTTGCTTCTGATATCAGGTGTTTCGCCCTTTCCGTGTCACTGGAAAGGTCATGACCATAAAATGGTCTAAATTGATGCCTGGCAGTTCCCTACTCTCGCATGGGGAGACCCCACACTACCATCGGCGCTACGGCGTTTCACTTCTGAGTTCGGCATGGGGTCAGGTGGGACCACCGCGCTAAAGCCGCCAGGCAAATTCTGTGCTCTGTCCTGTGTATTTCGCTCCGTGGCCGCGTTGGCCGCGCTTGTAAACTCAGTCACATACCTCAGTATGCTCCTTCCTTCACGGCACTTGCCGCCTTACCACAAAGCAAAATCCCACGGACCGGGGTCCGCAGAACAGATAATTCTTTATCCGGTTCAAGCTGAAAATATCTGTTTGTGTCTCTCAGACGCTCACCAGAACGCTTCTGGTGTTGTAAGGTTAAGCCTCACGGGTCATTAGTACCGGTTAGCTCAACGCATCGCTGCGCTTACACACCCGGCCTATCAACGTCGTAGTCTTCAACGTCCCTTCAGGGGCCTTAAAGGCCCAGGGAAGATTCATCTCGAGGCAAGTTTCGCGCTTAGATGCTTTCAGCGCTTATCTTTTCCGCACTTAGCTACCGGGCAATGCCATTGGCATGACAACCCGAACACCAGTGGTGCGTTCACTCCGGTCCTCTCGTACTAGGAGCAACCCCTCTCAATCTTCCAGCGCCCACGGCAGATAGGGACCGAACTGTCTCACGACGTTCTAAACCCAGCTCGCGTACCACTTTAAACGGCGAACAGCCGTACCCTTGGGACCTACTTCAGCCCCAGGATGTGATGAGCCGACATCGAGGTGCCAAACACCGCCGTCGATATGAACTCTTGGGCGGTATCAGCCTGTTATCCCCGGAGTACCTTTTATCCGTTGAGCGATGGCCCTTCCATTCAGAACCACCGGATCACTATGACCTGCTTTCGCACCTGCTCGAGCCGTCACTCTCGCAGTCAAGCTAGCTTATGCCATTGCACTAACCTCACGATGTCCGACCGTGATTAGCTAACCTTCGTGCTCCTCCGTTACTCTTTAGGAGGAGACCGCCCCAGTCAAACTACCCACCAGACACTGTCCCCACGCCGGATCACGGCGCCAGGTTAGAACATCAAACGTTAAAGGGTGGTATTTCAAGGTTGGCTCCACGCAGACTGGCGTCCACGCTTCAAAGCCTCCCACCTATCCTACACATCAAGGTTCAATATTCAGTGTCAAGCTATAGTAAAGGTTCACGGGGTCTTTCCGTCTTGCCGCGGGTACACTGCATCTTCACAGCGAGTTCAATTTCACTGAGTCTCGGGTGGAGACAGCCTGGCCATCATTACGCCATTCGTGCAGGTCGGAACTTACCCGACAAGGAATTTCGCTACCTTAGGACCGTTATAGTTACGGCCGCCGTTTACCGGGGCTTCGATCAAGAGCTTCTCCTTGCGGATAACCCCATCAATTAACCTTCCGGCACCGGGCAGGCGTCACACCGTATACGTCCACTTTCGTGTTTGCACAGTGCTGTGTTTTTAATAAACAGTTGCAGCCAGCTGGTATCTTCGACTGGCTTCAGCTCCGGGAGCAAGTCCCTTCACCTACGCGCCAGCGTGCCTTCTCCCGAAGTTACGGCACCATTTTGCCTAGTTCCTTCACCCGAGTTCTCTCAAGCGCCTTGGTATTCTCTACCTGACCACCTGTGTCGGTTTGGGGTACGATTCCGTGTTACCTGATGCTTAGAGGCTTTTCCTGGAAGCAGGGCATTTGTTACTTCAGCACCGTAGTGCCTCGTCATCACACCTCAGCGTTAATAAGAGTCCGGATTTACCTAAACTCTCCGCCTACATGCTTAAACCGGGACAACCGTCGCCCGGCTAACATAGCCTTCTCCGTCCCCCCTTCGCAGTAACACCGAGTACAGGAATATTAACCTGTTTCCCATCGACTACGCCTTTCGGCCTCGCCTTAGGGGTCGACTCACCCTGCCCCGATTAACGTTGGACAGGAACCCTTGGTCTTCCGGCGAGCGGGCTTTTCACCCGCTTTATCGTTACTTATGTCAGCATTCGCACTTCTGATACCTCCAGCAGCCTTCACAGGCCACCTTCGACGGCTTACAGAACGCTCCCCTACCCAACAACGCCTAAGCGTCGCTGCCGCAGCTTCGGTGCATGGTTTAGCCCCGTTACATCTTCCGCGCAGGCCGACTCGACCAGTGAGCTATTACGCTTTCTTTAAATGATGGCTGCTTCTAAGCCAACATCCTGGCTGTCTGTGCCTTCCCACATCGTTTCCCACTTAACCATGACTTTGGGACCTTAGCTGGCGGTCTGGGTTGTTTCCCTCTTCACGACGGACGTTAGCACCCGCCGTGTGTCTCCCGTGATAACATTCTTCGGTATTCGCAGTTTGCATCGGGTTGGTAAGCCGGGATGGCCCCCTAGCCGAAACAGTGCTCTACCCCCGAAGATGAGTTCACGAGGCGCTACCTAAATAGCTTTCGGGGAGAACCAGCTATCTCCCGGTTTGATTGGCCTTTCACCCCCAGCCACAAGTCATCCGCTAATTTTTCAACATTAGTCGGTTCGGTCCTCCAGTTAGTGTTACCCAACCTTCAACCTGCCCATGGCTAGATCACCGGGTTTCGGGTCTATACCCTGCAACTTAACGCCCAGTTAAGACTCGGTTTCCCTTCGGCTCCCCTATACGGTTAACCTTGCTACAGAATATAAGTCGCTGACCCATTATACAAAAGGTACGCAGTCACACCACGAAGGTGCTCCCACTGCTTGTACGTACACGGTTTCAGGTTCTGTTTCACTCCCCTCGCCGGGGTTCTTTTCGCCTTTCCCTCACGGTACTGGTTCACTATCGGTCAGTCAGGAGTATTTAGCCTTGGAGGATGGTCCCCCCATATTCAGACAGGATGTCACGTGTCCCGCCCTACTCATCGAACTCACAGCAAGTGCATTTTTGTGTACGGGAGTATCACCCTGTACCCTGCGACTTTCCAGACGCTTCCACTAATGCACAAGCTGATTCAGGTTCTGGGCTGTTCCCCGTTCGCTCGCCGCTACTGGGGGAATCTCGGTTGATTTCTTTTCCTCTGGGTACTTAGATGTTTCAGTTCCCCAGGTTCGCCTTGCAACACTATGTATTCATGTTGCAATGATGCACCAAGGTGCACCGGGTTTCCCCATTCGGGTATCGTCGGTTATTGCGGTTCATATCACCTTACCGACGCTTATCGCAGATTAGCACGCCCTTCATCGCCTCTGACTGCCTAGGCATCCACCGTGTACGCTTAGTCACTTAACCTCACAACCCACAAGCGTCCCGAAAGACACTGCTGTTGTAAGCATTTGAGAGACTCGAACATATCGTTGATTTCATTCTTATTACGGAGAATGAAAACGACATGTCGTTTCAATTTTCAGCTTGTTCCGGATTGTTAAAGAGCATAATACTTCGCAGCACACCGTTGCCGGTACGCTCTGAAGTATTGTCAGAAAACTGCATGGTGGAGCTAAGCGGGATCGAACCGCTGACCTCCTGCGTGCAAGGCAGGCGCTCTCCCAGCTGAGCTATAGCCCCATACAGTTACTGCAGAGACCATCTACTACCACTTACGTTCTTTTCTTTCGAAGAGGACGTTGAGGACACTACTCTTTGGGAGAAATGTAATTTTTACTCAGGCAAGGCATGCGGAAGGGAAGTTTACTTAAGGTAAACGACCGCGCGCATAACGCAGCATGAGTGAAAATTTGGTAGGCCTGAGTGGACTTGAACCACCGACCTCACCCTTATCAGGGGTGCGCTCTAACCACCTGAGCTACAAGCCTGTAGAGGTTTTTTCTGCTCGTTACTTTTCTATCAGACAATCTGTTGTGGACACTACGCGGGAAGGTATCTTCAGGTAAGGAGGTGATCCAACCGCAGGTTCCCCTACGGTTACCTTGTTACGACTTCACCCCAGTCATGAATCACAAAGTGGTAAGCGCCCTCCCGAAGGTTAAGCTACCTACTTCTTTTGCAACCCACTCCCATGGTGTGACGGGCGGTGTGTACAAGGCCCGGGAACGTATTCACCGTAGCATTCTGATCTACGATTACTAGCGATTCCGACTTCACGGAGTCGAGTTGCAGACTCCGATCCGGACTACGACGCACTTTGTGAGGTCCGCTTGCTCTCGCGAGTTCGCTTCTCTTTGTATGCGCCATTGTAGCACGTGTGTAGCCCTGGCCGTAAGGGCCATGATGACTTGACGTCATCCCCACCTTCCTCCGGTTTGTCACCGGCAGTCTCCTTTGAGTTCCCGACATTACTCGCTGGCAACAAAGGATAAGGGTTGCGCTCGTTGCGGGACTTAACCCAACATTTCACAACACGAGCTGACGACAGCCATGCAGCACCTGTCTCACGGTTCCCGAAGGCACTAAGGCATCTCTGCCGAATTCCGTGGATGTCAAGGCCAGGTAAGGTTCTTCGCGTTGCATCGAATTAAACCACATGCTCCACCGCTTGTGCGGGCCCCCGTCAATTCATTTGAGTTTTAACCTTGCGGCCGTACTCCCCAGGCGGTCGACTTAACGCGTTAGCTCCGGAAGCCACGCCTCAAGGGCACAACCTCCAAGTCGACATCGTTTACGGCGTGGACTACCAGGGTATCTAATCCTGTTTGCTCCCCACGCTTTCGCACCTGAGCGTCAGTCTTTGTCCAGGGGGCCGCCTTCGCCACCGGTATTCCTCCAGATCTCTACGCATTTCACCGCTACACCTGGAATTCTACCCCCCTCTACAAGACTCTAGCCTGCCAGTTTCAAATGCAGTTCCCAGGTTAAGCCCGGGGATTTCACATCTGACTTGACAGACCGCCTGCGTGCGCTTTACGCCCAGTAATTCCGATTAACGCTTGCACCCTCCGTATTACCGCGGCTGCTGGCACGGAGTTAGCCGGTGCTTCTTCTGCGGGTAACGTCAATCGACAGGGTTATTAACCCTGTCGCCTTCCTCCCCGCTGAAAGTACTTTACAACCCGAAGGCCTTCTTCATACACGCGGCATGGCTGCATCAGGCTTGCGCCCATTGTGCAATATTCCCCACTGCTGCCTCCCGTAGGAGTCTGGACCGTGTCTCAGTTCCAGTGTGGCTGGTCATCCTCTCAGACCAGCTAGGGATCGTCGCCTAGGTGAGCCATTACCCCACCTACTAGCTAATCCCATCTGGGCACATCCGATGGTGTGAGGCCCGAAGGTCCCCCACTTTGGTCCGAAGACGTTATGCGGTATTAGCTACCGTTTCCAGTAGTTATCCCCCTCCATCAGGCAGTTTCCCAGACATTACTCACCCGTCCGCCACTCGTCACCCAAGAGCAAGCTCTCTGTGCTACCGTTCGACTTGCATGTGTTAGGCCTGCCGCCAGCGTTCAATCTGAGCCATGATCAAACTCTTCAATTAAAAGTTCGATTTGCTGAAACAAGTTCAGCGATGCTCAAGTGTAAAACGTCATAATGAATTTCATTATGTGTTCACTCTTAAGGCTTGATATTTTTTGCGCCTTGCGACGCTGATATCAATCCTGCGAGTGCCCACACAGATTGTCTGATAAATTGTTAAAGAGCAGTGCCACATAATCTCGTGTGGCGCGGGGTGCAGATATTACGCTTTCCCGCTGAAGAGTCAAGGAATTTTCTCACTTTTCTCTTCCTGACCCGGCAACCTGTAAGTCGTTGTTCCGTGTCAGTGGAGGCGCAGTATAGGGATTTTCTGGAGACTGACAAGTGCTAAATGCAAAAAACTTTTCAACCGATTATTTTTCACTCATAAACCAGCTAAAGCGCCAGTTTTTCGAGCTTTTCGAAGCCGTAACGCTTCAAAACGGGCATTAATTGTACTGCCTGCTCGGTGATGTCCATGCAGAAAGCGATATTGCTGTCGTCAGAAAAAGCCGCCGGGGATTCATTTTCTAATAACCAGGCCGTACGACGCGCTATCGCCGCACCTGAATCCACTAAACGCGTCCCTTCCGGTAAGACTTGTTGTAACTCCTCATTTAATAGAGGGAAGTGGGTACAGCCCAACACCACGGTATCTGGCGGTTCTTTCATTCGCAGCCACGGCTGCAGAATACGGCGTACCTCTTCAAGCGGAACGGGTTTGCCCTGAAGCTTCGCTTCAGCCAGCTCAACCAGCTCGGCCGATCCCAACATTTCCGTTTTGCATTCACTGGCAAAACGCGCCACCAGCTCGTGAGTATAAGGACGCTTTACCGTCCCCCGCGTCGCCAGTAACCCGACGATGCCATTACGGGTCAAACGGGCAGCAGGTTTAATCGCGGGCACGACGCCAACAACAGGGAAGTCAAAACGGGCACGAAGTGCCGGGAGGGTAACGGTACTGGCAGAGTTACAGGCTATCACCACTAACGCCAGCGGGTAGCGACGGGTGACAGCCTCTACGATATCGACAACGCGATGAACGATGAACTCTTCTGACTTTTCACCATAAGGAAAAGCCACGTTATCGAAGGCATAAAGGTAGTGGAGATCCGGCATCAGCTGCCGGAGCTCTTCATAGACTGAAAGCCCACCGACGCCAGAGTCAAAAACCAGCACGGTGGGACGCTCTTTAGAAGGTGTAACTGCCGCTGAGGTAATACTCCCTTCCTGGAGTTTGATAGCCATAAACTGTCTCGTAATCTTTATCGAACAGGTTGGCTATTCTACCACGAACGGTCAGCTGAGACGTGAGCGGATACGAAACGGCGAGATCCCACAGGCTAACGCCACCCAGTTTGACGGTGCGGGTGGTATAAGAGGTATTGAAGTCCTTATCGTAACGCTCGCCCAGGTATTGATAGCTGAGTGACCAGTCAAAATCATAAACCGTGTAATCCAGCTGGTACTTAACCTGCTGCCTGGCACGGCGAACAAGGATTTCGTTAGTATTGCCGTCACGCGGATCAACATAATCATAAGATACGGTATGGCTCAGTGGGCCGGTATCGAATGACGCGGTCGCCTCTACACCTTTAATAGTGGCCTTGGCGATATTGTAATAACGGTAAGTGGTTGGATCGCTATCAATCAGATTATCAATGTCGTTGCGATAACCCGACAGGCGCCAGTTAACCGGACCGGTCAGCCCCTCGAAGCCTCCTTCCCACTGCTTGCTTTTTTCCGGGTCCAGATCGCGGTTACCATAGACTCCACTGTATAACTGGCTGAGGTTTGGCGCCTTAAAGGCGGTACCGTAAGAGGCGAAGACGCTGTAGCCATCAACAAACTCCCACGCGGCACTGGTTTGCCAGGTGTTATGCCAGCCGAAGGTATTGTTGTCATCGCCACGGACTGCCCCTTCCAGCGTGACGCTGCCCAGCTTTTGTTGTGCCGTGGCATACAGGCCCGTGTTACGTTGTTCCTGCCCTTCAGTAACAGTGCTGGTGTTCGGTTCTGACGTTTGCTTCTGCCAGTCCACGCCGGCGCTGACGGTGCCGTAACCGACAGCAACGGTGTTGCCCCATTGCAGGTTGTACTGCTCAACATCATCCAGCGTCGCCGGATCGGCATAACGGCCCAGACGCGGATCGTAATTGTAATCCTTGGTATGGCTGTAGCTGGCAATCAGCTGAGTAGAATAGATGTCACGATTAAAGCGCAGCCCGGTATCCCACGTCTGGCTGTAAAGCTGACGGGTATCAACCAGTGCGCCGGGAACGTCGTAACTGAGGCTGCTATCGTACGCGGTGCGGTTGTCATAACCATAGCCACGCACAAAACCGCTCAGCTCGTCCGTAAACTGTTGTTCTACCGAGCCGTAGAGGGATTTACTCATAAATCCATCACGATCTTTCTGTGCCGGGTCCCCGTAGACATCAGGATAGTTGGCGACCACGTCATAACCTTTGGTATAGGTATAGTTACCTGCCAGGGTCACCCGGGTATTCGGCCCAAGCATCTGCTGGGTGGAACCGTCATAAGACTGATAGCCATTCGAGCCGACGCCGGCGGTCAGCGTCGTACCTGGCTTGCTGCGACCGGTAATAATATTAACCACACCACCAATCGCATCTGAGCCGTATACGGCAGAACGCGCGCCACGGACGTATTCAATACGCTGGACAAGTGAAATAGGGATCTGGCTGAGGTCGGAAGAGCCGCTGATACCGGCCTGGTTCAGACGGATACCATCAATCAGGATCAACACATGACTGGAGTTGGTGCCACGAATAAACAGCGAGCTCTGCTGGCCCAGCCCGCCGTTTTGCGCGATATCAACACCGGGCAGACGACGCATCACATCCGCGACGCTTTTAGACTGCCAACGGTCAATTTCTTCCCGGGTGACAACCGTAGTCGGCGCTAATACCGAGGAGACAGGCTGCGCAAAACGATTCGCCGTGGTGACCAGCGTATTATCCGCATCATGCGCAAAGCCATTTTGCGCCCAGAGGGAAATCGCCGTTGCGCTAAAAGCCAACAGTGGGGTTTTATTAATTATCATTTTTGACAAAGCATCCATAAATTCATGCAGGATGCCGCAGGCCTGCGACCGATAGCACGCGATGGTCACAGGAATTGCGACGTAATACCGGCAGGTCTTCGGGCTCGGAATCATAAATGGCGAAGACTTCCCATCCGAAGACAGTGTCTGAATTACGTTCGCCAAGACATTCCCTACCGCTGCGCGTCAGCTCCAGCTTGGTACTGGATTCCCTTTTAACTGTTTGAAAGGCCGGAAATCGCATCTTATGTTCAACAATGAGAGAAGTCCAGATATCCAGACATCCAAAACCCAGCGAAACTGCACAATACTGGACATTGAGTGCCAGATGCCTACAATCGCCCGGCAATAAAAGCCCTTCAACCCAGGAAAACGCATGACGCCCGAACAGCTGCCCATTGAACACTATGATGCCCAACTTGAGGAAAAGGTTACCCGTCTGCAGACGTTGATGACCCCGTTTGCGGCTCCGGAAGTTGACGTATTTCGTTCACCGGTCAGCCATTACCGTATGCGCGCGGAGTTTCGTCTCTGGCACGAAGGGGATGACCTGTATCACATCATCTTTGATCAACAGACCCGCGAGCGGATTCGGGTTGACAGTTTCCCGGCGGCCAGCCAGTTAATCAATGCGCTGATGCCACGCCTGATTGACGCCGTTCGCGATAACAAAACGCTGCGCCACAAGCTTTTCCAGGTAGATTATCTGTCCACGCTGAGCAACCAGATCGTGGTTTCGATGCTGTATCATCGTGCTCTGACCGAAGAGTGGCAGCAGGAAGCGGAAGCCCTGCGGGATGCGCTGCGGGCAGAAGGTTTTGACGTACAGCTGATTGGTCGCGCCACCAAGACCAAAATCTGCCTGGATCGCGATTACGTTGATGAGTGCTTACCAGTTGCCGGAAAAGACATTATCTATCGTCAGGTCGAAAACAGCTTCACCCAGCCGAATGCGGCGATGAATATTCAGATGCTGGAGTGGGCGCTGGAGGTCACCAAAGATTCTTCCGGGGATTTACTGGAGCTGTATTGCGGTAACGGCAATTTCTCGCTGGCGCTGGCCCGCAACTTTAACCGCGTGCTGGCCACTGAAATCGCGAAACCGTCGGTGGCTTCGGCTCAGTACAATATTGCGGTGAACAATATTGATAACGTGCAGATCATCCGCATGTCAGCGGAAGAGTTTACCGAAGCAATGAAAGGGAAGCGCCAGTTCAGGCGTCTGGAAGGCATCGATCTGCAGAGCTATCAGTGCGAGACGATTTTCGTCGATCCGCCGCGCAGTGGGCTGGATGCCGATACGGTGAAAATGGTGCAGGCTTACCCGCGCATCCTTTATATCTCCTGCAACCCACAAACGCTGTGCGAAAACCTGGCCACGCTGTCAGAAACGCACACGGTTGAGAAGCTGGCGCTGTTCGATCAGTTCCCGTATACGCACCATATGGAGTGCGGCGTTCTGCTGACCCGACGCTGAGCATTTGGGCGACCTCAGTCGCCCATTTTACTCCTGGCTTTTGCGCGTACGCAGCTTAAGTCCAATCCAGAACACCAGCGCTACCATCAGGATGGTCGGAATAAAGTTAGAGCCGATTTCCGGATATTCAGCGCGTACAATGGCACTGTAAAGCAGGATACCAAGCAGGAAAAAAGCGGCGGCCAGGGAAGGCATGCCATCCGGCATTGAGCGATTAAGATAGCGTTGATGCAGGCACCAGGCCGCCAGGCCAAGCGCGATAAGCGGAAAAATTGAGAACGGCACAAGGGAACTGAATAACACCGAAAACGTCCCGTTGATCGACAAACCGGTAAGAAATGCCAGCAACAGCGTACCTCTGTCACGGCCAGGCGCTAAACTCATGTCACTTTCCTTTAGTCATGGGATTCCAGCGTTACCGCCAGCCTCTCCTGTTCACGACGATACCAGTAATAAGCCCCTTTCGAAATCATCCGCAGCTGCAACACCAGCCGTTCTTCCAGCTGACGACGCTGATCGATATCGATATCCAGCGCTTCCGCACCGGCGTTAAACACGATAATGACCATGGCTTCCGCCTGAGCTTCGGTGAAGCTGCGCGGCATGCGGTTTTCAATCTCAAGGTAATCCGCCAGCTCGGCGATAAAATGCTGAATTTCCCGGGCCACCGCAGCACGAAATGCCGCCGAGGTACCTGAACGTTCCCGCAGCAACAGGCGGAATGCGTTGGGATTGTTGCCAATAAACTCCATAAATGTGGAGACGGAGGTGCGAATGACGCTGCCCCCTTTGGCGATGCGTTGACGCGCCTGGCGCATCAACTGGCGTAGCATCAGACCACTTTCATCGACCATGGTTAGCCCTAACTCATCTACATCACGAAAATGACGGTAGAATGACGTCGGTGCGATCCCCGCTTCCCTGGCGACTTCTCTCAGACTCAGGCTGGCAAAACTCCGCTCGGCACTTAGTTGACTAAATGCCGCTTCAATCAGCGAACGTCTTGTCCGTTCTTTCTGCTGTGCTCTGACGCCCATGGTAGTCATGTTTGTGCCTGTTTTACTTAGCTGATCGGCACTATAACAAAAATTTCAGCGTACAGTGGCATCTAGTTTGTGAGCGCCTGTTAACCCCACGCTTTGACAAATGATGGCAAAAAAGTCGGTTAGAATTGGGAAGTCGTCATCGGGATGTTAGAATCTCGTTGAAAAATTGTATAAAAAATAGGACGTATTGGTATGCAACAGTCTTATGATTACGACGCCATTGTGATTGGTTCAGGTCCTGGCGGTGAGGGAGCCGCGATGGGCCTGCTGAAACAGGGTGCCCGCATCGCCGTTATCGAGCGCTATCACAACATCGGTGGCGGCTGTACGCATTGGGGAACCATTCCATCCAAAGCACTGCGTCACGCAGTCAGCCGTATTATCGAGTTCAACCAGAACCCGCTTTACAGCGATCAGACCCGTCTGTTGCGCTCCTCGTTTGCCGACATCCTTAACCACACTGAAAACGTGATTAGCCAGCAAACCCGTATGCGCCAGGGATTCTATGAACGTAACCGCTGCGAACTGTATCAGGGCGATGCACGCTTTATCGATGCCAACACCATTGAAATTGCGTCCCACGACGGTAGCCTGGAGCGCCTGACGGCAGAGAAATTTGTCATCGCCTGCGGTTCACGCCCTTACCATCCTGCAGACGTCGACTTTACCCATCCTCGGGTTTACGACAGCGACTCCATTCTTAACCTGCACCATGAACCCGGCCACGTCATTATTTATGGCGCTGGGGTGATTGGCTGTGAGTACGCCTCAATCTTCCGTGGCCTGAACGTGAAGGTCGATTTGATTAACACCCGCGACCATCTGCTGGCGTTCCTCGATCAGGAAATTTCGGATTCGCTTTCCTACCACTTCTGGAACAGCGGCGTGGTTATTCGCCACAACGAAGAGTTCGAGAAGATTGAAGGCGTCAGTGACGGAGTGATTATGCACCTGAAGTCAGGCAAGAAAGTGAAAGCTGACTGCCTGCTTTACGCCAACGGACGTACCGGTAACACCGATTCGCTGTCGCTGGAAAATGTCGGTCTGGAAGCGGATGGCCGTGGATTGCTGAAAGTGAACAGCATGTATCAGACCGCCCAACCGCATATTTACGCGGTGGGTGATGTGATTGGCTACCCAAGTCTGGCCTCTGCGGCTTACGATCAGGGCCGTATTGCGGCACAAGCGCTGATTAAAGGCGAAGCCAATGCCCACCTGATTGAAGACATCCCTACCGGGATTTATACCATCCCTGAGATCAGCTCTGTCGGCAAAACGGAACAGCAGCTGACGGCGATGAAGGTGCCATACGAAGTCGGTCGTGCGCAATTTAAGCATCTGGCGCGTGCGCAGATTGTCGGGATGAATGTCGGGAGCCTGAAAATTCTCTTCCACCGCGAAACCAAAGAGATCCTCGGCATCCACTGCTTCGGTGAGCGTGCTGCGGAGATCATTCACATCGGCCAGGCCATCATGGAACAGAAGAACGGCGGCAACACGATCGAGTACTTCGTGAATACCACCTTCAACTATCCCACCATGGCCGAAGCCTACCGCGTGGCGGCATTAAACGGTTTAAACCGCCTGTTTTAACGCCGGGCCCATATAGTTTTGCATATGGACTTTGATTGCCTCTGCCAGCTGCTCATAGCGGCCGCGCAGTGGCGATCCCGGGCGATAAACCAGCGCGATAGTACGCTGCGGGACAGGTTTGTAGCACGGCAGATAGCAAACCCCGTCGCGCACGCGTTCTTTCGGTACGGCTAACGCAGGTAACAGCGTAATGCCGCTGCCTGCTGCCACCATATTGCGCAACGTCTCCAGACTGGTCGCACGGAAGTGGGTATCTTCATCTGCGCCTGCCTGGAAGCAGAATCCCATCGCCTGATCGCGTAAGCAGTGCCCGTCTTCCAGCATCAACAGCTTTTCACCGGCCAAATCGGACATCGGTACACGATCGCGATCGCGCCATGGGTGATCCTGATAAATCGCCAGCTTCATCGGCTCGTCAAACAACGGCACTTCAATAAAGGCTTCTGACTCTTTCACCAGCGCCAGAATGGCACAATCCAGCTTCCCGCTATCCAGCTGAGCCAGCAACTGCTGGGTCTGCGCTTCGTGCAGGTACATTTCCAACTTAGGGAAGGTTTTGTGCAGGTTGGGGACGATCTGCGGCAACAAATACGGCCCGACAGTCGGTATCAGCCCGATATGCATTGGCCCGGACATCTCTTCGCCTTGCTGGCTGGCCATCTCCTTTAGCACTTTCACTTCACGTAAAACCGTACGCGCCTGATCGACCAGCAACAGTCCAGCCTGGGTAAACAGCACCTTACGACTGGTTCGCTCGAGTAACATCACGCCAAGCTCATCTTCGAGCTTGCGGATCTGGCCGCTCAGGGTGGGTTGGCTGACATGGCAGGAATCTGCTGCACGTCGAAAATGACGATGTTCGGCCAACGCTACCAGGTATTCAAGATCACGAATATTCATTTTATCCTCCGGGCCACGATAGTCCGTGGCGATAGATAGGATAGCAATCAACGATTATCCCTATCAAGCGCAGATGGCAATAATGTCCCCCGTTCGCGAGATAAATCAATTTTTAAGAAATTACAGAGGGTATTTATGTTTGCTAGTCAGGAAGGTAAGTCAGTCCCGCAGGTCACTTTTCATACTCGTCAGGGCGATAACTGGGTAGATATTACGACTGATGAGCTTTTCAAAGATAAAACCGTCATTCTGTTTTCGCTGCCGGGTGCCTTTACCCCAACCTGCTCTTCCAGCCATTTACCACGTTACAACGAACTGTCTGACGTCTTTAAAAAGCACGGCGTTGATAGCATTCTCTGTGTGTCGGTAAACGACACCTTTGTGATGAATGCCTGGAAAGCCGATCAGCACGCCTCGAACATTACGTTTATTCCCGATGGTAACGGTGATTTTACCCGTGGCATGGAGATGCTGGTTGAGAAAGCCGACCTCGGCTTTGGCCCACGTTCATGGCGTTACTCCATGCTGGTGCGCAACGGCGTGGTAGAAAAAATGTTTGTTGAACCCAACAAGCCGGGCGACCCGTTTGAAGTGTCTGATGCTGACACCATGCTGCGCTATCTGGCACCGGAGTTTAAGGTGCAGGAGTCCGTCTCGCTGTTCACCAAGCCAGGCTGTTCATTCTGCGCTAAGGCCAAGCAGATGCTGCAGGATCGCGGTATTCAGTACGAGGAAATTGTGCTGGGCCAGGACGCGACAACCGTCAGCCTTCGCGCCGTAACGGGCCGTGCAACGGTGCCACAGGTGTTTATCGGTGGACGCCACATTGGTGGCAGTGACGATCTGGAAAAGTTTTTTGTAGCCTGAGAACCTGAGCAGAACGGGTGATGCCTGCATGACCCGTTCTCTTATGTGCCGAGAACGTATAATAAAGTCGAATCTTATTTGGCGGACCATGGGTCCGCCTTTTTTCGTGGGAGGGAAAACGCTTCCCGCTCGGGCGCACCTTAAATCAGACGATTTTTCGCATCAGTAATTGCCAGCGACACCTGATGAGGAGAAACACCGCCCTTGGCATTACGCTTGTCCAGGCAGGATTGCAGTGACAGGAACGGATAGACATCTTCGGCAATCACGCTGCTGTAAGCCTGCAACTCCGTCAGCTTAAGTGCTTCCAGCGCCACGCCTTTCGCAATCGCCGCCACCACCACTTCACCGACAACATGGTGAGCTTCACGGAACGGCACGCCTTTGCTGACCAGATAATCCGCCAGTTCGGTTGAGTTAGCGTAACCCTGTTCTGCCGCTTCCTGGCAACGTGGACGTTTCACCTGAATACCATCCAGCACCAGCGCCGCCATATGCAGGCAGTCTGACCAGGTGTCCAACGCGTCGAACAGGCCTTCTTTGTCTTCCTGCATGTCTTTATTGTAAGCCAGCGGCAGACCTTTCAGGGTCATCATCATGCCGGTCAGCGCGCCCTGTACACGGCCACATTTGCCACGGATCAGTTCCAGTGCATCCGGGTTTTTCTTCTGAGGCATCAGGGAAGAACCGGAAGTCACGCGGTCGGATAGCTCTACAAAGCCCGCTTCACCGGTGTTAAAGAAGATCAGGTCTTCTGCGAAACGCGACAGATGCACCATGCCGATTGAGGCATTGGACAGCAGTTCCAGCACGTGATCGCGGTCAGACACCGTGTCCAGACTGTTACGGGTGGCGGAGGCAAAGCCCAACCAGCCGGCCAGCTGCTCACGATCGATTTCGTATGCGGTTCCGGCTAATGCGCCACAGCCTAACGGGCTGACATCCAGGCGCTTCAGCGTATCCTGCAGTCGGCTTTCATCGCGCGCCAGCATTTCCACATACGCCAGGCACCAGTGCGCAAAGGTCACCGGCTGAGCGCGTTGCAGGTGGGTGTAACCCGGCATCACCGCATCCTGGTTTGCTTCCGCAGTGGCCACCAGCGCCTGCTGCAACTGGCGGGAAGCGATCAGCAATTCGCTGACCTGCGCTTTACACCACAATTTCAGATCGGTCGCCACCTGGTCATTACGGCTGCGTCCGGTATGGAGCTTTTTGCCCAGTGCGCCGACCTTCTCGATCAGGCGTCCCTCAACATAGCTGTGAATATCTTCTGCATCGCTTTCAAGGATTTGCTGCGGATTAGCACGTACCTCTTCCAGCAATACCGTCAGCGCGCTTTCCAGCTGCTGCTGCTCTTCTGCTGTCAGAACATTGACCGTCACCAGCGCTTTGGACCAGGCAACGGATCCGACAATATCCTGCTCTGCCAGACGATAGTCGAAGCGCAGCGAGTCATTAAACTGTTTGAAACGTTGATCTGCTGCCTGAGTAAACCGTCCACCCCAAAGTGCCATGTCAGTGCTCCATTAATTCGTTTGGTGAGAGTAAATTTTAGCGAGGCGCCAGAGAGGATCTCCCTGGCGCGATTGGCCTGAACTCAGGCCTTGTTCTTTTCGTTCAGCGCACGGATGCGAGAAGAAAGGGAGAACAGACGGATGAAGCCACCCGCGTGACGATGATCGTACACTTCATCTTCGCCGAAGGTCGCGAACTCTTCAGAATAGAGGCTGTTAGCCGATTTCTTCTGCGTTGCCGTCACGGTGCCTTTGTACAGCTGCAGCACCACTTCGCCGTTCACGTCTTCAGCCAGTGACTCAGCCGCCGCCTGGATGGATTTGCGCAGTGGCGCGAACCAGCGACCGTCGTAAACCACATACGACATCTCATGGCCCAACTGCTCACGCCACTTGAAGCTGTCACGGTCCAGAACCAGCTGCTCTACGGCGCGCAGTGCGTTCACCATGATGGTGCCGCCTGGGGTTTCATAGCAGCCGCGGGATTTAATGCCGACCAGACGGTTTTCCACGATGTCGATACGGCCAACGCCGTGTTTAGCACCGATTACGTTCAGCGCGTCCAGACACTGGAACGGGCTCATCGCTTTACCGTTAATCGCAACAACGCGGCCTTTCTCAACAGTCACAGTCACCTGCTCCGGCTGATCTGGCGCTTCCAGCGGATCGACGGTCCACACCCAGCAATCTTTATTCGGTGCATTCCATGGGCTTTCCAGCACGCCGCCTTCGGTAGAGATATGCCAGGCGTTTTCATCACGGCTGTAGATCTTTTCCAGAGAGGCGGTGGTTGGGATGTTGCGCTCTTTCAGGTAGTCCAGCAGGGCTTCACGGGAACGCAGGTTCCACTCACGCCATGGCGCAACCACTTTCAGCTGTGGTGCCAGCGCGGTATAGGTGGTTTCAAAACGCACCTGGTCGTTACCCTTACCGGTCGCTCCGTGGCACAACGCATCGGCACCCACTTTCAACGCCAGCTCAACCTGCGCTTTAGCGATGATTGGACGCGCCATTGAGGTGCCCAGCAGATAGGTGCCTTCATACAAGGCACCGGTCTGCAGCACGGGGTAAACGTATTCGCTGATGAACTCTTCACGCAGATCGACGACGTGACATTCGGACGCGCCTGACTGCAGCGCTTTCTGCTCAACGCCTTCAAGATCGCCACGCTCCTGACCGATATCAGCCACAAATGCGACCACTTCACAGCCGCCGTAGTTCTCTTTCAGCCATGGAATGATGGCGGAGGTATCCAGACCACCGGAGTAAGCCAGAACGATTTTTTTGATGCTCTTGTCTTGCATTGTCTTTTCCTTGAATCCGTTTCTGATTAAGCGAGGATCCGGGTGCCAATTGACACGCCGTTAAATAGGATCGGCAGCTGCTCAGCATGACGCCAGCTGGCGATATCCACTGGACGGCCCAGCGTGCGGGCAGCGTCCAGGGCTGCATTGACTTTGACAATCATACCGTCAGTGATCACGCCTTCAGCAATCAACTTCTCAGCTTTGGCGGCGGTCATCTCTTCGATACGCTGTCCCTTGCCGTCGAGGATGCCACTGACATCCGACAGCAGGATTAAATCGGCACCCAGGGTGGCCGCCAATGCGGTCGCAGCCTGGTCGGCGTTGACGTTCATTAACTTACCATCCTGAGTGATGCCGATGGAACTGATCACTGGCAGGAAACCGGCGGTCAGCAGAGTATTAATTAACACCGGCGAACCTGGCGTGGCCAGACCCACGTGGCCGAGTTCTTCGTCGAAGGCTTCCACGTTAACGCTGCTGCCGTCGCCCAGGCAGAGGCCAACCGCCTCAATACCGTGCTTTTTCGACCAGGCCAGCAGGGTTTTGTTTGCGGTTCCCGCCAGCGCGCCGGTAATAATGTCGATCTGATCCGCAGGCGTGACGCGCAGGCCATTTTTCTTTTTCACCGGCAGCGAGAGCTTGCTCATCAGCTCATCCACCAGGCAGCCACCGCCGTGCACAATCAGCAGTGGACGTTGATGCTCAGCCCGGTAGGCCACCAGCGCGCCAAACAGGCGCTCCAGCGCCTCTTCGCTATCCAGCAGTACGCCACCGAGTTTAATAATCAAAGGAGTCGTCATAATCTTCTTCACCGATTAAATAAGTGACTGCGTTTCCGGGAAGCCGAAACGAATATTCAGGCATTGCACTGCCTGTGAGGAAGCGCCTTTTAACAGGTTATCTTCTGCCGATACCACAATCAGGTGTTCACCCTTCACCGCAAAGCCGATGTCGCAGAATGGCAGACCAACAACACCCTTAATGGACGGCACGCCTTGGTCGTAAACACGCACCAGTGGCTTATCGTGATAGGCATTATGGAACGCTTCTGCCACGTCGTCGGCGGTCACACCTGCTTTTAACCGGCAGGTGGTGGTGGCCAGAATACCGCGCGGGAAGTTGCCCAGATGCGGGGTGAAGATCACCGGCACACCGAGGTGCGCTTCGATTTCTGGGTGATGACGATGGGTGAAAATACCGTACGGCTGCAGGCTGACTTCACAGAAGCTGGTGCCGACCGCCGCTTTGCGCCCTGCTCCGCTCACGCCGCTGGTGGCGTTGATCACTGGCCATTGCGCATCGTTCAGCAGGCCCGCTTCGACCAGCGGCTTTAAGGCCAGCTGGGCAGCGGTAGGATAGCAACCCGGCACCGCAATCAGCTGCGCTTCTTTAATGTTGTCATGCTGCCACTCGGCGAGACCATATACCGCTTTTTCCAGCCAGTCCTGATGCTGATGCGGGAAGCCGTAGTAGTCTGTGAAGAAGCTTTGATCGTTCACGCGGAAAGCAGCGGAGAGATCGAATACCACACAACCCGCGGCGAGGAACTCTGGCGCAAGGTCATGGCTGACTTCGTGAGCGGTCGCCAGAAAAACGACGTCCACTT
This sequence comes from Erwinia sp. AK-PDG3-5, assembly GCF_056821705.1. Taxonomy (NCBI): domain Bacteria; kingdom Pseudomonadati; phylum Pseudomonadota; class Gammaproteobacteria; order Enterobacterales; family Erwiniaceae; genus Erwinia; species Erwinia sp. AK-PDG3-5. The sequence goes on from NZ_CM165967.1 coordinate 4,610,817, forward strand.
TATCGGCATACTGCGAGGCGCTGCTCAGAGGCTGCAGCGGCATATCGAGGATGCCTTTCAGCTGCGGATGAAGATCGGAAAGTAATTTTCCTGCGTCCGGGCTTTGCGCTGAAACCGCCAAAGCGGTTATGTTCACCTGTGGATGACGATTCAGGTAGGTCGCAAGCTCTACGCCAGCATAACCACTGGCACCAACAATCAGCGTATTCAACATCAGACTGACACCTTTTTCTGGTCTCAAATTTCCGGGCTGCAGCGAATTTTCGCTGTCTTCCCACGCAAGCGGCGCTGGACGATGGAGTAATTTGTGGTTTCCATCCGCACGCCGTTAATGTATTTTTATTCACTATTAATGCATGAATATGACACTATCCTAACTCAAGGAATGGCAACAGTGAAGACAAAATTACCCCCTTTTATCGAGTTATACCGTGAGTTGATTGCCACACCGTCGATCAGCGCAACCGATATTGCCATCGATCAGAGTAATGAAACTTTAATCAATTTGCTGGCAGGCTGGTTCCGTGACCTTGGCTTCAGCGTTGAAGTGCAACCGGTGCCCGGCACGCGCCACAAATTCAATATGCTGGCCAGAACCGGAAACGGCGCGGGCGGCCTGCTGCTCGCCGGTCATACCGATACCGTTCCGTTCGACGATGGCCGCTGGACGCGCGATCCGTTCACCCTGACCGAGCATGACAACAAGCTGTACGGTCTGGGCACCGCCGACATGAAAGGCTTCTTTGCCTTTATTTTAGATACGCTGCGTGATGTTGACGTGACCAAACTGGAAAAGCCGCTCTACATCCTCGCCACCGCCGATGAAGAAACCACCATGGCCGGTGCGCAGTATTTCTCTGAAAACACCACCATCCGCCCGGACTGCGCGATTATTGGTGAGCCCACCTCACTGAAACCGGTGCGTGCTCATAAGGGTCATTTATCTCAGTCGATCCGCATTCAGGGCCAGTCGGGTCACTCAAGCGATCCGGCGCGTGGCGTCAATGCGATTGAGCTGATGCATGAGTCTATTACTCACCTGATGGGCCTGCGTAATACGCTGAAAGAGCGCTATCACCACGATGGCTTTGCCATCCCGTATCCGACCATGAACTTTGGCTATATCAACGGCGGCGATGCGCCAAACCGTATTTGTGCCTGCTGCGAGATGTATATGGATATTCGTCCGTTGCCGGGCCTGTCACTGCAGGATCTGGAAGGTTTGCTGAATGATGCGCTAGCCCCGGTGAGTGAACGCTGGCCAGGCCGGGTGACGATTGGCGAATTGCATCCACCCATCCCGGGCTACGAATGTCCGCGCAACCATCAGCTGGTGCAGGTAGTGGAAAAATTACTGGGAACCGAAACCGAAGTGGTGAACTACTGTACCGAAGCGCCGTTCATTCAGACGCTGTGCCCAACGCTGGTTTTGGGCCCGGGATCGATCGATCAGGCGCACCAGCCGGACGAATATATCGACACCGCATTTATTAAACCCACCCGCGAATTGATCGCTCAGGTTGTGCAGCATTTTTGCCATCACTAAATCACATTTGGGGCAATTCACTGCTGAAACAGCGTGTTGCCCCTGATTTGTTCCGTCTTTCATGATAAGAATAACTTATCTCACTTGCCTGTAATTAAATTTCATAAATTACCGACATTTAGCCGCTGTAGCCGCCAGATTTAAGTCATTTGACGAATGGTAACGAACGTGGCTAGATAAAAGGCAAAGTTATGCCGGCAACGGTGAAATAAAGTGACAAAAACAAGAAGGGTGTCAGGGGTCATATGAACGAACAATATTCCGCAATGCGAAGTAATGTCAGTATGCTCGGCAAACTGCTCGGGGATACGATTAAGGATGCACTTGGAGAGAACATCCTGGAGCGGGTAGAAACCATCCGCAAACTCTCGAAGTCATCACGTGCGGGAAATGACGCCCACCGTAAAGAATTGCTGTCAACGCTGCAAAACCTGTCGAATGATGAGCTGCTGCCTGTTGCACGCGCCTTCAGCCAGTTTTTGAATCTGACTAACGTTGCCGAGCAGTACCATACGATTTCCCCGAAGGGTGAAGGGGCCAATCACCCGGAAATGCTGACCAAAGTGTTTGATCGCCTGAAGCAGCAACCTCATCTGACCGAAACCTCGATCCGTGGAGCCATCGAATCACTGTCACTGGAACTGGTGCTGACTGCCCACCCGACGGAGATCACCCGTCGCACCTTGATCCACAAACTGGTTGAAGTGAACAGCTGCCTGAAGCAGCTCGATCATAACGATCTTTCTGATTACGACCGATCGCAGATTATGCGCCGCCTGCGCCAGCTGGTTGCTCAGGCCTGGCATACCGATGAAATCCGTAAATACCGCCCTTCCCCGGTTGATGAAGCCAAATGGGGCTTCGCCGTGGTCGAAAACAGCCTGTGGGAAGGCGTGCCTAACTTCCTGCGCGAACTGAATGAGCAGGTTGAAGCCTCGTTCGGCGTCAAGCTGCCGGTGGATTTCGTGCCGATCAAGTTCACTTCGTGGATGGGCGGCGACCGCGACGGCAACCCGAACGTCACCGCCGATATCACCCGCCATGTGCTGCAGCTCAGCCGCTGGAAAGCGACCGACCTGTTCCTGCGTGATATCGCCGTGCTGGTGTCAGAGCTGTCGATGTCTGAATGTACGCCAGAAGTGCGTGAGCTGTGTGGTAACCCGGAAGCACTGGAACCTTACCGCGAGATAATGAAAAACCTGCGTGGTCAGCTGATGAGCACCCAGGCCTACCTGGAACGTCGTCTGAAGGGCGAACGTCTGCCGCGCCCGGCTGACCTGTTGATCTCCAACGACCAGTTGTGGGATCCGCTGTACACCTGTTATCAGTCCCTGCAGGCCTGCGGCATGGGCATCATTGCCAATGGCCAGCTGCTGGATACGCTGCGCCGCGTGAAGTGCTTCGGCGTGCCTTTGGTGCGCATTGATATCCGTCAGGAAAGCACCCGCCACACTGAAGCCATTGCCGAAATCACCCGCTTCCTCGGTCTGGGCGATTATGAAAGCTGGTCAGAAGCCGACAAACAGGCGTTCCTGATCCGGGAACTGAATTCAAAACGTCCGCTGCTACCGCGCAACTGGGAGCCAAGTGCCGATACGCGTGAGGTGCTTGAAACCTGCCGCGTCGCCGCTGAAGTGCCGAAAGGTTCGATTGCCGCTTACGTTATCTCGATGGCCAAAGTGCCGTCCGACGTGCTGGCGGTACATTTGCTGCTGAAAGAAGCCGGTATCCCGTTCACCATGCCGGTAGCACCGCTGTTTGAAACGCTGGATGACCTGAACAATGCCAATGACGTGATGAGCCAGCTGCTCAACATCGACTGGTATCGCGGCATCATTCAGGGCAAGCAGATGGTAATGATTGGCTACTCTGACTCGGCGAAAGATGCCGGCGTGATGGCCGCAAGCTGGGCGCAGTACGAAGCGCAGGATGCATTAATCAAAACCTGTGAGAAAGCCGGCATCGCCCTGACGTTGTTCCATGGACGCGGTGGCTCTATCGGCCGTGGCGGCGCACCTGCCCATGCGGCATTGCTGTCCCAGCCTCCGGGCAGCCTGAAAGGTGGCCTGCGCGTGACCGAACAGGGCGAGATGATCCGCTTTAAATACGGTCTGCCAGAAGTCACTATCAGCAGCCTGTCGCTGTATACCGGTGCCATTCTGGAAGCCAACCTGTTGCCGCCGCCGGAGCCAAAGAAAGCGTGGTGCCGCATTATGGACCAACTGTCTGCGGACTCTTGCGAGATGTATCGTGGCTACGTGCGTGAAAACAAAGATTTCGTGCCTTACTTCCGCTCGGCAACGCCGGAGCAGGAGCTGGGCAAGTTGCCTCTGGGTTCCCGTCCAGCCAAACGCCGTGCAAGCGGTGGCGTTGAGTCGTTGCGTGCGATTCCGTGGATCTTTGCCTGGACGCAGAACCGCCTGATGCTGCCCGCCTGGCTGGGTGCCGGTGCCGCGCTGCAAAAAGCGATGGAAGCCGGTAATCAGGATGAGCTGGAAACCATGTGTCGCGACTGGCCGTTCTTCTCAACCCGCGTCGGCATGCTGGAGATGGTGTTTTCGAAAGCTGACCTGTGGCTGGCCGAATATTACGATCAGCGCCTGGTCGAACCGTCGTTGTGGCCGCTGGGCAAACAGCTGCGCGATCAGCTGGACTCAGACATCAAAGCCATCCTGACTATCGCCAACGATGCGCACCTGATGGCCGATCAGCCATGGATTGCCGAATCGATTGCCTTGCGTAACGTCTACACCGATCCGCTCAACGTTCTGCAGGCAGAACTGCTCCACCGTTCACGTCAGCAGGAAGCGAAAGGCGAACCGGTCGATCCGCACGTAGAGCAAGCGCTGATGGTCACCATTGCTGGCGTGGCTGCCGGCATGCGTAACACCGGCTAAGCCGCAGTCGGGAGGCTCAGGCCTCCCGCAATTTCTGCAGCGGGCAACGCCCATAAAAAAAGACGCCCACGGGCGTCTTTTTTTCTTTATTGCATCCGTTTCAGACGACGTCACCGCGCGGGCGAACGCCCAGCGTGTGGCAGATAGCGTAGCTCAGCTCTGCGCGATTCAAGGTGTAGAAATGGAAATCCTTCACCCCTTCACGGCTGAGGATCTTCACCATATCCATGGCGACGTTGGCGCCAACCATTTTGCGCGTTTCAGGATCGTCGTCCAGCCCTTCAAACATGCTGGTCATCCAGCCCGGCACGCGCACGTTAGTCATGGTGGCAAAACGCTGCAGCTGCTTAAAGTTTGAAACCGGCAGAATGCCCGGGACGATTTCCACATCAATACCGGCGGTCACGCAGCGATCGCGGAAACGCAGATAGCTTTCCACGTCGAAGAAGAACTGGGTGATGGCACGGTTGGCACCGGCATCGACCTTACGCTTAAGGTTGATCAGGTCAGCCTGCGCGCTTTTCGCTTCCGGATGGACTTCCGGATAGGCGGCAACAGAGATATCAAAATCCCCAACGTCTTTCAGCAGGCCGACCAGATCGGCACCGTACATTTCCGGCTTACCGCTGCCCGGTGGCAGGTCACCCCGCAACGCCACGATATGGCGAATACCGTTGTTCCAGTAATCCTGGGCGATGGTGCGCAGCTCGTCGCGAGTGGCATCCACACAGGTCAGATGCGGTGCCGCTTCCAGCCCGGTGCGATCCTTAATGCCTTTGATAATGCTGTGGGTACGGTCACGTTCGCCGGAGTTGGCGCCGTAGGTCACCGACACAAATTTAGGTTTCAGGCTGCTAAGACGATCGATAGAGTTCCACAGAGTTTGTTCCATTTCACTGGTACGCGGCGGGAAAAATTCAAAAGAGACGTTAATTTGCCCGTTCAGTTCGGCCAGATTCTGGTTCAGCGCGTCGCGCTGATTGGCGTGGAAAAAACTCATACCTGCTTACCTCATCGATCGCTGCAATAGAATAAAAACCCCTCACCGAACATCCATACGTTTAGACGTCCAGACATTCAAAATGAACGAAATCGCTTATTCAGTCAACAGATAGTTGGTCAACATGCGTGACAAATTCTCACTAAAGTTGAACAGACTTCATGATGGCAGGAAAATTTTGAGGAAAATCAGGGGCCAGCGGATACCGGCCCCGAAGACAGGATTACAGCAGTTGTGCCAGACGGTTCAGGTCAGACTGAATGGCACCGGCGGTCACATCACGGCCAGCACCCGGCCCACGGATAACCAGCGGATTATCACGATACCAACGGCTTTCAATCGCGAAGACGTTATCGCACGGCAGCAGCGAAGCCAGCGGATGCTCGCTGCGCACCGCTTCCACGCCCACGCGCGCTTTGCCATTGGCATCGAAGCGCGCCACGTAACGCAGCAACAGCCCCATTTCCTGAGCGGCTTCAAAACGCTGCTGCATCTGGTCGTTCAACGCCTCACCATTTTCGAAGAAGTGATCGACCGACTCGCCCTTACAGCTGTCCGGCACCAGCGATTCAACGCGAACCTGATCCGGTTCGATGTCATAACCCGCTTCGCGCGCCAGGATCACCAGCTTACGCATCACGTCCTGACCGGAGAGATCCACTCGCGGATCGGGCTCGGTCAGCCCCTGCTGCCAGGCTTGATCCACCAGCTCGGTAAAAGGCACCGTGCCGTCATACTGTAAGAACAGCCACGAGAGCGTGCCGGAGAAAATGCCGCTGAGTGACAGAATGCTGTCGCCGCTTTCACGCAGATCGCGCACCGTATGGTTCACCGGTAAGCCCGCGCCGACGGTGGCGTTGTACAACCACTGGCTGCCGGTCTTGGCGAACGCATCGCGGATCTGGCGATAACGATCGGTCGTTGACGCGCCCGCCACTTTATTGGCGCTAACCACATGGAAGCCGTAGCTGGCGAAATCCAGATACTGATCGGCCAGCGTTTCGCTGGCGGTGACATCCAGCACCACCAAATCATCATACGGGTGGGCACGCATCCACAGGAACAGCGACTCTTCATCCTGCTCGACCGCTTCATCTTCGAAGAAAGCCATCGCGCGGGAGGCGTCCAGTCCGTCATAGTTCAGCAGGCTGCGGCAGCTGTCCACCACGCCAGCCAGCAGGAATTCGAAGCCGGTGCGGGCAGAAAGGATTTCCTGCTCACGTCCGAACAACTCCAGCCAGCGGGAACCGATATTGCCTTTGCCAAACAGCACCAGGCCTATACGCTTTTCCGCACGGAACAGCGAGTGGTGCAGACCTCTGATCAGGCTTTCGGTCGGGCCAACACGCAACACCGCGACCAGACTGATTCCGTCTTCAGACTGCCAGATAAATTCTACCGGCTGATCTTTCAACTGCTGCCAGAAGCGGTGGCTGTGCAGCGGGTTACGGCAGACGCCCGCACCGACCATCGCCACCAGCGCCATGCCTTCACGCAGCTGAATGCGGCCAGGGATGCCCGCATCCTGAAGCAGATCCAGCGCGCTGCTGACCACTTCAGAGGTGTAGCAAAGCTGAATAAGATTGCGGTCGGGATGGACACCGGTGGCCAGCGGACGCAGCTGTGCGCGCTTCAACAGGTGATCGATCTCTTTATGCTGAGAGGCAAAGTCGTGCTGCGAAGGCACATGGAACTCAATCAGACAGACGTCATCATGGCTGGTGACAATCCTTGCGCCCGTCCCGGAAGCCAGCACGCGCTCAATGCGGGTTGAACCCTGCTCAGGCTGATAGCTGCAACGCAGTTGCAGATCGATATCACTGCCGGAGACGGGTTGCAAAGTACGGGTGTGCAGAACCGGCGCGGCAAGGCGCGCAAGCTCACTGGCTTCATCCAGACGAAGCAGTGGCAACAGGCAGGCATCCTTCACCTTGCGCGGATCGGCACTGTAGACGCCCGCCACGTCGCTCCAGATGGTGACGCGGGACACGCCCGCCAGCGCACCAATTTGCGTGGCTGAATAGTCACTGCCGTTGCGACCGAGCAGCACCGTTTCACCCGCTTCATTGCGGCAGATAAAGCCGGTGACCACCAGACGACGGTTGGGATGCTGGATCATCAACTGCTGTAGCAGCGGCCAGGATTTCCCTTCGTCCACTTCCGGCTGCGCAGCACGCTCAGCACAGAGGAATTCACGCGCGTCCAGCCAGCTGGACGCGATATCTTTCAGTGTCAGCACCGCAGCCATCAGCCTGGCGGACCAGATTTCGCCGTGTCCCACCACTTCGGCATAGACTGCATCAGTGATGTTGCCGTCCAGCAGCGCAGCGAGTTTTTCCAGATCGTGAATAAACTCGGCAATCATGCCGTCTGCCTGAGCAGGTGGCAGCAAGCTGGCAATCAGCTCGCTCTGATAGCGACGCAGCGCCTGCTGCACCTGGTGAGCCGATAACCGATCGCTCTGGCTTAACTTCAGCCAGCTGATCAACTGGTTGGTCGTGCTCCCCGCAGCGGAGACCACCATGATATCGCCGGGATGGCTGTATTCCGCCATGATCCCCGCCACACGCAGGTAACATTTGGCGTCCGCAAGACTGCTTCCACCAAATTTATGCAACTGACGCGTACCTGCTGCCACTGCTGACTGACTCATACTTACCTCTCGGCCGCTATCCGGAATGCATTATCCAGATCGGCGATTAAATCTTCGTGGTCTTCAATTCCAACTGACACGCGCAACAGCGTCTCAGAAATACCTGCGGCGGCACGGGCTTCGGCCGACATGCCTGCGTGGGTCATGGTTGCGGTGTGAGAAATCAGGCTCTCCACGCCACCCAGCGACTCTGCCAGCGTGAACAGTTCCAGCGCTTTCAGGAAACGGCGTAAGGTCTGCTCATCGCCATCCAGCTCGAAACTGAGCATCGCGCCAAAGCCTTTTTGCTGACGAACGGCAAACTGGTGGCCCGCGTTTTCCGGCAGGGAAGGATGATACAACTTTTTGACCAGCGGTTGTTGCTTCAGGTAATCAACGATGGCTAACGCATTGCGTTGTGCCGCCGCCATACGTGGTGCCAGCGTGCGCATGCCGCGCAGCAGCAGATAGCTGTCGAACGCGCTGCCGGTGGCGCCGATATTGTTTGCCCACCACGCCAGTTCGGTCACCAGCGCCGGGTCTTTCGCGATCACCGCGCCCGCTACCACATCAGAGTGGCCGTTCAGGTATTTGGTGCACGAGTGCAGCACCACGTCAGCGCCGAGCGCCAGCGGGTTCTGCAAGGCCGGGCTGAGGAAGGTATTGTCCACCACGGTAATGGCACCGGCTTCCGCAGACGCTTTGCAGATGGCGGCGATATCCACCACGCGCAGCAGCGGATTGCTTGGGCTTTCGATCAGCACCAGCTTCGGCTTTTCGGACAGAGCCGCGTTCAGCGCCGCTTCATCGCCCTGATCGACAAACTTCACGCGGTACGCACCGCGCTTGCTCAGGCTGTCGAACAGGCGATAGCTGCCGCCGTAGCAGTCGTGCGGGGCCACCAGCAGATCGCCAGGCTTCAGGAATACCGTGCACACCAGGTTAATGGCTGACATCCCGGTATTGGTCATCACCGCACCGGCACCGCCTTCCAGCTCGGCCAGCGCACGCTGAACCACATCGCGCGTCGGGTTGCCACGGCGAGAGTAGTCATGGGCGCGAGGCTCATTGAAATCGGTAAAGTTATAGGTGCTGGAAAGGTGGATCGGCGGGACAACGCAGCCATATTGCTCGTCATCATTCAAACCGCTGCGTACTGCGATGGTTGCCTGTTTACGCGTCATGGTGCAAATATTCCTGACTGGATAATAAAGAAGAGCCCTAGCATAACAGCGCAAAGATGGACGTCAATACATCTGGACATCTAAATGTCTTTGCGTATAGATTGAGCAAACCGACAATAACCGTTAAGATTATGACGCTATAGCCGACAGAAAGTTGAGCCAATGCAGTGTGATGGTCACTAACTTCGGGCATAATTAGCCGAATTTCGGTATATACCCAACGCTCACAGGCAGGCATGCCGGGAAATAAGGGTAATTTCAATTTAATGATGACTAAGGTAACCCATGGCTGAATGGAACGGCGAATATATCAGCCCGTACGCTGAGCACGGCAAGAAAAGCGAACAGGTTAAAAAAATCACGGTATCCATTCCGTTGAAAGTATTGAAAATTTTGACCGATGAGCGGACACGCCGTCAGGTTAATAACTTGCGTCATGCCACTAACAGCGAACTGCTTTGCGAAGCGTTTCTGCATGCTTTCACCGGCCAGCCTTTGCCAGATGATGTTGATCTGCGTAAAGAACGCAGCGATGAGATCCCGGAAGAAGCCAAAGCGATCATGCGTGAGATGGGCGTCGATCCCGATACCTGGGAATACTAGGCCCGCCTCAAGGCATAAAAAAATCCGTGAATGGATAGCATTCGCGGATTTTTTTTGCCCGTGATTTATCGGTTCACCGCCTGAGGGGATCGCCTTTACGGCATTCAATCACGCTCAACCAGCCCAAATTCACCGGCGTTATAACGTTCTCCCGCGATATTGCCATCGCTGAATAAGCGGTCAAGATGGCTGACATCGCCAGTCGCCAGCGCAATCTCGGTGGCTTTGCAGTTATCTTCCAGGTTGGCGATTTTACTTGCGCCAGGGATTGGTACGATGTTCTGCCCTTTCGCCAGCACCCAGGCCAGCGCGATCTGGGCGGACGTCGCGCCATAACCTGATGCCATCTCCGCCAACTGGGCGAGCAGCTTCTTGTTTTGCGCCAGGGCATCGGGCTGGAAACGCGGCAGCGTTCTGCGATAGTCGAAGGCATCAAGCGTGTCAGGATCGGGCAACTTGCCGGTCAGGAAGCCGCGTCCAAGCGGACTGTACGGTACGAAACCGATGTTCAGCTGCTGACAGGTGGCCAAAACGCCCTGTTCAACATCCCGGCTCCACAACGAGTATTCGCTCTGTAAGGCGGTGACCGGATAAACAGCCTGCGCTCTTCTCAACGTCTCGCTGGAGACTTCGGACAGGCCGATATGCTGGATTTTACCTTCGCGCACCAGATCTGCCAGCGTGCCCATCACCGCTTCAATCGGCACCGCAGGATCGGGACGGTGCTGATAAAACAGGTCCAGCGTCTCAACGTTGAGCCTTTTTAACGACGCTTCCGCCACGGCGCGGATATTCGCCGGTTGGCTGTTAACGCCTTTAATCCGTTCCCACCCCTCCCCCTGGTCAGTGATGTTAAAGCCGAATTTCGTTGCGACCTTAATCCGTCCCTGATACCCCTTCAGGGCCTCTGCCAGCAGTTCCTCGTTATTGAAAGGCCCGTAAACTTCGGCCGTATCGAGAAAATCCACCCCCAGATCGAACGCACGGTGGAGGGTGTTGATCGCCTGCTGGCGATCGTTGTGACCGTAAGCGAAAGTCATCCCCATGCAGCCGAGGCCGATGGCCGAGACCTCAAAACCCTGACTGCCTAATGTTCTGCGCTTCATTTTCTTCTCCGGTAATTGGCGACAGAACCGTTATACTTTGCTCAGATTTATTCAACAATTGATGCCTTTTAAGCAGATTAGTGAAAAATAATCACGAATATGAAAACACGCGCCACGCTGCAGGAATTAGAGATTTTCACCGCCATCGCCCGCCATCTTAACTTTGGCAAAGCGGCGAAGGAGCGAAACGTCACGCCCTCGACGCTCAGTCACACCATGACTAATCTGGAACAGCGCATCGGCGTTCGCTTGCTGAATCGCACCACGCGCAGCGTTTCACTCACTGAAGCCGGGAAAGCATTTTTACTGCGCATTGAACCGGCGATGCTGGATCTGTCGCTAGCGGTGGATGAACTGAATCACTGGCGGGTCGATCCGCGCGGCACGCTGCGGCTGAATATGCCGCGCAGCGCCGAAGCCCTGTACCTGCAGTCATTGCTGCTGCCCTTTCGCCAGCAGTATCCCGATATCGCGCTGGAGGTCACCACCAACGACAGTCTGGTGAACATTGTCGAAGGGGGATTTGATGCCGGCGTTCGTTTTGGCGAGGCCATCCCGCAGGATATGGTGGCGATCCCTTTTGGCAGAAAACTGCGGGGATCGGTGATCGCCAGCCCGGCCTTTATCGCACTGCATGGCGTCCCTGAGCATCCTCAGGAGTTAATCAACTTCCCCTGTATTCAGCGGCGTTTTCCCAGCGGGATGAATTACAAATGGGAATTTAGTGACGCAGGTAAGCCACTGGCGGTTGCCTTGCAGGGCAGCCTGACGCTGGACAATGATTTTGTGCTGGCAGACGCGGCGAGCGCAGGGGCTGGATTCGCCTTCGTATTTAAAGATCTGGTGCAAAACCGGCTGGATAACGGTGAACTGGTAGAAGTGCTGGCGGATTTTGCCGCCCCGCCTGAAAGCTTCTGGCTGTACTATCCATGCAGGAAATACACCTCAACGCCGCTGCGCTGTTTTATTGCGTGGCTACAGGCGTTTAACCGTCAGCCCTGAGCGGAATGACAGGCATAAAAAAACCCAGCCGTAGCTGGGTTTTCATCACTTGCGAAACGGAAACCGTTTCTTTCAGGCAACTTACTTGCTGCTGCCAGGCATAGTGAAACGCTTGTTGAAGCGGTCAACACGACCACCGCTAGCAACGTCACGCTGCTTACCGGTGTAGAACGGGTGGCAGTTACCACACACGTCCAGGTTCAGGTCGTGACCCACGGTTGAGCGGGTTTTGATTTCGTTACCGCAAGAACATTTAGCAGTAACTTCAGCGTAATTAGGGTGAATACCTTTTTTCATGGGAAACCTCAGTTAAGGCCGTGTCGCTCTCCCGTGCCAGGATTATTCCTGCACCGGCACCACACGCGGATTAATAATAACAGGTGTTTTGATACCAATAATGCCGTATCAACGGCGGCAAACTATACAGAAAGGTAACGTCTGCTGCAATCGAATCCGCACATTACGGAAGACACAGTGTACACTATCTCGCTCATAATTTCATCCGGATGATTTCATGCCCGTTGTTCAGGTCGCGCTACCCGTCCCGCTTGCCCGCAATTTTGACTATGCGTTACCCGCTCATCTGCCGTTACCGGTAGCCGGCGCGCGCGTCAGCGTGCCTTTTGGCAAGCGCAAGGCGATTGGCGTAGTGGTCGGCACGTCTGAAACCAGCGATTTCCCGCTGGATCAGCTTAAGGCCGTGCATGAAGTGTTGGACGAGGCGTCACTCTACCCGCCGTCGCTGTGGCGCATTCTGCTGTGGGCCGCCGATTATTATCACTATCCGCTGGGCGAAGTGCTGTTTCACGCCATGCCGGTGCTGCTGCGACAGGGTAAACCCGCGCAGGAAGCGCCGATCTATCAATGGTTCCTCAGCGAATCAGGGAAAGAAACGGCGCCGGAAAGCCTGAAGCGCGCACCGAAGCAGCAGCAGGCGCTCGCCGCCCTGCGTCAGCGCCCGCTCTATCGCCATGAAGTCAGCCAGCACGATATTACCGACGCCACGCTGCAGGCGCTGCGGGCGAAAGGCTTGTGCGATCTGCGCGCGCAGCCACGGGCTCAGCAGGACTGGCGCACCGACTATGCGGTGAAAGGTGAGCGATTAAGGTTGAATACCGAACAGGCCACCGCCGTGGGCGCGATCCGCAGCGAAGACGATCATTTTGCCGCCTGGCTGCTGGCCGGGATCACCGGTTCCGGCAAAACCGAAGTCTATCTGAGCGTGCTGGAGAATGTGCTGGCGAACGGCGGTCAGGCGCTGGTACTGGTGCCTGAAATTGGGCTGACGCCGCAAACCATCGCCCGCTTTCGGGAAAGATTTAACGCACCGGTCGATGTGCTGCACTCCGCCCTGAACGACGGCGAACGCCTGGCCGTCTGGCTGCGCGCCCGTCAGGGTGAAACGGCGATTGTTATCGGCACGCGTTCCGCGCTGTTCACGCCCTTCGCACGGCTTGGGGTGATCATTATTGATGAAGAGCACGACAGCTCTTATAAGCAGCAGGAAGGCTGGCGTTATCAGGCTCGCGATCTGGCCGTGTTCCGCGCACGACAGGAAGATATTCCGATTGTGATGGGCACCGCAACGCCCGCGCTGGAAACGCTGCACAACGTGCAGATGGGCAAATACCGCCAGCTGAATCTCAGCAAACGTGCCGGTAACGCCCGTCAGGCGACGCAACAGCTGATCGACCTGAAAGGGGTGAAATTACAGGGCGGACTGTCGCCGATGCTGATCAAAAAAATCAGTCAGCACCTTAAAGCGGACAATCAGGTGCTGTTGTTCCTGAACCGTCGCGGTTTCTCTCCCGCTATGCTGTGCCATGAATGCGGCTGGATTGCCGAGTGTCAGCGTTGCGATCGCTACTACACGCTGCACCAGCATCATCGCCAGCTGCGCTGCCACCATTGCGACAGCCAGCGTCCGGTGCCCCATCAGTGCCCGCAGTGCGGATCGACCAACCTGGTGCCGGTCGGGCTGGGAACCGAGCAGCTTGAACACAATCTCAGCGAGCAGTTCCCTGACGTTCCGCTGTCGCGTATCGATCGTGATACCACCAGCCGCAAAGGGGCGCTGGAACAGCATCTGGCGGATGTGCATCGGGGCGGCGCGCGCATTCTGGTCGGCACGCAGATGCTGGCCAAAGGTCACCACTTCCCGGATGTGACGCTGGTGTCGTTGCTGGATGTGGATGGCGCGCTGTTTTCCGCCGACTTCCGTTCAGCCGAGCGCTTCGCCCAGCTTTACACTCAGGTGGCCGGACGCGCAGGCCGTGCGGGTAAGCAAGGAGAAGTGATGCTGCAGACGCACCATCCTGAGCACCCGCTGCTGCAAACCTTGCTGCATCAGGGCTACGATGCCTTTGCCCAACAGGCGCTGGTCGAGCGCAAAACCGTGTTCCTGCCGCCGTTTACCAGCCATGCGCTGTTCCGCTCCGAAGATCATGATAATCAGCAGTCTGCGCTGTTCTTACAGCAGCTGCGTAATTTGCTGGAAGCCAGCCCGTTGAAAGATGAGGCGTTTTGGGTGATGGGGCCGGTTCCGGCACTGCAACCTAAGCGCGGTGGCCGCTTCCGTTGGCAGTTGCTGTTACAGCATCCGTCACGCGCCGTATTACAGCGGTTAATTAAAAATTCATTGCCGCTGATTGGCACCTTGCCGCAGGCGCGAAAAGTGAAATGGACGCTGGATGTGGATCCTACAGAAGGCTAAATCGTCTTACGGGTGCGAGTAACGTCGAAAAAAGTCGCACAAGTCACAATTTTTATGCAAATTAAGTAACAGCCTGTCGCCGCATCTGATAAACATGAGTGTCTGGCCTACAAGAAGACCTCTCGTGGCTACGTATAATTAGAACCGTCCCCAAGTGTCAGGTCAGCTCAGGCTGGCGTGAGGAGAAAAGCGTTGGAGCACAATCAAGAGACAACAGGCGCGACCATGAAGGACGTGGCTGAAGAAGCAGGCGTGTCAACGGCGACCGTTTCGCGCGCCCTGATGAACCCGGAAAAGGTCTCTGCTGCCACGCGCAAAAAAGTCGAAAAAGCGGTGCTTGCCGTTGGTTACTCCCCTCACGCGATGGCCCGCAGTGCCAAACGCAGCGAATCCCGCACGATCCTGGTGATCGTGCCTGACATCTGCGATCCCTTCTTCAGTGAGATGATCCGCGGCATTGAAGTGGTCGCGGCCGATCAGGGTTATCTGGTCCTGATCGGCGACTGCGCTCATCAGAACAAGCAGGAAAAATCCTTTCTCAACCTGGTGATGACCCGTCAAATTGATGGCATGGTGCTGTTGGGATCACAGGTGCCTTTCGACACCGGGATAGAAGAGCAGCGCAATCTTCCGCCGATGGTGATGGCCAATGAATTTGCGCCTGAGCTTGAGCTGCCGACCGTGCATATCGATAACCTGACCGCGGCCTTCGAAGCGGTTAATCATTTGCTAAAACTCGGCCACAGTCGCATTGCCTGTATTGCCGGGCCGCAGGATATGCCGCTGTGCCAGTATCGTCTGCAGGGCTACATCCAGGCGTTACGCCGTAATGGCCTGGCGGTCGATCCGCACTACATTGTGCGCGGTGACTTTACTTTCGATGCCGGTTCGCGGGCGATGAAACATTTGATGACGCTGCCAAAGCCGCCGGACGCGCTGTTTTGCCACAGTGACATCATGGCGCTAGGCGCGATGTCTCAGGCCAAAATCATGGGATTACGCGTGCCTCAGGATTTATCGCTGATTGGCTTCGATGACATCGAACTGTCCCGTTACAGTGACCCGCAACTGACTACGGTTGCCCAGCCGAGGTTTAATATCGGTCGGGAAGCGATGCTGCTGTTACTCGAACAGCTGCAGGGTAAAACCGTTAACAGCGGTTCCCGCCTGTTAGACTTTGAACTGAAAATTCGCGGCAGTACCGCACCCTCCCTGCGGGAAAAAGTCTGAAAAGCTGACTATTTCCGCCTGCATGGACGCAAAAACAAGATTCAGTGGATTCTTACAGGGATCCCCGCTGGTCAAACTTCCGGCCCTTAAGTAACATGACGGGCTGATAGCCGGGCGCGTCAGCTTTGGTCCGGCCTCACCTTTCATTGAATATTAGCGGAACGATTAGTGGCACAAAAAGATTACGTAGGCCGCGGGCGTTCGACAGGGACGCGTCGCAAGAAGACCAACAGTCGCACTAAAAAGCGCAGTGGTGGTGGTTCAGGAGTTTCAAAAATTATGGTTGTGCTTGCCGTTGCCGTGCTGGTGACGTTCGTCGGCGGACTGTGGTTTATTGCCCATCATAAAAAAGAAGAGACGCCGGAAATCCCCGCGCACAAAGCCGTGGGTAACGGCCTTCCGCCTAAACCGGAAGAGCGCTGGCGTTATATCAAAGAGCTGGAAAACCGTCAGATTACCGTTCCCTCACCTGTTGAACCGTCATCAGGTGGCGAAGTGCAATCCAAGACCCAGCTCACCGACGAACAGCGCCAGCTGCTGGAGCAGATGCAGTCTGATATGCGCCAACAGCCAACGCAGCTGAATGAAGTACCGTGGAACGAACAAACCCCGGCACAGCGTCAGCAAACGTTGCAGCGTCAACAGCAGCAGAGCCAGTTACAGCAGCAGTCACGGATGCCGCAGCAGCAACAGCAGCAGGCGCCTCGTCAGGCACCCGTTGCGCCGGTAACCCGGGCAACGCCGGCAGTGCGTGAACCGGTTAAGCCGCAGCAGGCTGCGCCAGCGCAGGCACCGGCACAAACCGCTCAGCAGCCGAAAACGGAGAGCAAACCGAAAGAGGCCGAGAAGTCTCAGCACTGGATGGTGCAGTGTGGTTCGTTCAAAGGGACCGACCAGGCAGAGTCGATTCGTGCACAGCTGGCCTTCGAAGGATTTGAAAGCCGAATCACGACCGGCGGTGGCTGGAATCGCGTAGTGATCGGCCCGTACAACAGCCGTTCTTCGGCTGACAGCACGCTGAAACGTCTGCGCGGATCTGGCCATTCAAATTGTATTCCTCTCGCCTCCGGGGGTTGAAACCCCTTAAAGCCGCCCCATATCTGGTTGCATCAATGCCCCGCAGGTGAACTGCGGGGACATCTTCTGACTGCAACAAGGGGTCTGCCCGTGACAACAATTGTAAGTGTACGACGCAACGGCCAGGTAGTAATTGGCGGTGATGGCCAGGCTACCCTCGGCAACACCGTAATGAAAGGCAACGTCAAAAAAGTGCGTCGTCTCTATAACGACAAAGTCATTGCCGGTTTTGCTGGTGGGACCGCAGATGCCTTTACGCTATTTGAACTCTTCGAACGTAAGCTGGAAATGCATCAGGGCCACCTGGTGAAAGCGGCCGTTGAGTTAGCGAAAGACTGGCGTACCGACCGTATGCTGCGCAAGCTTGAAGCGCTGCTGGCGGTAGCCGATGAAAATGCCTCCCTGATTATTACCGGTAATGGCGACGTCATTCAGCCGGAAAACGATTTAATTGCCATTGGTTCTGGTGGTCCTTACGCGCAGGCTGCTGCCCGTGCGCTGTTGGAAAACACTGAAATCGGCGCACGTGACATCGTTGAAAAAGCGCTGGGTATTGCAGGCGACATCTGCATCTATACCAACCACAACCTCACCATCGAAGCATTACCGTCTAAAGCGTAAGGATCCCAACTATGTCCGAAATGACTCCGCGCGAGATCGTCAGCGAACTGAACAGATTTATCATTGGCCAGGATAATGCCAAGCGCGCCGTGGCGATCGCCTTGCGTAACCGCTGGCGTCGTATGCAGCTCGACGAAGAGCTGCGCCACGAAGTGACGCCAAAAAACATTCTGATGATCGGCCCGACCGGTGTGGGTAAAACAGAAATTGCCCGCCGCCTGGCAAAACTCGCCAACGCGCCGTTTATCAAAGTCGAAGCGACCAAATTCACCGAAGTGGGTTATGTCGGTAAAGAAGTGGATTCCATCATCCGCGACCTGACCGATTCTGCCCTGAAGATGGTGCGTTCTCAGGCGATTGAAAAAAATCGTTACCGCGCTGAAGAGATGGCGGAAGAACGCATTCTGGACGTGCTGATCCCACCGGCCAAGAACAACTGGGGCCAGTCTGAAGCGGAAGCCGCACCGTCTGCAGCCCGTCAGTCTTTCCGCAAAAAACTGCGTGAAGGCCAGTTGAACGACAAAGAGATTGAGATCGATCTGGCCTCTTCATCGATGGGCGTTGAAATCATGTCGCCTCCGGGCATGGAAGAGATGACCAATCAGCTGCAGTCGATGTTCCAGAACCTCGGTAACCAGAAGCAGAAGCCGCGTAAGCTGAAAATTCAGGAAGCGATGAAGCTGCTGATTGAAGAAGAAGCCGCCAAACTGGTCAATCCGGAAGAGCTGAAGCAGGAAGCGATCGACGCGGTTGAGCAGCACGGTATCGTCTTTATCGATGAAATCGACAAAGTTTGTAAGCGTGGCGAAAGCTCCGGCCCGGACGTTTCCCGCGAAGGCGTACAGCGCGACCTGTTGCCACTGGTAGAAGGCTGCACCGTGTCAACCAAGCACGGCATGGTGAAAACAGACCACATTCTGTTTATCGCGTCGGGTGCGTTCCAGGTTGCCAGCCCGTCAGACCTGATCCCGGAACTGCAGGGTCGTCTGCCAATCCGCGTTGAGCTGCAGGCACTGACCACCCATGATTTCGAGCGCATTCTGACCGAGCCGAGTGCCTCCGTGACCGTGCAGTACAAGGCGCTGATGAAAACCGAAGGCGTGGATATTCACTTCACCGAAGACGGCATCAGCAAGATTGCCGCCGCTGCGTGGCAGGTGAATGAAACCGCCGAGAACATCGGCGCGCGCCGTCTGCATACGGTGCTGGAACGTCTGATGGAAGATATCTCCTATGACGCCAGCGACCTGAATGGTCAGTCGTTCACCATTGATGCCGAGTATGTCGGTAAGCATCTGGACGAGCTGGTCGCAGACGAAGATTTGAGCCGCTTTATTCTGTAATCGCCCGGCGAAAATCGACACATCAGGAGGCTTCGGCCTCCTTTTTTATTGCCTGAAATCCCTTCCCGACGGTTGCATCCTTGACGTGGAATAACTCTCCGCCCCGTCGCAGACGCTACCATAGCGCCACGTCTTCCCTCAGCCAGGACCTGCCGCTATGACGGATAATCTGCACCCGATGACCGCACTCTCTTCTTCCCGCGCCTGGCTGGAAAGCCTGCGTTTGCGCACGCTGCCGCTGGCCTGTGCCTCGGTGATGACCGGTTCCGCGCTGGCCTGGTGGCAAGGACATTTTAATGTGGGCACCGCCGTGCTGGCACTGCTCACCACCGCACTGCTGCAAATTCTGTCCAACCTGGCGAATGACTATGGTGATGCCCTGAAAGGTAGCGACACGCCCGCCCGCATCGGGCCACTGCGGGGCATGCAAAAAGGGGCGATTAGTCAGAAGCAGATGCGCAGTGCCCTGATCCTCACCGTGGCCATGACGGTGATATCCGGCGTCGCACTGGTGATCCGCGCCTGTCAGTCGGTAAACGATTTTTTGGGCTTTATTGCGCTGGGCGCGGTGGCGATCGTCGCCGCCATCGCCTACACCGTCGGCAAGAAACCCTATGGCTATTTAGGGTTGGGCGATGCGTCGGTATTAATTTTCTTCGGCTGGCTTGGGGTAATGGGCAGCTACTATCTTCAGGCCCATCAACTCTCCCTGTTACTGCTGTTACCCGCCACAGCCTGTGGGTTGATGGCGGTCGCGGTGCTTAACGTCAACAACATGCGCGATATTGAAAGCGATCGGCAGCATGGCAAGTTTACCCTGGCGGTGCGCTTAGGGGCGAGTGGCGCCAGGCGCTATCACCAGCTGATCCTCACCGCGGCCGTGCTCTGTTGCGCGGGTTTTGCCCTGCTCACTTCGTTGAATCTCGCCGGCTGGTTATTCCTGCTATCCGCACCGTTGCTGTTCAGACAGGCCCGCTACATTACGCAGCAGCCTTCCGCCGTCGCCATGCGCCCTATGCTGGCGAAAACCGTTAAATCCGCCTTGTTGCTCAACCTGCTTTTCTCACTCGGGCTGGTCCTCAATTAACTGCGATGTGTTTGACTCATCGCAACTTTTAACAATTGATGATTTTGCCAACAGCGGCGAGAAAGCGATATACTTAGGGTTCCTGTGGCAAACAGACGAAACCCTTATGAAATATGATACTTCTGAACTCTGCGACATCTATCACGAAGATGTGAACGTCGTTGAACCGCTCTTTTCAAACTTCGGTGGCCGTACGTCGTTTGGCGGGCAAATCATCACGGTAAAATGTTTCGAGGACAACGGGCTGTTGTACGATCTGCTGGAGGAAAACGGGCGAGGTCGTGTGCTGCTGGTTGATGGCGGCGGTTCGGTGCGTCGTGCGCTGATTGATGCGGCGCTGGCCAG
Organism: Erwinia sp. AK-PDG3-5; assembly: GCF_056821705.1. Classification (NCBI taxonomy): domain Bacteria; kingdom Pseudomonadati; phylum Pseudomonadota; class Gammaproteobacteria; order Enterobacterales; family Erwiniaceae; genus Erwinia; species Erwinia sp. AK-PDG3-5. The sequence continues at coordinate 4,631,203 of NZ_CM165967.1, forward strand.
ACTGGCACTGCAGAACGAATGGGAAGGCATTGTGGTGTACGGTTCCGTTCGTCAGGTTGACGATCTGGAAGAGCTGGATATTGGCATTCAGGCGATTGCTGCCATTCCGGTCGGTGCTGCGGGTGAAGGCATTGGCGAGAGCGATATTCGCGTCAACTTCGGTGGCGTCACTTTCTTCTCCGGCGACCATCTTTACGCCGACAACACCGGCATTATCCTTTCCGAAGATCCGCTCGATATCGAATAAAAAAAACGGGTGCCACTGGCACCCGTTTCTCTGCTGACCGTTAAATCAGACTTCTTCCATTTTTCCCAACAGGGCGCGCAAACGCTCCTGCCAGACAAGCTGCTCTTCTTTCAGGTGCTGGTTCTCACGCACCACTGATTCGCTATTCCCTGCAGCCTGCTGAACCTGCTGATTCAGGTTGTTGTTCTGCTCTTTCAGCTCTTCAATTTCCATCTGTAACAGGGTGATGGTATCAATCGCCTGTTGTACTTTCGCTTCCAGTTTCTCGAACACTTCAAATGACATTGTAAAAGACCTCTCCAAATCGCCAGGCGTTGATGTTGCCAGCCGCAGATCATGAGGGGATAAGCCGGGATTCCACGGATAACAACGCTTCCCCGATTGTAAGTAGACCCGCGCCCCAAGTCCAGTAGCGAACCCGCACAGGGTGCAGACTGTAACAATTTTCAGCATAGACCTGGAATCTGCAACATTACCCGCAGTATTTGCGGGGCTAATGTTAACGATTTGGGATAAAAATCATCAAATGGAAAATTGAAATGTTGTTTCAGGAAAGCAAAAAGACGCGAAAACGCTCATTTTTATGACACAGCACACAACTTTTGATTTCGCTATTTCTCGTTTATGCTCGTTAACGATAAATTTACATCAGCCCTACATAAGATTTGGGCGGCTCAGGGAGTGAGAAAAAAACGAAGTACAACATTAAACCTCGCCTTCAGGAAATGTCATCATGAGTCAGACAGCAACAAGCACGCTCAAAGGGCAGTGCATCGCCGAATTCCTTGGTGTCGCCACCATTATCTTCTTTGGTGCCGGCTGTGTCGCCGCCTTGAAACTGGCTGGTGCAAGTTTTGGTCAGTGGGAAATCAGTATCATCTGGGGGATTGCCGTTGCGATGGCCATCTATCTCAGCGCCGCTATCTCCGGCGCGCATCTGAATCCTGCAGTGACCATTGCACTCTGTCTTTTCGCCAATTTCGAACGCCGTAAAGTTGTGCCGTACATTCTGGCACAAATCGCCGGTGCCTTCTGCTCCGCCGCCCTGGTTTACGGTCTCTACTACAATCTGTTCTTTGATTACGAACAATCGCATCAGATGGTGCGTGGCAGTATTGAGAGCCTCGATCTGGCCGGGATTTTCTCCACCTATCCAAACCCGCACATTGGCGTTGGTCAGGCCTTCCTGGTTGAAGCGGTGATCACTGCAGTGATGATGGGCCTGATTATGGCGCTGACCGATGACGGTAACGGCCTGCCTCGCGGTCCGATGGCTCCGCTGCTGATTGGCCTGCTGATTGCGGTAATCGGTGGCTCAATGGGTCCTCTGACCGGCTTTGCACTGAACCCGGCGCGTGATTTCGGACCGAAACTCTTTGCCTGGCTTGCGGGTTGGGGTAACGTCGCCTTTACCGGTGGCCGTGATATCCCGTATTTCCTCGTGCCAATCTTTGGACCGATTGTGGGCGCCAGCCTGGGCGCAGTTGGCTATCGCTATCTGATTGCCCGTAACCTGCCTGGCGCAGCTGTAGTAAAGAAAGACGAGAAGACGATAGCGCGTGCTGAGCAGCGTAAAGCGTAAGTGCTAACCCTTTACACCATCAGGAATGAATTATGACCACAGAAAAAAAATACATTGTCGCGCTCGATCAGGGGACGACCAGCTCTCGTGCCGTGATCCTGGATCATGACTCCAACATCGTTGCCGTCTCCCAGCGCGAATTTCAGCAAATTTATCCTAAGCCCGGCTGGGTTGAGCATGACCCGATGGATATCTGGGCTTCCCAAAGCTCCACGCTGGTAGAAGTGCTGGCGCACGCCGATATTCGTTCAGACGAGATTGCCGCGATCGGTATCACCAACCAGCGTGAGACCACCATTGTCTGGGACAAAGAAACCGGCAAGCCGATCTACAACGCTATCGTCTGGCAGGATCCGCGCACCGCTGACTACTGTGCAAAACTGAAAAAAGAAGGGCTGGAAGAGTATATCCAGCACACTACCGGCCTGGTGATTAACCCTTACTTCTCCGGTACCAAGGTGAAGTGGATCCTCGACCACGTGGAAGGCTCACGCGATCGTGCGAAACGTGGCGAGCTGCTGTTTGGTACGGTTGACTCCTGGCTGGTGTGGAAAATGACGCAGGGACGGGTACACATCACCGATTACACCAACGCCTCGCGTACCATGATGTTTAACATCCACAAGCTGGAGTGGGATCAGCGCATGCTGGATATCCTTGATATCCCGCGTGAAATGCTGCCAGAAGTGAAGTCATCTTCTGAAGTGTACGGTCAGACCAACATCGGTGGTAAAGGCGGTACGCGTATTCCAATCGCCGGTATCGCCGGTGACCAGCAGGCGGCGCTGTACGGCCAGATGTGTGTTCAACCGGGTATGGCAAAAAATACCTACGGCACCGGCTGCTTTATGTTGATGAACACCGGTACTGAAGCGGTGACCTCAACCAACGGCCTGTTGACCACTATCGCCTGTGGCCCACGCGGTGAAGTGAACTACGCACTGGAAGGCGCGGTATTTATCGGCGGTGCCTCTATCCAGTGGCTGCGCGATGAGATGAAACTGATCGGCGATGCAACCGACTCCGAGTACTTTGCGACTAAAGTGAAGGACAGCAACGGCGTTTATATGGTCCCTGCCTTTACCGGCCTGGGTGCGCCATACTGGGACCCGTATGCCCGTGGCGCGATCTTCGGCCTGACGCGCGGTGCGAATGCTAACCACATCATCCGTGCCACGCTGGAGTCGATTGCTTATCAGACGCGTGACGTGCTGGAAGCGATGCAGATCGATGCCAATACCCGCCTGCAGTCTCTGCGTGTGGATGGGGGTGCGGTTGCCAACAACTTCCTGATGCAGTTCCAGTCCGACATTCTGGGAACGCGTGTTGAGCGCCCTGAAGTGCTGGAAGTGACCGCATTAGGTTCAGCGTACCTGGCTGGCCTGGCCGTCGGTTTCTGGTCTGATCTGGATGAAGTGCGTGAAAAAGCGGTGATTGAGCGTGAGTTCCGCCCAAGCATCGAAACCACCCAGCGTAACTACCTCTATGCCGGCTGGAAAAAAGCCGTTTCTCGCGCTCAGGCGTGGGAAGATCAGGACGACTCGTAAGTCTGAAAATTGCCCGTGGCCTCCCGGCTACGGGCTTTTCCCCCCTCCCTCTTTCCCCGCTGTGATAAACTTTCCGCCTCAACATTTCCCGAGGCCAATCATGAAACGAGAACTCGCCATTGAATTTTCACGCGTAACGGAAGCCGCTGCTCTGGCAGGCTACAAGTGGCTGGGACGCGGTGACAAAAACGCCGCAGACGGCGCTGCCGTCCACGCCATGCGCATCATGCTGAACAAAGTGAACATTGACGGCCAGATCGTCATTGGCGAGGGCGAGATTGATGAAGCCCCGATGTTATATATCGGCGAGAAGGTCGGCAGCGGCGAGGGTGATGCGGTAGATATCGCCGTCGATCCGATTGAAGGCACCCGCATGACCGCGATGGGCCAGCCTAATGCGCTGGCGGTGCTGGCGGTTGGCGACAAGGGCACCTTCCTGAATGCGCCCGATATGTATATGGAAAAACTGATCGTCGGGCCCGGTGCGAAAGGCGCAATCGATCTGGCTTTGCCACTCGAAGAGAATCTGAAGCGCGTCGCTGAGGCGCTGCACAAGCCGCTGTCTGAACTGACCGTCACCATTCTGGCGAAGCCCCGCCACGATGCCGTGATTGCCCAGCTACAGCAGCTTGGCGTGCGGATTTTTGCCATTCCCGATGGCGATGTTGCTGCATCGATCCTGACCTGTATGCCAGACAGTGAAGTGGATGTGATGTACGGCATCGGCGGCGCACCTGAAGGCGTGATTTCGGCGGCGGTGATCCGGGCGATGGATGGCGATATGCAAGGCCGCCTGCTGGCGCGTCATGATGTCAAAGGCGACACGCCGGAGAACCGCGCGCTCGGCGAGCAGGAGCTGAAACGCTGTCAGGAAATGGGCATCGAAGCCGGCAAGGTTTTACGTCTGGACGAGATGGCGCGTAACGATAACGTGATTTTCTCGGCAACCGGCATCACCAGCGGCGACCTGCTGAAGGGCATCACCCGCAACGGCAATATCGCGACCACTGAAACGCTGCTGGTTCGCGGCAAATCCCGCACCATTCGCCGTATTCAGTCGATTCACTACCTCGATCGCAAAGATGAAAACCTCCATCCATTTATTCTGTAACGCCTGAGTTATCCGGTTCTGCGGACAAATAAAAACGGCCCCGGTAGCAGTGTTGCTGGCTGGGCCGTTTTTTATGGGCGGCGGTCGCGATTAAACCGCCATCGGCTCCGGACGGCGGGAAAGCGGCAGCCAGCACAGCAGGATCAGCAGCGCCATCGCCGACATCAGCATACCCAGGCTGAACTGCCCGGTCTGCGGCAACAGGGCGGAAAGCCATGCAGCCAGACCCGATCCCAGATTCTGCAATCCTCCCAACAACGCCCCCGCGGTCCCCGCCATATAAGGCCAGGGTTCCATCGCACCGGTTGTTGCCAACGGAAACAGCATCCCGGCCCCAAAGAAGAACACCGCCGCCGGGACGATCAGCGTCCAGATGGTCATCACCCCAAACCAGCCGGGGATCCACATCAGCGCCCCGGCCAGCAGGCAGCTGTTCACTGACCACCACATCAACTGTGGGAAAGGCCGGTTATCGCGCCCGGCAAACCAGGCACCAAAAAAGGCCGCCGGGATTGGCAGTATAAACAGCAGGCTGACGGTCAGACTGTTCAGGCCCAGTACGCCGCCCATCAACACGCCACAGCTGGCCTCAAACACCGCGATGCCGCCCAACGCTCCCATCAGCATAATCAGGTAGCGAATAAAGGTGCCATCGGCCAGCAGCGGGCGATAGCGCGAGAATAACCGCCGTTTCTCAACCGGTGCGGGACGCGTTTCCGGTAACCAGCGCAGCATCGCCGCGCCCACGCAGAAACACAGCAGCAGCAGGAAAGCAAAACAGGCCTGCCAGCCGAACAGATGCGTCAGCAGCGCGCCAATCACCGGTGCCACCAGCGGGCTGACCAGGATACCCATATTCAGCAGGCTGTTTGCCAGCCTTAACGTGCTGCCGGCATACAGATCGCGCGGCATGGTACGGGCCATCACGCCCGCCACGCCGGTGCCCAGTCCCTGAATCGCGCTGCCGAGCACCAGCAGATCGAAGGTGGCCGCATTGAGTGCCACCAGAGTACCCACGCAGAAAATCGCCAGACCGGCGAGGATCACCGGGCGGCGGCCGATATTGTCGGACAACGGCCCATACAACAGCTGGGAGCCGCCATAAGTTATCAGGTATGCCGCCATCACCCGTTGTACCGCGCCATCCCGGACGTTAAACGCCTCGGCAATGGTCGCCATCGCCGGGACATAGATGGTCTGCGCCATTTGACCGACAGCCACCAGCGCAATCAGCATCAGCAACAGATGCCCGTTTTCAATTTTTCTCATTTCGTTCAGCACATTTATCGGCGTTATTCACTTAATTCAGCAATAAGGCCAGCAGGAGGGAGTGTTATGCCGGGGAAAATATCAGGATTCGATGACAAAGCGAGAGGCAGGCTAAAAATGGTTGCGCATCAACTGTCAGAGAAAGCAGGCAGCAGCGTAAATCTATCTGTACGTTATAGTGTTTACAGGTGCGGACAATTTGTCGATACGAGCTTTGTCACCGACTGACACTGGAAAATCAGCCGCTGAGTGGAGAAGATACCGCTACGCCACCTTGCCCTTACCCCCGAATAAAGGAGTTATTTATGGCCGAATGGGTTAACGCCAGCATCAAACAGGTGAACGATTTTACCGACAGTTTATTCAGTCTGATCGTCACTGCCCCCATCGACCCGTTTACTGCCGGTCAGTTTGCCAAGCTGGCGCTGGAAATTGACGGAGAGCGCGTGCAGCGGGCTTACTCCTTTGTTAATGCCCCGAGCGATAACAATCTGGAGTTCTATCTGGTCACCGTGCCGGAAGGCAAACTCAGCCCGCGCCTGCATGCCCTGAAGCCAGGTGACGAAGTGATGATCACTAAAGAATCGGCCGGATTTTTTGTGGTGGATGAAGTCCCGGAATGCAAAACGCTGTGGATGCTGGCAACCGGCACCGCCATCGGTCCCTACCTGTCGATTTTGCAGGAAGGCAAAGGCCTGGCGCGCTTTGAGAATATCGTGCTGGTTCATGCCGCCCGCTATGCCCAGGATCTGAGCTACCTGCCGCTGATGCAGCAGCTGCAGCAGCGTTATAACGGTCAGTTACGCATCCAGACCGTGGTCAGCCGCGAAGAGATTACCGGTTCACTGACCGGCCGCGTCCCGGCGCTGATTGAGAGTGGTGAGCTGGAATCCGCCGTTGGCCTGCCAATGAATGCTGAAGACAGCCACGTCATGCTGTGCGGCAATCCGCAAATGGTCAGAGACACCCAACAGCTGTTGAAAGAGACCCGCGAGATGCGCAAGCACCTGAAACGTAAACCCGGCCATATGACCGCCGAGCATTACTGGTAATCAGGTGCCCTGCGACGTAAATAGTTCACCGGGCTGGCCGCTTTACCAAAGCGGTTCTCGCCCGGCGTGCCGCTAAAGGTGCCGAGTTCCAGCATCATGGTCACCAGAATCAGGGTTGGAATAAAGCATCCCAACGCCCACTGCCAGTTGGCCGGTAACATATCCCAGTCACGCGCCAGTAATACCCACGCAACCACCAACAGCAGCGCCCAGTAGCCGGTTTTATTGCGATCGTGCAGGCGTTTCACCACCACCGCACCGGTCGGCCATAGCAGACAAACCACGCAAAAAGCCGCAGTTTGTGTCGACATAAATCCCCGGTCGGCCAGCCAGAACAGCACCACCATCAGTGCCAGCCACAGCGTCAGCCAGACCCACAGATCCCGGCGTCCTATTCGGCCCCGCCAGGAAAAACACCACGCTTGTAAGGTCATTTTTATCCCCCAGAACAGCGTCAGGCTTTGACTTTGCCGGTCATTGTCCGTTCTAATCTTGAGCTGAATTTATTGGTTAGGGCTGATGGTATGAATAAAGCGATTTTTTTGGGCATCACGTTACTGCTAACGCTTACGGCGGCCAGAGCAGACGACGCCCCTGTTGCGCAGGATCGTACTGAACACCTGCCTGCCGCGCCTTATCTTCAGGCGGGATCGCCCACCTTTGATATGACTATCGGCCAGTTTCGCGAAAAGTATAATGCTATCTACCCAACGTTACAGATTGCTGAATATCGCGCCATCGACAACCGCGGGGACAAAAGTAATTTGACCCGCGCCGCCAGCAAGATCAATGAAAATCTGTACGCGTCGACCGCCCTTGAACAAGGGACCGGTAAGATCAAAACGTTACAGATAACCTGGCTACCGGTGCCCGGTCCGGATCAGAAGGAAGCGCAGGATAAAGCCCGTGCGTATATGGCCGCCATGGAGCGTTTTTTCGAGCCGACGCTTAACGAAGCGCAAAGCCTGAAACGGCTGGATGATGTGCTGAGCAAAGGGAAAGGATCGCGCTATTACACTCAGGATGAGGGCGCGGTGCGCTACATCGTGGCGGACAATGGCGACAAGGGTCTGACCTTCGCCATCGAGCCGATCAAACTCGCGCTGGCCACCAACTGACCGTCCGCAAAGATGACGAAAAGCAAAGCCTTTCGTGTTTTTGATCTCTATACTGTCTGGCAGACAACGCTGCCAAGGCAGGGTAATTTAACAGCATCGCGCTAAGCGTGGAGGATATAATGCGACATCCGTTAGTAATGGGTAACTGGAAACTGAACGGCAGCAAGCATATGGTCAACGAACTGATTGCCGGCCTGCGTTCAGAGCTGAGCAATGTTGACGGCTGCGGCGTAGCCATTGCCCCTCCGGTGATGTATCTGGATCTGGCGAAACACGCTATTTCTGGCAGCCATATCGCCCTTGGCGCGCAGAATGTGGGTGTGAACCTGTCGGGTGCGTTTACCGGTGAAATTTCTGCCGACATGCTGAAAGACGTTGGCGCGAAATACATCATTATCGGCCACTCTGAGCGTCGTACTTACCATAAAGAGAGCGACGAGTTCGTGGCTGAGCAGTTTGCCGTGCTGAAAGCAGCCGGTCTGATCCCTGTGCTGTGCATCGGTGAAACCGAAGCAGAAAACGAAGCGGGCAAAACCGAAGAAGTCTGCGCACGTCAGATCGATGCGGTGCTGAACACTCAGGGCGCGGACGCGTTCAACGGTGTGGTTATTGCTTACGAGCCAGTATGGGCGATCGGTACCGGTAAATCGGCGACTCCAGCTCAGGCCCAGGCGGTTCACAAATTCATTCGTGGCCATATTGCCAAAAAAGATGAAGCCGTTGCCGCTCAGGTTATCATTCAGTACGGCGGTTCTGTAAACGACAAGAACGCCGCTGAACTGTTTGCTCAGCCGGACATCGACGGTGCGCTGGTTGGCGGCGCATCACTGAAAGCAGATGCTTTCGCGGTGATCGTTAAAGCAGCTGCAGCAGCGAAAAACGCCTGATGCTCTGCCTCCTGCGCTGGTCACAGCGCAGGAAATTTCCCCTTCAGCCACACTGCTCGACCAACATTTTTAACCTCAGCGCACTGCCTTCAAATCCCCCTTTCGGCATATTGGTCACGCTAAGCACTAAGCCATAACGACGCCGTTCTGCACACTGATACCAGACGGAAAGCGCCGTTGGCGCCATGCCCCAGGCAAGCGCTTCGCGCGCGATCACGCTGTCCCGCGTGCCAGCCGGCAATTCAATGACCACGCCGAGTGCCGCCCGGGTCACCGACGGGAAATGCGGTCGCAAAGCCTGCAACATATTCTCCAGCCGCTCCGCGTACAGCCGTTTCATGCGCCGTAAATGCCGCATAAAATGCCCTTCCCGTAAAAATTCAGCCACCGCATTGTGCAAAACAAAGGAGGAGGCTGGAGACAGTAAAGCCGTGACGTCGCCAAAGCGGCTCGCCAGCCTTTCCGGCACCACCAGATAGCCTAAACGCAGTGAAGGGCTAAGGTTCTTACTGAAGGTGCCAATATGCAGCACGCGCTCGCTGTCCAGCGAAGCCATTGCCGGCGCCGCCCGGCCATCAAGCTGAAGTTCACCCAGATAGTCATCTTCGACAATCAGGCCATCGGTTTGCTGCGCCCACTGAATCAGCTCGCTCCTGCGCGCCAGAGAAAGCGTCATGCCCAGCGGCGCCTGCTGGCCTGGCGTCACCAGAGCGATACGCGCGTCAGGCGCCAGCCGTTTGCCTTGGTCCACCCGTATCCCTTCGCTGTCCACCGAAATGCCCACCGGCGTCACGCCGGCCATCTCCAGCGCTTTGCGCGCCAGCAGGTAACCGGGATCTTCCATCCACGCCTGCTGGTCCCGCAGACCGAGGGTCAGGCAAATCAGCCCGAGCGCGCCCGCATAGCCGTTGGTGATCAGGACTTGCGACGCCTGGCAACGAATGCCCCGCGTCATCGCCAGATAGCTGACCAGCTGTTCCCGCAGCATTACGCTGCCTCGGGGATCGGGATAGCTCACCGGCCGCGTCGCCATCTCGCGGGCGTGGCGAGTCAGAATGCGCGACCAGACTTTAGCGGGAAACGCATCATCCGCCGGTACGCCCATCTGGAAGGTGAGCGGCGGTAAATCGAAGTCGTGAATAATGTCGAACAATGGCGACATTACTTTTTGCCGGGTACCGGCTTTCGCAGTAGCCGGCAGCTGTGCCGCGACAAAGGTGCCCGCCGCGCCCTTCGCCACCAGCAACTGGCTGTCGACCAGCATATCGTAAGCATGGCGGACCGTTCCTCTTGCCACCCCAAGCTGAGCCGCAAGATCCCGGCAGGATGCTACTCGCGCGCCAGCCACCAGCTGACCTTCGCGGATAGCGGCGGTCATCTCATCGCGGATCTGCTCGCTCAGCGTCAGTACCCCAAGTCTTGAGAGCGCAATCTGCACGGCAGATGGGCCACTGTTTTTGTCAATTCCTGGCACTTTTACTGTCCCATCGAAGAAGAGAGAATCATCGCCAGCGCGGAGCTATTCAGCCCCTCACCTGCACCAGACCATTAAAGGATAGAAAAATGAGCGAACGTATCGATTACACCCAGGTTGCCCCGGCTGGCATGAAAGCGCTCGGCGGCGTCTACAACTATGTTGCGCAATGCGGCCTGCCACAGGATCTGATCGAGTTGGTTTTCCTGCGCGTATCGGAAATCAATGGCTGCGCATACTGCATTGATATGCATACCAAAGCATTGCACAAAGGGGGCCTGCCGTGGGACAAAATTGTGCTGACCCAGGTCTGGCGGGAAGCGGGCGACTGGTTCACCTTGCGTGAAAAAGCAGCGCTGGCATGGGCAGAGTCACTAACCTTGATAGCCAAAACCCACGCACCGGATGCGGTCTTTGCTGAGGTTGAAGCGGCGTTCAGTGAAAAAGAGATCAGCGATATGACCATCGCCATTGGCCTGATGAATGCCTATAACCGCCTGGCGATCAGCCACCGTAAGCTGCCTGACAGTGCCCCGCGCTAATGTTAAAAAGCTAAACGCGCTGCGAAAAAAAATGATTCCGCACCTGTTCGGCTAAAAAGCGCGAGCCGCTGAGGGCGCGATGCCCTCATTGCACCTAAGTCGCTGATTATAAAATAGCTCTACGGCTCTCTCTTCCTCTGACCGCGCCACCCTCACGGCGCGGTATCAATGTTACTAATTTCGTTTTATTTTTCATTCTCATTTTTAATCTTTAAACAATTTTTTAATTGACTGGTAACAATGGTATATTTCTATCGCTTTAATCATTTTCAATACATTCGTTTTAATGTGTGGATTTGCTTAAAAATTACCTTGGAAAAACGAGACAGCAAAACGCGCTCCTCAGAAGCCGAAACTGTTTCACCTGCTTACCATGTTGATGATTCAACATACGGAGAAGTCGCCCTCATGCGAAATTTAGCAGTACGCCTGGCTGGCTGGTTCAACGCAATAAGTTTGGCAAAATCGGTAACGGCTGAAGAAGAGAAAAATGACGTCGATGTGTTGTTGATCGGCGGCGGAATCATGAGCGCCACGCTCGGCACCTATTTACAGGAGCTTGAGCCCACGTGGCGTCTTGGCATGGTTGAACGTCTGGATAGCATCGCTGAAGAGAGTTCAAACGGCTGGAACAATGCAGGCACGGGCCATTCCGCGCTGGCAGAGATGAACTACACCCCGGAAAAAAGCGACGGCTCGATTGAGATCAAAAAGGCCGTGGAAATCAATGAATCCTTCCAGATTTCCCGCCAGTTCTGGGCGTATCAGGTGCAAAAAGGCAACCTGCAAAACCCTCGCAGCTTTATCAACAGCGTGCCGCACATGAGCTTTGTCTGGGGTGACGACAATGTCGAATTCCTGAAAAAACGCTTTGAAGCCTTGCAGAAAAGCACGCTGTTCCGTGGCATGGAATATTCAGAAGATGCGGAAAAAGTCAGGGAGTGGGTGCCGTTGATGATGGAAGGTCGCGAATCGACTGACCGCATTGCTGCGACCCGTATTCTGACCGGTACCGACGTCAACTTCGGCGAAATCACCCATCAACTGGTGAATTCGCTGCAGAAGAGCCCGCAATTCTCGCTCAAAACCAGCCATGAAGTGCGGGATATCAAGCGTAACGAAGACGGTAGCTGGAGCGTGACCCTCGCCGACCTGAAAAACAACGGTCAGGAAAAAACGCTGCGTGCCAAATATGTCTTTATCGGCGCGGGCGGTGCGGGCCTGACGCTGTTACAAAAATCGGGCATCCCGGAAGTGAAAGACTATGCCGGCTTCCCGGTGGGCGGCGAGTTCCTGGTCTCCGAGAACCCGGACGTGGTGAAGCGTCATCTGGCGAAAGTCTATGGCAAAGCGTCCGTAGGCGCACCGCCGATGTCGGTTCCGCATCTGGATACGCGGATGCTGGATGGTAAACAGACGCTGCTGTTTGGTCCGTTCGCCACCTTCTCCACCAAGTTCCTGAAGCAGGGTTCGCTGTTGGATATGTTTGGCTCGCTGACCTCTTCCAACATTAAGCCGATGCTGCACGTTGGGCTGAGCAACTTCGATCTGGTGAAATACCTGGTAGGTCAGGTGATGCTGACCGATGACGATCGGCTGAAGGCGCTGCAAGAGTACTTCCCCGAAGCCAGAAAGGAAGACTGGCGTCTGGTGAAGGCCGGTCAGCGCGTGCAGATCATCAAGAAAGATGCGGATAAAGGTGGCGTGCTGAAACTGGGTACCGAAGTGGTGACCTCTCAGGATGGCACCATCTCTGCTCTGCTGGGTGCGTCTCCGGGCGCGTCAACCGCTGCGCCAATCATGATCGATCTGATGGCCAAAGTGTTTGAGGATCGCTTCTCATCAATGGAGTGGCAGGCGAAGCTGAAAACGATGATCCCGTCGTATGGAAGGAAGCTGAACGGCAACGTGGCGGCGACTGAGAAAGAGCTGGCGGAAACCAGTCGTGTTCTGCAGTTGGAATACACCCCAACTTCAGCCGCGAACGATGAAGCAGAAGAAGCCAATGCGGCGGTAATCGGTAAGTAATTACTGGCCGGGCAACAAACAATAAAGGGCGGCTGCAAGGCCGCCCTTTACGATCAGGGGTGGATCACTTCCACGAGCATCCATAACGTCGTCGCCATCAGCGACAGTGCCATCACGGTGTTAAAGACCCGCAGCTTCCACGCCACCTGCAGATGTTTCCCCAGCCGGTCTCCCATCGCTGCCCAGATCAGAATGCACGGCAGATTCAGCGCCATAAACCCAATCATCACCGTCAAAATTCCGCTGCTGGCGGTGTACATCAGCGCGACGTTGGTGGCCATCAGCCAGGCTTTTGGGTTAATCGCCTGGAACATTGCCCCGCCCAGCAGCGTCATCGGCTGCGCTTTCTCACGCAATTCTGGCGCGCCGCTGCGGAAAATTTTCCATGACAGCCAGAGCAGATAAGCCGCGCCCAACAGCGTTAACGGCAGGCGAATGGCGCTCATCCACACCAGCAACACCTCCAGCAGCAATCCCGCTATCGCCGTCTGGATCGCGCAGCCGATCATGATTCCCAGCAGCATCGGCAGCGTTCTACGCATGCCAAAATTGACGCCAGAGGTCGCCAGCATCAGGTTGTTCGGCCCAGGCGTAATCGACATAACGGTGACATAACTGAAAAAGGAGGGATCAAGCATGGTTTGTATCCTGCAGGTGGTTGAGAACACCATGGTAGTGCGGGCGGCAGGATGGTAACAGATTCAGAAATACACTATTGTAATGAGTACAATGTCGAAATGACTTTCACTGTACCCATCACTAAGGCAGGCGATTGTGTCCATTGTCGAACCGCAGGAAAGTACCCTCTATCATCAGCTGGCGGAATCGCTGGCAGAAGCCATCCATAATGGCACTTTCCTGCCCGGCACGCGTCTGCCCGCGATACGACGTTGCGCCAGTAATCATCAGGTCAGTATCAATACGGTGCTGACGGCCTACCGTATCCTTGAAGATCGCGGCCTGATCGAAGCACGACCTCAATCCGGTTATTACGTGCGTGGCATGCTGCCTTCGGTGAAAAGCAGCGGCGATCGGCGGCCGAAAGTGCGCTCTCCCAGCAGCGAAAAGCTGGATTTGATTGATGCGGTTTTTGCCGCGCAGAATCATCCGGACTACACCAATATCTCGCTGGCCTGCCCGCAGAACAGTGATTTTTTTCCCACGGCAAAAATCAGCCGCATTATGGCCTCGCTGTTACGCCGCGAGCCGGAGTTGATTGGCCGCTATGCGTTGCCACCCGGCAGCGAACGCCTACGTCGGGCAATCGCCAAACGCTCGATGGATTTGGGCATGGCGCTGGCCACCGAAGATATCACCCTGACCCACGGCTGTATGGAAGCGCTCCAGCTGGCGCTGCGGGCGGTCACCCGGCCCGGTGACTGTGTGGGCGTCGAAACGCCAACCTATTTTTACCTGTTCCCGCTGCTGGCAAGCCTGGGGCTGAAGGTGCTGGAAATCCCCACCGATCCCCAACACGGGATGTCGCTGGATGCGCTGGAGCTGCTGCTACAGGAAAAACGGCTGCAGGCGATTGTCGCCATGCCCAACGTGCAGAATCCGCTGGGATGCAGCATGACGCTGGACGATAAAAAGCGGCTGGCGAAGCTGGTCAACCGCTACCAGGTGCCGCTACTGGAAGACGGTTTGTACGGCGAGCTCCAGTTCTGCTGGCCCCTCGCGCCTTCGGTAAAAGCCTTCGATACCCAGGGGTGGGTTCTGTACTGCGCCAGTTTTACCAAAACGGTGGCACCCGATTTCCATATCGGCTGGATCGCGGCGGGACGGTTTAGCGGTGAACTGGCCAGGCTGAAAGCCGTCTCTTCGCTGGCGGAGTCGCGGTTGTTGTCAGAAACGCTGGGCCATTTTCTGGAATCAGGCGGCTACGATCATCATCTGCGCACCATGCGCCGCCGCTATGCCGCGCAGCTGGATGAGGCGCGAGGCATCATTGCCCGCCATTTCCCGCAGGGAACCCAGGCAACGCTGCCCAGCGGCGGCTTTGTCTTCTGGGTGGAGCTGCCGGCGAAAGTGGATACCGTCGAGCTGTTCCATCGCCTGTTGCAGGAGAAGATATGCCTGACGCCCGGCGCGCTCTATACCCTGAGCGATCGCGGCAACAGCGCGCTTCGCCTCTCCTGCTGCTATCCCTTTGATGAACGCTACACCTGGGCGCTGAAGCGAACCGGTGCGGTGGCCTGTGAACTTAGCGGGCTGGAAGCGGGTATCGCCTGAGATTACGGCGTGCCGTTGCGGCCATAGGTCGCATAACCTTTGCGCAGGGTCAGTCGCTCGTAGTAGGCCCGCACCGCCGGAAAGTCAGGATGGTCCAGCGGCGTTTCATACCAGCGGTTAACCGACAGTCCGACCGGGATATCCGCCAGCGAGAAGGCTTTGCCCGCGACAAACGCGCCGGTACGCTCCAGCTGCGCATTGAGAATGCCCATGGTATGCGACCAGCCTTTACTCGCCGCGGCCAGTAAACGCGGATCCTGATGCGCCGGAGAGTGGCGAACCAGCGACATAAAGGCGTAGCGCCAGGAGGTATTCAGCTCGGTGGCCTGCCAGTCAATCCACTGATCGACGGGCGCACGGGCGCGGGGATCCTCGGGATACAGCCAGCCGCCGCCGTACGCATTGGCCAGATAACGGATAATGGTGTTGGATTCCCAAAGGATGAAATCCCCTTCCTGTATAACCGGGATCAGGGCATTGGGATTCATGTTTTTGAAAGCGGCGTCCTGGGGGGATGTAAATCCGTCGCCCCAGTCTTCCCGGCGGAAGGCGATGTCCAGCTCTTCACAAACCCACAGCACTTTGCGAACGTTGATTGATGAGGCGCGTCCCAGTATTTTCAGCATAGTTCCGTCACTTTTTTGTGAAGAGTGGAGCTATTAATACCCATATTCGCTCAGGCTGACAATGGCTAACCCCTTGCTGCCTCAACATTGTGATTTCCGCCGGCTTAAGCAGGCAATTTTCCGTCTACTCTTGCAACATGCCAACCAGAAGGACTTTAGTGATGACACAGTTACGTGCATTTAAACAGGTTGATGTCTTTACCTCTTCACCGCTCAACGGCAATCCGCTGGCGGTGATTATGGACGCCAACGGCCTGAGCGATGAGCAGATGATGTCCGTTGCCCGTTGGACCAATCTGTCAGAAACCACCTTCGTCCTGCCGGCTGAAGATCCCGCCGCGGACTATCGGGTGCGCATCTTCACCCCGGACCTGGAACTGCCGTTCGCCGGGCATCCGACGCTGGGTACCGCCCATGCGCTGCTCGAAGCGGGGGTCACCGTGAAAAATCCCGGCAAGATTGTGCAGGAGTGCGGGATTGGTTTGGTCACCATCAAAATTGCCGCAGGGGGTACGCTGGCCTTTGCCGCACCGGAAGCCACGCTGACCGGGTTCAGCGATGCGCCGCTAAGCAGCGCCCTGAACAGTGATGCGCTGGAAACTCAGTTGCCGGTAATGGTCGCCGATATGGGCATTCGCTGGTTGCTGGTGCCGATGCAATCCGCTGAGGCGGTGCTGGCGATCAAACCGAATATCGTGGAATTTGAACGGCTGTTGCGTAAAGCTCAGGTGAACGGGGTGATGCCGTTTGGCCCGCTGGACGGTTTGCCCGAGCAGTATGAAGTGCGTGGCCTGCTGGTCGAAAACGGCGCCTTCACTGAAGATCCGGTCACCGGCAGCGCCAATGCCTGTCTGGCCCGCTATCTTCAGGCACAGGGCATTGAGCTGGATTATCGGGTTCGCCAGGGGACGGCGATGAAGCGCGCAGGCAGGCTGAGCGTCACCTACGCCAGCGATGGCCTGTGGATTGGTGGGCAAACCGTCACGGTTATCGACGGCACGCTTAACGTTTAAGCACGGCAATTACGGCCGCCGCTCTGCTGGCGTTCGATCCAGAGAGCGGCGCCAGAGGATTACATAAACATGCCGCCGGACGCTTCAATACGTTGACCGTTGATCCAGCCGCTTTCATCGCTGAGGATCTGTGCGACGGCATTGCCGATGTCATCCGGCAAGCCGACCCGTCCCAGCGCCGTTTGCGAGGCGACAAAGGCATTCACTTCCGGGTTATCACGCACCATCCCACCGCTGAAATCGGTGGCAATCGCGCCTGGCGCCAGAATATTCACCGCAATCCCACGCTTACCCAGTTCTTTCGCCTGATAACGGGTCAGTACTTCCATCGCCCCTTTTACCGACGCATACGCACTGGAGCCTGGCAGGCTAAAGCGCGCCAGTCCGCTGGAGATATTCAGGATACGACCGCCGTCCACCAGCAGCGGCAGCAGCGTCTGGGTCAGGAAAAACGGCCCTTTGAAATGGACGTTCACCATCTCATCAAACTGTTCTTCGGTGGTCTCCTCGAAACTGGCGTGAAGTGCGGTTCCGGCATTGTTCAATAAATAATCAAAGCGCTCTCTTTGCCAGACAGCGTTGAGCTGTTTTTTCACTTCAGCCGCAAAGGCTACGAAGCTCTTGCTGTCGCCAACATCCAGCTGAAGCGCCACGGCACGGGCTCCGAGCGCCTCAATGCGCTGCACAACCCGATCGGCTTCCGGCTGCTTGCTACGATACGTCAAAATGACGTCAACGCCTTTAGCGGCCAGTTTCAGGGCGGCATTCTCACCTAAACCCCGGCTTCCGCCGGTGATCACTGCAATTTTATGACTCATTTTCTTCTCCAGTCTGTTTCTGTGGACAAAAAACAGGATATTACCTCCGTTCTGATCTATAAATGTCCTGAATGACGCTTCACTGTTTCATTCCGGACAACAACAGGCGCAAAAATGGATAAAATTCACGCAATGCAGGTGTTTGTCAGAGTCGCGGAGTTGCAGAGCTTTACCCGCGCGGCAGACAGCCTGGGTTTACCGAAAGGCAGCCTGTCGCGTCAGTTACAGGCGCTGGAAAACAGCATGGGAACGCGACTGCTGCACCGTACCACCCGCCGCGTGCAGCTGACCCAGGATGGACTGGTGTATTACGAGCGCTGCCGTGATGTGCTGGCCACGCTGGAAGAGATGGATTCCCTGTTTCAGCACGATCCCACCACGCTCAGCGGCCGGCTGCGGGTGGATATGTCGGTCAGCCTTGCCAGTAATTTCATCCTGCCGCTGCTGCCGCAATTTTTACAGCAATACCCGGGGATCGAGCTGGAGCTGAGCAGCAGTGACCGCCGTGTCGATGTGATTCGGGAAGGCTTTGACTGCGTGATCCGTGGCGGCACCCTGGGTGACTCCGGACTAATCGCGCGTCCGCTAGGGAAAATGACGCAGATAAATTGCGCCAGCCCTGACTACCTGGAACGGTTTGGCACCCCGCAGACCCTCGACGATCTGGGACAGCATGCGATGGTGCATTACAGCCAGCAGCTGGGCGTCCATCCGCAAGGATTTGAGTACTGGGACGGCAAAACAACCCGCTTTATCCAGACAGGCGGCGCGGTCACCGTCAACAATACGGTAACCTACCAGTCGGCCTGTCTGTCCGGACTTGGCATCATTCAGGCACCCCTCGCCGGAATGAAAGCGTCACTGGCCAACAAAACTCTGGTGGAAGTTCTGCCGCATTTTCGGGCTGAACCGATGCCCATCTCGCTGATTTATCCCCACCGCCGAAACCTCGCCCGCCGGGTGCACGTTTTTATGGAATGGATCACTCAGACGATGAAAAAATACGTTACCTGAGTGCGGGGCTATAATTTCAGGCAGGTACATTCATTTGAAGGACATGAAGAAGGTGACATGAAGGAAAACCAATCCGCTGAAAACCAGCAAGAAGACAAACCGCTGATCAATATCAAGACAGGCAATCACACCGTTGATAAATCCATTACCCGGGTTTCAAAGCTGGCGAGTTGGTTCCAGGCCATTCCCGCCGTGGCGCATTTTCTGCGCGCGGGTGAACGCTTTAACGATCGACTGGGCAGCCAGTTTGGCGCGGCCATTACCTATTTCTCATTTCTCTCGCTGATCCCGATCCTGATGGTCTCCTTTGCCGCCGTCGGTTTTGTGCTGGCATCTAACCAGGACCTGCTGACGCAGTTGATCAATAAGATCGTCGACAATATCAGCGATCCCACGCTGGCCTCGACGCTGAAAAACACCGTTAACACGGCGATTCAACAGCGTACTACCGTCGGACTGACCGGTTTGTTCATTGCGCTCTATTCCGGGATTAGCTGGATGGGCAATCTGCGCGAGGCGATCCGCGCCCAGTCGCGCGATGTCTGGGAAAGAAACGAGCAGGATAAAGAGAAAATCTGGCGGCGCTATTCCCGCGACTTTATTTCGCTGACCGGACTGGTGCTGGCGCTGATTATCACCCTGTCACTGACATCTATTGCCGGCGCGGCGCAGGATATGATTGTGCGGGGATTAGGACTGGAGGGAATCGACTGGCTGAAACCGGCGATGACGCTGATTGCGTTGTCGATTTCCATTCTGGCGAACTATCTGCTGTTCCTGTGGATTTTCTGGATCCTGCCGCGGCATAAGCCGCGTAAAAAAGCGTTATTCCGTGGGACCCTGCTGGCGGCGATTGGCTTTGAAGTGATTAAATTCATTATGACGCTGACCCTGCCTAAGCTGGCGTCTTCGCCTTCCGGCGCAGCTTTTGGGTCGGTGCTGGGACTGATGGCCTTTTTCTACTTCTTTGCCCGTCTGACCCTGTTCTGCGCCGCGTGGATTGCCACGGCGAAGTACAAGGACGATAAACCGATCGAGCCAAAGGCTAAAAAAGCCTGAGGCAGGCACTCAAGGGCAGCCAGGGCTGCCCTTAAGACTTGAGGATGCTGCAACTGTGGTCCTGCAACTCTTCAGCAGAACCGCGGTTCAACAGCAGCAGATTACGTTTGATCACCATCATCACGCGACGACCATCTGGCAGCGCGGCAACGGCAATGCCGTATTTGTACATCTCTTCCCGCGCGCCGGGTATCTCTCTGGCGAGACGCAGAAACGGACTCATTTTTTTGATCTCATCGCGGGTAACCGCCCGCACCTGATAGGTATGCCCGGCCAACTGCTCGGATTGCCATAAGCTGGTGAGTTTAGGGCTGAGGCCGTCCAGCTGTTGGCGAATATCCGGCCGCAGGCAGGAGATATGAATATGCAGCTGATTCTGCGTCCTTCCCCGCTCTGAATTAATGCTTAATGCATAGGCACTGTCATCGATGGGCGCCCCGCGCTTTTCTTCCATAAAATGACGCGAGCGCCAGGCTTCCGCAAAGAAATTGGGCGTAGCAGGATTGAGTAAGGCCGGACTTTCAATACCGGTAATCTTTTCCACCGGCATCAATAAAAACTGCAGAGGACCAACGCGATCTTTCAGGACCACATAACCATTGCGCAAGTCGACCTGACGACAGGGTGTGGGATCGTGATTTTGATTTTGGTTAGGCACACATTTTTGACTGACAATTTTCCATAACGCATCCGAATTGTTTTTATAATTCAACGCTATCGAGGCACAGCCCGCCGTCAAAATTACCCCTGCAATACCCACTACAATCAGGACCCGCTTTCGCCCCTGCATCATTGAAACCTCTGCTCATAATCTGCTCGTAATGTAAACGAATTACGGATAAAGATCATGTCAAATAATCAATCGCGGTGACCATTTTTCTGGGCTGGGATAAATCGACTTAAGGCAGTATTCGGAAGGGTTCGGAAAGGGTAAGGAAGGCGTAAATAAGCAGTAAAGACCGTGGATAAGGCAAATCAGGCGGTGAAGGAATTCACCGCCTGGGTAAGAATTAATCAGGTTTCATAATCTGGTCGTAAGTGCCACCATCGGCAAAGTGTGTTTTCTGGGCCTGAGTCCAGCCGCCAAACTTATTATCAATGGTAAACAGTTTCACCGGCGCAAAGGTGCTGGCAAACTTCTTCGCGACCTCAGGATCGCGCGGGCGATAGTAGTTCTCTGCCGCGATGGTTTGACCCACTGGCGAATAGAGATACTTCAGATAGTCATCGGCCACTTTACGGCTGTCACGCTCGTCGACCACTTTATCCACCACGGATACGGTCGGTTCCGCCAGGATTGATTCACTTGGCGTCACGATCTCAAACTTGTCTTTACCCAGCTTATTCACCGCCAGGTAGGCTTCGTTTTCCCACGCGATCAGCACATCGCCTAAGCCACGTTCTACGAAGGTATTGGTCGCGGCACGCGCGCCGGAATCCTGAACCTCAACGTTTTTATACAGAGCTTTAACGTAAGCCTGCGCTTTCGCCTGATCGCCATGGTTCTGATCCAGTGCCCAACCCCATGCCGCCAGATAGTTCCAGCGCGCGCCGCCGGAGGTTTTTGGATTTGGGCTGATCACCGACACGCCAGGTTTGATCAAATCACCCCAGTCGTGGATTTGCTTTGGATTACCTTTGCGGACCAGGAAGACGATGGTCGAGGTGTAAGGAGCAGAGTTGTCTGGCAGACGTTTAATCCAGTTTTTGTCGATACGACCGCGTTCAGCAATGGCATCCACATCAGATTCTAACGCCAGCGTAACCACATCGGCACGAATGCCATTGATGACGGACGTCGCTTGCTTACCGGAGCCACCATGGGATTGACGGACGACAACATTGTCACCTGTTTCCTGCTTGTAATGCGCGCTGAAGGCTTTGTTGTACTGTTCGTACAGCTCACGCGTTGGATCGTAAGAAACATTCAGCAGCTGAATATCTTTCGCCAGCACGCTGGTTGAAGCCAGTAACAGGGTAAATCCCACACTCCACTTATTCATTACTCTCTCTCCCAAAGGTTTTCGCTGTAGGAGAGCCTGACACAAACCTATCCACGATTTAAAGAATTAAAAACAAGCTTTAATAACCTAATGGAATATAGCAAGGCAGTAAAAAGGCGCTGGGTTTCAGCGCCTTGATTTTGCTTAATAAAGCTTCTTGGCGGTATCCAGCCAGTCACCTTTGAAGGGACGTTTCATGTTTTCAATCGCATCGATGATGTCGTGGTGCACCATCTTCTCATTCTGAATACCGACACAACGGCCGCCGTAGCCCTGCAGCAGCAGTTCAATGGAGTAGGCGCCCATGCGGGACGCCAGAATGCGGTCGTAAGCGACCGGCGCACCGCCGCGCTGGATGTGGCCCAGCACCGTGGAACGGGTCTCACGCTTGGTTTCAGCTTCAATGTACTTGGCCAGCTCATCGATATCGCAGATGTGCTCGGTAATGGCCACGATAGCGTGCTTTTTACCTTTGGCGATGCCCGCTTTGATCTCTTCTACCAGCTCTTCGCGGGTGTAAGGGATTTCAGGTAATACGATAAATTCACAGCCACCGGCGATGGCCGCAGCCAGCGTCAGATCGCCACAGTAGCGGCCCATCACTTCAACGATGGAAATACGCTGGTGAGAAGAAGACGTGTCACGCAGACGGTCGATCGCTTCGACGACGGTTTCCAGCGCGGTGAAATAGCCGATGGTGTAATCCGTTCCGGCCACGTCATTATCAATGGTGCCCGGCAAGCCGATGCACGGGAAGCCCATCTCAGTAAGACGCTTGGCGCCCATGTAAGAACCATCACCACCGATGACCACCAGCGCATCAATCCCGCGCCTTTTCATGTTCTCGATGCAAACGGTACGCACTGACTCTTCACGGAACTCCGGGAAACGCGCGGAGCCCAGGAAGGTGCCGCCACGATTAATCATGTCAGATACGCTGTAACGGTCCAGATTGGCCATGCGATCTTCATACAGGCCCAGATAGCCATCGTAAACGCCACACACTTCCAGGCCTTCGCTCAGGGCGGCACGTACCACGCCCCGGATGGCTGCGTTCATTCCTGGCGCATCGCCACCACTTGTCAGTACACCGATTTTTTTAATCATGACAACCTCTGAACTTGTTGATGCAAAATTAGAATTCTGAGCGCCCTGGAAGGTCGGCGCATAGGCGAGCTTACCCACTAATGATGGCAATAGTATATCAAAGCCAGGCAGCTGAATTGATTCAGGTCAGTCATGATTCAGCTATTTTTTTTGCGCCGCGTCACGTTTTTCACAATCATTGCGCTAACCCATTTATTTCCCGAGGAATTATAGATCAAGTCCCCGCGCCCGTTCAGCCGGCACCACCGAGCAGGGATCCTGATGAATGATCACATCCGACCCCGGAAAGCGGCTTAACAACGCCTTTTCAACGTCTTCTGCCATTTTGTGCGCCTGAAAAAGGGGCAAATCATCGTCCATTTCCAGATGCAGCTGAATAAAACGGGTTGGGCCCGACTGACGGGTACGGATATCATGCGCGCCCTGAACGCCCGGCCAGTTTGTGGCGATATCAATGATCGTCTGTCGGTCTTCATCCGGCAATGCCCGATCCAGCAGCGCCTGAACGGCATCGTAGCCCATGCGCAATGCGCTGGTTAAAATCCACACGCCAATTCCCAGCGCAAACAGCGCATCCGCACGCTTAAAGCCGTACCAGCTTAGCCCCAACGCCAGCAGAATGGCCCCGTTCATGATCACATCAGACTGGTAATGCAGCATATCGGCGCGGATAGCCACACTACGGGTGCGCTTAACCACCCAACGCTGGAAAGTGACTAACACCAGAGTGGAAAACAGGGCAATCAAGGTGACGACGATACCGATTAACGGTCCGCGCATTTCATTGGGCGTCGCGAGGTGTTGGAGACCGGTGAGGAACAGGAACAGCGCAGAGCCGGAGATAAACATGCTTTGGGCCAGCGCGGCCAGCGATTCTGCCTTGCCGTGACCAAAGGTATGCTCGCGGTCAGCAGGCTGAAGGGAGTAGCGGACCACAAAAAGATTGGTCAGTGAGGCGGCAATATCGACGAGGGAGTCAACCAGGGCGGCCAGCAGGCTGACGGAACCGGTGTACCACCAGGCAAAAATCTTCACCAGCAGCAGCACTGAAGCCAGCATCGTGGCGGCGAGTGCGGCGCGATTCACCAGACGTGCGTAGTGTTGATCCATGCCACACTCCCTTAAGTTGAGTGCGTAAGTATACTGGATTTCAGGCAAAAAAAAGCCCCGCCATCATGGCGGGGAAGACAGGGATGGTGTCTATGGCAAGGAAAAACAGGGATACTATGTTACTGGTTACTGCCGGTACTACTCACTGCCTGCAGCGATGACGCCTGCTGCATGTTCGTTAGCTTGCGCATTTCACTCATGCGCTGCTGATGTTTCTCGTTTAAAACGTCCTGCTGGGCTGGTGTTAACAGGTGGTACATCTGGTTGCGTATCCGGGCCATTTCTACCTGCCGCGAGACTTCCGCCTGTGCAATCTTATCCAGCTGAGCTTTATAGGCCGCTTCATCAAATTTATCTGCAATAATCTTCTCGTGCAGTTGTTCTAAATCGTTAATACTTATGGAAGAACGATCATGACGCGCCTGTTGCATCAAATCTCGCATCTGTTGACGCTGCTGTTCGGTGAGATTGATGCCATCAAACATGTGACTCTGCGGAATTTGCGTCATACTGCGTGTCGCCGCGTTGTCTTGATGCATCTCGTCAGTCGTCGTCACTGCTGCAGAACAGGCGGCGGAGAAACTGATCATCAGCGCCGGAACCACAACGACGGCGGTAACTTTGCGCATCGTTTACTCCCAGGTTGGTTTCCATTTTCGATTCAACGAGAGCCAGTCTACGGCGCCCGCTGCAAACATGCGTCAGCCGGTGTAAAACTACGTAAAGTCATGGAATGACAGCATTCGTTCACGGTATTTTGCCTGCGGAGGGCAATAAAAATGAATAAAATCCTGTTGGTTGACGATGACCGCGAATTGACTTCGCTGCTGAAAGAATTACTTGAAATGGAAGGGTTTGACGTTCTGGTTGCCGGTGACGGCGAGCAGGCACTCACCCTGATTGATAACACGATAGATCTGTTACTGCTCGACGTCATGATGCCGAAGAAAAACGGTATCGATACCCTGAAAGAATTGCGTCAGCAACACCAGACGCCGGTCATTATGCTGACGGCACGCGGAAGCGAGCTGGATCGCGTTCTGGGCCTCGAACTGGGTGCAGATGACTATCTGCCTAAGCCATTTAACGATCGCGAACTGGTGGCGCGTATACGCGCTATTTTACGCCGTTCAAACTGGAGCGAGCAGCAACAGCAACACGATAACAGCTCACCGACGCTGGAAGTCGATCACCTGCGCCTGAATCCAGGCCGCCAGGAAGCCAGCTTCGACAGCCTGACGCTGGATTTGACCGGGACGGAGTTCACGCTTCTGTATCTACTTGCCCAGCACCTTGGACAGGTGGTCTCTCGCGAACATCTGAGCCAGGAAGTGCTTGGAAAACGCCTGACGCCGTTCGATCGCGCGATCGATATGCATATCTCTAACCTGCGCCGGAAACTGCCGGACCGCAAAGATGGTCATCCCTGGTTTAAAACCCTGCGTGGCCGCGGCTATCTGATGGTTTCCGCTACATGATTTCAAGCCTGACCACCCGCATCTTCGCTATTTTCTGGCTGACCCTGGCACTGGTGTTGATGCTGGTTTTAATGGTGCCAAAGCTGGATACCCGTCAGATGACGCCGCTGCTGGATAACGAGCAGCGTCAGGGCACCATGATTGAACAACACGTTGAAGCGGAGTTGATGCAGGATCCGCCCAACGACCTGATGTGGTGGCGCAGACTGTTTCGCGCAATCGACAAATGGGCTCCGCCTGGTCAACGGCTTTTACTGGTCACCAGCGAAGGTCGCGTGATCGGCGCACAGCATAACGAAATGCAGGTGATCCGTAATTTTATCGGCCAGTCTGATAACTCCGATCATCCGCAGAAAAAGAAATACGGCCGCGTTGAGATGGTTGGCCCCTTCTCGGTTCGCGACGGAGAAGATAACTACCAGCTTTACCTGATCCGCCCGGCGGGCAGCTCACAGCTAGACTTTATCAATCTGTTGTTTGATCGTCCTCTGCTACTGCTGATTGTCACCATGCTGATCAGCTCGCCATTGCTGCTTTGGCTGGCCTGGAGCCTCGCCAAACCGGCCCGTAAGCTTAAGCATGCTGCCGATGATGTGGCGGCTGGTAACTTGCGCCAGCGTCCCGAACTGGAATCAGGCCCGCAGGAGTTCCTGGCGGCCGGTGCCAGCTTCAACCAGATGGTCAGCGCCCTGGAAAGAATGATGACCGGTCAGCAACGTCTGCTGTCGGATATCTCACATGAACTGCGTA
Organism: Erwinia sp. AK-PDG3-5; assembly: GCF_056821705.1. Classification (NCBI taxonomy): domain Bacteria; kingdom Pseudomonadati; phylum Pseudomonadota; class Gammaproteobacteria; order Enterobacterales; family Erwiniaceae; genus Erwinia; species Erwinia sp. AK-PDG3-5. The sequence continues at coordinate 4,657,270 of NZ_CM165967.1, forward strand.
CCCCTCTGACTCGCCTGCAGCTGGCCACCGCCCTGATGCGCCGTCGTCAGGGTGAAGGCAAAGAGCTGCAGCGTATCGAGATGGAAGCACAACGGCTCGATGGCATGATCAACGACCTGCTGGTGCTCTCCCGCACTCAGCATAAAAATGCGCTGGTCAGCGAAGCGATGAAAGCCAACCAGCTGTGGTCAGGCGTGCTGGATGATGCCAAGTTTGAAGCCGAGCAGATGGGCAAAACCCTGGACGTGCCCTATCCGCCAGGCCCATGGCCGCTGTACGGTAACCCGAGTGCGCTGGACAGCGCGCTGGAAAATATCGTCCGCAATGCGCTGCGCTACTCCTACTCCAAAATCGCCGTCAGTTTTTCAGTGGATAAACAGGGCATTACCATCCACGTTGATGATGATGGCCCAGGCGTCAGCGCGGAAGATCGTGAGCAGATTTTCCGGCCGTTCTACCGCACTGATGAAGCGCGCGACCGTGAATCCGGTGGAACCGGGCTGGGTCTGGCGATTGTCGATACCGCCATCCAGCAACACCGGGGTTGGGTCAAAGCGGATGACAGCCCGCTGGGCGGTTTGCGTCTGACAATCTGGTTGCCGCTCTATTCCAGCAAAGCCTGATTGTTTGCTATGCTTCGGCCCTCGCTAATGAGGGCCGTTGTCGATGCTGAATATCGTTTTATTTGAACCTGAAATCCCACCCAATACCGGGAATATCATCCGTCTTTGCGCCAATACCGGCTTTCAACTGCACCTGATTGAGCCGCTGGGCTTTGCCTGGGATGATAAGCGCCTGCGCCGTGCCGGGCTCGATTACCATGAGTTCACCGCCATCAAACACCACGCTGACTATGCCGCGTTTCTGTCTGCAGAAGCGCCACAGCGGCTGTTTGCGCTCACCACAAAAGGCACGCCCGCGCACAGCGCGGTGAGTTATCAGCCGGGTGATTACCTGTTGTTTGGACCGGAAACGCGGGGATTGCCAGCCGACATTCTCAATGCGCTGCCGGCACAGCAGAAGATCCGAATCCCGATGCAGCCGGACAGCCGCAGCATGAATTTGTCTAATGCTGTCTCAGTGGTGGTATACGAGGCGTGGCGCCAGCTGGATTACGCTGGCGCAGTGGTGAAGGCGTAAACGTCAGATCCCGTCGCCGAATTCGAAGCCCGGCACGGTGCCATTGAAGTGCTGATCCATCTCCATCGAAGGCTTGTCGCTGCTCGGCTTGCCAACGATGCGGGCAGGAACGCCAGCTGCGGTGGTGTGTGGTGGAACCGGTTGCAGCACGACCGAACCGGCACCAATTTTCGCCCCGCGTCCCACTTCGATATTGCCGAGGATTTTAGCTCCGGCCCCGATCATCACCCCTTCGCGAATTTTCGGATGGCGATCGCCGCTGGTTTTGCCGGTACCGCCCAGCGTAACGGATTGCAGAATCGAGACATCGTCTTCAACCACCGCCGTTTCGCCAATGACAATGCCGGTGGCGTGATCGAGCATGATGCCGCGGCCAATTTTGGCCGCCGGATGAATATCCACCGCAAACGAGACCGACACTTCGTTCTGCAGATACACCGCCAGCGCGCGTCGTCCTTCATTCCACAGCCAGTGACCAATACGATAGGCCTGTAAGGCGTGGAAGCCTTTCAGGTACAGCAAGGGCGTGGAGTATTTATCGATTGCCGGGTCACGCTGACGGACGGCCTGGATATCACAGGCTGCCGACTGGATCATCGACGGGTCCTGATTATAGGCTTCCTGCACGATTTCACGGATGGCGATGGCAGGCATGATCGGATTGGCCAGCTTGTTGGCGAGCATATAGCTCAGCGCACTGCCCAGATCGTCGTGCTTCAGCAGCGTCGCGTGGTAAAAACTGGCTAGCATCGGTTCGCAGTCAGCCAGGGCCCGCGCTTCCGCTTTGATATAATCCCAGACCAGTTCAGGTTCTACACACGGCATTGCTCTCTCCACATCGAAAAAATAGCGCCCGGCGACTGCCTGCGCGCTATATCAGTTTGCATCCCTTTCTCAACTGGCGCTGTTTTCGTCTTTCCTTGTGCGCCCAAGTAAGCTCAATGCTGCCTCTCGCGCATTTTTTTCGCAATACAGAACCTGATAAATTTGCTCGGTTATTGGCATCTCAACGCCGCAGCGCGCAGCCAGAGCCTTAACCTCTTTGGTATTTCGGAAACCTTCCACTACCTGACCAATGGTCGTTTGCGCCGCTTCCACGTCAATTCCCTGTCCCAGCATCATGCCAAAGCGACGATTGCGTGACTGATTATCGGTACAGGTCAGCACCAGATCGCCTAATCCCGCCATGCCCATAAAAGTGGTGGGATCGGCACCGAGAGCGGTACCCAGCCGGGTCATTTCAGCGAGGCCACGGGTAATTAATGCGGTACGCGCATTGGCACCAAAGCCAATCCCATCGGAGATGCCAGCGCCAATAGCGATCACGTTTTTCACCGCACCGCCGAGCTGGACGCCAACAAAGTCCGGATTGTTATACACACGGAAGCTTTTACCGCAATGCAGCAGCGTCTGCAGGTCATCAGCAAATTCGCTATCCGTTGCCGCCAGGGCGATCGCCGTCGGCAGACCCGCCGCCAGTTCTTTGGCAAAGGTCGGGCCGGAGATCACTGCCAGCGGAATATCCGGACCGAGGATCTCACGCGCGACATCCTGCAGCAGACGTCCGGTCTCTTTTTCCAGGCCTTTCGTGGCCCAGACAATGCGGGAGTCAGCGCGCAGATGCGGTTTAATTTGCTGTAGAACATCGCCGAACACATGGCTGGGAACCACCACCAGCAGATCGCGACTGGCAGCGATCGCACTGGCCAAATCGGTTTCAAGGCTCAACGAATCAGGGAAAGGAACATCGGGCAGGAAAGCCGCATTACAGCGGTCAGCCTGAAGCTGAGCCTGATGGTGTGGGTTGTGTCCCCACAGCACCACGTTGTGCCCGTTACGAGCCAGCGTGATGGCTAAAGCGGTGCCGTAAGATCCGGCACCGAGGACGCTCATTGAAGCGTTAGCGTGAGGCATTATGCATCCTGTTGAGGAGCGGCGCCTTCGTTTGACTGCTGAAGATAGTTCATGAACAGCGCGTCAAAGTTCACTGGCGCCAGGTTAAGCTGCGGGAAGGTACCGCGTGAAACCAGGCTGGTGATGCATTCGCGAGCATAAGGGAACAGGATGTTCGGCGAGTATGCACCGAGGCAATGCGCCATCTGGTTACCGTCGATACCGGAGATAGAGAAAATACCTGCCTGCTGAACTTCACACAGGAACGCAGTATCTTCGCCCACGGTTGCCGTTACGGTCACACGCAGTACGACTTCATACACGTCTTCTGCCAGCTGGCTGGAAGCCGTATCCAAATCCAGTTTCACTTCTGGTTCCCACTCTTTCTGGAAAACCTGAGGCGCGTTAGGCGCTTCAAAAGAGATATCCTTGGTGTAAATACGCTGGATCTGGAAAGCCATCTCGGTGTTGTTTTGCTCTGACATGTTACGTAATCCTATTGGTTAATAATCCGTTATTTCGCCACTCGCCCGTCTTATTTAAGTAGCGGGTCGAGGCCAGAAAAGCCATCTAGCGCGAACTGGTCTTCACAGCCAACAAAGTGCTGCGCATCACTACATCAGTCTTACTTTCCACGTACCAGCGGCAGGTTTTCACCACTCCAACCGGAGACGCCATCTTTCAGAATGGAGACGTTTTCAAAACCGGCCGCGTTCAGCTGAGCAGCGGGTTCTGCAGCGGATGTGCCGTTGGCACACACCACGATAATCGGTTGCGCTTTATGCTTCTCTAATTCGCCAAAGCTGCCTTTTTTGATGTCAGCGGCCAGCACGTTGATGGCATTGGAGATATGGCCCTTACGGTAGTCATCACGCCCACGCACGTCGACCACCACGGCTTCTTCTTTGTTAATCAAACGGGTTGCTTCACCGCGGCTAATCGTTTTTATCTTGGAGAACATACCCTTAACGGTAGTCACGATCACCAAAACCAACAGGACAACCCACGCCAGACTAAGAATGGTGTGGCTGCCTGCGAACTGCATAATATCTTGCATGAGGGGTAACAACTCCCGAAAGGGTTAATAAGCTAAAACAAGGCTTCTGAGTATACCTGCCAGTATTGTCATGTACAGTCATGAAGCCGTCAGAGTTGCGTTTTCTGAGGCAGATTCCCAAAAAAAATTGCCTTAAGTGTAAATGCCCGTGTCAGTGCGAGTTCGCTGCAATCCTGAGCGGTTATTTGTTGTGCAAATCTGCCTGACACTTCCCCGCAGGATCGCCTGCCCAGCGACTGGTTTCAGGCAACGCTGTCACTGGTGGAAATGCAAAAGCCGGGACAGATGGCTGGTAAGCTGCTGTTCATCGTGGAATAATCTGGTCCTATGAGGGAAAAAGCGCCAGTTTCAACTTTACGAACACAAGGTAACGGATCTGCCACAGGCGTTCTGTTGCGATCTCATGTGTTCAGCCTGTCTGCCAGCGTACTTTGCGCCGGTCTTTTGCTGTCGTCTTTTGCCAGCCACGCGGCCGACGATAATAAGTCGCAGCTCTCCAGCCTGCAGCAGGATATTGCAGCGAAAGAGAAGAGCGTTTTGCTGCAAAAGCAGCAACGCGGCAAGCTGTTGGCGCAGCTGACCAGCCAGGAAAAGATCATTGCTCAGGCCAGCCGCCAACTGCGTGAAACCCAAATCACCCTCACCGGGCTGAATAAGGACATTTCAGCGCTGACGGCCTCGATTGGCAAGCTGGAGGCGCAGCAAGCCAGCCAGGAAAAGCTGCTTGCCGAGCAGCTTGATGCAGCGTTCCGTCAGGGACAGCACAGCGGCGTCCAGCTGATCCTCAGCGGCGAAGAGAGCCAGCGCAGCGAGCGCATCCTCTCCTATTTTGGCTATCTTAACGATGCCCGCCAAAAATCAATTGATGACCTGAAAAAGACCCGCAGCGACCTCTCTGCACAGAAAGCGTCTTTGGTGGATAAACAGGCGCAGCAGAAATCCTTACTCGACCAGCAGCAGTCGCAACAGCAGAAGCTGGAAGGTGCGCGCGTTGCCCGTAAGAAAACGCTGACCACGCTGGAATCTTCTCTCGAAAAAGATCAGGCGCAGTTGGTCGATATGCGAGAAAACGAGAGTCGCCTGCGCGACAAAATTGCCAAAGCTGAACGGGAAGCCAAAGCCCGGGCAGAGAAAGAAGCGCGCGAGGCGGAAAAAGTCCGTCAGCGTCAGGCTCAGGCGAAGAGCAAAGGCACCACTTACAAACCGACCGAAGGTGAGCGTTCATTGATGGCGCGCACCGGCGGATTAGGCCGTCCTTCTGGCCAGGCCGTATGGCCGGCGCGCGGCACGATTGAACATCGCTTCGGCGAACAGCTGCAGGGTGAGCTACGCTGGAAAGGCCTGGTGATTGACGCACCTGAAGGCACCGAAGTGAAAGCCATTGCCGATGGCCGCGTTCTGATGGCCGACTGGCTACAGGGCTACGGTCTGGTGGTGGTGGTAGAACACGGCAAAGGGGATATGAGCCTTTACGGCTACAACCAAAGTGCGCTGGTGAGCGTGGGAACTCAGGTTAAGGCAGGACAGCCAATCGCACTGGTCGGGACCAGCGGCGGCCGGGGCACGCCTTCACTCTATTTCGAAATCCGACGCCAGGGACAGGCCGTCAATCCACTTCCGTGGTTAGGAAAATAACTTTTGTCACACCTCCGCAAAATGAGTGGCGTGCTGGCAGGCCTGTTAATGGCCTGTACGGCACACGCCGGGAAACTCTCTATCGTCATCGATGATTTTGGTTATCGTCCGAAGGAAGAGAATCAGGTTTTGCAGATGCCGAAGAACATCTCTGTCGCGGTTCTGCCTAACGCCACCCACGCCCGTGAAATGGCGACCAAAGCCCACCAGCTGGGTCACGAAGTGCTGATCCATCTGCCAATGGCGCCCCTGAGCAAACAACCGCTGGAAAAAGACACCCTGCGCCCGGACATGTCCAGTGCGGAGATCGAACGCATTATTCGTGAAGCCGTAGCCGATGTGCCTTTTGCGGTCGGCCTGAACAACCATATGGGCAGCGCGATGACCTCCAGCCTGCCGGGGATGCAGAAGGTGATGCAGGTCCTGGATCACTATAATTTCTACTTCCTCGACAGTATGACCATCGGTAACAGCCAGTCGACGCGCGCCGCCGCCGGAACCAGCGTCAAGGTGCTGAAGCGCCGCGTGTTCCTCGACGATACGCAGAACGAAGCGGATATCCGCAAGCAGTTCACGCGTGCGGTGCGCCTGGCCCAGCGTGATGGCTCCGCCATTGCCATCGGCCATCCGCATCCCACCACCGTCAGGGTATTGCAGGAAATGCTGCCAACGCTTCCGGCAGACGTGACGCTGGTTCGTCCAAGCCAGTTGCTGAATGAGCCCCAATCCACCGGCCGCCAGCCGTTGCCACCGGCTGAAAAACCGCGTAATCCGCGCCTGAGCGTGAAAAGCTGTCCGGTGAAGATTGCACCGGTTCCGGCAACCCGAGCACTGAGCGTGGTGGCTGAAAGTATTGGCAACAGCGCGGGCATGCGTTATATCGATACGCACTTTAGCGGGTTGAAGCTCGATATCGGGACCCAACCTTAATTTTTTCTGCAGCGTCCCTGACTGAAGGGACGCAGGCCCAGAGAGTCGCGGACACATGGAAGATCAGCGTAAAAAAATTCTGTTGCTGGATACCGGAAATGAATGGGGTGGCGGCACCAACAGCATGCTTGAGCTGTTGAAGCGTATCGACCGCAGTCAGTTCGATATCCGCTGCTGCTTCTACCATAATTACCGCCGGGGTAAAGGTGACACCATTGCTGACGTGCTGGAAGCGCTCGGCATCCCGGTGATGTTTATTCCGCAACGCAAGCAACCTCGCTGGGCGAAAGTCTGCAAAGAACTGCTGCGATCGCTGGTGTTTTTCAGTCGTCCGTTACGGCTGAAAACGACCCGTTGGGTGGATATGCTTTGGCGCATCAAGCCCAATGCGAGACGTATCGCCGAGGCAATTTCCCGCCAGAATATTGATTTGCTCTACATGAATAATCAGCCGGGATCGAACGCTGAAGGCTATCTTGCGGCCGAAGGTTTACCGATTACCCTGGTGCAGCATTGCCGCATTGAACCGGTCCTGAACCGCGAATTGGTCGGGATGGTGAATCAGCGCGCGGATGCAATCATCGCGGTATCAAACGGCGTCCGCGAAGTGCTGATCGCCCATGGCGTCGTGGCCGAAAAATGCTTCACCGTATTCAATGCTATCGACATCTGGCAACCGCTGCCCTCCCGCGATGCGATGCGGCAACAGCTGCTGGCGCTGGATAACCGCACCTTTGTGTTTGGCAGCATCGGATCGTTAATCCCCCGCAAATCCAATCACCATATTTTGCAGGCGCTGGAAACGTTTGCCGCGTCCTTCCCCCAGGCCGACTGGCGGATGGTGATCCTCGGCGAAGGCCCGGAAGAAGCGGCGTTAAAACGTCAGGCGGCTCAGGCCGGTATTGCGGATCGGGTGATTTTTACCGGTTTTCGCCCCAATGCCCTGGAATATCTGGCCGCGCTGGACGTGTTTATTCTGGCGTCCAAAAGTGAAGGGTTGCCGCGCGTGGTGCTGGAAGCCATGTTGCTCAATACCGCGGTGATTGGCTCGAAAGTCACCGGCACCGCCGAGCTGATCTCGCCGGATAAAACGGGCTTGTTGTTCGATTACGGCGATACCGATACCCTGTTTGAGCAGATGAAGACGCTGTATCTTGATGCGGAAAAACGCACGACATTATTGCAACAGGCCAACGCCAACGTGAAAGCGCACTATGCTATTGAGCATTACGTCGCAGGCGTGGAATCTATTTTGAAAAATGCGTCACATGGAAACTCTTCGCATGTTTGAATTCCTGAACCCTCAGTTCCGCCACATTCGTTCACGCCATAACCTCTCTTATCAGCAGAAAGAGGTGCAAGGCGCAACACCGGTCACTTCCATTGTCATTCCCTGTACGGGCGCTGACTTTGTCGAAGAGGCGACCTTAAGCGCGTTATTTGCATCGCGTTTTGCGCCTGATGCAGAAGAGATTGTCATCGTCACCGATCAGCCTGCCGCACAGTTTGGCGAACTGCCGGCGAAAACCCGGGTGGTGACGCTGGACGTGCCGTTACGGGAAGAGAACTACCGCTATAAACAAATTTACCGCAGTCGGTTGATTAAGCTTCAGGCGCCTTTGCAGGCAAAAACCGACGGCATTTTGATGATCGATTCCGATCTCAATCTGCTGAAAATGCCCGATATCAACATGCATGACGGGCATATCTATTCCAGCTTCCGCCAGGGCAAGATGATCGCCAAACTGGCCAATGCGCCTGAGCAAAACCGACCGGCTTATTACCGCAATAGCGTCAGACCTTATATTGTTGACCATGTGAATGGCGCTTTTCTTGCCGCGACACGGCAGACGTGGAAACGCATTTGCCCACTGTGGTTAACACTTTTCCAGGATACCTGGGAATTAATGGATGATTCGCAGCCACCCACCGATCAGCTCCCACTGGCTGCATTGTTGGATATGCTGGATCTGAAGACGGTAAACCTGGGTGACTGGATGAACTGGCCGGTTTCCAAGAAGATTGGTGGCACCACCGCAGTGGTCCCGAAAGAGGTGGTTGGCGCGCATGGCGGCTTCCCGCTTTCGGAATGGCAAAAGTATCTGCAGTCATCCGATACGCCATTGACCTTTAAAGGTCAGGATTACACCCGCAAGGTGCGCTATCTGACGGATGCCGAAAAGCTCAAATAGCTTTGTCATTGGGTCGGCCCATTGCCGACCCAACAGATTGATTACCAGTCCAGAATCACCTTGCCTGAAAGGCCCGAGCGCATTTGATCAAACCCCGCCTGAAAATCATCAATCCCAAAATGATGGGTAATGATCGGCGTGATATCCAGCCCGGACTGGATTAATGCCGCCATTTTGTACCAGGTCTCGAACATTTCCCGGCCATAAATCCCTTTGATAAACAGTCCCTTGAAAATCACCAGATTCCAGTCGATCGACATCTCTGAAGGGGGGATGCCGAGCAATGCAATTCGCCCACCGTTGTTCATCACGCTTAACAGCGTTCTGAACGCTGCCGGTGCGCCAGACATCTCCAGTCCTACGTCAAATCCTTCGATCATGCCCAGCTCCTGCATCACGTCCTCCAGCTTTTGCTGGCTGACGTTCACCGCGCGGGTCACCCCCATCTTACGGGCCAGATCGAGGCGATAGTCGTTCACGTCGGTGATCACCACATGCCTGGCGCCGACATGACGGCAGATTGCGGCCGCCATAATACCAATCGGGCCGGCACCTGAAATCAGCACATCTTCGCCGACCAAATCGAATGACAGCGCCGTATGCACCGCATTACCAAAAGGGTCGAAAATCGCCGCCAGCTCATCAGAAATGTTGTCGGGAATACGAAAGGCATTAAACGCGGGGATCACCAGGTACTCCGCAAAACAGCCCTGCCGGTTAACGCCAACGCCTACCGTATTGCGGCAAAGATGGGTTTTCCCCGCCCGGCAATTTCGGCAGTGCCCACAGGTAATATGCCCTTCCCCGGAAACCCGATCGCCCAACGAGAACCCCTTCACTTCCTGACCGATGCCGACCACTTCACCAACATATTCATGCCCGGTGATCATCGGCACGGGAATGGTTTTCTGCGACCACTCATCCCAGTTATAGATATGCACATCCGTGCCGCAAATGGCGGTTTTACGAATTTTGATCAGCAGGTCATTGTGACCCGGCTCAGGGACAGGCGCATCGTGAACCATCCAGATCCCTTCTTCCGCGCGCAGCTTCGCTAATGCTTTCATCACGCCTCCTTAATCACGCCAAGCTTTTTGCCAATCCGGCTGAAAGCATCCACCGCATGAACTAGCTGCTCATGGCTGTGTCCCGCCGAGATTTGCGTGCGGATCCTTGCCTGCCCTTTCGGTACCACGGGATAGAAGAAGCCGGTGACGTAGATGCCCTCCTGCTGCAACAGCCGGGCAAATTCCTGCGCCACTTTCGCTTCGCCAAGCATCACCGGAATAATGGCGTGATCGGCGCCGGCCAGGGTAAAACCGGCTTTGGTCATTTCGGCACGGAAAAATTTCGCGTTGTCCCACAGACGCTGGCGTAAACCATCTCCTTCGGTCAGCATATCCAGCACACGTATTGAGGCGGCAACAATGGCCGGGGCCAGCGAGTTCGAGAACAGATAAGGGCGGGATCGCTGGCGAAGCCATTCGATCACCTCTTTTTTAGCCGCCGTGTAGCCACCCGAAGCGCCACCCAGCGCTTTGCCCAGCGTACCGGTAATGATATCGACCCGGCCCATCACCTCGCAGTATTCGTGCGTGCCCCGACCGCCTGCGCCCACAAAGCCAACGGCATGAGAATCATCGACCATCACCAGCGCGCCGTAGCGATCCGCCAGATCACAGATGCCCTTGAGGTTGGCGATCACGCCATCCATGGAGAAAACGCCGTCGGTGGCGATCATGATATGGCGCGCGCCGGCCGCTTTGGCTTCTTCCAGCCGCGTTTCCAGTTCCGCCATATCGTTGTTGGCATAGCGGTAACGTTTAGCTTTGCATAACCGTACGCCATCAATAATCGACGCGTGATTCAGCGCGTCAGAAATAATCGCATCTTCCGGCCCAAGCAGCGTTTCGAACAAACCGCCGTTAGCATCAAAGCAGGAGGAATAGAGAATGGCATCTTCCATGCCCAAAAATTCCGCCAGCTGCTTTTCCAGCTGTATATGGCTGTCCTGCGTGCCGCAAATAAAGCGTACCGACGCCATGCCAAATCCGTGGCTGTCCATGCCTTCTTTGGCTGCCGCTATCAGGGCGGGATGATTAGCCAAACCCAGGTAATTATTTGCGCAGAAGTTAACGACTTTCCCGCCGCCTTCCAGTTCGATATGGGCCTGTTGCGCGGAGGTAATCAGGCGTTCGGACTTAAACAACCCTTCCGCCTCGACTTCCCGTAATTGTTGCGTAAGTTGCTGATAAAATGGCGATGACATTTTCATACTCCGAAACAGGCTTAGTAGCGGAATATCTTACTGAACGGTAAGGGATGGGACGAGGATACAGATCGTGTAGTGTGATTTTCGCAGCATAATTAACGCCAGCTTCCAACAATTACATTCCGTTACGGAGTCATCTGGCTGTCTGACGCCGCATCAGATGTTATGATAAGAGGCATTAGCGTGTGAAACCTCCCGTTTCACCCCCCTGTTTAAAGGTTAATGCTCATGATTATCGTCACCGGCGGCGCAGGACTTATCGGTAGCAACATTATTAAAGCGCTGAATGACAAAGGCCATACCGATATCCTGGTGGTCGACAACCTGAAAGACGGCACCAAATTCGTCAATCTGGTGGATTTGAATATTGCCGATTATATGGATAAAGAAGACTTCCTGATCAGCATCCTGGCCGATGAAGATTTCGGCGATGTTGAAGCGATCTTCCATGAAGGCGCCTGCTCATCCACCACCGAGTGGGACGGCAAGTACATGATGGACAACAACTATCAGTACTCCAAAGAGCTGCTGCACTACTGCCTTGAGCACGAAATCCCGTTCCTGTATGCCTCTTCCGCAGCCACTTACGGCGGCCGCAACGATAACTTTATCGAAGAGCGCCAGTATGAAGAGCCGCTGAACGTCTACGGCTATTCCAAAATGCTGTTCGATCACTATGTCCGTCAGATCCTGCCGGAAGCGGGTTCGCAGGTCTGTGGTTTCCGCTACTTCAATGTGTATGGTCCGCGTGAAGGCCATAAAGGCAGCATGGCCAGCGTGGCTTTCCACCTGAACACCCAGTTAAACAACGGCGAAAATCCAAAGCTGTTTGAAGGCAGCGACACCTTTAAGCGTGATTTTATCTACGTGGAAGATGTGGCGTCGGTGAACCTGTGGTTCTGGGAAAATAACGTTTCCGGCATCTTCAACTGCGGTACCGGTCGTGCCGAGTCGTTCCAGGAAGTGGCCGATGCGGCGCTGAATTTCCATCAGAAAGGGGAAATCGAATACATTCCTTTCCCGGAAAAACTGAAGGGACGCTACCAGGCCTACACCCAGGCGGATCAAACCAACCTGCTGGCAGCGGGCTATGACAAGCCGTTCAAAACCGTTGCTGAAGGCGTCGCTGAATATATGGCTTGGCTGAACCGCAAGGCGTAACGGGACAATTCCGGCAATGAAGATTCTGGTAATCGGCCCTTCTTGGGTTGGCGATATGATGATGTCGCAAAGTCTCTATCGCACGTTGAAGGCAGCTGAACCCGACGCGGTGATTGATGTGATGGCACCCGCGTGGTGCCGTCCGCTGTTATCGCGTATGCCAGAGGTCAACGAAGCCCTGGCGATGCCGCTGGGCCATGGTGCGTTGGCATTAGGCGAGCGTCGTCGTCTGGGCAAAGCCTTACGCAGCAAAGGTTACGATCGGGCTTACGTGTTGCCCAACTCGTTTAAGTCCGCGTTGGTTCCCTTCTTTGCCGATATCAAAACCCGCACCGGTTGGCGGGGTGAAATGCGCTACGGGCTGCTGAACGACGTGCGGGTGCTGGATAAAGCCGCGTGGCCTTTAATGGTTGAGCGCTATGTCGCGCTGGCCTACGACAAATCGCGCTTTACCCAGGCGGCACAGCTGACGCAGCCGCTGCTATGGCCAAAGCTGCAGGTCAATGAGGCTGAAAAGCTGACAACTGCAGCAGAGTTTGGCTTATCTGCAGATCGTCCCGCGATCGGCTTTTGCCCTGGCGCAGAATTTGGTCCGGCAAAACGCTGGCCGCATTACCACTACGCTGAACTGGCGCAAAGCCTGATCAACCGGGGTTATCAAATCATTCTGTTTGGTTCGGCCAAAGATAAAGAGACGGGCGAACAGATCCTGCAAAGCCTGCAGGAAGATTCCCGTGCGCATTGCCGCAATCTGGCCGGTGAAACCCAGCTGGAACAGGCGGTGATTTTGCTGGCGCATTGCCGCGCGGTGGTGAGCAACGATTCCGGTCTGATGCACATTGCCGCCGCGCTGGATCGTCCGCTGATCGCACTTTACGGACCAAGCAGCCCTGACTTTACGCCGCCGCTATCTGACAAAGCACGCGTCATCCGCCTGATCACCGGCTACCACAAGGTACGCAAAGGGGACGCGGAAGAAGGCTATCATCAGAGCCTGATCGATATTCAGCCTGAGCGGGTAATCGCCGAGCTGACGGCCTTGTTAGCGGATGACGAGGAAAAAACATGCACGTCCTGATTGTTAAAACCTCCTCAATGGGCGACGTGTTGCACACGCTTCCGGCGCTGACCGATGCCATGCAGGCGATTCCCGGCATTCGCTTTGACTGGGTGGTGGAGGAAGGCTTTGCGCAGATCCCCGCCTGGCATCCTGCCGTGGATAAAGTGATCCCGGTGGCCATCCGCCGCTGGCGTAAACACTGGTTTGGCAGTGAAGTCCGCGAAGAGCGCTTCCTGTTCAAACGCGAAGTGCAGTCGCGCCAGTATGATGTGGTGATCGATGCGCAGGGGCTGATCAAAAGCGCCGCGCTGGTCACGCGCATTGCAAAAGGCGTTAAGCATGGTCAGGACAGCCGCAGTGCGCGCGAACCTTTCGCCAGCTGGTGGTATGACGAACGCCATGAAATCAGTAAAAAACAACATGCCGTGCAGCGGACTCGCGAGCTGTTCGCTAAAAGTCTGGGTTATCCCATGCCGGAGAGCGAAGGGGATTACGCCATCGCGCAGCATTTCCTTAACGAGCCGCCATCGGATGCCGGACAGTACCTGGTGTTTCTTCATGCCACCACGCGTGATGCCAAACACTGGCCTGAAAGCCATTGGCGCGAGCTGATTGGTTTACTCGCCGACAGCGGCCTGAGGATTAAATTGCCGTGGGGCGCTGACCACGAACACCAGCGCGCCATCAGGCTGGCCGAAGGGTTTAGCCATGTCGACGTGCTGCCTAAGCTGACGCTTGAGCAGGTTGCCCGCACGCTGGCAGGCGCCAGAGCAGTGGTTTCCGTCGATACCGGTTTAAGCCATCTAACCGCCGCGCTGGATCGCCCGAACATCACGCTTTATGGCCCGACCGACCCGGGATTGATAGGCGGTTACGGCAAGAACCAGTGCGTGCTGCGCCCCGAGCAGGGCAATAATATGGCCTCGATTACCGCTGAGAATGTCATGTCGATGCTCTCGCCCGCTATCGCCCTACCGGTGCCGTTAAGCGAATGACTAATGCCTGCCCGCTCAGCATCCTGATTGCCGCCCATAACAGTGAAGCCTATCTTGCTGCAACGCTCGACAGCATTGTGGCTTCATTGGGTGAGGCACTCGATCACGCTGAAATCATCATCCTTAATGATGGTTCCACGGACGGCACGCAGGCCATTATCGATCGCTATGCACGGCAATTACCCCGTCTTCGCTGCGCCCTCTCGGCTCACCGAAACGTCGGTAAAGTTCGTAATCAGGCGGTGAGTATGGCGACGGGCGATTACCTGCTGATGGTGGACAGTGACGACCAGCTGCTGCCCAATGCCTTGCGCGATCGTCTGGTTACCTTGCAAGCGCACGCGCCGGACATTTTTCTCAGTAAAATTATTGAAGTGCGTGGAGAGATTGCCAATCAGCCCGTCTGGCAGGGAAACGCGCCTGAAATACTGACTCAGCATCAGTCAGTAGAGCGGTTTCTGATCCATCGCGACTATCAGGCACATTTCATTGGCCAGTTTTTTGCCCGTCATCTGCTCCAGCAGCACGCTTTTCCAGACTTCATTTGTTATGAGGACAGCTGGTTATTTCCACTGTTATTGACACTGAGCCAGAAGACGCTTTATTCAGACAGCGGATTCTATCTCTATCGCAAACACGCCAACAGCCTGTCTTCCGCGATAGATGAGCGGAAAATCGACTGTCTGATTGCGGCAACGCAGCATATGGATGAGGTTTTACCCGCTAACTTTGCCTCGCTAATTACCTGCCACTGGCTGGATATTGCCAATCGCTATCCAGACGCGCTGCGGAGCAGCGGACAGGACAGGATCGTCAACGCGCGTATTGGTCGGGTCAGTCTGAGCCGTTTCCTGTTGGATAGAAAAATCAGACTCAGCTACAAAAGAAAAATGCTGCAGGTGCGTAAACGGGGTCTGTGAAGACCCCGGTAAAAACGTCAACGGGCCAGGTTGCTCTGCTGATGCCTTCTCAATGCATTGAACATCTCGCTGACGATCAGCATCAACGCCACGCAAATCGTTAACTCACGGCTGATAAACACCACGTCACTCAGGCCGCTAATCACCACGCCAAACATCACCGCCAGCATCAACGCATTTCTGCTTCGTAGAGCGTAGGCAATCAGCACGACATAAAATAGCAGCATCACTAACGCGCCCTGAATTCCCTGTAGCGTCGCGCTATCCAGCAATTCGTTGTGCAGATGCACTTTCTCATACATCAGCGAGATAGTGTCTGTATGGCGGGTTTTAACGTAGTTTTCGAAGCACGCGGTGCGATCTTCTGTTTTCATCCCCAGAGGATGCGCCATGAAACAGACTGACCCCACTCGCCACATTGCCAGACGGGTGGTTAACGACCCAAACTGATTCCCGTCCGACTGGATATAGGTATTGTACTCTTGCAGAGTCGAGTCCAGTTTCGGCTCAATCATCGGCTTATAGCTCACCCCAACCAAGATCACCAAGGCAATCACCACCGAGAATAATGACTTCAGGCCGAAGTGACGGAATTGCAGTACGCCGACCAGCAGGATAATCAGGGGATAAGCAGCCATCATATTGCGGGTGCCGGTTTGTACCAGGATAAAATAGGACAGGCAAAAGATCGCCAGACAGAACAGGATGTTTTCAGGGGTATGCTTTTCGGTTGCCAGCATAAACAGCACCATCGTTGAAAGCATCGCATAGCCATAAGCGGATATGGTGGCGCGGTCTAACGAAAAAGCGACCCGGTGAATATCACTAAAGTATTGATATAAACCGAACAGGGTCGCGGCAAAAAACGCCACCAGTAAGCCGGTGCGGATTAACCAAAGACTTCTTTTCGGGTAGTTCTTCATCTGAGAAAACAGCCAGTAACCGATAAAGGACGCCAACAGCAGGCGTTTTCCCGCATTAAAGTAGTCGTTAAACTCGCTGTAATCCGCGCTGCCCAGATACTCCCAGTAGAACCAGATAACCTTACTCAGCCCAAGCACGGCCAATAGCCCAATGAACCATAGCCGCGAGTTATCATACTCTTTCAGGTTAAACAAAATCCCCGCGAGTGAAAAATAGAAGCTCCAGTAAAACAGCACCTTGGCACCCTTAACATCAATAAAGGTCACCATAATGGTTAGCAGCGTACAAGCCAGGGCCAGCAAGTAAAAAACAGCACGGAAGTCCGTATCTTTGAAGCTTATTTTCATTTTTATCTCTCAGCGAGTCCTGTTTATCACATCAACGCGCTTTGGTGGCCGCATATTCCGTTAACGTCATCCCTGTCGTCCGCTCATGCAGCCAGTTAAACAACTGCTCCAGATCGTCATACAGGCGATCGATATCCGCTTCATTTTTAAAGGTCGGGCTGCCATCAGGCATAAATTCAGACGAGTGCAGCATAAACTCAACGTAATCCGACCCCGCAGCCAGCGTTTTTTCGGCCACGCCAATCATCTGCTGCACGTTACCGCCCGTCGGACGCAGCCAGTGAACCGACGGACTGCGCTGCTTGCCGCGTAAACGGTCATAGCCTTGTTTCAGGCGGTTCATCATCCCCGAATGCTTATACTGAATGCTCATTGGCACCTCCAGCAACGGTGAGGAGCCTTCACGGGAAATATCTTCCGCATCCAGATAATAGGCATTGCGCGGGAAATGTGTGTAGTTGGTGCCGCCGTTGCCTTGCGGCGCACCCGGCGAAAACTGCCAGTTCACGCCAGGCGTGACGGAACAGTCTACCTTATAACCAAACTCAACCAGCAGCCGGGCATATTGCTGGTTGAACGCCCAACGCCCTGCCCGATGGCTGAGCATCTTTGTCTGGAAGGTCTCTTCCAGTAGCTCAGTCATGAAGGCGATTTTTCGGCGCATTTCATCAACAGGATATTCGATCAGATAGGGCTGAAATTTCCAGTCATCGTCAGTCAGTGGATACGCTGGCGGGCTGTTCCAGGCATGCAAGTGCATCCCCACTTCACCGGTACCGCGGGCGATCACATCACGGGCGAATGCCTGGTAAACCGGGTCGATGGCCATTTCATAATTGGTCAGCCAGGTCGGTTTGAAACCGTATTTTTCGCAAAGTTGCTGGAAACGAGCGAGATATCCCGCGTTTTTAGTGGTAACAATACCCGAGCGATTGCGCCACAGGTTGTCACCTTCCGTATCAATAGTGATGAGAAATGCGGGTTTGGTCATGCCGTTACCATACTCCTGGTTAGCCTGAGGGTATGTTACGCAGCGGACAATAGAGACGCAAAGAGATTCGCGAGGCAATATTGTCAGTGGATTATACTATGGCAC
Organism: Erwinia sp. AK-PDG3-5; assembly: GCF_056821705.1. Lineage (NCBI taxonomy): Bacteria > Pseudomonadati > Pseudomonadota > Gammaproteobacteria > Enterobacterales > Erwiniaceae > Erwinia > Erwinia sp. AK-PDG3-5. Next base: position 4,674,892 of record NZ_CM165967.1, read on the forward strand.
TCTTCCTGTTAATTTTCTAAGATAACTACAGCTAATAAAATAGAGTACATTGGGAAGCCACTGATGTTCGGCTTGTTTTCCTGAGTGCAATCTACACAGCTCTGGCAGAAGGACCCGCCTGAACCGAAAAAAGATGAGCGGCATTTATGCGGCCAAAGAGGCTACAGCGCCTTCTCCGCAGTATTTTTCTGGCTAAGGGTAAAAAATTGTCCAAGCGCATTTTGATGATCATTGATGGCTTGCCCGGAGGGGGAGCTGAGAAAGTCGTGCTGACTCTTGCAAAAGGGATGATGGAACGTGGACATCGGGTGTCGTTATTCTCACTGCGTTCGGTGTGTGAGTACGCCATCCCGCCCGGTCTGGATTACCGGGTGATCAAAGATAGCTGCAAAAAACCGTGGCGCAAACTGACCGAACTGAGCCGCCGTGCTGCACAACTGGATAAAGAAATCCATGCGGCGGAGACAAGCGACACGCCGTTCGATTTGGTGATTTCTCATCTGCACAAGACGGATCGCATCGTCCGCCGCTGCCCGCACCTTGAACCTGAAAAGACCTGGTTCTGCCTGCATGGGGTGTTTTCTGCCTCATACCTTGCCCGCCGTAAAGGCTTCTCTCTGTGGCTTAAAAAAGCCAAAATCCGCCGCATTTATCAGGACCGCAACATCCTTGGCGTCTCGCAATACGTCGTTGACGACCTGAAGCGCTCGTTTGAAATCCAGCCCAAACGTGAACAGGTGATATTCAATCCCTTTGAGTTTGAGGCCATTGAAGCCCTTTCGCTGAAACCCTGCTCGATGGCAGGTAAGGACTATCTGGTCCATGTTGGCCGTTTTCATCCGACCAAACGCCATGACCGGCTGTTACGCGCCTACGCCAAGAGTGGCCTCGAAGCGCCGCTGGTGTTAATTGGCCAGGGAAGTAGCGAGGCGACCCGCGCGATTAAAGATTTGGCTATTGACTTAGGCATCAGCAAGCGTGTCATTTTTAAGGGATTTATCAGCAATCCCTATCCCTACATCCGTCATGCGAAGCTGTTGGTCGTGAGTTCGGACAGTGAAGGGTTTGGCAACGTATTAGTCGAAGCATTAATTTGCCATACGCCGGTGGTCAGCACGCGCTGCCCGGGTGGCCCCGTCAGCATCCTGACCGGCGAATTATCGCGGGGGTTGGCAGAAATGAATGACGATTCGCTGGCGGCGACAATGCAGGATATTTATCTTCATCCACCCAGGATGATTAAGCCTGATGTCGATGCTTACAGTATTGAGGCTGTTTGCAGACAGTACCTTGATTTAATTAACCGTAATTAACAAAGTCCTGCTGCACTGTCATTCGTTTCAGCGTTAAAATCAGCCCACAACATCCGGGCGAAGACAACCTGAAGCCATTTTTTGTTTACTCATCATTGAAGGTTTTGGCCCATGATAACGCTCATTTACAGGAACGGATATCTGAGCTCAGTGAAAAGCTTGACCTCATCAATACGGCTGACAATGGGACGTACGCTTACCCAGATCCTCTTCCGTGGAACTTTCAGCTCGCTCAGGGAGAACAGAGCGTGAATTATGTATTGTTATTTTTGCTGCTCTTACCACTTAAGCTATGGAAAAAGCTGGGTAAGAACACAAGCAACCGTAATCTGATCATTCAGACGGCAAAGATAGGGGACTTCATCAACATCACCCCGTTGATGCAGCATCTTAAGCATAGCGATGCCCTGCTCAGCACCTCAGTCGCGCCGCTTGCCCGTAATGATGCCACTCTGGACGAGATTTTTTACGCTGAAGAGCATAAATCCAGCACGATGGCCAAACTGAAGCTGGCCATCAGGTTGATGAACCGCTATCGCAACGTCTATCTGCTGCATCCTAACAACGCCAATCTGTTCTATGCCGCCTGCTGTAATGCGGAGAATAAACAGTTTCTGTCGATGTATCGCCGTCGCTGGTATCAGGGGATTTTTTATCTCACCGCCAGCGGCACGGTGGAGCATGAGAAAAACACGCTGACGCTGGAAAACTACCTGAAACTGGCCGACCGCTCGCTGACCAAAGAGAGCTATCCCAAGCATGCGACCCTGCCGTTAGTGCAACCCGCCAATACGCCGGAAGAGCTGTTCAGGACGGACAAAATTAAAATCGGCATCAGCATCTCGGCCGGCAATCAGGCGAAAACCATTCCCCCGGTTATCTGGAAAAGCCTGTTTGATCGTCTGAGCGACCTGCCCTGCCTGTTCTATGTATTTGGTTCACCAAATGAACTTACCCGCTTAAATGAGCTCAATAAGGTGGTTGGTGAACGCGACAACCTGGTCAACATGATCGGCAAAGTCTCGCTGGAGGGATTGCCCTATGCGATCGAGCAGATGGATATCTACGTGGCATCGGACTCCGGCAATGTTTATATTGCCGACGCGCAGAATGTGCCGGTGGTGCTGATTTATGGTCCCTGCTGCGTAGAAGAACAACGGCCATTAGGCGATGTTCTGCTGATCGGGCCGAACCATATTGCACCAACCTCCTTTGTTTTTCAGGCGCTCTACAAATTCAATCATCCTGCCGAACAACTGTTTGAACTGGATAAGCGTAAGCTGGATGATATCCATGATTTTGTGAGTGCCCGCAAGCCTCAATTGACTCACGAAGAGAAGATTTTACCCTGAGTATGATGCCGCATTCCGATCCCGCCGCGCCTGAACTGAGCGTGGTTATCCCGATGTACAATGCCGGGAAAAGCTTTGAGGCTTTCATGGCTTCATTACTGGCTCAAACGTTGCAATCCTTTGAAGTCATTATTGTTAATGATGGTTCAACTGACGAGTCAGCCGCGATGGCGCATCAGTATGCCGCTGAGTATCCGCACGTTCGGGTTATCGATCAGCAAAATGGCGGCGTATCACGCGCCCGCAACGCCGGGATGGCAATAGCGACAGGCCGCTACGTGACCTTCCCCGATGCTGACGACACCCTTGCTCCTGATATGTATGAAAAACTGATCGCCATGGCCAACGCCGACGATCTGGATATCGCCCAGTGCAATGCAGAACGCGTTTTTTGGGGTGGGGATAAAGCCAAACCGCTGATCCCTAAAGACCGTTTACAGTCCACCGGCGTTCTTAGCGGCGCTGAATGGCTCGGTAAGGCCCTGGCAACCAATCGCTATCTGCATGTTGTCTGGCTGGGCGTCTATCGCCGTGCATTGATTGACCAACTCAACTTACAGTTTGAGCCCGGCCTGCATCATCAGGATATCCCCTGGACCACTGAACTGATGCTGAATGCCCGTCGGGTGCGGTATACCGACGAGGTGATGTACCGTTATTACGTACACGATCAGTCAATCAGTAATCAGAAGCGCACGGGAATGCGTAATGTGGAATATCAGCGCCACTATCTTAAAATCGCGCGGATGCTGGATGAGATTAACCAGCGCTATAAAAACACCGTAAAGCTGTCTGCGCCGTTATATCGGCAGGTCACGAAAGAAGCCCTGACCGTGTGCCACTCTATTCGCCGCGAACCCGATGCGGACGCCCGACAAGCGATGATAGCGGACCTGATCGCCAGTAAAACGCCGGGCAGAATGCTGCGAAATGCGCGTGGCGTGCGGCAGTGGTACCAGTTGCTGCTGTGGCTGAGCCGAATTAATCGCTGGCGGAAAGGCTGATGATGAAACCCGTCGACATTTTTACTGGCAGGCCCCTCCTTGCAGTGGGTCAACTCAACATTGAGATCTCATGAGCATGGCTACTTCGCAAACCAGCCCGATGTTTACGCCAAAAACCATTCTGCTGATCAAACTTCGCCATCATGGCGATATGTTGCTGACCACCCCGGTGATCCACGCCCTGCGCCAGCAATATCCCAATGCCAGTATTGACGTGCTTTTGTACAAAGAGACGCGCCCGATGCTGCAGGCGCATCCGGACATTCGACAGATCCACTTTATCGATCGTAACTGGAAAAAAGAGGGTGCCTGGCAGCACATCCGGCATGAGGTGGCGTTAGTCTCCGCTGTTCGCCAGTGTCACTACGACCTGGTGGTCAACCTCGCCGACCAGTGGCGCAGCGCCATTATGACCGCTTTCTCGGGTGCAAAAGTCAGGATTGGTTTTGATTACCATAAGCGTCGCAATGCTATCTGGCGCCTGGCGCATACCCATCGGGCCACCACTGAACAGCATGCAAATCTGCATACGGTTGAACAAAACCTGATGGCGTTAACGCCGCTGAATATCCCTTTCCACGGCTTCCCGGCCGCAATGCACTACAGCGAGAGCGACTGGGAAACCACCCGCACTCAGCTGGACCAGCGTCAACCAACCCGTAAACCTTATATTGTGATTCAGCCCACGTCCCGCTGGCTGTTCAAGTGCTGGGAAGACGAGAAAATGGCTGGGCTGATTGATCGCCTTGCCTCAGACCAAATGGATATTGTGCTGACCGCCGCGCCAGATAAGAAGGAGCTGGCGATGATCGACAATATTCTCTCGCTGTGCCAGAACCGTCAGGCCATCTCTCTGGCAGGTAAACTGACTCTGCCGCAGTTAGCCGCGCTGATTGACCATGCCAACCTGTTTATCGGCGTCGATTCCGCCCCGATGCATATGGCTGCCGCGCTGGATACGCCCTGTATTGCGCTGTTTGGCCCAACCAAGCTGAAGCAATGGCGGCCGTGGGGTGACAACAATAAGGTGATCTGGGCGGGTGACTATGCGCCGCTGCCCTCACCGGACAGCATCGATACCAAAACGGAAACGCGTTATCTCAGCGCCCTCCCACTTGAAGACGTGGTGAAAGCCGCAAGGAATTATCTGGATGAGTAAGGTCAGACTGGCCATCGTGCGCCAGAAATATCGCCCCGATGGCGGCGCCGAGCGGTTTATCTCACGTGCGCTGGAAGCGCTGGATGACGAGAGCCTGGAGTTAAACATCATTACCCGTAGCTGGCAGGGAGAACCCAAGCCAGAGTGGCACCTGCATATCTGCAACCCGAAAAAGTGGGGCCGGATCTCCCGCGAACGTGGCTTTGCCGTGGCCGCACGGGCCTGCTGGCAGCAGGAGAAGTTTGATATCGTGCAAAGTCACGAGCGCATTGCGGGCTGCGATATTTTCCGCGCCGGCGACGGCGTGCACCGTGTGTGGCTGGAACAGCGCGCCCGGGTCGTGTCTCCGGTGCAGCGATTGCTGACGCAGGTAAGCCGTTATCACCGCTATGTGATGACTGCAGAAGAAGAGATGTTCCGCTCACCTGCGCTGAAAAAGATCATCTGCAATTCGCTGATGGTGAAAAACGACATCATGCGCTGCTTCCAGGTGCCGGAAGAGAAGTTTGCGGTGATTTATAATGCCATCGACGCCACACGCTTTATGCCCGCAACCGCCGAGCAACGTCAGCAGTCTCGTGAGCAGCTCAACCTGCCGGATAATGCGAAAGTGTTTATCTATGTCGGTTCAGGCTTTGAACGCAAAGGTCTTAAGGCCAGTATCAGCGCGTTGGCAGCGACCGATGCGCACCTGTTGGTGGTCGGGCAGGACAAGCAGCAATCACGTTACGAAAACCTCGCGCGCAGCCTGGGATGCGAAAAACGCATTCATTTCCTGGGCGTGCAGAACAACGTCATCCCCTTCTATCACGCCGCTGACAGCTTGATTCTGCCCACGCTGTACGATCCCTTCCCTAACGTCATTCTGGAAGCGATGGCCTGCGGATTACCGGTCATCACCAGCTTCACCTGTGGTGGCGCGGAATTCATTGTCGAGGGTAAACAAGGGTTTGTCTGTGATGCGTTGGACGTGCCGGCATTGACGGCGGCGGCCGTTGCCATCCCACAACGCACGCTGGACAGCCGGATGGGCGATCTTGCCCGGGAAAGGGTCTTGCCCTGCTCTCCGCAACAGCTTGCCACGCAGCTTCATGCGCTATATCAACAAGTGTTGCAGCAGCCCTGATAAGAAGTGTGAGCGGAGACGACTTATCTGCTAACATGCCGTATTATTCCTCTTTTCTGGCATACTCTGGCGCGAGTCTCTCCACTCTGAATAAACACTGTGATGACAACACTTTATACCGTTCTGCTTTACCTCATTCAGCCCCTGATTTGGCTCCGGCTATGGCTCCGCGGCCGGAAGGCTCCCGCCTACCGCAAACGTTGGGCAGAACGCTATGGCTATTGCGCCGGCAAAGTGAAGCCAGACGGTATTTTGCTGCACTCCGTTTCTGTCGGTGAGACGCTGGCTGCGGTCCCGCTGGTACGGGCGTTGCGCCATCGCTATCCCTCGATGCCAATCACCGTCACCACCATGACGCCGACCGGCTCTGAGCGCGCGGCCTCTGCGTTTGGCAAAGATGTGCACCATGTTTATCTGCCTTACGATCTCCCCGGCTCGATGAACCGCTTCCTCGATAATGTAAACCCGCGTCTGGTGATCATTATGGAAACCGAGCTGTGGCCGAACATGATCGCGCTGCTGCACAAACGAAAGATCCCGCTGGTGATCGCCAATGCCCGCCTGTCTGAACGCTCTGCAAAGGGCTACAAAAAACTCGGCAAATTTATGCAACGGCTGCTGCAACGCATTACGCTGATTGCCGCGCAGAATCAGGAAGATGGCGAACGCTTTATCAGCCTTGGCTTAAAACGCTCGCATCTGACGGTGACCGGTAGCCTGAAGTTTGATATCTCCGTCACGCCCGAACTGGCCGCCAGAGCGATTACCCTGCGTCGCCAGTGGGCGCCTCGCCGCCCGGTGTGGATTGCCACCAGTACGCATGATGGTGAAGAGAGCATTATTCTGGATGCGCACCGTAAGCTGCTGACGCGTTTCCCCAATTTATTGTTAATTCTTGTCCCTCGTCATCCTGAGCGTTTTTCTACCGCCCGCGAACTGACGCAGAAAGCCGGACTCAGCTATACCCTTCGCAGCAGTGGCGAGATCCCATCAGGCAGCACGCAGGTGGTGATTGGCGATACGATGGGTGAACTGATGCTGCTTTACGGTATTGCCGATGTGGCCTTTGTTGGCGGCAGCCTGGTCGATCGTGGCGGCCACAATCCGCTTGAAGCGGCCGCACATGCTATCCCGGTATTAATGGGACCTTATACCCTCAATTTCAAAGATATCTGCGCCAAGCTGCAGCAGGCTGACGGCCTGATTACCGTCACCGATGCTGACTCACTGGATAAAGAAATTGGTACGCTGCTGACCGACGAAGATTATCGCCTTTACTATGGCCGTCATGCCGTCGAAGTGCTGCATCAGAACCAGGGTGCGCTGCAGCGTCTGCTACAGTTACTCGAACCCCATCTGCCACAGCGGAATCACTAAATGTCTTCACGCCAGGCTCTTTCGGTCGTGCTGATCGCCAAAAACGCGGCCGACCTGCTGCCAGAATGTCTGGAGTCCGTGAGCTGGGCCGATGAGATCGTCCTGCTCGACTCTGGTAGCAGTGATGGCACACCTCAGGTTGCTGCCCGACACGGCGCGAAAGTCTTTCACTCTACGGAATGGCACGGCTATGGCCGGCAGCGCCAGCTGGCGCAGAGTTATGCCAGCCATCCGATGATTTTAATGATCGACAGCGATGAGCGCGTGACGCAACAGCTGCGCGCTTCGATAGAGGCCGTGCTGACAAGCCCCGCCTCAGCTGACGCGGTGTACAGTCTGGGTCGCCGGAACCTGTTTTTAGGCCGCTTTATGCGCCATAGCGGCTGGTACCCGGACCGGGTTATCCGCCTCTATCCTTCCCGCTATCAATACAACGATCATCAGGTGCATGAGTCCCTCGACACCCAGGGCGTTGCCGTGACTGCGCTGAAAGGCGATCTTCTGCATCTGACCTGTCGTGACTTTTCTGCCTTCCAGTGGAAACAGTTCGCCTACGCGGAGGCCTGGGCAAAACAGCGCTATCATCAGGGCAAGCGCTGCGGCATTGTTTCCATCTTTACGCACACCATCGGCGCCTTCTTCAAAACGCTGGTTTTGCGCGCAGGTTTTCTGGATGGCAAACAGGGCTGGCTACTGGCGGTCGTCAATGCGCAGTACACCTTCAATAAATACGCGGCGCTCTGGGCGCTGAATAACTCTTCTCACGCTTCCGGCAAGGGCGGTCTATGAGCACCAAAGCGATTTATCCTGGCACCTTTGATCCGATGACCAATGGCCATCTGGATATCGTGACGCGAGCCGCGTTGATGTTTGACCGTATCGTACTGGCTATCGCGGCCAGTCCCAGCAAGAAACCGATGTTCACGCTGGAAGAGCGCGTAAGCCTGGCGCAGCAGGTTGTCGCCCATTTGCCGAACGTGGAGGTAGTGGGATTCAGTGATTTGATGGCGAACTTTGCCCGCGATCAGCAAGCCAACGTGCTGGTAAGAGGCCTGAGGGCCGTCTCTGACTTTGAATATGAGATGCAGCTGGCCCACATGAACCGCCATCTGTTGCCGGAGCTGGAGAGCGTGTTTCTGATGCCTTCTGAGCAGTACTCGTTTATCTCTTCTTCGCTGGTGAAAGAAGTGGCGCGTCACAAAGGTGATGTGAGCGCCTTTCTACCGCAGCCCGTTTTTGACGCGCTGCAGGCTAAACTCTAAGCCTTATTTCTGGCAGGTCGGACAATAAAATGTACTGCGCTGGGCGTGCTTCGCGCTCTTAACCGGCGTGGCACAGACCCGACAGGGTTCGCCTGCCCGACCATACACCTGCAACTCCTGCGCGAAATAACCCGGCTTACCGTCCGTCTGCAGGAAGTCACGCAGCGTTGTTCCCCCCTGCTCAATTGAACGTAGCAGTACCGCCTTGATGGTTTTCACCAGCAATGCCGCTTCGTCGTGAGTCAGGGTCATGGCCGGACGATCGGGATGGATCCCGGCAACAAACAGGGATTCGCTGGCGTAGATATTCCCCACTCCCACCACCAGTTTGTTATCCATCAGCCAGGGTTTAACCGGCGTCCGCTTGTTTCTCGACTTATCAAACAGATACTCCGCCGAGAAGGCATCATGCAGGGGCTCAGGGCCAAGATGAGCCAGCACATTGCTCGCGGCTAAATCCGTGCACCACAGCCAGGCACCAAAGCGGCGAGGATCGGTATAACGCAGGACCTTACCGTTGCTCATCACCAGATCGACGTGGTCATGTTTGGCAGGGGGAAGCTCTTCGGGCAACACGCGCAGGCTACCGGACATTCCCAGGTGAATGATGATCCAGCCATGCGGCAGCTCAATCAGCAGATATTTGGCACGGCGTTGCACGCTGAGCACCGGTTGATCGCTGAGGCTTTGAATTTCGAGGGAAACCGGCCAACGCAGGCGGTCATTGCGGACAATAGCATGAAGAATAGTGGCGCCCACCAGATGCGGTTCAATGCCGCGGCGGCTGGTTTCGACTTCAGGTAACTCCGGCATGTACTTGCCTCCCGTTAAGGTCCGTTATCCTCTTTTAAAAACAAAAAACCCGGCCGAAGCCGGGTTTTTCATCCACTGAAATCAATTACTTGATTTTAGCTTCTTTATAGATCACGTGCTGGCGGACAACTGGATCGAATTTCTTCAGTTCCAATTTTTCCGGCTTAGTACGCTTGTTCTTCGTGGTGGTATAGAAGTGACCTGTCCCAGCAGAAGAAACCAGCTTGATCTTCTCACGAATACCTTTAGCCATGATTCAGTTCCTTTACCTTAGTACTTCTCACCGCGGGTACGCAGATCGGCCAGGACCGTCTCAATACCCTTTTTATCAATTACGCGCATGCCTTTGGCAGTGACGCGCAGTGTAACGAAGCGCTTTTCGCTCTCAACCCAAAAACGGTGAGAGTGCAGGTTCGGCAGGAAACGGCGTTTCGTCGCGTTCATTGCGTGGGAGCGGTTGTTACCCGATACCGGACGCTTGCCAGTTACTTGGCAGACTCGTGACATGTCTATTCTCCAAAAATCAAATCAGCTCGAGCTTTAAAAATAAGGTTTTGGCCGCCTCGTCAGGCTCTAAGACCCTCCAGGCGAGTTCAATGTGAACCCGCTGAGTAGGCCTATTTGCCAAACCCGAGATTCTCAAAGGTGGCGTAGTATACGCCCTGCGCCGCCGCTGCTCAAGTCCCGAACAGATAAAGATCCCTCTGGATCGTGCAAAATAGCTTCATTTGAACACTTAACCGTTCTTAACTCGGGACAAAAAATGAGCTTTTAGCCGAACCGGGTGGGCTACATCCACCCGCATTCGGCAAAAGAGACCGACTCGCCGTGCCCAATGACAATATGGTCCAATACGTGAATATTCATTAACTGACAGGCCGCGACAATTCGCCGCGTGACCTGATGGTCAGCCCTACTGGGGCGGGCAATCCCGGAGGGATGATTATGCGCCAGAATCAGCGCAGCCGCATTTTTCGCCAGCGCTTCTTTGACGATTTCCCGTGGATGAACTTCGACGCTATTTAAGGTTCCGGCAAACATTTCGCACGCGTGAATCATCCGGTGCTGGTTATCAAGAAACGCCACCATAAAAATTTCTCGCTCACGGTGCGCAAGTTGACTGATAAAAAAGGTAAGCATATCGGCCGTCCCGCCCGCCAGCTGGCGCTCCTGAACCGGAATACTGGAAAAGAAACGGCGGGCTAACTCGGCTATCGCATTGATCTGGGTATATTTTGCATCGCCTATCCCTTTAACCCGATCAAATGCCGACCGGTCTGCCGTCATCAAATGGTATAACGAGCCAAATGTCCCTATCAGCTGCTGCGCTAGCGCCATCACATGCACACCGCCCGATCCCGTGCGTAAAAACAGCGCGAGTAATTCAGTATCGTTCAATGTCTCAACGCCTTTCACCAGTAATTTTTCTCTCGGCGGTAACTCCGTCCACTGTTTCATCTTGCATATCCCTTCTTCCTCAGCCCGAAAAAGCATGGCATTATATACAGTACTTTTCCACCCTTCCGATCTGACTCTGCGAATTGTCTCGCAAAGGCTCCAGAGTGCTAACAGGCACCGCCGGATGAGTATGGTAAAATAGCGGCATTGTGGCGGCAGTGAGCCGCGCCAGTCTGACTCTACAGGGCGGATAGCAAGATGACGGGATTAACCGGTAAACACATTGTTCTGGGCGTAAGTGGCGGTATCGCGGCCTATAAAGCACCCGAACTGGTCAGGCGCCTGCGCGATCGCGGGGCTGAGGTGCGCGTGGTGATGACGGAAGCGGCAAAAGCCTTTATCACACCGCTTAGCCTGCAGGCTGTCTCTGGCTATCCGGTGTCTGATGACCTGCTCGATCCGGCAGCGGAAGCGGCGATGGGGCATATCGAGCTGGGGAAATGGGCCGATTTGGTGATCCTGGCACCCGCTACGGCGGACCTTATTGCGCGGGTGACGGCAGGGATGGCAAATGACCTCGTGACCACCATCTGCCTCGCCACACCGGCACCGATTGCCGTGGTGCCGGCAATGAATCAGCAGATGTACCGGGCACCGGCCACCGAGCATAATTTGCAGGTGCTGGCACAGCGGGGTGTGCTGATTTGGGGGCCGGACAGCGGCAGCCAGGCCTGTGGTGATGTCGGTCCAGGCCGGATGTTAGATCCGCTGGCGATTGTGGATGAAGCGGTGAACTGGTCATCACCCGTCAACGATCTGAAACATCTCAACATTATGATCACCGCCGGTCCCACCCGCGAATCGCTGGATCCGGTTCGGTTCATTACTAACCACAGCTCAGGTAAGATGGGCTTCGCGATTGCCGCCGCGGCGGCAAAACGGGGCGCAAACGTCACCTTGATCAGTGGTCCTGTGGCATTAAACACACCGCAATGGGTTAAACGCACCGACGTGTTAACCGCGTTAGAGATGCAAGATGCGGTGATGGCAAGCGCCGCTAAACAACATATTTTTATTGGCACGGCAGCCGTTGCAGACTATCGTGCCGCTGAAGTTGCGCCAGAAAAAATCAAAAAACAGGGTGATGAAGTCACCCTCAAAATGGTAAAAAACCCCGACATCGTTGCAGGGGTCGCGCACATGCAGGAAGGCCGCCCTTACGTCGTAGGGTTTGCGGCAGAAACCCAGAATGTGGAAGAATACGCGCAACAAAAACGGGTCCGTAAAAACCTGGATTTAATCTGCGCCAACGATGTTTCGAAAGCCGGGCAGGGTTTCAACAGTGATACCAATGCTCTGCACCTTTTTTGGCAGGAGGGAGAAAAAGTCTTACCGCTCAGCGATAAGTCACTCCTTGGCCAACAGTTACTAGACGAGATAGTCAGCCGTTATGATGAAAAAAATCGACGTTAAGATTTTAGATGCGCGTGTGGGTAAAGACTTCCCATTACCCACCTACGCCACCTCTGGATCGGCAGGTCTTGACCTGCGCGCCTGCCTGGATGAAGCCATTTTACTGGCACCAGGCGCCACCACGCTGGTGCCTACCGGTCTGGCTATTCACATTGGCGACCCGCAACTGGCGGCAGTCATCCTTCCCCGCTCTGGCCTTGGCCATAAACATGGCGTGGTGTTGGGTAATCTGGTCGGTCTGATCGATTCGGATTACCAGGGCCAGCTGATGGTTTCCGTCTGGAACCGCAGTCAGGAAGCTTTCAACATTGAACCCGGCGAACGCATCGCTCAGATGGTCTTCGTGCCGGTCGTTCAGGCTGAATTCAATCTGGTAGAAGACTTTGATACCAGCGATCGCGGAGAAGGTGGCTTTGGTCACTCTGGTCGCCAGTAAGCGTCTGCCTGCAGATCGTTAGCCAGTCACTTATCCTTATTTTCGCCGTGAGCGCTTTGCTCACCGACGTTGCGTGGGCTACTGCCCTATTAAAGTGATATTTCAGGGGTTTTTCAGGTCATGGCAGAGAAAAAGAGTGCGAAAAGGAATCGTCGCGAAGAAATATTGCAGGCTCTGGCACAAATGCTGGAATCAAGCGATGGCAGTCAGCGTATCACCACGGCCAAACTGGCCGCCAACGTTGGGGTTTCGGAAGCGGCGCTGTATCGCCATTTCCCCAGCAAAACCCGGATGTTTGACAGCCTGATCGAGTTTATTGAAGACAGCCTGATTACGCGCATCAATCTGATTTTGAAAGACGAAAAAGAGACGCTGCCGCGTCTGCGTCTGATTATCCAGTTAATTCTGGGTTTTGGTGAGCGTAATCCGGGTTTAACGCGCATTCTGACCGGCCATGCACTGATGTTTGAACAGGACCGTCTGCAAGGACGAATCAATCAGCTGTTCGAGCGCATAGAAGTACAGCTGCGTCAGGTGCTTCGCGAGCAGAAATTGCGGGAAGGCGAGGGTTTTGTGACCGATGAAACGCTGCTGGCCAGTCAACTGCTGGCGTTCTGTGAAGGCTTGCTTTCACGCTTTGTCCGTTCCGGCTTCCGCTACCGTCCGACGGTAGACTTTGATACCCGCTGGCCATTGCTGGCGTCTCAGCTGGTGTAAACAGACTGCGGGTCAGAGGGATCTGACCCGCGACAATCTTAGATACCGTACTCTTTACGGTAAGCACGAACCGCCACCAGATGGTCTGCCATCTCCGGCTTCTCTTCCAGATAAGCAATCAGCTCTTCCAGCGTAATAATCGAAATGACCTTACAGCCGTAATCCCGCTCAACTTCCTGAATGGCTGACTCCTTACCACGCCCGCGTTCCTGACGATCCAGCGAAATCAGCACGCCAGCCAGCGTGGCATGACTTGCTGAAATGATCTCCATTGATTCGCGGATGGCGGTACCGGCCGTGATCACATCGTCCACCAGCATAATGCGCCCCTGTAACGGGCTGCCCACCAGCGTGCCACCCTCACCGTGCGTCTTGGCTTCTTTACGGTTGAAGCAATAAGGCACATCGCGATCGTGATGGTCGGCCAGCGCGACGGCGGTGGTGGTCGCAATTGGGATCCCTTTGTACGCCGGACCAAAAACCAGGTCGAAATCAATACCGGAATCTACCAGCGCCTGGGCATAGAAACGCCCAAGTAACGCCAGATCGCGGCCCGTATTGAACAGGCCAGCATTGAAGAAATAAGGGCTGGTGCGCCCTGATTTCAGCGTGAACTCACCAAACTTCAGCACCTGCTTGTTGATGGCGAATTCGATAAATTGGCGCTGCCAGGCTTTCATGTCTTGGTCCTCTGCTTGTCATAAAAAAGGCGACTCACTGGTCGCCTCATAAAATCAGTCTTTCAGCGCTGCTTTCTGCGCCAGAATCAGGGAATCAATTCCCCCTCTTGCCAGAGCAAGCAGCTGGAGCAGCTCATCGTGGCTGAACGGCTCGCCTTCTGCGGTCCCCTGCACTTCAATCATGCGGCCATCTTCCGTCATCACCACATTCATATCGGTTTCAGCGGCGGAGTCTTCGACGTATTCCAGGTCGCACAGCGCTTCGCCGTTAACAATACCGACGGAAATGGCGGCCACCATCCCTTTCATTGGATTGGATTTCAGCTTACCGATAGAGACCAGATGGTTCAGGGCATCGGCCAGCGCCACGCACGCACCGGTGATGGAGGCGGTACGGGTTCCGCCATCCGCCTGCAGCACGTCACAATCCAGGGTGATGGTGAATTCACCCAGCGCTTTCAAATCCAGCGCCGCACGCAAAGAGCGGGCAATCAGACGTTGAATTTCCAGCGTGCGGCCACCCTGCTTACCTTTCGCGGCTTCGCGGGCATTACGGCTGTGGGTCGCGCGCGGCAGCATGCCGTACTCAGCGGTTACCCAGCCTTGTCCCTGACCTTTCAGAAAACGCGGAACGCCTTCTTCGATGGTGGCGGTACACAGCACTTTGGTATCACCGAATTCAACCAGAACTGAACCTTCAGCATGTTTGGTGTAATGACGGGTCAGTGTGACAGGGCGCACTTGTTGTGCGCTACGGCCTGCAGGACGCATGGTTTCTCTCCGGCTAGCAAATCAGTATTGGCTGCGCATTATACGGATTTCACCGCCGAATGCCTACGTTCGCCTGATGCAGACGGCGTTTCTTATGCCTGAGATGACTTTCTTACGTTTAAAATTGCAGCGCTGCGCAACGCAGAGTGAAAAGCGCGGCAAGTTGTGGCTAAATGCTGCCTTCTCTCATTAGTCTGCCGGACATCATTGAAATGCCTGACGTACTTCATTTTCTTCTGGCCCTTGTGGTCATCTTTTGCCTGGCGTTGCTGTTCAGTAACGACCGTAAAAAAATCCGCCCGCGGGTGATCCTTCAGCTGGTCGTGATTGAAGCCGCGCTGGCCTGGTTCTTTCTGCACGCGTCCAGCGGTCTGACGCTGGTCACCGCGGTGTCCGGATTCTTCGAAACCCTGCTGAAATTTGCCGGGCAAGGATCGGAGTTCGTCTTTGGCGGCATGGCGAGTCAGGGTCTGGCCTTCATCTTCCTCGGCGTGCTCTGCCCGATCATCTTTATCTCGGCACTGATCGGGATTTTGCAGCACCTGCGTATTTTGCCGCTGCTGATCCGTCTGGTCGGCACGATTCTGTCGAAAGTGAACGGGATGGGCAAACTGGAGTCGTTTAACGCGGTCAGTACCCTGATCCTCGGCCAGTCTGAGAACTTTATCGCCTATAAAGGCATTTTGGCTGATATCTCCCCTCGCCGCCTGTATTCAATGGCGGCGGCGGCAATGTCGACGGTTTCACTGTCGATTGTGGGCGCCTATATGTCGATGATTGAACCGCGCTACGTGGTGGCGGCTTTGCTGCTTAACATGTTCAGCACCTTTATTATCCTGTCGATCATTAATCCGACGGTGCCAGGCGACGAACCAGAAATCAGGCTGGAAAAGCTGCACGAAGATCAAAGCTTCTTTGAGATGCTGGGGGAATACATTCTTGCCGGCTTTAAGGTGGCGATGATTATTATGGCGATGCTGATTGGCTTTATTGCACTGATTGCGGCGGTCAACGCCATTTTCTCCAGCCTGTTTGGCATCAGCTTCCAGGAAATTCTGGGCTACATCTTCTGGCCGTTTGCCTGGCTGATTGGCATTCCGGCAGCGGATGCGCTGCGTGCAGCCAGTATCATGGCGACCAAACTGGTGGCGAATGAGTTTGTGGCAATGATTGAGCTAAAGAAAATCGCGGCGGAACTTTCGCCTCGCGGGCTGGGCATCCTCTCCGTCTTCCTGGTTTCGTTCGCCAACTTTGCTTCCATTGGCATTGTCGCGGGCGCGATCAAAGGTCTGAACGAACAGCAGGGCAACGTGGTTTCCCGCTTTGGTCTGAAGCTGGTCTACGGGTCGACGCTGGTCAGCCTGCTGTCAGCCGCCTTTGCAGGTTTGGTGCTGTAATATGACAACCAGCCCGGCGTGATGCCGGGCTGAACTTAAAAACCGACACAGACCGGGCTATCCACCCGCATCACCGACTCCTGCTGGAAGCGCTGCTTGTAACGTGTGCGCAGCGCTTCAATATTCTGCTGCTCCTGCGTGCCTGATGCATGGATTAGCATCAACGCCTTACTGCCCTCTCGTGCCACTTTGCCGTCTTCTCCCAGCCACTGACCTTTAGCATCAAATACCGTCAGGCCATCTTTGAAGCGTGGCGTAACCTCGCTGTCGACAAACGATTGCCATTCAGCGTGAGTGATATCCGCACCATGAGGCCGGCTCAGACCAAAATAAAGCGTGGTTTGCTGCATGGCATCGCCCACCTGGCAGCTGGCGGGGGTCACGGGATTTTGCGGGCTGGAAGCCATGCAGCCGCTGAGGGTAAAGGCGACAGCCACAGCAATAACGGAAGAGGTTTTCATGAAGTTCCTGATGCAGATTAAGGGTAACTGCATCATAAGCTGGCCCGGCTAAAAAACCAGTGACGATCGCTGATTTCATTGAGTTTAGCCGAATGCCTGTTAAGGCCTGGCTTGCGCCGCTATAATCCGTTTATCTTTCTCAGAAAACGGGTACGCAAATGATCCGCAGTATGACCGCCTACGCGCGGCGTGAAACCAAAGGCGAATGGGGCAGCGCAGCCTGGGAACTTCGTTCCGTTAACCAGCGCTATTTAGAAACCTACATCCGCCTGCCGGAGCAGTTCCGTGGCCTGGAGCCGGTGATCCGTGAGCGCATCCGTAACCGCCTGACGCGCGGTAAAATCGAATGCAACCTGCGTTTTGACGCCGATCCGAGTGCGCAGAGCGCGTTGGTGCTGAATGAAAAGCTGGCTGTTCAGCTGGTTCAGGCCGCTAACTGGGTCAAAATGCAGAGCGATGAAGGAGAAATCAACCCGGTTGATATTCTGCGCTGGCCTGGCGTGATGTCTGCCGAAGAGCAGGATTTGGATGCTATTTCCGCCGAACTGTTAACGTCGCTGGATACCGCACTGGAAGACTTTATCACTTCCCGTGAGACAGAAGGCACGGCGCTGAAGGCGATGATTGAACAACGTCTTGAGGGCGTGACGACGGAAATCGGCAAGGTGCGGACGCAGATGCCAGACGTGCTCAAATGGCAGCGCGAGCGGCTGGTCAGCAAGCTGGAAGATGCGCAGGTACAGGTGGACAGCAACCGCGTTGAGCAGGAACTGATCATGCTGGCCCAGCGTGTTGACGTGGCAGAAGAGCTGGATCGTCTGGAAGCGCACGTTAAAGAGACCTACAACATCCTGAAGAAGAAGGAAGCCGTTGGCCGCCGTCTCGACTTTATGATGCAGGAGTTCAACCGCGAGTCGAACACCCTGGCCTCAAAATCGATCAATGCCGAGATCACCACCTCCGCCATCGAGCTGAAAGTGCTGATTGAGCAGATGCGCGAGCAGATCCAAAACATCGAATAACCGCTTTTATGCGTATAAAGCCCACTGCTCAGTGGGCTTTTACCTGACTTCACGATAATTCCAACACTTAACGCGTTACAGACTCACCCAGCTCTTGCTGAACCTGCGAGTCATCACGTACCAGCACCGGAATTGCGTCGAGCGGCGCGGCAACGCCTATCCATTGACCGCCTTCATGCTGCTCCCCGTTTAACTCACGCCAGGTCGTCCCTGCAGGCAGCCACACACGGCGCTCGCGCTGCCCCTGGTGAAGAATGGGTGCCACCAGAATATCGGGCCCAAACATGTACTGATCCTCCACCTGCCAACTTTCGCTCTGTTCAGGGAACGCGTAGAACATGGCACGCATCACCGGATCGCCCTGTTCATGGGCCACATCCATCAGGCGGTTGATGTAAGGACGCAATTTTTCACGCACCATCAGCCAGTGGCGCATAATCTGATAGTTATCCTCACCGTAGCTCCAGACTTCATTCGGCGACCCGCTATTACATTGGGCAATGCCGTCTCGCCAGGCCTCAGGCGGCTGTATCTGCGGTTCACGGTAGCCATGCAAACGGAAAACCGGGCAGAAAACGCCCCACTGGAACCACCGGATCAACAATTCCTGGAAGGCGGGATCGTTGACGTTGCCCCCCTGAAATCCGCCGATATCGGTGGTCCACCAGGGAATACCTGCCATCCCCATGTTCAGGCCGGCGGCAATCTGGTTGCGGAGTGAATGGAAAGAGGAATGGATATCGCCAGACCATGCCAGTACGCCATAGCGCTGGCTACCCGCCCAGGCACAACGAACCAGATTGACGATGTCGGTTTCTCCCTGCTCTTTCAGCCCATCATAGAAACCGGCGGCAAACTTCTGCGGATAGATATTACCGACCTCAAGCACCGGGCCAAGGTGATAACGATAATTATCAAAATCATAGGCGCGGTATTCCGGCTCGGCCTCATCCAGCCAGAACAGCTTGATACCCAGGTCATAGTAATTCTGTTTTACCTTCTCCCAGACAAACCGCCGTGCCTCAGGATGTGTTGCATCGAAGAAGGTGGTGTTGCCCATAAAATCCAGATTGACCGACACACCGCGATCGGTATTCACCAGATAGCCTTTGGACTTCATCTCTTTATAATTTTCGGTGCGGCTGTCGACGGTTGGCCACACTGATACCATCGTTTCGATGCCCAGCGATTTCAACTCGGCGACCATCGCTTTCGGATCGGGCCAGTCTTTGGGATCGAAGCACCAGGTGCCCTGATTCGGCCAGTGGAAGAAGTCGATAACGATTACGGACAGTGGCAGGTTACGACGATGATACTCACGCGCCACCTCCAGAACTTCCTGTTGGGTTCGATAACGTAATTTGCATTGCCAAAAACCGGTGGCGAATTCCGGCATTTTTGGCGCAGTGCCTGTTACGGCACCGTATTGACGGACGATTTCCGCAGGCGTCTCTCCGGCAGTGATCCAGTAATCCATCTGCTCAGTCACTTTAGCCTGCCACTCGGTCCCATTTTTCGCGAAGGTCGCCTCACCAATAGCCGGATTATTCCACAGCAGCCCATAACCCAGGCTGGAGAGCATAAAAGGCACGCTGGCCTGAGAATTACGCTGCGCCAACTCTAACGTGCAGCCTTTCAGGTCTAACCAGGGTTGCTGATACTGACCCATGCCATAGATTTTTTCCTCCGGCCTGGCTTCAAAGCGGACGGTCAGCTGATATTTTCCACCGGGGATAGGACGGAACTCACGGGCATCCAGCTTCAGCGCGCTGATGTACTTATCCTGATTCTTTTCGCTGGCGCCAATGCCCACCGTGGTGCGCTGGCGCCAGAACTCTTCCAGCAGTAATTCACCGTGCTGGTTATAAAAAGCCAGCTGGCCTTTGATGTTCAGCACCGCTTTTAACTTGCCGTGGGTGATGCTCAGGGTTTCCGGCCCTTCCGTGATCGATACGGGCGTCTCTTGCGGGTTCGGCAACAGTGCCCAGCATTCATCTTTGATCGGCGGTAAGCAGGTGGCGCGAACGCGCAGGCTGTTCTTCCCCCAGGGTTCAACAACCAGCGTTTGTCGATCGAAATGCCACAAAATACGGCGCTGCTCTGCGATTAACTCGCTCATAGAAACTCCTGATTAGTAACGATCGCTTTGCAGCGATCTTTTCGAGGTATTAACGTCAGCCATCGTGGCATCGCTCAGCGTGTACCAACGCAGCGTCAGCGCGCTGAGAATTGAAAGCACGCCGGGAACCAGGCTGAACAACGCGATAATGGCGGACATGGCGACCGGGTTTTGCATCTCAGCATGGGGGATGTAGCCGCTCAGGCCCAGCGTCCAGCCGACGATTGCTCCGCTCACCGCCATGCCCATTTTCAAAATGGAAAGCAGCGTGGAGAAGATGGTGCCATCCATACGTTTTCCCTGGGTGTATTCACCGTAATCGACCACATCAGACATCATCACCCACATCAGGGTGGTGGTGATTTGGTAGAAGGTGGAAACCAGTACCACCATCACCACCAGCAGACTGATGGAGGCGGGCAGGAAGAAGATCGCGATACTGAGTAAGCCTGCGGCCCAGGCAGCCAGCCTGAATACCTGCACCTTACTGCGGCCGGTGGTCAGGGGTTTACACAGCGCACTGCCCGCGCTTTTGCCGACGATGTGCGCCCCCAGCAACCACATAAAATAGCTGGGATTGCCAAGGTGATAAGTCACGTAATACATCATGGCGCCGAGCCTGATAACGCCAAAAGCAATGTTGAAAAAGACCAGACCCGCCACAACGCGCCACTGGTCGTTACGCAGTAAGTCGCGCAGGTCGCTGATAAAGTTTTCATGGCTGGCCGGTGCCTGGATACGCTCCCTGGTATTTCTGAAACAGATCAGGAACATAAAGACCGTTGCGCCAGCCATGATGGCCATCGCCCCCCGATAACCAGCCAGTTTATCTTCGCCGCCAATATACTGGGCGAGCGGCATCATCAGGAAAGTGGACATCGCGCCGCCGAGGGTGGCGAGGAAAAAACGGTAGGATTGCAGCGAAATGCGCTCTTCATTATCCGAGGTGATGATCGCGCCCATCGAGCAATAAGGAATATTGATGGCGGTGTACATCAGCATCATCGCTGCGTAAGTCACGCTGGCAAAAATCATTTTTCCGCTCAGCGAAAGGGATTCCGGCACGGCGTAGATCAACAGACAACTGGCACCAAATGGCACAGCCAGCCAAAGCAACCAGGGGCGGAATTTACCCCAGCGCGTTTTGGTGCGGTCCGCAATGAGGCCCATCAGGGGATCGATGATGGCATCAGCCGCGCGCGCAAGCAGGAACATCGTTCCGACGAAGACGGCGGGCAATCCCACCACATCGGTGTAATAAAAGGTCAGGAAAATGATTACATTTTCGAGACCAATATGGCTGGCCATATCGCCGAGGCCGTAGCTGATTTTTTCTTTGACCGATAACGTCTCTTTCATAGATGGCACGCCTGTTGTTAAGGGTTGCAGATCGTGGCCTGGAAGCCTTAAGGGGAACTGACGTTTAGTTATAGAGTTGAGGCTGGGAAGGCTCAATTGCGGGATCACGTTCCATTTTTATGATTTCTTATTTCTGTGATACCGGTAACTCCTTTATGTCATAGCGGTACGGCAGTTTGCGCAATAACACTCTCCGGAGCTGGGTCGGCGTTTTTTGTGGGCTTACGCCAGCCGCCAGGCTAAAATGCCCCCTTATTTTCTATGGATTATTTTGAGGCTTATTATGCAAACCCTTCCTCCCTGCCCGAAGTGTCACTCTGAATATAGCTGGCAGGATGGCGCGCTCTTCAATTGCCCTGAGTGCGGTCACGTCTGGTCCGAAGGAGCTGAAGCCGCGTCTGATGACGCGCTGATTGTGAAAGATGCTAACGGCAACCTGTTGGCCGATGGCGACAGCGTCACGGTGATCAAAGATTTAAAAGTGAAAGGCAGCTCAACCCCGCTAAAAATCGGCACCCGGGTTAAAAGCATTCGTCTGGTGGAAGGCGACCACAATATTGACTGCAAAATTGATGGTTTTGGCCCGATGAAGTTGAAATCAGAGTTTGTGAAGAAGAACTAATCCTGAAAGATGGCGAAATCATAGAGTGAAAGTTGCCTGCCCGGAGCCGATGCGTCGGTCCGGACAGGAACGTCGGGGCGATCGTCAGTTGAGCTCGCGGGCCGCTTTCTCGAGGATCGGCATTTTTTCCTCTACCACTTTTTGCATCCGCGCCATCACTCTCTCCCTGACAGCGGGAGGCGCCGTTTCAGGTCGTCCGGCATTGAAAGGCGGCTGCGGTGCGTACTCAAGGCCAAGCTGAATTGACTGCGCAATCTCTTCTCCGGCAATTTCGGCAATCACCACCAGCGCAAAATCAATTCCTGCGGTCACGCCACCGCCGGTAATGATGTGCCCATCCTTCACCACGCGCTCGTTATCCGGGATCGCGCCAAACAGCGCCAGCGAATCACGCCATGCCCAGTGACAGGCCGCTCTTTTCCCCTTCAGCAAGCCAGCGGCTGCGAGGATCATTGAACCCGTACAGACTGACGTCACGTAGCTGGCATTCAACCCTAAGCGTCGAATGGCAGCGAGAAAATCGGCATTCTCAATCGCGTTAGTGCAGGTGCCGCCCGGTACACAGAGCAGATCGCATTCGGTAATCTCATCCAGAGCAGCAAGACTGGAAAAGCTGAAGCTTTCCACATCGACAGGTTCAGCGCCAAGTGATGCCACCACAACTTTTGCATCCGGCAGGCGGGAAAAAAACTGATAAGGACCGGTGAAATCTAACTGCGTAATGCCCTGATACAATGGCATAACGATGGTAAATGGCTTATTCATTGCACTCTCCCATTTTATATCCTGATGACAGTTCGGATTAGCTAATCTAATTTAGCTGAATTCGCCTTAAAAAAATTCAATCGTCAATCCGCTGCAGATCCTGCAGGCTTGCCGCCGATCACTCTGGAGCTGGCTATGTTACTTACTGTTCTCTACATCATCGGTATCACCGCTGAAGCCATGACCGGCGCGCTGGCCGCCGGGCGACGAAAAATGGATATGTTTGGCGTTATCATTATCGCCTCGGTCACCGCCATTGGCGGCGGTTCGGTGCGGGATATGCTGCTTGGCCATTACCCACTTGGCTGGGTGCAGCATCCGGTCTATATCATCATTGTGGCCGCAGCGGCCGTCGTCACCACGCAGTTAGCCCATCTGATGCCGCACCTGCGCAAAGTGTTCCTGGTGCTGGATGCGCTTGGTCTGGTGGTGTTTTCTATCATCGGGACCAAAGTCGCGCTGGATATGGGCCACGCGCCGATCATTGCAGCAATCTGCGCGGTGATTACCGGTGTGTTTGGCGGCGTGCTGCGCGATATGTTCTGCAACCGCATCCCGCTGGTGTTCCAGAAAGAACTGTATGCCGGCATCGCTTTCGCCTCTGGCTGGATCTATATCCTGCTGCTGAAGACCCCGCTTTCCCACGAGGTGGTGATCACCGTGACTCTGCTCTTCGGCTTTATTGCCCGTCTGCTGGCACTGCGATTTAAGCTTGGCCTGCCCATTTTCAATTACCCTCATGCTGAACACTGATCGATTGCTGAAGATGTGTTGAGAGAAAGGCGATCAGCGCCTGCACATCGGGGTGCTGAAGGAAGGTCACGATCTGACCCGCACGCCGTTCGCCGATGTCAGGCAGGCGCTGCCAGTCGGCAACTTTCCGCGAGAGCAGGCTCTGCCAGTTATCATCATCCAGCGCATCTAACGCCTTGTTGGGAACCGGCACGCCTAACGCCCTCACCCAGCGTTTAAAAGGTTGCTGACGCGTCTGGTTGAACTGGTGATAGAGCTGATTCGCCCTTGCTGGGGTAATACCGGCGATCTGGCTTAACTGTTCTGCCGTTAACGTCAGCCAGGAGAAAAGGTGGGTGAGCTTGCCGGACTGCATAATCCGCTGCCAGGTGCTTTCGCTGGCACCGGATAGAGTTAAGGCGGCCCTGCCACTCAGCCAGACAAGCCGGGCCAGAAGCTGCTGACGACAAACAGGCGTCAGGCTAAAACAGCTCAGGGGATGGAATAAGGTCGCATCAGGCATCTCAGGAAGCGTGCGATCGGCCACCCGCCAGACCACCTCATCCAGCCGTGGAATGCCTTGCCCCGCCAGGCTGACCGCAACCTGATCGCCGGCGACAATCTCCGCCTCCCGCCAGCGGTTGAACGAACCGACATTTACCCGACTGACCTGCTTATCATCCAGCTTTACCGGGACAAGATTCAGCACCGTACTTATTTTCCCGGTGCGCCCAATCGGAAAATCCACCGAA
Organism: Erwinia sp. AK-PDG3-5; assembly: GCF_056821705.1. Taxonomy (NCBI): domain Bacteria; kingdom Pseudomonadati; phylum Pseudomonadota; class Gammaproteobacteria; order Enterobacterales; family Erwiniaceae; genus Erwinia; species Erwinia sp. AK-PDG3-5. Next base: position 4,699,002 of record NZ_CM165967.1, read on the forward strand.
CGGACTTCCGTGGTCACCGTGGCGGGAGGATATTTCCAGGCCACCGACCAGGCGTTCTCGCCTGGCTGCCAGTAAGCGCCTTTAACAGGTTGGCTATGGACCACCACGCCGTCGGTGACAAAGGGTAACGGTTGTGCAAACCAACGTTCTCGCCAGCCAGCGACTTCTTCCGCAGAGCGAACCGGTTTACTCCACTCGCCCATCATTGGAAAGCCCGCTTCGCTGAGCCTTTCGATCCTTTCCCGCAAGGTTGCCGGTCCGTCGGGCCACGCCCAGATAAAGATGCCCAGCCTGTTCAGCGTATCTGAGGGGGCATTGCGCCGCATCGCCCCCGCCACCGTGGCACGGGCATTCAGGCCGCCCAGTAACGTCTGTTGATGATCGGTCATCTTCAGGTAAAGCTCGCCCTGCAAAACAAGGCTGTCAGACCTCAGCGCGATCTGTTGGGGAATATCGGGGATAAAGCGGGCTTTTTCCGTCCAGTCTTCTCCCTGCAATCCATTTCCGCGACTGATCACCTGAGCCAGTTTTCCCTTTCTGTATTGCAGGGTGACGGCCACACCGTCTACCTTGGGTTGCACCCAGAGCGCGTCTTTTCCCGCCATCCACCGTGAAAGCGCCTGCTGGTCAGCCACCTTTTTCACCCCGACGTGAGCCACCGGATGCAGGACTTTGCCGTTACGGGCCAACGCCGGCTGGCGGAGATCGCTGACGGGAGTAAAGCAGTGCTGCCATGCCTGATACTTGAGTGCCAGCGCATCGTAACGATCGTCCGGCACTTTCTGTTCGCCCGCCCGGTAATAGGCGTCATCCCACGCACTGAGCTGATTTTCCAGCGCCCTCATTTCCTGCTCTGCTCTGGTCGGCGTCCAGGCAGGACAAGCGGCCTGCGCGATGCCCGCGCACAAGGCCAGTACCAGCCATAGTTTGTTCATCCCTGTCTCCTTTTAGGGTGCTGTGGGGATTAAATGTAAAAATGGACCGGTTGGCGAGGGGCAAAGAAACGACCTGGAATGCCGCTCGAAAATTGAATTGCCTAGCATGAAAAGCTGCATCCATACCGCGACCTGCTTTCCATATTCTGAGAAAATGCACCGCCAGGGCGCTGAAACGCTGCATGAAGGGCATCAGCCGTGTATACTGTGCAGGAAGTAGACTCCGCTTTATTGGCATATCAAGATAATCATGGCTCAAGGCACACTTTTTATTGTTTCTGCTCCCAGTGGGGCGGGAAAATCCAGCTTGATTCACGCGTTGCTGAAAACGCAGCCGCTGTACGATACTCAAGTTTCCATTTCCCACACTACGCGGGGAGTGCGTCCCGGTGAGAATCACGGCGAACACTACTTTTTCGTCAGTCATGACGAATTCCGCGGCATGATTAAGGAAGAAGCCTTCCTTGAGCACGCGGAAGTGTTTGGCCACTATTACGGCACCTCGCGTAAAGCGATCGAGCAGGTATTAGCGACCGGCGTGGATGTGTTCCTGGATATCGACTGGCAAGGCGCGCAGCAGATCCGCCAGAAAATGCCCCAGGCACGCAGCATTTTTGTTTTGCCGCCATCGAAAGATGAACTGGATCGTCGCCTGCGCGGCCGCGGACAGGACAGCGAAGAGGTTATCACCAAGCGCATGGCTCAGGCCGTGGCAGAGATGAGCCACTTTGCGGAGTATGATTACCTTATTGTGAACGATGATTTCGACCTGGCACTGTCCGATCTGAAAACCATCATTCGCGCTGAGCGTCTGCGTATGGGCCGTCAAAAATCCCGTCATGACGCATTAATCAGCAAACTATTGGCAGACTGAGGACAACTCAGTATGATGCCCAGTCATTTCGTCACCCGTGGAGTATCACACTTATGGCACGCGTAACCGTTCAGGACGCAGTAGAGAAAATTGGTAACCGTTTTGACCTGGTTCTGGTCGCGGCTCGTCGCGCACGTCAGATGCAGGTTGGCGGTAAAGATCCGTTGGTTCCGGAAGAAAACGACAAGTCTACCGTGATCGCGCTACGCGAAATCGAAGAAGGTCTGATCACCAACCAGATTCTGGATGTGCGTGATCGCCAGGAACAGCATGAGCAGGAAGCCGCTGAATTGCAGGCCGTAACCGCTATCGCTGAAGGTCGTCGTTAATCACCAGCCTGCAGGTCGCCCTTGTATCTGTTCGAAAGTCTCAATCAACTGATTGAAAAATACTTGCCTGAGGATCAGATTAAACGCCTCAAGCAAGCTTACCTTGTCGCACGTGATGCTCACGAGGGACAGACGCGCTCCAGTGGTGAGCCTTATATCACCCATCCGGTAGCCGTGGCCTGCATTCTTGCTGAAATGAAGCTCGACCATGAAACGCTCATGGCCGCGCTTTTGCACGACGTTATCGAAGACACGCCCGCAACGTATCAGGATATGGAACAGCTGTTTGGTCAGACTGTTGCTGAACTGGTCGAGGGGGTTTCTAAACTCGATAAGCTGAAATTCCGCGATAAAAAAGAAGCGCAGGCGGAAAACTTCCGCAAAATGATCATGGCGATGGTGCAGGATATCCGCGTCATTTTGATCAAACTCGCTGACCGCACCCACAATATGCGTACCCTCGGGGCCCTGCGCCCGGATAAAAAACGACGCATTGCGTTAGAGACGCTGGAAATTTACAGCCCTCTGGCTCACCGTCTGGGTATTCATCACCTGAAAACTGAGCTCGAAGAGCTGGGTTTCGAAGCACTTTACCCAAACCGATACCGCGTCATTAAAGAAGTGGTTAAAGCGGCCCGCGGCAACCGTAAAGAGATGATCCAGAAAATCCTCTCTGAAATTGACGGTCGTCTGCAGGAAGCCGGGATCCCCTGTCGCGTCAGTGGTCGGGAAAAACACCTCTATTCGATTTACTGCAAAATGCACCTGAAAGAGCAGCGCTTCCATTCCATTATGGATATCTATGCTTTCCGGGTGATTGTCAGTGATTTCGATACCTGTTACCGCGTTCTGGGGCAGATGCACAGCCTCTACAAACCGCGTCCGGGTCGGGTGAAAGACTACATCGCGATCCCCAAGGCCAACGGCTATCAGTCGCTGCATACCTCGATGATTGGTCCGCACGGCGTGCCGGTCGAAGTCCAGATCCGTACCGAAGATATGGATCAGATGGCAGAAATGGGTGTCGCCGCGCACTGGGCTTATAAAGAGCAAGGTGAAAGCAGCACCACCGCACAAATCCGCGCCCAGCGCTGGCTGCAAAGCCTGCTGGAGCTGCAGCAGAGTGCCGGTAGCTCGTTTGAATTTATCGAAAGCGTGAAATCCGATCTGTTCCCGGATGAGATTTACGTTTTTACCCCGGAAGGCCGCATTGTCGAACTTCCAGCGGGCGCAACGCCGGTCGACTTTGCTTACGCCGTGCATACCGATATCGGTCATGCCTGCGTGGGCGCACGTGTCGATCGTCAGCCCTATCCGCTTTCCCAGCCGCTGACCAGCGGGCAAACCGTCGAAATCATCACCGCACCTGGCGCGCGTCCAAACGCCGCCTGGCTGAACTTTGTGGTGAGTTCGAAAGCCCGGGCGAAAATCCGTCAGCTGCTGAAAAACCTCAAGCGCGAAGACTCCGTCAGCCTTGGCCGTCGTCTGTTGAACCATGCGTTAGGTGGCAGCCGTAAACTGGCCGAAATCCCGCCTGAAAATGTTCAGCATGAGCTGGAAAGAATGAAGTTGCCGACCATGGATGACCTGCTGGCTGAAATTGGCCTCGGCAATGCGATGAGCGTGGTGGTGGCGAAGAATCTGCAGCAGGGCGAACACGCTGCGCCTGCACCACAGCAACCCACGACGTCTTCTTCGCGTAATAAGCTGCCGATCAAAGGCGCAGATGGCGTACTGATCACCTTCGCCAAGTGCTGCCGCCCGATTCCAGGCGATCCGATTGTGGCGCACGTCAGCCCTGGCAAAGGCCTGGTGGTGCACCATGAGTCGTGCCGTAACATTCGCGGCTGGCAGAAAGAGCCAGAGAAGTACATGGCCGTGGAATGGGATAAAGTCACCGAGCATGAGTTCGTGGCGGAGATCAAAGTGGACATGTTCAACCATCAGGGCGCGCTGGCGAATCTGACCGCGGCAATCAATACGGCTGAGTCCAATATCCAGAGCCTGAATACGGAAGAAAAAGATGGCCGGGTTTACAGCGCCTTTATCCGTCTTACGGCACGCGATCGCGTCCACCTGGCGAATATTATGCGTAAAATCCGCGTAATGCCGGACGTGATTAAAGTTCATCGCAACCGAAACTAACGCATGAATGCTCAACGCTATGCCCGCATCCTTGAGATGCTGGCCGCCCGCCAGCACGACCTGACCGTGTGTATGGAGCAGGTTCATAAGCCCCATAACGTTGCCGCGGTGATCCGTACCGCGGATGCGGTTGGCGTGCACGAAGTCCATGCGGTCTGGCCCGGTAGCCGGATGCGCACCATGGTCTCGTCCGCAGCGGGCAGCAACAGTTGGGTCCAGGTGAAAACGCACAGCAATATTGCTGATGCCGTCGGCCACCTCAAAGGCCAGGGGATGCAAATTCTTGCTACCCATCTTTCTGATAAAGCCGTCGATTTCCGTGAGATTGATTACACCCGCCCTACCTGCATTCTGATGGGACAGGAAAAAACCGGCATCACCCAGCAAGCCCTCGACCTTGCTGACCAGGACATCATTATCCCGATGATTGGGATGGTGCAGTCGCTGAACGTCTCTGTGGCCTCGGCCTTAATTCTCTATGAAGCCCAGCGCCAGCGGCAAAACGCCGGCATGTATCAGCGACAGGAAAGCACGCTGGAATACAGCGAGCAGCAGCGTTTACTGTTCGAAGGCGGTTACCCGGTGCTGGCGCGCGTCGCGAAGCACAAAGGTCTGCCTTACCCGGAAATTAGCGACGTCGGTGAAGTGATCGCCGATGCCGAATGGTGGGACAGCATGCAAGCTTCGGTACGCAGAAAATGACCGGCCGCCTGCTCGATGCCGTCCCGCTGAATTCGTTGTCTGGCGTTGGCGCAAGTCAGGCAGGCAAACTGGCGAAGCTGGGGCTGGTAACGGTGCAGGATTTATTGCTGCATCTGCCGCTGCGTTATGAAGACCGCACCCAGCTTTACGCGATTAACGATCTCCTTCCCAATATTTATGCCACGGTAGAAGGCGAGGTGCTGCAAAGCGACATCTCCTTCGGCCGTAAGCGCATGCTGACCTGTCAGATCAGTGACGGCAGTGGCATCCTCACCCTGCGCTTCTTCAACTTCAACGCCGGCATGAAAAACAGCCTTTCCCCAGGCAGACGCGTCACCGCGTATGGCGAAGTGAAACGTGGCCAGCGCGGCGCGGAGATTATCCATCCGGAATATCGCGTACAGGGTGATACCGGCTCGGTTGAGTTGCAGGAGACGCTGACACCGGTTTACTCCACCACTGAAGGCATCCGCCAGGCGACGCTGCGCAATCTGACGGACCAGGCATTGGCTCTGCTGGATACCTGTGCCATTGCCGAACTGCTGCCGCCCGAGTTAAGCCAGGGCATGATCAGCCTGAAAGACGCGCTGCGCACCCTGCACCGTCCGCCGCCGGATATGGCGCTCGCCGATTTGGAGAGCGGAAAGCATCCCGCTCAGCGGCGGCTGATTATGGAAGAACTGCTGGCGCATAATCTCAGCATGCTTGCGGTCCGCGCCGGTGCCCAGCGCTACCATGCCTTATCAATGCCTGCACGCCATGACCTGAGTAACCAATTACTGGCCGCGCTGCCCTTCAGCCCGACGGGTGCCCAGGCACGCGTGGTGCGTGAAATTGAGCAGGATCTGGTTCACGACTATCCGATGATGCGTCTGGTTCAGGGCGATGTGGGATCGGGCAAAACGCTGGTCGCAGCACTCACCGCGCTAAACGTGATCGCTTACGGTAAGCAGGTTGCCCTGATGGCGCCGACCGAACTGCTGGCTGAACAGCATGCCAACAACTTCCGTCAGTGGTTTGAACCGCTGGGGATTGAAGTGGGCTGGCTGGCAGGAAAACAAAAAGGCAAAGCCCGGCTGGCGCAGCAGGAAGCCATTGCCAGCGGTCAGGTATCGATGATCGTCGGCACCCATGCCATTTTCCAGGAGCAGGTGCAGTTTAATGGGCTGGCACTGGTGATTATTGATGAGCAGCATCGCTTTGGCGTCCATCAGCGCCTGGCCTTGTGGGAAAAGGGTGAAGAGCAGGGTTTCCATCCGCATCAGCTGATCATGACCGCCACGCCCATTCCGCGAACGCTGGCCATGACTGCCTATGCTGACCTCGATACCTCGACGATTGATGAACTGCCGCCGGGCAGAACGCCGGTCACCACGGTTGCCATCCCCGATACACGCAGGCCGGACATTATCGCCAGGGTGAAAAGCGCCTGCAGCGATGAAGGGCGTCAGGCGTACTGGGTATGTACCCTGATTGAAGAGTCTGAACAGCTGGAGGCACAGGCCGCAGAAGCCACCTGGGAAGAACTGAAGCTGGCGCTGCCAGAATTGAACGTTGGACTGGTCCATGGGCGCATGAAGCCGTCGGAAAAGCAGGCTGTGATGCAGGCCTTTAAGCTGGGTGAGATCCACCTGCTGATCGCCACCACGGTGATTGAAGTGGGTGTGGATGTGCCGAATGCCAGCCTGATGATCATTGAGAATCCCGAGCGGCTGGGTCTGGCCCAGCTCCACCAGCTGCGCGGCCGCGTGGGCCGTGGATCGGTCGCATCGCACTGCGTATTGCTGTATAAAGCGCCGCTGAGCAAAACGGCGCAAAAGCGCCTGCAGGTATTACGCGACAGCAATGACGGCTTTGTGATTGCCCAGTGCGATTTGGAAATTCGTGGGCCAGGCGAAATGCTCGGCACCCGGCAGACAGGTAACGCCGAATTTAAAGTGGCTGACCTGCTGCGGGATGCCGCAATGATCCCCGAAGTTCAGCGGGTCGCCCGCCACATCCACCAGCATTATCCGACTCAGGCGCAGTCGCTGATTGAGCGTTGGCTGCCGGAAACGCAGCGCTATACCAACGCCTGAATCCCGCTATCGGCCGCTGTAAGCCGCCATTTCTGCCACGGCATCATTCACCGCCTGCTCGCCGGCCGTCAGCTCGATGATCACCCGGTTGACCTCAGGATGATCGATCAGGCTGTGCAGCACGGCGGCAACGTCCGCTCTTGGCACCGTGCCATAAGGGATCGCCAGACCCAGCCGCACTTTTCCACTGCCAGAGCCGTTCACCAGCGTACCCGGACGCAGAATAACCCAGTCCAGCGCGGTGGCGGCCAGCATCACATCGGCCTGCTTCTTCACCTGCATATAGTGTTCAAAGGTCGGCGAGAGGGTTTTCGCCCGACCGGCCTCCGGGAACGCGGAGACCAGCAGAAAGCGTTTGATCCCTGCCAGCCTGGCCGCTTCGGCGGCAAACTTGCACCCGCGCCCATCAATCCCGTCCGTCTGTTCGATACCGGCACCGGCAGCGCCGGCAGAGAACACCACCGCATCACAGCCTTTCATCACCTCGGCCAGCTTTTCCCCGCTGGTGTTCATCAAATCCACATTGACCGGCTTAACCCCATCGGCGACCAGGTCATCCACCTGGCTTTCGCTGCGGTAAACGCCGGTCACCTGATGCCCGGCTTTGACCAGACTCTTTCTTAAACGGCTTCCGACGCCACCCGTGGCACCAATAATAAATACCTGCATGTGTTCCTCTCTCAGTGGACGTAGTTACCCTTAGTCTAGCGAACAGCGCGCCGTTTCGCTGGGTGAAGGCTGAACAACCGAACTATAACGCCCGGCAAACGTTTGCTTTTGCCCACCAGACGATTAAAATCGCCACTTTCTTCGTCAGAGAAGCCCGAGAATGTCCGCCAATATCCCCGATGCATCAGCCAGCCGTAACCCAATACCTGCGGTGAACAGTGAATTAATCTACCGTCTGGAAGATCGCCCTCCTCTGCCGCAAACCCTGTTTGCAGCCTGTCAGCATCTGCTGGCGATGTTTGTGGCGGTGATCACCCCCGCATTGTTGATTTGCCAGGCGTTGGGCCTGCCGGCGCAGGATACGCAGCACATTATCAGCATGTCGCTGTTTGCGTCGGGCGTGGCTTCCGTACTGCAAATTAAAACCTGGGGCCCGGTTGGTTCGGGTTTGCTGTCGATTCAGGGAACCAGCTTTAACTTCGTCACCCCATTGATCATGGGCGGAATGACGCTGAAGAATGGCGGTGCCGATGTGCCCACCATGATGGCCGCGCTGTTCGGCACGCTGATGCTGGCCTCGTGCACGGAAATGATCCTTTCCCGTTTCCTGCACCTTGCCCGCCGGGTGATTACTCCACTGGTATCCGGCATTGTGGTAATGATTATCGGCCTGTCACTGATCCAGGTGGGCCTGACGTCGATTGGCGGTGGCTTTGCGGCGATGAACGATCACACCTTTGGTGCGCCTAAGAATCTGATGCTGGCAGGTGCGGTGCTGCTGGTGATTATTCTGCTTAACCGTCAGCGGAATCCTTATCTGCGCGTGGCGTCTCTGGTGATTGCGATGGCCGTCGGCTATCTGCTGGCCTGGGCGCTCGGTATGCTGCCGGAAAACAGCGCTCCGGTCAGTCAGCCACTGATCGCGGTTCCAACGCCGTTCTATTACGGCCTGGGCATTGACTGGAACCTGCTGATCCCGCTGATGCTGGTATTTATGGTGACCTCGCTGGAAACCATCGGTGATATCACGGCAACGTCAGATGTCTCTGAGCAGCCGGTGAGCGGACCGCTGTATATGAAGCGCCTGAAAGGCGGCGTGCTGGCAAACGGGCTGAACTCTTTCGTCTCGGCGCTGTTTAATACCTTCCCTAATTCCTGCTTTGGCCAGAACAACGGCGTGATACAGCTGACCGGCGTGGCCAGCCGCTACGTTGGCTTTGTCGTGGCGTTAATGTTGATTGTGCTGGGCCTGTTCCCGGCGGTGAGTGGCTTTGTGCAGCACATTCCGGAACCGGTGCTGGGCGGCGCGACGCTGGTGATGTTCGGTACGATTGCGGCTTCCGGGGTGCGCATTGTCTCCCGCGAGCCGCTAAACCGCCGGGCGATCATGATTATGGCGTTGTCACTGGCGGTTGGCCTCGGCGTTTCTCAGCAGCCGCTGATCCTGCAATTTGCTCCTGACTGGCTGAAAACGTTACTTTCTTCCGGAATTGCCGCTGGCGGCATCACTGCCATCATTCTGAATCTGCTCTTTCCGCAGGAAAAATAATCCCGTCTTGTGTCATCCTGTGGTGATTCGCAGAGGGTCCTGGTGCCCTCTGCCTCTTCTGAGAGTTGAGCTTCGATGATAAATCAGGCATAACAACCTTTTACCCGATGTTCACAGGGACAGATGCCATGAAAGTAATCGGAAAAATTCTGCTGACGATTCTGCTGATCCTGCTGCTGGCAGTGGTTGCGCTGTATGTTGTGGTGCAGACTCAGTGGGGTGCCCGCTGGATTAGCCGTACCATTAGCTCGCATAGCGACTATCAGCTGACGATGAGCAAGCTGGAGCATAACTTTTCCGATCCTGACCATCTGATCCTGAACGATGTCTCCTTTGGCCACAAAACCCAGCCGGCGATGGTGACCGCTAAACGCGTCGATCTTGGCCTGAGCGTTATCCAGTTTACCCAGCCGCTGCATTTCGCCAGCATCTGGCTGGAAAAAGGCTCGCTGACGCTTTCCGGCAACGGAAAATCGCTGCCGTTGCAGGCTGACAGGCTGCAACTGAACCAGATGGCGGTGAATAGCCCGGACAGCAGCCTCCCCGTCACGGCAACCCGAGTCGATGGCGGCGTTCTCCCCTGGAAACCGCAGGCCGGCGATTTCATCGGCAACGATGCCAGCTTCCAGATAAGTGCCGGTTCAGTGGAGATTAACGGCATTCCCGCCAGCAATGTGCTGATTCAGGGCAGCATCAAGAATAAGCAGCTGATCGTCAGCAATATTGGCGCGGATGCTGCGCTGGGCTCGATCACCGCCAGCGCGCAACGTGATGCTCAGGGAAACTGGGACGTGGCGAATTTGCGTCTCAACAGCATCCGCCTGCAGTCGGATAACACCCTCAGCGGCTTCCTCGATCCGCTGTTAGCCCTGCCGTCAGTGCATTTTGACCGCATTGATATGACCGATGCCCGCCTGCAGGGAGCGGACTGGGCAGTGACCGACCTGGATATGGCGCTGAAGAATATCACCCTGAAAAACGGTGACTGGGAAAGCGATGACGGTTCGCTATCGATGAACGCCAGTACCTTTGTGAATGGCAGCCTGGAGCTCAACGATCCGATAGTGAACCTGGCCTTCTCGCCACAGGGCGTCGCCCTGACGCAGTTCAGTTCGCGTTGGGTCAACGGTCTGGTCCGCACCGAAGGCAACTGGAACCGCAGTGACAAGAAACTCACGCTGAATGAGCTGGCGATCGCCGGTCTGGAATACACGCTGCCGCAGAACTGGCGCGAACACTGGATGGCGCGTCTGCCGGACTGGCTGGATAGCGTTGAAGTGACCAAATTTGCCGCCAACCGCAATCTGATTATTGATATCAATCCGGCCTTCCCGTTCCAGACCACCTCGCTGGATGGCAATGGCAGCAACCTGTTGATGGCGAAGGATCATCAGTGGGGGATCTGGTCAGGCAGCCTGAGCCTGAACGCGGCTGAAGCCACCTTTAACCGGGTGGATCTGCGCCATCCGTCAATCGCACTGACCGCGGACGACAGCAAAATCAACGTTACCGAGATGAGCGCGTTCACCAAAAACGGCATGGTCGAGAGCCTGGCGACCCTTTCCCAGCTGCCGCAACGTGCCCTTTCGCTGACCCTGAACGGTCGTCAGGTGCCGGTTAATCTGTTGCACGACTGGGGCTGGCCAACGGTTCCGCTGGAAGGCGATGGCGATCTGCAGTTGAAAGCGCAGGCCAGTCTTGCGGCTGATGTGCCGTTGAAACCGACGGTAAACGGCAGCCTCTCCGCCACCGCAGGTGACAAAAGCGTGCAGCAGACCCTGCACGCAGGTCAGGTCACTGGCGCGCAGTAACGCAGGTAAGGTATAGTCCGTTTTTTTACGGAGGAACCATGCTGACCAACTCATCCATTCGTCTTAACAAATACATCGGCGAGAGCGGTATCTGTTCTCGTCGTGATGCCGATCGCTATATCGAACAGGGAAATGTTTTTATCAACGGCAAGCGTGCCGCCGTGGGCGATCAGGTCTATGCAGGGGATGTAGTAAAGGTTAACGGTCAGCTGATTGAGCCTCGTAACGAAGACGACCTGGTGCTTATCGCGCTGAACAAGCCCGTCGGCATAATCAGTACCACCGAAGAAGGTGAGCGCGACAATATCGTTAACTTCGTTAACCACAGCAAACGCGTCTTCCCGATTGGCCGTCTGGATAAAGAGTCCCAGGGACTGATCTTCCTGACCAACCACGGCGATCTGGTGAACAAAATCCTGCGTGCTGGCAACGATCACGAGAAAGAGTACGTGGTGACGGTCAACAAACTGGTCACTGACGAGTTTATTGCCGGGCTGGGTGCCGGTGTGCCGATGCTGGGCACGGTAACCAAAAAGTGCAAGGTGAAAAAAGAGGCGCCGTTCGTGTTCCGCATCACGCTGGTGCAGGGACTTAACCGCCAAATCCGCCGCATGTGTAAGCACTTTGGTTATGAAGTAACCAAGCTTGAACGCACGCGCATTATGAACGTCAGCCTGAAGGGCCTGCCAATCGGCGAATGGCGTGAATTCACGGATGATGAGCTGATTGAGTTATTTAAGCTTATCGAGCATTCCTCGTCGGAAGAAAACCCGGAGAAGAAAGCCAAGCCGAAAGCTAAACCTGCTGCGGTGAAAAAGCCGACCATCGCCGGACCGAAAACGGCAGAAAAGCCGACCGCCAACGGCGCTGCCCGTAAGCGTTTCGTTCAGCCTGGACGCAAAAAGAAAGGGCGCTAACTCAGCGCCCCTTCCGTTACCCGCCGGAACCGCCCTGCTCAAGCGGGCCGTCAGCATCGGCGGGTAGCACGATATAAACCCCTTCAAACACCGCCCCGCACTCTTCATTACCAAACAGCTCCACTTCCAGCTGCACGCGCGCTTTACGTCCGCGCGCCAGCCGATCCAGATCGCCACTCAACGAGCCTAAATCGGCAACGGCACCCGGTTTCCCGGTAATCGGATGACTGTAACGGATGTGCGCATCGGCAAGAATTATTGTGCCGCCAAGCCGGCGTTCGCGCAGCAGCAGCCAGATTAATCCCCAGCCGGTCAGCGTCGCCAGCGAGAACAGGCTGCCCGCAAACAGCGTATGGTGCGGGTTCTGGTTGCCGGTTTCCGGCATGGTGGTAATAAATTTCTGCCCGGTGAACTGCAAGATGCGCACGCCCATCTTTTCACTCAGCGGAATGTGATCGTACCAGGCCTGCTGCAGCTGCCCACACCAGTCGGCACGGTGCAAAATATCGTCGAGCGACATCACCGGTTTAATCATCAGGAAATGGCGCACCGGCGTGGTTTGCGGCGCGGTAATTTCGCCCTGATTGATGTAGCCCAGCTTGGCAAAGAATTCGACGGCATCTTCACGGGCGCTACAGACCACCCGCTTGGCCCCTTCCTGGCGCGCCACAGACTCCAGCGTCATCGCCACCAGCGTACCCAGCCCTTTCCCCTGCACGGAAGGATGCACCGCCAGGAAGCGGATAGCGGCCTCATTTTCCGCATTGATATACAGACGGCCAACCGCGACCGGATCGCCGCGCTCGTCCACCACCATCTGATGATGCGCTAACGCATCCCAGGCATCCCGCTCTGAACCCATCGGCTGATGGAGCGGCTTACGTAACATTTCCCAGCGGAACTGATAGTAGGTATCCAGCTCTTCTGCTGTTTCAGGAACCCGAAGGTGATACATAAAGTGGTTCTCTCTCTCTGAGCCCGCAACGCCTCCCTGCCGTTCAGCCAGCTGCCTCAAACCTGCAGCCAGAACGTCACCGGTCCGTCATTGACCAGTGCAACGTGCATATTGGCAGCAAAACGCCCCGTTTCCGTTACCATCCCCTTTTCCCGGCAGCAGCCGATAAAGGATTCATACAGCCGCTCCGCGTCAGCGGGATCGGCACCGCCGGAGAAGCTGGGACGCATCCCCTTTTGCGTGTCGGCAGCCAGGGTGAACTGTGAGACCACCAGCAGGCTGCCACCCGCCTGCTGGACATTGAGGTTCATTTTGTCGTTTTCGTCGCCGAAAATCCGATACCCCAACACCCGATCGCATAAACGCTGGGCTTTCTGCTGGTCGTCGCCTTTTTCCACGCCTAACAGGATCAGCAATCCCGGGCCGATTTCACCGATGGTTTCTCCCGCCACCGTCACACTGGCGCTCAGCGCACGTTGAATTAAGGCAATCATAATTCCTCATCTTCTTTTTTTTGTTCTTCTTCTTTCATCAGGCGATAGTCGCCAAGGGTGGCACTGATTTCGGCCCCCAATAATACGATACACCAGGTCCAGTACACCCACAGGAACAGGATGGGGATCACCGCCAGCACACCGTAAATTAACTGGTACGAAGGGAACATCGTAACATACAGCGCAAAGCCTTTTTTCCCCAGTTCAAACAGCAGCCCGGCCACCAGCGCACCAATCAGCGCATCCTTTCCCGCCACCTGGCGGGTCGGCACGATGCTGTACAGCAGCCAGAATGACAGCCAGGAGAGCAGTAACGGGAAAATCCTGAGCCCATAGTCAATCAGCCAGCTGACGCCCGTCACGGACGCCCAGCGCAGCGACAGCAGATACGAGCTGATGGCCAGACTGGCACCCGCTAACAGTGGCCCCAGCGTCAGGATCATCCAGTACACCGCAAACGAGTAAACAATCGGACGTTTGCGCTTGCTGCGCCAGATGGTATTAAGAGCCGTGTCGATGGAATACATCAACAGCAATGCCGTCACCACCAGCCCGCAGGCGCCCACCGCGGTCATTTTGTTGACGTTGGCGACAAACTGCTCCAGATAGCTCTGGATCACCGTACCGGAAGACGGCACAAAGTTATTAAAAATAAATGCCTTCAGCTGAATACTGACATTGGCAAAGGACGGAAAGGCGGCAAACAGCGCGAAGACCACCGCCACCAGCGGTACCAGTGATAGCAGCGACACATACGCCAGGTTACCCGCCAGCGTCGTCATCGCATCTTCATCAATGCGTTCCCACAGTAATTTTAGCCAACCCCAAAAAGCCCGCAGCCGGTGGCGGTAATGATTAATACGGCTCATTCAGACGCGATCGCTAAAGAACATCGGCACCACGCTGGCATCCGTGACGTGCACGCTGTGAATACCCAATGCCTGGGCAGCTTCAATGTTGGCAAGATTATCGTCGAAGAAAATCGCCTCCTGTGCGGATGCATCTTCGGCATTCAGCAGTTGCTGATAGATTTCAGGCTCAGGCTTGCGCAGCCCCATTTCCTGGGACAAATAGAGTTTATCTGCCGCGCTCTGCACTTCCGGGTATTGCGTCGGCCAGAAGGTACAATGCAGCTTGTTGGTATTAGAGAGGATAACTACGCGATCGCCCTGCTCACGCAGCTTGTGCATGATGCCAATCACTTCCGGACGTACGCCGACAAAAACCGCCTGCCAGCCCGCCGCAAACTGTTCGAAGCTTAACGCGACATCCAGCTGTTCGCACATTTTCTCTGCGAACTCTTCATCACTGATTTCACCTCGTTCGTGCTGTTCGAAAGACGCATCCATCTGGAAACGGCTTTGTAATGTAGACAGCGGTACGCGCCCCAGATCGCTCCAGACGCCAAGAACCCGGTTGAAATCAATATCAACAATGACGTTACCTAAATCAAAGATATACAGCATGGTCATCTCCTTTTGTGCCGGTGAGATATTCACTCTAGCGGTAAATCGGGAGACTGAACAGGAGAGGGGGAAAATCAGGGAGAAGAATCAAGGCCGGAGAGCTCCGGCCTTGAGAGTGCAGTACTTAAAGAGGATTAAGACTCTTTAGGACCACGGCTTGCGCGTTTACGGTCGTTTTCCGTCAGGTGACGTTTACGAATACGTACGGACGTTGGCGTAACTTCAACCAGTTCGTCATCATCGATGAATTCCAGAGCCTGCTCCAGAGACATCTTGATGGCCGGAACCAGCGTGGTTGCTTCATCAGTACCCGAAGCACGCATGTTGGTCAGTTTCTTACCGGTCAGGCAGTTCACGGTCAGGTCGTTTGAACGTGAGTGAATACCGATAACCTGGCCTTCATACACTTCAGCACCGTGGCCGAGGAACAGCTTACCGCGATCCTGCAGGCTGAACAGGGCGAATGCTACCGCTTTACCCTGGCCGTTAGAGATCAGCACGCCGTTCTGGCGCTGGCCGATTTCACCCTGACGAACATCATCGTAGTGGCTGAAGGTGGAGTACAGCAGACCGGTACCAGAGGTCATGGTCATGAATTCGGTACGGAAACCGATCAGTCCACGCGCCGGGATCAGGTAATCCAGACGAATACGGCCTTTGCCATCAGGGATCATGTCTTTAACATCACCCTTACGCTCGCCCATTGCCTGCATCACAGAACCCTGGTGCTGTTCTTCGATATCCAGCGTCACGTTCTCGAACGGCTCTTGCATGCGGCCATCGATTTTACGGTTGATAACTTTAGGACGTGAAACGGCGATTTCGAAGCCTTCACGACGCATGTTTTCAATCAGAACGGACAGGTGAAGCTCACCACGACCTGACACGCGGAAGGCGTCAGAATCTTCGGTTTCTTCAACACGCAATGCAACGTTGTGCACCAGTTCTTTGTTCAGACGGTCAAGGATCTGACGTGAAGTCACATACTTACCTTCTTTACCACAGAACGGAGAGGTGTTTACGTTGAAGTACATGGTCACGGTTGGTTCATCAACACTCAGTGCTGGCAGCGCTTCAACAGCCTGTGGATCACAGATGGTGTCGGAGATGTTCAGCTCGCCCAGACCGGTGATAGCGATGATATCGCCCGCTTCGGCTTCAACCGCTTCGATACGCTCCAGACCCATGTGGGTCAGGACTTTACCGACTTTACCGTTACGGGTTTTGCCTTCGCTATCTACGATAGTAACCTGCTGGTTTGGCTTAACTTTACCGCGTTTGATGCGGCCGATGCCGATAACACCCACGTAGTTGTTGTAGTCCAGCTGGGAAATCTGCATCTGGAATGGCGCTTCTGCCTCAACCTGCGGAGGAGAAACGTGATCCACGATAGCCTGATACAGCGGAGTCATATCCTCAGCCATATCGTTGTGATCCAGACCAGCGATACCGTTCAGCGCTGATGCATAGATTACCGGGAAGTCGAGCTGCTCGTCAGTCGCATCGAGGTTAACGAACAGGTCAAAGACCTGGTCAACAACCCAATCCGGACGCGCACCAGGACGGTCAACTTTGTTGATAACAACGATCGGCTTCAGACCATTAGCAAACGCTTTTTTGGTCACGAAGCGGGTTTGCGGCATTGGGCCATCCATTGCATCCACAACCAGCAGCACCGAGTCAACCATTGACATCACACGCTCAACCTCACCGCCGAAGTCGGCGTGTCCTGGGGTATCCACGATGTTGATGCGGTAGTCATTCCAATTAATGGCGGTGTTTTTTGCGAGGATGGTAATCCCACGCTCTTTCTCCAAATCGTTGGAGTCCATTACGCGTTCGGTGGCTTCAGTACGGGCGTCAAAGGTCCCGGATTGCTGCAGCAACTTATCGACCAGGGTAGTTTTACCATGGTCAACGTGGGCAATAATGGCGATGTTACGCAAATTTTCGATCACAGCTTTGCCTCAGGCATTAGAAATAGCGCGCTATTGTACACGGATTAATCGAAGGACTGAACAGGATCACAAATTTCAATTAAAGATAACTGTCAGGATTGCTTTTTACACCTTAAACAGTGCAAGAATCGCACTCCATCGAAAAAATGCACCAGAATAGTGCTCACTCAGCACTCAATAGCACCAAAATGGTGCGCGACTTCCATCATGGTGCAGGTCCCGTATCACGAGAGGGCGCATCATAGCGCTTTTTCAGGTAAATAATAAAGTTGGCATAGATTTCGCTTTATACACTCAAGCGAAGAATGCAGTTTTTCACAACGGTTGATAGCGTGTGAGAGATCTTTATTATCGGATGACAATGCGAGATAAGCAAAGTCCACCTTGAGATCGCTAACCACGACGACAATGACAAAATCCAGGAGAGTTAAGTATGTCCGCTGAACACGTTCTGTCGATGATGAACGAGCACGAAGTCAAATTCGTTGACCTGCGTTTTACCGATACAAAAGGTAAAGAACAGCACGTCACCATTCCTGCTCATCAGGTTAACGCTGACTTCTTCGAAGAAGGCAAAATGTTTGACGGTTCCTCTATTGGTGGCTGGAAAGGCATTAACGAATCAGACATGGTTCTGATGCCAGATGCGACCACCGCTGTGCTGGATCCATTCTTCGAAGATCCTACGCTGATCATCCGTTGTGACATTCTCGAGCCAGGCACCATGCAGGGCTACGATCGTGACCCACGCTCCATCGCAAAGCGCGCTGAAGATTTCCTGCGCTCTTCTGGCATTGCAGACACCGTTCTGTTTGGACCAGAGCCAGAGTTCTTCCTGTTCGATGACATCCGTTTCGGCAGCAGCACCTCCGGTTCCCATGTTGCTATCGACGATATCGAAGCTTACTGGAACAGCGGTAAAGCCTACGAAGGCGGCAACAAAGGTCACCGTCCAGGTCTGAAAGGCGGTTACTTCCCGGTTCCACCTGTCGACTCCTCACAGGACATCCGTTCTGCGATGTGTCTGACCATGGAGCAGATGGGCCTGGTTGTAGAAGCTCACCACCACGAAGTGGCAACGGCCGGTCAGAACGAAGTGGCAACCCGCTTCAACACCATGACCAAAAAAGCTGACGAAATTCAGATCTACAAATACGTTGTTCACAACGTGGCGCACGCTTACGGCAAAACAGCGACCTTTATGCCGAAACCTATGTTCGGTGATAACGGTTCGGGTATGCACTGCCATATGTCACTGTCTAAAGACGGTAACAACCTGTTCGCCGGCGACAAATACGGCGGCCTGTCTGAAATGGCCCTGTTCTACATCGGTGGTGTTATCAAACACGCTAAAGCGATCAACGCCCTGGCGAACCCAACCACTAACTCCTACAAGCGTCTGGTCCCAGGCTACGAAGCGCCAGTAATGCTGGCTTACTCTGCCCGTAACCGTTCTGCTTCTATCCGTATCCCAGTGGTTGCCAGCCCGAAAGCACGTCGTATTGAAGCGCGCTTCCCTGATCCAGCGGCTAACCCATACCTGTGCTTCGCTGCACTGCTGATGGCTGGCCTGGACGGCATCATCAACAAGATCCACCCTGGCGATGCAATGGACAAAAACCTGTATGACCTGCCGCCGGAAGAAGAAGCTGAGATCCCTAAAGTGGCAGGTTCACTGGACGAAGCGCTGGCAGCACTGAACGAAGACCGCGAGTTCCTGACCCGTGGTGGTGTGTTCACTGACGACGCTATCGAAGCTTACATCGAACTGCGTAAAGCCGAGATGGACCGCGTTCGTATGACGCCACACCCTGTTGAGTTCGAGCTGTACTACAGCGTTTAACAGGTAAGACCGTTTTTGTTGCCGTGGAAAATTCCAGCCCATCTCCGGATGGGCTTTTTTCACCACGAATTCATCGTCCGGGAAGACGAATTTCGGGTTTAAGGACTATAATGCACTAAAATGGTGCAGGAGAAGGCTGTATGGCAACAGGCACGCTGCCCGATGCTGGGCAGATTCTCAATTCCCTTATTAACAGTATTTTGTTGGTCGACAGCGAACTGGTGGTGCATTACGCCAATCCCGCGGCCCAACAACTGTTAGCGCAAAGCTCCCGCAAGCTATTTGGATTACCGCTGCCGGAACTGATGGGATATTTTTCGTTAAATATCGACGTCATGCTTGAGAGTCTGGATGCAGGTCAGGGTTTTACTGACAGTGAAGTGACTTTAGTGGTCGACAGCCGTGCGCATATTATGTCGCTAACCGCACAGCGTCTGCCTGAAGGCTTAATTCTGCTTGAAATGGCCCCGATGGATAATCAGCGCCGTCTCAGTCAGGAACAAATTCAACATGCTCAGCAGGTCGCCGCCCGGGATTTAGTCCGTGGTCTGGCACATGAAATTAAAAACCCGCTGGGAGGATTGCGTGGCGCAGCACAGCTGCTGGCGAAAGCCCTGCCCGATCCGTCATTAACCGAATATACCAAGGTGATCATTGAACAGGCCGACCGCCTGCGCAATCTGGTTGATCGCCTGCTGGGTCCACAGCAGCCGGGTATGCACGTCACGCAGAGTATCCATCAGGTCGCAGAACGCATCGTGAACCTGGTGTCGATGGAGCTGCCCGATAACGTCACGCTGGTGCGGGATTACGATCCCAGCCTGCCTGAACTGCCGCACGATCCGGATCAGATTGAACAAGTCCTGCTGAACGTAGTACGCAACGCGCTCCAGGCGTTGGGTGAAGAAGGCGGCACGATTACACTTCGTACCCGCACGGCGTTTCAGTTAACGCTGCACGGCGTACGCTATCGCCTGGTGGCCCGCATCGATGTTGAAGATGATGGCCCAGGCATTCCGGCACAACTGCAGGATACGCTGTTTTATCCGATGGTGAGCGGGCGTGAAGGTGGCACAGGTTTAGGCCTGTCGATTGCCCGAAGCCTGATCGATCAGCATTCAGGAAAAATAGAATTTAGCAGTTGGCCTGGTCACACTGAATTTTCGGTATTTCTGCCTATTCGCCAGTGAGGTTTCTATGCAACGAGGGATAGTTTGGATCGTCGATGACGATAGCTCCATCCGCTGGGTGCTTGAACGCGCGCTCACTGGAGCCGGTTTGAACTGCGCCACGTTTGACAGCGCTAATGAGGTGCTGGACGCCCTTGCCAGTAAAACCCCAGACGTTTTACTTTCCGATATTCGCATGCCCGGCATGGATGGTCTGGCGCTGCTGAAACAAATTAAGCAGCGTCATCCGATGCTTCCGGTCATCATAATGACGGCCCACTCCGATCTGGATGCGGCGGTCAGCGCGTATCAACAGGGTGCGTTTGATTATCTGCCAAAACCGTTTGATAT
Source organism: Erwinia sp. AK-PDG3-5 (assembly GCF_056821705.1). Taxonomy (NCBI): domain Bacteria; kingdom Pseudomonadati; phylum Pseudomonadota; class Gammaproteobacteria; order Enterobacterales; family Erwiniaceae; genus Erwinia; species Erwinia sp. AK-PDG3-5. Next base: position 4,719,247 of record NZ_CM165967.1, read on the forward strand.
CGATGAAGCCGTTGCACTGGTAGAACGGGCGATCAGCCATTACCAGGAGCAGCAGCAGCCCCGCAATCAACCGGTTAGCGGGCCAACTACCGACATCATTGGCGAAGCGCCCGCGATGCAGGATGTTTTCCGCATTATTGGACGCCTTTCCCGTTCGTCGATCAGCGTATTGATCAACGGCGAGTCCGGTACCGGTAAAGAGCTGGTCGCCCATGCTCTGCACCGCCACAGCCCGCGGGCAAAAGCGCCGTTTATCGCGCTAAACATGGCGGCGATCCCGAAAGACCTGATTGAGTCGGAACTGTTTGGCCATGAGAAAGGCGCATTTACCGGCGCTAATCAAATCCGTCAGGGCCGTTTTGAGCAGGCCGACGGCGGCACGCTGTTCCTGGATGAAATTGGCGATATGCCGATGGATGTGCAGACCCGCTTGCTGCGTGTATTGGCTGATGGTCAGTTCTATCGCGTTGGTGGCTATGCACCGGTGAAAGTGGATGTGCGCATTATTGCGGCAACCCACCAGAACCTGGAGCTGCGGGTACAGGAAGGCAAATTCCGTGAGGATCTGTTCCACCGCCTGAACGTCATTCGTGTGCACCTGCCGCCATTGCGCGAACGTCGCGAAGATATTCCGCGCCTGGCACGCTATTTCCTGCAGGTAGCGGCACGTGAACTCGGTGTTGAAGCGAAGATCCTGCACCCTGAAACCGAAACAGCCCTCACCCGGCTTCACTGGTCTGGTAACGTTCGTCAGCTTGAGAACACCTGCCGCTGGCTGACCGTTATGGCGGCCGGACAGGAAGTGTTGATTCAGGATCTGCCGTCCGAGCTGTTTGAGACTTCAACGCCTGAAAATCCGGTGCAGTCGCTGCCGGACAGCTGGGCAACGTTGTTGGCACAATGGGCCGATCGCGCGCTGCGTTCCGGTCATCAAAACCTGCTGTCAGAAGCGCAACCCGAAATGGAGCGCACGCTGCTGACCACCGCACTGCGTCATACGCAGGGGCACAAGCAGGAAGCCGCACGTTTGCTGGGATGGGGACGAAATACCCTGACCCGTAAGCTGAAAGAGTTGGGAATGGAGTAGCGGATAACGCGAGTCTGTTACCCAAAAAAAAGGCCGGAACGGTGTTTGTCCGGCCTTTTTGTTTTCTGGCAATCAGATCACCCGTGAGAATTGCTGCATACGCGCCTTCTGACGCAGGTAGACGTCAAAGCACATACAGACATTCCTCACCAGCAAACGTCCCTTAGCCGTCACCTGAAGGCCCTTCTCGTGGCATTCCACCAGCCCGTCCCTGATGAACGGCGCCAACAGCGCCAGATCTTCGGCAAAATAGTCGCTAAAGGTCCGTTCACCGCTCTCAAAGTCAGCAAAATTGAGCGCGAAATTGCACATCAGCGTTTTAATCACATCCCGACGCAGGCAATCATCAGCCGACAGCGCCAAACCCCGCCATAACGCCGTGTGATTTTCAGCCACGGCGGCATACCAGGATTTCAGCTCTTTTTCATTTTGCGCGTACGTGTCACCAAGCATGCTGATGGCTGAAACGCCCATGCCGAGTAAATCACTGTCGCCCTGCGTGGTGTAGCCCTGGAAATTACGGTGCAATTTCCCTTCCCGCTGCGCGACTGCCAACTCATCGTCAGGGCGGGCAAAGTGGTCCATGCCAATAAACTGGTAGCCCGCGCCGGTCAGCATAGCGATCGACTGCTGCAGGATATCCATTTTTTGCTGAGCAGTTGGCAAATCAGCCTCTTTGATTTTGCGCTGTGCGGCAAACAAGGCCGGCATGTGCGCGTAGTTAAACACGCTAAGCCGATCGGGATTCAACGCGATGACTTTCTGCAGGGTGAAGGCAAAACTCTCTGGCGTCTGTGCCGGTAGGCCGTAGATCAGGTCCAGACTGACGGAAGCAAAGCCAACCTGACGGGCACGCGCGATAAGATCGACGATCACCTGTTCATCCTGAACCCGGTTCACCTTCTCCTGCACCGTTTTGTTGAAGTCCTGCACGCCCATGCTCAGGCGGTTGAAGCCTGCCGCATGCAGATGGTCCAACACATCCAGTTCGATTTCTCGCGGGTCGACCTCAATCGACAGCTCGGCGTCTTCACTGAAGGTAAAAGCCTGCCGAAGCAGGGTGATCAGACGGGTTATCTGCTGCTTATTTAAGTACGTTGGTGTGCCACCGCCCCAATGCATCTGGCTGACGGTGCGGCCACGAAATAATTTGCCGCGAGACTGGATTTCGCTAGCCAGCGCATCCAGATAGGCATCCGCCTTGTGCTGCTGACGCGTGACCAGCTTGTTGCAGCCGCAGAAATAACACAGGCGATGGCAGAACGGGATGTGAACATACAGGGACAGAGGACGATCGGGATAGCGCTGCGCTGCCTGCTGAAAAGCCGCTTCGTTGTACTGCTCGGTAAATTCCAGCGCGGTGGGATAGGAGGTATAACGGGGACCGGAGATATTGTAGGTCTGGATCAGGCGTTGATCCCATTCAATCATCTGCGTCACGGTATTCACTCCTGCGTTGGCGTCTGGATGCCGACCGTCGGGTGAAAGGGGTGTGCCTGGCAGACTGGCGGACGGTCGCTCGGTGCAGTCGGGTTTTCAACCGCGAAAGACGACGTAGTTTAACGAATAACCCGCCAAGGCTGCAGAGCATAATCAGCACGAAAATTGATCCAGGCCAATTCATTCGCAGAGAAACCTTTTAAAAGGGCAGCGCAATACTGCGCCACCTCAATTTTACCCAATAACGCAGAAAGGTTACTGGCCGCCTTTCAGCAAGCGGTACATATCTTCTTCCGCCTGCTCATCTTCCGCACCGTCGTCCAGCGCGATGCCAAGCTCTTCCATCAGCACGTCGATACGGTCAAGCGTCTGGTCCAGCCAGGCCTGATCTTCTGCTGACAGCGTCTCGCCTTTTTCCAGGCGATCCAGCAGGGTGTCCAGACGTTCGTCATTCTCCAGCTTCGCCAGCTCTTCTTCCGGCGACAGAAGGACTTTTTTCTCTTCTACAGGTTTAGCGACTTTAGCCACTTTCTTCGCGGGCTGAGCGTCTGCAGTCACCGGACCCAGGGCAATGGGCTTTTTGCTGCCAATGCGCGGATCTTTGCTGACGGCGCTTTCGCCGCTCTTCTTGTTAACGGTGACCGGATTAGCACGGCTGCCGGAGGCATTGCCGCGATGCTTCTTGTCGCGTTTACGATCGCGCGCTTCCGCGTTGGATTCATCACGCGTTTTACGCTGGGTTTTTGCTGCCGGTTTCTTATCCTGTGGCGCGCGTGCGGGTTGCTTCATGTTTTCTGCTCTCAGACGATTTATATTCAGTATAGAATTGCGGCGGAATCTAGCAGAAAGCAGACAAAGAAAAAAGGCGCCAGGTCACCCTGTCGCCTTTTTTCGCACCTTCCGCAGAAGGACTGACTAGGTCAGCATCCTTTTGAGCAGCCAACATCCCGGTTTTCCTTTGCCTGGGAGTCCCGTCCTGGACTCGCTCCTTTCCATGTAGTGTTGAAAATCCCAACACGCTCCTTCCCTGCTCCACACCGTCCTGGCGCCCATGAGCACATCATCCTGAAGAGAACCGTCCGGGTTCTGCCAATTACTTTAGACTAAATGGTCAAACTGACAAGGGAGGTGCCACAACAAAATTCTTTTCGGAAAGCCATAAATTGATATAACAGACTGTTATTAAATGTTTTATCAGTTTTATTTAGCGTAAAAAAGAGGAAACTTCTGGCAAATCTAATAGCCAATCTCCTACAAAATCCCGGCCGTAAAAAGGTCGGTTGGGCGCTTTCATTCTATACAGGGTATACTCTGCGCAATTGACCTTATTATCTGGAGTTTTTATTTTGTCTGGCTGGAATTATCACGTTACCCATTTTGTCACCAGTGCCCCTGACATTCGTCACCTTCCAGCCGATACCGGACTTGAAGTGGCTTTTGCCGGTCGTTCCAACGCGGGCAAATCCAGCGCACTGAATACGCTGACCAATCAAAAAAGCCTGGCGCGTACCAGTAAAACCCCAGGCCGTACTCAGCTAATCAACCTTTTCCAGGTTGCTGAAGGCTATCGTCTGGTCGACTTACCGGGCTATGGTTATGCAGAAGTGCCGGAAGAGATGAAGCTGAAGTGGCAGAGAGCGCTGGCAGAATATCTGCGCGATCGCCAGTGCCTGAAAGGCCTGGTGGTGCTGATGGATATCCGCCATCCGCTGAAGGACCTGGATCAGCAGATGATCCTGTGGGCAGTGCAGAGCGGCATTCAGGTGCTGGTGCTGTTGACCAAGGCCGACAAACTGGCTTCTGGCGCACGCAAAGCGCAGCTGAATGCGGTGCGTGAAACCGCCAAAGGGTTCATTGGGGATGTCCGGGTAGAGATGTTCTCTTCACTGAAGAAAATTGGCGTTGATAAACTGAGCGATCAGTTAAATACGTGGTTTAGCGAGCTTCCGCCAGCAGTAGAGGACGAGGAACAAGAAGCGCCTGCAGAGTAAGCTTTTCTCGCCCTGGGGCCAGATAGCGCCCAATAAAAAACGCCCCAGTCATAACGACTGGGGCGGCTAAAATATTCAGCCAAATCCGATTACGTGAAGTAAAAGGTTTGAAAGATAGAACATCTTACCTCTGTACCCTACAACTGAAACTCTACAGGATTTTTTCGGCCCTCAAAAGGGTTTTTTGTAGTTAATTTTCAGAAAACACCGGGTGTTATCCAACTCAGGTCACAGAAACCGCCCTTGCCTGTAGCTTAATTACAAAAAAAATGCTTCCAGGATAACTGGTTAGGTGAAATTCTGAACGGCGGTTGGCCCGGAAGTTCAGGCGTACAGCGGAACTAAAGCATTTTCTTATGGGTAAAAAATGAGACTGAATTTGCTATAAAATCAGTCTCATCCGTGGTCAGCCGGGAAATTAGTGCGCCTGTTCCCAGTTATCGCCAACGCCGACATCCACCTGTAGAGGAACGTCGAGTTTCATGCTGTTTTCCATCAGATAGCGAATTTTCGCCGTGGCCGCCTCCACTTCAGAAGCTTTCACTTCAAAGACCAGTTCATCGTGTACCTGCATGATCATTTTCACGTCCGGCGCTGACTGTGGCGTTAACCAACCATCGACCGCAATCATCGCCTTTTTGATAATGTCAGCCGCAGTGCCCTGCATTGGCGCATTGATTGCCGCGCGTTCGGCCGCCTTACGGCGCATTGCATTGCTGGCATTGATATCCGGCAAATAGAGACGTCGGCCATCCAGCGTGGAGACATAGCCTTTTTCAGCGGCCTGCTGGCGGGTGCTTTCCATATACTCTAACACGCCCGGATAGCGTTCAAAGTACAGATCCATATACTTCTTCGCTTCACCTGCACCAATATTAAGCTGACGGGAGAGGCCGAAGGCGCTCATACCATATATCAGGCCAAAGTTGATCGCTTTCGCGCTGCGGCGCTGTTCGCCGGTGACTTTATCCAGCGTCATGCCAAAAACTTCGGCAGCCGTCGCACGGTGAATATCCTTGCCTTCAGCAAAGGCGCTTAATAAACCCTTATCCTGTGACAGGTGAGCCATGATGCGCAGCTCAATCTGAGAATAGTCAGCGGCGACAATTTTATGGCCTTTGGAAGCAATGAAAGCCTGACGAATACGGCGACCTTCTTCGTTCCTCACCGGAATGTTCTGCAGGTTTGGATCGGTTGAAGAGAGTCGGCCGGTGGCCGTGACTGCCTGATGATAAGACGTGTGCACGCGTCCGGTGATCGGGTTAATCATCAACGGCAGTTTGTCGGTGTAGGTAGACTTCAGCTTGGCTAAGCCACGGTTCTCCAGGATCACCTTCGGCAAAGGATAATCCAGCGCCAGCTCAGCAAGGACTTCCTCACTGGTAGACGGCGCGCCGCCAGGCGTTTTCTTGGTTGGTTTGATGCCCTGCTTCTCAAAGAGAATGGTCTGCAGCTGCTTTGGCGAAGAGAGGTTAAACGGCTCACCCGCCAGTTCATGGGCTTTTTGCTCAAGCTCTGCCAGACGAATGGTCAGCTCTTTCGAATGGGCGGCCAGAATCCCCTGGTCAATTAACACGCCGTTACGCTCAATGCGCGAGATCACCGTCAGCAGCGGCATTTCAATGTTTTCGAACACCTGCTTCGGCCCCTGCTCTTTCTCCAGTTCTGGCCACATCTTCAGGTGGAGCTGAAGCGTTACGTCGGCATCTTCGGCAGCATAATGCGCGGCCTGTTCCAGATCGATCTGGTTAAAGGTCAGCTGCTTTTTGCCTTTGCCGGCAATCTCTTCAAAGGAGACCGTTTTATGGTTCAGCCAGCGTGATGAGAGCGTATCCATATCATGACGGCTCCCCACGCTGCTCAGCGCGTACGACTCCAGCATGGTGTCGAACTTGATGCCCTGTAATTCGATGTCGTAGTTCTTCAGCACGCCGCGATCGTATTTCAGGTTCTGACCGACCTTCAGCAACGTCGGATCTTCCAGCAGCGGCTTGAGGCGCTCCAGCACGGTGTTGCGATCCAGCTGAGCTGGCGCATCCAGATAATCATGCGCCACGGGAAGATAAGCGGCTTTGCCCGGCTCAATGGCGAAGGAAATCCCCACGATATTGGCGCTCAGCGTATCCAGCGAGTCGGTTTCCAGATCGAACGCAAACAGTGAACTGTTCTTGAGTTGCTTCAGCCAGCTTTCGAAGGTCTCTTCATCCAGAATAGTGACATAGCCTTCGGCAGAGAGCGTACTGGTGGTTTCGACCTGTTCTTCAACCTGTTCAACCAGCGCTTTCTGCGCGGCAGGATTACTCTTTTTATCCTGTAACCACTTTCCTTCTTCCAGGTCGGTGATCCAACGTTTGAACTCATATTCGCGGAACATGCCCAGTAACTCTTCCACCGCCGGCTCATTCACCGTCAGCTGTTCACTGGTCAGATCTAATTCCACATCCGTTTTAATAGTCGCCAGCTGGTAAGAGAGTAGCGCCATCTCTTTATTTTGCTCCAGCTTGGCGGCCATGGTTTTTGCCCCACGGAACGTCAGGTCAGCGACTTTATCCAGGTTGGCATAGATATCTTTAATTCCGCCCAGCCCCTGCAGCAGCGCCTGAGCCGTTTTCTCGCCCACGCCCGGTACGCCGGGAATGTTATCGGATGCGTCGCCCATCAGCGCGAGGAAATCGATGATTAATTCAGGTGGAATGCCATATTTCTCCACCACTTCGTCAGGGCCGAGGATCGCGTTGTTCATGGTGTTGATAAGGGTGATATCTGGCGTTACCAGCTGCGCCATATCTTTATCACCCGTGCTGATTAATACCGGCTTGCCTTTTTTTCCGGCTTCCAGCGCCAGCGTACCGATGACGTCATCGGCTTCCACGCCACTGACGGCCAGTAGAGGCAAGCCCATCGCTCTGACCATATTATGCAAGGGCTCGATCTGCGCTCGCAGGTCGTCCGGCATCGGTGGGCGGTGGGATTTATAGGCTTCAAAAAGCTCATCGCGGAAGGTTTTGCCTTTGGCATCAAAAACCACGGCCACATGGCTGGGCTTATATTGCAGCAGCAGGCTGCGCAACATATTCAGTACACCGTACATCGCGCCGGTAGGTTTTCCTGCGCTGTTGGTCAGCGGAGGGAACGCGTGGTATGCGCGATAGAGGTAAGAAGAGCCATCTACCAGAATTAGCGGGTTTTCTGCAATTTGTGCCATAAGTCGTCACGTTCTTCGTTGGTTTTTTCAATGCGGTAAGGATGCCACAGCTAAGGACGAAAGTTGAAATAACCTGACGGATAAACTTCATTTGGCTGTTGATTTTGCGGGAGGTGACGCAGGAATAAGCTGTGGATAAGTTTGTGCGTAAAAATGATCCCGGTTTTTCATACGTAGAATAAAATGCCGACATAAAAACAAAAAAAACCTGTTTTCAATAAGTTAAATTCATTCGCCAGGAATAACTTCAGGTTTCACGGAATGAATTATATGTGGATATTAATTATTGCCTTTGCCGATCGCACAGGATCTCTGTCTTTTAATCAGGATCTTCTCAGCATGTTTATTCCGTGGAGAAATCAGATCCGGCAGTTGAAAACAACAACGCCGGCATTACGCCGGCGTTGCAGACTAACTTGAATTACTTCTGCGTTAGCAGGAATTTCACTACGTTCGCATATTGCTGAACGTAGTTATCCATTGAGCTGGTATCCAGTCCGCCGTTGTTAACCATATATTTGCCGTTAACAAACATTGCCGGAACGCCCTGCAGCTGTACGTCAGCTGCCGCTTTTTCCTGCTGAGCGACCAGAGATTTCACCACAAAGCTGTTCCAGGCACCGTCATAGGCTTCCGGCGTAATGCCTGCTGCTTTTACAAAGACATCTTTCAGACTCGCCGGATCGGTGATGGTCTGGGTTTTCTGAATGCCATCAAAGATTGGCGCAGTCACTTTATCTTCCACGCCCAGAGCCATCGCAACAGCCCAGGCCTGCGTAACGGTTTTACCCATATCGCCACCCAGGAATTCGACATGATACTTCGTCACTTTGGTGTCAGCAGGCAGGGCTTTCTTCACTGCATCGCTAACATGCCAAACTTGCTCAAACTCATAGCAGTGAGGGCAGTAGAAAGAGAAGAACTCAAGAACATGAGGCTCGCCAGCGACGGGTTTTTGCATCGTCACGTATTGCTGGCCATCCGTAAACTGGGCCGCTGATGCACTGAAGGCCAAAACCAGACCAACCAGCGCAAACCAAATCTTTTTCATCGTGAAACTCTCTCCTAACAGCAAAAGGGGCAAACCGGAAAAGACGGTCAGCCTTAGAATGCGGGCGTCAGCTGTAGCGGGGGCTCCTGCAACAACCTTGCCTGCGCGTTAAATTGTGAAATCTGCCTGCGCCAGAAATCTTCATCCGTCATCCATGGAAAACTTGCAGGAAATGCAGGGTCTTGCCAGCGGCGAACAACCCACGCCAGATAATAAACCATCCGCATAGCGCGTAAAGGTTCAATAAGTGACAATTCGTGTGTATCGAACTCGCAGAATTCACTGTAAGCCTCTAACATAATATCCCATTGCAGGCGCTGTTCCTGTTGATCGCCGTTAATTAACATCCATAAATCCTGCACGGCAGGGCCATTGCGGGCGTCATCGAGGTCGACAAAAAACGGGCCATCACGCCACAAAATATTGCCGGGATGGCAATCACCATGCAGGCGTAAAGGCTGCCACTGAGTATGCCAGTATTTTTGTAAAGTTGTGCCTATCAGCCGCACGCTGGCCAATAAGGACTCCTTCAACTTACGGGGGATTAACGTACTGGCTTCAAAGACCTGAATCGGTTCGTTGATGTATTCTTCCAGCCCTATCGTAGGACGAACATCAAAGGTGCTTTTACGGCCCGTCTGATGGATGCGACCAAGAAATCGCCCTACCCACTCCAGATGGTCATAATTATCCGTTTCATACTGACGACCACCCAGGCTTGGGAAAACGGTATACAGGTAACCATTATGCTGATGGAGGGTTTTTCCCTGCAATAGCAGCGGTGCCGCGACAGGGACCTCGTCAGCAAACAATTCTGCAGTGAACTGATGTTCTTCCAGTATCTGCTGCTGTGACCAGCGTTGTGGGCGATAAAATTTCACCACATAGCGTTTTTTGTCTTCATCTGAGAATTGATAGACCCGGTTTTCATAGCTGTTCAGGGCAGTAAGCCCTGATTCCACACGGATCCCAGTCTCCCAGAGCGCATCAAGGATGGTATCGGGATCGAGATGTTGAAAGTTAAACGCGGGTGCTTTCATCCGGCATGCTCATGACGTGAATTAGCCGTTAAGAATACCATTAAACGCTGCAGGCAACGGGAGACTACGGGGAATTAATCTTTTATGACCCCTCTGGCACGCAGCAGTGCGGTCTTAAAATCCTCTTCATAATCTTTTTTCAGACCAGGGATCTGCTCATCTTTTTCCATGCCGCGCATTTTGAGGTGATAGATCAGAATATCGTCTGTCAGATCGCCTATCGGGCCGCTAAAACCTGACTCAGACGCCAGTTTCTGCAAAAATTGCATCAGATTAAGGTCAGGTTCTTTCTGCCATTCAGGCTGAAGAAGAGAAATCAGTTCATTAAGACGGTGGCATTTCATGACAGGGTTCCTTAAGGTCGACAGAGGACGCCAGGTTACCAGCTTTAATCCCACATGAAAAGAGGGGTATTGTGGCGCATGACTCAACCAGTGAAGTATAGAGTAGAGGATGTCAGCGGTGTGATTCTGGCCGGAGGAAGGGGTTCCAGAATGCAGGGCGAAGATAAAGGGTTGGTGATGCTTAATGGCAAACCGCTGTATCAGCACGTGCTGGCGATCCTGCAGCCGCAGGTTGCGGAGGTCTGCATCAGTGCCAATCGTCATCATCCGCGCTATCAGGAAAGTGGTTGCGAGGTTTTTGCCGATACCTTTACCGGGTTTGCGGGTCCGTTGGCAGGGATGTTAGCGGCCTTACAGCGAATCAACACCGATTGGGCCGTTTTTGCCTCCTGCGATACGCCCTTTCTACCAACAAATCTGGTCAGTCAGCTTTGGCTGGGGAAAAATGCTGAGGCTAAAACCGCTTGGGTACGCAGTGGTGAGCGAGATCATCCCACCCTGGCTTTGATTCACCGAAGTCTGGCACCTCAGCTTGAAGAGTATCTGCAGCGTGGTGACCGCAAGCTGATGGTTTTTTTAAATGAAGTAGGCGGTTCAGCGGTTAATTTCGACAACGAGCAGGATTTCATGAATCTTAATACGCCCGAGGATCTGGCTTTATTTCAGGTTAAACGCTGAAGTTAGCCCGATATTATGGCATCGTGCGTCAGCACGACGTCTTTTTTGTCTGGTTTTGGGGTGGTTTGGGATTTGAGTGGCCGGCTCTGGCCGTTAGCAGGCGGGTACGTAGGCGTCCGGAAACCGTTCTGAGGCGGGTTTTGCCTTATTACGCATACAAAAAAGCCCCATGCTTTCGCATGAGGCTTGTCTGCTTAATTGATGCCTGGCAGTTCCCTACTCTCGCATGGGGAGACCCCACACTACCATCGGCGCTACGGCGTTTCACTTCTGAGTTCGGCATGGGGTCAGGTGGGACCACCGCGCTAAAGCCGCCAGGCAAATTCTGTTATTCACGCCGCCGCACGGCCGCGCAAATTTATCCGGTTCAAGCTGAAAATATCTGTTTGTGTCTCTCAGACACCACCAGAACGCTTCTGGTGTTGTAAGGTTAAGCCTCACGGGTCATTAGTACCGGTTAGCTCAACGCATCGCTGCGCTTACACACCCGGCCTATCAACGTCGTAGTCTTCAACGTCCCTTCAGGGGCCTTAAAGGCCCAGGGAAGATTCATCTCGAGGCAAGTTTCGCGCTTAGATGCTTTCAGCGCTTATCTTTTCCGCACTTAGCTACCGGGCAATGCCATTGGCATGACAACCCGAACACCAGTGGTGCGTTCACTCCGGTCCTCTCGTACTAGGAGCAACCCCTCTCAATCTTCCAGCGCCCACGGCAGATAGGGACCGAACTGTCTCACGACGTTCTAAACCCAGCTCGCGTACCACTTTAAACGGCGAACAGCCGTACCCTTGGGACCTACTTCAGCCCCAGGATGTGATGAGCCGACATCGAGGTGCCAAACACCGCCGTCGATATGAACTCTTGGGCGGTATCAGCCTGTTATCCCCGGAGTACCTTTTATCCGTTGAGCGATGGCCCTTCCATTCAGAACCACCGGATCACTATGACCTGCTTTCGCACCTGCTCGAGCCGTCACTCTCGCAGTCAAGCTAGCTTATGCCATTGCACTAACCTCACGATGTCCGACCGTGATTAGCTAACCTTCGTGCTCCTCCGTTACTCTTTAGGAGGAGACCGCCCCAGTCAAACTACCCACCAGACACTGTCCCCACGCCGGATTACGGCGCCAGGTTAGAACATCAAACGTTAAAGGGTGGTATTTCAAGGTTGGCTCCACGCAGACTGGCGTCCACGCTTCAAAGCCTCCCACCTATCCTACACATCAAGGTTCAATATTCAGTGTCAAGCTATAGTAAAGGTTCACGGGGTCTTTCCGTCTTGCCGCGGGTACACTGCATCTTCACAGCGAGTTCAATTTCACTGAGTCTCGGGTGGAGACAGCCTGGCCATCATTACGCCATTCGTGCAGGTCGGAACTTACCCGACAAGGAATTTCGCTACCTTAGGACCGTTATAGTTACGGCCGCCGTTTACCGGGGCTTCGATCAAGAGCTTCTCCTTGCGGATAACCCCATCAATTAACCTTCCGGCACCGGGCAGGCGTCACACCGTATACGTCCACTTTCGTGTTTGCACAGTGCTGTGTTTTTAATAAACAGTTGCAGCCAGCTGGTATCTTCGACTGGCTTCAGCTCCGGGAGCAAGTCCCTTCACCTACGCGCCAGCGTGCCTTCTCCCGAAGTTACGGCACCATTTTGCCTAGTTCCTTCACCCGAGTTCTCTCAAGCGCCTTGGTATTCTCTACCTGACCACCTGTGTCGGTTTGGGGTACGATTCCGTGTTACCTGATGCTTAGAGGCTTTTCCTGGAAGCAGGGCATTTGTTACTTCAGCACCGTAGTGCCTCGTCATCACACCTCAGCGTTAAAAAGAGTCCGGATTTACCTAAACTCTCCGCCTACATGCTTAAACCGGGACAACCGTCGCCCGGCTAACATAGCCTTCTCCGTCCCCCCTTCGCAGTAACACCGAGTACAGGAATATTAACCTGTTTCCCATCGACTACGCCTTTCGGCCTCGCCTTAGGGGTCGACTCACCCTGCCCCGATTAACGTTGGACAGGAACCCTTGGTCTTCCGGCGAGCGGGCTTTTCACCCGCTTTATCGTTACTTATGTCAGCATTCGCACTTCTGATACCTCCAGCAGACCTCACAGTCCACCTTCGACGGCTTACAGAACGCTCCCCTACCCAACAACGCCTAAGCGTCGCTGCCGCAGCTTCGGTGCATGGTTTAGCCCCGTTACATCTTCCGCGCAGGCCGACTCGACCAGTGAGCTATTACGCTTTCTTTAAATGATGGCTGCTTCTAAGCCAACATCCTGGCTGTCTGTGCCTTCCCACATCGTTTCCCACTTAACCATGACTTTGGGACCTTAGCTGGCGGTCTGGGTTGTTTCCCTCTTCACGACGGACGTTAGCACCCGCCGTGTGTCTCCCGTGATAACATTCTTCGGTATTCGCAGTTTGCATCGGGTTGGTAAGCCGGGATGGCCCCCTAGCCGAAACAGTGCTCTACCCCCGAAGATGAGTTCACGAGGCGCTACCTAAATAGCTTTCGGGGAGAACCAGCTATCTCCCGGTTTGATTGGCCTTTCACCCCCAGCCACAAGTCATCCGCTAATTTTTCAACATTAGTCGGTTCGGTCCTCCAGTTAGTGTTACCCAACCTTCAACCTGCCCATGGCTAGATCACCGGGTTTCGGGTCTATACCCTGCAACTTAACGCCCAGTTAAGACTCGGTTTCCCTTCGGCTCCCCTATACGGTTAACCTTGCTACAGAATATAAGTCGCTGACCCATTATACAAAAGGTACGCAGTCACACCACGAAGGTGCTCCCACTGCTTGTACGTACACGGTTTCAGGTTCTGTTTCACTCCCCTCGCCGGGGTTCTTTTCGCCTTTCCCTCACGGTACTGGTTCACTATCGGTCAGTCAGGAGTATTTAGCCTTGGAGGATGGTCCCCCCATATTCAGACAGGATGTCACGTGTCCCGCCCTACTCATCGAACTCACAGCAAGTGCATTTTTGTGTACGGGAGTATCACCCTGTACCCTGCGACTTTCCAGACGCTTCCACTAATGCACAAGCTGATTCAGGTTCTGGGCTGTTCCCCGTTCGCTCGCCGCTACTGGGGGAATCTCGGTTGATTTCTTTTCCTCTGGGTACTTAGATGTTTCAGTTCCCCAGGTTCGCCTTGCAACACTATGTATTCATGTTGCAATGATGCACCAAGGTGCACCGGGTTTCCCCATTCGGGTATCGTCGGTTATTGCGGTTCATATCACCTTACCGACGCTTATCGCAGATTAGCACGCCCTTCATCGCCTCTGACTGCCTAGGCATCCACCGTGTACGCTTAGTCACTTAACCTCACAACCCACAAGCGTCCCGAAAGACACTGCTGTTGTAAGCATTTGAGAGACTCGAACATATCGTTGATTTCATTCTTATTACGGAGAATGAAAACGACATGTCGTTTCAATTTTCAGCTTGTTCCGGATTGTTAAAGAGCAAATATCTCAAACGTGACTCGTCCTTGCGGAGAGAATCAGTTTTGAGATACTGGTTGATAATGTCTTTCACTCATTATCAGGAGATGGCGTCCCCAAGGGGATTCGAACCCCTGTTACAGCCGTGAAAGGGCAGTGTCCTGGGCCTCTAGACGATGGGGACTCTGTTACTGTTGCTCATTACGTTTTCTATCAGACAATCTGTTGTGGACACTACGCGGGAAGGTATCTTCAGGTAAGGAGGTGATCCAACCGCAGGTTCCCCTACGGTTACCTTGTTACGACTTCACCCCAGTCATGAATCACAAAGTGGTAAGCGCCCTCCCGAAGGTTAAGCTACCTACTTCTTTTGCAACCCACTCCCATGGTGTGACGGGCGGTGTGTACAAGGCCCGGGAACGTATTCACCGTAGCATTCTGATCTACGATTACTAGCGATTCCGACTTCACGGAGTCGAGTTGCAGACTCCGATCCGGACTACGACGCACTTTGTGAGGTCCGCTTGCTCTCGCGAGTTCGCTTCTCTTTGTATGCGCCATTGTAGCACGTGTGTAGCCCTGGCCGTAAGGGCCATGATGACTTGACGTCATCCCCACCTTCCTCCGGTTTGTCACCGGCAGTCTCCTTTGAGTTCCCGACATTACTCGCTGGCAACAAAGGATAAGGGTTGCGCTCGTTGCGGGACTTAACCCAACATTTCACAACACGAGCTGACGACAGCCATGCAGCACCTGTCTCACGGTTCCCGAAGGCACTAAGGCATCTCTGCCGAATTCCGTGGATGTCAAGGCCAGGTAAGGTTCTTCGCGTTGCATCGAATTAAACCACATGCTCCACCGCTTGTGCGGGCCCCCGTCAATTCATTTGAGTTTTAACCTTGCGGCCGTACTCCCCAGGCGGTCGACTTAACGCGTTAGCTCCGGAAGCCACGCCTCAAGGGCACAACCTCCAAGTCGACATCGTTTACGGCGTGGACTACCAGGGTATCTAATCCTGTTTGCTCCCCACGCTTTCGCACCTGAGCGTCAGTCTTTGTCCAGGGGGCCGCCTTCGCCACTGGTATTCCTCCAGATCTCTACGCATTTCACCGCTACACCTGGAATTCTACCCCCCTCTACAAGACTCTAGCCTGCCAGTTTCAAATGCAGTTCCCAGGTTAAGCCCGGGGATTTCACATCTGACTTGACAGACCGCCTGCGTGCGCTTTACGCCCAGTAATTCCGATTAACGCTTGCACCCTCCGTATTACCGCGGCTGCTGGCACGGAGTTAGCCGGTGCTTCTTCTGCGGGTAACGTCAATCGACAGGGTTATTAACCCTGTCGCCTTCCTCCCCGCTGAAAGTACTTTACAACCCGAAGGCCTTCTTCATACACGCGGCATGGCTGCATCAGGCTTGCGCCCATTGTGCAATATTCCCCACTGCTGCCTCCCGTAGGAGTCTGGACCGTGTCTCAGTTCCAGTGTGGCTGGTCATCCTCTCAGACCAGCTAGGGATCGTCGCCTAGGTGAGCCATTACCCCACCTACTAGCTAATCCCATCTGGGCACATCCGATGGTGTGAGGCCCGAAGGTCCCCCACTTTGGTCCGAAGACGTTATGCGGTATTAGCTACCGTTTCCAGTAGTTATCCCCCTCCATCAGGCAGTTTCCCAGACATTACTCACCCGTCCGCCACTCGTCACCCGAGAGCAAGCTCTCTGTGCTACCGTTCGACTTGCATGTGTTAGGCCTGCCGCCAGCGTTCAATCTGAGCCATGATCAAACTCTTCAATTAAAAGTTCGATTTGCTGAAACAAGTTCAGCGATGCTCAAGTGTAAAACGTCATAATGAATTTCATTATGTGTTCACTCTTAAGGCTTGATATTTTTTTGCGCCTTGCGGCGCTGATATCAATCCTGCGAGTGCCCACACAGATTGTCTGATAAATTGTTAAAGAGCGTTGCGGTAAGGGCCTTGGCGCCTTACTGCGAGGTGGCGTATATTACGCTTTCCTCCTTCGGAGTCAACTTCTTTTTGGGAAGTTTTTCTCCGGCGATTCAGCTTCCTGAACCTCTGACCCGGTGACCGTTAAGTCGTTGTTCCGTGTCAGTGGAGGCGCATTATAGGGAATTCCTGGAAGGCCGCAAGTGTTTCTCAACAAAAAAGATCTGACCGCCTCTTTTTTCACCAAAAGGTGAAAAAACACCCGTCTTACGCTGTTTTTAGCAGCTAAATGGCCTTTAAAAGCCCTTTTGTCCTTCCTGTAACCAAGTCAGCTGATGCTATTCTTTATGCATTGCAGGTTTGCCCTGCCAGCATTGAACATTAAAAAGGATGCTAAATGATAAAATCCGCGCGCAGTATGGCCGGACTTCCGTGGATCGCCGCCATGGCCTTCTTTATGCAGGCGCTGGATGCCACGATACTGAACACCGCCCTTCCTGCAATCGCCCAAAGTCTTAACCGCTCTCCGCTGGCGATGCAGTCCGCCGTCATCAGCTACACCTTAACGGTTGCCCTGCTTATTCCCGTCAGCGGCTGGCTGGCCGATCGCTACGGCACCCGCAAAGTCTTTATCGTCGCTGTCTCACTGTTTACCCTCGGCTCGCTCGCCTGCGCACTCTCGGGGTCGTTAACCTCACTGGTTGCGTTCAGGGTGGTGCAGGGTGTCGGCGGCGCGATGATGATGCCGGTAGCACGCCTTGCCCTGTTAAGGGCTTACCCACGGAGCGAGCTGCTGCCGGTACTCAATTTCGTCACCATGCCCGGACTGATTGGCCCGGTACTGGGGCCGATGCTGGGTGGCGTGCTGGTGACCTATGCCACCTGGCACTGGATCTTCCTGATTAATATCCCGATGGGGATTGCCGGCATCATCTATGCCCGCAAATATATGCCGGACTTCACCACGCCACGCCGCCGCTTCGATTTCCTGGGCTTTTTGCTGTTCGGGATTGGGCTGGTGCTGCTTTCGAGCGGAATTGAGCTGTTTGGCGAGAAGATCGTTGCCACCAGCATTGCGCTCGCGGTCACGCTGGGCGGCGTTCTGTTACTTCTTCTCTATATAGTGCACGCAAGACGCCACCCTACGCCGCTCATCCCGTTGCCGATGTTTAAAACCCGCACTTTCTCGGTAGGCATACTGGGCAATATCGCCGCACGCCTCGGGACGGGATGCATTCCTTTCCTGATGCCGCTGATGCTGCAGGTTGGCTTTGGTTACTCGGCGATCCTGGCAGGCTGCATGATGGCACCGACCGCGTTAGGTTCGATTATGGCCAAGTCGATGGTGACGCAGGTACTGCGCTGGTTTGGCTACCGTAAAACCCTGGTATGGATTAGCGTGATCATCGGCGTGCTGGTTGCCAGCTTCGCCTTACAAACGCCGGGGATGAGCCTGCTGGTGCTCCTGCTGCCGCTGTTTGTTCTGGGGATGGGGATGTCGACACAGTTCACCGCCATGAACACCATCACACTGGCGGATCTTAATGATGCCAACGCCAGCAGCGGCAACAGCATGCTGGCCGTGACCCAACAGCTGGCGATCAGCTTCGGGGTGGCGGTCAGTGCCGCCGTGCTGCGATTCTATGAAAACTTTGATGGCACCACCGTTCAGCACTTCCATGCCACGTTCCTGACGATGGGTGTGGTCACGGTGATCTCAGGCTCGGTGTTTTTGATGTTGAAACCCGGCGACGGAAGGCATCTGATCAGCAACCGGGAGAAAAAGAAGAAAGCCGCCTAACACTCCCCGACGGATCCGCGCTCGACCAGTTCCGGTGTCAGCACCAGCAGTTGCTGGCTGCCACCGGGCTCGGCCAGACGATGCAGCAGCGTATCAATGGCCAACTCACCCAGTTCATCTTTCGGCTGATGGATGGTGGTCAGCGGCGGGGTCATATAGCGGGCCAGCTCGATATCGTCATAGCCGATCACCGCAATGTCCTGCGGCACCGACAGTCCCGCCTGATACAACGCGTGATAAACTCCAACCGCCATCGCATCGTTGCTGGTAAACACCGCCTGCGGCAGCGGGTTGAGCGCCAGCAGTTGGTTCATGGCATTGTAGCCGCCCTCAAACTCCAGATCGCCAGCGACGATATAGCCAGGCAGCACCGGTAGACCCGCCTGTTCCATCGCCTGATGAAATCCCTCAAGGCGTAAACGGGCGGGCGTTTTATCCTGCGGCCCGGCGATACAAGCAATGCGCGTATACCCCCGGGAGATAAGATGCCGGGTGGCCATTTCGCCGCCCAGCAGCGAGTTATCCTGAATAATGTCGCTGCCACCGTCAAAAGGGGACCAGTCCATCATCACGGAAGGGATAGAAGGATAGCGCGTCAGGATCTCAACCGACGGAATATGGCTTTCGGTACACATGATTAACAGCCCGTCGACACGCTTTTGCAACAGCGTCTCCAGACTGCGGTTCATGCGGTTTTCATCGCCATCGGTATTGCACAGCACCAGACTGTAGCCGCGTTCATAGCAGCTTCTTTCTACGCCACGCACCACTTCCGAATAGAACGGGTTGCTGCTGGCGGTAAGCAGCATCCCGATGGTGCGGGTCTGATTAAGCTTCAGGCTTCGTGCCAGGGCGGATGGCGCATAGTTAAGTTGCGAAATCGCGGTGGTCACTTTTTCCCGCACCGCGTCACTGACAAAGCGGTTGTTGTTGATCACATGGGAAACGGTGGACGTTGAAACGCCCGCCAACCGTGCGACATCTTTCATGGTGGCCAAGTGCTACCCCTGCTGCTGCAAGAAGCTGTCGGTCTCGTGTCGCCAGGGCACCGAAGGCTGCGCACCGGATCGCGTGACTGAAATCGCGGCCGCGGCGTGGGCAAAGCGCACGGCCTGCGCCATCGGCTGTTCGTCCAGTAAGGCGGTAATCAACGCGCCGTTAAAGGTATCGCCTGCGGCGATGGTGTCGACCGCATCCACCTTAAAGCCGGCAATGCGCTGCCCGTTGCCCTGCTCACTGAGCCACACGCCGCGACTGCCCAGCGTAATCAGCACGCTGTGGATGCCTTTATCATGCAGAACCGCCGCCGCACGGGCTGCATCCTCATCGCTGTCGATATGGACGCCCGTCAGGATCTCGGCTTCGGTTTCATTCGGGGTGATCATATCCACCAGCGCCAGCAGCTCATCGGACAGCGGCGTGGCAGGAGCGGGATTAAGGATCACTTTGGTCTGATGCTGATGGGCGATTGTGGCGGCCGCCAGCACGCTATCAAGCGGAGACTCAAGCTGCATCAGTAATGCGCCAGCTTCAGCGATCGTTTTTTGGTGCTTCTTGACGATGGCTGGCGTCAACGCCGCGTTGGCACCCGAATGGATGGCGATACTGTTTTCGCCTTCGGCATTGACGAAAATCAGCGCCACGCCGGTGGAGTCACCCGCAATCACTTCGACAGGGGAAACATCAATGTTGTCTTTATTCAGCTGCTCGCGAATACGCTGACCAATATCGTCTTCACCCACACAGGCGATAAACGCGATGTCAGCGCCGCTGCGTCCGGCCGCGACCGCCTGATTGGCCCCTTTGCCGCCGAAAGCGATTTGATAATGCTTGCCGATCACCGTTTCACCGGGACGAGGAAAGGTGTTCAGGTTAAGGATGTGATCTGCGTTGATGCTGCCAAGGACAGCCAGCTTACCGGGTGTTTTCATCAGGGTGTCGTCCAGAAAAAGGCGCCACCTGCAGGAGGTGGCGCGTGTCGTGCTGAATTATTTAGTGACCAGTTTCAGATCAACCGGGTTGATTGCCTGAACCTTCTGGCCCTTCAGCACTTTATCAGCGGTATCCACGCCGATAACGCCGATCTGCTCTGGCTGCTGCGCCACGGTCGCGGCCAGCTTGCCACCTTCAACCGCCTTCACGCCATCGGCGGTGCCGTCGAAGCCAACCACCAGAACATCAGATTTGCCTGCGGTTTGCAATGCACGCATCGCGCCCAGCGCCATTTCATCATTCTGCGCGAACACGGCCTGCACATCAGGATGCGCGGTCAGCAGGTTTTGCATCACGTTCAGGCCTTTAGTGCGGTCGAAATCAGCGGGCTGGCTGGCAAGGATCTGGAAGTGGTGCGCATCAGCCGCGGTTTTGAAGCCTTCGCCACGCTCACGGGCAGCAGAGGTACCGGCAATACCGGCCAGCTCGATGATTTTGGCGTTATCGCCCAGTTTTTTGGCCATGTAGTCACCGGCCATTTTACCGCCGAAACGGTTATCAGAGGCGACGTGACTCACTACTTTGCCCTGGGAAGCCACGCGGTCGAGGGTGATGACCGGGATATTCGCCTGGTTCGCCATCTTCACGGCATTGCCCACCGCGTCTGAATCGGTTGGGTTGATCAGCAGCAGTTTGGTGCCGCGAACGGTCAGGTCCTGCACGTTAGCCAGCTCTTTCGCCGGGTTGTTTTGTGAATCCAGCACCACCAGGTTGTAGCCCAGCTTATCCGCTTCTTTCTGTGCGCCATCTTTTAAGGAGACGAAGAACGGGTTATTCAGTGTGGAAACCACCAGCGCGATGGTGTCTTTTGCCAGCGCGTTTGCGCTGACGGTTACGCCAAGCAGAACAGCAAGTGCAGTCAGTTTCATTTTCATCATAAATTCCTGTAGGGGAGAGTTATTTACTGCTTTTGTTATCTACCAGCACCGCCAGCAGTATCACCACAGCTTTGACGATCATTTGGTAGTAAGAAGAAACACCGAGCAGGTTGAGGCCGTTATTCAGGAAGCCGAGGATCAGCGCACCGATCAAGGTTCCCATAATGCGTCCTTTACCGCCTGCCAGGCTGGTACCGCCGAGCACCACGGCCGCGATAGCATCCAGCTCATAGCCGGTTCCCGCCGTTGGCTGAGCCGAAGAGAGACGCGCCACTTCAATCGTGCCAGCCAGCGCGGCCAGCATGCCGCACAGGGCATAAACGATGATTTTAACGCGGCTGACGCTGATGCCGGATAAACGGGTCGCCGCTTCGTTGCCGCCCAGCGCGTAGATATAACGGCCCAGACGCGTGTGATGCAGCATGTACCAGGCCGCGAAGAAGACGATGGCCATGATCCACACCGGCGTTGGGATGCCCAGCGGGCGGCCGATGCCGAACCAGCCAAACAGATCGGCATTGTCATTAAAGCCGGTGTTCACCGGGCTGCCGTTGGTATAAACCATGGTCACGCCACGCAACAGCAACATCATCACCAGCGTGGCGATAAAGGCCTGAACCTTGCCCTTGGCGACAATCGTGCCGGTCAGCGCGCCAATCGCCGCGCCCAATGCCAGCGATCCCGCCACGGCGACCAGGGCATTCACTTCCAGGCCCACCAGCGAAGCGCCCACCGCGCCGGTCAATGCCAGCAATGAACCCACGGAAAGATCGATGCCCGAGGTCAGGATCACCAGCGTCATGCCCACCGCCATAATGGCGTTGACCGACGTCTGCTGCAGGATGTTGAACAGGTTATTGACGGTGAAGAAGTTCGGGCTGAGGCTCGACACAATGGCGATCAGCACGATCAGGGCGATCAGCGATTTTTGCTCCAGCAGCCAGCTTTTGCTGAAGATGCGGTTGGCACGAAGGGTTTGGGTACTCATAGTTTTGCTAGCTCCACGCTATGTTGCTTGCCTACCGCCGCCGCCATTAAGACTTCCTGCGTGGCTTGTTCAATGGGGAAGTCACCGCTCAGGCGGCCTTCGTGCATCACCAGCACGCGATCGCTCATACCCAGCACTTCAGGCATCTCAGAGGAGACGAGAATGATGCTCAGCCCTTCTTCTTTGAACTGATTGATTAACTGATAAATTTCTTTCTTGGCCCCGACATCGACGCCGCGCGTCGGCTCATCGAGGATCAACACTTTTGGCCGGGTCATCAGACCGCGAGCGATGGCGACTTTCTGTTGATTACCGCCAGACAGTAGCCCAATTGGCTGGTCCATTGACGGGGTTTTCACATTGAAAAGCTGAATAAAATCGCCAACCGCCATCTGCTCTTCAGCGTGCTTCAGGCGTCCGCCTTTGTGGCTGAAGTAATCCAGCGCGGTTAAAGACATGTTCTCTTTCACCGACATGCCCAGCACCAGTCCATCGCGTTTACGGTCTTCAGAGATATAGACGATGCCGTTTTTCAGCCCTTCTTCAGGCGAACGCGTGGTGACGTTTTTGCCGTCGAGCTGCACGCTGCCACTGCTGCGCGGCATCGCGCCGTATAACACCTTCATTAATTCGGTACGGCCCGCGCCCATCAGCCCGGCAACACCCAGAATTTCACCTTTGCGCAGGGTGAAGCTGATATCGTCAACGCCCGGCCCGGTTAGATGTTCCACCTTGAGGCGAACCTCACCAGGCGCTTTATCCAGCCGCGGATACTGCTCTTCCAGCTTGCGGCCAACCATCATTTCAATCAGCGAATCTTCTTCCAGGCTTTCCACCGCCCGCTCGGCAATAAACTGTCCGTCGCGGAAAATGGTCACGTCATCGCAGATTTCGAAGATTTCCTTCATGCGGTGCGAGATATAGACAATGCCGCACCCCTGCGCCTTCAGCTCGCGGATCACGCGGAACAGCGACGCGGTTTCGGTATCGGTCAGTGCATCGGTGGGTTCGTCCATCACGATTACTTTCGACTCATAACTCAGCACTTTAGCAATCTCGACCATTTGCTGGTCGCCGATCGACAGATCGCCCACCAGCTTGTGGCTGCTAAAACGCAGATTGAGTTTTTTCAGCAGCACGTCGGCTTCGGCGTGCATTTTCTTCCACTGGATGCGGCCAAACGCGTTAATAAACTCACGGCCGAGGAAGATGTTTTCCGCAATGCTCAGCTGTGGGATCAGGTTCAGCTCCTGATGAATAATGCCAATGCCGGCTTCCTGCGACGCTTTTGGCCCGTTGAAGGAGACCTCATTGCCCAGCCAGGTGATGCGGCCCGCATCACGCGCATAGATCCCGGTCATCACCTTCATCATGGTGGATTTACCGGCACCATTTTCGCCGACCAGCGCCATCACTCTGCCCGGATAGACCGAGAGTGCCGCGCCGGAAAGCGCCTTCACGCCGGGAAAGGATTTATCAATACCTTGCAGTTGCAGTAAAGGTTGCATCATGGCCTCAGAAGGTCACGCCAGCGGTCAGGATGATATTCGCGTAGGGGGAACATTCCCCACTGCGGATCACGGCCTGACTACGCTGGGTTTGCTGTTTTAACTGGTGGTGAGTGACGTACTGGATCGAGATGGTGTTTCCCTGATGTTGTTGCAGCAAGTCGAGCAGGGCTAACAGGTCGCTGTGAAGCTTGGGATTATGAGATTTGATCTCTTCCGCGATGATGGCACTTTCTACCTGCATCTCTTCGGTCACGGTGTGAACCACCTGCAAAAAGCTGGGAATACCGTGGGTCAGCGCCAGATCGATACGCTGAGGGCCGACCGGAATTGGCAAGCCCGCATCGCCGATGGTCAGGCTGTCGGTATGCCCGAGGCGGGAAACCACGGACGAGATATCAGAATTCAGTAAGGTGCCTTTTTTCATCTTTCACTCCAGAGCGAAACGTTTCGCTGATCCGGAGTTTAAGAGAGGCAGGGGCGAAAACAACCGCCAAATCGCGAAATTGTGATCGCCATCGAAACGTTTCGCTGTTGCCTGCCTCGGGTTTGGCTTAAGGCTGGGATCGTGGCTGGAGGTTAGAGGATCTGGCTTAAATGGAGCTGGCTCATCAGCAAATGATTGTCGGCATAATCGACCGGCACCGCGACGACGGCAGGGCCCTGCACGTCCATCGCTTTACGCAGCGTTGGCTCTAACGCTTCGGCACTATCTACCGCAAATCCGGCGGCGCCAAAGGCTTCGGCATAGGCTTTGAAATCGACCGGGCCGAATTTTACCCCCGACACCCGCTGATATTTCTTCTGCTCCTGCATCGCCACCATGTTGTATTCCTCATCCACCCAGATGATATGCAGAATATTGGCTTTGAGCCTGACGGCAGTTTCCAGCTCCATACTGGACTGCAGGAATCCGCCATCGCCGGAGACAGACACCACTTTACGGCTCGGGTCGACCAGCCAGGCGCCAATGGCCCACGGCAGCGCCACGCCCATCGTCTGTTGCCCGTTGGAGATCATAATCTGACGCGCCCGGAAGCTGTAAAGGTAGCGGGCGATCCAGATATGGAAGCTTCCCATATCCACCGTCAGGGTGACGTCGCTGTTAATGATGTCCTGCATCGCCCGCACGATGCGCAGCGGATGCAAGGCAAACTGATTCAGATTCTGGCCCTGCAATGTCAGTAGTTCCCGCTGCTGCTGGCGATCGTGCAGAATCGACGCGGCCTGTGAGCTGAGCTGCAAAGGCGAGGCAATGCGGGCGGCCAGTTTGTCGAGCGTTGCGGCGATATCGCCCACCAGTTCAGCATCCGGCAAATAGCAGTTATCCACTTCCGCAGGCAGCACATCGATATGCACCAGGGTGGCCGTCCCGCTGTTCCACATCGCCGGCTCATATTCCACCGGGCTATAGCCGATAGTGATAATCAGGTCAGCCTGACGTAAAAGACGATCGCCCGCCTGATTGTTAAACAAGCCTACCCGGCCGGCAAAGCGTGAAAAGTGTCCCTGACGTACGGCCCCAGCCGCCTGATAGGTGCTGGTGACGGGAATATGGCTGCGCTCCAGCAAACGGTGTAGCGCATCGCTGTTTTCCGGCTGGCTGGCCATCAGTCCCAGCAGCAGCACCGGGTTTTTGGCCTGCGCAATCTGTGCAGCAACCGCCTCAATTGCCACATCCGGCGCGGCACCCAGCAGCACCTGACCTTTGCTGGTCAGCAGATTGCCCCGGGCCGGCTGATCGACAATATCCTGCGGCAGGCTGACAAAGGCACCGCCGCCCCTGCCGTGTTCAGCCTGGCGGAAGGCGTTGGAGATCACTTCAGACAGGGCATTGGCATCGGTGACTTCAACGGCATATTTGGTGACCGGACGGAACATGGCGACGGTGTCCATGCTCTGATGCACCTGTTTTGCACTGTCCGCGCGCTTCACCGCGCCGCCCAACGCCACCACCGGATCGCCTTCACTGGTGGCGGTGGCCATACCGGTGATCAGATTCGAGCAACCGGGGCCGGAGGTGACCAGCGCCACGCCCGCGTTGCCGGTCAGCCGTCCTACCGCCGCGGCCATAAAGGCCGCATTGGCTTCATGGCGCACCGGGATGGTCTGGATAGTGGAGTCCACCAGCGAATCAAAGACCTTATCGATTTTGGCGCCCGGAATACCAAAGACCTGCTTCACGCCCTGAGCTTCCAGCTGCGCCACGACCAGATCGGCGCCATGTTGCCATAGCTGAGTATCGGTTGGGTTTTTCATCATGACTCCTTAGGGGATTAGCTCTCAACGGAACGAATGGCCGAATCCAGATCGTCGGGATTCAGGTTGGCTTGCAGAAAGTCGTTATCTTTTGGCAGGTCGATCACCAGTTTGCTGATCGCACCGAAGGTCAGCACCCCTTCCTCCAGCCGGTAATCCAGCAGATGGCCGCCACCCTGACGGTCATCGGTAATAAAGTGTTCGTGATAACCCGCCACGTTAATGCCCTGCATATATTGCGGCGTACGGAAACCAATCAGCACGCCGTTCCGCTCGCTGAAGTGAAAGGTGGGTTGCTGGCCGAGCACTTCGGGCATGCTGCGATACGGGCGATGCTGGCAAGGCACGGTGCGGGTCTGCGCCTCGGAGAAGCGGCCGTCGATGCGCAGTGCGCAGAACTGGTTATCGGAGGTGACCTGACTGTCGATATAGTCGTGAATATCCTGACGACCCATCGGCTGAGTAAAGTGATGGCGATGCTGCGGATGGAAGAAGGTCATCACCGCAAAGGGAGTTTTCTGCTGCGGACTGGCCTCACGGGCGCTGCCATCAGCGCGTAACTGATAGACCTCGCGGTCAAAGGCAATCAGTTCGCCGTCCAGCTGGTTGAAAGTGCCGAGGCCGAAGTCGCCTTTTTTCAGCAGATCGGCGACGGTGATGTTGCCCTCGTACACGCCACTCAGCAACGCACTCATCAGAGAGGTCTGATAGATTACACTTTCTGGCTTATGCTGCTGCAATGCGCTGACGGCAGAGGCCAACTCTTGTTCGCATAAACAGTCAGTTGCATAATTTTTCATGGCATCCTCGTAGCTAAAAGGTTAAGAATCATTAACAGGATGTTGACTCGATTCAGTTACGGATACCAATATAGGAAAGCCTTCACTTTGAGACGTTTTTGATATGGAACTCCGTCACCTGCGCTATTTCGTGGCCGTCGCCCAGACCCACAACTTCACCCGCGCGGCCGAACTGCTTGGGATTTCCCAACCGCCTCTGAGCCAGCAAATCCTTCGCCTTGAGCGCGAAATTGGTCTGCCGTTGTTGAAACGACTGACCCGCAGCGTTGAGCTGACCGAAGCCGGAGAGGCCTTTTATCAGGATGCCTGCCAGATCCTCGAACTCAGTGGTCATGCGCTGGAGAAAGCCAAAGGCATTGCGCGCGGCACCCGGGGACGACTTTCCCTCGGGTTCGCCAGCTCGGTGGCGTTCCATGGTTCGGTATTCAGCCTGCTCAGGGAGTTTCAGCATCGCTACCCGAATATGGAGATGATCACCGGCGAGCAGAATATGGCGACGCTTCTGCATAACCTGCAGGAAGGACTGCTGGATGCGGCCTTTGTGCGCCTGCCGTGTGAAAGCAGCAAAGCCTTTAATTTGAAGGTCATCGCCAGTGAAAAAATGCTGGCGGTGTTGCCGCCGGGCCATGTGCTGGCGGGGCAGGCCTCCCTGTCGCTGCAGCAGTTGGCGGAGGATCCGCTGATCCTCTTTCCGCAGGAAGTGGCGCCCAGCCTGTATGAGATGATCATCAGCGCCTGTCTGCGGGCCGGATTCCAGCCGCGCACCGGCCAACAGGCACCCCAAATCGCTTCCGCCATCGGGCTCGTGGCCAGTGGGTTTGGCTATACCCTGGTGCCGGAATCGCTGGGCTGCATTCGCCATCCGGACGTCACCCTGCATGCCATTGACGATGCGGTGCTAAACAGCGATATCGCCCTGGCCTGGCGACGGCTGGATCGATCGCCGGCGGTGCTGCATCTGGTGGCCACCCTCAATGAAATTCCGCCCGCCACGCGCTGAGAATGTGCCATTTTGGTGCGTATTTGCCAGGTTGGATCGCACCATTAAGGTTCACGTAACAACATCTTGAAACTTTCGGATCATTCAATTCACGAAAAAAACACTTATCTATCAAGCAATAAATAACCACCGCATCATTTACTGCACTCTGGCGTGTTTCATGCATGAGACAAAGTCTGCCGATCCATGGAGTGTAGTTATGTCTGCTAATGAACCTTCTGATTTGATTTATGGCCTTGAGGAGAAACCCACTCCGACGGTCGCGCTGTTTACCGCGTTACAGCATGTGCTGGCGAGTCTGGTGGGGGTGATCACGCCACCGTTAATTATCGGCACCGTGTTGGGACTCAATGCCTGGCTGCCTTATCTGATCAGCATGTCGCTGTTTGTCTCCGGCCTCGGCACCTTTATTCAGGCTCGCCGGATAAAACATATCGGTGCGGGAATGATTTGCCTGCAGGGCACCAGCTTTGCCTTTCTGGCGGTGATCCTGGCGGCCGGATTCAGCGTGAAAAATCGCGGCGGCAGCCCGGAAGATGTAATGGCGATGATTTTCGGCCTGACCACGGTTGCCGCCTTTATTCCGATGATCGTCAGCCGTTTTCTGGGCCAGATCCGCCGCCTGATCACGCCGCTTATCAGCGGCACCGTGGTGTGCCTGATTGGCATCAGCCTGATTAAGGTCAGCATCACCGACTGGGGCGGCGGTCATAACGCGGCAAACTTCGGTTCGGTGCCCAACCTGTTGCTGGGTTTGCTGACGCTGGCCACCATCGTGCTGTTCAGCCACGCGCGCAACCGCTGGCTGCGTCTCTCCGCGGTGATCCTCGGTATGGCCGTTGGCTGCGTGGCCGCCGCGCTGAGCGGCAATCTGACCTTACATCCGTTCACCGAATCCTGGATTGCCGTGCCGCAGCCCTATCGCTTCGGCTTCCAGTTTGATTTCTCGCTGTTCCTGCCGATCGCGCTGATTTCGCTGATCAGTATTCTTGAGGCGGTCGGGGACCTGACGGCGAACTGCCTGCTGTCACGCCAGCCCGTTGAAGGAGAAAGCTACGTCAGACGTTTAAAGGGCGGCATTTTGGCCGATGGCGTTAGCTGCATGCTGGCGGCCATCTTCTCGGCGCTGCCCAGCACCACCTTTGCGCAAAATAATGGCGTGATCCAGATGACCGGCGTCGCCAGCCGCTATGTCGGCATGTGGATTGGCTGCCTGCTGGCGTTACTGGGCTTGTTCCCGGCGTTTGGCGCGGTGGTCCAGCAAATTCCGGCACCGGTTTTAGGCGGCGCGACGCTGGTGATGTTTGGCAGCGTACTGGCGGCCGGCATCCGCATCATGACCCAGTCGCCGCTGACCCGCCGCGACATGATGATCATTGCCGTCTCGTTTGGCATTGGTCTCGGCATTGAAGCGCAACCTGAATTCCTCAGCCATTTGCCGAAGGTTTTTGCTAACCTGTTTGGCTCGGCGATTAGCGCGGGTGGCATTGTTGCCATCGTGCTGAACCTGGTATTGCCGTCCGACACCGCAGTACGTCAGACCCGCGAAAGCACACTGGCCGCGGAAAAATAATGTTGTAATGCGCACGCGCTCCCTGGATCAGCAGACAGGGTATAACTGAGCTGGCTTATCTTATTCTTTATAAAGGAGAAGCTGGCTATGCCCGCACACCGTATTTGGGTGAAAAACCCGCTCGCCATTTTTACCCCCGAAGACACCGATGGACGAGGTGGACTGGTCATTGAAAATCAGGTTATTACTGAAATCCTGGCGTCAGGCCAACGCCCTTCCCAGCCCTGCGATGAAATCAAAGACGCCAGTCAGCACGTGGTGTTGCCCGGCCTGATCAACACCCATCATCATTTTTATCAGACGCTGACCCGCGCCTGGGCCCCAGTGGTGAATCAACCGCTGTTTCCCTGGCTGAAAACGCTGTATCCGGTATGGGCAAAACTAAAGCCCGATGCCCTGGCGCTGGCAAGCAAAGTGGCGATGGCGGAACTGTTGCTGTCGGGCTGTACCACCGCCAGCGATCATCACTATCTTTTCCCGGACGGACTGGAAGAGGCGATTGATGTTCAGGTTGAGGTAG
The DNA here is from genome assembly GCF_056821705.1 of Erwinia sp. AK-PDG3-5. NCBI lineage: Bacteria > Pseudomonadati > Pseudomonadota > Gammaproteobacteria > Enterobacterales > Erwiniaceae > Erwinia > Erwinia sp. AK-PDG3-5. The sequence continues at coordinate 4,748,803 of NZ_CM165967.1, forward strand.
TGAAGGAGCTGGGCATGCGGGCGCTGTTAACCCGTGGATCGATGAGTCTTGGTGAAGAACAGGGCGGCCTGCCACCTCAGCACACGGTGCAGAGTGGTGACGATATTCTGGAGGACAGCGTCCGGCTGATTAAGCGCTACCACCAGCGCGGGGCCGGCGCACAAATTCAGATTGCCCTTGCGCCTTGCTCTCCCTTCTCGGTGACCGAAGAGATCATGGTCGAAAGCGCAAAACTGGCTGAGGAGTGGGATGTCCGGCTGCATACCCATCTGGCCGAAACGCTGGATGAAGAGCAATTCTGTCTGGATCGTTTTGGTCTGCGCACCGTGGATTATCTGGATAAGGTGGGCTGGCTGGGGCCACGCACCTGGCTGGCGCACGGCATTCATTTTAATCCTGATGAAATAACCCGCCTCGGCGCGGCCGGCACCGGCATCTGCCACTGTCCGGTGTCCAATATGCGGCTTGCTTCGGGCATCTGCCCGACGCTGGATTTGGAACAGGCTGGCGCCACCATCGGGCTGGGCGTGGACGGTTCCGCCTCTAACGACGCCTCTAATCTGATGTATGAAACCCGTCAGGCGCTCTATTTACAACGGCTGCGCTACGGCGCTGAGCGTATCACGCCGCAAAAAGTGCTCGGCTGGGCGACTCGCGGATCGGCGCGTTTATTAGGGCGTGAGGATATTGGTGAGATACGGGTCGGCATGCAGGCCGATCTGGCGCTGTTTAAAATGGATGAATTACGGTTCAGCGGCAGCCACGATCCGATTGCCGCCTTAATTCTGTGTGGCGCGGAGCGGGCCGATTATGTGATGGTGGGCGGACAATGGCGAGTGATTGACGGCGTTATTCCGGGTCTGGATATTGCCTCATTGATTGCTCAACATCGCACGGCTGCCAGTGCGTTGGTCAGCTAAATAACGCGCGGCGGGGACAGCGATCCCCGCCGCTACGTATTATCACTGAACCTTACGGATCTGTTTCACGTCCAGTTCAACCGAGTTGAAGTCTTTATCAATCTTGCCCTGAAGCTCGACGTTATCTTTCGGCGAAATGGTCTGGCCTTCCCAGCGCTTATGATCAATCTCAACCTTCATCGTTCCGGTAGCATCGCGGAACTGGTAATCCTCATCACCGATACGCTTTTCAATGTTGCCACGCATCGTGACCCAGGCATCATCCTTCATATCCTGCGCCTGCTTAACGGTGGCTACCGTGCCGTTTGGCCCGGAAAAGCCGCCTTTCTGCACCTGGGCAGTGGGGGCATTCGGGTCAACAAACCCGCCGGACTGAGCAGCAAGAACAGGCATGGAAACCAGCGCGGTAATAGCTAATAAAGCAGCGGTCTTTTTCATCATTGTCACCTTTATTCCTTGGAGGGTCGGCAGTAAATAATAGTGCCTCGTATGTCTCTTCGGAAGCTATTTAAGCAAAGGGTTCTTAACAGGTTCTTAAGAACTCAGTGGCCGGCTTAATATTTATTAAAATTGGCGAAAAAACGCGAATTCCTGCGATCTGCGCTGTACAACCGGCCTGCCCGTTACGTATAAAGCGGGTAATCACAGAGGAATTTTTCATGCGCATATTAGTCATTGAGGACGATCGGTTAATTGGCGACGGAATTAAAGCCGGGCTAATAAAAATGGGATTCAGCGTCGACTGGTTTACCGAAGGTAAAAAAGGATTCGCGGCACTCAGCGCGGCGCCTTATGACGCGGTGGTGCTGGATTTAAGCCTGCCGGGCATGGACGGGCTGGATATTTTGCGCCAGTGGCGTCAGCAGGGACAGGATGAACCGGTGCTGATCCTCACCGCCCGGGATGCGCTGGAACAGCGGGTGGCCGGGCTACAGCAAGGGGCCGATGACTATCTCTGCAAGCCCTTCGCCCTGAGCGAAGTCGCGGCCCGGTTACAGGCATTGATTCGCCGCCGCCATGGCCAGCTTCACCCGCAGCTCAGCCATGGCGCCGTGGTGATGGAGAGCGGCTCGCACCGCGTGACGCTGAACGGCGAACCGCTGGAGCTGAAATCCCGCGAACTGGCGCTGCTCGAACTGTTTTTGATGAATAGCGGCAGAGTGCTGACCCGAGCCCAGTTAGAAGAAAAGCTCTACAGCTGGGATGAAGACGTCTCCAGCAACGCCGTTGAAGTGCATATTCACCATCTGCGAAAAAAACTGGGCAGCCAGTTTATCCGCACCATTCATGGCGTCGGCTATACGCTGGGAGAACCGGTGTGAATCGCCTGAGCCTGCGCCTGCGTCTGATGCTGGGCTTTCTGCTGCTGACGCTGATTTGCTGGGGAACGGCCAGCCTCGGCTCATGGTGGCAGACGCGGCATAAAATCAATGAGCTGTTTGATACTCAGCAAATGCTGTTTGCCAAAAGGCTGGCAACGATGAACCCGGAACAGCTTAGCCACGAACCGCTGACGCTGCCCAAAACCAAGAAGCTGCTTAAGCATCATCGCGGCGATCAGGAAGACGATGCGCTGGCCTTTGCGGTCTTCACCCGCGACGGAAAAATGGTGATGAACGACGGCGATAACGGCAAAGATTTCCGCTTTCATTACGAGCGCAACGGCTTCACCGACGGCAAGCTGAAAGGCGACGATGATTTGTGGCGCATGGTCTGGCTAAGCACGCCGGATCAGCAGTATGTGGTGGTGGTCGGTCAGGAGTGGGAATATCGCGATGATATGACCCGCGATATCGTGCAGACCAACCTCTGGCCGTGGCTGTTTGCGTTGCCGGTGATGTTGATCCTGCTGCTGTGGCTGATCACCCACGAGCTGGCCCCGCTGAAACGTATCGCCAGCCAGCTGCGGCATCGCTCCCCGGACGATCGGACGCCGTTAAGGGAAGATCGGGTTCCACAAGAAGTCCGGCCGCTGGTGGACGAGCTGAATGCGCTGTTTGCCCGTATCGCGCAGATGCTGACCCGCGAGCGACGCTTTACCTCAGATGCCGCACATGAGCTGCGCACGCCGCTGGCGGCGCTGAAGGTGCAAACCGAAGTGGCTCAGCTGGCCCATGACGATGAAGCGATGCGTCACCATGCGCTGGCCAATCTGGATGCGGGGATCGACAGAGCCACTCGGATGGTCGATCAGTTGCTGACGCTCTCCCGACTCGATAGCGAGAAGGATCTGGAGACGCAGCCGGTCAATCTGCAACAGCTGCTGCAACAGGCGATTATCGACCATTATGGTAACGCGCAGGCCGCCGGTATCGAGCTTAGCCTTGAGGCGCCCGGGGTTCCGGTCATCAAAAATGGACAGCCGCTGCTGCTGGCGCTGATGGTACGTAATCTGCTGGATAACGCCATTCGTTACAGCCCGTCCGGCGGAAGCGTGCAGCTGATCCTGTCGCCACGCCGTATTGAGGTTCTGGATAACGGACCCGGCGTTACGGGAGAGGCTGTGACGCGGGTTGGTGAGCGGTTTTACCGGCCTCCGGGACAGGAAAAGTCCGGCAGCGGGCTGGGACTGTCCATCGTCAGCAATATTGCCCAACTGCATGGGATGCGGGCCAGCTTTGCTAACCGGGATGCGGGCGGTTTTGCAGCGTCCGTCAGCTGGTAGCCCGCGTCAGTGAGCACAAAAAAAGGGGCCCGAAGGCCCCTTTTCTCTGCCGGTCGGGATCATATCTCGACCTGTGTCCCTAACTCAATTACCCGGTTAGGCGGGATCTCGAACTGGTCTGGCGCACGCAGGGCGTTCTTCTGCAGCATCAGGAACAGCTTGCCGCGCAGGCGCAGATACCAGGGCCGTTTACCGATAATCAGCGACTCATGTGACATAAAGAACGAGGTCTCCATCATCCGGCAGCTAAGCCCTTCCAGCCCACAGCGGTGGAAAATCTCTTCCACGTTCGGCGTTTCACGCCAGCCGTAACTGGCCACCACGCGCCAGAAGGTTGGCGAAAGCTGTTCGATGGTCACACGCCGGACGTTATGCACATAAGGCGCATCTTCCGTTCGCAGCGTCAGCAGCACCACGCGCTCATGCAACACCTTGTTATGCTTTAGGTTGTGCAGCATGGCGAACGGGATCACGTTTAGCGCACGGGACATATACACCGCGGTGCCCGGCACGCGCACCGGTGGCGATTTCTCCAGCGAGGCAATCATCGCTTCCAGTGAGTTGCCATGTTCATGCATACGACGCAACAGGCGGAAGCGCTCGCTTTTCCAGGTGGTCATGATGATAAACATCACCAGCGCCAGGCACAGCGGCAACCAGCCACCGGAGAACACTTTCACCAGGTTAGCAGAGAACAACGACACATCAATGCACAGCATGCCGACCAGCACCGTCAGCACCAGATAACGGTTCCAGTGCCAGTTTTTTATCGCCACCGTGGTACAGAGGATCGCGGTCAACACCATGGTGCCGGTGACGGCAATACCGTAGGCCGCGGCCAGGTTACTGGAGTGCTGGAAGCCAACAATCACAATCACCACGGCGAAGTAGAGCAGCCAGTTGATCACCGGGATATAAATCTGACCGGACTCCTCTTCCGAGGTATGCACAATGCGCATCGGCGGCAGATAGCCCAGACGAACGGCCTGGCGGGTCAGCGAGAACACGCCGGAAATCACCGCCTGCGAGGCAATTACCGTGGCCAGCGTCGCCAGGATCAGCATCGGGATCAGCGCCCAGTCAGGTGCCAGCAGGAAGAAGGGGTTTTTTATCGCTTCAGGGTTCTTCAGCAGCAGCGCGCCCTGGCCGAAATAGTTCAGCACCAGCGACGGCAACACCACAATGAACCACGCCAGACGGATGGGGAATTTACCAAAGTGACCCATATCGGCATACAGGGCTTCCACCCCGGTGATCGCCAGCACCACCGCGCCCAGCGCAAAGAACGACACTTCTTTATATTCCATAAAGAAATGCATCGCCCAGTAAGGGTTCATCGCATGCAGCACGTCAGGATTCGCAGCAATACTCATGCCGCCGAGCACCGCCAGCACAATAAACCACAGCAGCATCACCGGGGCGAACAGTTTGCCGACAATGCCGGTGCCGTGCTTCTGGATAGCAAACAGCAGCGTCAGCACGGCAATCGCCATCGGCACGATATAGCGGTCGAGGTTCGGCGCGATGATCTCCAGACCTTCAATCGCCGAAAGCACTGAAACGGCCGGCGTAATCACCACTTCACCATAGAAGAAGCTGCCGCCAATCAGTCCCATGATCACCAGTACCGCCGTGGCTCTGGCCCCGGTATTGCGGCCCGCCAGCGACATCAGGGTCAGTATTCCCCCTTCTCCGGCGTTATCTGCGCGCATCACGTAGCTGATGTACTTGAGCGACACCACCAGCACTAACAGCCAGAAAATCAGGGACAGAAAACCAAATACCGCATCACGTTCCACGCCAAAGCCAAACTGGCCGGAAAGGCATTCACGGAGGGTATATAAAGGGCTGGTACCGATATCACCATAGACAACGCCAATGGCCGCTAAGGTCACTGCGCCAAGGGACTGCTTTTTTTCAGAACTCATAAACTAGTCTTTTGTTGGAGCCGAGTGACGCGGGATTGCGCACAGCTCATCAAGCCATCAAAACGCGCACAGTATGCATGAATCATGATGAATGCCTATCCTTATTACGTTAAGAGAAATGACTTCACTGCCCTGCGTCACTCTTTGACAAGAAAAAAGCTGACTCGTATCAACTCTTTCAAGCATCATAGCCAGTAGTGTTTGCGCTCGCCAGTCACCCTGCTGGCCTGACCGTAGAAAAGGATGAATGTTTGAACATGCCCCAGCCCCATTTACTTGCGGAAAGAATCGCCCGCCTCAGCAATGCGTTAGAAAAAGGACTTTATGAGCGGCATCACGCGATCCGCCTCTGCCTGTTGGCTGCGCTGAGCGGCGAAAGCGTCTTTTTGCTGGGCCCACCGGGCATTGCCAAGAGTCTGATTGCCCGCCGACTCAAGTACGCTTTTCAGCATTCCCGCGCCTTTGAATACCTGATGACCCGTTTTTCCACCCCGGAAGAAGTGTTTGGCCCTCTCTCTATTCAGGCACTAAAAGACGAAGGCCGCTACCAGCGCCTGACCAAAGGCTATCTGCCGGATGCTGAAATTGTTTTTCTCGATGAGATCTGGAAGGCAGGTCCGGCAATCCTCAATACTCTGCTGACCGCCATTAATGAACGTCGCTTTCGTAACGGTGACAGCGAAGAAAAAATCCCCATGCGGCTGCTGGTTACCGCGTCGAACGAGCTGCCCGAGGCCGACAGCGGGCTGGAAGCGCTGTATGACCGCATGTTAATCCGCCTGTGGCTGGACAACGTGCATGAGAAGCAAAACTTCCGCAGCATGCTTACCCACCAGCAGGATGAAACCATCAACCCGGTGGCGGACTCTCTGTGCATCACCGATGAAGAGTATAGCGAATGGCAGAAAGGCATTACTCAGGTCGCGCTGACTGACGATGTCTTTGAACTGATCTTCCTGCTGCGCCAGCAGATGGAAAACCAGCCCGAAGCGCCTTATATCTCCGATCGCCGCTGGAAAAAAGCCATCCACCTGCTGCAAGCCTGCGCGTTTTACAGCGGACGCAACAGCATTGCGCCGGTCGATCTTATCCTGCTGAAGGATTGCCTGTGGCACGACGTGGCGTCGATGAAACTGCTGGATCGCGAAATCGACAGCCTGATCACCCAGCACGCCTGGCAGCAGCAGCCAATGCTGATTAAGCTGCAGCAAATTGAGTCGCGCCGGCTGGCCTTGCAGCAGGAAAAAAGCGTCGAACAGGCGATCCGTCTGGAAAAACATGGCGGCATGTTCAGCCGCAAACCGCATTACGAACTGCCCGCCACGCTGGCCGATGACTCGCTGACGCTGATGCTGCAAAAGCCGCTGATGCTGCACGATATGCAGGTGACGCACGTGGTGATTGCGCGTGAACCGCTGCATCACTGGCTGCAAAAAAGCGGCGATATTCGCGGCAAGCTTAACGGCATTGGCTTTGCCCAGACGTTGGATCTGCATGTGGACGGTAACGACTGCCTGACGCTGCGCGACGTCAGCCTGCAATCCACCCGGCTAATGCTGCCGGGCAAACAGCAGGCCAGCGGGCTGCCGGAAGAGATTGTGCAGGCATTGGATGAGGTGGAAACCCAGCTGCGCAACCAGCGCACGCTGTTCAGCCAGCATCAGCGCTGCCTGTTTATCAGCGATGACTGGCTGGCAAAAATTGAAGAGAGCCTGCAACAGGTGGCCGATCAGCTGAAGCAGGCGCGTCGGTGATCTCGCTTGATACACTGAGCGCACTTCTGACCATCAGCGAGGGCGACCTGCTCGAAGAGTTAGTGATCGCCCTGCTCGCCAGCCCCCAGCTGGCGCTTTTTTTTGAAAAATTCCCCGGCATGAAGAAAGCGCTGTTGCGCGATCTGCCGCGCTGGAAAACGGAAGTGCTGGAACAGCTAAAGACCACCTCCGTGCCGGAGGATCTTGCGGCCGAATTTGCGCTGTTCCAACAATTTCAGGGCTTGAGTCATACGCAGTTCTGCCAGAAGCTGCCTGAGCTGCTGGCTTACCTTAGCGAACATCATTCTCCCTTTAGCGAAAAAGCCCACCAGCTGGTCGCCAATGCCGATCCCAGCGCGCTCAGTCAGGCCCAGCAAACCCTGTTTCTTCAGCGCTGGCGGTTAAGCCTGACGCTGCAAACCCTGACCCTGAATCAGCAGCTGCTGGATCAAGAGCGAGAAAAACTGCTGGCGGAGCTTCAGCAACGCTTAGCCATGAGCGGTCAGCTGGCGAAGGTATTATCGGACAACGATGAAGCGGCGGCGGGACGGCTGTGGGATTTGACCAAAAGCCCGCTGCAACGGGGCGATTACCAGCTGATCGTTGAGTACGGTGACTTTCTGGCCCAGCAACCGGCCTTGCTCAAGCTGGCTGAGCAGCTGGGCCGCAGCAAAGAAGCTAAGGCGATGCCGACCGAAGACGCGCCGCTGGAAGAGTTTCATCATCTGGTGCGCGAGCCGGAAAGCGTACCGGAAGAAGTCAGCGGGCTGCATCAAAGCGATGACATTCTGCGCCTGCTGCCACCCGAACTGGTCACGCTGGGCATCAGCGAGCTGGAAATTGAGTTCTATCGTCGGCTGGTGGAGAAAAGGCTGCTGACCTACCGTCTGCAGGGCGATGCCTGGCACGACAAGGTGATGCTCAGGCCAGTCAGTCATCATCATCACGACCGGCAGCCACGCGGCCCCTTTATCGTCTGTGTGGATACCTCCGGTTCAATGGGCGGCTTCAACGAGCGCTGCGCCAAAGCGTTCTGCCTCGCCCTGCTGAAGGTGGCGCTGGCGGATAACCGTCGTTGCTACATTATGCTGTTCGCCCATGAAGTGGTGGCCTACGAACTGACCGCGGGCGATGGCATCTCCCAGGCGATTCGCTTCCTCAGCCAGCGTTTTCGTGGCGGCACGGATCTGGCCGCCTGCCTGGATTCGGTACTGCTTAAGCTGGCCACGCCGGCATGGAACGATGCTGATGCGGTGATCATCTCCGATTTTATTGCCCAGCGCCTGCCAGAAGAGCTGGTCAAACGCATCAAACAGCACCAGCTGAAGCAGCACCAGCGCTTTCATGCCGTTGCGCTGTCCGATCATGGAAAACCCGGCATCATGCGGATTTTCGACCACATCTGGCACTTCGATACCGGCCTGAAAAGCCGCCTGCTGCGTCGCTGGCAACGCTAGTTCTCCCTCAGACACAATCTGGAAATGCTTATTTGCTATAGTCATGTGTACGCTTTAGCCAACAGGCAGATTGGGAGCATTACGTGACAGCACAACAACAAGAGTTCGCACCAGGATTACCCGCACCGACCCGTACGTTGTTATTGAGCAGCGGCAGCGAGGCGCAAAAACGTCAGGAAATTCTGACGTACTTCAATCAGACCTGGTCTCTGTATGAGAGCCTGTTCGATTGCCTCGCCGATGAAAAGGCCTGGTTCACCAAAGCGATTTCCCTGCGCCATCCGCTGATTTTCTATTACGGCCACACCGCCACTTTCTACATCAATAAAATGATGGCGGCCGGACTGGTGGATAACCGTGTGGATGACAACATCGAAGCGATGATGGCGATCGGCGTCGATGAGATGAGCTGGGACGATCTGGACACCAACAACTACCCGTGGCCGACCGTCGCCGAACTGCGCGACTATCGCGGCAAGGTCCGGTCGCTTATCGAAAACTTTATCAAAGAGATGCCGCTGACCTTACCGATCAACTGGAACAGTCCGGCATGGGTGATCCTGATGGGCATTGAGCACGAGCGCATCCATCTGGAAACCTCCAGCGTGCTGATCCGCCAGTTGCCCATTGAGTGGGTGAAACCTCAGGCACACTGGCCCACCTGCCCTTCAGCCCGTCACGATCGGCACTCGGTGCCGGCGAACGCGCTGGTCGCCGTTGATGGCGCACGGGTCACTCAGGGCAAAAGCGATGATACCTACGGCTGGGATAACGAGTACGGCACGCTGACCACCGACGTGAAGCCGTTTAAAGCCAGCAAGATGCTGACCAGCAACGCCGAATTCTTCGAATTTGTCGCTGCCGGGGGTTATCAGGATGCACGCTGGTGGGATGAAGAAGGTCTTGGCTGGCGCGACTTTGCCAAAGCCACTCAGCCCACGTTCTGGGTCGGTTCTGCCGCCGAGCCTGATGCACTAAAACTGCGTCTGATGACCGAAGAAGTGCCGATGCCATGGGACTGGCCAGTCGAAGTGAACCAGCTGGAAGCCGCTGCGTTCTGCCGCTGGAAAGCCGATGAAACCGGCAAATCGGTACAGCTGCCTGCCGAAGCCGAATGGCTGCTGTTGCGTGAGCAGGTGACAGGCGACCAGACCGACTGGCGCGAGGCACCGGGCAATATCAATCTGGCCTGGTGGGCGTCTTCCTGTCCGGTCGATCGATTTGCTCAGGGCGAGTTTTACGATCTGATCGGTAACGTCTGGCAGTGGACCACCACGCCAACCAACGGTCTGGAAGGATTTAAGGTTCACCCTTTATATGACGACTTCTCGACGCCGACCTTTGATGGCAAACATGCGCTGATCAAAGGCGGTAGCTGGATCTCCACCGGTAACGAAGCGCTGAAATCTGCCCGCTACGCCTTCCGCCGTCACTTCTTCCAGCACGCCGGTTTCCGCTATGTGGTCTCTAACCATCAGGAAAAACAGATGCTGAACCCGTATGAAACCGACAGCATGGTTTCGCAGTATCTCGACTTCCAGTACGGGCCGGATTACTTCGGCACGCCGAATTACGGCAAAGCGCTGGTGGATATTGCCTGCCGGATGACGGAAAAACGCGGTCGCGCACTGGATATCGGTTGTGCCACCGGCCGCGCCAGCTTTGAGCTGGCCCGTCATTTCAGCGACGTAGTGGGAATGGATTACTCCGCGCGCTTTATCGATGTGGCCATCCAGCTAACCAGCGGCGAAGAGTTCCGTTATGTCACCCAGGAAGAAGGCGACCTGGTGGAATACCGTCAGGTGCGGCTGAAAGATTTCGATCTCGGCGCGGAACAGGCGCAACGCATTCAGTTTGTGCAGGGCGATGCCTGTAACCTCAAGCCGCAGCCCGAACGGTATGACCTGGTGCTGGCTTCCAACCTGATCGACCGCCTGCGTCAGCCTAAGCGCTTCCTGCAGGACATTACGACGATGATCGCGCCGGGCGGTGTCCTGATGCTCTCCTCCCCGTACACCTGGCTGGAAGACTTTACGCCGAAAGAGAACTGGCTGGGCGGCATCCGTGAGAACGGTGAAGCGCTGACCACCTATCAGGCGTTACAACGGCTGCTGGCCGCCGATTTCGACGAGATCGCCGCGCCGCAGGATGTGCCTTTCGTGATCCGTGAAACGGCGCGCAAGTATCAGCACACCGTTGCGCAGCTGACCGTGTGGCGTAAGCGTTAAACCCTCCAGCGGGCACGCCCTGTGCCCGCTGTTTATTCCACAATAATATTGCCTGTCTGCTCCCTTTCCTGCACATTATCCCGCTATATGTTGAATATTCCTTAACTCAGGAGCCATCATGGCGGATAACCTGCAAATTGACAGTCTCGATCGTGGCATCCTTAATGCGTTAATGGAAAATGCCCGTACCGCCTATGCTGAACTGGCAAAAGTGTTCAACGTCAGCCCAGGCACTATTCACGTTCGCGTGGAGAAAATGAAGCAGGCGGGGATCATTAAAGGCACGCGGCTGGAGATTGATCCCAAGCATCTGGGCTATGACGTCTGCTGCTTTATCGGCATCATTTTGAAAAGTGCCCGTGACTATCCGGCTGCGGTGGCAAAACTTGATGCGCTGGATGAAGTGGTGGAAGCCTGGTACACCACCGGCCACTACAGCATCTTTATTAAGGTGATGTGCCGCTCGATCGATGCCCTGCAACTGGTGTTGATCAACAAGATCCAGACCATCGATGAAATCCAGTCAACTGAGACGCTGATCTCCCTGCAGAACCCGATTATGCGCACCATCAAGCCCTGATCTGTGCACAATATTATCCACACACCGATCGGGATCGTTTAAGGCCCGATCGGCAGCATTTTCTCATTTTCTTCAGGTATCGTCGGGCTGCTGATCACCCGCGTCTTTTTCGGTTCATCCTTCCCAGCCAATTACCCTTACTTATCCACAGGTAGATCCCCGCTTGATCACAGCGTACAATGGCCGCCTTTGAGGTACAGGGATCTTTATAAATGGCTGACATTACGTTAATCACGGGTAGCACCTTAGGCAGCGCGGAATATGTGGCTGAACTTCTGGCTGAGAAGCTGGAAGAAGCGGGCTTTTCAACCGAGTTACTTCACGGTCCTGAACTGGAAGAACTGAGCGTTGAAGGCACCTGGCTGGTGGTTTGCTCCACGCACGGTGCAGGCGATCTTCCTGACAATCTGCAACCCCTGTTTGATGAACTGGCAGAGAAGAAGCCCGATCTTTCCCAACTGCGTTACGGCGCCGTCGGTATTGGCAACCGCGAGTACGATCTGTTCTGCGGTGCAATAGAGAAGATCGACGTGCTGTTAACGTCCTGTGGTGCTCAACGGATCGGCAATCGACTGGATATCGATGTGCTGGAACATGAGATCCCTGAGGATCCGGCTGAGGTTTGGGTAGAAAGTTGGAAAAACTTACTCAAATGAGGATCGCTGGCAGCAGGATCGCCCTGATTTTGGCTGCCGGATCGAAAAAAAGCGGCCAGGTTTTGTAAATAATGTCCTTTTTTGTTCATTTAAGTGGCGATCGTTTGTGTATAACTATGCTTAAAACCCGGTAATAACCGGTTGTTATCCCAAGAACAACTTGAGTACTTGCCGGAGCCTGTGGATAAGGTGCCATTTAGATCCCAGCTTATACGCCGTAGGATCACCGATCTTTCACAGCTAACGATCCTCAATAAGATGATGATCGTTATCAGGAAAAAAGGCTTATCCACAGAGATCGTCGATCCTAATAGAAGATCTAACAAAGAGATCTCTAGATAAAAAAGATCTTCTTTTTAATACACACCGGGTAGTGCGCTTTCCCCATCGCCCAAAGTTGCGTAGAATCCACGCCCTGATAACCAATCTCCCTAAATCGCACAATCGCGAGGTGCAGTTCCATGTTTTATCCAGATCCTTTTGACGTCATCGTAATCGGTGGTGGTCATGCGGGTACCGAAGCCGCAATGGCGGCTGCCCGAATGGGTCAGCAAACCCTGCTATTAACCCATAACATTGATACGCTTGGACAAATGTCCTGTAATCCGGCGATCGGTGGGATTGGAAAAGGACATCTGGTTAAAGAAGTGGACGCACTTGGCGGGCTGATGGCACATGCCATCGATCGAGCTGGCATTCAGTTTAGGATACTAAACGCGAGCAAAGGCCCTGCGGTACGGGCTACCCGTGCTCAGGCTGACCGCGTGCTTTACCGACAGGCCGTGCGTACTGCGTTAGAGAATCAGCCAAACCTGATGATCTTCCAACAGGCGGTAGACGATCTCATCGTTGAGAACGATCGTGTTGTCGGTGCAGTCACCCAAATGGGACTGAAGTTCCGTGCTAAGTCGGTCGTTCTGACGGTCGGAACCTTCCTCGACGGTAAAATTCACATCGGACTGGATAACTACAGCGGCGGTCGTGCAGGAGATCCTCCTTCGATTCCACTGGCGCGTCGTCTGCGTGAACTGCCGTTGCGTGTCAGCCGTCTGAAAACCGGTACGCCACCGCGTATCGATGCCAGAACCATTGATTTCAGCGTGCTGGATCCGCAGCACGGCGATACGCCAATGCCGGTCTTCTCGTTCATGGGCAATGTGTCACAGCATCCACAACAGGTGCCTTGCTACATCACCTACACCAACGAGAACACCCACGATGTGATTCGCAATAACCTCGATCGCAGCCCGATGTACTCCGGGGTGATTGAAGGGATTGGTCCACGCTACTGTCCGTCGATTGAAGACAAGGTGATG